>NZ_CP176499.1:0-4800000 GCF_046267895.1 Amycolatopsis sp. GA6-003
ACACGGCGATCGAGCCCGGCATTCTCTACTTCGGCACCCCAGTGGTGCTGCTCTCCACGTCCAATGAGGACGGTTCGGCGAACCTGGCCCCGATGTCGTCGGCCTTCTGGCTCGGCTGGCGCGCCATGCTCGGCCTCGGCGCGCGCTCGAAGACCGCGCAGAACCTCCTGCGCACGCGCGAATGCGTGCTGAACCTGCCGTCCTCGGCGATGGCCGCCGCGGTCGACCGGCTGGCGCTGACCACCGGGTCCGATCCGGTTCCGCCGGGCAAGGAGAAACGCGGCTACTTCCACGTCGCGGACAAGTTCGGCCGGGCCGGGCTCACGCCGGTGCCGTCCGAGACGGTCGCGCCTCCGCGGGTCGCGGAGTGCCCGGTCGCGATGGAGGCGGTGCTGGAATCGGTGCACCCGTTCGCCGAGGACGACGAGGCTCAGCGCGGCGGCATCGTGGGGCTGGAAGTGCGCGTGCAGCGGGTGTTCGTGCACGACGACATCCGGGTGCCGGGCACCGACGACCACATCGACCCGGACGCCTGGCGGCCGCTGATCATGAGCTTCCAGAAGCTGTACGGGCTCGGGCCGCAGGTGCACGAATCGACGCTCGCGCGCATCCCGGAGCGGATGTACCGCTCACCGGACATCGAACGGGCGCGCGCCGTCTCGTGAGCGCGCAGTCCACTGTGGAGCAACGAACCGGCTAAAGCACGGCGAAGGACAGGAGAACAACTCGGTAAAACCGGGCCCCGGCAACGGCCGCCGCGATCCGCGGCCGCCGTTGTCGGGTTTCTCGCACCGGGGAATTTCCGCCGCCCCGGGGCCGGGCGTCAAGCGGCGCGCGCGGCGAAACCGCAGGTCATGTCTCTTCGGACACGGCCCTCGGTACATTGGGGCAGCGGTCCCCGCGGTGATCACCGGGCCCTGCCGGACTGATAGTCTTTCCCCATTGCGAATCCCCGGCACGGCAACGCAATTCGGCGTCCGAGACGGCGCCGCGGCGGCCGTGCCCGGCCCGGCTGTGGGAAGGAAGCCCTCGGGATGGCGGACAGGTTCGAGTTCGTTCTCGACGTCGTCGAAGCTTTGGTGATCGGGGAGGCGACCGGCGGGAACATCCGCCAGTTCCCGCTGCGGATCGGAGCCGTGCCCGCGGAACCGGACCGGTACGTGCGCGTCGCCAAGGTCGTGAACGACGCGATCGAGGAGCGCCGGCTCTCGGCCGGGGACGAGCTGAGCCCGTACGTGCGCACGGCTTTCGCGCTGCTCGCGAAGCCGCGGGTGTCGGTCGCGGTCAGCGGGATCGACGGACTCGGCGCGGACATCGCCGTGGTCGCGCTCAGCGACGGCAGGCAGGCGCTCGGGATCACCCAGGACGCGAAGACCGACGAACTGCTGTTCTCGCTGTTCGACGACGAGGAACTCGTCGAGGTGATCGCCGGGGTGCTTCCCCGCGCCCGCCCGGCCAGCACCGGCGCGCACACGATCCGCCAGGCCGCCGAGCGCGAGGTGTCCGCGATGACCGCGCGCCGGCGCGCCGAGGCGGCCGAGGACGAGGAAGAGACCGACGCGTTCGGGATGATCGAGGTCAGCGGCCGCGTGCAGCCGCGCCGCCCGGACCCGCGCGTCTCCCGCGCCGCCCCCGGCGGGGTCGAGGTGCTCGAACGCGTGCTGGCGCAGCCGCGGCTCGGCGGCGGGCACATCGTCGCGAGCGGCTGGGGCCGCCACGGCGAGCGGCGCGCCGGAACCCCGGTCGGCTGGCTCGACACCGCCGACGGCCGCTACCTGATCACGTCCTCCGTCAGCGAGGCCGGGGACCTGACCGCGGAATACCTGCCCGCCGGGCACCGCGACCTCGTCCGGGCCGTGCAGCAGGCGGTTTCCGAGGTTTACTGAGCAATTTCCCTTTTGGCGGCGACAGTTCACGAGGAGAACGAGTTCCCGATGACCGACGACGCAGCGACGGCGACGCAGGACCGGATGGCCCCGGTGACGGCCACGAGAGCCCTGCTGCCCGCGCGCCAGCTGAAGACGCTGGCCGAGCGCGGGTCGTTCGCGGTGGACGACAGCACCGGCGACAAGATGATCGCCGCGCTCGAAGGCGTGGTCGACGCCCTGCAGGCGCGCTGGAACGCGCTGGAGAAGGTCGGCGTGGCCCCGGCGATGTCGAAGAGCCCGGCCGGGCAGTTCGTCAGCAGGCACATGGCCGAGACCGCGCGCGACGCGAAGGGCCTGCTCACCCAGCTGCAGGCGGCGCGCGACGAGTTCCCGACCTACGTCGAGGCGATCAAGCTCGCGAAGAAGAACTACAAGGAGCGGGAGCACAGCTCGGCCGAGACCTTCGAGCGCATCCACCGCACCGCCGAGGACCAGGGCTGAAGGGGAGACCAGTGGCCGAGAAGAAACCGCCGACCGCCGAGTCCGTCTCCGATCCGAGCTCGACGGACTACGACCCGCGCAACAAGGACCTCTACAACCCGACGCTGGACCCGTCGTCGAAGTACTACATCGGGCCGGTGCGCCCGGACGACGTGGCCTCGGGCGACCAGCTGCGCGAGGACGCGACGGCGAAGATCGACGCCATGTTCAACGGCTGGCTGTTCCCGAACGTCCAGGGCAAGCTGCGCGACCAGCTGATCCAGAAGATGTACGAGCGCAACCTCGACGAGTCGAGGAAGCAGCTGGGCAAGGACCTGGAGATGCGCGACCCGGGAGCGGCCCCGCACACCGACTGGAAGAACGCGACGCACCCGCAGATGGTCGAGGCGATCACCTCGGAGGCGGACCCGGCCGCGGTGGCCGAGTCGTCGGAGGAGTGGGTGCGCATCGGCAACGAGCTGGCGACGCACCAGAAGAACCTCGGCGACGCGATCAACGCGAGCACCTCGGACTGGAAGGGCGCCGGCGGCGACGCGGCGCGCGTGCACCTGGCCAACGTCGGCAAATGGCTCGGCGCCACCGCGCAGGGCGCGACGCTCACCGGGCGCCAGCAGGAGATCCACTCGCAGGCGCTCAACGAGACGCAGAAGGCGATGCAGGCCAACCCGCCGGTGGAGTTCTCGGCGCAGGACGCGAACCGGGTCCTGATGACGATCAAGGATCCGGCCGCGTACGTCGTGGCCTACTCCTCGGCCATGAAGACCTACAACGACCAGCAGGCCGCCCGGGAGCAGGCCGCGCAGATCATGACGCGGTACGACCAGACGATCGGCGGCGCGGTGGCGACCCCGCGGTTCGCCGAGCCGCCGAAGCTGCCCACGGCCCAGTACGAGGCGGCGGTCAAGGGCACGCCGCTGGGCGGCGGCGGCGCGGGCGCTCCGGGCGGGCTGCGGGTCGGCCCGGACGGCCGCCCGATCGGCCCCGACGGCCAGCCGATCGGCCCGCCCGGGACCACGGTCGGCCCGAACGGCCAGCTGATCGGCCCGGACGGGCGCCCGCTGGGTCCCGACGGCCGGCCGGTC
The DNA here is from genome assembly GCF_046267895.1 of Amycolatopsis sp. GA6-003. Lineage (NCBI taxonomy): Bacteria > Bacillati > Actinomycetota > Actinomycetes > Pseudonocardiales > Pseudonocardiaceae > Amycolatopsis > Amycolatopsis sp. GA6-003. Next base: position 3,452 of record NZ_CP176499.1, read on the forward strand.
GGCCCGCCCGGGACCACGGTCGGCCCGGACGGCCAGCTGATCGGGCCGGACGGCAAGCCGCTGGGCGGGTCCGGCGGGAGCGGCGGCGGACCGGGCGGCGGCACCGGCGGCCCCGGCGGGCAGCACCCCGACCGCAAGTTCGACCCGGCGTCGCTGAAGATCCCGGAAGGCGGTCCGGGCGGCGGTCCTGGCGGCGGAGGCCCGGGCGGCGGTCCCGGCGGCTCGTTCCCGTCGATCCCGGGCTCGAACGACCCGGGTTCGACGAAGGCGCAGGGCTTCGCCCCGCCGAACCTCCCGCCCATCCCGGGCGGCGGCAACCCGGGCGGCACGAACTTCACGCCCCCGAACCTCCCGCCGATCCCCGGCGGCGGCAACCCCGGCGGCGGCGGTCCGAACTTCACCCCGCCGTCGATCCCGCCGATCCCGACCGGCAAGGACGGCGACCCGTACAAGCCGACGCCGTACAAGCCGCAGCCGTTCAAACCCTCGATCCCCGAGGGCCCCGGCGGGCTCAAGCCGTTCGAGCCGAAGCCGTTCGCCCCCGGCAAGATCGGCCCGGACGGAAAACCGCTGTTCCCGGGCGGCGGCACCGGCCCGAGCGGGGAGAAGCTCGGCGGCATCGGCAAGCTCGGCGGCGTCAACGGCGAGAGCATCAGCAGCAGGCTCGGCGGCGGCGGCGCGGGCGGTCTCGGCGGCGGCAAGGGCGGCCCGGGCTCCGGCGGCGGAGGCGCGTTCAGCGGCGCGGGCGGCTCCGGCCCGGCCGAGGAAGGCGTGGCCGGGCGCGGCTCGGGCGCGGGCGGAGCCGGTGCGAAGGGCGCCGCGGGCGCTCCCGGCATGGGCGCGATGGGCGGCGGCAAGGGCGGCAAGGGCCCGGAGGACAAGGAACACAAGGTCGCGAGCTTCGTCGAGGCGGACGATCCGTCGTTCTTCGCGCCGGACGAGGTCGTCGCACCGCCGGTGATCGGCGACTGGAAGAACAAGGACTGGAAGTGAGGCGGCGATGAGCGGCGGCGCGCAGGGGTTCCGCGTAGAACCCGACGACCTGGTGGCGCACGCGAGCCACCTGGACGGCCTGGTGGACCGGCTGAACACCGCCGCGCAGGCGGCGGACTACGCGATGTCCGACGACGCGTACGGGCTGCTGTGCGCCTTCCTCCCGCCGATCATCAACCCGACCGGCGAGAAGGCGAAGGAAGCGATCAGCGGGGCGGTCGAGGGCGTCCAGGCGACCGCGGACAACGTGCGGACCGCCGCGAAGTCCTATCAGGAGGGCGACGAGGGACAGTCGAAGCCGTTCAAGAAGGCGGCGACCGAAGGGCCGCTCAGCGAGGAGCGGAGCGCGGAGCTGAAGGAGCGGTTCCGGGTCGGCGGGGTGCAGGCCCCGGCCGGGCAGAACCTGCCGTTCGCCCGGGACGCGGCGCCCGCGGAGGCCCGGTACGACAGCGCGCAGCCGTTGCAGGCCAAGGAACGGGCTGTTTCGCCGGACGCGACGTAGCGAGGAGCCGCCCTCGCGGCGGCCCGGCGGCGGGCGGGTACCGTCGAGGGAATGACGGTGCCGGTCGCGGCGAGGACAGGACCCGCCCGCAGCGGCGCGGGCGACGGGATTCGAGGAGAACGAAAAGCATGACCAGCGCGGGTGGGCTGGGCGACCTGATCAGGGACCCCGACGACGCAATCCGGCGAATGGACGAATGGGCGGCCGGGTTCGCCCGCAAGGCGGAGCGTTACGCGGCGGCCCAGCAGGAAACCGAGCGGCTGCGGCTGACCGCGACGAGCCCGGACGGGACGGTCAAGGTCACCGTCGGGGCCGACGGCGTCGTGTCGGACCTGGTGTTCAGCTCCCGCACGCGCACCATCCCGCCGGAGGAGCTCGCCCGGATGGTGCTGGAGACCATGCGGAAGGCGCAGTCGGGCATCACCGATCGCGTGGCCGAGGTGATGGGCCGCAGCCTCGGCGACGAGGACCCGGACACCCGCGCCGTCCTGCTCGATTCGCTCCGCACCCGCTTCCCGGACCCCGATCCGGACCCGGCCGACCAGCAGGACAGCGCGGAAGCGGAACCGGAGCCTCCCGCGTCGCCGCCTCCCGCGGGGGGTGCGCCGCGTCCGCCCGCGACGCCGCCCGCGTCCGGCGGGCCCGCTTCGCCGCCGCCGGGTCGTCGTCCGGGCGGGATCGATCCGGACGAGCAGGACAACAATCCCTGGTGACTTTTGTGGTGCGCCCCGGCTTTCCCGGCCGGGCCCGGCCCGCCCGAGCGGCAAAAGCAGGAACGCCAACAAGGGCTTGTTGTCCGCTCGCCGCACTGTCGTTTGTGGACAGTCGGATGTGGACTCGGGCCCGGGCGTGAGGATCGGTCCGATGTGGACTCCTGCTCACGGAACCTGGTTGCGGTCGGCGAGATGGTGCAGCGCCGGTATCGCTCCGCGGGCCAAAGCCTGGCCCCGCTCCGCCGAGACGGCGTAGGCAGGACCGCACGAGGCGTGCAGCTCCTTGGTCGAGGCGCTCGCGCGGCCGGGCGGGATGCCGGATCCTCAGAGCTGCGGCAGCGGAACCTCGGCCGCCAGGTCCTCCGGGGCCGAAAGCCGCCACGCCTCATACACGAGTTCGGCCAGTTCGTCGGCCTCGACGCCGCTCAGCCGCACCACGACCCAGCCGAAGCCGCCGGACGTGAACTGCTCTTCGAAAACATCCGGCCGTTCCGCGACGAGCGCCTGCTGTTCCGCGATGGTCTGCTTCAGCCCGACCGTGTCGGTGCGCGGCCAGTGGTAGCCGAAGCGCTTGCCGCGCACGCTGAACGACGTGTAGTCGCGGCCGCTGCCGCGTTCGACCTCGCGCAGCTTGCGGATGATCCGTTCGAAATCCTTGCTCGGCACCGGTCCTGGCCCCCTCGATCGTGGACGCGGCCATCTTACGGCGGCGGATCCGGCGGGTTCGGCTTACGGTGGTGCGCGGAGGTGCCCGAATGTCCGAAGTGGCCCGCGGCATGCCGCCCGCGATCGAGCCGATGCTGGCGTCGTCCGACGGCGGCAGGCTGCGCGACGACCCGGCGTACGCCTACGAGTTCAAATGGGACGGCTACCGGGCGACGATGCGCGTCGCGCCGGACGGGAGCACCCTGCTGACCAGCCGCAACGACAACGACTTCACCGCCAGGTTCCCACAGCTGGCCGGCGCGCTCGGCGACGCGCTGGGCGGCCGTCCGGCGGTGCTCGACGGCGAGATCGTCGCCCTCGACGAGCACGGCCGTCCCGACTTCGGTCTCCTGCAGAACCGCACGTGGCAGGCGGTCGCGTACTTCGCCTTCGACCTCCTGAGCCTGGACGGGAAAAGCCTGCTCGACGCGCCGTACGAGGAACGGCGCGGGCTGCTCGCCGAGATCGAGCCGCCGGACCGGCAGCTGGTCGCGATCACGCCCTGGTACCTGCACCGCGACCTCGCCGACGACGGCATGACCCCGGCCGGGCTGCTTGACGTCGCGCGGAAGATGATGCTCGAAGGCTTGATGGTGAAGGCGCGCCGGTCGCGGTACCACCCGGGACGGCGCAGTCCGGAGTGGCTCAAGCACCCGCTGGTGCAGACGACCGAGGTGGTCCTCGGCGGCTGGCGCGCGGGCCAGGGCCGCCGCGAGGGCACGATCGGCGCGCTGCTGCTCGGCGCGCACGATCCGGAGTCGGGGGAGTTGCGGTACCTGGGCGACGTCGGCACCGGCTTCACCGACGCGATGCTCAAGGACCTGCAGGCGCAGCTGGTTCCGTTGGAGCGCAAGACAAGCCCGTTCGCCGACCAGGTGCCGCGAGACCGGGCGCGCGGCGCGCACTGGCTGAACCCGGAGGTGGTCGGCGAGGTGGTGTACCGCCGCCTCACCCCGGGGGACGGGCGGCTGCGGCATACGGCTTGGCGGGGGTTGCGCCCGGAACGGCGTCCGGACGAGGTCGAGGTTCCGGAACGGTAGCGGCTCCCCGGTTCAGTCCGCCGCCCGCAGGCCGGTGATCAGCAGCCGGGCCAGCCGGCGCGCGTCGTAGCTGTCGTCGGCTTCCGCGCCGATGCACAGGTTCCCGACGCCGCGCATCAGGTGGATGGCCTCCAGGTCGGTGTGGATTTCCCCGGCCTCGGCCGCGGCGTCGAGCAGCTGCGAGCACACCGGGACCAGCCGCTCGAGGAAGTACGCGTGCAGTGCCTCGAAGCCGCTGTGGTCGGACTGCATGATCCCGGCCAGGCCGTGCTTCGTGACGAGGAAGTCGACGAACAGGTCGATCCACTGCGCGAGCGCGGCGTGCGGGGAGTCGTTGTCCGCCAGCAGCTTCGGGCCCGCGTCGGCGCACGCTTCCACCTGGTGCCGGTACACCGCGATGATCAGGTCCGCCCGGGTGGGGAAGTGCCGGTAGATCGTGCCCACGCCGACGCCCGCCCTGGCCGCGATGTCGCGCACCGGCGCGTCCACCCCGGACGCGACGAAGACCGCCGCCGCCGCGTCGAGCAGGGTTTTCTCGTTGCGCCGGGCGTCCGCCCGCTTCGTGCGGGCCCCCGCGTTCTCAGCCACGTGCCACTCCCTCCGCGTGCCGCCGGTAGACAAGCGGAACAACGTTCCGTATAGTTACCGGAGCAACGTTCCGTTTGCTCATGATGCCAGACCGGGCCGCCGGCCACCACCTCCGCGCGCCCGGACGGCGAAAGAAGGTATTTCCATGTCCGCAGTACCCCCTGCGATCGTCTCGGTGAAGCCGGTGCGGCTCGACGCGCCGGGCCGCGGCGAGGACCTGCTGGTCCGCGTGTCCGCCCCGGCCGCCGGAGCGGACCTGCCGGTGCTCGTGTTCTCGCACGGATTCAGCTCGTCCCTCGACGGCTACGCCCCGCTTGCCGACTACTGGGCCGCGCACGGATTCGTTGTCGTGCAACCGACTCACCTCGATTCGAGCACCCGCGCGCTGCCCGCGGAAGACCCGCGCACGCCGAACATCTGGCGGTTGCGGGTCGAAGACCTCCGGCACGTTCTCGACCAGCTCGACGCCGTCGAAGCGGCGCTGCCCGGGCTGAGCGGCCGGGTCGACCACAGCCGGATCGCCGTCGCCGGGCATTCCTGGGGCGCGCAGTCGGCGAGCATGCTGCTGGGCGCGCGCGTCGTCGAGGCCGACGGCAGCGTGGGCGAGGACCTGTCCGATCCCCGGGTCTCCGTCGGTGTTCTGTTCGCCCTCGCCGGTACCGGCGGCGCGGACCTGTCGCCGTTCGCTGCCGAGCATTTCCCGTTCATGAGCCCGGATTTCTCCGGATTGAAGGCGCCTGCGCTGTTCGTCGCGGGGGACCGGGACGATTCGATGCTGTCGGTGCGCGGCCCGGACTGGTTCACCGACGCGTACCGGCTCAGCCCGGGGGAGAAGAGCCTGCTCACGCTCTTCGGCGCGGAGCACTCGCTCGGCGGCATCACCGGCTACGGGGTCCAGGAAACCACCGACGAAAGCCCCGAACGCGTCGCCTTGCAGCAGCGGCTGACCACGGCGTATCTCCGCAGCGCGCTCATTCCCGGCGACGACAGCTGGACCGGGAGCTTCGACAGCCCGCTCGGCCGCGTCGAATCGCACGAGTGAAAGGACTTTCCGTGATGACCACGAATCCGCGGTTCGGCATCATGACCGCGCCGATGCACACCAGTTACGCCTCGCTGCGGCAGGTCTGGCACGAGGCGGACGCGATCCCGGCCATCGAGCACGCCTGGCTGTTCGACCATCTCCTGCCGATCGCGGGAGAGCAGGACGGGCCGATTTTCGAGGGCTGGACGCTGCTGTCCGCACTCGCCGCGCAAACCGAACGGCTGCGGCTCGGGCTTTTGGTCACCAGCAACCGGTTCCGGCCGCCGGCGATGCTGGCGAAGATCGCCGCGACCGTCGATATCGTGTCCGGCGGACGGCTCGACTTCGGGCTCGGCGTCGGCTCCCGGCCGAGTCACCCGCTGGCTCGCCGGGAGTACGAAGCGCACGGCCTGCCTTTCCTGGAGACCACGGACGCGGTGGGCCGGTTCGCCGAAGCGTGCACGGTGATCCGGAAGGTGTGGACTGAGGACCAGCCGTTCGATTTCGCGGGCGAGCACGTGCAGCTCACCGGCGCGTTTGGCAATCCGAAGCCGGTGCAGCGTCCGCATCCGCCGTTCGTCCTCGGCGGCCGGGCCCGTGCGACGCTGCGCGTGGTCGCCGAGCACGCCGACGTCTGGAACATCCCGGGCGGGGACATCGCGGACGTCGTCGAGCGCAGCGCGATGCTGGACGGGTACTGCGCGGAAATCGGCCGCGACCCGGCGGAGATCACGCGTTCGATTTACCTGCCGGTGTCCTACGACCGGCCCGCTCTCACCCGGACCGCGATCGGCGAGGCGCTCGAAGCCGGATTCGCGCACGTCGTGCTCGGGCTGCCCGCGCCGTATCCGGCCGGGGCCGCGCAGTGGGTCGCGGACGAGCTGATCGCCAAGGCCGGGTAGGCGCTTTCTTCGGCGGGCGGCGTTCGCCGATCTTCGCGACGTTCTTCAGCAGCTCCGCGTCCGGCCAGGCGACGTCCCCGCGGAAATCGCCGGGCGCGAGCCGCTCCAGGTGCGAAGCCCCCGCCTTCCGGTGGTCGACCGGAGGGGATCCGCCGTGCCAAGATGACGCGCCTGAACGAGAAGGGGGCTCGGCAGTGGTGCTTGAGCAGGAAGCGAACCCGGCGGGGCGCGTGCGGCGGGTGGCGCTCGCCAGCGCGATCGGCACGACCATCGAATGGTATGATTATTTCGCCTACAGCACCGCAACCGCGTTGGTATTCAACAAGCTCTTCTTCCCGTCGCTGTCCCCGGCGTCCGGCACGCTCGCCGCGTTCGCGACGCTCGGGGTCGGGTTCGTCGCGCGGCCGCTGGGCGGGATCGTCTGGGGCCACTTCGGCGACCGCGTGGGGCGCAAGGCCATGCTGGTCGCCTCGCTGGTGCTGATGGGCCTCGCGACCGCGGGCGTCGGCGCGTTGCCGACCTACCACCAGGCCGGGGTGATCGCCCCGGTGCTGCTCGTCGTTCTCCGCGTACTGCAAGGGATTTCGGCCGGCGGCGAATGGGGCGGCGCGGCGCTGATGGCGGTCGAGCACGCGCCGGAGGGCAAACGCGGCCGGTACGGCTCCTTCTCGCAGATCGGCGTCCCGGCCGGGCTGATCCTGGCGCAGCTGGTGTTCTTCCTGGTGAACAGCTCGCTGCCGGCGGAGGATTTCCGGTCGTGGGGCTGGCGGATCCCGTTCCTGGTCAGCCTCGTGCTGGTGGGGGTCGGCCTGGTGATCCGGCTGCGCGTGGAGGAAAGCCCGGTCTTCGCGAAGCTGCGCAGCACCGGCGCGCGCAGCAAGCTGCCGATCGTGGAGGTGCTGCGCGCGCGGCCGAAGCAGGTGCTCGCGGCGGCGGTCAGCTTCATCGCGAACACCGCGCTGGGCTACATCTTCTTCGCCTACCTGCTGTCGTACGGCACCGCGGTGCTGAAGCTGTCCAGCACGACGATGCTGGTCGTGGTGATCGTCGGCAGCGTGGTGTGGCTGGCGAGCATCGTCGCGGCGGCGATCTGGTCGGACTCGGTCGGGCGGAAACCGGTCTACCTGGCGGGTTCCGTGCTGCTGGTCGTCTGGTCGATCCCGTTCTTCCTGCTCGTGGACACCGCTCAGCCGTGGCTGCTGATCGTCGCGGTGGTGGTGCTCAACGTCGGTCTCGGCGCGACGTACGGCCCGCAGTCGGCGCTGTTCTCGGAGCTGTTCGAATCCCGGTTCCGCTACAGCGGTTCGTCGTTCGCCTACGCCGTGGGCGCGGTGCTGGGCGGCGGGTTCGCCCCGCTGATCGCGGCGTCGCTGCAGAGTTCGACCGGGACGTCGTTGTCGGTGTCGCTCTACATGGTGGGCGTCGGCGTGCTCAGTCTCCTTGCCGTGCTGGCGTTCCCGCGCAAGCCGCTGGTGCCGGTCACAGCAGAGTGAGCGGCACCGCGTCGGCCATCCGCTGGTACCCGGCGTCGTTCGGGTGCAGGTGGTCGCCGGAGTCGTAGGCGGGAAGCATCGCGAGCGGATCGGCGGGATCGCGGAGGGCGGCGTCGAAGTCGACGACGCCGTCGTAGACCCCGCTGGTCCGGATGAACGCGTTCACCGCCTGGCGGGTCTTCTCCAGCGTCGGGTCGTAGACCTTCCAGCCCTTGAACGGCGTCAGCGTGCCGCCGATGACGCGGATGCCCCGCGCCTTGGCCTGCGCGACGATCTGCCGCAGCGCGGAGACGAGCATCGCCGGGTCGGTCTGGTGCGGGTTCTGCTGGATGTCGTTGATGCCTTCGAGCACCATCAGCGTGCGGACGTCACCGCTGGTCAGCACGTCGTCGGCGAGCCGGGCGAGCGCGTTGCGGCCGGAGGTGACGCCGTCGAGCAGCAGCCGGTTGCCGCTGATCCCGGCGTTGAGCACGCCGAGCCGTCCGTGCAGCCGGTCGCTGAGCCGGTCCGGCCAGCGGCGGTTCGCGCCCGGCGTGGAGCGCGCGCCGTCGGTGATCGAATCGCCGAGCGTCACGACGGTGCCGCGCGCGGGTCCGCGTACGTCGACTTCGCTGACGTAGTGCCACACCGCGGTTTGCTCGGTGAACGACGCGCCGGATTCCTCGCCCGCGAAGTCCCCGGCGCGAGTGAAGAACGACGTCTGCTGGGCGAGCGGATGGTAGGTGACCGGGCCGGACGGCGTCGGCACGTAGGTGGTCACGAGGAGGTCGGCGTCGGCCGGAACCCGCAGCCACGCCGGGTCGCTCAGCACCTCGGCGCCGGGCGGAACGACCACAGTGGACTGTCCGCCGAAGGTCAGCGTGCGCATCGTGCCGCTCGCCGCGCGCGGGCCGTCGGCGGCGACAGCCAGCGTCACGTGGCCGAAGGTGAGCGGCGCGGTGCCGAAGGTGTTGGAAAGCCTTACCCTGGCCTGGTTTCCGCCCGCGCTGGTGTGCACGACGTTGCGGATCGAGTAGTTCGGATACCCCTGCGGCGTGTTCGCCACCGCGGCCGCGGGCGCCGCCTCCCACGTGCCGACCCAGCCGTGCGCGGCCAGATCGCCCTCGGCGCTGCCGGACGCGGCGACCGCGCCCAGCGTGAGCACGGCGGCCGTGCCCAGAGTCAGGATCCGTTTCATGGAGACACTGTGCGCGCGTCGAAGCGGCACGGCATCCGCGGTCCCGGTCATCGGGTCGACAGAAAACCGGACAGATTCTGCCGCCGGACGGGGGATGCGACGGTGGTGGACCCGCCGGAAGGGGTTCACCATAGAGTGATGACAGAATCACAGTGGGTATCGCTATCCGGAAGCCTGCGTCCCGCGCTCGCCGAGGCCGAGGTGCTCGGCCCGCTCGACGCGGACGCCACCGTCACCGCGACCGTCGTGCTGCGCCGGCGCGCCGAACTGGATGTGGCCGCCTTGGGCGAGCCGCTCGCCCCGGAGGAGTTCGCCGACCGCTACGGGGCCGCCGCCGACGACCTCGACCTGGTGCGCACCGTGCTCACCGACGCCGGGCTCACCGTCACCGACGTGCACGCGGGATCGCGCCGCGTCTCGGTCCGGGGCCCGGCGCGGGCGATGACGGCCGCGTTCAAGACCGAACTGAACCGGGTCCGCCACGGCGAAACCGGCGAATTCGCCGCGCGCAGCGGGGAATTGGAGGTGCCCGCCTCGCTCGGCGACGTCGTGGTCGCCGTGCTCGGCCTCGACGAACGGCCGCAGGCGCGGGCCCTGTTCCGGATGCACAAGGAAGCGGCCGGCCAGGGTTATCCGCCCAACCAGGTCGGGCAGCTGTACGGGTTCCCGGACGACACCGACGGCAGCGGGCAGACCGTCGCGGTGATCGAACTCGGCGGCGGGTACAAGCCGGAGGACCTCAAGAACTACTTCGCCGGCCTGAAGCTCGCCGAACCGAAAGTGACCGCGGTCGGGGTGGACGGCGGCAAGAACGCGCCGACCGGCGACCCGAATTCGGCCGACGGGGAAGTGCAGCTCGACATCGAGGTGATCGGCGCGCTCGCGCCCGGAGCCGCGCAAGTCGTGTACTTCGCGCCGAACACCGACCAGGGTTTCCTGGACGCGGTGAGCACCGCGGTGCACGCGACGCCGACGCCGGTCGCGGTCAGCATCAGCTGGGGCCAGTCGGAGGACCAGTGGACGCCGCAGGCCCGCACCGCGATGGACCAGGCGTTCGCCGACGCCGCGGCGCTCGGCGTGACGGTGTGCTGCGCGTCCGGCGACAACGGCAGCGCCGACGGGCAGACCGACGGCGCCCAGCACGTCGATTTCCCCGCGTCGAGCCCGCACGCACTGGCCTGCGGCGGCACCAGGCTCGACGGCACCCCACCGTCCACAGTGAACTCCGAGACCGTCTGGAACACCTCCGGCGGCGGCTCGACCGGCGGCGGCGTGAGCGACGCTTTCCCGGTGCCGGACTACCAGCAGTCCGCCGGAGTGCCCGCCCGGGCCGGGGACGGAAAGCCTGGACGCGGCGTCCCGGACGTGGCGGGGAACGCGGACCCGGCGACCGGGTACCAGGTGCTGGTCGACGGACAGCAGATCGTCGTCGGCGGAACGAGCGCGGTCTCGCCGCTGTGGGCGGCGTTGCTGGCGAGGCTGGCGCAGCCGGCCGGCCGCGGATTCGGGCTGGTGCACAGCAAGCTGTACGCGGGGGCCGGCGCGGGCAAGGCGCAGCCGGGATTCCGCGACATCACCGAAGGCGGCAACGGCGCGTACTCGGCGGCGGCGGGATGGGACGCGTGCACCGGGCTGGGGGTTCCGGACGGGGCGGCGCTGCGGAAAGTTCTCGGCGGTGAAGCGTCCTGAGTGGACAGTCGGAAGCGTCGGCCGCTACTGGCTGCCGCGGTCGAGGAGTTCGATGATCCGGCCGAGCGAGGCGTGCACCGAGGCGAAGCCCTGCCGCATCTCCTCTCGGAGGTCGACCTGGTCTTCGCGGAGTGTGCCCGTAGCTCGGCACGGATCTCCGCGCGGTCGCTCGGGCCGTCATCGGGCATGCCGCCGATACGACGGGTCCGGCACCGGCGGCACACCGAGGACCGGGTAGGCGCTCCGTGACGCCGGTGCGGCACCCGCCGAGGCCGGCGGGTTCAGTCGACACCGGCGGGGGTGCGAGCGTCTCGCTGCGGCAGTCGGTCCCGATGGAGCCGGGCGGCCTGGGCCAGCCGGCTCCGGTCGGGACCTTCGCGGCGGAGGCGGACCGCTGACGGCCGGTTCAGCCTGCCTGGCCGATGTTCACCATCCAGGAGATGCCGAACCGGTCGGTGCAGGCGCCGAATTCGTCGCCCCACATCTGCTTTGCCAGCGGGACCGTCACGGTTCCGCCGTCGGACAGCTTTTCCCAGCAGCGGCGCAGCAGGTCGCCGTCGTCGCCGCTGAGGCTGACCGAGATGTTCGTGCCCGGCTTGTGCTCCACGCCGGGCGGCACGTCGGAGGCCATGAGCGTGAACCCGTGGTCGCCCTCCAGCGTCGCGTGCATGACGTTGTCCGCGTTGCCGGCTTCCGCGGGTGCGCCGGCCTCCCCGTAGGTGTTCAGCGCGAGGTTCCCGCCGAACAGTTCGTGGTAGTACTCCATCGCCTCGCGCGCGTTGCCCGCGAAGCTGAGATACGGGTTGAGCTTCGAAGCCATCGGGCCCTCCTCAGTGCTGGACGGACTCGCATCGTCGCAGCTCTGAGGGGGTGCGGCAAACGGGCCCGCGCCCGGTCGGGCGACCCCCGTCGCGGGCGTTCTCACGGGTCGCCGGTGAGCTTGTCGCGCAGCTGCTCCAGCGTCTGCGACAGCAGCCGGGACACGTGCATCTGGGAGATCCCGACCTGCTCGGCGATCTGGGTCTGGGTGAGACCGCCGAAGAACCGCATCACCAGGATCGCGCGCTCCCGTTTGGGCAGTTCGCGCAGCAGCGGCTGCAGGGCCTCGTGGTTCTCGATGTGCTCGAGTTCCGGGTCGTCGCTGCCGAGCGTGTCGGCGAGCAGCAGCGGTTCGGCGTCGTCGTGCACCGGCTTGTCCACCGACAGCGTCTGGTACGCGTGGCCCGCGACCAGCCCCTCGTGCACCTCGGAAAGCTCGAGGCCGAGGTGCTCGGCGAGTTCGGTGGGCGTCGGCGCGCGGCCGAGCGTCTGCGACAGGGTCGCCGAGCCGCGGCTGAGCGCGAGGTGCAGTTCCTTGAGCCGCCGCGGCACGCGGACCGACCAGCCGGTGTCGCGGAAGTACCGGCGGATCTCGCCCATGATCGTCGGCACGGCGAAGGACAGGAAGTCCGGGCCGCGGTCGGGGGTGAACCGGTCGATCGCGTTGATCAGCCCGATCCGGGCGACCTGGACGAGGTCCTCGCGGGGTTCGCCGCGGCCGGTGAACCGCGTGGCGATGTGCTCGGCGACCGGCAGGAATTCGGTGACGAGCCGTTCCCGCAGCCGCGGCCGCCGCTCGTCGTCGGCGGGCAGCGCGGCCAGCTCCTCGAACAGCGGCGCGGTGTGCGCGTATTCGTCGCGGTGGCGGGTGACGGGCTGCTGGTTCACCCGCTCCCCTCCCGGTGCAGGTCGAGGTCGAGAGTCAGCGCGTAGCCGTCTTCGGCGGGGTCGGGCACGCTGCGCGCCGACACGTTCGCCGCCAGCGTGGTCAGGACGTGCCAGCCGAAACTGCGCTCGCTCGGCGGCTCGGGATGGCGGGTCCGGGTCTTGACGGTGAACCGGATCCCCTCGGGGGAAACGGTGAACTGGCAGGTCATCGCCGCCCCGGGGGCGGCGGTCGAAACCACCTGGGCGCACGCCTCGTCGACGGCCATCTTGGCGTCGGCGATCGCGTCCAGCCCGTAGTCGGCCCGCGCGGCGACTGCCTGCGCGAGCATGCGGACAAGCGGGATCTGGTAGGTCTCCGCCGGAAGCCGCAGCTCGATCACCTCGTCGAGCAAACGGTCCACGGCTGGCATGCCGCCGCTGGCGCGGCTGCCGGGTCCCTCGTCGTTCATGGCTCCCGCATACCCAGACGGGGCCCGATCGACACGTGCCGCCGCGATCCCGGAGTGTGCGCCGCGGCACGTTTCGGCCGGGGCGGTCCCGGTTCGCCGGGCCCGCTCGGGGCCGCCGGCCCGGAATCCGGCGGCACGCGGGCGGCGATTTCGCGTGACAAACCGCCGGGGGTTGGGTAGTCAGCAGGGAGAACCTTTCGGGAAGCGGGGTGACCCCATGGTGCAGGTGCGAGTGCAGGGGCTGGCCGTGGTGGCGCAGGAGTCGGCGCCGGTCGTGCTGCTGCGCGAGGAATCCGGCTCGCGCCGGTGGCTCGCCATCACCATCGGCGCGCCGGAAGCGCAGGAGCTGGCCGCCGCGCAGGAGCACGTCGTCTCGGCGCGGCCCGGGACGGTCGAGCTGATCATCGAGGTGCTGGCGGCGCTGGGCCAGCGCGTGGAACGGGTCGAGATCACCCAGTTGCTGGACAGCATCTTCCACGCGGACCTCGTCCTGTCCGGCGGCGTGCGGGTCTCGGCGCGCCCGAGCGACGCGCTCGCGATCGGCCTGCGGACCCACGCTCCGCTGGAAGTCGCGGAGGCGGTGCTCGACGAGGCGGCGGTGGACGTGACGGTGGCGGCGGGCGACGAAACCGCCCTCGGCGCGGCGCTCGACGCGGCCGCCGACCTGGAAGAACCGGCCGAGGCGGCCGAGGACGAGATCCGACGCTTCCGGGACCTGCTGGACGACGTGAGCCCGGAGGACTTCCGCGACCCGGACGCCTGAGCGTGCTGCTTCGCCCTGTTCCGGCGGTGATCCCCGCGCGTCGCGCGAGATGCCTCGCTTTCGGCGAACGGCACGCGCCGGACTCCGCCGTCGTGGTCTTGCCGACCGGGAGGAGACCCGCGTCGGCGAACCGCCGCCCGGTCCGTTCGCCCGGTGTGTCCTGAGTGGACGGTCAGGCCTTCTCGGCGGGCCGGGGCAGCGGGATCTCGGTGAGCCCCTCGGCGGCTCCGGCGCGGACGCAGTCCAGGGGGAACAGCGAGAACAGCCGCCGGACCGTGGGCGCGGTACCGGGGTCGACGTAGAAATCCTTGTCCGCTCCGGCGGCCAGCAGTTTCAGCCGGATCAGGACGCGCAGGCCCGCGACGCCGAGGAAGGTCGTGCGGCGCAGGTCGACGATGACCAGTCCGACGGTGCTGCGCAGCCGCGCCTCGACGACCTCCGCCAGCCGCGGCGCGGTGGCCAGGTCGATTTCCCCGGCGACCTCGACGAGGGCGGTCCCCGGGGCGGGATGGCGGACGCGCAGGCGGAGCATCCCCGCCGGGTCCGGCGACGGCAGTGCGGTCTGGCGGGCAATGTGCGCGGCGATCATCACGGGACTCTCTGTGGGCCGCGCACAGGGCTGCGGCGGAATGCCGGACCGGCCGGGCACCGGGCATCCCGGCGCGCGGGACGGATCACGGTGGCTGGAGGCTCAACCGCCCTCCACCGTAGCTCTCCTCCGCCGCGCTGGGAAGCCGCCGATGGGGGAGGACCGGATTTCCGGACGGGGCCGAGGGTTGTTGAATGATCAGGCAACCCGGGGGGAGGCGCGGCGGAGTGCGCGGAAAACGGTGGCGGGAAAGGGAATCCGGCTGGGGCGGGGAGTGCTTTGCTGACGGGCGGCGGAGGCTGGGGTGCTGCGGTGGCTGGGTGAGGTTTTCTTGGGCGTGGGTGAGGAATTTCTTGCCGCTGCTTAGGGAGCTGCCTGGCGACGACCGACGGAATCTGCTCCCTCGCGGACCTTCGCGGGAGCGCGGCCGTGCAGCCTGCGCTGGCGAGCGTCGGGACGGCGTGGGTCGCCGCGCTGATCGGTTCGGCCGGGGCAGGCGGGGGAGCGGTCGGTGGATGCGGCGGTCGATGGTGGTGTTGATCGTTCGGTGGCGGTCTGGCTCGCAGGGCGGAGGCTTGCGCGCGACGGCGGGTGTGTGGTGTTGGCGTGGATCGGCGGTGGTGGCGGTTTGGGCTGGCGGGGCGGTGGCTTGGGCGCGGCGGCGGGTGTGTGGTGTTGGCGTGGATCGGCGGCGGTGGCGGTTTGGGCTGGCGGGGCGGTGGCTTGGGCGCGGCGGCGGGCGTGCGACGTTGGCGCGGATCAGCGGCGGTAGCGGTCTGCCTTGCTAAAGGCAGGTTTCGGTGCGGCAGCCGGTTGCGTGGTTGCCTCGGTCCGGAGATGCGAACCCTCCGGGCACGCCGGGCGCGGTCTAGGCGCGCGGTGTCCTCAGCGGCGTCGACCGGCGCGGCCTAGGCGTGGTGGGAGGAGGATCGCAGCGGGGCGGCAGACTGCCGCACCGACGCCCCGGGACGGCAACAGGTGCTGCCAGGGAGCGGTCGGAGTCCCCGCCGCGCGCGAAGCCCCGCGAACAGCGCGATCACCCCCCGATCCGGGGCGGTCCGGCGTCCACGACAGCCAGCGACAGCTCCAGCGGGTCGAAGTGGATCAGCGATTCCATCCACCACGTCATCCCCGCCTCCGCGAGTGCCGCGAGGTCCACCGTGGCCGGGTCGTCCCACGCGGGGCTCGCGTTGCCGGAGACCGCGACGTCGTATCGGCGGTCCGGCGGCCGGACTCGAGCCACCAGGCTCGCCAACGCCTCCGGCGACGGCGGCCGCGGGCCCGGGTTCGGGAAGATCCCGTCGCTTCCCGCGGCGCGGCGCAGGACCCGTTCGTGGCCGGTGGTGCTGGCCGTCCACACCGGAATCGGGTACGGCTCCGGGGCGGCGGCTTCCAGGTTCGCCTCGTAGTGCCGCCCTTCGTGCCGCACCTGCGTCCCGGCCCACATCGCGCGGACGATCTCCAGCGCCTCGTCGGTCCGCGACGACAACTCGGCGGGCGAGGACGGATCTCCGAACCGGCTGAAGTCGCCCGTTTCGTCGGAGCCGAGGCCCGTTCCCAGGATCAACCGGCCGCGGGACAGGCGCGCGACGGTGGCGGCCTGGCGCGCCAGCACCCACGGACGGCGGCGGCTCGGCGGGGTGACCATCGGGCCCAGCAGCACCTTGCCGGTCGCCTGGGCGATCGCGGCGAGAGCGGTCCAGGGGTCGGCGATCGGCGGCATCGCGGGCACTACGTGGTCCCACAGGAACACGCCGTCCCAGCCGGCGGCTTCGGCCCGGACCGCCAGCTCGACCAGCACGGCCGGGTCGCCGAACGGGCCGAAAGGCGGCAGGTACAGGCCATGGCGGACGCGGTCGGTCATCGAAGATCCCCCTCCGGATCGGTCGAAGCCGACCGTATCGGGAGGCACCGACAAAAACCGGGCGGAGATCTTCTTCCGGGCTAGGCCGTTCGGCCGTTGCCGGGTCACCGGCCCCTAGGTTACGGTGACCTATGTGTGGATCGACGTGCTCCTGCTCGCGAAGCTCGCCGAGCGGCCGTGGCACGGTTACGAACTGCGCAAGCAGGTCGAGGAATCCAGCGGCCGCGCGCTGTCGAACAACTCGCTGTACCCGGCGCTGCGCCGGTTCGCCGAGGCGGGCGCGGTGACCCGGACCGCCGAACCGCAGGAAGGGCGGCCGCCGCGGCACGTCTACACGATCACCGACGTGGGGCGGGAGCTGCTGCACGATCTGCTCGCCGACCTGCCGCCGGAGCTGGCCGGGGACCCGGCCGAGTTCCTGGCGCGGCTCGCCGGGTTCGGCAGGCTCGCGCCGGAGGAACGGCTGCGCGTGCTGGACGCCCGCCAGGCCGCCGTCGCGGCGCAGCGGGACCGGCTGGCCAAGCTCGGCGCGGGGCAGACCGACCCGTGGAGCCGGCTCGTGCTGGCCGAGGTCCAGCGCCGCGCCGAGAACGAACAGGACTGGCTCGCGTCGTTGCGCACGCGGGCGGGCTGACCCGAGGAAGGACCCCGCATGCCGACCCCAACCCAGCTGCCGTTCGCGAGGCCGAACGTCCTGGACATCGCGCCGCTGTACGAAGTGCTGCGCCGCGAAGGCCCGATCGTCCCGGCGACGACCCCCGCGGGCGACCCGGCCTGGCTCGTCACCGCGTACGAACAGGCGCGGGAAGTGTTCGCCGACCCCCGGTTCGGCCGTTCCCACCCGCATCCCGAGGACGCCTCGACGGTCTCCGACGCCGCGGTGCTGAACGGGCCGCAGGGCGATTTCGAGACCGAGCAGGCCGAACACGCCCGGCTGCGCCGCCTGCTGGTCCCGGCGTTCTCGGCGAACCGGATGCGCCGGCTCGGCGGCCGGATCCAGGAACTCGCCGACCGGTGCCTCGACGGGATGGAAGCCGCGGGCTCGCCGGCGAACCTGCACGAGCACCTGTCGTTTCCCTTGCCGGTGCTGGTGATCTGCGAACTGCTCGGCGTGCCGTACGAGGACCGGGAGAAGTTCCGCGCCCTTTCCGACCGCATCGGCGTGCTCGACAGCGGCGGCGACGCCGAGGTCGCGATGACCGAGTTCACCGCCTACATGTCCGGCCTCGCCGACGCGAAACGCGCGAACCCGGGCCAGGACGTGGTGTCGGACCTGGTCGCCGCGCAGGCCGAGGACCCGGCGTTCACCGACGACGACCTCGGCAGGCTCGCCGCCGGGCTGCTGTTCGCCGGCCACGAGACCACGTCGAACCGGATCGACCTCGGCGTGCTGTTCCTGCTCACCGACCTCTCCCGCCGCGACGCGCTCGCCGCCGACCCCGAAGGCCGCGTGCACGCCACCGTGGAGGAAATCCTGCGGATGTCCGCGCCGGGCGGGCTCGGCCTGCTCCGGTACGCGCACGAGGACGTGGAGATCGGCGGCGTCCGCATCCCGCGCGGCGACGCGGTGATGATCTCCACCGCCTCGGCCAACCGCGACCCGGCGGTGTTCGCCGACGCGCACGAGTTCGACCCGGACCGCAAACCCAACTCCCACATCGCTTTCGGCTACGGCGGGTACTTCTGCATCGGCGCGAGCCTGGCGCGGACGGAACTGCGCGTGGTGTTCACGACGTTGTTCCGCCGCTTCCCGGATCTCCGGCTAGCCGTTCCCGTCGACGAGCTGGAGGTGCGGGCGAATCGGCTGACGGGCGGGGTTTCGCAGGTTCCGGTCGTGTGGTGAGGTCAGGCTGATTCGATGGTGGCGGTTCCGGTGTTGGCGAAGGGATGCGTGGCGCTCACGGTGATGGTGCCGGGGGCGCCGCGCATCGACCGGATCCACACCGCGGCCGCGCCGCCGAGTGCGGCGAAGTCCAGGTAGGGGTCGCCGATCAGCACGCCGGGTCCCGTCACCGAAACAGCCAGCACTCCGCGGGCGTGCGGCCGCGGTGCGCCGTAACGGTCGAGCAAGCGCAGCGCGACCCGCGTGGTGTCCGCGCCGTCGGCGGCGATCTGGTGGTCGTCGGCGGTTACCGCGATCGTGTCGTACGCCGGGTCCGCGCTGAACCGCCGTCGCAGCACCGTTTGCCCGCCGATCCGGCCTTCGATGGCCAGCTCCGGGCGCGCCCGGCCGTTCACCCGCAGATCCATCGCGAACGGCGGATACGCCAGATGCGGGAACCGCGCGCGGTCAGGGCGCACGGTGACCGGGCGCTTGCCCGCGACGGTCACCACCAGCACCTCGCAGTTCGACCAGACGATCGCGTCGCGGCCCGGCCCGCCCGGCGGTGAACCGGGGCCGAAATCCCAGTAGAAAGCCGGTTCGATCACGGGGCCGCGGGACGGATCGCGTTGTGCCCGGTAGAACGCCGCGCCCAGTTTGGGGTTGCGGAAGAAATCCATCACGCCCGGGTATTTCACGCCGCGGTAATGGTGATACCAGCCCGAGGGATAGTCGAAACCGCACCAGCCGAGCAGGCCGCTGTAGCGCGGATCGGACGCGGCGCGGTCGTGCACCCAGGCGTGCAGCATGCTCTGTTCCCGTTGCACCGCAACGGAATCCGTCCGCCGGAAGTACGCCGGCCCGACGAGCGTGCCGATCGCTTCGCTGACCAGGTACGGGACCCCGCGGCGCGGCGGGCGCAGCGGCGGCGGCGAACCCGGCGGGCGCGGGCGGCTGTAGTCGTTGAACGAGAACACCCCGCCGCCCGCTTTCACCGGGTACAGCGGCGAAACGTAACCGCGCTCTCCGGCGACGGCGCCCGTGCACGGCCGCATCGGGTCGAGTTCGGCGGCGAGCTGATCCGTCCTTCCGTACAGCGCGTATTGGCCGAGCGTCTCGTTCACCCGGGTGCCCCAGACGATGATCGACGGATGGTTGCGGTCGCGCACGATCATGTCGTGCACGTCCCGCACCGCCAGCTCCTGCCACGCGGTGTCGCCGACGTGGTCCCACCCCGGCAGTTCCTCCCACACCAGGACGCCGAGTTCGTCGCAGGCGTCGAGGAACGCCGTCGCCTGCGGGTAATGCGAGCAGCGCACCATCGTGCAGTTCAGGTCTTCTTTCAGCAGCTGAGCGTCCCGGCGCTGCACCCGGTCCGGCA
Source organism: Amycolatopsis sp. GA6-003 (assembly GCF_046267895.1). NCBI lineage: Bacteria > Bacillati > Actinomycetota > Actinomycetes > Pseudonocardiales > Pseudonocardiaceae > Amycolatopsis > Amycolatopsis sp. GA6-003. The sequence goes on from NZ_CP176499.1 coordinate 22,853, forward strand.
TCGCGCCGCCGACGAACGGGTACCACTGGTGCCGGTTGAGCCCGAACAGCTTGCGCGGCCGTCCGTTCAGCCGGAAACCGTCCACAGTGAACTGAGCGGCGCGCAGTCCGGTGCGCACCGGGTAGGTGTGCACTTTCCGGCCGTCGACCGCGAGCGTGACGAGAATTTCGCACAACGCGGGGTCGTCGAGATCCCACAGCCGCACCGCTTCGAGGCCCCGCAGCGACACCGTGACCTGGGTGTCGCCCTTCGGCAGCCCGGTGAGGCCGGTGGAGGAGGACGCGATCTCGGCACCGTCCTGGCTGAGCGCGGCGGTGAGCCGGACGGGGCCGCGGACCGCTTTGGCCGAGTCCACCGTGCAATGCAGCAGCACCTCGCGGTCCGGCGTCAGTACGGCGAGCTGCTGTGCGTACACATCGGACAGAAAGGTCTGCGGCACCCCGGTCAGCCGGACTTCCCGGTACATCCCGGCGGGCTGGTAGAAGTCGATGGCGGCCGGGTTCGGGAATTCCGGCAGGTCCGGCGGAGTGTTCTGCTGCCAGCGGCCGTCGACCACCACCGCGAGCACGTTCTCCTTCTCGGTCAGCAGACCGGTGACCTCGCAGCGCAGCGGCAGGTAGCCGCCGCTGCGCGCGGAGACGAGCCGGCCGTTGAGGTACACCGTCGCGGCGCTGAGCACTCCGTCGAACTGCAGGAACGCCCGGTTCCGCCGCAGCCGCGCGGGCGCGGGGAAATGCTGGCGGTACACCCAGAGGTGCTGCCAGTCCGCCGGGTCCCAATCCTGCCAGGACAGCGGAACGACGCAGTGCGGCACCGAAACCGGCGCCATCCCGCTGTCGTCGAAGTCCGGCTCGGTGCTGCCCGCCGCGTACGGCCCGAACAGCCAGTCCGCGCCGAACCCGTCCCGCCCCGCCGGGGGCGCGGGACGGGAAAGCGCGGCCGCGAGCGCGCCCGATCCGGCGAGCACCGCGCCGGCCCCGAGCAGGAACGCCCGCCGGTTGGTCATCCCCGCCGGCGGGCGGTTCCCGGGCAGGGCGCGGAAAAACCGCCGGGAAACGTCGACGCCTCCATGGGCGCGAGCTTACTTCCGGTGCTGTTCGGAAAGGGTCAGCAGAGGTCGGCGAGCCGGTCGACCTGGCCGGGGTCGCTGCCCCAGCAGTAGAGCATCACCTCGTCCGCGCCGAGGTCGCGGTAGGCGCGGATCGCGGCCCGGATCTCGCCGGCCTCGGTGAGCATCCCGCTCACCATCTGCTCGGCCGTTCCGGTGAACGCGTAGTACTCGCCCATCGCCTTTTTCGCCTCGTCAGCGACGGAATCCGGGCCGAGCGCGACGTTCACCTGCGCGACCAGCCGAGGCTCGCCCTCGCGGCCGTGCTCCTGCCAGTCGCGGCGCACCGTGTCGAACAGCCCGCCGGCCCACGACGGGGGAGCGGCGGCGAGCAGCCCGTCGCCCCAGCGCGCGACGCGGGCGAGCGCCTTGGGTTTGAACGCGCCGATCAGCAGCTCCGGGCCGCCTTCGCGGGCCGGGGCGGGGCCGATCGGACCGGCTTCGGAACTGTGCGGTTCGCCGGACCACAGCCGGCACAGGTCGGCGAGCTGCCGGTCGAAGCGGCGGCCGCGGTCGCGCAGCGGGGTGCCGGCGGCGTGGTGGTCGTCCTCGCGGCCGCCGACGCCGAGGCCGAGCACGAACCGGCCGCCGCTCATCCGGTCGAGCGTGGCGGCCTGCTTGGCGAGCAGCGCGGTCTCGCGCAGCGGGGCGAGCAGGACCTCGGTCTGCAGCCGGACGCGGGTGGTCGCGCCGGCCAGGACGGCGAGCGCGGTGAGCGGTTCGGGATTGTCGTAGACGAGGCGGTCGAGCAGCCCGAGCGTGCGGAACGGGCCGGCGTCCGCGCGCCGCGCCCACTCGAGCAGGGCGGCGGGGTCGCTGATGGGCAGGCCAATGCCAATGGACATCGGAGAACCTCCGGTAAAACTGGGTCGACAATTACAGGGTTGCCGCCCGCTCCTGGGCCTGGGAGTGCGTGCAGGCTGGCCGGTCCGCTCTGCGGCGTGCTTCCGGGGACCGATCCGTCGGAGTGCCCGCAGCCTATCCGGCGGCGCTCGGGCGGGGCAACGCGTTTTCCAGCACGGCCAGCAGCTCGGTGAGCGCGGGGCCGAGCGGCAGGTCCGCGCGGACGGTCGCGTGCTCGTCGCCGCGGGTCTGGCCGCGGTTGACGATCACGACGGGTTTGCCGGATTTCGCGGCGCGCCGGACGAAGCGCAAGCCGGACATGACCGTGAGCGAAGATCCCAGCACCAGCAGCGCGGAGGCCTCGTCGACCATCCGGTAGCAGCGCTCCACCCGGGCGCGCGGCACGTTCTCGCCGAAGAACACCACGTCCGGTTTCAGCACGCCCGAACAGCTCGCGCAAGGGACGACGCGGAAGGTGCGGACGACGTCCTCGGTCAGTTCGACGTCGCCGTCCGGATTGATCCGCGTCGCCACGGCGCCGAAATCCGGATTGGCCGCGCGCAGCCGGGCGTCGAGGTCCTCGCGCGGGGTGGTGCGGCGGCAGCCGAGACAGACGACGCGGTCGAGGTTGCCGTGCAGTTCCACCACGCCGGGGGTGCCCGCCGCGCGGTGCAGGCCGTCGACGTTCTGCGTGATGACCCCGGAGAGCCAGCCGCCGGCGCGCAGCGCGGAAACGGCGCGGTGCCCGTCGTTCGGCGCGGCCCGCGCGATGGTGCGCCAGCCGAGGTGGCTGCGCGCCCAGTAGCGCTGGCGGCCCGCCTCGCTGGCGACGAATTCGCCGTAGGTCATCGGCGTGTGTTTGCGCAGACTGCCGGTTTCGCCGCGGTAGTCGGGGATGCCGGATTCGGTGGACAGCCCGGCGCCGCTGAGCACGAGCACCCGCCGCCCGGCGACGATCTTCGCCACGTCCGCGACCGTGCCCGTGCGCGGAAGCGGTTCGCCGGGTCCGGCCCAGGTCAGCGTCGGTCGCGTGCGCACGCCGCCAGTCTAACGGCCCCCCGCCCGGGGCACGGGCGATTGGTTTTCCGCGCGGCTGGGTACCAAAGCCACCATGTGGTTCGCGTTGGCTACGCCCGTGGTCGTGATGGTCGCCGCCGTGCTGATGGAATCCGTGGAGCGATATTGCGTGCGGACTCCGAGCGGGGCGGTCCGGCGGCCGGTCGAACGGGCGGCGCTGCGGGAAGCGTCGATGCCGGTCGCAGCCGTCGGGGCGGCTCGGCTGAAGCAGCGAGCCGCCTGAGGCCGCTCATCGACCGGAGGGGCCGGTGTTCTTGGGAGGAACACCGACCCTCCAGCCGGTGGGCGAGGCCCGCGCTCTGCCCGTCGGGGTGGCGGAGCGCGGGCCTTTCTCTTGTCAGCGCGCGGTGTTCCCGGTGAGCCGCCGGTACCAGTCGTCGTACGGATGGTTGGTGGCCGGGTAGTTGACGAGCGGATCGGTGGCCAGGCCCGCGTCGTCGAAGTCCCAGCCGCGGACCGCGTGCCCGCTCTTGCGCGCGGCGACCAGGAACGCCGAATCCTGCGCCGGGGCCCCGTAGAACAGCGCGTCTTGAAGTTCGGCCGGATCCCCTTGCTGGTATTCGTCAAATGCGACCTGCTGGTACTGCACGCGGCCGCCGGTGACGAGCGCGGTGGAGTAGCGCAGGGTTTGCGCCGGCGTGGACCCGTCGGCGCCGCTGGCGACAGAGATTCGCCCGGCGTTCGCCTTGTCGTAACGCGGATCGGACGTTTTCGCGTTGCCGGTCCAGGTCACCGTCCCGCCGGACGAGTCGAGAGTGCCGCGCCACTGCCAGTTCTGGCCGCTCGTCGGGCTGCGGTGGATTTCGCGGATCCCGGAGCTGGTGAACGCGACCGTCGGCAGCACCCCGTTGTCGTACTGATGGCTGGCCGACCAGCTGATCTCGCCGTCCGCGCCGAGCTGTCCGGTGTGGTACCAGAGCGTGGCTGCGCTGGGCGACTGGTGCACCTCGACGATCCGGCCGGAGTCGTCGAGCGCGACCGCCGGGGTCTGGCCGCTGTCGTAACGGCCGTGGCGCTGCCAGGCGACGCGTCCGTCCGCGCCGAGCTGCCCCGTCCAGTACCAGAGCGCGCCGCCGCCGGAGTCGTGCACCTCCACGACCTGGCCGCGGCTGTTGACCGCGACCGCCGGGTGATACCCGACATCCCGGCGATACGCGGCGCGCGTGCCGCCGTCGCCCGACAGCAGCGGGAGCACCTTGCCGCGCAAGGAATCCGTGGTCGCGCCGGCGCGGTAGGCGGCGGGGGAGAGCAGCCGCGGCCCGAACGCGGCACTCAGCTCGGCGTTGACCGCGGCCAGGTTCCCGGCGGCGAACGAGTCGTTGTCGGTCAGGTCGTCTTTCAGGTCGAGCATGACGACGATCGGCGCCGCGTCCGGGTGTGCGGCGGACCAGGCGTTCACCGCGGCGAGCCAGTCGCGGAGACTGTCGGACGCCGGGTTGCCCGCGTGGTCGACGAGGTCGCCGGGCGAGCTGTGGCCGATTCCGTAGTCGTGCCGGGTGGCGTAGCCGTTGTCGTGGATGTCGAATTCGATGAACCGGACACCGTGGTCGAGCTGGTAGGAGATGGACCCCTTCGCTCCGTCGACGTTGCCGGAGTAGCTGTTGTGCGTAGCGGCGAAGACGGTGTCGGTGAAGGGTTGCGCGGCGTTCGCGGGCGCGGCGCCGAGCGCGGTGACGGCGGCAGCGGCGAGCGCGATCGTGCGGAATCGGTGCATTCAGACCCCCAGGCCGGACGGGCAATCGGCGAAATACCGGCGATCTTGGCAGAGTTTCATGGCATGTTCTCCTGATGCGGGAAAACGACGAGGAAACGTTCGCTGAGCACGTGGCCGGCTTGCTGTCCGGTTTGCCCGGAGTCGAAGCGGTGGCGCTGGGCGGCTCGCGGGCGCGCGGAACCCACCGGCCGGACAGCGACTGGGACTACGCGGTGTACTACCGCGGCGCGTTCGACCCGGCCGACCTGCGCGCGCTCGGTCTCCCGGGCTCGGTGTCGGAACTCGGCGAATGGGGCGGCGGCGTCTTCAACGGAGGCGCGTGGCTGACCGTCGACGGACGCCCGGTGGACGTGCACTACCGGGACCTGGACGTGGTCGAGCACGAACTCGCCGAGGCGGAGAAGGGCCGGTTCCACTGGGAGGCGCTGGCGTTCCACCTGGCCGGGATCCCGAGCTACCTGGTGGTGGCGGAGCTGGCGCTGAACCGGGTGCTGCGCGGCGAACTGCCGCGGCCGGAGTACCCGGAACTGCTGCGGGAGAACGCTTCCCGGTTCTGGCGTGCTTCGGCGGAGCGGACGTTGGAGTACGCGAAGTCGGCGTATGCGAAGCACGGCCGCGTCGCGGAGACCGCGGCGTCGGTCGGGGTGGCGGCGATGCAGACCGGGCACGCGGTGCTGGCCGCGCGAGGGGAGTGGGTGACGAACGAGAAAACCCTGCTGGAACGGGCGGGGCTGCGCGGACTGGACGACGTGGTGGCGGGGATGGGGCACGATTTGGCGGGGGCGTTCGCGACTGCTTGCGCTCTGCTAGGGCAGGCGACTGGAGCCGAGTAGCCGGAAGCTGGTGCGGTGCGACGGGTTCCGGGTTCGGTGCTGGCGAGATCCCCACGGCTGGTCAGTGCGGCGACCGGTGCCTCGGTCAGAGGATGAACTCGGTTCCATCCGGCGGCAGCTCCGCTCCGGCACCCACCACCGCGGCATGCTCTGGACCAGTCGGGTCTACCACGGGGTTCGTGTTGTTCAGATGCGTGTAAGCCCACCTCGTCGTGCCTGGGCGGGGTGCGAGCCTCGGCAGCGTTTCGGTGATCGGGACGTGGCCCATCGCCTGCTGGGCGGCCGGGTCGGCGGTTGTCGTGGTCGTGAATTCGGTGCCGCGGTAGAAGGTGCCGTCGAGCAGGACCAGGCTCGCGCCTTCGGTGAACGCGTCGAAGCCGGGCGGCCAGGTGCGCAGGCAGGGGGCGTAGACGAGGGTGCCGCCGGTCGACGGGTCGTGGATGCGGTAGGCGACGACCCACGGGCCGGGGCGAGGGGAGGAGCGGGCGTATTTCGGTTGTTTGTCGCTGACGGGGAACGAGGTGACGTGAAGGCCGTCGAGGGTGGTTTCGGTGGTGGGGAGCCAGTTCCAGCCGTGGTACGCGTCGATGACGGGGCGGGCCGGGAAGTGGTCGGTCAGTGCGTGCAGCGCGGCGGCGGGGGCGTGCACGGTCAGGTCGGCTGCCTCGCGGAGCATGAGCAGGCCCAGGGTGTGGTCCAGTTCCGCGTCGGTGAGCAGGACTGTGCGCAGTGGTGTCTCGCGCGGGCCCGGTCCGGCGCGCAGGGCTGGGGTCGCCAGGATTTGCGCGCGGATGTCGGGCGAGGCGTTCAGGAGGTGCCAGACCCGGCCGTCCGCGCTGAAGGCGACGCTGTCCTGCGTACGCGGGGGCGAGCCCGACGTACAGGCGGCGCAGGCGCAATTCCACTGCGGGAAGCCGCCGCCGGCCGCGGTGCCCAGGAGGATGACTTTCATCGGGCCGGGCCGCGCGGGATCAGGTCCGAAGTGGACGGTGCGGCGAGGATCAGGTCGACGGTGCCGCGATGCGGGGAACGGGAGCAGACAGGGTCGGGGTTGGCCGCGTCGCCGGTGAGCTGGAACGCCTGGCAGCGGCAGCCGCCGAAGTCGGTGGCGCGGCGGTCGCAGGTGCGGCACGGGTCGCGCATCCACTCCTCGCCCCGGTAGGCGGCGAAGGACTCCGAGCGGTACCAGATGTCGGTGAGGGCGGTGTCGCGGACGTTGTCGAGCGTGAGCGTCGTGATCGCGCTGGCGGCGGGGCAGGGCAGGACGGTGCCGTCGGGGGCGATCGTGAGTTGCCGCGCGCCCCAGCCGTGCATGCAGGGTTTGGGGAACGGTTCGTAGTAGTCGGCGACGACGTAGATGATTTCCATCGTGCCGCGGAGCCGTTCGACGGCGGCGCGGACGACGGGTTCGGCGGCGGCCAGTTGCGCGCGGGTGGGCATCAGCGCGGCGCGGTTGCGCAGGGCCCAGCCGTAGTACTGGGTGTTGGCCAGCTCGAGGCGGTCCGCGCCCATCGACTCGGCCAGGGCGATGAGGTCGGCCAGCTGGTCGTGGTTCCGCCGGTGCAGCACCACGTTGACGGTGAGCGGCAGGCCCGCGGCTTTGACGAGTTCGGCGGCGGCCCGTTTCCGGTCGAAGGCTTTCGCTCCGGCGAGCAGGTTCGCGCGGTCCGGAGTGGCGGCCTGGACGGAGAGCTGGACGTGGGCGAGGCCTCGTTCGGCGAGATCGGCCAGCCGGTGCTCGGTCAGGCCCAGTCCGGAGGTGACGAGGTTGACGTAGCAGCCGAGGCCGCTCGCGTGCGCGACCAGGTCCGGAAGATCCGCGCGCGCCAGCGGTTCTCCGCCGGAGAGGTGGACCTGGAGCACGCCGAGCTCCCGGGCCTGGGACAGTGCGCCGGTCCATTCCGCGGTGGACATTTCCGCGGCCCGGCTGACGAGTTCCACCGGGTTCGAGCAGTACGAGCAGTGCAGCGGGCACCGGTGGGTCAGTTCCGCGAGGAGGCCGAGCGGCGCGGTCACGTCCATTCGATCACCCGCCGTTGGCCGAACCGTGCCAGCACGGCGAGGACGTCGCTCTCCCGGACGCCTTGGTACCGGCTGCTCAACCTCGTGACGATGCCGGAGACGGGGGTGGTCCCGTCGCACAGCTCCAGGACCGCGGTGGCGGTGGAATTCGGCACCAGCACGCCTTCCGGGAACAACAGCACAGGTATGCCGCGGACGTGATCGAACGTCAAGCGCACGCCGACGCGCAGCTTCGGCACGGACGCGGCGGTGATGGTGTCCATCGGCTCACTCCTTGGCCGCGGCGCGTTCGATGGCGTCGAGCATCGACCACAGGACGTCGCACTTGAACGACAGCGCCGCCACCGCCTTCTCTTGCTGTTCGCGGGTGACGCAGTGCTGCACGACAATGTCCAAAGTGTCCTTGCCCTCGCCGGAGACCTTGTCGATCCGGTTGGTGAAATACGCCAGGTCGGCGCGGGAGATCCACGAATAGTTCGCGAGGACGTCGGCTACGCGCTGCTGCATCAGGTGCCCGGCGAACATCTCGGTCAGCCCGGAGGCGACGGCTTCGACCCACGGTTTGGTGCGGGCGAAGGTGACGTAAGCGTCGACAGCGAACCGGACGCCCGGGGCGACGTGTCGCTCGTCGAGGACTTCGGCACGGTCCAGGCCGACCGCGGCGCACAGCCGCAGCCAGCGTTCGGCTCCGCCTTCGCCCTCGACGGCGCCGTCGTGGTAGACGATGCGGTCCAGCCAGAGCCGGCGGATTTCCGGGAGCGGGCAATTGCTGACGATGGCCGCGTCTTTTTGCGGCAGCATGCGCTGGTAGTACCAGCGGTTCGCGGCCCAGAGTTTCAGCTCGTGCTCGGTCAGTTCGCCGGCGTGCATCCGCCGGTGGAACGGATGGCCGCCCCAGTACCGGGGCGCGAGGCCGCGCAGGGCTCCGGTGAACTCCGCCGGACTCATCGGGTGCACTGTGGACATTCGCGTACTCCGGGATTCTCGCTGAGCGGTAAGGTTTTCCGGGAAGGGACGGGACCGCGGCGGACCGGCCCCGTCCGGCGGATCACTCCTCCCGGCGGGCCGCGTAGGCGGTGACCTCCATCGGCGTTTCGTATTCGACGAAGTCGGGCGCGGTCCACATTTCGGCGGGTTCGGGCATGGGAAACTCGCTTTCCTTCGGTGGTGCACCGGTGAGCGGGGCACGCGTCCCCGCCGCGAACGCCGTCACCCTAAAAGCGCAAGGCGGCCGGTCGCCAGGGGCGGGCAGGGATTTCCCGCTTCCTTTGTAAAGATTCCTTCCGATGGCGCAGCGGGTTGCTCACTCTGCGCCGCCGGGCGGCCGGTTGTCCGCCCGGCAGAAACCGGGCGGCGGTGCGGAAACCTCCTGCCGTCGGTTGACATCGGGACCGCGGGCGGCCGAATAATAGGGTTCAAGTGCGGTTGACAACGATGTCAGAGGCTTTGGGAGCGACGTGACCCAGGTAAATCGCAGGCGGTTTCTGTCCGGCGGGATCGCAGTCGCGGGCGGTGGTGTGCTCGGCGCGTTCGGGACGGCCGGCCCCGCCGGGGCCGCGGAGGAGGCTCGGCCGCGGCCGGTCGGCGGCGGGGAGATCGGCAGCGGCTGGACCTTTGCCGCGGCCGACGGCTCGGCGGACGGGAGCGTGCTGGCGAGCGCGGCGGAAGTCGCCGGGCTGAAGCCCGCCGTCGTTCCGGGGACGCCGCTGACCAGCATGATCGCCAACGGCGAGTATCCCGATCCGCTGTACGGCCACATCGTGACCGACACCGTCCCGGACACGCTCAAGGACACCGGCTACTGGTACCGGGTCGCGTTCCGGGTGCCGAGACTGCTTCCGGGGCAGCGGTTCTGGCTGCAGTTCGACGGGATCAACTATCTCGGGACGATCTGGCTCGACGGGACCAGGATCGGCACCGTCGAAGGCGCGTTCAAGCGTGCCGTTTTCGACGTCACGGACATCGTGGCCAAGGCGGACGGCGTCGCTTGGCTGGCGGTGCTGGTCGGGAAGCTCGACTACGCCGACCCGCCCGCGTTGCCCAGTTACGCCAGCGGGGTGACGCGGGGCGGGCGCAACGGCGGGCCGACCGGGATCACGCTGAAGAACGGGCCGACGTTCTTCTGCACCGCCGGCTGGGATTGGCTGCCGACCATCCCGGACCGGGACCTGGGGATCTGGCAGCCGGTCAGCTGGCATACCACTGGGCCGGTCCGGATGGCCGACGTGCACGTCACCTCGACGCTGTCGCCGGACTTGCGCACGGCGGAGGTCGCGATCGAGCTTGCGCTGGACAGCGCGGTCGAGAAGTCCGTGGTGGTGAAGGGATCGCTGGACGGGCGCGAGTTCCGGCGGACGGTCCGCGTTCCGGCAGGGGCGTCGACGGTGGTGCTGACGTCGAAGGACCTGGCATGCCTGCGATTGGAGCAGCCGAAGCTGTGGTGGCCCAACGGGTACGGCGATCCGTATCTCTACCGGCTGGCGGTCAGCGTCGAGTCCGGTGGTCAGGTCTACGACGAACGGGCGCTGAACTTCGGGGTTCGCCGGATCGAGTACACGACGCCGATGCGGTCGCCGTCCGGGACGGTGAGCCAGTGCCTGGCGATCACGGTCAACAATCAGCCGATCCTGGTGATGGGCGGCAACTGGGGGATGGACGAGGCGCTGAAGCGGATTCCGCGGGAGCGGTTGCGGGAGCAGGTCCGGCTGCATCGCGACGCCAACCTCAATCTGATCCGGAACTGGAACGGCCAGAGCAGCACCGAGGACTTCTTCGCCGCATGCGACGAGTACGGGATCTTGGTGTGGCAGGACTTCTTCTGTTCGACCGAGGGGCCGCCCGCGGAGAACGTCGCCCGGGACCTGGCCAATATCCGCGACTGCATCGTGCGGTTCCGCAATCATCCGTCGGTGCTGCTCTGGTGCGGCGGCAACGAGGGGCCGCCGCCGCAGCCGCTGATCGACGGGCTCGACGCGCTGGTCGCCGAGCTGGATCCGCAGCGGGTGGTCTTGACCAGTTCCGCCGGGGACACCGGGGAGAATCCGATCGACGGGTACCGGTCCGGCGGGCCGTACCATTGGGTTCCGCCTGCCCGGCATTTTTCGCTCAATGACGGGACGCAGTGGCCGCCGTTTCGCAATGAGGTGGGGTCCTATTCGATTCCGACTCTGGAGTTCATCCGGAAGATGCTGCCGGAGGGGTCGTGGGAGCGGCCGGACGACTTCTGGGCCGACCGGGATGTGAACGGGAACGGGGGGAACGGGGGCGGGGCCGGGTATCTGCGGCTTACTGCCGAGCGGTACGGGGAGGTGCGGAATCTTCCCGACTTCGCGCGCAAGTCGCAGATGATGAATTACGAGTGCATTCGGGCTATTTATGAGGCTCCGGTGGCGCATATGGGAAGTGCTGGGCCTTATCCGCGGACCGGGGTCATCATGTGGATGACCAATCCTGCGCAGCCTAGTTTCGTCTGGCAGATGTACAGTCATGATCTGGAGGCGCATTCGGCGTTTTATGCGGTTCAGCACGCTTGCCGGCGGGTCAATGTGGTGCTGGATGCGCGGAGTTTCGATGTGGTGGTGGCGAATCATTCGCGGGCGGTGGTGCGGGGTGCGGTGGATGTTTCGCTTTACGGGTTGGACGGCGTGGAATTCTCGCGTCGTTCGTTTCCGGTTGGCGGGGTGAAGGGTTCCGATCGGGCGGTGGTCGGGAATGTTGCTTCGCTGATGGAGGGGGTGTCGTCTGAGGTTGTGTTTGTTCGGTTGTTGTTCAGGGGTGCGCGGGGGGTGGTCCGGAGTTTTTACTGGGTGGAGAATCCTGCTCGGGCGGTGGGGTTTGCCGGGCTGGACGGGATGGATGCGGCTGCTGTTTCGGTGATTGCCGGGCGTTCGCGGGATGGGGTCGAGGTGGCTGTTGACGTGCGGAATAGTGGCGAGGCCGTGGCGTTGATGGTGCATTTGCAGGTGTATGACGTGCGGACTGGGGAGCGGGTTCTTCCGGCTGCGTTCAGTGATAATTATCTGAATTTGGTGGGTGGGGAAGAGGTTGGTGTTCGGGTGCGGTTGGGGGCCGAGCAGGTGTTGCGGCATCCGGAGGTGGGGGTTCGGGTGGACGGGTGGAAGGTTGATCAGCGGGCGTCCCGGTTGCGGGGGCGGGGGGTGGAGGTGACGTTCAATCGGGAGGCATTGGATGTTTCTCCTGCGGTGGCTGCGTTTGGGGGGTGAGGTGGCTGCTCGTCGCCTGGCGGCGACATTGCAGTCGGGTGGTTGCGTGGGGCCCCCGAAGTTTGATTGTGCTGACGGTTCGGGGGTGCTTGTCAAGGCGGGAAAGATGCCTTGACAAGCACCCCCGAACCGCAGGGCGGCTTTGTATCGGGGGCGGGGGAGGGGCTGGGTGCCTCGCTGTTTGGGTGCAGCGGTGGCGGTTTTAGGGCTGGGTGCCTCGCTGTTTGGGTGCGCTGGCTGCGGTCGGGGGTGGGTGCCCGATCGTTGGGTGCATCGGCGGCGGTTTTCGGGTGGGGTGCATCCCGGTGCGGCTGTGGCGGGCCGGGGGGCGTGAAGGTGCCCTCACGGACGTCGGGCGGTCGTGAGGGGAGCCCTGAGGGACTCTGAGGGTATGAGGGGTCCCCTCATGGAAGCCCGGTGAGGGTTCGGCCGGTGTCCACTGTGGACACTCGGAGACGGGGTCAGCCGTCCAGGGTGCGTTCGGGGGCGGTGAGGATGGCGTCCAGCAGGCCGGGGAATCTTGATTCCATCTCGTCGCGGCGGACGTGGACTATGCGGTGGCGGCCTTCGGCCACGGTGCGGGTCAAGCCTGCTTCGCGGAGGACTCGGTAGTGGTGCGAGATCGTCGGGTTGCTCAGGCCGAGGTTCGTTTTTTCCACCAGCGTCGCGCAGTCGATCGGGTCCCCCGCTTGATACATCGCCTTCAGCAGTGTGCGCCTGCCTGGATCGGCCAGGGCGCTGAGGATCACCGTCAGGTCGAACGACTCGACGGACGGCTCGGGCAGCGTGCGCGGCACGGGTGGGGCTCCTTCGATGTTTTGACCGTCGTCGAAGTGTAGTTTATGCTTCGCGATGTGACGATTCGACAATCATCGAATGGTGTGCGGTTGGTGATCCTGGCCGTGGGCACGTTCGTGCTCGGGGTGGACGGGTTCGTGCTGCCTGGGCTGCTTTCGGACATTTCGCGGGACCTGTCGGTGAGCGTCGCGGCCGCGGGGCAGCTCACGACGGTCTTCGCGGTCGCGTATGCGGTGGGGTCTCCGGTGATCGCGACGCTCGCCGGGAGGGCGGACCGCAGGGTCGTCATCGGGGCGGGGATGGGGGCGTTTCTCGTCGGGATGGTGCTGCAGGCGGCGGGGCCGACGTTCGGCGTCGTGGTGGCGGGGCGGGTCGTCGCGGCGCTCGGGGCGGCTGCGTTTCAGGCCAACGCGTTCGCGGTCGCGGGGGTGCTCGCGGCACCGGAGCGGCGGGCCAGGGCGTTCGCGGTGATCGGCGCGGGATCCAGCCTCGCGGCGGTGCTCGGGGTGCCGTTCGGGCTGCTGATCGGGCAAGTGTGGGGGTGGCGCGGCACGTTGTGGACGATCGTGGTGCTGGCGGCGGTCGCGGCGGTGCTGGCGGGGGCGTTCGTTCCGTCGATCACGTTGCCGGCGACGACGATGCGCGAGCGGCTGCGGGTGCTGGTCAATCCGCGGATCGTCACGTTGCTCGCGGTGAGCGCGCTGGTGCTGGCGCCGTCGTTCTTGCTGATGGCGTACGCCTCGGCGGTGGTGGGGGTGAGCGCGCCGGGCAGCGCGGGCGCGATTCTGGTGGCGTTGCTGGTCAACGGGGCGGGGTTCTTTCTGGGGAACCGGCTCGTGGGGCGGGTGGCCGACCGGTTCGCGTCGTTGCGGGTGATCGTGGTCAGCTTGGGGATCGTGGTGGTGGCCGCGGGCTCGTTGTCGGTCGTTCAGCGGTGGTTCGCGCCGACGCTCGTGGTGTTGTTCGTGCTCGGCGTGCTCGGGTCGATGCTGTTCATCCCGCAGCAGAACCGGGTGTTCGTGGCGGGCGGGGACGTCGCGGCGGTCGCGTTGAGCCTCAACGGGTCGATGAACTACGTCGGGACCGCGATCGGCGCGGGGCTCGGCGGGGTGGTGCTGGCGAACGCGGGAGCGGGGTGGCTCGGGCCCGCGGCGTCGGTCCTGGCGGCGGCGGTCCTCGGGGTCGCGGCGGGCACCGCGCCCGAGCGGCGGGCGGCGAAGCCCGCGGTCCGGTGAGCGTCCAGTGTGGACAGACGGGGGGACGGCGGGTTGCCGTGTCCGCGGGACTGGCGGATGATGGGCGGCCAGTCCCCGTCCCGTTCCACCGCAGCCCCGGAGGCACGCGATCGCCGGCAACGCCGCCGAACCCGGGCGCACGGTCCTGAGCCGCGCGTTCGCGGTGCTCGATTCCTTCCTGACCGGCCGACCCGAGCAGACTCACGGCGAGATCACCCGGGCGACCGGGCTCGCGCCTGCCACCGTGCACCGGCTGCTGGCCGAACTGACCGGCTGGGGCGCGCTCGAGCGCACCGGCCGGGGCCGGTACCGGATCGGGCTCCGGCTGTGGCAGCTCGGGGCGCAGGCGCCGGGCGGGCGCGAGCTTCGCGACGTCGCGCTGCCGTTCCTGCAGGACCTGCTGCAGGTGACGCACGAGGTGGTGCACCTGGTCGTGCTCGACGGGGACCGCGCGCTGTATCTGGAAAAGCTCGAGGCGCATCCGGATGTCGTGGTCACCTCGCGGGTCGGGCTGCGGCTTCCGCTGCACGCGGCGGGGCCGGGCAAGGTGCTGCTCGCGCACGCGCCGCCGGAATGCCTCGAGAAGATCCTCGCCGGCGGGCTCGAACGGCGCGCCAGCGGGACGATCACCGACCCGGCGCGGCTGCGGCAGGTGCTGGCGGAGGTCCGGCTGCAGGGGTTCTGCATCTCCCGCAACGAGATGACCGAGGGCGCGTCGTCGGTCGCCGCCCCGGTGCGCGGGCCGGGCGATCAGGTCGTCGCGGCGATTTCCGTGGTGGTGCCGAGCTGCACGCCGAATCTGTCGCCGCTGGTGCCGGTGGTCCGGATGGCCGCGCTGGGGGTCACGCGCGCGTTGCAAGGCTGAGGAACTTTTCCGCTGAGTGGAAGAGGGGCTGGGCGGGCCGGGACCGGGCGGGGAGACTCCGGACCGCCCGTTGCCGCACTGCCCGAGGAGAAGTCCGTGAGCCCTGCCCCGACCGTTCGCGACGCCGCGTTCGACGTGCTGCGCCGGTTCGGCGCCACGACGGTGTTCGCCAACCCCGGGTCGACCGAGATCGCGCTGCTCACCGACCTGCCCGACGACCTCGAGTTCGTGCTGGCGCTGCACGAGGGTTCGGTGGTCGGCATGGCGACCGGCTGGGCGCTCGCGAACGACCGGCCCGCGGTCGCGATCCTGCACACCACCGCGGGGCTCGGGAACGCCGTCGGCGCGCTCGCCACCGCCCGGGTCAACCGCGCGCCGCTGGTCGTGCTGGTCGGGCAGCAGGACCGCCGGCACCTCGCGCTGGAGCCGTTCCTCACCGGCCACCGGCTCGACGACCTGGCCCGGCCCACACCGGTGTGGATCGCGGAACCGCCGCGCCCGCAAGACGTTCCGGGCGCGCTGGCCCGCGCCTGGCACGAGGCGCGCGAGCACCGCGGCCCGGCGCTGGTGATCGTGCCGATGGACGACTGGTCCGAACCGGCGGGTGCAGACGAGCCGCTGCCCGCCCCGGCGAAGCTGGTCCGCGCGAACGCCGCCGAGCCCGCGGTGCTGGCCGAACTCGCGGAATTCCTCGGTGCCGCAAGCAATCCGGTGCTCGTGGCCGGTGCCGGGGCCGACGACGCGGAGTCTTGGCGCGGGCTGACCGCGCTGGCGGAGAAGCTCGCGTGCCCGGTGTGGCAGGAGGCGTTCGGCGCCCGCGCCGGATTCCCGCAGGACCACCCGCAGTTCGCCGGGCATCTGCCGCCGGGCCGGGAAGGACTGCGGAAAGCGTTGTCCGGGCACGACGCGGTGCTCTCGGTCGGTGCGCCGGTTTTCCGCCAGTACCCCCGGGAACCGGGACAGCTCACCGAAGCGGGCACGCGCCTCGCGGTGGTCACCGACGATCCGAACGAAGCGCACCGCAGCCCGGTCGACCTCGCCGTGCTGGCGCGGCCGTCGGCGGTGTGCGGTCCGCTGGCGGAGCGGATCCCGGCGCGGGAAGCCGGTGCGGAGAAGATCGGCCGGACCGTCGAACTGCCCGGGGCTCCCTCGGAAGGTGCGCCGCTGGGACCGGAGCACGTGTTCGGCCTGCTCGCCCGTCGACTGCCCAAGGACACGGTGCTGGTCGAGGAATCCCCGTCGAGCCGCCCGTTGCTGCACGCGCTCGTCCCGGCTCGCGAGCCGCTCGGGTTCCTCAGCGCGGCGATGGGCGGGCTGGGCTTCGGCATCCCGGCGGCGATCGGGCTGCGGATGGGCGGCTTGAAGCGGCCGGTGGTGGCGGTGATCGGGGACGGCTCGTCGCTGTACTCGATCCAGGCGCTGTGGAGCGCCGCGCACTACGGGGCCGGTCTTCTCGTGCTCGTGCTGTCCAACGGCGGCTACGCGATCATGGACAAACTCGCCGTGCGGCACGGCGAACGCACGGCCGGGGGCGGAAAAGCGCCGTGGCCCGGGTTCGGCGAGGTCAGCGTGAGCGGGCTGGCGAAATCGCTCGGCTGCCCGGCGCGCCGTGTCGAAACCTACGAAGAACTGGAGTCGGAGTTGGACGAGGTGCTGCCGACGCTGGCCGCGCGCACGGAGCCGCTGGTGCTGGAAGTGGCGGTGACGGCATGACGTTGCTCGGAACGGGATGGCAGGGCCGGATCTTCTCCGGCGGATGGATCCCCGGTGCGGGCGGCGAATACGACGCCGTCGAGCCCGCGACCGGGAACACGCTGGCCAAGGTCGGCGCGGCGGCTCCAGAGGATGTCGCCAAGGCTGCCGCGGCGGCGCGGGAAGCGCAGCGGGAGTGGGCCGCTCAGCCGTACGACGCGCGGGCGCGGGTATTGCGCCGGGCGGCGCGGCTTTTCGAGGACCACGGCGACGAGATCGACGAATGGCTCGTCCGGGAATCCGGTGCCACCCGGGCGTTCGCGAAGTTCCAGACCCGCGCGGTCGCGGCTGAGGAATGCCACGAAGCCGCCGCGCTCGCCGCCCACCCGTACGGGGAACTGTTGCGTTCCAGCCAACCCCGGCTGTCGATGGCGCGCCGGGTTCCGGCCGGAGTGGTCGGCGTGATCTCGCCGTTCAACGCGCCGGTCATCCTCTCCATCCGCGCGATCGCGCCCGCGTTGGCGCTCGGCAACGCTGTTCTCGCGAAGCCCGACCCGCGCACGGCGGTGTGCGGCGGCGTCGTGCTGGCCCGGATCTTCGAGGAGGCCGGGCTGCCCGAAGGGCTGTTCCACCTGCTGCCCGGCGGCGCGGACGTCGGCGCGGCGTTGGTCGAGGATCCGCTGGTGCGCGTCATCGCGTTCACCGGCTCGACCAGCGCGGGCCGCCGGATCGCCGCGGCGGCGGGGGAGCGGCTCAAGCGCGTGCACCTCGAACTCGGCGGCAACTCGGCGCTGGTCGTGCTCGCGGACGCGGACGTCGAGCAGGCCGCGTCGGTCGGCGCGTTCGGTTCGTTCAACCACTCCGGGCAGATCTGCATGGCGACCGGACGCCACCTGGTCGCCGCCGAGATCGCCGACGACTACGCGGCCGCGCTCGCCGAGCACGCGGCCAAGCTGACCGTCGGCGACCCGGCGAACGGCGACGTCGCGCTCGGTCCGCTGATCGACGCGGCACAGCGCGACCGCGTGCACTCGGTGGTCACCGGCAGCGCCGAGGCCGGCGCGAAGATCGCCGCCGGCGGCACCTACGAGGACCTGTTCTACCGCCCGACCGTCCTCACCGACGTCCCGCTCGCCGCGCCCGCGTACGCCCAGGAGGTGTTCGGCCCGGTCGCGCCGGTCGTGCCGTTCTCCACAGTGGACGAAGCAGTGCGCCTGGCCGGCGGTACCGAATACGGGCTGTCGCTGGGCATCCTGACCCGGGACGCCGCGCGGGGGCTGGCGCTGGCCGAGCGGATCCCGTCCGGTCTGGTGCACGTCAACGACCAGACGGTCAACGACGAAGCCCTCGCGCCGTTCGGCGGGGTGGGGGATTCGGGGACCGGCTCCCGGCACGGCGGCGCGCGGGCCAACCTGGAGGCGTTCACCGAAACCCAGTGGGTCACCGTGCGCGGCGACCTTCCGCAGTATCCGTTCTGACCGCACTACTCGACCAGGTCCCCTCCGACGACGCAGGTGATGACATGACGGTCTCGACAGATCCCCGGGCGCGGCACGCCCGCTGGGTGGCCCCGCTGTGCTGGACGGCGGTGGCGCTCGAAGGGTTCGACCTGGTGGTGCTGGGCGTCGTGCTGCCCGCGCTGCTCAAGGACAAAGCGTGGGGGCTCGACCCCAACACGGCGTCGCTGATCTCCGCGGTCGGGCTGCTCGGCGTGGCGGTCGGCGCGTTCGCGATCGGGCCGCTCAGCGACCTGTTCGGCCGCCGCGGGATGATGCTGCTGACCGTGATCAGCTTCTCGGTCTGCACGCTGCTCTGCGCGTTCGCGACCGGGCCGTGGCTGTTCGGCGTGCTGCGCTTCCTGGCCGGGCTCGGGCTCGGCGGCGTGCTGCCGACCGCGCTGGCGCTGATCACCGAGTACGCGCGGATCGGCCGCGGCGGCAGCGCGACCACCGTGCTGATGACCGGCTACCACGTCGGCGCGGTGCTCACCGCGCTGCTGGGAATCCTGGTGCTGCAACGGTTCGGCTGGCAGTGGATGTTCGTCATCGGGGCCGCGCCGGCGCTGGTCCTGGTGCCGCTGATGATGAAGTTCCTGCCCGAGTCGAAGGCGCTGGAGCGGGCGAAGGAGGCCCGGCGGAACCGCAACCCGCTCGGCGTCCTGTTCCGGCACGGCTACGGCCGCGCGACGATCGCGTTCTGGGTGACGTCGTTCATGGGGCTGCTGCTGGTGTACGGCCTGAACACCTGGCTGCCGCAGATCATGCGCGCGGCGGGCTACGAACTCGGCGCGGCGCTCGCTCTGCTGCTGGTGCTGAACGTCGGCGCGGTCATCGGCCTGCTGGTCGGCGGCCGGGTCGCGGACAAGATCGGCTACCGGCGTTCGACGATCCTCTGGTTCGCCGCGGCCGCGGTCTTCCTGGCATTGCTGAGCATCAAGCTGCCCGGGGCGAGCGTGTACGCCGGCGTGCTGCTGGCGGGGATCTTCACCTTCAGTTCGCAGGTCCTGGTCTACGTGTACATCGCCCGCGTGTACCCCGCCGAAGCGCGCGGCACCGGACTCGGCGCGGCGAGCGGGATCGGCAGGTTCGGCGCGATGTCCGGGCCGCTGGTGACCGGGCTGCTGCTGTCGGCGGGGCTGGCGTATCCGTGGGGCTTCTACCTTTTCGCGGCGGTGGCGGTGATCGGGGCGCTCGCGATCGCGGTGGTGAAACGGGATCCGGCACCGGACGCTCCGGTGGACAGCCCGGCGCCGCGGGTGGAGGCGTCGTGAGTGGCGATCACGGTTAGAACCGCGATCGCCGCTCACGAGGAGGCGACGGTGAGGCGGTCGCTGTCGGTGTCATAGTCGAACAGTTCCGCGTACCGGCCCCAGTCGATCGCCGTGTCCAGTTGCTGCCGGGCGTCGGCGGCGGAGAAGCCTCGGCGGAGCAGGTCGAGGAAGAACTCCGCGCGCAGCGTGCCGTCCGAACTGGCGGTGAGCGCGTTGACGATCGTGCGCACCAGCGGCGCCCGGTCGCGGACCTGACCGGCGAAGATCTTCTTGCTGGTCTGGATGTCCGCGGTGGTGAAGGCGGTGCCGGCCGGGGTCAGGTGCAGGTCGCCGCCCGCCACGAAGAGGAGGTCGAGCAGGGCGGCGGCGTCGACGAGCGGCAGCAGGTCGTCGACCTCGAAGCTCAGTTCGGCGGCGAGGTCCGGCAGGTCGGCGTGTCCGCCGCGGGCGTGCACCAGCTCTACGAGCCCGGCGAGGCCGCCGACCGACGCGGGCGGCAGCGGCCGGGCGGTCGGCGTGGCCTGCGCGGGTTCGACCGCTGCCGGGTCGCGTCCGGTCAGCAGGTCGTAGAGCCGTTCGACCAGCGCGCCGAACGCGGGGGATTTGCGGTCGCGCGGGCGGGCGAGGTCGATCTCCACTTCCGCGCGCAGGCTCCCCGGATTCGCGCCGAGGACCAGAACCCGGTCCGCGAGGAGCACGGCCTCCTCGATGTTGTGCGTGACGACGCAGACCGCTTTGGTGGGGAAATCGTCGCGCTGCCACAGGCTCATCAGCTCGGTGCGCAGGTTTTCCGCGGTCAGCACGTCGAGCGCGGAGAACGGTTCGTCCATCAGGAGCACGTCCGGTTCGAGCACGAGCGCGCGGGCGAAGCCGACGCGTTGCCGCATCCCGCCGGAAAGTTCCTTCGGGTAAGCGGATTCGAACCCGTCGAGCCCGATCAGGTCGATCGCCCGCAGCGCGCGCTCGCGGCGGGCTCTCGGCGGGACGCCGCGTGCGGCGAGGCCGAGTTCGACGTTGTCCTGCACGGTCAGCCACGGCATCAGCGCGAAGGTCTGGAACACCATCGCGGCGCCCGGATTGGCGCCGTCGAGTTCGGCGCCGCGGTAGCGCACGGTGCCGCGGGTGGGCCCGATCAGCCCGGCGATCGTGCGCAGCAGCGTCGACTTCCCGCTGCCGGACCGGCCGAGCAGCGCGACGATCTCGCCGGCGCGCAGGTCGAGGGTGATGTCGTCGAGGACGCGCAGTTCGTCGCCCGCCGAACCGGGGAAGCTCTTGCTGACGTGCTCGACGGACACGAGGACTTCGGACATGAGAATCGCCTTTCAGGACAGGGAGAACCGGCGTTCGGCCAGCCGGTACAGCCGCCGCCAGAAGAGCCGGTTGAGGCCGACGACGTACAGGCTCATCACCGCGACGCCGAGCAGGATCCGGCCGGAATCGCCGGAGCCGGTCGCGTCGGCGATGTACGCGCCGAGACCGGTCGCGGTGAGCGTGACCCCGTGGTAGGAAACGATTTCCGCGACGATGGAGGCGTTCCACGCGCCGCCCGCCGCGGTGATCCCGCCGGTGACGTAGCTCGGGAAGATCGCGGGCAGCACGAGCCGCCGCCACCACAGCGCGCGCGGCAGCCGCAGGTTCGCCGACGCCTCGCGCAGGTCGTGCGGAATCGCCGAGGCGCCCGCGATGATGTTGAAGAGGATGTACCACTGCGCGCCGAGGCTCATCAGCAGGATGCCGCCCCAGTCCAGGGAAATCCCGGTCGCCACCAGCACCGCGGTGATGAGCGGGAACAGGAAGTTCGCCGGGAACGACGCGAGCACCTGCACGACCGGCTGGGCGAGCCGCGACACGCGCGGGTTCATCCCGATCCACACTCCGACCGGCACCCACACCAGCGTGCCGACGACCACCAAAGCGAGCACGCGGGCGAACGTGATCAGGCCGAGCAGCAGCACGTGGCCGATCTCGCCGTACCCGGTGGTCTCGCCGATGAACAGCACCGCGCGCACCGCGCCGTAGAGGAGCAGCCCGAAGACCACGATGCTGAACACGATGTCCGCGGTGCGGCGGCGGGCGGGGGAGAACCGCAGCGGGTACTCGGCCAGTCCGAAGATCGCCAGCGCGCGGTCGAGCGGGAAGACCAGTTTGCCGAGCACCCGGCCGAGCAGCGCCGGGATCCGCGAGCGGCGGAGCAGGTCGAGCACCAGGCTCCGGGGCGCTTCCGCGGCCTCGGAATTCTCGACGCGGAACCGCTCGGACCACGCCGTGAGCGGCCGCCAGAACAGCACGTTCACGCCCACGACCAGGACGACCATCACGCCGACGGCCAGCAGCACCTTGCCGAGGTCGCCCTCTTCGGATGCCGTCGCGACGTACGCGCCGATGCCGGGCAGCGCGAACTTCTGGTTGTTCACGCTGAGCGCTTCGGAGGCGGTGAGGAAGAACCAGCCGCCGCCGAAGCTCATCATGCCGTTCCAGACCAGCGGGATCATGCCGCTCGGCACGTCGACGCGCCAGAACCGTTGCCAGCGCGACAGCCGCAGCAGCCGGGCCGCCTCGTCGAGGTCGCGCGGCTGCGACACCAGCGAGTGGTGGAACGCGAACGTCATGTTCCACGCCTGCGAGGTGAAGATCGCGAAGATCGACGCGCATTCCAGGCCGAGCTGCGAGCCGGGGAACAGCGCGATGAATCCGGTGATCGTCACCGACAGGAAGCCGAGCACCGGCACCGACTGCAGGATGTCGAGAGCGGGCAGCAGGATTTTTTCGGTGCGCCGCAGCCGGGCCGCCGCGGTCGCGTATCCGAAGGTGAATCCGACCGACAACACGAGCGCGACGAACATCCGCAGCAGCGAACGTCCGGCGTAGTAAGGAAGTTCGGCCGGATCAGTGGACACTGTGGACGGTGCGGTCGCCGGGGTCCACGCCGATGCGGCACCGTGCGCGAGCCGCACGACCAGCCACAGCGCCGCGGCGGCGCCGAGGAACACCGCCACGTCGGCGATCGTGCGGCGGGGCCGGACGAGGGCGCCGCGGGTGGGGAAGGTACGCAGCATGGTCTAGTTCTCGCTGTCTCGCTCGGGGTCGGACAGTTCGGTTTGCCAGCGCACGCTGGTCACCGAGGGCTCCATGGACAGCCGGCTGACCGCCGACTCCATCTGCTTGTCGTCGCGCTGATCGGCGCACAGTTCGGCGCGCACCTGCACCTGTCCGTCGGTGCCGGTGTTGGTGCTGGTGACCGATTGCAGGGAGAAATCGGTGCGGGCCAGCGCCTGCACGAGCAACGCGCGCACGTGCGCTTCGGAATCGTCCTTGGTCACCGCCAGAAACGTGTACGACGTCGGGGTTTCGCGGCCGGTCGCCGGACGGCGGTCGACCACCCGGCCGAGCGGACGCAGCGCGATGTTCACCGCCATCACCACGGCAGTGCCCGCGACCGCCGCCGGGTACAGCCCGGCTCCGGCCAGCGCGCCGACCGCGGCGGAACACCACAGCGTCGCCGCGGTGTTGAGTCCGCGCACCGTCAATCCTTCGCGCAGAATCACGCCCGCGCCGAGAAAACCGATTCCGGAAACGATTTGCGCGGCGACCCGGGTGGGGTCGGCGCTCGCTCCGCTGAACCCGTGCGCGGACAGCAGCACGAACAACGTCGCCCCGGCCGCGACCAGGGCGTTCGTCCGCAGGCCTGCCATCCGGGCGCGGTATTGGCGTTCAAATCCGATCACCGTGCCGAGGCCCACTCCGGTGCCCAGGCGCAGCAACATCTCCGCAGTCGTCATCTGCGCTCCCACTGTTTTGGTGCGAAAAGTTCAGGAATAGTCGGAAAAGGCTCAATAACGGACGGTTACCACCACGTGCGGTGGCGGGCGTAGCCGCGTTTCGCTGCCTGCGCGGCCAGCGCGTACTCGGCGAGCACGAGCACCAGCCACAGCAAGTAGCTGGCGGGCAGCGCCTGCATTCGCAGCGGTCCGGCGAGCGGTGACAGCGGCACCAGCAGGCCGATGGACGCGGCGGCTGTGGCGGCCAGCACGACCGGGCGGCTGGCGCGCAGGGGAGTGCCGCGTCCGCGCAGGACGAGCACGACCAGCAGCTGCGACAGCAGGCTCTCGACGAACCAGCCGGTCTGGAACAGCAACGGATCCGCGCCCGCGCCGAAGCCGTGCCACAGCACCGCGAACGTCGCGAGGTCGAACAGCGACGACAAGGGGCCGAAGACGAGCATGAAACCGGTGAGCCCGCGCGCGTCCCACCGGCGCGGCCGGCTCAGGTACTCGTCGTCCACCCGGTCCCAGGCCAGCGCGAGCTGAGCCAGGTCGTAGAGCAGGTTCGACACCACGAGCTGGATCGGCAGGATGGGCAGGAACGGCAGGAAAGCGCTGGCCGCGAGCACCGACAGCACGTTGCCGAAGTTCGACGCCGCGGTGATGTTGACGTACTTCAGCGTGTTGCCGAGCGTCCGCCGTCCTTCGGCCACGCCGCGGGCGAGCACGCCGAGGTCGCGTTCGAGCAGCACCAGATCCGCCGCGTCCTTCGCCGCGTCGGTCGCGGTGTCCGGCGCGATCCCGACATCGGCGGTGCGCAGGGCAGTGACGTCGTTGACGCCGTCGCCGACAAAGCCGACCGCACGGCCGTTCTCGCGCAGTGCCGTGACCACGCGGGCTTTGTGCGCCGGCGTGAGCTTCGCGAAGACGGTGGTGTCCTTGACGATCTCGCGCAATTCAGTGTCGTCGGCCGCTTCGACCTGGTGGCCGAGCACGACTTCACCGACCGGGATGCCCGCCGAATCCGCGACGCGCGCGGCGACGTGCCGGTTGTCCCCGGTCAGCACCTTCAGCGCAACGCCTTGCTCGCCAAGGGTTTTCACCGCGTGCACGACGCCGTCGCGGACCGGGTCGACGAACCCCACGAAACCGACGAGGATCATCTCGTTCTCGTCAGTTTCGTCAAATCCGCCGAGCTTGGTCTCGACTTCCCGGGCCGCCACGGCGAGCACTCGCATGCCGTGTTCGGCGTACGCGCGCACCAATTCCTCCGCGCCGATCCGCGCCGCGTCGTCGAATTCGGTGACGACACCGTCGCGGCGCGCGTGGCTGCAGCGCGGCAGGATCTCGTCCGGGTCGCCCTTGCTGATCAGCAGGTGATCGCCGCCGCGCCGGACCACGACGCTCGCCCGGCGGCGCGCGTGGTCGAAGCCGATCTCGGCGACGCCGGTGAACAGCGCGTCGGCGACCAAATCGTCCTCGCTGTCGAACAGGGTCTCGATCGCCTCGTCCAGCCGGTCGTGGCGGTCGGTCTGGAAGCGCACCGCGAGGCCCGCGTACTCGGCCGCTTCGCCGTCCGGGCTGCCGGAGTAGTCGACGCTGTGCGCGTAGGCGATCCGGTCCTCGGTGAGCGTGCCGGTCTTGTCGACGCACAGCACGTCCATCGCGGCGAGATCCTGGATGGCGTTGAGCCGCTTGACGATCACCTGCCGCCGGGAGAGCGCGCCCGCGCCCCGGGCGAGGTTCGTGGTGAGGATGACCGGCAGCATCTCCGGCGTGAGGCCGACCGCGACGGCGACCGCGAACATCCCCGCCTGCGCCCAGTCGCCGGTGACCGTGCCGTTGACGACGAGCACGATCGGCACCATCACCAGCATGAACCGCACGAGCGTCCAGCCGACGCGGCGGACTCCGGCGTCGAAGCTGGATTCCGCGCGCGGCTCGGCGGATTGCTTGGCCAGCGCGCCGAAGTAGGTCTCGCCGCCGGTCGCGGCGACGACCGCGGTGGCCGTCCCGCCGACCACCGACGTGCCAGCGAAGCCGAGCGCGGGCGTCTCGACGAGTTCGTGCTCCTCGTGCTTGCCGGGCTGGGGCGCGCGCTTCGCGACCGGCAGCGCCTCGCCGGACAGGGCCGACTGGTCGACCACGAAGTCTTTGGCCGCGACGATGCGCACGTCAGCCGGGATCACGTCGCCCGGTCCGAGCAGCACGACGTCGCCGGGCACGAGGTCGGTCGTGGGCACTTCGCGCTCGCTGCCGGGAAACTCCGCCGCAGCGCGCCGGCGCACGGTGACCGTGGTGGTGATCTGGTCGCGGACCGCGCTGATCGCCCGCTCGGACCGAGTGTGCTGCCAGTAGCGAAGGCCGATGCTGAGCACGACCATCACGCCGACGGTCACCGCGCCGCGAATGTCGCCGACCCCGGCGAAGACCACGCCGAGCGCGGTCAGCAACGCGACGAACGGGCTGCGCGCGGCGGCCCAGACGCGGACCGGAGCCCGGTCCGTGCCGTCGACGCGGTTGTCGCCGAAGCGGCGCAACCGTTCGGCCGCCTCGTGCTCGGTGAGGCCTTTGGGCGAGCTGTCGAGATTCCGGAAAAGGGTCAGCACCGGCGCGTCGCCATGGGCGCGCAGGGCGGGAAAGCGGGTCATCGGTCGTCCCCTCGAGGTCTGCTGGGCGGCAGCGGACCGCGCGGGGCTCCCGGACCTACTTGGCGGCCCGGGTTCCCGCACGGTCGTGCCGACTACTTCCTTCGCCGGTCACCCGGCTCACCTCCTCCGCAAGACTCGCCGGCCGGCGTCGTGCCGCCGGCCGGGGACCAGTAGAGCGCACCTCGCGAAAACAGTCAAACACTTGTGCAAGTGATGGGTGCTAAGTCACCCTGGAGGCCCGTCCGAGAGGATGTCCGCCGTGTCCGTCTTGTCCCCGCCCCCGCCCGAACCCCTTCCCGCCGACCTGCTGCAGGACGCCGCCGCCACGTTCGGCCTGCTGTCGGCGACCGTGCGGCTGCACCTGCTCTGGCTGCTGTCGCACGGGGAACGCGACGTCGGCACGCTCGCCGAGGAGACCGGCCAGACCGTGCCGACCGCCAGCCACCACCTGGGGAAACTGAAACTCGCCGGGCTCGTCCGGGCGCGCCGCGAGGGGAAACGGCAGGTGTACGTGCTCGACGATCCCCACGTGCGGCACATCGTGCAGCTGGCGGTGGAGCATCACCGGGAGCTGTCCGGCGGGGTCCGGCGGAGCAAAGGCGCTTGATCTTTCCCGGACGTAGAGTGGGCCCATGGCCGAGCTGAACTTCTACTTCGACCCGGTGTGCCCGTTCGCGTGGATGACCAGCAAGTGGGTCCGCCAGGTCGCCCGGCAGCGCTCGTACGAGGTGGACTGGCGGTTCATCTCGCTGCGGCTGCTGAACGCGCACGTGGACTACGCGACGCACTTCCCGCCGGAGTACGACGCCTCGCACACGGCCGGCCTGCGACTGCTCCGCCTTGCGGCCGCGGTGCGCGCTTCGCACGGTCGCGCGGCGGTCGGGCCGCTGTACGAGGCGTTGGGGGAACAGAACTTCGAGAGCGGTCTGGTCGAGGACACCGCCGAGGCCCGCGCCGCCCACGGCACCCGTTCGGCGGCCGCGACGGCCCTTTCGCGAGCCGGCCTCCCGGAGTCTCTCGCGGACGCGGTCGAGGACGCTCAGTGGGACGCGGAGATCCAGCGGGAGACGGACGAAGCCCTTGCGCTGACCGGAAAGGACGTCGGGACGCCGATCCTGCACTTCCGCCCGCCGGAGGGAGTGGCGTTCTTCGGCCCGGTGATCAGCCGATTGCCGTCCGACGAGGAGGCGGTGCGGCTGTGGGACCACGTGGTGGGGTTGGCGGCGTTCCCGGGGTTCGCGGAGCTGAAGCGGAGTTTGCGGGAGATGCCGCAGCTGCCGTCGTTCGGGGTGGCGGCGGGGGAGACCGGGCGGGAGCAGGATTGGCACGGCGGGAGCCGGAGGCTGAAGAAGTAGGCGGCGGGCAGGGGGCAATTCATGGATCCGGATCGGCCCTCCGAGACCACGAAGTGGACGATCCATGGCGAGCGCGTGGTCGACGACACGCGACGCTTGCGCCTCAGCGTCGCTTCGGTCGAACTGCCTGACGGGGTGACCTTCGAGCAGTACGTCCTGCGCATGCCGAAGGCCGCGATGATGGTGGTCCTCGACGATCCTGGAACCTCGGTGCTGATGATGTGGCGGCACCGCTGGATCTTCGACCGGTGGGTGTGGGAACTGCCCGGGGGATACGTCGATCCGGACGAGGATCCGGCGATCACCGCGGCACGCGAGGTCGAAGAGGAGACCGGATGGCGGCCTCGCACCAGCGAGCCGTTGGCTTCGCTTCAGCCGAACGTCGGCGTCGCGGACAATGAGAACCTGCTGTTCCTTTCCCGGGGCGCGCAGTACATCGGCGGCGATGTCGACCTCAACGAGGCGGAGAGGGTGGCGTGGGTGCCGTTGTCGTCGGTGCGGGAGCGGATCGCGAGGGGCGACATCCTCGGTGCGGCCTCGCTGGTGGGCTTGCTGCACGTCCTCGCGTTCCCGCCGGATGCCCGCTAGACCGCCTCGGTCAAGGGTCCGGCTGGATCCCGCGCCACGCTCGACAGTTCATTCCATCCGGTGTCGCCGGCTGTCGGCTCGATTACACCGTCGGGCGATTTAGCTCCCCGATCGCGCTAACCTGACACACTGGGAGTTGACGACAACTCCGGGAGTGTCCATGTCGCGCGACAGCTATCGGACAGTTCGCACACCGGACGGCCTCGATCTGGCCGGCACTCTGACCGAGCCGGACGGCAAGGCTCGGCGGGCGGTGCTGCTCGTTCAAGGGGCGACCGTCACCCGCGAGGAAGGCGGGTTTTTCACTCGCCTCGCGGAAGGCCTGGCCGAGGCGGAAGTGGCGTCCCTCAGAGTCGATCTCCCCGGTCACGGCGAGAGCGAAGGCCGCCAGGAGGATCTGTCGCTTTTCGCGCTGCTCAACGTCATTCGCGGCAGCATCGAGGATTTGTCCGGCGCCGTCCCCGGCGTGCGCACGTCGCTCGCG
This sequence comes from Amycolatopsis sp. GA6-003, assembly GCF_046267895.1. Classification (NCBI taxonomy): domain Bacteria; kingdom Bacillati; phylum Actinomycetota; class Actinomycetes; order Pseudonocardiales; family Pseudonocardiaceae; genus Amycolatopsis; species Amycolatopsis sp. GA6-003. The sequence goes on from NZ_CP176499.1 coordinate 50,872, forward strand.
GCGGCCAGTTTCTCCGGCGGCGCCGCGGCGTACTACGCGGCCAAGCGGCCGGACGACGTCGAGCGCCTCGTTCTGTTCAACCCGCTCATCGACTATCGCACCCGGTTCATCGGCGAGAAGCCCGAATGGTCGCCCGACGGCTACCTCGACGACCATGGCGCCGCCCAGCTCAAGCAGCGGAACTATCTCGGGCACGGGGCGGGTTTCCGGCTCGGCCGGGCGTTGCTCAACGAGGCGTTCTGGTTCGAGGCCCGCGAAAACCTGCCCCGGATCACCGCGCCGACGCTCCTCGTGCACGGCACCGAGGACACGTTCGTCCCGGTCGAGTCGTCGCGGGCAGCGGACCGGGAGCTGACCTGCGAGCACCGGCTGGTCCAGCTCGAGGGCGCGCAGCACGGCTTCGCGGTGCACGACGATCCGCAATACGCCGATCCGCGGACGCAGGCCTGGCAGCGGCAAGTGATCCGCGAAGTCCGGGAATGGCTGGGATAACCGGCTCAGCCGGACAACGCCTCGCGCAATTCCCGCACCTGCGGCCGGTTGTGCCAGGGTTTGAGCGCTCCGACGACCCGGCGGAGTTCTTCCTTGGTGCGCCGGGAGTTCGTCTCCGCCGCTCGGCGAGCGGAGGCGAGACCGGTTTTGGCGGCTTGGTCCGGTTCGCCGGAAAGCGCGAGCGAGTTCGCCATCAGGGACAGGAAGAAGCCGTAATCGCGGCGGGAGAATTTGGTTTCCTTCAACGTCTTCTCGAACAGCTCGACCGACCGGCGCGGTTCCCCCGCTTCGGTGTAGCAGATGGCGGTCTGCATATTCAGCAGGGTCGCGTTGAAGTGCGCGCCGAGCGGTGATTCGACCGGACCGGCGTCGTCCAGCAGTTTCCAGGCGACGTCGAGTTTCCGGTTCACCTGGTCGGCCGACGCGCCGAGCATCGCCTCCGCGCGGGCCTCCTGCTGGGCGGCCTCGGCCTGCAGCCGCCGGGGGAGCGACCAGGGGCCTTTGCGCACCGCCCGGGTGAGGATGAGCATCCGCCGCGGATCGCGTTCGTCGTAGGCGACCTGGGCCTTTTTGAGCAGAATGTAGCCCTGCATGGTGCTGTCGCCGGCCGCCTGCGCCCATTCCATCGCGCGGTCGTGCCAGTAGAGCGAATCTTCCATCTGCCGCCGGTCCCGGTAGAGCCATCCGGCGAACTCCGCGCCCTCCGAGCCGATTTGCAGAAGGTCGCGCTGATCCTCGGCGGTCGCGTCGCGGGCGATGCGGTCGATGATGTCCAGCACGCCGAGCGTCATCGGGAGCGTTTTCGCCGGACCGCGTTCGCCGTCCTCGTATTTGTACTGGTCGAGCTGCCGCCGGAAATAGTGCGTGACGGTTTTGTCCATGTATCTGCGAGGATTTTCCAGCGCTCGCGCGACGTGCTCGGCGCTGCCTATTCCCAGCGCGGGCAAAGCCGCGACCGGCAGGCCGTTTTTGAGCAGTGAGCGGCGACTGAGCGGGCTCATGGCGTCCCATTCTGTGGTCGGAACCGCTGGCGGGGCCGCGTCGCCGGGCGCGGGCACGAGCCGGGCGAGGACGCTGCCCGCGACGGTGGCCCGGTCGAGCGGCAGCGCCACCGTCCGCCCGTCCACGACGACGGGCAGCAGGACGCCCGTCGCGCCCGGCGGTCTCTTCAGGTCGGCCGCGGTGCCCTCCCGGAGCAGTTCCTCCAGCCGGGCGGGGCTGATCCGCAGCAGCCGGGCGAGCCGGTCGCGCCGGTGCGGACGGGGCTCGGAACGGCCGGATTCCCAGGCGCGGATGCTTTTTTCGTCGGCGGGGAGCAGCGCGGCGAGCTTTTCTTGCGTCAGGTTCGCCGCTTTGCGTGCCCGGACAAGTCCTTCTCGCCGTTCGCCCATGGGCGACACCCCTTCGCCACGAACCGGGGTCGTCAGATTACCGCAGGTCACCAGGCGCGGGGCAAGGCGATTCCCTCGGTTGCCGCCCGCTTTTCTCCCGGTTTGCTGGCTGGTCCAGGCCACCGGGCGGCCCCATCGTGGTGGGGCACGGCGAAGACACTTCCGCAGCCCGAGAGGTGCGTCGCATGAAGGCAGCAGAGACGCTCGGCGAAGCGACCCGCACCGGCCGCCCGATCGTGGTCGTCGTGTGCTGCGTGCTCTTGCTGCTGGTACTGGTCTCGATGTGGCTCTGCCGGGCCCGCCGGCCGATCCCGCCCCCGCGCGGCCGGCCGACGGTCCGCGACCTGCAGGCCCGGCTGGACTACGAAGTCCAGGCGGAACTCGAACAGGCCCGGCTGGCCGAATTCCGCCGGACGGCCGAGGAGGCCGCCGCCGAACGCGCCGAGGAGGACACCGAGGTTCTCCCGAAAGTCGAGGACACCGGCTTCCCGGAGGACGAAAACCCGCGAAAAGGGGAGAAACCCGATAAGGCTCGGTGCGGTTAGGAGCGTCCCGCCCATCGCTCACCGCACCGTTATGCCTGCCCCAGCCTGGCGCGGCACGCCACCTCCCCTGGGCTGGGGCAGGCCTCATCGACGGCGGCGGGTCGCCCCTCCGGGAAGCGGTCCGCCACAGCGGAAGCCAACCAAGCCGTATAACGACCTATACATCACCGCGGAAAAGCAACGCAATCTCCATCCCCGCCAACCGCTCGGAACTCGCCACCACCTCATACGCCTGGAGCAGCCCCCGGCGGACCTCGATCCGGAGCACCCCCGCCAACCGCCCGGCGGGGGCGAGCACCAAGCCGACATCTCCGTCGATCAGTGCCAGTTCAGCCAGCCTCGCGTTAGCCGCGAAGAGCTTCGTCCCCTCAGCGACCTCGGCCGCGCCCCGCAACACCGCGGCGGCGCCGGGCGGCAGCAGCGCCGGATCCGTACGCCGCACCACATCCGGGGCCAGCACCGTCAGCAGCGTCGCCATGTCCCCGCCTCGGGCGGCCGACAGGAACGCCGTCACCACCTCCCGGTGTTCGGCCAGTTCCGCAGCCGGAACCGCCGGTTCTCCGCGCACCCGCGACCGCGCGCGGCTGGCGAGTTTCTTCGCGGTCGCGGGGGTGCGGTCGAGGATCGGGCCGACCGCGGCGAACGGCACCGCGAACAGATCGTGCAGCACGAACGCCACTCGTTCGGGCGGGGCCAGCCGGTCCAAGACCACCAGCAGCGCGCGCCCGACCTCACCGGCCAGCAGGACCTCGTCCTCGGGCGCCGAGTCGCCGGCGGCATCGGGCACGGCCGAGACCGGTGTCTCGCGGCGGGCGCGCAGCGCGTCCAGGCACAGCCGGGAAACCACCGTCGTGAGCCAGCCGCCCAGGTTGTCGACGCTGTCCGCCGAGGTCAGCCGCAGCCACGACTCCTGCACGACGTCCTCGGCCTCGGCCGAGGAGCCCAGCATCCGGTAGGCCAGCGCGTGCAGCCGCGGGCGCTCGTTTTCGAAGCGCCGCGCCAGTGCGTCGTCCATCGGTCACCTTTTCCCGTCTCGATCCGTCATGGGAGTGCCGGCCCGAGGACCAAGGACGAGGAGAGGAACCGGATGACCGTCATGCTAGCGCCCCTGCTGCACGTCGATTCGAGCGCCGACCGAGAGGCTTCGGTGAGCAGGCAGCTGGGCAGGCTGTTCGCCGACGAATGGCGCGGCGGCGGCGGAACTGTGCGGTACCGCGATGTGTCCGCCGAGCCGGTGCCGCCGCTGCGCGAGGCGTACGCGCGGCTCGGCCGCCGGGTCGAGCGCAAGGGAGTGCTGTCGCTGGACGACATCGCGGCGCTGGTCGAGGACGCCGACGAGCAGCGCGAATGGGACCTGACGCTGCCGCTGATCACCGAGCTGCGCGAAGCTCGCGCCGTGCTGCTCGGGGTGCCGATGTACAACTTCGGCGTGCCCGCGACGCTCAAGGCGTGGATCGACCGGATCAGCTTCCCGGGCGCGTTCGTCGACCCGGTGACTGGCCGGAACCTGCTGGCGGACAAGGACTTCGTGGTCGTCAACGCGCGCGGCGGCGGATACGGCCCGGGTGCGCCGCGCGAGAAGTTCGAGTTCCAGGAGTCGTATCTGCGCGCCTACCTCAGCGACAAAGGCGCCGACCGGGTGACGTTCGTGTCCCAGGAGTTCACCCGGGTCGGCGACGTTCCGGCGCTGGACGGGCTCGAGGACCTGGCCGCCGCGTCGCGCGCGACGGCCAGGTCCCGGGTGCTCGAGCTGGCGCGGGCTATCCGGTGAGGTCGGAGCACTTGCGCGCGTCCGGATCCTTCGCCCCGCCGGGCGACCACCGCACGTTCGCGAACGACGCGGAGAACGGGCCGTCGGTGTAGACGAGGAACGGCGTGTCGATGCTCTCGAAGTCCAGCCCGCCCGCGAAGCAGGACAACGGGATCTTCACCGTCGACTTCTGCCCGGCCGGAAGATCGCCGAACAGCTTCGTCGCGTTCACCTCGGACGAGCACGGATAAACGCAGTGCAGGCTCACGACCGTCCGGTTCGCCGGCGGCGAATGCACGATCACGTCGAACTCGAGCGCGCCGTCGGCGTTCGGATATCCCCGCAGGTCGTCGGTGCCGCCGGGATGCTGCGAGTACAGCTGCGCCGCGCCGGTGCCGGTCCACGTCGCTTTCAGGCCGTCGCCCTGAACGTTGACGTCGGCCGGCGTCACGGCGATCTCCGGGTGCGCGGCGGTGCCGTCGGGACCGATCTCGGTGCCGCCCCAGTTCGAGGCCGAGCCGATGAAACTCTTGTACGGCGCGACATCCGTGCGGTCGTAGATCGGCAGGTCCTCGGTCGCGGTGCCGCCGCCTCCCGTCGAACCGCAGCGTGCCGGGCCTTCGGTCTCGTCGAGCTTGCCGACCGTGGTCCGCTGGTTCGAGGTAAGGCCGTAGCCGAGCTTGAACAGCGGATCGTAGCCGGGACTCCACGGGTTGAGCGGCGTCTGGCAGGCGCTCTTCGGCCACGAGTAGGACAGCTTGCCGCGGTACCCGCCATGGTCCTTGCCGCGCACGAGCATATCCGCGACGCCACCGCCTTCGGTGCCGGGCAGCCACGCGGCGACGAACGCGTCGGAACGGTTCAGCTCCTTGTTGACGTACAGCGGACGGCCGCTGACGTACACGGTCACCACCGGCGTGCCCTTGCCGCTGACTTTGTCCAGCACCGCAAGGTCTTCTGGATACAGCTTCGCCGCTTCGAGGCTCTTGCGCTGCAGATCGCCGACGCCTTCCGCGTACGGAGTCTCGCCGAGGACCGCGATGACCGCGTCGTAGCCCTTCGGGTCGGCGGTGCCGGTGGGATCGAAGGTGACGTTGGCGAGATTCTCCTTGAGCCCGGCCAGAATCGAGGTCGCGTTGGGGAAGTCCGCGTTGGTGTTGCCGGTGCCCTGCCAGGTCAGCGTCCAGCCGCCGGTCTGGTTCTGGATGCTGTCCGCGCTCTTCCCGACCACGAGCACCTTCGCGTTGCGCGGCAAGGGAAGCACGTTGCCGTTGTTTTTCAGCAGCGTCTGCGATTTGCGCACCGCTTCACGAGCGAGCGCCTTGTCCGTCAACGCGTCCGGCGAACCTGCGTACCAGCGCTGCGACGGTTTGCGCTCCTCGAAAAGCCCGGCGCGCATCTTGACCCGCAGGATCCGCGTGACCGCGTCGTCGATGCGGGACATCGGGATCTCGCCGCCGCGCACCTGCGCGACCGTGGTGGCGATGAAGGCCTTCCAGTCGTTCGGGACCATCACGACGTCGATGCCCGCGTTGATCGCGCGCGGACAGCTGGAGTTGGTGCAGCCGGCCACCTGGCCGACGCCGTTCCAGTCCGACACGACGAGGCCGTCGAAGCCCATCTTGCCCTTGAGGATCTGGTTGAGGAGCTTGTCGCTGCCGTGGACCTTGCCCTCGTTGATGCCCAGGTCGGGGTTGGTCCAGCTGTTGAAGGACGCCATCACGGTCTGCGCGCCCGCGGCGAGAGCGCCGTAATAACCCTGGCCGTGCAGGTTGATCAGGTCCGCTTCGGACGAGGCGGTGACGCCCTGGTCCTGGCCGTTGGTCGTGCCGCCGTCGCCGATGAAGTGCTTGGCGGTGCCGATCACGCCGTTCGGTCCGATGCGCAGCCGCGCGCCCGCCTGCAGGCCGTTCATCGCCTCGTAGCCGTAGGCGCGGGTGATGCGCGGGTCTTCGGAGAAGCCTTCGTAAGTGCGGCCCCAGCGGTCGTCCTGGACGACGGCGAGAGTCGGCGCGAACGCCCAGTCCTGCCCGGTCGCCCGGATCTGCCGCGCGGTGGAATTCTCGACGTCGCGCACCAGGCACGGATCGTGCGCCGCGCCGAGCGCGATGTTCTGCGGGAAAACCGTGGAGCCGTACACGTTGTTGTTGCCGTGCACGGCGTCTATGCCCCAAATTACCGGGATCTTTGCCTTCGTGGCCTTCGCCGCGTCCCAATAGGAGTCCGCGAGCTTGAGCCAGTCCTGCTGACTGGCGTGCTTGTCGCCGCCCGGCCACGAGCCGCCGCCGTTCAGCACCGACCCGATGGAGTACTGGGTCACCTCGGCCGGCGTGATCGCGGCGATCTCGGGCTGGGTCATCTGCCCGACTTTTTCTTCCAGCGACAGGCCGGAGACGATCTGTTCGATCCGCCGTTCGTCGACCGGGTTCTTCGGCATCGCGCTGCGCACCTTCGGCCAGTCCGGCAGGTGCGGCAGCGAATTTTCGATGCGGGCACAGCCGTTCCGGTCGAGCGCGGGAGCGCCGACGTCCGGCTGGCGCGGGGGAGCGGCGTGGGCGGCGTGGGCGGGGACGAGCCCGCCGAGGAGGACGAGCGCGGCGAGGGCGACCCGGTTCCGGGCGCGCGGGGAGCGGGGAGGTCTGGCCATCGACAGTCCGTTCTGCGGAGGGCGGCCCGGAGCGGGCCCGGTGATCCTGACCGGGCAAACCGGACTCCGTCAATCCGCCGACCGCAGTGGTTCAGTCCAGTGACCGGACAGGAAACGGGACATCCGCCGGGCGCGGCGGCGCGCCGGCCGGCGGGGATAGATTGATCCCGGACGGAATGGAATCACTGGAGGACAAAGCGGATGCGCAAGGAAAAGCCGGACGTTCCGGCCGCCGACGGGACCGCCGACGCGTACCTGGCCGTGCCGGACGGCGGGCCGCACCCCGGGGTGCTGCTCTTCCCGGACGCGTTCGGGCTCCGGCCGCGGATCGAGGAGATGGCCGACCGCATCGCCGAGGCGGGCTACGCCGTGCTGGCCCCGAACCTGCTCTACCGCGGCGGACGGACGCCGCTGGTGGACTTCGCCGCGCTGGAAGACCCGGAGCGGCGCGGGGAGGTGTTCGGCAAGCTGATGCCGCTGATCGAGGCGCTGGACACCGAGGCGATCGCCCGGGACGCGGAGAAATACCTCGACTGGTTCGCCGCGCAGGACGGCGTCGCGCCGGGCCCGGTCGTGATCACCGGCTACTGCATGGGCGGCACGAACGCGCTGCGCGTGATCGAGGCGTTCCCGGACCGGGTCAAGGCGATCGCGTCGTTCCACGGCGGACGGCTCGCCACCGACCAGCCGGACAGCCCGCACCTGCGGGTCGGCTCGATCACCGGGGAGGTGTACTTCGGGCACGCCGACCAGGACCCGTCGATCACCGCCGAGCAGATCAAGACGCTGGAAAACGCCCTCGACGAGGCGGGCGTGACCTACCGGTCGGAGGTCTACGAGGGCGCTTCGCACGGGTTCACGATGTCGGACACGGCGGCCTACCACGCCGAGGGCGAGAAGCGGCACTGGGAGAACCTGTTCGCGCTTCTCGATCGGGTGCGCTGACCTGCGAAGCAGCGGGGACCGGCACGCGGGACGCGCTCGCGGCCGGGCCCTGCGCGCGGAATCGGCGGCGGCCGTTTACGCTGGCCGCATGGCCGAAGGTGCGCTGTGCCGCGAACCGGTGGAGCTGACCGGGCGCGAGCGCTCGGTCCTGCGGAGCGTCGCGGTCCGCGGGACGGAGCCCGAGCTGTTCTGCGAGCTGGAGGCCGGGCACGGCCACGAGCACGCGACCCCGGTCGGCGGACGCGGCGAGGAGCCGCTGATGTGGCTGCGCTGGTGGCCCGGCCGCCGCGTGCTGGAGACGCGCGCGCTGTGCGGCGCGGAGTCCGACGAGGGCGTTTTCTGCCGGGTGCCCGGCGGGCACGAGGGCAGCCACAGCTACGAGCTGGCCGAGCCCGAACAGGCCTGGCCGCTGGCCGGCGCGGGCCTGCCGGCCGGCCGCCGGTAAAGTCGCCCGGCATGCGCGAAGGCTTCCAGGACGACCTGAAACAGCTCGACGGGCGTCTGGCGGCGATGGCCGAGGCGGCGGCCGAGGCGATGCGCCGGGCCACCCGGGCGCTGCTGACCGCGGACCTGCCGCTGGCCGAGCAGGTGCTCAGCGGCGACGCCGACCTCGACGACCAGCGCGCGACCTGCGAGGACGAGGCGTATTCGCTGCTCGCCCTGCAAGCCCCGGTGGCCGGCGACCTGCGTGCCGTGCTGGCCGCGGTGTACTGCGCGGAGAAGCTCGAGCGGATGGGCGACCTCGCCGCGCACATCGCGGGCACCGCGCGGCGCGGGCACCCGGAGCAGACCGTGCCCGCGGACCTGGAGCCGGTGTTCGCCGAACTCGGCGAGGTCACCTCCGCGATGGCGGCCCGGCTCGCCGGGCTCGTGCACGGCGACGCCCGCGGCGGTTACGCCGAACTGAGCCGCGCCGACGAGCGCGTGGACGAACTGCACGCCCGCGTGATGGCGACGGTGACCGCGCCGGACTGGACGCAGGACCAGCGGATCGCCGTCGCGCTCAGCCTGCTCACGCGTTTCTACGAGCGTTTCGCCGACCAGGCGGTGTCGGTCGCGAAGCGCCTGGAGTTCGCCGCGACGGGCGATCTCCCGGGCTGACCTCCGGCGGCGGACCGGCCTGGGCCTGGTTCGCCGGCCGCGGCGGCGGCGAACCCGCGGCGCGGCCCTGCGGCGGACCGGCCGGACGCGGCTGTTGAGTGCGCGCCGGACGGGCCGGCGGCTGCGCGGTGCTTCGAGCCGGCGGCTGGGCGGGTGGACGGCCCGGACTCGGCGGCGGGGCGTCGGCGGCGCGGGGCTGCGGAGCGGCGGCGGTAATCGGCTGCGAGTTCTGCCGCCGGGGTGCGGGCGCGTCGGGCCGGGGCGCGGCGGTGCGGATCGGCTGGGAGTTCTGCCGTCCTGCTTCCGCTGTCCGAGTCTGCGGTGCGGCGGTGCGGATCGGTTGCGAATTCTGCCGCCTGGGCGCGGTGCTCGCGGCCCGGGGTCGCGGCGCATCCGGAGCCGGCCGGACGGGCCGGTCGCCGGCGGCGCGCGGTTCCGGCGGAGTGCCGCGGCGCGCGGGCTGGCCCTCGGGACGGGCCCGGCGCACGGGCGGGGCCGGCGGGGCGTCCGCGGCACGATCGACCGGCCGCGGCGGCAGAGAACCGGCGGCCCGGATCGTCGTGCCGTCCGGACCGGCCGCGGGAGGTTCGGGGGAAACCGGCGCGTCTGCCACCGTGCCCAGCAACCCGAACGGCACCTTCCCGGAGAACCGCCGCACGAGCCCGGCGGCCGGACCCAGCGCGTACCGCTGCAGGAGCAACGCCATCCCGGCCCCGAGCGCGAGCCCGATCAGCACGTCGTGCGGATAGTGCGCCCCGACGAAGACCCGCGAGAAGCCCATCGTCGCCGCGAAGGCCGCGAGCCACGGCGCGCCCTTGCGCCAGGCGAAGGCCCCGCCGAGCGCGACCGCGGCCGCGATGGTCGAGTGGTTGCTGGGGAACGACCAGTCGCCCGGCGGCGGGCAGGCGCCGACGATCGCCTCCGGCGGCAGCCCCCGGCACGGCCGCTGTTCGTGCACGAAGGCCTTGACGATTTCGCTGAGCACGTAGGCGACCACCGTCGCCGCCGGGACGAGCAGCGCCGCCGCCATCCGCTCGGGCGAGCCGGTCGCGCGCGCCCGCCACCAGAGCCAGGCGAAGAACGGGGCCACGAGGACCAGGCCGTAGTGCGTGTACGCCAGCACGAGGGATTGCACCCAGCCGGGCATCGCCAGGCCGAAATGGGTGATCGCGTCGTACGTCTCGCTGCTGGAAGCTCCGGCCGTGGTCGCCATACAACCCCTCTCCGGTCCGCCGGTTCGCCTGGCGGCCATCTCGCGTTCACCCGAAGGTCACGAGCGTACCGAGCGGGGGAGGAGGGTCCGCGACGCCCCGTGAGTCCGCGGGGACTCTCCGGGGCGGATCAGGAGCCTGCGCGGCGCCGGGCGTGGCGGCCCGACGTTGTTGATCATGCTCGGACTGTACCGGAGCCCTTGTCGCGCAGTCCGTCGAGGAAGGCCCGCGCGGCCGGTTCCTCGCGCGCGGCCTGGGCGAGAATGCCGAACTGCAGCATGGTGACCACGAGCGACGTCCCGCCCGCGGACACGAGCGGCAGCGTCACGCCGGTCACCGGCAGCGCGCCCGCGACGTAGCCGATGTTGATCAGCGCCTGCGCGACCAGCAGCAAGGTGGTCGTCCCGGCGACCAGCCGCACCCACGGATCGGCGACCCGTGCCGCGGTGCGCAGGCCGAGCACCGCGAGACAGCCGAACAGCCCCAGCACCACGAGACAGCCGGCGAACCCGAGTTCCTCGCCGACCAGCGCGAAGACGAAGTCGTTCTGGACGTCTGGCAGATAGCTCCACTTCGCCGCGCCCTGGCCGAGCCCGACGCCGAACCAGCCGCCGTCGGCGAGCGCGTACTGCGCCTGTTGTGCCTGGTAACCGCTGCCGCTCGCGTCGGGATTCGGGGAAAGAAAAGAAAGGATGCGCGCGAGACGATAACTGGCGAAAAGGGCGAGTGCGACGATTCCGGCGAGGCCGCCGGCGAGAATAGCGGCGAACAGGCGTTTCGGCGCGCCGGCGAACCACAGCAAACCCAAGGTGATCAATGCGAGAGTGACCGTGCCGCTGAGATTCGGCTGGGCCAGCAGCAGGGCGCACAACGCGAGCGTCACCGGGATCAGCGGCACCAGCAGGTGCCGCCAATGGTGCAGTACTTTCTGTTTCGACACCAGCAGATGCGCGCCCCAGAACACCAGCGCGACCTTCGCGATTTCCACTGGCTGCAAGGTGATCGGCCCGGCGGAAAGCCAGCGTTGCGCGCCGCCGTGGTCGGAACCCAGCGGGGTCAGCACCAGAAGGAGCAGCACGGCAGCGGCGGCGAGCGCCGGAGTGGCGGCCTTGCGCAGCCGGGAAAACGGGACGCGCAGGCCGAGCACGAAAGCGGCCGTGCCGAGGGCGACGAACATCAGATGCCGGAAAAACCCTTGGTACACGCCGGTTCCGGCGGCCGGGTCGGCCGCGGCGGCCGAGGACGACAGCGCCATCACCGCGCCGAGCAGCGTCAGCAGCGCCCAGATCGCGGCAATGATCCGGAACGACGCGAGCGGATGCGCGAAAAACTGCCCGATCGCGTGCCGTGCGGGGGTGCGGTCCGGTTCGGTTGGCTGCTCCACGGCGAGTGAGTGTGTGCTGTTTTCGCTTCGCGATGGCTGACCGACTCGCCCGCGTGCGGAATTTTCTCAGTGGCGGGTGCGGCGTCGCTCTGTGCCGCGGCGGATGCCCTGGCGATTCCGCGTGCGGAGAATTACCGTTCGAATTCTTGATTGGCCCGGTCGACCTCGGGCATGTGATCTTCGGCCCACGTGCGCAAGACCGCGAGCGCCGATTCCAGCGACGTGCCCAGTGCGGTGAGCCGGTAATGCACCCGCGGCGGCACCGTGTCCTCGACCCGCCGCGTGACGAGGCCGTCGCGGACGAGGCTCTGCAGGGTCACCGAGAGCATTTTCTGCGAGACCCCGGGGATGCGGCGGCGGAGGTCGGCGAAGCGCACCTCGTCCGGCGCGGCCTCGGCGAGGATCTTGACCGTCATCGACGTCCACTTCGTCCCGATCCGGTCGAGCAGCCGCCGCGTCGGACAGGCCGGGTCGAACAGATCGCCGCGGGCGGAGGGGGTCACCTCGGGCTTACCACCTGTCGGGAAAGTGCCGTCTTGGCGGCACTGCTGGAATTACCTACCGTGTGCTGGTAACCAATGGTAACCACAGGAGGTCCGATGGACGCGGTGCGGCGGGTCGAAGCGAACGGGGTCCGGCTGAACGTCGCCGTCGCCGGGAAGGGGCCCGCGCTGGTGTTGCTGCACGGGTTTCCGCACACCTGGCAGCTGTGGGGCAAGGTGCTCCCCGCGCTCTCCGAGCAGCGCCGGGTGATCGCGCCGGACCTCCGCGGGCTCGGTGCGAGCAGCCGTCCGGAGAGCGGGTTCGACGCCGGGACGATCGCCGCCGACCTCGCGGGCCTGCTCGACGCGCTGGGCGAGCCGGACGCCGACGTGGTGGCGATCGACCTGGCGGTGCCGGGTGCGTTGCTGCTGGCGTTGCGGCAGCCGGAGCGGGTGCGCCGCCTGGTGCTGATGGAGTCGCTGCCCTGGGGTTTCCCGGCCGGCCCGCCGTGGTGGTTCGGTTTCCACGCGGCGCCCGGCCTGGCCGAAACTGTCCTCTGTGGACATGAGGCCGAGTACGTCGGCTGGTTCCTCGAGCAGGGCACGCTCGGCCGCGGCGTGCCGCCCGAAATCCAGGCGGCGTTCGCCGAGGCGTACACCGGCGCCGACGCGCTCCGCTGCGCCTTCGAGTACTACCGGGCGCTGCCGGAGAGCGCCCGCCAGCTGACCGAAGCGGCGGCGAAGCGGCTGATCGTCCCCACGATGGCCATCGGCGCGAATCCGGTCGGGGACGCGCTGGAACGGCAGTTGCGCCCGCTCGCCGACGACCTGACCGGCCACCTGCTGCCGGACTGCGGGCATCTGGTCCCGCTGGACCGTCCGCGCGAATTCCTCGATCTGCTGCTGCCGTTCCTGTCCCGGGAGATACTGGCCGGGTGTCGTTGACCTCCGAGCTGGCCGACCCGAGAGGGAAGCTCGCGCGCTGGTGCGCCCGGGTCTTCACCGGCACGGCCGCGGCCGCGCGCCGGGTCGAGGAGGCGACGAACGGCGTGCGGCCGGTCCGTCCGGCGCTCGCGCGCCCGCCGCGCCAGCACTGGGCCGAGATCGGCGGCGCGTTCGGCCAGCGGATCGCGGATCTCGTGCAGCCCGCGCCGCCGTACTACGCGCTGCTCGGCATCGTGCGCGCGCAGTGGGGCAGCGGCCCGTGGGCGCACGCGCAAGCCGCCCGGTACCCGACGCACGACGAGCTTCCGCCGGAGTACCGGGCGCGGGCGCTCGGCATCCGCCCGGCGGCCGCGACCTGGCTCGACCTAGGCGACGGCTTGCCGGATGCCGGGGCGCTCCCGGGCGCCGAGGAGCTGTGGGGCGAACTGCTGGAACGCGCGCGCCGTTACCAGGCGCAGCACGCGCCGCCCGGCGTGCTCGGCGGACCCGGCGCGGAGGCCGGGCTGGCACGGACGAACTGGGTGCTGTCGGCGTGCGAGGACATCTACCGTTCCGGGCGCATCGACCCCCGGCTCGCCCGGGTCGTCGACGGCGGCGGCACGATCGCGGACCTGCGCGCGCTGCCCGCCGACGCGCAGGTGACCGAACTGGCGGAACTCGCGAAACGCTTGCACGACAACGGTGCGCTGTGGGAATTGCGCCGGCTCGGCGGCGCACCGCCGGAAGGCTGCCCGCTCGGGATCGCCGGGCCGACCATCGTGCCCGGCTGGGCGGACGGCGACCTTCTGCTCGGAAAGCTCGACCCCGAGGACGGGATCGCCGACGGCACGCTGCTGGACGTGAAAACCGTGCTGACCGTCGGCGATCCGGACCGCGCCGGGCGCTGGCTGTGGCAGATCCTGCTGTACGCCTGGCTCGACGTCGCCGACCTGTACCGGATCCGGGAGGTCGGGCTGCTGCTCGGACGGCACGGCAAGCTGGTCTGCTGGCCGGTCGACGAGCTGGCCGCGGCGCTGCTCGGCGGGGACGGCCTGGTCGATCACCGTCGCGACGAGTTCAGGGACATGGCGCGGGGGCTGCTCGACGCGGTCGGGCTGAGCTTGGCCGACGGCTGAACCGCGGGCTTCTTCGCCGCGCCGCGACCGGCGAAGCACACCGCGCCGAGCACGATCACGCAGCCGACGAGCTGCAGCACGCCCGGCCGTTCGCTCAGCAGCAGGAATCCGAAGGCGACCGCGCCGACCGGCTGCAGCAGCATCATCGTGGCGCCGGTCGAGGCGGCCAGCCGCGGCAGCGCACCGGCGATCAGCAGCCAGCCGACGACCTGTCCGACGACGGCCAGCGCGGCGAACCAGCCGAGCGAGGGCAGGCTCGGCGTCAGGTCGAGACGGCCGAACGGCAGGCCGAGCACGACCGACACGAAGCCCGCCGACACGGTGGCCAGCGACAGCGAGCGAACCTGCGTGGCGGGGCTGCTGCTGAGCCGGAGCAGCAGCAGGTACCCCGAGTAGCCGGCTCCGGCGGCGAGCGCGAAAACCAGGCCCAGCACCGGGTTCGAGCCGGTCGTGGCCGAGCCGAACACGCCGCCGGCGAGCACGATGCCGCCGATCAGCGTCGGCGCGACGAACTTGAACCGCGGGTCCGGCCGCTCCTTGAGGAAGACGAACGCGAGCAGCGGCACGATCACCACCTGCACCGAAAGCAGCATGGTCGCGACGCCCGCGCCGACCCGCGGGATCGCCTCGCCCCACAGGACGAAGTCGAGACCGAGGCCGAGCCCGGCCAGCAGCGGCAGCAGGATCTTCGCGCGCACGCGGGTCCGGCGCGCCTCGCTGAACGCCAGCAGCGCCAGCAGCGGCAGTGCGAGGGCGCAGCGCCAGAACGCGCTGGTCGCCCCGCTGGCCCCGGAAACCTTGATGAGCACCGAGGTCAGCGCGATGCAGAGGCAGCCGGCCGCGGCCAGCAGCCGGGGGTCGGCGCGGCCGGTGAGCGCGGCGATCGGACCGGCGGCCGGCAACGGGGCGGATTCGGTGGGCATGCCTTCTATCGTGGGGGCGCTAACTATCAAGGACAAGTGAATGTTTGTGGCGAAAATCCGGTAGCATTTCTACCGTGTTCAGTGTGGATCGGATGCGTGCCCTGCACGCGGTCGCGCAGCACGGCTCGGTCGCCCGCGCGGCGGCGGCGCTGCATGTCACGCCGTCCGGGGTGTCGCAGCAGCTGGCGAAGCTGGAACGGGAAGCGGGCCAGGCGCTGCTGGAGCCGCGCGGCCGGACCGTGCGGCTCACGCGCGCCGGGCAGGTGCTGGCCGGGCACGCCGAACGCGTGCTGGCACAGCTGGCCGAAGCGCGCACGGATCTCGAACGGCTGCGCGAGGACGTCTTCGGGCCGTTGCGGATCGGGTCGATCGCGACGTGTGTGCACGCGCTGCTGCCGCCCGCGCTCGCGATGCTGACCGAACAGCACCCGAGGCTGGACGTGACGCTGGGCGAGGGCGAAGCCGAACAGACGCTGCCGAAGGTGCTGGCCGGCGACCTCGACGTGGCGGTGTTCGAAAGCTGGGCGGACCGGCCGACCGTGGTGCCGCCGGGAATCACGCAGGTCACGCTCTTCTCCGACGTCGCCGATCTCGCGCTGCCCGCCGGGCACCGGCTCGCGCACCGCCGCACGGTCGATCTCTCCGAAGTGGACGACGTGTCGTGGATCGGCTGGACGGGCCGGTCCGGCTGCTACGAATGGCTCGTGCACGTGCTCCGTTCGCAGGACCTGGAGCCGCGGATCAGTTGCACCATCGGAAGTTACGTCACGCAGCTGGCGCTCGTCGCGGGCAATGTCGGCGCCGCGCTCGTCCCGCGGCTGGCCCGCGGACCGGTGCCGGACGGCGTCCGGATGCTCGCGACGCGGCCGGTGCTGAACCGCACGATCATCGCCGCGTGCCGGTCCGGCGAGGAGACACACGGCGGGGTCCGAGCGGCGCTGGAGGCGCTCGGCGAGGCGTCGGCGGCATATGTGAACCGCTGAATCTTCTTGCGCGGCTGCCCTTTCCGGCCGGTTCGGCCCTAGAGTCGGACTCGACGAGCAGGGGAGCCGCCGATGACTGCCGAGGATGCCGCCCGTGCCTTGCGAACCCGAGTGCCTGCCGAGCAGGTGCATGCGTCCGGCCCTCAGTACGAATCGGCGGCGGCGCTGTGGAACGCGGCCGTCGTCGCGCGGCCGGCGGTGGTGGTGGAATGCCGGAGCACGGCCGATGTCCAAGCCTCGGTGCGCGCCGCGCGCGAATTGGGGCTGCCGTTGTCCGTGCGGAGCGGCGGGCACGACTGGGCCGGACGCGCTGTCGTGGACGGCGGAATCACGCTCGATCTGCGGCCGCTGAACCGGGTCGCGGTCGATCCCGGACGGCGGGCTGCGGTGGTCGGCGGCGGCGCCCAAGCCAACGACGTGCTCGCCGCGGCTGAGGTGCACGGTCTGACGGCGGCGGTCGGCACGATCGGCACGGTCGGATTCGCCGGGCTGTCGCTCGGCGGCGGATACGGTCCTTTTCTGGGCAAGCACGGGCTCGCCGCGGACAATCTGCTCGGTGCCGAGATCGTGCTCGCGGACGGCGAAGTCGTGCTCGCCAACGCTTCGCGGCTGCCGGATCTGTGGTGGGCGTTGCGGGGCGGCGGCGGAAACTTCGGCGTGGTGACGTCGCTCGGAGTCCGGCTGCACGCCGCGGCGCCGATCACGACCGGCCCGGTTTGGTACCCGGCGCCCGACGCGGCCCGGGTTTTCGCCGCGGCAGCGGAAATCCAGGCGGACGCGCCGGACGAACTCACCGTGCAGACCGGCGTCGTCGCCGGCGCCGACGGTTCGCTGTCCGTGCTGGTCTGGCCGACGTGGTGCGGCCCCGCCGATCCCGACGGTTTCCTTGCCCGGCTCGGGACGCCGCTCGCCGCGCAGATCGAGACGGTCTCGTCTTACGCGGCGGAGATCGCGCGCCGGGACGCGATGTTCCCCGGCGGCCGCTCGGTCACCATTCGCACGCGGTCGGTTCCGGCGTTCACTCCGGAGGTCGTGTCGGTGCTGACGGCGCAGGCAGAAGCGCGGACGTCGCCGCTGTCCGGGCTGTCGATCCACCACTTCCACGGGGCCGCGGCCCGGATTTCGGCGGCGGAGACGGCGTTTCCGCTGCGGGAGGACCATTTGCTGGTGGAGGTGCTCGGGATGGGGGAGGGCATCGACGACCGGGCCTGGGCGGATGCCACCTCGGCGGCGTTGGCCCCCTACGCGTTGCCCGGCGCGTACGCGAACCTGCTGGGGCCCGATGTGCCTTCAGCGGACCCGTTCGGCCGCAACACCGGCCGGTTGCGGGACATCAAACACCGCTACGACCCGGACGGGGTTTTCCGCGCCATCCCGCTGGGGTGACCTCCGCCCGGGCGCGCGCGCCGCGTCCGGGGCGGAAAATTCCCCGCTGTGACGGGATTCGCGCCGGGGCGGCCCCGTCCGGACGCGCCTGTTAGGTTCGCGGACGTGACAACAAAAGCGATGCGGGCGGTGGTCCACGGCGGCGCGGCGGGAGCCGGCGGGGTGCGGGTCGCGGAGGTTCCGGCGCCGCGGCCCGGTCCGGGGGAAGTGCTGGTCCGGCTGAAGGCGGCCGGGCTGAACCACCGGGATTTGTTCATCGTGGACAGTCGCGGTCCGGCGGACCCCTCGGCCGTCCTGGGCTCGGACGGGGCCGGGGTGGTCGCGGAGGCGGGAGCGGGCGCCGGCGTCGAGGTCGGCGCCGAGGTGGTCGTCAACCCGTCCCTCGGCTGGGCCGAGCCGGACGAGGTGCCGGAAATCCCCGCCATCCTCGGGGTGCCGACGAACGGCACGCTCGCCGAATACGTCGTCGTCCCGGCAGGCAACGTCGTGCCGAAACCCGGACATCTGAGCTGGACCGAGGCCGCCGCGCTGCCGCTGGCCGCGCTCACCGCCTACCGCGCGCTGTTCACTCGCGGCGGGCTGAAACCCGGGGAACACGTTCTGCTGCCGGGCATCGGCAGCGGCGTCGCGACGTTCGCTCTCGCGATGGCGAAAGCCGCGGGCGCGACGGTCAGCGTGACCTCGCGCAGCCCCGAAAAACTCGCCAGGGCAACGGAACTGGGCGCGGAACGCGCGATCGGCAGCAGCGGCGACTGGGCCGCCGAACTCGGCGAACCGGTGGACCTGGTCGTGGACAGCATCGGCTCGGCGACGTTCGATGCGGGCCTGTCCGTGCTGCGCTCCGGCGGCCGGTTGGTGACGCTGGGCGCGACCACCGGCCCGGACGTCGAGCTTTCGCTGCGCGAGCTTTCTTCCGGCAGATCAGCCTGCTGGGCACGTCGATGGGCAGCGCGCGGGAGTTTTCGCAGATGGTCGAGCTGGTCGCCGAACACCGCGTGCGGCCGGTGGTGCACCGCGTCTACGACCTGGCCGACGGGCCGCGTGCGCTGGCCGACCTCGCGTCCGGGGACCAGTTCGGCAAGCTGGTGGTTTCGCTCGGCTGAGGCGGGGCGGTGAGTTTTTGTCGGTGCCCCGTGGTGGACTGTGGGCAGGAACCGAGGGAGGGGAAGATCTGATGAGCAAGCGCTGGAATCCCGGGACGGTCGCGGCCCCGATAGGCCGCTACAGCCACGTCGCGCAGATTCCCGCAGGCCACGATCTGGTCGTCGTGGCCGGGCAGATCGGCGCGCGCCCGGACGGCACGCTGGCCGGGCCGGACGCGGAAGCGCAGGCGCGCGAGGCGCTGGCGAACATCGAACGCGTGCTCGCCGCGGCGGGCGCCGGGCCGGAGCATCTGGTGAAGGTGTTCAGCATGGTCGCCGGCGCGGAGCACCTGCCCGGGTTCCGCGCGGCGACCGGCGACGTGTTCAGCCGGTGGTTCCCGGAGAGCGACTGGCCGACGCAGTCGCTGATCGTCGTGTCGGCGCTCGCGAAGCCGGAGCTGGCCGTGGAAATCGAGGCGATGGCGGCGGTGCCGCGATGACCGTCACGCTCGGGCCGCTCCGGATCGATCCGGTCACCGAACTGGACCACTGGCCTTTCGCCCCGGCCGAGCTGTTCCCGGCGGTCACCCCGGAGGAACTGGGGGACCACCGCGGCGATCTCGACCTCTCGATCACCACGTACCTGGTGCGCACGCCGGACCAGACCGTGCTGCTGGACGCCGGGAACGGCAACGCCAAGGAACGCCCGGTTCTGCTGGCGCACCACCAGTTCGACACGCCGTACCTGGACCGCCTGGCCGCGGTCGGCGTCGTGCCGGAGGACGTCGACGTCGTCGTGGCGACCCACCTGCACCCGGACCACTGCGGCGGCTTCACCCGGCTGGTCGACGGTGCGTGGGACCCGACCTTCCCGCGCGCCCGGTACCTGATCCCGGCCGACGAGTACGCCTGGCTTCAAGAGGTGCACGCGTCGGCTCCCGAAGACGGTGTGGCGGCCGACCTGGCCCGGACGTTCGAAGACAGCGTGCTCCCGGTGGTGGAGGCCGGGCTGGTCGAGTTGATCGACCTCCCGTACGAGGTCACGGACGGCGTCACCCTGCGCTCGTTCCCCGGCCACACCAGCGCCCACCTGATCGCCGAACTCAGCGGCGGCGGCCGGCACGCGCTGGCGAGCGGGGATGTGCTGCACCATCCGTTCCAGTTCTCGAACCTGGCACTGGCCCAAGGCGGCGACGCGGACCCCGCCGTCGCGGCGGAGTCCCGGCGAAGGCTGTGCGAACTGGCCGTCGAACGGGACGCCCTGGTCCTGCCCGCCCACTTCGGCCCCGGACGCATCGACCGGGACGGCGCCGGTTTCCGCTACCGCCCCGTCCCGTGGGGAGGCGGCTGACCTTTTGTTCTCCGGCGGTGTCGATTCAGCCGGACCCTGTTCGACGCATGGGCATGACTGACTGCGAACCGACCTCGACCCGCAACCTCGACCGCTACGGCCACGCCCCGCTGCCCTGGACCCGCGCCCGCGCCGTCCTGGCGACCGACACCCCGACCGCCGACTTGACGTTCTTCGTCGGGACCGTCCGCCCGGACGGCCGCCCCCACTCGGCGGGCGTCGGCGCGGTCTGGGTGGACGACGCACTGTATTTCGTCGGCGGCCCGGGCACGCGCCGCTCCCGCAACCTGGCGGCGAACCCGGCGTGCAGCATTTCGGTCCGCCTGCGCGGCCTGGACCTGATACTGGAAGGCGATGCCCGCCGAGTCACCGACACCGACACCGTGACCCGCCTCGCCGAGGTCTACCGCTCCGGCGGCTGGCCGGCGACCGCGACGGGGGACGCCTTGACGGCGCCGTTCAGCGCCCCCAGCGCGGGCCCGCCGCCGTGGCACCTGTACCGGCTTGCCTTGCGCCGCGCGGTGGGAGTCGCCTCGGCGGAACCACACGGGGCGACGTGCTGCGAGTTCGCTGGCGAGTGAGCGCGGTGCCTGCCTTTGCCTCGGCGGCTGCGGAACTACGCAGTGCGGAATCGCTTGTTATCGCGACCGGACATCCGGGGCGGTCCTGCGATTGCCCGGCTTGTCGCGGGGACGGCCTCGGCAGGGCGGTGTCGGTTGGGGATTTCGCTGGCCTGAGCGAAACCGCCAGCCGCGCCGCCGGTCCCGGCACGGTCGGCGGGCTCGTCCGCAGGGGAGCGGACGTCGGGAGGGGGCGGCATGCGCTGCGGAGCGATCGACCCCGTCGGCCTGGCCGTGCGGTCGGCGGGCACGGCCTGGGCGGGGTGAGCAAGGTGTGGTCGGCTGCGCACGAGTTGCCAGACGATCGCATCTGTCAGGCCTGAGCGTGGTTGACGGGTGGGGCTGCGGCCATGCGCTGAAGGAATTCCGTCGGTCGGGCCGTGCGGCTCGGCAGCGGGGTTGGAGTGAACGGGGTATTCGGCTGCGCACGAGTTGCCGGATGCTCGAACCTGTCGGTCCGTCAGGTTCGGCGGCGGCTTACGCTGCAGGGTGATGAAGCCCGTCGGCCGGGCCGCGCGGTCGGCGGGTTCGGCTGCGGGATCGGAGGATCGCGACCTTCGGCCGCGGCATGCGTTGCCGGGCGATCGAACCCGTCGGCCTGGCGCGTGAGGCGGGTTCGGCGGCGGCATGCGGAGCCGCGTCGCGCGATCAATCCCCTCGGTCAGGTGGGCTCGGCCGCGGAGGCGGAAACGAGCGGGGCGCGTCCCGCAGCGCAAACCGCCGGGAGGTTCAAGCCCGTTCCTCCGGTCCCTCCCACTCCAGCAGCAGCGCCCGCAGGTCGTCGTTCATCCGGTCCTGTTCCGCGTGCGACAGGACGCCCAGCAGCCGGGCCTCCGTCTGGGTCTTCATGCCGAACACCTCCTGCGCCCGCGCCAGTCCTTCCTCCGTCAGGCTCACCAGGATCTGCCGCCGGTCGGCCGGGTCGATGTCGCGTCTCACCCAGCCTTTGCGTTCCAGTCCGGCGACGCGTTTGGTCACTCCGCCGGACGTCAGGCGCATGCTGGCCAGCAGCTGCCCGGCCGAAAGACGATACGGGGGACCGGCTCGCTTGAGCGCGCCCAGCAGTTCCACTTCCCACAGGCCGACCCCGAAGGCGTCGAATTCGCGGCGCAGTTCCGTTTCCAGCAGGCGGGCCGCGCGCAGCAGGCGGAAGCTCAGCGCCTTGCTGACCCGGTCTTCCGCGCGCACGCCGGTGATCTGCGCCATCACTCCGTCGACGTGGTCCCGCTCCGCTGGCATGGGCGAGTATTCTAACACCAGTAATTATCTTACCGGTCTCGAATCAGGACGTTTAGTGCACGCTTCTCCTCAGCCCGAGCCCGAGCCCGATCCGCAGCGCTGGCGCGCCTTGTGGGTGTGCCTGATCGCGGGGTTCATGACGCTGCTCGACGTCAGCATCGTCAACGTCGCGCTGCCTTCGATGGAGCACGGGATCGGCGCGACGCCCGCGGACGTCTCGTGGGTCGTCTCCGGGTACGCGCTCACCTTCGGCCTCGCGCTGGTGCCCTCGGGACGGCTCGGCGACGACTACGGGCGCCGCCGGATGTTCCTGCTCGGGCTGGCGTTGTTCGTCGCGGCCAGCGTGCTGTGCGGGGCGGCGCCGAACGCGACGTGGCTCGTCGTCGCGCGGCTGGGGCAGGGCGTCGCGGGCGGGTTGCTGAATCCGCAGATCATCGGCCTGATGCAGCAGCTGTTCTCCGGCCGCGAGCGGGGCAAGGCGTTCGGCGCGTTCGGGGCGACGGTCGGGCTGTCCACCGCGATCGGGCCGGTGCTGGGCGGGCTGCTGATCCAGGGCATCGGCGTCGACGAGGGCTGGCGGTGGGTGTTCTACGTCAACCTGCCGATCGGCATCGTCGCGATCCTGTTCGGGCTGCGCCTGCTGCCGAAGGACGCGCGCAGCGGCCGGAAGCGGACGCCGGACCTGGTCGGCAGCTTGGTGCTCGGCGTGGCGGTCGTGCTGGTGATGCTGCCGCTGATCGAGGAAGAGGAACAGGCCGCCGCGCCGCGCTGGTGGCTGATGGGCGTCGCGGCCGGGTTGCTCGTGCTGTTCGTGCTGTGGGAGCGCTGGCTCGGCAGCCGCGGCAAGCATCCGCTGGTGAACCTCAAGCTGCTGACCGTCCGCAGCTACTCGATGGGTTCCGCGCTCGGCATGGTCTACTTCGCCGGGTTCACCGGGATTTTCCTGGTCCTGACGCTGTTCTTCCAGCAGGGCCTCGGCTACACCGCGCTGCAGGCCGGCGCGGCGATGCTCGCGTTCGCGATCGGCTCGGCGATCTCGCCGGCCATCGGCGGGCGGCTCGTGCACCGGTTCGGCAGGCCGATGGTCGTGCTCGGGACGTTGCTCGTGGCGGTCGGGCTCGCCGCGACCGCGTGGCTCGTCCGCGACTACTCCGGCGCGAACACCGCGTTCGTGCTGGCCGGGCCGTTGTTCGTGGGCGGCTTCGGCAGCGGGCTGGTGATCTCGCCGAACTCGACGCTCGCCCTGGAGGAGGTCCCGCCCGCGGAAGGCGGCACCGCGGCCGGAGTGCTGCAGACCGGCCAGCGGATCGGTTCGGCGGTCGGCACCGCGCTCGGCGGGTCGCTGTTCTTCGGCGAACTCGGGCGTTCGCACGGGGATTACCACTCCGCGACCGCGCTCGGGCTGATCGGCTCGACCGCGCTGGTCGTGCTCGCGTTGCTGTTCGGGATCGCCGACATCCTGCTGTCCCGGACGCGCGCCAGCCGCCGCGCCCCGCGACCCGCGGCGGTTTCCGGCGCGGTCAGCGGTCTCGCGGCCGACGAAACGGCCGCAGTGTCGTTGACCTCCCTGGAGACTCACGAAGTACGCCGCACCACCGCCGGCGCGGACCACGCGTTCGCCCTCGACGCCCCGGCGGGCTCGTATCTGCTGCTGGTCCAGGCGCCCGGCCGGGAACCGGTGGCCCGCCATGTGCAGGTAGGCACCGAACCGGTGCGCGAGGACGTCGAACTGGCGCGCTCGGTCCGGCTCACCGGCACCGTGCACGCCGTCCGGGGCCCGTTCCCCGGCGCTCAGGTCGCGGTGCTGGACGCCGAGGGACAAGTCCAGCGGGTGACCGTCACGGACGAGGCGGGCCACTACACCGTGGACGACCTGTTCCCCGGCGAGTACACCGTCGTCGTGACCGGATACCAGCCGGTCGCGGAGCCGGTGCAGCTGACCGCCGAGGGCCCGGCCCGCTTCGATCCGTTGCTGCGGCTGGTTTCCGCGGACAAGTCCTAGTCGGAGACGAGCGCCAGCACCGCCAAGGCCTGGTCCCGCATCGCGACGTCGAGGAACGTCCCGTCGGCGAGGGCGATCGCGCCCACCCCGGCCTGGGTGGCACCGTCCATTCTGGACAGCACCTCCCGGGCCCTGGCGACTTCCTCGGCCGTCGGCAGGAAAGCCGCGCGGATCGTCGGCAGCTGCGCCGGATGGATCGCCGTCCGGCCGCGGAATCCGAGCGCCCGTCCGGCCCGGCAGCTTTCCGCCAGCCCGTCGAGGTCGCGGACGTTCGCGTACACCGACATCGCGGGCGGGGGCAGCCGCGCGGCGCGGGCGGCGTTCACGACCCGGCTGCGGGCCCAGGTGAGCCCGGCTTCGTCGGCCAGCCGCAGGTCGGACCGCAGATCCGCCTCGCCCAGCCCGAGCGACGCGGTCCGCGGGGAGGCGAGCGCGATCTCCAGCGCCCGTTCCACCCCGAGCGCCGACTCGATCAGCGGGTGCAATTCCCGCTCCGGCAAGGCATCGGCGTGCGCCTGGACGTCCACCGGGCTCTCGACCTTCGGCAGCCGCGCGCCCACCCACACCGGCAGCCCGGCGACCGCGGCCACGTCCGCCGCGTGCCACGGCGTGTCCGGGTGGTTGATCCGCACTTGCACCGGTCGCGAAGCGGGGACGTCGGCCAAGAGCCGGACCGCGTTGTCGCGTGCGATGTCCTTCTGCGCGGGCGCGACGGCGTCTTCGAGGTCGACGAGCACGACGTCGGCGTCCGAGGCGAGCGCTTTGGCGACGCGGTCGGGTCGGTCGGCCGGGACGTAGAGCAGGGTCAGTGCGGGCGTCATACCGCTCCTTCCGCACGCAGTTCGGCGATCCGCGACGCGCTGAAGCCGAGCGAGCCGAGCACCTCGTCGGTGTCCGCGCCGTGCGGGCGGCCGGTGAAGCCGATGACGCCGTCGTTGTCCGACAACCGGAACAGCGGTCCTTGCATCAGCGTCGTGCCCAGTTCCGGGTCCTCGATCTCGTGGATCGTGCCCAGCGCGCGGAACTGCGGGTCGGCCACGATGTCGGCCGCGTCGTAGATCGGCGCGACCGCGGCCTGCGCTTCCTCGAACGCGGCCACGACCTCGTCGCGCGTGTGCCGCGCGATCCAGCCGCCGACGGCCTCGTCCAGTTCGTCCGCGTGCGCCGCCCGGTCCGCGCCGGTGGCGAACCACGGCTCGTCGGCCAGTTCCGGGCGGCCCACCAGGCGCACCACGCGTTCCGCGATGGACTGCGCCGACGTCGACACCGCCACCCACTGCCCGTCGCTCGTGCGGTAGGTGTTGCGCGGCGCGTTGTTCGTGGAGCGGTTGCCGGTGCGCGGCTGGACCGTGCCGAGCTGGTCCCATCGCGTGATCTGCGGGCCGAGCATGGCGAGAATCGGCTCGATGATCGCGACGTCCACGACCTGGCCGCGGCCGCGGGCGGCTCGCCCGGCGAGCGCGACCATGATCGCGTACGCGGTGGCCAGTGACGCGACTCCGTCGGCGAGCCCGAACGGCGGCAGCGTCGGCGGCCCGTCCGGTTCGCCGGTGGCCGCGGCGAATCCGCTCATCGCCTCGGCGAGCGTGCCGAAGCCGGGGCGCGGCGAGTACGGCCCGAACTGGCCGAATCCGGTCACCCGCGCGAGCACCAGCCCCGGGTTGCGCGCGGACAGCTCCTCGTACCCGAGGCCCCAGCGTTCGAGCGTGCCCGGCCGGAAGTTCTCGATCACCACGTCCGCGGTCTCG
Organism: Amycolatopsis sp. GA6-003; assembly: GCF_046267895.1. Classification (NCBI taxonomy): domain Bacteria; kingdom Bacillati; phylum Actinomycetota; class Actinomycetes; order Pseudonocardiales; family Pseudonocardiaceae; genus Amycolatopsis; species Amycolatopsis sp. GA6-003. Next base: position 76,214 of record NZ_CP176499.1, read on the forward strand.
GCGAGGGCCAGGAACACCTCGCGCCCGCCGTCGCTGCTCAGGTTCGCCGTGACGGTGCGCTTGTTGCGCCCCAACGTCTTCCACCACAGGTTGACGTCGCCCTTGGCCACCCCGTGCGTCCGTGCCGGGTCCGGCCGCGCCGGGTGCTCGACCTTGACCACCTCGGCGCCCATGTCGCCGAGGTGCATCGCGGCCATCGGCCCGGCGAACAACGTCGACGCGTCCACCACCCGCAACCCCGCCAGCGCCCCGGCCGAAGCATCCCTCGACACAGTCATCGCGGCACGTCCCACGCACAGCGGAATCCGACGGTCGCGCCGCGCGCCAAGCCCAGCCCCGGCAGCAGCAGCTTCACGCTGTAGTCCGGCGCGTGCCGGCCGCCTTCGACGTACCACTCGGAACCCTCGGCGCGGTAATCGCTGCCGCCCTTGAGCATCACGAACCGGGTCCTCCCGTCGGAATGTTCGCTTTCGGTCCAGTTCCACACCGCGGGCGCGCCGCGCCGCAGGCCGCCGGTTTCCCCGGCGAGCTGCCATTCGTCCTCGGTCGGCAGCCGGCCGCCCCGCCACGCGCAGTACGCCCGGGCGTCGTCGAGGTCGACAAAGGTCACCGGCTCGTCCTCGGCAAGCGGCCGGCCGTCGACCCAGTGCGCGAGGAACCGATGCGGCACGACCGGCTGGTATCCAGTAGCGGCAAGGAATTCCGCGAACTCGCCGTTGGTCACCTCGCTGGCCGCGACCGCGACCGGCGACGCCAGCGAACCGTCCCGCTGCAGCGTCCGGGCGTCGTGCAGCCGAGGCGGCAGCGGCTTCCACTCGTCCACATACGGCGCGCCCTGGTACATCCCGGTCTCGCGGCCGCGGTACCGCACCGTAAGCACATACGGTCCGGCGGGCACGATGATCGCATCAGCGTCCGGAATGCCGCTCGACGGCTGCGGCTCCACCCGCACGGCGAGCCGATGCGGGAACCGCGCGTCCGGATCGTGCGGCAGGGTCGCCACTCGCGCCAGCCACGACGGCTCCTCCGCCCCGTCGGCGACCCGGAGCAACGCCGAAATCCCGCGCGCGGGCACCCGTCCGTCGGTGAACAGATCGAGCACCGGCCCGTCGACGACCGGCCCGAGATAATCCGAGTCGCCGCGGTTGACGACTGTCCACAGTGTCCAGTCGCCGAGTTCCCAGCGCGACGCGTAGACCCCGGCCGCCTCGGCTTCCGGCGTCAGCGGGGCCAACGGCGTCCACTCGCCTTCGCGCAGCAGGTCGCCCGCCGCACGTTGCACCGTCACCATCCGCCGCACCGTCGCCGCGTCCCGCCGCGACCAGCCGACCCACACGCCGAACACGACTTCCCACACCATCACGCCGACGCCGTTCAGCCACGCCGACTGCAGTTCCTCGGTGTGGTCGCGGTGCCACCGCCGCACGTGGTGCTGCATGTGCCGCCGCTCGTACCAGTGCGAACGCAGCACGCCCGGCACCGGCGAATCGGCGAAGAACTGCGCCCACGACGCCGAATGGTCCTCGATCCGCTCGACCGGCAGCTTCGACTCGCCCTCCAGCACGACCCCGGGCCGCGCGCGTTCGAGCTGTTCGACCAGCGCCGGATCGGCCTTCTTCAGCGTGTCCAGGAAGACTCCGTCCGCGCCGAAATCGGCCAGCACGGCCGACAATTCGGCGGCGTCGTCCTTGCCCCGGCGGGTGCCGACGTCCCACGGGTTGTAGTCCACGAACACCCGCACGCCCGCCGAATGGAACGTATCGACCAGCTCGCGGAGACCGGGCACGTCGCGGTAGAAATCCCACTGGTTGCGGTCGTCGAGGCCGATCACCGGGTACGCGTGCCACAGCACGACCGCGTCGAGGCCGCCGAACCGCTGGTGCGCGTCGGCGAGGAAGCGCTCCGGCGTGAACCGGCGCTCCTCGAACGAATACAGCAACTCGTCCCACAGCCAGACCTGCGCGACCGTGTGGCATCCGGCGGCCCACGCGGCTTCCGGCCGGTCGTAGGCGCGGCCGTGGTACCTGTGCCGCCGGTGCGAGTCGGCACGCCATTGCCGCAGCCGCGCCCGCCATTCCTCGCGGTCGGCGGGGTCCGCCGGGCCGACGAAAATCTTGGCCTCGTCCAGTGCCGCGAGCTGCTCGGGGGAGAGCGGCGCGCCGAGCGGGACCTCGGCCGGCCGGTCGATCGGGCGCGGGACGAGCGGGTCGAACACGTACGTCATCGGGCTTTTCCTCCGGCAGCGAACTCGGTCACCTCTGCGACGGTCGGCACGGCGGACTGCGCGCCGGGCCGGGTGACCGCGAGCGCAGCGGCGGCCCCGGCGCGTTCGGCGGCTTCGCGGAGCGGACGACCCTCGGCGAGCGCTGCCGCGAGCACGCCGCAGAACGTGTCTCCAGCGCCCGTGGTGTCCACCGGGGACACCGGAAAACCGGGCAGCTGCACGATTTCCCGCTCAGCGACGACGCACCCGGCCGCCCCGAGCGTGATCACCACCGAGGGCGCGCGCTGCCGCAGAATCCGAGCCAATTCCTCCGGCGCCGCGGAGACCCCGGTCAGGTCGGCGGCTTCGTGCTCGTTGACGATCAGCACGTCCAGATCAAGCTCCGGCAGCGGCCGGGACGGCGCGGCGTTGAGCACCATCCGCGCACCAGACCGCCGGGCCGCAGCCGCAGCGGCCACGGCCTCGAGCGGAATCTCCAGCTGCGCGAGCACGACGTCCGCCGCGGCGATCCGCTCCAGCTGCGCCTCCCCGAGAGAGAGCCGCGAGTTGGCCCCGGGAGCGACCACAATGGAGTTCTCGCCGTCCGGCGACACCATGATGAACGCGGTCCCGGTCGCACTGTCCACACGCGACACCAGATCGGTCCGCACTCCGGCCTTATTCAACGATGCCAACAGAAATTCCGCGCCGTCGTCGGTGCCGAAAGCGCCGAGAAACGTCGTCTCCGCCCCGCCCGCGAGTGCCGCCGCGACAGCCTGGTTGGCCCCTTTGCCGCCTGGGCTGCGCCGAAGATCGCCGCCCAGCACGGTTTCGCCGCCGCCCGGCTGCCGCGGCACGTCGACCACCAGATCGACGTTCGCCGACCCGACCACGACAACTCGCCCGGTCACCGCGCCACCCCGGCCGTTCGCGCGGCAAGGTCGGTGATCCGCTGCTCGCCTCCGGGCAGCGACGTCGCGATCCGGTTGTCGAGCGGCTTCGTCCACTGCTCGCCGATCCCGTCCACGCCCGCCAGCGCACCGACCACGCCGCCGACCGTCGCCGCCGCGGAGTCCGTGTCCCAGCCAGCCGTGACCGCGAGCGAGATGCTCCGCCCGAAGTCGCCGTCGCCGCGGGCCAGCGCGTACGCGATCACCGCCGCGTTGTTGAGCACGTGCACCCAATGCAGCTCGCCGTATCGAGCGTGCAACCGGTCCAGCCCGTCCTCGTAAGCAGCGGCCTCTCGGCCGAACCGGACCGCCGAGGCAAGCCGACTGCCCGGGGGCAGAACGGTTTCCGCCGCGTCCAGGACACTGTGGACGGAATCGCACACCATCGCCGCCGACGCCAGCGCAGCCGCCCACATCGCGCCGTAAATGCCGTTGCGGGTGTGGCTGAGCCGCGCGTCGACCCAAGCGAGCCGCGCGGCTTCGCGGACGTCGCCGGGGGAGACCCAGCCGAAGACGTCAGTCCGGATCAGCGCGCCGATCCACTCGCGGAAGGGATTGAGGTGCGTCGCGGTCTCCGGCACCGGGCGCGCGTCCAGCAGGTTCCGGTACGCGGCGCGTTCGGCGGTGAACACCCGCCCGGCCGGCAGTTGCTCGAGCCAGAGCTGCGCGACGTCGTCGGTGGCGAACTCGCGGCCGTGCCGTTCCAGCAGCGTCAGAGCGAGGATCGGGTAGTTGAGGTCGTCGTCCTCCGGCATCCCGGAGATGTTCTCCTCCAGGGAAGTCGGTGCCGACCGGCGGTTCCACGGCCAGCGCGCGGCGACGTCGTCCGGCAGCCCGACCGCGGTGAACCACCGGTCCAGCGGCCAGCGTCCGGTCGCGCGCAGGATCTCCTCGATGCCCTCGCGCGGGATCTTCTCCACCGGCTTTCCGAGCAGGCACCCGGCCGCCCGGCCGGTCCACGCGCCGAGCGTGCGATCAGCCGCAACCTCGGGGAGGACCGGCGCGGCCGGAAGCAGCGCGACGATCTCGTCCCAGCCGTCCGGTTCCCCCGGCGCCGGAGCCGCCGGAAGCGCGGACAGCTCGTCCAGCAGCGTCCGGGCCAGCGCCCGCAACGCTGGGGGCGCCGGCCGCGGTCCTGCCCCGCTCGCCGCGGGCACCGGGTCGCCGCCGGCGGCGACCCAGCGCTCCCGCACCGAGGCCACGTCCTTGCCCTCCACAGCGGACTGGACGAACTCGTGCGCGAGCAGGTCTTCGGGTTGAGCCCAGGTCAGCCTCATGCCGCGGCCAGCGCGTCGAGGGCGGCGAGCCGAGCCTGGGCCCGAGCCCGGTCGGCCTTGACGATGTCCGCCGCGGCCGAGGCGAGCAGCCGCCCGGTCTCGCGCAGATCCATCCTGCTGGCCTCGCCGATCGGGTCGATCCACTCGTCCGGCACCGAGGCCGCGCCGCCGAGCCCGGCGCAGAGCGCACCCGCCATCGACGCGATCGAATCCGCGTCCCGGCCGTAGTTCACCGAGGCCAGCACCGCGCCGCGGTAATCGCCCTGGTGGCCCAGCACGAAGCCCAGCGCGGCAGGCAGCTCCTCGATCGCCTTGGTCCGCGACGGCCGCCGCGCGTCCATCGACATCTGCCGGTACTCCGGCCCGACCGAATCGAACGGCGCGACCACCTCGCGGATCTTCCGGGCGAGCGCCCGCTCTTCGTCGTCGGTCTTGGGCGCGGCGTTCCACCCCTGGAAGGCTTCGACCACCGCCTGCAGCGCCGCCAAAGTCCCGTCGTGCGACACCGCGAGCGCGGCCTGCACGACGTCGCCGATCGAGGCGCCCGGCGCGACCGAAGCGGCGACCATCGCGGCCAGCACCCCGGCGGCTTCCCGGCCGTAGCTCGACTGATGCGGCGCGGTCAGGTCGATCGCCTCCGCGTACGCGGCCTGCGGATCGCCCGGGTTCACCACCCCGACCGGCGCGATGTACATCGCCGCACCGCAGTTCACGATGTTGCCGACGCCCGCCTCGCGCGGGTCCGCGTGGCCGTAGTGCAGCTTCGCGACAATCCACTTCTCGGCGAGGAACACCCGCTGCAGCAACAGCGCCGTCGACTCCAGCTCCGGAACCCAGCGCGGTTCGCCGATCATCAGCGGCACCAGGTCCTCGGCCATCGCGTACGCGTCGAGATGCGCGCGCCGCTTCGCGTAGACCTCCACGAGCGCGCGGGTCATCAAGGTGTCGTCGGTGATGTGCCCGTCGCCCTTGTGGTACGGCGCGATCGGGCGCGCGTCCCGCCAGTTCGGATACCACGGCGGAACGATCCCGGCCACCCGGCCGCCGTGGCGCTCCTCGATCTGCTCGGGCGTCCACCCTTCGGTCGCGCCGCCGAGCGCGTCCCCCACTGCCGCGCCGGTGATCACTGCCACCGCGCGGTCCTCCAGCCAGGTCACCGGCTTGCGTCCCTTCGTTGCCCGGCGCGGGCGGTTCCTGCCCGCGCCTGTGGTGCGCCGGGGTCACCGAGGACCCCGGCGCGGTCGTCACTTGCCGACGCTCTTCCAGCCGTCCTTCAGCTGCTGGGCCAGCGTGTTCGCGTCGATCTGGTTCGCCAGGAAACGCTGGTAGGCGGGCGTCGCGACAGTGTCCTTCCACTGCGCGTACTTGCCGGCGAACAGATACGGCGCCGAGGTCAGGTACTTGCCCGAGGCGAGGATGGTGCTCCAGCCCTTCTTCGCGCCGAGCTTCTTGTCCAGCGCTTCCCGAGCGGAGTTGCTCGCCGGGATGAGCGTGTCCGCCTCGTTGAGCGCGGCGAGGTTCTCCGTGCTGGTGAAGTACTCCAGGAACTTCGCGGCCTGCTCGACGTGCTTGGAGTCCTTGTTGACCGACAGCGTCTGCGGGTTCGCCGCCTGCGCCGGTCCGGCCGGGCCGGCGATCGGCGGCAGCGCGATCCAGTCGAGGTCCTTCGGCGCGTCCTTCTCGATGTTCGCCGCCTGGTACGAGCCCTGCACGGTCATCGCGACCTGGCCGGCGTAGAACGGCGCGAGCGCCTTGCCGCCGGACTGCGTCAGCGTCACCGGCAGGATCGAGTGGTCGATCGCGTTCATGTCGTGCACCAGCTGCGGCAGCGCCATTTCGCCCTGGCCGACGCTGATCTGCGCCTGGTCGCCGGTGCCCTCGAAGTACTTGCCGCCGAAGCCAGGGGCCATCGCCACGAACGTCGCGGTCGGGCTCGACAGGCCCCAGCCGAGGCCGTACTTGCCGTCCTTCGTGGCGGCCTTGGCCAGCTGGCGCAGCTGGTCCCACGTCATCGTCTCGCCGGCCGGGAGCTGCGCGCCGGACTGCTCCAGCAGCTTCTTGTTCGCGAAGACCACATAGGACTGCAGCTCGGTCGGGTAGGCGACGACCTTGCCGTCGACCGTCACCGAGTCGAGCACGCCCTTCGGGATGTCCGCGCGCTTCTGCTCGGACAGATAGGGGGAGAGGTCGGCGAGGTAGCCGTCGGTCGCGAACGGGCCGATCCCGGCGGCCTCGTAGTGCACGATGTCCGGCGCGGTGCCCGCGTTGAACTGGGTGATCAGCTTGTCGTAGGCGCTGTCCCAGCCGGCCTGGACGACCTTCACCTGCGTGTCCGGATGCGCCTGGTTCCACGCCCCGACGATCTTGTTCGTGGCGGCGATCGCGGCGGGCTGGTCCGACAGGGACTGGAAGGTGAGGGTGACCGGGCCGCCGTCCCCGCCGCCGCTGTCCGCGCCGCTGCCGCACGCGGCGGCGAGCAGGCTGGCGAGGGCGAGGCTGGCGGCGGCTGCCGCGCGTCGTGTCTTCATCGACCGACCTTTCGAAGGGGTTTCCGATGGGGTGGGGCTCATCCCTTCACCGCCCCGGCCATGAGGCCGCCGGTGAGTCTCTTCCGCAGGAGGCTGAAGAAGGCGATGCTCGGGATCGCCGCGAGCACCGCGCCCGCGGCCAGCGGGCCGAGGGCGACCTTGCCCTCGCCGCCGATGAACATGGTGAGCGTGATCGGCAGCGTGTAGTTCTCCGGCGTCTGCAGCAGCACCAGCGCGAAGAAGAACTCGTTCCACGACGACACGAAGCTGAACATCGCGGTCGCGACCACGCCCGGGGCCAGCAGCGGGAACACGATGGTGCGCAGCACGGTGAACCGGTTCGCGCCGTCCATCGCCCCGGCCTCCTCCAGCTCCACCGGGATCGCCGCGACGTAGCCCTGCAGCATCCACAGCGCGAACGGGAGGATGTAGGTGGTGTGCACGAGCGTCAGCCCGACCAGGCTGTCGGCCAGGCCGAGCGTCCGCAGCACGAGGAACAGCGGCAGGATCACCAGCACCACCGGGAACACCTGGCTGACCAGGATCCAGGTGACGCCCGCGATCCGCAGCTTGCCCTTGAGCCGGGCCAGCACGTAGGCGGCGGGCACTGAGATCAGGATCGCCAGCACGGTGCTGGCCAGCGCGACCAGCAGGCTGTTGAACGCCGAATGCAGCAGGCCCTGACGGGAGAGCGCTTCGCCGTAGTTGTCCCAATGCCACTCGCTCGGGATCAGGTTGACCGACAGCGAGTTCAGCTCCGCCGACGACTTCACCGACGCGGAAATCAGCCACAGCAAAGGAAAGCCGAGGAACAACAGGTACAGCACGAGAGCCAGGTACTGCGCGGGGCGCACGGACCAGCGCATCGATCACCGCCCCCTTTCCGGGCGGTCGCCGCGGAACTGCGACCGCAGGTAGATCGCGAGCAGCGCGACGACCACGAGGACGAGGACCAGCCCCATCGCGGCGGCGTAGCCGATTTCGCGGTTCTTGAACGCTTCGAGGTACACGAACAGCACGGGAACCATCGTTTTGCCGCCCGGGCCGCCCGCGGTGAGCACGTAAACGAGCGAAAACGAATTGAAATTCCAGATAAAATTCAGGGAAGTGATGGAACTGACGATCGGGCGCATGCTCGGCCAGGTCACCGCGGTGAAGCGCCGCCACGCCCCGGCTCCGTCCACGGCGGCCGCCTCGTGCAGTTCGGCCGGGATCTGTTGCAGGCCAGCCAGAAGCGTCACGGTGGTCTGCGGCATGCCGACCCAGACTCCGACCACGATCACCGCGGGCAATGCGGTGGTGAAATCGCCGAGCCAGTTGATTCCGTCCGGCAGGCCGATGCTGCCGAGGAACGCGTTGAGCGGACCGCCGTTGGCCGAATAAATCATCTGCCACATAATCGCGACGACTACCGGCGGCATTGCCCACGGAATGAGCGCGAGCACCCTCGTGAGGCCCTGCAGTTTGAGCCCGGAGTTCAGCAGCAGTGCGAGACCCATCGCCGCGGCCAGCTGCAGGACCGTCACGCCGACCGTCCAAATCAGACCGATCCGCAGCGAGTCCCAGAACAGCGAGTTGCCGCCGAGCCGGACGAAGTTGTCGATCCCGGCGAAGCCGAAGTCCGGATGCCGCACCAGCCGGGTGTCGGTGAAGGCCAGCACGATGCCGATCACCAGCGGGGCCACCGACAGCACCAGGATCGGGATCAGCGAAGGCATCACCAGCGCGATCGCCTCGCGTCGCCGGGTGCGCGCCTGGGTGGTCTTCTTCGGGCGCGGCGGGGGAGCGGGGGCCGCTCGCCGCGGCTCGATCGCGGTGGTCATTCCGCGTCCTCCACGTTCTGGTCCACAGTGGACTCCCGGACGAACAGCTCGGTCCCGACCGAGATCTGCCGCGCCGGGGCGTCCGCGTCCTCGGCGAGCCCGAGCATCAGCCGGGCGGCGGCGCGCCCGCGCTCGGCCGAGCCGAGGGACACGCTGGTCAGCCGGGGCAGGAAAACCTGCCCGAGTTCGGTGTCGTCCATCCCGGTGACGGCGACGTCGCGCGGAATGCCCAGCCCCCGTTCGCGGGCGGCGCGGATGGCGCCGATGGCGAGCAGGTCGTTCGCCGCCACGATGGCGTCCGGCCGCTGCGGACGGTCGAGGAGCTTCCGGGCGGCTTCGATCCCCGCCGCGACAGTGAAATCGGCCGCGACCTCGACGGCCGTCTCCGCGGCGAAGCCCTTCGCGGACACTGCCTCGTCGAACCCGCGCTGCCGCGAGGAGCCCGGCGTGGTGTCGAGCGGCCCGTTGAGGAATCCGATCCGGCGGCGGCCCAGCGAAACCACGTGCTGCACCGCCGCGCCGATCCCGGCCGCGGAATCGGTGGAGACCGAGCTGATCCCGCGGTCGCTCATCGCCCGGCCGATCACCACGACCGGAACCGGGGCGCGGCCGATCTGCTCGATCAGCTCGTCGTCGGTGCGCAGCGGGATCACGATCATGCCGTCGACGAACCCGCCGTGCAGGCTCCGCATCAGCTCGGCGGTCGACGCCGCGGTGTCCCCGGTGGACATCACCACGACCCGGTACCCGTGCGGGGCGAGGACTTCGTGGATGCCGCGCATGATCTCGACGTAGACCGGGTTGCCGATGTCCGCCACCGCGAACGCGATCTGCGAAGTCTTCTTCAGCCGCAACGACCGCCCGATCGCGTCCGCGCTGTACCCGAGCTCGGCAGCGGCGGCGCGCACGCGCTCGACCATCGCTTTGCTCGCGCCGGTCCCGTGCAGCGCGCGCGAGGTCGAAGCCAGCGACACGCCGGCGCGCTCGGCCACCTGGATCAGCGTGGCTCGGGTTGACGTCATCGTCCCTCCCGGTCGGACATCGCGGAAACCGCTGTTGGAAACGTTTCCAAGCTACGTTCTCAATGGCCTGGAAACGTTTCCAAGCGGTGCCCGGATCATGTCACCCGGATGGCGGACGTGTCAACGGAGCTGCTGCGGGCCGCGGGGATCTGTGACGTCAGCGTGACGTGCGCGGGTTTTAGCGGCGGTTCAGCGGGATCGGCGGTCGGCGCGGACGACGTCGGCCGCCGAGGGGGCATGGTCCGGATCGGTCAGCCACTGCAGGGCAGTCCCGACCAGCAGCGAGTAGTAGTGCGCGCCGACCGCGTGGACGTCCTTCGGCTCGGCGTCCGGTCCGAGATCGCCGAAGGCGCGCGCGAGCGCGACGCGAGCCAGCTGCTGGCCTTCGGCGTTGATCTTCCGCACCTTCTCGTCGTGCTGGAGGTAGCTGACGCTCTCGAAGTTCACGAACCACAGCTCGCGGTGCTCCTGAATGGACTCGATGATCCGCGCCCAGCGCCGCTCCGGCCCGGCGTTCTCGTCGGCCGGGTCGGAGAGGACGGCGAACAGCATCTCGCCCCATTCGGTGTTCAAGCCGGACAGCGCCTGCGTGAGCAGCTGTTCCTTCGAGCCGAAATGGTAGTTGATCGACGCCTGGTTGGCCCCGGAGGCGGCGACGAGGTCGCGCACCGTAGTGCGCGCGTAACCGGCTTTGAGGAGGCATTCCCGGGCGGCGGTGATCAGGTTCTCGCGGTGTCCCACGCGTGCTACCGTATCAGGTAAACGTTCGTTTTAAACGACCGTTCATCACTCTGGGAGGACTCGAGATGACCGCACCCGCGATCCGCATCCGGCGGCTGCGCTGCCGCTTCGAAGGGGAAGGCGGCCCGGTCGACGCACTGCGGGGCGTAGACCTGGACGTCCCGCGCGGCGCCTTCGCCGCGATCATGGGCCCGTCGGGCTCCGGGAAAACGACCTTGCTGCACTGCGCGGCCGGCCTGCGCACGCCGACGGAAGGCACCGTCGAACTGGACGGCACCGATCTGTCCGCTTTGGAGGAACCGCAGCTGGCCGCACTGCGGCGGCAACGGATCGGCTTCGTCTTCCAGCAGTTCAATCTGCTGCCCGCGCTGACCGCGGAGGAGAACATCGAGCTTCCGTTGCGATTGGACGGTCGCGGACCGGACCCGCAGCGCACCGCGGCGTTGCTCGCGCAGGTCGGCCTGGCGCAGCGCGGGGGACACCGGCCGGGCCAGCTTTCCGGCGGGCAGCAGCAGCGCGTGGCCGTGGCGCGGGCGCTGGTGACCGGTCCGGAGGTGGTGTTCGCCGACGAACCGACTGGCGCGCTGGACATCCGCAGCGCGCGGGAAGTGCTGGGCCTGCTGCGGCAGCTGGCCGACCGAGGGCAGACGACCGTGATGGTGACGCACGACCCGGTGGCCGCGTCCTATGCCGACGCGGTGCTGTTCCTGGCCGACGGCCTGGTGGTCGACCAGTTGTCCCGGCCGACCGCGGCGGCGGTGGCGAACCGGATGGCGGTGCTGGTCGAGTCCGCCGAGCGGGCGGCGAACGCGGTGGGTGCTCGGTGACCCGGCGCGGAAATCCAGCGGCAACCATCGTGACTGGCGAGATTCTGTTTGCTGGCAACGCATCCAAAGGAGGATTGACATGCTGAGACTCGCCTTGCGGCTCTTCGGCCACCACCGCGCCGCCGCAGTGGCCACCGGTCTCGTCGCACTCGTCGGGATGGCGCTCGTGGTCGCGATGACGGCCCTGCTCGGCACCGGGCTCGCCGAGAGCACGGCCCCGGCCGACCGGGGATTCCTCACCCAGTTCCCGCTCATCCTGGGCGGCTGGGTGGTGGCGATCGTCGTGTTCGCGATGGTGTCGACGATCAGCGTCACGCTCGCCGCGCGGTCCGGCGAGATCGGCGGCTTGCGGTTGATCGGCGCGGCGCCCCGGCAAATCCGCGTGCTCGTTTCGACGGAAACCCTCGCGATCGCCCTCGTGGCCGCGTTGCCCGGCCTCGGACTCGGCTACCTGCTCGGGCTCCTGCTGCTGACCGGCGTGCGGTCCACCGGGCTCACCGCGCCGGGCACCTCCTTCGCGCCCGGCATCGTGCTGCCGCTGCTCGGGGTCGCGGTGGTGCTGCTGGCCGCGGTTCTCGCGGCGTGGATCGGCAGCCGCGGCCCGGCCCGGCGCAGCCCGGTGGAAGAAGAGTCCGGCCCGCGCCGGGTCCGGTCGGCGCGGCCCCGGCGGATCGCCGCGATCGCCTTGCTGGCCGCGGGTTTCGGTTCGGCGAGTTCGGTGCTCGCGCTGCCTGCGGACACCATCGCGACGACCGGGCTGACCGGTCCCGCCGTGGTGCTGTGCTCGATCGGCTTCGCGATTCTGGCCCCGGAACTGATCGCCGCGGCCAACCGGATCACCGGCCGTCTTTCACGCGGGGCGAAGAACGCCGAGGCGCATCTGGCGGGCGTGAACCTGAGCGCCGCTCCGGAGCGAGCGCGCCCGATCGTCACCTTCCTGACGCTGCTGGTCGGCGTCTCCGCCGGCACGTTGGCCATGCAGGGCATCGAAAACCGGCACAGCGTCCCCGGCAGCACTGCCGACGTGCTGGCGTCGATCAACTACCTGGTGGTCGTCCTGATCTCGCTGTTCATGGCGATCGCGCTGACCAACAACCTGGTGGCCGCGATCGGCGACCGCCGCACGGAATTCGCGACGCTGTCGCTGATCGGCTCGACCGTCCGGCAGGTCCGCGGGATGCTCCTGCGCGAAACCGCCGCCGCGGCACTGCTGGCGATCGCGGTCGCGGTGGCGGGTTCGGTGCTGTGCGTGCTGCCGTTCTCGATCGTCAAAACCGGCGGCGCGGCGGCGGCGTTCAGCGTCTGGCCGTTCGCGGGGAGCGCCGTTTTCGGGGGAGGAGTGGTGCTGCTGGTGACGGCGGTGGCCGGCGCGCGGGCGATCCGTTCCGCCGCGGTGGCCGCGTAGCGGATCTGCGCCCCCCGGCGGGTTCCTGCGATACTCGGGCCCATGATCTTGATCGTCCTCAAAGCACAGATCCGCCCCGAGAAACGCGCCGAATGGCTGGAAGGCATCGAGCGCTACACCGAGCAGGTGCGCGGCGAACCGGGCAACGTCTCGTTCGACTACTACCAGAACGGCAAGAACGAGAACGAATTCGTCCTGGTCGAGGTCTTCGCGGACAGCGCCGCCGGGGACGCGCACGTCGCCACCCGGCACGCGCAGGAGTTCTTCCCGTTCATGTCGACGGTCGTGGCGAAGAAGCCCGAGATCAACTACCAGAACCTCGACGGCGCGGCCTGGTCGGAAATGGCCGAGGTCACCCCGGTCGACTAGCGGCGAACCCCGGCTCGGGGTGGATTCGCGGGGCGGTTGCCCCGCGGGCGGTTGTCCGGAACGGGGAGGAGTTCAGCGAGACGCTCGGCTGGGGTGTCCCAGCCGGGTGTTTTGCGTGGGCGGCACCTCCGTCTGGAAACCCGGCGTCATCCCCGGCGCCGGGTTGATTCCCGCAGCCGCAGTTCCGGAGTCCGGAACACCGGCCCCGCGGGCGTTTCCGCCCCGGACAGCCGGGCCAGCATCAGCTCCACGGCGCGTTCGGCCAAGGCTTCGTGGGTCAGGTCCATCGCGGTGATCGGCGGCGTGCTCGTGCGGGCGTGTTCGCTGTCGGTCAGCGCGGCCAGCAGCAGATCGTCCGGGACGCGCAGGCCCAGCGCGGCGGCGGCGTCGGCGATGAGCGGGGCGAAATCGCTCGTCGCGACCACGATCGCGTCCGGCCGGTCCGCGCCGGACAGCAAGGGCTGCACCAGTTCGGGCACGTCCCCCGGGGTCAGGCCTTCGCTGAGCAAGGCGGTCCGCGGCGGCAGCGCGCGCCGCTCGCACCACGCCAGATAGGTTTCGCGCGGCCGCCGGTTCCAGGCGTTGTCCTCGGTGCCCGACAGCAGCAGCACGTCCCGCGCGCCCTGGTCGTAGAGGTGGTCCAGCAGGGCTTCGACCACCGGCGGGTAGTCCAGCCGCACGGCCCACGGCAAATCCGGCTGCTCCGGATCCTCCTCGACCGTCACCACCGGCAGGCCGCGGCCGAGCAGTTCGGCCAGCGCGGTGTCGCCGCCGTAGGGGTGGGCCACGATGCAGCCGTCCATCGGCACGCTCGCCACCGCCGGATCGTGCAGGTCGGGCACGTGGATCAGCCCGGTTTTGCGCCGCAGCATCTCGGTCGCGACCGACCCGACGAGCCGGTTGAACGTTTCGGCGCGGTCCGGCGTGCCAGCCACCGCGTAGCGCGGCCGCAGGATGAGCCCGACCAGCCCGGACCGGCCGGTGCGCAGCGAGCGCGCGTTCGGGTTCGGGTCGTAGCCCAGCTCCGCGGCGGCCTCGCGCACCCGCGCCTTGGTCGCCGCCGAAATCGGCCGGCGCCCGGAAAGCGCGTGCGAAACCGTGCTGATCGAGACCCCGGCGCGTTCGGCGACCTCCCGGATCGTCACCGGCCGTTTGCCGCCGTCGGTGTCCACTCTGGTTCCCCTCCGCCCTGCCTCCGGACGGCCCAGTATCGCCCACCGCCCGGCCGGCGAGGGCTTGACACCGCACCGGCGCGCGGGTTTGATGCCGCGAAAGCTCATCAAAACGTTTTGATGATGATAGGAGGCGCCATGGCCGCCCCGCACGAGCCCGCCCCGCCCACTACCGCCGCCGCGCCGACCGTCGGCGACGTCTGCACCGGGATGGGGCTGACCCGACGGCATTGGCTCGCCGGATCGGTGCTGTTCTTCGCGTTCGTGGTCGAGGCCTGGGAACAGGTCGGGCTGGTCTACGTGTCGAACGGGATCGCGGACGAATTCGGCGTGGACAACACGAAACTCGGCTGGGCGCTGTCCGCGGTCGCGTTCGGCATGGTGCCCGGCGCGCTGCTGTGGGGCGGGCTGATCGACCGGCTCGGCCGCCGCCGCGTGACGGTGGCGAGCCTGCTGATCTACGCGGTGCTCGCGCTGGCCGCCGGGCTTTCGCCGGCGTTCTGGCCGTTCGTCGTGCTGCGGTTCCTGTCCGGCGTGGCGTTCGGCGGGGTCTACGCGGTCACGTTCCCGTATTTCCTCGAACTGCTGCCGACCGCCCGGCGCGGCCAGGGCGCGGTCGCGCTCAGCATCGGATTTCCGATCGGCACGCTGCTGTGCATCGGCGTGAGCCAGTCGCTCGGCACGGTCAGCTGGCGCGCGGTCGCCGTGGTCGCCGCGCTGGCCGGGCTGTGGGCGTTCGCGGTGCTGCGGTGGGTGCCGGAATCGCCGTACTGGCTCGCGCGGCGCGGCCGGCACGCGGAAGCCACCGCCGTGCTGCGCGGTCTCGGTGCGAAAATCCCGGCGGACACCACGTTTTCCGTCGAGGACGCCGACCGCAAGGCGGGCGCGGTGCGCAACCTGTTCCGCTCGCCGGTGCGGCGGCGGTTCCTGCCGATGCTGCTCACGTCGTTCACGTTCAGCTGGGGCTACTGGGGTCTGCAGACGTGGCTGCCGGTGCTGCTGCAGAACCGCGGGCTGAGCGTGTCCGGCGCGGTGTGGTTCGTCGCGGTGACCCAGGTCGTGTCCGTGCCCGGCTACCTGCTCGCCGCGTGGCTGACCCGACGGCACGGGCGCAAGCGGATCTTCCTGCTGTTCGCGCTGGCCTCGGCGATCGGCGGCGTGCTGTTCGGCCTCGCCACCGGTTCCACGCAGCTGTACGCGGGCAACCTGATCCTCGCGTTCTTCTCGCTCGGCGCGTGGGGCATCTGGAACACCTGGTCCGCCGAGGTGCTGCCGACCGGGCTGCGCGGCGTCGGCTACTCCTGGTCCACCTCGGCGATTCTGCTGGCCAACACGGTTTCCGTGCCGGTGATCGGCGCGATGATGGACCACGGCGTCGCGTCCTCGCTGACCGTCGCGTCGATCGTGGCCTTCCTCGTCGTCGCGCTTCTCGCCGTCCTTCCGCTGCCCGAGACCGAGGGCCGCGCGCTCACCTGAGTTTCCCTTATCCGACAAGGAGTTCTCATGACCTACCGGGTCGCCATGGACATCGGCGGCACCTTCACCGACGTGGTCGTCCACGACGGCGCGACGCAGCGGCTGCGCGCGGGCAAGGTGCTCACCACCCCCGACGACCTCGCGCGCGGCGTTTTCGGCGCGCTCGAAGGATTCGACCTGCCGTTCGCCGAGATCGAGTTCTTCGTGCACGGCACCACGCAAGGCCTGAACGCGCTGCTCGAACGGCGCGGCGCGAAGGTGCTGATCCTGACCACGAAGGGGATCGGCGACGTCTACCGGATCGCGCGCGGCAACCGGAACCGGCTGTTCGACCTGCACTACCGCAAGCCCGAGCCGCTCGTCGGCCCGGAAGCGGTCGCGGAGGTCGCCGGACGGCTCGACGCGACCGGCGCGGAACTCGAACCGCTCGACGAGGACGCCGTGCGGCTGGTCGCGAAACGCGTGCGCGAAGAGGGTTTCGAGGCCGTCGCGGTGTGTTTCCTGTTCTCCTATCTGGATTCCGGGCACGAGCGCCGCGCGGGGGAGATCCTGCGCGCCGAACTCGGCGACGACGCGCTGGTCGTGCTTTCCCACGAGGTCGCGCCGGAATGGCGGGAGTACGAGCGGACGTCGACGGCGGTGCTGGAGGCCTACACCGGCCCGTCGGTGCATCGCTACCTCGACCGCATCGAGGCGCGGTTCACCGAGAAGGGCCTGCACGTCCCGGTGCACGTCATGCAGTCCTCCGGCGGGCTGGTCAACGCCGGGTTCGCGCGGCGGCATCCGCTGCAGACGCTGCTGTCCGGCCCGGTCGGCGGCACGATGGGCGGCGTCGCGGCGGCGAAGCTGCTCGGCCGTCCGGACCTGATCTGCGTGGACATGGGCGGGACCTCGTTCGACGTCTCGCTCGTGATGGACTACGCGGCCGACGTTTCGCCGGACGGCGAGGCGGAGGGTTTCCCGCTGCTGATGCCGCTCGTCAACCTGCACACCGTCGGCGCCGGCGGCGGTTCGCTCGCCTACGCCGAGGGCGACGCGTTGCGCGTCGGCCCCGAATCGGCGGGCGCAGTGCCCGGTCCGGCGTGCTATGGCCGCGGCGGCACGCAGGCGACCGTCACCGACGCGAACTGCGTGCTGGGCCGGGTCGATCCGGAGTCGTTCGCCGGCGGCGGCATGCCGCTCGACCTCGACGCCGCGCGTAAGGCGGTCGCGACGCTGGCACAGCAGCTCAGCATGGACCCGGTCGAGCTGGCGTCCGGGATCTGCGACGTCGGAAACGCCAAGATGGCGCAGGCGATCCGCACCCTGACCGTCGAGCACGGCCGCGAGCCGGGCCAGTTCGCGCTGCTCGCGTTCGGCGGCGCGGGACCGATGCACGCGGCGTTCATCGCGCGGGAAATCGGCATCACCGAGGTGATCGTGCCGCGGTTCCCCGGAGCGTTCTCCGCGTGGGGCATGCTCGAAGCCGATGTCCGGCGGGACTTCACCATGCAGTTCTTCGCCAACGGAAGCGAGCTCGACACCCGCGCGTTGCGCACCGCTCTCGACTCGCTGCGCGAGCAGGCCCTGGAAGCGTTGCGGGAACAGGGAATTCCCGAGGAACGGCGGTCGGTGACGCACGGCGTCGACATGCGGTACGAAAGCCAGGACTACACCTTGACCGTGCCGATCCTGGACGACGATCCGGTCGACAGCCCGGAATTCCTGCCCGCCATTGAGGCGCGGTTCGCCGAGATCCACCACCAGCGCTACGGCCACGCCACCCCCGGCGCGCCGGTGCAGTTCGTCGCGCTGCGCACCACCGGCCACGGCGTGGTCGACCGTTCCGCCGCGTCCGCCGAAACGAGTGCCGGACGACCGGAGCCGGTGGTCCGCGACGTCGTGTTCGCCGGAAAGCCGGTGCCCACCGCGATCGTGGCGCGTTCGTCGCTCGCTCCCGGCAGCCGGTTGTCCGGACCCGCGATCGTGCACGAGGAAACCGCCACCACGGTCGTCCCGCCGGACGCCGAACTAGCCGTGGACGACCACGGCTTCCTGGTCGTCACCCTCGCGGCCGCCGACCACCTGCAGGAGGAGCACGCGTGAGCATCAGCCCTGTCACCACCGAAATCATCCGCTCGGCGCTGATCCAGGCGGCCGAGGACATGAACATGACCCTCATCCGGTCGTCGTACACGCCGACGATCTACGAGGGCAAGGACTGCGCCGTGGCGCTGCTGGACCGGAACCACCGCGTGCTCGGCCAGTCGTCCGGGCTGCCGATTTTCCTCGGGAACCTGGAGATCTGCACCAGCCACACCGAGGAGCTCTTCGGCGCGGACGTCTGGCAGCCCGGCGATGTGTGGGTGCTCAACGACTCCTACATCGGCGGCACCCACCTCAACGACTGCACGGTGTACGCGCCGATTTTCGTCGGCGAGGAACTGGTCGGCTTCGCGGCTTCGCGGGCGCATTGGATCGACATGGGTTCCAAGGATCCCGGCGGTTCGATGGATTCCACGAACATCTACCAAGAGGGTCTCCGGATGGGGCCGACGCGGATCGTCGCGGGCGGCGTCGAATGCGCCGACATCCTCCGGCTGATCGAGACGAACGTGCGCTTCCCGTACGTGACCCTCGGCGACATGCGCGCGCAGATCGCCTGCGCCCGGATGGGGGTGCGGCGGCTGGGCGAGCTGTTCGCCCGCTACGGCGCGGAAACCGTCGACGCCGCGCGCGAGCAGATCTTCGCCCAGACCGAACGGCTGGAGCGCGAACGCATCGCGGCGATCCCGGACGGCGAGTACGAGGCGACTGGGTATCTGGACAACGACGCGATCGACCCGGACACGCCGCTGAAGGTGCGCGTGCGGGTCATCGTCGAGGGCGAATCGATGACGATCGACCTCACCGACTGCGCGGACCAGGCCACCGGCCCGGTCAACTGCGGCCGCTCCCAGGCGATTTCGGCCGCGCGGGTCGGGTACAAGCTGCTGATCTCGCCGCAGGTGAGCCTGAACGGCGGTTCGTTCGCGCCGCTGGACGTGCAGGTCCGCGACGGGTCGATGCTCGGCGCGCGGGAGCCGGCGGCGTGCCAGTACTACTACTCGAGCCTCGGCATGCTCATCGATCTCGTGGTGGCCGCGCTCGCGCCCGCGATGCCGGACCGCGTCGCGGCGGCCAGCTACGGCGATTCGATGATCGTGCAGTTCGCCGGCGAGCATCCGCGGACGGGGGAGCCGTTCGTGACGCTGGAGGCGACCGTCGGCGGCTGGGGCGCCTGGAAGGGCGGCGACGGGGAGACGGCGCTGATCAACAACGTCAACGGTTCGCTGCGGGACCTGCCGGTCGAGGTGGTCGAAACGCTGTATCCGGTGCGGGTGAACGAATACCGCATCCGCGCGGGTTCGGGCGGCGCGGGGCGCTGGCGCGGGGGAGACGGGGTGATCCGGGAGTACGTGATGGAGGCGGATCAAGACCTGTCGCTGTGGTGGGAACGCTCGGTGACGCCCGCGTGGGGGCTTTTCGGCGGGTCGGCGGGCGCGCCGCCGCGGGTGGTGCTGAACCCCGGGACGCCGGAGGCCCGGGAGATGCTGAAGGTGAACAGCCTGCGGGTGCGGCGGGGGGACGTGCTGCGGTGCGAGTCCGGCGGGGGAGGGGGCTACGGGGTTCCGGAAACCGCTGGGGCGTAACGGGATCCGGGGCCGCCGGGCGGGCGCTGGACAGCTGGTTGACTCTTCGGCAACTTACTCGGAGTTAGTTACGCTCGTCCGGACGGCCGGCGGCCCCGCCCTGACGGTCGCTGTTCGCCGCGTGGAGGCCCGTCGTGCCCACCGCCAGCCGCGTCGGCTCTTTCGACCACGACGGATTGACCTTCGACGTCCGCGACACCGGCCCGCTGGACGGCGAGCCGGTCGTCCTGCTGCACGGGTTCCCGCAGACCGGCACGTCGTGGTCGGAGGTCGCGGCGCTGCTCAACGAGCGCGGATTCCGCACGCTCGTGCCGGATCAGCGGGGCTACTCGCGGCGTGCGCGTCCCCGGGGCCGCTTCGCGTACCGGTCGAGCCGCCTCGTGGCCGACACGGCCGCGCTGATCGCCGCCGCCGGGGCCGGTCCGGTGCATCTGGCCGGGCACGACTGGGGAGCCAACGCGGCCTGGTCGACCGCGGCGCGGCACCCGGAGCTGGTCCGGTCGCTGACGACGGTGTCGGTGCCGCATTCCGGCGCGTTCCTGCGCGCGATGCTGACCAGCGACCAGCTCGTCCGTTCGTCCTACATGCTCTTCTTCCAGCTGCCGTGGCTGCCCGAATTCGTTCTGCGCCGCCGTCCGCGGCTGCTGGACCGCGCCCTCGCCGCGACCGGGATGACCCCGGCGCAGATCGCCGACGTGCACCGCGAAATCCTGCTCGGCGGCGCACTGACCGGCGGCCTGAACTGGTACCGCGCGATGCTCCTGCTGAACCCGTCGAGCCTCCGGGCCCGGGTGACGGCCCCGACGACGCACGTGTGGAGCGACGGGGACCAGGCACTGTCGCGCCGGAGCGCGGAACTGGCCGGGGAGTACGTCGAGGGTGCCTACCGGCTGGAGATCCTGTCCGGGGTCAGCCACTGGGTTCCGGAAGAGGCGGCGGCGGTCTTGGCTGGCATTATCGAGCGGACTGCGGCTTTGGCGGCTTCGCAGCCCTGATCGGCGCTGTCCACTGTGGTCGATTGCGGGCTCCGTGCTGCAGCCGTGTGCCAGCGTCACGGCTGCCGATGCGTTCTCGTGTGCGAACAGCAGGATTTCGGCGCGGATTTCGCGGACGAGGGTCTGGGGATCGGTCTCGCCGGGTTCGCGTTTGCTGCCCGGGAGGTAGTGCTGCTGCACCGCGTCGAGCCGATGTGTGGGCTCGGCGAGGAGGTTTTCGCGGTCGTCAGCCGCTGGCTGTGCGGCGGCTAGCTCCGGGCTTCGGTATGCGGACCAGCTTCCGCCAACGTCCGTCGGCAGAGGGAATCCGCTCGGCGGGTCGTCTCCGGCAGCCGGTAGTCCGGTGTCAGCGCCAGCGTCGCCTCGCAGGCTTCGGCCAAGCCGATCCGATGGCCCACTGACACGAAGACCGGCTTGACCCCGGTCTGCGTACGCAAAGCGCGGCCGACCACCTCCGCGCCGTCGAGCAGCGGGGACCAGTCACCGCGCGCCGGGCCGGGTGCCTCGTGCGTGAAGGTGAACGGCGTTTTGGCGACCCCGGCCGTCCGGAGGCCGGTCAGGACGCCCAGGTGGCTGGCCAGACCGAGGCGGCGCGGGTGGGCCAGACCGTAGCCGTCGCAGAGGACCAGGTCCGGGCGGCGGCGGAGGGCGGCCAGGGCGTCCAGGACCGGCGGGAGTTCGCGGAAGGCGAGCAGACCCGGCACGTACGGGAAGCTGACCGGTCCGGTCGCGGTCGTTTCCTCCACCGTTTCCAGAGTGCCGAAATCGACGAGCACGGCGGCTGCGACAACGACGTCCCGTTCGTCGTCATAAGCGACGTCGACACCCGCGACTAGGGCACCGTCGGCGGGGGCCGGGCCGGTCGGGTATACGAGGGCGCGCAGCCGGTGTTGTTCGGCGACGGCGGCGGCCTCGGTGGCGGGCCAGGCGGGCATGGAGGTCCTCGGGGATGCGGTGCTCGGAGGGGAAACCCTATGGGAAGCTAACGGACAGGGACGGGTCGGCACAGGGGGGAACGATGTCCGGTGCTGCCGGGAAGCGGCGTCGGGTGCTGTGCGGGCTTCTCGCCGCCGCGCTGCTGGCGGTGGGGTGCGGGCGGCCGGAAGCCGAGCCGGAACCGCCGGTGCGGAGTGCGGAAGCGCCGCTCGCGCTGGTGTACAACGGGCCGCAGGGATGCGCGGAGTGCGGGCCCGCGGTGGCTGATCTGCTGCGCCGGGCGCCGCAGCATTACCGGGTCGAGTACGTGGGGCCGGGCACGGGGAAGCCGCTCACCGCGGCCGTGCTGGCCCAGGCGCAGTTGTACGTCCAGCCGGGCGGCGGGCAGGACCTCGACCGGACTTGGCAGGATCTGGACGCGTCCGCCGCCGCGATGCGCGACTGGGTCCGGGGCGGCGGCAGCTACCTCGGACTGTGCTTCGGCGGCTATCTGGCGGGCCGCGATCCGGGCTTCGGCCTGCTGCCCGGCGACTCGCACGGGTACGCGGGTTCCCCCGGCTCGACGGTCCCGGACGAGCGCGACACCGTCATCGAGGTCAGCTGGCGCGGGAAGCCGCGGCACCTGTATTTCCAGGACGGGCCCGCGTTCCGGCTCGACGACGGGGCCGACGCGACGGTGCTGGCGACGTACTCGAACGGCGCGGCCGCGGTGGTCGTGGCTCCGTACGGCAAGGGGCGCGTGGGCGTCAGCGGGCCGCATCCGGAAGCCGACGCCTCCTGGTACGACGAGAAGGGGCTCACCAATCCGGACGGCATCCGGATGGACCTCGCGTACGACCTGATTCAGGCCACTGTCTCGCGGTAGCGAAAGGGAAACGCGCCGCTGTTTCCACCGCTGCCCGCGTTGAAGATCACGAAGACCGCGACCCCGGCGGAGATCAAGACCGGCGACCGGCACGCCGCTCGGGCTCTTCAGCGAAACTGAAAATCGCTGGCGGCCCAACCGCGGCGGTCTGACCGCGTCAGTTCGGCGGCTGCTGCGGGCCTTCGCCCGGGTTGGGCTGCGGCGGCTGGGAGTACCCGGACTGCTGACCGGGATCGGTCTGCGGATACCCCGGCTGCGGGTACCCCTGCTGCGCGTACCCGGCTTGCGGATACCCGGGCTGGCCGTACCCGGCCTGCGGATACCCCGGCTGCCCGCCCATCGGGTACCCGCCGGGCGCGAACCCGGGCTGGGGAGCGCGGCCGCCCTTCGCCACCGCGAGCACGACCAGCAGCCACGACAGCACTTCGAGAAGGCCGAGCGGGATGCCCACGGCCAGGAAGATCGTCGACATCTCGTCGCTGCTCAGGTGGTCCGCAGCCATCCAGGACGCGACGTTCGTCAGCATGAGCCGCCAGGCGATGTTCAGCCCCGTGGTGACGAGCATGACCACGAAGGCGGCCACCATCATCCCGGAGCCGCCGCGCGAGCGCCGGCCGATCGAGAGGATCAGGCCGAACAGCCCCACGATGAGCAGCAACGCCAGCGGGAGAATCTCGAGGATCGTGTTGGTGAGGGTCGTCATACCTGCTCTCCGCTCAAGGAAAAGTCAGGCAGATCCTAGGGGGCGGCCCGCGGCCGCGTGCCCGGTTCGCCGAAGATGCCGGTCTCGAAACGGCCTCAACTTCGCGGCGCGGCGCGGTATCCGGCGAACCGCTCGTCGACCTCCCCGGCGGTCAGGCCGAAATCGGCGAGGTCGTAGCGGTGCCTCGGTTTCGCGGCCCCGGTACGGCTCCGCTGGTGCAACGCGGTCATCGCTTCGCGCGCCCGCGGACCGAGGTCGAGGCCGAAGTGCTGGTAGACGCCTTCGACGGTGCCGATCGGGTCGGCGACGAAGTCCTCGTACCGGACGTCGCAGAACTGCGCGGGGTCGTGCCGCGCGCGGGCGGCCGCGAACTGCTCCGCACCGCGCGCCCAGAGGTCGAGCTGGCTGCGTCCGACGATCTCGCCGCGGAAGGTGTCCGACCAGCCTTCCGAAGCCTGCTCGGTCAGGCTGCACACCGACGCGATGACGGTGCTGGGCGCGCGATGCGTCTGCACGACCAGCGCGTCCGGGTAGACCTCCAGCAGCGCGTCGAGGGCGAACAGATGGCTCGGGTTCTTGAGCACCCAGCGGCGGCCGGCGTCGGGCAGGCCGATGAGCTGCAGATTGCGCCGGTGCCTGCGGTAGGCGCCGGTCCAGTCCTGCCCGTCGAGCCAGCGCGAGTAGCCGGGCACGTGCGCGAGGCATTCGTACGACACGGATTTCATCGACTGCCGCAGCAGCTGCCAGCATTCTTCGACCTGGTCCGCCGACATGTGGTGCAGGCCCATGAATTCCGGATGCTCGACGTGGTGCTGTTCGTATCCGGCCTGAATCGCTTGGAAGACCGGGTTGTCCGCCCACGTTTCGCGCGGCGGGCGCGGCTGCGGCACTTCGGTCAGCCACACTTCGAGACCCTGGTGCGCCGGGTCTTCGGTGAGCAGCCGGTGCAGTGCCGTGGTTCCGGTGCGCGGCAGGCCGGTGACGAAAATCGGCCGCTCGACGGGGACGTCGGCGTACTGCGGATTCCGCTTCCACGCGGCTTCGCTCAGCAGCCGCGCGACCAGAGCCCCGCGCAGGAACGCACGGTGGACTTTGTTGCCATACGGAGTCAAATCGGCTTCGGCGGCGTAGGAATCGAGCAGGACGCGCAAGCCTTCGAGGTATTCGCCGTCGCCGAAATCGTCGAGGCCGGTGAGTTTCGTGGCGGACGCGTGGAGGTCCTCGACCGTGCCGACGCTGTCTCGTCCTGGACGCATGCTCTTCCCCTCAGTGGTGGTATTCGCCGGCGTTGACGTCGAGGCATTGCCCGGTGACGCAGCGAGCGAGCGCGGACGCGAGGAACACGACGGTGTCGGCGATCTCGTCCGGTTCCGGGAGGCGGCGCAGGTCGATCGTCTCCGCCGTTTCCGCGTACACCTGCTCGGCGGGCACGCCGCGTTCCTTGGCCAGGTAAGCGAAATACCACTTGAGCGAGTCCGCCCAGATGTAGCCCGGGGCAATGGAATTGACCCGGATTCCGCGCGGGCCGAGTTCCGAAGCGAGGCTTTGCGCGAGCGCGAGCAAACTCGCCTTGGCCATTTTGTACGCGCCGAAAGTGCGCCGTGAATGCCGCAGCACCGCCGAGTTGATCATCACGACCGAACCGGCGCTTTCGGCGAGCGCGGAGGTGCAGAGCCGGGTGAGCCGGAGCGCGGCGAGCACGTTGGTTTCGAAGCCCGCGCGCACCGCGTCGAGATCGACTTCGGCGAGGTCGGTGATCGGCGGGATCGCGAAAGCGTTGTGCACCAAGGTGTCCAGTCGCCCGAACTCGCTGAGCGCGGTCTCGACAAGCTTGGTCGCCGAGGCGTCGTCGGTGATGTCGGTGGGCACCGAAACGGCGCGTCGGCCGAGCGCTTCGACCTCGGCGGCGACTTCGGCGAGCCGGGATTCGGTGCGCGCGGCGAGGACGACGTCGGCCCCGGCCGCCGCCGACCGCAGCGCGAGGGAGCGGCCCAGCCCCGGGCCGATTCCGGACACGAGAACGACTTTGCCGGTCAGCAGGTCCATGGCCTCAGCCCAGCATCCTGGCCGCCACCGCGGCCTGTCGCGCGGCGATCCGCTGTGCCCATTCCCCGGGGGTCACGCGGGCCCGCGAGTGGTAGGGCAGCCGGTCGGGGAGTTCGGCGAACTTCACGACCTCGACCTCCGGCCCGTCGGCCGCGGTCAGCTCCCGGGAAAGCCGCTGCCAGCGGATCTGGACGTAGCCGCGGTCGTGCCCGGTGCGTTCGAGCCAGTTCGCGAGGCCGGGGTCGCGTTCGCTGATCACGAACCGCAGCTTGCCGTCCGGGTCGGCCCGGGCCTGGTCGGCGGTGAGGCTGGTCTGGTGGTGCACGTAGTCGAGCGAGACATACCAGGTGCTGCCGAGCTGGATGCCCTGGTACGGCGCGTCGGAACGGGGCACGGTGACGATCATGGCCTCGTCGTCGGCGAGTTCGTAGTGCCCGGCCGAGGAGTACTGCGTGGGCAGGCCGCCGGGCGTGCTGCGCGGTTCGGTCATCGTGTTCACCGGGAGGTTCAGGTAGAACCACTTCGGGAAGGCGAGGAACGTCCGCAGCCGGCTGAGCAGGATCTTCCCGGTGACGCCGTACCGTTTCTCCATCGCCGTGCGGGTCGGGGCGGGCGGGGCCTGGCCGGTGGTGTCGGCGCAGCGGAGCTGGATCGTCCCGCGCCGTTCGGTCGCCCAGTCGCTGTAGACCTCGCGCACGACGAGCATCGACGAACCCGGGCCGAGCACGAAATAGCCGGGTTCGGGATCGGGTTTCGCCGGGCCGAAGCGGATCTCGAAGGAACCGTCGGCGGCGATCGGGATGTCGCGGTCGTCGAACGCGGTCACGCTGTCGGGCACCTCGACCGGCGTGTAGTCGCCGTTGAGGACTTGGAAGCTCAGGTCGGCGGTGGTGCCGCGGGTTCCGGTGACGACGTATTCGCGGTCCTCGCGGATGTTCGCGTTGAAATACAGGGTGTCCGGGTTGTCCAGGCCCATTTTCGTGTACGGGCCGGTGGAGAGGGTGAAGTACGGGAAGTCCCGGTCGTAGGCCCACGCCGCCTGGACCGAGGCGCGGATGCTGCCCGCGAGGTAGTCGTAGCCCTCGATCAGGTCCTGTTCGGTCCGGACGTGCGGGGCCTCGGCGATGATCTTTTCGGCTTCGGCGATCGCGCCGGCGAGCGGTTCGGTCAGCACCGGAGACTCCTCACGCTGGTCCAAATCCGTACCGGAGTGGTACGTTCGGTGTCGGTTGAGACTAGAACGCGTTCTAAGGATGGGTCAATGGCGGTTGCCCGGCGCTCGCCGCCGACCGAACGGGTCGTGCGGCTGCTGGACTATTTCTCGGCCCGGCCGGGCCGGCGCTTCGGGCTTTCCGCGCTGGCCCGCGAACTGGGCCTGAGCAAGCCGACCTGCCTCGGCATCCTCACCGAGCTGACCGCGGCCGGGTACGTGGTCCGCGATCCCCGGACCACGACCTACCGCCTGGGTCCGGCGATGATCGCGGCCGGGCGCGCGGCGGCGGAAGGCTTCGGCGCCAGCGAAATCGCCCGCGCGCACCTGGAAGACGTCAGCGCCCGGTACCAGGCGACGTGCACCGCGTCGGCGGTGGTGGACGGGCGGATCCTGATGCTGCAGAGCGCCGGGCCGGGGAAGGTGCGGCTCGGCGAGACGTACCCGTTCGCGCCGCCGGTCGGGCTGATGTACGTGCTGTGGGACACGGATTCCGCCTTCGACGCCTGGCTCGCCACGCCGCCCGCGGTCCCGGTCCGGCTGGACGAGGCGTACCTCCGCCGGGTGGTCGCCGAGTGCCGCGAACACGGGTATCTGGTGGAAAGCCTGACGTCCGCGGGCCGCCGGCTCTACACGCTGATGGCCGGCGTGGCGGCGGGAGATCTGCCGCCCGAGGTGCGCGGGCTGGTCGGCGAGCTGGTGTCGAGCCTGGGGGAGCGGGTCTACCTCGGCGCGGACCTCGAACCGCGGAAGAAGCACGCGGTGAGCCTGCTGGCCGCCCCGACCTTCGACGCGTCGGGGCGGCAGGAACTGGTGCTGACGCTGTCGGTCGGGGAACCGATCACGGGTGCCGAAATCGCCCGGCGGGGCGCGGCTTTGGCGGCCGTCGCGGACGCGGTCACGGCAGAGGCGGGCGGCGTCCGTCCCGGCTGGGCGCAGGCTTGCCGTCTGTGCGGGGAATCCTGAAGAAAGCTGAGTCCTTCAGGATTCCCGTCACGGACCCGAAACCGAGGACTGGCCCCACCGGTTCGCTGTCAGCTTCCACCCCGGCTGGTCCTTCATCGAGACCAGCGTTTCGTACAGCCGTTCGTACCCGGTGCTGCTGATCCGCCATTCGCCGTTCTCGCGCCGGTAGGTGTCCTCGTAGTACGCGGCTCCCTCGATGACCACCCGGTGCTCGGCGACGATCACTTTGTCCTGGAACAGCCACCGGCCGGTCGCGAGGTCGCCGTCGATCTCGATTTCCGGATGCCCGGCGAAGTGCATCGTCGTGATGCCGGGGCCGACGGCGGTGCGCAGGAACTCCATCAGCGCGTCGCGGTTGTCGAAGTTCAGCGGTTCGCCGTAGGAGGGCGTCCCGTAGTGCACGCGGGCGTCGGCCGTCAGCGTCTCGGCCATCTCGTCCCAGCGCTTCAGATCGAGGCAGCGCAGATAGCGGAATTTCACCCGGCGGATTTCTTCGAGTGCGACGAGGTCCATCCGTTCAGCCTCCCCCGCCGCTTGACCGAGTGCAAGAACCTGTTCTACTTTTCTGTCCTCGAACCCCGGAAGGGCGGATCCGATGGCGACCCAGGCACCCCCGGCCTACGAGCTGAGCCACCTCGGTGCGCTCGAAGCCGAAGCAGTGCACGTCTTCCGCGAGGTCGCGGCGACCTTCGAACGGCCGGTGCTGCTGTTCTCCGGCGGCAAAGACTCGATGGTGATGCTGCACGTCGCGGCGAAAGCGTTCTGGCCCGCGCCGGTGCCGTTCCCGGTCCTGCACGTCGACACCGGGCACAATTTCGACGAGGTGATCCGGTTCCGGGACGAAACCGTCGAGCGCTACGGGTTGCGGCTGCTGGTCACGAGCGTCCAGGACGACATCGACGCGGGCCGAGTTGTCGAAGACCCGAAGGCGGGCCGGAACCGGCTCCAGACCACGACTTTGCTGCGCGGCATCCGCGAGAACGGCTTCGACGCGGTGTTCGGCGGCGCACGGCGCGACGAGGAGAAAGCCCGCGCCAAGGAACGCGTGTTCAGCTTCCGCGACGAATTCGGCCAGTGGGATCCCCGGCGGCAGCGTCCGGAACTGTGGAATCTCTACAACGGCAGGCATCGCAAGGGCGAGCACATCCGGGTGTTCCCGTTGTCGAATTGGACCGAGCTGGACATCTGGCAGTACGTCGAAGCCGAGAACGTGCCTCTGCCGTCGCTGTACTACGCGCATCGCCGACCAGTGGTCCAGCGCGACGGGATGCTGCTCGCGGACACCCGGTTCCTCACCCTGGCCGAGGGCGAGGTTCCTTGTCCGGCAACGGTTCGCTTCCGCACGATCGGCGACGCGACCTGCACCGGCTGCGTCGAGTCGACCGCCTCCTCGCCCGCGGAAGTGGTGGCCGAGGTGGCCGCGACGCGGGTCACCGAACGCGGCGCGACCCGGGCCGACGACCGGATTTCCGAGGCGGGGATGGAAGACCGCAAAAAGGAAGGCTACTTCTGATGAGCGCGCGAGACCGGGTCACGACGGTGCGGCTCGCCACCGCGGGCAGCGTGGACGACGGCAAATCGACGCTGATCGGCCGGTTGCTCTTCGATTCGAAGACGGTGTTCGCCGACCAGCTCGAAGCGATCGAGCGCACCAGCCGGGACCGCGGCGAGGCGTACCCGAATCTCGCCCTGCTCACCGACGGCCTGCGCGCGGAACGCGAACAGGGCATCACCATCGACGTCGCGCACCGGTATTTCGCCACGCCCAAGCGGAAGTTCATCATCGCCGACACGCCGGGACACGTGCAGTACACCCGGAACATGGTCACCGGAGCGTCCACTTCGGACGTCGCGCTGATCCTGGTGGACGCGCGCAAGGGCGTGCTCGAACAGTCGCGCCGGCACGCGTTCCTCGCCAGCCTGCTGGGCATCCGGCATCTGGTGGTGTGCGTGAACAAAATGGACCTGGTCGGCTGGTCGCAGGAACGGTTCGAGGAAATCCGCGAGGACTTCCGCCGGTTCGCGATGAAACTGCACACCCCGGACCTGACGTTCGTGCCGATGTCCGCGCTGCACGGCGACAACGTGGTGCACCGGGGCGCGAGCATGCCTTGGTACGAAGGCACTTCGCTGCTGCATCACCTCGAACAGGTGCACGTCGCTTCGGATCGCAATCTGGTCGACGCGCGTTTTCCGGTGCAATACGTGATTCGCGAGCACAGCCGCGATTTCCGCGGCTATGCCGGGACGGTCGCCGGAGGCGTGTTCAAGCCCGGCGACGAGGTCACGGTGCTGCCATCCGGGTTCACCACGACCGTGCGCGCGATCTGGGGACCCGGCGGGGTCGAGGTGTCCGAGGCGTTCGCGTCGCTGGCGGTCGCCATCGAACTGGCCGACGAACTGGACCTCGGCCGCGGCGACCTGATCTGCCGGCCGGGCAACCGGCCGCACGTGGGCCAGGAGATCGACGCGATGGTGTGCTGGTTCTCCGAACAGGCCGCGCTCGTCCCGGGCGCGAACTACCTCGTCCGGCACACCACCCGCGAGACGAGGGCCGAGGTCCGCGCGCTCGACTACCGGCTCGACGTCACCACGCTGCACCGCGACGAGACCGCGGAGTCGTTGTCGCTCAACGAGATCGGCCGGATCCGGCTGCGGACGCGGCAGCCGCTGCTGTTCGACCCGTACCTGCGCAACCGGCCGACCGGCGGTTTCCTCCTGGTCGACGAACACACCGGAGACACCGTCGGCGCGGGCATGATCACCGGCCCGAGCACGACCGCGCCGAACGTCGTCTGGCATCCGGCCGCGGTGTCGCGGGACGAGCGCGCGACTCGCGGCCGCACGATCTGGCTCACCGGCCTGTCCGCGTCGGGGAAGTCGAGCGTGGCCGTCGAACTGGAGCGCAGGCTGGTCGCTTCGGGCCGTCCCGCCTACCTGCTGGACGGCGACAACCTGCGGCACGGGCTCAACGCCGACCTCGGCTTCGCCCCGGCGGACCGGGCCGAGAACATCCGCCGCGTGGCGGAGGTCGCCAAGCTGTTCGCCGACGCCGGCGTCGTGGCGGTGGTGTCGCTGATCAGCCCGTACCAGGCAGACCGCGAACTCGCGCGCACGGTGCACGAAACGGCGGGGCTGCCGTTTTCGGAGGTTTTCGTCGACACTCCGCTCGAAGTGTGCGAGGACCGCGACCCGAAGGGCCTGTACGCGAAAGCGCGTTCAGGGGAGATCACCGGATTCACCGGGGTGGACGCGCCGTACGAACGGCCCGGGTCCCCGGACCTGGTGCTGCGCCCGGAAAACGGCGACCCGGCGGCGATGGCCGCGCTGGTTCTCGCCGCCCTGGAGTGAGGGTCCGAGCGGCACGGGAGCTGTTCGCACGAGCAAATACCTATGTGCCGTCCCGGCGGAGATGCGCTTACGTTCAGGCCATGGCGAACGAATTGACCATTCCGCTGCTGCCCTGCCGCTCCATCGACGAGATCGCGCCGTTCTACGAGATGCTCGGCTTCGAGATCACCTCGCGGCAGGACCGCCCGTACTCGCATCTCGCGGTGCGGCGGGAAGATTTCAACCTGCACTTCTTCGGGATGGACGGCTACGACCCTGCGCAGTCGTACAGCACCTGCCTGGTCGTCGTGGAGGACACCAGCGAACTGTTCGAGGCCTTCGCGGCGGGGATGCGGGCCGTGCACGGAAAGCTGCTCGTCTCCGGCATCCCGCGGATGACCCGGCCGCGGCTGCGCAACGACCGCTACACCGGGTTCACCGTCGTGGATCCGGGCGGCAACTGGATCCGGATCAACCAGGCCGCCAAGGAGCCCGAAGCGCGGACGAAGCTGGCGAAAGCCATGGAAAACGCGGCGAGACAGGCGGATTCGCACGGCGACGAACGCCAGGGGCTGAAGATCCTGGAAGGCGCGCTGAAGCGGGCGACCGGCGATGAACCGGAGTACCAGGCGGCGCGGGAATACCGCGACGAACTCGTCGAACGGGTCAACGGGGCGGCGCATCGCGGCGCGTGACGGCGTCCGGCGCGGGCCGGCCGGAAAGAGAGACGCCGCCTGACGAGGCACCCGCCCGGCGCGCGGGGCGAACAGCACCGGGCGGGGTCGCCGCGACCCTAGCGCAGCAGGGCCAGGCACCGGATTCCGAACCGGTCTCCGTAATTGTTGAAATACGGAACCAGGATGAAGCCTTTGCCGACCCACACCGGGTTTTGCCAGCGGCAGGCGGCGTGGAAGTCGATCGGAACCGAGGTGCCGTGCCCGGCGCACCGCCAGGACGCGACATTGTCGCCGACGGTGGCGTCGGAATAGCCGAGCGAGTTGCAGTACTGGTTGACCGCGATCCCGCTGACATCGGAGTACGCGGACGGATTCGCCCAGCACCGGCCGCCGTTGTTGGTCACGGTGAAACCGGCCGCCACCAGGTCGGAAAATTGCCACCGGCACGCGGCGGTCAGCGGCACGGCCGTGTCGATTTTGTGGTTGCCGACGCAGAACCAGACGTCGGAGCGGCGCGTGACGTCGGCGAAGCCGTTG
This sequence comes from Amycolatopsis sp. GA6-003, assembly GCF_046267895.1. Lineage (NCBI taxonomy): Bacteria > Bacillati > Actinomycetota > Actinomycetes > Pseudonocardiales > Pseudonocardiaceae > Amycolatopsis > Amycolatopsis sp. GA6-003. The sequence goes on from NZ_CP176499.1 coordinate 107,943, forward strand.
GCCTGGCAGAATTCGCGCAGCAGCATGCCGCCGAGGTCGCCGACGGTGGCCGGCGAGGCGGGCGAAGCGGACGCGGCGGGAGAAATGAGCGAAACTGCGAGCACCGCGCCGCCCAGCGCGGCCAGCAGCGATCTGAACCGTGATTGTTTCATCGGAAATCCGTCCGTTTCTGTCCGGAATAATCGCTTTGTGGTGCGCCTCGCGAAGCGGTCCGGGTATCGTTGCGCGCGGGGACGGGCGAGCACAATCAGCCTATGAGCCTAAGGCGTCGCGGCATTCGCGCTACGCGGCGCGGGTTTTCAGCAGGACGTTTTCGGCGCCGCGGACGGGACCGCCTTGTTCCACACCGTCGCGGTCGACCCGTCGGCCCTGATTTCCACGACCGGGAACGGTTTTTCCACCGGGTTGCCGTACTGCGCCTGATCCGGGCTGAACTGGATGGTCCCGCTCGCGCCAGGAACGGCGTTCTGGCACCGCATTTCCTCGATGAGGCCGATCTGGGACAGCGGCGAGCGCACGACCGTCTCGGCGTTGCCGTTCGCGGCGCGGCGGGCGGCGGTGACGGCGACCATCACCGCGTCGTGGGTGAGGATGCCTTCGCCGCTGCCCAGTTCGGAGACGGAAAAGTTCAGCGGCGCCGCGCCGTCGTCCGCGCGGACCGGCTGGCCGTCGCAGGCGCCGGGTTTGCCGGTGAACACCGCCTGGAAGGTGTTGTAGGCGGCCTGCTCCGCGGTGCCGTTGCACGGGCCCCATTCGTCCGGGCTGGCCAGCGAGGTGAACAGCACCCGGACGTGCCCGCCGCGGACGGCGTCGCGGAGATTGGCCTCGTTGATCGCGGAACCGCCGTCGTCGCCGGTGACCACGGTCAGCTTCCCGTTGGCGCACGGGGTGTTCCCCTGCGTCCAGGATTGCACGAACGCCCCGAGGTCGGTGCCGCGGCCGGTGAAGTAGACGACTGTCGGCGCGACCGAGCAGAGATTCTGGTTCAGGTAGGCGAACTGGGTGAGCAGCGGGTCGCTGCGGGAGCCGCCCGGGGGCAGCGCGCCGGGCGAGGTGAACGGGAACCGGTGCGCGGCGGGCATTTCCTTCACCGCTCTCGAGCCGAGGGTCTGGGTGTAGTCGTCGCCGGGGATGTTGTCCTGCACGATCGCGACCCGCGACTGGTCCGGTTCGATGCTCGCGATGTAGCGGGCGGAGGCGGCCACGGAATGGGTGTTGGTGGGCGAGGTGCGGAAGAACCCGGTGTTGAGCTTGCCCTCGGGAGTGAGGTTCATGGTGTCCCCGGTGACCGTCGCGCCGATCACCGGCAGATGCGCCTGGCCGGTCAGTTTCGCCGCCGCCGCGCGGGTGTTGTCCATGCTCTGCCCGAGACCGAGCACCGAGACCACGTGGTGGGCGGCGGCGTGTTCGGCGATCCGGTCCACGGCCTCGGACCAGCTCGCGTACTGGCTGCCCATGTTCGCCAGGAACAGCTTCACCTTCGGCACGCTGCCCTGGAACGCGGCGGTGTGGTTGGCCCGCCACACCCCGGCGACCGCCCCCTCGATGTCCGGATACAGGTCGGGGTAGAGCCGGGTGTCGACGCCCTCGGTCGGCGACATGTCCTGGAACAGCACCACGGACACGTAGTCTCCGGTCACCGCCTCGTTGTTGGCCCGGACCGCCGCTTCCAGCTCCCGCATCCGCTGCGGTTCGTTCTGCCGGAACTGCGAGCTGTCCAGGTCGATGCCGACGCAGGCGCCGCTCGGGTCCGGGGACATGCCCTGCCCGCACCGGGCGAACAGCGGGGGCACGACGAAGCCCGCGGCGACGAGCGCCACGACCGCCGCCGTGGCGGAGCCGGCGGCCAGCACCGGACGCCGCAGCACCCAGTTCGCCGTGCGCGGGAACTTGTGGGTGAACCAGCGCAGGAATCGTTCAAAGCGGCTCATCGCGCTCCTGTCGGGGAAGAGGCGGCTTACTGGCTGTCGAACCGGGCGGCGGCCTCGGTCAGCGAGTCGGTGTCCACCCGGGACGAATGGTTGCCGGCCAGCCGCTCGAAATTCCGGCGGATCCGCCGGTCCCGCACCGGGTCCGGCACGGCGTGCGCGTCGTGGTGGATCCAGAGCAGGGCGGCGATGCAGCTGACCGCGGCCTCGGCCGATTCCCGGCCCGGCCGTTCGTCCGGGACGAGCCGCGCGACGATCTCGTCCGCCGGCTCGAGGGCGGGCCACCGGCACGGCGCCGCGGTCGCCTGGTCCACCAGCCGGACCCAGTCCGCGTGCTCGGCGGCGGCGAACTCCCGCACCAGCTCCTTGACGACCTGGTCGAATCTGTCGCAGGCGAGCTGGTAGTACAGCCGGCGGGCCAGGTCCGCGTCGCCGCTCGGTTCGGCGCAGGCGGCCGCCATCGCGCTGAACACGTCGGCCCACGTCATGGCCACCGAATGCCGGTCGGCGGCGCTTTGCGCGTGCAGGCCCGCCAGCAGGCAGGCGAGCAGCCACGGGTGCAGGACCGCCGGATGCTCCTCCTCGCCGGCGACGACCGGCCACAGCCGCGACGGGCGGGCGGCGAAGGTGCTGACCCACAGGTTTTCCCGCAGCGCGCTCAGGATGTGGTTGGCGTCGGGGAAGGCGACGGGGTTCAGCTCGGCCGACCGCCCGGGCTGGCGGAGCCGGACCGCCACCGCGACCGCCTGCGGAACGACGACCGGCAGCGGGTCGGTCAGCAGCGACCTCGGCAGGAAGGAGGTCAGCGCGCGTTCCCACAGCGGGATTCCGTTGTGCGAGCGGAACAGCAGCGAACGGGCGGGCGGTGCGGCGTCGGCCGGCGGTTCGCCCGCCCTCCGGCCGATTTCCCGCGCGGCGGCGGGAAGCCCGCCGGAAAGCCGCCGGACGAACTCGTCGAAGACGGCCGGTTCCCAGCCGTCCGGAGGGGCCGGCGCGAGTTCGCGCAGCACTCCCGGGCCGGGCGGGTCCAGCCAGACCGGATACCAGGCTCGCGTCGGAGCCGCGCCCTTCCCGCCGGCGGCGGCCAGATGCTGGGTCCACTGCTTGAAATCGGCCTGGGACAGCAGCGGGACCGGCCGCCGGTCCGGGCAGTCCGCTTTCGTCCGCCACGGTTCCCGCCACCAGGTTCCCCAGGCGGACGACCACCGGTCCATCGCCGCCACGATCAGCAGCGGATCGCGCTCGGGCAACCGATTCTGCCGTGCGCGCACGAACGCGGTGAGGAATTCGCGGCCCGCGGGGGCGGCGTCGACGTTGTCGATCAACAGGGCCCAGGCGTGCTCGTGCGGTCCGTCCTGTCCGTGCGGGGTCAGGCACCGGCACCGCCGCACCGGTGTCGTCCACTGGTCGGCGTTGCGCGACAGATCGGCCAGGAACGCGTTCATCACGTGCGGCAGCGGATCGGTGCTGCGCTGGCTCAGCTCGATCAGCGAGTCGATCGTGTCCGCGCCCTCGAGCAAGCCGCTGAACCACTTCAGCGCCTGCCGCACGCTGCGGCGCCGCCGGTTCGCGAGACGCAGCAGCGCGCCGATCCCGCTGCTGACCGCGTGCTGGACAGCGGGACCGGGCACCTGCGTCCCGATGCCGGACAGCGACAGCGCGAACTTGACCGCCGCGCCGGCCAGGTCCGCGACCTGCTGATCGTGGTCCTGGTGCAGGTAGCTTTCGATGAGCTTGAGCACGTGCGCACGGGCCGGATCCCGGTCCTGCGGCAGGGTTTCGTTCAATGCCAGCAAGGAAAGCCCCACCCGGTGGAACGTCGGGTCGCGGGGCAGGTTGTCCCAGTGCCGGGCCAGCAGGAACGACACGTAGGCGACCGCGGCGATCGGGTCGGCGACCTTGGAGTCCTGGAAATCGAGCCGGGCGTGCACGAGCGTGCCGCCGCAGGCCCCGGCGATCGCTTTCAGCGCGGTGCTCTTGCCCGACCCCTTCGGCCCGAGCAGCGCGACCACCGGCTCCGGCACGGCGGTTCCCTCGGCCGGGCGCCGGAACGCTTGCCGGACAAAGAGTTCTGCGGCGGTCAGCACGTGCGGTTCCCCCCGGTCTTGGACACGCTGGTCGGCTCGCTGCGCTCGGCGGCGCGGCAGCAGGTGTATCGGTTCAGGTGTGGGCCGCGTCACAGGGAGCGCGGCGGTTCACTCCAAAGTGTGACCCTCGGGCTCGCTCGCGCAAGCGGCTGTCCGGGCTCTTCTGCTCCGGGCGGCGCTGGGCGGCGCCACGATCGGGCGAAGGCTGGCGGGCGCCGCGTTCGCGGGCGCTTTCTTGTCGGGGCGGTTGCTTAAAGTGCGGGCCATGGCAGTGGACGAGCGCGAACGGGCGCGACGGGTGCTGAGCTTCGCGCTCGAGGTGGCGATGCAGATGTTCCGGCAGGGCATCGAAACTGCCGTCGTCGTGCGCACAGTCCGCGGGCTGGCGTCCGCGGGCGGCGTGGAGGAGCCGCGGATTTCGGTGGGGGTGCGGGCGATTCATCTGCAGTGCTGCCCCGGCGGCGGGGAACCGCTGGTGTTGTTCGGCAGCGTGCGGGCGAACGATGCTCGCGACATCGGCCGGATGGGAGATCTGGAGGCGCTCGCGGTCCGCGCGGCCGCCGGTACGATTTCGCCCGCCGAAGCCGAGCGAGACGCCGGAATCCTCGCTCAAGCGGGGCCAACCTGGCCGTGGTACGTGAGTTTGCTCGGCGGGCGCCTGCTCGCGGCGATGATTTGCCTGCAGGCCAACGGGACCGTGCTCGCCGCGCTGGTGTCCGCCGGGTTGTTCGTGGCCGCCAACCGCGTCGGGTGGGCGTTGAGCACGGTCGGCATCGCGGAGTTCTTCCAGGTCGCGGCCAAGGCGAGCACTGTGCTGGCGGTGGCGGTTTCGTTGCTGTCGCTCGGGGTGCTCACCGGGCACGAGGCGGCGAGCCTGTCGGCGGCGAATCTCGTGGTGCTGCTGCCGATTCTGTCGCTGGTGTCGCTGGTGGAAGACGCGGTCGGAGATTTTCACCTGATGGCGGCGGCGAGGATCGTGACGGTGCTGCTGCTGACCGGCGCGATCGCGACCGGGGTCATGGTGGTGGTGTCGGTGGCGAACGGCCTCGACATCCTCGGCGCGGCCAGCCGGGTGCAACTCGCCGCGCTGCCGCTCGCTTTGGTGCCGGTGACCGCGCTGGTCGGCGCACTGGGCAACGCGATCCTGATGGGCACCCCGGCGCGCTGGTGGCTGCTCGCCTGCGGGGCCGGGATCGTTACGTCGCTGGCGAATTGGGCGGGACGGGCAGTGCTCGGCCTGACGGCTCCGGTGTCGATTTTCCTCGCCACCACAGTGCTCGGCCTGCTGGCCGGGGCTGCGGCGCGGACGCTCGCCGTGCCGACCGCCGTGGTGACGATCCCAGGCCTGACCGGCGCGGTACTGCCCGGGCCCGCGATGTACCTGAGCCTGTCGCAGGTTTTCGCGCGGGTCCCGGGTTCCTGGGACGCGGTGGCGGAAGCAATAGCTTCGACCGCGGCGATCGGAGTGGGCGTGGTGCTCGGGCTGCAACTCGCGGCGCTGCGGCGACCTGCGGCGGCGATTCCGGGGGCTCCGCTTGTTTGACTGGCACCGGGGATCCGGACCTTCGTCACTGCCCGCTGCGGTAAAAGCTCTGCGATACCTAGCTGCTGGCTTCCGGCGCGTGCAGTTTCTGCTATGTCGCCTGCGCTTGTTGGATCAGCGGGTGGTCCCCGGGTGCGAGCGCGAGCAGGTCTATGGCGTGCAACGCTTCCAGCACCCACCCGTCCGCGCGCGGACGCTCGGCCTGTTCATGTACGGCTCGCGCCGGAGGCCCGGCCTCCCGTCACCACCCGCTGCGATAGAAGCTGCTGGCCTCCGCCGCCCGCGCGGCACACAGCTCTTCCTTCACCGTGCGCGCCTGCCTGATCAGCGGGTGGCCCCCGAGCGCGAGCAAGTCGATGGCACCCAACGCTTCCAGCACTCACCCGTCCGTGCGCGGCCGCTCGGCCTGTTCGTGTACGGCTCGCGCCGGAGGCCCGGCCTCCCGTCACCACCCGCTGCGATAGAAACTCCGCGACACATAACTGCTCGCCTCCGCCGCCCGCGCCGCACACAGCTCTTCCTTCACCGTGCGCGCCTGCTTGATCAACGGGTCGTCCCCGGGCGCGAGCGCCAGCAGGTCGACGACGTGCAACGCCTCCTGCACCCGTCCGTCCGCGCGCAGCCGTTCGGCGTGGTCGAGCACCGCCTGCTTGTCCGTGATCGCCTCCGCCCGCGCGGCGGCCGCGACGTCCGGGCGGGACGGGTGCAGGGTCGTCGGATTTCCGTCCCACCACCCGGTTTCCGAGCGGACGATGTCCCGCACGATGTACTCGCGGTGCCCGTAGTGCTCGCGCATCCACGGCACGTCGAACAACTCGGCCGGGTACCGCAGGTCGTGCACGATGTCGTCGACCCGGCGGCCGCGGTTGAGTTCGTCCACCACCGCGGCGCGCAGCCAGCGGAGCGCGGCGGCCGTCAGGGTGAGCTGCCGTACCGGGTCTTCCCGGACCACCGGGCCGAATTCCGGCACCAGCACGGCCGGGTTCAGCGCGGCGAGCCGGTCCAGCGTGTCGGCCCACCGGACGGTGTCGCGCATCGTCCGCATGGGCGTGCCGATGTTGGGGATGCCGTTGATCACCGCGGCGCTGCCGTACAGAATCCGCTGGGACGGCAGCCATACCGCGGTCACGTCGTCCGTTTCGGACGGCGCCCACAGCAGCCGGACGTCCGGGGCCAGCGTCAGAGCTTCCCGGTAGGTCTGGTCCGGGAAGGTGACTGGCGGCGGGGCCGTCAGGTCGGCCATCGGACGGCGGAACTGCCTGGTGTTGATGCGGTTCTGCAATCCGGCCGTCTCGAGATACCGCTGGTAGCGCCGGACGACGTTCTCGTGCGCCACGACGGTCGGGCGGCGTTGCCCGTGCGCGGCGGCGTACTCGAGAAACCCGGGCACGCCGTAGTTGTAGCCGAGGTGTCCGTGGCTGTAGACGATCCAGCGCACCGATTCGCCCAGCCGGTCCAGCACCGGTGCGACGAGGTCCGGCGACGGTCCGGTGTCGACCACGACGAGCCCCGACGCCGTTTCCACCGCGAGGCTGTTGCCCTGCAGCCCGATCGAGCGGACGCCGGGCGCGACCTCGGTGATCTCGCCGCGGCCGTAGAGCGGGTTCTTGCTGTCCGGAAAAGGCATCGGCCGACCACCTCACGTGCGGAGCCCGAGCCGCCGCGCGGTGCGGTCCGGGTTGACGAAGAACACCGCCAGCAGACCGCCCGCAACGGACAGCAGGCCGCTGATGGTGAAGGCGAGCGTGAAACCGCCGACCGGCGACGACGCGGCCTGGATCAGCCGCCCGGTGAGGTACGGGGCGAGCAGCCCGGCCGTGGTGACCAGGCCGACGGTGATCGACAGCACCGCGCCGCGCTGCCGGGTCGGGCTGATCTCCGCGTTCATCGTGACCCCGAGCGCGAACACGACCCCGCCCAGGCTGAACGCGACGGTCAGCAACGCGATCTGGAACCAGCCTCCGGTGTGCGGGAACAGCAGCATCGCGAGACCCGAGACCAGCACCGCGACGCCGCCGAGCACCCCGCGCGCCACCCGGCTCGACACGCCGCGGCGCATCAGCCGGTCGCTGAGCGCTCCCTGGGCGAGGTTGAACACGACCGACGCGATCCACGGCAGCGCGACCAGGGTCCCGGTGGTCACCGTGCTGTAGTGCAACGCCGTCTCCAGGTAATGCGGCACCCACGCGACCAGCACGGCCAGCGCCCAGTACGCGGCGAACCCGGCCAGGAAACCGCCGAGCCAGGTGCCGTTCAGCAGGATCCGCCGGTAGGGGACACGGGGTTCGTCCGCTTCGGACTCGACCGTCGGCGCGTGCACCGAAGCGGTTCCGGCGACCTTGCCCTCCCGCCCGAAAACGGCCCACAGCACCGACCACGCCAGGCCGACCACGAGCAGCGCGAAGAACGCCCACCGCCAGCCGTAGCCGACGATCAGCGCCGTCAGCAGCGGGGAAGCCAGCGCGACGCCGATGCCGGAACCGGCGTTGAGCAGCGCGCTGGGCAGGCCGCGTTTCTCGTTGGGGAACCACTTGTACGCCGCGTGCATGGCCAGCGGGTTCGCCGGGCCTTCGGCCGCACCGAGCACGATCCGGCTGACCAGCACCGCGCCGAAGCCGACGGTGCCGAGCATCGGGGCCTGCGTCAGTGCCCAGACGACGCCCAGTGCCAGCAGGATCCACTTCGTCGGCACGCGGTTCGACACGAAGCCGACCACGATCGCGGAAACGCTGAACAGGAAGTAGAACCCGCTGCTGATCAGGCCGTACGCCTCGGGCGACAGACCGAGATCGTGCATCAGCGGTTTCGCGGCGAGGCCGAGCACGGCCTTGTCCGCGAAGTTGATCAGCATGAACACCAGCAGCAGCCCGGTGACGACCCAGCCGCGGGCGCTGGTGCCGCCGGCGCGCCGGTGCGCCGTGGTTTCGGCGGGGAGGACGGGAGCGTTCATCGTGGAGGTCCCCATTTCAACGTCGTTGTCGGACGGGGTGGCGGGTCAGAAGGCCCAGCGGGTGCGGCCCGCGGTGCGGGCGCGCAGCTGCTCGGCGCGGTCGGTGCCGTCGAGCACGGCTTGGGATTCGGCGGCGGCCCAGGCGTAGACGCCCTTCGCCATCGTCGAGGTCGCGGCTTTCTCCAGTGCGGTGAACACTTCCGCGCGGGCGGTGTGCGCGGTCTCGTCGTCCGGGGCGGCGTCCACGGCGAGCTGGGCGAAGTGCCCGGCCAGCCGGTGCTCGCCGGCGGCGAGCAGTTCCCGCGCCCGCGCGGCCAGCCGGCCGGAGCCGCCGGACAGGTCGGCGAGTTCGCGGGACAGGTCGGCGCGGCGGGCGGGTTTGAGGTTGGCCGGGTTGCCGTCGTACCAGCCGCCGTAGAGCCGCCAGACGTTGCGGACGACGAATTCCGGCTCGTCGTAGGACGGCTTCAGATACGGCTTGGCCAGCAGTTCCGCGGGGGCGGTGACGCCGTGCACGACCTCGTCGAGCGTGGCTCCCGCGTTCATCGCGTCCACGGTCTGGTCGTGCAGGGTTTCGAGGAACTCGGCGGTGTCGGACAGCGCGGTCCGGATCCGGTCGGCGCCCGCGATCGGCACGCCGTGCCCGGGCAGCAGCAGTTCCGCGCCGAGCCCGGCCATCCAGCGCAGCGCCCGCGCCCACTCGGCGGCGTAGCGCTGCACCTTCTGCGGATTGCCGGGATTGGGGGAGGACCAGATGAAAAAGTCGCCGCAGCACAGGATTTTCCGGTCGGGCAGCCACGCGATCGTCGCGTCGTCCGTCTCGCCGCGGCCGTGCGTCAGCTGGACGTCGAGGTCGCCGATCCGCAGCGTCGTGCTGTCGCGGTAGGTGACGTCCGGGTGCCGGTACCGGTCGGGCCAGCGGAATCCGGGCGACTGGAACTGCCGCTGGTTGATCACCGTGTTGTAGCCGCGCGTGCGTTCGTACCGGGCGAACCGCGGCGGCGTGTTTTCGTGCGCCAGCACGGACGGGCGGCGCCACCCGCGCTCCTCGGCTTCGAGGTCGAACGGGCCGACGCCGAAGACGTGGTCGATGTGCCCGTGCGAGTAGACCGCGGTGTGCAGCGGAGCGTCGGTGCGGGCCCGGGTCGCGCCGAACAGGTCCTTCGCGGTGCGGCGTTCGCCGGTGTCGAAGCAGAACAGGCCGTCGGCGGTGGGGAAGAGGAAGACGTTGCCGAACGCCGGCCACATCCAGACGCCCTCGGCCAGCTCGTGCAGACCGTCCTTGCGCAGCGCGCCGGTGTGGTAGACGCGGGTGTCGGCCTCGCCTCGCCAGACCTTGTCGGCGTAGTCGAGCAGGTCAGTCACGGGATGCCTCCTGAGCGTTTTCGGTGAACAGCGCGTCGACGGCGATCAGGTCGTCGCCGGCGACGCAGAGCGGGTTGAGGTCGGCTTCGGCGAATTCCGGATGGCTGTCGAGGATGCGGAGCAGTCCGTCGATCGCGGCGGCGACGGCGGGGACCGGGGCGGCGAGGACGTCGCCGCCCCACGCGGCCAGTTCCGCCCGTTGCTCCGCCGTCGCCGGGAGCAGCAGCGCGCGCCGGGGTGCGGCCGGGTCTTCGGCACGGTCGCCGCCCGCGCCGAGGACGATTGCGGTGCCGTACAACGGATCCCGCGTCGCGCCGAGGGCGAGTTCGGCGGAGTGCGGCAGCAGAGGCTGCACGACGAGCGTCCGGTCCGGGTCGGTGGAGACCTCGTCCAAGCGCGTTTGGAGCGTGTCCAGCACGGCGGGCAGTTCGGCCGCGGTGACGCCGACGCGGACCAGCCCGGCCCGCGCCCGGTGCGGCACGTCGGCGGCATCGCCCTTGACCACATACGGCTCTGGCCAGCCTCTTTGTCGAACCGCGGCGGCGAGATCGGTTCCGGCGACGGTGTCCACATGCGGAATACCAGCGTCCTGCAGCAGGGGGACGGACCGCAGTTCGGTCCACACTGGACGGTCGGCGCCGCTGGAGTGCCGTGCGGGCTCCGGCACCCGATCCGGGACCAGTACCCGCAGGCGACGCACGAGGGCGCCGATGCTGGGCAGCACGGTGTCCGGCCGTCCGAGCTTCGCCAGCTCGCCGGGCGGGGCGCAGGCCCAGACGAACCACGTCGGCGTCCGCGTCGCGGCGGCGGCCGCGGCCAGCCGGTGGTAGGCCTCCCGGAACCGGTCGCCGAACGTCAGGTAGAGCACGACGCCGTCCAGCTCCTGATCCTCGTCGAGCGCGCTCAGCAGCTCGCCGACCCGGTTCATCCAGCGGTCGATGTTGCCGCCGAGATCGACCGGGTTCTCGTCGGCCGCCTCGACTCCGCCGATCTCCGCGAGTTTCGCGCGGGTCCGGCCGGACAGCGGCGGGATCCGGACGCCGAGCGCGGTCAGGTTGTCGGCGAGGATGCCGCCCGCGCCACCGGACATGGTCAGCACGGCGAGCCGCGGCGCCGGAGGCAGCGTCGTCCCCTTTCGCGCGCAGAGCACCGCGTCCACCAGCTGATCGTCGTCGGTGACGAGATGGATGCCTTCCTGGCGGCACAGCGAGGCGAGCAGGAAGTGGTCGCCGGCGACGGCCGCGGTATGCGAGAGCGCGGCTTGGCGGCCGGCGGCGCTGCTGCCCACCGCGAGGGCCACCACGGTCTTGCCCGCCGCTCGCGCCTGGCGGCCGAGAGCCCGGAGACCGTCCGCGTCGCGCACGCCTTCGAGGTAGAGCACGAGCACCTCGACGTCGGGCTGGTCGAGCAGGTCGCTGCCGATTTCGTGGCTGGACAGGCAGGCTTCGTTCCCGACGCTCGCGTAGTAGGAGTAGCCGATCCCGGCCTGTTCGAGCAGGTCGGCGAGCACGAACCCGATCGCGCCGCTCTGCGTGACGATCGCGACCGGACCCGGCGGCACGCGCTCGCGGTCGAGGAAAACGGTCGTCGACAGCTGCACTCCGGCCGGGCGGCTCACCACGCCGAGGCAGTTCGGGCCCAGCACCGGCAGATCTCCGGCGGCTTCGCGCAGTTCGTCCTCCAGCGCGCTGTTGCCGCCTTCCGCGAAGCCGGAGGCGAAGACGACGACCGCGCCCGAGCCGAGCTCACGCGCCTGCCTGACCAGCGCGGGAACGGTTTCTGCCGGGGTCGCGAGGACCACCAGGTCGGGGCCGTAGCCGATCTCGGCGAGCGAGCGGACCGTGCGCACGCCCGGCAGGTCGAGCGGGCCGCGCGAGACCGCGAAGACTTCGCCGCCGTAGCCGCTGCGCAGCAGCCGGTCCAGCGCGATCCGTCCCCAGGACAGCGCGGTGGTCGTGGACACGCCGGCCACGGCGACCGACTTCGGGCGGAACAGCGGCTCGCAGCGCATCGGTCCGGGGCCTCCTGTGATCGCGGTCATGGACACAACCCCAACTGTCGCCGCTGGCCTGCCCAGCTGGTAGCGCACATCGCCCAGGTTTTCGGCTACCGTGCTGTGACATGTCACAACTGTCGTGGCGCGGCTTCGAGCACCGGCTGCCGAAGCTGGGCGAGCGGACGATCCGCCGGTACGTCGAGACCTCGCCGCACTACCGCGGCAAGGCGCCCGCACATCTGCACCTGCACATGGCGCACACGGTCCGCGAGTTCGGCCGGATGTTCGCGCGCGCGGCGCGGGAGGGAAGCGAGCCGCGGGAGGACGAGCTGGAGCTGTTCCGGCAGCGCGGCCGGGAGCGGGGCGCGGAGGGCTTGCCGGTCAGCGAGTTCGTGCACGCCTACCTCTTGGCGGCCGAGGAGATGTGGGCGGAGGTCGACGACCTGTCCGGCGGTTCGCCGCCCGCGGAGACGACCGCGGTGCTGCTGAACTGCCTGCACCGGGTGCTGAACGTGGCGGTGCAGGCGCACCAGAAGGAATTCCAGACCGCGGACCACGAACAGCGCGAAGCGGCCAGGGCGCTGGTGCGGCGGCTGGCCGCGGGAGAACTGGTCCCGGAACCGGCTGACGTCCGGCTCGCCCCGGCGTACGGCGTGCTGGCGCTGCGGTTCGCCGCGGACCCGGCGGACTCCGTCGGCGACGCGGTCGGCCGCCACCTGGCCGGACAGCGGAAGGCACGGTTGCTGCTGCAGCACCTGCACCGCGAGTTGTCCGGCGACGTACTGGCCGCCCTGGACCCGGACGGCGGCCTGCTGCTCCTTCCGTCCACTTCGGACAGCCCGGAGGCAGCGCTGAACGAGGCCCGGCAGGCGGTTCCGCGAGCGCACCAGACGACCGGTGTGGAGATCACTGGTGCTTTCGCGCACGCGGCCGAACTGTCGCACATCCCGGCGGCAGTGGCGGAAGCGGAACGGCTGCTGCGGCTGAATTCGGTACCGGACACCGTCGCGGTGCTCGCAGACCACCTTTTCGAATACCAGCTGAACCACGACAGCGCGGCAACTCCGCAGCTGCGTGCGCTGGCGGCGCGGCTGAGCGGCGAGCCTGATCTGATGACGACGCTCCGGACGTACTTCGCCACCGACTTCAACCGGCGGGAGACCGCGCGGAAGCTGCACGTGCATCCGAACACAGTGGACAATCGGCTCTCGCGGATCGCGAACCTGACCGGGGCGGATCCGCGGACTGCCAAAGGGCTTTTGCTGCTGGGTGCGTCGCTTGGTTTGGCGGGCTGATCATCCGGCGAGCGAGGCGCTGCCGCGGGGACCGGTCACCGTGACGCGGATCGTGCGCCCGGACGGCAGCGGCACGACGGTGACCTGCCAGGTCTGCGGCGTCCCGACATCGACGGTCCGCAGGGCTTTCCGGACCAGGCCGGTGACTTCGGCGACGGGCAGCGTGCGAAGGTCGAATCGCGGGATCTGGACCTCGCTCGGAGCGAAGACGACCGACAGCCGGTGTTCCTGGACGACCGCGGTCAGCGTATGGGAGACGTCGGTGCTCTGGGCCAGCCCGTCGACCGCGCGGCGCAGTTCTTCCTCGTTCAGCAGCGACTGTTCCGGGCCGACGTCGACCGTCGCGGAACCGGAGGAGGTGACTGCGGCCGGCGGTTCCGGGGCGCTCGGTTCCGGCGCGAACAGTTCGACGCGGAAAAGTCCCAGCACGGCGCCCGCGCCGAGGAGCAGTCCGACAAGGGTCAAGACGCCGGCCGCGCAGCCTTCCGGCGGCGGATGGACCAAAGTGGACTCCGCGGCCGGCTCGATGACCGCGTTCGCCGCCCGGCGCTGCCATTCCGGCGGCGGGCTGGCCACGATCTTGACCTTCCACGGCCGGTCCGGCGGGTAGCTGACCACCAGCACGTCGCCCTTGCGGTAGCTGGGAAGATCGACCAGGTTGACAGTGTGGGTCGCCGCCGCGCGGTGGGACGGCGCGTCGTCCGGCGCGACCGTGAGGTCGAAATCGACCGGGAGATCGCCCGTTTCGGTGCCTCCGGCGCGCAGGCTTTCGATGCGCGCGAGGGCCACCGTCGGCGGGATCGCCTTTTCGCGGGCGCGGCGCGGCATGCCGCCGAGATAGACGAGAAGGCCGTAGCCGACCGGAATTCCCAGCGCCGCCACGAACAACGGCCCGCTTTCGAGAATGATCCCGACGACGAACGAACACAGGGTCGCTCCGATCGCCGATCCGGTCAGGAAACCGAACGCGATCGTGCGGAGGCGGGCCATGGAGATGCTCCTTTCCCGGGGTTCAAAGGTTTTCCACCAGAACGGCTTCGGGGTCGTGCGGGTCGTAGCGGACCCGCACCGCCGAACCCTCGGACGGCACTTGGAACATCGGCGTGATCATCGTGGTCACGACCTCGCGTTCGCCGGTCTCGGTGGGAAACCGCACCTGGACGGAGAACCGCGGGTTGCCCAGCACCCAGACGTTCGTGAACTCCACGCGGGTGAGCACGCCCGTCGCCTGGCGGCCGCGGCGGCGCAGCGCCTGCTCTCGATCGTCCGCCTCGGCCGCGCGGAGGAAAGACCGCAGCAGCACCACGATCAGGGTCAGCGCGATGAGCCCGGCCACCGCGGGAACCAGGAACGGCTCGTAGTAGACGACCCAGTCCGCTGTGGACCACGGTTCGGCTTTGCCGTCGAGGGACGGGAGCCGTTCGCCCACTGATTCCGGCGGCGTCCACGACGGGATCGCCACGCCGCTGCCCAGCGTCACCCCGAGCGCGGCCGCGAGCGAGCTGGTGCGGAAGCTGATCCCCATGCGGCGCAACGACATTCCGCCGCCCCACAGCATCGCGAAGCCAAGCGAAGACCCCGCCGTGACCGCCAGGCTGAAGAACACCACCAGGGAGCCCGCCGGTGCCGCGTCGGCCCCCCACGCGCCGACGCGGTTCAGCGACATCAGCCGGAAGCCGTCCAGCAGCCCGAGCGCGCCGGACCATCCGGCGACCGCCCAGGCGAGCGTCGCGGGAATCCCGAGAAGCCACAGCCGCCGGGTCGACGCCCTGCTCTGTTCCGGGTCGTCCACCATTCCGAAAGCGAAGGAACTGAACATCGCGGCCGCCTACGCGATCGGGCCGAACACGGCGACCTTGGCCGGGTCGGCGGGGTCGAGGCGGGCCTCGTGGCGGGTGCCGGGGGCGTACTGCTGGATGGTCGCCTGCGGCGTGATGAGCGGGGCGACCGTCCGGTAGCTCATGCCGTCCGCGCGGGTGACGTCCAGCGTCGCGGTGTACTGGGCCTGCCCGGCGATCGTGCGGCCGGTCGGCTCCAGCGCGCGGATCACCAGGGTGGCCTTCTCGCCGGTGTCGTACAGCCGGCGCAGTTCGGTTCCGTAGGCCTGGAGTTCCTGCTGCTGGCGCAGCTGCTCCTGCATCGGGAGGGCCAGGAACGCCGCCAGGCCCGGGTCGGCGGTGGCGGTGCGGAACGCCTGGGCGGCCAGTTGCGGAGTCGGCAGCTGCGGGGTGATGTCGTGCCCTTGCGCGGCGGCTGCCTGCCGGAACTGCTCGGCGTGCTGCTGGAAATCCTGGGCGCCGCGGGCCATGCCCTGCTGGGTGGCTTCGGTGATCTTGTCGCGGATCTTCTTGAACATCGGGTGCCTTTCGCTGGGCCGGTGTGCCGGACACAGCTTCGGGCGGGAGGGCCGCTACCGAACCCAGGTTTTGCCGTCGTCGGTGGCGTCGAGGCAGGTCAGAGCCGCCCAGAAGGCGGGGGAGCGGGCCGGTTCCGGGTGTTCGCGCCAGCGGGCGAGGCGGGTTCGCTGCCACGCGCACAGCTCGGCGACCGGGTCGTCCCCGGCGAGCGCGGTGTCGACGGCGATGATCAGTTCGGCCATCGGATCGCTGCCAGGTGCCGCGGCTGAGGTCGGCAGGGCCCAGACTGTCGCGGCGACCAGCCCCGCTCCGGCCGCGACCGCGGCGAGCAGCACGCCGAACGGTTCGGGCAGGCCGAAGTCGCTCGCGCTGGCGCAGCCGAGCAGCGCGACCCGGGCGGGCAGGTCCACTTCGGACAGTGCGAGGTCCGCGGCGGTGTACGGCCGGTGCGCCCCGATCGGCGCGGCGGTGCCGGGAAGGTCGGCGGAACAGGACAAATGCAGCGCGGTCTGTGCGCCGTGGCTGTCCTGGATGCGGCTGACGTGCCCGGCGAACACCAGCCGCGAACACGGTTCGGCGACGAGTTCGGCGAGCAGCCGGCGGTCGGTGTCGGTCCGCCGGACCAGCTCCAGGCCGCGCGCGGCGGCGGGGCGGACGGGGCCCGCGGCGAGCTGCGCGTCGAGATGACGGATCAGCGGGGAGTCCGCGTTCTGCTTGCCGAGCACGGATCCCAGGTCGCCGAACGCGCTCTGGCCGGGGATCCGCGGGTCGAGGAGGTAGACCGGCGGCCCGGCGGGGGCCGGCTCGCGGCGCGGGATTCCGGACGGGGCGAGGAGGGAGACGTCGGCGAGGTCGAGGACCCGGAGGTCGCTGTCGAAACAGGCGTCGACCTCGTCGGCGTCGAGGACGCGGCTCGGCCTACGGTCGGGCAGGGCGAGCAGGCCCCACGGGACCGCGGCGAGCGCGGGGGACGGCTGGATTCTCAGCAGCGGCCGGGTGGCTCGCCGGAGTCGCGCGACGAGGTCGGCGGGCAGGAGGTTGAGCGCGAGAATCCGGGCGAGGCGTTGCTCCGCGGCGAAACTGCCGAACGCGTCGAGCGACCGGCGGACGGCGTCGGCTGGGCGCTCGCCTTCGCGCGGGGTCGGGGACGCCTCGGCCAGGAACCCGCGTGCCGTCTCGACGAGATCGGCGTCGATCGGGTGCGTGTGGACCGTGTCGAGGTCGCTGGTGGTGCGCCAGCTGAGGTAGGTGTGCCCGGCGTCGGCGTAGCGCAGGAGGAACGTCTCGCGGCCCGGCGTCGCGGCTGGCCAGGTCTCGACAGTTCCGGTTGCTGGCGCGCAGCCATACCGCTCGGCGGCGAGGCGGAGCCAGCCGTCCAGCTCCATCGGCGAGGACGGCGACCAGCGCAGGCCGGGCGGCGGGGCGAGCCGGAGCGGAAGCGACGAGGTGACCGAACCCAATGCGGCCAAGGGAAGTCGCGCGTCCGCGGCGGGCGGCGCGGCCAAGGACGGCAGCGAGCCGGTCAGGTTCAGAGACCGGTCCTCCGGATGCGCCCCGACCGCGCAGGCCCGCTCGATCAGCTCCGCCGTCAGCCGGGTTTCCCCGAGCTGAGCCAGCAGGGCCATCAGCAGTTCCGTCGCCGGGCCCGCGACGCTGTTCGCCCACGCAGTGCGCGCCTGGGCCGACGCGAAGGCGAACCGGTACTCCTGCGCGGCGAGGGCGACCGGCAAGAGCAGGTCCAGCACCGCTCGCGGGTCTTCGCCGCGCTGGTAGCCGATCGTCGCCGAGAGGTAATCGGCTCGCAGGCACTCCAGCCATTCGCCCGACTCGCGGGCCGCCGCCCGGAGCCGGGTGGCGTGCTCTTCCGCTGCTGTCCAGTCGCCCTCGGCCGCCGCGCAGCGAGCCAGCGCTGCCGCCAGCCGGCGCGCGCCCGGGGTGTCGCCGTTCGCCGCCCACAGCTTGCCCGCGTGCTCGAACTGCTCCCGGGCCTGCGTGGCGGCGCCGGTGAGCAGGAGCAAGGTGCCCAGTGCGTAGCTCGCCTCGGCGACGTCGCCGGTCACTCCGGCGGCGGCGAGTTCGTCCCGGGCCTTCGCGATCGTCTCGATCGCGCCGGAGACATCCCCGTCGAGCGCTCGGGTTTCGGCCAGCCCGATGGCGAATTTCGCCGCCGTCGGACCGTCGTGGCCAGTGCTGAGCCGCAGCAGATCGGCCGTCGCGTCCGCTTCCTCGCCGCCGGCCTGGCGGATGCGGGCGCGTTCGGCCCGCGCCATCGCCTGCAGCGCCGCCACCTGTTCGCGGACCTCGTCGACCTCGGCGAGGCGGTCCAGGTCGGCCAGGATCTCCTCGATCGCGTCCCGCGCCCCGGCCGGATCCCCGGCGGCGACCTGCACCCGCACTTCCAGAATCCGGAGTTCCAGCTCGTCGGCGCCATGCGGGTCGAGCTGCTCGCGTGGGAACTGGCCGGGTTCGGCGGCCTTCCGGAACGCCGCGCGCCGTCGCTGGTCCGCGAGCAGCTCGAGTGCCCGGTCGAGGTCACCCTCCTCAGTGGACAGCGAGAGGAGGACGCGTTCCGCCACCTCGCGGGAACCTTCGATCATCCGCAGCTCGGCGTACTGTCCGAAGTGGACGATAGCGGCCGTGCTCACCGCGAAGCCGCTCAGCACGGCTTCCGCGCACTGGCGCGCGTTGCGGAGATCGCCCGCGGAGTAGCAGACGGCGGCCAGATCGCTGACGGCGGCGAGTTCGAGGCTGACGCGGTCGAGCTGCTGGGCGAGTTGCCGCATCCGCCCGTAAGCGCGCTGCGCACCGGTGACATCCCGGGCCGCGGCGAGTCGCTTGGCCTCGGTCTGGACGGCGCCGGCTTCGGCGAGCAGCTGGTCGTACTCGGCTGGGGTGAGCGAGCAGGCGGGCAACTCCTGGTACGCCGTTGGGTCGAGACCGAAATGCCGTGCGACGCAACGACAGTTGTAGCCGTGCGACACCGCTGCGGCCAGTTCCGGGGGCGGCGGCCGGTCCGGCGGCGCGAGCGGGGGCGGCAATCCGACGAGCACGTCAGAACTCCTCGTCGGCGGCGGCTCGCTCGGCCAAGGTCCGGTCCGTCGGCGGCAGTGCTTCGCGGGCGCGGACGAGGGCGAGCACGGCGGCCCGGTCCTCGGGGGTGGTGCCTTCGACGTCCGGGTCCGCGGCTCCGACGAGGAGGCCGATCCGGCCGGGGGCCGTCGCCGCGAGCCTGGCCCCGGCGTCGTCCAGCTCGGTGGTTCCGGCGAAGCCCGCGCTGCCGAGGTGCAGGGCGACCTCGGCGAACGGCTCGCCGTCGCGGGTCGCGGAAGCGGTGAGGGACGCGTCGCCGAGCGCGCCGGAGACCTCGACCTCGAGCCGGGCGGCGGTCCTGGTCGCGACGATCCGCCAGGCCGCCGTGTCTTCCGCGGCGTCCAGAACGCCGGGCGGAACCCGGGCCCAGTCGACGCTGGCGCGGCCCTCGGCCAGCACGCCCTCGCCGGACGCGGCCGGGCCGGAGCCCGCGGCCAAGGCGTACGCCCGTTGCCCAGGGGCCACCCGAGCCGCCAGTCCGGCGGCGGCTTCGGCCCGCCCGAGGTCGTCCTGGCGGTCGAACCAGGCCGAAAGCTGCGCACACAGACGGCGGACTTCCTCGGCCACCGGCCCGGCGGCGGCAGCAAGACCTGCATCCAGCGCCTGATCGAACAGTTCCGGCGGGCTGGCCTCGAACCCGTCGAGCAGCCCTTCGGCGAGGTCTTCGACCGCTGCGGTGGCGATAGCTGCTTCGAAGTCCAGCAGCGCCGGGTCGAGCGCCGGGATGCCGAGCGTCGGGCTGGCGGGCCACCAGCGGCGGGCCCACAGCAGGAGCGCGAGCCTGGCCAGCTCCGGCCGGGCCGGGACGTTGACGTGGTTTTCCCGGAGCGCGGTCAGGCTGGCTTCGGGGCCGACGAGCCTGGTCACCCAGAGTTCGGCCGAGCTGGGGTCGGTGAGTTCGACGCGCATCGACGGGGCGGAGCCGCGGAGCAGGCCGGCCAGGGCGAAGCGCAGGAGAGCGCCGTCCGCCGCGAGGACTGGGGTGTGGACCGGGTGCGTCATGAGGCGGCCTCCCAGCGCGGCAGGCCGGCGACGAGTGCGCGGCGCACTTTCGTCCGCAGGTCCAGCGAGGTCGACCGGACGACTCCGGTGAGCAGGTGCCGGAAGTCGTCCGGAATCTCTCCGCTGACGTCGAAACCGTGCAGCCGCGCCCACAGCCGGGCGAGGAACCGCTTCGCGAACTCGCGCAGTTCTCGCAGAATCTCGGCGTCCGGCTGCGCGGTGAGCGGGGTCGAACCGGCCAGCGCCCGGCGGGCGTACAGCACGTATCCCTCGCGGGCGACCTGGGCGTTGAGCCGCTGCGCGAATTCCGGGAGGTCGCCGGGAGCCGGGCCGTCGAGCGGCCGGAGCGAGGGGGCGAGGACGACGCCGAGCACGAAACACGTGGCCAGCACGGGCAATTCGAGCCCGAACCCGGCGGCCGTCCGGCGGAGTTCCTCGTCCACCAGGTCGGCTACCGGGCGTTGCTCGTCCGCGGGGAGGCGGCGCAAGGTCGCGCGGACCCGGCGTTCGATGCTGCGTTCGAGCAGTCCGGTTCCGGCTTCGTCGCGCTGGCTCAGCGGGGGCACGGCGGTGAGTTCGCCGCGTTGGAGGCCGAGATCAGGCGCGGGAAGACCGGAAACCTCGCGGACGGCCCGGTCCAGCGCGGCAGTGCCGCCGGGTTGCCGCAATGCGAGGCCGAACGCGTGTCCGGCGGGGGAGTCGGCGAGGGCCTGCCAGGTCTCGTCGGTGAAGCCGTTGGCGACCGCGGCGAGCAGGCTGCCGAAGGCGGTGGGCGGTGCGGTCGGCGCGGTGACCCAGCGACGGCGCAGCTCGGCGGTCAAGCCGGCGGTGCGTTCGGGATTTGCCAAGTACCGGCTCAACTGGTCGACTCCGGCCGCGCCGCCTCCGCCGTGCCACTCGCGCAACGCCGCCGCGGCCCGCTCCGGCGCGGAGGCGTCCGGCATGCCGAAGCCGGTCGCGAGTTCGTAAGCGAGGGGAAAGCACACGTCCTGGACGTTGCCCGCGGTGATGCGCAGGGCTCGGCGCTGCCGTTTGAGGTGGGTGAACCAGTCCGCGGCGGCGCGCAGCCGCTCCGCGTCGGCCAGCAGCAACGCGGTCACCTCCGCCGCGGCGGCGGGATCCAGCAGCGGACGGCCGAGCCGGGGCCGCGCCGCGGTGCGGATCACGAGCGGGTCGACGATCTTCTTGACCGTGCGGGTCAGCGGGCCGCCGTCGCCCGCGGAAAGCACCTCGACGCCCGGGATCCGCTGCCAGGCCCGCGCGAGAACAGCCGACCGCAACTGCGACTGTCCCTGGCCTGCCGTCATCACGCCCCCTCGCTCCGCCCGCACTTTATCCTGCCCGCGGCGGTTCCCCTCCCGGATGCTCGCGACGACGATGGCCAGCGGCGGGCGCCGGGAGCGCCCAGTCCGTGCCCGGCGCAGTTCTCCTCCGAGGAAAGGACTTCCCGACCATGGCGCACACCCAGATCGACCCGGCCGTCCGCGCGGAGCTGGCGGCGAGGGCGGTGGAAGCCAAGACCCGCAAGGACCTCAGCTGGCAGCAGCTCGCCGACGCGGCCGGGCTGTCGGCGGTGTTCACGACCGCCGCCGTCCTCGGGCAGCACCCGCTGCCGAAGGAAGCCGCTGAGGCCGTGGCGGAACTGCTCGAATTGGGCGAGGACGCGGCGCGGCTGCTGCAGACCGTCCCGGTGCGCGGTTCGATCCCGGACCGGGTCCCGACCGACCCGACGATCTACCGCTTCTACGAGATCCTCCAAGTCTACGGAACGACGCTCAAGGCCCTGATCCACGAGCAGTTCGGCGACGGCATCGTCTCGGCGGTCAACTTCAGGCTCGACGTGAAGAAGGTCGCCGACCCCGAGGGCGGCGAACGCGCCGTGATCACCCTGGACGGCAAATACCTGCCGGCCGAGCCGTTCTGAACCCGCGCGGAGGCGACTGGGCCGAATAGCCAATCCGTTCGAAGACGAGAATGGCGGTTGCCTGGTCCTGGTCAATGCCGAGCGAATCGGCATTCGCTGCGACCGGAGTTCGCCGCTGTTTCCGCCGGACGGAGGAGAAAGGCCGGAAACACCGCCCAGGACGCATCGGAAAACGCGCCGCCGGGAATTCTTTCGGGAATTCCCGGCGGTGGGTCCGGCGACGGTATCCTTCGTGCACGCGGTCCTGATTGACTTCGCCCGGCGAGAGACTGATCGGCGTTTCTGCCAGATCGGCGGGAAACCGACCCGAGCGGATCGACCGCCGCGGCTCAGGAAACCGACCCGAGCGGCAAAGTCGCGATCAGCCCCTCCTGCTGACGCCCTTCCAGCCGATCCAGCCGAATGCCCCATTCCGCCGCGAGCCGCGCCAGCACCTGGCCCGCCTGCTCGACCGCCGCGGCGTGCGGGGAGGCGACGCGCACGACTGCCGCCACCTCGGGCACCCCGTCCGAGCGGCGGGCGGTCAGCGAGAGCGTCACCGCCGTCTGGGCCGTCGCGCCCAGCAGAGCGTTGATCAGCCGCGGAGTCGTCGCAGGCGGCAGGGACGACCAGCCCTCCAGCCGGAACGCCGCCTGGGACACCGGGCCGCTGTGCCAGAGCCGCCACTGTTCCCGGACCTGGGTGCGGCCCGCGGTGACGTGGGCGAGCGACGCGATCGAGCCGAGGAATTCGGGCTCCCGCAACGGAGTCGTCGGCAGCCCCTCGCGGCGCAGGCGACGCTGCACTCGCCGCAGCGCGTTCGCCAGCGTTTGGCGCACCGCGTCGTCCTCGTACCGCTCCACGGTGCGCGATGCTTGCAGCGCAAGCCAAATCCGCGGCGGCTGCCGACGGTCGACGCCTGCGTGGTACAGCACTTGGGCGGTGAAGCAGGTGCCCGGTTCGGCGGGCGGCAACAGCGCTTCGGGACCGGGGAGCGGAGCGGACGGAAGCGAGTCCGGCCGCAGGACCGCGCTGATCCCGTCCGTGCGGCTGAAGAAGAACACCGGGTCGTCGCCGAGTTGCCCGGTGTGTCCGGACCCTTCCGGCGACAGCGCGCGCAGCAGGGCCCGGCCGGTCTCGTCGGCGTCGGCGAGTTCGCGTTCCCGGTCGCGCAGCGCGTAACCCACGGCAAGAAGCAGCCATTCGTAACCCCAGCGGCCCCGGTAACGGGCTGCCGTCAGGGCGAGCACCGCCGCGGCGCCGAGCCCGATCGTGGCAGCCACCGGCCATGGCCGTCCGACCGCCAGGATCCCTGCCACCAGCACCAGTTGCCCGCAGACGATCTGCAGCGCGCCCCACCGGCGGGGTCGCTTAGCCGTCGGAAGGCCCGCCGGGGTGGAGGGCGCGGTGGTTACGACGGGGTGCCACGGCTGGGTTTGGGGTGCGAGCGTGGCCGGAGCCGCTGCTCTCGCGGCGGTCAAGGCGGCCAGCGCCGCCGAGCGAGCCGCGGCCTGGGCGTCCGCCGGGGCGGGAATCCGCTGGCCGGCCGGCCGGGCGAGCGGCGCCGCCTCCGGGAGCGGGCGAGCCGCGGTGCGGGCGCGGTGGCCGGGATGTGCCTTGCCGGGGTAGGTCACGGCAGCCCTCCTCAGGTCCCCGACAGCGTCGCGGGCGGAAGCTGAGGTTTCCGTGACAGCTCGTTTAATCAGGATTTCAACGGCGTCCTCTAGCGTCCGGGCATGGGTTCCGGATGTATCTCGGCTGTAGCCGCGCCCGTTACGGTCCGCCGGTGACCACAGAAACGCCGCGCGCGAAACGCGCTGCCCTGTTCCGGCTCGGCACGGTGCTCGTCGCCGGCCTCGCGGTCGTCGGCATCGCCGTCACCGGGCACGCCTCGCTGCCCGAGAACCTGCAGTTCGTGCAGGCCGGGCACTGGGTCTACAACACCTCGGCGCAGGCGGCGGTGCACGTCGACGGCGCGACCGGCCAGGTCGACGCCCAGGCGGCGGTCCCCGGCGCGGAGGCGGGCAGCCCGGTCGCGCAGAACGGCCGTTCGGGCTACGTCGTCGACCGGACGCGGATCACCGAGTTCAGCAAGTCGACCCTCGGGGTCGAGAGCAGCACCGCGCCGCCGGCGTCGGAGGAGCCGGTCGTGCTGGAGGTCGCGGGCGGCCCGTACCTCGTGTACCGCAACGCGGGCCAGATCGCGCGGCTCGGCGACCCGGCGGCGACCGCCCCGGCGGGCGGGCCGCTGTCCGCGCCGGTCACGACGTCCGACGGCACGGTCTGGGTGCACCGCATCGACAACGGCTCGATCTGCGACCTCCCGCGCGGCGCCCTCCTCCTGACCTGCCCCGCGCAGCTGCCGCAGGGGCACGACGCGGCGCTGTCGATCGTCGGCGACCGCCCCGTCGTGCTCGACACGACGGCCAGCGTGCTCCGCTCGGTCGGCGCGAACGGGCTCGGCGACCCGGCCGACATCGGGCTTTCGCTTCCGGCGACCGTGCAGGTGGCGAGCGACGACGTCGACGGGCGGCTCGCCGTCGTCGACCCGGACCACGGCCAGCTGCACCTGATCGACGCCGCCGGCCTGCTGCAGAGCAGTCCGGTCGCGCGGCCGGTTTCGGTCCCGCTGCGCAAGGGCGGCCAGTACGCCGGCCCGGTCGCGACGTCGCACACCGTCGCCGTGGTCGACCAGGCCCGGCACGAGGTGCGCACCTACGACAGCAAGGGCGCGCTGAAGAGCACCAAGGCGGTGCCCGACGGCGGCGGCGAAGCGCGGCTGTCGCTCGGCCAGGACCACCGGATCTACGTCGACAACCACGACGGCTCGCACATGGTCGTCGTGGACGGCGGCAGCGGCGTGGCCGCGGACGTGGACGTCAGCGCGAAAACGCAGCCGAAGCCCACTCCGCCGTCGCAGCCGGAACCCCCGGCCAGCAGCCAGTCGCCCGCGCCGCCCGCGCCGCCGGGTCCGCCCGCGCAGCGCGGCAATCCGCCGCCGGTCGCGAAGCCGACCCCGCCGGGTTCGCCGCGCAACGTCCGGGCGACCCCGGGCACCGGTTCGGCCACGGTCATGTGGGCGTCCGCGCCGGGCAACGGTTCCCGCGTGGTCCGGTACGTCGTCTCCTGGTCCGGCGGTTCGACCACAGTGGACGGTTCGCGGTCGCGGGTCACCGTGACCGGATTGACCAACGGCCAGTCCTACACCTTCACCGTGGCCGCGGAAAACTCCGCGGGCCGCGGCAGCGCGGCCAGTTCCCGTTCGATCGTGCCCGGCGGGGCCGCCGAGGCGCCGAAGGTCACCGCGACCGTCGGCTCGAACGGCGCGGTCTCGGTGAGCTGGACGACCCCGGACCTGCACGGGGCCGACCTCGTCCGCTACGCGGTGAGCGCGTCCGGGCAGAGCGACCGGTCGGTGTCCGGGACCTCGACCAGCTTCCAGGGCCTGAGCGGCACCATCACCTTCACCGTCCGGGCGATCACCTCGTACGGCTCGGGCGGGCAGCTGACCGGCAGCCCCGGTTCGGCGCGCGCGACGCTCGCGTCCGGCCCGCCGTCGGTGAAGATCACGAGCGTGCGCAGCACGAACGCGCTGATCGTGACCGTCGAAGCGGACCCGGGCGGCGGCGCGGCCACCTGCCAGGCCTCGTTCATGGGCGTGGCTTCGCCCGCGAAGCCCTGCTCCGGCACCACCCAGCTGACGATCTCGAACGTGGTGTGGACCGGGGCCGTCACGATCAAGGCCACGATCCGCAATTCCTCCGGTTCCGGCAGCGACAGCTGGACCGGCGTTCCGACCACCTCCTGAGAAGGGCGACCGTGAGCTTCACGCCGAAAGCGGCCTACGACCTCATCGCCGACAACGTGCAGACGGTGCTGCGCGGCCATCCCGACGTCGTCCGGATGGCGGTCGCGGCGCTGTTCGCCGAGGGGCATCTGCTGATCGAGGACGTGCCCGGCGTCGGGAAGACCACGCTGGCGCGGTGCCTCGCGGCCAGCGTCGGCGGCCGGTGGAACCGCATCCAGTTCACCCCGGACCTGCTGCCCGGCGACATCCTCGGCGTGATGGTCTACCACCAGCACGCCGAGAAGTTCCAGTTCCACCCCGGCGGGATCTTCGCCAACGTGGTGCTCGCCGACGAGATCAACCGCGGCACCCCGAAAACCCAGGCGGCGCTGCTCGAGGCGATGGCCGAGCGCCGGGTCACGGTCGACGCGGTCAGCCAGCCGGTGCCGCGGCCGTTCCTGGTGGTGGCGACGCAGAACCCGATCGAGATGGAGGGGACCTACCGGCTGCCGGAGGCGCAGCTGGACCGGTTCCTGATGCGGCTGTCGGTCGGCTATCCGGCCCACGACGCGGAAGTGCTGGTCGTGATGGGCGACTGCGCGGGCGTCACCGCCGACGAGCTTCGGCCGGTCCTGCGGATCGAGGACGTGCAGCAGGTCATCGCGCGGGTGCGGCAGGCGTATCTGGCGCCCGAGGTCGTGTCGTACGCGGTCCGCCTCGCCGCGGCGAGCCGCAGCCATCCGGCGGTGCGCTACGGCGTGAGCCCGCGCGGCAGCATCGCGCTGATCCGCGCCGCGCAAGGGCTCGCGGCCACGCACGGCCGCGATTTCGTGACCCCGGACGACGTCAAGGACGTGGCGCTCGCGGTGCTGTGCCACCGGCTGGTGCTGACCCCGGACGCCGAGCTGAACCAGCGGCGGGCCGAGGACGTCGTGGCCGAACTGCTCGCCGACACCGCCGCCCCGACGGCCGCGCCCGGGCGCTGAGGCATGCGGCTCACCCGCCGCGGAATCGCGGCGCTCGCCAGTGCTGTGCTGGGGTACGGACTCGGCGAACTGGCCGGGTATCCGCTGCTGCGCGTGCTCGCCGGGATCGCGGCCGGCGCCGTGCTCGCCGCGGTGCTGGTGACCCGGGCCCGGCCGAAGGCCGACGTCTCGCGGTCGGTGCATCCCGAACGCGTCGAACGCGGCCGCCCGGCGCTGGCGACTTTGGCCGTGCGCAACGAAAGCGAGCGGCGGCACGGCGGATTCGCCGCGCAGGACTGCGTCGGCGCGGACGTCCGCGAGGTCCAGGTCCGCGCGCTCGCGCCCGGCGCCGCCGCGACTTACCACTACGAGCTGCCGACCGGCGTACGCGGCAAGCTCGAGGTCGGCCCGCTCGTGCTGCACCGGTCGGATCCGTTCGGGCTCGCGCGCGCGGACCGGACGCTGGGCGCGGCCGCTTCCCTGTGGGTGTATCCGCGGCTGAACCCGATGCGCCCGGCCGCCTCGGCGCATCCGCGCCACCACCACGACGGCCCGATCACCGATCCGCCGCTGCGCGGTTCCGCGGACCTGCTGGCGGTGCGCGAATACATGCTCGGCGACGAAGTCCGGCACCTGCACTGGAAAGCCAGCGCGCGGACCGGGCGGCTGATGGTGCGCGACTACGCGGATCCGGCGCAGTCGCGGCTCACCGCGGTGCTCGACACGCGGGCGGGGGCGATGCGGCCGGAGGTCTTCGAGGAAGCCGTCGAGGTCGTGGCGTCGGTGTTGTACGCGTCCGCGATGGCGGGCCAGCACTGCCGGTTGCTGACCTCCTCCGGGCTCGAAACCCCGGTAGGGAGCGGGGTTTCGGCGGCTCGCTTGCTGCTGGACGAACTCTGCCTGGCCGCGCAGGACGCGGACGGTCCGCTGCTGCTGCCCGCCGCGCGGCTGGCCGGAGCGCGGCCGGGCGGGGCGCTGGTCGTGGTCACCGGGCCGGAGGCCGATCTCGGGGCGGCGCTGCGCTGGCGGCCGGACACCGTGCTCCGGCTGGGCGTCCGCGTGCCGGGCGTGCGCGCCGGTTCGATCGACGCGGTGGACGCCGCGGACGCGGCGGCCAAGTGGAACGCCCGGGGCGAAGGGTGAACGCGCGGCTGGCGGCGCTCGGACTGCTCGGCTCCACCGCGGTGGCCGGGCTGTTGTTCGCGCCGGTGTTCGGGCTGCCGGCGTTGCTTTTGCCGGTGTTCGTGGTGGTGGTGCTCGGCTACGGCGGCGCCGAGCTGTGCCTGCGCGTGCCGCGGCTGGAGGCGTGGCGTCCGCTGGTCGTGCTCGTCGCCGGATTGCTCGGAATCGTTGAGACGACGCTGTTTTCGACCACGATCGCCGGGCTGCCCACCGGAGCTTCGTTGCAGGGATTGAGCCAAGGGCTGACCGAGAGCTGGCTGCGGACGCTGCAGTCGACCTGGCCCGCGCGTCCGGACGCCGGACAGCTGCTGTTCGTGCCGCTGGCAGTGCTGCTGGCGGTCGTGCTCGGGCTGGAACTGTTGCTGCGCTTGCGAATGCCGCTGGTGGCGCTGCTGCCGAGCCTGGCCGTGGCGGTGCTCGCGCAGGCGTATCAGGCGCTGTCCGGCGGCCCGGCGCTCGTGGCCGCGCTCGGGTATTTCGCGCCGGCGGGGCTGGTGCTGTGGGCGGCGCGGCCCGGAGGTCTCCGGCTGCGGCGGCCGTCCGCTTCGGCCGCTTGGGCGGTGCTGCCGCTGGTGGTCGCGATCGCGGCCGGCGCGGTCGCTTTCGGCGGGCTGGACCCGGCGGGACGGGAGCCGTACCGGCTCGCCGACGGCCATCCGGTGCCGCCCCCGCAAACCCCGGTCAGCAATCCGCTCGACGAGATCGCCGGGCAATTGGCCGATCCGGAGCGGCCGGTGTTCAGCTACCGCAGCTCCGCTCCGGTCGAGCGGTGGCGGCTGGTCGTGCTGACCGGATTCGACGGGGCGGGCTGGTCGGCCGAGCCGAAGCTGCGCCGGCTGGGCGCCGGTCTCGAGGGCGTTCCCGGCGCGCCGGAGGTCTCGGCGGAGCTGCGCGTTCCGCCGCTGTCCGGGCCGTGGCTGCCGAGCCAGCCGGGCCTGACCAGCGTGACCGGGGCCGCGCCGCTGGTGGATCCCGGCGCCGGCATGCTGTTTTCGGCCGCTCCGGGCGGGCCGGCCGAATACCGGATGACGTGGTCGGCGCCCGAGGCGGACCCGGACTACCTGGGCACGGCGCCGGTGGACGCGCAGGCGCCGGGCGGCCTCGCCGGGGTCGGCGCGGTGCCCGACGACGTCGCCCGGCTCGCCTGGACCGCCGTGCACGGCTTGCGCCCGACGTTCCAGTCCGCCTTGCAGCTGCAGCGGTTCCTTCAGCAGAACTACCAGCTCGCGGTCGGCGACGACCTGCCGACCGGGGCGTCCTGGCCGCAGCTGCGGCAGTTCCTGACCGTCTCGAAACGAGGGACGAGCCAGCAGTTCGCCGCCGCGTACGTGGCGCTGGCCCGGATCACCGGCATCCCGGCGCGGCTCGTCGTCGGCTACCGCGGTGCGGACACCGCCGGGGAGCACGTCGTGCGCGCCGGGGACGCGCTGGCGTGGCCGGAGGTCGCCGTCGCCGGGGTCGGCTGGGTTCCGCTGGACCCGACGAAGTCCGCGGCCACGTCCGCCCGGTCGTCCGGGCTGGCGGGCGCCGCGGGGCGGGCGCAGGCGAAGCTGCCGCCGCTGGAGAAACTCCAGCCGCCGGTGCCGCCCGCGGACACCCGGCCGGAAGCCGCGGCGTTCGTTTCCGGAACGGGCGGCTGGCCGTGGTGGATCGCGGCGGCCGCGGCGCCCGCGCTGGTGCTGTGCGGACTGGCCGGAGTGCCGCTGGCGAAGGCGCTCCGGACGAGACGCCGGCGCCGCCGGCTGGGCAAGGACGCCATTTTCGGTGCCTGGGCGGAGGCCCGCGACCGGTTGCGCGCGCACGGCGTGGCGTACCGGGCAGGCATGACGCCCCGGGACCTGGCGGAATCGGCGGGCGCGGCGCTGGGGGAGCGGGTGCGCGATCCGGTGCTGCGGCTGTCCGGCGTGATGGATTCGGCGCTGTGGTCGCGGTTCCCGCCTTCGGAAAGCGCGGTGGGGGTCGCCTGGATGGAGATCCGGGAACTGCGCCGGGCGCTGGCCCGCCGCCCCCTGCGGAGGCGGATGCGCGCGGTGTTCGACCCCCGGCCGCTGTTCCGGCGGTCCGGTTAGGACAGTGCGTTCGCCACAGTCAGGTGGTGCAGACCGCGCCGCGGACCGGGACCGGCGGAGTCTCGTAGACGTGGCTGCCGTCCGTCGCGCGGATCTGGAAGCAGTACTTGCGCGCCGGGTCCACCGGAACCGACATCGTGCGGTCGCGGTGGGCCACCAGCACCATCGGCGCCAGCCGCTCGGCTCCCACGACGACCGCGAAGTCCAGGTTCCCCTCGGCGCTCCAGGAAAGCTTGATCTGCGTGCCGAGATCGGCGGGGGCGGCGAGCGCGAGGTGCACGTCCGGCGCCGGGGCCCGCCCGGCGGGCGGAAGCTGCCCGGACGACGGCGCGGTCGCCAGCGGCGCCGCGGGCCCGGGATCCTGCCGCGAGGTCAGCATCGGCACCGCGACGAGCGCCCCGACCGCGGCGGCCAGCCCCGCGGCGAGCGCGGGCCACCACGCGAACCCCGAGAGCTTCCGGCCGCGGGCGGGCGGCGTGGTGTCGTCGAAGGTGTGCAGGAGAGTCCGGCCGGGGGTGGAGGTTCGGGGAAGCCCGGGCGCGGGGGGAGCGCTGAGGCCGCTCGGCGGCGGGGTCGAGCCGGTGAAGGCGGGCAGACGGGCGGGTGCGGGTGGCGGCTGGGTCGCGTTGCCGAGGCCCGTGGGGTGGTGTTGGGGCGTGGCGAGATCGGCAGTTCGTTGAGCGGGTTCGCCGAGGCCGGTGGGTTGGTGGGTGGCGTTGCCGAGGCCAGCGGGTTGGTGTTGGGGCGTCGCGAATTCGCCAGCTCGCTGGACCGGCCCGCCGAGGCCAATGGACTGTTGGGTCGTGCCGCCGAGGCCGAGGGGTTGCTGCTGGGGTGTCGTGAAGTCGGCAGTTCGTTGGGCGGGTCCGCCGAGGCCGGTGGGTTGGTGGGTGGCGTTGCCGAGGCCAGCGAGTTGGTGTTGGGGCGTCGCGAATTCGCCAGCTCGCCGGTCCGGTCCACCGAGGCCGCCCGCGCGGACGGTGTCGCCGGAGGCAACTGCCTGCTGCACCCCCGCATAATCCCCGGGATTGTGCGGGGGTGCAGCGAATCCGCTCGACTGCGGAACCGCGTGGCCGAACCCGCCGGAGTGGTGCGCGAAACCGCCCGGCGGAACCGCACCGCCGAATCCCACCGGCTGCTGCGCGCCATAGCCAGGCTGAGGCGGGGCGCCGCCGAATCCGCCCGCCGTTGCCCCCATGCCCGCGAAATCGTCGAATTCCACCTCGGCCGGGGCGGCGCTCGCCCGGTACAGCCGTTCCAGGGTTTCCGCCACCGCGGCCGGGTCCTGCGGGCGGTCCGCCGGGTCTTTGGCCAGCAGCCGGCCGATCAGGTCGGTCAGCGCGGGCGGCGCGGCGGGCACCCGGATCGGCGGCACCGGGTCGCGGAAGACCTGCAGGATTCGTTCGGCGCGCTGCTGTCCGGTGTGCCGCGGGAACGGCGACGAACCGGTGAGCGCGGTGTAGAGCACCGCGCCGAGGCCGTAGAGGTCGGTCGCCTCGGAGAGGGCGTCGTCCCGCAGCGTTTCCGGCGCCGCGTAGTCCACGGCGTGCAGGGGGTCGCGCGGGAAGCGGCGGCGCAGGGCCAGCCCGAAATCGGCGAGGGCGAGTTCGCCCGAACGGCGCAGCAGCACGTTGTGCGGCGTGACCCCGCCGTGCACGACGCCCACCTGATGCGCGGCGGCCAGCGCGGCCGAGACGGTCCAGCCGACGGCGAGGACGTCGCGCACCGGCAGCTGGCCGTCGAGCAGCTGCGCCAGCGACCGCGGGCACAATTCCATCCGCAGGCCGAGGCGGCCGCCCGGCAGTTCGCCCGCCTCGTCGACGGGCAGGATCGCCCGCTCGCCGCGCACGGCGGCGAGTGCCTTGCGTTCGCGGTCGAACCGGGCCGCCGTGTCCCGGTCGAGGACGCCGTCGAACACCTTGACCGCCACGTCCGCGCCCGCCAGCCGGCCCGCGTAGACCTTGGCGACCGGTCCCTCGGCGAGCAGCTGCTCCTCGCCCACCCCGATGCTCATGCCGCCATTCTCCCCTGTGCGGGCGCGTCCGGCGCAATGCCCGGGCAGGTTCCTGCCTCGCGTGCGCGTGTCATCGAAACCTCATCCGCCGTGGCTAGTTTCGATCCCGTCACCACACAGCTTCGGCGGCCGCGAGCCGCCTGGAACGGACAGGAACCCTCCATGGACATCTGGCACATTCTCGCCAAGCCGCTCCTCACCGGCCTCATCATCTTCGGCGTGGGCTGGCTCAGCATGACGATCCGCAAGCGCCGGGTCGCCCGCACCGAAGCAGCCGCCCCGGCTCCGGTCGAGGACCGCTCGCAGGCCGTGCTCCGGCAGGCGCGGCAGTTCGACGCCGAACGCGACGAGCTGGCCGCCCGCGGACAGGACGCGCTCGCCAAGGCGCGCGCCGCGGTGAACAGCTGGCAGGAACTCGCGCAGTTGCGGCCAGGCCGCTTCCAGTCCGAATTGCAAGCCGCTTCAGCGCGTCTCGACGAGCTGAGCAAGTCCGCGGCCTGAGCCGGCCCGAACTTCCAAGGGGGAACTCCGATGCCCGCCGCCCTGTGGACCGGCCGCCGCGCCGAACCCGCCACGGTCACCGCCGACGTCGCCGCGACCGTGCAGAAGGAACTCGGCCTCGCCGCCCCTCCGTCGGCGATGACCTTGCCGGGCAACAGCACCGGCGTTCCGGCGGGAAGCCTTCTGCCGCCGCGCGAACGCTTCAGCGGCATGCCCGCGCCGACCGACTGCTTCGTCTACGTCGACGGCCAGCAGCCCCGCCCGTTCGAACTCCGCGCCGCCGTCCTGACCGGCCGCACCGCGGTGCGCCGGGCGCTCGGCCTGGGCGCGCTGGTCTACGCGGTGCCGCTGCGCCTGCCGAACGCGGTCCGGGTTTCGCTCGGCGCGCCGGGCGGCCGGGGACTCGCCTCGTTCGAAGGCGACCCGGCGGCCGCGGACCGGCTGAACGCCGACGCGCACCTGCTCGAAGCCGCCAACCGCCTGTCGAGCACCCACGCGGTCCAGACGAAAAGCCTGCCGCTCGGCACCGCCCAGCAGAGCTGGGAGGTCGCCCGCCTGCTGATGGTCACGCCGGGCGCGGACAGCGCGGTGCTGGTGGTGCGCACGTTGCACGGCATTGTCTCGTCCGGCTGGCTGCTGCGCGCGGACACCGTCCTGGGCTTCGCGGCCCAGCTCGAGACCGCGCTGCACGGAGTGTGCGCCTGACCGGGCACCGCCGACCTGCCCTTGCCCTGGAATGCCTCCGGGGCAAGGGTATTTCCGTGCGTCCGAGGTCCTTTGTGGACATACAGAATGGCGGCGGGACCGGCGGCAGGTTCCTGCCTCGCCGCCCCGCCGCGGCGGTTCCCGGGAGAGGCTGGGCGCATGCAGACAGCCGGCTTGATCAGAGTCACGATCGCCGCTCCGAAACGACGGATCGACATGGCGCTCCCCGAGCACGCGAGCGTCGCGGAACTGCTGCCGGGCCTGCTCGCCCGCGCGGGCGAGGGACTCGCCGACGACGGCGCGGCGGGCGGCGGCTGGCAGCTGCGCCGGCCCGACGGGGCGAGGTTCGACCTCGGCCGCACGCTCGCCGGGCACCGGGTGCGCGACGGCGAGGTGCTGCACCTGCTGCCGGCCAGGGCCGACTGGCCGGAACCGGAGTACGACGACGTGGTGGACGCGATCGCGACCGGCGCGAGCGGGCTCGGCCGCGCGTGGGGACCGCGGCACACGCGCACGGCGGGCCTGGCCGCAGGTGGTGCTGTGGTCCTTTTAGGACTGATCCCGGTGCTGCGCGCCGGTGCGCCGTGGACCGGTCCCGCGGTGTGGGCGCTCGTGGTCGCCGGACTGCTGCTGGTCGCGGGGGTCGTTCTCGCCCGCGCGGCCGGGGACGCCGGAGCGGGCGCGGTGCTCGCCGCGGTCGCGTTGCCGTTCGCCTTCCTCGGCGGCGGATTGTTGCCAGCCGGGACGCACGCGGTGACCGACCTCGCGCCGGGACAGGTGATGCTCGCGGGGGTGGCCCTGACGCTGGCGGCCGTGGCGGGGTACCTCGGGGTCGCCGCGGCCCAGCCGTGGTTCGCGGGCGCGGCCACCGCCGGATTCTTCGCCCTGACAGGCGGTTTCGTCGCCGCGAGCGGTGATTTCGCGGCGTACCAGGCGGCGGCCGCGCTCTCCGCCGGGCTGCTGGCACTGTCCATTGTGTTCGCGCCGCTCGCGCTGCGGCTCGGCAAGGTGCCGATGCCGGTGCTGCCGCGATCGACCGCGGACCTGGTCCGGGACGATCCGCAGCCGCCGGTCGACCGCGTGCACGCCGCGGTGGCCCGCGCGGACGGCCTGCTCACCGGCATGCTGGCCGGCGCGGCCGCGGTGGCGGTGTGCTGCGAAGTGCTGCTCGTACGCGACGGCAGCGCCGCCTCGGTGACGATGGTCGCGGTGGTCGCCGCCGGATTCCTGGTGCGGGCCAGGCTGTATCCGACGCTGCGGCAGCGGATCCCGTTGCTGGCGGCGGGAATGGCCGGGGCCGCGGCACTCGCGGCGGGACCGGGCGCCGGGACTGGGTTGCCGCTCGTGTCGGCCGGGGCGATCCTGCTCGTGGTCGCGGCCCTGGTGGTCGGCGCCGGACTGCTGTTCAGCACCCGCGTGCCGAATCCGTATCTCGGCCGGTTCGCCGAGTACTCCGAGATCCTCCTGGTGTGCTCGCTGGTGCCGGTCGCGTGCTGGGTGCTCGGGCTGTACGGCTACGTGCGCGGACTGGGGGGCTGAGGGCCGTGGCGTCGAAACGCGATCAGCTGCAGGCGTACCAATTCCTCGTCCAGCGCGCGATTTCCGCGCTGGTCACCCGGGAGACCGACCCGGAGCAGCCGCCGTTCCGCCGCTCCGGGGCCGCCGCGTTCGCCGGGGTGGCGCTGGCGATCGTGTCGCTGGCCTGCGCCGGCGTCTACGGGATGATCGTGCCGGGCGGCAACGACTCCTGGCGCGGGCAGGCCGCGGTGCTCGTGGAGAAGGAGACCGGCACGCGGTACGTCTACCAGAGCGGCAGGCTGTACCCGGTCGCGAACTACGCCTCCGCGCTGCTGGCGCTGGGGCAGCACGCGGAGACGCAGCAGGTGTCCGGGAACTCGCTGGCCGGGGTGCCGCGCGGGCCGCGGATCGGGATCCCGGACGCCCCGGACGCGCTGCCCGGCCCGGACCGGCTGCGGACCGGTTCGTGGTCGCTGTGCTCGGCTCCGGCCAGCGATTCGGCCGGGAGCGCGATCCAGGAATCGGTCCTGCTCGCCGGCGCCGAACCGGGCGGCGGGACCGGGCTCGCGGACGAGGCGCTGCCGGTGCAGCTCGTGTCCACCGGCGACCGCTACCTGCTGTGGCACGGCTACCGGCACAAGATCGCCGACTACGGAACGGTCGGCACCGGGCTCGCGCTGACCGCCGCGTCGTGGGCGAGGGCAGGCCAGGCCTGGCTGGACGTCGTGCCGGAAGGCGCTCCGATCGGGCCGCTCCCGACCGCGCAGGCGGGCCGTCCGTCCTCCGCCGTGCCCGGCCGGTCCGACGTGGTGACCGGCTCGCTGCTGGCCGTGCACACCGCGGGCGGCGGGCAGCAGTACTACGTGGCCGAGCCGGACGCGCTTCGCCCGATCACCGAACTGCAGTACGAAATCGAACTCGCCGACGCCCAGTTGGCGCGCACCGCCTACTCCGGCGCACCGCCTCGTGCGCTTCCGCTCGCTCCCGCGGAGGCGGCCGCGGCCCGGCAGCTGGACCCGGTCCCGGCCACCGCGGACGCCGCGCCGGTCGCTCGCCCCCGGCTGGCCCGGCTGTCCGACCAGGACGCCACCCTGTGCGCGGTCTATGCCCCCGGCGCGAGCGCACCAAGGCTGATCGTCGGCCCGGAACTCCCGCCGGAAAACCAGCTGCTGTCCACTGCAGGCCGCTCCGCCGCGGGCACTCCGCTGGCCGACCGCGTCTACGTGCCGTCGGGCTCGGCGGTGCTGGTGGAGGCGATGCCGTCCGCGCAGGCTGCTTCGGGCACGCTCACGCTGGTCACCGACCTGGGGAGACGCTATCCGCTGGCCCGGCCGGACGTGGCGAAGACGCTCGGCTACCCGTCCGCGGCGCCGGTGCGGTTGCCGGGCGGTCTGGTGGCCCGGTTGCCGGAGGGGCCTGGACTCGACCCGGCGTCGGCGATGCGGCCCACCGTGTCGGGCTGAGGGCCTATGCTGGCAACGATCACCGAGGCTGGGGGAGTGTCATGCCGGAATGTCGTGCCAGACAGCGGATTTCGCGGGCGGCCGTGCTCGGAACCATGCTGCTGGGCCTGGCCGGATGCAGCTCCGCCCCGCAGCCCGACGAGGCCAGCCCGTCGACGGGCCCTCGTTCGTTCCTCGACCTGGTGCGCGCCTCCAGCCCGGCCAAGGAACTGCGGTTCCGGCCCGTTCTCGCCGTGGCGGAGACCCCGCTCACCGACGCGCCGCCAGGCAATCCGGACCGGCAGAGCACCGATCCCGCGGCGCAACAGCGAATGCTCGCGAGTTTCGGCTGCGGCGACCCCACAGCCGATCCGCTGGCCGGCGAGGACGACGCCGCCCTGCCGCTGGTGACCTGCGACCGCTCCGGCGGCGCCCGCTACCTCCTGGGCCCGGTCGCCCTCGACGGCTCCGCGGTGAAGTCGGCGGGCCTGAGCGACGCCCCGGGGAACGCCATGTTCACGGTGAAGATGACGTTCACGCCGGACGCCGCCGCCAAGTGGGCCGACCTGACCACGCGAAACGTCGGCAAGCAGATCGCGATCGTGGTGGGCGCGCGGGTGCTCGTCGCGCCCGCGATCATGGACCCGATCCCGGACGGGAAGGCGGAGATCTCCGGGCTGCGGGACCAGTCGGAGGCGGAGGATCTCGCCGACTGGCTCAACGGGCATTGACCGCACCGCTCGGCCCGCGGGGGTCGGCCTGGGCGCTGGCCCGGTTCAGCGGTTTCCCTTGGGATAGCGGGCTTCCCATCGCGCGGCGGGTGCTTGTCGCGCCCGTCCTCATGCACGCGATCCCGGATGACACGGGATCTCGCGGACTGGCTCAATGGCCAAAGCGCGGCGGTCCGCCCGGGCACGTCGAGCGGCTCCGGTTCAGCAGCCTTCCCCCGGATAACGAGCCTCCCACTGCGCCGCGCAGCGGGGATCGGCCTGCGGCGGATGGGCCGAGAAATGCCAGAACGCGTCGCCCGCGACCGTTTCCACCACGTCGCGCGATTCGAGCCGGGACAGCCACTCGGCGGGCAGTCCGGGCATTCCGTACCGTGCGCCGAGTGCCGCACCGGCCAGTGCTCCGGTGATCGCGCTGCGGCCGGAGTGGCGGACCGCCGACACGAGCGTCCAGTGCGGGTCGAAGAATCGCCGGAAGACCGCCGTCATGCTTCGGCCGACCGCGTCGACGGCGGTGTGTCCGGAGCCGAGCGCGTCCAGTTCCTCGTGGTCGGCCCGGATCAGCTCGATCCGCGCCCGGGCGGCGCTCGTCAGCGCCCCGGCGACCGGGCCGGACACCGTCCTGGCGGCCAGCATCTGCTCGACGTGCACGTGCGGCGGCAACACCGGATCGGCGCGCCGGAACAACCGGGCGAACAGTTCGGCGATCGCGGCGGCCGCGTCGGCGGTGGGTTCGTCGGCGCCAGCGCCCGTGGCGAGCAGACGGCCCGCTTCCGCCGCGGTGCGTTCGTCGGTGTCCGGTCCGCCTCCGCACAGCGCGGCGGCCAGGCCCGGGACCAGGAAACTGACGTCGTCCGCGGATTCCGGCACCACGGCGCCCCGGGAGCGCAGTTCCTCGACCCGGGTCAGCCAGCCGTCGGCGGTTTCCGTTTCCTGCCATCGACGTTGGGCTCGCGCACCGGTCTCGCGCAAGTCGGGTGCACCGCGCAGCAGGCCGTCGGTGTGGAACAGCAGCTGCGTAGTCAGCGGACCCAACTCGAACCGCGCCGGTTCGCCGTCGATCTCCGACACCGGCGACCGGTCCACCGGCAGCCCCAGGGCTTCCCCGAGCGCGAACCCGGCGAACGCGCCCGCGATGCGGTGCCACTGGAAGTTCACGCCGTCCGCGTCCTGCCGGAAGAACTTGCCCGAACCCGTGGCGTGCGGGCGGACGCGGCCCAGCGCGTCGTACCCGGCGGTCAGCCCGTTGGCGGCCAGATCCGCGGGCCATTCCCGCCCCGGCGGCGGGTCGAGATCGCCGGGACGCACGCCGTTGTGCCGCTCCCACGCCCGGCCGAGGACGAACCGCGCACACTCCTCTTCGGACAGTTCGAACCCGGCCGCCCGGGCTTTCGCCACCGCCTCGGGCAGCCCGGCCAGCGGCTGAGCCAACCCGAACCTCTCGCCGACCAGCCGCGCGGTCTCGGCCACCCGCGCCGAATGCTCGGGCGAGACCTCCACGACCCGCGGCGCCGGCCGGAACTGCGGCCACTCCTCGCGAGCCTGGGCCAATTCCGCGGCGGTGAGCCGGTCGGTCGGGAACGATCCCGGGTTGATCCGCAGCCCGGCGCCGGGGAAATCCTCGAGGATCGACAGCACGTCGGCGCGGAGCCATTGCGCGGTGCCGACCGGCAACCGCCGCCGCGAGCTGTACACCCGCAGGATCGTGCGGCCGTCTTCCCACTGTTGTTCCAGCGGCCGCCCCCGATCGGGATCGAGCGGCACGAGCACCTCGGCGCTCAGCAGCCCGGCCAGGTAGCGAGACCGGTCGTAGCGGCCGGTTTCCGCGCAGCCGAGCAGATACTCCAGCGGCGTGTCCGCGGGCGGGTACCCGAGCCGTTCCGGGCCCGGCCGGTATTCGGGGTTGATCCGGAGTTCGCCGGTCGGCACGCCGTCGGCGTATTCGCGCCAGGCGAGAACGGCTTCCGGCGGCACGCCGAGGTAGGCGACGCCGCTGCGTTCGAACTCGGGCTCCAGCACTTCGCGCCATTCACTCTCCCCGGCCGCCGCGACCGGCGAACTCGGCAGCCGTCCCTCCGGGCTGAGGTCGGGCCGCCGCAGCGCGCCGTCCTCGCGCACCACGAGCGCGGGCTGCGGGACCAGCGCCGCCAGCTAGTCGCCGGTGTCCAGCGCGCGGGCCGAGTCGTAGGGCACGTACCAGCCCTCCGGCACCCGCAGCACGTGCTCGCGGTCGACGCGCACCGCGTGCTCGCCGGAGGTCAGATCCGCCCGCGTCCCCGTGCGCAGCCACTGGTCGACCCTCGCCGCAGCGTCCTTCGCCTCCACCACCGCTCCTTCGTCTGTCACCGGAAGTCCCTCGCCAATCCGTCGCGGCCGTTCCAGATCCGGCCGGGCCACTGCTGTCCGCCGATCCGGCCGAGCCGCTGCACTTCCTCGTGCCGGTCCCGCGCCTCGTCGGCCGCGTACTCGCTCATCCCGCTCGCGCGGAGCATCCGCACCAGCCACCCGGGGTCGATCGCGCGGATCCGGGCCAGCACGTCGGCGTCGAGCGGCCGGTCCAGCCACGCCGCCACGAACGGCGAGTTGATCCCGATGAGATCGTCCGCGTAGTCCGGGAAGTTCTGCCCGTTGTCGATGGCGACCACCTCGCCGTCCTTGGACAGCGCCTTGCAGTCGGAGCTGGCGCCGACGTAGCCGAGGTACGCCATTTCCTGCTGTTGCGCGAGCGGGTAGGCCGAGACGTCGAGCGCGGGGGAGAGGCCCTCGACCCGGCGCTGCGCGGAACCGGGTCCGCGCGGGCCGTCGATGTATGCGGTGACCGGCACGACGTCCGACCCGGCTGCCCGCGCCAACCGGTACATCGCGTTCTCCCGGAACCCTTGCCCGCCAGGGGGAATCGGCACGGCGAGCGAACGGGACTCGCCCGCGGCGGGCTTGTAGATGGCCTGCGAACCGTCGGCGTAGGTCAGCCAGTGCGTTTCGTTGGCACTGGCGAGGCGGTCGCCGAACTCGGCGTGCCCGACGATCTCCGCGGCGGCCAATGCCGCTTCGTCCGGGTCCGCGAAGGACTCCGGCCCGGCGGGCGGCGGCGCGGGCAGGCCGCGGCGGAGGGCCTGCTCGAAGAGTTCGCGCTGCCGCCGGCGAAGGACCGCCGCGACGGCCTCGTCCCGAGGGCGGCTCGGCTGCGCTTCCTCGACGGCGCGGGCGAAATTGCCGAGCGCCCGCGCGGTCCCGGCGACCTCGGCTATCGAGGTCAGCCCGAGCCGGAGTTCGCCCGGGCGTCCGTCGGGCATCCGGACCGAAACCCGAAGCTCGCGGAAACCGCTCGGGTCCGGAGCGGCGAAGCCGTCCTCGACAGCGGTGATCCGGACCGGACTGTCCCGGCGCAGCACCTCCAACGCCTGGTAGACCCAGGAAACCCGCTCGAACTGGACGCTGCCGGGCCCAGCGGCGCCGCCGGTTTCCGCGGCCAGCCACTGGACGAGTTCGGCGACGTCGCCGGGCGGTCCCTCCGGCTCGGGATCCCCGAGAGCGCCCCGGATCAACTCGAGCGTCTGGGCCTGGGCGGGCGTCGGTTCGAGCGGCCGGGGCGGCGGCGCGAGCGCGTCCTCGCGCAGGACTGCTTCCGGGCCGCGGGCTTCGACCTCGGCCACCGCCTCGGCCAGGATGCCGTTCTCCGCGGGTTCCGGGGCCGCCTCGGCCTGGGTGTTCTTGGTGACCACGACCTCCAGCTTCGCGAACTCGTCCTCCACGGGAATCCCTTGTGCCGCCCGCCATTCCCGCAGCCCGGACTTGCTGCCGTAGAAGTGCGGCTTGACGTCGGTGTAGAACTCGACCCCGCGCCGGTCCGGCGGCAACGGGCCGTTCCACGCCCGCACCGCCGGATTGCTGCCGTGCCGGGGCGTCCTGCCCCAGACCTCGTTCGACTCTTCGATCAGCCGCGCCGTCTCCGGGGATTGGCTGGGGCTTTCCAGCCGGTGGTACGGGCCGTAGCGCGCCGGTTTCCCCGCGTCCGCGGGCGGTCCGGCGGGATGCGGCGCCTGGCGCATCGGCGGCCGGAGCGGGAGACGCGGACCGGGCACCGACAACGTGACGCCGCGTCCTTCGTCCACTCCGGACGCCAGCGGATCCACGGCCAGGTCCCGGTGCCCCGGAGTCCACAGTGGACCGGGCGCCGGGGTCGCTCGCGGTTCCCGGTGCGGGCGGCGCAGATCGACGCCCGGGTTCGGCTCCGGGGGATCCGGCACGTACAGCTTGCCCGCCGCGGGCTGGTATTCCGGCGGCGCGTCGGGCCAGGGCAGGAAGGCGTCGGTGAACGGCAGCAGGGCCAACCGGGCCGGGTACTCGGGCAGGCGCAGCAGCGTGCCTCGCAGCCGGTCGAAGAACGCGATGCCGTAGCGGCCGTGGGCGACCCAGCCGAGCTGGTGGTACTCGTTGTCGTAGTGATCCGTCGTGACGATGTGCAGCAACGCCCGGGCGCCGATCGGCCGTTCCGCCATCGCGATGATGACGCTGTCGTAGGAATCGTGGCTGTGGAACCAGAATCCGCCGAACCAGTACGCGAGGTAGCTCTGGTTCACCCGCCCGTCGGGCTCCCACGCGGCGCCGTAGGCGTTCGGGTCCGGCCGGTCGTAGCCGGGCTCGGCCTCCCGCGCGAAGCGGGCCGCCTGGGACTTCGACACGGTGCCGGCGTCGATCGCGGGGAGCGAGTGCGTCCGGGTCGCCCGCGCGAGCGGCGAGCGCCGCCACAGGTGGAACACCGGATGCGTCAGCACGTGGACGGGCGGGCTCTGCCGTTCGGCGGGCAGCGGCGGGAGGTTCTTCCCGGCGAACTGCGGTGACTGCCGCAGCACGTCGTAGACCGCGCGGAGCCGTTTCCCGTGGTAGGGCTCGGATCGCTCGGCCGGCCGCACTTGGTCGAGCCCGGCGGCCGGCAGGGCGACCGGGTCCGTCGACCGCAGCGCGGCGAGGTCCACCGGGAGCAGGTGGATCTCCAGCGGCCGGGGCGGCAGCTTCGTGGCGGACCCGGTCATCGGGTCGGCGAAGATCGGCACGCCGGTCCGTTCGCTGACGACCACCGCGCTGACGTGCCGGGAGATCGTTCCGTCGTCGCCGAGGGAGCGGACGGCGACCGCGCCGGCGAACCCCTTGCGCCCGGTGAGCGCGGCGATGAGGGTGTCGTACTCGCTGCCGTGGGCTTCCCAGGTTCCGCCGAGCCGCTGCCAGAGCGCGGCCAGCGTTTCCGGCTCGGGTCCGGCGGGCACCGCGGTCGTGTCCCAGCCCGCCATCCGGTGGAAGAAGGCGCTCGTGGCGGACACGCAGTTCGACCGGTACCGGTAGCGGTCGAGCCGCGCGGAGCGGTAGCGGGGGTTGACCTCCCGCAACAGCGGAACTTCCTCGCGCAGCAAGGATTCGAGCACGGCGGCGGGCGCGGTGTCGGCGGTGACCGCGGGCAGCGTGTACTTCCCGTTCTTCTGCCCGGACCAGATAGCCAGTTCGAGGGCCTTCCGCGCCTCGGCGAGCTGTTCGGCGCCCCAGGTCCGCGTCCGCTTCGCCCAGTCTTCGGGCACGACGTCGCCGAGGAAACGCAGTCCCAGCACCGTCCGGGCCGGGTCCGGCCGGTCCGCGAGATCGTCCGCGAGCAGCTGCCCGGGGCTTCGGTAGTCCGGTTCGGGCAGTTCGGCGGCCGGGGGTTCGAGGCGGGTGAACCGCATCGGGTCGCTGGCGGCCTGGTACTCGTCGAGGCGTTCGTTGAGGTCCCGGATCGCGGCCACGGCGAGCTGGGCGGCCCGGGTGCGTTCGTGCTCGAACGGGAGCAGCAGCCGGCGCAGTTCGCCGGGGAGCCGCTCGGGCGGCTGCCGGAGGAGGTCGCGGACCTTCCGGGCGAGCTGGCCGTCGCCGCTGTTGTCGTGCCAGTGCACCAGAAGCCTTGCGTGCGCGGCGATTTCCTCGTCTCGGAGGGGTGAGTTCAGCAGCTCGGTCACGCGGTCGACGAGCTGGCGGCTGCTGTCGCGCTCCCGGACGAGGTCTCCCAGCCGGGTGGCGAGGGTTCCGGTTTCGTGGTTCTGGACAACGGAAATCAGTCCGCGGAGCAGTTCGGCGTCCGCGGTTTCGTGCTGGCGCACCACCTGCGCAACGCGGGCGGCGAAATCTCCCTCGCCGGTGCGCAGGTACTCCCGCAGCGTCGCGTCCAGATGGTTGGCGAGGAAGCCGTGTTCGCTGCCTTCGTACTTGGCCAGCTGCGTCCGTGCCCGGGCGGAAAGGCGGGGCAGTTCGTCGCGCAGCAAGGCCTGGCGGCGTTCGAGCGTCGGACGGAAACCCCAGTGCCCCAGTTCGGTCTCGACAGCGCGGTCGAGAGCGTCCAGCTTCCCCCGGAGTTCCGTCGCCCAGTCGCCGGACCGCAGGCTTTCGCCGGTGAACGTCAGCGGCTCGAACTCGGACAGCGGCGTCACGGCGGGGAGCACCGGCTGTTCGCGTCCGGCGGTCTCGAGCAGGAGCCGGAGCACGTGCCCGTTGGCCACCGCGTCGCGGTCGCTTTGCTGCTCCACCGGGGTGCCCGCCCGGTCGTCGGTCAGGATCTCGCGGATCCGGTAGTACGGCTTGCCGACGATCGCGAGCAGCCCGGCGACCGCGGCCGCCACCGTGCCCCACACGGCCGTGGCGGGCATGCCGGCGAGCACGTTCAAGCCGACCGCGTACCCGCCCACGGTGACCGATTTGGCGGCGATGACCCCCGCGTACCGCAGCCGGGAAACCGCGGCCTTGCGGGCCACCGGCTTCGGCAGCAGCGGCGGCTTCGAACGGATCTCCGCGAGCGCCCGCTCCAGTTCGGAAGAGCGGGCGGGGCGCGCCTGCGCGGCCCTCACCGCGGTCAGCGCTTCGCCCATCAGGTCCCGCAGCAGCAGGTCCCGGTCCCGGATTTTCACCGGCAGCTGGGTTTCCCGTTCGGCGCGCATGCGCATCGCGATCCGGGTCAGCTTGTTGGT
Source organism: Amycolatopsis sp. GA6-003 (assembly GCF_046267895.1). Taxonomy (NCBI): domain Bacteria; kingdom Bacillati; phylum Actinomycetota; class Actinomycetes; order Pseudonocardiales; family Pseudonocardiaceae; genus Amycolatopsis; species Amycolatopsis sp. GA6-003. The sequence goes on from NZ_CP176499.1 coordinate 151,356, forward strand.
GACCTCGCCGACTGCGAGGTGGTTGTCCGCAAAGGCGGAGATCCAGCCCGCGACCCCGAATTTGGCGAGGTCCACCGCGGCGAGGATCTGCAGCGGCGTGAAGTGCTCGAGCAGTGCCTTGAGCGGCTGGAGCGTCGGGTGGGTGATCTTGTACAGGTCGGGCAGGTACGGCAGGAAGCTCGCCACCGCGTCCATCAGCTTCGAACCCGTGACGTGCTCCGCGAAGCCCACCGCGGCGCGTTCGGCCGGAGCCGGGGTCAGTTCGGCGAGCGCGGCATCGGGGAGCACGCCTTCGGCGAGCAGGGCTTCGATCGCGGCGCGGGCGTGCATCAGCTGCCGGTACAGCTCTTTGGCGTCTTCGAGGTCGTACTCGTGCAGTTCGCGCCGGATCGCGTCGTGCACCGCCAGTTCGGCGCCCTTGCGCCGCCGCCGGCTGTAGCCCTCGACGAGCGGCCGGAACACCGCGGCGCCCGTCCCGGCCGCCACGAGCGCGAAGAACGAGCCGACCGCGATGTCCAGCGGAAACCCGACCGCGGCCGCGGTCCCCAGCGCGACCAGCGGCGGGGTGCTGAACCGGGCGATCCGCTTGCGCAGCGGCAGGGCGATGTCCGGGGCGTCGCTTTCGAGCTGGGCCGGGGCGGGCACGCCGGTGTCCGGCAGCGGGGTGCCGAACTTCGCTTCGTGCCAGTCGGTGGCCAGTTCGTGCTGGTTCCGGCCGTGGTCGACGTTCGCGCGGATCTCGTCGTACTTCTTCTTCAGCGCGGCCTGTTTGTCGCTGGCGATGTCGTAGCGCCGGGTCATCGCCGCGCCCAGCACCGCGGACACCGTGCCGTACGCGAAGTAGGCGAAGCCGTTTCCGGGGTGTCCGCTGGCGAAGCCGGACATCGACAACGCGACGGTCATGGCCACGGTGGTGGGCTGGTCGAACACGACCGTGGTCGCGATGGTGAACGCCGTGGTCGGGTAAGCGGTGTCTTTCCGCTCGACGGCGAAGGTGTCCACAACGGCACGGGCACGGGCACCGAGCGCGGCGACGCGGTACGAGTAGTCCGGCAGCTGCTTTTCCAGGCCTGCGCGTTCGAGCAGGCTGTGCAATTGAGATATCAGCTGTTGCCGGTGCAGCGGACGCCAGCGCGGAGCCGCGGTGATCCGGTCGCCCAGCACTTCGAGTCGCGCTTCGAGCGCCCGGTCGGCCGGGCTTTCCGGCAGCCGGTCGGGGTCGGCGTCCGGGCGGAGGGTCCCCGGGTCGCAGGCCGCGGTGCGGAAGTAGCGGGTGCCGAAGGCGAGTGCCGCGCGGACGATCTCTTCGACGTCTCGCGTCCGCAGCCGAGCCGGGAGATACCCCGACAGCACCCGGGTGCCCGGATGCACGGATACCCCGGTCGATTCGAGCGTGGTGCGCGGCAGGACGTGGAATGCCGCGGTGTAGAGGTGCCGGCCGTCGTGGAACACGTCGTAGCGGAGGTCGGGGCCGGCCGGCACCAGCAGGACTCCGGTCCGTTCGGCGGCCTTGCCGACCTGCGCGCGGACCGCCGCCGCGACCGCCGGGGCATGGTCGAAGCGGCGCGCCGGGGTGTCCACCGGAAGGCGGTGGCCGATTTCGACGGCAGGGTCTTCGACCGGCCACTGGGTGACGCGGTAGCCCTCGACCGCCTTGGCTGGCCGGAACCGGTCCGCCACGGCCAGCGCGCGGTCGATGCCGTTCGCGTTGACCCGGTACGCGGCCAGCGCGGACAGCCGGACGCCAGCGTGCGGATCGTCTCCGGCCAGGCCGAGGTAGGACAGCAGCCGCGACAGGTGTTCGCGCATCCGCCGCCGGTCGCGCCGCCGCGTCCCGTCCCGGTCGAGTTCCGCGCCGAGGGCGGCGACCTGAGCGACGTAGCCGAGGTCGGTCGGCGTCGGGACCGGGGCAGTGCCGGGGAACCGGTCGTGCCAGAACCGTTGCTCCGGCAGGGAAACCGGGTCGCCGCGGCGATGTGCCCCGAGCAGGGCAGCGCCGGCGGCCATCGCGTGGGCCATCGGGAGGACGGCCAGGTCCGGGGCCAGCCAGTCGGGGAGCCGGAGGACTACCAGCGGCAGCGGCTGCCCCGCCGTGGGCTCCCTGAAGACCTGGAAGGTGATCGGGGCGCGCGCGGAGTAGCCGAGGTTCGGGGTGGAGACGATCTGGAAGGCGAAGACGGTCCCGGCGTGGTCGAGGAACACGGTGTCGCCCGACGGGGGCGGGAACGGGCCGTTCTCGAGTACGCGCACGCCCGCCGCCACGGCCGCGGCGGGCAGCATCCGCCGGGCGATGTCGTCGGCGGTCGGACGCTGCCGGGCGCCGGGGATCGTGCTGAGCGGAGCGTGGATCTCGATGGCCCCGGTCAGCGGCGGCGACGGTTCGGCCGCGGGCTGGACGGGGTTCGAGGGAGGCCGCGGCGCCGCGGGTTCGGGTTCTTCCGTCGCCCGCCGCGCCTGTTCGGTCAGGTCCAGGTGTTCCTGGTGCCTGGCCGCTGCTTTGGCAGACAGCCATTCGGCCAGTCCCGGGGCGGTGACCGGCCGGAGCGGGCCGACGGCGTGCGCGGTCAGGCTGGTGAGGAGGTTCGTCCGCGCGGCGAGGACTTCGAACGGCGAACCGGGGCGGTGCACCGCGACCGCGTCGAAACCCTCGGCGAGCAACTGCTGGGAGAGTTCGCGCAGCGCTTCGGGTTCCGCGGTCGTCGGCTCGCCGGTGAGGAGGACGAATCGGGGATGCGCGCTGAGGTTCCGCCGGGCTCGGGCGAGCAGTCCGGCGAGGTTCGCTGTCCGCGCGACGACCACATGGTAGTCCGGTCCGGTCGAAGTCGCGTCCCGCACGGGGAATTCCGGGAAGGCCGCCGGGTCGTCCGGCCGGATCGGCGCGGCGAAGACCCCGGGCTGCCACAGCGGGCCCAACCCGGTTTCGTGCAGGGCGAGTTCGGTCAGCACCGCCGCGGCCGCGACCTCCTCGTCCGGGCTCGCGTGCAGCGGCGCGAAATCCGGGGCGAACTGCCGGACGTCCGCGATGGACATTCCCGCGTTCAGCGCGGCGAGCAGCGCGGACGCGGTCCACAGTCCTCGCGCGTCCTCGTAGGCCTGCTTCCAGGGCGGCCGTCCGTCGATCCATTCCCCGAGCCACTGCAGCTTGTCTCGCAGCGGTTGACGCTGGCTTTCCGGCAACCGCGCCAATTCCCGCCCGAGCGCGGCGAAATGCGTATCCCTCGCGGCGGGCGCGCTGTCGGGCCGGAGCAGCAAGGACAGCACGTCGACCACGTCCTTCGCCGGGAGCAGCGCGATCTGCCGCAAGCCGGGCTGTCCGGCGGCTCCTGCGGCCTCCCACAGTTCCGAGAACATCTTGCCCAGCCAGGGTTTTTCCGAACGCGCTGGTGCCGCGGCTTCGGCGCGCACCGCGTCGTCGAGGTGCAGCGCGGTGGTCCGAGACTCTTCGGCAGGCCGGGCCGGGTCGCTGTGCAGGACGGCGGCGAAGCCCATTTTCCGCAACCCGCCGGTGAGTTCTCCGAGGTTTGCTTCGTCGGCAGCGCGCCATTCCCGGTTGAGGACGATGAACGGTTTTTCCTCGCCGTGGTGCTGATTCTTCAGGTAGCGTCGCGCGTTCTTGAGCAGCCGTTCCCGGTCGGCGGACCCGGGACTGCGCAGCCGGGCGACGACCACCTTCCGCTGCCGGCCGTCTGCGTGGGAGAAGGAGAACTCGGCCAGCCCGATGGTCTCGCCGTGGTCGTGGACCTGCCCGCGCGGCCGGAACTCCGTCGCGCCGCCGAAGCCGAGTGCGGCGCGTTCCGCGTCGTCGGAAAGGCTCAGCGAGTGCAGGAAACCCAGCTCCGGGCTGACCAGGTCCAGGTATTCCTGCATCAGCTTCACCGCGAGTTCATCCGCTCGCCCGGCGAGTTCCGGGCTGTCGGCCGCCGCGGACTTCGCGAGTTCCAGCTGCGCCTGGATGCGGTCCAGCAGGTCTCGTCGCTTGGCGAACTCGGCGTAGGCGAACGACAGCGTGGTGAGGACGCCGTAGCGCAGGTAGATGCCCGCGGCCCCGTCCTCGCGACGTTCTTCCTCCTCGGCGACCTGGACCCGCGCCCGCGGAGTGCCGGCGAGTTCGGCGAGCCGGTCGCCGACGAGGAGCCGGTCGCTTTCCCGTTCCACGGCGAGGAAGCGGAGCTTGTCCGCGAGGCTCGCGTCCTGGTGCGGCAGGCCGCGGCCAGCCTGGCGGACGCGGTCGTAGAGCACCTTGTCGACGATCCAGCGGAGGACGTCGCCGGGCCGGGCGCCGGTCGCGCGGACCAGCGTCCACAGATCGGCGAGTTCCTGCTCGGTGAGCTGCTCGCGAACCTCGCGCGGCAGGTCGAAGTTTTTGTCGTCGTCCTCGGGTGGAACTGGCGGCTGCGGTTTCGCTTCGCCGGGATAGCCGTGCCGGAGCGGGACGACCTCAGGGTGCTCGCGTACCGGCCGCGCGACTGTTTTCTCTACGGGGTAAGGGAAAGCGGCGGGGACGACGGGCGGCACTTCCGGCGCGTCGGGTCGCGGGTAGCGCACGTCCGGGACCGGTCCGGGCTGGTCGCTGCCGGGAAAGTCCGGCGGCAGCTGCGGAATCGGAGCGGCGGTAACGTCGCCCGGTCGGACGGGCGCGGCGGTCGATCCTGCTCGCGGATCGGCAACGCGGACGGGTGCCGGGTCGCCGGGCACCTTGGGTGAGCCTTGCCGTGGGTCGGCGACGCGGACCGGCACCGGTTCGCCGGGCACCCCGGGTGAGCCTTGCCGGGGGTCGGCGACGCGGACGGGTGCCGGGTCACCCACGCGAGGCGGGCGCGGATCGCCGACGCTCGGGAGCGGCTCGGTCCGCATCGGCGGCCGCGAGGGGAAGCCGATCGACGGCCGCCCCGGATCCGGCACGGTCGCGGGCGCGGGGCCGACGACCGGGCCGAGCAGGCTTTCGGCGAAGCTCACCGACTGTCCCAGCCGAGCCCGCGGAAGCGTCGGCTCGGTCCGGACGTCCGGCCCAGGCGAGACGGGGTCCGCAGTCAGCTGATCGAACGCGGCGCGGAACTGCGTGCGCAGCCCGCTTCCCTCGGGGGTCGGCGCGTCGGCCAGCCAGTCGTGAAGGGCGAGCCGGAACTCGTGGCGTCCGTCGGCGTCGAGGTTCCCGGCTTCGTGCAGCAGTTCCAAGTGCGCGGAAAGCCCGCCGAATCGAGCCCGCGCGCGGAAGTCGCTCCACAAATCGGGAAGCGCGCGGACCCGCTCCGAAGAGACCGCTCCGTCCGGCAAATACGCTCCGGCGGCTTTCGACGCGCCAGCGCCATCGGCCCGGTCCCCGACGGCCAGTGCTTCGCTCTCCCCGGTGAGAACGGGAACCAGCCGCAATGCCGCCCGCGGTCCGTCCCCCGACGCGCCGTCGCCGTCGTGCACCGTGAAGACGACCGGGTCCGGCTCCGCGCCCTTCGCGATTGCCTCGTGGGCTTTGGCTTCCAGCCCCTTGGCCTCGGCCAGCAGCTCGCCCGTCCGCGACAGCACTTCGTCGAACATCGAACGGGCGGGCTTGCTTTCGGACAGCTGGGAGCGGGCGATGAGCGCTTGTTTGAGTTCCGCCTCGCCGAGTTCGCGGTGCACCATCCGGTCGGCGAGCGCGAGGTGCGGGGACGCGATGCCCTGCTCGGCCAGGTCCGACAGGGAATACCCGAGCCCGCGCAACCGCCCGAGCACGTCCGCCAGCGCGGCCTCGTTCCGCCGCGTCTCGACGCCGAACCACCGATCGCCCGGCCGCGGCCCGGCGGGATGGCCGCCGAGCGAACCGAGCAGCTGGTCGCCGAGCCAGCCGACGCCGCGATCGCGCACGTAGGCGGCGCGCTCGGACAGCTCGGCCAGCTTCGCCTCGGGCTCGGTCAGGAGAACCCGCTTGGCCCGCCCGGCGAACGACTCCTTCGGGCGGAAGTCCTTCAGCTCGGCGGGCGATTTCCCTGCTGTGGCCTCGTCGGCGGCCGATGCCTCCGTCCGCGGCTCGGGTCGATTGTGGCTCGCCGCGGCCGTTTTTGTCGGTGGGGTGGTGTTTTCTGGTGCTCGGGTGGTGCGGAGGGGTGTGGGTTCGTTGTGGCTGGTGGTGGTTTTTGTCGGTGTAGCGCTGGTGTCTGAGGAGTGGGCGGTCCGGAGTGGTGTGGGCTCGTGGTGGGCCGCAGCGGTTTTTGTCGGTGGGGTGGTGTTTTCTGGTGTGCGGGTGGTTCGGAGCGGCGTGGGTTCGTTGTGGGAGGCGGTGGCGCGCGGTGCGGCGGGTTGGTCGGGGTTTGGGGTGGTGGTTTTCGTCGGTGTAGGGCTGCTGTCTGAGGAGTGGGTGGTTCGGAATGGCGTGGGTTCGTTGTGAGAGGTGGTGGTTCGCGTTGGTCCGGCGCTGGTTTCGTTCGCGCGGGGTGAGGCGGGTTCGCTGCGGACCGCCGCGGCGGTTTTTGTCGGTGGGGTGGTGTCTTCTGGTGCTCGGGTGGTCCGGAGCGGTGCGGGTTCGTTGTGGGAGGAGGTGGTTCGTGTCGGTCCAGCAACGGTTTCGTTCGCACGCGTGGGCTCGCCGCGATAATCCGCGGTCGTTTTCTCCGCCCGGGCACCGCCGTCCGGCGATCCGCCCGGCCGCGGCGATTCCTTCTGGCTCTGACCGGACGGTCCCTCCGGCCGCTGACCCGACCCCGGCGGCTCGTCCGGCGGGATCTCCGCGTCCGGAACCTGCTTCGCCTCGGCCGCCTTCGCCCCCGCCGCGGCGTCGGGATTCCGCCGCGAGTTCAGGTCCACCACCTTGCCCGCCTCGGACTCCGCAGCGGCCGGGCGCCCCCGACCCTCGTCTGCGGCACCGGAAGTGTCGTCCGTTCGGGTCGGCGCAGCCTTTTCCGCAGTGGACGCGCTGTCCTGCCCCGCGGGCGAGCCTTTGCCGTCTCCACCAGGCGAGCCCTTGGCGCCCGCACCAGCCTCCTTGACCGGTGCCGAGACATGCCCTTCCCCGGACCGAGCCGGAGGGGCCGAGTGCGGCGCGAGGGGAGCGGTCCGCGTCGGCGGAGGCAGGTGCGCTGGTGCCGCGGACGGCGACCGGACGAGGTTCGTCACCTCCGCGCCGGACGATCCGCCGGCGTCGATCCTCGGCGCCGTTCCCGCACCGGAGGACCCGCCGACGTCGATTCTCGGTGCCGTTCCCGCACCCGACGACCCGCCGGCGTCGATCCTCGGCGCCAAGCCCGCGCCGGAGTGCATCCCAGTCGTACCGGTGGCCCGTTCGGCGAGCGGGACTTCCGCGCGCTGGGTCGCGGCCTGCACTTCGGCGGAGGTGCGCGGCGCGGTGTGCTGAGCCGTACCGGCGTGTTCGGCGGGGCCGGGCGCCTCCGCGGCGTGCGGTGCGGCGGCGGGAGGCGGCATCGGGGTGTTCGGCGGACCGCCGTCGGGCGGGGTCGGCTGGTGGGGCCGGAGCAGGTCGCGGATGGTCGGGTGTTCGTGGCCGGTCACGCGCTCGTAGGTGTTCTTCATGCCGTTCGCCCCGAGCGCGTGCATCCCGCCCCGCGCGGCGCCGGCGATCGCGCCCTGGTCGACGGGGTGCCCGAGGTAGGAGCTCGTGCCGGCTCCTGCGATGGCTCCGGTCACGCTCGCGCCGGCGACCGAGCCGAGCTGCTTGGCGGCGTGCTCGGACATCTTCGGCAGCTTTGCCAGGCCCTTGGCCGCGGTCTCGGAGACGGCGTTCCCCACCGTGCGGTTCACCGCGTGCCCGAGCGCGCCGCCGATCGCGCCCGCCTTGGCCGCGGCCTTGACCTTGTCCGGGTCGACGTCGCCGTACCCGCGCCACGAGCTGAACTCCTGGCCCAGCAGATTGCCGAACCCGCCGCCGGCGGCCCCGCGCCCGATGTTGAACCCCGTTTCGCCGGCGAACTTGATCAGGCCCACGCCCAGCCTCGCCGCCCGGCTCGCCGCGGCGATCTTCTCGACGGCCGCGGCGACCCGGGCCGCGATCTGGCCGGCGAGCCTCGCGACGAAAACCGCCTCGCCCGCCGGTCCGGCGATCATCGTGGACAGGGCGAACAGCGCGACGTTGATCAGGATGTCCGCGACGATCTCGCCCTTGATGTCCGCGAGATCCTTCGCGTACTTCCGGCAGGCCTCGGCCAGTTCGTGGCAGTGCCCGGCGAGCTGGAGCAACCCGTCGCCGCCAGGCGACCCGTCGAGGAACTGGTGGAACGCGTTGTACGCGGACACGCCCGCGAGGTCGTTCCACGTGTCGTGCAGGCTTTCGACGTGCGGGCCAGCCTGGTCGTGCAGCGCGGTCAACGCGTCGCGAAGACGGTCCCAGACGTCGGCGAGTTCCCGAGCGTCGGATTCGCTGTCCAGCGGCCAGATCGCGTCGAGCCATCCGGCGTGGCGGGAAAGCCAGTCGGCTTTGACGCGGATCCACAGCTCTTCGGTCGGTTCCTGGACGTCGCCGGGGGCCATCGCCTACTGCCCGGTCTGGGACGCGCGCAGCGCGGCGGCGTTCCGCGCGTCCGCGGCGCGGTATTCGGCGACCTGCCCCACGGCCTGGTCGGCGAGCCGGGCGAGGCCGAGCGAGGCCAGCTGCGCGTTCCGGTCGAGGCTCGTCGCCCAGTCGCGGTAGGTGTCCATGAACGCCTTGCCGGTCGCCCCGTTGCCCACGCGGTACTCCTGCTGCAGATCGTTCCGGATGCCGGTCAGCGCGTCGTGATAGGTCTGCCGCAGCTGTGCCAGCGCGCGGAACACCTGCTCGGTGGCGTCCGGGTACATCCCGGCGTACCCGGACGCGTCGGTGCGGTCGACGAGGTGCTCGCCCGGGGCGGGCTTCTCCGGCGGGGCCATCAGCGGTCCTCCCCGGCGAGCTGGCGGTCGAGCTCGTGCAGCATCGGACCGGCGCGCAGGTCCGCCGTTTCCGGGGTGGCGTCGGGAGGCAGGAAGGCGGCCAGGATCGAAAAGGTCTCCTGGCGGGCGAGTTCGGCGGCGCGGTGCACGACGGCGGTGATGTCGGCGGCCAGCCGGGCCGAATCCGGCGTCCGGTAGATGCGGGGGTCGAGGTGCAGTTCCACGAGTTCGCCGGACCCGTTCGCGACCGCGGTGATGAGGTCGTCGTCGGAGGAGGCTTCGGTGCGGACTTCGGCCACCTGCGACTGGGCAGTCCGGATGTCGGCGGCCAGCCGGCGGTATTCCTCGTACATGTTCAGGTGCAGTGGCGTGTCCATTCCGGCCCTCCTCGGTTTCGGAAGCCAGTCTGGGGCCGGACCCGCTGCTGCGGCGGGCGGTGACCGGTAGCTGCCACGGAGCCGGGAACGGACGCGGAGTGCCGCAGTATCGCGAGGGTGACCCGACACCGTAAGGCTTCTGTCGCCACCGTGCTGACGGTGGCGTCGCTCCAGTTCGTCCTCGGCGGGGGCGCGGCGCGGGCCGCCCCGCCCGCGGGGGCTTGTGTCAACGCGCAACCGGCGCACCCCGAGATCACCGCTCAGCCCTGGGCACAGCAGATGCTGGCTCCAGAGTCGGCGTGGCGGTACACGCGCGGGGGCGGGGTGACGGTGGCGGTGGTGGATTCCGGCGTGGACGCCGACCACCCGCAGCTGCACCGTCCCGGAAAGGTGCTGCCCGGCCGGGATTTCGTGGCGGGCAAGGACTTCCCGGGCTCGTTCGACTGCGATTCGCACGGCACCGCGGTGGCGAGCATCGTCGCCGCGGACGCGCTGCCCGGCGTCGGGTTCCGCGGCGTCGCCCCGGACGCGACGGTGCTGCCGGTGCGGGTCAGCGACCAGGACCTCACCGACCAGGGCCAAATCCAGCGGATCAACCCGCAGACCGTCGCGAACGGCATCGTCTACGCGGTCGGGCAAGGCGCCCGCGTGCTGAACCTGTCGATGTCCGGCACCGCCGATTTCCCGCCCATCCGCGAAGCGGTCGCCTACGCGGTGGCCAGCGACGTCGTCGTGATCGCCGCGGCGGGCAACGCGCAGAACGACGCGTCGGCGCGGCTCCCGTCGTATCCGGCGGCGTATCCCGGGGTGCTGGGCGTGGGCGCGGTGGACATCGACGGGGCGCGGGCGTCGAGTTCGCAGATCGGACCGTACGTCGGACTCGTCGCGCCGGGAGCGAAAGTGCTTGCCGCGACCAGAGTGGACGGTCACGCTTACGACGACGGGACCAGCTTCGCCACCCCGTTCGTCGCCGGCACCGCGGCTCTGGTGCGCGCGGCCTGGCCGAACCTGTCCGCGCCGGAGGTGATCCAACGGCTGAAAGCGACCGCGAGCCCGGCCCGGGGCGGACAATCCAGCGACGCGTACGGGGCCGGCCTGGTCAACCCGTACCGCGCGGTCACCGACGGAATGAACCTCGCGCCTCCAGCCAAAATCCCGGCGTACCACCCGGCTCCGGTGGACCGGGCGGCGGTCGCGCATGACGCGTGGGTGCGGGACACGGCCTCGACGGCGTATTGGCTGGCTTTCGGCGGGGCCGGGGTTTTGGTGCTGGCCGTGCTGGTCGTGGTGGTCGTGCGCCGGGGCAGTAGTCGTGGGTGGCGTGCGGGGCGTGCGGCGGTTTTGCCCGCCGAGCCGGTCGCCGCGGAGTTGCCGGATCAGGTCTCGCTGCTGGGAAAGTCCTGATCGGACAGTCCTTAAAGGACACGACAAAGCGCGCCTCGTCCGAAGACGAGGCGCGCTTCACCGTTTCGCGATCAGACCTGCCACGTGGCCGCGCAGCTCTGCACGCAGTGCTGCGACCGGTCCACCGAATCCGAGGTGGCCCGGCCCATCGCGTGCGCCCGGTCGTTGTATTCGTTGTCCAGCTTGAACTTCTGGCCCATCGCCGCGTCCATCTCGTGGCCGTTGCCGTCGGTCAGCACGGACGAGAACGCGTCCTTCGCGCGCTGGTAGACGTCGCCGAACGACGTCGAGTCCTGGCCCGCGGTCCGGAACATCTCCTGGGCCTGGCTCTGGACCTGGTCGAAGTACATCAGGATCTGGTCGTTCACGATTGTTCTCCCTTCTCCGGTGCGGGTGGCTCAGACGCCGCCGAAAGCGGAACCGAACGATCCGGTGTCGACCTGGAAATCGCCGGTCAGGCTCAGCGCGCGGCCGTTTTCCGCGTCGTTTTCGAAGTACTTGTTCGCCGACGTCGTCAGGTTGTCGGCCAGTCCGTGGCCGCTGGTCGTCAGCCGCTGGTTCTGGGCGAAGCGGTCCGGTTCGATGCCCTGGAACATCCGCCCGCCCGCGCCCTTCCAGACGCCCTCCAGGCCGGTGTTCCCGGCGTTGAGGCTGGTGTTCCGGTTCGCGACCTCCTCGTACAGGCCACGCCAGGTGTCCGCGATCCCGCGCATCTGCGTCGGATCGCCGTTCATGAAATTGAACCCGGTCACAAGACCCCTCCTTTCGCGTTCACGGGGAACGGTCGTCTCCCCACGTCCGCCGACGCTAGTTCTTCCGGCGGGCGATACCGGCCGCGCGGCACGTTCCTGCCACGGCCGCCCGGAATGCCCGCCGGACGCGGAAGATCGGGGCCATGGCGACAGTCCTGGTCAAGCGGCCCGCGCGGAAACCGGCCCCGGAGATGCCGGCCGGCGAGCTGATGCTGCAACCGCCGCCGGCGATCCCGGCCCCGCCCGGACGGCAGTGGGCGCAGGTGTTCACCGTGCTGCCGATGCTGGCCATGATGGCGTCGACGCTGCTGCTGTACTCCGGAAACCTCGGCGGTTCGGTGCGGTTCGCGGTCTACGGGCTGATGGGCGTCGGGATGCTCGGCATGCTGCTGACCGGACTGCTGCAGGGCGGCGGCCCGAGCAAACGGGAAATGGGCCAGGCGCGGCGGAAATACCTGCGGCATCTGGCACAGCACCGGGTGCGGCTGCGCCGGGCGGTGCGCAGGCAGCGCACGGCGATGGACTACCTGCATCCGGAACCTGCCGCGCTGTGGTCGCTCGCGGCGAGCTACCGGCTGTGGGAGCGGCGCAAGGACGACGAGGACTTCGCCGTCGCCCGGATCGGCCGCGGGCCGCAGAGCCCGGCGCTCGCGCTCGTCGCGCCGGACACCCTGCCGCTGGAAGAGCTGGAACCGTTGTCCGCGCTGGCGTTGCGCCGGTTCCTCGCCGCCAACCGCACGGTCGGCGGGCTGCCGCTGGCGATCGCGGTCAACGGGTTCAGCCGGATCCACCTTCGCGGGGACCGCGACGCGGCGCTCGGCATGCTGCGCGCCGTGCTGGCGCAACTGGCCACGCTGCAGTCGCCGGACGACTTGCGCATCGCGGTGTGCGCGAGCGAGGACCGCCGCGCCGACTGGGAATGGCTCAAGTGGCTCCCGCATTCGCTGCACCCGGCCCGGTCGGACGCGCTCGGCCCGCTGCGGCTCGTCGTCCCGGCCGTGTCCGCCCTGGAATCGATGCTGGAGGAGGAACTCGGCGCGCGGCCGCGGTTCGATCCCGGCCAGCAGGTCAGCGTGCCCGGGCCGTACCTGGTCGTGGTGCTCGACGGCGGCGAGGTCGCCGGGTCGGACCACCTGATGACCGGCGGCGGCGTGGAGGGCGTCACGGTGTTCGACCTGACGACTCCGCCGCCGCGGGCGCTGACCCGCACGGCCGTGCTGCTGTCGGTCGAGTCCGACGGCGCGCTGTCCAGCCGCACCGCCGACGGCGACGCACCGCTCGGCCAGGCGGATTTCCTCGCCGCGGCCGCGGCCGAAGGACTGGCCCGGCAGCTCGCGCCGCTGCGGCTGAGCTCCGGGATCCGCGACGCGCCGATGAGTTCCGAACTCGGGCTGGCCGAACTGCTCGGGCTGGGCGATCCGTACGACCTCTCGCCGGAGGAGACCTGGGCCCCTCGGCCGAACCGCGACCGGCTGCGGATCCGGTTCGGCATCCAGGAGGACGGCGCCCCGATCGACCTCGACCTGAAGGAGTCGGCGCAGGAGGGCATGGGCCCGCACGGGCTGCTGATCGGGGCCACCGGCTCCGGCAAGTCCGAACTGCTGCGGACGCTCGTGCTGGCGCTGGCGATCACGCACCCGCCCAGCTCGCTGAACTTCGCGCTGATCGACTTCAAGGGCGGCGCGACCTTCACCCGGCTCGACAAGCTCCCGCACACCAGCGCGGTGATCACCAACCTCGCCGAGGAACTGCACCTGGTCGACCGGATGACCGACGCGATCAACGGCGAGCTGATCCGCCGCCAGGAACTGCTGCGCGCGGCCGGGAACTTCTCCTCGCTGCGCGACTACGAGAAGGCCCGCCAGGCCGGGGCTCCGCTGCCGGAGGTGCCCACGCTGCTGGTGATCTGCGACGAATTCTCCGAACTCCTTTCCGCCAAGCCCGATTTCATCGACCTGTTCGTCCAAATAGGACGGCTGGGCCGTTCGCTCGGCGTGCACCTGCTGCTCGCGTCGCAGCGGCTGGACGAGGGGCGGCTGCGCGGGCTCGAGGGCCACCTGTCCTACCGGATCGGCCTGCGGACCTTCTCCGAGATGGAGAGCCGGGCGGTGCTCGGCGTGCCGGACGCGTTCAAGCTGCCGCGCGCGCCGGGGAACGGCTTCCTCAAGGTGGGCACGGAATCGATGGTGCGGTTCCGCTCGGCCTACGTGTCCGGCGTGCACCGCCGGACCAGCCAGTCCGGCGGACCGGTCAGCCCGCCGGAAGACCTGGTGCTGCACGAATACACGACCGCCTACCACGCGCCCGCGATCGACGACGGCGGCGCCGCCGAGCCCGAGCCGGAACCCGAGGCCGCGGTCGGCGAGACGCTGCTGGACATCATGGTCGACCGGCTGGTCGGCCGCGGCACGCCCGCGCACCAGATGTGGCTGCCGCCGCTGGACGAATCGCCGTCGCTGGACGAGCTGCTGCCGGACCTGGTCGCGCACCGCGAACGCGGGCTGACCGCCAACTCGACCGAGCTCGCCGGCGCGCTGCGCCCGGTTCTCGGGCTGGTGGACCGGCCGTACGAGCAGCGGCGCGATCCGCTGACCCTGGACCTGTCGGGCGCCGCAGGACACGTCGTGGTCATCGGCGGGCCGCGGAGCGGCAAGAGCACCGCCCTGCGCACCTTGGTCCTCAGCCTCGCGCTCACGCACACCCCGCGCGAGGCGCAGTTCTACTGCCTCGACTTCGGCGGCGGAACGCTCGCGTCGCTGGAAGGGCTGCCGCATCTGGCCGGGGTGGCCGGGCGGCTGGACACCGGCGCGGTCCGCCGCACGGTTTCCGAGGTCGCCTCCCTGCTCGCCCAGCGCGAACGGCTGTTCGCCGAGCACCGGATCGACAGCGTCGCGACGTTCCGGAAACGGAAAGCCGCCGGCGAGTTCCCGGACGACCCGCACGGCGACGTGTTCCTCGTGGTCGACGGCTGGCTGACCTTGCGCAACGACTTCGACCAGCAGGAGGAGCTGGTCGGCGACATCGCCTCGCGCGGGCTCGCCTACGGGATCCACGTGGTCGCCGCGTGCTCCCGCTCGTTCGACCTGCGGATGAACGTGCGCGACCTGTTCGCCAGCAGGCTCGAGCTGAAGATCAGCGACCCGATCGATTCGATGATCGACCGGCGCGCGGCGATGGGCGTGCCCGCGGACCGGCCCGGCCGGGGACTGTCCGCGAGCAAGCACCAGATGCTGATCGCGCTGCCGCGCATCGACGGCGGGCACGGCGCCGACGACCTGCCGGACGGGATCGCCGGGCTGGTCTCGGCGATCGCGGACGCGTGGCCCGGCGCGGCGGCCCCGCCGGTCCGGCTGCTGCCCGGCGTGCTCGCCTACGACGAACTCCCCGCCGCCGACCGGCTGACCGGACCGGACGCCGGGCTCGCGATCGGCGTCCACGAGCACGATCTTTCGCCGCTGCGGCTGGACTTCGCGAACGATCCGCACTTCTTCGTGCTGGCCGACACCCAGTCCGGCAAGACGTCGTTCCTGCGCACGGTGGCCCGCCGCATCTGCGCCGCGTACTCGCCGGAGCAGGCGCGGATCGTGCTGATCGACCACCGGCGGGGGCTGACCGGCGAGATCCCGCAGGACTACCTGCTCGGCACCGGCACCAACGACGCGCACAGCATCGCGCTGATGAACGAGGTGGTCACCCGGCTGTCGCGGCGGCTGCCCGGGCCGGACCTCACGCCCGAGCAGCTGCGGGCGAAGAACTGGTGGCAGGGCGCGGAGATCTTCGTGCTCGTCGACGACTACGACATGGTGGCCACGCACAAGGACCACCCGCTCATGCCGTTGCTGCCGCTGGCCGCGCAAGCGGGCGACATCGGCCTGCGCATCGTGCTCGCCCGCCGCACCGGCGGCGCGGGCAAGGGCCTGTACGAACCGGTGCTCAACCGGATGCGCGAGGTCGGCGCGGCCGGCGTGCTGATGTCCGGCGACCGCGACGAGGGCCCGCTGCTCGGCGGGATGCGCGCGCAGGTGCTGCCGCCCGGCCGGGGCTGGCTGGTCGACCGGCGCGGGAACAAGGGGCTGGTGCAGCTGGCCTGGTCGCCGCCGCGCACCTGACCGGACCGGCCACTGTGGACAGACGAGCGGACAGACGAGGAGAGCGCGATGGCACCACCGGACAGAATGGCGGGCGTCCCGGCCGCGATGGAGCGGTTCGCCGAGAACGCGGGAAACCTGGCCCGGATCCCGGTCCCGGACCTGGTGGCCGGGCGGGGCGGCGGAGGCTGCGGCAGCATGGTGAACGGCCACGAATCCGTGCTGGACGCGGACAGCACCACCACCGACCGGCTCTACCGGTTCCTCACCCAGTTCAAGGAGACGGTCAACGCACTGGGCACTTTCGCCCACCACGCGGCGCAGAACTACCGCTTCACCGACGAAACTAACAGAAACGAACTCGCGAGGGCCGCCTTCGACGATTACACCCGCACCGAGTTCGGCAAGATGACCGGCGACGGCCTTCCCGCCGTGCTGCCTTCGCTCGTTTCCGGTCAGCAGCACTAGGAAGCGGGCGACCGGCATGATCGACTACCGCAGCATGAAGCTCGGCGAACTCCGCGACCTGATCGTGGCGGAGGCCGACCAGCACGTGCCCTTGCTCAACGCCGCTTCGGCGATGTGGACCGAGATCCGCCCGTGGCTGGCGGCGCGAGCGGCCGAACTGGACCGGATGCGCCTCGACCTCGGCGCCGCCTGGACGGATTTCGCGGGCACCGCCTTCGACGCCGAGGCGCTCAAAGTGGTGCGGGTCGCGCAGTCCTGGACCGACGAGATGGCCGGCGGCCCCGAATCGGGCGGCCCCTGGACGACCAGTACGACCACCGACGCGATCAGCAAGGCGATCAACGGCCTGATCGGCGCGATCAACGGCGCGCGGGCTTTCGCGGACGCCAAAATGGCGAGCCTGCCGCGGGACGCGTCGGACTCGGACGCGGAGACGGCGCGCAACGCGGTAGCCGTCGAACTGGAGGGCCTGGCGGGGCACTACCGGGAGGTGGCTTCCCAGCTGTTCGCCGCTCCCGGCAGGCAGTTGTCGGGGGACCCGAAGGTCGGGTTGGCTTCCCCCGCGGATCAGCCGGGTCCGGGTCCGGCCGCGCCGAACAGCGGCGGCGGCGATCCGGACGCGGCGAATCCGCGGGAAAGCCCGTCGCCGCAAGAAGTTCCCGATCCGGACGATCCCGCGCAGACCCCGGCGGGCGACTCGCCCGAATCGCCGCTGGAGACCGCGAAGAACGCGGCCGACGTGGCGGGCAAGGCGCTCGACCTGGCGAAGAACGCGGGCGGCGCCGGGGGAAACCTCGCGCAGGTGCCCGATCCGGTGAGTACCGCGTTCGACCCCGCCGAGCTGTATCAGCCCGCGGACTTTTCGCCGCTGCCGCAAGCGGATTCCGGGCTGCCGGGGCTCGCGGGCGCGGTCGGCGGCGGCGCGGGAGCCGGCATCGGCGGCGGCGGTGTCGGCGGCCCGGCGGGGGCGGGCGGGGGACTCGGCGGCCCGGTCCCGTCCAACGTGGCGCAATCCGCGCTGTCCGGCGGAACCCCGCCGGTCGGGTCGGTGACGACGGCCGGGGCCGGAACCGCAGGCAGCAGCGGCATGCCGCCGATGTATCCGCCGCAGTCCGGGGCCGGACGGGGCGGCGCTGGTTCCGGCGGAATCCGGCCCGGGGCGGCCGAACAGGTCAACGCCGTGCGGTCGCGGAAGGCCGACGGCAAGACCGGAGTGGTGCTGGCCGGACGGGACGCCGAAGGCAAGCGGAGGAAACCGGTCCCGGCGAAGGCGCGCAAGAAACCGCAGCCCGCGGTCGAGAGCGCGCCGGCCGAAGTGCTCGACGAAGAGTTGTGGCAGGTCGGCAGCGCCGGCCCGGAACGCAGTTACCGAACCTGAGGAGGGGAAAGATGTCCGACGCATCGTTCATCAAGGGGAATCCCGAGGCGATGGCGGTGTTCTCCGCGCAGACCAAGGCCCCGGCACCGCCCGCGTCGCTGGCCAGGCTGGGGGAGCCGGTCAGCCCGCTGGGCACGGTCGAGGGAATCCTGATGGCCGTGCTGGACAAGGCCGCGACCGGCGTGGTCGGTGCCTACATCGGCAACACCAGCGAGGACCTGACGACCATTTCGGCGAAGGTGAAGGCCGCCGCCGCGCAGTACAAGGCGACCGATCTGATCAACAGCATCGACCTGGCGACGTCCACGATGAAGCTGGCCGACAAGGGAATCGGCGTGCTGAAGCAGTTCTCCGGTTCCGGCAGCGGGAAAACCCCGGGCGCGAGCACCGGCACTGGCACCGGCGGCGCCGCGCCGGAACATCCGTCCGCCCCGGAATCCGTCTGAAGAGGAGTTGACCGGTGATTCCCTACAACGTGCTGCTTCCCGATTTCCACAAGGCGATGATCGACGCCGAACAGGCGCACATCCCGACCCTGCGCTCGGCCGCGACGATGTGGTCGGAGGTGCATGCCTGGAGCCAGACCGCCGCCGCGGAACTGCGTCGCAACGCCGGGACCGTGACCCTGGCCGGCTGGCAGGACAAGGCCGCGGATTCGTTCGAGGCCAAGGTCGGCCGGTCGATCGCCGACCTGACGACCTGGAGCGACCGGATCGCCGCGTCGCAGGTCTCGACGCAGCTGAACGCGCTGGCCGACACCCTGCCGGTGACCCAAGGGCTGGTCGAAGGCTTCTACGCCGAATACGCCGCTGCCCGGATGAACCCGCTGACCTGGGAATTGGCTTTGCAGGCCTGGCAAAGCTCCGCGACGGTGATGAACGAACTGGGCGCGCAGTACGACGGCGCGATGCTCGCGGTGTGCGGGGCGGCGGGCGTGACGAACCCGGCGGACCTGATCCCGAACTTCGCCATTTCCTCGGCCGACGCGGTGAAGACTGCGGACGCGGCGGTGAACCTGCTGACCGAAGTGCAAAGCCTCGCCCAGGCCGCGGGCATCGGCGGCGGATCGGGCGCTTCCGCGGACCTGTCGAAGCTGACCGGCGGGGTGAACCTGAACGGAGCCGCGAACGCGCACGGCCTGAGCCTGAACCCGGAGGACTGGAAGTCGGGGCAAGGTCTCGCGCTCGCCGGACTGGGTCCGGGCTCGCTGTCGCCGGGCGACCTGGGCGGCGCGCTAGGCGGGATGCCGGGCCTTTCCCCGGCGGGCTCCGCGCCGGTCGCCTCGGGACTTCCGTTCGGCGCACTGGGCGCGGCGGGCGCGGGACTCGGCGCGATGCCCGCGATGCGTTCCCCCGCGGCGAAACGGGGCAGCGCGGAACCGGAAGGCACGGCGAGTGGTTCGGCCCGGGGAGGCGCGGGCGGAATGCTGCCGCCGATGACGCCGCACGGCATGGGCGCCGCCACCGCCGGAACCCTGCGCCCGGGCGCGGCCGAGAACACCGACGGCCACTCGGCCGGCGGACGCCGCCGTTCCACCGCCCACGACGGGGTGACGGTCGCCCTCCGGGGCCGGACCGGCGGCGGTCCGGAGGCCTCGGCTCCGGGCCCGGGCCGGTTCGGCGAATCGGGGACGGGCACGGTGGAGCTGATCGCTTACCCGGACGAACGCTGAGCGGTGACGGCCGGGCCGGGTTTCTCGGTCTGGCCGTCAGGTTGCGTGAGGGAGGGGGAGTTCGCGGGGGCGGAGTCGATCGCCTTCGCGGACGAGCGGTGACGGCCGGGCCGGGCTTTCTCGGCCGTCAGGTTGCGTGGGGGAAGGGAGTTCGCGCGAGCGGAGTCGATCAACTCCGCGGACGAACGTCGACGGCCGGGCCGGAATTCCTCGGTCCGGCCGTCAGTCTGCTCGCCGGAAAGGGGAGACCGCACTGCGCGAGCGGATCAACCTCGCAGCCGAACCGAACCCCCGGGCCCGTCCCTCACGCCGCCTGCGGGAAGCGGAGTTCGAAGATCGCCCCACCCTCGTCCGCGTTGTACACCGACAGCACTCCGCCGTGCGCTTGCGCCACCCAGCGGACGATCGAGAGCCCGAGGCCCGACGAGCCGCCCGTGCTGCTGAAGCGGTCGAACGCGTCCGCGGCGGTCGACGGGTCGATGCCGGGGCCGTGGTCGGCCACCGTGACCGTGCCGCCGTAGACGGTGATGTGCACGATCGCTTCCGCGCCCGGCTGCCTGCCGTAGCGGACGGCGTTGTCCAGCAGGTTGCCGACCGCGCGGCGGATCAGGGTCGGGTCGGCGTTGACCTTCGTCGGGGCCGCGGTCACGGTCACCTGCGCGCCTCCGGTATGCGTGCTCTCCGCGATGTCGGTGACCAGCTGGTCGAGCCAGACCGGTTGCAGGTGCAGCTGTTCGACCCCCGCCGCGAGCCGGGCGCGGACCAGGAGGCTGTCGATGATGCTGCCCATGTCGGACGCCAGCTGCACCGTCCGCGGCAGCAGCGCGGCGCGCTGATCCGGGTTCGCCTGGGCGGTTTCGGCCAGCGCGCGCAGGGCGGCGACCGGGCTGCGCAGGTCGTGCGCGGTCTCGGCGAGCAGCACTTCCTGTTCCTGCAGCGCCGCCGCCGCGGGCCGGATCGACCGGCCGGACAGCAGGTGCCCGGCGAAGCCGAGCACGGCGATCAGCAGCACGCAGCCGCCGACCACCAGCAGCACGAACCGGGTGTGCGCGGACTGCGTGCCGGTCAGGTCGGCGACCGCGACGACCGCGCCGAGGTACTTCCCGGACGGGTTCAGCAGCGGCTGCGCGCGCACCAGCACGGAACGGCCGTCGGTGCCTTGCTGGTAGCCCTCGACCAGGCCGCCGGTGCGGATCGCGTCGGCGGCGAGCCCGTTGAGCACGCCGGTGTCCATCGGCACGCAGGTGCGGTTCGAAAAATGCGGCCGGAAGGTCTGCGCGCCGCCGGGCAGGATCGCGAACTGGGGGCAGCCGTTGTTCAGCTCGTCGCTGTTCACCAGCGCGAAACTGACCACGCCGCCGTCGTAGCCGACCTGCCTGCTGACCGCCGCCGTGACGCGGTCGAGGCTCGCGGTGGTCTCGGCGATGCCGCGGCTGGCGTCCTCGTCGATCACGATCCAGGCGAGCACGATCAGCCCGATCGCGTTCATCGTGGTGAACAGCGCGGTGAGGACCCAGCGGAGCCGGCGCAGCCGGTCGGCGGCGGAGCCGTTCACCGAACGCCGAGCCGGTAGCCGAGACCGCGCACGGAGTGGACGAGTTCCGGTTCCCGCAGCTTGCGCCGCAGCCGTTTCACCACCGCGTCGACCGGATTGGACTTGTCTCCCATCTCGTCCGCGGCCGCGGCCCAGCAGTGCTCGAGCAGTTCGGCCCGGCTCACCGCCTGCCCGGAGCGGACGAGCAGGTACTCGAGCACGGCGAACTCCTTGTTCGACAGGGTGAGCAGCACGTCGGCCCTGCGGACCTCGCGCCGCGCGCAGTCCATCACGAGGTCGGCGTGGCGGAGCACCGAGGGCCGGTCGGACCCGCTGCGCCGGCACAGGTTCAGCACCCGCTGGGTCAATTCGGCCATGGCGAACGGCTTGACCAGGTAGTCGTCCGCGCCGTGCTCGAACCCGGCGACGCGGTCGGCGGGCGAATCGCGCGCGGTGAGGAACAGCACGGGCGTGTGCCAGCCCTGGCGGCGGAGCGCGTCGACGTAGCCGAGCGCGTCGCCGTCGGGCAGCATCCGGTCGAACACCGCGCAGTCGTACCCGTGCGCGCCGAGCGCTCTCCCGGCGGCGGCGAGGTCTCCGCAGACGTGCACGCCGAGCCCGGCCGCGCGCAGCTGCGCGGCGACCGCGACCCGCATGTTCTCGTCGTCCTCGACGACCATCACCGTTGTCATCCAAACCTCAGGTGTCCCGATGGAAAGTTAGCGCATGCAGTTTCAACTACTCGGTCCGCTCGAGGCGCGCCCGTCGAGCGGCACCCGCATCGAGCTGAGGGCGACGAAGCCGGGCGCGCTCCTGGCGTTGTTGCTCCTGCACGCTAACGCCTGGGTCCGAGTCGATCAGCTGATCGGCGGAATCTGGCAGGAACAGGCCGCGCCTGCCTCGGCGCTGCGCAATCTGCGCAGCTACGTGTGGCAGCTGCGGCAGAGCGTGGGGGAGCGGCTGGAGAGCCGGCCGGGCGGCTACCGGATCAAGGTGCTGCCGGGCGAGCTGGACACCGAACTGGTCGAAACGCTGGCGGAGTCCGGCCGTGCCGCGCTGGCCGACGCGGAGTACGAGACCGCCGCCGAGCGGCTGTCGGCGGCGCTGGGGCACTGGCGGGGAGAGCCGTTCGAGGGCCTCGAGTTCGACGGCGCGCGAGCGGCCGCGGCGAAATGGGAGGAGCGGCGCGCGGAGATCCGCTGCCTGCTCGCCGAGGCGTATCTCGCGTCGGATCGCGCGGCGGACGCGATCACGCTGCTGCGCGAGGTCGCCGACCGCGACCCGCTCCGCGAAAGCGGATGGGTGCGGCTCGTTCTCGCGCTGCAGCGAGCCGGCCGCCCGGCCGAGGCGCTGGCCGCGTTCGAGCACGCGCGGAAGCTGCTGGCCCGCGAACTCGGACTGGAACCGGGACCGGAACTCGTTGCCGCGCAACGAAAAGTGCTGCAGGCCCGGCAGCCGGGCACCGGCGCGAAGCTCAGCCTGGTCGCGGGCGGCGGTTCCGCGCCGCGGCCGGCCGGGATCGACGGGCTGCTGGCGTCCGCGACGAGCGAGGTGCTGATCATGTGCAGCACCGCCGGGCCGGGACCGGCGGACGCGGTGCGCCGGCTGGGCCAGGCGACGCTGCGGCCAGGCGTGCGCTACCGCGTGCTGTGCCCCGATTCGGCGCGGCTGTCCGGCGCGCTCGGCGGTCTGGCGATTGCCGGGGCGGACGTGCGGACCGAGGCCGGCGTGCCGATGGACGCGCTGGTCGTCGACCGTGCGGCGGCGGTGCTGCCGGACGAGCGGACGGGTTCGTCCGCCGCGGTCTTCCGGCTGCCCGGCGTCGTCGCCGCGACAGCCGGGCTGTTCGACCGGATCTGGCCCGACGCCGTGCCGCTGATCCCGACCGGCCTGGACGACCGGGACGGCGCCGCCGGGCTCACCCGCCGCGAACGCGATCTGCTGACGCTGCTGTGTTCCGGCAGCACCGACGAATCCGCTGCGGCCCGGCTGGACATCTCGGTGCGCACCGTCCGGCGGATGGTCGCGGACATCATGAACCGGCTCGGCGCGCGCAGCCGGTTCCAGGCCGGGGCGAAGGCGGCCGGGCGGGGCTGGCTGATGGCCGAGGCGGGCTGATGACGACGCCGAACGCACGCCGGCTCCTGGTCGCCGACCGGCCCGGCGCGTACCCGACGATCGGCGAAGCGCTCGCCGCCGCCCCGGACCACGCGGTGATCGCCGTCGCCGAGGGCCGGTACCGCGAGGTGCTCGAGCTGTCCGGCCTGCACGTGACGCTGGCGGCGGAATCCGGGGCGCGGGTGATCGTGGACGGCGGCGGGTCGGAGCATCCGGTGCTGCGCGCGACCGGCGGATCCCTGACGCTGCGCGGGATCGAGCTGCACGCCGGGGAGGCGGCCGCGTTGTCCGCGGAGAACGCGGAGCTGGTCGTGCGCGACTGCTCGATCACCGGCGGGCGCGGGCCCGCGGTGCGGATCGAGGGGACGGCGGCGTTCGAGCTGACCGGTTGCTCGCTCAAGGCGGTCGAACAGGGCGTGCTGATCGAAGGCAGCCCGGGAAGCCTGGCGGACACCGTAGTCGAGGAAGTGACCGGCGACGGCATCGTGATCGGGATGGGCGCCGCGCCGGTGCTGCGCGGCTGCACCGTGTCCGGCTGCGGGCTGCGCGGGGTCTACGTCTACCAATACAGCCGCCCGGTGCTGGAAAACTGCGCCGTCTCGCGGACCGGTTCGGACGGGATCGCCGTGGCGCAGCACAGCGCGCCGGTGCTCCGGAAGTGCACTGTCCGGGATTCGCGCGGAGTCGGCATCGCGTTCGCGGCCGGATGCGGCGGCACGATCGAGGAGTGCCGGGTGGACAACACCGCCGAGCCGGGCATTCGCCTGGCGGAAGGCGCGAATCCGGCCGTGGTCGAGGCGAGGGGGCCGGCCGGTTCCGGGGCCCCGGACGAGCTGCTGGCCGAACTCGACACGATGGTCGGGCTCCCGCGGGTGAAGGCGGAAGTGCGCTCGCTGGTGGACGAACTGCAGGTCAACGAGTGGCGGCGGAACGCGGGTCTTCCGGTCGGCGGCGCGAGCCACCACCTGATCTTCGCCGGCGCGCCCGGCACCGGGAAAACGACGGTGGCCCGGCTGTACGGGCGGCTGCTGCGAGCGCTGGGGGTGCTGCCGCACGGCCAGTTCCGGGAGGTGTCGCGGCGCGATCTCGTGGGCCAGTACATCGGGCACACCGCGGAGAAGACCGCGACGATCTTCGAAGAGGCGAGGGGCGGGGTGCTGTTCATCGACGAGGCCTACACGCTGTCGCGGGCGGGCTCGGCGGGCGGCGACTTCGGCCAGGAGGCGATCGACACGCTGGTCAAGCTGATGGAGGACCACCGGGACGAGGTGGCCGTGATCGCGGCCGGGTACACGAAGGAGATGGCCGGGTTCCTGGCGGCGAACCCCGGGCTGGCGTCGCGGTTCGGCAAGACGATCGAATTCGAGAACTACACCCCCGGCGAGCTGCTCGACATCATCGGCCGGATGGCGGCCGGCCAGGACTACGCCCTCGACGGGGCCGCGGAACCGGTGCTCGCGGAGCATTTCGCGCGGATCTCCGGCGACGAGAACTTCGGCAACGCCCGCGACGCGCGGCGGTTGTTCGAGGGCGTGCGGAAGTCGCAGTCCCAGCGGTTGCGGCTGCTCGGCCGGGTGCCGACGCGCGAGGAGCTGCGGAGCCTGAGCATCGCCGACGTCGAGGCGGCGGTGGCCCGCTAACCTGGGCTTCGTGCGGGTGCTGGTGGTCGAAGACGATGACAATCTGCGGACGGCGCTGGACGTTTCGCTGCGCGGCGCCGGATTCGCCGTGGACGCGGTGGCGGATCTGCCGGTCGCCGACGAAGCGCTTTTCGTCAACGCCTACGACTGCGTGGTCTTCGACCGGATGCTGCCCGCCGGCGATTCCCTCGGCTACGTGCAGTACCGCCGCCAGTCCGGCTGGCTGGTGCCGGTGCTGTTCCTGACCGCGCGCGACAGCACCGCCGACCGGGTCGAGGGCCTGCGCCTCGGCGGCGACTACCTCGTCAAACCGTTCGAGATGGCCGAACTGGTCGCGCGGGTGCGCAGCCTGTGCCGGCTGAGCCCCGGACCGCAGGCCCGCCCGGCCGTCCTGCGCCGCGGCGACGTGGAACTCGACGCGGGCACGCGCGAAGTGCGCCGCGCGGGCGTGCTGCTCACCTTGGCCCCGAAGGAATTCCTGGTCCTAGAACGATTGATGGCGGCGGGCGGTGCGCCGGTGCCGCGGAAGGAGCTGATCGAGCACGCGTGGGACCGGATGGCGGATCCGGAGTCGAACGTGCTGGAGGTGGTGGTCCGGCAGTTGCGGCGGAAGCTGCGGAGTGCCGAGCTGATCGAGACGGTTCGCGGGGTGGGTTACCGGTTCGCGGGGTAGTTTCTCTTCACAAGTGCGTCGGCGCCCAGCTGGCGCGGATCGAGATCGCGGAGCTGCTCTCGCTTTGCTGAAGCCGGAAGAACTGTTTCGAACCCGCCGGGGCCCGGCGGAGTTCCCCGGCACGGTTCACCATCTGAAAATTCCCTGCTGTGACAGGATTCGCGTCGGGTCGTCCGCGGCGCCGTCCCGCTGTTAACTTCCTTGACGTGACAACGAAAACAATGCGCGCGGTAGTCCACGGCGGCGAGACAGGACTGGGCGGGGTGCGGGTCGCTGAGGTGCCAGTGCCGCGCCCAGGTCCGGGCGAAGTGGTCGTGCGACTGAAGGCCGCCGGATTGAACCACCGCGATCTGTTCTTAGTGGACAGTCGCGGTCCGGCCGACGAGGCGGTCGTGCTGGGCTCGGACGGCGCGGGCGTGGTGGTCGAAACCGGCGCGGAGGCCGAGGTCGCGCTCGGCAGCGAGGTCGTCGTCAACCCGACGCTGGGCTGGGCCGAACCGGGCGACGTGCCGGAAATCCCCGACATCCTCGGGGTTCCGGCGAACGGCACGCTGGCGGAGTGCGTCGTCGTCCCGGCGGGGAACGTCCTCCCGAAACCCGGGCACCTGAGCTGGACGGAAGCCGCCGCGCTGCCGCTGGCCGGGCTCACCGCGTACCGGGCGCTGTTCACCCGCGGCGGCTTGGCGGCCGGGGAACACGTGCTGTTGCCGGGCATCGGCAGCGGGGTGGCGACGTTCGCGCTGAAGATGGCGAAAGCGGCCGGGGCGACAGTCAGCGTCACCTCGCGCAGCCCCGGAAAGCTGGCCCGGGCCCGGGAATTGGGCGCCGACCGGACGATCGGCAGCGGGGGAGACTGGTCCGCCGAGCTGGGCGCCCCGGCGGACCTGGTGGTGGACAGCATCGGCTCGGCGACCTTCGACGCCTGCCTGTCCGTCCTGCGCCCCGGCGGACGCATGGTGACCCTCGGCGCGACCACCGGCGCGGACGTCGCATTGTCGTTGCGCGCCTTGTTCTTCCGGCAGATCAGCCTGCTGGGCACGTCGATGGGCAGCGCACGCGAGTTCGAGCGGATGCTCGCGCTGGTGAACGAACACCGGCTGCGTCCGGAGGTGCACCAGGTCTACGAGCTGGCGGACGGCCCGCGGGCGCTCGCCGACCTGGCGGCGGGCGATCAGTTCGGGAAACTGGTGGTAGCGATCGGCTGACCCGGCCGGATGCCACCAGCGTCCCGAGGCGATCAGTTCGGCAAGCTGGTGGCGGTGCCCGGCCGGACGCCGATCTCCCGTTCGCACACCGCGGCGATCCGCAGCAGCCGCGCGTCCTCGAAGTGCCTGCCGGTCAGCATCACCCCGACCGGCAGGCCGTCGGCTTCCGCCAGCGGCATGCTCAGCGCCGGGTGCCCGGTGAGGTTGGCCGGCGCGGTGTTCGCGAGCACCGCCCAGCCTCGCCGGATCCGTTCGACCGGCGACGAGGCCTCGACCGGATACGGCAGTCCGGGCGTGGTCGGCGTGAGCAGCGCGTCGACGCCGTCGAGGGCACGCGCGTATCCCCGCACCAAACGAACCCGCGCGTTCTGCGCGAGCGCGTACCACTCGCCCCGGTAGGTTTCCTGCAGGTGCGAACCGGCGAGCAGGACGGCTTTCGCGGCCACGCCGAGATCCCCGGCCCGTTCGCGCCAGCCGCGGGCGAGCCCGCGTGCCAGCTCCGGCCAATACCGGCCCTGCCACTGGTACCCGTTCCCTCCGGAGGCCAGCAGCGCGGCGGTGCCTTCGACGGTCGTGCCGAAGCACAGCGCGCCCGCGTCGGCGAGTTCCGGCAGGTCCACCGGGACGACGGTGGCGCCGAGTTCGGTCAGCGCGGCCACCGTCAGCTCCAGCGCGGCCTGGACCTCAGGTGCGGTGCCGGAAAGTCGGACCAACCCCAGCCGCACCCCGGCGAGCGAGGCCGGAGCGTCCGCGACCGCGGCGGAACAGCCGGCCGGCGGCGGCAGGTCGCGCTGGCGGGGGTCCTCGCCGTCCGGACCCGCGAGGACGTCCAGGACCCGGGCGAGGTCGGCGGTCGTGCGGGCGAGCGGGCCGAGGTGGTCGACGGTGTGGTCGATCCCCAGCGTGCCGGTCGCCGGAACCAGGCCGCGGGTGGGTTTGAGGCCGAAAAGACCGCACCAGGCCGCCGGGACGCGGACGGAACCGCCCTGGTCCGCGCCGACCGCGACGTCGACTCCGGGGTAGTGGAGCGCGGCCGCGCACCCGGCCGACGAGCCGCCCGCGGTGCGCGCCGGGTCGAACGGGTTCCGGACCGCGCCGCCCGGTCCGGTGTCGCCGCCCGCGGCGAGGCCGAGTTCGTCCATCCGCGCGGTCGCGACGATCCGCGCCCCCGCGGCCCGCAACCGGGCGACGACCGTGCTGTCAGCGTCCGGCCGGAAGTCCGCGAGCAGCGCGGAACCGGCCGTCATCGGGACGCCGGACACCGCGACGCAGTCCTTCACCGCCGCCCGGACCCCGTCCAGCGCACCGGATCCGGTCGGTTCGGCGTCCGTCCACCAGGACACCGCGTGCAGCGGATCGTCCTCTGTTGACGGAGCGCGCACCGGCCGGGGCGGCGCGGCCGAGGGCTCCGGCCGGGGCAGCGAGCCGACCGTCTCGAGGATCTCCGCGACGAGTTCCTCCGCCGCGGCGAGTTCGGCCGGGCTGACCGGCAGGCCGAGCCGCTCGGCCTGCCTGCGGTTGTCGGGAGCCTTCACCGCAGCGCCCGCCCGGCGGCGACCACCAGCGGGTCGCCCCCGCGATGGGGTTCGCGCACCCAGCCCTCGTGCCAGCCGGACATCTGCTGCATGGCGATGTCGATGGTGCCGAAATACCACTTGCCGCCGACCTTGCGGAATTCGTCGGAGTACCAGCCGGTCATCACCACCGGTTCGTATTCGCCGGAGCCGTCGGTGCGGGTCATCGTGGTGAATTCGAGCAGGTCCCACCGGCCGTGCGCGGTGTCGCCGGACGGGGCCACGCCGATCACCGGGTTGACCATGAAATGCGCGGCCCACGGCATCATCCCAGCGACGCCGGAAAACCACTTGTGGATCGCTTCACGCCCCTGGTGCTCGCCGAACACGTTGCTGCGCCACACGACATCCCCGTCCGGGGCGAACAGCGCCAGCAGCGCGTCCGGATCGGCGCCGAGGTCGCAAGTGCGCGCGTACTCGCTCTTGAGCCGCCGAATCGCTTCCAGGTCTTCCAGCCGCTGGACGCGGGCGAGCAGGTCGTCGTTCATGCCGGGGTCCTTTCCAGGGCAACGGATGCGGTCTTGCAGACGGAATGGCAGGCGCGTTCGGCGGCGCAGCACACCGAACAGACGCTGCCGCGATGGAACGGGCAGGAGACGAAATCCGCGCTGGCGTGCCGTTCGGAACACACCACGCACTCCACGAGATCCTCGGCGGCGATTTCCCCGGCCGTCGAGGCGACGGAGTAGTACCGGCCCTTCGTGGCGAGCGCGATCGCGGGCACCAGCACGAACGCGGCGGCCGCGGCGATGAACGGAGCCAGCGTCATGCCCAGCGGCCCGAACAGCCCGAAGGCCGGGGGAGCGGAGACGATCAGCGCACCGGCGATGGCGCCGAGCCCGACCGGGTTGAACGCCGGCTGCCGCGAGCGGCGGTACTCGAACTGCGGCGGGGAAAGCCGCAGCAACCGCTTGTTGATCGTCATGTCCGCGACCACGCAGGCGATCCACGCCAGCATGAACACGCCGCCGAAGGTGAGCACCGCGTTGAGCCGGCTGTAGAGGTCGCCGAACATCGCCGCCGCGCCCAGGACGACGGTGAGCACCACGAACCAGTGCCGCCCGGGCGTCACGCCGAACACCCGGCAGAAGAACCCGGCGAACTGCAACGAGCCGGAATAGGCGTTGCTCAGGTTGATCCGCAGCTGCGTGGTGACGACGAACAGCACGCCCCACACGCCGAACACGCCGGGCAGGTACTTGCCGGGGTCGGTCTCGCCGAACCGCAGCGACAGCCACGCGCCGAGCAGCGTCGGGCCGAGGAAGGTCACCGCGGCGAACACCGGACCGACCACAAAGGACCCGACGCGGCGGCGCTTCGCCGGGATGAACCGGCCGAAGTCCGCGGCGACCGGGATGGTCCCGGCGACCCCGAACGCGGCGGCGAGCAATTGCAGCACCGGCGGGCCGGCCGCCGGATCCGCGCCGCCGGCCGGGCGGTAGGACCAGAAGCCGACGTCGGCCGGAGTGTGCGCGGCGTGCCAGACGGTCAGCGCCATGAAGACCGCGAACACCGGCAGCGTCACCCACATCAGGATGTTCACCAGCCGCAGGCCGTACCAGGTCAGCGGGATGAACACCGCGCCCGCCCCGGCGTAGACGGCCCACGGCGGCGCCGATGGCCACTGCGCCATCACCGCGTTGGCCATGATCGAGCCCTCGAAGGCGAAGAACAGCACCGAGTTCACCGCGAAGATCAGCGACGTCACGGTGGAGCCGAGGAAGCCGAACCCGGCGCCGCGGGTGAGCAGGTCGGAGCCGAGCCCGGTGCGGGACGCGGCGCTGGTCCACAAATATGCCAGCGCACCGACGACGACCGTGGCGAGCACCAGCCCGAGAACGAGGTTGGCGGTCCCGTAGGCGCGCACCAGGGTGCCGCCCCACGAGAAGAAGAACATCGCGGTGGTGATGCCGAACATGACGCCGAACAGCGACGGCACGCTCCACTTCTGGTAGCTCGGCGGCACCGGGCGCAGCGCGTAGTCCTCGCGGTTTTCGGCCCACGCTTCGGTCATGGCGTTCCTCCCTGGAGGGAGTTGTGCCGGGTCTCGGGCGTCAGGAACGCCGCGACCAGGCTGATCAGCGCGCCCCCGGCGAGATACCAGGCGGGCGCGTAGGTGCTTCCGGTCGCTTCGAGGATCGCGGTGGCGACCAGCGGCCCGGCGCCGCCGAAGAGGACGACGCCCGCGTTGTAGCCGATTCCGACCCCGCTGTAGCGGCGGGCGGTGGGGAACAGTTCGGCGAACAGCGCCGGCTGCGGCCCGAGCATCAGCGCTTCGCCGACCACCATGACGCCGAGACCGGCGATCAGGAACCCCAGCGAAGTGCGGTGCAGCAGGAAGAATCCGAGCGGAGCGGTCACCAGGACCCACGCCGCGCCGGCGATGAGGAACGGCTTGCGGCCGATCCGGTCGCACATCCGGGCGAAGACGACGGTGAGCACGATCAGGATCGTCATCGCGGCGAACCCGGCGACCTTGGCCCGCCCGGGCGGCACGTGCAGTTCGGTCGCCAGATAGGTGGGCCCGTAGACGAGCAGCACGTAGGTGCACATGGTCGGCGAGCAGACGAGCGCGGCGATGCGGACCATCGAGCGCCAGTCGTGCCGCAGGGTGGCCCGCAGCGGCGCGCGTTCGTGCTTGTCCTCGGCGGCGAGTTCGGCGTACGCCGGGGTTTCGCCGAGCCGCAGCCGCAGGTACAGCCCGACCAGCCCGAGCGGGAGCGCCGCCAGGAACGGGATCCGCCAGCCCCACGACTGGAGGTCGGCCGGGCTCAGCAGTTCGGTGCACAGCAGGCTGGACAGCCCGGCGACCATCATGCCGAGCACGATCGTGATCGTCTGCCAGCTGCCGTAGTACGCGCGTTTGCCCGGCGGCGCGCTTTCGATGATGTAGGAGACCGCGCCGGTCCATTCGCCGCCCGCGGACAGGCCTTGGGCCAGCCGCAGCACGAGGATCAGGATCGGGGCGGCGACGCCGATGGAGGCGTACGGCGGCACCGCCGCCATGAGCGCGGTGCCCAGCGAGATCAGCAGGATGATCGCCGACAGCGCGCTGCGGCGGCCGTACCGGTCGCCGATGTAGCCGAACACCACGCCGCCGAGCGGCCGCACCACGAAGCTGACGCCGAACACCGCGAAGGTCAGCAGCAGCCCGGCGGTCGGATCGGCGACGGGGAAGTAGAGGACGGCGATCGTGGAGGCGAGGTAGCCGTAGAGGACGAATTCGTACCACTCGATGAAGTTCCCGATGCACGCGGCGATGATCGACGTGCGCTGGGCTCGGGTGATCGTGGTGCGGACCGGGGCCGCCGCGGTGGTCATCGGACGCTCGCTTTCTCCGCCTCGGCGCCCCAGTCCGGGGCGCCGAGGACCGGGATCCGGTCGACGTGGTCGAGGTACTTGCCGAAGCCGACCTCGAGCCGGACCCGGCCGTACCGTGCGGTCACGACTTCGGTGCAGGGCAAGGCGCTGATCGGGTCCGAAGCGGACGGCCGGAGGACGACGTCGGCGGAGCCTTCCCAGCCCTCGCCGGGCAGCGAGGTCCGGAACGGGACGTGCACCAGGCGGCTGATGTCGTACCCGGTTCCCTCGGCGCTCGGGATGAGCTTCAGCGTGAAATGGCGGGCGAACCAGCCGGGGATCGGGTCGATCTCGCGGTGCCGCCGGGCGGCCCGCGCGGTGACGGTGACGACCTCGATGCCGTTCGCGGTCACGATCCGGCCGGTCGCGGCGGAACCGTCC
Source organism: Amycolatopsis sp. GA6-003 (assembly GCF_046267895.1). Taxonomy (NCBI): domain Bacteria; kingdom Bacillati; phylum Actinomycetota; class Actinomycetes; order Pseudonocardiales; family Pseudonocardiaceae; genus Amycolatopsis; species Amycolatopsis sp. GA6-003. The sequence goes on from NZ_CP176499.1 coordinate 182,812, forward strand.
TCGTCGAGCGTCACGGCGCGGGCCTGTTTCTTGGGCAGCCCGAAGATTTCCCGGCCGAGCGTGCCGTGGTTGAGGCCCTCGATGAAGAACGTGAGCGGGTACGCGCCCACCTCGTCGTGGCGGCGGCACTGGACGCAGACGCCGGCCTGCAGGTAGGGCGGACGCCGTTCCACCGTGCCGTCGGGAAGACGGAACTCGGCGCCGAGGAATTCGGCGACCCAAACGGCGGCGCGCGGATCGCCGGCCGGCGTGAGCGGGGCGGGCAGCAGCCCGGCGAGCACCTCGGGATCGGTGCGGTATTCGACGGTGAGCCAGCGCAGGTCCACCGATTCCGCGCCGACGCCGTACAGCGGCGCGAACGCGGGCATGGACACCGCGGGAAGGGCAGGGGGCATGGGAGTCTCCGGAGATCAGGCGCGGACGGCTTGGGAGATGGCTTCGGCGAGCACGTCGGCGGTCGGGATGACCGCGCCAGCGAGGACCGGTGCGGCGGGAATGCGGGCGGCGGGCGCGCCGACCCGGACCGGCGGGCTTTTCAGCGGCACCCCGGCTTCGGCGACCGCGGCCACCACCTCGCCGCCGAATCCGCCGATTGTGTGCGCTTCGTGGGCGACGACGAGCCTGCCGGTGCGGCGCACGCTTTCCAGGACCGCGTCGAGGTCGAGCGGCCGGACCCAGCGCGCGTCGATGACCTCGGCGTCGATGCCGTCGGCGGAAAGCCGTTCGGCGGCTTCGAGAACGCGGTGCTGCATGGCGCCCCAGGTCAGCACCGTGACGTCGGTGCCGGGGCGACGGACCGCGGCACCGCCGATTTCCGGGATCGGGCCGCCGACCTCGACCTCTTCCTTGCCCGCGTGATACAGCGTGCGGTTCTCGATGACGACCACCGGATCGTCGCACCAGACGGCGGAAAGAAGCAGGTCGTAGGCGTCCTGGTGGGTGGCCGGGAGACAGACGCGCAGACCGGGCACGTGCGCGAAGAAGGCTTCCAGGCTCTGCGAATGCTGCGCGCACGCGCCCGGCGCGCTGCCCTGCTGGGTGCGGACGGTGATCGGCGCGGACAGCGCCCCGCGCGACACGTAGCGGACGTTCGCCGCCTGGTTCACCAGCTGGTCCAGCGCCACCAGGGAAAAGTCGACCCACATGATCTCGGCGATCGGCCGCCGGCCGAACATCGCCGACCCGACCGCGCCGCCGAGGATCGCCGACTCCGAGATCGGGGTGTCGAAAACGCGGTCGCCGAACTGCTTGTGCAGTCCCTTGGTCACGCCGAACACGCCGCCGGGCTTGCCGACGTCCTCGCCGAACAGCAGCGTTTCAGGCCGTTCGTCGAGCGCGCGGCGCAACGCGGCGTTGACGGCCTCGGAGTAGGACAGTTTCTTCGTCTCAGGCATACAGGTGCTCCAGAACGGTCGAGGGATCGGCGATCGGGTCGGCGAGGGCTTGGGCGGAGGCGTCGGCGATCTCGCGGCGCACCCGCTCGACCACGATGTCCACTTCGGACTGTGCGACGCCTGCCGAAAGGAGGTCCCACAGCAGCGCTCCGATCGGCTCCGCGGCGGCGGCCGCGTCCAGCTCCCCGGCGGGGCGGTAGTGCTGGGCGTCGCCGATGTAGTGGCCGACGATGCGCTGGGTCATGGCTTCGAGCAGCACCGGACCTTCGCCGTCGCGGGCGCGGCGGGCGGCCTCGGCGACGGCGGAGCGGACGGCCTCCGGGTCGTTGCCGTCGATCCGCGCGCCCGGCATGCCGTAGGCGGACGCGCGCCGGAAAAGCTTGTCGATGCGCACCATGTCGGCGATGGGCGTCAGCTCGGAGTAGTGGTTGTTTTCCACCAGGAAAATCACCGGCAACCGGCGTACGGCGGCGAAATTCATCGCTTCGTGCACCGCGCCCTGGTTGAGCGCGCCGTCGCCGAACGCGGCGAGCGCGACCCGGCCGGAACCGTCGAAGGTCGCGGCGAGCGCGGCTCCGGCGGCGATCGGGGCACCGGCGCCGACGATCGAATTCTCGCCGTACATCCCGTGTTCCGGCGCGGTGAAGTAAGCTGAACCACCGCGTCCGCCGTTGATTCCGGTCTGGCGGCCGAGAAGCTCGGCGAAGAGCGCGCGCGGCGGGACACCGCAGGCGAGCGTCCAGCCGTGGCCGCGATAGGTGGGGAACACCGCGTCGCGTTCGAGGTCGAGCGCGGCGCAGGCTCCGACGTAAATGGCTTCCTGGCCGTTGCACAGATGGACCGAGCCGACGATGTCGCCGGTCCCGCGCAGGCGGGCGACTTCCTCTTCGAAGGAACGGATGCGCTGCATCGCCTCGAAATGGCGCAGCAGTGCGGCGGTTTCGGGCATGGGGGTACCCACTTTCGTTTTCGGGACAGGGAAAAAAGTCAGGAAACGTCGCGGCCGGACCACGTCGATTGTTCGGGCGTGGGCACGACCAAGCGTCCGGTGCGCAGCAGGCCGCTGGCCATCACGGCCGCCTCGCGGACTTCCTTGACCAGCCACGCCTGTCGTTCGACAAAACGGGGCTGCGGCACGGAAACGGTGAACGCGCCCGCCGGGACGCCGCCCTCGCCGAAGAACGGAGCGGCGACGCAGCACACGCCCGCGCTGAATTCCTCCAGGTCCAAGGCGTAGCCGCGGCGGCGGATCGCGGCGAGGTCGGCGGCGAGCGCTTCGTAGTCGGTGATCGTGTTGGGCGTGACCGGTTCCATCGGCACGCCGTCGAACATCGCGGCCACCTGCTCCTCGGGCAGGAAGGCGAGCACGGCCTTGCACGAGGCGCGGGCGTGCATGCTGCCGGTGTAGCCGACGTCGAGGTTGCCGACGTTCAGCGTGTGCAGGCCGGACAGGAAGTGCTGCAGGGTCAGCGTTCCGTGGTGCCAGCCGGCGACGTAGGAGGTTTCCTGCGTCTTGTTGTGCAGCCGGGTGAGGATCAGCGCCAGTTCCGGCGACGGTCCGGACCGCCGCTGCAGGTGGCGGCTCAGCGACGCCGCCCGCGGCCCGACGTCGTAGCGGCCGCCGGGCAGGCGCAGCAGGTAGCCGCCCGCGACGAGCGTGCGGAGCAGGTGGTAGCAAGTGCCGATCTTGATGCCGAGCTGGCGGCTCAGCACCTTCGCCGTCGCCGAGCCGTCCGCCGCCGCGACCGCTTCGAGCACCTGCAGGCCGCGCTCCAGCGTGTGCAGGACCGTCGTCGAACCGTCAGCCATCGCCCACCTCCAGCCGGGCCAGCGCCAAGGCGAGCACCTCCGTTGCCGCGACGACATCGCGTTCGGCGACAGACTCGTCGGGTGCGTGGGCCTTAGTGACTTCGCCGGGGCCGAAGATCGCCGTCGGAACCCCGCGCGAGCCGAAGTACGCCGCGTCCGAACCCGCGGTGAACCCGGTCAGGATCTCGGCGCCGGCGGCCTCCTGCTGCGCCGACCGCAAAGCGGCGACCAGCGGACTGTCCACCGGGGTTTCCCAACCGGGGAGACCTTCGTGGTCCCAGCGGACGACCGGCGGATGCTCGCGCAGCCAGTCGTCGGTGGCCGCGACTTCCGCCAGCACCCGCTCGACCTCCCGGCGGACCGAATCCGGGTCCTCGCCGGGTTTGAGCCCGATCCGGCCGGACATCGTCGCGAAGTCGGGCACGGCCGCACGCCAGCTTCCGGCGCGCGCGGTGCCGACGGCGAACGGGATGGCTGTCGGGACCTCGTCGAACAGCGGGTGCCGGTAGGAGGCCGACCGCTTGCGCGCGAACTCCGCCAGCGCCTCCCACACCCGGATCAGCAGCTCGAACGCGTCCACTCCGCGCCAGGGAGCCGAGGTGTGCGCGGCGACGCCGGTGACGTCGACGGTGAAGAAGAGCAGCCCAGTGCTGATCGGCACGATCGCGCCGTCGGTCGGCTCCAGCACGAGCGCCGCGACCGGGTCCGGCACCTCCAGCGCCGCCGCCCGGGTGCCGACGCCGGTGGTTTCCTCGGCCACGACGAGCTGGACCGCGACGTCGAACGGCAGCTCGATGCCCAGGTCTTCCAGCGCCGCCAGCGCGTAGAGGCCGGCCGCGATGCCGCCCTTCATGTCTACCGAACCGCGGCCGTGGACGTGCCCGCCCTGGCGCAGCCCGGAGTACGGCGGATGGGTCCACTGCTGCTCGTCGCCGGCGGGAACGACGTCGAGGTGCCCGTTGAGCACCACGCACGGAAGCCCGCGCCGCCGCGGATACCAGGCGACGAGGTTCTCCCGGGAATCCGGCCGCGGTTCGCCCCCGGCGAGGCCGGTCGGGCCGATCAGCTGCCTCGTCACCGGCCAGCCGCGGCCGGCGAACCAGTCCGCGTACACCCCGGCGACCCGGTCCTCCCAGCCGCTTTCGCTCGGCGCGCGCACCGTCGCGGCCAGCAGCTCCAGCAGGTCCTCAGCCACCGCGTCGACGCGCGAGCGCACGTCGTGCCCAGTCGGTCGAGGCATCGCCACCTCCAGTTCGCCGTCCCCGTCGTCGGATCGGCAAACTCTGCGCCGCCGGCCGGGCCCGGTGCAGCAAAGTGAACCCGTTTTTGGATTATCTGAAATTCGGCGCGCGGACGGAAGTGGCGCGGCCGGGCGGGCGCCTACGGTCCGCTGGACCCCGTCGCCCGCCCCGAGGAGGCCCCGTGTCCCACGCCGAGCTGCTGCAGCGGCACCGCCAGGTGATGCCGAGCTGGCTGAGCCTGTACTACGACGACCCGATCGAGCTGGTGCGCGGGACCGGCCGCCGCGTCACCGACGGCGAGGGCCGCGAGTACCTCGACTTCTTCGGCGGCCTGCTGGCCACCATGGTCGGCCACGACATCCCGGAGATCACCGCGGCGATCCGGGAGCAGGCCGGGCGGCTGCTGCACTCCTCGACGCTGTACATGATCCGCAACCAGGTCGAACTGGCCGAGCGGATCGCCCGCCGGTCCGGGATCGCCGACGCGCGGGTCTTCTTCGTCAACTCCGGCACCGAGGCGGTGGAGGCGGCGTTGCTGCTGGCCACCCAGCAACGCCGGTCGCACCAGGTGCTGGCGCTGCGCGGGAGCTACCACGGCCGCTCGTTCGGCACCGTCGCGGCGACCGGCATCCGCGGCTGGTCCGCGACCGCGCTCAGCCCGCTCGCGGTCACCTACGTGCACAGCGGCTACCGCTACCGCAGCCCGTTCCGCCACCTCGACGACGCCGGGTTCGTCGCCGCCTGCGCCGAGGAACTGCGGACGATCCTCGAGACGTCGACCGCCGGGGACGTCGCCTGCCTGCTGGCCGAGCCGGTGCAGGGCGCGGGCGGGTTCGCGACCCCGCCGGAAGGGTTCTTCCCGGCGATGAAGGAGATCCTCGACGAGTACGGCATCCTGCTGGTGTCCGACGAGGTCCAGTCGGGCTGGGGGAGGACCGGGCGGTCGTTCTTCGCGATGAACGGCTTCGGCGTGGTGCCGGACGCGATCACCTTCGCGAAGGGGCTGGGCAACGGCGTCGCGATCGGCGGGGTCGTCGCGAGCGCGTCCCTGATGGACTGCCTGACCGCCAACTCGATTTCCACCGCGGGCGGCAATCCGCTGGCCACCGCGGCCGGAGTGGCCACTGTGGACTATCTGCTGGACCACGATCTGCAGACCAACGCGGACAAGGTCGGCGAACACCTCATGCGCGGCCTGCGCGCGATCGACAGCCCGCTGATCGGCGAGGTCCGCGGAATGGGCCTGATGATCGGCGTCGAACTGGTGCTTCCGGGCACGCGCGAACCCGCCGTCGCCGCGACCGGCGCGGTGCTCGAAGCCGCGCGGGAGCGAGGTCTGCTGATCGGCCGCGGCGGCCTGCTCGGCAACGTGCTGCGCGTGACGCCGCCAATGACCGTCACCGTCGCCGAAGCCGACGAAGCCCTGTCCGTGCTTCGAGACTCGCTGTCGGCCGTGCACCTCGCGATGAAGGAGGACAACTGATGAAGCGCTGGAATCCCGAGACCGTCGGCGCTCCCGTTGGCTTCTACAGCCACGTCGCCCGGGTAGAGGCGGACCACGATCTGGTGGTGGTCTCCGGGCAGATCGGTGCCCTGCCGGACGGCACCCTCGCCGGACCGGACGCCGAGACCCAGACGCGCGAAGTGCTGGCGAACCTCGAACGCGTGCTCGCCGCCGCGGGCGCCCGTCCGGAACACCTGGTGAAGGTGTTCAGCATGGTCGCCGGAACCGAGCACCTGGCCGGTTTCCGCGCCGCCGTCGGCGAGACGTTCGCCCGGTGGTTTCCTTCCCCGGACTGGCCGACGCAGTCGATGGTCGTCGTGTCGGCGCTCGCCCGGCCGGAGATCGTCGTCGAGATCGAGGCGACCGCCGCGGTGCCGCGATGACCCCGGACGAGTTCCGCGCACTGTTCCCGGCACTGGCCGACCAGGTCTGGCTGGACACGCCCGGTGCTCCGCCGGGCGCGGCACCGGTCGTCGCCGCGCTCCGGGAAGCCCTCGACGGCTGGTCGTCCGGAACCTTCGACTGGCTCGAGTGGGACGGCGCGTCCGCTCGGGCCCGCACGCTTTTCGCGGACTGCCTCGGGGTGTCTTCCGCAACGGTCGCCGCGGTTTCGTCCCTCGCCGAGGCCGCCGCGACAGTCGCGAATTCCCTGCCCCGCGGCAAGGTCGTGGTAGCCGAGGAGGAGTTCCGCAGCAACCGGTATCCATGGCTGGCGCGGCACGACGTGGTGAGCGTCCCGGCTCGCGGGGTCGAGGACCTGATCGCCGCGCTGGACCCGGAAGTCGCACTGCTCGCGGTCAGCGAAGTGACCAGCCGCGAAGGACAGCGATTCGACCTCGCCGCGCTGCGTGCCGCGACCGACGAGGTCGGGGCCCGGTTGTTCGTGAACCTCACCCAGTCGTTGGGAGCGCTGCACTTCGACTACGCCGCGGTCCGCCCGGATTACCTCGCCGTGCACGGATACAAGTGGCTCCTCTGCCCGCGCGGCACGGCCTGGCTGGTGGCGCGCCCCGACCGGGTGGCCGAGCTGACGCCGCTCGCACCCGGGTGGAAGTCGGCCTCCCCGCCGCACGGCTATTTCGGCGGCCCGTTGGAACTGGCTGCCGAGGCGTCCCGCTGTGACGCGTCCCCGGCCTGGTTCTCGTGGGTCGGCGCGTGCGCCGCGCTGACTTTGTTGTCCAGCCTCGATACGGCGGCGGTGGATCGCCATGTCGTGGGGTTGGCCGGAACGCTGCTCGACGAGGCCCGAGCGCTGGGCTACCGCCGGGTGACGGACGGGCCGTTGTCGCAGATCGCCGTGGTGGCAACGGATCGCGCCCCAGAACTGGCGGCGGAGCTGACGAAGGCCCGCGTGCGCGCGACGGCCCTCGGCGACCGCGTGCGGTTCGGGTTCCACTACTTCAACACCGAGGAGGACGTCGCGGCAGCGGTGCGGGTTCTGGCGGGTTAGCGGGTCCCGTCAGGCCCGATCGACACCGATGCAGTCCGCCGCCTGACAGAAGACAGCAACGATTAGCCGCCCAGGTCCCGCAACACCCTCTCCGCTTGTTGTTTAACTTGTGTGGTTGCGCGGCAACAAGATTCCGCAAGGCCCACTGCCGTCGCGGACAGCCCGGCCAGGCTGGCGACGGGCCCGTCGGCGCACCGCACTGCCGGGGTCACCGCACGCCGCTACCGGGTTGAACACCAAGCTCAGAGTTCGATTTCGGGATGCAGCCGGGCGACAGTCCATCTCCGCTGCCGGTTCGCGGCGAGGCTGGTGCCCACGAGCGCCACGACCGCGAAGCCGGCCAGGACCGCGAAGTCCCGGACGAGGTGGGTGCCCAGGCCGCCGGAGACGGTGACGCGCAGGCCGTCGACGAGGTAGGTCATCGGCAGCAGGGGATTGAGGAACTGGAAGAACCCCGGGGTCGTCGGCATCGGGTACAGGCCGCCGGACGACGTCAGCTGGAGGATGAGCAGGACCAGCGACAGCACGTCGCCGGGGGCGCCGAGCGCGGTGCGCAGGAAGTGGTCGATCGCGACGAACGAGGCCGCGCCGACGAGCAGCAGGAGCACGGTCAGCACCGGGTGGAGCGGATCGAGCCCCAGCCCGAAGTCCACGACGGCGTACAGGACCAGCGCCCCGGCGCAGCCGAGCATGGCCCCGGGGAGCCATCCGGCGACGGCGACGGTGGCCGCGGACACCCGGGAGGCGAGTGCGCGTTTGTTCAGCGGGCGCAGGAGCAGATAGGCGAAGAGGCCGAACACCCACAGCGCGATCCCGAAGAAGAACGGCGCGAAACCACGCCCGTACACCCCGGCCGGGTTGAGGTTCTGCCGGTCGACGTGCACCGGGTTGCCCAGCACCTCGGCCGCGTGGGCGATCTGGGCGGGGTTGGTCTGCGGGATGCGCTTGAGGCTGTCGTCGATGACGCCGGAGAGGTCGGCCGCGCCGCTGTGCGCCTGGTCGGCGGCGGTCTGCGCGGTGGTCGCGCCCTTGTTCAGCGTGGTCATCCCGGCGGTGAGCGTGCGCGTGCCGGCGCTGATGTCTTGCGCGCCGTTGTCGAGCAGCACAGTGGACCCGCTGACCGCGTTGATGTTCTGCTGTGCGGCGCCGACGTTCGCCTGCAAGGCCTGTGCCTGCTGGAACGCTTGTTGTGCGGTGTGATCGGCCGCCGCGGTGTCCCCGTCCACTCGCGCGGCCGCGTCGGTGAGCTGGTGGGCGTCCGCGAGCGCGCGCTGGTACGCCGGATTGCCCCGCAGCTGCGGGAAGGTGTCGGCGAGCTGGGTGAGGTCCGCGGTTCCGCGTTGGGTGTACTGGCTGATCTGCGCGGTGCCGGTGTGCGCGGCGGCGAGGCCCCGCGCCGTCACGCCGGTGACCCCGCTCAGGGTGGCCGCCGCGCCCGGCAGCTGGTCGGAGACGACCTGGCCGAGCTTCCGGGCCTGGCCGCCGAGGGTGTGCACGGCCTGGGAGACGCGGTCCGCGCCGCTGGAGATCTGCGCGGTGCCCTGGCGCAGCGTGCCGGTGCCCGAGGTGAGGGCGTCGGCCGCCTGCTGCCCGACCGTGGTGGCGTCGACCAGCCGGTGCGCGCCGTCGGAAGCGGTGGTGAGCTTGTCCCGGACGTCGGACAGCTCGCCGTAGATGCTGCGGACGTACGCCGCGTGGGCGGCGGCGTTGATCTGGTCCTGCAGCTCCGGCTGCACCACCTCGGTCATGATGCCGACCACGTAGTTGTTGGCGTCGTTGAGCTCGATGCGGATCCCGGCCTGCTCGGGGCGGGTGTTCGCGGCCGTGGCCAGTTTGCCGCTGAAGTCCGGCGGGACGGTGATCGTGAAGTAGTAGCGGCCGTCGGTCAGCCCGTCCCGCGCTTCGCCGCTGTCGACGAAATGCCAGTCGAAGGTGCCCGCGGCCTTGAGCTGCTGGACGAGCTGGGCGCCGGCGTCGATCGGCTCGCCCTGCGGCCCTTGCGCCGGACGGTCCTCGTTGACGACGGCGACCGGGATGCTGTTCAGCTTGCCGTACGGGTCCCAGTTCGCCCACAGGTACATCGCGCCGTAGAGCAGCGGAACCAGGCACAGGACCACGGGGACGAGGCGGCGCAGCGGGCTGCCCCGGAACCGCCGGAGTTCGAGGATCGCGAGCCGTACCGCCTTCATCGGGCTTCCTCCGGTGCCGGGTCGCCGGGCAGCCGGTCGGTGCTGAGCGCCGGCAGGGCGAGCGGGAACGTGTCCAGGTCCGCGGGCGCGGGACCGACGGAGCTGGCGAGCAGGGTGACGCCGCTCGCGGCGACCCTCCCGGCCGCCGCCCAGACCTCCCGCCGCTGGTCCGGGGTGCACTCCCGGTCGAGATCGTCGAGCACGATCGCGCCCGGCCGTTCGGCGAGGGACAGCGCCAGCGCCAGCCGGACGGCCTTGGCCGTGCCGAGTTCCTCCGCCGTCGCCTTCCCCGGAACGTCGAGCCCGACGACGTCGAGCGCGTCCCGCACGGCGGCGGTCGTCACGCCGGGCGCGAGCCAGGTGCGTTCGGCGATCAGCTCGTCGACGCGCAGCCTGGGCTCCAGCTCGAGCGCCGGCCCCGCCGAGGCCACCGCCACCGTGCGGCGGACTTCCCGGTGGTCGTCGGGCAGCAGGTGCGCCCCGACGCGCACCGCGCCCGAGTTGAGCCGCATCCGTCCCGCGAGGGCGAGCAGCAGGCAGGTCCGCCCGGTCCCGGCCGCGCCGTGCACGACGAGGATCGCGCCCGCGGGCACGTCCAGATCGACGTTCTCGAACACCGGTCCCTGGGGCCCGCGCACGCCGAGCCCTCGGGCGGTGACTTGCACACCTGACTGCATGACCGGACGGTAACCGCGCAACCCCGGTGTGCGCACGGTGAGCCGCGCTGCTCGTCCGGTGACCGGCCTCGCGGTGCGAGGAATGCGGTTGCCCGGGGCCAGACGATCGTGGTGGTCTGGCGCGGTGATCGACATCGGGTGGGAGCGGCCGCTGCACCAACGCGGCGTCGCCTCGGGCCTCGCGGTGACGCGCGATCATGTCGTCGTTCACGAGCGCGGCACCAGGCTGGTGAGCCTCGACCCGGCGGACGGTTCGGTGCGATGGGATGTTCCGGTCGGCACGTGGCCGCGCGCGGTGGTCGTCGCCGGTGACCGCTGCCTGGTGCTCCCGCAGGACCGCCCTCGACTGTCCTGTTTGGACCTCGCGACCGGGCAGCCGATCTGGTCCGCGGAGGTTCCCGCTGTCCCCGGACATCTGGTTGTTGCAGCGAACGTGGTGCTGGTCGGCGGCTGGCGCGGATACACGCCGCTGCGCGCGTTCGATCTCGCGACGGGACAGCTCCGCTGGGAAGCCGAAAGCCACACGGTGCTGCCGGTGCCCGCCGGGGAGGGCTTCCTCCTCGGCGAACCGGGGGACACCCGAGTCCGCTTGCTCGACCGGCACGAGGGCCGGGAACTGTCCGCATGGCGGCTGCCGCAACCGCTCGCGGACAACGACGCCGGATCGGTTATCTCGGCGGTCGGCCCCGGCCGTTCCCTGCTGCGCTGCGGGCCGCGCGCACTGGCTGAAATCGACCTGTCAGCCGACACCGCCCGCGAGTTCTTCCGCGCCGATACCGACCTCGCGGCCGCGGCGCCGGATCCTGCCGGAGGATCGCTGTGGCTGGCCGAACGCCGTGGCGGATACACGGTGGTGGACCCGGCCGGGGGAGTCCTGAAGTGGCGCGTCGACGTCGGGGAGCGGCTGGTCGGCGAGGTCGTCCCGACAGCGAACGGCTTCCTGGTCGCCAGCGCTTCCGGGACGCTGTTTCACCTGACTTCCGACGGGCGGATCGCCAAGCGCACCAGCGTGGCACGGAGAATCTGGGGGCTGCGCAGAGCCGGGACGGACCAGCTGTTCGCCCTCGCCAAGGGCAGCCTGCTCGCGATCAAGATCCGAAACAGCGCGGGTCTGGAGTAGGCGCACTTCACGCACGGGCTGTCGTTGACACCGTGTGCGGCTTCAGCGTCGAGCCGCGGCCCGAACGGAAGTGGCGTGCGCGGGTCCGGTCACGCGAAACCCTTGCCCGGCCGATCTCTCCCGCCGCTCCGGCGCGACCGGCTTTGCCGACGTCAAAGGTCGAGGACCGTGACAGTCACCCGGGCGACATCGCCGGGATCGAGGTTCTCGGCGTTGCGCACCGCGCGTTTGACCGGCAGCACGTAGCCGCGCGTGCTGTCCGGGAAGATCGACGTCCGCCAGGTGGTGGCGCCGACCCGGACCTGCACCCGCCGCGATCCGAACGCGCGGCGCGGCCCGCCCAGTTCGCGGATTTCTTCCGAGACGTCGCCGGGCAGGCTGACGAAGGTCCAGGTGTCGGTTCGCCGGGCGTCCCAGATCCACAGTTCGGCGTCGAAATGCACTTCCACGCCGCCAGCTTCGCACGCGGCGCCGACAGTTTCCGGCCGCGGGGCTCAGGCCGAGACCAGGCTCGTGACGGCCCAGGTGACGCACGCGACGCCGGCGATCTCGAGAAGGATCGCGACGAGCAACGTCCGCGCGGTGCTGATGTTGATCGCCCGCGAGTTCTGCAGAACGGTGAGCCGGGTTTTGGCCACTTCCCGTTCCGCGTAGATCGACGGCGCGTTCCAGTAGACGTCCTCGGCGATCAACGGCGTGAGGTTTTTCAGCGCGATCGCGTCGCTTCTCCGGGGAGCGTTCGTGAAGATCCCCGCCGCCGCGGCGAGCACCAGGAAGGCGGCCGCCAGGTACAGCGGAAGCTTGACCGCGTCCGGGAGAACGAAATTCTGCGCTTTCGTCGACAGCGCGGAGAGCCCGAAAAGCAGCGTGACCAGCGTTCCGGAAGAGCTGATCACCGCGAGTCCCCGGACTTGCAAAGAACTCGCGTTCGCGCGGGCGTTGTCGATCTCTTTGTCGATCAGGCTCGCGATGACGGGCCCGGATTTCTTCTCGCCGCCCACCGGTCCGGACCCGGTCGTCATTCGTCGCGGTCTTCCGCGGGGTCGGGGTTGATGCCTCGGTCGAGGACTTTCTCGGTCCCGATGGTCGGGTACGCGAATTCCGTCGACGGGGACGGCGGCACGACCGGGATCGGCGGCGTGGTCTCTTTGCGGTCGTCGTCGGACACGGCGTCCTCCGGGGTTCGACAGTGCCGGATTATGGTGATGAGTCGCCGTGCCGCGGTGTTTCGTTACTGGGGGCGGAGGTCAGCCCGCGGTGGGCGGCTGGTCCACGAGTTGCGCCAGGTACAGCTGCTCGCCCAGTTTGTCGATCAGCTCCAGCTGCGTTTCCAGGTAATCGACGTGGTGTTCCTCGTCGAGGAGGATTTTCTCGAGCAGATTCGCACTGCCCGCGTCGCCGTGGGCGCGGCACATCGGGATGCCGGGCCGGAGCCGGTCGAGGACGTCGATTTCGATGGCGAGGTCCGAGGAGAATTGCTCGGGGATCGTCTGGCCGACGTTGATCGGCAGGAGCCGCTGGTAGTTCGGGAGGCCGCCGAGAAGGAGGATGCGGTCGGTCAGCCATTCGGCGTGGTGCATTTCCTCGATCGACTCGGCGCGCGTTTTCGCGGCGAGTTTCGTGAATCCCCAGTCGGCCTGCATGCGCGCGTGCAGGAAGTACTGGTTGATCGCGGTCAGCTCGCTGGTCAGCTGCTCGTTGAGCAGTGCGAGAACCTCGTCGTCGCCTTGCATGGTCCGCACCTCCGGCCTCGACCGGACCGGATGCTACCCACGGGTGATCCGCCTCACAACCGGAGCGGGGCCCGCGGCTCAGGCGGTGTGCGCGAGGTCCTGCGGTTCGGCGTGCTCGAGAAGGATCCGGTTCAGTCGTTCGTGACAGGTTCCGCAGCCGGTCCCGGCGGCGCAGCGCTCGCCGATCTCCTCGACGCTGCGGGCTCCGGCCAGCACGGCGGCCTCGACCTGCGGCGTCGGCACAGCCGCGCAGACACATGCGTACATCGCCGAGGACACCCCTTTGCCGGTTCGGTGCTTAGGTTAGGCTAAGCACAACAGATCAACTGGGGTCTGGCAAGGAGCGCGCCGAGTGGCTGCGGTCACTCGGACAGGCCGCGCTCGCCGAACGGCCGTCCGGCGACGACGTGCGCCGAGAGGCAGCGTCGTTCCGGTCAGTCGCGGGGGGACGGTCGCGGCACGACCCGCTGCTCGCGGTGCAGGCGGCGCAGCGTGGCCGGAAGGTCGAGGTCGAAGTCGTCCTTGTCGTCGGCCCAGCGGGACATCACCTCGGCCGCGCCGGTGGCGAGGGCGTCCGGCAGGCCGAGCGCCCGCGCGGTTTCGGCGACCTCCAGCATTTCCGGCGCCCAGCGCCAGGCGCGCGCGGCCGCGGACGGCAGCCCGCCGGTGTCCGCCAATGCGTTGCCGCCGAAGGCGTTCGCTTCCCGGAGGAGGTGCTCGCCGACGCCGTAGTCGTCGGCGATCGCATGGCTGACCGCGGCCAGCGCGCGCGAGGCCTTCTGGAACGAGCCGTAGGCCATTTTCACCGCGCTCGCCGCACCGATCCGTCCGCCCAGCGGCACCGGTTCAGCCCGGCTGCCTGCCAGCAATCCCCGTACCAGTTCGACGGCGTCGTCCGGGCCGGACAGGTAGACGCGCGCGGGCGAACGCTCGTCCGGGGGAGGCCCGATGATCGATCCGTCCACCACGGTCGCGCGGAGCCGCTCGGCGATCGCGACCGTCCGATGTGGACTGATGGCGTTCGCCTCGACGTAAACCCCTCGGTAGTCCCCGACATGCTCGGCGACCTCCTCGGCCGCGGCGGGCGGGCAGATCGAGAACACGACCGCGCTCTGTTCGAGGAGGCGGGGAAGGCTCTCCGCGGCGGTCAGCCCGGTCTCCGCGGCTCGTCGCGCTGTTCCCGCCGACCGTCCGGCCGGGCACCACAACACCCGGTGCCCGCCTGCGAGCAACTGCCGTGCGATAGCCGAGCCCATCCGGCCTGGGTGCAACAGACCGACCGTCGAAGCAGCCATCGGGCGAGTCTAGCCGTCAATGGCGCGGCCACGAGCGAAGCGCTGCCCTAGGCAGGCCGGGAAGCATCCGATTTGGCTCGCTGCCGGAGAATCCGCGCGGTCTGCTCGCCCCACCGCACGTTCTCCTGCTCGAACGAGATGCCGCGCAGCAATGTCAGATATGGCCCGACGCGGTCGTTCTCGCGCAGATAGTCGCTTTCCGAGCGGCCGTCCAGCATGCGCTCGCGCAGCCGCTCGAAGCGGGCGAGCTTGGCCCGGCTCCACTCCATGCGTTCCTCGACGGCGGCGATCACCGCTTCGGCGTCGCCCGCGTCGCTTCCCTGCACCTTTACCAGGAGGTCGTCCCGGATCGTGGTGGGCTGGACCGGCGTCGCGGTGAACTCGCGCAGAGCCTGCCGTCCGGCGGGAGTGAGGCGGAACATCCGCTTGGTGGGCCGGCGTTCCTGCTCGACGACGCGCGCGGCGATCATGCCGTCCGCCGAGAGCCGTTCGAGTTCGCGGTAGAGCTGCTGCGGGGTGGTCTGCCAGAAGTTGGCGACCGACGCGTCGAACGACTTGGCCAGGTCGTAGCCGGAGAACTCGCCCTCCAGCAGGGCCGCGAGGATCGCGAATTTCAAGGACACCTGGACACGGTAGCAGCCGGGTGATTAATCTCTTCCGCACCTAATCAAAAAAGTTACTATGGAGGCAGCGTGCACCCGTTCCGCAAGGCCGTCGAAAGCGGCGACCACACGGCTGTCGAGGCCCTGCTCGCCGACGACGTGACGTTCACCAGCCCGGTCGCGTACCGGCCGTACCCCGGCAAGCCGATCACCTCGGCGATCCTGCGCGCCGTAAGCGGAGTCTTCGCAGACTTCCGCTATGTCCGGGAGATCTCCAGCGCGGACGGCCGCGACCACGCCCTGGTGTTCACCGCGAAGGTCGGGGACAAGGAGATCAACGGCTGCGATTTCCTGCACACCAACGAAAACGGGCTGATCGACGACTTCGTGGTCATGGTGCGCCCGCTCTCCGCGGCGACCGCGCTGAGCGAAGCGATGGCCGCCCGGTTCGAGCAGATCAAGCAGGAGGCCGGTGCGTGACGATCCGTTACGTGGCCTTGGGCGACAGCCAGACCGAGGGCATCGGCGACGGCGACGAGGCCACTGGCTACCGAGGCTGGGCGGACCGGTTCGCCGATCATCTCGCCGCCGCCGGCGAACCGGTGGAGTACGCCAACCTCGCCGTCCGCGGACGCCTCGCGGGACAAGTGCGTGCCGAACAACTCGCCCCGGCGCTGGCTTTGCGCCCGACGCTGGCCACCGTCGTCGCCGGAATGAACGACCTGCTCCGCCCCGGCTACGCCGCCGACGCGGTGGAGGAGCACTTGACGGCCATGTTCGCCGCGCTCACCGCCGCCGGTGCCGACGTGGTCACGCTCGCCTTCCCCGATATCGCGAGAATCGCCCCGATCGCGGCCCCGTTGCGTCCGCGAGTCGCGGACCTCAACCGCCGAATTCGTTCCGCGGCAACCCGATACGGGGTGACAGTCGTCGACTGCGACCGCCACGAAGTAGCCAGCGACCCGCGGCTGTGGTGCGCGGATCGCTTGCACGCCAACCCGATCGGGCACGCCCGGATCGCGGCCGCCGTCGCGCACAGCCTCGGCCTTCCCGGGAGCGACGACAGCTGGAGCGCCCCACTGCCGCCCGCCGACCGCCGTCCGGCCTGGCGGACAGCGAGCACGGAACTCCGCTGGCTCGCCGAATTCCTCGGCCCCTGGCTGATGCGACGGCTGCTGGGCCGGTCCTCCGGCGACGGGCGCACCGCGAAACGTCCGATGCTGCTTCCGGTGTGAGCGCGGTCCTCCCGGCGGGTGAAGAGCATTCAGCCGGGTCGGCGGGCAGTCAGGCGAACAGCTGGGTGAGCCGGCCCAGAAGCTGGGCGGACTTCGCGCCGTCGAGCGGATCGCGCCACCCGGGTGCCTCGTTGCCGACCGGGCCGTCCAGTAAAGGAAATCCGCCCAGCCTCCCCTGAACAGCACGACGCTTCCCTCCTGCGAACCTTTGGGCGAGGGCAACGCCGACGGCCGCTCGATCGGCGGTGATCCTGGGCGGCCATTCCGCGGCCTGGTCCCGCCCGCGGTTATGCCGAGCCGGTGCCAACCGTCGCGCCGCTGCGCGATCTCCGGCCGCCTTGCCCGGCAGCAGCGAAGCGTCATGGGAACGAGATTTGCGGTTTCGGCAAAGTTTTTCGCCCGATCCAGGGGGCCAGGCCGATCCTGAACCGACCGGAAACTCGGCACAACGGAAGGAAAGCCATGACCGATCAGGGCGGCGACCGCCTGAGCATGACGGGCTCGGCCACGCTCTTCACGCTGACGAAGACGACCGGGATCGGTGCCGTGACCGGCACTGTGAACGGCGCCGCGTACGGCGAGCAGACGAGCGAGGTGGAGGAACTCGGCGACGGACGTATTGCCTACACCATGTTTCACCAGTTCCTCGACAGCGACGGTTCCAGGCTGCGCACGCATGATCGAGCCGCCCTGAGTGCGGGTGCTCCGGGTGGGGCGTCGGCGCTGGAGGTGGAGTACACCGTCGTGGAGGCGACAGGTCGGTTCGAGGGGTGCAGCGGAACGTTTCGCAGCCGCGGCTGGTTGCGGGTCCCGCCTGGCGACGAGGGCTTGGCTCAGCACAGCGTCGGCGTCGTGCAGTTCGCGGGAGAGCTCCGCTGTGAGTAGCGGTCCGGCGCCGGGCCCGCAGCGAGGCCGCTGGACGCCTGGTTCGACGGAGCGCCCCGGGCGTCAGCCTCGCTGCGGGTGGTCGAGTGCCAGCAGTATCGCCGCGGACCAGCTGAAGCCGCGTGAGTTCATCGGCGCGCCGGTGGCGGGGTTGTAGTTTTCCATCAGCGGTCCGTTGCCCAGCAGGCCGGCCGCGTTCGAGCGCAGCTGGTCGGCGAGGGCTGCCGCGTCGGGGCCGTATCCGTAGCGCTGCAGGCCCGTCAAGGCGAAGTACGCGTGGTCCAGCCAGACCGCGCCGCGCCAGTAGCCGGTCGGCTGGTAGTACGGCGAACTGGCCGCCGTGGTCGGGAACGGCAGGCGGGTGTCGAATTCGCTGGGGGACAGGAGGTTCTTCCGCGCGGCTGCCGCCTGGTCGGGGGTCGCGACGCCGGCCCACAGGGGGAGGACGCCTTCGATTCCCTTGCCGCGTGCGGTAAGCCGTCGCCCGGTGCCCAGTTCCGTGTCGTAGAACCAGCCGGTGGCCGGGTCGAACATGGTGCGCTGGACGGCGGCCGCGACGCTGGCCGCCGAGGCGCGGTAGGCATGGGCGGCCCGGTGGTCGCCGAGCCGGTCGGCGATCAGGGCGAGGGTTTTCTTGTCCAGCACCAGGTAGGAGTTGAGATCCACCGACTCCTGGGCGAGCGACGAACCGACGACCTGTCCAGACGGCGAGGCGTTGTCCACGACGGTGGCGCCGAGCTTGGCGTCGAAGCGCGGCGCGTTGTCCATGCCGCTTTCCCACGCCGCCGCCAGGCGTTTGTCCTCGGCGGTCGCGTTGGCCGGATCGACGGTGGCGCCGTATTCGGCGAGGCCGTTGCGGTCGTGGTCGCGGTTCCGGTACCACCAGGCGTGGTAGGCGGCCAGTTTCGGGTACATCTCGCGCAGGAACCCGAGGTCGCCGTTGCGCTGGTAGACCGACCAGACGGCCCAGGCGGCGAGCGGCGGCTTGGAATTGCGTTCGTTCCAGTTGCCGCCGCCGCGGGCGGGGTCGTTGTAGAAGACGGCGTCCGGGATCATCCCGGCGTCCTGCGGCCGGGTCGCCGACGCCGCGGTCACCTGGTAGTCGAACATGGACCGGATCTGGGATTCCGCCAGCGCCGGGTCGAACACGGCGGTGCCGACCGCCTGCTTCCAGGTGTCCCACGCCCACAGGCCGGTGAACCACTTGTTGGAGATCGCGGGGGTGATGCCGTCGTGCTTCAACGCGCCCGCCGGGCCGCGCCAGTTGGTGATCAGCGTTTCGGTCGCCTTCACCGCGAGCCGCCGCCGGTCCGGCGGCACCCCGCGGGTGGCCGCGGCGACGTAGCCGCGCCAGCGAGCGTCGTTCTCGGCGACGGTGCGCCACGGCTGAGCCAGCGCGCGCCTCGCCGCCGGTGCGTCGGCGGCGGCCTCGGCGGGGGTGAACGTGTAGGACTCGGTCCAGGTCAGCGTTCGCCGGCCGTGCGGGCCGAGCAGCAGGGGAGCGTCGCGGGTGGTGGTGTAGGTGTCGCCGGTGACCGTGGTGGTCACCGGGTCGGCGTGCGTGACCTGGAACCGTTCGGTGCCGTCGGTCAGGTAGTCGTTCTTTTCGCGCACTTTGGCGAAGCCGACCGCGACCCCGTCCTCGGTCGCGGAGAGCCGGGGCGCGTCGTGCTCGGGTCCGGTGTCCGGCCGCAGCAGCGTGCCGCTCCAGCCCGCGTCGACCGACCGCCGCCGGTGCCCGGTGTTCTCCACGGTGGCCTGGACCAGTGCGGTGCGGTTGCTGGCGTAGCGCAGTTCCATGACGACGCGCAGCCCGTCGACCTCGAAGCTCTGCCGCAGCGCGCCGGGCAGCGAGCTGAAGGCCGGGTCGCGAGCGTCGGCGAGGTCGATCGGGCGCCCGGCTTCGCTCAGGCTGAGCCGGCTGAACCCGGAGCTCAGCCACCACGGGTATTCCTGCGCCAGGTACAGCGGTCCGGTGAACGCGCCGTAGGACTTGGTGTCGCCGACCTTGGGCAGCGCGTAGGCGTGCCACGCGCCGCGGTCGGCGAATACGTTGATGTCGCTGACGTCCCCGCCGGCCGAGCCGGGCAGCGCCGACGCGGGTACGCCTTGCAGATCGAGCACGTCCGCG
This sequence comes from Amycolatopsis sp. GA6-003, assembly GCF_046267895.1. Classification (NCBI taxonomy): domain Bacteria; kingdom Bacillati; phylum Actinomycetota; class Actinomycetes; order Pseudonocardiales; family Pseudonocardiaceae; genus Amycolatopsis; species Amycolatopsis sp. GA6-003. The sequence continues at coordinate 202,077 of NZ_CP176499.1, forward strand.
TAGAACGAGGCTGGCTCTGCGCCGGAGGACTCGGACGCGACCGCGGGCGGCGGGAGAAGGAGCGCCGCACCGACGGCGATCGCTGCGAGAGCTGTGCGCGAACGGACCATGACCACCCTTCCTGAGCGAGGGAATCGACCCGTCGGAAGCGCCGCGGGCGGCAGCGAGGCTCGCCAGCAGCCGCAACGGTTCTGGGCGTCGATTCTCGGCATCGACGGGGCACGATATCGCGTGGCCGCCCGCGCCTGGACCGGAGGTGATCTTGGAACCCTCGCGGACGGCTGGGTCCGCGTCCGATGCGGAGTGCCGCCTGCGCCGACGCGGGCGAATCTCAGCGACTCGCCGAGGGCTCGAATTCCGGCTGGTGCTCGAAGAAACGCTCGTGCGCTATCCGGAGACGGAGATCGTCGGCGACGCTCGCACGTCCGGCTCGGTTCGCGCGCCGCATCAGCTTGCGGGTTCGACGTATTCCTCGGCAGGCGAAGCCAGGCAGCCTCGTCTCGACGATTCCACGGGAGCCGGGCACGAAATACCAGCGCCGCCGGACGTGCCGACGCTGGCGGCCACCACGGAAGGACCGCGAGACCATGGCGGCGAGAGGTGCGGTTGGCCGCGAGACTCGCGGCCGTTTCGTCGCACCGGGTCCCTGGGTGGCGGGTGGCGGTTCTTTGTCTTGCGGCAGCGATGCAGGTGCCGGAGCCGGATTCCCGTGCCTGCCCGGCCGTGCGGTTCAGCCGGTTCGCTCGGTCGCCTCGGCGGCGGAACCGGGTTCGGCAGGGGCCTCGGCGAAGGACGAGAAGGAGAATTCGACTCCGTGCCGGGTGGCCGACGGGGTGATGATCCCGGCGGTGCCCGGCTGGTCCAGCCGCGCGAGGACGCGGGCGAGCGCTTCGGGCGCGTCGGTCGGTTCTTCGGCGGTCTGGGCGAGGGTCCGGTGCAGGATGCCGACGTCCCAGCCGCCCGCGGCGGCTCCGCTGCCGGCGGCGACGGCGACGGTCGCGTCCAGCAGCCAGCGCGCTGCTTTGCCCGGCAAGGACGGCGTGGCGTGCGACGTCAGCCCGACGACCTGGTCGGCGCGCAGGAGGCCGTCGCTGAGCGTCTGTATCCAGACTTTGTCGAGCCCCATGGGTTCCGGGTCCTCCGTTCGCGGCGGGCGGGTTCAGACGTGGTGGCGGCGCGCGGCGGTCATGGTCGCGACCACGCATCCGAGGACGGTCATGGCGAACAGGACTACTGCGGTCATCACAGACCTCCGGCGGGCGCTGGATCGGAGTTAGCACTCGACTGCTTGGAGTGCTAATTCTGATGTAGCACTCCCGCCTCGCGATCGCAACCGGTCCCGCGGGGCTGGTACCTGATCTATCGCTTCGTTGCCGGTGTGGCGCCGGACCGCGTCGCGTGGCTGGCGCGACGGATCCGTGTTGCTTGCTCGGTGCACGACTGGACCTCGGCGGCCAGGCCGGCGTGGAGGTGCGCCGGCTGCGGGTGCGGGTCGGCCAGCGGGGGCAGCAGGACGGCCGGATCGTCGGCGGCGAGGGCCTGGCTGACCTGGTCGACGTGGTGCCGGGACAGGCCGCGCACCGCGCTGACCTGCCCGGCCAGCCGGCGCAGGATCGCGGCGTTGTCGCGAGCCCAAGCGGCGACAGCCTGATCGCCGGCGCGTTTGTCGCGCTGAGCGCGGACCCGTTGCTCGCCGGTCCGTTCGCTGGTGCCGGAGGGCCGCAGGCGCAGGTGGCGGCGCTCGGCGGCTGGCGACGCCGAGCGCCGGGGCGAGCGCCGCCCAGCTCACCTGCTGCTCGCGGGCCGCGGCGATCAGTTCGGGTTCCCAGCCGGCCAGTTCCTCCCGCAGCTGGCGCAGCGCGGCGAGTGCCGCGACGAGGTCGCCGGGGCTTCCCGTGCCCGCGCGGGTCCGGTCCAGCACGCGGCGGACCAGGCCGAATGCCTCGGCGGCGGGGAGCCCGCCCGCGGCGTCGCCCAGCATGTCGTCCTTTCAGTGACATCGATGCTTGTCATCGTTTCGATGACATGATAAATCTGGGGTGTGCGTCGACACCAGAGCTGACATGCCAGGGAGGAAACGTCATGTTGATGCGCACTGACCCGTTCCGCGAGTTCGACCGGATGGCCCAGCAGGCCTTCGGCGCCGTCGCGGGGACCTGGTCGCGGCCCGCGGCGATGCCGCTGGACGCCTATCGCGTCGGCGACGAGTTCGTCATCGCCTTCGATCTGCCCGGCGTCGACCCGGACGCGATCGAGGTGAACATCGAGCGCAACGTGCTGACCGTCAAGGCCGAGCGCCGGCCGGCCATGACTGACCAGGCGGTGGAAATGCAGGTGTCCGAACGGCCGTTGGGCGTGTTCTCCCGGCAGTTGTTCCTCGGGGATTCCTTGGACACCAACGAGATCAACGCCGCCTACGACGCGGGCGTGCTGACGCTGCGGATCCCGGTCGCCGAACGGGCCAAGCCCCGCAAGATCGAGATCGGCGGCGAGCGGGCTTCCCGCAAGGAGATCGACGCCTGATCCGAAGGCGTGCTCGCCAGGCCAGGCCGGCTCCGCGGTCAGTGCCGCGGAGATGTTCTTTCGCTGTGCCGCAACGAGTTCGGGCAGGCGGGCCGGGCCGGTCCGCCTGCCGCGTCCAGGCTCGGCGGACGGCCTCGCTCACGGTCCGCTGAACGCGACACCGCGGACTCCGGCCCGTGCGTCACCCCGGCCAACGCCAGTCCGAAGTTCCACCACCGCTGCGAGGTCCGCGCGGTCGACTTTTCCTGTCGTCACGGAGGAACCCCGCCCGGAGAACACCAGCGACCGCGACTCTGGCTCCTGGACATCCGAACCGCGCTGCCCGCCCGGCTGGCCCGAACGCGCGGAAGATCCGGCCAGCCGGGAACCTGCCGCGGTCTTGATGCCGTCGGCCGAACCCGCTGACGGACCAGGGAACGACGAGATTCCGCCGGAGCGGGCCGAACGCGGCTGGGCGGCCGCGGCGGAAACCGGCTGCGGCGAGGACCTGCCTGAACCGGACGGCGACGCCCTGCCCGCGCCGAAACCGTCGCGACCTGGTTCCGTTCGGTCCTCGCGGGCAGACCCGCGGCGGCGAGCCCCGGCCGCGCGAGCCGGGCCCGTTCAGGCAAGAAGGAACGCGGATCCCCTTCGCCGCTCTGCTCGACCCGAAGCCAAGGGGATCTTCACCGTGCGGCCCGCCGCCAATGCTCGGCGGCTTCGATCATGTCCTGGCGGATGTGCTGAAGCCAGCGGCTGGTGGCGAGGAGCCTGGCTCCGACCAGCGTGTCCCCGCCGAACAGCGCGGCGCCTTGCCGGGTGAAGCCGGCCCACTGGGCCATGCCTTCCATGCTGGCCAGCCATGCCCGCTGCCACACGTCGTCGTCGATCAGGTAGCGCTCGCGGCGGCCGTCCCGCCGGCGGCGCAGCATTCCCCGTTCTTCCAGCCAGGCCACCGCTTTGGAGACCGACGCGGGGCTGACGCGCAGCCGGGCGGCGAGTTCGGTCGCGGTGCGGCTGCCCGACTCGGCGGTGAACAGGCAGATCAGGACCCGCGCCATCATCGACGGCATCCCGGTCTGGGCGGCCATCTGGGCGAACCGCTCCTCGAAGTCGCTCCGGGTCCGCGGGTCGGCCGCTGCCCGGGGCGGCGGGGGAGCGGGCGCAACGGGGGCCCGGCGGCGCGCGCGATGCCGGGCGGCTCGCTCGGCTCGATCGGCGCGGTAGTCGTGCGCCCCGCCGTTGCGGGCGACCTCGCGGACCACCGTCGACTTCGACCGGCCCAGCCGGCGGCCGATCTCGGCGTAGCTCAGTCCCTCCGCCAACCCGGCCGCGACGCGCTGTCGTTCCGGGTAGGTCAACCTGCCGGATGGCATCTGCTCGTCTCCGAACTCGTCTGCGGCACCGATGCGTTCACCTGCAAGCCAGTGCATCAATAATACCGCACTGACCTGCGAATATGCGAATACATCGTTTGCCCATCCATAAAACATCGCCCTAGCGTTTCCCGCAAGAGGTGCACGGAAGGGAGCTGGCGATGACCAGGACACTGCCGACCGAGCGGCCGGCCGGCCTGCCGTTCGACCCGCCGCGAGGGTTGGCGGAACTGCGCGAAAAGAGTCCGCTGAGCCGGTTGGACTACCCGGACGGACACGCCGGCTGGCTGGTCACCGGGCACGCGCTCGCCCGCGAAGTGCTGGCCGACCACCGGTTCAGCGCGCGAGCCGAATTGCGGCACCTGCCGGTTCCCGGCGCTCCCGGCAGCGATCAGCCGGCGCCGCCGGGGATGTTCGGCAGCATGGACGCACCCGAGCACACCCGGTACCGGAGGCTGCTCGCCGGCCAGTTCACCGTGCGCAGGATGCGGCGGCTGACCGAGCGGATCCAGGCCGTGGCGGACGAGTGCCTGGACGCCATGGCCGCCCGGGGCGGCCCGGCCGACGTGGTCGCCGCCTTGGCGCAGCCGCTGCCTGCGCAGACGATCTGCGAACTGCTCGGGGTGCCCTACTCCGAACGGGTCCGGTTCCAGCAGCAGGCGCTCGCCTTGTTCCGGCTGGGCAACACTCCCGAAGAAACCGGCGCGGCCTACGCCGCGGTGCACGGCGTCATCGGCGAGCTGGTGGCTGCCAAGCGAAAAGCCCCTTCCGACGATCTGCTCAGCGACTTGACCGGCAGCGATCTCACCGACCCCGAACTGGTCAACATCGGCTTCACCTTGCTCGGCGCCGGGCTGGACACCACCACCAACATGCTCGCGCTGGGCGTCTTCGCGCTGCTCGAACACCCCGATCAGCTCGCGCTCCTGCGCGGCGACCCGCAGCTGGTCGACAACGCGGTCGAAGAACTGCTGCGCTACCTCAGCATCATCCCGTTCACTGTGCGCACCGCGCTGGAAGACCTGGAACTCGCCGGCGAGCAGATCACCGCGGGCGAGTCGGTGACCGTCTCGGTGCCTGCGGCCAACCACGACCCCGCACGCTTTCCCTCGCCGGAGAAACTCGACCTGCGCCGCAAGGCCGGCGGGCACGTCGCCTTCGGCCACGGCATCCACCAATGCCTCGGCCAGCAGCTCGCCCGCGTCCAGCTGCGGGTCGCCCTGCCTGCCCTGCTGACCAGATTCCCGTCACTGCGCCTCGCCGCTCCCTCCGGGGAGATCGCGACGCGCACCGACATGCTCATCTACGGCGTGCACCGGCTGCCCGTCGCCTGGGAGGACTGAACCGTGCCGAAAGTCTGCTTGATCACCGGAGCCTCCGCCGGAATCGGCCTCGCCGCCGCCCTGGAGCTGCGGCGCGCGGGCCACCTCGTCTACGGAGCCGCGCGCCGGGTGTCCAAAATGGACGAACTGCGCGCGGCGGGCGGGCACGCGCTGGCGATGGACGCCCGCAGCGAGTCCGACCTCGACCGCGTGGTCCGCACGGTCCTGGACGAACAGGGACGGATCGACGTCTTGGTCAACAACGCCGGGACAGTGCTGCACGGAGCCGCCGAAGACGTCCCGCTGGACGCGGCCCGCGACCAGTTCCAGGTCAACCTGTTCGCGCCGGCCAGGCTCGTCCAGCTCGTCCTGCCCGCCATGCGCGAGCAAAGGTCGGGCCGCATCGTCAACGTCTCCTCCATCGGCGGCGTGATCAGCCTGCCGCTCGGCGCCTGGTACTACGCCTCGAAGCACGCGCTTGAGGCGTACTCCGACACTCTGCGCATGGAAGTCCGTCCCTTCGGCATCGAGGTCGTGATCGTTCAGCCCGGCATCATCAAGACCGAATTCGAAGACCGGACCGCCGCGCAGTTGCGCGAGTACTCCGGCCGCGGCGCCTACCGGGAAATGGCGGAGAAAATGGCGAGCCAGTCCGAAACCGGCCTCGCGGACGGCACCGATCCCGCGGTCGTCGCCCAGACCGTCCGGCAAGCGGTGGAAGCCGATCCGCCGCGGACCCGCTACGCCGTGGGCCTGCACGCCGAGCAACTGCTGGAGCTCAACCGGACCTTGCCGGACCGCGACTTCGACGAACTGGTCACCCGTTCGATCCGGTAGCGGGGAATCGCCGCGAGCCGCGCGGCGGTCGTGCCGACGACGGACGTGAAATGCGGCTGCGATCCGGCGTCCGCCACCCAGCCGAGCAACCGGGAACCCTTGTGACGCAAGGAATTCGCTGCGCGACGTCTCGCCGAGTCACCGGCCCGCCTGGGCCACGAACCCGAGCAACGCCTCCTCCGCGGGCAGATAGCCGAGCCGGTTCAAGGTCATGTGCACGTGGTGGAAGAGCAGGTGCTGCCGTCGCGCCGGTCCGGCGGCGCTGATCCGGCGGGCCAGGAGGGTGCTCCACTCGCTGATCCGGTCCAGTTCCGCGGCGGGCGGGGCGGCGCGGTCCAGTTCGAGGGTGATTGCGGCGACTCGCGAACGCAGTGTGTCTTTCGGCAGCCGGAGCGCCCGCAGGGCGTTTCCCCAGTAGGAACGGTGATGTGCCCAGAAGCCGCCGATCTCGCCGGCGGGGAGCGCGGCGGCCGCGGCGCGGCGCATGAGGTGCACGGCCAGCGCGGTCCGCGCGCCGTTCGCCGGTCTCGCGGGGGCGTTGAGGTCGAGGAGCAGTTCGCTGGATTCCTGGAAGCAGCGTTCGGCGTCCGGGAGATGGCCGGCGCCGTACTTGTCGACCTCGGGTTCGTAGACGCCGAGGCGGATGCCTGCCGGGCCGGCGAGGTCGAGCGTCCCGGCTTCGGGCAGCAGGCGCGGGGCGGACGGGGCGGCGGACGAGACGATTTCCTGGAGCGGACCGGTGCGTTCGGCCAGTTCGTCGAGCGCGTCGGGGTGCGCGCGCAGGCGCAGGCGGACGTGCACGCCGGTCGGATCCACGTAGCGGATGAAGTACCAGCAGTCGGCGTCGATGTCGCGCGCGGTCTGCCGGGCCCAGGCGCCTGCTCCGGCGACCGCCGCGTCCATTCCGGACGGGGTGCCGGGATACAGCCGGGCGAACCACCATTCGGTGCCGGTCATGCCGCTCCTTCCGGTCGGGGCCAGCGAAGACCCGCGAGGTATTCGCAGGCCAGCCGGTCGCCGGACGGCGACCGGAGGGGATGGCCGGCCTTGCCCGGCAGCGCTTCGACCACGCGGATCCGGCCGGTGCCCGGAAGTTCCCGCCCCAGCACGGCCAGGGAGACCGCGCTGCGGAGATCGGCCCAGAGCGGCTTCGCGCGGAAGTCCTCGACCGGACGGCAGAACACCTCGGCCGGAATGCCGTGCGCCCGCCGCCAGCGGTCCGCGCGCGCCACTGTGTCGGCGTCCCGGTCGCCCTTCTCCGGCCGCGGGAACTGTCCCGCCGGGCACAGCCAGCTCGCCCGCTCCACGACGACGCGTCCGATGGTCCGGCGCGGCCGCGCCACGACTTCCTCGCGCACGGGCAGGTCGAAGGGCAGCAGGCTGTCCCCGAAGCCCAGCGGCCGCACCCACGGGTCGGCCAGCACGGTCAGCAGCCGTTGCACGCCGCTGCTCATCCGGCTCGGCACGAGCCCGGCCGGGACCAGCCCGAACGGGCAGCCGTCCGGGTCGAGGAGTTCCAGCACGTCGCGGTCCGCGTCATGGACCAGTGCGACGTCGCGCAACCGCAGGTCGCCGGGCCGGCCGGGCATCCCGTCGCCGGGCACGGCCAGCGCGGGCAGCAGCCCGGCGGACGCGTGCTGGGCGGTGGTGCAGGCCCGGCTCGGCGCGTACTCATGGCGCGGGACACCCGGCCACAGCGCGGCGTACCACTCCCGCAGCGCGGCGGCCAGCCGATCGCCCAGCACGCCGGTGAACCGGCTCACCATGCCGCCGACGCCGTCGCACAGCTGGTTCACCACGAGATACCGGCCGCGCTCGGTGTCGGCGAGCTGGAACAGGACGCCCGTAGTCGGCGGAGCGCTGGTGCTCCCGACCGGCAGCCAAGCCCGGCCGGAGCCGTCCGTCAGATCCTTCGCCGCCGCCGCTGCCATCGCCTGTTCCGCACGGTCTTCGACGGCGAGCGAGGCGAGAAAGCCGAACAAGTCGGCACACCGGCCGCCCCGGCCGAACCGGGAGACGAACGCGGTCAGCAGGAAGTCGTACAGGTGGCTGCGGAACATCCGCGGCCGCAGTTCCGCGGCGAAGGCGGCCAGGTCCGGCGTGCCGTCGGTGCCGTCGGCGCCGAACGGATCCGGTACGGCGAACCCGGTCGCGGCGTCCTCGTAGACCAGATCGGAGGTCCAGAGCCGGAGGCCGCTCATCGCGCGCCAGCTCGCCTGCGCTTGCCGGACCGCCGCCAGCGCGGCCGTCCGCTCGGTCGCCGGCGATCCGGCCAGCGCGGCGGCGGAGCGGTGCACCCGCCGGATTTCGCGGGTCATCGGATGCCGGTTCTCCGCCACTTCGACGGCGGCGAGCAGCCCGTCGAGCGGATCGCCGCCGCCGTGCCAGCAGGCGACCGGATGCACCCAGCCGCTGTCGAGCGCGCGCAGGAAACGCGCCCACGGATCGCGGCCGCCGAGGAGCGCGAGCAGCTCCGGCAACTCGTAGTCGCGCTCGTCATCGGCGTCCGCCAGCCAAGCGGGTGCCGCGGCGGCGTGCGCGATCGAGAGCGACATCCACGGGAGGGCGCCGAGTCCTTCGGCCTGACCGTGTGCCACGAACCTGCCCTGTGCGGAGTTGGCCCGCGGGGCGACGCGGTATCGCAGAAGACGGGCCAGACCGTGTTCGCGCGCCACCGCGTGCAGTGCGGTGTAGGCGACGGCCGCGCCGGCGTAGCTGCGCGACGCAGTGGTCGAGACACCGGGCAGGGCCACCGTGGTCAGCCGCGAGTACGGGCTGGTTTTGAGCGCGGTGCGGGTGACGTACGAATAGAGCGTGCGCAGGTTGCGGGCGTCGAGCCGGCCGGAACGCGCTTTGCCGAGGCCGTGTTCGGCCCATTCCGGCGCGGCGAGGGCCACTGACCGGACGAACGGATCCCAGCCGAGCGGCGCGACGAGGGCAGCGCGTGCGCGCTCGCCGTCGGCGGCGACGGAGCTTGCGAGCTCGTCCCGGACGCGAGCCAGTTCCGCTGCGGTCCGCTGGTACTCGTCGACGGCTTCCCTTGCCGGCTCGGGCATCCGGGCAGTCAGCTCCGTGACGTCCTTCGGCAGCGCGGAACCCTTGAACGCCGCGCGCTTGGCCGCCAGTGCGAGCCGCCGCAACGGGGGCGCGTCGTCGAGCGACGGGACGAGTTCGTAGCAGGCGTCGGCGACCGGCCCGCCGAGTTCGGCGAGCACGCCCGTCAGCGCTTCCTGCCGGTCGAGCAGGGCCGGCGTCTCGGGGCCGACCAGATCGCAGGTGGCGGCGGGCAATCCGGCGACGCGCGCGAGCGTCCACGGCGCGAGCACGGCCTCCGGGCGGGCGAGGACGGGCGCCGGAGCGAGGTTGCGGGTCATGCTGTCTTCTCCTGGCCGAGCGGGCTGGTGGAGGCGTTCCGGGCGGCCGGCCCGCACGGGGCGGCGCAACCGGGGCGGCGGCGCCGGGGCACGGACCGGGTCCGCCCGGATTCGAGGTCGAGATGCAGCGCGTCCGGGCCGGGATCGTGGGCGAGAAGCATCGGCAGCCGCGCGGCGAGCAGCGCTGCCGCGAGCGCGTGGTGCGCTTGCGGCAGCGCGCCCGGCTCCGCGGTGCCCGCGGCGAGACACCGCGGGCAAAGACCGGACCCGGCCCGGGAAACCGGGCCGATGACGAGTTCGTTCCCGGCCGACCGGACCGGCAGCACAGCCGCGCCGGCCCGCCAGCCTTCGGTCAGGCCCTCGACGTCGCTGCCGGCGAACAGAGGAGCGCCTTCGGCCCGGCGCGGGGTCAGGACCGCCGTGATCGGGTCGGTCCCGACGATCTCGACCGGCGTCCGGGAGACCCGCGCGCGCAAGGCGTCCCCGCTCCGGGGATCGGCCAGATGCCCCGCCGCGAGTGCGAAGAACGCCGCCTCGGGGGAACCCGATTCCGCGGCGTGGCCGGCGATTTCGACGGCGCCGTGCCGGCGGAGCAGGGACAGCATCGCGTCGACCTGCCGTTCCGGCCTCCCGATCGCGGAGGCGAGCCCAGCCGTGTCACGGACGCCGTCCAACGCGCCGAGCAGCATCGGCACCGCGGTGGTGGCTGCCTTCCCGCGCAGCAGGACCGGCGGCACCGCGCCGCCGAGCAGGAAAGCGTCGTCGCGGATCGCCGTGCGCAGCCCGAGGCGGCGGCGGAACCGGGTCATCCGATCGCTCCCGCGTTCGAATGCAGCGCGGCCGCGAGAAACCGCCAGGTGCTGCCGTCCGGCCGGGGCGGATCGCAGCGCGGGCAGGCGTGCACGGGGATCGCGCGGTGCCGCTCGAAGGACCCGTGCACCAGGTCGGCGGCGTAGACGGCATCCGACTGTCCGAAGTGGACGAACTCGCGGACGGCCCGGTGCACCAGCGCGGCCGCGACGTCGACGTGCTCGGGTAGGAACGCCGCTTCGCCGGGCGGAGGGAGGAGCGCGGCCAGTCTTGCCTCCCGGCTGTGCTGGCGCCGCCGTCGCTCGACGCAGTCGGGGCAGGGGCCGCCGCCGCGTCCGGTGGCCGGCCAGCAGCGCAGCGACGCGCCGTCCAGCACGAGCGGCAGCCACGGCAGATCGCGGGATTTCGCCTGGTGCGCCACGAAGTCCAGCACGCCCCGGTCGCCGTTCTCGGCGACTCCCACGAGGATCTGCTCGGCGCCGCCGGTCGGTCCGCCGAGCGCGGCGAGCAGTCTGGTGCCGAAACCGCCGTCGCTGAACAGCCGGACGCGGGTGCCGTCGGGTGCGATGTGCGAGACGCTGTGCATGGTGGACCTCAAGCCATCGGTTGCGGGTGCGGGTTGAACGCGGCTTCGGAGCGGGCCGGGTGGTTCATGGCGACCGGCGCGGTGTGCAGCCGCGGCGTGGCGAGCATCCGCACGCCGGTGCCGAAGGAGAGCGGAACTGCCTGCGGCACCAGGACTTTGACCACGACGGCGCCGGCGGCGCGGGCCTCGACCGAGGTGATGTCGACGGCGAGCGCTTCGGCGCCGCGGGCGCGCAGCCGGGCGACCGCCCAGTCCAGCTGCCGGACCGGATCGTCGCTGGACGGCACGGGAAGCTCGGCGAGGGTGCGCAGCGGGCGCGGGCCGCGCAGGAGGAAGTCGAACTGCCCGCGGGCTTCCGGCGCGCCGCTGCGGTAGGCGCCGCCGCAGACGCCGTCGGCGGGCGCCTGGGCGAGGTCCGCCGGCGCGTTCGCCTGGAGCGCCACGCGCAGCATGGCCAGTTCGCGATAGGCCTTGGCCACCGCGGCCGCCGGATCGAGCCCGGCGGTCGTGCACACCAGCTGGGCCAGCAGCGGGTCGCGGTCGGCGAGCTGCAGGGCGAAGAACACCGGGACGCCGAAGTCCGTGGTCGCGTCGAACACCCGCGTCTCCAGCCCGGCCGCGCGGCTCCGGTCGAGGTACGGGCGCAGCGATTCGGGAAGGTCGTCCGGCCGGACGTCGAGCCGGGGGAGCCGGAGCCGATGCAGCCACGCCAGCATCAGCGCGTCGCGTTCGACCACCTCCAGCAGGCCGGCGAGCACCGCGCGCGGATAGTCCGTGTGCGCGGCGCTGCCGCTGGGATTGCCGAGCGTGAACAACTCCGCCGGGCATCGGGGAGGCAGGCCGAGCCAGACCAGGCGCGCGGGCACGTACCGCGGGCGCGCGTGGGTGAGCGACCACGCGCGGACCCAGCGGATGCGGTCCGTGCCGTCCGGCTCGGTCAGCGGGCAGTTCGGCACGGCGAACTCGGCCGCCGATGCCCGGGGCCATTCCGCCGGGGCCACGGCGTCCGTGCCGAGTTCGTCGGCGCTCGCGAAGACGAGCGCCTCGTCCCTGACCGCGAGGGCCGAGTAGCGCTCCACCGACTCGGCGACGCTGAGCAACTCCGCGCGGTCCGGGTCGAGGTCGCCGCCCGCTCCGTCGAAGTTGCCCTCGGCCGCCAGGGACCGCCGCCGGCCCGCCAGGTGCGGGAGCACCTCGCCGAGCTCGCCGAGGCTGCCCGAGGCGACCGGGATCCCGTGCGGCCCGGCGCACACGCCGGTTTTCCCGACCAGACCGTACGGCGAAACCACGGCGCGCAGGCCGGCCAGCGGATCCGGCCGCATCAGGCGGCTCCGGCGGCCGGGGCGAATTCCCACGCCTGGACGGACAACCCGGGGTTCCGGGCGTCCGGCCGGAGCGAGAACCCGGAGCTGCGGGCGATTTCCCGCATCGCGCCCGCCGCCAGCAGGACGTGGCGCCAGGCGTGCACGTCGTCGGCCCAGTCGTGGAAGGCGACCGTCGCGAGGGCGTCGGAGCCTGGCTCGCCGAAGTTCTCGACAGCATGGAGGCCGCCGTCGCGGAACTCGTAGTGCCCGGGGGCGATCCCGTCGACGTCCCGGACGGCGACGGTGATCCGGGCCGAGGCCGGCGCGGCCGTCTTGAGCGCGGCGGTGAGGACGGCGGCAGCTGATTCGTCGGTGGTGTCCGCGGCCGGACGCGGGGAGTTGCTGCTGGACAGCGGGGTGTCTGCCAGCATCGTCCGCAACTGCTCGAAGAGTGCGGTGTCGCTTTCGGGCGCATAGCGGTTTTCCGCGGTCATCGTGAGCCTCCCGGTTCGCGTTCGAGGACGACGACGTCGAGCACCGTTTCCGCGTGCGGCAGGATGCCGAGCGCCTCGCCCAGTTCGCCGAGCGTGCCGCCGGTTTCGCGCCGCACGCGGTAGCCGAGCCGGTGCGCGGCCGTGGCGAGGCGCTGCAGCGCGGCACCGGCGTCGAGCAGGGCGGCCCGGAGCACGTCCGTGCCGCCCGGCAGCGTCACGGACACGGCCACCACCGCGAGTGCGTCGGCTGCCCGCCGCCGCAGCCAGGGTTGTTCGTCGGCGACTCCGGACAGGTCGAGCAGGCCTCCGGGGCGGTGCAGCCGCGCTCCGTCCGGGGTGAGCAGATAGGCGTTGAGCCGGGATTCCGCCGTCGCCGGGAACGCGGTGTCGAGCAGGACGCCGAGATCCGCGGAGGCCGCGGGCTGAAGCAGCGTGGCGTCCGGCTCGGGCAGGACCGGGACTGGAGTGTCCGAAGTGGACTTCCGGCCGGCGTAGTCGGCCGCGAGGCAGATCGACGCGCCGTCCGGCGGACGCGGCACCCGGGGCCGCAGGCGGCACGCCCCGGTCGCCGCGTCGAACTCGGCCACGGCGGCACCGGAGAAGGGACGGCCCGCCCGGCGCAGCAGGTTGACGATCTCCACGGCGGCGAAGCCGAGCGCGGCTTGGCGTGTCCCGGGCGCGGCGGCCGACGGTTCGCGCGGCGGCGCGACCGGCCACCACGAGACGTACCGCAGTCCGTCGTCGGGCGTGAAGCGCGGCCCGATCTCCGCGCCGTCGGCGCCCACCACGATCCGCAGCCACGGGACGCCGGCCGAGGTGAGGCGCTCGTCGAGAGCAGCCAGCGCGGCGGAGGGCTCTGGGCCGGACCGCACCACTGCGACGAGATCGCTGTCGCCGGGCGAGAACTCGCCGTCAGCCCAGTCCACGACCTCGCTCACGACACCGTCTGCGGCGAGAAGATCGGCGAGTTCCGCGGCCAGCGAGTGCTCACCGGTGACCGTCGCTTTCGCCGCGCCGGGTTTCGTTGCCTCGGCACCGGATCGGGCCAGCCAGCGGCCGGTGCTGTCGGCAGGCGCCGGGCCGGACCCGAGCAACCGGCGGGTGCGGGCGAGTGCGCAGACTGCGTCCACTGTGGACGTGGGCAGGCCGAGCTGGCGGGCGACCTCGGCGGTGGTGCGGGTGCCGTCCAGCGCGCGCAACACCGCGGGCAGCACTGTCTGGGCCGACTTCCCGCCGAAGACCTGGGGCCGGAACCCGCCGTAGGCGATCAGGCCGGACGCGCTGCGCACCAGGGTGATGCCGGGCAGGAGGGAGGGCCGGTCCGTGCGCGCGGCGGACCCGGCTTCGCGCAGGGCTTCGCCGGCGGTTTGCCGGTGGACGACGGCCATCACGCGCTCACTCCCATCGCGTCCCGCACGATTCCCCGCAGCCGGGCGAAGGTCCGCTGCCCGGGCGGGAACGGCGCCCTCGACCGGGCGTTGCCGTGGACGCCGAGCAGCACCGAACTGGTCGACAGGCCGGTGTGCGGGTGGATCAACGCCAGCCGCGCCTCGCCGGGCTGCCCGGCGGTCAGGAACCCGGCCGCGGCCGCGGCGGCGATCGCGACGGTCGCGGCGAGATGCCCGGCCGGTTCGCCGGCCGGATGGTCGTCGAAATACTCGTGCACCGTGCCGAGCCGGGCATGGGCCCCGGCCCGCTGGGCGCGCCGGCGGTAGTAGCAGTCCACGGTGGCCGGCGTGTCCGGGGTCAGGCGCGGCCCGACCCGGACGCTCATCGCCTCGGCGACCACCGGCAGCAGCGTGGCGCGGTGCCGCAGCACTGCCCGGTCCACCGCGGTCTCGAGCCGGGGCACCGGGCGGCTCCACGCGAAGACGACGTGCCGCGCGCCGGCGATCAGCTGGTCGAGCGCGTCCGGGTCCGGCCAGTCGTCCAGCCGGGCCGCGGCGACGCGGCCGGGCAGCGTCGCGGGCAGCCGGGCCGCGAGCGCCGCGCCGAAGTCGTCGTCGTGCAGGACGAGAATGTCCACGAGGGGGGTCCTTTCGGGAGCGGGGCGGTCAGGCCACCGGCTGCGGCCACGGATTGAGGTCGGCCTCGGCCCGCACCGGATAGCCCATGGCCGCCGGTGCGGCGTAAAGCCGCGGATGGCCCAGGAACTGGGCGGTGCGCACGAAAGACATGGGCTGCAAGCCGGGCACGATGGCCTTGACGGCGGTCATGCCGACCGCGCGCGCCTCGTCGGTGGTCAGGTCCACCGCGTACGCTTCGGCGCCCGCCGCCGCCAGCCGGTCGACCAGCCAGCGCAGCGACTCGGCCGAGTCGTTCGCGGGCGGTGTGGGCAGCTCGGACAGCGCGCGCCGCGGAGGCGTGCGGTTCAGCAGGAAGTCGAACGCCTCGGCGCGGCTGGCGTGCGCGGTGAACAGCGCGCCGTCCGCCGTGCGGTAGCAGTCCTCGGCGCGGGCCGGGGCGTCGCCGACCTGGTGCAGGAACGAGATGTGGCAGGAAAGCACTTCCCGCACCGCGTTGACCGCCGCCAGCCGCGGATCGAGGTTCGCCGCGCAGATGGCCACGTGCCGCAGGCTGGTGCTGCGGCGGTCGACCCGGACGGCGAACACCGCGGGCACGCCCACGTCGGTGGTCGCGTCGAACAGCCGCACGTCCACGTGCGGATTGCGGTCGTAGGCGGCCATCAGCCGGTGCAGCTCCGGATCGCCGGTGTCGAGTTCGAGCTCCGGCAACGGCAGCTGCTGGTGCCAGGCGATCGCGGTGGCGTCCCGCTCGATCACCTCGACCAGGCCCTTCACCAGCGCCAGCACCGGATCGGTGTGCACCGCGCAGCCGGTGGTGATCGGGTTCGCGAGATTTTCGCCGTCGGACGGCACGAAGAACAGATAAGCCAGCATCGCCGGCAGCCAGGTCGGCTTCCCGTCGCTCAGCCGGACGCCGCGGACCCAGTGCCGCGGGGCGTCTTTCGCGGCCGGGGTGACGGCGAGCCGCGGCCGGGACAGCTCGGCCTCGGACAGCCGCGGCAGCGTGTCCAGGTCGAGCGCGTCGTCGCCGAGTTCGGTCGCGGTGGCCCAGCGCAGGTCGGCCGGATCGTGCATGGCGCAGCAATAGCGCTCCAGCGCCTCGGCGACCGAGACCGCTTTGGCCAGCTCGACGTCGAAACCGCCGCCGCTGCCGTCGATCTGCTCGGGGGACGTGCGCATCCAGCGTTCGTAGCGGCGGATCGCGGGAATGCTCGCGCCCGCGTCGCCCAGGTATGCCGTCGCGATCGGCATCGCTCCGGAACCCAGCGGGAACGGCAGCAGACCGGGCTCCGCCACCAGGCCGACCACCGGGTCCGCCAACGGGTTCAGCCGCTCGCGCAGGCTCGGCGCGGAAGACGGGCTCATCGCGGTTTCCTTTCCTTCGAGGGCGTTCCGGGGCGGGTCACCGCAGCGGATCCGCCCAGTCGCCGCCGGGCAGCTCGTCGCGGGGAACGAGCCGTCCGTCGATCCGGACGGTCGGCGTGCCGGGGATCGTGGGGTGCACGGCCGCGGTGGTGTCGCGGAGCACGCGGGCGTGAGTGCCGGCGCGCAGGCAGGCCTCGACTCCCGGTCCGGCGCCCGCTTCGCCGGCGAACCGCGCGAGTTCCTCGTCCGTCAGGTCGGCGGACGCGTTTTCCTTCGGCTGCGTGCCGGTCGCCATGAGGCGATCGTGCAACGGCCCGAAAGCCGCGCCGTTGGACTGGACCGCGCACAGCAAGGTGCTGGCCGCGCGGGTGGAGTAGCTGCGGCTGGCCGATTTTTCGTCCAGGAACGTCAGAATGTGGTAGTTGACGCGCGCCTTGCCTTCGTCGGCCGCCTTGGCGAGCAGCTGGCCGAACCGCTGCTCGAACTGGGAACAGTATGGGCACAACGGATCCTCGTACACGTCCACCGCGTGCGGGGCGTTCGCCGGGCCCAGCGTCACGACGGCGGAACCGGTGATCCGCGCCGGGGTGCGAGCCGGACCGTACCCGTCGGCCTCGGCGGCCGTCGTGCGCAGCTGGAGGAACAGACCGCCGCCGACCACGGCCGCGACGACCAGCGCGATCAGTCCGGCGGTGAGCAGTTTCCGCTTGCGGGGCAACGGGGGCCGGTGCCGCGGCGCCAGGGCTTGCTGGGTCATTGCTTCTCCTGTCTGCGGTGCTCGAAACAACCGGTGCTCAGAACAAGTGGCCGACGAGGGTGTACAGGGTCACGCCGAGCATCCCGAAGACCAGGAGCAGATAGCCGAGGCAGACCAGGCCGTATCCCCAGAACAGCGCGCGGTCGCGCCGGGCGGTCTTGGCCAGCGCGCTGGGCAGCGGCTTGCGCAGCAGTCGGTGCAGCACGTAGGTCATCGCGCGGTTGCGCAGATTCAGTTTGCCGAGCGCGTTTTCCAGCGCCTGCTGGCCGTCGGTCGGCAGCATGGGGTTGAAGTTCATGCACAGCATCACTGTCTGGAACGCCACCAGGACGCCCAGCACGCCGGGATCGCCCGCGCCGCAGATCAGGAGCACCGCGAGCACGCCGAGCACGATGCCGTCGAACGCGGGGCCGGCGAGCAGGATCGCGACTCGCGGCCACCGCCGCTCCAGCCGCACCGAGTCGGACCGGTCGACGTAGGCGATCGGCATGACGTAGAACCACAGCGCCACCCCGACTTCGCGGGCCGGGACGCCGTAGCGCCGGCACAGCACGCCGTGCGCGGTCTCGTGCAGCAGCGTCTGCGGAATCATGACCAGGTAGACGACCCAGACCGCGGACAGGTCCGGGGCGAACGGGGTGAAGAAGATCGCGGCCAGCGCGGCCAGGACCCCGGCCAGGCCGAGGAGACCGGCCGCGCCGAGCGCCAGGCCGCCGGCGCGCCCGCGGAACAGCCGTGCGAGCGCGGCGAAAACCCGGTCCGCGCGCGCGGTGGACAGCGGCAGCCGCACATGCGGCATCTTGATCTGCGAGCGGGCCAGCCGGGCGGTGACGCCGCCGGCGTCCGGCGCGATGCCCTCGAGCAACCCCATCCGGAGCAGATCGCGCGCCAGCGGGCGCGACGCACGGTCGACCTGCTCGGCGCGCGCGCCGCTGCGCCGGGCCAGTTCGCCGGTCAACTGTCCATATCGGACACCCGTGGTCAGCTGCGGCACCAGCAGGCACGCTCCGGCGCTGAGGAAGACGTATTTGCCGCTCTCGTCGTCGAACAGCATCGACCGGCCGTCGGCTCCGGTCAGCAGTTCCACGCCGGGGCGCAGCTTCAGCAGGTCGTCGCCGGCGGGCCAGTGCTCGTCCGCGACGGGCAGCGCGGCGGCCGCTTCGCCGGCCTGCGGCGGATCGACGGTCGTGGACATGACGGGCCTCCAGGACTTGCGAGCGGCGGTGCGGTCGGGGGAGAGAAGGAAGGGTGGGCGGCCGAAGGGGGCGGCGGCCGCCCACCCGGGTCAGGGCGTCAGCAGTTGGTCGAGGCGCTTCCGCCGGAACCGACCGAGCCGCCGGTCGAGACAGTGGTGCACGCGCAGCCGGCGCTGCTCGCGCTGCCGGCGGAGCTGGCGCAGCCCGAGCAGCAGTCGGCGGCGGCGGACGCGTCGGACTCCTCGGCCCACAGGTCCAGGACGACGTCCTGGTCGATCGCGGTGATGTCCACGGGTTTTCCTTTCAGATCTGGCAAATGGTGCGCGGGGGCGGAGCGAATCAGCACTTGGTGCTGGCGGTGCTGCCGCTGCCGGCGGTGCTGGCGCTGCCCGCGGGGCAGCTGAACGTGCTGGCGGAGCCGCTGCAGCCCGCGCTGCTGAGGGTGCAGCCGTCGGCGGCCAGGTTCGCGTCCGACTCTTCGGCCCACAGGTCGAGCAGTTCGTCGTGCTGCCCGGCGGTGACGTTGTTCATGGCTTTCCTTCCTGAGTTTTCCTGGGGGTGGTGCTCAGCAGGCGGAACCGGCGGAGCCGCCGGTCGACACGCTGCTCCACGGAGTGCTCGCGCACGCCACGCTGCTCCCGGAACCGCCGCAGCACGCCGCGGCGACTTCGGCGCCCGGCTCTTCGGCCCACAGGTCCAGCTGTGCTTCCAGTTCGGCGGGTTCCCGGCGGTTCCCGGTTTCCCCCGCGGTCAGCATGCGCACGCCTTGCTGCTGGCGGTGCCCACCGAGACCAGCGGCGTGCTGAGCGTGCTGGCGCTCGCCGACGTGCCGCTGCAGCAGTCGGCGGCGATCGCGGTGTCGGACTCCTCGGCCCACAAGTCCAGCTCGGCTTCGAGCTCGGACATCGGGTTTTCCATGGTTTTTCCTTTCCGTGTCGGATTTACCGGCGAAGGGGATCGGTGGATGCGATAGGCCTTCCGGGTGCGATGAGGGGAGCCGGCCCGGCACGGGGAGCCGGACCGCGGGCTCGGTCAGCCCAGTCCAGGGGATTCGCCGACGGCGAAGGTGAACAACGGCGCTTCGGTGCGGAGGTCGAGGCGGCCGTGGCGGGTCAGGGCGTGCGGGATGAGCCCGGCGAAACCGCAGCACTCCCGCCCGGCGGCCAGCGCGGCGAGCCACACTTCGTTGACGGCCGCGCAGCCTCGGGCGAGCAACGTCCGGTAGCCGTGCGCGCCGAGTTCGTGCACTGCCTGCGGAGTGCGGCCGAGGACGGCACCGATGGCCGCCGCCCGGCCGAATTCCGCCTGCAGCGAGGCGTCTTCGACGCGGAACCCCGGCGGCAGCGCGGCCGCCTCGGCGAATCCGGTCGCGGGGGAGAAGCGGTGGAAACCGGGTTCCAGGCCGGCGACCCGCACCGCCAGCACGAGGTAGCCGAGCTGCCCGGTGCCGGGCTCGGCCCAGCCGAGGCTGCCCGCGCGGTCCGCCCGGCGCAGCCAGGTTTCCAGCTCGTCCTTGGATATCTCGCCGGGTCCGTAATGGCGGCCGCCGTGCCGGTTCGCGAGTGCCGAGGCGTATTCCCGCGCCGACCACGCCGCACCGCCGAGCCGGCCGCGCGCGACCGGGGCGGGCTGCTCCTGCAGCTCCGCGATCAACGTCGTCACGATGTCCTCCCGGGAGCCGAGCGCCTTCGGGACCAGGAACTCGGGTCCGCTGTGGACCGAGGCGGCGCCGGTGAAGAACGAGCCGCCGCGGGCCTCGGCCGCCGGGCCGGCGCGGTCGATCCGGACGACCTCGGTCACCGGCTCGGCGGCCGGGTCGAGGCCCAGCAGCCGGGCGACGTCGCCGAACCGGAAGCCGCCGATCCGCCGGGCGGCGAGACCCAGCAGGCGGCAGGATTCGCCGAGCTGGTGCAGCGCGACCCCGGCGTCCATGTGGACCACGCGCGCCCCGAACGCCGCGTATTTGCCCGCGACCCGGGTCAGCGCGCCGGTGGCGACGACGACCGCGGGCGCGTCCGGCGCGGCCTCGGCCAGCCAGCGTTCGCTCGCCCCGTCGAACCGGGAGACCGCCGCGAACTCGTGTGCGAAGGGGTCGTAGCTCCACCAGCCGGGGGCGAGCCCGTCGACCTCGCGGATCGCGAGATACGCCTGCGGCGATCCGAGGTTGCCGCCCGTCGCGTGGTAGCGGCGCACATGTCCGTCGGCGGGCTCGCCGCCGCCGGGCCGCAGCCCGAACGCGGTCCGCACGGCGAGCACGAGCCGCTCCAGGCCGGCCGGCGCGTCCGCGGCGGCAAGAACCGGCAGGTCGGCCGCGGTGACCGGGGGCAGCGCGACTCGCCGGACCTGGGCGTACACCTTGTGGTCGAACTGCTTCGCGGTGTTGGCGGGCAGGTAGTGCATCAGGTGGCCCTTGGGGAACGCCTGGTCCTTCGGCGGGAAACGGACCATCTCGTCGAAGCTGATCGCCACCGACGGAGTGCCGTCGCCGGCCCGCGTGGCCAGCGGTCCGGGCGCGACCGCGAGAGCGCTCGTCTTCCCGGACGCCAGGTCGATCCGGATCGCGGCGGTGAGACCCTCGCCGCCGCCGATCCGGGCCAGCACGTGGGTGATCTCGGTGGCCAGCATGGCCAGCGCCGCGGACCGGTCCGCCGCGCCGCCCGCGCTGTCGTCCGACGGAGACGGTGCGCCGAGTTCCCAGCGGGCAAGGTCCAAGCCGACCCGGGCGTCGAACCGGGGGCCGATCTCCAGGCGGGCGCCGGCGGTCACCGCGCGCAGCCACACCCCGTTCCGCTCGCGGACGGCGCGGTCGAGGTCGTACATCCAGCCGGGCGTCTTCGCGGTGTCGGACAGGCCGATCACCAAGGCGTTCGCGGGGAGGTCGCCGACGGCGAGCCGGCCGTGCGTCTCGACTGGCCGGGTTTCCGCGCGCACGGTGTTCGCTTCCAGCAGCGCGGCGAGTTCAGCCGCGAGGTGCGCCGGGCCGACGACGGCGACCCGTGCGGAGCGCAGCTCCCGCAATGCCCGGTGCCCGCTGCGGTGCACCCGGCTCGAATCGATGTTCCGGCTCAGCCACAGCGGTACCGGCTGCGCGGGCACTGCCGGGTCGATGCCTTCTTCGACCAGCCCGCGGACGTAGAGCAGCGACACCACTGACACGACCTCGGCTTCGCGCAAGCCCAGCGACGCGGCGATCTCCGCGTAGGTCCGGGTGCCGTCCAGCAGGTCGAGCACGCGGGGCAGGACGGTCGTGGCGGCCTTGCCGGAGAACACCTGCCGAGCGGCGGCTCCCTCGACGAGGAGGCCGGCCGGCAGCGGGACGCGCAGCAGTCCGGGCAGCGTGCGCGCCCGCTCGGGCAGGGTGAACTGCGGGTCGCCGGCGACCGCGGCGGTCATCCGGGCGGCGGTGACCCGCTGGGGGGTCGTGGACGTGGTCACCGGGGCGCTCCTTCGGCAGCAGTGTCGATTGCGGACAGACCACGGGCGAGATCGCGGGCCAGCGGCAGCAGAGCCGCCCAGGACCGGTCCGCGCGGGGCACCGGCGAGGCGGAGCGGGCGTTGCCGTGCACGCCGGTCAGCCGGGCCCGGTCGAGCCGCGGCGCGAGGCCGCTGAGCACCGTCACCTGCTGCAGGTCGCTCCGGTCGCCGTCGGCCAGCCGCCGCAGGAGCGCGGCCGTCAAGGCCGCCGCGGCGGCGGCCGTCGACGGCAGGTACCCGTCGGTGCGGCGGGCGGCTGCCCGGTCGTACGCCGCGTGCAGTTCGGTCAGCCCGGTGCCGTAGTAGTGCTGGCGGACGCGGCGGTAGTAACAGTCCACTGTGGCCTGTGCACCCGGTCCGAGCACCGGGCCGATGCGCACCACCTGGTGCTCGGCCGCGATCGGGACGAGCACCGCGTCCCGGGACAGCGCCAGCTCGTCGGCGAGCCGTTCCAGCCGCGGCGCGGGCTGGTCGAGGGCGAGCACCAGCACCCCGCCGGGCGGCACGTCGTCCGCGGCCAGCGGACCGTCCAGAGGTTCGCGGCGAGCGGCGGGCAGCATGGCCGCCAGCCGTGCCGCGACCTCGGCTCCGAAGCCGGCGTCGTGCCGGACGAGCACATCGCGCATGCCGGGCATCTGGTCTCCTTCCGGGAAAACGGGCGTCTCAGGCGAAGGGCTGCGGCCACGGATTGAGCTCGCCCGGCGGGTGCACCGGGTAGCCGCACGCGGCGGGCGCTTCGAACAGCCGGGGCGTGCCGAGGAATTGCGCGCGGTGGGTGAACGACAGCGGCTGCAGGCCCGGCACCACGGCCTTGACCGCGGTGAGCCCGACCTCGCGGGATTCGTCGCAGCCGAGGTCGACCGCGAACGCTTCGAGCCCGGCCGCGCGCATCCGGCCCAGCAGCCGCAGCAGGCAGTCGCGCGGCTCGTCCGGCCAGTCGCCGGACCCGAGCCCGGAAAGCGGCGCCTTCTCCCGGTCCCGGCCGGGACCGACGAGGAAGTCGAAGGCTCCGGCCCGTTCCGCCCTGCCCATGTACAGCGCGCCGTCCACGGTGTTGGCGATGGTCCCGGGGTCGGCGGGCGGCTCGCCCGCGTGCTCCAGCGCGATCCGGCAGCTGAGCGCCTCGCGAGCGGCGTTCGCGGCGGCTTGTTCCGGCCGCGGGCCGATCCCGCAGCCGAGCACGTGCCGGAACCGCTCCGACCGGTGCTCCTGATACACCGCGTACACGGTCGGGACGCCCAGATCCAGCGTCGCGTCGAACAAGCGCAGCGACACGCCCGCGTCGTCGGTGAACCGCGAGAGCAGCTCGTGCAGTTCCGGCGGTCCGCAGTCGAGCTCGATCTCCGGCAACGGCAGCCGTTGCCGCCAGACGATCGCGATCGAGTCCCGCTCGACCGTCTCCAGCAGGCCGTTCAGCAGCGCCTGGTCCGGATCGGAGTGGATCGCGCATCCGGTCGTGTTGGGCGCGGAAAACCGCTGCACGCCCGGTTCGTCGAAGCACAGCCAGACCAGCTCGGCCGGAATCCACTTCGGACACGCGTCCGACAGCCGGATCCCGCGGACCCACGAGCGCGGCACGTCCTTGCGCGCCGGGCCGATCCGGTGCCGGTCGTCGGCCAGCTCGCGTTCGGAAAGCCGCGGCATCGTGTCGAGGTCGAGCGCGTCGTCTCCGAGTTCCTGTGCGGTGGCGACCAGCAGCTGGTCGCGGTCGTAGACGGCGGCGCAGTAGCGTTCCACGGCTTCGGCCACCGCAACCCACTCGGCGAGGCCGGCGTCGAAACCGCCGCCCGCGCCGTCGAGCCCGGTGGTCGCGCCGCCGGTCCGCTCGGCGAACCCGGCGACCTCGGGCAGCGCACAGGCCACGTCGCCGAGCGAAGCCCCGGCGATCGGCAGGCCCGGCACGCCGGCGGGGAGCGGAAGCCGGTGCGGCGGGGCGACCGGGCCGAGCCGGCCCACGATGGGGGACAGCCGCTCCCGCAGTGCCGCGGCCCGGCTCGACGCGGGCCGCGTGCCGATCGGGGCAAAGTTCGCCATTGCTACCACTCTCAGTTCTTTTTCGCTGTCCCGCCGAAACGGGAACGAATGGCCGGGCGCCGGATTCGCTTCCGCGCTTTCGGCGGGCGGCCGCGAATGAATCGGCGGCTGTTCCCGAGAGCGCGTCCCGGAAAATAGCTGAAGCAATTTCACGTCTGATTGTCTGCGCTGGATGCTTGCGGCTCCGGATCCGATTCAACAGCGAGCGGCCGCGGACGGGTACGCGGAAGTACCGGCAGAACCGGCGACAACCGGAATTTCTGCCGGTGGTTCCGCATGGCGAAGCAGCGGGAATTTCGCTCTGCCGCACAACGAAACCGGCCTGGCACGTCAGGTGCCAGGCCGGATGTCCCGATGACCGGGAGGCGGACGCCGCGCGGGTTCTCCGGACCGCGGCGGAACGAAAGCGCGGGCTAGCCGGCGCTGTGGTGCGCCGGGCAGTTGATGCCCAATTCCGCGGCGAGGCGTTGCGCGGTGCGGCGGACCGCGGGCGCGTCGTAGCGGGAGCACTCGGCCAGTGCGCGTACGCGGTACTGGTGGGCGCGGCCGGGGTCGCCGCATTCGTCGCACAGGTCGGACAGCCGTACCAGCAGTTCGATGCGGCTCTCGGACCAGCGTGCTTCCGCCAGTGCGGACTCCAGCTGGTCTCTGGCCTCGCGCACCTGGCCGGCCCGCGCCAGTGCCGCGCCGCGCAGATGCCGCACCCGGGCGATGCCGACGCCCGCTTCGTGCTTGCGGAACAACGTTTCCGCCTCGTCGAGGAAGACCAGCGCGGACGCGACGTCGCCGGCCGCGGTCCGGCTCTCCGCCAGCCGCGTCAGCATGAGGGAGAGCAGTTCGTCGTTGCCCGGCGAACTGGGCAGGCCGCGGTAGTAGGCGATCGCCCTGCGGTGCGCGGCCGCGGCTTCGTCGGACTTGCCCGCCGCGTCGAGCTGCTTGCCCAGCAACGACAGGGACAGGTACAAGCCGTTGGGGAAACGGGCCTGCTCGAACATCTCGACCGCGCGCCGGCTGTGGCGGATCGCGTCGTACGGCGAACTCAGCCGCAGCTCGATGACGGACCGGTAGTACCAGGCCCACGCCTCGTTCAGGACGTCACCGGCCTCCCGGGCCGCGGCCAGCGCGCGATGGTGCACGGCCAGCGCCTCGCGCTGCTGGCCGGACAACGCGCACAACGCCCAGCACAAGTAATTCGACTGCTCGGCGACCGCACGCGCGTCGCCCAGCGCGGCCGCGGCTTTCGCGCCCTCGCCGAACACCTCGCGCCACAGCTCGCCGGTGCCTCGCAAGTCCGAGTACCAATGCATCGCCGAGGCCAGGTCGAGGACTCGCTGGTGGTCGCCCTGCGCCGCGGCGCCGCGCAGCGCGCAGAGCCAGTGCGGCTGCTCCCGGGCCAGCCAGTGGGCGGCGGAATCCCGGTCGTACACCGGATCCGGGCCGTCGATCTCGACGGTCACCTCGTCCCGGTCGTGGTCGAAGAACAGCGCGGCCTTCGTCGCGACCGCGAGCAGCCAGTTCCGCATCCGGTCGAGCGCGAGCCGCACCTCCTCCGCGCTCTCGCCGAGTTCCAGCCGCTCCCGGGCGAACACCCGAAGCAGATCGTGGCCGGTGTAACGGCCGCAGGTGCCGCTGAGACCCAGCAAGCCGACGTCGGCCAGCTTCTCCAGGGTGGCCTCGGCCGCGTGCGCGCTGTCGCCGCACAGCACCGCGGCCAGCTCGACCGAAGTGTCCGGGCCCTGCACCAGGGCGAGCCGCCGGAACATCCGGGCCACCGCGGGTTCCAGGCTGTCGTAGGAAACTTCGAACGCGCTGCGCACCTGGAGGTCGCCCGCGGTGAGCACGGACAGCCGGCGCCGTTCGTCCTCCAGCTGGTCGGCGAAGTACCCGATCGTCCACTGTGGACGGCTGGCCAGCCGGTTGCCCGCGATGACCAGCGCCAGCGGCACCCCGCCGCACAGCACCGCCACCCGGCGCGCCGCCTCGGGCTCGGCCGCCACCCGCTCTTCGCCGACGACCAGGCGCAGCAGGTCGACCGCGGGCCCGGGGCCGAGCAGGTCCAGCGCCGTCCGCCGCCGCACGTCCAGGCCGGCGAGCGTGCTGCGGCTGGTCACCAGCACCAGCGAACCGTTGCTGGTGGCCAGAAGCGGCCGCACCTGGGCCTCGCTCGCGGCGTTGTCGAGGACGAGCAAGACGGTCTGGTCGCGCAGCAGCGAGCGGTAGAGGGACAGCCGGTCCTCCGGGTCGGCGGGGATCCTGCGCTCTTCGACCCCGAACGCGCGCAGCAGCCGCTGCACCGCCCGGTCGGCCGACAGCGGCTCGCGGTCCATCCCGCGCAGGTCGAGGAACAGGCACCCGTTGGCGAACTGCCCGGACAGCCGGTGCGCCGCTTCGATGGCGAGCGCGGTTTTGCCCGCGCCGGGCAGCCCGTGGACGATCGCGATCTGCAGCCGGCACGAGGCGATCGCGTCGTGCGCGTACTCCTCGAGCGCCTTGAGTTCGGCGTCGCGCCCGGTGATCTCGGTAAGCGTCGGCGGCAGCGAGCACGCCGCGCCGCGCGGCGGCGCGTCCGGCTGTTCGGGGACGGGCGCGGCAACGGCCATCTTCCTCCCGGCCCGCGCTGCTTCCTCGAACGACTCCGCTTCTTCGCCGGTCAGCCCCAGCCCCTCGGACAGCAGTTCCAGCGTGCGGCGCTGGGGGCTGCGCACGCGGCCGCGTTCCATGTCGCTGATAGCGCGGACGCTGATGCCGGTGCGTTCGGACAATTCTTCTTGGGTGAGCGAAGAACGCACCCGGTAAAAGCGCAGAAAGTCACCGAACGTACTCGCTCCCAAGCGGTCGGACTCCTCTCGGCGGCGGACGGCTTCGGGTTGCTTACCCGCGATCTCCGGTCGGGTTGAGCCATTCTGTCACGAGGGCGCGGGGCCGCCTCCCGGATCATGGAACAGTGACGGGTTATGACCCGAACGAGTGAATGTTTCTCGCGTGGGTGAAACGGGTGCTGACAATGGGTTTTGCCGCGCCGGATCCCCCGGAACGCGGGAACCGCGAAAGGGTTCCCGCTCAGCGGTTCATCGCCGGTTCCGGCGGCGGACCGGATGGCGGAGGGCGGCGGGAAACTGCCGTGGGCGCCAGGAGCGCCGCCGCGATCGTGAACGCCGTCCCCTCTACGCCCCGGATGACGGCGGGCGGCTCGCCGAAGCAACGGACGATGCAGCTCATCTGCGATCTTGAAGATGGCCACGGGGACCCTGCTGCGGTGCCGGTGGCGCACCGCACGATCCCGAGCGATACGTCATTTGTCCGCGCCACGTCCTCCAGTCGGCCAGCGGCGAACGGGACAGCAGAGCGATGGCGGCGCGGATGCGGGCACCTAACGTCGAAGGGCATCGACGACGGCGCGTCTCGCGCTGCACCACGCAGGGAGTATCGAATGACAGGCAGCAGGCCGGGTTCGCCGCCGACCTACGTCTTCGACGGCCCGACGAGCTTGCGCGGGCGCACCATGAACAAGCTGTTCATGTCGCTGATCGACCGGGACAGCCGCGAGCAGTTCCTCGCCGACGAACCGGCTTACTGCGCACGCTTCGCGTTGTCGGAGGAGCAGACCGCCGCTGTGCTCGCCCGGGACTGGCAGGCGATGGCGGAACTCGGCGGCAGCATCTTCTGCATCTACAAGCTGGCCATGATCGACGGCCGGTCCATGCAGTACCTGGGCGGCGTGTTCGCCGGGATGTCCGAGGACGAATTCATCGCCGCGATGCAGGAAGGAGGACGCACCGATGTCTGAGGTCGTCTGGGGACTCGGCACGTCGCACGTGCCGTCGATCGGGGCCGCGATCGACCGGGGCCTGGACGCGGATCCGCGATGGGAGCCGTTGTTCGAAGGCTACCGCCCCGCGAGGCAGTGGCTGGCCGAGCGCACTCCGGACGTCGCGATCCTGGTCTACAACGACCACGCGAACGGCGTCGACCTCGACATCGTTCCGACGTTCGCGATCGGCGCCGCGGAGCGGTACCAGGTGGCCGACGAGGGTTTCGGCCGTCGTCCCGTGCCGGACATCGAGGGAGACCCCGACCTGTCGTTCCACCTGCTGCAGAGCCTGGTGGACGACGGGTTCGACATGACGGTGTTCTCCGAGCTGGACGTCGACCACGGCTTCACCGTGCCGCTGTCGGTCTGGACCCCGGAGCCCGGCGAGTCCTGGCCCTGCCGGGTGATCCCGATCCTGGTGAACGTGATCCGCTACCCGCAGCCGACCGCGGCGCGCTGCTACGCCTTGGGGAAGGCGCTCGGACGCGCGATCGCGAGTTACGACGGAGCGAAAACGGTCGGCGTGCTCGGCACCGGCGGGATGTCGCATCAGCTCGCCGGCGCCCGTGCGGGCTTCGTCAATCCTGCCTTCGACCGCATGTTCCTCGACGCGATCGAGAACGACCCGGAAAAGCTCGCCGCCCTCAGCCGGGAGGACTACATCCGCGAGGCCGGTTCCGAAGGCATCGAGCTGATCATGTGGCTGATCATGCGGGGCGCTCTGAACGAGCGGATCCGCAAGGTCCACTCCGCCTATCACGTTCCGGCCTCCAACACGGCGGCCGGACTCGCGCTGTTCGACAACCGGCCCGCTGACCGCGCGGACCAGACGTCCTGAACGCCCGCCCGGCAGCCCGCCGGCACGACACCTGGAGTTGCTGAGAGATGAGTGCAGAGGTCATCGACGGCCGAGCAGCCGCCCGAACGCTGAAGGGAGGTGTGGCGGCCGATGTTGCCCGTCTGAAGGCCGATGGCGCCGGCATCGGCTTGGCGACCGTCGTGGTCGGCGAGGAATACAGCTCCGCGGCCTACGAGCGCCGTCTGGCGCGGCTGGCGTCCGAGCTGGGAGTTCCGCACCGACGCTGCGCTCTGCCCGCGTCCGCGGCTCAGGGCGAGGTGGTCGAGCTCGTCGACGGGCTGAACGCGGACCCGGACGTGTCCGGCATCCTGGTCCTGCGTCCTCTTCCCGCACACGTCGACGAGGCCGCGGTGTTCCGGGCCATCGACCCCCGCAAGGACGTCGAGGCGGTGCACCCGGAGAACGCGGGCCTGCTGGCGCTCGGTGTTCCGCGGTTCGTCCCCTCGACGGCCGCTGCGGTGTTCCACCTGCTCGACACCTGGCTCGACGCGGCGGGGGAGGACCGGGCGGACTTCTACCATCGGTCGCTGATCGTGGTCGTCGGACGCTCGAACAACGTGGGCAAGCCCGCGATCTCCCTCGGCTACGAGCGGCAGACGACCGTCGAGTCCGTGGACGAGTGGGCGGACAGGACCACCGGCATCGGCCGGCACACCCGATGGGCCGACGTGCTCATCGTGGCCGCGGGCAAAGCCGGGTTGATCAAAGCCGAGCACGTCAGCGAGAACGCCGTGGTGATCGACGTCGGCATCAATCCGCAGCGGGGCGACGACGGCCGGGTGCGCATGGTCGGCGACGTCGACTACGACTCGGTCGCCCCGCGGGTCCGGGCGATCACGCCGGTTCCCGGCGGGGTCGGGCCGGTCACGGACGTGTGGCTGGTGCGCAACACCGTTCTGGCCGCCCGCATCCTGTCGGGAATGACCTCTGCTGAGGCCGTCCGTTCCCTCGCCGACCCGAGCCCGGCGCTCGCCGCCGCGTCCTTCCAGGAGGCGTCATGACCCCGCCCGCCGGCGCTCAGCGCGCCGTCCTGCTCCTCTCGTGCCCCGACGCGCCCGGGATCGTGCACGCCGTCGCCGAGATGCTGGTGCGGGCGCGGTGCACGATCGTGCAGAGCCAGCAGTTCGGCGACGCGATCAACGGAACGTTCTTCCTGCGCGTCGAGTTCGCTCACGCCGACGGGACGCCTCTCGACTTCGAGGCGCTACGCGAGGAAATGCGGTCCGTGGGCGAGCGATTCGAGATGAACTGGAGCCTCGCGGACGGCCGGCAGCGGCTGCGGGTCGTGCTGATGGTCAGCAAGTTCGCGCATTGCCTCAACGACCTGTTGTTCCGCAACTCGATCGGCGAGCTCGCCCTCGACGTCGCGGCCGTGGTCTCCAACCACCCCGACCTGGGCCGCATCGCGGACAGCTTCGGCGTCCCCTTCAAGCACATCCCGGTCACGAAGGACACCAAGCCGCAGGCGGAGGCCGCGCTCGTCGATCTGGTGCGCGAGGAAGACGTCGACCTCGTGGTGCTCGCGCGCTACATGCAGATCCTCTCGGACGACCTGTGCAAGCAGCTCGACGGGAAAGCGATCAACATCCACCACTCGATGCTGCCGAGCTTCAAGGGCGCCAAGCCCTACCACCAGGCCCACGCGCGCGGCGTGAAGTTCATCGGAGCCACCGCGCACTACGTGACCGCCGACCTGGACGAGGGGCCGATCATCGAACAGGAGCTCATCCGCGTCGACCACTCGCTGGGCCCGGACCAGTTGGCTGCTCGCGGTCGGGAGGCGGAGAGCCGCGCCCTGGCTCGCGCCGTGCGGTGGCACTCCGAGAACCGGATCGCCGTCGCCGGGAACCGGACTGTCGTCTTCCCATGAGCGCATCGCAGACCCCAGTGTCCGAGCTGACTGTCGGTGGTTTCCTCGACCAGCTCGCCGCCCGGACCCCGGCTCCGGGCGGCGGCGCTGCCGGCGCGCTGCACGCAGCTCAGGCAGCGGCGCTGCTGAGCATGGTCGCCCGGTACACCACCGGAGGGGACAGCGTCGATCTGGTGAGCGGCATCCTCGAGCAGGCCGAGGCGGAACGCGCCGTCGCCCTGCAGCTCGCCACCGATGACGCGACGGCATTCGGCGCGGTGGCGGAGGCGTATCGCCTGCCGCGTGCCACCTCGCACGAGAAGGAACGTCGGTCTGCGGCGATCGCGGAGGCGCTCGCGGAAGCGGCTCGTCCGCCGGCCGCGGTGATCCGGATCGCGTGCTCGTTGATGTCGCTGGCCGAACGCCTGCTGCCGGTGGCGAATCGCAATGTCATCACCGATGTCGCGGCTGCCTCCGAGGCGGCGCGGGCGGCCGCGACCACGGCTCGGCTCAACGTCGAGATCAACCTCGGCGGCATCCGCGGCGATGCGGTCCGCGCCCGCCTTCTCGGTGTTCTGGATCAGGTCGATGCCCTCACCGTGCGTGCGGCCGCGGTCGAGCGCTCGGTGCGCACGGTCCTGGCACGCAGCCACGAATGAACCGGAGGAAGCGATGACTGCCGGAATGAGCCGAGGCCGCTGGCTCGGGAAGTCGCGGTCTCCGCCGAGGCCGGTGTCCGCGGGGCGGCGGCCAAGGCCGACGTCCGCGGGGCCTTGGTCCAGCTGAGCACTGAGGGGATGATCGAGCGGATTCCTCATCGTGGCGCCCGGGTTCGCGCCGTCCCCCGCGACGAGGCACTGGAGATCCTTGCCGTCCGCATGGCGCTGGAGGAGCTCAGCGCCGCCTGAGTTGTCGTTGTCTCTTCAGAGCAACCATGGGGGACGACGTTGGTGAAGATCAACCGCCAGATTGTTGTGTTCGACGCCGCTGACCTGGCTGCTGAGAGCAGCTTCTGGGCCCGGATGCTCGACGGCACGGTTGACGCCGAAGATGACTGGCACTTTGTTTCCGTAGACGGCCAATGGCGCACCGGGGCTTCGCCATGCCCGCTTCCACGGCCGGAAACAACCGGAAACAAAAGGGCCGGCTGCTCACGGCGCACTGTCTTGTCGGAGACAGGTCCGTGAGCACCCGGCCAGCACAAGCTACCGGCTGGCACACCCGCGCTCGCCCCTCACGCCCCAGAACGCCCAACATTCAACGCCGTGCTGACGGAGTCGACCGGCAGGCGGTTCGACGCGGCTCCTCGCTTCAGAAGGCCGTCCGCGTGCATCGAGTTGGCGACGTCGTCGATCGCTCGAACCTCGTGGTCTAGCCGAGGGCGAACGCTCGCGCCCTCGACTAGACGTTCCCAACGGGACAAAGCTGTGCGGTCGCGGTCAGCTGAGCCGCTGCTGCTTTTCCTGGGGATGGGTGGCGAGCGCCTCGACTCGGACGTCCATCCATTTCCACATCGGGAGGGAGACGAGCGCGTCGTGCAGTGCGGCGGGGTCGTCGGCTTCGTAGAGGCCGATGGTGGCGTTGCGACCGGGAACCCGCCACAGCCGCTTGAGAATGCCCTGCTCGCGCAGCTCCATCGCGCGTTCGCGCTCGCCCTTCCTCAGCTCGTCGCGGAGTTCCTCCGGGGTGTCGTTCGGGAGGAGGTTCTCGGTGCGGACCAGGAATTCCACGGTTTCTCCTTCCGGCTCAGGCCGGCGCGATCTCGAGCAGCAGGGCGCCGAGCTCGTCCGGTGCGGTGACCATGGCTTCGTGGCCGGCGGCGATCTCGTGGGTCGGCCAGCCGAGGGCGGCGGCCTTCTCGGCCTGCGGTGTGAAGACCCGCATCCACTCCACGCATTCGACGAAGGCGGCGGGCACCTGGTCGCCCTTGCCGGTCAGGCGCAACGGCTCGGTGTAGGCCAGCCACGGGTGCGGGGTCAGCCGGGGCGTCAGCCAGTCCACGTCCGCCTCGTCGGTCACGCCGAGCTTGGACAGCGAACGGACGGGGACCAGCCAGCCGAAACCGGGTCCCTCGACCGACTCCCGGTAGTGCCCGGCGATCGCCGGCGGCAACAGGTCGATGGCGGCGTCGCCGTCGTCGCCGACGAACGCGTCGAGGTGGATGCGCAGGGCGATCCGCTCCGGGACGCGGTCTGCGACACCGGTGATGACCTGCCCCGCGTAGCTGTGCCCGACCAGCACGACATCGCGGGCGTCGTGCGCCTCGAGCATCGCGACGACGTCCTGGACGTGCGTGGACAACCCGACCTGGGGAGTGATCAGGTGGGCACGATCGGACAGCCCGGTCAGGGTCGGGGCCAGCACCTCGTGGCCGGCGGCGCGGAGCGCGGGGATCACCCGCTGCCAAACCCACCCGCCGTGCCAGGCGCCGTGAACGAGGACGAACGTGCTCATCGGGACTCCTCGGACGGGTCGGCTTCGCCGTCGTCGGCATCGACGTAGCGCACACCGAGCCGTTCCAGAAGCGGACGCATGTCGTAGACGTCGAGGCCGAGCTCGCCCGCGCGGAACCGGCGCCGCTTGGCCTCCTCGTTGGCCTCTCGCCTGACGGCGGCCTCGACGACCTTCTCGCCCTCGGCCAGCGGGACAGCGAGAACGCCGTCGTCGTCGGCGACGATGATGTCGCCGGGGTTGACGAGCTGTCCGGCGACCACGACCGGCACGTTGACCGACCCGGCGACTGCCTTCGCGGTGCCCTGGGCGTGCACGGCGCGCGACCAGACCGGGAATCCCATCGCCTGCAGGTCGGCGATGTCCCGGACGCCCGCGTCGGTGACCAGGCCGCGAACCCCCCGCTGCAGCAGCTGGGTCGCGAACAGGTCGCCGAACATGCCGTCGGTCGACCGCGAGGTGGTGGCGACCACCAGCACGTCGCCCTCCCTGCACTGCTCGATGCAGGCGTGGATCATCAGGTTGTCGCCTGGGTGGGACAGCACCGTGACGGCACGGCCGGCAACGCGGGCGCCCGGGTAGATGGGGCGCAGCTCCGGTCCCAGCAGACCGCGGCGCCCGTGGGCCTCGTGCGCGGTCGCGACTCCGTACTTCGCCAGCGCAGCGACGACCTCGGCCGAGGGGCCGCGACTGGTGCGGACGATCACGTTGTCGGTCATCGCAGGACCTCCCCGACGATCGGGAAGACCCGCTGGTAGGCCTCGGCGTACGCGATTGACTTCGCCCCGCCGTTGCGCACGGCCTGCACGCCCCGGCGCGACCCGAGATCGGTGTAGTACTGCACGAGGTGGGACTGCGCCCCCAGGCATTCCATGGCCTTGCGCTTGCGGTCGAACACCGAAGTGATGTCGAGCAGGAGGTTGGGCAGGAAACCGCACTGCTCGGGCTGGTGCGGCTCGAACTGGAGGACCTGCGGGGCCCCGAGGGGACTGGTCGAGCGGTCGTGGCCGGCGGCCTGGGCGACCTGGCGGGCGAGCAGGGTGGCCTCGTGGGCGGCGTTGTGGTCGCGGTTGTACGGGTCGGCGGCGACGTGGGTGAGCAGGACTTCCGGTTGCGCCTCGCGCATCGCGGCGACGATCTGGTCCAGGGCGCCGGCATCGACCCGCAGCGGGTAGTCGCCGAGGTCGAGGAAGGAGATCGAGGTGCCGAGCGCGGCCGCGGCGGCCTCAGCCTCAGCGCGGCGGCTCTCCTTGGCCTTCTCCAGCGTCATCCCGTCCCGCCTCCAGAGCCCTTGGGACTCGCCGCGCTCGCCGTAGCTCAGGCAGATGATCCGCACGTCGTAGCCGCGCTCGGCGTACAGGGCGAGCGCCCCTCCTGCGCGCCACACGAAGTCGCCGGAATGCGCGCTGACAACCAGCACTGAGGGGGCCTTGTCCGTCGCCATCTTCGCCGAACCCTTCCTGTCGTTGTGTTCGACCGCTCGCCGGCCTCGTGGTGGTAGACGCTAGGCAGCCCGCAACGTCGACGTAACGCGCGAATGACCGGTGTTCCACGGCGCTGGGCCCTGTCCCGGCTACGTCATTTGTCCTGGCGGAAGGCGCCCACATGGGCCTCGACTCGAGGTCATCAGGGCGTCCCGCCGCCGCGGATGCCGCCCTACGGTCCTGAGCAGGGCCAGTACAGTCCGACATCACAGCGAGGAAGCCGATGAGTCACTCAGTCAGCAGCATGCGCAAGGCTCCGGAAGGGTATGCCTGGAGCCGGTTCGGCGAGCCCGAGTACACGGACTGGCTGGACGAGAGCCTGTCCTGGAAGCAGACCTGCTACATCGGAGATTGGTCATTCCTCTGGCAGCACCGCTTCACCGGCCCTGATGTGCTCACCATGCTCGGCGACATCACCGTCAACAGCTTCACGACGTTCGACATCGGGCAGTCCAAGCACGCGATTCACACCAACCGGGACGGCAAGGTCATTCACGAGGGCGTCCTGAGCCGCCTGGGGCGGGACGAGTACGTGCTCCACGGCCGCGGGGGCTTCTGGGCGGCCCACTACCTGGCCTCCACCGACTACGACGTCAAGGTCGAACAGGACGACTGGTTCATCCTCCAGGTTTCCGGCCCGCACTCGATCCGTGTCCTGGAGAAGGTCGCGGGGAGCGGGTTGCGCGACACCGGCTTCATGCGCGTCAACACGATCACCGTCGCGGGCCACGAGATCTACGCCCTGCGCCAGGGCATGGCCGGAGAGATCGGCTTCGAGCTCCAAGGTCCGATGGCCCACAAGCAGGACGTCTACGACGCGATCGTGGATGCGGGCCGGGAGTTCGGGATCCGCAAACTCGGGGGGCGCACGGCTGCCATCAACCACCTCGAGGCGTGCTTCCCGACGATCGCGACGGACTACCTCCCGGCGATCTTCGAGCCGGAGACCGCGGACTACCTGAAGGCGTTCACCAGTTCGATGCCGTCGTTCGCGCAGCCGGCCTACATCGCGGGCTCGTTCGACGGACAGCAGATCTCCGACTACTACCGCAGTCCCGTAGAGCTCGGCTGGGCGCGCAACATCAAGTTCGACCACGACTTCCTGGGCCGCGAGGCCTTGGAGGACGAGAAGGCGAACCCGCGTCGGGTGATGCGCACCCTGGTGTGGAACCCCGAGGACGTCCTCGACGTGCAGGCCTCGCTGTTCCGTCCAGGCGAGAACTACCTTTTCATGGACATGCCGCGCGACCAGCGGGGGTTCATGTGGGCGGACCGCGTCACCCGCGGCGGCGAACTTGTCGGCGTGTCGACCTCGCGCGGGTACAGCTACTTTTTCCGGGAAATGCTGTCCCTGTGCACGGTCGACGTGGAGCACGCCGAGATCGGGACGGCTCTCACCGTGCATTGGGGCAACCCTCGCGGCCGGCAGAAGGAGATCCGGGCGACCGTCGCCCCGGCGCCGTACAAGACCGACCGCAGGCGAGCGGACTTGCAAAGCGCCTGATCGGCCGGAACCGGGATACTTGGGGCAGCGGCCGGCAGCTGCGAGGAGCTCTGGATGACGATCATCGAGCCGTGGGCGGCGATGCTCGACGCCCTCGCCCATGGCGTGGCGCTTGTCGGACCCGACGAACGGGTCCGTTGGATGAACCGCGCCGGCGAGTCGATCCTGCGCGTTTCCCGCGACGACTTGACCAGCTTGGGGACGCCGTTCGTCCTGTCCGGCGACGACGACCGCCGCCCCGGCGCCGAGCGACAGGTCACGTGGGGACGCGGGACCGGGGAACCGATCGAACTCGCCTGCACGGTGGGCGGCACGCTCGACCTCGGTTCGGGCCGGGTCGTGCTCGTCGAGTTCCGGGACGTGACCGAGCAGCGGCACCAGCATCGGCGGGTCGCCGCACTCGCGCGCACTGCCGCGAGCACCGCCTCCGACAGCTCTCTCACCGTGGTGCTGAACGCGATGGCCGAGGAGGTCCAGCGTTCGCACGGGGTCGCGGGAGCCCAGGTGGTGGTCGTGACCTCCGATGGGGAACAGCTGCAGGTCATGGGGTCCGCCGGGTTCGCCGAGGTGTCGACGTTCTTCGACCTGCTGATGGCCTCCAGGGAACGCGGCGCGGACCTCATCACCTACCGCTGCCTGCACGAGCGCCGCCAGTTCGTGCTTCCGGGCCGGCGAGCGCACATGCTCGCCGACCCGGCGTGGCAACCCCTGCACGACTACGTGGCCCAGATCGAATGGGACGACTTCATCAGCACGCCGCTGGTCTCCCGCGGCAAGGCGCTGGGGGTGCTCAACGTCTACGTGGCCAGCGGCCAGCGGGCTACGCCGGCGATGCTCAGCTTCCTCGAGTCCATGGCAGAACAGGCCGCCCTCGCGGTGGACTACGCGACGTTGATCGCCAACGAGCGTTTCACCGCCCGGCGCGAAGAGCGTGAGCGACTGGCCCGCAACCTGCACGACTCGGTCGTCCAGCACGTCTTCTCGCTGGGCATGCAGGCGCGGGCACTGTCCGGGATCGCGTCACGCCTTCCGGAACCGTACGACGACCGGGTGCTGTCCATTTCCGACGAGATGGCCGAACTGATCGAAAACGTGCAGCGGGACTTGCGCGGCGTCGTTCTGGCCCTGCGCACCTCCGTCGCCGCCGAGCTCGGTCTGGGCGAGGCGCTCGACCGGCTCGCGCGGACGGTCGAACGGCGTGACGGCGTCGCCGTGGAACTGGACGTGGACGCCATCGCCGAGAAGGAGCTCGACGGTTCCGAGCAGGCCGAGGACGTCTACCAAATCGTCGCCGAGGCCGTGCACAACGCGGTGAAGCACGCACGGCCGACCCGAGTCCGGGCAACACTCACCGTCGACCGCGGCGTGCTCCGGGTCGAGGTCGCCGACGACGGCAGCGGACTGGTTTCCCACCGGTCGGGGACTGGCGGGTTCGGACTGACGTCCATGCGGGATCGAGCACGGCGGTGGAGCGGCTCGGTGGAGATCGACACGGAAGCGGGCGTGGGTACTACGGTCCGCGCGGAGCTGCAAATGCCCAGGAACTGCGCAGAACGAGGAGACGAACCATGACGACCGAGCAGGAGGCAATCGCGGTGTTCGTCGTGGACGATCACGAAGTGGTCCGTCGCGGGATCGCCAGCTTCCTGGAGTTCGCGGACGGCATCGCCTTCGTCGGCGAGGCTTCGGACGGCCGGGAAGCCCTCGACCGGCTGGCGGTGATGGACGCACAAGGCCAGCTCCCGGACGTCGTGCTGCTGGACCTGCAGATGCCGCGTCTCGACGGCGCGGAGACGGTGGCGGTCCTGGCCGAGCGGTATCCCGACGTTCGCACGGTGATCCTCACCAGTTTCTCGGAGGTGGAGCGAGTTCAGGCCGCCCTCGCCAACGGCGCGTCCGGATACGTGCTCAAGGACGCGGCGGCGGGCGAGGTCGAGGCCGCGATCCGCGCGACCCAGCGCGACGAGATCTTCATCGACTCCGCAGTGGCGGGCAAGCTCACCAAACGGCTGCGCGGTCCCGCCCACGGCGTTGGCGCGCTGAGCGAACGGGAAAGGGCAGTCCTCGTGCTCGTCGGACGGGGACTGTCCAACCGGGCGATCGCCGAGCGCCTGGCGATCAGCGAGCGCACCGCGCGCACGCACGTCAGCAATCTCCTGACCAAACTGGACCTCAGCACCCGCACCCAGGCCGCGCTCGTCGCGGTGCGAGAGGGCCTGGTGGAGGCGGATCCCGAGTAGCGAACTTCGCTGCCCGCGTGCGACTCCGGCGACTCTCGAGTGGGACGCCTGCCACGCAACTGGCCTGGTGCCGTTTCCGTCGTGCTGGAGAACCGACACGCCTGTTCGGACGCGAGGGTTGTGAAGCGGGGCGCGGATTGGCGACGGTGGGCGCGATACCCCGCCGAGGATCGCCCCGATCTGGCAGGCAGCGAGGTCCCGCTGTAGCGCACTCGCGGATCGAACAAGTCTGCCAGCAGTGCGGCAATCGGGCCGTAGGTCACGCCGATGAACGCCCCGACGACCAGCATCCCGAGCAGGATGGGAGCGAGACTCTTCGTGTTGAGCAGGGAAACAGCGCCGCCGTCGAACCTGTCAGACCGATTCCGCCGAGGACGAGTACCCGCTGCCTGCCGTGCCGGTCCGCGAAAAAACGGGCTCGCGCTGCTCTGAGCTGCGGAAACCCGTCGTCCGGTTGGGCTGACAGGATTTGAACCCGCGACCCTTGACCCCCAGGACGGTGGAGTCAGGGTTTTCGCAGCTCAGAGGGCGGTTGCATGATCGACTGGCGTTCCTGAAACGCCCGGTCGTGTGGGCCTGGGCAGGACGTGTGGTCCCCAAATGGTCCCCAAGATCCGGCCTGGTCATGGCCTGCTTGGCCGCCGATTCGCCTGCTACGCGATCCCTGACCTATCCGGGCGTTGGCAGCAGCCTGACCACTGCGTCGGCGCGCCACGGTTTCGATCTTCTTTTCCCGCAGGCCGATACGCCGCCTGAGCTGCAGCGACGACTTTTCGAGCCCCACAGGGCAGCACGGCGAAGCATCCTCTGGTCCGGCGCTCCGTGGCGTCGGCAAGCGCGGTAACGCGTCGGCCTGACCATGCTGGCGTCCGCACGGACTATGCGGACCTGATCCTTGCTGACTGGGCGACGAAGACGCTTCTCTCCAACGACTTCCGGATCAGTCATCGCGGTGGCTGTCCATGGGCAGCACTCCGTTTGTGGCCGTCAACGCCGCGACGAGGCTGAGGTTCTCCAGGGGAAAGGAGTTCGCGTGGTCGCGTGGCTGGCGGTGTCGGTACTGTCTCTCGCAGTGGCGGGAGCAGCGCTGGCGTGGAATATGCACTCGTTCAAGCGTTCTGGCGGTTTTGCGGCTGTGAGAATCAACCATCACGAAGATCTCAGAGGCGATCCGCAGAAGTGCGTCTACATTACGCGGGAAGTGCGGCAGCATGTCGACCGGCGAGCAGTGGAAACCGAGACGCAACATGCAGCTTTCCCGCTTGCAGGCGGGGGGAAGGCTGCCTAGCCCGGAACGCGTGGGCGGGACGCGAGTGTCCCGCCCACGCCCGGATCAGGTGCGGAGGGTCTGCGACGGCAGCTGCCCGTATCGCTCCCGATAGGCCGCCGCGAAGCGGGGTACGTGCCCGAACCCCCAGCGGAACGCGATATCGGCGACCGAGAGCCCGTCGCCCGGCTCGGCGTTCTGCAGGTCTTCGTGCGCTCGGGAAAGCCGCACGCGGCGGAGGTATTCCATCGGCGTGAGCCCGAGGTGTTCGGCGAAGGCGGCTTGCAGGGAGCGGACGCTGGTCCCGGCGACCCGGGCGAGGTCGGAGACAGTGTGCGCGGCGGCGGGGTCGGCGTCGATCACGTCGAGGACGCGGGACAGCAGGCGGGGCCGGGCCGGGCGGGCGGTGCCGCGGAGGAGGCGGTCGGAGAAGTTGTTGGGCTGCGCGGCGAGCAGCTGGCCGACGACGAGTTCTTCCAGCGGGCGCAGGACCAGGTCGGGGGCGTCGGAGTCGACGGCGTCGCGCAGGAGCATGACGGCGCGGAGCCAGTTCCGGCCGGGGCCGTCGGCGAGGTCGAATCCGATGGAGAAGTGCACGGCCTCGTCCGGCGGGCAGCCGAGCACGCCTTCGACGGTCCGCTCGACCACCTGCCTGCTCACTTTCACCGCGAGCTGGGCGCAGTCGGCGCTCCAGCGCATGCTCGATTCCTCGGTCGGGGTGAGCACGGCCGCCCGTCCGGGGCCGGATTCGATCTCGTCGGGGCCGCACTGCGAGAGGGTGTGCCCGCGGAGCGGGACGTTGATCTCGTAGTAGGAGTGCAGTCGGCCGGGGCGGACCACGACCTCGGTGCCGTGCCGGATGTCGGCGATGGTGAGGTCGTCGGTGCGCCGGGCGCGGAGCGCGACGTCGAGGTCCGCCCCGGGTCCGGCCACCTCGAGGGTGTGCGTGCTGAACACCTCGGAGATCTCCCGCTGGGCCTCGTCCCGGTCGGCGGTGCGCACGACGTCGGTGGCCCACCTCGGCGAAGTCCGGGGGAGGCGCCGGTTCGGTGTCGCGGTCATGGTGATCACCTGACGCAGTCGTCGTTGTCCACGTGGTGACGGGGCGCGGTTCAGAGTGCCCCGGAGAGGAAGGCGTCCGCAAGCGCGGCGAAGGCGGCGGCGTGTTCGATCTGGACCCAGTGCCCGCAGCGGGCGAACACGTGCAGCTGGCTGTTCGGGATGAGGTCGAGCAGCCGGTAGCTGGTGGACGGCGGGATGACCTGGTCGTCGCGGCCGTGCACGAGGAGCGTTTCGTGCGGCAGCGCGGCGATGGCGTCCTCGGGGACGGCCATGGCCGCGACCTTCTCCTGCCGCGGTGCCGGGAACATGGCCGCGTACGCCTCGTGCACGCCCGGCCGGGTCGCGGCGCGGTAGCGGAGTTCGGCGAGTTCGTCGGTGGCGAACCGGGGGTCGTGGGCGAACACGTCGAGCAGGCGGCGCATATTCTCCACCGACGGTTCGAAGCCCCAGACCGCCTCCAGCCCCGGGGTGATCGGGAAGTGTACGCCGACGCTGCCCATCAGCACGAGCCGGTCGACCCGGTCGGGATGCCGGGTGGCGAGCCGCAGCGCCAGCGAGCCGCCGAAGCTGTTGCCGACCACCGACACCCGGTCGAGGCCGAGCGCTTCGAGGAAGCCGACGAGGTGGTCCAGCCAGCTCTCGGCGTCGTAGGAGGCGTCTTCGGGGCGTTCGGTGTAGCCGAAGCCGAGAATGTCCGGGGCGAGGACCCGATGCCGCTTCGCGAGTTCGGGCAGGACGAGACGCCAGTTCGCCCACGCGGACACGCCGGGGCCCGAACCGTGGATCAGCAGCACCGGATCGCCAGTGCCCTGGTCGTGGTAGTTCGTGGCGACGCCGCGGACGTCGACCGTCAGTCCGATCTCGGGTGATTCTCCGGTCATCGCGAACTCCTTTTTCCGTTACGTCAGTGGTCGGCTGTTGCGAATCTGACACGCGCGAGAACTGCTGGGCAACGGCTTGCG
This sequence comes from Amycolatopsis sp. GA6-003, assembly GCF_046267895.1. Classification (NCBI taxonomy): domain Bacteria; kingdom Bacillati; phylum Actinomycetota; class Actinomycetes; order Pseudonocardiales; family Pseudonocardiaceae; genus Amycolatopsis; species Amycolatopsis sp. GA6-003. The sequence continues at coordinate 243,024 of NZ_CP176499.1, forward strand.
TGCGGTAGCGCACAAATGCTTGCGCGAACCGGATCAGGCTCGCGCGCAACGGATCGAACCGGGCCCGGGAGCCCGCCTACAGTCCGTCGGACAGCGCGAACCAATCGACTCGACGACGAGGCGGCGGTGCCGATGAGCGACCAACCGGAAGTCTGCGGCGCGGTGCGGATCCTTCCCGCCGGCGTGCGGCTCACTGTCCACAGCGGAGAGTCGATCGTGGACGCGGTCCGCAGGCACGGCTACCGGACGCGCTACTGCTGCCGCCGGGGCGGATGCCGCGCCTGCAAGGCCGATCTGGTCGAGGGCCGGGTCGACTATCCCGTCCCGGTCGCCGAATCCGCGCTCAGCGCGGAAGAGCGCGCCGCGGGCAAATGCCTTCCCTGCCGGGCGCGGCCCGAGGGCGAGGTCGTCGTCCGGCTGTCCGAAAAGGACGCTTTGACGCGGGTCTTCGGAGCTTTCCGGCCCGCCAGCTGAAAACCGGGAGCGAACATGGGTGTGATCAGACTCGGGTACGTCCACGTGCGAGTCACCGATTTGCCGGGCTCGGCCGAGCACTACCGCGAGACGCTCGGCATGGACCAGGTCGCCGAGCGGGACGGGCGGCTCTACCTCAAGTCCTGGGACGAGCACGACCATCATTCGGTCGTGCTCGAGGAGGGCGGCGTCGGCCTGGTCAAACTGGGCTACAAGGTCGAGAAGTCCGGCGATCTCGACGAATTCGAGCGCCGGGCGGCGTCGTTCGGCGTCCGGGTCGAGCGGATGGGCAAGGGCGACAACGAAGGCGTCGGCGACGGCCTGCGGCTGACGCTGCCGTCCGAGCACACGCTTGAGCTGTACAGCGACGTCGAATACCTCGGCAACGCGACCGGGAACTGGAATCCCGACCCCTGGCCGCGTTCGGGACTGCGCGGCATCGGCGTGCCGCGCCTCGACCACACGCTGATCACCACCGAGGACCCGGCGCTGCTGGAACGGTTCTTCTCCGAGGTCCTCGGCTTCCGGGCGGCGGAACGGCTGGTCGGCGGCGCGGACAACGACGAGCTGGTCGGCTCGTGGATGTTCTGCGGCGAACAGCCGCACGACATCGCGTTCGTGAAGGGGGAGCAGGGAAAACTGCACCACTTCGCCTACCACGTCGACGACTGGAACACCCTGCTGCGCGCGGGCGACCTGTTCTCGATGCACGACGTGCCCATCGACTTCGGCCCGGCGCGGCACGGCATCACCCGCGGCGAGACTATCTACTTCTTCGACCCGGCGGGCAACCGCAACGAGGTCTTCGCGGGCGGCTACCGCACCGGCCCGGATTTCCGCACGATCACCTGGACGATGGACAAGGCCGCGCAGGGCATCAACTACACCCACCGCGAACTCGACCCCGACTTCCTCAACGTCGTGACCTGACCGGAGAAACGACATGACCACAATGCACGCACCGGGCAACGCGAAACGGCTCCGCACGGTTCTGGGCGAGTTCTCGACCGGCGTCACCGTCGTCACCTATCGCGACGCCGACGGGCAACCGCGCGGCGCGACGATGAACTCGTTCACGTCGGTGTCGATGGATCCGCCGCTGGTCCTCGTGTCCGTGGCACGGCAGGCGCGGGCGTGCGAAGGCTTGACCGGCAACGAGTTCACGGTCAACATCCTCGCCGCCAGCCAGCTCGACGTCGCCCTGCACTTCGCGGGAAAACCGCGGAACGGCGCGGTTTCCTGGCACGAACCGGAAACCGGTCCGCCGCGGCTGACCGGTGCGGCGGCGTGGCTGCAATGCCGGCCGTGGCGCACCTACGACGGCGGCGACCACGTGCTGGTGCTCGGCGAGGTCGCGTGCCACGACGCCCGCCGGCTCGAACCGTTGACGTTCCACCGCGGCGAATTCCGCCGCTCCGGCCTGAAACTGCCGCAGCTGCCGCGCACGGCGGCCTTCGACGGGCGGCCCGCCTGCGCGTGGGTCGGCCGGGTGCATGAACTGCATGCCCTGTCCGACGCGGGGAACAGCGGCGAACCGCTCGACATCTGACCTTCGAACGAACTGGAGAACACCGTGAAAGTCACGTACTTCCAACAGGTTCCGTACCGGCGGCTCGCCGAGGATTTCGAGCAGCGGTTCGAATCCGTCATCACCACGCCGTACCACGAAGTCACCGAACCGCAGCACGTCGCCGCCGCGTTCCGCGAGGCGATGGACGAGCTGATGCACGCCGCCCGTGCGGGATTCGACGGTCTCGCCGTCACCGAGCACGGCCAAAGCTCCTACGACATGGCGCCGAATCCCGACATCATCGAGGCCGCCCTCGCCTACGCCACCGAGGCCGAGAACATCGAGACGGCGATCTACCCGGTCGGCCGGTCGCTCGGCAAGAGCCGGGAACCGCTGCGGGCGGCCGAGGAGCTGGCGATGCTCGACTGCATGTCGAACGGCCGCCTGGTCACCGGGTTCCCGGTCGGCCTCGCCTACGACGCCAACCTCAACAACGGCGTGCCGCCCGCGCAGACCCGGCAGCGGTTCGACGAGAACCTCGAACTGGTGCTGAAGGCGTGGACCCACGAGGGCGGGGCTTTCCCGTGGAACGGCAGGTTCGGGCAGTACCCGGGCGTCAACCTCTGGCCGCGCCCGCTGCAGCAGGCGCCGCATCCGCCGGTGTGGATCACCGGCATCGGCAACCCGCGCACCATGCAGATGACGCTGGAACGGGAATTCGGGTTCAACTACTTCGGCTGGTTCGGCCTGAAAGTCACCGGGCGCCGGATCTTCGACCGGTTCTGGGAAATCGCCGACCGGCTCGGCAAGGACGCCAACCCGTACCGCCTCGGCTTCATGCAGACCGTGTGCGTCGCCGACACCGACGCGAAGGCCGAAGCGCTGTATGCGCAGCATGCGGAGTACTTCTTCCGCAAAGGCATCGGCTCGATCCCGATGGAGCGGCTCGCGCTGCCCGGCGGCATCGACATCCGCGGCGTCGAAGCGATCATGCGCGACCCCGGCGACTTCGGCATCTACAGCAAGATGCGCACCGCGAGCTTCGCCGAACTGGTCGACGCGGGCTCGGTGATCTGCGGTTCGCCGGACACCGTCGCCGAACAGCTGCTCGCCTACGCCCGCGAATACCGCATCGGCAACCTGCACGCGATGCTGCAGTTCGGTTCCATGCCGCACGAACTGGCGAAGGACAACATCGACCTGTTCGCCAGCGCGGTCATGCCGCGGTTGCAGGAACTGTGGACCGACGAGGGCTACCGGCACCACTGGTGGCCCGAACGACTCGGCGGCACGCCGCTGGCCGATTCCGCCCGCCTGACAGGAGCGCTCGCATGACCAGTACCCTCGACCTCACCGAGAAGACCGTCGACGTCTGGGGCGGCGAGATCCAGCTCCGGGTCAAGGCAACAGGCCAGGGCCCCGGCCTGGTCTATCTGCACCCGGCCGCCGGGCTCGCGTGGGATCCGTTCCTGGAGCGCCTCGCCCAGGACTTCACCGTCTACGCCCCCGAGTTCCCCGGCACTTCGCCCGCCGATCCCTACGCCGTCCACAAGGTCGACGACCTGTGGCAGCTCGTGCTCATGTACGAGGAGGCGATCCGGAAACTGGAAATCGGCACGCCAGTCCTCATGGGACAGTCGTTCGGCGGGATGCTCGCAGCGGAACTGGCCGCCGCCTACCCGGACCGGTTCGCGAAACTGGTCCTGCTCGACCCGATCGGCCTCTGGCGCGACGAGCATCCGGTCGCGAACTGGATCGCGGCCCCGCCCTCCGCGCTGCCGGAATTGCTGTTCGCCGATCCCGAAGGCGACGCGGCGAAAGCGATGCTGACCCCGCCTGAAGATCCGGAAGAGGCGATCGCCGCGGGCGCGGGCCTGGTGTGGGCGCTGGGCTGCACCGGCAAATTCGTCTGGCCCATCCCCGACAAGGGTCTGGAGCGACGCTTGCACCGGATCAGCGCGCCGACCCAGATCGTCTGGGGCGAGCAGGACAAGCTGATTCCGGCGGTGTACGCCGACGAGTTCGCCGCCCGGATCACCGGGAGCAAGGTCGCGATCGTGCCGGGGGCCGGGCACATTCCGCAGGTCGAAGCCGCTGAGGCCACTTTCGCGGTCGTCGACGGATTCCTGCACTGACCGGGCTGGAACCGACGGTCGCCACGACGGACCAGCGCAACGCGGGGCTTCCCCGAGAACTCCGGGGCGGGCGGCCAGACCACCCGCGGCTGGTCCGCTCGCCCCGGGACCATACCCAGTTGGCCGGTCCACAGCGGAGCACGGCGCGGAAGGCTGCGGGACCGAATCATTCGGTCCCGCAGCCGTCGCAGCGTGCCGGTCAGACGGTGGGCGCAGTCCCGGACGTCATGGCACCGGTGCAGACGGTGTGGCCGCCGGAGGTATAGACCCCTCGAAGGCAACGTCGACGGCTCACTGTCCTGGTCGCGAACTTGGTCGCTAGCCTTGGCCTGCTGTGTGTGGTGTTCGTCGATCGGTGGTCTGCGACTGTTCGGCAGTCGTAAGGGATCTTGGTCCAGGTGTTGTCCTGGCTGACGCTGCTGGCGCGGGGCTCAGCCTCCAAGGACGCGCGGAGATACTGGCTCTGCGTCACGGGGTCGCCGTTCTGAGCCGCACCAGCTCTCGCCCACGACTGGACTGGGCCGACCGGGCGGTGCTCGCGGCTCTGTCCCGGCTCCTGTCGAAATCCCCGTGGGCCTGCCGCATCGTCACGCCCGCAGCATTGCTGCGGTCGGCGGCTGCAGGTCGGCGGTTTTCGCGCTGATGAACAAAGACCGCAGCGGCATCGACCTCAAAGCGCAGGTCTTGCTCTACCCGGTCGCCAACGCCGACCTCGACACCCCGTCCTACCTGCAGTTCGCCGAGGGCTACTACCTCACCCGCGACGGCATGAAGTGGTTCTGGGACCAATACACGCTGGCGGGAGAAGCATTGCTTTGGGGCATCGATCTCCACAACCGGACCGCACACGCAGGTGTCGCTCTCCGTCCGGATTATCGGGGCCAGAACCTCGGCGCCGACGTGGTCCAGGTCCTGTGCCACTACGCCTTCACCGTCCGCGGCCTGCAGCGGCTCCAAGGCGAAACGCTGGCAGACAACGCCGCCATGATCCGGTCCGCGACCGCCGCAGGCTTCGTGCCAGAGGGCACCTTGCGGCGCGTCGGGTGGGTCGGCGGGGAGTTCGCCGACCAGGTCGTGCTCGGGCTGCTCGCGGGGGAGTGGTGGTCCGAAAAGGAACTCCTTCACCGCTCCCCGTAGTGGTTCGCGTGCTGTTCCCGGACCACGTTCTTCTGGATCTTCCCCGTCGAAGTGCGCGGCAGTTCGTCGGCGACGATCACCGCTTTCGGCACCTTGTACCCGTCCAGCCGGTCCTTGAGCGCGGTGCGCAGGGTTTCCGCGTCGATCCGGCAGCCGGGTTTCGGGACGACGACCGCGGTGATCGCCTCCGTCCAGCGTTCGTGCGGCAGCCCTACGACGACGACCTCCGCGACGTTCGGCTCGGCGTCGTAGACCGCGCGTTCCACCTCCAGCGACGCGACGTTCTCGCCGCCGGTCTTGATGACGTCCTTCGCCCGGTCGGTGAACCACAGCACGCCGTCGGGGCCGAACCGGCCGACGTCGCCGGAGTGGAACCAGCCGTGCCGGAACGCGGTTTCCGTCGCCTCCGGGTCGCGCAGATATCCCTCCATTGTGGACGGCCCGCGGTAGACGATCTCGCCGGTTTCCCCGCGGGGCAGCAGCGCGCCCTGCTCGTCCATGATCGCGACGTGGACGCCGGTGAGCGGGGTGCCTACGGCTCCGACGTGGGTGAGCTGGTGCTCGGGCCGGAACAGGGTGGTGACCGGCGACATCTCGGTCTGCCCGAACAGCAGCGCGAATTCGCAGCCGTAGCCGTCGAGGCAAGCCTTGATCTGGGCTTCGGGCATCGGGGCCATCGCGTAGGTGGCGCGGCGCAGCGAAGACAGGTCCCGCGCCCCGAACGACGGGTGTTCCAGCGCCGCCCGGTACATCATCGGCAGGCCGAACACCTGGGTGATCCCTTCGCCTTCGATCGTTTCGAGGAAGCGTCCGGGCCCGAAACCGCGATGGATGTGCACCGTTGCGCCGACGAGGATCGCGGGCGTGCAGAACGCGTTGAGCTGCGCGGTGTGGAACATCGGCATCATCGCGAGGAACCGGTCGGCCGCGCTCCAGCCGTTGTCCAGGGCGGCTGACATGGACTCCAGGTAGATGCCCAGATGCGTGCCGACGACGCCCTTGGGGAACGCGGTGGTGCCGGACGTGTAGAGGTAGCTCAGCGGATCGCGATCGGCCACCAGGGTTTCTCCCGGGGCGGCAGGTCCGGCGGCGATCTCCTCCAGCGTGGTCCAGGAGCGGTCCTCCGGTGCCGGGGACCACTGCGCATCGGTGCCGGGGGCGACGAAGACGTCGGACACCTGGGCGCATTCGGCGAGCGACTCGGCCATCGTCGCGACCAGCTGGGTTTCCACGACCAGGCCGCGGGCCCGGGAGTGGGTAAGCACGTAGCCGACTTCCTTCGGCCGCCAGCCCAGGTTGATCGGCACGCAGACGACGCCCAGCCGGGCGCAGGCGTAGTAGGCCGCGAGGAATTCCGCGCTGTTGCCGGAGGCGAGGGCGAGGACGTCGCCGCGTTCGTAGCCCTTCGCGGAGAGGCCGCCGGCGAGGCGGTCGACCCAGTCGTCCAGTTCGGCGTAGGTCCAGGCGCGCGGGCCGTCGACCAGTGCCGGGCGGTCCGGGCGGGCGGCGGCGCTCCGGCGGAGGGAATCCGCGACGTTGACGCGCTGGATCAGGTTGGCGGCGAGCTCCATTGCTCCTCCACGGATCGCGGGAATCCCGACCGGGGCGGTCCTCCGGGATCTTCAGGTGAGTTCCCATTCACTAATGCGGCACTGTAACGCGTGTCCGGGCCGGATGCCAGCGCGGCGATCACGGCGTGGGGCTCGTCTTGACAGGCGCGAGCGGGATGCCCATAGTGAATAGTAATTCACTAGCGAGGAGGGGTCATGACCGGCAGAACCGTCTCGATCGGCAACGGCCAGGGCTTCTGGGGCGATTCGGTGCGCGGGCCGCTGCAGCTGGTGCGCGGCGGCGGCATCGGCTATCTGACGATGGACTTCCTGGCCGAGGTCACGATGAGCATCATGCAGAAGCTGCGGGCGCGGAACCCGGAGGCCGGGTACGCGACGGACTTCGTCGCGCAGCTCGAGCGGATCCTTCCGGACTGCGCGGAGCACGGCATCAAGATCGTCGCGAACGCGGGCGGGGTGAACCCGGCGGCGTGCGCGGCCGCGGTCGAGGTGGTCGCGCGGCGGCTCGGCGTCCCGGTCCGGGTCGCCACGGTCGGCGGCGACGACATCCTCGCCAGGCTGCCCGCGCTGATCGAGGACGGGCACGCACTGGCGAACCTCACGACCGGCACTCCGCTGGCCGGCGAGCTGGCGCGCGTGCAGAGCGCGAACGTCTACCTGGGCGCGTTCCCGATCGCCGAGGCGCTGGCCGACGGCGCGGACATCGTCGTCACCGGCCGTGTGACCGACCCGTCGCTCGTGCTCGCCCCGCTCATCCACGAGTTCGGCTGGACCGCGGGCGACTACGACCGGCTCGCGGCCGGCACCGTCGCCGGGCACCTGCTCGAGTGCGGCACGCAGAGCACCGGCGGCAACTACGACCGCTGGGAATCCGTGCCCGACCTGGCCGGCATCGGCTACCCGATCGCGGAGGTCGGCGAATCCGGCGAATTCGTCCTGACCAAGAAACCGGGCACCGGGGGACTGGTGGACGTCGGCACCGTCACCGCACAGCTGCTGTACGAACTCGGCGACCCCGCCCGGTACCTCACGCCGGACGTCGTCGCGGACTTCACCTCGATCCAGCTGACCCAGGACGGCCCGGACCGCGTCCGTGTGCATGGCGTGCGCGGCAGCGCGCCCACGGACACCTATAAGGTTTCCGTCAGCACGCTCGACGGCTGGCGCACCACCGCGCAGCTGACCGTCGGCGGCCCGGACGCGGCGGCGAAAGCGCGCTGCACCGCTGATCTTCTGCTGGCGAGGCTCGCCGAGGACGGCGTGCGGTTTCCCGAGGGAGACTGCCGGGTGGAGGTCGTCGGCACCAACGTGCTGTACGAGGGAATGCTGCCGGAGCCAGCCGCACCGCCGTCGGAAGTCGTGCTGCGGGTGTCGGTCCGGTCGCAGGACAAGGCGGCCGTCGACCGGCTCGGCGCGGAACTGGCTTCCTTGCTCACGTCCGGCCCGCCCGGGCTGACCGGTTTCGCCGGCGGGCGGCCCAAGGCCAGCGCGATCGTCGGGTTCTGGCCCGCGTTGCTCGAGAAATCCGCAGTGCGCCCGGCGGTGCGAGTCAGCGAGGTGGCGGCATGACCAGGACGACGCAGTTGCGCGAGTTCGCTTCGGCGCGCTCCGGAGACAAAGGCGCGGACGCGAACATCGGCGTCTGGACCGAAACCGACGCGGCGTATGAGTTCCTCCGGGAGAACCTGACCGCCGAACGCGTCGCCGCGCATTTCCACGCGCTGTGCCGCGGCGAGGTCGTGCGCTACGAACTGCCGAACCTGCGGGCGCTGAACTTCATCCTCCACGACGCGCTCGACGGCGGCGGAGCGGCTTCGCTGCGCACGGACGCGCAAGGCAAAACCCTTTCGCTCGGCCTGCTGCAAATGGAATTCGACGCTCCTGCGGACCTCGCGCGATGACTGTCCGAATCGGACTCGCCGACGCGAGCGACGAGCGGGTGATCGAAGCGGCGGCCCGGCTGGCGGAGCAGGGCGGCATCACGCCGGTGCTGATCGGCGCCGCGCCCGGCACCGCGCCCTCGGGGACTGAGGAGCTGACCCCGCCGCCTGGTGAGTCCACAGTGGACTACCTGGCCCGGGTGCTGGAACCGGCCGGGCTCGCGGCGGGCATCAGCGGCAGTCTCACCACCAGCGCGGCGGTGCTGCGGGCGGGCATCCGGCAGCTGCGGACGGCGGACCTCGTATGCGGCTGCTTCGCGATCCGCCACCACGGCACATGGGCGACCTACGCCGATTGCGTGGTCGTGCCCGACCCGGACGCGGAGCAGCTGGCGCGGATCGCCGCCGCGGCGGCCGATCACCACCGGGCGCTGTTCGGGACCGAGCCGCGGGTGGCGCTGCTGTCGTTCTCCACCGGCGGCAGCGCGGTCCACCCGCGCGCGGACAAGGTCCGGGAGGCGACCCGGCTGCTGCGCGCGGCGCGCCCGGACCTGGCCGCCGACGGGGAAATCCAGTTCGACGTCGCGGTGGACGCGGGCGTCGCGGCGCGCAAGGCGCCCGGCTCGGTGCTGGCGGGCGGGGCCAACGTGCTGGTCTTCCCGTCGCTGGAGGCGGGCAACATCGCGTACAAGGTCGCCGAACGGGTCGGCGGCGCCCGGGCGCTCGGGTCGTTCGTCCTCGGCCTGCGCCGGCCCTGGGCGGACCTGTCGCGCGGCTGCAGTGCCGGCGACATCGCCGAAACCGCCGCGCTGCTCGCCGGAGCGGCGGCGCGGACCCGGTGCGGGAAAGGAATCCAGGCCGGATGAAGACACTCACGAGTACGTTCGACTTCTCCTCGGCGACCGCGGCCGCCAACCGCGAGGGCAACCTCGAGCGGCTGGCCGAACTGCGCCGCCAGCTCGGCCGCGCGGTCGACGGCGGCGGCGAGAAATACGTGGCACGGCACCGGAAACGCGGCCGGCTCCTGGTGCGGGAACGGATCGAGCTGCTGCTCGACCGGGACGCGCCGTTCCTGGAGCTGGGCGGCGTCGCGGCCTGGGGCACCGAGTACCCGGTCGGCGCGAGCGTCGTCACCGGCATCGGCGTGGTCAGCGGGGTCGAATGCATGATCGTCGGGCACGATCCGACCGTGCGCGGCGGCGCGTCGAACCCCTACACCTGGAAGAAAGTGCTGCGGGCCATGCAGATCGCCCGCGAGAACCGGCTCCCGGTGATCAACCTGGTCGAGTCCGGCGGCGGCGACCTGGAACGCCAGGCCGAGCTGTTCGTCCCGGCCGGGCGGCTGTTCCACGAGCTGACCGCGCTGTCGGCGGCCGGGGTCCCGACCATCGCGCTGGTCTTCGGCAACTCGACCGCGGGCGGCGCGTACGTGCCGGGCATGTGCGATTACGCGGTGATGGTGCAAAACCAGGCGAAGGTGTTCCTCGGCGGCCCGCCGCTGGTGAAGATGGCCACCGGCGAGGACGCCGACGACGAAAGCCTCGGCGGCGCGGACATGCACGCCCGCACGTCCGGGCTGGCCGACTACCTCGCCCGGGACGAGCACGAATGCCTGTCGCTCGGCCGGGAGATCGTGGAGCACCTGAACTGGCGCAAGCTCGGCCCCGGCCCGACCGAACCGGCCGACGAACCGCTGTACCCGGCCGAAGACCTGCTGTCGATCGCGTCGGTCGACCTGAAGGTCCCGTTCGACCCGCGCGAGGTGGTCGCGCGGATCGTGGACGGTTCCCGGTTCGAGGAGTACAAACCGCTCTACGGCACGGCTCTGGTCACCGGCTGGGCCTCGATCCACGGCTTCCCGGTCGGCGTCCTCGCGAACGCGCGCGGCGTGCTCTTCAACGAGGAGGCCAAGAAGGGCAGCGAGTTCATCCTGCTGTGCAACCAGACCGACACCCCGCTGGTCTTCCTGCAGAACACCACCGGGTTCATGGTCGGCACGCAGTACGAGCAGAACGGCATGATCAAGGACGGCTCGAAGATGATCAACGCCGTCACCAACAGCCGGGTGCCGCACCTGACGGTCAACCTGGCCGCCTCCTACGGCGCGGGCAACTACGGCATGTCCGGCCGCTCCTACGATCCGCGGCTGCTGTTCACCTGGCCGAACTCGAAGACCGCGATCATGGGCCCGGAACAGCTGGCCGGGGTGATGTCGATCGTCGCGCGGCAAGCCGCCGCGGCGGCCGGGCGGCCGTTCGACGAGGAGGCCGACGCGCGCCGCCGCGCCGAACTGGCGGAACGCATCGAGGCCGAATCGCTCGCGCTGTACATGAGCGGCCAGTGCTACGACGACGGCGTGATCGACCCCCGCGACACGCGGGACACGCTCGGCATCGCCCTGTCGATGTGCCACAACAACGAGATCGAGGGGACCCGCGGGTTCGGGGTCTTCCGGATGTAGGCGAGGGACACATGATCACCAAGGTGCTGGTCGCCAACCGCGGCGAGATCGCCCGCCGGGTCTTCCGGACGTGCCGCGAACTCGGTATCGCCACGGTCGCGGTCTATGCCGATCCGGACGCCGACGCGCCGTTCGTGCACGAGGCTGACGAAGCGGTCCCGCTCGGCGGGGCGACGCCGGCCGAGTCGTACCTGCGTGCCGACCGGGTGCTGGCCGCGGCGGAACGCGTCGGTGCGGACGCGATCCATCCCGGCTACGGTTTCCTTTCGGAGAACGCGGGATTCGCGCGGGCGTGCGAGGCCGCGGGCGTCACGTTCGTCGGCCCTCCCGCCGAAGCGATCGCCGCGATGGGCAGCAAGCTGACCGCGCGGGAGATGATGGAACGCGCCGGGGTGCCGGTGCTGCCCGGGCGCGACCTGACCGGCGTCGCCGACGACAAGGTGCTCGGCATCGCCGCCGACATCGGCTGGCCGGTGCTGGTCAAGGCGTCGTTCGGCGGCGGCGGGCGCGGGATGCGGGAGGTGCGCGAACCGGGCGAGCTGCTCGAGGCGATCGCGTCGGCCCGCCGCGAGGCCGGAGCGGCGTTCGGCGACGACACGGTGTTCCTCGAGCACTACGTGGACAATCCGCGGCACATCGAGATCCAGATCTTCGGCGACCGGCACGGCACCGTGGTGCACCTGAACGAGCGGGAGTGCTCGATCCAGCGGCGGCACCAGAAGATCGTCGAGGAAGCCCCGTCGCCGGTGGTGGACGAGCAGCTGCGGGCCCGGATGGGCGCGGCCGCGGTGGACGCCGGGCGCGCGCTCGGCTACGTCGGGGCGGGCACGGTGGAGTTCATCGTCGCGCCGGACGGCGGGTTCTTCTTCCTGGAGGTCAACACGCGGCTGCAGGTGGAGCACCCGGTCACCGAGCTGGTCACCGGCCTCGACCTGGTGCGGCTCCAGCTGGAGGTCGCCGCCGGGGCGCCGCTGCCGCCGGAGGCGCACGAGCCGCGGATCCGAGGGCACGCGATCGAAGCCCGGCTCTACGCCGAGGACCCGGCGCGCGATTTCCTGCCCGCGGCAGGTCTGCTGGAGCGCTTCGAGATCCCGGAAACGGAGGGACTGCGGGTCGACGGCGGCGTCGAGTCGGGTTCGGTGGTGTCCACCAACTACGACCCGATGCTGGCGAAGGTCGTCGGCTACGGGCGGACGCGGGAAGAAGCGACCGCGCGGCTCGTCCGGGCGCTCCGGCGAGCCCGGGTGCACGGCGTCACCACCAACCGGGCGCTGCTGGTCGGCATCCTCGAACACCCGGAGTTCGCCGCCGCGCGGATCGACACGCATTTCCTCGACCGGCGCCGGCCCTCGACGCTGATCGAGGTCGACGACGCCGAGGTGGTGCGCGCCGCGGCGCTCGCGACCGCGCTGGCCGAGCAAGCGCACGAGCGGGTGTCGGCGCGGGTCCTGCCGCACGTGACGTCGGGTTTCCGGTCCTCGCCCGCGCAGCTGCAGACGCGGTCGTACCGGCATCTGGACCGCGAACTGGCTGTCGGCTACCGGCTCGGCCGCGACGTCCGGTTCGAAGTGGACGGCGAGCCGCACGATGTCGTCGTGCACGCCTGCACACCGCGGCGCGCGGATCTCGTCGTGGACGGCGTCCGCCGGGCGTTCTCGCTCGACCGGGCCGGCGCGACCGTCTACGCGGGCTGGCCGGGCGGGACGGTCGAACTGGCGGTGCTGCCCCGGTTCCCGGACGCTGCCGACCACCTGCTGGAGGGTTCGCTGGTCGCGCCGATGCCGGGCACGGTGACCCGGGTGGCGGTCGCGCCCGGCGAGCCGGTGCGGGCCGGGCAGCAGCTGATCGTGCTGGAGGCGATGAAGATGGAGCACGCCGTCACCGCGCCCGCCGACGCCGTCGTGGGCAGTGTCCCGGTCGCTGAAGGGTCCACTGTGGACACCGGGACGGTGCTGATCGTGCTCGAGGAAACCGGAGGCGAGGATGGCTGACCAGGTCCGCTACGCGGTGGAAGACGGCGCCGCGTGGATCACCATCAACCGGCCCGAGGCGCGCAACGCGCTCAACGCGGCGGTTCGGCGCGGCCTGAAAGCGCGCTTCGAGGAGGCGGACGCTGATCCAGCGGTCTCGGTGATCGTGCTGACCGGGGCCGGGGACCGGGCGTTCTGTGCGGGCGGCGATCTGAAGGAGATGGCGAGTACGAAGCTCACTGTGCCGCCGCCGGACTTCGTGCCGCAACCCGGCCGCACGCTGAAGCTCGCCAAGCCGGTCGTCGCCGCGGTGAACGGCGGGGCGTACGGCGGCGGCTTCCTGCTCGCGCAGTCCGCGGACTTGGTCATCGCGGCGGAAGAGGCGAAGTTCGCGGTGTCGGAGGCGAAAGTGGGCCGTGGCTCGCCGTGGGCCGCGCCGCTGCCGTGGCTGGTCCCGCCGCGCGTCGCGATGGAGATCCTGGTGACCGGCGAACCGGTCAGCGCCCGGCGCGCTTACGAGATCGGACTGGTGAACCGCGTGGTGCCGGGCGCGGAACTGCTTGACGCGACACGGGAGCTGGTCGCACGCATCGCCGCCAACGCACCGCTTTCGGTCCGGGCGGCGAAGGAAATGGTGTACGCGGTCGCCGAGCATGGCCGGTCGGATGCCTTCGAGGTGGCTGAGCGGATCTGGGAACCGGTTTATCTGAGCGAGGACGCGCAGGAGGGTCCGCGCGCGTTCGCCGAGAAGCGGGCGCCGCGGTGGCGGGCGCGATGATCGACGGATTGCTGACGGACTTGGCGGCGGAGCACGACGCGCTCGCCGCGTTGCTGGCCGGACGCCCGGACCGCGACTGGTCCGCGCCGACGCCCGCGCCTGGCTGGACTGTTCGCGACCAGATCGCGCACCTGGCGCATTTCGACGGAGTCACCGCGCTGTGCGTCGGGGAGCCCGAGAAATTCGTCGCGCTGCGGGATTCCCTAAAAGATCTGCAGTCCTATGTAGACGGGATTGGAGCGGCGCACGCGGATCGCCCCGGTGCGCAGATGCTGGCCTGGTGGAACGACGAACACCGCCGTTTGCGCGCGGCGGCCGAGGCGGCGGATCCCGCGGTCCGGGTGCCGTGGTTCGGGCCGTCGATGAGCCTGGCGTCGAAGCTGACGGCGCGGATCATGGAGACCTGGGCGCACGGGCAGGACGTCGCGGACACTTTCGGCGTGCGCCGCGAGGCGACCGCGCGGCTGCGACACGTGGCGCGGATCGGAGTGCTGGCCTTCCCGAACAGCTACCGGGTGCGGGGTCGGCCAGTGCCCGACGCCGAGACGCACGTGGCCCTGACCGCCCCGGACGGCAGCCACTGGACCTGGGGCGACCCGGCTTCCCCGAACGCGGTGACCGGACCGGCCGAGGACTTCTGCCTGGTAGTGACCCAGCGGCGGCATGTGGCGGACACGGCGCTGCGCACGCGCGGTGATACGGCCGGGGAGTGGATGCGGGTGGCCCAGGCGTTCGCCGGCCCGCCTGGGGTTGGGCGGCGGGCGGGGCAGTTCCGCGGCTGAGCTGGGGCCGGGACTTCGCCACTCCGCCCAGGGGAGGGCGCGGCCGGGGCGGTTCGCGGTCCCGATGCCACCGCCGCCTAAGTACCCGCTCCACGCCTGCGTGCCGGTTTCTTGAACGGCTTCCAGCGCCGCGCCGGTCTCCCGCATGCGCCCGTCCTCCCGTCGCATTCCCGCCAACCCTGAGTGACTCGCCGTTCACCCAGAGGGGTCCGCCTCGGCGTGCTCGCCGCGAGGCCGATATCGTGGCGGAAGCGACAGGCTGGAGGTGGTGGGTGTGGCACGTTCGGCCACCCGGACGCGGGATCCCGACCGGAGAGCGAAAATTCTCGTCGCGGCGGGCGATCTGATCAGCCGCAACGGCTACCACGCGGTGTCGATGGCCGAAATCGGCCGCGACGCGGGCATTGTCGGCTCCGGGATCTACCGGCACTTCGACAGCAAGGCGGCGATCCTCGTCGCGCTCTTCGACGACATCATCGACCGGCTCATCGCCGACCAGGACGTCGCGCTCGCCGAGCACGCCGGGCCGCGCGAGACGTTGCGGCGGCTTGTGCGCGGGCAGGCCGAGTTCGTGGTGCGCCAGCGCGCGCTGGCCCGGGTCTACCACAACGAGATCGGCAGCCTGCCCGCCGAGGACCAGGTCCGGCTGCGCCGCAAGCAGCGGCTGTACCTGGAGGAGTGGGTGCACCTGACCCGCGAGGCGCATCCGGACCTCGACGACGCGGTGGCGCGCACGCTCGTCCACGCCGCGGTCGGCGCCGTCCAGTCGAATCTGTTCCACAACGTCGGCCTCGAAGCCGACCGGCTGCTCGACTGCCTCGCCCGCGCCGCCGAGCTCGTGCTGGAGATCGCCGCGGACCAGTGACCCCCCGCCGCCGAGCCCCTTGCTTAGTGAATGATGATTCTCTAAGGTGAGGGGCATCCGAGCACGCGGCGTGCTCACCGCGGAGTTCCAAAGGGGGAGCTTCATGGCCTTCGATGTCACCAGCCTCTACAACCGCCGCGCGGACGACCGCTGGAACCGCATCTGCGTGTCCGATCTGGTCGAACGCCTCACCTGGAGCGTCCCGGACGCGACCGCGATCGCGGGCTGGCCCGGCGCGTTCGGCAATCCCCGCTTCGCCCGGCTGACCTTCGCCGAGCTCGACGCGCTCACCAGCCAAGTCGCGAACGCCCTGCTCGCCCGGGGTCTGCACCGGGGCGACCGGGTGGCGATGGTGTGCGAAAACTCCGTCGAGGGCTACGCCTTCAAACTGGGCGTCGCGAAAGCGGGCATGGTCGCGGCACCGATCAACCCGGCCATGGCGCCGGACGTGGTGCGCTACCTGATCGACCGGGTCCAGCCGCGAATGTGCGTGGTGGACGCCGACATCTGGACCGCCGCGCCGGAGCAGTGGCGCGGCGCCGGGGTTTCTCCGGACGTGGCGATGGAAATCGGCCGACCCGCCCCGGAAGGCAGCGAGTCGTTCTCGCACTTCGTCTCCGGCGTCTCCGAAACCGCGCCGGACACCACGATCCACGGCGACGACATCTACGAAATCCTTTTCACCTCCGGCACGACGGCGATGCCGAAGGGCGTGATGTGCTCGCACGCGGCGTCCACGCTCGCCGCGCACGGCTTCGCGCTCACTCTCACCCGCGGGGTCCCGTTCGAGGGCGCGGTGAAGGTCGCCAGCTTCCTGCCGATGATGTATCACGTCGGCCATCAGATATTTCTCCTCGCGGCGTTCGCGGCAGGCGGCTCGGCCGTCATCGGACGGCGGCCGGACCCGGTCGCGACCGCCGACTGCATCGAGCGCGAGCGGAGCACCGCGCTGTGGGGCGGTTCGCCGGCGATGCTCGGTGCGCTGCGGCAGGAACTCGACGCGCACCCGCGCGACGTGTCGTCCCTGCGGATCGCCGTCTACGGCTGGGCCGCGCTCCCGCCCGCGGTGCTCGCGGGTCTTCGCGAGCACTGTCCACAGTTGACAGTCACGGAAATATTCGGGCAAACGGAATCCATTGCCTGCCACCGGTTCTGGCCCGACCAGCACCCGGACCTGTACGCGCGGACCGCGCCGCAGGACAACTACGTCGGAGCGCCCAGTCCGCTGCTGGCGTCGCAGATTGTGGATCCGGAGGGCGTTTCCCTGGAGGGACAGGAAGGCGTGCCCGGCGAAGCCGTCTACCGTTCGCCTGTCACCACCGCGGGCTACTACCTCGACGAAGCGGCTACGCGCGAAGCGTTCCGCGACGGCTGGTTTCACTCCGGCGACAGTTGCTCGTACGGCGAAAGCGGCCAGCGCGTGATGGTCGACCGGTACAAGGACATCGTGAAATCCGGCGGCGAGAACGTCTCGACGATTCGTGTGGAGTCGGCACTGCACCTGCATCCCGCCGTCGCGAAGGCGGCGGTGATCGGGGTTCCGGACGAACGCTGGGGCGAGCGAGTGGCGGCGTTCGTCGTGCTGGCCGAGGACGCGGCGGTCACCGAGGAGGAGCTGATCGCTTTCGCGCGGGAACGCCTGGCCGGCTTCGAAACCCCGAAAACGGTGCGGTTCGTGGACGCGCTGCCGGAAACGGTCGGCGGGAAAGTCATGAAGTACAAGTTGCGCCGGCAATATGCGCCGGCCACGGAAGCCTCGGGACGGCACTGATGGATTTCGACGAATCGCCCGAGCACGCCGACCTGCGGGCCGCGGTCGGCAAGATCTGCGCGGGGTTCGGCGACGGGTATTTCCGGCGCGTGCTGGACGAGGACGGGCGCACCGACGAGCTGTGGCACGCCCTCGGCGAAGCGGGCTTCGTCGGCGTGAACCTGCCCGAGGAGCACGGCGGGGGAGGCGCGGGCATCACCGAACTCGCGATCGTGGTCGAGGAGACCGCCGCGGCCGGGATGCCGTTGCTGCTTTTGCTCGTGTCCGCCGCGATTTCCGGCGAGGTGCTGAAGGAATTCGGCACGCCCGCGCAACAGCGCCGATGGCTGCCCGCGATGGCTTCCGGTGCGGAGAAAATGGTCTTCGCGATCACCGAACCGGACGCCGGATCGAACAGCCACCAGTTGCGCACCACCGCGCGCCGCGACGGCGACGGGTGGGTGCTGTCGGGCACGAAGTACTACATCTCCGGAGTGGACGAGGCCGCGAACCTGCTCGTCGTCGCTCGCACCGGTGCCAGCGACTCCGGACAGGGCGAAATGACGCTGTTCGTCGTGCCCACGGACGCCGACGGTCTGCACCGCAGCCGGATCCCGGTCGAAATGCGCGCGCCGGAGAAGCAGTACACGCTCAGTTTCGACGACGTCCGGGTAGACGACGACCGCCGGATCGGCGAGGTCGGCGACGGACTGCGCATCGTTTTCCGCGGCCTCAACCCGGAACGCATCGGCGGTGCCGCGATCGAAACCGGCATCGCGCGGTACGCACTGGCGAAAGCCGCGCGCTACGCGAACGAGCGCTCGGTCTGGGGCACGCCGATCGGCGCGCACCAGGGAGTGGCCCATCCGCTCGCGGAGGCGGCGGTAGACGTCGAACTCGCACGCTTGATGACCGCGAAAGCCGCGTGGCTGCACGACGCGGGCCGCCCGGCGGGCGAGGCAGCGAACATGGCGAAATACAGCGCCGCCGATGCCGCACTGAAAGCCCTCGACGCTGCCATCCAAACCCACGGCGGCAACGGCATGGCGACCGAATACGGTCTCGCGCACCTGTGGGGAATGGCGCGCCTGCTCAAGATCGCACCGGTCAGCCGGGAGATGATTCTGAACTACGTCGCGAGCCACACACTCGGCTTGCCGCGGTCGTATTGACCGCTCAAGCGGCGGAGAGTACGAACCTTCACCTGTCGAGCACAGCCGGTCGCGGCCAATGCTCGCGCGAGTCGCCGAACACGGATCCCCCACCCGGGCATCATGCCGCGTCCGCCGGCCGCGGATGAGCGGACGGCACGGTCAAATGAGGACACGTGGATCGGGCCGACGCGAGCACGACGGTGGAGGTAAGCACACAGTGCGGTTCTTGGAGGATGCGCCAGCAGTTGTCATCGGTGCGGGACTGGCCGGCTTGACCGCGGCGTGGAAGCTGCGTCGCGAAGGGCGTGAGGTCGTCGTACTCGAAGCTTCCGACCGGATCGGCGGTCGCGCCATCCAGTCGGCCGTGGAGTGGGGCGGAGGACAGTATGCCGACTTGGGCGGGGAACTCATCGACGACAGCTACCACGCGGTGCGTGCACTGTGCGCCGAGGTCGGAGTGGAACTCCTTGCGCCGCAACGGTACGGAGCCCCGCAGGACGGCGACGAGTCGCTCATGGAGGCTTATCTCCGGGTGAACCGGTTCGTCGTCGGCGACCGGGTCCTGAGCCAGGACGCGCGCGACGAGATCGGCGCGGAGCTTCGGGCCGCCGCGATCGCGCATCCGCCCGCTTCCGGCGAAATCGTCGAGCAGTGGATCCGGCGGTCCCGGCTTTCCGGGCGCGCGGCCGCGGTCACGCGATCGCTGGCGCGGCTGTTCGCACAGCTTGATCCGTGGGACTGCGACGTGCATTTCCTCTTTTCCGCTCAGCGAGGGACCTTCCAGCGGTGCCGCGGCGGGACGGAGTCGTTGCTGCGGGTGCTCGCGGAGGGGCTGGACGTCCGGCTCGGCGACCCCGTCGTCCGGGTGCGGCGCACTCGCAATGCGACCGTGACCACGGCTTCCGGCAAAGAATTCACCGCGAGTTCCGTTCTCTGCGCGGTGGGGCCGTATGCCGTCTCGACGATCGGTTTCGACCCTCCGTTGTCGGACGACCGGGTCATGACCGCCACGTCGTTGCTGCCGGCGATGGCAGGCAAGGTGATCGCCCAGTATGCGCAAGGCGATGCGGTGCGCGAGGCGTTCAAGGCGTTGGTCTGCACCGACGGGGCGATCAATACGGCTTGGGTGAGCGTGCCGGGCGAACCGGGGACGCCGGCGATCGTCACCGCCTTCATCGCCGGCGCGGAACGCGGTCTCCTGGCCGATCCGCCCGCGGCGTATTCCAGGCTCGACGAACTGGTGGAACTTGTGGTCGGACAGCCGGTCACGCGCCTGCGAGGCGATGTCAAGAACTGGTGGGCCGATCCGCTCCACTTAGGAGTGACGGTGGCACCGCCGGAAAGCGCTCGCGCCGCGGTCGCCGGGATTCTCGGCGGCGAAGAGCCCCCGGTCCACTTCGCGGGCGACTACACGGACGCGCCGATGTGCGGAACGCTCGAAGGCGCGGCCAGGTCCGGGCTCCGGGCCGCCGGGGAAATCCTGCGCACCGCGGAAATCTTCCATACCAGCTACGTGACGGAAAGGCTCTCGCACTCATGACCACGGTAGTCGTCGGAGCAGGTTTGGCTGGGCTTTTCGCGGGCCGGCGGCTCACCGCTGCCGGGGAGGACGTGGTGGTGCTCGAGGCCACCCCGCACCTGGGCGGGCGGACCCGGGGCGACCGGGAGGCGCTCCGCTTCGGCGCGGTAGCCGACCTCGGAGCGTCCTTTTTGGACCGAGGGCAGGATTTCCTGCTGCGCTTCTGCCTCGAGCACGGCATCAAGCTCTCGGCCGAGCTCGCGCTGTATCCGAAGGGACCCGGCGAGCGCTACAGCGGCGCTTCCATCTTGCTCGGCAATCTGGTGGAAGACGGTCAGCGGGTGAGCGAGGAGGAGCGCGAACGGCTGGCCAAGGAGGTCGGCGAGGCGCTCGAGGCAACGCCGCCCGGCACGGCCGAGACGGTAGCGGCGTGGGGGCGCCGGGCCGGGCTGTCCCCGGCCGCTTTCGCCCGCTACACCATGCAGACGGGGTTCAACCCGGTCCAGCGCCCGGCCGTGACGTCGTCCTGGCACGTCCATCCCGGCGACATCGGCCGGCTTTGCTGGCTCCTCGACGGCAGCACGGACGTGATCGCGCGGCAGGCGTCGAAGGGCCTCGACATCCGCTACGAGCAGCCGGTGCGGCTGATCTCGCGGAGCGGCAGCTCCTACCGGGTCGCGACCGAGCACGACGAGTTCGTCGCGGACGAGGTCGTCATCACCGCGTCGGTGCACGCGATCAGGAGGATCGGCTTCGACCCGGTCCTGCCGGACTGGAAGACCGCGGCGCTCCTGCGGTCGCCGATGACCCAAGGCGGGAAGATCGTCGGCCAGTACCGCGACGGCCGGCGCATCTGGGACGCGGCGGGGCCGTCGGTGCTGACCGACAGCGGCGCGGCGATGTTCTGGCTCCGGCGCACCGCGGAAGACACGGTCACGGTGCTGGGCACGATGCCCGACACCGGCGACGGGCTGCTGGACGACCAGGACCGGGCGCTGGCGGTGCTGGACGACCAGATCCGGGCGATGACCGGATTCGAGCCCGTGCGGATCGGCGGCGTCGTCCAGAACTGGACGCGGGAAGAGTTCTTCGGCGGCGTGGTCAGCTCGCAGAGCGGGGGAGCCACGAGACGACAGGTCATCGCGGCTCCCGTCGGAGGGCTGCACTTCGCGGGCGAGGCGATCGGCTCCCGATGGGCGACCGCGATGGAAGGCGCGGCGCGCTCCGGCGAGCGCGCCGCCGACGAGATTCTGCTGAAACACCGTGCCCGGCAAGGGCAATTGGCCTGATCTCGGAACGGAGAGACCGAGGGACCCGGCACGAGACGGCCAGCGCGCGGCTGGTGCGTCTCGTGCCGGGTCCCGTCCCCTGCTGTGATCCGCAATGACGACGAGGAGGTCGTTCCATGAACCCCGCCGACCAGGACACGTGCCCGTTCGGCCGTCTCCACCACATCGGCATTGTCGTGGAGCCGAGCCGCTATGCCGACACGATCGCCAATCTGTGCGCCCTGCTCGGCGGGGCGGTGACCGAGAGCGGGGAGGACGAACCGCTCGACATGAGGTGGGCATTCATCGCGTCAGCGGGCAATCCGCCGATCGAAGTCGCGGCCCCGCGCGGGAACCGGCCGACCAGCCTGGTGCGCTATCTGGAGCGGCGGGGCGGCGGCCTGCATCATGTGTCGTTCGAGACTTTCGACCTCGGTGCTGCGGCTCAGCACATCGACGCGGTGGGGCTTCCGCCGGTCGGTCGCGATGACGACCACGGTGGTTATGCGGAGGTCTTCGTGCATCCGAAGTCGTTGGGTGGCGCGCTTTTTCATGTACTGGAGGACCGCCGCGGCTGACCGCGGTTCAGCCGCGCGCCATGCGCAGGGCCAGGCGTGCGTAGCATTCACCGATCTCGGCCACGGACAAATGTCCCTCGGTGCGGTACCAGGTGAAGACGTACTCGCACATTGTCGAGATCGCCATTGCCGTCACAGTGACTTCATGCGTGGTGAAGACGCGCTCGCTGCATCCCTGGTCGAGGATGTCGCGCAGGAGGTCGAGGTAGGGCCGGCTGGACGCACGCAGTTCCTTGCGCATCTCCGGGGTCAACGAGGACGCCAGGGTCGCATAGCCGAAATTGCAGTCCAATTCCGCGAGTTGGATGAGCACGTAGGTCCGTGCGTAGTTCGCCAGGCGCTCTTCGGCGGTGCCTTCGCGAACCGCCTGTGCGAGTGCGTCGTACGCTTCTCGGTAGAGCGTCTGCAGTGCCTGGGCGAGCAGATCTATTTTCGACGGGAAATGCCAGTAGATATTGGCCGGGGTCATCCGGGCCGCGGACGCGATCCGGGAAACCGAGGTGCCCGCGTACCCGTATTTCTGGAAGTAGCGGATGGCGGAGGCGAGAATCCGTTCTCGTGCTCCGGCCGGGTCATCGGCGGCGACGGCCGCCGATCGCCTCCGTCCGGTTTTGGCGGTGTCCATGGTCACCGGCTGGTCTCGCTCGGGCGGCTCATGCCACTAATCCGAGTTCCCGGGCCCGGGACGCCGCCTGGACCCGATTGCGCACGCCCAGCTTGCGATACACCATGCTGGTGTGCTGTTTCACGGTGTGCCGGGAAAGATTGAGCGCCGCGGCCACCTCGGGATTGCTGAGCCCTGCGACCAGGTGGTGCAGAACGTCCAATTCGCGGCTGGAAAGCAGCCCGTTCGGTTTGGCGATCTGTTCCCGCGGAAACATCCGCGCGCCCTCGGCGACTCGCTGGACGACATCCACGATCACTTTCGCGGGCATGCCCAGCGAGACGAATCCGACGGCTCCGTTGGCGCAGGCGCGGGTGCGCGCGACCCGGCCCTGTCCGGACATGATCACGATCTTCGCCATCGGCAGCGCGGCGTGCAGTTCCCGGCAGAGCGCCAGCCCGGATTCCCCGTTGACGGCGGCGCTCACGAGCACGAGCTGCGGCTGGCGTCGGCGGGCGACGTCCCTCGCGGTCCGGACCGAGTCCGCCTCGAGGCAGCTCGCCACCCACGGCTGTGCGGCGAGCAGCGCTCGCAGCCCGACCTGGACCAGTTCGTTGTCGTCCACGATGAGGACCGTCTGGGGTCCGCAGCGATCAGGCTCCGGCTTGACCACATCGGCAACGTCAGGGGAGCGGTCCGCGGTAATCGTCATGCCCGACCTCCTATTAAACGTTCATTTAGCGACCTTAAATGGACGGTCAGTAAGTGTCAAGAGCACGGATTTCAGCTGCTGAGGCGAGGGGTGGCGGGCGTGACCCCGACGGGCGGCATGGGTCGCGCGCCCGGTTCTCGGCGCCCCGGGCGGGCTTCGCGGACGGTCGAGGTCGCGGTGATGGCGGTCCGGAACCTGCCCGCCGAGGGGAGTTCAGCTCTGGCGGCGGTACGAGCCGGTGGGCGCGTGTCCGGCCCCGTCCTCCTGCGCGAAAAAGCCCCGCGGCGATTCCAGCCGGGAATCGCCGCGGAGCCGGACAAGGAGCGCTGATCAGCCGGAGGTCATCGCCGTCCAGGCCGCGAACGCCTTGTCTGCGTTCTGGGCCCACCAGGTGCTGTCGGACAGGGCCTCGCCGTCCATTTTGGACACGTTCTCCTGTGGGAGCCACTGGTGGAAGGTCGCCGGGACGTTGGGCTTCGAGGCCGGGGTCGTCGGGCCGTACGGGATGTTCTCGGTGAAGGCGGCCTGTGCCGGCGGCGTCGCGATGTAGTTCAGCAGCGCGGCTTGCGCCTTCGGAGACCTCGAGCCCTTGACCGCGTACAGGGCCGCCCACGCGGCGAAACTGTGGTTCCAGGTGACGCCGACCGGCGCTCCGTTCTGGGCCGCGATCGCCGCTCGGCCCAGGTAGCACAGGCACATCGCGAAATCGCCCGCTTCGAGCTCCTGGGTTTCCTGGGCGAGAGTGGCGTCGAGGGTCAGGTTCCTGCCGAGCGTCTTGACGGTGGCCGCCGCCCGTTGCAGGTCGAGCGGGTACAGCTGGTCCGGTGCCACTCCGCTGGCGAGGAGCAGCGACTCGAGGCCGCCGGAAGCGTAGTTGTACATGAGGCGCTGGCCCGGATACTTCTGGGTGTCCAGGAAATCGGTGATCTTCGCGGGCGGGTTCCCGCCGAATTTCTTGGTGTTGTACACGAGTGCGACGTTCTCGACGGAGACCGGCACGCCGCATTGGTCGGAAACGTAGCGGGGGTCGACGTCCTTGACGCTGACGCCGAAGTCGGAGCGCTTCTCGTACAGCGTGCCGCACCCTTGGGCGCCGCTGCCGGTGTCCAGCCAGACGACGTCCCACGTCGGGTTGCCCGCCTGGACCATGGCCTTGATCTTGGCGGGGTCGGACGGCGAATCCGTCGCGGTCTGCGCGCCGGTGTTCTTCGCGAAGGGGTCGAGCCACGCTTTCTGGGCCGCCGTCAAGGTGTCGCCGCCGTAATTGACGAAGACGATCTTCTCGCCGGAAAGATCGCCGCCGGACTGGCCTCCGGCGCCCGCCGATGAACCGCACGCGGCGGCGAGAACGAGACTTACCGTGCTCAGCGCCGCGAGGATAACCTTGCCCTTGATGCTCATGTGTGACCTCAGTTCGGGTTCAGGGTGGGGAGATGATGCGCTTGATCGCCGGAGCCGCCGGGTTGCCGTCGCGCACTTAGTCCACGCGGGGGAGTGCCGGGACCTGGGCGTCGCAGCGGCTCCCCCGGCTGGCGGGTAATGCCCGGCCCGGGGCGCCGGAAGAAGGCCGGGCGAAGGGAGAATCGGCCGTCCGGACCGGGAATCTGGGTGCCGCCTCGATCGCGCGGTTCGATGAGGAGGAGTTGTGGGAGACCCGAAAAGCGCAGGCGTCGCGCGCCCGGACGAACGGGTGGTGGCCGCGTCCGCTGAGATCCGCCGCACCACCACGCATTGGGGAACCTACGACTTCACCGTGCGGGACGGGCGCGCGCGGGCCACCGCCGCGCCGCCGGACAACCCGTTCGGCGAGGCGCTCGCGAACGGGCTGCACGAGACGCTGGACCATCCGCTCCGGATCGTCCGCCCGCACGTCCGCGAGGGGTGGCTCGAAAACGGTCCGCGTGCGGGCGGGAACCGGCGCGGCGGCGAACCGATGGTCGAGGTCGGATGGGACCACGCGTACGACCTCGTCGCGAGGGAACTCGCCAGGGTGCGGTCCGAGCACGGCGACGAGGCCGTGTTCGGCGGCTCGTACGGCTGGGGCAGCGCCGGCCGGTTCCATCACGCGCAGAGCCAGATCCACCGGTTCCTGAACCTGGACGGCGGCTATGTCTCCTCCCGCAACAGCTACAGCGTCGGCGCGCAGGAGGTCGTGCTGCCGCACGTCCTCGGCGGCCCGGGCATGGGGATGTTCGACTGGAGCCCGCAGTGGTCCGAGATCGCCGAGCACGGCGAACTGGTCGTGAGCTTCGGCGGCGCGCCGCTGAAGAACACCCGGGTGAACCAGGGCGGGCTGCGCCGCAACCGGGCGGCGGAGGCGCAACGAGCCTGTGCCGACGCCGGTGTGCGGTTCGTCCTGGTGAGCCCGCTGCGCGACGACCTCGCACCGGAACTGCGGGCCGAATGGATTCCGATCCGCCCGGGGACCGACACCGCGCTGATGCTCGCGATGGCCGGCTACCTGGCGGCGGAGGGACTCGAAGACCGCGAATTCCTGGAGCGCTGCTGCGTGGGATACGAGCGGTTCCGCTCGTACCTGCTCGGCGAGCGCGACGGCGTTCCGAAGACCCCCGAATGGGCGGCGGAGATCTCGGGGGTCCCGGCGGCCACGGTCCGGGAACTCGCCGAGGCCGTCGCGCACCGGCGCACGGTCGTCTCGCTGACCTGGTCGCTCCAGCGTGCGCAGTACGGGGAGCAGCCGTACTGGGCGGGCGCGACCCTTGCCGCGATGTCCGGCTCGATGGGGCGGCCGGGGGGAGGCTTCGCCGCCGGGCTGAGCATGACCCACGGCATCGGCCTGCACCGCGGTTCGATGGGCGTCGTGAGCCTGCCGCAGGGCCGGAACCCGGTGCGCGCGTTCATCCCGGTCGCCCGCGTCTCCGACATGCTTTTGCGTCCCGGCGACACCGTGGACTACGACGGCGAGGTGCTCACGTATCCCGACATCCGGCTCGTGTACTGGGCAGGCGGGAATCCGTTCCACCACCAGCAGGACCTCAACAAGCTGCTCCGGGCGTGGAACCGGCCCGAGACGATCGTGGTCCACGATTCCTGGTGGACGCCCGTCGCCCGGTACGCGGACATCGTCCTCCCCGTCGCGACGCCGCTCGAACGCGACGACCTCGCCGCCGGGAGCCGGGACACGACCCTGCTCGCGATGCGCCGGGTCCAGGATCCGCCCAAGGGGGTCCCCACCGACTTCGGGGCCTTCGCCGAGATCGCCGCTCGCCGCGGTTTCGCGGAGCAGTTCACCGAGGGCCTCGACGCCGACGGATGGGTCCGCCGGCTCTTCGCCGAAACCGCGGCACGCCTCGCGGCTCGGGGGGTGGAGCTTCCGGACTACGACGAGTTCGTCAAGCTGCCGGACGGCGTCGAACTTCCGCTGCGCGGAGGGGACGACATCTTCGCCAAGCTGCGCGAAAACCCCGAGGCGAATCCCCTCGCGACCCCCTCCGGCCGGATCGAGATCTTTTCCGGCACCGTCGCCGGGTTCGGCTACGACGACTGTCCCGGGCACGCCGTTTGGCTGGCGCCGACGGAATGGCTGGGCAGCACCGAGGCGGCGGCGGACGAGAACCTCTTCCATCTGCTCAGTCACCAGCCGCGGGGACGGCTGCACAGTCAGATCGACTTCTCCCCGGCGAGCATGGCCACGAAGATCGACGGGCGCGAGGCGATCGTGCTGCACGTCGACGACGCGAACCGGCTGGGGGTGACCGATGGCGACGTGGTCCGGGTCAGCAACGCTCGCGGCGCCTGCTTGGCCGCGGTCCGGACGACCGAAGGGATCCTCCGCCGGGTCGTCGTGATGGCGACCGGGGGCTGGTACGACCCCGTTCGTCCGGGTGAACCGGGATCGCTTGACCTGCAAGGCAATCCGAACGTTTTGACGCCGGACATCGGGACTTCGCGGCTTGCCCAGGCCAGTTCGGCGCAGACTTGTCTTGTCCGTGTCGAAGCTTCTCCGGAGGCGCCGCGGAGCCGGGCCTATGAGGTGCCGGTGACGCGGCGTGCCGCACCGTGATCTCGGGCGAGGAATAGCACCCGTGCCTCCCCGCGACGGACTGGTCTGCAGTCCGTCGCGGGGAGAAGACGCTAAGCCGTGCCGATGGCGACCCCGGCCCGGGCAGGAGCGTCGTCGGTGGCGAGCACGGCGGAGTGCTCCGGGTCCCAGGTCGCCAGAACCGCGTCGCCCACCGAGACAGGGGACTGGTTGCCGGACTGTTCCTGCGCGATCATCGAGAATCCCGCGTCGAGGCGGAGTTCGAGGCGGCGGAGGCCGCCCAGGTAGATCAGCTGGACGACCCGGCCGGGGAGCGCGTTGCCGGAAATGCTCGCCCGGGTCGCGGCGGAGTGGACGAGCACGCGCTCGGGACGCACGGTGACGACGCCGCACGTGCCTGCCTGCAGTGCCGGGCCCGCTGTCGGCAGTTTCAATTCGTATCCGGCGCCGCGCAGGAGGCGGCCCACTGCGGTGTCCTCGACGACGCCGGGCAGCACGTTGGAGTCGCCGAGGAACTCCGCCACGAACAGGCTCTTCGGGTGTTCGTAGAGCTCCGTCGCCGTGCCGACCTGCTCGACGTGCCCGTTGTTGAAGACGGCGATCCGGTCCGACATCACCAGCGCCTCGTCCTGGTCGTGGGTCACGTAGACGAAGGTGATGCCGAGTTCGCGATGGATCCGCTTGAACTCGAGCTGCAGGCTGGCGCGGAGCCGCCGGTCGAGGGCGCCGAGCGGCTCGTCCATGAGGAGTACGCGGGGCTCGAAGACCAGCGCCCTGGCCAGCGCGACGCGTTGCTGCTGGCCGCCGGACAATTCGCGCGGGTACCTCGCCCCGAAGTCCGCGAGGCCGACCAGGCCGAGGCTGCGGGCCACGCGCTCGGCGATCTCGGCCTTGCCGGTCCGCCGGCGCTTCAGCGGGAACGCGACGTTGTTCGCGACCGTCAGGTGCGGGAAGAGGGCGTAGTTCTGGAAGACCATCCCGATGTTGCGCTTGTGCGGAGGCACCCGCTCGATCGGTTCGCCGTCCAGCAGGACATGGCCGGTGTCGGGCTGGAGGAAACCGGCGATCATGTTGAGGGTGGTGGTCTTCCCGGAGCCGCTCGGCCCGAGGAGCGTGACGAACTCGCCGGCGGGCAGGTCCAGCGAGACGTCCGACAGCGCCCTCGCCTCGCCGTAGTGCTTGCTCAGATTCCGGAGCCGGATGGCCGCGCCGTGGACGGGTTCAGACATTGTTGCCCTCTTTTCTGGCCGCGATGATGCCCGCGACGATCAGCAGCGTCGTGCTCACCGCGATGATCAGCGTCGACGCGGCGGCGATCGTGGGGGTCAGGGAGCTGGTCACGCTCTGGTAGAGCTGGACCGGGAGGGTCCTGGCGAACGGGCTGGCCAGGAAGAGCGAAACGATCGCTTCGTCCCAGGAAACGAGGAAGGCGAACAGGGCTCCGGTCAGGATCCCCGGGGCGAGAAGCGGCAGGGTGACGCGGAAGAAGGTCACGACCGGGCCCGCGCCGAGCGAAGCGGCGGCCCGTTCGAGCTGGCGGTCGAAACCCTGGAGCGAAGCGCGGACCGGGATGACGACCATCGGGATCGCCAGCGCGGTGTGCGCGATGACGTAGCCGCCGAACGAACCGGCCAGATGCCACTTCAGGAAGACGTAGTACACGCCGATGGCGATGACCACACCCGGCACGATCATCGGGGCCATCAGGAAGGCCGAGACGGGGCCGCGCCATCTGCCCCGGCCGCGGACGAGCGCGAACGCGCCGAGGGTCCCGAGCGTCGTGGCCAGCACGACCACGACGAGCGCGACCTGGAACGAGAGGACGAACGACTCGGTCCAGTCCGGGTCCGAGAAGAGCTGGCGGAACCACTGCGTCGAGAAGCCGGGCGGCGGGAACTGGAACGTGCGCGCGCTGGTGAAGGCCATCGGGACGACGACCAGGACCGGCGCGACCAAGAGAAACGCGACGAGCACGCAGAAGACTTTGAGACTGATGCGGCGTGGTTCCTTCATCGGCGGGCCTCGCTATCCGTTGCCAGTGCGCGGGTCAGGGGCCTCCCGAGCAGCGAACCGGCGGTGAGCACCAGGAGGGTGAAAACCAACAGCGCCAACGCCATCGCACCGCCGCGCCCGAAGGCGAGCTGCGCGGTCACCTGGCTGACGATCTGCTGTGACAGCAAGCTGTTCTGCGGAGAGCCCAGCAGCGCGGGGGTGAAGTAGAAGCCGAGCGACAGCACGAAGACGATGGTGCAGCTGGCGGTGATTCCCGGCACCGACAGCGGCAGGTACACGGTGCGGAACGCGGTCCGCGGGGTGGCGCCGTGGATCTGGGCGGCACGCAGGAGCGTCCTGTCGATCTGGGTCAGCTGCGAGTACAGGGGGAGCACCAGGAACGGGAGCATGATCTGGGTCATGCCGATCGCCACCGCGGTCGTCGTGCCGAGCAGCTTGACGTCGCCGAAACCGAGCGCCCCGAGCGCTTTGGCGACCGGGCCGGTGCTGCCAAGGAGAATGATCCAGGAATAGGTGCGCACGATCAGGCTGGTCCAGAACGGCATGAGCACCGCGGCGAGCAGCACCATGCGCCAGCGGGTGGTCACGAGCGTCATCAGGTAGGCGTAGGGGTAGCCGATCGCCAGGCACAGGACGGTCACGATCGCGGAGGTGACGAACGTTCTCCGCAGGATC
Source organism: Amycolatopsis sp. GA6-003 (assembly GCF_046267895.1). Classification (NCBI taxonomy): domain Bacteria; kingdom Bacillati; phylum Actinomycetota; class Actinomycetes; order Pseudonocardiales; family Pseudonocardiaceae; genus Amycolatopsis; species Amycolatopsis sp. GA6-003. The sequence goes on from NZ_CP176499.1 coordinate 272,863, forward strand.
GTCATCTGCTCTTCGTTGGCGAAGAACCAGTGGTAGTTGGCGAGCCCGGAATCGCCGTGCCCGATGAAATCCGTGAAGCTGCGCACGAACATCGTGCCGATCGGATAAGCGAAGAAGACGGCGAGGAAGGCCATCGACACTCCTGCGGCGACGATCCACCTCGCTCGATGCAGCATGCCGATCAACCAGTTCATGGGGTCATTCCTCCTTCGCTAGCTTTCGCGTGCCGCGTCAGCCGGCGGTCATCGCGGTCCACGCCGCGAATGCCTGGTCGGAATTCGCGGTCCACCACTTCAGGTCGGAGACCACTTCACCCTGCGGGCCCATCTGGGCGAGGTTTTCCTGCGGGAGCCACTTCTTGAACTCCGCGGGAACCTGGGGCTTCGACGCTGGTGTCGTGGGGCCGTAAGGCAGTTGTTCGGTGAAGGCGCTCTGTGCCTCAGGCGTCGCGAGGTAGTTCAGGAGCGCGCTTTGGGCCTTGGGCGCCTTCGAGCCCTTGATCGCGTAGACGGCGTCCCATGCCTCCCAAGCCTTGTCCCACACGACGCCGATGGGTGCGCCGTTCTGGGCGGAAAGGGCGGCGCGGCCGACGTAGCACAGGCACATCGAGAAATTGCCCGCTTCGAGGTCCTGAGTCTGCTGTGCGAGCGTGGCCTCGAGCGTCAGGTTTGTGCCGAGCGCGCGCACGCTCGCGGCGGCTCGGTCGGTGTCCAGCGGGTAGAGCTTGTCCGGCGTGACGCCGCTCGCCAGCAGGATCGGGTCCAAGCCGCCGAGCGCGTAATTGAAAATGAGCCGCTGGCCCGGGAATTTCGCGGTGTCCATGAAGTCCGTGATCTTCGTCGGCGGGCTGCCGCCGAACTTGGCGGTGTTGTAGACGAGCGCGACGGCCTGGACAAGGATCGGCACCCCGCACTCGTCGGTGACGTACTTGGGGTCGACGTCCTTGATGTCCACGCCGGTTTCGGAACGCTTCGCGAACATCGTGCCGCAGCCGTTGGCCCCCGAGGCCGTGTCGAGGTCGATGACGTCCCAGGTGGGGTTGCCCGCGTCGACCATCGCCTTCACCTTGGCCGGGTCCGAGGGGGAGTCGGTGGCGATCTGGACCCCGGTCTTCTTCCGGAACGGGTCGAGCCACGCTTGCTGGGCGGCCTTCATCGAATCGCCGCCGTAGTTCACGTAAACGAGCTTCTGCCCGGACAAGTCGTCGCCTGTTCCGGGGCCCGAGCCGGATGATGAGCCGCACGCGGACATCGCGGCGAGGCACAGCGCGCTAACCATGGCGAGCGCCACCTTTGGCTTGGCCGTCACGATCTCACCTCTCGTCAGTTCGAAGCGATGTGTGAGGATGCCTCGGACTGCGGAGATCTCGGTGCGGTACGCCACACTTGTTGGCCCACCTGGGGGACGGCGCGGCCGTCAAGTCAGGGAGCGTGAAGTCCCGTCGTAAGGGCGGCGGCAGCGGACGGCTGTGGCCTGCTTCGGGCGCTTTAGCGGCCCGGCGTGGTGCGGACCATGCGGAGCACGTATTCGAAGTGCCGGTCCGCCGCTTCGCCGATCGTGAGACGTCCGTGCGGGCGGAACCAGGTGAAGACGTATTCGCACATCGTCGCGATCGCGTGCGACATGACCGGCACGTCGACGGGGTCGAACTCGCCGCTCTCGATGCCCTGGTGAAGGATTTCGCGGAGCAGTTCGAGATAGGGGCGGCTGAGCCGGCCCAATTCGCGTTGGCCCTCGGCGGTCAGCGAGGAGGAGAGCGTCGAGTAGCTGTGGTTCCGCCGTTCCCCGGCGTCTTCGAGCTGGATCCGGATGTAGGAGCGGATGTAGTCGCCCAGCCGCTCGGTCGCGGTGCCTTCGGCGCGCACCGAATCCCGGAGGTCGGCATAGGACCGGCGGTACATGTCCTTCAGCATTTCGGCGAGCAGTTCCTGCTTCGACGGGAAATGCCAGTAGATCGCGGCAGGAGTGATGTGCGCCGCTCGCGCGATCCGGGTCATCGAGGTGCTTCCGTAGCCGGACTCCTGGAACAGGGAGACCGCGGCGGCGAGAATGCGTTCCCGCACGCCGACGCCGTCGGCTGCGGGCTCCGCGTCCGGGTTGCCGGCGTCAGAAGCAGCGCTCATGGCCCGATAGTACGGCCGGTGCCGGGAGCTTCGCGAATCCCCCGCGCTCCGCGCATGCGAACGCCTCCGCCGCGCCGGGGAGCGCGTCGGAGGCGTTCGGTGTGCGGTCGGGGCTCAGCAGTAGGCGGTGGCGTCGATCTCCACGAGTGCGCCTTCGAAGGCGAGAGCGCCGATGCCTACGACGAGCATCGCGGGGACGCGTAGTCCGGTGGCGGCTACGGCGGCGCCGAACCCGCCGAATACCGCGTCGTTGATCTCAGGCCGATAATCGACGATATAGATGCGGAGCTTCGCGATATCGCTGACGCGCGCGCCCGCTCCCTCGGCGGCGCGAACGACGTTGCGCAGTGCCAGTTCCGTCTGTCCGGCATAGTCGCCCGGATGCTGCAGCTGGTCGTTCACGTCGACGGAGATCTGTCCGCCGATTTCGACCACCTTGGCACCGGTGGCGACGGCGACGTGCACGAAACCGCGCGGCCGGTAGAGACCCTCGGGCTTCACGTAATCGGTGACCGGCATCAGGCTGCCTCCACCCGGATGTCGAGCGGGGCGAGCGAGGCTCGGTCGCCCGCGAACGGACCGAGGCGGTCGAAGAATGCCAGCGGATCGACGCATCCTTCGGGACCGAACACCCCGGTCGCCGAGATTTCGCCGCGCGCCAGCATGCCGACCGCGATCGCGGTGGGCACGCAGGTCGCTTCGCCCATCTCGCCTTCGGGCATGTGATTGGTCGACACCGCGACCCGCGCCGGGCGGCCTGCCTTGGTTCCCTCGGCGTACGCGAAGACCCCGGGGAACTCGGGGACAGGCCCCGCTTCCGGTCCGCGGCGGCCGGGTTCCAGGATGAAAGCCTTGCTGGCGTCGGGAACGGTCAGCTCGCCGGAGCGGACGCGGTCCCGGACCGCGCGGGCGGCGGCGATGAGGCCGGGGCGGGCGAACATGAGGTTCAGCGATTCCTTGACGTCGGGGAAGTAGCGGGGGAGCGTGATCGGTTCCGGATGGCCGCAGGTCCACACCGGGGCGGCTCCGATGCCGGGATAGTCCACGACCAGTTCCTCGAGGGCTTCCGAGTCCTGGAAGGCGCCGTCGCGCCAGACCAGGATCGGCTCGGCGAGGTTGTGGATCCAGTGTTCGATCGCGGCGGCGGGCTTGACCTCGTCGGGGTTCGACGGGGCTTTCGGGATGCCGGAACCCCCGCGCCACACCGTGTACAGCTTGCCGACCTCGTCGAGCTGCCGGTAGGCGACCGCGGCGAGCAGATTGGACATTCCGGGAGAGGCGCCCATGCCGATGATGGCCGTGACGCCTTTCGCGCGCGCGACCTCGTCGAGCTCCAGCATCTCCATCGTGGGTTCCCAGTCGTCGGCGATGTCCGTGTAGTGCTTGCCGGCGTCGAGGGCGGCCTCCAGCACCGGACGGCCGTAAAGGTAGAACGGGCCCACGGTGTTCAGCACGATGTCCGCGTCCGCGATCGCGGCGCGAAGCGCGTACTGGTCGGTGATGTCGAGTTCGATGCCGCGGGCTTTCGCGCCCAGCTCCTCCGCGACCGCGGCGGCGCGGGCGCCGTCCCGGTCGGCGACGGTCAGCGAGGTGATCGCCGGATCGGCGACGGTCGTCCGGCAGGCGACCCGCCCCATGTCGCCGGCTCCTCCGATGATGATGAGTCGCACGCTGTTCTCCTTTCGCGTTGGTCACCGGACGGCCCGGTCCCGGGTTTTCGACCGTGCTGGACGGAAAAGGTCGGCTGTGCCCGAGGGGCGCGGCGGCGAGGGCCCCGCAGCGGGTCGGCTGCGGAGGTTCGGACCGGCCGTGCGATGACTGCCGTGCGGCAAGAATCGTTGTCCGGAGCGGGTTTTCGCGCACCTGATCACCGAATACGCCCACCCGGGGGAAAGCCGGCGCGCATGGATCCCCCCTGACTGGGCGTATTTCGCGGCGACGTGCTGGCGCGCATCGGGCCCCGCTGGGGAGGATCGCCGGGTGACCATGGATTTCGACCCACGAAATACGCCGGTTCGCGAACTGGCGCTCGCCGCGTCCGAGACCCCGCACCTCCCGCTGGTCTCCATCGAGGGCGCCCAGGCGACCTACGGCGAAGCCTGGGATGCGGTCCGCGAGACCGCGGCCGGGCTCGCGCACGTCGGCGTGCTGCCGGGGGACCGCGTGATCATCCTGACGCCGAACCGGCTGGAGGCGGTCTGGGCGTGGTTCGGCGTGCAAGCGAGGGGAGCCGTCGACGCGCCGATCTCCGCGGAAGCCCCGGGCGCGTTTCTCCGGTACCTGGCCGAGGATCTGTCGCCGAAGGCCGTCATCGGGACCTGGGCGCTTCTCTCCCGGCTCGCCCAGGTCGTTTCCACGCCGCCGGAACTGGCGGTCCTCATCGGAGAACCAGAGGGAGACGAGCCGCCCTTCGGCCAGGGCGTCAGGCACCTCAGCTTCGCCGAATTGCGTGCCCTCGGCGCGAGCTCGGCGCAGGAACTGGTGCTGCCGGACGCGGACACCGTGGGCACGATCATGTACTCCTCGGGCACGACTGGCCCGTCGAAGGGCGTGATGCTCTCGCAGGGCTACTACGCGGCATTGCCGCCGGCCTACTTCGAGCTGTTCGGGCTCCGGCCGGGCGCGACGTCCTACTGCGTCCAGCCGCTGTGCCACGTCGACGGCCGGTCCGCGGTGGTCACGGCGTTGTTCCTGCGCGGGGAACTCTTTCTGGGCACGCGGTTCAGCGCGAGCCGGTTCTGGGCGGAAGTCGAGAACTACGACGTCGATTTCTTTTTCTACGTCGGCACGATGATCCACCTGATCCACAAACAGCCTCCCCGGCCGCTCTCGCCGTCGGCCCGGCCGCGGATCGGCATCGGATCCGCCACGCCGGCCAGCGTGCAGCGGGACTTCGAGAAACGGTTCCGCTGCACGCTCATCGAGGGCTACGGCATGACGGAATTCGGGCTCCTGCTGGCGCAGCGGGCGGGCGACGCCGAGCCGGGCAATCTCGGGACGCCGCCGCCGTGGGTCGAGGTCCGGGTCGCCGACGCCGCCGACCGCCCGGTTCCCGCGGGCACGCCCGGACAGCTGCTCGCGCGGCCGAAGAAGGCGCATCTGATGATGGCCGGGTACTGGAACCGGCCGGACGCGACTGTCGAGGCCTGGCGCGGGTTGTGGTTCCACACCGGGGATTTGGTGGTGCAGCGGCCCGACGGCCGTTTCGAGTACGTCGGGCGGCTGAAGGATTCGATCCGGCGCCGCGGCGAGAACGTGTCGGCCTGGGAGGTCGAGCAGGCCGCGGTGCGGCACGAGCGGGTTTTGGAGGCGGCGGCGATCGGCGTCCCGTCCGACGTGGGCGACGAGGATGTCGCGCTGCTTGTCGTACCGGCTGGCCACGGCGATCCCGACCCGGCGGAGCTGCGTTCGTTCCTGGCGCGTGATTTGCCGCGTTATGCGTTGCCGCGGTTTGTGGAAGTCGTGGCGAGTCTTCCGAAGACCCCTTCGGAGCGGATCGCGAAGGGGATCGTGCGCGAGCGGGGTCTCTCGAGCGCGGCGTGGGACGCGGAGGCTGCGGGAGCCGCCTGATCCTTGCTCCGCACGGGACCGCCAGGCACTGATCACTGATCCGCCTGGCGGTCCCGTGGCCGTTCAGCCGGTTTCTTCGACGACGGCCAGCAAGTCGTCCGCGCCGCGCAGGCCGGGCTCGGTGAGCGGAGCCAGCAGGTCGAAGAAAGTGCGGGGATCGATTGCGGTCTCGGGCGCGTGAACGCCGGTGTCGAGCAGTTCCCCGCGCCGGAGCAGTTCGACGCCGACGGCGAGCGGAATTCCCGTGTTGCCGCCCATCTTCGCCGGGTGGAATGCCTTGGGGTACACCGCGACACGGCACGGAAGGCCGTTCTTCTCGCCGATCGCCAAGGACCATTCGACCGGCAGTGGGCTCCGCTCCGCGGGTGCGTCGCCGCGCGGCGGGTCGGCGAGCATCGCGGCGCCGGTGCGCAGGTCGAATTCCCCGGCCGCGAAACGACTGCTGACCTCCCGGAGGTATTCGAGAAGCCAGGCCGGCCCGGACTGCAGGTTGAGCGACGAGCGCAGCCCGGGATAGCGGCGCGGAAGGGTCACCGGTTCGGGGTGGCCCATGGTGTATCCCTTCACCTTGCCCAGACCGGGGAATGCCAGTTCGACTTCCTCGACCGGCTCCACCCAGCCGGCGGCCCCGTCGACCCACGCCCGGACCGGCTGGGAACACTGGTGCAGCCAGTGCTCCACCGCCGCCGACGCGGCGGGCGCGGGAAAACCGGGCTCGTCGACGATCGTCGCCCCGCTCAGCTTCCATCCGGTGTGGAGTTCGTGCACCGTGTCGAGCTTGCTGGCGCCGTACGCGGCGCACAGATTGGTGACTCCGGGGCTGCCGCCCAGCCCGACCACCACGTGCAGTTCTCGCCGGCGGGCCTGCCCGTCGAGGTCGAACGCGTCGAGGGTGGGCTGCCAGTCGTCGTTGATGTCCAGGTAATGGCATCCGGACTCGACGGCGGCTTCGAGAATGGGCCGCGCGAACGTGGCGAACGGCCCCATGGTGTTCACGACGACGTCGTGGTCGGCGAAGGCGGCGCGGAGCTGCGCGCTTTCGGTGGCGTCGAGCCGGACGGTGCGGCACGGTGCGCCGACCGACTCGGCGACCCGACCAGCCCGTTCCAGGTCGAGGTCGGCGACGGTCAGTACGGAAGCGCTGCCGAGCCGGGCGATCGTGCGGACCGCCCAGCGGCCCATGGACCCGGCCCCGCCGACGGCGATCACGCGGAGCGGGCGATTGCGGTTGCTGGCTGACATCTGTTCTCCGGTCTGCGAGTTTCGGGTGGCCCGGGGTTACTGCGCGGTCAGCCCTCCGTCGACCACCAGGGTTTGCCCGGTCATGAAGCTGGAGGCGTCGGACGCGAGGAACACGGCAGGCCCGATGTATTCCTCGGGCTGCGCCCAGCGGCCCATCGGGGTCATCCGGCGGATGTACTTGGCCACCGGCTCGTTGGCCTCCAGGTCCGGCAGCATCGAGGTCTCCACGTAGCCGGGGCAGACGGCGTTGACGCGCACCCCCTGGCGGGCCCATTCGAGCGCGACGGCTTTGGTGAGGCCGATGAGGGCGTGCTTGGCGGAAATGTAGGCGGTGTCGTTGCGGATGGCGACGAGTCCCAGAATCGACGCGATGTTGATGACCCGGCCCTCGCTCGCCTTGAGGTGCGGCGACGCGCCGCGGAGCAGGAGCCAGCACGATTGCAGGTTGAGTTCGAGGACGCGTTGGAAGGTGGCGAGATCGGTGTCCTCGATCGAGGAGTCGTGATCGTCGGCCGCGTTGTTCACCAGGACGTCCAGCCCGCCGAGTTCCTCGACCGCGGCGGCGATGCACGCGTCGATCGATTCCGGGGAACGGAGGTCGACCGCGTAGGGCTGGAAGCTGCCCGGACCGTCCGCGACGAGGCCGGCGGTCTCCTTGAGGCCTTCGACGGACCGTGCCGCCCCGACGACGCGGGCTCCGCGCTGCGCGAGTCCGACGGAGATGGCCTGGCCGATGCCGCGGCTGGCCCCGGTGACGAGAACGCGTTTCCCGGTGAGATCGAAGAGGTCGGCGGAGGTGGAAGTAGTCATGCCGCCACGATGGCCGGGCAACCGGCGAATCGGGCGGTTGCGATGCGAAGAGCGCCCACCTGGGTGGGCCGACTGCGTCGCGGCGGCTTTTGGTGGCGCACGGGCTGTTTCGGCATCAGCGGTGTCCAATGTGGAGCGTGTCGGCGGCCGACGGTTCATGTGCCGGGGAAGACCAACAGTGCCCAGGCGGGGGATGAATCCGGGAGGAGTCACCCCGCATGCTGGTGGCATGAGCTCTCGCATCAGAGTCGGCATCTACGGCACCGGGCGCACCGCGGCGGAACTGCTGGCGGCCCTTCCGCAAACCCCGTTTCTCCTGACGAGCGCGATCGTGCACTCGCCCGGCAAGGCGGGCAAGGACATCGGCGAACTCGTGGGCCAAGCTCCGGTCGGCGTGCCGGCCACTGCGGACCTCGAAGCGGCGCTGGCGAGCGGCGAGTTCGACGTCCTCCTCTACGCCGGTCTCACGGGCGAACGCCACGAGCAGACCCTGGCCGCCTGCGCGGCCGCAGGGGTGGACCAGGTGCACGCCTGCTTCGTCGATCCGCGCGCGGCGCTGGCCCCGGAGGTCCGCGAGCGCGTCGAGACCGCGGCGCGGGAATCAGGATCGCGGATGGTCGGCACCGGCATGATCCCCGGTCTGTGGCTGGACGTGCTCCCGGCTCTGCTCTCCAGCGGTGTGCCCGGGCCGGTGTCGGTGCGGGGCCAGCGGGTCTCGAACATCTCCTCGTGGGGACGCGACGTCCTGGCGCAGGAATTCGGCGTGGGCACCAGGACTTCCGGACTGTCGTGGCGGGCGGACGCGTTGCTGCGCGAATCGGCTCGCCTCGTCGCGGACGTCTTGGGCTTGGGAGACCACGCCCTGGTTTCGGAGGGCGGTCTGGCGGCGGCGGAGACCGAGTCGACGATCGGCGACATCGTGGTGCACCCGGGCGAGGTGGAGGGTTTCTCCCAGAGCGTCGTCCTCCATGACGGAGAGAGCGAACGGCTTCGACTGGAGTGGTCGGGTTTCGGCGGCTCGGCGGCCAAGCCGGGACAGGCCAGCACCGACGTCGTCCTGACGCTCACCGGCGGCGACGGCAGCGAACTGGTGGTGCGGGTGAACACCCCTGTCGACCCGTACCCCGGCACGGCTGCCCGGATGCTGCAGGCGGTTCGCGGACTCCGATTGCTGCCAGCGGGCCTGCATCCGCCGACCGCGTTGCCAGTGGGCTGACCGGAGGCGTTGGGCGTGCCGGAAATCTTTCCCCCACGCGGGCATAAGGCGAGTGCGGACAGCCGTTTCTCCGCGGCGGAGGAGCATCATCGGGGCATGAGCATCGAGAACAGCCTTCTGCTGACGCTCCGCGCGGCAGCCGCAGAAGATCCCGGTCGCGAATGCCTCCGGATCGTCGGCGAGAGCTTCACGCGGCAGGAGGCGCTCAGGTGTGTGGAGCAGACAGCTCGCGGTCTGCGTGCGCTCGGGGTCGAACCCGGAGACCGGGTCGGCGTGATGTGCGGCAACCGGGCCGAGTACGTGTGGACGTGGCTCGGCGCCAACGCCGCCCGCGCCGTCGACGTTCCGTTCAATGCGGAAGCCCGCGGCAGGCTCCTGGAGTACTTCGTGGCCGACGCGTCGCCGCGAGTGCTGGTCGGGACTGAGGACTACCTTCAGATCCTCGCGCAGACGAGCAACTGTGACCCCGAGTTCGTGGTCTGCATCGGCGAGTGCAGTTCGCAGCCGTTCGGTGACCGCTGCCGTCAGCTTTCTTTCGAGGACTTGCTGGCCTTGGGCGCCGCTTCAGCCGAAGAACTGCCCGACCCGGCTCCGGGCGATATCGCGACGATCATGTACACCTCGGGGACGACCGGTCCGTCGAAGGGCGTGATGCTGCCCCAACGGTCCTATGTGGTGCAAGCGCACAACATGGTCCAGGTCATGGAAGTCGATGCCGCGGACGTCATCCTTTGTGTACAACCGTTGTTCCACATCGACGCTCGCGCTTTCCTCACCGCCGCGCTGGTGGCGGGAGGCACCGGAGTGCTCGGCCGCAAGTTCAGCGTCAGCCGGTTCTGGGACGACGTAAGGCAAAGCGGGGCAACGGTCTTCGCCACCATCGGCACCATGCTGTGGATGCTGTACAAGCAGCCGCCGCGACCCGATGACGCCGATCTGCCCGCACGCACGGCGATGTGCTCCTCGACGCCGAGCGAAATCCTGCGCGGCTTCGAGAAACGCTTCGGGGTCCAGGTCGTAGAGGCGTACGGCATGACCGAATGCACGCTGCTGACCGCCGCGCCGCCCGGGAGCACCGTGCCGGGACGCGTCGGCAGGGCAGTTCCGGGCATGGAGATCCGCCTGGTCGACGACCACGACTTCCCGGTCGCACCGGGCCAGGCGGGCGAACTCGTCTACCGGACCGGCGAACCGTTCGCGATGATGCAGGGATACTGGGCCAAACCGGAGGAGACCGCCGCAGCCTGGCGCAATCTCTGGTTCCATACCGGCGATCTGCTCCGCCAGCACTCCGACGGGATGTTCGAATACGTCGGCCGCAAAAAGGATTCGATCCGCCGCCGCGGCGAAAACGTGTCCTCCTGGGAGGTCGAACAGGCGGCCAGCGCGCACCCGCAGGTTCTCGAGGTCGCGGCGATCGGCGTCCCGTCGGAGGGCGGGGAGGAGGACGTCGCCGTTCTCGTGGTCCCGTCGCCCGGTGCGGTGATCGACCCCGCCGAGCTGGTGGAGTTCCTGCGCCGAGATCTGCCTCGTTTCGCGGTGCCGCGCTACGTCGAGGTGGTCGAGAGCTTGCCGAAGACGCCGTCGGAACGGATCGAGAAGGGCAAGGTCCGGGAACGCGGGATCACGGCGGCTTGCTGGGACGCTGCCCGAAAAGGATGAAGTTCGAGAAGTGTCCATCATGGACAGTGCCCGACCTGGCAGATGCGGGGGGCGGGAAGGAGACGGCATGCTGATCGGGGTGCTCAAGGAGGCCCAGCCGGGGGAGACGCGCGTCGCGGCGACTCCGGAGACGGTGGGCAAGCTGCGCGGGCTGGGCTATGAGGTCGTGGTGGAGCCGGGCGCGGGTTTGTTGTCGGGGTTTTTTGACGAGGCGTATGCGGAGGCGGGTGCGGCGGTCGGGTCGATTGCCGAGGCGGATGTCGTGTTCGGGGTGAATGCGCCGTCGTCTGGGCAGTTGGATGCGGTGAAGCCGGGCGGGACGGTGGTGAGTTTGCTGGCTCCGGCGTTGAGGCCGGAGTTGGTGGAGGATTTGGCGCGGCGGCCGGTCACGGCGTTGGCGATGGATGCGGTGCCGCGGATCTCGCGGGCGCAGTCGCTGGATGTGCTGTCGTCGATGGCGAATATCGCGGGGTATCGGGCGGTGGTGGAGGCGGCGCACACGTTCGGGCGGTTTTTCACCGGTCAGGTGACCGCGGCGGGGAAGGTGAACCCGGCGAAGGTGCTGGTGGTCGGGGCGGGTGTCGCGGGGTTGGCGGCGATCGGGGCGGCGGGGTCGCTGGGTGCGATTGTGCGGGCGACGGACCCGCGTCCGGAGGTCGCTGATCAGGTGAGGAGCCTGGGCGGGGAGTATCTGTCCATCGAGGACCCGAACGCGGAGGTTTCGGCGACGGGGTATGCGAAGGAGATGGGCGAGGACTACAAGGCGCGCGAGAAAGAGCTCTATGCGGCGCAGTGTCGCGAGGTCGACATCATCGTGACGACGGCGTTGATTCCGGGTCGTCCGGCGCCGCGGATCATCACGGCGGAGATGGTGGCGTCGATGAAGCCGGGTTCGGTCATTGTGGACATGGCGGCGGCGAACGGCGGGAACGTCGAGGGCTCGGTCGCCGGGGAGAGCGTCGTGACCGCGAACGGGGTGACGATTCTCGGTTACACGGATCTCGCGGGGCGGCTTCCGGCGCAGGCGTCGCAGCTGTATGGCACCAACTTGGTGAATCTGATGAAGCTGATGACGCCGGAGAAGGACGGCCAATTGGTCGTGGACTTCGAGGATGTGGTGGTCCGGTCGATCACGGTCGTGAAAAACGGTGAGCTGACGTGGCCGCCGCCTCCGGTGCAGGTCTCGGCGGCGCCGCAGAAACCCGCGGCGGTGGTGAAGAAGGAGGAGCCGGAGAAGCAGCCGATGTCCTCCGGCCGCAGGCTCGGGGTCGTGCTGGGGATCGCGGCGGTGGTGCTGGTGCTGGCGGCGTTGGCTCCGGCGGCGCTGTTGCCGCATGTGACGGTGTTCGCGTTGGCGATCGTGATCGGCTATTACGTGATCGGGCATGTGCATCATGCGTTGCATACGCCGTTGATGTCGGTGACGAACGCGATTTCCGGGATCATCGTGGTGGGCGCGCTGCTGAATCTGGTCAGCGGGAACACGGTGGTGGTGGTGCTGGCGGCGGTGGCGACGTTGCTGGCGACGATCAACATTTTCGGCGGGTTCGCGGTGACCCGCCGGATGCTGGCCATGTTCTCCCGCAGCTGACCCGGAAGGCCTTTTGTTCTGATGACTGTGCACACTGCCAGCCAGGCCGCCTACATCGTGGCCGGGCTGTTGTTCATTCTCGCGCTCGCCGGATTGTCCCGGCACGAGACCGCGCGGGTCGGGAACTATTTCGGGATGGCCGGGATGGTCGTCGCGTTGATCGCGACCATCGCCCAGGCTGTCACCGGGGAGATCACCGGGACGTCGATCGCGTTGATGATCGTCGCGATGGTGATCGGGGCGGGGATCGGGTTGCGGCGGGCGGCGGTGGTCGAGATGACCGGGATGCCCGAGCTGATCGCCCTGCTGCATTCGTTCGTCGGTCTCGCCGCGGTTTTGGTGGGCTGGAACGGCTACCTGCAGGTCGAGTGCGACCCCGCCGGGGGCGAAGCCCAGCACCTGGATGCGCTGGGCACGCTGGGGATCCATCACGCCGAGGTGTTCATCGGGGTGTTCATCGGGGCGGTGACGTTCACCGGGTCGATCGTGGCGAACCTGAAGCTGTCGGCGAAGATGAAGTCCGCGCCGTTGATGCTGCCGGGCAAGAACGTCCTCAACCTCGGCGCTCTGGTGCTGTTCGTGGCGTTCACCGCGTGGTTCGTGGCGAGTCCGGCGTTGTGGCTGCTGATCGTCGTCACGATCCTCGCCCTCGCGCTCGGCTGGCATCTGGTCGCCTCGATCGGCGGCGGGGACATGCCGGTGGTCGTCTCCATGCTGAACTCGTATTCCGGGTGGGCGGCTGCGGCGTCGGGGTTCCTGTTGGAGAACGACCTGTTGATCATCACCGGCGCGCTCGTCGGCTCGTCGGGTGCGTATCTGTCCTACATCATGTGCAAGGCGATGAACCGCTCGTTCATCTCGGTGATCGCGGGCGGGTTCGGGATCGAGGCCGGGCCGTCCGGCGACAAGGATTACGGGGAGCATCGGGAAATCACCGCCGAGGGCGCGGCGGAACTGCTCACCGGGGCGTCCAAGGTGATCATCACGCCGGGCTACGGGATGGCGGTCGCGCAGGCCCAGTACGGGGTGGCGGAACTGACCCGGAAACTGCGCGACAAGGGCATCGACGTCCGGTTCGGCATCCACCCCGTCGCCGGACGACTGCCCGGCCACATGAACGTGCTCCTCGCCGAGGCGAAGGTGCCGTATGACATCGTGCTGGAGCTGGACGAGATCAATGACGACTTCGCCGACACCGACGTCGTCCTCGTCATCGGCGCCAACGACACCGTGAACCCGGCCGCGGCGGAGGACCCGGGCAGCCCGATCGCGGGCATGCCGGTGCTGACGGTGTGGGAAGCGGAGAACGTGATCGTGTTCAAACGCTCCATGGCCTCCGGATACGCAGGCGTGCAGAACCCCCTGTTCTTCCGCGAAAACTCCGCGATGCTCTTCGGCGACGCCAAAGACCGCGTCAACGACATCCTCCTCGCGCTGTCCTAGCCGGAAAACTCCCGCCACATCCGCGGTGCTGCCCGGGCCGGGTTGAGGCAAACTTGGGGGGTCAACGGCGACGCGGTCCGGTCCGGGAAGGACAGTGCTGCCTCGCCGTCCGAGAGTCGCGATAGGAGAACGGCGCGTGTGGCGAAAAGAATTCGGGTTGCGGGTCAGCGACTTCGACGGCCTGGGCCGGCTCACCGCGACTGCGTGCTTCATCCTCTTCGAGGAGACGCGAGCGGACTGGCTGATGAAGTCGTTGCAGGCGACCGCTGTTCGCTGTGTCGTGGCCAGTCAGCGCCTTGACTTCGTCCACGAGGCGATGCCGGATGCCGGACCGGTCACCGTCTCGCTGGCCGTGCGTACGGTGGGGGAATCGAGCGTCGACATCGTGGAGTCCTTGTCGGCGGAATCGACGGTTTGCGCCCGTTCCGAAGCCACGCTCGTGTTGTGGGACGCGGAACGGCGCGCGCCCCGCCCGATCACCGAAGCCGAGCGCGCGATGTTTGAGTCGCATGCGACGGCTCAGGACAACTCTTCACCGGTATAAGGCATTCTGCGGAAATGCTCGACCTGAACGATTCCGCGTGGTCGGCAGCGGCGCATTCGTCAAGAATGCGCCGCTGCCGACCCGAGGAGACCCGGTCGGTCACGCGCTGCGGGCCAGCCCGGGCTCCTCTGCCGGGAGCAGGTCCTTGACGACCTTGCCCTCCTGCACCACGAGTTCGATCGAGTCGGGATCCGCCAGCACCGAAATGTCTCGCAGCGGATCCCCGGAAACCACCACCAGATCGGCCGCTTTGCCCGGTTCCAGGGTGCCGGCCTCGTCGGCGAGGCCGAGCAGTTCGGCGGCGTTCGCGGTGCCGGCAGCGATAGCGTCGGCCGGTGTCATGCCGAGTTCCACCAAGTGCGACAGTTCGAGCAGGTTGCGGCCGTGCGGGCACACGCCGACGTCAGTGCCGAGAGCGATCTTGACTCCGGCGGCGATCGCCTTGGCGATGTTCTCGCGGGCTTTCGCCGACCACCGCACCTTCTTCTCGTACAGGTAAGCCGGAACCAGCGCCGGGTCCGGCACGCGCAAGGCGGCGCTGAGCGTCGGGACGAGCCAGGTTCCCTTCTCCAGCATCAGATCGATGCCTTCCTGGTCGATCTCGTACCCGTGCTCGACGCTGTCGACGCCGCCGCGGATCGCCGCGAGGATCCCGGCGGTTCCCTGTGCGTGCGCGGCGATCTGCCGCGGGCGCGAATGCCGGTCCAGTTCGGCGCGGATCAGCCTGATCTGGTGTTCGGTGACGCCGAGGTCGTCCGGCTGGTCGGTCGGGCTCGAGACGCCGCCGGTGGTGCAGACCTTGATCACGTCGGCACCGGAGCGGAGCAGTTTGCGGACCGTGGTGATCACGTCGTCGTCGGTGTCCACCAGGTGCAGGCTCGGCCCGCTGACGACGGGCATCAGCAGTCCGTTGGGCAGGGTCATGTCCGCGTGCCCGCCGGTCGGCGAGAGCACGGACACGGCGATCCGCGCCCGGGGCCCTTCGATGAGCCCCTCGGCGAGTGCGCGCTGAGTACCGTGGTCGAGGCCGCCGAGATCGCGGATGGTCGTGATGCCCGCGTCGAGCGTCGCGCGCAGCCGTTGCGCGGTCTTGTATGCCGCGTAGCTGCCCGAATCGGCGATCACCGAGCGAGGTCCGTCTTCGATGGCGATCGTCGCGTGGACGTGGGTGTCGAAGAAACCGGGCAGTACGGTCCGCCCTCCGCCGTCGACAGTGCGGACCGGGGCCGGGCCGTCCGGACGGTCGCGGCGCGGGCCGACGTAGGTGAGCCGCCCGTCCGTCGCGACGATTTCGCCGTCGTCCACCGGCTCGGCGCCGGTCCCGTCGACGATTCGCACGCCGACCAGCCGGATGGTCCCGCGGTTGCTCATGGAATTCGTCCTCATTTCTCGATCGGTTCGGGTTCTTCCCGCCGGGCCCAGGCCGCGGCGAGCACGAGGAGGCCCAGCGCCGCGCACCCGGCGCAGACGGACCAGACGACGGTGTATCCGGTCTCCGCGGGAGCGCCCGCCCCGCCGGAGAGGAAGCTCGAAAGCAAGGTGCCGACGACCGCGGTCGCGACGGATCCGCCCAGCACTTTGACCGTGCTGTAGGTGCCCGAGGCGATGCCGACCCGGTCCTTCGGCGCGGCGCCGGAGATGTACGCGGGCAAGCCGCCCAGCAGCAGGCCCATGCCCAGCCCGGTCGCGACGAGCGCGCCCAGCACCGCGCCGATCGTGGCGTGCAGCAACGCCATGCTGAGAAAACCGGCGGCGGAAAGGCCGATGTCGATCGCCAGCACGCCGCGCGGGCCGGCGAGGGTCGCGAGCCTGCCGTACCCGGCCGAACCCGCCACCGCGGCGAGGAAGTTCAGCGCCACCACCAACGAGATCGACTGCGCGGACAGCCCGAACCCGTACCTGGCGGCCGCCGGTTTCGCGGCGAGGAACGTGACGAGCGGAACCTGGTTGCCGAAGAAGCACACGCCGAACAGGAGTGTCGCGGCCATCGCCGGCCACATCGCCCGGCTGGTGAACATCCGCGTGTCCACCAGCGGTCCCGGCGTCCGCCGCTCCCACCAGACCCAGGCGGCGAGCACGACCGCACCCGCGACGAGCGTGGCCAGCGCCGTCGGCGAACCCCAGCCTGCCCGGCCGGCTTGCGACAGCCCGAGCAGCACCAGAGCCAGCGCCGCGGACAGCCCGGCCGCGCCGGTCCAGTCGATCTTGCGCACTGTCCGCACCGAAGACTCGGGGATGAGGAATTTCGTGACCAGTCCGCACGCCGCGGTCAGGACGACCGGGACGGCGAGCGCCGGGCGAACCCCGCCGAGCAGTTCCTCCAGCGGTCCGCTGACCAGCCCGCCGAGCACGAGCCCGGCGGTGAGCGCGCCGGCGAGCCAGCCGATGGCGCGGTTCGCGGCCGGGCCGGTCGCCTTGTCCCGCACCAGCGCGATCTCGAGCGCGATCCACGCGGCCAGCGGGCCCTGCAGCACCCGGCCGAGCAACGCGAGCGGATAGACCGGCGCGAGCACGACGAGCAAGGCTCCGGCGGCGACGCTCCACACCGCGACGCTCAGCAGGCGCCGGTGGCCGAACCGGTCGCCGAGCGCGGCGAAAACCGGCACCGACACCGCGGCGGCCAGCAGGTGCACGCTGCTGAACCAGTTCAACGGCCCGGCTCCGACGTGCAGTTCCGTGCCGAAGCCGGCCAGCAGCGGCGGGTAGAAGCCTTGCACCATGCCGCTGACCAGCTCGACGCAGATCAGGAAACCGACCGCGGACCGCAGGTTCGAGCCCGCGGGCGCCTTCGCGCCGGACGTCGCCGGCCGGCCGAGACGGGGGGTCGAAGAGGTCATCGCCGCTCCTCGCGTGGGGACGTGGGAATCTGTGGCGACAAGTGTCGGAGTCGAGCGCGAAAGGGCCGTAGAATCCCAGATATTCGTCACCGCGACCGGTTTCCGGCGGTTTCGCGGTCAGAAGGAGGCTCATGACGCAGAATCTCGTCGACGAGCTCGACCTGCGGATCATCAACTGCCTGCAGATCCGGCCGCGCGCGACCTGGAGCGTGCTCGGACGCGTCCTCGACGTCGACCCGGTGACCATCGCGCGCCGCTGGGAACGCCTGGAGGAGGCCGGGCTCGCCTGGGTGACCTGCTACTTCGGCCTCCCGAGCGCGGACCGGGTGATGGCCTACCTGGAGATCGAGATCGCCGGCGCGCAGGTCACCGACGTCGCCGCCCGGCTCGCGCAGCACCGCGAAATCGTCAGCGTCCACCACACGACGGGCGCCCGCTCGCTGGTCGCGAGCGTGGTCGGCCGCGATCCGGCCGAGGTGTCGCACTACGTGTCGGAATCGCTTGCCACGCTTGACGGAATCGTCGCGATCCGAGCCGAGATCGTCACCGGCAAATACAGCGACGCGGGGGAGTGGCGGCTGCGGGCGCTGTCGCCGTCCCAGCAGGACGCCCTCCAAGCCGCGTACCCGCGCCGGGACACCCCGGCGAGCACCGCGCCCGTGCAGCCGGACGAAGGACGCGTCGTCCGCGAGCTCGCCGCGAACGGCCGCCTGTCGACGAGCGAACTCGCGCGCCGGATCGGCGTCAGCGAGGCGACCGCCCGGCGCCGCCTGAACCGGCTCCTCGCCGAGGGCCGCGCGACGTTCCGCTGCGAGATCTCCCAGCAGATCTCCGGCTGGCCGCAAACCGGCATCCTGTGGGCCCGCGCGCCGGTCGGGGTGCTCGACGGCGTCGCGCGGAAACTCGCGGTGCTGCCGGTGATCCGCGCGTGCCTGACCACGACCGGGCGCAGCAACCTCATGCTGTTCGCCTGGCTGCGGGACGTGCGCGAACTGCACCAGTTCGAACGCGCGGTCGCACAAGCCGCCCCGGAAGCGGAAGTCATCGACCGCGCGTTCTGCCTGCGCTCGTTCAAACGGATCCTGCTCATCGACGACAGTGGCCGCATCGCGGACCCGCCGGTGCTCCCGGTCGACGACGGGAGCATGCCGTTCTGAACTTCGCGCTTGCTTGCGAAGGCGCGGCGGGAGAATGCGACTGTGGTCTGCTCCCGCCCGGCACTGGCGTTGGTGGTGATGGCCAATTCCCGGACGACACGGCGGAGTTCGGCACTCTGTCGGCGCTGGGCCAAGGCCGAGGCGTGCGGGCTCTACAGGTGAGGTCCGGATCTCGAATCAGATCGTGCAGTGGGGTTGGGAGACGGGCGAGTCGTCGCCGAAGACGGACGAGTCGGTGAACGCGGTCGCGATCGACCAGGACACCGCGCTCGTGCTCACCCAACACCTCGCCCGTGAAGGACACGGACCGGACACGCCTCGGATCGCAGTGGAAAAAGCACGACCTGGCCTTCACCCAGCGGGACGGTTCGCCGTTGCACCCGGCGCATGTCACCGACGTGTTCCACGAGCTGTCCCGCCAAGCGGGGTTGCCGCCGATCTGCCTGCATGACGTGCGCCACGGCGCAGCGACGCTGGCGCTCGCGGCGGGAGTGGTGATGAAGGTGGTGCAGCGGATGCTGCGGCACTCGTCGATCACGGTCACCTCCGACACCTACACCACGGTCCTGCCTCAGGTGGCGTTCGCGGCGGCGGAGGCGACGGCGGCGATCATCCCGCGGCAGTCGGCGCGAAGTCTCGGGGCCTGGCCGGTTCGTTCGCCGAACGGGATGAAGCGGATGCGGTCGCCTTTGCCTCGGACGACGATGCCGTCTCGGGAGAGGTCGAGGTCGTCCGTGGTGAGGTTCGCGACCTCGCTGAGGCGTGCGCCGGTGTCGAGGAAGAGCCGGATGAGGGCGGTGTCTCGACGGTCGCGGAAGGTTTTGCCGCGGCAGGTGCCGAGCAGGCGGGCGAGCTGGTCGTCGTCGACGATGGGCACCAGTTTTTCGGTGGTGGCCGGCTGGCTGAGTTTTGCCATTGGGTGGCGGTCCATCTCGTCGGACTCGACCAGGTAGTTGCAGAACTGCTGGAGTGCTTTGTATTTGTTCAGGGCGGTCGAGGCGGAGCGGGTGTGGATCATCCAGGCGATGAACCATTCGATGTGCTTGCGGCCGACGTCTGTCGGGTCTTGAGCCGCGTCGCTGTCGTCGGTGCAGTCCATGTCCATCTCGGCGAGGAACCGGGGGAGTTCGTCGCCGCCGAGGAAGTCCGCGAACTGGGTGACGGCGAGTTCGTAGTGGTAGCGGGTGGTGTGGGGGCGGTTGGCGGCGCGGAGGCTGCGGTCCCACTCTTCGACGTAGGAGCGCCATGCGTCGTCGATTGGGCGGGGCAGACCCTGTTTGGTCACATCGGCCGGCATGAGGAGAGCCTCCAGTCAAGGTGTCACCGAGCGCTGTGCTAGACCGGAAGGACACCTGCGACCACATGAAAAAACGGGCTCCCGCTGCTCTGAGCTGCGGAAACCCGTCGTCCGGTCGGGCTGACAGGATTTGAACCTGCGACCCCTTGACCCCCAGTCAAGTGCGCTACCAAACTGCGCCACAGCCCGGACTCCTCACCCCCCGAGGAACCCCTCGTGGAGTGCGATGCGACTACTCTAGCGGGTCCCCCAACCGCCCCTGCAGCGAGGTCTCCATTACCCCCTGACCTGCGCAAACCCGCCAGATCCACAACCGGCCCTGGTCCCGCGCGGGGACCAGGGCCGGGGGACAGGGATCCGCATCAGCGGCCGGTGAATCGAGCCTTCCCGGGGCCCTCGGTCAGGAACGACTTCACCGCACCCCGCAAGTCCTCGGTGTTGTACAGCTCCGCGGCGATCGCCGTCACGTGTGCGTTGGCTTCCGGTACTCCGCCGTGTTCGAAATGGGCCAGGATTCGCTTCGTGGCGGCATGTGCCTGCGTCGGGCCTTCGGCCAGGTCGCGGGCGAACTCTCGGGCTGCCTCGTCGAAACCCTCGTCCGGGAGGACCCGGTTGACGACGTTCCATCGCTCCAAGGTCGCCGCGTCGAAAGGTTCGCCGGTGAAGACGAACTCCTTCGCCCTCGCCACCCCGGCGCGGGCGGCCAGGCGTTGCGTGCCGCCCATGGTGGGGGTCAGGCCGACGACCTTTTCGACCAAGCCGAACTTCGCGCGGGACGAAGCCAGCAGCAGATCGCACGCCATCGCGACTTCGAAAGCCCACGTCAGACATAAACCGTGTGCGGCGAAAACTGTCGGAAACGGCAGTGCGGCAAGGCGATCGGGGACGGTGAGCAGTTCGTCGAAGAGCACTTTCGCCTCGGCAGGAGACGACTGTGCATCGAAGAGCGCGACATCGACGCCTCCGCTCACGACGCGGCCTTCGGCGCGGATCAGGAGGGCTCGGGCGGGCGTTTCCTCCAGCGAGCCGATGGCCGCGAGCAGGGCGTCCTGGAGCGGTTTCGTGTACAGGTTGAGCGGCGGCTCGTCGATGGTGAGCACGGCGAGCCCGCCGTCGCGTTCCAGTTTCGTCATGCTTGCTCCTCGTTCGCGGTGAGCTGGTCCCAGTACGCCTGCGCGGCCGGCCGCCATTCGACGTGCTTGCGGTGGAACAGTTCCGCCGCTTTGGCTCCGCTCCAGCTCGCCGGCAGCAGCTCCGCGGGCAGTTGCGGGTCGAGGAACGGGAAGCGGCGCCATTCGTGGACCAGTTCGGTCTGCGCGCGCAGCACCGCTTGCGCGCCGGAGGGCGACACGCCGGTGAAGCGGTCGATGAAGTCCTCGTACCGGTCGGTCAGCTCGGACAGGTCCCACGACCGCGCGACCATGCTCTCCTGGTCGCCGATCGCGCCGTACTCCGCGGTGAAGGACATCGCCTGCGCTTCGAGGCCCAGTTCGGCGACGATCTTCTGCGCCTCGGGCTCGCGGCTCGGATCCGGGCTCACCCAGACGCCCGCCACCGGCGAGCCGAAACCGGCCCAGGTGAGGCGGGTGCGCAGGCGGTGCCGCAGGTCGCGTTTCGCCTCCGGGACCGAGACGATCAGCATCAGCCAGCGGTTCTCCCACGGGCGCGCGTCGCGGCCGAAGGCGTATATCCGCTCGGCGCCCTCGGTGAGCAGCCGCCGCCCCGGCGGGGTCAGCGACCACCGGACGCGGCGGCCGATGCGCTCCGACACCAGCCAGCCCTCCGCCGCGGACCGGGCCAGCGCCTGCCGTGCCGACTTCTCCTCGATGTCGAGCATGCCGAGGGATTCGACCAGCAGCGACGTCCACACCGGACGGTCGCGGGGCAGCACGTACTCGCCCAGCACGGTCATCAGCAGCGACCGCGCGCTGGCGTGGCTCACCTCGCGCCGTCTGCTGACGGTCGGCCGGGGAGCCCGCTGCTTCCCCCGTCCGAACGGGACCGGGGCGGGTTCCGCCATCGCTTTTCACCGACCTCACTGCTCTCGTTGGACCCGGCAACCCGCCCAGAGTACCCACTGGGAGTGACGGAGCCGACACGCGGCACGCGGCGCGGGAGGCGCCCGTAAACTCGGCTCCGATATGAGCGCCACACTCGTCGCGAAGGACCTGGCCGCGGGCCACGGTGACCGCGTTCTCTTCTCCGGTCTCGATCTCGTCGTCGCCCCGGGCGAGGTGATCGGCCTGGTCGGCGTCAACGGCGCGGGGAAGTCCACCCTGCTCCGCACGCTCGCCGGGCTGGCCCGCCCGGAATCCGGCGAGGTCCGGCTGAATCCGCCGGCCGCCACCGTCGGGCACCTGCCGCAGGAACCGGAGCGGCGCGAGGGGGAATCGGTGCGCGGCTTCCTCGCCCGGCGCACCGGAGTCGCGGCCGCGCAAACCGCACTCGACGCCGCGACCGATGCGCTTACCGCGGGCGAGGACGGCGCCGACGACGCATACGGCACCGCGCTCGACCGCTGGCTCGCGCTCGGCGGCGCGGACCTGGACGACCGCGCCGGCGAGGTCGCCGCGGACCTCGGGCTCGCCGTCGACCTCGACCAGCCGATGGTTTCGCTCTCCGGCGGGCAGGCCGCGCGCGCCGGGCTGGCATCGCTGCTGCTCAGCCGCTACGACATCTTCCTGCTCGACGAGCCGACGAACGACCTCGACCTCGACGGGCTCGCCCGGCTGGAGCGGTTCGTCGGCGGACTGCGCGCCGGCACCGTGCTGGTGAGCCACGACCGCGAATTCCTGGCCCGCACGGTCGACCGCGTCGTGGAACTGGATCTGGCGCAGCAGCAGGTGAAGACCTACGGCGGCGGGTACGAGTCCTATTTGGAGGAACGGGAGGTCGCGCGGCGGCACGCGCGCGAGGACTACGAGGAATATGCCAATACCCGCGCGGCGCTCGAAGCCCGGGCGGGCATGCAGCGCGCGTGGATGGAGAAGGGCGTCAAGAACGCCCGCCGCAAGGCGACCGACAACGACAAGGCCGGCCGCAAATTCCGCAGCGAAGCCACCGAAAAGCAGGCGTCGAAGGCGCGGCAGACGGACCGGATGATCGAGCGGCTCGAGGTGGTCGAGGAGCCCCGCAAGGAGTGGGAGCTGCGGATGGAGATCGCCACCGCTCCGCGCGCGGGCGCGGTGGTCGCGACGCTGCGAGGCGCGGTCGTGCGGCGCGGCGAGTTCGCGCTCGGACCGGTGGATCTGCAGATCGACTGGGCGGACAAGGTCGCCATCACCGGCGCGAACGGCGCGGGCAAATCCACGTTGCTGGCCGCGCTGCTCGGCCGGCTGCCGCTGGACGAGGGCGAGGCCGCGCTCGGGCCGGGCGTGGTGGTCGGCGAGGTCGACCAGGCCCGCCGGCTGTTCCTCGGCGACCTCCCGCTGGCGGACGCGTTCGCGCGCGAGGTCCCGTCGCTGGCGGACGCGGAAGTCCGTACTCTGCTGGCGAAATTCGGGCTCAAGGCCGCGCACGTGCTGCGCCCGGCGGCGACGCTTTCGCCCGGCGAGCGCACCCGCGCGGCGCTGGCGCTGCTGCAGGCGCGCGGGGTGAACCTGCTGGTGCTGGACGAGCCGACCAACCACCTGGACCTGCCAGCGATCGAACAGCTCGAGTCCGCTTTGGACGATTACCCGGGCACGCTGCTGCTGGTGACGCACGACCGGCGGATGCTCGACGCGGTTTCGGTGACCCGGCGGCTGGAAGTGGACGGCGGCAAGGTTTCCGAACGTTAGCCGGTGCCGTGCGCCGCCGAGCCTGAGTACGGTCGGCCGGGTGGAATTCACCGAGGACGACGCCGCGGCCGGGTACGACGTGACCAACCCGTGGCGTGCCGAGCCTGGCACGAGCGACGGCTTCTACACCGAGTTCGCGACAGCTGCGCGATCGGTGCTCGACGTCGGCTGCGGCACCGGGCAGATGCTGCACGCGCTGCGCGAGCAAGGGCATCCCGGACGGCTCGCCGGCATCGATCCCGACGCCGCGGCGTTGCGGCGGGCGCGCCGCCGGACGGACGTCGAGTGGGTCGAAGGACCGGCGGCGGACATCCCGTGGCGCGGCGAATTCGCGTTGGCGACCATGGCGAACAACGCGTTCCAGTGCCTGGTCACGGACGCGGACATCGCGGCTTCGCTCACCGCCGTCCGCGCCGCGCTGATCGACGGCGGGCAGTTCGTCTTCGAGACGCGGCATCCGCAGGCTCGCGCGTGGGAGGTCTGGGCAGCGGCCGAACCGGCGCCGTTCGAGTACGGCGGGCGGAAGCTCGTGTCGTGGTGGCACGTCGAATCCGTCGCCGACGGCGTCGTGACCTTCACCGAAACCGTCGGCGAACCCGATCTGACCCCGTTGCGGACCGACCGCGCGACGCTCCGGTTTCTCGACGTCGACCCGCTCAACGCCGCGCTGCGCCGAGCCGGGTTCGCCGTCGAGCACCAGTACGGCGACTTCCGCGGCGGTCCGCTGACCGCGGACAGCCGGTCGATCGTCACCGTCGCGCGCGCCGCCTAGGGGCGGTCGGTGAGATACCCGCCCATCTGTGTGAAGTACTCCGCCGCCGAAAGTTCCCGGTCGTCGGCGGTGCGCACGCGTTCGATCCGCAGTCCGGGCGACTGGCCGCGCCGCGCGTCCCGACCGGCGACGATCACCACGCCTTCGCCTTCGCGGATGAAGATGCGGCCGGGAGTTCCGCCGTAATGACCGTCCGAAACGGAGGCGCGCACGATGCGCAGCCGCTCGCCGCGGTGGTAGGTGAAGGCGTTGGGGTACGGGTCGGATTGGGCGCGCACCAGGCGGTCCAGTTCCTCGGCGGACCAGGTCCAGTCGATGAGGCTGTCGCGCGGGGCGCGCTTGTGGAAGAAGCTCGCCTTCGTCCGGTCCTGGGGGATCGGGACGACGGTGCCGGACGCGATGCGGCCCAAGGCTTCCGTGACGAGCGGTTCGATGAGGTCCACGGTGCGGTGGAACAGATCCGTGGCGGTGTCGCGCGGGCCGACCGCGACCGCGCGCTGAGCGACGATGTCTCCCGCGTCGAGTTCCTCGTTCATCATGTGCGCGGTGACGCCGACTTCGGGCTCGCCGTTGATCAGCGCCCAGATGATGGGGGAGAAGCCGGCGTACGCGGGCAGCAGCGAGTCGTGGACGTTGAGCGTGCCGTGGCGCGGCAGGGCGAAGATCTCCGGCGGCAGCCAGGTGCGCCAGTTGTTCGCGACGATCAGGTCCAGGTCCGCCGCCTTGAGCTCGTCCAGCAGCTCCGCGTCGTCCGGGCGGGTGCGCAGCAGGGTGCGGATTCCGTGCTCTTCGGCCAGTCCGGCGACCGAATCGTTCCAGATCCGTTCGTAGGCGTGGTCGCTCGGCGGGTGGGTGACCACCAGCCGCACGTCGTGGCCCGCGTCGAGGAGGGCCTTCAGGGTGCGGTGTCCCCAGGTCTGGTAGCCGAACATGGCCACGCGCATCGGCGGTGCACCTTTCGTGGTCGGGACGAACATCACCCAGACAGTACTAGTTGAGGCTTACCTAAGTTAGGTTAGGGTTTCTTGAGCATTGGTCAGTCGGAACGGTGATGCGGCAGTGCCGCGCTAGGGGACTTTCATGTCACGAGCAGGGGCCGGGGACCGCCGGGTGCCGGTGTACGACGTGGTCGGAGTCGGGTTCGGGCCGTCCAACCTGGCGCTCGCGATCGCGCTCGCCGAGCACAACGCGGGCCCGGGGGAGACGGTCACGGCGCACTTCCTGGAGCGCCAGCCCCGCTTCGGCTGGCATCGCGGGATGCTGATCGACACCGCGACCATGCAGGTGTCGTTCCTCAAGGACCTCGTGACGATGCGGAATCCGGCGAGCGCGTTCACCTTCCTGAACTACCTGCACGAAAAGGGGCGGCTGGTCGATTTCATCAACCACAAGACGCTGTTCCCGCTGCGCGTCGAGTTCCACGACTACTTCGAATGGGCCGCGGCGAAGGTCGACGACCTGGTGTCCTACGGCAGCGAGGTCGTCTCGGTCGAACCGGTGCGCGACGGCGGCGAGATCGCGTTCTTCGACGTGCGCGCCGAGGTGGACGGCGAGATCGCCGAGCTGCGGGCGCGGAACCTCGTGCTGGGCACCGGATTGCGCGCGAAGCTGCCGGACGGGGTCGTCGCCGGGGAACGGATCTGGCACAACAGCGAGCTGCTGCACCGCGTCGAGTCGTTGCGCGGCACGGACGCGCGGCGGTTCGTCGTGATCGGCGCCGGGCAGAGCGCGGCCGAAGTCGCGGCGTTGCTGCACGACGAGTTCCCGCGCGCCGAGGTGTGCGCGGTGTTCGCGCGCTACGGCTACAGCCCCGCCGACGACAGTGCGTTCGCCAACCGGATTTTCGACCCCGAAGCGGTCGATTCCTTTTACGCGGCAAGCGAACCGGTCAAGGAACGCTTGATGCGTTACCACGGCGCGACGAACTATTCCGCGGTCGATCTCGACCTGATCGACGAGCTGTACCGGCGGCGCTACCAGGAGAAGGTGCTGGGCGTGGAACGGTTGCGGCTGTTCAACGTTTCGCGTCCGGTCGAGGTCGCCGACCAGGGCACGCACGTGCGCGCGACCGTCGAATCGCTGGCGACCGGCGAACGTTCGGTGCTGGACGCGGACGCGGTCGTCTACGCGACCGGCTACCTGCCCGCGGACCCGACGGCGCTGCTCGGCGATTTGGCCAGCCAGTGCCGCCGGGACGGCGAAGGCCGGCTGAAGGTCGAGCGCGACTACCGGATCACTACCGACCCGGCCGTGCGCGGCGGCCTCTACCTGCAGGGCGGCACCGAGCACACGCACGGGATCACGTCGTCGCTGCTGTCGAACACCGCGGTGCGGGTGGGCGAGATCCTGCAGTCCATTGTGGACCGGCGGGCGGCCGAATCCGGCCCGGTGGAGTACGCGGTCAGCGGGATCCGCTGAACCAGGAAAGGAGCGAGCGATGACGAATCCGTTCGAAAACCCCGACGGCGTTTACCGGGTCCTCGTGAACGACGAGGGCCAGCACAGCCTGTGGCCGGATTTCGTGGCCGTGCCGGACGGCTGGCGGACTGTCTTCGGCCCGGACGCGCGGCAGGCCTGCCTGGACTACATCGAGCGGTCCTGGGCCGATCTGCGCCCGCTCTCGCTTCTGGCGCGAGAGGAATCCTGAAGTCCGGTAGGGGAAATCCTCACCGACGGCGGCTGCGCAGGCCGGACCAGGCGGTCCAGAGCGTGGCGTACCGGCCGCCGGCGGCGACCAGTTCGTCGTGCGTCCCGGATTCCACGACCGCCCCGGCGTCCAGGACGACGATCCGGTCCGAGGCCGCGGCCTGGGTCAGGCGGTGCGCGACGATCAGGCCGGTGCGGCCTTCGAGCGCGGCGGCCGCGGCGGCTTCCAGCGTTTTCGCGCCGGCGCTGCCCGCTTCGGCGGTGGCCTCGTCGAGGATCGCCACGGGCGGATCGGCCAGCACCAACCGGACCAGGGCCAGCTGCTGTGCCTGCGTGACCGTGAGCCGATGCCCGCCCTCGCCGACGACCGTCGCGAGCCCGTCGGGCAGCGCTTCGACCCACTCGGCGGCGCCGACTTTGGCCAGCGCGGCCTGCAGTTCCTCGTCGGTGGCTTCGGGAGCGGCCAGGCGCAGATCGTCGGCCAGCGGTCCGCTGAAGACGTGCACTTCCTGGCTGATCAACGCCACCGCGCGCCGGGTGGCGGCCGGGCCGAGCTGGTCGAGCGGGACGCCGCCGATCGACACCGTGCCGCTGCTGGCCTGGTGGATCCCGGCGATCAGCTTCGCCAGCGTCGTCTTCCCGGCACCGCTCGCTCCGACCAGTGCGACGCGCTCGCCCGGCGCGACTTCGAGGTCGACGTCGCGGAGCACCGGATGGCCGTCCACATAGGAATGTCCGAGGCCGGCCGCCTTCACCGACGCGTCGACCGGACGGCTCGCCCGGGCTGGTTCGGCCGGTGCGGGAAGATCCGCCACCCCGATCAGCCGGGAGAGGCTCGCCGTCGCCGCCTGCGCGTCGTCCACCAGCGCGAGCGCGGTGTTGATCGGCCCGAAGAGGCTGTGGAAGTACAACGCGGCCGCCGTCGCGACGCCGACGGTCGCGAGATTCGCGCCCACCAAAAGGAAACCGGCGGCGAGCACCGCGGAAAGGCCGACGAACTCGGCGAGGTTCAGCCGCCCGTAGAACCGGGTGGCGAGCCGGACGCCGCGCAAAGCCAGCTCGACCGCGCCGTTGGACCGTTCGCGGACCCGGTCGACGTGCGCGTCCGCGAGCCGGAACGCGCGGACGGTTTTGGCTCCGCCGATGGTGTCGAGAAGCTGCTGCTGCTGAGCGCCGACGGCGGCTCGCTGGGCGGCGTAGAGCGGGGTCGCGCGGCGGACGTACCAGCGGACAGTGTGCAGCTGGATCGGGACCGCCAGCAGGGCCGCGGCGAGGAAACGCCAGTCGAGGACCGCCATCGCGACGAGGGTCAGCACGATCGTCAGCACCGAACGGGCCAGCGCGGGCAGAGCTTGCCGGACCGCGTCGGCGACCACCGAGACGTCGGTGGTGACCCGGGCCGTCAGGTCGCCGGAACCGGCCTTCTCGACCTGCTCCAGCGGCAGGCCCAGGGCACGGTCGACGAACCGTTCGCGCAGGTCGGCGAGCATGGTTTCGCCGAGCCGGGCGAGCATCGAAGCGCCGACGGCGGTGGCGACCGCGGACGTGGCGGCGACCAGGACCAGGCCGGCTACCGGGTAGACGAGCGCGGAGGCGGGCCGGCGGGTGGCGACGAGGTCGACGACCCGGCCGAGGAGGGGAGCGGTGAGCAGGCTGATCGCGGTCGCGCCGACGACGAACGCGAAGGACGCGATTGCGCGGGTTTTTGCCTGTCGCAGAAGGTCGAGGAGGACTGCCCGGGTGCGCGGTGCGGTGGCGAGGGGGAGGAGTTCGCGTTCGGTCACGAGAGCACCGCCGCTCGATAGGCCGCCTCGGTGCTGGCTAGTTCGGTGTGGCTGCCTTCGGCGACGACCTGGCCGTCTTCGATCAGGACGACGCGGTCGGTCACGGAGAGCAGCGCCGGGCTGGTGGTGACCACGATCGTCGTGCGGTTTCGCCGTAGTGCCGCGAGGCCGGTGGCGATGCGGGCTTCGGTGACGGTGTCGACGGCGGTGGTCGGATCGTGCAGCACCAGGACCGGGGCCTCGGTGGCGAGGGCACGTGCTAGGGCGACCCGTTGTCGTTGTCCGCCGGACAGCGATCGACCGCGTTCGGTGACCGCGGTGGCGGTGCCGGAAGGGAGAGTCGCGGCGACTTCGTCGGCTGCTGAGGCGGTGAGTACTCCATCTGGGACAGCGGGCATTCGGCCGCGGACGTTGTCTTCCACGGTGCCCTCGAACAGATCCGTGTCGTGCGCGGCGACGAGGACGACGTCGCGGACGCGGTCGGGGTCCACAGTGGACAGATCCACCGCGTCGACGTGGACGGACCCGGCGCGGGGATCGGCGAACCGGCCGAGGCAGTCGAGGAGATCGGTGGCTGTGGCGGGATCGGGAGTCACGACGCCGAGCAGCTCGCCGGGCGGGACGGTGAGGTCGAATTCGCGGAGTTTTCCGTGCGATACGGCGGAAAGCCTGACGCTGCCGCGCGCCGGGGCGGGCAGCTCTCCGCTTCCTTCGGGGACGGCTGGAGGCGCGCTAAGCACGGCGGCGACCCGCCCGGCGGAGGCACGGCCCTGGGCGAGCTGGCCGTTGACCCAGGCGAAGATGGTGAACGGCGTCTGCAGGAACTGGGCAAGCCCGACCGCGGCGACGAGGTCGCCGACGGAGATCTCGCCGTTCGCCGCCAGCGAGCCGCCGGCCAGCGCGACGATCGCGATGAAGATGCCGGTGAGCGCGAGCAGCGCGCCGTTGTGCCAGGCCTGCGCGCGGGCCGCGCGGATCGTCGCCCGCAGGGAATCCCGGCTGGTGCGCCGGTACCGCGCGGTCGCCGCCGGTTCCGCGCCGATGCCCTTCAGCACCCGCAGCCCGCTGACGAGGTCGGCCGCTACACCGGAGGCGTGCGCGGCGCGTTCCTGTTCCAGTTCGCTGCGCTTCTCCAGCGGCTTGCCGATGAGGTGCGCGAGGAACAGCAGCGGCGGGGTGCCGAGGAGCACGAGCAGCCCGAGCGGCACGGACATCCGCAGGAGCACGACCGCGCTCACAACCAGCCCGGCGAGCGCGGCGATGCCGAACGGGAGCACCGCGTTGATCATCCCGACCCGGCGGGCGTCCGAGGTCCCGACGCTCGCCAGTTCCCCGGCGAGCGAACCGTTCTCCGCGCCGCCGCGAGGATGCAGGACGCGCCGGCTGACCGCGAGGCGGATCTCGTGCGCGGCCCGCTCGGCCGCCCGCTCGGCGGCCCGCGCGCCGAAGCGGTAGCTGGTGGAGAGCACGAGGAAGACGACCGCCAGCACGGCCAGCCAGCCGAGGAGCGTCAGCGCGGAGCTGTCGGCGACGGCCCGGTCCAGCACCACGCCGATCACCACCGGGACGAGCGCTTCGCCGCCCTGGTGCCCGGCGGCGAGGACAGCCGCGGCGAGGACGGATTTCCGTTGTCCGGCGAGGGCACTGCGCAGGACGTCCCGGCCGCTGGTCATCGGCGCCTCCGTTCGCGCGGACGAGGCCGGTCCGGTCGCCGGTTCCTCCCTTTCGTCCACGAGGGAAGGCTAGCCTAACTTTCGGGCGGGAGAGTTAGCGGCGTGCTGTCTCCGGTGGTTGCTCTCCGGTCGAGGCGGCTGCTGGTTCGGGTTCGCCGAATCGGGCCAGTGCGAGTGCGGCGGCTACGGCGAGGACGAAGCCGGTCAGCGCGATGACTGTGAAGCCGGGTCGCGTCGGGTCGGGTCGCCGAGCAGGAGGACGCCGGTCAGCGGCGGGGTGGCCGTTGCCTGCGGTTGGGGCGGGTGGGTTATCGGCGTGCTGTCTCCGGTGGTTGCTCTCCGGTCGAGGCGGCTGCTGGTTCGGGTTCGCCGAATCGGGCCAGTGCGAGTGCGGCGGCTACGGCGAGGACGAAGCCGGTCAGGGCGACGAGCGCGAAGCCGGGTCGGGTCCGGTCGCCGAGCAGGAGGACGCCGATCAGCGACGGCATGACTGTTTCGCCGAGCACCAGCATCGCCGTGGCGGTGGTGACGCTGCCGCGTTGCAGGGCGGTGGCGAAGAACAGCATGGCCAGCGCGCCCGCGATGGCGACGACGTACAGCGCGGGGTCTCGCAGCAGGTCGAGCGGCGCGAGGCTCGGGATGACCCGGCCCGCCACCGCGACCAGCCCGAAGCACAGCCCGGCGACCAGCCCGAGCCCGGCGGTGCGGACGCGCTCGCCGGCACGGCCGACGAGCAGCCCGGCGATCCCGAGCACCGCGGCGGCCCCGGCCAGCGCCAGCCGGAAGCCCAGGCCGACCTCGCTGGAGCCCTCGCTTTCCGCGGCCGAACCGAGCAGCGCGAGCCCGGCGACCACGACGCCCACGGCGGTCCATTCCCGCGCCCCGAGCCGGACGCCGAACACCCGCACCGCGACGGCCGTCACCGCGAGGCTCGCGGCTTGCGTGGCCTGCACGAGAAACAGCGGCAGGACGTGCAGGGCGGCGATCTGCGCGACGAAGCCGACGCCGTCGAGCAGCAGCCCCACGACGAACTTCCACTGCTTCAACACCCGCAGCAGCAGACGCGGGTCGACCCCGGCACCGCCCTCGTCGGGCGCGGCCTTCGCGGCCACCGCCTGCATCACCGAAGCGACGCCGTAGGCCACCGCGGACAGCAGTGCGCACAGAAATCCCCACACCATGACGCCGAGGGTATTCCTGCCGGGCGGCGGTAGGGTCGGGGCCATGGCGGAGGTAGCGCGCGTGTGGCCGGATCCGCTCGACGGCGACGAGATGACCGTCCAGACGCGGTTCCTCGACTTCCTCCGGGCGACCGCCGTGCAGAAGATCACCGGATTGAGCCGGGAGCAGGCGGCCGCGGCTCCGTTGCCGAGTTCGCCGCGGACCAGCGCGCTGGGCGTGCTCAAGCACCTGACCGCGGTCGAACGGTGGTGGCTGGTGATCGAGGCGGGAGGCTCCGACGAGCCTTCGCTGTGGCCGGGCTCGCCGGACCCGAGCTGGGACCTGACTCCGGAGGACGACGTGGCCGGGGTCGTCGCGGCCTACCGCGCTGAATGGGGTCGCGCGGCGGCGGCGTTGGCCGGGCTGGAGCCGGGGGACCGGTCGCGGCGGTCTGGGGGGTTCGCGGTGCGGTGGGTGTTGGCGCATGTGGTGCAGGAGACGGCGCGGCATGTGGGGCATTTGGACGCGTTGCGGGAGTTGGCTGACGGTTCTGTGGGCGAGTGACCGGGGATTGTCGCTGACTGCGTTGAGCAGGGTGGTGCGGCTGGGTTGACGCGGGAGGACGGGTCGGGGGAGTTCGCGGTGCGGTGGGTGTTGACCGAGGAGACGGCGCGGCACGTCGGGCACCTCGACGCGTTGCGGGAGTTGGCTGACGGCTGCGCGGACGAATGACCGGCAACCGTTAGGCTGCGGGGCATGGCAGACCAGCTCTACTTCCGCCAACTGCTCGCCGGCCGCGATTTCGCCGTCGGGGATCCCGTCGCGACCCAGATGGTGAATTTCGCTTACCTGATCGGGGACCGCGAAACGGGCGAGGCGGTGCTGGTCGACCCGGCTTACGCGGTGGGCGACCTGGTCGAGACGCTGGAAGCCGACGGGATGCGGCTGACCGGCGTGCTCGCCACGCATCACCATCCCGACCACGTCGGCGGCGACATGATGGGCTTCTCGCTGCCGGGGATCGCGGAGCTGCTCGCCTTGCGGCCGGTGCCGATCCACGTCAACGCGCGGGAAAGCGAGTGGGTGCGGCGGGTGACCGGGGTTTCGGACACCGACCTGCGCGCCCACGAGCACGACGACGTCGTGACGGTCGGCTCGATCGACATCCGGCTGCTCCACACGCCCGGGCACACGCCGGGCAGCCAGTGTTTCCTGGTCGGCGACCGGCTGGTCTCCGGCGACACGCTGTTCCTGGAAGGCTGCGGCCGGACCGACTTCCCTGGCGGCGACGCGGACGCGATTTTCCGCAGCCTGCAATGGCTGGCGACGCTCCCGGGGGACCCGGTGGTGTATCCGGGGCACCAGTATTCGCCGGAATCGTCGGCGTCGCTGTCCCGGGTGAAGAGTTCGAACTTCGTGTTCCGGCCCCGGTCTCTCGAGGAATGGCGGAGGATGTTCGGCGGCTGAGCCGCGTTCAGGCCGCCGGCGGTGTGGTGCCGCTGCGGGGTGCGCGGGCCGACGGGTCGCGCGGTGAAGGGTACGGGCGAAGAACGCTTGCAGTGCCTGGAAAATGACCATGGTCCTCTTGTACCGCACGGCACCGACAATTTCGGGCCGAGTCCGCATCGCCGCGTGCCGTAGCGGCGGCGAGGAGCGCTCCCCGGAGCAACCGCCATGTTCGGCAACCGGGCGGGAAAACTGTCCCGCATCCCGGGCATTCGCCGGTCCGCCCGGTGAACAAACCCGGCACACCGCCGCGCGGATTCCAGTGCGTGAGAGCAGTCCGGCACGCCATTGACTTCACCCGTCCGGGGATCGAAGCTCGGGGCATGAAGCGCGGCGTCCTCCTTGTCTGCCGCCTGCACGTCGACCTCCGGCAGCAGGCGAGCGCGGTCTGTCCGGCCCGCCGCTGAATTCCTTTCCCTGAACCGAAAACCCCACCCGGGAGAAATCCGTGTCGATTTCCACCACGGGCGTGCTGCCGCGCGCCGAAACGGCGGCGCCGAAGCGCGCGCGGCGGCGGCTGCCGTCGCTGCGCCGCTGGATCAGCCCGGTCGCGCTGGTCGCGGCGTGGCAGATCGCCAGCTCGACCGGCGCGCTGCCGCCCGACAAACTCAGCTCGCCCTGGACCGTCCTGCAAGCCGGCGTCGACGTCGCCCGCAGCGGCGAACTCGGCAGCGCCTTCGCGGTTTCGCTGGGCCGCGTCGGCGCCGGATTCGCGCTCGGGGCGCTCGCCGGGCTGCTGCTCGGGGCCGTCGCGGGGTTGTCGCGCTGGGGCGAGGCGCTGGTCGACCCGCCGGTGCAGATGTTGCGGACGCTGCCCTTCCTGGGACTGATCCCGTTGTTCATCCTGTGGTTCGGGATCGGCGAGGAGACCAAGATCTTCCTGGTCGCGCTGGGCGTGGCGTTTCCGCTGTACCTGAATGTCCACTCGGGAATCCGCACGGCCGACCCGCAGCTCGTGGAAGCCGCGCGGGCCCTGGGATTCACCCGCGCCGAACGGTTGTGGCACGTCGTGCTGCCGGGTGCGCTGCCGCAGGCGCTCGTCGGGTTGCGGCAGTCGCTCGGCGTCGCGTGGCTGGCGCTGATCGTCGGTGAGACGGTCAACGCCGACGCCGGAATCGGTTATCTCATCAACAACGCCCGCGAATTCCTGCGCACCGACGTCGTGGTGGTCGGGCTCGTGGTCTACGCCGTGCTGGGCCTCGTCACCGACGCGCTCGTCCGGCTGCTCGAAAGGAGGGTCTTGCGATGGCGAGCCCGGTAGTCGAAGTCCATGACCTGACGAAGAAATTCGGCGACCGGACTGTCCTCAACAGACTCAATCTGGACATCGGCCGCGGCGAGTTCGTCGCACTGCTCGGCCGGAGCGGATCCGGGAAGTCGACGCTGCTGAAGGTGCTGGCCGGGCTGGATCCGGAGATCGAGGGCACCGCCGGCGTCGACGGGACGGTTTCCGTCGCGTTCCAGCAGCCCCGGTTGCTGCCGTGGCGGAGAGTCTGGCGCAACATCGTGCTCGGGCTGCGGCAGGACAATGACCGCGCCGTCGCGGAGAAGGCGCTCGCCGAGGTGCGGCTGGCGGAGCACGCCGACAAGTGGCCGCTCACGCTCTCCGGCGGTGAGGCGCAACGGGTTTCGCTTGCCCGCGCGCTGGTTCGCGAGCCGGATCTGCTGTTGCTGGACGAACCGTTCGGCGCGCTCGACGCGCTGACCCGGCTGGAGATGCACCGGCTCGTCGAGGATCTGTGGCGTACGCACCTGCCCGCGGTGCTGCTGGTGACCCACGACGTCGACGAGGCGCTCGTGCTCGCCGACCGGATCCTCGTCCTCGGCGAAGGCCGCATCGTCTCCGAACACGTTCTCGGCCAGCCGCGTCCGCGGCAGGCCGCCGACAACGCCGAGGTGCGCAGCCGCGTCCTGGCCGATTTGGGAGTGACCGAAGGTGCATCTGCGTAACGTCCTGGCCGCGGCGCTGCTGCTGACCGGGCTCGCCGCTTGCTCGTCGGCCGCGTCGGACGGGCGCGCGCCGGTTCCGGCCGCGGTTTCGCCCGCGGAGCTGAAGAAGGTCACGCTCCGGGTCGGCGACCAGAAGGGCGGGGTGAAATCCCTGCTCACCGCGGCGAATCAGCTGAGCGGCACGCCGTATCGGATCGAATGGTCCACGTTCACCTCCGGCCCGCCGTTGCTGGAAGCGGCATCCGCGGGAGCGATCGACATCGGCCGGGTGGGCAACACGCCGCCGATTTTCGCCGCGGCGTCGAAGGCGAAGATCTCCGTGGTGAGCGTGGCGAAGAGCAATGTGGAGCGGGAAACCATTCTGGTGCCGCCGGATTCGCCGCTGACCGACGTGGCTTCGTTGCGGGGCAAGACGGTCGGCGTCGCGAAGGGGAGTTCGGCGCACGGGCAGCTGCTCAACACGCTGAAGAAGGCCGGTCTGTCCACAAAGGACATCAAGCTCTCGTTCCTGCAGCCGTCCGAGGCGTTCGCCGCGTTCACCCAGCACCAGATCGACGCGTGGGCGATCTGGGATCCCTACACCGCGCAGGCGCAGATCGACGCCCACGCCCGGGTGCTCGCCGACGGTCGCGGCGCGTCCAACGGGCTCGCCTTCGAGACCGCCAGCACCACCGCGCTGGCCGATCCGGGCAAGAATTCGGCGATCACGGATTTCGTGCAGCGCGTGGTGAAAGCCCAGCTCTGGTCGAACTCCCATCCGGACGAGTGGGCGCGCGCGTGGGCGGCCGAAACCGGGCTGAAGCTCGAAGTGGCGAAGAAGGCGGTTTCCGCAGGCCGGGACCGGCCGATCCCGCTGGACGACGCGGTCGTCGCGTCCGAACAGCAGCTTTCCGACGCGTTCACGAACGAGGGCACGCTGCCCGGGAAGGTCGACTTCGCGGCGTTCGTCGACCGCCGTTACGGGCCCGACATCGAGGCCGCGAGGAGGAACGGATGAGCGTGAAACTGCACTGGTTCCTGCCGACCAGCGGGGACGGCCGGACGATCGTGGAACGCTTCCACGCCAACAAATCCCAGGGCCCGAGCGCGCAACGGCCGGCGGACCTGGACTACCTCGCGCAGGTCGCCCGCGCGGCCGAGCGGCTCGGGTTCGAGGGCGTGCTGACCCCGACCGGGACCTGGTGCGAGGACGCCTGGCTGACCACCGCCGCGCTGATCCGCGAGACGAGCCGGTTGAAGTTCCTGGTCGCGTTCCGCCCGGGCGTCATCTCGCCGACGCTCGCCGCGCAGATGGCCGGCACCTTCCAGCGGCTGTCCGGCGGCCGGGTCCTGCTGAACATCGTGACCGGCGGCGACGCGGTCGAACAGCGCCGCTTCGGCGACTGGCACGACCACGACGCCCGCTACGCCCGGACCGACGAGTTCCTGTCGATCGTGCGCGGCGTGTGGTCGGGCAAGCCGTTCGACTTCGCCGGGGACCACCTGCGCGTCGAAGGGGCCACGACGCTCGCCGCGCCGGACCCGGTGCCGCCGCTGTACTTCGGCGGCTCGTCGGCGGCGGCGCTCCCGGTCGCCGCGCGGCACGCGGATGTCTACCTGACGTGGGGTGAGCCGCCCGCGCAGGTCGCGGAGAAGATCGGCAAGGTGCGGGAGCTGGCGGAGCGGGAAGGCCGGACGGTCCGGTTCGGCGTCCGGCTGCACACGATCGCGCGCGACACCTCGGCGGAGGCTTGGGCGGAGGCGCAGAAACTGCTGGACGCGCTGAGCCCGGAGCAGATCGCGAAGGCCCAGTCGCAGCTGGCGGCGAGCGAGTCGGTGGGGCAGCAGCGGATGGTCGCGCTGCACGGCGGCCGGGCCGGGACGACGGCGCGGGACCTGGAGATCCACCCGCATCTGTGGGCCGGGATCGGCCTGGTGCGCGGCGGGGCGGGGACGGCGCTGGTGGGGAGTTTCGCGGAGATCGCGGACTTGATCGAGGAGTACCACGACGCCGGGGTGGCGGAGTTCGTGCTGTCCGGGTACCCGCATCTGGAGGAGGCGTACTGGTTCGGCGAGGGGGTGCGGCCGGAGCTGGCGCGGCGCGGGTTGCTGGAGGAGGCGCCGGCGGTGCGGGCGGTGCCGGGGGAGAGGGCGGTGGCCGCGCAGTAGGGGCGGTGCCGGGGCGAGGGCTCACGGGCCGGGGGCTGGCGGGGGCGTGCGTGCGGGGGTGGGCTGCCGGGGCCCTCGTGAGCGCTGATCCCGGTTAGAACCGGGATCAGCGCTCACGAGCCGCTGGGCTGATCGCGGTGCGGGTGGTGGCCGTGCCGGTGAGAACCGGCGCGGGCGGTCACGCGTCGAGGTCTCCGGGCAGCAGCAGGGGCACCTCGTTCCGGCGGCGCAGCGCCAGGTGCATCATCGCGCGGCCGCCCAGCTCCAGGTCGTCCTCCAGCGCCTTGAGCGCGGTCTCGCCGCCCGCGCGGAGCTGGCCGACGAGGTGCCGGTGCGTCGCCGCCAGGTGTGCGGCGGAGGATTCGGCCCGGATCGTCGCGAGCATGCAGTTGAGTTCGTTCGCGCAGGCTCGGTGCGCCGCCAGCACGCGAGGGTTTCCGCTGGCCGCAACGATTTCCGTGTGCACCGCGCTGTGCGCCTCGATCACGTGCCGCCACGGGGTTTCCGCGGTCATCGACTCGAGACGCCGCACCGCCTCGTCCACCGCGTCGAAGCTCGCGTTCTGCAGCAGCGCGAGCCGCAGGGCGCCGAGTTCCAGGATGGAGCGGTACGAGCACATCGCGTCGATGCGTTCGGACGTCACGGCGGGGACGACGATTCCCTTGTTGCGCTGGTGTTCGAGGAGTCCCTCGGCCACCAGCGTCTGCAGGCCGGACCGCACCGAATGGCGGCCGGCGCCGAAGCGGGCGCTCAGCGATTCCTCGGTGAGCCGGGTTCCGGGTTCGAGGAGGCCGTCCAGGAGATCGTCGCGGAGGGCCTGCGCGATGCTTCCCGGCGTGCTGCCCGCCTGTTCGCGCACTTCGCCACTCGTTTCAGCAGAACTTCCCACCGCCGCTTCCGATCTTAGCCGACCCCACCGTCAAATCCGGGCGGGCAGCCGCAGGGACGCGTGTTCCGCGGTGATGTCGTCGGTGCGCGGGACGCCGAGGAGCCGCAACGTCCGCACATACTCGGCGCGGAGAATGTCGATCGCGCGCTCGACGCCTTGCTCGCCCGCCGCCATCAGGCCGTACAGGTAGGCCCGGCCCACCATCGCCGCCGACGCGCCCAGGGCCCGCGCGGCGACCAGGTCGGCACCGGTCCGGACGCCGGTGTCGAGGATGACCTCGCAGTCGTCGCCGACGGCGTCCACGACGCGCGGCAGCAGCTCGAGCGGGGTCGGCGCGCGGTCGAGCTGGCGGCCGCCGTGGTTCGAGAGCACGAGGGCGTCGACGCCGGAACCGGCCAGCACCTCGGCGTCCGCGACGCTCTGAATCCCCTTGACGACCAGCTTTCCCGGCCAAATACCGCGCAGCCACCGCAGGTCTTCGCCGGTCAGCGACGGGTCGAACATCGTCCCGATCAGGTCCTCGACCGTGCCGTCGAAGCTGTTCAACGCGGCGAACCGCAGCGGTTCGGTGGTCAGCAGGTTCAGCCACCAGGACGGCCGGACCGCGATCCCGGCGAGCGTGCGGACGGTCAGCGTGGGCGGAATCGTCAGTCCATTGCGGACATCGCGCATCCGCGCCCCGCCGATCGGGGTGTCGACGGTCAGGACGAGCGCTTCGTACCCGGCTCGCGCGGCGCGTTCGACCAGCGCTTCGCTCGCCGCGCGGTCCTTCCAGAGGTAGAGCTGGAACCACTGCCGCGCGGACGGGGCGCAAGCCCGGACGTCCTCGAGATCGGTGGTTCCCATGGTGGAAAGCACGTAGGGGATTCCGGCGCGGGCGGCCGCGCGGGCGACGGCGATCTCGCCCTCGTGGTGCATCATCCGCGTGAACCCGGTGGGCGCGAGCACAAGCGGCAGCGCGGACTGTCCACTGAGGACTGCCGTCGCCGGGTCGACCTCGGTGACGTCCTGCAGCACGCGCGGGTGCAGTTCGACCTCCTCGAAGGCCCGCCGCGCCCGGCCGAGGCTGATTTCCTGCTCCGCCGCGCCGTCGACGTAGTCGAAAACCGGCCGGGGCGTGCGGCGGCGCGCGATGGTGCGCAGGTCGTCGATGGTGTGCGCGGCGGCGAGGCGGCGCTCGCGCACGTCGAACCGCGGCTGGCGGAAGGTGAGCAGCGGCCGGATTTCGGACGGCCGGGGCAGCCGCCGCCGGATCGGCTGGCGGGGCAGGTGCTCGGGTTCGAACGTGGTCATCCGCTGCCTCCTGGCCACCGGAAATTGGTACACAATCGCGAGCCGATGAACTGCGTGCTGCATCGGCGTTTGTGCAAAGAACTGGCGGAAGGAGTGAAGCACGGAGCCAGCATGAGCGCAAGGATTGTGACACAATCAGCGGTGTGCGGCCTCCAGTGCGGCCAGTGTGTCGAGGTCGTGTTCGAGCGCGTGCCGGGCCAGCGCGGTCCGGTTCGCGCAGTCGAGCTTCACCAGAGCCGACTCGACGTGGCTGCGCACAGTCCGGACCGCGATCCCCAGCGCCGCCGAAATCCGCTCGTTCGACCATCCGCGCGCGACCAGCCCGACGACGTCCAGTTCCCGCCCGGTCAGCGGCCCGGGCTCGGGCACGCGGGAGATCCGCAGCAGCACGCCGTCCGGGCGGCGCGCCCGCGCCAGCACCCGCCACCAGCCGCCGTCCGCGTCGCGGTGCCGGAATCCGGTCCGCTCGGCCGTGGCGCACCGCGCGGCGAGCCGGGCCTCGCGCTCGTTCAGCGGCAGTCGCGCGGGCAAGGCCGAGCGCACCTCGACCTTGCCCGGGGAAACGAACAGCACGACGTCGGCCGCGGGATCGCCGGGCTCGGCGCCGGGGTCGGCCAGCGCGGCGAGATCGTGGGACA
The DNA here is from genome assembly GCF_046267895.1 of Amycolatopsis sp. GA6-003. Classification (NCBI taxonomy): domain Bacteria; kingdom Bacillati; phylum Actinomycetota; class Actinomycetes; order Pseudonocardiales; family Pseudonocardiaceae; genus Amycolatopsis; species Amycolatopsis sp. GA6-003. Next base: position 312,594 of record NZ_CP176499.1, read on the forward strand.
GCATCGTGAGCGCGAGAACGGATCCGTCGTCGAGCGGCCGGTCATGAGTCGAACTCAGCGCTACGAAACTCCGCTCCGGACCGGCACCCGGCGCGAGCGGCAGCGTCACCCCTTCGCGGAAGCCGTAGGGCTGGATGCCTTCCCGGTACGTCCTGGTCTGGTGGACGTCCGGGACGTCCACGAAGCGCAGCGGGAGGCCCAGCCGCGCCGCGCGCCGGTGGATCGGGCATTTCCAGCGGTAGGTCGTGGTGAGGTAGCCGAGCATGTCCGCCGGATAGCCGAGATTGACCGTCGTGGTGCGCTGTCTGCTGCCGCTCACCAGGGCGGCGCAGTCGAACCCGAGTGCGTCGCGCACGCTGCGCAACGGCGTCTCGACGGGCAGGTCGCCCCGGCCCGCCGCGCGCACTTCCCGAGCGAGCCGAGCCCACCATTGCACATCCGCGGCCATGTCCGAACCTCCGCTGCCGGAGGCGAGCATGAACGCCCGCTGTCCGTAATGTCAACGCGGCGGGAGCGGATCGGCTTTTAGGCCGATGCGGCCGCCGTGGCCCGCTCGTAGCGTTCCGGTTCCCCGGCTGAAGGAGAACTCGATGCGCCTCGACGAATACGCCGCCCTCGACGCGACCGCGCTGGCCGCGCTCATCGCCTCCGGAGAGGTCGCCGCCGCGGAGGTCGCCGCGCTGGCCGTCGAAGCGATCGGCAAGGTGGACCCGGAGCTGAACGCGGTCGCCGACGGCCCGTTCGACCGTCCGCTCGAGTACGCGCGCGACGGCCGGTTCGCCGGGGTCCCGTTCGCGATCAAGGACCTCGTCCTGCACGCCGCCGGCGTGCCGACCCGGATGGGCACGCGGCTGCTCGGCAAGGGTGTCGTGCCGCCGGAGGACACGCACCTGATGGAGCGGTTCCGCGCGGCGGGCCTGGCGACGCTGGCCGTCACCACCACGCCGGAACTGGGGTTCAACGGCAACTCCGAAGCGCTGGCCTACGGTTCGACGCGCAACCCGTGGAACACTGGGCACAGCGCCGGCGGGTCCAGCGGCGGTTCGGCGGCCCTCGTCGCGGCCGGGGCGCTCCCGATCGCGCACGCCAACGACGGCGGCGGGTCGATCCGCGTGCCCGCGGCGTGCACCGGCCTGGTCGGGCTGAAGCCGACCCGGGGCCGGGTGCCCGCCGGTCCGGACTTCTCGGATCCGTTGTACGGCATGGGGGTCGAACTCGCGGTGACGCGGACGGTCCGCGACACCGCGGCACTGCTCGACGAGGTCGCGGTGAGCTGTCCGGGCGACCCGTACGTCCTCGCGCCGCCCGCGCGCCCGTGGCTCGAAGAAGTCGGCGCCGACCCGGGACGGTTGCGCATCGCGGTGCACACCGAATCCTGGTCGGGCAGTTACGTCGACCCGGAGGTGGCGCGCGCCGTCGAAGCTGTCGCCGAGGTGCTCGAAGCGGCGGGCCACCACGTCGAACGCGCGACGCCGGTCTTCGAATGGGAGTCGTTCCTGCACGCCAACCAGGTGCTGTGGTCGGGATTCCTGGCCGGGGCGGTCGCGGGGATCGAAGAGATGACCGGGGTCGCGGCGGGTCCGGAGAATCTCGAACGCACCACGTGGGCGTGCGTCGAGTACGGCCGTTCCCTCAGCGCGATGGAACTGACCGCGGCGCTGGGGGCGATGAACGTCGTTTCCCGGGTGGCAGGCCGGTTTTTCACCGAGTACGACCTGTTGCTGACCCCGACGACGAACACCCCGGCGCTGCCGCTGGGCCGGCTGGACGCGAACGCCGAGCTGGCCGCGGGCGAGTGGACGAGGCAGCTTTTCGACGCGTGCTCGTTCACGCCGTTGTTCAACCAGACCGGCGCTCCGGCGATCAGCCTTCCGCTCGGCCAGTCGGTGCAGGGGCTGCCGATCGGGGTGCAACTGGGCGGTCCGGTGTGTTCGGAGTCGGTGCTGCTGCGGGTCGCGGCGTTCCTGGAACAGGCCATGCCGTGGGAAGCTCGGCGACCCGCGGTCCACGTCGCTACCGGGACCGGCAAGTCCTGAGGTAGCTGAGAAACGACGCTGGCAGCCCGGTCACGTGCGTTTCGCGCAGGACCTCGCTGGTGACGGCGGGCGAGGCGAGGCGGTGCAGGAGCGTGGCCGTGTTCTTCGCGAGGTTCTGGTAGACGGGCAGCTCGCCGAGCAGCTCCTGTTCGTTGAAGGTCACGTGCAGCTTGGCGGCGGGCAGGCCGTCGCCGAGCTCGCGGAGCTGGGCGAAAATCCGGCTGTCTTCCCCGACGACGCCGGGACTGCCCGCTCCGATGCTCTCGAAGAGCGAGCGGCCGCTGAGCCAGGCGTAGAGGCAGAAAAGCCCGCCGTAGGAGTAGCCGAAGAGACCGTGCCCGCTCGCGGCCGTCCGGTAGTCGCGTTCGATTCGCGGGTGCAGTTCTTCGGCGAGGAAGGCCAGGAACGCGTCGGCCCGGGTGTCGCGCAGTTCGGCGAGGTAGGCGTCGGCTTGTTCGCGGGTCATCCTGCCGGTTTCGACTCCCATCTCGACGGCGTCGACGAACTCCCGGCCGATCGGCTCGCCGGGCGGCACGAGGTCCCGGTTGCGCAGCCGGGACCAATGCTGCGCCTCCTCGCCCGCGTAGCCGACGCTGACCTGGAGATACGGCTGGATCGGCTGCATGGGGTCCGCCTGGGTGACGATGAGCGGGGCCGTCAGGCCGACCGCCCAGTTGCCGTCGAGCACGTACACGACCGGCGCTCGCGTCGTGGCGGGGTCGTAGCCCGGCGGGGTGGTGACCCAGACGCCGTACGCGTGCCCCGCGCTGGAACGGATTTCGAAGTAGTCGGTGTCGGCGAGGCAGCCGTGCCACATGGCGCTCATCGGAGGTCCTTCACTACGCGGCCGGCTTGGACGACGACGACCGCGTTGGCCGGGTCGGCGAAAAGCCGCGGGTTTTCGAGCGGGTTTCCGTTCCAGAGCACGAAATCCGCCCGCAGGCCGGGAGCGAGGACGCCCACCTCGCCGGAGAGGCCGAGGATCTCGGCGTTGGTTTTCGTGGCCGCCACGAGAGCGTCCATCGGTGTCTCGAGCGCGGCCCGCAGGGCGAGTTCTTCGCCGCGGCGCTCCTGGGCCGGGCCGATCAGATCCGAGCCCAGCCCGATCCGCACCCCGGCTTCCTTGGCGCACGCGAGCGCCTCGGCCATCCGCTCGCGGACGCCCAGCGCCCGGTCGCGGATCGACTCGTTGAGACCGGTGCTCGCGGTGTCTCGCAGCAGGTGCTCCACAACCGCGAATGTCGGGACCAGCGCGACGTCGTGAGCGGCCATTAAAGCGGCCGTGGGCGCGTCGATGTCGGTGCCGTGCTCGACACAGCGCACCCCGGCCCCGACCGCGTTCCGGATGCCTTCGTTGTTGTGCGCGTGCACCGTCACGTAGGTGCCGCGCGCGGCGGCTTCTTGTACCGCGACGGCGATTTCCTCGACGGTGAACTGGGTGTCGGTCAGCTGGTCGTGCGCGCTGACCACCCCGCCGGTCACGCAAAGCTTCAGGAACGAGGCGCCGCGCCGGAAGGCCTCGCGCACGTTGCTGCGCAGCTCGTTCGCGTTGCCGGACTGCATGGACAGGGCGCAAAGACCCGGAATGTGGTGCCTGCTCCACAGTTCGGTGGGCTCCCACTCGGCCCCGTAATAGCCGTGCCCGCCGGTCTGGCACTGCACCGGTCCGCACGACAGCACGCGCGGTCCCCGCACTTTGCCCTTCGCGATCGTGGTGACGACCCCGCCGTCGATCCCGCCAGTGTCTCGGACGGTCGTGAAACCGGCGTCCAGCGTTGCGCCAGCGGTGGCGAAAATGTCCGCGGCCAGCTCGGCGACGCTGAGCTGGAACGAAAACTGCGGTTCGATCGGACTCGACAGTCCCAAGTGGACGTGCGCGTCGATCAGGCCGGGCGTCATCGTCAGCCCGTCGGCGTCGAGGCGCTCGCAGGCCGCGCCGGGCTGGGCGATCAGCCCGTCTTCGACGGCGACGGTGCCCTCGGCGGGATCGCGCCCCGTCCCGTCGACGACCGTCGCGCCGACTACCTGAAATCGTCCCACAAGCCGTTCCCTCCGCCGTTGCACCCGTCTTTTCCAATGGATAAACTGCGGCGGTGACCTTGTCAAGCACGGAACCCGCCGGCGACGCCCGCGAGCGGCTCCTGGCCCGGCTCCTCGACGCCTTCGACGGGACGCTTCCCTCGCCGGACGTGTCGCTGCGGGAGGTCGCCGCCCGGGCTGACACCAGCCATGCCCTGCTGCGGTACCACTTCGGGTCGCTGCCGGGGGTCCTGGCGGCGATGCTCAAGGCGCAGCGCGCCCGCGACAACGAGGTGCTGTTCGAGAGGGCGAAGCAGAGCACCTTCGACGACTTCGTCGTGGCGATCTGGCGGACCTACACCCGCCCGGAGCAGCTGTCGCGGGTCCGCGGCTTCTTTCACGTCGCGGGCCTGGCCGCGTACCGGCCGGAAGACTTTCGCGAGCTGGTCGATTCGCTGGACGACCTGACCAAGATGCTGGCCTCGCTGGCGGAACGCGAAGGGCGCAGTGCCCAGGAAGCGCGGACCATGGCGACCGTCGCCGTCGCCGCGATCCGCGGTCTGCTGCTGCAGGAAGTGCTGACCCCGGAGGGGCATTCCGAGGACGCGGTCGCCTTGCTCCTGCGGTTGAGCAAGGGCTGATCAGGTCTCGGAAACCGTCCGCGACAAGGCCAACGCCACTGTCCGCACCGCGGGCGCGACCCGTTCGGTCCGCATCCGCGTCGCCCATCCGGAGATCGACACCGCGGCCACCGCGAGCCCGTTCGCGTCGACGAGCGGGCTCGCCGCGCACACCACGCCGACGCCGGATTCCTCGCGCTCGAACGCGATCCCGTCTTCGCGGATCCGCGCCAGCTGACGCCGCAGCAATCCGGGCGCGGTGATCGTCCGAGAGCTGACCCGTGGGAGCCCGGCGTCGATCACGCGCGTCACGACGTCGTCGGGGGAGCGGGACAGGATCGCCTTCCCGACGCCCGTCGCGTGCGCCGGGAACCGCCCGCCGGTGCGCGACGGCAGATCCGGCGCGTCCGGTCCGCGCAGCACGTCCAGGTACACCACCTCGGTGCCCTCCAGCACCGCGAGATGCACCGTGTTCCGGGTGGCCTCCCGCAGGTCCGCCAGGTACGGCCGCGCCGCCTCGACCAGGCCGCGGCGGCGCACCGCGAGCTGGCCGATCTCGAACAGCCGCAGCCCCAACCGGACGGACGTGCCGTCGCGTTCCAGCAGGCCGGTATCGGCCAGATGCCCGGCCAGCCGGTGCACGGTCGTCTTCGCCAGGCCGGTCCGGCGCGCCAGTTCGGAGACGCCCAGCGCGTCGTCGCCGGGGCGGAAGGCTTCCAGCACGGCGGCGACCCGTGCGGTCACGAGCCCGTCGCCGTTCCGTCCAGTGGTACGCATGGGTTGAGTGTGCCCCATCCCGGCGAGCACCGTGGCGGCATGGCGGAACGCAAGGTGACGGCCGCGATCGTCGGCCCGGGCAACATCGGTACGGATCTGCTGGCAAAGCTCCAGCGCAGCGAGCACGTGGAAGTGCGCTACATGGTGGGCGTCGACCCGGCGTCGGACGGGCTCGCCCGCGCCGCGAAGCTCGGCCTCGAAACGTCCGCCGAGGGCGTCGACTGGCTGCTCTCGCGCGCGGAACTGCCGCAGCTGGTGTTCGAATCGACGTCGGCGAAGGCGCACAAGGCCAACGCGCCGCGGTACGCCGAGGCCGGCATCCGCGCGATCGACCTGACCCCGGCCGCGGTCGGCCCGCTCACCTGCCCGGCGGTGAATCCGCCCGACCAGCTGACCGACCGCAACGTCAACATGATCACCTGCGGCGGCCAGGCGACCATCCCGATCGTGCACGCGGTTTCGCGGGTGACGCCGGTGTCGTACGCGGAGATCGTCGCGTCGGTGTCGTCGCGGTCGGCCGGGCCCGGCACGCGCGCGAACATCGACGAGTTCACCGAGACCACCGCGCACGCCATTGAAAAGGTCGGCGGCGCGGACAAGGGCCGCGCGATCATCATCATCAACCCGATGGACCCGCCGATGATCATGCGCGACACGGTGTTCTGCGCGGTCGACCCGGACGCCGACTTCGACGCGATCAGCGAATCCGTGCACCGCATGGTGAAAGACGTCCAGCAGTACGTGCCGGGCTACACGCTCAAGGCCGACCCGCAGTTCGACCCGCCGCGCCCGGACTGGAGCGGCAAAGCCCGCGTGGGCGTCTTCCTCGAGGTCGCGGGCAACGGCGACTACCTGCCCAAGTACGCGGGCAACCTCGACATCATGACCGCCGCCGCCGCGCGCGTCGGCGATCTCTTCGCCGCTCAGGAGGTGGCCGCGTGAACAACACCGACGTCCGGCTGGTCGACACCACTCTGCGCGACGGCAGTCACGCCATGGCGCACCAGTTCACCGAAAAGCAGGTGCGCGACACCGTCCGCGCGCTGGACGACGCGGGCATCTCGCTGATCGAGGTGACCCACGGCGACGGCCTCGGCGGCTCGACCTTCAACTACGGTTTTTCCTTGGTGGACGAGCGAAAGCTGATCGCCGCCGCCGTCGACGAGGCGAAGCAGGCGAAGATCGCCGTGCTCCTGCTGCCCGGTCTCGGCACGGTCGCCGACCTGCGCGCGGCGGCCGATCTCGGCGCGGGCGCGGTGCGGATCGCCACGCACTGCACCGAGGCCGACGTGTCCATCCAGCACTTCGGCGCGGCGCGGGATCTCGGCCTGGAAACCGTCGGATTCCTGATGCTGTCGCACATGTCGGCGCCGGAGGACCTGGCGAAACAGGCCCGGGTCATGGTCGACGCGGGCTGCCAGTGCGTGTACGTCGTGGACTCCGCGGGCGCGCTGATCCTGGACGACGCGTCCGAACGGGTCGCCGCGCTCGTCGCGGAACTCGGCGACGAAGCCCAGGTCGGCTACCACGGGCACCAGAACCTGAGCTTCGGCGTCGCCAACTCGGTGCTCGCGTACCGCGCGGGAGCCCGGCAGATCGACGGTTCGCTCGCCGCGCTCGGCGCCGGCGCGGGCAACTCGCCGACGGAAGTCCTCGCCGCCGCCTTCGACCGGCTCGGCGTCAAAACCGGCGTGGACAAAGACGTTCTGATGGAAGCCGCGGAGAACGTGGTCAAGAAGTACCTGACCCGGCTGCCGATGATGGACCGCTCGTCCATCATCCAGGGCTACGCCGGCGTGTACTCCAGCTTCCTGCTGCACGCCGAGCGCGCCGCCGAGCGCTACGGCGTCCCGGCGCACGAAATCCTGTACAAGGTCGGCGAAGAACGCTACGTCGGCGGCCAGGAGGACATGATCATCGACATCGCGCTGCGGCTGCGCGACGAGCGGGCAGCCGCTCAGTGAGTACCCGAGTCGAAAGCGTCCGCGCCGAGCACGAGCTGCACGCAGTGCTCGACCAGACGCTCGCGGCTCACCTTCAGCGTGCCGTCGAGATAGGCGATGAACACGTTGCTGAGCGCGCCGACGAGACCGATCGCCACGAGCTGGCGGCCGGTCTCGTCGCCGCGCGAAAGCTGTTCCCCGACCAGCGCGGTGAACGCCGGGAGGAGGTGCAGGCCGCGCTGGGTCAGCGCCGGATCGGTCAGAGGCGCGAGCAGCAGCACCCGGCCCTTGCGCGGATCGTCCAGCATCAGCTCCACGAACGCGGTCACGGCGCGTTCGGCGCGGCGGCGCGGATCGCCTTCGCCGGACACCGCGTCGGCCAAGGCTTTCCGGGCCTGCTCCCCGACGTCCTCGTAGACCGCGGCCACCAGGCTTTCCCGGTCGGCGAAGCTTTCGTAGAAGTACCGTTCGGTCAGCTTCGCGGACCGGCACACCGCGCGCACGCTCACCGCCGCGCTGCCCTGCGCGCCGAGCAGGTCGAGCCCGGCGGCCAGCAGCCGCGCGCGGCGCTGGGCCTTGCGGTCGTCCAGCGTCGTGCCCGCCCACGTGCGGCCCGGCATACCCGCTCCCGTCCAGAGTTGACCACAGCTGTTGTCACATCCTAGCCTGACCACAGCCGTAGTCGCTTCGCCGACCCGCCGAGGAGCCGCGATGCCCCGGGAAGCACCCGAACCGCTCGGACCGGACTCGCTGACCTGGAAGTACTTCGGCGACTGGCGCGGCCTGCTGATCGCGCTGTGGGCCGGGTCGATGCAGAACATGCACCCCGGGCTCGGCGCGGGCGTCGAGCAGCATTCGAAGTTCTTCGAGGAACGGTGGCAGCGGCTGTTCCGGTCGCTGTACCCGATCGGCGGCGTGGTCTACGACGGCCCGCTCGCGCACCGCACGGCGCTGCAGGTGCGCGGCTACCACGACCGGATCAAGGGCGTGGACGCGCGAGGCCGCCGCTACCACGCACTCGACCCGGACACGTATTACTGGGCGCATGCGACGTTCTTCGTCAGCACCATCCTGATCGCCGACAATTTCATGGGCGGCATCGGCGAAGAGGAAAAGCGCACGCTGTTCGACGAGCACGTGCGCTGGTGGCGGATGTACGACATGACGATGCGGCCGGTGCCGGAGTCCTGGGAGGACTTCCAGCGGTACTGGAAGCACATGTGCGCCGAGGTGCTGGAGGACAACAAGGCCACCCGCGACGTCCTCGACCTCCGCGGCATCGCGAAACCGCCCTTCCTGCCGTGGCTGCCGGATCCCTTGTGGAAGCCGGTCGCGAAGGTGATCGCGAAGCAGTTCGTGTGGCTGACCGTCGGGATGTACGACCCGGAAGTGCGCGAGCTGCTCGGCTTCCGCTGGACCGCGCGCGACGCCCGGCGGCACCGCCGCGTCGGCAAGCTGGTCAACGCGGCGTTTTCGCTGCTCCCGCACGACCGCCGCTACCATCCGCGGGCACGGGCGGGCTGGCGGCGCGCCCGCGGCGAACTGGCCCCGGGGACGCCGCCGGCCGAAACCCCGCGCCGCAATCTTCCCCCGCTCGCCGAGCGCGGGAAACCGGAGCACTACTCGCCGGACGTGCCGTGAGCCGCACGGGCTTCCGCGCGGACTCGGAGATCAGGAGGGCTGGATGAAGCTGGGCTTTCACCTCGGGTACTGGGGGAGCGGGCCGATCCCGGGCGCGCAGGAGGCCGTGCTCGAAGCGGAACGGCTCGGGTTCGACTCGGTGTGGTCGGCCGAGGCGTACGGGTCGGACGCGTTCACGCCGCTGGCCTGGGCCGGCGCGGCGACCAGCCGGATCAAGCTCGGCACCAACATCGTGCAGATGTCCGCGCGCACCCCGACCGCCACCGCGATGAGCGCGCTGACCATGGACCACCTGTCCGGCGGCCGGTTCGTGCTCGGGCTGGGCGCGTCCGGGCCGCAGGTGGTGGAGGGCTGGTACGGCCAGCCGTACCCGAAGCCGCTGGCGCGCACGCGCGAGTACGTCGAGATCGTGCGCAAGGTGCTGGCCCGCGAGGAACCGGTGACCATCGACGGGCAGTTCTTCCAGCTGCCGCTCAAGGGCGGGACCGGGCTGGGCAAACCGCTCAAGCCGACCGTGCACCCGCTGCGCGCCGACCTGCCGGTCTACCTCGCCGCGGAAGGGCCGAAGAACGTCGCGCTGGCCGCGGAGATCTGCGACGGCTGGCTGCCGCTGTTCTTCTCGCCCAAATCGGACGGCTTCTACCGGGCCGCGCTGGAGGAGGGGTTCGCCCGCCCGGGCGCGCGCCGGAGCCTGGCCGATTTCGAGGTGGCCGCGTCGGTGCCGGTGATCGTGCACGACGACGTCGAGGAGGCGGCGAGCCGGATCAAGCCCGCGCTCGCGCTGTACATCGGCGGGATGGGCGCGAAGACCGTGAACTTCCACCACGACGTCTTCGCCCGGCTCGGGTACGCGGACGTGGCGGACAAGGTGCAGGAGCTGTATCTGGCCGGACGCAAGGAAGAAGCGGTCAAGGCGATTCCGACGTCGCTGGTCGAGGACACCTCGCTGATCGGCCCGGCGGAGAAGATCCGCGAGGAATTGCCGGCGTGGGAGAAGACGGTGGTGACGACGCTGCTGCTGCGCGGGGACGCGGGATCCCTGGCGAGGGCGGCGAAGGCGCTGTCCTGAAGGCGAGTCGTGAGCGCCTGTCCCGGTTAGAACCGCGACAGGCGCTCACGAGTCCGTAGTCGGCCCGGTACGGCCGGTGCATCACGACGGTGGCACGATTCCTCCCGACCACTTCCGGGAACCGGCGAAGATCCATTAGGCATGCGTTCGTCGTTCCGCCTTCGAGGAGGACCTTTGGCGCCGCTGTCCCGCCGCACGAGATTCCGCTACTCGCTCGGCTCCTTCGTCACCGGCGGGTTCGGCACCGTGCCGGGGCTGCTCCTGCTGCCGTACCTCACCGACACCATGGCGGTGCCCGCGGCGGCGGCCGGGATCATCGTGTTCGTGCCCAAGGCGTGGGACGTGGTCTTCAACCCGGTCGCCGGACGGCTGTCCGACGCCGACCTCTCGCGCACCGGGAGCAGGCGGCGGTTCCTGCTGCGCGGCGGCATCGGCGTCGCGGTGCTGTTCTTCGCCCTGTTCGCGCATCCCGGCTTCGGCACGCCGGTGTGGGACGCGACCTACGTCGTGGCGATGTTCTTCCTGTGCGCCACCGCGTACGCGTTCTTCCAGGTGCCGTTCAACGCGCTTCCGGCCGAGCTGACCGATTCCGCCGAGGAGCGCACGAAACTCACCAGCGTCCGGATCGGCGTGCTGGCGGTCGCGGTGCTGGTGTCCGGCGGCGTCGCCCCGGCGATCACCGACCTGCTGCCCGGCGTGGCCGGCTACCGGGTGATGGGCCTGGTGATGGCGGTGATCATCCTGGCCGCGACGCTCGCCGTCTACTTCGGCCTGAAGGGCGCGCCGGTCGGCTCGCTGCGGCCGAACACGGTGCGGCTCAAGGAACTGACGCGCACCATCGCGCGGTGGCGTTCCTTCCGGTGGCTGCTCGGCGTCTACTTCATCCAGGCGCTCGGCATCGGCACCGTGCTGGCCGCGATCCCGTACTTCGCCCAGCACGTGCTCGGCGATCCGAGCTATCGCACCTACCTGTTCGTCGGGTTCGTCGGGCCCGCGCTCGTCACCATGCCGCTGTGGCCCCGGCTCGGCGCGCGCTGGGGCAAGCTCGCCGGATTCCGCGTCGCCACCACGTCGTTCTTCCTCGGCCTGGTGGCGATGTACTTCGCCGACCGGCTCCCGTTCGCCGCGACCCTGGTGTTCGTCGCGCTCGCCGGCGTCGGCTACGCGGGGATTTCGGTGTTCCCGCTGGCGATCCTGCCGGACCTGATCAGCGCCGAGGAGGAGCGGACCGGCGAGACCCGCGCGGGCGTCACGGCCGGGGTGTGGACCGCGTCCGAGACGCTCGGGCTCGCGCTCGGGCCGGGCCTGTTCGGGCTCGTGCTGCAGGCCGGGAGCTACGTGTCGAGCACCGGCGCGACCGCCGTCCCGCAGCCGTCCTCGGCGATCACCGCGATCGTGATCGGAGCGTCCGTGCTGCCCGCGGTGCTGATCGCGCTCGGCATCCCGCTGCTGCGCCGTTCGGTGCTGGAGAAGCAGGCGTGACCGGCATCCTGGCGCGGCTGCGCGAACTCCGCTCCGGCGACCTGCCGACGCACGGCGGGCGCACGCTGGCCTACGTGTACGACAGCGGACTGTCCGAAGTGGACGAAATCGCCGCCGCCGCGCACGCGCTGGCCAGTTCGGCCAACGGACTCGACCCGACCGCGTTCCCCAGCCTGCTGCGGATGGAGAACGACCTGGTCGCCCGCGCGGCCGGACTGCTCGGCGGGACGCCGGAGACGGTCGGCACGGTGACCTCCGGCGGCACCGAATCGTGCCTGCTGGCGGTTCTCGCCGCTCGCGACGCGCGCCCGGACCTCGCCTCGCCGTCCATGGTGCTTCCGGAAACCGCGCATGCCGCGTTCCACAAGGCCGCGCATCTGTTCGGGGTGCGGAAGATCGTCGTGCCGGTCGATCCGGACACCTTCCGCGCGGACCCGGCGGCGACGACCGCGGCGATCGACGATTCCACCGTGCTGGTGGTGGCGAGCGCGCCCTCGTACGCACACGGTGTCGTCGACCCGATCTCGGAGATCGCCGCCGCGGCATCGGCGCGCGAGGTGCGCATGCACGTCGACGCGTGCATCGGCGGCTGGGTGCTGCCGTACTTCGCGAAACTCGGCGCGGAGTTGCCGCCGTTCGACTTCCGCGTTCCGGGCGTCACCAGCATTTCGGTGGACCTGCACAAATACGCCTACTGCGCCAAGGGCGTCTCGGTGCTGCTGCACGCCTCCGCGGAACTCCGGCGGACGCATTTCTTCGCGAGCGCGGCCTGGCCAGGCTACACGATGCTCAATCCGACGCTGCAGAGCACCCGCTCCGGCGGTCCGCTCGCCGCCGCGTGGGCCGTCGTGCAGCATCTCGGCGAGGACGGCTACCTGGAACTGGCCTCGCGCGCGAGGGAAGCCGTCGAGCGGATTCGTGCTGGCGTAGCGGAGATTCCGGGCTTGCGCGTGCTGGGCGATCCGGTGTCGACGCTGGTCGCGTTCACCGGCTCGGACGGGTTCGACCTGTTCACCGTCGCCGACGAGATGAAGGCGCGCGGCTGGTACGTCCAGCCGCAGTTCGCGCACGGGACCTCTCCGCTGAACCTGCACCTCACCGTCACCGCCGCGAACCACGGCAGCGAACCGGAATTCCTCGCCGATCTGGCGGCTTCCGTCGGGGCGGCGCGGGCGGCGGGGCCGGTGCGGGTCGATCCGGACGTCGCCGCGTTCGTGGCCGCGCTGGACCCGGAAACGCTGACGTCCGAGCAGTTCGGCGGCTTGCTCGCGGCGGCGGGCCTGACCGGCGGCGACGGGCTGCCGGAGCGGATGGCTCCGGTCAACGCGCTGCTGGCGGCCGCGCCGGAACCGTTGCGGGAGCGGCTGCTGGTGGAGTGTCTCGGCGCGCTCTACACGCCGTCGCCGCGGTAGCGCAACCGAACGGCCGGCCGGCCGTCTACGGACCATGGGGAGTGCTGAGGAAAACCGAAGACCGGGTCTGGTGCTGGCTGTCGTGGTCTTCCTGTTCGGCTGGCTTCTGGCCGCCGCCGTGAACTACCACAAGCTGTTCCTCAGTTTCGTGCTCCCGGTGTCGATCCCCGGGCTGGTCGAGGGAGCGTGGCTGATCGCCGCGGCGGCGACGGCGATCAGCGCGTGGCTCGTGTGGCGGCGGCTGCGCTGGCCCGGTCTCGCCGGATGCGCGGCGGTCGCCGCGGTCTGCGCGGTGCTGATGGCCACCACGGACTGGGTGCACTTTTACGCCACCACCTGGTACTCGACGCACCGGTCGGACTTCGCCGACGCCCTGACCTACCTCGACTACCTCGAGAAGGGGATGGGCCCGCCCGAAGGCATCTCGCGGATGAACAACGACCCGGAGCGGCCGGTGTGGTTCGTCCGCGTCTGGTCCGGGATCCCGGACTGCGCCTCGGGATTCGCCCACTTCACCGAGTACCCGGAGAAGTACCTTCCCGGCCGTCCGGTGGACTCCGACGACTACCTCGACGGGGCGGGCTGCGCCGTCCGGCCGACCGTCGAGCTGGGCGACGGATGGTGGTGGGTCGAGTAGCGGAGGCTCAGAGGGCGCGATCGAGCAGCGGCAGCAGCCGTTCCCAATGCCGTCGCAGCCCAGCGGGACGGAAGGCGTCGGTGTCGGCCATGGTGAACCCGTGGACCGTGTCCGGGTAGATCTCGGACGTGCAGCTCACGCTGGCCGCGTCCAGGGCCTGGTTGAGTTCTCCGAGAGTCTCCGGCGTCAGATCGGACGCGGCATGGCCGAAGTGCGCCTCGGCGGCGAGCTGGGAGAAGGCGTCCGGTCCGGCCGCGCCCACCGGCGCGTGGAATGCGGCGACCGCCGCCACCCGGTCCGGATGCGCCGCGGCGGTGCGGACCGCGTGGAGCCCGCCGATGCAGTAGCCGGTCACCGCGACCGGCCCGGGGCGCACTTCCGGCTGGGCGGTGAGGAAGGCGAGATAAGCGCCGGCGTCGCGCAGGACCAGTTCAGGCGGGTGCGCTTCGATCAACGGCAGCACCCGCGCGAAGACCTCGGGCCGCTCGTCTTCGCCGATGAACCCGGGCAGGTCGAGCACCGGTGCGGGGCCGTGCCGGTAGAAGAAGTTGGGCACGAGGACGTAATAGCCGTGCTGGGCCAGTTCGCGGGCGAGGTCGCGCAGCACGGGCCGGAGGCCGAAGCCGTCGGCGTACATCAGCACGCCGGGATGCGGTTCGCCGTCGTCGGGGAACGCCGCGAAGGCGTCGGCGAGTCCGTCGGCGGTGGGGATCTGCAAGGTGGTGCCGGGCATGAATTCTCCTGTCGTCGTCGAGGTTCTGCGGTCACGACGAAAGGAGGCGGGGCCCGCGCGGCGCTCAGCAGAGCACCGGGTAGCCGATCCGTGAGTGGCGCGAAGCCGTCCCGGTAGTCATCGGTGGTCAACTTAGCCGATCGGGCGGCGCTGGTCGAGCCCGCCGCTTGACATCAAGTCCGCTTGAGGTCCGAGACTTCCGGTGATCGACACGAACGCTGGAGGCGGAATGGGCAAGGCGATGGGGTTTCGCGAAACAGGCGGGCCCGAGGTGCTGCGGCTGGAGGAGGCGCCGGAGCCGCGTCCCGGACCGGGGCAGGTGCGGGTGCGGGTGAAGGCGGCCGGGGTGCAGCCGTTCGACCTCGCGGTGGTCGCGGGGGTCCTCCCGGTGCCGGAACCGGGCGCGTTCACCGTGCCGGGCAACGAGTTCGCCGGGGTCGTGGACGAAATCGGCGAAGGCGTCGAAGGCTTCGCGGCGGGCGACGAGGTGCTCGGGTTCGGCCGGCTGGGCGGGTATCAGGAGTTTCTGGTCGCCGGGCAGGACCAGATCGTGCCGAAGCCGCCGGAGATGCCGTGGGAGGTCGCGGGCGGGTTCACCGCGGCGGCGCAGACCGCCGACATCGCGGTCGAGCAGATCGGCGTCGGCCCCGGCGACACGGTGCTGGTGCACGGCGCGGCCGGTTCCGTCGGGGCGATGGCGGTGCAGTTGTCCCGGCTGCGCGGGGCGAAGGCGCTCGGCGTCGCCCGTCCGGCGCGGCACCGGCAGGTGCGGGAGCTCGGGGCGATTCCCCTTGCCTACAGCGAGGATTTCGTCGAACGGGTGGCTCCGTACGGCGTCACGGCGGCGATCGACGGGGTCGGCGGCGCCGCGTTGGAGTACACCTTGGAGCTGGTCGACGACCGATCCCGGATTCTCACCCTGGTCGACCACGACCGCGCCGGGGAACTGGGCATCCGGACCACGCCGAACGACCGCTCGGCGGCCCGGCTCGCCCGGCTGGCGGCCCTGTGCGCGAGCGGCGAGCTGACGCACCGCGTCATGGCGACGTTCCCGCTCGCCGAAGCGGTCGAAGCGCTGCGGACCTATCAGGCGGGGAACATCCACGGCAAGATCGTGCTCACGATGGACTGACCTGATCCGGAGGGCGGTTCCGGCTCACGGTGCCGCGGCCGTGAGCCGGAACTGTCCTCAATGGACGTGCACCGGTTCCCATTCCGGGAACGGGTCGTCGGCGGCGACGGTGTCGGAGAGGCAGGTTTCGAGCGCGTCGAGCAGCGCGGCGTGCTGAAGGCCGACGCCGATGAACACCAGTTCCTGCCGGGGTTCGGCGGCGACGCCCTGCGGTTCGAACCGCGCGACGCTGCCTGCCTGCGACCACAGGCCGAGCGTCCCCGGACGGGTGCTGAGGCTGAAGAACCCCTTCGACCGCAGCACGGCGCCGAATTCGCCGGAATCCAGCCGCGCGGTGACGAACTCCCACAACCGCACCGGGTCGAACGCGCGGCCGGAGCGGAACACGACGCTGGAAATGCCGTACTCCTCGGTCTCCGGCACGTGGTCGCCGTTCAGTTCCGCGACCCACCCCGGTGCTTGCTGCGCGCGTTCGGCGTCGTACCGGCCGGTGCCGAAGACCCGTTCCAGCGGCGCCCGGCCGAACTCGGCGGACAGGACGTCGGCGGCCGGGTTGAGGCGGCGCAACGAGGCGAGCAACCGGTCCTTTTCGGACTCGGCGACCAGGTCGGTTTTGTTCAGCAGCAGCACGTCGGCGAACTCGACCTGGTCCATCAGCAGGTCGCTGACCGTCCGCTCGTCGCCCTCGTACTGGTCCAGCCCGCGCTCGGCGAGGCCGTCCCCGCGAGCCAGCTCACGGGCGAAATTGGCCGCGTCCACCACCGTGACCATCGTGTCCAGCCGCGCCGACGACAGCACCGGAGAGCCGTCGCCGGCGAGGAAGGAGAAGGTCGCGGCCACCGGCATCGGCTCGGAGATCCCGCTCGATTCGATGAGCAGGTGGTCGAACCGCCCGTCCTCGCACAGCCGGGCGACCTCGTCGAGCAGATCCTCGCGCAGGGTGCAGCAAATGCACCCGTTGGTCATCTCGACCAGCCGCTCCTCGGTCCGCGACACGCTGTCCCGGACGAGCGCGGCGTCGATGTTGACCTCGCTCATGTCGTTCACGATCACCGCGACGCGCAGGCCCTCGCGGTTGGCCAGGATCCGGTTGAGCAGCGTGGTTTTCCCGGCCCCGAGGAATCCGGAAAGGACAGTCACCGGAACTGCGCTGACCGGGACGCTCACTTCTCGAGCCGCTGGAAGTGCTTGATCAGCTTGCGCGGCACCAGTTTCCGCTCGCCGTCCACGACGATCGGCACCAGGTCCGGCGCCGCGGCCTTCCACTGCGAGCGCCGGGACCGGGTGTTGCTGCGCGACATTTTCCGCTTCGGGACGGCCATCAGCGCGCACCCCCGCTCCGGCGCTGCCCGTAGCGGCGGTGGAACTTTTCGACCTGGCCCGCGGAGTCGAGGATCCGCTGGGTGCCGGTCCAGAACGGATGCGACCACGCGCTGATGTCGACGACCACGAGCGGGTAGGTGTTCCCGTCGGACCATTCGATCGTCCGGTCGGAGGTGGCGGTGGAGCGGGTGAGGAACGCGTCGCCGGTCGACGAGTCCTTGAAGACCACCGGGTGGTAGTCGGGGTGGATGCCGGGTTTCACAGGGTTTCGTCCTTCTGGTTGGCGGCGCTGGCGTGCCGGTCCGGTTCTTCGGTTTCTTCGCAGGGGTCTTCGTGCCAGTCCCCGAACGGATCGGGGTACTCGCGCCAGGCCGCCTCGCCTTCGGCCAGTTCGGCGTCGGTGAGCAGGGCGGCGTGCAGGGCGGCCTCGATCTCCGCTGGGGCGGCTTGGTCAGTGACGATCACGAGCTCCTGCGCGCGGTCGCCGTGCACCGGGTCCCAGCGCAGCGAGGCGAGCGTGCGGCGTTCGGGGGAGACCTCGGCCCAGTCCGGTCCGTCCGGCGAGGCGAGCCACGGCCCGGCGTGGCCGATGCCGAGCCCGCCGCCCGCCGATTCGATCCAGAACGCGACGTCCGGCTGGCTCGCCACCCAGGCCCGGCCCCGGGTGCGGACCACGCCGTCGAGCAGCAGGTCGATCGCCTCGTGCAGGCGCTCCGGGTGGAACGGGCGCTGCGCGGTGAACCGCAGCAGTTCGATGCCGCAATCCGGGTGCAGCGGCGGCGCGCCCCGCAGCAGCGCGCCGTGCAGGTCGGTGACCTCGCCGCGGCGGGCGCCGGCCGGAATCGCGGCGAACAACCCGGCGGCGTCGGTGCGGGCCAGCTCGACCCGCGGCACGGACGGCGCGACCCGGTCCAGCACCGCGGCGGACTTGGCCGCGCTCCAAGCGTCCTGCGCGGCTCCGGCCAGCACGAGCACGTCCGCGGATTCCACTTGGGACAGTGCGACCTGCGCGACCGTCCGCTCGTCCTCGGGACTGCCCTGCAGACCGCGTTCGGCGAGCAGGTCGTCGCCGGTGACGTCGGCGAGCCAGGTCGCGCAGTCGAGCACGGTGAACACCGCTTCGAGTTCGACGTCGTCGCTGACCGGGCGGTCGCCGACCAGCACGTTGCGGATCGCCCAGCTCACCGGCTCCGGCTCCATCGCCTCGTCCAGCCGCACCACGATGCGGTCGACCTGCGGCATCCGGGCCAGCCGGCGCAGCAGCGGCAGCAGGTCCTCGCGCAGCGTGCAGTTGACGCACCCGTGCGCGAGTTCGAGCGGCGTCAGCTCGTCGCGGCCGCGGAGCAGGATCCGGCGGCGGACGACGCCGGACCCGATGTCCCGCAGGTCGTGGTGGACGACGGCGGTGCCGGGGCTCGCGCGGAGCAGGAGCGCGGCGAGGGAGTCGGTTCGGGCGATCCCGCTGCAGAGCACGAGCGGGACACGCGGGCGTGGGGGCACTGGATCTCCAGACGACGGGGCGGGGTACGGTGTCGAGCGTAGTTGAACATGAATGTCACTATCAACTTGGGAGGGTCCGTGTCAGCCGTGTGCCAGGTCACCGGCCGCAAGCCGGGCTACGGCAAGCAGGTCTCGCATTCGCACCGCCGCACCTCGCGCCGGTGGGAGCCGAACCTGCAGACGCGCCGGTACTACGTGCCGAGCCTCGGCCGCACCGTGCGGCTCAAGGTGTCGGCGAAGGGCATGAAGACGATCGACAAACGCGGCATCGACGCCGTCGTCGCCGAACTTGTGGCGAAGGGAGCGAAGTTCTAGATGGCGAAAAGCACCGACATCCGGCCGATCGTCAAACTGCGGTCGACCGCGGGCACCGGCTACACGTATGTCACGAAGAAGAACCGCCGCAACAACCCGGACCGGATGGTGCTGCGCAAATACGACCCGGTGGCGCGCAAGCACGTCGAATTCAAGGAAGAACGCTGATGGCTAAGAAGTCGAAAATCGCGAAGAACGAGCAGCGGAAGGTCCTCGCGGCGCGGTATGTGGAACGCCGCCGCGCGCTCAAGGCGCTGATCGCGTCTCCGTCCGCGTCGGCCGAGGAAAAGGCGGACGCAGTCGTTGCGCTGCAACGCATGCCGCGCGACGCGAGCCGCACGCGCATCCGCAACCGCGACGCCGCCGACGGCCGTCCGCGCGGATACCTGCGGAAGTTCGGCGTCTCCCGGGTGCGCATGCGGCAGATGGCGCACAACGGGGAACTGCCCGGCGTCTCGAAGTCGAGCTGGTGAGCGCGATGCCGAAACCGGACCGGACGCCGCGCCGCCGCCCGAACCCCTTCCACGCGGCCGGAATCACCAGGGTGGACTGGAAAGACGTCGACCTGCTGCGGAAATTCATCTCCGACCGCGGCAAGATCCGGGCCCGCCGGGTCACCGGATTGACGCCGCAGCAACAGAAACAGGTGGCGACCGCGATCAAGAACGCGCGCGAGATGGCGCTGCTGCCGTACCCGACGGCGGCGCGGAGCTGAAAAACCGGATGCGGGCAGCTGGCCCGGCGCGCGACCATGACGGCACGAAGCGGGCGCCGCACGAGGATGTCCCGCTACCGGAGAGGTCCCCGCTTTGCACGCCCAGCTCACCGTCACGCCTGCCCAGCTGCCCGACATCCTGCTCGCCACCGCCGTCGTCCGGCCGGTTTTCCTCTGGGGCGCGCCCGGAATCGGGAAGTCCTCGCTGGTGCGCGAATTCGCGGCGGCGCTCGGCCTCGAATGCGTCTCGCTGCTCGGCACCCAGCTCGCGCCCGAGGACCTGATCGGCGTGCCCCAGATCGCCGACGGCCGCAGCCGGTTCTGCCCGCCCGAGCAGATCGCCCGCGACGAGCCGTACTGCCTGTTCCTCGACGAGCTGAACGCCGCCTCGCCGGACGTGCAGAAAGCGTTCTACTCGCTGATCCTCGACCGCCGGATCGGCTCGTACGAACTGCCGCCCGGTTCGGTGGTGATCGGGGCCGGCAACCGCGCCACCGACCAGGCGCTCGCCCGGCCGATGGCGTCCGCGCTGGTGAACCGGCTGGTCCACCTGCACCTGCGCGCGTCGGCGGCCGACTGGCTCGCCTGGGCGGCCGGCCACGACATCCACCCGGCGGTGGTCGAGTACCTCGCCCAGCGCCCGGACCATCTGTGGAGCCAGCCGCCGAAGACCGAGGAGCCGTTCTCCACCCCGCGGTCCTGGCACATGCTGTCCGATCTGCTGCGCTCGGCAGGCGATCCGCTCGACGACGAAACCGCCGGGCTGCTCGCGTACGCCACGCTCACCCCGGCACACGCCGGTGCGTTCCGGTCCTTTCTCAAGGTCGCCCGGCACGCTTTCGACCTGGAAGCCATCCTCAAGGGCGACGCGCGCTGGCCCGCCGGGCCGGACGAGCGCGACCTGCTCTACTTCCTCGCCGAGACGTTCCGGGTCCGGCTGGCCCGCGATCTCCCCTCGGACAAGCGGCACGCGTCGGCGGCGGTGCGGCAGTTCGCCTTCCGCGCGAAGAGCCTGCTGGTCGAACTGGCGGAGCTCTCGCTGGAGATGGCGCAGCTGGTGATCGCGGACGACGAGGCGGGCAACCCGCGCCTGCCGTCCTGGTTCCTGGTCGAGACCGCACGCGACCTGCCGCGGCTGGTGGCGGCCCGGGCATGAGCGGGGCCCACGCCGAAGCGCGGCTCCGCGAGCGCCGCGCCAAGGCGATCGACGCGGGCTGGGCGCTGGTCCGCGCGAACACCGTCCTGGACCATCTTTCCCGGCGGGCGAGCCTGGACCGGCTCAGCCTGCCCGGCAAGGAAAGCTGGGCTGTCGTTTCCGACCGCGGAGTGCTCACCCCGAACCGCGCTCGCGACGCCGAGCCCGCCGAATGGGCGTGGGTGTTCGCGCATCTGCTGCTGCACCTCGGCCTCGGCCACCTGGACGAAGGGCAGCTCGCCGAAGCGGACGCGATCACCGCCGACCGAAGCGTGGACGCGAGCTACAGCGCGGCGTGCTGCGTCGCGGTGCACCGGTTCGCGGAGGCGGTGCGGGTCGGGACGCCGCTGACGCTCCTGCCCGAACTTCCCGGCACGGACGAGCTTTCCCTCGCCCGCGCCTGGCGCGAGACCGGCGTGCCCGAGGTTTTCCGTTCGCTCGGCACCGGCGGCGACCGGCCGTGCCTGGTGCTCGCCGAACCGCCGAACCGCTGGGAGGTCCAGCACTACGGGAAGCCTGATCCGTGGACCGAGCGCTTCGCGCGCGGCTTGATCGCCTCGGCCACCGAAGCGATGGAGCAGGCCGCCGAAGCACGCGGCCGGACCCGGCTCCAGCGGCGTCCGGGGGAGTGGGACCGCGCGCTGGGCTGGTTCGCTTCGTCGTTCCCGCTGCTCGGCGCGGTGGCCGCCGGATTCACCCTGGTCGTCGATCCCGAAGTGGTCCGCGCCTGGGACATCTCGATCGCGGCGGTCGACGCCGAGCACGGCGAGATCTACGTCAACCCGGACGCCGCGCTGACCGCCGGGGAATGGCGGTTCGTGCTCGCCCACGAAATGCTGCACGCCGCGCTCCGGCACGACCGCCGCGCGCTCGGCCGCGACCCGTACCTGTGGAACGTCGCGTGCGACTACGTGATCAACGGCTGGCTGGTCGCTCTCGGCGTCGGCGAGCTGCCGAGCGACAGCCTGCACGATCCGCAACTCGCCGCGCTTTCCGCGGAATCGGTGTACGACACGCTGACGACCGACCTTCGCCGCGCCCGCAAGCTGCGCACGCTGGGCGGCCGCGAAGCCGGAGACGTCCTGGGCGACTGGCTGTCCGAACCGGAAGCCGCCGCCCGCCGCTCCTCGCGTCGCGCGGAGCCGAAGCCGCTTCCGTGGCGCGACGGCGACCGGACCGGTGGCGTCGACCTGGACGAGTTCTACCGCCGCGCGCTCAGCCAGGGTTTGGTCTACCACCACGCACAGGGCCGCGGCCTCCTGCCGGTCGGGCTGGAAGAGGAGATCCGCGCGCTGGACCACCCGCCGTTGCCCTGGGACGCGCAGCTGGCCCAGTGGTTCGACGAGCACGTCCGGGCGGAGCAGCCGGCGCGCAGTTACGCACGGGCGTCGCGCCGTCAGCCGGCGACGCCGGACATCCCGCGCCCGGGCCGGGTCTGGCCGGAGCAGCGGGAGCTTCGCGCGACCTTCGGCGTCGTGCTGGACACGTCCGGCTCGATGGACGCGGAACTGCTCGGCAAAGCACTCGGCGCGATCGCCTCGTACGCGCGGGCCCGCGACGTCCCGGCCGCCCGGGTGGTCTTCTGCGACGCGGCCGCCTACGACGCCGGATACCTCGCGGTGGAAGACATCGCGGGCCGCGTGAAGGTTCGCGGCCGCGGCGGCACCCGCCTGCAGCCCGGCGTCGACCTGCTGCGCCGCGCCCCGGACTTCCCGCCGGACGGGCCGGTCCTGATCATCACCGACGCGCGGTGCGACCACGTCCGGCCCTCGCGGGAACACGCTTTTCTGGTTCCGCGCGGCGCGCGGCTGCCGTTCGTGCCGCGCGGGCCGGTTCTCCGCGTGGAATGACGCTGCGGCAACGGAAACCCGGGACGGCCGCGATCACGCACGCGCGGCTGGGCGGACGCGAGATCCGCCCAGCCGCGACCGGTGCTAACGGAGTTTCCAAGCCACCGCATGCGTCTTGTAGCCAGTAGTGTTCGCACTCCCGACGACGTACCCGCTGTCGGTGATCCACTCCGCCTTGCTGTAACTGCCGCCCGGCAGGATCCCGAACCGCACGATGTTCCCGTTCTCGTACCAAACCGTCGCGCGGTTCTGCGAAGCTCCCACCGCGTTGCCGTTCGAATCGACCCCCGCGATGTCGCCGTCGATCACGTCGACGTTGCCGTCGGGGTCCCACAGCACCGAATCCCGGTCCGGCGGATAGAGATAGCCGCTGCCGGTCACGTATCCGGTGGGGCCGACCTGGTCGAGCCAGCTCGGATGCGGGCTGGGCCAGTCCAGCCGGTGCAGCACCCCGTTCCGGTCCCAGGTCACCGGAGCGGAGGTGCCGTGCTCGACGTCGGTCAGGTGCCCGCCGATCGTGCCGTCCCGGTTCATCACGTTGTTCGCGCTCGCCCACGCCGTCGGGGCCAGGTCGGTGATCGGCCCGCCGTTCACCCAGCGCACCGAGTGGGCTTTCACCGGGTTGGTGTCCAGGCCGGAGACGATCGTGCCGTCGGCGGAGATGCCGGTGGCGATGCACCACGTGTCGCCGGGCAGCGTGCCGAGGTCGGTGACCCGGCCGTCCGGGTCCCAGCGGAACGGGTGTTCCAGGTCGTCCGGCGTAAGCCATTCCCCGACGACGACGCCGGTGTCGCTGATCGCCTCGCCCATCGCGTTGTGGTAGCCCGGCGGAAGCTCCATCAGGGTCGGCTGGCCCGCGGCGTCCCAGCGCGCCGGGATGGCGGCGGTCGGGGTCAGCACATAACCCGCGGCGACCCCGTGGCTGTTGACGGCGCGCGCCTGCCCCTGCGCCGCGCCCGGCGTGGGCAGCGCCGTCGCATGGCCGGCGGGGTCCCAGCGGACCGGGTGGTCGAGGCGCGGGTCGCGGCCTGCCGACGAGGTGCCGACCACCACCCCCGACTCGTTGACCGCCAGCGCCATGCTCTGGTCGTCCCCGGGCAGCGGAGCGAGATCGGTCGGCGCGGCCGGGTCGGCCTGCGCGGTCCCGGTCGTCGCGGCGGCGAACACGAGCAGCGCCGCCGCCACCGCGCCCGCGCGTCTTCGCCTGCTCACTCTGTTCCTGGCCATGATGCCTCCCCATGTGCTGCCGTGTGTGCTCCGCAGTCGCTCCCGGACGCGCCGGTGGTACGTCCGAATCGCGAATTACTCCCGCGGCTTCGGATTTGGGTGCGAACAGCCGAGGTGTTTCCCCGCGGCGTTAGCCCCGGCGGCGTAAGCCGGCCCTCCGGCGTGGCATGACCCACGGTCGCCGTGCGAACCGGCGCCTCGCCCATAAACTTCCGCGCATGGACGACCCGCACTACCTTTCCGGCCTGAACCTGACCGGACGCCGCGTCGTGGTGTTCGGCGGCGGTTCCGTTGCCCAGCGCCGGCTGCCCCGGCTGATCAGCGCGGGCGCCCGCGTCGAGCTGGTGTCGCCGCACACGACGCCGTCGGTGCAGGGGATGGCGGACGCGGGCGAACTGGTCTGGCATCAGCGCCGCTACGCCGAGGGCGATCTGCGCGAAGCGTGGTACGCGCTGGCCTGCACCAACGATCCGGAGACCAACGCCGCGATCTGCGCTGAGGCGGAGCGGGAGCGCGTCTTCTGCGTCCGCGCCGACGAGGGCGAATCCGGTTCGGCGGTGACCCCGGCGACCGGACGGCACGGCGGTCTCCTGTTCGGCGTCCTGTCCGGCGGCGAGCCGCTCCGCTCGGCCGCGGTCCGCGATTCCATGCTGGACGGCCTGCACGCGGGCACCGTCGAGGACGGCCGCCAGCCGCATCCGGAAGGCACGCTGCCCGGCGTCGCGCTGGTCGGCGGCGGGCCCGGCGACCCGGACCTGATCACGGTCCGCGCCCGGCGGCTGCTGTCCCGCGCCGACGTCGTGGTCGTGGACCGGCTCGGCCCGCGCGACCTGCTGGACGAGCTCGCGCCGGAGGTCGAGGTGATCGACGCGGCGAAGATCCCGTACGGCCGCGCGGCGAGCCAGGACGTGATCAACCGGACGCTCGTCGAGAAGGCCAAGGAAGGCAAGTTCGTCGTCCGGCTCAAGGGCGGCGACCCATACCTGTTCGGCCGCGGCTTCGAAGAGGTCCAGGCGTGCGCCGAGGCCGGCGTGCCGGTGACCATGGTCCCGGGCATCACCTCGGCGTTCGCGGTGCCCGCGGTGGCCGACGTCCCGGTGACGCACCGCGGGGTCGCGCACGAGGTGGTCGTCGTGTCCGGGCACGTCGCGCCCGGCGACGAGCGGTCGCTGGTCGACTGGTCGCTGCTGGCCCGGATGCGCGGGACGATCGTGCTGATGATGGGCGTCGAACGGCTGCCGAAGTTCGCCGCCGCCCTGCTCGAAGGCGGCCGCCCGGGCGACACGCCGGTCGCGGTGATCGAAGACGGAACCATGCGGACCCAGCGGGTGCTGCGGTCCACGCTCGCCTCGGTGGCCGAGGAAGCGGCGGCCGCGGGCGTGCGGCCGCCGGCGGTGATCGTGTTCGGCCCGGTCGCCGGACTGGACCGGAATCAGGCCGGATAACGCGGACAACGGGCCGTCGGAGCGCGAAGATGGCCGCATGACACTGCCTGCTTTGCCCGAAGAGTCCTTCCGGCGGGTGCTGTGCGTCGTCGCGCATCCGGACGACATGGAGTACGGCACCTCCGCGGCCGTCGCGCGCTGGACCGCGCGCGGCATCGAGTCGGGTACCTCCTGCTCACCCGCGGCGAGGCAGGCATGCCGAACCCGCCCGAGGAGACCGCCCGCCTGCGCGTCGCCGAACAGCGCAACGCCTGTGCGGCGGTCGGCGTGGAGCACCTGACCGTCCTCGAACACCCGGACGGCGTGCTCGTGTACGGCCTCGACCTGCGCCGGGACATCTGCCGCGAGATCCGCCGGTTCAAGCCCGACGTCGTGCTCGGCTGCGGATTCGACACTCGAAACGCCCTACGGCTTCGACCAGGCCGACCACCGCGCCGCCGGGCTCGCGACCCTCGACGCGGGCAACCGGTGGGTCTTCCCGGAGCAGATCGACGACGAGGGCCTGGCGCCGCATTCGGCCCGCTGGTACCTCGTCCCCGGACTGCCCGGCTCCGGAGCGACCCACGGCGTCGACGTCACCGGCGAACCGCTGCGGCGCGGGGTCGCGTCCCTGGAGGCGCACGCCGCGTACCTGGCCGCGCTTCCGGACCATCCGGCACCCGCGGACTTCATCCCGCAGTTCGCGGCGATGAGCGGCAAGGCGATGGGCGTCGAGCACGCCGTGCTGTTCCGCGCCCACGACCTGCAGGCTCCGCCGGACCTGTCCGCCGACTGACCCGCGCCCTCGCGACTAGGCAGGGGGATAACGCCGAAACGCGAAGTCCCGGATCGCCGCGGTCAGCCGTTTCGGGTCGAACCGCAGCTCGACCGGGCTGCGGGCCTGCACGAACTCGGCGTTCGGCAGGTCCTCGGCGAGGCTGCCCGCGTCGCCGAACGGGTGGATCGGGTCGCCCTCGTGCCCGATCACCAGCGTCGGCGCGGCGATCGTGCCCCGGATCGACTTGGGCGGAGCGATCCGGCCGAACAGCACGCCGTGCAGCAGCGCGGCCATCGGAGCCGGCTCCTGGCTCAGCGTGTCCGTGAGCACATCCACCCACTGGTTCCCGTGCGGCACCAGATGCGCGGCCAGCGCGACGCCGCGCACCGTCGCGGGCAGGAAGCGCGCGGCGAACAACAGGGGAGCGAACGTCAGCAGCCCGGCGATGATCGCGTTGTCCAGCACCGGCATTTCGACCACCAGCCCGCGCACCCGGGACGGGGCGGCCACCGCGACCTCCAGCGCCACGTTCGCGCCCAGCGAGGTGCCGCCGACCACCGCGTCCTCGATCTCCAGGTGGTCGAGCAGCGCGACGGCCTGCTCGGCGAACGCGGGCATCGAATAGCGCCACGACTGCGTCGGCCGGTCCGAATCGCCGTGCCCGAGCAGGTCGAGGGTCACCACGCGGAACCCCGCGCGGGCGAGCCGCCGGGCCAGCGGCGCGTGCATCCGGCGGGTGAACATGATCCCGTGCATCAGCACCACGACGCGGTCGCCGCTGCCGTATTCGGTGTAGCACAGGCGCTGGCCCTCGTGCCGGAACGAGCCGGACAGCTCGATCGGCCGGGTCCTGCGGGCCGCCGGGGGTTCCGCCGGCGGGGCGTCGGCGACGGGCGCGGGTGCCGGGTCCATACGGGCGCCTCCCTCTCCACCTCGGGTCTCCAGGAAAGCATCCCGGAGCGTCGTTGGCACAGTGTCAACCGGTTGGGCCGGGGTGGCGGGGATGAGTCAAGATGACCGCATGACCGAACCTGCAGCCGCCCTTCCCGAACTCGTCTCGCTCCGTGTCGCCCTCGACGGCCCGGTCGCCGAGGTGACCCTGCTCGGCCCGGGCAAGGGCAACGCGATGGGCCCCGACTTCTGGCGCGAGCTGCCGCTCGTGTTCGCCGCCCTCGACGCCGACCCGCGCGTGCGCGCCGTGGTCCTCGCCGGAAGCGGCAAGCACTTCTCCTACGGCCTCGACCTGCCCGCGATGATGGGGAACTGGGCCCCGCTGCTGGCCGGCGACGCGCTGGCCGGGCCGCGCACCGAGTTCCACCGCGAGGTCCAGCGGCTGCAGCAGGCGGTCAGCTCGATCGCCGAATGCCGCAAACCGGTGGTCGCCGCGGTGTCCGGCTGGTGCATCGGCGGCGGCGTCGACGTCATCACCGCCGCCGACGTCCGGCTGGCCAGCGAGGACGCGAAGTTCAGCGTCCGCGAGGTGAAGGTCGCCATCGTCGCCGACATCGGCAGCCTCCAGCGGCTCGCCCCGATCATCGGCGAGGGGCACGTCCGCGAGCTCGCCCTGACCGGCAAGGACATCGACGCCGCGCGCGCGGAGAAGATCGGCCTGGTCAACGACGTATACCCGGACCAGGAGACGCTGCTGGCCAAGGCCCGCGAGCTGGCCGCGGAGATCGCCGCGAACCCGCCGCTGGTCGTGCAGGGCACCAAGCAGGTGCTGTCCGCGAACACCGAACGCCAGGTCGCCGAGGGCCTGCGCTACGTCGCCGCGTGGAACTCCGCGTTCCTGCCCAGCAAGGACCTCCAGGAAGCCGTGCAGGCGTTCCTGGAGCGGCGAGCGCCGGAGTTCAAGGGCGAGTAGAACAGGCACGGGAAAGCGAGCACGAGGAGCACGACGTGAGCAACGGCGCTGAGGTCACCGGCTACCAGGCATTCCGCGCGGCGCGGGACTATCTGCTGGCCCATCGCGAGGACTACGACACCGCCTACCGCGAGTTCGCGTGGCCGCGGCTGGACGAGTTCAACTGGGCCGCCGACTGGTTCGACCGGATCGCGGCGGATCCCGCGAACGCGCGGCGGTACGCGCTGTGGATCGTGGAAGAGGACGGCACCGAGAACCGCTGGACGTTCCCGGAGATGTCGGCCCGGTCCAACCAGGTCGCGAACTGGCTGCGCGGCCTCGGCGTCTCGCGCGGCGACCGGGTGATCGTCATGCTCGGCAACCAGGGCGAGCTGTGGGAGACCATCCTCGCGGCGATCAAGCTCGGCGCGGTCGTGATCCCGGCGTCCACGCTGCTCGGCCCGGCCGACCTCGCGGACCGGGTCGAGCGCGGCAACGCGAAGCACGTGGTCGTGCGTTCGGCCGACACGGAGAAGTTCGCCGGCGTCGCGGGCGACTACACGCGGATCGCGGTCGGCGAACCGGTTTCCGGCTGGCACGCCTTCGAAACCGCGTACGCCTCGGCGGCCGAATTCACCCCGGACGGGGTCACCCGGGCCGAGGACCCGCTGCTGCTGTACTTCACCTCGGGCACCACCGCGAAGCCGAAACTCGTGCAGCACACGCACGTTTCGTATCCGGTCGGCCATCTGTCCACAATGTACTGGATCGGGCTGGAGCCGGGCGACGTCCACCTCAACATCTCGTCGCCGGGCTGGGCCAAGCACGCGTGGAGCAACTTCTTCGCGCCGTGGAACGCCGAAGCGACCGTCTTCCTGTACAACTACGCGCGGTTCGACGCGGCCGCGCTGATGGCGCAGATGGACCGCTGCGGGATCACCAGCTTCTGCGCGCCGCCGACGGTGTGGCGGATGCTGATCCAGGCCGACCTGACCGCGCTGCGGACGCCGCCGAAGAAGGTCGTCGGCGCGGGGGAGCCGCTCAACCCCGAGGTGATCGAGCAGGTCGAGAAGGCGTGGGGCGTCACCATCCGCGACGGCTTCGGCCAGACCGAAACCAGCGTCCAGGTCGCGAACACGCCGGGCCAGGACGTCGTGGCCGGTTCGATGGGCCGTCCGCTGCCCGGGTTCGTCGTGGCACTGGTCGACCCGGTCACCGGCGAGCGCGCGGACGAGGGCGAGATCTGCCTCGACCTCGCGCACCGGCCGGTCGGCCTGATGGCGGGCTACGCGGACGACGACGAGCGCACGTCCGCCGCGTTCGCGAACGGCTACTACCACACCGGCGACGTCGGCTCGATCGACGAACGCGGCTACATCACCTACGTGGGCCGCACCGACGACGTCTTCAAGGCCTCGGACTACCGGATCTCGCCGTTCGAGCTGGAGAGCGTCCTGCTGGAGCACGAAGCGGTCGCCGAGGCGGCCGTGGTGCCCGCGCCGGACCCGATCCGGCTGGCCGTGCCCAAGGCGTACGTCGTGCTCGCCTCCGGGCACGAGCCGACCGCCGAAACCGCGCGGGCGATCCTGGCGTACGCGCGGGAGCACCTCGCGCCGTACAAGCGGATCCGGCGGCTGCAGTTCGCCGACCTGCCGAAGACCATCTCGGGCAAGATCCGCCGGGTCGAACTGCGCGGCCGCGAAGGCGGCGAGCGGCCCGAGGGCGAGTTCCGCGAGGACGACTTCCCGGACCTCAAGTCCTGAGCCGCGGCGGCGCCGGCCTCATTCGGCCGGCACCACCGCCGCCAGCACGGTCTGCTCGCCCTTGCTGCACGTGGTGCCGCCCTGCGCGGCGGGCGGGCCGGAAACGCACAGCCAGCCGTCGACCGTCGCGTTGACCGGGTTGTTCGAGCCCGGAGCCTGACGGCCGTCGATGGCCTGGTGGAACTTCTTGACCAGCGCCATCGCGTCCGCGCACGGGATGGCTTTGGTGTCGTAGACGTACAACGTCGTCCCGCTCGCCGCGGTGACGGTGCCGCACGTGCCCGGGGTCGCCGGCGGAGCCGGTTTCGACGGTTTCGGCGCGGCCGGGGCGCCGCTGGGCGCGGCGGGCGGACTGCTCGCGGTCCCGGTCTGCGGCAGCGGCGGGGGAGCGTGCGTGCTCGGCGCGGCCGAGGCGATCGCGGAGGGCGCCGACGACACGGCTGCCGGCGGCGCTTGATCCCCCGAACAGGCGGTGAGCGCGGGCAAAACCACCACAGCCGCGCACAGCGGCCCGTACACGGTTTTCGACGGGAGCACCGCGATCCTTTCGCCGGGGTCGAGCCCATTCTGGCCCCTCGCGCCCCCGCTGAGCGGCACCGACACACCGGGACGCGCCTTCTTGAGTCTACTGTGGACGGTGGATTTCCGGGTCCGGACCGGGAAATCCGCACCGCCGGGACCCATCGTTCGGAGGAATTCGCTCCGGGACGGTTAACGCCCGGCGGTCCGGCGCCGACGTAGAAGGCAGGCGCCCCGCGCGTTCCAGGTCCCCGAAGCCCGACGCCAGAGAGCACGAGTCACCGAGAGCATGAGCACCGAAACCGCCCCCGCGGCCGAGACCGACGACGACCCGGCCGATCCGCCGACCGAACCCTGCAGCGTGGTGTGGTGCGGCGGCCGCCCCTACGTCCTCGAAGCCGGAGGCGTGCGCCCCCGCTGGGTGGGCACCGACGGCCGCGGCCGCCCGGAAACGCTGAGCACCGCGCAGCTGCGCCGCCGCGGCTGGAGCCACCGCCGCGCGGCCGGCAGGCGCCGCACCCGCTGAGACTTCCGCCGGACGGCGGCCGGAACCGGGGAGGGGTTCCGGCCGCCGCCCGGCGGATCCGGGTTTTCCCTGCCGCTGCACCGATTCACCTGCCGCGCGGATCCCGATTGCCGCGCGGATCCGACTGCCGCGCGGATCCGACTGCCGCGCGGATACGTCCGCCGCACCGATTGGCCGCTGCACCGATCGTCAGCCGCGCCGGTTCGCCCGCCACGTGGATCCGACTGCCGCACCGATCGCCAGCCGTGCTGATCCGACTGCCGCACCGATTCGCCAGCCGTGCTGATCCGCCAGGCGCGCCGGTCTGCCAGCCGCACCGATCGTCAGCCGTGCTTATCCATCCGCCGCGCCGGTTCGCGAGCCGCACCGATTCGCCTGCCCGCCGATCCGCTTGCCGGGTCGATTCGCGACGGGCGCCGCGGGGCTTGCCGGGCTGATTCGCCCGCCGCACCGACCTGCTCGCGGCTCCGGCGGAATCGTTCCAGCGCCGAGTCAAACCGATCCGGCACCCAGCCAAACCGATCCGGCGTCGAGCCGAACCGATCCAGCCGCGCCGGTGCGCCGATCACCCCTGGCCGCACCGCGAACGCCCCCTGCAGCATCGGCGAGCGAGCCCGCACCGTCCATCCCGCCGTCGGAGGCGCCGCGGGCCCGGACGGAGCACCCGCCGGAGCCTCCCGCGCCGGAAGCCCCGCCGCAGCACAGCCGCGGCCCCGGCTTTCACCCCGCCAGGACAAACCTCGCGATCCCGCCCGCTCTAGGCTGGCCGCGTGACCACGGTCCCCGACGAGCCCCAGACCGAGCCCTCCCTGTGGCGGCAGGCGCTCACCATCCCGAACCTGCTGTCCCTGCTGCGCCTGGCCGGCGTCCCGGTGTTCCTGTGGCTGCTGCTCGGCCCGAAGGAGGACGGCTGGGCGCTCGCGGTCCTCGTCTTCTCCGCGCTCACCGACTGGCTCGACGGCAAGCTCGCCCGCTGGCTCGACCAGATGTCGCGGCTCGGGCAGCTGCTCGACCCCGCCGCGGACCGGCTCAACATCCTCGCCACCCTCGTCGCGTTCCTGATCCGCGACATCATCCCGTGGTGGGTCGTCGTCCCGCTGGTGCTGCGCGAGCTGGTGCTGGGTGTGTGCGTGATCCTGCTGCGCCGCGGCGGGTTCGCGCCGCCCGAGGTGACCTACCTCGGCAAGGGCGCGACGTTCGTGCTCATGTACGCCTTCCCGTTCCTGCTGCTCACGCAGGGCGGTTCGGACGTCGCCGCGGTCGCCCGGCCGATCGCGTACGCGTTCATGGTCTGGGGCGGCGTCCTGTATGTCTGGTCCGGCGCGCTCTACGTCGTGCAGGCGGCTCGCGCGCTGCGCACCCGGTGATAGAAGATTGTCGGCACTGAAGCCAGCACCAGGAAGGGGAGCGGCGTTGACCACTCCGGAAGAACTGCGCTACACCGAGGAGCACGAGTGGGTCGCGACCCGCGAGGGTTCGCTCGTGCGGGTGGGCATCACCGAATACGCGCAGGACCAGCTCGGCGACGTCGTGTTCGTCGACCTGCCCGAGGTCGGCAAGCAGGTCGGGGCGGGCGACCCGTTCGGCGAGGTCGAGTCCACGAAGAGCGTCTCGGA
The DNA here is from genome assembly GCF_046267895.1 of Amycolatopsis sp. GA6-003. Lineage (NCBI taxonomy): Bacteria > Bacillati > Actinomycetota > Actinomycetes > Pseudonocardiales > Pseudonocardiaceae > Amycolatopsis > Amycolatopsis sp. GA6-003. Next base: position 344,689 of record NZ_CP176499.1, read on the forward strand.
GCTGTTCGCGCCGGTCGACGGCGAGATCGTCGCGGTCAACTCCGCGGTCTCCGATTCGCCGGAGCTCATCAACTCCGACCCCTACGGCGAGGGCTGGCTCGTGGAGATCCGGCTCGACGACCCGGCCGGTCTCGAGGCGCTGCTCGAGGCCGAGGCGTACCAGGCGCTCATCAAGGGCTGAGCCGCCCGGCCCGGCGCCGCGGGCCGCAAGGGGAGCCCGAGGGTTCCGGGCCGGTCGGGCACGGTACGTTGACAGCTACACGTTCTTGGTCGATGACAACACTTCATGCGTAGAGGAGAGCTCAGGTGAGCACGAACGACGGGCCCGGCGTTCCCCCGGAGCAGTCTCCGGAGCGGACCTCTGTCTTCCGGGCCGATTTCCTGGCCGACATGGAAGGCCAGCAGGAGTCCGCGCCGGCCGCCGAGGCACCGGTGCAGGGCGTCGACGCCCTGCCGCCGGGTTCCGCCCTCCTGGTCGTGAAGCGCGGCCCCAACGCGGGCTCCCGCTTCCTGCTCGACCGCGACACCACCAGCGCGGGACGGCACCCCGACAGCGACATCTTCCTCGACGACGTCACGGTTTCCCGCCGCCACGCGGAATTCCGGCGCGAGGGCGGGGAGTTCGTCGTGATCGACGTCGGCAGCCTGAACGGCACCTACGTCAACCGCGAGCCGGTCGACCAGGCTGTCCTCGCCGGCGGCGACGAGGTGCAGATCGGCAAGTTCCGCCTGGTCTTCCTGACCGGCCCGGGGCACGGGGGCCAGGGGGCGCAGTGACGGCGGCCGGGCAGCCCGGTCGTCAGGAGGCCCGGCGGGACGGGTTGAGCATCGGGGCGGTGCTCGCGCAGCTGCGCGGGGACTTCCCCGATGTCACGATTTCCAAGATCCGTTTCCTCGAGGCGGAAGGCCTGGTCCGCCCGGGCCGCACGCCCTCGGGGTACCGGCAGTTCTCGCCGGCGGACGTGGAACGCCTGCGGTACGTGCTGTCCGCGCAGCGCGACCACTACCTCCCGCTCAAGGTCATCAAGGAGCAGCTCGACGCGGCCGACGCGGGCGCGCAGCCGCCCGCGCCGGTCCCGTCCGCTCCGCAGCTGCCGCGGCGGCTCGTGCCGCTCGGCGACGGGAGCGATCCGGCCGGACTGCCCGCGGCGGCGGACTTCGCGACCGGGCCGGACACCCGGCTCACCCAGGAAGACCTGCTGGACCAGGCGGGCATCGACGACGCGCTGCTCGCCGAGCTGTGCCAGTACGGCCTGCTGCGCCCCGGCGCGGCGGGGTTTTTCGGCCCGGAGTCGGTGCTGATCGCGCGCACCGTCAAGGCGATGACCGAATTCGGGCTCGAACCGCGGCACCTGCGCGCGTTCCGCGCCGCGGCCGACCGCGAGGTCGGCCTGCTGGAGCAGATCGTGACCCCGGCGTACCGGCATCGGGACGCGGACGCGAAGGCGCGCGCGGACGAGGTCGTGCGCGAACTGGCCGCGCTGTCGGTCACGCTGCACACGCTGCTCGTCAAGGCCGGCCTCCGCGGCGTCGCCGGCGACTGACCCCTGTATTCCCGAGACGCGGTTTCCGTCACTTGTCAATGACTGAACCTCAGCGCCGGGATGCCGTACCGTGAGAGACGGTTCGCGAGACCACGAACCGAGAAAGTCCGCTGCGAGCGAGCACAGCGCCCGGATGACGGGTAGCGTCGGAGACAACGGTCGTCAGCCGTCGCGAGCGCTGCGGCCCGTGTGCACGAGAGGGAGGCGAAGCCCGATGAGCGAGATGCGCGTCGTCGGAGTGCGGGTCGAACTGCCCGCCAATCAGCCGATCTTGTTGCTGCGGGAGACCGAGGGCGAGCGGTACCTGCCGATCTGGATCGGCTCGGTCGAAGCCACCGCGATCGCCCTGGAACAGCAAGGCGTCCGGCCCGCCCGGCCGCTGACCCACGATCTGCTCAAAGAGGTCATCGGCGCGCTCGGCCGCGAGCTCGAGCAGGTCGTGATCACCGACCTCAAGGAAGGCACGTTCTTCGCCGAGCTGGTCTTCGACGGCGACATCCGGGTCTCGGCCCGCCCGAGCGACTCGGTCGCGCTGGCGCTGCGGATCGGCGTCCCGATCCACGCGGTCGACGCGGTGCTCGAGGAAGCCGGGCTGATCATCCCGGACGAGCAGGAGGACGAGGTCGAGAAGTTCCGCGAGTTCCTCGACTCCGTCTCCCCGGAAGACTTCCGCGGCGCCGACACCTGAGCGCCCCTGCCCGGCGGTCTCCCGCCGGGCAAGCGTTCACGGCGCGGTGGCGCGGGTGAACAGGTCGGCCAGCTCCCGCCCGTAGCGGTCGAGGTCGAGCGAGGGGTCGTTGGCGTAGGCGGCCGCGGCTCCGTCGATGGCCTGGGCGATGGACAGTGCCACGATCTCGGGTGAGATGTCGCCGAAGGCCCCTTCTTTGCGGCCCTGTTCCAGCTGGCGCTGCAGCGCCCCGGTGCGCAGTTGCCCGACCAGCACGCCGGTCATCGCCCAGCCGTCGCGGTCGTCGGCGTGTGCGGCCATTTCGACCAGCACCCGCTCGCATTGCGGGTAGTCGCGCAGGAACGCGACCGACGTTTCGATGTACGCGCGCAGGTTCCCCGGCCGGTCCGCCGGGTCGACGCCCTCGCTGCGCTTGCGCAGGTATTCCGATTTGGTCTCGGACACCGTGCTCAGCACCGCCTGCATCAGGCCGGCCTTGTTGGTGAAGTGGTACGAGATCAGCCTCGTGCTGCTGAGCCCGGCCCGCTCCTTGATGCGCGCGAACGTGGTGCGCGCGTACCCGTGGTCGGCGATCGTGGCGATGGTCGCGCCGATGATCTGCGCCCGGGTGGTGGCCTCGGTGACGCTGAGGCCGAGTTCGGCTTGCGTGTCGATGCTTACTTGCATGAGTAATAAGTTACTCGGCTGGATAAAAAATGGCAATCCCGTACGGCGAACGGGCCAAAGCCTCGACACGGCCTCGAGGTCCGCCGCGCGTCGCGTTGACCGGCTCGCGGCGCAGCCTTACCGTCAAAGGCGGTAAATCGCCACGATGTGATTCGCCGGCCCGGCGCGCTCGTGGCAGTTTTCCCCGGCCGAACCCGATCCTGGGCTCGACCGGCCTGTCGAACGCCCCGCCGCGAGGCCGGGCGAGGGGAGGCTTGCGGTGGTCGAGGCTGGTCGTCCGGAGATACCCGCCGGACCTGTCGCCGACGGCGAGCAGGGCGAGCTGTTCCCCGACGCCTCGCTGCCCGACGAACTGGTCGGCTACCGCGGTCCCGCGGCCTGCCAGATCGCCGGGATCACCTACCGCCAGCTGGACTACTGGGCGCGCACGAAGCTGGTCGCGCCCAGCATCCGGACGGCGCACGGTTCGGGGTCGCAGCGGCTGTACTCGTTCAAGGACATCCTGGTCCTCAAGGTCGTGAAGCGCCTGCTGGACACCGGGGTCTCGCTGCAGAACATCCGCGTCGCGGTGGACCACCTGCGCGTGCGCGGGGTGCGCGACCTGGCGAAGGTCACGCTGTTCTCCGACGGGGCCACGGTGTACGAATGCACCTCGCCGGAGGAGATCGTGGATCTGCTCCAGGGCGGCCAGGGCGTGTTCGGCATCGCGGTCAGCGGGGCGATGCAGGAGATCAGCGGCACGATCCACGAGTTCCCGGCCGAGCGCGCCGACGGCGGGCTGGTCGAGGCCGTCGTGCCGGACGAGCTGACCCAGCGCCGCAACGCCCGCCGCACGGGCTGATCTTCGTCCGCGCTAGACTGGGCGCGCGATCGACGAACCCGCGCGGGAGAGACCGGACCGGCATCCCCGGCCCGGCGCCGAAGGAGCAAGTCCTCCCCGGAACCTCTCAGGCACCCTGGACCGCGCGGACGAGACGCCTCTGGAAAGCGCATCGGCAGGAGACCACCAGCCGGTGCCGCCGACGGTGCAAACCCGGCTATCCACGCGGGTGAAACTCTCAGGCGCCCCGCGGGGTACGGACAGAGTGGGGAGGGCCACGCCTGCGCTTCGGCGTGGCGGCCGCGCCGGTGAGGTTCAGACCTCCCGGGTGGTCTGAACCTCAGGCTGTGGTCAAGACCACAGTCGCGGCGCGTCAGCCCGGAATCTTGTCCAGGAAGCCGTGCACCTTGGCGATCCGGCCGCCGGCGATCTCGATCACGTCGAACCCGATCGCGACCGGCTCGGGGCTGCCCGGGGCGCTGAGGTGCCACTGGAAGCGTGCGAGATCGTGGTGCGCGTCCGGCTCCGCGGGCAGGCTGAAGACCATCCCGGCGAACTGCGCCTGCGCGCCGCCGATGAACCCGTCGATCCCGTCCTGCCCGGCGACCGAACCGAGGGGATCGGTGTAGGTGGCGCCCGGGGCGAAGACCTCCGAGACGAGCCGGCGGCGCCGCTGCGGGTCGGTCTCGTTCCAGACGTCGACGTAACGGCGGGCGAGGTCGGCGGCGGTCGGTGCGGTGGTGGTCATTGCGGGGTTCTCCTTGTGTCGTCCCGTTTTCGGTAGGGCCAAGCCTGTCGGAGGATCGGCGGCTGGTCGATTACGCGGGAGGTAATCGGTTCGCCGTGCTAAACCGGGGCATGGACTACGGACGTCTGGCGATCGACGGGCAACTCGGCAAATTCCGCGAGATCGTGACTCGCAACGAGCTGGTGCCGGAAGTATTGGCGCGCGCGGCGGAGCTGGCTCTCCCCGGCTGGTACCTGACCGCGGGCTGCCTGTGCCAGACCGTGTGGAACGTGGTGACCGGACGCCCGCCCGCCGAGGGCATCAAGGACTACGACCTGTTCTACTTCGACGACTCCGACCTCAGCTGGGAGGCGGAGAACTCGGTGATCGAGGCGGGAGCCCGGAAGTTCGGGGACCTTCCGGCCGTGGTGGAAATCCGCAACGAGGCACGGGTGCATCTCTGGTACGAGGACCGCTTCGGCGTGCCGTGCGCGCCGTACCCGTCGACCGAAGCGGCCATCGACTCCTTTCCGTCCACGACGCCCTGTCTCGGCATCCGGCTGGACGGCGAAGGGGAGTGGCAGGTCTACGCGCCGCACGGGTTCGCGGACATGTTCAACCTCGTCGTGCGGCCCAATCCCGGGCACGCGCCGCGGAGCAGCTACGAGGCGAAAGCCCGGCGCTGGCAGGAACAGTGGCCGGAGCTGACGGTGCTGCCGTGGCCGAGTTGACGCGGGACTCGCTCGGGCGTAGTTTCGATACGAGACGGTAGCGTATCGAAAAGGGGCCGCCGATGGAGACCTCCGGCGTGGGCAGGCCGCGCGATGCCCGCAGGGACGCCGCGATGCACGAGGCGGCCTTGGCGTTGCTGACCGAGGTGGGTTACGACCAGTTGTCCATCGAGTCCGTCGCGGCGCGGGCGGGGGTGGCCAAGACGACGATTTACCGCCGGTACCGCGACAAAGCGGCTCTCGTCGCGGCGGCGGTGGAGCAGCGGCAGACTTCGGCCCCGCCCGCGCCGGGGGCCGGCGGGCTCCGGGAGAACCTGCTGGCCGTCGTGCGGTGGCTGGCGCGCGAGATCGCCGAGCAGGAAATCGGACTGCTGGGCGCGCTGTTCGCGGGAATGCGCGGGGATTCCCGGCTCGCCGGCGAGATGCGCCGGATTCTGCGCCGCGACGGAGCGGCGATGGCGGAGTCCTTGCCGAGCAAGGAAATGGCGCCCGGCGCGGCGGAGCTGTTCGGCGAGGTCGCACCGGCGGTGATCGTGCACCGGATCGTTTTCGCCGGAGAGCCGTGCGACGACCGGTTTCTGCGGCATCTCGTGGAGGACATCCTGCTGCCGCTGCTGGGACGGAAGGAGTTTCGGGAATGATCGTGGTCACGGGGGCAACGGGTGCGCTGAACGGGGCGACTGTGGAGCACCTGCTCAAGCGTGTTCCCGCGCGGGAGATCGGCGTCAGCGTCCGGGACGTCGCGAAGGCGCAGCGCTTCGCGGATCGGGGAGTGCGAGTGCGGCAGGGTTCCTATGCGGATCCGGAGGCTCTGCGAAAGTCGTTCGAGGGGGCGGAAAAAGTTCTGCTGGTGTCCTCGAATGATCCGCACGCGGATGGGGTGAGCTTGCATCGCGCGGGCATCGAGGCGGCGGTAGCGGCTGGGGCGCAACGGATTCTGTACACCAGTCATCAGAATTCCCGGATGGACACCCCATTCCCGCCGGGGCCGGAGCACGCGGCGACCGAACGGATTCTCGCCGAGTCCGGCGTCGCGTGGACGGCGCTGCGCAATGGGTTTTACGCGCACAGCATCGGCTGGCTGCTCGGGAACTGGCGGGAGGACGGGGTGATCCAGGCGCCGGCGGACGGACCGGTGTCCTGGACGGACCGGGCCGACGTCGCCGAAGCGGCGGCGGTGATTCTCGCCGGGGACAAGGAATTCGCCGGACCGGTGACGCTGACCGCGCGAAAGGCGGTGACGTTCGACGACGTGGCCGAACTGGCGTCGCGGGTCAGCGGACGCGAGGTGAAGCGGGTAGTCGTGCCTGACGACGAGTGGACCGCGGGCGAACCGGAGGAGATCGCGCGCATGAAGCTCGCCTTCTTCCAGGCGGCCCGCCAAGGCCACTTCGCCGAGACAAGTCCGCTGCTGGCCGAGCTTCTCGGGCGCGAACCGCGCGGCATTACGCTCTAGACCCGAAGAACTCCCGGCAGAAGGCGCGAAACGTTTCGGCTCGCCGGGTCAGCCGCGCGCCCTCCGCGCGGGCCAGCACGACCGGCGTCGTCGGGACTCGCTCGCGCAGCGGACGTACCGCGAAGGGCGTGCCCTCCACGGAAAGCTCCAGCGGCGGTCGCTGCACCGACAGCGTGTAGCCGAGACCCCGGGCGACCAATGCGCGGGCCAGTTCGAAGCTCGTCGTGCGGTGCGCGACCGGCATGGGCAGGCCCACGGAAGCGAAGACGTCCCGGAAATAGCGCTCCGACGGCGGCACGTCCAGCAGGATGAACGGCTCCTCGGCCAAGGCGCGCAACGAAACCGTCTTGCGGCGGGCCAAAGGGTGCGCGGCAGGGAGGAGCGCGCTCGGCGGCTGGTCGTACAGCTTGTCCACCGCGATTCCGGGCACGAGGTCCTGCCGGTACAGCACGGCGAGGTCGCAGCGGCCCTCCAGCAGGAGGTGCTGCAGGTCCGGCAGGGTGCCTTCGACGAAGCTGACCTCGACCTCCGGGTGCTGGGTGCGGAAGGTCGCCAGCGCGGCGGGCACGTGCAGCGGCGCGAGGGGCGTGTAGCAGCCGAAGTTCAGGCGTCCGGCGAGGTCTTGGCCGAAATCCCGGGCGAGGGTGCCGAGTTCGGCGACCGAGGTGAGCACCGCGCGGGCCTCGCCGACGACTTGGCGGCCGGCGTCGGTCAGCGCGGTCGTCCGGCCGGGGCCGCGCAGGATCAGCTGCACGCCCAAAGTCCGTTCCAGCGAAGCGAGCGCCAGCGAGACCGCCGACTGCGACACGTGGCAGCTGTCCGCGGCGGCGGTGAGGCCGCCGGTGTCCGCGACCGCGACCAGATACTCGAGCTGGCGCAACGAGGGAGACATCAGTCCAGCTTATGTCCTTTACGAGGAATGTGAACTGGACCGATGACCGCGGACGCGGCAGGGTCGGAGCATGACCCGGCACAAGCACCCGTTCGTCCCCTACGCGCCGCCGCGGCTGTCCCCGGAGGAGAGCCTCGCGCGCGGGCAGGAGCTGTACCGGCTGCTCGACCGGCGCCGGTCGGTCCGCTGGTTTTCCCCGGACCCGGTGCCGCTGGAGGCGATCGAGACCGCGGTGCGGATCGCGAACACCGCGCCGAGCGGGGCGCACCACCAGCCGTGGACGTTCGTCGCGACCTCCGACCCGCAGGTGAAACGCGCGGTGCGCGAGGCGGCCGAGGTGGAGGAACGGAAGTTCTACCGGGAGCGCAACGCGCCGGACTGGCACGCGGCGCTCGCCCGGCTCGAGACCGACGAGCACAAGGAGTTCCTCGAAATCGCGCCGTGGCTGGTGGTCGCGTTCGCGCAGAAGAGCACTCCGCTGCCGGACGGTTCGCTGCGGAAGAACTACTACGTCAACGAAAGCGTCGGCATCGCGTGCGGCATGTTCATCACCGCGCTGCACACGATGGGACTGGCGACGCTCACCCACACGCCGAACCCGATGGGTTTCCTCAACGAGGTCTTCGAGCGCCCGGCGACCGAACGGCCGTACATCCTGTTCCCGGTCGGCTATCCCGCGCCGGACTGCGAGGTGCCGGACCTCGACCGCAAGCCGCTCGCCGAGGCGTTGGTGGTGCACGCGCCGTTACCTCGCGGGTAATGGTCTCGCGCCCGGCGACGCCGTAGCGTCGGTCGGGTGACGACCACGGTGAAGGCCCCGATCGGCGAACTGCTCCGGGAATGGCGCGACCGCCGCCGCGTCAGCCAGCTCGACCTCGCGATCTCCGCGGACATCTCGACGCGCCACCTGAGCTTCGTGGAGACCGGCCGGTCCAAGCCGAGCCGGGACATGGTGCTGCGGCTGAGCGAGCACCTCGACATCCCGCTGCGCGAACGGAACCGCCTGCTGCTGGCCGCGGGCTACGCGCCGGCGTACGGCGAGTCCGACCTGGGAGCGCCGGAGATGACCGTGGTCCGCGAGGCCGTCCGGCGGCTGCTCGCCGGGCACGACCCGTATCCGGCGGCGGTGGTCGACCGCGGCTGGAATCTCGTCGACGCGAACCTCAGCCTCGGCGTGCTGACCGAGGGCATTTCCCCGGCGCTGCTGACCGGCCGGGTGAACGTCCTGCGTGCGACCCTGCACCCGGACGGGATGGCTCCGCGGGTGCTCAATCTGGGGGAGTGGCGCGCGCATCTGCTGGGAAGGCTGCGCCGCCAGGTGGAGCAGACCGCGGACGCCGGGCTGGCCGAGCTGCTCGCGGAACTGCGCGGCTATCCGTGCGAGGACGAGGTCCCGGAGGTGGAAATCCCGGGGCCGGGCGACATCTTCGTGCCGTTGCGCTACCGGCACGAAGACCTCGAGCTGACGTTCTTCAGCACGGTCGCGACCTTCGGGACGCCACTGGACGTGACGCTCGCCGAACTGGTCATCGAGTCGTTCTACCCGGCCGATCCGGCGACGGCGGCGTTCCTGCGCGAGCGCGGGACCGGCTGAGCGCGGCTACGATCGGGCCATGCGGGCGTTCGTGGTGACCGGACCGGGGGAGGCCGGTCCGGCCGAGGTGCCGGAGCCGGTGGCCGGGGTCGGCGAGGTCGTCGTCGACGTGGAGCGGGCCGGGGTGTGCGGCACCGACGTCGAGTTCTTCACCGGCGAAATGCAGTACCTCGCCGACGGGCACGCCCGCTACCCGATGCGGCTCGGCCACGAATGGTGCGGCCGGGTCTGCGAGGCCGGTCCCGGCGTGCATCCCGCGTGGGTCGGCCGCCGCGTCACCGGCGACACCATGCTCGGCTGCGGGGACTGCCGCCGCTGCCGGGCCGGGCACCAGCACGTCTGCGCGGACCGGCAGGAAGTCGGCATCCGCGGCGGCCGGGCCGGGGCGCTCGCGGAACGCCTCGCCGTGCCGGTGCGCTCCCTGCACGAACTGCCGGAAGGGCTGGACCCGGTCGCCGGCGCGCTGGCCGAACCGGGCGGCAACGCCTGCCGGGCGGCGCGGGCGGCCGCGGGCGAGCGGGTGCTGGTGCTCGGCCCGGGGACGATCGGACTGCTGACCGCGCTGTTCCTCCGGGCCGCGGGCAGCGAGGTGCATCTGGTGGGCGCGACGCCGTGGTCGGTGGATTTCGCGCGGGGCTTGGGTTTCCCGGCCGGGACGAGCGTTCCGGAGCTGCCGTTCGACGCGGTGGTCGACGCGACCGGCGATCCCGCGGCTCCCGCGCTCGCCGCCGAGGCGGTCGAACCGGCGGGCCGGATCGTCTGCATCGGACTGTCCGGGACCCCGAGCCTGCTGGACACGCGGATGTTGGCGTTGAAGGACGTCACGGCGATCGGCGTGCTGAGCGGATCGCCGGGATTGGCGCAGGCGATCGAGGCGTACGCGTCCGGCGAGGTCGACCCGCGCCCGCTGGTGGCCGCGACGGTCGGGCTGGACGAAGTCGCGGCGGTGTTGGGCGGGCAGCGGCCGCCGGGCGCGCCGAAGGTGCACGTCGATCCGCGCCGATAACCCGGTTGCCCGGCGGGCGCGGAAACGAGAGGCTCGGGGCATGAGCGCCGACCTGACTTTCCGCCAGCCGACCGAAGCCGACCACGCGCGCGTGCTGGCCGCGCTGGGCCCGTGGTGGGGCGGGCTGAAGGGCGAAGCCGGTGCGAAGGAGCGGGCGCTGCTGGTGCCGCGCCTGTACTTCCAGCACTTCACCACGACGAGCCGCTTGGCCGAACGTCCGGACGGGACGCTGGCGGCGTTCCTGATCGGCTTCGTTTCGCAGACCGACCCGGACACCGCCTACATCCACTTCGTCGGCGTCGACCCGGAACTGCACGGGCGGGGGATCGGCCGGACGTTGTACGAATGGTTCTTCGGCCAGGTGCGCGAACGGGGGGTGCGGAAGGTGAAGTGCATCACCAGCCCGCAGAACGCCGCCTCCCGCGCCTACCACGCCCGGATGGGGTTCGAGGTTTCCGACGTACTCCCGGACTACGACGGGCCGGGGCTGGACCGGGTCGCGTTCACGCGCAGGCTGGAATCAGCCTGACCGCGACCCGATCCGCCCGAGAGCAGGTCAGCGGGCCTCGATGACGGTCCGGAACTGCTCGGCGGCGCGCTCGACCTTCTTCTGCGGATCGGCCAGCAGCGACGCGACCGCCTCGCCGAGCTTGCCCGCCGGGGGCTGGTATTCGAGGGAGATCTCCACGCCGGTGCGCCCGTCGCCCTTGTCCTCGAACCGGACGACCCCGGAGTTGCGCACGTCCGGATCGGCGTCGTCCGCCGTGGTCCAGGCGATCTTGCGCGGCGGCGCGTCCTCGGCGATCCGGGCCTCCCATTCCACTGTGGACCCCGCCGGTCCGGCGACCTTCCACCGGGTGCGCGTCCCGTCGTGGTCGAGCGCTTCGACCGAGCGGACGTCGGAGAACAGTTCCGGGAGCCGGGTCAGCGGGCGCCACCAGTCGTAGCACGCCTGGGCGGGAGCGTTGACCTCGACATAATGCGCTGCAGCAGCCATGGTGCCTTTCCTCGGTGGTCCGATTGGGAATTCTCCGGCTACCCGGGCCGCCGCGGCGGCAAACCGGTCACGGTTGTCCTTCGTCGTCGGCGGAGGCGTCTTCCGGGAGTTTTCCGGCGGGACTGCGCCGCGGGTACTGGCCGCGCGCGCGTTCGACGGCGGTGCCCGCGACGCCGAGGACGAGCAAGCCGGCTCCGAGACCGAGGTGCAGCCAGTCGTCGGCGTGGTCGAGGGGGACGAAGTTCGCGGCGCTGTGCTTGTCGATCGCCGCGCCGTAGATCCAGAGCAGGAGATAGGCGAGACCGCCGAGCATCAGGAACATGCGGGCGGCCGTGGGCGTGCGGGCGCCGGCGAACCCGGCGACGGCGAAGAGCAGGTGGAGGAGGTTGTGCAGCACCGAAACCCCGAACACGCCGAACAACGCGGCCGCGGAATGCGGACCGGCGAACCGGAGTTCGCCGTAGTGGGTCGTCACGCCCGGGATGAAGCCGAGCACGCCGACGACGAGAAAGGCCGCCGCCGCGAACAGAGCCGCGGTCTGGACCGGCCGCCGGGAAGCGGCGGCCTCGTGCTGGTTCATGGGTTTTCCTTTCCTCGGGGCCGATGGCTTCTGCGTGCCGGGGCTGCGCGAGTTCAGGTCGCGTCAGCCTCCGGCGAACGCCTCCTCGCCAGCCCGCACCCGTGCCGGTTCCAACAGGTCGCGTTGCCGGTCCGCGCGGACGAGGAGCGCGTCGAAGTCGACGTCGGCCAGCCGGTTTCCGAGGTGTGCCGCGTCGCGGAGCGTGGTCCAGAGGATCTTCTTGCCTTCGATGCCCATGGCCAGCGCCTCAAGTTCCCAGAACCGGCTCAGCGGCGAGTACGACGTGAGCCTGCCGTTGGGCTTGAGCCGCCCCAGCCGTTCGGCCGCGAGGGCGATCCCGGCCTTGACGGGGTTCGCGCGCACCGGCACCGCCTGCATGATTCCGCGGAAAGTCCGGACGTCCTCCGCGATCGCCGAGGCCACCTCCCGCAGCGGCACCTCGAACTCGGTGCCCCGGTTGCCGCGGGCGGCCCGGCGCGCCAGTTCGCGCCACGCCAGGCCCATGGCCAGCTGGTCGTTGAGGTAGATCCCGAGCAAGGTGTCCATGGGGGCGGAGATACCCGGCACGGCCGCGGGTAACCGGCGGCTTCCCGGCTTTCCGCCGGGGCGGACAGCGGCTCGAGGTACTCGCGCGGCCGGCCGGTCCACAGTGGACGATCGGCCGCGGTGCGGTGCGCCGTGCTGGCGGCGGCGATCCCGCCGGCCGGCGGAATCGCGGGGGAGGCGGCGGAAGAGCTGAAGCCCGCGGCGGGCGATGCCCGAGGCCCTGCGCTGGCGGAAGGCGGTGCCGGTAAGCTTTTTCCTCGGTGCGTTAAGCAGGCAGCGTCCACAACCCGCTGGCTGTGGCGCGCCCGGCGCCCGGTCCAGCCCGCTCCGAGGAGTGCGTGTGGCGACCGCCGAGTGCCGAACATCCCGCTTGCCGCAGCGACCGGCGCGCCAGTCCGTTCCGGGTGCCGCCCGGCGTCCGGCCGCACGGACGGCGGGCGCGCCGCGGCCGTGACGGACCTGAAGATCACCCCTCGGCACATCGGGAACGCCGTGGTGCTGACCTTGCCGGACCAGTTCGAGACGACCGGCCCGGCCGAGATCCTCGACGCCCTGCGCAGCGCGGCCGGCGGCCTCGCGCCCGGAACGCGCGCGGTGGTCGATCTGCGCGGCGTCGGCCGGGTTTCCGCCGGGCTGGCCCGGGCGGTGCTCTCGTTCGCCCGCGAGCGCGACTGCGTGCTGGTGGCGGACCCGCAGCGGACCCCCGAGTCCGTTTTGGACAGTGCCGGTCCGGCCGTCCGGCGGGCCGCCTCGCTGGCCGAAGCGCTCGCCGACGACGGGCCTCAGCCGTTCGCCGCGACCGTCCCGGTGCGCTCGCTGGCCTTCGACAGCGACGATCTCGGCCGGACCGAAGCGTTCTTGAACAGCGCGTACGCACCGATGCGCATCGGCAGCGACACCGGCCGGGCGGGCACGCACATCAGCCGGCTCGCCGTGGACGGGCTGAGCGCCGACCAGTTCGACCTGTCCTTCGAGATGCGCTACGACGTCGAGGCGCTGGGCATGCTCTGCCTGTGCGACATCGCGACCGGCACGATCGAGGACCACCGCGTGGACGGCTGGCCGGAAGCGGAAACGTTCGGCCCGGGGGACCTGGTGTCCTTCTCGCCCTCGGACCGCCCCTTCACCGGCCGGATCGCGCGCGCCAAGTACAGCGTCACCATGGTCGATCCGGCGCTGCTGAGCCAGGCGGCGGGCGCGGAACAGCCGGTGCGGCTGCTCGGCCACCGGCCGGTCGACACCAGCTCCGCGCAGCACCTGCGGTCCGCGATCGCGCACCTGCGCGACGACGTACTCGGCGTGCCGGGGGTCGGGGAGAATCCGCTGGCCGTGGCGACGGTGTCGCAGTACCTCGCCGCGGCGGTGCTGAACGCGTTCCCGAACACCGCGTCCGGCGAGCGGGCCGGAGACGGGCTCGACACCCATTCGCGGACGCTCCGCCGCGCGATCGCGTTCATCGAAGCCAACCTCGACCGGCCCCTCGACATCGCGGAAATCGCCGCCGCGGCCCGGGTCTCGGCCCGGGCGGTCCAGCTGGCCTTCCGCCGGCACCTGGGCACCACCCCGATGGCCTACCTGCGCCGGGCCCGCCTCGACCGCGCCCGGGCGGAACTGCGCGCCGCCGTGCCGGAGCAGGACACCGTCGCGCGGATCGCCGCTCGATGGGGCTACGCGCCGAGCGTGTTCGCCGCGCACTACCGCGCCGCCTACGGGGAGGCCCCGTCGGCGACGCTGCGGCACGAGACCGGCCCGGGAAATCGCCTTCCGGTCCGCCGAAGCCCGGTCCGGCTGCCGGGCGAGACGAAAAACGAATGCGCTGCGAGGAAAACGAACCCGCCAGCTGCCGAGCCGGGCCGGGCCGCCGGGGAGTCCGCGGGCCGGTTCGGCTCGCTGACCAGGTCGCTGCTCTCCGCGACCTCGATCGCCGACGCGCTGCGCCAGGTCGTCCGCGCGGCCGAGCCGCTGGTCGCCGGAGCGGACCTGGTCAGCGTGACCGTGCGGGAGCCCGGCGGCCGGTTCTCCACCCCGGCGCGGAGCGAGGAGGCCGCCGCCCGGCTCGACCAGGTCCAGTACCGCGCCGGAGAAGGTCCCTGCGTGGAAGCGGTTCGCGCGGACGGACCGGGCTTCGTCGCCAGCGCGGACCTGACCGCCGAGACCCGGTGGCCGCGGTTCACCGCCGCGGCGAGCGCACTCGGCTGCCGCGCGGTGCTCTCCGCCGGACTCGCCGCCGCACCCGGTCCGGACCAGTTGGCGGGCTCCTTGAACATCTACTCCCGCCGCCCCGACGGCCTGACCGGGATCGACCGCGGCGCCGTGTTGCTGCTGGCCACGCACGCGTCGCTGGCGCTCGCGAACACGCACCAGAGAAAGCTGGCCGAGGTCCGCCGCGCCCAGTTCGCGCGCGCCGTCGACACCCGCGACGTCATCGGCCAGGCGAAAGGCATCCTGATGAACCGGCAGGGCCTCACCGCCGACGAGGCGTTCGACCTGCTGCGCCGGACTTCTCAGGAGCTGAACGTGAAACTGGTCGACCTGGCCCGCACCCTCGCCGGACGGCACGGCGAACTCGACCAGGGGTGACCGGGACGTCCGGCTGCCCGCGCTTCCCGGGGGCCGGTCAGACGTCGAGTTCCTGGTGCCGTTCGGCCAGCGTGTGCGCGAGGTCGACGAGCTTGACGTTGAGGTCCTGGGACGTGCGGCGCAGGATGTCGAACGCCTCGTCCGCGGAGATCCCGCGGCGGTTCATCAGGATTCCCTTGGCCTGGCCGATGACGTCCCGGGTGTCGACGGCGCGCTGGAGGTGGGCCTCCTTGAGCGCGGCCGCGGTGTGCGCGGCCGTTCCGGAGAGCGCGAGCGACGCGTGGGAGGCCAGCACGAGGGCGTTGTCGACAGCGGCGTCGTCGAAGACCCCGGCGCGGCGGCTGTAGAGGTTGATCGCGCCTGGCGGCAGGTCGGACTTGCGGTCCGGCAGCAGGGTCGCGGCCAGCAGGGAACCGAACCCGAGCTGTCCGGCGCGCCTGCCGAATTCCGGGAACGCGTCCGAGACCGGGAGATTGTTGGCCAGCGCGTGGCCGGGCCGTTCGTGCCGGGCGGCCTCCACACAGGGGCCCTCCCCGGTTTCGTACTGGATCCGGTCGAGTTCCTCGGCGGTCGCGCTCGTGCAGACCGGGGTGTGGAACCCGCCGTCGGGCGACCGCAGCGTGATGCTGGCCAGATCCGCCTCGGGGACGATCCGCAGCGCGGCGGACAGGACGCGTTCCATCGCTTCGTGCAGGGAATCCGCGTCGAGCAGGATCGCCGCGAGCGCGCCGAACTGCCGGGCCAGCGGCCCCTCGAGAGCCACGCCGCACCGGGACCAGCCGTCGCCGGCCGGGTCCGCGCCGAACGCGATCCGGTCGGCCTCCCAGTCTTCGGCGTTCCGCGTGCCGACGTCAGTCACCTGAGCCTCCTCGTCCCTGCCCAGTCGACTGGCAGCACCGGCCCACTCTACCGGCCCGCCGAACCGGACCAGCGGGCTGACGGACGCAGTGCCCGCCGCCGGCGGAGATTCGGCTCTCCCGAGAGGCGCCACGGCGCGACACAGGCCTGCGGCCGGAACCGAAGTCCCGGCCGCAGGCCTGCCTTACGGGTTAGTCTTTAACGCTCTTGGCGGCGTCCTTGACTTTTTCTCCCGCCTGCTTGAGCGCGCCCTTGGCCTGTTCGGTTTTCCCTTCGGCCTGCCACTGCTCGTTCCCGGTGGCGTTGCCGAGCGCCTCCTTGGCCTTGCCCTTGAGTTCCTCGGCCTTGTTTTCAGTGGTGTCGCTCACGTCGATGACCTCTTCTCGTGCAAGGTGTTCCTCGAACCCCGCGCGGGGAAGCAGCGCTGCTCAGCGCACCCCGAATTCCCGCGCCGGGATCGGTTCAAACCGCGGGCCGCGAGCGAAGAATGCCGAAGTGCGGCCCGGAAAATGCCGGGACGGGCCCGCTGTCCGGGGTGATCCGCGATTCTGGTTTGCCGTTTCGGGCAGCGGGTACTCGCTGTCTTCGACAGGAGGAAGAACCGGCACTCGCGAGAGGCGGGATGCCGCGGCCGTTGACTGGGGCGGGCGGCGACCGGAGTTGCCGCCGGACGCGGGGGTGTCCGAGCGCCGCGAGCACGTGGGGAGTGTCCGCGTCGAACCGCGCGGTTCCGGGCGGGCACAATGCAGGCCGAGGAGGAGGTCAAGCGTGAGTGTGGAGGAGTTTCAGCACAGTCGCTTGCCCGCGGGAGCGGAACCGCCGGAGGACGCGGGCGCCGCCGCCCGGCTGCAGTTGGCCCTGGAACAGGATTTCACGACGTTGCGGGTGATCCGGGGCGAGGCCGAGGCGTTCGTGCGCCGGCACCGCCCGAGCACGGACCCGGACACGCTGGCCGACGTGCGCTTGGTGCTGGACGAGATCGCCTGCAACGCGATGCGGCACGCCCGCCCGCCGTGCGAGCTGACCCTGTCGCTGCGCGGAGACCGGATCCTGATCGAGGTTTCCGATTCCCTCCCGGACTTCGCCCGCGGCCGCGAAGGGTACGCCGGCGGGGGACGCGGGCTGGCCCTGATCGACGCGATCGCCGAGAGCTGGGGCCAGACGCCCCGGCCCGGCGGGAAGACCGTCTGGGCCGAGCTGGACCTCTCCCCGGAGGATCCGTCCGGCCCGCGTGCTCCCGGATGACGACGGCGCGCCGGAGCGCCTCGGTGCCGGGCACGTCCCGGTATTCGCCCGCCGACCTCGCGCCTCGCGCCGGGGAATTCCCGAGTTCCCGCCGGAGAACTCTCCGGTCCCTGGTCTCGGCCTCCTGGGGCGCGTCGCGGATCGGCCGGGAGCTGTTGACAAACTGCGGTACGTTGTCGACCCGACACCGCAGGCGCCCGGCCCGGGCGCTGGCGATGCGTGGTTCTCCGGAACCTGGGTAGCCTTGGCTGGCAAGGCGAACCGAGCCGTCCCGACGGACGGCAGAGGCGAGGTAGTGATCGTGATGCCCGCGGAGAAGCCGTGGTTTCCGGCGGGGCGTCGGTGATGGGCGCGGATCAGGCGTTCCTGCATCCGGCGCTGTTCTATCGAAGCGAGGACGAGTTCTCCTCCGGCGTGGGCCAGTTCGTCCAGGAGGGGCTGGCCGCGGGCGAGCCGGTCGCGGTCGCCGCGCCGCCGGAGCACGTGAGCCTGGTCCGGGCGGCGCTCGGCGCCGACGCTTCCCGGGTGCTGCTGGTCGACATGACCGAGGCCGGCCGCAATCCGGGGCGGATCATTCCGGGCGTGCTGCGCGCGTTCGCCGACGGGCACCCGGACCGGCACGTGCGGATCGTCGGGGAGCCGATCTGGGCCGGCCGCTCGGCGGCGGAATACCCGGCGTGCGCGCAGCACGAGGCGTTGATCAACCACGCGTTCGAGGGCCGGTGGGTCACCATCCTGTGCCCGTACGACGCCGAAGCGCTCGGAGCGAGGGAACTCGCCGACGCGCACCGGACGCATCCCTGGCTGATCGACGGCACGGGGGAGTGGCGCGCGAGCGGGGACTACGCGCCGGACGCGGTGGTCGCCGACTACAACCGCGAGCTGCCGCCCCCGCCCGGCGCCCAGTCCTTCGCCGTCGCCGAGCCCGACCTGGTCGAACTCCGCCTGCGGACCGCCGAGATCGCGCGGCGGCACGGCCTGGCCGAGGAACGCGTCGAGGACGCGGTGATGGCGGTGTCGGAGCTGGCGGTCAACAGCGTGGAGCACGGCAGCGGCACCGCGCTGGTGCGGCTCGGGTTCGCCGACGGCGAGCTGGTGTGCCAGGTCCGCGACGAGACCTGGCTGGCCGATCCGATGGCCGGACGCGTCCCGGCCTCCCCGGACCAGGTCCGCGGCCGGGGACTGCTGCTGGTGAACCATCTCGCGGACCTGGTGCGGATGCATTCGGACCCGTCCGGGTCGACCGTCGAAGCGCGGTTCGCCGCCGGGTGAAGGGCGCCGGCGCGCGAGTCTTAGGCTGACGGGGCAAGAGGAACGACCCGTCGGGCAGGAGAGTGCGAGCGTGACCGCGGCAGCTGGCGACATCGAGAAGGCGGCCGAGGTGCTGCGCGGCGGGGGCTTGGTGGCCTTCCCGACCGAGACCGTCTACGGCCTGGGCGCCGACGCCTCGGACCCGGCCGCGGTTTCTCGCGTTTTCCAGGCGAAGGGCCGTCCGCCCACGCATCCGCTGATCGTGCACGTCGCCGGAGCCGAATTCCTGGACGGCTGGGTCGAGAAGCTGCCCGAGCCGGCGCGGCTGCTGGCCGAGCGGTTCTGGCCGGGCCCGCTCACGCTCGTGCTGCGCCGCGGCCCGCGGGTGTCGTCGGCGGCGACCGGCGGGCTGGAGACGGTCGGAGTGCGCGTTCCGGACCATCCGGTGGCGCTGGCCCTGCTGTCGGCGTTCGGCGGCGGCGCGGCGGCCCCGTCGGCCAACCGGTTCGGCTCGGTCAGCCCGACCACGGCGGAGCACGTCCGCGCGGAACTGGGCGAGGCCGTCGATTTCGTGCTGGACGGCGGCCCCTGCCAGGTCGGCGTCGAGTCGACCATCGTCGACGCGACGGGCGACACGCTGAGCATCCTGCGGCCGGGCGGGGTGCCCCGGGAAGATCTCGAGGCGGTGCTCGGCAGTTCTCTCGAGGTGCCGGCCACGAGCCCGATCCGGGTCCCCGGCCAGCATCCTTCGCATTACGCGCCGCGCGCCCGGGTCGTTCTGGTCGAGCCCGGACAGGTGGCCGCGGAAGCGGAACGCGCGCGGGAACTCGGGCATCAGGTGGGGGTCTTCCTGCCGCCTTCTCAGCAGAGCGCGCCGGAAGCCCATGCCGTGGTGGAGGTTCCCGCCTCGCTGGCCGAGTACGCCCGCGGCCTGTACGGCTTCCTGCGCGAGCTGGACCGGAAGGGCTGCGACCTGATCGTCGCGTCCCTTCCGGAGGAGAAGGGTTTGGGCCTGGCGATCGCGAACCGCCTTCGCCGCGCGGCAGGTCCTCGCTCGTGAACCGTTTCGCCGGCCCGTGAGGGGAACCCAAGCAGCTTCCTTCCGGGTTCCCCTCCCGGGGGTCAGGAACGGGCCAGGTGCTCGGCCGCGGCCCGCAGGCTCACGTAGGAGCCGCTGAACGTGTCGATCCTCGGCCCGGCACCGGTTTCCGGTCCGGGGACCCCGGTCTCGACCCGGATGTAGTCCACAGTGGACAGCCCGGTCAGGAACTCCCGCACCGCCGGATGCCGGTGCGCTTCCCGGGTGACCACCACGACGCTCTCCGCGGACGAGGCCTCCGCCAGGACCGTCGAGACCTCGTCCGGGGAGACCGCCAGCGCCCGGGTGCCCGGGACCAGTTCCGCCAGATGCGCCCCGAGCCCCCAGGGCATCGGCCCGGCCGCGATTCCCGGCTCAGTCTGCACGTCTACGACCAGCGTCGGCCCCTTGAGCTGAGGCGTGCCGGTGATCCGCAGGGCGGCCCGCGCGGCGGAGAGGCCGAGCGAGTAGTCCACCGGCCGCACGCTCGCCGGAGCGGGCGAGACGCCCAGCGACGCGGTCCGAGCGGCGGCATCGGCCAGCCGCGCCAAGGGAAGCCGCCCCTCGGTCACCGCCGCGACGATCGCCGCGGCGGTCCGGTCCAGCGTCTCCGCGTCGAATGCCGCCCCGCCGAGGCACAGCGCGTCCGCACCGCCCAGCAGGGCCCGGACCGAAGCCTCGCCGAGACCGTCGTGCCGTCCGTAGGCCCCGGAGACAGCCCCCATCTCCAGCGCGTCGGTGATGACCGCGCCGGTGAACCCCAGTTCGCCGCGCAGCACGTCGACGAGCGCGGTCCGGTTGAACGTCGCCGGTTCCTCGCCCCATTCCCGCACCACGAGGTGCCCGGACATGACCGTCCGGACGCCCGCCTCGATCGCCGCGGCGAACGGGACCAGCTCGACCTCGCGGAGTTCGGCCGCGGTCCGCGGCAGCACCGGCAGCGAGAGGTGGGAATCCTCGGTCGCCGCGCCGTGCCCGGGGAAGTGCTTCGCACACGCGGCGACGCCGTACTTCTGCATGCCGGTGACGAACGCCGCGACGTGCGGCGAAGCCGCGACGGGGTCCGAGCCGAACGCCCGCACGCCGATGCCCGGATCCTCCGCGGCGAGCGTGAGATCCGCGCACGGCGCGAGATTGACCGTCACCCCGCACGCGGCCAGCCGCTCGCCGAGAGCGGCCGCGACGGACGCGGTCAGCTCCGGATCCCCGGCCGCCCCCAAGGCGAGCGGACCGGGCACGAACGAGCCCTTGCCGACGTCGAGGCGGGTGACGTCGCCGCCCTCCTCGTCGATCCCGACGACGACGCCGTCCCGCTCGGCCCGCAGCGCGGACGTGAGCGCGGCGACCTGCTCGTCGTCGACCACGTTGCGGCCGAACAGGATCACGCCGCCCAGCCCCTCGGCGAGGCGGCGGCGCACCCAGTCCGGCGCGGCGGTCCCGGCGAATCCGGGCAGCAGAACGGCTTCGGCGAGCCGGCGGGGGTCGTCGGACAGGTCAGCCACCGTCATCCCTTCACCGCGCCGGCGGTCATGCCGGACACGAGTTTCCGTTGCACGATCAGGAAGAAGATCACCGCGGGGATCGCATAGATCACCGACGCGGCCATGACGCCGCCCCAGTCGATCGAGAACGCAGTCTTGAACGACGACAGCCACACCGGCAGCGTCTGCTTCGACTGGTCCCGCATGAACACCAGGGCGAACAGGAACTCGTTCCACGCGGTGATGAAGCTGAACACCGACGTGGTCACCAGTCCCGGCCCGAGCAGCGGCAGCGTGACCCGGCGGAACGCGCCGACCCGGCTGCAGCCGTCGATCATCGCGGCCTCTTCGAGGTCGTACGGGATGCCGTTGACGAACCCGTAGAGCATCCACACGGTGAACGGCAGCGACGTCGCGAAGTACACCAGCAGCAGCGACGGCAGCGTGTTCAGCAGCCCGATGTCGCGCATCAGCAGGTACATCGGGATGAACAGCGCCGACAGCGGGGCCAGCTGCGCGACCAGGATCAGCAGCAGGAACCCCTTGCGGCCGCGGAAGCGGAAGCGCGCGAGCGGGATCGCCGCGAGCACGCCCACCACCAGCGCGGCCAGCACCGCGCCGAGCGTCACGATCAGGCTGTTGCTCAGGTACGTGACGAAGCCGGGTTTGGTCAGCGCCGACGCGAAGTTCGACAGCGTCGCCGAGGTCGGGATCAGGTCGTACTTCGGCGACAGCACGTCGCCCGGCGTCTTCAGCGACGTCGTGAACATCCAGTACGTCGGGAAGAGGAACAGCAGCGCCACGAGGAGGCCGGCGAGCGACACCAGCACCCGGGCGGGCAGGGACTTCCTCATGCGATCTCCCCGTCCTTGGTCCGGACCAGCAGCTGCACGTACCGGCCGGTGACCAGCAGGAGCAGCACCAGCATGATGGTGGCGATGGCCGCGGCCGAGCCGAAGTGGCTGCCCGCGATGCCCTTGAGGTACTGCAGGATCGCCAGCGTCGTGCTCGCGCCGTCCGGGCCCCCCTGGCGGACGGCCCACACCTGGGCGAACATGTTGAAGTCCCACAGCATCGACAGGAACGTCACCATCGTCAGGATCGGCCGGATCGCGGGCCAGCTGACCGCGCGGAACGTCTGCCACGGCCCGGCCCCGTCGATGCCCGCCGCCTCGTACTGCTCGCGCGGCACGCCGATCAGGCCCGCGTAGAGGGTGAACGCGACGAACGGCACCGCCTGCCACAGCACCAGCAGGCCGATCACCACGAGCGTGCTCGTGCCGGTGGAGAACCACGAATAGCCGATGAACGAATGGAATCCCAGCCGGTCCAGCGTCTTGTTGAGGATGCCGTACTGCTGGTCGAAGATCCACTGGAACACTGTGGTGGTGGCGATGACCGGCACCGCCCACGCGAGCACCAGCGAGATCTGCACGCAGATCCGCAGCACCGGGTGCAGGTGCCGCATCAGCACCGCGATCAGCAGCGCCACGAGGAGGGTCGCGGCGACGAGCGCGGCGGTGAAGAGGACCGTGCGGAGCGCGACTGCCCAGAACTCGGGGTCGGACAGCACGTCGGTGTAGTTCTTGAAGCCGATCCACACCATCTTGCCGGTCACCAGCTCGCGCAGGTCGAGCTGGCGGAGGCTGATGCCGAGCATCTGGACGGTGGGCCAGCCGAGCAGCACCAGCACGGCGGCGAGCGCGGGCAGGAGCAGCAGGTACGGCATGAGCCGTTCGCTGAACCAGCCGCCGCCCCGCTTCCGCGCCGCCCCGACGTGCGCCGATGCCGGCGGGGTCGCCCCCGCCGGCATCGGCTTGTCCTTCGTCGCGGTCATCCGCCGATGATCTTGTCGAGGGCCGTGTTCGCGTCGGCCGCGGCCTGGTCCAGGGTCTTCTTCCCGGTCAGGTAGGCGGTCAGCATGTCCTTCAGCGGGTTCTGGCCGGATTCGACCTCGCCCCACTTCGGGCTGGCCGGCATCGCGCGGCCGTTCTTCGACGCCTTCGCCATCACCGAGCCCAGCGGGTCCTTGTCGAGGGCGCTGAGATCGGTCGAGGTGCCCGGCACGTAGCCGCCGGCGGAGAGCTGCGTCATGTACTTGGTGCTGGTCAGCAGCTTCAGGTAGTCCTTGGCGAGGTCCTGGTGCTTGCTGTTGAGCGGGACGACCAGGTTCGAGCCGCCGAGGAACACCGGGGCGGTCTGGCCCGCGGTCTTGGACGGGATCGGGAACGCGCCGGTCTTGGCGGTGATGCCCGGGTCGGTCTTGGCCGCGGTCGCGACCTCGTTCGGGGTGCCGATGAACATGGCGACCTTGCCCGCGCCGTAGATGCCCGCCTGCTGCGGCGTGGCCTCGTCGTTGTCCTTGGGCGCGGTGGTGCCGGAGACGTCCACGAGCTTCTTGTAGAACTCGAGGCCCGCCTTGGCTTCCGGCGTGTTCAGCGAGGACTTGAAGGACTTGCCCTCGCCCTTGGCGATGTCGCCACCGTTGTCCCAGATGAACGACGACAGCGCGTACCAGTTCTGGCCCGGCATGTACAGCGGCTGGAACTGCGAATCGCTGCCGAACTTCGCCTTCAGCTTCGCGATGTCGTCGAGCCATTCGTCGTTCGAGGCGGGCGGCTTGGCGATGCCCGCCTGCTCGAACATGTCCTTGCGGTACAGCACGACCCGGTTCGCGGCGTAGAACGGCACGCCGACGGTTTTGCCGTCGTACTGGCCGGACGCCTTGAGCCCGGCGAGCCACTGCCCGCCGTTGAGCTTGTCGACGTCGGCGGAGAGGTCGGCCAGCACGCCCTGCGCGGCGAACGCCGGGGTCTGGGTGTTGCCGACCTCGATGACGTCCGGCGGCGTGTCGCTCGCCAGCGCGGTGGTCAGCTTCTGCTGGATGCCGTTCCACTGCTGGATCTGGTAGTCGACCTTGACGCCGGGGTGGGCGGCCTCGAATTCCTTGTTCAGGGCGGAGGTCAGGCTGTCCGGCGCGGAGCCGGTCATCAGCCAGACCGTCAGCTTGCCGTCCTGCGCGCCCCCAGCGCTCGAGGCGTTCTCACTCCCGCCGGAGCCGGCGCACCCGGCCGTGGCGAGCGTGATGGCGGCGGCTCCCGCCGCCAGCTTGAGCCAGCGCTTCACGTGTCTCGTCCTTTCGGTGCCCGGTCGTCGGCGACCGGGGCTGAATGACAAATGGTGTAGACCAATGTCCTGCAGGGTGGTCCGGACCACAGCCGGTGTCAAGCCGGTTGCCAAGATGTTGCGAAGACGGCTTCCGGGTTGACGCTGCGTGTCCGGGCAATTACCGGCATTGCGGCGAAAAGTGCTGGTGACGGCCGATTTCCGCAGTGCGGGCAAGGGTTTCCGGCGTGGAGAGGTTGTTCGTGAACGCCTCGCCGGGCCGGGCGTGTCGCGCGCCGCGGGCGCGTCCGCGGCGGTGCCCGGCGAACGACCTTCGGCCCTAGCGCGAAGACGGAACCGCACACTCGCGACCGCTCGGGTCCGGCTCGGTGCGCCAGTCCCGGCGAGCTGGTTACCCGCTGCGACGAGTGCCGGGCCCGACGCCGACAGTGACCCGGGGTGGGTGAGTTTCGTCCCGCCCCGCGGCGGCCGTACCCCCGGTGACCTCGGAAAACCTCTTGTGTACCACGCGTCGCATCACTCCCAGTGGTTTACAGGCGTCCCGCGTGTCACACACACTGGGGCTCGCCCAGGTGATCCGGTGCCGATCTTGGGGAAGAGACTCGGACGGCCGGAGCGCTCCCAGGGCGGGAAAAGAAGAGGGAGTAGAGGATGACGGGCTCCGGGCGGATAGCGGCTCGGGCGGGTGCGGTCGTCGCGGCGGCAGCGGTTGCTGCGGTCGGAGCGCTGGGGCTGCTGCACGCGCCCCAGGCGGTGGCTGCGCCTGCTCAAGTGCCGGGCATGGACGTGTCCGGGCATCAGGGCAATGTGGACTGGAAAGCGGCCTGGAACGCCGGCGCGCGCTTCGCGTACGTCAAGGCGACTGAGGGCACCGGGTACCGAAACCCGTATTTCGCGCAGCAGTACAACGGTTCGTACGACGTCGGGATGATCCGCGGCGCGTACCACTTCGCGCGCCCGGACGTGTCCGACGGCGCGACGCAGGCGGACTATTTCGTCGCGCACGGCGGCGGCTGGTCCGGGGACGGCCGCACGATGCCGCCGATGCTGGACATCGAGTACAACCCCTACGGCTCGACCTGCTTCGGCCTTTCGCAGTCGGCGATGGTGTCGTGGGTGCGGTCGTTCTCCGAGCGGGTGCACGCGAAAACCTCGCGCTGGCCGATGCTCTACACGACCACCGACTGGTGGAAGACCTGCACCGGCAACTCGGCGGCGTTCGGCGACACGCATCCGCTGTTCATCGCCCGGTACGCGCAGAGCCCGGGCCCGCTGCCGTCGGGCTGGCGCTACTACACGATCTGGCAGTACTCGGACTCCGGCAACAAGCCCGGCGACCAGGACTCGTTCAACGGCTCGATGGAGCAGCTGATCAAGCTCGCCGGGGGAGAAGCCCCGAAGAGCGAGGCCCCGGTTCCCCCGAAGCCGACCACGTCGACGAAGCCGCCCACGTCGGCCAAACCGACCACGAGCGCGCCGCCGGCCTCCTCGGCGACGAAGACTCCGGCCAAGACGCCGACGAGTTCGGCCACGACTTCGCCGACTACGTCCAGCAGCCCGACGTCGTCGGCGACGAAGCCGGCCACGTCCACCTCGTCGCCCGCGGCGAAGAAGGACATCAGCGGTCTCGTCTGGGCCGGCGGCAAGCAGGCGAACCCGCCGGGCTCGCTGTCGGACGCCAAGCACGCCGATTCGCTCACCGCCCGCGTGCACGAGGCGGCGAAGGTGACGCCGAAGGCCCCGGCGGTGCAGAAGGCGGCCCCGCAGAAGGTCACGACCAGCCAGCCGGCGCAGACCTCCGCGCCGGAAGCCAGCCAGCCGAAGCAGCAGGCGCTGGCGAAAACCGGCGTGAGCACCCCGCGGCTCGCGGTGTTCGGCGCGGCGCTGCTGGTGTTCGGGGCGATCCTGATGACGCTGTCCCGGATGGTCGCCCGCCGCTGACTCCGGCCGGGTCCGCGACTCCGCGCACGGAACGCGGGCCCGGCCGTTAGGCTTCCCGGCGTGACCACCACTCGACCCGAATTGCGCGGTTTCCCCGGCGCGGTGCTCGTCATCCGCTTCCTGACCGAACTGGCGCTGCTGGCCGGGCTCGCGGTCGCCGGCGCGCGGCTCGGCGGGAGCGTGTTCCTCGACGTCCTGTCCGCGGTGCTGTGGCCGGCGCTGGCGGGGGCGATCTGGTGGCTCGTGATCGCGCCGAAGGCGAAACGGCGCAGCCCGGAGCCGACCCGGTTCTTCCTGGAGGTCGGGCTGTTCGCGGTGGCCGCGCTGGGATTGATCGCGTCCGGGCTGCTGGTCGCGGGCATCGTGCTGGGCGTCGCCGGGATCGCCGTCGCGGTGGCCGTGCGGGTGTGGGCGAAGGACGGCTGAGCGGATTTCCCGGGCGGGGCACCAGTTCCGGCGGGTCCACTTGAGACAGCGGCTCCCCGGCAGTGCTTGCGCGCGCCGCGCCGGTGGATGAGACTCCCGCTATGCCGAGCCCGTTCAGCGCCGAAACGGCGGAAGCGATCCAGCACGCCCGCCAGCATTCCGTCGGCGATCTCCTGCGGCGCACCGCGGTGCGCGTCCCGGACAAGCTGGCGATCGTCTCCGGAGAGCGGCGGGCGACCTACCGCGAGTTCGACGCGGCGGTCAACCGCTGCGCGCACCGGCTCGCCGAGCGCGGCCTCGCCAAGGGCGACCGGCTCGCGCTGCTCAGCCGCAACTGCTGGGAGTACGCGGTGCTCGTGTTCGCCGCCGCCAAGCTGGGCGTGGTGCTGGTGCCGGTGAACTTCATGCTGGGCGCGGAGGAGGTCGCGTTCATCCTCGGCCACGCCGGAGTGTCCGGGCTGATCGCCGAGGACGCGCTGCTGGACACCGCGGCGGAGGCGCTGAAACGCTCCGGCCGCGCCGGCGTGCTGCGCGCGCGGATCGGCGGCAGCGGCGGGGAATGGGAGAGCGTCGCGGACTGGATCGACCAGCCCGGCGACGAAACCGCGCCCGCGGTGGCCGTCGCGGACGACGACCCGCTGCGGCTGATGTACACCTCCGGAACCGAATCGCGGCCGAAGGGCGTCCTGCTGTCGAGCCGCTCGCTGATCGCGCAGTACGTCTCGTGCGCGATCGACGGCAGCATGACCGGCGACGACATCGAGGTGCATTCGCTGCCGCTCTACCACTGCGCGCAGCTGGACTGTTTCCTGTCCGTGGACGTCTATCTCGGCGCGACGAGCGTGATCCTGCCCGGCCCAGACCCGGCGGCGCTGCTGGCCGCGGTGGAACGCGAACGCGCGACGAAGCTGTTCGCGCCGCCGACGGTGTGGATCTCGCTGCTGCGCCACCCGGCGTTCGACACCACCGACCTGTCCAGCCTGCGGAAGGGCTACTACGGCGCGTCGGCGATGCCGGTCGAAGTGCTGCGCGAACTCTCGCGCCGCTTGCCGGACGTGCAGCTGTGGAACTTCTACGGCCAGACCGAAATGGCCCCGCTCGCGACGATCCTGCGCCCGCACGAACAGCTCGCGAAGGCGGGTTCGGCGGGACGGGCGTCGATCAACGTCGAGACCCGGATCGTGGACGACGCGGGCCGCGAACTCCCGCCCGGCGAGGTCGGCGAGATCGTGCACCGCAGCCCGCACGCGACGCTCGGCTACTACGAGGACGAGGAGAAAACCGCCGCGGCCTTCGAAGGCGGCTGGTTCCACTCGGGCGACCTCGGCGTGCTCGACGAAGAGGGCTATCTCTCGGTGGTGGACCGGAAAAAGGACATGATCAAGACCGGCGGCGAGAACGTGGCGAGCCGCGAGGTCGAGGAAGCGCTGTACCTGCTGGACGGAATCGCCGAGGTCGCGGTCTTCGGAGTCGCGCACCCGCGCTGGATCGAAGCGGTCACCGCGGCGGTCGTCCCGCGTGAGGGCGCCACGCTCACCGAGGAGGAGGTTCTCGCGCACGCCCGGGAACACCTGGCGGGGTACAAGTGCCCGAAGTACGTGGTGTTCGTGGACGCGCTGCCGAAGAACCCGAGCGGGAAGATCGTCAAGCGGGCGCTGCGGGAGGAACACTCCGGACTGGCGCGAAAATGAGCTGTGCGCCGGACGCTCGGCGGGAAGACTGGGCCGATGATCCGTCTCGCCGAGCCGCCCCGTCTCGTCCTGCCCACGACTGAGGTGCGCACGTCGTACCTCGTCGGAGAACAGGCGGACTGCCTGCTCGAAGGCCGCCCGACCGACTGGCTGGACGAGGCGAGCGGCGACTTCGCCGGGTTCGTCGCCGCGCGGCGCGAGGTGCAGCCGCGCTGGGGAGTGCCTTCCACGCTCTTCTGGTACGTCTCCGGCGAGTACTACCTGGGCAGCCTGGTCGTCCGGCACCGGCTCACGGCCGAACTCGCCGAGTCCGGCGGCCACGTCGGGTACCACGTGGTGTCCCCGTGGCGCGGGCAGGGCCACGCCACGCGGATGCTGGCGGCCGGGCTCGCGGAGTGCCGCCGACTCGGGCTCGGCCGGGTGCTGCTGACCTGCGACGCGGAGAACGAGCGCTCGCGCCGGGCGATCCTGTCCAACGGCGGCGTGCCGGACGGCCGCAAGCGCGGCGAGGACCGGTTCTGGATCGAACTCGCTCAGGCGAGCGTCGCCCCGTAAGCCGCGAGCACCGGCGGCAGCGGCTGGAAGAAACTGACTTGGTCGTTCCCGCCGGAGAGCACGCCGTAGCCGACCCCGGCGTAGAACAGCGGACCGCCGCTGTCCCCGGCCCCGACCGGGATGTCCGTGGCGATCGTCCCCACCACCTGCTTGCCGTCCCCGAAGTTCACCGTCTGGCCGAGCCCGAGGACCTTCCCGCACGTTTTCTTCGTCGTCATCCCGCTCTTGCACACCAGCTGCCCCACCTGCGGGGTCCCGGCGCGGAGAATCCGCTGCGTGCTGCCGTCGTACAGGTCGACCCGGCTGTGTCCGGAACCGGAAGGATCCTCGACCCGCCCGTAGTCGGTCACCGGGAAGTGGCTGTCCACATTGCGCCCGATGTCTTTCCAGTCGAGGCCGTGCTCGGTGCAGTGCCCGGCGGTGAGGAGGTACCGGACGCCCTTGACGAGGATCGCGAACCCGGCGGAGCAGTAGTACGGCTCGCGGCCCGGGCCGGGGGAAACCGTGTACATCGCGTCGCCGCCGTTCACCGCCGCGCTGGCTGACGCGGCCGGGCTGACCAGCAAGGCGGTCGCAGCCGCGGAAAGCAGCACTCCGGCCCACTTGCGGCGCGAGCAACGAGACATCGGCGGGTCCTTCCGTCCACAGGAGACTGATCACGTGCGCCCAGTCCAGTGCCGGGCGGACGGCGGCACAAACCGAGTCAGCCGACTGTCCCGGGACTCCGTCCGAACGGGTGAGGACAACACTGGCCGGACAGCTGTCCGCACGGCACACTGAGCCGGGCTGTCGGACGGCCCGCGACCTGGGCAAACGGCACGGCTCCCGGAGGGAGGGGCGACGTCGGCGATGTCTCACGATCCGGGACGGGCGCCGCCATCGTGGTGAATTTCCTTCGGGTTCTTTACTGTCACGACGTCAAGTAACGCTGATCTGCATAGGGAACCGTTGTCCGACATCCTGTCGCCGGGCGGCGCCAGTGTCCCGGCGGCCGCTCCGGCCTCCCGGAACCTGTGGCGCGCGCTGCGGCACGACCGCTGGGCGCGAGCCAGCGCGGTCGTCATCGTGTTGGTGATCGTCACCGCTCTCGCGGCTCCGCTGCTCGCCCTGGTCGAGGGCCAGGATCCGTACACCTACCACACCGACCTGCTCAATCCGGCCGACGGCACCGGCGCGGGATTCCTCGGCGGCATCAGCGGCAGCCACTGGTTCGGCGTCGAACCGCTGACCGGACGCGACCTCTTCGCGGTCGTCGCGTACGGCGCGCGCACGTCGTTCCTGATCGGGCTCGCCGCGACCGCGGTGTCGATGCTGCTGGGCGTGCTGCTCGGGGCGAGCGCCGGGTACCTCGGCGGCTGGTGGGACACCGCGGTGAGCCGGGTGACCGACGTGCTGCTCGGGTTCCCGCAGCTGATCTTCATGATCGCGCTCGGCGCGGTCGCCCCGCAGTCGATCCCGCGGCCGCTGCTGCTGATCGCGGTGATCGGCCTGTTCGGCTGGCCGAGGGTGGCCCGCGTGGTCCGCGCGCAGACGCTGAGCCTGCGCAACCGCGACTTCGTCAAGGCGGCCCGGGCGCTCGGCGCGGGCGGCGGGCACGTGTTCCGCCGCGAGCTGCTGCCGAACCTGTGGGCACCGGTCATCGTGCTGGCGACGGTGAGCATCCCGGCCAACATCGGCCTGGAAGCCGCGCTGTCGTTCCTCGGCGTCGGCATCCCGCCGCCCACGCCGAGCTGGGGCCGTTCCATCAGCGACGCGATCAACTGGGTGCAGACCGATCCGATGTTCCTCATTTTCCCCGGCGCCGCGCTGTTCGTCGCGACGCTGGCGTTCAACATGCTCGGCGACGGGCTGCGCGACGCGCTCGACCCGAAAACGGCGGTGCGCCGGTGAACCGCACCCTGCGTTTCGTGGGCATCCGCCTGCTGGGCATGCTCGGCGTGCTGCTCGTGGTCAGCTTCGGCACCTTCGCGGTGTTCTACCTGCTGCCGACCGACCCGGCGTACATGTCCTGCGGCAAGCCGTGCACGCCGGAGAACCTGGCGCTGGCCCGGGAGTTCATGGGCTTCGACAAGCCGTGGATCCAGCAGTACTTCGACTTCCTCGGCGGCATCTTCGCCGGCCGCACGTTCGGCGCCGGCGTGACGGCGATCGTCTGCTCCGCGCCCTGCTTCGGCTATTCGTTCCAGCAGAGCGAACCGGTGCTGACCCTGATCGGCGACCGGCTGCCGATCACCGTTTCGCTGGCCGTCGGCGCGTCGGTGATCTGGCTGCTCGCCGGTGTCGCCACCGGCGTGTTCTCCGCGCTGCGCCGCGGGAAGTTCGCCGACCGGGCCGCGATGACGATCACGCTCGCCGGGGTGTCCGCGCCCGCGTATCTGGTGGGCCTGCTGGGAATTCTGCTGTTCGGCTTCACGCTCGACGTGGTGCCGGTGAGCGGCTATGTGACGTTCGCGCAAAGCCCGGTCGACTGGGCGTGGCACCTCGTGCTGCCGTGGCTGGTGCTGGCGTTCATCAACGCCGCGGTCTACGCGCGGCTCTCGCGCGGGCAGATGCTCGAGATCATGGGCGAGGACTTCATCCGCACCGCGCGGGCGGTCGGCCTGCCGGAGCGGACCGTCATCGGGAAATACGCGCTGCGCAACGTGTTGCTGCCGGTGGTGACGGTGTTCGCGGTCGACCTCGGCGCGCTGCTCGGCGGCGCGGTGATCACCGAGCGGGTCTTCGCGCTGCCCGGGCTCGGCGGGCTGCTCGTCGACGCGGTGCACCAGGTGGACCTGCCGGTGCTGATGGGCGTCAGCCTGTTCGCCGCCTTCTTCGTCGTCCTCGCGAACTTCGCGGTGGACGTGCTCTACGGGGTCCTGGACCCCCGCGCTCGGCTCGGTTCGTGAGAAAGGGAACGGAAAAACCATGGATCGCAGGGACTTCCTGAAGGCGCTCGGCGTCACCGCGACGGTCACCGGAGCCGGGGCGTTCCTCGCCGCGTGCAACGCGAACGAGCAGTCCGGCGGCGGGGGAGCGGTCGCGGTGTCGTCCGGCGGGACGCTGTACATCCTCAGCGACACCACGTCGCAGCACCTCGACCCGGCGAAGAGCCAGAACCTGGCGATCACCACGATCAGCCTGATCCACCGGCGGCTCACCGCGTGGAAGACCTCCGCGGACGGCCCGGCCACCGTGGTCCCGGACCTCGCCACCGACACCGGCCGGGCGAGCGCGGACGGCAAGACCTGGACCTACACGCTCAAGGACGGCCTGAAGATGGCCGACGGCACGCCGATCACCAGCGCCGAGATCAAGTACGGCATCGAGCGGTCGTTCGATTCGGCGTTCTCCGGCGGCTTGAGCTACCACAAGAACCTGCTCGCCGGCGGCCCGGACTACAAGGGCCCGTTCAAGGGCGGCGAGCTGGCGTCGATCGAGACGCCGAACCCGCAGACGATCGTGTTCCACCTGGCCCGCCCGTACGGCGACTGGCCGTGGATCGCGAGCATGCCGGCGTTCGCCCCGGTGCCGAAGGGCAAGGGCACCGACGCGACCTACGACACGAAGCCGGTCGCGTCCGGCCCGTACCAGGTCGAGTCGTACCAGAAGGGCGTGCAGGTCAAGTTCGTCCGGAACCCCAACTGGGACGCCAAGACCGACCTCGCGCGCACCGGCCTGCCGGACGCGGTCGTGATCCAGATGGGCCAGGACACCGGCGTGGTTGCGAAGCGGCTGCTGGCCAGCCAGGGCAACGACGCGTTCGCGTTCGGCTCGTCGTTCGTGAACCCGGCGCAGCTGGCGCAGATCCGCACGAACCCGGCGGCGAAGAACCAGCTCGTCACGTCGAAGTCCGGCGCGCTGGCCTACCTGGCGCTGAACACCAAACGCGGCCCGCTGGCGAATCCCAAGGTGCGCCAGGCGTTCCAGTACGCCGTGGACAAGACCGCCTACCAGGTCGCCGCCGCGGGCAGCGCGGACCTGGCCGGCCCGATCGCCACGACGCTGATCACCGAGGGCATCGCCGGACGCGAGGTGTACGACCTCTACCCGGCCCCGCCGTCCGGCGACGTCGCGAAGGCCAAGCAGCTGCTCGCCGAGGCGGGTTTCCCGAACGGCCTCGACAACCTGGACTTCCCGGTGTCGACGGCGAACAACGACGCGGACAAGGCGCAGGCGATCCAGGCCGCGCTGCAGCGCGCGGGCATCCGCACGAAGCTGCGCCCGCTCGACGACGAAGCCTGGACCACGCTGGTCACCGGCAACGACGGCAACTACGACCTGACCCTGGGTTCGTGGCAGCCGGACTTCCCGAGCGCCAACGCCAACATCGAGCCGCTGTTCGGCACGTCGGAGATCGGCAACGGCGGATACAACGAGTCGCGCTACTCGGTGCCGGAGGTGGACGCGCTGATCGCCGAGGCGCAGGGGACGGTCGACCCGACCGCGGCCGGGAAGCTGTGGGCCAAGGCGGACAAGCGGATCATGCAGGATTCGCCGGTGGTCCCGCTGATCTACACGCGCAACTCCTTCCTGCACGGCGCGAAGGTCGGCAATTTCGCGATCGGCGCGTTCCCGGCGTACCCGAACTACCTCCAGATGGGCCTGGCGAAGTAATCCCGTGTCCGAGCAGCTGCTTTCCCTGCGCGACGTCTCGATCCGGTTCGGCGGCGCCCCCGCCGTCCGGGACGTGACGTTCGACGTGCGCCTCGGCGAGGTCGTCGCCCTCGTCGGCGAATCCGGTTCCGGCAAGTCGGTCACCGCGCTGTCGCTGCTCGGCCTGCTGCCGGACACCGCGACCGTGACCGGTTCCGCGGTGCTCGACGGCCGCGATCTGTACACAGTGGACGGTCCGGCGCTGCGCGCGGTGCGCGGCGGCGAGATCGGCATGGTGTTCCAGGAGCCGATGAGCGCGCTGAACCCGGTGTTCCGGATCGGCACGCAGCTCGTGGACGCGGTCCGGGCGCACCGGAAGGTGTCGCGGGCGGCGGCGCGGGAGCGGGCCCGGGAACTGCTGGAGCTGGTGGAACTGGACGCGCGGCGCGTGCTGCGGGCCTACCCGCACGAGCTGTCCGGCGGGCAGCTGCAGCGGGTGGTGATCGCGATCGCGCTGCTC
Source organism: Amycolatopsis sp. GA6-003 (assembly GCF_046267895.1). Classification (NCBI taxonomy): domain Bacteria; kingdom Bacillati; phylum Actinomycetota; class Actinomycetes; order Pseudonocardiales; family Pseudonocardiaceae; genus Amycolatopsis; species Amycolatopsis sp. GA6-003. Next base: position 378,263 of record NZ_CP176499.1, read on the forward strand.
CACGACCCGAAGCTGCTGATCGCGGACGAGCCGACGACCGCGCTCGACGTCACCGTGCAAGCCGGGATCCTGCAGCTGCTGCGGTCGCTGCGGGACCGGCTCGGCACGGCGATTCTCCTGGTGACGCACGACATGGGCGTGGTCGCGGACGTCGCGGACCGGGTGGTCGTGCTGCGCGACGGCGAGGTGGTCGAGCAGAACACGGCGACCGGGCTGTTCGCCTCGCCGCAGGCTGGCTACACGAGGGAACTGCTGGATTCGGTGCTGTCGCTGGGTTCCGAGCCGTCCGGCGCGGTGCGGCCGACGTCGGCGCCGCTGGTGTCGGTGACGGATCTGGCGGTGACCTACCGGGTCGGCCGCGGCGCTCCGCCGGTGCGCGCGGTCGACGGGGTGTCGCTGACCATCGGGAGCGACGAGGTGCTCGGTCTCGTCGGCGAATCCGGTTCCGGCAAAAGCACGATCTCGTCGGTGCTGACCGGTCTGGTCGCCCCGTCGGCGGGCACCGTGCTGATCGACGGCGTGGACCTCGCGCGGGCGTCGGCGCGGCAGCGGCGCGAGATCCGGCGGCGGATCGGGATCGTGTTCCAGAACCCGGCTTCCGCGCTCAACCCGCGCGCGACGATCGGCGCGAGCATCGCCGAACCGCTGGTGGTGCACGGCGAACGCGGCGAACACCGGGAGCGGGTCGCGGAACTGCTCGCCGCCGTGCGCCTCGACCCGGGCTGGAGCGGCCGGTACCCGCACGAACTGTCCGGCGGGCAGCGGCAGCGGGTCGGGATCGCGCGGGCGCTGGCGCTGCGGCCGAGACTGCTGATCGCGGACGAGCCGACGAGCGCGCTGGACGTGTCGGTGCAGGCGTCGGTGCTGGACCTGCTGGCCGACCTGCAGCGGGAACTGGCCTTCGCGTGCCTGTTCATCAGCCACGACCTCGCGGTGGTGGAACGGGTCGCGGACCGCGTCGTCGTGCTGCACCACGGCCGGGTGGTCGAAGAGGGCCCGGTGGCGGCGGTGCTGGGCGCGCCGAAGGAGGACTACACGCGCCGTCTGGTCGCGGCGGCGCCGGTGGCGGATCCGGAACGGCAGCGGGAACGCCGGGAGGCTTGGCGCGCGCTGTCGGGCTGAGGCGATGAGTTCGCGCCCTTCCGGGAGACGGACTGGCGTGGGAAATCTGCTCGCGACGTAGGCCGCCGCACCTTCTCCGGTGACGACCCGTATCGCGGAACCGAAAGGCCGTCGGCGGCTTCGCAGGTGGTGCTGACCCGGACGTCGTCGATCACGACCAGTTCCGCGTCCGGCCAGGCCTGGGAGAGCTGCCGCTGCTGAACTAGCGCGGGCCAAGCGCGGGCGGCGCGGGGCGGCGTTAGCGGTCCTCGAACCGGGCGATCGCCTCCAGCACCGCCGTCCCCATCGACGGGCTCCCGGTGTGCCCGGCGTCGTCGATCACGACCAGTTCCGCGTCCGGCCAAGCCTGGGCCAGCTGCCACGCCTTCCGCAGCGGCGCGCTGAGATCCGCGCGCCCGTGGATCAGCACCGCCGGGATGCCGTGCAGCAGATGGATGTCGCGCAGCAGCTGGTCGTCCTCGAGCCAGGCGTGGTGGCCGTAGTAGTGCGCGCAGAGGCGGGCGAGCGTGATCAGCTCCTCGTCGGTGCCCGCGCTGAACTGGCCGGTCCGGCCGCCGACCCATTCGTGCGAGATCACCGCGTCCTCCCAGGCGCACCAATCCCGCGCGGCGCGGAGCTGGACCTCCCGGTCCGGGCTCTCGAGCAGCTGCGAGTACCCGGCGAGGAGGTCGCCGTCCGGGTCCGGGGCGCCCGCGCGGAACGCTTCCCATTGCGCGGGCAGCAGCCGTCGGACGCCGCGGTACAGCCAGTCGATCTCGTCCGGCGACGACGTGAACACGGCGACCAGCACGAGGCCGCTGACGCGGTCCGGATGCCGCTGCGCGTAGGCGAGCGCGAGCGTCGTGCCCCAGGAACCGCCGTAGAGCAGCCATTTTTCCACGCCGAGGTGGACGCGCAGCTTCTCCATGTCGGCGATCAGCCGGTCGGTGGTCTGGTGTTCCAGGCTCACCGCCGGGTCCGCGACGCTCGGGGTGCTCCGCCCGCAGCCGCGCTGGTCGAAGACCACGACGCGGAATTTCTCCGGGTCGAAGCCGCCGCGGCCGAAGCTCTCGCCGCCTCCGCCGGGGCCGCCGTGCACGCACAGCACCGGCTGCCCGGCGCCGCTGGCGTCCCAGTAGATCTGCTGTCCTTCGCCGACGTCGAGCATGCCGGTCGCGTCGGGTTCGACCGAATACGGCCGCATCGCGGGCCTCCTCCCCGGGACGGAAAACCCGTCGAGCGTACTGGATCACGCTCAAGGCGGGTTTACAGCGCGGACCGGGGGTCCCTAGGATCTGGCGCGCCGGAGGCGCCGCGGACGCGCGGCCCGGCGGGGTGGAGGTCTGGATGGGGAACCCGGAGTCCGGCAGCGACCTCGAGTCGGTCGCGAAGCTCGTGCGGCTGTCCGAGACGGCGCCGATGCCCCGGATCGACGGCAGCGAACCCCCGCCGCCCGGGCTTTCCCGGACCGGCGGCGCGGACGACGCGGCGTCGGCGTTCGGCGGGGTCCTCGACGTCTCGACCGGCTCCCCGATCGAACAGCTCGCCAAACGCGGCCCGGTGCCCGCCGCCGAGACCGCACCGCCCGCGGAGACCGCGCCGCCGCCCCAGCGCCGGTCCGCGCGCTACGGCGTCTTCGCCGGTGCGGCCGTGCTGGCGTGCGCGGGGCTGGGCTCGTGGGCGCTGTGGCCGTCGGCTTCCGGCGGGACAGATCCGCAGCCCGTGCAGCCGCCGCCGGCCCCGGTCCGCACCACGTCGTCCGCGCCGCCCGCGGTGGGCACGCTCAGTGCGTCGCCGGCCCCGGCCAGCGACCAGGTGCGCGACACCGTGCTCCGGGCCAGCAGCCGTCCCGCGACCACCGCGCCGCCTCGCATTCAGCCGACGCAGAACCCGCAGCAGGACAGCCAGAACCAGTCTCACGATTCGCTGGAGGACGCGTTCCGCTCGGCGGTCAGCTCGTACCTGGAGCAGTGGGGCGGCGACGGCGAGCGGCCGCGCCGCTGGCACGGCTGAGCGGCGGTACTACTCTCAGCAGGTCACTGCCGACCGACCGCCCCGCGAGGTGTCCATGACCGGCTCGTCGTCCCCGTTGTCGCCCAGCCAGGTGCCGGTGGGGGTGGACCCGAACCGCCCGAGCATCGCGCGGATCTACGACGGATTCCTCGGCGGGAGCCACCACTACGAGGTGGACCGCGCGGTGATGCGGAAGATCAGCGCGGCGGTCCCGGAGGCGGTGCACATCGCGCGCGGCAACCGCGGTTTCCACAACCGCGTGCTGCGGATGCTGGCCAGCCAGACCGACATCCGGCAGTTCCTCGACTGCGGTTCCGGACTGCCGACCGCGGAGAACACCCACCAGATCGTGCAGCGCTACCACCGCGACGCGCACGTGGTGTACGTCGACAACGACCCGGTGGTGCTCGCGCACGGCCGCGCGCTGCTGGAGGACAACGAGTTCACGCACATGGTCGAGGCCGACATCTTCGAACCGCAGGCCGTGCTGGGGCACGAAACCGTGCGGGAGCACCTCGATTTCTCGGAGCCCGTCGCGCTCCTGCACATCGGCACGATGCACCACTACGAGGGCGACGGCGCGGCCGAGGTGATGCGCGAGTACATCGACGCGCTCGCGCCCGGTTCGTACGTCGCCCTCGCGCATTTCTACGACCCCGAGGTGCCGGAGCTGACCGCGGTCGCGAAGCGGATCGAGGAAATCCTCGTGTCCGGACCGCTGGGAGCCGGGCGGTTCCGGACGCGCGCGGAGATCGAGGCGATGCTGCCCGGTCTTGAGCTGCTCCCGCCGAGCCGGACGGACGGGCCCGGCCTGTCGGTGGCCGACGAGTGGTGGCAGGACGGTCCGCGGCTGAAGCCGTTGAGCGATGCCGCGAAGTGCGTGGCGGGCGTGGTGGGCCGGAAGGTCTGACCCGCTTCACCGCCGTTGGCGAATCGGGAGTCAGGCTTCGGGGTTCTGCAGGTCTTCCTTGTGCAGCAACGGGGTTCCGGCGGTCTCGCGCATCGAGAACGCCGCGACGAGGCCGACGGCCGCCGCGGCCATCAGGTACGGGCCGGGCACGAGCGTGCTGCCGGTGGCGGAGATCAGCACGGTCATCAGGTACGGCACGGTGCCGGCGAACAGCGCGGCGGTGATGTTGTACGCGATGGACAGTCCGCTTTGCCGGGTGCGGGTCGGGAAGATCTCCGCGGACCACACCGCGTAGGTGCCGAGGATCGCGGCCAGGATCGCGCCGAGGGCGAGCCCGCCGATCCAGGTGCCGGCGAGGCCGGTGCGCATCAGCAGGTATGCCGGGACGGCGAGAACGAACAGCGCGATGCCCGCGCCGATCAGGACCGGCCGGCGGCCGACCCGGTCGGAAAGGCGGCCGAAGAACGGCACGAGGACCAGTCCGACGAGCGAGATCACAGTGGACAGTGCCGCCGCGCTGCCGGACGAGTGGCCGAGGTAGTCGGTCTCGTAGGTGACCAGATAGGTCAGCACGGCGTAGAACGGCACGTGCATCATGGTCATCAACCCGGCGGCCTGGAGCAGCTGTTTCTTGTTGTGCCGGAACAGTTCCCGGACCGGGCTGCGCGGCACGTTGTCGGTCGCTTCGAGCGCGCGGTACTCCGGGGTGTCCTCGATCTTGCTGCGGATGACGAACCCGATGACGCCCAGCGGGGCGGCGATCAGGAACGGGACGCGCCAGCCCCACGACGCCAGCTGCGCGTCCGTCAGTCCGATCGACAGCAGCAGGAACACGAACGAACCGGCGAGGAAGCCCAGCAGCGAGCCGACTTCCAGCCAGCTCACGCCGAACCCGCGCCGCCGCCGCGGGGCGTACTCGGCGAGGAAGCTGGCCGCGCTGCCGAATTCCCCGCCCGCGGCGAGGCCCTGCAGCAGGCGCAGCAGCACCAGCAGGATCGGGGCCGCGATGCCGATCGCGGAGTAGCCGGGCAGCAGCCCGATCACGAGCGTGGCCCCGGACATCACGAAGATGACCACCGACAGCGTGCGCTTGCGGCCGATCTTGTCGCCCAGCGGCCCGAAGATCAGCGCGCCGACCGGCCGGATCCCGAACGACACCGCGAAGACGCCGAAGACCGCCAGCAGCCCGGCGGTCGAGTTGCCCGCCGGGAAGAACACGGACGCGATGGTGCCGGCGAGATAGGCGTAGGCGGCCCAGTCGAACCAGTGCACGAAGACGCCGACGGCGCCGGCGGCGACGCTGCGGCGCAACGTGGCGGGATCGGCGGTCTGCTCGACGAGATCGGGCGCCGGAGAGGCGTCGGGTGCGGTCATGAGTGGCCTCCTTGGACCGGTTCTTCGGGAGGACGCTAAGAGCGGCCCACGGCATCTAACAAGAAGTAATAAGCAAAGCAATGCATCTGTTCGGCTTATGCAGAGCCGCTCAGCTGTGCCGACATCAGGGGCTGACCGCGGCGAAACACAGCGTTCACGTGCGGGCCGGGCCGCCCGTGCGAGCTTGCGGGGTTCGCAGCGCATCGACCTGGTCGTCGGTCAGCAGCCTCGCCGACGTCCTCAAACTGGGCCGCACGCAGCTGGAGCACGCCGTCCCGATGACGCTGGGCCAGGAGTTCGGCGCGACGCTCGGCGAGGACGACCAACGGCTCGCCGAAGCCCGGTTGCTGGGCGGCACCGGGACCTCGACGAGCATGAACGCCAACGAGGTCATCGCCAACCGCGCCCTGGAACTGCTCGGCCACGCCCGCGGCGAGTACGCCGAAGTCCATCCGCTCTTGGATGGGGTCCACGACGAACTGGTCGTACGGCCGCCCTTCTCGGATTTCCGCGCACGCCTGTCCGAGATCTCGCCGGGCGGGTCGGGCTGGGAGCGGCTGCTGGACATCGGTGTCCTTCCCGGGGCAGGAGGTTCAGAAGGTGCGGTCGACGCCGGTCCAGGCCAGTGCGATGGCGCCGTCGAGCAGGGCCCGTTCCGCGGTGCCGCCGACGCAGTGCGCGGCGAATTCGCGCTGATGGTTGATCGCGGGCAGCGACCCGATGCCGATGTACGGATGGATCGCGAGCACGACCTGCGAAACGTTGCCCATGTCGGTGGACGCCCGGTTCATCCGCGCCGCCGTGCCGTCCGGGGCGAACTCGCGGCCGAGTTCGAGCGCGTTGGCGCGGTAGGCGGCCAAAGCTTGCTCATCGGCGCGGAATTCGGCGTACGGCTTGCTTTCCGGTTCGACGCTCAGCTCGCAGCCGGTGGCGAGCGCCCCGGCTTCGAAAGCCCGCAGGACCCGTGGCTCCACTTCGGACAGTTCCGCCAGCGTCTCGGCCCGCACATACCAGCGGCCGGACGCGTGCTGGGGGATCGCGTTCGGGGCGTCTCCGGCGTGCGTCACGATGCCGTGCACGCGCACCGAGGACGGAAGTTGTTGCCGCAGCAGGCCGATCGCGACCTGGGCGACGGTGAACGCGTCGGCCGCGTTGACCCCGGCTTCAGGATAAGCAGCGGCGTGCGCGGATTTGCCGGTGTAGGAGATCTTCGAGTGGCTGACCGCGAACGGCCGCGCTTCGGCGACGTCCACCGGCGCCGGATGCACCATCATCGCGAGGTCCACGCCGGTGAACGCGCCGCGTTCGAGCAGCTCGATCTTCCCGCCGCCGCCCTCCTCGGCCGGGGTGCCGTAGACCTCGACGGTGATCCCGAGGTCGTCGGCGACTTCGGCGAGCCCGAGCGCGGCGCCGACGGAGCTGGCCGCGATGAGGTTGTGCCCGCACGCGTGGCCGAGGCCGGGCAACGCGTCGTACTCGGCACACAGCGCGATCCGTTTGGGCCCGGAGCCGAAACTCGCGTGGAACGCGGTGTCGAGGCCGAGGTACTTCGACGTGACCGCGAACCCGGCACGGTCGAGCAGTTCCGGCACCAGGGCGGCCGCGCGATGTTCCTCCCACGCGGTTTCCGGGTCGGCATGCAACCGTTCGGAGAGTTGGATCAGCTCGTCGGCATGCCGTTCGACCGCCGCGCGGGCGGCCGCTTTGGGCGCGGCCATCACTCGTCTCCCGGCACGCCGTAGGACGGCGCGGCGGCCGGGTTCAAGCCGCGGGTGACGTAGTCGTCGCGCTGGGGGAGCCAGACGTCGAGGAGTCCGGCGAGCTGCTCGATCGGCTCGTCCGCCCAGTCCACGCGCAGATCCGTGACCGGCCACTCCGCCGCCGACACCACGACCAGCCCGGCGGACCGCACCGGGCCTTCCTCGCCGCCCGCCGCGAGCCCGGCCCGCATCGCCGCGAGGAGGCGCTGTTCCAGCTCGCCGGTCGCGTCGGCGAAAGCGTCCACCATGGACTGCGGAATGTGGTCACCGGCGAGCATGTTGCCCGCCGCGACCACGCCGTCCGCCGTCGCCGACGCGTGCGTGCCGAGGGTTTTCGCGCCGCTGTAAGCAAAACCTGGTCCAGTGGCGCCGAGCACGGTGAGCTGCCGGTACTCGATGTGCTCCGCCGCCGACGTGACCTCGGCCAGCGCCTTTTCCGGATCCCCGTGTTCGGCGAGCCGGTCCAGCAGCCGTCCGCCGAGCCGCGGGTCGGTGATGTTCTGCGAGGCCGCCGCACCGAGGCCCGGACGCAGATGCGCGACGCGAGCGACGACCGCCGGGCTGGACGAACTGGCCGCGATGCCGAACCGGACGGCGCCGCCGGACACCTCGCGGGCGACGATCGAAAAGGTCACTTCTCCTCCTCCGGGACGACCGCGATAGCGTCGATCTCGCACAGCCATTCCGGCCGGGCGAGCGCGGACACGACCACGCCGGTCGAGATCGGGTGCACGCCCTTGGTCCAACGCCCGACAGTGCGGTAGACGGCCTCGCGGTAGCGCGGGTCGACCAGGTAGATGGTGAGCTTGACCAGGTGTTCCATCCGGCTGCCCGCTTCCTCGAGCAGCATCTTGATGTTCGCCATCGCCCGCTCGGCCTGCGCGGCGACGTCGCCGATCCCGACCGATTCGCTCGTGTCGAGGTCCTGCCCGATCTGGCCGCGGACGTAGACCGTGCCGTTGGCGACGACGGCCTGGCAGAGGTCGTTGTCGAGGTTCTGCTCCGGGTAGGTGTCCCGCGTGTTGAACGGGCGGATGCGACGGTGGACAGTCACTGCGTGGCCTTCCCTGCGGCGGTCGTCGGACGCCTCAGCCTGACCGCGCCGCCGAGGTTCTGTCCAGTAGATCTTTCCGGACCAGCGCATCGGTTAGAGAGATGCAGAGTGCATCGGAAAAGCAGATCTTGTGTGCCGGAAACATCTGTTGGACACGGGCAGGGCGGGCCGTGAGGATCCGGGGAGGCGGCGCCGAACCGCGCCGGAGCCGGAGCGGAGGTCTGGGATGTCGAGCGAACAGGTGGAGGCCCTCGTCGTGGGCGGGGGACAGGCCGGCCTGGCGATGAGCGAGCACCTGAGCGAGTGCGGCGTGCCGCACCTGGTCCTGGAGCGGGACCGGATCGCCGAACGCTGGCGCTCGCAGCGGTGGGACTCGCTCGTCGCGAACGGACCCGCGTGGCACGACCGGTTCCCCGGCCTCGAGTTCCCCGATGTCGCGCCGGGCGAATTCGCGTCGAAGGACCAGGTCGCGGCTTATTTCGAGGCATACGCGGAGAAAATCGCCGCGCCGGTCCGCACCGGGGTCGAGGTGGTCTCGGTCCGGCGGCACGAGGGCAGGCCCGGATTCCGCGTCGAAACCTCGGAAGGAACCCTCGACGCCCGCTTCGTGATCGCGGCGACCGGCCCGTTCCAGCGGCCGGTGATCCCGCCGATCGTGCCCGCGGACGCCGGTCCGGTGCAGTTGCACTCCAGCGGCTACCGGAACCCGGAGCAGCTCCCCGAAGGCGCGGTGCTCGTGGTCGGAGCGGGTTCGTCGGGCGTGCAGATCGCCGAGGAACTGCGCCGGGCCGGACGCGAGGTGTACCTGTCCGTCGGCCCGCACGACCGCCCGCCGCGCAGCTACCGCGACCGCGACTTCTGCTGGTGGCTCGGCGTTCTGGGCAAGTGGGACGCCGAAACGCCGCCCGCCGGAGCGGAACACGTGACCATCGCGGTGAGCGGCGCGCGCGGCGGGCACACCGTGGATTTCCGCGCGCTGGCCGGGCTCGGCATCACGCTCGTCGGCATGACCGGCGCGTATGCCGACGGCAAGCTCAGCTTCGCGAGCGACCTGGCGAAGAACATCGCGGCGGGCGACGAGAATTACCTCGCCCTGCTGGACGAAGCCGACGCCTACGCGGCCCGCAACGGTCTCGACCTGCCCGAGGAGCCGTCCGCCCGCGAACTGGGCCCGGACCCGGCGTGCGTCACCGATCCATTGCTGGAACTGGACCTGGCCGCGGCGGGAGTGACCTCGATCGTCTGGGCGACCGGGTTCGCGACCGACTACAGCTGGCTGCAGGTCGACGCCTTCGACGAGAACGGACGGCCGAAGCATCGCCGCGGAGTGTCCGCGGAGCCGGGCGTGTACTTCCTCGGCCTGCCGTGGCTGGCGCGGCGCGGGTCGAGTTTCATCTGGGGCGTATGGCACGACGCGAAGTTCGTGGCCGATCACCTCGCGATCCAGCGCGGGTATCAGAGCCAGTCCGAGACCGCGGCCAGCCAGCGTTCCGGCGCGCGGGAATGAATCCGGTGCCCGACGCCAACCCGCACCGTCTTCGCGTCCGGTAACGCCTTCTCAAGCAAGGCGTACCGGGACTGGTCGAGGGGCCCGCCCGCCAGGATCAGCGTCGGTGCGCTGATCGCCGCGAGGCTGCTCCACCACTCGGGTTGCGGAGTGCGCAGGCCGGTGGCCGGTCGCCGGCGTCGCGCGGGGGCACCGGGATTTCTTCGAGCACCAGCCGCTCGACCCGGTCCGGCTGCGCCGCGGCCACCATGGACGCGACGAACGCGCCGAGCGAATGCCCGACGAGCGTGAACCGCGCGAGCCCGTCCAGCGTGCGCAGGACCTAGTCCCGGAAGGACAGCAGCGGATAGGACTCGAGCCGCGCCGCGCCGGGCAGGGCCGGAACCCGAGCGCGGCCAGCCCGGGGCGCAGCGGATCCCAGGTCGCCGGGCCGCTGGCGGCGGCGTGCAGGCAGACGAGGTCTTTCACGGGCAGGTCACGACCTGTCCGGCCCAGGAGAGCCCGCCGCCGAAGGCGAACAGCAGCACCGGCTCGCCCGGCGGCAGTTCGCCGCGGGAGACCATTTTGGACAGTGCGAGCGGGACGGACGCCGCCGACGTGTTTCCCGATTCGACCACGTCGCGGCCGATCGCCGCGTCCTCGCGCAGCTCGAGGCGGTCGGTCAGGGCTTCGATGATCCGCAGGTTGGCCTGGTGGGTGACGACCCCGGCGAGGTCCGTGGTCGCGATGCCCGCGCGTCGGCAGGCTTCCGCAGCGACGGCGGGCAGTTCCCGGGTGGCCCAGCGGAACACCGACTGGCCGTCCTGGGCGAACGCGGGCTGCCATTCGCCCGCCAGCCGGACGAGGTCGCGGCGCGTCGGGTCGGAGCCCCAGACGACCGGGCCGACCGCCGCCGTATCGGCCGCGCTGAGGATCGCCGCGCCCGCGCCGTCGCCGAGCAGGACACACGTGCTGCGGTCGGTCCAGTCGGTGACGTCCGACATTTTCTCCGCGCCGACGACCAGCGCGTGCCGGGCAGCCCCGGCCTGGACGGCGTGGTCGGCGGTGGCGAGTGCGGTGCAGAAGCCGGCGCAGCCGTTGTTGAGGTCGAAACAGACCGGGGCCGGGATGCCGAGGCGGCCCGCGACCTGGGCGGCGATCGAGGGGCAGCGGTCGATCGCGCTGCAGGTGGCGACGACGACCAGGCCGATTTCGCCCGGTTCGAGCCCGGCCGCGGCCAGCGCCTTCGCCGCGGCTTCGACGGCCAGGTCGGCGACCGAGCCGTCCGCGACGTGCCGGGTGGCGATGCCGGTGCGGCGGCGGATCCATTCGTCGGTCGTGTCGACCATGCCTTCGAGGTCGGCGTTGGTCAGCACGCGGGCGGGCTGGTGGTGGCCGAGCGCGGTGATGCGGGAGCCGGGCATCTGTCTCTCCTCACGGGGTTTGGCCCAATATAGCGACCGATCGTTCGTAATCTATAGTGGGTTTCGTGAGTCCCCGGAAGTCCGCCGCCGACACGCGCCTCACCCGACGGCGCATCCTCGACCTCGGCCTGGTGCTCGCCTCCGCCGAGGGCCTGGAGGGGCTGACCATCGGGCGGCTCGCCGCCGAGCTGGGGATGAGCAAAGCGGGTGTGATCGGCCATTTCGGCACCAAGGAGAGCCTGCAGCTGGCCGTCGTCGACGCCGCCGCCGAGATGTTCGTCCGCGAGGTGCCCGAACGCGCCCGCGGCGTGCCGCGCGGCCTGCCCTACCTCCGGGCGGCCGGGGAGGCGTGGATCTCCTACCTGGAACGCGAACTGCTGCCCGGCGGCTGCTTCTTCACCGCTGCGGCAGCCGAGTTCGACGGCCGGGACGGCCCGGTGCGCGACGCCATCGTGCGGATGAGTTCGTTCTGGCAGCGGGAGCTGCGTGTGAATCTTTGGCGTGCGGTGAGCCTGGGGGAATTGCCCGCGGACACCGACATCGACCAACTGCTGTACGAGTTCGTCGGGATCATGCTCGCGCTCAACCATTTCCTGCAGCTGCACGGCGACCGGCAGGCTCCGGCCCGCGCGCGCCGGGCGCTGGAGCGGTTGTTCTGAAGTCGGGCTTTCTCACGGGGAGTACAGCGTGCGGCACAGTTCCCGGAACTCCTGTGCCCGCCGGGTGAGCCGGACCCCGCGCATGGTGGCGAGGACGATTTCCAGCGACGGGACTTCGTCGGTCAGCGTCAGCGGCACCACGCTCGCGCCCGCGTAAGTGGTGTCGTTCGGCGGGCGCTGGTTGAGCAACGCGAATCCGTGCCCGGACGCGACCAGCGCCCGCACCGTCTCGTATCCGCTCGTCCGGTGCCGGACCCGTGGCGAAACCCCGGCATCGCTCAGGATCGACTGCAGGTACTCCCGGCTGTGCGGCAGATCGAGCAGCACCATCGGCTCGTCGGCCAGCTCCCGCAGCGACACCTTGCGGCTCTTGCGCCGGGCGAGCCGGTGGTCCTCGGAGACGAGCGCGTACGGCGCGGCGGTGCCGACCACCTCGCGGTCGATGTCGTCGTCGAGGTCGTAGCCGTACAGCATCGCCAGCTCCGTCTCGCCGGCGCGCAAAGCAGCTTTGAGCGCCTTGTGCTCGCCCTCGCGCAGGGACACGTGGACGCGCGGATGCCGCTTCTCGAACTCGGCGAGCAGGCTCGGCAGGCGGAACGGCGCGAGCGTGGTGAAACAGCCGACGGTGAGCGTCCCGACCAGGTCGGTGCCGGACTGCCGCGCCGTTTCGACCAGCTCCGCGCCATGCGCCAGGAAGTCCAGCACCCGCTTGTAGAACTCCTCGCCCGCCGTGGTCAGGCTGAGCCCGCGAGCGTGGTGGCGCAGCAGGAACTGCACGCCCATTTCCTTCTCCAGCTGCGCGATCGCCGTCGAAACGGCCGACTGCGACACCATCAGCTCCTTCGACGCGGCAGTCATGCTCAGGTGCCGCGCGGCCGCCTCGAAATAGCGCAGCTGCACGAGGGTGAAGGAAGGCTCGCTCATGCGGACATCCTGCCTCAGCGGCGGCAACCGGGATGCTGCGGTTTCGGCGCGGGCGTGTCCAGCGCGGGGTTGGCGTCGGAGGACCCGCTGGGCTTGGGCGTGTCGCGGCGAAATTGCCCGGAGTGGTGGGCGCGCGAGCCGGGAGCAGCGGCCGTCCTCGAACGCTGGCCGCTACCGCGGCGTCGGACTCGTCCTGGCCGCCTTCGGCCACGTGCGCGACTGGGTGGCCGGTCGACGTCGGCGAAAGTTTTGCCGGACTTGGCTTCCCGCCGGTCACCGTCCACAAAGGCCGCGGTGCGCAGCCGCGCGCACCCAGTCGCCGTGGTTCATTCCCGGAACCGTCTTTCGTCGCGGCCGTGCACCGGGCGGAGCGATGCACGCTCACCGCACCACTTCCCACAGCGCGGCCCACTGCCCGGCGGTGAGGTCGCGGGGGAGTGCTTGCGGCGGCAGCCGTTGCCGGGCAAGCCAGGTCCGGGCCGCGCGGACGCTGAGGCGGCCGGTGCGGGGCAGGATCCCGGCCAGACCGCGGCCGCGGCCGGTGAAGACCTCGCGGACGAACTCCTGGTACTCCGCCTGCTCGGCGACGAGCGGCTTGGCCCGGCGGGCGATCACGAGGATCCCGCCGTCCACGGCCGGGCGCGGGCGGAACGCGTGCGCCGGGACCCGGGCGGGGACGGAGAATGCGAACCACGGCCACCAGGCGGCGGTCATCTGGGACGCGCCGCCGATCCCGGCCCGGCGGCGCGCGACCTCCCATTGCACCACCAGCACCGCGAGTTCCCAGTGCGGCTGCCGGAACAGCCGGCGCAGGGTCGCGGTGGTGAGGTGGAAGGGAAGGTTGCCGACGACGGTGTGCGGGACGGCGGGCAGCCGGTGCCGGAGCAGGTCGCCGTGGACGACCTCGACGTGGTCGCCGGTCCGCCGGGCGAGGCGGCGGGCGCGGCGGGGATCGAGTTCGACCGCGGTGAGCGGACGGCCGGTGCGGCTGAGCGGGAGGGTGAGCGCGCCGTCGCCCGCGGCGAATTCCACGAGGGGACCGGTCGTGCGGTCAGCGGCGGTGCAGACGGCGGCGATGACGGCGGGGTCGGCCAGGAAGTTCTGGCCGAGTTCGTGCCGTCCGCCGTAGGGCTGGGCAGACATGGGGTGCGTACTCCGCGCATGAGGAAGCGACCCGGGCGCCAGGACAGGCAGCCCGGACGGGCAACGGGGGAGAGCGCGGCGGAGCGGTGTGCGTCCGGCGCTCAGGCGTTGCGCAGGCGGATCAAGGCGTACGCGGCGAAAGTGGCACCCATGGGGCCGAGCCTAGCCGACCCGGCCGGACGGGAGCATCCGGTTTTCGGTCCGGGCTCGGCGCGGGGCCGTCCGGATAAGCGCGCGGCCTTTCCCGGCCCGGCGGAGGAACAATTTCCGGCCATTCCGCCGCGCGTCCGCGAACGGACCGCTTGCTGCCCAGGTACCCGCTGATTTCGGCCCGCAAACTGACACGAAACGGGGTCGCTCGCTTGAGGGGTGCGGCGCTTGCGCGGCCGTTTGACCAGCCGGACAGTGGGGACGGAAGCGCAAATTCCGATTCGGGGAAATGGAGTGGATCCATGGTACGCGCAATCCAGCCGCAGGATCTCGTCGACAGCACCGTGATGGACAATTCCGGCAGCAAGATCGGCAAGGTCGGCACGGTTTACCTCGCCGACGACACCAAGAGGCCGGAGTGGGTGACGGTGAAAACCGGCCTGTTCGGCCAGAAGGAGAGCTTCGTGCCGCTGTCGGGCGCGGGCCTGGAAAAGGACGGCCTGCACGTCCAGGTCGCGAAGGACCAGGTGTCCGACGCGCCGCGGATCGACGCCGAAGGCCACCTTTCCGAGAAGGAGAGCGTCGAGCTGTACAAGTACTACGGCCTGCCGACTCCGCGGTCCGGGGACAGCCCGACCACCCAGAACCGCGGGCGGGACGCGGCGGCAGGCGGCATGGCCGGCGGCACCACGGGCCGGGAGGCCGCGACGGGCGGCGCCGCGGGCCGGGGTCGTACGACCGGCCAGGAGACGGCCAAGGGCGGACGGCGCGACGCGTCCGGCGACGTGGTGCGTTCCGAGGAGCGCCTGCGGGTCGGCACCGAACAGGTCGAAACCGGCCACGTCCGGCTGCGCAAGTACGTGGTGACCGAGGACCAGCAGGTGACCGTGCCGGTCACGCACGAGGAAGTCCGCGTCGAACGGGAGCCGATCACCGACGCCAAGGCGGCCGGCCGGGCCGAGATCGGCGAGGCGGAGCAGGACGTCGTGCTGCATGCCGAGAAGCCGGTGGTGCAGAAGGAAACCGTGCCGGTCGAGCGGGTGCGCCTGGGCACCGAGCAGGTGACCGAGGAGCAGACCGTCCAGGGCAAGGTCCGCAAGGAGCAGATCGACATCGACGACGACACCAGGCGGGGCAAGAAGTCCTGACCCCGCCCGCGCTGCTGCTGTCTCCCGCCGGACCCGCTCCGGGCGGGAGACAGCGCGCGCGGCTACCCCCGCGAGCGGCTGGCCTTCAGGAACTCGCGGTTGAGGTTCGCGATGCTGGCCAGCGGAATCCCCTTCGGACACGACGCGACGCATTCGCCGGTGTTCGTGCAGCCGCCGAAGTCCGCGGCGTCCATGGTTTCCACCATGTCGAGCACCCGCTGGGCGCGTTCCGGCTGGCCCTGCGGAAGCGAGTTCAGATGCGCCACCTTCGCCGCGGCGAACAGCATCGCCGACCCGTTCGGGCAGGCGGCCACGCACGCGCCGCAGCCGATGCAGGTCGCGTTGTCGAAGGCGAGATCCGCGTCCGGCTTGGGCACCGGCGTCGCGTGCGCCTCGGGCGCGCTGCCGGTGGGGGCGGTGACGTAGCCGCCCGCCTCGATGATCCGGTCGAACGCCGAACGGTCGACCACCAGGTCCTTGATCACCGGGAAACCCTTGGCCCGCCACGGTTCCACGTCGAGGACGTCGCCGTCGCGGAACGAGCGCAGGTGCAGCTGGCAGGTCGTGGTGCGTTCCGGGCCGTGCGCCCGCCCGTTGATCACCACGCCGCACGAGCCGCAGATGCCCTCGCGGCAGTCGTGGTCGAACGCGATCGGCTCGGCGCCGTCCTCGATGAGGTGCTGGTTGAGGACGTCGAGCAGTTCCAGGAAGGACATGTCCGGGCTGGCGTCGTCGACCGGGTAGTCGACCAGCCTGCCGTCGTCGTCCGGGCCGGACTGGCGCCAGACCCGCAGGGTGAGTTTCACGTGTAGCTCCGCTGGGTGGGGTGGACGTGCTCGAAGTTCAGCGGTTCCCGGTGCAGCACCGGCTTCTCGGCGTATTCCCAGGCCGAGACATGCGAGAACCGCTCGTCGTCGCGCCGGGCTTCGCCGTCTTCGGTTTGGTGTTCCTCGCGGAAATGGCCGCCGCACGATTCCTCGCGCACCAGTGCGTCGAGGAGAAGCAGTTCGGCGAGTTCGAGGAAATCGGCGACGCGACCGGCTTTTTCCAGTTCCTGGTTCAGTTCCGCGCCGGCGCCGGGAACCCGGACGTCTCGCCAGAATTCCGCGCGCAGCTCCGGAATGCGGTCGAGTGCTTTTCGCAGGCCTTCGGCGGAGCGGGACATCCCGCAGTGGTCCCACATCAGGTGGCCCAGTTCGCGGTGGAACGAATCCACGCTGCGGGCGCCGCGCACGGACAGCAGCCGCTCCAGCCGGTCGCGGACGGCGGTTTCCGCTTCCTCGACCGCCGGATCGGCCGGGTCGAGCGAGGGAAAGCCGCCGCGGGCGATGTAGTCGTTGAGCGTGGCCGGGAGCACGAAGTAGCCGTCGGCGAGGCCCTGCATCAGCGCGGACGCGCCGAGCCGGTTCGCGCCGTGGTCGGAGAAGTTCGCCTCGCCGATCACGAACAGGCCGGGCACCGTGCTCTGCAGGTCGTAGTCGACCCACAGCCCGCCCATCGTGTAGTGGATCGCCGGGTAGATCCGCATCGGGACCTCGTACGGGTTCTCCGCGGTGATCCGCTCGTACATCTCGAACAGGTTGCCGTACTTGGCCTCCACCGCCGGACGGCCCATCCGCTCGATCGCGTCCGCGAAGTCGAGGTACACGCCGAGCCCGCCCGGGCCGACGCCGAACCCGGCGTCGCAGACGTTCTTCGCCGCTCGCGAGGCGATGTCGCGCGGAACCAGGTTGCCGAAGCTCGGGTACATCCGCTCCAGGTAGTAATCCCGTTCGGACTCCGGGATCTCCCGCGGCGGACGCGGGTCTCGCGGCTGCTTCGGGACCCAGATCCGGCCGTCGTTGCGCAGCGATTCGCTCATCAGCGTCAGCTTCGACTGGTGCTCGCCCGAGCGCGGGATGCAGGTCGGGTGGATCTGGGTGAAGCACGGGTTGGCGAAGTACGCGCCGCGTTTGTGCGCTCGCCAGATCGCGGTGGCGTTGGAGCCTTTCGCGTTGGTGGACAGGTAGAAGACGTTGCCGTAGCCGCCGGTCGCGAGCACGACGGCGTCCGCGAGATGCGTGGTCACCTCGCCGGTCACCAGGTCGCGGGCGACGATCCCGCGCGCCTTGCCGCCGGACACGATGAGATCGAGCATTTCCGTCCGCGGGTGCATTTCCACGCCGCCGGCGTCGATCTGCCGCGCCAGCGCCTGGTACGCGCCGAGCAGCAGCTGCTGTCCGGTCTGGCCGCGCGCGTAGAACGTGCGCTGCACCTGGACGCCGCCGAACGAGCGCGTGTCGAGCAGCCCCCCGTACTCCCGGGCGAACGGCACGCCCTGGGCCACCGCCTGGTCGATGATCTGCGCGGAGACCTGCGCCAGCCGGTACACATTGGACTCCCGGGACCGGAAGTCGCCGCCCTTCACCGTGTCGTAGAAGAGCCGGTAGACCGAATCGCCGTCGTTGCGGTAGTTCTTCGCGGCGTTGATCCCGCCCTGCGCGGCGACCGAATGCGCGCGCCGCGGCGAGTCCTGGAAGCAGAACTGGACCACGTGGTAGCCCTGTTCGGCGAGCGTCGCCCCGGCGGACGCCCCGGCGAGGCCGGTGCCCACGACGATGATCCGGTGCCGCCGCCGGTTGGCCGGGTTGACCAGCTTCGCGTCGAAGCGGCGGCGGTCCCAGCGGTCCTCGATCGGACCGCCCGGCGCTCGCGTGTCGGCGATCGGCTCGCCGAGCGTGTAGTCGCTCATGTCAGGCCACCCATCCCGCCATCACGGCGATCGGCACGATCAGGAAGCCGCCGGTGATCACGACGGCGAGCACGGAGCCCGCGGTTTTGAGCGCCCGGTCCCGCGCTTTGCTGGTGATGCCGAGGGTCTGCGCCGCGCTCCAGAAGCCGTGGTTGATGTGCAGGCCGAGCATCAGCAGGGCGACGATGTAGATCAGGTTGACCCACCAGACCTGGAAGTCGGCGACGATGTTGTGGTACGGCTGGCCGTCGCGGAAGTCCTGGTTGGCCACGCCGACGGTGAGATCCAGGATGTGCCACACGACGTAGAGCGCGAGCGTCGCGCCGCCCCAGCGCATGGTGTGGGTCGCGAAACTGGCCTTGCGCCGCTGGCCGTGCGCGTACTTCACCGGGCGGGCTCGCCGGTCCCGTTTGGACAGTTGCACCGCGGCGACCACGTGCAGCACCAACGCGATCAGCAGCGCCACGCGCTGGATCGAGAGATACCAGGCGTTCTGCAGCACGGGTTCGCCGATGGTGCGCAGCCAGGCCGCGTAGTCGTCGAAATGCCGCGGTCCCAGGAAAACCTTGAGGTTCCCGGCCATGTGCACGAACAGGAACGCGACGAACATCAGCCCGGTGACGGCCATGACGGCCTTCTTGCCGATGGTCGAACGCCAGAACCTCACGAGCGCCGGGCGAGGGCGGGGCGGAGCGGGTGCGAGTGCCACGCCACCGACGGTAAGTCGGCGGCCACGAGAGGGCAAACACATGATTTCTCTCAACTCGATAGCCAGAGCCTATGCTGAGGGTCATGCAGTTCCAGCAGCTGGCGTATTTCCTGGCAGTGGCCGAGACGCGGCATTTCACCCGGGCCGCGGAACGGATGAGAGTGGCGCAGCCCTCGCTGTCGCAGCAGATCCGCGCGCTGGAACGGGACGTCGGCGCGGCGCTGTTCCACCGGATCCGGGGGAACGTCACGCTCACCGAGGCGGGGGAGACGCTGCTGCCGATCGCGCGCCGGATCCTCGCCGAGACGGAGACCGCGTACCGGGCGATCCGGGAGCTGGACGAACTGGGCCGCGGCCGGGTGCGGCTCGGCGCGACCCCGAGCCTGTGCACCGGCCTGCTGCCCGCGATGCTCGCCGCGTTCCGCCGGGACTATCCGGGGATCGAACTGGTGCTGCACGAAAGCGGGTCGCGCGACCTGCAGACCGCGTTGTCCGAAGGCGGGCTGGACCTGGCGATGATCGTGGACAGCCGCGTCCACGACGATTCCCGGCTGTCCAGCCGTGCGCTGTTCGTCGAGGACCTGGTGGTGATCTCGCCGAAGAACGCTCCCGCGCCGGTGCGCGGGCGGATGCCGATCGCCGCGCTGCGCGACCGGCCGCTGGTGATGTTCCGGCAGGGCTACGACCTGCGCGAGGCGACCGTGGCCGCCTGCCGCGCCGAGGGGTTCGACCCGCTCTTCGCCATCGAAGGCGGCGAAATGGACGCGGTGCTGGAGCTGGTTCAGGCCGGGCTGGGCCTGGCGGTGGTGCCGAGCACCGTGGTCGGGGACCGCTTCCGCCGCACGCGGTTCACCGAGCCCGGCCTGAACCGCGTGGTGCGGCTGGCGTACCGGCGGGACGTCGAGCAGCCGCGCGCCGTGCGGGCGCTGCAGGACGCGGTCGTGCGGTACCTGGGCGGCGGGGTGGCTCAGCTGCCGCCCGGCACGCGCCCGCTCGTCGGCTGACGGCGGCGGACTGTCCGCTACATCCCCACCGACTGGGTCTCCGGCTCGATCAATCCCACGACGCGCTCCTGTTCGCGCGAGTACGGCTGCCCGAGGTACTTCTCGGCCACCTCGTCGACGATCTCCCACGCCGCGTCGCCCTCGATCCATTCGGCCACCCGGCCGCGGACGACGATCGGCTCGAACGGGTTGTCCGGCGGGGTCAGGGAAATCGCCACGCGGGGGTCGCGGCGGAGGTTGCGGGCCTTGCGGCTGTCCGGGCCGGTCAGGAAGACGATCCGGTCGCCGCGCGTGCCGATCCACACCGGGACGACGTGCGGCGACCCGTCCGGGAGGACGGTGGCGAGGTGGGCGATCGGGGCGCCGTCGAGGACGCGGCGGATTTCGGGGTTCAGCACGAGGGTTCCTTTCAGCGGAGGATTTCGTAGTGCAGGTGGGTGACGCCCGGCGCCGGGACGGCCTCGACCAGCCGCAGCCGGACGTGGTCCGGCAGCTCGCCGAAGAAGCTCCGCCCGCCGCCGAGCAGGATCGGGACCTGGTGCAGGACGAACTCGTCGACCAGCCCGGCCTTGATCGCCTCGGTGACCAGGACGCCGCCCATGAGCGCGACGTCCTTGCCGCCCGCGGCCTCCCGCGCGGCGGCGACGGCCTCCTCGATGCTCGTCGCGTGGGTCTGCGCCCCGCTCAGCTCCGGCACCGGGTTACGGCTGACCACGAACAGCGGTGCGGTCGGATGCGGGCCACCGCCGCCGAAGTGGCTTGAGTGGTCGTAGGTCGCGTGCCCGACCACGGTCGCTCCGACGCGGGCGGCGAGCGAGTCGAAAACCCGCGCGCTGGGCTCGGAAAGCTTGAACCCGTCGAAGACTTCGCTGGGTGTGTCTCCGGTGAAGTACCAGTCGAACAGCACCCCGGCGTCGCCGAGCCCGCTCCCGACTTCGTCGGCCCCCTCCGGGCGGCGGCCGCTGATGTACCCGTCGACCGAGACGGAGAGGGCACTGAACACTTTGGTCATGACGCTCCTTGGTAGTCGCTCACAGAGCCTGGGGGAAGTCGAAGACCCGATGCGGGTCGTAGCTTTTCTTGAGCGCGGCGAGCCTGGGGTGGTTGCCCGCGTGATAGGCGGCGGCCGGATCCTCGAGCGCGAGGTCCGGGAAGTTCGGGTAAACCCGGCCCGATCCCTCCGCGTGCGCCGTGCGCCAGGCCTCGTCCACCCACAGATCGTCCGGGTCGCCGGCCTCCTCCAGCAGAAACCGCTCGCCCCGGTGGGCGAACGCGGTGGCCTCCTCGGCGACCCGGCGGTACGCCCCGCCCATCGCGGTGAACGCCAGCCGCCGGTTGCCCTCCAGCCGTTCGAGGAGGTCGGCCGCGGTGCGTTCCGACAACGGGCGGGCGAAGAACTCCGACCGGGACCGGCGGTTCGCTCCGGGCGGGTCCAGCGCGGCGAAAGTCGGCTTCACGAAGCGGTAGGGAACGTCCGGCCGGAGGTCTGTCGCGTTCCGGACACCGGCCCGCGCGGTGAACTCCCGGAGCAGGTCGTGGGTTTCCGCCGACGGAAGAACGGAGGCGCCGAAGAGCGTCGCGTGTCCAGTTTGGACAGAGAGGTTCACGGTGATTCCGTCGGGCGCGTCGGGCGCCCAGTCCTGCCAGGCCCGGACGAGCGGTTCCGGCTCTGCCCAATGCCCTTCGATCCGGCAGGCCGACGGTTCCGGCACCGTCGCGAACCGCAGCTCCGTGACGATCCCGAACTGCCCGCCGCCCGCGCCGCGCAACGCCCAGAACAGGTCGGGTTCCGAGTCTTCGGAGCACTCCACGACGCTCCGGTCCGCGAGCACCGCCCGCGCGCCGACGAGACGATCGCAGGTCAGCCCGTACTGGCGGCCGAGCAGCCCGATCCCGCCGCCGAGCGTCAGCCCGGCGATGCCGACCGTGTCGCCGCAGCCAGCCGGAATCGTGCGGCCGTGCTCGTGCAACGCCGCGTAGACCGCCCCCAGCCGAGCGCCTGCTCCGATAGTCGCGACGCCGCTGTCGTCCACCGTGATGCGGTCCATTCCGGACAGGTCCACCACGATCCCGTCGGCCGGGCAGCGGTCCACAAAGCAATGTCCGCCCCCGCGCGGCACGAAGCGCGCGCCGGTCGCGTCCGCGTAGGCCAGGACCTGAACGACGTCCGAGACCGAATGGCACCGGACGACCAGCCTCGCTCGGGGGCTGGCCTCGTAGCCCGGCGAACCGGGGGAGAGGACGTCGAATGCAGTCAGGTCGAGCACGGAACAGACGCTACGGAGTCCCGGCGCGCCGTTCTTGAACAAAACGCGCACGGCAGGGCGCTCAGAGCCGGACCGGCGACCGTCTCCGGGTAGCGAGGAACGGCGTGTACGAAGCCGAATGGTCATGCCCGCATGCGCACCGGTCGAGGTCGCCGCCGAGCAACTGCCTCGGCGTAACCCCGGTCAGCCGAAGACATTCGCGGCTGAGATGAGCCTGGTCGGCGTAACCGGCGTCGACCGCCAGACTCGCCATCCCGTCCGCGCCCCGCCGTCCGGACGCGACAGCACCGGCCTGCGCCAGCGCGAGAAACCCCTGGAAGCGCAACGTCCGCTGAAGCACCTTCGGACTCATTCCGACCGCTTGCAGGCACCGCCGGCGCAACTGGCTGGCCGAGAGCGCGAGATGCGCGGCGACCGCGTCGACGCCGACCGGGTCCCACGGCATCAGCACCTGCACCGCTTCCCCGACCAGCGGGTCCAGGCCGCCGGCCCGGCGGAATTCCCGCACGAGATGCGCCTGCAGCGCGGCCAGTCCCAGTTCGGGCGTCGGGGCGAGGGCAACCGTCTCCACGAGCCGCTCGACAGTCCGCCCCCACAACTCGGCCAGCCCGACGTGCTGGTCGGCCAGTTCGTCGAGCCCGGCAGGCAGCGGAGGGGCGGCCCCGGGCCGGAACCGCACGCCCACGACCGTCGTGTGCGGCGGGAGGACCTCGATCCGCGGCCCGGTCAACGGCCCGAGCAGCCGCGGCCGCCCGCCGACTGGGAAGTGGATCTCGACGCCGCCGGTCGGCAGATGCCGCTGCGCGTACGGCGCGTCGCCGGTGCGCTGGATCCACACCGTCCGCACGGCTCCCGCCAGGCCCGGAATCGGCGGACGTTCCACATACGCGGTCATCTTCGTACCGAAGCGCTCCGCCGGGCGCGCGTCAAGCACGGCGTTGCGCGGCAGCACTTTTCCGGACGGGACCGCAGTACGGGGGAAAGCATCGCCGGGCCGGGTCACAAGTCCCCGCACCGGAAGACCTTCTCCCGTAGCCGCCCGCCGCCCGGCCCGGGGATTCTCGTTGTCTGAACGGGGAACAGCGTGCTGCTGAAGGAGGCGCCCGGTCATGCCGACGTTGCTCATCATTTTGCTTGTCCTGGGCGCGGGTCTGTTCGTGGGCGGGCTGCTGGACAGAGCCAGCCAGACCCACGCCCGCTTCACCGGCTACCGGCAGCGCACCGCCACCGGGCTGGTCACCTGGGTGCGCAGCGCGGTCGCCGCCGTGCTCGGCGTCGCCGGGCTGCTGATCCTGCTCTACCTCCTGGTCACGCTGTCTTCCGCGCGGTGAGGAACCGGCCGGCCCTCCTGCCGCTCAGATGTAGCCGCAGACGTCCATCGCTGCGACCACCTTGCGGAACCCGGCGATGTTAGCCCCGCTCACGTAGTCCCCGGGCACGCCGTGCTCGTCGGCGGTTTCGAGGCAGGTGCGGTGGATGTCGGTCATGATGTCGCGCAGGGTCCGGTCGGTGCGCTCGAACGTCCACCGCTCGCGCGCGGCGTTCTGCTGCATCTCCAGCGCGGACACCGCGACCCCGCCCGCGTTCGCCGCCTTGCCGGGTCCGACCGCGACTCCGGCCTCGCGGAAGACCTGCAGCGAACCGGGCGTGCACGGCATGTTCGCGCCTTCGGCGACGGCGAGCACGTTGTTCTTCACCAGCCGCAGCGCGGACTGCTCGTCCAGCTCGTTCTGCGTCGCGCACGGAAGCGCGAGGTCGCAGGGGACGTCCCAGGGCGTGCCGCCGGTGACGTACTTCGCCGACGGCACGTGGTCGACGTACTCGGAAAGCCGCCCGCGCCGCGCGACCTTCAGCTCGTGCAGCACTTCCAGGTCGATCCCGCGCGGATCGTGGACGTACCCGCCGGAATCCGAGCACACGACCGGCTTCGCGCCGAGTTCCTGGAGTTTCGCGATCGCGTGGCAGGCGACGTTGCCCGAACCGGACACGACCGCGGTGCGGCCGGAGAACGAGTCGTCGCGGGCGCCGAGCATCGCTTCGAGGAAGTACACCGTCCCGTATCCGGTGGCCTCCGGACGCGCCGGAATGCCGCCCAGCAAGGGGTTCTTGCCGGTGATCGTGCCCGCGTCGTACCGGTTGGTGAGCCGTTTGTACTGGCCGAACAGGTAGCCGATCTCGCGCCCGCCGACGCCGATGTCGCCGGCCGGGACGTCGGTGTCCGGGCCGATGTGCCGGACCAGCTCGGTCATGAACGCCTGGCAGAACCGCATGATCTCGCCGTCGCTGCGGCCGGCCGGGTCGAAGTCGGACCCGCCCTTGCCCGCGCCGATGCCGAGGCCGGTGAGCGCGTTCTTGAAGATCTGCTCGAAGGCGAGGAACTTGACCGTCCCGAGCGTGACGTCGCCGCGGAAGCGCAGCCCGCCCTTGTACGGCCCGAGCGCCGAGCTGAACCCGACCCGGAAGCCGCGGTTGACGTGCACCGCGCCCGCGTCGTCGGTCCAGACCACCCGGAACATCACCTGCCGCTCCGGCTCGCACAGCCGCTCCAGCATCGCCGCGTCGCGCAGGCCCGGGTCCCGCTGCAGCGCGGGCCGGATCGCTTCGAGCACCTCGAAGACAGCCTGGTGGAACTCCGGCTCGGCCGGGTTCTTCCGGACGATGTCCTCGTACACTGCGCGCGATGTCTGGTCGAGTGGCATTCGCCGATGATGCCGTCCCGATGCCGGATTTCGCACCCCTGACGGGGTTTGCGAGGTTAGGGGTGACCAGGCTCACGCATCGAGCACCACGTCCGCGGTGGGTACCGCTTGACAGGAAAGGCACTGGTCAGCGGGCAGATCGTCGGCGACCGCGACCAGGTGCGCGACGGTGCCGGCCAGCACCGGCACGGCGCAGCTTTCGCACTGCCCGAGCCGGCATCCGCTGGGCAGCGTGATCCCGGAAGCCTCGGCGAACCGCAGCAGGTCGCCGTCCCCGGCCCGCCAGGCGAGCTGGCGGCCGGAGCGCGCGAACCGCACGGTGGCCGCGGCGTCGTCCGCGATCTCGACCGGGGCGGGCGCGGCGTGGAATTTCTCGGTGAAGAGGTCGAAGCGCGGCACGCCCCGCTCGACCAGTCCGGCGGTCAGTTCGTCGAGCATGCTTTCCGGACCGCACAGGTAGAACCGGGCCCGCCGCCGGATCAGGTCGGCGTCTACCCGGTCGGCGCTGATCCGGCCGGTGAAGTCGCGGGGCTCCTCCGGGCCGGGGCGGCTGTAGTGGTTCACGATCCGGACGCTCGGCAGCCGGGCCGCCAACGCGGCGAGGCGCTCGCGGAAGGCGTGCCGGGAACGGTCGCGGCTGCCGTGGTGCAGCACGATCTCCGGCGCGGACGCGGGATCGAGCGATTCCAGATAGCTTAAGAACGGCGTGATCCCGATCCCGGCGGCGAGCAGCACGATCGGTCGCGGGTGGACGGTCGGGAGCGCGAACCCGCCCGAGGGAGCCGTGACCAGCAACCGGGTCCCCGGCCGGAGCCGGTCGTGCACAGCGGGCGAGAACCGCCCGCCCGGCACCCGCCGCACCGCGATCGCGTACCCGCCGTCCGGGGCGTTCGCGGGCCCGGTCAGCGAATAACTGCGGGCCAGTTCCGGGGCGTCCGGCCAGGCGACGGTGATGTGCTGCCCGGCGCGGAACTCCGGCACGGACCGCCCGTCCGCCGGTTCGAGGAGCACCGACCGGATGTCCTCGGTTTCGAACTCCGCCCGCTGGACCACGAACTCCCGCTGTCCGGTCCACGGCTCCGGTTCGTCCGGCCGGACGTCGCAGTACGTCGAGCGCAGCGGAACGGACCCGCTCACCGGGTCGTGGGCGGCGTCGCCGACGAGGAGGTTGTAGTTCGTCCCGCCGTCCTCGAGCGGGTCCGACCCGGGCAGTGCGAGGTCCGGGGCGGGTTGCCACCAGCCGTACTCCGCCACGACCACGTCGCGGTGCAGCGCGGGATCGATCCGCGCCCGCATCCGGACGTCCGCGGCGGCGGTCGTGATGCGGACCCGCTGCCCGTCCTCGATCCCGCGCTCCGCGGCGAGTTCCGCGCTCAGGTCGACGGCCGGTTCGGGCGACCGCTTGCGCAGCGACGAAATCCCGCGATGCTGGCTGTGGCAGAAGTAGCCGTTCTTCGCGCAGGTCAGCACCAGCGGGAGCCGGGCGTCCGGGGCCGGCGGCTCAGCGGCCGGGACGGCGGGCTGGCCATGCTCGGCGAGCCGTTCGGAATACAGCTCGACGCGCCGGGTGGGCGTCGAAAACCCTGCCACCGCACCGTTTTCGGCGAGCTTGGCGTATTTGCGGTACTCGGTGTGGAGCGGCAGATCGACTCCGCCCGGCCGCTCGCGCAGCTGCGCGGCAGTGAGCCCGAGCGGGGCCAGCTGATGATCCCAGCCGTCCTCGATGCGGCCGTCGAAGAACTCCGCGCCGAGCCCGAGCCGCTGGGCCAGCTCGAAGACCACCTCAGTGTCCGAACGCGACTCGCCGATCGGAGCGGTCAGCCGCGGCCGCAGCTGCACGCGCTCCTGCGCGGCCTGGCTGATCTCGAAACCGGCCTTGACCGCCTCGTGCTCCCACGGCGTCTGAACCGGAAGCAGAAGGTCGGCGAATCGCGAGGTCGGATTCTCGAACAGGTCGAGATGCACCGCGAATTCCAGCCGCCGCAACGCTTCCGCGGTTCGCCGCGGATCCGGTTGGGACAGCAGCAGATTCCCGCCGAACGACACCAATGCTCGTACCGGATAAGGCTTCTCGTCGAGAACGGCGCGGCAGAAATCGCGCGCGGTCACCCAGCCTTGCGCCGGCGGTCCGAGCGGAAACTCCGCCAGGCCAAGGGCTTTCGCGCGTTGCTCGGGCGTGAGCTGATCCGGCGACGTGACCGGGGCGATCGGCAGCTTCGGCAGTACGACGTTGCCACCGGGGGAGTCGTAGCTGCCGGTGAGTGCATAGAGCGTGGCGATCGCGCGCTCGGTCTGCGTGGCGTTCGCGTGCTGACCGACGCCCGACCACGCCGCGTACGTCACGGACTTAGCCTCGGCAAGGTCGGCCGCGAAAGCTTCGATCGCCGCGGCCTCGACGGTTGTCACCGCTTCGGTTCGATCGAGCGGCCATGCGGCACAGGCTTGCGCGTAGTGCTCGAACGCGGGAACGCAGTCGACCGAACCGGCCACCGTGCGCACGCGACGTTTTCCGTGCAGGGCAAACCTTTCCGGCCCGAGCGCGGGAAACTCCGGGTCGTACGGCTCGGCTCGGCCGGCGACTTCGTCCCACACCGCGAACCCGGTCGCCGCGGGATCGATTTCCGCCGCCCGAAGAAACCGGCCCGTGTCGGCCCGGACCAGCAGCGGAGCGTTCGTCCACGACCGCACGAACGCCTCGTCGTGCCCGCGGCGCTCGAGCAACGCCCGCGCGACACCGAGCGCGAGCGCGCCGTCCGTGCCCGGCCGGACCCGCAGCCAGTGCTCGGCCTGGACCGCGCTGGCCGTCCGCCGCGGATCGACGACGGCCAGCTTCGGCGGGCGAGCCCCGGCCAGCGCGGCGGACTGCGCGAGCCACGCCTTGGCCGGATTGTGCCCCCACAGCACCGCGAATTCGGTGCCCGCGTAATCCGGGGCGGGCAACGCCGAACCGAACGTGAACGCGTGCGCGAAGTCCTTGTGCCAGTTGCAGATTTCGGTCGAGTACAAGGTGTTGGGGCTGCCGAAGAGCCGGATGAACCGCTCGACCCAGTCGATCGAGTCGGACATCGGCGTGCCGCTGGGGGAGGTGACCGAGAACGCGACGGCTTCGGCCCCGCTCGCCGCGCGGATGCCGCCGAGCCGCTCGGCGATCTCGGCCAGCGCCTCGTCCCAGGTGATCTCGCGCCAGCGCGGATCCGGGTCGGACTTCGGCGTCGTGCGGCGCAACGGCGTGCGCAGCCGCTCGGGGGAGTGCACCAGCTCGGGCGCGGCCCGGCCCTTCGGGCACAGCGCGGCGCCGGTGGGATGCGCGGGATCCGGCCGGACGCCGCGCAGCGCGCCGTTCTCGACCGTGTAGACCGCGCCGCAGCGCGACCGGCACAACGTGCAGTAACCCCGGACCTCAGGCATAGTTACTCCTTAGTAACCGGCTACCGGTTACTCGGCTACGATGCGGGAGGGAAGCGGGCGGAGTCAAGCCGGAGGAGCGTCGCATGCCGCAGCTGCAGCGCACGAACCTGCGCGAGCAAGTGCTCGAAGTGGTGCGGCAGGCGATGGTGTCCGGCGAACTGCGGCCCGGCGACATCTATTCGGCCGCCGCGCTCGCGACGCGCCTGGGCGTGTCGAGCAGCCCGGTGCGCGAGGCGCTGCTCACGCTGGTCAACCAGGGCCTGCTCGAACCGGTCCGCAACCGCGGTTACCGGGTCGTCGCGATGACCGAACGCGACCTGGACGAGATCTACGAGATGCGGGTGCTGCTGGAGGTCCCGGCGACGCTGTCCGCCGCGGCCGCCGCCGCTCCCGGCGACCTCGCCCGGCTGGACGGGCTGGCTGCGGACATCGAGTCCGCGGCCGAGGCGGGCGACGTCGCGCGCTTCCTCGAGGCGGACCGCCGGTTCCATCTGGACTTGCTGGCACTGGCCGGGAACCGGCGGCTGACCGACGCGATCGCCGCCCTGCGCGACCAGACGCGGCTGTACGGCTTGGAAAAGCTCGCCGGGCACGGCCGGCTGGCCGGTTCGGCACGCGAACACCGGGACATGCTGGCGACGATCGTCGCCCGGGACTGGGTTCGGCTGGAGGCGCAGGTGCGGGCGCATCTGAAGCACATCCGGGCCGACTGGGCCTCCGGCTGAACGGCGCTGCCGAGGGTGATCATCGCCCCGCCGAAGAGCACTCAAATGACCGATGTCCGCCCCGGCGATCTCCCGTAGCGTGAGGCGCGCCCAGTCGTCGACGTTGCGAGGTCCGGATGGCTCAAGAACCCATGACAACCGACACCGACACGGCCGCCAGCGGTCTGCTGCTGAGCGTGGAGCCGCTGACCGCCGCGGTGGACCGCGGCAAGGCCAACGGCGCCGTGGCCGACAACGACGGCAACGACTAGCCGTTGCCGGGCTCCATGACGGAGATTCCCGGACTGGCCGGCCTCGTCGCACCGCTCGAGGCCGGCCAGTTCTTCGCGGACGTCCTCGGCAAGGCGCCGCGGCGGTTCCCGGGGGAGAAGGGCCGGTTCGCGTCCCTGCTCCCGTGGCCGGAATTGGACCGGGTGCTGCGCCAGCACCGGCTGGAATTCCCCCGGCTGCGGCTCGCGCGCGACGGCGACGTCGTCCCCGCGCACACCTACACGGAGATGGTGTCGACGCGGCGCAACGGAATGGTCCCGCGCGTGCTGCCGGCCCCGTTCGCCGAACACCTGCGCGCCGGCGCGACGCTGGTGCTCGACTCGGTCAACGAACTGGTCACCGAGGTGGGAGAACTGGCGACCAGGCTCGAACACGACCTGCGCGAGCGGATCCAGGTGAACCTGTACGCGGGCTGGGGCACCACGCACGGCTTCGACGTGCACTGGGACGACCACGACGCGTTCATCATCCAGCTTTCCGGGCGGAAGCGGTGGCGCCTGCACGGGGTCACCCGGCGTTCGCCGCTGCAGCGGGACGTCGAGCTTCCGCAGCGCCCCGAGGGCGAGCCGTACGACGACTTCCTGCTGGAGGACGGCGACGTTCTCTACCTGCCGCGCGGGCATTGGCACGACGTGTCCGCGGTCGGCGAGGAATCCCTGCACCTGACGATCGGGTTCAATGCCGCCACCGGCGTGGACCTCGTCGCGTGGCTGGCCGACCAGCTGCGGTCCGACGAGCTGTTCCGCGCCGACCTGCCCCGTTTCGCCGGCCCGGACGTCCGGGCCGAGCGAGCCGAGGCACTGCGCCGCCGGCTGGCCGAGCTGACCGCGGGCGACGTGGTCGACCGGTTCCTCGCCGACCGGGACGCCCAGGCCCCGGCCCAGACCCGCGTCGGCCTGCCGTGGGCGGCGACGGCCGAACTGCTTCCCCCGGACGACGATTTCGAAGTCCGGCTGCTGGTCCCGCGCGCCGCGCTGGTGACGGGCGAGGGCACGGTGGCCCTGGTCGGAGCGGGCAAGCGGCTGGTCTTCGCCGAGGCCGCGCGACCGGTGCTCGCCGCGCTGCTGGGGTGCGGGCCGCAGCCGTTCAAGGTGCTGGCCGACGCCGCGCCGGGACTGCCTCCGGCGACGGTGCGGGCGCTGCTGAAGGAGCTGGTGGTCCAGGGTCTCGTGGCTCGGGCTTGAGCCGGGGCGCCTTCGGCGGATCTGCGGGGCGTCGTTCGCCGCCTTCGTCGGTACGCCGTTCATCCGCGCTGTCTCGCACGCGGAGTGGGGCGCTGTGGGGGCCGTCGAGCCACGGCGCGGTCAGCCGGTCGCGGACCGGAGGCGGGTGCTACCCGATCGAGTGATGTCGCGCACCGGGAACGGTCGGGTCGAAGGGGCGGCGCGCGCCGTCAGCTATACTTAGGCATGCCTAAGCCCGACGTGCAGCACTCGGGCCCGGGGATCTGCTTCCCGGGCCGGAACGCCGCGCCCGGATGCGCCGCGCTGACTCGCGAGCTGGGCGGCGAGCCCGCCGGGACCGCCGCGCGCATGACGTCGTGGCTGCTGATCGAGCACCCGGGTTCGTGGGGCCCGGACGCTCTCGAAGAAGTACTGGCCACCGTCTTCCCCGCCGGCCGCCTCGACGCCGCGCGCGCCGCCGGCCTGCGTCCCCTGCTGATCCGGAAGCCGGGGCGGCACGCGCGGACGCCCGGGGCCCCGCGCACGGTTTACGTCGCCAGCGGAGAGCCCGGCCGCCGCTGGACGGAACGGCTCGACGTCGCCGACCTGGCCGAAATCGCCCACCTCGACCTCGAAGCGGTCGCCGCCGGACGCGGCGGGCACGGCGAACCGGTGTCCGGGCCGCTCTTTCTCGTGTGCACCCACGGCAGCAAGGACATGTGCTGCGCCGTGTTCGGCCGCCCGCTCGCGACCAGCCTGGCGCAGAACCATCCCGGACGGGTGTGGGAAGTCAGCCACGTCGGCGGGGACCGCTGGGCGGGCAACCTCCTGACCGTCCCGGACGGCTGCCTCCACGGGAGCCTCGCGGTGCCCGACGCCGAACTGGCGGCGAAGGAAGCGCTCGGCGGCAACGTCCGGCTGGAGAACCTGCGCGGCCGCACCTCCGCGGAAAGCGCGTGGTCGCAGTTCGCCGAGATCGAAATCCGGGGCCGCACCGGCCTGCGCGGCCTCGATTCGGTGCTGGCCGTGGCGGAAGAATCCCGCGGGGAGACCCGGAGCGTCCTCGTTCGCGCGGGCGGACGGCGGTACGAGGTCGTGGTGCGGCGGACCGCGGGGACGGCTTCCGGGCACAGCCGGTGCACCGCGCGGCTGGTGCTGACCGGATTCGTGGCGGAGTCGGTCCGCGAGGTCTGAGCCGAGCCCGCGCCACTGCTTATCACCCGCGCGGCTGCTGAGTTTCCCCTTTTCTGAAAAGAAAAATCCCTGACTGTCCATTGTGGAGCACTTGGCGACCACTGTGGACAGTCGTCAGGCCGGGCAGTCCACCGCGGCGGAGCCGTACGACGCCGCGGCGGCGAAACCTGCGCGTTGCCCGTTGACCGAAGCCTCCGCGTCCGGCTATTCTCGAACTACGGAAGAAAACTTCCGCAAAGCGAAATTAGCTGATCGAGATGTGAGGAGCCGAGGTACTCATGACCGGTCCCGCCGGGGAGCGGCACTCGCTGCCCTACACCGCCAACCTGTCGATCCTGTTCACCGAACTCCCGCTGCTCGAGCGCGCGCGGGCCGCTCGGGAAGCGGGCTTCGCCAAGGTGGAGTACTGGTGGCCGTTCGACAGCGCGGACCCCTCGGGGGCCGAGGTCGACCGGTTCGCGCGGTCGATCGAGCAGGCGGGCGTCCAGCTCACCGGGCTGAACTTCTACGCGGGCGACATGTCCGCGGGCGAGCGCGGGCTCGTGTCGTGGGTCGGCCGCGAGGCGGAGTTCGCGACGAGCCTGACGGTCGCGCTCGGCCTCGCCGAACGGCTCGGCTGCCGCAGCTTCAACGCGCTGTACGGCAACCGGATCGACGGTGTCGCACCGTCCGAACAGGACGATCTGGCCCGCACGCACCTCGCCGTCGCGGCGAAGGCGGCCGAGGGCATCGGCGCGCAGCTGGTGCTCGAACCGCTGTCCGGCGCCCCGGCGTACCCGCTGAAGACCGCGGCCGACGCGGTCGCGGTGCTCGACGAGCTGGGCCTGGACAACGTCCGGCTGCTCGCGGACCTCTACCACCTGGCGGTCAACGGCGACGACCTCGACGCCGTGATCGCCCGCTGCACCCCGCGCACCGGGCACGTGCAGATCGCCGACGCGCCGGGCCGGCACCAGCCGGGCACGGGGGAGCTGGATCTCGAGGCATACCTGGAAAAGCTGCAGGCGGCGGGCTACGCCGGACCGGTGGGCGTCGAGTACAAACCGGACGGCTCCACTGTGGACTCGCTGGCCTGGCTGCCGTACGAGCGAAGGGGAAAGTGATGAGCAGGATCGGGTTCATCGGACTGGGCGTGATGGGCACGCCGATGGCCGCGCACCTGGCCGCCGCCGGGCACGAGGTGAGCGGGTTCGACCTCAACGCCGACGCGCTGGCCAAGCTGGAAGCGGCGGGCGGCCGCGCGGCCGGGGACGTCGCCGACGCGGTGTCCGGGGCCGAGGTCGTGATCACCATGCTGCCGGACCACCCGCAGGTCGAGCAGGTCGTGCTCGCCCCGGGCGGCGTGCTCGACACGCTCGAGCCCGGCACGCTGCTGGCCGACATGAGCACCATCCGGCCGGAAACCTCGATCGAGGTCGCGAAAGCCGGTGCGGCCAAGGGGATCCGCGTGCTGGACGCGCCGGTGTCCGGCGGCCAGGCCGGGGCCGAGCAGGCCGCTCTGTCCATTATGGTCGGCGGCGAGGCGGCCGATTTCGCCGCGGCCAAGCCGGTTTTCGACACGCTCGGCAAGACCGTGGTGCACGTCGGGCCGCACGGCGCGGGCCAGGTCGTGAAGGCGGCCAACCAGCTGGTGGTCGGCGGGATCTACGGGCTGGTCGCCGAGGCGATCGTGCTGCTCGAAGCGTCCGGAGTGGACGCCGGGACCGGGCTCGACGTGCTGGCGGGCGGGCTCGCCGGCAGCCGGATCCTGGAACTGAAACGGAAGTCGATGGTCGCGCGGCAGTTCGCGCCGGGGTTCCGGATCGACCTGCACCACAAGGACATGGGCATCGCGCTCGCCGCGGCCCGGCAGTCCGGCGTGGCGCTTCCGCTGACCGGCCTGGTCGCGCAGCTGGTCGCGGCCGGGCGGGCGATGGGCTACGGCTCGCTGGACCATTCCGCGCTGCTGAAGGTCGTCGAAGAACTGTCCGGCCGCTCGTCCGAGGAGGTGTGACCATGGCCCGGGTCCCCGCTATGCAAGCCGTTGTCGACGTGCTGGTCGACGAAGGGATCGACGTCGCCTTCGGCTGCCCTGGAGCCGCGATCCTGCCGCTGTACGACGCCATGCAAGGCCGCGGCATCGACCATCTCGTGGTCCGCCACGAAGAAGGCGCGACGCACATGGCCGACGGCTGGGCGCGCACCACCGGCAACGTCGGCGTCGCGATCGGCACGTCCGGTCCGGCAGGCACGAACATGATCACCGGCCTCTACACCGCGCACGCGGATTCCGTCCCGATCCTGTGCATCACCGGCCAGGCCGCGACGACGAAACTGCACCAGGAAGCGTTCCAGGCGGTCGACATCGTCGAGATCGCGCGGCCGGTCACGAAGTGGGCGGTCCAGGTGAAGGAAGCCGCGCAGCTGCCGTGGATCTTCCGCGAGGCGTTCCGGATCGCGCGGTCCGGACGTCCCGGCCCGGTGCTCATCGACCTCCCGATCGACGTGCAGAAGCAGACGATCGAATGGGATTCGTCGATCGATTCGGCCTTGCCGGTCAGCACGGTCAAACCGTCGCCGGCGCGGGTCGAACGGGCGCTGGACCTGCTGCTCGCCGCGGAACGCCCGCTGATCCTGGCCGGCGGCGGCGTCGTGCTCGGCGAGGCGAGCGACCCGTTGCGGCGGCTGGCGGAACGGCTCGGCGTCCCGGTCGGCGTGACGCTGATGGGCAAGGGCAGCTTCCCGGAAGACCACGAGCTGTTCGCGGGCATGGCAGGGATCCAGACCTCGCAGCGGTGGGCCAACGCCGCGTTCCTGGAGTCCGACCTGGTCCTGGCGCTGGGCGCGCGCTTCGGCGACCGGCACACCGGCGAGCTGTCGGTGTACCGCGGCGACCGGAAGTTCATCCACGTCGACATCGAGCCCACGCAGCTGGGCAAGGTGTTCGGCCCGGACCTCGGCGTCGTGTCGGACACCCGGGAGTTCCTGAACGCGCTGCTGGCGGCGCTCGACGCGCGCACCCCTCCGGCGCGGGACCGCGCGTGGGTCAAGCGGCTCGGCGACCTGAAGGCGGAGCTGCCGCGCAAGGAGGACTTCGACTGCACGCCGATCAAGGCGCCGCGGGTGTTCAAGGAACTCAACGAGTTCTACGGCCCGGAGACCTATTTCGTGACGGCGATCGGGCTGTACCAGATCTGGTCCGGGCAGTTCCAGCGCGCGCACCTGCCGCGGCACTACCAGGTCTGCGGCCAGGCCGGCCCGCTCGGCTGGGAGATCCCGGCCGCGATCGGCGTCAAGAAGGCCCGGCCGGACGCCGAGGTCGTCGGCGTGGTCGGCGACTACTCGTTCCAGTTCCTGGTCGAGGAGCTGGCCGTCGCCGCGCAGTACGACGTCGGGTTCGTGCTGGTCATGCTCAACAACGAGTACCTGGGCCTGATCCGCCAGTCCGAGCTGCCGTACGAGATGAACTACCAGGTCGACATCCACTACGACGACCGCGGCACGGACAACGTGAAGATCATGGAGGCCTACGGCTGCTCGGGCACGCGCGTCGAGGACCCGGGCGAGATCCGCTCGTCGCTCGAATGGGCGCGGAAGGAAGCCGAACGCACCCGGCGGCCGGTGCTGGTCGAGATCATGATCGAACGCGAGGGCAACGCCGCGATGGGCGCCGCACTGGACTCGGTGCGCGAGTTCGAAGCGGCCGGCTGACCCGGGACCGGGCCGGGGCGATGCGTGCTCCGGCCCGGTTTTCCGGTGCTATCGCGCGGAAACCAGGTTCGCCAGCGAGGCGAGCGCGTCGGCGTCGCGGGTGCCCGGGGTCGCGTGGAAGACCACCAGCTGCAGGGGCGCCGGGCCGGGGATGTCGAGCTTGTCGCTGTGCAGATCGAGGTCTCCGACCGCCGGGTGACGGAAGCGGACGAGGTGGCCAGTGCGCGGTTTGACGTCGTGCCGGGCCCAGAGTTCCCGGAACTCGGCACTGCCGGCGGCGAGGTCGGCGATGAGTCCAGCCGCCGCCGGGTCGGCGATGCCCGGCCCGAGCGCGGCGCGCAGGCCGGCTGCCCCGTCGGCCGCCATCTGCTCCCAGTCCCGGCGGAGTTCGCGCTCGGCCGGGTCGAGAAAGACCGCGCGGAGCAGGTTCCGGCCGACGGCGTAGTTCGGCGAAACCGCTGCGGCGACGGGATTGGCGGCGAGGACGTTGGTGAGCCGGTCCTGGACGTACGCCGGATTCGTCGCCCAAGCGGAGATCAATTCGACGATGCTCGCGGGCACGCGCGGCTCGGCTCGGCTGGATCGGGTCGGGGCCGCGAGCTGATGCAAGTGCCGGCGGGAGGGCTCGTCCAGGCGGAGCGCCCGAGCCAGCGCGTCGAGCACCTGGACGGACGGATTCTGGTCGCGGCCCTGCTCCAGCCGGATGTAGTAGTCGCTGCTGATCCCGGCCAGGAGCGCGAGTTCCTCCCGGCGCAGCCCCCGCACGCGGCGGCGCCCGCTGTCCGGCAGCCCGACGTCGGCCGGGGAGACCCGCTCCCGCCGCGCGCGGAGGAAGTCGCCGAGGAGGTTGTCCACTCCGGCAGTGTATTTGATTCATTGGACGCTGTACTGTTGTGGCTGTGCTGACCTCTGAGACCCGCGAACTGGCACTAGCCCGCCTCGGCCGCGCCCTCGCGGACCCGACGCGCTGCCGGATCCTCGTGGCCCTGCTCGACGGGACCGCGTACCCGGCGCGCTTGGCCGCGGAGCTGGGGCTGAGCAGGTCGAATGTCTCGAACCACCTCGCCTGCCTGCGCGGCTGCGGCCTGGTGATCGCGACGTACGAGGGTCGGCAGGTCCGGTATTCGATCGCAGATCCGCATCTGGCGCGGGCTTTGGCGGAGCTGACGCAGGTGGTGCTGGCGGTCGCGCCGACGGATGCGTGCGACGAGGAGCCGGAGGGGGCGCGGTGACGGTGTCTGGTCCGGATTGCCGCGTGGGTCCGCCGGGTAGCGAGGTTTTGTCCTGGGCGGGGTCTCGGATGGATGGCGGGTGGTCTCGCGGTGGCGCAATGACGGAGTGTCGTCTGGATTGCCGTGCGCATCGGTCGATCAGCGAGGACTTTGTCATGGGCTGGCTCTTCGGCGGTGCGGCGGGTGGTCTTGCGGTGGTGCGATGCCGGGGCCTGGTCCGGATTGTCGCGGGGATCCGCCGGGTCGCGCGGCGGTCTCGCGGGCGGGGCGACTGGTTGTTGCCCGGGTTGTCGGGTGTATCGGCCGAGCGCCGAGTCCTTGTTGCGGGAGGGGCCTCCGGCGGTGGTGCGTGGCGGAATATTGCCTGGATTGTCGTGTGCATCGGCTGGGCGGCGAGGCCTCGTCGTGGGCTGGCTCTTCGGTGATGGATGGCGTGAGGTGTTGCGATGAGTGAGCCCTGTCCGGACTGTCGCGCGGATCCGCCGGGCGGCGAAACCTTGTCGCTGACTGGCTCGGGCGGTTGCGGTGCGGCGGCGGGTCAGCATCGTCCAGCGGTGGACCCAGCTCGGCGGGAGGTGTTGCGGCGACGGGTGCGGTGGCTGGTCGCCGGAACGATCGCGTACAACGTGGTCGAGGCGATCGTCGCGGTGTCGGCGGGGGCGGTTGCGTCCTCGTCGGCGCTCATCGCGTTCGGGCTGGACTCGGTGGCCGAGGTGTTGTCCGCGGTCGCGGTGGCGTGGCAGTTCGCCAGTGCGGATCCGGAGCGTCGGGAGCGGGCGGCGTTGCGGGTGATCGCGGTGTCGTTCTTCCTGCTGGCGGGGTATGTCGCGGTCGATTCGGCGCGGTCGCTGTTCGGCGAAGAGGCTTCGCATTCGACCGTCGGCATCGTGCTTGCCGCGGTGTCCTTGGTCGTGATGCCGGTGCTCTCGGGCGCGCAACGCCGGGCTGGGCGGGAACTCGGCTCCGCGAGCGCGGTCGCCGACTCGAAGCAGACGCTCCTCTGCACTTACCTCTCTGGCGTGCTGCTGGCCGGGCTGCTGGTGAACGCGGTGTTCGGCTGGTACTGGGCGGATCCGGTCGCGGCATTGGCGATCGCGGCGGTGGCGGTCCGCGAAGGGCTCGAGGCCTGGCGCGGCGAGCACTGCTGCTGATCGCGGGTCAGGCGTTGCTGGATGGTCCGCAACGTCAGGGCCAGTGCGATGAATACGCCGATCAGCAGCAGTGCGGCAGCTAGGTCGCTCACCTTGGTGGGCCTTTCTCGGTAGGTCGTCTCGAGGTGGAGCATGACCTGGTGCGGCGGCGAATCCCGCCGACGCTCACGCTTCCTTGACTGCGCTCCAGCCGATGTTGACGCGATCCCGCCGTCGGCAGATTCGGACACGTGTCCGGTAAGCTATCCGGACACGTGTCCGCATGAGGTTCAGGGGTAGGAATGTCTGGTATCGCTGGGAAAGTCGTCGCCGTCACCGGGGCCAGCAGCGGGATCGGCGAGGCGACCGCGCGGCTGCTCGCCGAGCGGGGCGCGGCGGTGGTCTTGGGCGCACGCCGCGCGGATCGGCTTGCCGTGCTGGTGAAGGAAATCCGCGACGGCGGCGGTCGCGCGGCCGCCTGCGTCACCGACGTGACCCAGCGCGCGGACTTGGATCGGCTCGTGCGGCGGGCGGTGGACGAGTTCGGTCAGCTCGACGTGCTGGTCGGAAACGCCGGGATCGCGAAACTGGGGCCGGTGGCGGACGCGGACGTCGACGGATGGTCGGCGATGATCGACGTGAACGTCCGCGGTGTGCTGCACGGGATCGCCGCCGCGTTGCCGGTTTTCCGGCGGCAGGGGTGCGGGCATTTCGTGACCACGGTGTCGACGGCGGGGCTGAAGATCGTGCCCGGGCAGGCGGTTTACGCCGGGACGAAGAACGCGGTGCGGACCATTCTGGAGGCCCTTCGGCAGGAGTCCACGGACGGAGTTGTCCGGACGACGTCGGTGTCGCCGGGGTTCGTCCGGACGGAGCTGACGGATTCGATCGACGATCCGGGGGAGCGGGAGCAGATCCGGCGCAAGGTCGAGGAATTCGCGCTCGATCCGGCCGCGGTGGCGCGGGCGATCGCGTTCGCGGTGGAGCAGCCCGACGACGTGGAGATCGGCGACATCACGATTCGGCCCGCTGTGCAGAATTAGCGGGTCGAGTCCCGGTCCTGCAGGCGTGGCGGACTAGGTCCGGGGTGGGAGCTGCACCGGGCGTGGGAGGTCGGGCCGGGAGCTGCGCGGCCGCGGGTGGCCCGGGGTGGAAGCATCGCCGGGCGCGGGAGGCTGGGGCGGGAGCAGTGCTGGAACCGGCAGTCCAGGGCGAAGCTAGCGGTGCTCGGCCTGCAGAGGCAGAGTCTGGGCTGAGGTGTCGGGAGGGGTCACAGGCATGGCGGCTGGTAGCCGTCGATGAGGAGTTCGCGGAAGTCGAGGCTGTTCGGGGTCTTGCCGACGAACACCAGGCCGCGGGCCTCGCTCAGCGCGGACGCGAACGAGTACTGCGGCTGGCCGAGTTCGGGGAGCCAGGTCCAGGCGCCGGGGTCGAAGGGGAAGAACTTGCGGACCAGCTGTCCGCCGGTCGCGGGGATGCGGGTGAGCCACTTGTCGCCGCCGCTCCAGTGCGAGGCGGGGCGCAGCTGGACGTAGAGGTCGTCGTCGGCGGCGTAGGTCATCCAGAAACCGGACGAATGGCTGAGGTCGGCCTGGGCGTCGAACTGGTTGCCGAGCCAGACGACGGCCACGTGCCATTCGTTGTTCTGGAAGACGATCTTCGCCGCGTAACCGTCGCCCTCCGGGACGAGCAGGCTTCCGGTGGCCGGGACGGTCGTGCCCTCGCCGCTGGCCAGCCACTTCTGCAGCCGGTTGATCGACGGGGTGCTGCACTCGTCCTGAATACCGGCCGCGGGGTGGCCGGTCGGTGCGGCTTGGGCCGCTGGTGCGGAGAGCGGAGCCAGCAGCAGTACGGAAATCGCGGCGAGGGAGGTGATTCCGGCCTTGGTCCGGCGAGATGCGGGCATGATTCGGAAGCTACCAGCGGGATTCCTTTCCGGTCAGGGCCGATAGTCGGCTTCTGGGGTCAGTGGTATGGACCTTTGCGGGAAAGGACCAGACCACTCGACTGCTTTTGCTGCTGCACCGGGCACCCGGCTCAGCAGGACGGGGCCGCGGGGTGGCAGGGCACCCTCGGGATCGGACGTGCGACGCCGGGGTCGAGCGCGCACGGAGGCGTGCGAGGTTGCGGCCACCGCCGGGCATGACCTCGCACTACCTCTCCAGGCGAACAGGCCGGACTGGTGCCGGGGTCCGGGAGCCGCCGCCTGTCGCACTCCAGGCCTTCGCGGAAACCGGCTCTCAGTTCCGGGCGTGCGACCCGGCGAACAGGCCGGACCGGTGCCGGGGCCCGGGAGCCGCCGCCCGCCGCATTCGAGGCCTTCGCGGAAACCGGCTCTCAGTTCCGGCGCATGACCCGGCGAACAGGCTGGACGGGTGCCGGGGCTTGGGGGCCGTCGCCTGTCGTGCTTGAGGTCTTTGTGGAAACCGGCTCTCAGTTCCGGGCGTGCGACCCGGCGAACAGGCCAGACCGGTACCGGAGTCGGTGCGCCATCGCCGCCGCGCTCGAGGTCTTCGCGGGAAAGCAGCTCCAGGCGCCCGGCCGGGCGACGGTCGCGGCCATCTGGCTCACGTGCGCCGCCATGTTCTCCGGGACGAGTACCCGCCTCGGCGGTGTCCTCCAGGTCGAACACCCGCTCCGGTGGCGTTTTCTGGCACGAGCACCCGCCCTGGTGGCGTTCTCCAGCATGAGCACCCACCCCGGGTGGCGTTCTCCGGCACGTGCATCCCCCCGGCGGCCGGGCCGACCACGGTCCGGAGCCGGTCGCGGCCGGAATGCTCGGTTCTCGGGCACTCCGGCCGCTCCCCGGTGGAGAGAGCCATGGGCATGGCCCCTGGCGCGTCAGCGGGCCTGCCCCGTTCTCCTGGAGAGGGCTGGTCTCGGCACCGTTGCCGGTTACGGCAGTCGGCGGCTGTGCTCGCCCCGAGCGTGCGGGCGATGACGTCGGTGAACCGTCCTCCAATCACGTTGTCCAGAGAGCCTGCGTGGTCGAGATGATCAGAATGGCGGCTCCTCGCCCGCCCCGACCCCGGCGGACACTGGTGCGGCCCAGCCGTCCCCGCTCAGCCCGCCCGTTTCGGCGCTGTTCCGGCTCACCTTGGTGACCCTCGCGGTGGCATACCGCAGCGACGGGCCGATCTCGTCCACCTGCAGCTCCACCACAGTGCGCTTCTCGCCCTCCTTGGTCTCGAAAGACCGTTGCACCAAGCGCCCGGTGACCAGGACCCGCGCTCCCCGCGTCAGGCTCTCCGCGACATTTTCCGCGGCTTGCCGCCAGACGCTGCACCGAAGGAACAGCGCCTCGCCGTCCTTCCATTCGCCGGATTGCCGGTCGAGCGTGCGCGGCGTGGACGCGACCGTGAAGTTCGCGACCGCCGCTCCGGACGGGGTGAAACGCAATTCCGGGTCTGAGGTCAGATTCCCGACCACCGTGACGACAGTTTCTCCGGCCATGATCAAGCTCCCTTTGCTCGGTGAATCGATGCGAATCGATCGCTGGTATGTCGAGTCCTGGTGTCGCGGGTTTTCGGGAAAAAGGCGGGCTCCGGGGCTGCGGGCAGGTTCCCGACGGCAGTGCGGACGGCTTCTCCGGTCATGGTGACGCTCCTCTGTTCGGTGCGGACCCGGGACCGGGTGCCGCCTCGGGAACAAGGAGAC
This sequence comes from Amycolatopsis sp. GA6-003, assembly GCF_046267895.1. Lineage (NCBI taxonomy): Bacteria > Bacillati > Actinomycetota > Actinomycetes > Pseudonocardiales > Pseudonocardiaceae > Amycolatopsis > Amycolatopsis sp. GA6-003. The sequence continues at coordinate 419,288 of NZ_CP176499.1, forward strand.
CATCCGGGTACGACAGTTTCCGGGGCTTCGCGGTCACTCCATCGGGTGGACCGGCGGAACGGGGCGGTTCCCACCGTTCGGCTGTTGTTCGCGGGAAGGACGGCGGGCAGCATGGGCGGCATGGCCGGTGGGAAGTGGGGACGGGCGGCGGCGGTGGTCGCGGTCGTGGGGATTTCGGTGGCGGGGCAGGGGATTTCGCCCGCGCAAGTGGGGGCGAAGCCCGGTCCGGTGGCCGAAGGCAGAGCGGGGGATTGCTGCGGCGGGCCGTCATCGTGGACAACCGGGGACAAATCCGCCCTCGGCACGGCCGCCGGGACCGCGAGCCCGTTGTGGTTCACCGTCGCGGGCGGTGTCACGTCGGAGGTGTTCTATCCGCGCGCGGACGTCGCCAACATGCAGGACCTCCAGTACGTCGTCACCGACGGGAAGTCCTTTGTGGACCTTGAGCGCGACGCGACCGAGCACGTCGTTGCGATGCCGGACGAGAAGGCGCTCGAGTACACGGTCACGAACACCGCCAAGAACGGGCGTTATCGCATCACCACGACGTACGTGACCGACGCGGGACGGCCGACTCTTCTTGCCCGTACGCGGTTTCAGTCGCTCGACGGCGGGCAGTACCAGGTCTACCTGCTGGCGAATCCCTCGATGGCGGGCGGCGCGGCGAACGACACGGCCGCGTGGGACGGGACCGGGCTGACGGCCAGCGGGACGGAAGACTTGTTCGGGGCCAGGACAACTGTCGCGTCGGCGTTGCGTGCTTCGACCGGATTCGTGGCGCACGACAACGGATATTCCGGCGCGGCGAGCGATTGCCTGGTAGACTTGCGGGCACATCAACGTCTTACGAATCAGTTCGATTCCACTGATCACGGCAATGTAGTCCAGTGTGGACAGATCCCGGTCGGGCAGGACACGACGTTCTCGGTCGCGCTCGGGTACGGGGGCGACGCCCAGGGCGCGGCGACGGCCGCCGACGGGTCGCTGGCGAGCGGGTTCGACAATCTCGAGCAGGCGTATCGGCGCGGTTGGGAGGAGTATGTCGGCAGCCTGAAGGCGGCGCCGAACAGCGTGGCGGGCGACGAGCGGCAGCGGCGGGCGTACTACGTCGCGCTGATGGCGTTGCACGCGGCGGAGGACAAGACGCATCGCGGCGCGAGTGTCGCGGGGCTGGCCACGCCGTGGGGCGACGTCGTGAACGGCGACGTGCTCAACGACGGGTACCACCGCGTGTGGGGCCGGGACCTGTACCAGCAGGCGACCGGGCTCCTGGCGGCGGGCGACGCGGCGCAGGCGAAGCGGATGGCGCAGTTCCTGTGGTCCTCGCAGTGGATTTCCGCGCCCACGCAAGGCGACGGGACGACCTACCCGGCCGGCGCGTTTCCCCGCTACAGCCCGGTGAGCGGGGTCCGCGGGGCGACGCCGCAGCAGCTGGGCTGCTGCGAGCAGCTCGACCAGGATTCCGACGCGATCATCCTCGCCTGGACGACCGGGCTGACCGACGCGGTGACGTATGCCCGGGTGAAGGTGACGGCGGAGCACATCCGGACGAGCGGGCCCGCGACCACCGAGCGGTGGGAGGAGCAGTACGGGCGCTCGCCGTCGTCGATCGCGGCGGAGGTGGCCGGGCTCGTCGCGGCCGGGGCGATCGCGCGGGCCAACGGCGACCCGGCGGCGGCGCGGCAGTGGGAGTCCACCGCGGACTCGTGGCGGGCGCAGCTCGACAGCTGGACCCGGACGACCGCCGGGTACTGGGGCGGCCACACCTACTACGAGCGGATCGACAAGGGAACCGACCCGAACGACACCGGGCAGATCTGTTTCGACGAAGGCTGTTTCTACGAGCACGACGTAACCGACTTCGGCTTCCTCGACCTCGTCCGGCTCGGGCTCCGCGGCCCGGCCGACCCGGAGGTCGCCGAATCGCTGGCCCCGACGGCCGCGGCCCGCGACGGCAACGCGCCGATGCAGGTCACGACCCCGAACGGCGACGTCTACTTCCACCGCTACCCGCACGACAACTACGGTGAGAGCACCACCACCTGCACCGGCTGGCCGGCGAACGGACCGCAGCGGTTCGGGCGGCTCTGGCCGGTCCTGTCCGGCGAGCGCGGCGAGTACGAGCTGGCCAACGGACGGTCGGCCGCGAAGTACCTGAAGTCGATGGCGGACTCGGCGAACGACGGCTACTTCATTCCCGAGCAGGTCTGGGATCGCGCCGACGTCGCGTGCTTCGGGCTGGGCCGGCCTACCGGGAGCGCGGGGCCGCTGATGTGGGCGGAAGGCCAGTACCTCCGGCTCGCGCAGAACATGGACGCGGGGAAGAACCTGGAGACTCCGGAGGTGGTCCGCCAGCGCTACGCCGGCTGAACCGGCCGTTCGCGACGACGGCGGCGACCAGCGCCAAGCCGAGCCCCACGCCGGTCAGCAAGGTGAACGGCTCGCCGAAGAGCACCGTGCCCCACACCGACGTGACCGGCGCGATCAGGAACATCAGGCTGTTGACCGCCGTCATGCCGATCCGGCGGACGAGCAGCCAGTACAACCCGTAGCCGCCGAAGGTCGCCAGCAGGATCAGCCACGTCATCGCGAACCAGAAGTGCCCGGACGCGGGCGGCGCCGCGTGCCCGGTCGCCAGCGCGAGCGCGGTGAACACGACCGCTGAGCTGGCGCAGTGGATCGCCAGCGCGCGCATCGGCGGAGCGGGAACGCGGGACCGGCGTTCGAGCACGGTGGAGGCGACCAGCCCGAGCATTCCGGCGAACGGGATCAGGTACGCCCAGGCCGGCGCGTGCGAAGCGGCGTCCGACCAGCTGACCAGGACGACGCCGACGAGGCCCAGCGCGAGCCCGGCCCATTGCCGCCCGGTCGCCGCGACACCGAGCAGCGGCCCGGCGGCCGCGGCGGCGACCAGCGGCTGCACGCCGTCGATGAGCGCCGTCGTGCCGGTGCTGACGCCTTCGCCGATGGCCCAGTAGACGGTCAGCAGATAGCCGGACTGGGACAGCAGGCCGATCAGGACCTGCCTGCCCGTTTCGCGCAGCGAGCCGAAGCGCAGAAACGGCGCCAGCAGCACGGCGAGCGGCACGAACCGCCACATCAGCACGGTCGGCACGGCCGCGTCCGCCGCGCCGAGCTTCGCGCCGATGAATCCGGACGACCAGCACCCCACGAACAGGATCGCCGCTCCGACTATACCGATCTGTTTACCCATGGCACCGGACTATACAGATCGGTATACACTGGGGCCATGGCGATCGACTGGACCCCGAAGGCGCAAGCGGTGCTGGCGGCCGCGTCGGAGTTGTTCTACGAGCGGGGGATCCACGCGGTCGGCGTCGACGTCATCGCGGCGAAGGCGGGCGTCACGAAGAAAACGCTCTACGACCGGTTCGGCTCGAAGGAGCGGCTGGTCGTGGAATACCTGTCCGCCCGGGACGCGCGCTGGCGCGAGTTCCTCGGCGAGTCGCTGGAGAAGGCCGGGCCGGCGCCGCGGGACCGGCTGGCGGCGGCGTTCGACGCGTCCGAATCCTGGGCGAAGAAGTACGGCGGCAAGGGCTGCGGCATGATCAACGCGCACGCGGAGATCAGCGATCCCGCGCATCCGGCGTACGCGGTGGTGATCGAGAGCAAACGGTGGATGCTCGGCGTTTTCGCCGAATTGGCCGAATCGGCGGGCGTTTCCGACCCGCACCGGGTCGCCGAGCAGATCATGCTGCTGCACGAGGGGGCGGTCGTGATGGCGGGAATGCGGGTCGCGGAGAACGTCTTCGCGCGGGCGGCCGAAACGGCGGTGGTGCTGCTGGGCTGAGCCGTCAGCGCGTCGAACGGATCTTCTCGTAATGCCGCGCGGCGCGTGCCCGGTTGCCGCAGGCGACGGAGCACCATTCGCGCCGCGGATGCGTCTTCATGAAGTAGAGCACGCACCCCGGCGCGTGGCAGGCGCGCAGTTTGGCCGCGTCCGGTCCGCCGAGGAGTGCGATGGATTCTCGTGCCACGCGGGCCAATCCGGTGACGATCGGCGAAGTGCCGCGCGAGGAGCTCTCCCGCAGTTTCCCGCCGACGAGGGCCAGCTGGGGGACCGGCAGGTGGGTCACGAGGTCGTTCAGGTCGCCGAGAGCGGTGTCCAGATTCACGGTCGCGGGCTGCCGGTCGTCGGCGGTGACCTGGGCGGCGAGCCGGCGGACGGCGTCGCGGAGCCGGCGCGCCAGGGCGAGTTCGGCCGCGGACGACTGCCGGGCTCCGCGTTCGATGCCGACGTCGTCGAGCCACGCGTCGAGGTCTTCGCGCGTGCGGAGGTCGTCGTGGAGCCCGCTCGTGTCGGCCCAGACGGTCGCCATCAGGCGGACCGGCACGACCTCGTCCGCCAGCATGCCCATGGCCGAGACCGTATCACGGATGGAACGGGTTGCATCCGTGAGAAGCAGCTGCTAGAACTTCTCACGGGAACTCACGGATCAACCCGTGAGAAAGGGAGGGTGTCATGAGCCCGGCGATCCACCAGGCTTTCCACGCCGGCGAGCTGGCGGTCCAGCGCGAGGCCGGAGTCGAACAGCAGGCCGCGCGCCTGTCGCGGATGGCCGAACCGGCCGGGATTTCCGCGGGAATGGCGGGCTTCCTGGCCGAGCGGACGGTCCTGGTCGTGACCGGACGCGACGCCGGCGGGCGGCTGTGGACCTCGCCCATCGTCGGCCCGCCCGGGTTTCTGGAAACCACGTCGGAGACCACGCTCGCCGTCCGCGGCGCGTGGCCGGAGGGCGATCCGCTGCACGGCCTCCCGGCGGGGCAGCTGCTCGGCATGACGAGCATCGAGTTCGCCACGCGCCGCCGGGTCCGGATCAACGGCAGCCTCGTCGCCGCGGCCGAAAACCACCTGATCGTGGCGGTCGAGCAGGCGTACGGCAACTGCCCGCAGTACATCCAGCAGCGCGTGCTTTCGGAGGAAGTCGAGCCGACGACAGCGGCCCAAGAGCGCCCGGAACTGAGCCCGGGCGACACCGAGCTGATCCGGGCAGCGGACACGTTCTTCCTCGGCACCATCAACCCCGACCACGGTGCGGACGCGTCCCACCGCGGCGGCGCGCCCGGCTTCGTCCGGGTCGAGGGAAATGCGGTGTGGTGGCCCGATTATCCCGGCAACAACCTGTTCAACAGCCTCGGCAACATCGCCGCGAACCCGGAAGCCGCGCTGCTCTTCTTCGACTTCGCCGCCGGCCGGATCCTGCAAGTCTCCGGCGCTGCCGCGATCGAATGGGGCGAAGCGGGCCGCTCCGGCGACGACGGTTATACCGGCCGGATCGTCCGGCTCAGAGTGCAACGCGTCGTTTCCGGCCGTCCGGTGGCCCGCCAGGTCGCGCACCGGCCGTATCCGCGCAATCCCCAGCTCATCCCGTGAAAGGACCCTTGTGATGACCGAAGCACGACCGCCGTTCCCGCCGTTCGATCTCTCCGCCGCACTACAGAAAGTCCAGGCCGCCGAGGACGCGTGGAACACCCGGGACCCGGAGAAGGTCTCGCTCGCGTACACGCCGGATTCGGTGTGGCGCAACCGCGACACCCACGTGGTCGGCCGGGCCGCGATCGTCGAGTTCCTCGCCGCGAAGTGGGAACGCGAGCGGGATTACGCGCTGCGCAAGGGATTGTGGGGATTCCGCGAGAACCGCATCGCGGTCCGGTTCCAGTACGAGAGCCGCGACGCGGACGGGCAATGGTGGCGCAGCTACGGAAACGAACTGTGGGAGTTCGCTGAGAACGGGCTGATGAGCCGGCGCGAGGCGTCGATCAACGACCGGCGGATCGAGGAGTCCGAGCGGCGCATCTTCGGGCCGCGGCCGGAAGCCGAGCGCGGGGCCGATTTCCCACTATGGTGAAAGCACTGTGGTGAAAGAAAAGAACCCGGCCGCCCTTCCGGTGGGTATCGGAAGGACGGCCGGGCCGGTGCCGCGTTCGCGGGGTTGGGGGAACGCGGGCTCCGCTCAGGCGCCGGTGCGCGCCTGCCGTTTGCGGGAGACCAGCCGCCAGCCGACGGCGAGCACCACGACGATCGCCGGGATCGAGTAGAACGCGATCTTCTCGGCTCCGTCGGAGAATCCCATCAGCACCACGACCAGCAGGAGGAATCCGAGCGTGGCCCAGCCGGTGTAGGGCGCGCCGGGCATGCGGTAGCCCGGCCGCTCCAGTTCGCCGCGCAACGCCGCTTGGCGCATCCGCATCTGCGAATACACCAGGGTCGCCCAGGTCGCGACCACGCCGAGCGAGGCGACCGCGGTGGCGATGTCGAAGGCTTCCTTCGGCACCAGGTAGTTCAGCACCACGCCGAGCACGTAGGCCACGGACGTGAAGAGAATCCCGCCGTAGGGCACGTGCCGCGAGTTCATCTTGCCGACGAACTTCGGCGCTTCGCCCTCGTCGGCGAGCGCGCGCAGGATGCGGCCGGTGGAGTACAGCCCCGAGTTGCACGAGGACAGCGCGGCGGTGAGGACGACGGCGTTCATCACGTCGCCGATGCCGCCGATGCCCAGCCGCGAGAAGACCGTGACGAACGGGCTTTCGCCGCCGTTGTAGAACGGCCACGGCAGCAGCATCGCCAGCAGCAGCACCGAACCGACGTAGAAGACGCCGATCCGCCACACGACGCCGTTGATCGCCTTCGGCAGCACCTTGCGCGCGTCCTTGGTCTCGCCGGCCGCGATGCCGACGACCTCGATCGCGGAGTAGGCGAACACGACCGCCTGCAGCGTCATCAGCGCGATGCCGACGCCGGCCGGGAAGAACCCGCCGTGGTTGGTCAGGTTGTGCACGCCGGCGGGGCTGCCGCCGATGTTCGCGCCGGTGAGCACGAGCCCGAGGGCGGTCACCAGGAACACGATGATCGCCAGCACCTTGACGACGGAGAACCAGAACTCCAGCTCCCCGAACAGCTTCACGCTCAGCAGGTTGACCGCCATGAGCACGCCGAGCGCGACGAGCGCGGTGATCCACTGCGGCACGTCCGGCAGCCACTTGTGCACGTAGATCGCGACCGCGGTGATCTCCGCGATCCCGGTCATCGCCCAGTTCAGCCAGTACATCCAGCCGGACACGAACCCGGCCCAGGGGCCGATGAACTTGCGGGCGTAGGTGACGAAACTGCCGGAGCTGGGCTGGTGCAGCACGAGCTCGCCGAGCGCCCGCATCACGAAGTAGGCCGCGATGCCGCACAGCGCGTAGGAAAGGACCAGCGACGGCCCCGCTTCGTGGAGCCGCCCGCCCGCGCCGAGGAAGAGCCCGACCCCGATCGCCCCGCCGATCGCGATCATCTGCACCTGGCGGTTGCCCAGTGCTTTCGTGTAGTTGTCGCCCTCTTTGGCGACCACTGTGGATTCCATGGTTGCGTGACGCTAGCGGTACCGCCCCGCGTGACGCAGCACACCTAGGCTGGACTTAAGGTGTGCTCCAGATCACCGTGGAGGAACCGGGTAAATCGGGCAGGACCCGTTTGACTTCCGGAAATCGCGCTGGAGCTGCGCGGACGTCCACGGTGGACGGTGCGGGCGGAGACTTTCGGGTAATCCGGGGCGTCCGCGAGGGTATTCGGCGCGCAAAGGCCCGCGGCGGTCACCGGAACGGGCGACGCTCCGGCCGGGCGGCTATTCCACAGTGGACCGAGGTGCTTACGTGGACGCGCCGGGAGCGGCCCGGCGAGGGCGCGCGAGGAGGTGCCGATGACGGCCACGGCGGAGGGGATCCGGGAGGAACCGGCGCCGGCGGCGCTGTCCCGGCGCAGGATCCGCGCGGTGTTCGGCGCGGTGCTGCTCGGCATGCTGCTGGCCGCGCTGGACCAGACGATCGTCGGGACCGCGCTGCCCACCATCGTCGGCGACCTCGGCGGGGCCGGGCACCTGTCCTGGGTCGTCACCGCGTACCTGCTGGCCGAGACGATCATGACGGTCGTCGTCGGCAAGCTCGGCGACCTCTTCGGCCGCAAGCTGATGTTCCAGCTTTCGGTGGTCGTGTTCGGCATCGGCTCGTTCTTCTGCGGCTTCGCCGACAGCATGACCTGGCTGATCGTCTGGCGCGCCGTGCAGGGCCTCGGCGGCGGCGGGCTGATGGTCACCTCGACCGCACTGATCGCCGACGTCGTCCCGCTGCGCGAACGCGGCAAGTACCAGGGCGCGCTCGGTTCGGTGTTCGGCGTCGTCACCGTGGCCGGGCCGATGCTGGGCGGGCTGTTCGTCGACCACCTGTCCTGGCGCTGGGCGTTCTACGTCAACATCCCGCTGGCCGTGGTGGTGCTCGCGGTCGCCGCGTCGGCGATGCCGAGCGTGCGCGCGGCGGTCAAACCGGTGATCGACTACCTCGGCATCCTGCTGATCGGCCTCGCCGCGACCGGGCTGACGCTCGTCACGAGCTGGGGCGGCACCACGTACGCGTGGGGTTCGCCGGTGATCCTCGGTATGGCCGCGGGCTCGGTGGTGCTGCTGGGCGCGTTCGTCGCGGTCGAACTGCGCGCGCCGGAGCCGATGCTGCCGATGCGGCTGTTCCGGAACCCGGTGTTCACCGTCGCCGGGATCATGAGCTTCGTCGTCGGGTTCGCGATGCTCGGCGCGCTGTCCTATCTGCCCACCTACATGCAGTACGTCCAGGGCGTCTCGGCCACGACGTCCGGCGTGCGGCTGCTGCCGATGGTGCTCGCCCTGCTGGTCGCCTCGATCCTGTCCGGCACGCTGGTGAGCCGCACCGGGAAGTACAAGATCTATCCGCTCGCCGGTTCCGCGGTGATGACGGCCGGGCTGTATCTGCTGTCGCGGCTCGGCGCGCACACCGGGTTCTGGGAATCCGCGCTCTACATGGCGGTGCTCGGCCTCGGGATCGGGCTCGGCATGCAGGTGCTGACCATCGCGGTGCAGAACACCGTGGACTACCAGGACCTCGGCGTCGCGACGTCCGGAGTGACGTTCCTGCGCTCGATCGGCAGTTCGTTCGGCGCGGCCATTTTCGGCACCGTCTACGCGAATCAGCTCGGCCCGAATCTCGCCAAGGCGCTCGCCGAGCATCCGCTGCCGCCGGGCGTCGACCCGAAGGCGGTCCAGGTTCCGCTGGCTTTGCACCAGTTGCCCGCGGCGATTTCGGAACCGGTGATCAGCGCGTACGCGGATTCGCTGCACATCGTTTTCCTTTATGCCGCACCGGTCGGGCTGGTCGCTTTCGTGCTCGCGTTCTTTCTCAAGGAAATGCCGTTGCGCGACACCGCCCGCGCCGCCGCGCCGGATCTCGGCGACGGATTCGCGATGCCCGAAGCGCACGAGCACGACCGGGAACTCGAACGGGCCATCGCCACGCTGTTGTTCCGCGAACGCCGCAAAGCCGCGCCGGCGATCGTCGCGCGCGCCGGTTCGGAACTGGACGTCGGCGGCCTCTGGTGCGTTCTGCAGGTCCGGCTCCGGCAGCGCGCCGGGCGGGCCGCGACGCTCGAAGCGATCGGGGAGGACCACGGCGTCCCGGCGCAGGTGCTCGAACCGGCGTTCGCGCGGCTCGAACTGACCGGGCACCTGGAGTACGCGCGCGGCAGCTGGTCTCTCACCGCGTCCGGCGCGCGCGAATGGGACAAGCTCGTGCGCGCGTGGCACGACTGGATCGCCGAACGGCTCGGCGACTGGGGCGGCGGGGACCGGGCCGGACTGGACGCCGCGATCACCCGGGTGGCGACCCGGATCCTCGACCAGGGCGCCGACCGGGCCGGAGGACGGCACGCGCTGACGTGAAATCGGGGGGAAATTCCCCAGCGCGGCGGGAAACCGTTGCGAAACCGGTACCGCCGGGAGAGCGGGTGCGGCGGCCTCGCCGTTTCGGACAGCCCGTTAGCATCTGCGTGTCGGACACCCTCTACTGTTCCGGGATCATGTCGGTGGATGAATCTGTGCTCACGACTTCGGACGACGCGAACGGCTCCGCCGCCTCGGCCAGCGTTCCCGTCCGGTCCCGCCTCGCCGCGTGGCTGCCCCTCGCCGCCGCGGCGCTCGGCCTGCTCTCGTTCCTGCTCGTGCGCGGGAGCCTCACCGACGACGGGTACATCACCCTGTCCTACGCGAAGAATCTCGCGGTGCACGGCGAATGGGCGCTCGTGCCGGGCTCGGTGGCGAACTCGGCGACGTCGCCGCTCGACGTCCTGCTGCTCGGCTTCCTGACCTTCGTCACCCGGATCAGCGGCTCCGCGCACCCGGTGCTGGCGCTCGGCGCGCTCACCGTGCTGAGCAGCGCGGCGATCGGCTGGGCGTGGGCGCGGCTGACCCGCCGCTTCGGCCTCTCGCCGTGGGTCGGCGTGCTCGGCCTGCTGCTGGTGATCGCGAACCCGTTCCTGCTGTCGGCCACCGGCCTCGAGGTGCTGCTGGTCCCGACCGTCCTGCTGTGGCTCGTGGTGGCCGCGCTGGAGAAGCGGCCGGTGCTGTTCGGCGCGGTCGCCGCGCTGACCGTGCTGACCCGGCTCGACCTGGTCGTGTTCGTCCTCGTGATCGCGTTCTCGACGGCGGCGATCCGGAAGAAGTTCTGGACGGCCGTGGCCACCGCGGTCCTCGTGTCCGCGCCGTGGTTCCTCACCAGCTGGTTCGCGCTCGGCTCGTTCATCCCGGACACGCTGGTGATCAAGCAGGACCAGGAAGGCCTTTTCGGCGCCTGGGGCTACTTCAGCGGCCCGATGATGTACTTCCTGTACCTGCCCTTCACCGTGATGGTCGCCTTCGCCTCGGCGCTGGTCGGCGTGACCGTGCTGCTCGGCTGGCTCGCCCTGCGCTTCGCCCGCAGCTGGGACGACTTCCCGCGGCTGGCCCCGGTCGTCGCGCTCGGCGCGGGCGGCGTCATCTATTACATCGTCTACTCGACCCTCGGCGTCGGCCCGTACCACTGGTACTACGTGACCCCGATCGTCAGCACGGCGTCGTTCGCGGTCCTGATGATCGGCGTCTGGCACGCCGAGACGAAGAAGCGGCCGAAGCTGAACCGGGTCCCGCCGCTCGTCGCGCTCGGCCTCGGCGGGGCGGTCGCGCTCGCCAACGTGGGCGTGGACCTCGCGCAGGGCGTGCCGTGGCCGTCGCCGGTCATCTTCGGCAACTGGGCCAGCTCGACCGACTACGCCCGCGTCGGCAAGGAACTCGGCGCGCGGCTGCAGGGCAAGTCGGTGGCCGGGCCGGGCGAGATCGGCACCCTGGCGTACTACTGCGACTGCCAGATCCTCGACGTCTTCTCCGACCGCAGCCAGGTCACGATGATCGTGAACAAGCGGCTCGCCGAGGACGGTTTCGTCAGCAAGACGATCCTGCGGATCAACTACCACTGGTTCAAGCGGCTGCCGCTGCGCAAGCCGGACTACCGGCTGCTGTACGACAAGGGCCCGGGCCATGGTCCGGACCAGTGGACGGTCTACTCCGCGGCCAAGGGCGTCGGGCATTTCACCCTCGTGCCGTTCGACCGCTGACGCGCCGGGCGGTTTCCGGATACGGTCGGTGCCATGGCTAAGGGCGAGGCCGTCGAGCTTCAGGTGGGGGACCGGACGGTCCGGGTGTCCAACCCGGACCGGGTCTACTTCCCGGCGCGCGGCGAGACGAAGCTCGATCTCGTCCGCTACTACCTCTCGGTCGGCGACGGGATCGTGCGCGCGCTGCGGGAACGGCCGTGCATGCTGCACCGGTTCCCCTCCGGCGTGAGCGGCGAGAAGGTGCACCAGAAGCGCGTGCCGAACGGTGCGCCGCCGTGGCTGGAGACGGTGCGGGTGCAGTTCCCGCGCTACCACCGGCACGCCGACGAGCTGTGCGTGACCGAACTGGCGCATGTCGTTTGGGCGGTGCAGATGTCCACTGTGGAGTTTCATCCGTGGAACTCCCGGCGCGCCGACACCGAACGGCCGGACGAGTGGCGGATCGACCTCGACCCGATGCCGGAATGCGGGTTCGGCACGGTGCGCCGGGTCGCGCACGTTGCCGAGGAGGTCCTCGGCGAGCTGGGCATCCGCGGCTGGCCCAAGACGTCCGGCGGCAGCGGGATGCACGTCTACGTCCGGATCGAACCGCGCTGGGGGTTCGCCGACGTCCGGCGGGCGGCGCTGGCGTTCGCCCGCGAGGTCGAGCGGCGGGCCCCGGACGACGTCACCACCACCTGGTGGCGCAAGGACCGCGACCCGAAGAAGCTGTTCGTGGACTACAACCAGAACGCCAGGGACCACACGATCGCCAGCGCCTATTCGGTGCGCGGCGTGCCCGAGGCGCTGGTGTCCACGCCGATCCGCTGGGACGAGGTCGACGACGTCGACCCGCACGACTGCACGATCGCGACCGTGCCCGCGCGGTTCGCCGAACTCGGCGATCTGCACGCGGGCATCGACGACACGGCGTACTCGCTCGAGCCGTTGCTGGAGTGGGCCGACCGGGACGGGTTGGAGGCAGAAGACTCCTGAGCGAACTCAATCGGGCGCCTGGCGTCATGGGGGAGTCTCCGCCGCGTCTCCCCGGGGAGCGAGCGGAGGATGCCACGATGGACGGTGCCGGGCGGAACGATCCGCTTGCCGTGCTCTACCGGCTGCATCACCAGCTGCGCGTGCTGTCGCCGGTGCTGACCGTCGCGCCCGGACGGCCGGAAACCAAGGTCATGCTCGACGGTCTCGAGGAGACCGTTTCCGAGGCGGCCGGCCTGCTCGCGACCGCGGAACCGGCCGCGCTGGCCGCGTTGCGGCAGGGGTTCGAGCACGCCCGGGTCGGCCGGGGCAACGAGGCGACGTCGGAGCTGATCACCGCGTACGGACGGCTGTCGGTGCTGCTGCGGAAGGACACGCCGCGCCGGGACGCGGCGGACGAGCCGACCGTGCGGTGGCGTTCGAAGTTCTGAGCCGCGCGGTTTTGCCCGGCGCCGGGCGAGGCATGCCAGGATGGCGGGCGACAGCCGGCTGAGCCCGGGCAGTGCGGCAGCGGGAGGACCACGTGGCCGAGCAGATCCTCGTCACCGGCGGTAGCGGACAACTGGGCCGGGTGGTCGTGGAACGGCTCCGGGCCGCGGAGGCGCCGGTGCGGGCGCTGAGCCGGCGGCGGCGGTCCAGCGAGGGCGTCCATTGGACGGCCGGCGACCTGCGCACGGGACGAGGCATCGACGTCGCGGTCGCCGGGGTCGGGACCGTGATTCATTGCGCGACGGACTACCGGCGGGAGGTCGAGACGGTCCGCACGCTGGTCGAGGCCGCGCGGTGGAGCGGGCAGGCGCCGCATCTGGTGTACGTCTCGATCGTCGGCGCCGACCGGATCCCGATGGGGTACTACCAGGCGAAACTGGCCGCCGAGCAGCTGATCGCGGACTCCGGGATGCCGTACACGATCCTGCGGGCGACGCAGTTCCACTCGCTGGTGCGGACGATTCTCGCCGGCGCCGCGCGGCTGCCGGTGGTGCCGGTGCCGAAGTTCCGGTTCCAGCCCGTCGACGTGCGCGACGTCGCGGCCCGGCTCGTCTCGCTGGCCCAGGGCGGACCGCAGGGCCGGGTCGCCGACTTCGGCGGCCCGGAGGTGCGGACGACCGCGGACCTGGCGCGTGCCCTGCTCGCCGCGTCCGGAAAGGACAAACGGCTCGTTTCGGTGCCGGTGCCGGGGCGGGTTGCCCGGGGTTATGCGACTGGCGCGAATCTGGCGCCGGACCACGCGGACGGCGTCGTCACCTTCGAGCAGTATCTGGTGGAGCAGGGCAAGCCGACCGCGCTGCGGTATCGCTAGGCCGCGGCCCGGCGGCGGACGGTCCGCTCCAGGATGCCGAGGGTCGCCTTGAGCGCCGATTCCGGGACGACCGGGAAGGTCAGCCGCTCCTTCCACTCGTCGCTGAGTTCCGACCAGTCGTAGTAGGACGTGACGCGGGTGCCGCCCTCGGCGGGCTCCAGCCGGTAGCCGTAAATGTGGCGGACAGGCGGGCGGAAGTTGCCTTCGACGGTCCAGGCGATTTCCTCGTCCTGGACGAACTTCGTGATGACCACCTCGACGTCGTACTTGCCCAGCGGCCGGTCGCCGAGCGCTTCCCGGTCCATGTGGACCACGAATCGGTCGCCGGCCTGGGTGACCGGTTCGCCCTCGGCGTCCATGAGCATGCCGGACGCGTCGATGTCGACGTGGCCCTGCGGGTCGGAGAGAACCGCGAAGACGGCGGCGGCCGGGGCGGGGATGAAGCGGGAGACCTCGAGACGTTCGTTCATATCATCGACCATAGCAGAAATAATCGATGATTTACGGTCAACTCCGGACGAAGAAGTGCCAGCCGACCCACCACCAGGCCAGCACGAGCGCGATCCGGGTGGACCGCTTGCGCATCAGCGCGGCCAGCACGCGCGTCAGCGGCGGGATCTTCTTCGGGAACAGATGGCTGCCCAGCCACAGCAGGAGAGCGGCGGCCACGATCGCGCCGAAGCCGATTTCGGTGATCACCCTGCTGCTCACGCCGTCCTCCTCGCGGCGGCGGCCGCACGCAGCATGGCGAGCCCGCCGGCGACCCAGACCCCGAGCGCGAGAGCTTGCACGACGCGGTTGTCGAGCATCGGGTCGACGAGGTCGCTCATCGTGGGATGCGTCAGGGAGAGCCCGCCCGCGGCTTGCTCGTAGACGAACGAGACGAGTTCCCAGACACACCAGGAGATCGCCAGCGCGACCCAAAGCCAGCCGCGGCGCGGGACTGGTTGCGGAGGGAGCGAGGGGTCCCGCCATTCCACGACGAGCGCGCCGATGCCGATCGCGGTGATGGCGAGGAACATCGGCACGGTTTGCCGGCCGAACACCAGCGCTACCAGGCTGACGGCGACGATCAACGAGGCACTGGGCAGGCGGATGGCGGGCGCGAGGAGGACGTCGGCGGGGGCGGGGCGGCGTTCGGTGAAGATCAGCAGGAGCGCGGCGGCGAAGAAGATCACGCCGTCGGCGGGAGCGTCGCGGATCCAGTGCGCGAGGGAGGCGATGAGGAGCGCGGCGACCGGGAGATCGACGGCGGGCCGAGGCACCGGGTAGTCCGCCGCGTGCCGTTCGGGAACTGCCATGCGACGCACCCCATTCCGTGCCGGTCCTGCTTGGGGACAACGCGAAAGGGGGTGAATGGCTTCCCGGACGGGCGATCTTTTCGGGAGTCGGCTGGACCTGTCGGGCTTCGGCGGAGCAGGGCCGTTGCCAGGGTCACCGCACGGGGCGGCGGCGGTTGAAGCAGGACGAGCCGTCGAGGAGCCAGCCGCCGCGGGCAGGTCGGGTCAGCCGGGCAGCAGGAAGACGACCCGCAGAGAGGTCAGCTGGCCTCGTGCAGGGCCGCCAGCAGTGATGACGCTCGGTGGTCCACATCCTCGGCCTGGAGTTCGTTCGTCACGAACGAGAACGACAACCCCCGCGTCGGCCACGCTCCATGGCGGCCGCCGCCGGCGCCCGAGTGGCCGAAGGCTGCGGGGTCGGCTTCGGCGGGGCCGTAGGTGCCGATCGGGTCTGCCAGTTCGAAGCCCAGGCCGAAGCGGAGTGGGCGGTCGTTGATCGCGTCGATGCCTTCGGACCAGGTGCGGGTGGCTTGGGCCAGTACGTCGCCGGGGACGAGGTCGCCCGAGCGGAGCAGGTCGTAGAGGCGGGCCATCGCGGTCGCGGTGCCGACGGCGCCGCCTGCGGCCAGCGTGGCGCCGCGGTACTCGGGCGAGTTCATCGAGTCGCCCGAATCGAGCAGGCCGCGGTACATCCGTTCGACGATCCGGCGGCGTTCCTCGTCCTGGAGGAACGTGCTGATCCGGTAGCCGGGCGCGCGCCGCAGGAAAGCGACCGGGACGGTCGGCGGGGTGCCGAGCCGCAGGTCGAGGCCGTACGGCGCGGCGAGGAGGTCGCGGATCAGGGCGCCCAGGTCCGCTCCGGTGACGCGCCGGGCCAGTTCGGTGGCGAGGTAGCCGTAGGTGAGCGCGTGGTACGCGACCTTCGTGCCGGGTGTCCACAGTGGACGTTGGGCGGCGAGGGCCTCGGCGTTCGCCGCGTTGTCCAGCATGGGCAGGTCGGCCTCGACGTAGGGCAGGCCGACGGTGTGCGAGAGAACCTGCGAGACCGGCACGTCCTCCTTGCCCGCGGCGGCGAATTCCGGCCAGTAGCGGGCGACGCGTTCGTCCGGGTCGAGTTTTCCCTGTGCGGTCAGCATCGCCAGGCCGGTCGCGACCACGCCCTTGGTGCCGCTGAACAACACGGCGCGGGTGTTCTGGGTCCATGGCACCCCGTCCGCCGCCGAGCCGCCCCACAGTTCCACCACCGGGGTGCCGTCGCGGAACACGCTGAACGCGGCTCCGCCGGTGGTCGCTTCGACGAGGTCGCCGAACGCTTCCCGCACGGCCTCGTAACCGGGCTTCACCGCACCGCTGAAAGTCATTCACAACCTCGGGGTCGTAGCGAGAAGTTCGCTGGTGTACTCGTGCGAAGGGGAATTGAGCACCGTTTCGACCGGGCCTTCCTCGACGATCTCGCCGCCGCGCAGCACCGCGATCCGGTCCGCGACCTCCGGGGCGAGGGCGATGTTGTGCGTCACGAACAGCATCGCCATGCCGAGCTCCCGGCGCAGCTCGCCGAGCAGTTCCACGATCGTGGCCTGCACGGAGACGTCCAGCGCCGAAGTGACCTCGTCGCACACCAGGACGTCCGGCGTGGTGACGAGCGCGCGGGCGATGGCGGCGCGTTGCCGTTCGCCGCCGCTGAGCTGGTCCGGCAGCCGGTTCGCGAGGTCGTGGCGCAGGCGGACCCGGTCCAGCGTCTCCGCGACGCGTTCGCGCCGCTCGGCGCGGGAGAGGGAAGTCAAGCGCACCAACGGAACCTCGATCGACTGCGCGATCGTCTTGCGCGGGTTCAGCGACGAGAACGGGCTCTGGAAGACGTACTGGATCCGCCTCAGCTCATCGGTGCTGCGCTGCCGGGCCGCCGGGGCGAGCGGGGTGCCTTCGAGCGCGACGGTCCCGGTGAAGCCGCGGTTCAGTCCGGCGATGCACTGCGACAGCGTGGTTTTCCCGGAACCGGACTCGCCGAGCAGCATCACGCTTTCCCCGCGCGTCACGGCGAGATTGATGCCGCGCAACACTTTCTGCTGCCCATAGGACACCCGGATGTCGCGCGCGGCCAGCACCGCGTCGGCTGGCGGGGGAGCAGCGGCGGGCTCCGCGTCGAGGTCGGGCACCGCGGCGAGGAGCCGCTTCGTGTATGCGTGCTTCGGCCGCCGCAGCACCTCGTCGGCGACGCCGCATTCGACCAGATCTCCTTGGTACATCACGGCAACCCGGTCCGCGAGCTGCGCGACCACGGCGAGGTCGTGCGTGATGTAGAGCGCCGCGACGCCGTGCTCGGACGTCAGCTGCCGCACCGTTTCCAGCACCAGCGCCTGCGTCTTCACGTCGAGGCCGGTGGTGGGCTCGTCCAGCACGACCACGCTCGGGCGGCACGCGAAAGCCATCGCGATGCCGACCCGCTGCTGCTGCCCGCCGGACAGCTGATGCGGGTATCGCCGCTGGTAGGCCTCGTCGGACGGCAGCCCGACCTCGGCGAGCACCTCGGCCACCCGCTGGTCAACGGACCCGGCGTAGCCGTGCGTTTCGAGCACCTCGGCGATCTGCCGGCCGACCCGCAGCGCGGGGTTCAGCGACAGCGCCGGGTCCTGCGGGATGTACGCGACGGCACTGCCGCGCAACTGGCGGCGGGCCGCATCGTCGAGCGTCAGCACGTCGACTGGTTCGCCGTCGCGTGGACGCAGCAGCACCTGGCCGCCGCCGGACACGAGCCCGCGGCGGAAATGGCCCAGCGCGGCCAGCCCGGCGGTCGTCTTGCCGGAACCGGATTCGCCGACGAGCGCGAGCACCTCGCCGGGCGCGATCTCGTACGAAACCGAATGCAGCACCGGGCGGCCCGCCGTCGTGCGCACGGCCAGTCCGGTCACCTCCAGCGCAGCGGTCATGCGCGCACCTCCCGGGTCCGCCCGGCCGCGGCCGAGGCGAGCGAGTCGGCGACGAGGTTCGTCCCGACGGCCAGCACCGCGATCGCGGCCACCGGGAGCAGCACGCCCCACGGCTGCACGACGAGCGCGATCCGGTTCTCGTTGATCATCAGGCCCCAGTCCGCGGCCGGCGGCTGGATGCCGAGCCCGAGGAACGACAGCGAGGCGATGTAGCCGATCGAATACGTCAGCCGCAGTCCCAGTTCCACCATCAGCGGGCCGGTGATGTTCGGCAGGATCTCGCGCAGCAGGATCCGGCTGCGCGGCACGGCGTACATCTCGGCGGCGCGGATGTAGTCGTGGTTGCGCACCGAAACCGTGGCCTGCCGGGCGACCCGCGCGGTCCGCGGCGCGTGCGTCAGCCCGATGACCAGCACCAGCAGCCAGCCCTTCGGGCCGATCACCGCGATCGCCAGCAACGCGATGACCAGCTGCGGGAACGACAGCAGCACGTCGTTGCCGCGCATCAGCAGGCTGTCCAGCCAGCCGCCGCCGTACCCGGCGATCATCCCGAGCAGCGCGCCGAGCACGATGCCGAGCGCGGTGGCCAGGACCGCGTACAGCAGCAGCGTGGTGCCGCCCGCCAAAAACCGGGTGAGGACGTCGCGGCCGAGACCGTCGGTGCCCATCAGGCCGTCGGGTTTGAACGGTTTCCCGGCGAAGTCGGTGGTGGTGTGCCCGGTGAGGACCGGTCCGAGCCACGGGCCGAGCAGCGCCACCAGAATCACGACTCCGGCCAGCACGGTGCCGACCTTGGCCTGCGGGAACGCCCAGGCGGTGCGGATCAGCCCGGCCGCGCGCGGCGGCGTTTCCGGGACGGCGGGCACCACCTGTTCTTCTTCGACCGCGGTCATCGCACTGCCTCCGTCCGGAGCTTGGGGTCGGCGAGGATGCCGATCACGTCGGCCAGCAGGTTCACCACGATGTAGACCGCGGCGATCAGCAGCGTCACCGCCTGGACGACGGCGACGTCGCGTTTGCCGACCGCGTCGATCAGCGCCTGGCCGATGCCGGGATAGCGGAACAGGAATTCGACCACCACGACGCCGCCGGCCAGCCAGGCCAGCTGGATCGCCACGACCTGCGCGACCGGCCCGACCGCGTGCGGCAAGGCGTGCCGCAGCAGCACCGTCCGCTCGCGCATTCCCTTGAGCCGCGCCATTTCCACGTACCCGGAGTCGAGGACTTCGCTCATCGTCGCGCGCATCATCCGCGTGATGTACGGGGTCACGACGAGCACGAGCGTGAGCACCGGCAGGACGAGCTGACTCGGCTGCGCCCACACCGCTTCGCCGGGCGGCGTGAGCGTGACCGAGGGCAGGACGCGGAACACCGTCGTCGCGAAGAGGACGATGAGCGCCACGCCGATCACGAACTCCGGCAGCGCGGCGATCACCAGGCTGATGCCGGATACCACCTGGTCGCTGGCGCGGCCGCGGCGCATCGCGGTCCAGGTGCCGAGCGCGAGCCCGAGCGGCGTGGCGATCACCGCGGCGAGCACGAGCAGCACGAGCGAGGCCGACACCCGGTCCGCGAGCAGCGTCGTGACCGGGCCCTGGGTCGAGGTCGAGGTGCCGAGGTCGCCGGTGAACAGGCCGCCCAGCCACGAGAGGTAGCGCTGCCAGACCGGTTCGTCGAGGTGCAGCTGGTGCTGCAGCGCGGCGATCCGCTCCGGAGTCGCCTGCTGGCCGAGGATCGCCCGCGCCGGATCGCCCGGCAGCAGCAGCGTCGCGACGAACACCAGCAGCGTGACCAGCCACAGCACCACGAGGCTCACGAGCAGCCGTTTCAGGATCAGCCGGCTCATGCCGCGCCTCCTTCCGCCGTGCCGAGCCAGACCTGGCGGAACTGGTAGCCCGACAGCGAGATCCCGGTCCGGTCCGGCACGAATCCGGCCACATAGGACTGGTAGGCGTCGACCTGGTCGACGAAGCCCCAGACGATCAGCCCGCCGCGCTCGTACTCGATTTGCTGCGCGCGGTGCAGCAGCTCGGTGCGCGCCTTGGGGTCCACCGTGGCGCTCGCCCGGGTGACGAGGCCGGTGAATTCCGGGTCGTTCCAATGGGTTTCGTTGTACGGCGCTTTCGGCAGCGCGCCGGACGCGACCTGCGGCAGGTAGTTGCGCGTGTACCAGAAGTCCTGTGCGAAATCCCAGGACAGGTAGTTCTCGCCGTAGAACGTGGTGGTGTCGACCTTCCGGATCCGCACGTTCACGCCGGCCGCCTTGGCCTGCTGCTGGAACACCTGCGCGGCCTCGACCGCGCCGGCCTGGATCGGCGCGGTGACCAGTTCGATGTCCAGATTCGGCTTCCCCGCCTCGGCGAGCAGGCGTTTCGCTTCGGCGATGTTCTGCTTCCGCTGCGGCAGCTGCCGGTTGTACGCCGGGTCGAAGGGCGCGTAGAGGTCGTTGCCGACCCGGCCCTGTCCGCTGAGCACCTGGTTGATCATCTGCTCGCGGTCGACCACCAGGCGCAGCGCTTGCCGTACCCGGACGTCGTCGAACGGCGGCCGGTCGACGCGCATGGTGAACGGCAGCCAGGTGCCGGTTTCCGACCGCAGCACCTGGATCCGCGGGTCGCTGCGGAGCACGTCCACGAGCGCGACCGGGACCTGGTCGATCGCGTCCACTTGGGACGAAAGCAGGGCGTTGATCCGGGCGTCGTCGTCGGCGAAGTTGATGAGCGACAACCGGTCGAGATACGGCTGGCCAGGCCGCCAGTAGTGCTCGTTGCGCACGAAGGTGCTCTGCAGCCCGGCGGTGAACGTCTCGGCTTTGAACGGCCCGGTGCCGATCGGCCGCTTGACGTCGAAATCGCGCGGGACGATGCCGAGGCTGTACTGGCCGAGCAGGTCGTCGAAACCGGAATTCGGGGAGGTGAGGCGGAATTCGACGGTCCGGTCGCCGGTGGCGACGACCTCGCCGAGCATGGTCAGCCCGGCCGCGCCGCTCTTCGGGTCCTTCGGGTCGGTGATCCGGCGGAAGGTCGCGACGACGTCGGCCGGGGTCACCGGGCGGCCGTCGTGGAAGCGGATGCCCGACCGCAGCACGGCGGTCCAGGTGCGCGCGTCCGGCGAGGGCTTCAGCGATTCGGCCACCAGCATCTGGAGCCGGTAGTCGTGATCGCGCAGCAGCAGCGGTTCGTAGAGGTTGAGCACCCGGGCGATGTCCGGGTTGGTGGCGGGGATGTGCGGGTCGAGCGTGTCGGCCGCGCCGCCGCCGGTGACTCCGACGCGGAGGGTGCCGCCTCGTTTGGGCGGCCCGGAGGGCACGGCCGCGGCGACGGTGGAGCCGCAGGCGGCCAGCAGGGAAGCGGTCCCGGCGAGCGTGGCGCCGGCGAGGGCCGCGGTGAGAATGCGGCGGCGGGAAACGCGGGTCGGTTTACATCGGGCTTCCATGGGCGACTTTCGAGCGGGTGTCGTGAGCGGCAATCCCGGTTAGAACCGGGATTGCCGCTCACGACACGGTGGGGGAGGGGATCAGGCGATGGCACGTCCCGCGTAGTCCGGGACCGGGGCGAGATGCGGTGCGAGCGCGGCGGCGATTTCGGCGGGGAACGGCGTCGCGCGGCCCCCGGAAACGTGCAGGCACAACAGCTCTTCGGTGGCGACGAGTTCGCCGCCGACCCGCATTTCGTGGCACAGCCGCACCTTTTTCGCGCCGACTGCCAGCACGGAGGTGCTCACCTCGAGTTCGGCGTCCGCGCCGACTTCGCGCAGGTACCGGACGTGAGCCTCCACCGTGTACAGCGACGCCCCGGTTCTCTCGCGGTAGCCGGGGCCGAGGCCGACGATGTCCATCAGCGCCGTGGTCGCGTCGCCGAAGACGAGCACGTAATAGGGCTCGGAGAGGTGGCCGTTGTAGTCGATCCACTCTGGACGGACGCGGTCGCGGTACTCAGCCACGACGGGCCTGCCCGACCGCGCGCTGGATCGCGATGACCGCCCGGTCGCGTTCGGCGACCAGGTCGGCGATGGTCCGCCCGTCCGCCTCGTCGTCGCAACCGGCGACCACGGCGTCGCGGAGTTCCTTGGTGAGTTCCGGCGCTTCGAGCCGGGTCCACGGGGACTTCAGGGACGGTCCGAAGTGGTCGAGCATGTGTGCCATGCCGCCTTCGCCGCCGGCCAGGTGGAACGTCAGCATCGGGCCCTGGACCGGCCAGCGCAGGCCGGGTCCGTCGGTGATCGCGAGATCGATCTGCTCGACGGTCGCCTCGCCGTTCGCGACCATGTGCAGGGCCTCGCGCCACAAGGCTTCCTGCAGCCGGTTCGCGATGAAGCCGGGCACCTCGCGGTCCATCGTGAGCACGGACTTGCCGACGCTCCGGTAGAACGCGGCGGCCTGCTCGACCGCCCACGGCGCGCTGAGCTTCCCGCCGACGACCTCGACCAGCGGGATCAGGTACGGCGGGTTGAACGGATGCCCGACCACGAGCCGCTCCGGCGTCTTCGCCGCGACCTGCATTTCGGTCATGCCGTAGCCGGAGGTGGACGAGGCGATCACGACGTCCGGCGCGGTGACCGCGTCGATGTCGGCGAGCAGTTTTTGCTTGAGTGCGAGGTCTTCCGGCGCGCTTTCCTGCACGAAGCCGACGCCGTCGACGGCTTCCGCGAGCGTCGAGGTGACGGTGAGGCGGTCGCGGCTCGCGCCCGGTTTGAGGCCGAGTTCGGTGAGCGCGGGCCAAGCCGCGTCGACGAGCCTTTCGAGCTTCTCCGCCGCGTCGGGCGCGGGGTCCCAGGCCTGGACGTCGAAGCCCTGGGCGAGGAAATGCGCGACCCAGCCGCCGCCGATGACTCCGGCTCCGACGCAGGCGACCGTGTCCACAGTGGATGCTTCAGGCATTCGCGCGCTCCTTCAGCCCGAGGATTTCGCGGGCCCGGTCCGGGGTGGCGATGTCCGCGCCGAGCTTCTGCACGATGTCCACCGCGCGTTCGACGAGCTGGCCGTTGGTAGCCTTGACTCCGCGGGCCAGGTAGAGGTTGTCCTCCAGCCCGACCCGGACGTGCCCGCCCAGCAGCACCGACTGCGCGACCCACGGCATCTGGTCGCGGCCGATGGCGAACGACGCCCACTGCGCGCCTTCCGGCAGCAGGCGCACCATCGCCTGCAGCAGCCCGGGGTCCGGCGGCGCGCCGTACGGGATGCCCATGCAGAGCTGGAACAGCGGCGGCGGGTCGATCAGGCCTTCTTCGACCATCTTCGTCGCGAACCACAGGTTGCCGGTGTCGAAGATCTCCAGTTCGGGCTTGACGCCCAGCTCCTGGATGCGTTTCGCGCCGGTGCGCAGCATGTCCGGAGTGGACACATAGAGCTGGTTGCCCTCGCCGAAGTTCAGCGAGCCGCAGTCGAGCGTGCAGATGTCCGGCAGCAGCTCTTCGACGTGCGGGAGCCGGTCGAGTGCGTTGACCAGGTCGGTGCCGTCGACCGGCTTGAGCGGGTCCTCGGCGTCGATGACGAGGTCGCCGCCCATGCCCGCGGTGAGGTTGACGACCACGTCCACCCCGGACTCTTTGACCAGCCGCACCGCCTCGCGATACAGCGCGACGTCCCGCGACGGAGCGCCGGTTTCGGGTTCGCGCACGTGGATGTGCACCACGGCCGCGCCGGCGTTGGCGGCCTCGATGGCGCTCTCGGCGATCTGCGCCGGGCTGACCGGGACGTGCGGGCTCCGGCGGGTGGTGTCCCCCGCGCCGGTGAGCGCGCAGGTGACGATGACCTCGTGGTTCATCAGGCTCCTTGGACGATCGAGCGGTCGATGAAGTCGTGCAGGTGCGCGCGCATCGCGCCCACCGTGCTGCCGGGCCGCCCGGTCAGCACCTGGATGCCGAGGCCGTCGATCAGCGCGGTGAGCTGGGCGGTGGCGGCCTCGGGGTCGGCCAGGCGGAAGACGCCCTGCTCCTGGCCGGTGCGGATGGTCATGAGGATGGTCTGGTACCAGCGGTCGTAGGAATCGGTGTAGAGCGAACGCAGCCGCGGGTCGAGCGCGACCTCGTTCCAGACCTGCAGCCACACCGACCATTCGGCGCGCAGCAGGCCCTCGGTCGGCAGCTGCAGTTCGACCAGCTTGAGCAGCCGGTCGTGCGCGCCGGGCACCGCGTGCAGCTCGGCGACCTGCCGGTCGAAGGCGAGCTTCACGTTGCGCCGCAACGCTTCGTCGAGGACCTCGGTTTTGGTGGGGAAGTGGTAGTGGATGGCCGCGGTGCTGGTGCCGCACGCTCGCGCGATGTCGGCGATGCGCACCCGGTGGTAGCCGCGTTCGGCGATGAGCTGCCAGGCGGTTTCGAGGATCCGCCGCCGTGGCTCGGAGTGCGCCGGGTCGTCGGGCTCGCTCGCGGTTCCCGCCGCCGGGGCCGGGACGGCGGTGACGGTTTTGGCGTCGTCGCTGCCGTTGAGCAGCCAGTTCACCGTGACGCCGGAGTATTCGGCTACGCGGACCAGTTCGTGCGGGGAGAAGCGGCGGGTGCCGTTGAGGGCCTTGGAGAGTTTGGTCTGGTCGAGGCCGATGGCGGCGGCGAATTCGCGTTGGGGGACGGGCATGGACTGGATCAGCTGGCGTACTCGTTCTCTCAGCTGGTCTGTTTCGTCCATGGGCGGTGACGGTAGTTGTGGGTTGCGAAAATCGCAACTCTTGGGGGTGGGGGGTGTAACGGGGCGGGGGAAGTGTTGTGGGGTAAGGAGTTGCGATCTTGGGTTGACTGGCGGATCAGTTGGTTCGGCTCGTCGCCCTGGCGGGCGACATTGCCGGTTGGTGGTTGCGTGGGGCACCCCGAAGCTCGATTGTGCTGACGGTCGGCGGGTGCTTGTCAAGGCGGGAAAGATGCCTTGACAAGCACCCGCCGACCGCAGGGAGGCTTCGTATCGGGGTGCGGGGGAGGGGCTGGGTGCCTCGCTCTTTGGGTGCAGCGGTGCGGTTTGTTGCTGTATGGGCTGCTCGTCGCGCGGGGTGTGGGGGTCCACTCGGCGGGACGGCGGCGTCTTGGGGCATGGGATGATAGGAATGGCCGGTGACCGAACCGAACTTGATCGACGTTGCTGCGGACGAGGCTGTCACGCTTACCAGCGAGCTGATCCGCATCGACACCACCAATACCGGCGACCCCGAAACCCTCGTGGGCGAGCGGGTCGCGGCCGAGTACGTCGCGGAGAAGCTGACTGACGCCGGGTACGAGATCACTTACGTCGAGTCCGGCGGCAAGGACCGGCACAACGTGCTCGTGCGGCTTCCTGGGGCTGACCCCAGTCGCGGGGCGTTGCTGATCCACGGGCATCTCGACGTCGTCCCTGCGGACCCGGCCGAGTGGTCGGTGCATCCGTTCTCCGGCGCGGTTCAGGACGGGTACGTGTGGGGGCGCGGCGCGGTCGACATGAAGGACATGGTCGGCATGACGCTGGCCTTGGCCCGGCACTACAAGATCAACAACATCGTGCCGCCGCGGGATCTGGTGTTCCTCTTTGTCGCCGACGAGGAGGCGGGCGGCAAGTTCGGGGCGCAGTGGCTCGTCGAGAACCGGCCCGAGTTGTTCGAGGGCGTTACTGAGGCGATCAGCGAGGTCGGGGGCTTCTCGATCACCTTGAAGGACAACGTCCGCGCGTACGTGATCGAGACGGCCGAGAAGGGCATCCGCTGGATGAAGCTGCGGGTTCGCGGCACTGCGGGCCACGGGTCGATGATTCATCGCGACAATGCGGTCACCAAGCTGTCCGAAGCCGTCGCGAAGCTGGGGCAGCACCAGTTTCCGTTGGTGCTGACCGATTCCGTGCGCGAGTTCCTCGCCGGCGTCACCGAGATCACCGGCTGGGATTTTCCGGAGGACGACCTCGAGGGAGCAGTTGCCAAGCTGGGCAACATTTCCCGGATGATCGGGGCGACGCTGCGCGACACCGCGAACCCGACGATGCTCACCGCGGGGTACAAGTCGAACGTGATTCCTTCGGTGGCCGAGGCGGCGGTCGACTGCCGCATCCTGCCGGGGCGGATCGAGGCGTTCGATCGCGAGCTGGACGAGCTGCTCGGGCCGGACATCGAGAAGGAGTGGATGGAGCTGCCGCCGGTCGAGACGACGTTCGACGGCGCGCTCGTCGACGCCATGACCGCCGCGGTGCTCGCCGAGGACCCGGGTGCGCGCACCCTGCCGTACATGCTTTCCGGCGGCACCGACGCGAAGTCCTTCCAGCAGCTCGGCATCCGCAACTTCGGCTTCGCGCCGCTGAAACTGCCCGCCGACCTCGACTTCTCCGGGCTGTTCCACGGCGTGGACGAGCGCGTCCCGGTCGACGCGCTGAAGTTCGGCGTCCGCGTGCTGGACCGGTTCCTCCGCTCGTCCTGATGTCCGGGTTCCGGCTCGCTGACGGCACGCCCCTGCACCTCGTGCGCAGGGGCGACCCGGCGGCGGCCGTGACCGTCGTGCTGCTGCACGGCTACGCGCTCGACCAGCGCAGCTGGGGCCGGATCGCCCCGGTGCTGCCGGACGCCGTCGAGCATCCGCTCGCGGTGGTCAGCTACGACCACCGCGGGCACGGCGAGTCGGGCCGGGCCGCCCGCGGCACCGCGACCATGGGGCAGCTCGCCGACGACCTCGCCGAGGTGCTCGAGCGCGAAGTCCCGGACGGCCGGGTCGTGCTCGTCGGCCACGACATGGGCGGGCTCGCGGTCATGTCGCTCACCCAGCGGCATCCGGAGCTGTTCGCCGCGCGCGTCGGCGGGCTGGTGCTGCTGTCGACGTCGTCCGGGCGGCTGGCCACCGAGGCGTCCGCGGCCTGGCCCAACGCGCTCGGCAAGGTCGCGCAGGACCTGGAAATGGTGCTGGGCGCGAAGCTGTACGGGGTGTTCCGCGAACACACCAGCCGGGCGGTGAGCGCCGGGCTGCGCTGGTGGCTGTTCGGCGACGATCCCGACCCGGACCTGGTCGAGCTGACCGTGAAGATGATCCGCGGCAACTGGCCGCACACCGTCGCGCAGTTCCGGCCCGCCCTTGACGCCTACGCCCGCGAAGCCGCGTTGTCGCTGGCCGGCGACCTGCCGGTGACGGCGATCGTGGGGGAGCGGGACCGGATCGTCGCGCCCGCCGACGTCGAGCAGTTCGTACGCGGGCTGGCCCAGGGGTACGCCGTGGTGCTGCCGGGCGTCGGGCACGTCGTGCCGCTGGAGGCGGCCGCGCAGGTGGTCCCGCGGATCGCCTCGGTCGTGCACGAGGTCTACCGACAACAAAACCTGTCTTGACAATGTGAGTGTTCAGCCGCGACGATGGGACGCATGTTTCCCGTTGCGGTGATCGAGGACGCGGCCGCGGCCGAGGTGTCGCTGGACCCCGTCCGGGCCCGGCTCCTGGCCGAACTGGCGCAGCCGGCGTCGGCGACGATGCTGGCCGCTCGCGTCGACCTGCCCAGGCAGAAGGTCAACTACCACCTGCGCGCGCTGGAAAAGCACGGGCTCGTGGAGCTGGTCGAGGAGCGGCGCAAGGGCAACGTCACGGAACGGATGATGCGGGCGACCGCAGCCTCGTACGTGATTTCGCCGTCCGCGCTCGCGGCCGTGCAGCCCGATCCGGCGCAGTCGCCGGACCGGCTCTCCGCGCGCTGGCTGCTGGCCGTCGCCGGACGGCTGGTGCGCGACGTCGGAATCCTGATCACCGGTGCGGCGAAAGCGAAAAAGCGCGTCGCCACCTTCGCGCTCGACGGCGAGGTCCGGTTCGCTTCGGCAGCCGACCGGGCGGCGTTCGCGGAGGAGCTGGCGACGGCGGTGACCACGCTGGTCGGGAAGTACCACGACGAGAAAGCCGAGAACGGCCGCGCGCACCGAGTGGTGCTGGCGGTGCACCCGAGCGTGCCGATGGGGGAGGAAAACCAGGATGGGTAAGGAATTCCGGGAGATCGACGTCGCCGAGGTCCCGGTCGAACCGGAACAGGTCTGGGCCGCGATCGCGACCGGACCGGGCATCGACTCGTGGTTCATGGGCCGCAACGAGGTCGAAGGCGGGGTCGGCGGCGCGGTGCGCGGGGCTTTCGCGGCCTACGAACCGACACACGCGATCACCGCGTGGGACCCGCCGAACCGGCTGGCCTACGGCGGCGAACCGGATCCGGACGGACGGCGGATCGCTTACGAATTCCTCGTCGAAGGCCGCGAGGGCGGCAGCTCGGTGATTCGGTGTGTCACGAGCGGCTTCCTGCCGGGCGACGACTGGGCGGACGAGTTCGAGGCCATGCAGGCGGGCGGCGCGCTGTTCTTCCGCAACCTGGTGGAGTTCGTGCGGCACTTCCCGGGCCGGACGGCTGTGCCGGTGACCGCGTTCGGGCCTGCGGTTGTCACGGATTGGCCTGCGTTGTGGGCTGCGCTGGCGAAGGAGGTCGGGGTCGAAAAGCTGGCTGTCGGCGCGAAAGTCCGGTTGGCCGGTTCGGATGGTGTGGTGTACGCGGTGAACGAGCAGACCGTCGGAATCCGTACCGAAGAGGGGCTTTTCTGCTTCATGCAAGGCTTCCGCGGACCGCTGGTGGCGACGCACCACATCGTCGCGCCGGACGTGGACGTGGCGGCGGAGGAAGCCAAGTGGGCGGAGTGGATGGCCGCGCTCGGCTGAGCCTTGTCGAATGGGCCGCCTTTTCCCGCCGGAGCCGGACCGACGGCGTACCGCGTGGCCACCGCCTGGTTCAGCAGGACGACGGGCGACGGGTCCAGTCCGAAAAGCCGGTCGTGCATCGCGGCGATGCAGCAACGCGGCCAGCCCGGCGACCTCCGGTTCCGGAGGCGGTTCCGCCGCTGCCCGGACGGCCTTCTCGTGGCCGACCGCGTCCCGGCGAACCCGGTCTATCGCCTCGCGCCAGCCGGTGGTCACGAGCCACCCGGTGGGACTGGACGGCACCCCCTCGTCGGGCCAGCGCTTCAGTGCCTCGGCGATACCGCATCCTGGCGGCGTCGGTGCGTCAGATGCGTCCGGTCAGCTCGGCGACGTCGTTCACAAGGGTTCAGGCGCGGACGTACCGCAGCAGGGCGACGCCGCTCTCGAATGTCCGGCTGTCCGCCATCCGGTAGCTGTCCACGGAGAACCCGGCGTCGAACAGCGGCGCGCCGGAGCCGATGACCACCGGGTACAGCTTCAGGTGCAACTCGTCCACCTCGTCGCGCAGCGCTCCGGCCAGCGCGCCTCCGCCGACGAGCCAGATGTCCTTGCCGTCTTCCTTCTTCAGCTCGCGGATCTTCTCCGCCGGGTCGGTGTTGACCACCTGCACGGCCGGGCCGGGCGCCTCGGTCATCGTGCGGGAGAAGACGTAGTGCCGCAGATGCGCATACGCGTCCGGAACGCCGAGGTCGACGCCCATCTGGTAGGAGACGCGGCCTTCGACCACCGTGTCGAAATGCCGGTGCGGGACGTCCTCGATGCCGAGCACTGACCGGAGGTGCGTCGGCACCATTTCCGGATATTCGCGCAGCAGCGGCTCGGCGTGGTCGCCCTCGAACTGGAAGACCGAGCCGGTCGGGTCCTCCCGGGTCGGAGCGGCGATGAAGCCGTCGAGGGTGGACGCGACCAGATAGACCAACTTGCGCACAACGGACAGTCAAGCAGGTCAGGTCGCGAGCCCCGTCGAATGGTCCGCCGCCGTGCGCTTCCGCCGCAGCCACACCCTCCGCGTGCCGTCCGCGTACAGCCGGACCGTGCGCAGTTCCCAGCCCGCGAACTCCGCGTGGATGGAGAGCTGGATCATCGCCGCGCGCCGGGACACCGCCGGGGGGAGGCGCAGGCGGCGATACTCCCAATCCCCTTCGACCACCGCCTCGTCGACTGTCGTCATGGCTGGATCACCTGGGTCCCTTCTCCGGCGGCCGAGCCGACGAAGACGCGGCCGGTCTGGTCGTCGACGCCCACCGTGTCCGGCTGGCGCACGGTCGGGAATCGGTATTTCTCGACGGGCTCTCCGCCGCGGACGTCGTAGCCGACGACCTCGTTGCGGGCGGTCAGGGTGACCCACGCCAGGCTGCGCTTCGCGTCGTAGGCGAGGCCGTACGGGCTGCCCGGCACCGGGTAGCGCTGGCGGAGGATCAGCGGGCTGGTGGAGAACGCGAGCAGCGCGCCCGCGCGGGCGTCGGTGACCAGGACGCGGCCGTAGGAATCCGCGACCGCGTTGGCCGCGCCGTCGCCCGCGCGCAGGCCTTCGTCCATGGTCCCGGCCCGGACGTCCACGCTGAACACCGCGGTGCGCAGCCGGTCGAGGACGACGACGCCGTTGCCGGTGTCGACCACGTCGTCGGCGCTGTAGAGCTGCCCGGTGATCGTCTTCGCCACCGAGCCGTTCGCCAGCACCTCGACGGCCTTGCGGTCGCGGACCGCGACGAGCGTGTCCGGGCCGTCGGCGACCCCGGCGGCCGGCTGCCCGGCGACCTTCTCGGCGGTCAACTGCCCGCTCGGCAGCGCGACCCGGGCGAGCACGCCCTTGCCCGGGATCCCGGCGAGCGCCTGGCCCGCGGACACGCTGAGCGATTCCGCCGGACCCGGCAGCGCGACGGTCTTCTTCGGCGCGCCGAGCGAGGCGAGATCGTAAAGCCGCAGCTCAGGCGGCTGGGAAAGCGCGACGACGAGCGTGCGGCTCTGCTGGTCTGCCGCGATCGCGGACACCACCGGCATCGGCAGCACCTGCCCGGCGGGCGGCACCGCGCGGGCGGGGGAGACGGCGGGTTTCGCGGCCGTCGGATTGGCCACGACCTGCAGGTTGTCCTTCGGCTGCTCCGAGGACGAGCAGGCGGACAGCGCGAGCGCACCGGCCAGCGGGATCGCGATCCGCGACGCGGCGGTGAGCCGACGCACCTTGAAACCTCCACCCAAGCTCCGGCGAACGGGTCCCTCCAGCATCCTCCAGGAACGCCGACCCGTCACGCCCGTGTCACCGACCCGACACCTGCGGCTCACCGGGTGCCTCGTTCCGGATAGCCGAATTCGATGTCGCTGACGTCGTCCAGCGCGCTGCGGATCGCGGGCGGCAGCGTCAGGTCTTCGGCGGCGAGCGAGCCGGTGAGCTGGCCGGTGTCGCGCGCGCCGACGACCGGCGCGGCCACCCCCGGCCGGTCTCGGACCCAGGCGAGCGCCACGGCGAGCGGCGACGTGCCGAGGCCCTCGGCGGCGGTCACGACCGCCTGGACGATCCGCGCGGCTCGTTCGGTGCGGTGGTGCTCGACGTACCCGGCGTACTCGGCGGAGGCGCCGCGCGAGTCCGCGGGCGTGCCGGTGCGGTACTTGCCGGTGAGCACGCCGCGGCCGAGCGGAGCCCACGGCAGGATGCCGATCCCGTGGTGCGCCGCGGCCGGGACGACTTCGCGTTCGATGCCGCGCTCCAGCAGCGAGTATTCGAACTGCCCGGACACGAACGGCACCGCGGCGAGAGAGGCGGCGGTGGCGAGCTGCCAACCCGCGTAGTTGGACACGCCCACGTAGCGGACCTTGCCGCTGGTGACCGCGTAGTCGAGCGCGGACAGCGTTTCCTCGATCGGCACGCAGGAATCCCACGCGTGCAGCTGCCACAGATCGATATGGTCGGTGCGAAGCCGCTTCAGCGATCCTTCGAGCGCGGACAGCAGCGCGCCGCGCGAAGCGCCGCCGCCGAACGGGCCGTCGGTGCGGCGGGCGACGGTCTTGGTGGCCAGCACGACGTCCTCGCGCGGCACCAGGTCCGACAGCAGCTCCCCGAGCATCCGCTCGGCCTCGCCGCCGGCGTAGAGGTCGGCGGTGTCCACGAGCGTGCCGCCCGCGTCGACGAACGCGACCAGCTGGCTGGCCGCCTCGTCCGGATCGGTGTCGCCGCCCCACGTCATGGTGCCGAGGGCCATCCGCGATATCCGCAGTCCCGACCGGCCGAGCTGTCGCTTTTCCACGACCGCCGAGCCTAGTGGGCGCACCCGCCCGCGCCCGGGCAAGGTGACCCCGTGTCGGACCGGGGCCCTCGCGGGAGTTCTCAGGAACCACCCGATAGGTTCCCGGCCGTGCGAATCGGACAGCGCCCCCAGCGGGCGGGCGAACCGGCGGGAGCGGCGTGATGGGATGGTTCGAGGCCCTGGTGCTGGGGCTGGTGCAGGGGCTCACGGAATTCCTGCCGATCTCCTCGAGCGCGCACGTGCGGATCGTCGCGGCGCTGGCGGGCTGGGGCGACCCGGGCGCGGCGTTCACCGCGGTCACCCAGATCGGCACCGAGCTGGCGGTGATCCTCTACTTCGGACCGAAGATCGGCCGGATCCTGCGCGCGTGGTTCTTCTCGCTCTACCGCCCGGACTGGCGGCGCGACCCGGAAGCGCGGCTGGGCTGGCTGATCATCGTCGGCTCGCTGCCGATCGTCGTGCTCGGCCTGCTGCTGCAGGACGAGATCGACCGGGCCTTCCGCGACCTGCGGATCACCGCGACGACGCTGATCGTGTTCGGCTTGATTCTGCTGTTCGCCGACCGGACCGCGAAGCAGCAGCGGACGCTGGACCACCTGAACGTGCCGCACGGCCTGGCGTACGGCTTCGCGCAGGCGCTCGCGCTGATCCCGGGCGTCTCCCGCTCGGGCGGCACGACGAGCGCCGGCCTGCTGATGGGCTACACCCGTTCGGAAGCCGCGGAGTACTCCTTCCTGCTGGCGGTGCCCGCGGTGTTCGGCTCGGGGCTGTACAAGCTGACCGACATCGGCAAGAACGGCGAGAACGCGCAGTGGGGGCCGACGATCCTGGCCACGCTGGTCGCCTTCGGCGTCGGCTACCTGGTGATCGCGTGGCTGATGGCCTACATCAAGAAGCGCAGCTTCGTGCCCTTCGTGATCTACCGCGTGGTGCTCGGCGCCGTGCTGTTCGGCCTGGTCTTCGGCGGCGTGCTCGACCCGAACGCGGGACCCGCCGGGGGCTGACCCCGCCGATCACCGGTTAGGGTGGCGTCGTGAGTACGGTCATCTTGCTCCGGCACGGGAAGTCCACGGCCAACGGCTCGGGCGTCCTCGCCGGGCGCACCCCGAAGGTCGGGCTGGACGACACCGGCCGGGCCCAGGCCGCCGCCCTCGTCGAGCGGTTCGCCGGGGTGCCGGTCGCCGAACTGGTCGTGTCGCCGATGCTGCGCTGCAAGCAGACCGTCGCGCCGCTGGCCGCCGCGCAGGGGCTGACGAAGGTCGTCGAGCCGCGGCTGTCCGAAGTGGACTACGGCGAGTGGACCGGCCGGGAACTCAAGAACCTCGTCAAGGAACCGTTGTGGCGCGTGGTGCAGGCGCACCCGTCGGCGGCGGTGTTCCCGGGCGGCGAAGGGCTCGCCGAGATGCAGGCGCGCGCGGTGGCCGCGATCCGCGCGCACGACGCCCGGATCACCGCCGAGCACGGCGACCACGCGGTGTGGGTCGTGTGCAGCCACGGCGACGTGATCAAGTCGATCCTGGCCGACGCGCTGGGCCAGCATCTGGACGCCTTCCAGCGGATCGTGGTGGACCCGGCCGCGGTGTCGGTCGTCCGCTACACCGAAACGCGGCCGTTCGTGCTCCGGGTGAACGAACACGGCGGCGACCTGGCCGGGATCGTGCCGCCGCCGCCGAAGAAGAAGCGCGGCCGCGGCAAGAAGGCTTCGAGCGACGCCGTCGTGGGCGGAAGCACGGGCCGCTGACGATCGACAGTCCTTCCGTCGGATGCGAGACCCCGTAGGGTGGGCGGAACCACGTGGAGAACCCTGTGGAGAACCAGGAGCGCAAACCCGAATGATTTCCCCGGACAACCCGTTCGCCGCCCCCAGCGGCCTGCCGTACGAGCTGCCGCCGTTCGACCGCATCTCCGACGAGCACTACCGGCCCGCGTTCGAGGCCGGGCTCGCCGAGCACGCCGCCGACGTGGAACGGATCGCCGACGACCCGGCCGAGCCGACCTTCGAGAACACGATCGCGGCGCTCGAGCGGGCCGGCGCGCTGCTGACCCGGGTGTCCGGCACGTTCTTCAACATCTCGAGCTCGAACGCGACCGACGAGATCCAGGAGATCCAGGCCGAGCTGGCCCCGAAGCTGGCCGCGCACCAGGACGCGATCCACCTCAACCCGCGGCTGTTCGCCCGCATCGAGACGCTGTACCGCAAGCGCGCGGAGCTGGGCCTGACCCCGGAAGAGCTGCGGCTGCTGGAACGCCGGTACACCGACTTCAGCCGCGCGGGCGCCGGGCTGCCCGAGGAGGACCAGGCGAAGCTGCGCGCGCTGAACGAGCAGCTTTCCACGCTGCAGACCCGTTTTTCGCAGAACCTGCTGCGGGACACCAATGATCTCGCCGTCGTGCTCGACGACGCCGCGGAACTGGCGGGGCTCGGCGAAAGCGCGATCGCGGCGGCGGCGCAGACGGCGGCCGAACGCGGTCTCGAAGGCAAGTACGTGCTGACCCTGACGCTGCCCACCGCGCAGGCGGCCGTGGCGTCGCTGGAAAACCGCGCGGTGCGCGAGCGCGTCTACACCGCTTCGGTGTCGCGCGGCAACCGCGGCAACGAGTACGACAACAACGCCATCGTCGAGGAGATCACCCGGCTGCGCGCCGAGCGGGCCGCGCTGCTGGGCTACCCGAACCACGCGGCGTACGTGATCGCGGACGAGACGGCCAAGACCGTCGAGGCGGCCGGCGGGCTGCTGGAACGGCTCGCGCCGGTGGCGGTCGCGAACGCGCGCACCGAGGCCGCGGAACTCCAGCAGCTGCTGGAAGCGGACGTGCCCGGCGCGACGCTGCAGCCGTGGGACTGGGCGTTCTACGCCTCGAAGGTGGAGCGCGAGCGGTTCCAGCTGGACACCGCGGCGCTGCGGCCGTACTTCGAGCTGGACCGGGTGCTGCACGACGGCGTGTTCGCCGCCGCGAACCGGTTGTACGGCCTGACTTTCACGGAACGGCACGACCTGCCGAAGTACCACCCGCAGGTGCGGATCTTCGAGGTCTTCGACGCCGACGGCAGCGGGCTCGGCCTGTTCCTGATGGACTACTACACCCGCGACTCCAAGCGCGGCGGCGCGTGGATGAACAACTTCGTGGACCAGTCGCGGCTGCTCGGGCGGCGCACGGTGGTGGTCAACGTGCTGAACGTGACCAAGCCGCGCGAGGGGGAGCCGACCCTGCTCTCGCTCGACGAGGTGCGCACCGCGTTCCACGAGTTCGGGCACGCGCTGCACTCGCTGCTGTCCGGCGTCGAATTCCCGACGTTCACCGGCACCAACGTGCCGCGCGACTTCGTGGAATACCCGTCGCAGGTCAACGAGATGTGGATGCTGTGGCCGGAAATCCTGGCCAACTACGCCAAGCACCACGAGACGGGGGAGCCGCTGCCCGCCGGGCAGGTCGAGCTGCTGGAGGCCGCGCAGCAGTACGGCGAGGGCTTCCGCACGACCGAGTACCTCGCCGCGGCGCTGCTCGACCTCGCGTGGCACCGCCTCGGCCCGGACGACCGGGTGGAGGACGTGCAGCGGTTCGAGGCCGAGGCGCTGGAAAAGGCGGGCGTGGCACTGGAAAGCGTCCCGCCGCGCTACCGGACGACCTACTTCAACCACGTTTTCGCGGGCGGCTACAGCGCCGGGTACTACTCCTACATCTGGAGCGAGGTGCTCGACGCGGACACCGTCGAGTGGTTCACCGAAAACGGCGGCCTGAAGCGGGAAAACGGCGACCACTTCCGGTCGACCCTGCTGGGCCTCGGCGGCAGCGTGGACCCGATGGAGGCGTTCGCGGCCTTCCGCGGCCGCGCGCCGGAAATCGAACCGCTGCTGAAGCGCCGGGGGCTCGCGGGCGCGTAAGCTGGGTGTATAACGACCTATACGGCGGGGCTGGGGCCGTTCGCCCCGGCCCCGCCGCGGGTCTCCAGCCGGGACCCGCGGCTCACCTGATCACGATGTTCGGCAGCCACAAAACGAGCAGCACGACGAACGTGAGGAGGCCGGCGCCGAAACCGATCGGCTTGTTGTGCTTGATCGGCCAGAGCCAGAGCCCGATTCCGACCAAGACGGCGATCCCGGCGGCGAACGCCAACGGGACGAGGGTGGCTGTCCTCTGGTCGGCAGCGTGGGAAGAGCCGGAAAGGACGGCCCCGGAGGCGACGACCGCCGGGACCAGCCCCGCAGCCATCGTGAAAGTCCCGGCGAAGAACCCCTTGCGGCCGGTGCGCTGGTGCGGCGCCTTCGGCGCCGGCTCGGGTCGCGTCGGCCGGAGTCCGGTCTCGACGCGGGTTTCGCGCTTGGCCGGGCTCGGCGCGGCGGCCAGCTGCCGTGCTTCGGCGAAGGAAGGACGGCGGTCCGGGTCCTTGTCCAGCAGGCGCGTGATGAGCTCGGCCAGCGCGCCCGCGCGCTCCGGCGGCGGAGGCTGCTCGAAGAGGATGGCGGCCATCGTCGCCTTGGCGCTGTCGCGGCCGAACGGGGAGACGCCCTCGACGGCGTGATAGAGGGTGGCCCCGAGCGAGAAAAGGTCGCTGACCGCGCCGCGGCCGCGGCCTTCGAGCCGTTCCGGGGCGGTGTATTCGACCGAGCCGATGAACATGCCAGTAGAGGTCAACTGGGTGTCGGACTCGTGGGTGGCGATGCCGAAATCGGTCAGGAGCACCTGGCCGGCCCCGGTCAGCAGGACGTTGCCGGGTTTGACGTCGCGGTGCGCGATGCCCGCGTCGTGCGCGGCGCCGAGCGCGTCCGCCAGCGCCGCCGCGATCGGAGCCGCCTGTTCGGGGGAGAGGGGGCCGCCGGCGAGGCGGTCGGCCAAGGTCTGGCCGTCGACCAGGCGCATCACGATCCACGGGACGCCGCCCTCGATCACGACGTCGTGGACGGCGACGATGTTCGGATGGTCGCGCAGCCGGGCGGCGTGCCGGGCTTCCCGCTCCGCCCGCTTCAGCCGGTCGGCGTGTTCCGCGTCGCTGGAAGACGGCGGCAGCCGCATCTCTTTCACCGCGACGCTCACGTCGAGACTTTCGTCGCGAGCCCGCCACACCCGGCCGAAACCGCCGGACCCGAGTTCGCCGATCAGCCGGTAACGGCCGCCGATCATCGCACCCGGTCGCCCCTCGGCCATCCCCACCGTCCCTCTCCGCCCGCGGTCGTCAGCTTCGCCATCGTAGGGAACTCCGCTGCGTTCCGGCGTCGAACGGCCGGTTCCGGCCGCCGGTTTCCCCGCGTCCGCGCCTCCGCGAAACCGCGGCTTCGTCGGATCCGCTGACACCCGGGCCCGGGATTCGGCGGATCCGACGAAGCCGCGGAGGGGGTGCCTGACCGCACAATGCGGCGTCGCCGAATCAAGGAGGATCCGACGGTGAGCATTGGCAGTTCCGCGCCGGGCGTGCGGCGGACCGAACGGACCACGTTGGCGCTGCTGGTCGGCGTCTTCATCATCGACTACATCGACCGCGTCATGATCGCGGTCGCGCTGCCGCTGATCGGCGCGGAGTTCGGGCTGTCCAAGACCACGCAGGGGCTGGTCGTCTCCGCGTTCGCGATCGCCTATCTGGTCGGGCAGATGCCCGGCGGGCTGCTCGCGGACCGCGTGGGCGCGCGGCCGTTGCTGGTGATTTCGCTGGTGGCCTGGTCGGTGTTCACCGCCGCCACCGGGTTCGCGCCCGGGCTGGTCGTGCTGCTGGTGCTGCGCGCG
This sequence comes from Amycolatopsis sp. GA6-003, assembly GCF_046267895.1. Classification (NCBI taxonomy): domain Bacteria; kingdom Bacillati; phylum Actinomycetota; class Actinomycetes; order Pseudonocardiales; family Pseudonocardiaceae; genus Amycolatopsis; species Amycolatopsis sp. GA6-003. The sequence goes on from NZ_CP176499.1 coordinate 456,829, forward strand.
GCGTTCGGGTTCGCGCAGGCGTTGTTCCCCGGCGCGGCGTTCAAGGCGCTGGCCGAGCGCACGACGCAGGAAGGCCGCAGCCGCGGCGCCGGGCTGCTGCTCGCGTCGAACTCCGTCGGGGCCGGGCTCGGGCCGCTGCTGGTCGCGCCGCTCGTGGTGGCCGCGGGCTGGCGGCACACGTTCTGGATCGTCGCGGTGGCCGGGCTGATCGTCGGGCTGGCGTTGTGGCGGATCCTGCCCGCGCCGCTGCCGCGCGAGCTGACCGAACCCGAGGCGCACGTCGCCCCGGTGAAGGTGCCGGTCTCGCGGGTGCTGCGGAACCGGCTGGTGATCCGCTGCGCGGCGATGTTCGCCTGCTTCAACATGCTCGCTTACGGGATGATCACCTGGGTCCCGTCGTACCTGGTCGAGACCAAGGGGCTCTCGCTGGTCGCGGCCGGGGTGTCGGCGGCGATCCCGCAGCTGGTGAGCGCCGCGGCGGTGCTGCTCGGCGGCTGGCTGATGAGCCGGTACTTCGACCGCAGGCCGCGCTGGCTCGTGGTGCCCGCGCTCGTCGCCGCGGCCGGGGTGCTCGTCGCGATGCTGCTGTCGGATTCGGCGACCGGGTTCACCGTGCTGCAGACCGTCGCGATGTTCATCAGCGGCCTGGCCTCGATCGGCATCGTCGGACTCCCGCTGCGGGTGCTGCCGCGCGACCTGGTCGGCGCGGGGATGGGCCTGGTGAACACCGGCGGCCAGCTCGCCGGCGTGCTCGCGCCGCTGGTGATGGGCTGGCTCGCGGACCGGTTCGGGTTCGCCGCGGCGTTCGGGTTCCTGGCGGTGTCGACGCTGGCCGCGGCGGCGATTTCGCTGACCACGCGGTCGACGAACCTCTCGCTCGGCGCGCCGGCCCCGGCCAGGGAACAGGTGGGCTGACCCACCGGGGGCCGGTGGTCCGGCGCCGGACCACCGGCCCCCGGTGGCGCCCGACGATCCGACCCGGCCGTTCGGCCGCATTAGTGGTCTAGACCTTGACGGGTGACTGGTCCAGTCCAATTCTGGGAAAGTTCCGGTCGTGCGCCGCCGCGCCGCACGGCCCCTTTTTCGGCACTGGAGCCCGCATGCGACGAAGAAGTCACTTGTCCCGATTGTCCGCTGTCCTGGCCGCCGCGGCGGCTCCGCTCGGGGTGCTGGTCGCCACCGCGGCGCCCGCGCACGCCGCGACGCCGCTGCCGAACCACGTGTTCGCGCCCTACTTCGAATCCTGGAACGGGCAGAGCCCGGCCGCGATGGCCCAGGAGGCCGGCGTCAAGCACCTGACGATGGCGTTCCTGCAGACCGCCTCGTCGGGTTCGTGCACCGTCCTCTGGAACGGCGACGCCGGCATGCCGGTGGCGGACTCGACGTTCGGCGCGGACTTCCGCGCCATCCGCTCGCGCGGCGGGGACGTGATCCCGTCGTTCGGCGGCTACACCGCCGACCACAACGCCACCGAGATCGCCGACAGCTGCACGAACGTCGACCAGATCGCGGCCGCGTACGAATCGCTGATCACCACCTACGACGTGCCGCGCCTGGACATGGACATCGAGGACAACTCGCTGACCAACTCCGCAGGCATCGACCGCCGGAACAAGGCGATCAAGAAGGTCCAGGACTGGGCCGCGGCCAACGGGCGGCAGGTGCAGATCTCCTACACGCTGCCGACCACCACGAGCGGCCTGGCCAGCGCGCTGGACGTGCTGCGGAACGCGGTTTCCAACGGGGCCAGGGTCGACGTGGTCAACCTGATGACCTTCGACTACTACGACAACGCCACGCACAACATGGCCCAGGACACCCAGACGGCGGCGGCCGGACTGGTGTCGCAGCTGGCGTCGCTGTACCCGGAGAAGACGCAGGAACAGCTCTGGGGGATGGTCGGCGTCACCGAGATGCCGGGCATCGACGACTTCGGCGCGGCCGAAACGTTCACCACGGCGGACGCGGTCACGGTCTACAACTGGGCCGTGTCCAAGGGCATCAACCTGCTGTCGTTCTGGGCGCTGCAGCGGGACAACGGCACCTGCCCGGGGACCGGCGCGCAGGACAACTGCTCCGGCATCCCGCAGGACAAGTGGTACTTCAGCCACACGTTCGCCCCGTTCACCGGCGGAACCCCGCAGCCGGGCAACGATTTCTCGGTGTCGGCAAGCCCGGCCGCGGCCTCGGTCGACCCGGGCGGTTCGGCGACCGGCAAGGTGACCACCGCGGTGACTTCCGGTACGGCGCAACAGATTTCGCTCTCGGTGCGCGGCGCTCCCGGCGGCGTGACCGCGTCGGTCAGCCCGGCCACGGTGAAGGCGGGGGAGAGCGCGAACCTGTCGATCACCACGACGGCGGCGACTCAGCCGGGCGTCTACCCGCTGACCATCACGGGTTCGGTCGCAGGCGGCGGCAGCCACAGCGCGACGTACACGTTGACTGTCAACGGAACCAGCCCGACCGGCAGCGTCGTCAACGGCAACTTCGAGACCGGCGCGCTCAGCCCGTGGACCGGGGGAGCGATCGTGTCCTCGCCGGTGCACGGAGGCAGCCACGCACTGCAGGTGTCGCCGACCGCGTCGACGACCGGGGAAGCGACGCAGAACCTGACGCTCGCGCCGAACCACGCGTACACGCTGACGGCATGGGTCCAGGGCGGCTACGCCTACGCCGGCGTCCGCGGGGGAGCGACGGCCAGTTCGTGGACCGCGAACTCCAGCTGGACCAAGCTGACGGTTCCGTTCACGACCGGCTCGTCCGGCGCGGTGACGGTGTACGTCCACGGCTGGTACGGCCAGAGCCCGATCTACGCGGACGACATTTCGGTCAGCTGATTGCTGTATAACGACCTATACGGCTGGGCGTTGGGCGAGAAAATCGGCCAGCGCCCAGCTTCCGTTAAAGAAAAAGCTCAGGACCCGAGGTCATCTTCCGGCCGGGACACTGGTCAGCAGGCCGGGGAAGGCTTCCTCGGTCGGGCGGGTCCGCTCGGCGCGGGGCGCACCGGGGCCGAACAAGACCGGTTCTTCGCTGCCGAGCGCGGCGTCGAAGACGGCGGGATCCCATCGGCCCCACGCGATTGACACCGCGGGCAGCCCGTTCGCGCGTCGGTGGACGGCGAGGGCGTCGAGGAATCGGTTGGCGGCGGCGTACATCGCTTGTCCGGGTTCGCCGAAGGCCCCGGCGAGGGACGAGAAGAGCACGAACGCGGACAGCGGCAGGTGTTTGGTCGCCTCGTGGAGGATCCAGGCGGAGTCGGCTTTCGCGCGCAAAACCGGGTCCGGGCTTTGTGGCGCGCCGAGGAGAGCGTCGGCGCAGTGGATGACCGCAGTCAGCGGCGGAGTGCAGGAGGCGAGGAGGCTTTCGACCTGATGCGGGTCGGCGACGTCGATGGCGGCGATGCGGACGTCCGCGTCGAGATCGGTCGGGAGGCGTTCGGCGGCGGGGCCGCTGCGGCTCGCCAGCACGAGGTGACGGACGCCGTGCTCGGCGACGAGGTGCGCGGCCAGCAGGGTGCCGATCCGGCCGGTGCCGCCGGTGGCGAGGACAGTGCCGGACGGGTCGATCAGCCGGACGGGGGAGGCGGTGACGGGCGCGACGCGGAAGGCGTGCGGGATTCCGTCGCGGATGGCGAGCCGGGGTTCGGTACTGCCGCCGACCAGGTCGAGGATCTCGGCGGCGGGCATCGGCTGGTCTAGGTCGACCGCGGTGATTCCGGCAGCGCTGAGCAGACCCCAGACCGCGGCGCTGGCCAGATCCGGGTCGGGTCCGGTGGCGTTGATCGTGACGGCTAGCCGGTCTTCGCGCCCCTGCAGAACGTCCAGAGTGCGGGCGGTGCGGGCGTGGACGTCGTTGCCGGTGGGGAGTTCCAGGAGTTCCGCCGGGCCGGGACGCGCGGGGACCGGGACCCATCGGGGGCGGTAGAGCAGGGTTTCGGCGGGCAGGTCGACCCGCTGGGCTCCGCTTCCGGCGAAGACCTCGTGCCAGGCCACCGGGATGCCCGCGGTGTGCAGCCGGGCGAGTTCGGCGATGAGGGCGTGGACGGAGGGCGGGGTGAGGTCGAGCTGGAGGCTGAGGTCGTCCCGGGGCCGGGTGGTCACGCGGGCGACGGCTTCCGGGCGGAGGCCCCAGGATTCCAGCAGGCAGCTCAGGGCGGCCTGGAAGGCGAAGAGCCAGTCCTGATAGTCGGCCAGGATCGTGGCGAAAGTTTCGGCGAAGAGCGGAAACCGGTGCGAGAACTCGGTTTCCCGGCCCGGGGAGAGTTTGCTGCCGCGGGAGACGAAGGTCAGCCGGGGGCGGATCGGCACGGGCTGACCGGGTGTCGCGCCGCTCGCGACCGCTTCGAGGGCGGTCCGGTCGCCGGCCGGGACCAGGACGCGGTGCGCTCGCGGGACGCGGGTTGCGAGCGAGTAGGAGAGGTCGAGGTCGGACGCCGTGCTGTCGAGCAAGGCCGCGGCGAGGGCGCGCAGGGCGACGCCGTCGCGAGCGCTGAGCAGCCAGGGCGGCGCGGGGAAGTCCGGGCGGGCAGCGGATTCTGGCATGGGAGTCTCTTCCGGAGAGGCCGGCGCGGATCGAGGAAGGACGGCGACAGGCCGGGAACGAGCGCTGGCGGCGGGCTGACCTGTCGAGGGCCGTCGAGAATCAGGATCGCGCGGGAATCGGCTGCGATTCCCGCGTCGGCCAGGGGCGCGGCGGGGCTGGTTCGCGCGCGGCACGCGGTCCGCCCGGTTAGCGGCGGACGGACCGCGTCGGCCGGGGGTGCGGCGGGGCAGGTTCGCGCGCGGCACGCGGTCCGCCCGGTTGGCGGCGGACGGACCGCGTCGGGTCTGTGTCCTGGCACTCCTCGACATATACCGCGCTCAGGCCGGGCTGGGCGGCGCGTTTCCCGTTTGGTCCCCGTTCCGTGCACGCGGTGCCTCCGCCGCTGCTCGGCGGGCAACGATTTCCGCGACCTTCGCGCAGGTTTCGTCCGCGTCGAGGCCTCCGGTGTCCAGCACTGTGCACTGTGGACGGAGCGGGAGGTACTCCGCGACGTGGTCGTGGATCCGGTCGAGCACGACCGGGCCGCCCAGTTCGGCCATCGCGTCGGCCGCCGCGTGGTAGCCGCGCGCGGCGAACCGGGCTTTCGCCTGCGAACGAGGCGCGGCGAGCATGATCTCGACGTACTCGCCGCCTGCCGCGCGAGCGGCCTCCTCGAACCGTTCGGCCTGCTCGACCTTCGCCACCAACTGCGGCATGACCACGTCGTGCCCGGCCCGCAGATGTGTCTCCGCCATGGCGAGCGCGAGCCGCCGCGCGGCCGGCAGCGTGTCCCAGAACGCGGTCCGCCAGCCGCCGATCATCGTCACCACCTGGTCGGCGTCGAGATCGAGCACTCCCGGGTGCAGATCGGCGTAGCGCCGCGCGACAGTGGATTTCCCGATGCCGCTGGGGCCGTTGAGGTGGATCAGCCGGGCCATTCCCCCGACCCTAGCGGCGGGTGCGCCGATCCCGCCGGGCGCAGACCGTCGAGGACGATTCCGCCGCCACTGGTCCTCGCCCGGGACGAGCCCGATCGTGCGGCCCGGCGGGATCGCGGTGGCGAGCGCGAAGGGGGGGGGGGGGGGGGGGGGGGGGGGGCCGGCCTTCTTTGCGCCCGCAGGACCGCGGCCAAGCACGCAAGCCACGGCGCTCGCGGATGCGGGGGAGAGGTCCGGGATGTGACCGTCCGGACCTCGATCCGAGACGGGGGAGCGCAACTGCAGGTCGCATCCCGGAAGTCCGGAATGGACGGTGCTGCCGATCCCAGCGCGTTGCCGGTCCAGGCGGCGAATGTGGGCCGGGTTTACGACCAGCTGACCGCCGACCTCCGCGACGGGACACGGATCGTGCCCGGCACCGCCCGCCGACTACACGACCTACTCTCCACTGTATAACGACCTATACGGCGGGCGATGAGAAAACACACCCACATCGTGAGACCAAGCCCAACATCCACGACCCCAAAACCAGCCAAAGACGCGAAAACGAATGATGGCCGCCCCGAAACCGGGGCGGCCATCGTGGAAAACGAACCTCAGATCAGGCCCAGCTTGCGGACCGCGTCGCGTTCCTCGGCCAGTTCGGCCACGGAGGCGTCGATGCGCTGGCGGGAGAACTCGTCGATCTCCAGGCCCTGGACGATCTCGTACTTGCCGTCCTTCGCGGTGACCGGGAAGGAGGAGATGAGGCCTTCCGGGACGCCGTAGGAGCCGTCGGAGACGACGCCGGCCGAGGTCCAGTCGCCCTCCGGGGTGCCGTTCACCCAGGTGTAGACGTGGTCGATCGCGGCGGAGGCGGCCGAGGCGGCCGAGGAGAGGCCGCGGGCCTCGATGATGGCGGCGCCGCGCTTGGCGACGGTCGGGATGAAGGTGTCGGCGAGCCACGTCTGGTCGTTGATGGTCTCGGCGACGTTCTTGCCGTTGACCTCGGCGTGCTGCACCGACGGGTACTGCGTGGCCGAGTGGTTGCCCCAGATCGCGACCTTCTTCAGGTCGGTCACGGCGACGCCGAGCTTCTTGGCCAGCTGGGCCAGCGCGCGGTTGTGGTCGAGGCGGGTCATCGCGGTGAAGCGCTCGGCGGGCACGTCGGGGGCGTGCGACTGGGCGATCAGCGCGTTGGTGTTGGCCGGGTTGCCGACCACCAGCACCTTGATGTCGTCGGCCGCGCCGGCGTTGATGGCCTCGCCCTGGGGCTTGAAGATGCCGCCGTTGGCCTCGAGCAGGTCGCCGCGCTCCATGCCCTTGCTGCGCGGGCGGGCGCCGACCAGGAGGGCGATGTTCGCGCCGGAGAAGGCCTGCTTCGGGTCGTCGAAGATGTCGATGCCGGCCAGCAGCGGGAACGCGCCGTCGTCCAGCTCCATCGCGGTGCCCTCAGCCGCCTTGACCGCCTGGGGGATCTCCAGGAGCCGCAGCTTCACCGGGGTGTCGGCGCCGAGCAGCTGACCGGACGCGATGCGGAACAGCAGCGCGTAGCCGATCTGGCCGGCCGCACCGGTGACGGTGACGTTGACAGGGGCTTGGGTCATTGCGCTTCTCCAGCTTGAGACGACTTTGGCTAGTACCGAGGATGCTAGCCCTACCGGCGGGCGTCGTCCGGGTGCGTCCAGTCACGGTAGCCAGGATCACGTTCCGGCCCGGCGGGACGCGGCTCGATGCGACTTGAGTAGTGGGGCGAAGGGCGTAACTCGAGATCACGATCGAGTTGCGGCCGGGTCCGGGCGTGCCGGGCCCGGCCGCGGCGGGTGGCGCGGGGCGCGGCGGCGGTGCGGGCGGGCGGCCGGATCGCCCGGGGGAGCGGGGTCTGCGCGGTACCGGGCGCGGTGCGCGAACTGTCCCGATTGCCCCGGTTTTCGCGGCCTTTTTCGCCGGATTGTCCGGACCAGCCGGGAAGAGTGGTTCTGCGTGGTGTATTTTTGAATCATTTTTGTTGATTCGTCAATTGTCCATAATAGCTCGTGTCAACGGTTTGTTAACACGTTGCTGTGCGCAGCTAAGCATAAACGTTGCTCCATTCAGTGGGACTCGGAGAGTGGTTGCCGCGCTACCCTGTCGAAACCCCCCACCCCTCGGAAGTAATGGGAAGGAACCCATGCTTGCCACGATGTCCGCTGCGCTTTTGGCGCTGACTTCGACGATTACCCCGCATTCCTGGCCGCAGAATCCGCCGCCGGACAAAATTATCATCGACGTGGCGACGGTGAACGGGACCGGCTGCCCGCCGGACACGGCCGCGGTTTCGGTTTCCACGGACAACACCGCGTTCACCGTCACCTACAGCCAATACACCGCGCAGGTCGGCGTCGGCGCGCAGCCGACCGACTTCCGCAAGAACTGCCAGATCGGCCTTCGCGTGCACGTCCCGCAGGGGTTCACGTACGGAATCGCCTCGGCGGACTACCGCGGATTCGGGCACCTCGAAAAGGGCGCGTACGGCGTGGAACGCGCGAACTACTATTTCCAGGGAAACTCGCCGACCGCCTACGCGACACATCGGCTCGACGGGTTCTACGACAATGACTGGCAGTTCTCGGATTCGACGGACATCGACGCGATTATCTACGAGCCGTGCGGCCAGGAACGCAACCTGAACATCAACACGGAATTGCGGGCGTATGCCGGGACTTCGGACCCGGCGAAGACGACGAGCTTCCTGACGATGGACTCGACGGACGGCAGTGTCCAGACGGTTTACCACTTCGCCTGGAAGACCTGCCCGCCCACGCGGTAACTGCGCGGCCCGGACCCGTGAGCGCGCGAGGAAGCGTTCACGGGTCCGGTTGTGCCACGTTTTCCGCGAGCCGGGTCAGCAATGCAGCGAGGGTCGCTATTTCGTCGTCGGTGAAACCGCGGCGCATCCGCTTGTCGTGCGCGATCGCGGCGTCGGCGAGGCGGTGGAAGGTGCGCTCGCCGTGGTCGGTCAGCTCGACCTGGTGCACGCGCCGGTTTTCCGGGTCGCGGGTGCGGGTGAGCAGGCCGGCGGTTTCCATGCCGTTGAGGTGGTGGGTGAGCGTCGCGCCCTGGATGCCGACGGCGTCGGCGAGTTCCCGCTGGCTTGCGTGCCGGCGGGTTTTGAGCGCGATGAGGATCTGCCAGACCGGCTGCGATCCGCCGACCTCGGCCAGGGCGCGGTCGAACGCCTGGCCGGCGGTCTTGGCGGTGCGGGCGAGGAGAACGCCGAGCGGCGGGGTGGCGGGTCGGGGCACGAGAGGACGGTACCGCAGGATCGTCGAACTCTAACCGTTTGACGACGAATGATTAGATGTCTAACGTTTGTGCTGTCTCATCGAATGGCACTGGAGGGCGTCATGACCGCTGCGGACATCGCTGAACTGGGCAAACGCTGGGCCGCCGCGGAGGTCGCGGCTGACCCGGAGACGCTGGGCTCGCTGGTCGCGGACGAGTTCCGGCTCGTCGGGCCGCTCGGTTTCGTGCTTGACCGGGAGCAGTGGCTGGGCCGGTACGAGTCCGGTGCGCTGGCGACGCTGCGGCTCGACTGGCGGGACGTCGAGGTCCGCGTGCACGGTGACACCGCGATCGCGATCGGCGTGCACGACCAGGAGGCGACCCATCAGGGCAACCGCGTCGACGGGACGTTCCGGGCCACCCACGTGCTCGTCCGCGGCGAAGACGGCTGGCGGATCGCGGGAATGCACCTCAGCCCGATGGGCGCGCCGCCCGCTTTCGCACGCTGATCCGCCGGGGTCGGAGCGGGCCTGAAGGAGCCCTGAAGGAATCTGGCTCCCCAGGTTCCCCTCCCGGACGTTCGGGTGGCGGGGTCAGGGTTTGTGCCACAGGTGGACGTTGTTGTCCGCGGTCGAGCCGGACGTGGTGGCGATGGTCTTCCGGTCCGGGCTCACCGAGAGCGAGGCGATTCCGGGCAGGCCCGCGCCCTCCTGTTTCCCGTCGAGCCGGAGCACGACGAGGGTGCCCGCCGACAGCGCGAGAAGGTGCTGGTCGTCGAGCCCGGCCAGGGCCATGGTCATCCAGACGGTCCCGTTTTGCTGGTCGATCCGCGTGGGGGCGAGCGTGAAGGCTGGCCGGAGTTCCTGGTGCGCGGCGGTGTCCCACTGGTGCACTTTCGCTGGTTCGCGGGCTTCGCCGCTGGTGGTGATCAGCGTTCGGCCGTCCGGGCGGAAAGCGAAGCAGCAGAGCCGTTCGTTCGCGGCCATGGTGATCGGAGCGCCCGCTGGTTTGAGCGAAGCCATGTCCCACAGGCGGAACTGGCCGGGGTGGTCGGAGTGGCCGTCCCGCTGGTAGACGGCGAGCGTGTGCCCGTCGGGGCTGAACTCCGAGTACCGGAAGGCGGCCGGGGTGTCGATGCTGCCGACGCGGGTGCGGTCGGCGACCCGCCACACGTCGAGCCTGCGCGGGGAGGCCATCGGCACGGTCAGGAGGCTGCCGTCGGGGCTGAGCGCGGGCCAGCCGCCGTCGCGGTCGATGCCGTCGAATACGAGCGGTGCGCTGGTTTCCTGGCCGGTCCACGCGTTCCAGGTCTGCGTTGTGAGCTGGGTGTCTTTGACCCGCGCGATGACGAGGGAAAGTCCGTCGAGGCCGAAAGCCATGCCCGCCACGCTCGTCTCGGGGAAGGGGCCGAGGCGGCGGCCGACCGGTTTGCGCGTGTCGACGTCCAGCACCTCCAGGGTGAAGTCGGCGTCCGCCGTGGCGAGCAGGCGTCCGTCGTGGTTGTACTGGAGGAACTGCGGATGCCCGCGGGCGACGAGGAACCCGGATTCGACCAGCGGCGGCTGCGGTGCGGGCGGAAGCGCGTCCGGCTTGGGCGGGCCCGGCCACGCGAGCCATCCGGCGAGTCCGAGGAGGACCAGGGCGAGCGCGCCGAGCAGGATTCGCCGCCGCGAGAGCGGGGGCGGCGGGGCGGCCGGGAAGTCTTCTGCGACCTGGTGGATCACCGGGTCGGTTTTGTCCTCTGCCGGCTGAGCGTCGAGGAACGGGGCGAGTTCGGCCGTCTGTTCCGCGATGAGCTTTTCGACGGCGGGCGGCCACGGGGCGGCAGCCGGGCCGATCGTTTCGAGCAGTTGCGAGGCGGTGGGCCGGTCGGGCGGGTTTTCCGCGAGACACGGGCGAATCGCCTCGGGGAGGGCGGTTTCCGCGGCGAGAAGCGTGCCGAGTGCGAACAGGTCGGCGGCGGGGTCGGTGCCGGTCGCGCGGGGGACGAGCCTGGCCCCGTGGTTCGTGAGCCGGACGTGGGACGGGTCCAGATTTCCGTGTGCGAGCCCGGCGCTGTGGAGCCGGGTCAGGTCGGCTGCGATCCCGGCGGCCAGCCGGCGCACCGCCGGTTCGGGCAGCGCGCCGGGCACGTCCTCGAGCGCGGGTCCGGGATGGAATTCCGAGGCATGCCAAGGCGTGGCCGCGTCCGGGTCGGCTTCGAACACCGCGCTCAACGCCGCGGCCTCAGCACGGAATCCGTTGTCCTCGGCGGTGTTCGGGAGCGTGAGCGCGACGAGCCGGTCGTCCGGTCCGCTGCCGAGCAGCACCCTGGTCGTTTCGTCCCGGCGCAGTTCCGCGAGCACTCGGTACTGTCCGAGCCAGAGCGGGTCGCCGAGCGCCGGTCTTCTCATCAGCTGCCTCCCCGGAGCTGTCCGAGAAGAGCTATCCTGCCAGGTTCGCGGCCGCCGGAGGGGCGAATCCGGGTCACCCGGGCCGGGCGGTCAGCTGTGCCGCAGCGGGTCCTGCGCTCCGACGCCCAGAACGCGGCCCAGTGCGATGAGCCCCTCGTCGAGGTGGCTGAGGCTGGAGAGCACGGCTCGGGTCTCGGCCTCGTCGATCCGGTCGGCGACCGGGGTTCCGTCGTCGCGGACGAGTTTGCGCGTCCGCGTGCTGCCCGGGTTGCTGACCGCCTCGTGCACCAGGTCGACGTTCGCGATGATCCGGCCGGCGAACTGGTCCAGCCGTTCCGAGACCGGTCCGGCGAGCTGGCCGGGCTGTGCGCGGGCGGCGACGTGCCGGGCGCGGAAGGCGATGCCCTCCAGCGTGGTCAGCACGTGCCAGCCGTAGTCGCGGCGGGCGCTGCGCAGGTTGATCGGGTGGGTGAGCGGTTCGATGGTCAGCCGCACCTGCTCGACCGCGCGGTCGAGGTCGCGGGACATCTCGATGATGTTCACGTTCTCGCGGCCGGACAGCAGCTTCGCGGCCGATTCGATGAACTCGTGCAGTTCGTCGAGCGCGACCGCGATGTCGTCCAGCATCACCGCGCGGGTGCGGACCGGCAGCACCACCACGGCGGCGAGCAGCCCGCACGCCGCGCCGACCGCGGTTTCGGCGACCCGGATCCACAGCACCTCGATGCTGAACGTGCCGAGCAGGCTGTAGAGCAGTCCCAGCATGCTGGTCACGAAGAACGCCATCAGGAACTGCGACACCCGCGCGGTGTAGACCATGCCGAAGACGCAGACCAGCAGCAGCGCGAGGATCGCCGGGGTGTTGCCGCTGACCAGCAGCGCCAGCGCGACGCCGCCGACGATGCCCAGCAGGGTCCCGCCGGTGCGGCGCATGCCCTTCACGAACCGGGCCCCGGCGCTGGACGTGCCGATGAACACGACGAACACCGTCAGCACCGCCCAGTACCAGCGCTGCGGCGAGATCAGCTGCCCGGCCAGCACGGCGAGCCCGCCGCCGAGCACGGCCTGGATCGCGCCGCGGGTCTGGTTGTCGTAGGCGAACGCCTTGGCGGGTTCTTCCTCCTCGTCCTCTTCGGCCGGGAAGTCCACTGTGGACGACCGGCTCGCGATGCGCTGCGCCCGGTCGTCCGCGACGGCCAGTTCGGCGATCGCGCGGCGGACTCCGTCGCCGGGGTGCGCGCGTTCGTCGATCCGGCTGCCTTCCACCAGCATCCGGCTGTACTCGCCGGTCTCGCTGATCAGCGGCAGGTCGCGCGGGTCGCGTTCCATCAGCGACCGGAACCGGGCCAGCCGGGCCACCAGATCGTCCGCGACGCCCTCGGGCAGCGGCTGCGAGCACGTCCGGCGCACGGTGATCACCAGCCACTGCACGGCCAGTTCGACCTCGATCACCCGGCGGCGCAGCTGGTCGGCGCGGCGGTCGTCGACGACGTCCGGCGCGTGGTCCTCGATCAAGAGGACCACTTCGTGCAGCCGCTCCACCGCCGTGCGGATCTGGCGGGTGCTGCGGTCCGAGCCGCCGGACGAGATGTACGCCTCGGCCGCCCGCACCGCCGCGCCGAGCCGCGCGCGGAACGCCTGCCGGTAGCGGATCAGCTCGCTTTCGGCGTTGCGGCGCAACAGAAGGAACCGCACGACCGCGTTCGCCGCGATCCCGATGGTCAGCGCTATCAGCAGGTGCGGCACCTGCGCGAGATGCGCCTGCAGGAACATCGGGAAGAAGAACAGGAAGAACGCCATCGACCCGAGCGCGATGCCGCGCGCGCCGAACCGCTGCACGTACACCGCGACGAAGATCAGCAGCACGAACACGACGCTGTCGAGCGGTGCGTAGGCGGAGCCGAAACAGGCGGCGGTGATCGAGGCGGCCCCCACCAGCAACGCGAGCAGAAGCGTGACGGCCTGGCCGCCGCTGGTGGCGTCGTTGACGGTGAACGCGCTCATCATCGCCGCGATGGCCGCGACGAGCGTGGTGGTGAGCGGGAAGTGCAGCGGCAGCATCGCGAGGACCGCGAGGACGATGCCGAGCACCGCCGACGCGGCGAGCCGCAGCCGGACGAGGCCGGGGTCGGCTGCCGCCAGCCGGTCGAGGAAGGCGTTGCGCACGGCGGTGATCATCGGGCCAGCAGCTCCCACTGGGCGAGGGCGACGCGCCGCCGGGTCGAGGCGCGGACCCGCAGCCGGTAGTGCCGGCACGCGGCGGGGTCGGCGAGCACGAACGGCCGGGTCTGGCGCCGCCAGCGGAACACCTCGCCGGAGCGTTCGTCCAGGGTCCGCCATCGCCGGCCGTCGTCGGAGCCTTCGAGCACCCAGTCCTGCGGATCGCCCGCGCTGCTGCCGGAGGTGAGCGTGTACAGGACGACCTCGCGCGGTTCGCCGTCCGCGGTGAAGGTGATGGTCGGCCGGGGCGTGCGGAAGACGGCCTGGGTGCGGCTGGTGTTGTCCGACAGAGCGGCGATTCCGGTGCCGGCGAGGTCTTTCAGCGGCGCGGGGGCGACCGGGGCGACCGGTTCGCCGCCCCAGTCGCCGGGCTCGGCGCGGACGTCGAACTCCAGCACCGCGCCGCGGGCGAGGACCGCGTGCGCGAGGGTGGCCGAAGGGTGCGGTTCGCCGTCGACGGTCAGGCCGTGCACGTAGGGCGTGCCGGTCGCGGCGCGGGGTGCTCGGATCACCAGGTCCTTTCCGTTGTCGAGGTGCACGGTGGCGGAGCGGAACAGCGGCGCGCACACCGCGTACCGCGGGCTGCCGACGGCCAGCGGGTAGAGACCGAGGGCGGTGAAGACATACCAGGCCGACATTTCCCCGTTATCCTCGTCCCCGGGATAGCCCTGGCCGATCTCGCTTCCGAGGTACAGCCGGCGCAGCACCTCGCGGACGGTCCGCTGGAGTTTCGCCTGCGCCCCGGCGAAGGCGTAGACGAACGGGATGTGGTGCGAGGGCTGGTTGGAGTGCCCGTACTGGCCCATCCGCACGTCCCGGGCCTCGGTCATCTCGTGGATCCGGCCGTCCTGGCCGGTCTCCGGGGTGCGGAAGAACTCGTCCAGCTTCGCCTCGAGACCCGCCGGTCCGCCGTGCAGCGCGGCGAGACCGGGGCCGTCGTGCGGCACGGAGAACGCGGTGTTCCAGGCGTTCGTCTCCACGTAGTCCGGGCCCCACGCGCCGGGGTCGAATCCGGCGGGTGCGTGGCGCCAGCCGCCGTCGAGGGTGCGGCCCTGGAAGAAGCCGATCCGGGCGTCGAAGTGGTTGGCGTAGTGCTGGGCGCGCTGGCGGAGGTAGACGGCGTTGTCGGCGAACCGGCGGGCCCGCGCGCCGCTGCTTTCCCGGGCGAGCGCGTCGGACAGATTGGCGAGGCCGAAGTCGTTGAGACAGCCTTCGAGCGCCCAGGACAGGCCGCCGCGCGTCGAGGTCGGCGTGTATCCGAGGAACGCGGAACGGTCGAGACCCTTGCGGCCCACGCCCTTGCGTGGCGGAGTGACAGTGGCGTTCTTGAGCGCGGCGTCGTAGGCGGCCTCGACGTCGAAGTTCGTGACGCCCTTCAGGTACGCGTCGGCGAACGCGACGTCGGAGCTGGTGCCGGTCATCAGGTCGGCGTATCCGGGGGAGGACCAGCGGGCGATCCAGCCGCCTTCGCGGTACTGCTGCACGAAACCGTCGATCATCCTGCCGCACTGGCGCGGCGCGAGCAGCGCGTACGCGGGCCAGGCGGTGCGGTAGGTGTCCCAGAAGCCGTTGTTGACGTACAGCTCGCCGTCAACGACCTTCGCGCCGGTGCGCCGCCGCGTGCTCGGCCGGAAACTCCGCACGACCGGGCTCGCGTGCCGGATGCCGCGCGGCGTGTTCTCGTGCGCGACGTTCGGGTACAGGAACAGCCGGTAGAGGCACGAGTAGAAAGTGGTCAGCTCGTCCTCGGACGCGCCCTCCAGCTCGACCCGGCCGAGCACCTCCTGCCAGCGTTCCCGCGCCCGGTCCCGGACCTGGTCGAACGTCGTGCCTGCCGGGATTTCCAGCGCCAGGTTGCGTTTCGCCTGCGCGAGGCTGATCAGCGACGTCGCGATCCGCAGCGTCGCCTCGGGGACGGCGAACTCCAGGCTGCCGGTCACCGTCCGCCAGAACGGCCGCCGGATCCGCCCGCCTTTCTCCGGCCGCTGGTCGGCTTCGGCGTACACGAACATGCGCCGCGCGCCGGTCGAGAGCCCGCTCCGCACCCACGTGTGCCCGGTGACGATCCCGCGCTCGGCGTCGATCCGCAGGCCGCCGCGGTTGCGGGCGTTGTCGAACAGCACCCAGCCGCGGCCGTCCGGGAAGCCGAAGCGGAACATCGCGGCGTGCTCGGACGGCGCGACCTCGGCGGTGATCCCGCCGCGGAACCGGACGCGGTAATGGTGCGGCCGGTCGGTCTCGTCGTCGTGGCTGAACGCCAGCGAACGCCGCCCGCGGTCCGGCTCGACCGGTCCGGCGCCGGGCATCAGGTGGAAGGTGTGCCGGTCGCCCATCCACGGGCTCGGCTGGTGGCTGAGCCCGAACGCCTGCAGCCGCGGCTCGTTCCGCTCGTCGTTGTGCCGGTGGTAGGAGTAGAACCAGTTCAGCGCGCGTGCGTCGGTGACCGGGGTCCAGAAGTTGAACCCGTGCGGGACCGCGGTGGCCGGGAAGGTGTTGCCGCGCGAGAACTCGCCGCTGGAATGCGTGCCGCGAGTCGTGCGGACCCAGTCGACCGGGTCCTGGTGCCGCGGCGGACGCTCGGCGATCCGGACGTCGTCCAGCCAGCCTGTCGCCTCGCCGTCGAACTCGGTCACCAGCAGGATCCGCCGCACCCGCCGTCCGGCGAATGCCTTCAGCGGACGACGCACGAGGTTCCACTGGTCGACGTAGAGCGTCTCCGGGTCCGGGGCGAACCCGGCGCGGCTGCCGTCGGCGAACTCGACATCGAGCGCGACGTGCGTGCTGCGATCGTCGGAGGCGGGGAAGACCACATACGACAGTGCACTGTGGCCGGTGACCGGAATGTCCACCTCGAACAGCACGAGAGGGGGCCCGGCCTGGTAGCGCAAGGCTTTCGCCCCGGTGAACCCGACGCCGGTCTTCGCGGTCGGCGACCGGCGCGGCCCGCTGTCCACCCGCAGTCCGGGAGCGACCGGCTGCGGATCGCCCGCTTCGAACGAGGAGAAGAACGCAGCCGTGGTCACGCCCCCACGGTAATCGCTCCCGCGCCCGCTTCGCCGGTTCAGCTCGCGGTGAGCCGGATCAACCCCGCGTCAGTGGAGGCGAACCCGCAGGCGTCGAAGTAGAACGGACGCAGATGCGGTTCGAAGTCCACGTGCAGCCACTCACAGCCCGCGTCCCTCGCCGCGTCCCGCGCGCGCCGGACGAGTTCGGTGCCGATGCCGCGGTGCTGCCAGTCGGCGTGCACCTTCGGGTCGAGGAGGAACGCGTGGTCCGCGCCGTCCCACGCGACGTTCGCGAAGCCGACCAGCCGGTCGCCGTCGTGCGCGCTGACCCAGCCGAGGCTGTGCTGCTTCGCCCGGTCCCACCAGCCGGTCTCGGGGTCGCCGCCGTGGGCTTGGGTGAGGGCGACGAGCTGCGCGTCGGTCAGGTCGGCGCGCCAGGAGTAGTTGATCTTCATCACGCGACGCTCTCACGTTGGGGTGCTGGTGACCACTCGATAACGCGCCTGCCGGAACTGACTCCGGTCGACTGACGTCAGCAGTCCGTCACGACTCGACTGCCGTCCGCCGCGAATCGCAGTCCGCCGGTTTCGACGAACAATTGCGGCGGGCGGTCTTCGATCGTCTTGGCCCAGCCGCCTCGGAAACCGAAAACAGAGGCGACGAGCGCTGCCAAAGTGCATGCGAAGACGCGAAGCGAACGAAGCATTTCAAGCCTTTCCCCGGTGAAATCGGCTATTGCACGCTTCCTCTGGTGGCTCCTCTTTCGGCACGGGGATGTGCTCATGTGACGCCCGCTCCCGCTGCTGCCAATAAGCTCAAGCAGTTCCCGCCGGCCGGAACCCGTGAAGAGCACGTCGTTTTCCCCAAGCCGGTACCGCCATAAAAAGGGGCTCTCGAGGGAATCAGCTTCCCCCAAGAGCCCCTTCGCAGTCAGCCGGTCAGAGCTGCGCGCACTGCCCGCCCATCGGACCCCGGACCGTGTTGGCCAGGTCGTGATCCGTCGGGGCGGGGGAGTTGCCCGTGCAGGCCAGCGGCCCGCCCACGGTGCTGCTCGCGATCAGCGGCCCCTGGTTGCCGGTCAAGTTCACCGGGCCGGAGATGTCGGTCAGCTCGATCGACACCGGGCCGGCGCTGCCGGTGATCGACACCGGACCGGACACCTTCGTCCGGTTCAGCACCACCTGCGCCGCACCCGCCGCCGCGACCGGGCCGGTGATCTGGCCGCCGCGCACGAGCAGCGAAGCGCCGCGCGCCACGTTCACCGGGCCCGACACCGTCGCGCCGTTCAGGCACACCACGCCGCTCGACACGGTCAGCGGGCCGTTCTGCACGCCGGTCAGCGTCTTCGTGCACGACGCGTCCGGGCGGCCCAGCAGCTCGAACTCCGCCAGCGTCGCCGGACCGCCCGCGGTCGCGGTGACCTCCAGCCGGTAGTAGGCGTAATGCGCCGGGTTCTTCACCGCGAACGCCCGGGTCTGCTGCCGCCACGGGAAGGACTGGCCGGTCTGCTGATCGGCGACCGTCCAGGTCTTCCCGTCATAGGAACCCTTCAGCGTCCAGCTCTTCGCGTCGCCCGCGCCGGTGCCCGAGGTGAGCGTGTAGTGCGTGACCGCCTCGTCGGCCGACTTCAGCTGGTACTGCACCGCGCCGGTCACCTTCGCTTGCGTGCGCGAAGTGTTGTCCAGCAACGCCGACGCGTCCGAACCGTCCGAAGTGGACAAAGTGCCCAGCCCCGGCCCGGTCTCGTCGTGCAGCGGCGTCGGCACCGCGTCGCCGGTGGTGATCGACTTCGGCGCGTCGCCGGCGCCGGTGCCCCACGTCGACGGGTTCGGGCCCATGTCGAAGTCGAGCGTGGCGCCGTGGGCGAGCACGTCGTGCGGCAGCGACGTCGACGTCCAGTTCTTCCCGTTGACCTTCAGCCCCTGGACGTACACGTTCTTCGCCGAGTTCTTCGGCGCGTTGACCACCAGGTCCCCGCCGGGCAGGTGCACGGTCGCCTTGGTGAACAGCGGCGACCCGATCGCGTAGTCCGGGCTGCCCATCTGCAGCGGGTAGAAGCCCAGCGCGCTGAAGACGTACCACGCGGACATCTCGCCGTTGTCCTCGTCGCCCGCGTAGCCCTGGCCCAGTTCGCTGCCGGTGTACAGCCGCGACACCGCTTCGCGCACCTTCGCCTGCGTCTTCGCCGGCTGGCCCGCGTAGTCGTACATGTAGAGGATGTGGTGCGAAGGCTGGTTGGAGTGGCCGTACTGGCCCATCCGCACGTCCCGCGCCTCCCGCATCTCGTGGATCACGCCGCCGTAGCTGCCCGGGAAGTTCGCGGTCTCCTGGTCGGCGAAGAACGCGTCGAGCTTCGCGCCCAGCTTGTCCTTGCCGCCGTAGAGATTCGCCAGCCCCTGCCCGTCCTGCGGCACGGTGAAGGCCATGTTCCAGCCGTCGGTCTCGGTGTAGTCCCCGCCCCACTGGCGCGGGTCGTAATCGGCCTTGGCCTTCGTGAACTTCCCGCTCGCGTCCTTGCCCTGGAA
This sequence comes from Amycolatopsis sp. GA6-003, assembly GCF_046267895.1. Lineage (NCBI taxonomy): Bacteria > Bacillati > Actinomycetota > Actinomycetes > Pseudonocardiales > Pseudonocardiaceae > Amycolatopsis > Amycolatopsis sp. GA6-003. The sequence continues at coordinate 475,677 of NZ_CP176499.1, forward strand.
GAACCCGGTGCTCGGATCGAAGAGGTTCACGTACTGCTGCGCCCGGCTCGTGAAGTAGTGGTAGTTCTCCAGGTACTCCGCCTTGCGCGGGTCGTTCGCCGCCGCCTGGTCGTACATCTTCTTCGACAGGTTCGCGATGCCGAAGTCGTTGACGTAGCCCTCGATCGCCCACGAGAAGCCCTCGCCGGTCGAATTCGGGGTGTAGCCCAGGAAAATCGACTGGTCCAGACCCTTGCGGCCGACCGCGGAGTTCGGCGGCGTCACCGTCGCGTTCTTCAGCGCCGCGTCGTAGGCGGACTTGACGTCGAAGTTCGTCACGCCCTTCTGATACGCGTCGGCGAACGCGACGTCCGAACTGGTGCCGGTCATCAGGTCCGCGTAACCGGGGGAGGACCAGCGCGCGATCCAGCCGCCGTCGCGGTACTGCTGCACGAACCCGTCCACCATCTTGCCCGCCATGTCCGGCGTGAGCAGCGAATACGCCGGCCAGGTGGTCCGGTAGGTATCCCAGAAGCCGTTGTTGACATACGTCTGCCCGTCGACGATCTTCGACCCGGTGCGGGTCGCGGTGTCCGCGCCGGTCTTCGGCGACACCGGGCTGGCGTACTGGTACTTCGGCGCTTCCTTCGTGCCGACGTTCTCGAAGCCCTCGTTCGGGTACAGGAACAGCCGGTACAGGTTGGAGTACAGCGTCTCCAGCTGGTCCTTCGACGCGCCCTCGACCTCGATCACGCCGAGCTGCTTGTCCCACGCCTGCTGAGCCGCGTCCCGCACCTGGTCGAACCCGGCGTCCGGGGCGATCTCCTGCTCCAGGTTCTTCTTGGCCTGGTCCACGCTGATCAGCGACGTCGCGATCCGCATCGTCACGGTCTTGTCCGCGCCCGCGGCGAACCGCAGGTACCCGGTCACGTTGTCCCGGTTCTGCCCGGTCAGCTTGCCCCCGGTCGTGACGGGCTTGTCGAACGTCGCGTAGACGAACATCCGCCCGGCGCCCGCGGACAGGCCGCTCTTGGCGTCGGAATAGCCGCTGAGCGTGCCGTTCGCCGGGTCGAGCGTGAGCCCGCCAGAGTTGTTGACGTTGTCGAAAATCAGGCTGGAATCATTGCCCGGGAAGGAGAACCGCAGCATCGCCGCGTGGTCGGCCGGCGCGATCTCGGTCTTGATCCCGTTCTGGAACGTGACGCCGTAGTAGTGCGCCCGCGCCACCTCGTTGTCGTGCGTGAACGGCAGCGCCCGCTTGTCGCGGTTGGCGTCCGGCACCCCGCTCGCGGCCGACGGCATCACCTGGAAGCTCTGCCGGTCGCCCATCCACGGGCTCGGCTCGTGGCTCACGCTGAACGCCTGCAGCTGCGGGAGATTCTCCGCGTTGTTCTGCGAATGGTAGTTGTACAGCCAGCTCGCCGAACCCGCGTCCGTCACCGGCGTCCAGAAGTTGAAGCCGTGCGGAACCGCGGTCGCCGGGAAGTTGTTGCCCCGGGAGAACGTGCCGTTCGCCATGGTGCCGCGCGTGGTGCGCACGTTGTCGCTGGGCCGGGTGCTGGCCGGCGGCGTCGGCGTCGCGGAGATCTTCAGGTCGTCGAGCCAGCCCGCGAACTGCGCCGGGCCGCTGGGATTGTCGTAGCCGATCGCGATCCGGTCGATCGTCTTGCCCGCCGCGACCCGCCCGATCGCCGAACGCACCAGGTTCCACTGGTTCGCGTAGAGGACCTTGCTCGCGCCCTGGCCCTCCGGCGTCAGCGGGAACCCGTACTGGTCGGTCGCGCCGAGGTCGCGCAGATGCGTGCCGTCGGTGAAGTCCAGGTCGACCGCGACGTTCGTGCTCGGGTACTTCAGATCGCCCTCGACGAACTGCGGCTGCACCTTGTACGACAGCTCGGTCGTCGCGGTCACCGGCAGGTCGACGTCGTAGACCTTGTTGTAGGAGTAGCCGTGCCCGGCCTTGGGCTGGCCGCCCGAGTAGCGGAACGCCTTCTTGCCGGTGAACCCGACCCGGTTCTTGTTGGTGTAGCCCGACGTCGGTCCGGAATCGACCACGCTGCGCATGTTCGGCAGCGGCGGCGGGGCCGGATCGTCGTTGGCCAGCAGCAGCTCCGAGAACTGCATGATGTCGTCGCCGTTGTTGCGCGTGACGTTCAGCCGGTAGTAGGCGAACGCGGCGCTCGGCGCGGCCAGCTTGTAGTCGTTCTGCTGGAAACGGCTGGCGAACGACTGCCCGGACTGCTTGTCCAGATCGGTCCACCGCTGCGCGTCGTTCGAGCCCTGCAGCGTCCAGTCCCGCGGGTCCCGGCCGGGGAAGTCGTTGGCCGAACTGACCGCGTAGTGCGTGATCGACGTCGGCGCGGAAAGCGCGAACGTCACCGACGCCGCCGGGTCCCACGACAGCCACTTCGTCCCGGTGCTGCCGTCGATCAGGTTCGCGGCGACCTCGCCGCCGCCGGTATTCTCGCTGGTCGCGCTGACGTCGGTGACCTTGCCCCGGATGTCGCCGGGGATCGCGGTCCCGTTCGCGCCGTCGACGCCCGAGGCCCGCGGCTTCCCCGCGGCATCGGTGTCGACAGCGTCCTGGATCGGTTGCGGGTCGTTCGGCTCGAACGAAGACACGAAGTCCGGCGGGGCGGCCTCGCCCGGCGCGGCACCGGCCGCGGCGGGCAGGACGACCAGGCCCGCCGCCGCCATCGCCGCGGCGAGCACGGCGGGCAACGGTCTGGCGCTTCGGGGCATCATTGCTCCCAGTTCGTCAGGGGATCGGGGCCCCGGGACAACGGACGTCCCGGGGCCCCGGAAGCTCAACGCGCGGGTGACATCGATGTCAAGACCACCCCGGAATCCTGACCGGAAACGGACAACCCCCCGGCGGCCCGGCTACGGCAACCGGGTGTCTGCCGGCCCGCCAGGGCTCTCCGCGGCTGGCCGAAGCGACGGCCGGCGGGCTCGGCGCCGCGAACGCACCGGCCTCGCGGCCCGGCGGGTATAACGGACCCCATGCCAGACGACGCCATCGATCCCGACGAGGACGCCCGCCGCCGGGCCGGACTCGCCCTCGCCCACGGCGACCCCACCGGGTGGTTCGAGCCCCTCTACGCCGCGGCGGAAGCGGGCGAAGCCGTCCTGCCGTGGTACCGCGGCGAGCCCTCGCCGGAACTCGCCGCCTGGCTCGACGGCCGTCCCGGCAACGGACGCCGCGCGCTCGTCGTCGGCTGCGGAATGGCCGACGACGCCGAACTCCTCGCCGCCGCCGGATACGAAACCTCCGCCTTCGACGTCTCGCCCAGCGCGATCAAAGCCGTGCTCAACCGCTTCCCGGACACCGCCGTCTCCTACCGCACCGCGGACCTGCTCGCCCCGCCCGCGGAATTCCACTACGCCTTCGACCTGGTCGTGGAGATCATGACCGTCCAGTCGATGCCCAAGGACGTCCACGACCCCGCGATCGCCTCGGTGTCCGGATTCGTCGCGCCGGGCGGAACGCTCGTCGTCGGCGCGGTCGCCGAGGAAAGCATCGACCTCGACAGCTGGGAGGGCCCGCCGTGGCCGCTCAGCAAAGCCGAAGTCGAGTCCTTCGCCCGCGACGGCGTCACCCTGACCTCGCTGGAGCGCGTCCGCGACGACAGCCGCTGGTGGGCGGAGTTCACCCGCTGACGGCACCGGACAGTCCCGCGACGAACCGCGACCGGCGATCGCGCACCTCGCCGCCGGACTGTCCATTGTGGACACCGCGACGGCAAAACCGCGGCGGCGCACCCACGAAAGAAGGCCAGCCTCGCGTCCGGAGCCGAACCGGACGCGAGGCCACGCCGGAACCCTCAGCAAGACTCCAGGAACCGCGTCAGAACCCGCGTCCCGAACCGCAGCCCGTCCACCGGCACCCGCTCGTCCACGCCGTGCGCCATCGCCCGGTACGGGAAGCCCTCCGGCAGCGCCAGGGGAGCGAAGCCGTAGCACGCCATCCCCAGCTGCGTGAACGCTTTCGCGTCCGTCCCGCCGCCCATGCAGTAGGGCACCACGACCGCCTCCGGGTCCTCCGCCCGCAGCGCGCCGGCCATCGCCTCGAACCACGGCGAATCGACCGGAGCCTGCACCGGCGGCTGATGCGCCACGAATTCCCGCGCGACGCCCTCGCCCAGCAACGAATCCACCACCGCGAACAGCTCGTCCTCGGTTCCCGGCAGCACCCGGACGTCGACCTGCGCGGTCGCCGTCGACGGGATCACGTTCACCTTGTACCCGGCGTCGAGCATCGTCGGCGTGGTGCTGTTGCGCACCGTCGGCGCCACCAGCGACCCGGCGGTTCCCAGCCGCGCCACGGTTTCGTCGACCGCCTCGCCCGACGACAGGTCCACCGGCACGCCCAAAGCCGCGCCGGTCCGTTCCAGGAACGCCCGCACGGTCGGCGTCAGCTGCACCGGCCAGCGGTGGTCCGCGATCCGCTGCAGCGCCCCGACCAGCCGCACGACCGCGTTCTCCGCATTAGGCCGCGACCCGTGCCCGGCGCGCCCGTGCGCGGTGAGCCGCAGGTGCGCGGTGCCGCGCTCGGCAGTGGCGACCGGATACAGCCGCACCTTCCGGCCGTCCGCCGCGGACACGTGATAGCTGTACCCGCCGGACTCGCTGATCGCCGCCGCGCAGCCCTCGAACAGGTCCGCGTGCTCCTTGACCAGCCAGTGCGCGCCGTAGTCGCCGCGGTCCTCCTCGTCGGCGACGAACGCCAGCACGAGATCCCGCCGCGGCGTCAGCCCGGACGCGACGGCGGCCAGCACCATCGCGCAGAAATCCTTCATGTCGACCGCGCCGCGGCCCCACAGGAACCCGTCGCGCACCTCGCCGGAAAACGGCGGTACAGACCAGTCGGCGGCGCGGGCGGGCACCACGTCCAGATGCCCCTGCACGAGCAGCGCGGGCAGCGTCGGATCGGTGCCCGGGATCCGCGCGACGACGTTCGACCGCTGCAGCTCGGGCTCCAGAATCCGCGCCGGAACCCCGTGCCGGTCAAGGAATTCGGCGACGTACTCCGCCGCGAGCCGTTCGCCCGCGGCCTCCCCGCCGCCGTAGTTGGTGGTGTCGAACCGGATCAGGTCCGCGCACAGCGAAACAACGTCGACCTCAGCCATAAATGCCTTGCACCGCCCCTGCCGCGATGGCCGTGACCACCTTGAACGCCTTCATCGCCTCGGTCATGCTCGGCGCCTCGAACGCGACCCGGCGCGTCCCGGTCTGCTCCACGGTCGGGATCACCGCGGTCGCCTGCGCCAGATGGCTCGCGTCGAACTCGACCTCGATCCGGTGCCGCCCCGGCGTCCGCTCGGTCCGCCCGGCCCGCGCCATCGCCTCCCGCGCGCCGGTTTCCAGCAGCCGCGCGGTGCGCGCGGGCGGCAGGCAGATCGCCGCGTACCGGCTCACGCATTCCTTGACCTGCACCAGTTCCGCGTCCGGCGCGTAGTCGCGCGCGTCCTCGCAGGTCTGGTCGTCGCCGCTGACCAGCAGCACCGGCACGCCGTACTCGCCGGCCATCGCCGCGTTCAGCCTGCCTTCGCTCGCCGGCACGTCGTCCAGCCACACTCCGGTGATCTGGTTCTCCAGATACGTGTGGGACAGGACGCCGTCGAACCCGGCCCCGGCGTGGTAGCCGAGGAACACCACACCGTCCACACCGGAATCGATGCCCTGCATCATCGACAGCGGCTTGTGCCGCCCGGTCAGCATCCGCGCGCGCTCGTCGAGGTCTTCCAGCAGCAGGTTGCGCTGCGACGAGTGCGCCTCGTTGACGAGCACGTCGGTCGCGCCCGCCGCGTACAGGCCGGCCAGCACCGCGTTGACGTCGCCGGTGAACAGGCCCCGGAACCGCTGCCACTGCGGGCTCCCGGGCACGACGTCGTCGGTCCAGGTGACCCCCGTGGCGCCTTCCATGTCGGCCGAGATCAGGATCCGCATGCCGGGCACTCTAGTGATCCCCGCCGCGACCATAACGATCGGACACGCAGCGGCGCCGTCACATATTGCGCGCTTCCCGCCGTATGTGGTTACTTTTCGTCTCTGGGGTCGGGGATTGACGATGGGGTGGTTCTCAAGTGCGAAATAAGCACAAGCGGCACGGGTTGCGCCGCGTTTTCGGTGTCGCGATGGCGGGAACGCTGGCGATTCTGCCGCTCGCGGGCACCGCCGCGGCGCAGCCGGCACAGCAGCAGGGGCAGCCGAAGGTGCTGCGGGTCGCGCTGACCACTGGTATCGACCACTTGAACCCGTTCACCGCCGGGCTCGCCGCGTCGACCCAGGTCGGCCGGTTCGTCTACGAGTTCCTGACGATCCCGTCGCAGGACAAGGCCGAGGCCGCCCCGGCGCTCGCCGAATCGTGGACGACGTCGCCGGACAAGCTGACCTGGACGTTCAAGATCCGCCAGGGCGCGAAGTGGTCCGACGGGCAGCCGGTCACCGCGAAGGACGCCGCGTTCACCTTCAACCGGATGCTCACCGACTCCACCGCGCGCACCGCGAACGGCAACTACGTCGCGAGCTTCGAGTCGGTGAACGCGCCGGACGACCGCACGCTGGTGATCAAGACCAAGACGGTGCAGTCGTCGATGACGCTGCTCGACGTCCCGATCGTGCCCGAGCACGTGTGGTCGCAGATCAAGGACCTCAATGATCCGAAGACCGACACGATCCCGGTCGTCGGCGTCGACGACGGGCCGTTCCAGATCACCGAGTACAAGCAGAACGAGTACGTCAAGTTCAAGGCCAACAAGAACTACTGGCGCGGCGCGCCGAAGGTCGACGAACTGCAGCTGCTCGTGTTCAAGGACGTCGAGGCCGCGGTGAACGCCCTCAAACAGGGCGAGGTCGACGTCATCAACCGGCTCACCCCGATCCAGTTCGACGCGCTCAAGGGCCAGCCGAACATCGAGCTGAACAAGGCTCCCGGCCGCCGCTACAACGCGCTCAACCTCAACTTCGGCGTCCAGAACTCGGAAAACAAGCCGATCGGCAACGGCAACCCGGTGCTCAAGGACATCCGGGTGCGCCAGGCGATCGCGCAGTCGATCGACATCAAGACCATCGTGGACAAGGTCGCCGGCGGCTACGCCCAGCCCGGCGGCGGCGTGATCCCGCCGATCTATTCGACCTACCACTGGGATCCGGCCCCGGGGGAGGCGCGCAAGTTCGACCTCGCCGCCGCCAACGCCGCGCTCGACGCGGCCGGCTACCCGAAGGGCCAGGACGGCATCCGCACCGCGCCCGGCGGCGCGCGCCTCGAACTGCGCCTCACCGGGCACGCGAACCGCGCCGGCGACCAGCGGCTCGCCCAGTACCTCACCGGCTGGCTGCACGACATCGGCATCTCGGTGAAACAGGAACTCGTCTCCGACGACGAGCTGAACGACCGCACCAACGCGGGCAACTACGACCTCGCGATCTCCGGCTACGCGAACAACCCGGACCCGGACTACTCGCTGGCCCTGCACACCTGCGCCGCGCGGCCGAACGCCCAGGGCAAGGGCGGCACCACCGACACGTTCTTCTGCGACCCACAGTACGACGCGCTCTACGCCAAGCAGCTCGCCGAAACCGACCCGGCCGTCCGCGCCGGCTACGTCAAGCAGGCCCAGGCGCGGCTGTACAGCCAGGCGGTGAACGTCGTCTACGACTACGACAACGTGCTCGAGGCCTACCGCTCCGACAAGTTCTCCTCCTTCGGCAAGCAGCCGCAGCCCGAGGGCTCGATCCTCGAGCAGACCGCCTACTGGGGCGTCTACGGCGCGGTCCCGGCCGACGCCTCGGCCGCTTCGTCGGACAGCGGCTCGAGCCCGGTCGTGTGGATCGTCGTCGGCGCGGTGGTGCTCGTCGTGCTCGTGGGCGGCGGCATCGCGCTGTCCCGCCGCGGCAAGTCCGCCGACGACCGGGAGTAGGAGAACGTGAGCCAAGCCCTCGCGCCCGACCAGGCCTCGGTGCTCGCCGACCCCGACGAGCACCGAGGCGGGACCGGGACCCTCCGGTTCGTCCTCACGAAGATCGCCGAAGCCGCAGGCAGCGTGTTCCTGGTGATCGTCCTCGGGTTCTTCCTCTTCCGGCTGCTGCCCGGCGACCCGGTCGCGTTCATGGCCCGCGAACGGCCCACCGACCCCGGCCAGATCGCCGAGCTGCGCGAACGGCTCGGCATCGACAAGCCCGTCCTCGCGCAGTTCGGCAACTACTTCGTCGGCCTGTTCCAAGGCGACTTCGGCGAGTCCTACATCGAGCGCCGCCCGGTGCTGGACATGATCGGCGAACGGCTGTGGCCGACCGTGCTGCTCGTCGGCAGCGCGACGATCCTGGCCGTCGCGCTCGGGCTGTGGCTCGGCGTCCGCGCGGCGTGGAAGCGCGACAGCTTCTTCGACCGCGCGCAGACCGGGATCGCGCTGACCTTATGGTCGGTCCCGCAGTTCTGGCTCGGCCTGCTGCTGCTCGTGGCCACCAACGGGCTGTTCCCCAGCCGCGGCATGCACTCGCCCGACGCCGGGCCCGGGTTCTTCGCCCAGAGCCTCGACGTGCTGCACCACCTGTTCCTGCCGTGCCTGACGCTGCTCGCGGTGTTCTACGCGCAGTACATGCTGGTGATGCGCTCGTCGCTGCTGGGGGAGATGAACGCCGACTACCTCACCACCGCCCGCGCGAAAGGCCTGCGCGACGACCTCGTCCGCCGGCGGCACGCCGTCCCGAACGCGCTGCTGCCCACCGTGACGCTGATCTTCATGCAGTTCGGCATGGTGGTCGCCGGCGCGGTCACCGTCGAAGCGGTGTTCAGCTGGCCCGGACTCGGCCAGCTCACCTACGACGCGCTGCACGGCCCGGATCTCCCGGTGCTGCAAGGGGTCTTCATCGTCCTCGCCGGCGCCGTCGTCCTGATGAACCTGTTCGCGGAGCTGCTCTACCGCGTGCTCGACCCGAGGGTGCGTACCGCATGACAACCCCCGCGGCCACCGCCGCCGAAAGCGCCCGCGCGATCGCGTGGCGCCGCCGCCGCGCCGGAATCGCCCGCACCTGGCACGAGTTCGCCACGCAGAAAGCCGCGCTCGCCGGGCTTTTCCTGCTCGCGCTCACCGTGCTGCTCGCCCTGGCGCTGCCGCTGATCAGCGACCCGAGCGGGCTCGACGTCACCCGCGTCACCGGCGAACCGCTCAGCCCGCCGGACGGCCGGTTCTGGCTCGGCACCGACATCGACGGCCGCTCGGTGCTGCTGATGACGTTGTGGGGCACCAGGATCTCGCTGCTCGTCGGGTTCTGCGCCACCGTGCTCAGCGTGTTCATCGGCACCCTGATCGGGATCGCCGCCGCGCACTTCGGCGGCTGGGTGTCGGCGGTCCTGCTGCGGTTCACCGACTTCTTCCTGGTGCTGCCGTCGCTGGTGCTGGCGATCGCGCTGTCGGCCGTGCTGCCGCGCGGGATCTGGACCATCGTGCTCGCCATCGGCGTCACCGCCTGGCCGAGCACCGCCCGGCTGGTCCGCGCCCAGACCCTCACCATCGAAAGCCGGCCCTACATCGAACGCGCCCGCGCGCTCGGCGGCGGCCACCTGCACGTCATCGCGAAACACGTGCTGCCCGGCGTCGCCCCGCTCGTGCTCGCCAACACCACCCTCGTGGTCGGCAACGCGGTGATCGCCGACGCCACCCTGTCGTTCCTCGGCGTCGGCGACCCCACCGCGATCTCCTGGGGCGGCATGCTCGAAACCGCGCTCAACAACGGCGCGGTCACCCGCGGCGCCTGGTGGAACCTGCTCCCGCCGGGCCTCGCGATCGTGGCCGTCGTCCTGATGTTCACCCTCGTCGGCCGCGGCCTCGAAACCGTGCTGAACCCGCGGCTCAAAGGACGGCACTCGTGACCGCGCTGCTCGAACTGAAAAACCTCGGCGTCACCTACCGCACCGGCGGCGGCGACGTCCCCGCGGTCCGCGGCGTCGACCTCCGCCTCGACGCGGGCGGCACCCTCGGCGTCGCCGGGGAGTCCGGCTCCGGCAAGTCCACCGTCGCGATGAGCGTGCTCCGGCTCCTGCCGCGCAGCGCGAAGATCACCGGCGAGATCCTGCTCGACGGCGAGAACGTCGGCGACATGCGCTGGGGACGGCTGCGCGCGGTCCGCTGGGCCGAGGCGTCGGTCGTGTTCCAGGGCGCGATGCACGCGCTCAACCCGGTCCGCCGCGTCGGCGAGCAGATCGCCGAACCGATCCGGCTGCACGCGCCCGAGGGCAAAGCCCTGTCCGAAACGCAGGTGCGGGCCCGGGTCACGGAACTGCTCGAACAGGTCGACCTGCCCCGCTCGCGGGCGAGCGCGTACCCGCACGAACTGTCCGGCGGCCAGAAACAGCGCGTGATGATCGCGATGGCGCTGGCCTGCGAACCGCGGCTGGTGATCGCCGACGAACCGACCACCGCGCTCGACGTCATCGTGCAGGCCCAGGTGCTGTCGGTGCTGTCGAAACTGGTCGCCGAACGCGGCATCGGGCTGATCATGATCAGCCACGACCTGTCCGTGCTCGCCGCCACCTGCGAACGCATCGCGGTGATGTACGACGGCGAACTCGTCGAAGAACGGCCCAGCGCCGAGCTGATGTCCTCGCCCCAGCACGAACACAGCAAAGCGCTCGCCGCGGCGTTCCCGACCGTCGGCGACCCGGCCTCGCGCTACGCCCCGGCCACCGCGACGCCGCTGCCGCCGGAACCGGAGGAACGCGCCAGCTCCGACGACGCGCCGCTGCTCGCCGCCGAGAACCTGCACGTCACGTTCCGCGACCGCAAGGGCCAGCGGATCCACGCCGTCAACGGGGTGGACCTGCAGGTCCGCCGGGACGAGATCGTCGCTCTGGTCGGCCAGTCCGGCTCCGGCAAGACCACCCTCGCCCGCACGCTGCTCGGCCTGCAGAAACCCGATTCCGGCACGGTCCGCTACGCGGGCAAGCCGGTGCCCTCGGGCGGGGCCGGGCTGCGCGCGTACCGGCGGGAAGTCCAGCTCGTGCTCCAGGACCCGACCAGCGCGCTGAACCCGGCCCACACGGTGTACGAGGCGGTCGCCGAAGGCCCGCGCATCCACGGCCTGCCGGACGAACGCGACATCGTGCTCAAGGCGCTCGAATCCGCCGAACTGCGCCCGCCGGGGAAATACCTCGACCGGCTCCCGCACGAGCTGTCCGGCGGCCAGCGCCAGCGCGTCGTCATCGCCGGAGCCCTCGCGCTCGAACCGGCGCTGCTGCTCGCCGACGAACCGGTGGCCTCCCTCGACGCGTCCGTGCGCGGCGAAATCCTCGCGCTGCTGCTCCGGCTGCGCCGCCGGCTCGGCCTTTCCGCGCTCGTCATCACCCACGACCTCGGCCTGGCCTGGAACATCGCCGACCGCGTCGCGGTGATGTACCGCGGCGAACTCGTCGAGACCGGTACCGTCGAACAAGTCCTGCTCGACCCGCGGCACGAGTACACGAAGTCGCTGCTCGCGGCGCTCCCCGGGGGCACCGCGCAGCGGACCGCGGCCGACCGCTGACCGCGGCCCGTTCCGGGCGCGCGCCGAACCGGGCGCGCCCGGAGCCCGTGCGGGGCCGGACGACTGCACCCGGTAATCTTCTGGATCGAAATGGCCACTACCATCGACGACGCGCAGCCGAACGCCGGAAGCCTCGACCGGCAATTCCTGACGCCCTCGCGCTTCCCGTACCGGACCATCGCGATGGGCACGGTCGGCAGCGCCCTCCTCATGCTCGCCGCGCTCGGCGCCGGCGGCATCCTCATCCGCGACCCCGTCCTCGGCCACGGCCCGCTCTCGTGGATCCGCTACGGCCACGGCCGGGCCCTCGCCAACGCGCTGCTCTACACCGGCTTCGCGCTCGTCGTGTGGGCGTGGGTCCGGCTCGGCCGCTACGCGCTCGCCGGGCGCATCGGCAGCAAGCCGATCCTCATCGCCGCGCTGTGCTGGATGGCGCCGCTGCTCGTGTCGCCGCCGCTGTTCACCCGCGACGTCTTCTCCTACCTCGGCCAGGGCGCGCAGCTGCTCTACGGGCTCGACCCGTACGCCAACGGCCCCGCCGAACTGGCCGTGCTGCCCAACGTCGTGCAGAACGTGCACCCGCTGTGGCAGACCACGCCCGCCCCGTACGGGCCGCTGTTCCTGCTGATCTCCAAGGGCATCGTCGCGCTCACCCAGGACCACATGATCGCCGGGGTCATCCTCACCCGGCTCGTGCTGCTCGTCGGGCTCGGCATGACGCTGTGGGCGCTGCCCCGGCTCGTCAAGCACCTCGGCGGGAAGCTCCCGGTCGCGCTGTGGGTCGCGGTCGCCAGCCCGATGATGGTCATCCACCTCTTCGGCGGCCCGCACAACGACCTGATGATGCTCGGCTTCCTCACCATCGGGATGCTCGCCGCGCTCGAGCGCAAGCACGTCGTCGCGGTCGTGCTCGTCACCATCGGCATGCTGATCAAGCCGACCGCCGCCGTCGCGCTGCCGTTCATGGTGTGGATGTGGGCCGCGGACATGGCCGGCCCGTCGAAGACGAGGAACTTCTTCAAGGCCGGGGCCGCCGCGGTCGGACTGTTCCTGCCGGTGTTCGTCGTCGGCACCTGGGTCTCGCTCGGCTCGCTCAACCTCGGCTGGTGGTCCGGCCTCAAGGCCCCGCAGCTCATCACGAACTGGCTGAACTTCCCCAGCGGCATCGGCGAGGCCGTCTACAACCTCGTCCACCTGATCGCCAACGTCCAGCCCTCGCCGTTCGTCACCGTCGCCCGCGCCATCGCGATGGTCGGCCTCGTCGTGTTCGGCGTCCGGCAGTGGTGGCTCGCCCGCGGCGGCGGCAAGGAAGCCGTCTACCGCGCCGCGATCACCCTGCTCGCCGTCGCGATCCTCATGCCGCCCACCCTGCCGTGGTATCTCACCTGGGGCTTCGTGCTGATCTCCGCGTTCCCCTGGGAACGGCGCAACCTGTCGGCGATCGTGGCGATCTCGGTGTTCGTGACCCTCGTGTACTACCCGACGGGGGAGCAGGCGCTCTACGACTGGTGGTTCATCGCGATCGTCGTCGTGGTCAGCCTCTACGCCGCCGCGTCCCTGCTGCGCCCCGACCCGCTCGGCCTCGTCGCCGCGTGGCGGAAGAAGCCGAAGGACGAGGAATTCCTCCCCGCCAAATCCTCCTGAGCCGGTGGTCCCGGCACCGCGCCGGGACCACCGCTCGCCGGGGCTACCCGCGGTCCGCGCGGAAATTCCGGAACAGCAGGTACGTGTCGAGGATGTCCGCCGGATCGCTCTCCACCGACCGGTAGATGCCCCACTTCGGCCGCACGTAGTCGCCCTGGTCCGGCAGCTTCACCCCGGTCTTGCGGCCCTGCGCGGCGATCGGCGCACCCGCACCCGCGCCGCTGCGGATCACACACGCCGCCGCGCCCGCGTCGCCCGGAGTGAGCGTCCACTCGACCGTGATCCACTTCTCCCGCAACGGAGCCAGCTTCGCCGCCGCGATCGACGGCGAACCCGGATTCGCGTACGCGCGAGCGGAAATCATCTCGGTGCCGCCGTCGCGGACCAGATCGAGCGTCACCCACGGACCGGCGTTCGTCGCCGGGGTCTTCGTCTGGAAAATGTGCGTGAACCGGCTCGTCCCGTGCAGGCTCGCCGGGATGAACATCTCGTAGGACAGCGTCCACGTCTCGCCGTCGCGCATCTTCAGCGCGGAACCGTTCCGCACCATGCCCTTCGTCTCGGTCCGCTGCCGATCACCGCCGCCGGTGGTGTCGCGGTCGTCGCGCCAGATGGCGAAGCGGTAGTGATTCCCCTCCACCACCACGTACTTCCGGTCCGGATGCAGCCCGCCGCGATCGGCCTCGACCCCCTCGAACGCCTTCAGCCCGTCCTTCGCCGGATCGGGATGCCACAACGGACTCGCGGCCGCGGCGAACCGGGCCAGCGGACCGGACAGGAACGGGACGGCGAGCGCCGACCCGGCAATCGCGCGCAGCGCCGCACGGCGCGGAAAACCCGGTGATTCCGGCATCGGGAAGTGTCCTTTCAGGCAGGAACGAAAGGGGCACATCGGCCGGCGGCGCAGTACATCCGATGTCTGGCAGGTCAAAGGTAAGAGTCTTGCCGAACCCGGTCAAGCGCCGCCCGGGCACGGCGGACTGTCACACCGCCCCGGCACGAGACGATGAACCAAGACAGCCGAGGGGAGAAACCGGTGCAGGACCACGAACTCGACGCCTTGCTCGCCACGTCCCGGATCATCCGCACCGTCAACAGCTACTACCGCGCGGTCGACGAGCGGCAGTTCGACGCCCCGCGCTTCCGCCGCGTCTTCGCGCCGGACGGGAAGATCGTCCGCCCCAACGGCGCCGAACTGTCCGGCCCGGCCGACATCGCCGACAGCCACGCCCGCAGCTTCGCCCGCTTCGAGGCGAGCCAGCACCTGCTCACCGGCCACGACGTCGACCTCGACGGCGCCACCGCCGAGGTCCGCGCGAACCTCGTCGCGATCCACCTCTGGAAAGACCGCCCGGTCACCGTGCGGATGGAAGACCGCGCGTTCACCGCGGGCGGCGTGGTCACGGCCGACCTGCGCCAGACCGGCGACGGCTGGCGGATCACCGAGGTCCGCACCCGGATCCTCTGGCGGACCGGGTACTTCGGAGATCTGGCGCAGACCCGCTGAACTCGGCGCTTCGGGCGCCTCCCGGGCCGCCTGGCGCCGTTTCGCGCTCGTCAAGCCCGGTCGAACGCCGCGGCGAAGGTGGGAGCCAGCTGCCGCAGCTTGGCCTGCAGCGGTGCCGATTCCACGCTGGTGCTGTCGGTCCGCACCGCGAGCAGCCGGTTGCCGCGGGCGAGCACCAGGACGCAGGCGGACAACCTCGGCTCCCAAAACCGGCGGCAGAACCCGAGTTGCCGGTCGGCGAGGCCCGGAACGGAGAACCGCGTGCTCGAGGAGGCGTTCTCGCCGCAGCCCAGCGCTCCGTCGAGGACGGCGACCATCTGCTCGCCGGAGTAGCCCACGTACTCGGCCGCCAGCGCCCAGACATTCAGCTCCCCGGCGACGGCGCTCGCCTGCGCGTGGATTCGCAGAGCGGCTTCCCACGGATCCTTGCCCTCGCACGACGACACGACGTGCAACGGGGTGATCCAGATGCCGGAGAAGGAGGAAGGAGCCTCCTTCTGCCGGGCGCCCGCGTCGCGCAACTGCTTTTCGCCCGGCAGATACCGGGTCAAGTCGTCCGCCGAGGACGACGCGGGCGCTGTCCTGCTCGCGCAACCCGCGAGGCACAGCACCAGCCCCGCCAGCAGCGAAATCCCCTTCCGCACGCCCGCCCCGGTCACTCCTGGTCGAACGCCGCGGCGAAGGTCGGCGCCAGCCGTTTCAGCTCGGCCTGATGTTCCGCCGCGTTCGCGCGCCAGCCGATCGACGTGACCGCGAGGGCGCGGTCCCCGTGGGCGAGCACCAGGACGCACCCGGCCACCCGGACCGCACGGAACTGGCCGCAGAACCCGAGTTGCGGGTCGGCGACGCCGGGGACCGAAAACCGCGTCTTCACGGCCAGCTGCTCGCCCTCGACCACGGCCTTCCCGCAGTCGAGCGCCTTGCCGAGGCCGGAGACCACCTGCTCGCCGGAGTAGCCCTGGTACTGGGCGAGCAGCTGCTGGACCTGCGCCTTGTCGGTCACCGAGATCGCCTGCGCGCCGTTGTACGCGGCCGAATCCCACGGCTGGTCCGCATCGCACGCCCGCACGATGCGCAGCGGAGTGTTGGCGCCGACTACATACGGCAGGCGATCCCGCTGCCGCCGGGCGCCGGCCGCGGAGAGCTGCTCCTCGCTCGGCAGGTACTTGGTGAGGTCCTTGGCGACCGGAGCCGAGGAAGCCGAAGCCGAGCTGGAGGCCGGCGCCGAACTCGACGGCGGCGCAGAACCCGGAGCCGCTGCCGGAGCTTCCGCGGCGCACCCCGCGAGCAGCAGGACAAGACCGGTCACCGCAAGCGGAATACGCATGATCCTCCCCATTTCGGGAGAAAGATCGCCGTAGTCCGGTCCAGCGTTACGAACCCGCCCAGCCCCGCCAGGTCCGCACCTCGGTCACCACCACCGCGTGCTCCGGCGGCCGCTCCGCGTACTGCGGGTACTTCTCCGTCAACCACTCGACGTAGGAGTCCCGCGAAGCGTCAAAGACCACCCTCGCGACTCCGTCCGCGCGGGCCCACCACAACCGCGACCAGTCCTCGTCGTACTCGTCGGCCAGGAACGACACCGCCGGGTTCTCCGCGATGTTCGCCAGGCGCCGCAGGGACGTGGTGCTCTTCGGTTTGTGGTCGACCGCGAACACCACCGTGTCGGCGCGCACCGCGAACGTCACCGGCACCAGATGCGGCGCCCCGCGACTGTCCACTGTGGCCAGCCGAGCCACCCGCGCGGCCGCGAACCGCGCCCGGGCCTCCACAGTGGACAGCCGCATGCTCAGTCCAGCGCGGGGGAGTCGAGGGTCAGCGTGCCCAGTTCGGTGTCGAGCGAGGCCGAAACCCCCAGCGGCAGCGTCGGCGAACCCGCCACGTGCCCGAAGCCGAACCCGCTCAGCACCGGAACCCCCAGCGGCGACAACCGTTCCGCCAGCAGTTCGCGGACCTCCGCCGGATCGCCGCACGCGGCCCACGAACCCAGCACCACCCCGCGCACGCCGTCGAACCAGCCCGCACGCAGCAGCTGCGTCACCATCCGGTCGATCCGGTACGGGCTCTCGGTCACGTCCTCCAGCAGCACGATCCCGCCGCGCGCGGACCCCTGCTCGGCCGTGCCGATCCCGGACGCGAGCAGCGACAGGTTCCCGCCCGCCAGCACGCCCAGCGCGCGGCCGGGCACCACCACGTCCGGCTCCCGCGCCCGCAGCACCCGCGTGTGGTCCGGCTCGAACAACGTCCGCCGCAAGTGCTCCGACGCGGCTTCGTCGAACAGCACGCTCGCCGGCATCGGCGAAAGCAGCGTCGCGAGATCCAGATGGGTCTGCACGGCCCGGTGCAGCGCGGTCACGTCGCTCGACCCGGCCAGCACCTTCGGCCCGGCGGCCCGCAACGCCGCCCAGTCCACCAGATCGAGCATCCGCTGCGCCCCGTAGCCGCCGCGCGCGGCCAGCACGCACCGGACCTCCGGGTCCAGCCACGCCTCGGTGAACTCCGCCGCCCGCGCCTGGTCCGGCGCGGACAGGTAGGACCCGCCCGAAGCCCGCACTCCCGCGCCGATCCGCACCTTCACGCCCCAGCCGCGCAGCACCGGCAGCGCGGCGTCCAGCAGGTCCTGCGGCACCGGCCCGGACGGCGCGACGAGCGCGACGGTGTCCCCGGCGGCGAGTCTCGCGGGCCTCACCGGGACAGCTCCAGCCGCGGCACGTCCGGCGTCTCGAAGCCGAACACCTGGCCGTAGAAGGAAAGTTCCGCCTCCAGCGCGGCGACGATCGTCTCCGCCTTCCGGAACCCGTGCTGCTCGCCCTCGAACCGCAGGTACGCGTGCGGGATCCCGCTGCCGTCGATCTCGGAGACGAACCGGTCCGCCTGCTCCGGCGGGCAGATCTCGTCCTCCAGGCCCTGCAGGAACAGCACCGGCCCGGCCAGCGAGCCCACGTGCGTCATCGGCGAGCGCTCCCGGTACCGCTCCGCCGCTTCCGGATACGGGCCGACCATGCTGACCAGGTACTGCGACTCGAAGTCGTGCGTCTCGCCGCCCTCGCCGGTCCAGCCGACGAAGTCGAGGATCGGGAACTTCACCGTCGCCGCCGCGTAGGTGCGGGTCATGGTGATCGACGCGGCCGAGGTGAACCCGCCCGCGCTGCCGCCGCGGATGCCCAGCCGCGCCCGGTCCGCGATCCCTTCCGCCACCAGGGCTTCGGCGACCGCCGCGCAGTCGCGCACGTCCACCACGCCCCACTGCTCCCGCAGCCGCTCCCGGAACGCCCGCCCGTATCCGGTGGAGCCGCCGTAGTTCACCGCCACGACGCCGATGCCGCGGCTGGTGAAATACGCGAAGTCCAGATCGAGCGATTCGTCGCTGTGCCCGGTCGGCCCGCCGTGCACGTGCACCACGTACGGCGGCAGTTCGCCTTCCGGCGCGGCGAAATCCGGGTTCGTCGGCGGGAACACGTACGCCGGGATCGCCGCGCCGTCCGGACCGGTGAACACGCGCTCCCGCGGCACCGGCAGGTACTCCGCGGGCGGCAGCGAATCCGGCTGCGGCGTGAGCGCGCGCCACTTCCCGGTGCCCGGGTCCAAGACCACGACCGCGCTTTCGTGCCGCGGCCCGCCCGCGATCCCGGCGATCCCGTCCGCCGTCGCGACCAGCCCGCTCGCCGACCACACGGTCAGCTCGGTGTCGACGCGGGTCACCGAACCGGCGCTCTCGTCGAGAATCGCCAGCTTGCCCGAGTCGAGGACCGCGTGCTTCCCGCCGCCCAGCGGGGCGAACCAGCTGGCGCCGAGCTTCCACATCGGCCCGCCCAGCTCCCGTTCCGCCGGCGCGAGATTGACCGCCGAACCGTCGAGCCCGACCCGGTGCAGGTTCCACCAGCCGTCCGGGTCGGCGAGCACGAGCAGCTGGTCCGCGGTCTCCCACGCCACCTGGCACACCGCGACCTTCGGCCCGCCCGCCAGCACGCGCGCGTCGCCGAACGAACCGTCGGCCGCCACCGGCGCGACGAACAGCTCCGTCCCGTCCCACGGCATCGCCGGGTGGTCCCAGGCGAGCCACGCGGCGTGCGCGCCGTCCGGCGACAGCTGCGGCGCGGTGAAGAACCGGTGCCCTTCGACAAGCACCCGTTCGGCGGAGCCGTCCAGCGGGATCGCGACCAGCTCGCGCGAGATGTCGGTGCGCCGCGGACCGGTGCTGCGCTCGCGCACCGCCCACACCTCGCCCTCGCGGCCGGGCCGGAGGTCGCCGTACCGGACGCCTTGCGGCGTGGCCGGTTCCGGCGTCAAAGCGGCGACCTCGCCGTCCTTCAGCGCGTACACCCGCTGATCGGCCCAATGCGTGAACACCACGACGCCGCCGACCGCGAGCCACGGACGTCCGCCGTACTCGTGCACCCGGTTCCGGACGTTCCACGGCGCGGGCAGCACGTCCTCGACGGCGCCGCCGGGAAGCGCGCGCACGAGCGCGACCCGGCCGCCTTCGGCCGGCCGCGCTTCCGCCCACCACAGCGCGCCGTCGACCGCGGCGAGCCATTGCGCGCCGCCGCCGGCAGCCGCCGCGTCGGCCGCGGTGACGGGAGAGGTCCAGGTTCCATAAGGAGAGATGCGAGGCACCCGGGAAGCCTAACGAGGATCCGCTGCGTGTCCGGATCCGCACGCACCGCGCAGGAATCGCGCGCGAACTTCCCCGAACCCGGGGCGGCGGATGCCGATCATGCGTCCGTGGCCTAGGGTCGAAGACGCTATGTCACGCGTAATCCACGTCTTCCGCAAGCCCGACCGGTTCGTGGCCGGCACGGTCGGCGAGCCCGGCGACCGCACCTTCTACCTCCAGGCGACGGAGGACGTGCGGACGATCAGCGTCACGATCGAAAAACAGCAGGTGGTCGTCCTCGCCGAGCGGCTCGGCTCGCTCCTGGAGGAAGTCGCCAGCCGGTTCGGGGCCGACGTGCCCGCCCACGCCCCCGACGACGAGGTCGACGTGGACCCGCTCACGGTGCCCGTCGAGGAGGAGTTCCGGGTCGGCACGATGGGGCTCGGCTGGGACGCCGACTCCGGCGCGGTCGTCGTGGAGCTGCTCGCGATCACCGAGGGCGAAATCGACGAGACGGTCGTGCTCGACGACACCGAGGAGGGCCCGGACGCGGTCCGCGTGTTCCTCACCCCGGTCGCCGCCCGCGCCTTCGCCGAACGCGCCGACCGCGTCGTCAACGCCGGCCGCAAGCCGTGCCCGCTGTGCGGCGAACCGCTCGACCCGGCCGGGCACATCTGCCCGCGGCAGAACGGGTACCGGCGCGACGTCGACGTGACCGAGGACTGAGGGCGGCCGTGGCGAGCACCGCGCCAGGACCCGCCGACCCCGCCGCCCGCGATTTCGTCTCCCGCGGCCGCATCGACGTCGAGGGCAGGCTGGTCGACGCCTCCAACGTGACGCTGTTCTGCGCGATCGAACTCGACGGCGTCACCGGCCGCGTCGTGTACAAGCCGGTGTCGGGGGAGCGGCCGCTGTGGGACTTCCCGGACGGCACCCTCGCCGGCCGCGAAGTCGCGACCGCGATGATCTCCGACGCCTGCGGCCTCGGCGCGATCCCGCCGACCGTGCTGCGCGACGGCCCGTTCGGGCCCGGCATGGTGCAGCTGTGGGTCGAGACCGACGAGGACGCCGAAGTGGTCGACGTCTGCGCGCCCGACGAGGTCCCCGACGGCTGGCGCACCGTGCTGCACGCGCACGACCGGCTCGGCGAACCGGCGGTGCTCGTCCACGCCGACCACCCGGACCTGCGCGAACTCGCGGTCCTCGACATCGTCGTCAACAACACCGACCGCAAGGGCGGGCACCTGCTGGCCGGGACCGACGGCCGCGTCTACGGCGTGGACCACGGCATCTGCCTGCACACCGACCCGAAGCTGCGCACCGTGCTGTGGGGCTGGATCGGCGAGGAACTGCCCGAGGAAGCCGTCGAGAAACTGCGCAAGCTCCGCGCGGACCTCGACGGACGGCTCGGCGCGGAACTCGGCGAACACCTGACCGCCTTCGAGATCCGGGCGCTCTCGCAGCGCACCGACTACTTGCTCGCCGAGGCGGTGTTCCCCGAGCCCGGCGACGACTGGCGCGCGATCCCCTGGCCGCTGTTCTGATGGCGGCCCTGATGGACGACGCCGCCCGCGCCCGGCTGGTAAACCGCTTCGGCCCAGCGGCGCAAGCGTGGTGCGACGCGCTGCCCGAACTGGTCGACCGGCTCTGCCGGCAGTGGAGCCTCACCGTGACCGAGGCCCGGTCCGGCAACACCGGCCGCACCCTGCTCTGCCGCGACGGCGAGGGCGTGCTGAAGGTGCTCAAACTCTGCCCGGACCGCGCGATCGCGACCGCGGAAGCCACCGCGCTCGGCTCGTGGGCCGGGCTGTCGCGCGTCGTGCAGATCCTCGACGCCGACCTCGACCACGGCGCCGTGCTGCTCGAAGGCCTCGAACCCGGCGACCCGTTCACCGAGCGCGGCGCCGACGTCCCCTGGGACCAGATCGGCGAACTGCTCGCCGACGTGCACGGCGTTCCCGCGGCCGGGCCGTTCCCGACCCAGCTCGAACGCGTCCGGTTCATGTTCGGCCTCGCCGGGCAGCGCCTCGCCGGCTCCCCGGCCGAAGCCCACCTGCCGCCCGAAGCGCTGCGCACCGGCCTGGCCCGGTCGGAGAAACTCGCCGCCAGCGGCCCGATCGCGCTCGTGCACGGCGACCTGCACCCGGGCAACGTCCTGGACGCCGGACCGGAACGCGGGGCGGTCGCGATCGACCCGCGCCCGTGCGTCGGCGACCCGGCCTTCGACGCCGTCGACTGGGCGGTGCTGCCGATGGCCCGCGGCGGCGCGGTCGAGGACGGGATCGCCCGGCTGCCGCACCTGGACGGCGACCGCGTGCGCGCGTGGTGCGCCGCGCTGGCCCCGCTGGTGGCGATGGGCCCGCTGAACCGCACCGGGCCGACGCCGTTCACCGACGCGGTGCTGCGGCTGGCCCGATGACCCGGCCCCGCACCAGGCCCGACTGCCGCGCTGTGAGCTTCTTGACCTCCACGTCCTGGGGCGGGCGATGGGCGGAGCAGAGGTCGATCACGTCGACGCCGAGCCGCAGCAGCGAGGCGGCGCAGCTTGCCCCGGCGGAACGGGCGGTGCCTCCACGAACGCCGCCGACGCCAGGAGCTGGAGCGCAGCCGGAGGACCGGCTCCTTCCGGCGTGGCGGCGGGACGCGCCCTCGCCGCGGGCGATAACGTGCCCGACCGTGCGCTATCACGACGTGCTGTCCGGCCCCCGCAAGCGGAAGGTCCCGGAGGTCCCCGCCGAGCCCGGGCTCGTGGTCGAAGACCCGGCCAGCGGCTACTGCGGCGCGGTGGTGAAGATCGAATACGGCAACGTCGTCCTCGAGGACGCCAAGGGCCGCCACCGGGTGTTCCCGCTCGCGCCCGCCGCGTTCCTGCTGGAAGGCAAGCCGGTCACGCTCGTGCCGGTCAAGAAGGCCGCCGCCCCCGCGCGGCAGGTGTCGGCGTCGGGCTCGGTCCGCGTGCAGGGGCTGCAGGCGCGGGTCGCGCGCGACTCCCGGATCTGGGTCGAGGGCAAGCACGACGCCGAACTGGTCGAACGCGTCTGGGGACACGACCTGCGCGTCGAGGGCGTCGTCGTGGAACCGCTCGACGGCGTCGACGTGCTGGCCGGCCGGATCGCCGAGTTCGGCACCGGGCCCGGCCGCCGCCTCGGCGTGCTCGTCGACCACCTCGTCGCCGGCAGCAAGGAATCCCGCCTGGTCGGGCAGATCCGCGACGAGCACGTGCTGGTCACCGGCCACCCGTACATCGACGTCTGGCAGGCGGTGAAACCGGCGTCGGTCGGCATCCGCGCCTGGCCGGAAATCCCGCGCGGCGTCGAATGGAAGACCGGCGTCTGCGACGCGCTCGGCTGGGGCGAACCGTACGAGGGATGGCAGCGCGTGCTCGCCGGGGTGCGCAGCTTCCGCGATCTCGAAACGCCGCTGATCGGCGCGGTCGAACGGCTCATCGACTTCGTGACCGAACCGGGCGACAACGCTCCGTAGTGTCCGGTTTGCCGGAAAAATCCAAGGTCACGCGTCGGTCACGTCGAGTAGTTTGCCCGGTGCGAAACGACGCGATCTGAGAGCATGAGGGCATGGCAGCGGCTCTGATCTGGCTGATCATCGGCATCGTCCTGATGATCGCGGAGGTGATCTCCGGGGACTTCGTGCTGATCATGCTCGGCGTCGGCGCGCTGCTCGGAGCCGGTTCGGAAGCGCTGACCGGCAACATCTTCATCGACGTCGCGGTGTTCGCGGTCAGCTCGGTCGGGCTGCTCGCCCTCGTCCGCCCGGCGCTCAAACGCCGCTTCCTGGCCGGGTCGGGCGTCCCCACCGGCATCGACGCGCTGGTCGGCTCCCGGGCCGTCGTGGTGTCCACTGTGGACTACGATGCCGGCCAGGTGAAAATCGGCGGCGAGGTGTGGTCGGCGCGCGCCGTGCACGAATCCCAGCCGCCGATCGCCCCGGGCACCAGCGTCACGGTCGTCGAGATCTCCGGCGCCACGGCCGTGGTGGACATCGTCTCGTGAGGCGCCGTCCGAGGAAAAACGGTACTAGGTAAGGGGAAACGCTCTTGTCGACAATAGCGATCGTCGTGGTCGCACTGCTGGCTTTGTTCGTCATCATCACGGTGGTCAAGGCGATCATGGTGGTGCCACAGGCCCAGTCGGCGGTGATCGAGCGGCTCGGCCGGTTCCGCACGGTCGCTTCGCCCGGCCTGACCTTCCTCGTCCCGTTCCTGGACAAGGTGCGCGCGCGGATCGACCTGCGCGAGCAGGTCGTCTCGTTCCCGCCGCAGCCGGTGATCACCGAGGACAACCTGACGGTGAACATCGACACCGTGGTGTACTTCCAGGTCACCGACTCGCGCGCGGCGGTCTACGAGATCTCGAACTACATCATCGGCGTCGAGCAGCTCACCACCACCACGCTCCGCAACGTGGTCGGCGGCATGAGCCTGGAAGAAACGCTGACCTCCCGCGACGCGATCAACAGCCAGCTGCGCGGCGTGCTCGACGAGGCCACCGGCCGCTGGGGCATCCGCGTCGCCCGCGTCGAGCTGAAGGCGATCGAGCCGCCGCCCTCCATCCAGGACTCGATGGAGAAGCAGATGCGCGCCGACCGGGAGAAGCGCGCGATGATCCTCACCGCCGAAGGCCAGCGGGAATCGTCGATCAAGACCGCGGAAGGCCAGAAGCAGAGCCAGATCCTCGCCGCGGAAGGCCAGAAGCAGGCCGCGATCCTCGCCGCGGAAGCGGAACGGCAGTCGCGGATCCTGCGCGCACAGGGTGAACGGGCCGCCCGCTACCTGCAGGCGCAAGGCCAGGCGAAGGCGATCGAGAAGGTGTTCGCCGCGATCAAGGCCGGCCGCCCGACGCCGGAAGTCCTCGCCTACCAGTACCTGCAGACCCTGCCGCAGATGGCGCAGGGCGACGCGAACAAGGTCTGGATGATCCCGAGCGACTACGGCA
Source organism: Amycolatopsis sp. GA6-003 (assembly GCF_046267895.1). Lineage (NCBI taxonomy): Bacteria > Bacillati > Actinomycetota > Actinomycetes > Pseudonocardiales > Pseudonocardiaceae > Amycolatopsis > Amycolatopsis sp. GA6-003. The sequence goes on from NZ_CP176499.1 coordinate 499,879, forward strand.
AGGCCCTCGAAGGCTTCGCCCGCGCGCTGGGCGCCCCCGGCGACGACGGCGTGTTCCGCTACGAGCCGCCGCAGGACGACACTCCCGCCAAGCCGGAACTCGAGGACGAGGAGGTCGCCAGCTGGTTCGACACCAGCAGCGACCCGAAGGTCGCCGAAGCCGTCGCGGCCGCGGAAGCCGTGGCGCGCAAGGAAGTCGAGGGTCCGCTGGGCGCCTCGGCCGAGTCCCGCCGCGCGATCGGCGGCGCGACGGCCAAGCCGGAGGCCCCCGAGCCGGCGCGGGAAGAGGAACCGCCTCCGCCGCCGGAGCGCCCGCAGCCCAGCGCGCCGCCGCCCGCCCAGCAGCAGTCGCTCCCGCAGCCGCAGCCCCCGGCCGGACCTCCGCCGGGCGGCCCATACCAGGGCCCGCCGCCGCAGCAGTTCGGCGGCCCGCAGGGACCTGGACCGGGCAACGGGCCGTTCCCGCAGCAGGGCCCGTTCGGCGGACCCCAGGGCGGACCGCCGCCGCAGCGCTGAGCACGTCATGGAAAAGGGGCTGCCACACCGGAATCCGGTGTGGCAGCCCCTTCTTCGTGCGGTCAGCGAGCGTAAACGCGGAGATCGTCGATGTCGGCCTTCGAACGATCCGGCAGCGCGATCACGCACACCACCGTCACCACGACCGAAGCGACGATGTAGATCGAGATCGAATACGGCGTGCCGGTGGCGTGCAGCAGCCAGGTCGCCAGCAGGGGAGCCGGGCCGCCCGCGAACACCGACGCCAGCTGGTATCCCAGTCCCGCGCCGCCGTAGCGCAGGTGCGTCGGGAAGCTCTCGCCGATCAGCGCCGCCTGCGGGCCGTACTGCATCGAGTGCGCGACCAGCGAGACGATGATCGCCAGGAAGATCATCGCGTGGCCGCTGTGGGTGAGCACGGTGAAGTACGGGAACGCGAGCACCCCGGTCAGCACCGCGCCGGTCAGGTACACCTGTTTGCGCCCGATCCGGTCGGAGAGCTGGGAAAACAGCGGGATCAGCAGCAGTTCCGCGGCCGCGCCGACCAGAACCGCGTTGAGCACGAACGTCTTGCTGAACTCCGGCCGCTGCACGACGTAGACGAGCACGTAGCTGGTGAACAGGTAGAACGGCATCTGCTCGCTGAACCGCAACCCGGCCGACAGCAGGATTTCCCGCCAGTGCCGCCGGACCACGTCCTTCACCGGGGCCTTCGAGGTGCGCTTGGCCGCGACCGCCGCGGCGAACATCGGCGTCTCCAGGATCCGCAGCCGGATCACCAGGCCGATCGCCACCAGCGCCAGGCTCAGCAGGAACGGGATCCGCCAGCCCCACGAGGAAAACGCGTCCGGGGACAGGGTCGCCGACAGCAGGGTCATCCCGCCGGTGCCGAGCACGAGCCCGACCGGAACGCCGACCTGCGCGAAACTCGCCAGCAGCCCGCGCCGCCGCTGGTCGCCCCATTCCATCGCGAGCAGCACCGATCCGCTCCACTCGCCGCCGATCGCGATGCCCTGCACCAGGCGCAGCAGCACGAGGATCAGCGGGGCCGCGATCCCGATGGTCGCCGCCCCGGGCAGCAGCCCGACCACCGCCGAGGACAAGCCCATCAGCAGAAGCGTCACGATGAGCGTCGCCTTGCGGCCGAGCCGGTCGCCCCAATGCCCGAAGATCGCCGCGCCGACCGGACGGGCCGCGAACCCGACCGCGTACGTCGCGAACGACTGCATGACCCCGGCGTAGGACGACGACGCGGGGAAGAACAGATGGGGGAAGACCAGCGCCGCGGCGGTGTTGTAGAGGAAGAAGTCGTACCACTCGATGGTGGTGCCGATCGAACCGGCCAGGGCCGCCCGGCGTACCTGCACCCGGCGGTCGCCGGAGGAAGCTTGGACTGACTGGGTGACCTCGTTGTCGCCTAGAGTCATGGTCGTGCACCTCTCGTGACGGTCGTCACACCATAGTGTGTACGAGCGGCCGCGGTTTGACGATTCCGGACGCTTGCTCCGGACGGGTTGTTTCCGACCGTCCGCCGGGTCGCGCGGACCCGGATCGGGCGCCGCGCGGCCAGGGCGCGCGACTACCATCACAGCCGTGACGGAGGACAAACCGCTGCGCGCCGACGCGCGGCGAAACCGCGCGAAGGTGCTGGAAGCCGCCGAGACAGTGTTCGCGGCGAAGGGCACCGGCGCGCCGACCGAGGAGGTCGCGCGCGAGGCCGGAGTCGGCATCGGCACGGTGTTCCGGCACTTCCCCACGAAAGAAGCGCTGCTGGAGGCCGTGCTCTACGCGCGGCTGCACCGGTTCGTCGACGAGGCGGACGCCGTCGTCGCGCAGAACGCCGAGGACGCCGGGGCCGCCTTCTTCACCTTCCTCACCAGCTGGATCGAGATGTCCAGCGCCAAAAACGCCTACTTCGAAGCGCTCACCTCCGCGGGCGTGTGCGTCCCCAGCACCGGTTCGGTGATCGGGGAGCGGCTGCGCGAATCGCTCGGGGTGCTGCTGCGCCGCGCCCAGGACAGCGGCGCGGTGCGGCGCGACGTCACCACGACCGAGCTGATCCCGGTGATCATCGGCACCGCGAAGGCGGCCGAGCACGTCGGCTCCGACCGGGAACTGCGCGACCGCACCATCGCGATCCTGTTCGACGGCCTCCGTCCCTGAGCCGGAGCCGCCAGTCCTAAACTGAGCGAATGACCAACCGCTTAGTCTGTATTGGCGATTCGTTCACCGAAGGCGTCGGGGACGACGATCCGTCCGCGCGCAACGGGGTGCGCGGCTGGGCCGACCGGGTCGCCGAGGTGCTGGCCGCCGGGGAGCCCGGGTTCCGCTACGCCAATCTGGCGGTGCGCGGGAAGCTCCTGCCGCAGGTGCTGAACGAACAGGTCGAACCGGCGCTGGCGATGAAGCCGGACCTGGTCACGGTCTACGCGGGCGGAAACGACCTGATGCGGCCGCGAGTCGACATCGACAGCCTCGCCGACTCCTACGAACGCGCGGTGGCCCGGTTCCGCGCGGCCGGCGCGCAGGTGCTGCTGTTCACCGGCGTGGACGGGGTGGAGGACGCGCTGTTCCGGCAGATCCGCGGCCGGGTCGCGATCTACAACGAGCACGTGCGCGGCATCGCGGCACGGCACGAGACGCTGCTGGTGGACATGTGGTCGATGCGCCAGCTGCGCGACCGCCGGATGTGGTCCCCGGACCGCCTGCACCTCAACGCCGCCGGGCACACCGAAATCGCCATCGCCGTCCTCGACGCGCTGGGCGTGCAGCACAGCCTCGCGCACGCCGCGCTGGGACCGCGCCCCCGCCTGTCCCCGCGCGAACAGCGCGCGGCCAACCTCCGCTGGGGCCGGGAACACGCGCTGCCGTGGATCGGCCGTCGGCTGCGCGGCGAATCCTCCGGCGACACGATCGCCCCGAAGTACCCGGAGCTGCACTCCTTCCAGGAGACCGCCGCAGCGGCCGACTAACCCGCGAGCTGCCGCGCGCGATGGTCTGCGACGTTGACCCGCGTGCCGCAGCGAGTGGAACAGAACCGCCGGCGCCCGTTGCGCGAAGTGTCCACGAACGCGACGCCGCACCCCTCGCGCGCGCAGACCCCGAGGCGGTGCGGCTCCTCGCACACCAGATGCGCCAGGCCGCCCGCGGTGTAGGCGTAGAACCGCTCGACCACGCCCGCGCCTTCGCTGGAGTAATGCAGATGCGGCGCTTTCCCGTCGTGGCTGGCGATGTTCGGCCGGCACGCGGCGACGGCGAGCAGCTCGTTCAGGAGATCGATCCGTTCGGCCGTCGTCTCCGCGACGAACACCTGATGCAGCCGCCGCCCCCACGCGAGAATCCGCGCCGCCTCGTCCGCGGTGATCCGAGGCAGCACCATGTCGCGCGCCTGCCCCGCGGCCCGCACCTCGGCGGCCGTGACGTCGTCGCGCTGGGCAAGGGTCGCCAGGTCCGCGGCTACTTGCGCGCCCGCGCCGCCGTAAGGGTTGAAGTGCACTCAGCCATTACAACACGATCCGCCGCCCGGGGAAAGACCGGCCGGAATCGCTTTTCCCGGAAATAAGATTGACGCACCGCTTCGCCGTAGGTGAAGATGAATCCACCACAGCGGATGAAGGAGCGGACATGACGAACATGCGACAGCGGGAGAGGCGAGGCCACTATCCGGCCGCGGTCCGCGCTGTCCAGGGTTCTCCGCTCTGCCAGCGCCAAGCGTGCCGGAAAGGCGGCTACCCGAACGGGATCCGCTCCCTGACCTGACGCAGCAGCAGCTGCGCACCGGGAGCCGCCCGTCGGGAAACCGATCCGGGCGGCTTTTTCGTCAGGACTCCGAACGCAATTCATTCCGGCCGCCGCGGCTATTCCCGCGCCGGTATTTCCTTTTTGACCGGCGCGGTTCTTTGACAACTGCACAGCGGAGCAAGACATTTTCCGAGACTCGTCCCCGTCGCCTCACCCGCGGCCAGGACGAGCGCCGGGTCCGGCAGCCACGCGCCGCCGGACCCGCACGGTGAAGACGGGGCGGTGGCAGCCCCACCCGGCGGTAACGGGGGCGACGAGGGTTCGACTCCCTCCTTCACCACTGCGCCCCGCCCGGGCGCTTCGCGGTCGTGGTGAACTCGGCGGACACGTCGGTCTTCCAAACCGAAGAAGAGGGTTCGATGCCCTCCGGCCGCTCGCGGTCCGGCTCCGATCGGCGCCGGACGCACGCCCTTGTAGCTCAGCGGGAAAGAGCGCCGCACTACGAATGCGGAGGTCCCAGGTTCGAGTCCTGGCAGGGGCACGGGCCCGGCGCCGAGGGGGCGCCGGCGCCCTTCCCGCGGTCCGCACCCGGATGCGGCGACCCCGCCTGGTTCGGGACCAGGAGACACCGCGTTCGATCCGCGGGCATCCGACTGTTCGTCCCCCGCGTTCCCGGTTGGTGTAGCCGGCAGCATCGCGGACTTTGGATCCGCGGGCCCAGGTTCGAATCCTGGACCGGGAGCCCATGCCCGTTCGTCCAACTGGCAGGACGCCGCGCTCTGGACGCGGAAATCGAGGTTCGAACCCTCGACGGGCAGCGCACCGCACCAGACGCGGGCCGTTAGCTCAATCGCGCAGAGCAGCCGGCTTTTACCCGGCGGGTTCAGGGTTCGAGTCCCTGGCGGCCCACTTTCTCACTCACCGGTGTCAGCGACCTGGGTTTGAGTTTGCACTGTCCAGGCCAGTGTGCTCGGCGTGAATGCGACGAGTCCGGTCTGCGGCGACCAGGCCGTCGAGACTGCTTCCGGTTTCCTCCGAAGTGTCGAGAGGGGAACCGCGGCGATTCCGGCTTCAGGACGGGTCGGGGATTCCGGATTCGCTCGCGGCGGGGGACGGGCGCTGGTGGACGCTGAGCAGCAGGTGGTCGAACTGGACCCGGGTCAGGACCGGGGCTCCGCCGAAGGCGGTGAGGGCGTCGGCGAGTTTGGCGGCCAGGTCGCGGAGCTTGCTGTTGGTGTGCTGGGAGCGCCATTTCAGGAGGGCGAAGGCGTGCTCGGCGGTGATGCCGTAGACGAGCATCAGCGCGCCTTTCGCCTGTTCGATCGGGGCACGGGCGTCGACGATCTCGGGCATCGTTTCGTCGAGGATCTGCTGGCGCTGTTCGGCCAGATCGGGGCTCAGGTCGATGTAATAGCCGCCGGTGCCGACCGCGGCGCCGGCGTCGTCGCTGAGGAGGTCGGCGATCACGAGGACGTGGTGTTCGGCGCCCGCGGTGTCGATGACGCGGTGGCGGCTGCAGAACGCGGTGCCGTCGCGCACCGCCGCGGCGAGGGTTCCGGCGACCTGGTCGCGGTCCTCCGGATGTTTGTGCGACAGCAGCAGCTCGGTCGTGGGCTGGACAGTCCCCGGCTCGTAGCCGTGGAGCAGGGCGACCTCGTCGGACCATTCCCAGCGCTGGTCGGCGAAGCGGAACCGGAAGCTGCCGATGGCGTGGGAACGGCCGCCCACGACTCGGTCCACCACAGGCAGCGGACTGCTGGTCGAAGGCTCAACGGGGTCGGTCATCGAGTCAGTCTGCCCCACTGGGGACGCCACGCCTAACTTCCCGTGCGTGGTCCGGTTCGGCCCAGGAGGATCAGGCTGCGGTGTTCTGCCGCAGGGCAGCGGGCCGCCAGACCATCGTCACGGTCGTGCCGTGCTCGCCGGTGTCGACGACCATCCGGTCGGTGACCTCGTCGATCAGCGGCAGCCCCCGGCCGCCTGAAGTGGGCTTCCGTTCGGGATCGAGGCCGCAGCCGGCGTCGCTCACCGCTACGGTGACCGTGTCGCCCGCCCAGTCCGCGTACAGCCGGGTCCAGCCGCTGCCGCCGGGATAGGCGTGCGCCGCGACGTTGGCCAAGGCCTCGTAGGCCGCCAGCGAGATGTCGAACCTGCTGCTCGGGTCCAACGGCAGTTCCCCCAGCCACTGCGCGAGTTTCTGGCGCAGGATGGCCACCTCGCGAGGCCGCGCCGGCGCGAGTTCTTCGAGACGCGACCTGACCGGGGCGTCAATGGGCGCGCCGGCCCCGGTCGGGGCGGGATTTTCCGCCGGACGCGGCAATCCGACTCTGAAAACGGGCCAGCCGGTTCGTCGCTGAATCAGTCGCGGCCGCGTGCGTCGCGAGTGTCGGCCCCGTGGGAGAACGACGCTGCTTCCTTGCCCCGCTGGGGTTTCTCCTGTCCTCGCAGCCGAGGAAGCGCGAGGCGGAGGGCTTCGACCAGGAGGTCGGCGAGGTCGTGGCTGAAGCCGTTGCGGACGACGATGCGCAACACGGCGAGGTCCTCGCGATGCGCGGGAAAAGTATAAGCCGGAACGAGCCAGCCTTGCTCGCGCAATGCGGCTGAGACGTCGAATACCGAGTAACCGGCCTCGCTTTCCTTGAGCGTGAAAGCGAACACCGGCAGCTGGCTGCCGTCGGTGAGGAGACGGAACGGGCCGAGTTCGGCGATGCGGCGGGCGAGATCGGTGGCGACGTCGCGGCAGTATTGCTGGATGCGGCGGTAACCGTCGCGGCCCAGGCGGAGGAAATTGTAGTACTGGGCGACGACTTGGGCTCCGGGGCGGGAGAAATTCAGCGCGAAGGTCGGCATTTCGCCGCCGAGGTAGTTGACGCGGAAAACGAGGTCGTCGGGCAGTGCTTCGGGGGCGCGCCAGGCGACCCAGCCCACGCCGGGGTAGACGAGTCCGTATTTGTGGCCGGAGGTGTTGATCGAGGCGACGCGGGGCAGCCGGAAGTCCCATTCCAGGTGCGGGTCGCAGAACGGGGCGATCATCGCGCCCGAGGCGCCGTCGACGTGGACCGGGATGTCCCAGCCGTGTTCGTCGTGGAGGCGGTCGAGGGCGGCGCAGATTTCGGCGACGGGTTCGTAGCTGCCGTCGAAGGTGGAGCCCATGATCGCGACGACGCCGATGGTGTTTTCGTCGCAGTGCGCGGCGGCTTGGTCGGCGGTGAGGTGGAAGCGGTCGCCGTCCATGGGCACGAGGCGGGCTTCGACGTCCCAATAATTGGCGAACTTCTCCCAGCAGACCTGGACGTTGACGCCCATGACCAGATTCGGCCGGTCGGCGGGAAGACCGGCGGCGCGGCGGCGGTGGCGCCAGCGGCGTTTGAGCGCGAGGCCGGCGAGCATGCAGGCTTCGCTGGACCCGGTGGTGGAGCAGCCGACGGCCGTGTCGGGGTCGGGTGCGTGCCAGAGGTCGGCGAGCATGCGGACGCAGCGCTGTTCGAGGTCTGCGGTGCGCGGATACTCGTCCTTGTCGATCATGTTCTTGTCGAAGCACTCGGCCATGAGATCGCGGGCCTTCGGTTCCATCCAGGTGGTGACGAAGGTGGCGAGGTTGAGCCGGGCGTTGCCGTCGAGCATCAGTTCGTCGTGCACGACCTGGTAGGCGGTGTCGTTGTCGAGTTCGCCGTCCGGGATGCGGTCGCGGGGGATCGCGACCGGTTCGCGGGTGAAGACGGGGTTGACCGCGACGTCGCCGGTGCTGTGGTCGTGCGGATGTGCCGGGTGGGTCAGGGGCATGGCGGGTCCTCCGGATGAGTCACTGGCCGTGTTGGGAAGCGGCGGCGCGAGCGCCGAGATCGTCGAGGGCCAACGGATGCCGCGGCGGCCGGTCGAGCACGATCCGGCGGGTGGCGGTCAAGTCCGCGCCGACGTGCAGCAGTTCCCCCGGACGGAGGTTCTGCCAGCCAGGGTCTTCGTCCATGCGCTCGCTGGCGACGACGACGGCGCGGTGGCGGGCGAGACCGCCGGACCGCGCCCGGATCCGGCCCGCGGCGCTCGCGTGTTCCAGGTGCCGGCCGCCGTGCGGGCCGCCTGGGCAGCGCTGCAGGACGCAGAGGTCGTGGGTGTCGGGATAGCGCAACGCCCACAGTTCGTCGCGAGTGGTGACGACGATGTTGAGCGCGTAGACCGGCAGATTCAGCGCGGCCCATCGGGCGGCGGCGGCGATCCCGGCGCTCACGTCGCCGTGGTGCGCGTCGATTTCCTTGGTGACGAGGGCGAAGAACCGTTCGGAGTCGGTATCGCCGCGGACGAGGTCCCGGTACTCGCCGAGCCGTTGCTCCAGCCGGGGCAGATCGCCGAGGACGCCGTTGTGGGCGAACAACCGGCCGTGCTGGAGGAAGGGATGGGTGTTGGCCGGCTCGAGGCCGCCGGTCGAGGCGTAACGGATATGGGCGAGGAAGGTCGTCGACGCGCATTCCTTGGCCTCGCGGGCGAACTGTTCGTCCGCATAGGCGGCCAATGGCTGTTTCCACACCTGGGGCGACCCTTGCTCGTCGAAGACGCCGAGCCCGGTCCCGTCCGGTTCGCGCCTGCTCTGGGCGGCGAGGCTGTCCGGCGCTTCGAGCAGCCAGAACGTGGCGGGCACGCGCCGCGGGGCAGCGGACAGACCAAACAGACGGCACATGCCGGTCCCTTCCTGTCGCCGTCCGGCCCGTGTTGCCCGGGGGAGCCGGGCTAAACCTCGCGGGCGGGTGGCCTATCCAACTGTCTGCGAGCGGCGTCGGCGGGTAGCCAGCGGTGTGCTGTCGTCTGTCGAAAGGAGCGACGTGAACGTCAAGTCTTTCGTCCGGGAATTCCCCACGATTCACCTGGCTGTCGGAGTGATCGGCAACGTGATCTTCTTCGTCGGGAGCGTGCTGTTCATTTCGGACGCGACCGAACTGCTCGCGATCTGGCTGTTCATCGTCGGTTCCTTCGGGATGATGCTGGGCGCGATCGGGCAGGCGATCTACGTGCACGAGCGGCATCGGCTCAATGGCGCACCCGGGGAACACGGCCGCGCGTCCTCGCGGAGGTGAGGGTCTGCGCTCAGGCCTTGATCGCGCGCAAAATGCTCGTGGCTGCCCCGGTCTCGCTGCTCTCCGTCAACCGCAGGCCGGCCGCGGCGGCGAGGTCGGCGAACTCCCGCTCGGTCCGGACGGCGCCGCCGCACGCGAGGGTGCACAGGTCGCTCATCAGAGCCACCGGGTCGGGCCTGGCGTTTCCTTCGGGGAGGACCAGGTCGATCACCAGCAAAACGCTGTCGGCGCGCATCGCTCGGGAGCAGGCTCGCAGGATGCGGACGGCGTCGTCGTCGCCCCAGTCGCAGAGCACGCTTTTGAGCACGTAGACGTCGCGGTCCGGCGGAAGCGGATCGGCGAGGAAGTCCCCGGCGGCCAGCTCGCAGCGGTCGGCGACCCCGGCGTCCCGCAGCGTGGTCCGGGCGCTCGCGAGGCTGGCCGGCTGGTCGAAGACCACCCCGGCGAGCGCGGGGTTCGCGACCAGCAGCCCGGTCATGAGCAGGCCGTTGCCGCCGCCCGCGTCGACGATGTCGCGGGCGGCCGAAAGGTCGAGGGCCTCGACCAGTGCCGGCACGTCCTGCCGAGCCACTCCCGCACAGGATTCGTAGAATTCGGCCTGGGCGGCGGGGTCTTTCGCCAGCCACGCGTAACCCGACTGGCCGAAAACGTGGTCCACGGCGGGTTGCCCGGTGCGCACGGTGTGCTCGATGCTTCCGCAGGCGCTCCAGGTCGGCTCGCCGGTCAAGTACACCGCCAGCTGCTTCACCGACCCCGGGACGTCCGCGCGAAGCAGATGCCCGTCCGGGGTGAGTTCGTAGGCGCCGTCGTCGTTCACGGCGAGCAGGCCCACGAAAGCGGCTCCGCGGAGCAGCCGCCGCAGCGACGGCGCGTGGCAGCCGGTCAGCTTCGCCAGTTCTTCCGCCGAGGCGGGCCCGCCGGCGAGCCGGTCGGCCAAGTCGAGGGTCGCCATCGTGCGCATGATCTGCGCCGGGATGAAACCGAGCACGAGGCTGGTCAGCCGGTCCGGGTCCGGTTCCGCCGTCGTCGGCTCCTCTCGGCCGGGCCGCGGCGCGGTCACCACGCCACCGGCAATGCGCGCAGGCCGCCGACGATCGGGTTGTTGTTCGGCCGCAATTCCCGCACTGGCACCGCGAGGCGCAAGGCCGGGAATTTCGCGAAGAGCAGGCCGAACACCGCCCGCAGTTCTGTGCGTGCCAGGTTCCGGCCGACGCACAGGTGCCTGCCGTGCCCGAAGGCCAGGTGAGGGTTGGGGCGGCGAGCGATGTCGAACCGTTCCGGCCGGGCGAACGCGCGCGGATCGTGGTTGGCCCCGACGAAGTTGATCACCACGGCGTCCCCTGCCTTGATGGTCACGCCGCCGATGTCGATGTCCGCGTCCGCGTAGTGCGCCAGAGTGTCCCCGCCGGTCATCCGGCGGCGGAGGATTTCCTCGACCGCGGACGGAAGCAACGCGGGGTCCCGGCGCAGCGCCTCGGATTGGTCCGGGTTGGCCAGCAAATGCACGACGCCCCACTGGATGACGTCGGCAGTGGTCGAATTCCCGGCGAACAGCAGGCCAGCGGCCGTCATGCTCGCTTCGGACATCGTCAGCGCCCCGGACCGGCACGCGGCGGCGAGATCGGACAGCACGTCCTCCGCCGGTTCGGTCCGCTTGCGCTCCAGCAGTTCGCGCATCCCGGCGAAAAGGTTCTCCATCGCGGCGCGGGACGCGCGTGCGTCCGCCGCGTCGGCGCTCTGCCGGGACCAGCACAGGAACCGGTCGTGGTCGGCTCGCGGGACGCCGAGCAGTTCGAAGATGACCAGCGCGGGCAGGGGACCGGCCAGCGCGCCGATCAGGTCCGCCGGCGGTCCGTGCCCGGCCATCGCCGTCAGCAGCCGGTCGACCAGCCCCTCGATCCACGGCCGCAGCGCGGCGATGCGCTTCGCCGAGAACGAGGCGGACAACAGCCCGCGCATCGCGGCCTCATTGTCCAATTCGGACTGGCCGTCCTCGTACTCCCAGCCGGAGCCGTCGACCAACGCCGAGTGGGTGACCTTCGCGGCGTTCTCCGGATCGGGATGGGACCGGGTCAGCCGGGGGTCGGCGAAAAGCCGCTTCGCCTCGGCGAAGCCGGTGACCATCCACGCCTCGTCGCCGACCATCGTCCGGAACCGGGAAACCGGGCAGCGGTCGCGCGTCTCGCGCAGGACGGCGGGAAGGCCGAGCAGGTCCGGCCCGGGGAAAGGACTGGTCGGCAGGTCAGGGTGCTGGCTCATGGTGTCTCCCGAGGAAATCGCCCGTCCGGGCGGTCACCGGTCCCTTTCGACGGCCGCCCGCGCGTAGCCGCACAACCGGTCGCGGCTCGCGGCGACCGGCAGCCTGCTCGCCATGGCGACGGCGTTCTCCGAGTACTTCCTGGCCAAGCGGCCGGCGGTGCGCAGCGCTCCGGTGCGGTCCATGACGGCCACGAGCAGCTCCCGGCGGACGTCGGGAGCCCCGTCGCTGACGAGGATGTCCGTGATCGCCGCGCGGTCGGCGGGGGTCGCCGCCTGGTAGGCGAGGATCACCGGCAGCGTCGGCCTGCCGTTGCGGACGTCGCTGGTGTCGGGCTTGCCCATAACGCCGGTCTCCCGCGTGTAGGACATCAGGTCGTCGTGGATCTGGAAGGCGCAGCCCAGGTTTTCCGCGTAGCTGCCCAGCGTCCGCACCATCCGCTCGTCCCCGCCGGCCAGCAGCGCTCCGCATTCGCACGCGCTCCTGAACAGCGTGGCGGTCTTCAACCGCACCACGGTCAGGTAGGCGTCGAGGTCGAAGTCCATCCGTTCGCCCAGCTCCGCCTCGAGGCTCTGGCCGCGGCACAGGTCGATGCCGCACCGGGCCACCACCTCGAGCGCCGCCACGATCCGTTCGGCGCTGGCTCCGGTGCGGCGGCATTCGGCCAGTGCGGAGAACAGGTCGAAGATCAGCGCGTCCCCGGCGAGGATCGCGTTGTCCGCCCCGAATTTGTGCTGCACCGACGGCTTTCCCCGGCGCAGGTCGTCCTTGTCGATGATGTCGTCGTGCACCAGGCTCGCCACGTGCCCGCACTCCGCGCCGATCGCCGCGGGCAGCACCACTTCGGCGTCGCCGCCGACGGCCAGCGCGGATTCCAGCAGCAGGATCGGCCGGAAGAGCTTGCCGGACGGCACGAGCGCCTCCGTGCACATCGTGCCGAGCAGGCCCGTCTCCCGCCGCCACCGTTCGGCCAGCCGGTCGCGGACCTTTCCAGCCAGCGCTCCGGAGCCGGGCGACCGGGCCAAGGCTCGCGCACCGTTTTCCGCCGCCTCCGTCGCTGCCTGACTGGTCATCGTCGTCCTTCCTGCTGGGCGAGCCCGCGCCGCGGCCGGGCCAGCTGCGTTTCGAGCCTGCCCATGTAGTAGATGATTTCCTCGTGGTTGGTCGACGGCAGGAAGCGGTCGGCGCCCACCTTGTAATAGACGGAGCTGACGGTGCCCGACAGCAGGTGCTCCCACGGTTCCTCGCGCCGCAGCGCCAGCGTGAACGCCGGCACGTCGAACCCTTTCCAGATGTCGCGTCGCACGTAGTAGCGCTCGCCGTCGACCTCGACCTCGGGAAGCGTTTCGCCGGCGCGGCGGGGCGACGGGATCCGTCCGGGCAGGGTGTAGGCGGGCAGGGTGAGCAAGTCGAACTCGAATACGGTGTCCACAATGGACCGGACATTCTCCGGCACCAGCGGCAGCACGGATTCGCGCCACCAGCGGCGGAGCATGTCTTTGGCCTCTTCGCTGCCGTAAAGCAGGGCGACCGCCGGAGCGAGCACGTCCGAGTCGGTGAACGAGGCGACCATGCCGGAGCGGAACGGCTCGGTGCCCGGATGCGGGTCGTTCTCGAAGAATTCCATCAGCGACCGGATCAGCTCGGACTGGGCGATGCCGCCGAGGGTCCGCATCGGGCCCCAGACGTAGCGGAAGACCGGGTTCTCCGCGACCAGCCGCGACACGAAGACGAAACGGTGCAGGTACTGGTTGTCGCGAGGCGACATGGTGTCGTGCGACAGCAGGTACTCGAAGTCGTCGGTGTTGCCGCGCACGGTGACCAGGCCGAAGCGTTCGCGTTCGGCGTGGTAAGTCGTGTTCGGCAGGATCAGCATCGGGTACACCGCGACTCGCGACACGTGTCCGGCCAGCCGGTCGTAGCCCTTCATGAAGGTCTCGACCGTCTCCCCGGGCGCGCCCCAGATCAGCTCCGCGTAGCAGTCGAGGCCTTCCTTGCCGAGCCACGCGGCCAGGCCTTCCCAGTCGTTGACCTTCATGTTGCGCCGGTTCATCAGGTCCAGCGTGTCCTCGTCGAGCGTCTGCAGCGCGAGGGTGAACGAGCTGTGCAGGCCCGCGTCCTTCATCGCCTTGACGATTTTGTAGAACACCGCGGACTTGTTCTTCGCCCACGACGTCTCGATGCTCTTGGGATAGCCGTGCCGGGCCCGGGTTTCGATGACGTCCTCGACGAATTCCAGGTCGATCGGCAGCATCCCGAAGTTCGCGTCGCACAGGACGAGCGTGTGCACCTCGTGCCGGGCGAAGATCTCGATCTCCCGGCGCAGCCGCTCGCGGGAGAACGCGCGGACGCGCTGGCCGACGGCGCCGCCCCAGTAGCAGAACGAGCACTTGTAGGGGCAGCCGCGGTTGGTTTCCAGCAGCGCGACGTCGTAGCGGAACCGGCCGTCCTCGCCGGTCAGCGGAATCGCGCCGGTGAGGAACGGGGAGGGGATCTCGTCGAGGTTCTCGATCCGCGGCCGGTCCTTCGTGGTCGTCACCGCGCCGTCCTGGTCGCGGAACGAGATGCCGTCGACGCGGTGCAGCGACCTCGCCGATTCCCGGTCGAGGCGGGCCAGCAGCACGTCGCGGAAGGCGAATTCGCCCTCGCCGTTGACCACGACGTCGACATACGGGTGCATGCCGAAGACCCGCTCGGCCTGCCCGGAGACGTGGTTGCCGCCGAAGACCGCCCAGCCGTCCGGGTTGAGCTGCTTGAACGTCTCGGCCAGCGCGCCGAATTCCCGGTAGTTCCAGCCGAGCACGGAGAAGGCCAGCACGTCCGGCGCACCGTCGGCGAACAGCTCGTTGGCCATGCCGAACAGCGTGGCTCCGCCGTCGAAATTCCGGATCTCGATCTCCGCGGCGGCCGCGACGCGCTCGTCCGCCAGCGCGGTCGCCTTCAGGTAGCCCGACGCCAGCGGCATCGATTCGAGCGACATCGCCCAGATTCCCTGCTGTACGAGCCAGACCCGAAGCGGCCGATCCGACATTGCTGATTCCCCTCGTGCTGGTGGACGGTTTCCGGGCGCGGTCGCTTTCTAGGGCCGGCGGGGGCTGAGCTCGAGCAGGTGCAGGTGCCAGGCCGCGTCGCCGCCGTCCCCGCCCGCCAGGTCCGCGGGGAACGCTCCGGCCAGCGCCTCGGGGACCTCGGCCATTTCCATCTTGGCCAGCACGCCGAGGTCGTAGCCGGTTTCCTCGGCCAGATCGGCGACCAGCGACGGATTGCCCAGTGCTTCGCCGAACCACAGGTAGGCCTTGCCCCGCGCGGTGAGCAGCTCGCGGCCTTCGGCGAGGAACCGGCGCAGCTTGGCGTACTCCGGGTCGAACATCGTCTCGTCCCAGATCGAGGCGTCCACGCGGTCCTTCGGAGCGTTCAGGAACGGCGGGTTCCAGTAGATCCCGTCGAACCGCTCGTCCGGCCCGACCGCCGAGTAGAGGTCGCTTTCCCGTGCGGTGACCCGGTCGGCGACCGCGTGCCGCTTCGCGTTCAGCTCGGTGTTGCGCACCGCCGCCGGATTGAGGTCGAGCCCGACCACCCGCCCGACCCCCGCCCGCGCCGCGAGCACCGCCATGATCCCGGTTCCGCAGCCCATTTCCAGAAACGAGGACATGCGGCCGAACGGAATCCGGTCGGCGAACAGTTCGCCGCCCGGCGAGTAGGTCGGCGGCCACACCTCGTCGAGCAGATCCCATTCCAGTCCGGCCGCTGCGAAAACGGCGGGCCGGTGCCGGTCGGCGCGGTATTGTTCGATGATGTGCCGGCCGATGCGCAGTTCGAAGTGTCGCGTTTCCATGCTTTCCCGTCTCCGCTTCGGAATTGTCGGATCGGCGCGGTGGGCGAAACGAAGTCAAACAGTTCTGTTCCCCCGGCGCAATGTCGGGCGGCGAACGCCGGTCAGCCGGACGGCGGCGCCCACCGGACCATCGCGTCCATCGAACGCCGGGAAACCGTTTCGGGAAGGAATCCGCCGAGCCGCACGCCGCTGTTGCGGACGGCGACCGCGACGGGCGAGGACAGTTCGGCGAACCGGCCCATCCACCGCGACATCCGGCTCAGCCGGGACGTGCGCGGCCGCCTGCTCGCGTCGTAGCGGACGAGGCCGGTCCGCAGTTCGTCCCACGACCGGGCCGGGCCGACGGCGTGCGCGAGCTCCACCGCGTCCTCCAGCGCGAGGTTCGCCGAGCCGACGTTGGGCGTCATCGGATGCGCCGCGTCGCCGGTCAGGACCGTGCGCCCGGCGAAAAACCGGTCCAGCGGACGCCCCAGTTCCTCGATCCGGTCGAAGAACAGCGGTTCCCGCGCCGACCGTTCCAGCAGCCGGGGGATGGGCTCGTGCCAGTGCCCGAAGAGCGGGACCGGGCCGTCCGCGATCTTCGCCTCGCGCCCTCCGGCCGTCCTGGCGAGCGCGGAGAAGTGCACGCGCCCGCCAGGCAGCGGCAGGATCGACAATCGCAGGCCCGCGCCCCAGGTCTCGGCCGCGGCAAGGGAAAGCCCGTCGGCGGGCACCACGCAGCGCCAGCTCACCGAACCGGCGGGCCGCAGCCCGGGATGCTCGGGGAACAGGGCGCGCCGGGCGGCCGAACGGATGCCGTCGGCGGCGATCACCAGGTCCGACTCGAGTTCGGCGCGGTCCACCCGGATCGTGGCGGGCGCGGTCGCGTCGCCCGCGCCCGCCGGCTCGACGCGCGCTCCGAACCGGACGGTTCCGGGGGGCAGCGCCGCGGCCAGTGCCGTGATCAGGTCCGTCCTGGGCAGCGCGCGAATCGGCTCGCCGTACCGCTCTTCCACGAAACCCAGGGCGCTGCGGGCGATCCACCGGCCGTCGGGCGCCCGCACCCCGCCCTCCCGCTGGACGACGGAGCGGGCTCGCACCGGGTCGCCGACGCCGAGCGCGTCGAGGGCGCGCATCCCGTTGGGGGTGATGCCGATGCCGCCGCCGGCGGCGCGCAGGCCCGGGCCGCGCTCGAGGACGCGCACCGTCCACCCGCGACCGGCGAACGCCGCCGCGGCGGCCAGCCCGGCTATTCCCGCGCCGATCACATTCACCGAAGGCGCCATTCCGCGATCTCCGTTCGAAACAGAAGCCGTTCTTGCTACTTTTCCAGTCATGCGCAGCGCCCATTCCCTCAAAGTCCGGCTGCTCGCCCACGTCGAGGCGTGCCGTCCGGACACCGTCTTCTACGCCGGCGCCATCGGATTGAGCGGTGCGATTCTCACCCGGCCGGACGCGGGGTTTTCCGTGCTGTTTCCGGCCTGGTTCGTCCCGACGCTCGCCTGGATCGCGTCGCTGTACGGCGGCGACTATTTCGATCGCGAACTCGACGGTCTCACGAAACCGCACCGGCCGATACCGTCCGGCCGGATCCAGCCCGGCACCGCGCGCAACGCGATGGTGTTCCTGATCGGCGCGGGAGCGCTGTTCGCGGTGCTGGTCAATCCATTGACTGTGCTGCTGTCGATCCCGGCGGCGGTCTTCGGCATCGCGTATGCGCGGTGGCTGAAGGGAAAAGGCCTGTGGGGCAACGCGAGTCGCGGCTTGCCCAGCGCGCTCACGGTGCTCTACGGCTCGATGACCGCGCAGCCGTTGCCCGTGCCGCAGCTGGTCGTCCTGTCGCTGATGTTCTGGGTGCACGACTCCGGGTCGAACCTCCTCGGAGCGCTGTGCGACCGCGACGGGGACCGCCGGGGCGGCTACCTGACCTATCCGGTCCAGCGCGGCGACGAGGCGACGGTCCGCGGCCTGGCCGGGTTTTACGCCGGCTGGGTCGCTCTGGCGCTGGCCGCCCCGGCGGTGCTCGGCGACCGGGTCGATCCGGCGGCGTACTACGCGCCGCTTTCCGTCGCGATCGCGCTGGGCTGGGTCTCGCTGCGCGGCGTGCTCCGCGCGCCGCGGCCGATCGCCAGGGCGATCGGCGTGCGGGCGCACGAGATCGTGGTGGCCGAGCGGATCGTGCTCGGCACGTTCCTGATCGCGGCCGCCGGACGGCCGGGGCTGGCACTGGCGGTCGGGGCGCCGTCGCTGCTGCTGACCGTCCTGGCCCGGCGGCTGATGCGGCGGCGGTACGAGCCGGCGCGGTGACGGGCGCGCCCCCTCGCCGTGCCCGGTTCAGACCTTCAGCGCGTTCCTCGGGTCCCCGCCCTTGTAGAGGCCGAGCACCAGTTCGTGCGAGTAGCCCAGCAGCTCCCGCAGTTCGGCCGGCAGCTCCGCGATCGTCTCCGGCGGAACGCTCAGCAGGCTGTTCTCCACCGGACGCAGCCAGCCGACCTGGAACCCGAACGAGAGGATGTGCCGCTCGTCCGACGCGGTCGTGTTCGCGCCGCCCGCGTGGAACAGGTCCTGGCGGAACAGCAGCGCGTCGCCCTTCGCCATCTCGACCTGGGCCGCTTCGCTCCAGTCCGGCGGCGGATCGACCGGTGATCCGCCGTGCGCTCCCGGCACGACCCACGTCGCCCCGTTCTCGGCGGTGAAGTCGCTCATCGCGCACATCACCGAGAGCGCGATCGGATTCTCCCCGTACGGGGCGTGCCGCCACGAGAACGTGTCGCGGTGCAGCTCCTAGCGAGGCGCGCCGGGCTTGCGGCCCATGTATTCGGCGATGATCAGCAGGATCGTGTCCGACAGCGGCTTCAGCAGCCGGCGGGCCGCGCCGACGATGTCGCGGTGCAGCACCATGTCCGCCGCGCTGGGGACGGCGCCGATCAGCTGGTGCAGCGTGACCGAGGTGTCGCCCTGGAACTGGGCGAGCACCGAGTTGGCCGCGTACTCCGCTTCGTCCGGGTTTTCGGCGAGGTACTTCTGGACCTCGGCGACGTAGGTGTCGCACTCCTCGCCCGGATACGCACCCGTCAGGACGACCGCGCCCTCCTTCCGGAACGCGGCGTCGATCGCCGCCGGGTCGTAGGGCCGGGCCAGCCGCGGGACGATGCTGTCCATGGGGGGAACCACCTTCCGATTCGATGTTGCCGTGGCGACGCGGGTTCACCAGGTGACGGGAAGCCGCTCGATGCTGACGTCCATGCCCTCGGCCCGCCACCGCACCTCGTGCGGCGGACCGGCGGGCCGGAGGCCGGGGATCCGGGAGAACAGGGTGCCGAGCGCGACGGTCAGCTCCATCCGGGCGAGCGCCGAGCCGAGGCAGTGGTGGATGCCGTGGCCGAACGCCAGGTGCGGGCTGCGCGCGGCGTCCGGGACGATCGCCTCGGCGGCGGCGAACTCCGCCGGGTCGCGGTTGGCCCCGGCCCGGGACGCGATGACCGTCTCGCCAAGGGAGATCCGCACCCCGCAGATGTCCACATCGGACTGGGCGATCCGCTGGATGCCCACCTCCTCGTCCTGCAGCCGCAGCAGTTCCTCGACGACGACGGCGAGGTCCAGCTTGCCGGTCCGGATCCCGCGCAGCACCGGCGGGTTCCCGAAGAGCCGGAGCAGGCCGTGCGCGATGGCCGAGGCGGTCGTGACGTACCCGGCCATCAGCAGGCCCATCGCCATCGAGGAGATTTCCAGCCTGCTCAGCCCGTCCGGTTCGCCCGCCTGCCGGGCGAGGTCGCTGAGCAGGTCCCCGCCGTCCGGCTTCGCCGCGACCAGGTCGAGCACGAACCGTTGCAGGTCGGCGAAAGCCGTCCCGAGGTCCTCCTCGGACCCGCCGGCCGAACGGAGCACGACGTCCGCCCAGCCGCGGAACCGCGTGCGGTCCGCTTCCGGGATGCCCAGCAGGTCGCTGACGATCGCGATGGGCAGCGGGTAGGCGAACGCCTCCTGCACGTCGACCACCCCGCCCCGGGCGAGCATCGCGGTCGCCAAGCCGTCGGCGACCTCCTGCGCGCGCTCGCGCATCCCGGAGATCCGGCGAGCGGTGAACGCCCGGCTCACGCTGCGCCGCAACCGGGTGTGCTCGGGCGGGTCCTTGAGGAACATGAACCCGGCGGCGAGATTGTTCTCGTCCGCGGCCGGGAGCACGCCCGGGTACTGGGTGCCGAACGCCGGGTGGTTCAGCACCTCGCGCACGTCGGCGTAGCGCGTGACCAGCCAGGCTTCGTTTCCGCCCGCGGTGCGGACTTTCCGGATCGGCGCGGCTTCGCGCAGCCGGGCCAGCGCGGGCGAGGGGTCGATGACCGAATCGCGTTCGAACGGGTAGTCCGGCAGGGGTTCGGCCAGTTCTCGCCGCACGTCGGCGGCCTCCTTCGCTTCAGTCATGCCGGAAACGCCGCCTCGACCGCGTCGGCGAACTCCTCGGGGCCGCGTCCGCCGCGCAGCCGGCGCGCGAACCGGGCCAGCCGCCGCGCCAGGTCCGCGTCGTCGGCGACGCGTTTGAGCACGTCCGCCAGCTGGTCGGCGGTGAACGGCTCCGCCAGCCGGACGCCGAGGCCGAGCGCCTCGACCCGGTCCGCGACCCCGCGCTGCTCGCCGATCTGCGGCGCGATCAGCACCGGAACCCCTTGGGCCAGCGCCTCCAGCGTGCTCGTCAGCCCTCCGTGGGTGATCGCGGCCGACGCGTGCCGCAGGGCGTCGATCATCGGCAGCCTCGCCCGCAGCAGCACCCGGTCGGACACCGGTCCGACGGCGGCGGGGGAGACCTTCGCCCCCAGCGCGGCGGCGGTGTGCCAGCCGAGCCGGTCGGCCCCTTCGACGCAGGTGCGGAAGAAGCCGATGTTGTCGGTGAAGACCGTGCCGAGCGAAACCACCGCGAGCGGCCGGGCTTCGCGCAGCCACGCCAGTTCCGGCGACTGCTCGGCGGGCCGGAAGCACGGCGTGATGAAGGTGAACCGCGAGCCGAACGTCTCCCCGCGCGGCTGGATCTCGCGCGGGAACAGCACGAGGTTGCGTTCGGCCTCGTTGTCGAAGAACTCCTCCGGCGACACCTCGGACGCGAGGCCGATCTCCCGCAGGAAATCCGCCACCGCGCCGAAGAACGCGGACATCGACTCGCTGGTGTCCGTTCGCGACCGGTAGTCCTGATGCAGCGAGAACTCGGAGTTCGACGCGAAAACGGGCCAGGTGCGGACCACCGGGATCCCGCGCGCCCGGCCGAGCAGCCATCCCGACGTCGCGAGCACGTCCGCCACGAGCACGTCCGGCCGATGCGCGCGGACGGCGTTGTCGAGCGCCGCGTAGGACGCCCGCGTCTCCTTGAGCAGCAACGGCAGCACCTTGCCCAGGTCGGTGAGGTCCGCCTGCGCGGAGTCCATCGGCGACTCGTACGGCACTGTCTCGGCGACCTTGCCGATCTCGGCCGCGAAACTCGCGGACGCGAGACAGCGCACGCGATGGCCCCGCCGGACCAGCTCGGCGAGCCCCGCCAGCACCGGATAGACGTGCCCCCACGCCGGAACGGACGCGAACAGCACCTGCCGCCCCATCAGGAGCCCCCGTCCGCGGCGCGCACCTCGACCGGCATCCGTTCCGGGAACCGGTCGCCCAGCATGTTCACCTTCCACGGCACGGCTTTCCAGTCCTCCAGCATCCGGAAGTCCAGCCCGCACCCGATCAGCGCGTCGACGGCGACCCTCAGTTCGAGCCGGGCGAGATTGGCCCCGAGACAGCGGTGGATGCCGAAGCCGAACGCGAGGTGCCTGGCCAGCCCCGGCCGCCGCGGGTCGAACACGTCGGGGTCGGCGAACAGGTCCTCGTCCCGGTTGGCCGCCACGAGCGGGGCCACCACCATGTCGCCCTTGCCGACGGTGACGTCGCCGATCCGGACGTCCTCCGCGGCGAACCGCGGCATCGACTCGCCGTTGTCGCCGGACTGGACGCGCAGCACCTCCTCGACGAACTGAGGGCACAGGTCCGGCTCGGCGCGCAACCGGGCCAGCCATCCGAACTCCAGCAGGTAGCGCACGGCCACCGCGATCGCGTTGGCGGTGCTGACGTACCCGGCGACCGGCAGGCCGAGCACCATCGTGGCGAGTTCGACGTCGTCCACCGCGGCTTGGTCCCGCTGGGCCCGGACGAGGTGGGCGAGCAGGTCGCCGCCGTCGGTGCCGCGCGTGCGGCGCCGGTGCGCGATCAGCTCGCGCACGTAGTCGTTGAGCTGCTTCCAGCCTTCGAGCGCGACCACGCCGTGGGCCTCCGAAACCGGCACGAGCAGCTGGTCGGACAGCCGCTGGAACATCGCCCGGTCCGGCTCCGGCACGCCGACCACCTCGGAGATGACGTTCATCGTGAGCGGTTTGGCGAAGTCCGCCATCACGTCGGCTCGTCCGGCCATCGCGGCGAGCAACCGGCCGGCGGTGGCCCGTACGGAGTCCCGGTACCGCTCGACGCGGCCGATCGCGAACGGGCCCGCCACCAGACCGCGCAGGCGGGTGTGCTCCGGCGGGTCCTGGAAAATCGACTCGTTGGCCTCGGCCGTGCCCGCGCCCCGCTCCGGGTCGATCGGCGACACGCTGAAGGCCGGGCCGCCCAGCACCTTCCGGATGTCCGGGTAGCGGCTGACCAGCCAGACCCGCGTTCCGTCCGGTGCTTCCGCCGGGGACACCGGGCAGGTCGCGCGCAGCTTTCGCCAGTCGACGCCGTCGAGATCGGCCGGCCGGAACCGTTCGACCGGCGGCGGCTGCCGGGAGGTGGCGGGCGGGGCGGGCGTTTCGGCGCCGCGGTGGGGCATCGGTTCACGTCCTCTCGGTCAGCGCGAGCCGGGACGGGCCGCGCACGAGCATCCCGGTCTTCCAGTCGATCCCCGCCTCCCCGCGCGCCAGCCGCAGCCCCGGCGCGGCCGAGGTCAGCACCTCCAGCGCCACCCGCAGTTCCAGCCGGGCCAGCGGCGCGCCGAGGCAGAAGTGCGCGCCGGCCCCGAACCCGAGGTGCGGATTGGGGGAGCGGGCGAAGTCGAGCCGGTCGGGGTCGGCGAAGACGTCCGGGTCCCGGTTGGCGGCCGCGGACGCGGGCACGACCGGCGAACCCGCCTCGATCAGCGTCCCGCTCAGCACGACGTCTTCGACCGCGTAGCGCGGGGTCGTGCCGTTGGCCTCCAGCGGCACGTAGCGCATCAGCTCCTCGACCGCGGACGGGATCAGCCGAGGGTCGGCCGCCAGCGCCCGGAACCGGGCGCGGTCGGACAGCAGCAGGTACAGGAAGTTCGGCAGCTGGGCGGACGTGGTCTCGTACCCGGCCACGAGCACGGTCATCACCACGATCACCAGCTCGTCGTCGGTGATGTCGCCGGTTTCCGCCTGGGCCGCGAGCATCGCCGAGATCAGATCGTCCCGCGGCCGCTGCCGCCGCCGCGCCACCAGTGCGACGACGAAGTCCCACATCTTCCCGGTCGCGGCCAGCCGCTGCTCCTCGGAGATCGCGGTGGTGGCCAGCCCCGCTTCGGCCCACTCGCGAAACGACCCGCGCTCGGCGTAGGGCACGCCGAGCAGTTCGCAGATCATCTTCAGGGTGAACGGCACCGCGAACTCCTCGACGCCGTCGAATTCCTCGCCCGCGTTGCCGATCAGCTCGGCGGCGATCGCCGTGGCCCGCTCGCGCAACCGCCCCACGGTCTTCGGGGTGAACGCTCGCCGGCAGACCGAGCGGAGCCGGGTGTGGTCCGGCGGGTCCATCGCGACGATGCCGCCGGAGAAGTTCTCTTCGGTGACCCGGGGGACGTCGCGCTCCAGCGAAGCGGCGCGGGAGAACCGGGGATCGGTCAGCACCGTGCGGACGTCGGCGTACCGGGTGACCAGCCAGGCCGGCTCGCCGTACGGGAACTCGACCCGGCTGACCGGGTCGGATCGCTGCAGGAGCCGGTATTCCGGCTCCAGGTCCAGTCCGGACGCGCGCGGGAACGGGAACACCACGCTCGAGGTCCTCATCCCCGGCCCTCCAGCAGACGGTTCTCCGCGACGACCGCCTCCGCGCCCCGGCGCGGGACGAGCATCGGCCCCTTCGGCGCGACCGCTTCCGGCGCGGTGCGCACGAGTTCCAGCCGGACGTGCCGCAGGACCGCGCTGATGATCGTGCGCATCTCGACCATCGCCAGCGACGCGCCGAGACACCGGTGCGTGCCGCCGCCGAACGGCAGGAAGTGTGCGCTCGGCGGTCCGGCGGGGTAGAACCGGCCGATCGAGTAGACCTCGGGCCGCGGATGCAGGTCCGCGGACAGGTGCAGCAGGCCGAGCGACACCGCGAACATCGTCCCGGCCGGGAACTCCCATCCGCCGTGCCGCCAGGGCCGGGTCGCGATCCGGCCCACGTCCAAAGTGGCCGGACGCGTGCGGATCGCCTCGTGGATGGCCGCGTCGAGCACCTTCGGGTCCGCGCCGCTGATCCGGCCGAGCGCGCCGGGCGCCCGCAGCGCGCGTTCGAAGAACCACGCGAGCTGGGTCGCCGTCGTCTCCTGGCCCACCGCGAGCAGCGTGACGAGATGGTCGCGGAGCTCCTCGTCGGAGACCGGTTCGCCTTGGCGGGCGAGAAGAATCGAGAGCACGTCGCGGCCGCCGGCGGCCGGGCCCGCTGCTCGCCGGTCGGCGATCTCGGCGTAGACGATCCCGTCGACCTCGCTCAGCAGCCGCTGGAACGCCGCCCACGGCCCGAATCCGCCGAAGCTCCTGCGCAGCGCGGGCAGCAGGATGAGCATCGGGTTGAGGGCGAGCAGGCGCGGAACCAGCACGCGCAGCCGGTCCAGCCGGGACGAGTCGGTGATGCCGAAGACCGCGCGGATCATCACTTCCAGGGTGACCCGCTGGAAACAGTCGAGCAGCCGGACCGTGCGCCCGGCGGGCCATCGCCGGATCTCCTGCTCCACAATGGACACCATCACCTCGACGTACGCGGCGACGTTGTCGCCGTGCAGCGGCGGCATCAGCTCCTTGCGGCGGCTGGCGTGCCGGGCTCCGTCGGACGTCAGCAGCGAGTGGCGGCCGACCACGAACTCGATCGGTTCGTTCGCCGCGGCCGCGCCGAACGAACCGGCGTCGTCGCGCAGGATCCGGCGGATGCCGTCCGGCTCGCAGACGTAGACGACCTCGCCGAACCCGAGGATGCGCGCGGTGAACAGGGGACCGTAACGCCGGAGGCAGGACTGGCCGAACCGCACCGGGGCCGCCGCCCACATCAGGGTCTGCACGAGCGCCGGCAGCCGCGGTCCCGGCGGCAGGGACCGGAGAGCCGGTGCGGCGGACCGGCGCCGTCGTGAGCGCGGTTCGGTCATCGGGCGGCCATCGTCTTGAGCCACCGGCCGAGGCCGCGCAGCGCGAACGTGTGCGCGATCAGGTCGTCGGTGTAGCAGAGGTCGTCGAAGTACAGCCCGACGTTGCCCGGCCGCCACGTGCCCTGGTCGTCCTGGTGGTTCACCAGCCACTCCACGGCCCGCAGCACGGCGGGGCCGCCCGGGTCCTCGCCGTCGGCCAGCAGCGCGAACAGCGCCCAGGCTGTCTCCTCCGCGGTGCTGCCCTTCGGCGGAAGCTCGTGCCGCAGCGGCCAGCCGCCGTCGCCGGCCTGGTTGGCCAGCAACCACTTCCGGGCCGCCGCGGCGGCGGGGGAGCGGCCGTCGCCGGCGAACACCTCCAGCAGCCTGCTGGTGCCGTGCGTGTTGTCGCGGAACCACACCGAGGCGATCGAACCGTCGTTGCCCTGATGGCCGCGCAAGTACTCGCGGGCGCGTGCGAGAGCCGAACCGGGGGAGTCCGGCAGACCGAATCGCCGCAGCGCCAGTACCGCGTGCGCGGTGACGCCGGGACACGGCCGGTCGTTCATCAGGTGGGTGTCCCGCACCCACTCCGACCACGAGCCGTCGCGGTTCTGCATCTTCAGCAGCCACTGGATGCCGAGCTGGACCGCCGGGTGCGTGCGGGGCACGCCGAGGTCGGCCAGCGCGCCGAGCACGACGGCCGTGTCCTCGGATTCCGGCCAGCCCGACGGATTGGCCCAGCCCCAGCCGCCCGGCGGGATCCCGAACTGGCGGAACGGCTTGATCCACTGGTTGCGCAGCAGCCATTCCCGGGTCCTGCGCAGCGCCGGATCGTCCGCCGGGTCCCGGAATTCGCCGAGCGCCATGACCGCGTAGGCGGTGACCGAGATTTCCAGGTCCCGGTCGATGGCCCACGAGCCGTCCTCGCGCTGGGTCTGCAGCAGATAGTGCAGCGACGCCAGCTGCAGGTCGATGCCGACGCCGGCCCGCCGCAGGCCGAGGTAGACGAAGCCGGCGATCATCGGGCACTCTTCGATGCCGCCGTTGGTCCCGGACACCTCCCGCAGCCAGTCCAGCGCCTTCGGCTCCGCGATCCGGCCGGAAAGCCTGCGGGCAAGGCCGCGCTTCATCGTCCGGCTCTGCATGATCCCGAGGCCGAGCACGGCGGGCAGCGCGATGGACACCTTGTTGCGCCACCGGCGCGGCACCAGCACTGTCTCGACCGGCAGATCCGGCTGCCGCTCGAAGTCGCGCAGGCCGGTCAGCGCCCAGATGGTCGGCAGCGCGGCGGGCCACGTCTTCGGCGCCTCGCCGGACAGGCCGGGCACGACGTTCACCGCGTCGTTTTCGTCGAGAAACGCGCGCGCCCGTGCGATCGCGTCGGACGCGCCCTCCGGGTCGATCTCGTGCAACGCCGCCAGTCCGAACGCGGTCATCCCCGGGCTGCTCGGCCACTCGGCGTCGGCCATCGCCCAGCCCCCGTCGCCGCGCTGGTAGGCGCGCAGCCACCGGACAGCCGCGTCGACGCGGTCGCGGTAGCCGACCGGATCGGCGCGGCTGAGCGAAAGCGCGCCGAGCGCGGTGGAGATCGCGGAGGACGACAGCCGGTCCACCCAGGACCCGTCCTCCCGTTGCCGGTCGTACAGGTTCGCGATCGCGCGTTCGGCGGCCTTCTCCGCTCGTGCCTGAAGCTCTTGGACGTCCAATCCGCTCCGCCTTCCCGTGTGATGAAACGTTGCCGCGAAAGTCAGCGCGCCGCAGCGACGATCCGATAGGTGTCGCCGTCCTGGCGACGGGAGAGCACCGCCGGACAGCCGCGTTCTCCCCGAAGCAGGCGCGGGCTTCGCCAGGGCGTCAGGCGGGGATTCCGCCGCGATGTCCGGCGGTCCCGATATTTCCCGTGGGTCCGGGAGAAAGCGGCGAAAGCCATTTCCTGACCGCGCTCGGGAGCCTGCCCGCGCGTCTCGTTTCCGGCAGCGCCGGAAACCGGTTGTCGGCCGAGTGCCGCCATTGCTGCGATCCTCCGATACGAGGGTTCGGGGTCCGGGAATCCGTTCGGGAAACGCAGTTCTCCGGCCGTGTTTCCCGAACGTAACCACGCCCGCCGCGGGCGGCAAGCGATCAGCGTGTTCGACCCCGGACCGGCCCGCTGCGCAGGAACGAGCTGATGGTGCGGCGCAGTCCTTCGGCCATCGAGACCTGATTGGAAAAGCCCAGCGCGCCCAGTTTCCGCCCGTCGCAGTGCTGTTTTTCCAGCGCGCGGGGAAGTCCGGCTCCGGGAATCACTTCGTAGCCGTTCTTGCGAATGGCGTCCGCCCGGTCCCGGTCGTGCGGTTCGCACGCTTCCCCGGACCGCTCGATCATTTCCGCCACCAGGTCGAGCGTGGCGCGATGCGCGGCAGGGACCATGTTGAAACTCTCGCCGCACGCCCGGGGGTCGAAAGCGAGCGTCGCGAGCGCCCGGACCACGTCCGTCACGTAGACGTAGTCGCGGCCGTGCGCCATAGATCCCTCGTAGACCACCGGCGGCAGCGGCCCCGCGGCGGCGAAGATCCTGCTCAGCGTCCGCGGCACGATCCGCGACGCGGTGTGCGGGTCGCCCGGCCCGAAGACGTTGCACAGCCGCAGGATCGCGACCGGCAGGCCGAATTCGCCGCCGTAGAGCCGCACGAGGTGGTCGGCGGCCATCTTGCCCACGTCGTAGACGCCGCGGGCGTCCAGCCGCGAAGTCTCCACGTACGCGTCGCCGCACAGCTCGCCGTAGACCTTGTCCGTCGAGGCCAGCACGAACCGGGCGAGGCCGCCGCGGACCGCCCGCGCCGCTTCGAGCATGTTCGCCGTCCCGCCGATGTTCGTGGCCAGCGAGGCGTGCGGATCGCTGAACGCCGAGTCGACCGTCGAGAACGCGGCGAGGTGGAACACCACGTGCGGCCGCACCGCGCGGACCAGCTCGAGGCATTCGGCGAACGACGTGACGTCCAGGCGGGCGGACTCGACCCGCTCGTCCGGCGAGGCGGTCCGGTCGGCGGCGACCACGCGAAACCCCCGCCGCGCCAGGCCGGCGGCCAGGTGCGTGCCGATGAAGCCGTGGCCGCCGGTGACCAGAGCCACGCGGGCGGAGTCGGTGCGCTGCATGCGAAATTTCCGATCTGGGCTTCGGGCTGGGTGCGGGCGTCCGGCGGCGGACCGGCCGGCGGTCGTCGCGGGACGCCGGGGCGCGCCGTGCGGTCAGGCGCGCTCGGCCTGCGGGCCGTTGTGCCGCAAGGGGTCGACCTGCTCGCCGAACGCGGCCCAGAACCGGGCGTTCTGCCGGGCCAGGTCCGCGACCGTGCCGAGGCAATGCCGCGGGATGCCGTCCGTCGGCGGCATGGTGGCCTGGCTGGCGAGGACGTGCGCGTCCAGCCAGCGCAGCAGCGCCCGGCCCGCCTCGCTGAACCGCAGCGACGGATCCCGGCGCAGGGTCTGCATGGTCGCCGCCGGGTCGGGCTCGGGCCCTGGCTCCGGGCGGCGCCCCGGCCGGGGCCCGCCCGTCCGCTGGACCGGCACCAGCGACTGGCCCAGCTCCAGCCGGTTGCGCACGTCGAGCACGGTGGAGGGAGCGATGCCCGCGGCCCGGGCGATGTCGCGCAGCGACCGCGCCGGATCGGCCCGCATCAGCTCCCCGGCCAGCCGCCTGCCCGCCGAACTGTCGAGCGGGCGCAGCCTGCCGTCCCGGCCGACCCGCGCGTTCGACCGTGCGTCCTCGACACTCGAACACCTGCGGATCGCGCCGACGGTGGTCGCGGCCAGCCCGGTGACCTGCGCGATCCACCGGTCCGACCGCGTGGGGTGGCTCAGGATGATGCGTCCCGCCGCCGCCTTGCGGTCGGTCAGCGACAGCGGCAGGCCGTTGGCCGTGTTCGCCTCCACCGCGAGCACGAACGCGTCGCGGGCGTCGCCGTCGAAGAACCGCGCCTCGATGAGCTGGCGGGAGCCGAGTTCGGCGGCGCGCAGCCGGTGCGCCCCGTCGATCACCCGCATGGTCGGCCGGTGCACGATGATCGGCGGCAGCCGGACGTCCAGCTTCGCCAGCACGCCCGCGTGCTCGTCGTCCACCCCGGCGACCCGCAGCGAGTCGCCCGGCCGCAGCGCCTGCACCGGCACCAGCTCCGGGGACGCCCCGTCCGCGTTGTACCTGCGCCAGATCGACGGCGGGTCGGCGTGCGGAGCTGCCTCGCGAGGTTCGCGGTCCATCCGGTGCCCACCCTTCCGTGCGCGGTCGCTTGCCGGGGGCGTTCGCCGCCGGCGGTGATCTCAACAATTGAGGAGGAGCCCGACAAACAACAACCCCTCGGGGGACTTTTCCCGAGATCGGGTGTTCCGCCCGGCGCGTTCGGCGGAGCGGGCGAAAAGTCCGCGCCCGGCCGGCGCCTCCGGAAAAACGATTCGCGGGATGCCCTCTGAACAGGGGTTACGGTGATTTCGGGTTCGGCGGGGGCAGTCTTCCGGGTGATATTCGCGGGCGGTGCGCGCGGCGGGAACTCGCTCCGGGACAACCGTTTCCGTGCGGACGCGGCGGGATTCCGGCGGCACGGAGACCCGGACAGGTGACCCCGCGTCGCTCCCCGTCAGGGAATTGTCGTCCAGTCAATTGACGGCCTCGCGGAGCAGAATATTCCGTGCTGGCCTTTGCCGGAATAACGGGCGGGGGAGCGACAATTCCGGGGATGCGCCGACCTGGCCCCAGGCGTTATCGTCCTCAACCGTTCCAGGCGAAAGCCCAGCGGATTTCGAGCAGCCGAGCCGATTTCGGGAGTCCACGATGAGCGACGACGCGCCCGCCTACCCGTTCCGCCTTCCCGACGCGCTGAGCCCGCCGCCGGAATGGGCGGCGCTGCGGGCGGAGGAGCCGGTGGCGGAGGTGCGGCTGCCCAGCGGGGACCGGGCCTGGCTGCTCACGCGGTACGAGGACGTGCGGCGGGTGCTGTCCGACTCCCGGTTCACCCGGCACCCCGCGGGTGCGGGCGCCGCGCGGGTCACCGCGAACGAGGGCGGCGGCGTCTTCGGCGAGAAGCTGACGGAAGACGAACTGCACCACCGCTGGCGCCAGATGATCAGCCGGGGGTTCACGCCGAAACGCGTGCGGGCGCTGCGGCCGAGGATCGAGGCGATGGCCGACTCCCTCGTGGACGCGATGATCGAGCGCGGGGCGCCCGCGGACCTGCTGCGGGCACTGGGTTTTCCGCTGCCGAGATGGGTGATCTGCGACCAGCTGGGGGTGCCGGACGCCGACCGGGACCGGTTTGCGCACTGGTCGGACACCATGCTCGCGATGACCCGCTTCACCCAGGCCGAGATCGACGCCGCGCAGGCGGAGTTCGCCGCCTACTTCGCGACGCACATCGCCGCCAAACGCGCCGCTCCCGGCGACGATCTGCTCAGCGAGTTCATCCGGTTCGCCGACGGGTTCGGCGAGCAGCTTCCCGAGGAGGTCCTGATCGGCACCAGCCAGGGCCTGCTGGTCGCCGGGTACGAGACGACGGCGGGCATGATCGGCAAAACGGCCGCGCTGCTGCTCGCCGAACCCGACCGCTGGGCGCGGCTGCGCGCCGAACCAGGCCTCGTCCGCACCGCCGTCGAGGAGGCGCTGCGCTTCGACGCCAATCCGGGCTTCGGCGTGCCGCGGTACCTCTCCGTCGAAATCGAGGTCGCGGGCCGCACCCTTCCCGCCGGTTCGATGGTGGTGTGCAGCGTCGGCGCGGCCAACCGGGACGAGCGCGCTTTCGCCGACGCCGACCGGATGGATCTGGGCCGCACCCCGAACTCGCATCTCGCGTTCGGCGTCGGGCCGCAGGTGTGCGTCGGCCAGGCGCTCGCCCGGGTCGAACTGCACGCCGTGCTGCGGGTGCTGGCGCGGAGGCTGCCTTCGCTGGAGCTGGCGGAGCCGCCCTCGGAGCTGGGGGTGCGGGAAGGCCTGGTGGTCGGCGGGCTGGAGCGGCTGCTGGTGCGGTGGTGAGGGTGCCGGGCGGCCCGGCGCGGAGGCCGCCTTCGCCTGAACCGGCGTGTGAGAGGGGCGTGGTGGCGGCCGGGTGTTCGTGCGCTGCGCGGCCGCTTTTCGCCGGGTGCCAAAAACCCCTATTCGCCGCCCGGCTGTCGTGACCGGGCCGAAACGCATTGTCGGCACGCATGCCGTCCGCGCGAATCGTTTCGCGACGAAAGGCATACGTGCCGACGCTTCGCCCGGAGCAGAATCGGGCGGCACTCGCCGTTTCCGTGCTCCCGCGGCGCTTTTCCGGCCGCGACGGGCAGCTGCGGCGCTTAGCCCTGAAGGAGTTCCTGGATCCCGGTGACGAACTCCTCGCGCGAGATCACGCCGTCCTTGTTGGCGTCCATCGCGTCGAAGTCGTAGCGCGGGTCGGACTCGTCGATCTGCCATACGCCGCGGAGGTAGCGGCCGAGTTCCTCCTTGCTGATGCTGCCGTCCCCGTCGGCGTCGACGAGGTCGAAGATCACGTGCCCGCCGACCTTGGCGCTGTCCATCCGGCTCGCGTCGCCCGTGGCGCGCCGGGTGGCCTCGACGAACTCGCTCTTCGACAGGCGGTCCCCGGAGGCTCCGGCGTGCCGCAGCAGTTCCATCCAGTGCATTTGGTAAAACGCCCGGAGTTCCCTGATCCGCCGGTCGTCTTCGTTCACCCCCGCCGTCTTCCGGTAGCGGTCGATGAGGAGTTCGTAATCCGACCAGTCGAGGCGGCCGTCGTGGTTGAGGTCCAGTGTGTCGAACTCCGCCGCGATCACCGTGTCGACGGAATCCGTGGGTGCGCTAGCCATCTGATGAGTCCCCTAGGGTAGTGGGCGGTCGATGGATTTCCGAACAACAGAATGCGAGTGCCCGCACGGGAACACAACGGGATTCAGTCGCGAGAACCGGGCGTTTACCTGATAGTGTAGGCGGGGTGGAACGTGGCGTGAGCCTTTTCCTTTCCGGTTCCGCTTCTCGGGTCGCCCGGTGGTCCGGTTGCCGACCGCGTCCTTGCCGCAGCGGGTTTTTCCGCGTTCTCGCTTGATCGGGTCGAACCGGGGCGGTGGCCGGTTTCGGCGTGGCGGCAGAGAATATTCCGCGGCGCGGGAACGGGACAAAAAAGTCCGCGTCGGTGGAATTGCGGCACGGTTTCCCCGCCGTGCCGACGCCCGCGCGTCGCTGGCCGGAAGAACGCTGGTGCCGGAACCGTGCTCTTCGCTGAGCGGTGGATCGCGCCCCTGTTCCCGCGGTTCAGAGCGCGGAACCGCCGCAACTGTCGGCAGGCCAATGCGCGGATCCGCTCCCGGAGCGCGCGCCGCTACTTGCTCGCCAGCTTCTTCCCGGCGTCGTAGAGCAGTTGGAGGGTGTCGGAACCGGCCACCGCGGTCAGCACGGTCGCCGCGAAACGGGTTGCCCGGGGCGCGAAGACGAGGCCGGCGCCCAGCCCGGTCGCGACCCAGACCGCGAGGCAGAACGGACAGGTGAGAAGCTCGCCCACCGAATGCCGCGGCCCGTGCCCGCGCACCGATTCGTTCAGCTCGCCGTCGCCCGCTGGCTCCTCATAGCGCGTGAACGGCGCCCGCAACGGGCTGGTGACGGCGTCCTTGCTGAGCAGCCGGCTCGCCTTGAACGTCGCGGTGGTCAGCAAGATCGTGTCGCCGAGTCCCCACCGTTCGGGCAAGCGCGCTCCGGTGGCCCGGCCCAGCACGGCAAGCCCTCCGGCGGCCCCGCCGTACGCGGCCAATACGGCCAGATAGCCGCCCAGCGGCCGTTCGGCCTCGCCGGCATAGCGGCGGCGGATTTCCGATGACAACGGCCTTCCTCCTCAACTCGGACGGGGCGGCCGTGCCTGGGAGATGGCACGGTCCGCGTTGCGCCGGGTTCGTCCCGGCGCAGCCGCTCTGGACTCGGTCGCGGACTGCGTACCCGGAAGCGCCCGCCGGAAACACCCTCGACGATGATCGGGCGCGGTGTTTGAGCGGTCCCACTCTGACGACGACTCGGAAAGCCGCCGCCGCCACCTCGTGCGGTGCCGCCAGCACCCGACAGCCGGACCGCCTCCGCAAGGGGCGCCCTTGACCTCCGTCCTCATCGGTCAATCTCCGCACCACCCCGCGCGCGGTTCGGCAACCAGCGGAGCCTCATCAACCCCGCCAACGTGCTCGACACCCCCGGGGCGACTCCAGGGCAGCTCTCCGCTGCGCGGGAATCCGTAAGGGTTGAACTGTACTGAACCATTACCGCACGATGGCGGACATGGACGAAAACCGTTGCCCCCGCTGTGGCTGGCCCCTGGCCGAACTGCCCGCTTCCGCCGTCGTTCCCGCGTCGGCGGGCAGCCGGGCCGAGTACGTGCGTTGCGTGTGCGGCAGCTGGATCGCCCGGTTCGGAGGGGTCGTCGTCGGCTCCACCCGGCCGCGCTGACTACCAGTGCTCGGGGCGGGCCAGTCGCGGCGGCAGCTTGGTCGCCGCGTCGCCGCGGGCCGCGTTCGCTTGGGACTGGGTGAGGAAAATGCTGCCGGTGAAGTCGGCGCCGCGGACGTCGGCGTCGCGCAGATCCGCGCCGATCAGGTCTGCGCGGCGCAGGTCCGCGCCCCGGAGGTCGGCCGCGATCAGATAGGCGCCCCGGAAGTTCGTGCCGCGGAGGTCCGCTCCGGCGAGCTTCGCCCCGATCAGGTCGGCGCCGCGGCGGTCCTTCTTGCGCCCGGCTCCGGCGCGGACCAGCTCGCTGGTGCGCACCAGAAGCGGGTTGACCTGGGCGCGGCGGGCGTCGACGTCGATGGCCAGCACCGCGTCCGCGTCGCCGGAAGCCGCCTGTTCGAGCCCGGCGATCTCCGCGTCCAGCTCCGCGTGGATCTCGCGGGTCACGGCCAGCGAGCGCGCCTCGGTGAGGTACCAGAGCAGTTCGTGCAGGTGCCGCATCACCGGAAGCGCGGCGAACATCCGCTCGCGGGTCTCCGGCGCGTCGCGCCAGCTCCGGCCGCCGAAGGTCACCTGCGACACCTGCTGCCCGGCGCCGAAGCAGTCGTAGCTGGTGCAGCCCGAGAAACCCTTGGGGCGCAACCGATCGTGGATGCCGCAGCGGAAGTCGGCCAGCAGGTTCGGGCACGGGTCGCCGGCCCGCTTGTCGATGGCGAAGTCGGCGGATTTGGTGAAGGTGAGCGCGACGCAGCAGAGCGCGAAACAGCTCGCGCAGTCGGCGGTCAGGGCACGGCGGTCGGGCAAGATCTCTCCAGCGAAGGCGGGCGAACCCGTCAAGGGTAGTCGCCGCTCACCGGCCGCCCGGCGCGGCAAGCCCGCGGAAGACCAGTTCGAGCAGGCCAGCCGCCTGGCCGGGGGCGTCCGGTTCCGTCTCGGTGACCAGCGCGACGGCGTTGACCAGCTTGAACACCTGCCCGACCGAGACGCCCGGCCGGACTTCGCCGGCGTCCTGCGCCCGGGCCAGAAGCCCGTCCGCTGCCTCGAAAACCGAGGAGTTTTCCTCGCCGAGCGCGGCCAGCAGCGACGCCGCGAGCCCGCGTTCCGCGCTCCCGTAGGAGATGACCTCGCCCAGCCATTCCTTCAACGCCGCGCCCGGGGACGACGCGGACCTCAACTCGCGCGCCCGGCCGCACAGCGCGTCGACGTGGTCGCGGAAGACCGTCTCCAGCAACGCCTGCCGGGTGGGGAAGTGGCGGTAGAGCGTGGCGTTCCCGACGCCCGCGCGGTGCGCGATGTCGTCCAGCGGCGCGTCGGCCCCCTGCTCGGCGAAGACCTCTCGCGCAGCCGCCACCAGACGGTCGTAGTTGCGCTGCGCGTCCGCCCGCATCGCCGCCTCCTGGTTGCTTAATCGGGGAGTGTCCCCGTATCGTAGCCGAAGAAAAACGGGGACTATCCCCGGTTAAGCGAAATCGCCGCCGCAGGAGGAAGAATGACCACCGTTCTCGTCACCGGGGCCACCGGCGCCCAAGGCGGCGCGACCGCCCGCGCGCTGCTGGCCGCCGGACAGCGAGTCCGCGCCCTCGTCCGCGACCCGGGCGCTCCTGCCGCGCGCGCACTCGCCGCTGCCGGCGCCGAACTCGTCCGCGGCGACCTGGGGGACCGCGCTTCGCTCGAGACGGCCGCCAGAGGGGTCGACGGCGTTTTCAGCGTCCAGCCGACCCTCGGCTATCCCGGCACGCCTCCCGATTTCACCCTCGACGACGAACTCCGCTACGGCCGCAACGTCGCGGACGCCGCGGCGGCGGCCGAGGTGCAGACCTTCGTATACGCCTCCGTCGCCTCGGCGGACGCCCCGCACGGCATCGCGCGCTGGCGGACCAAGTCCACTTTGGAGCGTTACGCCCGCGACCGCGGCCTCCCGGTGACCGCGCTGCGGCCGGTGCGGTTCATGGAGAACCAGATCCACCCGCGGCTGGGCGTGCGCGACGGCGTCCTGACCGACGTTTTCCGGCCGGACACGCCGGTTCAGCTGATCGCGGCCGCCGACATCGGCGCGTTCGCCGCCCTGGCGTTCACCCGCCCCGTCGAGTACGCCGGGCGCACGATCGAACTGGCCGGAGACGAGCTGACCATGCCGCAGATCGCCCAGGCGATGACCCGGGCGCTGGGCCGGCCGGTGACGTACCGGCCGATCCCGCGCGAGGCACTGACCGGCCGCGATCCGGACGCGGCGGCGGGCTACGACTTCGCCAACGACGTCGGCTGGCACGCGGACCTCCCCGCGCTGCGCGAGGAGCACCCCGGCCTGCTGGACTTCGAAACCTGGCTCGGCCACCTTTCTTGAACGACTGATCCAGAATGCGGTAGGCTGCGGTCATGGTCCGCACCCGAGAGTTCGACACCGAGGCCGCGGTGAGTCGCGCGATGGAGTTGTTCTGGTCGCGCGGCTACGAGGCGACCTCGGTGCGGGACCTGACCCAGCACCTCGGGATCGGGCAGGGCTCGCTGTATGGCGCGTTCGGCGACAAGGACGGCCTGTACCGCGCCGCGCTCGAGCACTACCGCGCGACCCTGGCGGCGAACGCCCTGGAGAGCCTGAAAAAAGGCGCCGACGCTCGTTCGGCGATCCGGACGCTTCTGGTCGAGCGGGTCCGGATCGCCGCGGCCGAAGACGGCCGAGGGTGCCTGGCCGTCAACGCGGTCTGCGAGCGCCTGCCCGGGGACCCGGCGACCCGGCGCACCGTGCGGGACATGCAGGACGCCAGCCAGGAAGCGATCGCCGAGGTGCTGCGCGTCGCGGCGGAACGCGGTGAGATCGCGGCGCGGCACGATCCGCACACGCTGGCCGCTTTCCTGGTCACGTTCCTCAACGGACTGCTGGTCTCCGCGAAGATCACCCCGGACGCCCGCGCCCTCGAACCCCTCGTGGAGGTGGCCCTGGCCGCCCTCGGCTGAGGTGTGCTGCCCGCAATCTGGATCGCTCGATCAAGAAAGAAGGACGATGTTCGACCACGACGGAAATCCCGTCCGCACCGGCCGCGCCGCGGTCAACGGAACGAGCCTGCACTACCGGACCGCCGGCTCCGGCCCCGCGGTGGTGCTGCTGCACGGCGTGCCCAAGACCGGCTACCACTGGCGCTACCTCCTCCCGAAGCTCACGCCGCACTACACGGTCGTCGTCCCGGACCTGCGCGGTCTCGGCGATTCCGCCCGCCCCGCGGACGGATACGACTCCGTGACGATGAGCGAGGACGTCGCCGAGCTGATGACCGCTCTCGGCCACGAGACCTACGCCGTCGTCGGCGAGGACTGGGGAGCGGTGATCGGCTACCAGCTCGCCGCCCGCCACCGCGACCGCGTCACGTCCTTGGTGTTCGCCGAGGCGCTGTTCCCCGGGTTCGGCTTCGAGGACCACACCGCGCTCACCGCCGAGAACGTCGCCAGCGGCATGCACCTGTGGCATCTCGGCTTCTACTTCCAGCCGGACGTCCCCGAAATGCTCATCGCCGGCCGCGAGCGCGAGCTGATCACCTACCTGATCAAGTTCGAGCGCAGCCGCCCGGACAGCGCGACCCCGGACGCGATCGAGGAGTACGTGCGCTGCTACTCGATGCCCGGCGGCATCCGCGCGATGCTCGCGATCTACCGGGCGATGCTCGTCGACGCGGAGCAGAACCGGCAAGCGGCGCAACGGAAACTGGACCTGCCCGTCCTGGCGCTCGGCGGGTCGGCGTTCATCGGCGAGCGCGCCGAGTCCCAGGCGCGGATCGTCGCCGGCGACGTCACCGGCCTCGTTTTCGACGCCGGGCACGACCTCGCCGAGGAAGTGCCCGACGAGATGGCCGACGCGCTCCTGCCGTTCCTCGCCAAGCACCAGCAGCCCGCATGATTTCCTGTCCTCGGCCCACGGGGAAGGAGAATCCTGATGACGACTCGGAACAAGGGATTGCTCAGGGCGTTCGGGCCGAGGACGAAAAACCGCCCGGGGGCGGCCGATGAAGGAGAACTCGCGATGGCCGTGAGCTGGATCGGGTCCACGGTGCGCGCTTCATGAAGCCTGTCGTTCGTCTCGTCGGCGAAGACGCCGAGGTGCGCGCCATCGGACGCGAGGCCGTGCAGGCGCTCCAGCGCGGCGCGGGAGCATCCGACCTGTTCGCCGCGCTGCGCGACCTGCACCGGCACCGTCGGCAGCTGGTCGCCACGCGTGCGGCATCGAGGCCCGCGGCGCGGGCCGTCGTCCAGGGGAACCGCGCCGCTGGGCCTGCTCGCGCCTGGCGCGCCATCTGGTCGACGCTGGTCGTCGCGGGCCTTCTCGGCGCCCTGGTGCTGGTCGTCGAGTTCGGTCCCGCCGATCGCAAGAACGCGTTCAGCGAACCGCGGGAAAGTGCCGCGATCGCGCTGGTCGCGGGCTTGGCGGCGGGGCTGCTCCTGCTCGTCGTGGCGCTCGTGCCGGTGCCCGATGCGCGCAGCGGGGCCGTCGGAGGACTGGGAGCGGTGCTCATCGCGCTGATCGCAGCAGGGATTCTCGTCTACCGCCTCGTGGTCGGCGCCTCCGACCGCCGAGGCTTCACCGGCGCCGACCTGCGCTGGTGGATCCCGATGGCGGGGGTGGTCGTGCTGCTGCTGATCGCCGTGGCCTTGCGCTGCGACCTCGCACGACGACGCGGCCGCCCCGCACCAGTGGCTCGCACCTCGGCGCCGCGCCCGGACGACGGGCTGCGCGAACTCCGCCGCACGGCCGAGCGGCTCGCCGCGACGAAGCTGACCGCCGAGGTGCGGCAGGACTGGCAGAAGCGGCTCGAACGGCTCGCCGACAAGGGCTGGCCCGCGGCGACCATCGCCCAGGCCGAGGCGATGACACCGGCGGCCTGGCTGGCCTGGCTGAGCTACGACGGCGAGATCGAGGTCCGTTCAGTGCTCCCTCGGGCCTGACCTCTCGACCAAGCTGGTCGAAGCTGGCCGAGCCGCAGCAGGAGCTTGTCGGGGGACATCCTCGCGGTTCGCCTGGCCGGTCGGCTCCGCCGAGGTCAGGGGAGCGGCTGGTCGATCTGCTCGCGCAGGATGTCGCCGTGTCCGGCGTGCCGGGCGAATTCGTGGATCATCGCGAGCAGCGTCCAGCGCATGCTGACGGTTCCCTCGCCCGGGAACTCCTTGGTGTCGTCGAGTGCGAAGCGCGCCGCGATCTCCCGCGACCGCTGACTGGCGCGCTCGTACTCGGCGATCACGTCGGCCACCGTCTCGTCGTCGGCGACCGCGAAGGTGCCGACGTCCCGCTTGGAGTATCCGTCGCATTCGGACTCGTCGAGCCCCGCCCAGAACCGCTGAAACCAGATCCGCTCCGCCGCGGCGGCGTGCTTGACCACGGAAATCGGCGTCGACAGCGACGCGACGAGCTTCCGCCGGGCATCGGCCTCGGACAGGCCGCGGAGGGTCTCGACCAGCGCTTCGCGGTTGCGGTCGAGCGTGTTCTCGAGCAGTTCGCGTTCGGTGCCGTTGGTGAGGCGTTCGGTGGGCATGGTTTCGCTCCGTTTCCGGGCAGGGCTGACGAGGCCGGTGCTCGCAGCGGGGAAATGCGCCAAGGCGGGCCGGGAAAGGCACCGCGGGCGATGACCGTCAGCCGGGAAGATCCGGCGACTCCGGGTATTCAACCACGACCTCGTCGGACGCGTTGCCGGCCTGCTCTGCTTTCTCCGCCTCCCGGAGCCGGTGCACCTCGTCCAGTTCCGCCTGTTGCGCACTGACGCGAGCACGCAGTTCTCCCAGTTCAGCGTGCAGCGGAGCCAGAGTTTCGGCGTACGCCTTGGTCGCCTGGCTCAGCTGGGCTGCCGACTCGGCCACCCGCTGATCGGCCGCGAGTTGCACACCGCGCACCCGTTCGTCCGCCTCCGCCGCCTGGTCTCGCAGCCGCTGCTCTTGCTCCCGCATCCGGCTTTCGTGCTCGGCGGTCAGCGCTGCCCGGAGTTGCTGCTGCGCTTCCGCCGCGTTGCGACGGACCTCTTCCAGCTCCTCGACCGCGGTCGCCCGCAACGCGGAAATCTCCTGCTGCAACGCCGTGACCCGGTCGTGGGCGGCCGCTGCCTGCTCCAGCGCACGCTGCCGGTTGTTCTCGGCTTCATCGCGGACGGCCAGTGCGGTTTCCTGCGCTTTCCTTGCCGCCTCGGCCTTTTCGAGCGCCGCGTCCCGCTCGGCGCGGTCCACTTCGGACTGTTTCCTGGCCGCGGCCTCCACCTCGCGCGCCTCTTCCGCAGCAGCCACCGCCTGCGCGCGCTCCGCGTTCGCCACCCGGGCCTGCTCCACCGCCTCGTCACGGGCGGCCTCGGCTTCTTCGCGGGCTCTGAGCGCGGCCGCCGTCTCGTCGGTGACGTGCGTGCGCAGCGCGGACAGCTCCTCGCGCAGCGGGTCCAACGCCGACAGCGCCGAGCCGAGCCGCTCGTCGAGCGCCCCGGTGTCGAGCCGGGTCATCGGCTGGTCGGGGCCGTAGACGGTCACCCAGATCTCGCGCTGCTCGTCGAGCATCGCGCACGTGATGACCTTCGCGCCCCACCGGCCGTACCGCTCCGGATCGGCCGGGCAGTACGGCGTCGGCCGCCCGCCCTGCCGGGGGATGGGCGGCAGCGGCTGACCGCAGTACGCGCATCCGGCCTCGCCTCCGGCGGCCAGCGCGCGCACGGTCGCCTCCCGGCGTTCGTCCCGGCTTCCGCGCCGGATCGGCGGTCCCGCCGTCTCCATCAGTGCCCCTTTCCGCAGGTGGGACTCACTCTACAGTTTGAATTTCGATACTGGAACACCAAGTATCAGATTTAAAACCAAATCATCGAGAGCGGAGTCGGAGTCAAGGAGTATATGGATAACTGAGATTATTGATATAAACTTGGGAGAGGCCTCGGCTGGCCGGACCAGGCGGGGTAATCCGGAGTCCGGGACGACCGGTCAGCTGTGCCAGCAGGAGCGCGCGGAGGTCGAAGTTCCGTGCCGCCCGAGTGGTTGAGCACGGGTGTGCCCGCCCGCGCAGTCGCAGTGGGATGAGCCGAGGGTGACCTTTGCCCCACCGGAGTCCGGTTCGCTGTCGCGGCGAACTCGGCGATCAGAGATCCGGGGATTCCGGGCCTACGGGCGAGTGGCGCGGATGAGCCAGTGCGCAGCGCCGTACCGCACGCCTTCGTCGGTGAGGTGCTCGGCGATGTCGGCCTTGAGCGCGTCGAGGGCGCGGGCGCGGGACTCGTCGTCGAGTTGCGCGAAGGCCGCGGCGAAGTGGCTGGCGATGAAGTCGAACGCGTCGTCGACATCGCGGCCGTAGTACATCGGAAGGGTCAGGCCGGTCAGCTCGACGTCGACGAAGCCCGCTTCGTGCAGCAGCTGGCGCACCCGGTCCGGATCGCTGAGCGAGAACGGCGTTGGCGCTTCGGCAGGGGGCGGCGGCAGTTCCCGGCCGCCGGCCGCGATGGTGCGGAACGTGCTGATGCCCTCGTTGCGGTCGAGCGCCTGCCACGTCAGCTGCACGAAACGGCCGCCCGGGCGGATCGCGCGCGCGATGTTGGCGAAGGCCGCCTGCCGGTCTCCGAAGAACATCGTGCCGTGCCGGCTGACGGCGACGTCGAAGCACGACTCGCCGAAATCGTGGACCTGGGCGTCCGCTTGCACGAACGTCGCGTTGGCCAGACCGTCCTTCTCGGCCAGTGCGCGCGCCAGGTCGAGCTGCGCCGAGGACAGGTCGACGCCCAGTGCGGAACCGTCAGCCGCGATGCGGGCCGCGTCGCGGGTGAGCTGACCGCTGCCGCAGCCGATGTCCAGCACCGCCGAATCCCGCTGGATACCGGCTGCTTTCACCAGTTCGCCGTGGTAACCGGCCATGCCCTGGTCGAAGCGTTCGGCACGCTCGGTCCAGAACGCTCCGCTGCCGCCGTCCCAGGAGCGGAACTGATCGGCGTTGGACAAGTCGAAGGTCGGTGCGTCGGTCACGGTGTCCCCCCGGGAATCGGTGCTCCAGCCTACCCGGCCGCGGGCAACCGTTCCGAGAATCACCGCCAGCGCAGCGCGGTTTTCCGCCGGACCGACACGTGGACCGGCAGCGTGGTCAGCCCGCGCAGGGTCGCGGTGTCCTCCCAGACCGGGCAGTCGGCCAGCGTCAACGTGATTCCGTTGTCCCGCAAGCAGGAGAAGAGCGTGCGCAGCTGGAGGGTGACCAGCGCGGCGCCGAGGCAGGAGTGCGCGCCGCGGCCGAATCCGAGGTGCAGGCCGCGCCGGGGCCGCGGATTCACTTCGTCCGGGCTGGGGAACACCGCGGGATCGCGGTTGGCGGCGGCCAGCAGCACGATCACCACGTCGCCGCGCCGGACGCGCTGGCCGCCCAGTTCTCCGTCGGCGACGCAGATCCGGCCGTCGGCCTGGACGGAACCGTCGAGGCGGACCAATTCGTCGGCGAGGTCGTCCGCGCCGTCCGATCCGGACAGCAGGTCCAGCAGCCCGGGGCGGCGCGCCAGGCGCAGCAGGACCGCGCCGAGCAGGCGGCTGGAGGATTCGTAGCCCGCGTGCAGGACCGCCCGGAGCGAATTGGCCAGCAGGTCCGCGGAAATGCCGGGCCGGACGTGCCGGGCGCGGCGGGCGGCGGCGACGAAACCGGTCTGGTTCTCCGCGGCCAGCCAGCCGGCGACGAGGTCGCGCAGCTTCGCCCTGGCCTCGTTCCCGGCTTCCGCGCGCGACGGGTCGAGACCGGCGTCCATGCTGCGCACTATGGCGTTGGAGTAACGCTCGAACTCCTCGCCGCCCGGCGGTTGCACGCCGAGATACCGGCTGATCGTGTCGAGCGCGACCGGGCGGGCGAAGCCCCGGACGAGGTCGGCCGGGCAGGAATCCGCCAGGCCGAGCAGCCGCGAGGTCATGGTCTCGCGCAGGCGGTCGGCCAGTGCGCGCTGGGGCATCTCGTGCAGCGCGGCGATCAGCAGCCGGCGGATGCCGGTGTGCTCCGGCGGGTCGAGCCGCTGCAGGCTGACCGACGCGGCGGGGACCTCGATCCCGGCCCGGCGGAAATCCGAGGCGTAGCGGGCGGGATCGGCCAGCACCCGGCGCCCGGCGGCGTGCTCGGTGACGACCCACGAGCCCAGCATTCCGTGCCAGTGCACCGGATGCGCCTCGCGCAGCCTGCGGTAGTACGGGTGCGGATCGGCGAGCACGCGCGGGTCGAGGGGTTCGTAGTACGGGTCGTCGTGCGGGGCCAAAACGTCCTCCGGTTCCCCGGCGAGCACGCCGC
This sequence comes from Amycolatopsis sp. GA6-003, assembly GCF_046267895.1. Classification (NCBI taxonomy): domain Bacteria; kingdom Bacillati; phylum Actinomycetota; class Actinomycetes; order Pseudonocardiales; family Pseudonocardiaceae; genus Amycolatopsis; species Amycolatopsis sp. GA6-003. Next base: position 542,254 of record NZ_CP176499.1, read on the forward strand.
GGTCGGGTCGGAGCGGGCGCGTCGCGGCCGGACCGGTCACGACGCGCCCGCGCTGCGGCTTGCCGGTCAGTGGACGTACAGCATGAGCTCTCACCTCCCGATTCCTGTTCGCGGCAAAGGGAAACCCGCGCCGGGGGCGAAAGCGGGCGGGCGCGTTCCCGGAGGGGGAGCGGCGCTGCCCGGGCTGTGGCCCATCGTGGCCGGGCCGCCTTGTCGAAACCTTGCGGCGACCTTGAAACCGCGGCGGCGGGACTGGTATCCCGGAAGGGACCCAGGGAGGTTCCGTGTGCGGCACCGAGGTCAGGGTTCTCGGAGAGGTCGAAATACGGGTCGGCGGGCGGAGTCTCGCCTTGGGCCCGCCGCGGCAGCGCCGGCTTCTGGCCGCGCTTCTCATCCAGCCGAACGTGCAGATCTCGACCGGCGAGCTGATCAGCCGGGTCTGGAACGGCTCTCCGCCGGCGCGCGTGCACAACGCGCTCTACAGCTACGTTTCCCGGCTTCGCGGGGTGGTCCAGAGCAGTGATCGGCTCGTGCTGACGCGCGGGCACCGCGGATACGTGCTCGTCGTCGACGAGAACGACATCGACCTGTGCCGGTTCCGCGGCCTGGTGTCGCGGGCGCGGCAGTCGGGCACCGACCGGCGGCGGGCGAAACAGGCCTACGAGAAGGCGTTGGCGTTGTGCCGCGGTGTCCCGTTCGTCGACGTGGACGCCGCGTGGTTGGTGGAGCTGCGCGCCCGCTTCGCCGCGGAACGGCTCGGCGCGGAGCTGGACCTGTTCGACCTCCGCCTGCGGGAAGGAAACTCCTCCGAACTGCTCGGCCCGCTGAACCACTACGCCGCCGAGCATCCGCTGGACGAACGGATCGCGGCGCAGCTGATGACGGTGCTGTGCCGGCACGGCCGCCAGGCGGACGCGCTTCGCCGGTACGCCGGGCTGAGCCGCCGGCTCCGCAACGAGCTGGGCGTCGATCCGGGAGCGCGGCTGGCGGAGCTGCACGGCCGGATCCTGGCCGGCGCGTGTCCCTAGTCCGGAAGCGGTCGGCCGGGCGCGGGCTCCTGGTCGGCGCGTTCTTGCTCTCGCGCCCAGGTGCTCGCCCATTCGTCGAACGGACGGAGCGCGTCGCGGAGCGCGGTCCCCAGCTGGGTCAGCTCGTAGCCGTCGGCGGAGGGGGCGATGATCCCGCTCGAGGAGAGTTCGCGTAGCCGCTGGTAGAGGACGCTGGACGAAAGCCCGTCGCACCGGGCCAGCAGTGCCCGGGCGCCGAGCGGACCCCCGCGCAGTTCCCAGAGAATCCGCAGCGCCCACCGACGGCCGAACAGGTCCATCGCGGCCATCAGGGGACGGCCGGTCGTCGATCCGCGAACCGGTTTTCCTGGGCGCGGTGTCGGCATGGCCCTCCTTGCGTTTCGTTATTCGAAACACTAGCATCCACGCGGCGTTTCTGATTCCGAAACGGACGCCCCCGGCAAGCCGGGCCGAACACGGGAGGTTCCATGTCCAAGGGCTACTGGGTCAGCGTCTACCGCAGCATTTCGGATCAGGAGAAGCTGGCTGCGTACGACAAGCTGGCGCGCCTGGCCGTCAAGGCCGGGGGCGGGCGGGTCCTCGTCCGCGGCGGCCGGGTCGCGGCGCACGACGCCGGGATCGCCGAGCGCACCATCGTGATCGAGTTCGACAGCTTCGAGCAGGCCGCCGCGACGCGCGAGAGCGCGGCCTACCAGGAGGCGCTGGTCGCCCTCGGCGACGCCGTCGAGCGCGATTTCCGCATCGTCGAAGGCCTCGGCTGACCGATGTCCTGGCCGAATGTCACGGTGGTCGACGCGTGCGTGCGGCGCGACGGCGGGGGCGGCAGCCCCACGGCCGTGACCGACGACGACCTGGCGGCGACGGACGCGGACCGGCGGGCAGTCGCCGCTGCGGCCGGCACCTCGCACGCGGCGTTCCTCGGCCCGGGGCGGACGCCGGACGGCGGCTGGCCGGTCCGGTTCTTCACCGCCGCGGCCGAACTGCCCGGCTGCGGCCACGGCACCGTCGCCGCTCAGGCCGTCCGGCTGGCCCGCGCCGGGCTGAGCGAGTTGAACGACCGCCAGCACACCGGCGGGCGCACGTTCGACACCGTCGCGATCCGCCGCCCCGCCGGCATCGAGGTGTGGTTCGATCAGGGCCTCGTCGCGCTGCGGGAGCCGCGGCCGGACGAGCACGCCGCGATCGTCGCCGCGCTAGGGCTCGCCGCGGACGATCTCCATCCGGCCGACGTGCCCCGGATCGCCGCGCCCGGCGCACCCCGCATGCTGGTGCCGGTTCGCGACCGGTCGACGCTGCTTCGCATCCGCCCGGACCTCGACCGGCTGGCCGCGGCGTGCCGGCGGTACGAGCTGCTCGGCTGTTTCGTGCACGTACCGCCGGCGGGCGACCGGCCGGGCGCGGCGCGGATGTTCGCGCCGGCGATCGGCGTCGACGAGGACGTCGCCAACGCCAACAGCACCGGCTGCCTGGCCGCCCACCTGCTCGACGCGGCAGGGGCGCAGGCGATCGCGATCGAGGTGGAGCAAGGCGACAGCCTCGGCCGTCCGGCCAGCGTGCTCGCTTCGGCCCGGCGCGGACCGGAGGGCATCACGACCCGGGTCGGCGGGCTGGCGGTGGTCCGCGAGGGACGCTGAGGCTGTTCGCGGCCCGGCTGACGAACCAGAGCCGCGCCGACCTCGGGACCGGCGGATCGGGGAGTTCCTACGTCCCGGCGACGAACTCGGCGAGCAGGCCGTGCGGCGCGTCGGGACCGAACATCTGCTGCTGCAGGTGCGCGCCCTCGGCGGCGATTTCCGCGCTGCGGGGGAACATCGCCTGTTCGTATTCGGCGAGCGCGGCCTCCACGTCGTCGGGATGGGCGGCGAGCGCGCGCCCGAGTTCGGCGCCGTCGAGCATGGCCAGGTTCGCGCCTTCCCCGTTCGGCGGTGCGAGGTGCGCGGCGTCGCCGATCAGGGTCACGCCCGGCACTCGCTCCCACTCGTGCCCGATCGGCAGGCCGTAGTGCGGCCGGAAGACCGGCGCGGTGTCGCTTTCGGTGATCAACGCGGTCAACGCCGTCGACCAACCCTGGTACTCCGCCACGATCCGGGCGGTCGCGGCGGCCGGATCGGCGAAATCGATGCGGTCGAACCATTCCAGCGGCCGGGCGAGCCCGATGTAGGCGTGCAGGGTTCCGTTCCGCTCGCGGTGCGCCGTGATGCCGTGGTCCGGTGCGAGGGCCAGCAGCATCCCGCCGCCGACCGCTTCGGCCGTCGCGGGGAACCGGCGGTCGGAGTCGTGGAGGAAGGTCTCGACGGTCGCCGCGCCGGTGTACTCCGGTTTCGCCGGGGTGAGCAGCGGCCGGACCTTCGACCACGCGCCGTCCGCGCCGACCAGCAGATCCGTGGCGACCGTGCTCCCGTCGGCGAAGGAGACCTCGTAGCCCCGAGCCAGCGCGCGCACGCCGGTGACCTTGTGTCCTCAGTGGACAGTGCCCTCCGGCAGCGAGTCGATCAGCATCTGCCGCAGCTCGCCGCGGTGGACTTCGGGGCGGCCGCCGGTGCCGTCGTCGGGTCGTTTGAACAGCACCGTCCCGTCCCTCGCCAGCATCCGGATCTCTTGCCTCCCTTCCAGGATCAGCTCGCGGAATCGGTCGGTCAGCCCGGCGGCTTCGACGGCGAGCTGACCGTTGTAGTCGTGGATGTCGAGCAGGCCGCCCTGCGCGCGCGAGGACGGGGACGGCTCGGCCTCGTAAACGGCGGCCGGGATCCCGTGGACGTGCAGGACGCGGGCGAGGGTGAGACCCCCGAGTCCGGCGCCGACGATCGTGACCGAGGGGTTCGGGACGGTGTTCATGACAGGGCTCCTTCACAGGACAAGTTCTGGTACGCCATTCCATATTGGAACGGCGCTCCAGGTATGTCAAGATAGGCGCATGGCTACGGGGACGCGCCGGGCACAGCGGCGCACGGAAGCGCTCTCGCGGGAGCGCATCGTCGAGGCGGCGGTGGAACTGCTGGACGCGGCCGGCGAGAGCGGGCTGACGTTCCGGGTGCTCACCGAGCGGCTCGCGACCGGCCCCGGCGCGATCTACTGGCACGTCGCGAACAAGGGCGAGCTGCTGGTCGCCGCGACCGACGCGGTGGTGGCGGACGCGCTGGCGGCGGAGCCGGCCGGGTCGCCGCGGGAGGAAGTGCACGCCGTCGCGCTCGGGCTGTTCTCCGCGATCGAAGCGCATCCGTGGCTCGCCGCGCAGCTGCTGCTCCAGTTGTCCCGCAGCCCGGGCGGTCCGGTGACGCCGCGGATCCTGGAAAGCCTCGGCCGCCGGGTCCGCGCGCTGGGCGTGCCCGAGGAGCACTGGTTCACCGCGACGTCGGTGCTGATGCACTACGTGCTGGGCGCGGCCGGGCAGAACGCGGCGAACAGCCGGATCGCCGAGCCGGACGCGGACCGCGCCGAATTCCTCGCCGCCGCGGCGGAAACGTGGGAGAACCTCGATCCGGAGGAGTACGAGACCACCCGGCTGATGGCGAGCCAGATGCGCGAGCACGACGACCGCGAGCAGTTCCTGGCCGGGATCGATCTGGTGCTCGCCGGGGTCGCGGCGCTGTATCCGGGCGGGCGCGGATGACCCTCGCGCTCACCGATGCCGGGGGAGCGGGCAAGGACGCGCGCGAGCGGTTCGGGGAATTCCTGCGCGTGTACGCGTCGCTCAACACCCGCGTCGCCTACGCGACCGATCTCGGCATTCCGCTCGACTGGGTTCCCGGCTACCGCCCGCCCGATCCCGGACGCCGCCGCGGCCGCGCACGCCGGACCGATCCGGACGCGCTCGCGTGGCTGCCCTGGTGCCTGCGCAACGGGTTCACCTCCTTCGCCGACGTCCGGGTAGAGCACGTCGAACAGTGGCTGGACGAGCTGGCGCAAGCCGGGTACCGCGATTCGACGCGCGGCAGGATGCTGTCGGCGGTGTCCGCGTTCTACCGCAAGTACCTGCTGCGGGAAGGTTTGGCCGGGCACAATCCCGCGGCGCTCGTGGACCGCCGTGCCCAGCATCTCAACCGGCCGTCCGGCGTCCCCTCGCAGACCGCGCGGTGGTCGTTCGACGCGTGCCGGGCGTTGCTGCTCGCCGCGTGGCTGCTGGTCGAACACAGCCGCAACGGCCTGCGCGACCGGGCGATGGTCGAGATCCTGATCGGCACCGGGGTGCGGGCGGAGGAACTCGTCGGCGTCGACCTGGGCGACTACCGGCGGCCGACGGCGGGCGGTTTCGGCGTGCTTCGCGTGCACGGCAAGGGAGCCAAGGACCGCGAGGTCGCTCTGGCCGCACCGGTGGCGGACGCGCTCGACGCCTACCTCGCCGACCGGGTCACGCCGCAGGTCCCCGCGGTGCGCGGACAGGTCGGCGCCAGGCGGGCCGAGCCGTTGTTCGTCACGAGCACCGGCGCGCGGGTGCATGTTTCGCACGTGACGGCGTTGCTGCGCCGGTTGTGCGCGACGTTCTGCCAGCCGGCCAAGACCGCGCGGATGCGGGAACTGCTCGAAACGGCCGAGGCCCGGTTCGTCGCGACGCACCTGCAGCCCTTGTGCGACACCATCCACCCGCATTCGGCGCGCCACTCCTACGCGACGCACGCGATCGAGCGCGGGGTCCCGCCGCGGCAGGTGCAGCGCGACCTCGGGCACTCCGCGCTGTCGACCACCGAGGGATATCTCCACGACGAGAACGCCGTCCGGGACTCGGCCGCGCACGAACTGGCTCCGGCGCTGCACCGCGGCTGGCTCGGCTGATCGCGCTTATCCGGGTGTACCCGGGTTCCCGCGCGAGCGGTCAGGCCTCGATGAACGGCTCGTCGCACAACGTGCAGGCGATCGGGCCCAGTTCCAGGATCGACCGGGCCGCGCGGATCCGGCGCGGCGGTTCGCAGCGGCAGATCGCCGCGACGTAGTTCGGCCCGCCGCGGTGCGCGCCGCGGCCGTCGACGGGGGCGAGCACCACCGGCGGCGCGAGCGGTTCGCCGGCCTCGTCCGGTGCTTCCGGGTCGTCCGGAGTGGACGCGACCGCGCGCCGGGCGACCTCCTGCTCGGTGTGCCGCCACACGGTCAGCGCGGCTTCGAGCCGGGACAGTTCTGCTTGGTACGCCTCGAGAGTCGCGGGGAGCGCGGTGGTCGAGGACCAGCCGATCCGGTCCGCCTGTTCGGCCCGCAGCCCGAGTTCCGCGGCGAGCGCGGCGAAGCGTTTGTTGTGGTAGCGGCCGTCGCTGACGTCGACGATGTCGCGCGTCGCGGCGAGTCCGTGCGCGGCCTCGTGCAGGGTGGTGGAGAGGATCTCGGCCGCGCCGCGCCGCAGTCCCTCCGCGCCGAGGAAGAACTCGGCGCGCGGTTCGACGCCTTCGCCGACGTGCCAGCGCGACCGCGCGAAGTGGCCGTGGATTTCGGTGGCGGTGCCCATCGTTCCGGACGCCAGCACCAGGATCGCTTCGGGGACGTCCGCGTGCCGCCGCCGGATCGCGGCCCAGAGCTGTTCCATGGCGTGCATGACCCGGGTCGTCGGGCCCAGCGCGGCGGTGTCCATGCGGCTATCTTGCCGCTTAAGCGGTAACTAGCCGAGGGAGAGCCCGGCGAGCACCCGTTCGAGGCCGGCCGCGAAGACGGCGTCGCCGTCCGGGTGGACCGCGTCGCGGGCGGTGCGCAGGAGAGTGGGGTAGCGGCCGGTGTCGAACATCCGCTTCAGGTACGGCGCGGAGGCGCGGTGCCAGCCTTCCTCGTCGAGACCGGTGTCGCTGATGAGCCGCCGTTCGCGGATCTCGCTGCGCACCGCGCCGGTCACGAAGGAGTGCACGGTGAACACCGTGATCATGGCGTCCTCGATCGGCCCCGGACCGGCCGCGGCGGCCAGCGACGCCTCGAGGTACGCGAGCGCGTTCGGGCCGAGGCCCGGCCGTCCGCCGATCAGGTCGGCGAACCATTCGTGCCGCTGCACCGCGGCGCGGCAGCCGTGGGCGAGCGCGCGGAGGGCGGCCACGCCTTCGGTTTCCGGGTCCGGCAGCGGGATCTCGCCGTAGACGGCGTCGGTCATCAGGTCGAGCAGTTCTTCCTTGGTGTCGAGGTAGCCGTACAGCCGCATCGGCCCGGCCCCGAGCGCGGCCGCGACTTTGCGCAGCGACACCGCTTCCAGCCCGCCTTCGTCGGCGAGCGCGCAGGCGGTCTCGACGATGCGGGCGCGGCTCAACGGCGTCGGCGCCGCGCGCGCCGGCGGTTCGGGCCGTTCCCACACCAGTTCGTCCATGCTCGCTCCTTTTTCGGGTGACAGTACCGGGGCGCTTCCGATACGGTGTATTGCGTCAATACAGTGTATCGAGGGATGTCATCATGCGAATCGTCATTGCCGGGGGCGGGCTCGGCGGGCTCACCTGCGCGCGGGTGCTGCACGCGCACGGCGTCGACGCCGTGGTCTGCGAACGCGACGCCAGCCGGGACGCGCGGGTCCAGGGCGGCACGCTGGACCTCACGGTCAGCGAAGGACAGTGGGCGCTGCGCGAGGCCGGCCTGGAAGCCGGTTACCGCGAGATCGCCCGCCCGGAGGGCCAGGACATGGTCCTCTACGACTCCGCGGGGACGCTGCTGCGGCAGGAAGTCGCCCCGGACGAGGGGCCGCAGCGCTGGGGCCGTCCCGAGGCCGACCGGCCGGCGCTGCGGAAACTGCTGCTCGACGCGCTCCCCGAGGAGACTGTCCGCTGGGGACGCGCGGTGACCCGCGCGGAGCCGCTCGGCGACGGACGGCACCGCGTGCACCTGTCCGGCGGCGAAACCCTGGAGTGCGATTTCCTGATCGGCGCGGACGGCGGCCGGTCGAGGATCCGCCCGCTGCTCACCGACGCGGAACCGGCCTACTGCGGCGTGCACGGGGTGGGGCTGGTCATCCACGACGCGGACCGGGCGCACCCGGCGGCTTCGGCGCTCGTCGGGCGCGGCAGCTTCTCCGCGCTCGGGGATCATCAGACGATTTCCGCGCAGCGCAACGGGGACGGCACGATCCGGGTCAACCTGGCGCTGCGGTGCGCCGAGGACTGGCCCGAGACGTCGGGGATCCCGTTCGCCGACCCGGATCGCGCCCGCGCCGCGCTGAAGGAGCGGTACGCCGGGTGGCCGGCGGAGTTCCTGGCGCTGGTGGACGCCGCGTCCGGGCCGGTGGAGGTGTATCCGCTGACCGCGTTGCCGATCGGCCTGCGGTGGGACCACACGCCGGGCGTGACGCTGATCGGGGACGCGGCGCACCTGATGTCGCCGTTCGCCGGGCAGGGCGCGAACCTCGCGATGCGCGACGGCGCCGAGCTCGCCCTGGCCCTCGCTCAGGGCGGCGAGGTGCGGAAGTTCGAGCTGGCGATGTTCGAACGCGCTGAACCGGCGGCGCGGATGTCGGCGGACAACCTGGAGCTGTTCCTGTCCGACGGCGCGGCGGAGAAGGTGCGGCACCTGTTCGCGAAGATGTCCGGCGAGGAGGACTGAGCCTCTCCCGGGCGTCAGGCGGGTTCGCGCAGCCGGTAGTGCCGCGGACTGCGCCCGTACTCCCGTTTGAACGCGGCGCTCAGCGCGAACGGGCTGCGGTAGCCGACCTGCCGGGCGATCGCGGCGAGCGTCGCGTCGGGCTGCTGGCGCAGGAGATCGGCGGCGAGGGCGAGCCGCCAGGTGGCGAGATAGGTCATCGGCGGCTCGCCGACCGCGTCGGTGAACCGCCTCGCGAGCGCGGCGCGGGAAACGCCGGTGGCGCTCGCGAGGCCGGCGACGGTCCACGGGTGCTCGGGCCGGTCCTGCAGCAGGCGCAGCGCGTGCCCGGCCACCGGGTCGCCGTGCGCGCGGTACCAGGCGGGCGCGGCCGGGCGGTCGAGCCATTCCCGCAGGACGCGGACGAGCAGCAGGTCCAGCACCCGGTCCAGGACGGCTTCCTGGCCGGGGACGGCGCGCTCGATTTCGTCGGCGAGCATCGCGACGAGCGGATCGGCGGCGGTTCCGGCGCGCGCGGTGACGACGCCCGGCACCGCGGCGAGCAACCGCCGCGAGACCTCGCCGACGGTCGGGTAGGTGCCGGTGAGCAGCGCGGTCGGCCCGTCGGCGTCGGCTCCCCAGGTGCGGACGCCGAATTCGGTCAGGCCGGTGAGATGCCCGCCGTCCGGCGTGATGCACTCCTGCCCCGGCCGGATCAGGGCCTGCGGCGGGGTCCCCGGATCGTCGGCGACGAGGTACGGCTCGGGCCCCCGGATCACGGCCACGTCTCCGGGGCCGAGCCGGACGGCGTCGGCTTTGTCGGGCACGAGCCAGGCATCGCCGCGGACGACGGCGAGCACGGTCAGCGGCGCCTCGTCCTCGATCCGCAACGACCACGGCGGCCGCAGCACGGACCGGAGCAGGAACGCGCCGTGCGCGCGGGGTCCTTCGAGCAACGCGGTGAGCGGGTCCACATCGCCGAGAGTAGCGCTGCGGCAACGAAAGTCTCCGCCGTTTTCGTGTCGAGGGAGCCCGCACTGCCGTGCGCGGCAAAGGAAATCCGGCATCTCGCGGCACAGCCTCGGATCAGTCGCCGGTTCAGGCCGCGAGCATCACCTCGGTGATCTCTTCCGGCCGCGCTGCCCGGAAACGCGCTCGCGGCATCGCTCGGGATGACCAGCCGAGCGGTGTTCGAGGCGCGTCCCTGCGCTCGTGAGGCTCTGCCGTTCAGTTGCTGTTCTCCGTGTAGAGCTTGATTAAGCCCTCGACCGCGTCTTCGCCGAGGTTGTCGTGGAGTTCCGCGCCGATGGAGCCGAACTCCACGCTGCGGGGGAACATGGCTTCCTCGTACTGGGTGAGGGCGGTCTCGATGTCGCCGGGATGTGCGGCGATGGCCTTGCCGAGTTCGGCCCCGTCGTACATGGCGCTGTTGGCTCCTTCGCCGTTCGGCGTCAGGAGGTGGGCGGCGTCGCCGAGCAGGGTCACTCCGGGCACCCGTTCCCATTTGTGCCCGAGCGGCAGGGCGAAGATGGGACGCAGAACCGGTGGGACGTCGCCATCGGTGATCAGTGCGGTGAGTTCGGGTGCCCATCCGTCGAACTCCTTCGCGATCCGCGCGGCCGCGGCCGTGCTGTCGGCGAAGTCGATGGCGTCGAACCATTCCTGCGGCTCGCGGAGCACGACGTAGGTGTGGATGGTCTGGCCCTTTTCCCGGTGGGCCTGGATTCCTTTGCCGCCCGTCGCGGGTGCGGCCATGGAGCCGCTGCCGACAGCTTGCGCGGTAGCCGGGTGTCGAGTGTCGACGTCGAACAGGTAGGTCTCGACGTAGGACATGCCGGTGTACTGGGGTGTGGCGTCGGAGAGCAACGGCCGCACCCGCGACCATGCGCCGTCTGCTCCGACGAGCAGGCTCGTGGTGATGGTGGTGCCATCGGCGAAGGTCACCTCGTGGTGGCCCTCGCCCAGGGAACGGGCGCTGACGGCCTTGCGGCCCCACCGCACGGCACCGGCGGGGAGCGAGTCGAGCAGGATCCGGCGCAGGTCGCCGCGCTGCACTTCGGGTCGTCCGCCGTGGCCGTCGTCGGCCTTGTCGAGCAGGACGGTCCCGTCGGGGGCGAGGATCCGCATGGCCTGGCGGCCTTCGAGGATGACGCCGCGGAACTCGTCCGTCAGGCCGGCCGCCTCGATGGCGAGCTGCCCGTTGTAGTCGTGGATGTCGAGCATCCCGCCCTGCGCGCGGGCCGTCGGCGCGGGCTCGGCTTCATAGACCGTGGCCGGGATTCCGTTGATGTGCAAGACGCGGGCGAGCGTGAGGCCGCCCAGGCCGGCGCCGATGATGGTGACGTGAGGGGTGTTCATGATGGTCCTTTCCCGGACAGGGTCGGGCGCACGTCCGCGTGGCGCGGACGTGGGATGGAAAGCGCGGCGGGTCAGGACGGGCTCGGCCGCGGCAGCTCCGCGGCGATTTTCGCGAGCAGGGCCTGCAGGGCGGCCCGTTCCGGCTGGTCCAGCGGGGCCAGGATCGTCTCCTCGACGGCGGTCATCGCGGTGTCGAACCCGGCGATCAGGTCGCTTCCCGCCGGTGTCGCGTAGACGCGTTTGCTGCGCTCGTTGCCGGGCTCCGTGCGCCGCTCGACGAGACCGCGGCGCTCGAGCCCCCGCAGGAGGCTGGAGACGCTCGCCGCGCTGGTGCGGCTCATCTGGGCGAGGTCGCGCTGGATCGCACCGGGGTTCGCGACCAGGTAGACGAGCGCGGCGCTCTGCTCGTGACTGAGCCCGCGCTCCCGGATCCAGTCCTCGCCGGTTTTCCGCTGCGCCCAGACGATCCAGCGCATCAGGTCGAGGCTGCTGGTGGGCGTCGTTCCCTGCGTATCCATGCTTCGCCCGCTCAGCTGGACGAGACGATGTGCACCGGCGTCCGGACGCCCCATTCCTCAGCGCCGTCGGCGACGAGGTCGGCGATCCGCTGGTGCCCTTCATCGAGCCGCCCCTCCTGGAGAGCCGGGCTCGAGTAGTGGCGGTCGAACGACGCGTCGTCGCGATAGAACTCGAAGGCCCACATGAGGTCGGGGTCTTCGTCCGAGCGGGCAAGGACCCAGTCGACCGGGCCGTCCGGGTCGCCGTTGAAGTGGAGATCGCGGCAGGCCTCGAACAGTTCGTCCCCCCTTCCGGGCTTCGCCTTGACCTTCAGCACCATTCCCGGCTGGTTCGCATGCATGTCGCACTCCTTCGACGAGATTCCGGCGGGCCGCTCCCGCGTGCTCGCTCTGAACACTTAGAACTCTAACTGTTAGGCCTCTTAGGGTCAAGTGTGACGCCGCGCGCAGGTGTTCGCGCCTTCCCTGTGGCGGGACCAGCGCCACCGGCCGGTTCATGAAGGTGCGGCGAGATCAAAGCCGACGCCCCGCATTGCCGCGTCGTCCTTGCCGTCTACGAGATGAACCGTTCGCGTTCTTCGCCGCGATAGCCGAAAACCGACCGCGAGCACATCCGCGGCTCCACCCTCGAATGCCCGAACGCCGCCGCCCGCAAGGGAAACCACGGCTGACGGCCCCCGGCGATCACCGGGGACATGCTGCGCCAGGGCGAACGGCAAGCCTGTGGAGGAGATCCGGCCGGAGCTGATCATCCTCACCGGCGCGCGCAAGGGAAGAATCCGAGCCGGGCCGCCATCTGCGGCGCGCTCGCCGGCCATCAGAAGGCCCGAACTTGTCCCGCCGCCGTCGAGGCGGCCCAGGCCGAGTTCACCGCCCAGCAGGCCTGCACCTGACGTACCGCTGGCCAGGAGGACAGCCATTGCTTGCGGCTCCCGGCGGCGTCCTTGCCGGGTGGATGATCGAGCAGCGGCGAACCCGGTCGGACGTGCAGGCCGGGTTCGCCGCTGCTCGCGTCGGCGCGGGGATCGTGCAGGCCGCGCACCGTCACCCCCTCCAGCAGCGGCGTCGGCGCCTCGGCTGCGATGCCCGCACTCTCGGTCACGGCGCAGACCCGAGACTGGCGAACCAGCCCGCGGGGACAAGTCACCGACTCTTGCGTCAGCCCAAGATCAACTCATCGCCGGTTTTCGCTTATGGTGTCCAGCCCCTGGGCCGGGGTTTTCGGGTCGAGGGTGGTGGACGTGCCCGCGTGGTCCAGGTCGTAGCGCCCGACGTGCCGTCCGCAGAACCAGTGGCGCGGCCGCGAGACGATGACGCATGGTTCCGAGCGGATGAGCGATGGATCGTCTCGCGGTTCGCGGGTTGACTGAGGTGCGTTGGGGGACCAGGACGGAAGGCAAGGCGATGGTGATCGTTTCCAAGGCGGTTCTCGTGGCGGCGGTGCTCGCGGCGGGCCTGATCGCGGGGCTGTTCTACGCGTACACGGTGTCGGTGATGCCGGGGCTCGCGCACGCCGACGACCACACGTTCGTGACCGCGATGCGCCGGATCAACGACGCCATCCTCAACGGCTGGTTCATGCTGTCGTTCCTGGGCGCGCCGCTGCTCGCCGTCGCGGCCGCGGTCCTGCACTTCACGAGCGGCGCGCACGGCGGATTGCCGTGGCTTGTCGCGGGTGCCGTGCTTCTGGTGGCGACGGTGGTCGTGACCGGTGCGGTCAATGTGCCGATGAACAACGCCCTCACCGCGGACACGGTCGACTTCGCCGTGCTGCGGACGCGGTTCGAGGAGCCGTGGGTGCGGTGGAACCTGGTGCGGACGGTGTTGTCGGCGGCCGGCTTCGGGTGTCTCGTCGGTGCGGTGGTGGCCCGGGGCGCGTGACCCCGGGCCACCGGAGGGTCAGTCCGCGAGCCGGAAGCAGAGGTCGGTGTCCCAGTTGTTCGCGTCCGGTTCCACGCGCGGGTCGGTGCGGTAGATCTCGAGCCGCGCGGCCCAGTGCTCGCCGTCGGCCTCGACGGTGCGGTCCCAGCGCACGTTCTCCTTCTCGCCCCAGGCGAGCAGGTCGGCGGTGGCCGCGAAGAGGCCGCCGGGCGCGCCGTGGTGGGTGGCCTGGGCGTATTTCCCGGCGGGGAGGACGTCGACGAAGTACTCGTCGCCGAGGTCGACCGGCTCGGCGACGGGCACTCCGGCTTCGACGGTGACGGTCTGCATGTCCGTGCCGAGCACGAGGTAGCGCAGGAACGGGGCGCAGGCGGGCGCCAGGCCGCGTTCGGCGAGTTCGCCGACGATCGCGGCGATCCGGTGCGCGACGTCGGCCATGCCGTCGTGGCGGACGGTCGCGCGGTAGCCGACGTAGCGCTGTTCCTTTCTGTCCACAATGGAGGGCAAGGGGGATTCCTTCCGGTTCCGGGGGGGGCGGGAGTCAGCCGAGGAGCGGGCGGACTTCGATGGTGCCGTAGGTGGCGGCCGGATGCCGGGACGCGTGTCCGACCGCCTCGTCGAGGTCGGCGCATTCGAGCACGGCGTAGCCGCCGATCTGGTCTTTGGTCTCGGCGAACGGCCCGTCGGTGAGCAGGACCTCGCCGTCGCGCACGCGCACCGTGGTGGCCGTCGCGGGCGGGTGCAGGCCTCCGCCGCCGACGAGGACGCCGCGTTCCGCGAGGTCCTCGGACCAGCCGCCGCAGCCCATCGCGAGCTGTTCGGGGGTCGGCTCCTGCGAGCCGGCGATCATCAGCAGGTAGCGCATCACTTCTCCTCGTCGAGGATTTCGGCGAGGCGCGCGGCGAACGCCTCGGGTTCGGCGGCGAAACCGCCGTGGTCGCCGGGGAACTTGACCGGCTCGCCGCCGAGTGCGCCGGCCAGCCCGACCCCGGCCTCGTACGCCGGGGTCCCGGCCGCGCCGCCCACCGCGACGACGATCCGCGTGTCCGCGGCGGCGAGCGCTTCGAGGTCGGGTTCCCAGGCTCCGATGGCGCCCATCAGCTTGCCGAAGAACACCTCGAAGTTGCCGAGCATCCGCTTGTCCTGCTCGACGTCCTCGGCGGTGGGGTGCTCCGGCGGCGGCGGGGGCTGGAGCCCGCTGGCGGCCATGAACGCCCCGAGCGCCGCGTCGACGCCCTGGTCCCGGTAGATCGCCGGGATGTCCGGGAAATCGGCGAGCAGCTCGCCGAGATAGCGGCTGACCGGCGGTTCGTGCGCGACGAGCGTCCGCACCGCGCCCGGATACCGGACGGTGTGCTCGAGCATGGTGATCGCGCCGCCGCTGTTGGCCAGCACGGAGACCGGTCCGGCGTCCAGCTCGGCCAGCAGCCGCTGGACGTCCTCGGCGTGCTGGCCGACCAGGTCGTCGTCGAGTTCGGCGGGCCGGCTCCGCGAGAGTCCGCGCGGGTCGAAGGTGACGACGGTGTAGCGGTCGGCAAGGAAGGGGCGCAGCGCGGCGAACGCGGTGGCGTCCGCGGGCCCGCCGGGCACCAAGAGCAGCAGCGGGCCGGAACCCGCGACGTCGTAGTGGATCTCCGCGCCGGGCGCGCGGAGGATTTCAGTGATCACGGCTGTCCTTCCGGGGTCGGTTCGCCCTCCCGACGAACGGCCGGGGCGGAGACCGACACCTCCGGCGAAGAAATTTCCGAAAGCCGTCTCCGCAGGTAGCCGCGCTCGGCTCCGGTGCGGGCCAAGGCGAGCGCTTCGGCGTAGGCGGCCCGCGCTTCTTCGGTGCGGCCGAGCCGGCGGAGGAAGTCCGCGCGGGTGGCGGGGAACAGGTGATAGCCCGCCAGGTCGTCGGCCAGCCGCTCGGCGAGGGCGAGCCCGGCCGCCGGTCCGAAGGCCATCCCGACCGCGACCGCGCGGTTCAGCTCGACCACCGGCCCCGGCCGGAAGCGCGCCAGCTCGAGGTAGAGCGCGGCGATCTGCGCCCAGTCGGTGTCCTCGGCGCGCGCAGCGGTCGCGTGGCACGCGGCGATCGCTGCCTCCACCTGGTACGGCCCGGGACTGCGCCGCCGCAACGTGCTTTCCAGCAGCGCGGTGCCTTCGGCGATCGCCGCGGTGTCCCACCGGCTCCGGTCTTGTTCGTCGAGCGGGATCAACTCGCCGTCGGGGCCGTTTCGCGTGCTGCCGCGGGCGTGTTGCAGCAGGAGCAGCGCGAGCAGCCCGGCGGCCTCGGGTTCGTCCGGCAGCAGGGAATGCAGCAATCGGGCCAGCCGGATCGCTTCGGCGGCGAGGCCGGGGCGCTGCAGGTCGTCGCCTTCGCTGGCCGAGTAGCCCTCGTTGAACAACAGGTACAGCACGCCGAGCACCGCGGCGGTGCGCTCGGGCAGCAGAGGGGCGGGCGGCACCCGGTACGGGATCCCGGCGGCGCGGATCTTGCGTTTCACCCGGACGAGCCGCTGCGACATCGTCGATTCCGACACCAGGAACGCGCGCGCAATCTCCGCGGTGCTGAGCCCGACGAGCGTGCGCAGCGCGAGCGCGACCTGTGCTTCGAAGGCGAGCGCGGGGTGGCAGCAGGTGAAAATGAGCCGCAGCCGGTCGTCCTCCACGCTGCCGTCTCCACTGTGGACGGTGCCCGGTTCGTCCGGGACGGCCAGCAGCGCGGCTTCCCGGAGTTTGCCCGCTCCGACGGCCGCGCGCCGGAGCCGGTCGACGGCGCGGTTGCGGGCGGCGGTGGTGAGCCAGGCTCCGGGGCGTTCGGGCACGCCGTCGCGCGGCCAGGTGCGCACGGCGAGCGCGAACGCGTCCTGTGCGCATTCCTCGGCCAGGTCCCAGTCGCCGGTGACGCGGATGAGCGTGGCCACGACGGAGCCCCACTCATCGCGGAACGCCTGCGCGATCGCCGCGTCGGGCTGCCCGGTCACTGCGCACTCCCTCCCTCTCCGGACCGGCGAACGGATTCCGCCGGCACTCTTCGCACGGTAGACCGGGGTACCGACAATTTCGCGCGGTCAGGCTCCGGCGAGCTGGCCGATCCCGTCGAGGATGCGCTCGAGCCCGAACCGGAAATGGTGCTCGGGATCCGAGGAGCCGCCGTAGGTCTGCCCCGCGGTGGTGCCGACCCGGCTCGCGCGCGGGAAGTGCACCGGATCCGCCGCCGGGATCCCGGCCAGCACCGGTGCGGAACGGTTCCACCAGTCGAGGTCGGTCATCCCGCTGCGCCGCGCGGCGCGGGTCGCGTCCACCGATCCGCGCGCCGCTCCGGCGACCAGTCCGTTGAGCAGGCTGACGATCGCGTCGAGCTGGACGTCGTCGAGGTCGAGTTCGTCCATCGCGGCCAGCTCGCGCTCGTATTTGGCGAAGGTGTGCGGACCCAGCGTCGGGCGGCCGACCCGGATCTCCAGCAGCCACGGATGCCGGTGGTAGAGCCGCCACAGGTCTTCGGCGACCGCGGCGAGCCCGGCCCGCCAGCCTTCCGGCAGATCGCCGGGAAGCTCGCCGTGCGCGTGGTCGAGCATCAGCTCCAGCAGCTCGGCGCGGCCGGGCACGTAGGTGTAGAGCGTCATCGTGGCGACGCCCAGTTCGTCGGCGATCCGGCGCATGGTGACCGCGTCCAGCCCGTCCGCGTCCGCGATCCGGATCGCGGCGGACACCACGTGCTCGACCGACAGCTTCGGCCTCGGGCCGCGGCGCGGGGGGCCGGACACGCCCCAGAGCAGTTCGATGGTCCGCCGCGGATCGCCCGGTTCCTCGGTGTCCATTTCGCTCCTCGTACGCAGTACAGAGTTTTGCGGTAGACTATCCCGGACAGGCGGGCCAGGGGAGGGCGGAGCACTGAATTCAGCGGTGGTGGAGCCGGGCCGGGTCGTGTTCTGGCGACCGGACGGCGCGGAGCCGGACGGTCCCGGGCAGCCCGGCACGGTCGAGGTCGTGCTGCCGGACGGGGTGCGCACGGTGCCGGCGCTGCGGTTGCCCGCCGCGGACGCGGCGCCGGTGCTGCGGTCGATGGCGGCTTCGCCGGATCCGTCCGCGCGGTTCTGGGCGCTGGCCGCCGAAGCCGCGGAACGGCTCGCCGCGGCCGGGTGGACCGGGCCGCTCGATCCGGACGAGGAGGCGTGGCTGCGCCGCCTCGCCGACGCGATGCCCCCGCGCGCCCACGCGACGCCGATTCCGGGCGACCCGGCGCGGTTGCCGGAGCCGTATCCGCTGCTGCTGCGGTTCCTCGGCGACGTCGCCGGCGTGGAGCCCGCGCTGCGGGTGTCGCTGCGGATCGAGTCCGCCGACCTGGCGGGCGGCCGGTTCCGCGCGGTCGTCCAGGTGCACGGCGGGACCGAGCCGCTGGTCGACGCGGAAGAGCTGTGGCGCACCGGAAGCCAGCAGGCGCGGCACGAGGTCCTGCTGGCCCTGCGGCACGGGGCGGAGGTGTGGCCCGCGCTGGCTCCGCTGCTGTCCGCGGCGGTTCCGTCGTCGGTCGCGCTGGGAGACCGCGAAATCGCCGAGCTGCTCGCCGGGGCGCTCGACGCCGCGGAACTCGCGGTGCACTGGCCCGCGGAGCTGACCGGGCTGGCCGCGCGAGCGGTCGTGCGGCCGGGCGACGCGCCGTCCGACGCGCGGTCGTTCTTCGGCGGGGACCGGGTGCTGCAGTTCGACTGGCAGCTCGCGCTCGGCGGCAGCGAACTGAGCGCGGCGGAACTCGACGCGCTCGCCGAGGCCCAGCGTCCGGTCGTGCGGTTGCGCGACCGGTGGGTGCTGCTGGACCGGAAAACCGCCGACCGCGCCCGGGATCGCACGCTCAAGCCGCTGACCGCGATCGAGGCGCTCGGCGTCGCGCTCACCGGCCGCACCGAGGTCGACGGCGAGCAGGTCGAGGTCCGCACCGACGGCTGGCTGGAGGAACTGCGCGAACGGCTGTCGGCCGATCCGGAGCCGGTGCCGCAGCCCGCCGGGCTGGCCGCGACCCTGCGCGACTACCAGCTGCGCGGCCTGCAGTGGCTCGACACCGTCACCGGCCTGGGCCTCGGCGGCTGTCTCGCCGACGACATGGGGCTCGGCAAAACCGTCACGCTCATCGCCCTGCACCTGCACCGCGCCGCCGGCCCGACCTTGGTCGTGTGCCCGGCTTCGCTGCTGGGCACGTGGGAAACGGAGATCCGCCGGTTCGCGCCCGGCGTGCCGGTGCGCCGGTTCCACGGCGCCGCGCGGTCGCTGGACGATCTCGGCGGCGGCTTCGTCCTGACCACCTACGGCACCTTGCGCACGGATCCCGCGCCGCTGGCCGGGGTGAACTGGGATCTGCTGGTCGCCGACGAGGCGCAGCACGTGAAGAACCACCGCTCCGACACGGCGAAAGCGTTGCGGCTGCTGCCTTCCGCGGCGAAGGTGGCGCTCACCGGCACGCCGGTGGAGAACACGCTCACCGAGCTGTGGGCGATCCTCGACTGGACGACGCCCGGACTGCTGGGCCCGCTCGCCGATTTCCGCAGGCGCTGGGGGAAGCCGGTCGAATCCGGGGCCGATCCGGCTGTCGCCGAGCAGCTGTCCCGGCTGCTGCGGCCGTTCCTGTTGCGCCGCCGCAAATCCGACCCGGGCATCGCGCCCGAGCTGCCCGCGAAAACCGAGACCGACCGGCCGGTGTCGCTCACCGCCGAGCAGGCCGCGCTCTACGAGGCGACCGTGCGCGAGCTGATGGCCGACATCTCCGCGAGCGACGGGATGGCCCGCCGCGGCCGCGTGGTCAAGCTGCTCACCGCGCTCAAGCAGATCTGCAACCATCCCGCGCAGTTCCTCGGCGAGCCTGAGGACAGCACGCTCGCCGGCCGGTCCGGGAAGCTGGAACTGCTCGACGAGCTGCTCGACACGATCCTCGCCGAGGACGGCGCGGTGCTCGTGTTCACCCAGTACGTGGTGATGGCGCGGCTGCTCGAACGGCACCTCGCCGCACGCGGCGTCCCGGCGCGGCTGCTGCACGGCGGCACCCCGGTCGCCCGGCGCGAGGAACTCGTCCGCGGCTTCCAGAACGGCGACGTGCCGGTGTTCCTGTTGTCGCTCAAGGCCGCGGGCACCGGCCTCACCCTCACCCGCGCCGACCACGTCGTGCACTACGACCGGTGGTGGAACCCGGCGGTCGAGGACCAGGCGACCGACCGCGCGTACCGGATCGGGCAGACCCGGCCGGTGCAGGTCCACCGGCTGGTCGCGGAAGGCACGGTCGAGGACCGGATCGCCGTGATGCTGCGGGAGAAACGCGCGCTCGCCGAAGCGGTGCTCGCCTCCGGCGAGGCGGCGCTCACCGAACTGACCGACGCCGAGCTAGCCGAGCTCGTCACCCTCCGGAGGCAGCGATGACCGACCGGGTCCGCGGATTCCCCGCGTTCCCCGCCCGCACCGGCCGCGGTCCGTTCGCCCGGACCTGGTGGGGCCGCGCGTGGCTGCAGGCGATGGAGGACACCGCGCTCGACCTGCGGCAGCTGAAGAAAGGCCGCCGCTACGCCGCGGCGGGACTGGTCGGCCCGATCACGGTCAGCCCCGGGCGCATCACCGCGACCACCGAGGACGCCGACGACGGCCCGTACCGCACCGGCGTGCACCTGGCCGAACTGTCCACAGCGGACTGGGAGCTGCTGCTCGACCGCGCGGCTGACCACTCCGGGCACCTCGCCGCGCTGCTCGACCGGCATCTGCCACCGGAGCTGGCCGAGGTCGTCCCGCTGCTGCCCGGCATCGGCGACCTCGACCCGGACTGCGACTGCCCGGGCTGGGAACTCCCGTGCCGGCACGCCGCGGCGCTGTCGTTCCAGGTCGCGTGGCTGCTCGACGCCGACCCGTTCCTGCTGCTGCTCGCCCGCGGCCGGACCGAACAGGAAATCCTCGACGAACTCGGCCGCCGCACCGCCACCCGGGTCACCACGGGAGTGCTGGCCTCGGACGCGTACGCCCGGGAGGTGCCGCCGCTGCCGGATCTCGCGGAGTTCACGCCGCGGGTCCGCTGAACCGCGCTCGCGCACAGTCACCGCGGGCCCGGCGGCGGGCGGTCACCCGATCCGGTGGACTCGAATCCGGCGGTCGCGTGGTCTGACCAGCGGGATCGGCGACCCCGGCAGTTCCTCGGCGATCATGCTTTCAGCAGGATTTCATCGATTCTCCGTAGTTTCGCGAATGCGTTCAGTAACGTGCTGACCATTCGACGCGGAGGGGATCCGATGGGGAAAAAAGCCAGGAAGGCCACGCTGATCGGCGCGGTCGTCGCCACGCTCGGCGCGGGATTCGCCAGCGCGGCGCCGGCGCATGCCGACGACGCGCACTACTACATCCTGATCGGCGGCACCTGCGACGGGAAGGCGTCGGTCTACCGTCCGGAGTGGCTGCGGGGCGGCATCGCGCGGGTCGTGGACTATCCGGCCGGAGCCGCCGGCGCGCCCAACTGCGACCAGACGCCGATGGACCAGAGCGTCGCGATCGGACACGACCGCGGCCGCCAGGTCGTCCAGGACGCCTACCGCGAGAACCCCGACGCCGAGTTCACCGTCGTCGGCTACTCCCAGGGCGCGATCGTGGCGAACCTGGTGCTGGACGACATCGCCGACGACCGGCTCGGCGTGGACAAGGCGAAGTTCAGCGCCAAACTGTTCGCCGACCCGATGCAGCCGCCCGGCCCGGCCGGGACCGGGATCAGCGCGACGCTCCCGCCGGGCGCCGGGCTGCCGTCGCCGTTCGGCGGATACGTGTCGTTCGGCGCGGGCCGCCCGGACTTCGCCGGCGTCCGGTCCATCCGCTACTGCATCCAGACCGACGGCATCTGCGATTTCGACCCGATCCAGGCGGCGGGCGGCTACCTCGCCCAGCACTGGTGCTACCAGTGGCCGCGGCCCACCGACCAGCGGTCGATCATGGGGGACACCATCGCCGACGGCGTGTACACCAACACGTCCGTGCGGCTGGGCAAACAGGACTGCTGGGGCGGCCCAGTGCACCCCTGACCGGCGTTGGGCGGTTTCCCGGCACCCCCAGCGGCCGGGAAACCGCCCAACCCGCTACGTCCTCATCGCTCGGCGCCGAACCAATGCAACAAAGTCATCTCCAGCTCCCGCTGATCTTCGCCCGTCCAGACCACGTGCCCGTCCGGTCGCAGCAGCGCGGCCGGCACGTCGAGGTCCTCGCTCACGTCCACGACGTGGTCGACCCGGTCCGCCCAGCCCCGCACCGACAGCTGCCCGTTCTGGTCCAGCAGCAGCCCGCGGCCCCGGTGCATCAGCTCGTACAGCCGTCCTCGTTTGAGCGCCAGGTCCGGCATCCGGCGTCCGAGCAACCGATGCCCGTCGCCGAAGTCGTAGCGGATGTCGAGCGCGAGGACCTTCTCCAGCAGCAGCTTGTTGACCTCGTCGAACGCCATCAGCTCGGTCAGCAGCCGCCGCATCGCGCGCCCGTCCGGGTCCGGCGACATCACCACGGCCTGCGCGCGGACGTTGTCCAGCACGGCGTCCGCGACCGGGTGCCGCTCGGCCTCGTAGGTGTCCAGCAGCCCCTCCGGGGCCCAGCCGTTGACCTCGGCGGCGAGCTTCCAGCCGAGGTTGAACGCGTCCTGGATCCCGAGGTTGAGCCCCTGCCCGCCCAGCGGCGGGTGGACGTGCGCCGCGTCGCCGGCCAGCAGCACCCGGCCGACGCGGTAGTGCTCCGCCTGGCGGGTGGCGTCGCCGAACCGCGAGAGCCAGCGAGGGGAGTGCACGCCGAAGTCCGTTCCGGCGTACTCGCGCAGCTGCTGTTTGACCTCCTCCAGCGTCGGCGTCCGCGCTTCCCGCTCCTCGACCACCCCGGCCGCGGGCACGACCACGCGGAACATCCCGTCGCGCAGCGGCCCGACGCCGAACCACAGCTGCGTTTTGCGGATTTCCATCACCAGGGCGGAGATTTCGGCGGGATCCGCGGTCGCCTCCATCTCGCCCAGCAGCACCTCGCGGCGCGCGGGCTCGCCGGGGAACGCGACGCCGAGCGCCTTGCGGACCGTGCTCCGCCCGCCGTCGCAGCCGACCAGGTAGCGCGCCCGCAGTTCGCTGCCGTCGGCCAGCGAGACACTGACCCCGTCGTCGTCCTGGCTCAGCCCGACGACCTTGCATCCGCGCCGGATCTCCGCGCCCGCCTTGACCGCGTGCTCGGCCAGCAGCCGGTCGGTGATGGGCTGCGGGAGCCCCAGCACGTACGGATGCGAGGTGTCCAGCCGCTCCGGCGCGGGCCGCGCGATCCCCGCGAAGAAACCCCCGACCGGGTGCGTCGACCCCTCGGCCAGGAACGGCTCCAGCATCCCCCGCTGGTCGAGGACTTCCATGCTGCGCGAGTGCATCCCCAGCGCGCGCACGTACTTCGGCGGTTCCTCCTCCTTTTCCAGCACGACCACGCGCACCCCGTGCAGCCGCAGCTCCGCGGCCAGCATGACGCCCGCCGGTCCGGCCCCCACCACGATCACGTCCACCATGAACTTTTCGTCCCCTGTACCGGAGCCGCGGCCGCCCGCGGTATTTCCGCAGGCAGTGGCTCCGGCGGACGATTGTGGAGCACCACCCGGGCCTTGCCGCAAGCCCCGGGGTGCGCTATATATTGAAATGGGCAGGGAGAACTCCCTGCCCATTTCTGTGCCCGGGGCCTGTCCTCAGCCCTCCTTGCGGGCCATCAGGTACGCCTGCCGCGTCGCTTCGTAGCTCGGTCCTGGCTCGCGCACCAGCCGCGCGTCCACCACGAACCCGGCATCGGTGAGCAGCTGCGCGACGAAATCCGGGTCCAGCCGGTACGCGTCGGCGGCGATGTCGTGGCCGTAGGCGTTTTCGATGCGGCGGCGCTGGTTGTCGCCCACCTGGAACGCGGTCAGCAGCCAGCCGCCGGGGCGCAGCACCCGGGCGAGTTCCTTGGCCAGCACCGGAAGCTCCTCCGGCGGCGTGTGGATCAGCGAGTACCACGCGAGCGCGCCGGCGAGCGATCCGTCGGCGAGGTCCAGCGCGGCCAGCGACCCGACTTCGAAGCGCAGGCGCGGATGCGTCCGGCGGGCGACCTCGACCATGGCGGGGGACAGGTCGACGCCGAACACGTCCAGCCCCAGCGAGGCGAGATGCCCGGTCAGCCGTCCCGGGCCGCAGCCCAGGTCGCCGACCGGCCCTTCGCCCACGAGTTCGGCGAAGGCGGTGAGCACCGCGCGGTCCCAGGTGGCGTCCTGAAGGAAGTCCTTCAGCAGCTCGGCGTAATTCTCGGCGACGGTGTCGTACGCGGTCCGCGTCTCGGTTACGTAAACAGGTTCGGTCACGGGCAGAGACAGTAGCCCGCGCCGCCGCGCGTTGTCCGGAGAAACGCGCGGACTAGACGCGGGCGCGGGCGATGATCGCGGAAGTGTCGGTTCCAGCGGGCAAAGTGCCGAAAGCCAGGCCCCAGTCGCCGCCGAACCGCGTGCCGCAGAACGCGTCCGCCACCGCGCGCGGGGCGTGCCGCACGAGCAGCGAACCCTGCAGCACCAACGCCATCGACTCGACGACCCGCCGCGCCCTGAACTCCAGATCGTCCACATCGGACAGATCCTTCTTGAGCCGGTCCACCGCGTCGTCCAGCCGTGCGTCGCCGCCCGCGGCGAGTTCGACCTCGGCGAAGAACGCCGCCACCGACTCCGGCTGCCGCCCCATCGCGCGCAGCGCGTCGAGCGCGGCGACGTTGCCCGAGCCCTCCCAGATCGACATCAGCGGCGCTTCCCGGTACAGCCGCGGCATGCCCGATTCCTCGACGTACCCGTTGCCGCCGAAGCATTCCAGCGCCTCGGCGGCGTGCATCGGCGCGCGCTTGCACACCCAGTACTTGGTCACCGCGAGCCCGAGGCGGCGGAACGCCTGCTCCTGCTCGTCGCCGGGCCGGTCGCCCGCGGCCGCGAGCCGCATCGACGCCGCCACCGCCGCCTCCGCCTCGAGCACCAGGTCCGCCAGCACGTTCGCCATCAGCGGCTGGTCCACGAGCGCCTTGCCGAACGCGTGCCGGTGGGTCGCGTGGTGCACCGCGCGGACCGCGCCCAGCCGCATGCCCGAGGCGCTGCCGAGCGCGCAGTCGAGGCGGGTGTTGTTGACCATCTCGATGATCGTGCGGACCCCGCGGCCCTCCTCGCCGACGAGCCAGCCCACCGCGTCGTCGTACTCGATTTCCGACGACGCGTTCGACCGGTTGCCGAGCTTGTCCTTCAAGCGCTGCAACCGGATCGGGTTCCGGCTGCCGTCCGGGAGCACGCGGGGGAGCAGGAAGCAGGACAGCCCGCCGGGGGCCTGGGCGAGCGTGAGGAACACGTCCGACATCGGCGCGCTGGTGAACCACTTGTGCCCGACGAGCCGGTAGCTGCCGTCGCCCGCGGGCCGGGCCGCGGTGGTGTTGGCGCGGACGTCCGAACCGCCCTGCTTCTCGGTCATCGACATGCCCGCGATCAGCCCGCGTTTCGTGCCCGGCACGCGGAGCCCGAAGTCGTATTCGGTCGAGGCCAGCAGCGGTTCGTACTCCGCGGCCAGCTCCGGGTTCGCCCGCAGCGCCGGAACCGCCGCGTACGTCATGGAAATCGGGCAGGTGTGCCCCGCCTCGGATTGGCTCCAGACATAGAACTTCGCCGCTCGCGCCGCGTGCGCGCCCGGCCGCTCGTCCCGCCACGGCGCGGCCTGCAGCCCGTGCGACACCGCGACGTTCATCAGGTCGTGCCAGTGCGGGTGGAACTCGACCTCGTCGATCCGGTGCCCGTACCGGTCGTGCGTGCGCAGCACCGGCTCGTTCTCGTTGACCAGCCGGCTCCACTCCTGCACCTGCCCGCTGCCGGCCAGCCGCCCCAGCTCGTGCAGCTCGTCGACGACCCACGCCGCCTCGGTGCGGCCGACCGCCTCGGCCAGCGCCGGATCGGCCGCGGTGTCGTGCTCCAGCGGCGGGACCTGATTGACGACCTCATGGGTTGCGGGCATCCGAACCTCCCAGTGACCGCACGACGAACGTGCTCAACTCGCTGACCTCCGCCGACCCGCCGCTGGTCAGCGGGCCGATCAAGACTTCCGCGGCGGCGCCGACGAGCGCCGCCGCGCTGACCGCCGCGTCCTGCGCGGGCAACGCCCCGGTCCGCACGCCTTCGCCGACGTGCTCGGCCACGACGTCGCGGAACACCCGCCGGAACTCGAGCCGCTCGGCGTCGATCACCGCGTCCACGGGCTCGGCCAGCAGGGCATACGCCAGCCGCGGGGCCTTCAGCGCGCGCATCGCGAAGGTCTCGAACACCGCCACGACCCGCGCCACCGGATCGGCCGGGCCGGCCGCGGCCGAGCGCACCGCCTCGACCTCGCGCGAGACGACCTGCCGGAAGACGCGCACGACGAGATCGGCCTTGGTGGGGAAGTGCCGGTACACCGTGCCGACCGCGACGCCCGCCCGCTCGGCGACGGCGGCCACCGAACAGCCGGCGTACCCGTGCTCGGCCAGCTGCCGCACGGTGGCGTCCAGGATCGTCTCCCGGAGCGCGTCGAGCCGCTCCTGGACTTTGGGCGTTCTGCGGTAGGCCACGGGAAGAAGTGAACCACCGATTCACAACTTGCGTCAACGGGACCGGCCTGCCGCGCGCAGCCGGCTCGCCGCCCGCCCTCTTTTGCATGCGCATTAATTGTATAGCCATAAAAGTGTTTCCGGCGGCGATTCCTCGATAACGCATCGCAGCGAATAGGAATCCCCGGGTAACCGGTCTTTGGCCGGAGTGCGGCGGTGCGGGCCCGCTCCCGCTGACGCGCGAGCTGCGGAGCCGGCCCCCGGGAGCCGGATCGACGACGAGTTCGGCAGCTCCGGCCGCCCGCCGGTCCGATCCCGTTGGCCGGACGCCGCATCTCCGCCGATCTGCGCGGCCGGCCGGAAAAAGACGATCAGACTCTCGGCGTCGGCCTTCTGCCCGCGCCGTTCCGGCCAACGGGGGCAGCCGCGGTGAGCCCGTTGGCGGAACAGTTCTGCGCCATAATAGCGTTTTCGCAGATAGGGGGCGCGCCCGCGGCGGAACTCGCCCGCGGAACACACTCGGGGAACAATGGGAAATTGCGCCCTGGAATTTGGGGAATTTGGGTCCGGTCGCTTGCCTCCGGCCGTTCCTCGACGCTACTGTCAACTACCGGGAGGCGCTGCCGACAGGGGTGCGCTCAGAGGGGCTGGGGGGCTTCAACGGTGTGTGCGCCGTGATAATCACCGGGACGTGACGCGGCGCCCGTCCGCGAATCCTTGCTTTGCGGTGGTGTGCGAACAACTGTCCGCCGTGTCCTGGCGGCCGGTGTTCGAGCTATTTCTTCCGGTATCTGACCGCGGCCGCCCGGCGGCCGCAGAAAGAACGTGGGGAACTTCGGTGAACTCGTCGACCGTCGATCATTCGTTGCGCGATCTTTCCGATCTTAAAGAGCTGCGCGAGGCTTTTCAAGGAGAACTTCTTTCGCCCGGGGACGGCGCGTTCGACAAAGCCCGCCGGATCTGGAACGGAATGATCGACCGGAGGCCGGCGGTGATCGCGCGGTGCCGTTCCGCCTCCGACGTCAGCGCGGCCGTGCGCTATGCGCGCGGCGCCGGGCTTCCGCTGTCCGTGCGGTGCGGCGGGCACAATGTCGCGGGCACCTCCGTGGTCGAGGGCGGGGTGCTGATCGACCTGTCCCCGATGCGGCGGGTGCGGGTCGACGCCGGGAGCAGGATCGCCGAGGCGGACGGCGGCTGCCTGCTGCGCGACGTCGACCTCGCCACCGCCGAACACGGCCTGGCCTGCCCCGCGGGGGTGTTCTCCTACACCGGCCTCAGCGGGCTCGCGCTGGGCGGCGGGTACGGCTGGCGGGCGCGCAAATGGGGCCTGACCTGCGACCACATCGTCTCGGCCGAGGTGGTGCTCGCCGATGGCTCGGTGGTCGAGGCATCGGCGGACCGGCACCAGGACCTGCTGTGGGCCCTGCGCGGCGGCGGCGGGAACTTCGGCATCGTCACGAAGTTCCGGCTGCGCCTGCGCCCGGTCGGGGGTTTCCTCGTGCGGACGGGCCTGTACGCGGGCGACGACGCCGCCGCGGCGCTGCGCGTTTACCGCGCATTCACCGAAACGCTTTCCGACGACTTCCACTTGCTCGGCGGGCTGCGCCACGCGAAACCCGCCGACCCGGTCCCGGACGGGCTGCGCGGCCGTCCGGTGCTGGAGTTCCTCTCCGTTTGCTCGGCCGACGAGGAAAAGAGCCGGGACGAAGCGGACGCGCTCTTCGCCGCGCTGCCGCAGGCCCCGGTCACCGAGAAGGCGATGACGTACCTGGAACTGCAGACGATGGGCGACGAAGGCGCGCCGGACGGACGCCGGTACTACACCAAATCGGGATATGTCTCCGAATTGAGCGACGAGGCCGTCGACCGATTGGTCGCCGCGGCCGGAGCCAATCCGTCGGGCACCGGATCGATCGACATCGAATTCCTGCTCGGCGCGATCGCGCGCGGCAGCACGGACGATTCCGCCTTTCCGCAGCGCCAGGCCCCGTTCATGGTGAGCGCATACGGATCCTGGGACGATCCGGAACTCGACGGGCCGGGAATCGCGTGGGCCCGGCAGACCGTGGCCGATTTGCGGGAATGGGAATGCCCGGGCGGCTACGTGAACTACATTTCCCTCGAGGACAATCCGGCGGGCGCGGTCGAAACGTACGGCGCGGACATTTACGCCCGGCTGGTCCGGGTCAAACAGCAGTACGACCCGGAAAATCTTTTTCGCGGCACGCGCGCGGTCGCTCCGGCGGGCAACGGGAACGCGACGTGACCGGGTTGACCGAGGACGTGCTGGCGCTCGCGGAAACGCAGCCGCGGGCCGGGGCGTTGCGGTGGCGCGGCGCCGACGTCAGCTACGCCGAACTCGCCGGCCTCGTCCGGCAGGCGCAAGCCGAACTCGCGGCCCAGCCCGGCGAAGGCCCGGTCGCGGTCGTGGCCCCGAAATCGCCCGAGACGGTCGCGTTCGTGCTCGCCTGCGTGCTGGCCCGCCGCGCCGTGCTGCTGCCCTCGCCGGACCTCGGCCGGACAGCGCTGGCCGAACTGGTCGAGCGGGCAGGCTGCGAGCACGTGGCCGAAGGCGGCGCGTCCGGGATCGAGCTGCGCGCGACGGAAACGCCCGCCGGCCCGAGCGGCGACGTCCGGTTCCTCCTCACGACCTCCGGGTCCACCGGAACGCCGAAGATCGTGCCGCTCGCCGAGGAGCCCACCGACCGGTTCATGCACTGGGCCGTCGAGCAGTTCGGGCTCGGCCCGGGCGTGGACGTGCTGAACTACGCGCCGCTGAACTTCGACCTGTGCCTGCTCGACGTCTGGGCGACCCTGCGGGCGGGCGGCCGGGCCACGCTGGTCGAGGCCGACCACGCGGTGAACCCGCGCCACCTGGTCGAACTGCTGCACGCCGAACCGCACGTGGTGCAGGCCGTGCCGATGTTCTTCCGGATCGTCGCCGACGCCGTGCGCTCGTCCGGCACCCAGTTCCCGAGCGTGCGGCACGTCGTGCTGACCGGGGACCACACCCCGCGCCCGCTGCGCGCCGAACTGCCGAAAATGTTCCCGAGCGCGCGGTTCCACAACGTCTACGGCTGCACGGAAACCAACGACAGCTTCCTCCACTCGTTCGACGGACACGAGGCCGACGCGCACGAAGTGCTGCCGCTGGGCAGGCCGCTGCCGGGAGTCCGGGCGAGGATCGTCGCCGACGACGGTACCGAGCTGACCGGCGCGGGCACCGGCGAACTGTGGGTGTCCACGCCGTTCCAGACCCGCGGCTACCTGGGGGAGGACAACGCGCGCTTCGTCACCGGGCCCGACGGCGTGCCGTACTTCCGGTCCGGCGACCTGGTCTCGCGCACCGAGGACGGCGTCCTGACGCTCGCCGGCCGCACCGATTTCCAGGTCAAGGTGCGCGGCGTGCGCGTCGGCCTCGAAGACGTCGAGCGCGTGATCGCCGAGCACCCGGAAACCGCCGAGGTCGGCGTCGTGGCGCTGCCGGATCCCCAAGCGGGGCAACGGCTGCACGCGGTCGTCCGGCGCCGCTCCGCACGCCTCACCGGACTGGGACTGCGGCAGCACTGCGCGCAGCGGCTCGTCCGGGCGGCGATCCCGTCGGTCATCCAGATCGTCGACACCGCGCTGCCGCTCACCTCGACCGGCAAGGTCGACCGGAAGCGGATCAGAAAAGAACTGCTGGCAGGGGAGTCATGACCACCACCGAAGCCGTCAAAGCGCACATCCTCGCGAAGTATCTGCCGGACACGCCGAGCGAAGAGCTGGAGACCTCCTACGACCTGCTCGACAACGGCGTCGTCGACAGCCTGGGCCTGCTCGCCCTCATCTCGTGGGTCGAGCAGCACTTCCAGATCCCGCTCGACGAGGTCGAGATCTCGCCGGACAACTTCCGGTCGGTCGACGCGATCCGCGAGTTCGTCGAGAGCACCGCCACCCGCAAGTAAACCCACCTCACCTCCTTGGGGGACCAGCATGATCGTCCGGAGAAAAGACGAGGTCAAGGTCGTCGAATGGGGCAACGGGACCAGCCACCGGTTTCTGCTCGAAACCGACGGCATGGGCTTCACCCTGTGCCACACGCTCGTGCGAGCGGGCACGAAGTCGCTGCTGCAGTACCGCAGGCACCTGGAGGCGTGCTACTGCATCGCCGGCCGCGGCTCGGTGATGACCAGCGACGGCGCCGTCACGCACGAGATCACGCCCGGCGTGATGTACGCGCTGGACGAGCACGACCCGCACTTCCTGATGGCCGCGCCGGACAGCGACCTCGTGCTGATCAGCGTCTTCAACCCGCCGCTGCACGGCGACGAACGCCACCAGCTCGACACCGACGAATTCTCCGAGTACTGAGGACCGACCCCGTGCCGAAGGCGAACGACCACCAGCGCGAGCTGCGGGAGGCGATCCGCGCGATCGGCCCCGCGCTCGGCGCCGGGCACGTCGAACGAGACCGCACCGGCTCCTTCTCCGAAACCGGATGGAAGCAGCTCGCCGAGACCGGGCTGTTCGGCCTTCCCTTCGCCGAGGAGTACGGCGGGCTCGGCCAGGACCTCGTCACCACGATGCACGTCCTGGAGGCGCTCGGCGAGAGCTGCCGCGACGGCGGGCTCAACTTCTCCGCGTCGACGCAGATCGTGAGCGTGGGCGTCGCGCTCAACCGGTTCGGCCGCGCGGCGCTGAAATCCCGGCACCTGCCGGGGATCTGCGCGGGCACCGCGATCGGCGCGCACGCCATCACCGAGCCCGAGGGCGGCTCGGACATCATGCGCATGCGCACGACCGCGGCGGCCGACGGCGACGGCTTCGTGCTCAACGGAGCCAAGGCGTTCGTCAGCAACGGCCCGATCGCCGACCTGATCGTGGTCTACGCCCGCACCGGCAAGCCGGAGAACCCGGCGGGCCTCACCGCGTTCCTGGTCGAACGCGGCACGCCGGGACTCTCCGCGGGCAAGCCGATCCAGAAGATGGGCCTGCGGACGTCGCCGCTGTGCGAGCTGTTCCTCGACGACGTCCGCGTCCCGAAGAGCAACGTCGTCGGCTCGGTCGGGGCCGGGTTCCTGGTGCTCGACCACGTGATGAAGTGGGAGATCCTGTGCTCCTTCGTCATCAACGCCGGCGAGATGCGCCACCGGCTGGAGCGGTGCGTCGACTACGCCCGCACCCGCACCCAGTTCGGCGCGCACATCGGCTCCTACCAGTCGATCGCGAACCGGATCGTCGAGATGAAGATCGACGTCGAGACCTCGCGCAAATGGCTCTTCGACACCGCCGAGAAGCTCGCCGCGAACGAGGACGTCGCCACCGACCTCGCCATCGCCAAGCTCGTGAGCAGCGAAGCCAACGTGCGCTCGGCGCTCTCGGCGATCCAGATCTTCGGCGGATACGGCTACACCGCCGAATACGGCCTGGAGAAGGAACTGCGCAACGCCGTCGGCGGAACCATCTACTCGGGCACCACGGAGGTCCAGAAACAGCGGATCTCCACCCTCCTCGGCCTCCACCGCGCCACCTCAGCGAAAGGGCGTGACCAGCAATGAATCCCGAGCCGGACCGGCTCACCCGTCCCACCGAATTCCTCGACTACGAATCGCCGACCGTGCGGACGTTCGTCGAGAACGCACTGTCGGGCAAGGACGCGAAGACCGACACGGACAAAGCGATCGCGCTCTACTACGCGGTGCGCGACGGCATCCGCTACGAGGTGTACGGCGCCGACCTCTCGCGGTCGGGCCTGAAAGCGAGTTCGGTCATCGAAGCCGGATTCGGCTTCTGCGTCCACAAATCCATCGTGTACGCCGCCGCCGTGCGCTCCGTCGGCATCCCCAGCCGGATCGTCTACGGCGACGTGCGCAACCACCTCGCGTCCGAACGGCTGCGCCAGCTCGTCGGCGGCGACGTCTTCCGCTACCACAGCCTCGCCTCCGTGCACCTGGACGGAAAGTGGGTGAAGGCCACCCCGGTCTTCAACAAACTGCTGTGCCGGCTGTACAAAATCGCGCCGCTCGAGTTCGACGGCCGCTCGGACAGCCTGTACCACCCCTACGACGAACTCGGCCGCAGGCACATGGAATTCCTGCGGATGCACGGCGACTTCGACGACGTGCCCTACGACCAGGTCGTCGACGGCATCCGGCAGGCGCATCCGCTGCTCTTCGCCAGCTCCGGCAAGAAAACCACCGCGGGCTCCCTCGCGGACGAAGCCGCTCCGATCCCGACCGCACACTGAACCCAGAGCACGTAAGGACGATGGTGGAGAAGATCAAGTTCCAGCTCGCCGAGAAGGACATCCCGACCACCTGGTACAACATCGCCGCCGACCTGCCGGGAACCGACCAGCCCGCCGCGCTCAACCCGGCGACCGGACAGCCGCTCTCACGCGACGAACTGCTGCAGGTGATGCCCGAGCAGCTGGCCGACCAGGAGACCAGCACCGAGCGCGAATTCGAGATCCCCGGGCCGGTCCGCCAGCTCCTCGCGCAGTGGCGGCCCTCGCCGCTGTTCCGCGCCCGCCGGCTGGAGCGCGCGCTCGACACCCCGGCGCGCATCTACTACAAGTACGAAGGCGTCGCCCCGACCGGCAGCCACAAGCCGAACACCGGCATCCCGCAGGCGTACTACAACAAGCTCGCCGGCAAGACCGGCCTCGTCACCGAGACCGGCGCGGGCCAGTGGGGGAGCGCGGCCGCGCTCAGCTCGTCGATGTTCGGCATGACCGCCAAGGTCTTCATGGTCAAGGTGAGCTTCGAGCAGAAGCCCTACCGCCGCGCGCTGATGGAGTCCTTCGGCGCGGTCTGCATCCCCAGCCCCAGCGTCGAAACCGCCGCCGGACGCGCGATCCTCGCCGAAGACCCCGACTCGCCGGGCAGCCTCGGCATCGCGACCTCGGAAGCACTGGAGGTCGCGAGCCAGGACCCGACGCTCGGCTACACCCTCGGCAGCGCGGCCAACCACGTCCTGGCGCACCAGACCGTGATCGGCCAGGAAGCGCTGCTGCAGATGGACCTGGCCGACGACTACCCCGACATCGTCATCGGCTGCTCCGGCGGCGGCAGCAACCTGGCCGGACTGTCGTTCCCGTTCCTCGGCAAACAGCTGCGCGGCGGCCCCCAGGTCCGCGTCGTCGCCGTCGAACCCGCCGCCTGCCCGACGCTCACCAAGGGCAGCATCGCCTACGACTACAGCGACACCGGCCAGCTCGGCCCGCTCTTCCGGATGCACACCCTCGGCCACAAATTCGTGCCGCCCGCCGTGCACGCGGGCGGCCTGCGCGCCCACGGCATCGGCCCGCTGATCAGCCGCGCCATCGAGGAGAAGCTGATCGACCCGATCGCGGTCGGCCAGCTCGGCTGCTTCGAAGCCGGCGTGCAATTCGCCCGCACCGAAGGCATCCTGCCCGCGCCGGAGTCGACCCACGCGATCCGCGCGGCCATCGACGAAGCGACGCGCTGCAAGGAAGAGGGACAGTCGCGGGCGATTCTCTTCGGCTTGTCCGGTCATGGACACTTTGACCTGACCGCATACGACAAATACTTCGCGGGCCAGCTCGAAGACGAGATCGTCGACGACGAGGCTCTGAACCGGGCTGCCGCGAGCATCCCCGAGGTGACTCTTCTGTGACCGAAACTCCCAGGACGCGGCTGGCTCAGGGGCTCCTGCCCCTGACCGGCTTCGCGTTCCTCACCGCCGCGCTCGACGTCTTCGCGGGAAACCAGCTCCAGGCACACGACCCGGCGACGGTCGCGGCCATCTCGTTCACGCTCGCCGCCGTGTTCTTCCTCGGCGGCGACATGATCAGACGCGGCCCCGCCGCGGCACTGCGGCCGCTGCGGGACAACCGCTCCGACGTGATCATGATCAACGTGACGACCGCCGTGACCTGGCTGTCGATGCTCTACGCGCTGAAGTTCCTCGAACCGGCGATCGTGAACGTGGTGGGGCTCGCGCTCGGCCCGCTGCTGACCGTGCTGGTCAGCCCCGTGCTCCGGCCTGGGACGAAGGTGCTGCGCACCGAGGTCGTCATCTCGCTGTTCATCGGCGTGATGATCGCGATGCTGGTCTGGGGATCGTTCACCGGGCGCAGCGCACTGGGCGAACGGTCCACTGTGGACACCGCGATCGGCATCGCGCTCACCCTGCTCACCGGACTCGGCTCGGTGACGAACGTGATCTACTCCAAACGGCTCAGCGAAGCGGACCTGAAGCCGCAATCGGTGCTGGCGGTGCGGTTCTTCCTGATGCTGGCCGTGACCTGGACGCTCGTCGCGGTCAACGACCACCCGGGCGTCGGGACGGCGTTCCTGCCGTCCCTGATGATCGCGGTCGTCGGCGTCGCGGTGCCGCTGTACCTGCTGCAGGTCGGCATCAAGCACACCGAGCCGATCACCGCGTCGATCCTGCTCACGCTCTCGCCGCTGTTCGCGTTCTTCCTGCAATTGCCGGACCAGCGGCTCACCCCGTCCGCGATCACCTTCGCGGGCGTGGTCGGCATCGTCGCGCTCGTCGCGATCAGCACGGTGGCCCGGACCAAACACGACGCGAAAACCGCGGCACAGACCTCGGAGGAAGCGGGGGCCAGCTCATGAAATGCGCCATCGTCGACGCGTACGGCATCGGCCGCTACCTGCCCGCCGCGCTGCGCCGCCACGGCGTGGAACCCGTGCACGTCCGCTCGGAGTTCCCCGACGTGCACCTGAGCTACCGGCCGGAGGACTTCGAGATCGACCTCCAGCACGACGGCGACCTCACGGCCACCGCGGCGAAACTGCGCGAACTCGGCGTCGGATTCGTGGTCGCCGCCATGGAATCGGGCGTCCTGCTGGCGGACGCGCTGTCCGCCGAACTCGGCACCCCGGGCAACGGCATGACCACCCCGGCCGCGCGACGGAACAAGCACCTCATGGTGCAAGCCGTCCAACGCGCGGGCCTCGCCGTCGCGGACAGCTTCGCCTCGCCCTCCGCGGACGAGGTCGTGGCGTGGGCCCAGACCCGCGGCGAATGGCCGGTCGTGCTCAAACCCACCACCAGCGCGGGCATGGACAACGTGCACTTCTGCCACACCGCCGACGACATCCGCGCCGGCCACGCCAGCATCATGGCGGCCAGCACCCGCTACGGCCAGAAAAACGACACCGCGCTCGCACAGGGCTACCTCGACGGCGACGAATACTTCGTCAACACCGTCAGCCGCGAAGGCAAACACCACATCGTCGAAATCTGGCGCTACCGCAAGCACCAGATCGACGCGACCCGCTCCATGGTCAGCAACGAACACCCGGTGGCGTACGACGACCCCGACGCCAAACAGGTCGGCGAATACGCGCTCGGCGTCCTGGACGCCCTCGAAATCCGCAACGGCGCCGCGCACACCGAGATCATGCAGACCGCGAACGGACCGGTCCTGGTCGAAAGCGGAGCCCGGCTCGGCGGCGCGCACCTGCCCGACATCGTGACCCGGTCGATCGGCACGAACCAGGTCGACCTGCTGGCCAAGACCATCGCCGCACCCGAGGAGGTCATCGAAGGCAAGCTGCCGACCTACCAGCTGCTCAACCACGTCCGGTTCATGAACCTGATCGTCCCCCTGGACGGCGTCGTCCCGGACGACGCGGGCTGGAACCCGGTCCGCGCACTCGAATCGTTCCTCGAGCTGATCGTCACCCAGCCGGCAGGCAAGCGCATCGAACGCACCGTCGACCTGGCCACCTCGCCCGGAAACCTCTACCTCACCAACGCCGACCCCGACCGGCTCGACGCCGACTACCAGCGGGTCCGCGAGCTCGAACGCACCACCCTCTACCGCCCGCACCAGTGAACCCATCACCGACAGGGGAGCAGATGACCCAGGCAATCACCCGGCTGGCCGAAATCAGCGCGGACTACCAGCACGTCGAGAAGTCCATCGTGCCCGCCGACGACCTCAGCCTGCCCGGCGCCCATCTCAAGTGGTACGACATCTACCTCGCCGGCCGCGACACCCCGGCCGAGATCCGCGACCAGGCCCGCGAATTCCTGCGCGCCGAAGTCGAAGCGGGCCAGCTCGAATTCCGCGACGAGCTGGGCTACGCCATGCTCCACCTCGACGGCGAAGGCTACTTCCTGCTCGTGGTCGTCTGGCGCAACACCAACGAAATGTGGCAAACGCTCTACGGCCGCGACGAGAACGGCTTCCACCCGTACCCGCCCAAGGAAGGCGCGCTCAAGCCGACCCAGAACATCTTCGAACTCGACTGCACCGCCCACGAACGCCGGGCCTGGTCGCGCTACCTGACCTCCGCCCGCGACGAGGCCGCCAAGCGCGCCTACATCGACGACAAGTGCACCGGCATCCTGGTCTGAACCAACGCCGTGCCCGCACCGCCCGGTGCGGGCACGGCTCCCGTTATTCGCTTGCCGCACCAGCTCTCCCGCCGGGACCATGCCTGACATGCGCTTCTCGATCAACATCCCGAACTTCGGCGACTTCGCCGACGCGCGGACGGTGGCGAAAGTAGCGGCAGCGGCCGAACAAGAAGGCTGGGACGCGCTGTTCCTCTGGGACCACGTGGTCCACGACAAAGACATCCGCCGGAACCAGCCCTTCGGCGACCCCTGGATCCTGCTCACCGCGGCCGCGCTCGCGACCACCAAGCTCAAAATCGGCACGCTCGTCACCGCGGTGCCCCGCCGCCGCCCCGAGCACCTGGCCCGGCAAGTCGCCACCCTCGACGCCCTCAGCGGCGGACGAGTCGTCTTCGGCGCCGGCCTCGGCGGACCGATCCAGGACGAATTCGGCAGCTTCGGCGAACCCACCGACCCGGTCGTCCTCGCCGAACACCTCGACGAAAGCCTCGGCCTCCTCGACCGCTACTGGTCCGGAAACCCCGTCGACCACGACGGCAAGCACTACCGGGTCCGCGACGTCACCCTCCGGCCCGCCACCGTCCAGCAGCCGCGCCCGCCGGTCTGGCTCGCCGCCGTCTGGCCCAACCGCCGCCCGGTCCGCCGCGCCGCGCGCTGGGACGGCGTCGCCCCGCTGTTCAAAAACGCCACCCACGGCGTCGCCCCGGCCGCCGAAGACGTCCGCGACCTCGTGTCCTACGCCCGGAAACACGGCGCGGGGGAGAAGTTCGAATTCGTCGTCGGCGGAGCCAGCCCCGGCGAACCGGCCCGAGCCCGCGACCTGATCGCCCCGCTCGCCGAAGCCGGCGCGACCTGGTGGGACGAACGGCAGCTGATCACCACCAGCGACCTCGACCGGCTCGAACCCACCCTGCGCCGCATCAGCCAGGGACCGCCCAGGGGAGTGGACTAGACCTCCACCACCAGCACCCGGCTCACCCGCTCCGCCAACGGCCGCACCGACTCCGGCGACACCTCGCCGCCCAACCCGGCCGCCGGAAGGAACCGAACCGTCGTCCCGGTAGTGCCGTCCGACGGCACCGCGACCAGCTCGCCGACCGGAACGCCGTGCCGGTACCGCTGCGTCCACGCGCCCTCGGCCCGGCGGTTCGTGTGCACCAGCCATTCGCTCAACGCCGCGACCACCGACATCCCGTACCGCGGATGCCCGTCGGGGAGGGGAGTGGCGGGCGGAGAATCGAAGTACCGGAGGTCCTTGGTCGCCATGACCGGCTTCCGCACCGGCCGCCCGTCGGCACCGACCGCCATTTGCGTCCCGCGGCCGTCGTCCGCGACGGAAACCGAACCGTCCAGGTGAAATTCGACGACCGCACGGCCGGAACCCTGATGCTGGGCCTCGTCGGCGGCGTAGGCGAGCACCTCGAGAATCAGGTGGCACCTCCCGGTCGGCGCGTACCGATCCGGATGCTCCCGGATCAACCGCAGATGCTCCGGATCGTGATCCCGGGACCAGTCGTGCGTCGTCGGCTCAGGCAGCGGCATCCATCCATCCTGCCACCGATCCTTGACCTGGTCCGCGCTCCAGCACCTACGTTCGCCGCCATGACCAGAACGCTCATTACCGGTGCCACCAAAGGACTCGGCTACGAAACTGCCCGCCGTTTGGTCGCTGCCGGGCACACTGTCTACCTCGGAGCCCGCGACGCCGCCCGAGGACAACGAGCGGCGGAGGAACTCGGCGCGCGGACCGTTCTGCTCGACGTCACCGACGAAGCGTCGGTCCGCGCCGCGGCGAAAACCGTCGAGGCCGAAGGGGGACTGGACGTCCTCGTGAACAACGCGGGCATCGCCGTCGAACTGAAGAGCGACGGGGAACCGGCCGGTGCGGCGGAAACCACCGCAGATCTGATGCGGGAAACGTTCGAAACCAACGTCTTCGGCGTCGTGCGGGTGCTGCACGCGTTTCTGCCGCTCCTGCAACGATCGTCCGCGCCGGTGGTGGTGAACGTCAGCAGCGCGCTGGGATCGCTGGGCAGGATGACCGACCAGGCCACGCGCCAGTACGCCTACCGCGGAGTGGCGTACCCGGCGTCGAAGGCCGCGGTGAACATGGTGACCGTGCAGTACGCGAAGGCGTACCCAGGAATCCGGATCAACGCCGTCGAACCCGGCTACACCCAGACGGACATCAACAGACGCCGCGGCGGACAGCCAGTCGAACAGGGCGTGGAGATCATCGTCCGGATGGCCCAGATCGGCACGGACGGCCCGACCGGCACCTACTCGGACATCAACGGCCCGCTGGCCTGGTAAGGGCTGCGAGAATCCTTCCGGAACACCCATATCAAGCTCCGGCTGGGCGAGCGGAGCTGAGCACGGTCCCGCCGCTTACTTGACATAATGTACATTATCGGCGTTTCGGCGACCTGCTGGTCAGCGGGTTGAGGAGAGGTTTCCCGAGGGCTTCTGACGCAGTCGCACGACTTGTCTCCGCACGCGGCGGAGTGAAGCTCGATCGCTCCGGAGCCAGCGGGCAGTTGCTTCCCGATCCGGGTCTCCGGTCAGGCCTTGAGGGCGGCTGCCTCGGAGAACAACTCGGGATCCCCGACGGGAACGGTCGTCCCAGTCGTGCTTAATTCGTCACCGTGACGAATTAAGCACGACTGGCTGGACGTTGAGGTTGGAGCACAACAACTTTCTCCACCGCGCCAAAGCCGACTCGGCCGTCCTGAAGATCCACTCGACCAGATGAACGCGGCGCAGATCCAGCCCGGCGTCAGCTCGGTTCACCACGCCGAAGCAAGCCTGAACGCGGTCTTTGCGCATCGAGCAGAGACCCGCCGGGGTTCATAGGGTGGTTCGGAAAGCGCTGTCCCCCAAGGGGATTCGACCCCTTCTCAAGCCCCGTCGAACCCCTTCCGCGGCCATGTTTCATGCATAATAGCGATTATGCATCATATATCAGACAACCGGTGGCGTCGAAATTGTCGGTGCCGTGCGGTACAAGATCACTATGCTCGTTTCCGAGGCACAGCAAGCGTTCTTCGCGGCACGGCGGCCGCGCAAGGACTCGCCGCACACCACTGCCGCCTATCGGCGCGACCTCGCCGGGATCACCGCTCTCCTGCTGGCGGAGCTGGGGCGCGACGAGGTGGACGTCGAGGAGCTGACCGCGCCGGTGCTGCGGGCCGCCTTCGGCGCGTTTGCCGACAACCACGCGAAAAGCTCGGTGTTGCGCGCGTGGTCGACGTGGAACCAGTTCCTCACCTTCTGCGTGTCGGACGGACTGCTCCCGGGCAATCCGATGGGAGCCGTCGCGCGGCCCAAGACTCCCCCGCTCACGCCGAAACCCTTGCGGGGCGAGGAAACTCCCGAGCAGCTGCTCGCCGCTGCGGCCGACGGCGCCCGGCGCGCGCGGGATCCCTGGCCGGAACGTGACGTGCTGGTACTCGCGCTCGGGCTGGTCGCGGGCTTGCGGGCAGCGGAAATGCGCGCGCTCACCCCGCGGTCGGTGGTCGGGCGGGACGGCGAACTGCGGTTGCACGTCCACGGCAAGGGCAGCCGGGACCGGTCGATTCCGGTGCAGCCCGCGATGGCGAAACTGATCCAGGACTACCAGGCTTCGTGCCGCCGGCGCTTTCCCCGGCAGCGTTTCCCGGCGAGCGAACCGCTGCTGCGGGACCGGGCGGGCAATCCGATCGGCCGCGGTGCGCTGGAGTACCTGGTGAAGTCGTGTTACCGCTGGGCGGGCCTGCACGACCGGGTGCCGACGGGCGCGAATCTCCACGCCCTGCGGCACACCTTCGCCACGCGGCTGGCGGAGGACGGTGCGACGGCGTCGGAGATCATGTCCCTGCTGGGGCACGCGAGCTTGGCGACGAGTCAGAACTACATCGAGGCGACCGGCCGGGAACAGCGCGCCGCCGCGGCGAGCAACCGGACCTATCGGGCGCTGAACGGGTTGGCGCGGGACGACTCTTCTCGAGAGGGCACTGCGCGGGAGGCCGATGTGATTGCATGAACGGGTGACTGACGAACCCGCGCGCGTCGTGCGCGCCAGCCGTGAGATCGAGGCCCCCGCGGAACGGATTTTCGAGCTGATCGCCGACCCGTCGCAGCAGCCGAGCTGGGACGGCAACGACAACCTTGGCGAGGCCCAGCCGGGTCAGCGCGTCCACGCGGTCGGCGACGCGTTCATCACCACGCTCAAGAACGGCAAGGTCCGCGAGAACCGGGTCATCGAGTTCGAAGAGGGCCGCCGGATCGCGTGGCAGCCGGCGGAACCGGGCCAGGAAGCGCCGGGGCACCTGTGGCGCTGGGAGCTGAACCCGCTCAGCGCGACGCGTACCGAGGTGACGCAGACCTACGACTGGTCCGCCCTGGATCCGGACGACGTGAGGCGGAATACCCGCGCCCGGTGGACGACGGCGGACCGGCTGGAGGCGTCGCTGGAGCTTCTG
The DNA here is from genome assembly GCF_046267895.1 of Amycolatopsis sp. GA6-003. Lineage (NCBI taxonomy): Bacteria > Bacillati > Actinomycetota > Actinomycetes > Pseudonocardiales > Pseudonocardiaceae > Amycolatopsis > Amycolatopsis sp. GA6-003. The sequence continues at coordinate 582,871 of NZ_CP176499.1, forward strand.
GCGAAGGCGACGGAACGTCCGCAGCCGTAAGCAGGCGTGCGGTATCCGAGCGAAAGCTCGGCCATCCGAAGCGAGCACCGCGAGGTGCTGCTCCTCCCCTGCCTCGGGCTCAGCTGAACCCGACGCGTCCCAAACGGAGCTAAGCCGCAGAGCCAGGCGGCCGCTCGCCTCGGCGCGGCAGAGCCGGTAGCCGCCCGCCGAACGGGTCCGCGGGCGGCACTGCTCCGCTGTCCGGCCAGAACCAGATCGTGCGTGCGGGAAGTCCGGTGCGGCGAACTGGTTCCCCGATCCGGTCGCGGTCGTTCCCCTCAACCAGGCATTCAGGCCGCGGCGGTGCTCCGGGGAAAGTCCTTGCGCTTGATCTTCGCGCGGCGTCCGTCCGGGTGGTGGAACACGATGCCCTCCGCGAGGTGTCCCGGGGAGAACTTGCTGTCCAAAGTGGCCAGGAACTCGCGCAGTCCCTCGTAGCTGCGCGGGACGTCCAGCACGGTGGGCGCCTGGAAGTCGAACGGCACGCAGAGGTGGTCCGTCAGCGCCAGCGGGTTCCCCTGGATGCGCGGCCCGAGCGCTTCGCACGGGTGCTCGCCGTCCGGCCACGCCGAGACGTCGGTGTTTCCCGCGGCGGCGAGGATCCACTTGTCGTCGGCGGACGTCTCGTCGGTGTCGACGTACCAGCCGTCGACGATTCCCTGCTGTTTCTGGGCTTTGCTCGGGTTGCGGCGTTTTTCGACGCGGACCAGGCGGCCGGAGCGGACGGTCAGCCGGACGTTGGTGCCGTCGAGTTTCTCGGTCCCCACTCCGGCTCCGTCGAAGACCCACGCGCATTCGGCGCGGGGCCGGTCGATCACCTGGAAGCGCTCGTCGCGCTCGAAAAGCGTGGGGATTTTCTCCATGACCTGTTTCCCTCTTCTGACGTGCCCCAGCAGTTCTTCATGGCTGATGACGCCCTCGGCCAGTCCGCTCGCCAGCGACCGGACGAGGTCCGCCACCGGCACGTCCGCCTCGACCGCGACGTGCTTCAGCGCCTTCTTCTCCTCCGGGGAGATCCAGGCGACGAGCCGCGACCAGCCTTCCGGGGGCGTCCAGCGAGCCGGGGCCTCGGGGTTCTTGCGGGGCCGGCCTCGCCCTCGGGGTGCGTCCACGGCGGGAACAGTAGAGCGCCAACGACACTTGTGTCAATTGGCATAACAGAAAATAGTCAGCAGGTCGGGACCGCTTTCCGAGCCAGGAAGCGAGGGACGTCAGCGGAGCTGTTCGAGATCCTTCGCCGAAGCCGCGATCTCCTCCGCGAGCTGCCGCAGCTCGTTCGCCGACGCGCCGTCCTGTGCGGCGGTCACGATGTCCTCCGCGGCGCAGCGGAGCTGGAAGAGCCGGTCCTGCAGGGCGGCGATCTCGGTGTCCGACAGCACGACCGCGTCCTCGGGCAGGCCGCTGCGCTGCAGGGCGGTGCGGCGTTCGTAGGCGCGCTGGCGGCAGGACTGTCCGCAGTAGCGGCGGCGGCGTCCGACGTTGCCCGCTTCGGGCAGGCGGCGGCCGCACCAGCCGCAGTGTTTCGGGGCGTTCGTGCGGCGCGGCACGACGCGTTCGTCGCCGGTCAGAGCGTGTTCGGCCAGTTCCCTCACCCGCCGGACTCTAGCTGTCCATCACGTTCTCACGACGGGGCCACACCGATGGCGCAGACTGGAAGCATGCGTCCACCGTTTCCGTACCTCGCCGACTCGCTCCCCCGCGCCTTCGCCCACCGCGGCTGGCACATCGGCGACCTGGAGGGGCTGGAGAACTCGCTGCCGGCGTTCCAGCGCGCGGTCGCCGAGGGGTACCGCTATCTGGAGACCGACGTGCACGCCACCTCGGACGGCGTCGTCGTCGTCCACCACGACCCGACGCTTGATCGCACGACCGACGGGCGCGGGGCGATCGCGACCCAGACCTGGGCTCAGCTCAAGGACGTCAAGATCGACGGCCGGGCCCCGCTGTCGCGGCTGGAGGATCTGCTCGAGGAGCTGCCGGACGCGTTTTTCAACATCGACGTGAAGGCCGACAGCGCGGTGGTTCCGTTCGTGCGGGCGCTGGAGCGGACCGGGGCGATCGATCGGGTGGCGGCGGCGTCCTTTTCGGACTCGCGGCTCGCGCGGCTGCGGAAGCTGGCCGGGCCGAAGCTGCTGACGGCGATGGGGCCGCGGTCGGCGTTCCTGTTGTGGGCGAACGGCTGGGCTCCGCTGCTGCAGATCAGCCGGTTCTCGGCGGGCTGGCTCGCGCAGGTGCCGGTGCGGCAGGGGCCGTTGAAGGTGGTGGACGAGGCGTTCGTGAAGTCGGCGGTGCGGCGCGGGTTCGAGGTGCACACGTGGACGATCAACGAGGCGGAGGAGATGCGGACGCTGCTGGACCTCGGCGTGCACGGGATCGTCACCGACCGGCCGGACCTGCTGCGCGAGGTGCTGCGGGAGCGGGGTGCGTGGAAGTAGCGGACTGAACCTGACCGCTGCCGCAGGCAGGATCGAAGGCGTGCCGAAGACCTCTGCGCGGCTGTTGTCGCTGCTTTCGTTGCTTCAGGCTCGGCGGGACTGGCCGGGTGCGCTGCTGGCCGAGCGGCTGGAGGTCAGTCCGCGCACGGTGCGCCGGGACGTCGACCGGTTGCGGGAGCTGGGCTATCCGATCGTCACGACGAAGGGTCCGGACGGCGGTTACCGGCTCGATGCCGGGGCGCGGCTTCCGCCGCTGCTCTTCGACGACGACCAGGCGGTCGCGCTGGCGATCGCGTTGCAGTCGGCGACCGGGGCGGGGATTGAGGAGGCGGCGCAGCGGGCGTTGCAGACCGTGCGGCAGGTGCTGCCCGCGCGGCTGCGGCATCGCGTCGACGCGTTGAGCTTCACCGCCGTCGAGCGCCCGGCGCCGCAGGCGGATCCGCAGACTCTCGTCGCGTTGAGCGCTGCCGTGCGCGCCCGGGAGGTGCTGCGGTTCGATTACGCCCCAACGGATACTCCGCCCCGGCGCGTGGAGCCGCATCATCTCGTCACGTGGGGTCAGCGCTGGTATCTGGTCGCGTGGGATCTCGATCGGGAGGATTGGCGGATCTTCCGCGCGGACCGGATCACGCCGCGCACGCCCACCGGGCCGAAGTTCGCCGGCCGCGGGCTGTCGGATGTGGCCGCGTTCGTGGCCGCGCGGTTTCGCGGGACGGATCTGTCCGGCGAATGGCCGTGCCGCGGCGAGGTGATCCTGCGTCTCCCGGCCACGGAAGCGGCGAGCTACCTGGCCGACGGGGTGGTCGAGGCGCTCGGGCCGGACCGGTGCCGGGTGAGCCTCGGGGCCTGGTCGTGGCGCGGGCTGGCCGCTTCGTTCGGCCGGGTCGACGCCGATCTCGAGGTCGTCGGCCCGGCCGAGCTGAAGGAGGCGTTCCGGCAGCTCGCCGCGCGCTACGCCGAGGCGGGGCGGGTCAGCGCGGAGCCTTGCCCTCCCACGCGGCCTTCCACGTCTTCGGACCGAGCCGGCCGGAATCGTTGATGCCGTTGGCGCGCTGCAGGTCCAGTACCGCGGTGCGGGTCTTGTCGTAGTAGCAGCCGGTGCCGCTGAAGCCGTAGCCGAAGGCGTTCATCCGCAGCTGGAACGTGCGCAGCGCGGGTGCGCAGTCGCCGTAGGCGTAGACGAGGCCGGGCCACGCGGGCGCCGCGCCGGGCGGGCCGGGAGGCGGAGTTGGCCGCGGTTTGGGCGCGGGCGGGGCCGGCAGTCCGCCGCCGCCGATGTAGGCGGCTTCTTCCCAGGAGGGGACGCGTTTGCTGCGGGCGTCGCCGTCGTTGGCCAGGCCGAGCATGCCGCCGCATTCCCAGGGCTGCCAGCCGCGCATCCGGTACAGGTAGAGCGCGCGGTAGTCCTGTTCGCGGGGGCTGGCGAGGTCCGGGCGGCCCTGGCCGCCGACGCTGCGCCAGGTGGGGAGGTCGAACTGGTAGGCGCCGTAGTAGCCGTTGCCGGTGTTGATCGAGTAGCGGCCGCTCGACTCGCACATGCGGAGCTTGGCCCAGGTGCTGGAGGCGGGGTCCGCGGAGGCGGGGCCGGTGACGACGAGTTCCATGCCGAGGACGGCGGCCACGAGCAGCAAGGCTCTCGCGGCGGCCCGTCTGGCAGTGCGAACGCGGTTGGTCATGTCACGCACACTAAGCACGCGACCCATCGACCACAAGAGTCACACCACGCTCAGCAGTCTCACATGACACGCCCGGAAAACCCGGCAGCGACACGCCCGGCCCGGCGTGTCGCGCGTTCCGCCGCGCGGCGTGGCGGAAACCGGAAGCGACGAACCGGACACGGTTTGCCCCCTTCGGCGGTACCGACCGGGCCCGCGCCAGTAATGTCCGGCGCGACCTGGAGATTCGCGACCGATCGAGGAGCCGTGGATGACGCTGGCCGAGACCCGGGACAGCAAGCGGGAACGGTGGGGCTGGTACTTCTACGACTGGGCCAACTCGCCGTTCTATTCGTCGGTCACGACAGTGTTCGGCGCGCTCTACATGAGCAGTGTCGCGGCCTCCGACGCGAAGCAGAACATCACCCTTAACGGGGACAGGGCTTGCCTCAACGCGTCCGGCGCGGACGACAAGCTCAACCACTGCGACGTGTCGCTGTTCGGCCTCCACTTCCCCGCCGGTTCGCTGTGGGGCTACCTGTTGTCGGTCGCGACGATCGTGCAGGTGCTGGTGCTGCCGATCGCGGGCGCGGTGGCCGACCGCAGTCGCAACAAGCGCAAGATCCTCGGCGGGTTCGCCGCGCTGGGCGCGGTCGCGTCGGCGCTGATGTTCTTCATGGCCGGTTCGGACTGGCAGCTGGGCGCGGCGCTGTTCGTTCTCGCCAACATCGGGTACGGCGGATCGCTGGTCGTCTACTACTCGTTCCTGGTGGACATCGCGACGCCGGACGAGCGCGACGACGTGTCGGCCAAGGGCTGGGCGTTCGGCTACCTCGGCGGCGGGCTCGCGCTCGCGTTGCAGCTCGCCTTCTACCTCAGCCGCGAGTCGCTCGGCATCGACACCGGACTCGCGGTGCGGATCTGCTTCCTCACCTCGGGAATCTGGTGGGCCGTGTTCACCGTCCCGACGCTGCGGCGGCTCCCCCGCGTCCACGTGCCGACCGCGACCCAGCGCGGGGTTTCGGTGCTGCGGGCCGGTTTCCGCGAGCTGCGCCAGACGCTCGGCGAGGCGAAGGCGTATCCGCTCACGCTCGCCTTCCTCGGCAGCTACCTGCTCTTCGCGGACGGGATCAACACCGTCGTCACCGTCTCGGCGCAGTACGGGAAGGACGAGCTGCGGTTCTCCGACGAGGTGTTGATCATCACGGTGCTGGTGATCCAGTTCCTCGCCTACGCGGGCGGTGTGCTGCACGGCCTGCTCGCGCGCCGCCTCGGCGCGAAGCGGACGATCCTGGTCAGTCTCGTGCTGTGGGTCGTGGTGCTCGGCGGGGCGTACTTCGTGCAGCCGAGGCAGCCGCTGCAGTTCTTCGCCGTGGCGATCGGCATCGGGCTGGTGCTGGGCGGGACGAACGCGCTGGCCAGGTCGCTGTTCAGCCAGATGATCCCGGCCGGGAAGGACGCGCAGTACTACTCGCTCTACGTCGTGGGCGAGAAGGGCACGTCGTGGCTCGGGCCGCTGGTGTTCGCCGGCGTCGGGCAGGCGACCGGGTCGTTCCGGCTGGCGATCGTCGCGCTCGTGGCGTTCTTCGTGCTCGGCTTCGTGTTCGTCGCGCTGGTGCCGGTGCGGCGCGCGATCGCGGCCGCCGGGAACCGTCCGCCGGAGGTGCTGTGAGGCCCAGATAGGGTCGGTCGTCGTGACCGCTGCAGACGACGTTGTGCTCGACGACCCCACCGACGCGCTTTCCGCGGCCCCGCCCGCCGGGGCCCGGCGCAACGGTCCCGCGCGCGGACGGCTGAAGTTCTGCTACGGCCCGATGGACTGCGGGAAGTCGACGCTCGCGCTGCAGATCGACCACAACCACGCGCGCCAGGGCCGGCGCGGCCTGGTGCTGGTCCGCCACGACCGGTCCGGCGCGCCGCAGATCACCAGCCGGATCGGCATCGTCCGGCGGGCGACCGAGGTCGCGACCGGCACCGACATCCGGGACCTGGTGCGCGAGCAGTGGGCGCGCGGGCAGCACGTGGACTACGTGATCGTGGACGAGGCGCAGTTCCTCTCCCCCGCCCAGGTCGACCAGCTCGCCGAACTCGCCGACGAGGCGGGCGTCGACGTGTACTGCTTCGGCATCGCGACCGACTTCCGCAGCCGGCTGTTCCCGGGCGCGGCCCGGCTGTTCGAGATCGCCGACGAGCTCCAGCCGGTCCAGGTCGAGGTGCTCTGCTGGTGCGGGCTGCCGGGGCGGTTCAACGCGCGCGTGCGCGACGACGTGATTCTCCGTGACGGAGACACCGTTGTGGTGGCAGATACCGAACACTCCGTAGTTGAACCTTCAGCTTCAGCACGGTCTGATGCCGAAACGGTCACGGTCCGTTATCAGGTACTGTGCCGTCGCCACTTCCGCTCAGGGGATCTGGGACCCGCTGCCGCCCAGCACGGTCAGTTACGGTTGTCCTAGCGCTAACCTAACTAGCCCGACTGGGGGATATCCGCACTAAGAAGGCGGTATCCGCGTCACGTCAGAGGGCGAAACGACTCCCTCTGGAGGAAGCTGAAGACCACGGGTGACGCAGCTCATCGTGAGCAGCGACATGGCGTGCCGGGAATCCCTCGGACGCCTCGTTCGTTGCATAGGGTGAGCATCACCCTGGCTCCACCCGGAGCTGACTGAAAGGAATCCCACTATGGCCGACCGTGTTCTCCGTGGAAGCCGGCTGGGAGCGGTCAGCTACGAGACCGACCGCAATCACGATCTCGCTCCGCGCCGTACCGTGCGCTACTCCTGCCCCAAGAACCACGAGTTCGAGGTGCCGTTCTCCGACGACGCCGAGATCCCGACGGTGTGGGAGTGCCGCCTGCACGGCAGCGAATCCGAGATCGTCGACGGCGGGCAGCCCGAGCAGAAAAAGGTCAAGCCCCCCAGGACCCACTGGGACATGCTGCTGGAGCGCCGCTCCATCCCCGAGCTCGAGGATCTGCTGAACGAACGTCTCGCCGAGCTCAAGGGACGCCGGACCAGCCGGTCCGCTTGAGCCTCGGCCAGTAGCTGGCTCCCACCACCGAACAGGAACGGCCCCCGCGACCTCCCCCCGCGGGGGCCGTTCCGCGTCCGCGGCCGTTCTGCCGGGTGCGCGTCCGGCATCGGCCGGGTCAGGCCGCCGCGTCGGCGCGGGCCTGCCGCCACCGAGGGCTGTCGACGTAGTGGTTGTCGTACTGCTCCGAGGACGCGGCGATCTCCTTCGGGTCCGCTTCGCCCCTGGCGACCCGGTCGAGCAGCCGGTAGTAGCCGAAGCGGGCCATGCCCGGGGTGAAGACCACCAGCACGTCGGCGGCGGAGCCCGCGGCCGGGCCGAAGGCGTGCGGGACGGTCGGCGGCACGGCGAGGAAATCGCCGGGTTCCAGGGTGTGCAGGTCCTCGCCTGCCAAGACCTGGAGCGCGCCGTCGAGGACGTAGAAGAACTCGGTCGCGCGGGTGTGGAAGTGCGCGGGGGTGCCGAAGACGCCCTGGCTCAGGGTGGCGCGGTTGGTCGTGGCGGCGGCGGAGTCGGCCAGCAGCGTGATCAGACTGCCGGGAGCGTCGGAGAGGACTTCGGCGTCGCCGGCGCGGATCAGGGTCGGTTCGGTCATCGGTTCCTCCGGGGCGGGACGGGCGGGACAAGATCCAGCTTTCCGCCGCTGAGCTGGGCGAACAACGGAGAAGTCCGCATCGGTTGATAAGCTCTGGGTTATCGATCGGAGGCGCGGGTGGAACACCGGGACATCGAGGTCTTCCTCGCGCTCGCCGAGGAGCTGCACTTCGGCCGGACCGCGGAACGGCTGCGGGTGTCGCAGGCGCGGGTCAGCCAATCGGTCAAGACGATGGAGCGCCGGATCGGGGCCCGGCTGTTCGACCGCACCAGCAGGCGCGTCTCGCTGACCCCGATCGGCCGCGCGCTGGAGGCCGACATCCGGCCCGCCTACCGGCAGCTGCTGGCCGGGATCGAGCGCGCGGTCGCCGCGGGCCGCGGCGTCGAGGGCGTCGTGCGGCTCGCCTTCGAGGCTCCGGCCGTGGCGAACCTGATCTCCGACGTGACCAGTGCTTTCCGGGTCCGGTACCCGGGCTGCGAGGTCGACCTCAGCGAGGCTCCTTTCGAGGATCCGCTGGCCACGCTCCGTTCCGGCGAGGCCGACCTGGCCGTGGTCCTGCTGCCGGTCGCCGATCCCGCGCTCACGACGGGACCGGTGGTGCACACCGAACCGATGGTGCTCGCCGTCGCGTCCGGACATCCGTTCGCCCGCCGGGAGTTCGTCACGCTGGAAGACCTCGGGCGCGACCCGGTCCTGCGCGCCGCGCACCCGCCGCCCGCCTACTGGCGGGAGCCGCCCGAACCGTGGGCGACCCCCGCGGGCGTCCCGATCACCCGCGGGCGCGCCTGCCGCACTTTCCAGGAACTTCTGCTGGTCATCGGCGCGGGGGAAGGGATCTGCCCGCTCGCCGCGCACGCCGCGGAGTACTTCTCGCGGCCCGGCATCGCCTTCGTGCCCTTCCGCGACGCCCCACCGGCCCAGTGGGGGCTCATGTGGCGCAGCGCCGGGGAGACCGCGCTGGTCAAGGCGTTCGCAGCAACTGCCGCCGAGCACCGGCCCTAGCCCAGGCCCACACCGCGAACGCGCATCCGGCGAACGCCGCGCCCAGGACGGCGGAGCCGGTCCAGCCCGCCGCGGCGAACGCGGTCGTCGTCGTGGCCGCGCCCAGGGCGGAACCGAGCGAGTAGAAGATCATGTAGCCGCCGATGACGCTGCTGGTGCGGTCCGGACGCGCCGCGGTGAGCAGGTGCTGATTGCTGACATGCACCGCCTGCACGGCGAAGTCGAGCACCAGCACGCCCAGGGCCAGCAGCCACAACGACGGTTGCCCGATCGCCAGCCAGGACGCCGCCAGCAGGACCAGCGCTCCGCCGGTGACGAGGCTCGCGTGCCCGCGGTCGGCCCACCGTCCGGCGCGGGCGGCGCCGAGCGCACCGGCCAGGCCGACCAAGCCGAACAGGCCGATCTGCGCGGTGCCCAGGTTCCACGGCGCCGCGGCGAGCGGCAGCGACAGGCCGCTCCACAGCGTGCCGAACGACGCGAACAGGAAGAACGCGATCAGCCCCCGCGAGAGGAACAGCGGCTCGCGGAACAGGCCGCCGAGCGAAGTCGCCACCTGCCGGTACGTCGTGCCCTCGCGGCGCGGGTCCGGCGGCATCGTCCTCAGCACCAGACCGGCGAGCGTCGCCAGCAGCACCGCGAGCACGACGTAGACGCTGCGCCAACCCCACAGCTCGGCCAGTGCCCCGGCGGCGACGCGCGCGCCGAGGATGCCGAGCACCACGCCGGACGTCACGACGCCGAGGGTGCGGCCGCGTTCGTCCGGTGTGGACAGTGCGGCGGCGTAGGCGACGGTCGTCTGCACGACCACCGCGAACAAGCCCGCGAGCACCAATCCGGTCAGCAGCAACCAGGTTTGCCCGGCGACCGCGGCCAGCCCGGTGCCGACAGCGGTCAGCAGCAGATGCGCGGCGATGAGCTTGCGCCGGTCGACGAGGTCGCCCAGCGGAACCAGCGCGGCCAGCCCGGCCAGGTAGCCGAGCTGGCCGGCGGCGACGATCCAGCCCAGTGCGGCGTCCGGCACGCGCAGGTCCGCGCCGATCCGCGCCAGGACCGGCTGAGCGGCGTAAATGCTCGCGACGGCGACCGCGCACACCGCTGCGAACACGGTCCGGCGGCCCGTGGTGAGGCCCATGAGTCTCCCAATCAGTAGCGAATTGCAACTGATCGCACCGTACGGCAGAATGGTTTCAAAGAGCAACTCATCGAGGAGGCACGCGAACGTGGGCGAACATCCGGCCTGGACCGACCCGTCGTGTCCGGTGGCCCGCACGCTGGACCTCGTCGGCGACCGGTGGAGCCTGCTGATCGTCCGCGACGCGATGGACGGCGCGCGGGCGTTCACCGACTTTCAGCAGCGCACCGGCATCGCCCGGAACATCCTCACCGACCGGCTGCGCCGCCTGGTCGAGCGCGGCGTCCTCGACCGGCAGGCCGCCGAATCGGGCAAACGGCAGGTCTACTCGCTCACGGCGGCCGGCCGGGACCTGTTCACCGTCGTCGTCGCGCTCCGGCAGTGGGGCGAACGGCACGCCTTCTCCCCCGGCGAAGACCACTCCGTGCTGGTCGACGAGGCCGGACAGCCGGTCCCGCCGCTCAAGCCGGTCACGGCGAGCGGCGCGGCGGCCGGCGTCGAGACGACCTCGGTCCGCAAAATCCGCACAAGCTGACCCTGCGCCGCCCCTTGCATCGACGACGCGACGGGCATACAGTCAACGAACTGCTTGATAAAGAGATCGGTTGATAAAGATGTCCGTTGACAACGCCGAGGACCGTCTCGACCGGGCGTTCACCGCGCTGGGCGACCCGATCCGCCGCGCGCTGATCGCCCGGCTCTCGCGCGGCGAAGCGACGGTGAACGAACTGGCCGAGCCGTTCCCGGTGACGAAACAAGCCGTGTCGCGGCACGTCCAGGTGCTGGAGGCGGCCGGGCTGATCACGCGCAGCCGCGACGGCCAGCGCCGCCCGTGCCACCTCAACGCGGCCGCCCTCGAAGAGCTGACCAGCTGGATCGACACCTACCGGCTCACCCGCGAACGCGAGTACCGCCGCCTCGACAGCCTTCTCGAAGAGACCAAGGAGCAGGACGAATGAACCCGACCGCCATCACCGCCCAGCCCGGCACCCCGTTCATCGAGATCGTCCGCGAGTTCGACGCGACGCCCGCCCAGCTGTTCCGCGCCCACACCGACCCGGAGCTGCTCACCCGCTGGCTCGGTCCGCGCGACGTCGAGATGCGGATCCTCGAATTCGACGCGCGTTCCGGCGGGGCGTACCGCTACGCGCACGTCGGCCACGACGGCAGCGAGCACGTGTTCCGCGGCGTCTTCCACGCCGTGGAGAGAGCCGAGCGGCTAGTCCAGACCTTCGAGTACGAGGGCGCGCCCGGCCAGGTCAGCCTGGAAACCCTGACCTTCGAGGACCTCGGCGGCCGGACGCGGCTGCGGACCCGGTCGGTGTTCCCGAGCGTCGAGGCGCGCGACGCCATGGTCGCGAGCGGGATGGAACGCGGCGTCCGCGATTCGATGGACCGGCTCGCCGACCTCGTGCGCGACGCGGAGCAGCCGGGGGCGAGCCGGGTGGTCGTGGACATCTCGATGTCGCTGGACGGCTACGTCACCGCGCCGGGAGCCGGTCCCGACCACGGCCTTGGCGTCGGCGGCGAACCGCTGCACGCCTGGGTGTCCGACCCGACGCCGCGCGACGCGGAGATCCTGCACCGCTCCTTCACCGAGACCGGCGCGGTGCTCATGGGCCGCACCATGTTCGACGTCGTGGACAGCCCGAACGGGTGGGCCGACGAGGACGGCTACGGCGAGGGCGAGGACCGCGTCCCCGCGCCGCCGGTGTTCGTCGTCACCCACACGCGGCCGGAGAAAACCCGGCTGGGCGAACGGTTCCGGTTCGCCACGAACGGCCTCGAGCACGCGGTCGCACAGGCGCGCGCCGCCGCGGGCGGCAAGGACGTGATGGTCATCGGCGGCGGGTCGATCGCGTCGCAGGTGCTCTGCGCCGGACTGGCGGACGTGCTGCGGATCCACCTCGCGCCGATCGTCCTCGGCGACGGAACCCCGTTGTTCCCCAAGGGAAACCCCGGCCCGGTGCGCCTGGAACCGCTCGGCGCGGTGTCGACGCCGGGCGCCGAGCACCTCACCTACCGCGTCCTGAAGTAACCGCCGCTCAGCCCCGGCCCAGCAGCTTCTTCAGCTGGGCCAGCCGGCGCTGCACGCCCCACTCGGCGACCCGGAAGAACGCCTCGGACATGATGCCGCCGCTCATCTTCGACACGCCGATCTCCCGGTCGGTGAAGGTGATCGGCACCTCGACGATGTCGAACCCGGCGTCCGCGGTGCGGCGCGTGAGGTCGATCTGGAAGCAGTAGCCGTGCGAGGCGACCTCGTTCAGCGCCAGCTTCTCCAGCACCGGGCGGCGGTACGCGCGGAACCCGGCGGTCATGTCCGCCACCTTGATCCCCAGCGCGATCCGCGAGTACAGGTTCGCCCCGCGCGAGAGCAGCGTCCGGCGCAGCGGCCAGTTCACCGTGCTGCCGCCGGGCACGTACCGCGACCCGATCGACAGGTCCGCGTCGCCCACCGCGTCCAGCAGCCGGGGCAGGTCCTCCGGCGCGTGCGAACCGTCGGCGTCCATCTCCACGAACGTCGCGTAGCCGCGCTCCATCCCCCAATGGAACCCGGCGATGTAGGCCTTGCCGAGGCCTTCCTTCGCGGTGCGGTGCAGCACGTGCACCCGCTTGTCCGCGGCCGCGCGCTCGTCGGCGAGCTCGCCGGTGCCGTCCGGGCTGCCGTCGTCGACGACGAGCACGTCGACGTCCGGAAGTGCCTTGTGGAGCCGGTCCAGCACCGGGCCGAGGTTGTCCCGCTCGTTGTAGGTCGGGATCACCACCAGCACCGGTTCGATCGATTCGGCCCCCCGCGGCGCCTGCGCCATCCGTGTCCTCCGCATCCGGCGGGTCAGCCCGCCGCTTCCCCTGCTGTGGTCCCCGTCGGCGCCGCCGTGCCGCGCCGGGTGCGAAAACGGAGCACGAACCCGCCGGCGACACCCGCGATCGCCAACGCCAGCAGCCCGTACTCCGTCCACGCACCGATTCGATCCGACAGCGTAGTCTGCGTGCGCAGCGGCACGCGCCCGACCAGGGCATCCGCCGTGAAAAGCCCGGTGGAGCTGGTGATCGTCCCGTCCGGGGCGACCAAGGCGCTCACCCCGGACACCGCCGACACCACCACCGCGCGCCCGTGCTCGACCGCGCGCAGCCGCGCCATCGCCAGCTGCTGGTAGCTCATCTCCCCCGGCCCGTACCACGCGTTGTTCGTCGGCACGACGAGCAGTTCGCCGCCCGCGTTCGCCGCGTCGCGCGCGGGAGCGTCGAACGCCGACTCGTAGCAGATGAACACGCCGATCTTCGTGCCCGCGACCGACAGCGCGGCGTTGGAGCCGTCGCCGGGACGCATGTCGCGGGTGTCGTCGATGAACGGCGTCACCAGCCGCGCGACGGCGCGTGCGGGCACGTATTCGCCGAAGGGCACCAGATCCTGTTTGACGTACCGCTGGCCCGGGCCGGTGTTCGGGTCCCAGACGACCGCGGAGTTCTCCGCCGCCCCGTCCGGCGTGCGCACGAGCGCGCCGATGATCGCCGGAGACCCGAAGGCCGACACCATCTGGTCGACGCCCGGGTCGGCGCCGTCGAGCGGGGTCGAGGTTTCCGGCCACAGCAGCAGATCCGGTTTCGGCGCCTGTCCTGATTGGACCTTCTGCAGCAGGCGGGCGCTCTCGGCGAGGGCGTTGGCGCGCAGGACCCCGCGCTGTCCCTGCAGAGCGAGGCCGATGTCCGGCGCGTTGCCCTGCACGGACGCGACGGTGAGCGAACCGTCCTGCGCCTCGGTGCCGATCGTCGGCCAGACCGCGAGCCCGGCCGCGGCGGGAAGCACGGTGAACACGGCAGGCCACACCAGCGCGCGGTCCCCGGCTTTGCGCGTGCGCCAGAGCCTGCTGATCGCCGCTGCCAGGCCGAAACCGGTGAGCACGACGGCGAACCCGACCAGCGGCGCGCCGCCGACCGACGCGAGCGACAGGAACGGGCCCTCGGGCTGGCTGAACGCCACCCGGCCCCACGGGAACCCGCCGAGCGGGAACCACGTGCGCGGCGTTTCGAGCGCGACGAACACCAGCGCGCCCCAGAGCGGCGCCAGCGGCAGCCGCGCCACGACCCGGATCAGCCACCCGGCGAGTCCGAAGTAGAGCGACAGCGCGAACGACAGCGCCAGCCACGGCAGCGGCCCGAAGTCGCGGCCGAGGAAGTCCTGAAGCCACACCAGCAGCGGCACGAAGAACGCCATGCCGAACACGAAGCCGTACCCGAACGCGCCGCGGAACGACCGTCCACGAAGGACCAGCGCGAACGCGGCGAACGCCAGCGGGGCCAGCCACCACAGCGGGCGCGGCGCGAAGCTGAGGTAGTAGCCGTAGCCCGCCGCCGCCGTCGCCGCGACGCGCGCGAGCCAGGGCTTCCACGCCCGCTTTCGCTTGGTCTTGGGCGCAACGCCCGAATCGGCGTCCGCCACGCTCACTGCCACACCCGGAACTCTAAGCGGCCGGTGTGAACTCGTCGTAGATGACCGTGCCACCGCGGACCGTGCGCAGGCAGCGCGGCAGCGGCGTGCCCGGCTCCAGCCTGGGCAGCGGCGGCACGCCCGACCGCGGGTCGGTGGACCAGCGCTGCACGCGGCTGTCCGCGGTGGCGACGACGAGGTCGGCCGCGTCCCAGATCGCGTAGTGCGCGGGCGCGCCCGGGACGAGGCTGCCGGTGACGCCGTCGTTGACGCCCGCCGCGCGGTGTCCGGCGCGCGTGTGCGCGGTGAACGCGGCGCGCGCGGAGAGGCGGGCTTCGGGCGTGTGGTGATGCACGGCCGCGCGTACGGCGGCCCACGGGTCGACGGCGGTGACGGGGGCATCGCTGCCGAACGCGAGCACGACTCCTTCGGCAGCGAGCTGCGCGAAGGGGTTCAGCGCTGCCGCGCGGGCGCCGAGCCGTTCGGAGTACATGCCGGAATCGCCGCCCCAGGCTTCGTCGAACAGCGGCTGCACGGACGCGACGACGCCCCATCCGGCGAGGGCGCGCGCCTGGTCCGCAGTGACCATCTCCAGGTGCTCCAGCCGGTGGTGCCGCGCGGCGAGGGCACGCTGGCCGATCTGCTTCTCGGCGAGCCGGAACCCCTCGACCACTTCGCCGACCGCGGCGTCGCCGATGACGTGAAAGCCCGCCTGCAGCCCGGCTTCGGTGCAGGCGACGAGGTGGTCGGCGATCACCGCGGCGTCGGCGTAGAGCGAGCCGGACGTGCCGGGGTCGTCGGAGTACGGCGCGGTGAGGGCCGCAGTGCGCGAGCCGAGGGCCCCGTCCACGAAAAGGTCTCCGGCCACGCCGTGCGCGCCCAGGCGGCGGGCGGTGCCGAGGCCGTTCAGCTGGCCCCAGTAGCCGACGACCTCGGGCAGCGCCGGATCGGCCAGCGCCAGGAGGTCGGCGAAGTCTTCCTCGCCGGAGATGTCCGGGCCCGCGCATTCGTGCACGGACACGATCCCGCGCGCGGCGGCCGTCTCGAGGAACGCGCGCTGGGCCGCCTGGCGCTGCGCCCGGGTGACCGCGTCCCGGGCCGCGCCGCGGACCAGGTGGTGCGCCGCGCGGGTGAGCGGGCCGTCGGCGGACCATCCGGCGGCGGACTCGACGCCGGGGGCGAGTTTGACGAGCGCGCTCGAGACCAGTGCGGAGTGGACGTCGACGCGGCTCAGGTAGACGGGAGTGTCGCCCGCGGCGTCGTCCAGTTCGGCGCGGCTGGGCAGCCGCTGCTCGGTCCAGGACGACTCGTCCCAGCCGTGCGCGAGCAGCACCTGCCCGGGAACGACGGCCCCGCGCACCGCGGCGAGCAGTTCGGCGGAGCCGCGGACGGCGGTCAGGTCGAGGCCGGTCAGGTGCAGCCCGGTGGAGGTGGCGTGCACGTGCGCGTCCACGAACGCCGGCGCGACGAACGCCCCGTCCAGGTCGACGACCTCGGCGTCCGGATGCAGCGCGCGGGCCGGAGCGTCCTGGCCGACCCACACCACGGTGCCGCCGGAGACCGCCATCGCGGTGGCGTCCGGCGAGGACGGGGTGTAGACGCGGCCGCCGAGCAGGAGCGTGGTGCTGTCGTTCACTCCCCGAGTCTCCCGCCTGGTCTTCCGAGCAGGACAGACCGGGTCATCCTGCAGAAAGATTTACGGTCGACTAACGTTATGGCAGGATATTTTCACGCGTTCCCGACGACTAGGAGTACAGATGACTGCGATCCAGGAACCTGTGCCGACTGCCGCCGCCTTCGACCAGCCGTACGAGTACGTCCGCGCCGAGTTGGTGGAACCCGACTGGCGCCGCTTCCCCGGCTGGCACGACGTGACCGAGGCAGAGTGGCGGGACGCCCAGTGGCAGCGGGTGCACTGCGTGCGCAACGTCAAACAGCTGCGCGCCCTGATGGGCGACCTGCTGGAGGAGCGGTTTTACGAGGACCTGCTCGCCGACCAGCGGGAGATGGCCACGATGTCGATGCTGCTGCCGCCGCAGATGATCAACACGATGGCCCCGCACGCGGGCACCGACCCGGCGAAGGTCACCGAGGCGTTCTACGCCGACCCGATCCGCCGCTACATGCTCCCGGTCCGCAGCGACCGGCACGCGGTCTGGCCGAGCCACCCGCACGCGGAACGCGACTCGCTGCACGAGGCCGAGATGTGGGTGGTCGAGGGGCTCACCCACCGCTACCCGACCAAGGTGCTGGCCGAGATGATCTCGACCTGCCCGCAGTACTGCGGGCACTGCACCCGGATGGACCTCGTCGGCAACTCGACCGAACAGGTCGAGAAGCACAAGCTCGCGCTCAAGCCGGTCGACCGCCAGGACGCGATGATCGACTACCTGAAGCGCACCCCCGGCGTCCGCGACGTGGTCGTGTCGGGCGGCGACGTGGCGAACGTGCCGTGGCCGCAGCTGGAGTCGTTCCTGATGCGCCTGATGGACATCGAGACCGTGCGCGACATCCGTCTGGCCACGAAGGCCCTCGCGGCGCTCCCGCAGCACTGGCTCCAGCCGAAGGTCACCGAGGGCTTGCAGCGGGTCGCGCTGACGGCCCAGGCGCGCGGGGTGAACCTGGCGATTCACACGCACGTGAACCACGCGCAGTCGGTGACGCCCTTGGTCGCGGAAGCGGCCCGGACGGCGTTGCAGGTCGGGGTGCGGGATGTGCGGAATCAGGGCGTGCTGATGCGCGGGGTCAATGCGACTCCGGCCGAGCTTCTGGACCTTTGCTTCGCGTTGCAGGGCGAGGCCAATATTCTGCCTTATTACTTTTACATGTGCGACATGATTCCCAATGCGGAACACTGGCGGGTGGCCGTTTGGGAAGCGCAGGAATTGCAGCACTCGATCATGGGGTATTTGCCGGGGTACGCGACGCCGCGGATCGTGTGCGACGTGCCGTATGTCGGGAAGCGCTGGGTGCACCAGCTGGCCGAGTACGACCGGGATCTGGGGATTTCGTACTGGACCAAGAATTACCGGACTGGGATCGAGCACGAGGACCCGGAGGCGTTGCAGCGGAAATACCCGTATTACGACCCGATCCAGACCCTGCCCGAGGCCGGGCAGAAATGGTGGGCCGAGCAGCCCCGCTGATTCGAACACAGGACTTCGAGCGCTTGCCCGCAGCAGGGCGACGGATCCGCAAGCGGCTGACCGTCGCGGGATCCGCGCCCTGCCGCGGGGGAACCGCCCTCAAAGCAGTGCGGCGTCGCATTCGGTGCGGTGAAACAGCCCGGCCGTGCTCTCCACCAGCACGGCAAGGCAGGCCTGAAGACGACCCGATGATTGCTGGTCGGGGTTTGAGCGGCGTCCGCACCAGCCTGCACGGCCTCGGCGAAGGCCCGAGCGTCGGCCGGTGCGCGACCTGGCGGCCAGATGCCCCCTCGATGACGAGTTGCCGACGGCGTTCCGCGGAACGAACGCGCCTCAGGGGTGGGCCTGCGACGTGTTGCCGGCGAGGGCCTCCACGACCTTTCGCGCCGTGGCCTTGGCCGAGCCCGGGTTCTGGCCGGTGACAAGGTTGCCGTCGGTCACGGTGTAGGAGACGAACGGCAGCTTGGCCTTCTCGTAGAGCGCGCCGCGCTCTTTCGCGCGTTCCTCGGCGTTGTAGGGCACCAGCTTGTCGACGCGGGCGAGCACCTCCTCCTGCCAGGCGAAGCCGGTCAGGTGCTTGCCCGCGATGAGGTAGGAGCCGTCGGAGAGCCGGGTGTTGAGCAGGCCGCAGTAGCCGTGGCAGACCGAGGAGACGATGCCGCCGCGCTCGTAGATCTCGCGGGTGATGCGCTGCAGGCCCTCGGAGTCGGGGAAGTCGTACATCACGGCGTGGCCGCCGGTGAAGTAGACGGCGTCGAAGTCTGCGGAATCGATCTCTTCGGGGCTCTTCGTGGTCGCGAGGAGATCCATCTTCGCGGGGTCGGAGCGCCAGGCCTTCGCGGTCTTGTCGTAGCTGGGGAACTTCAGCGACCGCGGCTCGAGCGGCGCGGCTCCGCCTGCCGGGCTGACCAGGGTCTGGGTGAAGCCCGCCTCGTCGAACACGTGCCAGGCGTGCGTGAGCTCGGACAGCCACAGCCCAGTGGCATGGGACGGATCGTCGTAGTGTCCGACGTTCGTGACGACGTGGAGGACACGTTTGGTCATGGCTGATCTTCCTTCATCCGGGTGCGGACGGCGAACCGTCGCGGCTTTGTGGTCATTGGACGCCCGGTGCCCGCAGCGCCCAGGCGCATGGCGCTGGCGTGTTCGACGAACGCATCGTGGATCTTGTCGGCGACGTCGACGCGGCTGGCGATCGTGGTGGTCGTCTCGTACTCCTCAGCTCCGGTCCTGGACGGAGGTGGGCACTGGCAGGTGCAGTGCCAGCTGTCCTTCGGTGGCGACGTCGAGGCGGATCGTCCGGATCGGCTTCAGCGAGCGGAGGTCCTCGCTCATCCGGCCCTCGCCGAGCCGCAGGTCGAGGCCGCGGGGGAACCGCGTGGCGCCCGAGGACAGCAGGTTGATCTGGCTGGTCGTGGAGTGCCAAGCGCCGTCGATCGTGGTGTAGGAGGTCAGGGTCGAGACGTGCTCGCCGGTCCGCCGGGCGGTCTGCTTCGGGGTGGGCGCCGAGAGGGCGAGGTCGAGGCCGCCCTGGTCGTTGGCGACCCGGAAGGAAGTGCGCTGGGGGTCGATGTCGACGTCGAGCCGGGTGACCCACTTGGGGAAGCCGTAGCCGTCGTGCCCGCGCACCTGCGCGATCTCGGTGCTGACCGGAAGCGAGAGCACGTAGGAGTGCAGGGAGTCGTTCTTGAGCCCGGCGACCAGGTCGAGGAAGCCGAGCCCGCCGCCGTGCCGGGCCGGCTTGACGGCGATGCCGACGGCGGCCTCGGTGTAGAAGTCGATGTCGCACACGTCGTACCGGAAGGCCATCGCCGAGACGATCCCGAGCCCCGGGGCGATCTCGAGCGGGTCCAGCTCCTTGGGCAGGCGGGCCCGGATGGCTTTCGCCGGCGCGAGCATCGTGAGCCGGGCCGTGGAGATGCGGTAGTAGAAGTTCGGCGTCAGCGTCGGTCCGATGCGCGAGTCCACGCGGGTTTTCGGCATCCGGCGGAAGAAGTCGACGCTGCTGACCCGCGGGTCCCGCACGACCTCGTCGAGGTCGGTGTCCATCCGGAACCGGTCGTAGAGGCCGCCTTCGGGGACGGTGACCAGACGGCCTCCGAGGTCGACCTCCACGGTCCGGTCGGTCAGCTTGCCGGTCGATGCCATGAGCCCTCTCCTCCGATGTAAGCAGCGTTAACACCGAGGGTCGCACGGCATGTGAGCACTGTCAACAACAGGTGCCGCGGGCCACGCGTCAGGGGCTGACCGACGCGATCGCGAGGAAGGCGCCGCGCACCCGCTCGGCGACCTCCTCGTCCGATGCTGCCTGCAGTTTGCCGTCGAGGTACAGGCAGGCCAGCCCGTGCGCGAGCCCCCAGCCGGCCGACGCCAGAGCCGACGCGTCCGCCTCGGGGAAGACCCGGTCGAGAGCCGCGGCCAGCAGCTGGTGCAGGGCGTCGGCGGCTTTGACCCGCTCGTCGTCCGCGTCGTCGCACGGCTTGCCGAACATCACGCGGAAGAGGGCCGGGCGCCGCAGTGCGAAGGCGACGTAGGCGACCGCGAATTCGGCCAGGTCCGAAAGCGAGGCGGGTGGGCGGCCCTCGTCGCCCAGGTCCGTCAGCAGGTCCCGGAAACCCTCGGCGGCCAATGCGGACTCCAGCGCATCGCGGTCCTTGAAATGGCGGTACGGCGCCGTGGGCGACACGCCGGCCCTGCGCGCGACGGCGCGGAGCGAGAAGGGCTCGCCGGCCTCGAGCATCTCCATCGCGGCCGACAGCAGCGCCGCCCGAAGGTCGCCGTGATGGTAGCCGCCCCTCTCCGAAGTTGACATCGCTTACTTCACCCTTCTACGCTGCGGTTAGCACTGTAAACATAGCGCACTTCCGGAGGAGCCGAGATCCGATGGACCCACGCCCGAACCCGCGCCCCTTCGACGTCGTGCTCTTCGGAGCCACCGGCTTCACCGGCGGACTGACCACCGAGCACCTCGCCGCCCGTCTCCCTTCCGGGGCGAGGCTGGCCCTCGCCGGACGCAACCGGGCCAAGCTGGAGGCCGTCCGCGGCCGTCTCCTCCGGAGCGACCAGCAGCTGGAGGACATCGCGCTCCTCCACGCCGACTCCTCGGATCCTCAGTCCCTGTCCCGCGTCGCCGAGTCCGCCCGGGTCGTGATCACCACGGTCGGCCCGTACCTGGAACACGGCGAACCGCTCGTGGCCGCCTGTGCCGCGGCCGGCACGGACTACGTCGACCTCACCGGCGAGCCCGAGTTCGTCGACCGGATGTACGTCGAGCACCACGCGACGGCCGAGCGGACCGGCGCCCGCCTCGTCCATGCCTGCGGCTTCGACTCGATCCCGCACGATCTCGGCGCGCTCTTCACCGTCCAGCAACTGCCGTCCGGCGTGCCGGTGACCCTCCGGGGAGTGGTCCGCACGAACGCCGCCATCTCCGGCGGCACGCTGCACTCCGGTCTCGGCCAGTTGTCGCGACCGCGTGCCATGCTGCGGGCCGCGTCCGAACGCCGTCGGCTCGAGCCGCGACCGCGGGGACGCCGGGTTCGCGCCCGCATCGGCCGCCCCCATCGCGACCCCGTGCTCGGGACCTGGCTGATCCCGTTGCCCACGATCGACCCCGACGTCGTCCGGCGGTCCGCGCTCGCTCGCCCGGATTACGGGCCCGACTTCGCCTACTCCCACTACATCGGGGCCCGGCGCGTCGCGACCGTCGCCGGCGCGATCGCCGGCTTCGCCGCCGCCCTGACCGCAGTGCAGATCCCGCCCCTGCGCCGCGCCATCGGCCGACGCATCCCGCAAGGCGAGGGCCCATCGGCGGAGCGGCGCGAGCGCGCCTGGTTCACCGTCGACTTCGTCGGCGAGGGCGGTGGCGAGACCGTGCACACCCAGGTCGGCGGCGGAGACCCCGGCTACACCGAGACGGCCAAGATGCTGGCCGAATCGGCGCTGTGCCTCGCCTTCGACGACAACCCGCCCACCGCCGGCCAGGTCACCACCGCGACCGCGATGGGCGAGAACCTGCTGCGCCGGCTCCAGGACGCCGGCATCAGCTTCACCGTGCTCACCTCGACGACGGCGACCCGTGGCGGACGCTGACAAGGGTGGTGCCAGCCCGCCGATCGTCCTCATCTCGCCGGGGATGGCGATCGGCTCCGGCTACTGCCAGCCGCTGGTCGCCGAGTTCGAACGGCGCGGGTGGGCAGGCCCGGGTGCCGCGGCGGCGGGGGTTCGAGCCGACGCGAGGACTGGGCCTACCGCGACGAGATCGACGACATCGCACAGGCAGTCTCCGCGGCGCGGGCAGAGTCGCCCGGGTGGCCAGTTTCTCGGCCCCGGCCTCGGTGGTCGACCGCATCGTCATCCGGTGGCGCGACGCTGCTCGCGACTGAGCGGCCGTCCACACGCCCCCATCACTTCAAGGAGACCCTAATGCAGACCGTTCTCGGCGCCGGCGGACCGATCGCCGACGAGCTAGTGCACGAGCTCTACCGCAACCACACCAAGGACATCCGCCTCGTCAGCCGCAAGCCGTCGCCGGTCAACGACACCGACGAGCTGGTGGCCGCGGACCTCACCGATGCCGAGGCCGCCAGCCATGCGGTCGCGGGCAGCGAGATCGCCTACCTCACCGTCGGCCTGCCCTTGGACTCGCAGCTGTGGGAGCGTCAGTTCCCCGTCATCATGCGCAACGTCATCGACGCCTGCGCCGAACACGGGACGAAGCTCGTCTTCTTCGACAACACCTACATGTATCCCGGAACGGCAGTACCCCAGACCGAGTCGACCGAATTCGCACCGGGCGGCCGCAAGGGGCGGGTCCGCGGCGAGCTCGCCACGATGGTGCTCGAGGCGATCCAGGCGGGCCGGGTCGAGGGCCTCATCGGCCGCGCTCCCGAGTTCTACGGGCCCGGCCGGACCAAGAGCTACACGAATACGCTGGTGTTCGACCGGATCAGGGCGGGCAAGCGGCCGTTCGTCCCGGTCAACGCGCACGCCAAGCGCTCCCTGATCTGGACCCCCGACGCGAGCCGGGCGCTGGCCCTGCTCGGCAACACCCCGGATGCCTACGGCCAGACGTGGCATCTGCCGGTCGACCCGAACCGGCTGTCCTACGCCCAGCTCGTCGAGCTCGCCGCCGAGGCGACCGGCCGCAAGATCGGCTACACGGTGCTGCCGATGCTCGCCTTCCGCCTCGGGCGCCGCTTCGTCAAGCCGCTCGACGAGATGTACGAGCTGCTCGTCCGCTACCGCGACGACAACATTTTCGACAGCTCGAAGTTCGCGGCCCGCTTCCCCGATTTCCGGACCACCGCCTATCGCGAGGGAGTGGAGCGGATCCTCGTCGGCTGACCGCGGCGGTGCGCAGGTCCAGGTAGCCAGTGCCCGGAACTGGCCGTGTTATGTCAGCTCCGGGTGCGGAGTCGGCCGCGCCGCCACCCTGCACCTGCTCGACCAGGGGGTGCGGGTGACCGGAACCGACGCCTGGATATGGGATGCGCCGTTCTCGTTCGCCGCCGAGCGCTACGCCCGCGACCATGACGCCTTCCCGTAATCGGGCCAGACCTCGAGCGAGGCGGGCAAAACTGTCACAGTGAGCAGTGTGCCGGACTTTCGGGCGTTCCCATGGGGCTCGCGGTCGCGCGGAGCTTCTGGAAGCACGCGAGGGCTCGGCAAGCTCGCCGGGTCCCGACACCCCGCACCTTGCTCACCCCGCGCGGTCGGAAGCAGGCCAGACGTAAGGCAGATCCGGCGACACGTCCGGAAACCAACGCCGGTAGTGCGCGGGGTCCTTGCGGACAAGGGCGGCTTGATGGCTGCGGTGCACGTCCGGTTCGCCCAGCCAGGGCGGGAGTTCGCCGGTCCGGGCGAGTTCGGCTTGGCAGCGGGCTTCGGGGATTCCGGCGGCGGCGAGGTCGGCGGCGATGGTGGCGGCGCAGGTGTCCGCGCCGCCTCGTTCGCGCCAGGCGTGGCAGATGTCGATTCCGTACCGAGCGACTGCTTCGGCATATCCGCGCCACATCGCGACGGCCGGGTGGTGTTGCCAGCCGTAGCCGGGCCGGGTGAGGGCTCGCACGACCTGGAGCGCTTCCACTCGTTGTTTGCCGAGGCGGCGACGGTCGAGAACGCGGGCGGTGGCGGCGAAATCGGGATAGGGCAAGAACGTCTGCATCCGTTCGCTCCTCCGGGAGCTCGGTCGGCCGGGAGCGCTGGGCGGACGGCCCGGGTGCGCCGTCGCTTCCCATCGTGCGCTGAGCGCAACGGTCTTGCAACGGGATCAGCGCACGCGCTCGCCGATGACCGCTACAGCGGAGGGGAGATCGCCGACCCACGGGCCGATCCGGTGGGCCAGCGGTGCCCAGCCGGGTCCGGCGAAAACGACCGGCGTGCCTGCCTGCCGCAGCCGGGCGGCGAGCAGGTCGTCTGCCGCGGGCGCCGACCGGGCCCAGAGCACGACGAGTGGCGGGGCCAGTTTCGCGGCGAGATCGACGGTGGCCTCGGCGGGAGCCGCCGGCCCGCAGGAGAGCGCCGGAACGCCGTTTTCCAGCAGGGCCGCGCGCAGTGCCTCGACCGGCAGCGAGTGCCGTTCGGCCGGGCAGCACGCGAGCAGGACCGGCCGCGCACCGGACGGCGGGCGGCCGCGGGAGAACCGTTCGAATGCCTGCGCGATCTCGGCGGCCAGCAGCCATTCGACGCCGAAGCAGCTGTCCCCGGCCTGCCAGCGGTCCCCGAACCGGCGCAGCAGCGGCTGGAAGACCCCGGTCCAGGCCCCGCTGGCGCCCAGATCGGCGATCGTGTCGTCGAGAAGCACCGCGAGCGCGTCCGGCCGCAGGGACTCCGCCGCGCTGGCCAGGTCGTCGATGCGCTCGTCCGCGGGGAGGCCGGCCCGCCGGACGGCGTCCGCGAACGCTGTCGCGGCGGCTTCCCGGGGACGGATGCCGCTCTCGATCAAGCGGCGCATGTGCTGCAGCCGGCGGACGTCGAGATCGGTATACCGGCGCTGCCGGCCGCGGGGCTCCGGGCCGATCCCGTAACGCGCGCTCCAGCTGCGGAGGGTGACCGGAGAGACCCCGAGCAGCTCGGCGACCTTGCCGGGCGGCCAGGCCCCGGCGGTCGTCTCCGCCGTGCGCGCGTCCATCCGCCACCATCCGTTCCCCGCCGCCGGGCCCGCGTCCGGATCCGGCGAACGGCGAGTTTAACGAACTATTTCCGGGGTACCGGCCGCCGTCGCGTCGACATCCCCTTCCCGGCATGCAACGGTTGTGCAACGACGACCCGGAAGGAGCCCGCGATGCCTGATTCCGCTCAGCCCGACCCGGCCACCGTGGCCGCGGCCGGCAAGGTCAGCGAAGCGCTGGAAACCGTCGAACGCGCCCGCGGGCACCTGTACGCGTTCCACCAGCTGACCGGCAGCGCCGACCTCGCCCTCGACGACGCCGTCCGGCTGCTGCGCGAGGCAGGCCATCCCGCGTGGGCCGACCGGATCAGCACCGAGCTCATCGGCCTCAACGTGCTTCCGGACCGCTGGACCTTCCAGGTCCTCGAGGAGTACGACGACGGCTATTACCGGGTCTTCACCACGCTCGAGCGCGACGTGCGCGCGGCACTCACCCACGGCCGCCGGCACCTCGCGGAAGAAAGCATGAAACGCCGCCGCCGCACCGCCGGACGGGCCGGGCACGAACAGGGCGCGCCGACCACCGCGCCAGTCGAAGAAGCGAGTTGACCGAGAGCGTTCTCGACCTGAGAGTCACGGGCATCCGGCGATCGGCCTCGCGACGCCCGGTCGAGCTTGAACGAGCGATGGGTGGGCTTCGCCCAGGTGGGGGCAGTACTCGGCCAACGAGCTGTGGTTGGCCCGTTCGGCCCTCGCGCAAAGCGGTCCGACGAGCAGAATCCTTGCGGCGAAACAGTTCCCCAGGCGCAGTTCCGGGACTCTCCTACAGCCCGCTCGGATACGTCTCGGCCTCCGCCATCGGGACCAGCTCGTCCTCCAGCGGGTGCAAGGGGGTCAGCGCGCTGCTGGAATCGCAGTGCACGAAGGCGTCGTAGCGGCGGGCCGCGACGGTGGGCACGTAGTGGTTGCGGTCGGAGTCCGGGCGGTAGACCACGCCGATCGCGCGGTGGCCGCGAAGCTGGTCGGCCCAGCCGGAAGGCTCGTCCGGAAACAGGAAAAGCGTGTCGTCGTCGGGAACGGCCTCGTGCAGCAGCCCTTCGAGGCTGTTCTCGCGCGCCGGAGGGACCGGTACCCGGCGCGGTGACGCGCCCCAGCGTTCGCCGGCGAGCACCGAACCTCGGTGGGTGCCGAATCCGACCGCCACGACGCCTTCTCGGGCGTGCCGTTCGCGCACCAGCTGGCCGAGGTTGAGCATTCCGGCCGCGGCCATGTCCGTGGCTCGCGCGTCTCCGATGTGGGTGTTGTGCGCCCACACCACGGCTTTGGCGTGGGGGCCGTATGCGCGCACGAGCCGGTCGAGGGTGTCGGCGAGGTGCCGGTCTCGGACGTTCCACGACCGACGGTCGCCGCGCACCAGTTCGCGGTAGTAGCGCTCCGCTCCGGCCACCACCTCGGCGTTCTGCCGGGCGACGAAGCCCGCGTCCAGGCCGAGCGGCGACGAGCCGTCCCTCGCGTGGCGCAGCTCGGCCAGCAGTGCCACGACCTCGTCCTGGCAGCCGTCCGGCACGATCGCGCTGGCGCGCGCGTACTGCTGCGGCTGCTGCGCGTACGGCTCGAAACAGCGCCACGCGGCCAACGCGCGGTTTACCTGTTCCGGGCGATGTTCCCGCAGGTAGTCGAGCACCGCGCGCAATGAGTCCCAGAGGCTGTAGACGTCGAGGCCGTGGAACCCGACCGGCGGGTGCCCGGCGGAGCGGGCCGTGTTGAATTCCCGCAGCCAGCGCGCGAACTCGACGACTTCCTCGTTGGCCCACATCCACCGCGGCCACCGGTCGAACTCCCACAGCACCTGCGCGGGATCCTTCGGGACGCCCGGCGCGCCCGAGACACAGCAGTGCAGCCGGTGGCAATCCGGCCAATCGCCCTCCACCGCGACGAAGGAGAAGCCCTGTTCGGCGATCAGCCGCCGGGTGATTTCCGCGCGCCACCGGTAGAACTCCGAGGTGCCGTGCGACGCTTCGCCGAGCAGCACATAACGAGCGCCGCCGACCCGGTCCAGCAGCGGCTCCAGCTCTCCCGGCTCGTGCAACGGCACCGCCGCCCGGCGAACCTCGTCCACCTCGTCCATCTGGCCCTCTTCCTCGCACGGCGCACTCTCCGGGTATCCGTTGCGCGCCCCCGGCACACCTGCCGCGTCCGGCAGATCTCATCCCTTGCCGTGCTTGGCGGTGTCCCCGGGCCACTGGCCGGTGAGCTTGTCGTAGCCGGTCGCGCCGCCGCGGTCGACAGCCGCCTTGACCAGGCCGAAGATCGCCCCCTGGATCGACGCCGCCAAGAGCACCTCGCCCCAGCCCCGGTCTTTCTGCGTCGGGGTGGGCGCCTTCTTGGTGCCGGAGATCAGCTTCCACACTCGTTCGAACGCCGCGTTGGCGGCCAGACCGCCGAGCACGCCGAACACCATGCCCATCGGCCGGTACATCAGCTTGTTGACGTTCACGTTCACCGTTCCCTTCGCACCAGCTTCCACAACAGCGTCTTCAAGCACTACCCGCGAGCGACCGGGGGTATGCGCGGTTTGGCGTCCGACACAAGTGCTGACACGGGCGTCTCCCCCGCGTCTGAGCCGTGACAGCCGCGTGTCCGCCTGCCAGGCGAATGTGGTCCCCACGAACCACTGAGCCAGCCGAGGAGACCGAAAATGTCCGCTTTCCCTACCCCGAACCCCATCACCGCCGCCCTCACCACCGCCGGCGCCCGCGTCCGGATCAGCGCGGGCGAGCACGCCGAGACCGTCGTGCGAGTGCAGCCCGTCGACGCGGCCAACTCCATCGACGTGAAGGTCGCCGAGAAGACCAAGGTCGAGTTCGCCGACGGCGTGCTGGCCGTCAAGACGACCAAGTCCGGCCGCCAGACCGGCTCCGTCGAGATCGCGATCGAACTGCCCGCCGGGTCCAAGCTCGTCCTCAACACCGCGTGGACCGAGGTGCGGGCGGACGGCCGCCTCGGCGACTGCGAGGTCAACATCGGCTCCGGCCAGGTGCAGCTCGACCGGGTCGCGGCGCTGCGCGGCAACCTCGGCGCGGGCGCGCTCGCGGTCGGGCACGTCGCGGGCGACGCGGTCATCGAGGGCAGCACGGCGGGCCTGCGGATTGGCGAGGCCGACGGCGAGGTCCGCTACCAGGGCACCGGCGGCGAGGTCTGGATCGGCCACGCCCGGTCCGACGTCGATCTCGGCGGGTCGAACGGCAGCTTCGACATCGGCACCGCCGACGGCAGCGTCGTCGCCAAGGCCGCGCACTGTCCAATCCGGATCGGGCGGGTCATGCGCGGCCAGGTGGAGCTGTCGAACGCGGCCGGCGGGATCGAGGTCGGCGTCAGCGCGGACATCGCCGCCGACGTGGACGCGAAGAGCACGAAGGGCGCAGTGCGCAGCACACTCGGCACGCCGGATCGTCCCCGCGGCACGCTCAAGGTCCACGCTCGTACGCGGCACGACGACATCGTCCTCTATTCCGCTGCCTGACCACCCGATCGGATGGCAGGATCGGGCGGGTGCAGATCAAGATCCTGGGTCCGTTCGAGGTCCGCGACGGCGACGTGGCCGACGTTCCGGGCGCGCGGCTGCGCGGACTTCTCGTCGCCCTCGCGCTCCGGCCGGGCCAGGTCGTCCCGAAGGCGGCGCTGATCGACTGGATCTGGGGCGAGCATCCGCCGGCGGACGCCGCGAATGCCTTGCAACGCCTGGTTTCCCGGCTGCGCAAGGCATTGCCGGGCGCGGTAGTCGAAGGGGTGACCGACGGGTACCGGCTGGCGATCGAGGCGGACGCAGTCGACGCGGTGCGCTTCGAGCGGCTCGTCGCCCAGGCCCGGGAAGACCGCGGGCCTGGGCGGCTGCGCGAAGCGCTGGAGTTGTGGCGTGGTCCGGCGATGCAGGACGTCGGCTTGCAGGACAGCGAGGCGTTCGAAGCGGCGGCCACGCGGCTGGAAGCCTTGCGGTTGGCGGCGTTGGAAGACCGGTTCGAAGCGGAGCTCGACCTCGGGCGCGGCGCGGACCTCGTCTCGGAGCTGACCGACCTCGTCGCCGCGCATCCGGTGCGGGAAAGGCTCGTGGGCGCGCTGATGCGAGCGCTCGCCGCCGCGGGCCGCAATACCGAGGCGCTGCAAGCGTTTCAGCGCATCAGGGAAACGCTGGCCGACGAGTTGGGCGCCGACCCGTCGCCCGAACTGTCCGCGTTGCACGTCGCGTTGCTGCGCGGCGAGGTCGGACGGCGCGAAGAGAACCGCAAGACCAACCTGCGCGCCGAGTTCACCAGCTACGTCGGCAGAGAAGCCGATGTCGCCGCAGTCCGCGATCTGGTGTCCCGCCATCGGCTCACCACCCTGACCGGACCCGGCGGCTCCGGAAAGACCAGGCTCGCCACGGAAACCGCCCGCACGCTGGTCGACGGCCTGCACCACGGCGCGTGGCTGGTGGAGCTGGCCGCCGTCGGGAGCGGCGACGACGTCGCGCAGGCCACGCTGTCCGGGCTCGGCCTGCGCGACGCCCTGCTCGGCGAAGCGTCGTCCTCCGACCCGGTGGAGCGGCTGGTCTCCGCGATCCGCGACCGCGAAACCTTGCTGGTGCTGGACAACTGCGAGCACGTCATCGAGTCCGCGGCCGCCCTCGCGCACCGGCTGCTCGGCGAGTGCCGCGGATTGCGGATTCTCGCGACGAGCCGTGAACCGCTGGGGATCACCGGAGAAGCGTTGTGGCCGGTCGAGCCGCTCCCCCGGACCGAGGCCGTCCAGCTGCTGCGGGACCGGGCGACGGCGGGCCGGCAGGACCTCGCCGACGACCGGACGCTGTCTCGGATCTGCACCGCGCTGGACGGGATGCCGCTCGCGATCGAACTGGCCGCGGTCCGGCTCCGCACGATGTCCGCCGAGCAGCTCGCGGACCGCCTCGACAACCGGTTCCGGCTGCTGACCGGCGGCAGCCGCACCGCGCTGCCCCGGCACCGGACGCTGCGCGCGATGGTCGACTGGAGCTGGGAACTGCTCAGCGACGGCGAACGGCTCGTGCTGAGCAGGCTCTCGGTGTTCGCCGGCGGCGCGAGCCTGGAGGCGGCGGAGCGGGTCTGCGCGGGAGAGCTGGTCGACGAGTACGAAGTGCTCGACCTGCTCGCCGCGCTGAGCGACAAGTCCCTGCTCGTCGCGTTCGGCGAAGGCGCGCCGCGCTACCGGATGCTCGGCACGATCAAGGAGTACGGCGCCGCCCGGCTCGCCGAAGCCGGGGAGACCGAGCTGGCCCGGCAGGCGCATCTCGCGTACTTCACCGAACTGGCCGAAAACGCCGAACCCCGCCTGCGCCGCGGCGAGCAATTGGAGTGGCTCGCCGTCCTCAACGCAGAGCACGACAATCTCGTCTCGGCGATGCGCGGCGCGCTCGCGGCCGGAGATGCGCACGCCGCGATGCGGCTCGCGGCGGCCTGCGGCTGGTACTGGTGGCTGGTGGGCCGCAAGGCCGAGGGCATGGAGCTGATCGCCGCCGCGATCGCCACCCCCGGCGAGGTCCCCGACGACATCAGGGCCATCGTGTACGCCCTGACCTCGATGTTCGTCACCTCCGGCCCCGGCGACATGCCCGAAGCCGCGAAGTGGATCCACCAGGCGTACGAACTCGGCGAGCACGGCCGGCACCGGCACGCGGCGCTGCGGCTGGTGGTGCCGCTGGAGATGATGCTCGGCGACCCGGACGCGCTGCAGCCGGCCTGGGAGTCGCTGCTGGACGACGAGGACCCGTGGGTGCGCGCGCTGTCCCGGCTGCATCTCGGGAAGCTGCGGATGATGCTCGGCCAGGACTGCGAATCCTGGTTCGACGAAGCCTTGGTCGAGTTCCGGGTGCTCGGGGAACGGTTCGGCATCTCGTTCGCGCAGACCGAACTCGCCGGCTGCCTCGCCATGCGCGGCGAGTTCGCCGAGGCCAACGAACACTTCGAGCAGGCGGTCTCGGTCGTCGCGGAACTGGACGCGCTGGACGACGTCGCCCAGCTGCGCATGCGGCAAGCCCGGCTGCATTGGCTCGCGGGAGACCAGGACGCCTGCGCCGCCGCGGTCGCCGAAGCGGAACGGCTCGCGGAAGGCGTCACCTGGCCCGGGACGCTGGCCTCGCTCGCCTTGGTGCGCGCGGAACTGGCCCGGTGGAACGGAAACGCGCAGGAGGCCTTCGACCAGTTCGGCCACGCGATGAGCCTGCTGGGCGAGGAAGCGAAGCAACCGCATCTGCGAGCCGTGGCCCACGACCTGCACGCCTGGTTCGCCGCCGACCTCGACGAGGCGCGCGAACACCGTGCCGCCGCCTGCCGTGCCGCGGAGGAAACCGGACGCGCGCCGGAAATCGCGCGGGCGGTCGTCGGGGTCGCCGACCTGGCGCTGCGGCGCGCGCAATACGACCACGCCGCACGGCTGCTCGCGGCGAGCACGCGGGTGCTCGGCCGGAAAGACCTGTCCAACCCGGATGTAGTGCGGATCGAGCAGGAAGCGCGCCGCCACCTCGGCGACGAAGCATTCGCCCAGGCCGCTCGGGAAGGCGCGGCGGGGGTGTGGACCGAGCTGGTGACGGTGCCGCTGACGCGGGTCTGATCCCGTGTCAGCGCCGTGACGGCTTCGTGTCTGGCCTCCCGGCGATCGTGGTGACACCAAGCCACCACGAAAGGATTTCCGATGAGCCAGCAGCTTTCCCCGCTCGACGGCCTGCCGATGGACCGCGACGCCGGCCCGTTCGACCCGCCCGCCGCGATCACCGCCCTGCGCGAGACCCGCCCGGTCAGCCCGATGCGCTTCCCGGACGGCCACGAGGGCTGGCTGATCACCGGATACGACGCGGTGCGCCAGGTCATGTCCGACGCCCGGTTCAGCAGCCGCCAGGACCTCGGCGTGGTCCACGTGCCGTACGAGACGCCGGGAATGCCGGTCGCCACCGAGCCGTCGCCGCAGATCCCCGGCCTGTTCATCAGCATGGACGCCCCCGACCACACCCGGTTGCGACGCAAGCTCACCGGCGCGTTCACCGTCAAGCGGATGAAGCAGCTCGAGGACGGCATCGTCGCGATCACCGAACAGCAGCTGGACGCGGTCGCGAAGCTCCCGCAGCCGGTGGACCTCGTACGGGAGTTCGCGCTGCCGGTGCCGTCGCTGGTGATCTGCGAACTGCTCGGCGTCCCCTACGCCGACCGCGAGACCTTCCAGTCGAACTCGTCGAAGTTCATGGAACGGGACGTGAACCTCGAAGACAAGATGGCCGCGTTCGGCGCGATGATGGGCTACCTGGGCCAGCTGTGCACGGACAAGCGCGCCGAGCCCGGCGAGGACATCCTGTCCGACCTCGCCCGCGACGAGGACCTGAGCATCGAAGAACTGACCGGCATGGCGTTCCTGCTGCTGCTGGCCGGACACGAGACCACCGCGAACATGCTGTCGCTGGGTGCCTTCGCGCTGCTGGAAAACCCCGCGCAGCTAGCCGAACTGCGCGCCGATCCGACGTTGTTCCCGAACGCGGTGGAGGAGCTGATGCGCTACCTGTCGGTGGCTGACATCTTTTACCGCTACGCGACCGAGGACGTGGAACTCGGCGGGGAGACGATTCCGGCCGGTTCGACGGTGGTCGTGTCGCTGCTGGCGGCGAACCGCGATCCGCGGCATTTCGAGAACCCGGACACGATCGACCTGCACCGCAAGGTCCGCGGACAGGTCGCGTTCGGGCACGGGATCCACCAGTGCCTGGGACAGCAACTGGCCCGGATCGAAATGCGCGTCGGGTTCGAGGGATTGCTGCGCCGCTTCCCCGGCCTGCGGCTGGCGGTTCCGGCTGGGGAGGTGCCGTTGCGGACGAACATGAACATTTACGGGGTGCATGAGCTTCTGGTTGCCTGGTCCTGACCGTCCACTTTGGAGTTCAGGAGCGTCCTCCCGGTGCGACGCGCGGGCAGCGGCAGCTACCACAGCAACCGGATCCTCAGCGCCGATCGTGGACAGCCGACGCGATCACCCGCGCAGTGCCGGGCCGATCCAGCGGCGCACCATCGCCCGCAGTTCGTCGTCTGTCGCCGGGGGCGTCGACGGGTACTGCAGGAACGACATGAACAGCCGCATCAAGATCTCGGCCAGTTCCTGGAGTTCCTCGTCGGTGCGCACCCCGGCGGCGGACCAGTCCACCTCGGTGTCGCGCAGGATTCGCGCGCCCAGGGAGAAGGACGGCGGCGTCGCGGTTCCGGCGGTGAAATAGTCGGCTTCCCCGGCCTGCAGGAGAAGTCCGAGATATGGCTCGTCGGGCAGGCTGCGGACGGCGAAGACGACGGATTCCACGGCGACCTCGACCGGGCTGTCGAAGGTGGCCAGGTGCGCCCGCATCCGTTCGGCGAACTCCTGGGCTCCCGCGTGGGCGACGGCGCGCAGGATTTCGGCCAGGCTGGGGAAATAGCGGTAGACGGTCTGCCGGGTCACGCCCGCTTCCGCGGCGACGTGGGAGAGGTTGGTCTTGGCCAGCCCGGCGCGGTCGATGCACGCGATCGCCGCCTTCACGATCCGGCGGCGTGCCTCGTCCTCGGCGCCGGGCGGGTCGCCCTGCCATCCGTGGTACCCCATGGCGCCTATCGTCGCAGACGGGGACCGCGGGTCAGCGGCGGACGGCTCGTTGCGCGGCCAGCAGCAGACCGGCGGCGGCGAAGCACGCGAGCGCGTACGGGCCGCTTCCGATCGGGGAACCGGCACTGGTGACGCCGTCCCGGGCGGCGAGGTAGGCAGGCAGTGCGCCGATCCAGAACACCGCCATTCCGCCCAGGTAGAGGGCCGGGTAGTACCGGCCGAAGGACGAAAGCGGCTCGTCGACGCGAGCGGCGGAGCGCAGCTGTGCCACGACGATCCACGCGCCGCCCAGCCAGACGAGGGCCAGTTCCGTGCCCAGCACCCACGCCTGCCCGGTGCGGTTGCCGTCTAACAGGCTCGCCGGGAGCCCGGCGACCGCCATGGTGAACGGGGTGAGGACGCCCGCGGCGAGGACTCGGGGCACCAGCCGCCAGCCTCGGCGCGGCGGGTTGCCGGCGAAACGGACCACCAGGTAGGTCATGGCCGCCATCGAGACCGAGGCGAACAGCAGCATGCTGGTCATCGGAACCGCGGCCAGCGCGGGCTGGTTGACGATGCGGTTCGCCGGATTCCACGCCCACCACTTCAGCTGCGGGCCGACCTGGTCGAACACCTCGTAGAAGACCTGGCAGGCGAACGCGACCGCGACCGACCCGGCGAGCGGGCCGCGGCGGCGGAAGATCCCCAGCGACCGCACGAGTTCGTAGGCGAGCTGGCTGATCACCGGGTAGAACGCCACGATGTAAAGCGGCAGCCGGTCCCCCATGAACTGCACGGTGAACCGGTTGTGCGCGAAGATGAATCCGTACAGCCGGTCGAGCCCGAACCATTCGGGAAAATACAGCGGCGGTTCGGTGACGACGAGATAGACCAGCGAAGCCCACCACAGCGCCAGGTTGACCGGATCCCCCGCGCGGTAGCGGCGCACGGCGTGCCACAGCGCGAAAACGGCGCCGCCGACGATCAGCACTTCCAGCAGCGGCATCGTCCAGTGCGCCAGGTCCCACGGCGCCCGGACCGAGACCACCGGGCTGACCTGGTGGCAGTCGAAGCCGAGCTGCCGGGTGACCTCCGCCGCCTCCGGCCCGCAGGCGGCGCTCATCCCGCGACCGCGGCCGGCGAATAGTCCGTGGCGGGCGGCTCGGCCTGCGGGTCGAAGCCGAACGGCACCCGGTGCCTGCCCAGCACGGAGCGGACGCGGATTGCGCATCATCTCGCCCAGCGACTCGTCGAGGTTGAACACCTTGGCGAAATGCTCGTCGACGACGTCGTCCTCCCGGGCGGCGCCGACGATCAGGCTGAACGCCGGCGCGGAAACGGCGGCAAGCAGACGGCGTTGCCACTTGGGCAGCCGTTCAGTGCCCTCCGCGCACTCGTAACCCCGGTCGCGGGCCATCGCCAGGGTCCACGGCACTTCGAGCAGACGGCGTTGCGCCCGCAGGAATCGCGCGCTGAAACCCGCGTCGAGACTGGTCGCGCGGGCCAGTTGCTCGCGCAGCAGCAGCGCGGAACTCGACGCGGAACTGATGCCCTGGGCGTAGAACGGATTGAACGCGCAGATCGAGTCGCCGACGAACGCCAGGCCTCGCGGCGGGTTCGCCCAGCGGTCGTAGCGCCGCCACCGGTTGCCGGTGGACCGGGTCAGGTGCACCTCCGAGGCCGGAGTGCACCGGTCCATCGCCGCGGCGAAGAGCGGCGTCCGCGTCCGCCGGGCCGAGGCCACGAAGGCGTCGGCCGTCCGCGGCATTTCCAGGCCCCACGAGCCCATGCACGCGATGACCCGGTCGCCCTCGATCGGGAAGAAGTTCACCAGGAACTCGTGCTCGGCGGGATGCCGGCCGCGGTCCTGGGTCGGCATCAGCACCAGATGCCGCCACCACCAGGACGCCGGGCGGCTCTCCGGCGGGGGCAGTTCGTACCAGCGCGACGTGTAGGTGACCTTGGCGTCGAGGGTCCGCACCTCCGGTTCCGGCCAGCCCGCCGCCACCAGCCAGTTCGCGACGGACGAACCGCGGCCCATCGCGTCCACGACGAAGTCGGCGTCCAGCCGCTCCTCGCCGCCGGGCGCGGCGATCTCGACTCCGGTGACCGCGCCGCCCGCGGTGGCCAGCCCGCGCACCGCGACCCGCTCTCGAAGGTCCACATTGGACAGCTCGCGCACCTTGTCCCGCAGCACGCGCTCGATGAGCACGCGCGAGCTGTAGACCATCGTCATCGCACTGCGCTTGCGCGCCGACCAGCCCTCCCGGTCCAGGTAGGCGGCGTCCATCGACGGCATCAGGTGCAGCCCGCCCGCCGCGACGAGGTCGTCCTCGAAGCCCGGGAAGAGCGCGGTGATCGCCCGGCGGCCCGAGTTCAGCAGGAAGTGCGGGTGCTTGCTCTGCGGCACGCCGCGCCGGTGCTCGGCCCCCTCCGGAAGTACGTCCCGCTCCAGCACGAGCACCCGCTCGAAGTACGGGGACAGCGCGCCGGCCGTGCACAGGCCCGCGACGCTTCCGCCGAGGACGACCGCGGTCTTGCCGAGCTTCATCCGAACCAGCTCCGCTCGTCGATCATACAAAGTTGGAGATAATGTATGAATGACGAGCCGGTGTGTCAATCGGCTCGGCTCACTCGCGGCCGGCCGCGTGCGCCAGCCGCCCGTCCTGGTACACCGCGAGGATCCGCTTGCCCACGTCCCGCACGTCGAGAGGATCGCCGTCCACGACAACGAGATCGGCGCGCTTGCCGGGAGTCAGCGAGCCCAGCTCCGAGCCGAGGCCCATCAGGTTCGCCGCGGACAGCGTCGCGGCGTGCAACGCGTCGGCCGGACGCATGCCCTGTTCGACGAGAAGCTCCAGTTCCAGCAGGTTCTCCCCGTGCGGGTACAGCGGCGCGTCAGTGCCCATCGCGATCGGGACGCCTGCCTCGATCGCGCGCCGGACGCTGCTTTCGGTGCGTTCCTTGATCTTCTCCACGATGTGGTCGGGATATCCGGCCCCGGCCTCGACCGCCTGCCGGAGACCGACTCCGGCGCTGAGAGTCGGGACCAGCCAGGTGCCCCGCTCGGCCATCATCTCGAGCGTTTCGTCGTCCAGGAAGTGGCCGTGTTCGATCGAGCGGACCCCGTTGCGGACGGCGGCCTTCGCGCCGTCGCCGTGCGCGTGGGCCATGACGTGCAGTCCCGCCGCCGCGGCCTCGGTCACCATCATGGCGATCTCGTCGTCCCGGAAGTGCGCGATCTTCGGCCCGGCGCCGCCGGACACGACTCCCCCGCTGGTCGCGGCCTTGATGACGTCGGCTCCGGCGCGGACGAGCTCCCGGACCTTGCGGCGGATCTCCTCCGGGCCGTCCACCACCACGGGCGGGCGGCCCGGGTGCGGCGGCAGCAGGTCCACCACGCAGGTCGAGGGCCACCACGGATCGCCGTGCCCGCCGGTCTGGCTCAGCATGTTCAGCGAAATCCGCATGCGCGGCCCGGCGATCAGGCCGCGTTCCTGCGCCACGCGCATCCCGAGGTCGGCGCCCGCGGCGTCGCGGACGGTGGTGACGCCCGCGGCCAGCGTCCGCGCCATGTTCCGCGCGCCTTCGTAGAACTGGAGCGAGAACGGCTGCTGCACGCTCTCGAACAGGTCCGAACTCGTCATCGTGAGGTGCACGTGGCAGTCGATCAGCCCGGGCAGCACTCCCCGGCCGGTGCAGTCGACCTCCTCGTCGCCGTCGAGGCCGGTCCCGACGTCGACGATCCGGCCGTCCTCCACCGCCACGTCCGCCGGATCCGCACAGCGGGACTCCGCGTCGAACAAGGTCCCGCCCCGGAAAACGACGCGCTTCACCGGCCCGCCGCCGCTTGCTCGTGGTCCATTGTGGACTCCCTTCTCGTTGCTTGCCGCCGGATGAGCGGAGCCAGCGCGAACAGCAGCAGGGCCAGCACGACCGCGCCCGCGCCGAGCGCGCCGAAGTAGCCCGCCGCCGAACGGGCGTCGTAGAACTTCACCAGCTGGGCGCCGATGCCTTGCCCGGCTGCGTTCGACGACAGCCACAACCCCATCGTCTGCGTCGCGAACGCCGCCGGTGCGAGCTTCGTCGTCGCGGACAGCCCGATCGGCGAGAGGCACATTTCGCCGACGGTGACCACCGCGAGACTTCCGGCCAGCCACAACGGATTCGTCTGCCCCGGATGCGCGGCCGGGACCACCAGCAGCAGGTACGAAAGACCGGCGATCGCCAGTCCCGCGGCGAATTTGTGCGCCGTTGACGGCGACCGGGGCGAACGGTCCAGCCGCAGCCACAGCATCGCGAACAGCGGGGTGAGCACGATCAGGACCAGCGAGCCGACCGACTGGAACCACGACGCCGGGATCGCGAACCCGAACGCGTCGAGATCGGTGCTTTCGCCCGCGTATTGCGCGATCACGGTCGCGCCCTGCTCCTGGATGCACCAGAACGCGACTGCCGCGACGAACATCGGAACGTAGGCGCGCACCCGGGCGCGCTCGGCCGCGGTGGTGCGCGGACTGCGCAGCATGACCGTGAAATAGCCGACCGGAAGCGCGATCGCCAGCACGCTGATGAGGTTGACGGCGACGTCGGCGTCGAGAACTCCGGTGCTGGCGGCCGCCGCGCCCAGCACGGCCAGCAGGGCGATTCCGGCGATCGCCGCGACCAGCCGCGGCCGCGGGATCTCGGCCAGCCGCAACGGGTTTTTCGGCCGGCTGCTCGCTGGGCTGAGCCGCCGCTGCGTCCGGAGGTAGACCAGGAGGCCGACCGCCATGCCGACCGCGGCGATCCCGAACCCGGCGTGGTAGTCGTAATCTTGGCCGACGGTGCCGACGACCAGCGGGGCGGCCACCGCGCCGACGCTGATGCCCATGTAGTAGATGCTGAACCCGGAGTCGCGCCGCGGATCGTCGGCCGCGTAGAGGTCGCCGACCGAGGAAGAAATCGACGGCTTCAGCAGTCCCGTCCCGGCGGCGATGAAGACCATCGAAGCGAACAGCGCGCCGGCGCCAGCCGGGACGGCCAGGCAAACGTGCCCGCACATGATCAGGACACCGCCGACCAGGGTGGTCTTGCGGTCGCCGAGCAGCCGGTCGCTGATCCAGCCGCCCAGGATCGCCGCCAGGTAGATCGCCGAACCGTAGACCGCGATCATCGGTTTCGCGCTCTCCGGCCGGAGGCCGAGTCCGCCGTCGGACAGCCGGTCGGTCATGTAGTAGAGCAGCAGCGCGCGCATGCCGTAGTAGGAGAACCGTTCCCACGCCTCGGCGAAGAACAGCCCCACCAGGCCGCGGGGCTGACCGAAGAACGCCCGTTCCGTCCCCATGCCCACCCGCACCTTCCGCGTCGACCGCCGCTCCGATGGGAGCAGACGGTACCTCTGCCAGATAGGCGGAGCAATAGACGATTCGACTGTATGATCTCTGAATAGCCGTCGCTTCGTCTGCGTTGTTGCGGTTGGATAAGCGGATTCGCCGATCGAGGCGGGATCGGCTAGGTTCTTCCCGTGCGAGGGAACACCGACGACGTGGACGACCTGCTGATCCGGGCTCTGCAGGAGGACGGGCGCGCGTCGTTCGAAACGCTGGCCCGGCTGGTCGGGCTCGCCCGCTCCACCACCAAGGCGCGGGTGCAGCGGCTGATCGACGAGGGCGGGCTCCGGCTGGTCGGCGCGATCCATCCGGCGGTGTTCGGGCTCCATCAGCTCGGGCACGTGATCGTCGAGACCGACGGCGCCGCCCGCCCGGTCGCCGAGCGGATCGCGGCGCTCGGCGAAACCTCGTTCGTCACCACGACCGCGGGCCGGTTCGCGGTCACCGCCGAACTGCGGGCCGCCGACCTGGAATCCTTCGCCCGGGGTCTCGCGCGCGTGCAGGCCGTTCCGGGCGTCCGGGCGGTGCAGACGATCACGTATCTGCGTGTCTGGAAAGACCCGTATTTTCCGCCGGGGCCGCTGGAAAGCCCGGGGCCGCTCGCCGGCCTCGAACTGGACGGCGTCGATCACACGCTGCTGGCCCAGCTGCGCGATGACGGCCGCGCGTCGTTCGCCGAACTGGCGAAAGCGACCGGGCTGTCGCCGGGAGCCGCGCGCGCCCGGGTGCTCCGGCTGATCGAGTCCGGCGTCGTCCACATTGGAGCGTTGGTGCGGCTCAGCCGTTCGACGCGCACGCACACCGTCGGTTTCGCGGTGCACACGACCGGCGATGCCGAACCGGTGGCCCGGCGGATCGCGGAGTTCGAGAACATCGACTGCTTCGCGACCGGAGTGGGATGGTGCAACGGAATCGGCAGCATTCAGGCACAGTCGCTCGACGAGGTGCTGGACACGCTCGAACGACTGCGGGAGCTGCCGGGCGTGCGCGCTGTCGAGTCCTGGAGCCACTTGCGGGCGGTCAAGGAGGAGAACGACCGCCCGCTCGCGAACGAGAAATAGGCCCGCTACTGCGGCACCTGGAAACCGCCGATCCGCTCTTCCAGCAGTGCGGCCAGGCGCAGCGGCGTCCGGTCTTCGAACATCGGGCCGACGAGCTGCACGCCCACCGGCAGCCCTTCCGGGGACAGGCCCGCGGGCACGGCGGTGGCGGGCAGGCCGGGCATGGTGGCCAGACCGGCCCAGACGAGCTGGTCGAAGAACGGGTACTCGACGCCGTCGATGTCGATCCGGCAGGCCAGCAGGTCGGGGGTGTGGTCGTGCGGGAACGCGGGCGTCGGCGTGACCGGGCAGACCACGGCGTCGAACTCGGCGAAGAACTGCCGCCAGCCGTGCCGGTGGAGTTCGCGGCGGTGGTTCAGCTGGAGCCAGTCGCGGTGGGTGAGCACCATTCCGCGCAACCGTGACGCGTCGAGGCTTTGGTCGGCCGGGCTCAGTCCGGCGGCGCGGGTCTGGAGTTGCTCGTACGCGTCGACCGGGAAACGCGCTACCGAGCCGGAGAACAGCAGCTGCGTGTAGAGCGTCGCGGCCTCTTCCAAGTCGGGCAGCAGCGGGCTGTGTCGTTCGACTTGGGCACCAGCGTCCGCGAGTGCGTCGGCGACTCGGTGCACCCCGGCTCGGACCGCGGCTCCGGTCGGGATG
Organism: Amycolatopsis sp. GA6-003; assembly: GCF_046267895.1. Taxonomy (NCBI): domain Bacteria; kingdom Bacillati; phylum Actinomycetota; class Actinomycetes; order Pseudonocardiales; family Pseudonocardiaceae; genus Amycolatopsis; species Amycolatopsis sp. GA6-003. The sequence goes on from NZ_CP176499.1 coordinate 623,112, forward strand.
AACGGGTGGTCCTCGAGGATCAGGACCCGGCAGTCGCTCAGCTTCTCGTGGCGGGCGGGAGGGAGGGCCAGTTCGTGCGCCACGCCGTAGGTCAGCGGGTCCGGTCCGGCCATGACGTCGAGCAGGAGCGCGAGGTCGCGGGCGGTGCGCGCCATCGGGCCGACGACGGCGAGGTCCAGGTCGACCGGCAAGGCGGGGGTGTCGGGCAGGACCATCCCGCGGTTCGGCACCAGGCCGAGGGACGGTTTGTGCCCGTAGACCCCGCAGAAATGCGCGGGGGTGCGCAGCGAGCCGCCGATGTCGGAGCCGATGGACAGTGCGCCGAAGCCCGCCGCCAGAGCCGCTGACGATCCGCCGGAGGAACCGCCTGGCGTGCGGTCGTGGTCCCAGGGGTTGTTGGTGGTGCCGTACACCGGGTTGGAACTCTGCAAGCCTTGAAGTCCCAGAGGCACGTTGGTTTTGCCGAGGATGACCGCGCCCGCGGACTTGAGCCGCGCGACCTGGACCGCGTCCTCGGCCGGCCGGAAGCCCCGGTGCTCCGGCAGGCCCCAGGTCGTGGGCAGGCCGGCGACGTTGTAGCACTCCTTGACCGTCACCGGAATCCCGAGCAGCGGCCGATCTTCGCCGCGGGCGCGGGCCTGGTCGGCCTCGCGGGCGGCGGCGCGGGCCCGGTCGAAATCCGGCACGCAGATCGCGTTGAGCGCCTTGTCTTCCCGCTCGATGCGGTCGATCGCCTCGTCGGTCAATTCCGCTGAGGACACTTCACCAGTATGCAAAGCGGCCGCGAGTTCTTCGGCCGAGTCAAAGTTCCGCTCCATGAATTCGACCGTAATGGACACTCGGCGGAGCCATAAAAACTGAATTCGCGCAACGGGTCAGCGGTCCCAGAATCCTTGCTTCTCCAGCAACGCCACCGCGCGCTCGCCCGCGTCCGCGAGGTGTTTCTCGACCAGCGTGCGCGCCCGGGCGGCGGAGCGGGCGGACAATGCGGCCAGGATCAGCCGGTGGTCGTCCCGCGCCTTGACCGGCCAGTCCTCGTGTGCCTCGTAAAAACCGTGCGACACGGTTTTGGCGAGAATGCCGAGCAGCGACAGGAGGCGGCGCGAATCGGCGGCGTAATTGATTCTCCGGTGGAACTCGTAGTTCAGCCGTTCCTGGTCGGCACGGTCCACTGCGGACTCCATCCGGTCCGCGAGATCGTGCAGCGCCTGCAGGCTTCCTGGGGTCAGGTTTTTCGCCGCGCGTTCGGCGGCCAGTCCGGACACGACGCCGAACACGCGGTAGTGGTCGCGGATGTCGTCGCGGGTCAGCCGGGCGACGAACGCGCCCCGGCGGGCGATGTGCTCCACCACGCCCTCGTGGTCGAGGGTGATCAACGCTTCCCGGACGGGCAGCTTGCTGATGCCGAGTTCGCCGGCGAGCGCGTCCTGGTCGATCTTCGCCCCGGCCCGCAGCCGGCCGGAGAAAACCCGACGCCGGATCTCCTGCGCCGCCATCGCGTTGAGGTTCGCCGGACCAGCGCGACGCGACCCGGCGCCCGTGGACATCGCCACCGCCTGCTCCCCTCCACCGCCCGCTGGTTCGGATCAAGTATTACACGACTGGGCATGCATGCCGTCTCCGCTTACGAGCGCCCCCCACGCCACGAACCTCCCTCCGACCAGCGGGAACACCGGCAACGCGGCGCGTCCGGCAGTGTGAGGCATTCGATGATTTCTGATAAACTATTTTCTGCGCCAGCCCGGTAGGCCATAGTGGGACCCATGGCAGCAGCGGTGACCCCCGAGGACTTCCGGCCCATCCTGGACCTGGTGCGCGACTTCGTCCGCACCAAGGTCGTCCCGCGCGAACAGGAAATCATGGACGGCAACGCCATCCCCGACGACCTGCGCGCACAAGCCGCGGAGACGGGCCTGTTCGGGTACGCGATCCCGCAGGAATGGGGCGGACTCGGACTCGACCTCACCCAGGACGTAGAGCTCGCGATGGAATTCGGCTACACCTCGCTGGCGCTGCGGTCGATGTTCGGCACCAACAACGGCATCGCCGGGCAAGTCCTGGTCGGATTCGGCACCGACGAACAGAAAGCGCAGTGGCTCGAACGCATCGCCACCGGCGAAGTCGTCGCCTCCTTCGCCCTCACCGAGCCCGGCGCCGGGTCCAACCCCGCCGGACTGCGCACCAAAGCGGTGCGCGACGGCGACGACTGGGTGCTCGACGGGCAGAAACGCTTCATCACCAACGCACCCCTCGCGGACCTGTTCGTCGTCTTCGCCCGCACCCGCCCCGCCGACGACTCCGGACCCGGCATCGCGGTGTTCCTCGTCCCCGCGGACACGCCCGGGCTGCAGGTCGGGCCCAAAGACAAGAAAATGGGCCAGGAAGGCGCCTGGACCGCCGACGTCACCCTCACCAACGTCCGCGTCCCCGCCTCCGCACTCGTCGGCGGCAACGAAGACGACGGATACCGCGCCGCGATGACCTCCCTCGCCCGCGGACGCGTGCACATCGCCGCGCTCGCCGTCGGATCCGCGCAACGCGCACTGGACGAATCCCTCGCCTACGCCGCCTCCGCGACCCAAGGCGGCCAGCCGATCGGCGACTTCCAGCTCGTCCAAGCCATGCTCGCCGACCAGCAGACCGGAATCATGGCCGGACGCGCCCTGGTGCGCGAAACCGCCGCCCGGTACGTGTCCGGCGAGGACCGGCGGATCGGGCCGTCCGCGGCGAAGCTGTACTGCACGGAGATGGCGGGGAAGGTCGCCGACCTCGCGGTGCAGATCCACGGCGGCACCGGATACATGCGCGACGTCCCCGTCGAACGCATCTACCGCGACATCCGCCTCCTGCGCCTCTACGAAGGCACCAGCGAAATCCAACGCCTCATCATCGGCAGCGGCCTCATCCGCCAAGCCAAGAAGGCACAGAAATGACTAGCCGCGCCGCCACGCGAGCGCGGGAAGCGGCGACCCTGTTGTTCGTCCCGGGCGACCGGCCGGAGCGTTTCGGCAAGGCGATGGCGGCCGGGCCGAGCCTGGTCGTGCTCGATCTGGAGGACGCGGTCGCGCCGGAGCGCAAGGAGTACGCGCGGGAGCAGGTCGTCGCGTGGCTCGAGGAGAACCCCGAGTGCGCGGTACGGGTGAACGCCGCCGGCACCCCCTGGCACGACGAAGACCTCGCCGCGCTCAGGAAACGCCGGTGCACCGTCATGCTGCCGAAAGCCGAACCGGCGACGACACGGGCCGCGGCTGAGCAGCTCGGGGTCCTGCCGGTCGTGATCGCGCTGGTCGAAACCGCGCGCGGAGTGCTGGACGCGCGGGACACCGCGGCCGTCCCGAACGTGCAGCGCCTCGCGTTCGGCAGCTTCGACCTGGCCGCGGAACTCGGCGCCGATCCGGCCGACCGGGACGCGTTCGTCGCCGCCCGGAGCGCGCTCGTCCTCGCCTCCGCCGCAGCGGGGCTGCCCGGGCCGATCGACGGCGTCACCGCAGACCTGGACAACGAACTGCACCTCACCGACGAAGTCCACTACGCGCGACGGCTCGGGTTCACCGGAAAGCTGTGCGTGCACCCGAAACAGGTGCCCGTCGCCGCCGCGGCGCTGCGGCCGACGCGCGAGGAAGTCCGCTGGGCACAATCGATCCTGGACGCCGCCAGCACGGGCGGGGCGGTCGCAGTGGGCGGGCAGATGGTGGACAAGCCGGTGCTGGAACGGGCTCAGCGCGTGCTGCGGCAGGCACGGGAAGGGAACGGGCGATGACGCTCAGCAGTTGGTCGCCCTGGTCGCGAAGCACGAGTGGGTTCGGCCGCGGGTGCGGGAATTCGAGGCCGACGACGTCTACCCGGCCGAGTTCATCGACGAGATGAAGAAACTCGGGTTCTTCGGGCTGCTCGCCCTGTCCGAAACCATGTGCATCCGCGGCGGACAAGGCCTCGCCGCGGTGTTCGAACGGGTGTCGGAGTGACCCGGGTTTCGCCGGATGAACCCTGCACTGCTGGCCGGACTGCTCGGCTGGTTTCTGCAGCGCACCGGGGAGGTCTTCGTCGCGAAGCCCGACTTCCCGTGGGCGGCACCTGATCCTGCAGAGGAATGCCGAAGGCGGTCGCGGACGTCGAGGCGAAGGAGATCATCGAACGCGTCCTCCCCGGTTAAGGCCCACAGAGAGCGGCTCGAGGCAGCGGGTCCGCCTCGAGCCGGGCCAGGTGGTTACTTCTGCGCGGCTTCCTTGCTGACGCCGCTCGGTCCCTCGTAGGTGCGGTCGGGCAGGCCGCGCAGCACCTCCAGGGTGCCGGAGTCCGCGCCGTTCCGTTCGGCCGCTGAGACCAGGTCGTCTCGGGTCGCCGGGTAGTCGACGCCTGCCAGGTCTTTCTGCAACTGGATCGGGTTGAGTTCAGCCATGGGCCTTCGCCTACCCGCCCGGTCCGCGAGCAAACACCCGCCGGTCCGGGTTTATGGCCGTCCGGGGCGGCAACCCGTCCGGTGACCGCGCCCCCGACGAGGAGACCGGACATGACCGCACCCGGGCCCGAACCGGACGAAGTGCCGGGCCTCGAACCGGGCGGCTCCGTGCCGCCCGGCGACACCCCGCCCGACGCCGGGCAGACTTCGGGACTCTCGCATCCGCAGCCGATGCCGTCGCGCAAACTCCCCGTGGCGTGGCTCGTCGCGGTGGCGGTCCTCGTGCTCGGGGTGGCCGCGTTCTTCGTGCTGCGCGCGCTCGACTGGTGGTAGCCAAGCCGTTTGCGCGTGATCTCCGCCGGGAATTCGCGCCGCGAGGTGATGGATGTGGTGCGAACCGACGTGCCGGCGAGGATGGACCGGCTGCCTTGGTCGTCGTGGCATTGGCTGATGCTCGTCGGGCTGGGCACGGTGTGGATCCTCGACGGGCTCGAGGTGACCATCGTCAGCGCGCTGTCCGACCGGCTCACTGAACCCGGCGGCGGCCTGGTCCTTTCCGCGACCCAGGTCGGGCTGGCGACCTCGTGCTACGTCACCGGCGCGGTCTGCGGTTCGCTCGTCTTCGGCTACCTGACCGACCGCTGGGGCCGGAAACGGCTGTTCCTGCTGACGCTCGGGCTCTACCTGCTGGCCACCGTGCTGACCGCGGTTTCCTTTGCGCCGTGGTGGTTTTTCGTGATGCGGTTCCTGACCGGAGCCGGCATCGGCGGGGAGTACGCGGCGATCAACTCCGCGATCGACGAACTCGTGCCGGCCCGCTGGCGCGCGACGGTCAGCCTGGCGGTGAACGGCTCGTACTGGTTCGGCGCGGCCGGCGGCGCGGCGCTCAGCCTGGTGCTGCTCGACGTCGGCCTGATCCCGGCCTGGCTGGGCTGGCGGCTGGCCTTCGGGCTGGGCGCGGTGCTCGGCCTGTTCATCCTGATCGTCCGCCGGACCGTCCCGGAAAGCCCGCGCTGGCTGTTCACCCACGGCCGCGCCGACGAGGCCGACCAGGTCGTGACCGGGATCGAAGACCGGGTTCAGAGGGCGACCGGTGAGCGGCTCGAACCCGTCGACGACACCATCGAGGTCGAGGAGCGCACGCGCACCAGCCTCACCGAAGTCGCGGTGACCCTCGTGCGCAGCTACCCGAGACGGACGCTGCTCGGGCTCGCCCTCTTCGTCGGGCAGGCATTCCTGTACAACGCCGTCTACTTCACCCAGGGCCTGGTGCTGAGCCGGTTCTTCGGCATTTCCAGCGGGTCCGTCGGGCTCTACCTCGTCCCACTCGCCCTCGGCAGCTTCGTCGGCCCGCTGGTCCTCGCGCGGTTCTTCGACTCGATCGGCCGCCGCCCGATGATCGTCACCAGCTACCTGGGCTCTGGCGTGCTGCTCGTCGCGACCGGCCTGCTGTTCCAAGCCGGAGTGCTGTCCGCGCTCACCCTGACGATCGCCTGGTGCGCGGTGTTCTTCCTCGCTTCGGCCGGGGCCAGCTCCGCGTACCTCACGGTGTCGGAGATCTTCCCGCTCGAAGTGCGCGCGCTGGCGATCGCGATCTTCTACTCCGTCGGCACCGGGCTCGGCGGGATCATCGGCCCGGTGCTGTTCGGCAGCCTGGTCGAAACCGGCGTCGTCGGCAACGTGGCCTTCGGCTACTACCTGGGCGCGGGCATGATGATCGCGGGCGGGATCGCCGAGGCGGTTCTGGGCGTCAAGGCCGAACGGCGCTCGCTCGAATCGGTCGCGGAGCCGTTGTCGGCCAAGGCAGCGGCGTGATGACCGCGCCAGCCCGCCGGATCGCGGGGGCGCACCGTCATCGGCGCCGGGACGCCGCCGACGCGGTGCCGTGGTCGCTCCGGGTCGCCGCGGCGGCCAGCTGGCGCTTCCTGGTCGTGCTGACCATGCTCGGCGTCATCGCGTGGACTCTCGGCTACCTCGCGGACGTCACCGTGCCGATCGGGATCGCCCTGCTCCTGTCGGCGTTGTTCGCGCCGCTGGTGGAGCGGCTGGTGCGCTGGCACGTGCCCCGCGCGCTGGCCACCCTCATCGCGATCATCGTCGGGCTCGCCGTGCTGGGCGGGGTTCTGACCCTGGTGATCACCACGGTCACCGCGAGCCTGCCGCAGCTGGGCAACCAGGTCGGGGCCAGTCTCGCGCGCATCAACAACTGGCTGCAGCACGGACCGCTGCACCTGCCCCAGCTGCAGCAGCTGCTCGACAAAGCGGTCAGCGCGATCCAGGGCAACACCGCCGAGCTCACCACGCGCGTGCTGTCCACCGCCGCGACCGTCGGCGGCGTCCTCACCGAGATGCTGCTGACGCTTTTCGTGCTCGTGTTCTTCCTGTACAGCGGCAATCAGGTGTGGCATTTCCTGCTGAAGATCGTGCCCGCCGCCACCCGCGACGAGATCGACGTCGCCGGCCGCCGCGGGTTCGCCTCGCTGGTCAGCTACGTGCGCGCGACCGTGGCCGTGGCCTGTGTGGACGCGGTCTGCATCGGACTGGGCATCTGGCTGGTCGGGGTCCCGCTCGCGGTGCCGCTGGCCGCGCTGATCTTCATCGGGGCGTTCGTGCCGATCCTCGGCGCGGTGGTGACCGGCGCGGTCGCGGTGCTGGTCGCGCTGGTCGCCAACGGATTCGTCGCGGCGGGGATCGTGCTCGCCGTCGTGGTCGCGGTGATGCAGCTGGAAAGCCATGTGCTGCAGCCGTTCCTGCTCGGACGGGCGGTCCGGCTGCATCCGCTGGCCGTCGTCGTGGGCATCGCGCTCGGCCTGGAAATCGCCGGGATCGTCGGGGCGCTGCTCGCGGTGCCGATCCTCGCCGTCGCCAAGGCCGCGCTCGGCTCCCTGCAGCGCGACCCGCGGCTGGATCCGGTCGACATCGACCCGCTGCTGCCCGGCAACGCCCGCGCCACCGGTTCCCGCCGATCAAGGGTTTCGCGCGTGCGAAGGCGGGTAACCGCACGTCGGAGGGACTCTGATGACGAGCTTGATGACTGACGACGCCGAAAGCCGCGGCCTGGCCACTTCGACCGGTGCCGCAGTCGACGACGCGCTGGACGGCGCGCCGCAGCGAAGGGGACCGCTCGAACGCGGCGTTCCGCTCCCCCGTCCCGCGCCGCCGACAGTTTCCGCGACGCTGCACCGGCTTTCCTCGATGGCGTCTCTGCGGGCGTGGGAACAACGTTCGACTCCCGCGTTGATGCACCAAGCGATCCTGGACGGCGTGAACGCCCGCCATGCCGCCGAAGCGGCGCACCTGAGCGTCGCCGAGGCTCACGTGCGGTGGGGTGCCTGGGCGGCCCAACGGCTGGCCCCGCAGTACCCCGGCATCGCGGCGGAACTGTCGGTGCAGCAATTCCTCAGCGTGCACGCGGCTTTCGCCACCGCGCTCGCGGGAGAAGACCAGCGCTAACCGCGTAAATCCGCCTCCAACGCGGCTGCGGTCGCGCGCAGCGCCGCCACCAGCGTCGGCAGCTGATCCTTCCGGTACCGCACGCTCGGCATCGACACCGACAACCCCGCGACGACCACTCCGTCCGGCCCGTGCACCGGCACGCCGACCGCCACCACTCCGCGTTCGGAGCGGCCCTGGTTGAGCGCGAACCCGCTGCGGCGCACGCGAGCCAGGTCCGCCCGCAGCTCGGCCGGGTCCGGGCGCTCGCCGGGTTTGTCGACCGCGTACAGTTCCTCCACCTGTTCCGGCGGCAGTTCGGCGAGCAGCAGCAGGCCGGCCGTCGTCTGATGGACCGGGAACACCATCCCTTCGCGCGAACCGACCCGCAACGCCTGCGAGCACTCGACGCTCGCGATGAACCGGGCCGTGTCGCCGGTCCGGACCGTCAGGTTCACCGACTCGTCCAGCAGGTCCACCAGCCTCCGCAGGTGCGGAAGCGCCGCCGCGCGCAGCTTCGACGCGGCTGATTGCGAGTGCGCGGCCAGCTCCAGCACCGGGCCCACCCGGTAAGCGCGGTTGGCGTCCTGGACGGCGAAATCGCGGTACACGAGCATCGCGAGCAGCCGGTGCGCGGTCGAGGGCGCGACGCCGATCCGCTCGGCCACCTCGGAGACCGTCAACGGGCCTTCGAGCTGCAGCATCGCCGCGATCCGCAGGGCGTTGTCGACGCTGGCCACCGCGTACGGCGGCGGCGCTTTGAACCGTTTCTCCATCCGGCCGCCTTTCCGCACACCAGAATCCCGTTTTCCGCAGACCGGGACGCGCCCACCATAACCCCATGCCCAGCACACCAGCGCCAACTCCCGTCCAGCTCGCCGCGGTCGACGCACCGGACCAGCCCGCGGTCACCCCCGCCCTGCGGAACCTCTACCGCGGCTTCGAACAGGAGCTGCTCGTTCCGTTGTGGACGGAGATCGGCGACCTGATGCCCGCGCACCCGCGGTCGCGGGCGGTGCCGCACCGGTGGCGGTGGGAGAACCTGCTCCGGCTCGCCGAGCAGGCGGGCGAGATCGTGCCGGTCGGACGCGGCGGGGAACGACGGGCGATCGCGCTCGCCAACCCGGGGCTCGGCGGCCGTCCGTTCGCGACTCCGACGCTGTGGGCCGCGATCCAGTACCTGCTGCCCGGCGAGGACGCGCCCGAGCATCGGCACACGCAGAACGCGTTCCGGTTCGTCGTCGAGGGCTCGGGCGTGTGGACGGTCGTCGGCGGCGACGCGGTCCCGATGCGCCGCGGCGACTTCCTGCCGCAGGCGGGCTGGAACTGGCACGCGCACCACAACGCCACGCGCGAGCCGATGGCCTGGCTGGACGGCCTCGACATTCCGTTCCAGTACGGCATCGACGCGCAGTTCTTCGAATTCGGCCGCGAAGCCATCAGCGAGGCGGAGCGGATCACGCCGGAGCGGTCTCGGTCCGAACGGCTCTGGGCGCATCCGGGCCTGCGGCCGCTCTCGGCCGGCGCCGTCGCGCCGGGTTCGCCGTTGCTGGCCTACAAGTGGGAGCACACCGACGCCGCCCTGTCCGACCAGTTGCAGCTGGAGAAAGAGGGCTACGCCGGAACGGTCGAACCAGGCCACGCGGCTGTCCGGTTTTCCCATCCGCACGACGGTTCCGACGTGCTGCCGACCATCCGCGCCGAGTTCCACCGCGTGGCCCGGGGCACCGAGACCGCGCCGGTGCGCGAGACCGGCTCGTCGGTCTGCCAGGTGTTCGACGGCTCCGGCACGGTGACCGTCGGCGACGCCTCGTGGGCGGTTTCGCGCGGGGACCTGTTCGTCGTCCCGTCGTGGCAGCCGTTCTCGGTGAAGTCGGAGGCCGGTGCGACGGATTCCGACTCCGGCGCCCTCGACCTGTTCCGTTTCTCGGACGCGCCCGTGTTCGAGGCGCTCCACCTCAACCGTCAGGAGACCCTCCGATGAAGCTCGCCACCCTGCGCGTCGACGGCCGCACCCGCGCCGTCCGCCTCGACGGAGACCTGCTGGTCGACCTCGGCTGTCCCGACCTCGGCGCGCTCTTCGCCCAGGACGGCTGGGAGGCGCGCGCCGCCCAGGCGACCGGCCGGACCTGGCCCGCCGAGGGCGCCGGCCTCGCCCCGGTCGTGCCGAATCCGTCCAAAGTGGTCTGTGTCGGGCACAACTACACCAACCACATCAGGGAAATGGGCCGCGAGCTGCCCGCGTACCCGACGCTGTTCGCTAAGTTCGCCGACACCCTGACCGGGCCGGCCGACCCGATCGTCAAACCGGCCGAGACCGACGCGCTCGACTGGGAGGTCGAACTCGTCGTCGTGGTCGGCAAAACCGTCCGGCGCGCGAACGAGGACGAGGCCGCGGCGGCGATCGCCGGGTTCACTGTCATGAACGACGTCTCGGTCCGGGACTGGCAGTTCCGCACCGTCGAGTGGACGCAGGGCAAGATCTGGCAGTCCTCGACGCCGGTCGGCCCGTACGTCGTCACGCCGGACGAGGTCGGCGGCGTCCGGCCCGCGCTCGAGGTGAAGACCACTGTGGACGGTCGCGTCATGCAGCACGACGACACCGGCACGCTGCTGTTCGACCCGGTGCACCTGGTGCGGTACGTCTCCACGATCGTCCAGCTCAACCCGGGCGACCTGATCGCGACCGGCACGCCCGCCGGAGTCGGCCACGCGCGCGACCCGAAGGTCTACCTGACCGGCGGGGAAACCGTCGTCACCGAGGTGGCCGGGATCGGCGCGTGCGTGAACCAGATCGTGAAGGAATCCTGATGGCCGCCGGCGCCGCGCGGGACTGGGCCGCGTTCGGGACCGAGCTTTTCCTTACCCACGCGAAAGAACTGTCCGGACCCAGCGCGCTCCCGGGCTGGACCCGCAAGCACCTCGCGGCGCACGTCGCGGCCAACGCGGACGCTCTCGGGAACCTCGTGCACTGGGCGCGGACCGGCGAGCGCACCCCGATGTACACCTCGCCGGAGCAGCGCAACGCCGACATCGAGGCAGGCTCGCAGCTGCCCGAAGCCCAGCTCACGTCCTGGCTGCAGGATTCGGCCCGCTCGCTGGAGTCCGCGATGGCATCGCTGACTCCGCAGCAGTGGCAGGCCGAGGTGGTCACCGCACAGGGCCGGACGGTTCCCGCCGCCGAGATCCCCTGGCTGCGGGCCCGCGAAGTCTGCGTGCACGCGGTCGACCTCGGCTCCGGGCTGACGTTCGCAGACCTGCCGGAGGCGTTCCTGTCCGCGCTCGTCGCCGAAATCCAGGCCAAACGCGGTCTCGACCGGCTGCCGGACGGCCCGCTGCCCGACGTCGCGGCATACCTGGCCGGGCGGCCGCATTCGCTGACCGGGGTCCCCGGCCTCGGCCCCTGGCTGTGAGGAGAACCCCATGGACACCCCTGACGTGCTCGTCGTCGGCGGCGGGATCGGCGGGCTGAGCACCGCGTTCGCGCTGTCCCGGCTCGGCGTGGCGGTCCGGGTGCTGGAACAGGCGAAGGAGTTCGGCGAGGTCGGGGCCGGCATCCAGCTCGCGCCCAACTGCACCCGGATCCTCGACGCCTACGGCCTGCTGGACACCGCGAAGGCCCGCGGCGTGGTCCCGGACCGGATGGTCATGCGCGACGCCGTCGACGGCCGCGACCTGACCGCGCTCGACCTGCGCGACCTCGAACGCCGCTACGGCTTCCCGTACCTGGTCATCCACCGCAGCGACCTGCACCGGCTGTTCCTCGACGCCTGCCGGGACGCTGGCGTCGAACTCCTCACCGAGCAACGGATCGTGTCGTACACGCCGGACCCGGCGACCGCGGTCGCCGCCGACGGAACCGTCCACAGTGCACCGGTCGTCCTCGCCGCCGACGGCCTGCATTCGGTGGCCCGGAAGCACTTCGCGGACGACCAGCCGGTGTCGTCGGCCTATGTCGCCTACCGCGGCACCGTGCCGATCGCCGAGGTCGGCCGTCCGGTGGATCTGTCCGAGGTCGTGGTTTATGTCGGCCCGCGCTGCCATTTTGTCCACTATGGACTCCGCAGCGGCGATTTGCTCAATCAGGTAGCCGTTTTCGAGTCGCCGAAAGCCGTGGCGGGCCTGGCCGACTGGGGCACGCCGGACGAACTGGACACCGCGTTCGCCGCCACCTGCGACGAGGTGCGGGCCGGCATTCCGCGGATGTGGCGGGACAAGTGGTGGCGGATGTACGACCGGGACCCGATCTCGACCTGGGTCGACGGCCGGCTCGCCCTGCTCGGCGACGCCGCGCACCCGCCCCTGCAGTACCTCGCCCAAGGCGCGATCATGGCCGTCGAGGACGGCTGGGTGCTGGCCGAACACGTGAAACGGCTGGGAGACTGGGACGGTGCGCTGGCCGCCTACCAGGCAGTCCGCACCGAACACTGCCGCCGGGTCGTGCTGACCGCCCGGGCCTGGGGAAATCTGTGGCATCTGGACGGTGTCGAGCGGGAACAGCGCAACAGCCTGCTCCGTGCCCGGGCTTCGGACGACTACTCGTTCACCGATTGGCTGTACGGCCCGACAGCCCTGTTCCCCGAAGACGAACCGGCGATGTTCGAGCCGATCCCGCTGTCCACAGCGGACGATTTGACTGCCACCCGATGACCAGGACCGGCGGTGAACGACCCGTTCGCCGCCGGTTTTTTCGTTCACCCCAGCTTCTCCGCCAGCCGCCGGCAGCCCTCCACCAGCGCCACCGCGTGCTCGTCCCGCTGGGCCTTCGTCATCCGGCCGGTCGGCGCCGCCACGCTCAGCCCGCCCAGCAGCGGACCGTCTGGGCGGGCGACCGCGCAGCCGATCGAGCTGACGCCGTCCTCGCTCTCGCCCGCGTTCAGCGCGTAGCCACGCCGCCGGATCCGCTCGATCTCCGCCAGCAGCGCGCTGCGGCTCGTCATCGTCTTCGTGGTGACCTGGCCGAGCACTTCGTCCGGGTAACGCTGCGCGATCTGGTCGTCCGGCAGGTGCGCGAGCATCGCCTTGCCCAGGCTCGTCGCGTGCGCCGGGAGGGTGCGGCCCACCCGGCCGGACACCCGCAGCGCCCGGTCGCTCTCGAGCACGTCCAGGAAGCGCACCTGATTGCCTTCCAGAGAACCGAGATGCACGGTCTCTCCAGTGGTTTCCCGCAGCCACTGCAGCACCGGCCGCGCGACCGCGCGCAGGTCCATCTGGTTCACCACGGACAGCCCGATCTCGACCAGCGCCGGCCCGGCGCGGTACACGCGGCTGGCCGGGTCCTGGTCGACGAACCCGTGGTGGACGAGCATCGCCATCAGCCGGTGCGCGGTCGACTGGCCGACGCCCAGCGCGTCCCGCGCGTCGGAGAGCCGGAGTTCCCTGGTGGCGCTGAACATCCGGAGCAGCCGCAGCGCGCGGTCCACGGATTCGATCGGGTACTGGGGAGCGGGCCGCGCGGGACCAGATGTCTGCATAGCAGACATCGTATCCGGACCAGGGAGTTTCCTGGTGCTTCCGCCGGAATGATTCGGAAGAGTTTCTGGATAACAGAATATGAGTCTGCAGGATGGACTGCGGGCCGGGTTGCCGGGTTAGCATGAGCCGACGGCACGCGGGGCTCCAGGTCCCCGCGGGACTCAGGAAGCGCAGGAGCGACGATGCTCGAAGCACATTCCGGCCCGGAAATCCCGACCCGGGTCGCCGAACTTCTCGACCGCGAGTGGCGCCTGCTCGTCGACGGCAAGCTCGTCCCGGCTCGGTCCGGCGCCACCTTCGCCCGGGTGTCCCCTTACACGGGCACCACGATCGCCGAGGTTCCGGACGCTGGCGCGGACGACGTAGACGAGGCAGTGCGCGCCGCGGCCGACGCCCGCGCGGCTTGGCGGGACACCGTGCCGGTCGAGCGGGCGAAGCTGGTCGCGGAACTGGCCGACGCGATCGAACGCCACGGCGAGGAACTGGCCCTGCTCGACACCGTGGACGCCGGTTCGCCGATCTCGAACTCGCGCGCCGACGTCGGCGTGACGGTGGCGCAGCTGCGCATGTTCGCCGGACAGGCGCTGGAGCTGAAAGGCACCACGGTGCCCGCCAGCACCGCACTGCACGTGACCACGCGCGAACCGGTCGGCGTGGTGGCCCGGATCGTGCCCTACAACCATCCGCTGATGTTCGCGGGCAAGGTCGCCGCGCCGCTGGTCGCGGGCAATCCGACCATCCTCAAGCCGCCGGAGGCCGCGCCGCTGTCCGCGCTGCGGCTCGCGGAACTGGCGAAGGACATCTTCCCGCCCGGTGTGCTGTCGGTGGTCGTCGGCGACGGCCCGGCGGTGCCGGACGCGCTGGTGCGCCACCGGCAGGTGCGGCGGATCGGGTTCATCGGGTCCGAACCGACCGGACGCGCTATCCAGCGCGCGGCCGCCGAAAGCGGCGTCAAGGACGTCAGCCTCGAACTCGGCGGCAAGAACGCGATGGTGGTGTTCCCCGACGCGGACCTCGAAGCCGCGGCCGCCGGTGCGGTGTTCGGCATGAACTTCACCTGGTCCGGCCAGTCCTGCGGGTCGAACTCGCGGCTGCTGGTGCACCAGGAAGTCCACGACGCGCTGGTGTCCCGCGTGGTCGCACTGATCGAAGCCCGGCGGATCGGCGATCCGTTCGACGAGCGCACCGAGCAGGGCACGATGATCAACCAGGCGCAGTACGAGAAGTCGTTGTCCTACATCGACATCGCGGTCTCCGAAGGGGCGAAGGTGGCCACTGGCGGCGGCCGACCGGCTGGCGTGGAGCAGGGCTTGTTCGTCGCCCCGACGGTCTTCACCGGCGTGAGTCCGGACATGCGGATCGCCCGCGAAGAGGTCTTCGGGCCGCTGCTGTCGGTCATCCCGTTCACTGACGAGGCCGAAGCGGTCCGCATCGCCAACAGCGTCGACTACGGGCTGACCGCGAGCGTGTGGACCTGCGACGTCACGCGTGCGCACCGCGTCGCCCGAGCCTTCGAGGCCGGGTTCGTCTGGATCAACGGCTCGTCCCGGCATTTCCCCAACGTGCCCTTCGGCGGCGTCAAGGGATCCGGCGTCGGCCGCGAAGAAAGCCTCGAAGAACTGCTCAGCTACACCGAAACCAAATCCATCAACGTCATGTTCTGACGGCACGAAGGCAAAGGGGCCCTCATGGCGTACGTCATCGGCATCGACACCGGCGGCACGTTCACCGACGCTTTCGTCGCCGACCAGCACAACCGGCTCGCCGCGGCCAAAACCCCGTCCACTCCCCCGGACTTCGCGACCGGTTTCCTGACCGCGATCGACGAACTCGCCGCGGAACTCGGCATTCCGGTCCGCGAACTGCTCGCCGACACCGACTATCTCGTGCACGGCACCACTTCCACGCTCAACGCGCTGGTGACCGGCGATGTCGCGCAGGTCGGCTTCCTCACCACGCACGGGCACGCGGACTCGATCAGCATCATGAACCTCGAAGGCCGCTACGCCGGTCTCGGCAGCGACGACATCCAGCACATGGCGCGCACCGCGAAACCCGCGGCCTTGGTGCCCCGGCACCGGATCCGCGAGATCGACGAACGCGTGGACTACCAGGGCCGCGTCGTCGTCCCGCTCGACGAGGACGGCGTCCGGACCGCGGTCCGCGACCTGCTCGCCGACGGCGCCGAGGCGATCGCGGTCTCGTTCCTCTGGTCGTTCCGCAATCCCGCGCACGAGCAGCGGGTGCGCGAGATCGTGCGGGAGGAAGCGCCGGAGGTGTACGTGGCGCTGTCCAGCGAGGTCAGCCCGCGCATCCGGGAGTACCCGCGCAACGTCACCACGATCATGAACACGCAGGTCGGCCCCCGGCTCGGCAGCTACCTGCGCCCGCTCGAAGCCGAACTGCGCGCGCGTGGGCTCACCGGCGCCCTGCTGGTGATGCAGGGTTCCGGCGGCTGCGTCACCGCCGCCGACGCACCGGCGCACGCGATCACCACCATCGGTTCGGTGCTCACCGGCGGTGTCGTCGGCTGCACCCGGATGGCCGCGTCGCTGGGCCACGACAAGGTGATCTCGACCGACATGGGCGGCACCACGTTCCTGGTCGGGCTGGTCGTCGACGGCAAGCCGGTGACCACCACGAGCACGATCCTCAACCAGTACACGATCAGCACTCCGATGGTCGACGTGCACACCATCGGGGCCGGCGGGGGCGCGATCGCCTGGGTCGACCCGGGCGGCAACCTCCGCGTCGGGCCGCGCAGCGCGGGCGCCCGGCCCGGACCGGCTTGCTACGGCGAGGGCGGCTGGGAGCCGACCGTGACCGACGCCGACCTCGTCCTCGGCATCATCAATCCGGACAATTTCCTGGGCGGGCGCAAGAAACTGGACGTCCAGCTGTCCCGGGACGCCATCGACAAGGTGGTGGCGACCCCGCTCGGCATGTCCGTCGAGGACGCGGCCGCGGCGATCTACGCGATCCAGAACGCCCAGACCGCCGACCTCGTCCGCAAGGTCGTGGTCAACTCCGGCCAGGACCCGCGGGACTTCACGCTCTACGCGTTCGGCGGCGCGGGCCCGATGCACTGCGCGAGCTACTCGGCCGACCTCGGAGTCAAGGAGGTCGTGGTTCCGCTCGGCTCCACCGCGGCGGTGTTCTCCGCCTACGGGCTGGCCGCCTCGGACATCGTGCTGACGGCCGAACAGTCGCGACCGGTGGCGATGCCGGTGCCCGCGAAGACCGCGAACGAGGTTTTCGCCGGCCTGGAACGCGAACTCGAACGCCGGTTGGCAGAACAAGGCTTGACGTTCTCCGCGATCAGCTACGAACGCGAAGCCGACCTCCGCTACACGATGCAGCTCGCCGAGGTGGCGACTCCGGTGCCCGGCGGGCAGCTGACCGACGCGTCGGTGGAGCAGCTCGGCCGGGACTTCGAGGCCGGCTACGAAGCGTTGTACGGCAAGGGTTCCGGCTTCCCCGACGCCGGACTTCAGCTGATCACCTACCGCGTCCGCGCGACCGGGATCCTGCAGATCCAGCCGGAGCTGCCCGAGCACGGCACCCGGCCCGGCAAACCCGCCGCGAGCGGCGAGCGGGAGGTCCTGCTCGACGTGCGCGCCGGACGTCAGCCCGCCGCGATCTACGACTACCGCGCACTCGGCGCGGGCCACGAGATCACGGGCCCCGCGGTCGTCGAAGCGCCGACCACCACCGTCGCCCTGCCGCCGGGCACGCAGGCCACCGTGGACCGGCTGGGCAACCTCGTCATCCGGTTCCCCGAACGGAAGGAACACTCCTGATGGCTGTCATCCCCGTCGCCGGATCCGAGCGATTCGTCCAGTCCGGCGCTCCCCTCGACCCGGACGCCCGGTTCGGCGACCTGAAACTGCACCGCGTCGGCTCCGACAGCGTGGACGCGCTGACCTACGAAGTGGTCCGGCACCGCCTGGTCGCGATCACCGACGACATGGGCGACGCGATCAAGCGGATGTCCGGCTCCGTCGTGGTCACCGACTGCAACGACTTCGGCGCGGGCATCCTGGACGAGACCGGCGAAACCGTGCAGGTCGGGCTGTACAACATGCAGCTCGGGTCCGCTTTGGACATGGCGGTGCGCTGGACGCTGGAGCACCGCGCGGAGAACCCGGGAATCGCACCGGGCGACCAGTTCCTGTTGAACGACCCGTGGATCGGCGGCGGACTGCACCAGAACGACGTCACCGTCCTCGCCCCGCTCTTCTACGACGGCCAGCTGTTCTGCTGGACCGGCGCGGTCGCGCACCAGGTCGACCTCGGCGGCGTGTCGCCGGGCAGCTGGTCGGTCGAGGGGCACGACGTGTTCTGGGAGGCGCTGCCGATCCCGCCGGTCAAGATCGTCGAAGGCGGCACGCTGCGCTCGGACCTGGAGGACATGTACCTGCGGCGCTCGCGCGTGCCGCGGCTCGTCGGACTGGACCTGCGCGCGAAGATCGGCGCGAACAACGTCGCGCGGGACCGGCTGACCGCGCTCATCGACAAGTACGGCCCGGACACCGTCAAGGCCGTGATGAAGAAGATGATGGGCGACGCCGAATCCCAGCTGCGCGCGAAACTGCGGGCGCTGCCGGACGGCACGTGGTCGGCGGTGGCCCATCAGGACGGCGCGCGAGCGGGCGACCGGGACATCCACAAGATCGTGGTCGCGATGTCCAAACAGGACGACACGCTGACGTTCGACTTCACCGGCACCGACCCGCAGGTCGACGGGATCATCAACTGCACGCTCGCCGGACTGCGCGGCGGCATCCTGCCGATCCTGCTGACCATGCTGTGCCCGGACATCTCCTGGTCGCCCGGCGGGATCTACCGGTGCGTCGAGATCGTCAGCGAACCCGGCACGATCAACAACTGCACCTTCCCGGCGGGCATCGGGAAAGCGTCGGTCAACTCGGCCTGGTCCACGCAGAACGCGGTCTCCGAAACCGTCGCGCAGATGCTGAGCACGCACGCGGAACTGAGCCGGTCGGCGATGAGCGTGTGCTGCGGCACCTGGGATCTCACCCTGCTGGCCGGAGTCGACCAGCGCGGCGGCGGTTTCGCGACGATGCTGTGCGACGCGATGTCCGGCGGGCTGGGCGCGAAGGTCGACGGCGACGGCGTCGACACCGGCGGCGAGAACTGCATTCCGATGGGCCGCATCGCCGACATCGAGATCAACGAGTTCAGCTTCCCGATGCTCTACCTGTGGCGGCGCGAGGAGGTCGATTCCGGCGGACCGGGCCGGTGGCGCGGCGGCGTCGGTGCGTCGAGCTGCTTCATCCCCTACGACTCCCCCGCCGGCAGCGTGCACCTCGTCGTCTCCGCCAACGGCAAGGCGGTGCCGCAGGCTCCCGGCATCTCGGGCGGCTACCCCGCCGCCACGCAATGGGACGTCCTCGTCCGCGACACCACCGTGCGCGACCAGCTCGCGAACGGCCGGATCCCGCAGACGATCGACGAACTGCGCGGCTGCGCGGACACCCTTCCGCCGCATCTGGAAACGGATCTCGCCGAAGCGGACGTCTACTTCACCCACTGGCAAGGCGGCGGCGGAATCGGCGACCCGCTGCACCGCGAGCCCGAACGCGTCGCCGCCGATGTCCGTAACGGCAGGGTGTCCGCGGCCGCCGCTCGCGACGTCTACGGCGTCGTCCTGACCGACGGCGAACCCGACCTCGCGGCCACGGCGGCACACCGCGATCGGCTGCGGTACGAGCGCGCCGGGCTCACCCCGCCGGAAGGAGCGCACCAGTGAACCTCGACCTCAACCTCCGCGTGGACGACACGACCGGAGCTGTCGTCTGCCGCCACTGCGCGGCCCGGATCGGCGACACCACCGCCGAACCGATGGCGCACGCGCTGCGCCACGAACGCCCCTCGACCGAAGCCGGACCGGGGGTGCACGCCGATCCCGCCGCGTTCGTCGACCGGAAAGTCCTGCTGCGCCAAGCGTTCTGCCCCGGCTGCCTGACGCTGCTGTCCACCGAGATCGTCCCGGACGGCGAACCCTCCTACCGAAGCTGGAGCCTGACATGACCCGCAACGGACTCGCCGGAAAGGTCGTCGTCGTGACCGGCGCGGCCCAAGGCATCGGCGCGGCCTACGCCCGCCGCCTGGTCTCCGAAGGCGCGACCGCGGTGCTCGCCGACCTCAACCACGAGGGTGTCCAGGCCACCGCCGATTCTCTCGACGGCCCGGGCAAAGCCAGTGCGTATGCACTCGATGTCTCCAGCCGCGCCAGCTGCGCGGAGTTCGCGGCGCAGCTGACCGAGGCGCACGGCCGGGTCGACGGCCTGATCAACAACGCCGCGATCTTCTCCACCATCACCATGAAGCCGTTCTGGGAGATCACCGACGAGGAATGGGATCGCCTGATGGCGGTCAACCTCCGCGGCCCGTGGCTGCTCGTGTCGGCGCTGCTCCCGCTGCTGCAGGCTTCGCCGTCGGCCAGCGTGGTCAACATCGGCTCCGACGCCGTGCAACTCGGCCGTCCCGGCTATCTGCATTACGTGGCCAGCAAGGGAGGCGTGCACGGCATGACGTTCTCGATGGCCCGCGAGCTCGGCGAGTTCGGCATCCGGGTCAACACCCTGTCGCCGGGCCCGGTCTACACCGAAGTCGCGCGGGAAACGGTGACCCCGGAACAACGCGAGGCCATGCTGCGGGCCCAATCGCTGCACCGCCCCGCCGGGTCCGACGACATGACCGGCCTGGCCGCGTTCCTGCTCAGCGACGACGCCGGCTACCTGACCGGCCAGACCCTCAGCGTCAACGGCGGGCTGGTGCACCGATGAGCACGCAGCGGGAACTTGTCGCGCTGTCGTCCCGGATCCTGGCCGCCGCCGGACAAGGCGACCTCATCTGGGGCCACGTCTCGTGCCGCGACGCCGACGGCCGCGGGGTGTGGATCAAATCCGCGGAATGGGGCATGGAGGAGGTGATGCCGGAACGGGTGCAGCTCGTCAACGCCGACGGCGAAGTCGTCTCCGGCACTGGCGCGCGGCACAGCGAATACCCGATCCACACCGAGGTCATCGCCGCGCGGCCGGACGTGAACGCGGTGGTGCACACGCACGCCCCGCACGCCGTCGCCCTCGCCGCGACCGGACAGCAACTGCGGCCGGTGAGCCATGCCGCGAACCTGTTCGTGCCGCCCGAGGTGCCGCGTTATGCCGAGACCGCGGATCTGATCCTGACGCCCGAATTGGGTAAATCCCTGGCGGCGGAACTCGGCAACGCGCGGGCGGTGTTCCTGGTGAACCACGGAATCGTCGCGGTCGGCGATTCCGTGGAGAGCGCTACGGTCGCCGCGGTGGTGCTGGAGCGGGCGTGCGAGCAGCAGTTGCTGACCCAGTCGTTCGGCGGCTGGCCGAGCTGGTCGCCGCCGGAGGAATCGCACGCGAAGCGGGAGCATATTTACCACCCGCGCGCGGTTCAGGCGGTGTGGGATTACCTGGTGCGGCAGTTGCCCTGAGCCGCCGGTCCGCTGTCGTCCGCAATTCCGCCGAAAACCCCACCGTCCGCCGAAATACGCGAAGGAATCCGCAGCCGTCCCGCACTTGCCGCGATAGGGAACAATTTTTAAGCATGTTCCGCGGCGGAGGGCGACCCGATGACGGTGCGAGTCTTGCTGGTCGAGGACGACGCCCTGATCAGCGAAGCACTTTCGCTCGCTCTCGCTGACCAGGGCTGCGCGGTGACGCAGGCCGCCTCCGGCGAGGACGCGCTGGCGATGCTCGAATCGGTGCAGGTGGACGTCGTCCTGCTCGACCTGATGCTGCCCGGCATGGACGGGCTCGCCGTCTGCCACGAGCT
The DNA here is from genome assembly GCF_046267895.1 of Amycolatopsis sp. GA6-003. Classification (NCBI taxonomy): domain Bacteria; kingdom Bacillati; phylum Actinomycetota; class Actinomycetes; order Pseudonocardiales; family Pseudonocardiaceae; genus Amycolatopsis; species Amycolatopsis sp. GA6-003. The sequence goes on from NZ_CP176499.1 coordinate 644,251, forward strand.
GCGCGTGCGCGGCGACCTGCCGGTCATCGTCATCACCGCGCGCGCCGACAGCCAGGACGTCATCGCGGGGTTGGAGGCCGGCGCCGACGACTACGTGACCAAGCCGCTGGTCGCCGGCGAGCTGGCGGCCCGCATCCGCGCGTTGCTGCGCCGGGCGGCCCCGGTTCGCAGGTGCTGCCTCCAGGTCGGCGATCTGGTGCTGAGCACGCACGACGAGACCGTTTCCCGCGACGGCGCCCAGATCCGGCTCACCCGCACCGAATTCCGCCTGCTGGCGGAACTGGCCGCCGCCGACGGCGAGGTGGTCACGCGGGAGCAGTTGCTGCACCGGATCTGGGGGCGGGACTGCTTCGGCGGCACGCGGCTGCTCGACGTCCATATCCGGCGGTTGCGCCGCAAGGTCGAGCCGGATCCCGATTGCCCCCGGCTCGTGCTGACTGTCCGGGGAATCGGCTACCGCGCCGAGCCCCGGCCGTGAGCCCGGCGCCGGGGTCGCGGCTTTCCTTGCGCTGCCGGGTTTCCGCGGCGTTCGGGCTCGGCCTGCTGACCGTGGTCAGCGCGCTGTCGGCGGCGACCTGGCACCTCGCCACCGACTACCTGCTCAACCAGCGCCTGCAGAGCGCCGACCGCCATTCCCGGATCAACGCGCGGCTGGTCGACAACGAGGTCCGCGAACGGACCGACGATCTCGCCGAACTGCTGTCCGGCCTCACCACCGGACCGAATTCGACGATCCTCGTGTCCCTGCCCGGCGGCTGGCACACCGCCGGACGCCCGGTCGGCCCCCAAGATCTGCCGCCCGGCCTGCTCGCGCGCGCCCGCCCCGGCGCGCCCGCGCACGAGCAGTTCACCGCCGACGGGGTCCCGGTCCTCGCGGTGGCCCAGCCGCTCAGCGCCGCTAAGGGCTTCTACGTCGAACTTCATCCGCTGCTCGGGCTCGAACGGACCTTCCGCAAGCTCCGGATGATCCTCGTCGCGGGCACGGTGGCGTGCGGGATGTTCGGCGTCGCCGTCGGCGCGTGGGCCGCCCGGCGCGCGCTGCGCCCGCTCGCCGCGTTCACCGAGACCGCGGCCCGGATCGCGCGCGGCGACCTGAGCGCCCGCCTGCCCGAACAAGCCGGGCCCGACCTCGCTCCCCTCGCCGCGACGTTCAACTCCACCGCCGAAGCCCTGGAACGGCGCGTCCGCCGCGACGCCCGGTTCGCCGCCGACGTCAGCCACGAACTCCGCTCGCCGCTCACCACGATGACGACGGTCGCGGAAGTCCTCGACCGCCGCCGCGACGCCATGCCCGAACCCGCGCAGAAAGCGCTCCACCTCCTGCTGGCCGAACTCCACCGGTTCCGCGGCATGGTGCTCGACCTGCTGGAGATCTCCGCCGTCGACCAAGCCGACCCCGGCGAGGAACGCGAACTCGTCGATCTCGGTCCGCTCGTCCGCAGCGGGGTCGCGAGCATCCCCGCCCCGCGACCGGCGCTCGAACTCCCCGCGGAACCGTTGCTGGTGGCCGCCGACCGCCGCCGCCTCGACCGCGTCCTGGCGAACCTGCTCGACAACGCGTCCCGGTACGGCGGCGGCGCGGTCCGCGTAGCCGCCCACGCCTGCGGCGGCACAGTCCGGTTGGAGGTGGACGACGCCGGCGAGGGAGTGCCCGCGGAACTCCGGGAACGCATCTTCGAGCGGTTTTCCCGCGGAGTGCACGCCGGACGGCGAGACCCCGACGCGGGAACCGGACTGGGACTGGCGATCGTGGCCGACCACGTGGCCCGCCACGACGGCAGGGTGTGGGCGGAAGACCGTCCGGGCGGCGGGGCGAGGTTCGTCGTCGAACTCCCCGAGGCGCGCGGGTGAGTGCGGTGCATAGGCGGCACGGCTCCCGCAGAGGTCAGAACGCGAAGTACCGCAGCCACAGATACGGTGCCGCGACCAGCACGGTGATCAGCGTGACGACCGCGCCCTTCTTCGTGAACTCCCAGAACGAAATCGGCGCCCCGGCCCGCGCGGCGAGTCCCAGCACCACCACGTTCGCGCTGGCCCCGACCGCCGTCATGTTGCCGCCGAAGTCCGCGCCGAGCGCCAGCGACCACCACAGCGCCTCGGAATGCGCGGGGTCCGGGATGTCGTGGGTCAGCGCGAGCACGAGCGGGCTCATCGTTGCCACGTAAGGGATATTGTCGATCACGCCGGACAGCAGTGCGGACACCCCGAGGATCAGGAAGACCGCCAGCAGCGCGTTTCCGCCGGTGGCTCCGGCGGCGAGCTTGGCCAGCCAGTCGATCACGCCGGTTTTGACCAGCGCGCCGATCATGATGAACAGCCCGGCGAAGAACAGCAGGGTTTCCCATTCGACGCCGTCCAGGTACTGCTTCGGCGGCGTGCCCGAAAGCAGCACGAGCAGGCCCGCGCCGAGCAGCGCGACCACGGACGGGTCCAGGTGCACCACCGAATGCAGCACGAATCCGGCGAACACCAGCAGCAGCACGACGCCGGATTTGACCAGCAGTTTCGGCTGCCGGATCGCCTCGCGTTCGTTGAGCGCCATGACGTCGGCGACGCGCCGCGGGTCGACGGTGAACGAACCGCGGAACAGCCACGGCAGCACCAGCCCCAGCACGACGAGTTCGAGCGCGACGATCGGCGCGAGATTGAGCAGGAAATCGTTGAACGCCAGCCCGGCGCGGCTGCCGATGATGATGTTCGGCGGGTCGCCGATCAGGGTCGCGGTGCCGCCGATGTTGGACGCGAGGACCTCGGCGATCAGGAACGGGACCGGGCTGATGTCGAGCCGGTCGCACACCAGCAGCGTCACCGGGGCGATGAGCAGCACCGTCGTCACGTTGTCCAGGAACGCCGAGGCCACCGCGGTGATCAGCACCAGCAGCAGCATGATCCGCAGCGGCGAGCCCTTGGCGCGTTTGGCCGCCCAGATCGCGACGAACTCGAACACCCCGGTGCGGCGCAGGATCCCGACGATGATCATCATGCCGAGCAGCAGGAACAGCACGTTCCAGTCGACGCCGGTGTCCTCGGAGAAGAACGCGTCGGCCGATCCGCTGACCCCGGTCGCGAGGATCACGCCCGCCCCGGCCAGCGCGGCGGTCATCTTCGGGATCTTCTCGGTCGCGATCAGGACGTAGGCCACCACGAACACGACCACCGCGATCACCGTGCTCACCGGCGGACCGCCCGGATCAGTCCCGCCCGGCTCAGCGAGGCGTCAGCGCGTGCTCCAGCAGCCGCGAGGCGGACACCACGCCGAGCAGTGTCCGGTCCCGCAGGACCGCCACGAGCGGGCACCGCAGCCGGGCCATCGTCGCGGCGACCTCCACGATCGTGTCGTCGGCGTCCACCCTCGGCAGCTCGCGCGGTTCGTCCGGCAGCAGCTCGCGCACCGTTCGCCCGCCGAGCTTGTCCGCGACGCGGTCCGCCATCGATTCGCTGAGGACCCCGGCCAGCGACGGATCGTCGCGCACGTAGGGCGGGACCAGGAACTGCACCACGTCGGAGGCGGGCAGCACGGTGTGCGGACACCCGGACGCTTCGGTCACCACCAGCCCGGGCAGCCGGTGCTCGGCCAGCAGGCGCGCGGCGGCCAGCGCGTCCGAGTCGAGATCGACGACCGGGAACTCCTCGGCCAGGTCCGCTGCGCGCATGCCCCCAGGCTACGGCGAGCCGGGCGGCTCCGCTGGACCTCGTGATTTCTTTCCGCACGCCTGACGCGGCCGTCAGCGTCATCGGACTCCTCGGGGTCGACCGGACCGCCCGTCGCCCGGCTGGGCACGGGCAGGCCGACCAGACTTCCCGGCACACCACGCGTAAAGATGCCGCAAGGACCGGCCCGGGGCAAACCGGGCGGGGTCGTCAGAACGGGTGGCCGCGCCGCCCCAGCGGTGATAGGCGGCCGCGTCGCCGGTGCGCCCAGCGGCTGGACACAGATCACCTCGACCTGCGACGCAAGAGGCTTGAGCACCTGCCCGACCCGATGGCCAGCGCCCCTCCGCCCAACGCGAGCAGTGACGCGCTCACGGTTTTCAGGCCCGGACGGAGACCAGTTTCGCGCGGGCTTCCTTCACCGACATTCCGCCGGTGAAGCACCAGGCGGCGATCACCGGGTCGCAGATCGCGCAGCCGAGCGACGAGGTGTGCGCGAACGGCAGGATCGGCATGCCCTTGAGGTGGTGCAGCACGTCGAGAGCCGTGTGCAGGAGCCACGCGACGCCGATGAAGGGCCAGGATTTCAGGCCCCGGTAGGCGCAGTAGGTGACCGCGGCGGTGAAAACCAGTTCCACGGGACCGAAAGCGCCGCTGCTCAGGTAAGCGGCTCCCGCGCCCGCGACCATGATCGCGTTGAAACTGCGGCGGTGCGGTTCGGCGAGGAAGGAGTTGAGCAAGCAGTAGGCAATGCCGATGAGAACGGCCGAAATGATGATCACAGTCCGACGCTAGGACGGCTGCCCCGCGCGCATAACCGGGCGGCGAGCCAAGTTTCGCCGGGTTCTTGCCAACGGTGCCAATCGGTTCAGTTCGTCACCGCTTCCGCCACTTCTCGCCGAGGACTTCGGCCACTCCGCGGCGCAGGCTCGACGGCGCCACCCGGGTCGACCGCCCCAGCCGCAGCAGCGCCTGAGGGAAACCGGTCAGCTGGTAGTCCTCGCACAACGCCGAAACGCACCTCCGGCACTCGCAACGGCTGCGTCAGCACCGCGCCGACGAGACCGAGGGTCACGCCTTCGAGCAGCGCTCCAGTGCGTAACCGGCGCGGAGGTGGTCCAATCGCGTGTCGTCAACCCCGGCACCTCCGCTTCGGCGAGCGTCCAGCCGCGGCAGCTGTCTTCTCCATCGCGGGCACTCCTGTCGTAGCGAACTGCCCGAGCCAGCCCCGGCTGTCCCGGTCCGCACCGCAGGGCACGATTCGGTCCACAGTGGACCAGGTCCCTCCGTCCACAACGGCCGGAGCAGGTGACCTTCGGCCCTTGTCCCGCCGCCGCCCCCGGGAGCAGCCTGAAGCGGGCTGCCGAAGGCTTGGCCGCCGCGAAAAACGGCGGGCCGGGGCAGCGGAAACGAGAGTCGATGACCGTCCAGTCGCTGACCACCGATCACGAATACCGTCTGCTCTGCGGAATGAGCGCCTATCTCGACGCGGTGAGCGCCGCGGCCGGGGTCGGGCCGGAGTCCACCACGATGGACCTCGACGCGCCGATGTCGGCCTACCTCGCGCTCGACGGCAGGCTCGCCGTCCATCCCGGACGCGACACGGCGCTGGTCTGGGACGAACGGCACGGATGGTCGTTCACCATCGAAACCCATTCCGGCGAGGACCTGCTCGTGGTGGCCTACCTCGGCGGCGAACTGGTGCCGTCCCCTTCCCGAGTCCGGGAATTCGTCCGCGCGGTCCACGCCCGGACCCGGCGCGCGTCGCCGCCCGCGCCGCCGGACCTGAGCGGGGACCGGGACGATCTGCTCGGCCTTCTGCTTGGCTACCGGGCTCCGCACCAGTGACGCTCGACGTCAGCTCTCCGAAGGCGCGCGGCCCAGCCGGATCGCCGAGACCAGGAAGAAGATCCCGCCCAGCACCGCGTATCCGGCCACGGCGGTCAGCGACGGGTTCGGCCCGCCGGCGCTGAGGACGAAGTTCGCCCCGGCCAGCACGGAAATGCCGCCGCTGAGGATCATCGGCCACTGGCCGCCCATCCGGCGCCTGCCGACCGCGACGATCAACTGGACAAGTCCGGCCACGACCGCCCAGGCGCCCCACACGCGCAGCACCGCGGGAACGCCGGACGCGCTGGCGATCGCGAGGCCGATTCCGGCCAGCAGACTGATCGCGATGTTCACGAACAACCCCGCGGTCCGGGACGAACGCACGTCCGCGACCGCGGCGGCGACGTCGAACAGCGGATACGCGACGACCAGGACCACCCCGAGCGGGCCGAGGTGCGACTTCGTCGTGAGGAACAGCAGCGCGGCCCAGACCAGGGCAAAGCCGAACCGCACGAAATACAGGCGGCGCAACGGGGCCGCGGTTCCGGCGGCGGGCTTGTCAACGATGGTCACGGTGATCCTTCCCAGACTCAGGTAGAACGAACGTTCTGTCTCCCTCTGAGCCTGGCGGCCCGCCCGGGCAGCGTCAATGCCGAACGGTCTTTCCGAAGTCTTACGACGCGTTACTCCGCCGCGGAGCCGAGACGGAACCGCAGGATGCCGTCGACGCCTTGGAGGAATGTCTCGCCGACCTCCGCCGCGTCCGTGAGACAGCCCGACGCCATCGCACCGTCGCGCAGCAGCACGAAATGCCGTCCCGCGGGCTCCGGCGGTGTCGAACCGATTTGTGCGAGCAAGTCCGTGACCGTGCGCAGGAACCATTCGCGGTGCGCGAGGACAGCTTGGTGGACCGGATGTTCCGGGTCCGGGTATTCGGCTGCCGCGTTGAGGAAGGCGCAGCCGCGGAAGTGCGCCGACTGGATGCTCTCGGCGATCAGTTCGGCGATGGCGCGCAGCGCGTCGGCCGCGGGCGGGTTGCTGGCGAGGATCTTGCCGATCCCGTCGCGCTCCATCTCGGAAACGCCCCGCAGATACGCGACGACGAGGTCTTCTTTGCCCGGGAAATGCCGGTACAGCGTGGCCCGGGTGACCTTCGCCTCCGCCACGAGCCGGTCGATCCCCACCGAGTGGAGGCCTTCGGCGTAGAAGATCCGGGTCGCGGTCGCGAGCAGCCGCGACCGCGCCTCGGAGACCTGGACCTTCTGCGCCACAACGACGACGCTAGCAGAGAGAACAGCCGGCGCTGCCCGGTCAGCTGGTCGCCGCGGCGCGGGGCTTCGGTGTTTCGTTCCTTCCCGCTGGCCGGCCCGGCGCAGCCAGCCGGACGCGGCATGATGCCGACCGCGGAGAAATACCGTTGTTTGCACATGAACGCCTCCGTCCTCGGCTTGCCGCCGGAGTCCAATTCGGACAGTGCGGCGTAGGTCATGGCGCGGACGGCGTAGTACGCAGTGGCCAGGTCGGCGATCTTGTGCTGGATCGACTGCAGCGCCAACAGAGGGCCACCGCGCCGACCGGAGCGGGTTCACCGCAGTCCTGACTTGGCTCACCGCTGGGCGAGCCGTCGGCAGGCTTCCCGGAGTCCGGCCGGGCGGACCTCGGTGATTTCGCTGTCGAACGTGGCCAGGATGCCCGCGATCCCGGCCCACGACCAGGCGCCGAGCGTGAGCCGGGAGTGCTCCGCGTCGAGGTGTTCGACGACGGAACCGCCCGGTGCCCAGCGAGCGACGACGTCCGCCGGGAGCGCGAGCCGGGCGGAGCCGGTGCACGGCCATTCCGCCGGGGTGTCGCCGCGGTCGTGCGTGCGCATCACGAACTGGGCCAGGTCGTCGGCCGGTAGCTCGCGGGCGGTGAACTGCGCGGTGGTCGGCCGGGGGCGCAACCGGTCGACGCGGTGCACCCGCCATCGACGGTCGGTGCGGTCGTAGCCGACCAGATACCACCGCGCGGCCCAGACGACCAGATGGTGCGGTTCGATCCGGTGAGCAGGCCGAAAGTCGGCGTCGCCGGGGTCAGCGCGGCTGCCGTCCGGGCGCAGGACCTCGGCGATCAGCACCCGACGCTCCCGCACCGCGGTTCCGACCGCGGTCAGGGCCGCCGGGTCGATCGGTGGTCCGGGGAATTCCCAGTAATTGCGCAGCCGGGTCAAGCGCAGGGATTCCATCGACGCCCGCAGCGCAGGCGGCATCACCTGATGCAGGGTCGCCAAGGCTCGCGACGCGTCGTCGCCGAGCCCGAACATCGTGCTGGGCGCGGTTTGCAACGCCACCGCCACCGCGAGGGCCTGGTCGTGGTCGAACAGCAACGGCGGCAACGTGTTTCCGGCACCGAGCCGGTAGCCGCCGTCGGGACCGTGCACCGTCGCGATCGAATAGTCGAGCCCGCGCAGGGTTTCGATGTCTCGGCGGACAGTGCGCTCGCTGGCCTCGAGCCGCGCGGCGAGTTCGCGCAGCGGCCACACCCGCCCCGACCCCAGCAGAGACAGCAGCCGGAGCGCCCGGTGCGACGTGTTCGCCATGGACCCATCCTGTACTGGCCACTCGGTGTCCACTACTCGGGGCAGGCTGAGTTCCGTTCCCAGAAAGAGCGGAAGGACAGTCAGGCATGCGAGTGGTTGTGGTCGGCGGCGGAATCGGCGGGCTGGCGCTCGGCGCGGGGTTGCGCAGCCGGGGATTCGAGGTGACGGTGTTCGACCGCGACACCGACGTGACCGTCACTGGCGGCTACCACCTCACCTTGGACGACCGGGCGCAGTCCGCGCTGGCGGAACTGGTGGAGCCGAAGATCATGCAGCGGTTGCTCGCCTCGGGCTCGGCGCTGCGGCTCCGCGAACGAGACGCGTTCTGGGACCGCCGCGGCCGGCTTCTCGGCCACGGCCCGGATCTGAGCGCCAGCGGCAGCGTGGACGTCGACCGGATCACCCTGCGCACCCTGCTGGCCGAAGCGGTCGGCGATGACTTGCACCTAGGGCGGACCGTTTCCGGCGTCGGCTACGACGGCGACACACCGCAGGTGCTCTTCGCCGACACCGCTGTCTCGGCCGACCTGGTGGTAGGCGCGGACGGCGCACACTCGGTCGTCGCCCGGCACCTGGCAGGCGGCCCGACGAACCGCCCGGCAGGCATCGTCGGCTTCTCCGGCCGTACCCTCCGCCAAGACCTGAGCCCGGCCGAACAGCAACGCCTGAGCTCCCGATCCGGCACCGCCATCGCACCCCGCGGAGCCGCGCTGTACGTCGGTTTCCTCGACCCGGTAGGCAACGCCGCCCTCGACGCTCCCGAACTGCGAATGTCCGTCACCACCGGCCCCACCTACATCTGGGGCGCGATGCTCCCCGAATCCGCCGCGACCGACACCCTGCGCACCCTCCGCGGCGGCGAACTGCAGACCGCGATCCTGGACATCTTCCGCGAGCGACGCTGGTCCGAGCACACCCTGGAGGTGATCGCCCAAGCCGACCCGCAAAGCGTCGCCGCGTTCCGCTTCAACGCCGCCTCCACCCGCGCGGCCGATCTCGCCCCCTGGCCAGCCGGCCGGATCACCGCCCTCGGCGACGCCGTCCACGCCACCCCGCCGACCGCCGGAATGGGCGCGGGAGCGGCCATCCGCGACGCCGCCAGCCTGGTCCGGCACCTCGGCGAGAGCGACCCCGCCACCGCCGTCGGACGGTTCGAAGCCGAGATGCGGCAACGCGGAAGCGAGGTCCTGACGTTGGCGATGAAGACCGTCCGCTGGATCCTCGCCACCGACACCGCCCTCGGAGCCGCCGCCACCGCGGTCGGCACCCCTATTCTGGCCGCAGCCGCCCGCCTCCGCCGCTGACGGCGGTTCAGCTCTGCGCCTCGCGCAGCAGCCGGACCGCCTTCGGACCGACGCCGTGCAATGCCAGCAATTCGGCGTCGGTCCACTCGGCGGTCTGCGCCAACGTGGTGATCCCGGCACCGTGCAGTGCGCGAGTCGCCGGACTGCCGATCGCCTTGGGCAAGTCGCCGACCTCCCCCGCCACCGCGGTCCCGGCGGCAGCCACCGGAGCAGCCAGCCTCTTCGGCGCGCGAGCCAGCCAGGCCCGGCGCACCCAGTAGTTGAGCTGCTGCCCGTTGAGGTCCTCGATCGGAAACCGCACGCCAGCCCTAGCCACGCGCCGCGCCGTCGGATGTTGCGCCCGCATTTCGTCCACATCGGACGCGGTCATCCGGAGCACGACCTGGCGATCCGGCCGCAGGGCGGCGAACTCCTTGCCCTGCACCGTGAACGCGACCGTGCCGTCGACGGCAAGCTCGGCCGTTTCCGGATAGGACAGGGCGGTTCTGCGGAGCTGCGCCGGTGTCGTCATGCGCTCCAGGCTGGCACGACCGCGCCGCGGAAGCCATTTCGGGGCTCACCCCTGAGCGGCCCCGAGGAAGTCGAACACCGCCTCCCGGAGTTCGACCCCGACCAGCGCCCCGCGGTGATCCCCCGCGACCTGCCGCCACCGCGCGCCCGGCACCTGAGCCACGAGCTGCTCGATCCCGTGCGCCATGAAGTCCTGCCGCCCGGAGAGGAACAACGTCGGCACCCGCGGCACGCCCGCCCCCGGATCGAACGGCTCGCGAGCCAGCCCCTCCACGAGATTGAGCAGCGACTCCCCGTCCCCCGCCGCCGCCATCGCCGCGATCGCCCCGGTCAACGGATCCTCCGGCGACGGCCCGCCGCGAACAGCCGCCCGGGCAGCCACGAGATCGACCGCCGCGAACGGTTCCCGCGGACTCAACCCGCCCAGCACCAACCGCCGCACGGACGCCTTGGGATGAACCGCGAGATCCCACGCGAGCCGCGCCCCGAGCGAGTAGCCCACGACGTCGACCTCTTCCGAGCCAGCGCATTCGGCCAGCGCGTCAACCACCCGCGTCGTGCTCACCTCCTCGGCCTTCGCGACCTTGGGCCCGCCAGGATGCCCCGGCAAATGCACCACGACCGTCTCCCGCCCGGCAGCCGCCAACGGATCGGCCCAGTACTCGGCGGGCCAATCAGACGTAGCCGAAGACGCGAACCCATGAATCAGCACAACCGGAGGCCCGGCGACAGGACGACGGGAAAGCGTGCGAGTAACCGGAAACGCGGAAGTCATTCTCCGAGCGTAGACAAAACCAGCCACCCGGTCCAGAGTTCCGCGAGGCCACCTTCGCGGAATCTGATTCCCCTCACGACCAGCCGAGGCCCGCAAGGGCCACCTCACGACCCCTGACTCCCCTCGCAGCCCTAAAACACCGCACCACTGCACCCAAAAAGCGAGGCACCCAGCCCCTCCCCCGCCCCCGATACAAAGCCGCCCTGCGGTTCGGGGGTGCTTGTCAAGGCATCTTTCCCGCCTTGACAAGCACCCCCGAACCGTCAGCACAATGAAAAATCGGGGTGCCCCACGCAACCCATCAAGAGCAATGTCGCCGCCAGGCGACGAGCCGAACGAGAACCTCAATCCCCAATCCGAGCCATCAACCCGTCGATATAAGCCCGATAACGCCCAGCAACCTTCCCCACCGGATGCATCAAAGACGTAACATTAGCCCCAATAGAAACCGCGATAATCTCATCCGCCAACACCCCGATAACCGGCTCATCAGCCGCCTCCCCCTTCCCCCGGGCAGCAACGATCCGCACCGTCAACTCCGCCCGCCAGCTATCGAGCAAATCCCGATACTGCCGGGCGAGATCCGGATTGGCGACGGAATGCTCCCACAACACCAGCAGCACCCGAGCCGACGCGATCTGATGCTCGTCGAACGGAATAGCCGCCTCGACAAATCCCCGCAACGACTCCTTCGGACCCAATGAAGGATCCAATTCCGACATCCGCTGCGAGGTCTCCTGCAGCACGCTCTCGAACGTGGCCGCGATGATGCTGTCTTTGCTGGGAAAGTAATGCTTGAGGGCACCGTTCGCGAACCCGGCCGCCGTCACGATGCTGCGCATCGTGGCAGCCTCGAACCCGCCCTCGATGATCAGCTTTTTGGCGACCTCGACGATCTCCCGTCGGCGCTGGTCGTGATCGATGACCTTCGGCATGGTTACAGACTCTAACCCGTATTCTCCCGCGATGGAGGTGGCCCTGCTCGTCCGCCCGCGGGAGCGGCGAGCCCGGAATCCGGGCACGGCGGCAAGCCGCGACCCGGGCGAACGAACGGAGCGCTTACCCCAGCCCCAGCCGAGCCGCCCGTCTCTCCGCCTGCCGCGCGGGATCGGCCACCGGGGCGGCCAGCAGCAGCCGCCGCGTGTACGGATGCTCCGGGGTGCGGGTGACCGAAGCCGTCGGCCCGGATTCCACGATCTCTCCCTGGTACAGCACAGAGACCCGGTGGCAGATCCGGTGCACCACGCCCAGGTCGTGCGAGACGAACAGGTACGACACCCCGGTCTCGCGCTGCAGTTCGAGGAACAGGTCGAGGATCGTCGCCTGCGTGGTCAGGTCGAGCGCGCTCACCGGCTCGTCGCACACGATCAGCCGCGGCCGCCGGACCAGCGCCCGCGCGATCGCGATCCGCTGCCGCTGCCCGCCGGAGAACTCGCCCGGATACCGGTGCACCGCGTCCGCGGGCAGCCGCACCCGGTCCAGCATGTCCGCGACCACCGTGCGGGCGTCCGCGCGCGACGTTCCCGCCACCAGGAGCGGTTCGGCGAGGACCTCGCCGACGGTCATGGTCGGGTCCAGCGAACCGTACGGGTCCTGGAACACCACCTGGATGTCGCTGGCCAGCCGCCGCCGCGTCGCGCCCCGGGCGTGGGTGATGTCCTCGCCGTCGAAGGTGATCCGGCCGGACTCCGGCGCGGCCAGCCCCAGCACGGCTTTGCCCAAAGTGGACTTCCCCGACCCGCTTTCGCCGACCAGCCCGACGCATTCGCCGGGCTTGACGTCGAGCGAAATCCCTTTCAGCGCCCGGAAGCGCACCCGGCGGCTGAGCCGGTAGTCGACGACCAGGTCCTCGATCGCGAGCAGCGGAGCCGTCATCGCCCGGCCTCCTCTCCGGCCGCGTGGGCGAGGCCGCGCCGTTCCCAGGCTTCGTCCAACTCGTCCCGTCCTTCGGTGTCGTCCAGCGACGCGCTGATCAGCTCGGCGGTGTAGGGGTCCTCCGGCGCGCGGAAGATCCGTTCCACCGGGCCGGTTTCGACGATCCGGCCGTCCTTCATCACCACGACGCGGTCGCAGATGTCCGCGACGACGCCGAAGTTGTGCGTGACGATCACCAGCGCCATCCCGTACTCGGCCTGCAGTTCGCGCAGCAGCTCCAGCACCTCGGCCTGCACGGTCACGTCCAGCGCGGTCGTCGGCTCGTCGGCCACCAGCAGCGACGGCCGCCCGGCCACCGCGCCGGCGATCAGCACGCGCTGCGCCATGCCGCCGGAGATCTGGTGCGGATAGCTCGCCATCACCCGGTCCGGATCGGTCAGGCCGACCCGCTCCAGCACCTCGCGCGCCCGCTTCTTCGCCGCGGCCTTGTCCAGCCCGTGCACCCGACGCAGCGGCTCGACCAGCTGGTGCCCGATCGGGTAGCACGGGTCGAGGTTCGTCATCGGTTCCTGCGGCACGTACCCGATCTCGCGGCCGAGCAGTTTCGCCCGCGCCGCCGCGTTCCCGGCCTCGCGCCCGCCGACCCAGATGCCGTCGGCGACCGCGGTCCCGCCGGGCGGCAGGAGGTCGAGCACCGAGAACACCGTCTGCGTCTTGCCGGAGCCGGATTCGCCGACGATTCCGAGCACCTCGCCGGGCGCCGCGTCCAGCGACACCCCGCGCACGACCTCCTTGACGCCCTTGTCGGTGGCGTAGCCGACCCGCAGGTTCTCGATCCGCAGCGCGCAATCCGCCGCCGCGTGCTCGTGCGCGCCCGAAGCGCCGCCACTGCCCAAGGCGTCCGGCGAAGGAGCCGCCAGCGCCTCCCGCACCCGGGCCCGGCCCCGGCGCGTCGGCTGTTCCGCGCGGATGCTGACCAGGTCGGCGAGCGTCGAGCCGATGAACGCGAGCGCGGCGATGGTCACGCCCAGCGCGATCGACGGCCACAGCAGGATCAGCGGATACGTCAGCATGTTCACGAAGCCGTCGTTCATCGTCTGGCCCCAGCTGGGCGTCGAGGCCGAGCCGATGCCGAGGAACTGCAGACCGGCCTGCATGCCGATGGCGAGCCCGGCGGTGAGCGCGGTCTGCACGATGATCGGCGCGTACACCGCGCGCAGCAGGTGCGTGCGCAGGATCCGCAGCGTGCCGACCCCGGCCACGCGCGCGGCGTCGATGTAGGGCTCCCGGCGCACGGTCAGCGCGCGGGCGCGGGTGATCCGGTAGTAGCCGGGCGAGAGGAACACGCCGAGCGCGATCATCAGCACGGTGAAGTCCTGGCCGGTGCCGGCCGCGACGACCAGCAGCACGATCATCCCGGGCACCGACTGCAGCGCGTCGCTGATCCACGAGCAGATCCGGTCGGTCGCGCCGCCGAAGTACCCGGCGACGACACCGGTCGGGACGCCGAGCACGATTCCGGTGACGCAGGTGATCACGCCGCCGTACAGCGTGGTCCGCGCGCCGTAGAGCAGCCGGCTCAGGATGTCGCGCCCGGCGGAGTCGCCGCCGAGCAGGTGCCCGTTGCCGGGTTCGGCGTGGGTGAGCGCGAAGTCGACGTGGTTCGGGTCGTAGGGGGCCAGCCACGGCGCGAACACCGCGGCCAGCACGACCAGCGCGAACACGGCCAGCGCGACGACGCCGACCGGACGGCGGAAGTACCGGCGCAGCAGGGAAATCCGCTTCACCGGGGCGAGCGTGGCGGGGAACGGGGCAGCGGTCATCGGTCGCGCACCTTCGGGTTGACCCACCCGAGCACGAGGTCGAGCAGGAAGTTGACGATCACGACGAACACGACGGTCACCGCGGTCAGGCCGAGCAGCACCGGGATGTCCCCGATCTGCGACGCCGATTGCGTCAGGCTGCCGATCCCGGGCAGGTTGAACACGATCTCCACGACCACCGCGCCGCCGAGCAGGCCGACGAACATCAGCGCCAGCACGGTCAGCGCGGACGGCGACGCGTTGCGCAGCACGTGCGTGGTGACCCGGCGCGACGACAGGCCGCGTGCCCGCAGCGTGCGCACGAAGTCCTGGTTGGCGACCTGGAGGAAGCCGTTGCGCAGCTGTTCGGCGATCATCACGATCGCGCCGAGCGACAGCGAGATCGACGGCAGCGCGATCGAGCGCAGCCAGCCGGACACCGACTGGTCCGGCGACACGTAGCCGACCGCCGGGAACCACTGCAGCTGGATCGCGAACCAGGTGACCAGCACGAGGCTGACCCAGAACCCGGGCAGCGCGAACAGCACCACCGAAGCCAGCTTGAGCACCCGGTCGACCACGCCGCCGGGGCGCAGGCCGCAGACGACCCCGACGAGGACGCCGAGCACCGCGGCGAGCAGCGTCGCGGCGATCACCACCGACAGCGTCACCGGCACCCGCAGCGCGATCTGTTCGCCGACCGGCTGGAAATTCCGCCAGGAAGTCCCGAAATCGCCGGTCGCCGCGTGCGACAGCCAGTCCCAGAATTGCACGAGCAGCGGCCGGTCGTACCCGATCTGGGCGCGCAGCGCCGCCTGCTGCGCGGGGGTCGCGCTGTTGCCGAGCAGCCCGGCGGTCGGGTCCCCCACCGCCGTGTGCGCCAGGAAGAACGTGCCGCTCGTGACGAGCACGAGCAGCAGGATCCCGGACACCAGGCGTTTGACGATGAATGTGAGCATGTTCCGGCTCCTCCCCGGGGCGGGTCCGTCCACTGTGGAGTCTTCGGGCGGACCCGGCCCGGGACGACGGGCGCGTCAGCCGCGCTGGATGAACCGCAGCGTCGGGAACATCATGCCGGTGATCGGCGTGACGGTGATGCCCTTGACGCTGAAGTAGAGGTTGTCGGCCTGGTACCAGACGTTCCACCAGGCGAGGTCCACGAGCTTCGTGTTGAGCTGCTTGAGCGCCGCGGTCTGCTCCGGGCCGGGCGGGGCCTGTTCCGCCTTCTGCACGAGCGCCTTCACCTCCGGGAAGGCGTCCACCGACGGCTTCGGGTTGTACCACTGCGAGGACGTGACCTGGTCGGTCAGCGTCGCCATGTCGTTGCCGTCCATCGCGATCACCGCGAGGAACATCGGGTACGTCGGCGCGTTCTTCTGGTAGTCCGGCATCGACATGTTCTGCCAGTCGACCTTGATGCCCAGCTGGCCGAACGTCTGCTCGGCGGCGGGCTGCCACGCCTGGAAGATCGTGGACATCGGCATCTTCAGGCCGAACCCGTTCGGATATCCGGCTTCGGCGAGCAGCTGCTTGGCCTTGCCGAGGTCGGTCTTGTACTTGCCGTTGCCCGCCGGGTCGTAGACCGCGCTGCCGCTCGGCCACAGCTGGTCGGTGACCGTGCCGGCGTCGTTGCCGACCGCCTTGAGGATTCCGGCCGCGTCGAAGGCGTAGGAGATGGCCTGCCGCACGCGCTGGTCGCCGAGCGCCTTCACCTGGCTGCCGGTGCGGTCGGCGAACTGCACGCCCACCCACGACGCCGGTTTCTTCGCGACGTTCCAGCCGTTCTGCTGCGCCTTGGGCAGGTTGGCCGCGTTGGCGAACTGGACGTTCAGCTGTCCGGACAGCATCGCGTTGAAGCTGGCCGCCTGGTCGGTGATCGGGAACAGCCGCACGGTCGGGAACGGGTAGGTGGCGCTGTCCCAGTGCTTCGCGCGCTTTTTGAAGACGTACTGCGACTGCGGCTGCGAGGACGCCTTGTCGAAGGTGTAGGGACCGGAGCCGTCCGGGCCGTTGGCGAGCGAGTTGGCCTTGATCGCCTTGGGCGAGGCCATCCAGCTGCGGCCGAGGCCCATGAAGTACAGCAGCGCGTCGTCGCGTTCGGACAGATGGAGCACGACGGTGGAGGCGTCCTTCGCCTCGACGCTCTTCACGTCGATGTAGGCCTGGCCGGACCGGGTGCCGGACTTGAGGTGGTTGAGGTTCTCGACCGCCGCGGCGGCGTCGAACTTCTGGCCGTCGTCGAACGCCACGTCGTCGCGCAGGTGCATGGTCAGGGTCAGCCGGTCGGCCGACCAGTCCCACGACTTCGCGAGCGCGGGGACCGGCTTGGCGTCCTTGTCCAGGGCGACCAGCGGGTCGTAGACCGCGGACAGGTACGGGCCGTCGAAGCCGATGTCGGCGTTGGCCGGGTCCCACGACGTCACGTCGAGGAACACGCCCGCCTTCAGCTCGTCGGTGCCCGCGCCCGCCCCGGCGGCGCCCGAGCCGGTGCATCCGGCGATCGCGAGCAGCGCCGCGGCGGCCGCCGCGAACAACGCCGCTGTCCTTCTCCTCGTCATTGAGTCCCTCTCTCAGGGTGCTGGACCGCCGGCGGGAACGCTGCGCGCCCCGCCGGGAACGGCGGGCCTTCGAGTGCGGCCCGGCTCGCCGTGGTGCGGGATAGTCTACGATTGTCGGATAAAAAATCAACGGGCCGGATGCGTTCGTTATGTCCCGGCCCCGGCGCCGTTTTCAGACGGCGTCGGCGACCAGAACGCGCGGGCTTCCGGGCAGTGCGAGAACATCGCATACGCGCCATCCTGCACCGTCCAGCCATTCGCGGACTTCCGCCTCCGGATAGACGACGGTTCCGTCGATCACGAAGTACTCCCCCGCGTGCAGCGCGTCGATCGGGCGCTGCCGTTCGTCGTCGTCGAGGAAGAAGTCCAGCAGCAGCAACGTCGCGCCGTCCCCGGCGGCCGCGCGCGCGTTCGCCAGGATTTTCCGGTTCTGCTCCGCGGTGAACCGGTGTACCACGTGGTTCACCATCACCAGATCGTGCTGGCCGCCCGGTTCCGCGGATTCCGTCGGCGCGGGGTCGATGCTCGCGCGGTCCGCGCATCCGGCCGCATTCACCGCGTCGGCGATCCCTTGCGTGGACTCGGGTCCGAAAACGAAACGGGCGGTCAGTGCGGGATTCGCCCGCAACGCGCCGATCGCGAATTCCGGCGACAATCCGCCCAGGTCGAGCAGGCTGCGGTAGGGCGAGAAATCGAATGCGCGCGCGAGCATCGACGCGTGCAGCGCGTTGTAGCGCATCACGCCGGCCATGAAGGTCGCCCAGCGGCCCTCGTCCATCTGAAGGTCGCCGGGTTTGCCACTGTCCACAGTGGTGTCGAACTGGAGCCAGTGGCCGTAGCTGATTTCGTTGAGGAAGGTCAGGAACGGCGCCAGATCCGTAGCGCCGTCCCCGCCCAGGTACTCCCGCGCGTCCTCGGCCAGCGCGTAACGGCCGTCCGTGCGCTCCAGCAGGCCGCGCGCGTTCATCGCGTCGGCGAGGATCCGGGTCAGCTGCTCGCCCTTGCCGGTGGCGGCGGCGAGTTCCGCCGCGGTGCGCGGACCGTCGGCGAGCGCGCGGAACAAGCCGATCCGCGAGGCGGCGAACAACTGTTTCGCGCCCATGTACCCGATGGCGATGTCGACGATGCGGTCCGGCGCTGGTTTCGTCATGTGGCGGCTCCTCACGGCGTCGGGGGTGCCTCTCCGGGCACCCCGGGGAGCTTTAGTCTACGCACGTCGACAAAAAACACCAGCCCCTTCACCAGGTTCCGTCGGCGGCGACTTCGCGGTCGAGCCACAACTCCTTGGTCAGCTCGCGGATCCGGTCCGCGCCGACGCGCCTCAGCAAGGCGATCCCGCCCGCGTTGTCCTCCAGCTGCGCCTGCCGCGACACGCCCACGAGGACGTTGGCAGTCGCGGGATTGGCCAGGCAGAAGGCAATTCCCAGCTGCGCGGGCGACGCGTCGAGTTCGGCGGCGATCCGTTGCACGGCCGGCCAGGCGGCGGCGATTTTCTCCCGGATGCCGCCGACGTCCGCGCCGATCTTGCGATTCGGCTTCACATTCCCGACGAGCAGCCCGCCTTCGAAAATGTCCGACGCCTGCAGCGTCAGCTCTCCGGAAGAGAACAGCGGCGCATAGAATTCGCCCTCGGCCATCGACCGCCGCGCGAGCCCGTACTTCAGCTGCGCGAAGGACGGCGGCGCAACGCCTTGTTTGCGCGCAACGGCAATAGCCGTGCGGAGATCGTCAATGCGCCAATTGTTCACACCCCACGCGCGGAACCGGCCAGCTTCCATCTGTTCGGCGACGTCCGCGACGACCCGCTCGAGGTCGATTTCGCCGAAGTAGTCGCCGACCACGACCAAATCCGCCGATTCGACGCCGACGCGTTCCAGCGAGGTGTTCATCTGCTGCGCGAAGCCGACGTTCGGGTAGTCCCAGAGCCAGAGTTTCCCGCAGTAGAGCCAATCTTCGCGAGCGAGACCGGCCTCGCGCACCGCGCGGCCGAAGATCTGGTCGGTCGTGGAGCCCTCGGCGTGCGGGCCCATGTCGTAGTGCGCGACGTCGAAGAAGGCGAGCCCGAGTTCGGCCGCGCGGGCGATCAGCGCGACCGCGTCGCCGAACTCCATCCGGTCCCAGGTGTTCCACGAGCCGAGCGACAACGCCGGCACGCGCGGGAACGCCGGGCCCAGTCCAGGTCGATCCGTCGCCACGATTCCTCCTGCGGTTCAAAGGATTTATTTTCTACGCTCGTATACTATAAGCCCGCGAACCCCGCTCCCGGCGAAAGGAAACGACGATGCCCGCTGCCCGTACCGTGCTGATCACCGGAGGCGCCGGCGGCATCGGCCGCGCGATCGGCGCCGCCTTCGCCCAGGCCGGCGATTCCGTCGTGCTCGCCGACCTCGACGGCGCCGAAGAAGCCGCCAAACCGCTTGGCGGGCGCGGAATCCGGCTCGACATCACCGACGAGGCGGCGATCTCCGCGGCGCTCGACGAGGTCGGTCCGGTCGACGTCCTGGTCAACAACGCCGGTCTGCTCAGCGTCCACGGCCGGTTGCTGGACCTGCCCGGTGCGGACCTGCTGCGCATTCTTTCGACCAACGTGCACGGCACGTTCCTGATGACGCAGCTGGTCGCCCGCCGGATGGTCGAGCGCGGCGAACCGGGCGTCGTGGTGAACCTGTCCTCGATCGGCGGACGGCAGCCGACGCCGGGAATGGGCGGTTACGAAAGCAGCAAGGCGGCGGTGGACGCGCTGACCCGCTGGGCGGCAATCGAGTTGGCGGAGCACAGGATCCGGGTGAACGCGGTCGCTCCCGGCCCGGTCGCGACGCCGATGCTAGCCGCCGCGATGCCGCCCGGCTCGCCCGCGCACGACGCGTGGGTCGCGCGGATCCCCGACGGCCGGATGGCCTCGGTCGAGGACGTCGCCGCGGCGGTGGTATTCCTGGCGAGCCCGGCCGCCGCGCACATCACCGGCACGAGCCTCCCGGTGGACGGCGGCCAGCTGCTCACCTGACCCGGCTGTCCGTGCGGGGAACCTCAGAGGGTGTTGTGGAACCCGGTGATCGGCTCGGTGTGTCGGTGGTGGTAGCCGGTCCGGTGTGGTGATCATCGGGTCGGGTGTGCGTCTGTGTGTGCAAGCTGTCGTATGACTCGTCGTTGACCGATGCGCAGTGGGCGGCGGTGGAGCCGTTGCTGTCGCGAACGCATCCGCGTCTGGGCAGGCGGCCGCGGGTGCGTTCGCGTCGGCTGGTGTCGGCTACGACGCGGGGAAACGGGCACGGGGCCGGAACGGCATCCGCTGGTCGACACGCTCGGGCTGATCCTGGGCGAGGCCATGATCCAGTTCGCGATGGTCCGGCTGATGGCCGCGCGCCTCGCCGACGAACACATCGAACCCCGCGGCCCCATCGACACCGAAGCCGCCCGCCGCCTAACAGAAGACCCCAACGACTAAACCACTCAGGTTCCGCACCACCCTCTGAAGGACTCTGATTCCTTCAGGGTTCCCCGCACGGACGTCACGCAAGGCCCGAGCGGTCGTACACGATCTGTCCATCCAGGACAGTCAGGTCGACTTCGACCCCGGGCAGCTCAGCGGGCGTCACCGAGAACGGATCCGCGGACAACACGCACAGATCGGCCGCCATCCCCGGCTCGAGCGTGCCCTTCCACGCCGCCGCACCGTCCTGCCGAGCCGGGTGCACGGTGTAGCAGCGAAGCAGGGTCTCCATCCGCTGCCGCACATCCTCGGCCGGGCCCATCCACTGGTCCGCGGCGGCGATTTCCTTGCGCCAGTCCGGCGGGAGCACCGGGGCGTCCGACGTCAGGCACAGCGGGATCCCGGCGTCCAGCGCGTCCCGCAGCGGCCACGCGGTGTCCGAACTGCCCGGCCCGAGCGCCGCGTCGACCACCGAGGCGGTCCGCACCGCGATCCCGGCCTGTGCGGACAGCCCGACCCCCAGCCGGGCCATCCGCTTGAGCTGCTCCGCGTTGACCAGGTCGCCGTGGATGACGTAGTGCCCGAGGTCGACGTCGCGC
This sequence comes from Amycolatopsis sp. GA6-003, assembly GCF_046267895.1. Lineage (NCBI taxonomy): Bacteria > Bacillati > Actinomycetota > Actinomycetes > Pseudonocardiales > Pseudonocardiaceae > Amycolatopsis > Amycolatopsis sp. GA6-003. The sequence goes on from NZ_CP176499.1 coordinate 665,163, forward strand.
TCCTCGCGGGCCCGTTCGACGGCGTCCAGCATCAGCTCGATCGCCCGGTCGCCGGTCGCGTGCACGCCGACCTGCAGTCCGGCCTCGTGCGCGGTGCGGACCATCCGGGTGAAGTTCTCCTCGCGCTCCGGGTCGTCCGCGCCGCCGACGAGCAGGTGCGCATGGCTGCCGTCGGCGTAGCAGTGGTGGGTGTAGGCCGAGCGCATCGGCGGGATGCCGTCGGCGAAGATCTTCACCCCGCGGAAGTTCAGCCGGCGCGGGTCCGGACCCGGTCCGTCCACTGTGGCCAGTCCGGCGCGGAAGTTGTCGAACGTGCTCGGACCGTCGAGTTCGCCGTACAGCCAGAGCGCGGTCACCCGCGCCCGCAACAGCCCTTCGGCGGCCAGTTCCCGGTACTGCTCGACGACGGACATGCCGAACGCGCCGAGGTGCCCGTCGTCCTCCCCCGGGCCCAGACCGGGTTCGGTGTAGCTCGTAATGCCCAGTGCGGCAAGGATTTCGCCCGCGCGGAGGATGGCCGCCCGGCGTTCGGCGGCGGTGCGCAGCGGCTTTTCCGGGCCGGGTCCGGGCGCGCCTTCGTCGGCGAACAGCGTGTCCGGCCACAGCGCGCCGAGCCACGTGGCGTGCAGGTGCGCGTCGTTGATGCCCGGCAGCACCGCGCGGTCGCCGAGGTCGAGCACTTTCGTGCCGGGTCCGATCAGCTCCCGCGTCTCCGCGTCGGTTCCGGCGCGCAGCACGCGTCCGTCCCGCACGGCCAGCGCGGTCGCGGGCGCGGCGCCGGCCATGGTGTGCACCGCCGCTGCCCGCAAGACGAGATCCGCAACTGAGGTCGGCACAGGCGCTCCTGGAGGGGATTCGGGGACTCGACATTTTTGTCGACGTCCGTAGACTAACCCATCGTCCGGTCCCGCAGGGCCCGCCAGTCCCCGGAAAGGTTCCCCATGACCGTCCCGACTTCCACCCGCGCCGCGGTGCTGACCGAGCACGGCGCGCCGCTGGAGCTGACCGAACTCCCGCTGCCCGCCGACCTCGAGGCCGGCGCGGCGCTGGTCCGCGTCTCGTGCGCGACGCTGTGCGGCACGGACGTGGAGATCTGGTCCGGGAAGATGAGTTTCCCGGGCATGCTGCCGATGGTGCTCGGCCACGAAATGGTCGGCGAGGTCGTGGCGGCCGGGCCGGACACGCGCGACGCGCTCGGCCGCGCGATCGCCGTCGGGTCCCGGATCGGCTGGTCGGAATCCACCTGCGGCGAGTGCTACGGCTGCACGGTGCTGCGCGAACCGGTCGCGTGCTCGCGTCGCGGCTACGGATTCCTGCAGCGATCCGACGTCGCGCCGTTCGCGACCGCCGGGCTGTGCGAGTACGCCTACGTCGTCCCCGGCGCGGCGAAGCTCCTCCTGCCCGCCGAAGTGCCGGACACCTGGGCCGCGATGGCCGGGTGCGCGGCGAAAACCGTGCTGCGCGCGTTCGACCGCGTCGGCGGGGTTCGGCCCGGATCCCGCGTCGTGGTGCAGGGATCGGGTGCGCTGGGCCTGTTCGCGACCGCGGTCGCGCATCTGAGCGGGGCGGGTCGCGTCATCACCGTCGGCGCTCCCGCTTCGCGGCTGGAGCTGGCGAAGGAATTCGGCGCGGACGAGGTGGTCGACGTCGCGGGCGGTTCGGACGCGATCGTCGAGCGCGTCGCCGAACTCACCGGCGGACACGGCGGCGACCTCGTGCTGGACTTCGCCGGCGCGCCGTCGGTCGGCCGCGAGGCGGTCGCGATGGCGGCGCAGCGCGGGCGGGTCGTGGTCGTCGGCAGCACCGGGCCGGAGCCGACGCCGGTCCCGCTCGGCACGGTGATGGGCAAGGAACTGACCGTCGTCGGTTCGCTCAACGGCGACATCGCCGACTACCACCACGCGATCGAGTTCTTCGGCACGTTCGCCGCCCGGATGCCGTGGGACCGGCTGTTCGGCAGCCCGGTCGGCCTGTCCGGCGCGAGCGAGCGGATCGAGGCCATGCACCGCCTCGACGAGACGAAAGCCGTCGTCGACCCCCGGCTTCCCTGATCGACCGTTTCCCTTACGAGCCAAGGAGGTCTCGTGTCCGCATCGTCGCCCCTTCCCCGCCGCAAGGTCGGCACGTCCGGGTTGGACGTTTCGCTGCTCTCGCTCGGTTCCTGGCACACCTACGACCGGATGGATTTCGCCGACGCGGTCGCGATGATCCGCGCCGCGGTCGAAGCCGGCGTGAACCTGTTCGACGTCGGCGTCTACGGCATGCCCGGCCACCCGCCGGTGTTCACCGACGTGCTCTGGAGCGCGATCGTCCGCGCCGCCGGCATTCCGCGCGAGGACTACCTGGTCTCGGCGAAGCTGTGGATCGAAGGCTTCGGCGACCAGGGATTCCGGCCGCAGCTGGAAAACGCGTTCCTGCGCGGCGGTTTCGACGTCGCCGATCTGGTGATCCTCGGCGACCTGCGCCGCGACGACGTCGCGCTGGAGGACCTGGTCGAAGACCTCGCCGGGCTGGCCCGCTCCGGGCTGATCCGGGCCTGGGGCGTGAACAACTGGTCGGCCGGGAACATCGCGCGGCTGCGCGAAATCGCCGAGGCGCTGAAGGTGCCGGGCCCGCAGATCGCGCAGCTGAAGTACAGCATCGGCCGCCGGTCCATTCCGGACGGCGAACCGTTCGCCCGGCTGTTCGCCGACGGTTTCGTCATGCAGGCCTCGGACGTCCTCGAAGGCGGCATCCTCGCCGGGCGGACCAAGCTGACCCGCGAGATCGGCCGCGACCCCGGCGACGTCCGCGAGCGGATCACCCGCGACGCCCCCCAGGTCGTCAAGGTCGCGGAGGAACTCGGCACCAGCGCGGCCCGCCTCGCGGTCGCGTTCACGCTGACGCATCCGGCGAACGTCACGACCCTCTTCGGCGCGACCCGGATGGAGCAGCTGGAGGACAACCTCGCCGCGGTCGACCTGGTCGAGAAGGTCGGGGCCGAGCAGATCCGCGCGCTGGTGGAACCGTTCTGGGCCGACCGCGACGCCGTCGATCCCGAAGGCCCCTGACCCGCCGTCCCCCGTCCTCGCGTCCGTGAGGCGGTTCCCCTCACGGACCGCACCCGCCCGCCCGGCCCAGGAGGCTGCCTTGACCTATCCCCCCGTCCCGTTCGACCCGGAGATCGAGCCCGCGCTCGCCGAGATCGTTCCGGCCGACGCCCCGCCGTTCACGCGAGAGACGATCCCCGGCCTTCGCCGCGCGATGGCCGACATGTTCCCGCCCGCCGCGGAAGTCGTCGGCGACGCACCGGTGACCGTCGTCGAACAGACCATCCCCGGCCCGGAAGGCGCGCCGGACCTGGAAATCACCATCCTGTCCCCGCACGAGAACGACGGCGCGCTGCCGGTGCTCTACAACATCCACGGCGGCGGCATGATGGTCGGCCACCGCAACATGGACGTCGGCCGGTTGCTGGCGTTGGTGCTGGAGCTGAACGTGGTGGCGGTGAACGTCGAATACCGGCTCGCGCCCGAGCACCCGCACCCCGCGCCGGTCGAGGACTGCTACGCCGGTCTGGTGTGGACAGTCGAGCACGCCGACGAACTGGGCGTGGACCCGTCGCGCGTCGTGGTGATGGGCGGCAGCGCAGGAGGCGGTCTCGCCGCCGCGGTCTCGCTGCTGGCCCGCGACCGCAAGGGCCCGGCCATCGCGGGCCAGCTGCTGCTGTGCCCGATGATCGACGACCGCAACACGACCGTCGCGAGCCAGCAGTACTCCGGGATCGGCACCTGGACGCGAGAATCGAACCTCGCCGGATGGAAGTCGCTGCTGGGCGACGCGGCCGGCACCGACGACGTCTCCCCCTATGCCGCCCCGGCGCGCGCGACCGATCTGTCCAATCTGCCTCCGGCGTTCATCGAGGTCGGCAGCGCGGAACCGTTCCGCGACGAGGACACCGAGTACGCGCTGCGGATCTGGGCGACCGGCGGACAGGCCGAACTGCACGTGTGGGCGGGCGCCTTCCACGGGTTCGACATGTACGTGCCGGACTGGCCGATCAGCAAGGCCGCCCTCGAAACCCGGAACTCGTGGCTGCGCCGGATCCTCGGGAAGGCAGGCAAATGAGCATCCCTCCGGTGCCCTACGACCCGGAGCTGGAGCCCGGACTGGCCGCGTTCCTCGACCTGGTCGAGCGGATCCCGCTGCGCGCCGACACGATTCTGGCCAACCGCGCGCATTTCGCGACGATCATCCCGCCCGCCGAGCAGATCGTCGGGGACCGCCCGGTCGAGCTGAGCGAGCACACCGTGCCCGGTCCCGAAGGCGCGCCGGACATCGTGCTTACCGTCGTGCGTCCCGCCTCGGGAGCCGCCGGCGCACCCGCGCTGTACAGCATCCACGGCGGCGGAATGGTGCTGGGCAACCGGTTCTTCGGCCTGGACGGCCTGATCGACGACGTCCTGCGGTTCGGCGCGGTCGGCATCTCCGTGGAATACCGGCTGGCCCCGGAAAACCCGGCCCCAGCCGCCGTCGAAGACTGCTACGCCGGTCTGTTGTGGACAGTCGAACACGCCGAAGAACTCGGTATCGACCCGTCCCGCGTCGTCGTCACCGGGGCCAGTGCGGGCGGCGGCCTGGCCGCGGGCGTCGCCCTGCTGGCCCGAGACCGCAACGGCCCGGCCATCGCCGGGCAACTGCTCGCGTGCCCGATGCTCGACGACCGCAACGAAACGGTCTCCACCCGGCAGTACGACGGAATCGGCGCCTGGGACCGCAACAACAACGACACCGGCTGGAACGCCCTGCTCGGCCCGGCGCGAGGCACCGACGCCGTCTCGCCGTACGCGGTCCCGGCGCGGATGACCGATCTGTCCGGTCTGCCTCCGGCGTACCTGGACGTCGGCGCCGCGGAGATCTTCCGCGACGAGACCACCGAATACGCGCTGCGGATCTGGGCCACCGGCGGACAGGCGGAACTGCACGTCTGGGCGGGCGGCTACCACGGTTTCGCCGGTTTCTCCCCCGAAGCGGAGGTCTCGCGTTCCGCGGTCGCGGCCCGGCTGTCGTGGCTGCGCCGGATCCTGCGTGCCGGATGAAGCGAGTCCAGACCGAGCCGGGCCCGGTTTTGCCCAACAACCGCCCGGGCGCGCTCCGGATAGCAGTCGTGCTGGGGCTGCTGGAGGTCTTCGGCCCGATCTCCATGGACCTCTACCTGCCGGCGCTCCCCCAGCTGGCCGACGACCTCCGGGCCGGGCAGAGCCTCGCGCAGGCGACCATGTCGGTGTGCATGCTCGGCTTGGCGTTCGGCCAGCTCGTCGTAGGCCCGCTGAGCGACCGCTTCGGCCGGCGACGGCCGCTGCTGACCGGGATCGGGCTGTTCACCGTGCTGTCTGTGGTGTGCGCGTTCGCCCCGTCGGTCGAGGTGCTGCTCGCCGCGAGATTCCTCCAAGGATTGTGCGGTTCGGCTGGGATCGTGCTGTCGCTGGCCGTTGCCCGAGACCTAGCCGAAGGCGTCGAACTGGTGCGGCTGCTGGCCTTGCTGACCACCGTCGGCGCGCTGGCACCGATCGTCGCCCCGGTGATCGGCGGACAATTGGCGGCAATCATCGGCTGGCGCGGCATCTTCGGCGTCCTGGCCGGAATCGGCGCGGCCCTGCTGATCGTCGCCGCGACCGCGTTGCCGGAGAGCCTGCCACCCGAGGCACGACATCCGCGGCGCGGCAGCGGCGAGTTCCGGCTCCTGCTGAAAGACCCGCTGTTCCTGGGCTTCCTGCTCGTAAGCACTTGCGGCGGCGCGGCGTTCTTTACTTACCTGGCGTCGATCAGCTTCGTGCTGCAGGACGGATTCTCGTTGTCGCCGCAACTGTTCAGCGCCTGCTTCGCGGCGAACGCGGTGATGTCCGTACTCGGCGCACAAGTGAACCGAGCAGCAGTGCGCCGAGCGGGTCCGGTCCGGATGTACGTGCTGGGCACGACCTTCACCGCGGCAGCCGCGCTGACGATGCTGGGAGCGGTGTTGTTCGGAGCGGGGCTGGCAGCGTTGCTGATTCCGTTGGCACTGCTGATGTTCGCGGGCGGCACCACGCAGGCGAACGGCAACGCACTAGCCCTGGCCAACCACGGCCAGCGAGCCGGAACCGCAGCCGCGCTGCTCGGAACGTCGTCGTTCGCGATCGGCCCGATTGTCGCACCGCTGGTATCGCTGAGCGGGACGACGCCGTTGTCGATGAGCCTGACCATGACGGTGGCGTACGGAATCGCGACGATGCTGCTGTGGTTGGCGGTATTGCCCCGGCTGCGCCGATCAGGGGCTTGACTCGAACACGAGCTGACCGTCCTCCTCGCCGACCTCCCGGAACCCCGCCTTCTCCAGCACCCGGCAGCTCGCCGCGTTCCCCGGCAGCACATACGCCCGCAGCTCCGCCGCGAGTGCGGGCTCCGGATGGTCGTAATGCCACCGCCGCAACGCCTGCGTCAGCTCCGTGGCCAGCCCCGCACCCCACGCCGCGCGCGTCAGCACATAGCCGACTTCCCGGTGCCCGCTGCGATGGGCGATCCCGAACCCCGCCCGGCCGAGAAATCCCGCGGCGCCCTCGACGCGCCATTTCGACCAGCCGCGCGTCCGGTGTTCGGCGATGAACGTCTCCAGCCGTTCGCGGGTCGCCTCCCGGGTCTGGGGGCCGGTCGTCAGGTGTTGCATGACCGCGTCGTCGGCGTGCAGTTCGGCGAGCTCGTCCAGGTCTTCGGGCAGCCAGGTGGTCAGGCGCAGCCGCGGGGTGCGGAGGATTTCTTCCCGGGCGGTCACCACCCCGGGTGGTACGGCGTCGGCGGGGTTTTCGGCAGCAGCCACGCACCCGTCGCCCGGTGCGCGGCCAGCACGATCGCGGCGACCGGGACGATCAGCCACAGGAAGCCGCTCGGGAAGGTCATCTGCAGGGTCGGCGGCGCGCTCTTGCGGACGAAGCTGGAACCCAAGCCGACGATCATCAGCACCACGATGTCCAGCACCGCCAGGCTGGCGCCGACGAGCACGCAGATCCGGCCTGCCTGCGAACGCTTGAACAGGCCGATCGCGCCGGCGACCGCCAGTGCCGCGATCGCCAGGTACAGCGCACCGACGATGCCGACGGAAAGCAGCCTGGACGAGGACGGATTGTCGATCATCCGGATCACCGCCACGATGAAGCCGATCGTGCCCACGAGGCCGATCACCGAGGACAGCGTCGCGGCGGCGACGGCGGTCGCCCCGAAGTACGCGGTCGGCGGCGGCTGCGCCGGGAACTGGCCGCTGTACGGGGGCTGCCCGCCGTAGGCAGGCGGCAACGGCGAGTACTGCGGCGGCTCCGCGCCGGGGTAGGGCTGCGGCGGTTGCGTCACGACGGCGGTTCCTCCGGGGGTCAGGAAGACATTCGCGGCTCATCCTGCCAGGTCAGCCGCGCCTTTCCGGGCCGATTGCCCGAACGGGCGACACGCGGTTCGCCGGCACCTCTCGCGATGCGGCCAGATAGGTGTTACCTTAGGTAACAGTGAATCGCGGTAACGCCTAATCAATGTCGCTCAGGGAGGACCGTATGACCAGCGCAGACGTGCAGCGAGCACCGGAGGCAGCCTTGTCCGGCCGGCACGAGACCGCGCAGCGGCTGCTCGACTCCTCCGCGACCCTGTCGTACGACCCGGCCACCGAGGTCGACTGGGAAACCCCGCTGGACAAGGACTTCCACGGGGCCAGCCCGGAGTGGAGCACCCTCTACGGCACGAGCTACTGGGCCGAGATGACCCCGGAGCAGCAGAAGGAACTGACCCGCCAGGAGGCGGCGTCGGTGGCGAGCACCGGGATCTGGTTCGAGATGATCCTGCAGCAGATGGTGCTGCGCGATTTCTACGCCAAGGACCCGACCGACCCGGCGTTCCAGTGGGCGCTCACCGAGATCGCCGACGAATGCCGCCACTCGATCATGTTCGCCCGCGGCGCGCAGAAGCTCGGCGCTCCCCCGTACCGGCCGCGCCGGCTCGCCGTCGAACTGGGCCGCGTTTTCAAGGCGGTCGCCAGCGGCGAAGCGGCGTACGCGGCGATCCTGGTCGCCGAAGAGGTCCTCGACGTGATGCAGCGCGACTGGATGCGCGACGAGCGTGTGGTCCCGTTCGTGCGCACCATCAACAACATCCACGTCGTCGAAGAGTCGCGGCACATGAAGTTCGCCCGCGAGGAGACCCGCCAGCAGCTGGAGGGCGCGGGAGCCGTGCGCCGCCAGGTCAACGCGCTGGTCATCGCGATCGCGTCGTACTTCATCGTCAGCAGCATGGTCAACCGCGACGTGTACAAGAACGCCGGGCTGGACACCGAGCGCGCGGTGCGCGAGGCGAAGGCCAACGAGCACCACAAGTCGATGATGCGGTCGAGCTGTGCCGGGCTGATGGAGTTCCTCGGCTCGTGCGGGCTGCTCACCAAGCCGGCTCTGGTGTTCTACAAGCGGGCGAATCTGATCTGACATGGCCTTCGCGATCACCCAGACCTGCTGCAACGACGCGACGTGCGTGTCGGTGTGCCCGGTCAACTGCATCCATCCGACGCCGGACGAACCGGACTTCGGCACCACCGAGATGCTCTACGTCGACCCGGCGTCCTGCATCGACTGCGGCGCGTGCGCCGACGCGTGCCCGGTCGACGCGATCTTCCCGGTGGATCTGCTGACCGACTCGCTGAAGGTATACGCGGGCATCAATGCGGACTTCTTCGCCGACCGCCCGGCGGCCGCCGCGAACCCGGCGCCGAACTTCCACCGGTGGGGCCCGCCGACGTTCGACCGCGAGATCCCGAGCGACCTGGAGCCCGCGGACGTGGCCGTCGTCGGCACCGGCCCGGCCGGGATGTACGCGGTGGAAGACCTGTTGCTGCACACCAACGCGCGGGTCACGCTGATCGACCGGCTGCCGGTCGCGGGCGGGCTGGTGCGCTTCGGCGTCGCCCCGGACCACCCGGACACCAAGCGGATCGGCGAGGCTTTCTCGCGGTTGCACCAGCACCCGCGGCTGAAGCTGAAGCTCGGCGTCGAGGTCGGCCGCCACGTGACGGTGGACGAGCTGGCCGAACGCCACGACGCGGTGATCTACGCGGTCGGTGCGTCGTCCGCGCGCACGCTCGGCCTCGCCGGCGAGGACCTGCCCGGCAGCCTCGCCGCGACGACGGTCGTGGCCTGGTACAACGGCCATCCGGACGTCCCCGCCGACGCGGTCGACCTGTCCGCGGAGCGAGTGGTGCTGATCGGCACCGGCAACGTCGCGCTGGACGTCGCCCGGATCCTCACCGCCGACCCGGACGAGCTCGACGGCACCACCATCGCCCCGCACGCCCTGGAACGCTTGCGCTCCAGCAAGGTCCGCGAGGTGGTGCTGCTCGCCCGCCGGGGCCCGGAGGACGCCGCCTACACCTCGCCGGAGCTGATCGCGCTGGCCCAGCGGGCGAACGTGCCGCTCGTGGTCGACGCCGAAGACCCGCGCACCGCCGCGGCGATCGACGCGGGCGCCGGAAAAGCCGCGCTGCTGAAGGACTTGGACCGCGAGCCGATCGACTGGACCGCCCCTCCCGCGGACGGCCCGCGCCGGATCGTGCTGCGCTTCCACTCGGCTCCGCTGGAGATCACCGGCGACCGCCACGTGCGCGGCCTGCGGGCCGACGGGCCTTCCGGTCCGGTCGAGATCGCGGCCGGCCAGGTCGTGCGCGCCGTCGGCTACCGCGGCCGCCCGGTGCCCGGGCTCCCGTTCGACGACGCGGCCGGAACCATCCCGAACACCGCGGGCCGGGTCGAAGGCCGGACCGGCGCGTACGTGGTGGGCTGGATCAAGCGCGGCCCGTCGGGCGGCATCGGCGCGAACCGGACCTGCGCACGGGAAACGGTGGCGACGCTGCTGGCGGACATCACCTCCGGCGCGGTTCCGCTGCGGGGACGGCGCTCGCCGATCGCGGCGCTGGCTGCCCGGTTCCGGGGCCGCTGAGCGAGTTCTGCCTTCGAAGCCCGGCCGCGATTCCCGTCGCGGCCGGGGCTTCGTGCGTCGCGGCCCGATGCGTGCGTTGCCGGATTGTCGGACAACCCGGCGATGTCCTCCTCGGCCCGAGCGTCGCGCTCGCGACCTAGACCCCGCCCTCGCCGCCAGCCAGGTCCACCGCGTGGCCCGCCGACCCGCCGCCCTCGCCTGGCCCGAAGCCGCCAGCAGCTGACCGGCGCCCTGCCGAGCGATTTTCCTTGACCGGGCAAGAGATCCGATCACTCCGTTTTCCGCCGAGCCGCCAGAGTCTCCTCCACCTCGGGCACCCAGAAGCTCAGCTCCAGCGTCTTCACGTTCGCCCAGTGCGTCAGCACGCGGCTCTGCGCGACCAGCACCGGGCACGCCACCGCGAACAGCGCCGCCGCGCACGCCGCGAACACCCGGTGCGGCCCGGCGATCAGCTCCACCGCCGACGCTACGAACCCGAACGCCATCGCCGGGCTGGAATTGCGCAGCATCAGGCCGGTGGTGCGCACGCGCGTCGCCTCCATCGCCGCGTCCGCGTCGTGCAGCTGCAGCGCCGAAAGCAGCAGAAACGAATCCGCCTCGACGAACGCGCATCCGCGCGCGGCGGGATTGCGGCGCAGGAACTCCTCCCGCGCATTCCGCTTCCGCCGCCGCGGCAGCCACCTCGACACCCGCGCGCCCAGCGGGTACGCCAGGTACCCGAGCAGGTAGCTGGCCACCACGATCCCGATCACCACGACCACGCCCGGCCCTCGGGCGACAGCGGCCAGGTCGACCCAGTGCAGCCGTCCGGCGACGTAGGCCAGCACCGCCAGATGCAGGGCGCCCGGGATCGCGTAGGTGAAGATGTCGAAGAGTCCGATCGCGAAAGTCACCCGGCGATCCAACTACGACCGGGCCCCTCCCGGCACGGCTTTGCGGCGATCAGGCCGACGAACCGCCTCCCCTGGCGAGCGCCTGCACGCGGTTCATCGGGCCGTTGTAGTAGTTCTGGTCGCCGGGGAGGCTGCCGGTGCGGGAGAACTGCCAGATGCTCTGCTTGTCCCAGCCCGCCGGGAGTTCGCCGATCTCCGGGGCGTACCGGGCCAGCCACAGCGGGTTGGTGTCGCCGAATCCGCCCGCGTTGCCGGTGCAGAGCTTCCACCACGACGTCGAGGTGTAGATGATCGCGCTGCGCCGCTGTTTCGCCAGGTACCGGCGGGTGAAGTCGGCGATCCACGCGGTCATGTCGGCCTGGCTTTTGCCGTAGCAGGCGTCGCCGTAAGGGTTGTACTCGATGTCCAGCGCGCCCGGCAGCGTCGTGCCGTCGCCGCGCCACGCGCCTCCGTGGGCGATGAAGTAGTCCGCTTGCTGGGCGCCGCTGGAGACGTCCGGGCGGGCGAAGTGGTACGCGCCGCGGATCAGGCCCGCGTTGTGCGCGCCGTTGTACTGCTGGTCGAACTGCGGGCTCACGAATCCGGTGCCCTCGGTCGCCTTGACGTAGGCGAACCGGGCGCCCGCTCCGGCGGCCTGGCCCCAGTCGACCGTGCCTTGGTGGCCGCTGACGTCGTGGCCGAGGGTCTGCCCGGCCGCCGGGTCGAGCCGCGGGCTCCCGCTCCGCACGCCCTCGTGGCGCAGAATTTGTGAACCGGCAACGTTTTCGCCGGCCTTCGAGTAGTCCGCGGCCTCGGCCGGTGCGGCGGTCGCGACGCCGCACGCCATCGCCAAGGCCGACGCGGCGGCGGCGAAGCCCAGCCGCCAGGTCTTGTCCGTCGCTGTCCGGGTCACCGAGACTCCGATCTTCACGGCAGCAGGTCCAAGGTCATCTTGGGGCACGACGCGGCGCGGGGCTGGCTGCGTCACCCGGACGTGAACGAGATTCCGATAGCCGGAATTCGCGCCAGTGGTCCAGACAACTGTGACCGAGTTGTGACCGGCGGCGACGAGCGAGGCGTTTAATTTGTTGTGGCCTACCACAAACTTGTTGGCAAATTCCCTACCGGCGGAGGTGTCCCCACGTGAACAGGACTCATCGACCCCGCGGACCCGCGTTGCTCCCGCTGGCGCTGCTCGCCGCGGCCGGGCTCGCCGTCCCCGCCGCGGCGGCCCCAGCGTCCGCGCAGGCGGACTGCACCGGCCAGCCCGACCAGCCGGATTTCGGGCCGAACGTGCACGTTTTCGACCCGGGAATGCCTTCCGCGACGATCCAGGCCCAGCTGGACAAGGACTTCGAGGCGCAGACGGACACGCAGACCGCGCAGTTCGGCCCGGGCCGCGTCGCGCATCTGTTCAAGCCGGGCGCCTACGCGGTGCACGACAACGTCGGCTTCTACACCTCCGTCGCCGGTCTCGGCCGCAATCCGGACGACGTGCAGATCAACGGCGACATCACCGTGGACGCCTTCAACGAGTCCGACCAGGGTTCGGCGCTGCAGAACTTCTGGCGGTCGGCGGAGAACCTGGCCGTCACGCCGTCCAGCGGCAGCGACCGGTGGGCGGCGTCGCAGGCCGCGCCGTTCCGCCGGATGGACATCAAGGGCGGGCTGCAGCTGTTCCCGGCCAGCTACGGCTACGCGAGCGGCGGGTACGTCGCCGACACCCGCGTGTCCGGTCAGGCCGCGTCGGTTTCGCAACAGCAGTGGTACACGCGGGATTCGGCGCTGGGCAGCTGGGACGGCGGCGTGTGGAACATGGTCTTCTCCGGGACCACCGGCGCGCCAGCCACCTCGTTCCCGAACCCGCCGGAAACCACGCTCGCGACCACGCCGGTTTCGCGCGACGTGCCGTACCTGTATGTGGACGAGGGCGGCGACTACCGCGTCTTCCTGCCGTCGCTGCGCACGAACGCGTCCGGACCGAGCTGGGCGAACGGCGGCACGCCCGGCGAATCCGTCCCGATGAGCCAGTTCCGCGTCGTGAAGCCCGGCGACACCGCGGCGAGCATCAACAGCTCCCTCGACTCCGGCTGCAACCTGTTCTTCACCCCCGGCACCTACCACCTCGACCAGACGCTGAACGTGACCCGCCCGGGCACGACCGTGCTCGGCATCGGCTATCCGACGCTGATCCCGGACAACGGCGTCGACGCGATGCACGTGTCCGATGTGGACGGTGTGCGGGTGAAGGGCCTGCTGTTCGACGCGGGCGTCCAGAACTCGCCGGCCCTGCTGACCGTCGGCGAAAGCGGCAAGCACACGAGCCACGCGGCGAACCCGACGTCGCTGCAGGACGTGTTCTTCCGGGTCGGCGGCGACCTGGCCGGGAAGGCGACCACCAGCCTGGTGGTGAACAGCGACGACACGATCGTCGACCACGTCTGGGCGTGGCGTGCCGACCACGGCAAGAGCGGCACGGTCGGCTGGACGACGAATACCGCCGACACCGGGGTGCTCGTCATCGGCGACAACGTGATCGCGACCGGGCTGTTCGTGGAGCATTACCAGAAGTTCCAGGTGGTGTGGAACGGGCAGAACGGGAAGACGATCTTCTTCCAGAACGAAATGCCTTACGACGTCCCGGATCAGGCTTCGTGGAATTCCGCGCCCGGCACCGCGGGATACGCCGCGTACAAGGTCGGCCCGGACGTGACGGCCCACGAGGCGTGGGGGCTGGGCAGCTATTGCTTCTTCGACGCCAACCCGGCGGTTTCGAGCTATCACGCGTTCGAGGTGCCGCAGAACGGCGGGGTGAAGCTGCACAGCCTGCTCACGGTTTCGCTGAACCACCGCGGCACGATCACCCATGTCGTGAACGACACCGGCGACGTGACGCCGGACGGCACCAAGCCAGTCAACGTCCCGAATTATCCGTGATCCGGTCTGGTGGCCGCCCGCGCGGGCGGCCACCAGCGGTTCAGTCCAGCGCGGTCGCCCGGCTGACCGTCTCCCAGGAGTCGAGGTCCTTGGCCAGCGCGGCGATCTTGCCGCGGATCGCGTCCACCGCGTCGCCGCCGAGCGCGAGCCGCAGCGGCGCGTCCGGCGCGTCGACCGCGCGCAGGATCGCCGCCGCCGCTTTCGCCGGATCGCCGGGCTGGGTCCCGTCCATGCCCTCCACCGCGGCCCGCGTGGCCGCGGTGGATTCGGCGTAGGCGTCGATGGTCCGGGAGCGGTGCATCGCCGCGCCGCCGAACGACGTCCGGAACGCGCCCGGCTCCACGATCAGCACCTTCACCCCGAACGGCGCGACCTCGGCCGCGAGCGCCTCGGACATGCCTTCGAGGGCGAATTTCGCCGCGCAGTAGGCCCCGAAGGCAGGCGGCGCGAGGAGCCCGCCCATCGAACTCATCTGCACGATCGTGCCGCTCCCCTGTTCCCGCAGCAGCGGCACGACGGCCTTGGTCATCGCGACCGCGCCGAAGAACATCACCTCCAGCACCGCGCGCAGGTCGGCCATCGCCAGTTCCTCGACCGCGCCGACCGAGCCGTGGCCGGCGTTGTTGACGAGCACGTCGATCCGGCCGAACTCCTCCAGCGCGGTCCGGACGGCGGCGTCGATCTGCGCCGGATCGGTGACGTCCAGCTCGACCGCGCGCACCCGGTCCCCGCCTTCCGCGACAAGGCCGGCGAGCGCCTCCGGTTTGCGGGCGGTCGCGAGGACCCGGTCCCCCGCGGCCAGCGCGGCCTGGGCGAGTTCGCGGCCGAAGCCGCTCGAGCACCCGGTGATCAGCCAGACGCGGCCGCCGGTTTCCTCGGTCATTGAGCAGTCCCTCCCGTGGTTTCTTCCGCCTCCGATCGTGGCGCGCCCCGTCCGGGGTCCGCCAACACCGGTTCGCTGGCGGGCTACAGTCTCCGCCTGTGACCCCTGAGCTGCGGCAGCTGCGCTACTTCGTCGCCGTCGCCGAAACGACGAGCTTCACGCGCGCCGCCGCGGCCCTGCACATCGCGCAGCAGTCGCTGTCGCAGCAGATCACCGTGCTGGAACGCCAACTCGGCGCGAAACTCTTCACCCGCGACCCTCGCGGCACCCGGCTGACCGCGATCGGCGAACTCTTCCTTCCGGAAGCTCGCGCCGTACTCGCCCGCGCCGACGCCGCGGTCGCGACGCTCGCCCGCGCAGTCCGCGGCGAGATCGGCGCCCTGCGGCTGGCTTTCCTTGCCAGCACTGCGAATTACCTGCTCCCGCCAGTCGTGCGCGCGGTGCGGGAGCAGCTCCCGGAACTGACCGTGACCACTGCGGAGGTCTCGATCGCGGAACTCGTCGACGGCGTCCTGCACGGCCGCTTCGACGCTGGCTTCACCCGCCCGCCGCTGGTCGACGGCCTGGCGACGCACCTCCTGCTGACCGAGGAAGTCTGTGCGGTCCTGCCGTCCGGCCACCGCCTGGCCGACCGTTCCGCCGTGCGCCTGGCCGACCTCGCGGGCGAGCCGTGGGTGCTGACGCCGCGCACGTCCTGGGCTCCCTGGCACCGCAAGTACGACGCGGATTTCGCCGCGGCCGGATTCACTCCGGAGGTCGTCCAGCGCACCGCGACGGTGCAAGGCTTGCTGGGCTTGGTCGCGGCCGGGGTCGGCGTCACGCGGCTGGCCCGGTCCGCCCACAGCCTGCGCCGCACCGGGGTGGTTTTCGTGCCGCTGGAAGGAGAGTCCGCACGCACGATGGTGGTGTGGCGGTCCGACGGCCCGCGCCCGTCCGCACTGCTGGACGTGGTGACCCGGCTGGCGGAGACAACGGATCTTTCCGGCGCGGGCTGACGTTCCGACATGCTTCCGCGGTGGCAGACGACGAGTGGACGATCGAGCGGGCGCGGGATTTCGACTCGCTGCGCGGCAGGCGCATCTAGTCGCGGCCGGGGTGGAGATGGCGGTACGGGAGCACTGCCCGGACGGCGGCCCCACCGGCCCGGTCGAGGACGTCGTCGTCTTCGACCGATCCCGTCGCGGCTGAGCGTGTCGAACGGTCGACGCCGCGGCGCACCCGCGTCCGGATCGACCCGTTGCCGAGGATCAGCTTTCGCTGACCTTCACCGAAAACGAGTCGATGCTCCTCCCCGCCCCCGGGACTCGTGCACCGCGCCCCGGGGGCACCGCGAGGGTGGGAGAACCACACCCCCTCTGCGCACCCCACCGCCGCCGGACGCGATCTAGCCTGGGTTCATGAGCGACAGCAACCTCCTCGGCGAGTTCCTGCGGGCCCGGCGCGGAACCACCGTCCCGGCGGACGCTGACCTCGCCGACACCCGGCGCCGGGTCAGCGGGCTGCGCCGGGAGGAGGTCGCGCGGCTCGCCGGGGTGAGCACCGACTACTACGTGCGGCTCGAGCAGGGCCGGGAGCGCACGCCGTCGGCCCAGGTCGTGGAGGCGCTCGGCCGGGCGCTGCGGCTCGACGACGAGGCGCTCGCCCACCTGCACTCGCTGGCCCGGCCCAAGCGGCCGAGGCGGCGGCCGGCGAAGGAGCGCGTCAGTCCGCGGCTGGTGCAGCTGATGGACGCGTGGCCGCAGACGCCCGCGGTCGTGCTCGGCCGGTGCATGACCGTGCTCGCGGCGAATCTGCTCGGCGAGGCGCTGTTCGCCGGGCACGAGCACAGCGGCGACCTGCTGCGGCTGGTCTTCCTCGACCCCGACGCCCGGGCGTTCTACCCGGATTGGGAACGAGTCGCGGTCAACACCGTCGGCGGGCTGCGGTCGGCGGCGGGCACCGATCTGGACGATCCGCTGCTGATCGAGGCGGTCGGCGAATTGTCCCTCAAGAGCGCCGATTTCCGCCGTTTGTGGGCACGCCACGAACTCCGGCAGAAAACGCACGAAACGAAACGGTTCCGGCACCCGCTCGTCGGAATGCTCACCCTGCACTACGAAACCATGACCGTGAACAGCGCTCCCGGCCAGCAACTCGTGGTGTACCAGGCGGATCCGGGCAGTCCGTCGGAGGCCGCGCTGGGGCTGCTCGGCAGTCTCGCCGCCGGCGAACCGTCCTAACCGCCGCTTTTTCCGCGATTTCCGAATTCCTTCAGGGGTATCTCCATGTCTGAAAACAACGCACCCGTCTGGTTTATCACCGGATGTTCCACCGGGCTCGGCCGCGCACTCGCCACCGCCGTCCTCGAACGCGGCCTGCGTGCGGTCGTGACGGCCCGCGATCCCGAGCGCGTCGCGGATCTCGTCGCCGCGCATCCCGGACGCGCGCTGGCCGTCGCGCTCGACGTGACCGACCAGCAGCAGATCACCGCCGCGGTCGCCGAAGCACACCGCGTCTTCGGCCAGATCGACGTCCTCGTCAACAACGCGGGCTACGGCTACCTGGCCGCCGCGGAAGAAGGCGAGGACGCCGAGATCCGCGCGCTGTTCGAGGCCAACGTATTCGGCTTGATGGCGATGACCCGCGCCGTCCTGCCGGGAATGCGAGCCCGACGCAGCGGCCACGTCGTTTCGGTCTCGTCGCTCGGCGGGCTGGCCGCCTTCGGCGCGACCGGCTACTACCACGCGACCAAGTTCGCCGTCGAAGGCTTCAGCGAATCGCTGGCCGCCGAGGTCGGGCCGCTCGGGATCGGCGTCACGATCGTCGAACCGGCCGCGTTCCGCACCAACTGGTCGGGTCCGTCCATGCGGGAATCCGCGATCCGCATCGACGACTACGCCGACACCGCGGGCGCGCGCCGCACCTCCACGCTCGCCACCTACGGCAAGCAGCCGGGCGACCCGGACCGCGCCGCGACCGCGGTCATCGACGCCGTCACCTGCGCCGAACCGCCGCTGCGCCTGCTGCTCGGCCGAGCCGCCTACGACATCGCCACCGCCCGCCTCGACGCCCTCCGCAAGACGTTCGACGACTGGCGCGACGTCACCCTGTCCGCCGATTTCCCGAAGGAATCCGCATGAGCAAGACCGTCCTGATCACCGGTGCCAGCAGCGGCATCGGCGAAGCCACCGCCCGCCGCCTCGCCGCGGACGGCTGGCACGTGATCGCCGGCGCGCGCCGCGAAGACCGCCTCGCCGAACTCGCCGCCGGCGCGGACGGCATCGAGGTCCACCGCCTCGACGTGACCGACCGTGCCGACGTCACCGAGTTCGTCGACCGCGCGGTGCGCGACCACGGCGAGATCGACGCGTTCATCGCGAACGCCGGCGTGATGCCGTTGTCCCGCTTGGACGCCGGGCTGGTCGAGGAGTGGGACCGGATGATCGACGTCAACGTCCGGGGCCTGCTGCACGGCATCGCCGCCGCGCTGCCGCACTTCACCCGCCAGCGCCGGGGCCACTTCGTCACGGTCGCGTCGATCGGCGCGCACCAGGTCACGCCGACCGCGGCGGTGTACTGCGGCACGAAGTACGCGGCGTGGGCGATCACCGAGGGCCTGCGGCTGGAATGCGACCCGTCAATCCGCGTCACCACGGTCTCCCCCGGCGTCGTCACCTCCGAACTCGCGGACACGATCAGCGATCCGGCAACGCAGGAGTTCATGCGGAGCTACCGGAAGAACGCCATCGAACCGAAAGCGATCGGCGACGCCATCGCCTACGCTCTGGACCAGCCGGCCGACGTCGACGTCAGCGAGATGATCGTGCGCCCGGCCCGACAACGCTGAACGAAGGAGGAAGCCGCGCCGCAGTACCTGCTCGGGATCCGGCTGCGGAACCCTGGCCCCGAGGTGCTGGCGGACATCGCGGCGCGCCTCGAAGCGGTGACCGATCTCGGCGGCCGTGCTCGAGCGGGTCTTCCGCGCCGAGCACGGCCGTGCGGTCGCGGTGCTGGCCCGGGTCTTCGGCGACCTCGACCTCGCCGAGGACGCGGTCCAGGAAGCGTGCGCGAGCGCCACCGGGAAATGGCGGGCGGAAGGACTTCCGCCGAGTCCCGCGTCCTGGCCGCCCTGCTGCGCGGCGAACCCGAGGTACTGGGCTTGCTCGCGCCGCACCTGCCCACCGAATCGCGCCAACGAGACCGAACGCGCGCTGCTCCAACGAAAACACGCCGCGCTCCGCCCGGCTGACCACTCCCGACGCGCACGTCAGCTCTCAGCCGGACTTCCCCCGGCTGATCACGCCCTCGACAATCCTCGTCAGGTGCGCCCCGACGTTCTCGACGCCGCCGTTCTGCACCGCGATCTGCGCCCCCTCCATCGCGAACGTCAGTTCCGCCGCGCCCAGCTCCGGGTCCGGCAGGCCGAGCCCCTCGCACATCGCGCGAAGCCTGCCGAACTGGCGGGTCTTGTGTTCGCGGATCAGCCGCCGCGCGGGATGGTCCGGGTCGGGCAGTTCCGCGACGGAGTTCGTGAACGGGCAGCCGCGGTGGGAGAAGCCGGGCAGGCCGTCGACGATGAACCGGCCCACCGCGCGGATCTGCTCCGCGTAATCGCCTGGATGCGTCTGTTCGGCCGCGTCGAACGCGGCCGAGTAGTCGTGCACGACGATCCGCAGCCATTCCGCGATGAGCGCGTCCTTGGTGCCGAAGTGCCGGTAGATCGCCATCTTCGTGGTCCCGGCGCGGTCCGCGATCGCCTGTACGCCGACGCGGACGACGCCCTCGTTGAGGAACAGTTCCTCGGCCGCGTCGAGGATGCGCTCGCGAGGCGGCAGGGTCGCGACCCTCGTCGGCCGCCGGGCGGAGGTGCTCGTCATCGGTTCGTCCTCGGGGCTGGCAGTGCGGTGCGTCACGAGCTACGGTACACAACCGTCCCCCGTGATACCACTCGGTATCACTCAATACGCACAAGTATCGCGAAGGACGTGCCGGTGAAACTCTCCGAATACGCAAGCCACGACGCGGTCGGCCTGGCAGACCTGATCTCCCGGGGCGAGGTGACGGCGGCGGAGGTCGCCGACGCGGCCGCACGAGCGGTCGAAGCGGTGAATCCGCGGATCACCGCGGTCGTCGAAACCTGGCCGCCGGAGAACGCCCCGGGTTCCGCGCCCTTGGCGGGCGTGCCGTTCCTGATCAAGGACCTCGGCGTCGCGATGGCGGGCAAGCGGAGCGAACTGGGCAGCCGGTTGGCCGCGGGGTTCGTCGCGGCCGAGGACTCGTTCCTGATGCGCCGCTTCCGCCGGGCCGGTCTGGTCACCATCGGCCGCGCCGCCACGCCGGAAATGGCCTACAGCACCACCACCGAACCGGAGTTCTACGGCGCGACCCGCAACCCGTGGTCCCCGGACCGGAGCGCGGGCGGCTCCAGCGGCGGTTCCGGCGCGGCGGTCGCGGCCGGGATCGTCCCGCTCGCGCACGCCACCGACGCCGCGGGTTCCATTCGCGTTCCCGCTTCCTGCAACGGATTGTTCGGCCTGAAACCCTCCCGCGGCCGGGTTTCGCAGGGACCGGGCGCCGACGAGGTCTTCAACGGCCTGGCCGTGCAGGGCAGCTTGAGCCGGACCGTGCGCGACAGCGCCGTCCTGCTGGACCTGATCGAAGGCCCGGAACCCGGCGACCCGTACTTCGCCCCGCGCCCGGACCGCCCGTACGCCACCGAGGCGAAGACGGATCCCGGCCGTCTGCGAATCGCGGTTCTGCGGCAGCCGTGGGGCGGACGGCAGCCGACCGAACCGGTCTCCGCGGCGCTGTCCGAAACGATGCGCCTGCTGGAATCCCTGGGCCACGAGGTCGAGGAAACCTCACTGGCGCTGGGCGTCTCCTGGGAGGAATTCGTCCTCGGCAACGCCCGGATGTGGGCCGCGAACCTGGCCCCGTGGATCGACAGCGTCGCCGCCGCGACCGGCCGCCCGGTCGACGAGACCACGCTGGAACCGGTCACCCTCGCCAGCTACCGCTACGGCCACCAGGTCACCGCCGACGAGTTCGTCCGCGCCCTGATGATCCGCAACAGCGTTTCCCGGACCTTCGCCCGGCACTTCGAGCACTACGACCTGTTCCTCTCCCCGACCCTGCCCGAGCCGCCGGTCCCGCTCGGCGTCTACGGCGAGGGCGCCGAGCACCTGGACGGCCTGGGCTGGCTGAACCGCGTCCTGGACCGCTCCCCCTACACCGCGGCCGCGAACGTTTCAGGGGTTCCGTCGATGTCCGTCCCGCTGGCCGAGGCTGCCGGACTGCCCGTCGGAATGCAGTTCACCGCCGCGTTCGGCCGCGAAGACCTGCTGTTCCGCCTGGCCGGGCAGCTCGAACAGGCCGCCCCGTGGACCCACCGCCGCCCGCCGGTCTGGGCAGGCGAATGACAGCTTGAGTCCACAGTAGACAGTTGCCGGGCGGTGACCCGCGTCCCAGCCCCCTCAAGCCCTGCCGGCGGGGCCGGGGTTCTCGCTAGACTTGGCGAGCGATGCGACGATTCCGGTGGTGGTGGGGGGCGCTGGTCCTCGCCTGCGTAGCTGTTCTGGTGGGTTTCTTCGTCTTTTTCGGCACCGAAAGCCGGCCGGGCCAGCCCTTTCCTCGCCAGGGCCCGCCCGGCCGCGGCCCGCTGACCATCGTCTCGATCGGCGACAGCACCGTTTCCGGCGAAGGCGCCGGCGCCTACAGCCCCGACACCGACGGCAAGAACGGCGACTGGTGCCACCGCTCGTCGGCGGCGTTCGTGCAGAAGGTCCGGATCCCCGGCATCACCGCCCGGGTCAACCTGGCCTGCTCGGGCGCACCCGCGGCCCAGGTCGCCCTAGGCGACGCCAAACAGTGGGGCGAACGCTCGCAAGCCGCGCAACTGGCCGACGTCGTCAAGGACCACCGGGTGGCCGCGGTGGTGATCGCCGTGGGCGCGAACGACGACCCGAAGTTCTCCGCACAGGTCAGCGAATGCTTCAAGGCGTGGTTCTCCTCCGACGGCCCGTCCTGCAGCGTCGCGCTGAAGCAATCCTGGAAGTCCAAAGTGGACGCCATGGTCCCGAAGGTGGCGAACGCGGTAGGCGACGTGAAAAAAGTACTGGCCGACGCCGGCTACGTCCCCGCCGATTACCAACTGGTGCTTCAGTCCTACGCCGCCCCAGTAGGCCCGGACATCCCCGCGGATCTGCAAAGCCTCAACGGCTGCCCCTTCCGCACGGACGACCTGCAGTGGATCTCGACGACGGGAATCAGCACCCTTTCCGCGGGAATCAAACAAGCGGCCGCCCAATCCGGCGCGCGTTTCCTGGATCTGGCCCGAGCAGGAGAAAAACACGAAGCCTGCTCCGGCGGCCCGAACCTGGCCACGGAATGGTTCACGCGCCTGACCCTGCACCTGAACGACCTAACGCAGGTAGAACGCGCGACGCACGCACTTCAGGAATCCTTCCACCCGAACGCCGCCGGACACGCCGCGATCGCCGACTGCCTCACCGACTTCCTCACGACCCAGCAAGGCAACGCATCCTGCCTGGCAGGCCCAGACGGAAAACTCCACGCAGTCCCAGAACCAGTGAGCTAGCCGCGCGCAACGCACCCCGAGGCCAATTCCGCGAGGGCCACCTTCACCGCCCCCGGAGCCCCTCAGCGTTTCCCCTCACGACCAGCACCCGCCGCCGGAATGCGCCCCAATACCGCATCAGGGCACTACCCGCACGCGCGAACCCAAGCCCTAACGCACCCAACCCGCGCAACAAACCGCCACCGCTGCACCCAAACAGCGTGGCACCCAGCCCCTCCCCCGCACCCCGATACGAAGCCTCCCTGCGGTCTGGGGGTGCTTGTCAAGGCATCTTTCCCGCCTTGACAAGCACCCCCAGACCGTCAGCACAATCAAGCTTCGGGGTGCCCCACGCAACCACCCGAGGCGCAATGTCGCCCGCCAGGGCGACGAGCCGCCCCCAAGGAAGACTCACAAATCCAACGCAGCCCTCAAAGCCACATCGATCTGCTCCTGAACATCCGAATCCACCTCCGCGACCCGCTCCGCCAGCCAAGGCCGATAAAGCCGCGTCAGATTCAACGTGGACACCCAATACCGAGCATCCACCGCCACCCCGAGAATGTCCTGCGGATCCCGATCCAGCAGTTCCGTCCCGAGCAGCCAAGGCCGCTCGGACTCGTTCACCCCGTCCGAAGACAGCAGCACCACAGTCCGCTGCCGCGCGGGATCCGTAGGCGGGTGGTAGGTCCAGACCTCACCCCTGCGCACGCATCTCCTTCTCCGCAGCCGCCCGCTCCGCCTCGTCCGCCTCGGCGGCAGGCGTGGCGGGAGCCCGCTGCGGGGTATACCCGGTCCGGACCGCCTCGCGCCGAGCCGCTTTGGACAGCCAGGACGAGACCGAAATCCCGTGTGCTTTCGCGGCCCGCTCGGCGTACTCGAGCGCACCGGTGTCGAGCGAGAGTGTCACCTTACGTGTCGCCATACCTTTTACCGTACCACTCTCACCGCTCCAGCGGCCTTCACAACGTCGGCGACCGCCCCTCGAACGGGGTGGACAGCACGACGGTGGTCCGGGTGGAGACCTTCGCCGCCTCGCGGATCCGCCGGAGCAGGTCTTCGAGGCCGAGCGGCGACGCGACCCGCACCAGCAGGATGTAGGACTCGTCGCCGGCCACCGAGTAGCAGGACTCGATCTCTTTGATGTGCTGGATCCGCTGCGGGTAGTCGTCGGGCGCGGCCGGGTCGTTCGGGGTGAGCGAGATCAGCGCGGTGAGCGGGAGGCCGATCTGCTCGCCGTCGAGCCGGGCGGTGTAGCCGAGGATGACGCCGCGCTGCTCGAGGCGGCGCACCCGCTGGTGCACCGCCGACACCGACAGCCCGACCCGTTCGGCGAGGTCGGTGAAACTGCGCCGGCCGTCGGCGGCCAGCTCCTGCACGATCGCCTGGTCGAGCGGTTCCAGCGGCCCGCTCATGCCGTCGCCTCGGCGCCGGGGCGGACGGCGGTGCTTCGGTTGCCGGCCGCGCTCATGCGTCCAGCACGACCAGTTCGTGCGGCCGCGTGTTCACCGGCTCGACGCCCGACTCGGTGACGAGCACGATGTCCTCGATCCGGGCGCCCCAGCGGCCCGGCTGGTAGATGCCCGGCTCGACGCTGAAGGCCATGCCCGCCTCGAGCGGCAGCGCGTTGCCCGCGATGATGTAGGGCTCCTCGTGCACGTCGAGGCCGATGCCGTGGCCGGTGCGGTGGATGAAGTACTCGCCGAACCCGGCGGCGGCGATGACGTCGCGCGCGGCCTTGTCGATGCTCTCGGCGGTGGCGCCGGGGCGGACCGCGTCGACGGCGGCCTGCTGCGCGCGCTGCAGGACGGCGTAGGTCTCGGCGACGTCGGCGTCGCGGGGTTCGCCGATCGAGTAGGTGCGGGTGGAGTCGGAGTTGTAGCCCTCGGGCACCGGGCCGCCGATGTCGATCACGACGACGTCGCCGCGTTCGATGACGCGCTCGGACACGTCGTGGTGCGGGCTGGCCCCGTTGGGACCGGAGCCGACGATGACGAAGTCGGCGTGCGTGTGGCCCTCTTCGACGATGGCGGCGGTGATGTCCGCGCCGACCTCGGCCTCGGTGCGGCCGGCGCGCAGCCATTCGCCCATCCGCGCGTGCACGCGGTCGATCGCCGCGCCCGCCTTGCGCAGGGCGTCGATCTCGGCGGCGTCCTTGCGCATCCGCAGTTCGCGCACGATCGGCCCGGCGAGCGTCTGCTCGGCGTCGCCGAACGCGGCGCGCAGGGACAGCACGTGCAGCGCCGGGGTGAAGTCGCTGACCGCGATCCGGCCGGGCTTGCCGAGCCGGTCGGCGACGAGCCGGTAGGGGTCGTCGCCGTCGACCCAGGTGAGCACCTCGACGCCGAGTTCGTCGGTGGGCACGCCGGCGTAGCCGGGGGCCTCGAGCTTCGGCACCACGAGCGCGGGAGTGCCGTCGGCGGGAACGACGAGAGTGGTCAGCCGCTCGAACGAACCGCCCGCCTGGCCGAGCAGGTACCGCAGGTCGGATCCGGGCGCGACGAGCAGCGCGTCGGCGCCGGCGGCGGCAGCGGCTTTCGCGGCGCGGTCGAGACGGGCGCGGAGCGCGGCGGCGTCGGGGGCGGGCGAATGGAGGGATCGGCTCGACATGACGCCGAGCCTAGTACCGGCGTCCCCGCGCAGCCGCCCGTGCTCCCCGATCCGGCGTGCCGCCCGGGTTTCCGCGGGAAGGCGCGCCGGACGCGCCCGGCGCGACTTTCGGGCCCGCGCGGGCCGGACGTGGCAGGCTGTGCGGGTGACCGGACCACTCGCTCTCCTCGATTCCGCGAGCCTCTACTTCCGCTCGTTCTACGCGCTGCCCGATTCGATGACCGCGCCCGACGGGACGCCGGTCAACGCCGTGCGCGGGTTCACCGACACGATCGCGCGCATCCTGACCGACCGGCGTCCGTCGCGGCTGGTCGCTTGTCTCGACGCGGACTGGCGGCCGAAGTTCCGCACCGATCTGCTGCCGAGCTACAAGGCGCACCGGGTCGCGGTGCCCGGCGACGGCGGGGCGGACGTCGAAGAGGTGCCCGACACGCTGACCCCGCAGGTGCCGATCATCCTGGAAGTGCTGGAGGCGTTCGGGTTCGCCGTCGCGGAGGCCGACGGCTACGAGGCGGACGACGTGATCGGCGCGCTCGCGACGCGGGAGAAGGACGCGCCGGTCGAGGTGATCACCGGCGACCGCGACCTGTTCCAGCTCGTGCGCGAGGAGCCGACGCCGACGTCGGTGGTGTACGTCGGGAAGGGCTGGGCGAAGGCGGAAGTGCTGGGGCAGCGGGAAATCGCCGAGAAGTACGGCGTTCCGGCCGAGTCCGCCGGGCCCGCTTACGCGGACATGGCCGCGTTGCGCGGCGACCCGTCGGACGGGCTGCCCGGCGTGGCGGGGATCGGCGAGAAGACCGCAGCGAAGCTGATCACCCAGTTCGGTTCGCTGGAGGAACTCGTCGCCGCGGCCTCGGCCGGGGATGCGCGGGTGCCGCTGAAGACCCGGCTGCGGCTTTCCGAGGCCGCGGACTATCTGGCCGTCGCGCCGACCGTGGTGCGGGTCGCGGTGGACGCGCCGGTCGTGCAGTCCGGGCCGGACGCGGTGCCGGCCGCGCCCGCCGATCCGGAGCGGGTGGCGGAGCTGGCCGAGAGGTGGAACCTGGGCCGTTCGGTGGAGCGGCTGCTGGCGGCGCTGCCCGGAGCGTGACCCGCTCGGGGAGGGTTCCGCCGCGTGGTGGAACCCTCCCCGCCGGTCAGAAGTGCGTGCCGGTCCAGGGCTGGACGCCGGTCCGGAACAGCGCGTCGACGCGGGACAGCGTTTCCGCGCTCGCGCCGGTGATCCGGCCGGACAGCGCGAGCGGGCCGGCTTCCCAGGCGCCGAGGTACAGCATCGCCAGCGTGTCGACGTCGAGCCGCAGATCGGCCTCGGCCTCGGTGCGCTCGACGCCGCCGCTGCCGACCCGGTAGCGGCCGCGGTTGTCCGGCAGCATGCGGTCGTTCACTTCGAACACCACCGGTTCCGCCGAGCCGTACGTGCGGGCTGCGAGCGCCGCCGGCACGTCGATCAGCCGCAGCCACAGTTCGTCGTCCACGCCGACCGTCTGCGCCCGGCGCGGGTCGACGAGCAGCAGGCCGACCGGCTCGTCCACGGGGCGGCCGCGCACGTTCACGACCTCGACCAGGTCCACCGACAGCAGGAACCGCCACAGCCCGGCCAGCGCTTCCGGGTTCGCCGCGTGCAGGTCGTGGACTTCGAGCGCGGCGCCGCGTTCCGGGTCGAGGTAGCTGCTCTGCGGCACGACGTGGAAGACCGCGTAGCCGTCGTCGCCGTCCGGTCCAGTGTGGACAGCGACGCGGTGGTTGCCGCCGTCCGGGTAGAGGTGCCAGTTGAACGCGATCGGCCACCACAGCTCCGGGCGGGCGATCGTGCCGGGCCTGCCGGTGTCGATCCGTTGGTACAGCGAAGGAATCGTCGCGACCGCCTCGTCGGCGGAGAGCAGCCGGACGCGGCCGGGGGCGACGACGGTTTCGCGCAGCGGAGCCGGTTTCTTCACCTGCAGGGTGGCCATGCGGGTCGCGACGCCGTAGCCGAAGCGGCCGTAGATCAGCGCTTCGCTCGCGTGGAGCGCGGCGACGACGTGGCCGCGCTGGGCGAAGTCGTGCAGTTGCCGGTCCATCATCGCGGTGAGCACGCCGCGGCGGGTCCAGTCCGCGCGGACGCCGACGCCGTCGACCGCGGCCATCGGCACGGCGGCGCCGCCGGGGACGGTGAGCTTCGTGGCGAAGGAGCTGGCGATGCCGATGGGTTCGCCGTCGTGGAACGCCCCGGTCCGGCCGTCCGCCGTCCAGGAGCCGCCGATCTTCGCCCAGCGCTCGTCCGAGACCGGGTTCCCGTGCAGGGACCGCACCAGAAGGTCGAGAGTCGCGCGGCTTTCGGAGTCGGTGATCTGGCGTACCACGTAGTCGCTCATGTCCCGATTGAACCAATCGCGACGGCCGCGCGGCCAACGGATTTACTGCGGCGGATCGACCCGGTACTTGCCGTCCGCGCCGGTCACCGTGATGGGGACGTGTTTCGTCGTGCCCGCGATGTCCACAGTGCACTGGAAGCGCGAGCCGTCGGCGACGGGCTGCCGGTCCGGGCAGGACACCGTGCCGACGTTCGCCAGCTTGTAGTCGTCGGCGAGGAGCCGGGTGACGGCCGAGGCCATCACCCGGGAGTCGAACACGCGCGTCGCCGAGGACGAGCTGGGCGCGGACGACGACGCGACGCCCGGCTGCGCGGGACTGTTCGGCGTGACGGTGACCGTGTGCACCGGGGCCGGGGGCGTCCCGCTGTCGCAGCCCGCGGCGGCGAGCATTCCCAGGCCGCACAACAGCAGCACCCGCACGGCGCGCATCAAACCCGCTCCTCTGCGCGAAAACGTCTGGTCAACGGTCAGAAGAACGTACCGCACCACACGGATTCGCGCGTGCCGAAGAGAACGTCGGCGGCTTCGGGCGCGGCCGGGTCGAGCACTTCGACGCGGCCGGTGGCGGCGAGCGCGGACGCGCGCCACGTTCCGAAGTAGAGCATCGACAGGGTGTCCGCCGAGAGCCGCAGCGCGGGTTCCGCGTCGGTGCGGGAAGCGCCGTCGGGGCCGACGAGGTAGCGGCCTTCGTTGGCCGGCAGCGACCGGTCGGAGACTTCGAGCACGACGGGTTCGGCCGGGCCGTAAGCGCGGGCGGCGAGCGCGGCGGGCACGTCGACCAGCCGGAGCCAGCTTTCGTCGTCGGTGCTCTCGGTTTTCGCCATCCGCGGGTCGGTGAACAGCAGCGCGTGCGGTTCGTCGAGCGGGCGCATCGCGAGCACGATCTCGTCGACCAGGTCCACCGACAGCAGGAACCGCCAGAGCCCGGCGAACGCGTCCAGGTTGGCGTAGTGGAACGCCAGCACTTCCAGTTTGGCGCGGTCGTCGCCGCTCTCGACGTGGTAGGTCAGGTAGCCGTCGACACCGTCCGGTCCGCGGTGCACGGCGGTCTGGACCAGTTTCGCCCGGCGGCGCACCTGGGCTTCGTAGCCCGGCCAGTAGACCTCGGGCCGGGTCATCGCGGCGACGCGGCCCATCGCGGTCGCGGCGTAGAGTTCCGGCCATTGCGGGGCGGCCTCGTCGACGCCGAGGACGGTGACCTCTCCCCCGGCCGGCACGTCCGGGCGCAGCTGAGCCCGGTGCCGGTCCACCACGACCTTCTTGGCGAGCGTCGCGATTCCGTAGCCGTAGCGGCCGTAGATCGCGCCTTCCGACGCGTACAGCAGCGCGAGCGCGACGCCTCGTTCGGCGAAGTCCGCCAGCTGCGCGGCCTGCAGTGCGCTGAGCACGCCGCGGCGGGTGCGTCCGGCGCGGACGCCGACGCCGGTGACCGCGGCCAGCGGGAGCCGCTTTCCGCCGGGGACGACCATTTCGGAGTCGAACGAGCGGGCGGTGCCGATCAGGTCGGGTCCGAACACGCCCAGGACGCGGCCGTCCTGGTGCGCCGCGGAGGCGCGTTCCCATTCCTCGTCGGTGCCGGGCTGGACGTGCAGCGCGGCCCGGAACAGGTCCCAGGCCGCGCGATGCTCGTCGGGGCGGAGGGTCCGGACGGTGTGGTCGCTCATGCCCCGATCATTCCCGGGGCGGCCGCCGGATCGCCACCGAATTGCCCGGGCGTCACTTCGCCGCGGGCGGCGAGACCTCGTAGTTGCCGTCGGTGCCCTTGACGGTGATCGGCACCTGCTGCGGTTTGCCGTTGATGGTGGCGGTGCACTCGAATTTCGCGCCGTCCTCCACCTTCTGCTCGGCCGGGCAGGTGACTCCGCTGACGCCCTGGATCTTGTAGGTGTCGGTGAGCAGCTTCGCGACGTCGGTCTGCATCTGGTTGTTGTTGAAGACCTGGGTCTTGAAGAAGCCGGGCGCGACGAAGCCGAGGATCGCCACGACGGCCACCACGACGACGAGCGCGCCGATCCCGATGAACAGGCCCTTCTTCGACCCGCCCGAGGATTCCGGCGCGGCCCCGCCGGGCTGCCCGTAGTCGTACTGGCCGGGCTGCTGGCCGCCGTATTGCTGCTGCGGCTCGCCGTATTGCTGCTGCTGGCCGTAGGAGGGCTGCTGCCCGTACTGCGGCGGTTGCTGGCCCCACTGGGGCTGCTGCCCGTACTGCGGCGGTTGCTGGCCCCACTGGGGCTGCTGCGGCGGCTGCTGCTGTTGCGGGTAGCCGCCGGGCTGCTGGCCGTACTGCGGGTCCTGACCGTAGGGCTGCTGGCCGTACTGCTGGGGCGGGTACGGCTGCTGCTGCGGCCCGCTCTGCGGGTACGCGCCCCCCGGCTGCTGCCCGTAGTGGGGGTCCTGGCCGTAGGGCTGCTGTTGCCCGTACTGGGGCTGCTGCCGCGGGTCGTTGCCGCCATACGGCGTGCTCATCGTTAGCCTCCGCCTTCGTGTGTCCGCATCCGCAGGCCGGGCCGCGGGTGTCGTGCGCGATCCAACCACAGGTCTGGACCTAGCACACGTGTCCGCGCGCAGTCGCTACCAAGGTGTGCCCTCGCGGTCACGCCGCGCCCGCGGCCACCACGCCGCGGCGCAGCGCCCGGACCGCCTGCGCGGCCGCCGAGCCGACCGGGTCCTCCTTGCCGAGGACGTCGCGGATCTGGTCGAGCAGGTCGATCACCTGGCGGCACCAGCGGACGAAGTCGCCGGCGGACAGTTCCTGCCCGTTGGTCTCGGCCGCGGTGAGGACCTTTTCCAGGGATTCGCCGCGCGCCCAGCGGTAGACCGGCCACGCGAACCCGGCGTCGGGCTCGCGGGTGCGGTCGAGGCGGTGGCGGCGTTCGTCCTCGGTGAGTTCGACCCACAGCCTGCTGGTTTCCTGCCACGCGCCGGGGACCGCGCCGCCGGGCAGGCGGGGTTCGCCCGCCGTGTCGCGGCGGGCCTCGAACACGAGCGTGGAGACGACGGCGGCGAGCTCGGCCGGGCCGAGGCCGTTCCAGACGCCGTGCCGGATGCATTCGGCGGCGAGCAGGTCGGATTCGCTGTAGAGCCGGGTGAGGCGGCGGCCGTGTTCGGTGACGCGGTCCTCGCCGTCGCCGGGGCGGACGTAGCCGCGTTCGCCGAGCAGCCGCAGGATCCGGTCGAACGCGCGGGCCAGCGAGTGCGTGGTGGCCGCGACTTTGCGTTCGAGCTGTTCGGTTTCGGCGGAAAGGCGCTGGTAGCGCTCGACCCAGCGGAGGTTCGCTTCGCGTTCGGCGAGGCCGTGGCACGGGTGGGCGCGCAGGGCGCGCCGCAGCGAGGCGAGTTCGGCGTCGTCGGCGGCCGCGGTGCGGCGGCGCTGGCGGCCGGGCAGGGCGATCCCGGAGTCGCGCAGCGACGAGGCGATGTCGCGGCGGGTTTTCGGCGAGCGCAGTTCGAGGTGCTTGGGCAGCCGGATCCGGCCGAGCGTTTCGACCGGGGCCGGGAAGTCGGCCGCCGACAGCGGTCCGGACCAGCGGTCCTCGGTGACCACGACCGGGCGGGGTTCGCGGATCGGGTCGAGGCCGGGGTCGACGACGACGGCGAGCCCGGCGCGGCGGCCGGCCGGGACCGCGATGACGTCGCCCTTGCGCAGTTTTTCCAGCGATTGGGCGGTCTCGGCGCGGCGGGAGGAGGTGTTCTGCCGCGACAGGGTCTTCTCGCGGGCGGAGATCTTGGCGCGGAGTTCGACGTACTCCAGCATCTGGTCGAAGTCGCCGGTGATCGCGGCGGTGTAGCCCTTGAGGGCTTCCTTGTTGCGTTCGATCCTTCGTGCGGTGCCGACCACCGACCGGTCGGCCTGGAACTGCGCGAACGACTGTTCCAGCAGGTCGCGGGCGGCGTCCGCGCCGACCTGGGAGACCAGGTTGACCGCCATGTTGTAGCCGGGGCGGAACGACGAGCGCAGCGGGTAGGTGCGGGTGGAGGCGAGCCCGGCGACCGCCTTCGGGTCGACGCCGGGCTGCCAGGCGACGACGGCGTGGCCCTCGATGTCGATGCCCCGGCGCCCGGCGCGGCCGGTGAGCTGGGTGTATTCGCCCGGGGTGAGGTCGACGTGCGCCTCGCCGTTGTATTTCACGAGCCGTTCGAGCACGACGGTGCGGGCGGGCATGTTGATGCCGAGGGCGAGGGTTTCGGTCGCGAACACGACCTTGACCAGGCCGCGGACGAACAGTTCCTCGACGGTTTCCTTGAACGCGGGCAGCAGCCCGGCGTGGTGGCCGGCGAAGCCGCGTTCGAGGGCCTCGCGCCATTCCCAGTAGCCGAGGACGCCGAGGTCGCCCTCGGGCAGTTCGGCGGTGCGCTCGTCGACGATCCGGCGGATCTCCTCGACCTGCTCGGGGCCGTTGAGCCGCAGGCCGGAGCGGACGCACTGGGCGACCGCGGCGTCGCAGCCGGCGCGGGAGAAGATGAACACGATCGCGGGCAGCAGCCCGGCGTGGTCGAGCCGTTCGACGACGTCCACGCGCGACGGCGGCCGGAACCTCGGGCCGCGCGGCGGGGCTCCCCGGCGGCCGCCGCGCGGGCCGCGGAAGGTCGGCGCGAACCGGCCGAGGTCGTCGGTTTTGCGCAGCAGCGTGGGGTTGATCCGCAGCTGCTCCCCCGGGTCGGCCTCGTTCTGGCCGGCGAACAGGTCGAGCAGCTGGTTGCCGACCAGCATGTGCTGCCACAGCGGGACCGGCCGGTGCTCGTCGACGACGACGGCGGTGTCGCCGCGGACCTCGACGAGCCATTCGCCGAATTCCTCGGCGTTGCTGACGGTGGCGGACAGCCCGACGACGCGGACGTGCTCGGGCAGGTGGAGGATCACTTCCTCCCAGACCGCGCCGCGGAAGCGGTCGGCGAGGTAGTGGACCTCGTCCATGACGACGTAGCCGAGTTCGGGGATGGCGGAGCTGCCCGCGTAGAGCATGTTGCGGAGCACCTCGGTGGTCATGACGACCACCTGGGCGTTGCCGTTGATCGAGGTGTCGCCGGTGAGCAGGCCGACGGCGTCGTTGCCGTAGCGCTCGACGAGGTCGGCGTACTTCTGGTTCGACAGCGCCTTGATCGGGGTGGTGTAGAAGCATTTGCGGCCCTCGGCGAGGGCGAGGTGGACGGCGAACTCGCCGACCACGGTCTTGCCTGCCCCGGTGGGGGCGCAGACCAGGACGCCGTGGCCCTCTTCGAGCGCTTCGCAGCCGCGGATCTGGAAATCGTCGAATTCGAAGGCCGATTCGGCGGAAAACCGGGTCAGCTGGGGGTGCTTGGCGCGGCGACGGGAGGCAGCGTAGGCCTCGGCCGGCGATGGTGAAGGGCTAGTGGCCACCCCGTCAGGGTTTCATACGCCACCGACATTCCGCACGCGGTGTGCACAACGCCCAGGCTCACGCGACGACGGTCAGCGCGGAGGGCACGCAGACCGCTTCGGCCGGGGTGCCGCCCTGGTCCTCGCCGTCGGCGTAGACGGGCCAGCCGGGTGCTTCGATCCGCAGCGTGCGGGTGCGGAAGGTCTGGACGCTGGGCCGTCCGACGTGCTCGCCGGTGCGCAGGTGCGGGAGCATCCGCAGCAGGCGGGCGCGGCCGAGCGCGCCGATGACGGTCACGTCGAACAGCCCGTCGTCCGGGGTCGCGGCGGGGCAGACGGGGATTCCGCCGCCGTAGTACGGGGTGTTGCCTGCCGCGACGAGGGTGGCGTCGAGTTCGAGGACGCCGTCGTCGGTGTGCAGGACGATCGGGCGGGGGGTGAACGCGGCGAGTTCGGCGAGGATCGCGAGGTCGTAGCGGCGGGGTCCGGCGGGCCAGCGCATCGCGTTCGCGCGGGCGTTGACGGCGGCGTCGAATCCGGCGCACAGCACGGTCGCGAACCAGGTGTCGCCGAGCCGGCCGAGGTCGAGGCTGCGGCGGCGGCCGGCCCGCAGTGCTCTCGCGAGGGCGTCGGCGGCGGCGCGCGGGTCGGGCGGGACGCCGAGGGCGCGGGCGAAGTCGTTGCCGGTGCCGGAGGGGACGAGGCCGAGCGCGACGCCGTGGTCGGCGCAGAACTGGACGCCCTGGTGGGCCGCGCCGTCGCCGCCGAGGACGATCAGCACGTCGAGGCCTTCGGCGTGCGAGGACCGCATGAGGGCGCGGGATTCCTCGACGCTGGTGGCGACGAGGAGGTCGAGCCGGTCGACGGCGGGCCGCAGCCGTGCGGCGACCGCTTCGGCGGCGCGGGCGGCCGCGCCGCGCCCGGAGGCCGGGTGCACGGCCAGTGCTGCGTTCAGGCCCACGGTCAGGTGATGTCGTCGGTCGGGCCGGAGCGGCCGGCAGGCGGCTTCTGCGCGGCCGGTTCCTCGCCGTCGGCGGTGGTCGGCGTGTAGTGGAACGGCGCGGCCTCGTCGTCGGCGAGCTGGTCCCAGCCCTCGTCCTGGCGCACGCGGTCGAGCTTGCGGTCGTGGAAGCGGGCGATCTGGATGGAGATCTCGAACAGCAGGGTGAGCGCGCCGGCCAGGCCGAGCATCGAGAACGGGTCCGAGCCGGGAGTGGCGAACGCGGCGAACACGAACAGCGCGAACACGATGCCGCGGCGCCACTTCTTGAGCTGCTGGTACTTGAGCACGCCGACGCGGTTGAGCATCACGACGAGCAGCGGGAGCTCGAAGCTGACGCCGAAGATCACCAGCAGCGACAGGATGAAGGAGATGTACTTGTCGCCGGTGAGCGCGGTGACGAACTGGTCCTGGCCGAATCCGGCGAGCAGCGCGAGCGCGTGCGGGACGAGCAGGTAGGCCAGCACCGCGCCGGCGGCGAAGAGCACCGAGGCGAAGCCGACGAAGGTCAGCGCGTACTTGCGTTCCTTGGCGTAGAGGCCGGGCGCGATGAACGCCCACAGCTGGTACAGCCAGGCCGGGGACAGCAGGACCGCGCCCGCGGCGACGCCGACCTTCAGGCGGAGCATGAAGACTTCGAACGGCACGGTCTGCAGCAGGCGGCAGCCGTTCTCGCCGCCGAACCGCTGTTCCTTCGGGATGGCGCAGTACGGGTGGGTCATGATGTCGCCGAGCGACGGGATCGGCCCGAACCGCTGGCCGAACCAGATGAACCCGAAGATCGCGCCGATGACGACGAAAACGACCGCCCAGCCGAGCCGGCGGCGGAACTCGTAGATGTGCTCGATGAGCGTCATCGTGCCGTCGGGGTTTTTCCGACGGCTGCGCCGGCTCCGCTTGCTGGACCGGCTGCCGTTGCCGTGGGCGGCTTCCGCCACTGGTCGTTCCGTTCTCGTCAGAGCCCGCCGGGGCGCGCCGCGCCGGCGCGCCGCCGTGGACCGGGGACCGGGTGGTGCGCGCGGAGGGTCAGCTCGCGTTCTTCTGCGGCTGGTCGGCCGAGGCCGCCTGCTGCTTCTTCAGTTCGTCGAGCTGGCGCTGGAGGTCGGCGACCTGCTTGTCCTGCGCGGTCTGCGCGGGCGCGGCGATGTGCCGGGTGTCGGCGGACTCGGCCTCGGCTTCGGCCTTCTGCTCGCCGGTCAGGTCCTTGGTCTCGGCCTTGAAGATCTTCATGGACTTGCCGATGGACCGGGCCGCGTCCGGGAGCCGCTTCGCTCCGAACAGCAGAACCACCACGAGCACCAGAACGATGATGTGCCACGGCTGCAGCGCGTTCATGGTCGCCTGCCCTCCTTGTCTGGGGTCTGTGCCGATGTTACTTGTTGCCGGGCGCCGGGCGGCGTTCGGCCACGGCCACACGGAGTGCCGCGGACCGGGCCCGGAGCAGTCCGGTCCGGTCGTGGGTGTCCGCACTGACCATGCTCATGGTGCGGCGGAAGCGGCGCAAGACTCCGGCGGTCCGTACCAGCAGCAGGGCCAGGACGAGCAGGCCGGCCGCGAGCAGCACGTAGACGGGCAGGTACGGCACTGAAACCACCTTATCGGTCGGAGATGGACGTGAGGTGACGGGCACGCGCCACGGCGTCGGCGGCCCGGCGACCGACTGCGTGCGCGAGTGTGGCGGGGCTCTCCACCTGGGCTTCCCCGCCGAGGCTGAGCACGAGGCGGACCATCCAGGGCTCGTCGCTGTACCGCATGGCGATGCGCAGCCGTCCGCCGTCGAGTTCGTCGAGTTCCTCGCACGGGTAGTACTCGGCGACCCAGCGGGCGTCGGGGTCGAGCACGAGATGGGCGACCCGCTGATCGGGACGGGCGGAGAAGACGCCGTCGGACAGGTCGGTGGGCCGCGCGTGGGCGGGCGGGGCGGCGGGTTCGTCCAATACGGTGAGCGCATCCACCCGATCGAGGCGGAAGAGCCGGACGCCTTCGACGCGTCGGCACCACGCTTCGAGGTAGCCGACGCCTTGGACGATGACGAGCCGCATCGGGTCGACGGTGCGTTCGGTGATCTGGTCGCGGGAGGCGGTGTAGTAGCGCATCCGCAGCGCGCGGCCGTCCTGCAGCGCGCCGGCCACGGTTTCGCGGGTGCGGGCGGCGCGGGCTCCTTCGCGCACTCCTCCCCCGACGACGACCCCGGCCGGGCGGGCCTGCCCGGCGGCGTCCTCGATTTTGGCGATGGCCCGGCGGACCGCGTCGCCGTCGGCCACTCCGGGGGTTTCGGCGAGGGCGCGCAGGGCGACCAGCAGCGCGGTGGCCTCGCCGCCGGTGAGGCGCAGCGGGCGGCTCATCCCGGCGTCGTGGGTGACGACGATCGTGTCGCCTTCGAAGGACAGGTCGATGAGGTCGCCGGGGCCGTAGCCGGGCAGGCCGCACATCCACAGCAGTTCGAGGTCCTTGCGCAGCTGGCGCGGGGTGACGTCGAAGTCCTGGGCGGCCTCGTCGATCCGGATGCCGGGGCGGGCCAGCAGGTAGGGCACGAGCGCGAGCAGTCTCGGCATGCGCTCGGCGGAGGCGCTCATCGGGCGCTCCCCTGCCCGGCGCGGGCCAGCACGGCCTCGAGCCGGTGCTGCACGGATTTGGCGAGCACGTCCGGTTCGAGCACGAGCACGTCCGGGCCTTGCGCGGCGATCCAGTCGGCGGCCGATTCCGGGAAGTACAGGCCGATCTCGATCACGTCGCCTTCCTCGCCGGCGACGGTTTCGCGGCCCACGACGTCGCCGCGGCGGCGGACTCCGGCGGCGCGGCCGTCGGCGACCCACAGCCGGGCGGTGGTGACCGGGGCCGGTTCCTCGCTGCCGCCGGTCACCGACACGAGCTGCATCAGGTTGACGCCCTCGGGCCGCACGACCGCGCCCGGTTTCCCGATCGCGGCGACTTTCCCGGTGACGCGGGAGAGCCGGAAGCAGCGGGGCGCGTCGCGGTCGCGGTCGTGCCCGACGACGTACCAGCGGGCGCGCCAGGACACCACGCCCCACGGTTCGAGCGTGCGGATGCGGCGTTCGGGCGAGCCGCTGCGCCGGTATTCGAACCGGACCGCCTGTCCGGCCTGGACGGCGGCGAGCATCGGCGCGAACGCCGGTTCGGCGCGCACCCGGGGCTCGATCAGGGTCGGGGCCTGGTCGTCGACCTCGACGCCGGCCGCGCGGAGTTTCACCAGCGCGCCCTGGGCCTGCCCGGTGAGTTCGGGCGAGTCCCAGAGCCGGACGGCGAGCCCGACGGCCGCCGCCTCGTCGGGGGCGAGGTCGATCTCGCCGAGTTCGTAGTCGCGCCGGGCGATGCGGTAGCCCTCGACGGGGTCGAAGACGGAGTTGCGGCCGGTTTCGAGCGGGATGCCGAGTTCCCGCAGTTCGGTCTTGTCGCGTTCGAAGGTGCGGAAGAAGGCGTCGTCGCTGGCCGCGTCGGCGTACCCGGGCACGATCCCGCGGATCCGCTCCGCGGTGAGGTACTGCCGGGTGGAGAGCAGGGCCAGCACGAGGTTGACCAGCCGTTCGGCGCGTGCGGTGGACACCAGACGACTCTAGCTCTCCCCGTCGCGCGCGATCGTCAGGTCCAGCCCGCGCGCGTCGCGCCTGGTCAGGATGGGCGCGGCGAGGGGACCCTCGGCGCGCGCCCGGTCACGCGCCGCCGTTCCGGACAGCCTTGCCGCCCGGAACGGGTTCCCTCCTACGGAACCAGCTTCGCCACGCGCCCCTTGGCCCCGCTGGCCCAGCACGCCCCGGTCCAGGCGCAGTCGACGGTGTCGAAACCGCCGGTGTCGAACGAGGTCCAGTGCCGTCCCCCGTCGCGGCTCAGATCGCTCCCGCCGGGCCCGACGGCCAGCACCGTGCCGCCGCGCCAAGCGAGCCCGGAGCGGTACCCGGCGGGATGCTCCGGCGGAGTACGCCAGCTGCGGCCGCGGTCATGGCTCACCGCGACAGCCGGACCGGGCGCGGTCGGGTTGGCGTAGTCGCCGCCGATCGCGACGCCCTGCCACGGGTTGCGGAACGCGACCGCGAAAACCCCCGCCGACGCGCTGCTCGGCAACGGCGTCCGGGCCGCGGTCCAGTGCCTGCCGCCGTCTCCCGAGTGCAGAACGCGTGCCTGCGGGCCGCCGCCGGTGGCGAGCCACGCGTCGAACGGCCCGGACGTGGTGACGCACTGGCCGCTGGCCGCGAACCCGGCTTCTCCGGGCTCGGCGGGCGGGAACGCGTCCTCCGGGATCTGCTTCCAGCTGCGGCCGCCGTCGAAGGTGGCCTGGACGCGGAACTTCCCGTTGACCGGGTCGCTCATCGCGAGCCCGCGCCAGGGGTCGAAGAAGGCGAGGCAGTCGTAGAACGCGGCGGAATCCGGGTTGCTGAACGTCTGCCGCCAGTGCTTCCCGCCGTCGTCGGTGCGATAGACCCGGGAATCCGCACCAGGCCCGATCGACAGCACGACGGCGTGCCCGGCGTCGAAGGGCTCGATGTCGCGAAACTCGAGCTTCCCGGCGCCCGGCGGCCCGACCGACAGCCAGTTACGCCCGCCGTCGACCGTCCGCAGCACCGTGCCCTGAGTCCCGCTGACCCACGCGACCCGCTCGCTGACGGCGGACAGCCCACGGAATTGCGCAGTGGTGCCCGTGGACAGCAGCTGCCACGACGGCAGCGAAGAAGCCGCGGCAACTCCGCCGAGAGACACCGACAACACCGCCACCAGAACTAAAACAGCCCGGAACGCACGCATGCCAGAATCCTGCCGCACCCGCCCGACGAC
The DNA here is from genome assembly GCF_046267895.1 of Amycolatopsis sp. GA6-003. Taxonomy (NCBI): domain Bacteria; kingdom Bacillati; phylum Actinomycetota; class Actinomycetes; order Pseudonocardiales; family Pseudonocardiaceae; genus Amycolatopsis; species Amycolatopsis sp. GA6-003. Next base: position 703,475 of record NZ_CP176499.1, read on the forward strand.
TTTCGTCGGATTCTCCGCCCGCACCAACGGTTTCCCGCTCACGCAACCCCAACGCGGGATCGCGTCGGCGTGCGGAGGGGCGATGGGCACGGCCCCCCAGGGCCGGGTGCATCGCCCCTCCGCACGCCGACTTGAAGGCGATCCCGCCCGCGACGACGAAGTCGGCGCCAAAATTACAGCGACCCGATCAACCGTTCCACTCGCTCGTCCACCGACCGGAACGGGTCCTTGCACAGCACGGTGCGCTGTGCCTGGTCGTTCAGCTTCAGGTGCACCCAGTCGACCGTGAAGTCCCGCCCGGCCGCCTGGGCCGCCGCGATGAAGTCGCCGCGGAGTTTCGCCCGGGTGGTCTGCGGCGGGGTGTCCTTGGCGGCCTCGATCTCGCCGTCGTCGGTGACCCGGCGGACGAGTCCTTTCCGCTGCAGCAGGTCGAAGATTCCGCGGCCGCGGCGGATGTCGTGGTAGGCGAGGTCGAGCTGGGCCACTCGCGGGCTGGAGAGGTCCAGGTCGTGCTTGGCCCGGTAGCGTTCGACCAGCCGGTGCTTGATCGCCCAGTCGATCTCGGTGTCGATTTTGCTGAAGTCCTGCTCCTCGACCGCCTCCAGCGCGCGGCCCCACAGTTCGACGACCCGCTCGTTGGCGGGCGTGGATCCGTTCTCCTTCAGGTGCTGGACCGCCCGGGCGTGGTACTCCCGCTGGATGTCCAGCGCGGAGGCCTCGCGCCCGCCGGCGAGCCGGACCTGGCGGCGTCCGGTGAGGTCGTGGCTGATCTCGCGGATCGCGCGGATCGGGTTGTCGAGCGTGAAGTCGCGGAACTGGACCCCGGCCTCGATCATCTCGAGCACGAGGTTGGCCGATCCGATCTTGAGCATGGTGGTGGGCTCGGCCATGTTCGAGTCGCCCACGATGACGTGCAGGCGCCGGTAGCGCTCGGCGTCGGCGTGGGGTTCGTCGCGGGTGTTGATGATCGGCCGGGACCGGGTGGTGGCGCTGGAGACGCCTTCCCAGATGTGCTCGGCGCGCTGGGAGAGGCAGTACACCGCGCCGCGCGGGGTCTGCAGCACCTTGCCCGCGCCGCAGATGAGCTGGCGGGTGACGAGGAAGGGCAGCAGCACGTCGGCGATCCGGGAGAACTCCCCGGCCCGGGTGACCAGGTAGTTCTCGTGGCAGCCGTAGGAGTTGCCCGCGGAGTCGGTGTTGTTCTTGAACAGGAAGATGTCGCCGCCGATGCCCTCGTCGGCGAGCCGGCGCTCGGCGTCCACGAGGAGGTCCTCGAGGATCCGCTCGCCGGCCTTGTCGTGGGTGACGAGCTGGGTCAGGTCGTCGCACTCGGCCGTCGCGTACTCCGGGTGCGAGCCCACGTCGAGGTAGAGCCTGGAGCCGTTGGACAGGAACACGTTGGACGAGCGTCCCCACGAGACGACCCGCCGGAAGAGGTAGCGCGCGACCTCGTCGGGGGAGAGCCTGCGCTGGCCGTGAAAGGTGCACGTGACCCCGAACTCGGTCTCGATGCCAAAGATCCGCCGCTGCATCCCCCCAGAGTAGGCGCTGGACCCCCGCGGAAGGTGCGCCGTTCGGGCGGCGACACGCGGTCGGTACGTTGCAAGTGGTGACATTGCGGCGGAAACCGGTCGCCGGGACCGGGGTGGATCCGGCGCGGCCAGCGGAGGTGGACGAGAGTGTTCCAGCAGGTCGGCCGGGCATTCCGGCAGGTCGGGCAGCGGGACCGGGCGCTGATGCGGCGCAGTGCGGCGATTCCCCGCACCCGGGCCGACGACGTGGTGACCGCGTTGTCCCGGAGTGCGAACAAATCGCGGCTCTGGTGGGGCGTGGCGGCGGTGCTGGCGGTCCGGAAGGGCCCGGCGCGCCGCGGCGCGCTGCGCGGGATCGCCGCCATCGCCGGCGCGAGCGCCGCGGCGAACCTGGTCGCGAAGCCGCTGTTCCCGCGCCGCCGTCCGGCCGAGGAGGAGGTTCCGGCGCACCGTCAGCTGCGGAAACGGCCGACATCGTCGTCGTTCCCGTCCGGGCATTCGGCCTCGGCCGCCGCGTTCGCGACCGCAGTCGCGATGGAGTCGCCGAAGGCCGGGCTCGTGGTCGTCCCGCTCGCCGGGGCGGTCGCGTACTCGCGGGTCCACACCGGGGTGCACTGGCCGAGCGACGTCGCCGCCGGGCTGGCGATCGGGACCGGGATCGCCGTGCTGACCCGGCACTGGTGGCCGCTGCACCCGGACGCGCGGGCCCGCACCGCGCACGCCGCGGAAGCGCCGGAGATGCGCGACGGCGAGGACATGCTGGCGCTGGTGAACCCGAATTCGGGCGTCAACGGGCTCGACCCGACCGAGGACGTCCGCTACGCCTGGCCGAAGGCGTCGCTGATCTACCCGGATCCGTCGCGGGACCTGCGCGAGCAGCTGGCCGCCGAGATCGAAGCGCACGGCTCGGTCCGCGCGCTCGGCGTCGCGGGCGGGGACGGCACGGTCGCGGCCGTGGCGTCGGTCGCCGCCGAACGCGGGCTGCCGCTGGCGCTCATCCCGGCCGGGACGCTCAACCATTTCGCCCGCGACATCGGGGTGCGTTCGATGCCGGACGCGGACGAGGCGACCGAGGGCGGGCACGCGGTAGGCATCGACCTGGCCGAGGTCGAGATCGACGGCTCCGGAGAACCGGGGCACCGCTGGTTCGTCAACACCGCCAGCCTCGGCGGGTACCCGGAAATGGTGCGGCTGCGGGAAAAGCTGCAGAGCCGGTTTCCGAAGTGGCCGTCCGCGGCGCTCGCGCTCGTGCGCGTGCTGCGGCGCGCGAAACCGCTGCGCGTGCAGCTGAACGGGAAGCCGACGCAGGTGTGGCTGATCTTCGTCGGCAACGGCACGTACGCGCCGAAGGGGTTCGCGCCGTCGCGGCGCCCGGCGCTCGACACCGGCCTGCTCGACGTCCGCTACGTGCGGGCCGACGTGCGCTGGTCGCGGACCCGGTTCGTGCTCGCGAGCCTCACCAACAGCCTGCACGCGAGCCACGTCTACCGGCAGCGGGACCTGCCGGAGCTGCACGTGCGGCTGCTCGACGGGAACCGCCGGGTCGCCACCGACGGCGAGGTGGGCCCGCTCGGGCGGGAGTTCCGGTTCCGGTCGCGGCCGAGCGCGCTGACCGTCTACCGGAATCCGGACGGTGACTCCTGACCGCTTCGTGCCCTAAGGTCCCTCGGAGAGCGCGTGCTCGGGCACCGAGGCCTTCGCCACTCGACGCTCGGCTCTCACCGCCCTGACCTGCGCGATTACCGCCAGCTGGGCTGCCCCTCGACGGCACTTGACCGTTTCTTTACCTTTTCTCAACGAATCCACAGCGAGCCCTCCCTAGCGTGATCTTCGAGGTGCGGACTGCCCTGTCCGCACCAGTTCACGGCAGGGGTCTTCTCAGTGCGTTTTTCCTCCCGCGGTCGCAGCTGCCCGTCTCCGGCAGGCCGCGGATGAGCCAGCTGCTCCCGCGGGCGGTCGACCCGGTCCTGCCCCCGTCGGTCACCTCCCAGGCAAGGGACCTCGGGCCGCTCGAATCCCCGCTGCTGTGGCTCGCGTTCGCCGGAGCCGCCGCGGCGGTCCTCGCCGTCACCATCGCGCTCGCGCACCGCCGCCGCGTGCGCCGCTGGGGCATCAGCGGTTCGATCGCGCTGTTCCTGATCGCCGCGGTCACCGCGGTGAACAGCTACGTCGGCTACGTCCGCACGCCCAGCGACCTCGGCAGGCTCCTGCAGCGCGGGGGCGGCGCGATGAACGTCGCGGGCACCCTGCTGCGCAGCACCAGCGACGATCCGGCCGAGGACTCCGACCTCAGCGCCACCGGCGGGACCAGCGGCAGCTCCCCCACCGCCGCCCGGCCCGCGGCCCCGCCCAGCGGCAACGGCAGCATCGAGGTGCTGAACGTGCCCGACCCCGCGCACGGCGTGCCGAACGGCGAGAACTACGTGGTCCTCCCGGCCGGCTACCACGACCCGGCGAACGCGAACAAGCGCTACCCGGTCGTCTACCTCATCCACGGCTACCCCTACGGCGGCCCACGCGACTGGCTCACCTCCGGCTCCGCGCCGCAGACGCTGAAGAGCCTCGAGGACGCCCACGTGATCCAGCCGATGATCATCGTGAGCGTCGACCTCACCGCCAACCGGCCGAGCACCGACTGGGAATGCCTCAACGTCCCGGGCGGGCCGCAGCTGGAGACGTACCTCGCCAGCGGCATCGTGCCGTCGGTCGACAAGCACTACCGCACGTTCGCCGACCGCGGCCACCGCGCGCTCGGCGGCATGTCCGGCGGCGGGTTCGGCGCGCTGAACATCGGGCTGCACCACCTCGACGAGTTCGGCACACTGCTGATCTCGCTGCCCTACGACGACCTGAACGACTCGGTCGGCGTGCTCGGCGGCAACCAGGCGGCGATCGCGGCGAACACCCCGCGCCGCTACATCCCGACGATGCCGTTCCCGCAGAAGATCGCCGTGATGCTGACCGTCGGCACCGGCGCGCCGACCGACGTGGCGACCGCGCACCGCATCGCCGGGTCGCTGCAGCGGCGCGGCCAGGAGGTCGTGGTGCACGCCGAACGCGGGTTCAACCACACCTGGCACACCGCCCGCGCGACGCTGCCCTACATGCTCGCCTTCGCCGATCAGAACTTCCGCAGCGCCCCTGCCTCCTTCTGAGCGGATCGCCCGGGGAAAAATATCTTCCCGGCCCTGTCCATCCGGGCGGGCGCCGTTCGTGGTGAGGTCAGCGCGGCACTCCGGCCGCGCCGACCGACGAAGGAGCCCGACCATGAAGTACCTGCTGCTGATCCACGCTTCCGCGGCCACCGAGCAGGGCGGGGCCGCCGGCTGCGAGCCCGCCGACTGGATGGCCTACGACAAGGAAGTCCGCGACGCGGGCGTGTACGTCAGCGGCGAGTCGCTCGCCGACCTCGTGACCGCGACCAAGGTGCAGGTCGGCCCGGACGGCGAGCGCTCGATCACCACCGACGGCCCGTTCGCCGAGACCCGCGAGCTGCTCGGCGGGTTCTACGTGCTGGACGTGCCGGACCTCGACGCCGCGCTCGACTGGGCGGCCCGCTGCCCGGGCGCCCGCGACGGTTCGATCGTGGTCCGGCCGATCGCCGACTTCAGTGCCTGACGCACGAGCGTCGGTGGCGGCCGTGTTCCGCGAGGAGCACGGCCGCCTGCTCGGCGCGCTCGTCCGCCGGTTCGGCGATCTCGACCTGGCCGAGGAGGTCGCCGCCGAGGCGGTGGAGGCCGCGCTGGTGCGGTGGCCGATCGACGGCGTCCCGCCGAAACCCGGCGCGTGGCTGATGACGACCGCGCGCCGCAAGGCGGTCGACCGGCTCCGCCGCGACCAGGCGTACGCGGCGAAACTGGCTGTCCTGCAAGCGGAATCCGACCGCACCGACCCTCCCCCGCCGCCCGGGGCCGACGGCGACCTGCCCGACGACCGGCTCCAGCTGTTCTTCACCTGCGCCCATCCCGCGCTGGCCGCCGAGGACCGGCTCGCGCTCACCCTGCGCTGCCTGGCCGGGCTCACGACGCCCGAGGTGGCGCGGGCGTTCCTCGTGCCGACCGCGACGATGGCGAAGCGGATCGTGCGGGCCAAGAACCGGATCCGCGACCACCGCATCCCCTTCCGCGTCCCCGCGGGCGACGAGCTGCGCACCCGGCTGCCCGGCGTGCTGCAGGTGCTGTATTCGCTGTTCACCGAGGGCTACGCGGCCAGTTCCGGCCCGGACATCCAGCGGCCCGACCTGGCCGAGGAAGCCATCCGGCTGGCCCGGATCCTGCACCGCCTGCTGCCGGACGAACGCGAAGTCACCGGGCTGCTCGCGCTTCTGCTGCTGGTGCACGCCCGCCGCGCGGCCCGCACCGGACCCGAGGGCGAGTTCGTCCTGCTCGAAGACCAGGACCGCACGTCCTGGGACGCGGCGCTGATCGACGAGGGCCGCGCGCTGGTGCCGGTCGCGCTCACCGGCGGGCCGCCCGGGCCGTACGGGGTGCAGTCGGCGATCGCCGCGCTCCACGCCGAAGCACCGGACGTCGCGCGCACTGACTGGCCGCAGATCGTCGCGCTGTACGACATCCTGCTGACGCTCACGCCGACCCCGGTGGTCGCGCTCAACCGCGCGGCCGCGGTCGCGATGCGCGACGGGCCCGAAGCAGGGCTGAAACTCCTGGACGGCTTGGCCGACGAGCCCCGGCTCCAGGGATACCACCCGTACGCCGCGGCGCGCGGAGACTTGCTGCACCGCCTCGGCCGCGACGCCGAAGCAGCGGCGGCGTACCAGGAAGCGCTGGCCAACGCGGGAACCGAGCCGGAACGCGCCCATTTGCGTCAACGGCTGGAGTCGCTCTAGCTCGGCGCCCATCTGCTGAGGACGGGGTCGACGAGCGCCGTCAACGGTCCGGACAGCTTCTGGCCGTGCTGCCGGAACTGGTCGTCGCGGCAGCACGTCGCACGCTCCTCCCCCGCTCTCGCAGGTGATGCCGTCCCAGTCGATCGCCATCCGCGATCCGGAACTCCGGCCACACCGCCCGCGCCCGCGCGACTCCCTCCGGAATCGCCAGCCGCTGACTGCACGAACCCCGCCCCCGGCGACGCCACCACGCAGTCACCAGCGCACCCGTCGGCATTGGGGAAAACGACTGCGGGCCGCCGGATTTCCCCGACGGCCCGCAGTCCGTTACGTCATTCCTTCTCGGCCGAACCCTCGCCCTTGCCGGAATCCTGGTCCGAGCCCTTACCGGAATCGCCCTCGCCGGAATCGTCCGCCTTCTCGGCCGGCTCCGCCTTCGCCGGCAGCAACGCCTCCAGCGCCGCCCCCGACAACCGCCGGAACGCCCGCCGCGGCTTCGCCCGGTCCAGCACCGCGACCTCGAGCTTGATCTCCGCCTCCGCCGCCGACCCGTTCCCGTTCGACGACGCCGCGGTCGCCCGCAGCCCCTCGATCGCCGTCGCCAGCGCCGTGCGCAGATCGTGGCCGGGATCCACGACGTCCTTCAGCTTCGCGCTGATCGGCTCCGTCTGCCCGCCCATCACCACGAACGGCGACTCGTCGAAAATCGACCCGTCGAACGTCAACCGGTACAGCTGGTCCTCCGCCGCGGTCGCCCCGACCTCGGCCACGCACACCTCGACCTCGAACGGCTTCAGCTGCTCGGTGAAAATGCTGCCCAGCGTCGCCGCGTACGCGTTCGCCAGCGCCCGCGCGCTCACGTCCCGGCGGTCGTACTGGTAGCCCTTCAGGTCCGCGTGCCGGATCCCCGCCACCCGCAGGTTCTCGAACTCCGAATACCGGCCCACCGCGGCGAACCCGATCCGGTCGTAGATCTCGGACACCTTGTGCAGCGTCGCCGACGGATTCTCCGCCACGAACAGCACCCCGCCCGCGTACTTCAGCACCACCACGCTCCGGCCCCGCGCGATCCCCTTGCGCGCCAGCTCGGAACGCTCCCGCATCAACTGCTCGGGAGAGGCATACAACGGCATCGTCACGGTGTCGGCTCCACGTTCTCCGAAAACTCGGCAATCATTGACTCAGCGGACATCGGCGGCCTCAGACCGGCCGGTGGTGATTGCGCTCCGCGCGCCCGGCCACCACCGCCTCGGCCACCGCACCCGTCTGCTCCGCGGACAGCAGCACCGCGCCGTCCTCCGCGGTGATGGTGATGACGTTCGGGAAAATCCGCCGCACCAGGTCCGGCCCGCCGCTCGCGGTGTCGTCGTCCGCCGCGTCGTACAACGCCTCCAGCGCCGTCCGCACCGCCGCGTCCACGTCCGCGTCCGGGTCGTACAGCTTCTTCAGCGACGACTTCGCGAACAACGACCCCGAACCGACGCTGGCGTACCCGGCGTGCTCCTCGTACCGCCCGCCCGCCGCGTCGTACGACACGATCCGGCCCGCGTGCTTCGCGTCCTCGGCCTCCAGGTCGTACCCGACGAACAACGGCACGACCGCCAGCCCCGCCATCGCCATCTCCAGGTTCGCCTTCACCATCCCGGCCAGCTTGTTCGTCTTGCCGTCCAGCGAAAGCGAAACGCCCTCGATCTTCTCGTAATGCGCCAGCTCCACCGCGTACAGCCGGACCATCTCCACGGCCAGCCCCGCGGTCCCCGCGATGCCCACCGCCGAGTACTCGTCCGTGACGTGCACCTTCTCGATGTCCCGGCTCGCGATCAGGTTCCCCGACGTCGCCCGCCGGTCGCCGGCGATCAGCACCCCGCCGGCGAACGCGACCGCCACGATCGTCGTGCCGTGCGGCGCGTCCAGCTCAGCCGCGCCCGCCGGCACCCGCCGCGCCGGCAGCAGCTCCGGCGCGGTCGCGCGCACGAAATCCGCGAACGACGACGTCGTCGGCGAAAAGTAGGCCGACGGCAGTCCGGGCCCGGAAAAACCCGCCCCAGAGGAGGTGTTGTCCATACGTGCTCTCGGTTCCCATCTTCATCCCGTGCCCGGCAACGCCGGGAACTGCCCCCGGCGCCGCCGCGCGAAACCTCCGGCCCAGCGCGCGCCCGCCGCACCGCCCCGCACCCGGGACGGCCGCGACGGGCGGACGGCTACTCGCCGCCCTTCTGCACGTAAGCGCGGACGAAGTCCTCGGCGTTCTCCTCCAGCACGTCGTCGATCTCGTCGAGGATCGTGTCCACGTCCTCGCCGAGCTTCTCCCGCCGCTCCTGGCCCGCCGCACCCGCGCCGTCGAACTCCTCGTCGGAATCGCCGCCGCCGTGCTTCTCGATCTTCTCCTGCGCCATCTCGCCTCCCGGTCTGGCCGATGTTCCCTAGCCTACCCAGCGGTACCGACGAAAAGGGCCTTCCCTCGGCCCGAAACGCCGGGATCGCGCTAGTCCGAACCGGTGATCGCCTCCACCAGCTCCTCCGCCGTCGCCGCCGCGTCCAGCAGCTTCCCGACGTGCGCCTTCGTCCCCCGCAACGGCTCCAGCGTCGGGATCCGCACCAGCGACTCCCGGCCCACGTCGAAAATCACCGAATCCCACGACGCCGCCGCGATCGACGACGCGTACTTCTCCAGCGCCCGGCCCCGGAAGTAGGCGCGCGTGTCCGACGGCGGATTCGTGATCGCCGCCTGCACCTCCTCCTCGGTCACCAGCCGCTTCATCGACCCCCGCGTGACCAGCCGGTTGTAGAGGCCCTTGCCCAGCCGCACGTCCGAATACTGCAGGTCCACCAGCCGCAGCCGCGGCGCGCCCCACGCCAGCTGGTCCCGCTCCCGGTAGCCCTCCAGCAGCCGCAGCTTCGCGGGCCAGTCCAGCCGGTCCGCGCACTCCTGCGGATCCCGCGCCAGCGCGTCCAGCACCTCGCCCCACACCCGCAGCACTTCCTTCGACGCCTCGTCCGCGCCCGTGCGCTCCAGGTTCGCCGCCGCCAGCTCGTGATAGGCGAACTGCAGGTCCAGCCCGGTGAACTTCTTCCCGTTCGCCAGCTCGACCTTCGTCTTCAGCGTCGGGTCGTGGCTGATCTTGTGCACCGCCCGCACCGGCTCGTCCAGCTTCAGGTCGTCGAACCGCACCCCGGCCTCGATCAGGTCCAGCACCAGCGCCGTCGTCCCGACCTTCAGATACGTCGAGTACTCCGACAGGTTCGCGTCCCCGATGATCACGTGCAGCCGCCGGTACTTGTCCGCGTCCGCGTGCGGCTCGTCGCGCGTGTTGATGATCCCGCGCTTGAGCGTCGTCTCCAGCCCGACCTCGACCTCGATGTAGTCCGAGCGCTGCGAAAGCTGGAAACCCGCCTCCTCGCTCTGCTGCCCGATCCCCACCCGGCCCGAACCGCAGACCACCTGCCGCGACGCGAAGAACGGCGTCAGCCCGCCGATCACCGCGGTGAACGGTGTCGACCGCTGCATCAGGTAGTTCTCGTGCGTGCCGTAGCTCGCGCCCTTGCCGTCCACGTTGTTCTTGTACAGCTGCAACGGCGGCTGCCCCGGCACGGTGGCCGCCTTCAGCGCGGCCTCCTCCATCACCCGCTCGCCCGCTTTGTCCCAGATCACCGCGTCCCGCGCGTTCGTGACCTCCGGCGCGGAGTACTCCGGATGCGCGTGGTCCACGTACAGCCGGGCGCCGTTGGTGAGAATGACGTTCGCCGCCCCGAGGTCCTCGACGTCCGGGTCGTGCCCGGGACCGCCCGGCCCGGTCAGGTCGAACCCGCGCGCGTCGCGCAACGGCGACTCCACCTCGTAGTCCCAGCGCGCCCGGCGCGCCCTCGGGATGTCCGCAGCCGCGGCGTAGGCCAGCACCACCTGAGTCGAGGTGAGCACCGGGTTCGCCGTGGCGTCCCCGGGCACGGCGATGCCGTACTCGACTTCGGTTCCCATGATCCGACGCATGCCACCACCCTACGGGTTCGGCGCGTGCGACGATGCCCCCATGCCAGGCAGTGACGAACTCGTTGCCCTCTATGACGACACCGGCCGCGCGATCGGCGAGACGCTCCGCTCCCGCGTGCGGGCCGAAGGCCTCTGGCACGCCGCCGGCGTCGTCCTCGTCCGATCGGGCGACGGCCGCTCGGTCTACGTGCACCTCCGCACGGCGGACAAGGACATCTTCCCCTCCACCTGGGACTGCTGGGCGGGCGGAATCGTCGCCGCCGGCGAAACCCCCGCCGACTGCGCCCGCCGCGAACTCGCCGAAGAACTCGGCGTCCACGGAGTGGAACCGGAACCGCTGTTCACCAAAATCTACGACGACGGCACGATCCGCTGCCACAACTTCGCCTTCGAAGTCCGCTGGGACGGGCCGGTCCGGCTGCAGGCCGAGGAAATCGTGGAGGGGCGCTGGATTTCGCTGGAGGAGCTTCGGGAGTGGGTCTTCGACCCCGAACCCGAGCTGCCGTTCATTCCCGACGGGCGGGAGGGCATTCGAGAGTGGTTCCGGAACTGTGTTTGATTGCGCCGACTTCGTCGGCGCGCGCGGGATCGCCTTCAGTCGGCGTCTGACCGAGCGGTGTGCTGGGCCCGGGGGGCCGGGCACACCGCTCGGTCAGACGCCGACGCGATCCCGCGGTGGTGGTCCGGTTTCAAGAAGTGGGGGCGGGGTGGGGTGGGGTTACAGCTTTGCGGTGAGTTTGGGCAGCAGGCGTTTGGCTGCGTCTTGGGCGCGGGCGGGGGTGCTCGCGGCGACGCTCAGGGCTGAGACGAGGTTGCCCTTCGCCACCAGTACTGCGCAGGTCGAGCCTTCGCACCAGGCTCGTTGCACGGTGATTCCTGGCTGCGGCGGCAACGAGATCTCTGTGCCTGCGCAATGCGTGGCTGCCACGACGTCCTCGCCGTTGCGGTCCGGGTACGCCGTGACCTCGTGCGTCAACGCCGAACCGCTCGGATACACCCAGCTCACCGACTTGCGCTCGCCTGCGGCCAACCCGGTCAGGCACCCCGAAACGCGCCCTGAGCCTGGCGTCACGCCCTCCTCGGCAACGTCCGAATCGGACAGCAGCGCCGCCTCCGCGCGCCTCGGATCCGGGGCCGGCGAAGAAGAAACGGCCGGAGGATCGACCGCGCGCGACACCGGCGGAGCGACCGGAGCGCTCGTGCCCGGCGCCGGAGCCGGATCGTCGTAGTAGGTCTCGAGATTGTTGGGCCGGTTGCCGCATCCGGCGAGCCCGGCCAGCGCCCCCAGCCCGACCAGCACAGCGACTGCTGGCACCTGCCGACGACGCACGTTGCCCCTCCGCGCTCAGTGTTGCCCGTTCGCCCCGGGCCATGCTGGGCCCCGAGGGTAATGCAATCGCTCAGCTCCACCCGAGGTGGGATCGGCGCGTCCAGTACTCCCGCGCGTCCTGCGCGAGTTCTCCCAGCACAGCGCGGTCGCCGTCGCCGAGCCGCACCCGCGTCGCGGCGAGGTTCGCGGCCAGCTGCGCCGGGCTCGACGGGCCCAGCACCGCCACCGGGGCCCACTCCTGCCCGAGCACCGCCGCCACCGCGATCGCGTCCGGGCCGACGCCGTGCGCCTCGGCGATCCGCCGCAACGGCTCCGGAGCCTCCGCGACGAGCCGTCCGTTCGCGAGGGTTTCCTTGACCAGCACCCGTTTCCCGGCCGCTTTCGCTTCCGCCAGCGCCGGCCCGGACGAAGGCTCGAAGACGTTCCACGTGGACTGGACCGACGCGAACACCGGCTGCCCGGCCGATTCCAGCTCGAACGCCCGGCGCACCACGTCCGCCTGCGCGGGTCCGGAGGTGGAGAAACCGACCTCGACACCCTCGGCGGAAAGCCCGGCCAGCGCGTCGATCAAGGGCCGATCAGTCAAAAGTGGACTGTCCACAGTGAGCGAATGCACCTGGTACAGGTGCACGTGATCCGCCAGGAGTTCCCGCGTCTGCGCCCATTGCTCGCGAAACCGCGGCAGGGTGTGCTCCTTGACCTCGTGGACGTCCGCGTCCAGCCGCCAGTCGCCGACGTAGCGGTAGCCCCATTTGCTGGACACGGTCACGTCCTGGTGCCCGCGTTCGGCCAGCCAGCCGCCGAGGAACTCCTCCGAACGGCCGTAAGACCGCGCGACATCAACCCACCGGATTCCCGCCGCGTACGCCGCGTCGAGCACCTCGTGTGTCGCGGTTCGCATCGACGGGACGTCCCGCACTTCGGGCAGGTCCCGCCCCAGATTGATGTATGCCGGACGGCCGAGCGCGGCCAGCCCCACCGCGATGCGGTCCATCGGAATCCCCTTGTCTTCAGCGGTTTTCGGGAGTGAGCACGGTGTGCTCAGGCAAGACGAGCGGTGGTGCTTTCACATCGCCTGCCGTATAGGTCGTTATACACTTTGTTTGTGCCGGAGGATGGCGAGCCATTGGCCGGAGTTCTGGGCTTGGCGGTGGAGTTTTTCGAGGCGGGCGGCGGGTGCGCGGACGTAGCCTTTGCCGAAGACCGGGGCGATCTGGCGGAGGCTGGCTCCTTCCTCGCGGGCGGCGAGGAGTGCCCAGTCGGACGCGTCGGCGCAGGCCGCGGAGGCGCGGCGCAGCTCCCCCAGCAGGTCGATCAGGTCGTTGGCGTTCAGCTCCCCCGCTTGGACGGCGGCGGCGGTCGTCTCGAGCCAGGCGAGGACGTCGGCTTCGGTGATCGGCGGGCGCGGGCGGGCGTTTTCTGTGCTCACGCGGCGCAGTATAGGGCGTTATACACCGAGGTCGAACGCGGTGACCGAAACCCGCTGGACTCCGGGCGTGGCGCGGACGTTGACTGGCCGAGGCAGTCCGCTGGTCGTTTCGGAGGTTCAGTGAGGTTCGGCATCGCCGCGCGGTTCGTCGCGCTCGCCGCCGTGTGGGGCGCGAGTTTTCTGTTCATCAAGGTGGGCCTGGAAGGGTTGTCGCCGGCTCAGGTGGCGCTGGCCCGGGTCGCGCTGGGCGCGTTGACGCTCGGCGCGTTCCTGGTGCTGCGCAGGCGATCGCTCCCCCGCGATCCCGCGTTGTGGGCGCATCTCGCGGTGGTTTCGCTGCTGTTCTGCGTCGGGCCGTTCCTGCTGTTCTCGTGGGCCGAGCAGTACGTCGCCTCCGGGCTCGCCAGCATCTTCAACGCCACCACTCCCCTGCTGACCATGCTGTTCGCCGCGGCCGCGCTGCCCGCGGAACGGCTCACCCGGCCGAAAACCGCCGGGCTGCTGATCGGTTTCGCGGGCGTCCTCACGCTCGTCGGCGTCTGGCGCGGCATCGACCTCAGCCACGAAGTCCTCGCCCAGCTCGCCTGCCTCGGCGCGACCACCTGCTATGGCTTGGCTTTCGTGTATTTGCGGAAGTTCGTATCGCCGCACAATCCGGACCCGGTCGTGGTCGCGTTCGGGCAAACCGGTTTCGCCACGATCGTCCTGCTGGCCGCGGCACCCGTGCTCGCCGCGCAGCCGGTGCGCCTGAATCTCGGCGTGATCCTGTCCATGGTGGCGCTCGGCGTGCTCGGCACCGGCGTGGCCTACGCCTGGAACGCCGCGATCGCCGCCGCTTGGGGCGCTGCCAACGCATCCGCTGTGACTTACCTCACTCCGGTGGTCGGAGTGTTGCTCGGCGTGCTGGTCCTCGACGAGCCGGTGCACTGGAACGAACCCGTCGGAGCGGTGCTCGTGGTGCTCGGGATCCTGGCGTCGCACGGACGGCTTTCCCGGGCGCGGCAACCGGTCCTGGAACGCGTCTGAAGACGACCGCGGGGCCGCCGGAGGAGATCCGGCGGCCCCGCGGCGTTCGCACTGTCCTACAGGTACTGACCGGTGTTCGTGGCGGTGTCGATCGCCCGCCCCGATTCCTGGTTCTTGCCGGTGACGAGCGTGCGGATGTAGACGATCCGCTCGCCCTTCTTGCCGGAGATCCGGGCCCAGTCGTCCGGGTTGGTGGTGTTGGGCAGGTCCTCGTTCTCCGCGAACTCGTCGACGATCGCGTCCAGCAGGTGCTGCACGCGCAGGCCGGGCTGCTTGGTCTCCAGCACCGACTTGATCGCCGACTTCTTCGCCCGGTCCACGATGTTCTGGATCATCGCGCCCGAGTTGAAGTCGCGGAAGTACAGGACTTCCTTGTCCCCGTTGGCGTAGGTGACCTCCAGGAACCGGTTCTCGTCGCTCTCCTCGTACATCCGCTCGACGGTGTGCTGGATCATCGCGTCGAACGTGGCCTTCTGGTCCCCGCCGAACTCCGCCAGGTCGTCGGCGTGGATCGGCAGGCCCTCGGCCAGGTACTTCGAGAAGATGTCCTTCGCGCCCTCGGCGTCCGGCCGCTCGATCTTGATCTTGACGTCGAGCCGGCCCGGCCGCAGGATCGCCGGGTCGATCATGTCCTCGCGGTTGGAGGCGCCGATGACGATGACGTTCTCCAGCCCCTCGACGCCGTCGATCTCCGACAGCAGCTGCGGCACGATCGTGGTCTCCACGTCGGAGGACACGCCCGAGCCGCGGGTGCGGAAGATCGAGTCCATCTCGTCGAAGAACACGATCACCGGGGTGCCCTCGGAGGCCTTCTCCCGGGCCCGCTGGAAGATCAGCCGGATCGACCGCTCGGTCTCGCCGACGAACTTGTTCAGCAGTTCCGGGCCCTTGATGTTGAGGAAGTAGGACTTGCCGTCCGCGTTGTCCCCGCGAGCCTCGGCCACCTTCTTGGCCAGCGAGTTCGCCACCGCCTTCGCGATGAGCGTCTTGCCGCAGCCGGGCGGGCCGTAGAGCAGCACGCCCTTCGGCGGGCGCAGCTGGTACTGCTCGTAGAGGTCCGCGTGCAGGAACGGCAGCTCCACGGCGTCGCGGATCTGCTCGATCTGCCGGGTCAGGCCGCCGATGTCCTCGTAGCGGACGTCCGGCACCTCCTCCAGCACGAGGTCCTCGACCTCCGCCTTCGGCACCCGTTCGTAGGCGTAGCCCGCCTTGGAGTCCACCAGGAGAGAATCGCCCGGTTTGAGCGGCTGCTCGGCGAGCGGGTCCGACAGCAGGACCACCCGCTCCTCGTCCGCGTGCCCGACCACGAGCGCGCGCGTGACGCCGCCCTCGTTCTCCGGGGCGAGCACCTCGCGCAGCGCGCAGACCTCGCCGGTGCGCTCGAAATCGCCGGCTTCGACGACCGTGAGCGCCTCGTTGAGCCGCAACGCCTGCCCGCGCCGCAGCGACGAGACCTCCACCGCGGGCGACACCGAGACGCGCATCTTGCGCCCCGCGGTGTAGACGTCCACCGTGTTGTCCTCGTACGCCTCGACGAACACCCCGTACCCGCTCGGCGGCTGGGCGAGCCGGTCGACCTCCTCGCGGAGGGCGAGCAGCTGACCCCGTGCTTCGCGCAGGGTTTCGACGAGTTTCGTGTTCCGCTCGGTGAGCTGACTCACCCGTTCCGACGCCTCGGCGAGACGTTGTTCGAGAACGCGGTTCTGTCGCGGGGAATCGGTGAGCCTGCGGCGCAGCAGCGCCACTTCTTCCTCGAGAAAACGGATCTGCCGGGCTTGTTCCTCTGGTGTCTGCCCTGCTCCGCCGGTTGCTGAAGGGTCGGCCTCCTCGCGCCGACCTCCGGGAAGGTCATGATGCATCGGGCACCTCCTCGGAGTGCTTTTCATTCCACGGTACCGGCGATCACCGACAAGAAAAGGCCTTTCCGCATCACAAGACCGGCGCGTCGCGCTTTTTCTTCCGGGGAAGCACGGCTGCGAGCGCAGCGCAAGCGGCCGATTCGGTGCCGCGGACGGGAATCCGCTCCGCGCGGGTTTCCGCAACGCGGAACTGAACACGCTGCGGATTGCCCCGCCAGGCGCCCGGCAAACCCGAGTTGCGGGTTGGCTGCGCACGAACGCCCGCGGCTGGCTAGCATCCCCGGGTGGCCGCGCTCCGTCCGCGGCCTCGACTTTTCGCGAGCACGGCAGGGGGAACCGAGATGACTTATCCGCCGCAGCAGCCCGGCGGCTGGGACCAGGGCGGCCAGCAGCCGAACCCGTACGGGCAGCAGCCGGGCGGGCAGCCGCAGTACGGCCAGCCCCAGCAGGGCGGATGGAACCAGGGCGGGCAGCCCGGACCGCAGTCCGGCGGGTTCCCGGCCGCGCCCGGAACCCCCGGTCCGGGCGGCCCCTACGAGGGCGGATACCCGCAGCAGGGCGGTCCCCAGCAGTACGGGCAGCAGCCGGACCAGTTCGGGCAGTTCGGACAGCAGCCCGGCCAGTTCGGGCAGCCGGGCCAGCCGGGGCAGTTCGGACAGCCGGGGCAGCCCGGCGGGCCGTTCGGGCAGCAGCCGGGCGGGCAGTTCGGCGGGTTCGGCGAGGAGCCGCCGAAAAAGAAGAAGACCGGCCTGATCGTCGGCCTCGCGATCGGCGCGGTGGTCGTGCTCGGCGGGGCGACCGGCCTGGTCATCTGGCTCACCGGCGACAGCAAGGACTCCAAGACCGCGGCTCCGCCCGCGTCGTCCTCGGCTCCCGCCGCCGGCCCGCAGTCCAGCGGCCCGGGCGGCAGTTCGTCGTCCTCCCCGTCGTCCTCGTCGTCGTCGGGTTCGAGCAGCGGCAACTACCCCGCGGCAGCCGGGGCGAAGGCGACCTCGGGCGAGCTGTTCCAGGCCGCGTCCGAGGCGTACAACAGCTCCGACACCGACGGCCTGTTCTCGCTGCTGTGCACGAGTCTCACCAAGGGCCAGAAGCCGACCGAGAAGATGCCCTCGGGCATCCACTTCGAGCTGACCAGCAGCCCGCAGGAGAACGGCGACCAGGCCACGGTGAAGTACCACGTCAGCATGACCAGCAAGACCGCCGACGGCACCCTCACCGCGCTGCGCCAGGGCGGGGCCTGGTGCCTCGGGAAGGTCAGCACGGACCACTAGGTGAGACGCCGGCTCGGCACGGCACTCTGCCTGCTCGCAGTCGTTGTCGCGGGCGGTGTCCTCGGCTTGCTCTCGATCGGCCTGCCGGGGCCCGCCCGCCCCTCTTCGGAACCGCCCGCTCCGCCGCCTCCGCCGCGGGTCAGCACGTCCCCGAGTCCCGCGCCCGCCGCGGATCAGGCCGCGATCGCCGCGCTGGCCCGCACTCTCGTCGACGCGATCACGCGCGCCGACTCCGCCGAATTCGGCACTCTCGCGTGCAAACCGCAAACTGCGGCCGCGCTGAAGGAACTCCAGGAGAAATGGGACGCCGCGGGCCCGCTGCGCGTCTCACTGGTTGGACAACCGGCGATCGCGGGCGACGACGCGACGGTGACTGTCCGGGTCGAAGGCGCAGGCGGGCACAAGGAGACGCCGTTCCCGCTGCGCCGCGAGAACGGCCGATGGTGCGTCCCTGTTTAGCCTTTGCCCTTGCTGGGCCGCCGTGAAACGCGCGGCGACACTGTGCCGTCCGCCAGTCGACGGGCAGTGAGCAGGAATGCGGTGTGCGCGACCATCCGGTGGTCCGGCCGCACCGCGAGGCCGACGACGTGCCAGGGCCGCATCAGCGTTTCCCACGACTCCGGCTCGGTCCAGCACTGCTGTTCCCGCAGCGATTCCGTGACGCGCGACAGCTGCGTGACCGTGGCGACGTAGACGGTCAGGACTCCGCCGGGCACCAGGTGCTCGGCGACGTTCGGCAGCTGGTCCCACGGCGCGAGCATGTCCAGCACGACGCGGTCGACCTCGCCGGTGTGCGTGGCCAGATCGGCGACGGTGAGCGTCCAGTTGTCCGGCTTCTCGCCGAAGAACTTCACGACGTTGCGTTCGGCGTGCTCCGCGTGGTCGTCGCGGATCTCGTACGAGAACACCTGTCCCGCCGGACCGACCGCGCGCAGCAGCGAGCAGGTGAGCGCGCCCGAACCGGCGCCTGCTTCGAGGACGCGGGCGCCCGGGAAGATGTCGCCCCACATCACGATCTGCGCGGCGTCCTTGGGGTAGATCACCTGCGCGCCGCGCGGCATCGACAGCACGTAGTCCGGCAGCAGCGGCCGCAGCGCGAGATACGTGCTGCCGCCCGCGGAAGTCACCACGCTGCCCTCGGGGCGGCCGATGAGATCGTCGTGCGCGAGCGCGCCGCGATGCGTGTGGTACTCGCCGCCGTCGGCGAGGGTAAGGGTGTAGTGCCTGCCTTTCGAGTCCGTCAGCTGAACCCGGTCACCTGCACGAAACGGTCCGCTGACCGACAACTTCTTCCTCCACTGCGAAACCCGGAACGCCGACGTCGAATCCTCGCAGGTCGTCCCGCGCCCGTCGTGCGCGGGTGCCCCTCACTGCGCACGACGGCCCTGCATCAGCGCGGTCCGCAGGTCTTCGCGGCGCAGCACGCCCGCGGGCCGGCCTTCGTCGTCGACCACGAGGAACTGCCAGGCGGGCGTCTCGCGCACGCGCTCGGCGATCTCCTCCCCCGGCTCCGAGGCGAGCAGCACGGTCTCCGCCCGGATCGGCTCGGCGGCCTGTTCGGCGGGCGCGTGCGGGCTGACGCTCGCCAGCTGTTGCGCGGCTTGCTCGTCCAGCAGTCCCGCCGCGACCCCGTCCGCGCGCACCAGCACGACGCCGCGTCCCGCCGACGCGGCCAGCGCGTCGGACACCGGGCTTTCCGCCGGCAGCTGCAGAACCGGACGCACCAAATCGGACAGTTCCAGTCCGGCGGGCCAGCCGCGCCGGGCTTCCGCGGCCAGTTCCGACCGCGCGCCGAGGATCACGAACCACGCCGTCACGACGCACACGCCGAGCCGCAGCCACCGGTCCGGGCTCTGCATCGCCAGCCCGAGCAGCGCCCAGACGATCAGCCCGGTCGCGACGAGCGCGCCGCCGGCGACCGCCGCCTTGGTCCCCTTGGCGCGGAATCCGGTCATCGCCCAGACCCCGGCGCGCACGAGCCGTCCGCCGTCCAGCGGCAATCCCGGCAGCAGGTTGAAGAAGCCGACCGCGAAGTTCGCCACCGCGCACTCCGCGACCAGCAGCCACACCGCGCCGTCCGGCGGCACCGCGAACAGCAGCAGCGAGCAGAACCCGCCCAGCACCAGCGAAACCGCGGGCCCCGCCGCGGCGACCAGCCCTTCCTGGCCCGGCCTTCGCGGCGTACGGGCCACTTCGGACAGTCCGCCGAGCAGGAAGAGCCGCAGCCGCCGGACCGGGATCCCGAGCCGCAGCGCGACGAGGCAGTGCCCGAGTTCGTGCGCGAGCACGGAAAGCCCGAGCAGCACGGCGAACGCGGCGGCGAGCAGCCACGAGGTCGGCGTCGAAACGTCCGGCAGGAGCCGCCCGACCAGCGGCGCGTAGAGCACCACGATGATCAGCGACCCGATCCACCACGACGGGGCGAGCAAAACGGGCACCCCGCCGACCCGGAACAGCAGCAGGCCGCCGTCCCCGCCGGCGCGCCGGGCGGGACCGGCGCCGTGCTGACTGGTCGCGGCCATGCCGGACAGAGTAGGGGGCCGCGTGTGGGAAGCCGGTGACCCGGTCTCCCCGGACGGGTGGTGTCCGTCTCGCCGCCCGGGTCAGGCGGGTCGCGGCTGGACGAGGTTCTCCAGATTCGCGAGCGCGACCTGCTTCCGGAACTCGCCGCGATAGGACGCGTCGCCGGAGTCGTGCATCGCGTCGGTCATCCAGACCGCCGCCGCCTGCCGTTCCCAGACATGCGCCAGGCAGGTGTCCGAGTAGTTCTCCAGCGCGCTCGGATCGTCCTTCTCGACTTGGTGCACGACCGCGCGGGCGAGCGCCTCCGCGTCGTGCAGTGCGAGGCTCATCCCCTCCGCGCTCATCGGCGAGATCAGGTGCGCCGCGTCGCCGAGAAGGAACAACCTGCCGTAGCGCATCGGGCTGAACACCACCCCGCGCAGCGGCACCACCTGCTTCGTCGCGATCGGCCCGCGCGGCACCGGTGCGGCGAACCTGGCGCCGAGTTCTTCCCAGATCCGCTCGTCCGGCCAGTCGCCGATGGTGTCGTCAACCGGACACTGCAAGTAGATCCGGCTGGCGTTCGGCCCGCGGGTGATCTGCGCGGCGAAGCCCCGGGAATGCACTGCCATCACAGCTAGCGGATCGGCGGGCACTTCCGCCAGGACGGTCAGCCAGGCGTAGCCGAACTCGTGGCTGTGGCAGGAGAGGAAGCCGTCCGGGATCGCCGTCCGGCTGACGCCGTGGAAGCCGTCAGCGCCGGCGACGAACGCGCAGTCGATCGCCTTGGCGCCGCGATCGTCCCGGTAGCGCACCCGGGGCTGCTCGGTGCCGAGCCCTTCGAGCGTGACGTCCTCCGCCCCGAACCGGAGGTCGCCGCCGTCGCGGAGGAAGATCCGGACGAGGTTGCGGACGCGCACCTGCTGCGGGATGAACGCCCCCGCGCCCTCCTCGTCGGTGTCCATCCGCCAGGCGCGCTGCTCGCCGTGGACGATCAGCGGCAGCACGACGTCGGACGGCCCGTCTCCGTGCCCCTCCACGGCCTCGCCCACGCCCCAGTCGCGCAGCATCCGCACGCCGCGACCGTCGAGAGATCCCGCCCTCTGCCGCTGCTCGACGTACTCGCGGCTGTTCTTTTCCAAGACCACGCAAGGAATCCCGCTGCGCAGGAGAAACGTGCCGAGCGCGAGCCCCGCCACCCCGCCGCCCACCACGACCACCGTGGTTTTCTCGTCTGCCTGTGTCATGTTTTCTCCGAAAGAGTGCTGGCGAACCTGACGATCACCACTCTCTTCCCGGCCCTGCGACGCCGACCACCACGCACCGGACACCCGATCCCGAAAACCCGCCAACCTACTCGCCGCGGCCGCGCAACCCCGCCTGATACCGCCCCGGCGTCTGCCCGACCAGCGCCGTGAACGCCCCGATGAACGCCGACGGATTCGACCACCCGCACGCGATCGCGGTATCCGTCACCGATTCGCCCTCGCTCAGCCGGAACAACGCGTGGTGGATCCGCAACACCGTGCGCCACCGCTGAAAACTCATGCCGAGCTCGGCCTGGAACAACCGGCTGAGCGTCCGCTCGCTGGCCCCCGCGGCCCGCCCCAGCTCGGCCAGCGTCCCGTCCCGCCCCGGATCCTCGTGCAGCAGCTCGCTCACGACCCGCAGCCGATCGTCCCGAGGCTCCGGAAGATGCAACGACTCCCCCGGGACCTCCCGCAGCTCGTCGAGCACCACCGCCCGAACCCGCCCGGCCTCCTCGGGAGACCGCTCCTTCCCGCCGGTCAACGCCAAAATCCCGGCCCGCAGCAACGGCGAAACAGCAAACACACCAGGCCGCCGCGCCACCCCGCCGCACTCCTCCACCGGAACCTCGACCACCCGCGCGTCAGTCCGCCCGTAAAACCGATGCGAATGCCCCACCCCAGGCGGCGTCCACACCACCCGATCCGCAACGGCGACCCAGGTCCCGAACTCCGTACTGGTGGCAAACCCCCCGCTGGCCGCATAAACCAACTGCCCGCCCGCATGGGAATGCCACCCCATCCGAAACCCGCCAGGCAACCACCCAGCCCCCCGAGACGACATCCCCGACGGCCTCCCCACCACACCGACCCCGCCCACGCCACACTCCCGTCTCCCCCGACCCCAGCCACCCCGGCCCCAACCATTCCGACCCAACCACCCCAACCCCGACCCCAGCCACTCCCAACCCAGCCACCACGCGGGATCGCGTCGGCGTGCGGAGGGGCGCTGTGCACGGCCCCCCGGGCCGGGCGCAGCGCCCCTCCGCACGCCGACTTGAAGGCGATCCCGCCCGCCCCGCCGAAGGCGGGGCAAACACAATTGTCGTACCCCCGCGTTACGCTCTGGCCATGTCCGACACCGCCACGGTCACCACCCCTCCCGGGGCCGACGCGCCCGCCCGGAGGCGGCCCGCGTTGTCGCCGTCCCGGGCGAGCGACTTCAAGCAGTGCCCGCTGCTGTACCGGTTCCGCGCGGTCGATCGGCTGCCGGAGGTGCCCACCCGGGCGCAGCTGCGCGGCACGCTCGTCCACGCGGTTCTGGAGCGGCTTTTCGCGCTTCCCGCCGCGGAGCGGGTCGCTCCGCGGGCGAAGGAGCTGCTCGCGCCGACGTGGAGCGAGCTGTCGAGCGAGAGTCCGGAGTGGACGGAGCTGTTCGCGGACGGCGAGCCGGGCGAGACCGACAAGTGGCTGGCTTCGGCCGAGAAGCTGCTCGACGCGTATTTCGAGCTGGAGGATCCGCGCCGGCTGGAGCCGGAGGCGTGCGAGCTGCACGTCGAGATCGAGCTGGGCTCGGGGGTGCTGCTGCGCGGGTACATCGACCGGGTGGATGTCGCGCCGACCGGCGAGATCCGGGTCGTGGACTACAAAACCGGGGCGGCTCCTCGCGAGATCGGCGAGGCGAAGGCGCTGTTCCAGATGAAGTTCTACGCGCTGGTGCTGTGGCGGTTGCGCGGGGTGGTCCCGCGGCAGCTGAAGCTGATGTACCTGACCGACGGCCAGTCGCTGGCGTATACGCCGGACGAGGCGGAGCTGGTCCGGTTCGAGCGCACGCTGGAGGCGATCTGGCAGGCGATCCTGAGGGCGGGCAAGACCGGCGATTTCCGGCCGAACAAGGGCAAGCTGTGCTCGTGGTGCGACCATCAGGCGCATTGCCCGGAGTTCGGGGGGACGCCGCCGGAGTATCCGGGCTGGCCGGAGCCGGATCCGGGCGAGGAGACGGTCTTGGACCGGGCCGACTGATGGGCGACGCGTTCTTCCTCCCGCTGGGCGGCGAGCGGTACGAGGCGACTGAGCACACCACCGGCCCGTGGAGTCCGGGCGCGCAGCATTTCGGCCCGCCGTCGGCGCTGCTGGTGCGCGGGCTCGAACGGCTGGGGTCGGATCGTCCGGCGGAGCTGGCCCGGGTGACGGTCGAGATTCTCGGCCCGGCTCCGGTGGGCGTGCTGGAGCAGCGGTCGTGGATCGAACGGCCGGGCCGGACGGTCGAATTGGTCCAGTCCGAGCTGTCCGCGGACGGACGGACGGTGGCGCGCGCGTCGGGGTGGCGGATCGCGACGTCCGACACGGCGGGCATCGCCACCGACGGCGGTCCGCTGCTGCCCGCGGCCGAGGCGGGCAGCGAAGCGGCTTTCCCGGACGGCTGGCAGGGCGGTTACCTGCACGCGATCGAATGGCGTTCGGTGCGCGGGGCGATTTCCGGGCCGGGTCCGGCCGCGGTGTGGGCGCGGCAGCGGTATCCGCTGGTCGACGGCGAGGAGCCGACGGGGCTGCAGCGGTTGTTCGTGATCGCCGATTCCGGCAGCGGGGTGTCGCATTTCCTGCCGGCGGCGGACTGGTGGTTCATCAATTCGGAGCTGACCGTGCACCTGCGCCGGATGCCCGAGGGCGAGTGGATCGGGCTCGACGCGGTCACGCTGGTCGGGCCGCACGGGATCGGCACCGCGACCAGTACGCTGCACGACCGGTCCGGTCCGGTCGGCACGGGCGCGCAGGCTTTGCTGGTGCGTCCGCGACAGGCCGGGGGCGGATGAGCGCGCTGGCGCGGGCAAGTCCGATAGCCTTCGCGGAACGACCGACAAGGGAGCGCTCCGGCATGCAGATCACCTCGGTGGTCAACCAGAAGGGCGGGGTGGGCAAGACCTCGCTGAGCGTGGGCGCGGCGGCGGCCCTCGCCGAACGAGGCAGGCGGGTGCTGCTCGTCGACCTCGACCCGCAGGGGCACGCGACGACCGAGATGCTCGGCATGGACGAGGTCCCGGCGGACGCGCCGAGCCTGGCGAAGGCGCTGACGAAGCTGTGGAAGGGCCCGATCGAGCAGCTGGCGGTGCCGCATCCGCGCAGCAACCTGGGCCGCGGCGGCGCGTTCGACGTGATCCCGACGTCGCCGGGGATGTTCGACCTGATCCGCAGGCTGGACCAGTTCCGGGTGCCCGGCTGGCAGCTGGCGCGGGTGATCCAGTTCGCGCACTACGACCACGTGATCATCGACTGCCCGCCCGCCCAGGACGTGCTGACGAACAACGCGCTGGCCGCTTCGCACGGCATCCTGGTGCCGGTCCAGCCGGACAAGACGAGCATCCGGGCCTTGCGCCTGCTGTCGGAGCAGGTCCGCTATGTCGAGCAGACCACCGGCCGCGCCCCGATCTCGTGGTTCGGCATCGTGCCGGGCCTGTACCGCCGCCCGATCTCGCACTACGCCGCGGCCGCGCTGCAGGAGATGTACTCCTTCGGCGTGCCGATGCTCTCGCACATCCCGCTGGGGGTGGTGATGAACGAGGCGGCCGCGCACGGCGTCCCGGTGACGACGTTCGCCCCGGAGACCATCCAGGCGGTGTCGTTCCGCGAGATCGCCGAGACCTTGGACGGGTACCTGGCGCAGAATCCCGGTCCCACCGAGGTTCCCGCTGACGACGAGTTCGTCTTCGAGGACTTCATCTCCGAGGTCGCGGTGGCCCGCAACGTCAACGACAACGGCGCGCGCAAGAAGCTGTACGACCTGATGCCGAAACGGCCGAACCGCCCGCGCTGAAGACTGTCCACTTCGGACTTGACAACAACGCGGGATCGCGCCGGCGTCGGGGCGGAGGGGTGTGACAGGCCGCCAGGCCCGCACGCCGCTCCGCCCCCACGTCGGCTTGAAGGCGATCCCGCCGCGCCGGCGGAGCGATCGCGATCAGAGCCGGCAGGAGCGGATGTCGGACGCCAGCACGGCTTTCGCGCCGGTTTCGGCGAGTTCGTCCATGATGCGGTTGACTTCCTTGCGGGGCACCATCGCCCGCACCGCGACCCACTTCTCGTCCGCCAGCGGGGCCACCGTCGGCGACTCCAGGCCCGGCGTGATCGAAATGGCCTGCTCGAGGATGTCGCGCGGGCAGTCGTAGTCGAGCATCATGTAGTGCTGCGCGAAAACCACGCCCTGCAGCCGTGCCGCCAGCTGCGACTTCGCCCGCGACCCTTCGCTGCCGGCGCGCTGCAGCAACACCGCCTCGGACGCGCAGATCGGCTCGCCGAACGCGACGAGATTGTGCTGCCGCAGCGAGCGCCCGGATTCGACGACGTCCGCGATGGCGTCCGCGACCCCGAGCTGGATCGAGATCTCCACCGCGCCGTCGAGCCGGATCACCTCGGCCTCGACCCCGTGCCGCGCGAGGTCGTCGCGGACCAGCCGCGGGTACGACGTCGCGAGCCGCTTTCCCTTGAGGTCGGCCGGTTTCCAGTCGCGCCCGGCGGGAGCGGCGTACCGGAACGTCGACGCGCCGAACCCGAGCGCGAGCACCTCTTCGACCGGGGCTCCGGAGTCGAGCGCGAGGTCCCGGCCGGTGATGCCGAGGTCCAGCTCGCCGGAACCGACGTAGATGGCGATGTCCTTGGGGCGGAGGAAGAAGAACTCGACCTCGTTGACCGGGTCGAGGACGGTCAGGTCCTTGCCGTCATGTCGCTTGCGGTAGCCCGCCTCGGAAAGCATCTCCGCCGACGCGGCGGCGAGGGCTCCCTTGTTCGGCACGGCAACACGCAGCATTTCGGTCTCTCCTCGGTCTCCGGTGCGCGAGCGCGTCACAGGTAGCGGTACACGTCCTCGGCCGAGATCCCCCGGCCGAGCATGAGCACCTGCACCCGGTACAGCAGTTGCGAGATCTCCTCCGCCAGCCGGTCGTCGGACTCGTGCTCGGCGGCGATCCACACCTCGCCCGCCTCTTCGAGCACCTTCTTGCCCTGGGCGTGCACTCCGGCGTCCAGTGCGGCGACGGTGCCGGACCCGTCGGGACGGGTACGCGCGCGCTCGGCAAGCTCCGCGAACAGCTCATCGAAGGTCTTCACGGGGCCGAATCCTTTCATCCCGCGCTCGCCCGCGCCGTTCCGGGTGACCCGGAAGCCGCCGAGGTCACAGCGGCGGCAGCAGCGCGGCCAGTTCGGGCACGCCGACGCCGGCCAGCGACGTGCGGAACACGCGGCGCGGGCCGTCCGGGACGGCCACGTCGTTGGGCACCACGAGCACCGTGCAGCCGGCGCGTTCGGCCGACTCCGCGCCCGGCGGCGAGTCCTCGACCGCGACGCAGCGCTCCGGGGCCACGCCGAGCAGTTCGGCGGCCTTCAGGTACGGCCGAGGGAGGGGCTTGTTCTGGCCGTCGACCTCGTCGCCGCAGACCGTGACGGTGAAGAAATCCCGCCCGATCGTGTCCAGCGCGAGTTCGGTCAGCGCCCGTTCGGTGGAGGTGACCAGTGCGGATTTGAGCCCGGCCGCGCGGACCGCGGCCAGCGCCTCGCGCGCGCCGGGACGCCAGGGCAGCGCGTCGTCGAACAGCCCGGCGGTGCGGCGGCGGATCCACTCCCCCGTTTCCGCGACCGCTTCCGGCGTGACCGGGCGGCCGGTCTGCTCCAGCAGCACGGTCGCGGTGGCGTCCATGTTGGACCCCACGAGCGTCATCCGGACTTCCTCCGAAAGCGTGCCGCCGAGTGCCTCGGCGGCCTCGTACAGCGCGACGTCCCACAGTTTCTCGGAATCGACGAGGGTGCCGTCCATGTCCCAGAGGACAGCCGCCAATCCGTCCGAAGAGGACGGTGCAGTCACAGTGTCTCCTTGTCCGGCGCGGCGCCCCGGCCGGGCGCGCTCCCCTCCAGCGTCCCACGCGGTCCGCCGTGAGCGGGGCCACACCCGTCCCGTGACACGCGGGGGCGGACACGCTGCGCAGCGTAGGTGGCCGAGGCCGTAGGCTGGTCAGGTGAGTGAGCCTGTCGACGACACCCCGCGGCCCGGCGACCCGGAGCAGGACCGCGCCGATGCCCCGCGCCCGATCATGATTTTGGCCTTCGAAGGCTGGAACGACGCGGGCGACGCGGCCAGCCAGGCGATCGAACACCTCCAGCTCACCTGGGACGCGACCCCGCTGGCCGAGCTCGAACCGGACGACTACTACGACTTCCAGGTCAGCCGCCCCACGGTGAAGATGGTCGACGGCATCACCCGGCGGGTCGAATGGCCGACCACGCGGCTGTCGGTGTGCCGCCCCGAAGGCTACGACCGCGACCTGGTGCTGGTGACCGGCCCGGAGCCGAACATGCGCTGGCGCAAGTTCTGCGCGGAGATCGTGGAGCACGTCCAGGAGCTGGACGTGGCGATGGTGGTCGCGCTCGGCGCCCTGCTGGCCGACACCGCGCACACCCGGCCGGTCCCGGTCACCGGGACGGCGCACGACAAGGACACCGCGAGCAAGTACCGGCTCGAGGTGAACAACTACCAGGGCCCGACCGGGATCGTCGGGATCCTGCAGGACTACTGCGTGCAGGCCGGCATCCCCGCGGTGTCGATCTGGGCCGCGGTGCCGCACTACGTCTCGCACCCGCCGTCGCCGAAGGCCACGCTGGCGCTGCTGCACAAGCTGGAGGACGTGCTCGACGTCGAGATCCCGCTGGGCGCGCTGCCGGAGCAGGCCGAGGAGTGGCAGCAGACGGTCAGCGAGATGGCCGACGAGGACGAGGAAATCAGCGAGTACGTGCGCAGCCTCGAGGAACGCGGCGACGCGGAGACCGATTTCACCATGGAAGAGGTCTCCGGCGACAAGATCGCCGCCGAGTTCGAGCGCTACCTGCGGCGCCGCCGCCCCGGGCAGGACGGCGGGTTCGGCCTCCGCTGACCCGCCTCGGGACCGGGTGTTCCCCTTGCCCGAGCGAGGGAACGCACCGTGATCGAGCAACTCCGAACAGTGATCCGGGCCGCCCGGCGGGATGACGGCGCCTGCGCCGTTGACTGATCGCGCCGCGCGGCTCTGGTGCCGTCCCGAGTGCGTCTCGTTGACTGGCCTTGCGCGAGCGACATCGCGCGGACCAGGAGGTATGGGAATGTTCGGCAAGGCACTAGCGGCGGCAGTGCTCGCGGCGGGCGCGCTCACCGCGTCGGCGGCGACAGCGTCGGCGGCACCGGTTTCGCCGGTGAAGGTGAACAACTTCGGCGCTTGCATGGACTACGCGGTGGGCGAGTACGACGTCGAGCCCTGGCTCGCCCACGACGCGTGCGACGCCGACTCGTTCGAGGAGTGCTACTGGGTGCTTCGCCGCGCCTACGTCCCCGCACAGGTCGCGGCGACGGCCTGTCGGCTCTCGTTCGACTGATCCGCCGAGGAGCGCGACCGGGCTGGCCGGTCGCGCTCAGGCGGTGAGCAGCCTCCGCACCGGAACCGCGCCGCGTTCCCGCTTGCGCCACTCCCGCGGATAGCCGAGCGACACCTCCTCGAAGCGCACCCCGTCCGCGGACGTCGTGCGCGGGATGTGCAGGTGCCCGTACACGGCCAGCTCGGCGCGGTAGCGCAGGTGCCAGTCCTCGGTCTGCGTGGTGCCGCACCAGAGCGCGAAATCGGGGTAGTACAACGGGTTCGTCGGGTGCCGGTGCAGCGGCCAGTGCGACATCAGGATCGTGCGGCGCCCGGCCGGGATCGCGTCCAGCCGGTCGCGGCTGACCTTCAGCCGCTGCTCGCACCAGGCCGCGCGCGATTCGTAGGGATCCGGGTGCAGGTAGTACTCGTCGGTGCACACGACGCCGATCTCGCGGGCGTGCGCGAGCGCTTCTTCGCGGGTCTTGCCCTCGGTCGCCGGGGTGCGCCAGCTGTAGTCGTAGAACACGAACAGCGGCGCCACGGTCAGCGGCTCCGGGCCGAAGTCCCACACCGGGAACTCGTCCTCGGGCGTGAGCACGTCGATCGCGCGGCACTGCTCCACCAGGAACTCGTACCGCGCCTGCCCGCGCAGCTGGCATTCGTCGTTCGGCGTGGTCCACAGCTCGTGGTTGCCCGGGACCCACACGACCTTGGCGAACCGCTCGCGCAGCGTCGCGAGCGTCTCCCGGACGACCTTGGCGGACTCGGCGACGTCGCCGGCGACGAGCAGCCAGTCGCCGGGACCGCCGGGCACGATTTCGTCGACGATCGGGCCGTTGCCCTCGTGGGTCACGTGGAGGTCGCTGGTGGCGAAGAGAGACGGCACCCGTCCACCGTAACGACTTTCCGCGCCCGGGAGCGCCGGAACCGCCCATTCCCCCACCCCAGAACGACCAGCCCGGCACTCACGTGGAGGCCTGCCTGCACGTTCAGCAGCACTGTCGGCCCGGTCACCGCGACGAGCGCGCCGGCCAGCAGCGCACCGGCCGCCGTGCCCGCGGCCATCAGCGCGTACACCGTGCTCAGCACCCGTCCCGCCCGGTCCGGCCCGGTCTCGGCCTGCACGTGCGACAGCAGCCCGGCCCCGGCCACGACGGCGGGCGCGCCGACGGCCATGAACAGGCCGACGTATACCCCGAGCACCGTGGTCGCGCCCGGCAGATTCCAGATCGCCGCCGACATCAGCCCCGCGGCGACCAGGCCCCAGCCCTGCAGCAGCACCGGCGCGACCCGGCGCGCCAGCGTCGCCACCGCGAATCCGGCCGCCAGGCCGCCGATCGCCTGCACTCCGCGCAACAGCCCGGCGTCCGCCTCGCTGCCCCGGAGGAGGTCGAGCACGAACACCACGAACAGCACCAGGAACATGCCCTGCGCGAGCGAAGTCAGCAGCGCAGACGCACTGGTCGCCCGCAGCCGATCTCCCGCCAGATCGCGCACGCCCGCGAGCCAGTCCGCTCGCTCCGGCGCGGTCGTGCGGACCGCGACCCGGCGGAACGGGAACGCGAGCAGCATCCCCGCCGCCGCGAGCGCGACGAGGTAGCCGGCGACCACCCGGTCCAGCCCGCCCCAGCCCAGCAACGCTCCCCCGGCCCAGCCGCCCGCCAGCCGCGCGACGCTGCTGTTCACGCTCATCAGCCCGTTCGCCGGGGTGACGTCCTCGACGCCCACCAGCTCCGGGACCAGCGCACTGCGCGCCGGTTCGAACACCGACGCCAGCCCGGCCTGCGCCGCCATCACCGCGTAGACCGCCGCGACCGGCAGTTCGGCGCTGGCCAGCAGCGGCAGCACCACGACCGCCTGCCCGGCGCACACGACCGCCAGCACGACCCGGCGGTCCCACCGGTCCGCGACGATCCCCGCGACCGGGCTCAGCAGTACTGCGGGCAGCAGCCCGAGCACGATGCTCAGCGCCGTCGTGACCGCGGATCCGGTGCGGACGAACAGGTACACCGGCAGCGCGACCTGCAGCATCCATTCGGCGGTCTCGCCGAAGAACGCGGAAACCCACAGCCGGGCGAATCCCGGTGCCGCCAGCAGCCGTCTCATGCCGGTTTCCCGTCGTGCCCGATCCGGCGGAACGCGCGCATGCCGAGGAAAACCGGGCGGGCGCCGGCCGGGGCGTCTGTGCGGATTGTGCTGACGTACGGCCGGACCAGGTCGTCGATCGCCTTGGTCAGGGCGGCGACTTCCTCCGGGGTCGCGTTCAATCCGTAGGAGAAGAAGCCGCCTGCCTCGCGCCAGTCCTCGTCCAGCTGCTCGATCGTGTCGAGGTACCGCTGGGTCAGCTCTTGCTCCTCGGCCAGTTCGGTGCCGGTGACCGCCAGCTGCGCCGCCGCGAGCGCCGGGTCGTCCCCCGAGCCGCCGAGCACCAGCCCGACCTGGCAGGCCTGCCACGGCCGCTCCCGCCCGTCGCCGCCTTCGGCCCGCTCGACCAGGCCGTGTTCCGCCAGCTTGCGCAGGTGCCAGCTGCAGTTCGACGCCGTCGAGCCGACCGCGTCCGCGCATTCGCTCGCCGTCGACGGGCCGACTGCCATCAGGTGGTGCACCAGGGCGGACCGCAGCGGGTGGGCGAGCGCGCGCAGCAGCTCGACGTCGTCGACTCGCTTCCGCGGGGGCAGTTCAGTCATCAGCGGTCCAAACTCTGAAGGGTTTCTTTCGAAACAGTTCTTTCAGAGTTGCAGGCCGACCGGGCGACGTCAAGCAGACCGGCACCGCGCGGCAAGGAGCGCCAGACGCTCAGAGCGAACCGGCCGCTTCGGGGTCGTACGCGGGCAGCGAGCGCTAGTCGCCGCGGTGGCGGAACAGCTCCTCGCGCGGCCGCTCGGAGCCAGGTTCGCGGACCGCGTCCGGAGAAAAACCGGTTGCCCTCCCCCGCCGCTCCCGAGTTATCCTCCTGGCCATCATGTACAGCTGATCCGAGCCCTCCCCGCATCGAGGCCGCTCCCGGTCGAGCCCTGCTCCCGGGAAGCCGCGCGTTGCCCGTCGGGGATTTCTGCTTCCACCGCAAAGGCCCGGTGATCACTCATGTCTACTGTCCTGCACGCCTCCGATCTCGTTTTCGGCTACGGCGCCCGCACCGTCCTCAACGGCGTCTCGCTCGTCGCGTCGCCGGGGAGGCGGATCGGTCTCGTCGGCGAAAACGGGGTCGGGAAATCCACCTTGCTGCGGTTGCTCGCCGGGCTCGAAGTCCCGCGCGCCGGCGACGTCGTGCGGCACGGCGATCTCGGCTTCCTCTTCCAGGAGCTGCCGTTCGCCGGCACCGCAACGGTTTCCGACGTCCTCGACGAGGCACTGGCCGAGATCCGCACCGCCGCCGCAACGCTCGACAAACTGGCCACCGTGCTCGCCGAACGCCCCGACGATCCGGAGGCGCTCAGCGAGTACGGCCACGTCCTGGAATGGGCTCAGGCCCACGACCTCTGGGACGCGGACCGGCGCGCGGACCTCGTCCTCGCCGGTCTCGGACTCGGCGACATCAAGCACGACCGGCGGCTGCAGACGCTTTCCGGCGGCCAGCGGTCGCGGCTCGGGCTGGCCGCGCTGCTGGTCCGGCGGCCGCGCATTCTGCTGCTCGACGAGCCGACCAACCACCTCGACGACAACGCCATGGAGTTCCTCGAGCGCCACCTCGCGGAGCTGACCGGCGTCGTCGTGCTGTCCTCGCACGATCGCGTGTTCCTCGACGCGGTCTGCACGGACATCGTGGACTTGGACCCAGCGCCGGCGGACCGCCGCGTCGGCGGCGCGACGCGCTACGGCGGCAGCTACACCGCGTACCTCGGCCAGAAAAAGGCCGAACGAGCCCGGTGGGAGCAGCGGTTCAGCGAAGAACAGGAGGAACTCAAACAACTGCGGGAAGCCGTGCACGGCACCGCGCGGCGGGTAGCGCACGACCGCGCTCCCCGGGACAACGCGAAGATGCTCTACGACTTCAAGACCGGCCGCGTGCAGAAGCAGATTTCCCGCCGGGTCCGCAACGCCCAGCTCAAGCTCGACACGCTGGAGCGCGAGCAGGTCCGCAAACCGCCCGCACCACTGCGGTTTCGGGCCCCGCTCACCGCGGACACCGGCGGCGAGGGCCCTGCCGTGTCGGTGCGCGGCATCGCGGTGCCCGGCCGCGTGCACCTGGACGAGCTGGACGTGGACCGCACCGCGCGGCTCCTCGTGACCGGCGGCAACGGTGCCGGGAAGTCCACGCTGCTGTCGGTGCTGGCCGGTCAGCTCACGCCGTCGGCCGGGACTGTCCACTTCGGACCCGGCGTGCGAGTGGGGCTGCTGGAGCAGGACGTCGCGTTCGCTCGGCCGAAGCGGACCGCGCAGGAGGTGTACCGCGCCGCGGCCGGCGAGGCGGCTCCTTCGCTGTCCACGCTCGGCTTGCTGCCGCCGAGGGAGCACGACCGGCCGGTCGGCGAGCTTTCAGTGGGGCAGCGTCGCCGGCTGGCGCTGGCGGTGCTGCTCGCGGAACCGCCGGACGTGCTGCTGCTGGACGAGCCGACCAACCACCTGTCGCTCAGCCTGGCCGAGGAATTGTCCGAGGCGCTGGACAGCGCGCCCGGCGCGGTCGTCCTCGCTTCCCATGATCGGTGGCTGCGCCGCCGTTGGGAGGGCGACCACCTCGCACTGGCGGACGGCCATCGCGAGGATGTATAGGTCGTTATACAGCTGAGTCGGCGGGCAGTGGCCGGGAGTTCCGGCCACTGCCCGCGGCTGAAACTCAGAGAACGATGCCCAGCAAGGCGTCCACGGCCTCCTTGATCAGGCCCGGAGCGGCCTGGTCGGTGCCGTCGCGACGCAGCGCCGACGTGACCCACGCGTCGATCGCGGTGAGGGCCTTCGGGGTGTTCAGGTCGTCGGAGAGGTGGTCGCGCAGCCGCGCCACGGTGTCCTCCGCGTCCGGTCCGGCCGGGAGCGCGACCGCTTCGCGCCAGCGGGCCAGCCGGTCCTGCGCGTCGACCAGCAGCTGGCCGGTCCAGGCCCGGTCCTCGCGGTAGTGCCCGGCGAACAGCGCGAGCCGGATCGCCGCCGGGTCGACGCCGTCGGCGCGCAGCCGCGACACGAAGACCAGGTTGCCGCGCGACTTCGACATCTTCTCGCCGTCGAGCCCGATCATCCCGGCGTGCACGTAGTGCCGGGCGAACGGGTGATCGGCGGCGACGGCCTCGGCGTGCGCGGCGCTGTACTCGTGGTGCGGGAAAATCAGGTCGGAACCGCCGCCCTGCACGTCGAAGCCGAGTCCGAGGCGGTTCACCGCGATGGCGCTGCATTCGATGTGCCAGCCCGGCCGTCCGGCGCCCAGCTCCGACTCCCACGACGGTTCGCCTTCGCGGGCGACGCGCCACAGCAGCGCGTCCAGCGGGTGCCGCTTGCCGGGACGGTCCGGGTCGCCGCCGCGCTCGGCGAAGAACTTCGCCATGGTCTCGGCGTCGTAGTTCGACTCGTAGCCGAACCGGCCGGTCGCGTTGTGGTCGAAGTAGACGTCCGGGAACTCGGCGTCGTCCGCGCGGTAGGCGCTGCCGTTGGCGAGCAGCTTCGCGATCACCTCGACGATCTCCGGGATCGCCTCGACCGCGCCGACGAACTGCTTCGGCGGCAGCACCCGCAGCGCTTCCATGTCCTCGCGGAACAGCGCCGTCTCGCGCATGCCGAGCACGACCCAGTCGTCCGAATCGCGTTCCGCGCGCTCCAGCAGCGGCTCGTCGATGTCGGTGACGTTCTGGACGTAGTGCACCTCGTGCCCGTTGTCCCGCCAGATCCGGTTGACCAGGTCGAACGCGAGATAGGTGGCGGCGTGGCCGAGGTGGGTGGCGTCGTAGGGGGTGATGCCGCAGACGTACATCCGGGCAACGGCCCCGGGCGCGCTCGGGCGGACCTGCCCGGTCGCGGTGTCGTGGAGCCGGAGGGGGCGAGGGGTGCCGGGCAGCCGGGGCACGGCGACGGAGGACCAAGTCTGCATGCCTCCGACTGTAAGCGTGACGTCCGTCCGCTTTCCCATGAGGTGGGAGGGACGACCGCGGTGTCCCTCCCACCCCCGGGGATCAGACCCGTTGCCGGACGGCGTTAGCCCGGACGGCGTCCCGCACATACGCCCCGATGCCGGGCCGCTGCTCGTCCTCCCGGACGAGGAACGCCAGCTGCGCGGGCTCGTCGGCGTACAGGTCCGCGATCTTCTGCTGCATCTCGTACCCGCACTCCCCCATCACCGCCGCCAGCATCGCCCGGTGCTCCTCGGCGAGCTCGGCCACCGCCGGGCTGTCCGCGGGCGCGCCGTCGTCGACCAGCGCGACCAGCCGCCGCACCCAGTCCTTCCGCCGCCGCTCCGCCTCGGCCCACTCCTCCTTGCTCTCCGGCAGTTGGGTCTGCTGCCACTCGGCGCAGCCGCCCCACCGGCGGACCGCCTCCTCCGAGTAGCCGTCCGGCACCTGGAACCCGCCGAACACTTCGAACTTCTCCTCGGGCGTCAACGCGTTGCCCATGGCTCTCGCCTCCAGCAATCGATCGACGGCCGCGACCATGCGCGCGATCCGCTCCGCCTTCGCCACCAGCAGCTCCCGCTGCCGTTTCAGGTGGCCGTCGGCGTCGGTTCCCGGCTCCGCGAGCACGGACGCGATCGTCTCCAGGGGAAAGCCGAGCTCCCGGTAGAGCAGGATCCGCTGCAGCCGGTCGAGGTCGGCGGCGGCGTAGCGCCGGTAGCCGGACGCGGTGCGCCCGCTCGGCGACAACAGGCCGATCTCGTCGTAGTGGTGCAGCGTGCGCACGGTGACGCCGGCCAGCGCCGCCGCCTCGCCCACCCGGTAGCCCATCGCTCTCCCCCCGTTTCTTCGGCCGAATGGCCCTTGCGAGAAACCACGATCGCGCCTCACGTCGCGTGAGGGTCAAGTCTGGTGGACACCGCGCTCCGGCGCGAGTACGAACGAAGCATGGCTTTGCGCACGCCCCTCCGCGCCCATTCTCCTCTTCCCCCCGGTCCCCGCCTGCCGCTCGCCGTCCAGACCGTCCTTTTCGGCGCTTTCCGCAACTCCCTGCTTCCGCTGCTGCGGCGGCGTTACGGCGACGTCGTGCGGCTGAAGCTCTACCCGGAGCGTTCGGTGGTGCTGATCGGGGACCTCGATCTGGTCCGCGAGATCTTCGCCGGTCCGGTCGAGACGTTCCACGCCGGCGAGGGGAACATGGTGCTCAAACCCATGCTGGGCGAGCATTCCGTGCTGCTCACCGACGAGGAGGAGCACCGCCGGGCACGGAAGCTGCTGATGCCCGCGTTCAACGGGGCGGCGATGCGCGGGTACCGCGACCTGGTCACCGAGCTGACCGTCGCGGAGCTGGAGCGCTGGCCGCAGGGCCGGGCGTTCCGGGCGCACGACCGGATGCGCGCGCTGACCCTGGAAGTGATCCTGCGGGTCGTTTTCGGCGTGACCGACGGGCCTCGGCTCGCGGAGTTGCGCGTGGCGCTGGAGCAGGTCATCGACATCAGCGCGCTCGATCTCTTCGGCTGGCACAGCCCGGCGCTGCAGAAGTTCGGGCCGTGGCGGCGGAACCGCGAGCGGCAGGAGCGGGTCGACCAGCTGCTGTACGCGGAGATCGCCGAACGGCGGGCCGCGCCGGATCTGGCGGAGCGAAGCGATGTGCTGTCGCGGCTGCTGACCGTTCCCGGCGACGATCAGCTCTCCGATCTCGAACTGCGCGACCAGCTGATCACGTTGCTGCTGGCCGGGCACGAGACCACGGCGACCGCGCTGGCCTGGGCGCTGCACGAGCTGGCCCGGGATCCGGTCACCGCCGCGGAGACCGCCCGCGCGGCCGGCGAGGGCGACGAGAAGTACCTGGAAGCCGTTGCCAAGGAAGCGATGCGGCTGCGGCCGATCATTTCCGAGGTTTCGCGGAAGCTGACCAAGGACGTCCGCGTGGGGCCGTATACGGTTCCGGCCGGGTACCTGGTGCTGCCGTCGATTTCGATGATTCACGCGGACGCGGAGCACCATCCGTCGCCGGAGGTGTTCGACCCGACGCGATTCCTCGGCAGCGGACCGCCGACCGGCAGCTGGTTCCCCTTCGGCGGCGGCGCGCGGCGCTGTCTCGGGGCGGGATTCTCGTTGCTGGAGGCGACGATCGTGCTGCGGGAGCTGTTCGCGCGATACCGGGTCAGCGCGCCGAGCCCGCGGCCGGAGCGGACCAAGACGCGGCACATCACGCTCGTGCCCGGCGACGGCGCCCGGATCCTGGTGCACCGCCGGTAAGTCCGGGAAGGGCTCGGCGAGTGAGTCAGCGAGCCCTTCCCGGACCTTGCCCGGGGGTCAGCGGCGGCGCGTGCGGAGGTAGTCGCCTACGACCGCGGCGCCCAGGCCGTCCAGGTCCGGGGCCACGACCCGCCCGCCGGAGCGGCGGGCGATGGTGTCCACGAAGGCTTCCAGACGCGGGTCGTCGCCCAGCCGGAAAACGGTCACGGACGCGCCCAGCTTGGCGATCCGGTCCACTTCGGACAGTGTCTTGTAGATGGTCGCCGGTTCCGGCGGATAGGAGAATTCCGCCTCGCCGTCCGGTTCCAGATGGGCGGTCGGCTCTCCGTCGGTGACCATCAGGACGACCGGCTGGGCGTCCGGGTGGCGGCGCAGGTGCCGTCCGGCCAGCAGCAGCGCGTGGTGCGCGTTGGTGCCCTGTTCCCAGGTGCCTTCCAGGCCGACCAGTTCGGGCAGCTCCACCGGCATCGCGTAGCGGCCGAAGGTGATCAGCTGCAGGGCGTCGTTGCGGAATCTGGTGCTGATCAGCTGGTGCAGCGCCAGCGCGGTGCGTTTCATCGGCAGCCAGCGGCCCTCTTGGACCATCGACCACGACGTGTCGACCAGCAGCGCGACCGCGGCTCGGGAGCGGTGTTCGGTCTCGACGACCTCGACGTCCTCGACGTCGAGGCGAACACTCCCCTCGCCCACCGCAGCGGAGCGCAACACCGCGTTGCGCACGGTCCGCGGGACGTCCCAGGGCTGCATGTCCCCGAACCGCCAGGGACGGCTCGATCCGGTCGGTTCGCCCGCCGCGCCCGCGGATTCGGTCTCGCGCTCCCCGGTCTTGCCGCGCAGCGAATTGACCACATCGGACAGTGCGGTCTCGCCGAGGCGGCGCAATGCCTTGGGAGACAACCGCAGGGTGCCGTCCGCGGCACGCTCGAACAAGCCCTGCTGCCGCAGTTCTCGTTCCAATTCGGACAGCCGGCGAGCGTCGACGCCCGCGTCCGGGCCGAGCTGGCGTTCCAGTGCCTCCAGGTCGATGTCTTCCAGCCGGGCGCCGGGATACGACTGGCCGAGCTGCTCGGCGAGCGCGTCCAGTTCCGCCAGGTCGGCCATGGCCTGCGCGCCCTCGCCGAGGCCCAGCGGGTCTTGGCCGCGGAAACGCGACGACGACGTCCAATCCTCCCCCGGCCGCAACGCGCGCAGCTGGGAGTCCAAAGCGGACAGTTGCTGCGCCAGCCTCGGGTCGCCGAACGCTTGGTTCGCGAGCTCGGCCAGTTCGGCGCGCTGTTCCTCGGACATCGAGTTCAGCATCCGCTGCGCGGCGGCGGAACGGGCGGCGAGAACGTCGATCAGCTCGTCGACGTTCCGCGGATTCTCCGGGAAGAACTCGCCGTGCCGCCGCATGAACTCGCTGAAGCGTTCGCCGATGTCGCTCGCGCCCTGGGCATGCGCGGAGAGCAGCGCGTTGAGGTCGCCGAGCATCTGGTTGATCCGCTCGACGTCCTCCGGACCGGCGTTCCGCATCGCCTGCTTCATGCCCTGGAAGCGCGCGTCCAGCATTTCGCGGCCGAGGAGGTCGCGGATCTGTTCGTACTTCTGCCGGGCTTCGTCCGAACGCCAGTCGTACTCGTTCAGCTCGCGGACCGCCGCCGCGGTGCCCGGCGGCAACGCGTCGAGCTGGGCTTCGCGGAAGCGGGCCTCGTCGTCGGGGTCCGGGAACAGTTCCCGGCGTTCGGCTTGAAGCGCTTCCTGCAGCAGCTGCTGGACTTCCCGCAGCGTGCCGTCCAGCCGGTGCCGCCGCTGGATCTGCGAGCGGCGCTGCCACAGCCGGCGGGTCAGCTCGTCCAGGCCGGCGGTGCGTTCGGTGCCGCGGCGCAGCAGTTCCTCCAGCGCCGCGCGCGGCGACGAGCCGCCCATGACCTCGCGGCCGATCTCGTCCAGCGCGTCGCGCAGGTCGGCGGGCGGGGCCAGCGGATCCGGCCCGTCGTGCCACGGGCCGTAGGAATATCCCTCCGGTAAGAGCGGCATTATTCGCCGTACACCGTCGTGCCGTCGTCGGAGTCCTTCGCCAGCCTGCGGGCGAGGAACAGCGACTCCAGCGCCAGTTCGACCGCCGCCGCGATCCGGCCCGCCGGCTCGTCCGCGCCCACTCCGGCCCGCTGCGCGACCTCGTGCAGCACCGGCAGTTCCGGCAGCGCGGCAAGGACTTCCGAGCCGGGGACGCGCTCGCCGGTGGCGACCAGGTGGCCGTCCGCCACCGCGTCGGACAGCGGCCGCAGGTCCAGCCCGGCGAACCGTTCGCGGGCGGTTTCCGCGATCGCCCGGCGCATCAGGTGCACGAGGTGCTCGACCTCGCGGCCTTCCTCGCCGGGCTCGAACTCGATCTTGCCGCGCAGCACGGCGGGCACGGCCTCGAGGTCGACCGGCCGCGCGACCGCCGGGTCCTCCCCCGTCACCGCGGCCCGGCGCAGCGCCGCCGCCGCGACGGTTTCCGCCGCCGCCACCGCGAACCGGGCGGACACGCCGGAACGCTGGTCGATCACCGGCGACTCGCGCAGGTTGCGCACGAACCGGGCCAGCACCTCCAGCAGCGGCTCGCCGACCTCCGCGACGAGATTGGCCTCCTGGCGCACCACGGCGACCTCGGACTCGACGTCCAGCGGGTAGTGCGTGCGGATTTCCGCGCCGAACCGGTCCTTCAGCGGCGTGATGATCCGGCCGCGGTTGGTGTAGTCCTCGGGGTTGGCGGTGGCGACGAGGAGGACGTCCAGCGGCAGCCGCAGCGTGTAGCCGCGGACCTGGATGTCGCGTTCCTCCATCACGTTCAGCAGCGCGACCTGGATCCGCTCGGCGAGGTCGGGCAGCTCGTTGATCGCGACGATGCCGCGGTGCGCGCGCGGCACGAGTCCGAAGTGGATGGTCTCCGGGTCGCCGAGGCTGCGGCCCTGCGCGACCTTCACCGGGTCGACGTCGCCGATCAGGTCGCCCACGCTCGTGTCCGGCGTGGCCAGTTTTTCGGTGTAGCGCTCGCTGCGGTGCCGCCAGGCCACCGGCAGGTCGTCGCCGAGTTCGGCGGCGCGCCGGATCGAGGCGGGCGTGATCGGCTCGAGCGGGTGTTCGCCCAGCTCGGAGCCCTCGATGACCGGGGTCCACTCGTCGAGCAGGCCGGCCAGGGTGCGCAGCAGGCGGGTCTTGCCCTGACCGCGTTCGCCGAGCAGGACGACGTCGTGCCCGGCGAGCAGGGCGCGTTCGAGCTGGGGCAGCACGGTGCGGGAGAAGCCGACGATGCCGGGCCAGGCGTCGCGGCCCTCGCGCAGCGCGGCGAGCAGGTTGTCGTGGATCTCGCGCGCGATCGGGCGCGGGGCGTATCCGGCGGCGCGGAGCTCGCCGGCGGTGCGGGGAAGAGCGTCGGGAACAGCGTTCACCCCTTCGACGCTACTGACCGTTCCGGCATCCGTCGATGTGGAGCGGCTCCAGCCGGGCGGGGATCGGCGGAGCCGGGAGGAACCGGTAAAATGAGCAGTCGTGTGCCGACCCAGTGCGACTCTCGCCGTCTGGTCCTCCGCGTGGCTGAACGGGGCCGCGGCGTCCGACGACGTCCTCGACGCCTTGCAGGACTGGGCCGAGGCCCACGACGTCGTAGCGGCCGATCCCGCCGCGGCCGAGGCGTTCGATCTGCCGCTCGCCTTTCACCGGGCGGCCACTCCGGTGCAGCTGCTCCTCGCGTTGCGGGCGCAGGGGGCGGTCAGTGTTCAGCTCGTGCTGCCGGTGCCGGGCGATGTGCGGGGTCTCGGCGGGGGCGGGCCGTTCGCGGAGGCGGCGTTGCGGTGCGGGGAGGCCGTGGTGCTCGGCGGGCTGGGGTTCGGGCTGGTGCCGGAGCCGATCGCCGAAGGGTTGATGCGGTGGACGGTGTATTCGCTTCCCGCGCCGGTTTCGCTGGAGTATCAGCCGTTGCCGGATGCTGAGCACGGGTTGACTGACGCTATCCGGGCGAGTGCTGGGGCGTTGCAGGCGTTGGACGTGGCCAGCGATCGGCCTGGGGTGCGGGCGGAGTTGTCGGCGCATTTGCGGGCTCGGCCTCAGGTGGAGTGGCCTGCCGGGACGCCGGGGCGGGCGTTGCGGGTGTTGCAGCGGGCCGAGGAGATTTCGGCGATTTTGGCTGTGGCTCAGGCGGATGATCCCGGTGGGGCGTTGTCGGCTTCGGCGGTGAATCGGCGGGCGGAGGCGTTGCGGCCGTTGACGGAGGCGGTTCGGGGGGCTCGGACGGCGTCGGTTAATGAGGCGGTGCGGGTTTTTGCTGAGCAGGGGGATCGGCAGGTTTGAGGGGGTGGGGGGTTCGGCTCGTCGCCCTGGGGGGCGACATTGCCGGTTGATGGGGTGCGTGGGGCCCCCGAAGCTTGATTGTGCTGACGGTTCGGGGGTGCTTGTCAAGGCGGGAAAGATGCCTTGACAAGCACCCCCGAACCGCAGGGAGGCTTCGTATCGGGGGCGGGGGGAGGTGTGGGTGCCTCGCTGTTTGGGTGCAGCGGTGCGGTTTTTGGGTGGGGCTAGCGCCCCGCCCTGCGGCCGTGGTGGCTCCGTGAAGTCCGTGGGGGGGGAACAGGGGCGGTTAGCGGGTGGGGCGGCGCGGGGGTTCGCAGCAGTTGAGTGCGCAGGGGGCGCCGTTGACGGTGCAGCCTGCCGCTGGGAAGGGCGAGAGTTTTCGCGCGGGG
The DNA here is from genome assembly GCF_046267895.1 of Amycolatopsis sp. GA6-003. NCBI lineage: Bacteria > Bacillati > Actinomycetota > Actinomycetes > Pseudonocardiales > Pseudonocardiaceae > Amycolatopsis > Amycolatopsis sp. GA6-003. The sequence goes on from NZ_CP176499.1 coordinate 744,866, forward strand.
GCGTCCGTCAGGTGTTCGCGGACCAGTTCGACCACCATTTCCGCGAACCTCGGGTCGGCGTCTGGCGTTGCGGCGCGGGCGAAGGCCATGCCGTGTTCGGCGGCTCGGTCTGCTGCTTCGTTGTCCAGATCCCAGATTACCTCCAGGTGGTCCGCGACGAAGCCGATCGGGCTGACCACTACCGAGTCCACGCCTTGCGCGTGCAGGGCGTCGAGGTGGTCGACGATGTCCGGTTCCAGCCACGGGATCTGCGGCGGGCCGGAGCGCGACTGCCAGACCACGTCGTACTCGGCGATTCCCGCTTCGGCGGCCACGAGGCGGGCGGCTTCGGCGATCTGGCTCGAGTAACGGCGGCCGCCTTCGGACGGTGGGCCGGAGGCCAGGTCGGCGCTTTCCGGGATCGAGTGGGCGGTGAAGACCGTGCGCGTGCCGGGACGGTTGCCGAGTTTCGCGTGGGCGGCGCGGACTGCGTCGGCGACCGCGGCGACGAACAGCGGGTGGTCGAAGAACTGGCGCAGTTTCACCAGTTCCGGCGCACCCTCGCCGACGGCGGCGCGGGCTCGTTCGATGTCCTCGTCGTACTGACGGCACGCGGAGTAGCCGCCGTACGCGCTCGTCGGGAACACCAACGCGCGACGGACGCCCGCGTCCTTCATCCTGGCCACGGTGTCCTCGACCATCGGCGCCCAGTTGCGGTTGCCGAAGTGCACCGGAAGCTCGATGTTCTCCGCCGCGAGCTGCTTCTCGACCGCGGCGATCGCGGCCCGGTTGAGCCGGTTGATCGGCGAGACCCCGCCGAAGTGCTGGTAGTGCTCGGCAACCTCGAGCAGCCGCTCCCGCGGCACGCCCCGCCCCCGGGTGACGTTCTCCAGGAACGGCATCACCTCGTCGGGCCCCTCCGGACCGCCGAACGAAAGCCATAGCAACGCGTCGTAACCCACGGTGCTCATCCTGCCCCTGTGGCGCTCCGCACGCCTCGGCGGGCCAGTTGTGTACTGAGCTATCTAAAATATGTTAGCGTGGTCGGTATGCCGAGGCCACGAGAGTTCGACGAGACCGAAGCGCTCGAAGGCGCGATGAACGCCTTCTGGGCACGCGGATACGAAGCGACCTCGACCGAGGAACTGTGCGCCGCCACCGGACTGGGCCGCAGCAGCATCTACAACACGTTCTCCAGCAAACACGAACTGTTCCGGCGCGTGCTCGACCACTACTCGCACCGAGGCATCCGGCTGCGGGAAACCTTGCTGGACAACGCACCGGACGGACTGGGAGCCATCCGCCTGCTCCTGGCGTCGACCATCGACGACGAACTGGAAAACGGCAGACGCGGCTGCCTGATGGTGAACACCATCGCCGAATTCGGCACCACCGACCCGGAATTCGCGGCACAGGTAAACGCCGACACCGAAGCACACCTGTCGGCACTGACCCACTTCGCCCGCACCGGCCAAGCAGACGGCAGCGTCACCCGCGACCGCGACGCCGCCGACATCGCGAACTTCATCCACGCCACCATCTCGGGCCTCCGCACAATGTCCCGCCGCGGAGCAGAACGAGAAGCACTGACGTCAGTAGCGGAAATCGCGACGAGCGCAGTAGCCCGCCGCTAACCACCCACTGACACCACCCCGACAACCTCCCAACCACACACACCAAAACCGCACCACTACACCCAAAAATCGAAGCACCCAGCCCCTCCCTCACACCACGCACCAACAGCAACCGCCGCACCCAACGAGCGAGGCACCCACACCTCCCCCCGCCCCCGATACGAAGCCTCCCTGCGGTTCGGGGGTGCTTGTCAAGGCATCTTTCCCGCCTTGACAAGCACCCCCGAACCGTCAGCACAATCAAACTTCGGGGGCCCCACGCAACCCATCAACCGGCAATGTCGCCCGCCAGGGCGACGAGCCGAACACGCCCCAAAACCCGACCCAATTTTGTACCACCGATTCCAGAAAGCGACCCCAGACAATGCCCCTAGCCGTCTTCGTGCTCGGCCTCAGCATCTTCGCGCTGGGCACCTCCGAGTTCATGATCACCGGCCTCCTCCCCGGCATGGCCGCCGACCTGAACGTCACCATCCCGGACGCGGGCCTCCTGATCTCCGCCTTCGCCATCGGCATGGTCGTCGGCGCCCCGCTGCTCGCCGTCAGCACCCTCCGCCTCCCCGGCCGGACCACCCTCCTGGGCCTGCTGGCCGTCTTCGCCGCCGCACACGTCGTCGGCGCGGTCTCCGACGGCTACGCCATCCTCTTCGCCACCCGAATCATCAGCGCGGTCGCCTGCGCCGGATTCTGGGCGGTAGCCGCCGCGACCACCGTCAGCCTCGTCCCGGAAGCCCGCCGCGGACAAGCGCTCGCAGTACTGGTCGGCGGCCTCACCATCGCCAACGTCGTAGGCGTCCCGGCAGGCACCCTTCTCGGCCAGCACGCAGGCTGGCGGAGCGCCTTCTGGGCAGTAGCCGCACTGACCGTCGTAGCCGCCATCGCCGTCCTGCTGACGGTCCCGCGCACCGCGAAGCACACCGAAGCCCCGCGAATCGCCGAAGAACTGCGCGTGTTCCGCCGCAGCCGACTGTGGCTCGCGCTCGGCGTGATCGCCCTCCTGCAGGCGATGGTGTTCGCGACGTTCAGCTACCTCGCTCCCCTGCTGGTCTCCGTCGCAGGACTGCCGGAATCCGCGGTGCCAGTAGTGCTCGCGCTGTTCGGCGGCGGCGCGGTAATCGGAATTTTCGCGGGCGGCAAACTCGCTGACGCGTATCCGTTCGCGACCCTTTACGGCAGCCTCGGCATTGCCGTCGCCGCTCTCGTCGCGCTCGCCTTCGCCACCAACCCGGTCGTCGCGGTCGCCGCTGTACTCGTCCTCGGCGCAGCGGGATTCGCAGCGAACCCAGCGCTCAATGTCCGAGCCTATGCCGAGGCAGGCGGCACCTCGACCCTCGTCGGCGCGAGCACGACGTCCGCGTTCAATGTCGGCAACACCGTCGGCCCGTGGCTTGGCGGCACCACAATCAGCGCCGGGCTCGGCTTCTCGAGCGTGGCGTGGGTGAGCGTCGCGCTCGGAGCGCTCGCGCTGGCGGCCCTGACATTCGCCCTGCGTCTGCACCACCGCGACCACACGCCGCGACTGGCGACCGTCTAAAGAGAAATGGCCCCGCGGGAAAGGATCCCGCGGGGCCATCGCACAAACCAGCTCAGATGCCGAGCGCGTGCACTCCGCCGTCGACCATGATCATCGACCCGGTGGTGGCGGGCAGCCAGTCGGACAGCACGGCGCACACCGTCTTGGCGGTCGGCTCCGGGTCCGAGGAGTCCCAGCCGAGCGGCGCGCGGCCGTCCCAGCCGCCTTCGAGTTCGCCGAAGCCGGGGATGGACTTGGCGGCCATGGTCTTCATCGGGCCGGCGCTGACCAGGTTGACCCGGATGCCCCGCGGGCCGAGTTCCTTGGCCAGGTACCGGTTCACCGACTCGAGCGCGGCCTTCGCGACGCCCATCCAGTTGTAGACCGGCCACGCGACGCGCGCGTCGAAGTCCATGCCGACGATCGAGGCGCCGCGGCCGAGCAGCGGCAGCGTCGCGACCGCGAGCGACTTGAACGAGAACGCCGAGACGTCCACCGCGACCTTCACGTCGTCGCTGGGGGCGTCCAGGAACGGCGCGCCGAGGCAGCTCTGCGGCGCGAAGCCGATCGAGTGCAGCACGCCGTCGAGGCCGTCGACGTGCTCGCGGACGCGGTCGGCCAGCGAGTCCAGGTGCTCGGAGTTCGTGACGTCCAGCTCCAGCACCGGCGCGGGCTCGGGCAGCCGCTTGGCGATGCGCTCCACCAGCGAAAGCCGTCCGAAGCCGGTGAGCACGACCTTCGCGCCCTCCTGCTGGGCGATGCGGGCCGCGTGGAACGCGAGGGAGGCGTCGGTGATGACGCCGGTGATCAGCAGCCGCTTGCCTTCGAGCAATCCGGGCAACGCGTCCTCCAGGTCGTGGGGTTGGGTACGGGAAAGAAGAATCAGTGGCCGAGGCCGAGGCCGCCGTCGACGGGCAGCACCGCGCCGTTGACGTAGCCCGCCTCGTCCGAGGACAGGTACCGCACCGCGGCGGCGATCTCGGCCGGCTCGGCGTAGCGGCCGGACGGGACGTTGGCGAGGATCTCCTTGCGCCGGTCCTCGCTCAGCGCGTCGGTCATGTCGGTGTGCACGAAGCCGGGCGCGACCACGTTCGCGGTGATGTTGCGCGAGCCCAGCTCCCGCGCGAGCGAACGCGCGAAGCCGACCAGACCGGCCTTCGACGCGGCGTAGTTCGCCTGCCCGGCCGAGCCGGAAAGGCCCACCACGGACGAGATGAACACGAAGCGGCCCCAGCGGGCGCGCAGCATGCCGCGCGAGGCCCGCTTGGCGACGCGGAACGCCCCGGTGAGGTTCGCGTTCAGCACGCGCTCGAACTGCTCCTCCGACATCCGCATGAGCAGGGTGTCGTCGGTGAGCCCGGCGTTGGACACCAGGACCTCGACCGGCCCCTGGTGCTCCTCCACGAGCTTGAACGCCGCGTCCACCTGCTCGGCGTCGGTGACGTCGGCCTGCACGCCGAAAAGCCCCTCCGGCGCGCCGGACCCGCGGTGCGTGACCGCGACCCGGTGGCCCTGCTCCGCGAGGTCGCGGGCGATCGCCAGCCCGATGCCTCGGTTGCCGCCGGTGACCAAGACCGACCGTCCCACTGAGTTCTCCTCGTCGTCTTCGCTGCTGCGCCCGCCTGAGGCTATCGGCTGCGCTGACCGGCGGCGCACCCGGCACTCCCGTCCTAAGCGGAGGTAAGGAACCGCGTCTCGACCTTGATGGTTACTGCCCGGTTGGTCACCGTGAGTCGCGACACAGGAGGTCAAGGATGACTACCCGGATCCAGGACGCCGGCTCGGCGCGGGACGAGCGGCGCGTGGTCGGCAACGTGCTGCGCGGCTCGATCGGAAATCTCGTCGAGTGGTACGACTGGTACGCCTATTCCGCGTTCACCGTCTATTTCGCGAAGGCGTTCTTCCCCGGCGGCGACGCCACGGCGCAGTTCCTCAACACCGCGGCGGTGTTCGCCGTCGGCTTCCTCATGCGCCCGCTCGGCGGCTGGCTGCTCGGCCGGTTCGCCGACCGCTACGGACGGCGTTCGGCGCTCGTGCTCTCGGTTTCGATGATGGCGGCCGGTTCGCTGCTCATCGCGGTGACGCCGGGCTACTCGACGATCGGCATCGCGGCGCCGATCCTGCTGGTGTTCTCCCGGCTGCTGCAAGGGCTTTCGGTCGGCGGCGAGTACTCCACCTCGGCGACGTATCTGTCCGAAGTGGCCACTCCGGGCAAGCGCGGGTTCTACTCCAGCTTCCAGTACGTGACCCTCGTCGGCGGGCAGCTGCTCGCGCTCGGGCTGCAGCTGATCCTGCAGAGCGTGCTCACCGACAAGCAGATGGGCGACTGGGGCTGGCGGATCGCGTTCGTGGTCGGCGCGCTCGCGGCGGTGATCGTGATGGCGCTGCGGCGGTCGATGGACGAGTCCGAGAGCTACCAGCGCGTCACCGAAGGCGCGGAGACCGGCAAGGGCGAACGCGGCACGCTGCGCCAGCTCGTGAAGTACCCGCGGGAGATCCTGCTGGTCGTCGGCCTGACGCTCGGCGGCACGGTCGCGTTCTACACCTACGCCACCTACACGCAGAAGTTCCTGGAGAACACCGCGCACATCCCGCGGCGCACGGTCACCGTGATCATGTTCCTGGCGCTGCTGGTCTTCGCGATCCTGCAGCCGCTGGCCGGACGGCTGTCGGACCGGATCGGCCGCCGGAAGCTGCTGATGTTCTTCGGCATCGCGGGCACCCTGCTGACCGTGCCGATCATGACCCTGATGGCGCACACCAGCCAGCCGTTCCTCGCGTTCCTGCTGCTGCTCGGCGCGCTGGTGATCGTGACCGGCTACACCTCGATCAACGCGATCGTGAAGGCCGAGCTGTTCCCGACGCGGATCCGCGCGATCGGCGTCGGCCTGCCGTATGCGCTCACCGTCGCGATCTTCGGCGGGACCGCCGAGCTGATCGCGCAGGCGCTGAAGAAGGCGGGGCACGAATCGCTCTTCTTCTGGTACGTCGCGGGCTGCGTCCTCGTCTCGCTCGTCGTGTACGCGACAATGCGGGAAACTTCGCGTTCGTCGGCTCTCGAACGCGGCGAGGACTGATCGGGAGGACGGCCGTGCGCGTGCTGCTCGTGGAGGACGACACCGGGGTCGCCCGGGCACTCGCCGAAACGCTGCAGGCGCACGGCCACTCGGTCGCCTCGGTCGGCCGCGGCTCGGACGCCCTCACCCGGCACCGGGACGCGGACCTGCTGCTGCTCGACCTCGGCCTGCCGGATCTCGACGGGCTCGACGTGCTCCGCAAGATCCGCCAGGTCTCCCCGGTGCCGGTGATCGTGCTGACCGCGCGCGACGACGAGCGGTCGGTGGTCCGGGCGCTGCGCTTCGGCGCGGACGACTACCTGGCGAAACCGGTGCGGATGGCCGAACTGCTGGCCCGGATGGACGCGGTGGCGCGGCGGGCGGGCGGCTCGTCCCCGGAGCCGAAAGACCCGGTGGTGCGGATCGAGGACGTCGAGATCGACCTCGGCGCGCGCCGGGTCGTCGTCGGCGGCCGCGACGTCGGGCTGACCACGAAAGAGTTCGCGGTGCTGGCGGTGCTCGCCGCGCGTCCCGGCACGGCGGTGAGCCGCCAGCAGCTGATGGACGAGGTGTGGGGCGACGCGTACCTGGCCGTGTCGCGTTCGCTCGACGTCCACATGACGCAGCTGCGCGCGAAGCTCGACCGGCCCGGCCTGCTCACCACGATCCGCGGTTTCGGCTACCGGCTCGGCCGGAGCTGATCGGTGCGCACTCGCCTGCTGGCTGTCCTGGTCACGCTCGCGCTCGCCGTCGTGGCCGCGTTCGCCGTGCCGTTGCTGTCCGCGACCGCCGATCAGCGGACCCAGCAGCTGGTGATTTCGCGCAGCAGCGACGTCGACCGCTTCGTGGTGCTCGCGCAACAGGCCGTCGATTCCGGCGACGCGACCGCGCTGAGCGCCGACGCCCGGCAGTATTCGTCGTTATACAGCGAAGGCGTGCTGATCGTCGACGCGCAACGGCGGCCGCTGGTCGAAACCGGCGGCCTGACCAGCAGTGATCCAGCCGCGCGGACGCTCATCGAGGCGACCCTGCGGAACGAGCCGGAGGCGCCGGTCGAGCGGATCCGGCCGTGGTCGGACGATCCGGTGCTGTTCGCCCGTCCGGTCGGCACCGGGACGCGGGTGTCCGGCGTGGTCCTGCTGCGCGCGTCGGTGACCGCCGCGGCGGAGGACGTGGCGGCGGCGTGGAGCGCGATCGCGGCCGGGGCGATGGTGGTCGCGGCGCTGTTCGTGTTGCTCGCGGTCCTGCTGTCGAGGTGGATGGTGCGGCCGCTGGTGGAGCTGGAGACCGGCGTGCTGGCGGTGGCGGGCGGGCGCCGGGCGCAGGTGCCGGAGCGGTCCGGGCCGCGCGAACTGCGGTCGCTCGCGGCGTCGGTGAACCGGATGTCCGACGCGGTGGTCGAATCGGCGAATCAGCAACGGCGGCTCGTCGCGGACACCTCGCACCAGCTGCGGAACCCGATGGCCGCGCTGCGGCTGCGGCTCGACCTGCTCGGCACCGAGGTCGAAAACCGCCCGGCCTACGAGGCGACCGTGGCGGAAGTCGAACGGCTGGAACGGATTCTCGACGGCCTGCTCGCCCTGGCCACCGCGGAAAGCACCGCGACCCGGCTCGCCGCCCGCGCCGACGACGAACCCGCCGACCTGGCCGCGGTCGTGGCCGAACGGGTCGACGCGTGGCGGTTGTCCGCCGAGGAAGCCGGCGCGACCCTGGTGCCGTGCGAGGTGCATACTGAGCCGCTGCTGGTGCGCACCCCGGAAAGCGAACTGGCGCAGATTCTCGACGTCCTGCTGGACAACGCCGTCCACCACGCCGGTCAGGGAGCGACCATCACCGCCGCTTGGGAGTCCGCTTCGGACAGTGTCACGCTGATCGTCTCCGACGACGGGCCCGGCCTGCCGCCGGAGGACCTCCCCCGGGCCACCGAACGGTTCTGGCGCGCGGGCGGCGACGGCGCACCGCGCGGAACCGGCCTCGGGCTGGCCATCGCCCGCGAGCAGACCCGGGCCCGGGGCGGGGTTCTGGAGCTGCGCGGGGTCGAACCGCACGGCCTGCAGGTCCGCGTCACGCTGCCCGCGGCGGGGACGCCATGAGCCTCACCCGCCGCACCGCGCTCCTCGGCGGCCTCGCCCTCGCGCTCGCCGCCTGCGACGACACCTACCGCGGCCCGGACCGCGAGATCACCATCGCGTCCGGCGAACCCGGCGGCTTCTACCTGGCCTTCGCCGAGGTCCTGGCCGCCGAACTGTCGCGCGCCGAACCGCGGCTGCACTGCAGCGCGCTCCCCACCGAAGCGAGCGTCGAGAACGTGCAACGGGTCCAGGACGGAACGGCCGACTTCGGCTTGGCGCTCGCCGACGTCGCGCAATCGGCCATCACCGGCGGCTCGCCGTTCGGGAAAGCCGTTCCGCTGCAAGCACTCGGCCGGGTCTACGAGAACTACCTGCAGCTCGTCGTCCGCGCCGAAGACAGGCTCACCGACCTGCGTTCGCTGGCCGGACGCCCCATTTCGGTCGGTGCGAGCCGCTCCGGCGCCGCGCAGCTGGGCGAACGGGTTTTCGCCGCGAGCAGCGTTCCCGTCCAGGCGCAGCACCTGCCGCTGAACGACGCGGTCGCCGCGCTGCACGACCGCCGGATCGACGCGTTCCTCTGGTCCGGCGGAATCCCGACGCCCGCCCTCGCCGACCTCAACCGCACCACGCCGCTCTCGCTCATCCCGCTGACGTCGGTGCTCCCCCAGCTGCGCAAGGCGTACGGCCCGCTGTACGAACAGGTCCAGGTCCCCGCCGGGGCCTACCGCGGGGTCGGCGCGCTCGGCACCATCGGGGTCGCGAACCTGCTGGTCTGCTCGCCCAAACTGCCGTTCGACGTCGCCGCGGCGGTGGTCCGGGTACTCGCCGAACGCGCCGCCGAACTCGTGCCCGCCCAAGCCGTCGGAACCCAGTTCCTCGACGTGCGCACCCTCATCGGCACCCAGCCCATCCCCCTGCACCGCGGCGCGGCCGACACTTACCGCGCCCTGCACGGCTGATCGCTAGATTGGCCGGGTGACCGAACGCCGACCCATCGTCGAAATGCCCCTTCGCGTGCGCTACCACGAATGCGACGGCCAGGGGATCGTCTTCAACGCGCATTACCTGGCCTACGCGGACATGGCGGCGTTCGAGGTGGAGAGAGCGCTCTTCGGTTCGCACGACGCGCTGCTCGCCACCGGGGTCGACGTGGTGGTCGCCGAATCGAACCTGCGGTACTTCGCGCCGTGCCGGTTCGACGACGAGCTGGTGGTCTCCGTGTACCTGGCGCACCTTGGCACCACGTCGATGCAGTTCGAGCTGGAGATCCGCCGCGGCGAGACGGTGACGACCGAGATCCGGCTGCGGTACGTGTTCGTGGACACCGCGGACTACCGCAAGGCGGAGCCGCCGCCGGAGGTGCGTGCGGCCTACGCGAAGCACCTTCCCGAGGCGGCGTGATGTTCCGGGTGCTCTTCTACCGCCCCGAAATCCCGCCCAACACCGGCAACGCGATCCGGCTGGCCGCGAACACCGGATGCGAGCTGCATCTGGTGGAGCCGCTCGGATTCACCTTGGAGGACAAGCAGCTCCGCCGCGCCGGGCTGGATTACCACGACCTCGCGCGCGTCCACGTGCATGCTGATCTGGCCGCGGCGTGGCAAGTCCTCTTGCCGGCGAAGGTGTACGCGTTCAGTGCGACCGCGACCCGGCTGTACACGGACGTTTCTTACGCGCCCGGGGACGTGCTGATGTTCGGGCCGGAATCCGCCGGGCTGCCGGACGAGGTCCAGCGAGCCGCGGAGGTCACCGACCGGCTGCGGCTGCCGATGCTGCCGAACAACCGGTCGCTGAACCTCGCGAACACGGCCGCCATCGCGGTTTACGAAGGCTGGCGGCAGAACGGCTTCGCGACGCCGTAGGCGATCAGGCAGCGGGGACGAAGGCCGTGATCGCGTCGGCAAGAGCGGCCGGAGCTTCCAGCGGGATCAGGTGGCCGGTTTCCGGGAGCACCGCGAAGCCGGCTCCCGGCAGGTAGGGCAGCAGGTTGCCGACGAGGACGTCGGCGGGCTCGACCTGGTCGTTCTCTCCGGCGAGCACGAGGGCCGGGACGCTGATCCTGCGGGCCTGTCCGCTGATGTCCTCCGCGATTCCGCGCAGCGGCCACTCGGTGCGGGCGGCGTCGGCGCACGCCCGCGAGTCGGTCGCGATCTGCGCCTTGATCCGCTCGGGCAGCTCGGTCGCGGTGAGGACGTGGTCCCGTGCACCGGCGACGGACTCCGCTGAGTCGTAGGCATGGGAAAGGCCTTCCCGGTACTCGGGCGTGACGGCAGCGGCGGGCTTCGCCGGAGCGGAACCGACGAGGACGATCCCTCGAAGACCGGTGGGCCGCGTCGCTGCGATGAGCTGCGCGACCTTGCCGCCCATGGAATGTCCGATCAGGACGTAGTCGGTGACGCCCGCGTCAGCGACCACGGCGAGCGTGTCGTCGGCGAGCTGGCGAAGGGTGTAGGGGCCCGCCAGGTTCTTCGAGCGGCTCCACCCGCGGAAGTCGGCGGCGAGCGTGTCGCGTCCGGCGAGACGGTCGACGACGAGGTCCCAGGTGCGGGCGGAGCCGCCCCAGTAGTGCAGGAACACCAGGGTCGGCCCGGTCCCCGGCCGGTGGTCGTAAACGGGCAGGAGCGACTGCGGTGTCGTGGTCATCAGGACCCTCTCAATCAGGGCTTGCGCGGCTGGTTTTCGGTGTCTCCATCGAATCTCTTCCGCGCGGGCGAGGCATCGGCAGGACTGGTCGCCTCATGGTGAAAACTGGACAGATGATCCGGCAGATGACCTACCAGCCCGCCGGGCGCCGCGCGGCCGCTGTCGAAACCATGCCGTTCGACCGCCTTCGCGAGCTGAACGACGGCGGGACCCAGCGTGCCGACTTCCACGTCCTCGCCGTTGTCGACGCCGGGCACGGATCAGTCGCCGTGGATTTCCTCCGGCACCCGCTCCAGGAGCGGTCCGCGGTGTGGGTCGTGCCCGGAGCGGTGCACCGGTGGGAGGACATCGCCGGGGTGGCGGGGCATCTTGTGCTGTTCGTGCCGACCGCACCGGTCACCCGCGCCACCCGGGAACTCGCCGCGTCCCCGGAGCTGGCCGCGCAGTGGAGCATTCCCGAAGCCGACTGGCCGTTCGTCGCCGCCGCGCGCGACCATCTCGTCCTCGAAACCTCCGCCCCGCCCGAGGACATCCCGGCGGAGCTGCCCGGGATCCTGCTCTCCGCGCTCCTCGCCCGGCTCCGCCCCCGCCCCGCCGGAGCGGCATCGGCCAATCCGGTGTTCCGGCGGTTCCAGTCCAGCGTCGAAGCGCACTTCCGGGAGCATCACGACGCCGGCTACTACGCCCGGACGCTGGGCTACGCGCCCCGCACCCTCACCCGGGCGGTGCAGCGGGCCACCGGCCGCAGCGCGAAGGCGTACCTCGTCGAGCGGATCGTCCTGGAAGCCAAACGGCTCCTCGCCCACGACCGGCTCACCGCGGCCGCCTGCGCGCGCACGCTCGGCTTTCCCGACGCGTCCAACTTCTCGGTGTTCTTCCGCACTGCGACCGGCGTCCGCCCGGGCGCGTGGCAGGCGGCCGCCGGGCCGCTTACGGCAGTCTCTGACCGAACACCAGCGCGGTAGCCGCGCCGGCCATCAGGATGATCGTCCCGAGCACCACCCACGGCTTGCTCGCGTCGGCGTTCTTCAGCTCGTACCCGATCTGCTCGCCCAGGTCGGCGTACACGCGTTTCAGCTCGTCTGCGCTCGCCGCCTTGTAGAACTCCCCTCCGGACAACCGGGCGATCTCGCGCAGCGATTCGTCGTCCACGCGGACGTCCTGCTGCTTGCCCTCGATGTCGACCGACCCGTGCTCGGTGCCGAACGAGATCGACGAGATCGGCATCTGCGCCTGCTTCGCCGCCTGCGCCGCGGTGTACGCGCCGCGCGGGGCGTACAGGTCCTCCGGCACCGTCTGCTTTCCGTCGCTCATCAGCACGATCCGCGCGGGCGGCGGGCCTTCCGCGCCGCCGACCACCGCGGAGAAGCTCTGGATCGACTGCATCGCCGCGTAAATGCCCTCGCCGGTGGCGGTGGACTGGGCGAGCTTCAGGTTGTCGATCGCCTTCGACACGCCCGCGCGATCCGTGGTCGGGTTGACCAGCACCGTGGCGGTTCCGGCGAAGGAGATCAGGCCCAGGTTGACGCCCGGGGTCATGTTCTGCGCGAACTGTTTCGCCGCGTCCTGCGCCGCCTTCAACCGCGTCGGCGCGACGTCGGTGGCCTCCATGGACAGCGACACGTCGATCACCAGCATGACCGTCGCCCGGTTGCGCGGCACTTTCTGCTCGGCCGTCGGACCGGCCAGCGAAACCGTCAGGAACAGCAGCGACAGCACGATCAGTACCGCGGGCACGTGCCGGATCCAGCCTTGCGCCTTGGGCGCGACTTTCTCCAGCAGCTCCAGGTTCGCGAACCGCATCACCCGGCGGCGGCGCTGCCGCTGCGACACCACGTACGCGACGGCCACCGCGGCGACCGCGATCAGCAGCAGGAACCACCACGGCGAACTGAATCCGGCGAGGCTCATGCCGTCGCCTCCTTACCGGTCGTCCGGGCAGCGGTCGCGGGCGCGGTCACGCGACCCCTCCCGACCAGCGGCGCTTGCGGGCGACCACGAAGCGCACCATGTCCGCGATCCAGTCGGAATCCGTGCGCAGCACCAGATGCGCCGCCCCGGCCCGGCGCAGGCCGGCCGCGACCGCCTGCCGGTGCGCGTTCGCCGCCGCGCCGAATTCCTTGCGCAGCAACGCCGAAGCGTGCACCTCGCGCTGCCGTCCGGTCTCCGGGTCGGCCAGCACGACGGTGCCGACGTCCGGCAGGTCCACGTCGCGCGGGTCGACGATCTCGATCGCGATCAGCTCGTGCCTGCCGCCGAGCGCCCGCAGCGGGCGCTCCCAGTCCAGCGGGCCGAGGAAGTCGGAGATCGCCACCGCCAGGCCGCGCCGGCGCGGCGGACGGCGCAGCTTTTCCAGCGCACCGGCGAAATCGCCGCGGACGCCCTCGGCCGCGCGGGGCGTCTCGGCCAGCCGCCGGACGAGCCCGCGCGCGTGCGGCAGCCCGCCGCGCGCCGGGATCCGGGCGATGCCTTCGCCGTTCGACACGAGCGCGCCGATCCGGTTCCCGCCGCCGCCGGTCAGGTGCGCGACCGCCGCGGTCGCGCAGACCACCAGGTCGCGCTTCTCGCAGAGCGCGGTGCCGAAATCGAGGCTCGCCGACATGTCCGCGACGACCCACGTCTCCAGCTCGCGGTCCGCGACCGTCTCGCGGATGTGCGGCGTCGTCGTGCGCGCGGTGACCGCCCAGTCCATCCGGCGCACGTCGTCGCCGGGCTGGTACGGCCGGGCCTCGCCGGGCTCCGAGCCCGGCCCCGGGACGAGCCCGAGGTGGTTGCCCTGCAGCAGCCCGTCGAGCCGGCGGCGCACTTCGAGTTCGAGGGTGCGCAGCCCCGCTTCCATCCGGTCGCCGCGCAGGACCGGCGGGGCCCAGGCGGGGCGTCCGCCCGGTTCTTTCGAGGAGGTGCCGGCCACGCCGCTACCTGACGGGGGCGCCCGCCGGCACCGGGCCGGCTCCGCCCTGCGGCCGGGCGGAAACCTGCGGCAGCGGCACGGTCTGCAGCACGCGGGTGACGATGTGGTCCACCGGGACGCCGTCGGCCAGCGCGTCGTAGGACAGCACGAGGCGGTGCCGCAGCACGTCCGGCACGACGTCCACGACGTCCTGCGGGAGCACGTAGTCCCGGCCGCGCACGAGCGCCAGCGCCCGCGCCGCGGCGATGATGCCGAGGCTCGCGCGCGGCGAGGCCCCGTAGGACACCCAGCCCGCGACGTCGGACAGGCCGTGGTCGTTCGGGGTGCGCGTGGTGAGCACCAGCCGCACGACGTAGTCGACCAGCGCGTGGTGCACGAACACCTGCGACGCGACGCCCTGCAGCCGCACCAGCTCCGCCGGGCTCAGCACCTCGTGCGGTTCCGGCGGCGTGACGCCCATCCGGTAGATGATCTCGCGCTCCTCCTCGGCGGAGGGGTACTCGACCAGGATCTTGAACAGGAACCGGTCGCGCTGGGCCTCCGGCAGCGGGTACACGCCCTCGTTCTCGATTGGGTTCTGCGTGGCCAGCACGAGGAACGGGTCGGGCATCGGGAAGGTCTTGCCGCCGATCGACACGTGCCGCTCGGCCATCACCTCCAGCATCGCCGACTGCACCTTCGCCGGCGCGCGGTTGATCTCGTCGGCGAGCACGAAGTTCGCCACGACCGGGCCCAGTTCGACGTCGAAGCGCTCGGCGCCCTGGCGGTAGATGCGGGTGCCGAGGATGTCGGCGGGCACCAGGTCGGGGGTGAACTGCACGCGCGAGAACGACCCGCCCACGACGCGCGCGAACGTCTCGACCGCCAGCGTCTTCGCGACCCCGGGCACGCCTTCGAGCAGCAGGTGCCCCTTCGCCAGCAGCCCGACGAGCATGCGCTCCACCAGCCGGTCCTGTCCGACGATGACGCGCTTCACCTCGAACACGGTGCGTTCCAGCAGCTGGGCGTCCCGCGCCGGGGTGCCGGGCTGCTGCCCGTTCGCTCCCTCGGCGAAGCCGGGCTCGGTCACTCTTCCTCCAGGGGGTTCCGCGTCTGCGTGCTCGCCCGCGACCCTACTGGGTCGGGAACTTCCCGCGACGGTAGCCAATCGCATCGCCAGTGTGACAGCTGTGAAGCCGGTGTCAGCGGTGCTTTTCCAGGTCCTCCGGCGTGTCGATGTCGTCGCTCTCGCCGGGTTCGGCGGCGACCTCTTCGATCCGCAAGCCGCCGAGCGTCCGGCGCAGCGACGCGTTCTCCGGACGCTCCGGCAGCGCCTGGCGCAAAGCCGCGGTGCGCCAAGCGCTCACCAGCCATTGCCGCTCCCCCGCCGCGTCGACGAGCACCGCGCCGTCCGCGTTGCCCACTGTGGACCGCAACCGGTCCACAGTGGAGCGCCGGATGCCGGGGAGGTCAGCGGCGAGCAGCACGACGAGTTCCGCGTCGACCGCCGCAAGCCCCGCGGCCAGCGCCGCGACCGGCCCAGTGCCCGGAACGGCTTCACGCGTCCAGACGACCGTGTCGTATCCCGGCCGCCGCGGCCCGCACACCACGACCGGCTCCGCCCCGGCCAGCGCCTCGACCGCCCGGCCCAGCAAGGAGATCCCGCCGATCCGCAGCTCCGGCTTGTCCACTCCGGACAAGCGGCGCGCGGACCCGCCCGCCAGGACGATCCCGGCGAACCGGGGGTGGTGAGTCATGGGGGCCAGCGTAAGCCGCGCGCGCCAGGGGGTCGTGAGTGGCGATCCCGGTTAGAACCGGGATCGCCACTCACGAGGCCGGAAACCCGCGCGCGCTCCAGGACTACTCGCGTTAAGTTCCCGAGGTGCCCGACTCCGCGCCACTGCTCGCCGCCTACGACCGCGAGGTCCGGCAAGCCGAGCTGACCCAAGCCGAACCCGGACAGCAGCTGACGCCCGACGGCCCGCTCGCCCGCCTCACCGGCGGCCGCCGCGGGTTCGTCTCCGGCCCGCCCGACCTCGGCGTGACCGGCGAGGCGCTCGACGCGCTGATCGCCCGTCAGTGCGCGTTCTTCGCCGCCCGCGGCGAGGAGTTCGAGTGGAAGACCCGCAGCCATGACCGTCCCCCGGAACTGCCGGAACGGTTGCTCGCCGCCGGATTCGCCCCGGAAGAAACGGAAACCGTCCTGATCGCCCCGCTGGACGCGGTCGCCGCCTCGGCCCCGCCGCCGGCCGGCGTCGTCGTGCGAGAAGCCGGCGGCTGCGACGATCTGCTGCGGATCGCCGCGCTGTCCGCCTCGGTGTTCGGCCACGACGAGGCCGCGGTCGCCGCGGATCTGCTGGCCCGGGCTCGCGCCGATGCCGGAACGACCACGCATGTCGTGGCTGAAGCGGACGGCCGGTTCGTCGCCGCGTCCCGGCTGGAGCTGGTGCCCGGCACGGGATTCGCCGGATTGTGGGGCGGCGCGACGCTGCCCGAATGGCGCGGACGGGGCCTCTACCGCGCCCTCGTGGCACACCGGGTCGAGGCGGCCCGGGCCCGCGGCGTCAGCTACCTGCAGGTCGACGCGTTGCCGACCAGCCGCCCGATCCTCGAACGGCTCGGCTTCACCGCGGTCACCGAAACGACGCCGTACGTGTGGAGCCCGCTCAGCCGATGAGGCGCGTCGCGTACGGCATGATCCCGCCGTAGCGGACCGACGTCACGCGCACGTACGAACCCGACTGCGGCGCCTCGACCATCTGCCCGTTGCCCAGGTACAGCGCGACGTGGTGGATGCCGCCCGAGCCGCCCCAGAAGAGCATGTCGCCGCGGCGCATCTGCGACAGCGGTACCCGGCGGCCCGCGGTGTACTGGTAGCCGCTGAAGTGCGGCAGGCCCTGCACGCCGGCGAAGGCGTAGATCATCAGGCCGGAGCAGTCGAAGCCGATCTTGCGGTAGTCGCCGTACCGGTCGGCCACGCCGCCGTCGCGGATGCCGCGGGTCGGGCCGCTGCCGTTGCCGCCTCCCCACGCGTACGGCATGCCCACTTTGGACAGCGCCCGCGCGATCACGGCTTCGATCGAGCTGCCCGCCGCCGGGGACGGGCGGCCGCGGCTTCCGCCGCCGTTGTCGTTGTCGTCGTCGTTGTTCGCCGCGGCTGCCCGCAGCGCCGCCTGCCGCGCGCGTTCCTCGTCCTCGCGCTGCTTCTGCGCGAGCCAGTCCTGGTAGCGCTGGCGCTGCCCCTGCAGGCCGTTGACCTTCGCCTGCGCCGCGTACAGCTGCTGCTCGACGGAGTTCTTGTTGGCTTCCAGCTGGCTGTTCTGCGCGGCCTGGGCCTGCTGCGCGGCCACCGCGGCGGACTGCGCGGCGTCCGCCGTGCCCTTCGCCCGGGTGGCCGCGTCCTGCTTCTGCTGCGCGAGTTCCAGCGCCTTGCGCGCGGCGGAGTCCTTGTTGGCCTTGTCGGTCTGCGCCTGCTGGAGCCGCTCCATCGCGTTGAGCCGCGAGCCGCCGATGGCGTTGAGCAGCTGGGCGCGGGCGAGCAGGTCCTTCGGGCTGTCCGAGGTCAGGTACGCCGAGACCGATCCGATCGTGCTGCCCTGCTCGAAGCTCGCGGCGGCGAACTTCTTCGCGTCCGCGCGGGCCTTCTCGATCGCGCCCGCCGCCGCGTCCGCTTCCTGGCGCGCCGACTTCGCGTCGTTCTGCGCCTGGGTCGCCTCGTCCTGCGCGGTCTGCAGGTCGACCAGGGCCTTCATGGCCTGTTCCTGCTTGAGCTCGACCTCGTCCTGCAGCGCGCTCAGCTTCTGCTCGGCCTGGGCGAGCTGGTTCGTGAGCCTGCCGACCTCGCCCGCCTTCGCGTTCGCGTCGCCCTTGGCCGAGTCGATCGCCGAATCGCTGGGGTTCGGCGGCGGCGGGGGCACCGCGAGCCCGGTGCCCGCCGCGCCGAGCAGCGCCGCCAGCGCGACTGTCGCCACCGTCAGGCCGCGCCGGGCTCCCGCGCCGCGCACCAGCGCGCCCGCCGTCCCGGACCGTCCCCGCCGGACCCTCACGCCCGCCACCTCCGCTCGCCGGCTGCCGCGTTCCGGCCACACCGCGTACCACTGCAGTCACACCACTATCACAAGCCTCAGGAAGAACTTACACACCGCGGAGATCATTTCCCCTGTTCGGGGGACGGGGCGGGACGGCGTGTCCGGATGGCGCACGTCACTCCGCGTGTCGTCTTGAACGAAATACAGGACACGCGTACTGTTTGAGGGCGAGAAGACGAGGTGTGCCCTCCCGGTTCCGGTTCTACGGTGGGGGTGCGCAAGACTCGCGCGGGTCGATCCCGACGACCCGGAGACCGACACCGAACTGACCCGGGAGGACACGCCCGCCGCGGCGTGGAATCCATGCCACTGGAGTTAGACGTGACTGCACCTAGCAAGGACAGCTTCGGAGCCAAGGACACCTTGCGGGTGGAAGAGAACTCTTACGAGATCTTCCGCCTGGACAAGGTCGAAGGCTCCGCCCGGCTGCCCTACAGCCTGAAGATCCTCCTCGAGAACCTGCTGCGCACCGAGGACGGCGCGAACATCACCGCCGACCACATCCGCGCGCTCGGCGGCTGGGATCCGAACGCGGACCCGTCGATCGAGATCCAGTTCACGCCCGCCCGGGTGATCATGCAGGACTTCACCGGCGTGCCCTGCGTGGTCGACCTGGCCACCATGCGCGAGGCCGTGACCGCTCTCGGCGGCGACCCGGACAAGGTCAACCCGCTCGCGCCGGCCGAGATGGTGATCGACCACTCGGTGATCATCGACGTGTTCGGCCGCGCGGACGCCTTCGAGCGCAACGTGGAGATCGAGTACGAGCGCAACCGCGAGCGCTACCAGTTCCTGCGCTGGGGCCAGGGCGCCTTCGACGAGTTCAAGGTCGTCCCGCCGGGCACCGGCATCGTGCACCAGGTCAACATCGAGCACCTGGCCCGCACCGTCATGGCCCGGAACGGCCAGGCCTACCCCGACTCCTGCGTCGGCACCGACTCGCACACCACCATGGTCAACGGCCTCGGCGTGCTGGGCTGGGGCGTCGGCGGGATCGAGGCCGAGGCGGCCATGCTGGGCCAGCCGGTCTCCATGCTGATCCCGCGCGTCGTCGGCTTCAAGCTGACCGGCGAGATCCCGGCCGGCGTCACCGCGACCGACGTCGTGCTCACGATCACCGAGATGCTGCGCCGCCACGGCGTGGTCGGCAAGTTCGTCGAGTTCTACGGCGAGAGCGTCGCGCAGGTGCCGCTGGCCAACCGCGCCACCATCGGCAACATGAGCCCGGAGTTCGGCTCCACCGCGGCGATCTTCCCGATCGACGACGAGACCGTGCGCTACCTCAAGCTGACCGGCCGTTCGGCCGAGCAGGTCGCGCTGGTCGAGGCGTACGCCAAGGAGCAGGGCCTCTGGCACGACCCGTCCCACGAGGCGCAGTACTCCGAGTACCTCGAGCTGGACCTGTCGACGGTCGTCCCGTCGATCGCCGGCCCGAAGCGCCCGCAGGACCGCATCGAGCTGTCCGACGCGAAGTCCTCGTTCCGCAAGTCGGTGCACGACTACGTCGGGGACGAGCAGCCCACCCCGCACACGAACGTCGACGAGTCCGTCGAGGAGAGCTTCCCGGCCTCCGACCCGGCCGCGCTGTCGTTCCAGGACGAGACCGCCGTGCCGGTCCAGTCCGCGGCCAACGGGGCCACCGGCAGGCCGACCAAGCCGGTCAAGGTGTCCACCGCCGACCGCGGCGAGTTCGTGCTCGACCACGGCGCCGTGGTGATCGCGTCGATCACCTCGTGCACCAACACCTCCAACCCGTCGGTCATGCTGGGCGCGGCGCTGCTCGCGCGCAACGCGGTCGAGAAGGGCCTGTCGGTCAAGCCGTGGGTCAAGACGTCGATGGCCCCGGGTTCGCAGGTCGTCACCGACTACTACGACAAGGCCGGCCTCTGGCCGTACCTGGAGAAGCTGGGCTACCACCTGGTCGGCTACGGCTGCACCACCTGCATCGGCAACTCGGGCCCGCTGTCGGACGAGATCTCCGCCGCGATCCAGGAGAACGACCTCACCGCGGTTTCGGTGCTCTCGGGCAACCGGAACTTCGAGGGCCGGATCAACCCGGACGTCAAGATGAACTACCTGGCGTCGCCGCCGCTGGTCATCGCGTACGCGCTGGCCGGGACGATGGACTTCGACTTCGAGACCCAGCCGCTGGGCCAGGACTCCGACGGCAACGACGTGTTCCTGAAGGACATCTGGCCGTCGCCGCAGGAGATCCAGGAGACCATCGACTCCGCGATCACGCAGGAGATGTTCACCAAGGACTACGCCGACGTGTTCGACGGCGGCGAGCGCTGGAAGTCGCTGCCGACGCCGACCGGCAAGACCTTCGAATGGGACGCCGAGTCCACCTACGTCCGCAAGCCCCCGTACTTCGACGGCATGACCGCCGAGCCGGCCCCGGTGCAGGACATCTCGGGCGCCCGGGTGCTGGCGAAGCTGGGCGACTCGGTCACCACCGACCACATCTCCCCCGCCGGCGCGATCAAGGCCGACACCCCGGCCGGCCGCTACCTGACCGAGCACGGCATCGAGCGCAAGGACTTCAACTCCTACGGCTCGCGCCGCGGCAACCACGAGGTCATGATCCGCGGCACCTTCGCGAACATCCGGCTGCGCAACCAGCTGCTGGACGACGTGCAGGGCGGCTACACCCGCGACTTCACCCAGGAGGGCGGCCCGCAGGCGTTCATCTACGACGCGGCCCAGAACTACGCGGCGGCGGGCATCCCGCTGGTCGTGCTGGGCGGCAAGGAGTACGGCTCCGGCTCGTCCCGCGACTGGGCGGCGAAGGGCACCAGCCTGCTGGGCGTGCGCGCGGTGATCACCGAGTCGTTCGAGCGCATCCACCGCTCGAACCTGATCGGCATGGGCGTCATCCCGCTGCAGTTCCCGGAGGGCGAGTCGGCGTCGTCGCTGAAGCTGGACGGCACCGAAACGTTCGACATCGAGGGCATCACGAAGCTGAACGAGGGCGAGACCCCGCGCACGGTGCACGTGACGGCCACGAAGGAAGACGGCTCGAAGGTGGAATTCGACGCGGTCGTCCGCATCGACACCCCCGGCGAAGCGGACTACTACCGCAACGGCGGCATCCTGCAGTACGTGCTGCGGAAGATGACCCAGTCCTGACGGCCTGACCCCAAGCTCGTGGCCCGCCCCGGTTCTCCCGGGCGGGCCACGCTTGTTTTCCGCCCCCGCAACGTCCGTGAGAGAAACCCTCACAGCCCCCTGATCCCCTCACAGCCCTAAACAGACACCGCCGCACCCAAACAGCGAGGCACCCACACCTCCCCCCGCCCCCGATACGAAGCCTCCCTGCGGTTCGGGGGTGCTTGTCAAGGCATCTTTCCCGCCTTGACAAGCACCCCCGAACCGTCAGCACAATCAAACTTCGGGGGCCCCACGCAACCCATCAACCGGCAATGTCGCCCCCCAGGGCGACGAGCCGAACCCCCAGCACCCCCCTTACCCAACCACCGCCCCAGTCCGGGGATCCAGCCTCACCGATCCCGCCTTCGGACGCGAGAAATCGAACATCCCTGACAACGACCCCGCCATCACATCGAACGACCCGCCGCCGATCCGCCCCAAATGCCAATTGTCCTCGATAAACCGCAACACCGAAGTCTGATCCGTCATCGTGTGATCGACGTGATTCACCCGGCTGTACGGCGAAATCACCAGCAACGGCAACCGAGGCCCATACCCGCACCGATCCGCGAACCCGCCCAGCTTCACCGGCTTCGCCGTGCAAATCGCAGCATCCTGCCCCGAATCATGCGAGCCGTTGAGGATCTTCGGCGCGACGTGGTCGTACCAGCCGTCCGAATCGTCGTATGCCAGCACGATCGCGGTGTTCTTCCACTGCGGCGACGCCTGGATCCGATTGATCTCATCGGCCACGAACGCCTGCTCGTCCAACGGATCCGAGTACCCCGCGTGCCCGTCCTGGTATTCCGGCGCTTTCAGGAAGCTCACCGCGGGCATGGTCCCCGCCGCGAGCGCATCGTTGAAGTCCCGGACGTCGTACTGATGATTAGCCTGATCCTGCTGCCCCACCGCGTGCAACGACGACGGCGGCAAATGCTTCCGGTTGGCAGTAGACCGGTAATACTGGAACGGCTCGTGATGCGGGCTGTAATCGACCGAAGCCTGCCCGCCCACATTCGCGTGCTTAGTCCCGCAAACGGCATACCCGTTCGCCTCGCCAGTAGGCCGGAACCCGCCCTGGAACCACCCCCACGTAACCCCGCGCGCATTCAGCAAATCGCCGACATTGCGCCCCTGAAACGCCCCGAGGTTGTCCTTCGCCGTGTGGTTCTTGTCCGAGCAGTCGTCGAACGCCGGGTCCGGATCCGTGATCATGGTGCCGACCCCGCGGGAATCCGGCGAAGCCGCCGTGTGCGGATCCACCTTCGGCTCCCCGGTGACCGAATCGACCGGCTGCAAACCGTGCGTCTGACCGGAGATCAGATTGATCGCGCCGGGACTGGACGGCCCGAAAACGGTATTGAAGGAATTGTCGTTCAGCGCGTAACGCTGGGCGTAATTCCACATCGCCGTGACCGTATTGCCGTCGAAGTAGTTCATCACCAGACCGGGCTCGCCGAACAGCACGGGCTGCCCGGTGCACTTGTCCTTCTCGGTGTATTCGACGAACTTGTCCATTTTGCCGCCGTTGAACGCGGCCTGTTCCTTCTTGTAGTCGTGCGCCTGGTCGCAGGTGAGCGCCTGGTCCGGGCTGAGCCGCTTCGGGTTGTAGGCGTTCGGGTTGTGCTGGAGCAGGTCGGGAGTGAGGCCGTTGACCTTCGGGGTGCCGGGCGCGGCGTGGAACGGGGTGCCGTTTTCGTTGGTGGCGTTCGGGTAGGTGCCGAAGTAGTGGTCGAAGGAGATGTTCTCGCCGAAGATCACCACGACGTGCTTGATCGGCGTCGCCGTCGCGAACGTCTCGGCGGCGATCGCGTGCGCCGGGGCCGAGGTCGACGCCGAACTGCTCGCGCACGCCGCGGCCAGCGCCGCGGTCGCCGCCAGCGCGGCCGCCGCGGTGGCCCGCTTCCTGGTCCGCTTCACTGCAGAACTCCTTCCGCTCAGCCCAGCACTGCCCGGCCGTAGTGGTCGGCCGGGTCCGTCACGCCCGGGAACAGGTGGAAATACCCGCCCCCGAACGGCGAGACGTAGTCGGTGAGCGGCTCCCCGGCGAGCCGCTTCTGCACGGCCTCGAACTGCTGCTCGAGGTCGCGCTGGTAACAGGTGAAGACGAGGCCCATGTCGAGGTTGCCGTTGGCGTCCACGCCGCGGTCGTAGTTGACCGCGCGGCGCAGGATCCGCTGGCCGTCCGTCTGCGGCGTGCGCGGGTTCGCGAGCCGGATGTGGCTGGTCAGCGGGATGACGGCGCCGATCGGGTCCTCGGCGTAGCGCGGGACGTCGTGTTCGGCCGCGCCGTCGAGCGGCGCGCCGGTGTCGCGGCGGCGGCCGATCATGTTCTCCTGCTCCGACAGCGACACCCGGTCCCAGAACTCGACCAGCATCCGGATCAGCCGGATCACCTGGTAGCTGCCGCCGTCGTCCGTCCACACGAGACTGTCCGCTTCGGACGGTGCGGGATTCGACGTGCCGTCTTTGAACCCGAGCAGGTTGCGCGGCGTCCCGGCCGGACGCGGCGGAGAGCTGAACCCGTCGATCTTCCAGCGCAGCTGCATCCCGCCCCGGGTCGCGCGGGCGATGTCGCGCAACGCGTGCAGCACGGTGTCCGGTTCGGCGGCGTTGAGCACGAGGCTCAGATCGCCGTGGCACCACTGCGGATCGAGCGCGTCGTCCGGGAACATCGGCATCTGCTTGAGCTTCGGCGGCTTGCGCGCGGCGAGCCCGTACCGGTCGTCGAACAACGACGCCCCCGCGCCGACCAGCACGGACAGCTCGCCCTTCGGGACCTCCGGACCGAGCACGCCGGAATCCGCGGGCGGCCCGGTGATCCCGACCGACGCGGGCGCGCCGCCGCCGGTGAGGAACCGCGCGCGAGCGGTGAGTTCCTTGAGCAGGTCGGCGAGTTCGGCACGGTTCTCGGCGACGACGTCGAACGCGGCGACGACCGAATGTCGCGCGGGCTCCGCCAGCACGGCCGTCTGCCGGGGACCGTGGAACGGCACCGCCGTCCCGGCCGCCGTCGCGCTTCCGGACAGGCCGGCCAGACCCGCGCCCGCTCCAGCGGCCGCCGCTCCGCGCAGGAACGCGCGCCGCCCCAGGGTCACGAGATC
This sequence comes from Amycolatopsis sp. GA6-003, assembly GCF_046267895.1. Classification (NCBI taxonomy): domain Bacteria; kingdom Bacillati; phylum Actinomycetota; class Actinomycetes; order Pseudonocardiales; family Pseudonocardiaceae; genus Amycolatopsis; species Amycolatopsis sp. GA6-003. The sequence continues at coordinate 768,995 of NZ_CP176499.1, forward strand.
CTCCTCGGCTCCGCGATCGCCGCGACCGGGGCCAGGCGCTCGGTCAGTTCGGCGACGTCGGCGTTGATCCGCTGCCGCTCCTTCCGGTCCAAAGCGGACAGCGGCTTTCCGGCCACCGCACCGAGATCGCGATCGGTGCGGGCGATCCAGGCGTCGAGGGCTTTCAGGCCGGGGAACCTCGTGGTCAGCAGGGGGCGCAACACGTCGAGGACCGCGCGGGTCCCGGCGAGGTTCGCGCGGGCGGTCGCGAGGTTCGAGCCGCTGCCGTAGTCGGTGCGGCCGGTCAGCTCGAACTGGAGGGTGTTCTCCATGATCTCGTGCGCGCGCAGGCCGAGGTCGTTCTGGTCGATCTGGGCGTCGGCGAACGACGTGCGCAGCTTCTGGACCGCTTGGTCGAGCTGGTCGGCGACCGGGCTCAGCGCGGGCAGCGCTTCGTTGTGCCACAGGCCGTTTTCGAGGCGGTGGAAGCCAGTGAAGCCGGGATTGGCGGCCCCGTTCGGCAATCCGGCGGTGGTGCCGTTGATGGCTCCGTCCGAATCGCCGAAGGCGTTGTAGGCGGCGCCGAGCCGTTCGTAGGTGAGGTGCGCGGTGAGCCAAGCCTGTTGCGCCGCACCGCGATTGCCCGAACGGACGGCTTGCGCCAGCGCCGCGGTCTGGCCGGTGAGCGTGCCGAGCCCGTCGGCGACATAGCCGTGGTACTGCTTGAGCGGACCGAGCAAATCCGCGTTGGTCACCGGCACCACGGCCGGGCCCGGGCGGTCCGCGCCGCCGGTGACCTGCACAGCCGGGCCGACGAACGGGGTGCCGTCCTCGGGCGCGCAGCGCAAGGCGTAGGCGCCGTTGCCGAAGTTCACCGGCAACGCGCGCGTCGTGCCCGGGCCGACGCCTTCCACTTCCCCGAAGACCGTGCCGGTGGCCGGGTCGACGAGTTCGACTTCCATCGTGACGGCGGCGTCGTTGCGGACCTGCAGGGTTTGCGGCCCGGCCGGCGGCGCGGTCCAGCCGTCGCCGCAGGCCGAGCGCGAAACCGCGATCGGGCCGGCCGGGGCGGGCGAGCCGGAGCAACTCGCGAGCACCGCGGTCCCGGCAAGGACCGCGGCCGCGCCGAACCCGCCCGCCCAGCGCCGCACGTCAACTCCCCTCAGGTGAACATCTGGCGGACACTTTCACCGATCCGCCGGGCGCTGACAAGAGGGTTGTGCCGTTATGCCCGATTCCGGGCCGAGATCGGCCCGAAGATCAACCGATCAGCCGTTCGCGGGCGTCGTGAACGGCTGCCGGTCCGGCTGGAACACCTGGCCGTCGGCGGGCGCCTTCAGGTCGATCAGGTACGCGGCGGTCGCGTCGTCCACGCCCCGCGCGCTGCCGAGGACGCAGTGGCCGAACGCGTCGACCGACAACAGCCGCGCGTTGCCCAGTTCCTCGGCCATCCGCTGGCCGAACCGGTACCGGGTGGCCGGGTCGTAGAAGTTGCTGACCACGAGGACCGGCGTCGCGGTGTTGGCGCGCCACGGCCCGCGGTACGGGTCGGACGTCTTCGCGGCGGGCCACACCGGGCACGCGGCGATGTCGGAGAACACCTGGTAGCGGCCGAACGTCGGCGATTCCCGGTCCGCCTTGGCCGCGATGCCCGGGACCTGCTCCTGCCGGATCCGCATCGGCTTGTCCGCGCAGTTCACCGCGAAGTACGAGTCGTCGCCGGTGTACGGGCTGTCCGGGGCGAGGTCGAGCAGACCGCCGTGCCCAGCCGAAAGGGTGCCCTTGCGCGTGGATTGCGCCTGCAGCGACGGGTGCAGCGCCGAGTACGCCTGCTGCAGGCCCTCGGCCAGCTCGCTGAACTGGGCCGGCTTGTACAGCGCGCTGGACACCGAGCCGGTCAGCGTGCCGATGTCGACCTTCGTGCCGTCGGGCAGCGTGATCGGGTCGGTGCGCACGTGCTCGCGCAGTTCGTCGAACTTCGCCCGCGGATTGCCCGCGCTGAACGCGCATTTGTCGCCGACCTGGGCGCAGCGCTTGAGGAAGGCGTCGAGCGCGATCTCGAAGCCCTGCGCCCGCGCGAGGTCGTAGGTGACGCCGTCGTTGGTGCGCAGCTGCGGATCGACGTTCCCGTCGATCACGATCGCCCGGGTCTGCTTCGGGAACATCGCCGCGTAGGTGGCGCCGACGAGGGTGCCGTAGGAGAACCCGGTGTAGGTCAGCTGCTTGTCGCCGACCGCGGCGCGCAGCTGGTCGAGGTCGCGCACGACGTCGCGGGTGGACATGTGGTCGAGCAGCGCGCCGGCGTTGCGGCGGCAGAACTGGCCGTAGTCGCGGTACGCGGCGAGCGTGCCGGAGATTTCCTTGCGCGACAACGGAACCGCGACCATCTGGCCCTGCACGTCCGCGGAGTCCTCGGCGGTGGTGAAGCAGCGCAGCGGATTGCTGGCCCCGACGCCGCGCGGGTCGAACCCGACGAGGTCGAACCGGTCCAGCACCTGCGGGCGGAAGTACCGGTCGCCCGCGATCGGCATCCGCAGCCCGGACCCGCCCGGGCCGCCCGGGTTGAGGAACAGCGACCCGATCCGCTGGCCGGGCACCCTGGCGGCGCGCTTCATCAGCGCGATGTCGATCGTGCCGAGCGACGCGTCATCGTGGTCGATCGGCACGCGGTACCGCGAGCAGCTGTACAGCTTCAGCTGGTCTTGCGGGACCCCGCGCAGCTGCTCTTTGGTGCAGTCCTCCCACTGGACCGGCGCGGTGCGCGCGATCTCCGCGGGTTTGGCCTGCTGCGCAGCCGGATCGGCGGGCGCCGCCCCAGCAGTGCCCGCCAATCCGGTCAACGCGGTCGCGATCGCCGCGACCACAGCTCCGGTTCGTGCTCTTTTCGCTCCGCGCACGTGGAATCTCCCCTGGTTGCACACCCGTCTGATTACGGGGCGTCACCGAGACTGGCATAATCCGGCCAAGCCGGGCACCGGCCAAAAGGAGGAAGTGCGGGTTCGGAAGGAGCGGCACCGCGCTGTGCGGCTCAGGGATCCTCGACGGCCGGCTGGAGCGGCGAGAGGAACGGGGCGAACCGGAAGGTCTGCTCGCCCCGTACGACCCGACCCGGTAGCCGCTGAATCCGGGCGGCTCCTCGTCCCGGATGGACAAGAGGCCGTGCGAGCCGGGAAGCGACGTGCTCCAGGAGTTCGAGCAGATCGGACCCTTCCCGGCCCCGACGGTCAGGCATGCCGGTCGCCATCAGGACGTGCCTGCCGTTGACCACCTTGATCCGCGCTTCGCCGGAACCGGAACAGGAACCGGCTGCCCGCTCGCTGACCTCCGCGAGCAGCTCGTCGAACTTCCCTAGCCCCAGGCAGGCTCGGCCGGGGATTCGTCCAGCTCGAACCAGCCGTGGTGCCGGCAGATTCGTCCGCCCCTTCCCGGCCCGCTCAGCAGCGGGTCAGCACGAAGACCGGCAGCTCCCTCCCCGCCGCGTCGCGTTCCATTTCGTAGCCCGGCCAGAATTCGAGCAGTTCCGCCCACATCCGGTCGTACTCCGCGCCTTCCAGCTCCCGCGCCTTGACCTCGATCTCGCGGCCGCGCAGCGCGACCGTCGCCTTCGGGTTGTCGCGCAGGTTGCGGGTCCACGCCGGATTCTTCGGGCGGCCCCAGTTGGACCCGGTGAGCACGAACTCGCTGCCGTGCGGGTAGTACAGCAAGTTCGTGCTCCGCGGCAGGCCGCTGCGGCGTCCGGTGGTGGTGAGCCGCAGCGACGGCAGCCCGGCCAGGCCGACCAGGCTGATCCGGCCGCCGAACCACCGGTGCAGCTGCCGGTCGGTCGCGATGATGGCGCGCGAGGCGCCCATCAGCCGGGGCTGGGTGCCGAGCTTGCGGGCGAGTGCCGCGAGAGGGTTACGCACGCACTGATCTTGCCAAACTCACCCCGAACCGCTGCTGTGAGTCTGTCCACCATCGTTCCAGCGCGAACCCGGCGGCGTTCAGTTCCGCCTCGACGCCGTCCGGCCGGAACTTCGCCGACACCTCGGTGCGGATGTGCTCGCCCTCGGCGAACGGCACGATCAGGTCCGCGCCGGGGATGCGCACCTCCGTCCGATGCCGGGCGCGCAGCCGCATTTCGATCCACTCGTGCTCGGCGTCCCAGTACGCGACGTGGTCGAACTCGTCCGGGTCGAAGTCCGCGCCCAGTTCGGCGTTGATCACGCGGAGCACGTTGCGGTTGAACGCCGCGGTGACGCCCGCCGCGTCGGCGTAGGCCCGCTCCAGCGTTTCGCGGTCCTTCACCAGGTCGGTGCCGAGCAGCAGCCACTCCCCTTCGCCGAGCACGTCCCGCACCGAGTGCAGGAACTCGGCGCGTTCGCCGGGCAGGAAGTTGCCGATGGTGCCGCCGAGGAAGGCGACGACCCGCGGCGCGGTGCCGGGCAGCAGCTGCAGATGCTGGGTGAAGTCGCCGACCACCCCGCGCACCTCGAGCTTCGGGTAGTCCGCGGTGATCGCCGCGGCGGCCTCGGCGAGCGCGGTTTCCGACACGTCCATCGGCACGAACGCCTCCAGCGTGCCGTGCGCGGTGAGCGCGTCCAGCAGGAGCCGGGTCTTCTCGCTCGACCCGGAACCCAGCTCGACGAGCGTGTGCGCGCCGGTGCGTTCGGCGATCTCGCCGGCCCGGTCCGCGAGCACCTCGCGCTCGCTGCGGGTCGGGTAGTACTCCGGCAGCGCGGTGATCTTCTCGAACAGCTTGCTGCCTTCGGCGTCGTAGAACCACTTGGGCGGCAACCATTTCTGGTCGGCCGTGAGCCCCTCGCGCACGTCCGCGCGCAACTCGGCGGTCACGTCGCGGCGATGGCTCTCCAGGTCCGCTTCGGTCATCGGGCGGTGCTCCGTTCCAGGGTCAGGGGAAGGACGTCGACGCCGGCCGCGGTGGCGCGCACGGCGTGGCGGTCGGGCACGGCGGTCCAGGCCGGGTCCGGATCGCACGGCTCGGACGCCAGCACCACTCCGGTTTCGGTGCGGCGCACGGACAGCGAGTGCGTCCAAGCGGTGCCGACGAGCAGTTCGCCGTCGGTGAGCAGAAAGTTCAGCCGAGAGCCCGGGGCGACCGCCTCGACCTCGCGCACGAGGCCGGTCACCGCTTCCAGCGGCTCCTCCCCCGCGCGCAGCCGGGCGCGCAGCAACGCCCACAGCAGTGCGGAATCCGTCGGCGCTTCGAGCGTGAACAGCTCGGTGACGTCCAGCTGCCCGGCCAGCCCGCGCATCGAACCGGGCCAGCCGCGGACCACGCCGTTGTGGCTGAACAGCCAGCGGTCCTCGGCGAACGGCGCTGCGGCCGCTTCGGTGACCGGCATTCCGGTGGTGCCGTTGCGCACCGCCGCGACGAACGCCGTGGTGCGCACCGACGCGGCCAGCGCGGGCAGCGTCTGGTCGGTCCACAGCGGTTCGCGGCGGCGGTAGCGCTGCGGCGGCGCGCCCGGTTCCGGGTACCAGCCGAGGCCGAAGCCGTCGGCGTTGACCGAACCGCCGCCGCGCATGTCGAGCGGCGCGTACGACTGCACGAGCAGCGCGTGCGGCGCGGCGAACATCAGCTCCGCCGGGGACGCCGGCGCGCCGAGATAGGCGAGATGACGGCACATCCGGCTAGCCCGCCTCGCCCGGCCGCGGATCGCGCGCGCACCGGAAGCCGGAGAAGATCTGCCGCCGGATCGGGTAGTCCCAGTTGCGGAACGTGCCCCGGATCGCCGCCGCGTCGGTGCCGAACGACCCGCCGCGCAGGATCTTGTACTCCGGCCCGAAGAACACCTCCGAGTACTCCCGGTACGGGAACGCCGCGAAGCCCGGGTAGCCGTGGAAATCGGTGCTCGTCCACTCCCAGACGTCGCCGATCAGCTGGTGCACGCCGAGCGGCGACGCACCGGCCGGGTACGCGCCCGCCTCGGCCGGGCGCAGGTGCCGCTGCCCGAGGTTGGCGTGCTCGGCCGTCGGTTCCTCGTCGCCCCACGGGAAACGCCGCGACCGGCCGCTCTCCGGGTCGTACCGGGCGGCCTTCTCCCATTCCGCTTCGGTGGGCAGCCGCTTGCCCGCCCAGCGCGCGTACGCGTCCGCCTCGTAGTACGACACGTGCACGACCGGCTCGTTCTCCGGGACGCGCTCGCGCACGCCGAAACGGGTGCGCCACCAGCCGTCCGGTTCGCGGTGCCAGAACCGGGGCGCGGTGATGTCGTGCTCCTGCCGGTACGCCCAGCCGGGCTCGCTCCAGAACCGCTGGTCGTGGTAGCCGCCGGACTCGAGGAACTCGACGTACGCGCCGCAGGTGACCGGGGTGGTGTCGAGAACGAAGGCCGGCACGTCGACCTCGTGCGCCGGGCGTTCGTTGTCCAGCGCCCACGGTTCGGCGGTGGTGCCCATGGTGAACCGGCCGCCGGGCACGAGCACCTCGGCGGGCAGTTTGCGCGCGGGTGCGCGCGGCGGCTCCGGGGCGTGCAGCACCGGTTCCCCCTTGCGCAGCTGGTGGGTGGCCAGCATGGTCTCGTCGTGCTGCTGTTCGTGCTGGGTGATCATGCCGAACGCGAACGCGCTCTCGGTGAGCCGGCGGCCCTCCAGTGGCGCGGTTTCCAAGACGTCGAACGCCTTTTCGCGCACTTCCTTCACATAGGCCCGGGCTTCGGCCGGGCCGAGCAGCGGCAGCGCCGGACGGTCCGCGCGGGCGTGCTGGAAGGCGTCGTAGAGGTCGTCGATGTCCGGCCGCAGCGGCTCCCGTCCGCCGACGTCGCGGACCAGCCACAGCTCTTCCTGGCTTCCGATGTGCGCGAGGTCCCACACCAGCGGCGACATCAGCTTCGAATGCTGCCGCACGAGGTCTTCGTCGTCGACCGCGTCGGTGAGGGCCACGCTGCGCTCGCGCGCCCGGGTGAGGGCGGCGGCCGCGTGCGCCCGCAGGTCCTGCGGGCTCAGCTCCAGCAACGGGTTCTGTTCGGGGATGGTGCTCATGGCTCCTGACTCCTCGAGTCCGGTTCGCCGGGCGCCCGGCCCGGCGGTGTTCTCGGTCCTGCTCATCGGTCCTGGCGCGGCACTCCGGCGGCCCGGGCGCGCAGCCCGGCGGCGAGCCGGGCGACGGTGTCGCCGGGAAGCCCGGTGGCCGGAAGCCCGGCGATGCCCAGCTCCACCAGTTCCCGGGCGACCGCCGCCAGTCGCGCGTCGGCCATCCCGCACCGGGCGGCGTCGGCCCAGCGGCCGGCCGCGGGCGCGCACACCTCGCGCACTTTGTCCACTGTGGACTGGTCGGCCAGCAGCGCGGTGACCAGCGCGACCGGCGGCAGCCATTCCCCCGGCGGCTGCCCGTCCAGGTACCTCAGCTCGAGGTAGCCCTGCGGCCGCACCGGGGTGAACATCGTGGTGAGGTGGTAGTCGAGGTCCGCGACGGTCGGACGGCGCAGCACGGTGGCCGCGCCCCGGCCGCTGATCCAGTCGGCGAAGGTCAGCCCCTCCGGCGCGTCCCACGGCCGTTCTCCGCGCGGGAACACCATCAGCGGCGTGTCCATCATCCGGCGGGCCCAGGCGCGCGCCGGGTCTTCCCCTGGCTCGGGCGACTGCGTGCGGACCGGTTCGGTTTCCATCACCGCGAGCCAGCGCGCCGACGCGAATCCCGTGTCGGTTCCGGCGTGCACGCGCGAATTCGCGAACAGCGCCAGCAGCGGCGGACCCATCGCGTGCGCGGCCGCCCAGCGCGCGGCGACCTCGTGGGCTTCGCCCGCGTCGACGCAGATCTGCAGGCCCGCGGTGCTGCACATCATGGTGATGCCGCCCGCCCCGATCGGGGCGAACCGGCGTTCCATGGCGGCGTAGCGAGGCGTGCGCAGAACGCGCCGGGGCGGACGGTGTTCGTCGATGCCCGCGGTCCCGAGTTCGAGGCCGTGGCGGGCGAGAAGACCGGCGAGATGAGCGAGATCGGCCTCCACAGCCGCGTGCAGCGCACGCAGCGAGGCCTGCGGCGGAGCGGAGATCTCCACCTGGCACCCGGGTTCCAGGCTCACCGGCGCGCCGGCCGGGAGCGGGATCGCGGGACTGTCGGGACGCAGCGTCCGCGGGGTGTGCGGGCCGAGCGCCGCGGCGAGGACATCGGGGTCGAGCGGGCGGACCGGGTCGCCGGAGTGGTGCACGGTGAACTCCAGTTCCACCCCGAGCAGTCTCGGCGGCCCGTGCTTGAAACACACCGACGCGACGTACCGCTCCCCCTCCGCGCGGTCGGCAAGCACCCGCGCCGTCAGGTTCGCCGCACTCCCGGATCTGTCCGGAAAGTCGTGCACTGCAATCATCTGTCGCCGTCCCCATCGGGAGGTCCGGGGGCCGGACCTCGTCGCTTCGCGACGCTACACGCGGGGTCCGACAAAAACAGGGCCGAGAACGCTCAGCGCCGCGCGGCAATACTCTCGTAATCTGCGTTGACCTGGGAGTTCGCCGAACAGATCACACTCGGCCGGACTGCTCCATCCGGGGCACCCCGGAGCACGGCAGCGCGGGTCGGGCCCGCACCGCACCGGGCGCGAACGGCACCGTCCGCGGACCCCGGACCGGACACTCCGGTCAAGGCAGGGCGGGTTCGGTCCCCAGCCCCAGCTCCGCCGCCGCCTCCTGCACCGCGCCCACCACCAGATGCAGCGCCGGGCGCCGGATCTCCGTGCGGCGGTAGGCGATCGACACCGTCCGCAGCAGCGGCGGAGCCAGCGCGACCACGTCGATCCCCGGCGGGCGCAGCAGCCGCAGCCCCAGATCGGACACCAGCGTGACCCCGAGCCCGGCGCCCACCATCGCCATCGCCGTCGACTGCTCCTCGACCTCGTGGTTGATTTTCGGCTGGAAACCGTGCCGCTGGCAGGCAATCCGGATCGCGCGGCCGAAATGGGACTTCGGGCTCGCCAGGATCCACGGGTGCTCGGCCAGCGCGTCGAGCGGAGCCGTGGCGGACGGCAGCGCGCCCGCCGGGACCGCCGCGTGCAGCCGTTCCACGGCCACGACCGCGCGTTCCAGCCCGGCGCTCCACTCCATCGGGGCATCCGAATAGTCGATGACGAACGACAGGTCCAGCGTGCCGTCGCGCACCGCATCCGCGGTGGCCTCCGGGGCCAGTTCCTTCGTCCGCACTTGGATTCCCGGGTAGTCCGCGGCCAGCGCGGTGAGCGCGGTCGGCAGCAAACCGGACGCGACGGACGCCCAGACGCCCGCGGTCAGCCGCGCCGACATCGTGCCCTGCGCCTCCTCCAGCGCGAGCGTCGCGCGCTCGACCGAGCCCAGGATCTCCTCGGCGTGCTCGGTGAGCAGGATGCCGAGTTCGGTCAGCTGCACCCGGCGGCCGAGCCGTTCGAACAGCTTCGCGCCGACGTCGCGTTCGAGCTGCGCGAGTTGCTGGGATACCGCCGAAGCGGTGTAATGCAACGCCGCGGCAGCCGCGGTGACCGTGCCCCTGCGGTGCAGTTCGCGGAGCATCCTCAAGCGGTGCAACGAAAGCTCCATGTACGAACCCTAAACAACTTCGTGCACATTCGGTAAATGGACGCGGGCCCGGCTCCGGCCCCACCCTCGGAAGCAGGCGGCGAACCGCGCCGCCGAGGACTCGAGGAGGTGAGTGGCTCGATGGACCCGCGGATCGCCGAACCGCTGATGAAGCTCACGTGGACCGACCCGGTCACGGGCGCGCACGGCTACCTGGTCGTGCACAGCCTGGTCTCCGGCGTCGCCACGGGCGGCACGCGGATGCGCGCCGGCTGCACGGTCGACGAGGTGGCCGACCTCGCGCGCGGCATGGCCAACAAGACGGCCGCGTTCAACCTCCCGGTCGGCGGCGCGAAGGGCGGCATCGACTTCGACCCCAAGGACCCGCGCGCGACCGGCGTGCTCACGCGATTCTGCGAGTTCCTGCGCCCCTGGCTGGACTCCAGCTGGGTGACCGCGGAGGACCTGGGGGTGCCGCAGCACCTCATCGACGAGGTTTTCGCGAAGCTGGGGCTGGAGCAGTCGTACCACGCCGCGATCCGCCGGTCGGCCGATCCGGCTCGCACGCTTCGGCGGGTTCAGGCCGGGCTCAACGCGCCGGTTCCCGGCGGGCAGTTGCTCGGGGACGTGATCGGGGGGTACGGGGTCGCGCAGGCTTGTCTCGGTGCGGCCAATACGTGGGGCTGGGCGGTGCCGGAGACGACTGTCGCGATTCAGGGGATCGGGACGATGGGCGGTGGCGCGGCTTGGTACCTGCATGAGGCGGGGATGAAGGTCGTGGCCGTCGCGGATGCTGCTGGGACGTTGTACCACCCGGACGGGTTGGACATTCCGGCGCTGCTGGAGTTGCGCGACCGGTTCGGGGAGGTCGACCGGGGACGGTTGCCGGAGGGGGTGCAGGCGTTGCCGCGGGAGGCGGTGGTGGCCGCGGAGGCGGATATTCTCGTGCCTGCGGCTATTTCTTATGCGCTGCGGGTGGACAACGAGAATCTCGTCAAGGCCAAGGTGGTGGTGGAGGCGGCGAATGCGGCTACTACTCCCGAGGCGGAGGCGGCGTTGTCGGCTCGTGGGGTGGCGGTGATTCCGGACTTCATCGCCAATGCCGGGGCGGCTGCGTGGGCCTGGTGGTTGCTGCTCGGCGAGGTCGGGGCGGATCCGGCGGATTCGTTCCTGCGGTTGCGGACGGAGATGCAGGCCAAGGTGGCGTTGGTGCTGGCGGAGTGGCATTTGGATCGGGTTCCGCCTCGGGTCACCGCGTTGCGGCAGGCGGAGGCGGTCCGGGCTGCTCGGGCGGAGGAGTCGCTCGATGCTGGGGTGCCTGCGTTGATGATTCCCTGACTGTGGCTCGTCGCCCTGGCGGGCGACATTGCGCCTTGTTGGGTTGCGTGGGGCCCCCGAAGCTTGATTGTGCTGACGGTTCGGGGGTGCTTGTCAAGGCGGGAAAGATGCCTTGACAAGCACCCCCGAACCGCAGGGAGGCTTCGTATCGGGGGCGGGGGGGGAGGTGTGGGTGCCTCGCTGTTTGGGTGCAGCGGTGCGGTTTTTAGGGTGGTGAAGCTGAGGTTTCGCCTACCTGGTGGCGAATTTGTCCGTGGCGGCGATCAGGGCGGTTTCCATGGAGGGGACTGCGGTGGTGTGGCCTGCGCCGTTGACGAGGATCAGTTCTGCGCCGGGGATGGCGCGTTCCAGCAGCCAGGGGGTGCCGGCCAGGCTGCTCAGGTCCAGGATTCCTTGGACCAGGACGGTGGGGATTCCGGACAGTTTTGCCGCGTTCCGCAGGATTCCGCCGTCTTCCAGGAAGCAACCCTGGGAGAAGTAGTGGGTGACGAGGCGGGCGAAGGCCAGGCGGAAGCGGGGGTCGTCGAATTTCGGGGAGGGCGGGACGCCGGGGAGCATGGCGGATTCCCAGTCGCACCAATCTTGTGCGGCTTTCTCGTGCACTGCCGGGTCGGGGTCGGTCAGCAGGCGGCAATAGGCCGCTGCCAGGTCGCCGTCTCGTTCGGACTCCGGCACTCCGTCTCGGAAGCGGGCGTAGGCTTCCGGGAACATTTCCGCCAGTCCGCCGGTCAGCAGGTCGATTTCGACCTGGCGGTCCGTGGCCAGGCCCATCATGACGATTTCCGTCACTCGTCCGGGATGCTTTTCCGCATAGGCCAGGCCCAGCACGCAGCCCCACGAGCCGCCGAAGAGCTGCCAGCGTTCGATGCCCAGTTTTTCCCGGAGCATTTCGAAATCGCTGATCAGGTGGTCGGCGGTGTTCGCCTTCAGCGCGTCGACGGTGTCGCCCGCGTGCGGGGTGCTGCGGCCGCTGCCTCGCTGGTCCAGCAGGACGATGCGGTAGCGCGCCGGGTCGAAGAACTGGCGCATTCCGTCGCTGCAGCCGGTTCCGGGGCCGCCGTGCAGGACCGCGACGGGTTTGCCGTCCGGGTTGCCGCAGGTTTCCCAGTACACCCGGTGGCCGTCGCCGACGTCGAGCAGGCCGCTGTCGTACGGCTCGATTTCCGGATAGCGCAACGCCGTTCCCCTCAGTTCAGGGTGCGCTCCAGAGCCCGCAGCGCACCGCACAGTTCAGCCGGGCCGGCCGGCCCGATCCGGATTTCCGCGTCCGGCCCGGTCCCGACGGTGTAGCTCAGGTACCGGCCCCAGTCGGTGTCCGCGTAGTGCAATGGTTCTTCCAGCCGGACGTACCGGCCGACGTCGTCGCGTCGTCCCGCGTACAGCTCTCCGCTGCCGTGCACCGGACGCTGCACCAGGGTTAGCACGTCCGACAGCACCGGGTCCAACGGAAAAGCCTCCTCGCCGCGGCGCGCGGCGTCGGTCAGGTCCGCGACGCGCACGGTGCGCTCGTGCCCGCCGCCGGGGCCGACCGCGGGCAGCTGCTCGACGAGGGTTTCCAGCACGCGTTCGCGGTCGATCTCCTGGACGCCGACGTGTTCGCCGTCCGACACCGCGAGCACCGCCTGCAGTCCGCTCGCCGCGGCGAGCACCCCGTACGTGCGGTCGCCGGTCGCGACCCAGCCGTAGTACTCGACCACCGGGCGCACGAGCAGCGGCAGCCAGTCGAGGAAGTCCACCGTGGCCCGGCCGCGCGAGTCGACCAGTCCGGCCAGCGCCAGCGCGTCGTCCACCCGCTTGGCGGCTTCGTCGCGCTCGGTTTCCGACAGCCACGCCGGATCCGGCCGCAGCGTCACGTGCAACCGGCCCACCTGCTCGCGTTCGGCCAGCGCCGCGAGCGCTTCGACCGGGACATCCACCCGTCCCGCCGGATCGGCCACCGGCTACTCCTCCTCGTCGCCGAGAACCGGCGGGGTCGCCGAACCGTCCACGCCGAACACACCCTCCGGATCGGCTTCGAGCAGATAATCCGGCCGCCAGTGCAAGCCGTCGCCCGGACCGCCCTGCGCGCCGGGAGCGCCGCCGACCGCCGGGCCCGCGCCGCGCTGGGACGGTTCGCTGGCCGGAGCGGGCAGCACCGCGGCGCCGGGGCCGTTCCGGTCATGGCCCGCAGCGGCCTGCGTCGTCGTGCTGTCCGGCGAGGTCCGGCGGACCGGGGCACTGTCCGGGACGATCGGGCCGTATTGCTTCGGCAGCACGCGTTTCGTGTTCATCGTGACGCCGTAGTACTGCTCCATCACCCGCACGTTGTTCTCGTTCGCGCCGTGGAACCGGTCGATTCTGTCCTGAAAGGATGCCGGGGCCGCCGACGCGGGCAGCACCGCCTGCAGCGGCCCGGTCCACGGCTGCGGCCGTTCGGGCCGGGGCGGCACGTCGACGACCGCGTGCCGCGAGCTTTCGAAGCTGCTGGCCTGGGTGTCCATCGACGCGCTGGTGAGGTCGAGCGGATCGGCCGACTCCCGGAACCCGGCCTCGACCGGTCCGGCACCCGCTTTCGCCGCGTCCGCGGCGTCGCCGGTCCACGAGCGCACCATCCGCTCCTGCAGGTCTTTCACGCTCTGCGCGCGCTCCAGATAGGCCGCCGAAAGCTCCTGGACCTTCACCGCGGCGGCCCGCAACCCGGACGTGTCGCCGCCGCGGAAGTTGTCGAAGATCTGCTTGCCGTCCACCTGGTTCCCTTCGTGCGCGACCGGGCTCGTCCGCGTTACCGGCCGCGGCCGAGGTCGGCGCCGGCCTGGTCCGCCGCGGCCGTCCGGTCCCGCGCGGCGCGCAGCTTGTCGAGGTATCCGGCGGCGTAGCGGCGCAGCGCCTCGTTCTGGTCGCGCAGCGTGCGCAGGGAATCCGCGCCGGCGGCGGCGTACTCCGCGCTCGCCGGGTCGGAGCCGGGGGCGGCGAAGACCGCCAGGATCTCGTCGATCGCGCGGCCGTCGGCGGCGATCTTGCCGAGCTGGTCCTCCCACAGCCGGATGACGGCGGTCAGCTCCGCCGCGTCCATGGCGAAACCGCCGCGCGCGCGGCCCGACTCGCCGATGACCAAGGCCGCTCCCTTTCCGGTGCTCGCGTCGTGCGGTGCGGTCGTGCTGCGCACAGCGTAGTCATCCGGCCCGGCCGTGTCAGCCGAGCGCGCGGCGGGGCGCCGGCGCGCGTCCGTTCCCCCGTCACGTCACAGTACGTACGTACGGATTGCGAGAACCCGGTCCGCGATGTCAGGATTTCAGGATGCCACGGGTCAGCCAGGATCACCTCGACGCACGCCGCCGGCAGATCCTCGACGGCTCGCGCGTGTGTTTCGCACGCTACGGCTACGAGGGCGCCACCGTCCGCCGCCTCGAAGAAGCGACCGGACTGTCGCGCGGGGCCATCTTCCACCACTTCCGCGACAAGGAATCGCTGTTCCTCGCCCTCGCCGAGGACGACGCGGTGCGGATGGCCGACGTCGTCGCCGAACAGGGCCTGGTCCAGGTCATGCGCGACCTGCTGGCCGGGAACAGCGAACACCCGGCGGACTGGCTCGGCACCCGGCTGGAGGTGTCCCGGCGGCTGCGCACCGACCCGGAGTTCCGCGGCCGGTGGGCCGAACGCTCCCAGCAGCTGACCGAGGCCACCCGCGACCGGCTCGAATGGCAGCGCAAGGCCGGGAACCTGCGCGACGACGTCGACGTCAGCGTGCTGACCGCGTTCCTGGAACTCGTCCTCGAAGGACTGGTCTCGCACCTCGCGATGGGCCTTCCCGGCGACGACCTCGGCCCGGTGCTGGACCTGGTCGAGGAGACCGTGCGGCGGCACCGGCCGGGCGCGCGGAGCTAGCTTCCCGACCGGCCGCGCCGAACCGCCACAGTGGACAGAGGCGGCGCCTGCTCCCCCGCCGCAGGCGCCCCGCCGGGAGGAAAAAACCGGAGCCGGGTTCGCGTCCGATCGCGGCGCGGCCGCCCGGACCCGGTACGATTGTCGGCATCGTCGCACTACAAACCAGTTTCGCGAGGAGTGACTTCCATCCGTGCGCGCTGCGCCATCGCCCGGTGACAGTACCGGGCCGGGTCCCGCCCGACCCGGCTTCCCGCCCGCCGTCCGCTCGGCCGTCCCGGACGGTGCGCCGTGATCCACGTCCTGCTTTCCGTGCTCGGCGTGCTGCTCTTCCTTCTCCTCACGATCGGCACCGGCCTCGCCGTGGCCGCCGAGTTCTCGCTGACCGCGCTCGAGCGCAGCACGGTCGACGCGGATGTCCGCCAGGTCGGTGACAAGCGTTCGCGCACGGTGCAGAAAGCGCACCGCACGCTGAGCTTCCAGCTCTCCGGCGCGCAGGTCGCGATCACCCTCACCACGCTGGTCACCGGTTTCCTCGCCGAACCGCTCATCGGCGACCTGGTCCGCCCGCTGCTCGACGCGCTGGGCCTGCCCGCTTCGGCGGCGTCCGGGGTCGCGGTGGCGGTCGCGCTGGTGCTGGCCACGTTCCTGTCGATGATCCTCGGCGAGATGGTGCCGAAGAACATCGCGATCGCGCGGCCGCTGCCGACCGCGCGCGCGGTTTCCGGCTACCACGCCCGGTTCTCTGCGCTGTTCCGCTGGCTCATCACGCTGATGAACAACAGCGCCAACTTCCTCGTCCGCAAGTTCGGCATCGAACCGCAGGAGGAGCTCCGTTCGGCGCGGTCGCCGCAGGAGCTGGGCTCGATCGTGCGCTCCAGCGCGGAAAGCGGGAAGCTCGACACGTCCACCGCGGAGCTGCTGGACCGCTCGCTGCGCTTCGGCGACCGCACCGCGGACGAGCTGATGACCCCGCGCGTGCAGGTCGAATCGCTCACCGTGGACGACACGATCGACGACCTCATCGACATCTCCCGGCGCACCGGATTCTCGCGGTTCCCGGTCTACACCGAGGATCTCGACGACGTGCAGGGCGCGGTGCACGTCAAGCAGGCGTTCGCCGTCCCGGCCGCCGACCGCGCGACCACCCGGATCCGGTCGGCGATGCGGCCGGTGCCGACGGTCCCGGAATCGCTGCCCGGCGACGATCTGCTGAACCGGCTGCGCGATTCGCGCTACCAGCTCGCGATCGTGGTGGACGAGTACGGCGGCACCGCCGGGCTGGTCACGCTGGAGGACGTGGTCGAGGAGATCATCGGCGACGTCCGCGACGAGCACGACGACCGCGAGGCCCCGGCCGCGCAGCAGCTCGGCGCGGACCGCTGGCTCGTGTCCGGGCAGCTGCGCGCGGACGAGGTCCGCGACATCACCGGCTTCCGGATGCCCGAGGGCGACTACGAAACGATCGCCGGGCTCATCCTGGAGCGGCTCGGCGCCATCCCGGCCGAGGGCGACGCCGTCGAGGTCGACGGCTGGCGGCTCGCGGTCACCAGCATGGACCGGCACCGCGTCGCCGAGGTCCAGGTGCGCCCGGCCGAACGCGAGGTGACCGCGTGAGCGACTGGCTGAACATCGCCCTCGTCGTGGTCCTGCTGCTGGCCAACGCGTTCTTCGTGGGCGCGGAATTCACCCTGATCTCCTCGCGCCGCGACCGGCTGGAAGCGTTGCTGGAGCAGGGGAAGACCCGCGCGCAGACCGTCATCAACGCGAGCAGGCACGTGTCGCGGATGCTCGCCGGGGCGCAGCTCGGGATCACCATCTGCTCGCTGCTGCTCGGCCGGCTCGGCGAGCCCGCGGTCGCGCACCGGCTGTCGGCGCTGTTCGACCTGCTCGGCCTGCCCGACCAGCTGCTGCACCCGATCTCGTTCGCCATCGCGCTGGCGTTCATCACCATGCTGCACGTGCTGATCGGCGAGATGGTGCCGAAGAACCTGGCGATCGCCGAGCCGGAGCGGCTGGCGCTGTGGCTCGTGCCGGTGCACGTGGCGTGGGTGAAGGTGGCGAACCCGATCATCGCCTTCCTCAACTTCGTCGCGAACTCCTTGCTGCGCCTGATGAAGGTGGAGCCGAAGGACGAGCTGGAGACCGCGTACAGCTCGGACGAGCTGGCCGAACTGCTCAGCGAATCGCGCCAGGAAGGGCTGCTCGACCAGTCCGAGCACCGGCGGCTTTCGCAGACGCTGTCGTCGGTCGCCAAGACCGTCGCGGACGTGCTGGTGCCCACCTCGGAACTCACGACGCTCCCCTGCGGCCCGACGCTCGGCGACGTCGAGCGCGCGGTGTCCACCACCGGGTTCTCGCGCTTCCCGGTGTGCACCGACGACGGTTCGCTCACCGGCTACATCCACGTGAAGGACGTCCTGGACCTCGTCGGCCAGGACCCCGGCACGGTGATTCCGGACGACAAGACGCGGCCGCTCACCGAACTCCGGTCGGACGCGCGGCTGGACGTCGCGCTTTCGGCCATGCGCAAGGAAGGCAGCCACCTCGCGCGGGCGCTCGACGCTTCCGGCGCGGCCGTCGGCGTGGTGGCGCTGGAGGACCTCGTCGAGGAATACGTGGGGACCGTGCGCGACGGCACCCACGTGGCGGCATGAGCACGGTCGTGCTCGCCGAGGCGGAGTGGCAGGCCCGGGAGCGAGCGCACGCCGAGCGGATGCGCGCGTGGACCGGGCCGCACCAGGAACGCCGGGCGCGGGGCGAGAAGCATCCCGTGCTGGATTTCCTGTTCACCTACTACTCGCACCGGCCGGGGCATCTCGAACGCTGGCAGCCGGGCCCGGGCGTGGTGCTCGCGGGCGCGTCCGCGCGGCGGTTCCTCGACCGTCCGGCCTACGTCGAGACCGAGGCCGGGGTGCTGCTCGACCCGGCGGCGTTCACCGGCCGCCGGGCGCGCACCGCGGAGTTCGTGCTGAAGCTGCTCACGGCCACGGCGTCCCGCGCGCCGCGGTTGAGCTGCTTCGGGCTCCACGAATGGGCCATGGTCTACCGCGAGCCCGCGGACTCGGTGCGGCACGCGCAGGTCCCGCTGCGGCTCGGCTCGGCCGGGACCGACGAGGTCGTGGAGTCGATGGACATCCGGTGCGGGCACTACGACGCGTTCCGGTTCTTCACCGGCCCGGCGCGGCCGCGGAACACGCTCGCGCCGACGCGGGAATCGCAGGTCGCGCTGGAGCAGCCGGGCTGCCTGCACGCCACCATGGATCTATTCAAATGGGCGTACAAACTCGATCCGTTCGTGCCCGCCGAGCTGGTCGGCGACTGTTTCGAGCTCGCCGCGGACGTCCGTGAACTGGACATGCGGGCCAGCCCGTACGATCTAGCGGACTACGGCTACCGGCCGGTGCCGATCGAGACCGCCGAAGGGCGCGCCTCCTACGCCCGCGCCCAGGCCGGATTCGCCGAGCGGGCCGCGCCGCTGCGGGCCCGCCTGATCGGCCTCTGCCGCGGCCTGCTCGCCGATCCGGCGAAGCCGCCGGATCCCGTGCCGGAGTCGGCCGGCCGCGGAGCCGACAACTCTGCGTAACGGTATTCACTGCAGGTCGCTGGCCTGATAGAGTGATAACGGTTCGATTGCATAACTGAGCGTGTTGTGCATGTCACGAAAGGACAACGATGGGGCGTCACAGCCTGCCCGAGGAGCCGGTGCCGCACCCTCTCGATCCGCCGAAGCGGCCGGCCGGCCGCAGCGAGACGACCGGGTCGCACCGGATCGTCGCCAAGAAGGCGCCTCGCCGGCGGATCGCGAAGTGGCCTCTCGTGGCCCTCGGGTTCGTGGTGCTGGCCACGCTCGGCGTGGTCGGCTGGAACTGGGCCGACAGCGTGCTCAACAACCGCGCCGAGGCGCAGGCCGCGAGCTGCAACGGCGGCCGCACCGACATCCGGATCGTGGTGACCCCGCAGATCACCAAGCCGGTCGAGGCCGCGGCGGCGCGCTGGAACCAGGACCTGACGCAGGTGCACGGCAGCTGCGTGCACGTGGCCGTGCAGAGCAAGCCCGCCTCCGATGTACTGAACGCGCTCACCGGCAAGTCCTCGCTCGACGCGATCGGCGGCCTGCCCGACGGCTGGATCCCGGAATCGTCGTACTGGATCGCCCAGCTCTCGAAGGCCAAGCCGGACGTCATCGGCTCCCCCGCGATGCCGATCGGCTCCGGCCCGCCCGCGGACTACCCGTTCGTCGGCCTGTCCGGGAAGACGATCGACGAGGTGCAGCAGCGCGGGACGCAGAGCTTCCGGGCATTCCTGAAGGAACCGGCTCAGCTGGCCGACTTCGCGGCGGCGGGCATCCGCGCTTCCTGACACCGGCACCGGCACCGCCCCCGCCCGCGTCTGGGCTGGGGCGGTGTCGCGCATCCGGGCCAGCCAGGCGCGCCACCTCACCGCGCCCTGGCCGAGCGGACCGCCTGAGCCACCTCGCCGTCAGCGCGGGCTTGAGCGCCTCGGGCGTCGTGAGTGCCTATCGCGGTTCTAACCGGCAGAGGCACTCACGACCCCGACTGCACGCCGCCGCCCCGCTCCGCGTCCCCCCGCTCAGGAGTCGAGTTCGGCCAGGGCCAGCAGGTCGTCCTCGGCCAGTTCGAAGTCGAACACGTCCGCGTTCTCCCGGATCCGCGACGGCGTCGCCGATTTCGGGATCGCGATGATGCCCTGCTGCAGGTGCCAGCGCAGCACGAGCTGGGCGGGCGACTTCCCGTACTTCGCGGCCAGCGCCGTGATCACCCGGTCGTTCAGGTGCCTGCCGCGGGCCAGCGGGCTCCACGCCTCGGTCGCGATGCCGTGCTCGGCGTGGAACTCGCGCAGCGGGGCCTGCTGCTGCCACGGGTGCAGTTCGACCTGGTTGACCACCGGCACCACGTCGGTCTCGTCGAGCAGGCGGCGCAGGTGGTCGATGCCGAAGTTCGACACGCCGATCGCCCGGACGCGGCCCTCGTTCAGCAGCAGTTCCAGCGCGCGCCAGGTTTCGACGTAGCGGTCCAGCTCCGGGTTCGGCCAGTGGATCAGGTACAGGTCGACCGGGCCGAGGCCGAGGGCTTCGGCGCTGCGGTCGAACGCGCGCAGGGTGTTGTCGTAGCCGTGGTCGGTGTTCCAGACCTTCGTGGTGACGAAGACCTCCTCGCGCGGCAGCCCGGACTCCCGCACCGCCGCGCCGACCTCGGCCTCGTTGCCGTACATCGCGGCGGTGTCGAGGCTGCGGTACCCGGCTTCGAACGCCGTCGCGACGACCTTGCCGACCTGGTCGGGCCGGACCTGGTACATGCCGAGTCCGAGCTGCGGGACGGTGACCGAGTTGTTCAGCGTGAGCAGGGGCGGCACAGCCATGCGGCGATCCTCACTGCGGTGTTCTCGGGGACGGGTCTCCTGGCGAACACCGCAGATCTTGCCACTCCCCGGCCGCCGCTGCCGTCACCCCCCGCTGGGCACCCCCGAACGGACCGCCGCGGTCACCCGGGCGGCCCGTTCGGCCACCGCGTCCGCGCCGGCCGCGAAACCGTTTCGGGCTTCGGCCGCGACGCATGCGGTCGTCGCCGAGGAACCGGCCATTTCCGCCGCCGCGGCCACGTCCGGCAGCGCGCGAGAGTCCACAGTGGACAGCAGGCGTTCCGCCACCCGGACCACCTCCCCGGCCGCGGCGACCACGTCCGCGGCGGGCTGGGCGCGGTCGGGCACGTCGTGCGTGACGGCGTGCGCGTCGATCTCCGCCAGCCGCAACGCGTGCCGCGTCAGGTGGTCCGCTTCGGTGTCGCCGCCGGCCGCCCGGCTCAGCAGCGCCGCCGCCTGGGCGAGCGCGAGAGCCGCGACCGTCGCCCCGGCCGGAGCCGCGACCGCGGGCCGGGCGAGGGTGTTCAGGAAGTCGCTCACGATCTGGTCCCGCATGGCCGATCTCCTTCTCGCTCAGCGCCGGATGCGCTCCATCCCGGGGTCGACCAGCGGTTCCGCGGCCACGGTCGCGGAGACTCGCCGTCCGAAGTACTCGATCTCCACCGGGTCGCCGATCTCCGTCGTGCCCGGCAGCCAGGCGTAGGCGATGGGGCGGCCGATCGTGTAGCCGTAGGCGGCGCTCGTGACGTAACCCGCTGGGGCGCCGCCGACGAACACCGGTTCCTTGCCCAGCACGATCGTCCGGCCGTCGTCCACGGTGAGGCAGCGCAGCCGCCGCGCCGAGGTTTCTTCGCTGCGGCCCTCGATGGCTGCCCGGCCGACGAACTCGCCCTTCGCCGGGCGCACGGCGAACCCGACCCCGGCCTCGTACGGGTCGTGTTCGGTGGTCATGTCGGTCCCCCACAGCCGGTAGCCCTTCTCCAGCCGGAGGCTGTTGAACGCGCCCCGCCCGGCCGCGATCACGCCGAGCGGCTGCCCGGCGCGCCACAGCGCGTCCCACAGGCGCTGGCCGTTGTCCGCGGAGGTGTAGATCTCCCAGCCGAGTTCGCCCACATAGGACAGCCGCAGGATCGTCACCGGCACCCCGGCGATCCGGGCGCGGCGGCCGCGGAAGTACTTGAGCCCGGTGTGCGAAAGGTCTTCCGCCGACAGCGGTTGCACCAGGTCCCGGGCGAGCGGGCCCCAGACGCCGAGGCAGCAGGTGCCGCCGGTCGTGTCGACCACCCGGACGCCTTCCGGAGCCCTGCTGCGCAGGTACGCGACGTCGATGTTGCCGTTGATGCCGGCCTGGAACAGCTCCGGTCCCAGCCGCGCCACGGTGATGTCGCTGCGGACGCCGCCCGCGTCGTCGAGCATCAGCGTGTACGTCACCGAGCCGACCGACTTCGCCAGCTGGTTCGTCGTGAGCCCTTGCAGGAATTCCAGCGAACCCGGTCCGCTGACCTCGACCCGCTTGAGCGGCGTCATGTCGTACAGCGCGACGCCGTTTCGGGTGTGCCAGGCCTCCGCCGCCACGATCGGCGAATGGAACTGCCCGGCCCACGCGTCGCGCGCGGGCGGGAGGAAGTCGTGCGGCAGGTCTTTCAGCAGGGACGCGTTGGCCTCGAACCAGTGCGGCCGTTCCCAGCCGCCCGCTTCCAGGAACACCGCGCCCAGCTCCCGCTGGCGCGCGTGGAACGGGCTGACCCGCAGGTCGCGCGGCGAAAGCCGGGGCTGCAGCGGGTGCAGCACGTCGTAGATCTCCACGAAGTTCTGCTGCGCGGTTTCGCGGATGTACTCCGGGGCGAGCTGGACGTCCTCGAACCGGTGCACGTCCAGCTCGTGCAGGTCGGTTTCGGCGCGGCCGTCCACAATAGACTCCGCGACCGCCTTCGCGATGCCCGCGGAATGCGTGACCCAGATGGCTTCGGCGATCCAGAATCCGCGTACTTCACTCGATTCGCCGACCAGCGAACCGCCGTCGGGGGTGAAGGAGAAGATGCCGTTGAAGCCCTCCTCCGCCTTGGTCTGGCCGAGCGCGGGCAGCAGGAGCTTGCTTTCCTCCCACGACGGCGCGAAATCGTCCTCGGTGAACGGCAGCATCGAAGGCATCGCGGACGCGGTCACCGCGCCGGGTTCGGCGAACTTGTCCACCGGCATCGGGCGGTGCGCGTACGAGCCGATGCCGAGCCGGTCGCCGTGCTGGCGGAAGTAGAGGTCCTGGTCCTGGTGCCGCAGGATCGGCAGCGCCGGGTGCGCCGGGTCGGCCCCGGCCAGCTCGGCGAGCTGGCCCGTCTTCGCGTACTGGTGCGCGAGCGGGAGCAGCGGCACGGTCATGCCGGCCATCTCGCCGATCTCCCGGCCCCAGAACCCGGCGCAGGACACCACGATGTCGGCCGGGATCACCTCGCCGGCCGTCTGGACGCCGGTGACGTGCCCGTGCGCCTGCTCGATGCCGGTCACCCGCGTCGAGCCGACAAACCGCGCGCCGCGCGAGGAAGCCCGTTTGATCAGCTCGTCCACCGCCCGCGAGGCGACGGCGAGCCCGTCACTCGGGACGTACAACGCGCCAAAGATGCGGTTCCGGTCGAGCAGCGGCCAGCGGCGGACGCATTCGTCCGGGTCGATCAGCCGCGCTTCGACGCCCCACGACGTCGCCCAGCCGTGCTTGCGTTTCAAGTCCTCCCACCGCGCCGCGGTACTGGCCACCTCCATGCCGCCGACCTGGTGGAAGCAGCCGAGGTCGAGCAGTTTCGCGACGGTGTAGCCGGCGAATTCCGTCATCGCCTTGGAGGGGTTGGTCTGGAACACCAGTCCCGGCGCGTGCGACGTCGAACCGCCGGTCAGCGGCAGCGGGCCCTGGTCGAGCACGGTCACGTCGGTCCAGCCGCGCAGGGTCAGCTCGTCGGCGAGGTTCGCGCCCACGATTCCGGCGCCGATGATCACGACACGGGTCATGAGAACTCCCTGGGATAGGTCAGCGGAAGACGACGGTCCGGTTGCCGTTGAGGAGCACGCGCCGCTCGCAGTGCCAGCGCACCGCGCGGGAAAGCGCGAGGGCTTCGGCGTCGCGGCCGACGGTCGCGAGCGCGCGCGGCGAGTGCGAATGGTCGACCCGCTGCACCTCTTGTTCGATGATCGGGCCCTCGTCGAGTTCGGGAGTCACGTAGTGCGCGGTCGCGCCGACGTACTTCACGCCCCGGTCGTAGGCCTGCGCGTACGGTTTCGCGCCCTTGAACCCGGGCAGGAACGAATGGTGGATGTTGATCGCGCGGCCCTGCAGTTTCTGGCACAGCTCGTCGGAGAGGACCTGCATGTAGCGGGCGAGCACGACGAGGTCGATGTCGTGTTCGCGCACCAGGTCGAGCAGCCGCTGCTCGGCCTCCGGTTTGGTCGCCGGGGTGACCGGGATGTGCACGAAGGGCAGCCCGGCGGCCTCGGCCATCGGGCGCAGGTCCTCGTGGTTCGACGCGACGAGGGCGATTTCCGCGCCGAGCGCGCCCGCCCGCCAGCGGAAGAGGAGGTCGTTGAGGCAGTGCCCGGCCTTGGAGACCATCACCAGCAGCCGGTCCGGGGTGCGGTCGGAGAACCGGTACCGCATGGCGTAGTCGCGGGCGACGAGGTCGAATTCGCGGGTGAGATCGTCCGCTGTGGCCGGTCCGGCGCAGGTGAATTCGGTGCGCAGGAACAGTTCCCCGTGCACGTCGTCGTCGAACTGCTGATGCTCGACGATGTCGCAGCCGTTGCTCACGAGGAACGTCGTGACGGCGTGCACGATCCCGGAGCGCTCGGGGCAGTGCAGGGTCAAGGTGAACTGGGTCAAGACTCCTCCTCTCGGTACTCCAGCGCCGCGTCGGCGAGCCAGGCGGCGAAATAGGGGGCGAACGACTGGCGCACGAGGACGGTGAATTCGTCCGCTTCCCGCACCAGCAGGACGATTCCGGTGCGCGCGTACCGCGTCTGGACGCAGGTGCCCGGCGGCGCGGCCTTGGGGTGGAGGTCGAGCGCGCAGCCGTGCGCGAGGACGTCTCGGGCCGCCGGTCCGGCCAGCTGCACCGTGGTGCGTTGCGCGGACACGTCGGTCACCGCGCCGACGGTGATGGCTTCCCGCAGCGCGGCTTCGGTGCCTTCGGGAGCGCCGAGCACGAGGTACTCGTCGGGGCCGAGCCACAGGACGTCGCCGATTCCGCTGGTGAACCGGCAGGCCTCTGGGAGCGCGGTGCCGAGCACGGCCGCCGCGGCGTCGTGGCCCTCGCGGAGGCGGACGTTCAGCTGCGAAACGAACGGGCGCTCCTCGGCGAGCACGGCTGGTGCGCAGCTGGCGAGCAAGCCCGCGTGCTCCGCGAGCGGAGACAGGGTCTTAGCCGTCACGGCGGGTCCCCTCCTTGTCGTAGAGCACGGATTCGGTCACCGTCACCGGCACCACCTCGTCGCCGACCGGGACGTACAGCGTCTCCCCGATCCGTTCCCGGCCGGAGCGGACGAGAGCCAGCGCGAAGGTGCGGTTCAGCGTGGCGCTCGGGTAGCTGGACGTGACGTGTCCGAGCATGCGGACCGGCGGGCGCGGCACGTGCGCGGTCTCGATGATCTGCGCGCCCTCCGGCAGCAGCACGGTCGGATCGACCGGCAGCAGCCCGACGAACTGCTTGCGGTCCGGGCGCAGGTTCTCCGCCCGGGAAAACGACCGTTTGCCGAGGAAGTCGGCCTTCTTCTTGGACACCGCCCAGCTCATGCCGAGGTCCTGGGGAGTGACCGTGCCGTCGGTGTCCTGGCCGATGATCGGGTAGCCCTTCTCCGCGCGCAGGACGTGCATGGTTTCGGTGCCGTACGGCGTGATTCCCTGCGCGGCCAAGGCTTCCCAGAGCGCCAGGCCGTACCAGGACGGCACGTTGATCTCGTAGGCCAGCTCGCCGGAGAAGCTGATCCGGCATACCCGCGCGGAGATCCCGGCTACCTCGGCGTCGCGCCAGGTCATGAAACCGAAGGCCTCGTTGCTGACGTCCAGCTCCGGCGCGAGCCCGGCCAGCACCGCGCGCGAACGCGGGCCGACGAGCGCGACGGTGGCCCAGTGCTCGGTGACAGACGTGGCGAACACGCGCAGGTGCGGCCACTCGGTCTGCAGCCACTCCTCCATCCAGTCCAGCACCATCGCGGCGTTGCCGGTGGTCGTGGTGACGAGGAAGCGGTCCTCGGCCACGCGGATGACGGTGCCGTCGTCGATCACCATGCCGTCGACCCCGCACATCACGCCGTACCGGATCCGGCCGACCTTGAGCGTGCTCATCAGGTTCGTGTACAGCAGGTCGAGGAATTCGGCGGCGTCCGGGCCTTGCACGTCGATCTTGCCGAGGGTGGAACCGTCCATCATGGCCACGTCGGTGCGCGCGGCAATGCATTCGCGGCGGACCGCCTCGGGCAGGTCCTCCCCCGGCCGCGGGTAGTACCACGGTCGCTTCCACTGGCCGACGTTCTCGAATTCCGCGCCGTGTTCGACGTGCCAGGAATGCAGCGCGGTGACGCGGACCGGGTCGTGCAGCTCGCCGCGGTTCCGGCCGGCCAGCGCGGCGAAGGCGACCGGCGTGTACGGCGGGCGGTAGGTGGTCGGGCGGCGGTCCGCGAGGTCGGCGCCGAGGGCTTCGGCGGTGATCCCGGCCGCCAGCATCCCGGAGGTTTTGCCCTGGTCGTGCGCGGTGCCGATGGTGGTGTAGCGCTTGACGTGCTCCAGCGAGGCGAGGCCCGCGCCGGTCGCGCGGAGGACGTCGGAGACGGTCGCGTCGCGCTGCAGGTCCACGAACCGGGTGTCCACTTCGGACTCCGGACCGGGGATCTGCCATGCGACGGCCGGAGCCAGCTCGCGCGGCCGGGCGTCGGAGACCGGGAGCGGGATTTCCGCGGGTGCTTCGCCCAGGGCCTTCGCGGCGGCGGCGCGGCCTTCGCGCACGCAGCCGGCGAAGTCGAAAGTGCCGTTCGCGCTGCCTGCCACGCGTGCGGTCGGGAGATCGCCGTCCGGGAGATACGCGCCGAGCGCGGGTTCGTAGCGCAGAGCACCGCGTTGCTGGCTGAACAGGTGCACTGCCGGGGTCCAGCCGCCGGAGACCAGGAGCGTGTCGCAGGGAATCAGTTCCCCGCCAACGCGCACGCCGGTGATGCGCTCGGTTCCTTCCGTGCCAGTGACCGCCGCGCCGGTGCGGACTTCGATGCCCCGTTCCGCACAGGCGGCGGCCCAGTTTTCCGGAGCGGCCGGGCGGACGTCGACCACCAGCGGGATTTCCACGCCCGCGTCGGCGAGGTCGATCGCGGTGGCGTAGGCGGAATCGTCCATCGTGAACACGACGGCGCGGCGGCCGGGGACGACGCCGTACCGGTGCAGGTACGTCCGTGCGGAGTTCGCGAGGAGGAGGCCGGGGCGGTCGTTGTCCGGGAACACGATCGGGCGTTCGTGCGCGCCGGTCGCGAGCACGGTCTGCCGCGCGCGGATCCGCCACACGCGCTGCCGGGCCGCGCCGGACGTGCGGTGCTGCAATGCCAGGACGAACCCGTCGTCGTAGGCGCCGAACGCGGTGGTCCGGTCGAGCACGTGCACGTCCGGGGTCGCGCGGAGTTCGTCGGCGATCGCGCGCGCCCATTCGACGGCGGGCTTGAGGTCGACGTACTCGTTCGAGCCGAGCAGCGAACCGCCGGGCTCCGGCTGGTCGTCCACCAGCACGACCCGCGCTCCGGCCCGCGCCGCCGTCACGGCCGCGACCAGACCGGCCGGCCCGGCTCCGACCACCAGCACGTCACAGTGCAGGTGCTTCGCGTCGTACCGCGCCGGGTCCGGTTCGGTCGCCAACCGGCCCTGGCCGGACAGGCTGCGCGCGACCAGGCCGTCGTACAGCTCGACGGTGGTGGCGGTCCGCATCGGCTCGGGGAACGGCTTTTCCAGCTGCACCACCGCGTTCGGCTCTTCGACGCCGGCCGCCATGATGCCGCGCGGGCGGCCGAGCTTGACGCTCCGAGCGACCTGGTGCACGCCGTTGGCGAGCAGCGCGGACGCGAGCGTGTCTCCGGGGTGGCCGGTGAGTTCGCGGCCGTCGAAGGCGAACCGGAGCAGGGTGTCGCGGTCGACGTGGCCGCCGCTGGGGAGGCGGAAGGTCATGGGATCACCGGCCGGGGTTCGTCGAGGCGGTAGACCGCCGCGAATTCGTGGGTGCGGGTGTCGCGGACAGCGTTGAACCAGCGGCGGCAGCCCGCGCTGTGCGACCAGCGCTCGGCGAGCGGGCCGCTCGGGTTGGCGCGGAAGAAGAGGTACTTCGCCCACTCCTCGTCCGACAGCGCCGCCGGGTCCTGCGGGTACGAGACATGGGCTTGGCCGCCGTAGTGGAACTCGGTCTCCTCGCGGGGACCGCACCAGGGGCAGGGAATCAGCTGCACAGTGGCTCCTAATGCGCGACGGCGGCGGCGCCGTGCTCGTCGACGAGCGCGCCGGTGGTGAACCTCTCGAGGGTGAACGGTTCGGCGTACGGATGCGGCTTGCCCTTCGCGACGGTGTGCGCGAAGCAGTCGCCGACGCCCGGCGTGGCCTTGAAACCGCCGGTCCCCCAGCCGCAGTTGAGGTACAGGTTCTCCACCGGGGTCAGCCCGATGATCGGCGACGCGTCCGGGGTCACGTCGACGATGCCCGCCCAGGTCCGCAGCAGGTGCGCCCGCGCGAACACCGGGAACAGCTCCAGCGCGGCGGCCATCTGGTCCTCGATGATGTGGAACGCGCCGCGCTGGCCGTAGCCGGCGTAGGAGTCGATGCCCGCGCCCATCACGAGTTCTCCCTTGTGCGCCTGGGAAACGTAGACGTGCACGGCGTTCGACATGACCACCGTCGGGTGCACCGGTTCGAGCAGTTCCGACACGAGCGCCTGCAGCGGATGCGACACCAGCGGCAGGTCGATCCCGGCCATCTTCGCCAGCACCGAACTGTGCCCGGCGGCGCACAGCGCGACCTTCCCGGCGGCGATCCGGCCCCGGCTGGTTTCGACCGCGACCGCCTTGCCGTCGCGCGTTTCCAGGCCGGTCACCGCGCAGTTCTGGATCAGGTCGACGCCCAGCGCGGCCGCCGCGCGGGCGAAACCCCAAGCCACGTAGTCGTGTTTGGCGATCCCGGCGCGCGGCTGGTAGGTCGCGCCGAGCACCGGGTAGCGCACGTCCGGCGAGGTGTTCACGATCGGGCAGAGTTCCTTGACGCCGTCCGCGTCGACCCATTCCGCGTCGATCCCGTTGAGCCGGTTGGCGTTCACCCGGCGCACGCTGTCGCGGACGTCCTGCAGGCTGTGCGCGAGGTTGAGCACGCCGCGCTGGCTGAACAGGATCGGGTAGCCGAGGTCTTCCTCGAGGCCCTCCCACAGTTTCAGCGAGTGCTCGTAGATGCCGGAGCTTTCGTCCCACAGGTAGTTGGACCGGATGATCGTGGTGTTGCGGGCCATGTTCCCGCCGGCGAGCCAGCCCTTCTCCAGTACCGCGACGTTCGTGATGCCGTGCACCTTGGCGAGGTAGTAGGCGGTCGCGAGGCCGTGTCCGCCGCCGCCCACCACGACGACGTCGTACGCGCGCCGCGGTTCCGGGTCCCGCCACAGGAAATCCGGGTGCTCCGGCAGGTCCGCACCCGGCGGACGAGGCTGGTCGGTCGTGGTCATTCCGGCTGGCCTCCCGTATCGGACAACTGGTCGACTACTGATATATCAATCTTCGCTGTAGAGTAGGGCGGGTGAGCACCCCGGTCAACCACGTCATCCCGGCCCCCGCCCCGTCGCTGGCCGAACGCGCCTACGAGTTCCTGCGCGACCGCCTCGTCATGCTCGACATCAAGCCGGGCGACCCGATCAACGAGGAATGGGCGGGCAGCGTGCTCGAGATGGGCCGCACGCCGATCCGCGAAGCGCTGAAACGCCTGGAAACCGAACGCCTCGTGGTGGCGTACCCGCGCCGCGGCACGTTCGCCACCGACGTCAACATCTCCGACCTCGCGCACATCTCCGAGGTCCGGCGCACCCTCGAGCCGACGGCCGCCGCGTCCGCCGCGACGCGGGCGAGCGACGAGGACCGCGCCCGGCTCGTCGCCCTGCGCGATCAGCTGGATTCGGCCACGCCGAGGGAAAACGCCGAACTGCTGCGCACCGACCTCGAACTCCACCGCGCGATCTACCGCTGCGTGCACAATCCGTTCTTCGAGGACACGCTGATCCATTACGACAACCTCGCCACCCGGATCTGGTGCGTGTTCCTCCCCCGGCTGCGCGGGATGGCCGGGCACGTGGACGAGCATTCGCCGCTGCTGACCGCGATCGTCGAGGGGGACGCGAAGAAGGCGGCGGCGCTGACGCTCGACCACGTGACCGGTTTCGAGGAGGCGATCCGGGCGCTGATCTAGTCCCCGGCCTTCGCGCGCACCCAGGCGTGGAACTCGCCGATGTGGTGTTCGCTCGGCACCAGCACGCCGCCGCGGGCGTACGCGCGGGACCCCATCGCCTGCTGGCAGCGTTCGCACGCCTCGAAATCCTGCTGGTTCACCCGGTGGAACAGCTCCACCGACCGGTCGAGGTCCGCGCCCGATTCCACGACCTCCGGCAGGTACAGCCAGTCGCAGCGGACCAGGGTGCGGTCCGGGGCCAGCGGGAACATCCGGTGCACGATCACGTGGTCGGGCACCAGGTTCACGAACACCTGCGGCCGGATCGTGATCGCGTAGTACCGGCGGTCCTGGTGCTCGCCGACGCCGGGCAGCCGCGGCAGGCCGTCGCCGCCGTCCACAGTGAACCCGGTGACGTCCGCGCCGAATTCCGCGCCGTGGCCGACGAAATACTGCGCGGCGTATCCGTCGGCGAACTCCGGGAGCACCTCGGTGAGTTCCGGATGGATGGTCGCGCAGTGGTAGCACTCCATGAAATTCTCGATGATCTGCTTCCAGTTCGCGCGCACGTCGTACTCGATGCGCCGGCCCAGCGCGAGACTCTCGATGCCGTAAGCCTCGATTTCGCCCGGGCCGCCGAGCCGTTCGCTCACGTCGGCCATCACCGTGTCGGCAAAGGACGGTGCTTCTTCGGCGAGGCAAACC
Source organism: Amycolatopsis sp. GA6-003 (assembly GCF_046267895.1). Taxonomy (NCBI): domain Bacteria; kingdom Bacillati; phylum Actinomycetota; class Actinomycetes; order Pseudonocardiales; family Pseudonocardiaceae; genus Amycolatopsis; species Amycolatopsis sp. GA6-003. Next base: position 799,161 of record NZ_CP176499.1, read on the forward strand.
CAGGCGTAGCCGAGCCATTCGCGCAAATGCACCTTCGTGAGGCCGTATTCGACGCGGTCGACGTCCGGCATGCCGGTCAAATTCGGTGCGGCGACGAGCTTTCCGTCGAGGCCGTAGGTCCAGGCGTGGTACATGCACTGGAAAGCGCGCTTCACCGAACCCTTTTCGTCGGTGCACAGCCGCGCGCCGCGGTGCCGGCACACGTTCAGGAACGCGCGCAGCGCCCCGTCCCGGCCGCGGGCGATCAGCACGCTTTCGCGGCCGATCTGCACGGTCTCGAACTGGCCGGGCGACGGCAGGTCGGCGCTGCGCACCGCGCAGAACCACCCCGCTTCGAAGATCCGCTCCTGCTCCCGGGCGAAGATCGCCGGGTCGGTGTAGTGCGGCCCGGGCAGAGTCGGCAGCAGGCTCTGCGGGAGGTCGATAGCGGTCACCGGCAGGGCTCCTCTCGAACACGGTCGAAGTTGCGTATTACGCGTCTTGTTGCCCTCTCCGGAACAAGATGAGGCCCGGCCGGGGCGCTGTCAAGCACCCTTCCCGGTGCCGCACCCGTTCGCCGGAACCGCCTTCGACCACGGCTTTCACCCGGAACGGCGCTCCGAAAAACTCCACCCCGGAACCTCTTGACGGCGCCCCTTCCGCGCGCTCAGACTCTGTTGCGTATCACGTTTGGTGTTCCTCAATACGCAACAATCCCCAGCTTCGGAGGAATCAATGCTGCGCGCGTGCACTGTGGACGAGCTGCCCCCGGGCGAGTCCGTCCGGATCGCGGGGCCGGAGCCCATCGCCGTCTTCAACGCCGACGGCGAGCTGTATGCGATCGGGGACACCTGCACCCACCAGGACGCGTCGCTGGCCGACGGCTGGCTCGAAGGCTGCTTCGTGGAATGCCCGCTGCACGCGGCGCTGTTCGACCTGCGCACCGGGATGCCGTCCTGCCTGCCCGCCAAGCAGCCGGTGCGCACCTACCAGGTGCGGGTCGACGACGGCGTGATCTACGTGCTCGCCGACGCCGCCGAGGACGCTGCGTGAAAACGGTCGCGATCGTCGGCGCTTCGCTCGCCGGCGCCCGCGCCGCGCAGGAGCTGCGCGCACAGGGGTTCGACGGTCGCGTGGTGCTGATCGGCGAGGAGCCGCATCTCCCCTACGACCGGCCGCCGCTGTCGAAAGCCTTCCTGGCTGGTACCGCGTCGCGGGAGTCGCTGGACCTGCTCGACGCCGACGACCTCGCCACGCTGGACGTCCGGCTCGGCACCCGCGCGGAGCGGCTCGACCCGTCGACCGGCCGCGTCGTGCTGTCCGAGGGCGAGCTGGAGGCGGACGGCGTCGTCCTTGCCACCGGCGGACGCGCTCGCGCCTTGCCGGGGACGGAATCCCTTGCCGGAGTTCATGTTCTGCGCACTGTGGACGACGCACTCGCGCTGCGCGAGGAACTGGTTCCCGGTGCGCGCGTGGTGATCGTCGGAGGCGGGTTCATCGGGGCTGAGGTGGCTTCGACGGCCAACGCTCTGGGCCTGGACGTCACCGTGCTGGAGGCATTGCCGACGCCGATGGCCCGCGTACTGGGTTCGGAACTTGGCGCGGTATGCGCGCGTCTGCACGGGCGGAACGGCGTCACCCTGCGCTGCGGCGCTTCAGTGGCCGGGCTGTCGACGCTCGACGGCCGGGTCACCGGGGTACAGCTGGAAACCGGGGAGATTCTGCCCGCGGACGTGGTCGTCGCCGGAATCGGCATGGTTCCGGCCGACGAATGGCTTGCCGGCTCCGGGCTGGCGACCGGCAACGGCGTGCATACGAACGCCGGCCTGGTCACTTCGCTGCCGAACGTGGTCGCGGCGGGCGATGTCGCGGCGTACGGCCCGGCAGGCACCCGGCACGAGCACTGGACCAACGCCACCGAACAGGCCTCGGTCGCGGTCGCCAATCTGCTGGCCGGGCAAGTGGTCCGGGAGTACGAGCCGAGCGGCTACGTCTGGTCCGATCAATACGCCGGGACGATCCAGCTCGCCGGGCATCCCGCCCCCGGCGACGAGGTGCGCTTCGCCGAAGGCGGTCCGGACGACGAATCCTTCCTCGCCACCTACCACCGCGACGGCCGGACCGTGGCGGTGTTCGGGCTCAACAACCCGAGGGGGTTCGGCCGCCTGCGCCGGCAAGCGCTGCGGCGGCCGGCGCCCGTCGGGTGATCAGCGCACCACCTGGACCACGTCGCCCGGCTGCAGCGTGTTGTAGAACGCCACCGCGTCGGCGTGCGACAGGTGGACGCAGCCGTGCGACTGGACCTTCAGGCTGCCCTGGTGGAACGCGACCCCGGTAGTGGTGAAGAAGACCGAGTACGGCATCGGGCCGTTGAACTGCTTGCTGTAGTGGTCGATGTCCTTGTACTGCACGCGGAACGTGCCGACCGGGGTTGGGTACTTGGGCTTGCCGACCGTGACGGGCACGCCGCCGCGGGTGACCTTGCCGTTGTCCATCAGCCACGCCGTGTTAGACGACAGCTTCAGGCACGCCTTCGCCTGGGGCCCGCACGGCGGTCCCGCCGCCTCCGCGGTGGCCGCGAATCCGATCGTTGCCGCCATCGCGGCGACACTGGCCAGCACTGCGGTGAGTTTCCGGTTCATCCTGTGCCTCCCCGAGATGGTCGTATATTGGATCTTTCCCAGAGAGGACAGTTTTAAACCAAAAATGCGCCCATGTGGGTGAGCCCTAACGAGACCGCCACGCCAGCGGCTCCATCGCCAGCGCGGCCTCGGCGACCCGCCGGGCCGTATCAGTGAAAAGCCCGGCCTGCGCCGACGCGAGCCATTCGTCCACTGTGGATACTCCGGTCGCGCGGTATTCCAGTGCCTGGAAAAGCATCTCGAGTTTGTCGGCGTCCTTCGCACACCGCGCCTCGGGCGACTCGCGCGTTTCGTACTCGTCTACCGCCGTCTGCACGGTTTCCGCCGACGCACGCGGCAAGCCCGCCGTCTGGTCCGCGGTGATCGCACGCGGTTCCGGCTTCGTCAGGTACGGCGCGGCGGTGTGCGGGAGGTCGCCGGTGCGGGTCTCCTGCGTGTCGTGCCACAGCGCGAGAAACGCGGCGCGCTCGGGGTTCGCACCCTCCTCGGCAGCGAGCAGCGCGGCCAGCTGCGCCGCCCGGAGGCTGTGCTCGGCCACCGATTCCGGGTCGCGGACCCCCGCCTGCCACCAGCCCGCGCGGCGGACCCGCTTGAGCACCCCCAGCTCGAATCCGAACGCCGCCAGGCCGTCCATTCCGCGGTCCCCTTCCCGATCCCGTGCCGTTTCCCATGCCGTCTTCCCTGCCGGAGCCTACGGGCCGTGGCATGCTGCGCGGACAGCCGCTTCTTCCGCAGGAGGCCCCGTTGAGCACTGTGCTGGTCGAACACGACGGTCCGGTCACCACCATCGGCATCAACCGGCCGGAACGCCGCAACGCCGTCGACCGGGCCACCGCCGAGGCGCTGGCCGACGCCTTCCGGGACTTCGACGCTTCGGACGCCTCCGTCGCCGTGCTGTACGGCGTTGGCGGGACTTTCTGCGCGGGCGCGGACCTCAAGGCGGTGAGCGAGGGCCGCGGCAACCGCACCGAACCGGACGGCGACGGCCCGATGGGGCCGACCCGCCTCCGGCTGCGCAAGCCGGTGCTCGCGGCGGTGTCCGGGCACGCCGTCGCGGGCGGACTGGAACTGGCGATCTGGGCCGACCTCCGGATCGCCGACGAGACCGCGGTGTTCGGCGTGTTCTGCCGCCGCTGGGGCGTCCCGCTGATCGACGGCGGCACGGTCCGGCTGCCGCGGCTGATCGGCCGCGGCCACGCGCTCGATCTGGTGCTCACCGGGCGGCCGGTCGGCGCGGAGGAAGCGCACCGGATCGGATTGGCCGACCGCGTCGTGCCGTCCGGGCAGGCTTTGCCCGCCGCGATCGCGCTCGCCCGGGAACTCGCCGCGTTTCCGCAGACGTGTTTGCGAGAGGACCGGGCGGCATTGCTGGAGAACGAGTCGTTGAGCGAGGAATCCGCACTGGAAAACGAATCCCGGCACGGGATTCAGTCGCTGCGCTCGGATGCCCTTGCGGGAGCCTCCCGTTTCGCCGAGGGCGAGGGAAGACACGGATCGTTCGGGCGTTAGTCCCGTCCGATTACCGTTGCACAGCAAGGCATATACCCGCGTCCAGGCAACCGGGGACCGCATGCGGGCATACCTCGCATCCGGCACGAGGCCGCCTTTTCCGGCCCGCCGGACGCGCTTTTCGTAGTAGGCCGACCGAGTGAAACCGCACGCGAATCCCTTTCGGTTTTTTGCGCACCCGTCACCATTACCTGCGACGACCGTTCATTCTCGCGGCCGCATTCGGCGCCGCACTGGTCGAGCGCACGAGAAATTCGCTAACCGCACGTAGCGCCCAGGTGCTCGGCATCGATACAGATACAAGGCCGGGCGCCGAAGCGCGCTCGCACGGCCCTCGCGGCCGTTCGCACCGCCCGCCTCCACAACACAACCCCGCCCCCCGACCCGTCGCCGGCAGGCTCCCCGCCGGCGGACTCCGACCACCCGGCCTGACGAGGCCGGGCAATCGGTGCTTCCCGCCTCCGGATCCGGCCGCGCCCGCGTGCTCTCCCGCGCCTGTCCCCGCCGAGCACCAGACCAGAACCGAGGTTCCTCCATGACGTCGAACATCGAGCGTTCCAGCTCCTCGCCGTCGGACGACACCGCCGCGAGCCCGGCCGCCGGGCCCTGCTGCCGCCTCCGGACCGCGAGCCGCGGCACCCGCGCCGAAAGGGCCCGCCCGCGCAGGCTCTCCGTCGTCATCCCCGCGCTCAACGAACGGGTCAACATGCCGCGCGTGCTGGCCACGATCCCGCACTCCGGCCTCGCGGCGCTGGGCTACGAGACCGAGGTGCTCGTGGTCGACAACGCCTCGACCGACGGGACCGGCGACGTGGCCGCCGCGCTCGGCGCCCGGGTGATCCGGCAGCCGCTGCGCGGGTACGGGCACGCCTACCACGCGGGGTTCGCCGCGGCGACCGGCGACGTGATCGCCACCGGCGACGCGGACTGCACCTACCCGTTCGACCACCTTCCGGGACTGCTGGCCACGCTGGCCGAGCGGCAGCTCGATTTCCTGTCCACCAACCGGCTCGGCCGCGAGAACCGCGACGCGATGAAGCCGTCGCACCGGATCGGCAACCGGGCGCTGACGCTGATCAGCCGGTTCTTCTTCCGTTCGCCGTTCCGGGATTCGCAGTCCGGGATGTGGGTGTTCCGCCGGCACGTCTGGCGCCACCTGGACATCCGCTCCGGCGGGATGCCGTTCTCGCAGGAAATCAAGAACGACGCCTACGTCCGCGGTTTCCGCTGCGGCGAAACGCCGATCGAGTACCGGATTCGCGGCGGCGACGTGAAACTGCACGCCGTGCGCGACGGCCTGCGCAACCTCGCGCAGCTGGCCGCCCACCGGGCGCGCACCGCGCGGGGGCCGGCGAACGCGCTCTGCGCGGGCGAGGCCGAATGCGTCCTGGCGATGGCGGACTGAGCGTGGCCGACTCCGCGGAAGAAGACCGGGGCAACGGCCGCGGCTGGCTGAAATTCGCCGGTGCGGTCGCGGCGGTGGCGGTGCTCGCGACGGTGACGGTCCTGGGGTGGCCGGCCGCCCGGACGCTGTTCCGGCAATCCTTCACCGAACAGCCCGAGACCTACACCGAGCTGTACTTCGTCGGCACGCCGACGTTCCGGGACGGAGCGGTCGCCGCGGAGGTCGCGCTGGTGCGCCACGGTCCCGCCCGCGCGGACTACACCGTGGTGGCCGCGCTGGAGACCCCGGCCGCGGACCGGCTCCCGGGACTCTCGCGGCACGTGACCCTCGAGCCCGGCCAGTTCACCGCGGTGGACTTCCGGCTGCCGGTCCCGCCCGGTCAGGTCGTCGACGCGATCGCGGTGAACGTCGCGGGCGGCCTGGAGAACCTCCGGTTCCGCTTGCCCGGCAACGCTTCCGGGGGCAGGCCGTGAAGCGCCGCCGGATCGTCCAGATCACTCCGTACTACCCGCCGCATCTGGGCGGGATGGAAGCGGTAGTGCAGCATCTCGCCCGGCAGCAGGCGCAACGCCACGAAGTCACCGTGCTCACCACGACCGCCGGCGCGCGCGACTCGCCGCGGCGCGAGCTGGTGCACAACGTCGCCACCATCCGCACGGCCGCGCTCGATGTCGCGCATACGCCGGTGTCCGCCGGTCTCGTTCCCGCTTTGCTGCGCACGCCGAGGACCGCGGTGTGGCATCTGCATGCCGCCCACGCGGTGCTGCCCGAGCAGGTCGCGCTCGCCGCGGCCGTGCGCCGCCAGCCGTTCCTGCTCCACTTCCACCTGGACGTCGACCAGTCCGGGAAACTGGGATGGCTGTTGCCGCACTACAAAAAACACGTGTTCGGCCGCGTTCTGCGGGCCGCCGCCGGGGTGCTGGTGCTGACCGAGGCGCAGCGGGAATTCGTCCGCACCGCGTACCGGGTGGACCCGGGGCGGATCTTCGCGGTGCCGAACGGAGTGTCCGACGAGTTCTTCCTCCCGCCGCGCCCGCGCCGGGAACCGGTGCTGCGCTTGCTGTTCGTCGGACGGCTGAGCCCGCAGAAGAACCTCGCGCGGCTCCTGCGCGCGCTGATGCTGGTGCGCCGGCCGGTGGTCCTCGATGTGGCCGGGGACGGGGAACAACGGCAGCAGCTCGAGGAAACCGTGCAGCAGCAAGGGATTCCGGGAGTGCGGTTTCACGGCCGGCTGCACGGTGCCGCTCTGCGAAACCGCTACGAGCAAGCGGACCTGTTCGTGTTGCCCTCGGATCGCGAGGGAATGTCGCTCGCCGCGCTCGAGGCGATGGCCGCCGGGTTGCCGGTGCTCGCGACCGACGTTCCGGGAAACACCGAACTCCTCCGCGGAATCGGTGCCCTCGCCCCGGCCGATTCCGCCGCACTGGCCGCGGCGATCGACGAGTTCGCCGCGGACGAGGACTTCCGGCAACGGACCGCCGCGGCCAGCGCGAGAGCGGCTCGGGAGTTCACCTGGACCGCGGTGGCGGACCAGGTCGAGGCCGTCTACGCCGAGGTGCTGCCGTGATGCTTCCCAGTCAGCGCACCGTCGTGCTCGGTACGGTGCTGGCCGCCGGTCTCGTGGAGCTGCTGCCGTGGCGACCAGCAGTACTGGTGACAGTCGCCGGTCTGTGGCTCGTGCTGGGCGCCCCGGCCTGGCTGTGCCGCCGGATTTCCACCCGCGTCGCGTCCACCCGCGAGGCTCAGTGGCTGCTGGGGCTGGGTTTCGCCGTGCTGGCCGCGATGGTCGCCGCGCTGGCCGTCAACACCGTGCTCCCCTGGTTCGGCGTCTCACGCCCGTTGACGGCCGCGTCGCTGGCGGTGGCCCAAACGTTGACCGCGGCGGCGCTCGCGGTGGTGGACCGACGGCTCACCGGCACTTCGCCGCCGGTGCGGGCGCCGCGCTTGATGCCGGTGCGTGACGTCGCACCGGTCGCGGTTCTCGGACTCCTCGCGTTGACGGTCGCGATCGCCGGGGCCATCCGGCTGAACAACGGGTTCACCGGCGCGACGAGCCTGGTCGCACTGTTCCTCGTCGCGGCGCTGCTCGGGCTCCTGTTCGTCCAGGCGGACCGCTACGGGGACGGCGTCCTCGCGTGCGGAATCCTGTGCGCGGCAACGGCTTTGCTGCTGCTGACCTCGCTGCGCGGCTGGTTCGTCACCGGGCACGACATCCAGCGCGAATACCTGCTCTTCCAGCTCACTTCAGCCAAGGGCCACTGGGATGTTTCCGGCGATCCCGACGCGTACCAGGCCTGCCTCAGCATCACCCTCCTGCCCGCCTCGCTGGCGCAGCTGACCGGCCTGCCCGGCCTGGCGATCTTCAAGGTGGTGCTGCCGATGCTGTTCGCCGCGGCACCGGTCGCGGTGTACCGCACGACGCGCAATCTCACGTCTAAACGCATTTCCCTGCTCGCCGCGACCTATTTCCTCGCCTTCCCCACATTTTTCACCGACATGCCGTTCCTCGGCCGCCAGGAGATCGCGTTTCTCCTGCTGGGCTGCGCGGTTCTGGCGTTGAGCGACCGCACTGCCCCGCGGCGCGCGCGGCGGATCGCATTCACCGTCCTGTTCGCGGGAATCGTGCTCTCGCATTACTCCACCACTTACGTGCTGATCGGCGTGCTGCTGCTGGGAAAGCTCGCCAGCGGCGTCATCCGGGTGGTTCCGCCGTTGCGCCGCCGTCTCGCCGAGCGCGCGCCGAAGGAGGCCACCGATTTCGTCGCCTGGCCGATGATCGGCGTCGCGGTCCTGTGCTCCGCGCTGTGGACCGGACCGGTCACCGGCACCTGGCATCAGCTCCAGCACACCGCGGCCGCCACCGCCCAGGGCCTGTTCCACCCGGACCAGGTTCAACGCGGCTCGTCCGACACCGCGTACAGCATCTTCAGCTCCGCCCGGGTCAGCCCGCAGCAACGGCTGCTTGACTACGCCGAATCGACCCGAGCGAGCACCGGCAGTGCGCCGCCCCTGGCCTTGCGCGCGGCAGCCACTCAGGTCGCGCCGCCGAGCAAGCTGCCGTTGACCGCGGCCGGTTCCGCGCTCGACCAGCTTGGCCTCGACGTCCCCCGCATCAACGCCCTCCTCCGCACCTGGTGCGCGGACGGGCTGCAAGTGCTGCTGCTCCTCGGCCTAGCCGGAACCCTCGTCGCCACCGCGACCGTGTTCCGGCCGACGCACGACCTGTTCGTCCTCGCCGCCGGCGGCCTGGGCGTGCTCGCCGCCGAACTCGCGCTGCCGCAGCTCTCGGTCGATTACGGGCTCCTGCGCACGTTCCAGCAAGGCTTGTTCGGCTTCGCCCCGTTCATCGCGATGGGCTCGGTCTGGGCGCTGTCGTGGCTCCGGAAACGGTGGCGAATGCCCGCCGCCACCGCCGTGGCGCTGCTGCTGTTCCTCGACCTCACCGGCGCGCTGCCCCGGCTGTTCGGCGGTTATCCCGCGCAACTGCAACTGGACAACGCCGGGCAGTACTACGACATCTACTACGCGCACCCGCAGGAACGCGCCGCCCTCGCGTGGCTCGAACAGCACACCGCGGCCCAGCGCATCCAGTCCGACCGCTACACGCTCAGCCGGCTCCAGACGCTGCTCGACGGCCGTCCGGGCGACGACATCTATCCCCCGCTCGTGCGGCCCGGCTCGTTCGTCCTCCTCGGCTACCCGGCCGTCCGCAAGGGCGAGGTCACCGTGTTCTACCAAGGAGATCTCGTCACCTACCGCTATCCGCTGCAGTTCCTCGACGCCACCAAAAACAAGGTCTACAGCAGCAATGGAACGAGTGTGTACCGATGACGCCCTCCCGTCCCCTCCGGATCCTGCTCGTCTCGCACTACTACCCGCCGCACGTCGGGGGAATCGAGAACGTCGCCGCCCAGCAGGCCCGGACGCTCGCCGCCCGCGGCGCCGAGGTCACCGTGCTGACGAGCGCGCTGCCCGCCGCCCGCCCGGCCCCCGCCGCCCGCTTCCGGGTCGTGCGCGTCCCCGCCTTCAACTGGATCGAGGACCGGACCGGAGTGCCGTTTCCGGTGTTCGGGCCCCAGCTGTTCCGCGCGGTCCGGGAATGGGTGGGGTGGGCGGATGTCGTCCACGTGCACGACACGCTGTACCCGTCCTCCTGGAGCGCCGGACGGCGAGCGGCGCGGACCGGCACGCCGCTCTTCCTGACCCAGCACGTCGCGGTCGTCGAGCATCCGTCGGCGCTGGTGCGCGCGGTTCAGCACGCGGTGTACCGGTCGATCGGACGGCGATCGTTCCGGGCCAGCCGCGAGGTTTTCGTGGTCAACGATTCCGTGGCGGCGTTCGTGCGGCGGTTTCGCGGCGGCCGCGTGGAGGTGCTGCCCAACGGCGTCGACACCGCCCGCTACCGGCCCGCGTTCCCCGGAGAAGCCCGGCGGCTGCGCGAACGCTGGCAGCTGCCGCACGACCGGGTCCTGGTGCTGTTCGTCGGACGGCCGGTGCCGAAGAAGGGCTACGACCTGCTGCTCGCGGCCCGGCATCCCGACTACGACCTGGTTTTCGCCGGGGAACGGCCGAAACACGTCCCCGAGGATCCGTCGGTGCACCACCTCGGCGCGCAGAGCCCCGGCCGCCTCAGCAGCCTCTACCGCGCCTGCGACGTCTTCGCCCTGCCCTCGACGGCGGAAGGATTCCCCCTGACGGTCCAAGAAGCCATGGCCTCCGGCCTCCCGGTCGTCACCACCGACGACCCGGGCTACGCCTGCTACGGCCTCGACCGGACGCAAGTCGCGCTGCTCCCCCGCGACGCGGCGATCCTGCGCACGACGCTGCGTTCCCTCGCCGCTGACCCCGCCCTCCGCGCCGCCATGGGCCGCTACTCCGCCTGGTTCGCCGCCGCACACTTCTCCTGGCCGCGCCACGCCCAGCGCCTCGAAGAGAGCTACCGCGAAGCGCTCGGCCCGGCCGAGGTTCCGGCATGACCGCGGTCGCCGACCCCGAGCCGTCGTTCGCCGCGCGGCTGAAATCCGACCCGCTGGTGCGCAACTCGTTCTTCCTCATGGCCACGACCGCGCTCGGCGCCGGGTCCGGATTCGTGTTTTGGATCGTCGTCGCCCGGCTGTACCCGCCCGCCGAGGTGGGGCTGGCGAGTTCGCTGCTCTCCGCGGTGACCCTGCTGAGCTACTTCAGCGGGCTCGGGCTCAGCTCCAGCCTGGTCCGGTACCTGCCCACGGCCTCGTCCCGCGCGGCGCACGTCAGTTCCGCGCTCACCGCGGTGGCCGTCACCGGCACTGTTCTCGGGGCCGGTTTCGCCCTCGTGGCGCCGTTCGTTTCGCCGGAGTTGGCGTTCCTCAGCGGCTCGTTCCCGCAAGTCGTGCTGTTCGCGCTGCTGGCGATGGCCGTCGCGCAGAACCTGCTCACCGATTCCGTGTTCGTCGCCTCGCGCGCGGCGAAGTACAACCTGCTCCTCAACGGCGTCCTGATGAGCGCGGTCAAAATCGCCCTTCCGATCGTTTTCGTCGGCGCGGGCGCGATCGGCGTTTTCCTGTCCAGCACGGTGGCTTCCGCGGTGGCCGCCGTCGCGAGCGTGCTCGTCATCCGCCGCCGCCTGCGGATCCCGGTGCGGCCCCGCGTGCACCCGGCGACGCTGCGCTCCACGCTGGCGTACTCGCTCGGCAACTACGCCTCCAGCTGCCTGAATCTGGTGCCGCTGCTGGTGATTCCGCTGCTGGTGCTGCGTTCGCTCGGGCCGGAAGCGTCGGCGGCCTACTTCGTGGCGTTCCAGATCGCCAACTTCGTCAACGCCGTCCCGTTCGCCGTCGGCGAGGCGCTGTTCGCCGAGGGCTCGCACGAACAGGAAGACCTCAAGCGGCTGGCGAAACGCTCGGCGCTGCTCATCCTCGCGATCGTGCTGCCCGCCGTCGGCGTCGCCGTCGTCCTCGCGAAACCGGTGCTGGCCCTGTTCGGCGCCAGCTACGCCGCCGAGGCCCGGAACTGCCTCGTCGTGCTCGCGGTCTCCGCTCTCGCGGTCGCGTTCACCACGTGGTCCGGGTTTCTGCTCAAAGTGACCCGGCAGCTGCCCGCGCTGAATCTGTCCAATGTGGTCTACGCGGCGGTCACCGTCGGCCTCGCCGCGCTCGGGGCCCAGCGAGGCCTCGTCTGGATCGCGGCGGCCTGGGGCGCCGGCAATCTCGCGTCCGGCCTGGTCGCGGTCGCCGCGCTCGCCCTGCGCGGACTGTCTCCGTCTGGCAAAGGAGGTTCGGATGAAGATCGCGCACGTCGTCAACGTCGGCTTCGAAGCCGGCGGCGCGGAGCGTAGCGTCCGCCTCGTCTCCGACGGGCTGCGCCGCCGCGGGCACCAGGTCCTCGTCGTCGCGACCGACCACCTGCTCGACGACCCCGCCGTCAGCGACCGGGAGGTGTTCGCCGACGTCCTGGTGCCCGCCATCCGCGGCGGCCCGGCCGCGCGCGTCGCGGGCTACTTCTGGCACCGGCCCGCCTACCGGCGGGTGACCGCCGCGCTGCGGTCTTTCCGGCCCGACGTGGTGCACCTGCACACCATCGGCGAGTTCAGCCCGGCCGTGCTCAGCGCGTCCGCGGCCTATCCCCGGGTGCTCACCGTGCACGGCCCGGAGGACTGGACCGGTCAGCTGCTGTCGTGGAACCTGCGCAGCCGCACCGAAGGCCGCGCCCGGCTGTCCACAATGGACGTCGCCCGGCTGGCCTATTTGCGTTTCCTGCAACGCCCCGCCTACCTGCGCCGCCTGCGGATGGTCGACCGGATCCTCACCCCGAGCCGGTTCCTCGCCGACGCCGTCCGGCACGACCTGCCCCGGACCCCGATCCACGTCGTCCCCAACGGCGTGCCGCTGCCCGCCGCCTCTCCGGTCCCCGACGCCCCGGACGCGCTGTTCGTCGGCCGCCTCGAACCGGTGAAAGGCGCGCACGTGCTCGTGGCCGCCTTCGCGACGGTCGCCCGCCGCCTGCCGCACGCCCGGCTCACCCTCGCCGGCGACGGCGCCCAGCGAGCGACCCTGGAAAAGGCGGTCAGCGAACACGGCTTGGCCGACCGCGTCCGGTTCGCCGGCTGGCTCCGCGGCCGCGAACTGACGGAGGCCTACCGCGCCGCTTCGGTCGTGGTGATCCCGTCGGTGTGGCCGGAGAATTTCCCGACGGTCGCACTGGAAGCCCTCGGCGTGGGCCGGGCGGTCGCGGCCACCGACGTCGGCGGCATCCCCGAGCTGGTTCGGGCGGGCCACAACGGGATCCTCGTCCCGCCGGGAGAGCCGCGCGCCCTCGCCGACGCCCTCACCCGCCTCCTCGGCGACCCGGGCCTGCGCCGGGCGATGGGAGCGCGCTCGGCCGGGCTCGCCGCGTGCCACCGCCTCGGCACTTTCCTCGACCGGCTGGAACAGCACTACCGGGAGGTCCGGCGATGACCCGCGTTCCCCGCCCCGCCGCGGCGCGAGCTCGCCAGCCCCGGTCATCACCCGCGTTCCGCGCCCGCCGCCCGCTGGGAGGCCCGCCGACGACCCCACGCCCTGTCCCGGAGCCGCCGCACGCCACTGCGGCCCGGACCGCGCGACCTCACAGGGAGCCCTAGCCGTGACTCGCTTCCCCACTCCGCTGCCCGCACACCCGCTCCGCCCCCGCCGGGAGGCCCGCCGATGACCCGCGTCGTCGTAGTCAACGCGTTCGACCGCGGCAACCGCGGCGACGCCGCCCTGCTCAGCGTGCTGCTCGACCAGATCCGCCGCGCGCTGCCCGGAGCCCGGATCGCGATCGCCGGTTTCGAGCATCCCGCGCGCTGGCCGGAGTTCGAGGGCGTGCCCAACCTCGGTTCGTTCCGCCGCTACTCGGGCGAGGAGGACATCCCCCGGCTCCGGCGGATCCTGCGGAAACTCAGCCTGCTGCCCGTCGTCGCCCTCGCCGCCGCCCGGCTCCCGCGGCGGATTCGGCTGGCCGCGGCCCGGCTGCTGCCCGCCGAGCCCCGCCGCGAACTGCGCGCCCTCGCCACCGCCGATCTCGTCGTCTCCGTCGGCGGCGGCCACCTGAACGGACGCGCGGACTTCGCCTCCGACCTGAACATCCTGTTCCTGCTGCTGCCGCTGTGGCTCGCCGAGCGGTTCGGCGTCCGGGTCGTGACCGGCCCGCAGTCCTACGGGCCGTTCCCCCGCCGCGTCCAGCGCGTGCTGGTGCGCCACGTCCTTGGCCGCGCGGACGCGGTGCTCGTCCGCGAAGACATCAGCCGCGACCGGCTCACCGAAATCGGGCTGCCGGCGCAGCTGCTCACCCGCAGCGTGGACAGCGCCTTCGCCTTCGAAACCCGGTCCGACCGCGACTGGCGCACCGCTCTCGGCCTCCCCGCCGACGCCCGGATCGCGATGGTCACCGCCCGCCAGTGGCTCGACGAAGCCGGACAGCTCCGGTACGAACGCGCGTTGACCGCGGGAATCCGGCATCTGCTCGGCCGCGGGTACCACGTCGTCCTCGTCCCCCAGGTGACCTGCGCCTACCAAGGCGACGACGACCGCCGGATCAACACCCGCCTCGCCGCCGGACTCGAGCACCCCCGGCTGCGCGTCCTCGGCGACGACTCCTTCGACCACCGCGACGCCCGCGCCCTCTACGCCGAAGCCGACCTGGTCATCGGCACCCGCTTCCACTCGGTCATCTTCGCCCTCACCGCGCACGTCCCGTGCCTGGCGATCGAGTACGACCACAAAACCGCGGGCATCATGCGCGATCTCGGCCTCGAACAGTGGGTGGTCGGCATCGGCGAGGTCCGCGACACCACGTTGCCCGCGCTGCTCGACGCCCTCGTCGACCACCGCGACACCTACCGGCGGCACCTGCGCGAAGTGCTTCCCCCGTACGCGCGCCGGGCCCGCGACCTGAGCGCGCTGCTCGATGCCGCCTGAACCGCGGTCAGCCCCGGCGCAGCCACCGGAACCGGCGGCAGCCGCAGCGCCCGCAGTCGGTGCCGCCGCGCAAATGCTGGTGCTCGCTGCGTTCGTGGCCGCACGCGCGGCACCGCACCGTCGCCCACGGCATCCGGATCCCGGACATCCTGCGCCTCCTCGAAGTCCCCCATCCCCGCACACACACCATCACATCCGCGCGCGGCCAGCCAACCGGACCAATGAGGACAGGAGCCTCCGTGAGCCGAGAACGCACCGTCGTCTTCGTGACGCCGTACTTCCCGCCGGACATCGGCGGCGTGCAAACCTACGTGCACAGCCTGGCCGCCGCGCTGCGGGAAGTCCCCGGATGGCGGCCGGTCGTCATCACCACCGGCCCCCCAGCGCGATCCGGCGAGCCCTTCCCGGTCCACCGGCTCCCTGCGCTCGCGAAGCTGTCCAACACCCCGCTCGACCCGCGCTGGCCACGGCAGATCCGCCGCATCCTGCGCGCCGAGCGGGCCGACTATCTCAACGTGCACACCCCGGTGCCCGGTCTCGCCGACGCCGCGGCGCTGGCCGCCGGAGACCTCCCGGTCGTGGTGACCTATCACGCCGCCGCCTTGGCCAAGGACGGTCACCCGCTCTTCAACGCCGTCGCGCGCGCCTATGCCGTTGCCGAAGGTTTCCTGCTGCGCCGGGCGGACTTGATCCTCGGCGTGTCCGACTACGTCGCCGACCGGTTCCGCCGCCGCTACGGCGACAAAGTCGGGGTCTTGGAGAACGCCATCGCGCCCGAGGCCTTAGCCGCACCAGTCGGCGGGGAGCGCCCTTACGCCGCCGCCTTCCTGGCCCGGCTCGAACCGACCCACGCGTGGAAGGGCTTGGCGCAGCTTCTGCACGCGATGCGCCTGCACCGCGCCCGCCTGCTGGTGATCGGGGATGGCACCGCGCGTCCCGGGTACGAGGCTCTGGCCCGGAAACTCGGGATCGCCGAAAACGTCACCTTCGCCGGAAACCTCGGCGGCGACGCGAAATTCCGGGCGCTGCGCAGTGCCCGGTCGCTCGTCCTCTGCCCGACCAGCCCGAATGACGCCTTCCCGACCGCACTGCTCGAAGCGTGGGCGAGCCGGGTCCCGGTGATCGCCACTGCGGTGGGCCCGCTTGCCGCGCTGGTGCGCGACGGCGTCACCGGACTGCTCGCCACGCCGGGTTCGCCCGAAGCGCTGGCTGGAGAGCTGGACCGCCTCGAAAGCAGCCCGGCGTTGGCGCACGCGATCCGGGAGAACGCTTACGAACTCGTGCGGAGCCGGTATACGTGGAACCATCGCGTCGCGGAGTTCACGCAGCAGCTGACCGCTCTCGATCCGCGCCCGACCCCGGCCTCCCGGTGACGCTCGCCCGACGCGTCCCGGCCGGACCCCGTTCCAGGGAACACTCCACCAGGGAAACGCCGACGAACTCGCGTGGAGCCGATCCATGGGAAGCCCTCGATCCGCACTCAGCCCCGGCCTCGCGGTGACGGCATCCGCCCCCGCGCGCCGCCTCCCGGCCGGATTCCGGAATCCACCCCCGGTCCCGGCCCGGTTTCCTTCCCCGAGGGCGAAATCTCCGGTTGCCGTCCCGGTCACCGGCACGACCCCCCGATCGTGGCCGCGCGCGGTCCGCCGCCGGGCGGGCGGATCTGGGTAGCCTGACGGCGTGGCCGACCCGATCCCCCCAGTCCCCGCCCCCGGCGAGCCCGGATCCGACCGTCCCGGCGCGGGCGAACCGCCCCGGAAAGCGCGGCGGAAGCGTCCGTTCTGGCAGGAGCTGCCGATCCTGATCGGGATCGCGCTGGTGCTGACGATCCTGATCCAGCAGTTCGTCGCGAAGGTGTTCCTGATCCCGTCGGCGTCGATGGAGACGACGCTGCACGGCTGCGACGGCTGCTTCGGCGACCGGGTCGTCGTCGACCGCGTCACCTACGATTTCACCGATCCCGCGCCCGGCGACGTCATCGTCTTCCGCGGCCCGCAGTCGTGGAACGCGAACGAGATCGCCCCGCAGGAGCCGGGCAACGTCTTCACGAAGGCGTTGCGCGGCCTCGGTTCCCTCGTCGGCTTCGCGCCGCCGGACGAACGCGACTTCGTGAAACGCGTGATCGCCGTCGGCGGCCAGACCGTCCAGTGCTGCGACCCGCAGGGCCGCGTCCTGGTCGACGGCAAACCCCTCGACGAGCCGTACGTGCACTGGCTCGAGCAGCCGCCGACGGCGCGGCAGACCTTCGCCCCGGTCACCGTCCCGAAGGGCAGCCTCTGGGTGATGGGCGACAACCGCGAGAACTCGTGCGACTCCCGCTGCCAGGGCGGCGGCGGGGTGAACGGCACCGTCCCGGTGGACGACGTCATCGGCAAGGCGCGGGTGATCGTCCTGCCGCCGTCGCGCTGGGGCGGCGTCAGCGACCACGACCCGCAAGCCGCGCCCGCCGCGCTCGGAGCCCCCGCGTGGCAGCAGGGAATCCCGCTCGGCGCGGGCGCGCTGCTGGCGCTCCCGACGCTGGCGGCCGGGCGGGGCCTGCGGCGCAAGCTGAGCAAACGGGACTGACCTGCCGGGTCCGCTCGCTGCCCGGCGTCGAGCGGCGCCGCGACGGTCTCGATGTTCTCGTCGGCCCAGCGGACACACACCCGACCCGATCACCAGACTCCCCACCACCCTCTCCGGCTCCCCTCACGGACAGCTCGCCGGAATGGTCCGGACCACTCGGTCACCGGCTAGAACCGGCCGCCCGCACGACATCCAGCCGGAGGTGCCGCGTCAGGTCCCCGGTCAGCTGCAGCACCGGCGTCCGCTCCGCGAACATCCACTCGTCCCCGCGCCGGACGAACCGGTCGTCGTAGTGCCCAGCCGCGATCGGCTGCAGCGGAAAGCCCGCCGCGGCTTGGAAAACCGTGAAATAGTTGTGCGCGGAAGCCGTGTCCTCGCCGACCGTGATCCGGACGTTCGTCGTCACGTGCCGGGTCCTCGGCGTGCCGTCGGGATAGAGGATCAGGATGTCGCGGAACCAGTTCTCCACCGCCTCCCGCCCGGTCCGGCCGCCGCCGCTGTGCAGGGTGCCCTCGCGGAACAGCTCCCCCACCCCGGCCAGATCGCCCGCGTCGATGAGAGCGGCGTAGGTCATGATCAGGTCCTGGATCGCCCACCGGGCCGAGTCTGCCGACATCCGGGCAGCCTAAGAGGTTCGCCGGCCCGGAAGCCCGCCCGGCCCGGTGACCTGCGGTTCTCGCTCGCACCGCCCTCCCGCCGCGGACCGGCCCGGCGGCGGTGGCATGATGCCCGCACGGTCCCGGCCGATCGGACCGCTCGCCGAGGAGGAAGGTGACGCTTGAGCACGCGCACTACCCAGGTGGACGACCTCCGGCTGGTGGCGCAGCCGAGCGCGGTCCCGTGCACCGAGCTGTTCGTCCGCCTGATCCTGACCGACTGGTCCCTGCTCCCGATGCTGGAGCAGGTCACGAACGCCGCGGTCCGGCTCGTCGGCGACGTGGTCGACCAGAGCAGCCCGTCCGCGCCCGCCTTCGTCACCGTCCGGCTCCAGCTGCGCGGCGACCGGCTCGTCGTCGAGGTCGACGACGACCTCGTCGCCCCGACGCCGCCGCGCGACGAGCGGATCGGCGTGCGCACCGGCGACCGCGGCCGCACCACGTGGTGCGAATTGCCCTTGCCCGGCGGGATTTCGGCCGGACAGGTCCGGCTGCCGCGCCGGGGCGACCGGCGCACGCTCGTGGACGAACCCGTCTCCGGCGAACCGGTCACCGCGGACCCGCAGGTGCTCGAACGGCTGCTCAACCGGCTCAGCACCTGGTCCGAGTAAGCACTCGGGAGGGCCTGCCGGGCCGCGAAGCCCTCACCGCCCGGCAGCAGCCTCCCAGGCCTTTTCCAGCGCCTGCGCGAAAACCTCGACCGACTGGCCGCCGGAAACCCCGAACCGCCGTCCCAGCACGAAAAACGGCACCCCGCCCGCGCCCAGTTCCGCGGCCTCGCGCTCCTCGGCCCGCACCGCGTCCGCGTACCGCGAGGAATCCGCCAGCACCGCTTCCGCCTCGCCGCGCGGCAACCCGGCCTCTTCCGCGACCTCGGCGAGGACGTCCGAAGCGAACACTGCCCGGGCTTCGGCGAAATTCGCGCGGAACAACGCCGAGACCATCTCGTTCTCCAGCCCCTTTTCGCGGGCCAGGTGCAGCAGGCGGTGCGCGTCGAAGGTGTTGCCGATCTCCCGGTCCGTCCGGTAGCCGAGCCCCTCCGCCTCCGCGAGCCCGGCGACCCGCTGCTCCATCTCGGCGGCCTGCGGACCGTACTTCGCGGTGAGCATGTCCAGCAGCGGTTCGGTCCCGGTCCGCCCGGGGTCCAGTTCGAACGACCGGTAGGTCACGGTCACCTCGTCCCGGTGCTCGAACCCGGCCAGCGCCTTCTCGAACCGCGCCTTCCCGAGGTAGCACCACGGGCACACGACATCGCTCCAGATTTCCACCTGCATGCCGCCAGCGTAGAGCTCGTGAGCGGCAATGCCGGTTCTAACCGGGATTGCCACTCACGAGACCCCCGCTTTCACCGGCTCCCGCGCCCCGGTCCGTTCCGCGCCGATGCCCGCCGCCACCACGAACGCGATCCCGGCCACCGCCGCGAGGTTCGGCACCTGGTGCAGCACGATCAGCCCCAGCACGAGCGCGATCGCCGGTTCCAGGCTCATCAGCGTCCCGAACGCCGAGGCCGTCAACCGGCGCAGCGCCATCATCTCCAGGCTGAACGGCACCACCGGCACGAGCACCGCGAGCCCGAGCCCGGCGAGCACCAGCGGCCACGTCAGCTCGCCGGCCACCTCCGGGGCGTGCACCGCGGTGGCCACCAGACCGGCCACCGGCATCGACACCGCCAGCCCGCGCAGGCCGGACACCTCGTCCCCGACTCGTTGCGTCAGCACGATGTACGCGCCCCAGCAGGCCGCCGCCGCGAGCGCGCAGCCGAGGCCGATCAGATCGGTCCCGCCCTGCCACGGCTGGGTCAGCAGCACCACCCCGGCCGCCGCCAGCACCGGCCACGCCCGGGCCCCGCTCCGGCCGCGCACGATCGCGACGGTCAGCGGGCCGAGGAATTCCAGCGCGCTCGCCGTGCCCAGCGGCAACCGGGTCGCGGCGACCATGAACAGGATCGTCATCCCGGCGGTGGCGAAGCCGAGCACCACGCACGCCAGCAACGCCGGACGCCGGAACGCCGACGGCCGCGGCCGCACGAGCACCAGGAGCAGCACGCCGGCCCAGGCCAGCCGCAGCCACGCGACGCCGGTCGGCCCGATCTGGTTCGCGAGGCCGACCGAAACCGCGAGTCCGAGCTGGACGGACAGCATGGCTCCAACGGCGAGGGCGGCACCGGCCCGGGGAGTGGAGGGAAGCACCCGTCCAGGAGAACGCATCCGGACCGTTCGTGTCCACCTGCCAATCCTGGACGTATCGTCCGAATATCCTGAACAATCGGGGGATGGACACCCGCAGGCTGCAGTTCCTTCTCGAGTTGTCGCGGCTCGGCTCGATGCGCGCGGTCGCGGACGTGCTCGAAACCACCACCTCGACCGTCTCGCAGCAGATCTCGGTGCTGGCCAAGGAAACCGGCGTCGCGCTGCTCGAACCGGACGGCCGCCGCGTGCGGCTCACCCCCGCCGGGC
This sequence comes from Amycolatopsis sp. GA6-003, assembly GCF_046267895.1. NCBI lineage: Bacteria > Bacillati > Actinomycetota > Actinomycetes > Pseudonocardiales > Pseudonocardiaceae > Amycolatopsis > Amycolatopsis sp. GA6-003. The sequence continues at coordinate 819,288 of NZ_CP176499.1, forward strand.
GGCGGCTCGCCGAGCACGCCGTGACGATCCTGGCCGCGGTCGAAGCCGCCCGCGTGGATCTCGATCCCGAAGCCGAACCCGCCGGAACCGTGCGGGTCGCCGGGTTCGGGACCGGCGTGCGGCACGCGGTGCTCCCGGTCGCGGACCTTCTCGCGCAGCGGCATCCGCGGGTCCGCGTGGTGATCAGCGAGCACGAACCCGCCGAAGCGCTGGCGCGGCTCCGGACCGACGACATCGACCTCGCGCTCACCTACGACTACAACCTCGCGCCCGCGGCCGCCGACCCGTCGCTCGCCGTCCGTCCGCTGTGGACGGCACCGTGGGGGCTCGCGGTGCCGCGCGCGGACGCGAAACCATTGCGGGGCAAGGGAACCTTGGAGGTCTTCTCCGCGTTCCGCGACCGCGACTGGATCGGCAACTCCCGCAACGGCGCGGACGAAACGGTCGTCGGCACGCTGGCGTCGATGGCCGGCTTCTCGCCGCGGTTCACCCACCGCGCGGACCACCTCGACCTAGTGCAGGACCTCATCGCGGCGGGTGGCGGGGTCGGCCTGCTGCCGGAATCCTGGCCGACCCGGCCCGACGTCGCCGTCCTGCCGCTGACCGGGCCGGACGTCCGGCTTCGGGCCTTCGCCTGCACCCGGCGGGGCCGGGACGCGTGGCCGCCGCTCGCCCTGGTCCTGGAGCTGCTGCCGGGGGACTAGCATGGCAGGCGAAGCGGTTCGAGCACGGAGGAGGCGGCATGGCCACGGAGAAGGCGATTCTGGCCGGCGGGTGTTTCTGGGGCATGGAGGAGCTGTTCCGCCACCAGCCCGGCGTGACCGCGACCCGCGTCGGCTACAGCGGCGGTGACGTCCCCCACGCCACCTACCGCAACCACGGCACCCACGCCGAAACCATTGAAGTCACCTACGACCCCTCGCAGACCGACTTCCGCACCCTGCTCGAATTCTTCTTCCAGGTCCACGACCCCACCACCAAAAACCGCCAAGGCAACGACATCGGCACCAGCTACCGCTCCGCCATCTTCTACACGACCGACGAGCAAAAACGCATCGCCGAAGACACCATCGCCGACGTCGACGCCTCCGGCCTCTGGCCCGGCAAAGTCGTCACCGAAGTCACCCCCGCCGGCGACTTCTGGGAAGCCGAACCCGAACACCAGAACTACCTCCAGCGCTACCCAAACGGCTACACCTGCCACTTCCCCCGCCCCGGCTGGAAACTCCCGAAGCGCGCCTGACGCCTCAGCGCGCCATCGCGGCCTCGGCTTCCCGGAACGCCGCCGGGGACAGCTGCCGCCACACCAACGACGTCCCCAGCAACTGCACCGCCGCCGCCATCACCCACACGCCGCGCAAACTCCAGTGCACCGCGACAAACCCGCCGGCGAGCGCACCCAGCGGCGTCAGGCCCCACGCCAGCGCCCGGTGGCTGGTCAGCACCCGGCCCAGCAGCTCCGACGGGGTGAACCGCTGGCGGCTGGACTGCGAGCACACGTTCCAGATCAGCGTCGTCCCGGTCAGGAAGATCAGCACCGCGCCGACCAGCACCGGCCACGGCGGCACGAGCGCGATCAGCAGCTGGCTCAGCACCGCGCACACCTGCGCGATCCGCATCGCCGCCGAGTAGCCGAACCGCCGCACGAAGCGGTCCACGAAGAACGACGACGCCACCCAGCCGACCGCCAGGCAGGCCAGCAGCACGCCGTACCCGACCGCCCCGAGACGCAGTTCCTGCGTGGCGTAGAGGACGAGCATCGAGTTGCCCGCGGCCGCCGCGAACGACCCCAGCGCGACCGTGATGGTGATCGACCGCAGCAGCGGCGTGCCGACCAGATACCGCAGCCCGGCCGTCACGTCCTTCAGCGGATGCGCGGGCGTCCGCACCGGCTTCGCCGACGGAATCCCGCGCGCCAGCAGCAACGCGACCAGCGCGGCGACGGCGGCCAGCCACGCGGGCAGCCCGGCGCTGATCCCGATCAAGAGCCCGGTCGCCGGCGGCACCACGAACTGGACCATGCCGCGGTCGATCACCTGCAACCGGGAATTGGCCAGGTCGAGCTGATCCGGCGACACGACCTCGGGGACCACCGAGCCCGCCGCGCCGTCGCCGAAGACCTGCGCCGTCGTGAGCACGAAGGCCACCACCAGCAGCGCGGGCAGGCTCAGCGAACCGGTGGAACCCAGCAGCGCCAGCACGAGCGCGGCAACGATCTGCACCGCGTACGCGGAAGCGAGCACGGTCGTCCGCCGTACCCGGTCGATCACCACTCCGGCGAACAGCGAAAGCAGCAGCCACGGCGCTTGCCCGGCGACGTTCACCAAAGACACCGCACGCGGATCAGTGGTGATCGAGACGGCTAACAAGGGCAGCGCGGCAAGCAAAAGCCCTTCACAGGTTGAACCGGATACCGCCACCGCTTGCAGCCGGACCCAAGCCGTTCCGCGCCCGCCCCGCCCCGCCATGTCCGCCAGTGTCCTCCGCGGCGCAACCGGTTTTCCGCAGCACCCGGGCCCGGCCTCCCGCTCTCCGGACCTCCTCGCCGAACAAAACCTCTCCGGTTATCACGCGGGCGCGGGCCACGCTTTCCCTTGCCCGTCAACCGGAATCCGCGCGCCCGGCCGGATCGCGGGACAGCGGTTCACCTGCTGGGACGGGCTTCAGCGAACCGCCGCGAACGGTTGAGCTGGACGCATCCGTTCCGTCCCCGCTGGAGGAAACCCGTGCCCCGCCACACCCCGTCCCGGCCCGCGCGCCCTGCCCGCGCACGGTCCCGTTCCGCCCTCGCGCTGGCCCTTCCGCTGCTGCTCGCCGCCTGCGGCACGGCGGGCGGGGCCGGCCCGCAGGACGCCGGTCCCCCGCGCCCGGGCGGCACGCTGCGGCTGGGCATCTCGTCCAATCCGGACTGCATCGACCCGCAGCAGGTCAGCACGAACGCCTCGGTGAACGTCGGCCGCCAGCTGGTCGATTCGCTCACCGACCAGGACCCGAAAACCGGCGCGATCACGCCCTGGCTCGCCGACCGCTGGACGGTCAGCCCCGATTCCACGAGCTTCACCTTCCACCTCCGCTCCGGCGCGACGTTCTCCGACGGCTCGCCGGTGGACGCCGCCGCGGTGAAGACCAGCTTCGACGGGATCAAGGCGCTCGGCGCGAAGGCCCTGCTCGGGTCCAGCTACCTGGCCGCCTACCGCGGCGCGACGGTCGTCGACCCGGCGACGGTCCGGCTCGACTTCACCCAGCCCAGCGCCCAGTTCCTGCAGGCCAGCTCCACCATGTCGCTCGGCGTGCTCGCGCCCGCGGCGTTCCGGCACACCGCCGAGCAGCGCTGCCAGGGCGCCGGGCTGATCGGGTCCGGGCCGTTCGTGTTCACCAGCCTGAAGCCGAACCAGGACATCGTGCTCAGCAAGCGCACCGGCTACCGCTGGGGTTCGCCGTTGTGGCGGCACCAGGGCGAGGCGTACGTCGACAAGATCGACTTCCGCGTCGTGCCGGAGCCGGGCGTGCGGTCCGGCAGCCTGACGTCCGGGCAGCTCGACGCCATCACCGACGTCCAGCCGGTCGACGAACCGCAGTTCTCCGGCAACGGCTTCGCCGAACCGGTGCGGCCGAATCCCGGCATCGTGTTCAACCTGCACGCGAACGTGACCCGCGGCGTCCTCGCCGACCAGAAGGTGCGCCAGGCGGTGCTGAAGGGCGTGAACCGGCCCGAGGTCACCAGCACCGTGCTCACCCCGAACTACAAGCCCGCCACGAGCATCCTCGGCTCCGCGACGCCGCTGTACACCGATCTGTCGAAGGAACTCGCCTACGATCCGGCCGGCGCGCAGGCGCTGCTGCAGTCCGACGGCTGGCTCCCCGGCCCGGACGGCATCCGGACGAAGAATGGCCAGCGGCTCACCGCGTCCGTGCTGTTCTCCGCGGTGTTCAACCAGAACCAGAGCGTGCTGGAGCTGATCCAGCAGCAGCTGCGCAAGATCGGCTTCGAGCTGAAGATCGAGCTGCACACCAACGCCGAGGTCACCCGGTTGCAGCAGGCCGGCGACTACGATTTCCTCTGGTACAACGTCACCCGCGCCGACCCGGACATCCTGCGCCAGCAGTTCTCCACCAAGACGAACAACCGGAGCAGGCTGTCCGCGGACAACCCGCTCGACGCGCCGCTGGCCGAGCAGTCCGCCACCGTCGACCTCGCGAAACGCAAGCCCGCCGCGGAAAAGGCGCAGCGGACCATCGTGGAACAGGCCTACTCGATCCCGGTGTTCGAGCTGACCCAGGTGCTCGGCGTCGGCCCGAACGCGCATGACGTCGGCTTCGAGGCTTCCTCGCGGCTGCAGCTGTTCGACGCCTGGGTTTCGGGCTCGTGAAAGGCTTTCCGCTGCTTCGCCGCGTCCTGCAGGCCGTAGTGGTGCTGTGGGCGGCGTTCACGCTGTCGTTCGTCATCCTGTACCTGCTGCCCGGCGACGCGGTGCTGACCAAACTCGGCTCGGCCGAGGGCGGCCCCAGCGCGTCGCCGGAGCAGATCGCCGCCCTGCGCGCCGAGTACGGGCTGGACGACCCGGTCCTCGTGCAGTACGGCAAGCACCTCCTCGCCGCGCTGCACGGCGACTTCGGCACCTCCGTGGCGACCGGAGACGACGCGGCGCACCAGGTCCTCACCGCGTTGCCGCCGACGCTCGCCGTCTCCGGCTTGGCGTTGCTGCTGGCGCTCGTCTTCGGCGGCGGGATCGCCGTGCTGGGCACTTTCACCCGCACCCGCTGGGTGAGCCAGCTGCTGCTTTCCCTGCCGCCGCTGGGGACTTCGCTGCCGACGTTCTGGGTCGGGCTGCTGCTGATCCAGCTGTTCTCGTTCCAGCTGCGGCTGTTCCCGGCACTCGGCTCGACCGGCTTCGCGTCGCTGATCCTTCCCGCGGTCACGCTCTCCCTGCCGACCGGGGCGATCATCGGGCAGGTGCTGGCGAAGAGCCTGCAGACGCAGCTCGCCGAGCCGTACGTCGAGGTGGTGCGGGCGAAGGGCGCGAGCCGTCGCCGAGTCCACTTCGCACACGCGCTGCGCAACGCCGGACTGCCCGCGCTCACCCTGGTGGGCGTGGTCGCGGGCAACCTGCTGGCCGGTTCGGTGGTGACCGAAACCGTGTTCTCGCGCGACGGGCTCGGCCGGGTGACCGCGGCGGCGGTGACCGCGCAGGACTTGCCGGTGGTGCAGGCCGTGATCGTGCTGGCCGCGTTCTTCTTCGTGGTGCTCAACCTGGTCGTCGACCTCGTGTACCCGCTGCTGGATCCGCGGGTCTCCGTGCGCAAGGAGGTGCCCGCGCGTGTCTGAAGCGGTGCTGTCGCAACGATTCCTCGTCCGCCGGCCGGGCTTGCTTCTCTCCGGGCTGCTGCTCGCCGCGGTGCTGGTCGCGGCCTTCGCGCCCACGTTGTTCACCGGTCAGGACCCGATCGCCGGCGTCCCGTCCGAACGCCTTCAAGGCCCGTCGCCCGGGCATCTGTTCGGCACCGACGAAACCGGCCGCGACGTGTTCGCCCGCGTCGTGCACGGGGCCGGATTGTCCCTGCGCGCGACCGTGCTCGCGGTTCTGGTCGCCTTCGTCGCCGGGTCCGCGCTGGGGCTGCTCGCCGGGTTCCGCGGCGGCTGGCTCGATTCGGTCGTGATGCGGATCGTGGACGTGCTGCAGGCCGTCCCTCCGATCCTGCTGTCGCTGGCGCTGGTGACCGCGCTCGGCTTCGGAACGACGAACGTGGCGATCGCCGTCGGGGTCGCGCACCTCGCGTCGTTCGCCCGGCTGATGCGGGCCGAGGTGCTGCGGGTGCGCTCCGGCGTGTTCGTGGAGGCGGCCCGGGCGTCGGGCGTGCGCTGGGCCGGGGTGCTCGGGCGGCACGTGCTGCCCAACGCGCTCGGGCCGGTCCTGGTGCTGGCCACGGTGACGGTCGGGATCGCGGTGCTCGAAGTGTCCGCGCTCAGCTTCCTCGGCTTCGGCGCGAGCCCGCCGACGCCTGAATGGGGCGCGCTCGTGGCCGGCGGACGCAATTTCCTGGCCACCGCTTGGTGGATGACCACGTTCCCGGGCCTGACCGTCGCGGCCGTCGTGCTGGCCGCGAACCGCGTGTCCCGGGCTTTCGACGGCGAACGGAGCTGACAAGTGCTGGAGATCAGCGAGCTGGCGGTCTCGTACCGCACCTCGGGCGGCGTGGTGCCCGCCGTGCGCGACGTGAGCCTGCGGGTGGGTGCGGGCGAGATCGTCGCGGTGGTCGGCGAGTCCGGTTCCGGGAAGAGCACCACCGCACACGCCGCGATCGGCCTGCTCCCGCGCGGCGGGCGAGTCCACCGTGGACGGATCGCCTTCGACGGACGCGAGCTGACCGCATTGTCCGAAAAGGACTGGCGGCGGGTGCGCGGCACCGGGATCGCGCTGGTGCCCCAGGACCCGACGGTGTCGCTCAACCCGGTTCGGCGGATCGGCGAGCAGGTGGCCGAGGTGCTGCTGATCCACCGCCTGGCCGCCCGCGGCGAAGCCGCCGGACGCGCGATCGAACTGCTGCGCCGGGCGGGCGTCGACCGGCCGGAACTGCGGGCGCGGCAGTATCCGCACGAGCTGTCGGGCGGGCTGCGGCAGCGGGTGCTGATCGCCATCGCGCTCGCGGGCCGGCCCCGGCTGATCATCGCCGACGAGCCGACCAGCGCGCTCGACGTGACCGTGCAGAAGGAAATCCTCGACCATCTCGCGAAGCTGGCCGCCGACGACGGCACCGCGATCCTGCTGATCACGCACGACCTGGGCGTCGCCGCCGACCGGGCCGGGCGGATCGCCGTGCTGTCCGAAGGCCGGCTGGTCGAGGAGGGACCGGCCCGCGAGCTCCTCGCCGCGCCGACGCAGGACTACACGCAGCGGCTGCTCGCCGCCGCGCCGAGCCTCAGCCGCGAACCGCTCCGGCCGCGCCGCGCCGAGGGGCCGGAGGTCCTGCTGTCGGTGGAGTCGGTCTCGAAGACCTTCGCCTCCTCGCGCGCCGGTTCCGTGCGAGCCGTGGACGACGTGTCGTTTCAGCTCACTCGCGGCCGAACCCTGGCGCTGGTCGGGGAATCCGGCTCCGGAAAGACGACGACCGCCCGCATGGTCGTCGGCCTGGAAACCCCGACCGCGGGCACGGTCAGCTTCGCCGGACAGGACGTCACCCGGCTTCCGCCCGCCGAACTGCGCCGGCTGCGCCGCCGGTTCCAGCTCGTCTACCAGAACCCGTACGCCTCGCTGAACCCTCGCTTTTCCATCGCCGACGTGATCGGCGAACCGCTGCGCGCGTTCCGCGTCGGCGGCCGGGCCGAACGGGTCGCCGAGCTGGCGGACCAGGTCGCGCTGCCGTCGTCGGTGCTGCGCCGGAAACCGGCCGAGCTGTCCGGCGGCCAGCGGCAGCGCGCGGCGATCGCCCGTGCGCTGGCGCTGCGGCCGGACCTCGTGGTGCTGGACGAGCCAGTGTCCGCTTTGGACGTTTCGGTGCAGGCGCAGATCCTGAACCTGCTCGTGGAACTGCAGGACGGACTCGGCCTGACGTACCTGTTCATCACCCACGACCTGGCCGTGGTGCGGGAAATCGCCGACCAGGTCGGGGTGATGCGCCAAGGCAAGCTGCTCGAATTCGGCCCGGCGGACGACGTCCTGCGGCGGCCGCGCGAGCAGTACACGCGCGACCTGCTGGCCGCGATCCCCGGCGGCGAGCAGGTCAGCGCGTGAGGTCAGTTGGCGAGCACCAGCCGTCCGACGGCCTCGCCCGCGTCCATCCGCCGATGCGCCTCGCGCGCCTGCGCCATCGGCAGGACGGTGACCGGCAGCCGGATGCGGCCGTCGGTGTACAGCGGCAGCACCGCGTCCGCGGCGGGACGGGCGGGCGTGGGATCGGCCGCCAGGAAGCCGCCGACGTTGAAGCCGACCACTCCGATGTTCTTGCCCCACACGGCGTTCGAATCGACCATCGGCGCGGTTTCGCTGCCCGCGCTGCCGACCACGAGCATCCGGCCCATCGGCGCGAGCAGGTCCAGCGAGGCGATGCGCAGGTCGCCGCCCACCGGGTCGACGACGATCTCGAACCGCTCGTCCCGCAGCTCGCCGAGTTCCCCGGACAGCACGACCCGGTCGAAGCCGAGCTGCTTCGCCGCCTCGACCTGCTCGGGCCGCCGGACCGTGCCGACGACCTCGCGCGCGCCGAGCAGCCGCGCGACCTCCGGGTACACCGAGGCGAGACCGCCGAGCGCGCCGTGCACGACCACGCGCGCGTCCTTCGGCAGCCGCACTGCTTCGGTGAGCGAAAGGTAGGCCGTCACGGTGTTCGCCAGCCCGGCCACGGCTTGGGCGCGCTCCACTCCGGTCCCCGCCAGCGGCACGACGAGGCTGGCGGGCGCGAGCTTCACGTCGGCGTATCCGCCCATTCCGGGCAGCGTGAGCGTGACGACCTCGTCCCCGACCGAGAAGCCGCTGCCCGGTCCAGCCGCGCGGATGGTCCCCGCGACCTCGAGCCCGGGCACCAGCGGCGGCTTCGGCGCGTAGTCGTACTCGGCGAGCGTGCCGCGGCGGATCAGCGCGTCGATCAGCCCGACGGACGCGTGCGAAACCGTGATGGCCACTTCGCCCGGCCCCGGAACGGGCTCGGGCACCTCGATTTCTTCGAGGACCTCGGGACCGCCGTAGCGAGTGATGGACAAAGCGCGCATCGTGCGTACTCCCCAGTGTTCCGCGTGTGTGTCAGCGAGCCGGAACAACCCGGGCCGGTCCGCGGTTATTCCGGCTTAGTTCACCCGAGGAAGGACTCGCCGTGCCGAGCGAAACGCACCCGCTGCGCAAACTGGGTTTCCTGACCATCGGCCTGTTCGACGGGGACGACCCGCGGCCGGGCCACGAATCGACGCTGCGCGTGCTCGAACTCGGCGAGCAGCTCGGATTCGACAGCGCGTGGGTCCGCCACCGGCACCTGCAGTACGGCATCTCGTCGCCGGTCGCGGTGCTCGCCGCGGCCACCCAGCGCACCAGCCGGATCGAACTGGGCACCGCGGTCATCCCGCTGGGCTGGGAAAACCCGCTGCGCCTCGCCGAAGACCTGGCGACCGTCGACGTGCTGTCCGGCGGACGGCTCAACCCGGGCGTGAGCGTCGGCCCGCCGATGCACTACGAGGACGTGCGGGGCGCGCTGTACCCGGACACCGGCGACCGCGAAGACTTCGGCTACCACCGGGTGTCGCGGCTGTTGTCGCTGGTCCGCGGCGAGCCCGCGTCGACGTTCAGCGGCGTCGAAGGCATCGAGACGTTCTCCGACCGCGTGCAGCCGCATTCGCCCGGCCTCGCCAGCCGCCTGTGGTACGGCGGCGCGAGCACCCGCTCGGCGACCTGGGCGGGGCAGGCCGGGATGAACTACCTGACCAGCAGCGTCGTCCGCGCCGAGGAAGGCTCGACGGATTTCGAGAAGATCCAGCTCTCGCACGTGCGGGCGTTCCGGTCGCACCATCCAGACGGCGCGCGGGCCCGGGTTTCGCAAGGGCTGGTGGTGATTCCGACCGACAGCGCCACCGCCGAGCAGCGCGCGAAGTACGAGGATTATGCGGCAAAACGCCTGCCGCGCACGAAAACCCCGCAGGGCCCCGGCGGTCTGCTGTTCTCGCGCGATTACGTCGGCACCTCCGCTCAGCTTGCCGAGCAGCTGTACCGGCACGCCGCCTTCCGCGAAATCGACGAGGTCGCCTTCGCGCTGCCGTTCACCTTCGAGCACGAGGATTACGTGCAGATCCTCACCGACCTGGCCACCCGGCTGGGCCCGGAGCTGGGCTGGAAACCCGCGGCCTGACGGGCTAGCGTGGCAGGGTGCCGGATTTCACGTCCACAGTGGACATTGCCCGCCCAGCCGGAGACCAGCGCGACGCCCTCGCCTGGGCCCGCGCGGTCTGGGAGGACGCTCCGCCGCCGCTGCGCGTTTTCCTGCGCACGGGCTGGCTCGGCCTGGGCCTGCCCACCCGCCTGTCTCCAGACCGAGTGCTGGGCTGGACCATCGCTTCGGCCACGCCGGACCGGGTCGTGCTCGAAGCACCGTCGCCGCTGATGACCACGCGCAACACCGTGCACCTCGACGCGGACCGCGTGTACTGGACCACTGAAGTCAGCTACGACCGGTTCCCCGCCCGCCAGCTGTGGGCTTTGGCGGCACCGATCCACGAACTCGTCGTCCCGGCCCGGCTGCGCCAGGTCGCCGGCGCCTCTCGCCCCGGCGACCTGCAGCACCGAATCGTGACGACTTTCCAACGACGGCTCGGCAACCCCGTCCTGTCGCGGCTGCCCGGCCAGACGCTGCTCGAAACGACCGGCCGCCGCTCCGGCCTCCCCCGCCGGACCCCGATCGGCGGCCGCCGCGTCGGGGAGGCATTCTGGCTGGTATCCGAATTCGGCGAACGATCGCAGTACGTACGCAACCTCCAGGCCGACCCGCATGTCCGGCTGCGCCTGCACGGCCGCTGGCTGCGCGGGACCGCGCACCTGCTCCCAGACGACGACGCCCGCGCGCGGCTGAAGTCGCTGCCACGCTGGAACAGCGCCGCGGTGCAGGCGTTCGGCACCGACCTGCTGACGATCCGGATCGACCTGGAGTAGGTCAGTTCCGCCGCAGGTATGCGGGCCCCACGCTGCCCCTGGAGTTCAGTCTTCCAACACAGCCTCGATGGTGCGCCGAGCATTCGCCGCCAGCACCGGATTCGTCTCCCGGTAATACGGCAACTGAATCAACGCGATCGACAACGCCCAGCCCCTCCCCCGCTCCCACGTCGCCGCATCCACCCCCACCGCCTCGCGGAACACCTCCCGTTCAGCCGCCGCGAACGTGTTCCACGCCGGGATCACGTCCACCGCCGGGTCGCCGATCCCGACCCCCGCGAAGTCGAGCACCGCGCTCAACCCGCCGTCGTCGACCAGCACGTTCCCCGGCGACAGATCCGCGTGCAGCCACACCGGCTCCCCGGTCCACTCCGGCACCGCGAGCGCCTTCTCCCACGCCGCGACATACGCCGGATTGCCGCCGAGTTGTGCGATCGCCTCCCGCGTCGGCGCGTCCCGCGTGCGCAGCGGGCGGCCTCGGCTGATCTCCGGCACCCCGGAAGTATCGAGGCCCCGCAACGCTTTCACGAACGCGCCCAGCTCCCGCGCCACCCGAGCGTCGCCGAAATCCGGGTTGACGCCGGGCAGCCAGCGCAGCACCGACCAGTCCCACTCGAAACCCTCGCCCGGCCGTCCTTCGCCGAGCACTTCCGGCACCGCGACCGGCAGCCGCGGCGCGAGCCAGCGCAGCCATCGCCGTTCGCGGCCGATTTCGGCGGGCCCGCGTTCCAGCCGGGGCAGCCGCGCCACCAGCTCGTCGCCGAGCCGGAACATCGCGTTTTCCGTCCCCGCCGAGGCAACCCGCGAGACCGGCAGCCCGGCCCACCGCGGGAACTGCGCCGCGACGAGGCGACGGACCAGGTCGTCGTCGATTTCCGCTTCGCCGGTGTGCATCCGATTCATCGGCATCCAGCAAACCGCGCCGCCGCGACGGCGGGCAACCGGTTTATTCCCGTTCCCGCGGACTGTCCCAGACGCTGGTTACCGTCGCCCGCACCCCGGTTTCCGCGCCACACTGCTGGCATCCACGGGGAAAGGACGCAGCATGACAGGGCACACCGGACCACGGCTCGCCGTCGCGCTGGAAGGCGCCGGCTGGCATCCGGCCGCGTGGCGCGAACCGGACGCCCGCCCGGCCGACCTGCTCACCGCCGGATACTGGACCGGATTGGTCCAGGAAGCCGAGGCCGCGCACCTGGACTTCGTCACCTTCGAGGACTTTCTCTCCCTGCGCGACCCCAGCGAACCGGCCGCCCGCCCCGACCACGCGCAAACCCGGCTGGACGCCGTGCTGCTCGCCTCGCGGATCGCGCCGCTGACCTCGCACATCGGCCTGGTCCCGACCGCCGTCGTCACCCACACGGAGCCGTTCCACCTGTCGAAGGCGATCGCGACGCTCGACTACGTCAGCACCGGCCGCGCCGGGGTCCGCGTGCAGGTCTCCGGGAGCCCGGACGAGTTCCGGCACTTCGGCCGCCGCACGCCGCCCGAGCCGGCCGACCTGTTCGAGGAAGCCGCCGATTACGTCGAGGTGCTGCGCCGGCTGTGGGACAGCTGGGAGGACGACGCCGAGATCCGCGACGTCGCCACCGGCCGGTTCATCGACCGGGACAAACTGCACTACATCGACTTCGAGGGCCGCTGGTTCTCCGTCAAAGGACCGTCCATCACGCCGCGCCCGCCGCAGGGCCAGCCGATCGTCGCCGCGCTCGCGCACGGTCCCGACGCCTACCGCCTCGCCGCCCGCCAGGCCGACGTCGTGTACGTGACCCCGGACGACCGCGCGCACGCCGCGTCGATCATCGACGAAATCGGCGCGCCGCTTCAGGTTTTCGCCGACCTCGTGGTCTTCCTCGACGAAACCGAACAGGCCGCGGCCGACCGCAAGGCCCGGCTGGACGACCGCGCCGAGTTCACCTCGGACGCCCGCGTCTTCACCGGCACCCCGGCCCGGCTGGCCGACCTCCTGCTCGACTGGCACGCCGCCGGCCTGACCGGCTTCCGGCTGCGTCCCGGGGCCCTGCCGCACGACCTGACCGCCATCACCCGCGCCCTGGTCCCCGAACTGCGCGACCGCGGCGCGTTCCGCACCGGATACGAGGCCTCGACCCTGCGCGGGCTGCTCGGCCTGCCGCGCCCGGCCAACCGCTACGCCGCCTGAGTCCCGGGAGATTTCCATGACTGCCAAGCACATCCACCTCGCCGCGCACTTCCCCGGGGTCAACAACACCACCGTGTGGAGCGATCCCGAAGCGGGCAGCCACATCGAGTTCAGCTCGTTCGTCAAGCTGGCCCAGACCGCCGAACGCGCCAAGTTCGACTTCTTCTTCCTCGCCGAAGGCCTCCGGCTGCGCGAACAGAACGGCCAGATCTACGACCTCGACGTCGTCGGCCGCCCGGACACGTTCACCGTCCTGTCCGCGCTCGCCGCGGTGACCGACCGCCTGGGCCTGGCCGGAACCATCAACTCCACCTTCAACGAACCGTTCGAGGTGGCCCGGCAATTCGCCTCCCTCGACCACCTTTCCGCCGGCCGGGCCGCGTGGAACGTCGTCACGTCCTGGGACGCTTTCACCGGCGAAAACTTCCGCCGCGGCGGCTTCCTCCCGCAAGACCAGCGCTACTCCCGGGCCGAAACCTTCCTGCGGACGGCGTGGGAACTGTTCGACTCCTGGCGCGGCGACGAAGTCTTGGCGGACAAGGAATCCGGCCGCTTCCTGGCCGACCGCGGCGGCGATTTCGCGCACCACGACGAGCACTTCGCCATCTCCGGCCGCTTCCCGGTCCCGCGCAGCCCGCAGGGCCGCCCGGTCACCATCCAAGCCGGTGACTCGGAGGAAGGCCGCGAATTCGCCGCCGCGACCGCCGACGCCATCTTCACCCGCCACGGCACCCTCGAAGCGGGCCAAGCGTTCTACTCCGACGTCAAGGGCCGCCTGGCGAAGTACGGCCGCTCCCCGCACGAGCTGGTCATCCTGCCCGCCGCCACCTTCGTCTTGGGCGACACCGACGCCGAAGCGCACGAACTCGCCCACGAGGTCCGGTTGCAGCAGGTCAGCGAGCAGACCGCGATCAAGTTCCTCGAACAGCTCTGGAACACCGACCTCAGCGACCACGACCCGAACGGCCCGCTGCCGTCGTTCGACCCGGTGGTCGGCGACCTGATCTCGAAGGGCCGCGCGAGCGTCCGCATGCACCGCGACCCGATCGCGACCGCCAACGAATGGCGCCAGCTGGCGGAAGCGAAACACCTGTCGAGCCGGGAACTGATCATCGAGGTCACCGGACGGCAGAACTTCATCGGCTCCGCGGAAACGGTCGCGGCCACGATGAACGAACTCGTGCAGGCCGACGCGTCGGACGGTTTCATCCTGGTCCCGCACGTAACGCCGGGCGGCCTGGACCGGTTCGCCGACGAGGTGGTGCCGAGGCTGCAGGAACGCGGGGTGTTCCGGGAGGACTACAGCGGACCGACGTTAAGGGACCACCTCGGTTTGGCCTGACCTGGCTTCCCTTAACCTGAGACGTTCTCATGACTTCCTGACGCGGACTTCGGTAAGGTCCGAATCATGGATCTTGACGAGCTGACCCGGCAGCTGCGCGAGTTCGCGTCAGCCCGCGACTGGCATCAGTTCCATACCCCGAAGAACCTCGTCATGGCACTCGCCGGGGAAGCAGGAGAGCTGACGGCGCTCTTCCAATGGCTCTCGCCGGACGAATCCGCGCGAATCATGGACGATCCGCACACGGCCGAACAGGTGCGCCACGAGATGGCGGACGTGCTGGCCTACCTGCTTCGGCTGGCGGACGTGCTCGACATCGACCTCCCCGCCGCGCTGTCGGAGAAGATCGCCGTGAACGGCGCCAAATACCCCGTCGACCTGGCGCGAGGCTCCGCGCGGAAGTACGACCGCCTCGGATCGGAGCGCTCATGAGGATCGCTCTGCAGCCCGCGGCTCGCAACGACCGCGACGTGGCGCGGCACTACCACGACACGATCGACACCAGGATCCGTTTCACCGAGCACGCGGACGTCATCGATCCCCCGGTCCTCGCGGCGCTGCATGACGTCTATCCCGACGGCACCGCCCAGTTCTGGGGCGTGACACCCGGCGTCAGCGGCGCCAACGTCGGCAAATGGAAGAAGCTGATGCCTGGCGACGCGGTATTCTTCTACGGCGAGAAGAAGATCTACCTCGCCGGTCACATCGCTCTCCCGTTCCAGAACCGGGCCCTCGCCGACCGCCTCTGGGGCCGCAACGCGAACGGGCTCACGTGGGAACTCATGTTCGCACTCGTCAACCTCCGCGACGTGACGCTGCCCATCGACGAGATCCGGGCGGCCCTCGACTGGAGCGACAAAGCCTTCATCCAAGGGTTCACCGTGGTGGAGGGCCATCGGGCGGACGAGCTGGCCGAACTCGTGAACCTTCAGGACACCGGCAATCTCCTGGTCGCCTGCGAAGCTTTCACGCGCAAGGTGCGATCGGTGACCGCGCCCGACGGTCCAACCGACGGCACCCGGACGGCGAGCTGGCGACGCGAACATCCTCTTCTCAAAAAACGGCTCGTCGAACTGGCGGGCGATACGTGCGGCTTGTGCGGAGAAGGCCTCCCGCCCGCTTTCCTCGTCGGCGCGCACATCAAGAAACGAGCCCTCTGCACAGAGGACGAACGGAAGGATTTCGACAACGTCGGCATGCTCGCATGCGTCCTGGGCTGCGACAGCCTTTTCGAGCGGGGTTACATTTCGGTCGACAAGGGCGGAAAAATACTCATCAGCGACATGGTCGCCGAATCCTCCACCGTCGCGGAATTCGTCGAAAGCAGGCTCGAGGGCCGCATCAGCGCTTGGTGGAACCCCGAGCGGGAGAAGTACTACGCCTGGCACCGGGAGCACGTTTTCCTCGCGGTCCACAATGGCACCACTCCCGAATCTCATCGTTTTCCTGCTGACTCCTCGACGCCAGGGTGACCGGCGGAGCACCTGAGTCGCTGCAGAGCCATGCTGCGGAAATCCCGGGTACTTGCAGCATGTCGACGGCTACCGCCCCTGCTTGGGAGGAACCCGTCCGCAGCCGACGAAACTGACACCGCCTACCCCAAGAACCGCTTCGCGTTCCCCCGCAGCAACAACTCCCGTTCAGTCTCACCGAGGAACTCCGCCTTCCGCACCACCCCGCCAGCCGGACGCTCCCCCAGCGGATACGGATAATCGCTCCCCACCATCACCTGCTCCGCCCCCAGCGTGTCCACCAGATTCCGCAACGCCGCCTCGGTGAACACCACCGAATCGACACTGAACCGCCCCACATACTCCGACGGCGGTTTCTCCGACATGGCGATGATGTCCGCCCGCTGATGCCAAGCGTTTTCCAGCCGTCCCAGCCAGAACGCGAACGAGCCGCCCCCGTGGGCGAAGCAGATTCGCAAGCTCGGCGGCACCCGGTCGAACACGCCGCCGAGGATCATCGCGATGATCGACAGGTGCGTTTCCGCGGGCATTCCGGTGAGCCATCGCGCCATCCAGCGGTCCAGCCGCGGCGCGAGCGGCATGTCCCACGGGTGCACGAAGACCGGGACGTCGAGCGACGCCGCGTGCTGCAGGAACGTCACCACGCCGGCGTCGTCGAGGTCGCGGTCTCCGACGTGGTTGCCGATCTCCACGCCCCGGTGCCCGGCCGCGACCGCCCGATCAAGTTCGCGGCACGCGGCGTCGGTGTCCTGCAGCGGGACCTGGCAGAACGGGATCAGCCGGTCCGGCGCGGGCGCGCAGATCTCCAGCGCGAGGTCGTTGAAGACCCGGGCGATTTTCTCGGCCTGGCCCGGGCTGGCGTCGTAGCCGAAGAACACCGGCGTCGGCGAGACGACCTGCGCCTCGATCCCGTCGGCGTCCATGTCCGCCAGCCGGACGGACGCGTCCCAGCAGTCGGACCGGATCCGGCGGAACTCCTCCGAGCCGACCATGATCACGGCCTCGCGCTCGGTTTCCGCGCGCAGCCACGGCATTCCCTCGCCGAGGTCGGGCCAGCCGTGCGGGACGAAATGGCTGTGGACGTCGATCGCGCGCACGCTCAGCCCTTCCCGGGGTGCAGCGCGCCGCACTTGCCGCAGGTCCGGGCTTCCTCGGACGAGTAGAACTGCTCGAACACCGGCGGCAGGTCGTCGACGATGTCCCGCACCTGCAGTTCCACCTCGTGCACCTTCGCGTCGCACTCCAGGCAGAACCACACGAACTTCTCCAGCGTCCCCTCCTCGCGGATGCGCTCGATGACGATCCCGATCGAGCCCTCCTGCGGGCGCTGCGGCGAATGGTGCACGTTCCGCGGCAGCATCCACATCTCGCCCTCGCGGATGTCGACCCGCCGCGGGCCGTCCTCGGTCATCAGGTTGACGTGCATGTCGCCCTTGTACTGGTAGAACCATTCCTCGTACGGGTCGAGGTGGTAGTCGGTGCGCTGGTTCGGCCCGCCGACGACCTGCACGATGAAATCGCCCATCGGGGCCCACATCTGCTTGTTGCCGACCGGCGGCCTCAGCTCGTCCTCGTGGTCGGCGATCCACTTCGCGAAGTCGAACACGGGCGGGATGGCGGTCATCGTTCTTCCTCCTTGCCGGGGATCCGGGCGATCGCCTGGATCTCGATGAGCAGATGCGGATGCGGCAGCTGGTGCACCGCGACGGTCGTGCGGGCCGGGCCGTTCTCGTCGAAGAACTCGCCGTAGACCTCGTTGTAGCCGCCGAAATCGTTCATGTTGACCAGGAACACGGTCAGCTGCGCGAGGTCCTCGAGCCCCGCCCCGGCCGCGGCCAGGATGTCGCGGATGTTCTCGATCACCGCGCGGGTCTGCGCCCGGATGTCCAAAGTGGTCACACCGAACTCGTCGGCCTCCGCGCCGGCGAACGTGTTGTCCGGCCGCCTGCTGCTGGTGCCGGAGACGAACACCAGGTCCCCGACGACCTTGACGTGCGGGAACCGCCCGCGCGGCGTCGCCTTCCCGGCGACGACATGGGCTTGCGCCACGCTCATCCCTCCTTGGTGCGAACGGAAACCGAACCCAGGCCGGCGACCCGGGCCTCCACGTGCGTGCCGGGCTTCAGTGCCACGGCCGCGGTCGCCGCACCGGCCAGGAGCACCGACCCGTCCAGCAGGCGATGCCCGTACGCGGCAGCCATCCGCTGTGCGGCGGGAAGGGCGCGCAGCGGGTCGCCGAGGATGTCGGTGGTCGAACCGGTCGCCACGATCTCGCCGTCGAAGAGCAAATCAACGGCCAGCGCGGCCACCTGACCGATCGGTGCCCACGGCCCGAGGACGAACGCCGACGCCGAGGTGTTGTCGGCGACGACGTCGGCCAGGCTGAACGTGAAGTCGCGGTACCGGCTGTCGATGATCTCCAGCGCGGGCGCGACGGCGACCAGTTCGGCGTCCGGGCCGAGCCGGAACGCGACCTCGGGTTCGACCCGGGGATGGACGCCGCGGCCGACGTCGAACGTCCCGCCGTCCCCGATCCGCATGCGGTCGGTCAGCGAGCCGATGATCACGTCGGAGACGCCCATCTGCTCGGCCTTCGCCTTGCTCGTGAAACCCAGTTTGACCCCGGCCAGCCGCTCCCCGCGCCCTTCGCGCAACGCGATTCCGGCGTGCTGCACCGCATAAGCGGTGTCCAGGCTCATCGGTCCGGCGCTGGTGAGCTGCGGGATCGCCTGCCCGGCGGCGGTCGCCCGATCGAGCAGTCCGGCTCGTTCCTCGACGGTCGTCACAGCTGCACGCACACATTCGTCGGCTGGGTGTAGAAGTGCATCGAGTGCAGGCCGCCCTCCCGGCCGATGCCGGAAAGCCCGACCCCGCCGAACGGCGAGCGGAGATCTCTGAGATACCAGGTGTTGACCCAGGCCATCCCAACCCGCATCTGCTGCGCGACCCGGTGGCCGCGCTCCAAATCGGTCGTCCACACGGCGGCGGCGAGCCCGTAGTCGGTGTCGTTCGCCAGCCGGACGGCTTCGTCCTCGGCGTCGAACGGGATCAGCGCCGCGACCGGCCCGAAGACCTCCTCGCGCACGACCCGCGCGGAATTGTCCACTCCGGTCCACAGCGTCGGCTCGATCCACGACCCGCCCGCGAGGTCCGGCCCCAGTTCCGGAACCGAACCACCCGTCAGCACCGTCGCTCCCTCGGCCACCGCCAAGTCCAGATAGGACTGTACTTTCTTCCGGTGCTGCTGGGATATCAACGGCCCCGTCGTGGTATCCGGATCGGCCGGCCGTCCCAGCCGCAACGCTTTCGCCCGCTCGGCAAGCCCGTTCGCGACCGCGTCGAAAACGGGCCGCTGCACGTAGACCCGCTCCGTGCACAGACATACCTGGCCGGTGTTCAGGAAAACCGAGCGGGCGAGTCCGTCGAGGGTCTTCTCGAGGTCGCAGTCCGCGAACACCACCGCCGCGTTTTTCCCGCCCAGCTCGAAGGAAACCGGCCGGACCGACGGAGCGACCGCGCGCATGATCGCCGAACCGGTCCGGGATTCGCCGGTGAACGTGACGCCGTCGATGCCGCGGTGCGTGGTGAGGTACTCCCCGGCGGAGTCCGGCCCGAAGCCGTGCACGACGTTATACACCCCGCTCGGCGCACCTGCCTCCGCGATCACCTCGGCGAGCAAGGTCGCGGTCGACGGCGTTTCCTCGGACGGCTTGACCACCACCGCGTTGCCGCACGCGAGCGCGGGCGCGACCTTCCAGGTCAGCAGCAGCAACGGCAGGTTCCACGGCACGATCACCGCGACCACGCCGAGCGGCTTGGGCACCGCGTAGTTCAGCGCCTTCCGGCCGTGAGGCAGATCCGTCAGGAAGGAATCGAGACCGGCCGCCGCGACCGTGTCCGCGAAGGAGCGGAAGTTCATCGCCGCCCGCGCGACGTCCAGGTCGCGCGCCAAGTGTTCCGGCTTGCCGGTGTCGCGAACCTCGGCGGCGACGAAATCCTCGAACCTCTCTTCGATCCGCTCGGCGATCCGGCGCAGCAAGGCCGCGCGCTCAGCCACCGAGGCGCGTCCCCACGGTCCGTCCAGCGCGGCGCGCGCGGACGCGACCGCGGCGTCGACCACGTCCGGCCCGGCCTCGTGGACGTGCGCGACGACCGACCCGTCGACCGGGTCGGTCTTCTCGAAAGTGCGCCGCCCGGCGACCCGGGTCCCGCCGACGACGTTGTGGAGTTCCGCAGCCATGAAACTGACCGTAAGGACGCCAGGAATGCCTGGCCAATGCTCTTTGCCGCCGCACCCATGCCTGTCCAGGCATATTCCCGGCCATGCCTGTCCCGGCATGGCCATCGCCGAAATGAGCATTGGCCAGGCATGGCGACGGCGGCGAAGGATGGATGCCGTGAACCATCCGAACGTCGACCGGGACTACAGCGCGCAGGCCACGGTCACCAAGGCCGAGTTCGACGCCGTGATGGCCCGTTACCGCTCCGCCTCCGAAGCCGCCACCACCGGTCTCGACGGCACCGCGGACCTGGCCTTCGACCCGCTCAGCGACGAACGGCTGGACGTCTGGGGCACCTCCACCGGACAACTGCGCCCGGTCGTCCTCGCCGTCCACGGCGGCTACTGGCGGATGCTCTCGCGGCACGACACCGCGTTTATGGCCAGAGTGCAGGCCGACGCCGGAATCGCCACCGTCGTGCCCGACTACACCCTCGCTCCGGCAGCACCGCTCGAGGAGATCGTGCGCCAGGTCCGCGCCGCAGTCGCGTGGGTGTACCACCACGGCGCCGAGCACGGCCTAGACCCGGAGCGCATCCACGTCGTCGGCAGCTCTGCCGGCGGGCATTTGGCGGCCATGACCGCCGTCGCCGGATGGCAGCGCGCCGCCGGACTGCCCGGGGACGTCGTCAAAGGCGCGATGACGATCAGCGGCCTCTTCGACCTCCGCCCGCTGGTCGGGTCGTTCGCCAACGCCTGGCTGACCCTCGACCTCACGCGCGCGGAAGCCCTCAGCCCGATCTCGCTGCCGCCGGGCACCGCACCCCTGCACGTGGCGGTCGCCGAACACGAAGCCGCCGGATTTCATCGGCAGAGCAAGGCTTTCCACGCGCACTGGCCGACGTCGTCCTGGTCGCTCGTGCCCGGCCGGAACCACTACGACGTCTTCCTCGACCTGGCCGACCCCGCCTCGGCGCTCAGCCAGGCGCTGGTCGGGCTCGCCCTCTCGTGACGCCGGAATCCGATTCGGACAGTAATGTCGCCGGAATGGAGATGCCCCGCCTGCTCGACGGCAGGCTCAAGCTCAGGCACCTCGTGCTGGTGGACACCCTCACCGAGCAGGGCAGCGTCGTCGGCGCGGCGGCCGCCCTGCACGTCACGCAGCCGGTCGTCACGCGCGGCCTGCACGATCTCGAAGCCATCCTCGGCGTGCCGCTCTACGAACGCGGGCCGCGCGGGATCACCCCGACCGAGTTCGGGACCGCGTTCACCGAGCACGCCCGCGCGGTGCTCGCCCAGCTCACCCACGCCGCACGGCACGTCGTGGAAATCGCCGACGCGACACGCGGCCGCGTCGTCGCGGGCATTCACCTCGCGGGCTCGAACCTGTTGCTGCCGCGGGCGATCGCGCATCTGAAGGAAGACCATCCGCTGGTCACCGTCGTCGTCCGGGAAGGAACGCCGGAGTCGCTGCTCGTAGAGCTGACCGCGGGCCGGGTGGACGTGATCGTCGGCAGGCTGAGCGGGCCCGGCACGGAAGGCACCCGGCGGCACGCGCTGTACCAGGAGTCGATCCGCGTCGTCGCCGGCGCGCACCATCCGCTCGCCGCGCGGGAGAGCGTGTCGCTGGAGGACCTCGCCGAGTTCCCGTGGATCGTGCCCGGCACCGAAACGACGCTGCGCCAGGAACTGGAGAGCCTGTTCGCCCAGCACGGCCTCGACCTGCCGGCCAACCGCGTCGAGGCGACGTCGTTCCTCACCGTCCGGCAGCTGCTCACCGAAACCGCCATGGTCGCCGCGCTGCCCGGGCTGCTCGGGATGGACGACCCCCGGCTGGTCACCCTGCCGACGCCGCTGGAGAACATCGGGCACAGCGTCGGCCTGACCCTCGCCGCCGGGCGCCGGCTCAACCCGGCCACCCAGGCGCTGATCGAGTCCCTGCACACCGTCGCCGCGCAGATCGAGGACGCCTGAAGCCCTCTGTCGCTTTCTTGACGACCGGCGCAAAGCCGTGATATCTCATGGACCTCCGCTCGGAGGGAGCGTTCCATGGGCTACCGTTTGTCCACAGTCGACCCGGCCCGCACCGCGCTGGTCGTCATCGACCTGCAGCACGACTTCCTGGCTCTTGGCGCCCCGCTGGAATCCCCGGCCGGACGCGCCATGGTCCCCGTCGTCAACGACACCGTCCGGTTCTGCCGCGCCGCGGGCATCCCGGTGTTCTTCACCGCGCACGTCCACCGCCCCGACGGCTCCGACATGGGCCGGTTCGCCGACCTGTACCCGCCGATCGCCGCCGGCGCCGCGCTCATCGAGGGCACGCCCGGCGCCGCTTTGTACTCCGAAGTGGACCGGCGCCCGGACGAACCGCTCATCGCCAAGCACCGCTACAGCGCCTTCTACGGCACCGACTTCGAAATGCAACTCCGCGGCCGCGGCGTGGACACGCTGATCGCCGCCGGGGTGACCACTGAGGACTGCGTGCACGCCACCGTCCGCGACGCGATGTTCCGCGACTTCCGCACCGGGGTGCTGTCCGACGCGTGCGCCACCTACGACCACCCCGACCTCGGCCACGGCGCGATGTCCGCCGCCGAGGTCCATGCGGCCACGCTGGTCGTGCTCGCCCAGTCCACCGCGGACGTGCTGACCACGGCCGAATTCACCACCCTCGCCACGAAACCCTGACCCCACCCGCGGAGTCGCGTCGGCGTCTGGAGGGCAACGTGATCGCCCCCAGGCGGTCGCGTCGCCCTCCAGACGCCGACCTCACAGCGTCTCCGCGCGCGGCGGCGAAGCCGACGCCATAGACACAGCGTCATGCGCGTGGATCCACTCCAGCGTCTCCCCGATCCGCCCCAGCGCGGCATCCCGGGCGTCCGCCGCCGGACCGTCCGGCACATGCAACAGCGCGTTCGCCACCCACGAACTCCGTTGCACCGCCCGGGTTCGCGGCCGCCGCAGCTTCTCGTAGCGGGCAAGCGCCGCCTCGCGTGAATCCCGCGCGAGGCACTCGGCGAGTGTCACCGCGTCCTCGATCGTCTGGTTCGCGCCCTGCCCGTGGTGCGGCAGCATCGCGTGCGCGGCGTCGCCGAGGAGCACCACCCCTCCGCGATGCCAGCGGTTGAGCGGATGCTGGCCGAACAACCCCCACCGCTGATGGAGCGTCGTCGCGCCGACCATCTCGCGCACCGCCGGATGCCAGCCCGCGAAGGCCGCGTCGATGCACTCGCGCGGAATGTCCTCGGTCCACGACTCCCCCGGCCAAGTCTCCGGTTCGTCCAGCACCGCAAGGAAATTCACCACCGACCCGTCGCCGATCGGGTAATGCAGCAAATGCCCGCCCGGCCCCATCCAGAACTGGATCGCCCCGGCGTCCGGCAACGACGGCAGCTGCTCGACCGGCACCAGCCCGCGAAACCCGCTCGAACCCGAATACCGGGCGAGCGGCGTGTCGTCCACCCACGCGCGAACCGTCGAATGCACCCCGTCCGCGCCCACCACCACGTCCGCGATTTCGCTTGCGCCGTCGGCGAACTCGAGCCGGTACCGCGCCCCGTCCGCGACCACCCCGGTCACCCGCCGGCCAAGATGGACGTTCCCGCACGCGTCCGCGAGAATCCGCTGCAGATCCGCCCGGTGCACCCCGAAATAGGGCCCGGCGAACCGCTTTTCGTAGGCATCGCCGATCGGATACGCGACCACCCGGTGTCCGCCCCGCCAATGCCGGTAGACCAGCTCGGTGGGCACCGCCGAACACGCGGACAGCGCGTCGCGCAACCCGAGCCGCGCCAGCACCCGGGACCCGTTGGCGGACAACGCCACCGCCGCCCCGATTTCCCGCAATTCGGCGGACCGCTCGTACACCTCCGCCCCGATCCCGCGCTCCCGCAAGGCGAGCGCGAGCGTCAGCCCGCCGATCCCGCCGCCGACGACCGCCACCGAAAGCGCCATGGCCCCTCCTCGCCCGTGTACCGATCGGTACACGGTTGGACGGTACGGCGTACCGATCAGTACAGTCAAGCGGTGGATTCCCGGACCGGCCGCCGCGCCGAACTGCTGCAGCAAGCCGTGGAGTACCTGGCGACGCACGGCATCGCGGACCTGTCGCTGGCCCCGATGGGCGAAGCGCTGGGGACGAGCAAGCGCATGCTGCTGTACTACTTCGGCAGCCGGGAAAACCTGATCACCGAAGCGATCGCCGCGAGCCGCCCGGACATCGCCGAACTCTTCCGCTCCGTGCACGACGAGGACTCCCTGGCCGCCGCCGCGCACGCCCTGTGGCACGCGATCACCCGCGGCCGCCAGCGACGGCCGATCAACATCCTGTTCCAGGTGCTGGCACTGGCCCCGACACAGCCGGAGCGGTATCTGGAGGTCGCCCGGGAAGCGATCACCGCGATGGTGGAGCCGCTGGTGCCGGTATACCGGAAGCTGGGCCACCCGGAGCCCGAGGCGGCCGCGCGGGCGAGCTTGCTGATCTCCGGCCTGCGAGGGCTGTGCCTGGACCGGATGGTGACCGGGGACGAGGAGAGGATCGAAGTCGCGGCGGGGGCGTTGATCGCTGCTGCGGTGGCTCCGCCCGCCTGACCGCCGACGCCGCGTTAGTGCTCAAGAACCGCCGGCAACTCCGCCACCGACCCCAGCACATGCGTAGCCCCATGAGCCCGCAACGTCGCCTCGTCATGCGCCCCAGTCAGCACCCCCGCCGCCACTGACGCGCCCGCCCGGCGGCCGGTCAGCATGTCGAATCCGGTGTCCCCCGCGACCGCGACCGCGCGCACGTCCGTGATTCCCAATCGCAGCACCGCGGTCAGCACCATGTCCGGGAATGGACGCCCCCGCCCGCCCGCATCAGCCGGGCACACCACCAGATCCGCCAGATCCGTCCACCCCAGCCGCTTCAGCAACGCATCTCGCGTCCGGGCCGAGAAGCCCGTGCTCAAGCACACCCGACGCCCCTGCGCCCGCAATTTGTCGATCGCCTCCTCCGCCCCGGGAAGAGGCGCAGCAACCTCAATGGCCTGCGAAGCAAAAGCCGTCTCGAAAACCCGATTAGCCTTCTCCGCCACCCCGTCCGCGGGAAAAAGCGCCCGGAAAACCTCGATCTTCGACTGCCCCATCGTGTCGCGAACGTAGGCGTCCACGTCCTCGCGCTCCGGCGAGTCCGCAGGCACCCCGACCGCCTCCAGCGCCGCCGAGAAAGCCGCCTCGACCGCGCCGTCGTCCCGGACCGTCGTGCCCGCCATGTCCAGCACGACCAGTTCCACCGCTCGCGTCACCGGACCCCCTCCACTTCCCGCCCGGTCACCGCGTGCACCGCGCTGATCAGGGCCATCGTCTCGATGTCCGCCGCGCTGCAGCCGCGCGACAGGTCGTGCAGCGGGGCCGCCACGCCCTGCAGGATCGGCCCGAGCGCGGTCGCCCCGCCCAGCCGTTCCGCGATCTTGTAAGCGATGTTCCCGGCATCGAGATTGGGGAACACCAGCACATTCGCCCGCCCGGCGACAGTCGACCGCGGCGCCTTCGCCACCCCGACCGCATCCACCACCGCGGCGTCGAATTGCAATTCCCCGTCGACATCCACGCCAGGCAGCCGTTCCCGCACCAGCGAAGTCGCCTGCCGGACCTTGTCCACCGCGGAATGCTTGGCACTGCCTTGCGTGCTGAAGGAGAGCATCGCCACCACCGGCTCGGTTCCGGTCAGCGCGCGGTGCGTGGCCGCCGCGCCGACCGCGATGTCGGCCAGCGCGTCCGCGTCCGGCTCCGGAACCACCGCGCAGTCGGCGAAAGTGAGCGATCGGCCGTCCTGCAACAACATCAGGAAGCAGCTGCTCAGCGTCCGCACCCCGGGAGCAAGGCCGACAATCCGCAAGCCGGCCCGCAACACATCGGACGTCGGCCGCGTCGCCCCCGCCAGGCACGCGTCCACCCGGCCCAGCGCGAGAAGCGCGGCAGAAAGGGCGACCGGATCGGTGCGAACCGTGTCCACCCGGTCCGGAAACGCCGTACCCAACCGCGCGAGGACAGCGTCGTCCGCAGCCAACGCGGCAGTGTCCAGCAAAGGCGGCACCGAAAAACCAAGCTCCGCCGCGGCAGCAGCGATCTCCTCCGCGGGCCCGATGAGCACTGGCGAGATCTCACCCCGCTCGACCAGATGCGCGGCCGCGGTGACAGCGCGCGGGTCGGCGCCGTCGGCGAGGGCGACGCGCGGGCGGGCGTCGCCGACGCGTTCCCGCCAGGTCTCGGCCAGAGGGGCCATGGTCATCTCGCAAACTCCCTCGCGGACGGCAGTGCTCCCCGAGCAGGATCCCGACCGCTGGCCCCCAGGGACAGAGCCAGAACAGCACCCGTTGACAGGTCCAGAACGGCGGAGAGCTGGACCTGTCGACCGAGCGGTTTCTGGCACTTTCGCGGTGGCCAGTCCTCCCGCACGCTCGGTCGCACCAGACACGGCAGATGGGAGCAGGCGATGAAGATCGGTGTGCCTCGCGAGGTCAAGAACCACGAATACCGGGTGGCGGCGACGCCGGCCGGAGTGCACGAGTTCACCTCGGCCGGCCACGAGGTCTTCGTGGAACGCGGCGCGGGCGAGGGCTCGTCCATCCGCGACGAGGACTACACGGCCGCCGGCGCGAAGCTGCTCGACCGCGCGGACGACGTGTGGGGCGCCGCGGAGATGGTGCTGAAGGTCAAGGAGCCGGTCGCCGAGGAGTACCACCGGCTGCGGTCCGACCAGCTCCTGTTCACCTACCTGCACCTCGCCGCGAGCGAGCCGTGCACGAAGGCCCTGCTCGACGCGGGCACCACGGCGGTGGCCTACGAAACGGTCCAGCTGCCGAACGGCTCCCTCCCGCTGCTGTTCCCGATGAGCGAGGTGGCCGGACGACTGGCCCCGCAGGTCGGCGCGCAGACCCTGATGCGGGTCAACGGCGGGCGCGGAGTGCTGATCGGCGGCGTCTCGGGCGTGCCGCCGGCCCGCGTGGTCGTGCTGGGCGCGGGCGTCGCCGGGATGAACGCGGTCGCCGTCGCGGCCGGGACCTGGGGCGACGTCGTGCTGTTCGACAAGAACGTGGACAAGCTGCGCGCCGCCGACCGGATGTACCAAGGCCGCATCCGGACCGCCGCGGCCAACTCGTACGCCATCGAGCAGGCCGTACTCGAGGCCGACCTGGTGATCGGCGCGGTGCTCGTCCCGGGCGCGAAGGCCCCGAGCCTGGTGTCCAACGAGACGGTCTCGCGGATGAAGCCGGGCAGCGTGCTGGTGGACATCTCGATCGACCAGGGCGGCTGCTTCGAGGACTCGCGCCCGACGACCCACGCCGAGCCGACCTTCCGGGTGCACGAATCGGTGTTCTACTGCGTGGCGAACATGCCGGGCGCGGTCCCGCACACCTCCACGCACGCGCTCACCAACGTCACGCTCCCCTACGCGCTGGAGATCGCGAACAAGGGCCTCCGCACCGCGGTGCGGGACACGCCCGAACTCCGCGGCGGCGTGAACACGGTGGCCGGGGCCCTGACCTACGAACCGGTCGCCCGGGCGCACGGCCTGTCCTGCACCGACGTCGCCGACGCGCTGGCCTGAGCCGCACCGGCGTGGCGCGGGGTGGGAAAACCGACCGCCGCGAGTTACGTTTCAGCCCACCCCGCTGCACGCCGGCCACTTGGGAGAGCGCAGTTGCCCCGCACGTTGATCGAGATCGACCGCTCGTCGGACGAACCGCTGTACCGCCAGGTCCGGCGGGCGATCGAGCACGGGATCGCCATCGGCACGTTCGACCCGGCCCGCCGGCTGCCCAGCTCGCGGGAACTGGCCGTCGAACTCGGCGTTTCCCGGAACACGATCAACCTCGCCTACCAGGAGCTGGTCGCCGAGGGCTACGTCGAAAGCCGCGAGCGCAGCGGGCTGTTCGTCAACGGGGAGATGCGCCCGCACTGCGCGGTGGAAGCCCGGGACACCGAATCGCGGATCGACTGGGCGGGCCGGGTGCGCCGGTTCCCGGACGCCGGCGTCGCCCACATCGAAAAGCGCACCGACTGGGCGAGCTACCCGTACCCGTTCCTCGCCGGGCAGGTCGACATCACCGCGTTCCCGGCCCGGTCGTGGACGCGCTGCCTGCGCGACGCGCTCTACCGGCCGCACGTCTTCCACAGCCTGCAGGACAGCGTCGGCTCGGACGATCCGATGCTGGTCGAGATGGTCTGCCGGCAGCTGCTGACCACCCGCGGCATCGAGGCGGACCCGGAAGAAGTCCTGATCACCGTCGGCTCGCAGCAGGGGCTCGACCTGCTCGGCCGCGTGCTGCTCGGCCCGGACCAGGTCGTGGCCATCGAAAACCCCGGCTACCTCGACGCCCGGCACATCTTCCTCCGCACCGGCGCCCGGGTGACCGGCATCGACGTCGACTCCCGCGGCCTGCAGCCGCCCGAATCGCTCGACGGGATCGACCTCCTCTACCTCACCCCGAGCCACCAGCACCCGACCAACGCGACCCTCAGCATCGGCCGCCGCCGCCAGCTCCTGGCCCAGGCAGCGGCGTCCGGCACCGTGGTGGTCGAAGACGACTACGACAGCGAATTCCGCTACCAGGGCAGCCCGACCCCGGCGTTGAAGGCGCTCGACAACACCGGCGACGCCGTCTACCTCGGCACGTTTTCCAAATTCCTCTCCCCCGGCCTGCGCCTCGGCTACCTGGTCGGGCCGCGCGAGCTGGTGCGCGCGCTGCGCGAGGCCCGCCGCTACGTCCTGCGCCACCCGCCCGGCCAGCTGCAACGGGCGCTGGCGCTGCTGATCGAAAGCGGCGAGTACCACCGCTCGCTGCGGCGCTACCGCACGAAACTGATGCGCAAGTGGACCGCCACCACCGCCGCGGTCGCCGAATACCTGCCGTGGGCGCAAAGCCCGTACCCGCCCGGCGGCGTCAGCCTGTGGATGACCGGACCGTCCGAACTGGACTGCCGGATCCTCGTCGAGCGCGCGGAGGAACTGGGCATCCTCGTCGAACCCGGCGACATCTTCTTCCTCGGCGACGACCCGCCGCGCAACCACTTCCGCATCGGCTTCTCCGCCACCCCGCCGTCCGCGATCGACCCGGGGATCCGGCTGCTCGGCGACCTCTGCCGGGAACTGCTGGACAGCTGACCGGCGCCGCGCTGGACCCACGCGCGCGTCGCTTTCTGGACCTGTTCGCGGACCGGCTCCCCCGGCACTGTCTTGGGGGCAGGACACGTGGACAAGGAGGTCCCATCGTGGGCGAACCCGCCGCATCCGCTCGTCCGGCCCCCGACCTGGTGGTGCTCGGGGGCACGGTGCTGACCCTGGACCGAGGCGGCACGCGGGCTTCCGCGCTCGCCGCCCGCGACGGCCGGATCACCGAAATCGGCGACGACCGCGCGATCGCCGCCCTCGCCGGCCCCGGGACGACAGTGCTCGACCTGGCCGGGCGCACGGTCGTCCCGGGTTTCGTGGAGTCGCACAACCATCCGTCGTTCTTCGGGATGGCGCTCGCCGCCCCGGTCGACGCGGGCAGCCCGCCCAACGACCGGATCAGCGACATCGCCGACCGCGTCCGGCAGGCGGCCCGCGACTTCGGCCCGGGCGAATGGATCAAGGGTTTCCGTTACGACGACACGCTTCTCGCCGACAACCGGCACCCGACCCGGCACGACCTGGACCCGGCGGCGCCGCGCAACCCGGTCCTGCTCACCCACGTGACCGGCCACTTCTCCGTGGCGAATTCCGCCGCGCTGCGAGCCGTCGGCATCACCGCGGCCACGCCGGACCCGCCCGGCGGCGCCATCGCCCGCGACGAACGCGGCGAACCGACCGGCCTGCTCATCGAGACCGCCGCGTTCCTGGTCAACTCCGCGATGCCCGCGCAAGGCCCCGACGAACTGGCCCATGCCCTCCAACTCGCCGACGCCGAGTACCTGCGCAACGGCGTCACTTCCGTGCACGACACCGGGATCGGCCTGATCGGCGGCGAACAGGAACTCGCCGCGTACCGGATGCTGACCCGCGCCGGAAAGCTGCGCACCCGCGTCCACGGCTACCTCTTCCACACCCTCCTGCCCGGCCTCGCCGAGGGAACGCCCGAACCGCCCGATCCGACCAATCCGGCCAATCCGGACGGTTTCACCATGAACGGCATCAAGATCGTCGCGGACGGCTCGATCCAGGGCCGCACCGGATGCCTGGCCGAGGGCTACACCTGCGACCCCGGCGAGCACGGCATGATGCTGCTCGAACCGGACGACCTGTCCCGCCGCATCGCCGCGCTCGACGCCGCGGGCTGGCAGGTCGCCGTGCACGGCAACGGCGACGCGGCGATCGACGCCATCATCGACGGCTACGCCCGCCTCGGCGCGCCCGAAGGCACCGGCCGCCGGCACCGGATCGAACACTGCCAGACCGCCCGCGAGGACCAGCTCGACCGGATGGCCGAAAACGGCATCGCCGCGTCGTTCTTCATCAAGCACGTCTACTACTGGGGCGACCGGCACCGGGACGTTTTCCTCGGCCCGGAACGCGCGCGCCGGATCAGCCCGCTCGCGTCGGCCCGCTCCCGCGGAATCCGCTTCGGGCTCCACTCCGACACCCCGGTCACGCCGGTGCCGCCGCTGGAGGGCATCTGGTGCGCCGTCGCCCGGCAGACCAGCAGCGGCCAGCTCCTCGGGCCGGAGCAGGCGATCGACGTGGAAGCCGCCTTGCGCGGCTACACCATCGACGCGGCCTACCTCGCCGGTGAGGAAGAAATCAAGGGCAGCCTCGAAGCCGGCAAGCTCGCGGATCTCATCGTGCTGTCCGAGGATCCGACCACAGTGGACCCGAGCCGCATTCGCGACCTGACCGTCGACGCCACGGTGATCGGCGGACAGCTGGTCTGGCAACGCGATCCGGCCGAGACGGGAGGTGTCCGATGATCCGGAGTTGGCCGAGCCTGTGCATCGGGCTCGGCATCCCCGCGGTCGCCATCCTCGGCGGCATCCCGCTGGTGGCGGGCTCGCCCGCGACGGTGGCCGGGTTCCCGCTGGTGTTCTTCTGGATGTTCCTCTGCTTCCCGCTGACCACCCTGTGCCTGTGGGTCAGCTGGCGGTTCTTCGACCGCAAGCACTACCCGGCGGACACCCCGGCGGGGAAGGAGGACCAGCAATGCTGATTCTCATCGTCGCGGTCGTGATGGGACTGTCGATCCTGCTGGCGCTGTGGGCGGGCCGTTCGTCGCGCGGCGGCGGGATTTCCGAGTTCCTGGTCGGCGGCCGCTCGTTCCCGCCGTGGCTGCTGTATTTCCTGGCGGTCGGCGAGGTGTACAGCATCGGCACGATGATCGGCTTCCCGAGCGGGATCTACGCCCACGGCGCGAGCTACGGAATCTGGTTCCTCGGCTACATCCTGCTCGCCTATTCGCTGGGCTACTTCCTCGCCCCGCTGGTCTGGCGCGCCGCGCGCAAGCACGACGCGATGACCGTCCCGGACGTCTTCGGCCGCCACTACGGCAGCCGGACGCTGGAGCTGATCACCTGCGTCACGATGCTGATCGCGCTCGTTCCGTGGGGCCAATACCAGTTCATCGGCCTGCAAGTGGTGCTGAGCAACCTCGGCCTGAAGCTGACGCCCGTGCAGTGCGTGCTGCTGGCCGGGATCATCGCGTTCGCCTACATCGCGGTGTCCGGCATCCGCTCCCCCGCGTTCGTGTCGATCCTCAAAGACGTCTTCATGCTGCTCGGCGTGGTGCTCGTCGGCCTCGCCGCGGTGCTGGTCGCCGGAGGGACGTCGGGCGTGACCGGGCCGGAGGCGCTGGCCCGGGCGCAGACCACGATGGGCGGCCAGGACCTGTGGTTCGCGATGACCACGATCCTGTTCCAGAGCGTGGTCTTCTACCTCGGCTTCGGCGGCGCGTACGTGTTCCCGGCGCGTTCGGAGCGGGCGGTGAAGAGTTCGACGGTGTGGATGCCGCTGTACATGCTGATCTACCCGTTCCTCGTCTTCGCCGCCTACTACGGGCTGAAGCAGCACCCGGGGCTGAAGAACCCGAACACGGTCTTCATGGTGACCGCGAAAGGCCTGCTCCCGGAACCGGTTCTGGGCCTCGTGGCCGCCGGCGCCGCGCTGTCCGGCGTGCTGGTGCTGTCCGCGACCGCGCTGGCGATCGGCGGCATGGTCAGCCGGAACCTGGCCCCGAACGTCCGGCCCGCGGCACAACGGCGCTGGACGGTCGTGGCGGTGGCGGTGTTCCTGGTGCTCGCCGCGGTGCTCACGCTGACCGCCTCGACGCTCATGCTCACCGTGCTGAACCTGACCTACAACCTGCTGGCCCAGGTGGTCCCGGGCTGGCTGGCGATCCTGTTCGCGCGGCGGGTCCGCACGGCCGCGATCGCGACCGGGATGGTGGTCGGAGTGGTGACCGCGGTCGTCCTGTACGTCACCGGCGTGAAGCTGGGCGGCCTCAACACCGGCCTGGTGTCGATGGGCGTCAACCTGGTGATCGTATTCGGCTGGAGCCTGCTCGCGCCCGGCCCGAAGCGGTCTCCGATCGCCTTGGAGCGCAGCGAACCCGCTGGAGCGGCACCGGTCGCGCAGCCAGCGGCCTAGCGGCGGGCGATCAGGGCAAGGATCTCGCGGAAGGCACGGAACCCCGTGCCTTCCGCGGCGTCCAAAGCCACGCTGCGCCGGTAATACGCACTGAGATCCAGCCCGACCCCGATGCCGTACACCTCCGTGCCGCCCCGCTCCACCCCATCGGCCACCTGCACCAAATGGCGGTCGAGGTATCGCTCCTCATTCGCCAACGCGGTCGCCCCGTCCATCGGGCTCCCGTCCGACAGCACGAAAACCAGCCGCCGCCGAGCCTCGCAGGCCCGCGCCCGCTCCGCCGCCCAAGCCAACGCCTCGCCGTCGATGCCTTCGCGGAACAGATCAGCCTTGAGCAACGCCGCGACATCCCGCCGAGCGCGCCGCCACGGTGTCGCCGCGTCCTTGAACACCAGGTGCCGACGCTCATTGAGCCGCCCCGGCTGCTTCGGCCGCCCGGCACGCAGCCAGTCCCGCCGCGCCCGCCCGCCGTGCCAGGCACCGGTGGTGAAGCCGAGGATTTCGCACCTGGCCCCGGCGAGATCGAGCGCGCGAGCGAAGAGATCAACCAGCACCGCAACGGTTTCCCGGTGCGCCTTCATCGAACCCGAGCAGTCGATCAGGAAGGTGACCAGCACGTCGGCGACCGGCTCCGTGCGCTCGACCCGGAACACCCGATGGTCCGCGGGCGTCGCGATCAGCCGCGCGAGGGCCCGGCCGTCGATCTGGCCTTCCTCCTGCGCACCGTCCCAGCCGGACCGTTCCGGCTCGGCGAGCACCGCGGTGAGTTCCCGCGCGAGCCGAGCCACGTTCACGCCCTGCTTCGACACCCGCGCGTCCAGCCGTTCGCGCAGCTCCCGCAGCAAATCCGGCCGCACCAACGGTCCCGCCCGGTCCTCGCGGTCGTACGCAGTGGTGAACACCCGATACGCCCCGGCCGCCACCGGTCCTTTGTGGTCGCCGAGACCTGCGGTACCGCCTTCCTCGCTGCCGGTTTCGTCGTCGAAATCCAGCAGCAACGCATACGCCGCAGTGTCTTCTTCGTCCTCGGAGTCTTCGGACTTCTCCGGCTCCAGCAGTCCGGCGACCGCCTCCGCCAGCGCCCGCGCATGCTCGGCGAACGCCGCCTGATCGGCCCGATTCCGCCGAAGCCCGGCCAAGTGCGCTCCGAGCATCGGCGCGATCGCCGCCCGGGTCGCCTCGATCAGGTCCTCGGTTTCCTCCACGACCGGCTCGCCGGTGATCCGCGCCCGCGCGACCTGCGCGACGGTGTAGATCAGCACGCCGCGCGCGGTCTCGGTCAGTCCATTGTGGTGCGCGGAAAGCGACCAGCGTTCGTGCCGCCGCCGCAGATTCGCCGTCACGCCAGGCAATCCAGCCGGAACCAGCGACTCGACCCGGAACTGCTCCAGCAGCTCGAACAGCAGCCGCTCGACCCCGCCGTCCGGCCGCAACCGCTTGTGCAGCTCGCGATCCGACCGGCTCAGGTGCAGCGCCATCCCGTCCGCCGCGCCGCGAAAGGACAGCACATCCTCGTCTTCGGCACGCAAATGCGGTGCCGGCATCGGCACCGGACGGGTGCCGCGATGCAGGCGCCCGCCCCGGAAATGCGCGTCCGGCGACCCGCTGACCGCCCGGATCGCCGCCGCGGACAGCTCCTCGACCTGCCGGCGATGCCGGGTATCCGGCGTGCTCACGCCGCGGCCAGCTCCAGGTCGAAGCAGCGCTGGAAGTACTCCGCGACGACCGGGCGCTCGGCCTCGTCGCATTTGTTGAGGAACGTCAACCGGAAGGCGAGCGCCGGATCGCCGAAGATCTCGCAGTTCTCCGCCCACGTGATGACCGTGCGCGGGGACATCAGCGCGGACAGGTCGCCAGCCCGGAACCCTTCCCGGGTCAGCCCGGCCACCGCCACCATCGCCTCGGCGAACTGCCCGGACAGCCGCGGCACGCGCGCCAGCACGATCGCGGCTTCCTCCTCCGGGGCCAGGTAATCCAGCGCCGCGACGATGTTCCACCGGTCGATCTGCGCGTGGTTGAGCCGCTGGACGCCGTGGTAGAGCCCGTTGAGATTGCCCAGCCCGACGGTGTTGGCGGTGGCGAACAGCCGGAACCCCGGATGCGGCCGCAGCACGGTGTTGCTGTCGATCAGCGTGAACTTTCCGTCCCGTTCGAGCAGCCGCTGGATGACGAACATGACGTCCGGCCGTCCCGCGTCGTACTCGTCGAGGATCAGCGCGGTCGGCCGCCGCAGCGACCACGGCAGGATGCCCTCGCGGAATTCGGTGACCTGCTTGCCGTCGCGCAGCACCACCGCGTCCTTGCCGACGAGGTCGAGCCTGCTGAGGTGCCCGTCGAGGTTCACCCGCAGGCACGGCCAGTTCAGCCGCGCGGCGACCTGTTCGACGTGCGTGGACTTGCCGGTGCCGTGCAGTCCCTGCACGAGCACGCGCCGGTTGTGCGCGAACCCGGCCAGCAGCGCGAGCGTCACGTCCGGGTTGAACCGGTAGGCCGGATCGATCTCGGGAACGTGCTCGTCGGGTTCGGCAAAGCCCGGGACCACCAGGTCCGAGTCGAGACCGAACGCGTCGCGCACGGCGATCCGGGCGTCGGGACCGTTGCCGCACAACGGGTTCATCAGGGGGACCTCCGTCAGGACGGGATGCTGTCGGCGTCGTCGGCCGCGCCCTCGGCCTCGACCCGCATGATCGCTTCGGCGGCCCGCTGCAACGCGGGCAGCGCCTGCAAAGCCTTGTCGGCGGTGAGCCGCATGACCGGGGCCTGCACCGCCACCGCCAGGTTCGACCGCCCGCCGCGGCTGGGCACCAGCACCGCCACGCACACGAGCCCGGGCAGGAATTCCTCGTCGTCGAGGGCGAACCCGTCGCGCCGGATGCGGGCGAACTCCTCCTCGAGCACGTCGAGATCGGTGACCGTCTTGGGCGTGTACCGCTTGAGCGGGGCGTGCGCGAGCAGCTTGCGCCGCTGCGCCGGGCTCATCTGCGAGAGGATGATCTTGCCGCTGGCCGAGCAGTGGATCGGCACGCGCGAACCCGGCCGCAGGTAGAACCGCAGCGGCTCGGGCGTTTCGACGCGGTCGAGGTAGACGATCTCGCTGCCGGACAGCGCGGTGATGTTGCAGCTCTCCCCCAGCTCGTCGACCAGATGGGTGAGCACCGCGCGGCGCGCGCCGTGGTGGGTGGCGTTGAGCAGCAGGTTCTCCGCGAGCCGGCGCAGCCGGTCGCCGGTGCCGTAATGCCGCCCGTCGGCCTGGCGCACGAGCAGCCCCGCGCCCTCCAGCTGCTGCAGCATCCGGTGCAGCGTCGGCTTCGGCAGGCCGGTCTCCTCGACCAGGCTCTGCAGCGTCACCAGCTGGTCCTTCGCCGCGATCAGCTCGAGCAGCGAGAACAGCCGCATGGTCGGGGTGTCTCCGTCGAGGCCCGCGCCGTCCGGCTCGCGCACGAGTTCCACGGCGCCGCTCTTCCGCAACTCACTCACGTTCCGAAAACTAGCACATACTGTCTCGTTTTCCATCAACTGCCGGTTGACCTCCCGTCCGCGGCGTCCTATCGTCCATCGCGTTCAGGTTTTACGAACACCACGTACCGAAAACCAAGACTTTCAGCGTCGAAGGAGTTCACCATGGCGGAGAGGAAGACGGGCGACGGCCGCACCGTCGTCAGCGGGACGGCGAAGATGACCCCGTCGGAGGCCTTCGTCGAGACGCTGGTGGCCAACGGCGTCACCGACATCTTCGGCATCATGGGCTCGGCGTTCATGGACGCGATGGACATCTTCGCGCCGGCCGGCATCCGGCTCGTCCCGGTCGTGCACGAGCAGGGCGCCGCGCACATGGCCGACGGCTACGCCCGGGTCAGCGGCCGCCACGGCGTGGTCATCGGGCAGAACGGCCCCGGCATCAGCAACTGCGTCACCGCGATCGCCGCGGCGTTCTGGGCGCACAGCCCGGTCGTGATGATCACGCCCGAGGCGGGCACGATGGGCACCGGGCTGGGCGGCTTCCAGGAGGCCAACCAGCTGCCGATGTTCCAGGAGTTCACGAAGTACCAGGCGCACGTCAACAACCCGAAGCGGATGGCCGAGTACACCGCGCGGGCCTTCGACCGGGCGCTGTCGGAGATCGGCCCGACCCAGCTGAACATCCCGCGCGACTTCTTCTACGGCGAGATCGAGACCGAGATCCCCGAGCCGCAGCGGCTGGACCGCGGCCCCGGCGGCGAAAAGAGCCTCGCCCAGGCCGCCGAACTGCTGGCCACCGCCGAGTTCCCGGTCATCATCTCCGGCGGCGGCGTGGTCATGTCCGACGGCGTCGAGGAATGCAAGGCCCTGGCCGAACGCCTCGGCGCGCCGGTGGTGAACAGCTACCAGCACAACGACAGCTTCCCGGCCAGCCACCCGCAGTGGTGCGGCCCGCTCGGCTACCAGGGCTCCAAGGCCGCGATGAAGCTGATCTCGCAGGCGGACGTGGTGATCGCGCTCGGCACCCGGCTCGGCCCGTTCGGCACCCTGCCGCAGCACGGCATGGACTACTGGCCCAAGAACGCGAAGATCATCCAGATCGACGCGGACCACAAGATGCTCGGCCTGGTCAAGAAGATCACCGTCGGCATCTGCGGCGACGCCAAGGCCGCCGCGGCGGCGCTGACCGAACGCCTCGCCGACCGCACCCTCGCCTGCGACGCCACCCGCGGCGAACGCGCCGCGCGCACCAAGGCCGAAAAGGACGCGTGGGAACAAGAACTCACCGAGTGGACCCACGAGAAGGACCCGTACTCGCTCGACATGATCGCCGAGCAGGAACAGGAGGAGGGCAACTGGCTGCACCCGCGCCAGGTCCTGCGCGAACTGGAGAAGGCGATGCCGCCGCGGGTGATGGTCTCCACCGACATCGGCAACATCAACTCGGTGGCGCACAGCTACCTGCGTTTCGAGGAGCCGCGGTCGTTCTTCGCGCCGATGTCCTTCGGCAACTGCGGGTACGCGCTGCCGACGATCATCGGAGCCAAGGCCGCGGCGATGGACCGGCCGGCGATCGCGTACGCCGGCGACGGCGCGTGGGGCATGAGCATGGGCGAGGTCATGACCGCGGTGCGGCATGACATCCCGGTGACCGCGGTCGTGTTCCACAACCGCCAGTGGGGCGCGGAAAAGAAGAACCAGGTCGACTTCTACGACCGCCGGTTCGTCGCCGGCGAGCTGGAAAGCGAGAGCTTCGCCGGGATCGCGCGGGCGATGGGCGCGGACGGCATCGTCGTGGACCAGCTCGAGGACGTCGGCCCGGCGCTGAAGAAGGCCGTGGACGCGCAGATGAACGAGGGCCGCACGACGGTCATCGAGATCATGTGCACCCGCGAGCTGGGCGACCCGTTCCGCCGCGACGCGCTGTCGAAGCCGGTGCGGTTCCTGGAGAAGTACCAGGACTACGTGTAATCGCCTCGTGAGTGTTCATCACGGTTAGAACCGTGATGAACACTCACGACCCCCTGCCCGGCCGAGCCCTTTGCGCCCGGCCGGGCTTTTTCGTGCCCCGCGCGGAATCTGGCACCGGCGACCGGCCGCTTTCTGGCTCTGGGCCAGTGCCAGAAAGATTGCGATCGTCGACACATCCCCGTTCTCGCACACACAGGAGGTCGCCAGGTGAACGTCACGGAGCTGCGGGCCACTGCCCGCCGACACCTCGGGCCGCACTTCACGCGCAAGGACACCTGGCAGAGCGACTTCCCGGTGTTCGTCCGCGGCGAGGGCAGCTATCTCATCGACACCGAGGGCCGCCGCCACCTCGACGGCCTCGCCGGGCTGTTCTGCGTCAACATGGGCCACGGCCGCGCGGACATCGCCAAGGCCGCGGCCGAGCAGGTCGGCACCCTCGCCTACGCCAGCAACTGGGGCTCGGCGCACCCGCCGTCGATCGAGGCCGCCCGGATCATCGCCGACCTCGCCCCCGGCGACCTCGGCACCACGTTCTTCGTGAACTCCGGCTCCGAGGCGGTCGAGACCGCGCTGAAGTTCGTCCGGCAGTACCACCGCAGCCAGGGCGCCCCGGAGCGGACGAAGATCATCAGCCGCGAAATGGCCTACCACGGCACGACCATGGGCGCGCTGTCGGTGACCGGCCTGCCCAAGATCAAGGAGCCGTTCGGCCCGCTGCTGCCGGGCGTCCGGCACGTGCCGAACACCCTCGGCTTCACCGGCGACTGCGGCCCGGCCGACCAGCTGGACTGCGTCCGCGCGATCGAGGCGGTCATCCTCGAGGAAGGCCCGGAGACGGTCGCCGCGGTCTTCGCCGAGCCGGTCCAGAACGGCCGGGGCGCGCTGGTCCCGCCGGACGGCTACTGGCCGGCGCTGCGGGCGCTGTGCGACAAGTACGGCATCCTGCTCGTTTCGGACGAGGTCATCTGCTCGTTCGGCCGCCTCGGCCACTTCTTCGGCCACGGCCTGACCGGCGTGGTCCCCGACCTGATCACCTTCGCCAAGGGCTCCACCTCGGGCTACGCCCCGCTCGGCGGCGTGATCGTGCGGGAACAGCTGGTCACCGAGCTGTACGACTCCCCGAAGGGCGGCGTCTTCACCCACGGCGCGACCTGGGGCGGCCACCCGGTCTCGACGGCCATCGCGGTAGCCAACATCAGCGCGATGCGCGACGAGAAGGTGCCCGAGCACGTCCTTTCCGAGGGCCCGAAGCTCCACGCGGCGCTCGAGTCGCTGAAGGACGCGCACCGGTGCGTCAAGGACGTCCGCGGCACCGGGTTCTTCTACGCGATCGAGCTGATGGCCGACCGCGACGGCGGCCGCGAGCTGACCGACCAGGAGTCGCTGACGGTCCTGCGGGAGGTCCTGCCGGAGTCGTTCCGCCGCACCGGGGTCATCCTCCGCGGCGACGACCGGGGCGCGACCATGCTGATGATTTCGCCGCCGCTGGTGGCCGGCACGGACGTGCTGGACGAGCTCCTGCACGGCGTCGACGGCATGCTCACCGACGTGGAGAAGGCGATCCAGCCCTGACGGATGGCCGGGACGGGCGCTGGGTACCTCATTGTTCCGAGGGTGCCCGGCGCCCGTCCTGCTGTCCGGGATCAGGCGGTTCTGGTACCGGAGCATGGCTAGCATCTGGCTCTCGCGGCGGGGCCTGTTCCTTCTTACGGTGACGGGAACCACACAGCAGCTCTCAGCGACATCGCGGCGGCGGCCGGCGCGGGGACATCGAGGTCCCCCGGCGCCGCCGGAAGGAGGAGACGTGGGTTCTGCACCGGAAACAGCCGCCGAGAGCGGCCTCAAACCGGGCCTCAAGCAACGCCACATGAATCTGATCGCACTGGGCGGCGTGATCGGCGCCGGCCTGTTCGTCGGAAGCGGCGTGGTCATCCAGTCGGCCGGGCCCGCGGCGGTGGTCTCGTTCCTGATCGCCGGGCTGATCACCGTGCTCATCATGCGGATGCTGGCCGAAATGACCGTCGCGCGGCCCGCGCTCGGCTCGTTCTACGTCTACGCCAGGGAGGCGATGGGCAACCGGGCCGGCTTCACCGTCGGCTGGATGTACTGGTATTTCTTCGTCATCGTGGTGGCCGTCGAGGCGGTCGCCGGCGGCCGGATCCTGCAGCTGTGGCTGCCGAACGTGCCGCTGTGGGTGCTCAGCCTCGGGCTGCTCCTGCTGCTGACCGCCACGAACCTGGTCTCCGCGCGGTCGTACGGGGAGTTCGAGTACTGGTTCTCGTCCATCAAGGTCATCGCGATCCTGGTGTTCCTGGTGGTCGGAGCCCTGTACCTGTTCGGCGTCTGGCCGGGCTCGCACGGCGGCGTCGGCAACCTGGTCTCGCACGGCGGTTTCGCCCCGATGGGCATCGGCGCGGTCCTGGCCGCGGTCGTCCCCTGCGTCGGCTTCTACACCGGCGCCGAGATCGTCACCATCGCCGCCGCCGAATCCGCCGAGCCCCGGCGCGCGATCGCCAAGGCCATGCGCTCGATCGTGTTCCGCGTCGTGCTGTTCTACGTCGGCTCGGTCTTCGTCGTGGTCGCGGTGAAGGCCTGGAATTCGCCGGACACCGCCGTCAGCCCGTACGCCGCGGTCCTGGACGTGCTCGGCATCCCCGCCGTTTCGACGATCATGAACGCGATCGTCCTGACCGCCGTGCTCTCCTGCCTGAACTCGGCGCTGTACACGTCGTCGCGGATGCTCTTCGCCCTGACCCGCAACGGCGACGCCCCGAAGATGTTCACGAAACTGTCCCGCAGCGGCGTCCCCCGCCGAGCCATCATCGCCGGGACCGTCATCGGCTACGTCTCCGTCATCGCCGCCTACACCTCGCCGAACCTCATCTTCCAGTTCCTGGTGAACTCCTACGGCGCGGTCGCGCTGTTCGTGTACCTCGCCATCGCACTGGCCCAGGTCCGCCTGCGGAAGCGGCTGCAGAACACCGATCCCGGCGCGCTGGGCCTGAAGATGTGGCTGTTCCCGTGGCTCAGCTACGCCACCATCGCGTTGATGGCCGCGGTCATCCTGGCCATGGCGTTCCTCCCGACGACCCGTTCGCAGTTCTGGCTCAGCGCGGTGACTCTGACGCTGATCCTGATCGCGTACCAGTTCCGGAAGCGCCGCCCCGGACCCGAGGCGGCCGCGCAGAGGGACGCTTCGCGAGGTGAAGCCGGGGTCGCCTCCCCCTGACGACTCGGCCTTTTCGGTCCAGCCGGGCGCTCTGCCCGGCTGGGCCGCGCCGGTTTCCCCGCCCGCCCGTCTGGCGCCCTGCGATGCCGCGTTTCTGGACCTACCGCCACGACCAGCCATGCCGCAAGGTGGAGCGACCCGCCCGCGCCGTGGAGGTCCGATGCCGCGCTCGTCCCCAGCCCGCCGATGACCTTCTGGCACCTGTCTCCCGCGGCGATGGCCTTCGCCGTCGCCGCCCTGCTGGCCGGAGGCCTGATCCGCGGCTACTCGGGTTTCGGCGCGTCCTTGGTGTGGGTGAGCTGCCTGTGCCTGGTGCTCCCACCGCCCGCCGTCATCCCGAGCACGCTCCTGCTGGAAGTAGCCTCCAGCGTCACCCTGCTGCCGAAGTCCTGGCCGGACGCCCACCGCCCGTCAGTGCGCTGGCTGCTCACCGGCGCGCTCCTCGGGCTGCCGACCGGAATCTGGTTCCTGGCGGCCTTGCCGGAACGCGCCACCAGGCTGACCGTCGGACTGGTAGTCGGACTCTCCGCGCTGGCGCTGGCTTTCAGCCGCCGAACCCACCGCCTGCCCGGCCGCGCCGCCTGCGCGGGCATGGGCACCGCCTTCGGAGCCCTGAACGGCGCCTGCGGCATGGGCGGCCCGCCAGTTGTCCTGATGTACCTGGCTTCCCCGCTGCCGATGGCCATGAGCCGCGCGAGCCTCGTGGTCTTCTTCCTGGCCGCCGACTCGATGACAGTCGCGACCGCGGCCGCCGGCGGCCTGCTCACCGGTGAGGTCCTCTGGCAAACCGCCCTCTTCCTCCCCGTCGCGCTCGCCGGAGTCGCCGCCGGAACCTGGCTGTACCACCACGCCCGCGGCGACGTCCGCCGGATCGTGCTGGGGATTCTCGCTGTGTTGTCCCTGGCGCTGGTGGGACAAGCGGTGGTCGCGTGACATGCCAGACGCCGTCGCCCGCATCCGACACGCCAGCCCCTGCTCTGCCAGGCGACCGCGTCATCCGCCCGGGCTCGTTCCCCGCGGGCCCTTCACCGGCCAGGAAGCCGCCACACCCACCAAGAGTCTCCCCTCGCCCCACTCCCCCGCACCCGCCAGGCAGCCGCGTGATCCGCCCGGGCCCCCGCAAGCCCCACACCGGCCTGGCGACCGCATGATCCTAGGCGCACTAGCCGTAGCCTTCGCCGGCTTCATCGGCGGCCTGACCGGATTCGGCGCTTCGCTGGTCGGCACTCCCCTGCTGCTGCTCATCGGCTTCCCGCTGCCGCAAGTGGTGGTCATCAACCTGATCGCCACCATGATCACGAGACTCGCCGTGCTCCACCGCGAACGACACCACATCGACTGGCGGCGAGTAGCCGTCCTCGGCGCCGCAAGCCTCCCCGGCGCCGCCGCGGGAGCCCTCACCCTGCACCTGCTCCCGCCCCACGCCCTCCGCATCCTGGCAGGCGCCGTCGTCGTACTCTCCGGCCTGCGCCTGCTCCTGCGCCCCACCCGCGAACCACACCCAGCCACCACGGCGAAACAAACAATCGCCGGCCTCCTGGGCGGCTACCTCTCCACCACGACGTCCTTGAACGGCGCACCCCCAGCCGTCCTGCTCGCCTCGGCAAAAGTCCCGCCCCGAACCTTCGTCGGCGACCTGGCCGGCTACTTCGTGGTGACCAACTGCCTGTCCCTGCTGCTCCTGCTCACCGCAGGCCAGTTCCACACCGCGGATTTAGGCCCGCAGCTCCCGCTCTTCGTCCTGACCGCCCTGGCAGGCAACATCCTGGGCGGCCGCCTCATCGGCCGAGTCCCGCGCACAGTGTTCGACCGGGCGATTGTCGGGTTGATCGTGGTGTCCGGCGTGGTGACGATGATCAGCTCCTGACCCGGGCGTGCTCGCTCCCCTGGCCAGTTGGTTTGGGGACTGCCGTCGGCCAAGCCCCTGCACCGCCCGGTCCTATCGCCTCAGTCGGAGAAGCCCTGTCCCGCTGGATCGGCCCTGGCAAGATCGGCAGCTTGCCCCGCCCCGGTCGCGGGAGCCCATGCCCTGCCCGGACCTGAATATCTCGCTGACCTGCTGATATTCCCTCATGCTGCCGAATGGCGAGAACAGATGATCATCTCATGCGGTCCATCGGAGCGGTTCCGCACCCCCCTGAAAAGGCGTGCCCCGCCGTCGTATACTCTCTTCATCAGCAAGTCCGAGTGGCGGAATGGCAGACGCGCTAGCTTGAGGTGCTAGTGTCCTTAACGGACGTGGGGGTTCAAGTCCCCCCTCGGACACACACATTATTCACCCGTGGAGAGGCCGTCAGATCGACGGCCTCTTTTTCGTGGTCGAACCGCAGGTCAAGAGCAAGGTCCCGGTAGAGCTGGGCCAGCTTTCCCGGTTCCGAGTCGGCCAGCGCAGCGCCGATGTCCCCGAGCGAGTCGATCATCGCGTAGACCTCGGCCTCGCTCAGACCGGCGGGCTCTCCCCGGTTCGCCAGCTCGGCCTGCGCCACCGCTCTGTCCGCCTGCGCCTGGTTGATGCTCTCCACGACCGCCGCCGGGTCGATCCCAGCCGCGATGGCGTCCTGGAACCTCCGAATCTTGGCCTCGGCCTCCTCCAACCGCCGCCGAACTGCGCCGTCATTCCCTGACTTGGCCGCAGGCTGCGCCTCCACCAGTCGCTTCACAGTCCGATCCACGTTTTTCGGATCGAACAGTTCCCCGATCCAGCCGTTCACCGCATCCCGCAGCGGCTCTTCCCGCAGGTAGATCGTCGGCGGATGACTCGCCAAGGCCGGTGACCCCGGGGCGAGCGTCCGCGCCGGGCAGCGGTAATACATGCCGTGCTTGCGCGGACTGCCCTCCATCTTCCGTCCGCACGCCACACAGCGAATCAATCCTCGGAACAAGTACTGGTGCTTGACCGCCCGCGCAGACCGCTCGGTCTTCCGCGCGGTCCGGAGTCCGCCAGCGGCTTTGGAGCGGCGCAGCAGTTGAGCCCGCGTGAAGTCCTCCACCGAGATGATTTCCGGGTGCGCGGGCTTGCGCGAGCGGACAACGCGTTCCGGCGCTGCCCGCCT
Source organism: Amycolatopsis sp. GA6-003 (assembly GCF_046267895.1). Classification (NCBI taxonomy): domain Bacteria; kingdom Bacillati; phylum Actinomycetota; class Actinomycetes; order Pseudonocardiales; family Pseudonocardiaceae; genus Amycolatopsis; species Amycolatopsis sp. GA6-003. The sequence continues at coordinate 863,414 of NZ_CP176499.1, forward strand.
GAAACGCACGACGTTCCCGGCCGCCACGTCCTCCGGGTCCAACAGCATCTCCTGCCGCGTCCAACGCCCGAAGAATGCGTAGCCGGTGTACCGCGGGTTCTCCACGATCGACCGCACCGTGCTGCCCTGCCAACCGTCCGCGAACCGGTGCCGGTTCTGCGCTGGCTTGTGCGCCGACGGGCAAGGAATCCCGAGCCGGTTCAGCTCATTCGCGATCGCCCGGTCACCCCAGCCGTCCAGGTAGGCGGCGAAGATCCGCCGGACCACATCGGCGGCGAACTCGTCCACAGCCAACAATCGCAGCCGGAACCCCTCCGCCGCCTTCCGCGGATTCGGATGCGGCCCGCCGTCGACCACTACGTATCCGTACGGCGCGCGACCGCCCTGGTGACGGCCCTCGTTGATCACCTGCGTATCCATCGCCGCCCGCACCCGGGCTTGCACGTGCTGCCGCTCCGACTCGCTCATCCCGCCGAGCACGCTCATCAGCATCTTGTGCGACGGATTCCGCGGATCGAACCTCCCGCCCAGCTCCGGCACCCACAGGTCCACGCCGTACGCCGCGAACCGCGGTGCGATCAGCGAGAACTGGTTGCCGAACCAGCACCGCGTGCCCTCACCGACGACGATGGCATCCCAGCCGCGATGCGGATCCTTGAGGGCAGCCAACAGCCGCGAAGCCTCATTCCTCCGCTCCCACGGGACTGACCGCGACTGACCTACGTCGAAATACTCGGTGGTCACCCGCCCGCCGAACGGCTCCACGAACTTCCGCGCGTTCCCGAGCTGCCAGCCCAACGACGTCTCCGGGTCCTGGTTGTCCTCCGTCGAGCACCGCCCGTAGAACGCGACCGACCCGATTCCCTCGTCGACCGGCTCTACCGCCTGGACACCCAGAATCTCGTCCAGAGTCGCCCACGGGTCACTGATGAAATCAGCCGTCATGCTGCACCCCCTCGACCGGTTCCAAGACCGGAACCGCAGTCAATTCGATCAGGATCGCCAGCAGTGCTCGTGCCGCAGGCACGGTCAGCGTCGGCGTCTTTACTGGCAGGATAAACCGAACGGCACTGGTTGAGGTTTCGCGGCGAGTCATGATGCGCCACCCCCGCGCACCTCGTCGGCTCGCGTTCGTGCTCGGTCAATCGATGTACTGATTTCAGCCGTCAGATATCCACGAACCTGCCTGACACTCCCGTCCTCACCGGATACTCGCCCCCGCCTGCCCTGGCAGCCAAGGTCTGCCATTAGCTGTGCGAACTCCTTCGCGTCCACCGCCAACGCCTCGACCAGCTCAGCTGTCGGGATGAACTCCCGCTCGTCGCCGTCCAAGTAGCCAGCGAGAGACGCGAGCGGCTCCGGCAGCGCGGCAGGCTCCGTGGCCTCTGCCCGCCCAAGAACCTTCAACGTGTTTTCCAGCGCCAAGTCCGACCCGGCTGCGTGCCCGGTCAGCGTGCCTTCCGCCTCACGCAGCTCCCGACCACGGCGACAGATCGTCTGCCAGTCCTCATTCGGCATGTAGTACGTCCGCACAGTCAGCGCCAGCACATCCCCGCCAGCCTGTGCATCCCCGTCCGGCCGAAGAATCCCGACTCCCTTGTGCGATGCCAGCAACCGACTGCTGTCATACCCACGCGTGTTCATCTGCTCACCGAGCACGATGTTGCTGTCCCGCCAGTCCATCACCCGCAACGCGAACCGCGACCCAAGCACTGCCCGCAGGCCAGACGGAATCGTCTTCGAGTCCGGTCGCTGCGTCGCCAACACCAGCACGATCCCGGCCGCAGGCCCCTTCTTCGCCAGCCACGTCAACAACTCGCCGACGTACTCACCCGCCGTCAACGTCTTGCCCTCGACCTTGACTGGCGTCCGGTCCTCCAGTGGAACCTGCACCTCGTCCACAAAAATCGCCGTAATCGGCATATCCAACGCCCGGTCCCGCGACATCGCCGGCGTCACCTTCGACTCCGGACACGTCTCGTCGTCCAGCTCACGCATCCGCCGGAACCGCCCCTGCACCTCGCTGACCAGCTCCACGAGCCACCCGACCAGCGCCAACACGTGCTCCGGCTCATCACCCGACATGAACCGATGCGCCACACGCCCAGCCGCGTCCCAGTCCTTGCCTGCCTTGAAATCCGCCACATGCAGCCGCGTGAACGGGTCGAGCACCAGCCCAGCTGCAGCCAACCGCGCCGCGAATGTCTTGCCCTGCCGCGGAATCGCCCCGACCAGCAACGACGTCCACACCAACGGAAGATCCACCCGCCGGTCCCGCGCATCCCGTCCAAACGGGACCGGCCGCCACGCGTCCCACCGCGCCGCGTCGAGCAACGGCGTCCTCCGCGGCGCCGATGCGTACGGATCCTCATCGGCAACCCACATCGCGACCCGGCCAGCGTGCCCGCCGTTACCGCGCACCCGCTCCACGATCAGCTGCACCTCATCGACTGCGAGCGCCGACGCCAACGCCTCCCGGTTCTTGATCACGTCCGCGGCCTTCCGCGTAGCCGGAAGATCCACGGTGATCGCCCAGCCGTCACCCACCCGCGTGGAGCGCTCGACCAGCCGCAACGTCTCGTCCTTGCCCACCAGCTTTGCGTCCCGAAACGCGTCGACCAGCACCTGTGGATCCATCGTCCAGCGCAACGTCCGCGGCCCGGCCAGCACCGCCTTTCGCCCCGGACTCCCTTCGCGCTGCCGTCCGAGCACGGCCAGCGCAACCGCCAAGACTCCACCGAGAGCCCAAAGAGCAACGGTGCCGTAGACCAGTTCGGCCATCAGCGTGACCGCAGCTGCGGCCGCCGCAACCGCACCGGTGACCTTCCACCGAAACAACGTCAGCGCCCGAATGTCGGCGAACTTGTCCGCAAGCTTCTCCGACTGCTCCGCCGCCTCCCGGAAGTCCCGGACGGTCACCCAGGCCCGCCACCACCGCGCAGCCGCAACCAGCCCACGCGCCACCGCGCCCAGGCAGCGGAATGGCGAGCGCACCACACCCGCAACGAAGTCCTTAGCCGCTTGCCGCGCCTGGTTCCGGTCCTTCAACCAAGTCGGCACCCACCGGGACCGCAGCCACCAGGACTCAAACCGCTTCCGCCGCCGAGGCTGCGGCAACGTGTCATCCACCAACTCGCCGTCGAGTATCGGATCGGCCTTGACCAGCGCGTCGTCAGCCATTGGTCACCTCCGCGCGCAGCGCCCGAGCCAGCCGCGGCGACAACCCGCGCGAACACCCGGTCTCCTGCCGAACCCACGCCGGCGTGATCTCCACGCCCGGAGCCCAAGCCGCCCGTGCCTCGGCGAGGTAGTCCGCGAACAGCTTCCGCCGCCCGCCCTCGACCGGCCGAACGACTCGACGCTCACCAGCAGCCACCAGCACGGCATCGGTCAGCTTGTCCCGAAGATCCGTAACCGCCTCCACCGCCACGAACACCACCAACGGCGGAACGGAATGCAACACGATTGCCGCAGCCTCACCGGCCATGAACGACGTCCAGGTGTTCATGACATACGTCGCCGCGAGCGTGAACCACTTCGCCCGCCGCACCCACGGACCAGTCCGCACCTGGTACCGCGCCGTCACCTGCTCCGCCCGGAGAATCGCCAGCAGTACTAACGAAACCGTCGGATCCAGCACCCACGCCGCCAACCACGGCAACGACCACACCGCCGTGTCCGCCGACGCGAAGGTCTGCACGTTCGTCATCGTGAAGCCCAGCCCGAGCACTATCCCGGACCACGCCATCCAGTCGACCTGCCGCCGCACCCGCTCAATCCGCAACGCCACCACGTCCGGATCCGTCTGATACGCCCGAACCTCCGCTGCCTCAGCAGCGTCCTGCGCCAACTTCTGTGCCCGACTCATCGCCGACCACCCCGCTTCGAGGTGTCGACTGTCGTTACGGTCAGCGCTCGGGTCAGGGCATGCGCCGCGAACAGCGCAGGCAACCCCAACACCGCCAGCAAGACCCACGTCCCGCCCTGGTGAGCGATCACCACCCACTGAACCGCCACGATCAGCGCCGCGTTGAACACGACCCGCCCGGCCAACGACACCAGCCGCGCCCCAGACCGCGCCTTCTCCGCAGCCGCCTTCGCCCGGCGCGCACCCGCACGCCACACCCAAAACAGCACCAGCAGCACGCCGACCCCGGCCACGACCTGCGTCGGCGTCACGATCAGCCCGTTCATCGCGCACCCCCGGCCCTCTCGCCGCGGCGCAGCCAGTGCGGGTGCAACGCCCGCCGGTCGTCGTCCGTCATCCCGCCCCAGACACCAACCGTCGCCTCCCCGGCAGTCCGCAACTCCAGCTCCAGACACATGTCCCGTACTGGGCAACCACCGCACATCCGGGCAGCGAGTTCCGCATCCGACGACGCGGGCGGCGGGTCACCGTCCGGTGGCCACATACAGAGTCCATCCCTGGTCACGACGTCGTGGAGCACGTCGGACGGCACCCAACGGAGCGCGTCGAGCCGCCAAGCAATCCCGATCAAAGTGAGTTCGTCCATCACGCCGCACCCCCGCCAAGGACGCGCGTCAACTCGGTGGACGGGATCCGCAGCCCCTCCCGACGACGGACCACCCGCAGCTTGCGACTCCGGATGGCCCGGCTGACCGCGCCCCGCGAGACACCGAGCAGCCAAGCCGCTTCATCCGGCGTGTGAAAAGTGACATTCGAGTTCATAAGAAAAGGCCAATCTGATGATTTCAAGACTATGTTGTTGATTTCAGCTGCCCGACGGGCATAGATATCCGACGCGCCGCGGCACACCCGCTACGCGGCGCGAGAAAAGCGCAATGACGCGCTAATCTCGGCGCTGAGGCGGAGCGCGGAGGAATAGGTGTCGGAGGATTGGGCGGCGGTCGCGAAGGCGATCGACATGCGCGTGCACGAACTCGGCTGGCGACAGCGAGAGCTGGCGGAGCGGTCGCACGTGTCGCAGGCGATCGTGCGCGAGCTGCAGCACCACACGGTCGAGCGCCGACGGAGCGCGCGCACGCTCGAAGCACTCTCGACCACGCTCGGCTGGCACCCGCAACATCTGCAGGCAGTGCTGCAGAACCGCACGCCGCCACACCCCGACGAGCCGACCGACGACGGCGGCGAACTCTCGTCCCGTCTCGACGCGCTGGAGCAGCGCCTGGACGAGATCTTCGACCGGCTGGACGATGTCCAGACCAGCCTGGCAACCGTCGTCGACCACGTGCAGAAGAAGCGCTGACGGCTTGCGCTTCGGGCTGATGAACCAGGTGATTTCCATACCCCGAATTCAAGGCCGAAACGGCGACCGTTCCCATGCATCGCCAGTGCATGAGCAGTGCACGACTAATGCAGCTTCCAATTCGGAAAGCGCGCACCGATGAATCCGGCCGACGAATGGACCGGCCGCACCGCATCAGCGCTGCAAGCCGCTCTCCGAATGAGCAATGAAGGTTTCGCCGCACACCTCGGCATCGGCGTACGGACCGTCGCGTCCTGGCACCAGAAGCCGGACCTCCGCCCGCGGTCGGAGATGCAACAGGTGCTCGACCGCGCATACGAGCAAGTCGGCGATGCCGAACGCGCCCGCTTCGCCGAACTGGCCGGCATCGCACCGGCCGAGACCTCCGCGAATCCCCGCCTGCACGACGACCCGAACATCGCGTCCGCGCTCGAATGGATCGACCAGCACGCACATTGGTCTCCCGGAACCGCGCGCCGCGCAGTCGCCGCCAAAGCCGCGCAACTGGACACCCAAGCCCTGCGCGACCGCAGCACCCGCCGCAGCTGGGTCACCCAACGCGACACCGCCGACGCACTTGCCGCCTACTACGGCAGCCGAACCGGCGACCACGGCCTGTACACCGCGCGAGTCAGCACCGAACTCGTGAACACGAGCATCCTGACCTGCGCGAACTGGCTAGATCTCGACTGCGAGCTACGCCCCGCATCAGACCGATTCAGGGTCGCCACCGCGCAGCCCGAGGCAGACCTGGCCCTCGACGATGCCGCCGCAACCGCAGCAGTTCACCGGCTCGCCGAGTCGCTGGCCATGAACACCCGCCTCGTGAACAGCCCGCTGTACCGCGCGCTCGCCCTGGACATCGCTGAACACCAGCTCGCCGGATCCTTCGGCACCACGCACTTCGTCCACTACGCACTGACGCTGGATCTGCTGGAGGGCGAGCTGGTCGACGCCATCATCGCCGGCGGACCGCTCAAGCTTCCGTTGCGAGACCGCTACCTCCCCAACCTGGCGTCCGTCCTCGATGTCGGAGACCGACTCTGCGCCGGCGGCGCACTCGCCCTCACCGCCATCGCCCGCCCCGCCGACCCGTTCCGCGGAGAAGCCGACTACGTCCTGTTAGTCCAAGAACGCTCGGGCAACGTCCTGAACGCCGCCCGCCGCCTGGCCGTCATCCCGAAGGGCTTCCACCAGCCCCTCACCGACGTCCGCCGTGACGCACAGATCGGCGCGACGCTTCGGCGCGAGATGGAAGAAGAACTGTTCGGCCGCCCCGACATCGACAACACCGTCACCGATTCACTGACCGCAGACCCGATGCACCCGACGCTCATGTCGGAACCGATGCGCTGGCTCATGCAAAAACCCGGCCGCCTCCGCATGGAGACGACCGGGTTCGGGCTGAACTTGGTGAGCGGCAACTTCGAGTTCGCCAGCCTCATCGTCATCGAAGACGAAGAGTTCTGGAACCAGTACGGCGGAGTCGTCGCCGCGAACTGGGAATCCTCGACGCTACGCCAATATTCGACCACAGACACCGAGCTTCTGACCGAACTGCTGACTGATGTAGCGTGGAGCAACGAAGGTTTGTTCGCCATGACGCAAGGGCTCCGACGCCTCGCGGAAATCGGCGGAGACCGGGTGCGCCTGCCAACGATCGAGTGGGAGATCAGCGAGTGACCGAAGGCTGGACCTGCGGCAACGCCAACGAAGACGCCGCAGGCAACCGCGGCTGGCTGGTCGGACACTTCCTCGACCCCACGCACGGAGTCCGAGCCACGAACGACGTAGAAGTCAAGTGGGCCAACCACCCCGCAGGAGACAAGCGTCCCGAGTGGACGGCCGACGACCAGCGCACCACGCTCGTCATGCTCATCTCCGGCGAGTTCCGCATCGACGTCACCGGCGGAACGAAAACAATGGCCCGCCAAGGCGATTACGTCATGTGGGGTCCAGGAATCGACCACTCGTGGGAGGCGCTCGCCGACTCCGTCGTGCTGACCGTCCGGTGGCCGTCAGCAACGTAGGTCAATCGGTGGCAACGACACCCGCGCACCGCCGATCTCCGACAACCGGCGCAGGCCGAGCAAGAACGCGAATAGGCCCTCGTTCGTCCACTTCTCGTCTGCGATCAGCTCGCTGACCAGCTCCCCGTCGAGCGTCGAGTACTGCCGCAGACCAGAGACTTCCCAGTTCGCCTCGACCACACCACCGAACCGCAGCCAGAACTCCTCGTCCTCGATCACGACGAGCGCCGCGAACTCATAGTTGCCGCTGACCAGGTTGAACCCGAACCCGGTGCACTCCATCCGCATCCGATCCGGCTCCGCTGTCAACCACCGCATCGGTTCCGACAGCCGTGTCGGGTGCATCGGGTCGGCCGCACGTTGCACATCAGTCGTGGTGTCGACATCTTGCCGACCGAACAACTCTTCCTCCAGCTCACGCCGCAGCGTTGCGCCGATCCGCGCGTCGCCCCGCTGGTCCGCCAGCGGACCGTGGAACCCCTTCGGGATCACGGCGAGTCGACCCGCCCCGTTGACCACATGACCGGATCGTTCCTGTACGAGCAGGAGATAGTCAGCTTCGCCGCGCATGGGATCCGCTGGCCGCGCGATCGCGGTCAGCGCCAGCACCCCACCAGCACAAAGACGACTGCGCATGTCGAGAACGCCAGCAAGGTCTGGCAGCAACTCGCTCCGCAACTGGGTCTCGCCAGCCGCTAACTCCCGTTCGAGCAGGTCCGGACCCAACGCGTACTCGACAAACGACGCAGTGCCGACTGTGCCGCCGACATGATCGGCGCAAACGTCGACGTCAAGCAGCCGGTACAGCGGCCGATCGGCAATCCGGACGTCCGCTGTCGCTGCATCTGCCAGCCGAGCCAAGGCCGCGTCCGTTGTCCCAGCTCGCTGCTCTGCAGCAACTCGCGCATCAAGGACGAGCACATCCCGCCCGGGGTCCAGCGGACATCGGAGATCTGTCCAGTCAGGTCTGGTCACCACGCTCGTGGTAACCAGTTCGATGCCGACCTCCGCACCGAAGTAGCAGTGTTGGCCCTCGAGAGTGCCGTAGAACTGTCGAAGTACCTCCGCCTCCTCAGCTCGGCGACCGATCCGACGCTCACGGCCCGACTTCGGTCGTACAGCGCTCCGAGCTGTCCCCGCAGCCCAGCCCGCCGACTTGTCCAACCATTCGAACGCGGACGTAAGCGCAGGGCCTCCCGCTTCGGGCGAGCCTTGCCCGAAGAATGCCCGAACGTCCGCCACCGGTCGCCCGAGCACTCTTCCCAGCTCCGGCCACTGGTGCGGCAGCGGACGATGCCCGCCGGATTCCCAGCGCGCGACGGTCGTCCGGTCGACGCCGAGCACCGCGGCGAGCGTCTCCTGTGTATGACCAGCGTCTTCGCGAGCCAAAATCAGCGCTTCTCGCCGCTCTGCCATCGCCGCACCTCACCCCTTCCGGCCAGCCAAGTTGGACGATAGCAAATGCAGACGCAGGTTATCCGCACAAGTGCCACAGCCTCGCCACACGAGCGCCGTGGTCTCGCACCAGCCGGACGCATTGAATGATTTCAACAGATCACAGGCTGTCGAGGAGAGGTCCGATGCGAGTTGGTGCGGAAACACAGTGACACCAGACGCGGCACTCGACTCCGGCTCGAACTGGGCGTCTCAGACGCTCTAGGGAGCATGGGCCTGGGACAGGTCACAGCCGTCACAACCGTGATTCGCCCAGATCAAAGCCCCTTTTGTCGCGTCATGCCACTCCGCAGCCGCCCGGCACTCTGTGACAGCTCCGAGACGCACCAACCACCGGCACGGGGATCCTCATGCAAGCGCTGATCTTCATCGATCTCGATCACGTCCATCCCGTCGTCGACGGCGTGTGGCACCGCGCCCTCCTCGACTCTGTTCCGGACCCCGGCGAAGACGTGACCATGCTGTGCGGCCTCACCGCGCCGGCCGGTTTCAAGTCACGCGACAGCCGCGACCCCAACTGCGTTCTCGTGACGTGCGTCCACTGCGACTACCAGTACCGCCGCGCCAACGGCATTCCGATCCCGCCGAACCATCCCGCACTGTCGCGGTAGCCCCCGAGAGACCCGAACTGCGATGCCCCCGACTCCTCGAACGCGCATCCTCGGAGCCAGTCTCCGAAACGCGCGCATCGTCGCCAACTTCGGACTCCGCGAACTGGCACGCCGAATCGGCGTTGCGCCCGCAATGCTGTCCAGCTGGGAACAAGCACGTCGCACGCCGAGCCTCGCGGACGTCGCCGGCATCCTGGGTGCAATCGGCGCCGTCGGCAACGCAAGGCGCGACATTCTCCGCATTGCCGAAGGCACAGCAGAACAGTGCTGGGTCGTCCGCGGCACGCCAGGGTCTCCGGCTCGGACCATAGCTCTGGCCGCGCACAACGAGTCCGCGCAGTCAATTGTCTCTTGGGATCCATTCGCGATCCCAGAGGTACTGCCGATCGCACGTACGCATCCGGACACGCAGCTTGCCCCGCTGGAGGCGTTCGTATCCGATCGCGCTCTCAACTACCGAGTTGGGAACATAAGTCAAACCGTACGATCCGTTATCCGCGCTGCCGCGGAGTCACGACAATTCGCACTTCACGTCGTCCCTGCTGATATAGCCTGGCGAGCAGGCCTTACAACGGCATTCGATCGGTACGCCATGAACAGCGGAGAATCAGTCGTCTACTGCGGACAAAGAGGCCTTGGCATCTTCACGGTCGACCCGCGCGAGACTGGAAGTCCATTTCATAAAGACGTCGAGCTAGTCCGGCAGATCGCGGCCAGCCATGGCAAAGTACTCAGCCTCCCTTCGACGTCCGGTTCAGGGTTAGCGTTCTAGCGTCGCCGCTTCCTTAGCCTCGGCTGCTTAGACGTTGTCGCCGTCCGGGCCAACAGCCTCGACGATTGCCGAGAATCTCCTCGACCAGCCCCGCCCAATACTCCTGATCTCCGGCAGCGCGATCATACTGGGATCGGGGATCGCCGTCGAGGCGCGCGAGCCGTCGCGCTCCTGACTGACGGGGCAACGGACTCCACGAAACGCGTCACGTCACGACCGAGGTCGATGCGGTAGCGCAACGGCATCCCGCTCAGCGCGGAAGGAAATCAATGGAGATGAGCATCTTGCCCAAGTAACGAACTCAACGCAATATCGGAGCCAAGGTCGCAGATAAACTCATTCGAAGAAAGGAACAAAGAAGGCTCCAATGGTTCAACATTTGCGCAATCAACTTGTACTTTATTTGAGCAAGGCCATGAAAAATCCGAATTCGACCGCGGTGAAGATTTCTTTTGCCGGCGGCTCAGATGCACCAGTCGCTCACCTTCGTCGTTGACATCTCGCCTAACCGCGTAAGTATCAAGCAGGCCACACCACTCATCGAACGTCAACTGCGACTGCCAGAAGCGCGCCGTTCGACTCCATTCTTCTGCACGATTTCGAACATTTGGGTAAAGCTCATGAGAGGAAACATCTGGTCCGGTTGCAACAATTAGGATAACAAGATTCGCACCATAAACGGCAAGCCGAGCCGTCTGAGTCTTAGCTGCTGGACAATAACCATTATTCGACACGGTTACTTCCGGGTATTCAAGCGCATGAAAGGCATTTACCAATTCTGAACGAATGCTCGCACGGAACTCATCCGAAGCGTCTCCCATGCGACCTTCAAGGAAATCAACTATTGTATTTCGCACAGAAAGGACGGTCCACGAAAGGAAGGTTTTGAGATCCAAATCGTCGGCTCGCCGGCGCGCCGAAAAAGTGCGCGCATCCGCCACTTTTGCACGATTGACCATGTCCGTCAGGAAACGCCAGACAAGCCGAACTACCAGATACTCAGAAAAAGTCGCATGCAAAAACTCATAAGTGCCAAAATCGACGTCTTCGAGTGACGTCCTAGCGCGATGAATGAAGAAAAAGCGACCCAATGCGTCCTTGGCCGGTCCAGCCAGCCGTCGATGCTCCGCAGTCACAACTTGCTTTGGTTGAGATGTAATATCTAGCGCGACGAGGTCTTCGGCTACCTGTTCGTCCGTTACCCACTGCGCACCACGATTGAACATCCCAAAAGCGATAACCGAAAGCAGCAGTAGTTCATTCTCAACAGTCTCACCATCCTCATATCCAACCCGGCTGCGCTTGGAAACTTCCCGACTGACAAATCGTTGCACTAATCGCTCGTAAAGCTCAGTCTGAGTGAGTTTTCCAAGAGCGTCGCGCAGAGCGCCGCTCTCGGCGTCATACACCGCGAGCATCAAAAGCAGCAGAGGCTGCGAAGCTAGATCGAAGTAGCGTTCGATAACCTCGAGGTCAAGAGGGCCGTGCCCCACTCTGACCAGGAAGTCGCGGTTGGTGTTATTCCATCCGTCGAGCCATCGCTTCACCTGATCAAGATTAAATGCATCCAGTCGCACTGCAACGGTTCCACCCGGGATTCGCATTCGGTCAGCAACTGTTACTCGGCTAGTAACAATGATCGCGACATGCCGGCCCTGCGTCGCTTCTATCTCCTGGAACCGCTTCGCCCGAATCAGATAGTCGGACCTGCTTATGCCGGTGGCCTGGACAAGTTCATCGAACCCGTCGAGAAAAATCACCACCACCGACTCCCCAGCAGCCCTTGCGAACTCCGCCCACGACACCGACTCATGCGTAGCCAACCGGATCGCATACTCGATCTGCTCGTGAATCTCGATGTCCGCTGGAACATCGCGCAACGGGACACAAACGGCTACGAAATCAGGTGAAGGCAGCTTTGCTGCCTGCACCTGCGTGAGCAAAGACTTCCCAGCGCCTGGGTGTCCCAAGATCACCAAAGGGTTCAACAATGCAAATGGTGTCGACAGATAACCGAGCAGGAACTTACTGACTTCCCGCCTTACGTCCTGGGCCTGCCAGAAGTCTTCACTGTTGATCGGAGTCTGCATATCAGCTTCAGCGATCCTAAAGTGTGGGTCGATATAAGCCCGGCTGACCCGAGGCGCGTCAAGCCCGTCGAGCAACTCCTCGACTGGGAGGAGTTTACGGCTCAGGACCGCCCTGTTGACCCGCACCACCGCTTGCAATACCGGTGGAATCTGTTCGACCGACTCAGCACGCGCGAGGAGCATCCGCATAGAATCGTCGATGTTCGCAAGCTGATCGCGAGTGGTCTGGTGGCCAGCGAGATTCAGCCAGATCGCGAACTCGGGAGACTCCGCCGCGAACTGCTGGATCGATGCCTCGAACTGTCGAGCAGCAACGGTAGGGACAATGGTGAGCAACGTCTTGGTCGCCTCTTTCTGCTGGGCGGTGCTCAGCCCCTCCCAGACACTCAGCCCCTCAATAAATACCGCGAAACGTACGCTCATATCCTTGTAACAGGCAATTAACTCCGTTCCCGCACGGACACTGTCAACCTCCACTCCAAGCAGTGGAAGTTCAGTCGCAAGAATCGCGGACATCATCTTTGCGTACGAACTTCCCCCGTTCGTCGAGATCGCAATGCTGACGGAGTTTTCACGTGAGAGTTGTGCGTCGTCGAGTTGGAACGGAAGGTCAGCGTGCTCTACAGCATCGAAGTACGCTGCGACCATCAAGACGCCACGCGCCGCATGAAGCCGCTGGATACGATCAAACTGAGTCAGCTTGCGCCGCTTGTCGATTCCATATGAAACCAGGTCGTTCGTCAGCCTCGCCAGTTCGTTCTTCGCACCGAAGAGCGACAAGAGGCTCGGCATGAACGGGGCTCCGCCCAGCAGCAGCCCGCCGAAGACCTTGTCCATAGCCTGCACGACCGGGCTGTTCCCGGCGCCCAAGGTTCTCACCGCATCCTGGTAGGTCACTCGCGTCATGGCACACCCTCCCGAGACAAGAATGCCGATTGTGCCAGATTCGAGATGCAGACCAGCTGATGCACCCGGCGTCGATGGCGGTCTTTCCTCACCTCATCCCTGCGCTCCCGGCCGTCATCAGGGCTTGGTGCAGTACTAACACGCAAGACCAGCCTCATGAGACCTCCCCGCACCGAACGCTGGCATCCCCGAGATGCGGGACGGTGCCGTACCAACTCCTTGCAGGCTCAGTCACGTCAATCACTTCGTCTTCGTCGAACCCGCAACTGCGCATCGAGTTTCCCTGTTGAGGTGCTGTTGTGCCAGACCGGCCGCCGCTCGCTCGCTTCGGTGCTGCACCGCAGCCAGCCAGACTCAGCCTTAGCGATCCGCCCGGTTGAAGTACTCCCGGAGTTTGCGTTCGGCGTGCATCCGGGCCGCAGCTCCTTCGCCGGCCAGAAAACCGAGGGAATGCGCTGCCGACGGCAGCTCGAGTCCTTCGATCCGCGTTCGTGCGATCAGTTCAGCCTCCGCGCGGGTAAGAAAATGACGGGCGACCGAATCGGCCAGAACTAGATCCACGTGCCCACCGCTGCGGGTCACTGGCACCTGCCCGGCTGGCAGGGAGCCTCCCTCGCGGCCAACCCGGCTGGCCGCGGACGCCACCGCCCTCGAGCGGGCAACGCGTTTCAGATGAGCCGCCAGCCTCGGAGTTCCCGGATCGGTCACGGGCAAAGCTTCCAGGAAACCCACCAGGAGGTCGCCCTCCGCATCGTCCGGCTCGATCCCGTGCTCGTCGGCGATTTTCCGAGCCATCGCCACGAGAGCGGGCGCGGCCAAGGCCACGGCTACGACTCGCCACGAATGAGGATCGTCCTGCGCCCGGCGCACCACTTCCGCCCAGATCGCGGCTTTGACGTCCGAGCTGGTCGTCGCCGACCGCACTAGATCTACGACTTCGAGCGGAGACAGCACCCCGTCGGGAAGATCTTCGGAAACAGCCCAGCTTTCCAGCCGAGCCGGGGAACCGGCAAGCGCCGAGCACAACCGGGCATACGTTCCCCGAAACGGAAACGTCCCCGTCACTGATCTCACCACTCGAACCTCCTGTCCGGAAGCAACTCTGGTGCGTCTTCGGGCAGCGCGAAGAAAAATGCTAATAGCGCTACTCAGCGGAATAGCTCGCTCAGCCGGTAGGCGAGAGCGATGGCCGACGGCCATCCGGCGTCGACAAAAGAATTCAGGACCGACCGCACAGCGGACAGCATGGTTTCGTCGCCGACCACGTGAGCTCGAAATTCCGTGAGATACCGCGTGATGAAGGCGATCGCCTGCGCAGCGGCCAACTGATCGAAGGTGTACCGGTCGCCGGTGTCGATCGCCGCGGCCGCGACCCGGAAGGCGCGCGTCGGGTCGGCCACGGCAAGAGTGCCGAGCGCTTCGAGCATGGAGTGAGTGATCGACGGATGCCTGAACTGCGTCATCCCTTCCAACGAGGATAATGCCTCACCGGCGAAGTTCGGGTCGACGCCGGACTCGGCCTGGGTTTCGGACGCGAACTGAATCTCGTCGGCGACATGGTCCGCTGTCAGGTAACTCCGGGTTTGACGATCAAGATCGGCACTGTCGCGCAGCCGGTTCAGCGCTTCGATCGCCTTCCTCAGGAAACCGAACGCTCGGGTACGCTCGGCTTCCTGGCTGGCTGGCAACTCAAGCCAGCCGCGCAGCTGGCTTATGGTCTGCCACGCTGCGGAAGTTTCGACGTTGTCGGTCAACCAGGTCGTCACCAGCACGGTCGCCACCGGCGCTCGATGCCGAACTGCGAGGTGCAGGGCAAGATCGGTGAAGACAGCCAACGAATCGACCGTCGCCGGATCATCACCGGTGCCCGCCGCCAACGTCGACCACGGCGCACCCTCCGACAGCTGGCCCAGCAGCGAATCGATCCCCGACACGCGGTGTGGCAGAAACCTGCCCAGGGTGCCAACGAGTTGCGCGGCGACTGTCGGGTTCGTTTCTTTCACCACCAGCTCGCACACTAAGGAGAACGCCGATTCCTCGTCAGGCGAGAGCAGATGCGCCACTGCGCTGGCCGTCAGCCGGCCGACCGGATCGGCATCGTCGAGTTTGGCGGTCAACCGAGTCCTCATCTCCTCCGCGAACGCCGAGAACCGCCAGCCGGGCGAGCACCACAATCGGGCGAGCGATTCGATGGCACAGCGCGCCGGAGTGGGCGACCAGGACCGCAACGGTTGAGCTCCCTCCGCGGCAGGCGGGTCCGTCTGCCCGGCAGCGCGGAGCAGCACCGGCATCACCAGCGCAGCCAACTCCGAATCGGGCTGCGGAGCGCTCGCTCGGATAAGGCGTTCGATGGCCCGGAACACTATTTCCGCGCCTGGCGCGCGACAGTCGGCACCGGTGACGCCAAGGTCAAGAGCGCGACGGAGCGCCGCCTTCAACGCAGCCGCATCTTCGGACGCGAGCGTGTCCGATTGCGCGGCCAGGAGCCCGCGAAGGGCATCAAGTGCCGCACGCTGCTCCGGATTGGTTATCTCCGCATCGCGCTCTCCCAGGTAGTCGCTCAACGTCGTTGGAACAATGCTGCCTACTGGCGGCTGCGGCGGCAGGATCTCCGGAGGACCTTCTCCGTCCGCCAGCCGCCGCGCTCGCCACGCCAGCGACGGATCTCGAATCTGGTCGGCAATGAGGCAGCCGCACAGCTGATCGAGCATGATTTCCGCGCCCGGGCCGCACGGATCGGGCAACAGGCCGGGCGCGGCAAGGACCGCCTGTTCGACAGCATGGTGCTCCGAATGCGACAACGTGGGCCTGACCGCGCGGATCAGCGCCCCCGCTGCATGGCGGGTGTCGTTGTGGGCCAGCAGTGCGCCGGACTTCAGCGTCGGCAGAAATTTGTGTCCCAGGCCCGCGGGACGCCGTGCCGCGGCTGCCAGGAACTCCGTCCATGCCTCGGGATGCCGGATCCGGCCGACCAGACTGTCCACCACCGGGTCCAGTTCGGCCTCAGCGTCGTGGCGACGTTCCAGTGCCTCGGCGAACGCGGTTACTACCGTTGCCGCCACGCCGTGGCCAGGTCCATATCTCAGGTATGGGCCGAAGAGATCGACTTGGCCTCGCGCGGACCGGCAAGCGAGCGGGTACGCGGGCATCTCGGGTTTGCCAGGCAGCGCGGCTGCGACCACGTCCACCGCCCGGGCGAGGCCGGCGAGTTCGATGAACTCTTCTATGACCGTGCCCACGGCGTGTTTGGCCATCTCTAGATCCTGCCGCCGCGTCGTGGTCAGCGAAACGACCCCTTCATGGAGCGGAAGAGGTTCGTCGCTGTCGGTTCCAGCACCCAGAACAAACGCAAGAAGGTCACAGGCGAGATCCGGATCGGCTCCAGCTATCAGAGCCGCGCCGTCCACGAGGTGATAGAGGTAGCGTGGAGGCCAGGACGCACTGATCCCAGCTCGCAGCGACGACCGGACCGATCCGCTGAGCGAGGCATCGACGGCCACCGCGCGCGGCAGAAACCGTACGACCGCACTTGCGAGCGGTTCCAACTCGGCTGGGTCCTCCACCGCGATGTCCATCAGAGCTGCAGCACAGCCCGCCCAAACCTCAGCCGCGACAGCGCCCGGTGCCATCGGGCGCACAGCGTCGAGCTGCTGCAAGAGCGACATCGTCTGGTTCGCCAGCGTTCGGTCGAACCTTGCCCTCAAGGACGCCGTCGCGCGGGCAAGCACCGCGGCCCACAGCTCTATCCGGTCGCTCGCCTGCCGACGCAGCTTGTAGTCGTCCAGGCCTAGCACACCCACAAGCCATCCGACGACGGCGGAGAACACCGCAACGTCGGCGGAGGCGAGATCGAGCAGCCATTGCACATCAGCGGGCGCGTCAGCTTCGGCGACGAACACCCGTACTGCCGCAACCCCGGTCAGGCTGTCGGCGTACCTGGCTGTCTCAGCAACCACCTCTGCGAACATCGTGCGTCCGTCGTCGGCATGCCAGAGGTCAGCCAGATGCAGGTCGATGCTCGGCCGGGCGACGAGGACCAGGTTCTTGTCCTGCCGAAGCCTCGGCACCAGCTGCAAGTCGTCATCGCCGGCGAAAATCAGAGCAGCAACGCTGTAGTCGAACAGAATGTGATGCGTATAGGCGACCGACTGCGAACCGGCTGCGCGAAGCCGACTTCGGACCTCGGCGAGCACGCCGTCCCGGACAAGCCCGGCTCGCGTGTCGAGAAGTCCGTCGGGCACTGTCGATCCGCTGGCCCGCAGCGCGCGGCGGGTCAGCATCTCTTCGGTGATCGCAGTCAAGACCCGCAGCCGGCGCTCCTTGTCCGGGTGCTGCTCGACTCGGGTCCGCCAGTACGCCTGCAGCAAGTCGAGCTGATCTCGGGTAGTGGCCAAGGACGCCCGGCTCAGTCCGGATTCGAGCAATTCGCACGCCAGGCGCAGGTTAAACGGGTTGCGGACCAGATCGATCAGATGCTCGCTGGCACCCGAGACGAGACTTCCGACGACGGGGTGCCGACCGGCGAGCAACGCAAGCTCGTCGCGCGAGAAGCCGCCGAGAAGAAAGTGCCTGACTCGTCCCAGATCGGTGTCCGCCGCCGCGGCGGACACCGGTGGGCCGGCGAAGACATTCCGCCAGTCGTGGCTGTGGCGCAGGTCGAACTGCCGCATGGTGGCGATCGCCCGCCACCGCGATCCGGCAAGTCCGGCGACCACCCGGACCAACCAGTCGACCGGACCACCGCGCGCCGCGTCCAAGCCGTCGATCAGCAGGTTCGCCCGGCCTTCGCCGGGCCACTTCTTCAAGACCGCGAGCAAGGAACGGCTCAGCCGCACCCCCTCGCGGATATCGCAGGACTGCGGTCCGAGCGTGTCGACGGTGAGCAACACGACCTGCTCCCCACGGTCGTCGAGCTCGCGCGCGAGGCGGTTCAGCGCACCCGACTTGCCGCACCCGGGTTCGCCGGTCACCACGAAGTTCTGGTCTGCGCTGAACAACGTCTGGAATTCCCGCCGTTCGACGCTGAGCCGTTCTGTCGTTCCCGGCAGTGTCGTATGGTCCGCCAGCGCCGACCGGTTCGCGGCGGTCACCTCCCGCACTGCGGCAAGATCGTCCTGGAAAGCCCGGTCGTCCGGCGGGAGCTGGCTCAACAGTTCGAACGCGAGCGCGGCCGCGTGCCGGGCCGCGGCCGGCTGCCACTCGCAGTCGGCAGCCCCGGTCTTTCCGGAGAGCAGGTCGGAGACGCCGCGCACCACCAAACCGGGGATATCAGTCACGTAAGCGCTGTAGAGAAAGCCGTGTCCTTCCATCTCCACCGCAAGTACGTCGCCGCACGCCGCGCGCAAGAATGCAGCCGTGCCCGAGTCCCGATCGGCGACGACCTTGCTGCCCGCCGCGATCGGCCCCAACACCGCTCGTGGTTGCGCTTCCGGCACCGGCCCGATGATCCGATGCTGCCATTCGTCGTCCCGCGCGATTTTCTTGGCATATTGCACCAGCCTATAGGCCCCGAAAAACGACTTGACCCGCGGTTCGAAATCGGCCGCCGTGTCCTTTCCTTCCTCGTAGCCGTAAACTGACTCAGCCGCGACTACATCGCCGAGAACGACATCTTTGACGCCGCCGGCGACCCCCACGTATAGGACCAGTTGCGGCTGGTATCGGTCGACCGCGCGCGCGATCTGCACACCTGCCTGAGTGTTGCCAGCACCCGTTTGCAGCAGAACCACCTTCCAGTCCCCGTACCGGGCGGGAAAGTGCCCGATCTGGTAGAGACAACCGCCGTCCTCTTCGGACTCCAGCGATCCTTCGAGATGCTTGCGCACTTCGCGGTATTCTTCGTCGATAGCTACACCGATGACGACCGTACCCAGCGACTCCTTCACTTGCTCCCCTTTCCGCGATGCGCGACGACCGCGTCCCGGACAATGGCGGGGTGCAGGCGAGTGCCCGTTCCGGCGCGATACAACGCGGGCGGACGGCCGCCGACACCGCTCACCCGGGTTCCCGTCGGGACCACGAAATCGGCGGTGCTAGTAACCTTTCGATGGAAATTCGACGGGTCCAACTCGACCCCCCAGACGATCTCGTATACCTCACGGAGCTGCGCGATCGTGAACTCCTCGCCGCAGAAGGCTGTTGCCAACGTCGTCTGGGCAAGCTGATCTCGGGCGTACTCGACGGCGTCCGCTAGCAGCCGGCAGTGGTCGAAGGCAAGACGCCGGGGACCGTGCTGGAGCCGGTCGACAGGAAGCCACTGCGCGGCCGCGGCGTCGCCTCCCGCGACCGGCAGCGGCAGATCTGGCATCACCGCGACGTAGCAGACCGAGACGACGCGGCCTCGGGGATCGCGACCAGGTGCCCCGTAGCTGCCCAATTGTCGTACCGCCAGCCGTGCGGCGTCCAAGCCGGTCTCCTCGGCGAGCTCGCGCTGCGCCGCCCCGTCCAGATCCTCGTCGTCTTCCAGAAATCCCCCAGGCAGCGCGAACCGGCCCTGATAGGGCGGAAACTTCCGGACGACCGCGAGCGCTTGCAAGGAGTTCTGCCGAATGGTCAGGACCGCCAGGTCGACCGCTACCGAGCATCGCGGCATCTCCCACTTGTCCACGCCGTCACGGTAGCCGTTTTTGGTCATCATGACAAGAACTGCGCTACTCTCGTTGCGATGGCTTACCCGGCCTCCGCTCCAGCCCACCGAACCTGGATTCCGAACGCGATCTCCAGGCGTCCGTCGAACAGCGCATCGGTGTCGGCGAGATCGCGGGCCAGCAGCACCTATCGACGAGCCAGTGTTCGAGATCGACTACCGCGTCTGCCGGCGATGCCAACGGGCCGGAGTCGAGCAGCCCTAGCAGGGGTGCATTCGCTCAACTCAAGCTCGAGCGCTGTGGCTAGCGTGCAACTTGCCTCTCTGTGCTGCGACCCAGAACGCCGACACCGTCCTGGGCCTGGCCCTCTTCCCTAGATCCGAGTAGATAATCGGTCCACCAGCGTGCAACCCCGAATACGATGCAACCTTCCTGATTGGCGACCGAAGGACTGCGAGTGCCCGAAGATCGACGCAAAGGTGTCGAGAACCTGCTCCGTGACTTAGCCAGGACCGATGCACTGCTCGGCGAAGCGATGGCTGGCTCGAACGGCGCCTCGCGTGTACTGACGGCCGTGGTGGTCGCAGATCTAGCGGGAATCTCACTGGGCGAGGCGCTCGGCGCGATCACCGACGGGCCTGCCGACCTCGGGATCGATGCGGTGGCGATCAAACCGGCCACGTCCCAGGTTTGGCTGCTCGGCGTCTCCTGGGCAGCCGGGCAGACCGGTCGCATCGCCAACGGAACTGCGAAGCTGATCAAGACAGCGCAGGGGTTCTTGAGCGATCGGATACAGGGCGCGTCGACAGCTCTCGAACAGCGGCTGAACAACGCCAGACAGGTCCTCTCCGAGCCGAATGCCACCTTGACCGTTATTTACGTCTACCCGGGCCCGCCAGTTTCCACTCCGCGTCATGCGGATCTCACCGCGGACCTTCGAGCCGACACAGGCGATACGACGGCCTACTTTTCGGTCATGGACGCCGACGGCATCGAACGCGCCGTGGCGCGCGTGGCCAGCCGCCAACTGATTCCCCCGGAATCTGCCGACTCGGTCGGCGATGAGCGACCCATCATCGCACTGGACACGACTCTGGCTGGCCACGAGACCTGGTCAGCAACCGAAGACGGCCTGCTGCAACAGTTCGTCAGTCAGAGAACTTCGCGTCGAAGGTTGCAGAAGAGACGCCAGCACTTCCGCTCCCCGATGTCTCGTCCACCGGCAAGCGCCGTCGTTCAGCCGCCGTGCGTGGAAACAAGAGCCCGGAGGTGCTGCTGGGTCTGCTCGTCCACGGAGTAGACCCGGCAGCCTCGGCTGGCCCTGGTCATCAGTACCCAGTAGATGTTCAGCGCCAATGGCAGGTAACGCTCCGGAGTCAGGCCGGCTTTCTGGAACACCGGGTCGACGTTCTTGTCCGGATCCGCCACCCAGCCTCCGTCGCGCCAGACCAGGTCGCGGCCCATGATGACTCCGCCGTACTGGTATTCCATGGCTTGTGCGGTGTAGATGCAGCCGACCTGGCCTTCGCCGCCGCCGTCGGTGGCCCAGTAGACGCTTTCCGGCGCGACCGGCCTGTGCGCGGCGTCGAGAACTTGTACGTCGGCGTTCCACGGCCGCCGCCACTCGCGGTCCATGCCCCGCTCGTCCCGCCAGGTGATCTTCACGTCGGCCACCAGCGGTTGCGAGGATGTCGTCTTGTGCCATTCCCAGCAGTATCCGGCCGTCATCCGCGCACGATGACCGTCGGCGTTGTGCTTGTCGAGCCAGGACTGCAGGGCGTCCGGGTCTTCCGCCACGCCAAAGTCGTAGTCAGCGTCGGCCGGCCAGGACCGTGCGGCCTCGCTCTGACTCAGCACCGATTCCAGCCAGTTCTGATAGCGCTGCGACCCGCCGCACCGGAACTGGGCCTGGAGATCTACCTCCATCGGTCCCGGCTTGACGCCCACGTCGGCGGCGACGGCACGCAGTTCGGTGACGGTGAACCCCTCGTGCGGGCGGATCACCTGCCGCTCGTCATAGAACACCACCGTCACTGCGGCCTTTCGCATGATTCTCTTGAGATTGTGCTGAGCGGCGTTGATCCGTTGGGCTTCGTCGACGATGACCACCTCCATGCCGTCAGCGCGCGGTTTCCAGGACTTGACGAAATTGAACAGTCCCTTTCCGGAGTGCCCGGCCGCAGCTCGGACGAGCTGGCTGCGCAGGGTCTTCGTCGGCGTCAGGAATTGCGCGGTGCAGTCGATGCCGTGCGCGCGCACATAGCGAGGTATCTCGGCGAGCAGCCGCGCCGCGATCACCGTCTTTCCGGTGCCGGGGCCGCCGCGCACCGCGACCACGCGACGGGTGCCTAGGCGGGCGGCGTCGCTGATTGCCTCCAGCAGCGCGGCGTACGCGTCCTGCTGGCGTCCGATGAGCCGGAAGCGCGAATCGACCGCAAACACCCGCTGCAGTTCGTCGAACAGTGCCGCGGACGGCCGGTGCGGCAAATCCAGGAACCACTCCACTTCAGAACCCGGGGGCGGAACGAGGTCCGCGCATCCAAGGCGCTTCGCCAGCTGTTCTTTTGTCCCGCGCAGATCGTCGCGCCCGAGGATCGGCACTTCCCGGCAACTCGCCGTGCTCGCGACGGCTTGCCGTAGTTGGACGATCAGTTCCGCAGCGGCGTCGTGCAGCACCACAGTCCCGCGAACCTCGAACTCGCGCGGCCCCGAGTCCACCCACTCGCGGAGGTAGTGCTCGTAGCCAGCCACCTGCCAGGCGGGATGCGCGACCACCCGGTCACCTGCATAGACCCACAGCCCGTCGCCGACCACCACATCGGCTTTCGTCCACTGCTTTAGCTCCACGACGACCGTCACCAGCACGCCATCCTGCCGCATGCCGATCAGCAGGACATCCACCCGTTCGCCGGTCCGCGGCAGCCCGAACTCCAGAGACATCCACAAACCGCCGAGCCCGGCCGCGACGAGTGCCTCCAGCAACGGCGGCCAGCTGCGCTTCCAGCTCCGCTGTTCCTGCGGTGACAGTGGAGCTCCAGACATTTTTTCGAATTTTTCAGCCAGCTGTACTACGAATTCGTCTGTCGATGCCGTTAACGCGGCGTGGATTGCCTCGACCCGTCCCCCATAGAGCATGATCCATCTTTACCAGAGCGGTACGACGCTGAACCCGCGGACAGCCCGATCCGGCCTGTTCGTCCGCGCCAGGTGCTCCAGCAGGGCTGGGCAATTCGTCGCTTCTCTTTCTTGTCGGGGCCTGTCGCTATCGTGCCGATCATGAGTAACAGGCAGTTGGTGTTGCAGCCCCGCGGCACCGCCCGGGTCAACGGGCCAGTCAACTTCGAGCACTCGGTGCGCCGCGGCGTGCGGCTCGCCGAGCACGCGAACGCCCTGGGCTCCGACCTCGCGGCGCTCGAGCGGCTGTATCCGGACGGTGTGGCGAAGCTCTGGGGCTCCACCCCGACGGACTCGACCGGCAACGCCAAGGCGGTGGCATTGCGCGACCGAGCGGTCGGCGACCGGGTGCTGTTCTACGCGGACATGGGGTTCTTCGCCGAAGCAACCATCGTCTACCTCTGCCACAATCGCGCCTTGGCGGAGTCGGTGTGGCGTACCGACAAGGACGGAGCCACGTGGGAACACGTCATGGCGCTCGGCGACGTCCGCGAGTTCCAGCAGCCGATCCCCGCTGACGAGGTCTTGAAACCGCTGGGCATGACAGCACCATTGCGCAGCATCACGCTGGTGCCCGCCGAGAAGCACGCTCTGGTCGACGACCTGGTCACGACCAGCGAAACCCGCCAGCCCTGGCACTGGGTCCTGCAGTGCAACCCGGAAAAGTGGGACGTGTGGTCCTGGTGGGAAAGCCACGCGGAGCCCGAGACGACCTGGACTGTCGCCCAGCACCTCGGCGATCTGCGCGCAGGGGACCGTTTCGCGATGTGG
This sequence comes from Amycolatopsis sp. GA6-003, assembly GCF_046267895.1. Classification (NCBI taxonomy): domain Bacteria; kingdom Bacillati; phylum Actinomycetota; class Actinomycetes; order Pseudonocardiales; family Pseudonocardiaceae; genus Amycolatopsis; species Amycolatopsis sp. GA6-003. Next base: position 887,038 of record NZ_CP176499.1, read on the forward strand.
GTCTCCGGTGACGCTGCGGGCGTCTATGCCCTCGGCACTGTCAGTTCGGGGCCGTACGAGACCGACGACTTCGACGAATACTGGTCCGAGCGACCGGAATCGCGCCAGGTGGTCGACGTGCGGTTCGACCGCTTCCTGTTCGACCGGCCGCTCACGAAGCAGGAATTGACCTCGAATCCGGCCTTCGCCGAGGCGCGGATCATCCGGATGGCGTTCGCGGCCAACCCGATCCTGCTCGAACCCGGCGAGTGGGCGGTGATCCAAGCATCGGCGGGCGAGCGGGGCCAGACCGGCCCAGCCACGCCCGCCGAGACGGTGGTCACGGCACGCCCGGTGGGCGACGTTCCCGAGACCACGACCGCGAACAACTCCTCGGGCACTCGCGTGGTCGACTTCCCCGAGGCGAAGCTCGTCAAGCGCTACACCGCTTTCCTCGGCCGGGACCTGTGCTGTCTCAGCGCGAAGTTCCCCACCGGAGAACGGCTCGTCTGCGACCTGTTCGACGCCGAGGCGAACACCCTCATCGAGGCGAAATCCTCCAACAAGCGAGAAAGCGTCCGCATGGCCCTCGGCCAGCTCCTCGACTACCGCCATCACCTCGCGACCGGCGCCGAACTCGCCTGCCTGCTCCCGGCCCGCCCGGCACCGAGCATCGCCGAGGTCCTGCACTCCCACCAGGTGAAGGTGATCTACGAAGAGCGGGGAACCTTCCACACCCTCGGCTAGCAGGTCTTCGGCGCGTCGGCGCGAACACCCGTTCGACGTCCGATATGGTGATCCACATACAGCCGACTGGCTTCCCCGGGCTCGCCCCGCGGACACGCCACCCATGTATAGGAGTGCTTCCGTGTCATCGTTCCTGCTCTCCCGGTCCGCGCAGAGCATCCAGCAGCTCGCCGCCGGCGGAACTCTCGTCGACCAGCTCGCGACCCAGTTCGCGGTCAAGTACGGGTTCCGGCCCTCCGCGTCGGAGCAGCGGTCCTGGCGAATGAGCCTCCCCGCGCTGGCCCAGGAGCTGGTCGAAAGCGGTCTCGGCGACGTCGAGATGCTCATCGAGTACCAGCTGCCGCTGTCCAGTCTCCGCGCCGATGTCGTCCTCGCCGGAATTCATCCCGAGACCGGCCGATCGTCGTACGTGGTCGTGGAACTCAAGCAGTGGAGCACCGCGACCGCCGACCCGGACGAACCCCGGCTGTGCACGGTGCCGAACCTCAACCGCTCCCTGCTGCATCCGGTGGCGCAGGTCGAGCAGTACTGCGAATACCTCGCCGACTTCACCCGCGTCCTGCACGACCGCACCGACGACCTCGTCGGCGTCGCCTACCTCCACAACGCCGACGACGCCGGAGTCGCCTCGCTGCTGGAACTCCCGCCCCGCCAGTACGGGCACCTGTTCACCGCGTCGAACCGGTCCGCGCTGCGAACGTTCCTGAACACCCGGCTGGCCCCCAAATCCGGAGTCCAAGCCGCGGAAGACCTCACCAGCAGCAAGATCGCCCCGAGCCGCCAGCTGATGACCGTCGCCGCCGACGAGATCAAGCACCAGCGCAACTTCGTGCTCCTCGACGAGCAGCAGGTCGCCTACCTGATGGTCCTGCGCGCCGTACGGCAAGCCCGCCAGGCGGACAACAAAGAAGTCATCGTCGTGACCGGCGGACCAGGCTCCGGCAAAAGCGTCATCGCGCTTGAGCTGCTGGGAGAGCTGTACCGCAACGGCCACAGCGCGATCCACGCGACCGGATCCAAGTCCTTCACCACCACCCTGCGCAAAACCGCCGGCAAAGGCACCACGCGAGTCCAGAAACTGTTCCAGTACTTCAACAGTTTCGGCCAAGCCGACCGCAACGGGCTCGACGTCCTCATCTGCGACGAGGCCCACCGCATCCGCGAAACCTCCAACAACCGCTACACCCCCGCCGCGAAACGCAGCACAAAGCCGCAGGTCGAAGAACTCCTCGACGCCGCCCGCGTGCCCGTCTTCCTCCTCGACGAACACCAAGTCGTCCGCCCCGGAGAACTCGGCTCCTACGACGAAATCGCCGCCAAAGCGAACGAAAAAGGCCTCACCGTCCGGCCGATCGACCTCAACGGCCAATTCCGCTGCGGCGGCAGCCGAGCCTACGAACAGTGGGTGCTGAACCTGCTTGGCCTGACCGACGGCACTGCGGCCGCCTGGCAAGGCGATGACCGCTTCGACGTCGAGGTCGCCGACAGCCCCGCCGACCTCGAAACCCGCCTCGCCGCGAAACTGGCCGACGGCTTCGGAGCCCGCATGACCGCCGGTTTCTGCTGGAAGTGGAGCGACGCCGACCCCAGCACCGGTCTGGTCGACGACGTTGTCATCGGCGACTGGCAACGCCCTTGGAACGTCAAGGGCGACCGCGGAATCAACGGCGCACCCCCCGCTCAGCTGTGGGCCACCGACCCCGCCGGGTTCGGCCAGGTCGGCTGCATCTACACCGCCCAAGGCTTCGAATACGACTGGAACGGCGTCATCTTCGGCCCCGACCTCGTCTGGCGCACCGATCATTGGGTCGCCGACCCCGCCGCCAGCAAAGACACCGTCGTCGCCCGCGCCAAACCCAGCGAGTTCGACCGGCTGATCAAGCACACGTACAAGGTCTTGCTCACCCGCGGCATGCGCGGCACCGTCTTGTACTCCACCGACCCCGAAACCCAGGCCAAGTTCCGCGAGTTGGTCCACGCCTGAGTCTCCGATGACCCTCGCGAACCCGACAAGCGCAGGTCATCGGCCAGCCACCAGCCCGGCATGCGCAGCCATCGCGTGCGCTGACTCGCTGGTGGCCGTCTGACGACCTTTCGCGCCAGGGTTCGCCACCCACGAAAGGAAGCCCATGTGGGCTTGGTTCGTCGGCGGCTACGCGGTGCTCATCGCAGTCCTCATTGCGTATTCGGCACATGTCGCCATCTCATGTCGCAACAAACAACGACGAGCGGACGCGTTCAAGGTTCTCAAGCTCCTCTGGGTTCCGATGGGCAGCGGCGGCCTCGTGGCCCTTGCACTCCGCCTGCACGGAGCGGGAGTTCTTCCTTGACCGGCGTGTATGCCCGCTCAGCAGGCTCAAGAATCGGCCAGATCCGAAATCTGGCTTCGAATGCCGGGACCCACTGCCGAAAAGTACGAGCTGCCGGTTCAGGCGACGCAATCCTTCGGCCACACGCCCGTGTTCACGTCGTCCCGGCGCTGGCACGCAGGAGACGAAGGCCCGGCTAAACGGGTGATCCTGTCTGCGCTCAGGCCGTGACCGGTTATCGTGATCTTTCGTGCCAGAAAATGACACACACCGCGGGTTTCGCGCTCTTGTCCCCGACCGCACCTGGTCAACGCTGCGCGACCTCGGGCTTCCCAGAACGTTCAGCAAGGGCGAGCCCATCTTCGTACGCGGCGCACCCGCGACCTCGGTTCTCATGCTCACGTCCGGGCGGGTCGAAGTAGGGTGCCACACCGAGGAGGGCGATTATCGCCTCATCGCCCTGCGCGGTGCCGGTGACGTAATCGGAGAAGTGGCCTCCGAGGTGGGCGGGATCCGTACGGCGGACGTCTTAGCATTGGAACCTTGTGCGGCTTTCTCGGTTCCGTCCGGAACCTTCGAGCGAGTGCTCGTAAGCGACGGCGTCCACCGGGAAGTCGGGCGGTACGTCGCAGCCAAGCTGCAGCGGGCGGGTCATGACTCGGTGGACATGTTGAGCCTGCCTCCGTTGCGACGAATCGCGAAGCTGATGGTCCAGCTGGCCGAACTGGCCGACCCGGACCACGACCCCTGTCGGATTCCGCTGTCGCAGACGAGGCTCGGACGAGTCCTCGGGATGTCCCGCAGCCTCGTGGCTGACCTAGTTTGCCAGCTTCGCGAGGAGGGCGTTCTCAGCGTGGATCGCACGCTGACTGTCGCGCGGTTCGACAAGCTCCGTCGACATGCATATCCCACGCGGGTGTGACTCAGCTCACTTTTGATCGTCTTCTAGCGGACATCGCCGAGCGAGCCCTCAGGCCACAGTGCTCTCCATGACCACAAACACTGACTCGCCAGCCCACGAACTGCCTCCTTACCACGCGGTGCTCTCGGTGGATGTCAAGAACTTCAGCGGCGTCACCCCTGCCGACCACCGCGCGCTGACCGAGCTGATTCCGACCATCCTCGAGCGCGCGTTCGAACGCGCGGACCAGACCGCGGTCTGGGAAGACCGCCGGTTCCCCGCCGGTCGCGGCGACGGATTCGTCGTCGGCTTCCCCCCGGAGAGCCTGCCGATCATCGTGGGGCCGTTTCTCGACGCACTGCAAGACGAACTGGCTTATCACCACCGCATGCGCCTCGGACGGAACGGCGAGCCGACGCGCCTGCGAGCGAGCATCGCGGTCGGTCCCCTCTCCGATTCCGGGAATGCCCACCTCGGGGACGGCTCGGGCGCAGCCATGGTCGAAACGCACCGGCTCCTGGACTGCGGACCGGTTCGCGACCTGCTCGAGAGTTCCGACCCCGAAGTAACGTTCGTCGCCGCGATACTCTCTGCTCGCGTCTACGAGGACGTCGTGCTCTCCGGCTACGCCGCGAAAGCGCCGGGCGAGTTCGTCCGGGTACCGGTCTCCGTCAAAAGCTACGTGGGCGACGCATACCTGCACGTGCCGAAACCGTCAGGCGAATTGCTGTCCCGAGGAATCACCACACCTGACGAGCCGGTCCACAACAGCCCCGCGCCGCAGGAAGAAGCCCCCGGGGCCGAAGGCTCCGTTGCCAACATGATCAACCGCACCGTACTGGGGAACGCCGTCCAAATGCGGGATCAATACAAATGGACGGACAAATCCCGGCACTCGCACCAGAGCGCCGTCGGCGACGGAAACATCGTCACCGGCGGCAGCGTGCACGGCAGCACCAAGAGCACCGTCCGCAAGACGCGGGGAGGTGACCGGTGACTACCGCAACCGACCCCGCGGTCCCGGAAGAAGCCATCGCGATCGACGGCGACGGCAACGTGGCCGTGAGCGGCGACGTCGACGGCGACATCCTAGTGAACGTCGAGAAGCAAGGAGACCAGTTCTTCGGCGACGTCCGCGGGTTCCGCGACATCATCATCCGGGACGAGATCGACCCCGGCTACATCAGTTGGATTCTGGAGCGGTTTGCCGAACCGCCCGAGTTCGGCGACATCGTCGAGGCCTTGCGAGAACCGGCCGCCGTCTTCGTGCACGGTCCCGCTCATAGTGGCCGGTGGACAACAGGGGTCTGCGCACTAGCCCGTTGGCGTGACACCGGAGACCAGACGATCAACGTCATCGACTTCGACGATGGAACTCAACTCCAGTTGCGCAGGGTGACGCAGAAGGCGCGAGTCCTGCTCGACTTGACCAAGGCCGGCAGCGAAGTTCTCGAAAGGGTGAAGGAACAACTCCAGGCTTTCCTTGGCACTATTACAAAGGCGAAAGCACGACTAGTCGTGCTCTTGCCCGAAGTGCCTCCCCCAGGTCTTCGACCGCTCTGTCAGGGCCGGCTCATTTCGATCACGGAGCCAGCTCTCGAAGACGTACTGCGCGCGCACCTGCTCAAAACCGACGTACCAGCGAACGATGTTGTCGCCGAAGGATCTTGGTCGTCGGCGCTCTCCTCAGCTCATCCGGAGGATGTCGCGCGGATGGCCGGTCTTATCGCCGACGAATACAAACTCGCGAACGGCGTCGGCCCGCTGGGGATCATCGTCGGCAACGCAATCCGCGCCTACGGCAACTGGTCGGCTGAGCTGGTCGCAACCTACGACAAGGTCAACGACCCGGAACAGCGCAGTTTGCTGCTGACCGTCGCTCTTCTGGGAGGCGGTACCACCGAAACCCAATACTGGGCGGAACGCAAAATTCGCGAACTGGCGGACTATCCCGTGTCTTCAGGACGGCTGCTGGAGGGCCGCGGCTTCACCGGACGGCTCACTGAACTCGATGGCATCTGCTTCACAGACGACCGAGCCCGGTTCGGCCGGCTGAACTACGACCGTTCCATCCTGCAGCACGTGTGGCGCGGATACCCGGAATTGCGCAGCAAACTGGTGGACTGGGTGATCGCGCTCGGGTTCAGCCAGCAGATCAAGGTAGACGGCGCTGCCGCTCAAAGCATGGTGGACCGCTTCTTCGACCTCTGTGCAGGACAGAATGTCGTCAAGTTCGCCTCTCAAGCAGCAAAACGCTGGGCGGAGTCCGGCAAGGCGACTCCCGCCCAACTCGCGGTGCGCCTGCTGACCGAGGGTGCCCTGGACGACCGCAGCGCCGCGCTGGTACACCGTCAGCTCAACACCTGGGCGAGAAAACCCGATCTAAGCAACGAACTGGTCGAACTCGTGCTGGCCGTGTGCCGGTCGGACTTCGCCCGCCGGTATACCGACAAAGCTCTCACCCGCCTTGGCAACCTCGCCGACCACCAAAACCGTGAGGTCAGTGACGAGGTGGTCGAGACAGTGCTGACGATCGTCCGGGACAACGATGCGTTTCCGCAGGCTCTCGCGAAGATCGACGAATGGCTGCGCGGTTCGAAAGTCCGGCAGAGGGCCGTCGCGGTCCGGATCCTGCTGACTCTGATGTCCGCGGACGCCGGTGTGGTCGACGTGGGCGAACTCACGCGACGCGATCACCACCCGGCCTTGGTCCGCGTGTGGCGGGCGCTGCTTTCGCAGGACGATCTCGCGCTCATGCACCACGCGATCACGGCGTGGTTCGATCTGGCTACTCCGCCCGGCTGGACAGATCCGCTGCTGGACGCTCTCGTCGAAGCCGCTGGAGAGGAGACCGGCGGCCGAATCGACCGGATCGGAGCAGTGCGGCGAGCCGCTGACGGATGGCTAGGCGTCAGTCCTCGCTACTGGCCAGGCCAAGACCACACGAATCCCCGCTTTGCCGTGTACCAGGCAACAGCCGACAAGATGCCGCCCCTTCTCCCCATCGCCCAGCCATCGGCGGAAACTGAAGGTGTCTGACCATGTGGCAGCACCGTCGCATGCTGGCCGGTCGAATTCACTCGGTCCCGGCGAGAGAACCTGACCGGAGAACGCCGCTGAAAGCTCCTTTCCCCAGCGAACTGCCACATTTCGACTTCGACCTCAGCTGCACAATCGTGTGGAACGGTCCGGTCGCCTGGCGGGAGAGCGCCCGCCAGGCAGTGGCTGGACACGCCGCCTGGCGGTTGAGCGGCTATTCGCCGATCCACGCGAGCGTGGCCGAAACACGACTGGCCGCAGAACTCGCTGCTGGCTGCGAACTGGGCGGTGCCCTTCCCATCCGGGTACGCGCAGAGGACGTTTCTATCTCGGTCGAACCGCACTTGCTCGATTTGGCACAGCAGCGCGCAAAGCGGCTTCGGGAGAAACAGGTCCTCGATGCTGAGCATGAAGTCGAACGCGCCGAAATGAGGTACCTGAAGAACTCCATCTTCGCTGACCTTTCGTCAGCGGCGCGCTGGTGGTTGCGCCGGCATGACCACGACGTGACGCAACTCGAGGCTGTCGTCCCCACACTGCGGAACACAGTGGAACTCATCTCTGGGGACGAGGCCCCAGAGACGGTGGACGCGATCATCGCCGCCTTCGATACGGTGGCAGAGAACCTCAATCAGAACGGACGGTACGCGCTCTACCGAGGGCTGGCGGAGATCCTCTCGGGGCTCGACAAACACGAGGAAGCGGATGCGTTGATGTCCCGGATCCGCGGCGATCCGGCCGTGGAGGAGCAGTGAACGAGACGCTCACGTAGCGTTCCGGCGTCAGAGGCGACGTTGGCAACAGATAGGCTGGCCGGTCAAACGTCCAGTCGTAGCGCTCAGTCCTTCTCCTGTCCGGCGGCATGAGCCGGAGAGTTGCCGCTGTCCGGGTACGTGTGGTTCGCTCCCTGGCTCCGGTCAAGGAGGAACTCGCTCACGTTATTCCATGGCTGATCCGGGTCCCGTTGTCGCAGTTGGTCTGCCAGGTCCGCATCGCGGGCAGCGTCTTCTTCCGCGGTTCGCGGATCCCACGCGAACGGGTTTCTTGCCATCGCCCAGAAGACGCGGCTGTCATGCAATTGATCGGTAGTCAGGATAAGACGGGGTCGTTCGGGAAGTTCTTGTCCGACGGCGCGGATTGATTCGCAGTCGCGCGCTGGCTCCGTCACGACCAAGGCGTCCCATGGTGCGTCGAGAATGTCAGCTACTGCATCCATCGACTGCACCGCCTTGTCGTCGACTCCCGCGCTGCGTCGCTTGACCTCGACCGGGACCAGCGAGCCGTCCGCAAATAGCAAGAGCACGTCAGCTTCTCCGACGACCTTCTTGGACTCGGGGTCGACGAACTCAACTCCCGGGTGCGCACCGACGAGGCCTCGATTCCTGAAAAGCTCGACCAGCCAGCGAAGGGCCAGGACATGTCCCAGGCCGTCGGTTTCGAGAACCCGGCGCAACGGCTCGCCGAGACGATAGGTGAACTTCAACTCGCGCGGCCCGTAGGGCTCCAGGATCTCCCTGCCGCAACCAGCACAGGCCACCGGCGGGGGTATGGCGATCATCGGGAGCCAAGCCGAGGCCCCGCACGCAGGGCAGCGAACGTCAGCACCGCGTACAAGCAGCCGTCGCCTCTCTGCCCACGACAACCAGTGCCGGGCAGCTGGTTCAGTGCCCAGCACCGCACGGAACCTGTCGAACGCGTACGCCCGTCCTTCTCCTGGCGGTGCGACGGCTGGATCGTCGCGGCCGAGGAGAGTTGCCGCGTTTTCCAGCGTGCCCGGATCGGAGCCAGCCTCGCGAAGTTGCTGGAGGGTGTCAGTCCAGCGTTTCTTCCACCAGGCCATCCCGCTGCGCTCCGCCAACTCGTAGATGAGAGCGATCAGCCCGTGGTGCGAAAGCCACCAGATGTGGTTCGTGTCGCCGAGCGCCCGGATCAAGGTCGCGGCAGCAAGACCAGGTTGCGATTGCCGGACGTCAAGCCCTCGCGTCTGCGCGACGGCAGCGAGACACGTCCATGACGACGGCCAAACCACTTCCACGGTCTCTCGCCGGTTCAGCTGCGACGGTGAAACCTGGGCAGCACCCGCCTGGAAACGACCCCAGAGATCGGTTCCGCGCATGGTCGGGGCGGCGGGAAGCCGACTGTCGACAACCGTCACGTCGAGCACGAGAGGAACCGGCCGCAAGCTGTCGGCAGTGTTGCGGAGAACCTCGCGATCGGAGTCGGAAAACGGAACCAGGCGGGTGCGGCCCTCCTGCCAGGTGCTGAGGTGACTGCGTGGACGGCCCGGCGCAGGGCCGCAAGTCAAGATGTCCTCATAGGCAACCGCGCGAGCGCCCGCTGAGAGAGCCGCCAGGTCGCGCAGACTGCTGACGGGCACGGAGCAGCTGACGAGATGGATTCGTCCGCCTCCCAACCCGAACATCGTCGCTCGGCCCGGCGCTTGGAGAAATTGGAGGGCTTCTCCCGTGACTTCTTCGACGGGCAGTCCAATCGGCAACACCCGGCGATCGCCGTGCGCCGCACGCAAGTTCCATAACAACGCCAGGTCTTCGACCGAGTCCTTCGCGACCACGACGACGAGATTCGGTCCCGCCGAGCGCTGCGCGAGCCGAGGCTGAGGTATGACCTTCTGGCCTTCTCCGAGGAACGAAGAATCCGGATTCAGTCCGGAGCTCAGGAACATGTTCGCCAGCTGCCGCGGAGTGATCGCCTCACGATTTATCGCTCGAGCGGCAAGGTCGTCCAGTGAACCTGTGACCTCGACTCGCCGCATTGGGACCACATCGTCGAACTGCAGGTCTTCTCGAAGGTTGGCAGCTTCGCTCAGCTCTGGATCAGGAACGGCGGGCAGCGTCCCGAGGACCGCCGCGTAGATCGGAGTCCAGGGATCGGCAGCGTCGAGGACGCAAACTTCAATCGGCCTCCACTGATCCCGCGGCTCGTGCGCTGCGACCATCAGAATTGGATGGTCCCCAGGACGCCTGGCCTCGACTCGGAAAGGCAGTTCCACAGCCACTTTTTGCAAACCGCCGACGCCGTCAATCTGCTCGACGTCAAGCATCCGCCGGTAGGGCGACGGCATCCTCCGGTCGCACACCGGAAGCAGAGGCTGCCCGGCGCCACCCCAGGTTTGACACAACCGGGCGATCTCCGCCAGGAGAGCCTCAGAGTCACCGGCGTCCACAGGACGCGCCAATCGCTCCGGCCGCAGCACGGTCGTCATCTCATGCTGGCCTTCAAGCAGATCATCGCTCAGCAACCCCGATATCGCACCCGAACCACCCGTCGACGACTCACTCATGCAGATCACAATAGGTCCGCGGTCGACAGTGAACCAGGTCCAACGCATTCGCACGCAGAACCGTGATAGCTGCCGCAGAGCTCAGGATCGCCGATCCTGAAGCGCTCCCGGTGGAAGCCGATACCGTTCAGGCAACCACCGCCGGAGCTGAACCAGCCCCGGCACCACTTCCTCTCTGACTACCCGGGTCAAAATTCGGAAGCGTTTGCCCCGAGCCCCAACGCCTTCCGCATCACCTCCGCCGTGACCGGACGCTGATGCCGCGCGTCGATCTGTCATGCTCGCTCAATCAGGTCGGGATCAAGTCCAGCCGTCCACTCACCAACGTCCTCCGACGAGGACCCGTAGTGGTCGGCCACTGACCCTCGACCGCAACACCAACACGCCTGGGACACCGTCCGCTTGCGCAACCGGCCACACAGCACCTGGCGTTCGTGATCAGACAACTCCAGCGACAACGGCTTCTGACCAGGCATCGCCCTATCCTATGACCGCCCTCGAACTTTGGACTCAGGACGCTAGCGCGTGGGGGTGCCGAGGATCTTCCCGAGCGTGATGGCCACGTCGAAGTCCCGATCCCACGTGAGTGCGACGAGATCGTCGAACTCTGCCTCAGGGCGGAGCAGGTCGAGAACGTCGGCTTCGAATACTGAGCCCGGTTCTGCGAGGTCGAGTGCCTCGTCGTGGAAGCAGCGGTACATGTCGCGTGACCGGAATATGACCGAGTACCCACCGTCTACGAGCTCTCCCACGGAGACATGCCACTTCGCTTCAAGCTCCCGCAGTGTGCCGGCGATGTCGTCCGCGTTGAGCGGATCGGTCAACAGATCCACTCCCACCTCTTCTCGGGCCGAATCCAACGGAAGCGTCTCGTCCCAGCACACCGAGAGGTGGCGCTCGAAACCGATGTCCTCGCGAACTGTTTTGTCGAACTTCAGGTAGTCGGTGTCCAGATTCGTACGCATCCAGCGGGTAATCCAGAGGACCGGGGCGCTGATCAGATTCGCCCGGAGCGAGCCGTTGCCTTCACCATAGACAGATTCGCGGATGCTCGTCAGCAGCTCTTCGCAGTGGTAGTCCTTGCAAAATCGGAACAAGTGAGCCGACCGCCGTGGCAGACCTCCCCAGCGCGAAGACTGGGGGAGGGGAAAATCAGCCAGAATCGTCCCCAGCTCGCGTTGGAGTCCCGGCTTGGCGGCCGACGACACAAGAGCGTCGTCGTTCTCGTCCCACCGCCCGGCGCCCTCATAGCTGAACTTCGCCTTGCATGAGGCATATATAACGGCTTGAGCGCATGTATTGAACAGCTCCGTGCCCACCCGGTATGCAACCTCGCAGTGATAGTTGAGGTTGTATCGGTCGAGCTCTCCGTCGGCGACCCGCTCGAAGACATGCTTCGCCGACAGCACGTCCTTGGTTGCACGGCCGAGGATCCGCTCGACCTCGCCGGATGAGCTGTTGGCGGACTCTTCGTCGGGGCACAGACGATCGGAGATCTCCTCGATTGCCGAGTCGAGCCGCTGAAGGGTTACCCGAAGCATGCCGCGTACGGTGTCGATGGGGAGACGCTTCGCGTCGTCTTGGAGCAGCATATGTTCAATGATCAAGTCGAGGTCGGCTAGGAAGGGGTAGCGGTCGCGCACAAGCGCGTGCCGCCGCCCTCGAGCGTTCTGCTTCGTGAACATCTCGGTAATGACGAGGCCGAGTGCAAAGATGTCCGCTGGCTTGCCGATGCCGATAGCGTTGTTCCTCACCATCTGCTCGGGAGCGAGATAGTTCCGGTTCGCTAAGAGGTCCCCGCGCTTCGTGAGCGAGGAGTCCTTGAAATGCGCGATTCCGAAGTCGGCCAGGACGAGACGACAAGCATCTGGGTCGACGAGGACATTCTCAGGTTTGAGGTCGCGATGCACGATGCCGTCGCCGTGCACGTACGCGAGCGCGTCGCAGAGCTGGCGCGCGTAGTCGAGAAGCACGTCAGCATCGGTTTCGTCGTTGATCACGTTTCGCAGCGTCATAGGGTAGAAGTCCATGACGTAGTAGAAGAAGTTCGCGTCCTCTGAGCGCGCGTGGATACTCACGACGTTCGGGTGGCTCGATGCCTGCCCGTACTCGATCTCCTGCTTGAAACGCTTGTTGCGAGCAGAGTCCGCGTCGCGGTCCTTCTTAATCCGTTTGACTGCGAGGACCTGACCGTCTGGCTTGCGGCGGACTTTCCACACCACGGCTGATCCGCCCTCTCCCGGAGCTGAATCGCGCTCGTAAGTGACTCCGTCAACGATGAACGGTTCGTTCTTCGGCATGAAACCACCTTACTGACCCTCGAGTCCGGCGACCTGGCCTTTCGCTCTGTGAGCAGGGGTGATTTAGCGTCACTTTCGACGGTCGTCCAAGCGGTCGGTCATAGGGCCGCGTTGGCCGCTGTCGATCCCGGCGTGCTCGACTCCGTTGTGAGTCGGGGTCAGTCAAGGCGTGGGGAGTCGACTGGATGCCGGCATGAGGGTCAGAGGCTGAAGTCGTCCACCAGCGAGGTGACCGCCTTACACGCCGCCGTCAGGAAACCTGCAGCGAGACATCGCCGGCCTTCAGACGCGCGTTACCGACTGGTTGAGCCCGGCTCATCCGAGCAGTTCGAGTCGTGTGGTTAGTGTGCAACTCGCCCCTCGGACACGCGCATTAACCCTACGGGGTGGGCGGATGGTCACAGCGACCATCCGCTCTTTTGCGTTATAGACCAGCTCCAGGCCGATCTCCTCGTACAGCTCTTGCAGCCGGGCCGGGCTCGCGCTGATCACCTGCCGGCCGGCATCCGCCAGCGAGTCGACCAGCGCCTCAACGTCCGCTCTCACCAGCTCTGAACCGGCTGGAGTTCTCTCCAGCTCCTCTGCTGCCGCGTCGCGTTCCTCCCTCGCGCGGTTCAGTGGTTCGATCAGCGCTTCCAGGTCCGCACCGGCCTCGATGGCCTGCGTAAGCCTCGCCAGCCGGGTCTTCGCTTGGGTCAGCCGCCGCTGAGCATCCGCGGTGCGCTGCGGGTTGACGTTCACGTCGCCAGCGACGCCGAGCATCGCCTCCACGGTCGCGTCACGCTGGTCTTCCGAGAACGCGTGATGGATGTAGCTGTTCAGCGGCTCCATCAACGCCGCTTCGGGCAGGTAGATGTTCTTCGGGTGATCAACTAAAGCGACAGCCCTGGCCGGTGAACGAGGATCGGCCGCGGCAGACGGCAACACGCTGCCGGTGGCGGCCCCGTTGGCCGCGCTCGGCGGGCTCCGGCGCGGCACCACCGTGTCCGTGACCGGCTCGACGTCTCTGCTGCTGAGCTTGCTGGCGGCGCCGGTCGCCGCAGGATCCTGGGCTGCCGTGGTGGGGATGCCGTCGCTGGGCATCGTGGCCGCCCAAGAGCTCGGAGTGACGCTCGAGCGCCTGGCCCTGGTTCCCTCTCCGGGCCGGGACCCGGCCGCCGTCGTCGGTGCGCTGCTCGACGGCGTGGACATCGTCGTCCTCGGTCCCGACCTGTGCCGCGAGATCCCGCCCTCGATCGCGCACCGGCTCAGCCGCCGCGCCAGGAACCGGTCCGCGCTTCTGGTCGCGGCAGGCGCATGGCTCGGAGCCGAGGTCCGGTTCCGGTGCAAACCCGGCCAGTGGCACGGCGTCGGCACCGGCGGGCACGGGTTCCTCGCCCGCCGCGACGCGGTGGTGCACCGCGACCGCAGACGCGTCGCGGCGGAGACCGCGGTCCCCGTCCACCTCCCCGGGCCCGGCGGAGCGCTCGCCGCCCCGGAGGCCGAGCCCGAGCTGGAGCGCCGCCCGGCGATGACCGTCGTCGCGGGATGAACGCGCCCGACCGGCACCGGGACACGCGACCTCCCGCCGACCTCCGAGCCCGGCGCAAAGACGACCGGCGAATCCGACTGTCCGCACGCGACAGAACACGGCGGGAGCAGATCCGCCGCCGCGCACCCGGGGAACCCGCCGCCCGGGAAAGATCGTCCTGTCCGTCGATAGTTGCGCTCCGGAACTGGGCCGGGCCGTGGCCGACCGTCACCGCGAGTGTCGCTTCCGGCGGCGCCCGTCGCCTCATTCGCGTCCAGGCCGTCGTCGAAAACCGGTGCCCGGGCAGCGACGAGGGCGCGCTGCTCTTGACCGGCACGGTCACCCCGGACGCCGTCGCCCGGGTCGCTCGGCTGTTCCCAGCGGCGGATCAGTTCCGGCGCGCACGCCAGGCACGACGGAATCGCCGCGTCCTCCGAGCGTTCGATCGCCTCGCGGACGCGAGGATCCCATTCGCCGATCACTCCAGCCCGCCGGATTTCGGACTCCGTGAAGGCAGGGGCAAGATCGAACCGGGTGGCGAGGCGGAGGATCGCCCCGGCGTCGGCGTGGGGATCCAGCAGGTGGTCCTGTGCAGGCGGGAGGCAGAACCGGTCGAACTCTGCGAGCCACATGGTCCCCACGACAAGGAGAGGGCCGTTTTGCTCCGCGAGAATCGTGCGGATGGTCCGCAGGCTCAGTGCTCCGGAATCCAGGTAGCGGGTCAGTGACGTTCACGTCTACGGCAGCTCGGGGTGAAATCGCACGCAGCGGAATACCGATGCCTCAGGAGCAGAGAGCCAGCTTCGAGGATGGCCTCCCGCTTCACCGGAGTGAGTGCGGTTGCCCGGGCAGCGACCCCCACAGAGCAGGCCAGGTCGGTCGTCTCCACGGTGTCGAGGTCCCGGAATAGGACACGTACAGTCGCACGGCGACCTGCACGCACTCCGCCCGGTAGCCATCGCCGACCAACCAACGCGAGCTTGGCGGTGAAGCGACCGGAAGCCAGGGCGACGCGAGGCTGTGCCTCACTCGCTGTGTGCCACTCTGGAGCGGCACGCACACCACGCTCAAGCCAGCGGACAGGGAGACAGCATGGGATTCGTGTCCTACATGTCGGTCAGCGAGTTCCTCCGCCGTCGGTTCCGGCGTCTGAGCGACGGCGGCTACGCCGGCCTGGTGTTCCTTCTAGCGCGCCCGGCTGACAGCCCCGCGCTGCACGAGCGGTTCTTCACCGAATGGACCGACATGCACGATGTGACGCGCCGCTACCTGGCCGTCATCACACCCGCTCCGAGCGTCATCCGGCTCGACAGCCAGAGTCCCCACCTCAGGGAGGACAGTCCTGTCATCCGCGGGGTGGAGTGCCTGAGCGACAGCAGAGGACTGAACACGCCAGCGGTCAACGCGTATTCAAAGGTCGCTATGAACGCGCGGCAAGGCAACGAGATCGCCCTGGCCCCAACCCTGCCCGGAGAGGTGGCCGGCCACCGCGACGCTCTCACCGTCGCTGCCAGCGAGATGCGCAGGTTCTTCGGCGTCTCCGAGGCGCTGCTTCCCTGCGCGGTCTTCGTCTGCCTGCTGGAGCGGAAAGCGGTCGTCGTCGCACTCGACGGCACGCCCACCCTCTACCCGCTGCTGAAGCGGATCAGGATCGGGCTGGAGCCGGTCCTCACCACGATCGACAGGGTGGATGCGGAACTCGAGAAAGCAAAGGCAGCCCGACAGGACCACCAGCGCCGGATCGGCGACTTGCGTACAAAAGCCCAGAGGGTCGGCTGGGACTGGCACCGGCAGTTGGACAGATTGGCACAGGACTTGAGCGTCATCGCCGGAAGCCTGCCCGAAAACGACGCCGCCCTCTGCCGCAGCGTCGCGTCCTACCTCGCCGGCACTAAGCACTTCACTGCCGAGAAGCAGGCGTCGGCACATGCCTTGGCCCGCGCCTTCGGCGCGGCCGGCATTCATGGAAAAGTCCCTCAGCGATTGAAACGCGCCCTTGCGAAAATCGCAGCCGGCTACCCGGACACGCACGACGTGGTGACGCGGCTGGCGGCGCTCGCCGACGAGATATCCGCGCTCCAGCGCCGGATCGGGCAGTTGAAAACGCAGATAGACGACTGCGAACGGGAACTGCATCTCGGCGCTGCGCTCGTCGCGGCCGCCGGCGAATTCGGGATTGAGCCCGTCGGTTCCCAGGGGCTCCTGCCGTGGCGGGAACTGGCCTGGCCGACCGAGGTGCTGGCCGCCCGTGAGCCGACCTCGCGGCCGCGCAGCACCGGTGCGGCGTCGACGACCACTGCGAACCGGGTGGACGGGACCGCCGGCGGGCACGTCGTCCAGGCCGCCACCATCCACGGCGGGGTGCACATCCACCGGCACACCAACGATTCAGGCAACGCCTGAACGCGGCACGAGCAGTTCCCGCACCGTATTCACACAGCTCCTCCGAAGGGTGGCCAGGCTGCGGATGAACCCGCTGTCAGTCGGCACGATCGTCCTCGCTCCTGCCCCCGGCACGGCATGAGAAGGACGCACACGTGCGCGTCAACCGACAATCATGGACAGATCGGTCTTCCGGCAACGAGTTGACTGGAGGCTGGTCCGCGAACGCGCCACCGGCCGACGACGATTAAGGCTCAGGGCGCTCTGCGGGCATTTCGTCAGACTGCCTCTCCTTGGCCAAAACTTCTTGATTCCGTGTCATCTCTTGATACCGGTTCATCTGCGGCGCGAGAAAGAACGCCGCGGCGACAGCCAGCACGACCAAGACGAAGGACAACGGCATCGACGTAACCTGGGCGAGGCCGCCGATCGCAGCCGGCGCGGCAAGACCCGCACCGTAGGTCAACGTCGCGACCCTCGCCACGGCGGCTCCGGCGTGCGGGCCCGGTGCGCCGACGCTGGCGAACACGACTGGCAAAGTCACCGCGATTCCGATACCGAGCAGCACGAAACCGCCGATGCCGAGAACAGGCGTGCGTGACACGACGAGCACAATCCCGCCGATAGTAGCGATGACCGATCCGGCACGCACCGCGTTAACGGCACCCATTCTGCGGACAACACCGTTTCCCAAGATCCGTGCGCCGGCGAGGGCGCAGCTGTAGATCGTAAAAGTCACCGCCGCCAGTGCGGGGTTGGCACCCATAACCTTCACCATGTACACGACGGACAGGTTCGTGCTGGTCGCGTCGGCGAAGACCGCACAGAAGCCAAGAAGCCCGATGCCCAGAATGGCGCGAGTAGGCCAGCTCAAGCGACGAGAAGCTGGTTCGTCAGGCAGCCGATCCGTTACGGGGAGCGGAAGTCGCCGCCATATCGGCCACAGCGCCGCCAGCAGAACCACGGCCATGCCACCGAGATGGACTCGTCCGTCAATGTCTTGGCCGACAGCCAATGCGCCGGCTCCGGAAGCAAGCAGCGCGCCGACGTACCAGAGACCATGAAGTCCGGGCATGATGGGACGACCCACGGCCTGCTCCACCGCAGCGCCCTGCGCGTTGATCGCGATGTCCGACAAGCCGGCCGCGACACCGTACACGGCGAGCAACCCGCACAGCACGACCAGATTGGTCGCCAGCGCCGGAGGCGCGAGCGCGGCTGCCCACATCGCCATCGCGAGTCCGGTGAAGGACCTCGCGCCCATTCGACGGTAGAGCGCACCGGCGAACGGCATCACGACGACCGCACCGGCGGAGGGTGCGAGAAGCGCGATGCCCAGGCCGCCGATGTCAGCGTGCACGCGTTCCTGAATGAACGGTATACGAGTCGCGAGGGTGCCAGAGACCATGCCGTGGATGATGAAGATCGCCGAAACCGTCACCCGGTCCCGGATCATGCCCGATCCACGTTTCGCCGGTCTTCCTATCATCGTGTACTCCTGCCACAGGACGGAAAACACCAGAAGAACACCGCTAGCCGCGCTCCAACAGTCCGAGTGATCTCCGCTACGTCAGCCAACGAACTCCTTGCCCGTCGACGCTGCCCAGCTGCGGCAACCAGCCCTTGGCACGACGTCGTACTACCGTCTTCGGACGACCTCGTGCGGTGCGGCGTGGCGGCGAGGTTGTTCAGGACGCAGCCGAATCGTCGCTGACTCGGTTTGTGCGCCAAGCTGCTCGAAATGCTTCGAGTTCGTGCCGGGGAAAGGGGCGGCCCCACTGGGCTTCGTAGCCGACCTCGCCCAGGTCTGCGACGAGGGCGTCGAACGCCCTGAGCGCCGCCTTGGCGAGCGTCGCCTTTGGCTGTTCGCTGTGCCAGATCACAGTTCCGGCGTGCTGCGGTGCCGTCGAGTCGACCGCGTGGGCAAGCCGGATGGCGACCGCGTTCGGGTGCCGATGGAAGAACCAGCGGAAGACGTCGGGCTCGGCTTCGAATTCGGTCTGTGCGTCGGTCTCGAACAGGGTGATTCTGGTTATGGCCTCCAGCAGTTGCTCGGGACCGCCGGTGACATAGGACGCGACCGCCTCGGCGGTCGTCTGCTCGTCCGTCACAGAACAGAAAGCCCAGCCGTGGTGTCGCAGCGTCCAGGTAAGTCGCACGTTCGGCATTGTGTCCGGACACGACGCCCGCCGTCATCCGATTACATTGCTCGATTCACGTCCTCCGACCGAGCAACGCTGAAGGGACCAGCAGGCACCACGCGTTGATGCAATCTCGCTCGCCGACAGGCAGCGGATCCGGATGCCGGAACGTCCGGGGAGGTTTGAGCGCCAGGCCGCCCAACACGCACAAGGCCGTGCCATCCACACGGTGAGAACCATCTCCTGCAAGTGACAGTTATCGGCTGTAGGCACACCATGCGGTTCCCCCGGTGTGCGGACACTCTGGTCCTTGGCCTTTGGCCTGGGGAAGGATGTGTTTGTGTCTGGTTCGTCGAAGTATTCGCAGGAGTTCCGGGTGGACGCGGTCGCGTTGGCGCGGTCCGCGTCTCGTCCGTTGGCGCAGGTGGCTCGTGAGCTGGGGGTGAATCACGAGACCCTGCGGACGTGGGTGCGGGCCGCTGACCGTGCCGATCAGGCGGCCGCGGCCGGGGGCGATGCGGCGGAGCGGGAGCTGCGGCAGTTGCGCAAGCGGGTGGCGGAGCTGGAGAAGGAAAAGGAGATCCCGCGGAAAGCGGCTGCCTATTTCGCGCAGGAGATGGGTCGTTGACCCGCAGCTACCGGTTCATCTCCGACCACCGCGCCGCCTACGGCGTCGCCCGGCTGTGCCGTGTCCTCGAGGTCCGCCGCCCGGGGTTCTACGAATGGCTCGCCGCCGCCCCGGCCCGCGAACACCGCGCGCGGGAAGAGGACCGGCTGGCCGGGGAGATCGCCGGGATCCACGCCGCCCACCGTGGCGCCTACGGCAGTCCGCGGATCACCGCCGAGCTGCGCCGCCGCGGCGAAACGGTCAACCACAAACGGGTCGAGCGGGTCATGCGCGAGCGCGGCATCACCGGGATCACCCGGCGCAAACCCCGGTCGCTGACGCGGAAGGACAAGACCGCGGCCCCGGCTCCGGACCTGATCGGGCGCGACTTCACCGCCGACGCCCCCGGACAGCGCCTGGTCGGCGACATCACCTGCCTGCCCACCGACGAAGGCTGGCTCTGCCTCGCGACCGTGCTCGACCCGCACACCCGCGAAATCGTCGGCCACGCCCTCGCCCCGCACATGCGCGCCGACCTCGTCCGCGACGCGATCACCCTCGCCGCAGACCGCGGCCTGATCAACGCTGGCGCGGTGTTCCACTCCGACCGCGGCACCCAATACGCCTCAACGGAATTCCGCGCCACCCTGGCCGCACACGGGATCCGGGCCTCGATGGGCCGGACCGGGTCCTGCTACGACAACGCCGCCGCCGAATCCTTCTTCGCCACCCTCAAAACCGAAATCGGCACCCGCTCCTGGACCACCCGACACCAAGCCCGGCACGCAGTATTCGCCTACCTCGCCTACTACAACCACCACCGCCTGCACTCCACCCTCAACTACCGAACACCCCACGAAACCCGCACCAACTACAGTCCACCGACCACCCACGCAGCATGAAACCCGGTGACCGGCTCCCGGGGGAAACCTCACCACCTGTGACGACAGGTGTTAGTTGGTATCGGGTTCGTGGTGCGACCTGGCGATCCTTCCGAACGGCAGATGATGGTTGGCATCAAAAACAGGCGATAGTTGGCACGAAGCTCCGACGCGCCGCACTCCGTTGAACGCTGACCTGTGACCGTGAGCGCCAGGTGGCCGGGTGAGCGTCGTGTACAGCCGCTGGGCCACATCTCGCGATGCATGTTGCTGTCTGTCAGCGGGTTGCAGCCCCGTCGCAGGCCCTCGACGGTCGGCTCTTGATAGCACGGCCATGATTCGTCGGTGGACAGTGAAGAGTTGGTGTCAGTCGAGTTGGCCGACGACGAGCGCGAGGTGCTGCGTCGGGGATTGGCCGAGTGGGGTGGTCCCGCGAGCTGCACTGAAGCGCTCGCGGTGGCGATGGGCTTCAGGAGTGTGGCGGATCTCTTGGAAGACGGGCGTCGGCTTCGGACAGCACTAGCCGCCAGCGAACCTTTGAGTCCCCAGGACTGGCGACGAGTGGTGGCAGCTACAGAAATCGTGTTCGCCAGTGACGTGTTCGGATCTGGCCTTGATTGGTCGATCACGACAGGCTTCTCGGACGAGCAGACGATCAACATCCTGCGGCGGTTGCAACGAACGATCGGCCGCACGCTCCACGGCGCACGCCGTCGTCTTGATGGTTGAAACCGACGGACCGGGTGCGATGGCAGTGCGAGAGCTGGCTGCGACGCCGCGAAGACGACCGGCCCTCCGCCGGCATCGTGCGCGTCACGCTCGAACCTGCCGAAACCGTCTCCGGCGGCGCGCTGCAGCTGAGCCTGCCCGCCGCCGGCACCCAGCCGGACGCCGACGACCGCGCCGCCCGCGCGATCGGCCGCGTGCAAGGACTCCTCGGCCCCGGACCGCGTGTTCACCGCCGTGCTGACGGGCGGGCGCGGTCCTGCCGAACAAGTCGTTCTCGTGCCGTGGGGCGACAAACCCGACGCTGTCGACACCGACGCACCGTGGCCGGGCCGGCTGCCCGCGCCCTCGCCCTCGCCCGCGACCGTGCCGGACACACCCCGGTCCGCGCAGGTCTTCGGGCCCAGCGGCGCCGCCGTCGGCTGGACCGCGCGTTTCCGCCTCACCGAACCTCCGGACACGGTTGCCGTCGGCGACCGCGCCCCGCGGCAGGTCCTGCGATGGGCCGGACCTTGGCCCGCCGTCACCGTCCGCGTCGGGCAGGGCGGCGCCCAGCGCGTCGTCCGGTTCCAGGTCGTCCTCGCCGGGACGCGCCCCGACGCCGGGGAAGACGCCATGCTCCTGTCGGGCAAGATCACCGGGGATGCTGTCGCGTGGACGGTGGAAGGACTCTACGACTGAGCCGAACCCGGACTATTCCACCGATGCGCGGATCGTCGACCTTCACATCCAGAGCAACGGAATCCGCACCCTCATGGCCGCGTGGCGGCGATCTCAGCCGTAGGGTTTGACACGAGGAAGGGAGACGGCATGACCGGCGACGAACCAGGCAAGGCTCAGGAAGCCGCGACGAAGATCCTCGCCAAGATGCGCAAGCAAGCCGTCCGTCGGCCGCGGGACAGCCCGCCCGAAGACGCGCACCCTGACTCAGCGGAGCCTAAACGGGTGCGAGCAGAGGCTATCCAGGTGTCGAGAGCTGTGCTGCGCTCGATGCGCAAGCAGCCGGCACCGGACGACACGAACGTCACCAGGCCGTACCGGA
Source organism: Amycolatopsis sp. GA6-003 (assembly GCF_046267895.1). Classification (NCBI taxonomy): domain Bacteria; kingdom Bacillati; phylum Actinomycetota; class Actinomycetes; order Pseudonocardiales; family Pseudonocardiaceae; genus Amycolatopsis; species Amycolatopsis sp. GA6-003. The sequence continues at coordinate 908,903 of NZ_CP176499.1, forward strand.
GCGCCGTCGCGAACGTCGCCGCAGGCTACTTCTGGCAGGCTCGCGCACGCCCGGACGACATCATCAAAGCCTTGGACACGGCACCGCTTCATGCAGAGTAGGCGCGTCCGTCTGCGACAGCTGGGGGGGTCAGCCGCCAGCCCGCAGTCTCGGTGGGCGGCCGGCGGGCCAGCCGTCGTCCGGGATTTGGGGGCCGGTGCACGTCCAGTTCGCACCGGAACGGGACAACGCAGCCAGCCGCCGGCGGACGAATCCCAGTTGAGCGCTGCGCGAAGGGAACGCCCGCGACCCGCGTTGCCGGTCTTTCACGGGCTTGCCGTCCTCGTCGATGTGTTCCTGCACCACTTCCCAGTCACGCCGGAGTGAGTTGCGCTCATTGTCCACGGAAATGCTGTACGCGTGCCCGAGGTGCTCGGTGATGTACAAGGTCGCGCCCGTCAGTCCCGGGGACGGGTGCTCGAGGCCGCCCCTTCGATCGCTCGCCTTTCGGCGAAGGTCGGGCTGCAGGATTTGGTCGCTGCGGTCGATAACCGCAGCGAGTGCGGTTGTGGTGGCGGGGTCGTGCGGGTCGGACGCAGCAGAGAGCTCGCAGGCGTCATCGGCCAAGGCGAGCGGTGTGTTTTCGCCGCCGCCGGGCCCTCCGAGCCCGACGTCGGCGTCAGCAGTGGTCGACCGTGCGAGATTGTCGATCCATGCCTCGGCGATCCGATTCTCCTGGTCGGCAAGGGAGTCGAAGAGCCGGCTCAGAACATCACCCGGAAGAATAAGATCGGCGTAGGCGCGACGGATGTTCCCGCTGGTGGTCTCCAACAGCCGGTCGAGGTACTGGGCATGCCACAGGGCGTAGTCCTCGAGGCCGGGGAGGCCGATCGGACGATTCTGCTCGTCTTTCATGTCGCGGTAGCGGGCGATGAGTTTGTCGAGGCGATCGATTCCGCCGGATTCGGCGACTGCGGTCAAACGCACGTTCGTCGCGATCACGAAATATTTGGGCTGCCGACGCCTGCGCCTGCTCTTGGGGTTGACCCATTCATCGAGTTCCGCTGTGACCTGCTCGAAGAACCATTTCTGGTCGTCGGAAGTGCTGGTCAGCCGGCTCCGGTACTTGGCCTGGATGACTCCGTACCCTGACCAGGCCCGACCGCCCCCGAGGTGCACTTCCCCGTCGAAGGTCGCCTCGCGGCCGCCGTCGGGGCCGACACCGAAAACCTGCGTGCCTGGGCCGATACGGTCCAGCGACAGCGCCTGCACCAAGTGCTCGAAACGCTCGCTGCCCAACCTCGTCAAATCGAACACCACCGACGTAACCTAGCCGAATGGCGCGCTGCTGACAGCGTGGGTCGACACGGCTGCCAGCATCCGATGGCTCCTGGCAGGCAATTCGCTCCGACTCGACGATGGGAGGTCCCTCTGCTCCTGCCAGCAATGGCGACCGCCGACGCCCTCGCGCGAACGGTGGATGGGCGCTACGACTGAGTCACGGCCAAACCGCCGCGAGCGTCCCGCGCAGCCGCGAGAACACGCGCGACGATTTCCCCGTGGAGTATCTGCGGGCCGTCAAGAAACGCCACGAGGGTCGTCGATAAGCCGGTGGTGGTTCTTGCACAACAGCATGAGATTGTCGAAACTCCGCAATGCGTCACCCCTTCGGACTCGACGGTGCCCAGTACGAAATCGACCTGTCCGACGACAACGCCGCAGCCCTGCGCGAGGAGCTCGCCAGGTTCATCGCGTCCAGCCGCCGCACCGGGGGCCGCAAAGCAATCGCCCGCACGGCCCCCACCGCCGAAGACCGCGAGCGCTCCCAAGCTATCCGCGCGTGGGCTGTGGCCAACGACTGGCCTATCTCCGACCGCGGCCGCATTCCGCGCGAGGTGGCAGACGCCTACGAGGAAGCCCGGAACGAGACCGCGAAATCCGTCCGCGAACGCGCCGCGAAAAAGCAGCCGCCAAATAGCGGCCGTCCGCCCCGCAGCGGCCGCACAGGGACGACGTTCGCCGTGCTCGCGCCAGTCCACGTGGCCCGGCCCTGACCGCGAGAGCGTCGGCCACCGACGGACGGCGCGATGGAAGTGCCGGCGAGGAAATGACATCGGCCTCGAGACGCCGCCGAACAGTGGAAGGTCCCACCGCCGATGACATGTTGACTGTGCGCGATCCCGGGTTTCACCGCCTGCCTCGCACCGGCTTGATCAAGATCAGACTCATCGGTCGTGTCATATACCGGTGGCGCGCGGTGGCTCACGTCGAGACCACATCACCCCTGCCCTGCGAAGTCCCATTCCGAATCTCATTTGTGCTGTCAAGGTGAAGCGGGTGGAGAGAAAATGACGGCAAGTGTAAGCCCTACGAACCTGCGATCGGGCGTCTGACGATGTCGACGAAGCGTGCGTACGGGAGCTGGTGGGCCACGGTGATCGTGGCGGTCCGTCCGTATTTGTTTTTGGCGAGGATGAAGTCGGCTTCGCCCGCGCGCACGTCGTTGGGTTCCCAGGCGTCGGGGCGGTGGATGAGCAAGACGTAGTCGGCGATGTGCGCGATGGTCCCGGAGTCGCGCAGATCGGCCAGGGAGGGCAAGGCGGGAATCGGCTTCCGCGGTCCGGGGTTGGCAGACAGCTGCGAGGTGACGACGAGGGCGATGCCGACGTCCAGAGCGAGGCGTTTGAGACGCCGGGTTACCTCTGCGATTTCTCGTTCGCGATTCTCGTAGGGCAGGTCGCGCCGGGCGGTGACCAGGTGCAGCGAATCGATGACGACGAGCCGCACGCCCCGGTGGGCGGCCAGGCCGCTGATTTCCGCGGCGAGGGAGCCGACGTCGACGTCCTTGGGCCGGGCGATCACGATCGGCGACGCACTGATCTCGGCCGTTCGCCGGGCGAGCCGGGTCCAGTCCTCGTCGTCCATACGCCCGGTCCGCATGTCTTCCAGCCGCACCTTGGCCTCGCTGCTGAGCAGCCGCTGGGCCACCGGGCCGACAGTGCTGGCCAACGCGAGGTACGCCGCGGGGATGCCGTGCCGCAACGCCGCCGATCTCACGAAGCAGAGCCCAAGCGTGCTGGCGCCGACGCCAGGTTGAGCGCCGATCACGGTCAGGGACCCCGCCGCCAGACCGCCGGTGATCCCGTCAAGTTCGCCGAATCCCGTCGGCACGCTCAGCCCGGCTCCCCCGCCGGACTCGATGGCCTCGAGCTCGTCCATGGTCGACTGGAGCAGACCTTCCAGCTCCGGGACGCGCCTGCCCGTGCGGTCCGACCCGGCGTCGTCGACAAGCGACCGGGCGCACCGGATGGCCTCTTCCGTGTCGCCGGCGGAATCCTCGCTCTGTTTCTCGGCAAGTTCGGCGATCATCGCCGCAGCGAGCCGCAACCGGCGGAATACCGCTTTTTCCGCCACGATCTCGGCGTAGTATCCGGTGTTCGCGACCGTCGGCACGCTGTCGGCCAGAGTCTGCAGCAAGTGGGCCACGCCGCCCGCGTCCGCCGTCCCGGCTCGGTTGCCCAACTTCCGGGCCACCGCCTCCGGGTCTGTCGGTTGGCCTTCGCCGTACAGGTCGATGACGGCCTCGTAGACAGCCGCGTGCACAGGGTCGTCGAAGTCGCGCGGATCCAGGGTCTCCGCCGCGTCGACAATCGCTGCGGTGCTCAGCAGCATGCCGCCGAGCGTCGCTCGCTCGGCGGCATGATCATGAAGAACACCGCCGCTGCCCTGGCCCTGGGCGGGCGCCTGGTGGTGCGCACCGTCACCGTCAGGCTCGGAAGATCCAGAAGACGCCGTCACCCGACCTTTATAGGGCGAGCTGCCGATCGCGCATGCGCCGGGGCCTGCAGGAACACAGGCGGCTGCAACCGCCTCAGAGCCGTCAGCCCGCCATCGCTCCCGCCGACAGTTTGACCGGTGCCCGCCATCGGCCTATTCGCTGCCGCCGTAGCCCGTCGCCTCGCGCAGCACCGCCAAGCGCTGGCGTCGAACGACGCGGAGCGCCCGCGGGCTCAACCGTCCGGTCGGTCAGCCCGGTGTCACGCCCCGGGGCAAGGCTCGGCACCTCACCGATCCCCGCACATTCGAATCGCTGAAGCTGAACTACTTCGACGTCGTGGAACTGCCTCCGGCGGACATGGCGAAGCTCCCCGTCGGCCCGCCGATCACGCTGTCCGCCGACGCACTGACCGTCGTCCCGCATCGCGGCATGGGCGAACAGCGGGCCGGTTCTGGAGAAACCGCGGGCACACAACGGAATGCCCGCCTCGCCCTCGGCGTGGCAGGCGTCGCGATGCTACTGCTGTGCCTGGTGCTGTTCCTGCCCTACTTCCTGATCCCGGCCTCCGGGCCCACCGCGGACGCCAGGATGCAGTCGGTGTCCGCGATCCGGACAAGCATCGTCCAGCTCGTCGGCAGCATGGCGCTTATCTCCGGGCTCTACTTCACCCTGCAGAACCTCCGCCTGAGCCGACGAGCGTTTTCGGCCAGCACCACCCAGCAGTCGATCGAACGGTTCTCGCGAGCCGTCAAGTGCCTGGGAGACAAAGACCGGCTCGAGGTCCGGTTGGGAGGCATTCACGTCCTGCGTCGCATGGCGGAGGATTCGCCGGAAGACCAAGCGGTCGTTTCGCAGATCTTCTGCACCTTGCTGCGCGAACACCGCGGTAACGGAGACGCCGCGCGCCGCGGGCGGGCCGCCCCGGACGTCACCGCCATGGCCTCGTCACTCGACCGGTTCAACGGCCTCAGCGCCGGTCTCGACCCGCTCGACCTGTCCGGCGCGAACCTCAGCTACCTCCGGCTGCGCGCACTGAACCTGGCTCGCGCCGACCTCGCTGACGCGTCGTTGGAATGCGCACGGATCGATGCCCTCGACCTGACTGACGCGAACCTGATCCGGCTCGACGGCCAGGGAGCCGATCTGCGGCGCAGCTCCATGGTGCGCGCGGTCGCCCGCAACGCGAACTTCGACGGCGCCGATCTGTCATGGTCGGACCTGAGGTCCGCAGCGTTCATTCTGGCCAGCCTGCGCAACTGCAGCCTGGTCGGCTGCACACTGGACGGATCACTTTTCGTCGGCGCCGACCTTCGCGGAGCCATCTTGCGCAGCGCCGACCTCTCGGGGACCGATCTGTCCGGCGCCGACCTGCACGGCGCGAAGATCGATGACCAGACCCGCTGGCCCGCCGGGTTCGACGCCAAGGCGGCAGGGGTCGAACCCGGCACGTGACAACCAGCTCGTCTCCAGTGCCACCGGCTCCGCCGACAGCACCGTCCCCGCCACCGACGTCACCATCGGCGTCCGGATCTGCCGCGCCTGCTTCTCCGCCACTGACCTCGCCGCAACCGGCCGCACCCTCGGCGTCTTCCCCGACCTGCCCGTCTACCGGCCGCCCCGCTGACCACTCGCTCCCCCGGACGGCTGACCATGTCCGTCCAATGCAACGACCTGCCTGTGCCGTGTCGCCCTCGGCGAGAGGCCGAAGCCACTCCGGTGCGGAGGTGGCCTCCGCCAGCTGGGTCGTGTCCCGTCGCAAACGCCGCCGCGGCGTGCTCAGCAGGGCCTCCACGCCCGCATCGAAATCCGGTCCAGCCTCTGGCGGGGTCAGGAAGTCCGGGAAGTAGATCCCGGCCCCAGGACGGCACGCACCTGGTTTTCGGCATTCACGGAGGGCTTCGCCAGTGCCACAGGCACGAGCAGCTCAACTCTGCCCGCTCTGCGACGGCGCGGAGCAGATAGCGGGCGCAGGACCGGCGCCGGGGAAGTCGTGCTCGATGCTGTCGTAGAGTTGCCGGATCGCATCGTCGACGTTGGTGTTCCAGAGGATTACGGTGTTGTCTTCGCTGCTGCTGGCGAGCACGCCTGTCGCGTTCCAGTAGATGCCGGTGATCTTTGCGGTGTGACCGGTGAGTGTCGCCCAGCGGTCGCCCTTGACGGCATCCCATACCGTCACGGCGTCGTTGTTGCCGAAGGCGGCGATGTAGCGGTGGTCCGGGCTGAAGCGCGGTGAGCGTGCCTCGGTGGCGGGGGTGGAAAACTCGGCTGCTTTGGCGAAGTCGGCCGTGTTCCAGATGGTGATCTTTCCCGCGGCGGTCAGCTGGGGATCATTGGACATCAGCATCGATCCGTCGCGGCTGAACTCATATGCCGGCCAGTTGCCTGTGGGGGTATCGTCGACGACTTTCAACTTCGCGATCGGGAGGTAGCCGTCGGCGTCCAGAATGTTGATGGTCGTGCCGTCGCCGGTATAGGCGAACATGCGCCCGTCCGGGCTGTAGCGCAAACCGCCGGCGACGGCGCCTTCGGCGACTTTTCGCACGAACCGTCGTGCGTTGAGGTCATAGAACCAGATGCCGCCGCCTTGCGTCGTCGTCATTGCCAAGGTGCGGGAATCGCGGCTGAAGGCGAACGACATGACGTACAACCCGCCCGCCGGTCGCGGCACCTCGGCAACGAGCCCGCCGGTGTTCGCGTCGCGCACGACGACGCGACCGTTGTCGTTGATCGCCACCGATTTCTCGTCAGGACTCAGGATCGCGAACCCGCTGACAAGGTCGGACTTGGGAGGTGATGCGATCACCCTGCCTTTCCGCGTTCGGCTGTCCCAGATCACGGTCGGCGAGCCGCCGCCGCTCGCGACCACCGCGCGGCCTGAATCGCTGACCTGCAGGGAACCCGCGGAGGCGGTGAGACCCATGAGCGGCAGACGCGCTCGGTCCCACAAGGCGATGCCGTTGTCGACGACCGCGGCGATGGTCTTCCCGTCGAGGCTGATCGCCACTGGCCCCGGCAGTGAGCGGTCTTTCACGAGACCGGCCAGGAGCGTTCGACGGCCGAGGTCCCAAATGTTGACAGAGCCCCGGGTGTTCACCGTGATCAGCTGCGCATTCACGCGGTCGACCACGACGCTCAGCTGAGGAAAGGCGTCGCCGCCGAATTCGGCGATCTGCCGACGGGTGGTGACATCCCAGAGCCGGATTGTCGGGGCATCGCGGCTCGGGATGATGACGGTGTGCCCGTCGGGCGCGAAGGCCGCCGAGCTCGTCCACCCGCCTGCCGACGGCAGCGCGCCTGCTCGCGTCGCCGTGCGCAGATCCCGGAGCGCGAGCGCGCCGGTGGCGTCGGTGAACGCGAGCAGCGTGCCGTCTGGGCTGAACTCCACGGCGGCACGGCTGGCGAGGTCGGGGCCCTCGTGTTGCGGAGCGAGGGTGACGGGGCCTGTGTGCCCGGCGATGTCCCACAGCTTCACCGCGTTGCGCAGATCAGCGGAGGCCAGCAGCCGCCCGTCCGGGCTGAATCGCACCGCAGTGAGTGAAACCGTGGGCTCCGCCGCTGTGAACGAGGCCATGATCCTGCGGGAAGCCAGCTCCCAGATGTGGATGTGACCGTCGAGCGTCCCGACGGCGAGCCTCTGCCCGTCGGGACTGAACCTGACCACGATCACCCGGTCAAGCGGCGCGTCGAACACGACCGTGCGGCGACGACCGGGCACGTCCCACAGCGTGAGACGGCGTCCCTCCCCCGGCGCGGCGAGCCAGCGCCCGTCGGGGCTCAACGCGACTTCAGCTGTGGTCGCGGACGGCGAGGGCAACAGCGCGTCAAACCGACGCTTCGACGCGAGGCTGAGAATCGCGCCGCGGGCTTCGGCAGTGGGATGCGCGCGGTAGGCGTCGAGGCTCTTGCGGATCGCCGCGGCGGGGTCCAGCCCGGCCTGGGTCTGCGCTTCGGCGGCGAGTTGCCGTGAGGTGGCGATGCGTTCCTGGGCGAGCGCGTGTTCCCGCTGCCGCACCGCCACCACCGCGACCGTGAGCGCGGCGGCCATCAGGACGGCCAGACTCGCGGCGAGCCAGCGCAACTGCCGGGTTCGGCGACGCTGCCGGGCATGCTCGCGGGCTTCGGCGACCCGGCTCGCATCCAGGAATTCCCGTTCCCGGGCGGTGAGCCGAACATCGGCTTCGTCGGCCCAGTCGCAGGCAGCGGCCAGCCTCAGGCCCCGATAGAGCGTGCCGGGGTCGCGGTCGAGCCCGGCCCAGTCGCTCGCGTCGCCGGAAAGGCGGCGATGAAGCCGCAGTCCGTCGCGGTCCGCGTCGAGCCAGCCGCGCAGCCGCGGCCACGCCCGGATGAGGGCTTCGTGGCCGATCTCGACGGTGTCGCGGTCCAGCACGATCAGCCGTGCCGCGCCGAGTTTGTCCAGCACGGTCTCGAGATCGCTGTCGGGCAGGTCGAGTTCCCTGCGGTCCAGCCTGCGTTTGGTGTCCTCGGTGCCCTCGCCCAGCGCGGTCAGCCGGAGGAACAGCTCCCGCGCCGCCCGCTGCTGCGCCGGACTGAGACTGGTGAACACGCTCTCGGCGGTCTGGGCCAGCGCGTGCGCGATACCGCCCGCCGCCTGATACCCGCTCAGACTCAGCACGGTGCCGCGGCGACGCCGCCACGTCTGCAACAAGGCATGCGACACCAGTGGCAGCGCACCGGGCTCGCCCAGCGCGTCGGCAGTCACCTCGGCCAGCAGAGCGCTCTCCACGCTCAATCCCGCGTCGACGGCCGGTCTGGAGATCGCGGCGCGCAGCTGATCGGAGGTCATAGGCCCGACCACGACCTGGGTGCCGTTCATCGCCTGCGCCAGCTCGGGGTGAGCGCAGCAGTGCGCGTAGAAATCCGCGCGCAACCCCATCACGATGCGAGTGCGGCTGGTCTCGATCGTCGCCGCGATGATCAGCGCGGCAAGGAACGCCGCCCGCTCGCTGCTGTCGTGGCACACAGTGAACAGTTCCTCGAACTGATCGACCACCACCAGCAGATCGCCCTCGGCCTCGCGGGCCGCCAGCAACTGCCGGACGGCGTGGTGCAACCCGGCCGGATCGCCGACGATGTCCTGGCGCAACGCCGTCACCGACCCACCGGACACGACGGCCAGGGCGACCGCGATCTCCTCCACCGGACGCCGCCCCGGTGTGACGGCGACGACCGGCTGGCCCGTTGCCTCGACCTCCGCGATCAAGCCCGCGCGCAACAACGACGACTTCCCCGCGCCCGAGGCACCCACCACCGTGACGAACCGGTGATCCGCGACCGCCGCACGAACCTGCGCGACCAGCTCGTCCCGCCCGTGGAAACGCGCGGCGTCACCCGGCTGATAGGCGCACAGCCCGAGGTACGGCGCGGCGTCGTCATCGTCCGGGCATCGGGCAGCCGCGTCCTGCGGTGATGCCTCCGCCGCGAGAGCGGCCGCGGTCTCCTGCCACCGTCGCGTCCACTCAGCGGTGTCCGCGCCGCAGGCGCGCACGAACGCCTGCGTGACCGGGAGGCTCGGCAGCTTCTTTCCGCCCGCCGCGTCGGCCAACGTCGTCGACGAATAATGCGCACGCACCGCCAACGCCCGATACGACGGATTCCCCGCCGCAGTCCGGACCTGGCGCAGCGCCTGGGCGAACTCGGTCAGCACCGAACCATCGTCGAGCAACGGCTGTTCCGCGCGGCATCGCGTCCCCTCCCCGTCACCGAGGGTCCCAAAACTGCGGACGTCTGCGCGACGGCTGTCCGGCGGACATCCCCGAACGGACCAAACCCGCAGCACGCAGTTTCCTGTCGTTCGGGCAACACTCTCCCGGCCGCGTCATGGCGTTCCTGCGTCTATGCGCTCATGCCACGGGATCGCGGCCCGACCAGGCCCGGGAGTCGTTGTCCGGAACTGTTGTCCGGTGCGACGCACGGCGACACCGGACATGAACGACCGGCTATATCTGGAACCGTCCTGCGGATTCCGCCGGAGAACCCGCGTTCCACCGCGCCGCGGCGGCGATCCGAAATCCCGCTCGAAACAACACCTGATCGGAGAGACCATCGTCATGCCGTCCCAGACCGCACGCCGGCGCGCAGCACGGATCACCGGCACAGCAGCCATCGCCGGATTCTGTTTCGCCGCAGTGCCGACCGCCGCTTCCGCCGCCGCACCCGCCGTCCTCGCGGCAGTCGGCCAGGCGAAGCCCGCCCAGGTGTGCTTCGTCAACGCCTACAACATCGACTACCGCTACGGGCCGGGCACCGAATACCTCATCGCCGGCTGGGTCAACAAAGGCCAAGGCTTCGACGTCGTCGAACGCCGCGGACACTGGTCGGCGGGCCACCTGTGGGGCCCGGACTACACCAGCTTCTACTGGATCGACAGCCAGTACCTCAACTGCTGAACACAGCACGCGGACGAATGCCGGACGACACAGGAACAGAGCGGTCCGCGCGGTGCTCCCGGAACACGCCGCCGCAGCGCCCATGGCACTCGGCCCCGTGTGAGCGACCACAGCCGAAGCAACCTCTCCGATCGCCCTGAAACCTCACCGACAACGGCAACCGCCGTCGCGCGCTCCGCGACACCGCTCCTGGCTGCGACACAACCCTTCGCACAGCCGCCCCGCAGCCAGCAGATCCGACCCGAGTTCCAGAATCCGAAATCGGCACGACTCGCGGTCGCACGGCCTCTGAGCGGACCAGGCCGTCGATTCCGGCACCTGCCCGGCCAGGGGCCGCTCCAGCGCCGCTTGCCGACGCCCCCATCCCTCGATTGCCGCACGGAAGAAGGAAGACAGGAAATTGGAGAGCCCGTAATACATCACGATAACAGGAGAATAAATGCCGAGTAATACGCGCATTCTAGCATCGCTGGGGATTTCAGTTGTCCTTTCCTCGTTGTTCGCCACGGGATCAGCTCAGGCAACTTCCGCGGGCCCGTCAGCGGCTTGCAATACGGTCGACCATTGTTACGCCGTCGGGTTCATCGGATCCAGGCAGGAGCCGCTGTGGATGAACGCGGTTGGCTCCGACCTCGGAGTCGGCTGCCTTCACGTTGACGACCGAGACACCGACTTCGCGAACTGGGAGACGTGGATCCTCACCAATCTGAACGATCCGAAGTCGGACACGTGGGTCGAAGCGGGGATGACCGCCGGGACGCTGCAGCGCTCCCCCGGGCAAGAGAAGGGTTTCCTCTGGTACTGGGCCGATCAGCGCCCAGGAGTCCCCTACCGTGAGTTCTTCATCAAACCCGCGCATGAACTCGTTCACGAGAACGTGACCTTCAAATGGGTCCCCAACAGCCCCGACTGGGAGGTCTACCAGAACGGAGAACGCGTCGGGACCTCTGCGGGCAACGGTGCGTACGGCGGCCAGGCGTACAACGGACTGGAAGTAACGACTCCGGGCGCACGGGTCTTCGGCAGCTCCCTCAGGTTCCAATACCAGGACACCGATAACGTCTGGCATCCAGCGCAAACGGACACGTACAATCAAAGCCGCGATCTGTTCAGCATCTACACGAACGGGCAAGGCATCACGGCTTCAACCCGCAAACCCTGCGTAGACAAGAAAGAAAAGATGACCGCTGACCGCAGCAATACACCTCCTTCCGCGTCAGACCTGCTGAACACGGCAACGAGCCTGGCAGCCGCCAACGATGAAAGCAGTCCCGCAGATATAACATACGTGAAAACCGACCGGAACTCGCTCCAGCGCGTCGACGGAACGGCGCCGAAATCCAACGACCCGGTCTACTTGATCCAAATGACGGGAAACTTCATCGGATACGCCGCCAAGGTTCCTCCCGGGAGCAAAGCTCCCAGAGGGAACGTGTTGACAGCCACGGTCGACGCACGCTCCGGACAGGTCCTGGGATGGTCGATCCTGCTGGAGCCGCACGACCTCGCGACGTTCGGACAGGTGTCGTCACTGCGGTAGGCCCCTGATCGTCACGTCAAGCTTCGGGGGCCGCGCGCATTCCGCTCGGGCGAGCCGGCCCCGGAGACAGGGCCGGGTCATCGCGCGTTCCGCGCGCGAGGGCCCGGAGAACGACAGACAGCACCGCGGCCCGTCCGACATCACGCACGACACAACAAACAACAGGAGACGACCATGTTCATGCCGTCCAAGACGTCCCGCCGGCGCGCAGCAGCCTGGCTCACCGGCGCAGCAGCCGTCACCGGGCTCGGCTTCGCCGCCGCAGCCCCGCCCGCCGCGACCGCCGCGACACCAACCCCCTCGGCGGCAAGTGCCGACCAGGCGAAGCCTTCCGAACTGTGCTTCGTCAACAGCAACAACGCCAACCTCCGCAACGGACCCGGCATCCAATTCCCCGTTGTCCGGCGACTCAACAAGGGCCAGGGCTTCGTGGTCGTCGCGCCGGGCCCAGTGTGGTCCGCGGGGCACCCGTGGGGTGAAGAGGGATCCGTCGACTACTGGATCGCCACCAGATTCCTCGACTGCTGACACGGCACCCGGACAGTTGCCGCAGGAAAGAGCAATCCAGCAGCTCCACGGCCGTTCTGAAAGACGCTGGCGCAGTGGCACTGCCGATCGTTTCCACCGGAGCGACGACACTCGGGGCGTCCAGCCGACAGAGCAGGAAGCCACGACGGCAACGACAATCACCACTGCGTACTTCGCGACAACACACCTGGCGCCGATGAAACCCTTCGGTCAGCGTCGCCCTTGCGAAATCTCCGGCCGCACGGCGAGCTGCATTCGCGACGCGCAGTCGTGAGCACCGAGGCCCGTTGCTGGCCAGACCGCTCGACACACCCGACGATTTCCGCCAAGATCCTCACTAGTGCCGTCCGCGCAGAAACGGGCGTTCTGCGGGGAAACTCCGACGTGCACTCGCCTCGGAGGCCGTGCTCGCCGGACTGTTCCGGCGCGGCGTGAACGCGGCGGACACGCGGTCGTACAGGTCAGGCAGGGACAGGTTCTTATGCACAGGGAGGACGGTACGGCGCATCGGGAATCACGCTCTGCCAGAGTTCAGCGGTCAGGTCTGAGCCGATGGTCGCGCAGATTGTGCCCGCCGCTTCCTCGGCGCGTGTGTCCCATTGGCGTACTACGCCGTCCTGTCCTGCCGCGGTCAGGCGGTGGCCGTCCGGGGAGAGGGCGACCGCTCGGATCGGCCCGGGGTGGCCGGTCACGACGGCGGTTTCGCGGCGGGCGGGAAGGTCCCACAGAGAGATGCTCCCGTCCGCTCTGGCCGAGGCAAGGGTGGTTGCGGTGGCGTCGAAGGCGAGTGCGAACACGCTCCCGGGACGGGCCTGGAGCGTACTGATTTCCTGACGGGACGCGACGTTCCAGAGGTGGACGGCTCCATCGCTGCCGGCGGTGGCGAGCAGGCTGCTGTCGCGGCTGAAGCGCACTGTGAGGATCGAGCCGGGTTGTCCGCCGAGGACGGCCGTCCGTCGTCCGGTGGCCACGTCCCAGAGGCTGACGGCCGCGTCGACCCCGGCGAGCGCGGCCAGTTTCCGGTCCGGGCTGAAGGCTATGGCCTGGGGGCGGGTTCCGGCGGCGAGCACCGTCGACGAACGGGTCGCGGTGTCCCAGAGCTTCATCGAACCGTCGGCGGCGGCGGACAGTGCTTTCGTCCCGTCGGAGCTGAGAGCCAGGCCGTAATGGACAGCGTCCGGACCGTCGGCCGCCTGGCCGTTGCCGAGGTCGTGCAGGCGTACGTTCCCGTCGGTGCCCCACATCGCCAGGTGCCGCCCGTCGCCGCTGAAGCTCAGGTTCGGTGGCGCGGCCGGGTCTGCCGGAATCGTGGCGAGGTCCCGGCCGGTACCGACCTCCCACATCCGCACGGTGCCGTGGCGCGGCCGCTCTGGAACCGTCGCTGTCGACGACCGGCTTGCCGGAGGAGGAGTCGATCGCGACGCCGACGTCCCAGATAGCGACGGTGTGATCGTCGCTGCCGGTGGCCAGGGTGCGGCCGTCCGGGGCGAACGCGACCGCCAGTGTGTTGCCCGTGTGCCCGCCCACGGCGAACAGCTGACGTCGCGTGGCGAGGTCCCAGAGCCTGGTGATGCTCTCGTTGGCGCTGCTTGTGGCGAGCGTGCGGCCGTCCGGGCTGAGGGCGATCGCGGTCACTCCCGGCAGCCCGGTCAGCAGAGCTGACTCGCGGCCGGTGCGCAGGTCGTGCTTCCAGACAACGCCTTCCTCCTCACCAGTGGTGAGGAGGAAGGGACCGTCCCGGCCGAACGCGACCCCGGACACGGCCGATCCATGGGCGACCACCGTCTCGGCGACCCGTCCGCCGGGCACGTCCCACAGATCCACCGCGCCGCCGGACCCGGCGACGGCCAGCAGCCGGCCGTCCGGACTGAAAGCCACCGCCAGCGGGAGTCCGCGGCGCCCTGTCCGGAGGTCGGTTCGCCGACCGGTTGCGACGTCCCAGAGACTGACCGTCATCGGGTCGGTCAGCCGACTGCTGGAGGCCGCGGCGAGAACGTGTCCGTCGGGGCTGAACACAAGGCCGAACAGCGCGGGCGCCGGTGTCGGAAGGGTGCGGATCTCGCGCCGGGTCGCCCGGTCCCACAGCCGCACCGCCGGTGGGGAGATGCTGGCCGTTGCCACGACGCGCCCGTCCGGGCTCATGGCCACTCCCCACAAAGGGGCGGTGTCGCTGATCCTGCCGCGGAATGGCGACGCCTGAATGCTCAGCAGCGCACTGCGGGCCTCCACCGTGGGAGCTTGCCGGAACGCCGCGAGAGCAAGGAGCATCGCCTGCTCCGGCTGCGTGGCCGCCAACGAGGCCGACCGGGCCGCCATCTCCCGCGACGCCGCCAGGTCGTGCTGCTGCACCGCGTCCTGCCGTTGCGCCGCCGCGACAACGCCGAACGCGAGAGTCAGGACCAGCAGCACAGCCCCGAGCACGACGATCTGCTTGCGCCTGCGGGCCTGCCGCGCCGACGCACGGACACTGGTCTCGAGGAATGCTTGCTCGCTCGCGTTCAAGCGAGGCGCGCTCCGCATGCTCCACTCGCGCGCCGCCGACAGCTGCGCGCCGCGATAGAGACCGCCGTGGTCCCGTCCGGTCGCTTCCCAGGCGCGGGCTGCCTCGGTCAGCCGCCGGTGCACACGCAGGCCCTCCCGGTCCTCGTCGAGCCATCTCTGCAGCCGGGGCCAGGATCTGATCAGGGTTTCGTGAGCGATCTCGACCGTGTCGCGGTCCATCACGACCAGGCGGGCGGCGACCAACGAAGCCAGGACCTCCGGCAGGTCCGGATCGTCGATTTCGTCGCGCCGAAGGCGGCGTTTGGTGTCTTCGGTGCCCTCGCCCGGAGCAGTGAGGCGGTGGAACAGTTCACGAACCGCTGACCGCTGTGCCGCGTCGAAGCTTTCGTAGACCGTCTCGGCTGTCTCGGCGAGAGCGTGCCGGATTCCGCCCGCTTCCCGGTAACCGGCCAGGGGCAGCACGACACCGCGCCTACGGCGCCAGGTCTGCAGCAGCGCGTGCGACACCAGCGGCAGCGCACCGGGCTCGCCGACTGCCTCGGCGAGCAGTTCGGCCAGCAGTGCGTTCTCGACGCTCAGCCCGGCCGCCGCTGCGGGCCCGGTGACGGCCGTGCGCAGCTGATCGGAGGTCATCGGCCCGACCACGACCTGGGCGCTGCCGTTCATCGTGCGCGCGAGATCCGGATGCGCACAGCAGTGCGCGTAGAAGTC
The DNA here is from genome assembly GCF_046267895.1 of Amycolatopsis sp. GA6-003. Lineage (NCBI taxonomy): Bacteria > Bacillati > Actinomycetota > Actinomycetes > Pseudonocardiales > Pseudonocardiaceae > Amycolatopsis > Amycolatopsis sp. GA6-003. The sequence goes on from NZ_CP176499.1 coordinate 924,348, forward strand.
GGCCCGCACCCCCACCACAACGCGGACGCGGCTGGTCTCGGCGGTCGCGGCGGCGATCAGCGCGGCGAGGAAGCCTGTTCTTTCCCCGGGGTCATGGCAGAGCGTGAACAGTTCCTCGAACTGGTCCACCACCACCAGCAGATCGCCCTCGGCCTGGCGGGCTGCAAGCAACTGCCTGGCGGCGCGGGGCAACCCCTCCGGATCGCCGACGATGTCCTGGCGCAACGCCGTCGCCGATCCACCGGACGCCGCGGCCAGCGCGACCGCGATCTCCTCCACCGGCACCGCCCCGGTGTGACGGCGACGACTGGCTGGCGGGCTTCATCGGCCTGCGCGACCAGGCCCGCGCGCAGCAACGACGACTTCCCCGCGCCCGAAGCACCCACCACCGTCACGAACCGGTGATCCGTGACCGCGTCGCGGACCTGCGCGACCAGCTCGTCCCGCCCGTGAAACCGCGCCGCGTCGCCGGGCTGGTAGGCACGCAGCCCGAGGTACGGGGCCGCAGCGTCGTCCTCGGATTCTTCGGGACAGGCCGCGGGCGGCGGCGCGTCGGCGGCGATCCGGGACGCCGTCGCGTGCCACCGCCGCTCCCACTCCCCGGCGTCTGCATCGCAGGCCTGCACGAACGCCACGGTCACCTCGAGGCTCGGCAGTATCTTCCCTCCGGCCGCCTCGGCCAGGGTGCTGGACGAGTAGTGCGCGCGCCGAGCCAACGCCCGGTACGTCGGCGTTCCCGCCGCCTTCCGGACCTGGCGCAGCGCCTGCGCGAACTCGGTCAGCACCGTGCCGTCCGCCGGCAACGGCTGTTCCGCACGCGGCATCGCCTTCCCTCCCCGTTCCTGAGGGTCCCAAAGCAGTGCCCTGCCGCGCGTCGGCCGTCCGGCGGACAACCTCGAACAGAGCAACCCGACGATCAGTCGGCGCGGCGAGCGGACCCTTTGTCGCCGGGCATCGCATTCACGGTCGCCGTGCAGCTGTCCAGCGTGTATGCGGCTCTGCCCCGGCCGCCGGCGGACCGGCCGGGCGTGGCGTGGTTGTCCGGAACTGTTGTCCGGGCCGGTGCGAACCGACACCGGACACGAACGGCGGGCTACACCTGGAACCCGGCCGCCGGCTCCGCCAGACAGCAGGAGCCCTGAACGCACCGGCCGATCCGAAACACCCGCCACACCACAACCGACAGGAGACAACCGTGTCCACGTCCTCGAAGATCTCCCGCAGCCGCGCAGCGGCCTGGATCGCCGGCGCAGCAGCCATCGCCGGGCTCGGCCTCGCCGCGGCCCCGGCCGCCGCGTCCGCCGCCCCGCAAACCGCCCCGACTGCCGTCGTCGACCACGCGAAGCCAACCCAGGTGTGCTTCGTCAACGGCTACAACGTCAACTTCCGCACAGGGCCCGGTATCACCTTCCCCAGCCGCGGCACAGTCAACAAGGGACAGGGCTTCGACGTCGTCGGGCGCAGCGGAAACTGGTCTGAGGGCCATCTGTGGGGCCCCGATTACAACAGTCTGTACTGGATCGCGAGCAAATACCTCGACTGCTGACACGGCACGCGGACCGATGGAGCGCGGGGCCGCCGTCATGGCCGCCCCGCGCCCGTCTTGCCGCAGCCGGGGCGCGAGTCCGCCTCCCGACCCGCCTCGGCGGTGTTCAACGGCCGCTGTAACCGCAGAAGCTGCCCGGGCAGCCGCAGATGCGCCGATCCTGGAGACGGCGGCGGACCCGCTCGGAGCCCTCGGGCCGGCAAGAAGCCCAGTCTCACGCACTACGCCTGATCGGAGATCCGATGACAGACTCACTGACCACCTCACGCGGCCAGGCGGCGGCAATCATTGCCGCCGCGGGCTTGATCGCGGCGCTCGCCTGTGTTGCCGCGACTCCCGCCCAGGCCGACCACACGCACGAATACTGGAGTACCCGGTGCGACTACGGGCGTGCCTGCATGAAACTCGCGCAGGTGGCGAACACGAACACCGCGCCCCGTCGCGCCTGCGGCAGCGACCGGACGAACGCGCGCAGCTGCGAGTGGAAGGAGCCCGGGAAGATCCCCGAGCCGAACCCCACGAGGTCGCAGGCAGCGAGGCTGGCAGGGTCGACCTCGTCCGGGGCGGCGACCGGGGCGTCCAGAACCCGGCCCATGACGTCGGCGATCCTCTGAAGTAAGAGAAGCCCATTTCCTCGCGCCGCCGCAGGATTTCCTCAGCCGCGGCCGCGGGATCGCTGCGGAGGAACGCCACCGAGACCGCCGCTCGGACCGCGGCGACATCTGTATCGGGCCCGGCCATGAACGCGGCCACAGAATCACCGATCACGGGCACGTGCAACGCCAGTTCGAGACCACGCCGGTTGTCGAACTGCCGCACCCGCTGCATGGTCTGCTCCCGGGTCTCGATCTGCGGCATCACGAAAGTCACCGTGTCGGCGACCTCCGCAGCGAGCGCCAGCGATTTCGGGCCGCCCGCGGCTATGACGACCGGCGTGTGCAGGTCCGGACCGTCCAGCTCCCTCAAGGCAGTGACGACCTCACGCACCTGGTCCAACCGCCGGCTCGCGGGAGTGACCGGCAGGCCAAGCTCGCGGAGCTGGACGGCGATCCCCGGACGGCCCGTCCTGATACCCATTTCGAAACGCCCTTCGGTGACCACCGACAACGAGTGCGCCTCCCACGCCGTGCTCCACGCCGGGCGGACAGGAGAGGCGTACACCCAGGTGCCCACTCGCAGGTCGGTGACCGCCGCGGCCGTAGCGAGCGCAGGACCCGGCGCAGGCTGCCACTGCGGCACGTGGGGCATCAAGATCGTCGAATAGCCGCTGTCCGCCAGGCCACGCAGCTGGTCGCGCCAGGCGGCAGGTCGGAAGAAATCGGCGCGAGCACTCCGAACCGCAACGACTTGGTTTCGCGCTTGGTCGTGTCAGCCATGGGGGTGTCCTCTCCGCGCCGCCCGGCCCGCTGCCGGATTGTCACTTCGTCTACGAACGGGCCACGGCGGTTTCGACACGTCCCGGCAAGCAAACGGTTCTCCCCGCGACGTTCGCTCTTGCTCGGGCTCGAACCCGGCCGCGGCCGGGTCAGTTCTGGCGGTCTGCGCATTCGCCGTCGTCGCGGCAGCTGGCCGCCGGGAACCGCTCGTTTCACGAGACGACGCAGGTCATCAGCCGGGCGAGCTTCCCTGGCCTTGACCGCGCTGGAATATCCTCGCTGAACGAGTATATTGAGCTGTCATGACCTCCGCGCAGGCACGGCACTGGCGTTCCGCCGCCGACGCGCTCGCGGTGCTGCGCCGCGAAACCCGGCTGACCCGGCCCCAGCTGGGCCAGCATCTCGGCCTGGACAGCGGCCCCACCTCCGACCTGGTCAAACGACTCACCCGCGCCGAGTTGATCGTCGAACGCCGCGCGCCGTCGAGCGGTCCAGGGCGGCCGACGACCACCGTGCACGCCCATCCGTCCGGCCCGCTGGCAGTGGTGGTGGACCTGCGGCACGGCGACTGGCGCATCGGGACCTGCGACCTGGCTGGCGAGGTCGCCATCACGGCCGCCGGCCGGCATGACGGCACCGCCCCGGAGGCACTGCTCACCCGCCTGGCCGCGCGGATCGCGCCGCTCGCCACGTCGCTCGGCGACCGGGTCGCCGGGATCGGGGTCGCGGTGCCCGGCCCGGTGGCCGAGGACCGGCTGGTGCAAGCGACCATGCTCGGCTGGCACCACCTGCAGGTCACCCGCGTCGCACCCGACCCGGACGTGCCGCTCGTCGTCGGCAATGACGCGACGATGGCCGCGGTGGCCGAAGCCCGGTTGCATACCCCGCCCCCGTACACGCTGCTGCACGTGGTGGTCGAAGTCGGTATCGGCGGCGCCTTCGTCGTCGGCGGCCAGCCCGCGCCCAGCGCCCGCGGGCTGCACGGCGAATTCGGGCACCTGCCCCTCGGCGACCCGGCCGCCGAATGCCCGTGCGGCGCTCGCGGCTGCTGGACCGTCGCCTTCGACGTGCCGGCGGTCGCCCGAGGCGCCCATCAGCCGGTCGGAGACGATCCGCGCGCGTGGCTGCACAGTCTCTACACCGACCCGGCCCCCGCACCGGATGTCCGGAGGATCCGCACCGCACTGGCCGCCGACCTCGGCCGCGGGATCGCCGGACTGATCAACGCCCTCGACCCAGACCTCGTCACCCTCGGCGGCCTCGCCGCACCGCTGCGCGACTCGGCTCCGGGCGAGTTCGAGCGCGCCGTGCACAACGGGCTGATGACGGTGCACCGCGACCCGCCGCCGAGCATCGTCGCCGCGCGGTCGGGGCCGGACGCGTCACTGATCGGCGTCGGGCTGTCGGTGTTCGACCGCGTCATGGACGCCGAGATGCTCGCGCGCTGGGCCAGCCGCAGCCGGGTGTCCCGATGAGCCGCCACGGCCGAACAGCTTCCGCCGAACCGGAGACGGCGGTCTACCGGCGTGACGCCGCGACGTGGACGGCGTTCGCGGCGCTGTTCGCCTTCGGCATCCTCAACGCCGCACTCGGCCCTGCGTTGCCCTACCTGCGGGAAATCCAGCACACCTCCTACCTCGCCGGCGCGCTGCACCAGGTCGCGTTCTCCCTCGGGGGCATGGCCGCGGGCATCCATGCCAGCCGCTCCCACGCCCCGCGGCGGCCCATGATCATCACCGGCCTTCTCGTCGCGACCGCCGCCGGAGTGGTCCTCGGCTACGCCCGGGCGTTCGCGGCGACGATGACAGCGGCCTTCCTGCTGAGCGCGTTCGCCACCGCCGCTCTCATCCGCATCTGGGCGGTGCTGGCCGACCTGCACCACCGCCACCGCGCCGTCGCGATGACCGAAGGCGAGGTCGCCGTAAGCTTGGCCGGCATCCTCACTCCCGCCCTCATTAGCGCCTGCGCCGCCACCGCCCTCGGCTGGCAATTCTCCTTCGTCATCGCCGCCGCCCTGGTCGCCGCCGCGGCAATCGCACTGCGCCTCACCCGCGTACCCAGCGCCACTCCGGCACCAGACGCGGCCGACCCCGCGCACACCGGCGCCGTGCCGGGTCCGACGCCACTGCGGACCCTGACCGCCATCGCCGCGGTGGTCGCCCTGGAGTTCACGACCAGCTTCTGGGCCGCGAGCTACCTGCACGACGACGTCGGAATCGGCCAGGACACCGCCGTCGCCCTGGTCAGCGCCCTCTACGCCGCCAACCTCGCCGGACGCCTGCTGGCCAGCAGACTCGCCCGGCACCTGTCCACGACGGCGGTCCTGCGGCTGTCGCTGGCCACCGCGCTGGTCGGCGCCCCGATCCTGCTCGCTGCCCACGGTCCAGTGCTGGCCACCGTCGGCCTGGTGGTCACCGGCGTCGGGATCGGGGGCACGTTCCCGCTGGCCGCGGCCCTGCACGTCGCGGCCAGCCCCCGTACCGCGGATCAAGCGCTGGGCCAGATCCTCACCGTCGCCGGTCTAGGCCAGATCGCCGGACCCCTGCTCGCCGGTGCGCTCGCTCAGCTCAGCGGCCTGCGCGTCGGCCTGATCGTCCTACTCGCCTTCGCACTGCTTGCCGCCGCCAGCACCCGCACGTCGCGACGAGCGGGTGCTGGCTCCTAGAACGTGGGCCACTCGGCGTTTCACGGGGCAGGGTCGCCGGGTTCATCGTGCGCGATGGCATCGGCCCAGGCGGCCGCCCAGCCGTTCAAGGGGCGCAGCGCCCGCACGAGCGAGGTGCCATGCGCTGTCAACAGGTAGCCGCCGTCGGCGTGGTCGACGATCCGCAGGGCCCGCAGTTCCTTGAGCCGAGTGTTGAGCAGACCGGGGTTGGTTTCACAGGCCTGTTGCAACGCCCGGAAGGTCAACTGCCGGTCGCGCAGTTCCCAGAGGATCCGCAAGGCGCCCCGGCGGCCGAGGACATCGAGCGCGACCATGAGCGGCCGCCCCGTCGACGAACCGCGGGCCGGACTGCCAGGTCGGGGAATGCTCATGCTTCGAAAAGCGTAGCATCTGCGCCTACGATGCGACCATGACAAGCTTCGAATTTTATAGCGGCCGGGTGGCACCCGCGCCGGAGCCGCTGCCCGACGACATCGCGACGGCCATCGCCGAGGTGATGCGCGGCAAGCCGCCGTTGTTGCTGTTCACCACGCTCGCGCGGGACCGTCGGCTGTTTTTCAAACTCTTCCGCTCGGGACTCCTCGACCGCGGAAACCTCACGATCCGCGAGCGTGAAATCGTCATCGACCGAACGACCGCCCGATGCGGCGCGGAGTACGAGTGGGGCGTCCACGTCGCGGTCTACGCGGCCAAGGCAGGGCTGACGCCGGAGCAGATCCGGTCGCTCACGTTCGGCGGCCCGGACGACCCGTGCTGGGGCAGCGAGGACGACCGGGTGCTGATCCGCCTGTGCGACGCTCTGCACGAGAGCGCGACCGTGGAAGACGACCTGTGGGCTGAACTCGCCCGCCGCCACTCCGACGAGGCCCTGCTGGAACTGCTGATGCTGGCCGGGTTTTACCGGATGATCAGCTATTTGGTGAACGGGCTCGCGCTGCCGTTGGAGGGGGCAGCGGCGAGGTTCAGCGATGTCGGGTGACTAGTGAGTGTCGAAACGACCAGACCCAGTTCGTCAATGCTTAAACGCGTTCGCCCGCAATTATGACCATTACCAACCCTGACTGACGTGCGGTTCTCAACAAAATCCGGCTCAGAGCCGCCACTCAGCAGCCGAGACCGCTCGCGATGTCCCTGGATGTGGAAGCAGGGGTCAGGCCGTTCTGGTCAAGCCGACCACGACAGCTCCGTCGGCGAGTCTGGGGCGATGCCCTCGCACTCGGCTGCAAGGACTCAGGGCGATATCAACAGACCATGCGACCGCCGCTCCCCGCTATCGCATGTCGTTCAGTCCCGCCGACCCCGAAATCCGCTGCGTTCCGCCTCTTCCGGCGGTCCTCGCTCGCGCTGTTCGGCGAGACCCGACGGGGGTCGTCGGGTCCCGCCGAACAGCGGTCAAGCAGGAGTCTTGCACGACGTCGAGGTTTCGGGCGAACCAGTGCAGACCACGATCCGGCCGGGGTTGGCGATCCAGTCGATCCAGCCGCCTTGGAAGGTGCTGCGCCGTCCTCCGGGGATGTCGTGCTCGTCGCTGATCGGATAGCCGAGGAACGACCGCTCCCAGCCCAGTTCCGCCCACTTGGCGCGGATCGAGCCCCACACGCCGTACGCACCGGTGTTCGGGGTCCAGTAGATCGAGCCGCCGTTGACGAAATGGCTGTACCGGCCGATGCCGTCCGGGGTGACGCTCTGGTCGTTGACCGGCGGACCGAAATTCGCGAACCGGTGACCGCCGAAGCGGTTCAGGTACACGTCCAGGATCTGGTCGCGCACCTCGTGCACGCCGGTGTCGGCACGCCAGTACAACCGGGCGTGCTGGTAGTCGCGCCACCGCACCGGGCCGTCCGCCTGCTCCGCGCCCACCGGATCGCCCACCCGGGCGCGGAGTCCGTCGTCGTTCAGCAACCGCTGGGCGATGGGCGAGGACGTGTCGGGCGGGTTCGGCACGCCGACGCGCCACACGGTCTCGGCGGCGAAACCGGCGGAAGCCCACATCCGCTGGCAGATCGTCGGCGGAAGCTGGCCTGGTTTCGGCACTTCGGTCGCTTCGCATTCCGGCCCGTTCCTGCCGAGCCCGACCGCCGAACCCGCCCGCCGCAGATAGTATTTCGGGTAAGCCAGCGACCTGAGGGCCAGCACCTCCGCCGAACGCTGCTCGACGCACCAGGTGGCCTTCCGGCGGAACGCGTCGCTGCCGTCGCTCGGCGCCACAGTCAAACCCGAAGCCAGCGGGTTGCCGTTCGGGCTCAGCCCCTCGACCGCGGGGATCAGGTAGGTGTTCAGGCTCCCGGGCATTTCGAACGAATGGCAGCCAGGATCAGCGAGGCCGGCCCGGATCGTCCAGGTCGCGCCGCCCGCCGATCCCGGCTCGCTGGCACCGAGCCACACGGAACCGGCGGCGCCGTTGAGGTACTTCCCGCGCTCGCCCGCCGCGCCGGACTCGATCGATTGGGACAGGGCCTGGTACTGCCCGTAGATCAGGAAGTCGCCGACCTCCGCGGGACCGCCCGCCAGCGCCGCGTCCGCCTCCGCGACCAGCGCCGGTGCACGAGGCTCTGCGCCGCTTTCGTTCTGATCTCCAGTGCCCGGCGGCGATCCTCTTCCGCTCGCTGCTGCGCGTCCCGGTGCAGGTCGGCGTCGCGTGCCCGGTAGATGCCGGAGCTGATGAACTCCTTCCACGCCGCTGGATCCTCGCTCAGCACCGCGGTCAGCGCCGCCGCGTAGACCTTGGTGTCCCGCTCGGCTCGACGCACGATTTCCGAGACGAACTGCTGATCGGGCAGATTGATCAGCTCGTCGGTCGGCGTGACGCGAACTACGCTCAACGCGTTCCGCTTCGCCGCGCGCGACTTTTCCAGCTTTTTCTGTTCCTCGTCCTTCTGCTCATCCTGATCGATTTTGGCTTGCACGTCTTCGTTGTGCGCCTCGACGACCCCCGCGTCGAGAAAAGCCAACTGGTCGGCTTCCGTACTCCGGTAGGCAGCCAACGCGGCCGCCTTCACCTTCGGCTGCCCCGACGATACCGCCCAGTTGTAGACCTCGAACACGAAGTTCTTCACGCCCAACGCCAGCATCTGCTGCGTGGCGTTCAGCCCCACCACTTCAGCGGCGTGCTGCTTCAGCGTGAGCGTTCTCCACTCGCTTTCTTGGTCTGACCGCAGCGCGTGGAAGAACAGCTCTTGGATCCACCGGGTGCAGGCGCTGTCCCCGTCGGTCCAGGCCAGCCGAGCGGTTCCGGCTACCGCGTTCTTCCCCACGGCCAGCGCGCGTTTTCCCACCTCGGCGGTGAAGCTGCAGTCGCTCAAGGGAAGCAGCCTGCTCGCGTCGTCCAGCATGCTCATCTCGCCGAGCACTTTGATCTTCTCCGCCGAGCCCGCCGCGGCGATCGCGGGTGCTTTCCCGACAGCGGCCGGGGCCCGCCCCGCCGCCACCGCCGGTCCGGCGAGCCCCGACGCGAGCACGGCGACCACCGCGGGGAGCACGGTGATCCGCCCTCGTCTTCGCGCCCGTCTGTCGCCGTCCGGTCTCTTAGTCGCTGCCATCGGCGTTCCTCGATCTTTCTTTCGTCAGCGCGGCGGTTCCGGCCACAGCTGCCTCCATTTGCGGTATTCATCCAGCTCGGGCGATTCGGAGAAGAGGTGCTCGACGAATTTGATTTGCGACATCAGCCAGCTCGTTTCCCACAGCTGTTGTTCCTCCGCCTTGCTGAGCTCGCGGCGCCTGGCTTTCCTGCGCCCCGCTTCCTCCGGCGATATCGAAAGCACCGACAGATAGTCCTTCAGCAGCCGGTCCGGGTCGAGCACCGGAACATCCGGCCGCGGCGGCACTCGCATCAGCAGCGCCGCGGAGAGCCGAAACTGGTCGAAATACAGTTTCCATCGTTCTATTCCACTGAATTCGGCGGCTGCTTGGAAGAGTTCGCCGGCCAGCGCGGAGTACCGCGGCCATTCGGCATCGGTCAGTTCACAGCAGGTCTCGACAAATTTTTCGGTGAACCACCTGATTGCGAGATACCAGTCATAGTAGTAAGCGTTCGGGTCCGCGGGTTCGCCTCGCGGCGGATCGGTCAGACGAGCGGCCGCCAGCTTGGCCGCCAGTTCCCGAAACCCCAGTCCCCGCAACTCCGCTTGAGCTGGGATCATCGGAAGAATACCCCGAACTCAGCGAACGCGTCTTTGCCGATGCGCAGATAAGCCCGCCCCAGGGAACCGGCCCGATACGGCTGATAGTGCCCGCTGTCGAGGTTGATGAAATCGCCGGTATAGCCGTCCCGAGCCGACCCCGTCACTTTCACCTCGCCAGCGGACGCGACATCCTGGCCGCGGCTCGCGACAGTGTTGCGCATCGCCCATGTCCGACGGCAAGCCGAACAAGGCACCGCGAACCATTTTCGCTAGTGACCGAGGGCCTGGTGCCAAAGCCTCGTGTCGCCCGGCGCGCTCGCCGATCCGCCGATGCCAGAAAGACCGAGCTGACCCCGAATCCGCAGACGCGCACACTCGACGAACCACAATCCGCGAGCCAGGCCCGCCACCAACGCCGCCTCCCCCATCAGCGAGGCGTTGGATGGTGACACCCAGCCAAGCCTCGAGTTCGACCGCGGCGGACACGCGCCCACGGCATGCTTCCGACCCGCTCGCCCGCGACACTGATCAAAAAGTGGCCGTCGCTCCCGAAAATTCCGAGTTCTTTCGCGGTCGCCTCTCAGGCTCGGTCGACTTCGCTGAGGTATTCGTCCACATCAGACTCGTGATTGACGCGGACATCCGGAATGGCATCTCCCCTGACGACAATTTTCCAGACGCTCTCCGGAGAAGGCCCGTCGAAAGAGCAACTCGCCTCCACCACTGCAAGACCCGCGTCGTGCAGCATCTTGTTTCGGAGCTTCTCCTCCGGAGAGTGCTCACTCATCGCAAAAGCATAGGCGATGACCGTCCGAACCCCGGAAGCACTCGATCCGCTCCCCGCAACGATCGCCTCGCCGAGACAGCCGTTGCGGGAAGCGGGACGCCTACACCGCGTCAATGAGCTGGGCCACCGCATCCGAGCGGGGCTGGAACACGTCCAGCACGCCCACTGCCCGCAAGGTCGGGACCAGCTGCTTGAGCTGGTCGACGATCTGCTCGTGCTCGGCGCCTCCCGGTTCGGCCTGCTCAAGCTGCTTCACATTGGCCACGAACGCCGCGACGGCGCCTTTGCGGACATCAAGGCCGCCCAGGGTGGTGCGGTCGACGCCGTCGGGCAGGACGTCTTCGGGGCGGATCGGCTTCGGCATGTCTCCTCCTGAATATGCGTGCACCGTGCACGCAGTTGACCCTAGCGCATGTGCGTGCACGGCGCACGTAAAATCGTGGACATGTCACAGGACAAACCGGCGCACGCCGACGCGCAGCGCATCGCCTCGGCGATCGGCACCCTGCTGCTGCGCGCGAACCGGATGCACCTCTACGACACGCTTCTCGAGGGACACACTGGCATCGACCGGTGGACTTACCCAGTGCTCTCCGGCCTCGCCCGGATCGGGCCGTCGTCCGCCAGCGAGCTCGCGGACCAGATCGGTCTCGACCGCACTGTGACGACCCGTTACGCCTCCCGGCTGCAGGCGGCAGGCCTGCTGACCAGGCAACCCAGCCCCCACGATCTGCGAGCCACCGTGCTCCAGCTGACCGCGGAGGGCGAACGCTGCATCCAAACCCTGCGCGCCCGGCTCAACGATCTCGTGCTGGAGGCTCTCCCGGGCTGGTCGCCCAGCCGGATTCACGCCTTCGCGCAGGACTTCGACCAGGTCGTGCAGAACCTCGTCGGCACACCGGCTGCCGGAGACGACGAACCGGCTGAAACCTGACGAAGCCTGCCCAGGACTTCGCCCATCGGCACCAACGGCAGGCAGTCGACGAGCACGGGCTGCCGGAGAGCGATCGCGGGCAAGACGCCAAAGGTTCCGCGTAGGTGTCCGGGCGTGTTCGAGGGGCGTTCAGCGACCGTCCCGGCAGCCTTGCCCGCTCGTGCTCACCAGCCCAGCAGCGCCTTGGCGATATGGGTCACCTGGATCTCGTTGCTGCCCGCGTAAATCATCAGTGATTTCGCGTCCCGGGCCAGTTGCTCGACCCGGTAATCGGCCATGTAGCCGTTGCCGCCGAAGAGTTGCACGGCTTCCATCGCCACGTCGGTCGCCGCTTCGGAGGAGTAGAGCTTCATCGCGGAGGCTTCGGCTAACGTGATTTCCTTGCCCTCGCGCATTTTCTCCAGGCCGGCGAACACCATGTTCTGCACGTTGACCCGGGCGATCTCCATTTTCGCCAGCTTGAGCTGGACGAGCTGGAAGCGGCCGATCTCCTGGTCCCAGAGGGTGCGGTTCTTCGCGTAGTCCACGCACAGCCGGCGGCATTCGTTGATGATGCCCAGTGCCAGAGCCGCCACGCCGATGCGTTCCAGTGCGAAACCGGATTTGACTTCGTCCCTGCTGTCGCCGTCGGGTTCTTTCTCGCCGAGGAGCCGGTCCCGGCCGAGTTTGACGTTGTCGAAGAACAGTTCACCGGTGGGCGACGACATCATTCCCATCTTCTTGAACGGCTTTCCCTGGGTCAGGCCGTCCATTCCCTTGTCCAGCACGAAGGTCAGCACCTTGCGGGCGCGCGGTTCGGTGCCGTCGCCCTCGTCCAGCTTGGCGTAGACCACGATGACGTCCGCGAAGGGGCCGTTGGTGATGAAGGTCTTCTGCCCGTTGAGAAGGTAGCCGTCGCCGTCACGCCGGACGGAGGTCTTCATGCCGCCGAACGCGTCGGAGCCGGAGTCTGGTTCGGTGATCGCCCAGGCTCCGACGTGCTCGAACGTGGCCAGCTTCGGCAGCCAGCGTTCCTTTTGCGCCAGGGTGCCTTTCGCCAGGATCGTCTGCGCGGTGAGGCCGAGGCTGACACCGATCGAGGCGACCAGCCCGAGACTGACTCCGGCCAGTTCGCTCGCGGCGATCACCGCCATCGCTTCCTGCCCGCCGAACGCGCTCTTCCGGCCGGACGGTTTCGCCTCGCCCGCCGCGAGCGCGGTTTCCTTCCGCCGCTGGCTTTCCAGCAGTTTCGCGATGCCTTCCCGCGCCATGGCGTCGATGCCGAAGCTGGCGAACAGTTTCCGGATGAGGTCGTAGGGCGGGAGTTCACCGGATTCCAGCTCGTCCGCGCGCGGGCGGATCTCCTTGTCCACGAACTCGCGGACAGCATCGCGGATCAGGATATCTGTCTCGGACCACTCGATCATGGAGTTCTCCAGCGAGAAAGGGAATTCAGGCCCAGCCGGCGAGCCGGGACTCTACTTCGGACAGTGTCCACGGCTGGTCGGTCTCGGTCGTCTCGGCGACGGTCCACCCCTGGAGTTTCTGGATGCAACCGCCCTGCACGGCGAAAACCTGGCCGGAGTGCGGGCACTTTTCGGTGGCCAGATAGGCGACCAGCGGAGCGATGTTGGCCGGGGAGAAGGCGTCGAACTCTCCCTCGGGCACCTCCTGAGCGAAAATCGCGCCCATTCCCGGCGTCGCGAGAGTGAGCCGGGTGCGGGCGATCGGCGCGATCGCGTTGACCCGCACGCCGTAGCGCTCCAGTTCTTCGGCGGCGACCAGGGTGAGCGCGGCGATTCCGGCTTTCGCGGCGCCGTAGTTCGCCTGTCCCGCATTCGGCACGGTGACCCCGGACGCCGACGCTGTGTTGATCACCGACCCGGCGACCTGCTCGCCCGCCTTCGACCGCGCCTTCCAGTACGCCGCCGCGTGGTGCAATACAGCCGCGTGTCCCTTGAGGTGCACGTTGATGACCGAATCCCAGTGCGCTTCGGTCATCCCGGCCACGAACGCGTCGCGCAGGATGCCCGCGTTGTTGACCACCACGTCCACCTTGCCGAATTCGGCCACCGCCTGCTCGATCAGCGCCTTCGCGCCATCCCAGGAGGCGACGTTTTCGGTGCTGGCAACGGCTTTTCCGCCAGCCGCGGTGATCTCTTCGACCACCTGCTGGGCCGGGCCCGCGTCGGAACCGGCTCCGTCATTGGCGCCGCCCAGGTCGTTGACGACGACGCTCGCTCCCTCGCTGGCGAACAACAGCGCGTGCTCCCGACCGATGCCGCGCCCCGCGCCGGTGATGACGGCTACCCGTCCGTCCAGTTGTCCCATGGTGATTCTCCTTGGTGCGCATGGATTTCCGCGCGGTCAGTCCGCCAGCTCGGCGAGGCCGTCCTTGAGCACGACGGTCTCGCCCACAGTGGTCTCGTAGGCATAAGAGGTCACGCCGTCGGCCGACCCGGCTTTCCAGACGCGAGTGGTGATGTCCTGGCCGGGCAGCACTGGTTTGGCGAAGCGCACCGCGAGCCGTTTCAGCCGGCTGGTGTCCGAGCCGCCGACCTCGGTCAGCACCGCCCAGGAAGCGAAGGCCAGCGTGCACAGGCCGTGCGCGATGATCCCCGGCAGCCCGGCGGCCTTCGCGACCTCCTCGTCCAGATGGATCGGCATCGGGTCGCCGGCGGCCGGGCCGTACCGGAAAGTCTGGTCCTCGTCGAGGTGCTGGGTCCGGACGGCGACCGGCTCCCGCCCGCGCAGGGACTCGTCGAACCGGTGCTCCGGCGGCGGCGTGCCGACGGTGTCGCCGGTGTCGAAACCGCGGACGAAAAAGGTCACGTACTGCTCGTTGACCAGAACACCGTCGTGGTCGCGGGTTTCCAGGTAGACACAGGCGGCGGTGCCGTTGCTCAACCCTTTCCAGCCCGTCATCTTTCCCTTGGCGGACAGCTGATCACCGGGCCGGATCGGGCGGTGGAAGCGGAAGTCCTGTTCGCCGTGCAGCACTTTGCCGAGCAGCGCGGTCGGCACCACTTCCAGCGCCGGTTCCAGCAGCGACTGGAACACCGGGACGATCGCGAACACCGGGCTGGCGATGTCCCCGGCGCGATGGGCGGGGATGGGGTCGTTGGTCGCCTCGGCGTACTCGGCCAGCCGTTCCCGGGTGACCTCGAAGGAGGTTTCCCCGGTCCAGGTGTCCAGCCCGTTCCGGTCGAACCGGAGTGCGGTGTCGGCCATGGTCAGCCGACCAGCACGGCGAACTTGCCCAGCGAATCGTCGAGCTGTTTCTTGGCGTCCTTTTCCACGGCCTTGCCCATCGCGCCGACGATCATCTGTCCTTCGAATCCGGCGGCGATCGATGCCTTGGACCCGCTGCCCTCGGGCTCGACGGAGAGGGTGAAAGTGCATTTGACCCCCGCCATGCCAACTCCGGAAATGACCAGCCGGTTCGGCGCGTCGTATTCGTCGACCGTCCACGTGATGGTGTTCGGCATGCCGAGCATGGTGACCACCTGGGTCGCCTGGGCGCCCTTGCTGAACTCGGCGGGCACCTCGCCCTTCCACTTGCTGTGAATGGTCAGCCAGTGCTCGAAATTCCGGGGGTTCGAGAATTCGGCCCAGACCCGCTCCGGCGGGGCGGCGAGTTCGGCGACGGCGTTGACCTGACCCATGGGTTCCTCCTGATTGCTGGCGGGAAAATGCGCGTGGTTCAGCGTTCGGCGCGTTGGTAGGCGGTGACCACGGCGGCACCGCCGAGGCCGATGTTGTGCTGCAGCGC
This sequence comes from Amycolatopsis sp. GA6-003, assembly GCF_046267895.1. Taxonomy (NCBI): domain Bacteria; kingdom Bacillati; phylum Actinomycetota; class Actinomycetes; order Pseudonocardiales; family Pseudonocardiaceae; genus Amycolatopsis; species Amycolatopsis sp. GA6-003. The sequence continues at coordinate 939,528 of NZ_CP176499.1, forward strand.
CGCGGTGACGCCGTCGACCTGGCGGGCGCCCGCGGTGCCGCGGAGCTGCCAGGTGAGTTCGGCGCACTGCGCGAGACCGGTCGCGCCGAGCGGGTGTCCTTTGGAGATCAGGCCGCCCGACGGGTTCACCACCCATTTGCCGCCGTAGGTCGTCTCGGCGTTGTCGATCAGGTGCCCGGCCTCGCCTTCGCCGCAGAGCCCGAGTGCTTCGTAGGTCAGCAATTCGTTGGCGGAAAAGCAGTCGTGCAATTCGATGACTTGAAAGTCGGCGGCACCGAGCCCCGACTGCTCGTACACCTTGCGCGCGGCCTGAGCGCTCATGTCGTAGCCGACGATGTTCTTGGCCGTGCCGTCGAAAGTGGAGCGGAAATCGGTCGTCATCGCCTGGCCGACGATCTCCACCGCCTGGCCGGAGAGCCCGTGCTTGTCCACAAAGGACTCACTGGCCAACACCGCCGCGCCCGAGCCGTCGGAGGTCGGGGAACACTGCAATTTGGTCAGCGGGTCGTAGACCACGCGCGAGTTCTTGATGTCGTCGAGGGTGTACTCGTCCTGGAACTGCGCGTACGGATTGTGCACCGAATGCCGATGGTTCTTCTCGCCGATTTTCGCGAAGTGCTCGGCCGTGGTGCCGTACTGCTTCATGTGCTCGCGGCCGGCCGCGCCGAACATCCACGGCGCGGGAGGGAAGAGCACCTCGGAAATCTCGGCGAGGGCCTGCATGTGGTTGCCCAGCGGCTGTTCCCGGTCGTTGAACGTCGAGCCGAGGGAACCCGGCTGCATCTTCTCGAAACCGAGCGCCAGCGCGCAGTCCGCCTGGCCGCTCTTCACCGCCTGCGCGGCGAGGTAGAGCGCGGTCGAACCGGTCGAGCAGTTGTTGTTGACGTTGACCACCGGGAGGCCGGTCATCCCCAGTTCGTAGAGCGCGCGCTGGCCGGAGGTGGATTCGCCGTAGACGTACCCGGCGTAGGCCTGTTCGACCAGGTCGTAGGAGATCCCGGCGTCGGCGAGGGCGTTGGTGCCGGACTCCTTCGCCATCTGCGGGTAATCCCAGTCCGGGCGACTGCCCGGCTTCTCGAACTTCGTCATGCCGACGCCGACGACGTACACCTTGTTCGCCACCCGCGGACCTCCTCGTCGCCTGCCCACCGGACAGCCGCGGGCCGCGACGCTGTCCACGGCACAAACATACATGCCGTCCTGTATTTATCAAGACCAGACAGTGCACCCAGATCGGGGCACGGTAGCTAAACGCCAGCGCAGAAGGGATGTTGTGGGTCTCAACTTACAAACAAGATTGCAGGTAAGTTGGGTCAGTCGGCGGCGACCCCTCGCGAGACCGAGGCTATTCGGCGGACTCGCGCACGAGCGTCACTCCGGCGGCGGAGAGCACTTGTTCGCCGACGATCTTGAGATGCGCCTTCGCCCGCCGCCACCGCTGGTCGAGCTGGGCGTCGCCGACCACACTGCTGCCCATCAGGATTCCGCGCACGGTGTCCATCGCGGTGTAGGCCCAGTGCAGGAACTGCGGATGGTCGGCGAAGCCCGGCACCAGTTCCGCGCCGAAGCTCAGGAGCGCGGCGTCGACCATCGGCTCCACCTGGCGCATCTTGGCCCGCAGGTCCGGGTCGGTGCGCGCGGCCGTCCAGAGTTCCGCCGTGGCCGCGAAAATCGGGCCCTGATGGGTGTCCCAGAGCAGGTCGAGCGCCGCGTCGAGGACGTCGTCCGCCCCGCGCAGCCGGTCCACCTGCTCCAGCGCGGCGTTGGACCGTTTGACCGCGAGGTGCCGGACGGCGGCGGTCACCAGGTCGTTCTTGGTGCGGAAGTGGTGCACCTGCGCGCCTCGCGTGACCCCGGCGAGTTCGGCGACCCGCGTCGTCGTGGTCCCCGCGTAGCCGTATTCCACCAGGCAGTCGATCGTCGATTCCAGCAGGCGCTGCCGCGTCGCCGCAGTACGCTCTTCCTGCGTACGGCGACTGGGGCGATTCTGCATGACCGACACTCGGGCAGCCTAGCAATCCGTCCGGTCCGCGCCGGACGGGAACGAGCGCGCACCGGCGGCCGGGGTCATTCCAGGCCCACGAACATCGTCTCGTGCAGGCGGCCCACATGGGCGCGCACGACGCGGGCCGCCGCTTCCGGACGCCCCGCTTCCAGCGCGTCCACCAGTCTCGCGTGCTCCCGGTTGGACTCGCGCAGTTTCGCCATCGGGTACGGCAGGTAGAACCGGTGCAGTTCCCTCAGCACGACCTCGTACTGCCGCACCGCCGCGGCCGGGCCCGGCGCCGCCACCGCGCGATGGAACTCCGTGTCCAGCTCGTGGAACTCGGCCCAGCCTGCCGCCTCCCGCATCCGGGCCACCAACGCCCGCAAGCCGGGGATGTCCGGCGACCGGGTCGCCGCCAGCTGCGCCAGCCCGGACTCCAGCACCAGCCGGTGGTCGATCAGCTCCCGCACCTCGGCGGCCGACGCCCGATACGCGCCCACCTCCCGCACCCGCCGCGCCGGCGGGTGTTCGGCCACCAGCGTGCCGCCGCCCCGGCCGCGACGGCGTTCGATCACGCCGTCCTCGGCCAGGGATTCCAGCGCCCGCCGCACGGTGATCTCCGCGACGTCCAGCGCCCGCGCGATCTCCGCGTTCGACGGCAGCCGCTCCCCCGGCGCCAGCAGGCCCAGCTCCACCGCGAGCGCGATCCGCGCCCGGACCGTGTCCAAAGCGGACAGCCGCCGGATCCCGGTCGCCGCAAGGGAATTGAGGTCTGCCGTGGTCATGGAACGACCTTACCGCACAAATTGCTCATCGTGAGCACTCTTGTATAAGTGCTCAAGATGGTCTATTTTCCGTCCATGCCGCGACCACTGCCGATCGCCCTCGCCCAGGCGCCGCCCCGGCCCGCCGGAACCCCCGGGTTCTCCGGCGAGGTCGAGGCCGTCCTGAACCGGTTCCCGGACACCCGCCTGGCCGCTTTCCCCGAACTGCACCTCTGCGGCGTCGACGGCGAAGGCGACGACCGCACCCGGCGGCTCCGCGAAACCGCCGAGCCGCTGCACGGCCCCCGGACCCGGGAACTCGCCGAGCTGGCCGGCGATCTCGGGATCTGGCTCGCGCCGGGCACGGTGTGCGAGGCCGGCGACCGCGGCGAACTGTTCAACACCGCCCTGCTCTTCTCCCCCGGCGGGGAACTGGCCGGCTGGTACCGCAAGATCTTCCCCTGGCGGCCCCACGAGCCGTACGACCCCGGCGACCGCTTCGTCGTCGCCGACCTGCCCGGCACCGGGCGGATCGGCTTCTCGATCTGTTACGACGCCTGGTTTCCCGAAGTCGCCCGGCACCTCGCCTGGCTGGGCGCCGAGGTGGTGCTCAACCCCGTGCAGACGACCACCCCGGACCGCGCGCAGGAACTCGTGCTCGCCCGGGCGAACGCCATCGTCAACCAGGTCTTCGTCGCGAGCGTGAACACCGCCGGGCCGTTCGGCCGCGGCGACAGTGTCCTCGTCGGGCCCGAGGGCGAGGTCCTGGCCGCGTTGCCCGGCGCGGCCGAAGGCGTCCTCGCGCACACGATCGACCTCGACGACGTGCCCCGCGTCCGCCGCGAGGGCACTGCGGGGACCAACCGGATGTGGGCGCAGTTCCGTCCCTCCGACGCCCCGCTGCGACTGCCGCTCTACCAGGGCCGCATCCACCCGGACCGCTGGCGCCCCCGAGGAGAAGACGACCGATGACCGCCCCGTCCACCGCCCCGGCCGCGCTGCGGCGCCGGCTCGGCCTTCCCGGCGTCGTCCTGTTCGGCCTCGCCTACATGGCCCCGCTGATCGTGCTCGGCACGTTCGGCATCGTCGCGACGACCACCGCGGGCACGGTGCCGTCGGCCTACCTGCTCGCCCTCGTCGCGATGCTGTTCACCGCCGCGAGCTACGGGAAGATGGCGGCCGCGCACCCGGTCGCCGGCTCGGCCTACACCTACGTCCGGAAAGCCATCGACGCGCGTGCCGGTTTCCTCGTCGGCTGGGCGGTGCTGCTCGACTACTTCTTCCTGCCGATGGTGATCTGGCTGATCGGCGGCGCCTACCTGTCGGCCGAATTCCCCGGAGTGCCGGGCTGGGTCTGGCTGATCGCTTTCATCGTCCTGACCACGCTGCTCAACGTGCTCGGCATCAAGGTCGCCGAAAAGGCCAACTTCGTGCTGATGGCGTTCCAGCTGCTGGTGATCGGCTTCTTCGTCGCGCTGTCGATCAGGCACGTGCTGCACTCCGGCGAGGCGCTGGCGAGCACGCAGCCGTTCTTCCACGCGGGCAGCACGCTGGGCACGATCTCCGGCGGCGCGGCATTGGCGACGTACTCTTTTCTCGGCTTCGACGCCGTGACGACGCTGACCGAGGAAACCACCGAACCGCAGCGGACGATCCCCCGGGCGATCCTGCTCACCGCGCTGATCGGCGGCGGGATCTTCGTGGCCCTCGCCTATTTCACCCAGCTGGCGCACCCGGGCAGCGCGTTCGCCGACGAATCCTCGGCGGCCTTCGAAATCGCCACCACGATCGGCGGCGACCTGTTCGCGTCGGTCTTCCTGGCCGGGCTGGTGGTCGCGCAGTTCGCGTCCGGGATCGCGGCGCAGGCCAGCGCGTCGCGGCTGATGTTCGCCATGGGCCGCGACGGCGTGCTGCCGCGCGTTTTCGGCAAACTCCACCCGCGGTTCGCGACCCCGGCCTTCGGGATCCTGCTCACCGGAGCGGTCGGGCTGGCGGCGCTGGCGCTGGACGTGAGCACGTCGACCTCGTTCATCAATTTCGGCGCGTTCACCGCGTTCACGTTCGTCAACCTGAGCGTGCTCGCGACCTGGCTGCGCGACCGTTCCGGGAAGCGGACGCTGAGCTGGCTGGTCTTCCCGGTGATCGGCGCCGCGGTGGACCTGTGGCTGCTGGTCAACCTGGACGGCATCGCGCTGGTCTTCGGCCTGGCGTGGCTGGGCATCGGAATCGTGGTGCTGGCCGCGATCACCCGCGGATTTCGCCGTCCGCCGCCGGAGATGACCTTCGAAGAGTAGCTCCGGAAAACCGCCCTCGCGAACTGACCCGGACGGCATTCCCCGAAATCACCGCATCCCGGCCCCTCGTGCGTTAACCAATGGGGAACGTCTGAGGATTCAGGTAGATGATCCGAAATCTCGGTGTGTCCGGGAACGACGACCCGTGAGTTCGGGTGGTGTTGCCGTGCGACACGGAGGTGCACACGATGACGGACTTCATGACGCTGTCCCCTTCGCTTCTCTGACTTCACGGTCGGGCCGGATCAGCACACGCGGCCTGCGACCGTCCTCGGCCTGATCGCCCGCACGACTCCAGGACGACGCCCGCATGCCGAATGTGACATCAGGGAACACAGCGGCGACCACTCGGCACCGACGAAGAACCACCAGCCGGGAACTGCGCGAGCCAGGAACCGGGCCGTTGTCGCGCCGACGATCGGCATGCAGCCGGGACGCCGGCACAGGCTGGGCCAGGCGGGCGACCAGATGCCCGTGAACGCGGCGGTCGCCGACGCTGGCTCTGCTCCACGGTATTCGACGACGCTCCAGGCGAGCCTCTACACGAGCTGCCACGCCGACTAGTACACAGACTGATATTTTTGGTTGCCCGTATACGACAGTGATGCCGCCCCTTCGTGAAAGACGATCGACGAGCACCCTAAGTTCTGTTTCCCGATCAGTCAGCTCGGCGCGCCCGTGCGGCAGCTCCCTCGGCACGCCTGGCCCCATGCGGATAGCCTGCAACTTCTGCGAGGAGAATCCTTCGGCCAGCAAGCGATCGACGTGTTCGCGGAGCGCCCGGCTCGCCGGGGCGGCCGTTCGCTGCTCGTAACCGGGGATCAGTGACCTCAGCTCGAGCATCTCGCCCCGCTCAGCCAGCAAGGCTGCCAGCGCCGCGAGGAACCGCTCAGAATCCATGCATTCGGGCGGGGCGCTCCGCGCGTGCGTCCAAGCAACACCGAGCTGGTGGTCCGCGATCAACGCCTCCACCAATGAGCAGTGCGCGTCGGCCCGGTGGCGTTCCAGTTTGGCGCGTTCCTCGTCCAGGCACCGGAGCTCGGATCCTTCGAATGGCACGTCGTCCGTCCACAATGCCAACGCCTCCAGCAACAGCCGAGCACGGGCACCTCCCTGTTCATGCTCGGCCTTGTGCACGAGGTCCGCGAAACGCAGGCAGTCGACTTCGTCCGGCTCGACAATCAACCGGGCCGCGCCGCCGTAGGCATCCGGCAAGGTCCCTGCTGGCAGTTCCTTCCGGGCCTTCTTCAAGAGTGTGCGCCAGTCCGCCTTTTCTGGCGGCACGCCGGGGAACAACAGCTCTGGCAACTGCCGGGTGCTTGTCCTCTGCCCGCGCCTCGTCGCGAGGACTGCCACCGCCTCGCCGACCCGCCGAGGCAGGACCTTCAGTTCTCCGTACTTCTGCATCACGGCGGGCTGTCCCAGCAGCCTGATCAACATCGGCCTCTCCTCCCTGCGGTTGGCCACGAAATGGCCACGTCATAGCCACGGCACTCGCGAATGCTGCAAAGCGGTCCGCAAGACCAGAAAGGAGCGCCATGAACCACCCACTGCTCGACTGCGAACTGACCGGTCTTGCCGGCAGCGCCACGTCCGGCAGCATCCACGCATGGATGCAACTGCTGGTCATGGCTATCTTGCTCGTATGGTGCAGGTGCCGGTGCGCGTGGCCAGACCTGCCGGGGTACTCCACAAAGGAGGTGTACATCGTGAACATCACCATCAGCAGTGAAGGCGGCACGGACGACCCACGCGTCCACTGACCCGCGTCATCAGACAGATCTTGCTGGCCGGGGCGACAGTCCCGGCCAGCAAGATCTTCGAATACTCGGATGAGCCCGCCCGAGGTCTGGGCACGCATTCACGTTCCAGAAGTACGCTGCCCAGTACCGCTCGCTGTACGTTCTCGGCACCCGACTCCTCGACCCACAGCACCACGCGCGTCCGCGACGAGGCGAGGCGAAAAGACACTGCCCGCTATTACCCGGCACCGTCCGATCCTGACCACTTCGGAACTGACCGCTCCTGCCGACGGGGAATTGCCTAGCCGCGTGCACTCGCCGAGAGACTGGCGACCCACGCGGCAACGGCTTCCACCGGGACCAGTTCCTGCGCGACCCGACCGCCCGCGGCCCGGACGTAGGACAGCTGCGCCCATACCTCCGGCCCCAGCCACTCCTCGCCGACCGCCGCCGACCAGTCGAGAGTGCCCGCTTCCTGCACGGGGACCCGGGCCATCTCCGCCCACAATCCCCTGGCCGGGCGGACCTCGATCCCGTCGGCCGCGCGGGCCGCGGCCACTGCCGTAGCGGTTCCGATCGGGTCGTAATCGCCCCAGTACCAAGCAATCCCGCGCAGCGGCCCTTGTCCGGCCACGTCGACCGCGAGCGAAGGGACTTGCGCTGGAAAGGTCTTGCCGGAGCCCCAGACAACGGCACCGATGCCGTGCTCCGCGCTGCCGCGGAGCTGTTCCACCGCCACCCAATAGGTATCGCTGTTCTCCACGACGAGCACGTCCGGACCGGTTCCCACGACCGCGGCCGGAACCGGAGGCGCGAGCCGCCGGCAGGCCAGCATCGCAAGATTCAGCCGGCCAGGGCCGAACAGCGTGGTCCGCTCCAACTCGTCGAGCCGTTTCTCCCGGGCAAAGATCTCGCCGGAGCGGTAACGGACCGGCACCACCGGGAGGTCTTCCACGACGACCCGGCCGAACCAGTCGTTGAGCACGGTCAGATCGTCGAACAGAGCGGGAGGCAGCGTGGGCAGCGACGAGACCCAACCCAGCTGGCGGCGCCACGGGAACGTCATCCAGGCTCGTCCGTTGGCTGCACGCCGCGCGGCCGGCACGATGACGTGGCGAGGCAAAGCCGGCACGGTCGAGCGGTCCCAGGCTTGCTTGGGGAACTCGAGCACCGCGGAGTCGGACAGCTTCTGCAGCGCGTGGTGCAGTGCGGCGGCTTGGTCCGGATCGCCGGTGAACCGCGGTGCGGCGTCGTTCCACAGCCGCCAAAGCCGGCCCAACTCGATTTTCACCGAGTTCGTTCCGAGTATCGCGTTCCGCAAGGACTCGATCTCGGACGGTCGCACGATCATCGGCCCGCCTCGTAGTGCGTCGCGTCGACCCAGTTGCGCGGCGAACCGCGGTCACGTCCGCGAGTGATCGACTCGACGACGTCCACCCCGTCCACGACCGTGGCGCGAAGCTGGAGGTACGACAGGTTGCGGCGGAGGTCGCCGTCGTTGCGCAGCTTGACGATGACCGACCCGTCTCCGGTGAAAGCGGCGTCCACGGCCGGATCGTGCAAGCCGGTCGCGCACACGAGCTGGACCCCGGAGTGGGCCGCGAGCCGGTGCTGCATCTGGATCAGCGCTTCCGCCGACGCCGCGCCGAACGGGTTGTCCAGGAGCAGCGTCCCGGCCGGCCGCGGGCCGCCCAGCCGGTGGGCCGACCGTACGCGGGAAAGCGCGCAGTACACCAGGACCGCCAAGGTGAGCACCTGGCCGCCGGAGAACTCGATCGGGATCCGGTCCGGCGGGCAGTACCGGACCCGGCCGTCGATCGACGGCTTGAGGATCTCGATCGACCACGCACCGGCCCGGACCCGGTCGTGCACGGTGTCGCGCACCGCGTCCGAAAGCCACCGCGCGCGGACGTCGGACGACTTTGCCCGCTTCGGGTTCTCGCCCAGTTCGACCGACCAGCTGTCGATCCGGCTCGCCAACCGGGCCGCTGCTTCCTCGTCGGGAGCGTCGTCGAACCCGATCTTGAGCGCCGCCTGATGCGAAAGGTCGCCGAGCCCGCCGGGCAGCTTCGAATAGCGCGACACCTCGCGCAGCATCCGGCGCTGGTCACGGCACAGCGAGAGCAAACTGTCCCGCAGCATGCCCCGATGCTGATCGAGCTCGCCCAAGTCGGCGGCGGCGGACTCGGCCATCGCCCGGATCCGCTTCGCCAGCAGCTCCGCCTCCGCGACCAGATCGGCCTCCTGCAGGGACCGCACCCGGATCGCCGCCGCTGCCTCCAACGTCGACCAGCGGGCGTTCATCGCACTGTTGCGCGTGGCGACGACGGCAGCGCGCAACCGCCCGCTGGTTTCCTGCGCGTCGTGATCCGCGTCGGCCTTCTCCTTCAGGCACACCCGCATCTGGTCCCGGGCCATCGTCTTGGTGCCTTCGAACACGCGCGGAGTCGGCAGCCGCGCCGCGGTCCACAATTCCGCGATGTCCCGCAATGACTCGATGTCCTCGGAGACCGCCTTGACGAACTCCTGAGCTTCCTTCTCGACGGTTTCCGCTTCGTCGCGCGCCCGGCGCAGTTCGGCGTTGCGGACCTCGAGCCGTTCGAGCAGACCGGGGATCTCGCGCGGTGCCGCGGGGAACCACTCCGTCCCGGCAAGGTCGATGAAATTCTGGTGGTCCGATGCCGCCGGGCGCGCCTCGGCCAGCGCTTTGTGCGCCTGAGCCCGCTCGACAGCCGCCAAGGCCAGCGCAGTCCGCTTGGCGTCGAACGCCGTCCGGGCCCGGTTCTGGGCTCCAGTCCGGCTCGCGGGCGACGACGCCTCGCTAGTGGCCGCCAGCTCTCGCGCGGCGGAAAGCACCTCAGCGGCGAACCGGCGGGTTCGCTCCACGGCTTGCCCGACCCTCAGCCGTGCGCGGTTCAGCGCCTCGGCCTCGACCATCCCCTGCTCGGCGCTGGCCAGCTCAATTTGCAAGGATTGCCAGGCGTTCCGAAGCACCTGCAAGTTCCCGCCGGGGTCCGGGGCCGCTTCGTCGACGCCGAGTTGTCCGCGCTCCCGGTGGTAGGCGTCAGCCGCGCTGCGCGCGTCCGCGGCCTTCTGGGTCTGCTCGGCGAAAAGTCCGGATGAGGTCTGGATCGTCGCTTTCGCACTCTGTTCGTCCGCGAGGAAGCGCGTGCGCCGGCTGTTGAGTCCCGGCAGCTGCGCGACCGCCGCTTCGACCTCCTCCACCGCGTCAGCGAGGGCCGACGCCTGTTCGACGTGGCGGTCCGCTTCCAGACCGGCCATGCGCTGGGCCGCGCTTTCCGCGCGGGCTGTTCGGGCCTTGCGCAGTTGCTGATCGCGGTTCCCCACCAAGGTTTCGCGACGCGCATCCGTCTCCGAGACGGCCTGTGCCGCAACGTCGGAGGCGTGCTCGAGTTCGTCCCGCGAGGTCTGGCCCCAGCGCCGGCCGAAGTCCGTGCACCGCGCCGAGGCGACGCGATACCGCCGCGCCGCCTCGGCCGCGTCCCGCGCAGCTGTTCCTTCCGACTCGGCGGTGCGCTCCAACTCCTGCCTGGACTCCGCCGCCCACTCCCGATCCCACGTAGCGCGGTGCGGGACGACGACGTGACACCGGACGACGTCCTCGTGCCGGAAATCGTCGACAAAGGACGGAGCGAGCTGGACGGTGACCGGCGTCTTGGTGTGCACCGGCTGCGCGGTCAAGACCGCGATCCCGTCGTCGAATCGGTTCGGATCGCTGACGACCACACCGCCGGCCAATCCGGGGCGGTCCGCGATGTACGCCGCACGGCGCTCTGGGTTCGCGATGTTGCGCTCGATCCAGCTCAAGCCGGTCGACGCCCCGATCCGGGCGTCGGTCAGCCGCTTCAGCACGGCCAGCGCGTCCTGTCCGGCGGGCGCGATCCCCGCTTCGTCGATCAGCGCCAGCTCTTCGGTCGCGGCCCGGGCACGCTCGGAATGCCCCGCGGCCCTTTCGTCGGCGCGGCGAGCGGACTCGTCCGCCATCTGCCCGGCGCGGGCCAGCTCCGCTCCGTCCCTGGGGCGGCCTCCGACCAACTGCACCACAGTTTCGTCATCGCCGACGCCGGCCAGATCCTCGTCGAAGTCGGCAAGCTTCGTCTCGCTGCGCTGTGCCGACGAGCGGAGGCCCACCAGTTCGCGGTCCAGCTCCTCGATCTCGCCTGTCTGTCGCTCTGCCGTCCGATCCGCTGATTCGGCTTCAGCATCGGCCCGGCCAGCCGCCTGCGACGCCTCGCTCCGGGCGTCCTGCCAACGGCGCACGGCCGCCGCCGGGGATTCGCCGTCGGCGAGCCAGCCAGCGGCCACTGCCGCAGCGACCTGCCGTTCGGCCTCCTCCCGAGACTGCTTGATCAGGTTCAGCTCGTGCTTGATGCGCTCAAGCCGAACAGCAAGGTCGCCGAGCAGGTCAGCGGCTTCCTGCCCGCGCTCCTTCGCGGACTGAGCGGCCGCGTCCGCCGACTCCGCCAGCTGGGCCGCCTCGATCGCCAGCGCGTCGAGACGGCCCGCGGTCCGCGCGGCAGCCTCGCCGACCGCCGCGCGCAGCGAGTCGAGCCCCTTGTCCGCCGCCTCGTAGGCGCGTTCAGCGGCCTCGCTCGCCTTCCGTTCGGTCTCGAGATCGATCACCGCGTCGACCGCTCGCCAAGCCAATTCGTCCCGCTCCGCCTGGTCCGCCTCGGCACGCGCTTCCTCGACCGCCGCACCAGCGGCTTCCACTCGTACCCGGGCTTCTTCGAGCAGCAGCTGCTGGCGGATGTCGCTGATCCTCCCGTACGCCTGGCGCGCACGATTGGCCTCGGCACCGGCCGCCTCCGCCTCCTTGGTGAGCGCGACCAGGGACGCTTCGTCTTGTTTGATCCGGTTGTCCAAGGCGGCAGCGTGCTCGCCGCCCCGAGCGTTCGCTCGCCGCGCAGCGCCTGCGGCCGCATCCGCGTCGATGCTGCGGTCCGCGACGAGTTCGACCAGCGGCGCGATCTCCTCGCCGAAGGCGGCAATCGCTTCCAAATCGGTCCGTTGCGCGGCCAGTACGGCGTATTCCTCCAGGCTGGCCGTGAATGTCTCCAGCTCGCGTTGGTCGTTCAGCGCGGCCACGAAGAAGCGCACCACGTTGTCCGGCGAATCGAAGGACGCGAGCAGTTTCTCCGCGCCGGCTTCGGAATCGTTCATGCGCATCTGGTAGCCGAACAGCGTGGGATCGACACTCGTCCGTTCTTCGAGCGCCTTCGTCCACTTCTGCTGAATGTCGGTGATCACGCCCTGCGCACCGGGATGCTGCGCGATCAGGTCGTCCACAGCGGCGCAGAACGCGCGGTAAGGCTGTCGGCGATCGCCGTCGAAGAACGGCAGGTCGTCGAGTCCGGGCAGCTCCGGTCCGGTCGTGAACAGGTACCAGGAACGGAAGAGATTGCTCGTCGAACGGGACGAGTGCGGGGGTTGGCGCCTGCCGTCCTTCCACTCCATCACCGCGCCGGTGACCGTGCGCTTGCCAGTCGTGGCGTCCTCCCACTCGCACACGATGTGCGACGTGTCGCCGGTGAGGACGTAGTCGCCGAGCACCTTTCCGCCGACCTGAGCGCGCGCGGCGGGCACGATCAGGCTGCACACCAAGGTGATCAGGGTCGACTTGCCGCCGGTGTTGGTCAGCGAGAGCAGAACTCGCGCCGCCGCGCCTTCGCGGGTCGTGAAGTCGAGATCCAGCGGGTCGAAGCGGGCTCCCTCCGGGCCGACACCGCAGAGCTTGACCCGTCGCAGCCGCAGCGGCGGCACCGGCAGGACAGGCGGATCGTCGGGGAGCGGGAACAACGTTTCGGTCATGCCGGGTCCGCCGGGTCGAGTCCGATCGGTTCGGGCAGATCGTTGACCAGCGCGTAGAGATCCGAGTCCTCGGCGAGGGCGGCGACCGCGTGGCGGAACGCCGGCCGCGCCGTCCAGGTGCCGCCGTCGGTGTCTCCCCTCGCGTTCAGATAGCCGGATTCGACGAGCAGCTTGCAGATCCGGTTGACGGCACCGGGCCGGTCCCCGGCCGATCGGCGGCGCGCGTTGGGCCGCGCCTGCGGCAGGTCCAGCCACCGCCGCCAGCCCTCGACCAAGTCGTCGTCGACATCGCTGTCCGAGCCGGACTCGTCGGCCAGCCGCTGTGCCGTCCGGTCCAGCATGTCCACGACGGACTGGGTGGTGAACACGGCGACCCGGTCGGGGTCGTCGACCATCCCCGGTTCCGGGTAGGCGGTGCGGGCCACCGCCAGCAGTACCGCGCCGATCACGGACCGATGCGACGGTTGGGCGCGTTTGATGATGTCGCCCGCAGTCAGGCGGAGCAGCGAATGGTGCCGGGCCGTGACCACGATGCCGTCCCTGCCGTCGACGCGCAGGTCCAGCCCCGCGCCGGAGAACACGTGGTCCACTGCCGACGCGAAATCGGGCTCGTCGAGATACCGGCGCACGATGCGATGCAGTTCCTCGCTGCGGGCCGGGGTTTCCCGGGGCCGGGCGGCCCAGGCGAAGAACTTCCCGATGTCGATGTCGTCGGCGGCGGACCTCATTCGGCCAGTTCCTCTCCCGCGTCCGAACGGGGATGCCGCCCCTCGATCGGCTCGCTGATGTCCGTCAGCACTTCTCCGGGCACGAGCAGCAGGTCGTCGGCGCGGATCCCGCCGCTGTCGATCCTGGTCCCGGTGGCGACCGCGACCACGACCCGGTCGCCGGCCGAGCGACCCGCAAGGCGAGCCGCCCAGGCGCGGTGCGCGGCGTGCACGATCGCCGCGGCCAGCAGGCCCGCGTCCAGCGGCGGTTCCTCGGGGTCGGCACCGGCCTCGTCGGCGATTCGATCGGCCCGCGCGAGCAGCTGGGACAGCCGGACCGGATCGTCCACACCCGAGAGCACCGCTTCCACGGTGTCCTCATAGGGCTCCCACCATTCGCGGCCTGGGTCATCGACGAACTCGGGCGGCTGGTACTCCTCTCCGGGCCGCGGCGGCGGCACTGGCGTGCACAGCTCGTCCGTCAGCGTCGTGAGCGACGGCCACCAGCGAACCGGCAACCCGCCGCAGACGGCCACCATGCGATCGGCCGCCGTGGCGGCGACGGCAGTACTGCGCGCGAGATAGGGCATCAGCAAGTCGGTGCCGAGGTCGAATCGCCGCGCTGTCCGAGGCGCGCGGCGGAACCGGTCGTCCAACGCCTCCCGCAACCGGCTGCGGGCACTGATCAAGTGGCGGTGCAGGTCGTCGTGCCGACGGCGGCACTCGCGGAGGATTTCGATCAGCTGGTTGGCAGCGTCGAGCTTCGTCTGGTCCTCCAGCTCCGCGCGGCGGTCCGCGACCGCGTCGAGCAGCGCCGACTCGGCGTCGAGCCGGTCCTTGACGTGGTCGAGCGCCTCCCGCAGCAGCACGGGCACCTCGCCGAGCCAGTCGTGGACGTCCGGATCGATCAGCGTGTCGGCGACGATCCGCCGGATGCGCTCCTGGTACTGGATCGACCGGTACCGGGCGAGCTTGGCGATCTGCACCGCAGATTCCACCGCGCCCCGCGCGATCAAGGCGTTGAGCTGTGCCTCGTTGGCGATCTGCGCGGCCTCGATGTCGACGTCGAGCGCCTCGACGAAGATGTTGATCGCCTGTTCCGACGCGCGGAGGTGCTCGATCCCCTCGCTGCCGGTCGGATGGAGGTAGAGCAGCCGGAACCGCTGGTTCCGCCACGCCGGCCCGGCCGCGGTGTGCACGAGGTGTTTGACGACTTCGACGTCCGTCGTGACCAGTGAAACGAGCACTCGTTCCGCCACCGACGCCCATTCGGCCTCGTCGGCGTCCGGTGCCTGCCGGGCGGCTTGGGCGGTCGCGTAGCCGAGGGCCTCTTCCCAGGTGCGGCCTGCCGAGATCCCCATCGCCAGCGCGACCTGGTCGATCACCGCCAGCGAGATCGTGAACAGGTCGTAGCGGTCCCAGTAGGTGCCGTCCAACGCGCCTTTGGTGCGCTCGATGTCGGTGAGCACCTGGATCGGAGCCAGTGCACGCCGCCGCCGGGTGATCGACTCGTCGTCCGTCGGGATCAGCGGTTCCCAGCCGTCCGGCGGCAGCTCCCACGACTCGGTCAGCGACGACATCGGCAAGCCCTCCGCCCTGCCCGGACCTCCCCAGGCCGGGCACCCGCTCAATCTGCTCAGAAGGTCGCTAACCGGCAACTGGTATTGCGTTCCGCACGGCGAAATCACCTGACTGTCGTAGCGCGGCCCGCCTGCGCTCGCCGCACACGGACGGCAGCGCTTGCTTGAGCGCCGTGGCATGCAACCGGTCGAACCGGTCAGCGAAGCTGACATGGATGACGGCGGCAGACAGCACCGGCCCAACTTCGGTGGCGAGGTATGGCCGTTGCAGGGGCCCCGCCCGTTCCGGCCGGAGGCGGCCACGGACTGAACGGGAAGCCGAGCGCGCCGCGGTGTTCGACGGCCAGGTCGAGGCGGGCCGCGCAACGCTTTCTGCAGGCAGCCGGCAGCTCGGGAAACTGGCGAGGAATCGACATGACGATCACCGTTCTGCTCCTGGACGATGAACCGTTGCTGCGGCTGGGATTCCGGACGGTGCTGGAATCCGAGCATGGTCAGCTCGGCCGGGTTGCCACCATGTGGTCGCTCTCAACGACGACCCAGCCTGGGCAGCCGTTCTCCCATAGGGCCACGACGGAGGCAGGAACGTCGGCGGAGCCACTCTCGGCACCCAGCTCGAAGAACCACCGCTCGATCCGCCTTCCGGCGCTGCCCTTGAGCATCACGATGCCGCCGATCCTCACGCCGCGACCGCTCCAGCAACTCAGCATCCACGTCTACATCGCCTGGCGGCTCAGATCCCCTCGCGTTTCGTCACCTCTCACCGGCTGTCAAGCGACATCCTGGAAATGTCCTCCCGCTGCACATTCCCTTCCACCTGGTCATTGAACACTCGAAGCCGGTCTGCGACCTCTGGCGCTTCATAGCTCCCAAGAACCGATGAACTACTCCACAATGTCGTGGCTCTGCTTGAGAGTCAGCCGCCCGAGCAGATCGATCACGGCCTACGCGATGAGGACAGGCGTGGCTGGCCCCTCGGAGACCGCCAAGCGCACCGTGGCTCGAGAAACCGGACAATACCGGGCGTTATGGACTGACTACGGAAAAGCATCACGGCCCGCCCTTCGCTGGTTTAGCCTGACGTCGGGGAGAAGGTGCGGACCTTCCGAGGGAGAGGCCAGTGGATCAGCTGACGGTGGACTTCGCCGTACTCCGCGATCTGGCGGATTCGATCGCCAGGCACATCGACGTGACAACCGAAGACCTTGACAGTGTCGAGGAACTCGTGCGCGACCTCGGACGGAGCTGGCACGGCGAAGCGCACGACCGCTTCCACGACGCGATCGACGAATGGTTCAGCTCAGCCCGCGAGCTTCGCGACCAGTTGCACTGGGTCCGCGAAGTCGTCCTGAATACCCACGACAACCACGCGCGGGCAGTGCACGCCAACGTCTCGATCTGGCAGGCGTCCTGATGCCGCCCGCGGCAGCCGCGGCTCAAGCCGCGCCGTCGACGCCGGTCAGGGTCGTACCGGCCGACTTCCACTCCGTGGCGCAGCGCTTCGTCGACGCCCAAGGCGGTCTCGAACAGATCCGGCAGAATTTTCTCAACGCTCTCGACGCCGCCTCCGGCGCAGCAGGAGCGTGCGACGGCGCCCGCCAGTACCAGAATGGCTGGGCCGCCGCGATGGACTCGATCGTCAACGACGGCTTCCGCACCGCCTTCGACCTGCTCGGATCGATCGGCAAGGGCATCGATGTCTCCGCTCTCAACCACGTCGGCGCAGACCAGTCGAGCGTGCCCGGCAACCCGGGCGGCCCACCACGCGCACCGCTGACACCGCAACAATGGCCGGGGAACACCGACTTCCCGGTGCTCACCGGCGAATCGCCCTGGTGGATGCCAGGCTTCCTGGAAAAATACATCCCCACCGCGGACACCGGCCGGCTCGACGACGCCGCAACTGCGTGCCGCAACGCGGGCGGAGCGGTCCAGGATCTCGTCAACGGCCTCCACGCGCAGTTGCAAAGCCTGGTCGGCAACAACACCTCGGACGACCTCACCGCACTCGAGCAATTCTGGCAGCGAGCCGCAGGACCGCAGTCGATCCTCGCCGAACTCCCGGCGGCACTGGGACGGCTCGGCGAAAGCCTCGTCGACTTCCGCGTCTGGAACGTGGACACCCAGCAGAAAATCAAGGACAAAATCAAAGAAGTCGTCGACGACCTGGCCGTCGTCGGCGTCATCCTCGTCATCGGCAGCATCGCCACCGACGGCGCCCTCGACGTCCTCATCGCCGCGGTCATCGAAGGCCTGGAACTCTTCGGCGTAGACGCCGCCGGCGCACTCGTCGCCCCAGTCGCCGAAGTGGTCACCGCAGCCGAAGCCATCCTGATCACCGCGGGCGGCGCGATCGCCATCACGCAAGGCGTCGTGCCCGCCATGCAGACAGCGATGAGCAGCACCCCGAACCCCAACATTGAAAGCGCCGACGCGGCGAAAATCAGCGACGAACTCGCCGCTCACGAAGTCCCTGAACCGAGCTATCCGAAAGGCCAGCTGCAGAGCCACTTCAAACACGCGAAGGACTTCGGCGTCGACCAGAACTGGAGCAACGCCGGCGCCAAAGCGTACGAGGATGCGCTGCGAAAGTTCGCGGAAGACCCCGCGAACTCGATCAAGGCGGCAGACGTCGGCCGCTACCGCGGGGAGCCCGCGATCCTGATCTACAACGAGAACACCCGCGTCTGCGAGGTGCTCAGACCTGATGGAACATACTGGACAGGTTGGAAACTCAACGTCCAGCAGCTTCGCAACGTGATCGAACGAGGATCCCTGGGTGGAGGGTGAAGATGAGCGCTTCCGCAGAGAACAAGCGCGACGCTGCCGACTACGGCGAGCTGATCGCGCGATTCGTCGACTGCACGATCGACGCTGGCCAGTTCGAGCAGCAATACCTCGACCTGATGAAGAACGACGAGGCTCTGCATCCCGACGACGTGTTCGCCGTGCTCGACAAGCTGTTCTCTGAGGTCGACGAGTATTTCGTATCGCCCGAGGCTTCGCCGGCAGAGCGCCGTGACCTGGACGAAGCCTTGCGCCAGCACGCCGCCGCCGCGCTGGCACGCCTGCAGCGGCTCGGCGCGCTCGGATAACCAACGCACATTACGGCCGTGGAGCCAGCTTCCGCCGACGGTAAGCCACAGCCAAACCGACGGGCTGGCTTCGGCGGGGAAGCTATGTCGTTCACGAGGCCAAGTGCAGGCGTGTGGATAGTGTGCAACTCGCTCGGACACTCCCTTACCCCACGGATTCCAAGATCCGTGGGGTAGTTTCTATGCCGGTACGCGGTGCTCGCAACCCGGCTGCTGATGGCGACTGCTCGGCGGCGGCAGATGGTGTACGGAAGTCCTCTTCTGCAGCCTCCGACCGGTGCTCCGGTTCCGTGTCCGGGTGGAGGCCGCAGCCGAGGTCGAGAGTGAGCTGATCCGGTGGTCGCGCCGGGCAGACCGCTTGTCGCGCTTCGGCCGGCCGCAGCTCGCGCCCCTCGAGACTGCAGGAGATCTCCAGCTGCCCATCGTTGAGGGCCTCCCGTATCTCGCGCGGGCTGCGGGTGCCGTCCGGTCGGTCCGCCGGAAGCAGGTGTGCCGCAGCCTGCAGCAGGTGTTCTTCGCGGACGTAGACGTCGCGCGGCCCGTCCTTCGGCCGAGGCGTGGCCGTGCTGTAGCCGTGCCGGCACCGGTACCCCGGCCGGCCGTGGACCCAGTGCGCCTCCATACGACGACCGCACAGCCCGCACACGACTAGCCCGGACAGCGCGTACTCGCGCGTGCCGCCGTCCTTGGTGCGCCGTTCGGCGCGGATACGCTGCACGGCGAGGAACGTCGCCTCGTCCACCAGCGGGGCATGCGCCAGCCGTTCGGACACCTCCCACCCCACCGCGTCGTTCCGGCGCACGGCACCCGAGCCTCGATCCCCACGCCGTCCACCGGCACCATGCCCTTTCGTGGACTGGCGGTTCCACACCTGCCGGCCGGTGTAACGCGGATTCTCCAGGATCATCGCCACGGTACGGACGATCCACCGAGACCCCGACCGGTGCGAATTCCTCACCCGGTCCGGACCCGACGGGCACGCGACACCGCGCCCGTTCAACTCCCGCGCCAACGACGCAATCGACCGGCCACGCGCACGCTCGGTGAACATCCGCTCGACCCACCGCACCGTCGCCGGATCCGGCTTCAGCATATGCACACGCCGAACCCACCGCGCATGGACCGCGTTCGGATGCGGCCCGCCGTCGGCCAACCGGTACCCGTACGGCGGACGACCGCCGAGAAAACGACCTTGCAACCGCACCTGGGCAGCCATGGCCGCCAAGACCCGGTGCCGGGCCCGCACCACCTCGCGCTGCGCCTGCGCGCCCAGCAACCTCATCAATGCTTGACGCACCGGACTGTCCAGTTCCACCGGGCCGCCCGCCTCCGGCAACCACACCTGCACACCCACCGCGGCAAGCCGGGCGACTACCTCGCGGAACTGGTCGCCCTAGAACGCCCGCTCATACTCCCCCACCACCACAGCATCAAACCCGCGATCCCCGCACTCCGCAGCCGCCAACAACTCCGCCGATGCCGGACGCTCCTCCCACGACCACCGCCGCGACCGGCCCTAATCGCAAACCCCACCACCACCTCGCCAGCCTCCTCCACCAGCTCGTCCGCCACCGCACGCTGCCACGCACGCGACGTCCGCGAATCCTGGAACTCAAAGGCCGACATCCGCCCGTAAACGCGAACCGCGCACCACTCGCGACCCGGCCAGGCAACCGCGCCACACCCTTCCGAGCGGCCACAGCCTCAGCGAACCCCGCATCAGTCAACACACCCACCCCGGCTCCCTCCGCCGGCCTGGAACCGGGACGACATGCGGACAGGCCGAGGGCGACAAACAACCGCGCATCCCCCTGAACAGACCAACGGCCACAATCTCTTCGACGAGGGCAGGCCGTCAGGCGCGCTCCAGCCTCCACCGGAGCTGTCCACCTCGCCGCAGTTGGTCGCCGCTCCGGCATGACCGACGGCGACCGCTGGCCGTCGACGGTCACCACCTGGCAGGCGACTGGCCGAGCAGGCCGCCGTCCTCTCGGCGTGCCCACTCGAACACCAGGCCAGGGCTCGGCGCGCACACCGCGGCGGAACGCCGCGCGACAGCGTCGGCGATTGTGGTGCCTTCTCCGGCAACTGCGGACACGAATCGGCAGAGGAACCACTCCTCGCGAGTCCCGGGCCAGCCGGAATCGGGTACCAGATTCTTCTGCCCGCTGCCCTCTCCGAAGCTTTCGACGAATCCGATCAGCGACTCGCCCGCTGCAGTCATCGTCACCCGCAAGCCAAAGGCGTCCGGGTCGTCGCGCACTGCCGCCGCGAGCGCCTCCCGGCAGCGTTGTCCTCGCCTTGCCGCCGACTCGTCCGAAATCGGGTGATCGTGCGGCTGCCGCGGCCCGGGAATCTCCGCGGCTGTCGCTGCGGCGTCCTCGGCCGGCCGCAGTCGCGCGACGCTCCGGGAAACTGCCTTCCAGACGTCCGTTCTAGGCCCGGTCCATCTGCTCGAGGTACCCACGCTAGCTCTCCCCATGCCGGCGGCCTCATCCACGGTACGCACAGACAGTCACTCCGCAATAGCCATCGGTAAGACCATCCATTCGGCCCAGATTGCCCGGTCGTCCCGGAGGGGCCGGGACGGCACTCGTTCACCTAATCGTGTAGAACGTGTTTACGAACCAAGACAGTTCCGGTTCCGAGAGCAGGGGGTGAAGCTCGAAAACGTGCTCTGATCGCAGACGACTGCACGATCGGAGCGCATCGCTGCACCCCGCAAGCTTGAGTCTGACAGACCAATCTCACATGGAATATTCCGCTTTCTCGGCCTCGTTCCGCTGCGCGGTGCGGGATCCCGAAAATTCCGGCGGAATGGTTCGAAGGAGAACGACGACGAACGCGTGGAAGCCGCTGGAAGCGTTCTGGCCGGCACGAGAGCTCCTTCGGGACAGTGACCGGCTGATCCCGGAAATCGAGAACCGCTACCGGGAAGCGCACCCGAACAACGAGGACGCCGGTCCCGGCGACGTGCGGTCCTGGCGGGAAAGCGTGTACTGGCTGGCGTCCTTGCTCGATCGCGTCGGGCTGGACCAGGTCTGGATGTTCGTGGAGTACCGGGTCGGGGCGATGAATCCGGTGGACGTCGTCTTGGCGGGTTACCACCCGAACGGCGGCTTGAGCTACGCGGTGATCGAGCTGAAGCAGTGGAGCCAGGCAGGACGTCCCCAGCCGAACCCTGCCAAAGGGCTGTGCGCCGAGTGCCGCCGGGCGGGAACGGGGGCCCTGTGCGGTCGGTGCGCACTCGACCTGGTCTATGTGGACTCGTACGGAAGAAACAAGAAGCATCCGGCTGTGCAGGTATACGAGAACATGCAGTCGCTCAAGGTGCACCACGCCATGTTCGACGACCGTTACGTACACCTCGCGGGTGCGTCGTACCTGCACAATCTCAAGGACCCCGATTCGCAGTGGATCAGAAATGTCTCTCCTCGGCCCGGGGTACCGACCTTCACCGCACGCGTCCCTCGTGAGCTCGAGGAATTCCTCAAGGCCACCTTCAGCGCGGAGTCAGGCGCCGGCGCCGCCGAAGCCCTGCTCGAACGTCGCCGGACTAGCTCGCTGATCGACTCGGACGTCGGAGCGGTCGTGGCCGGGCACACGCGGTTCAGCCTGGTGGAGAACCAGCTGACCGCGGTGAAGAAGGTGACTGAAGAGGTGGCCAGCCCGTCGACGGGCGCCAAGAAGGTGTTCGTCGTCAGCGGTCGCGCCGGGAGCGGAAAATCGCTCGTCGGGCTCACACTGCTGGGCTGGGCGCTCAGTACGGGGCGCAATGCCTGCTATGTCTCCGGTGGCGTCGCTTCTCGCGAGACCTTCAAGCGCGCCGCGCTGGGGCGGCGCTCCGCTTTCGCGACTCTGAACAGTATCGCGGACAACCGCACGGCGGACGAATTGGACCTCATCCTGTGCGACGAGGCGCACCGGCTGACGGAGCGGCCGATGAAGGGCTCCTATTCCATGCGTCCCGGCGAGTCCTCGGTCTCGGTGGTGGTCACCCGAGCGAAGGTGCCGGTGTTCTTCATCGACGGCGACCAGCGGTTGTTCTCCGACGAGGTCTGGTCTCCGGAAGCGCTCCTCCGGGAGGTGCAGAGCCTCGGCGCGGAGGTGGTGCCGATCAGTTTGGACCGAGTGCTGCGCGCTGTCGGCAGTTCGACCTACGACACGTGGATCCGCCGGCTGCTCGCCGAAGACCCGCTCCCGTGGAGGCCGGACGACGGGGACGAGCCGGAGCCGTTCCAGCTCTGCTACACCGACAGCGCCTCGACCATGGAACGCTTTTTGCAGGACAAGGAGCGCAACAAGGAAAGCGCAAGGATGTCCGCCGGAATCTGCTGGAAGTGGGAGGACCGGAGCGGCACGGACCCGGAAGTCGCACCCGAACCCGGGTGGGCGCGCCCGTGGAACGCCGGCGACCAGCACGACACCCCCGGCGTGCCGAAACGACGCTACTGGGCTACGGAACCCGGCGGTTTCGGACAGATCGGCTGCGTCCACACCGCGCAGGGCCTCGAGTACGAGTGGGGCGGCGTGATCATGGGGCCCGACCTCACCTGGAACGGTGTCGGCTGGCAAGTCCACCGCGAGCACGTGCTGAGCAAGGCCAGCCGGATCCGCGAGGAGAAAGACCTCGCCCTCGCGATCCGGAACGCGTACGGGGTCTTGATGACCCGCTCGATCCGGGGCACGGTCCTCTACTCGGTCGATCCTGGAACGAGGAGGCTCTTCGCCGAACTCGGCGTTCAGAAGCTGTGAAGGCCGCGGGCCGCCCCGTGACGCGGAGCTAACCGCGCCCCTGTCCGTTGCAGCGGTGTCGGACCGCGCCGTGCTGGTCAGCGCGTTCCAGGGCTGTGCTCGCGTGGGCGGCGGCGGTCTGGCCTTGCTCTTCGCCCGTCGGGATGCCTGCTCAGGATCGCTACCGTGCCGCGGGTGGGCGCGAACCTGAGCCGCAGAGCCAGAATCAGGCTCAGCACCGCGCAGACGAGCGGCGCTGCCCACAACCAACGGGGTCGCACGAACAGGCGAAGCAGCGCAAGCGCCGCCAAGGCCACGCTGATCAGCAGGGCGCTGAAACCACGCCTGCCGGAGGATCGCGCTCTGCCAATACAGCGGACCCTCGTCCGAGGTTCGACGACTGCTCCTCATCAAACCAGTCCCGTTCGGAAAAATCTTCGACATACTCCACGCCCTTCGCTCCGACGGCGCGCAGGGGGAGATTTCCGGACACGTGGCGATGCCTCGACGGGCTCGCCCGTCAGTCCGAGCAGCGCATTTTCGCTCTCGGCTGCTTCAGCGTCCTTTTCGGACTCCGACAAGCCGCTGTACCAGGCGGCGAGACCGCTGGCTGGTACCTCCAGCGCGCTGGCGTAGAGCTGGGACTCGACGACCCACCTCGGGGTCACATTCCCGGCCAGCAGTTCTCGGGCAAATTCCGCCATCACCGGGTCGCCGGTGTTCGCGACCAATTTGACCAGCAACGTACGTTCGATGCCCATCGGCCCGGCCTCCGACGGCCGCCGCCAGACCTTCGTCGGTGCATCCACGAGCTTCTCCCCTCCGCCGTGGAACTCGGCACAGTTCAGGCTACGGCGCGCTCGCCCCGTCCCACCACGCGGCAACGGCTGTACCGGCTATCACCGCAACTTGCTCCCTCCGAACTCGCGACCCCGACGCGGCGGAAACCCTCAGTTGAAAGCCATTTTTACCGATATCGATGCCGTCCGAACTGCCCTGAAGTCTCGGACTCGCACAGACCTGCCGCCGTTCACGGAGAGAACTCGAAGCGGGTGGATAGTGTGCGACTCGCCCTCGAACGCACGCATTATTTCTCCGCGGAGAGGCCGTCACGTCGACAGCCCCCGTTTCGCGGTCGAACCGCAGGTCAAGATCGAGGCCTCGGTAAAGCTGGGCCGGCTTCTCCAGCTTCGAGCCGGTCAGCACGACGGCGAAAGGTGCGGGCGTAGCACCCATTCATCGCGGCCAGCCCGGATATCGACCCGGGCTGGATTGCGAAGGGGACGGCACCGCCTGCGACAAGAACCCGACCAAGCTGGTCCCGGCCTCCTCGGCCGGGGCCAGCTTGTCACTTCCCGACCGGATCCAGATTCTGCTCCAGATCGCTCAGCAACGCTTGCACGGGACCCCAGCACAGCATCACGGTGTCCGCGTCGAACCGAGGGCTTTCCGCCAGTTCTTTGCGCGGGTGGATGAAGTTCCGGAAATCTCGCACGGTGTGCGCGAACGCCGTCGCGTCGAGTTGCACCCAGTCCTTCGTAAAGGCCGTGTCAATCAGTAGTTCCATCGAAACCCAGTCGGGGCTCGAACGCTTCGTCGAACGCTTGTCAGGGGCGATTCGCTGACGCACATCCGGGAACCCGTGTTTCCGCAGATCTTCGTCGCGCTCCAGGAGAACCGACAGCAGCAGGCCTTCGATGAAGGTACCGATTCCGATCGTCGCCATCCGGTACGCGCCACCCTCGACGCAGATCCGCGTCTCGGCTACCCGGCCCATGAGCACTTCGATGGTTTTCTCATCGGTGATCAGGCTTTTCAGGCGGCGCTGGAGGTCCGGCGGCTCCGCGAAGACCGGATTGCCCCCGTCCGCGGCGAGTTCACCGATCACCGGCCGGCCGCCGACCAGGGTGACGACCAGCCCCTCCGGAGCCAGCTTCTCGTTGACGACCAGACGGAACTGCTCCGCGACCGCCGCCCCGTCGTCGTACTCGATCGGATCACACACCCGGCAGAGCAGGCGCTCGATTTCGGCGTGGTTGTCGGCGCGCTCCACGAGCTGATCACGCAACCACGGCACCCGCGGCGAGCCGTCGTACTCGGGCGGGTCGGCCCATCCGGCGTGCCGCAGCAGCTCCTCCAACTGATATCCCTTCCGTTCGTAGGAGCCGTCCATGTCGACGATGACCTCGGCCAGCCGGACGGCCGTCCGGTAGTCCAACGGGAACATCAGTTCTCCTCCTTGTCCGCGAGATGCTGCGCGATCTCGATGGCCCGGTTCAGCCGCGCGACGATTCGAGGGCCGCGGCGCCGGAAACCCAGCTCGGACATCGCCTGGGCCAGCCGTTGATCGGCGTCGAGCAGCAGGCCGTCGCTCATCAGCCAGCGGCAGATCTCGATGAGTTGCCGCTCGCTGTACTCCTGGATGGACAGACCGGCCGGGACCGGTGGCCGTGGACCACGGACGGCCGACGGCGGCGAGCCGACCGGCCGTGGCGCAGGCTCCGCAACCGCCGGTACGGCCGTGTCGACGGCCGCCATGGCCTGGTGCCACGCCTCGACGATGTTGTCGGCTTCGTGCTCCGGGTCGGCGAACCACGCCGAGGACCAGACCCGGTGGAAGTGCCAGCCGAGGTTTTCCAAGTGGGCCTGGCGAAGCCGGTCCCGATCTCGGGCACTGTGCGCCTGGTGGTATGCATGCCCGTCCGCTTCGAGAGCCAGCACCATCCGCCCCGGCTGATCACGGTGTTCCAAAGCGAAGTCGATCCGATACTCGGAGAAGCCCCACTGCGGATGGACCGGGACACCGCGATGTGCCAGGGCATCAGCGATCGAACGTTCGAACCCGTTCAACGGCACACGCAACGGCCGCCCGACCTGGTCGGCGTTCAGGTGCGTAGCGAAGTCGAGATAGCGCCGGAGCAATTCGGTGCCGGTGATCTCGGCGGACGGCTCGATGTCGTGGTGAGTGAACGAAGCCACCAGGGTCATTCGGCGCTTCGCACGTGTCACCGCGACATTGACCCGGCGCTCGCTGCCCTTCCGGTTGAGAAACCCGAAGCCCGTCTTGTTGATTTTGCCCGACGCACCGCGTGCCACGCCGATCGTGAGGATAATCGCGTCCCGCTCGTCACCCTGCACGCTCTCCAGGTTCTTGACGAAGAACCGCCGGCCCAGCTCTTTCCCGTCGTCGGAAAAGAAATCTTCGAGTTCTGGATGGTCACGACGGGCCCGCATCAGACTTTGCTCGATCCGCGCCTGATGTGTGGTGCCGGGAGTGATCACACCGAGGCTTTCTCCCGGCCGGTTCCGCGCGTGCTCCATGATCAGTTCGACAACGCGCTCGACCTCGGCCGGGGACGAGCCCTTCTGCCCCGGTGCGGCCTGACCGTCCACACTGACGAGAGTGACCGGGGTTTCCCTCTCCGCACCGGGAAAGGTGACCAGCCCGTTGCGGTAGATCTCCTGATTGGAAAACGCGATCAGGCGTTCGTCGGCACTGCGGTAGTGCCATCGCAGCATCTCCTGCGACGGCATGATCGGCCGGAGTGCGGTCAGGACCGATTCGTAGTCCGAAAGCTCACCTTCGTCGTTGTCGTCATCCTCGTCGTCGACAGTGATGGCCCGGTCGAAAAAGTTCGACGGCGGCAGCTGTTTCTCGTCACCAGCGACAACCAGGTGCGCACCGCGCATGATCGACGTGATCGCGTCGTGCGGGCGGATCTGGCTCGCCTCGTCGAAGATCACCAGGTCGAACAACCGCTCGGCCGGCAGCATCCGACTCACCACCAGCGGCGACATGGCCCAGCATGGCCGAAGTGAGAGCAGCACGTCTGACGCCTTCTCCACAAGTTTGCGGGTCGGCATGTGCCTCGTCTTCAGGCTGGCCTGTTTCTTGAGGATCTGGGCTTGGTCACGATAGGTGTCCTGGGCCTGACGGGCGTGCCTGGCCACCTGCCGCCGGACCCTCCGGGCAGCCATCGCGAAGTGCTCTCGATCCGCAGTGCGGAAGTCGGCCGCGGCCCGGCTTTGCCGGGTCGCCACGAACTGCCCGAGTTCCGGGATCCGCAGCTTGAAGTCGTCCTCGATCGACGAGAGCCAAATGCATTCGAACGCTCGCCAAGCCTCGTCGGACGAAAGGTTGCGATCCGCGATGTCCTGGAGCAACGGCTCGAGACCGAGCTGGCGGAACCGATCCAGCTGCGCATTCAGTCCCGGCATCTTGAACAGCATCTCCTTATCGCTGGCCAAGGCCGTCAACCGTTGTTCGACCTGTGGCGCCGGGCCGGCAGCCAGATCCGGCCACTGTGCCGACATGGCCACTGCCGCGAGCTGGCGACGCAGCTCGGTGTAGTCACGCGCGACCTGGTCGAGCCCGATGATTTCGGACGGCGCCACCTCGCGGCCGCCGAGTTCCTGCCAGCGCTGCCGCTGCCCGAGTACCGTCGTCAACGCCGCGTGGAGTGCCGGCTTCTTGCGCAAGCCGGTCGTGGTCAGCGACCGGAGCTGCTTCACCAACGCTCGCCGCTGTCCCCACGAGAGAGGTTGCGAGTACCGAGCCCGCGTGGCACGGTCCGCAGTCGCCTGCGCGAACTGATCCAGCTGGGTCCCGAAGATCGTCGGCCCGAAGTCGCGGACGCTTTGGGTGATGCCGTCGAGCAGACCGAGCATCTCCTCCCACCCTGCGAAGTCCTGCGGCTGGCGCAGGCCGGTTTGCGCGACGAGCCGCTGGACACCGTGCTGACTGCGTTTCAGCGTCTGGTTGGCTAACTGGTCGAGCTGGATCAGCACCGCTTCGGCCTCGTCGTCGGTGCGGACCTGCGTATTGCACCACGGCGTCTCGCGCCTCAGGATCCGTAAGCCGCCGCGGTCGACGAAGTCCTTGATCGCCTGCTCGAGTTCGCCGACGACTGCTGCGTCCAAGGCACGCAGATGGTTTCCCCGGAAAGCACCGCGAATTTCGGGGCCTGGCGGCAGGTCGAGCAGCCGCTGCCGGACCTCGTACGCGCTCAAGTCCCACGGCCGTCGCCGTGTGTGAAGCTCCCGCGAGTGGTCGAGCAAGCGCTGCCGCGCGTCGGACAGCCGGTTGTGCAATGTGGTGGCGTCGACCGGCGGCTCCTTCGACAGCTGGTCGAGGCTGAGCGCGAGCTGCTGGGCTACTTCCCGCTTGCTGATCTTCTGCTGGTGCAGGTCGAACATCAGACTGTCGAGATCGACGGCCGCCAGCCGGTTGAGCACTGCTTCGATCGCCGCCCGCTTCTCGGCGACGAACAACACTTTCTTCCCGGCCGCCGCCGCCCCCGCGATGATGTTCGCGATCGTCTGGCTCTTGCCCGTGCCGGGCGGGCCTTCGATGAAGACGTGCCTGCCCGACAAGGCCGTCATGATCGCCCGGTGCTGGGACGAATCCGCGTCCTGGACCAGGAACTCGTCGGCGGGCGACAAGGAATCGACGGCCGGCGGGCGGAACCCGCCCTCCGCGACCAGCGACTCGGCAGCCGGTGCGAACCCGGCCATGGCGGCGACCAGGTCGTGCGAGGCCAGCAGTTCGGTCGCGTTCGCCAGATCCTCGACCATCGGGAGCTTCTCGTAGTTGAAGGTGCCGAGCACGACAGCCTTCTCCAGCTCCAGCTCGATCCCCTGAGCCGCGGCGACCTCGGTCAGCCGGGAGTAAGCGCTCTCCATCTGGATCGTGTGATCCGAGGCGGAGTCGATCACGTCGCCGAGCCGGTCCGCGAGCCCTGCGACATCGACGCCGTACTGCTCGTCCAGCGCGTGCAAAAGCACCGGGTTGAACTCGGGTTCGTCCGTGAGTTCAAGCGTGTAGTCGCTCTCGGAGTTCGTCCTGGCCTTGATCGTGACCGGCCGCAGCAGAAGAGGCGCCCGCAGCGGAGGCACCGGAACCGAGCCCTGCCGCTGCCGAGGGGTGGTGCGAATCAAGCCAAACGCGATCCGGCCGACGTCAAGTCCTTGCTCCTCTTCGAAGAGCTGGATCCGCTTGCCGAGGGTCCGCGTCCGGCTGCAGGCTTCTTTGAGCTTCCCGGGCTCGGGCACCAGCTTGCTCAGCCGTATCTTGGCGCGAGTCGTCAGCTCGGCCAGGGCGGCCGGGTCGGCATCGGTAAGGTCGAGGCTGCCCAGCTTGGTGGTTTTGAAGTAAAGCAAGGTGTTGCGGAAACTGAGGTCGATGAGATTGCGCCGCCACTCGGCGGCCTTCCCGGCGACGACCTCGAGCCGCCCGGTGTCCAGCTGTGCGGTCATGCCGCTGATCCCCTTCGACAGAACGGAACGGTCGACCGCACGCACCTGGCACGTGCGGGCCCGACGTTCTGCGACGAGCCCTCCAGCATGCCAGAAGATCGCGCCCAACGGAACTTGCCCGATAGGCGTACCTCGTGTGCGATCACCAGTCTCCTCACAGGTTTCCGGTGAGAGATCGTTTACCAGTACGCCCTTGTCACACCTCACGCGATCAATCCACCCGTTCGGCCCTGGCGGACCACGCCATCCGGCTGTCCTCGGCCTGGGCCGGTGACCACCGCCGACGGACTCCTTCGGCCGCCTCGCGGCGCTCGACCGGCGGGGCCTCGCGACGGTGCTGGCCCGCCGCGACCGGACGTGCTCGATGAGCCGTGACCGCAGCGGCTGGGCGTCGTCGCCGCACGACTGGAGTCGGCGGCGGGGTGAGCGCGGCCCTGCTCGGGCTGACGACGCGGCACGCGCAGTTGTTGCGAGCCCCCAGCTGTGTCATGCGCTGGATCGGCGGCCGGCACTGATCGCCGAGGTCACCCGATTGGTCGGCGCGGAACCAGCCATCGTCGAGTCCCTTGTGGGGATGCTCGCAGAACAGGTGCTGGCCTGTTTGCTGCACGCCTGCCGGACGGGGTACTCCTAGTAGCCAAGTGCCGCGGTGAGCTACCCCGCGCCGAGCCTGCCCAGCCCCGGAAAGCCTTGACAGACGCAGGAGTAGCTGATCACGTCGTATCCCGAACCGAAGCGAGTCCCGCTCCGTGGTTCCAGTCACGCAGATCCCGCATCGGCACCACCATCGGCTGGAGAAGCGGGCCGACACATGAACAACGAGGCAGACTCCCTGATAGGCAGCAAGATCGACGCGTTGGTCGAGAGGTCCTCATTCGAAACACCCGGCCCGCGTTCTGCACATGCGGCGAGTAGTGCTGACACAGCAGGTTCGGATGAACGCGGTCTGCAAACCAATTCCAGCCCTGAAAGGGGTACCAATCCCAGCTTGCGTCGCATCGCCGATCGACACTGGTTCTGCCACATGGACACGCGTCCGTTGCAGGGGTGCCACAGCCGCGTGTTCAAATCCGCGTTGAGCACGCGTTCGCCGGAAATATCCCAGCC
This sequence comes from Amycolatopsis sp. GA6-003, assembly GCF_046267895.1. Lineage (NCBI taxonomy): Bacteria > Bacillati > Actinomycetota > Actinomycetes > Pseudonocardiales > Pseudonocardiaceae > Amycolatopsis > Amycolatopsis sp. GA6-003. The sequence continues at coordinate 969,625 of NZ_CP176499.1, forward strand.
CGGAGCAGCAAGCGGCAGTCTCGTCAGCGAGTCTCGCTTTCGGGTTGCCACGCTGCGCGGATCAAGGGCTCGGACGTCAACTGGTCAGCTTCAAGCGTGTGGTTAGTGTGCAGCTCGCCCCTCGGACACACACGTTAGACACACGGGGAGAGGCGGTCACTACGACCGCCTCTGTTTTATTGTCATAGCGGAGCTGCACACCGAGGTCTCGGTAGACCTGCGTGATCCGCTCCGGCGTCCGCGAGTTCAGTGCGCGGGCCACGTCGTCCATCGAGTCCAGCCGCGCGTACACCTCCGCCGCCTCGATGACCGTCGCCTTCGGCAAGTGCTGCAACTCGGCGCGAGCTGCCTCCCGCTCCGCCTGCGCCGTGTTGATCGCCTCGACCACCGCGGCCGGATCCACACCTGCTTCGATCGCCGTCGGATGTCGGCGCAGCCGCGACTCCGCGTCAGCCAGCCGCTTCTCAACCGCCTCTCTGCCGGTCGAGTGCGTCCCACCCTGCGAAGCCACCAGCGCGGCGACCGTCTCATCCCGGTTCGCCGGGTCGAACACCTGACACAGCCAGCCGTTCAACGACGGCATCACGAGGTCCTTCCGCAGATTGACCGTCTTCGGATGGCTTTCCAGCGCGGGTGATCCCGGTGCCAGTGTTCGGGCTATGCCCCGGTAGTAGACCGCCTGCCGTATCGGCGCGCCCTGCATCTTCCTCCCGCAGATCTCGCAGCGGATCAGACCTTTCAGCAGGTAGCTGTTCTTTGCCGCAGGACGGTCCCGCTCCAGCTTCGCAATATCGCGCATCCCGCCAGCCCCACGCGACCGCCGCAGCAACTGCGCCTGCGCGAACGTCTCGACCGACACAATCTCCGGATGAGACTGCCGCCGGGACCGGACCACCGTGCCCGGATCCGACTTCCGGAACCGCACGACGTAACCAGCGCTCACATCATCCGGATTCAGCAAACGCTCATGCTTCGTCCACCGTCCGAAGACCGCATAGCCCGTGTACCGGGGATTTTCCAGGATCGCACGGACAGTCGAGCTCTGCCAGCCATCCCCCTGCCGGTGCCGGTTCTGCTCCGGCCGCACCTTCGACGGACACGGGATGCCGTCCTGGTTCAGCCCCCGGGCGATCACCCGGTCGCCCACGCCAGCCAAGTACTCGGCGACCATCCGGCGCACCACATCCGCCGCAGGCTCATCGATTCCAGCACCCGCAGGCGAAACCCCTCGGCCGCCTTCCGCGGATTCGGATGCGGACCGCCGTCCACCACCCGGTACCCGTACGGTGCTCGGCCGCCCTGATGCCGTCCTTCGTTGATCACCTGCGCGTCCATCGCCGACCCGACCCGCGCCTGAACGTGCTGGCGCTCCGACTCGCTCATCCCACCGAGGACGCTCATCAGCATCTTGTGCGACGGGTTGCGTGCGTCGAACTTGCCACCGAGTTCTGGGACCCACAGGTCAACCCCGTAGGCCGCGAAGCGCAGAGCAATCAGCAAGAACTGGTTGCCAAACCAGCACCTCGTCCCTTCCCCAACCACAACGCCGGTCCACTCTCGCAGGGGATCCTTCAGCGCGGCCAGCAACTGCGCACCCGCATCCCGCCGCTCCCACGGCATCGAACGCGACTGGCCAACGTCGAAGTACTGCGCAGCTACCTCTCCTCCGAGCGGGCCAACGAAATTCGTGGCGTTCCGCAGATCCGCGAGACCGGCGAGGGTTGCACCACGGTGAATCACGCTCACTAGCGACGATCTGCGGGTACTCCCGGCGACGTCTCGGCTGGGCACGGTCCGACGTGTCGCTCTACCGGTCCGCCCGGTTGCACCACGCCCGCTACTAGAAAACGCACCCGCAGGAAACTTCAGCCCGGGCGGTACGGAGTTGCCCGTTGGAAGAGGCCGACACCGCCCCCTGACGACCGGCCGTCCTTCCTAAAACACCTGGCTGCCACGGCCGCGCTACTCAACGCACGGCAGTAGCGAAGCCCAGGACGCGCCACCGAACTACTCGCTATGGCGCCAAAAAAGCTCTCGATTCAGCTTGCCGTGACGCCACACGTGCGCCATCATGGCACCATGGATCTGAGCGTGTATGTAGATCGTCTCGGTCGCGAGTTCGCGGGGCTTGTCGCGGCTGATGACGACGACATTCTCGCCCTTCTTGAGCGCCGGAAGACGCCCTTGGAATCCCTGATCAGACTTGTCCTGCTGGACCTGCTCACCACCGCCGCGAGCGAGATCACCCGCGATTTGGCGCCAGGATCGGTCGAGTTGCGCCTGCGCGGGAGCAGTCCGGAGTTCGTCATCACTCCGCCGGCACCCGAATCAGGCCCTGCGGACCCAGCCGGTCACGACTTCGCCGACGATCGCCCGCCGTCGCCCAGTCCCGTTCCGGCGGGCCTCGAGGACACCGGGATGGCCCGGATCAACTTCCGCACCTCGGACCAGCTCAAAGCCCTGATCGACGAGGCGGCCGCCAAGGAGGGCAGTTCGGTCAACGCATGGCTGATCCGAGTGGTTTCGGCTGCGCTGCAGCGCGACCGCGCTCCGCAGCCCGACCGACGCAGCACCCGCGCCCCGCAACGCAGGACGGGCTGGGTCCGCTAGCCCAGCTTCCAACCGCCAGTACACCGGGAAAGGACAGCCGTGCCCACATTCGCCACACCCGAGCCGATCACCGTAATGATCGAACTGGGGGTCGGTTCAGTGCACATCGCCGCGAGCGACCGGACCGACACCGTAGTCGACCTGCACCCGACGAATGAGTCGGACAGATCCGACGTTAATGCGGCCAAGAACACCCGTGTCGACTACAACGAAGGCTGTCTCGTGGTGAAGGTGCCGAAACAGCATGTCCTCGACTTCACAAGCAGGACCAAATCGGTCGACGTTTCGATCTCGGTGCCGACCGGCTCGCGGGTGCAGGGCACCGCAGCGGTGGCCGACCTGCACTGCACCGGCCAACTCGGGGAATGCCGGTACAAGGCTTCCAACGGCCATATCCACCTCGAGACCGCGGGTCCGGTGCATCTCGACACGACGGCCGGCAACATACGAGTCGACCACGTCGCCGGGCGCGCAGACGTCACGTCCGGCACCGGATGGGTCAACATCGGCACGATCGACGGTCCAGCGGTAGTCAAAACCTCCAACGGCGACGCTGAGATCGGTACGGTCTCCGACGAGGCGGTTCTGCGCGCCGCCAACGGCAGTATTTCCGTCAACCGCGCCCTCGGCGATCGGGTCGAAGCCCGGACCGCGAACGGCAGCGTCCGCATCGGCGAGACCGTCCGCGGTTCTGTGGTGATGCGGACCTCGTCCGGCAACCTCGAGGTCGGCATCGCCGAAGGCACCGCAGCGCTTCTCGACGTCAACACCGGCTACGGCCGGCTGAATACCCTCCTGGACAGCTCGGCCTCAGGCCCCGGGGACGCCGCCGAGACCGTCGAAGTTCGCGCACAGACCCAGTTCGGAGACATCACGATACGGCGTGCCTGAGATGTCCTGCCGACCGGACACCAACGCGACGCAGGATCGGACGGTACCACCACATCGACCGGCCTACTCCACCGTCTGTGACAGCACCCACGGATTGGGTAATGGTCGATCTGACTGCCGAGCAATTTGCAGCACCGTAAGGGATCACGATGCTCGCTCGGCATTGTCGCGGCGGCGCGCCCGCACCAGCGAAGTGCCTATAGCACGGACCCCCGGCCTCTTGGGCACCGGTACGAACTCCTGCGCACGACGTTCTCCGAGACAGGCGGACAACCGCGCCAAACTGTCCGTCCGATCGGCCCAGTCCGCGCCGGTTTCACCGATCTGCGTTCGCTGACCAGGTCCGAGCGCGAACCGGAGCTAGACGCGCGCCTCCTCGCCTGGGTCCGGGAACCTTTTGACCTGGGCTCCGGCCCGCTGCTGCGCGTGGCTGCATTCCGGCTCGGCGCTGCCGAATACCTGGTGGTGCTGTGCGCGCACGCCCTTGCGGTCGACGACGCCTCCCTGGAATTCCTCGCTACCGAACTGGCCGCCGGGTACGCGGCGGCTTCGACCGTCGAGCCGGGCCGGGCGGCCGCGCCCGCGCTGCGCTATGCCGATTATGTGAGAGGGCAGCGCGACCGGCTGGCCCGCGAGGATTTAGCCAGCCAACTCGATTACTGGCGCGCCCGGCTCGCCGGCCTCCCGATCCTGCACCTCCCGGCCGACCGCGCGCGCCCCGACGCGTCTGGCATTACCAGCGTGCCCTGCGAGTTCCGGATACCGGCGCAAATCGCCCGCAGGATCACCGAAACAGCCGCAGTCAACGGGGGAACCTTGTTCGAAGGCCTGCTCGCGGTATGCCAAACGATTCTCTCGCGCTACTGCCGGGAGGAGGACATCGCGGTGGCTACGGCAGTGCCCAACCGCACCATGACGGATGCAGCGGAAATGGTCGGCCCCTTGACCAATCTCGTCGTCCTCCGTTCCGAGGTCCGGCCCGGCAGACGGATTGGGTCTACGCGCTGTCCCGTCTCGACGCTGTCGGCGACCACGGTTTGGCGCGGCTGCGGTGGCGGACCTCGGTCCGGCTCGCCGCCACCGTCATCGCGACCTCCGTGGTGTCCGCGACCTGCCGCGTTCAGTGCCTCGTAGTCATGCCGGGAACGTACTGCGCAAGGTTTCCGACGACCTTGTCAAGAATTTCACGAGGAATCGCCGGCGTGCCGAGAAGCACGTCGGTCGCCTGAGCGACGAGAACGGCCGGCCGTGCCGCTTCACATCTAGAGCTCTCGTCCGCCATCCGGCGCTGAGCGAGGTCAACTCGTGCGTTGCCCGGACTTCCAGGCAACCGACTCTCGAAGCCGGGCCAGCCGTTCCGCCGATTCCGACTCCGGCTCCGCCGACCAGATCACCAGCTGCTGGTCGACGTTGCCTGCCTGCTGGAAGCTGTCCCAGTCCAGCGACATCTCCCCTACCTCGGGATGCGCGACCGTCTTCGTGCCGAAGTTCTGGTGCGCCACCCGGCGTTCCGCCCACCAGCGGCCGAAGTCCGGGCTGGTCAGGGAGAGATCCCCGACCAGGCGCGACAGGGCCGGGTCGGTCGGGTTGCCCGCGGCGTTCATTCGCAGCACCGCGACGCACGTGCGGGCGACCTGTTCCCACTCCGGGTACCGCGCGCGCATTTCCGGATTCGTGAAGACCAGCCGGACGTAGTTGCGGTCCCGCTCGGGAATCTCGCTGAAATCGAGCAGCAGCGCGGCCGCGAGATCGTTCCACGCGAGGATGTCCAGGTACCGGCCGAACACCAGCGCGGGCACGCGGTCCAGCTGGCCCAGCAGCCGCTCCAGCTGGGGGCGGACCGCGCGCTTGCGCCGAGCCGGTGCGGGCTGGGCGCTCGTGCGGGCCAGCAGGGTGCGGACGTAATCGCGCTGTTCGTCGTCCAGCCGCAGGTTCCGCTCCAGCGCGTCCAGCACCGGTTCGGACGGAGCGAGGCGGCCCTGCTCGATCCGCGTGTAGTAGTCCGTGCTGATCGAGACCAGCTGCGCCACCTCGTCGCGGCGCAGCCCAGGAACACGCCTGCGCTGCGCCGCCGGGACGTCGAGGCCGACCTCGTGCGGCTGCAGCTCAGCGCGGCGATGCTGGAAGAACTGTCCCAGCTCGCGCAGTTCCGCCGTCGCGTCGGCCATGTCTGCCATCCTAGGGCCCTCGGCTATCCGGGGATGAAGCTTTCCCGGGTTGGCTCAGAGCTTGTCGCCGAAGAAGGGGACGATCGTCTTCAGCGCCTCGCCCGCTCCGTTCGGGCGGTCGTACAGGTCGTAGTGCGAAGCGCCGTCGACCTCGAGGAGAGTCTTGTCGGCGGACGCGGCCCGTTCGTAGATCTCGTGGCCGTCGCGGTAGGCGCCGAACGCGCCCTGCTTGCCCTTGTCCCCGATCACGATCAGCAGCGGCTGGTCGAGCAGCTCCTCGGCCAGGTGGAACGCGTCCCAGCCCAGCGCCGCCGTGCCGTGCGCGACCTCGAACAGGACGCAGCCGTGCTCCGCCTGGCCGCGGTCGGTGCGGTAGTACTCGAAGGCCTCGATGATGTCGATGTCCCCGGTCTGCTGCGCCGCCTCGGCCGTGTCCGGCAGGAACGCGTTGACCGCGCTCTGCTCCCCGCGCGCCTCCGCGGTGCGCTGCTGGCCGACCGCGCCGAGTGCCTGGAGCACGCCGCCGTTCTGGCCTGCCATCTCCCGCTGAAGCCGCCCGAAGTTGACGCCGGTGACCGACACCACGGCCTTGAAGCGCTTCTCGGTCTTCGCCGCCGCGAGGGTGTACCCGCCGCCTCCGCAGACCCCGACCACGCCGATCCGGTCGGCGTCGACGTACGGAAGGGTCACCAGGTAGTCGACGACGCGGCTGAAGTCCTGGACGCGCTGGGCGGGGTCTTCCAGGAACCGCGGTTCGCCGCCGCTGGCGCCCTGGAAGCTGGCGTCGAACGCGATGACCACGTATCCGGCCTCGGCCAGCGCCGGGGCGTACACGTTGCCGGAGGTCTGCTCCTTGCAGCTGCCGATCGGGTGGGCCGCGACGATCGCGGGATAGGTCGTGGTCTCGTCGAAGCCCGGCGGGAAGTGCAGATCCGCCGCGATGTCCCAGTACATGTCGCGGTTGCGGAACTTCACGTGTTCGACGGTGCCGGTGGCCATGCTGCCTCCTCGTTCGTGCTCGGGGCGTTTCCCCGGCCTGTCTTCCACACTCGTCCTCCGCGCGGGGCCGTACCAGATCGGGTTTTTTCCTAGGAAGGATTCATCCCTGGATACCGGGCGAGCCCGGCGAGGCGCAGCCGTCCTCCTGGCCCCGCCTCCACGCCCGGTCACGCTTCTCAACCTCGTGCGCAAGTCGCGAAAAACTCTCAGAGATAACGCTTCCTGCCCGATCCTCGCGAGGCGGCGCCTGCCGGTTGACACCCGCGCTTCCCCCACGGAGAGTGTGACTCTGCATTTTATATTTTACTTCTTACTGACACTCGGCCCCCTCAAGGAAGAGCTATGGACCAGCCTCAGCAGACCGCCGGCGTCGAGCCGCCTCCCGCCGTCACGGCGTCCAAGAAGGACATGCGCCGCATCGCGATCGCCAGCAGCACCGGGACTGTGATCGAGTACTACGACTTCCTGATCTACGGAACCGCCTCCGCGCTGGTGTTCCCGCACGTGTTCTTCCCCGCCCTCGGACCGGCCGCGGGGACCGTGGCCGCGTTCGCCACCCAGGGCGTCGCGTTTCTCGGGCGGCCGCTCGGCGCGATCCTGTTCGGGCACTTCGGCGACCGCGTCGGCCGCAAGAAGACTCTGATCACCACGCTTTTCCTGATGGGGCTCTCCACCGTCCTCATCGGACTGATGCCGACCGCCGCGCAGATCGGGGTGGCCGCGCCCCTGCTGGTGTTGCTGCTGCGCGTCCTGCAAGGTCTCGCGGTCGGCGGTGAATGGGCGGGCGCGACCCTGCTCGCGGCGGAAAGCGCCCCCAAGGCCAAACGCGGCTTCTACTCGATGTTCGGCTCGCTCGGCGGCGCGGTCGCGGTCGTGCTGGCCAACCTCACGTTCCTGATCGCCGGCCTCACCATGAGCAACGAGGACTTCGTCAGCTACGGCTGGCGCATCCCGTTCGTGGCCAGCGTGGTGCTGATCGGCGTCGGCCTCGTCGTGCGGCTGAAGATCGAGGAGTCGCCCGTGTTCCGCCGCGAAACCAGCCGGTCCGGCACCTCGTCCGCCCCGCTCGCCGAGGCGTTCCGCAACCAGCCGCGCCAGATGCTGTTCGGCTCCGGAGTGCTGGTCATGGTGTTCGCCTTCTTCTATCTCAGCGGCAGTTTCCTCGCCTCCTACGGCACCGCCCACCTGCACCTGGCCAAGACCACAGTGCTCTCGATCGGCGTGCTCGCCGGCGTCGTGTGGTGCGTCTCGATGATTCTCGGCGCGGTGCTGTCCGACCGGTTCGGCCGGCGCCGGGTCATCCTCGTGTCCACCTTCGTCTCCATCGCCTGGGCACTCGCCTTGTTCCCGGTGCTGGACATCGGCACGGCCTTCTCCTACGGCGCGGGGGTCTGCCTGACGCTGGTCTTCGCCGGGCTCGTCTTCGGTCCGGTCAGCGCGTTCATGCCGGAGCTGTTCATCACTCGCTACCGCTACACGGCGGCCGGATTCTGCTACAACGTCGCCGGCATCCTGGGCGGCGCCGTTCCGCCGCTGGTGGCCGCCCCGATCATCGGAGCCGCCGGATCCCTTGCACTGGGCGGATTCCTCGCGGTGCTGGCCTTGATCAGCGCCGTCTGCACCCTCGGGCTCAAGGAGACCCGGCACTACGAAATGGACCGGGGAGAACTCGTCGCCGGATGAGTCCCCGGGCCGCTGGCCGGGAGTTCGCCGCAAGGGGGACTCCCGGCCAGTTTGCTATGCGCGGGATTCCCGGTCAGTGCCAACCCACGCGAAAACGGGCGGGGCCTCCGGCGATCCGCCGGAAGCCCCGCCCGTTCCTCTGCCGCTGACCTCAGTACGAGCGCGGCAGCCCCAGGACCTGCTGCGAGATGTAGTTCCGCACCATCTCCTGGGAGAACGGCGCGTTGCGCAGCAACCGGACCTCCCGCCACAGCCGCTCCACGTGGTACTCCTTCGCGTAGGCGTAGCCGCCCAGCGTCGAGAACGCCCGGTCGCACGCCTCGAAACCACCCTCGGCACCGAGGTATTTCGCCGCCGCGGCTTCCGGACCGCACGGCTGGCCCTCATCGAACAGCCTCGCCGCCCGCAGGACCATGCCTTCGGCGGCCTCCAGCCGGATCCACGAGTCCGCCAGCGGATGCGCCACGGCCTGGTTCTGCCCGATCGGCCGGTCGAACACCACCCGGTTCTTCGCGTACTCGGCAGCGATGTCCAGCGCGGCCCGGCCGAGGCCGATGCCCTCCATGCCGACCACGATGCGCTCCGGGTTCAACCCGTCCAGCAGATAGTAGAACCCCTTGTCCACCTCGCCGACCAGCCGGTCGTCGGCCACGAACAGATCGTCGATGAACAGCTCGTTCGTGTCGATCGCCGCGCGGCCCAGCTTCTCGATCTCCCGGACCGTGATTCGATCCCGGTCCATGTCCGCGAAGAACAACGACATCCCGTACAGCGGCTTGTCCTCCCGCCGCGGCGACGTGCGCGCCAGCAGCAGGATCTTCTGCGCGTTCTGCGCATTGGTGATGAAGACCTTCTTGCCGTTGATCTTCCAGCCACCGTCCACTTTGGTCGCTTTGGTTTTGATCCGCGACGTGTCCACCCCGGCGTCCGGCTCGGTCACCCCGAACGCCATCAACAGCTCCCCCGCCGCCAGCTTCGGCAGGAACTCCCGCTTCAGCTCCTCCGAGCCGTACTTGACCAAAGGAGCCGGCGGGAACACGTAGAAATGGATCGCCGAACCGCCCGCCATCCCAGCGCCCGACGCGGAGATCTCCCCCATCATCACCGCGGCCTCTTCCAGGCCGAGGCCGATGCCGCCGTACTCCTCCGGGATCATCGCGCCCAGCCAGCCGCCCGCCGCGAACGCCTTCACGAAGTCCCACGGGTATTCATGCCTGCGGTCCTTGTCCAGCCAGTAATCGTGGTCGAACTTGCGGGCCAGCTCCCGCGTCGCCTTCCGGACGATCTCGACGTTGCTTTCCGGGTCGGTCATTGCGCGTTCTCCTCCGCGAGCACCGGGATGTCTTCGAGCGGCGTGGCCGGGTCCAGCGACGACAGGTCGCCGACCGGCGCCCCGACGAACCGCGCCCGGATGGCGCGCCGCATGATCTTGCCGTTCTTGGTTTTCGGCAGCGTCGGCACGACGCGCACCTCCGGGGCGAACGACTTCCCCGCGTTCTCCAGCGCGACCTCTTGCAGGTCGTCAGGTTCCGCTCCACCGGCACGCAGCACCGCGAACGCCACCGCGCGCTGGCCGCGCAGTTCGTCCGGCGCGCCGATCACGGCTACCTCGGCGATCCGCTTGTCCCGCAGCAGGGCCGCTTCGATCTCCGCCGGTCCGACCCGGCGGCCGGCCAGTTTCAGCGTGTCGTCGGAGCGGCCGTGGATCCGCCACTGCCCGGCACTGTCCACACTGCACAGATCACCGTGCACCCAGACGTCCGGGAACCGTGCCCAGTACGTGTCGAGATAGCGCTCGCGGTCGTGCCAGAACGCGTGCGTCATCCCGGGAAAGGTGTTGCGCACCGCCAATTCGCCGATCGCGTCGGCGATCGGCGAGCCGTCGTCGTCGAGCACCGCCGCGTCGACTCCGGGCAGCGGGCCGGTGAACGCGGCCGCCGCGGCGGGCAGGAACGGATAGCCGATCAGCAGCCCGCCGCCGACCTCGGTGCCGCCGCTGTAGTTGACGATCGGCACCCGGCGTTTTCCGACCTGGTCGAACAGCCACCACCAGGTCGGCTCGTCCCACGCTTCACCGGTGGAGACGAACGAGCGCAACGTCGCCAGTTCGTGGCCTGGTTTGCCTTGCGCCGCACGCAATGCGCGTGCCGCGGTAGGCGCGATGCCTTGCACGGTAACGCCGTTGCGCTCGACCACCTCCCACATCCGGTCCGGCGTGGGATGCGTCGGCAGGCCCTCGATCATCACGATGGTCGCGCCGAGCTGCAGCGGGCCGGTCATCAGCATCGGCCCGACCAGCCAGCCGAGGTCGGTGATCCAGCAGACGACGTCGTCGGCGTGCACGTCGAAGCCGTAAGCGAAATCGACGGCGGTCTTCACCGCGAACCCGCCGTGGGAGTGCACGATGCCCTTCGGACGACCGGTCGTGCCCGACGTGTAGACGACGGTGAGCGGGTCGTTCGCCTCGGTGGCCGCGGTCTCGACCGGCGCGGGCGACGGGTCCAGCTCGTCGAAGTGCCAGTCGCGGCCAGCCGTCCACGCCACGTCGATGCCGAGGTGGCGGACTACCACGACCGCGCGCACCGACGGCGCCTCCGCCAGTGCCGCGTCCGCGGTCGCCTTCAGCGGGACTACCTTGCCGCGCCGGGTCGTCCCGTCCGCGGTGATCAGCGCGACAGCTTCGGAATCCTGCAGCCGGGTGGCAAGGGCGTCCGCCGCGTAGCCGCTGAACGTCGGTACCGCGATCGCCCCGAGCAGGGCGATCGCGAGGAACGCCACGACCGCCTCGGGCACCACTGGCAGGTAGAGCACGACCCGGTCGCCCCGCGAAACGCCGAGCGCGGCGAGGTTCGCCGCGAACCGGCGCACCTGCTCGTCCAGTTCGCCGAAGGTCAGCGTGCGCCGCTGTCCGGAATCTCCCTCGTAGACCACCGCGGTCTTGCCCGCGAGTTCGCCGCGGGCATGCCGGTGCGCACCCAGTTCGGCGACGTTGATCCGGCCCCCGGGGAACCAGCGAGGGAACGGTTTCCCCTCGGATTCGTCGAGCACCCGCTCGAACGGTTCCGCGAAAGCGATGTCCAGGTCCTCGACGACCGCGCGCCAGAACCACTCCGGGTCGGCGATCGCCCGCCGGTTCGCCTCGGACACGCCTTCCGCGTCTCCGGGCAGGCCCCACTTCCGCAGCGCGCCGAGGTAACGGCTGCGGTCGCGCACTTCCCCGGGCGGCATCCAGGCGTAGCCTGTCTCGTCCTCGGCCATGTCCGGCCCCTTTCCGCTCAGCTCTGCGCGGCGGGCGCCTCGGCGGCGGACCGCTTCAGCATCAGGCCCGCGCGCAGGGCGTCGCACACGATCTCGTCGCGCTGGTTGATGCCGAGGTGGCGGAACATCACGATGCCCGAATCGCCGCGGCTCTTGGACTCGCGCTTGCTGACGATTTCGGTGCGCACGTGGATCGTGTCGCCGTGGAACACCGGCTTGGGGAAGGTGATCTTCTCGAAGCCCAGGTTGCCCAGGGTGGTCCCCTGGGTCGTCTCCGGCACCGTCACCCCGGACACCAGGCCGAGGATGAACAGGCTGTTCACCAGCCGTTGTCCGTAAATGCTGTTCTTGCTGTACTCCGCGTCGAGGTGCAACGGAGCGAGATTGAGCGTCATGACGCTGAACAGCGTGTTGTCCGCCTCGGTGACGGTGCGCCGCGTCGGGTGGTCGATGACCATCCCCGGTTCGAACTCCTCGAAGTACAGGCCTGCCATCCGGTGTCCTCTCCCCGCCGCGCGCTCGGCGCGGCGCCTGGTCGATCGTCTCGGCCGCTGCGGTCCGGGCAGGCCCGCGCCTCCGCGGCCGCCTCGCTCGCAACAAATATAAAATATACTCTCGACCGGTCACCGTCTAGCCAGGTTGCACACATCATATATTCTTGACGACCGTCTGGGACACCCCGAGGAGGCGCCGATGCCTGATCGCCCGCGGCCCGCCGTGCCGCCCGGACCGGTCCGTTTCCGCACCGCCGACCTCGAGACCGCGCGGGAGCAGGTGACGCGCGCCTTCGCGAGCCACGACGTGCGGGTCGCCGACCGCGCCGGCATGCGATTCCGGCTCGACCTCGCGCCGTCGGCGCACCTCACGATCGGGCGGATGGCCTACGGCGCGGACACCACGATCGTCGGCCCGCCGATGCGGCTGTGCTACCACGTCAACCTGCCCGCCACCGGCACCAGCACGGTGGAGCAGCACGGCGCGCACCGGACGTTCGCGGCCGGCGAGGCGGGAGTGGCCTTCGTGCCGCAGTCCCCGGTCCTGGTGCGGTGGAGCGCGGATTCGTGGCAGTACCACGTCAAACTCCCGAAAGACCTGCTCGAGGCGCACGCGGCGAAGCTGACCGGGCAACCGGTCCGCGAGGAGATCGACTTCGACCTCACGTTCTCCCTCCGGTCGAGCACCGCGCAGTCGTTCCTCGCGACAGTGGGCTTCCTCTACGCCGAACTGAGCCGCGACGGCGGGCTCGCCACCGTTCCGGCCGCGTGCCACGAGTTCGAGTCGGCGCTGATGACCCAGCTGCTCATGACCGTGCCCAGCAGCCTCAGCGCGAGGCTGCACAGCCGCCCCGCGCACACCCGGGGGTCGCGCATCCGGGAAGTCGTCGACTATCTCGACCGGAATCCCGAGAAGAGCGTCACGACCGCGGACCTGGCCGCCATGGCCGCCATCAGCCCCCGCGCGCTGCAGGCGGGCTTTCAAGAGGCGGTGGGCAAGTCCCCGATGGCCTACCTCCGCGCGGTCCGGCTGGACCGGGTGCGCCGGGAGCTGCTGTCCGGCGCGGCGGACTCGGTCACCGACGTCGCGGCGCGCTGGGGGTTCCACCACCCCGGCCGGTTCGCGCAGCAGTATCGCGAACGGTTCGGGATGCTTCCGTCGGAGACCGCCCGCCCCCGCGGCTGACGGGCGGTCTCCGCGGGGGTCAGGCCGACCGCTCCCGGGGCTGCGTCCACGCGGCCAGCAGCCGGTCCAAGTCCAGCACCGCCGCGTCGGGCGCGGACGGCTCGCGCGCCGGGGTTCGGCTGAACCGCGGGGCCGGGCGCGGGTGGAGCACGTCGCCGACCCGGCCGAACACCGCCCGCTCGGCGTTGTGCGGATGCTCGGCCGCCTCGTCGAACGTGAGCACCGGCGTTACACACGCATCGGTCCCCGCGTAGATCCGGGCCCATTCGTCGCGGTCCTTCGCCGCGAAAGCGGCCGCGATGAGCGAGCGCAGCCGAGGCCACGCCGCGCGGTCGTCCTGGTCTGGCCACTCGGCCGAGTCGACGCCGAGCCGGGAGACGAACTCCCGGTAGAAATCGGGCTCCAACGCGCCGACCGCGACATACCGGCCGTCCGCGCAGCGGTAGGTGTCGTAGAACGGCGCGCCCGAATCGAGGTAGTTCGTACCGGGTTCGTCGGAGTAGCGGCCGGCCGCGCGCAGGCCCTGCAGCTTGGCGGTCAGCAAGGCGACGCCGTCGATCATCGCCGCGTCGAGCACCTGGCCGCGGCCCGACGCGCGGGTTTCGAACAGCGCGCTCACGATGCCGAAGGCGGCCACGAGCGCCCCGCCCGCGTAGTCGCCGAGGAGGTTGATCGGCGGCCGCGGCGCCTCCCCTTCCCGGGCCATCGCGTGCAGCGCACCGGTCTGGGCGACGTAGTTGATGTCGTGGCCCGCCCGCTGCGCGAGCGGGCCGGACTGCCCGTACCCGGTCAGGCGCGCGTACACCAGCGCGGGATTCCGGGCCAGGAGGACCTCCGGCCCCAGCCCGAGGCGCTCCGCGACGCCGGGGCGGTATCCCTCGATGAACACGTCGGCCGCTTCGGTGAGCCGCCGCACCGCGCGCACGCCGTCGGCCGATTTCAGATCAGCCTGGACCGTGTCGACCCCCCGGTTGGCGAGATCGTGCTCGGCGGCCATGCCCTCGGTCTGACCGAGCGCGCGGCCCCGGTTGTTCGCCGGCCGCGCCACCCGGACCACCTCCGCGCCCAGGTCGGCCAGCAGCATGCTCGTGAACGGCGTCGGCCCCATCCCGGCGAGCGCCACCGCCCGAACCCCGGCGAGCGGTCCACGGCGGTTCGTCTCGGTCGTCATCGGCACTCCCTCGGCAGTTCGGGCACGCATTCGAACATATTATGTATTATCTACTGCCGGTGCTACCCCCTCGACCTTCTGCCCAGGGAAAGTCTGCGGGCTCAGCTCCCGCACCATCGCCGGGGCCGGTTCAGCGCAGTCGCCGAAAGACCCGGTCAGTGCTCCCAGAAACCCTGCTTCTCCAGCAACGCCACCGCCCGCTCGCCCCCGTCGGAGAAATGCTTCTCCACGAGCGACCGGGCACGCGCGGCCGACCGGGTGCTCAGCGCCTTCAGGATCCGGCGATGATCCTCGGCGGCCTTGTCCGGCCAATCCGCGTGCGCTTCGTAGAACCCGTGCGACACAGTCTTCACCAGGATCGCCAGGATCGAGATCAGCCGACGCGAATCCGACGCGTGATTGATTCGGCGGTGGAACTCGAAGTTGAGCCCTTCCAGCTCCGCGGGATCCGCCTCTTGTCCCATCCGGTCGACGAGATCTTCCAGTGCTTGCAGGCTTCCTGGGGTCAGGTTTTTCGCCGCGCGTTCGGCGGCCAGTCCGGACACGACGCCGAACACGCGGTAGTGGTCGCGGATGTCGTCGCGGGTCAGCCGGGCAACGAACGCGCCCCGGCGGGCGATGTGCTCCACCACGCCCTCGTGGTCGAGGGTGATCAACGCTTCCCGGACGGGCAGCTTGCTGATGCCGAGTTCGCCGGCGAGCGCGTCCTGGTCGATCTTCGCCCCGGCCCGCAGCCGGCCGGAGAAAACCCGGCGCCGGATTTCCTGCGCGGCCATCGCGTTGAGGTTCGCCGGACCAGTGCGCCGCGACCCGGCGCCCGTGGACATCGCCACCGCCTGCTCCCCTCCACTTGCCTGCTGCTTCGGATCAAGTATTACACGACCGGGGAGCTCATGCCGCCTCCGCCACGAGCGCCCCCCACCCCACGAATCCCCCTCCGACCTGGGAGAACACCCGCAACGCGGCGCGTCCGAAGGTGTGAGCCATTCGATGATTTCTGATAAACTATTTTCTGCGCCAGCCCGGTAGGCCATAGTGGGACCCATGGCAGCATCGGTGACCCCCGAGGACTTCCGGCCCATCCTGGACCTGGTGCGCGACTTCGTCCGCACCAAGGTCGTCCCGCGCGAACAGGAAATCATGGACGGCGACGCCATCCCCGACGACCTGCGCGCGCAAGCCGCGGAGACGGGCCTGTTCGGCTACGCGATCCCGCAGGAATGGGGCGGACTCGGACTCGACCTGACCCAGGACGTCGAGCTGGCCATGGAGTTCGGCTACACCTCGCTGGCGCTGCGGTCGATGTTCGGCACCAACAACGGCATCGCCGGACAAGTCCTGGTCGGATTCGGCACCGACGAACAGAAAGCGCAGTGGCTCGAACGCATCGCCACCGGCGAAGTCGTCGCGTCCTTCGCGCTGACGGAACCGGGCGCCGGGTCCAACCCCGCGGGGCTGCGCACCAAGGCCGTACGCGACGGGAACGGCTGGGTGCTCGACGGGCAGAAACGGTTCATCACCAACGCACCCCTGGCGGACCTGTTCGTCGTCTTCGCCCGCACCCGGCCCGCCGACGACTCCGGACCCGGCATCGCCGTCTTCCTCGTCCCCGCCGACACGCCCGGGCTGGAGGTCGGGCCCAAAGACAAGAAAATGGGCCAGGAAGGCGCCTGGACCGCCGACGTCACCCTCACCAACGTCCGCGTCCCCGCCTCCGCGCTCGTCGGCGGCAACGAAGACGCCGGATACCGCGCCGCGATGACCTCCCTCGCCCGCGGACGCGTCCACATCGCCGCGCTCGCCGTCGGATCCGCGCAACGCGCACTGGACGAATCCCTCGCCTACGCCGCCTCCGCGACCCAAGGCGGCCAGCCGATCGGCGACTTCCAGCTCGTCCAAGCCATGCTCGCCGACCAGCAGACCGGAATCATGGCCGGACGCGCCCTGGTGCGCGAAACCGCCGCCCGGTACGTGTCCGGCGAAGACCGCAGGATCGGCCCCTCGGCGGCGAAACTGTACTGCACCGAGATGGCAGGCAAGGTCGCCGACCTCGCCGTCCAGATCCACGGCGGCACCGGATACATGCGCGACGTCCCCGTCGAACGCATCTACCGCGACATCCGCCTCCTGCGGCTCTACGAAGGCACCAGCGAAATCCAACGCCTCATCATCGGCAGCGGCCTCATCCGCCAAGCCAAGAAGGCACAGAAATGACCAGCCGCACGGCCGCGGCGGCCGGGCAGATGGTCGAGCGCATTGTTCGGCAGACACGGGAAGGGAACGGGCGATGACGCTCACCGACGACGAACAGCAGATGGTCGCCCTGGTCGCGGAGTTCGTGGACGAGCGGGTCCGGCCCCGGGTCCGCGAATTCGAAGCCGACGACGTCTACCCGGCCGAGTTCATCGACGAGATGAAGAAGCTCGGGTTTTTCGGGCTGCTGGCCCCGGCCGAGTACGGCGGTGTCGATGTGAGCACTGCGTGTTTCGCGCGCGTCACCGAGGAACTCGCGCGCGGCTGGATGAGCCTCGCGGGCGCGATCGGCGGGCACTCGGTCATCACCTATCTGATCAAGACATTCGGCACGCCTGAGCAGCGCGAGAAGTACTTGCCCGCCATGGCCGAAGGACGCATCCGCGCGACCATGGCGCTCACCGAACCCGGCGGCGGCAGCGATCTGCAGGCGATGCGCACCCACGCCGTGCCGGGCGACGACGGCTACACCATCACCGGGTCGAAAACCTGGATCTCCAATGCCGCGCATTCCGGCCTGATCGGGCTGCTGTGCATCACCGACCGCGACGCGAAACCCGCGCACCGCGGCATGAGCGTGCTGCTGGTCGAACCCGGGGACGGACTCACCATCTCCAAGAAGCTCCCGAAACTCGGCTACCGCGGCGTCGAAGCGTGCGAACTCGTTTTCGACGGTCAGAAGGTCCCCGCCGACGCCGTTCTCGGCGGTGAGCCGAACCGGGGTTGGGCGCACATGATGCGGGGGCTGGAAGTCGGCCGGATCCAGGTGGCCTCGCGGGCGCTGGGGGTCGGGCAGGCCGCGTTGAACGACGCCGTCCGCTATGCCCAGGAACGCGAGTCCTTCGGCAAACCCATCTGGAAACACCAGTCCGTCGGGAATCTCCTCGCCGACATGGCCACCAAGATGCGCGCCGCCCGGCTGCTCACCTTGGACGCGGCGGAGAAGCTCGACGCGGGCGAACGCGCGGATATGGAGGCCGGGATGGCGAAGCTGTTCGCGTCGGAGACCGCGATGCAGGTCGCGCTCGATGCGATCCGCGTGCACGGCGGCTACGGCTACTCGAAGGAGTACGACGTCGAACGCTACTTCCGCGACGCTCCCTTGATGATCGTCGGCGAAGGCACCAACGAAATCCAGCGCAACGTCATCGCCGCCCAGCTCATCGCCCGCAACAAGATCTGAGGGAACCCCATGACTCTCCTCGCCGGCCGGACCGCCGTCATCACCGGAGCCGCCCAAGGCATCGGACTCGCCATCGCCGAACTGTTCGTCGCCCACGGAGCCCGGGTCGTGCTGGGCGACATCGACGGCGCGGCAGCCGCGAAAGCCGCCGAGAGCTTGGACGCCGTCGGCGTTGCCTGCGACGTCACCAAGGCGTCCGATGTGGACGCTCTCCTGGCCGCGGCGCCCGCGCCGGTCGATGTGTTCGTCAACAACGCGGGCATCACCCGCGACGCGACCATGCGCACCATGACCGAGGACGACTTCGACCAGGTCATCTCCGTGCACCTCAAGGGAACCTGGAACGGCACCCGCAAAGCCGCCGCGATCATGCGCGAACGCAAGAGCGGCTCGATCGTGAACCTGTCGTCGCTGTCGGGGAAGGTCGGCATGGTCGGGCAGACCAACTACTCCGCCGCCAAAGCCGGGATCGTCGGGCTGACCAAGGCCGCGGCCAAGGAGATGGCCCACCACGGGGTCCGGGTCAACGCGATCCAGCCGGGCCTGATCCGCACCGCGATGACCGAGGCCATGCCGCAGAAAGCCTGGGACCAGAAGATGGCCGAAATCCCGATGCGCCGCGCGGGCGAGGTGGGCGAAATCGCTTCGGTGGCACTGTTTCTCGCTTCCGACCTGTCCTCCTACATGACCGGCACAGTGCTCGAGGTGACCGGCGGGCGGTTCATGTGACCAGCTGGGAACCGCACGCCGTCACCACCGCGGAACTCGTCGACCCCGCCCCGGTCACCGCGCTGGCCGCGCTCTTCGACAACGGCCTGCCCACGCCCCGGCCGGGCGACGATCTGCCGCCGCTGTGGCACTGGGTCGCCCTCCCTCGCTGGCCCGCCTCCTCCGAACTCGGCCCCGACGGACACCCCGCCCGCGGCACGTTCCTCCCGCCGATCGACCTGCCCCGGCGGATGTTCGCCGGTGGAGAAGTCCTGATACACCGCCCGCCCAAGATCGGCGAAACGGTGACCCGGAGGTCCATTGTGGACTCGGTGACGGAGAAGACCGGCCGCTCCGGACGGTTGGTGATCGTCGTGGTTCGGACCGTACTGTCCGGAGTGGACGGTGTGCCGCTCGTCGAGGAACGGCAGGACCTGATCTACCGCGAAGCGGGCGCGACCGCCTCCGAAGCCCCGGCCGAACCCGCCGGCCTCGCCGGCGCCCCGTTCCGCCGCGGCGAAGACGGGTGGGACTTCGCGACCGATCCCGCCCTGCTGATGCGCTTCTCCGCCGCCACCGCGAACCCGCACCGCATCCACTACGACTGGCCCTACGCGACCCGGGTCGAGGGCTATCCCGGCCTGGTCGTGCACGGACCGCTGATGTCGCTGGCGCTGGCCGAAGTGCTGCGCCTGGACCACCCCAGCGCGCGGGTCGCCCGGCTGGCCCACCGCAACCTGGCCCCGCTGTTCTGCGGCCAGCCCGCGCGCCTGCACACCGAACCCCGCCCCGGCGGCGCGACCCTGACCCTCCTCGGGGACGCCGGACCGCGCACCAGCCTCGAAGCCGACTACCACCAGGAAGGCACTCCCCATGCGTGACGCCGTCATCTGCGAACCCGTCCGCACCCCGATCGGCCGCTTCGGCGGTGCGCTCAAGAGCGTCCCCGCCGCCGACCTCGGCACCATCGCGCTCAAGGGCCTCCTCGATCGCACGGGCTTGCCCGCCGACGCCATCGACGACGTCATCCTCGGCCACTGCTACCCCACCGCCGAAGCCCCCGCGATCGGCCGCGTCGTCGCGCTCGACGCCGGGCTGCCGGTCACCGTCCCCGGCATGCAGGTCGACCGCCGCTGCGGCTCCGGACTGCAATCCGTGCTGCTCGCCGCGCTGCAGGTCCAGGCGGGCGCGAGCGAGCTGATCGTCGCGGGCGGCGCGGAAAGCATGTCCAACACCGTCTTCTACGCCAACGACCTCCGCTGGGGAGCCACCGGAGCAGGCGTCCACCTCCATGACTCCCTCACCCGCGGCCGCCAAACCCCCGGCGGCAAGCACTACCCCGTCCCCGGCGGCATGCTCGAAACCGCGGAGAACCTGCGGCGGCAGTACGACATCAGCCGCGAAGAGCAGGACCGGCTCGCCGCTACCTCTCATCAGCGGGCCGTCGCCGCGCAACAGTCCGGGGTGTTCGCCGAGGAGATCGTCCCGGTGCCGGTGGAGACGCGGAAGGGCACCGTCGTCGTGGACACCGACGAGCACCCCCGGCCCGACACGACCGTCGAAACGCTTGCCAAGCTCCGGCCGGTGCTCGGCAAACAAGATCCCGACGCCACCGTCACCGCGGGCAACGCCAGCGGACAGAACGACGCCGCCGCCGTCTGCATCGTCACCACCCGCGAACGAGCCGAGCAACTCGGCCTCCGCCCCCTCGTCCGACTGGTCTCCCACGGCGTGGCCGGAGTCGAGCCGAAGGTGATGGGCATCGGGCCGGTGCCCGCTTCGGCGCTCGCGCTGGAACGCGCCGGGCTCACGATCTCCGACATCGACCTCATCGAACTCAACGAAGCCTTCGCCGCCCAGGCACTCGCCTGCACCCGCGAATGGGGTTTCGGCGAAAAGGATTTCGACCGGCTCAACGTGCATGGTTCCGGGATCTCGCTGGGCCACCCGGTCGGCGCGACCGGCACCCGGATTCTCGCCACCATGGCCCGCGAAATGCACCGCCGCGAAGCCCGGTACGGGCTGGAGACGATGTGCATCGGCGGCGGTCAGGGCCTGGCCGCGGTGTTCGAGCGGGTCACGGCATGACCCGCGTTTTCGGCTCGGCGGACGAGGTGCGGGCCGCGATCGGCGAGGAAATCGGGCCGACCGAATGGTTCGCCGTCGACCAGGCGCGGATCGACGCGTTCGCCGAGGCCACCGGCGACCGCCAGTGGATCCACACCGATCCCGAGCGGGCCGCGAACGGACCGTTCGGGTCGACGATCGCGCACGGTTTCCTCACGCTGTCGCTGATCCCGTACTTCAGCGCGCAGCTGGTCCGGCTCGACTTCGGGTCCGCGCGGATCAATTACGGCCTGGGCAAAGTTCGCTTCCCGGCGCCGGTTCCGGTCGGCTCGCGGCTGCGCGCGAGCGCGTCGTTCGCCGAGGTGAAAGACGGTGCCGCCGGAGTCACCGTCACCACGCGGTACACGGTGGAACTCGAAGGCACGGAGAAACCGGCGTGTGTCGCCGAAACTTTGGTGGTCGTGGCCGGATGACCGAGTTCTGCCGTCTGGACGAAGCTGTTGCCCGCCATGTTCGCGAGGGCGACGCGCTGCACGTCATCCTGGGACACAGCCGCTGGAGCGCTCTGGTGCGCGAGATCGCGCGGCAGCACTGGCAGCGGCCGTCGCGGTTCACACTGATCATGGCCAGCCTGTCCTCGCTCGGCGCGGTGCTGTTCCGCTCCGGGTGCCTGGAGAAGGTGGTGACTGTCTACTCGGGAGACTCGTTTCCCGTGTTCACGCCGAATCCGGTGTTCCAGCAGGCCTACGCGGACGGCACGGTCGAGGTCGAGAACTGGTCGTTCCTGAGCTATATCCAGGGGTTGCGCGCCGCCGCGACCGGCGTGCCCGCGGTGGTCACCGGCTCGGTGCGCGATTCCTCGATGACCGAGAACCCCGGCTACGCGGAGGTCGACACGCCGTTCGGCCGCGTCGGGCTGGTCGCGCCGCTCACCCCGGACGTCGCGATCGTGCACGCCGCGGTCGCCGACCGGCAGGGCAATCTGGCGATCGCACCGCCGATGTTCGAGGGGTCGATCGGTGCGTTCGCCGCCCGGCGCGGAGTGCTGGCGACGGTGGAAAAGGTCGTGGACGACCTGCGTCCCTGGGCACCGTTCGTCCGTGTTCCGGCGCACCGGGTGCTGGCCGTGGTCGAGGCTCCGTTCGGGGCCCATCCCGGTGGCGTCTTCCCCGGCACCGAGGGCGCGCGGCTGCCGGTCGAGGGCTACGTCGAGGACGTCGAATTCTGGATCGCCGCCCGGGAAGCGAGCCGCTCGGAGGACTTCGACGGCTGGATCCGCGAGTGGATCCTCCTCGACCATGACACCTACCTGGCGAAACTCGGCAAACCGCGACTCGACCGGCTGACCCGCACCCTCGGGCAGCCGACGCCGCCCACCGGACGCGGCGAACACACCGGACCCGTGACGCGGCCGGAACGCGCGGCGACCTGGCTCGCCGCGCTGGTCCGGTCCCGGATCGCCGAGACCGGAGCCGACGGGGTGCTGGCCGGAGCCGGGCTGGCGAACCTCGCCGCCTGGGCGGCCGTCGAACAGGCGAAGGCGGACGGGCACGACGTCGCGCTGGCGGCCGAACTCGGCCTCTGGGACTACACCCCGACGCCCGGCGACCCGTTCATCTTCAGCTTCGCCAACTTCCCCTCGTCCTCGATGCTGCTCGACACCGAACAGGCGCTCGGGAACCTGGTGAACGGCCCGGCGACCCGGTCGATCGCCTGCGTCGGCGCGGCGGAGATCGACCGCCAGGGCAACATCAACACCACGCGCATCGAAGGCGGCCCGTATCTTGTCGGCTCGGGCGGCGGCAACGACGTCGTGACCGGAGCCGACGAAACCTACGTCGTCGGGACGATGAGCCCGCGGCGGTTCATCGAAAACTGCAGCTACGTCACCAGCCCCGGCGCGCGAGTCCGGGCAGTGGTCACCGACCTCGGCGTTCTGACCCGGCGCGACGGCGAACTCGTGCTCACCGCGATCGCGCCCGGGCCCGAGCCGCTGGCCGAACGCGTCGAGCACGTCCGCTCCCGCTGCGGCTGGGACCTCGCCGTCGCGGACGACCTGAGCGAGCTGCCCGAGGTGACCGCCGGCGACGTCCAGCAATTGCGGAAATACGACCGCGAGGGCTTGTTCCTCGGCGACGGCAGGAAAGGAACGGCATGAGCCGCTACGCACGATTCGCAAACCTGCGAGTCGACGGACCCGACGAGGACGGCGTCCTCGAACTGGTCCTCGACGCCCCGAACCTCAACGCGGTCAGCGAAGCCGCGCACGCCGACCTCGCCGACATCTGGCGCGAGTTCGACCGCGACCCCGAGGTCAAAGCCGTCCTGCTGCGCGGCGAAGGCAAAGGCTTCTCCGCAGGCGGATCGTTCGATCTCGTCGAAAAACTCGCCACCGACTTCGAAGCGCGCTCCCGCACCATGCGCGAGGCGCGCGACCTCGTCTACAACGTGATCGACTGCTCGAAGCCGATCGTCTCCGCGATCCACGGCCCCGCCGTCGGCGCCGGACTCGTCGCCGGCGTGCTCGCGGACGTCTCCGTCGTCACCGCCAACGCGAAAATCATCGACGGCCACACGCGCCTCGGCGTCGCCGCGGGCGACCACGCCGCGGTGTGCTGGCCGCTGCTGTGCGGCATGGCGAAAGCCAAGTACTACCTGATGACCTGCCGCCCGCTCAACGGCGCCGAAGCCGAACGGATCGGCCTGGTGTCGCTGTGCGTCGACGACGAAGCCGACCTGCTGCCCACCGCCCGCGAGATCGCACACGAACTCGCCAACGGCGCGCCCACCGCGATCCGCTGGACCAAGCAGAGCCTCAATCTCTGGTACCGCCAGCTCGCCGGCGGGATCTTCGACTCCTCGCTGGCACTGGAGTTCTACGGCTTCGGCGGGCCCGAGGTGCACGAAGGCCTCGCCTCGCACCGGGAACGCCGCAAGCCGGACTTCTCCCGGGTGCACGACGCATGAACCCCGCACTGCTGGCCGGACTCCGGGTCGTGGAACTGTCCGCCTACGTCGCGACCCCGCTGTGCGGACTCACCCTCGCTCAGCTCGGCGCGGACGTCGTCCGGGTCGAACCGCTCGGCGGCGCCGCCGACCGCACCCGCTGGCCGCTCTCCGACTCCGGGACCAGCCTCTACTGGTCCGGACTGAACAAGGGGAAACGCGCGATCGCGGTCGACCTGGAGTCCGAAGTGGACCGCCGCCGGGTGGCCGACCTGATCGTCGACGGCGGCCCGTGCGTGGTCGTGACCAACACCGAACGGCACGCCGACCTCGGCTACGAGGCGCTGAGCGAGCGGCGGCCGGACCTCATCCACGTCCTGCTCACCGGCCGAGCCGACGGCGGCGCCGCGGTCGACTACACCGTGCAGGCCGCCACCGGCTTCCCGCTGCTCACCGGCACCGGACCCGAACCGGTCAACCACGTCCTGCCCGCGTGGGACGTCTGCGCCGGGCTGTACCTGGCCGTCGGCCTTCTGGCCGCCGAACGGCACCGGCAGGTCACCGGCGAGGGCCGGTCGATCCGGGTCGCGCTGGAGGACGTCGCGCTCGCTACCGCCGGAAACCTCGGCTATCTCGCCGAAGCCCAGCTCACCGACCACTCGCGCACCAAATCCGGCAACGAAATCTACGGCACCTACGGCGACGACTTCGAAACCGCCGACGGCGTCCGCGTGATGATCGTCCTGCTCACCGAACGACACTGGCACAAAATGCTCGCCGCGACCGGACTGTCCGACGCCTTCGCCGGACTGAGCCAAACGCTCGGAATCTCGTTCGCCACCGAATCCGACCGCTACCAGCACCGGGACGTGATCACCCCGCTGCTGGCCCGGTGGTTCGGGCAGACGCCGTACGAGGAAGTGGCGGAAGCACTGACCCGGCACCGAATCCTGTGGGAACGCTACCGAAGCTTCGCCGAACTCGGCCGCGACGGCGGCGCGGCACTACGGGAACTGGCACTGTTCAGCGAAGTCGACCAGCCCGGCGCGGGACCACATTGGGCCCCGAAATCGCCGATCCAGGTCAACGGACACCGGCTGGCGCCCCAGCCCGCGCCGGAAGTGGGACAGCACAACGACGAGGTACTGCCGACCTCCGCAAGCCGGTGAAGCAGCAGCGCGCACCGCAACACTCGGCGGGACCAGCCGGACCCGGTCAGCAAGCTGGCGGGCGAGCCAAGGCAGCCTCTCGGACTAGCCAGCACCCGACCGGCCCGTCTGCCCCAGCTGGTGCCGCACCCGAGCGACGAGCCCTTCTCTCCACCGGACACCTGCCGTGCCGAACGAACTCTGCCTGACTGCTTGCCGCCACGGGCTCGTTGCCGGAGGGAACTCGATCCGGGAAACGCCTCCGCCGCAGTGCATCCCCTCTTCCATATATAATGTTATATTCGTGAAGTGACCATGGCCTTCTTCACCGCGGAACCCGGCCCGGACGGCGAGATCCTGCACCCGCTCCCCGAAGCACGCGCGAGCTGGGGCGGCGGCGCGCAGCTGCGCGGGATGGCGACGAGCGGAGCGCTCGCGCGAGCCGCCGAACGGATCGTCGCACCGGGACTTCTCCGCCCTGTCCGCTGGACTGTCGACCTGCTCCGCCCGGCCGGGTATGTCCCCGCTGCCGCCCGTGCGGAGGTCGTGCGGCGCGGGCGGAGGCTCTGCCTGGTCGAAGCGACGCTGTGGCAAGGGGACGTCCTCGTCGGGAAGGCTTCCGGGCTCTTCCTCGCCGGCGGCTCCCCCTCGGTCGGCACCGCGTGGGCTCCGGAACGCTGCTCCGCGCCGCCTCCGCCGGACGTGTCCCCCGCGACGGACGAACCCCGGGTGTTCCACAGCGACGGAGTCGGCTGGACGGGATCGCCCGATCCCCATCAGAACGCCGCGCGCAAAACCCTCTGGGTGTTCCCGCAGGAGATCGTGCGCGGGGAACGGCCCACCCCGTTCCAGCACGCGGCCACCGTGGCCGACCTGGTGAATCTCGTGACGAACTGGGGAGACGCCGGCCTCGAGTTCATCAACGCCGACCTCACCCTCTCGCTCGGCCGCGCGCCCGCGGCCGACCTGCACCTGGGCCTCGCTGCCGGGCAGCGCGTGGAGCACGACGGCGTCGTCGCTTCGACCGCGACGCTCTTCGACCGGGAAGGGCCGCTCGGCACTGTCAGCGGCAGCGCGCTGCTCGCCGCCGCGCCGGTGGATCCCCGGCGGGTCGGCGCGCCGGAGAGCCTGCCGCCCGTGCCACGATGACCTGCCCTTTGTATATGATGTTATTTCTTGGACGGCACGAGACGGCGTCCGACTGACGGCAAGGTCCCTCGAAATCGCTTCGAGGCAGCGGGAAGGTGGCACGTGGCTGACGAACTGGCCCGGCTGCGCAGCGGCGACCGCCGCCAGCAGCTGCCCGAGGAAGTGGCGACTTACGTCCGGGAACTGATCATGTCCGGCAAGGTCAAACCGGGCGAGTTCCTGCGCACCGAACCGATCGCCGAAGCGGTCGGGGTGAGCAACACCCCGGTCCGCGAGGGACTGCTCTCGTTGCGCAGCGAGGGTTTCGTCGAACTCGTGCCGCGGCGCGGGTTCGTCGTCGCCCCGGTGTCGCGCCAGGACGTGCGCGACCTGTTCTGGGCCCAGGCGCAGTTCTCCGCCGAACTGGCCGCGCGCGCCGCCAAGAAGATCACGCCGGACCAGGTCGCCCGGCTCGAAGCGATCAACGAGGATTTCGAGAAGGCCGCAGGCGCCGGCGACGACGAAGCCATCACCCGGCTCGGCCACGAGTTCCACCGCCAGCTCAACCTGGCCGCCGACTCCCACCGGCTCACGCTGCTGCTCAGCTCCGTGGTCAAGCACCTGCCGAACCGCTTCTACGCCGCGATCGAAGGCCACGTCGACCACACTCTCGCCGACCACGCCGAACTCGTGCAGGCCCTGCGCGGCCGCCACGCCCGCAAAGCCCGGACGATCGCGGAGCGGCACATCCTCGACGGGGCCGACAACGTCGTCCGGATGCTCGAAGAGCGCGGTCTCTGGGCAGACGAGGCCGAATAGTCCGCACCGGGCAAAAGGCCGGGCTCCCGCGGGAGCCCGGCCTTTTGCCGACCGGCGCGAAGCCGTCAGGCTTTCGCCGCGATCGCCTCGGCCTGCGCGACGATCCCCTCCGCGGTCTTCACGTGCGCGATGTCGACGTGCTGGCCTTCGAAGTCCACCGCCGCGCTGCCCGCGGCCTCGGCCGCGCGGAACGCCTCGATCAGCCGGCGCGAGTGGTCGACCGCCTCGGGCGCCGGCGTGAACACCTCGTTGGCGATCGCCACGTGCGAGGGGTGGATGCACACCATGCCGCGGTAGCCGAGCTGCTTGTTGTCCACGCAGAACTGGCGGGCGCCGTCCAGGTCTCGGATGTCCTGCCAGACCCCGGCCACCGGGTGGTGCAGCCCGGCCGCGCGGGCGGCGAGCACGATCCGGCTGCGCAGATAGAGCGTCTCCAGCCCGGCCGGAGTGAACTCGAAGCCCAGTTCACGGCCGACGTCGGCGCTCGGGCCGGTCGCGCCGAGCAGACTCGCGACCCGGGGCGTCGCCGCCGCGATCTCCTCGCAACGCGCCATCGACGCCGCGGTCTCGTAGCTCACGATCAGCCCGACGCTCCCGGCCGGCAGCCCTTCGCGCGCCTCGATGTGCGACACGACCGCGTCGATCCGCACCAGTTCCTCGGCGTCGAACACCTTCGGCAGGAACAGCCCGGCCAGTCCGGGCCGGATGACCGCTTCCAGGTCCGCGCCCTGCAGGCCGCTGACCGACGCGTTGGGCCGCACCCAGAGGTCCGGGCGAATGCCCTGGGCGTGCAGCCGGTCGATCGTCTCCGCGACAACCGGGCGCGCCTCGTCCTTGCTCGCGGCGGGCACGGAGTCCTCGAGGTCGAGGATCAGCGCGTCGGCGCCCGACGCGAGACCCTTGTCGGCCCACGAAGCCTTGTGGCCGGGCACGAAAAGCATGGAACGGTACGGCTTCATCAGTGTTCTCCAGTTGTCGGTCAGGATTCGTACAGGACGCCGGTCGCGAACAGCTTTTCGACGTCTTCGGCCGCCAGCACCTCGCTCGCGATCGCACGGGAATCGGCGCCCACCTTCGGCGCGACGGGAGAGCGGTCCGGGCGCTCTCCGCCGAACGTCCACGGCGGGCGCAGCAGCGCGAGACCGTCCGGCTGGCGGTCGGCGAGGTCCAAATGCCGCACTTGCGGGTGGTCGAGGTAGCCGGTCATGGACAGCACCGGAGCGAACGGCACGTCGTGTTCGGTCAGCACGCGCTCCCAGTGCTCCTTGGGCTTGCGCGCGAACTCCGCCTCGACGACCGGGACCAGCTCGAAGTAGTTCGCCTCGCGCGCCCGGTACTCGGCGAACCGCGGGTCCTCCAGCAGGTCGGTGCGCTCCAGAGCCCGGCACAGCGACTGCCAGAACTTCTGCGACGACGACAGGTGCACCGCGAGGTACTCCCCCGTCGAAGTGGGCACGCAGAAGTTCTGCGCCTGCGGATGCCGGCTCGTGCGGCTGGGGTCGTGGCCGAGTTCGAAGGCCTGGGTGATCCCGTCGGCGGTCAAGGTGCTGACCGCTTCCATGATCGAGGTTTCCATGCGCTGCGGCTGTCCGGTCTTCAGCCTGCCGACGAGCGCGGCGAGCACGCCGGCCGCCGTGGTCAGGCCGGTGACCAGGTCCGCGCTCAACCCGCCCGCCAGCTGCGGCCGCCCCTCGTCGCTGAACAGCGAGTAGAGGCCGCCGAATGCGTGCCCGATGGTGTCGTAGGCGGGCCGGTCGGCCAGCGGCCCGGTGGAGCCGAACCCGGTCACCGAGCCGTAGACCAGGTCCGGGCGCAGCGCCCGGCAGTCCTCCGGGCCGAGGCCCATCGCGGCGAGCTTGCCGGGGCGGAGGTTCTCCAGCAGCACGTCGAAGCGCGGCACCAGCGCCTTGACCAGGTCGGCCCCTTCGGCCGTCTTGAGGTCGACCGACAGGCTCCGCTTCCCCGCGTTGTACTGGCGGAAGTACGGGCTGCCGTCGTTCATCCGCCGCCGGAAGTCCTCGCCGAGGACCGGCTTCTCCACCTTGACGACCTCCGCGCCGAGGCCGCACAGCATCGAGGTCCCGAACGGGAGCGAGATGTAGCCCCCGATCTCCAGGATCCGGATGCCGTCGAGTGGCTTGTGCTGCATGTCGCCCGCCTTCGTTCAGGGGTGGGTCTAGATAATATTTTATATTATTCAACGGTGTGCGCGTCAACCCGCCGGAGCGAGACCCTGGTCTAGATATTTTATATTACGTATGCTTCCGGGAGACTTCCCCGGAACGGCAAGGAGCGTGCACTGATGCCCGCGCAACCCCCGCTGTGGCAAGGCCACTACGACAAGCTCTTCCTCGACGGCAAGTGGGCGGCGCCCGCGTCCGGCCGGGTTTTCGACGTGGTCTCCCCCTCGACCGAAGAGGTCCTCGCCCAGGTCGCCGAGGGCGGCGAAGCGGACATCGACACCGCCGTCTCCGCCGCGCGGCACGCGTTCGACCACGGTCCGTGGCCCCGGATGCCGCTCGACGAGCGCATCGCCGCGCTGCGCAAGCTCAGCGCCGCACTCGCCGAACACGAAACCGAGATCGCCCGGCTCGTGAGCGCCGAGATGGGCTGCCCCATCACGCTGTCGACCAAGATGCAGGCGATCGGCCCCCGGCTGCTCCTCGACGCGTTCCTCGACCTCGCCCCGGACTACCCGTGGCAGGACACCCGCCGCTCGGCGACCGGGCACGCGCTCGTCACGCGCGAGCCGGTCGGCGTGGTCGCCGCGATCGTGCCGTGGAACGCGCCGCTGCTGATCACGATGATCAAACTGGCCCCCGCGCTGCTGGCCGGGTGCACCGTGGTGCTCAAACCGTCCCCGGAGACGCCGCTGGACGCGTACCTCCTCGGCCACCTGCTGGACACGATCGGGCTGCCCGGCGGGGTGGTCAACATCGTTCCGGCGGACCGGGAAGTCAGCGAGTACCTGGTCCGGCACCGCGGCGTGGACAAGGTGTCGTTCACCGGGTCCACCGCGGCCGGACGCCGGATCGGCGCGCTGTGCGGCCAGGACCTGCGCCGGTGCACGCTCGAACTCGGCGGGAAGTCCGCGGCGGTGCTGCTCGGCGACGCCGACCTCGACGCCGCGATCGCCGCCGTCCGCGCCGTCTCGCTGCGCAACACCGGCCAGGTCTGCAGCAACAAGACCCGCATCGTCGTCGCCCGCTCGCTCCGGGACGAACTCCACGACCGGCTGGTGGACCTCATCGGGTCGATGCCGGTCGGCGACCCGTTCGACCCGGCGACGGAGATCGGGCCGCTCGCCAGCGCGGCCCAGCGCACCCGTGTCGAGGGCTATCTGGCCGACGGCAAGGCGTCCGGCGCGTCGCTGCTGATCGGCGGCGGACGGCCGGAAGGGCTCGAGCGCGGCTGGTACGTCTCCCCCGCTGTCTTCGCCGACGTCGACCCGGACGCGAAGATCGCCCAGGAGGAGATCTTCGGCCCGGTCCTGACCGTCCACACCTTCGACACCGAGGAGGAGGCGGTCGCCATCGCCAACAATTCCGACTACGGCCTCAACGGGTCGGTGTTCTCCGCCGATCCCGAGCACGCGCTGGCCGTCGCCCGGCGGATCCGCACCGGCACCGTGGAGGTCAACGGCAACCCGGTCGGCTTCACCGCGCCGATCGGCGGCTTCAAGAACAGCGGCATCGGCCGCGAGGCGGGTCCGGAGGGCTTCGACGCCTACGTCGAACTCAAGTCCTACGGCCTGCCCCTCTCCTGAAAGGCAACCACAGTGAGCACCTTCTCCCCGGTCGAAGAAGCAGCCGCCCGGCTCGTGACCGACCTGACCTTCGACGCGATCCCGGCCGAGGCCCTCGCCGGGGCCCGCAGGCTGCTGCAGGACCAGCTCGCTCTCCAGGTCGGCAGCGCGGCTCTGCCGTGGAGCCAAGCCGTGCTCGACGTGACGCGGGCTTCGCACGCCCCGGGAACCGCGCATGTCGTCGCGAGCGGCGACGCGATGAGCGCGGCCGACGCGGCGTTCGTCAACGCGACGTTCGGGCACGGCTTCGAATACGACGACGCGCATCGCGCCAGCTCCGCGCACCCGGGCAGCTGCGTGGTCTCGGCGGCGCTGGCCGTCGGCGAAGAACTCGGCGCCGACCTGCGCGACGTGCTCGCCGCCGTCGTCGCGGGCTACGAGGTCTACACCCGGATCGGCACGCTGGCGAATCCGGACCTGCTGATCCGCGGGTTCCACCCGCACGGCCTGCTGTCCGCCTTCGGGGCCGCCGCGGTGGTCGCCAAGCTGCGCGGTTTCGACGCGGAGACCACCGGACACGCGCTGTCGATCGCGCTCAGCCACGCGTCCGGCACCACCGAGTACACCTCCGGCGGCGGGTCGATCAAACGCGTGCACTCCGGCATCGGCACCCGGAACGGCATCCGCGCGGCAGAACTGGCGGCCGCCGGGATCACCGGCCCGACGACCTTCCTCACCGGCGGCAAGGGGTTCTTCCGCGCCTTCGCCGGGCTGGACGTCGGCGAGGACGCCGCAGTCCATTTCGGACTCGACCGCACCTTCGAAATCTCCCGCGTCTGGCTCAAGCCCTACTGCTGCTGCGGCATCAACCACG
Source organism: Amycolatopsis sp. GA6-003 (assembly GCF_046267895.1). NCBI lineage: Bacteria > Bacillati > Actinomycetota > Actinomycetes > Pseudonocardiales > Pseudonocardiaceae > Amycolatopsis > Amycolatopsis sp. GA6-003. Next base: position 1,000,956 of record NZ_CP176499.1, read on the forward strand.
CGTACGTCGACGGCGCCCGGCAGCTGACCGGGAATCCGGACCAGGTCGAGTCCGTCTTGCTGGGCATCCAGACCGGCGGCGACGTCATCATCGGCAACCAGAACCGCCACGCGTACGCCCCGACGATCATCGAGCACCTGCAGTACAGCCTCCCCTTCCAATTCGCGCTCTCGATGCTCGGCCGCGGCAACGGCTTCTCGACGCATCAGGCATACCTGGCCGGGCAGCTGGATCTGAGCGAGGACAGCGACGTCGCCGCGCTGGCCCGCAAGGTGAAGATCGAGGTGCGACCCGACCTGGACGAGCAGTACGCCGGACGCTGGGTCGCGGACCTGACCGTGTCCTATCGGGACGGCGCCGCCGAGCACGTGTTCGTGGACAATCCGGTCGGCACCGCGGAAAACCCGATGTCGCAGGCGGATCTGGACGCGAAGTTCCACGACGTGCTCTCCTCGGCGCTGCCCGAGGACCGGCGGACCGAACTTCTGCGCGCGATCAAGGAAGGCGACCTCGATCAGCCCGTCGCCGAATTCGCCAAGCTGCTCCGGCTCTGAGCGGACGAAAGCGCCGACGGGTCCGGAGGAACCCGTCGGCGCTTTCCCGGTTTCAGAACTCGATGACCGCCTTGCCGCCGGTCTGCTTGTCGAAGGCGGCATAAGCCTCGGCCGCGTCGTCCAGCCGCCAGCGATCGGTGAACACCCGGTCCGCCTCGACGCCGTGCCGGGCGATGAACCGGGCGCACTCCGCCTGGCCCGCCGGTGAGAACGTGTAGGAGCCGACCACCGTCAGCTGCTTGCGGATCAGATCCGGGCTGACCTCGAGCGTCACCGTCGACCCTTCGCCGACGAATGCCACCGCGCCCCACTTCGCCGCCGACTTCACCGCCGCGGCCCGTGCGGGCGGAGCACCGGAACAGTCGACCGCCTTCGTCACGCCCTTGCCTCCGGTCAGCTCCCGGATCGCTTCGACCGGGTCGGCCGCGGTGGAGTCGATCGCGTGCGCCGCACCGAACTCCTTCGCCCGCGCGACGCGTTCCGGCGCGATGTCCACCGCGACGACCTCCGCGCCCATCGCCGCGGCGAGCTGTACCGCGGCCTGACCGACCGGGCCTTGGCCGAACACCGCCAGCGTGTCGCGGGCATTCACCTCCAGCCGGGTCAGCGCGCCGTACGCGGTGCCGGTGCCGCACGAGATCGCGGCGCCGGCGGCGAAACTCAGCTCGTCCGGCAACGGGACGAGCGTCCGCGCGGGCACCTTCAGGTAGTCCGCGTGCCCGCCGTGCGCGGTCGCACCGTAAATCACGTTGTCGCGCTCGCACATCTGCGGCCAGCCCGTCCGGCACAGATCGCAGAACCCGCAGCCGTCGTAGTGGTGGACCATCATCCGGTCCCCCACCCGCACGGCGCGCGGGTCGACCGCAGGCCCGACCGCCGCGACGACGCCGCACGGCTCGTGCCCGCCGATGAACCCGGCGCCGTCGCCGGTCATCCCGAACGCCGCCAGCGCCTGACCGGCGGGGGCCCGGTAGAAGTGCAGGTCGCTGCCGCACATCCCGGAGGCTTTCATCTCCAGCACCACTTCGTCCGGGCCGGGTTCGGGATCGGCGAAGGTCTGGATCTGCAGGACCCGGTCGCCTTGGAAAATCGCTCCGCGCATGAGAATTCCGTCCTTGTCAGTGCACCGCGGCGAACATGAGGCTTTCCTCGTCGGCTTCCTCCGGGGAGAACTCCGCGGCGATGCTGCCCGCGCGCGCCACGAGCACGCGGTCGGACAGCGCCTGGATCTCCGGCAGGTACGAGGAGATGACCACGACCGCGACCCCGTCGTCGGCGAGCGCCCGGATCATCGCGTGGATTTCGGGGATCGTGCCGAGGTCCACGCCGCGGGTCGGCTCGTCGATGATCGCGACGAGCGGTTTCCGGGTGAGTCCCTTGGCCAGCACGATCTTCTGCTGGTTCCCGCCGCTCAGCTCCTCGACGGTCGCCTTCGTCGGCCGCAGCGTGCGGACGTGGAATTGTTCGACGAACCGTTTCGCGACCGATTTGCGCGCACCGGGCCGGAAGAGGAACGGCAACCGCCGCGCACCGCACAGGTGCCCGAGGTAGATGTTGTCGGCGATCGTGAGATGGCTGAAGAAGCCGGAGGCCTTCCGGTCCTCGGTGATGTACACGATCCCGGCTTTGCGCGCCTGCCGGGGCGTGCGGAATCGCACCGGCTCGCCGTTGAGCCGCACCCGCCCGCCACGAAGGCGGCGCCGTTTCAGGATCCCGCTGACGATCATCGCGGTCTCGCTGCGCCCCGCGCCGACCAGACCGTAGATGCCGACGATTTCCCCGGCGTAGGCGGAAAACGCCATGTTCCGCACGACCGGCAGCAGCGTCACGTCCTCGACCTGCAGCGTCGGCGTCGGCTCGGGTGCCCGGTTCGGCTCCACCCGCCCCATCTCGACCGTGCGGCCGACCATCATCTTCACCACGCGGTCGCGGCTGAACTCCGGCCTGTCCAGCGTCCCCTGGACGACGCCGTCGCGCAGCACCGTGATCCGGTCCGCCTGTTCGAACGCCTCGTCGAGCATGTGCGTGATGAAGATGACGCCGATCCCGCGCTTTTTAAGCTGTTGCATGGACAGGAACAGCTGAAGCCGCTCCTCCGGGGTCACCGACGACGTCGGCTCGTCCAGGATCACCAGCTTCGCGTTGCGGTGCACCGCACGGGCGATCTCCACCATCTGCTTCTGCCCGACGCCGAGCGCGCCGGCCGGGACGTCCGGCCGGATGTGGAAGTTGTGCGATTCCAGCAGCTCCCGCGCCGCCACGTTCAGGTGGCCGAGGTTGTTGAACACCTTCTCGTCGCCCATGAACAGGTTCTGCGCGACGGTCATCGACTCGACCAGCGAGCCCTCCTGGTAGACCATCGCCACGCCGGCCTCGACCGATTCGCGCGGCGTCGTGAACGCGCGCGGCGTCCCGTCTACCTCCAAGGTGCCCGAATCGTGCGCGACGGCCCCGGAGGCGATCTTGACCATGGTGGACTTGCCCGCGCCGTTCTCTCCGAGCAGGGCGTGGATTTCGCCTGGCCGCACGTCGAAGTCCACGCCGTCGAGCGCGTACGTCCCGCTGTAGCGCTTGCTGATGTTCGTCAGCCGCAACACCGTGTTCATGCGTCCTCCAGCCGCAGCAGGTTCCGGGCGCCGCGCGCGGCGGCGACTGGTTGTCCGTTGTGGACGGTCACGCCGGTGACCCCGTGCCGCGGGCTGTCGACCCGGGCATGCGCGCTTTCGGCCACGCGGCCGGTGGAGTCCATCCGGAACACCAGGCCGCACGACCGCGCCGGGGCCCAGCTCTTGACCACGCCGAGCACGCGCAACTGCCCCATTTGCATCGTGTCGGTGAACGGGTCGCCCGCGCGCAGCCGCGGCACGAACCATTCCTCCGGGCTGATCGTCTCCGTCATCTCGGCCAGCAGCGCGGGTTCGTCCAGCAGCAGTTCGGTGACCCGGTTGCGGACGTAAGGCGCGGCGAACCACCAGCCCTCCCCGGCGACGTGCACTCGCCCCGGGTAGACGGGAAGGTTCGCGCTCAGCACCCGGCCGCTCTTGCCCAGGGCAGACCGTGCTTCCACTCGGTGGTCCAAGCTCAGCGACAGCAGCACCTCGTCTCCGGCGACGCCGACGCCCGACGGCCACGCAAGGCGCTCCGCGACCACTTCCGCCCGCGCACCGTCGACTCGCACGAGCAACCCGGACCGGTCGCCGGTGACGAGCGCCCGGGGCCACTCCGCGACCTTCGTCGAACCGACAGTCGCCAGCAGCGCGGCCCCGTCCGTCGCGAGCGCCGTCACGCAGGTGGTGACCGGCGCGTCGGTGCACAAGTCCTCGGTCTCGCCGGATTGCGACACCGCGACCAGGCCACGCCCTTCGACTGCCGCGATGACCTGTTCGTCGCGCACGGTCAGCGCCGTTACCGGGCTGCCGAACGAAGCCAGCCGCGTCACCTCGTCCGCACGGACTGTGCAGACGTCGTTGCCGCTGCTGAACACCAGTCCCGCGGCGGTCACGACCACGTCGTCCGGCTCGTACTCGCCCGCGGGCAGCAGCTCCGCCGCGGCGTCCAGCCGGAGGTTCGGCCGCAGCCCGGTGTCCATCGGGGGCACGGTGCGGGCGCGGCCCCAGTTCGGGTTGATCCATTCCTTCACGGTGTCCAGTACCGGGCTCATCGCGCCGCCTCCGCCGCCTCGCGCACGGCGGTCCCGGGGACGGCGGCCGGGTCGATGTCGCCGATCTCGCTCGGGTCCAGTTCGAGCCTGCCGATCCGGTTGTTGCTGACGCCGCACAGGTACAGGCGCCCGTCGCGTTCCTTGACCGCGGTCACCATCGGGTAGTTCTCCATCGTCTCGTCCCACAGCACGGCGAGGATCTCGCCGCGGTCGCTGAACTTGATCGCGCAGGAGGTGTTGAGCTGCGGCACCACCCAGTTGTCGACCGCCGCCTCGCGGGTCATCCGCCGCCGCACCGCCGGGTAGCGGCCGAGCAGGTCGGACATCGGGGTCCGCATGGCGCACAACGGCATCCAGTAGTTGCCGTCGGAGGACCGGTTGATGTTGTCCGGATAGCCGGGCAGGTTTTCCAGCACCGGTTCCAGCTGTCCCTTCTTCCGCCCGGCGATCCAGAGCCGGTCGACGCGGCACAGCCCGGTGCTGGCGATCAGGATCGATTCGCCGTCGTGCGCGGTGCAGATGCCGTTCGGGAACACGTAGTTCGACACCACGACTTCGGTCTTTCCGTCGGGCGTCACCCGGATCACCCGGCCGTTCGGGCGGAATTCCACCAGCTCCAGCAGGAAGTCGGCGGTGTTCGTGCGGGTCGAGAAGTCCGAGGCGTAGATCGAGCCGTCCGGCGCGATGTCGAGGTCGTCGATCGCCCGCAGTCCCGAGTCGTCGATCAGCGACAGCGGGCTGCGCTTGACCTTGTTCGCGACCAGTTCGGGTTCGCCGTCGGCGCCGATCCGGTAGATGCCCATGCCGCCGACCGCGACCACCAGCCGTCCTTGCGCGTCCCACGCGTGGCCGCACGGGAATCCGCCGGTGCGCGAGAAGATCTCGCCCTCGGAGTCGTCCAGGCCGCGGAACCGCCACACCCAGCCGCGCTGGTCGCCGCAGTAGACGTTCCCCTCGGCGTCCACCGCGCAGTCCTCCGCGCCGCGGATCTTGCCGAGTCCGACCGGAGGCGCGCCGGTCAGCCGGCGGTTGAGCGACCAGACCGTGCCCGGCTTCGTGACGTCGATCAGCGGACCGAGCCGCAACCGCGCCGGGTCGATCTTCAGCTTCTCCACCGCGCGCTGCCGGTACTTGCCCCATTTGAGGTCCAGCACGGTGAACACGAGCAGCACCGCGGCGAGGATGACGGTGTAGTACGAGCCCTGCGCCCCGTCCGAAACGGTCGCCTGCTCGATGATCGTCACCACCGCGACGCCGACGGCCGCGCGGAGCACCGAACCGCGTCCGCCCTTGATGCTGACGCCGCCGAGCACCACCGCGGTCAGCGCGATGATCTCCCAGCTGTTGCCGACGTTCGGGTCGGTCCGGGCCAGCCGTGCCGACGTGAGGATCGCGGCGGTGCCGGCGAGCGCGCCGGACAGGACGTAGGTCCAGAACGTCACGGCGGTGACCGGGATGCCGTTGCGCCGCGCGGACCTCCGGTCCGAACCGGTCGCGGTGACCCACCAGCCCCACCGGGACCGGGTGAGCGCGAGGTGGACCACGAGCAGCACCACCGCGAAGAGGAACCACGCGGTCGGGATCCCGAGCACGCGGCCCTCGCTGAGGAAATCCCAGACGAGCGACGGTTTCGTCACGCCGATCTGCGTGCTGTTCGCGTTCTGCAGCACCGAAGCCGCGCCGCCGAAAGCGATCAGCGTGACCAGGGTGGTGATGAACGGGCGCATCCGCAGGATCGCGATGAGGAACCCGTTGATCGCCCCGAGCACCGCGCCGGCGGCGATCGCGGCCGGGACGACCAGGGCGGTCGGCCACAGCCACACCCGGTCGGCGACCATCGCGCCCAGCCCGCAGAACCCGACGACCGAGCCGACCGAGAGGTCGATGCCGCCGCCGACGAGCACGACGGTCAGGCCGATCGCGAGCAGGCCGTACTCGGACACCTCGTCCAGCACGAGCGGCGCGTTGGCCGCCCCGACGTTGGTCGTGGCGAGCACGTAAACGCACAGCGCGAGCGCCAGGACCAGCGGCACCGCGCCTTCCATCCACCGTTTCTCGAACAGCTCCGAGACGGTGCGGTAGCGGGCGATTCTTTCCGAGGGCCGGCCGCCGGTCATGCCGAACGCGTCCAGCCCGCGCCGCAGCGGAGACGTGATCATCGGTCCCCGCTCACTTGCTCTGGTAGCACGCGATGGTGGTCTGGTCGATGTTCGCCTTGTCGACCACCGTGCTCGACACGTATCCGACCGAATGCGCGGCGCCCGGCTTCGCCCCGTTGGTGAGCAGGTTCTGCACCGCCACCGCACCGGCGGCACCGATGCCCTGGACGTCATAGGCGGCCGAGGCGGTCACCGTGCCTTGCTTGAGGGCGTTGCACCAGTCCGCGTCCGCGTCGAGCGTGTAGACGCCGACCGAACCCGGGGCGACCTGGCCACGGCCTTCCGCCGCCTTGACGGTTTGCCCGACGGTGATCGAGTTCAGGTCGAAGGTGACCAGGAAGCCGCACACCTTGCCCTGTTGCTGCTGCAGCACCGATTCCGCGGCGGCCTGCGCCTGGGCGTTCTGGAACTGCGAGTGCGCGACAAGCGTCTGGTAGCCCTCCTTCTCCACGACGTCCTTGATGCCCTGGTCCCACAGGATCGAGGCCGGGTCGTTGCCGGGGCCGTCGATGACGGAGATGGTCTTGGGGGCGTTGCGGGAGTTGCAGTCCGAGACCGCGCGCTTGGCGATCGACTGCGCCGCACCGTAGACGTCGACGCCGACGAACGCGTCGCCGAGCCGGGTGGAGGGCATGTTGAGCACCACGGTGTAGATGCCCGCCTTCTGCGCCCGGTCGATCGCGTTGTCGAGCAGGCCGAGGTCCTGGTTCTGCAGCACGAGCACGTCGGCGGCCTTGCGCGCGATGAGGTCGTTGATCGTGCTGATCATCCGGTCGCTGCTGAAGTTCGAGTCGTAGACCTTGAACTCGGCCCCGAGGTTGCCGAACGTGCGCTGCATGGTGGTGCCCCAGTTCTCGGTGAGCTTGTAGCCCTTGTAGAGAATCGGGACGAAGGCGATCCGCTTGCCCTTCATCGCGTCGTGCGACTTCTGCCGCATCGGCATCAGCTGCTCGTTCGCGCCGAACACCGCGTTCGCCGCGGCGGCCGCCGAATCCGACGACCCGCCGCCGACCGAACAGGCGGACAGGCCCGCGGCGCCCAGCGCCGCCGACGCGGCGAGCACGAACAGCTTCCTGGTGGTCTTCATGTGCTTCCTACTTCCGTTCCCCGGCGTCGTCGCCGGTCACAGTTCGCCGGATTTCTCGGTTTCCTCGTTGCGCGGATGCAGCCACGCGTCGAACGCGATCGCGGCGGCCAGCACCGCGCCGCGGATCAGGTCCTGCACGGCCGTGCTCAGTCCGTGCAGCACCAGCAGGTTGTTGAGCACGCCCACGAACAGCGCCCCGGCGAGGACGCCCAGGATCGTGCCGCGCCCGCCGGACAGCGAGACGCCGCCGATCACCACCACGGTCAGCGCGGTGAACAGGATCGGGTCGAAGGACGTCACCGTCGTCTGCACGCTGCCCTGGATCGACACCGTCACGAAACCGGCCAGCGCGGCGAGCAGCGCGGACAGCACGTAGGTGAGGATCTGCAGCGGCCGCACCGGCGCGCCGGTCGACCGGGCGGTCTCGAAGTTGTCGCCCATCGCGCGGATCAGCCGGCCGGGCGAGGTGAAGGCGGCGAACAGCCAGGCGAGCAGGAACGCACCCGCCGCGATCAGCACCGGGCGCGGCACGCCGAGCACGGACCCGCCGCTGAGGTGCGACAGGAGCGACCCGGCCGGCACGCTGTAGACGTTCTGGCTGAGGAACAGGATGTCGATCCCGCCGATCGCCAGCATGCCGGTCGCCAGGGTCGTGAACAGGGCAGGCACCTCGAAGACGGCGACGAGGACGCCGTTGACGAGCCCGATCGCCAGCGCGAGCGCGGTCATCAGCGCGATCGCCTGCCATTCCGGCATGCCTTCGCCGAGGAACGCGAGCGTCGCCTGCGCGCAGCCGAGCCCGATCCCCGCCACCGAAAGGTCCAGCCCCTTGCCGAGGATGACGATCGCCTCGCCGATCGCGAGGATGCCGAACGCGGCGGACAGGTTCAGGATGCTGCCGAAATTGCCTGCGGTGAGGAAATTCGTCGTCGTGGCGCCTGCGGCGAGAGCGAGCAGCACGGTGATGACGAGGACCAGGTAGGTCTGGTCGAAGCCGCCGAGGCGTGCCCGGAGCGGCACGCGTGGCTTCGTTGCCACTGATGCGGTAGTCATGGGATTCCCGGTTCGATGGGTGGGACAGCGCGGCCAGTGTGTCGGCCGTCACCCCGGCTCCGCATCTGTCGCCGGTCGTATTCCGCTACCCCGTTCGGCCGATCGCCCGGCTGGCCCCGGTGCCGGTGCGGATATATAATGTGCGAAATGTCGGCAAGGGAGCTGCCATGAACGCGACGGGCTTTCCGCGGCTCGACAGCGTCCGCCTCGGCGCCGAACTCGCCGAAGAGGTCCGCGAACTGGGGCTGGACGCGTGCGCTCTCCTCGACCGCGCGCTGCCGGTCGGCCGCTGCGCCGAGGTGCTGCCCGCGAAACGGCTGCTCGGCCAGGTCTGGGACGCCGCCATGGCCGAGCTGGGCACGGCTCCGGCGCCAGACCGGCTGCCGGGGCTGACCGCCCTGTTGAGCCGGGTCCGGGAGCTGGAGTCCCGGGTGGACGATGCCAAGGTCGCCGACGGGGTAGCGACGATGCGCCGCGTCCGCCGGGCGCTGACCCGCCTGCACACCTCGTCGACCGCCGACGAAGTGCTCTCGCGCGCCGCCGAAGAGGCCTGCACGATCGGGTTCGACCGGGTCTTGGTTTCCACAGTGGACGACGCGACCTGGGTACTGCGGAAAATGGTGATCGAACAGGACCCCCGGCTGGCCGCGGAAATGCTCGCCGCCGGCCGCGAAGCCCCGCCACGGCTGGACGGCTCACTGGTCGAATCCGATGTCGTGCGGCAGGCCCGTGCCGGTCTCGTCTACGACGTGCAGGAGAACCCGCGCGTGAACCGGCAGCTGGTTTCGATGTCCGGCTGCACCTCGTACGCCATCGCGCCGTTGCGGGCCTACGGAAAGGTCGTCGGGCTACTGCACGCGGACAGCTATTACTCGCCCCGCCGGGAAGTCGACGCCACCGACCGCGCAGTGCTGAACCTTTACGCGGAAGGCGTGAGCGAGACGCTGGCCCGGGTGTCCGTCCTCGAAGGACTGGCCTCGCTGCGGGAGGGAATGACCCGGCTGGCCGCCGACGTGCGCATCGCTCCCCCGCCGGAGCCGGGCCCGCCGCGCCATCCGCTGCTGTCCGCCCGCGAAGCGGAGGTGATCGACCTGATGGCGCGCGGCGACGCGAACCGGGCGATCGCGCGGAAACTCTCGATCTCCGAGGGGACCGTGAAGACGCACATCACGCACATCCTGCGCAAGCTCGGCGCGGCGAACCGGGCGGAGGCGGTGGCGTACTGGCTGCGGAACTGAGCCGCCAACCTGCTCGCCGCGCGGTGGAGCTGCCGCGCCTGCCAGGATCGGCAGGTGCCGGAACCGGTCGTCGAGCGGCTGCTGACGCTCTCCCAGCGAACGGCGTCGTGGTGCACCACGCCGCCCTGGCAAGTCATCGTCCCCAGCGGCGCGGCCACCGAACGCTTCCGTTCCACGATGACCGAGTGGGCGCACGACCACCCGGCGAAGTTCGACTTCGCCCCGCCCGCCGAATATCGCGGCGGGTACCGGGACCGCCGGCTGGCAGCTGTACCAGGCGGTCGGCGTCGAACGAGGAGGCCGGGAAGCGTCCGCGCGGCAGGCGTTCGAGAACTTCCGCTTCTTCGCCGCCCCGCACGTCACGATCCCCGGCGACCGGAAGATCCTGCTCGGCATCTCGTTCGGCACCCCGACGAGAACCATCCGGCGAACAGCCACCGCACCGCCCGGGCCGGTCTCGACGAGGCGGTGACCTGCGTCGATCAGTGATCCGGTTCAGCCCGCCGGCACCGCTCACGGCGCGTCGAACTCCAAAGTGGACGAATCCACCGCCGCGCCGCCGCCGTCCGCGACCAGGACGTGGCCGGTCACCATCGAGGCGTCGCCCGACGCGAGAAACGCGCACACCGACGCGATTTCTTCCGGCTCCGCGGCCCGGCGCAGCGGCACGTGCTTCGTCGTCAGCGCATACGCCTCGTCGAGCGTGATTCCTTCGCGTTTCGCCAGGTAGGCCATCGCGCCCTCGCCGAGCGGGGTCCGGATCCAGCCCGGGCACACCGCGTTGACCCGGACCCCTTTCGGGCCGTAGTCCCGGGCGAGCCACCGGGTGATGCCGATGATCCCCGCCTTCGCGGCGGTGTAGCCGACCGTCCCGGGCGGGCCGGCGATCAGCCCGGCGGTCGACGCGAACAGCACCAGCGAGCCCTGCCGCTCCACCAGGTGCGGCAGCACCTCCCCGGCCAGGTAGTACGACCCGTGCAGGTTCACGTCCAGCGCCCGCTGGTAGGCCTCCGCGTGCTCGGGCCGCGCGGTTCCCGACACCGCCGCGCCCTGAGCCGCGATCACCGTGTCGAGCCCGCCCAGCCGGGCCGCGGCCTGCTCGACCACCTCGCGGATCGCCGCGCGATCGGTGCCGTCGGCGGGCAACGCGACCGCGCCGAGTTCGTCCGCCAGCTCCTCGAGCCGTGCGGCGTTCAGGTCGGTGAGCGCGACCTTCGCGCCGTCCTCGACGAGCCGCCGCGCGGTGGCCGAGCCGACCCCGCCGGCCGCGCCCGTCACCAGCGCCAGTTCGGGCTTGCGGCGCCGGACCAGGTTGTTCATCGTGTGCCTTCCTCTCCCGGCCGCGTTCCCGCGAGCGTGCCGGAATCCTTGGGAGCAGCGAGCTTTTCGTACTTCTCGCGCAACTTGAACTTGAGAATTTTCCCGGACGCGTTGCGCGGCAACTCCGGTTGCGCGACGAAGTGCCGGGGCACCTTGTAAGCCGCCAGGTGCGCACGGCAATACGCGCGCAGTTCGGCCTCGTCGAGCGTCCGGCCTTCGGCGAGGACCAGGACCGCGCAGCCGGCTTCGAGGTACTTCGGGTCCGGCACCGCGACGACGGCCGCGTCGAGCACCGCCGGATGCCGGGTGAGGACTCGCTCGATCTCGGCCGGGTACACGTTCTCCCCGCCGCTGCGGATCATGTCCTTCGCCCGGCCCGCGAGGACCAGGAAGCCGTCCGCGTTGACGTACCCCAGATCGCCGGTACGGCACCAGCCGTCCACGAAGGTGTCCCGGTTCGCTTCGGGGCGCTGCCAGTACCCGGCGCACACCGCGGGACCACGGACGAGGATCTCGCCTGCTTCGCCGCGCGCGGCCGGCGCGAGCCCGTCGCCCGCGACCCGCACCTCGGTCAACGGCAGCGGCCTGCCGACGCTCTTCGGCTGGGCGTCGAAATCCTCGTCGTCCAGCGACGTCGCGATCGCGCCGCCCTCGGTCAAGCCGTAGACCTGCGTCAGCCGGACCCAGGGCAGCTTCGCGCGCATCCGCTCGACGACCCACGGCATCATCGTGTCGCCGCCGATGACGAAATGCGTGACGGACTTCGGCAGCCGGTCCTCGATCCCGTCCACGCGCAGCAGGTCGTGCAGCATGAAGGAGAACAGCAGGCAGTCAGTCACCTGCTCGGTTTCGAGCACTTCGAGCAGCCGGTCGACGGTGAAATTGCCCGACCGGAGGCACACCACGGTGCCGTGCATCAGGAATGCCGGCGCGCTCATCGCCTCGAACGCACCCGCGTGGTAGAGCGGGCCCGGCACCAGCGCGACTGTCCCCGGCGAGAACCCCCAGCGCAGCGCCTGCGCGGTCGCCGCCGCGACCGTATTGGCATGGGTCCACACGGCGCCCTTGGGCAGCCCGGTCGTGCCTGAGGTGTACAGCAGCGACATCGGGTCCGCGTCCGTTACCTCCGGCGCGTCGGCCAGCGGCTCGCCGCCGAGCAACACCTCGAAGGGAAGCGCCCATTCCGGCACCGGATCAGCCGAATCCTGCCGGACCACGAACGTCTCGACCCCGGTCTCCGCGCGCACCGGCTCGACCCGGTCGAGCAGGCTGCGGTGCGCGATCACCGCCTTGCAGCCCGAGTCGGCGAGAATGAACTTCAGCTCGGCGGACGCGAGCCGGAAGTTGAGCCGCACCGCGACCACCCCGAGGCGCATCGCCGCGAAGCACAGCGGCAGGTACTCCGGGTCGTTGCACAGCAACAGTCCCAGCCGGTCGCCCTTGCTCAGGCCGAGTTCCCGCAACGCCGCCGCGTACCGCAGCGATTTGTCCCGCAGCTCCGCGTAGGTGAGCCGTTCGCGGCCCTCGTAGCTGACCGCGATCCCGTCGCCGCCCGGCGGCGGGAGCTGGTCGGCCGCCGCGTCGAGAATCCGGGTGAACGTCATGACGTGCGGCTCGAGCGGAAGAACGGGCTGACCGGCTTGAGGAACATCGTCGCGAACGGCGGGATCACGAAGTCCGGCAACACCATCTCGCCGGACATCAGCTGCCGTTTGACCTCCGCCCGGAACCCTTCGAGGCCGCCGGCGGTCTCGTAGATCGCCAGATGCCCCTCGTCGACCGGCTTGACGCCGGGCAGCGGCTTCACGTCGGACACCTCGAACCGTTGCGCGCGAAGCATTCCCGGCGCCGACATGATCTGCGGAATGTGCTCCTCGTCGTACCACTTCGAGAACGTCGCGTCGTCGCCCGTGTGCCGGCTCCACGCGAAGAACAAATGCCGGTCGTCCAGGTTCTCCGCCGCCGCGAACTGTTCGGTGTGGAACGGTTCGCTCACCGGCTTCGCGAAGAGCGCCTGGAACGGCTGCACCAGGTAATCGGGCAGCACCATTTCCCCGGAGATCAGCTTTCGCTTGACCTCGTCCCGGAATCCCTGGGCGCTGCCGTCCATTTCGTACAGCGCGAGGTGCCCGAAGTCGAGCGAGCGCACGCCCGGCAACGGCTTCGTGTCGGCGATGACGAACCGCTGCGCGCCTGCCATGCCGGGTGCGTCCATCACCTGCGGGATGTGCTCCTCGTCGTACCACTTCGCGTACGTCGGGTAGTCCGTGGTGTAGGTGCTCCACGCGAAGAACAGGTTCCGATCCCCGAAAACCGGGACCGCGGCGGAAACCATCAGCTCACTCCTTGTTCGTTCGACCGGCCGGAACGCAGCCGGGCAGTTGCTTCCTCGTCGACGCGCAGCCCCTCGGGGTCGTAGTGCGGGTCGCCGACGACGACCACGCCGTAGTCCCGCGCCGCGCCTTCGACGCTCACGTATTCGTCGCGCACATCGGCGAGCACCTTCTCCGGCGCGCGGTCGAACGGCGACCCCCATCCGCCGCCGCCGTTCGTCAGGCACCGCAGGACCGAACCCGCCTCGGTCAACCACGCCTTGCGGCTCGCGAAGTAGTGGTAAACCCCGCCGTCCGGGTCCAGCGCCTTGGTTTCCGGGTCGAGCACCCCGGCGACGGGCGTGCTCCCGGCGTAGACGTCGGGGGCGACCCCCAGCAGCCCGTCCGGCCCGGAGCTCCCTTCCCGCGGCGGGAAGATCCACATGGCGCCGGTCGGCCCCGGCTTCCCGCCGTCCGCGCCGACGCCGCTGGGCTCCTTGGTCCGGAACGGAGACAGGTGCTGCGCGGCCGCGGTCAGCCAGAGCGTGTCCTTCAGGTTCGCCGCGCCGCCGCGGTGCTTGCCCGGTCCGCCGGTGTCGATGGCGTGCTCCTTGCGCAGGAGGACGACTGGCGAATCGTGCTCGATCGTCTCCGTGGCCGGATCCAGATTGTTGAGGTTGTACAGCACGGTGTAACTGTCGCCGTCGCCCTCTTTCGTGGCGCCCCACGGACCGTGCTCGCCGCCGCACTGCGTCGCGCTCGTCCACGGGGTGCCGTCTGCCCGCACGCCGCTCGCGTTGTGCGTGTTGGTGGAACCGTAGTCCCCGCCGATCGCGCGTTCGCCCAGCACCGGGTTCAGCGCGTCGAAAATCGCGGAGATCAGCGCCCCGGACGGCTCCCAGAACATCATCGGCGCGCCCTCCGGCGGCAATGCGCTCAGCAGCGTCCCCGGCGGCGCGACCAGGTCGACGTTCCGCCAGGTGCCCGAGGTGAACGGGATCGCCGGGTCGAGCAGCATCGTCAGCGCCACGCCCAGCGCGGTTTTCGCGTCGAGAACACCGCAGTTGACGCAGGTGCGGGCTTGCGCTGAGGTGCCGGAAAGGTCGGCCTCGATGTCGTGCCCGCGTTTGCGCAGCGTCACGTGCACCTGGTAATCGACGGTGTCGTCGAGCCCGTCCGCGTCGATCAGCGCGCGGCCGGTGTAATCGCCGTCCGGAATGCTCGCGATCGCTTCGCGCATCTGCTCGGCGGACGTGTCGCACGAGTACTCGAGCGCGCCGAGAAACGCGTCGAGGCCGTAGCGCTCGATGTTCTCCCGCACCAGCCGCTCGCCCAGCTGCAGCTGCTGGTGCATGCTGTGGAAGTCCGGCAGCAGCAGGCCGCCCCAGCGGGTGTTGTCGAAGATCAGGCTGAACGTCGACCGCACCGGCTGGTCCTTCGCCCACAGCAGCATCGGCGGCAGGACGAGGCCGTTCTCGTAGACGGTGGTCTTGGTCGCGGAGAAGCCGCCGGGAACCGTGCCGCCCATGTCCAGCTGGTGGGCGCACATCGTCACGAACGCGACGATCTGGCCGTCGGCGAACACCGGCCGGGTGAACAGCACGTCGTTGACGTGCCGTCCGCCGCGGTAGGGGTCATTGCAGATCAGCACGTCGCCCGGGGACAGGTTCTCCGGGCCGAATTCCTCGACCGCGTTGCGGGTGGCGTCGGGCATCGTGCCGAGGAACGGCGTCAGACTGTTGCTGACGACCGCCATCCGGTAGTCCTGGGACGGCGGGCCGCTGATGGTGCACGCGAAGTCGTACCAGTCGCGGATGATCGGCGAGAACGCCTCCCGCAGGAAGGCGGTGCTCATGTGCCCCACGGCGTATTTCAACCGGTTCACGATCACCGACGCGGTGAAGCGGTCGGTGCGGTAGGCGCCGGCGAACTCGTCGTCGGCGAGATCGCGGATGCGGACCGGCGGAGTGTCCAAAGTGGTCATGACGCTCACTTCTTCCGGATGACGAGTTCGCCGTAGCGACCGACGACGAGATGCTGGCCGGCGCCGACGTGGGTCGTGGACAGTCCTTCGTGGACGATCGCCGGGCCGTCGAACTCGTCGCCCGCCCGGAGCGCGGTGCGGTCGTACACCGGCGCCTCCTGGTCTTCCGCGCCCTCGCCCAGATACCGCAGGGTCGCCGTGCGAACCGGTTGGAGCGGCTCGTCCGCGGCGCGGGCGGGCAGTTCCGGATACTCGACCTTCGGGGTGTCCAGCACCGCGCGGACCCGGAACGTGACGCCCTCGACCGGGACCGTTTCGAAGCGATTGCCCGACCGCTCCTGGTAGGTGTCGTGGAACGACGCGATCATCGCGGCGACCGCCGGCTCGTCGAGGGTCCCGGCCGGCACCGGCACGAACGGCGTGTCCCAGCTCTGCCCGACGAGATGCCCGTCGTAGCTGCGTTCGAAAGTCACCGCGACGTCCGGGGTCAGCCGCTCGCGCAGCTGCTCCTCCATCTCGGCGAACAGCCCGTCGATCCGCTCCGCCGCGTCCGGCGTGAGCACGGTGTAGGCGCTGCGGTTCACGGTGAACACCTGGTCGGCCGACAAGAGACCCAGCGCGGAGAACAGCCCCGGGTTCGGCGGGACGACGACCTGCTTGCAGTGCACCGCGTCCATCGCCGCGGGCAGCAGCATCGGCCCGGCGGCGCCGTAGGCGATCAGGGTGTAGTCCCGCGGGTCGACGCCATTCTTGATCGCGACGTTGAAGACGCCCTCGGCGATGTTGTGCACCGCCATCTCGTACGCGTAGCGCACCCGCTGAGCCAGCGAGAACTCCGAGTCGAGGTTCTCGAACGCTTGCCGGGCCAGCTCCGGATCCAGCGTCAGCTCGCCGTCGGCGAACGTTCCCGGGTCGAGGATGCCGATCAGCAGGCAGGTGTCGGTCGTGGTCGGCTGGGCGCCGCCGCGGCCGTAGCAGGCCGGGCCGGGCGTCGAACCGGCGCTGCCGGGGCCGACCTGGATCTCGCCGGTCTGGCCGATCGTCACCAGGCTGCCGCCGCCCGCGCCGATCGCGCTGACGTCGTTGGCCAGCGCGTTGACGACGAGATCGTGCTCCAGTTCGAACGTGGTGTCGACGAACGGTTCGCCGCCGGTGACCACGCTGATGTCGCACGACGTGCCTCCGACGTCCGCGCACAGCAGGTGGCGCTCGCCGATCAGCGAGCCGAAGTGCGCGCTGGCGACGGTGCCCGCCGCGGGCCCGGAGAACACGATGCGGAACGGTTGTTCCATCGCGCGGTGCGACGGCACGAGCGTGGCCGCGCAATCGGCGAAGTTCAGCTGGCCGGTGAAGCCCAGTTCGGCCAGCCCCTTTTCCAGCCGCGCGGTGTAGTCGGCGTAGATGAGCTTCATCAGCGCGTCGACCACCGTCGTCGACGCCCGCGCGTACTCCTTGGCGAGCGGGGACACCTCGCTGGACAACGAGCACGGCACGTCCCCGAGCACCTCGCGGACCAGGTCGCGCAGGCGGAGTTCGTGCGCCGGGTTCACATAGGCGTTGATCAGGCAGATGGCCACCCCGGTCACGCCGCACCCGCGCAGCACTTCGAGTTCGGCTCGCGCCTGCGCCTCGTCCAGCTCGAACAGCACGTCGCCGGTCGCGGTGAGCCGCTCCCGGATTCCCCGGCGCAGGTACCGCGGCACCAGCGGCCGCGCGGCGTCGCCGAAACTGCGTCGCCAGCCCGGGTCCAAAATGGCCTCCGCCGGCCGCCACACCCGGCCCATGTCCAGGATGTCGCGGTGTCCCTCGGTGGCCAGGAACCCGATCTTCGGCACGTCGCGGGTGATCACCGCGTTCAGCCCGTGCGTGCTGGCGTGGTTGAACACCGAGGCTCCCGCCACGCCGAGCAGCGCGGCGCCTTCGAGCACCGGGCGCGTCACATCGGTGTAGTCGGTGGACACCTTCGCGGTGCGGATCTTCCCGTCCCGCAGGGCGACCACGTCGGTGAAAGTGCCGCCCACGTCGACTGCGATCATCGTCGGTCCTTTCGCTCCACGAAGTCGGAGAGCAACTGGATCGGCCCGAGCCGCGGTCCGCGCTCCCGGCTGACCGAGAACAGGCAGGCCTGGCATTTCACGACCTCGAACCAGCCGCCCTCGGAATTGACCGGATAGCGGGACAACTCGGCGGCCCGGCACCGCGGACAGACGCCCTCGACTGGTTCCCGCTCGAGGGAAGGCGGGTGTGTTTTTTGGTCCATTCCGGCGCAACTCCATTGTCGGCTCGATCAGTGCGGCGCTGCCGCACCTCCGAACGGTAGGCCGGGTGAGACCGGGGCAACAGCCGCTCAGCGCACAGCCGAGTCCGCAAAACGAAGCGACCGCGGGGGCGGACATGGAGACGGGCAGGACCGCGGCCTGTCCAGCCGCTGTCCTGCCCGTTGCTTTTCTTTCAGGCCGCCTCGCCGGCCGCCCCCAGCGCTGCCGCACCAGCCGGCGTGAGGCGGGCGCGGACCCGCTGCCCGAGCACAGCCGGTCCAGTTTGGACGATCAGCCCTCGGTGGGCGAGCGCGTGCGCGGTGTACTGGTCGCAGCACGGCACGCCGTCGACGAACATGTCCGGCTCGCGGCTGCAGGTGATCTCGGCCCGTCCAGCGGCCACGACGCGGAGGAGGGCCAGCGCCCGGCAGCTCAGGTCCGGATCCGTCCGAGGCGCCATCGCGCACCTCCTTGCCGCAGAAATAATATTTTATATTAAACTTCCGCAGCGGTGCGGTCAAGACGGCCCCGGCCGGGGGCCCGAGCCACGCCCGACAGCCGCGCGGCACCTTCGGCCCTCTGATTGCCGCGATCCGCGCGGCGACGCTCCCTCGTCCGGGAACCGTGGTGGCGCTTGCCCCGAACCCCGCCGCGGTCGCTCGCCGACCGGCGGAGAACACCTAGGCAGCCCGGAAGCACCTGCGGGCATGGCGGTTCGCCATGCCCGCTTGGCTGTGCTCCTCGATCTCCAGCGGCGCCGGTCAGGACAGGCCGGGTCCGAGGAGGATCTGCTTGGTCTCGGCGAATTCCCGGATTCCTTCGGGCCCGCCTTCCCGTCCCCAGCCGGATCCTTTCCGCCCGCCCCAGGGCGCGGCGACGCTCGGCCCGAACGAATTCAGCGCGACCGAGCCCGCGGTGATGCGGTCCGCGCAGTACTGGCCGCGTTCGAGGTCGGTCGTGTAGACCGTCGCGGCGAGGCCGTAGGACGTGTCGTTGGCGAGTGCGATGCCGTCGTCGAGGTCCGTGTAGGTCAGCACCGCCGTGACCGGGCCGAAAACCTCGTTCCGGGCCAGGTCCGACTCCCGCTGGACGTCGGTGACGATGGTGGGCTCGAACCACCACCCAGGACCAGGCGGACGCCCTCCCCCGGCGACGACGCGGCCTCCTTCCGCGACGGCGCGCCGGACGGCCCGTTCGGTGCGGTCGCGAGCGGCCGCGTTGGCGAGGGGGCCGATGTCGGTGCCGCGGTCGAGCGGATCGCCGATCTTCAGCCGCGACCACGCGCTCGTCATCGCCTCGACGACTTCGTCGTGCCTCGATTCGGGGACGAGCACGCGGGTGAGCAGGGCGCAGACTTGCCCGGTGCCGCCGGTCGCGCCCGGGAGCAGGCTGCGCAGCACCTTGTCCAGCGGGGCGTCCGGAAGGATCAGCGCCGGGGATTTCCCGCCCAGTTCCAGGTGCGTGCGGGCGAACCGGCCGCGGGTCGATTCGATGATGTCCTGCGCGGCGACGCGTCCGCCGGTCAGGGAAACCAGGTCTACGCGCGGATCGGCCGACAAGGCACGAGCGACGTCGGTGCTCCCGGCCAGAATGGACAGCGTGCCGGGCGGGAACCCCGCGGCTTCGGCGCACTCGGCGACCAGGCGCATGATCAGCTGCGATTCCACCGCCGCTTTCACGATCACCGGGCAACCGGCGAGCAGGGCGGGGATGATCTTGGTGGCCATCGTGACCAGCGGGCCGTTGTACGCCATGATCCCGGCGACCACCCCGGCCGGCTCGTGCTTCACGAGCACGTCGCCGAGCGGAGTGCTGCGCCGTTCCGGCCGCAGTGCGTCTTCGGCCTGGTCGAGTGCCGCGGTCCACGCTCCGACCGCGCCGAAACGATGCAGAGTCGCGCTGTAGCGGACCGGCATCCCGGCCTCGACCGCCCACACCGCACCCATTTCCGGGAGGCGTTCTTCCATGGCGGCGCAGAACCGCCGGACGGCCTCGACTCGTTCCGCCACGGGCAGTCGACCCCACGACGACAGGCCCCGCTGGTGCGCTTCGGCTACCGCCGCCTCGGCTTGGCCGGTTCCCGGCAGTCCGACTTCGGCCACGACCTTTTCGTCCGCGGGCGACACGATCTCGTGCCGCCCCCCGCTCGCGGGCAGCCATTCGCCGCCGACGTACACCTCGTCCGGGTGCCGGACCTCGACACCCGCGATCTCGATCGAGTTCGACAACTCGTGGTCTCCGTTCTCGTTCGGCCGCCGGCTCAGGACATGACCAGCGACGCCCGGGCGGCTTTGCCCGCCGCCTGGTCGGCCAGCGCCTCGTTGATCTCCGCCAGCGGGTAGTCCGCGGCGGCTCGCGCCAGGGGCAGGTCTCCTGCCCTGCGGGCGAGGAAAGCCAGGGCTTTGGCGAGGCTGCGCGCGTCGTAGAAGGACACCGCCTGCACCGTGATGTTGTTCATGACCAGGAAACCCGGGTCCACCTCGACCGGCGAGCCCTCGTAGAAGGTGCCCAGCTCCAGGTACTTCCCGCCGCGCGCGGTCATCCGGATCCCCTCCGGGATCACCGACGGGTGCCCGGCGAGTTCGAACACGACGTCGCCGCCGCCGTCGGTGAGGTCGCGCACCCGGGCGGCCCGGTCCTCGGGCGAGCCGAACTCGCGGAAGTCGACTGTCTCGTCGGCGCCCATCTGCCGCGCCAGCTCGAGCCGCTCGTCCACTCCGTCGATCACGACGACCTGGTCGGCGCCGCATTCCCGGGCGAGCGCGGCGCCGTAGAGACCGAGTCCGCCCGCGCCTTGGACGACGACCCGGTCCCCCATCGACACCTGGGCGCGGTCGAACGCCATGACCATCTGGGCGAGCGCGCAGTTCACTCCCGCGGCCAGGACGTCGCCGACCTCGTCCGGGACCTTGAACACGGCCATCGTCGGGCGCACGTAGAAGTAATCCGCGAACGCGCCGCGGAAATGCGGGAACTCCGAAGGTTTGCCGACGAACGCGCGGTGCTGCCGCAGGCACGCTTCGGACCGGCCGCGCAAGCACGGCCGGCACCGTCCGCAGGGCGCGAAGTACTGGCACACGATCCGGTCGCCCGGCCGCAGCGGCGCACCGGACCAGTCCCGGTCCACGCCCGGCCCGAGGCTGTGCACGACGCCGGTCATCTCGTGGCCGATCACCCGGCCGTCCTCGCGGCGGCCCCGGCTGGCGAGCACCCCGTCGCCGCGCCAGATGTGCACGTCGGAGCCGCAGACGTTCGCCCGGGTCACGCGCATCACCAGCGCCCCGGGCTCCGGCTCGGGAACGGGGAGTTCGGCCAGTTCGAGCTTGGCGCCGGGCCCGAAGAACAGGGCCGCTCGTCCGGTCTGGGTCATGCCGGGTCTTCTCCTCCCGCGGGAGCGCCGGGGCGCTCGCCGAGGTTCGCGTAGGTTTCCTTCATCAGGTACTTCAGGACTTTTCCGGAGGCCGTGCGCGGGAGTTCGCGAGCGAAGACGAAGTACCGGGGGATCTTGTACTTCGCGAGCCGTTCGGCGAGGTAGCGCCGCAACTGCGCTTCGCCCGGCGCCGCGCCGGGCTCGGCCACCACGACGGCGCAGCCGACCTCCGCCAGTTTCGCGTCGGGCACGCCGATCAGCGCGGCGTCGTGCACGCCGGGATGGCCGGTGAGGATCTTCTCCACCTCGGCCGGGTAGACGTTCTCGCCGCCGGTGCGGATCATGTCCTTGGCCCGCCCGGCAAGCGTCACGAACCCGTCGGCGTCGACCCGGCCGAGGTCGCCGGTGCGGCACCAGCCGCCGGCGAACGTCTCCGCGGTCTCCTCCGGACGGTTCCAGTAGCCGATGCTGACCCCGGGGCTGCGCAGGTGGATTTCGCCGACCTCGCCCGTCGGCACTTCCGTTCCGAGCGGGTCGGCTATGCGCACCTGGGTCATCGGCTGCGGCACGCCCACGCTCGTTTCCCTGCCCCGGGCGACCGTGTGGTCCAGGTGCAGCGCGACCGCGCCGCCTTCGGTGAGGCTGTAGGACTGGGTGAGGTTCACTCCCGGCAGCCGCTTCTCGAACACGTCGTACACCCACGGCATGATCGTGTCGCCGCCGGTGACGATCCGCTGCAGGGAAGGCGGAACCAGGGTTTCCAGCCCTTCGATGCCGCCGAACTCGGCGAGCATGAACGAATAGACCAGCATGGCCGTCGCCGAGTGCCGGCGGGCCGCCTCGAGCATGGCTTCCAGGGTGAATCCGCCGGACGGGAAGGTGACAGCGGTCCCGTGCCGGAGCAGAGCGGGCAGGAGCAACACCTCGAACCCGCCCGCGTGGAACAGCGGGCCCTGCGTCAGCGCGACCGTGGTGTGATCGAATTTCCAGTTCAGCGCCTGGACCGTCCCGATCCACACTGCGTTGCCGTGCGAGAGGAGCGCGCCCTTCGGACGGCCGGTCGTGCCCGAGGTGTACATCAGTGTGAGCGGCTGGTCCGGCCCGATCTCCGGGAACTCGCCGTCCGCGGCGCTGCCGGCGAATTCCTCCAGCGGTACGGCCCACTCTGGTGCGGCAGCGTCCGAGCCGGTCCGCGCGACGTAAGTCCGGGCAGGCACTTCGCGCCGGATCCCGGCGAGCCGCTCGCCGAACTCCGCGTCGAAAATCACCGTTCCCGCGGCGGAATCCCGCAACTGATAGCTCAATTCGGCCGCGGTGAGCCGCCAGTTCAACCGCACCGAGATCGCGCCGATCCGGCCGAGCGCGAGATAGAGCGCTACGTAATCGGTGCAGTTGCGCAGCAGCAGCGCCACGCGGTCGCCGGGCCGCACACCGTCACGCCGGAGTGCAGTCGCGAGCAGCAGCTCGCGTTCCCGCAGTTCCGCGTAGGAGAGCGGGTCTCCGGTGCCGAGCGCCAGCGCCGGACTGTCCGGCGAGACGCTCGGGACCTGCCCGGCGACCGCGTCCGTGATCCACGAAATGTTCATTTCCCTCGCTCCGTCGGGTTCGGCGAAGGCATTCTCGCAACGGTTGGCTCAGCGATTGTCCCGCGAAACGGAACGCATCGAGTCGTTTCCATGATGAGCCTCCTTCCGGCGTCCGCAGGGTCAGCGGTCGTGCCGGATGACGCCGCGGATGATCTTCCCGGCCTTCATGTCGGCGTATCCCTGGTTGATGTCTTCCAGCCGGTAATGCTTGGTCGCCAGCTCGTCGAGCTTCAGCCGCCCGCTGTCGTAGAGCCGCAGGAGCTTCACGATGTCGTAGTGCGGGTTGAGGGTGCCGAACATCGACCCCTTGATCGTCTTCTCCCACTTCGTCAGCACCGCGCCGGAAACGTGCACCGTGAGGTCATCGGGCGCGCCGAGACCGGTCACCACGACGGTGCCGCCCTTGCCGACGATGTCGAACGCGTCGCTGACCACCTTCTCGTCCACCACGCCGACCGTGACCAACGCCTGGTCCGCACCCTGGCCCCAGGTCAGTTCGTGCACGCGCTCCGCCGCCTCTTCCGCCGTGGCGAAAGCGTGTGTCGCGCCGAGTTTCAGCGCGGTTTCCCGCTTGAACTCCACCGGGTCCACCGCCACCACGAACTTCGCCCCGGCGTAGGCGGCGCCCTGGATCGCGTTGATGCCGATCCCGCCGATCCCGTACACCACCGCGGTGTCGCCGGCCCGCACTCCCCCGGCTCGGGTGGCCGTGCCCCATCCGGTCGGCACTCCGCATCCGGCCAGGACCGCGACCTCGAGCGGGATCCACGGATCGATCTTGATCACCGAACGTTCCTGGACGGTGGCCCGTTCCGCGAACGTGCCGAGCATGCACAGGCTGCCGTAGCCCTGGCCCTTCGCGTCGTGGAAGCGGAAGCCCCCGTCCGGGAAAGTGCCGTTCATCGTGTCCGCGGCCAGGTCGCACAGGCTGGACCGGCCGGTCGCGCAGTAGCGGCACGATCCGCAGGTCGGCACGAAGCTGCCCACCACGTGGTCTCCGGGCCGCAGCCGGGTCACCCCCGTCCCGACCGCCTCGACCACTCCGGCGCCCTCGTGGCCGAGGACGATCGGCTTGCGCCCGCCCAGTACTCCGTCGAGGAAGTGATAGTCCGAATGACACAGTCCGGACGCGACGAACTTGACGGTGACCTCGCCGGGCCCCGGCTCGGCCACCTCCAGCTCGCGCAGCTCCAGTCCGGTGCTTCCCTCGTCCACGACCGCGGCGACGGTTTTCATTTCAGCGTTCCTCCGGGTCGGCCGGTCAAGCTTGGGCAGCAGCGCGGTTGAGCTCCGCGGCGCTCGTGATTTCTCCGTTGTCCGGCCGGAAATCCGCCCAGTCCCGCGGATCGTGGCTGATCCATACCGTCGTGCCGGGCTGCGTGCGCAGCAGCTTCACCTTCTGCAGGGAGGCGTTCTTGTTCAGCCGGTCGACGTCGAACGGCATCCCGGTCGTCGCCTCCACGTTCGCCCGCTTGTGCGCCGCGTCGCTGGTCAGCACCAGTGTGCTTTCGTCCGGCAGCCGCACCTTCAACCCCAGGGTGCCGGGGGTGTGCCCGTGCAGGGAGAGCAGGACGACGCTGCCGTCCCCGAACATGTCGTGGTCGTAACCGGCCGGGACCTCGTTCCACGCGATCTTCCCCGCCGCGGCGATGTCTTCTTCGCGGAAGAACCCGGCGTCGAGACTCGACGGCGTGCGCGCGTACCGCAGCTCGCCGGCGCCGATGAAGCCCTCGGCGTGCGGGAACAGGTCGAGCCCGCCGGTGTGGTCGAAATGCATGTGGGACAAGACAATCCGGCGCACGTCGCTCGTCTTGCAGCCGATCGACTCGAGCTGGCGGTCCAAGCGGCAGTGCTCCGGGATCGAGATCTTGAAAGCGTCGGCGAGGGGGCCGTACGCGGCGGCCGGGTCGCCGGCGCCGGAGGTCGCCAGGCTGGTGTCGAACAGCAGCAGGCCCTCGGCGTGCTCGACGAGAAAGGACGGCGACGGGATGGTGTCCTCCTGGCCGCCGGTGCCGAGCATCAGGATGCTGCAGTCCACGGTCAGTTCCGGCGCGTCGAGCGCCCAGACGCGGCGCACGGTCGAAGAAGCGGGCATCGAATGGCTCCCAAAAGTCTGCAGGATGTATTGGGCAACGGATTCAGACGAGCAGCGTTCCGGCGTCGACCGGCAGGGCCGCACCGGTCACGTACCGGGCCTCGGCGGAGGCCAGGTACAGCACCGCGCCGGAGACGTCCTGCGCCTCGACCCACGGCACCGGCAGCGCGTGCATGGACTGGGACACCGGCGCGAAGTCGTTCTTGCCCGGGTTCTCCGTGCCGGGCAGGAACGCCGAGTAGACCGCGTCGTTCTGCAGCATCGGAGTGTCGACCTGGGTCGGGTGCACCGAGTTGACGCGGATCGAATGCGGACCCAGCTCGATCGCGAGGGTTTCATCAGGCCGACGAGCCCGTGCTTGGCCGCGACGTAGTGGCCGAGTCCCGGGTACGCCCGCAGTCCGGCCGCCGAACTGGTCAGCACGACCGCGCCGCCTCGTCCCCCTGCCACGAGATGCGGAACCGCCGCTTTCACCGTGTGCCAGGCGCCGGTGAGGTTGATGTCGACGACGTCCCGCCACGTCTCCTCGGAAAGGTCGAGCAGCGAACCGAACGACACGATCGCCGCGTTGGCGACCACCACGTCCAGCCTGCCCAGCTCCTCGGCGCCGCGGTCGATCGCGGCTTTCAGCGCCGGGAAATCCCGGGTGTCGGCCTCGGCGGCGACCACTCGCCGGCCGGTCGCCCGGACCTCCTTCACGGTCTGCGCCAGGTCGTCCGCGGCAGCCAGCGGGTACGGCGCGGTCGCCACCTGCGCGCACACGTCGACCGCGATGACGTCCGCGCCTTCCTCGGCGAAGCGCACCGCGTGACTGCGCCCCTGCCCGCGCGCGGCTCCGGTCACCACGACGACCTTGCCTTCGAACCGTCCGGGCATGTGCACTCCACTTCGCTGTGGTCGGGTCCGGCGCCGCGCGACGACTCCGCCGCGCTCATCTACGGATAATATATTCTATTCTGTGCTCGGTTTTCAAGCCGAGCCTCGAATTCCGCCGGGGCACGAGAGAAGCCCAGGTCTCGCCGGACGCGAAACCTGGGCTTCTGCCAGTGTGCGAGGGTTACCGCGGCGTGAACATCCCGGCCAGAGTCAAGGACACCTCGTCGGCGAACCCTTCGACGCTCAGGTGCCCTTCCGGGTCGTACCACTCGCCGACGAGCGCCATCCCGCCCAGCGCGAGATTCAGCGTCGGATGCGGACGGCCCGGAACCGCGCGGCCGTCCAGCTCGTCGACGACTTCGCGGAAGATCGAGGTCTGCTCGCGCCGCAGTTCCCGGCGACGCCGTTCGAGCGCCTCGATCGGCACTCGCACCTTGAGGAAGAGCGGGATGAACTCGGGGTACTCGCGAAGCGTGATCACGACTTCTTCCCGGAACATCGCCCGCAGCCGGGCCAACGGCGGGCCTTCGGACCGGGCGATGTCCCGGAGCCGGGGAAACACCTCGGCGGCCGCGTGCTCCATGCAGCGCAAGAACAGCTCTTCCTTCGAGGAGAAGTAGTAATAGAGGCTGGTCCCGCGCATGTCGACGGCCGCTCCGACATCCTCGAAATTCGCCGCCTCGTACCCGCGTTCGGCGAACAACCGAGCCGCGGCGTGTTCGATCAGCCGCATCCGGAGCGCCCGCTTGCGCTCGGCGCGGGTCTCGACCGCGCCCGCATCGCCGCCGCGCCGCGAAACGACCTCGGGCACAGTCATCGCGATCATCTCCTCCGCTCTTGCTCCGCCGTAGCGCACGACGCCGGCCGAGAGCCGGGAACCGGTGCTACGCCCGGAAAATCGTCTTGTACTCCAGGTACGCGTCCACGCTCTGCGGTCCCAGCTCCCGCCCGATCCCGCTGTTCTTGACGCCGCCGAACGGCGTCTCGATCGGCAGCGTGGAGGTGTTCACTCCGACGCTCCCGGTCACGATCCGGCGGGCCACTTCCGTCGCCCGATCGCGGTCCGGCGAGAACACTCCGCCGCCCAAGCCGTATTCCGAGTCGTTCGCGATGGCGACCGCTTCGTCGACCGTCCGGTACGGCAGCACGGTGAGCACGGGGCCGAAGATTTCCTCGCGGGCGATGCGCATGTCGTTGGTGACCCCGCGGAAGATCGTCGGTGCGACGTAGTAGCCGCGCTCGAACGGGCGGCCGCCGCCGATCACCAGTTCGGCGCCCTCCGCTTTGCCGAGTTCGATGTAGGACTCCACTCGTTCCCGCTGCGTCGCGTTCACCAGCGGGCCGAAGAACACCGCCGGGTCGAGCGGATCCCCTTGCGGGATTTCGGTCATCGTGGTCGCGAGCATCTCCACGACCTCGTCGTAGCGCGAGGCCGGGGCCAGCACCCGGGTCAGCGCCCGGCAGGTCTGCCCGGTGTTCGGCGAGCAGGCGGAAAGCACCAGCGGCCGGAACGCGTCGAGATCGACGTCGTCGAGCAAAATGCCCGCCGACTTTCCGCCCAGCTCCAGCGTGACGTGCTTCAGCTGCTTCGCGCACTCAGCGGCGATAGCTTTGCCCGCCACGGTCGAGCCGGTGAACGCCACCTTCTGCACGCCAGGATGCGCGACCAGCGCCGCCCCAGTTTCGCGTCCGCCGGTCACGATGTTCACCACGCCTTCGGGAATTCCCGCCGCGGCAACGATTTCCGCGAAGACGAACGCATCGAGCGACGTCTCTGGCGCCGGCTTGATCACCGCGGTGCAGCCGGCCGCCAGCGCGGGGCCGAGCTTCCACGCGATGAGCGGCTGCGGGCCGTTCCACGGAGTGATGGCCGCGACCACGCCGACCGGCTCGCGCAGGACGATCGCGTCGCCGCTCGCCGTCTCGACGTGCTGCTCGACCGAGAGTTTTTCCGCGAGCGAAGCGAAGTACCGGTAACAGACCGGAACTTGGCTCTGCATGGCGCGGGTAATGCTGATCGGCGTGCCGTTCTGGCGGGTGACCAGCTCCGCGATTTCCTCGGATCGCTTTTCGAACTCGTCCGCCAGCGCGCGCAGGCAGCCGGCGCGGGTGGCGGGCGACAGAGCCGCCCACGGCCCAAGAGCGGCACTGGCGGCGGACACGGCGGCGTCGACGGTCGCCGCGTCGCTGTCCACAATGGACCCGATCACTTCTTCCGTCGCCGGGTTGACCACGTCGATCATGCCGCACCTCCGACCTGGTTCAGCAGCACCGAAACGTCCTCGACGTTCTGCAGATCGAAAACCGCCTGGACGATCGCGTCCGGGTCCTTCACGACGCCCTCCACGTTGTGCCGGAACTTCGCGACGAGTTCGTCGTCAGTCAGATACGTGGCCGGGTCGGGCGACGGGCTGCCCTTCGGGTAGGCCCGCTCGCCGCGATAGGTGGTACCGCGCGCCTGCACCTCGACGCGCGACCGGCGAGCCGCCGGGTTGTTCTTCAACGCCTCCGTGTAGTCCGGGTGCGCCTGGAACGACGCCTTCTTGGTCAGGTCGAGCACCGACGGGTCCAGCACCGCTTCCGGGGTCTGCCAGTCCTTGCCGGGCGGGATCCGGTGCGCGGCGAGGGCGAGGCCGTGCGTCATGCTGAACTGCGCGTCGCGCGGGTTGCGGATGGTCTCGTTCACCCACACCGGCTGCATGACGAAGCTCTCGCCATACGCGGTGATCGCGTCGATCTCGTCGGGACGGAGGTCGTGTGTCTCGACGATTTCGGTCAGCGCGTCGAACAGTGCGTGCATGACCCGGCAGTGCGGATACGGCTTGAACGACTGGAACGGCGTGAACGTCCACTTTGCACCGAGGTCCGCGGTGATCGGCGCGGGTTCCCAGCGGGAGGTGCCGATGAAGCGCGGGAAGCCGTATTCGCGGTCGTCGAGCATCTGCCGGTCGCCGGCGTGGCCGCGTTCGGCGAGGTTGGCCGCGGTGACCGCGGACAGCGCCATTCCGCCGGCGAGCTGGTACTTGATCGTCGTCGACGGGGCGTGCATCATCCACGCGCGCTGAGTGTTGGTCGGCGCGGTGGAGCCCATGATGCCGAGCGCGTCGGCCAGAGTTTCGCCGTCGAGGCCCTTCACGACGCCGACTGCGGCCGCGGCGCCGAAAAGCGTGCTGCTGTAGCCGATGACGTCGGGGATGGTGACAACGCCGTCCTTGATGTCGCGCAGGTAGTCGGTCGCCTTCCCGATCCGGTACGACATCTCGTGGGCCACCGCGATCGCCTCGAGCAGCTTCGTGCCGGACGTCCGCAACGACTCCGCGGTGGCCAGCGCGCCGGGCAGCACGTACGGCGTGACATGTCCGGGCGGCAGGACTGCGTCCTGGTCGAGCGCGTTGATCAGTTCGGCGTTGGCGAACGCGGCGGCGGGGACCGAAGTCTTCGTGCCGGTGCCGAGGATCGACGCCGGACCTTCAGCGCCGCCGAGGTATCGCGCGTAGTCGACGCCGCGCTGCGCGCCTTCGTCACCGAGGGAAGCCACCGCGCAGCCGAGCGAGTCGAGCAGGATGCGCTGGGATTCGCGGATCACCTCGTCGGGGAATTCCCGGGCGTCCGCGCCCGCGGCGAATCCCGCGAGCTGCTCGATGATCGTCGCCATGCCTGCTCCTCGTCGATGTCAGGTCGGCCGCCACCCGGCAGCGCGCATGAAATATATAATATCTAGCTAGGAGACCGGGTCAAGCAGCGCGGAGAACGGCTCGGGGAATCAGCGGATGCGCAAGGCTTTCATCCGGTTGTACAACGTCGAGCGGCTGATCCCCAGCGCCCGGGCGGCTTCGAGTTTGTTGCCGCCCGCGGCCGCGATCGCCGCGACGATCACTTCGCGCTCGGCCCGGTCGAACGGCGAAGCGAGCGCCGATCCGTCCCGGTGAGACGGCGGCAGGTCGGCCGGGACGACGTCGCCCGCCGAACGCAGCTCCGCCACCGCGCGGACGACCCGGCGCAGTTCGGCCAGATTCCCCGGCCACGGCTGAGCCGCCAGCACCCGCAAGGACTCCGGCGTGAACCGGGCCGCGCACTCCCCGCTGAGCATTCGCTGCGCCAGCCGCGGGATCTCGTGGCGGCGGACGCGCAACGGGGCCAGCTCCCGCCGCTCGCCGCAGCACGCCGTGATCGGCGGGTGAGGGTCGCCCGGGGCGGAGGTCAGCACGAGGTTCCGCTTCGACGTCCTGGCCCGCGCCGCGACCAGCGCGGCCAGCCGCTCCGACAGCAGCTGGACGTTTTCGACGATCACGGCCGGCCCGTCGCCGTCCAGCAGGCGGCTGGCCTGCTCGGCCCATTCCGCCTCGCCGACCCGGACCGTTTCGACCCCGTCCAGCACCACCGCGCCGTCCCCGGCGGCCTCCCGCGCGACGGTCGTCTTGCCCGTGCCCGGCTCCCCCGCCACCAGCAACGGCCATCGCACCGGTACCGCGGCGCGGGGCCGCGGCCGCGTCTCGGCGACCAGGTCGACCATGGTCCCCTCGGTGCCGTCCACCGGCGCCCAGGACAGCCGCACCGGCTGGCCGGACGCCAACGTGATCCGCGTGTTCTCCCCGCCGTGCTCGACGCAGGCTTGGACCGCGGCATGGTCGGCCGGCGCCAGGAGGTCGAGCGCGGGCTGAGTGGCCAGCACCAGGCCGTGCCCGACGACCAGCACCCGGCGGTCCCGCCGCCGGGCCGCGGACTGGAACGCGGCGAGCAGCCGCTGCTGCGCCTCCGCCGCGTCCGTCCGCAGCCTGCCCTCGATCTCCGTGACCAGGTGGCGCACCAGCGCCGGGGCCAGCCGCTCGTCCCGGCTCGCCGGCACCGCGAAGTCGAGCACTCCGGCGACCCGCCGGGTCCCGGGGTGGACGATCGGGTGGCCGAAGCAGGTGAACCCGTGGAACGCGGGCAACGCGTGCTCGGCGCCGCGCAGCAGAAGGCTCCGGCGGGTTTCCAGCGGCGTGCCGATCGCGTTCACGCCGACGTCGTCCTCCCCCAGCCGCACGCCCGGCAGGACGCCCAGCGAAGCGACCTCCCGGCCGAAAGAGCGTTCGCCGTACCGGATGTCCACCACCCGGGCCTGGGGGTCGGCCAGCAGCACCGCGACCGCGCTGCCCCGCACTTCCGCCTGCACGCGGTCGAGCACCGGACCCGCGGTGCGGGCCAGCGCGCCGCGAGTCGGCACCGCACTCATGGAACATAATATTTCATGCGGCCATCCGCCGGGTCAATGAAACGGCCCGCTCAGTACAGTGTGTAGCCGCCGTCGACCGGGACCGTCACGCCGGTGACGAACGACGCCGCGTCCGACAGCAGCCACATCGCCGCCTGGGCCTGTTCGACCCGTTCGCTGCCGCGCCGCAGCGCGTGCGTGGCGGCGACGGTCTTCTCGTACTCCGGATTGAGCTTCAGGTACTCCAGGTACATCGGCGTGCGCGCGGTGGACGGGCCGATGGCGTTGACGCGGATGCCGTGTTCGCCGTATTCGGCCGCCGCCGCTTTCGTCAGGCCCATCAGCGCGTGCTTGGACGCGGTGTATTCCGCGGCCAGCGGGATGTAGATGAACGACCCGACCGACGCCGTGTTGACGATCGAGCCGCCGCCCGCGCGCAGCATCGCCGGCACCTCGTGCTTCATGCAGAGGAACGGCCCGGTCACGTTGATCGCGAAAACCCGGTCGAACTCCTCGCGGGTGAGATCGGCCAGCTTCTTGCCGTTGTTCGGCACGCCCGCGTTGTTGAACGCGCCGTCCACCCTGCCGTAGGCGGATTCCGCCGCCTCCACCATCGCCGCCACCTGCGCCTCGTCGGTGACATCGGTGGTGACGAACTGGGCCTCGTAGCCCTTGCCCGACAATTCCTCCGCCAGCGCTTCGCCGGCTTCGGTGCTGATGTCCGCGATGGTCACCAGCGCGTCGTTCTCGGCGAACAGCCGCGCGGCCGTTTCGCCGATCCCGCTGGCGCCGCCGGTGACGATGATGGAGCGTCCTGCGATTGCACTCATCGAAAGTCCGTTTCCCGCCTAGACGGCGATGTCCATCTCGGGGCCGATGTACTCCTCGGCCGAGACCGCCTTGCCGTCCTTCACCGTCACCACCTGGATCAGGTGCACCCGTGCGGCTGCCAGCGTGGCCGAGGTCTGCACGAAGAAACCCTTGTCGGTCAACGTGTAACGGGAGTTTTCGAACGTCGGAAGGCCGCCGCGTTCGTGGACGGCGTCGACTGCTTCCTTGACGGTCATCCACTTGTCGTCGGCGCTGTGCCAGACCTTGCAGTCGTCCGCGCACAGCGAGTAGAACACTTCGACGTCCGAGAGCGCGCGGATCCAGCCCTTGGCCAGTTCTTCATGAGTCGTCGTTGACATGCGAAGAACGCTAAGCGCGCGCTGACCGCTCGACTGTCCGGATACTTGGACACTTCAGCTGTCGAAGGCCACCGTCGAGGCGTCCACCGCCGCGCCGCCGCCGTCGGCGACCAGCACGTGCCCGGTGACCATCGAGGCGTCGCCCGAAGCCAGGAATGCGCAGCAGGCGGCGATTTCCTCCGGCTCGGCGACGCGGCGCAGCGGCACGTGCGCCGCGCTCAGCGCGTACGCCTCGTCCAGACTGATGCCTTCGCGCTCGGCGAGGTGCGCCATGCTGCCCGCGGCGAGCGCGGTCCGCACGAATCCCGGGCACACCGCGTTGACGCGCACGCCTTTCGGCCCGTAATCCCGGGCCAGCCAGCGGGTGAGGCCGATGATCGCCGCTTTCGCCGCGGTGTAGCCCGCCGCTCCGGGTGGACCGGCGATCAGCCCGGCGGTCGAGGCGAACAGGACCAGAGAGCCTTCGGCAGCAGCCAGGTGCGGGAGCACCTCCCCGGCCAAGTAGAAAGACCCGTGCAGGTTGACGTCGAGCGCGCGGTGGTACGAGTCGACGTGTTTCGGGTGCGCTCCCCCGCCGATCGCCGCGCCTTGGGTCGCGATCACGGTATCCAGGCCGCCTAGTTCCTCGACCGCTCGCGCGACCAAGGCGCGGATCGCTTCGCGGTCGGTGCCGTCGGCAGGGACGGCGAGCGCGCCCGTGTCCTTCGCGACTTTGGCTAACCGCTCCTCGTCAATGTCGGTGACGACCAGCTTCGCGCCGCCCTCGGCGAGCCGCCGCGCGGTCGCGGAGCCGACGCCGCCCGCGGCACCGGTGATCAGGGCAAGTTCCGGCTTGTCTCGCCGTGGTGGATAGCTCATCGCGCGGCCACGAAGAACGGGCTGACCGGCTTCAGGAACATCGCCGCGAACGGCGGGATCATGAAGTCCGGCAGCACCATCTCCCCGGAGATCAGCTGGCGTTTGACCTCGCCGCGGAATCCCTCCAGGCTCCCGGCGATCTCGTAGATCGCCAGATGCCCGAGATCCGGAGTTTCGACGCCCGGCAGCGGCTTGAGCGCCGAGACCTCGAACCGCTGCGCGCGCAGCATTCCCGGCGCGGACATGATCTGCGGGATGTGCTCCTCGTCGTACCATTTCGCGAAGGTCGCGTCGTCGCCGGTGTGCCGGCTCCAGGCGAAGAACAGATGCCGGTCGTCCAGGTTCTCCGCCTTCGCGAACCCGTCAGCGAGGAACGGTTCGCTCACCGCGTCGAGGAACAACGCCTGGAACGGCCGGTTCATGAAGTCCGGGAGCACCATTTCGCCCGAGATCAGCTTGCGCTTGACCTCCTCGCGGAACGGCTGCGCCGAGCCCTCCATCTCGTAGATCGCGAGGTGCCCGAAATCGAGGGCGCGCACCCCCGGCAGCGGTTTGGTGTCCGCGAGCAGGAACCGTTGCGCCCCCACCATTCCCGGCACGTCCATCACCTGCGGAATGTGCTCCTCGTCGTACCACTTCGCGTAGGTGTCGTAGTCCGTGCTGTAGGTGCTCCACGCGAAGAACAGACTCCGGCTGTCGAAAGTCGGCGCCGCCATGTGTTTCACTCCTTCTGGTTCACGCGGAATTCAGACGCGGCGCTGAAGGCCGGTCCACAATTTCTCGCGCAGGATCTGCTTCTGGATCTTCCCGGTGCCGGTCTTCGGCAAGTCCTCGACGAAGACCACTTTCTTCGGCACCTTGTAGCCGCCGAGCCGCGCCCGGCAATGTGCGAGCACCCCGTCGGCGGACACAGCGTTCCCGGGTTCCGCCGAGACGAAGGCGGTGATCGCCTCGCCCCACCGCTCGTCCGGCGCGCCGACGACGGCGACCTCCCGGATCCCGGGCAGTTCGGAGACGACGTTCTCGATTTCCCGCGGGTAGACGTTGAACCCGCCGGTGATGATCATGTCCTTGCGCCGGTCGAGGATGAACAAGTACCCGTGCTCGTCGAGGCAGCCGACGTCGCCGGTGTGCACCCAGCCGTCCGCAAAGGTCTCCGCTGTCGCTTCCGGCTTCCGCCAGTACCCGGCGCTCACGTGCGCGCCGCGGGTCCGGATCTCGCCGGTCGTCCCAGGCGGCACCGGACGGCGGTCCGCGTCCACGATCTCGACCTCGACGTGCGCGGTCACCCGGCCCGCTGACGCCAGCCGCGGCAGACCGCGCTCGTTGAGCGTTTCGACGTGGTCCTCCGGGCGGAGCGTCGCGATCGGCAATTGGGCTTCGCTCGCGCCGTACAGCTGCTGCATCGCCTCGCCGAAGTACGCGCGCGCCTTGGCCGCCCGATCCGGCTGGATGGCTGAACCCGCGTACGGGAGGACCCGCACGTTGCCGACCCGGCCCGATGGAGAGCCGCGCCGGGCGAGTTCTTCCAGCAGCATCGTGATCATCGTCGGGACCAGCGGCAGCACAGTCACCTCGCCGCCGGCCGCGGCGTCCGCGACCTCCGCCGCGTCGAACCTCGGCGCGTAGACGTTCAGCCCGCCGCTGGCGGTGAGCACGTCCGCGATCCCGCCGCTGAAGTGGCTGATCGGCGCCGTGTGCAGGGCGGCGTCGCCCGGGCCGAGCGGAGGCAGCACCTCGCGGGCGTTGCGGACGAGCGCGCCGACCGTCCGGTGCGGCACCCGCACGCCCTTGGGCTGCCCCGTCGAGCCGGACGTGTAGAGCAGCCAGGCATCGTCCTCGGCATCGGGCAGCGGCAACTCGTCGTCCGAGCCGGAAGCGACGAACTCCTCGAACGGGATGCCGCTTCCGGGGCTTTCGCCCAGCACGATGATTTCCTTGACCTGCGGCGGAATCCACGCGGTGCCGTGCTCGCCGAGCCATTCGCCGTCGACGAGCACGAACGCCGGTTCCGCGTCCGCGGCGATCTGGGCCAGTTCGGCGGGGTGCAGCCGGGGCAGCAGGCCCACGCGGACTCCGCCGCCGAGCACGAGCCCGTGGTACGCCTCGGCCCATTCGCAGCTGTTCGGCCCGAGCAGCACCGCGCGGGTGCCGCGTTCCGCGCCGAGCGCCCGGAACGCCTGGGCGATCCGCCGGGCGCGGCGGCCGAGTTCGCCGTAGGTCAGCTCGCGCCGGGAGTCGCGGATCGCGGGCCGGTCGGCGAATTCGGCGTACGCCTGGGTGTACAGCCGGGCCAGTGGGGTCGGGGACATGTGCGTCACCCCAGCCGCGAGGGCGCCCAGTCGCGCGTCGGCGAGCGCCACGCGGGCCAGTTGTCCTCGGGCTCCGGCCGGGTCACCGACAGATGCGCGAAGCAGTCCTGGCACTTCACGACCATGCGCGGGCCGAGATAGTTGGCCACCGGGTACCGCTTGACGTCGGTGCTCCCGCACGACGGGCAGGCGGCGTCCACCGGCGTGCGCTCGACGGACACGCGCGGGGTTTCCGGGCGGGGGAAGAGAAGTCGGTCGACAGACATGGGTGCTCCTATCCCAGGATCCAGTTGACGGGCGTGGCGACCGGCACCGACCAGGTGCCCGCGTCGCGCCGGGCGGCGAGCTCCGCGCGGCGCTCGGCGGTCGCGGTCTCGTCGATCCGGCCGTCGCGCAGCACGGCCCCGAACGCCTCCGCGGCGAATTCCTCGCTGTACAGACCGTCGGCGAGGTCGCGGCCGAGCCGGTCGAGGTCCCGGGCGAGCGGATCGCCCCAGCCGCCGCCTCCGCCGATCAGGAACCGGATCGCGTCGCCCGCTTTCAGCACCAGCCCGGAGAACTTGCCGGTCCGGTACCGCGCGCCCCGGCAGAACCCGCCGTTGTTCGGGTCCGGGCGGCCGTCGTCGTCGAACATGCCGAAAAGCGGTTCCGCGCCGCGGAGGTCAAGCGGATCCGCGTGCCGCGCCAGGTCGAAGTTCTCGATGTACCAGCCGAAAGCGGGCGCGCCCGGACCAGCTCCGGCAGCACCCGGCGCACCGACGCGCACCCGGTCGCAGGTGATCGTGACCATCGTGTCCGATTGCGCGGTGAGCGTGTACACCGAGCCGAGCCCGCCGCGGTACTCGCCCGCTCCCGCGGTGTCCAGCACCATCTCGTGCTGCGCCACGATCAACGGGCTTTCGATCTCGACGTGCTCCTGCACCGACGTCCGGCAGTTGCCGATCGGCGTGACGCAGAAGGAAATCCCGTCTTCCTTCCACGTTCCGCCCCATCCGCCGCCGGCCAGAGCGAACGCGCCCCACGGCATGCCCTCGTGCCCGGTGCGAGTGTCGATCCCGCCGAGGCTGACCACCAGCGCGGTACCGGTGTCGCACGCGATCGCGCGGTCGCCGACGGCCTGGCTCAGCGCGCTGGCGACGGCGTTGATGCCGCGGGCTCCGATGTCGGCGTGGTTCGAGCAGCTCGACGGCGGCAGCACGCACACCACGCTGCCCTGCGGCAGGAGTGTCTCAATAGGACGGAGCGTGCCGCTGTTGACCGGTGTGCTCGGGTCGACCATCAGCTTGACCGCTTCGATGCACCGCACCGCCTCGCACCACGCGGTGCCGCAGTTGCCCAGCGGCTGCCGGCCGGAACCGGAGAAGTCGATCTCCATGCTGTCGCCGCGCACTTTCACCGTCACGCGCACCGGGATCGGTTCGTCGGTGACGCCGTCCTCGTCGAGGAAGTCCTCCACGGTGTAGTCGCCGTCCGGGATGCCCGCGATCCCGCGCCGCATGCTCGCTTCGGTCGCCTCGATCGCGTAGCGACCGGCCGCCTTCACCTTCTCCAGACCGCCGCGTGCGACGAGCGCCTGCAGCTGCCGCTCCCCCACGACCAGGCAGCCGTGCAAGGCGCGCAGGTCGCCGAGGACGAGGTGCGGCACCCGGTTGTTCTCCAGGATGAAGTTGAACAGCGGCCGCACCGGCACGTCGTTGGCATACAGGAGCGACGGCGGCAGCTTGATCTGTTCCTCGAACGACGTCTGCGTGCCGTTGGAGAACCCGCCGGGGATCGGGCCGCCGAGGTCGACCAGATGCGACGTCGAATGCAGCATGAACTCGACCCGGCCGTCCACGAACACCGGCCGCAGCAGGTTCACGTCGGACTGGTGGATGGTGCCGCGCCACGGGTCGTTGACGAAGATGACGTCGCCGGGCTGCAGCGAGTCCAGGTCGAATTCGTCCATCACGAAGTTCACGATGTGCGGCGAGGTGAACGCGTGCTGCATGCAGCCTTCCCACTGCGCCACGGTCTCCCAGCCGTCGCCGCTGCGGACGTGGATGGCGGTGGTGCAGTCGAGAATGTCGCGGCATACCGGGGAGAACGCGCTGCGCATCAGCGCCTCGTTCATCTCGCGGGCGACCTCGATCAGGCCGTAGCGCAGGATGTCGAGCTCGAACTCGGCCGTCCCGGCGGCGGGTTCCGCGGAAATAGTCATGTCGGCGCTCCTCAGCCCTGGTTCTCGATGATCAGGAGACGGTCCGCGTCCACCCGGGCTCGGCGGCCCGGCAGCACGACCGTGGTGGCGAATTTCTCGGAGACGATCGCCGGTCCGTCGACGACCGCGCCGACGGCGAGCCGTTCGCGGACGTGCACCGGGACCCTCGTGGTCTCCCCGGACCCGGGAACACGCAGCTCGCGCTCGCCGAGCAGGGATTCGCCTCGTTCGGCCGCGGTGGACGGCACCTTGTTCGGCCTCGGGATCACCGCGGTCACTTCGAGCGTGGAGACCACGACGGGGATTTCGGCTGCGGAAAAACCGTAGGAATCCTGGTAGAAGGCGTGGAAGTCGGCGACCACGCCGGGCACGCGCTCCGCGGTCATCGGCCCGGGTGCGAGCGGGAGCCGGTTGTCCCAGGTCTGCCCGCGGTACATGGCGAAGACCGCGCGGTCGAAGGCCAGCCCGTCCAGTTCCACTCCCTGCGCGGCCAATTCCTCGGTGAGGCTCTGTTCCATAGCGGTGAATTCCGCTTCGACCGTCTCGGCGTTATCGGCGGTGAGCGGGACCATCAGCGACTGGGCCCGGGTGGTCCGCAGGTCGCTTTGCAGCAGCCCGAGCGCGGAGAACTGGCCCGGCGTCGACGGCACGACAACCGTGTCCAGACCGAGGATCCGTGCGACGCGATCGGCCAGCATCGGGCCCGCCGAACCGAACGGCAGCAACGCGAACTCGCGCACGTCCAGCCCGCGGTAGACCGAGATGGTGCGGATCTTCGCCGCGATGTCCTCGCACGCGATCTGGTAGGCGGCCTCGGCCAGCTCCAGCGCGGAAAGCCCCCACTGCTCGCCGGTCCGGGCCAGCGCGGCGCGCGCGGCCTCGACGTCCAGGGAGATCCGGCCGTTCGCGAACAGATCGGGTTGCAGCACGCCGAGCAGCAGGCAGGCGTCGGTGAGCGTCGCCTCGGTGCCGCCGCGGCCGTAACACGCTGGACCGGGGTTGGAGCCCGCCGATTTCGGTCCGACCGCGACCTGCCCGAGCGCGTTCGGCCCGATGACGCTGCCCGCGCCCGAGCCGACGCTCTCCACATCGACCAGCGGCAACGTGAGCGTCAGGCCGGTTTCCAGGGTCCACAGGTCGGTGAGCGGGGTCTGCGCGTCGACGATCGCGGCGACGTCGGTGCTGGTGCCGCCGACGTCCATGGTCAGCAGGTTGCGCTTGCCCGATTCGCGCGCCAGCTGAAGGCTGCCGGTCACGCCGCCGACCGGCCCGGACACGAGCTGGAAGACCGGAGCTTTGCCCGCGTCCTGGACGGTCGCGACGCCGCCGTTCGTGGTCATGATCCAGAGCGTGCCGCCGAACTGCCGCTCCTCCAATGCGACGGTGAGCCGCCGCAGATAGCCGACCACGGCCGGGCCGACATACGCGTCCAGCGCGACGGTCGTGGTCCGTTCGTGCTCCTTCGTGACCGGATACAGGTCCGAGGTCTGCACGTAGGCGTGCGGAATCTCCTCGGCGAGAATCTCCGCCGCGCGCCGTTCGTGGCCGCGTTCCCGGTAGGAATTCATGAAGCACACCGCGACCGCCTGCACACCCTGCGCGGCGAACTCGCGGGCCGCCGCGCGGACGGCGTCCTCGTCCAGCGCCAGCAGCTCCGTGCCGTCGTAGCCGATCCGCTCCGGGATGCCGATCCGGTCGCGGCGGTGCACGATCGGCCGCTCCTGGTGCGGGCGCAGCCAGGTCGGGTCGTAGAACCGGTCGCCGAACTCGCGGTGCATCCGGCCGATGTCGAGCAGGTCCCGGTGCCCGCGCGTGGCCAGCAGCGCGGTCTTCGCGCCCGCCCGGCTCAGCAGCGCATTGATGCCGACGGTGTGCCCGTGCACGATCTCCGCGACCTCGGGCGGCTCGACGCCGATCGCGGCGAGCGCCTCCAGGACGCCGTGTTCCTGTTCCTTCGTGGACAGCACCTTGCCGTCCCGGATCTCCCCGGTGGCCCGGTCCAGCCCGATGATGTCGGTGAAGGTCCCGCCGACGTCGATGCCGACCAGCCATCCTGCCGAGCCTCGTTGCTCAGTCACCTCATGCCTCCACGGGTCGTGGTGTGTGAGGTGATTCTGTGGCCGGTGCGACCGCGGTCACATCGGCCAAGGGTCCGGGACGGAGCCGTACCTTAGGACAGTCCCCCGCCGCGCAGCCAGAGCGCGATCGCCTCCGTGCGGCTGGCCACGCCGAGCTTGCGCAGGATCTGCGTGACGTGGGACTTCGCGGTGCGTTCGGTGATCGCGAGTTCGCGTGCGATGTGCCGGTTGGACCGGCCCGCCGCGAGCAGCTCCATCACCTCGTTTTCCCTTGCGGTCAACGGGATCTGCGGGCTCGCCGCGGGTGGCGCGACCGGGGCGGGGAGAGCCGCCGGACGCGTCATCAGGCCGTCGGCGGTGTCGCGCAGGAAAGCCAGGCCTTCCAGCATCGTGAGGCGGCCGAGCGAATGGCTCAGCGCCTCGGCCATCAGCGTGAGCAGCGCGCGGTCGGTTTCGTCGACGTCGCGTCGCTGGTGATAGCGATCGCCGTGCAGCAGTCCGACGACCTGGCCCTGCACCGTCAACGGGGCGATTCCGTACGAAGTGGACTTCGTGACCCGGATCAGGTCGCGGTCCACCCGTGCGCTGTGCTGGGTGTCGAAGATGAGCCGGGTTTCGGCCCGGTCGACCACATCGGCCTCGATCAACCCGCCGCGCAAGTCGGGCGGCGAAGCTTTCCCGACCGCGACGATCTCGTCCGCCCACCGCGGCTCGTGCACGACGCACATCGTGTGCAGCCGCCACACGGAATCCACCACGCGGGAGACGAGGACCCGGTCGAACCCGAGCCGGCACCCCGCTTCCGGGACCCGGCCGAGGAATTCGTCCACGGACTTCGCGTCGCGGACCGACGCCAGCGACGCGGCCACCTGGCGCAGCAGCACGTGCCGGTCGGCGAGCCGCGCTTCCGCCAGTTCGGCCTCGACCGCGCGGATCCGGCCGAGCAGCTCGGCCAGCTCCCGCCGCCGGGCACCGGACACGCCGGGTTCGTCGGCGATCTGCAAGGTCTCCGCGAGCACCGCGTTCCACAACCGGCTCATCGCCCCGGCCGCTTCCCCGGCCCACGGCCCGTCGAGCCGCGGCACCGGCACGTCGAGACCCAGCGTGGCCCCGACATCCGCGCACAAGTCCCGGTACCGAGCGCCCAGCCCGGCAGCCCCCGAGACGGTGCTGTCCACGTCCATCGGCCACCTCTGGTACTTCCGAGGGCGCGGCATCGCCGCCGCGCTGAAGCACAATATATGCGCTGCTGAGCCCTGGTTCAAACGAGGCCGGGGCGGCCCGCCGGGGTCACCGGCGGGCCCAACCGGTCTCTTCACCGCGGTGACGGCGAGATTTCCCGGAAGAACGGCACCGCTCCGGCCACCGTGCGGTCGACGTGCTTCGGCACGTCGTAGAGGTCCAGGTGCGTGCCGCCCTCGAGCACGACGAGCTTCTTCGGGCCGCGCACCCCGCCGATGTGGTGGTCGTGATGGTCGAGCATCGCGAAGACTCTCCTCAACTCGTCTCGAAAGCCCCGGCTGCCTCGGCAGCAGTAGCCGGTCGTGCCAGATACCCGCTGACCAGCCGCTCGGCCGAAGCTTGATCCGCAGCAGTCGTGGCGGCAGTGCAGTCGGTCAGCAAGTACTGCTCGTAGCCGAGGTCGAACCCGCCCGCAGCGGTGAGCAGGACGCACCGGTCGGTCACCACGCCCGCGTACAGCACCGTCCGCACCCCGAGGTTCCGCAGCACCTGATCGAGGTCCGAGCTGCCGAACGCACCCGAGCCGGACTTCGTGACCAGCAGGTCGCCCGGCTCGTGCAAGCCGTCCAGAGGTTCCGCCGCCCACCTGCCTTCGAGAGCACCCGCTGCCCGCACGTACTCGCGCAGCGCGGGCACGATGTCGGCGTAGTCGGCGGCCCGGCTGGCAAGCCGGGAATGCACAATCGCGGCGCCCGCGGTGCGAGCAGCGGGCAGCACCCGCGACAGGGCCGGGACCACGACGTCAGCGCAGCGAGTGGTCTTGTAGTCCCCGCTGGCTGTGCGCGAGCTGAATCCGTCGGGATGGGCCTGCCAGTTGATCAGGTCGACGAGCACCACCGCCGTGCGGTGCGGCGCGAACCCGGCCCACGGGTCGTCCGGGTCGAACGCCGGTGAGTTGTACCAGCGCCCGCGCAGCGAATCCGGCAGCAGTCCGCTCATCCGCGGTGCCGGTCCGCGAAGCTCACCACGCCGCGGATATTCAGCCCGTTGTGCAGGTCCGCGTACGCTTCGTTGAGCTGTTCGAGGTCGTAAGTCCGGGTGATCAGTTCTTCCAGCTTCAGCGAGCCGTTCCGATAGAGATCCAGCATCAGCGGGATTTCCCTGGCCGGGCCGCCCATTCCGTACAGCGCGCCCTGGATCCGTTTCTCCGACATGGTGAATTCGAGCAGCGGCACCGGAATCCCGACGAGGTCGTGCTTGGCCGCGCTCGTCACCACGAGTGTGCCGCCCTTGCGCACCGCTGCGTACGCCTGCGCGAGATGCTCCGCGGCGAGCACTCCGACGCACACGATCGACGAATCCGCGCCCTGGCCGTTGGTCAGCGAACGGGCGCGTTCGGTTGCCTCGCCGATGTCCGCGAACGCCTCCGTCGCCCCGAGTTCAAGCGCCAGTTCGCGCTTCATGGCGACCGGATCGACCGCGATGACATGCTCGGCCCCGACGTAGCGCGCGCCCTGCACCGCGTTCATCCCGATGCCCCCGGCTCCCATCACGATCACCACGTCACCGGCGTCGATCCCGGCCGCCCGCACCGAGGAGCCCCAGCCGGTCGGGACCGCGCATCCGACGATCGCGGCGACCTCGAACGGGATGTCGCGGCGGATCGGCGTGGCGGACGCCTCGGGGATGACGGTCCATTCGGAGAACGTGGAGAGGCAGGCGTTCTGCGCGACCCCGCGACCGTCCGCGTGCATCCGGAACGTGCCGTCGAGCTGGGTGCCGACGGTGATCAGCGCCCCGTTGTCGCAGAGGTTCTGCCGCCCGGCCACGCACATCCGGCAGTGCCCGCAGGCCGGGATGAACGACGTGACGATGTGGTCGCCGGGCACGACCCGGGTGACGCCCGGCCCGACCTCGCGCACGATGCCGGCGCCCTCGTGCCCGCCGCAGGCCGGATAGGAGTGGAAGGGGATGTCGCCCTGGGCGAAGTGGTCGTCGGAGTGACAGAGGCCGGAGGCCAGCATCTGCACGAGAACCTCTCCCGCCTTGGGCGGATCCAGGTCGACCTCGCGCACGTCCCACGTGCCCGGCGCTTCCCACAGCAGCGCGGCGGTTGTCTTCATGAAGCACCTCCGGGATAGCAGGCACGCAGGAAACTCCGGTACGCGTCGGTAATTCCGGTGCTGTGCGATTCGCCGGGGATCAGCTCAGTGCTGACGCGCAGGCCCGGCAGCGGACGCTCGGTCACCACGTCGAGAAAACGCAGGAACTCGATCGCGAGGTGCCGGTAGAACTTGCTGGGGCCGAGCATTTCGTACGCGTTGACGGTCAGATGCAGGGAGGTCTCCCCGGGAAGCCCGCGCAGGCTTTCGTAGCGTTCGTAAATGCGGCTGTCCGGCACGACGATCCCGGGGCTGCTGGCGCCGAAGCGGGTGAAGAGGGCAGCTCCCGCAGTCAGTGCGAACAGGGTGAACAGACCGCCGTAGGAGTAGCCGAACAGTCCGACGTTGTCGGCGCGAACCCGGTAGCGAGACTCGATTTCCGGGTGCAGCTCCGTCTCCAGGAAGGCGAGGAAGTTGTCCGCCCTCGCGTTCTTCTGCTGGGCGAAGAAGGCGTCGCACACCGATTCCGGAGCCGCGCCCGAGTCGACGCCGAGCCGGCTTCGGATGTGCGCGTGCATGAAGTCCGGCACGCCTTCGCCCGGCGGCACCAGGTCGCGGTTGCGCAAGACCAGCTGGTTCGGCGCATCCTCCTCGACGTAACCGACATTCACCTGGACATACGGTTCGACCGGGCGTGCCTGCTGCTGGTCGGTGAGCGCGCCGCGCAGTCCTTCGGTGAGCGGCGCGATGATGTTGCCATCCGTGGCGTACACCAGCGGCCAGGCCCCGTCGCGTTCGTAACCGCGCGGAAGGAACACGCTCACTGCGAACCGGGCGCCGACCGCAGCCGAGTCGATCTCGAAGTACTCGGTCGCGGCACCCGGCGCGGGCATCGTCACGACACGCCCTGGGACATGAGCGAGGTCCACGTCCGGCGCGAGCGGCCACGCATCACCCGCCCGAACGCCGAGCCGGTGAGATGGCATTGCGCGGCAACGGTATTGGTGTCGCCTTCCAGCTCGCCCATGATCCGGGCGCGGGTCTGTTTGCCCAGTTCTGCGTCCACTTCGAAAGCCAGCGATACCTCGTTGTCGGTGAGCTGCGCCGGGCAGTGCAGGACGTCGCCGAGGATCATCGCTCGGTCTTTCCCGGACGAGACGACCAGCGAGCAGTGACCTGGCGTGTGCCCGGG
This sequence comes from Amycolatopsis sp. GA6-003, assembly GCF_046267895.1. Taxonomy (NCBI): domain Bacteria; kingdom Bacillati; phylum Actinomycetota; class Actinomycetes; order Pseudonocardiales; family Pseudonocardiaceae; genus Amycolatopsis; species Amycolatopsis sp. GA6-003. The sequence continues at coordinate 1,044,817 of NZ_CP176499.1, forward strand.
TGTCGCGACGATCGACACACCGGGCGCGATGACGGCACCGTCCGCGACCGTGTCGACCCGGCCTTCCAGCGGGGTCAGCACGCCGTTCGGATCGGGACCGACCGCGGCCAGCGGATGGTCGCCGAGGGACTGCCAGAACTCGACTTCGCCTTCGCCGGCTAGGTGCCGGGCGTTGCGGAAGGTGAGCGCGTCGTCCTGCGCGGTCCAGCCGACGTGGTCGATGTGCATGTGCGTGTAGAAGACCGTGTCGATGTCTTCCGGGGCGAGGCCTTCCTCGCGGAGGCTGGTGAGCAGGCGGCCGGAGCGGAACTCGCCGTCCGCCGCGGGGAAAGCCACAGTGCGGTCGCCGAAGCCAAGGTCGACGAGAATCTTGCGATCACCCGTGCGGATGAGGAAGCTGCCCAGAGACAGCACGAGTTTGCCGTCGGCGTCGAACAGTTCCCGGTGTGCGCCCCAGAGTTCGGTGGTGCCTGCCGGGAACAGCGCGGCCGCCGAGACGACGGCCTCGCCGTCGGGCAGGTAGCTGATGCCGATGTCGCCGACGCAGATAGTTTCGCGGGGTGAAGCTTGTGCGGACATCGTCGTCCTCTCGAAGTTCGGTCGTCAGTCGGAATGCAGGACGACGCCGCGGATGTTGCGGCCCGCCTTCAGGTCGTCGAAACCGGCGGCGATGTCGTCAAGCGGGTAACGCGTGGTGATCAGTTCGTCGAGCTTCAGCACGCCCTGGCGGTACATCTCCAGTTGCGCCGGGATGTCCGCGGTCGGCGAACTCGCGCCGAACAGCGAACCCTGCAGCCGCTTCTGGTAGAGGACCAGCTCGTGCAGGTTGAAGTCGCCGTCACGGACGAAGGTCTCGCCCAGTCCGACCGCGACGCAGGTCCCCGCCTTTCGCACCGCCTCGAGACCCTGGCCGAGGTGCCGTCCGGTCACGACGCCGACGGTCACGATCGCCGAATCGGCGCCCTGCCCGTTGGTCATCGACCGCGCCAGCTCAGTGGCCTCGGCCATGTCCGCGACCGCGTGGGTCGCGCCGAGCTTCAGCGCGGATTCTCGTTTGAACGCCACGGGATCGACCGCGATCACGGCGGCAGCACCGGCGTGCGCGGCACCCTGAACGGCGTTGATCCCGATGCCGCCGATCCCCATCACGATCACGACGTGCCCGGGCCGCACGGCGGCCGAGTTGACCGCCGCTCCCCACCCGGTGCCGACACCGCAGCCGGTGAGGCACGCGACCTCAAGCGGAATGTCCGGGTCGATCTTGATCGCTGAGGCGGTGGAGACGGTGGTGTGCTCGCAGTAGGTCGACAAGCCGGCCATCTGGCCGACCGGCTGCCCGTCGAGCGACAGCCGGAACGACGCCGGGTCCTCCGGCCGGGCACCGGTGCCGAGGGAGGCGCCGAGGTCGCAGAGGTTCTGCAGGCCACGGGCGCAGAACCGGCACCGGCCGCAGACCGGAAGGAAGGAGAAGACGACGTGGTCGCCCTCGGCGAAGCCCGGCGTTCCCGTCCCGACCGCCTCGACGATTCCGGCGCCTTCGTGCCCGCCCGCGAACGGCAGGATCGGCGGGGTCTGGTCGCCGGTCGCGAAATGGTCGTCGGAGTGGCACAGGCCGCTCGCGACCATCCGCACCCGCAGCTCGCCGGGTCGCGGGTCCTCGACCTCCAGTTCCACCACCTCGTACCGCCCTGGGGTCTCCCGCAGCACCGCCCCGCGGGTCAGCACGCGACCACCGCGCCCCGATGTGCGCCCATCGTTTTCGGCCTCCTTGTTTCCGGCAGCACGGAATAGCGCTCACCGCGCTCGATGACATTCAGATGATTTCCTGCCGCGGTTTCGATGTTAGGCAGCGCACACCGCAAGAATCAATTCGGAATCCCCGAATCGGCAATTCGAGGAACGGAAACCGCGTCAGTCGCCCGCTGGCGGTTCGTCCACCGGCCGGTCCAGCAGTTGCTCAAGCAGCGCCCGGCACGCCGCCGCCGGACGACGGCCCGCCGCGGTCGCGAGGTGGATCTTCCGCTCCGCCCACGGTTCGGCGAGTTCGACCACCGCCACCCGCTCCAGGAATTCGCGCGTCACCATGCACTCCGGCTGCGCGGTCGCGCCGAGCCCGGCCTGCACCAGGCTCAGCGCGACCTCCCCGCTGCGCACGCTGAACGCCGGTTCGAACTCCTCGCCGAGGCGCCGCGCCGCGGCCCGGAACGCGCCCGCCATCGGGCCCACCGCGATCAGGGGTTCCGGCAGCAGTTCCGCGAAGGTCACGCTCAGCCGGTCCGCGAGCCGGTGCCCGCGCGGCAGCGCCACCACGATCCGGTCGCGGCGATACGGCGTGACGTCGACGCCGGTCAGGTCGAGTTCGTGCGCCGCGGCGAACACGCCGAGGTCCGCTTCGCCGCGGGCGACCTCCTGCAGGATTTCCCGGTTTTCGATTTCGTGGACGATCAACCGGACCTGCGGGTATTGCCGGTAGAATTCGCCGAGTTCCCGAGCGAGAAACGGCGCGAAGATCGACCGGGCCGACGCGATCGTCAGATCTCCCTGCATTCCCTCCGTGAACGCCGCGATTTCCGACCGGATGTCCTCGAGGCTGCCGAAGATCTTCCGCACGTGCCGCGCCAGCACCGCGCCCGCGGGCGTGGGCACGACGCCGCGCGGGCCGCGGTCCAGCAGTTCGATGCCGGCGATGGCCTCCAGGTCGTGGATGCGTTTCGTCGCCGTCGACGCCGAGACGTTCTCCCGGATCGCGGCCAGCCCGATCTGCTTCTCCTCGACCGCGGACAGGAACAGCCGCAGGGTCAGAAGGTCGACCTGCCGGATCAGGTGCAGCCTGTTGAACGCGCTCACGCTCTACCTCTATCACGCGGTCTGCGCGGGCACCCGTTCGACGAGAGCGACTTTCACGTGGTCAGGGCGCTTCAAGGTGCCGTCCGGGACCAGCGTGACGGCGGTTTTCACGTTCAGCGCGGACCGGATCCGGCTTTCCAGGGACGTCCGGAGTTCATCCTGTTTCTCCGCGGGCAGCCCGGCCGCGTGTTCGACCACGAGCGGCAGCGGCTTCTGCGTGGAATGCCCCTCGAAGTCCGCGCGGATCCGCATCTCGCCGGTGGTGACCGGGGCCAGCTCCGCCACCAGCTGCTTGATCGCCGACGGGAACACGTTGATCCCGCGCACGATCAGCATGTCGTCGGTCCGGCCGATGCAGCGCACCGTGTACCCGGTCCGCCCGCACGCGCATTCGGTGCCGGTGACGATCACGTGGTCGCGCGTGCGGAACCGCACCAGCGGCGACGCCTGCCGCCGCAGCGCGGTGTACACCAGCTCGCCCTGGGCGCCCTCCACCGGCGTGATCTGCTCCCCGGTGTCCGGGTTGATCAGCTCGGCGACCATCAGATCCGGCGACAGGAAATGCATCCCGTTCGCCTCCTCGCATTCGCCCCAGTAAGTGCACGCGATGTCGGTACCGCCGAGCATCTCCCGCGAGGTCGCGCCCCACAGCGATTCCAGCTTCTCCCGCACCGCGGGCAGCCCGCCGCCCGGTTCGCCGCCGACGCTGATCGCGCGAACGCCCAGGTCACGGGCGTCCAGACCGACGATCGACGGGGCCTGCTCGGCGAGGTAAGCGAGGAAGTACGGCGTCCCGATCAGCGCGTTCGGCCGCTGGTCCGCCTGCACCCGCAGCAGCCTCTCCGCGCCCGCCTCGGCGCCGATCGGGATGTCCACGATCCCCATGTGCTGCAGGATCTGCACCACCGGCAGCCCGCCGACGAACCCCTTGCTCATCCCGAACGCGTGCAGCAGCCGGTCGCCCGGCCGGAACCCGTTCGCATACAGCGCCCGCGCGCCCAGCTCGCACCACGTTTCGATGTCGCCGCGGGTCAGCCCGACATACGACGGGCTGCCCGTGGTCCCCGAGGAGGCCTGGATCTGCACGATCTCCTCCGGGCCCGCCGCCACGTGCGCGCCCAGCGGCGGTACGGCGGCCAGGCTCTCGCGCAGTTCCTGCTTCTCCGTGAACGGCAATCCGGCCAGATCCTCGACCGTCCGCACCTTCGCCAGGTCGATCCCCGCGAACTTCTCCTGATAGAACGCACTGCGCGCAGCCACGTACGCCAGCTGCTCCCGCAACCGGTCCTCTTGAACCGCGCGAGCCTCGCTCGCGGACGCGGACTCGATCGCGCTCCACTGCTTTTCCGAATACGGCGCAGCCATGACACTTTCCACTTCTGTCCGGGGACGGGGTCAGGCCCGGGTCGGCAGCACCGAGCCGAGCAGGTCGTTGTCCGCGCCGATCGGGCGGACCGCGGGCAGCGGCGGCGGACGCCTGCCGTCGAAGGACAAGGGCAGCCCGACGACGCCGATCTCGCCCTCGTCGGCCGTGCCGATGATGCCGAGTTCGCGGGTCTGCTCGTGGCCGACCAGCTCCGGGGTCGTCTGCACCGGCGCACACGGAATCCCGGCCGCCTGCAACCGGTCCTGCCACTGCGCGCGGGTGCCGGTCGCGATCCGCTCGCCGATCAGCCGGTCGATTTCGGCGCGGTTGTCCAGCCGTGCGGCATTGGTCGCGAATCGCGGGTCGGCCGCCCATTCCGGATGGCCGAGGGCCTCCGACAGCCGGGCGAACAACGCGTCGTTGGCGCAGCTGATGATCAGCGCACCGTCCGAAGCCGGGAACGCGCGGTGCGGAACGATGAACGCCACGCCGGAGCCGTGCCTGCTGCCGGGATAGCCGTCGGCCTGGTATCCGGCGATGCCGACGCAGTTCCACGCGATCGCCGTCTCCAGCAGCGACGCGTCCACGGCGGCTCCGGTGTGTTTCACGTGCCGCCGGTTCAGCGCCGCGAGGATGCCGATCACCGCCCACATCCCGGTTCCGAAGTCCACAATGGACACGCCGGCGCGCACCGGGCCCCCGTCGTGTTCGCCGGTGATGTCCATGATGCCGGAGAACGCCTGCATCAGCGGGTCGTAGCCGGGCAGTTCGCGCAGGGGGCCCGCCTTGCCGAACGCGCCGATCTCGCAGTGCACCAGCTCCGGTTTGGTCACCCGCAGGTTGTCCGCGTCGAGGCCGTACTTCGCGGCGGTGCCGGGCCGCAGGTTGTGCAGGAACACGTCGGCCCGCTCGGCGATGAGCCGGTGCAGCGTGGCGAGCTGCTCGCGGTCCTTGATGTCCAGGCTGAGGTAGCGGCGGCCGCGGTTGAGCGCGTGGAACGCGGCTCCGTCGCCCTTCCACTCGCTCGGTCCCCAGCCGCGCGCGGAGTCGCCGGTCGGCCGTTCCACCTTCCACACCTCGGCGCCCAGTTCGGCGAGGATCTTGCCGGCGAACGGCGCGGACGCGCTGTCGCTCAGCTCCACCACGACGATGCCCGTCAGGGGCAGTTCACGCGTCATCACGCACTCCAATCCCGGCCGCGCCCGCCGCGAGCAGCGCGCCGACCTCGTCCTCGCCGAATCCGAACTCCCTCAGCAGCTCCGCCGAATGCTCGCCCAGCCGGGGCGCGGGATACCGCAGCTCGGGAGCGCTTTCGCTCCACTGCTGCGGGATGCCGATGGTGCGCAGCCGCCCCTCCGACGGGTGGTCCTGTTCCGCGAAGAAGCCGACCTCGCTCATGTGCGGATCGCTCAGCAGCGTCTCCGGCGTGTTCATCCGGATCGCCGGGATGTCCGCTTCGGTGAGCACCTTCAGCCAGTCCTCGGTGGAGCGGCTCGCGAAAACCTCCGCCAGGAACGCGTACAGCTCGCCGATGTGCTCGGTCCGCCCGTGGATGTCGGCGAACCGCGGATCCGCGGCGAGATCCGCCCGGCCGACCGCGGCGAAGAACCGCTGCCAGTGCCGGTCGGTGTAGATGTTGACGCCCAGGTAGCCGTCGAGGGTCCGGTAAGGACGGCGGTCGGAGTTCATCATCCGCGCGTAGCCCCAGTCCCCGATCGGCGGCACGAAGGTGTGCCCGTAGAGGTGGTCGCCCATCGCGAAATGCGCGAACGTCTCGAACATCGGCACCTGCACCTCCTGCCCGCGCCCGGTGCGCTCGCGATGGAACAAGGCCGCGGTCACCGCGTTCGAGGCGGCCATCCCCACTACCCGGTCCGCGATCGCGGCGGCGACGTACTCCGGTTCGCCCTGCCTGCGGCTTTGCAACACCGGCATCCCGACCGCGGCCTGGATCAGGTCGTCATAGGCGGGTTTGCCCGCGTACGGGCCGTTCTGGCCGAACCCGAAACAGCCGCAGTACACCAGCCGCGGGTTGATCTCCCGGACGTCCGCATAGGACAGTCCGAGCCGCTCCATCGCCGCCGGGCGCAGGCTGTGCAGCAGCACGTCCGCCGAGCGCAGCATCCGGACCAGGGCGGCCCGGCCGTCCGGATGCTTCAGGTCGAGCACCAGGCTGCGCTTGTTCCGGTTGAGGTGCAGGAAGATCGCGGCCATCCCGGGATTGCGCCGCGGGCCGACGCCGCGGGTGGTGTCCCCTTGCGGAGACTCCACCTTCGCGACGTCGGCGCCGAGGTCCGCGAGCAGCAGGGACGCGTACGGACCCATGAAGTTCGAGGTCAGGTCCAGGATCCGCACTCCGTCGAGCGGTCCGGCCATGTCATCCCTCCGCTGCCGGGGCGAACACCGGGAGCGTCTGCTCCCCGCGCCGCACGAACCGGACCTCGACCGGCATGCCGATCCCGATCGCGTCCGGTTCCGCCTCGATCTGCGTGAACAACTGGTAGCCCTCGGCCAGTTCGACGAACCCGACCGTGTAGGGCACGATCGCTGCCCATGTCGGCGTCGGGCCGCGCATGACCGTGCTGTAGGACCACACCGTGCCGCGCCCCGCCGACTGTTCCCAAGCCAGCGAGCGCGCCGAACAATGCGGACAGTAGGAGTGCGCGGGCCACACGACCTCGCTGCACGCGCCGCAGCGCTGATACGTGAGCCGTTCCTCGTCGAGCGCCGACCAGTACGGTTCGGCGTCGGGCAGCCGGTAGGGCTGCGGCCAGTCCTCGCTCATCACGGCCTCCCAGCGTCGTTGCCGGACAACACCATCACGCCCGCCGCGGCGAGCATCCCGCCCGCGCCTTGCACCAGCACCGTGCGCGGTTTCCGCTTCGGCGTCAGCCCCAGCGCGGTCCCGCGCAACTGCCGGACAGCCTCGACCAGACTGTCCATATTGCACGATATCCCCGGCTGCCCAAAGGAAAGCCAGCCGCCGTTGGTGTCGGTCGGCAGGTCGCCGTCGACGCCGGTGCGGCCCTCGCGGTACACGTCGATGCCGTGGCCCTTCTTCGCGAAACCCAGGTCCTCCATGATGATCGGACCCATGTGCGCGAAGTTCACCGACAGCTGCAGCATGTCCACATCGGACGGAGTCAGCCCGGACCGGGTGAATGCCTGACGGGCGGCCTCCACGGTCGCGGTGTGCGTCAGGTTCGGGAACTCGCCCAGCCCGGCGAACCGGCCCGAGCGCATGTTCATCCGGTCGGTGAGGTACTCGTGCGTGGTCGCCGAACCGTAGCCGCGCACCCAGACCGGGTCGCGCGCTTCCTTCGCGCGCTCGGGCGAGGTCACCACCAGCGCGCCGCCGGTGCCGCCGCCCCAGGTGGAGCACATCCACCGGCGCAGCGGCGTGGCGACGTACGGCGACGAAAGCACCTTCTCGCGGTCGATCTCGCCGTGTTTGCGCTTCGCCGCGTGCGGATGCTGCGCGCCCCATCGCTGATTGGCGATGGCGACTTCGGCGAGATCTTCTTCGGTCATTCCGTATTCGTAGAAGTACCGGCACGCGGCCTGCGCGTACAGCGACGGGATGGTGGGGCCGTAGGGCACCTCGTACTGCGGGTCCGAATCGGCTTCGGAGCCCATCGCCACTGCGTCCACGAACAACTCGGTCGCGTCGCTCTGCACGCACAGCACGTATTCCGCCGCACCGGCCGCGATCATCTGCGACGCGACCGCGATGGTCGACGTCAGCCCGGCGCCGTGCAGGGTGATCTCGCTGTTCAGCGTCACCGGCATCTGCAGGTGCGAGATGAAGATGTTGCTCCACTGGGACCGCTTGTCCGCCCACGGCGAGCGCCCGGTGAACACCGCGTCGACCTGGTGCTTGCCGATGCCGGCGTCGGCCAGCGCGGCCATCGTCGCTTCGGTGGCCAGCTGCAACGGATCTTTCCGGTCGGCTTTCGACGCGTACGCGTCGCCCATCCCGACGATCGCGGCGACCGGTTCCCCGGCGCTCACTTCCGCTCCGGCTGCTTCTCCGTCGGCAGCGAGGCCGCGAGCAGTGCTTCGAGATCCTCCCGGCGGCGCAGCATCAACAGGCTCCACTCGCTGCGCTGCACCACGTAACCGTCCTGGTTGAGCGCCTTCATCAGGAACGTGGTGACGCCGTACTTCTCGTCCTTTTCCTTCTTCGCGGCGACCTCGGCGGTCACGTAGATCGTGTCGTCGATCGCGACCGGCTTGAGGTAGCGGAGGTTGTCGATCCCGTAGTTCGCCTGGATCGACGGGCCGAACTGGATCAGCCCGGTCATGATCGAGTACGTCAGCGAGCCCTGCACCAGCCGCTTCCCGAACCGGGTCTGCTCGGCGTAGTGCTTGTTGGAGTGGATCTCGATCCAGTTGCCGGTGAGCGCGCAGTAGTTGACGACGTCGGCCTCGGTGATCGTCCGCCCGCCGGTGCGGAAGGTCTGTCCGACCTCCAGCTCGTCGTAGGGCATGTCGATGCGGTTGTTGATCCCCATTGATCTTCTCTCCTCAGGAAAACGAGCGGGTCAGGCGGGCAGGCGCATCGACTTGGCGATGATCGTGCGCTGGATCTGCGAGGTGCCGCCGCCGATCGTCGACTGGATGCTTTCGCGCAGGTAGCGCTCCATGTCGCCCTCGGGCAGGTTCGCGTAGCCGCCCAGGATCTGCATGCCGTCGAGCGCGCACTGCTTGAGGGTTTCCGAGCCGTACAGCTTGGCCATCGACGTCTCGCGGGCGGCCGGCAGGTTGTCCGCCTTCATCTGCGCGGCGCGGTAGCAAAGCAGCCGGGCGGCGTCGACGCGCGTCTGGTTCTCCGCCAGCATGTGCTTGAGCACCTGGAAATCGCGGATCGGCTTGCCGAACTGGGTGCGCTGGTGGGCGTACCGGTTGGCGTTGTGCACCGCCTCCTGCGCGTTGCCGACGTAGGCCGCGGCGACCGCGCAGCGTTCCAGCTCGAGGTGTTCGGTGATGATCTTCCAGCCCTGGCCGACCTCGCCGAGCAGCGCGTCCGCGGGCACCCGGACCTCGTCGAGGAAGATCTCGGTCGTGCCGGTGGCGTGCCGGGACAGCGTCGGCAGCTTGCGGATGTCCAGCCCCGGGGTGTCATTCGGGATCAGCAGCACGGACAGGCCGTTGTGCTTGTCGTTCTTGTCGGTGCGGACCAGCATCGCGATGACGGTGTCCTTCGCCGCCGCGCCGCTGCACCACAGCTTCGAGCCGCTGACGATCCAGTCGCCGTTCTCGTCCTGGCGCGCGTGGGTCTTGGTGTTGGCCGCGTCCGAACCGGCGTCCGGCTCGGAAATCGACACGGAGAACCGGATCTCGCCGTCGATGAACGGCTTGACGTAACGCGCCTTCTGCTCCGCGGTGCCGTACTTGATGATGTTCATCGCGGTGAACGTCGGCACCAGCACCGAGCAGGCGAAGTCGAAGCCGAACTTGCCGAGCCCCTCGGCCATCAGGGAGTAGTCGAAGATGTCCCCGCCGGAGCCGCCCTCGGATTCCGGGATCAGGATGCCGAGCCAGCCCTGCTTCGCGATCTTGGCATACGCCTCGTACGGGTACTGCCGTTCGAAATCGCACTTGCGCACGTACTCGACGGTGATTTCGTTGTCCATGAAGTCGTTGACAGTCTTCAGCCATTCCGCCTGCGATTCATTGAGGAAATTCGCGCACATTTTCTCGTACTCCCATCGCGGTTTCCATCAGGTTAATGCGGCCGGACCGCAAAGCCAATTGACGATTCCCGAAGGCCGGATTCGGGGTTTCCGAACTCAGCCCAGCAACGTCGCCGCTTCGGCGGCGGAGAACCCCCAGTCGGCGAGCACCTCGTCCGCGTGCTCCCCCGGCGCGGCCGGCGGCCGCTGGATCGCTCCCGGCGTACGGCTGAACCGCGGCGCCGGAGCGGGCTGCACGACGCCGTCGACCTCGACAAACGTCCCGCGCGCCCGCAGGTGCGGATGCTGCGGAGCCTCGGCCATCGACAGCACCGGCGCGAGGCAGACATCCTGTCCTTCGGCGAGCGCGCACCATTCGTCGCGCGTCTTCGTCCGGAACACCTCGGCGAAGCGCTTTTTCATCTCCGGCCAGTGCTCCCGGTCGTGCTGACCAGGCAGTTCGTCCGCGGTGAAGCCGAGCATCCGGAGGGTGTTGCGCCAGAACCGGGTCTCGTTCGCGGCGAGGCTGATCCAGCCGCCGTCGGCGGTCTCGTAGACCTGGTACCAGGGCGCGCCGGAATCGAGCCGGTTCGTGCCGCGTTCGTCGGTCCAGTAGCCCGCCGCGCGGAAGCCGTAGAACGCGGTCATCAGCGACGCCGAACCGTCGACCATCGCCGCGTCCACCACCTGCCCCTTGCCGGACGTGCGGCTCTCCAGCAGCGCGGACACCACGCCGAGGGCGAGGTAGAGCGAGCCGCCGCCGAAGTCGCCCACGAGGTTCAGGGGGATCACCGGCGGGCCTCCCGCCTCGCCGATCGAGTGCACGACACCGGTCAGCGACACGTAGTTGACGTCGTGGCCCGCCGCTTTGGCCAGCGGCCCGTCCTGGCCCCAGCCAGTCATCCGGCCGTACACCAGCGCCGGGTTCGCGGCCAAGCAGTCGTCCGGCCCGAGTCCCAGCTTCTCCGCGACGCCGGGACGGAACCCCTCGACCAGCGCGTCGGCCTGTTCGACCATCCGCAGCACGGCAGCGACCGCGGCCGGAGTCTTGAGGTCCAGCGGTACGCCGCGGCGTCCGCGGTTCATCAGCTCGAAGCGCGGTTCGATCGGCGCGCCGCCGTCGTAGCCGGGCGGGCGCTCGATCCGCAGCACCTCGGCCCCGAGGTCGGCCAGCAGCATGCAGGCGAACGGCGTCGGGCCGACCCCGCCCAGTTCGACGATCCGTACCCCGGCGAGCGGTCCGGAATGCGTGTCTTCCATCCTCGCGACGCTACGCGCGCGCGGGGCGGAAACCTATTTCGCAAACCCGAAGCAGCACTTCGGGAACTCCGAATTGATTACCCCGAACGGCCTGCTTACGCTACGGCGACCCCGCTCGGGGCTTTATCTCGATCACCTTCCCCGGTCCGCCGCACCCCATTCGGAGAGGGGCGTTCAATGACGACGCCGAAATCCCCGTCCGCACCGGAACCCGCCGCCCGCGCCAGGTCAGGCCGCCGCGCCGTCGTGGCGAGCATGGTCGGCACGACCGTCGAGTACTACGACTTCCTCGTCTACGGGGTCGCCGCCTCGTTGGTCTTCGGCAAGCTGTTCTTCCCGCAGGTCGACCCCGCGGCCGGCGTCCTGTTGTCGCTGTCCACCTTCGCGATCGCCTTCGTGATGCGCCCGATCGGCGCGGCGGTCTTCGGCAACCTCGGCGACCGCGTCGGCCGCAAACGCGTCCTGTTCCTGACCATGATGCTGATGGGCGTGGGCACCTTCGCGATCGGCCTGCTGCCGACCTACCGCACGATCGGCATCGCCGCGCCGATCCTGCTCGTCCTCTGCCGGTTGATCCAAGGCCTCGCCCTCGGCGGCGAACAGGCCGGCGGTTTCGTGATGAGCGTGGAAAGCTCGGCCGACAAACGCCGCGGCCTGGCCGGCGCGTTCGTCAACTCGGGCGCCGGCTGGGGCCTGCTCCTGGCGAACCTGCTCTTCCTGGTGTTGAACGAACTGCCCGGCGACGCCTTCCTCACCTGGGGCTGGCGCGTCCCGTTCCTGCTGAGCGCGGTGCTGGTCCTGGTCGGCCTGTACATCCGGGTCAAGCTCGACGAAAGCCCCGAGTTCGTCCGCGTGGAAAACGCCCGGGCGGTGAAACGGGTCCCGCTGGCGGACGCGATCAAGCGCGGCTGGCGTCCGATGCTCCTGGTGATGCTGTGCTGCCTCGGCACGCACGTGAATTTCTATGTGGTGACGGTGTATTCGCTGACCTACGGCACCTCGGTGCTGCACGAGCCGAAGAGCACGCTGCTCTCGATGCTGCTGATCGTGACCGCGATGTACATGGTCACCACACCGCTGTTCGGTTTGCTGGCGGACCGGTTCGGGCGCAAGCAGGTGTTCGTCGTGTCGGCGATCGCCCTGGTGCTGCTGCCGTTCGCGTTCTACCCGCTGCTCGGCAGCGGCAGCTACCTGCCGATGGTGGCCGGTTTCGTGCTGCTGTTCATGGCGGTCAGCGCGAACTCCGCCGCGGAGCCGACATTCTTCGCGCTGTCTTTCCCGCCGTCGATCCGCTACAGCGGGCTGGCCGTGTCCTACGGTCTCGGCGCGGTGATCGGCGGCTCGTTCGCCCCGCTGATCTCGGCCGCGCTGTTCAAATCGAGCGGAAGCTGGACGACTGTCGCGATCTACAACGGCGGTGCCGCACTGATTTCCGTTGTGGCCGGGTTGCTGCTGCGGGAACTCCCCCGGTTGAGCACGAAAACGACACCGGCCCAGTCCGGCTCCGCTGCACAGACCGTCTGACTGTCCGAGAAGCTGGACAGTCAGGCTCCCTCGACCGCCCTAGATTTGCCGTTGCGGGCAATTCTCGTCTGGCGGAAGGAAACGAGCGATGGTGACGGGCAACGGTCAGCAGGCAGAACCTGAACACACCTTCTCCGTCCGGTCCGGCCGGACTGGACGGAGAAGGAACCGGCGAACCGCCGGATGCATCGCGGTGACCTCGGCACTGATGCTGGCGATGTCGTCCGCACCGTCGAGCGCGGACACCCCGCTTCCGTTGCACCATTACCTCCTCGTCGGCGGATTCGCCTCGCCCGGCATCAGCTCGGTCAGCGTGACCCGGGACAGCGCGATGACCACCGTCCCTGGATCCCCGTTCGCCGGAGGCCTCGGTTCACTGGGCATGGCGATCACGCCCGACGCGCGGAAGGTCTACTCCGTCGACAGCGGGTCAGGCACCATCATCGGCTACCGCATCGGCTCGAACGGCGCGCTGAGCCGGTTCGAAGGCGGCACCGTCCTGGTGGGACTGCCTGTCGTCGGAGCCGCCATCACCCCGGACGGAGCACGCCTGTTCGTGACGCTCGGAGGCGGATCAGTGCGCTCGTATGCGATCTCCCCGTCCGGAACACTCAGCCGAACGGCCGCAGCCGACGCACCGATCGACAGTGCGATCAGCCAGGTCGCGATCTCGCCGGACGCCAGCCACCTCATCGTCACGAACTACCTCGCGAACACCGTGACGTCCTTCGCGATCTCCCCTGACGCGACGCTGACCCAGATCGGCGCACCAGTGGCGGCAGGCAACAAGCCAGTCATCCCCGCATTCACGCCGGACGGGAAATACCTCTATGTCAGCAACGAAGGCAGCGGTGATCTCTCGGCCTATGCCGTCGGCCGGGACGGCTCGCTGACGTCGGTCCCCGGATCGCCGTACCCCAGCGGCGGAACCACGCACGGCGCCGTCATCACGCCAGACTCGCACCGGCTCTACGTGCCCAACACCACCGCCAACACGGTAACCGGCTGGAGCATCGGCACCGCCGGCCAGCTGACGCCACTGCCCGGCTCGCCGTACCAGATGCCGGTCATGCCGGGCCGGGTCACACTCAGCGCGGACGGCAAGTACCTGTTCGTCATCCAGGCGATCGCGGTGGACAACCCGACGTTGCACAGTCAGGTGTACAGCTATGTGCTGCAGCCCGACGGCCAGCCAGTCCCCAGCGGCCTCCCGCCCGCCGACACCGGCCTGGTCTCGCACGACGGCTCGAACGCGTTCCTCACCCCGAACCAAGGCCCCCAGGCCGCACTCACCGAATCCGGACCCACCTCCGGCAAAACCCGCAGTTTCACCGCAGCGGGTTCCTCGGACCCGGACGGCACAGTAGCCCAGTACGCCTGGGATTTCGGCGACGGCCAGCGGCTGGTGACTACCACGCCCGACGTCTCGCACACGTACGCCAAGCCCGGAAACTGGACCGTCACGGTGACTGTCACCGATGACGAAGGTTGTTCGACCAGCTTGATTTACGAGGGCACCACGGTCACGTGCGGCGGCGGACCGCGCGCGCAGGCACGCACGACGATTACGACGTAGTAATCGGAAGATCGCTGACGCGGGGCCGAAACCGTACCGGTCTCGGCCCCGCTCGCCATCGACTCGAGGGAGTCACCCGGGCCCTGGTCACCTCGACTGATCCTGAGGGACGGCCGTTCCGAACGCCTCCACTATGGACTGTCGCTGATCTGGCTCGCCTCGGAAGGTCAGGGACATGGTCGCCGATCGTGATGCTGAATCGCCGTCCACGACCACACCCCATCCACGCCTCCTTCAACACCGCGCCGAGCCTGCCAACGCCGCGACAACACTGCCGCCGAGCGCTCTGATCAGACCGCCGCAGGCGCAGCATTAAGCCGTGTGTGAGCGGCCCCGAAGACCTCCTCCGTCGCATCAGTTCGCCCGCCAAACCGCGTGCCTCGACACACCCCTGAACGCGGCAGCGGAGGATCTCGTGACCCGTCAACCGTCGACAGCAGAACAGATCGTCCACGCGCTTCCCCTGCCCAACACCGTCACCTCTTTGCGCCGCGACCCGCTGTACCTCGCGACGGTCCGGCCGGATACACCCGACGGGTCCATGACGTACGCGCTGGGCCACGTGGACAGGTCCGGCCGGATTTCCGCCCGTACCCTGCTCCACAACCGGCTGGGCCATCAACGACCGGACGTCCTCGGAGCGAACAGCTCCCCAATCCAGCCGTTCACCGCATCCCGTAGAGGCAGACTCGCCCGCGAAACACGTACGTCCGCTTCGTGGCCTTCAGGCCTCGTAACTGCTTCCGCCGAGCTTCGAGACCGCCCGCCGCGCGAGACAGCTGCACCGCAGTGAAGTTCTCGACGGAGGCCCAGCCGCGGCGTCGTCCGGATCCAGCAGCATCTCCTGCCACGCCCACCGCTCGAAGAACGCGTACCGCGGATTCTCCGGATTCGACCGGACGGGGCTGCGCATCCAGGCCAATGAGCACGCGAGGGCAGCCAGAGGTTGCGCGCCGCTTCAAAAGAACCCCCCGCCGAACACCCCCTACCGCTTAAGCATCAACGGAAAACTCTCCAACCCCCGGAAACTCACATTCCCCCGCCACCGCAACTCCCCCTCGTCCACCATCCCGATCCCCCGATACCGCCCCAGCAATTCCCGCAACACCGTCGCCGCTTCCATCTTCCCCAGTGCCGCGCCCAGGCAGTAATGCGGGCCGCCGCTGAACGCCAGATTTTTCACCGCGCCCCGGGTGACATCCAGCCGGTCCGGGTCCGGGTATCGTTCCGGGTCGCGGCACGCCGCACCGAACAGCAGCATTGCCTTGGATCCCGCAGGCAACACCGCCTCGCCTAGCTTCACCGGCTCGTCCAGCAGTCGCGACACGATCTGCACCGGGGCGTCGTACCTTGTCAGCTCGTCCATCGCGCCGGGGATCAAGTCCGGATCCGACCGCAGCAGTTCCAGCTGGTCCGGGTGGCGCAAGAGCGCGAGCAACCCGTTTCCGATCAGGTTCACCGTGGTCTCGTGCCCGGCCACGAACAGGAACAGGACGTTCGCGACGATCTCGTGGTCGCTCAGGCGTGCGCCGTCCACTTCGGCATGGGCCAGCAGCGACAGGATGTCCTCCCGGGGTTCGGCCCGGCGCCGGGCCAGCTCCTCCTCGACGTACTCGCGGAACTCCGTCTCCGCCCGGTTCATCTCCGCCGAGTCCCCGGCGGTGATCGCCGGGTCGATCACCCGGCTGATCTGTTCGGTCCACCGGCGGAACCGGTCCCGGTGCTCCGCCGGGAGGCCCAGCAGATCGCAGGTGACCGTGACCGGCAGCGGCAAGGCCAGGTCGGCGATCAAGTCCGCGGGCCCCTCGCCGACGGCGTCGAGGAGGCGGCCGGTCTCCGCCGCCACCCTCGGGCGGAGGCGGTCCACCGCGGCGCGGGTGAAGACTCTCCCGATCACCGCGCGGATCCGCCGGTGCGCGGGGCCGTCCAGCATCAGCATCCAGCTTCGCACGCTGGTCACCAGCGGGCTGTCCGGGCCGCCCCGCCGTTCGGTCCAGCTCCGGCTCCGGTAGAACTCGCTGGACACGCCGGAGGCGGACAGCACGGCATCCACGTCGGCGTAGCGCGAGAGCACCCAGAACCCGAAGTCCGACCGGTGCACGGGATCGGTTTCCCGCAGCTTCCGGTACACCGGGTACGGATCGGTGCGCATCGCGGGATCGCGGGGGTCGAACAGTGTGCTCATCTCGTCTCGTCCCTGGTCAGACTGGTCAGACTGGTCAGATGGCGCGGATCCGGTGCACGAACTCGGTCAGGTCCGCGGCGGAGGCCCGGCCGCTCTCGCCGGCGAAGCCGGTGACCAGCCGCACCAGCGCGTCGTAGGCCTCGGTGTGGTCGTACGACGTGGCGTCGGCGACCTTCATCGACCACCGCCAGTAGCCCTTGAGCGTGTCGGCCAGCGGCATCCGGAACGTGGCCAGCACGTCCTTCAGGTCCGCCACCGTCGCGCCGAGTCCGTGCCGCTCGACGTAGGCGCCGACGAGTTCGGTGTAGAACGCGAAGTGCCGGGCTTCGTCCCGGGCCAGCCGGTGCAGCAGATCGCGCAGCACCGGCTCCGCGGCGACCGCCTTGAACCGCTGGTAGAACAGCTGCGTCGCCTTCTCCTGCACCAGCGTGTAGGTGAAGGCCTGCACCGGCGTTTCGTAGGGCAGCGCGAACTTCTTCCGCCCTTCCTGCGCCAGCTCCCGCATCAGCGTGTCCGGATCGCTGATGCCCGCCTCGATCTGGTACCTGGTCAGCACCGAAGCGTGCCGTTCCTCGTCGTTGGCCCAGGAGATCAGGAACCGGAAGTACTCCCGGTTGAAACAGAACTCCTCGATCGCCTGGTCGCCGCCGGAGACCGGGAACGCTTCGAGGAAATACGTCAGGTACCCGGGAATGTGGTCCTCGATGAAGGTGATGAACCGGACCACCGAGCTGTCGGTCTCGGTCAGCTCCTCCGGGCGCAGCGCGTCCCACGCCAGGTCGTCGGCCGACCACTGCCGGGCGCCCGCGCGGCTGACCGCGACGCCGGCCAGCCGCCGCATCTCCTCCGGCGGCAGTCCCGCACGGGCGCCGGGCCCCGCGGCCGGGTTCATCGCACCTCCGTCGGGCCCATGCGCGATTTGACCGCGGTGAACGCGTAGTGCTTGGTGGTGTAGCCCCAGCCCGCGTTCGCCGTCTGCAGATACCGGACCAGCGGTTCGCTCATGCCGGGCGCGATCTCTTCGACTCGCTCGCGCCGCGCGTGCACGCGTTCCTCCCACTGCTCGATCGTGCGGTGGTAGTGCGCGGTCAGGTCGGTCAGCCCGGCTAGGCTGAATCCTGCGGTCTCCATCGCCTCCACCAGCACCGACGCGGGCACCATGTCGGCGAAGCCGAAAATGCTGTCGGTGACGTGCACGGTGCCGGGCCGCCGGGAAAACTCGCGGTAGGTCTCGTGGTCGCGGAAACAGCTTTCCGACACGTACAGCGACCCGTTCCGCCGCAGCAGCCCGCGAACCTTGCGCAGCACGTCGGTCCGGTCGGGCATGTGCACGATCGAGCCCAGCATGGTCACCGCGTCGAACGGCCCGGAGACCTCGGCGCCGGTGAACGCCCCGGGCACCAGCGTGACCAGTTCGGAGACGCCCGTTTCCTCCGCGCGCGCCCGGATGAAGTCCGCTTGCGGCCCGGACGGCGTCACGCCGGTCACGCGGCAGTCGTATTCCTGTGCCATGAACAGCAGCAGGCTTCCCCAGCCGCAGCCGATGTCGAGCAGCCGCTCCCCGCCGCGAAGGCCGAGTTGCCGCGCGACGAAGTGCAGTTTGTTCGTCTGCGCTTCGTCGAGGCCGGTGTGCTCGGCGTCGTACAGCGCGGAGCTGTACTTCAGCCGCTGGTCCAGATAGAGCGCGAACAGCTCCGGCGGCAGCTCGTAATGCCGGTTCGTCGCGTCGCGCGCCTGCTGCGGGGTCAGCGCGGTCATGACCCCGCCAGTTCGGCCCCGATGCCCTTCCGCACCAGCTCGACCAGTTCGTCGACGGTTTTGACCGCGAAGATCTGCTCGTCCTCGAACTCGACGTCCCACCGGCGTTCCAGTTTGGACACCACGCGCAGCATCTTCATCGAGTCCGCGCCGGGCAGGTCCCGCAGGACGTCGCCGGCGGCGATGTCGGAGGCCGGGATCTTCAGCTCCCCGGCGAGGGTCTCGGCGGTCGCGGCCGCGATCTCCTCGCGGGTGATCGTGTCGGCGTTCATGATTCTCCTGTTCCGTGGTCGAAATAGTGGCTGACGCGGCCGAAGGCGGCCTCGTCCAGGTCCATCAGGTCCTTCGCCTGTTCGGAGCGGATCGGCTGGAAGGTGCCGCGCGCCATCACGTGCGCCTCGCCGTCCGGTCCGGTGATCTCGGCTTCGGTGTGCAGCACGCCGTTGCCCTGTCCGGCGATCCGCGCGGCCGTCGTGTACGGCACGCCGACGCGCAGCGGCAGCAGCATCCGGCTGCTCAGGCTCACCGAGAAGGCGAGCATGCCGTGCACCAGCGCGAGGGTGTCGCCCATGACCTCGTCCAGCAGCACGTGCACGATGCCGCCGTGCACGATCCCCGGATAGGACGCGTAGTCGGGCGAAAACATCGTCACCGCACCGAATTCGCCGTTCGGCAGCTTCCGCATCCGCAGTTTGAGGCCGACCGGGTTGCCCGGCCCGCAGCCGAAGCAGTTGAACGACGGTTCGGCGTGCCAGGGGAAGTCGATCTCCTCCCCCGGCGGAGACGACGCGACGGTCATACCGCGGCCGCCTCGGCCTTGATCGACTCCTCGGCGATCGCGCGCCGGACGTCGGCCATCTTCGTCAGCTTGTACCCGGTGATCGCGGAGAAGTACTTGAACAGCTGCTCGCAGCACTTCGCCCACTCCGCGCCGTCCTCGTCGACCTCGGCGAAGTAGGCGAACATCTCGTCGATGGTCTCGTGGCCCTCGAGCTCGGGCAGGTTGCCCTTGAAGCGGCTCACCGGGTGGCGGTACAGGTCGCGGGTCGTGCCCATGTAGATGTAGAGGGTCTCGACCACCGAAGCGAGTTCTTCGGGCCGCTCGGCCAGCTGCTGCGCCGTGTAGTACACGAATTCCCGCGCGTGCCGGGCTTCGTCGCCGCTCGCCTTGCGCAGGATCTCCGCCAGCACCGGTTCTTCCATGCTGCGCGCCACGCACTTGTAGGCGTGGGTGGCAAGCACCTCGCAGATCACATTGGTGGCCAAGGTCGCCGCCCGGGTCACGCCCGGCGGGTACGCCTCGCGCATCGACGCGATGGTGCGGTGCTCGATGCGGTGACCCGCCAGCTGCAGCCAGGTCTGGAACGCGAGGTGGTGCTGGATTTCCTGGTAGCCCCAGATGCAGGCGAACTGCGAGAAGTCGTAGTCCGCGCCGAACTCGTTGAGCAGCCCGTGCGTCGCGGCGACCACATTGGACTCGCCGATGATCGCGCCCTTGGCGAAGACCACGTGCTCGGGCCGCACCGCCCGCGGATCGAACTCCTGCCACGGGATGTGGTGCATTTCCCAGGTGGCGTGCTGGTATTCGGCGAAGATGCGGGCGCTGTGCATCTGCTCGTCGGCGAGCAGGGGCACGCCGGCCCGCGAAGTCGTCCTGGCGTTCACACTCGTTCTCCTTGCGCGTCGGGTGCGGTCTCGGAAACTTCGGCCCGGTCCTTGGCGCCCGCGGCTCCCCCGGCGCCCTCGGCGAGGAGCCGCGCGGCCAGGACCCGCTGCCATTTCCCGCTCGTGGTGCGCGGGATCCAGCGCGGTTTGACGGGGTAGACCGCCACCCGCGGCAGGTCCACCTCGGCGGCGATCCGCCGGCGGACCGCCTCGCTGACCGCGGCGGCGTCTTCGGCGGTCTCGACGATCACGCCGATCCGTTCGCCGCCTTCGCCGTCGGTGTCGGCGAAGGCGACGCAGCGGCCGCGGTAGATCCCGGGCACGGTCCGGGCGACAGTCTCGACGTCGTCGGGGAAGAAGTTCTGGCCGTGCACCACGACCATCTCCTTGCGCCGCCCGGTGACGTACAGCTCGCCGTCCAATGCGAAGCCGAGGTCGCCGGTGCGGAACCAGCCGGAGTCGAACGCCGCGGCGGTCGCTTCGGGGTCCCGGAAATAGCCGGTGGTCACCGCTTCGCCGGCGATCTGGATTTCGCCCAGTTCGCCGTCGGCGGCGACGGCGCCGTCGTCGCGCATCACCCGCAGCTCGAGGCCGTGCACCGCGCGGCCGACCGAAACCACCGGCTTGGCCGCGGCCGCGGATTCGGGCACCGGACGCGCGAGGCCGGCGCCGCTGAGCGCCTGGCGGTCCACCGCGCGGATCCGCGGGAGGGAACCCGCGCTGGGGTAGCTGATCGACAGGGTGGCTTCGGCCATCCCGTACACCGGGTACATCACCGACGGGTCCACGCCGCTGGGCGCGAAGGCTTCGGCGAACCGGCGGACGGTCGCCGCGCTGACCGGTTCCGCGCCGTTGAAGGCCAGCCGCCAGCTGGAGAGGTCCATGGCCGCCAGCCGCTCGGCGGGGACGCGGTCGACGAGGTAGTCGTAGGAGAAGTTGGGGCCGGTCATCACCGTGCCGCGGTGCTCGGCGAAGTGCGCCAGCACCGCTTCCGGGCGCCGCAGGAAGGTGGTCGGCGCGAAGACGTGCACGTCCGCGCCGTTCAGCCAGTGCGACTGGAGCCCGATCAATCCCATGTCGTGGAAGGTCGGCACCCACTGGAGGAACACGTCGTCGGGGCTGAACGCGCCGGAGACCACGCAGGCCCGCAGCCCGGCCATGGTCGTGGCGTGCGGCAGCATCACGCCCTTGGGCAGGCTCGTGCTGCCCGAGGTGAACTGCACGACGGCCAGCGAGTCCGGTTCGACGGCCGGCAGCGAACGCGCGTCGCCGGTGCCGTGCGGGTCCGGCGGCGGCGCCAGCGCCACGCCGGTGCCGAGTTCCCGCAGCGCCTCGCCGAGTTCGGCGTAGCCGGGATCGAGCACGAGGTCGCGCATGCCCGCGGCGGTCACGATGCGGGCCAGCCGCCGCGCGGTGTTGGGCACGTCCGCGAATCCGGCCTGCACCGGCAGCACGCTCACCGCGGCCCCGGCTCGCCAGAGGCCGAAGATCGTGGTGAAGAAGCGGGCGGCGGTCGGCACCAGCACGCCGACCACGTCGCCGGGGCGCACCCCGGCGCGGAGGAACTCGTGCGCGGCGGAGGTGGCGGCGAGATCCAGTTCGGCGGCGGTGATCCCGTCGCCCGCGGTGGGGAACCTGGCGTGCGCCTCCGGGGTCGATTTCGCCAGCAGGGCAAGGCTTTCGCCAAGGGTGTGCCCGGCCAGCCGGGCGGTTCGCATGGGTGCCACGGTGGATCCCCTCAGGTGGTCGTCCGGTCGGAGTGCTCGCCGCCCGCGGGCGGGAGGGTGTCGCGCAGCCACGCCCCGATCAGCGCCGCGGTGTCCGCCGCGTGCTCCTCGAGGATGGTGAAGTGGTTGCCGGGCGCGGTGGCGAGCGTGTGCGGGAACGGCCAGACCGGCGCCCAGTCCGCCGGCCAGCCCTCCAGCGGCTGGGCGGCGCGGACGAACAGCACCGGGATCGGCAGTTCGGCCGGGGCCCAGTCGAAGTCCTGGTAGTGCAGCATCGCCGTGATCCAGCCGTCGTCGCCGGGAACCGCGAGGTCCGGGTTGTCCATCCGGGCCTGTGCTTCCTCGCCGAGCCCCGGCAGCAGCCGGACCAGCCGCTGGTGCTCGCTGGGCACGTAGCTGTCGAGCACCACCACCCCGGCGGGCGGCGTGCCCAGTTCGTGCAGGCGGCGCGCGATCTGGTGCGCGACCAGTCCGCCGGCGGACAGTCCGGTCAGCACGAACGGCCGGTCGCCGAGTTCGGCGCGCAAGGCCTCCGCGTGCAGGTCCACCAGCACTTCCCGGGTCCGGGGCAGTGCCTCGGCGCGGCGGTACCCCGGGTGCCGCACCGCCCAGACGTCCCGCTCGCCTTTGAAGGACCTGGCCAGCCGCGCGAACTGCACCGGGTCGGACATGCCGACGATGCCGGGGACGCAGACCAGCGCGGTGCGCGCGTCGCCGCCGGCGAGCCGGACCGGGGCGGGCCGCTCGGCAAGCTCGGCGACGGAGTCGGCGAAGACGCGGGTCGCCTGCCACGCGGAGTCGCGGGCGAGCAGCACCGATTCGCGCATCCGCGCGCCTTCCTCGTCGATCGCCTCCTCCGCGCCGGTGGACAGCAGTTCGGCCAGGTGCCGGGCCAGCACCGCGGGGCTGGGGTGGTCGAAGGTCACCGTCGCGCGCAGCCGCAGCCGCAGGGCCCCGGCGAGCTGGTTGCGGATGCGGACCGCGGCCAGCGAGTCGACGCCGATCTCCAGGAACCCGGCGGTGGGGCGCAGGTCCGCGGCGTCCTCGTGCCCGAGCGCGCCCGCGACGACGGCGAGGACGAAGTCGAGCAGCGCTTGCTCCCGTTCCCGGCCGGCGAGGCCGTCCAGCCATTGCCGGAGGTCGCCGTCCTCGGTGTCCGGCCGTTCGGCCAGTTCCCGCAGCAGGGGCCGGTCCTCGGCGCCCTCCGGGTCGAACCGGGCGGGCACCAGCACGGGATCGCGCAGCGACACCGCGACGTCGAACAGCGCGAGCGCTTCCCCGGTGGCCAGTTCGCCGGGGCCGGCGGCGAGGTGCCGGGTCAGCTCGCTGCGCTCGGCCCATCGCCCCCACGCCAGCGAAAGCGCGGGCAGGCCGAGTGCGTGCCGCCGACGGGCGAGCCCGTCGAGGACCGCGTTCGCGGCGGCGTAGTTCGACTGGCCGCCGCTGCCCGCGACGGCCGCGGCCGAGGAGAACAGCACGAACGCCTTGAGCGGCTTGTCTTTCGTGAGCTCGTGCAGGTGCAGCGCGGCCTCCGCCTTCGGCCGCAGCACCGTGTCCAGCTGCTCCGGGGTCTGGGCCGCCACGATGCCGTCGGCGAGCGCGCCCGCCGCGTGCACGACGATGGTGGGCTGGTGTTCGGCGAACACGCGGGACAGCTGGGCCGGGTCGGCGACGTCGCAGGACTCCACGACAGCCGTCGCGCCCAGCCCGGCGAGTTCGGCGACCAGGTCCGGGGCGGAGCCGCGGCGGCTGAGCAGCACGAGCCGCCGCACGCCGTGGGCGGTCGCCAGGTGGCGGGCGAGGAGTCCGCCGAGAGTGCCGGTGCCGCCGGTGATCAGCACGACGTCGTCCGCGCCGGCGAACCGCGTGGGCGTCGGGGCGAACGCCCGCACCAGGCGGCGTGCCAGCAGCACTCCCCCGCGCAGGGCGAGTTCGGGTTCGCCGGAGCCGAGCGCGGCAGCCACAGTCAGGGGCGTGACCTCGTCGGCGTCGAGCAGGACGAACCGGCCGGGCTCCTCGGTCTGGGCGGAGCGCACCAGGCCGCTCACGCCCGCGCCGGCCAGGTCCGGCAGCTCGTCACCGCTGCGGGCCGCGACCGCGCCCGTCGTGCGGAACACCAGCTTGGACGCGGCGAACGCCGGATGGGCGAGCCACCACTGCACCAGCGCCAGCGCTCGGTGCGCGGAGTCCCGCACCGAGCCCTCGGAAGCGTTGACGAGCACCGCGTTCGGCACCGGTTCTCCCGCCACGACAGCGGCGGCCAGCGCGTTCAGGTCCGCGTACGCGGGGAACTGTGCGGTGTCCGTGCCGACAGCCACGACAGTGCCCGCGGCGCCGCCGGTGGCGGGAACCTCGACCCATTTCTCCCGGAACAGCGCGTCCCTGGGCACTCCGTCGCGGGCCGCGGCGGGCCGCAGTGCCAGGGAGCCCACCGACAGCACCGGAGCGCCATGGCCGTCGGCGACGTCCAGCCGCACCGAGCCGTCCAGCCCTCCGCGCAGGCGGACTCGCAACGCCGCCGGGCGCGCGGAATGCGCGGTCACGTCGGTCCAGCTGAACGGCAGCATCGGGCCGTCGACGGCGGGGACGCCGGCCGCGAAACCGAGGGCGTGCAAGGCGGAGTCGAGCAGCGCCGGGTGCACGGTGAAACCCTTGGGGTCGACCGGGCAGCTGATCTCGGCGAAGACCTCGTCGCCGCGCCGCCACACCTCGCGCAAGCCCTGGAAGGCCGGGCCGTAACGCAATCCTCGCTCGATCAGGCTGGCGTAGTGCCCGTCGTGCGCGACTGGTTCCGCGCCTTCCGGCGGCCACGCGCCGAGCGGCTCGGGCTCCGCCTGCCGCGGGCCGAGAATCCCTTCGCCGTGCCGCACCCACGCCGAACCGTCGACTTTCGCGTGCAGCTCCAAGCCGCGTTGCCCGTCCGCGTCCGGGGCGCCGACCCGCAACTGGACCGCCGCCGTCGCATCGTTCGGGAGGATCAGCGGACGTTCCAGGGTGAGTTCCTTGACCGCCGGGCACCGGGCCGCGGCGCCGGCGGTCAAGGCGAGTTCGAGCCAAGCGGTGCCGGGCAACACCACCGCGTCCAGCACGCGGTGATCGGCCAGCCACGGCGCCTCCGCCGTCGACAGCCTGCCCGCGAGCACGAGTTCGCCGGCGCCCGCCAGCTCGACCGGCGGGTCGAGCACCGGATGGGTGCTGCGGCGGATTTCCTTCCGCGCCAGCCAGAACCGCTTGCGTTCGAACGGGTAGGTCGGCAGCGCGGCGAACCCGGGACTGCCCGGCTCGCCCAGCTCCGTCCACTTCGGACGCAACCCGCGGACGTAGACCTCGGCCAGCGCGCCGAAGAACGCTTCCCGGCCGCTCGCGCCGCGGCGCAGGGTGCCGGTGACGACGGCGTCCTCCCCGACCGTCGCGGCGATCGCGGGCGCGAGCACCGGATGCGGGCCGACCTCGACGAAGAAGGCGAACTCCGGCGCCGGCAGGCCCGCCAGCGTTTCGGCGAACCGCACCGGCTGGCGCAGGTTCCGGTACCAGTACCCGGCGTCGAGTTCGGCTCCGCACAGCACGGAAGCGGTCACCGTGGAGTGGAAGGGGATTTTCGCGGCCCGGGGCGTGACCGGGGCCAGTTCGGCGAGCAGCCGTTCGCGGACCGCCTCCACCGCCGGAGAGTGCGAGGCGTAGTCGACCTCCAGGCGGCGGGCCTTGATCCCGGACTCGGCCATCTCGGTCACCAACGCGTCGAGCGCTTCGGGATCCCCGGCGACGACCACCGCGTCCGGTCCGTTGACCGCGGCGAGCACCAGCCGCTCGTCCAGGCGGGGCCGCAGCAGCTCGGCGGACAGTTCGACCGAGGCCATGCCGCCGAGGCCGGACAGCGCGGTCAGCGCCTTCGCGCGGCGGCACACCACGAGCGCGGCGTCTTCCAGGCTCAGCACTCCCGCGACGTGCGCGGCGGCGATCTCGCCCTGGCTGTGGCCGATCACCGCGTCCGGTTCGATGTTCGAGGCGCGCCAGACGGCGGCGAGCGACACCATCACCGCGAACAACGCGGGCTGCACGACGTCGACGCGCTCCAAGGACGGCGCGTCCGGTTCCTGCCGCAGGACGGCGAGGAGGTCCCAGTCGGTGTGCGGGGCCAGCGCCCGGGCGCACCGTTCGAGGTGCTCGCGGAACAACGGGGAGCTGTCGAGCAAGTCCGCGGCCATGCCCGCCCACTGGCCGCCCTGTCCGGGGAAGGCGAACACGACCTTGCCGGTCAGATCGGCGGTCCCGCGCACCAGGCCGGGGGCGATCGAATCGTAGGCCAGCACGTCCAGCGCCGTCCGCGGGTCTTCGTCCAGCACGACGGCGCGGTGCTCGAAGGTGCTGCGCGAAGCGATCAGCGCGTGTGCCAGCGCCACCGGATCGCGTCCGTCCACATGGGACAGCAGCTGGCCGGCCCTGGCCAGCAAAGCGGATTCGGTGCGCGCGGACAGCACCCAGGGCAGCTGGTCCTTCCCGGCCGGTGCGGCGGCGGGGCGGTCCGGCGCCTCTTCGACGATCGCGTGCGCGTTGGTGCCGCTGATGCCGAACGCGGACACGCCGGCCCGGCGCGGCCGCCCTTCCCCGGCCGGCCACGGGCGGTTCTCGGTGAGCACCTCGACCGAGCCGGTCCAGTTCACCTGGGACGAACGGGTGTCCGCGTGCAGGGTGCGGGGCAGGGTGCGGTGCTGCAGGGCGAGCACCATTTTCAGCAGTCCGGCGATCCCCGCGGCGGCCTGGCCGTGCCCGAGGTTGGACTTGACCGAGCCGAGGGCGAGCGGCGCGGCCCGGTCCCCGCCGAAGACCGCTTGCAGGGCGGCCACCTCGATGGGGTCGCCGAGCCGGGTGCCGGTGCCGTGCGCCTCGACCGCGTCGATGTCCTCGGGGCGCAGCCCGGCGTCGGCGAGGGCGGCGCGGATGACGCGTTGCTGGGCCAGTCCGCTGGGCGCGGTCAGGCCGTTGGAAGCGCCGTCGGAGTTGATCGCGGTGCCGCGGACCACGGCCAGCACGGGACGGTCGTGTTCGAGGGCGTCGGACAGCCGTTCCAGCACGACCACGCCGGCGCCCTCGCCCCAGCCGACGCCGTCCGCGCCGTCGCCGAAGGCCTTGCAGCGCCCGTCGGCGGCGAGCGCGCCCTGCTGTTCGAACGCGCGGTAGATGCCGGGAGTGGACATCACCAGCGCGCCGCCGGCCAGCGCGAGGTCGCATTCTCCCCCGCGCAGCGCGCGCACCGCCAGGTGCAGGGCGACCAGCGAAGACGAGCACGCGGTGTCGACCGAGACCGACGGCCCTTCCAGCCCGAGCAGGTAAGCGACCCGCCCGGACACCACGGCGGCCGAGGTGCCGGTCGCCAGATGGTCGGCGTGCTCGTCCAGGCGGGGCAGCAGCAGCTGCCGGTAGTCCTGCTCGCTGGTGCCGGTGAACACGCCGGTGCGGGAGCCGCGCAGGCCCTCCGGGTCGATGCCGGCCCGTTCCAGCGCCTCCCAGGAGACCTCCAGCAGCAGCCGCTGCTGCGGGTCCATCGACTCGGCTTCGCGCGGGCCGATGCCGAAGAACGCGGCGTCGAACCACGCGGGGTCGGAGAGGAAGCCGCCCGCGCCGGAGAGGTCGGCGGGCCAGCCGCGGTCGGCGGGGAACGCCGTCACCGCGTCCTTGCCGTCTTCGAGCAGCCGCCACAGCGCGTCCGGGTCGGTCACCCCTCCGGGGAACCGGCAGCCGGCCCCGACGATCGCGATCGGCTCCCGCGCCCGCTCCCGCGTCGCGCGCAGCCGCTCCCGGGTGTCCCGCAGCGCGGCGGTCACCCGGTCCAGCGTGGCCAGCAACTCGCCGTTGTCAGTCATCGATGAGCTCCTCCAGCGCCAGCAGGACTTCCCGTTCGGCCCGGCCGAGCACGTCCGCTTCGGACGCTTCGGAACCTTCTTCGGCCGCTGGCGGCGGATCGGCCGGGGCGCCGGCGAGTTCGGCTTCCAGGTACGCGGCCAGCGCGACCGGGGTCGGATGGTCGAACAGGGCGCTGGCGGGCACGCGCAGCCCGGTCCGCGCGCCGAGTTGATTGCGCAGGTCGACCAAGCCGAGCGAGCTGAGCCCCTGCTCGTGGAAGGGCCGGTTCGGCTGGACCTGCGCGGCCGAGGCGTGCCCGAGGATCGACGCGGCGCGCTCGCAGACCAGTTCGCGCAGTTCGCGGCGGCGCTGCGCCGTCGACAGGCCCGTCAGCCGCAGCCTGGCCGGTTCGGCCGCCGGAGCGGCGGCCTGGCTCTGGCGGGCTTCCGGCAGCTCTCGGAGCAGCGGGCTGGGCCGGGCGCCGGCGAACGCCTGGAGGAACCGGTCCCAGTCGACGTCGGCGAGCACGAGACCGGACTCGCCGCGGGCGACCGCTTTCGCCATCGCGGCGAGGGCGACGTCGGGATCGAGCACAGTCATTCCGTTGCGGCGCAACCGACCCTCGACCGCCGTCGCGTCCGCGCCGTCCACCGCCATGCCGCTGCCGCCCCATGGCCCCCAGGCCAGCGAAGTGGCGGGCAGCCCGTCCGCGCGCCGCTGGTCCGCGAGCGCGTCGAGGTAGGTGTTGGCCGCCGCGTAGTTGGCCTGTCCTGCGTTGCCGACGGCTCCGGTCGCGGAGGAGAACAGCACGAAGGCTTCCAGTCCGCTGGCGAGCTCGTGGAGGTGACGGGCGCCGCCGGCCTTGCCGCGCAGCACCCGCGAGAGGCGCTGCGGGTCCAGTGCGCCGAGGACGCCGTCGTCCAGCACCCCGGCCGCGTGCGCGACGGCGGTCAGCGGCCGGTCGGCGGGAATCGCGGCCAGCAGGTCCGCCACCGCCTGCCGGTCGCCGACGTCGCAGGCGACCGCCTCGACCTCCGCGCCGAGCGCGGTCAGTTCGGCGACGAACCCGGGGTCGCCGGCGTGGCGGCCGGTCAGCAGCAGCCGCTCGACGCCTTCGGCGGCCAGCCACCGGGCGAGCCGGCGGCCCAGCGCGCCGAACGCGCCGGTGACCAGGGTGGTGCCGCGGCGCGGCCAGCCGCCTGCCCCGTCCGCCGCCGGGGCGCGCAGCAGCCGCCGCGCGAACACCCCGGACGCGCGGACCGCGATCTGGTCCTCGTCCCCGGCCAGCGCCCCGGCCAGCCGTTCGGCCGCCGCCCGGTCCACCGTCCCCGGCAGGTCGGCCAGCCCGCCCCACCAGCGCGGATGCTCCAGCGCCGCGACCCGGCCGAGACCCCAGGCCATCGCCTGGGCGGGCGCGTCGAGCCGGTCGCCGGGGCCGGTCGAGACGGCGGACTGGGTCGCGCACCACAGCGGGACTTCGAGGTCGAGGTCCGCCGCGGCCTGGACGAGGGCGGTGGTCAGGGCGAGCCCGACGGGGACGCCGGGAGCGTCCGGGTGCGGCCGTTCGTCCAGCGCCAGCAAGGACACGAAGCCGTCGACCGGTCCGCATTCGCGCAGGAGCGCGGCGATCTCGCTGCGCGAGGAGCCGGGCTCGACGGCGCGCACGGCTCCGCCGAGCGCGGCGGCCAAGGGCTCGGGGACCGAGTGCCCGGCGGGGTGCAGCAGGGCCCAGTTCCGTTCGGTGGCGTCGCGGTCGGCGACCGGCTGCCAGCTGATCCGGTACCGCAGCCGGTCCGCCTCGGCGTCCCGGTCGCGGCCGCGTCGCCAGCGCGCCAGCACGGGCAGCAGCCGGGTGACGTCGAGGTCGGTGCCGAGGAGCTTGCCGAACCGCTCCGGGTCGCCGTCGGCGACGGCTTCCCAGAACTCCGTGTCCTCGCTGCTTTCCGCGGCGGGTGCGGTTTCGGGGGGCAGCCAGAACCGGCTGCGCTGGAAGGCGTAAGTCGGGAGGGGCACCGGGCGCGCTCCGCTTCCGGCGTACCAGGCGGCCCAGTCCGGTCCGTGCCCTCGCACGTGCAGGGCGGCGATCGCGGCGCGCACGTCGTCGTCCCGGACCGCGGGGAGCACGGCCGCGTCCTCGGCGTCGTCCAGGCAGTCCGAGGCAGGCTCGGTCAGGGTCGCGCCGGGGCCGATCTCCAGGAACGTGGTGACGCCCTCGCCGGCGAGGGTCCGCATGCCGGCGGAGAACCGGACGGCCTCGCGGGCGTGCGCCGCCCAGTAGTCCGGTGTGGACAGTTCGGCGTCGGCGGCGATCCGGCCGGTCAAGCCCGAGACCACGGGAATGCGCGACGGCTGGAAGTCCAGTTCTGCCACCACCGCGCGGAATTCGGCCAGCATCGGCGTCATCAGCTCGGAGTGGAAGGCGTGCGAGGCACGCAGGCGCCGGGTCCGGCGGCCCTGCTCGCGGAACCGTTCCGCCACCGTCGCGACGGCCTCGGCGACTCCGGAGAGCACCACCGAACGCGGACTGTTGACCGCG
The DNA here is from genome assembly GCF_046267895.1 of Amycolatopsis sp. GA6-003. Taxonomy (NCBI): domain Bacteria; kingdom Bacillati; phylum Actinomycetota; class Actinomycetes; order Pseudonocardiales; family Pseudonocardiaceae; genus Amycolatopsis; species Amycolatopsis sp. GA6-003. The sequence continues at coordinate 1,074,777 of NZ_CP176499.1, forward strand.
GCCAGCGAAACTCCCGGCGGCAACTCGCCGAGTTCGTCCGGGGCAGCGGCCACCGCCCACATGGCGCCCCCTTCGGGCAGCGCCTGCATGAGCGAGCCGCGCGCGGCGACCGCCCGGCACGCGTCCGGCAGCGACAGCACCCCGGCGACGTGCACCGCGGCCAGCTCGCCGATCGAATGCCCGAGCAGCAGATCCGGGCGGATGCCCCAGTGCTCCAGCAGCCGGAACGCCGCGACCTCGAACGCGAACACCGCGGGCTGCGCGAATTCGGTGCGGTCCAGGCGTTCCTGATCCTCGCCGGACACGACTTCGCGCAGCGGCAAGGGAAACTCGGCGCACACCTCGTCGAAGGCGCGAGCGAACACCGGGTACCGCTCGGCCAGCGCGCGGCCCATTCCGAGGCGCTGGCTGCCCTGTCCGGGGAACAGGAAGGCCACACCGCCGTCCCCGGCCTCGCCGGTGGTGAGCGCGGGGTCGGTCCGGCCGGCCGCCAACGCGGCCAGCGCGCGGGTCAGCCGCGGACGGTCGCCGTCGAGGACAGCCCGGTGCGCGAGCGCGGCCCTCGTCGTGGCGAGCGAAAACCCGACGTCGCGGGCGTCGGCCGCGGAGGCGGAGTGCGCGAGCAGGCGGGCAGCCTGTGCGCGGAGGGCCTCCGGGGAGCCGGCCGAAAGAGTCCACATCGGAGCCGGGGAAACCTCGGCGGGCGCTGGGGATTCGTCGTCCGCCGGAGGTTGTTCCAGCACCACGTGGGCGTTGGTGCCGCCGATGCCGAACGACGAGACGCCCGCCCGCCGGACGCGGCCGCCGTCCGGCCATGCGGTCTGCTCGGTGACCAGGCGCAGGCCGCCGGACCAGTCCACGTGGGAGCTGGGCCGGTCGACGTTGAGCGTGGCGGGGACGGTGCCGTGCCGCATCGCCAGCACCATCTTGAGCACCCCGGCGGCCCCGGCGGCGGCCTGGGTGTGGCCGAGGTTCGACTTGAGCGAGCCGAGGAGCAGCGGCCGGTCCGCCGGACGGTCCGCGCCGTAGACCGCGGCGAGCGCTCCGGCCTCGATCGGGTCGCCGAGCTTGGTGCCGGTGCCGTGCGTCTCCACGACGTCGACCTCAGCGGGCGTGAGCCCGGCGTCGGCGAGCGCGGTGGCGAGAAGCCGTTGCTGGGCAGCGCCGTTGGGGGCGGTGAGACCGTTGCTGGCGCCGTCGGAGTTGACCGCGGACCCGGCGATCAGCGCGAGGACGGGATGGCCGCGGCGGCGGGCGTCGGAAAGCCGCTCCAGCACGAACATTCCGCCGCCCTCGCCCCACGCGGTGCCGTCGGCGCCCTCGGCGAACGGCTTCACCCGCGCGTCCGGCGCCAGCCCGCCTTGCCTGCTGAATTCGACGAACACCGTCGGCGTCGACATCACCGCCACGCCGCCCGCCAGCGCGAGCGAACACTCGCCGCTGCGCAACGCGGACGCCGCCAAGTGCACGGCGACGAGCGACGACGAACACGCGGTGTCGATGGCGAGGTTGGGTCCCTGCAAGCCGAAGGCGAACGAGATGCGCCCGGAGGCGACGCTGCAGACCGTCCCGATCGCGAGGTTCTCATGCGTGCCGAAGCCGCCGGCGCCGTAGTCGTCGTGCGCCAACCCGGCGTAGACGCCGGTGTCGGAGCCCCGCAGCCCGGTCGCGTCGATCCCGGCCTGCTCGAACGCTTCCCAGGCCAGTTCCAGCAGCAACCGCTGCTGCGGATCCATCTCCAGCGCCTCGTGTCCGCCGATGCCGAAGAAGGCGTTGTCGAACTCGGCGGCGTCGTGCAGGAACGCGCCCTCGCGCACGCAACTGGTGCCCGGACGGACCCGGTCCGGGTCGTAGAGGGTCTCGAGGTCCCATCCGCGGTCCCCGGGCATCGGCCCGATCACCGAGCGGCCGTCCGCGACGACCCGCCACAGGTCGTCGGGATTCCTTACGCCGCCCGCGAACCGGCAGCTCATGCCCACGATGGCGATCGGCTCGTCCGACGCCGTGCGCGGGGCCGCCGCGGTCTGGGGACCGGCACCGCGGAGATGCGCGGCGAGCCGCTCCGGGGTCGGGTGGTCGAACAGCGCGGTCGTGGCGATCGGGAGGCCGGTCCGGCGGCGCAGCGCCCGGACGAGTTCCACCGCCGCGACGGAGTCGAGGCCGAGTTCCAGGAAGGTGCGGTCCGCTCGGTAGTCCGCGCCGGTCAACGCCTCGGTCTCGGCCCGGATGAGCCGGGCCAGATCCCTTGCCGGGGCCGGGGTTCCGGCCGGTTCGGCGGTCTCGGCGGTCTCGGCGGGCAGGTGCACCCGGCGGCCGGCGACGATGCTCGGCCACGCGAGCGGCACGCCGTGCCCGTGCAGTCCGGCCGCCGCGCCGAGCACGGCGTGGAGTTCGGACCGGGCGCTGCGCAACGCCGAGGTCACGAGGACGTCGCCGCGCGCGGCCTCGGGAAGCGTTTCCTCGACGAGCGCGGCGAGGACGCCGTTGGCGCTCAGGTCGAGATAGGTGTCGACCCCGGCGGCGGCCAATCCCCTTACGCAGTCGAGGAAATGGCCGGTGCCGCGGACTTGCGCGCCCCAGTACTCGGGACGGCACACCACGTCGGAGCCGGTGCCGAGCCCGGGATGCACCGGGATGATCGGGATGAGCGGCGGCCGGGCGGGCAAGCGGCGGACGAACTCTTCGAAGTCGGCCGCCATCGGCGCCATGTGCGGGGAATGGAAGGCGCGGTCGACCGCGAGCTGCTTGACCTTGCGGCCGCGGCGTGCCCAGTCCTCGGCGATCCGCAGCACGACGTCGCGGTCGCCGGAGAGCACCACCGACCGCGGCGCGTTGACCGCTGAGATCTCGGCCTTGCCGGTCAGGCCGGCCAGTGATGCGCGGGCTTCGGCCTCGGTGACGCGCATCGCCACCATCGCGCCGCCGACGATCGTTTTCGTGCGGAACAACCGGATCCGCTCGGCGAGCACCGCGCACACGTCCGGGAGGGCGAACACCCCGGCGGCGGTGGCCGCGGCCAGCTCGCCCACGGAATGGCCGACCACGAAGTCCGGGCGTACGCCCCAGTGCTCGAACTGCCGGAACAGCGCGAGTTGCAGGGCGAACAGGGCGTCCTGGCTGTAGAGGGCTTCGTCGGCGGGGTCGACGCGAGTTCCGTTCTCGCCGAGGAGGAGTTCGCGGACCGACCAGGTCGAGACGGCGTCCAGGTGCGCGCAGACTTCGTCCAGTGCTTCCGCGAACACCGGGAGCCGCGAGTACAGCTCTCGCCCCATGCCCGGGCGTTGGCCGCCCTCGCCGGGGAACATCAGCGCGACCTTGCGCCCGTTCCCCGCCCGGACCGGAACTGCCGTGCCGTCCGCCAGTTCCGCCAGCCCGGCGCGCGCCTCCTCGCGGTCGGCGGCGACCACGGCCGCGCGGCAGGCCAGGTGCGGCCGGGCGACCGCGAGGGTGCGCGCGACGTCCCGCAGTGGCGGGGGCTCGGCTTTTTCCAGGTGTGCCAGCAAAGTGCCGGCTTTGCCGCGCAGTTCCTCCGGGCTTCCGGCCGACAGGAGGATCGGCACCGCCGTCTCGTCCTCGGGGGTCGCGGGACGTTCCGGCGGCGGCAGCGCCGAGGCCGGGCCGCGGCCCTGCGCGAGTTCGGACAGATCCTCGTCGACCGCGTCGGGGGCGAGCAGGCAGTGGACCGGATCGTCGTCGGCGAAGGCGCGCTCGGCGACTTTCAGTACTGTGTAGACGGTGCGGTCCGGCGAGGTCCAGCCGGCGAGCACGAGAGTCGACGCTCCGGAGCGGAGGCTGTCCGCGGCCAGGCGGACCGCCGAGCCGTCCGCTGTCTCCGCCGGGCCGGTCAGGCCGAGTTCGGCGCCGACCGGCGGGTGCCCGGCGGCGAAGACCCCGACCACGTCCGCCGGCCCGGGCACGATCGCCGAGTTCTCCAGTGCCCGGCGCGCGATCTCCGCCGCCGGCTCCGGTCCGGACGCGAGCCCGACGACCGCCAGGGACGCGGAAGCAGCGCCGCTGTCGAAGGCCGTGGAATCGAAGGCCATGGAACCAGCCGTCTCCGTTTCGGGTGTCGGTGACTCAGGCGGACGCGATGCGGCCGGCCTCGTCGGCCGGCGCCGATTCCGGGCCGGTGGCGTCCGACGGCGGCAACTGCCCGGAGCGGTTCGCTGTTCCCATTGCCCAACACTCGCTTTCCGTCGCGCCGGAACGCATTCCGTCCCGGCAGCACCCGCGCGGACTCGTGCCGGAAAACGATCGCGCCGACAGCGTCCCGGCAATCGGGATTTCGTCGAATTCCGTTTTCCTGACTCGGAAATGGTCCAGCGAACGTAGCGATCGCCCGCGACGCCGGACAACCCCCTATGCGACGGCCGCGCCCCGCTCCCGCACTTAGGGGGGTGACCCGGCGTTCAGGGCGCCGACCAGGGAAACCACGGGAGGGTCCGGTTAGGGGACGGTATTTGTGCCGGGGGGGTTGTCCCGCCTCCGGGGCGGGCTGATCGGGTGCGGATCCTGCCTTTTCGGCCGCGTTTCCGGAGCGGGCCTTGACCGGCAGTCCGTTCAGCGGGCTGAAAGGTTCCGACGGCCTGGCGTGTCATTCTTTTCGCGCGCCTCGAAATCGTCGCGAAACAAGGTTTCCGCTTGAGCCGCTGGCCCGGCAACGGCCGGTCCGCGGAGGCCGAATCAGCCGTGCAGGTGCTCGCGGATGCCACCCGGCGGAGGCACTGTTCAGGCTCGCCTGCTGCTCGGCGGTCCGTTCAGGGCGTGTCCGACCGCGGACCCCGCCCGGACACTTTCGGCTTCCCCGCCGTCCGCGTCCCGCCCGCCCGTGCCGCCTCCAGCTGGAGGTCCACCGGCAGGTCCGTCCGCTTGCTCACCTTCAGCTTCCGGAACACCCTGGTCAGATGCTGCTCCACCGTGCTCGGCGTGACGTGCAGCTTCGTCGAAATCTCCTGGTTGGTGTACCCGAACGACGCCAGCGTCGCCACCCGGTACTCCGACGACGTCAGGATCCGCAGGATCTGGTCGTTCTGCACAGCCGCGGCCGCGCCACCGGAGGAATCGGAGGCATCAGCCGACGGAGAAGCCGGAGACGCCGGAGACGTCGAAGACGGCGGAGCCGCCTGTTCCGGCACTGTCCATTCGGCGCCCGGCTCCGGCCGGGGCTCCTCGCTTCCCCGCGGCGGCGTCACCTCCAGCCGGCACGCCTGGCCCAGCCGCCGCGCGCGCTGCAGCACCATCCGCGCCTTGGCGAACTGCTTCATCGCCTGGTGCGTCCGGCTCAGGTCGAACAGCGCCTGCGCCAGCTCCAGCCGATCGCCGCTGGCGTGCAGGACCTCGACGGTTTCCTTCAGCATGGCCAGCCGCGAGCTCACGTCCTCGGTCGCGGCGAGCATCCGCAGCGCGGCGCCGCGCACCCGCGGCGTACGGAACCGGGGATGCGCCAGCTGCCGGTTCGCCAGTTCCCGTGCCCGGTCGGCGTCGCCGAGCCGAAGATGCGCCTTCGCGCTGTCGGTCCGCCACGGCGCGAGCGTGGGCGCTTCGAACCCCCACGCCGCCATCAGCTCCCGGCACCGCTCGAAATCGGCGAGCGCGGCCTCGACGCGGCCGGTCGCCAGGCAGTACCGGCCGCGGGCCCGCAGGTACGGCAGGCAGTAGCCGGAGCGGTACATCTCCTCCGGCACCGGCTGCCGCAGGTGTTCGCGGACCTCCTCGTGGTCGCCGATCACCGTGGCGACGCGGATCAGCACCGCCAGCGGCATCCCGATCGCGACGCCCCACCGTTCGGCTCCGACGGCCTCGATCGCGTCGTGCGCGTGGCCGGACGCCTTCGACAGTTCCCCGTACCGCAGCGCGATGTCCGCGCGGCAGGCCGAAAACACCGCCCGCCACCACGCCACTCCCCTGGCCTTCGCCTCCGCGAGCAGCGCGTCGCACCAGTTCGTCGCGGTCTCCAGGCGGTCGGCGTAGACCAGCGTGCGCAACGCCGACCACATCGGGCCGACCGTCAGGTCGTCGAGCGGCGTCGCCTCGAGGACGCTTTCCGCCTTCGAGACCGCGCCGGGCTCGTCCGCGCCGCCCAGCACCGTGATCAGCGCTTCCGACGCGGACGCCGCCCACCGCGCCGGCTCCGCGTCCTCGCGGGCCGCCGCGCCGGTCGCTTCCGCCCAGCGCGGCGCGAGCGCGGGATGCGCGTGCCGCAGCCAATGGCCGACGTCGGCCAACGTGCTGTTCCGCGACCGCCGGCGGGCGTACTCGCGGCCGAGCCGGTCGAGGACGGGCTCGGCGTCCGGCTGTCTGCCCGCCCACAGCAGGCGCTGCACCAGGAAGACTTTCTGTTCCGGATCGAGGTCGCCGGCGCGCTCGTGCTCGCACAGAAGAGTCAGATGCCGGTCGGCGGCGGAACCGCCGCGCAGTTCGGCGCGGAGCAGCAGGACGCGCAGAGCGGCGGCCCGCGGTCCGTCCGGCTGCCCGGTCAGCGCGTGCTCCAGGTATTCGACGGCCCGTCCGGCGTCGTCCGCGCGCAGCGCTTCCTCGGCCGCGCTGTGCAGCTGCTCCACCGCCCACGCGTCCGGTTCGCCGCCCGCCGCGAGGAGATGCCGGGCCACCCGGCCCGCACCCGCCTTGTCCGCGTGCAGCGACCGCGCCGCCGTGACGTGCAGCTTCGCCAGGTCCTCCGGCTCCGTGCAGTCGATCACCGCCTCGCGGAAGGACCAGTCGCGGAAATCGTTGCCGTTCAGGAAACCCACTGTGCGCAGGGCCCGCAACGCGCGCGTGACGTCCGCGGGTCTGCGGTGCACGATCCCGCTGAGCCGCTCCACCGTGCTGTCCGGGCCGAGCACCGACACGACGCGGGCGAGCGCCAGCACGTCGGATCCGCTGCGCCGCAAGCACGTCAGCACCGCGTGCCGGAACGCGTCGCCGACCACCGGGCGCGCGTCCCGGCCGGGTTCCGGCCAGTCGAGCTGGTCTTCGATCAGCGCGCGCACCAGAAGCGGGTTTCCGCGGGTGATCGTGTAGCACCCCGCGGCCAGCCGCTCCGCCGAGTCCGGATCGAGATGCCGGGCCAGCAGCTTCGCCACCCCCGCCGCCGAGAGCGGCGCGAGATCCAGCCGCCGGAAGTGCCGCTGGCGGACCAGTTCGATGCGGTAGGACGGGTGCGCCGACCGGCCGTGCGCCAGCTCCGCCAGCAGCAGCATGATCCGGGCCGAGCGCGTGCGCTCGGCGAGCCGGAGCAGGCAGTCCATCGACGACGCGTCCACGTGCTGCGCGTCGTCGACGGTGATCAGCAGGGGCGTTCTCTCCGCCAGTTCCAGCGTCAGTTCGAGCACGAGGTTCGCGACGTCGAACGACGAAGGCGGACCACCGTCCGGGGGCCGCGCGATCAACCGCGTCAGCTCGAGGGTTTTCGCCCGCGGCACCGGCAACTCCCGGACGAGCCGCTCCAGGCTGCCGTACGCGCGGGTCTCGCGGTCGCGGTCTCCGGTCATCGTCAGCACGACCGCGCCCTCCCGCGCCCGCTGTTCGGCGAACGTGCGGAGCAGTTCGGTCTTCCCGCTGGCCACGGCGCCATTGACCAGAGCTATTCTCCCGTTCCCGGAATCCGTTTCGGAAAACAGCTCCTCCAGGAACTTCACTTCGTTTCCGCGCTCGATCAGCACTGCCGTCCTGCCCCCAAGCATCCGACAGCGGAACGCCGGGCAGCACGCCGCGGGAGTCGCCGATATCGCCCCCGGCGACTCGCCTCGCTCCCGGGAAGCCGCGCCGCTCCCGGGCGCACCGTTGCCTACCCCAGTTCGTTCCGCATTCTTTTTCCCCGTCTTGCCCGGCCGCCCCGCCCGGGGACGGGCCTGCCGGCGGACGCGGTCCCGGGGGCCGATTCCTCGCTCCCGCCCGCTCTTTCCCCGGACCCCGCCCCGGCGAAAGACGGCACCGCTGGTGAAACCACGAGGTCAGTCCCTGAACACCGACCCCGCGCCGGAGCCCTCGTTCGATTCCGGCGCCCGGGCCGTCGCCGCGGCTATCGGCCGAGCCTTCGGCAGCCCCGGTCGCCGGCGCGCCACCGCCGGTCCCGCGCCGCCGAATGATTCGTCCGGACTGCCCCCACGATTCCCCCAGAGATGCGTTTCTGTCTATTCTTCGGCCATCCGGAAACTAGTGCGGCAGGCTCCCGTGTTCGGTCATCGGCGACAATGCCGGGTTCCTGTCCGTTTATTCCCGCCAACAGTGATCTTAGCGATCACCCACTGCGCTCGCAATCCCCCGCCACGCCGGCGAGCGCGCCGTCGCGACCGCCGCACACCGCCGGTGACCTGCCCGAACACCGGCGTCCCAGGCACCGGGACCGTACGCCGTCGCGCCTCGCGTTTCACCTCTCCCCGGCGGGAATTGCCCGTCCGCGCGCGCCCGCGTTCCCCCTCCGTTCACCGGCCCGGCTGCGCTCGGTGAACGGAGCCGCCAATAGGGTGAAACAAGCTCGGGCTTTTCCGCCGGACCGACTGGGGGCGGCGCGGACTTATTAGGGGTTGATGCCCTCGCGGATCCTCCGGCACCCTCGAAACCGCGGTTTCTCGCATTCGCCGAGAGCGCGGACGACGAAAGGGATGCCCGTGTCCGGACAAGACAGCGGACAAGACAGCAGCCGGTGGATCCGGCGGTATCACCCCTGGGACGGGGCGCCGTTCCGGGTCGTCTGCTTTCCGCACGCGGGCGGGTCCGCGAGCTATTTCTTCCCGATGGCGAAGGCGTTGTCCTCGGCGGCCGACGTGCTGGCGGTCCAGTACCCGGGACGCCAGGACCGGCGGTCGGAACGGTGCCTGGAGAGCATCGCGGAACTCGCCGACGCGGCGGCCGAGGCCGTGCGGCCCTGGCTGGACCGGCCGACGGTGCTGTTCGGCCACAGCATGGGGGCCACCCTCGGTTTCGAGGTCGCCCGTCGGCTGGAAGCCGGCGGAGCCACCGAATTGCGGGCGCTGTTCGCCTCCGGCCGCGTCGCGCCGTCGCGGGCGCGGAACGAGCGGGTGCACCAGGAACCGGACGACGCCCGGTTCCTCGAAGCGGTCGAATCCCTCGGCGGCACCGACGCGCAGGTCTTCGGCGACGACGACCTGCTGCGGATGGTCCTTCCGGTGCTGCGCGCCGACTACCGGGCCGCCGAAACCTACCGCTGCCCGCCCGGGACGGTGGTCGAGATCCCGATCCACGTCCTGCTCGGCGAGGACGACCCCAAGGTGACCGTCGAAGAGGCCGAGGGCTGGCGCGACCACACCACCGCGTCCTGCACGCTGACCACCTATCCCGGCGGGCATTTCTATCTCGCCGCGCAGGCCCCGAAAGTCGTCCGGACGATCGTCGACGTGCTGGCGCCTGCCGGAAGCACCGCCGCCCGGACCCGGTGACGACTTGTCCTGAGATTGTCGAGCGAATGGGAGAATCACCATGGCACGCATCAAAGTCAACCTCGTCGGTTCCCCGTCCCGGCTCGCCCCGCTGGGCGACGGGCATTACGTGGACGACCTCACCGAGGACGTCAAGATCTGCGTCGACGGCGGATACGAGCACTTCTCGCACCGCGGGGAGTTCGAGGGGGCCGACGAGGCCCGCGTAGCGGTCTACCACTGGACGGGACGCACCAAGATCGCCGAGTGAGAAACCGGAGCGGCAGTGCGGGGAAACGGCTTTCGCCCCGCGCTGCCCGGCCGCTCCGGATACGGGGCGGGGCAACGGACTTAGGGGGGTGCCCGGCGATCGCGAAACGCTACGCTCCGGCAAAGCCCGAGCGCCCGCCGAACGGCGCGAAAATCACGCTTACCCGCGAGGCGGACTGAGATGAACGCGCAATTCGACACCGACGGCGACGCCGTCCTGCTCACCCCGCGCTTCGCGGACGACCCGTATGCGCTGTACGCGCTGCTGCGCACGCAGCGTCCGGTCACCAAGGTGCAGGTGCCCGGCGGGCCGCCCGCCTGGCTGGTCACCCGGTACGAGGACGTGCGCGCCGGGCTCGCCGACCGGCGGCTGTCCAAGGACGTCACGGCCGCGCTGGACGATCTGCGCGCGGCGGGCGCCGGGGTCGCGGCGGTGACGCTCGACGACTTCGACGCGCACGACCACATGCTCAACTCGGATCCGCCCAAGCACACCCGGCTGCGGAAGCTGGTCGCCAAGGCGTTCACCGCTCGCGCCGTCGCCGGGCTGCGCCCGCGGATCCAGGAGCTGGCAGAGGAACTGGTCGACGCGCTGGCCGAGCGCCTCGCCGGCGGCGAGCCGTCGGTCGACCTCATCGACGCGCTCGCGTTCCCGCTGCCGATGAAGGTGATCTGCGAGATCCTCGGCGTGCCGGAAGACCGCCGGGCCGCCTTCCGGAAATGGTCGCACGCGGTGCTGTCGCCCGCTTCGCCCGCGGAATTCGTGACCGCGTCGGCGGAGATGACGGAGTACCTTTCCGTGCTGGTGGCGGAAAAACGCGACCGCCCCGGCGAAGACATCCTCTCCGCGATCGTCGCGGAGGACGAGCACGGCGACCGGCTGTCGGACTCCGAAGCGACCGGGATGGCTTCGCTGCTGCTCGTGGCCGGGCACGAAACGACGATGAACCTGATCGGCAACGGCGTGCTCGCCCTGCTGAAGGACCGCGCCCAGTGGGACCGGCTGCGGCGGGAACCCGCGCTGCTGACCGGCGCGGTCGAAGAGTTCCTGCGCATCGACAGCCCGGTGAACACCGCGACCGTGCGGTTCGCGACCGAGCCGGTGACCATCGGCGCGACCACCGTCCCGCCCGGCTCGACCGTGCTGCTGGCGATCGGGTCGGCGAACCGGGACCCCGAGGTGTTCGAGCGGCCCGACGAGGTCGACCTGCGGCGCCCGCGGGGAAAGAGCCTCGCGTTCGGGCACGGCATCCACTACTGTCTCGGCGCCGCGCTGGCCCGGATGGAGGGCGAGATCGCCTTCCGGGTGCTCGCCGACCGGCTGCCCACGCTCGCCCTCGCCGTCGAGCCCGGCTCGCTGAACTGGCAGTCCAGCCTGCTCATCCGCGGTCTCACCGCGCTGCCCGTCCGCGCCTGAGCGCCGGTTCCCGGGGCACGGCGCGAACATAGGGGTGTCCGCGCGGACCAGGTGCGAGGAGAGTGGGGAGCGACTACGGCCGCTTGCTGTGAACCGTGAAGGACGGATTGCGCGTGCCCAAAAGCATCAGTGACACGGAACCGTGGATCCGCCGGTTCCAGCCCGCCGACGAGGCGCCGACCCGGCTCGTCTGTTTCCCGCACGCCGGGGGTTCGGCCAGCTACTTCTTCCCGGTCGCCCGGACGCTCGCGCCGAAGCTGGACGTGCTGGCCGTGCAGTACCCCGGCCGCCAGGACCGGCGTTCCGAGCCGGGCATCGACAACGTGCCCGGCCTGGTGTCGGCGTGCCTGGAGAATCTCGTGCCCTGGCTGGACAAACCGGTCGTCCTTTTCGGACACAGCCTCGGCGCCACGGTGGCCTTCGAGACGGCCAGGGTGCTCGCCGGACAGGGCCGTCCCCCGCTGGCGCTGGTCGTCACCGGGCGGCGGGCCCCGTCCCGGCACTTCCCGGAGCAGAACTACCTCGCCAGCGACGACCGGCTGATCGAGATCGTGCGCGAGCTGTCCGGCGACGAGGATCCGGTGTCGGGCAACGAGGAGATCCTCCGCATGTCGCTGCCCTCGATCCGCAACGACTTCAAGGCGGCCGAGACCTACCGCTACGAGCCGGGAGAGCCGCTGGCCTGCCCGATCCACGCGATGAGCGGAACCGCGGATCCGAAGGCCCCGCTGGAGGACGTGCGGGCCTGGGGCGAGCACACTTCCGGGCGCTTCGAGATGAAGACTTTCCCCGGCGGGCACTTCTTCCTGAACGTGCACGGCGCGGCGGTGAACGCGGAGATCTCCCGGGTCGCCGGTTCCGCGCTGCGGCCCGCGTAGAGGTTTCCCCGCGGCGGAACCGGCGCCGGGCGAACGGGAACTCCCGCTCGCCCGGCCCCTCCCGTCAGCTGATCCGCACCGAACGGCTCAACGGCGTCACCGCGGCGGACGGACCCACCAGGACGTTCCGGTCCCCCGTCCCGACCCGCCAGCTCTTCGCCGACGTGTCCCAGTAGGTCAGCTCGTTCCCGTCGATCCGCATCTTCACCCGGGCGGACGCCCCCGCGGCCAGCTTGACCCGCTGGTATCCCGCCAGCGCCTTGGCCGCCTGCGGCGCCTTGACCTCCGGGCTGGCGCCCAGATACACCTGCGGCACTTCCTCGCCCGCCGCCGAACCCGTGTTGCACAAGGTGAATTCGACGTCGAGCCCGCCGTCGCGCCAGGCCGCCGACAGGTCCCGGTAGGCGAACTGGGTGTAGGTCAGCCCGTAGCCGAACGGGAACAGCGGCCGCACGCTGTTCTTGTCGTACCACCGGTAGCCGACCTGGATGCCCTCGGAGTACTGCACCGTGCCGTCCTTGCCCGGGTACGCCTCCGGCTTGCCGCCGACCGGGGTCTGGTCCAGTGACGCCGGGAAGGTCTGGGTCAGCCGTCCGCTGGGCGCGACATCGCCGTACAGCAGCCGCGCGGTCGCCTCGGCTCCTTGCTGGCCGGGGTACCACATGTCCAGCACCGCCTTGGTCTTGCCGAGCCACGGCATCGCGACCGACGAACCGGTGTTCAGCACCACCACGGTATTCGGGTTGGCAGCGGCGACCGCGGAGATCAGCTCGCTCTGGTAATCCGGCAGCGACAGCGAATCGCGGTCGATGCCCTCGCTCTCGTCGTCGTAGGCGAACACGACGGCGGTCTTGGCGTTCTTGGCCGCGGCAACGGCCTCGCCGAACTTCTGGTGGGCCTGGGTCGGCGTGAGCCACTTCAGCTTCGCGGTGATGTCGCCGTTGGCGAAACCGTCCAGCTGTCCCAGCGTGACCGGGACTTTGCCCGCCTCCAGGTGCACCCGCAGCGTCGCCGGGATGCCGGGGATGAACGCCTTCGCCCGTCCGCCGACGGTCAGCAGCGCGACGCCGGGACCGCTCACGTCGGCGGTGAACCGGTAGTCGCCGGTCTCGGGCACGTCCAGGGTCCCCTGGTGCACCTGGCTCGGCGCCACGGTGATCGCGCCGTCGGCGGCCGCGGGGAACTGGGGCGAGACCTGGGCGGCGGGGAGAGCCGCGTAGTCCTCGCTGACGCCTTGCGAGTAGGACACTCGCGCGCCCTTGCCCGCCCGCGCCGTGATCGTGTCCAGCGGGGACGACGCGTGCGCCGGGGTCACCAGCGAACTGCCCTTGCCGCCGACCTTCGGCACCTTCGCGGTGGGGCCGATCAACGCCAGATTCTGGCCCGCCGCACCGGAAAGCGGCAGCGTGCCGCCCTCGTTGCGCAGCAGCACCGCGCCCTGTTCGGCGACCTGCTGGGCCACCTTCGCCCCGGCGGCCGGGTCCTGGGCCGGCCGGGCCGGCGGCGGGGAGTCGAGCAGCCCGAAGCGGCCCATCTGGGTCACGATCCGGGTCACCGCGGTGTCCAAAGCGGACATCGGGATCGTGCCGCTGCCCAGCGCCGACTTCAGCGCCGAGCCGAGGAACTTGCTGTCCGGCATCTCCTGGTCGAGTCCCTTGACGAGGGAACCGGTGGACTGCGTGGCGTACCAGTCCGACATCACCCAGCCCTGGAAGCCCAGCTGCTGGCGCAGGATGTCGGTCAGCAGCGCCGAACTCCCGCAGGCCTGTTCGCCGTTGACCTTGTTGTAGGAGCACAGCACCGAGGCCGCGCCCGCGTCGACGGCCGCCTTGAACGGCTTCAGCTCGATCTCGTGCAGGGCCTGGTCGTCGATCCTGGCGTCGACGCTGTAGCGGTCCTGTTCCTGGTTGTTGCCCGCGAAGTGCTTGACCGAGGCCATCGCGCCGCGCGACTGGATGCCGGAGACTTCCGCCGCCGCGATGTGCGACGTGACGAGCGGGTCCTCGCTGAAGGTCTCGAAATTGCGCCCGCCGAGCGGCACCCGGATCGCGTTCATCATCGGGCCGAGCACCACGTCGGCGCCGAGCGCGCGGGCGTCGCCGCCCAGCACCGATCCGTACTGTTTGGCCAGTCCGTCGTTGAACGAGGACGCCAGCGCCACCGGAACGGGCAGCGCGGTGGCGGGTTTGCCGATCCGGACGCCCGCCGGCCCGTCGGTGATCCGCAGCGGCGGGATCCGCAGCCGCGGCACGCCGGGCACGAACCCGGCCTCCCCGATCGAATCCGGGTCCGCCGACCCGGAGACGAACGACAGCTTCTCGTCCAGGGTCATCTCCGCCACCAGCGCCCGCGCGCGCTCCGGGTCGAACGAGGACCGCGGCCCGCCGAGGGACCCGCTATCGGTCACCGCGTAGGCGGCCGCGCCGGGCAGCAGCACGGCGGCACAGGCCACCGTCGCCGCCCGCTTGGCGCGGCCGCGCAAAAACCTGCGTAATGCATTCATTCAACGCCCCAGAATTCTTGGGCGAACCCCCCGGTCCGGCTCCGGAACCCCCATGGCCGAACTGGACATTCGCACTTCCCGGCAATACCGTCACATTCCGGGCGTTCGCCGGCCCGCCCGCGATGTCCGGGCGGATATTACACACCGCCGCGCCGGGTCAGCTCGCATCGCCGGCACAATCTGCCGTCCGGAGCCGTCCTGGCAGCTCCGCCCTGCTGCGCACCTGGAGTTTCCGGTAGACGCGGGTGAGGTGCTGTTCAACTGTGCTGACGGTGATGAACAGTTTCGCGCTGATCTCCCGGTTGGTCATGCCCAGCGCGGCCATCGTCGCCACCGGTTCCTCGGCGGTGCTCAGCAGCGAACTCCAGTTCCGCGGCACGGGTTTTTCCGGACGCGGCCGCGGTTTCCGCCGGGAAGCGGCCGGAGCCCCGTCGCCGGGCGCCGGACGCAGCCCGCGCCCGGCCGGTTCGCGCAGTGCGCGCACGAGCGCGAACCGGCCGATCTCCGCGTCCGGCCCGGCCGCGCCCGCGAAGCGCGCCGGCCGTCCGGCCGGATCTCCGCACAGGGCAAGGATTCGCAGCGACGCCGCGCCCGTCCCGCTGCCCGGCACACCGGGCAGTCCCCATTGCTGTTCGGCGATCCGCCGGGCTTCCTCGCGCCGCCCCAGCAGCAGCCACGCCGACGCCGCGCCCGAGCGCCACGGCACGAAGGCGGGCCGGTCCATCCGCCAGTGCCGCATCAAGCGGCCGCAGTCGAGGAAATCGGCCAGCGCGGGACGCGCCCGCCCGGTCTCCAGGTAGTGCATGCCGCGGGCGTAGAGGTACAGCGGGGCCGTCCGGCTGCCGGACATCGCTTCGGGCACCGGCAGCCGCAGCGCCGCGCCCGCCTCTTCGTGCCGGCCCAGCGCGGTCGAGGCGAGCACGAGGCCGGACAGCGGCAGTCCGGCGAAAACGCCCCAGTCCCGCAGGGAAAGGTGCTGCAGCGCGGCGCGTGCGTGCCGGAGCGCGTCCGCCGGGTCCCCGTACCGGACCGCGACCTCCGCCGCCGTCGCGGCGAAAATCGCCTGCCAGGTCGGCGATCGGCGTTCGGCCGCCGCGCGCTGCAGCCGATCGCACCAGTGTCGCGACTCGGCCGGGCGTTCGGAGTACACCAGGGTCAGCAGTGCGGCGTAATGGCTTTCGAACCGGTCCTCCGTCAACGGCCTTCCGTACAGCAGCCCCTCGGCCTCGCCGGCCGGAGAGCGCCCGTGCCCGTCCGTCAGCGCGCCGGTCAACGCCTCGGCGGCCTGCACGGCGTCGGCGTGGCGGGAGAACTGGCCTGCCTGCCGCTGCTCCGGCACGCTCTCCTCGGCGGGCACGCCGAGCAGCGGATACGAGCAGCGGATCCATTGCCGGACCGCGCGGATCTCGCGGGCGCTCCCGGCGTCCGCCGGATCGGCCGCCAGCCGCCAGCGGTCGAGCAGCTGCCGGGCTTCCGCGATCTCGCCCTGCCACACCAGACAGCGGGCCAGCACGCCGGTGTCGCGGTCGTCCAACAGGCCGCGCCGCTGTGCGCTGCCGAGCGCCCGCAGGTACCGGGCGGCGGCGAACGGGGTGTTCCGCCACTGGATCCGGACGAGGTCGGCGGCGATCGCGGCCGATTCGGCGATCCCGCCCGAGGCTCGCAGCGCCAGCTCCAGACAGGCGATCGCGAAGGACGGGTCCGCCTCGAGCCGGGCTTCGGCCGCGGCCTGCCGGAGCGCGGCAGCCATCCACGGGTCCGGCGCCTCCCCGGCGGCGACCAGCTGCTCGGCGATCGCCCGCGACCGCGCGCCCGCGTCGCGCAGCACCCGCGCGGCGGCCAGCCGCAGCCCCGCGCCTGCCTCCGGCACCAGGGTTTTCCCGACCGCGGCGGCCACCAGCGGATGCCGGAACTTTCCGTCCACGAGCAGCCCGGTCTCGGTCGTCATGCGCAGCGCTAGCTCCACCTCGTGCGTGCTCAGGCCCAGCAGCCGGGCCAGCGCGGGACGGTCCGCGCCGCCCAGGATCGCCAGGCCGCAGGCCACCCGCACCGCGGCCGGGCCCACCCGGTGCAGGCAGGCCGACACCGCGCAGCGGAAGTTCTCCGGCGCCGGGGCGGCGCCGGTTTCCCGGCGGTCCGCGAGCAATGCGGCGAGCAGCAGCGGATTTCCGCCGGTGGCGGCGTAGCAGAGTTCGTCGGCGTGCTCCGGCCCGGCGAACCGGGCGGTCTCGGCGGGCGAGAACAGTTCCAGCCGGATCCGCTCGCATCCGGGATGGCGGGACAGTTCCGCGGTGAAGGAG
This sequence comes from Amycolatopsis sp. GA6-003, assembly GCF_046267895.1. Taxonomy (NCBI): domain Bacteria; kingdom Bacillati; phylum Actinomycetota; class Actinomycetes; order Pseudonocardiales; family Pseudonocardiaceae; genus Amycolatopsis; species Amycolatopsis sp. GA6-003. Next base: position 1,091,522 of record NZ_CP176499.1, read on the forward strand.
CGCACGTTCTCCTGCGCCGGGCTCAGTTCGCCGAACAGGAACAGCACCGGCTCCTCGTGCGTGCGGCGCTGCAGGTGCAGCAGCGCGTGCCGGGATTCGGCGTCCGCGAAATGGAGGTCGTCGACCACGACCACCACCGGACGGTCGGCCGTCAGCGCCAGCACGGCGTCGCAGAACTGCCGGCCGCGGGCGTCCGCGTCGCGCCCCTCGGCGATTCCGCCCGGGGCTCCGGTCTCCGGCAGGCCGAGCAGAAGCTGGTCCACCACCCCGAAACCGACGCGCTGCTCCGTCCGCGCCGCCGAGGCGCGCAGCACCACCGAGCCGGAGCCGGACAGCTCGTCGGTGAAGCGGCGGATCAGGTCCGTCTTGCCCGCCGTCGCCGGACCGGTGAGCAGCACCGTGCCCGCGCGGCCCTCGGCAGCCCGCCGGTGGGCCTCTCTCAGCTTCCCCAGCTCCGGGCCCCGGCTCCCCCGCCGTCCCGAGCGAATCCGCTTCATCGGACTGGCCTCCTCGTGTCTTTCCTCGTCGGTTCGCCAGTGCCGCGGAATGTCCTGAGTGGAGGGTGGAAGCGCGGGAAAGGGCATTGGCGCGCCAGGGGGAACGGGCCGCCGCTCGCCGGGACGCCGCTGACGGCGTCCGGACAGGACACGCCCGGCCGACGCGGTCGGCGCGCACCGGCCGCCCGGATTCCCCGCGGCCGTCCGGCCCGGGTTCTCGCGGTCCCGGGAGACCCGGCGCCGCACCCGGCCCCGGATCGCCTCGCCCGCTTTTTCTCGCCTGCCTGCTCTCCGGCAGTTGCCTCCCCCGCGGCAGTGCTTCCCGCGCGGGAGAGGGCATGCGGGAACGCGTCGCACGGGCGGGATCGTGTTTCCCCAGACCGCCCGGCTCGGCCGTGCCCGCAGACGACGCCCCCGACGTCGCCGACGACTCACGACAGCGGGTCCGCGACCTCCCCCGACGGCCTGCCGCCGACGCGGAAAATCGGAACCCTGCCGCTTTTTCCGGCAAAGCTTGTTTTGTCTCGCTGCTTCACGGCTGAACGCGCTTGATAATGTCCCCCATTATCGAATAGTCGACACGCCCCAGCCCCCGTTCAACTGCCAGTCGAACATATCAACGGCCCAGCAGGCATGTCAACGACTCACCGGACAGGGCGCGCCGACAGGATTTTTTCCCCTCCGCGTCTCCCGCCGCCCCCTCCCCCGATGTCCCGATCCGACCGGTGAACTGGCGGTTTTCTTGATCGAAGCGGGACAGCCCCGTTCCCGGCGCGAGCGGCTCCCCGGGCCGTCCCGGACCCCGCGGGGCCGGTCCGGGGCCGGGCGGACGGTCCGCCGCGCGGGCTCGCCGGGGAATTAGGCCGCCGTTCACCGGCCCTTTCCCGGGCCGGCGAGCGCATTCGCCTGCCGCCCCGTCCGGCCATTAATGCTTTTCCGTGGGATGATCGCCGCGTCGTTGACACCGGCCGACGGGTACTGCTATTCACTTCCTCAGCCAGGCTTCCGGGCTCGACGGCGCACGCGCCGTCGCCGCCGGAACCGCCGGGGAGCGAAGTGTGGCTGTCCCTACTCGGCCGGACGTCCAGACCCATACCGGACAGCCCGGCCGGTCAGTAGCTTCGAATGCATCGCAAGACCTCAGAACGCACCACCAGACTTAAGGAACCGGACATGGCCAACTTCACGATCGACACCGCGGCGCTCAACGACCCCCGCACCAAGCAGGCGTTCGACACGATCAAGAAGTGCGTCGGCTTCTTCGGCATCGTCTGCGCCATCGTGCTCGGCACCTGCGTGGTGGTCGCCTTCATGCACCAGCCGGTCACGACGTTCATGTGGGTGCGGGGCGCGATCCTGCTCCTGGTCGCCCCGCTGATGCTGAGCTGGGTGAAGAAGGCCGCCAACGGCGCGGCGGGCCCGTACGACCGGCTCGCCACCGTCTCGATCATCCTGCCGATCGCGATCATCGCGGTGGACCTGATCCCGGGCATCTGCCCGACCTGGTACGCCGTCATCCAGGGCATCGGCGCGCTGCCGCTGATCGGGGTCGCGGTGCTGACCCGCAACAGCCAGGTCCGCGCGGCGTTCCGCAAGGAAAAGAAGTAACGCTCCGGCCGAGCGCCCTCGTCGATCGTCGAACAGCCCCCTCGGTTCCCGAGGGGGCTGTTCGCTGTCCGTCCCCCGGAAACGGGAGTGCGCAAGGTTTTTCCGCTTGGCGGTTTACTGATCCGATGTGGCTACGACCAACGGAACCCGCTCTGCGAGAGCCCGCGGAGTGCGGCATTCGAAGAACTCGGTGAGACCGACCGACACCCCGCTCACCTTGTGCAGTTCCTGCATCGCCACCGCCGCCAGCATCGAATTCCCTCCGTGGGCGAAGAAATCGGTGTCCTCGTCCACGTCGTCGCGACGCAGCACAGCGCGCCAGACTTCGACCAACCGGTCGGTGATCGGCGCCGGACCCGGCGGCTCCGCCGCGCCGGTGCGAGGCCGTTCCGCCAGCGAACGGTCCAGTGCCGGATAGTCGACTTTCCCGTTGGCGTTGACCGGGATCGGATCGAAGACCAGAAGCTCGCCGACGGTCATCGAGGCGGGGAGGCGTTCGCGCAGGTGCTCCTGGACGCTGTCCAGGTCCACCCCGCTCCCGGACGGCTCCAGGCAGCCGACGAGCACGGCATCGGCCGTCGGGTCGCCCACGACCAGGACCGCGGCGGCGGCGACTTCGGGGTGGGCCAGCAGGGTCGTTTCGATCTCGCCCAGTTCGATCCGGTTGCCGCGCAGCTTGACCTGGCGGTCGCCGCGGCCGAAGAGGTCCAGGGTGCCGTCGGCGCGCCAGGCGGCCAGGTCACCGGTGCGGTAGAAGCGGCCGTGCACCGGGTGCGTGCCGAAGCGGGCCGCGTTCAGTTCCGGGCGGTCGTGGTAGCCGATGGCCACTCCGGCGCCGGAAATGCACAGTTCGCCGCGGACGCCGACCGGCAGTTCCCGGTCGTGGCGGTCCACGACGTGCACCCGGGTGTTGGCGATCGGGCCGCCGACGTCGAGCCGGGGCCCGGGATCGCCGGAGACGACGCGGGAAGTCGACCAGATCGCGGTTTCGGTCGGCCCGTACGCGTGGTGCAGCACGCAGCCGGCGCTCAGCAGGCGACGGGCCAGCGGCACCGGAACCGGTTCGCCGCCGGTGACGACGCTGCGGCCGCGCAAGCAGTCCGCCATGCGGTCGAGGACCAGCCGCCAAGTCGTCGGGGTGGCCTGCACGAACCGCGCGTCGTACCGTTCGACCAGTTCGCGCAGCACCCGGCCGTCGCTGCGGGCCGCGTCCGGCGCGGCGGCGAGGCGGGCGCCGGAGACCAGGGACACGAACAGTTCCACGCCGGACATGTCGAAGGCGAAGGTGGTCGTCCACAGCATCGTGTCCGCCGGGCCGACGTCCAGTTGCCGAGCGAAGTGGCCCGCGACGTTGGCCAGCGCGCCGTGCGTGATGAGTGTCCCTTTAGGACGTCCGGTGGAACCGGAGGTGTAGATCAGGTACGCGCAGGAGGCCGGATCCGGCGCCGGAGGCGCGCTCTGGTCCGCCGGGGGCGCGTCCTCGGCGGGGAAAGCGGACAGCACGGCGAGGCCGGGCGTGGCGAAGCGGCCCATGTTTCCCGCCGCTATCAGGATTTTCGCGCCCGAGTCGGCGAGCTGGTAGCGGATCCGGTCCTCGGGGTGTGTCGCGTCCAGGGGCACGTAGGCCGCGCCGGCGAGCCAGGCGCCGAGGACCGCGGCGACGAGTTCGGGGCCGCGCGGGAGCGCGATGGCCACCCGGTCCCCCGGGCCGATCCCGGCTTCCCGGAGCACGGCGCATTGAGCGACGGCCGCGTGCCACAGCTGGCCGTAGCCGACGAAGCGATCCCCTTCGCCGACAGCGCTGGTCTCAGGTGCGCGCACGGCGCGGGCGTGGACGGCCTCGAGCACCGACGCCGGTTCGACGGGTCGCGCGGTGTCGTTGGCCGCTGAGATGATTTCGTGGTCCTTCGCGCTCCACCACGGCAGGTCGCCGACGCGGCCCCCGGGATCCTCGGCCACGGCGGAAAGCACTGTCTCGTACCGGGCCAGCAGCAGGCGGACCTGCTCTTCGGGCAGGAGTTCGGGCCGGTACCGGCCCGTAACCAGGTCGCCGTCGACAGCGAACTCGAGTTCGGCACCGTCGTCGGCGCCGAGGCCCCGGGAGAACGCGTACCGCGCGCGCCCGGACGGCTCCGCGGGAGTTTCCCCTTGCCGGACAAGAAGTTCCCGGACGGTCCACAATGGATCGACGAGCAGCCGCCTGCTCGCCTTGCCGAGGAACAGGTCCCGTCCGGCGCCGTGCTTTTCGAGCAGCACGGCGTAGGCGCCGAGCAGCACCTCGAACTCCGGGACGCCAAGGGATCCGGCCTGTGCGCGGACGGCGCGGGCCGTCTCCGCGGACAGCCGGTGCCCGATCCGCGCGGCCGCGGCCGGTTCGCCGGAAGCCGGTGCCACGCAAGCCAGTTCTTCGCCCAGCCAGACGCGCGTCGTGTCCATGTCAGATACCCAGTTCCTTGTCGATGAGATCGAAGATCTCGTCGTCGGTCGCCTCGGCGAGGTCGTCGTCGGAACCGCCGCCGGACCCGGGAACCGGTGCGCTGCCCCGGAATTCCTCCGCCAGCAGCTCCAGCCGGTCCGCCAGGCGGGCCCTGGCCTCGTCCCGCGCGCCGATCCCGGCCAGCAGCGACCGCAGCCGGTCCAGCTCGGCCAGCACCGGACGGTGGTCCGCTTCCCGGCCGGCGAGCTGCTCGTGCAGGTAGCGGGCGAGGTCCGCCGGGGTCGGATGGTCGAAGACCACCGCGGCGGGCAGCCGGAGGCCGAGCGCGCCGCTGAGCCGGTTGCGGAATTCCAGCGCGGTCAGCGAATCGAAGCCGAGCTGGCGGAAGTACCGGGTCGCCTCGACCGATCCCGGACCGGATTTCCCGAGCACCAGGGCCGCCTGCGCGAGCACCGCGTTCAGGACCGCGCCCTCGCGCTGTTCGGGCGGCAGCTCGGCGAGTTCCCTGGCCAGCGCGCTGGTCCGGCCCGGGTCGGCGGCTCCGGCGGCCCGCCGTCCCGGCCGGACCAGCGCGGTCATCAGCGCGGGGACCGGGCTGCCGGAACGGCGCAGCGCGCCCAGGTCCAGCCGGGCGGTGACCAGCAGCGGGTCCGTCCGCCCGGTGGCGGCGTCCAGCAGCGAGAGCCCGTCGGCCGCGGCGAGCGGGCGCAGGCCGTGGCGGGTCATCCGCTGCCGCCCGGCTTCGGTGAGTTCCCCGGCCATGCCGTCCTCCCACGGGCCCCAGGCCAGCGAGGCGGCGGGCAGTCCTTGCTGGCGGCGGTGCGCGGCGAGCGCGTCGAGGAAGGTGTTGCCCGCCGCGTAGTTGGCTTGCCCGGGACTGCCCCAGACCCCGGCGACCGAGGAGAACAGGGTGAAGGTGTCGAGGTCGAGGTGCCTGGTCAGCTCGTGGAGGTTCCACGCGGCGTCGGCCTTGGGGCGCATCGCCTGGCGGATCTGCTCCGGGGTGAGCGAGCCGACGACGCCGTCGTCGAGCACGCCCGCGGCGTGGACCACGCCGGTCAGCGGCTCGGTCTCGGGCAGTCCGGCGAGCACTTCGGCGAGCTGGTCGCGGTCGGCGACGTCGCAGGCGATCACCCGCACTCCCGCCCCGGACCGGGCCAGTTCGCCCGCCAGTTCGGGCATGCCCGCCGCGCCCATGCCCCGCCGCGAGGCGAGCAGCAGGTTCCTGGCCCCGCCCGGCCGCGCCAGGTGCCGGGCGACCAGGCCGCCGAGCGCGCCGGACGCCCCGGTCACCAGCACGGTCCCCGCCCGGCCGGACGGCGCGGGCACGGTCAGCACGATCTTCTCCGGCCCGCCGCGGTCCGCCCGGGCGAACGCGGCCGCCGCGTGCCGGATGTCCCAGCACTCCACCGGCAACGGGCGCAGCACGCCCTCGGCGAGCGGGGCGGACAACGAGGCCAGCAGCGGGCCGAACGCCTCGGGAGCCGGAAGCCGGTCGACCCGCACGGTTTCCCGTCCGGGAGCCGCGGCGGCGTTCTCGGTGCAGTGCTCCTCGTAGAGTCCCGCTTCGGACAGCACGCGCCACGCGGACCGTTCCGCGACCGCGACGACGTCCGCGCCCCGAAGCCGGGCCAGCCGCACCGCGGCCAGCCCGGCCGCCGACGCGGCGTCGTGGATGAGCACTCGCTGTCCTGGGCGGAGGTCGGCCACCGCGTGCCACGCGGCGAGGAACGCCAGCGGAGCGGCGGCCGCCTGCGGGTGCGACCAGCCCGCGGGGATCGGCAGCAGCAACCGGGCATCGGCCGCCGCGGTGGAGCCGAACGCGCCGTCGAACACGCCCAGGACCGCGTCCCCGACGGCGAACCGGGTCACGCCGGGGCCGGTTTCCAGCACCACTCCGGCAGCTTCCCGGCCCAGGGGCCCGGAGCCGCCGTCCCGCACGGTGCGCACGTCTTCGGCGTTCACCCCGGCGGCGCGGATGCCCACCCGGACCTCGCCGTCCGCCAGCGGGACACGGTCTTTTTCGCGCAGTACCAGGTTTTCCGGCGAAGGCCCGGCGAAGCCGAGGCGCCAGTCCGGTCCGGTGGGCACGGCGAGGCCGTCCGCTTCGGCCCGGTGCAGGCGCGGCACCAGCACTTCCGCGCCGCGGATCGCGAATTCGGGTTCGCGCAGCGCGGTCGCGGCCAGCACCAGCGCGCCGGCGCCGTCGACCCGGTCCACGTCGGCCAGCGCGATCCGCTCCGGGTGTTCGCCCGCGGCGCCGCGGATCAGGCCGACGACCCCGGCCCCGTCCAGGCGGACGCCGACGCCGGGCGTCGCGGCCACGGCTCGTTCGGTCACCACCACCAGCTGCGAACTCTCCACCGCGTCCGCGGCGAGCCAATCGCGTACCACGTCCAGCACGCGCAGCACGGCTTCGCGGGCCTGTCCGGCGACGCCTTCCGCCGGGTCCTCGCCGCGAGGGCAGCAGACGACGACCACCTCGGGCACCGCCGCCCCGGCCTCGACCGCGGCGACCAGCTCCGCGACGTCCGCGTAGCCCACCGCGCCCGGCACGGCCAGTCCGCCGTCGCCGCCGAGGACCGCCGGCGAAAAGACGGGAGCCGCGTCGGACAGCTCGACTGGCGCCCATTCGATCCGGAACAGCCCGTCGTGGGTGCGGTCCAGCGAAGCGGCGGTAAACGGGGTCAGCACCACCGACTGCGCGGAGGCGACGAGCTGTCCGGCCGGGTCGGCCAACGCCACCTCGACGCCCTCGGCGGCCGGAGCCACGCGGACCCGCGTCGCGATCGCGCCGGAGGCGTGCACGTCCACACCGCTCCACATGGTGGGCAGCGACGGCGCGCCGCCGGTGGACTCGGCCAGCTGGATCAGGTGCAGGGCGGCGTCGAGCAACGCGGGGTGGACGCCGTATCCGGCGACGTCGGTGCCCTCGGGCAGGGCTACGTCCGCGAAAACCTCGTCGCCGCGCCGCCACGCCGCGCGGACGCAGCGCACGGCGGGCCCGTAGCTGGCTCCCGACGCGGCCAATTCTTCGTACAGCGCAGTGACATCGACAGTTTCCGCGCCGGACGGGGGCCACTGCGAACTCCACGAGGCCAGTCCGGCGCCGTGGCCGCCAGGGGCGAGCGTGCCGGACGCGTGCCGCGCCCACGGAGCGTCGCCGATCCGCGTGTACACCGCCACCGGCCGCCGCTCGGCCGCGTCCGCTTCGCCGACGGCGACCTGCATCGACAGGCTGTCCCGGCTCGGCAGCACCGCCGGCGTCTCGACGAGCAGTTCTTCGAGCCGCCCGCATCCGACCTCGTCCCCGGCTCGGATCGCCAGGTCCGCCAGCGCCGCGGCGGGCAGGATCGTCCGGCCCGCCAGCGTCGAGTCCACGAGCCAGGACGGGGTTCCCGGCGCGAGGCGACCGGTGAGCACGACCCCGCCGGTGGCGGGCAGCTCCGCGACGGCGCCCAGGAGCGGATGTTCGGGGCTGCGCAGGCCGAGGTCGTCGGCACGGCCGCCCGCGACCGCGGTGAGCCAGTACCGCTGGTGCTGGAAAGCATAGGTGGGCAGGTCGACCCGCCGAGCGCCCGTGCCGTCGAAAACGTTGTGCCAGTCGAAGTCCAGGCCGCGAACGTACACTTTGGACACCGCCGTCAGCAGCGCACGGACCTCGTCGCGTCCACGCCGCGCCACCGGAATCCACGCCTCGTCCGCCTCGTCCGGACGGCTCAACGGACCCATCCCCGACAGAACCCCGTCCGGGCCCACCTCGACAAACGTCCGCACCCCCAGCTCCCGCAAGGTGCCCGTCACGTCCGAGAAGCGCACCGCCTCGCGCACATGCCGCACCCAATAGCCCGGGTCCGTCACCTCGTCGCCGACTACGGCCCCGGTCAGCCCCGACACCAACGGCAGCTCCGGACGACGGCATTCCACCGAGTTCACTACGTCGGCGAACCGCGCCAGCATCGGCTCCATCAACGGCGAATGAAACGCATGCGACACCGCCAACCGCTTCGTCCGGCACCCCGCGCCCGCCAGTTCCTCCGCGGCCGCCAGCACCTCGTCCTCGACACCGGAAATCACCACCGCGTCCGGGCCGTTCACCGCGGCTACACCCACCCCGGCGCGGCCCGCGATCGCCTTCCGGACCTCGTCTTCAGCCATCTCGACGGCGACCATCGCCCCGCCGGTCGGCAACTCCTGCATCAACCGACCACGCGCCGCCACCACCGCACACGCATCCGACAGCGACCACACCCCAGCCACATACGCCGCCGCCAACTCGCCGATCGAATGACCCGCGACCACACTCGGCCGCACACCCCACGACTCCAGCAACCGGAACCACGCAACCTCGGTCGCGAACAACCCCGACTGCGCCCACACCGTGTCGTTGATGTCCCCGTACTCGCCCCGGATCACCGCCGCAGGCGAACCGTCCAAATGCTCTTCCAGACCGGCACACACCGCATCGAAGGCTTCCGCGAACACCGGAAACACCGAATACAGGCCCAACCCCATGCTCAAGCGCTGCGCACCCTGACCGGTGAAGACGTAACCGAGCTTCCCCAGCGAACCCGCCACGCCCGACACCACACCAGCAGACTCGCGGGCCTCGGCCAGTGCGGCCAACCCCGCATCGTGGTCGCCCAGCACCACCGCCCGGTGTTCCAGGGCCGCCCGGCCCGCCAGCGACCACCCCACATCCACGGACCCGTCAGCCTGCCCCGCCAACCGGGCAGCTTGCGCCGCCAGCCCTTCCGCCGAACGCGCCGACACCACCCACGGCACCACCGGCAACACCACATCAGCCTCAGCAGGAGCATCCGCACCTTCCGGCGCCTGCTCCACGATCACATGCGCGTTCGTCCCGGAGAACCCGAACGACGACACCCCGGCCCGGCGAGGACGATCGCCCACCTCCGGCCACGACACCGCCTCGGTCGCCAACCGGACCGCACCCGAAGCCCACTCCACCCGGGACGATGGCTTGTCGGCGTGCAACGTCGCGGGCACCACACCCCGACGGATCGCCGACACCATCTTGATCACCCCGGCCACCCCCGCGGCCGCCTGTGCGTGGCCGATGTTCGACTTCACCGATCCGAGCAGCAGCGGCCGGTCGGCCGGTCGGTCCTGTCCGTACGTGGCCAGCAGCGCTTCCGCCTCGATCGGATCGCCCAGCCGGGTCCCGGTCCCGTGTCCGTCCACGACGTCCACGCCGTCCGACCCCACCCCCGCACGCGCCAACGCAGCACGGATCACCCGCTGCTGCGAAGGACCGTTCGGCGCCGTCAAGCCATTCGAGGCACCGTCCTGGTTCACCGCGCTGCCAGCCACCACCGCCAGCACTTGATGCCCGTTGCGCCGCGCGTCCGACAACCGCTCCAGCACCAAAACCCCAGAGCCCTCGCCCCAGCCGACACCGTCGGCACCGTCCCCATAGGACTTGCACCGGCCGTCCGGAGACAGGCCCCGCTGGCGCGAAAAGTCGATGAACGTGGCCGGGGTGGACATCACCGTCACGCCGCCAGCCAGCGCCAGCGAGCACTCCCCCGCATTCAAAGACTGCGCAGCCAAATGCAGCGCGACCAACGAAGACGAACACGCGGTATCCACCGTCACCGCCGGACCTTCCAAGCCCAGCGCGTAGGAGATCCGGCCGGAGGCGATCGAGCCCATGTTTCCGGTGGCGAGGTAGCCCTCGGACTGCTCGCGCGCCTGGTTCCAGATCAGGTAGTCGTGGTAGAACAGCCCCGCGAACACCCCGGTGTCGCCGCCTCGCAACGAGATCGGGTCGATCCCGGCGTCCTCCAGCGCCTCCCACGACGTCTCCAGATACACCCGCTGCTGCGGATCCATCGCCAGCGCCTCGCGCGGGCTGATGCCGAAGAACTCCGCGTCGAAACCGGTGGCCCCGTAGAGGAAACCGCCCTCCGCGCAGATGCTCTTGCCGAGCGCGTCCGGATCGGGGTCGAGCAGGTCGGCGGGCCAGCCGCGGTCGGCCGGCAGCGGGCCGATCGCGTCGGTGCGCGCTTCGAGCAGCTCCCACAGCTGCTCCGGGGACGAGACCCCGCCGGGGAACCGGCAGGCCATGCCCACGATGGCGACGGGTTCCTGCTGGCGCTCCTCGGCTTCGCGGAGGCGCTCGCGGGTTTGGTGCAGTTCGGCGGTGACCCGTTTCAGATAGTCGCGGAGCTTGTCCTCGTTCGACATCCGGGAGCCCTTCCTCTTTCGTGCGCGGAGTTCAGATCCCGAGCTGGTTGTCGATGAAGTCGAACATGTCGTCGTCGCTGGCGGACTGGAGCTGCTCGGCGACCGAGCCGTCGGCGCCGCCCTCCGGTCCGGTCAGCGCGGCGAGCAGGTCGGCGAGCCGGGCGGCGACCCGCGCCCGCGCGGTGTCGTCGGCCCGCAGTTCGGCGAGCGAAGCTTCGAGCCGGTCGAGGCCGGAGTAGGCCGACAGCGCGGGCTGCTCCGGAGCCTCCCCGGTCTCGGCGCCGAACATCCCTTCCAGCAGGAAATCGGCCAGTGCGCTCGAGGTCGGGTAGTCGAAGACCGCGGTGGGCGAAAGCCGTTGCCCGGTGGCCTCGGTCAACCGGTTGCGCAGTTCGATCGCGGTCAGCGAGTCGAAGCCGACTTCGCGGAACGGGCGGTCCGCGTCGAGCCCGCCGGTCCCGGCCAAGCCCAGCACCAGCGCGGCCTGCGTGCTGACCAGCTCGCGCAGCGCGTCCCGGCGCTCCGGTCCGCTCAGGTCGTGAAGCGTGCCGCGGGCGTCCGCGACGCGTTCGCCGACCGCGCGCCGGGCCGGAGCCGCGGGCCGGGCGCTGGGCGCCAGAGCCGAAAGCAACGGCGGCACCTCCCCGGACCGGCGCACCCCGGCCAGGTCGAGCCTGGCCGCCGCCAGCAGCGGACCGCACTGGCCCAGCGCCGCGTCGAGCACGCGCAGCCCTTCCGGTTCCGGCAGCGGAGCCAGCCCTTGGCGGGACATCCGCCGCCAGTCGGCTTCGGTGAACGCGCCGGCCATCCCGGATTCCCACGGACCCCACGCGATCGACACCGCGGGCAGGCCCCGCTGGCGGCGGTGCGCGGCGAGCGCGTCGAGGAAGGTGTTGCCCGCCGCGTAGGCGGCCTGTCCGGCGTTGCCCCAGATCCCGGCGACAGACGAGAACACCACGAAGAAGTCCGGGTTCATCGGCTGCGTCAGCTCGTGCAGATGCCAGGCCGCGTCCACCTTCGGGCGGAGCACCGCGGTCATCCGCTCGTCGGTCAGCGAGCCGAGGAGCCCGTCGTCGAGGACCCCGGCCGAATGCACCACGCCGGTCAGCGACACGCCGTCCAGCACTGCGGCGAGCTGCTCGCGGTCGGCGGCGTCGCACGCCAGCATGGTGGTTTCGACGCCGCGCCGTTCCAGATCCGCGGCCAGCTCGGCGAGCCCGGGAGCATCGGCGCCGCGCCGGGACAGCAGCAGCAACCGCTTGGCGACGCCGGTTTCGGCGAGGCGCAGGGCGACCAGCCGGCCCAAGGCCCCGGAAGCGCCCGTGATCAGCACCGTGCCCGCGGCTCGGGCGCCGTCCGGGGCAGGCGGCGAAACCCGGGTCAGCCTCGGCGCCCGCACCTCGCCGGCGCGCACCGCGAACTCGGGCTCCCCCGCCGCGATCCCGGCACGCACCCAGTCGAGGACTGCGGGACTGGCCAGATCGTCCACATCGGACAGGACGATCCGGCCGGGGTTCTCCGACTGCGCGACGCGGACGAGGCCCCACACCGGCGCGGCCGCCAGGTCCAGCGCGAGCCCGTCGCCGACGTCGACCGCGCGTTCGGTGACCACGGCGAGCCGGGCTTCGGTGTCCGCGGCGAGCCACGCCCGCAGCCGGGCCAGCACGTCGAGCGCGACGGCGTTGGCCTGTTCCGGCAGTTCGCCGCCGACCGGCGGCACCGTCAGCAGTTCGAGGTCGGCGTCCGAGGAGCCGGCGGACGGGACCGGCGTCCACTCGACCGCGTAGGTCGAGCCGTCCGAACTCGCGGTCAGCTCTTCGGCGCTTGCCGCGCGCAGCGCCAGCATCCCGACCGACGCGACCGGCTCGCCGGACGCGTCGGCCAGCGCGAGCGCGATCCCGCCCGGCACCGGCGAGATCCGCACCCGGGCCGCCGAGGCGCCGGAAGCGTGCACCACCACATCGTTCCAGGCGAACGGCAGCCGCAGGCCCTCGGTGTCCACTCCGGCCGCGTGCAACGCCGCGTCGAACAGGGCGGGGTGCACGCCGAACCCGGCGACGGGAACGCCTTCGGGCAGTTCGACTTCGGAGAACAGCTCCTCGCCGCGCCGCCAGACCGCGCGGACGCCTTGGAACACCGGCCCGTATTCAAGCCCGGTCTCGGCCAGCCTTGGATAGAACCCGTCCAGGTCGACCGGCTCCGCGTCGGCCGGGGGCCACTGCGCCAGGTCCGGACCGTCCGCGGGGGCGGCTCCGGCGGACACCGCGCCCGCCGCGTGCCGGACCCATTCGCCGTCGCCGCTCTTCGCGTAGACATTGAGCGCGCGGCGGCCGGTGTCGTCCGGACCGTCGACGGTGAGCTGAACCCGGGCCGAGACCCCGGTTTCGAGCTTGAGCGGAGCCTCGATCAGCAGTTCGTCGATGCGGTCGCAGCCCGCCTCGTCGGCGGCGCGGACGACCATGTCCAGCAGCGCGGTGCCGGGCACGAGGACCTGTCCGGCCACCGCGTGGTCGGCCAGCCACGGCTGTTCGCCGAGCGAAAGCCGGCCGGTCAGCATGACTCCGCCGGTGGCGGGCAGTTCGGCAGCGGCGCCCAGGAGCGGGTGCTCCGGGCTGTCCATGCCGAGGTCGTCGGCGTGGCCGCCGGTGATCGCGTTGAGCCAGTACCGCTGGTGCTGGAACGCATAGGTGGGCAGCTCGACCCGGCGGGCACCCGTGCCGTCGAAAACGTTGTGCCAGTCGAAGTCCAGGCCGCGAACGTACACTTTGGACACTGCGGTGAGCAGTGCGCGGATTTCGTCGCGTCCGCGCCGCGCCACCGGGATCCACGCCTCGTCCGCGCCGTCGGGACGGCTCAACGGCCCCATTCCCGAGAGGACGCCGTCGGGGCCGACCTCGACGAACGTCCGCACTCCCTGGTCCCGCAAGGTGCCCGCGACAGCGACGAAGTCCACGGCCTCGCGCACGTGCCGCACCCAGTAGCTCGGGTCCGTCACCTCGTCGGTTACCACGCGCCCGGTCAGCCCGGACACCAGCGGCAACTGCGGGCGACAGCATTCCACCGAGTTCACTACGTCGGCGAACCGCGCCAGCATCGGCTCCATCAACGGCGAATGAAACGCATGCGACACCGACAACCGCTTCGTCCGGCATCCCTTCAGCTCCGCCGCGGCCGCGAGAACCTCGTCCTCCACCCCGGAAATCACCACCGCCGTCGGCCCGTTCACCGCAGCTATACCCACCCCGGCGCGACCCGCGATCACCTCCGACACCTGCTCCGCAGTCGCCTCCACCGCCACCATCGCCCCGCCGGTCGGCAACTCCTGCATCAACCGACCGCGCGCGGCCACCACCGCACAGGCGTCAGGCAGCGACCACACCCCGGCCACATGAGCGGCCGCCAGCTCGCCGATCGAGTGGCCCGCGACCACATTCGGCCGCATTCCCCACGATTCCAGCAGCCGGAACATCGCGACCTCGGTCGCGAACAACCCGGACTGCGCCCACATCGTGTCGTTGATGTCCCCGTACTCGCCCCGGATCACCGCCGCGGGCGAACCGTCCAAATGCTTCTCCAGTTCGGCACACACCGTGTCGAAGGCTTCCGCGAACACCGGGAAAACCGCGTGCAGCCCGGCACCCATCCCGACCCGCTGCGCACCCTGACCGGTGAAAACAAACCCAAGCTTGCCGAGCGACCCCACCACACCCGACACCACCTGGGCCGACTCGCGACCCTCGGCCAACGCCGCCAACCCCGCACCGTGCTCGCCCAGCACCACCGCACGATGCTCCAACGCCGCCCGCGAAGCCAGCGACCACCCCACATCCAGCGGCTCCTCAGCCAACCCGACCAACCGCTGAGCCTGCGCCGCCAACCCCTCCGGCGAACGCGCCGACACCACCCACGGCACCACCGGCAGCTCGACGTCGATCTCGACCGGAGCCTCCGGAACCACCGGAGCCTGCTCCACGATCACATGCGCATTAGTCCCGGAGAACCCGAACGACGACACCCCGGCCCGGCGAGGACGATCGCCCACCTCCGGCCACGACACCGCCTCGGTCGCCAACCGGACCGCACCCGAAGCCCACTCCACCCGGGTGGAAGGCGTCTCGGCGTGCAGGGTCGCGGGCACCACGCCCCGGCGCATTGCCGAGACCATCTTGATCACCCCGGCCACCCCCGCGGCCGCCTGCGTGTGCCCGAGGTTCGACTTCACCGATCCGAGCAGCAGCGGCCGGTCGGCCGGTCGGTCCTGTCCGTACGTGGCCAGCAGCGCTTCCGCCTCGATCGGATCGCCCAGCCGCGTTCCCGTGCCGTGTCCGTCCACGACGTCCACGCCGTCCGGATCCAGTCCCGCGCTGGCCAGTGCCGCGCGGATCACCCGCTGCTGCGAAGGACCGTTCGGCGCCGTCAACCCGTTCGACGCGCCGTCCTGGTTCACCGCGCTGCCAGCCACCACCGCCAGCACCCGATGCCCGTTGCGCCGCGCATCCGACAGCCGTTCCAAGACCAGAACCCCGGAACCTTCACCCCAGCCGACACCGTCCGCACCGTCCCCATAGGACTTGCACCGGCCGTCCGGAGACAGGCCCCGCTGGCGGGAGAAGTCGAAGAACGCGCCTGGAGTGGACATCACCGTCACGCCGCCAGCCAGCGCCAGCGAGCACTCCCTCGCATTCAAAGACTGTGCGGCCAAATGCAGCGCGACCAACGAAGAAGAACACGCGGTGTCCACCGTCACCGCCGGACCTTCCAAGCCCAGCGCGTAGGAAACGCGACCGGAAGCGACCGAACCCATGCTGCCGGTGCCCAGGTAGCCTTCCGAGTCTTCGTGGACCTGATGCCAGGACAGATAGTCGTGGTAGAACAACCCCGCGAACACCCCGGTGTCGCTGCCCCGCAACGAGTTCGGGTCGATCCCGGCGTCCTCCAGCGCGTCCCACGACGTCTCCAGATACACCCGCTGCTGCGGATCCATCGCCAGCGCTTCACGGGGGCTGATGCCGAAGAACTCCGCGTCGAAACCGGTGGCCCCGTAGAGGAAGCCGCCCTCCGCGGCGACGCTCTTCCGCACCGCGTCCGGATCGGAGTCGACGAGGTCGGCGGGCCAGCCCCGGTCCGTCGGGAAGGCCCCGACCGCGTCGGTGCGCGCCTCGAGCAGCTCCCACAGCTGGCCCGGGGAAGACACGCCGCCGGGGAACCGGCAGGCCATGCCCACGATGGCGATGCGGTCCTCGCCGGCGGCCGCGCGCGGTGCGACGCGGGCGGGGGCGGTCTCGCTCCGGCCGGTCAGTTCTCCCAGCAGGAACTCGGTCAGTGCGGCCGGGGTCGGATAGTCGAACACCACGGTGGCGGGCAGCCGCACGCCGGTGGCGCCGCCCAGGCGCGTCCGGAGTTCCACGGCGGTCAGCGAGTCGAAGCCGGAGTCGCGAAAGGACCGTCCGAAGTCGACAGTCGCGTCTCCGGTCAGGCCGAGCACCTGTCCGGCCTGCGCCAGCACCAGGTCCCGCACGACGTCCGCGCGCTCGGCCTCGCCCGCCGACGCGAGCCGCTCGGCCAGCGCGTTCCCGTCGGCGGACGGCTGCCCGACGGTGCGGCGGGCGGGCGTCGAGGCGCCGGCCAGCCCGGACAGCACCGGCGGCGCCTCCCCGGCCCGCCGCAGCGCGGCCAGGTCCAGCCGGGCCGCGACCAGCAGCGGCGCGGGAGCGGCGACCGGACCGGTCACCAGGTCCACCACGGCGAGGCCCTGCGCCGCGGACAGGGTCCGCAGGCCCTGGCGGGACAGCCGGGTGCGATCGGTCCCGGTCAGTTCTCCGGCCATGCCGGTGTCCCACGGGCCCCAGGCCAGCGACACCGCGGGCAGGCCCTGCTGGCGCCGATGGGCGGCGAGCGCGTCGAGGAAGGTGTTGCCCGCCGCGTAGTTCGCCTGCCCGGCGGTGCCCCACACCCCGGCGACCGACGAGAACAGGACGAAGAAGTCCAGCTCGGCGCCCTCGGTCAGCTCGTGCACCTGCCACGCACCGTCGACCTTCGGCCGCAGCACGGAGGCCATCCGCTCGGCTGTCAGCGACTCGACGACCCCGTCGTCGAGCACTCCGGCGGCGTGCACCACACCGGTGAGCGGCACGCCGTCAAGCACCGCGGCCAGCTGCGCCCGGTCAGCGACGTCGCACGCGGCGACGGTCACCTCGACCCCGGACTGCTCCAGTTCCGCCGCCAGCGCCGGCATTCCCGGTGCCTCGGCTCCCTTGCGGGACACCAGCACCAGCCGAGCGACGGCGCCGGTCCCGGCCAAGTGCCGGGCGACCAGTCCGCCCAGCGCACCGGATGCGCCGGTCACCAGCACGGTGCCCGGACGGGTCCGGGGAGCCGGACGCGGCGCGGTCGTCCTGGCCAGCCGCGGGACCCGCACCTCGCCGGAACGCACCGCGAACCGCGACTCGCCGGCGGCCGCGGCGGCCCGCAGAGCCCGCTCGTCGGCGCTGCCGTCCACATCGGACAGGACGATGCCGCCGGGATGCTCGGCCTGCGCGGCCGAGACCAGGCCCCACACCGTCGCGGCGGCCACGTCGAGAGGCAGGCCGTCACCGGCGTCCACCGCGCGTTCGGTGACCACGACCAGCCGGGCTCCGGTGTCCGCCGCGAGCCATTCCCGCAGCACGGCCAGCACGCCGGCCGCCGCGGCGTGCGCTCGTTCCGGCACTGGGCCTGCGGCCGGATTCACCCGCAGGACCAGGAAATCGGCGTCTTCGCCGCTTCCCCACTCCGCCCAGCGGCCGGCGTCCGGGGAGCCGGACGGCACCGGCGCCCATTCCAGGCGGAACAGGTCGTCCCGGGCAGTTTCCTGGCCGGACGGCAGCGGCCGCAGGGCCAGCGCGCCCACGGTGGCGATCGGTTCGCCCGCCGGATCGGCGAGGACCAGCGAGACCCCCTCGGCCCGCGGACTGATGCGGACCCGGGCGGTCGTCGCGCCCGTCGCGTGGACCCGGACGTCCCGCCAGGCGAACGGGACCTCCAGCCGGCCGCCGTCGGCGCCGACCACCGCGTGCAGGGCGGCGTCGAACAGCGCCGGGTGCACGGCGAAGCCGGCGACCTCGGTGTCCTCGGGCAGCGCGACCTCGGCGAACAGGTCCGCGCCGAGCCGCCAGACCGCGCGGACGCCCCGGAACGCCGGCCCGTAGCCGAGTCCGGCTTCGGCCAGCGCCGGGTAGAAGTTCTCCAGCTCGACCGGCGCCGCCCCGGCCGGGGGCCACTGCGCGAACCGCCCGGCCTCGACCGCGGCGCCCGGCCGCACGGTTCCCGCCGCGTGGCGCACCCAGTCGTCGCCGGCACGGGCGTACAGGGCCGCCTCGCGGCTGCCGTCCGGGCCCGGTCCGCTCACCGTGACCTGGACCCGCACCGAATCCTCGAGTACCAGCGGAGTTTCCATCAGCAGCTCGTCGATGCGGTCGCAGCCCGCCTCGTCGGCGGCGCGGACGACCATGTCCAGCAGCGCGGTGCCGGGCACGAGGACCCGGCCCGCCACCACGTGGTCGGCCAGCCACGGCTGTTCGCCGAGCGAAAGCCGGCCGGTCAGCATCACCCCGCCGGTCGCGGGCAGCTCCACCGCCGCGCCCAGCAACGGATGCCGGGGGCTGTCCAGTCCGAAGTCGTCGGCGCGGCCGCTCGCGACCGCCTTCAGCCAGTACCGCTGACGCTGGAACGCATAGGTGGGCAGCTCGACCCTCCGGGCGCCCGTGCCCGCGAAAACGTTGTGCCAGTCGAAATCCAGGCCGCGAACGTACACTTTGGACACCGCCGTCAGCAGCGCACGGACCTCGTCGCGTCCACGCCGCGCCACCGGAATCCACGCCTCGTCCGCCTCGTCCGGACGGCTCAACGGACCCATCCCCGACAGAACCCCGTCCGGGCCCACCTCGACAAACGTCCGCACCCCCAGCTCCCGCAAGGTGCCCGCCACGTCCGAGAAGCGCACCGCCTCGCGCACATGCCGCACCCAATAGCCCGGGTCCGTCACCTCGTCGCCGACTACGGCCCCGGTCAGCCCCGACACCAACGGCAGCTCCGGACGACGGCATTCCACCGAGTTCACTACGTCGGCGAACCGCGCCAGCATCGGCTCCATCAACGGCGAATGAAACGCATGCGACACCGCCAACCGCTTCGTCCGGCACCCCGCGCCCGCCAGTTCCTCCGCGGCCGCCAGCACCTCGTCCTCGACACCGGAAATCACCACCGCGTCCGGGCCGTTCACCGCGGCTACACCCACCCCGGCGCGGCCCGCGATCGCCTTCCGGACCTCGTCTTCAGCCATCTCGACGGCGACCATCGCCCCGCCGGTCGGCAACTCCTGCATCAACCGACCACGCGCCGCCACCACCGCACACGCATCCGACAGCGACCACACCCCAGCCACATACGCCGCCGCCAACTCGCCGATCGAATGACCCGCGACCACACTCGGCCGCACACCCCACGACTCCAGCAACCGGAACCACGCAACCTCGGTCGCGAACAACCCCGACTGCGCCCACACCGTGTCGTTGATGTCCCCGTACTCGCCCCGGATCACCGCCGCAGGCGAACCGTCCAAATGCTCTTCCAGACCGGCACACACCGCATCGAAGGCTTCCGCGAACACCGGAAACACCGAATACAGGCCCAACCCCATGCTCAAGCGCTGCGCACCCTGACCGGTGAAAACAAACCCGACCTTGCCGAGCGACCCCACCACACCCGACACCACCTGGGCCGACTCGCGACCCTCGGCCAACGCCGCCAACCCCGCACCGTGGTCGCCCAGCACGACCGCACGATGCTCCAACGCCGCGCGCGAAGCCAGCGACCACCCCACATCCAGCGGCTCCTCAGCCAACCCGACCAACCGCTCGGCCTGCGCCGCCAACCCCTCCGGCGAACGCGCCGAAACCGGCCACGGCACCACCGGCAGCTCGACCTCGATCTCGGCCGGAGCCTCCGGAACCACCGGAGCCTGCTCCACGATCACATGCGCATTCGTCCCCGAGATACCGAACGACGACACGCCCGCCCGGCGAGGACGATCGCCCACCTCCGGCCACGACACCGCCTCGGTCGCCAACCGGACCGCACCCGAAGCCCACTCCACCCGGGACGATCGCTCGCCCGCGTGCAGGGTCGCGGGCAGTTCCTCGTGCCGCAGGGCGAGCACGGTTTTGATCACGCCCGCCACTCCGGCGGCCCACTGCGCGTGCCCGATGTTCGATTTCACCGACCCCAGCCACAGCGGACGGTCCCGGTCCTGCCCGTAAGTCGCCAGCAGTGCTTCCGCCTCGATCGGGTCGCCCAGCCGGGTCCCCGTGCCGTGCCCCTCGACGGCGTCGACGTCCGCGGCCTCGATGCCCGCGTCGGCGAGCGCGGCGCGGATCACCCGCTGCTGCGAAGGACCGTTCGGCGCCGTCAAGCCATTCGAGGCGCCGTCCTGGTTCACCGCGCTGCCAGCCACCACGGCCAGCACTTGATGCCCGTTGCGCCGCGCGTCCGAAAGCCGTTCCAAGAGCAGCAGACCGCCGCCCTCGGCCATGCCCATTCCGTCGGCCTGCTCCGCATAGGCCTTGCAGCGGCCGTCCGGCGCCAGCCCCTGCTGCCGGGTGAACCACTCCAGCCACGACGGCGTCGCGTGCACCGTCACGCCGCCGGTCAGCGCCAGCGAGCACTCCCCGGCACGCAACGCCTGCGCCGCCAGATGCAGGGCGACCAAGGACGACGAGCACGCCGTGTCGACAGTGAGCGCGGGGCCTTCCAGGCCGAGGGTGTAGGAGACCCGGCCGGAGAGAATGCTGGGCGCGATCCCGGATTGCAGATGCCCCTGAAGCTCTTCGGGCGCGTTGCCGCCGTACCCGGAGGCCGCGCCGCCGACGAACACGCCAGTCGCCGAGCCGCGCAGCCGTTTCGGATCGATGCCCGCGCGTTCGAACGCCTCCCACGACAGTTCCAGCAGCATCCGCTGCTGCGGATCCATCGCCAGCGCCTCGCGCGGGCTGACGCCGAAGAACGCGGCGTCGAATTCTCCCGCCGCGGCAAGGAATCCGCCGCCGACCGTGGCGATTTCGCCGAGGCCGCCCCAGCCCCGGTCGGCGGGCAGCGGCCCGACGGCGTCGCCGCCCGCGGCCAGGAGCCGCCACAGCTGCTCGGGGTCGCTGATGCCGCCGGGCAGGCGGCAGCTCATCGCGACGATCGCGATCGGCTCGTCGGCGGCCGCGCCGGTGCGCTCCGGCGTCGGCGCGGCGTCGGCGAGCCCGAGAAGTTCGGTGCGCAGGAACTCGGCCAGCGCGAGCGGGGTCGGATGGTCGAAGGTGAGCGTGCTGGGCAGCTTGCGCCCCAGCGCGGTGCACAGCCGGCCGCGCAGGTCGACCCCGGTGACCGAGTCGAAGCCGATCTCCTTGAAGGTCAGCGCGGAGTCCACCGACTCCGGCGAAGCGTGCCCGAGCACGGCGGCGGCCTGCGCCCGCACCAGGTCGAGCACGCGCGCGACCTGCTCCGCGGCCGGCTTTCCGGCCAGTGTCCGCGCCCACCCGGAGACCGGGGCGGCCACGGGTTCCGGCAGGCTCGCGGCGCTGCCGTCGAGCTGGCGGGGAGTTCCGGCGTCGAGCCAGAAACGTTCGTGCTGGAAGGCGTAGGTGGGCAGGTCGACGCGGTTCGCCGCGGGCAGCACGGCAGTCCAGTCCACCGGCGCGCCGTGCGTGTACGCCTCGGCGAAGGACGTGAGCAGCCGGACGCTGTCGCCCTCGTCGCGGCGCAGCGTGCCGCACACCGCACCGGCGTCCTCCAAGGTGTCGGCGATCGCGGCCGTCAGCACCGGATGCGGGGACACCTCGATGAACACCCGGTCGCCGAGAACCCGCACGGCACGGTCGAATCGCACCGGCGCCCGCAGGCTTTCGTACCAGTACCCGGCGTCGAGTTCTTCGCCGGTCAAGGTTTCTCCGGACATCGCCGACACCATCGGCACCCGGCCGCGCCGCGGCTCGATCCCGGCCAGCACCGCACGGATCTCCGCTTCCAGGCTTTCCACCTGCGCGCAATGCGAGGCGTAATCCACCGCCACCATCCGCGCTCGGACACCCTCAGCGTCCAATTCGGACTTCAGCTCCGCCAACGCCTCCGGCTCACCCGAAACGACCACCGCAGCTGGACCGTTCACCGCAGCGAGAGCCAGCTTCTCGCCCCACCGGCCCAGCCGCCCCTCGACTTCGGCAGCATCCGCGTTGACCGACAGCATGCCGCCCAGACCCGCGAGCGCAGTCAGCGATTTCGACCGCAGGGACACGATCCGCGCGCCGTCCTCGAGGGACACCATCCCCGCGACCGTGGCCGCCGCGATCTCGCCCTGGGAATGGCCCACCACCGCGGCGGGCGCGACGCCCGCGGCTTCCCACGCCGCGGCAAGGGAAACCATCACCGCCCACAACGCGGGCTGCACGACGTCCGCCGACTCCAGCTCGCCTTCGAGCGCCTCGGGCAGCTTCCAGTCCACAAAGGACTCCAAAGCCGCCTCGCACTCCGCCAGCCGCGCCGCGAACGCCGGATTCGCCCGGGTCAGCGCAAGCCCCATGCCCCGCCACTGCGAACCCTGGCCGGGAAAGACGAACACCGGCCGCGCGGAACCGCGCGCGACCCCGGAGACGACCCCGGCCCCGGGCGCCCCGTCGGCGAGGCCGGCCAGCCCGGTCCGCAGGTCCCCGGTCACCACCGCGCGATGCTCGAACGGGGTCCGGGTGGTGGCCAGCGACCAGGCCAGCTCAGCCGGTTCGAGCCCGGGCCGCGCCGACACCCAGTCGCGCAGCCGGGCCGCCTGGGCCCGCAGCCCCTCGGCCGAGCGGGCGGACAGCACCCAAGCCGGGACCGCTTCCGGCACCGGCGCCAGCTCCGCGGCGCGGGGCGCTTCTTCCACGATGACGTGCGCGTTGGCGCCGCTGAGCCCGAATCCGGACACCCCGGCCCTGCGCGGCCGCCCGCCCTCCGGCCACCGCACCGGTTCGCTCAGCAGCCGGACCGTGCCGCGCGACCAGTCGACGCGCGGGGTCGGCTTCCCGCCGTGCCGGGTCGCGGGCAGCACACCGTTGCGCAGCGCGAGCACCATCTTGATCACCCCGGCCACCCCGGCGGCGGCCTGGGCGTGCCCGAGGTTCGACTTGACCGAGCCCAGCCACAACGGCTCGTCCCGCTCCCCGCCGTAGGCGGCGAAAAGGGCTTCCGCCTCGATCGGGTCGCCGAGAACGGTCCCGGTCCCGTGCGCCTCCACCGCGTCCACTTCGGACGGATCGAGCCGGCCATTGGCCAGCGCCTGGCGGATCACCGCTTGCTGCGCCTCGCCGTTCGGGGCGGTCAGGCCGTCGCTCGCGCCGTCGGAGTTGACCGCGGAACCGCGCAGCACGGCCAGCACCGGCTGTCCGTCGCGCAGAGCGTCGGACAGCCGCCGCAGCACGAGCAGGCCGACCCCCTCCGACCACACGGTGCCGTCCGCGTCGGCGGAGAACGGCAGGCAGTCCCCCTCCGGCGACAGCGCCCGCAGGCCGCTGAACGCGACGAAGTTGCCGGGCGTAGACATCACGGAGACGCCGCCGGCCAGCGCCAGCGAGCAGTCGCCGGCGCGCAATGCTTGTGCGGCAAGGTGAATCGCGACCAGCGAACTGGACGCGGAGGTGTCCACGGTGAGGGACGGCCCGCGCAGCCCGAGCAGGTACGAGACCCGGCCGGACAGCACGCTGGTCGTGGTGCCGGTCAGCAGGTAGCCCTTCACCGGCGAGGGCGCGTCCTCCAGCCGCGGGCCGTACTCCCGGGGCTCCGCGCCGACGAAGACCCCGGCGCTGGCGCCCCGGAGCGACTCCGGGACGATGGCGGCCCGTTCGAGGGCCTCCCACGAAGCTTCCAGCAGCAGCCGCTGCTGAGGTTCCATCGCCAGCGCCTCGCGCGGCGGAATGCCGAAGAACCGCGCGTCGAAGCCGGTCGCGTCGTCGAGGAAACCGCCGCGGGCGAGGTAAGTCTTCCCGGCCGCTTCCGGATCCGGGTCGTGCAGGCCCGGCCGCCACCCCCGGTCTCCGGGGAACGCCGAGAGCACGTTCCCGCCCCGGGCCAGCAGCTCCCAGAGGTCTTCGGGCGAGCGGACGCCGCCGGGGTACCGGCAGCTCATGCCGACGATGGCCACCGGCTCCGCGCCGTCGGCCGCGCATCCCGTGCCGTTCGTTCGGTCAGTCTCGTTCACAACACCCTCGGCATTCCGGAGATCTTCTGCGATAGCTGCGCGAATCCGGCCGCTACCTGGCACGGGCGGCGGGCGGGGAAGGACGCGCGGACGCGGGCCTTCCCCGCCCGGCGGGGATCGGGGCCGCCCCCTGGGGGTCGGGGCGGCCCCGGGGTCAGCCTGGACGCGCCGCGGTTTCGGCGGCGACGGCCAGTTCCGGCGCGGCGAGGCTCATGGTCGTCGGGGCGTCGCGCCGGTCGGCCACCAGGTGCAGGCGCTGCAGGTCGTCCGCGGCGGCTTCGCCGAGCACGGCGAGGCACTCGCAGGCGTCGGCGGTGAACCCGGCGAACCGGTAGGCGATCTCCATCATGCGGTTGCGGTCGGTGGCCCGGAAGTCGGCGACCAGATGCGCGCCCGCCCGTGCGGCCTCGTCGATCAGCCAGTTGAGCAGCACCGCGCCCGCGCCGAAAGCGACCACCCGGCAGGAGGTCGCGAGCAGCTTCAGGTGCCACAGGCCCGGATGCCGCTCCAGCAGCAGCACGCCGACCGCGCCGTGCGGGCCGAACCGGTCGGCGAGGGTGACGGTGAGCACCTCGTGGGCGGGATCGGCGAGCAGCTTCCGCAGGTCCGCGTCGGAGTAGTGCACGCCGGTCGCGTTCATCTGGCTGGTGCGCAGGGTCAGCTCCTCGACCCGGGACAGGTCGACCTCGTCGGCCCGCTTGATCGCCATCACCAGGTCGAGGCTGCGCAGGAAGTCCTCGTCCGGGCCGTTGAAGGCCTCCTTCTCCGCGTCCCGGCGGAAACTGGCCTGGTACATCTCGCGCCGGCGGCGCGCGTCGACGGTGACGACCTCGGGGCTGAACTCCGGCAGCCCGGTCAGCTCGCCCGCCTGCGCGGCGTCGTAGCAGCGCACGGCGTCGCTGTGGTAGTTGACCTCCGCCCGCTCGGTCGGCAGGTCGTCGATGAAGGCGATGGCGGTCAGCGCGAAGTTCAGCCGCTCCGCGATCTGCGCCACCGAATCGGACTTGCGGCCCCAGCCGATCTGCGGATGCACGAAGTACTCGGCGAGGCCGAGCTTCTCCAGGTGCTTCCAGGCCAGGTCGTAGTCGTTCTTGCTGGCGATCGAGTTCAGGACGCCGCGCGAGTCGAGTTCGACGATGGTCTCCCGGATGCCCGGGAACAGCTCCACGTCCGGGTTCTCCAGCAGGGTCCCGTCCCATACGGTGTTGTCCAGGTCCCAGACCAGGCATTTGACCAAGGTCGGCTTGTCGGTCACGGAAGTTCTCCTCCCCGGTTGCGCAAGACGTGATCGGCCAGGATCAGCTTGCAGATCTCGTTGCTGCCCTCGATCAGTTCCATCAGCTTCGCGTCGCGGAACGCGCGGGCGGCGACGTGCCCGTCCCCCGCGCCCGTCGAACCGTGCAGTTGAACGGCGGCCGCGGCGGCCCGGGCCGCGTAGCCGGCGCTCGCGTGCTTGGCGAGCACCGTCAGCGCGCCGAGGTCGGGCGAGAAGCTGTCCCAGCCCTGGCTGGCGTGTTCGCAGGCGCGCAGGCTCAGCTGCTCGGCCACGTACATCTCGGCCAGGTGTTCCCGCACCAGCTGGTGTTCGGCGAGCGCCACCCCGCCCTGGCGCCGGTGCGCGACGTGCCGCGCGGCGGAGTCGAGGCAGGCCCGGATGATCCCGACGCACCCCCAGGCGATCGACATCCGGCCGTAGGACAGCGCCGTGGTGAACAGCAGCGACAGCGGCTGCTCGCCCCCGCCGAGCACCGCGGAGGCGGGGATCGCCACGTTGTCCAGGAAAACGTTCGCGTGCCCGGCCGCCCGGCACCCCATCGGATGCGGCACCGGTTCGATCCGCACGCCCGGGGCGGCGGCGGGCACCACGACCGCGGCGGCGCCGTCCCCGTCGCCGTGGCGGGCCACGACGAGCACGAAATCGGCGTAGCGGGCGCCGGTCACCCACTTCTTCTCGCCGTCGAGGACGAACCCGTCCCCTTCCGGCTTGAGCCGGGTGCGCATGGCCGCGAGATCGCTGCCCGCGCCCGGTTCGCTGAACCCGACCGCGGTCAGCTCGCCGCCGATGAGCCGGCCGAGCAGCTCGCGGCGCTGCGCCTTGCCGCCGAAGCGCTGGACGGTCCACGCCACGATGCCCTGCGAGGTCATGATGCTGCGCAGCGAACTGCACAGCTTGCCCGCCTCGGCGGTGAACTCCCCGTTTTCGGCGCTGCTCAGGCCCCGTCCGCCGAACGCCTCCGGCGCCTGCGCGCACAGCAGGCCGCGGGAGCCGAGGTCCCGCAGCAGCCCGGCGGGCAGCTCGCCCTCGACGTCCCAGCCCGCGGCCCGGTCGCCGACGAGCTCGCCGAGGAGGGCGACCTCGTCGGCGATCTTCTCAAACATCGCCGTCCTGGAGCCGGAGCACCAGCTCGGTCATGGCCGCCACGGTGCGGAAGTTGTCCAGTTTGAGGTCCGGGCCGACGATGGCGATGCCGTAGGTCGATTCGAGGTGCACGACGAGCTGCATCGCGAACATCGAGGACACGACGCCGGACGCGAACAGGTCCTGGTCGGTCTCGACGTCGGTCTTGATGCGCTCGCTGAGGAAGCCGAGCAGTTCCTGCTGAAGGCTTTCCGCGGTGCGCGGCGTGGCGGTGGTCTCCCCGGTCGTCATGACGCGACCTTTCCGTAGTCGTAGAAGCCCCGGCCGGTTTTCCGGCCGAGGTGGCCGTCCGCCACCTTCTGCAGCAGCAGATCGCAGGGACGGCAGCTTTCGTCGCCGCGGCGCTCGTAGAGCACGTTGAGGGAATCGACCAGGTTCTCCAGGCCGATCAGGTCGCCGGTGCGCAGCGGTCCGGTGGAATGGCCGAGGCAGCCTTCGAGCAGGCCGTCGACCACCTCGACGGAGGCGACGCCCTCCTCCACCAGCATCGCCGCGGTGTTGATCAGCGGGTGCAGCAGCCGGTTGATCACGAACCCGGCCGAGTCCTCGATCACCAGCGAGTCCCGGCCGAGCACCGAAAGCAGCCCGACGGCGTTGTCCAGCACCGCGGGCGCGGTGCGCGGGCCGCGGATCACCTCGACCATCTTGATCAGGTACGAGGGGTTCATGAAGTGCACGCCGACCAGTTCTTCCGGACGCGCGGTCCAGTCGGCCATCTCGTCGATCGGGATGCACGAGGTGTTGGAGATCAGCGTGGTGCCCGGGGCCACGATCCGCGAGGCCTCGGCGAGCACCTTCTCCTTCACCTCGGCCACCTCGGTGACGGCTTCGACGACGGTGGTCGCGTCCGCGATCGACGACAGCGAGGTGCTGGTGGCCAGTTCCCCCGCCGGGCGGTCCGGCAGGACGCCCATCAGCTGGGCGTGCCGGGTCTTCTGCGCGATGGCGGCCTTCGCCGTGTCCAGAACGGACTCGTCGAGGTCCACCAGCACGACCGGGACGCCGTGGCCGAGCGCGAGTGTCGAGATGTTCGTGCCCATCACCCCGGCGCCGATGACGGCGAGGCGGTGATCTTCGTAAGCCGTGGTCATACGTTCTTCCCTGCGGTCTCGTGAGCCGATTCCTGCCTTGCTTGTGACGCGCGCACCCACGCGGCCAGCGCCGCGGGAGTCGGGTGCTCGAACACCTCGGTCAGCCCGAGGGGGGTTCCGGTGAGCTCTTCGGCCCGCTGCGCCAGCACGGCGCCGAGCAGCGAATGGCCGCCCGCTTCGAAGAAGTGGGTCCGTGCGGTGGCCTCGCCGCCGAGCAGCTCCGCCCAGATCCGCACCAGGTCCTCGACCCATTCGTCCTCGTGGCCGCCGGTTTCCGGCCGGGTCTCCCGTTCGGCGAGCAGCCGCAGCGCCTCGGTGTCCAGGCCGCCGCCGGC
The DNA here is from genome assembly GCF_046267895.1 of Amycolatopsis sp. GA6-003. Taxonomy (NCBI): domain Bacteria; kingdom Bacillati; phylum Actinomycetota; class Actinomycetes; order Pseudonocardiales; family Pseudonocardiaceae; genus Amycolatopsis; species Amycolatopsis sp. GA6-003. The sequence continues at coordinate 1,119,368 of NZ_CP176499.1, forward strand.
GGTCTCCGGCAAGGCCTCCAGCGACACCACCGGCCAGGGGATTTCCTTCGGCGCCAACGGTTTCGCCGCCACCGCGAAGACCACGACGGCGTGTTCCCCGTCGTCCGCCGGGACGGCGACCGCCGCCGCGGCGGACACGCCGGGCTCGTCCAGCAGCGCCGCTTCGAGGTCGCCGAGGTCGACCGGGCCGTGCGCGGTGTCGAATCGGCGGCCGAGCCGGCCGAGCCATTCGATCGCGCCGTCGGGCAGCCAGCGGGCCAGTTCCCCGGTGCGCGCGGGGCCGTCGCCGGTGTCCAGGCACAGTTCCCCGCGGACCCCGACGGGCAGTTCCCGTCCGTCCGGAGCGACGACGGAGACCCGGCCGCCGGACAGTGCTCGTTCGCCGGGAGCCAGGGAGAGCCGTTCCTCCAGCGCGGCCGCGGCGCGGACCGGAACGGCCGCGGGAACGGTCACGGCCACAGGTGCGCGACGGGCGTGTTCGACGGTCTCGCGGTCGGTTTCGCTCCACCCGGCGGTTTCGGCCAGCGGCCGGTCCGGCGACTGGGCGGCGGCGACCAGCAGGGCGTCCAGCCGCCGCAGCAGCGCCTCCACGTCGGCGCGGTCGAAGTTCTCGGCGGAGTACCGGAACTGGATCTCCGGGGTCGTCTGCGAGGCGACCAGTTCGAGGTCGAACTTGCTGTAGGGGTTGTCCACCCGCAGCAGCCGGGCGGAGTGCCCGGCCACGGCCAGTTCGGTGACCGGCGGGTCGGGCACGAAGTTGAACAGGTGCCGGTACAGCGCGGTCTGCCAGGTGGAGCCGATGCCGGGCAGTTCGCCGGTCAGCTCCTCCACCGAGGTGTGCGCGTGCGCCATCGCGCCGAGGAAGGCGTCCCGGACGTGCCGGACGAGCGGGCCGAACCCGGCCGCCAGATCCACCTGCATCCGGATCGGCACCACGTTCACGTGGTAGCCGATGGCGCCGCTGTTCTCGCCGCGGACGTCGACCGGGGTCCCGACCACCAGATCGGCGCCCGCGCCGTGCGCGACGAGCAGCGCGGAGTAGGCGGCCAGCAGCACCGCCGCGGCCGGGGCGCGCAGCTTTCGCTGCAACTGCCCGATCGCCGTCAGCGCTTCGCCGGAGAGCGGGTGGCGCGCGTAGCCGCCGCGCATCATCGGCCGGCGGACGCGGGGCTGTCCGCACCACAGGTCGAGCGTGCCGGGGGTGAAGCCGCTCAGGTTTTCGCGCCAGTACTCGAGATCGGCGGGCCGCGCCCGGCTTTCCACGGCCGCCGGGGGGCGCGCCGGGGCGAGCGGCGCCGGACGCCCGGCGGCGATCGCCTCGTAGGCCGGGAGGAACTCCTCGAGGAACAGAGCGGCGGAAGTCATGTCGAACGCCAGGTGGTGGACGCCGAGGCAGAACAGGTCGCCGTCCGGGAGGCGGGCGTGTCCCGCGCGGATCAGCAGATCGCCCTCCAGCGGGAACGGGCGCTCCACGAACGCGGTGAGGTCCTTTTCCAGCTCCGCGCCGGAAAGGTCGAGCGGTTCGACCGTCACCTCGGCCACCTCCGCCGAGCCGGCGGGCAGGATCTCCTTGACCAGGTCGGCGCCACCGGCGCGGAAGACCGTCCGGAGCGCTTCGGTGCGCGCCACCACCACGGCCAGCGCCTCGCGCAGCGCGTCCGGGCGCAGCCGCCCCGCCACGTGCAGGGCGAAGCCGAGGTTGTTGATCCCCGCGCCGGGGACCAGTTCCTCCATCAGCCACAATGCTTTTTCTTTGTTGGTGGTCGCGGTCGTCGCGGTCGTCGTGGCGGCCATCGCGCTCAGAACCCGGAGTGGTCTCGAAGCGCCCGCGCGGTGTCGTCGGCGCGCAGCAGGTCGGCGTGGCTGACTTCGAGGCGGACCCGCTGGTCGATCAGCTTGGCCGCGTTGACCGCGGTGGGCGAGCCGTTTTCTTCCAGCGCCGCGAAATCGGTCGAGGTGAGCGCGAGCGAGCGGCCCCACGCGGAGGCGGGGTCGATGCCCTCGGCGGCGGTGAGCCACGCCATGTAGGTCTCGAAGAACCGGACGACCTCCTCGCCGCGTTCCGGTGCGAGACCGACCTTGCGGAACGCGCCGGTGGCCACCTCGCGGTAGAGCGCGACGATCTCGTCGGTGGCGTCGGCGAGCGCGATCCCCGGCGTGGTCACGATTTCGGCGGCCCGCAGCCGGGCCTGGCTCGCTTCGTCCGCGGTGAGCACCGGGCCGCCGAGCGCGATCAGCTTGTCGATCTCCACCGCCAGCAGCTGCTTGTCGGTGACCTGCCCGTCGAACAGCACCACGGCCGGTTCGGCGCTCTGCCGCCGGGCGATCCGCTCGGCGATCTCCGCCGCGTAGACGCCGCCGAGGCAGTAGCCGAGCACCGCGACCACCTCGCGGCCGCTCAACTGCTCGTCTCCGGTCCAGTAGTCCAGATAGGTGTCCGGGCCGGGCCGGTCGGCGAGGGTCACCGCGGGCAGCTTCGTCTGGAGCACGCCGTGCGCGGACCACGCGGAGCCCATCGCCGCGGTCAGATCCGCGAATCCCGCCTCGGGGCGGCCGGGCGCGGGGAAATCGACGGCGAGGACGACGGAGTTCGACGTGGGGGCGGAGAGCACGCTCCACGATTCTTCGTTGTGCACTGGCAGATCCCATCATCGAAGTCGGACGGCCAAGTTCCCCGCGCTCGCGGACGGCGAGCGCGCGCGGCGATTTCCCGGCACCGCCCGGGAAAAGGCGGCCCCGCGCTTTCGCCTACCCCGCCGAACCGGCGGGGTCGTGCAGTTCCTTCGCCAGGAAGTCCGCGATGGCTTCCGGCAGGTAGTTGTCGTAGACGAAACCCTCGGGCAGCTTAAGACCAGTGCGCGCGTCGAACCTCTCGCGCAGTTGAACGGCCGACATCGACGTCGCGCCCAGATCGAAGATGTCCGTGCTCGGCCCGACCTCGTCGACCGACTCGTAGCCGAGCACGCCGGCGATCTCCTCGCGGACCAGTCCGAGCAGCGCTTCCCGGCGCTCCGCCTCGGTTTTCCCCGCCAGCAGCGGCAGCCACTGCCGTTCCGCCGCGGTTTCCCCGCCTGGCGCGGCACCGGCGCCGCGCCAGGCGACAATCCGTTCCAGCGCCGCGGAAAGCGGCATTTCGGCACTCAACTGCCCGGCCGCGCCGAGCACTTCGGACAGTGCCGTCAGGTCGCCGCCGTCGAGTGCGGCCCAGAACTCGCGTTCCCCCGGAACCTGCTTGTGCACCGCGGGCGGGGCAGGCCAGAACCGGTTGCGCTGGAACGCATACGTCGGCAGGTCCACCCGCCGCCCGCCGCCGAGCAGCGCGGTCCAGTCCACCGCGGCGCCCTGGACGTGCACCGCGGAAAGCGCGGTCAGCAACGCGCTCAGGCCGGGCTCCGCGCCGGACAGCGCGGCGGTGACCGTGGCCTCCGGTTCCGCCGGGCTCAGCCGCTCGGCGCCGAACTCCACGTACTCGCCGAACCCGCCGAGGTCTTCCGCCTTGAGAACCGGGACGCTTCCCGCACGCCGTTCCGCCGCGGTTTCCTCGACGAGCGACGCCGCCGCTTCGGCCAGGGTCAGCTCCCCCGCCACCGTCGCGGCCGCGAGTTCGCCGATCCCTTGCCCGGCGACAGCTGCCGGGCGCACGCCCGCCGAACGCCACAGCTCGGCCAGCGAAACCTGCACGGCCCAAAGGACTTCCGGCCGGTCCGAGCCGGTGCGCACCGCTTCGTCCAGCTCGGCGGACAGCGCCCGCGCGCACTCGGCGATGCTCGCCGCGAAGGCGGGCGATTCGTCGATCAGCTCGGCCAGCGGCCCGAATCCCTTGCCGGGGAATACGAACACCGTCTTGCGGTCGGTCGCGGCACCCGTCAGCACCGCAGGCGACGGGGTGCCGCCGGCGAGCGCGGACAGCCCGGCGAGCAGGCCGTCGCGGTCGCGGCCGACGACGACGGCGCGGTGGCCGAAGACCGTTCTGGTGCGAGCCAAGGAGAAACCGACGTCGACCAGGTCCGCGTCCGGCCGGTCGAGCAAGTGCGCCCGCAGCCGCGCGGCCTGTGCCCGCACCGCTTCCCCGGTCCGCGCGGACAGCGCCCACGGCACCGCCGCCGGGGCGCCGGAGCGCTCCGGCGGTTCGGCCGCGGCCGGGGCTTCCTCCACGATCACGTGCGCGTTGGTGCCGCTGATCCCGAACGAGGACACCCCGGCTCGCCGGGGCCGTCCGTCCGAGGGCCAGGACACCGGTTCGGTGAGCAGCCGCACCTCGCCCGCCGACCAGTCGACGTGCGGCGAGGGCTCGTCCGCGTGCAGGGTCCGCGGGAGGCGCTGGTTCCGGAGGGCGAGCACCATCTTGATCACCCCGGCCACGCCCGCGGCCGCCTGCGTGTGCCCGATGTTGGACTTCACCGAGCCCAGCCACAGCGGCCGCTCCGCCGGGCGATGCTGCCCGTAGGTCTCGATCAGCGCTTGCGCCTCGATGGGATCGCCCAGCGAGGTGCCGGTGCCGTGCGCCTCCACAGCGTCCACTTCGGACGCAGTGAGGCGCGCGTTCGCCAGCGCCGCCTGGATGACCCGTTGCTGCGCCGGGCCGTTCGGCGCGGTGAGGCCGTTGGAGGCGCCGTCCTGGTTGGTCGCGCTGCCCCGGACGACCGCGAGCACGGGATGCCCCGCGCGGCGCGCGTCCGACAGCCGTTCCAGGACGAGCAGCCCCGCGCCCTCGGCGAATCCGGTGCCGTCCGCGCCCGCCGCGAAGGCCTTGCACCGGCCGTCCGGCGCCAGCCCGCGCTGGCGGGAGAACTCGACGAACGTGCCCGGCGTGGCCATGATCGTGACCCCGCCGGCCAGCGCCATCGAACATTCGCCGCTGCGCAGTGCCTGCGCGGCCAGGTGCAGGGCCACCAGCGCGGAGGAGCACGCGGTGTCCACGGTCATCGTGGAGCCCTCGAGGCCCAGCGTGTAGGCCAGCCGTCCGGAAAGGATGCTCGTGGCGATGCCGGTCATCAGGTGGCCTTCGAGGTCGGCGCTGCCCTCCTCGGCGAGCACGCTCTGCTCGTAGCCGGAGGGGTAGCCGCCCACGAACGCCCCGGTCCGGCTGCCGCGCAACGAGACCGGGTCGATCCCGGCCCGTTCGAACGCCTCCCAGGACAGTTCCAGCAGCAGGCGCTGCTGCGGGTCCATCGCCAGCGCCTCGCGCGGGCTGATCCCGAAGAACGCGGCGTCGAAGGCGCTGGCGTCGGAGAGGAAGCCGCCCGCCTGGGTGTAGGAGGTGCCGGTGTGCGCGGCGTCCGCGTCGTACAGGCCGCCGAGATCCCAGCCGCGGTCGGAGGGGAACGCCGAGATGACGTCCTCGCCGCCGTCCAGCAGCCGCCAGAACTCCTCCGGGCTGCCGACCCCGCCGGGGAACCGGCAGCTCATCCCGACGATGGCGATGGGCTCGTGGCCGGCGGTCCCGCCGGCGCCGGCCGGCGCGGCCGGGCCCGCGGAGACCCCGCCGAGCTGTTCGGCGAGCCGCACCGCGAGCGCGGTCGGGTTCGGGTAGTCGAAGACCAGGGTCGCGGGCAGCCGCAGGCCGGTGGCGGTGCTGAGCCGGTTGCGCAGCTGCACCGCGGTCAGCGAGGTGAAGCCCAGGTCGGTGAACGCCCGTCCCGGATCGACCGCTTCGCCGGTCGCGTGCCCGAGCGTCGCGGCGACGTGGGTCCGCACCAGGCCGAGCAGCACCTCGTGCCCGTCCTGCGCGGACAGCGCGGCGAGCTGCTCGCGCAGCGAATCCGCGCCCGCCGAGCCGGACGAAGCGCTCCGGCGGGCCGGCCCGCCGAGCAACGCCCGCCACAACGGCGCGACCTCGCCGCCGCGGGCCGCCTGGGTCCGCATCCGGCCGAGATCGAGACGCACGGGCACCAGGACGGCCTCGGCCCGGTCGAGCGCGTCGTCGAACAACGCCAGGCCCTCGTCGGCGCTGAGCGCGCCGCCGTCGCGGGCCATCTTGGCGCGCTGGGCGTCGGTGAGCGTGCTGGTCAGGCCGCTGACCTCGGCCCACATGCCCCAGGCGAGGGACGTGGCGGGCAGGCCGGCCGCGCGCCGGTCGGCGGCGAGGGCGTCGAGGAAAGCGTTGGCGGCCACGTAGTTGCCCTGCCCGGCCACGCCGAAGGCGGCCGCGGCCGAGGAGAACAGCACGAAGCGCGCGAGGTTCCGGTCTCGGGTGAGTTCGTGCAGGTGCCAGGCGGCGAACGCCTTGGGCCGCAGCACGGTGTCCACCCGCGACTCGGTGAGCGAAGTGATCGTCGCGTCGTCGAGCACCCCGGCGGTGTGCACCACGGAGGCCAGCTCCGGGATCGCGGCGACCACGGTGGCCAGTCCGGCCCGGTCCGCCGCGTCGCAGGCGAGGACGGCCACTCCGGCGCCGCGTTCGGCCAGGTCGGCGGCCAGTGCGGCTGCTCCCGCGGCCGCGGGACCGGACCGGCTGGTGAGCACCACCGCGTCGGCCTGTCCGGTGGCCGCCAGATGCCGGGCGACGAGCGAGCCGAGGGTTCCGGTGCCGCCGGTCACCAAGGCGGCGCCCGCGACCGGCGGGTGCGCCGCCGCTTGCCGGGCGCCGCTCGGACGGACGAGCCGCCGCGCGTAGGCGAGCCGGCCCCGGACCGCCAGTTCCGGTTCCCCGCTGTCCACAATGGACGGCAGGAGCGCGGCGGCGGCGCCGTCGGCCAGGTCGGCCAGCACTGCCCGGCCGGGGTTTTCCGCCTGTGCGGACCGCACCAGTCCCCACGCCGCGGAACCGGCCAGATCGCCGATCCGCTCGCCGGGCTCGACGGCCTGGCTCCGCCGGGTCAGGAACACCAGCTGCGTCCGCTCCAGCCGTTCCTCCGCCAGCCACGACTGGAGCAGGTTCAGCGTGTCCACAGTGGCCTGGCGCGCCGCGTCGGCCGGGTCGGCTGGGTCGGCCGGGTCTTTGCCGCCGACGCAGACCAGCACCACGTCGGGAGTGTTCTCCGCCGCGATCAGCGCGGGCAGGTCCGCGAAGGACCGCAGCGCGAGCGTGTCCGCGAGGCCGAACCGGTCGGCCCCGAGAAGAGCCCAGTCCCCGGCGAGCGCGGGCGCTTCGCCGATCGCGGACCACTCCACCGCGAACAACGCGTCCGCCGCGCCGGGTCCGGCGACGGTCAGCTGATCCGTCGCGAGCGGGCGGGTGATCAGCGAGTCGACCGTGAGCACCGCGGCCCCGGCCGGGTCGGCAGCCGTCACGGTCAGCACGCCGGAGCGGTCCCGGCGCAACCGCGCCCGGAGCGCCGACGCCCCGCTGGCGTGCAGCCGCACTCCCGTCCACGCGAACGGCAGGCGCACCTCGCCGGATTCGGCGGTGCCGGTCAGCGCGCTGGCGTGCAGCACCGCGTCGAGCAGCGCGGGGTGCAGGCCGAACGCTCCCGCGTCGAGCCCGTCGGGGAGGGCGACCTCGGCGAAGACATCCTCACCGCGACGCCAGACCGCGCGCAGGCCGCGGAAGGCCGGGCCGTAGCCGTACGGGCCTTCGTCGGCGTACATCCCGTCGATGTCCACTGCAGTGGCCTCGCGGGGCGGCCAGACGGCCAGCTCGGGGTCCCGGGTCTCCGCGGTCGTCGCCGCGGCGACCGTGCCGCTGGCGTGCTGAGTCCAGTCCTCGCCCGCGTCGTCGCGGCGCGCGAACACCTCGACGGTCCGACGCCCGTCCTCCGCGGCGCCCAGCACCACCTGGACCTGCACGCCGCCTTCGGCCGGAATCACCAGCGGAGACTGCAAAGTCAGTTCTTCCAGCAGGCCGCAGCCCACCTGGTCCCCGGCCAGCACCGCCAGCTCCACGAACGCCGTGCCCGGCAACAGAAGCACCCCGTGCACGACGTGGTCGGCCAGCCACGGATGCGTGCGCACCGACAACCGGCCAGTGCACACCAGGCCCGCGCCGCCGGCCAGTTCCACCGCCGCGCCCAGCAAGGGATGATCCACGGCGGCCAAGCCCAGCGAGACCGCGTCACCGGCGCGGCCGCCACCGGTCTTCGGCCAGTACCGCACATGGCCGAACGCATAGGTCGGCAGGTCCACGTGGGCGCCTGACGGCAGCACCGCCGCCCAGTCCACCGGCGCACCGTGCACGAAAGCTTCCCCGAACGAGGTCAGCAACCGCGCCGCACCGCCGTCGTCCCGGCGGAGCGTGCCGCACACGACGCCCGGCGCCGCGCCCGGGCCCGCGGCGGCGACCACCTCGTCCAGGGTGTCCGTCATCGCGCCGAGCAGCACCGGGTGCGGGGTCACCTCGATGAACATCCGGTTCCCGCCACCCGCGACGGTCCGGATCGCGCGGTCGAACATCACCGGAGCACGCAGACTCTCGTACCAGTACCCGGCGTCCAGCTCCTCGCCGGTCAGGGTTTCTCCGGACATCGCCGACACCATCGGCACCCGGCCCGTGCGCGGCTCGATCCCCGCCAGCACCGCACGGATCTCGTCTTCCAGGCTCTCCACCTGCGCACAATGCGAGGCGTAATCCACCGCCACCATCCGCGCCCGGATGCTTTCAGCGTCCAATTCGGACTTCAGCTCCGCCAACGCCTCCGGTTCGCCCGAGACGACCACCGCGGCCGGACCATTCACCGCCGCGAGCGACAGTCGATCATCCCACCGGCTCAGCCGTTCCTCCACCTCAGACGCAGCGGCACTCACCGACAACATGCCGCCCAAGCCCGCCAACGCCTTCAACGACTTCGACCGCAGCGCAACAACCTTCGCACCGTCCTCAAGGGACAACATCCCGGCAACCGTCGCCGCCGCGATCTCGCCCTGCGAATGCCCGACCACCACGTCCGGCCGCACCCCAGCCGCTTCCCACACGGCGGCAAGGGAAACCATCACCGCCCACAACGCAGGCTGCACCCGATCCGCCGAGGTCAGCTCCTCGGCGAGCACCTCCGACAGCTTCCAGTCCACAAAGGACTCCAACGCCCGCTCGCACTCCGCCAGCCGCGCCGCGAACACCGCGCTCGACCGCGCGAGTTCCTCGCCCATGCCAAGCCACTGCGAACCCTGACCGGCGAAGACGAACACCGGGCGCACGTCGTCGCGGGCCACTCCGGCGGACGTCGAGCCGGACGGGACGCCGTCGGCGAGGTCGCGCAGGCCCGCGAGCAGAGCGGCCTGGTCGCCGACGACGACGGCGCGATGTTCGAACGCGGACCGGGCGGTGGCCAGCGACCAGGCCACGTCGGCCGGAGACAGCTCTGGCCGGTCGAGCACCCAGCCGTGCAGCCGCTCGGCCTGGCGCGCCAGGCCGTCCGCCGTCCGCCCGGAAACCAGCCAAGCGCCGATTCCGCCGGATTCGACCGCCGTGGACGGCGGGACCGCCTCGGTCTCGGCGTCGTCCGCGGCGGGGGCCTCCTCGACCAGGACGTGCGCGTTGGTGCCGCTGATGCCGAACGAGGAAACACCGGCGCGGCGCACCCGATCGCCGGAAGGCCACGGAGCCGGGGCGTCCAGAAGCCGGACCGCGCCGGACTCCCAGTCCACATGCGGCGAAGGCTCTTCGACGTGCAGCGTGCGCGGAATCTCCTGATGCTGCAACGCCAGCACCATCTTGATCACGCCCGCCACGCCGGCCGCCGCTTGGGTGTGGCCGATGTTCGACTTCACCGAACCCAGCCACAACGGACGATCCCGATCCCGGCCGTACGTCGCCAGCAACGCCTGCGCCTCGATCGGATCGCCCAGCGTCGTTCCCGTGCCGTGCGCCTCCACCACGTCCACCTCGGACGCCGAAACACCCGCATTCGCCAACGCCGCACGAATAACGCGCTGCTGCGAAGGACCATTCGGCGCCGTCAGACCGTTCGACGCGCCATCCTGGTTCACCGCGCTGCCAGCCACCACGGCCAGCACTTGATGCCCGTTGCGCCGCGCGTCCGAAAGCCGCTCCACCACCACGACGCCCGCGCCCTCGGCGAAGCCCATGCCGTCGGCTTCCGCGGAGAACGCCTTGCACCGGCCGTCCGCCGCCAAACCGCGCTGCTGGCTGAAGCCGACGATGCCGTCCGGGGTGGCGATGACCGTCGAGCCGCCGGCGAGGGCCAGCGAGCACTCCCCCGCCCGGATCGCCTGGACCGCGAGGTGCAGCGCGACCAGCGAGGACGAGCACGCGGTGTCCACGGTGATCGCCGGGCCTTCGAGGCCGAGCGTGTAGGAGATCCGGCCGGACAGCACGCTGGTGGCGAAACCGGTGGTCGCGTGGCCTTCGCTGCCCTCCGCGCCCGCGCCGAGGGTCATCCCGTAGCCGGAAGCGAAGCCGCCGACGAACACGCCGGTCTGGCTGCCGCGCAGCGAACCGGGGTCGATCCCGGCCCGCTCGATCGCCTCCCAGGAGACTTCGAGCAGCTGCCGCTGCTGCGGGTCCATGGCGAGCGCCTCGTGCGGGCTGATGCCGAAGAAGCCCGCGTCGAAGCCGGCGGCGTCGGCCATGAAGCCGCCGGACTGGGTGTAGAGGGTGCCCACGCTGTCCGGGTCGGGGTCGTAGACCGTCTCCCACCCGCGGTCGTCCGGGAACCCGGCGACCGCGTCGGTCCCGGTGCGCAGCAGCCGCCAGAACGATTCGGGGTCGGTGACGTCGCCGGGATACCGGCAGGCCATGCCGACGATCGCGATCGGCTCGCCGGTGGCCGCCGCGGCGTGCGTCGCCACCGAGCGCACCGGCGCCGCGGAGCCGTCCGCCAGCAACGAGGCGAGGTGCCCGGCCAGCACGAGCAGGGTCGGGTAGTCGAAGACGAGGGTGGCGGGCAGCCGCAGCCCGGTGGCGGCGTTCAGCCGGTTCCGCAGTTCGACCGCGGTCAGCGAGTCGAAGCCCAGCTCGGTGAAGACCCGGTTCGCGCCGATCGCCTCAGGGGATCGGTGGCCGAGCACCGCCGCCACGTGGGTGCGCACCAGATCGACGAGGGCGCGTTCCCGGTCCGGTCCGGACAGTCCGGCCAGCCGCTGCCGCAACGAATCGGCGCCGGCCTCCGACGCCGCCGTCCGACGACCGGGCCTGGCGGTGATCAATGCCCGCCACACCGGCGGGACTTCGCCGCCCTTGGCTGCCTGCGCCCGCAGTCCGGCGACGTTCAGCAGCGCGGGCACGAGGACCGCTTCGTCGCGCGACACCGCGCGGTCGAACAGCGCGAGACCGTCCTGCGCGCTCAGCGCCGCCACGCCGCCCCGGTTGATCCGGGACCGTTCCGCGTCGCTGAGCTGCCCGGTCAGAGCGCTGGTCTCGGCCCACATCCCCCACGCCAGCGAGGTTCCCGGCAGCCCGGCCGCCCGGCGGTCCGCCGCGAGACCGTCCAAAAAGGAGTTCGCCGCGACGTAGTTCCCCTGCCCCGGCGCGCCGAACGTCGACGCCGCCGAGGAGAACAGCACGAACTCGTCCAGCTCCCGGTCCAGCGTCAGCTCGTGCAGATTCCACGCACCGTCCATTTTGGGCCGCATCACCGTCGACACGCGCTCGGACGTCAGCGACGCGATCGTCGCGTCGTCCAGCACACCCGCCGTGTGCACCACAGTCTTCAGCAACGGCACCCCACGCACCACAGTGGCGAGATCCTCGCGCTCCGCAGCGTCACAAGCGACCACACGCACCGCCGCGCCCAACGACGCCAACTCCGCCGCCAGCACGGCGACGTCCGGCGCACCCGGACCGGAACGACCGATCAGCACCAGCTCGTCCGCACGCCCGGTCGACGCCAAGTGCCGGGCCACCAAACCGCCCAACGTCCCCGTGCCGCCGGTGATCAACGCCGAACGGGAGGCCGACCCCGCCGTGACCGGGATGGTGAAGACCATCTTGCCGGTGTGCTTGGCCTGCGACATGAACCGGAACGCCTCCCGCGCCCGCCGCACATCCCACACCCGCACCGGCAACTTCGCCAGCACGCCCGAGGCCATCAGCTCGACTACCCGCACCAGCATCTCGTGCAGGCCCTCCGGCCCGGCCTCCGCCAGATCGAACGGCCGGTACACCACTCCGGCGGGAATGCTCTCCGGGTCCCGCAGGTCGGTCCGGCCCATCTCCACGAACGAACCGCCTCGCGGCAGCAACCGCAGCGACGCATCCACCAACTCACCGGCCAGCGAGTTCACCACGATGTCCACCCCACGACCACCCGTCGCAGCAAGGAAATCCCGCTCGAACTCAACACCGCGCGACGTCGAGATGTGGTCCGCGTCCAGACCCAACCCAGCCAGCACACCATGCTTCGCCGGGCTGGCCGTCGCGAAAACCTCCAACCCCAGATGCCGCGCGATCCGCACCGCCGCCATCCCCACGCCGCCCGCGGCCGCATGAACCAGCACCCGCTGCCCAGGCCGCGCACCCGCCAACTCCACCAGCGCGTACCAAGCCGTCAGGAACGCCACCGGCACCGAACCGGCGTCCACTTCGGACCAGCTGTCCGGGATGCCGACGAGATGGCGCGCGTCGGCGATCACCTCCGGGCCGAACCCGCCGGAGACGATGCCCAGCACCCGGTCGCCCACCGCGAATCCGGTCACCCCGGGCCCGACCTCCAGCACCCGGCCCGCGACCTCGCCGCCCAGCACCCCTCCGCCGGGGTACATCCCCAACGCGATCAGCACGTCCCGGAAATTCACACCCGCGACCCGCACGCCCACCCGGACCTGGCCCGGCTCCAACGCCGCGTCGGCCACCGGAGCCAGCACGAGCCCGTCGAGGGACCCGTTCTCGTCCGGCTCCAGCCGCCACAAACCCTCCGGCACCGCGAGATCACCGGACGGACGCGTCAACCGCCGCCCCAACACGACACCGCCGCGAACAGCCACCTCCGGCTCGCCACTGTCCACAACGGACGCGAGCCGCGCGAGGTCCGCGTCGTCGAGGACGTCGGCCAGCACCAGCCGGCCGGGGTTCTCCGACTGGGCCGACCGCACGAGACCCCAGACCGCGGCCCCGGCCAGATCGCGCACCCGCTCGCCGGGCACGGGCGCCACCGCGCCGCGGGTCAGCACGACCAGGCGCGCCGCTTCGAGCCGTTCGTCGGCCAGCCACCGCTGGACCACGTCGAGCACTTCGGCGGTCGCCCGCCTCGCGGATGCGGGCGGGTCGGCGTCCCCGGCGCCGCCGGCACAGACCACCAGCACGCCCGGCACCGTCTCAGCCAGCGCGGAAAGGTCCGGAACGGACTCGGCCGGAAGGACCTCGGCGACGCCGAACCGGTCCTCCCCCACGACTGCCCAGGCCTCGTCGGCGGGAGCCGTCTCGCCGATCTCCGCCCACTCCACCGCGAACAGCGCGTCCCGCACCACCGGGTCGGCGACGCTCACCTGGTCCGCCGCCACCGGACGGGTGCGCAACGACCCCACCGAAACGACGGTCGCGCCGGTGACGTCCGCCGCCACGAACGACAGCGAGCCGCTCGCGTCCCGGCGCAGCCGCGCGCGCAGCACGGACGCACCGCCCGCGAACAGCTCCACTCCGGTCCAGGCAAACGGAAGCCGTACCTCGCCGGAGACCTCCGCGTCGGGGCCGCCGGCGAACACGCTGGCCTGGAGGACCGCGTCGAGCAACGCGGGATGCAGGCCGAACGTGCCCGCCTGCTCGACCATGCTCTCGGGCAACGACACTTCGGCGAAGACGTCGTCGCCGCGCCGCCAGACTCCGCGCACGCCCTGGAAAGCCGGGCCGTACTGGTAGGACGCGTCGGCCAGAGCCTCGTAGAGGCCGTCGACCTCGACGCGAGTGGCGTTCCGCGGCGGCCAGGAGGCCAGTTCCTCGTCGTGGGTTTCGCCCGGCCCGGCGGGGGCCACCGTGCCGCTGGCGTGCTGGGTCCAGCCTTCGCCCGCGTCGTCGCGGCGGGCGAACACCTCGACCGCGCGCCGTCCGTCCTGGCCCGCCTCGGACACGATGACCTGCACCTGCACGCCCTGCTCGGCGGGCACCGCCAGCGGCGCGTGCAAGGTCAGTTCTTCCAGCACGCCGCAGCCCGCCTGCTCCCCGGCCCGCAGGAGCATCTCCACGAAACCGGTGCCAGGCAACAGGATCACGCCGCCGACGCGGTGATCGGCCAGCCACGGATGAGTGCGGACCGACAGCCGGCCGGTGCAGACCAAACCGGCGCCGCCGGCGAGTTCCACCGCCGCGCCGAGCAAGGGGTGGCCGACCGCGCCCAGTCCCAGCGACACGGCGTCGCCGCCCGGCGCCGGCGCGGCCTCCGACGGCCAGAACCGCACCCGCTGGAACGCATACGTCGGCAGTTCCACCCGGTTCCCGGACGGCAGCACCCGCGTCCAGTCCACCGCGACCCCGTGCACGAAAGCCTCGGCGAAGGAAGCGAGCATCCGCGCGCTGCCGCCGTCGTCGCGGCGCAGCGTGCCGCACACCGCGGCGGTGTCGCCCAGGGTGTCGTTCATCGCGCCCAGCAGCACCGGATGCGGGGTCACCTCGAGGAAGACATTGTGCCCCTGCTCGGCGAGGAGGCGCACCGCGCGTTCAAAGTCGACCGGCGCGCGCAGGCTCTCGTACCAATACCCGGCGTCCAGTTCTTCGCCGGTCAGGGTTTCTCCGGACATCGCCGACACCATCGGCACCCGGCCCGTGCGCGGCTCGATCCCCGCCAGCACCGCGCGGATCTCCGCTTCCAGGCTCTCCACCTGCGCACAATGCGAGGCGTAATCCACCGCCACCATCCGCGCCCGAAGACCCTCAGCGTCCAATTCGGACTTCAACTCAGCCAACGCCTCCGGCTCGCCCGACACGACCACCGCGGCCGGACCGTTCACCGCAGCCAACGCCAGCTTCTCGCCCCACTTGGCGATCCGCTCTTCCACCACATCGGCCGCCGCGCTCACCGACAGCATGCCGCCCAAACCAGCCAACGCCTTCAACGACTTCGACCGCAGCGCAACAACCCGCGCACCATCCTCAAGGGACAACATCCCCGCAACCGTCGCCGCCGCGATCTCACCCTGCGAATGCCCGACCACCGCCCGCGGCGAAACCCCCGCCGCTTCCCACACCGCGGCCAACGACACCATCACTGCCCACAACGCGGGCTGCACCCGATCCGCCGAGGTCAGCTCTTCGGCCAGCACCTCCGACAGCTTCCAGTCCACAAAGGACTCCAAAGCCGCCTCGCACTCCGCCAATCGAGCCGCGAACACCGCACTCGACCGCGCAAGCTCCCGCCCCATCCCGACCCACTGCGAACCCTGCCCCGCGAACACGAACACCGGACGCACCCCGGTCCGCGCGGCCCCGGTCACCACCGAGCCCGACGGCGAACCCGCCGCCAGGTCGCTCAACCCCGACGCGAACTCGCCCGTCACCACCGCGCGATGCTCGAACACCGACCGGGTCGTCGCCAACGACCAGCCCACGTCCGCCGGAGACAGCTCCGGCCGCGCGAGCACCCACTCGCGCAGCTGGTCCGCTTGCCCGGCAAGGCCTTCCGGCGTCCGCCCGGACAGCACCCACGCGGCGCCCGCTCCGGTGCCGAGCACCGGCTCCGGCCGTTCGGCCGGCGCGGGAGGCGCGGCGGGCGCTTCCTCCAGGATGACGTGCGCGTTGGTGCCGCTCAGCCCGAACGACGAAACCCCGCCCCGGCGAGGACGTCCGCCCGCGGGCCACGGCGTGCGCTCGGTCAGCAACCGGACGTGGCCTTCGGTCCAGTCCACGTGCGGCGAGGGCTTTTCCGCGTGCAGGGTCTTCGGCAGTTCGCCGTGCTGCAGCGCGAGCACCAGCTTGATCACCCCGGCGATCCCGGCGGCCTGCTGGGTGTGCCCGATGTTGGACTTCACCGAGCCCAGCAGCAGCGGCCGGTCTTCCGGCCGGTCCTGGCCGTAGGTGGCCAGCAGGGCCTGAGCCTCGATCGGGTCGCCGAGCGTGGTGCCGGTGCCGTGCGCCTCGACCACGTCCACGTCGGCGGACGAGAGGTGCGCCCCGGCCAGCGCGGCCTTGATCACCCGCTGCTGCGAAGGCCCGTTCGGCGCGGTCATGCCGTTGGACGCGCCGTCCTGGTTCATCGCGCTGCTGCGAAGGACGGCCAGCACCCGGTGCCCCTCGCGCTGGGCATCGGACAGCCGTTCCACGAGCACCATCCCGGCGCCCTCGGCCATGCCCATGCCGTCCGCGTCCGCGGAGAACGCCTTGCAGCGGCCGTCCTCGGCGAGACCGCGCTGCCGCGAGAAGCCGACGAACCCGCTCGGCGAGGCCATCACGGTGACCCCGCCCGCCAGCGCCATCGAGCATTCCCCCGACCGCACCGCCTGCGCCGCCAGATGCAGCGCGACCAGCGAAGAAGAACAAGCCGTGTCGATGGAAACCGCCGGCCCCTGCAAGCCGAGCAGGTAGGAGATCCGGCCGGACATGACGCTGGCCGCGCCGCCGGTCATCAGGTGCCAGGCCAGTCCCTCGGAGGTCTGCAGCGAGGGATGCGTGACGTAGTCCCCCGGCGCGACGCCGATGAACACGCCGGTCCGCGAACCGCGCAGCGCGGCCGGATCGACCCCGGCGGCCTCCAGCGCTTCCCACGAGATCTCCAGCAGCAGCCGCTGCTGCGGGTCCATCGCCAGCGCCTCGCGCGGGCTGATCCCGAAGAACTCGGCGTCGAAGCTCGCCGCGTCCCGCAGGAACCCGCCTTCGACCACATAGGACGTTCCCGGGTTGTCCGGGTCCGGGTCGTAGACGCCCTCGGCGTCCCAGCCGCGGTCGGTCGGGAAGCCCGAGATCGCGTCGCCGCCGGAGGACAGCAGCTCCCAGAACTCGGCGGGAGTGCGCACCCCGCCGGGATAGCGGCAGCCCATGCCGACGATGGCCAGCGGCTCGGAAGCCGCCGAGACGAGTTCCCGGTTGCGCGCCTTCAGCCGCTCGGTCTCCTTGACCGAGGCCCGCAGCGCTTCCAGGAGCTTGTCAGCCTTCTCGCTCATCGCCGCTTCCACCCATCCCGCTCGTCCCGCGTCGTCCCGGTCATTCGCTGTCGCTGTCGGTGTCGAGCACCAGGCGGATCAAGTCGTCCGCGTCCAGCTCGTCGATGTCGCCCGCGTCCTCTCCGGCCGCCGAATCCTCGACGCCGGCCAGCCGCAGCAGCCCTTCCATGAGCCCCGCTTCGCGGAACCTCTCCAGCGGAACGGCGGCGAGCGCGGCGCGGAGCCGGTCCTCGGCCGGCTGCGCGCCGCCGGGCGCTTCGAGGTCCGGCACCAGCTTGTCCCGGAGCAGACCGGCCAGCTCGACCGCGTTCGGGTAGTCGAAGACCAGCGTGGCGGGCAGCCGCAGCCCGGTCGCGGTGTTCAGCCGGTTCCGCAGCTCGACCGCGGTCAGCGAGTCGAAGCCCAGGTCGGTGAACGCCCGGTTCGCGTCGATCGCCTCCGCGGACCCGTGCCCGAGCACGGCCGCCACGTGGGTGCGCACCAGGTCGATCAGTGCGCGGTCCCGGTCCGGTTCGGACAGTCCGGCCAGCCGCTGCCGCAGCGAATCCGCGCCGCCGGCTCCGGCCGACACCGCCGCCCGCCGAGCCGGGCCGCCGGTGACCAGCGCGCGCCACAGCGGCGGCACGTCCTCGGCGGTCCGGGCCTTCGCGCGCATGCCCGCGACGTCGAGCCGGGCGGGCACGAGCACGGATTCGTCCCGCGCCAGCGCACGGTCGAACAGCTCGAGGCCGTCCTGGGCGCTCAGCGCCCCGATCCCGCCGCGGTTGATGCGGGAGCGCTCGCTGTCGCTGAGCCGCCCGGTCAACGCGCTCGCTTCGGCCCACAAGCCCCACGCCAGCGAGGTTCCCGGCAGCCCGGCCGCCCGGCGGTCCGCCGCGAGACCGTCCAAAAAGGAGTTCGCCGCGACGTAGTTGCCCTGCCCGGCAGCGCCGAAGGTGGAAGCCGCCGAGGAGAACAGGACGAACTCGTCCAGCTCGCGGTCCAGGGTCAGCTCGTGCAGATTCCACGCACCGTCGACCTTGGGCCGCATGACGGCCGACACCCGCTCGGACGTCAGCGACGCGATCGTCGCGTCGTCCAGCACACCCGCCGTGTGCACCACGGTCTTCAGCAACGGCACCCCACGCACCACAGTGGCGAGGTCGTCACGTTCCGCCGCATCGCAGGCGACCACGCGCACTGACGCGCCCGAGGTGGCCAGCTCCGCGGCCAGCACGGCGACGTCCGGCGCACCCGGACCGGAACGACCGGTCAGCACCAGCTCGTCCGCACGCCCGGTCGACGCCAGATGCCGGGCCACCAAACCGCCCAACGTCCCCGTGCCGCCGGTGATCAACGCCGAACCCGCCGCCGAAGCCGCCGGAATGGTGAAGACCATCTTGCCGGTGTGCTTGGCCTGCGACATGAACCGGAACGCCTCCCGCGCCCGCCGCACGTCCCACACCCGCACCGGCAGCTTCGCCAGCACCCCAGCCGCCATCAGTTCGACGATCTGGACCAGCATGTCGTGCAGTCCGTCCGGCCCGGCCTCCGCCAGGTTGAACGGCCGGTAGCCGATCCCCGCCGGGATGCTCTCCGGGTCCCGCAGGTCGGTCCGGCCCATCTCCACGAACGAACCGCCTCGCGGCAGCAACCGCAGCGACGCGTCCACCAACTCACCGGCCAGCGAGTTCACCACGATGTCCACCCCACGACCATCAGTCGCAGCAAGGAAATCCCGCTCGAACTCAACACCGCGCGACGTCGAGATGTGGTCCGCGTCCAGACCCAACCCGGCCAGCACACCATGCTTCGCCGGGCTGGCCGTCGCGAAAACCTCCAACCCCAGGTAGCGCGCGATGCGCACCGCCGCCATCCCCACGCCGCCCGCGGCCGCATGCACCAGCACCCGCTGCCCAGGCCGCGCACCCGCCAACTCCACCAGCGCGTACCAGGCGGTCAGGAAGGCCGACGGGACAGCACCGGCCTCGACGTCCGTCCAGCCTTGGGGGATGGGCACGAGCTGCCGCGCGTCGGCGATGACCTCCGGGCCGAACCCGCCGGAGGCGATGCCCAGCACCCGATCGCCCACGGCGAATCCGGTCACCCCGGGCCCGACTTCCAGGACCCGGCCCGCGACCTCGCCGCCCAGCACCCCTCCGCCGGGGTACATGTCCAGTGCGATCAGCACGTCCCGGAAGTTCAGGCCCGCGACCCGCACCCCTACCCGGACCTGGCCCGGTTCCAGCGCCGCGTCGGCGATCGAGACCGGCGCGAGGCCCTCCAGCGAGCCGCCCGCGTCCGGTTCCAGCCGCCACAACCCCTCCGGCAGCGCGAGATCACCGGACGGACGCGTCAGCCGCCGCCCCAACACGACACCGCCGCGAACAGCCACCTCCGGCTCGCCGCTGTCCACTGCGGACGGCAGCGCGGCGAGGTCGTCGCCCTCGGCGAAGTCGGCCAGGACGACCTGGTCCGGGTTCTCCGACTGCGCGGAGCGCACCAGACCCCAGACCGCCGCGGACGCCAGGTCCGCCACCGGTTCGCCGGGAGCGGTCGCCAGACCGCGCCGGGTCAGGACCACCAGCCGCGCCGTCCCGAAACGGTCGTCGGCCAGCCAGTGCTGAATCAGCTCCAGCGTCTCGGCGGTGGCGCGCCGCGCGGCCTCGGCCGTATCGGTCTCGCCGGCGCCGCCGGCGCAGACCATCACCACGCTCGGCACGATGCCGGACTCGGCCAGCGCCGGGAGATCCGCGAAGGAGGTCACCGGAAGCGCGTCCGCGACTCCGAAGCGATCGGCGCCGAGGAGGGCCCAGTCGCCGGTCTTCGCGGCGGTTTCCGCGATCGGCTGCCATTGCACGGTGAACAGCGAGTCAGGCTGCGCCGCACCGGCCGCGCGGACCTGCTCCAGCGAAACCGCACGAGTGACCAGCGAGTCCACCGAGAGCACGGTGGCCCCGGCGGTGTCGGCGGCCAGCACGGCGAGAGCACCGGCGTCGTCCCGGCGCAGCCGGGCGCGCAGAACGGACGCACCGCTGGCCCGCAGCCGGACGCCGTTCCACGCGAACGGCAGCCGCGCCTCGCCCGGCTCAGCCGTGCCGAACAGTGCGCTGGCGTGCAGCACCCCGTCGAGCAGCGCCGGGTGCAGGCCGAACGCGTCCGCTTCCTCCGCGGTGTCCCCGGAAAGCCGGACCTCGGCGTAGATCTCGTCACCGAGCCGCCAAGCCGCGCGGAGAGTCCGGAACGCCGGGCCGTAGCCGTAGGCGCCTTCGGCGGTGTACATCCCATCGAGGCCGATCGCTTCCGCGCCCTGCGGGGGCCACACCGAGAGTTCGTCCGCGACCGGCGAGGCCGCGACCGGGGCCAGCACCCCGGTGGCGTGCTGGGTCCACTGTTCACCGGTTCCGTCCCGGCGGGAGAACACCTCCACCGTGCGACGGCCGTCGCCGGTGGCGTCGGCGACCACCACCTGGACCTGTACGCCGCCCTCGGCCGGGACCACCAGCGGCGCCTGCAAGGTCAGCTCTTCCAGCAGACCGCAGCCCACCTGGTCGCCCGCGAGCACCGCCAGCTCGACAAACCCGGTTCCGGGCAACAGGATCACGCCGCCCACCACATGGTCGGCCAGCCACGGATGCGTGCGCACCGACAACCGGCCGGTGCAGAGGACACCCGCGCCGCCGGCCAGTTCGACCGCCGCGCCGAGCAGCGGATGGTCCACCGCGCCCAAGCCGAGGGACGCCGCGTTCCCGCCGCGGCCGGTCGCGGCCTTCGGCCAGTAGCGCTCGTGCTCGAACGCATAGGTCGGAAGCTCGACCCGGTTCCCCGAGGGCAGCACCGCCGCCCAGTCCACCGGCGCACCGTGGACGAAAGCTTCCGCGAACGAGGTCAGCAACCGCGCCGCGCCGCCGTCGTCCCGGCGGAGCGTGCCGCACCCGGCAGCGGCGTCCTCGACGGTGTCGGTGATCGCGCCGAGCAGGACCGGATGCGGGGTCACCTCGATGAACAGCTGGTGTCCGCGCTCCGCCAAGGCACTCACCGCGCGTTCGAAACGGACCGGCGCGCGCAGGCTCTCGTACCAGTAGCCAGCGTCGAGTTCCTCGCCCGTCAAGGTCTCCCCGGACATCGCCGACACCATCGGCACCCGGCCCTTGCGCGGCGAAACACCCGCCAGCACCGCACGAATCTCGTCTTCCAGGCGCTCCACCTGTGCGCAATGCGACGCGTAATCCACCGCCACCATCCGCGCCCGAAGACCCTCAGCGTCCAATTCGGACCTCAGCTCAGCCAACGCCTCCGGCTCGCCCGACACGACCACCGCGGCCGGACCGTTCACCGCAGCCAACGCCAACCGCTCGCCCCACTTGGCGATCCGCTCTTCCACCACATCGGCCGCCGCGCTCACCGACAGCATGCCGCCCAAACCAGCCAACGCCTTCAACGACTTCGACCGCAGCGCAACAACCCGCGCACCATCCTCAAGGGACAACATCCCCGCAACCGTCGCCGCAGCGATCTCACCCTGCGAATGCCCGACTACCGCGTCCGGAGCGACGCCAGCCGCCTCCCAGACCGCGGCCAGAGACACCATCACCGCCCACAAGGCAGGCTGCACGACGTCCGCCGACTCCAGCTCGCCTTCGAGCGCCTCGGACAGCTTCCAGTCCACAAAGGACTCCAAAGCCCGCTCGCACTCCGTCAGCCGCGCCGCGAACACCGCACTCGATCGCGCGAGGTCGCGTCCCATCCCGAGCCACTGCGAACCCTGACCGGCGAACACGAACACCGGACGCACCCCGGCCCGCGCGGCCCCGGTCACCACCGAGCCCGACGGCGTCCCGGCGACCAGATCTCGCAACCCGGCGGGGAAATCGCCGGTGACGACCGCGCGATGCTCGAACACCGACCGCGTCGTCGCCAACGACCAGCCGACGTCCGCCGGAGACAGCTCCGGCCGGTCGAG
The DNA here is from genome assembly GCF_046267895.1 of Amycolatopsis sp. GA6-003. Taxonomy (NCBI): domain Bacteria; kingdom Bacillati; phylum Actinomycetota; class Actinomycetes; order Pseudonocardiales; family Pseudonocardiaceae; genus Amycolatopsis; species Amycolatopsis sp. GA6-003. The sequence continues at coordinate 1,141,230 of NZ_CP176499.1, forward strand.
CACCCAGTCGTGCAGCCGCTCCGCCTGGCCCACGAGGCTCTCGGCGGTCCGGCCGGACAGCACCCACGCCCCCGCCTCACCGGCACTGAGCACCGGCTCGCGCTCCTCGGCCTCCGCGGGCGCCTCGGCGGGCGCTTCCTCCAGGATGACGTGCGCGTTGGTGCCGCTCAGCCCGAACGACGACACCCCGGCGCGGCGCGGATGCCCGTTGGCCCGCCACGGCGTGCTCTCGGTCAGCAATGCGACCTGACCGGCCGTCCAGTCCACCTGGGACGACGGCACATCGGCATGCAGCGTCCGCGGAATCTCCTGATGCTGCAACGCCAGCACCATCTTGATCACCCCGGCCACACCAGCCGCGGCTTGCGTGTGCCCGATGTTCGACTTCACCGAACCCAGCCACAACGGACGCTCCCTATCCCGGCCATACGTCGCCAGCAACGCCTGCGCCTCAATCGGATCACCGAGCTTCGTCCCGGTGCCGTGCGCTTCCACCACGTCCACTTCGGACGCCGACAACCCGGCATTCGCCAACGCCGCGCGAATAACTCGCTGCTGCGAAGGACCATTCGGCGCCGTCAACCCATTCGACGCACCGTCCTGGTTCACCGCCGAACCCCGCAGCACGGCGAGCACCCGGTGGCCCTGCCGTTGCGCGTCGGAGAGCTTCTCCAGCACGACCAGGCCCGCGCCCTCGGCGAAGCCCATGCCGTCCGCGTCGTCGGAGAAAGCCTTGCAGCGGCCGTCTTCGGCCAGTCCGCTCTGCTCGCTGAACCCGACGAACCCGGCCGGGCTGACCAGCACGGTCACGCCGCCGGCGAGCGCCATCGAGCATTCGCCGGACCGCAGCGCCTGCGCCGCCAGATGCATGGCCATCAGCGACGAAGAGCACGCCGTGTCCACAGTGACGGCCGGGCCTTCCAAGCCCAGCGAGTACGACACCCGGCCGGACAGCACGCTGGTCGCGTTGCCGGTGATCAGGTGCGCCGCGCCGGAGAAGTCCGCGTCGTAGCCGTAGCCGGACGAGTAGCCGCCCGCGAACACCCCGGTGCTGGTGCCGCGCAGGGATTCCGGGGCGATCCCGGCCCGTTCCAGCGCTTCCCAGGACAGTTCGAGCAGCATCCGCTGCTGCGGGTCCATCGCCAGCGCCTCGCGCGGGCTGATCCCGAAGAACCCGGCGTCGAAGCCGGCGATGTCCTCGACGAAACCGCCGGAGCTGACATAGGAGGACTCGTCCAGCGCGCTGAGGTCCCAGTCCCGGTCGAGCGGGAAACCGGAGATCGCGTCGCCGCCGGAGGCCAGCAGCGCCCACAGCCCGTCGGGATCGACCACTCCGCCGGGATAACGGCAGCTCATGCCCACGATGGCGATCGGCTCGCCGGACGCCGCCGGCGCGGCGGCGACGGCGCGGGTCTGCTCGGGCAGCGCGCCGAGCAGTTCGGCCAGCAGGCAGCCGGCGACCGCGCCGGGGGTCGGGTAGTCGAACAGGAGCGTCGCGGGCAGCCGCAGGCCGGTGGCCGAGCCGAGGTCGTTGCGCAGTTCGACCGAGGTCAGCGAGTCGAAGCCCATCTCGCTGAACGCGCGGCCGGGGTCGACGGACTCCCCCGAGGCGAAGCCGAGCACCTTCGCGGCCAGGCCCCGGACCAGGTCGGACATCACCCGGGTCTGCTCGGCGCCGGAGAGCCCGGCCAGCGAAGCGGCCAGATCGCCCTCGGCCGTTTCCGCGGGCGCTTCCGCGACGAGCGCGGCCAGCCGGTGGATCTCCGGCAGGTCCCGCATCAGCGGGACTTGGAGCAGGCTCGCCGCCGCGTGCGGGGTGTCCAGGATGACCGACCAGTCGATGTTGGTCACCGTGAGGACGGTGTCGCCGCCCTCGAGCGCCTCGCCGAGCGCCCGCACCGCGAGCTCCGGCGCCATCATGCCTTCCCACTGGTTGCGGGCCAGCCGTTGCCGCGCCGCTTCGGAACCCTGCGCCACCCCGGCTTCCCAGGGGCCCCAGGCCACGGACAACGCGGGCAGGCCACGTCCTCGCCGGTGCTCGGCGAGCGCGTCGAGGTAGGCGTTGGCCGCGGCGTAGTTGGCCTGTCCCGGCCCGCCCGTGGTGGCCACCACCGACGAGAACAGCACGAACGCGTCCAGCTCGCGGCCGGCGGTGAGTTCGTCCAGATGCGCGGCGCCGCCGCCCTTGGCCGACAGCGCGGTTTCCAGGCGGGCCGGGTTCAGGCCGTCGATCACGCCGTCGTCCAGCACCGCCGCGGTGTGCACCACGGCGGAGAGGTCGTCGCCGATCCAGCCGAGGACCCCGGCGACCTCGGCGCGCACGCTCACGTCGCAGGCCAGCACGTCCACCCGGCTGCCCTGTTCGGCCAGTTCGGCGGCCCGCGCGGCGATGCCCGCCACGGCCGGGCCGGACCGGCTGGTCAGCACGAGCCGGTCGCCGCCGTGCTCGCCCAGCCACCGCGCCACGTAGCCGCCGAGCGCGCCGGTGCCGCCGGTGACCAGCGCGGCGCCGCGGGTCTGCCACGTCCCCGCGCTCTTCGGGCGGGGAGCGTGGGTCAGGCGGCGGCCCAGTATCCCGGCGGGTCGCAGCGCGACCTGGTTCTCGTCGCAGCCGGACAGGACCGCGACCAGCTGCGCACCGGTCCGCTTGTCCACCGCGGCGGGCAGGTCGACCAGCCCGCCCCAGCGGTCCGGGTACTCGAGCCCGACCACCCGGCCGAAGCCCCAGATCTGGGCCTGTGCCGGACTGGCCGGGGACTCGCCCGCACCGGCGGCGATCGCGCCGCAGGTGGCCAGCCACAGCGGCGCGGCCACGCCCGCGTCGTCCAGCCCCTGCACCAATGCGGCAGTGGCGGCGAGGCCGGCCGAAACCACCGGATGCCCGGCCAGCGGAGTCTCGTCCAGCGCGAGCAGCGACAGCACGCCGCTCGCTTCGCCGGTGTCTCGCAGCACCGGTCCGAGCGCCGCCGACATCGCGACCCGGTCGGTCACCGCGGCGTCCAGCGCGAGCAGCACCGGCTCGGCGCCGCGGCGGGCCAGCGCGGCCACGCACGCCCGGACCCGCTCGTCCTCGGCCCGCGCGGCGGGCACGACGACCAGCCAGCTCCCGTCGAGCCGGGCGGCGGACGGTTCGGCCACCGGCGCCCAGGTGATGCGGTAGCGCCAGGACTCGGTGGCCGAGCGGTCCCGTTCCCGCTTGCGCCACGAGGCCAGCGCGGGCAGCACCGCGTCCAGGTGGTCTTCGTCGGGCAGCGACAGCGTGTCCGCGACCCTCGCCACGTCGCCGCCCTCGACCGCGGCCCAGAAACGGGCTTCCTCGGCGGTTTCCGCTCCGGCGGGCGGCGTTGCGGCGGCGGAGCCGCTCAGCCAGTAACGCTCGTGCTGGAAAGCATAGGTGGGCAGATCGACGCGGGCGCCCGCGGGCAGCACCGCGGTCCAGTCCACGGGCAGGCCGCCGACGTGCGCTTCGGCCAGCGAAGCGAGCATCCGGCGCACGCCCGCGTTTTCGCGTTCCAGGGTGCCGACAGTCAGCACCGGGCCGATCCCGGCGTCCTCCGCGGTCTCGGTCACCGACGCGGTCAGCACCGGATGCGGCGAAACCTCCACAAAGGACAGATAACCGGCGGCGAGCAGCGCACGGGTGGCGTCCTCGAACCGCACGGTCCGGCGCAGGTTCGCGAACCAGTAGTCCGCGCCGAGTTCGGCCCCGGACACCCAATCGCCGGTGACCGTGGACATCATCGGCACCCGGCCGGCGCGGGGCGCGATGCTCGCCAGCCCGGTCGCGAGCACCTCGGCCAGCGAATCGACCGCCGGGGAGTGCGCGACGAAGTCGGACGCCGGGATCCGCCAGCGCAGCACGTGCCGCGAGGCCAGTTCCCGTTCGAATTCGGTCAGCGCCTCGGGTTCGCCGGACACCACCACGGCGGCGGGGCCGTTGACCGCGGCGACGGAAAGCCGGTCGCCCCAGCGCTCCACCAGTTCGCGCACCGATTCGGCGGGCATGACCACCGAGACCATCGAGCCTGGCGCGGACAGCCCGGTCAGCTCCCGCGACCGCACGGCGACGACCTTCGCGGCGTCCTCGACGGTCAGCATGCCCGCGACCGTCGCGGCCGCGATCTCGCCCTGCGAATGGCCGACCACCGCGTCCGGAGCGACGCCGGCCGCCTCCCACACCGCGGCCAGCGACACCATCGCCGCCCACAGCAACGGCTGCACGATCTCCGCCGCTTCCAGCTCGCCGGCGAGCGCCTCGGTCAGGTTCCAGTCCACACAGGACGAAAGGGCGCGCTCGCATTCGGCGAACCGGGCCGCGAAAACCGGGCTGTCGGCCAGCATTTGCCGGCCCATGCCCGTCCACTGGGCGCCCTGTCCGGCAAACACGAAGGCGGTCCGGCCGCCGGCCCGCGCCACCCCGGACAGCGGGCCGGGCGCCGCGCGCAGACCGGAAACCAGCTCTTCGCGGGTGTCGCCGAGCACCACGGCCCGATGCTCGAACGCCGACCGGGTGGTGGCCAGCGACCACGCCACGTCCGACGGCGGCAGCTCCGGGCGTTCGGCCAGCCAGTCGGCCAGCCGGTCCGCCTGCGCCACCAGGCCTTCCGCGCTCCGCCCGGCCACCAGCAGCGCCGCCGGACCGCCGGTCAGCACCGGCGTCCCGGTTTCGCCCGGCTTCCGCTCGGCCGCGTCGGCCTGAGGCGCTTCCTCGACGATCACGTGCACGTTGGTGCCGCTCATGCCGAACGCCGACACCCCGGCCCGGCGCACCCGCTCCCCCGCCGGCCACGACACCGGCTCGGTCAGCAGCCGCACCTCGCCCGCCGTCCAGTCCACGTGCGGGGTCGGGTCGTCCACGTGCAGGGTCTTCGGCAGCTGCTCGTGTCCCAGCGCGAGCACCATCTTCATCACGCCGGCCACGCCCGCCGCGGCTTGCGTGTGCCCGATGTTCGACTTCACCGAGCCCAGCCACAACGGCCGTTCCCGGCCCTGTCCGTAGGTCGCCAGCAACGCCTGCGCCTCGATCGGGTCGCCCAGCGTGGTGGCCGATCCGTGCGCCTCGACGACGTCCACGTCGGACTCGGAGAGCCGGGCGCTGGCCAGCGCCGCGCGGATCACCCGCTGCTGCGAAGGGCCGTTCGGCGCCGTCAAGCCGTTCGACGCGCCGTCCTGGTTCACCGCGGAACCCCGGACCAGCGCCAGCACCGGATGCCCGTTGCGCCGCGCGTCGGAAAGCCGCTCGAGCACGAGCATGCCCGCGCCCTCGGCGAAACCGGAACCCTCCGCGGCGGCGGCGAACGACTTGCATCGCCCGTCCACCGAGATGCCGCCCGCCTTCGCGAAGGCGCTGAACACGCCGGGCGTCGCGGTGACGGTGACGCCGCCGGCGAGCGCGAGCCCGCACTCGCCGCCGCGCAGCGCCTGGCTGGCCAGGTGCAGAGCGACCAGCGAGGACGAACACGCGGTGTCCATCGTGACGGCCGGGCCTTCCAGCCCGAGCGTGTAGGACAACCGGCCGGAAAGCACGCTGGTGGCGTTGCCGGTCACCAGCTGCGCTTCGGCGACGCCGGACGTTTCCAGGTCGATATCCGTCGCGTACCGGGAGCTGTAGCCGCCGACGAACGCGCCGGTCTGCGTGCCGCGCAGCGAAGCGGGGTCGATCCCGGCCCGCTCGACCGCCTCCCAGGACACCTCCAGCAGCAGCCGCTGCTGCGGGTCCATCGCCAGCGCCTCGCGCGGGCTGATCCCGAAGAACCCGGCGTCGAACGCGCTGGCGTCGCGGACGAAACCGCCGGCTTGGTCGAAGGAGCCCAGCAGCGGGTCGTTCAGCAGGTCGAGGTCCCAGCCGCGGTCCTGCGGGAACGGGCCGATGGCGTCCGCGCCCGCGGCCAGCAGCTGCCACAGTCCCTCGGGGCTGGCCGCGCCGCCGGGGAACCGGCAGGCCATGCCGACGATCGCGATCGGCTCGTCCGTCCCGGCCTGCCGCACGGCCGGGGCCGGCGGCGGCGAGACGGCGGGCAGGTCGCCGGACAGCTCGGTGCGCAGCAGCCCGGCCAGCGCGACCGGCGTGGGGTAGTCGAAGACCAGGGTGGCGGGCAGGCGCAGGCCGGTGGCCGCGTTCATCCGGTTCCGCAGTTCCACCGCGGTCAGCGAGTCGAAGCCGACGTCGGTGAACGCCCGGTTCGCGTCGATCGCTTCCGCGGAGGCGTGCCCGAGCACCGCGGCGACGTGCGCGCACACCAGGTCCAGCAGGACGCGGCCGCGCTCCGCACCGGAGACCGACGCCAGCTGCCGCCGCAGCGACTCGCCTTCGCCCGCGCCGTCCGCGACGCGCGAGACCGCGGTCCGCCGCCCGGTGGCGCCGACGAGCGAACGCCAGATCGGCGGGACCTCGGTGCTGCCCGCGGCCAGCGCCCGCAGCGCGGGCAGGTCCAGGTGCGCAGGCATCAGGACCGGCTCGTCGCGGCCCAGCGCCACGTCGAGGACGACAAGGCCTTCCTCGCCGCTCAACGGGATGAAGCTGCGGTCGATCCGGGACAGCGACTGCTGGTCCAGGTGCCGGCCGATGCCTTCCTCGTGCGCCCACGGCCCGAGTTGCAGGGACATCCCGGCGAGCCCGGCGCCGCGCCGCCAGGCGGCGAGCGCGTCCAGGAAGGAGTTCGCGGCGACATAGCTGCCCTGCCCGGCCGCGCCGAACATCGCCGCCGCCGAGGAGTACAGCACGAACAGGTCGAGATCCATCCCGGCGGTCAGCTCGTGCAGATGCCAGGCGGCGTCCGCCTTCGGCCGCAGCACCGCGGCCAGCCGCTCCGGCGTCAGCGCGCTGAGCACGCCGTCGTCCACGACCCCGGCGGAATGCACGACAGAGCCGAGCGGATGCTCTTCGGGCAGCTGCGCCAGCACGGCCGCCAGAGCGGCGCGATCGGCGGCGTCGCAGGCGACGACTCGCACCCACACGCCCATTTCGGCCAGCTCGGCCGCCAGCGGGGCCACGCCCGCGGCCGCGCCGGACCGGCTGAGCAGCACCACTCCCCCGGCGCGGCCGGTGGCCGCCAGATGCCGGGCGGTCAGGCCGCCCAGAGTGCCGGTGCCGCCGGTGACCAGCAGCGTGCGAGCAGCGGGATCGGAGCGGGTGCCGTCCGGCCATTCGACCGCGGACAGCCGGCTCTCCGGCCGGACCAGCCGCCTGCCGCAGGCGCGGCCGTCGCGCAGCAGCAGCTCGGGTTCGTCGCCGCCCAGCGCCGCCGGAAGCAGCGCGAACTGCTCGGCGCCCACGTCCGCGAGCACCAGGCGACCGGGTTCCTCGGACTGTGCCGAGCGGGTCAGGCCCCATACCGCGGCGCCGGCCAAGTCGGTCGTTTCGGCGCCGGCCGCTCCTTGGGTGACGACCACCAGCCGCGCACCGGCCAGCCGGGTCTCGGCCAGCCATTCGTGCAGCAATTCCAGGTGCGAAGCGCTGACGCGGCGCACCTTCTCCGGCATGTCCTCGCCAGTGTCTTCCGCACCGGCGCACCACAGAACCACGCTCGGGTCGATCTCGCCCGCTTCGACGGCCTCGGCCAGTTCGGCGAGGTCCGCGTACGCCCGCACCGGCAGCCCCAGCCCGTCGAGCAGGCCGAAGCGGTCGGCTCCGAGCAGCGCCCACTCCCCCGCCGGAGCCGCGGCGTCCGGCAGCGCGGCCCAGTCCTGGACGAACAGCGAGTCGGCCAGCGCGCTGTCGGCGGGCCGCAGCTGGCCGGTCGGCACGCGGCGTTTCACCAGCGAGCCCACCGAAACGACCGGGGCTCCGGTGGCGTCGGCGGCGGTCAGCGAAACCGAGCCCTGCCCGTCCAGCCGCAACCGCACCCGCAGCGTGGACGCGCCCGCGGCGTGCAGTTCGACGGAGGTCCAGGCGAACGGCATCGGCACGGTGCCGGGCTCCTCCGGCACGCCCGCGTCGGCCTCGGCGATGACCGAGGCGTGCAGCGCCGCGTCCAGCAGGACCGGGTGCAGGCCGTAGGAACCGGCCTTCTCGGCGACGTCGTCGGGAAGCACGATCTCGGCGAAGACGTCCCCGTCGCGGCGCCAGGCGGCGCGCAGCGCGTGGAACGAAGGACCGTAAACGTCGGCAAGGTGCGTCGGGTACAGCTCTGAGACGTCGACTGGCATGGCGTCGCGCGGCGGCCACCTCAGCAGGTCCTCGTCGGCGGAACCGGCCGGGCCCGCGGGCGCGACCGTCCCGGCCGCGTGCCGGACCCATTCCTGGCCGGGACCGGCCTGTTCGGGGCGGGAGAAGATCTCCACCGGCCGGCGGCCGTCCCGGCCCGCCTCGGCCACCACGACCTGGAGCTGCAGGCCCTCGCCCTCGGCGGGCACGATCAGCGGCGCCTCCAGCGTCAGTTCTTCCAGCGCGCCGCAGCCGAGCTGGTCCCCGGCGCAGACGGCCAGCTCGACGAATCCGGTGCCGGGCAGCAGCATCGTGCCGTCCACCGCGTGGTCGGCCAGCCACGGCTGGGCCTTCGGCGAGAGGTGCCCGGTGCACACCAGGCCCGCGCCGCCCGCCAGGTCCACGGCCGCACCGAGCAGCGGGTGCCCGAGCACGCCGAGCCCCAGCGTCGACAGGTCGCCGTTGCCGGACTTCCCGTGGAAGCCCGACAGCACGCCCTGCGGCCAGTAACGCTTGCGCTGGAAGGCATACGTCGGCAATTCGACGGGCGCCGCGGAAGGCAGCAGTGTGGTCCAGTCCACGGCCGCGCCGTGCACGAAAGCCTCGGCGAACGAAGCCACCAGCCGGTCCGCGCCGCCCTCGTCCCGGCGGAGAGTCGCGCAGACCGCCCCGGCCGCCGCACCGGCTCCCGCCTCGCGCGCGACCTCCTCCAGAGTGTCGTTCATCGCGCCCAGCAGCACCGGATGCGGGGACACCTCGACGAACATCTGGTGGCCCTGCCCGGAAAGCGTGGCGATCGCGCGTTCAAAGCGGACCGGCGCGCGCAGGCTCTCGTACCAATACCCGGCGTCGAGTTCCTCGCCCGTCAAGGTTTCTCCGGACATCGCCGACACCATCGGCACCCGGCCCCGCCGCGGCTCGATTCCCGCCAGCACCGCACGAATCTCGTCTTCCAGGCTTTCCACCTGCGCGCAATGCGACGCGTAATCCACCGCGACCATCCGCGCCCGGACACCCTCAGCGTCCAATTCGGACTTCAGCTCAGCCAACGCCTCCGGCTCGCCCGACACGACCACCGCGGCCGGACCGTTGACCGCAGCCAACGCCAACCGCTCGCCCCACCGGCTCAGTCGCCCCTCGACTTCGGCAGCATCCGCATTGACCGACAACATGCCGCCCAGACCCGCCAGCACCTTCAACGACTTCGACCGCAGCGCAACGACCTTCGCACCGTCCTCAAGGGACAGCATCCCGGCAACCGTCGCCGCCGCGATCTCGCCCTGCGAATGCCCGACGACCGCCTCCGGCCGGACCCCGGCCGCTTCCCACACGGCGGCAAGGGAAACCATCACCGCCCACAACGCGGGCTGCACCCGATCCGCCGTGGTCAGTTCTTCGGCGAGCACCTCGGACAGCTTCCAGTCCACAAAGGACTCCAAAGCCGCCTCGCACTCCGCCAGCCGCGCCGCGAACACCGGGCTCGCCTGCGCCAGCTCCCGCCCCATCCCGAGCCACTGCGAACCCTGCCCGGGGAACACGAACACCGGGCGCACGTCGTCGCGCCGCACCCCGGAGACCACCGCGCCGCTGGGGGCGTCCGCGGCCAGGCTGTCCAGCCCGGCCAGCGGATCGCCGCCCAGCACCACGGCGCGGTGCTCGAACACCGCCCGGGTGGTGGCCAGCGACCAGGCGATCCGGCCGGCGTCCAGCTCCGGACGGGCGGCCGCCCAGTCCCGGATCCGGGCCGCCTGCGCGGCGAGCCCTTCGGCGGACCGGCCGGTGACCAGCCAGGCGTTGGCGCCGGCGACGACCGGGGCTTCGGGCTCGACGGCCCCGTCCGGCGGTTCCTCCGCCGGAGCTTCTTCGAGGATGAAGTGCGCGTTGGTGCCGCTGCCGCCGAAAGAGGAGACCCCGGCGCGGCGGACGCGCTCGCCCGCGGGCCAGTCGACCGATTCGGTCAGCAGTTCCACCTCGCCGGCGGACCAGTCCACGTGCGGCGTGGGTTCGGTGACGTGCAGCGTTTTCGGCAGCTTTTCGTTGCGCAGGGCCAGGACCATCTTGATGACCCCGGCCACGCCGGAAGCGGCCTGCGTGTGCCCGATGTTCGACTTCACCGAACCCAGCCACAACGGTTCGCCGCCGTCGCGTTCCTGGCCGTAGGTGGCCAGCAGCGCCTGCGCTTCGATCGGGTCGCCGAGGGTGGTGGCGGTGCCGTGCGCCTCGACCGCGTCCACGTCGGCGGGGGTCAGCCGGGCGCTGTCCAGCGCGGCGCGCACGACCCGTTGCTGCGACGGGCCGTTCGGCGCGGTCAGCCCGTTGGACGCGCCGTCCTGGTTGATCGCGGAGCCGCGGATCACCGCGAGCACGGGGCGCCCGTGGCGGCGCGCGTCGGACAGCCGCTCCAGCACGACCATGCCGGTGCCCTCGGCCCAGCCGGTGCCGTTGGCGTCGGAGGAGAACGCGCGGCACCGCCCGTCCACCGAAAGCCCTTGCTGCTTCGAGAATTCCACGAACATGCCGGGCGTCACGAGCACGGTCACGCCGCCGGCCAGCGCCATGGTGGCTTCGCCGGCGCGGATCGCCTGGCAGGCCAGGTGCAGGGCCACCAGCGACGAGGAGCACGCGGTGTCGACGGTCACCGCGGGGCCTTCGAGCCCCATCAGGTAGGCGATGCGGCCGGAGAGCACGGCAGTCAGGTTGCCGGTCATCATATGGCCTTCGAGCTCGCCCGAGCCGCCGTGCAGCAGTTCCAGGCTCATCGCGTAGTTCGAGGTGAACCCGCCGACGAACACGCCGGTTTTGCTGCCCTTCAACGTGGTGACGTCGATCCGGGCGCGCTCCAGCGCTTCCCAGGACACCTCCAGCAGCAGCCGCTGCTGCGGGTCCATCGCCAGCGCCTCGCGCGGGCTGATCCCGAAGAAGCCCGCGTCGAAGCCGCTCGCGTCCTTGATGAAGGCGCCGGACCGGGTGTAGGACTTGCCCGCTTTTTCCGGGTCCGGGTCGTAGAAGTCGCCGAGGTCCCAGCCGCGGTCGGAGGGGAACGGGCCGACCGCGTCGCGTCCGTCGGAGAGCAGCTCCCAGAAGTCCTCCGGGGTCTCCACCCCGCCCGGATACCGGCACGCCATGCCGACGATGGCGATCGGCTCCTCCTCGCCCGCCTCCAGCCTGTGCAGCCGCTTGCGGGTCTCCTGGAGTTCGGCCGCCGTCTTCTTGAGGTAGTCGAAGAGCTTCTCTTGGTTATCCACTCTGGCCCCTTAGCAACACCGTGACGTCGACAAGCCCGCAGCACCTAGTCGGACAGGCCCAGTTCCTTGTCGAGAAACTCGAACACCTCGTCGGGCGTCGCCGAGCCGAGTTCGACATCGCCGTCCTCGGCTTCCGCTCCGCCCCGCTTCGTGATCCACGCCGACAGGATCGTCTGCAGCCGGCGCGTGATCCGGTCCTCCATCTCCTGCCCCGCCGCCGGTTTCGCCAGCGCCGCCTCCAGCCGGTCCAGCTCGTCCAGCACCGGGGCCCCGGCCGCGTCGTCGCCGACGAGCCCGGTCCGCAGCCAGGCGGCCACCGCCACCGGGGTGGGGTAGTCGAAAATCAACGTAGTCGGGACCCGCAGCCCGGTGGCGGTGTTCAACCTGTTCCGGATCTCCACCGCGGTCAGGGAATCGAAGCCGAGTTCCTTGAACGCCTGGCTCGCCTGCACCGCGTCCGCCGACGGGTGGCCGAGCACCGCCGCGGCCTCCGCGCGCACCAGATCGGTGAGCAGCCGTTCCTGGTCGGCCCGTTCGAGCCCCGCCAGCCGCCCGGCGAGGTCGCCCGCCTCCGGCGCGGCCGCGGCCGGAGCGGCGGCCAGCTGCCGCACCTCGGGCAGGTCCCGCACCAGCGGGCTCCGCGCCAGGCCGGCCAGCTGGCTCCAGTCCACGTCCATCACCGTCACCACGGCGTCGGACCCGTCGATCGATTCGCCCAGCGCCCGCACCGCCAGGCGCGGATCCATCGCGGGCATCGGCAGCCGCTTCATCCGGCTCTTGATCGCGTCCTTGGACTCGGCGAGGCCGCCGCCGCCCCACAGGCCCCACGCCACCGACAGGCCGCTGAGGCCCCGCGCGCGCCGGTTCTCCGCCACCGCGTCCAGGCAGGCGTTCGCCGCCGCGTAGTTGCCCTGCCCGGCCGAGCCCAGCGTCGAAGCCGCCGAGGAGAACAGCACGAACGCGTCCAGATCCAGTCCGGCGGTCAGCTCGTCCAGGTGGCCCGCGCTGGCGGCCTTGGCCGAGAGGACCTTCTCGAAGCGCTCGGCGGAGAGCCGGTCGAGCACGCCGTCGTCGAGCACGCCGGCGGTGTGCATCACCGAGGACAGCTCCGGTCCGGTGCGCCCGATCCAGTCGAGCACCCCGGCGACCTCGGCCCGCTCGCCGACGTCGCAGGTCAGCACGTCCACCCGGCTGCCCTGTTCGGCCAGTCCCGCCGCCTGCGCCGCGATGCCCGCGGCCGAGGAGCCGGACCGGCTGGTGAGCACGAGCCGCTCGGCGTCGCGTTCGGCCAGCCATTGCGAGACGTGCCCGGCGATCGCGCCGGTGCCGCCGGTGATCAGCACGCTGCCGCGCGGCCGCCACGAGGACCCGCCTCGCCGCGGGCGCCCGGCCCGCGCTATCCGCCGGCCGAGCACCCCGGACCGGCGGAGGGCGACCTGGTCCTCCTCGCCGCCGGCCAGCACCGCGGCCAGCCGCGCACCCGCCCGCTCGTCGATCTCGGCGGGCAGGTCGAGCAGCCCGCCCCAGCGGTCCGGGTGTTCGAGCCCGACGACCCGGCCCAGCCCCCACACCTGCGCCTGCACGACGCCCGACGGCGCCTCGCCGGGCGCGGCCGCGATCGCCTGGCTGGTCGCCACCCACAGCGGCGCGAGCACCCCGGCGTCGCCCAGCGCCTGCACCAGGCCCAGCGTGGCGGCGAGTCCGGCGGCCACCACCGGATGGTCCGGCAGCGGAGCTTCGTCGAGCGCCAGCAGCGAGAGCACCCCGGCGACCGGCGCGCCGTCGACAGCCCGGTCGAGCACCGGCGAAAGCTCGTGCCGGGCGGAGCGCCCGGCGGGGATCTCCGCGACCACGACCTCGGCGCCCCGTGCGGCCAGCGCCGCGGCGCAGTCCCTCCGCAGCGTCTCGGCGAAGCCGCCTTCGGGGACGACGAGCAGCCAAGTCCCGTTCAGCAGCACGGGGTCGGGTTCCGGCAGGGGCGCCCACCACATGCGGTAACGCCAGCTCGCGGTCACCGACTGCTCCTGGTCCCGCCGCCGCCAGGACGCCAGCGCGGGCAGCACCGCGCCGAACTGCTCCTGGTCCTCCAGCGCCAGGGTGTCGGCGATCCGGGCCAGGTCGCCGCCCTCCACCGCCGCCCAGAACTCGGCTTCGGCCTGCGAACCGTCGCCGCCGCGCACCGCGCCGGCGGCCGGTGCCCCGGTCGGCCAGTAGCGGTCGTGCCGGAAGGCGTAGGTGGGCAAGGCGATCCGGTCCGCGGCCGGGAGCACCGCGGTCCAGTCCACCCTGGCTCCGGTGACATGCGCCTGCGCCAGCGAGGCGAGCATCCTGGCCGCGCCGCCGTCGTCGCGACGCAGCGTCGCGCACACCGCGGCCGGTTCGGTGCCGGAAGCGGCGGCCGCGGCGGCTTCCTCCAGCGTGTCGGTCGTCGCGCCGAGCAGCACCGGATGCGGGCTTGCCTCGACGAACAGCTGGTGTCCCTCGTCGGCCAGCGTCCGCACCGCACGGTCGAACCGCACGGTGGCGCGGAGGCTCGCGTACCAATACCCGGCGTCGAGTTCTTCGCCGGTCAAGGTTTCGCCGGTCATCGCCGACACCATCGGCACCCGGCCCCGCCGCGGCTCGATCCCGGCCAGCACCGCACGGATCTCGTCTTCCAGCCGTTCCACCTGCGCGGAGTGCGAGGCGTAATCGACGTCGACCGTCTTGGCGCGCACGCCCTCGGCGTCGAGTTCGTCCTTCAGTTCCGCGAGCGCTTCGGGAGTGCCGGAGACGACCACGGCGGCCGGGCCGTTGACCGCGGCCAGCGCGAGTTGCTCTCCCCAGCGGGAGATCCGCTGCTCGACCGCCGCGGCGGGCAGCGTCACCGACAGCATCCCGCCCGCGCCCGCGAGCGCTTTCAGCGACTTCGAGCGCAGCGCGACGACCCGCGCACCGTCCTCGAGGGACAACATCCCCGCGACCGTCGCCGCCGCGATCTCGCCCTGCGAATGCCCGACCACCGCGTCCGGCGCCACTCCGGCCGCTTCCCACACCGCGGCCAGCGAGACCATCACCGCCCACAGCGCGGGCTGCACCAGGTCCGCGGTGCGCAGTTCGCCGGAGAGCACCTCCGTCAAGTTCCAGTCGGCGAACGGCGCCAGTGCCCGCTCGCATTCGGCGAGCCGGGCCGCGAAGACCGGGCTGGCCTCCGCCAGTTCCCGGCCCATGCCCGCCCACTGGGAACCCTGGCCGGGGAAGACGAACGTCACCGCGCCGCCGGGGCGGGCCGTTCCGGTCACCACCGAGCCGGCGGCGCCTCCGGTCGCCAGCCCGTGCAGTCCGGCCAGCAGTTCCGTCCGGTCCTCGCCGAGGACGACGGCACGGTGCGCGAACGCCGAGCGGGTGGTCGCCAGCGACCACGCCACGTCGGCGGGGTCGGTCTCCGGATGCGCGGCCGCCCATTCGCGCAGCCGGGCCGCCTGTCCGGCGAGGCCGTCGGCGGAGCGGCCGGACACCAGCCAGGCGCCGGGCCCGCGCAGCAGGGGCTCGGCCTCCGGACGCGGTCCGGCGTCCTCCGGCGGGGCCTCCTCGAGGATGAGGTGCGCGTTGGTGCCGCTGATGCCGAACGAGGAAACGCCGGCCCTGCGCGGCTTCCCGCCGGAAGGCCAGGCCACCGGTTCGGCGAGCAGCGCGACCTGCCCGGCCGTCCAGTCGATGTGCGAGGACGGCTCGGCCGCGTGCAGGGTTTTCGGCAGCTGCTCGTGTTCCAGCGCCAGCAGCATCTTCATCACGCCCGCCACGCCGGCCGCGGCCTGGGTGTGGCCGATGTTCGACTTCACCGAACCCAGCCACAACGGGCGGTCGCGGTCTTGGCCGTAGGCGGCCAGCAACGCCTGCGCTTCGATCGGGTCGCCGAGTTTCGTGCCGGTGCCGTGCGCCTCCACCGCGTCCACTTCGGACGGCGAAAGGCCGGCGCTCGCCAGCGCGGCGCGGATGACCCGCTGCTGGGACGGGCCGTTCGGCGCCGTCAACCCGTTCGAGGCCCCGTCCTGGTTCACCGCGGAACCCCGGACCAGCGCCAGCACCGGATGCCCGTTGCGCCGCGCGTCGGAAAGCCGCTCCACCACCAGCATGCCGACGCCCTCGGCCATGCCCATGCCGTCGGCCGACTCGGCGAACGCCTTCGACCGGCCGTCTGCCGCGAGGCCGCGCGCCTGCGAGAAGGCGACGAACCCGTCCGGGCTGGCCATGATCGTGGCCCCGCCGGCCAGCGCCAGGGAGCACTCCCCCGCGCTCAGCGCCTTCGCCGCCATATGCAGCGCGACCAGCGACGAGGAACACGCGGTGTCCATGGTGACCGCCGGGCCTTCCAACCCGAAGAAGTACGACAGGCGGCCGGAAAGGACGCTGGTCGCGTTGCCGGTCATCAGGTGGCTTTCGGCGCCCTCGAACTCCGCGCTGCCGTCCAGGCCCGCCGCCGCGTAACCCGAGCCGTAGCCGCCGACGAAGGCGCCGGTCTGGCTGCCGGAGAGGCTCGCCGGGTCGATGCCGGAGCGTTCGAACGCCTCCCAGGACACCTCCAGCAGCAGCCGCTGCTGCGGGTCCATCGCCAGCGCCTCGCGCGGGCTGATCCCGAAGAACCCGGCGTCGAACCCGGTGACGTCGCGGACGAAACCGCCTTCCTTGGTGTAGGTGGTCCCGGCCTGCTCGGACTCCGGGTCGTAGAGCTCGTCCACCGGCCAGCCCCGGTCGGCCGGGAAGGATTCGATCGCGTCCCCGCCGGAGGACAGCAGCTCCCACAGCTCCTCCGGGCTGGCCGCGCCGCCGGGGAACCGGCAGGCCATGCCGACGATCGCGATCGGCTCGTCCGGTCCGGCCCGCCGCGGCTCCGGGGCAGGCGCGACGGCGGGCAGGTCGCCGGTCAGCTCGCCGCGCAGCGCAAGGGCCAGCGCGGCGGGCGTGGGGTGGTCGAAGATCAGCGTGGCGGGCAGCCGCAGGCCGGTTTCGGCTCGGAGCCGGTTCCGCAGCTCCACCGCGGTCAGCGAGTCGAAGCCCAGATCGGTGAACGCGCGGTCGGCGCCGATCGAAGCCGCCGAGACGTGCCCGAGCACCGCGGCCACGTGCGCCAGCACCAGCTGCCGCAGCATCCGGTCGCGTTCCTGGCGAGTAGCCGCGGCCAGCCGCTTGCGCAGGGAGTCGCTGTCCGCGGCCGGGGCCGAAGCAGCGGTGCGCCGCGCGGGAGCACCGGCCAGCGCCCGCCACAACGGCGGGACGTCGGGGCCGCGCAGGGCCGCCACGTCCAGGCGGACCGGGACGAGCACGGCGTCTTCGGTGGCCAGCGCCGCGTCCATCACCGCGAGACCCTCGTCGGCGCCGAGGGCGGTGACGCCGGAGCGGCTGATCCGCGACAACGACTGTTCGCCGAGGTCGCGGCCGATGCCCGCCTCGTGCACCCACGGGCCCCAGGCCAGCGAAGTGCCGGGCAGGCCCGCTGCGCGGCGGTGTCCGGCGAGCGCGTCGAGGAAGGTGTTGGCGGCGACGTAGTTGCCCTGCCCCGGCGCGCCGAAGGTCGCCGCGGCCGAGGAGAACAGCACGAACCGCCGCAGGTCCAGGTGCCGGGTGAGGTCGTGCAGGTGCCAGGC
Organism: Amycolatopsis sp. GA6-003; assembly: GCF_046267895.1. Lineage (NCBI taxonomy): Bacteria > Bacillati > Actinomycetota > Actinomycetes > Pseudonocardiales > Pseudonocardiaceae > Amycolatopsis > Amycolatopsis sp. GA6-003. The sequence goes on from NZ_CP176499.1 coordinate 1,158,245, forward strand.
GGCGTCGGCCTTCGGGCGCAGGACCGCGGACAGCCGGTCGGCGGTGAGCCCGGCGACCAGGCCGTCGTCGATGATCCCGGCGGCGTGGAAGACCTCGCCGAGCGGGCAGTCCTCTCCGACGGTGTCCAGCAGCGCGGCCAACGCGTCGCGGTCGGCCGCGTCGCACACGACGATCCGGACCGCGGCGCCCAGTTCCGCCAGCTGCGCGGCGCGGGCGGCCGCTCCGCCGGCGGCCGGGCCGGACCGGCTGGTCAGCAGCACTTCCTGGGCGCGGCCGGTGCGCACCAGATGCTGCGCGACCAGGCCGCCGAGGGTGCCGGTGCCGCCGGTGACCAGCAGCGAACGGGGGCTGTCGGGGCCCGCCTCGGGTCGTTCAACCGCCATCGCGTTGCCAGACGAACGGACCACGCGGCGTCCGAAGGCGCCGTTCTCCCGCAACGCCAGCTCCGGTTCCTCTCCGCCGAGCACGCCGGGGAGCGCGGCGATCCCGGCGTTTCCGGCGGGCAGATCCACGAGAACGAACCGGCCGGGGTTCTCCGCCTGTGCCGAACGCAGCAGCCCGCGGACAGCAGCGGCGGCGAGATCGGCCACGGCCTCGCCCGGGGCGGCCGCGGCGCCGGACCGGGTGACCACCACCAGCCGCGCCGCGTCCAGGCGCGGTTCCTCCAGCCAGTCCTTGACCAGTTCGAGCGCCGCCGCGGCGGCGGTGTGCGCGGCCTCGGGCATCGAGCCCGCCCCGGCGACGCTGGCGAGCACGATCGAAGGAACGGGGTCCGCGGCCGCCAGTGCGGCGAGGTCCGGGCAAGTCCGCACCGGGAGGCCCGCGGCGGCCAGTTCGTCGGCCAGGCCGAAGGGGTCGTCGCCGAGCACCGCCCAGGCGCCGGCCGGGATCGCGGCTTCGGCGGCCGGGATCCACTGTTCGGCGAACAACAGGCCGGACGAAACCGGTTCGGCGACCGCGGGCGCGGACACCGGACGGCTGGTCAACGAATCCACCGTGACCACCAGAGCACCGGCGGGGTCGACGGCGACCAGCGAAAGATCGCCGCGCCGCGTGCGCCCGACTTTGGCGCGCAGCACCGAAGCGCCCTCGGCGTGGAGTTCGACGCCGGTCCACGCGAACGGCATCCGGACCTCGTCGCCGGAGTCCTCCAGCAGCGCGGCGTGCAGGGCGGCGTCGAGCAACGCCGGGTGCAGGCCGAACTGATCCGCTTGGCCCGCCACCGGCTCCGGCAGCTCGATCTCGGCGAACACGTCCTCGCCGCGCCGCCATGCCGCGCGCAGGCCGTGGAAGGCCGGACCGTACACATCGGACAGTTTCGCGGCGTAAAAACCGTCGACGGCCAACGCGGTCGCGTCCGCGGGCGGCCAGACGGCGAAGTCCTCCGGCGCCGCGGACGGGGCGGACGCAGCGGCCAGCAGGCCGGTGGCGTGGCGGGTCCACTCCGCCGCGGAACCGTCCGGGCGGGAGAAGATCTCCAGGCTCTCGCGGTCCGCGGAGACGACGACCTGGATCCGCACCGCACCGCCGTCGGCGGGCAAAACCAGCGGGGCCTGCAAGGTCAGTTCTTCCACCTTGCCGCGGCCCACCTGGTCGCCCGCGCGCACGGCCAGCTCGGCGAATCCGGTGCCGGGGAACAGGATCACGCCGCCGACGGCGTGGTCGGCCAGCCACGGCTGAGCGCGGGTGGAGAGCCGGCCGGAGCACACCGTCGCGCCGTCGGGGAGTTCCATCGCCGCGCCGAGCAGCGGGTGCCCGACCTCGGACAACCCCAGCGCGGCCGGGTCCGTGCCGCCGCGGGGCGAGAGCGAAAGCATGCCCCGCGGCCAGAACCGCTCGTGCTGGAAGGCGTAGGTGGGCAGCTCGACCCGGTTCCCGGCGGGCAGCACCTTCGTCCAGTCGACGGCCACGCCGTGCACGAAAGCCTCGGCGAACGACGTGAGCAGCCGGACCGCGCCGCCGTCGTCGCGCTGCAAGGTGCCGCAGACCGGGGCGGTTCCCGACGCGTCGTCGGCCAGTTCGTCCAGGGTGTCGTTCATCGCGCCGAGCAGCACCGGGTGCGGGGTCACCTCGATGAACATCCGGTTCCCGCCACCCGCGACGGTCCGGATCGCCCGGTCGAACATCACCGGCGCACGCAGACTCTCGTACCAATACCCGGCGTCGAGTTCCTCGCCGGTCAGGGTTTCTCCGGACATCGCCGACACCATCGGCACCCGGCCCTTGCGCGGCTCAATCCCCCCCAGCACCGCACGAATCTCGCCTTCCAGGCTCTCCACCTGCGCACAATGCGACGCGTAATCCACCGCCACCATCCGCGCCCGGATGCTTTCAGCGTCCAATTCGGACTTCAACTCGGCCAACGCCTGCGGCTCACCCGACACCACCACCGCAGCCGGACCATTCACCGCCGCCAGCGACAGCCGATCACCCCACCGGCCCAGCCGTTCCTCCACCTCGGCGGCAGCGGCACTCACCGACAACATGCCGCCCAAACCAGCCAACGCCTTCAACGACTTCGACCGCAGCGCAACAACCCGCGCACCATCCTCAAGGGACAACATCCCGGCAACCGTCGCCGCCGCGATCTCGCCCTGCGAATGCCCGACCACCGCCTCCGGCCGCACCCCAGCCGCTTCCCAGACGGCGGCCAGCGAGACCATCACCGCCCACAACGCAGGCTGCACCCGATCCGCCGAGGTCAGCTCCTCGGCCAGCACCTCCGACAGCTTCCAGTCCACAAAGGACTCCAACGCCCGCTCGCACTCCGCCAGCTGCGCCGCGAACACCGCACTCGACCGCGCAAGGTCGCGCCCCATCCCGACCCACTGCGAACCCTGACCGGCGAACACGAACACCGGACGCACCCCAGTCCGCGCCGACCCGGTCACCACCGCACCCGACGGCGAACCCGCCGCCAGATCCGTCAGACCGGCGCCGTCGCCGATCACCACGGCGCGGTGTTCGAACACCGACCGGGTCGTCGCCAGCGACCAGGCCACGTCCTCCGGGCGCGTTTCCCGTCCGGTCAGCCAGTCGTCCAGGCGACGCGCCTGTGCGGCGAGCGCCGGCTCGGTCCGGCCGGACAGCACCAGCGCACCCGCGCCGGACACCACCGGAACCGTCGCGTCCTCCGGTTCGGCCGGAATCACGGCCGGCGCGTCCTCCAGGATGACGTGCGCGTTGGTGCCGCTCATCCCGAACGACGACACGCCCGCGCGGCGCGGGCGACCGTCGGCCGGCCACGGCGCGTTCTCGGTCAGGAGGCGGACGTCGCCCGCCGTCCAGTCCACATGCGACGAAGGCGTCTCGGCGTGCAGCGTGCGCGGAATCTCGTTGTTCCGCAACGCCAGCACCATCTTGATCACCCCGGCCACACCGGCCGCCGCTTGGGTGTGGCCGATGTTCGACTTCACCGAACCCAGCCACAGCGGACGATCCCGGTCCTGGCCGTACGTCGCCAACACGGCCTGCGCCTCGATCGGGTCGCCCAGCGTCGTTCCCGTTCCGTGCGCCTCCACGACGTCCACATCGGACACCGTCAGCCCGGCATCGGCCAGCGCCGCCCGGATCACCCGCTGCTGCGAAGGACCGTTCGGCGCCGTCAACCCGTTCGACGCGCCGTCCTGGTTCACCGCGGAACCGGCCACTACAGCCAGAATCGGGTGCCCGTTGCGCTGCGCGTCGGAAAGCCGCTCCAGCACCAGCACGCCCGCGCCTTCGGCCCAGCCGGTGCCGTCCGCGTCGTCGGAGAACGCCCGGCACCGTCCGTCGGCGGAAAGGCCCTGCTGGCGCGAGAAGTCGATGAACATGCCCGGGGTCGCCATCACCGTGACGCCGCCGGCCAGCGCCAGCGAGCATTCGCCGGAGCGCACCGCTTGCGCGGCCAGGTGCAGGGCGACCAGCGACGACGAGCACGCGGTGTCGACGGTGACCGCGGGGCCTTCCAGGCCGAGGGCGTAGGAGATCCGGCCGGACAGCACGCTGGTGGCGTTGCCGGTCAGGCTGTGCGCTTCGACGCCGCTTTCGGTGGCCAGGTTGAGGCCGTAGCCGGAGATGTAGCCGCCCGCGAAGACGCCGGTGGCGCTGCCCTTGAGCTTCGCCGGGTCGATCCCCGCGCGCTCCAGCGCCTCCCACGAGGTCTCCAGCAGAAGCCGCTGCTGCGGGTCCATCGCCAGCGCCTCGCGCGGGCTGATCCCGAAGAACCCGGCGTCGAACCCGGCGGCGTCGGCGACGAAAGCGCCTTGCGCCACATAGGAAGTGCCCGCGCTGTCCCGGTCGGCGTCGAACACGCTGTCGAGGTCCCAGCCGCGGTCGGCGGGGAAGTCCCCCACCGTGTCCGTGCCGGAGGCCAGCATCTCCCAGAACTCCTCCGGAGTGCTGGAACCGCCGGGGAACCGGCACGCCATGCCGACGATCGCCATCGGCTCGCCGTCCGGCGACACGGCGGCGGGCGCGACGGCGCCGATTCCCGGGTGCTCGCCGAGCAGTTCGGTCCGCAGGAACGCGGCCAGCGCTTCCGGGGTCGGGTAGTCGAACACCGCCGTCGCGGGCAGCCGCTCGCCGGTCGCCGCCCCCAGCCGGTTGCGCAGTTCGACGGAAGTCAGCGAGTCGAACCCGAGGTCTTTGAACGCCCGCCGCTGCTCGATCGCGTCCGCCGAGGCGTGGCCGAGCACGATCGCCGCTTCGGCGCGGACCAGGCCGGTGAGCAGTTCGTCCTGGTCGGCGGGGCTCAGCCCGGTCAGCCGCCGCACGAGTTCGCCGGTGGCGGGCGGCTGCGCGGCGACGGCGGGAAGACGCCGGATCTCCGGCAGGTCCCGCAGCAACGGCGCGGTCCGCAGTTCGGCCGGGAGCTCGGCCACGTCGATGTCGAGCACGGTCTGCACCGGTTCGGCCCCGCGCAGCGCCTCGCCGAGGGCGCGGACCGCGAGCTGCGGCTCCATCGGCCGCATGCCGCCGCGGCTGGTCCGGGTGCGCGCGGCCGCGCTGGAATCGGCGAAACCGCCGCCCGCCCACGCGCCCCACGCCACGGCCAGCGCCGGCAGTCCCCGCGCCCGGCGATGCTCCGCCAGCGCGTCCAAGTACGCGTTCGCGGCCGCGTAGTTGCCCTGTCCCGCCGCGCCGAGGGTCGAGGCGGCCGAGGAGAACAGCACGAACTCGTCCACATCCAGCTCGGCGGTGACCTCGTCCAGCAATGCCGCGCCGCGGGCTTTCACGTCCAGCACGGCGGCCAGCCGCGCGGGCGACAGGTGGTCGAGCACGCCGTCGTCGAGCGCCCCGGCGGTGTGCAGCACGGTGCTCAGCTCGGGGCCGATCCATCCGGCCACCGCGGCCAGCGCCGCGCGGTCGGTCACGTCGCAGGCCAGCACGTCCACCCGCGCGCCGTGCCCGGCCAGCTCGGCGACCAGCGCCGCGACTCCGGCGGCCGGGCCGGAACGGCTGGTGAGCACCAGCCGGCGCGCGTCGTTTTCGGCCAGCCAGCGGGACACGTGCCCGGCGAGCGCGCCGGTGCCGCCGGTGAGCCACACGTCGCCACGCGGCGTCCACGGCTCGCGCGAAACGCGTGCGGCGCGCACGAGACGGCGGCCCAGCACCCCGCCGTCGCGGAGCACGACTTCGCGCTCAACGCCCCCGGCGAGCACCGAAACCAGCCGCGCGGCCGCGCGCTCGTCCATTATCTCCGGCAGGTCGACCAGCCCGCCCCAGCGTTCCGGATGCTCCAGGCCGACAACCCGGCCCAGGCCCCAAGCCTGCGCCTGCACCGGATTCGCCGCACCGTCCGCCATCGCACCGCGCGTGGCCACCCACAGCGGCGCGCCGACCTCAGCCATCGCCTGGACGAGCCCGAGGGTCGCGGCCAGTCCCCCGGAGACGGAGGGCAGTCCGGGCAGCGGGTTCTCGTCCAGCGCGAGCAACGACAGCACGCCCGCCGGCGCGGAGTCCAGCAGCGCGCCGAGCGCGTCCCGCGCCACGACACCGGCGGGGACTTCGATCACCTCGACCTCAGCTCCCGCGGCCGACAGCGCGTCGGCATAGGGCCGCGTGCCGACGCTCTCCGGCGCGACAAGCAGCCAGCGTCCGGAAAGAGCCGCCGGAGCGGGCTCGGGCAGCGCGGTCCACTCGGTGCGGTAGCGCCAGTCGGCGATGGCCGAGCGGTCCTGTTTCCGGCGCCGCCAGGACGCCAGCGCGGGCAGGAGCACGTCGAGGTGCCGCTGGTCGTCAGGCCGGTCGTCGAGGTCGAGTTCCCCGGCGAGCCAGTCCAGATCGCCTTCGTCCACCGCGGTCCAGAACTCGGTGTCAGCGGCGGCCGACGGCGTCAGGGAGATGATGCCGTCGGGCCAGTAACGCTGGTGCTGGAAGGCATACGTCGGCAGCTGCACGCGGTTTCCCTGGGGAATCAGCGCGCTCCAGTCCACGTGTGCACCGTGCACGAACGCCTGTGCCAGCCCGGCGATCAGACCGGTGCCGTCCTTGCGCTGCAACGGCACGAACACCGCACCGGCCGGACCCAGCGCGGACAGCGAACCGTCCGGGCCGACCTCCAAGAACACCGACACCCCTTGCGCGACAAGAGACTCCACCGCATCCCCGAACCGCACCGGGCGACGCGTCTGCGCAGGCCAATACTCAGCCTCGCACTCCGTCAGCACTTCACCGGTCAACGCACCCGCCCACAACACTTCCGGACGCTCATAGGTGAGCCCCTCGGCCACCTCGCGCAGTTCCGCCAGCACCGGATCCATCGCCGCGGAATGGAACGCATGACTCACCCGCAACCGCCGAACCCGGCGCCCGCGCTCCTTCCACAACACGACAAGCTGATCGACCGCCTCGGCCTCGCCGGAAACCACCACCGACTCCGGACCGTTCACCGCCGCGATCGACATGCCGTCGATCAGCGTTTCGGCCACCTCGGCCTCCGACGCGTTGACCGCCGCCATCGCACCACCCACCGGCAACGCCTGCATCAACCGCGCACGCGCCGCCACCAACCGACACGCATCCGACAGAGACAACACACCAGCCGCAAACGCCGCAGCCACCTCACCGACCGAATGCCCCACCACCGCATCCGCACCAACACCCGCCGCCCGCAACACCTCGAACAACGCCACCTCGAACGCGAACAACCCCGCCTGCGCATACAAAGTCTGATCACTGCCCGGCGTCTCCGAATCCAGAACCACATCCCGAACCGAAACACCCAACTCCAGCTCCAACAGACCCGAAACCCGGTCAAACACCTCCGCAAACACCGGACTCGACTCATACAAACCACGGCCCATGCCCGCCCACTGCGAACCCTGACCCGCAAACACCAAACCCACCCGAACACCCGGATCAGCAACCCCGGACACCACCGAACCCGACGACACTCCCCCGATCAGGCTGTCCAGCCCACCCGCCAAATCCTCGCCCAGCACCACGGCCCGGTGCTCGAACACCGACCGCGTAGTAGCCAGCGACCACCCGACATCCACCGGATCCAACCCACGCCCAACGACCCACTCGCGCAACCGCCGAGCCTGCGCGGCCAGCCCTTCCGCGCTGCGGCCCGAAAGCACCCACGCGGTCGGCTGGTCTGTCCCGGCCGCTTCGACGGGCTCCTCCGCCGGAGCCTCCTCGACGATGACGTGCGCGTTGGTCCCGCTGATGCCGAACGCCGACACCCCCGCGCGCCGGACCCGCTCGCCCCGCTCCCACGCCACGTTCTCCGTCAGCAGCTCGACCTGACCGGCCGTCCAGTCCACATGGGACGAAGGAGTCCCGGCGTGCAACGTCCGCGGAAGCTCGCTGTGCTGAAGGGCGAGCACCGCCTTGATCAGCCCCGCGATCCCAGCCGCGGCCTGCGTGTGCCCGATGTTCGACTTCACCGAACCCAGCCACAGCGGGTCCCGCCCGGCCCGTTCCTGTCCGTAGGTCGCGAGCAACGCCTGCGCCTCGATCGGATCACCGAGCTTCGTCCCGGTGCCGTGCGCTTCCACCACGTCCACTTCGGACGCCGACAACCCGGCATTCGCCAACGCCGCCCGGATCACCCGCTGCTGCGAAGGACCATTCGGGGCCGTCAACCCATTCGACGCACCGTCCTGATTCACCGCCGAACCCCGCACCACCGCCAAAACCCGATGGCCGAGCCGCTGCGCCTCCGACAGCCGCTCCACCACCAGCACCCCGGCGCCCTCGGCCCAGCCAGTGCCGTCCGCGTCCTCGGAGAACGCCCGGCACCGCCCGTCCGCGGACAGTCCTTGCTGTCGGGAGAACTCGACGAACGTCCCCGGCGACGGCATCACCGTGACCCCGCCGACCAGCGCCAGCGAGCACTCTCCCGACCGGACCGCATACGCGGCCAAGTGCAAAGCCACCAGTGACGACGAACACGCCGTGTCGATCGTGACCGCGGGCCCTTCCAGACCGAGCGCATAGGACACCCGCCCGGACAGCACGCTGGTCGAGTTGCCGGTCATCAGGTGGCTTTCGACGCCCGAATCCGCTTGGCCCGAAAGGGAAACGCCGATGCCGTACCCCGAGGCGAAGGCCCCCGCGAAGACACCCGTGGCGGTGCCCTTGAGCGAGGCGGGGTCGATCCCGGCGCGCTCCAGCGCCTCCCACGAGGTCTCCAGCAGCAGCCGCTGCTGCGGGTCCATCGCCAGCGCCTCGCGCGGGCTGATCCCGAAGAAGCCGGCGTCGAATTCCGTGGCGTCGCGCAGGAACGCGCCCTGCGCCACGTAGGAGGTGCCCTCGTGCGCCGGGTCCGGGTCGTAGACGCTGTCGAGGTCCCAGCCGCGGTCGGTCGGAAAGCCGCCGACCGCGTCGGTCCCGGCCGACAGCAGGTCCCAGAACTCCTCCGGCGTGGTCACCCCGCCGGGGAAGCGGCAGGCGATGCCGACGACGGCGAGCGGTTCGCCGGCTCGTTCCCGGACCTCGCGCAGCCGCGCCCGCGCGTCTTGCGCGTCCGCGATGGCCCGCTTCAGGTAACTCCGCAGTTTGTCGTCAGACACGGTCAGCCCCTAGCCAGGATGTTCGATGGTTCACGGTCGGCGGCGCGGATTCACTCGAGTCCGTCGACGAGTGCGAACAGCTCGTCGTCGGAGGCGCTCTCGAGCTCTTCCTCGCGCCGTTTCTTGGTCTTCGCGGCGGTCTGGTCGCCGAGGACCTCCAGCAGCCTGCGCAGCCGTTCGCCCGCTTCGGCCCACACCGGTTCGTCGGCCGCCCCGTCCCGCAGCGCGGCTTCGAGCCTGCCGATCTCGGCCAGCACCGGCTCCGCGGCGCCGTCCGGGCCGTCCGGCAGCAGGTCGGTCCGCAGCCACGCGGCGAGTTCGCTCGGGGTCGGGTAGTCGAACACGAGCGTCGCGGGCAGTTGCCGCCCGGTCGCGACGCCGAGCCGGTTGCGCAGTTCCACCGAGGTCAGCGAGTCGAAACCGAGGTCCTTGAACGCCTTCCGGTCCTCGATCGCCTCCGCCGAGGCGTGCCCGAGCACGATCGCCACCTCGGTGCGCACCAATTCGGCGAGCGCCCGCTCCTGCTCCGCGCGGCCCAGTCCGGCCAGCCGGGCGGCCAGGTCCCCTTCGGGGCGGGCCGACGGCTCGGCCGCGGTGCTCGCCATCCGGCGGATCTCGGGCAGGTCCCGCATCAGCGGCGCGGCGCGCAGCCCCGCCGTGCCCGGCCCCGAGGCGAGTTCGGCCCAGTCGACGTCCATCACGGTGAGCACCGGGTCCGGTCCGCGCAGGGCCTCGCCCAGCGCCCGTGCGGCCAGCCTCGGGTCCATCGCGGGCATCGCGCCGCGTTCGAGCCGTTTGCGCGCCGCCGCGGTGGACTCGGCGAGCCCACCCCCGGCCCAGACGCCCCAGGCCACTGCCAGCCCGGCCAGTCCGCGCGCCCGGCGATGCTCCGCCAACGCGTCCAGGTATGCGTTCGCCGCCGCGTAGTTGCCCTGGCCCGGACCGCCCAGCGTCGAAGCCGCCGACGAGAACAGGACGAACGCGTCCAGGTCGAGATCCGCGGTCAGCTCGTCCAGGTCCTTCGCCGACGCCGCCTTCGCCGCCAGCACCGACTCCAAACGCGACACCGAAAGCCGGTCCAGCACACCGTCGTCCAGCACGCCCGCGGTGTGCAGCACGGAGGACAGCTCCGGACCGCACCACTCGACCAAGCCCGCCAACGCCGACCGCTCCGTGACGTCGCACGCCACCACCTCGACCGAGGCGCCCAGCGCGGCCAGTTCCGCGACGGTCGCGGCGACCCCGCGTGCCGCGGGACCGGAACGGCTCGTCAGCACGACCCGAGGCGCGCCCTGTTCGGCGAGCCACCTCGCGACATGCCCGGCGATCGCGCCGGTGCCGCCGGTGACCAGCGCCGTGCCTCGCGGCGTCCACGGCTGCGCCGCCGGTCGTCCGGCGTGCACGAGCCGACGGCCGAGCACGCCCGCCGGACGGAGCGCGACCTCGGACTCGCCGCATCCGGCGAGCACCGAAACCAGCCGCGCACCCGCCCGCTCGTCGAACCTCTCCGGCAGATCAATCAACCCGCCCCACCGGTCCGGATGTTCCAAGCCGACCACGCGGCCCAGACCCCACACCTGCGCCTGCACCGGGCTGACCAGGGTTTCCCCCGGCCCGGCCGCCACCGCGCCCCGAGTCGCCAGCCACAGCGGGGCGTCGATGAGCGCGTCGCCGAGCGCCTGCACCAGGCCGAGCGTCGCCGCCAAGCCCGCCGGCACCGAGGAATGTCCGTCGACCGGCGTCTCGTCCAGGGCCAGCAGCGACACCACCCCGGACAGCGCATCGCGGTCGAGGTCGGACAGCAGCGCGGCGAACTCGGCACGGTCCACCGTCCCGGCCGGGCATTCGACCACGGTCACGTCCGCGCCCCGGGTTTCCAGCGCTGCCAGGCAATCCCGGGCAGTGTCGGCGTCCGGCGCGACGACGAGCCAGGTCCCGGACAGCACGCGGGCGTCCGGCTCCGGGACCGGGGCCCAGGTGATGCGGTAACGCCAGCTCGCGGTGGTCGACCGGTCCTGCTCGCGTCGCCGCCAGGAGGCCAGCGCGGGCAGCACCTCGTGGAACGGCCGTGTGCTGTCCACCGACAGCGAGTCGGCGAGGCCGCTCAGGTCGCCCCCTTCGACCGCCGCCCAGAACTCGGCGTCGGCCGCGCTGTCCCGGACCTCCGGCGCGCCGGCCTTCGGCAGCTTCAGGATGCCTTCCGGCCAGAACCGCTGCGTGCGGAAGGCGTAGGTCGGCAGGTCCAGCCGCTGGCCGGCGGGCAGCACGGCGTGCCAGTCCACGTGCACGCCGCGCACGAACGCCTGCGCCAGCCCGGCGATCAGACCGGTGCCGTCCTTGCGCTGCAACGGCACGAACGCCGCGTCCGCGGAGCCGAGAGCGGACAGCGAACCGTCCGGCCCGACCTCCAGGAACACCGAAATACCTTGCGCGACAAGAGCATCTACCGCATCCCCGAACCGCACCGGGCGACGCGTCTGCGCAGGCCAGTAACCGGCCTCGCACTCCGTCAGCACTTCACCGGTCAACGCGCCCGCCCACAGCAGCTCCGGACGCTCATAGGTGAGCCCGTCAGCCACCTCGCGCAGCTCGTCCAGCACTGGATCCATGGCGGCGGAATGGAACGCATGGCTGACCCGCAGCCGCCGAACCCGACGCCCGCGCTCCTTCCACAGCGCCACAATCTGGTCAACCGCCTCGGTGTCGCCGGAAATCACCACCGACTCCGGACCGTTCACCGCCGCGATCGACATGCCGTCGATCAGCGTTTCGGCCACCTCGGCCTCCGACGCGTTGACCGCCGCCATCGCACCACCGACCGGCAACGCCTGCATCAACCGAGCGCGAGTAGCGACCAGACGGCACGCATCAGGCAGAGAAAGCACGCCAGCCGCGTGTGCCGCGGCGACCTCGCCGACCGAATGCCCGACCACCGCATCCGCCCGAACACCCGCCGCCCGCAGCACCTCGAACAGCGCTACCTCGAAGGCGAACAATCCCGCCTGCGCGAACAAGGTCTGATCGCCGTCCCGGGTTCCCGGGTCCAGCACGACTTCCCGGACCGAAACACCCAGTTCCTGCTCCAGCAGATCCGAAACCCGGTCGAAGGCGCCGGCGAACACCGGGTTCGCCTCGTAGAGGTCCCAACCCATGCCCGCCCACTGCGAACCCTGGCCCGCGAAAACCAAACCCACCCGAACACCCGGATCCGCAACGCCCGAGACCACCGAACCCGACGACACCCCGGCCGCCAGATCCGACAAACCACTCAGCACGTCGTCCCCGACCACCACCGCCCGGTGCTCGAACACCGACCGCGTCGTAGCCAACGACCACCCGACATCCACCGGATCCAACCCACGCCCGGCCACCCACTCGCGAAGCCGACCCGCCTGCGCGGCCAGCCCGTCCGCGCTGCGGCTCGACAGCACCCAGGCCGTGGGTTCGCCGGTCGGCGCCGCGGCCGCGAGCTCCGGCGCGGGAGCCTCCTCGATGATGACGTGCGCGTTGGTGCCGCTCATGCCGAACGCGGAAACACCGGCGCGGCGCGGATGCCCGTTGGGCCGCCACGGCGTGCTCTCGGTCAGCAGCTCGACCTGACCGGCCGTCCAGTCCACATGGGACGACGGCGTCTCGGCGTGCAACGTGCGCGGAATCTCCTGATGCTGCAACGCCAGCACCATCTTGATCACCCCGGCCACACCAGCCGCCGCCTGCGTGTGGCCAATGTTCGACTTCACCGAACCCAGCCACAACGGACGCTCCCTATCCCGGCCATACGTCGCCAGCAACGCCTGCGCCTCAATCGGATCACCGAGCTTCGTCCCGGTACCGTGCGCCTCCACCACGTCCACCTCGGACGCCGACAACCCCGCATTCGCCAACGCCGCACGAATAACCCGCTGCTGCGAAGGACCATTCGGCGCCGTCAACCCATTCGACGCACCGTCCTGATTCACCGCCGAACCCCGCACCACCGCCAGCACCCGATGGCCGTTGCGCTCGGCCTCGGAAACCCGTTCGACGACCAGCATGCCCACGCCTTCGCCCCAGCCGGTGCCGTCGGCGTCGTCGGAGAACGCCCGGCACCGCCCGTCGGTGGAAAGCCCCTGCTGGCGCGAGAAGTCGACGAAGATGCCGGGGTTGGCCATCACGGTGACCCCGCCGGCCAGCGCCAGCGAGCACTCGCCCGACCGCACCGCCTGAACCGCGAGATGCAGCGCCACCAACGACGACGAACACGCCGTGTCGATCGTGACCGCAGGCCCTTCCAAACCGAGCACATAGGACACCCGCCCCGACAGCACGCTCGTGGAGTTGCCCGTCATCAGGTGTCCTTCGGCACCGGAACCGGCTTGGCCGGACAGGGTGACGCCGAACCCGTAGCCGGAAGCGAAGCCGCCGGCGAACACGCCGGTCGTGGTGCCCTTGAGCGCGGCGGGGTCGATTCCGGAGCGCTCCAGCGCTTCCCACGAGGTCTGCAGGAGCAGCCGCTGCTGCGGGTCCATCGCCAGCGCCTCGCGCGGGCTGATCCCGAAGAACGCCGCGTCGAACTCCGTGGCGTCGCGCAGGAACGCGCCCGACTGCGTGTAGGAGGTGCCGGCGCTGCCCCGGTCGGGGTCGTAGAACCCTTCCAGATCCCAGCCGCGGTCAGTGGGGAACGCGCCCACCGCGTCCGTGCCCGAACGCAACAACTCCCAGAACTCGTCCGGACTCGCCGCACCGCCCGGGAACCGGCACGCCATCCCCACGATCGCCAACGGCTCGTCCACCGGCGCCGCAGCCACGGGAGCCGCGGCCGCGGGGGCGGTCAGGCCGCCGGTCAGTTCCTCGCGGAGGAACGCGGCCAGCGCCACCGGCGTCGGGTAGTCGAACACCACCGTGGCGGGCAGCCGCAGCTTGGTGGCCGCGCCCAGCCGGTTGCGCAGCTCGACCGAGGTCAGCGAGTCGAAACCGAGGTCCTTGAACGCCTTCCGGTCCTCGATCGCCTCCGCCGAGGCGTGCCCGAGCACGATCGCCACCTCGGTGCGCACCAATTCGGCGAGCATCCGCTCCTGCTCCGCCGGGTTCAGCGCGGCCAGCGTGCGGGCGAGGTCGCCCTCGCCGCGCGCGGTGTCCGCGGCGGCTTTCGCGGAGCCGAGCCGCCGCACTTCCGGCAGCTCCTGCACCAACGGCGCGTTCCGCAACTCGGCGGACGACTCCAGCTGTGCCCAGTCGACGTCCATCACGGTGACCGCGGCGTCCGGCCCGTCGAGGGCTTCGCCGAGCGCCCGCGCGGCGAGCTGCGGGTCCATCGCGGGCATCAGGCCGCGCTTGACCCGTTCCCGCACGACCTCGCTCGATTCGGCGAAACCGCCGCCGGCCCAGACGCCCCAGGCCACTGTCAGCCCGGGCAGCCCGCGCGCCCGGCGATGCTCCGCCAACGCGTCCAAATACGCGTTCGCCGCCGCATAATTCCCCTGACCCGGACCGCCCAGCGTCGAAGCCGCCGACGAAAACAGCACGAACGCATCCAGATCAAGATCCGCCGTCAGCTCATCCAGATCCTTCGCCGACGCCGCCTTCGCCGCCAGCACCGTCTCCAGACGCGACACCGACAACCGGTCCACCACACCGTCATCCAGCACCGCAGCGGTGTGCAGCACCGAAGACAACTCCGGACCACACCACTCGACCAAACCAGCCAACGCCGGCCGATCGGTGACGTCACACGCCACCACGTCGACGGAGGTGCCCCGCTCGGCGAGCAGCGCCGCCGTGCCCGCGACGTCCCGCGCACCGGCGCCGGAACGGCTGGTCAGCACCACGCGCGGCGCGCCACGCTCGGCCAGCCAGTGCGACACGTGGCCCGCGATCGCGCCGGTCCCGCCGGTGATCAGCACCGCGCCCCGGGGCGACCAGCCCTCGGCGTCCCGGCCCCGCGCGGCGCGGCCCAGCCGGCGGCCGAGCACACCCGCCGGCCGGATGGCCACCTCGGGTTCCCCGGCCCCGGCGAGCACCGAAACCAGCCGCGCACCCGCACGCTCGTCGAACCTCTCCGGCAGATCGATCAACCCGCCCCACCGGTCCGGATGTTCCAAGCCGACCACGCGGCCCAGACCCCACACCTGCGCCTGCACCGGGCTGACCAGGGTTTCCCCCGGCCCGGCCGCCACCGCGCCCCGGGTCGCCAGCCACAGCGGGGCGTCGATGAGCGCGTCGCCGAGCGCCTGCACCAGGCCGAGCGTGGAGGCCAATCCCCCGGCCACGGCGGGATGTCCCGGCGCCGGGGTCTCGTCCAAGGCCAGCAGCGACAGCACGCCGCGCACCTCGGCGGGATCGACGTCGTCGAACTCGGCCGCGATCTCGAGGCGGTCCGCCGTGCCGGCCGGGAGCCGGATCACCCGGGTCTCCGCGCCGCGCGAGGACAACGCCTCCGCGTAGCCGGCGACGTCGTGGTCCGCCGGGGCGACGAGCAGCCACGCGCCGGTCAGCGGCCGCGGGTCGAGTCCCTCGACCGGCGTCCAGTTGATCCGGTAGCGCCAGTCCGCGGTGGCCGAACGGTTCTGCTCGCGCCGCCGCCAGGAAGCCAGCGCGGGCAGCACCTCGCCGAGCTTCGTGTGGTCCTCGAGGGACAGCCGGTCGGCGAGGTCGGCGAGGTCGCCGTTCTCCACCGCCGCCCAGAATTCGGCGTCGGCGTCGGCGGCGGAGGCGGGGCTGTCGTCCGCACCGGCCTTCGGCATCGCCAGGATGCCGTCGGGCCAGTAACGCTGGTGCTGGAAGGCATACGTCGGCAGCTGCACGCGGTTTCCCTGGGGAATCAGCGTGCTCCAGTCGACACTCACCCCCTGCACGAAGGCCCTCGCCAGCCCGGCGATCAGACCAGTGCCGTCCTTGCGCTGCAACGGCACGAACACCGCACCGGCCGGACCCAGCGCCGAGAGCGAACCGTCCGGCCCGACCTCCAAGAACACCGAAACCCCTTGCGCGACAAGGGACTCCACCGCATCCCCGAACCGCACCGGGCGACGCGTCTGCGCAGGCCAATAACCAGCCTCGCAGTCCGAGACCAGCTCACCGGTCAACGCGCCCGCCCACAACACTTCCGGACGCTCATAGGTGAGCCCCTCGGCCACCCCGCGCAACTCCTCCAGCACCGGATCCATCGCCGCGGAATGGAACGCATGACTCACCCGCAACCGCCGAACCCGCGACCCGCGCTCCTTCCACAACGCCACAAGCCGGTCGACCGCCTCGGCCTCGCCGGAAACCACCACCGACTCCGGACCGTTCACCGCCGCGATCGACACCCCATCCACCAAGGACTCGACAACCTCGGCCTCCGGAGCATTGACCGCCGCCATCGCACCACCCACCGGCAACGCCTGCATCAACCGCGCACGAGCCGCCACCAACCGACACGCATCCGACAGAGACAACACACCAGCCGCATGTGCCGCAGCCACCTCACCGACCGAATGCCCCACCACCGCATCCGCACCAACACCCGCCGCCCGCAACACCTCGAACAACGCCACCTCGAACGCGAACAACCCCGCCTGCGCATACAAAGTCTGATCACTGCCCGGCGTCTCCGAATCCAGAACCACATCCCGAACCGAAACACCCAACTCCAGCTCCAACAGACCCGAAACCCGGTCAAACACCTCCGCAAACACCGGACTCGACTCATACAAACCCCGGCCCATGCCCGCCCACTGCGAGCCCTGACCCGCGAACACCAGACCCACCCGAACACCCGGATCAGCAACCCCGGACACCACCGAACCCGACGACACCCCGGCCGCCAGATCCGACAAACCACTCAGCACGTCGTCCCCGACCACCACCGCCCGGTGCTCGAACACCGACCGCGTCGTAGCCAACGACCACCCGACATCCACCGGATCCAACCCACGGCCGACCACCCACTCGCGAAGCCGACCCGCCTGCGCGGCCAGCCCGTCCGCGCTGCGACCCGACAGCACCCAAGGCCGCACCCCCGACACCACCGGAGCCGGATCGGCCGCCGGAACCTCTTCGGCGGCAGGCGCTTCCTCGACGATCACATGCGCGTTGGTCCCGCTGATCCCGAACGCCGACACGCCCGCCCGGCGAACCCGTCCCCCGGATTCCCAGGCCACGTTCTCCGTCAGCAGCTCGACCTGACCCGCCGTCCAGTCCACATGCGACGAAGGCGTCTCGACATGCAACGTCCGCGGAAGCTCCTTGTTCCGCAACGCCAACACCATCTTGATCACGCCAGCCACCCCAGCCGCCGCCTGCGTGTGGCCAATGTTCGACTTCACCGAACCCAGCCACAGCGGGTCCCGCCCGGCCCGTTCCTGTCCGTAAGTCGCCAGCAACGCCTGCGCCTCGATCGGATCGCCCAGCGTCGTACCGGTGCCGTGCGCCTCCACCACGTCCACCTCGGACGCCGACAACCCGGCATTCGCCAGTGCCGCGCGAATAACACGCTGCTGAGAAGGACCGTTCGGCGCGGACAGGCCGTTGGACGCACCGTCCTGGTTGATCGCGCTTCCCCGCACCACGGCGAGGACTTCGTGGCCCTTGCGCCGGGCATCGGAGAGCCGTTCGACGACCAGCATGCCCACGCCCTCGGCCCAGCCGGTGCCGTCGGCGTCGTCGGAGAACGCCCGGCACCGCCCGTCCACGGACAAGCCCTGCTGGCGCGAGAACTCGACAAAGGAGAACGGAGTCGCCATCACCGTGACCCCGCCGGCCAGCGCCAGCGAGCACTCGCCCGACCGCACCGCCTGAACCGCGAGATGCAGCGCCACCAACGACGACGAACACGCCGTGTCGATCGTGACCGCAGGCCCTTCCAAACCGAGCACATAGGACAGTCGCCCGGACAGCACGCTCGTGGAGTTGCCCGTCATCAGGTGCCCTTCGACCCCGGCGCCGTCCTGACCGGTCAGCGCCATGCCGATGGCGTAGCCGGAGCCGAAACCGCCCGCGAACACACCGGTGGCGCTGCCCTTGAGCGTGGTCGGGTCGATCCCGGCGCCTTCCAACGCCTGCCAGGCGGTTTCCAACAGCAACCGCTGCTGCGGATCCATCGCCAGCGCCTCGCGCGGGCTGATCCCGAAGAACCCGGCGTCGAAGCCGGTGGCGTCCCGCAGGAAAGCACCGGAACGGGTGTAGGTGGTGCCTTCGCTCTCCCGGTCGGGGTCGTAGAACCCCTCCAAATCCCAGCCGCGGTCGGTCGGGAACGCACCCACCGCGTCCGTGCCCGAACGCAACAACTCCCAGAACTCGTCCGGACTCGCCGCACCACCCGGGAACCGGCACGCCATCCCCACGATCGCCAACGGCTCGTCCGCCGGCGCCACGGGAGCCGCCGGCGCCGCGACCTGTTCCCGGTCGCCCGTCAGCTCGCCGCGCAGGAAACCGGCCAGCGCGAGCGGCGTCGGGTAGTCGAACACCAGCGTGGCGGGCAGCCGCAGCTTGGTGGCCGCGTTGAGCTGGTTGCGCAATTCCACCGAGGTCAGCGAGTCGAACCCGAGGTCCCGGAACGCCTGCCGGGCCTGCACCATCTCCGCCGACGCGTGTCCGAGGACGACCGCGGCCTGCGCGCGGACCACGTCGGTCAGCACGCGCTCCTGTTCGGCGTGGCTGAGCCCGGCGAGCCGCTGCGACAGCTCTCCCGCCGCCGGGGCCGAGGTCCGGTTCGCCGCGGCGTCGGCGGCCAGCCGGCGGATCTCCGGCAGGTCCCGCACCAGCGGCATCCGGTGCACTTCGGCGGTGCCCGCGGCGGACCCGAGCCGGTCCCAGTCCACGTCCATCACGGTGACCACGGGGTCGGCGCCCGCCAGCGACTCGGCCAGCGCGCGCACGGCGAGCCTCGGCTCCATCGCGGGCATCGGGATGCGGCGCATCCGCGACCGGATGGCCTCGTTCGAGTCGGCCAGCCCGGTCCCGCCCCACAGCCCCCAGGCGACCGACAGCCCGGCCAGCCCGCGCGCCCGGCGATGCTCCGCCAACGCGTCCAAATACGCGTTCGCCGCCGCATAATTGCCCTGACCCGGACCGCCCAGCGTCGAAGCCGCCGACGAAAACAGCACGAACGCATCCAGATCAAGATCCGCCGTCAGCTCATCCAGATCCTTCGCCGACGCCGCCTTCGCCGCCAGCACCGTCTCCAGGCGTGGCACCGACAACCGGTCCACCACACCGTCATCCAGCACCGCGGCGGTGTGCAGCACCGAAGACAACTCCGGACCGCACCACTCGACCAACCCAGCCAACGCCGGCCGATCGGTGACATCGCAGGAAACCACGTCCACCGCGGTGCCCTGCTCCGCCAGCAACGCCGCCGTCTCGGCGACGCCGGTCGCGGCGGGTCCGGAGCGTCCGGTCAGCACCAGGCGCGGCGCGCCCTGCTCAGCCAGCCACCGCGACACATGCCCGGCGATCGCGCCGGTGCCGCCGGTGACCAGCGCCGTGCCTCGCGGCGACCAGGTCCGGCCCGCACGCGGGCGAGGCGCCCGCGACAGACGGCGGCCGAGAATCCCGGCCGGGCGCAGGGCCACCTCGGGCTCCCCCGCCCCGGCGAGCACCGACACGAGCCGCGCACCCGCACGCTCGTCGAAAGTCTCCGGCAGGTCGATCAGCCCGCCCCACCGCTCCGGGTGCTCCAGGCCGACCACTCGGCCCAGGCCCCAGACCTGCGCCTGCACCGGGTTCGTCAGCGTCTCGCCCAGCCCGGCCGCCACGGCGCCTCGGGTGAGCACCCACAGCGGCACGTTCTGCCCGGCGTCGCCGAGCGCTTGCACCAGGCCGAGCGTCGCCGCCAAGCCCACCGGCACCGAGGGATGCCCGGCCACCGGCGACTCGTCCAGCGCCAGCAGCGAAACCACCCCGGACAGCTCGCCGAATTCGGCTCCGGCCAGGATTTCGGCCCGGTCCACGACACCGGCCGGCACCTCGGCCACGACGACCTCGGCGCCGCGCGCGGACAACGCGGCCGCGCACACCGGCTCGACGCCCTCGGGAACCACCAGCAGCCAGGCGCCGGTCAGCGACCCGGTCCCGGCTTCCGCGACCGCGGCCCAGCCGACCCGGTAGCGCCAGTTCGCGGCGGTCGAACGGTCCTGCTCCCGGCGGTGCCAGGACGCCAGCGCGGGCAGCACCTCGTTGAACGGGCGCGCCCCTTCCAGCGACAGCGTTTCGCCGAGCGAAGCCAGGTCGCCCTTCTCCACGGCAGACCAGAATTCGGCGTCCGCCGCGGAGCTGACGAGCCGGCCGTCGCCAGAGGATTTGGCTGTCGGCAAGGGACGCGCACCGGCGGGCCAGTACCGCTGGTGCTGGAACGCGTAGGTGGGCAATTCGATGCGCCGCCCGGCAGGCAGCAGCACGGCCCAGTCCACCGAAGCGCCGCGCACGAAGGCTTCGGCCATCGACCGGACCACTCGGACGGCGCTGTCGTCGCCGCGCCGCAGGGTGCCGCACACCGCGGCCGCCACCGCGCCGGGGCCGGCGGCGGCCGCGGCGTCCTCGACGGTGTCGTTCGTCGCGCCGAGAAGCACCGGATGCGGCGTCACCTCGACGAACAGCTGGTAGCCGCGGTCGGCGAGGATGCGCACGGCGCGCTCGTAGTACACCGGCGCGCGCAGGCTTTCGTACCAGTAGCCAGCGTCGAGTTCTTCGCCGGTGAGGTTCTCCCCGGTCATCGCCGAAACCATCGGCACCCGGCCCTTGCGCGGCTCGATCCCCGCCAGCACCGCGCGGATCTCCTCCTCCAGGCTTTCCACCTGCGCACAATGCGACGCGTAATCCACCGCGACCATCCGCGCCCGCACGCCGTCGGCGTCCAGTTCGGACTTCAGCTCCGCCAACGCCTCCGGCGCACCGGAAACCACCACCGCGGACGGGCCGTTCACCGCGGCGAGCGACAGCCGCTCGCCCCACCGGCCCAGCCGCTCTTCCACTTCGGCGGCAGCAGCGCTCACCGACAACATGCCGCCCAAGCCCGCCAACGCCTTCAACGACTTCGACCGCAGCGCAACAACCTTCGCACCGTCCTCAATGGACAGCATCCCGGCAACCGTCGCCGCGGCGATCTCGCCCTGCGAATGCCCGATCACGGCATCCGGACGGACGCCAGCCGCCTCCCACATCGCGGCGAGAGACACCATCACCGCCCACAACGCGGGCTGGACGACGTCCGCCGACTCCAGTTCGCCTTCGAGCACCTCCGACAGCTTCCAGTCCACAAAGGACTCCAACGCCGCCTCGCACTCCGCCAGCCGCGCCGCGAACACCGGACTCGCCTGTGCCAGCTCCCGCCCCATCCCGACCCACTGCGACCCCTGGCCGGCGAACACGAACGCCACTCTGGTGCTGGACTCCGACACCCCCGAGACCACCTCGGCCGAGGTCTCCCCGGCGGCCAGGCTTTCGAGCCCGCCGGACGGCTCGCCGACGACCACCGCGCGGTGTTCGAACACCGACCGGGCGGTGGCCAGAGACCAGCCCACGTCGACCGGGTCCGCGTCCCGGTTCGCCAGCGCCCATTCGCGCAACCGGCCCGCCTGCGCCGCCAGCGCGGCGCCGGACCGGCCGGACAGCACCCACGCGCCCGCGCCGGACAGCACCGGCTCCGGAGCCGCGGTCTCGGCGTCCTCGGCGGCCTCGGAAGCAGGGGCTTCTTCCATGATCACGTGCACGTTGGTGCCGCTGACGCCGAACGCCGAAACCCCGGCGCGGCGGACCCGGTCACCGGGCGTCCACGGTCGTTTTTCGGTCAGCAGCCGGACATCTCCGGCCTCCCAGTCCACATGCGACGAAGGCGCGTCCACGTGCAGCGTTTGCGGAAGCTCTTCGTGCCGCAACGCGAGCACCATCTTGATCACGCCCGCCACGCCGGCCGCGGCCTGGGTGTGCCCGATGTTGGACTTGACCGAGCCCAGCCACAATGGACGATCCCGGTCCCGGCCATAGGTTGCCAGCAACGCCTGCGCCTCGATCGGGTCGCCCAGCGTCGTTCCCGTGCCGTGCGCCTCCACCACGTCCACCTCGGACGCCGAAACACCCGCATTCGCCAACGCCGCACGAATAACGCGCTGCTGCGAAGGACCATTCGGTGCCGTCAGACCGTTCGACGCACCGTCCTGGTTGACCGCGGAACCTCGCACCACAGCCAGCACCGGGTGCCCGTTGCGCCGGGCATCCGACAGCCGCTCCAGCACCAGCATGCCCGCACCCTCGGCCATGCCCATGCCGTCCGCGGCGTCCGCGAACGCCTTCGACCGGCCGTCGGCCGCGAGACCGCGAGCGTGGGAGAAGGCCAGGAACCCGTCCGGGCTGGCCATGACCGTGGCCCCGCCGGCCAGCGCCAGCGAGCATTCGCCGCCGCGCAGCGCCTGAGTCGCCAGATGCAGCGCGACCAGGGAAGACGAGCACGCGGTGTCGACGGTGACGGCCGGGCCTTCCAGGCCGAGCGCATAGGAAACCCGGCCGGACAGCACGCTGGCCGCGTTGCCGGTCATCAGGTGCGAGCCGAGGTTCTCCAGCTCCTCCTCGTCCTCCATGCTGAGCGCCAGGTAGGACGAGCCGTAGCCGCCGACGAACGCGCCGGTCTGGGAGCCGCGCAGCGTCGCCGGGTCGATCCCGGCGCGTTCGAACGCCTCCCACGAGGTCTCCAGCAGCAACCGCTGCTGCGGGTCCATCGCCAGCGCCTCGCGCGGGCTGATCCCGAAGAACCCGGGGTCGAACGCGCTGGCCTCCCGGAGGAAACCGCCGACCTGCGTGTAGGAAGTCCCCGTGCGTTCGGAATCCGGGTCGTAGAGCGCTTCCAGGTCCCACCCGCGGTCGGTCGGGAAGGTGGAGAGCCCTTCGCCGCCGGCGGCGAGCATTTCCCACAGCGTCTCGGGGCTGGTCGCGCCGCCGGGGAACCGGCAGGCCATGCCGACGATCGCGATCGGCTCGCCGTCCGCCGCCGCCCGCGGCGCCGGTGCGGCGGCGGGCGCCGCGGCGCCGGCGAGGTCGTCCAGGTCGTCGGCGAGCTGCTCCCACAGGAAACCGGCCAGCGCCACCGGGTTCGGGTAGTCGAAGACCAGCGTGGCGGGCAGCCGCAGCCCGGTCGCCGGGTTCAGCCGATTCCGGAACTCGACCGCGATCAGCGAGTCGAACCCGAGGTCGGTGAACGGTTTGCCCGGCTCGATCGCGTCGCCCGAGGAGTGCCCGAGCACCGCGGCCGCGTGCGTGCGGACCAGGTCGACCAGCACCCGGTCGCGTTCCGCCCCGGCCAGCCCGGCGAGTTCGCGGCGCAGCCCGTCGGAAGCGCCGGCGCCCCCGGCGCCCGCGGCGGCGGCTGCGCGGCGCGGGATGAACTCGTCGGCCAGCACCTTCCACAGCGCCGGGATGCCGGTCGCGGCGGCCTGCGCGCGCAGCGCCGCCTTGTCCAGCCGCGCGGTGACG
This sequence comes from Amycolatopsis sp. GA6-003, assembly GCF_046267895.1. Classification (NCBI taxonomy): domain Bacteria; kingdom Bacillati; phylum Actinomycetota; class Actinomycetes; order Pseudonocardiales; family Pseudonocardiaceae; genus Amycolatopsis; species Amycolatopsis sp. GA6-003. Next base: position 1,181,672 of record NZ_CP176499.1, read on the forward strand.
AGGTTCGCGTCGGCCCGGCCGAGCGCGAGGTCGAGCAGCACGAGGCCTTCCTGCTCGTCCAGGGCCATCAGACCGGAACCGGTCATCCGGCGCAGCATGACCTCGTCGAGGTCGCGGCCGATGCCCGCCTCGGGCATCCACGGCCCCCAGGCGAGCGAGGTGCCCGCGAGCCCGGACGCGCGGCGGTGCGCGGCCAGCGCGTCGAGGAAAGCGTTGCCCGCGGCGTAGTTCGCCTGCCCGGCGCCACCGAAGGCGGCGGCGACCGAGGAGAAGACCACGAAGGCGGTCAGGTCGAGGTCGCGGGTCAGCTCGTGCAGATGCCAGCCGGCGTCGACCTTGGGGCGCATTACGGAGACGAGCCGCTCCGGCGTCAGCGATTCGACCATGCTGTCGTCGATGACGCCCGCGGCGTGGAACACCGAGCCGAGCGGACAGTCCGCCGGAACGGCGTCCACCACCGCGGCCAGCGCGTCGCGGTCCGCCGCGTCGCACGCGACGATCCGCACGGAAGCGCCGCGCTCGGCCAGGTCGGCCGCGGTGGCGGCCGCTCCCTCCGCGCCCGCGCCGGAACGGCTGAGCAGGAGCACCCCGGCGGCCCGGCGGGTGGTCACCAGGTGCCGGGCCACGACCCCGCCCAGCGTTCCGGTGCCTCCGGTGATCAGCGCGGTGCGCGCGTCCGGCGCGGCTGCGATGCCGGCCGGGTCGGGCGCCGCCAGTTCGCCGGCCGGGCGGGTCAGCCGCCGGCCGTGCGCCTGTCCGTCGCGGACAGCCAGTTCCGGTTCCCCGCTGCCCAGCGCGGCGGCCAGCGCGGCGACCTCCCCTGCCCCGGAGAGGTCGGCCAGCACGATCCTCTCCGGGTTCTCCAGCTGCGCGGACCGCAGCAGACCCCAGACCGCGCCGGACGCCACGTCCGGCAGGTCCTCCCCGGCCCGCACGGCGACCGCGCCCCGGGTGAGCACGACCAGGCGCGCCGGTTCGAGCCTCGGCTCGGCGAGCACGGCCTGCGTCGCTTCGAGGGCGTGCGCGGTGACGTGCCGGGTCGCGGCCGGCACGTCGTCGGTGTCGCCCTGCACGCACGACAGCACGAGCGCCGGAACGGTCTCGGCGGCGGCCAGCTGTGCGACGTCTTCGTAGGCCTGCACCGGAATCCCGGCCGCGCCGAGTTCCTCGGCCACGCCGAACAGGTCGGCGCCGACGAGCGCCCAGTCGCCGCCGGGGATGTTCTTCTCCGCCAACGGCGTCCACTCGACGGTGAAGAACGCTTCCTTCAGCCAAGCGTCCCCGGCCCGCAACTGCTCCGGCGAGACCGGCCGGGTCACCAGCGAACCCACGGAAACCACCGCGCGGCCGTCGGCGTCCGCACCGGACATGCTCAGGTTGCCCTGCGCGTCCCGGCGCAACCGGACCCGCAGCGTCGCGGCGCCCCGGGAGTGCAATTGCACGCCTGTCCAGGCGAACGGCATCCGGATCTGGCCCTGATCGCTGTCGCCGTCCGCGTCCGGCTTCGCCGCGTCCGCGACGACTCCGGCCAGCAACGCCGAGTCCAGCAGCACCGGATGCAGCCCGTACGCTTCCGCGTCCGCGGCCACCTGCTCCGGCAGCGCGACCTCGGCGAAGATGTCCTCGCCGCGCAGCCAAACCGCCCGCAGCCCTTGGAAGGCCGGGCCGTACACGTCGGCGAGATGCACCGAGTACAGATCGGAGATGTCGACCGCGGCGGCGTCCCGCGGCGGCCACACCGCGAGGTCCGCGGTCGAGACGGGGCTGTCGGATGCGGCGGCGATCACCGCGGCCGCGTTCTTCTCCCACTCGTGGTCCTCGTCCGGCCGGTCGAGCCGGGAGAAGACGTTCACGTCGCGACGGCCGGTGCTGTCGGCCGCGGACACCACGACCTGCACCTGCACGCCGGTGTTGTCCGCGGGCAGCACCAGCGGCGCCTGCAAGGTCAATTCTTCGACCAGCGCGCAGCCGACCTGCCGGCCGGCCTGCGCGACCAGTTCGGCGAATCCGGTGCCGGGCAGCAAAACGACGCCGCCCACGGCGTGGTCGCCCAGCCACGGGTGCGAACGCAGCGAAAGCCGGCCCGTGCAGGCGAGCACGCCGCCGTCGGCCAGTTCCACCACCGCGCCCAGCAGCGGGTGCCCGGCGGTGCCGAGGCCCAGCGACGCCGGGTCGCCGCCGCCGGTCTTGGCTCCGGGCAGCCCGAGGGTGCCCTTCGGCCAGTAACGCTCATGGCGGAACGCGTAAGTGGGCAGTTCCACCCGCTCTCCGGCGGGGAGCACGGCCGTCCAGTCCACCGCGGCCCCGGCGGCGAAAGCCTCGGCCAGCGAGGTCAGCAGCCGGGTCGCGCCGCCGTCGTCCCGGCGCAGCGTGGCGCACACGGCGGCGGGCTGGGTGCCCGGACCCGCTTCGGCGGCGGCCGCGTCGAGGGTGTCAGTCATGGAGGCCAGCAGCACCGGGTGCGGCGTGACCTCGACGAACAGTTGGTGGCCCATGCCCGCGAGAGTGCGGACCGCCTTTTCGAAGCGGACCGTGGCGCGCAGGCTGTCGTACCAGTACCCGGCGTCGAGCGCGGCGCCGTCGAGCAGTTCGCCGGTGACGGCCGAGACGAGCGGCACCCGTCCGGTCCGCGGGCGCACCTCGGCGAGCAGGGACTTGATCTCGTCTTCGAGCTGTTCGACCTGCGCGCAGTGCGAGGCGTAGTCCACCTTCACCAGGCGCTCGCGGATCCCGTCCGCCTGAAGCTGCGCACGCAGCTCGCCCAGCGCTTCGATCTCGCCGGAGACCACCACCGTCGAAGGACCGTTGATCACGGCGACAGAAAGCCGCCCGTCCCACGCCCGCAGCCGCTCTTCGACGCGTTCGACCGGCTCGGTGACCGACAGCATGCCGCCGATGCCGGTGATCGCCCGCAGCGCCCGCGAACGCAGCGCCACCACCTTCGCACCGTCCTCAAGGGACAGAATGCCCGCCACCGTGGCAGCCGCGATCTCGCCCTGCGAGTGGCCGACGACAGCTTCGGGGACGACCCCGGCCGCTTCCCACACCGCGGCCAGCGACACCATCACCGCCCAGAGCGCGGGCTGCACCAGGTCCGCCGACTCCAGCTCGTCCTGGAGCACTTCGGACAGTTTCCAGTCCGCGAAGGGCTCCAGCGCTCGCTCGCATTCGGCGAGGCGTGCCGCGAAAACGGGACTGACCCGCGCCAGCTCGCGGCCCATGCCCAGCCACTGCGAACCCTGGCCGGGGAACACGAACACCGTCCGGGCCTGCCCGTGCGCGACGCCGGTCACGACCGAGGAGACCGTCTCCCCGGCGGTCAGCTCGCGCAGGCCGGCGACCAGCTCCGCGCGTTCGGCGCCGATCACCACGGCGCGGTGTTCGAAGACGGAGCGGGTGCCGGCGAGCGACCAGGCGAGGTCCGTCGCGGACAGTTCGGGGCGGCTCTCCGTCCAGTCGAGCAGCCGTGCGGCCTGCGCGTGCAGACCGTCCGCCGACCGGCCGGAGACCGGCCAGGCGACCGCACCCGAGACCACCGGGGTCCGGGCTTCGGCGGTGTCCTGCGGTTGGTCCTCGGCGTTGTCGTCAGCCTCGGGTTCTTCCAAGGGCGGAGCTTCTTCGATGATGAAGTGCGCGTTCGTTCCGCTCACCCCGAACGAGGACACGCCGCCCCGGCGGGTCCGTTCGCCGGACGGCCACGGCTGCGCTTCCGACAGCAGCCGGACGTCCCCGGCCGACCAGTCGATGTGCGGCGACGGCTCGTCGGCGTGCAAGGTCTGCGGCATGCGCTCGTGCTGCAGCGCGAGCACTGTCTTGATCACGCCCGCGACCCCGGCCGCGGCCTGGGTGTGGCCGAAGTTCGACTTCACCGAGCCCAGCCACGTCGGACGGCCTTCCGCCCGGTCCTGGCCGTAGGTGGCGATCACCGCCTGCGCCTCGATCGGGTCGCCCAGCGTCGTCCCCGTGCCGTGCGCCTCCACCAGGTCGACGTCCTGCGGCGAAAGCCGGGCGCTGGCGAGCGCCGCGCGGATCACCCGCTGCTGCGAGGGGCCGTTCGGCGCGGCGAGGCCGTTGGAGGCGCCGTCCTGGTTGACCGCGGAACCCCGCACCACCGCCAGCACCGGATGCCCGTTGCGCCGGGCGGCCGACAGCCGCTCCAGCACGAGCATGCCCGCGCCCTCGGAGACGCCCATGCCGTCGGCGTCGGCGGAGAACGCCTTGCAGCGTCCGTCCGAGGCCAGGCCGAGCTGGCGCGCGAACTGGGTGAACATGATCGGGATCGCGGTGACGGTGACCCCGCCGGCGAGGGCGAGGTCGCACTCGCCGGTGCGGATCGACTGGCAGGCGAGGTGCAGTGCCACCAGCGAGGACGAGCACGCGGTGTCGACGGTGACCGCGGGCCCTTCCAGGCCCAGCGAGTAGGACACCCGGCCGGAGATGACCGAGGTCGAGGTCCCGGTCATCAGGTGGACGTCCAGGTCCTCTTCGGCGGCGAAGCCGTAGCCGGACAGCGCGGCGCCCGCGAACACGCCGGTCTGCGAGCCGCGCAGCGAAGCCGGGTCGAGCCCCGCCCGCTCCAGCGCTTCCCAGCAGACCTCCAGCAGCACCCGCTGCTGCGGGTCCATCGCGACCGCCTCGCGCGGGCTGACCCCGAAGAATCCGGCGTCGAATCCGCTGGCGTCGTCGATGAACCCGGCCTCGGGCTTGGGCACCGTGCCGTCCGGCTCGCGGCCGAACAGCGCCTCGGCGTCCCAGCCGCGGTCGTCGGGGAACCCGGCGACGCCGTCGGCCCCGGTGGAGAGCAGCCGCCAGAACTCCTTCGGCGACGTCACCCCGCCGGGATAGCGGCACCCGATGCCGACGATCGCGATCGGCTCGCCGTAGCGGTCCTCGACGTCACGAAGGCGCTGACGCGTCTCGTGCAGATTCGTCGTCACCCATTTCAGGTAATCCCGGAGCTTCGCCTCGTCTGCCATCGGTTCTCACCATTCCAGTCGTCAATACACCAGCGCGGACGCGCGAAAGCGCGGGATCACCGGCCGAGTTCGGTGTGGATGAAGTCGAAGATTTCCTCGTCGGAGGCGGATTCGAGCTTCTCCGCGGCGTTCGCCTGCCCGTCGCGGGCTCCCGCGTCGGTCCAGCGGGAAAGCAGGCTCTGGAGACGCTCGGCGACCAGTTCGCGGGTCTTCTCGTCCGGCGCCGCGTCGGTCAGCAGCGAGCCGAGCCGGTCGACCTCCTCCACCAGCGAGACGGGCCGGGCCTCGTCCTGGAACTGCTCGGACCACAGGTGGCCGGCCACCGCGGCCGGGGTCGGGCAGTCGAACAGCAGGGTCGCGGGCAGCCGCAGCCCGGTCGCCTCGCCGAGCCGGTTGCGCAGCTCCACCGAGGTCAGCGAGTCGAAACCGAGGTCGCTGAACGCCCGGCCGGCCTCCACGTCGTCGGGCGAGGCGTAGGAGAGCACGGCCGCCGCCTCCGCCTGGACCAGCGAGACCAGCGCCCGCACCTGTTCGGGACGGGACAGTCCGGCCAGCCGTTCGGCGAGGTCCGTCGCGCCGTCCCCGGCCGGGGCGGGGCCGGACTCGTCCAGCGCCTGCCGCACTTCCGGCAGGTTTTCGACCAGCGGGCTGCGCCTGCGCAGCGTGAACGTCGGGGCGAAGGTAGCCCAGTCCACGTCGACCACCGTCGTCTGGGCCGCGCCCTCGTCGACGAGCTGCGCGAGGACCTGGACCGCCTGTCCCGGTTCCAGGACGGAGAAGCCGCCGCGCGCCAGCTGCGCGATGCCCTCCTCGCTGGTCATGCCGCCGCCGCCCCACGGGCCCCACGCCACCGAGGTAGCGGGTTCGCCGCGGGCCGCGCGGTTTTCCGCGAGCGCGTCCAGGTAGGCGTTGGCCGCCGCGTACACCGACTGCATGGCGCTGCCCCAGGTCGCCGAGATCGAGGAGAAGAGCACGAACGCGTCGAGGTCGGCGTCGCGGGTCAGCTCGTCCAGATGCCGCGCGCCCTCGGCCTTCGCCGCCAGCACCGAGGCCGCCTCGGCCGGGTCCGTGTCGGCGATGGCGCCGAACTGCCCGATGCCCGCGGCGTGCACCACGCTGGACAGCGCGGGCCCGGTCGCGGCGATCCGGTCCAGCAGCCCGGCCAGGTCGGGCCGGTTGCCCGCGTCGCAGGCCACCACTTCCACGTCGGCTCCCTGCGCGGCGAGCCCGGCGACCAGCGCGACGACGCCCTCGCTCGGCCCGGTGCGGCTGGCCAGCACCAGCCGCTCGGCGCCGCGGGCGGCCAGCAGGCCCGCCACCCGGCCGCCGATCGCGCCGGTGCCGCCGGTGATCAGCGCGGTGCCCAGCGACATCCACGGCGCCGCCGCGTCCCCCGTGCGCGGCGCGCGTTCGAGCCGGCGGCCGTGGATCCCCGCGGTGCGGATCGCGACCTGGTCTTCCCCGGCGCCGGCCAGCACCGCGGCCAGCAGGCCCGCCGTGCGGTCGTCGAGGGCGGCGGGCAGGTCGAGCAGACCGCCCCACCGGCCGGGGTGTTCCAGCGCGGCGACCCGGCCGAAGCCCCAGACCTGCGCCTGCACCGGGTTCGTCAGCGGCGTGCCCGGCGCGGTGGCGACCGCGCCCGAGGTGGCTGTCCACAGCGGCGTGTCCGGATGCGCGTCGCCCAGTGCCCGCACCAGGTCGAGGGTCGCGGCCAATCCCTTGTTCAGCGCGGGATTGCCCGGCGTCGGGGTCTCGTCGAGTGCCAGCAGCGAGAGGATTCCGCTGAGTTCGCCGCCGGGCATCGGGTCTTCGGGCGAGAGCAGCAGCACCTCGGCGCCGCGAGCCCGCAGAGCGGCTTCGCAGTCGCTGGCGAGCCGCTGACCGCTCGGCGCGACGATCGCCCAGGTCCCGTCGAGAGCGACGGGCCCGGGGTCGGCGATCGGAGCCCAGACGGTGCGGTAGCGCCAGTCGCCTGTCGCAGCCCGGCCCAGTTCGCGGCGCCGCCACGAGGCCAGCGCCTCCAGCACCTCGCCGACCGGGCGCTGGTCGTCCAGTTCCAGCACCTCGGTCAGGTGCGCGAGGTCGCCGCCCTCGACCGCGGCCCAGAACCGGGCCTCGGCCACCGTTTCCGCGGCCTCGCCGCCCGGCGCGGGCTCCAGCCAGTAGTGCTGGTGCTGGAACGCGTACGTGGGCAGCTCCACCGGCGTCCCGACCGGCAGGATCTCGGCCCAGTCCACCGCCAGTCCGTGCACGAAGCCCTCCGCGAACGCCGTCAGCAACCGCTCCGCACCCGCGTTGTCCCGCTCGACCGTCCCGACCGCGACAACCCCGGAAACCCCGGCGTCCTCAGCAGTTTCGGTGATCGACGCGGTCAACACCGGATGCGGGGAAACCTCCACAAAGGAATCGAAACCGTCCGCCAGCAACGCCCGAGTCGCACTCTCGAAACGCACCATCTGGCGCAGATTCCGGTACCAGTAACCCGCATCCAGCTCCTCGCCCGACACCCAACCGCCCGTGACGGTCGACATCATCGGCACCCGACCGGCCTGCGGTTCGATCCCGCCGAGTTCGTCAGCCAGCACACCTTCCAGCGGCTCCACCGCCGCCGAATGCGCGACAAAATCCGTCTCCGGAACCCGCCACCGCAACACCTTCCGCGACGCCAGCTCCCGCTCGAACTCCGCCAACGCCTCCGGATTGCCCGACACCACCGTCGCCGCAGGGCCATTCACCGCCGCCACCGACAGCCGATCACCCCACCGCTCCACCAACTCGGCCACCGAACCGACCGGCGCGACCACCGACACCATCGACCCCTCGACCGACAGCCCGGACAAGCCGCGGGACCGCGCAGCAACCACCCGAGCCGCGTCCTCCAGCGACAACATCCCCGCCACCGTCGCCGCAGCAACCTCACCCTGCGAATGCCCCACCACAGCCTCGGGTTCGACACCCGCGGCCTCCCACACCGCAGCCAACGACACCATCACCGCCCACAACAACGGCTGCACGATCTCCGCCGACGCGAGTTTCACCGCGTCCAGCAATACTTCCCGCGGAGACCAGTCCACAAAGGACTCCAACGCACGCGCGCACTCCGCGAACCGCGCCGCAAACACCGGACTCTCATCCAGCAACGCGCGACCCATACCGGCCCACTGCGCACCCTGACCGCCGAACACAAACACCGGACGCACACCAGACCGCGCCACACCCTGCACCGGCACACCCGACCGCAGCGACGCCAGGTCGCCGCCGACCGTCACCGACCGGTGCTCGAACACCGACCGCGTCACCGCCAGAGACCAGCCCACGTCGACCGGGTCCAGCTCCGCGCGGGCGTCGATCCACGCCGCGAGCCGATTCCCTTGTGCTGCCAGGCCGTTCGCCGACCGCCCCGACACCGGCCACGCGGTCAGTCCGCCCGTGACGACGGGAACCCGCTCGTCGACGAGTTCCGCCGCGACCGGCTCCGGCGCCTCCTCGAGAATGAGGTGCGCGTTGGTCCCGCTCATCCCGAACGAGGACACCCCCGCCCGGCGCGGCCGGTCCTCCGCGGCCCACGGCTTGGTTTCGGTCAGCAGCCGCACCTCGCCGGACGCCCAGTCCACGTGCGGCGAACGCTCGTCGGCGTGGAGAGTGCGCGGCAGCTCCCGGTTCCGCAACGCCTGCACCATTTTGATCACGCCCGCCACGCCGGCCGCGGCCTGCGAGTGCCCGATGTTCGACTTCACCGAACCCAGCCACAACGGACGACCCTCCGGCCGCCCCTGACCATAAGTCGCCAGCAACGCCTGCGCCTCAATAGGATCACCCAGCGGAGTACCGGTCCCGTGCGCCTCCACCACATCAACGTCCTCAGTGGACAAACGCGCACTCGCCAACGCCGCCCGGATCACCCGCTGCTGCGAAGGACCATTCGGCGCCGTCAACCCATTCGACGCACCATCCTGATTCACCGCCGAACCCCGCACCACCGCCAAAATCCGGTGCCCGTTGCGTTCGGCGTCGGAAAGCCGTTCCACCACCAGCATGCCCGCGCCCTCGCTGAGGCCCATGCCGTCCGCGCCGGAGCCGAACGGCTTGCACCGCCCGTCCGGCGCGAGCCCCATCTGCCGGCTGAACTGGTTGAACAGCAACGGGCTCGCCGCCACCATCACCCCGCCGGCCAGCGCCAGGGAGCATTCCCCGGAGCGCACCGCCTGGCAGGCCAGGTGCAGCGCCACCAGCGACGACGAGCACGCCGTGTCCACGGTGACCGCGGGGCCTTCCAGCCCCATCACGTAGGCGACCCGGCCGGACACCACGCTGGTGGAGATGCCGGTGACCAGGTGCCCGTCCAGTTCGCCCCGCAGCCCGGAGCTCCAGCCGTAGCCGGAGGCGGACGCGCCGGCGAACACCCCGGTCGCGGAACCCCGCAGCGACGCCGGGTCGATCCCGGCGCGCTCCAGCGATTCCCACGCCACCTCCAGCAGCAACCGCTGCTGCGGGTCCATCGAGACCGCCTCGCGCGGGCTGATCCCGAAGAACCCGGCGTCGAAACCGGTGGCGTCGTACACGAATCCGCCGGACCGGACCGGTTTCCCGGAGTAGCCGTCGCCGCCGGCCGGCATGTCCTCGACCGCCCAGTTGCGGTCGCCGGGCAGCACCGAAATGGCGTCGGTCCCGGCGGACACCAGATTCCACAGGTCCTCGGGGCTGGTGACGCCGCCCGGGTACCGGCAGCTCATCCCGACGATCGCCAGCGGTTCGTCGGTGACCGCCGCCGCGACCGGCGCCGGGGCGGCGGTCTCGTCCGCGCCGGACACCTTCGCCAGCAGGAACGCGGCGGCGGCGTTCGGGGTGGGCGCGTCGAACAGCAGCGTCGCCGGAAGAGCGAGACCGGTGGCGGCGCTGAGCCGGTTGCGCAGTTCCACCGAGGTCAGCGAGTCGAAGCCGAGGTCGCTGAACGCCCGGCCGGCCTCCACGTCGTCGGGCGAGGCGTAGCCGAGCACGTCGGCGGCCTGCGCCTGGACGAGCCCGACCAACAGCCGGGTCCGCTCGGACTTCGACAGCCCGGCGAGTTCCTGCCGCAGCGTCGCGTCGTCCTCGGCGTCGGCGCCCTCCGGTCCGGCGAGTGCCTCGCGGACCTCCGGGAGGCTCTCGATCAGCGGGCTCGGGCGGCGCAGCGTGAAGGGCGGAGCGAACCGCGCCCAGTCGATGTCGGCGACGGTCAGCCGGTTCTCGTCGCCGTCGAGGATCTGGCCGAGCGCTTCGATGGCGCGGTGCTGGTCCATCACCAGCAGACCGCGCCGGATGCCTTGCGCGGCGCCGTCGGCGTCGGTCATGCCGCCGCCGCCCCACGAACCCCACGCCACGGAGGCGGCGGGCAGGCCCGCGGCCCGGCGCTGTTCGGCGAGGGAGTCCAGGAAGGTGTTCGCGGCGCCGTATGCGGGTTGCAGGCCGCTGCCCCAGGTCGCGGAGATCGAGGAGAACAGCACGAACGCGTCCAGGTCGGAATCCCGGGTCAGCGCGTCGAGATGCACCGCGCCCGCGACCTTCGCCTCGAGCACGGCGGCGGTCTCGGCGAGATCGGTTTCCGCGACCGTGGCGGCCTGCCCGATGCCCGCGGTGTGCAGCACCGAGGAGACCGCGGGTCCGGTCCGCGCGGTCCAGTCCAGCAGCCCGGCCAGTTCCGCCCGGACGCCCGCGTCGCAGGCGACTACGTCCGCCCGGGTTCCCGCCGCGGCCAGCTCCGCGGCCAAGGCGGGCACGTGCCCGGCGGCCGGTCCGGAACGGCTGGTCAGCACGACGCGTTCGGCGCCGCGCCGGGTCAGCCAGCGGGCGGTGTGCCCGCCGATCGCGCCGGTGCCGCCGGTGACCAGCGCCGTCCCGCGCGGGGTCCACGTCCGGTCCGTCGCCTTCGGCCGGTCCGCCCTGGCCAGCCGCCGCCCGAGGAGGCCGCCGGCGCGAATCGCGACCTGGTCCTCGCCGCAGCCGGCAAGCACCGCGGCGAGCCGGTCGCCCGCCGCGGCGTCGAGTTCCGCGGGCAGGTCGAGCAGACCGCCCCAGGCTTCGGGGTGCTCCAGGCCGACCACGCGGCCGAGCCCCCACGCCTGCACCTGCACCGGATTCGGCACGGTGTCGTCGGCCGCGGCGGCGAGCGCGCCCTGTGTGGCCACCCACAGCTGTGCCTCGACTTCCAGGTCCACCAACACCTGCGCCACGGAAAGCGTCCGGGCCAGTCCTCGGGTCAGGACCGGGTGTTCGGGCATCGACGTCTCGTCGGTCGCGAGCAGCGACAGCACCCCGGCGGGCTGCGTCTCCGGCAGCGCCTCGTCGAGGAACTCGGTGACTTCTTCGCGCGTGACGACCCCGTCGGGCAGCTCGGCGACCAGCACCTCCGCGCCGCGGGCCTCGAGCGCCCGCGCACAGCTCGCGGTGAGATCGTCGGCCGCGTCCGCGGTGAGCACCATCCAGACGCCGTCGAGGGAAACCGGGGCCGGATCGGCCACCGGGGTCCACATGGTGCGGTAGCGCCAGTTCTCGGTCGCGGCCCGGCCCAGTTCCCGGCGCCGCCACGTGGTCAGCGCCTCCAGCACCTCGCCGACCGGACGCTCGTCCTCCAGTTCCAGCACCTCGGTCAGGTGCGCGAGATCGCCGCCCTCGACCGCCGCCCAGAACCGCGTCTCCGCGACCGTTCCCGCGCCGTCGCCGCCCGAAGCGGCCTCCATCCAGTACCGCTGGTGCTGGAACGCGTAGGTGGGCAGCTCGACCGGCGTCCCGACCGGCAGGATCTCGGCCCAGTCCACCGCCAGTCCGTGCACGAAGCCTTCCGCGAACGCCGTCAGCAACCGCTCCGCACCGGCGTTGTCCCGCTCGACGGTCCCGACCGTCACCACACCCGCGACCCCGGCGTCTTCCGCGGTCTCGGTGACCGAGGCCGTCAGCACCGGATGCGGGGAAACCTCCACAAAGGAATCGAAACCGTCCGCCAGCAACGCACGGGCCGCTTCCTCGAAACGCACCATCTGGCGCAGATTCCGGTACCAGTAACCCGCATCCAGCTCTTCGCCGGACACCCAGCCGCCCGTGACGGTCGACATCATCGGCACCCGACCGGCCTGCGGTTCGATCCCGCCGAGTTCGTCAGCCAGCACCGCCTCCAACGGCTCCACCGCCGCCGAATGCGCGACAAAATCCGTCTCCGGAACCCGCCACCGCAACACCTTCCGCGACGCCAGCTCCCGCTCAAACTCCGCCAACGCCTCCGGATTGCCCGACACCACCGTCGCCGCAGGGCCGTTCACCGCCGCCACCGACAGCCGATCACCCCACCGCTCCACCAACTCGGCCACCGAACCGACCGGCGCGACCACCGACACCATCGAACCCTCGACCGACAATCCCGACAGCCCCCTGGACCGGGCCACCACGACCCGGGCCGCGTCCTCCACCGACAACATCCCCGCCACCGTCGCGGCCGCGACCTCGCCCTGCGAGTGGCCGACCACCGCTTCCGGCGTCACGCCCGCGGCCTCCCACACCGCCGCGAAAGACACCATCACCGCCCACAACAACGGCTGCACGACCTCCGCCGACGCGAATTCCGCCGCGTCCAGCAACACTTCCCGCGGCGACCAGTCCACACAGGACTCCAACGCCCGCGCACACTCCGCGAACCGCGCCGCGAAAACAGGACTCTCCGCCAACGCGGCACGCCCCATGCCCACCCACTGCGCACCCTGTCCGCCGAACACGAACACCGGACGCACGCCAGAACGCGCCACACCCTGCACCGGCACACCCGACAGCAGAGCATCCCGGTCCCCGCCGACCGTCACCGAACGATGCTCAAACGAAGTCCGCGTCGCCGCCAGCGACCACCCGACATCCACCGGATCCAACTCCGGACGCGCCCCAACCCACGCCGCCAACCGATCCCGCTGCGCCGCCAACCCGTCCGCCGAACGCCCCGACACCGGCCACGCGGTCAACCCGCCCGGCTCCAGCACCGGTACCCGCTCGTCCGCGACCTCCAGCGCTTCCTCTTCCGGCGCGTCCGGCTCGGGCGCGGGCTCTTCGGCGGCAGGCGCCTCCTCGACGATGATGTGCACGTTGGTGCCGCTCATGCCGAACGCCGACACCCCGGCCCGGCGCACCCGCTCCCCCGCCGGCCACGGCACCGGCTCGGCCAGGAGCCGCACGTCCCCGGCCGACCAGTCCACATGCGTGGTCGGTTCTTCCACGTGCAAGGTGCGCGGCAGTTCCTGATTGCGCAGCGCCAGCACCGTTTTGATGATCCCGGCCATGCCCGCGGCCTGCTGGGTGTGCCCGATGTTCGACTTCACCGAACCCAGCCACAACGGACGACCCTCCGGCCGACCCTGACCATAAGTCGCCAGCAACGCCTGCGCCTCAATAGGATCACCCAACGGCGTACCCGTCCCGTGCGCCTCCACCACATCAACGTCCTCAGTGGACAAACGCGCACTCGCCAACGCCGCCCGGATCACCCGCTGCTGCGAAGGACCATTCGGCGCCGTCAACCCATTCGACGCACCATCCTGATTCACCGCCGAACCCCGCACCACCGCCAAAATCCGGTGCCCGTTCCGCCGCGCGTCCGACAGCCGTTCCACCACCACGACACCCGCGCCCTCGGCGACGCCCATGCCGTCCGCGCCCGCGCCGAACGTCTTGCACCGGCCGTCCGGGGAAAGCCCGAGCGACGTGCTGAAGTCGGTGAACAGCACCGGAGTAGCCGCGACGAAGGCACCGCCGACCAACGCCATCGCGCACTCCCGCGAGCGCAGCGCACGACAGGCCAGGTGCAGCGAAACCAGCGACGAGGAGCACGCCGTGTCCACCGTGATCGCCGGCCCTTCCAGGCCCAGCGTGTAGGAGATCCGGCCGGACAGAATGCTCGTGGCATTGCCGGTCATCACGTGTCCGTCGTGCTCGCCCTGCTTGCCCGAAAGCCAGCCGTAGCCCGAACCGGACGCGCCGGCGAACACCCCTGTCGCGGAACCCCGCAGCGACGCCGGGTCGATCCCGGCGCGCTCCAACGCCTCCCACGCCACCTCCAGCAGCAACCGCTGCTGCGGGTCCATCGAAAGCGCCTCGCGCGGGCTGATTCCGAAGAACCCGGCGTCGAAACCGGTGGCGTCGTCGACGAAGTTGCCCTCGCGCACCTCCGCGGCGGTGACGTCCCAGCCGCGGTCCCGCGGCAGTTCGGCGACCGACTCGCGCCCGTCGGACAGCAGCTCCCACAGGTCCTCCGGCGTCGCCACGCCGCCGGGGAACCGGCAGCTCATGCCGACGATGGCGATCGGCTCCTCGCCGGAGGATTCCACCTCCTGCAGGCGCTGCCGCGTTTCGTGCAGGCTGGCGGTCACCCGCTTGAGGAAGTAGCGGAGCTTGTCTTCGTTCACTTACGTCACCCCGTCGAGGAAGTCGCGTCTTCGTCTGGTCAGTAGATGCCGAGTTCTTTGCCGATGAAGTCGAAGACTTCGTCGTCCGAAGACGATTCGAGCTTCTCCTCGACGCCGTCGCCGGCGTGGTCGTCTTTCGCTTCTTTCCATTTCGCCAGCACGACTTCGAGCCGGTTGGTGATCAGCGCGGACTCGTCCGCGGCGGCCAGCCCGTCGAGCAGGCCTTGCAGCTTGTCCAGTTCGGCGAGCACCGGGGCGACCGCGCTGGCCTCCGCGACCAGGCTCGTCCGCAGGTGCCCGGCGAGCGCGGCCGGAGTCGGGTAGTCGAACAACAGCGTGCTGGGCAACGACATCCCGGTGCTCGAACCCAGCCGGTCGCGCAGTTCCACCGCGGTGAGCGAGTCGGCGCCGAGGTCGCTGAAGGACCGGTCGGCCTCCACGACCTCCTTCTCGTGCCCGAGGACGGTCGCCGCCTCGGCGCGCACCAGGTCGACCAGCAGCCGCTGCTGTTCGGCCTGGGAAAGCCCGGACAGCTTCCCGGCCAGCTCGTTGCCCGCGGCCGGGCCCGGCTCGCCGTCCCGGTTCTCCAACGCCTCGACGACGTCGGGAAGGCTTTCGATGAGCCGGCTCGGGCGGCGCAGGGTGAACGGCGGCGCGAACCGGCCCCAGTCCACGTCGGCGACGACCGTCAGGCTCTCGCCGCTGTCGAGGACCTGCGCCAGCGCGTCGACCGCGTGGCCGGGATCGAGCATGCCGAGCCCGCGACGGCTCAGCAGCGCCGCGTCCTCGGCGTCGGTCATGCCGCCGCCGCCCCACGGGCCCCAAGCCACCGAGGTGGCGGCGAGTCCGCGGGCGAGCCGGTTCTCCGCCAGCGCGTCCAGGTAGCAGTTGGCGGCGGCGTAGCTGGCCTGCATGCCGCTGCCCCAGGTCGCCGCGATCGAGGAGAACAGCACGAACGCGTCCAGTTCCATCCCCGCGGTGAGCCGGTCGAGCGCGGCCGCGCCGTCGGCCTTGGCCGCCAGCACGGTCGCCAGTTCCGTCAGGGAAATCTCGTCCAGCGGCGTCGCTTGCGCCACGCCCGCGGCGTGCAGGACCGCCTTCAACGGCGGGCCGTCGTGCCCGATCCGGGCCAGCACTCCGGCCAGCTCGGACTCGACAGCGGCGTCGCAGGCGAACACCTCGACCGCGGTGCCCTCGCCGGCCAGTTCGGCGGCCAGCGCCGCGGCTCCCGCCGCGCCGGCGCCGGAGCGGCTGGTCACCACGAGCCGTTCGACGCCGCGCTCGCCGAGCCAGCGGGCCACGTGCCCGCCGATCGCGCCGGTGCCGCCGGTGATCAGCGCGGTGCCGGACGGCGCGAACCGCCCCGCCGCGCCCTTGGGCGCACCGGCCCGGCCGAGACGACGGCCGAAGATCCCGTTCTCGCGGATCGCGAGCTGGTCTTCGCCGCCCGAGCCGGCCAGCAGCGCGCACAGCCGCCGCGCGGCCGGGTCGTCGAACTCGGCAGGCACGTCGATCATGCCGCCGCCGTGGTCGGGGTGCTCCAGCACCGCGACCCTGGCCACGCCCCATGCCTGCGCCTGCACCGGATTCCCGGCCGGCTCGCCGGGAAGGGCGGACACCGCGCCCCGGGTGAGGGTCCACAAAGGAGCGGGCAGATGCAGCGCGATCATCGCCTGGATGAGCGTCTGGGTCCCGGCCACGCCATGGGCCAGGTTCGGGAAGCCGGGCACCGGAGTCTCGTCCAGCGCCAGCAGCGACACCAGCCCGGAGACCGCGCCGTCGCCGACGAGGTCTTCGATCCGCGCGGTCATGGCCGCCACGTCGGTGCTCTCCGCCGCTTCCAGCACGCTCACCTCGGCGCCGTGCTCGGCCAGCACACGCGGAAGCTCATGCTCGGCCTGGTCCGGGGTGCGCACCACGATCCAGCGCCCGGACAGCGCGTGCGCGGCGGGCTCCGGGATCGGCGCCCAGCTCACGCGATAACGCCAGTCCGCGGTGGCCGTGCGGTCCTGTTCGCGTTTGCGCCAGGAGACCAGCGCGGGCAGCACCTCGCCGAGCTGCGCGCTGTCCTCGAGAGACAAGGTGTCGGCGAGCCCGGTCAGATCGCCGCTTTCCACCGCGGCCCAGAACTCGGCGTCCGCCGCCGAACCCGGCGCGACGCCCGGTCGCGTCTGCACGCCCTGCGGCCAGTAACGCTTGTGCTGGAAGGCATACGTCGGCAGCTGCACGCGGTTTCCCTGGGGAATCAGGGTGCGCCAGTCGACACTCACCCCCTGCACGAAGGCCCTCGCCAGCCCGGCGATCAGACCGGTGCCGTCCTTGCGCTGCAACGGCACGAACACCGCACCGGCCGGACCCAGCGCCGAGAGCGAACCATCCGGGCCGACCTCCAAGAACACCGAAACCCCTTGCGCGACAAGAGACTCCACCGCCGCCCCATACCGCACCGCACCCCGCGTCTGCTCCGGCCAATACTCAGCCTCGCAGTCCGAGACCAGCTCACCGGTGAGCGCACCCGCCCACAACACTTCCGGACGCTCATAGGTGAGCCCGTCAGCCACCCCGCGCAACTCCTCCAGCACCGGATCCATCGCCGCGGAATGGAACGCATGACTCACCCGCAACCGCCGAACCCGACGCCCGCGCTCCTTCCACAACACGACAAGCTGGTCAACCGCCTCGGCCTCGCCGGAAATCACCACCGACTCCGGCCCATTGACCGCCGCGATCGACACACCGTCAACCAGCGACTCCAGCACCTCGGCCTCCGGAGCGTTGACCGCCGCCATCGCACCACCCACCGGCAACGCCTGCATCAACCGCGCACGCGCCGCCACCAACCGACACGCATCCGACAGAGACAACACACCGGCCGCAAACGCCGCAGCCACCTCGCCGACCGAATGCCCGACCACCGCATCCGCACCGACCCCGGCCGCCCGCAACACCTCGAACAGGGCAACCTCGAACGCGAACAACCCGGCCTGCGCATACAAAGTCTGGTCGCTGCCCGGCGTCTCCGAATCCAGAACCACATCCCGAACCGAAACGCCCAATTCCAGCTCCAACAGACCCGAAACCCGGTCAAACACCTCCGCAAACACCGGACTCGACTCATACAAACCACGGCCCATGCCCGCCCACTGCGAACCCTGACCCGCAAAAACCAAACCCACCCGAACACCCGGATCCGCGACGCCCGAGACCACCGACCCGACGGACTCCCCCGCGACCAGACTGTCCAGCCCGCTCAGGAGATCGTCGCCGAACACGACGGCCCGATGGTCGAACACCGACCGCGTGGTGGCCAGCGACCACCCGACATCCACCGGATCCAGCCCACGCCCGACGACCCGCTCGCGAAGCCGACCCGCCTGCGCGAGCAACCCGTCCGCGCTGCGACCCGACACCACCCACACCGTCGGCTCTTCCGTCGCCGCGGCCTCGGCAGGATCTTCCTCGGGAGCTTCCTCGACGATGACGTGCGCGTTGGTCCCGCTGATCCCGAACGCCGACACGCCCGCCCGGCGAACCCGTCCCCCGGATTCCCAGGCCACGTTCTCCGTCAGCAGCTCGACCTGACCCGCCGTCCAGTCCACATGCGACGAAGGCGTCTCGACATGCAACGTCCGCGGAAGCTCCTTGTTCCGCAACGCCAACACCATCTTGATCACGCCAGCCACACCCGCCGCCGCCTGCGTGTGCCCGATGTTCGACTTCACCGAACCCAGCCACAGCGGGTCCCGCCCGGCCCGTTCCTGTCCGTAGGTCGCGAGCAACGCCTGCGCCTCGATCGGGTCGCCCAGCGGCGTTCCCGTGCCGTGCGCCTCCACTACATCCACCTCGGACGCCGACAACCCGGCATTCGCCAACGCCGCCCGGATGACCCGTTGCTGCGAAGGACCATTCGGGGCCGTCAACCCATTCGACGCACCGTCCTGGTTGATCGCCGAACCCGCCACCACAGCCAGCACCGGGTGCCCGTTGCGCCGAGCGTCGGAAAGGCGTTCCAGCACGAGCATGCCCGCGCCTTCGCCCATGCCCATGCCGTCGGCCGCTTCGGAGAACGCCTTGGACCGGCCGTCCGCCGCGATGCCGCGCTGGCGGGCGAAGCCGACCATTTCCCACGGCGTGGCCATCACCGACACGCCGCCGACCAGCGCCAGCGAGCATTCGCCGGTGCGCAGCGCCTGCCTCGCGGTGTGCAGTGCCACGAGCGACGACGAGCACGCGGTGTCCACGGTGAGCGCCGGGCCTTCGAGACCGAGCGTGTAGGAGATCCGGCCGGAGATGATGCTGGTCGCGTTGCCGCTGATCAGGTGGCCTTCGACCGCCTCGGCGCCGTTCTGCGCGGCCAGCTGCATGCTGACCATCGCGTAATTCGAGGAGTAGCCGCCGATGAACACGCCGGTGCGCGAACCGCGCAGCGCGACCGGGTCCAGTCCGGCGGATTCCAGCGCCTCCCAGGACAGTTCGAGCAGCAGCCGCTGCTGCGGGTCCATCGCCAGCGCCTCGCGCGGGCTGATCCCGAAGAAGCCCGGGTCGAACGCGGTGGCCTGGTGGAGGAAGCCGCCCTGGCGCGCGTAGGTGGTGCCGGGGTTCGCCGGGTCCGGGTCGAACAGCGCGTCCGCGTCCCAGCCGCGGTCGGCCGGGAACCCGGAGATCCCGTCGCCCCCGGCGGACAGCAGATCCCACAGCTCATCCGGGCTGTTGACGTCTCCGGGGAAGCGGCAGCTCATCGCCACCAGCGCGATCGGATCGTCGTCGGCGGCCGCCGCCGAAAGCGGTTCGGCCGGGCTCGCGGGCCGGGCGCCGAGCAGCGTGGTGCGCAGATGCTCGGCCAGCACCGCCGGGGTCGGATAGTCGAACATCAGCGTCGCGGGCAGCGGCACGCCCGCCGCGGCCGAAATCCGGTTCCGCAGTTCGACCGAGGTCAGCGAGTCGAAGCCCAGTTCGCTGAACGCGCGGCTCGGCTCCACGTCCTGCGGCCCCGCGTAGCCGAGCACGGCGGCCGCCTCGGCGCGGATCAGGTCCGTCAGCAGCCGGTCCTGTTCGGCGCGGGAGCGGCCCGCGAGGTCCTGGGCCAGTTCGCCCGCGTCGCGCTGGGCGCCGCCGTCGGCCTCGAGCCCGGCCTTCAGCCGCTGCGCGTCCGGCAGGTCGCGCACGAACGGCAGGTCCAGGATGGCGGCCTGTCCGGGCGCGGCGGCGAGCGCGGGCCAGTCCAGGTCCATCACGGTCAGCACGGTGTCCGGTCCGGCCATCGCCCCGGCCAGCGCCTTGACGCCCAGGTCCGGGTCGATCAGGACTTCCCAGTGGTTGCGGCGCAGCCGGGCGCGGGCGGCTTCGCTGGCCTGCGAAACACCGCCGCCGGACCAGGGTCCCCACGCCACCGACAGCGCGGGCAGGCCGCGCGAACGCCGGTTCTCCGCCAGGCCGTCCAGGTAGGCGTTCGCGGCCGCGTAGTTGGCCTGACCGGCTCCGCCGAAGGTCGCGGCGGCCGAGGAGAACAGCACGAACGCATCGAGCGGCAGCTCCGCGGTCAGCTCGTCGAGGTGCGCCGCGCCGCCGGCCTTGGCCGCCAGCGCACGGGCGAGCCGGTCGGTGGTCATCCGGTCGAGCACGCCGTCGTCCAGCACCCCGGCGGTGTGCATCACCGCGGTGAGCGCGGGTCCGTCGGCCCCGATCCGGTCGAGCACTCCGGACAGGTCGGCGCGCGACGCCGCGTCGCAGCCGGTGATCTCCACCGCGGTCCCGGCGTCGGCCAGCGTGGCGGCCAGCGCCGCCGCGCCTTCGGCCGAGGCACCGGAACGGCTGGTCAGCACCACCTTCTCCGCGCCGTGCTCGGCCAGCCAGCGAGCCACCCGGCCGCCGACCGCGCCGGTGCCGCCGGTGATCAGCGTGGTGCCGCGCGGCCGCCATTCCCGCTCGGCGGGCTGCGGCGCGCGCACGATGCGGCGGCCGAGAATGCCCGCGGGCCGCAGCGCCACCTCGTCTTCGCCGCATCCGGCGAGCACCGCGCACAGCCGGTTCGCGGTGCGCTCGTCGAGCACGGCGGGCAGGTCGATCATCCCGCCCCAGCGGTCCGGCTGCTCCAGCAGCAGCACCCGGCCGAGGCCGCGGGTCTGGGTCTGCACCGGCCGGGTCAGCACGTCCCCCGGCCCGGTGGCGACCGCGCCCGCGGTGACCAGCCACAGCGGCGCGGCGACCTCCGCGTCGGCCAGCGCTTGGATCAGCGTCGTGGTGCCCGCCAGCCCGCCCGGCACCACCGACGCTCCGGCGAGCGGGGTCTCGTCGAGCGCGAGCAGCGAGACCACTCCGGTCAGCGGCCCGGCGACCGCGGCCGCCAGTTCTTCCCGGGTGGCGGTGCCCGCGTCGACTTCGAGCTCGGCCACGTCCGCGCCGCGGGCGGCGAGCGCCCCGACGCACGCGCGCACCAGAGAGTCGTCGCCGTGCCCGGTCGGCACGACCGCAAGCCAGGTCCCCGTCAGCGGCGCGGGAGCCGGATCGGCGACCGGACGCCAGGTGACGCGGTAACGCCAGTTCCCGGTGACGTCCCGGTCCTGTTCCCGTCGCCGCCAAGCCGCGAGCGCGGGCAGCACCTCGTGGAAGGAACGCTGCGCGTCCGCCGCGAGAGCGCCGCCCAGCCGTCCCAAGTCTCCTTCCTCGACGGCAGCCCAGAACTGGGCGTCCGCGGCGGAGACAGCGCCGCCGCCGGACACCGGAGCGGGGCCGGACAGGCTGGACCCGGCCAGCCAGTACCGCTGGCGCTGGAACGCATACGTCGGCAGGTCCACCCGCTGTCCGGCGGGCAGCACGGCGGGCCAGTCCACCGCGGTGCCGCCGACATGCATTTGGGCCAGCGAGACCAGCAGCCGAGCGACGCCGCTCTGCTCCCGCTCCACCGTGCCGGTGACGACCGGAGCGCCCGGGACTGCCAGGTCCTCGATCGTCTCGGCGATGCCGGTGGTCAGCACCGGCTGCGGGGACACCTCGACGAAGGCGCGATGCCCGGCCGCGGCCAGCTCCCGGACCGCTTCGTCGAAGCGGACGGTGCGGCGGACGTTGGCGAACCAGTACGCGGCGTCGAGTTCCTCGCCGTCCATCCACCGGCATTCGACCGTGGAGAACAGCGGGAACTCGCCCGCCCGCGGCCGGATGTCCGCCAGGCCTTCGAGCAGCTCGTCCTCCAGCCCGGCGATCCCGGCGGAGTGCGCCACGAAGTCGGAAGCCGGGACGCGCCAACGCAGCACCCTGCGCGAAGCCAGTTCCCGTTCGAACTCGGCGAGCGCTTCGGTCTCGCCGGAGACCACCGTGGCGGCGGGCCCGTTGATCGCGGCGACCGCCAGCCGGTCCTCCCACCGCTCCAGCAGTTCCCGCACCGCCTCGGCGGGCATGACGACCGACAGCATGCCGCCCTCGGCGCCCAGCCCGGACAGCGCCTTGCCGCGGACCGCGACGACCTTGGCCGCGTCGTCCAGCGACAGGATCCCGGCGACGGTGGCCGCGGCGATCTCGCCCTGGGAATGCCCGAGCACGGCGCTCGGCGCGACCCCGGCCGCCGCCCACACCGCGGCGAGCGAAACCATCACCGCCCACAGCGCGGGCTGACCGACCTCGGCGCGGTCGAGATCTTCTTCGTTCCGCAGCAACTCGGTCAGCGACCAGTCCACGTGCGGTCGCAGCGCCCGCTCGCATTCGGCCATCCGGGCCGCGAAAACCGGCGAGGACGCCAGGAGTTCCCGGCCCATGCCCGCCCACTGCGCGCCCTGCCCGGGGAACACGAAGACCGGCTCGCTCTCCTCGGCCGCCGCCGAAGCGCCGACCACGACGCCGGGAGCGGACTCGCCGGCGGCCACCGCGGCCAGCCCCGAAGCCAGTTCCGCGAAATCGGCGCCGGTGATCACGGCGCGGTATTCGAACAGCGTGCGGGTCGACGCCAGCGACCACGCGACGTCCGCCGGGTCGAGACCGGGGCGGGCGGCCAGGTGCTCGGCGAGCCGGGCGGCCTGGGCGCGCACGCTTTCCGCGGTGCGACCGGAAATCGTCCACGCGTGCGGGCCCGCGGCGCTCTCCGGGTCCGCGGGGCTCTCCGGGTCCGCGGGGCTCTCCGGGTCCGCGGGGCTCTCCGGGTCCGCGGCGGCCTCCGGTTCGGGGGCCTCTTCCAGGATGATGTGCGCGTTGGTGCCGCTGACGCCGAACGACGAGACCCCGCCCCGGCGCGGACGGCCCTCGGCCTCCCACTCCCGCTGCGCGGTGAGCAGTTCGACCGCGCCCGCGGACCAGTCCACGTGCGGGGTCGGCTCGTCGGCGTGCAGGGTCTTGGGCAGCTGCTTGTGCCCCAGCGCCAGCACCATCTTCAGCAGCCCGCCGATGCCCGCCGCGGCCTGCGGGTGCCCGATGTTCGACTTGACCGAGCCGAGCCAGACCGGCCGGTCCCGCGGCCGGTCCTGGCCGTAGGTGGCGATGACCGCCTGCGCCTCGATCGGGTCGCCCAGCGACGTGCCGGACCCGTGCGCCTCGACCACGTCGACGTCCTGAGCGGACAGCCCGGCGTTCGCCAGCGCGGCGCGGATCACCCGCTGCTGCGAAGGACCGTTCGGCGCGGTCAGCCCGTTCGACGCGCCGTCCTGGTTGACCGCCGAGCCGCGGACCACCGCGAGCACCGGATGCCCGTGGCGGCGCGCCTCGGACAGCCGCTCCAGCACCACCATGCCCGCGCCCTCGGCGATGCCCATGCCGTCCGCCTCCGCGGAGAAGGACTTCGACCGGCCGTCCGGGGAGAGCCCGCGCTGCCGGCTGACCCAGACGAACAGGTCCGGAGTGGCCGACACGAACACGCCGCCGGCCAGCGCCAGCGAGCACTCGCCGAGCCGCAGCGCCTGGCTGGCCAGATCGACCGCGACCAGCGCCGAAGAGCAGGCGGTGTCCACCGTGACGGCGGGGCCTTCGAGCCCGAAGGTGTAGGACAACCGGCCCGACAGCACGCTCGTGGTGGTGCCGGTCAGCAGATGCCCTTCGATGCCTTCCTCCGCGCGGGCGCCGACGAGACCGTAGCCGGTGAAGCTGGCCCCCGCCCACACCCCGGTTTTGCTGCCCCGCAACGAGGACACCGGGACGCCGGCCCGTTCCAGCGCCTCCCAGGAGACTTCGAGCAGCATCCGCTGCTGCGGGTCCATCGCCAGCGCCTCGCGCGGGCTGATCCCGAAGAACCCGGCGTCGAATTCGGCCGCGTCGTAAACGAAACCGCCCTGCCGCGCGTACGAGGTGCCGGCGTGCTCCGGGTCGGGGTCGTAGAGCCGGTCCAGCTCCCAGCCGCGGTCCTGCGGGAACGCGCCGATCGCGTCGGTGCCCGACGCCAGCAGCTCCCACAGCTCCTCCGGCGACCGGACGCCGCCGGGGAAACGGCAGCTCATGCCGACGATGACCACCGGGTCGTCGCCGGGAGCCGCCGTCGCCCCCGTCGTCGCTGTCGCCACCGGAGCCGGTTCCGCGGCGCCCAGCAGTTCCGTGCCGAGGAAACCGGCCAGCGTGGTCGGGTTCGGGTAGTCGAAAAGCAGGGTCGCGGGCAGTTTCAGCCCGGTGGCGGCGCCAAGGCGGTTGCGCAGTTCGACCGCGGTCAGCGAGTCGAAGCCGAGTTCGCTGAACGCGCGGGAGGCCGGAACGGACGAGGGAGACGGGTAGTCGAGCACCGCCGCCGCTTCGGTCCGGACCAGGGAGACCAGCAGCCGTTCCTGCTCGGCCGCGGACAGTTCGGCGAGCTGCTGCTTCAGGGAGCCGCTCGCCTGCTGGTCGGCCGCGGCCTCGCCGGCGGTGAGGGCGGTGCGCACCTCCGGCAGGAGTTCCAGCAGCGGGCTGGGACGGCGCAGGGTGAACGGCGGGGCGAACTTCGCCCAGTCCACGTCCGCCACGGTGACCGCCGCTTCGCGCGCGTCCATGATCCGCGCCAGCATCCCGATCGCCCGGTCCGGGGCCAGCGGCGACAGGCCGCGGCGTTCGAGCTGCGCCTGGTCGGCGGCGGAGTTCATCGCGTCCGCGCCCCACGGCCCCCATGCCACCGAGGCGGCCGGGAGCCCGGCGGCGACGCGCGCCTCGGCCAGCGCGTCGAGCCGGGCGTTCGCCGCGGAGAACCCGGGCTGCCGCCCGCCGCCCCACACCGCGGCGACCGACGAGGTCAGCACGAACGCGTCCAGGTCGAGGTCCGCGGTCAGTTCGTGCAGCCAGGCCGCCGCGCCCGCCTTGACCGCCAGCACCGCGTCCAGTTCGGCCGGATCGGCGTCCTCGATCGGCCGGTCGTCGATGAGTTCTTCGGTGTGCAGCACCGAGGACAGCGTCGAACCGAGCCCGGCGACGACCGCGGCCACCTCCGGCCGCGCCCCGGTGTCGCAGGCCACGATGTCGACCGCGGTGCCCGCCGCCGCCAGCTCCGCGGCGAAAGCCGCCGTCTCGCCCGCGTCCGGACCGCGCCGCCCGGCCAGCACGACGCGCGACGCGCCCCGGCCGGCCAGCAGCCGGGCGACGTGCCCGCCGATCTTGTCCGCTTCCCCGGTGATCAGCGCGGTTTCCCTTGGCGTCCAAGGCGTTTCTTCTCCGCGCGGCGTGGCGGCACGCAGCAGCCTGCGCCCGAGGACCCCCGTCTCGCGAATCGCGACCTGGTCCTCGCCGCCGGGCACGAGAAGCGCCGTCAACCGCTTCGCGGCCCGGCCCGCCAGCGTCTCGGGCACGTCCACGAGCCCGCCCCAGCGGTCGGGATGTTCGAGCGCCGCGACCCGGCCGAGTCCCCAGAGACCGGCCTGTGCGGGATTCTTCGGAGCCTCGCCGGGAACCGCCGCGACCGCGCCGCTGGTGACAGTCCACAATGGAGCTTCGAGCCGCCGGTCGCCGAGCGCCTGAACCAGGGCGACGGTCTGCGTCAGGCCGTGCGTCTCGTCCAGCGAGAGCAGCGAAAGCACGCCCGGCAACTCGTCGTCCGCCACCAGCGCGGCGATCTCGCCGCGATCCCCGGCGCCGTCCGGCAGCTCCAGGGTCCGCGTCTTCGCACCCGCGTCCGCCAGTGCGTCGCGGCATTCCCGTGCGAGCGGGTGCCCGGACTGTCCCGCCGCCGTCACGACGAGCCAGGTCCCAGCGAGCCGCACCGGCGCGGGCTCCGCGACGGGCACCCAGCTGACCCGGTACCGCCAGTCCTCGCCCGGCGTTTCCGCACCGCTGCGCCGAACGGCGGGAAGTTCGTTGTTCAGCCAGTAGCGCTGGTGCTGGAACGCGTACGTGGGCAGCTCGACCGGCGTCCCGACCGGCAGGATCTCGGCCCAGTCCACCGCCAGTCCGTGCACGAAACCCTCCGCGAACGCCGTCAGCAACCGCTCCGCGCCCGCGTCGTCCCGCTCGACCGTCCCGACCGCGACAACCCCGGAAACCCCGGCATCCTCAGCAGTTTCGGTGATCGACGCGGTCAACACCGGATGCGGCGAAACCTCCACAAAGGAATCGAAACCATCCGCCAGCAACGCCCGAGTCGCACTCTCGAACTGCACCGTCTGCCGCAAATTCCGATACCAATAACCGGCATCCAGCTCCTCGCCCGACACCCAACCGCCCGTCACCGCCGACATCATCGGCACCCGACCAGCCCGCGGCACAATCCCGCCGAGTTCGTCAGCCAGCACCGCCTCCAACGGCTCCACCGCCGCCGAATGCGCGACAAAATCCGTCTCCGGAACCCGCCACCGCAACACCTTCCGCGACGCCAGCTCCCGCTCAAACTCCGCCAACGCCTCCGGATTGCCCGACACCACCGTCGCCGCAGGGCCGTTCACCGCCGCCACCGACAGCCGATCACCCCACCGCTCCACCAACTCGGCCACCGAACCGACCGGCGCGACCACCGACACCATCGACCCCTCAACCGACAACCCGGACAAGCCGCGGGACCGCGCAGTCACCACCCGAGCCGCGTCCTCCAGCGACAACATCCCCGCCACCGTCGCCGCCGCAACCTCACCCTGCGAATGCCCCACCACAGCCTCGGGTTCGACACCCGCGGCCTCCCACACCGCAGCCAACGACACCATCACCGCCCACAACAACGGCTGCACCACCGCCGCCGAGCCCAATTCCCCGGACCCCACCAGCACTTCCCGCGGAGACCAGTCCACACAGGACTCCAACGCACGCGCACACTCCGCGAACCGCCCCGCAAACACCGGGCTCTCATCCAGCAACGCGCGACCCATACCAGCCCACTGCGCACCCTGACCGCCGAACACAAACACCGGACGCACACCAGAACGCGCCACACCCTGCACCGCCACACCCGACAGCAGAGAATCCCGGTCCCCGCCGACCGTCACCGAACGATGCTCAAACGAAGACCGCGTCGCCGCCAGAGACCAACCCACATCCACCGGATCCAACTCCGGACGCGCCCCAACCCACGCCGCCAACCGATCCCGCTGCGCCGCCAACCCGTCCGCCGAACGCCCCGACACCGGCCACGCCGTCGCCTCGCCCGCCACCACCGCGACGCGCTCGACCGCCACCGGCAGCTCGTTCTCCACCGCGTCCACATCGTCCGCAGCGTCCACATCGGACACCTCGGCGGACTCGGCGGTCTCGTGCCCAGCCGGAGCTTCCTCGAGAATGACGTGCGCGTTGGTCCCGCTCATCCCGAACGACGACACCCCCGCCCGCCGGACCCGCTCCCCCGGCTCCCACGGCACCGGTTCGGCCAGCAGCCGCACCTCGCCCGCCGACCAGTCCACGTGCGGGGTCGGCTCGCCCACGTGCAGCGTCCGCGGCAGCTGCCCGTTCCGCAGTGCCAGCACCATCTTGATCACCCCGGCCACCCCGGCCGCGGCCTGCGAGTGCCCGATGTTCGACTTCACCGAACCCAGCCACAACGGCCGTCCCTCCGGCCGCTCCCGGCCGTAGGTCGCCAGCAGCGCCTCCGCTTCGATCGGGTCGCCGAGCGTGGTCGCGGAGCCGTGCGCCTCCACCACGTCGACGTCGGAACCCGACAGCCGCGCGTTGGCCAGCGCGGCGCGGATCACCCGCTGCTGCGAAGGACCGTGCGGCGCGGTCAGCCCGTTCGACGCGCCGTCCTGGTTGATCGCGCTGCCCCGGATCACCGCGAGCACCGGATGCCCGTGGCGCCGCGCGTCGGAAAGCCGTTCCACCGCCAGCACGCCGGCGCCCTCGGCCCAGCCCGAACCCTCCGCGTCCGCGCTGAACGAACGGCAGCGCCCGTCGGTCGACATGCCCCGCTGGCGCGAGAAGCCGACGAACACGCCGGGCCCGGAGATGACCGTGACCCCGCCGACCAGCGCCAGCGAGCACTCGCCGGAGCGCAGCGCCTGCGCGGCCAGGTGCAGGGCCACCAGCGAGGAGGAGCACGCCGTGTCCAGCGTCACAGCCGGGCCTTCCAGCCCCATCGTGAACGCCACGCGTCCGGAAAGGACGCTCGTCGACACCCCGGTGACGAGGTGGCCTTCCGAACCGCCGGCCTCGGCCGCCGGGTTGGCGCCGTAGCCCTGGTTGTAGGCGCCGGCGAACACGCCGGTTGTGGTGCCGCGCAGGGAATCCGCCGGAATGCCCGCCCGCTCGACGGCCTCCCAGGCCACCTCCAGGAAGAGCCGCTGCTGCGGGTCCATCATCAGCGCTTCGCGCGGGCTGATCCCGAAGAACTCGGCGTCGAACCCGGCCGCGTCGTAGACGAAGCCGCCGTGCCGGGCGTAGGAGGTGCCCGGACGGTCCGGGTCGGCGTCGTAGAGGCTCTCCAGATCCCAGCCCCGGTCCTGCGGGAACTCGCCGATGGCGTCGGCGCCCTCGGCGAGCAGCTGCCACAGCGCGTCGGGGCTGTGCGCGCCGCCGGGGAACCGGCAGCCCATGCCCACGATCGCGATCGGCTCCTGTGCGCGCTGCTCGACGTCGGCGAGCTGACGACGGGCCTGCCGCAGGTTGGCCGTCACGAGTTTGAGGTAGTCGCGGAGCTTGTCTTCGTTCGCCATCTGGTCCCAACCTCGCCTGACTACCGGGGATCTGTCTCTTGCGCACTGCAGCGCCGCGGCGGGGCGGCCGCGGCGGAATAACAGACGGATACGCGGGCGCACCCCGAACGGGCGCCCGCACCGTGCGGCCCAGCGCATTTCGGTGCCGCGGGTCGAAATCGGCTTCGGTGACCGGAGAGTCCCGCGAGGTTCACGCCGCCGGCCGGGACCCGCGCGCCGCCGCGACCCGGCAGCGGCGCGCACCCGGAAACTCGAGAGCACCAGTCATGGCCTCAGCCTCGTCTCCGGCCGGGAAAAAGCGCAAGGCCGCGGAAGTTGTTCAACTGCCCTTTCCGTGCGGCTGAACGACTTCCGGGCGCGCGGGCGGTTGAACGCCCGCCCCCGCGACCCCGGTTCTCCTAGTGTGCACAGCACGCCAGCCAATGCACGAGCCTGCCAATCCAACGAGCCAGCCGGGGAGAGCCAAGGGCCATGGAAGTGTCACTGCTGAGTCATGTCATGGGATCGATCTCGTCGGCCGCGATCGGAGCCGTCGCCCGCCTCGGCATCGCGGACGCGCTCGCCGACGGGCCGAAGACCGGAGCCGAGATCGCCGAAACGATCGAAGCCGACCCGGTCTCGCTGGAATCGCTGATGCAGGCGGTCGCCGCGCTGGGGATCTTCACCGTCGACGAGAACCGCCGCTACGCCAACACCGCCGCCTCCGAGCAGCTGAAGTCCGACCACCCGCAGTCCATCCGGCACCTCGCGTCGCTCATCTGCGGCCTCTACGGACAGGCGGCCGCGGGCGGGCTCGCGAAGGCGGTCAAGGACGGCACCGCGGTGATGCCCGCCGCGTTCGGGGTCTCGCTGTACGAGTACCTGGAGAACGACGCCGAGACCTCGCGGATCTTCGATCTCGCCATGCAGGACTGGTCCCGCCCGATCGGCGTCGTGCTGGCCGAGCACGTGCCCTTCGAGAACGTCCGCGTCGTGGTCGACGTCGGCGGCGGCAACGGCGCGCTGCTCAAGACGATCCTGGCCGCCCACCCGCACCTGCACGGCGTGTGCGTGGACCGGCCCGACACCTGCCGGCGCGCGGAAGCGGACCTGCGGGCCTCCGGCGACGAGGACCTCAAGCAGCGCCTCTCCTACCGCCCGGCGGACATCCTGAAGGAAATCCCCGAGGGCGGCGACCTCTACCTGATCAAGAACGTGCTGCACGACTGGAGTTCCGAGAGCAGCGTGCGGATCCTGTCGAACATCCGCACCGCGATGGCCGCCGGCGACGACCCGACGCTGCTGGTCATCGACCCGCTGGCCGAACACGATTCCGGCGCGGCGTTTCGCAACGTGATCAAGATGGTGGTGGGCGAGACCCACGCCCGCGAGCGCACCGAGGCCGACATCCGCCGCGAAGCCGCGGACGCGGGCCTGCAGGTCGAGTCGATCATCCCGTGCCCGGCCGACCTCAGCGTCGCCACCTGCAAGCTGGCCGCGGCTCCGGCCGCGGTCTGATCCGCACGCGAAGAACGCCACGGGCCGGGCGCCCGTGGCGTTCTTTCGCGTCCGCCGCCGTTTTCGCGGTTGTCCGGTCCCGTTTCCCGTGGTGTCCGGTTGTTGTCCGGTTCCGTTCCCCCTGGTGTCCGATTGTTATCCGGTCCCGTTTCCCCTGATGTCCGGTCGTCGTCCGGTTCCGCTTTCTTTCCCCACCCCGGAACGGAAACGCGCTTCCCCCTGAACCCGAACATCCGGACACCCCGCCTCCGGGCGCGATTTCGCGGCACGCACCAGAAAAAGCGGCTTCCCCGCCGCACCGGCGGGGAAGCCGCGAGGTCCTCTCCCGGACCGGCGGCTCAGGCCACTCCGCTGGCCCTTGCGCGGCGGGCCAGTTCCTGGGCGAAGTCCTCCCAGATCCGGGAGTTGTCCCGGGACAGCTGGGTGACCAGCTCGATGCAATGCGACGGAACCGACGCCGCGATATCGGTCAACGCCCTCGCGCCCAGCACGTTGTCCCGGAACATCCGCAGCAGCCGGCGGCCCAGTTCGCTCTGCCGCAACGACGGATCGCGCATCAGCACTTCCAGGGTGACCGCGGCCGGCACGCCGCGTCCGGCCGGTTCCGGCGCGGGCGCGGGCGCCTTCGGGGCGGGCGTCTCGCCGCGGTCGCGACGGTCCTGGCTCGGCACCGGCCCCGAACCGCGCTCCAGGCGGCGGCGCACGTCGAGCGCGGTGGCAGGCGACACCCCGGCCGTCCTGGCCAGCTGGCGCAGCGACGCGTCCGGGTTCTCCCGCATCAGCTCGGCCACCCGCAGCCGGCCCTTCGCGCTGTTGAGCGGCCGGACCTTGCCGTCCCGCCCGACCCGGAAATTCGACTGCGGCACCGAATCCGACGACCGCCGCAGCGCCGCGACGGCCTGCGCGCCGAGCCCGGTGGACTTCGCGATCGCCCGGTCGGACATGGTGGGATGAGAGCGGAGGATCCGCAGCGCGGCGGCGGAACGGTCGGATTGGGTCAACGGCAGGCCGTGCTCGACGTTCGCCTCGACCGATTTGAGGAACGCGTCCTCCGGGCTGCCGTCGAAGAACTCGACGGCGATGGTGTGCTCGCCCTTGAGCGAGGCCGCCATCAGCCGGTGGATGCCGTCCACGACCCGCATCGTCGCGCGGTCCACCTGGATCGGCGGCAGCGTCGTCTCCATCGCCGCCAGGCGCAGCACGTGCACCTTGTCCTCGCCGTTCAGGCGAGGCGAATCGCCGGGAAGCAGGCGCACGATCGGCACCGCGTACACCCCCGGCCCGATCAGGTCGTATTCCTGCGGACCCGTTTCGGCAGAAGACCCGTCGCTGTCTGCAAGCAACACTGTGCGAACCCCCATGTGACGACGGAAAACCGGGGCGGACAGAGAATGGGAACGTTTTCTGCGGCCGCGCCCGCGGCGACCGCGCCGCGGCCGGCCGCCCCCAGACGCGGCCGCGCGAAAAACGGTCCCATTATCGCGACAAACGTCGCCGGACTTACAGGAAACATTCGCCGGAACACCCGCCGCCATTGGCGGGCGCCTCGCTTCCGACATTATTTCCGCGCCGACCCCCTAGCAACCCCTAGCCCGTCGCCCGGCACCCCTTACCAGGACCGCTCCCGCCCCTCGGATCGGCGGGGCGGGCAGTTGAACACCGGGCTGAACACCCGCGCGGCTGCGTATCTTTCGAGGCGGGTGCGTGGAGCAGGTCGTGTCCGGGTGCCCGCCTACCGTTCACAATGCTTGGCAACGTTGAGAGGTGACGTTACGTGGGGCACAAGTTTTCCCTCGTCCTCAGCCGCGAGATCACCGAAGAAGAGTCGGTCACGCTGAAGGAGCTGGGGTTCGGCGACGCGACCTTCGGCACCGACTCGCTCCCGACCAACGCGGACATTCAGGTCACCAAGGTCGATTTCGACGAGACCGTTTCGCCGACGCT
Organism: Amycolatopsis sp. GA6-003; assembly: GCF_046267895.1. Classification (NCBI taxonomy): domain Bacteria; kingdom Bacillati; phylum Actinomycetota; class Actinomycetes; order Pseudonocardiales; family Pseudonocardiaceae; genus Amycolatopsis; species Amycolatopsis sp. GA6-003. Next base: position 1,213,505 of record NZ_CP176499.1, read on the forward strand.
CGCCGAGGCGATCGAAGCGGCGCTCGCCGCGGTCAAGAAGGTCCCGGACCTGACCGTGCCCGGCCTGTCCGTGCCCGCCGTGCCGAAGCAGGCGTCGGAAGACGAGGTGATCGAAGGCGAGACCGTCGAGGCGGCCGCGGGCGCCGACAAGGCGTGAGGCAAGCACGAGAGCGCGGCGACCCGGCCGGGACCGGGTCGCCGCGCTTTCGTGCGTTCAGTCCGGCAGCGCGTCCGCCGCCGCTCGGTCCAGTTGCGCCAGCAGCGCGTCCGCCGCCAGCACCGCGCCGCGGCGTTTCCGCAGCTTGGCACTGATTTCGTCGAGGTTCGCGCGGATCCGCTCGTCGGCGGCGACCGCTTCCACGCTCTCCCGCAGCCGCGCCGCGGTCAGCTCCTCCGGCGCGAGGACCGTGCCGAAGCCCAGCTCCGCGGCGCGTTCGGCGTTGATCAGCTGCTCGGCCTGCTGCGGCACCCCGACCAGCGGCACCCCGAAGAACAGCGCCTCCATCGTCGAGTTCATGCCGCAGTGCGAGACGAATGCCGAGGCCTCGCGCAGCACTTCGAGCTGCGGGAAATGCGGCCGCACGTCGATGTTGCCCGGCACCGGGCCCAGCGCCGCGAGGTCGACCTCCGCGCCCACCGACATCGCCACCTGCCATTCCGTGCCGCCGAAAGCGTCCAGGCAGCTGCGGTAGAACTTCAGATTGTCGTTGAACAAAGTCCCGAGCGAGATGTACAGCAGCGGTTTCCCGGCGGGCTGCCAATGCCCGGCATCGGGCCGTTCGACGATCGTCGGCCCCGGGAAACGGAACCGGTCGTCGAAAGTCTCCCCCTTGATCTGGAATTCCCGGGGGATGAAAACGAGGTTGTGGTCGGCCGGATAGTCGAACATGTCGTAATCGGGGTCGACCCCGTTTTCCTCGGCGAAAGCGCGGACCTTGCGGCCCACCTCCTGCACGGCGCGGACGACCACCTCGACCGAAGCCGGGTCCGAAAGCGCTCCCTCGATGCCCATCACGGTGGCACGGAGCGAGAATTCCTTGTTGCTGGCGTGGGTGGGATGCATGGCGGCCAGCGGGACGCCGAGTTTCTGCGCGACCATCCGGCCGACCGGCGTCATCGCGTCGACGCAGAACAGGTCGGGCCGGTCCGCGGCGAAATACTCCACCAGCCGGGGGAAGACCTCGACGACCGATTCGTAGAACTCCTCGAACCGCAGGCCGACGGTGCGGGCGTCGAGCAGTTTGCCGTCCCCGGGCGGCAGCGGCAGCCGGAACGGAGCCGGCACCGGCTCCGCGCCCGCCGCGGCGACCTGGTCGAGCCGGGCCGGCGCGGTCGCGTAGCTGACCCGGTGCCCGCGCGCGACCAGCTCGGACACCAGCGGCAGCGCGGGATTCACGTGGCCCTGCGCCGGGATGCTGACGAAAGCGATGTGCTTGCCCATGGATGTGCCCCTCTGCGAGATTCCTGGAACAGCGGTGGGGACCGGATCAGGAAGAGCCGGGGACTCCGCTCACATGTACGGGACGCCCGCTTCGGCCTCGACCGCTTCGGCGAAACCCTTGCGGCGAGAGTAGATCCGCGTGGCGACCTCGATCACGATGTACACGCCGATGAACTGCAGGCCGCTGATCAGCGGCACGCTGTCGATCGGCAGGGTGTAGGCCAGCAGCACCCGCACGCCGGCGTCGAGCACGAGCACCACGCCCCAGATCGCGGTGATGACCCGGATGACGTGCCGGTAGGTCGGCGATTTGGCCCATTTGAGGTCGGCGCGCTCGCGGGCCTCGTCGGACATCATCGACCGGGTGAGCTGGAAGATGAACGGCATCCGCAGCAGGCTGAGCAGGATCCAGCCGCCGATCACCACCGTCAGCAGGCCGTCCTTGGCCAGCAGCAGCCGCGGGCTCCCGGTGACGAAGGAGATGACGATGCTGAACAGCATGACGCTCAGCGAAAACAGCGCGGTGAAGTCGATCTTGCGTTGCTTGACGACCGTGTACACCGCGCGGAGCAGGGCGGGCGCCATGCCGATGGCGAGCGCGACCCACTGGTTGAGCCCCGCGCCGCGCAGACCGTAGAACAGCGCCATCGGGGCCGCCACATTGATGCCGAGGTTGAGCAGCATCTCGCGGCGGATGTTCTTGGACTCGTGCTTGCTCGAGACGGACTGCACCGTGCTCGTCTGGCTGGTGTTCACTGGAATTCCTTTCCGTGGAGGAAAATCAGCTGCCGATGGCCGGTTCGGGGGCGGGCGGGGGCGGGCAGCAGCGCGTCGGGCGTCCAGCAGCCGTCCGGCCGGTCCGCGCGGACGCGGTCGACCAGGGCGAACCAGGCGGTCACCGCCACCGCGAGGCAAGCGGGCATGGTCAGCGCGAGCCGCAGCGGCTCGACGAGCGCCGCGGAAGCCCCGCGCGCCCGGCGGTCGAACGCGGCGGCGGCGTAGGCGACCGGCGGGGACACCGCCAGCGCCCAGCGCAGTGCCCGTGCGTAGTCGGGATAGGTCTCCGGGCCGATCAGCACCGTGGCGCGGTCGGCGTAGTGCGTGGCCAGCAGGCGGGGGTCGCCGAGGTCGCCGAGCGTGGCGTACTCGGCCTCGCGGGCCGATTCGCCCAGTGCGACGCGTTCGTCGATTTCGCTGGTGATCACGGCGCGCAGTTCCCGTTCGAGCCGCGGCCGCGCCCGGCCCGAAACGTGCCGCAAAGCGGCGGCCACGTACCGGTCGGTCAACGTCGCGATCATGCTGCCTCCTTTCAGGTGAACTGAGAGTGGTCGATCCTGTTCGCTGCGTAGGCGACCGAGGGCATGCCGAAGCCCGGGCGCCGGAGATCCGTCAGGACCGGCGCCGCTGGCCCGCCGGACTGGCTAGTTGGCTCTGTTGAGGTAGGCGAGGACCGCCAGCACGCGGCGGTTGCTGCTGTCGTCGTCGGTGATGCCGAGCTTGCTGAACAGGGAGGTGGTGTACTTGCTGATCGCGCTGTCGCCGAGGAAGAGCCGCTTGGCGATCGCCTGGTTGGACAGCCCTTCGGCCATCAGGCCGAGCACCGAGTGCTCGCGTTCGGTCAGCGCTTCCAGCCGGCGGTTCGAACTGCCGCTGGCGAGCAGTTTGCTGATCACCACCGGGTCCATCGCGGTGCCGCCGCCCGCCACGCGCTCCAGCGCGTCCATGAACTGGTCGGCGTCGAACACGCTTTCCTTCAGGAAGTATCCGACGCCGCCGGTGCCGTCGGCCAGCAGTTCGCGGGCGTAGAGCTGTTCGACGTGCTGGGAGAGGATCAGCACCGGGAGGCCCGGCATCTCGCTGCGGGCGGCCAGCGCGGCGCGCAGCCCCTCGTCGGACTGGGTCGGCGGCATCCGGACGTCGAGGATGGACACGTCCGGCTTCAGGGTCCGCAGGGCTTCCAAGGTCTCCGGGCCGGTGGAGGCCGTGCCGACCACCGTGTGGCCGTACGCCTCGAGCAGGCGGACCATCCCGTCCCTCAGCAGATACAGGTCCTCGGCAACGACTACTCGCACGGCACGCTCATCCTCACTCGGGTCGGTCCGCCCACGGGGCTGGTGATCTTCAGGTCGCCATCGAACACCGCCAGGCGCCGCCGCAGTCCGGCGAGCCCCCCGCCGTTCTGTTCGTTCGCCCCGCCCTTGCCGTCGTCCTCCACCTCGATGGCGATGCCGGCGGAGTCCCGGGCGATCAGGACGGTCGCCTTCGTCGCGTTCGCGTGCTTGGCCGCGTTGGTGAGCAGCTCGGCGACGCCGAAGTACAGCGCGGACTCGATGGGCGCGTCCAGGGTCAGCTTCACATCCGTGCTGACTGTCGTTTCGAGCGGGCTGTCCAGCGCGAAGGCGCGCACCGCGTCGGTCAGTCCTCGTTCGTTCAGCACCGCGGGCCGGATGCCGCGGACGAGTTCGCGGAGTTCGGACAGCGAGGCGGCCGCGCCGGCCCGCGCGTCCCGCAGCAGCGCCCGTGCGCCGTCCGGGTCGGTCTCCATGAGTTTCTCCGCGGTGGCCAGCGAAAGCCCGAGCCCCACCAGCCGCGCCTGCGCGCCGTCGTGCAGGTCCCGCTCGATCCGGCTGATCTCCGCGGCCTGCGCGACCGTGGTGTCCGCGCGCTGGGCGGTCAGCTCGTCCACCCGGTCGGCCAGGAGCATCGCGGACGAGCCGCGCAGGAACCGGTCGGTCACGGGCTCGATGACCCGCCAGGCGTAGGGCGCGGCGCCCACCGCCGCGACCAGGCCTGCCGCCGCGACCAGGAGGCTGACCAGGCCCGGGTCGAGGATCCCCCAGACCAGGCAGGCGACCCCGGCGAGCGGGACGGCCGCCGCGATCCCGGCCGTGAACGGCGCGATCCCGACGAACCGCAGATCGCGCCACGTGGCGGGGTCGCTCCAGAACATCCGCAGCCGCTGGTCCTTTTCGGCCTCGCGGCGGCTCTTCGCGTACGACGACCCGTTCCACCAGTACCCGGTGGACATCTGCACCGCGGGCACCGGTTCCCGGTACCCGCCGGGCACGACCACGCCGGTCCAGCTCCGCCGGAAGAACCGGAAGGTCCAGCAGATCGGCCGGGCGAGCAGGAACGTGGCCACCGCCGCCCACAGCGCGGGCACGATCGCCGCCCACGGGCTGCCCCACGCGATCATGAGCCACACCGCGGCGGCCCACACCGCCGGGACGGCCATGCTGACCGCGGTCAGCGCCGCTGCCCGCCAGAACCCCGTCCCGGCGTCCGCCGCCCACTTCACCAGCCCTCGCATGGCCTCGTCCTCTTCCCGTTCCCGCCGGTCCTGTCGATCGGATCTGCGACAAGTCTGCACCGCGAGGTGACCCGTTGTCCGCACCGAACCACCCGGAGTAGGGCTAGCCCCACCAGGCTGGGCGCACAAGCCCCGCCCCTTGCCCCACCCGAGACCGGCACAACCGCTGAATCGGACGTTTCCCGGCTTGCCGCGCCGCTCGTTCGGCCCAGTGATTCTGGCCGGTGCGCCGGGGGCGGCGGGCAACGGGCTCCGTTGTCTTTCGCAGATCCTGATCAAGGAGCCGCGGCGGGTGGCGTCACCGGGCCTGGCGGCATCGAGGGACCGCTGAACAGGCAGCCAGCCGTTCAACGCGGGCATCACGACGTCTTCCCACAGTTCGACCGTCTTCGGGGGCTCTCCAGCGGAGGCGATCTGGCGGACGTGAACCGGCACTCTGACACCACACCGGTCGGCCAGCGAGGTCCTGCAGCGCCCTCCCCCGCCGCATCGTCGACGGCCGCATTTCGACGCGAGCCAACTCGCTGGGGCCTGGAGCCGGTTCGTGCGATCCGGGCTTCGCCGCGCCGGGTGCGAGCCTTGCTCGACGGCGGAGATTCCGTCGTTCACCGCCCGGCCGTCAGGCTGGGTTCACCACGGCATCGGGCCTTCGTCGCTGAAGAAGCCTCCTGTTTCGGCGTCGTCCCCCACGGTCGCCCAGTGCACCGACGCCCGGGCGCCTTCCTCGGTGGCGCGGACGCCGTTGAAGTTGTTGAGGTCCGTCGCCACATAGCCGGGCGTCACCGCGTTGACCTTGATGTGCGCGAGTTCCGGATCGTCGAGGAAAGCGTTGGCGTACTTGACCGTGAGCATGTTCACCGCGGCTTTCGTCGCGGAGTACACAAAGGACTCGTGCGACCGCGCGAACATCGAGCCCGGTTCGGTGGTCTTGGCGAACATCGCCGAATCGCTCGCGACGTTCACGATCCGGGCCGAACGCGAACGCCGCGGCAGCGGCAGCATCGCGTGGATCACCCGCACCAGCCCGAAGACGTTCGTCTCGAACTCCGGGCGCATGTCCTCGGCCGTGACCTCCACCGCCGGTTTCCGGATCAGCATTCCCGCGTTGTTGACCAGCACGTCGAGCCGCCCGTAATCCCGCTCCGCCAAAGCGGCCGCCTCGCGCACCGACGCCGCGTCGGCGATGTCGATCCGCACCGGCCGCACGGACCCGCCGTCCTCGGCCAGTTCCGTCGCCGCACTCGCCCCCTTCTCGGCGTCGCGGGTGCCGAGCAGCACCGTCAGGCCTCGCTCGGCCAGCTGGCGTGCCGTCGCGAGGCCGACCCCCTTGTTCGCCCCGGTGACCAGCGCGATCTTTTCCGCGGACATGCTTTCCGCCCTGCCGTGCCCGAAGCACGTACGATAAAAAGTGAAAGTACCCCTACGCTTTAACCGCAGGGTTCCTACGGTTGTCACACGCGGGAGACGGGATGGAACCGGAACTGCCGAGCAGGCGGCCCAAGCGCGCCGATGCCCGGCGCAACTTCGACGCGCTGGTCGCCGCGGCCCGGGAGGCCTTCGAGGAGCAGCGGGCGCAGACCTCGCTGGAGGACGTCGCGCGCCGGGCCGGGGTGAGCATCGCGACGCTCTACCGGAACTTCCCCACCCGCGAAGACCTGGTCGAAGAGGTGAACCGCGAGGCGGTCGAGGCGCTGTGCCGCGCCGCGGGCGACGTCGCGGACCTGGAACCGTGGGACGCGCTCGCGACGTGGCTCCGGCATTTCGTGGAGTACATCGGCACAAAGCTGGCCTTCGCCGAATCCCTCAACCGCACCACCGACGGCTTCCAGGCCTGCCGCCGGGCGATGCGCGAGGCGGGCGGGCCGCTGCTGGCGCGGGCGCAAGAGGCCGGGGCCGCCCGTCCGGATTCGTCGATCGACGACGTCCTGCGCATGATTTCCGGGATCACGGCGGTCGAATACGTCGATGAAGCCCAGCGGGAACGCGTATTCGAGTTCGCCCTTGCGGGACTTCGACGTTCAGCCTGAAGCACGACAACGGAGCACGCACCGGCACGGCGTCCGACCCCGGAAAACCCCACGCCGAAGAGGATAGGATCCACGTATGCGAGTTTTCAGCAGAATCGGCACTCTTGCTGTCGCGGCAACAGTTCTCACCGGAATGACAGCCCTGCAAATGACCCTGGTCGTCATCGGCAACATCACGGATTTCGACACGAATCGAGATTTCGTCCGGCACGTCCTGGCCATGGACACCACTTTCCAGTCACCGAACATGATGTGGCGCGCCATCACCAGCCCCGGGCTTGCCGACGCCGCTTACGTCGCCGTCATCGCCTGGGAGCTGCTCACCGCGCTCGCGCTCATCGCCGGGTTCATCGCCTGGATGCGGGCTCACCTGGCCGGTCGCCCGCTGTCGACCGCGAAACAGCTGTCCAGCCTGGGCTGGGTGATGCAATTGATCCTGTTCGGGGTCGGCTTCCTGGCAATCGGCGGAGAATGGTTTCAAATGTGGCAGTCCAGCAAGTGGAACGGACTCCAGCCCGCCCTGAACTATCTCATTGTCGCCTCATTCGGCCTCGTGCTCGCCCACCTCGCCGCGAAAGAGTCAAAGCGGGGTCTCGGATGACAGTTTCCTCGATCAGCGAAGGTAGATCCGCTCAGGATCGATCTCCTCCCGAAGAAGGCCGAGTTCCGCCTCCCCGGGCGGCTCGACAGTGGCGAGTTCGTCGGCCACCCGCAGATCCCAGCCGGTGGCCGCTCGGACCTGGTCCGCGCTGACGCCGGGATGCGTGGCCACCAGGCGCAGTTCCTCGCCGGGGCCTTCGCGTGCCAGGATGCCGAGGTCGGTGATCACCCGGGTGACGCCCGCGCCCAGCGGGCGGATGCCGTCGCGCAGGGCGCGGTCCGGGCCCGGCGAGGTGCAGAAGTCCAGTTCGGACACCAGGGAACGCGGGTCGTGGCGGCGCATCACCACGAACACCTCGCGGGAATTCGCCATGACCTCCATCGCCCCGCCCGAACCGGGCAGCCGCACCGACGGCGCGTGCCAGTCGCCGATCACCGACGAGTTGAGGTTGCCCTCCCGGTCGATCTGCGCCGCGCCGAGGAAGCCGACGTCGATGCGGCCGCCCTGCAGCACACTGCCGAACAGCGCCGGCATCGGCAGCACCGCCTCGGAGCCGGTGATCAGGACCGCGTCCGCGATCGTCTCCGGCAGCCGCGCCGGATGCGCGCCGCAGACTCCGGACTCGTAGACGATCTCGATGCCCGGCGCGACGGTGCGCTGCGCCAGCGCCACCGCCAGCGTCGGCAGCCCGATGCCCGCGAAAACCGTGTTCTTGCCCGCCAGTTCCCGAGACGCGACCGCGGCCAGCAACTCCGACGACGTGACGTCCATCGCGACAGACCTCGTGTTCCCGCCGGTCACAGCCGGCGTCCGTAGTTGACCGGTTCGCTCCACGCCTCGCCCACGGCCAGGCGCGCCCAGCGTTCGTCGCCGAGCTTCGCGAGGTACCCGGCGTGGTCGCCGGTTCCGCGGACCCATTCGTCCAGCCAGCGCCGCAGCCGGTCCGGATCCTTGCTGATCCGTGACCAGTCGCGGTAGAAGGCGCCGTCCCGGTCGTAGTAGCCCTGCGCGAACGCCGGATGCGCGCCGCCCGGGCACTCGACCACCGCGTCCACCGCGTGCGCCGGGATGACGGTGCGATTGGGATCGGAGCGGATGACTTCGTCCGGCACTATTTCCTCCACTACCACGATCGCGGTCTTCGCGGCGTAGACCGCTTCCGCCTGGATCCCCGTCAGTCCCCAGATCTGGGTGTTGCCCGCCCGGTCCGCGCGCTGCGCGTGGACGATCGTGACGTCCGGATTCAGCGGCGGGACAACGTAAATCCGCTCGACGCCGCCGTCCGGACCGGGGTAGGGCGAGGCGACCTTGCGGATCGCCGGGTTGACCGCGGGCAGGTCGCTGCCGCCGTACGACCGCAGCGGGTAGAACGGCAGCCGCTGCGCGCCGGCCAGGTAGCGGCAGATCATCCCGTAGTGGCTGTACTCCTCGAATTCCAGCTGCCCGGCCTCCACCCGGCGGCGAAGCTCGCCGAGCGAGCCCGCGGTGGAATTGCCGACGAACGACGACACCAGCCGTCGCACGCAGCCGCCGGCGATGAGCTGGTCCGTGACGACGTCGGCGGTCATCCGGGCGATCGTCAGGTCCGTGCGGCCCTGCCGGATGATCTCGTGCCCGGCGGCGGTCGGGATGAGATGCGTGAAGCCCTCCAGCGCCACGGTCGCGCCGTCGGCGACGAAAGCGGCGATCGCGTCCCGCATCGTCATGGTCTTGCCGACCGGGTTCTGCATCGGGGCTCCTCGGGCTGCGCTTCGGGTGCCCGTCACGTTGCCAGGCGGCATTGATAGCTGTCTAATACTGAATCGGTGTCGGATCGAGAGCTGGTTCGTATTATTGGAGGCAGGCCGTGGAACTGCGCTATCTCTCCGCGTTCGTCGCGGTCGCCGAGGAACTCCACTTCGGCCGGGCGGCCAAGCGGCTGCGGATGGCGCAGCCTCCGCTGAGCCAGCAGATCCGGCAGCTGGAGAAGGAACTCGGCGTCCGGCTCTTCGACCGCAACACCCGGTCGGTGCGGCTGACGAACGCCGGCGAAGCGTTCCTCGAACCCGCCCGGACCGCCCTCGAGGACGTCGGCATCGCGGTCCGGGCGGCCAAGGCGGCCGGACGCGGCGAGTACGGCAGGGTCACCGTCGGGTTCGCCGGCGCATCCAGCCACGAAGCGCTCCCCCGGCTGACCCGGGCGGTCCGGGCCGCGCATCCCGGCCTCGAACTCGTCATGCGCGGCCAGACCTACGCGAACGTCGCGCTGGAGAAGGTCGCCGACGGGTCGCTGGACCTGGGATTCGTCCGGCTGCCGGGCGACCGGCCCGACGCGCCGGCTCCAGGTGTGCAGACGCGAGTGATCCAGGTCGAGGAGCTGATCTGCGCCCTCCCCGCGGACCACCCGCTCGCCGGGCGCGAGTGCGTCGCGCTCGAAGACCTCGCCGGCGAACCGTTCGTGAGCTTCCCGTCCAACGCGGGCTCCACGCTGCGCGACGCGCTGGTGAAGGCGTGCGAGGCGGCCGGATTCACGCCGCGAGTGGCGCAGGAGGCGCCGGATTCCTACACGATCCTCGCCTTGGTCGCGGCCGGCGTCGGCGTGACGCTGACGCTGACCTCGTGCCAGCACATCCAGCAGAGCGGCACGGTCTACCGGCCGCTGGCGGGCACTCCGCTCCGCCTGCACGCCGCGCTCGCCTGGCGGGCCCACAACTCTTCCGCGGCGCTGCGGACCGTCCTCGCCATCGCGGAGGAAGCGCTGCCCACTCCGGCGATTGATACGCCGAGCGTCTCACTCGCCCCTTGAGTCCATATTGGACACGTCTGGACGCGGCTGGCACGGTTACCGCCAGCACATCGGGACGCGGGCGTCGGCCGGTGCCGAGGCATTCAAGGGAGACTGCATGGGCGCGAGCGAACAGAAGCGGACGGCCAACCGCGCCGGGATCGGCGCCTTCGTCGGCTCGACCATCGAGTGGTTCGACTTCTACATCTACGGCACCGCTTCGGCGCTCGTCTTCGACAAGGTCTTCTTCCCGGAGCTGACCGGGGCGCTCGGCACGCTCGTCGCGTTCGCCACCTTCTGGGTCGGGTTCCTGGCGCGGCCGATCGGCGGCGTCGTCTTCGGGCACATCGGAGACCGGTTGGGGCGCAAGAAAACCCTCGTGATCACTCTGCTGATGATGGGCGTGTCGACGACCCTGATCGGGGTGCTGCCCGGCTACGCGCAGATCGGCGTCTGGGCGCCGATCCTGCTGGTGACCATCCGGATGGTGCAGGGCATCGGACTCGGCGGCGAATGGGGCGGCTCGGTGCTCATCGCCTCCGAGCACGCGCCCAAGGGAAAGTCCGTGCTGTACGGCGCGTTCGCCCAGCAGGGCTCGCCGGTCGGCAACACCCTCAGCACCGTCAGCTTCCTGGCGATCAGCCAGCTGCCGAAGCAGGCGTTCCTCGAATGGGGCTGGCGGATCCCGTTCCTGGTGTCCGCCGCGCTCGTGCTCGTCGGCCTGTTCATCCGGCTGCGCGTCACCGAATCGCCTGCCATGGCCGCGCTGATCGAGCGCAAGAAGGTCGCCAAGATGCCGTTCTGGGAAGTGGTCCGGTCGCATCCGACGCTGGTGGCGCTGGGCATCGGGGCTTGCACGATCGGACTGTCCGCGACCTATTTCAAATCGACGTTCGCGCTCTCCTGGGCCACCAGCCATCTCGGCTACGACAAGAGCGAGTTCCTGACGATCATCCTGGTCGCCAACGTCACGCAGATCGTCGTGCAGCCGTTCGGCGCGGTGCTCGCCACGAAGATGCGCAGCTGGTCCCGCGCGGTGACGGTGATGCTGGTGCCCGAGATCGTGCTGCTGCCGCTGATGTTCCTGCTGATCGGCACCAAGAACTACGGCCTGGCGATGGCCGGCGTGGCGATCGCGACGATCCCGCACTGCCTGTACTACGCGGCGCTGGCGGGCATGCTCGCCAGCCGCTTCCCCGCACACGTGCGCTACACCGGCATCTCGCTGAGCTACCAGCTGTGCGGCACCCTGCTCGGCGGCACGACGCCGGTCGTCGGGCAGTACCTGCTGAACGTGTCCGGTTCGATCGCCGCGGTGCTCGCGTACGCCATTTTCCAGGTCCTGCTCACGTTGGGCTGCATGTTGTTGCTGCTGCGCCGCCCGAACTACGACGAACGCGCCGCGGCGGAGGAGGCGTCGTCGGCAGTACCCGCATAGGCTTGCGCCGTCGGGAGGAATGAATGCCTCCCGACGGCGCCCGCGGATCAGGAATTGGGCAGCGTCACCCCGTACCTCTTGGCCGACAGCGTGGCCGGGAAGAAGCACGACGTCTGGGTGTCTCCGCCGGAGAGGGTGCCGAGGCCCTTGCCGCCGTCGTAGGCCGGGCCGCCGGAGTCGCCGTGGTCGGAGTGCGCCGTCGTGCAGAACTCGTGGTAGACCGTGTAGCCCTCCGCTTCGAAGGTGTAGTCGACCTTGGTCACCTCGCCCGACGTCACGCCCGAGGTGATCCCGGACCGCTTGATCTGCTCGCCCACGGTCGCGTCGGCGAATTCGGTGATCTTGGTGCCGTCGTTGATCTCGCTCGGTCCCTCGCCCGAAGCGTTCTCCACGAGCATGTTGTCCTCGTCGGGGAACACCGCGTCGACGGTGTTGCCGCCGTTCCACGGGCCGCCGCCGCCGAGTTTTTCACAGTGGCCTGCGGAAAGGAGCAGCTTCTTGCCGTCCTTCTCCACGTTGAACCCGTTGGAGCAGGACGCTTGGCCGTTGCTGATCTGGTCGCCGCCCTTGATGAACAACGACATCGCGCCGGGATGGTGTTCGACGCGGACCAGGTCGCCGTACTGGCGGGCGGTCTCGAGCAGCATCGTCTGCTGCGCCTTCGGGGTGGCGTCGTAGACGTCGACCACGACCTGGTTGCGGGCGAGGTCGAGGCCCCAGCCGGCGCTGGGCACGCCGCCGGTGGTGTCCAGGCGCTGTTTCACCGCGCTGAGCTGGCCCAGGCTGTACCGCACCACCTTCGCTTTCAGGCCGGAAGCGCGCACCTTGGCCGCGTCGGCGTCGTTCAGCACCGTGACGACCGGGGCGCCGCTGTCGTCGAGGTAGTGCCCGCCGGTGGCGGAGCCGAGACTGTGCATGACCGCGGCGGGGGTCGCGGCCGCGGCGGGCACCGCGGTCATGGCGAGGGCCAGCGTGCTCAGCGAGCCTACGGCGAGGACGCTCAGCCTGAAACGTGTCGATCGCATGTGTTTCCTCCTGCGCGGAACGGGAGAGAAAGGGCGTGGATCCGGTGCCTGGGTCAGGTGCGGAGGGGTTTCCTTCCTGGGCGTGGGGTGGCCGGGGGCTGTCGTCCTGGCCGTCTCGTCGTTGAATCCGAACGTGATCAACCTCAGGTTTGTGATTCTCGAACAGTCCTGGGCTGGGGCGACACCGACGAAGGTAGGTTCCCGTTTGGCGCAATCCCGCGTCCGAACGGCGCAGCGGTCCGGACGGTCGATGCCGCCGTGGTCAGTGGGTGCGCCGCGCCTGAGTGTCCACTTGAGACGATCGTTTCAGTGCCAGCCCGCTGGGGTGGATCCGGTCTCGTAGTCGACGGGGCTGACGTGGTCCCATTCTTTGGGTTCCGCGGCGGCGGTGACGGAATTCGCGAGCAGGGCGTACGTGCCGCCGCTCTGCCGTCCGGGGATTCTGCCGCCATCCCTCGCCGGGCGAACAGCGGGTGCTCCGGCAGCGATTGACCACGGCGGCGGAAAACCAAGCCCGCCAGGTAATACTCCCACTGAGCCGCGTCGATCCGGGGACGCGCGGCCCCGCAGGCTCGCGCAGGGAGCGGCGAGGCCGAGCAAGCGGCGTCGGGGATGGAACCGGTCGGCTCCGTCACCCGAGGGCGAAGGAGCCGACCGGATCGCAGCCGGGGTCCGCTCAGGTGATGTAGATCGAGCTGGCCTTGTCGTTGTCGGCGCCGAGCGAGGCCTGGGACGCTCCGGCCGGCATTCGCCTGGTGGTCCCCTTGCCATTGATGTCGTAGTACCAGAAGGCGTCGTGCGCGGTTCTGTTCCGCCACGACGACATCTGGTCATTGAATCCGTAGGAGGTCAGGTTCTGCACGACCTTGCGGTCCTTGAACTGGAGGTGCCGTCCCCTGCCGCCCGCGTGCTCGTAGAGGCACAGGTAGCCCTTGTCGCACGCCCAATCTGCGGCGGTGTCCGGGAACAGCTGCACGGCGCCGCCGTCCCAGCTCTGGACGGGCCGGGGCGGGCTCGTCGCGGTTCCGGCTTCGGCGGAGCCCGCCGCGAGCGCGCTGGCCAGAGCCGCGCCAGCTAGCGCCACGAGAATGCGTGACGTCACGGTCATAGTCGATAACTTCCTCTCCCTACGAAATTGCTTCAGAAAACGGTGCGAGTTCTGCTCGGGCCGCACCCGCGCCGTTTCCGCGGAACGGAAAAATCCCCTCGCTGGCCGACTTTTCTCGCGTCCGGGCTGCGCGGCAAGGGTTCCCGCGTCCCACGGGACGTGCTGAGATGAACCGGGAAGCCGTGCGCTTCGAGGGGGACATCAGAGATATGAGGGAAACCGATTCCGGCGCATCGGGAAAACCGCGGCGAAGGCGCGGCGCGGCCGGGGCGAAACGATCGCCCGCGTTCGAGCGTCTGGCGGCGGAATTGCGCCGGGTCAAGCAGGCCGCCGGGCTGAGCTACGCCGAACTGCAGTCTCGCACGCCGTACAGCAGGTCGTCGCTGGAGCGGTACATCAACGGAAAAGCCTTGCCGCCCAAGGAGGCCGTGCGGGCGATCGCGGAGGCGTGCGGCAGCGACCCGCGCCGTCTCGCCGAACTCTGGGACCAGGCGGACCAGGCACGCGCGGCGGGCACCAGGCGCCGGCGGCGGTGGGCGTGCTGGCGCATGGCTGCCGCCGTCGCCGCGGGCGCCGCCCTGACGTTCGCGCTGTCGGTGGTCCCGCGGCTGTTCGGGTCCGACCCGGCAGCGCCCGGCACCGCGACCCCGGCACCCACCGGCTATCCGACCACCCGTCTGCCGGAAAGCACCTGGTCCCGCACCGCGGGCGCGGAAACCTCGGACACCGGCCCGCACCGCGGCGTGCTCTCCGCGACCATCGAGTGGACCGGGCCGAGCACCGGGCCGTACCGCGGCCGGATCACCGGCTCAGTGCGCAACCAGGGCGCAGTGGGCTTCTGCGCGATCGCCGACGCCTGGTACGACGGCGCGACCTCGCCCATCGGCCAAGCGTGCGGTCCGGGCGCCGTCGGCGCGGTCGCGAGCGGGTTTGAACGCACGCAACGCGCGCTGGTGCGGGTCTGCCTGCGGCACGTCAGCACCAACGCCGTCCGGCGCTGCAGCGACTGGGCCTAGCCCGCCGGCCACAGCGGCCTGGCCGCGTACGGCCGCCAAGTCCGCTTGCCGCACAACAGTTTCCGCCGCCGGGGCACCCGGCCCGGCGATCCGCTCACTGGGGAACCCGACGCCCGCAGCCGGGTCGCGAGGTTCCCCTGCCCGAACCGCAACCATCGCCGAGCTGTGCACTATTTGCACATCAAGTGCACCATGTACTACATTCCACCGCTGACAAGCGCCCGCCCGAAACCGGGGGCGCGACCGTGGTCAAGGAGGATCGCGATGGACAGGACGTTCCCGGCCGCGAAGCCGGGCATCGCACCGGGAATAGCCGAAACGACGCTGCGCCGCGTGCGGTGGCGGATCCTGCCGCTGATCCTGGTGCTGTATCTCGTCGCTTACCTGGACCGGAACAACGTCGGGTTCGCCAAGACCGGGCTCGCGCACGACCTCGGCATCCAGGACGCCGCCTACGGGCTCGGCGCGGGCATCTTCTTCCTCGGCTACGTCCTGCTGGAAATTCCCAGCAACGCGGCGATGTACCGGTTCGGGGCGCGCCGGTGGATCTCGCGGATCCTCGTCACGTGGGGCGCGCTGGCGACCGCGATGGCGCTGGTCTCCGGCGAAACGTCGTTCCTGGTGCTGCGGTTCCTGCTGGGCGCGGCGGAGGCGGGGTTCTTCCCCGCCGTGGTCTTCTACTTCACCTTGTGGTTCCCCACCGCGCAGCGGGCGGCGGTGCTCGGCATCTTCGTGCTGGCACAGCCGGTGGCCAACGCGGTGGGCGCGCCGTTGTCCGGCGCGATCCTGAACCTCGACGGCCTCTGGGGCCTGCACGGATGGCAATGGGTCTTCGTCGTCGAGGGCCTTCCGGCGATCGTGCTGGGCGTGCTGACGTTGTTCTGGCTGACCGACCGGCCGGAGGACGCCGCCTGGCTGAGCGCCGAGCAGCGCGCCTGGCTGACGCGGACGATGAACGCCGAACTCGCCGCCAAGGCGTCGCCCTCGCGCCGGCCCTTCCTGGCCGGGCTGAAATCGCCGAACGCGTGGGCTTACGGCCTGCTGAACTTCGGCATGGTGTGCGGAATCTACGGCCTCGGCCTGTGGCTGCCGGCCATCGTCAAAAGCCTCGGCCAGTTCGGCAACGGCACGCTGGGCTGGCTGGTGATGGTCCCGTACGCGGCGGCGGTTCCGTGTGTCTACTGGTGGAGCCGCCGGGCCGACCGCACCGGGCGGCGCGCCCTGCACGCCAGCGTCAGCATGGTCGTGGCCGCCGTCGGGCTCGTGGCGGCGGGCTACCTCCTGCCGGTCAGCGCGACGCTGGCGCTGATCTTCCTCTCGGTCGCCGCGATCGGGATCTTCTCCGCCATCGCGCCGTTCCTCTCCATCCCCGCCGCCCTGTTCTCCGGCGCCGCGGCAGCCGCGAGCCTCGGCCTGGTCAACTCGCTGGGCAACATCGGCGGTTTCGTCGCGCCGTACGCGGTCGGCGTCATCAAATCGGCGACCGGAAGCGATCGGCTCGGGCTGACCTTCCTGGCCGCCTGCCTCGTCGTCACCGCCGCGGCCACCTACCGCTACGCCAACCGTCGCCCCGAGGGCAACGCAGCCGCCGCCTGACGAACATCCGCATCACTCCGAGGAGAACCATGAATCAGCTGCTCGCCGGGAAAACCGCGTTGGTCACCGGTGGCGGGGTCGGCATCGGGAAAGCGATCGCGCGGCTCTTCGCGCAAGAGGGAGCGCGGATCGCGATCACCTACCGCACGCACGAACCCGACCCCGGGTTCCTCGAGGACGGCGCCGGCCAGGAACCGCTGGCCCTGGCGGTCGACGCCACCGACCCGGACCAGGTCTCCGCCGCGATCGCGTCCGTCGAGCGCGAACTGGGCGGACTGGACGTGCTGGTCAACAACGTCGGCGGGCTCGTGCAACGGGCCACGCTCGACCAGTTGACGATCGAACTGTGGCAGTCGATCCTCCGGGTCAACCTCGACAGCACCTTTCTCTTCAGCCAGGCCGCTCTACCCCTGCTGCGCCGCGGCTCGCACAGCCGCATCGTCAATATCGCCTCACTGGCCGGCCACACCGGCGGGCATCCCGGCGCCTTGGCTTACGCCACTGCCAAGGCCGCGCTGTTCGGCTTCACCCGTGCCCTGGCGACCGAACTCGCCCCGGACGGCATCACCGTCAACAGCCTGGCACCCGGTTTCATCGAAGCCACGCCTTTCCACGACACCTTCACCACCGCCGAATCCAAAGCGCGCACTGTCGCGGGCATCCCGCTCGGCCGCGCCGGCACGCCCGAGGACGTCGCCGGAGCGGCTCTGTGGCTGGCGTCCGGCTACGCCGGCTACGTCACCGGCACGGTCACCGACGTCAACGGCGGCCAGTACTTCCGCTGAGCAGGGAGAGTCCAGCGATGATCGCGAACACCATCACCCATCCCGAAGTGCTGTCCGCGCTGGCCCGCGCCGGGCACGGCTCCACCGTGCTCGTCGCCGACGGGCACTGGGCGGCCAACCGCGCCGGGCCCCGGGCCCGGACGGTGTTCCTCAATCTCACCGCCGGCACGCCGACGGTGCCCGAGGTGACCGCCGTCGTGCGCGGCACCGTCCACATCGAGCGCATCACCCAGATGCGGCCGAGCCCGGACAGCCTTCCCAGCGAAGTCCAGGACCAGACCGCGGCGCTGTTCTCCCCCGGGGTGCCGCGCACGCTGGTGTCCCGGGAGGAGTTCTACGCGCTGGCTGGCAGCGACGACCTGGTGCTGGCGGTCGTCACCGGCGACCGGCGCCGGTTCGGGAACGTGCTGCTGCACGTCGGCGTGCTCCCCTCCCCCGCACTCTCGTAGCATTGTGCGGTCAGCGCACTCGCGGCGGAAATGCCGCACCGGCGGAGGAGCACCAGCCCAGCATGGCCCAGACTGTCCAGCGCGCGATCGACATCCTCGAGTTCTGCAGCGTCAGGCCGCGCACCCTGGCGGAGATCAGCGAGATGTGCGGAGTCCACCGCACCACCGCGCTGCGGCTGCTCCAGACCCTCGAAGGCGCGGGTTTCGTCCGCAAGGACGAACGCGGCCGGTACGGCGTCGGGTTCCGGCTGGCGGCGCTGTCCGAGTCCGCGCTGGCGCAGTTCGACCTCCGCACGCTGGTGCACCGGCACATCGTCGATCTCAGCGAACGCGTCGGGCAGACGGTGCAGTTCGCGGTCCGGCAGCGCGACCGCATCGTGTACGTGGACAAGATCGAGCCCGTCGGTTCGATTCACCTCGACACGCGCATCGGCGGATACGTCGTGGTGCACACCGCGGGCGTCAGCAAGGCGATTCTCGCCCATTTGCCGCGGCAGGAAGCGGCCGCGATCCTCGACCACGCGACTTTCGAGAGCTTCACCGGCAACACCCTCACCACCCGCGAGGCATTGGAAGAACGCCTCGCGGAGGTCCGGCGGCAAGGATGGGCTTACGACGACGGCGAATACGAGACCATCTCGAATTGCATCGCGGCGCCGGTGTGGGACTACACCGGCGAAGTCGCGGGTGCGATCAGCATCACCTCGATCAAAACGCAGGCGGACATCGACGAACTGCGCCGGCTGCTGCCCGAACTCCTGACCACCACCCAAGCTGTTTCCCGGGACCTCGGGCACCTCCGCGAGCCGGAAACACCGGCCGCTGGCGGAGACAGCTGACGACAACACTGCCCGCGCGGCGAAATCGTGGCCTGCCAACGCTTTTGCGCACAGTTCGAGGCGGCGGCCGGAAACCCCGGACCATCCCGGCCACCGAAACCGCCGAGGTGACTCTGTGCGACAACCGGACTGGCCGGACGCGAAGAATGGCCCCGGCTGAGCCGCGGGGAAAGCACCGGCCGGCGCCCCGCTGCTCGGTGTAACCGAAGCGCGGCGGGCGTTCGTCCCGTTTGCCAGGACCGTTGCCGCCGTCGGCGCGAAAAGTACCGCATTTGCCGGAATTCGCATTCGATGCCGAACGCGCACCGTTGCCGCAAGAGGCAGACGTGGGGTTCGCGGGCGTCCGATCAGATGATCCCCCGGACGGCGTCGATGAACGATTGCCAACCGGCGAACTCGTCTGCCACAGTGGTAACTCGGTCTGAGGTGGACGACTCGGGCATCTGGGCTGGGGGAAACGGTGTCAGATTCAGTGTCGCTTGATGCGTTGAAACTTGCCGGCTCGCCGCGGCTGGAGGGAGAGGATCCGAAGCACGTCGAAGTGCTCGCCGGGACCGGTGCGCGCCTGCCGCCCGTTCTGGTGCACCGGGCCACGATGCGGGTGATCGACGGAGTGCATCGAGTCCTCGCGGCCCGCCGCCGCGGCGATACGGAAATCTCAGTAACTTACTTTGACGGCACGGATTTCGAAGCGTTCGTGCGGTCCGTGCAGTCGAATGTGCGACACGGCCTTCCGCTGAGCCGAGCGGATCGCGAGGCCGCGGCGGTGCGGATCCTGAAGTCGGGGGCCGCGTGGTCGGATCGGGCCGTCGCCGAGGTGACCGGTTTGAGCGCGCCGACGGTCGCGGCGATCCGGAGCCGGGCAACTGGCAATTCCTCGCAGTCGCACGCCCGGATGGGCAAGGACGGCAGGGTCCGGCCGCTGACCACCGCCGAGGGACGGCGGGCCGCCGCCAGGATCATCGCCGAACGGCCGGACGCCCCGTTGCGCGAGATCGCGAGCAAGGCGGGGATCTCGACCGGGACGGCCCGCGACGTGCGGGACCGGCTGCGCCGCGGCGACGATCCCGTGCCGCTCAAGTACGCGAAAGCCCGGCTGCCTCCGGAGCCGCCCCGGCAGGACGCGGCCGTACCGGATTTGCAGGGCCTGCGCAAGGATCCTTCGCTGCGGTTCAACGCCGTCGCGCGCACTTTGCTGCAATGGCTCAGCATTTGCGACATCGACGACGATCAGCGGCACCATCTCATTCAGGGTCTCCCCGAGTACCGCCGCGACAACTTCGCCGAACTCGCCTTGGTGTGCGCCGAACGGTGGAAAAACCTCGCGAGGGAACTGCGGCAGCCGAATCGCAACCCGGACAGCGACGCTTCCGTGCGCTGAAGGTTCACCGGCCGGGCGGCGGTGCGGGTTTCCGGCGGACGATGTGCACGCTTTCAGCGTAAAGGCTGGCACATCGGGGCGCAACCATTCTCTTTGAGATTCTTGTTTCGCGGCACGGAAAAAAGGTGTCCGCCGATCCGGAAAGGATTGTTTTTCACCGCCCAGTCGGGCCGAGGCCACCGGGGAGCCGGGCAGCTCGCCGACAAGGCCGCGCCGCCGCGGACACCTGCGACGGCACAAAACGGGGTCGACACATAATGCGCCTCGAACCCGAAGTCCCATTCACCGGGCGAGACTTCGGGCCGCCGGAATACCGGCCGCGATAATGCGCGGCGGAATCGTCGCGCCCGACGGAGAAGCCCAGCCATTGGCTGGGCTTTTTCGTTGCCCTGCCACAAGTCTGACCAGAACTCGACGGAGCGACGCGTGGTGTGTAAACGCCGCCTATTGCCGACGGCGATTGCTGTCGGCTACGTTCTCCAACCATGGTCTCCCCAGGTATGGCGCCAGCTTCCACCATGCCCGCCGCGCTTTCTTTCCGGACGGTCCCGCGATGACCCCGGGCGTTTCCGGTTCGCCCGCTTACGAGGTATTCGCCCTTCGCTACGCCTCGCACTACGGCCGCAGCAGCGCCGACAACTTCCTCGGCGAGGATCCGCTCCACGGGTCGGAAATGCCGCTCGACTTCTTCGTCTGGCTCATCCGCGGAAACGGGCGCACGGTGCTGGTCGACACCGGTTTCACGCCGGAAACCGCGGTGCGGCGCCGACGGCACTACCACACGCATCCGGTCGATCTCCTGGCGCGGCTCGGCGTCGCTCCCGAGGACGTCAGCGACGTGATCGTGACGCATCTGCATTACGACCACGCCGGAAACATCTCCGCTTTTCCGGGCGCGCGCATTCACCTGCAGACCGCTGAGATGCAATTCTGCACCGGTCCGGACATGCGGCATCAGCTGTTGCGGAAGAACTACGAGCCCGCCGACGTGGGCACCGCGGTGCAAAGCCTGTACGAGGGTCGCCTGCACTTCGCCGACGGCGAGAAGGAGATCGCGCCGGGCATTTCCGTGCACCTGTGCGGCGGCCACACGAGAGGCCTGCAGTTCGTCACCGTCGCCACGGCACGCGGGGAGCTCCTCCTCGCCAGCGACGCGGTGCACTACTACGAAAACTTCCGGCGGAACATTCCCTACCCGAGCTTCGCCGACCTCGGGGAGTATCTCGACGGTTATTCGCGCATCGCGGCGCGGACCAGTGCTCTCGACCGCGTCATCCCGGGGCACGATCCGCTGGTCCTGACCGCGTTTCCGCCCTCTCCGGCCAGTCCGGACATCGCGATGGTGCATTCCGCGCCGGTCGCCGAGCTGGCTTTCGGCGCTTCGCGGGCGGGCGCGGCCAATGTCTAGCTTCCGGCTCGCCATCATCGGCGGCGGCCCGCGGGCGCTGACCGTCCTCGAGCGGCTCGCGGAGCACCGGGAACGGCTGCCCGCCGACGCGAGTCTCGAGGTGCTGGTGATCGACCCCGGCAACCTCGGCGAGGGAAGCCATCCCACGGACCAGCCCGGCCATCTTCTGATCAACACCCTCGCGTCCCAGGTCACGGTGCGCCCGCCGCGGAGTTCCGTCGGGGACGGCAGCACGCCGTCGGTGCTCGACTGGGCCGCTCGCCACCAAGCCGGCGACCCCGCAGCCGCCGGGCGAAGCCACCTCCCGCGCGTCGTGCTCGGCCAATACCTGGCCGCCTTCGGCCGCGAGGTCGTCTCCGCGCTGTCTCCCGACATCCGGGTCCAGCACATCCGCGCCCGGGCCATTGACGTGCGGTTCGAGAACGACGTGTACGCGATCGATCTCGACAATGGGCAGACAGTCTTCGCGCGCTATTCCGTGCTCGCCATGGGGCACGGCTACCGCACGCAGACCGAGGAGGACCGGCGGCTGGCCGGCTTCGCGCGGGAAAACGGGACCGCGAACCCGCACCTCGCCTACTTCGCGTCTCCCTACCCCGTCCGCAAGCTGGACGCGATCGACAGCACCGCGCGGGTGGCGATCCAGGGCCTCGGCCTTACCGCGCACGACGTGGTTTCCGCGTTCACCCTGGGTCGCGGCGGGCGGTACCGGACCGAGAACGGCAAGCTGGCGTACGAACCTTCCGGACGCGAGCCGCGGCTGTGGCTCTGCTCTCGGCAGGCGCTGCCTTTCGCGGCCCGCGGCGTCAACCAGAAGGGCCAGACCGGACGCCACGTCTGCCAGTTTTTCACGCCGCAGGCCGTGGCCCGGCTCCGGGCTCGCGCCAGGACGCTGGGCGATCCGCGGATCGATTTCCAGGCCGATCTCCTGCCGCTGCTCCTCACCGAAATGGCCTATGCCTATCGGATCGCAGAAAGCGGCGAGCACGTCGACGCGGCCGGCTTCACGCCGGCGCCGGAGGAACTCCGGCTGATCCGGCAGGTCCTGTGGCCGCTGGAAGACCGGCGCTTCGCCTCGCCGCAAGAGTTCCGCCGGTGGTTCCTGGCCTCCATGGAAGACGATCTCGCCGAAGCGTACCGGGGCAACTGCACCAGCGGCATCAAGGCCGCGACCGACGTCCTGCGGGACGCCCGCGAGGCGTTCCGCGCGGCGGTGGAATACGGCGGGTTGACCCCGGCGTCGCATCGCTATTTCGTCGAGCAGTTCGACCCGATCGTGAACCGGGTCGCCTTCGGTCCTCCCCTGCGCCGCAACGAAGAATGGCTGGCCCTGTTCGAAGCCGGGATCATCGAGGTCGCCGGCGGCGCGGCCAGCCGGATCGAAACGCCCGGCGACGAGCCCCGTTACCGGATCTCGCTGGCCTACCCCGACCGGCCGGTCGCCGTCCCCGTCGACGTGGTCGTTTCCGCGCGGCTCGACAAGTACTCGCCCTGCACCGACTCCTCTCCCCTGTCCGCGAACCTCCTCCGGCGCGGCCTGATCCGGCCGTTCCGCAACGGGGAGTACCACCCGTCCGGGATCGACATCGACGAGAACCTGCGCGCGAAGAGGGCCGACGGCCGCGTTCAGCCGAGGTTGTGGGCCGTCGGCTTCGTGGTCGAAGGGCCGCACTTCTACACCCACGCCTTGCCGCGCCCGGGAATCGCGTCGAGGCAGACCGCCGACGCCGAAAAGATCGTGCTCGGGATTCTTTCCGATATCGCCGCAGTGGACACTATCGCCGCAGTGGCCACTGCGCGCTCGACGGCTCCGCCTGAAATTCGTTCGGAGGCAGTGCGATGACCAGCGACACCTACGTAGCCGACCTCACCTTTCCGCAGTATCTGGAGGAGATCAGCGAAAAACACCCCGGCCTCCGCGAGCTGCTCGACCCGGAACGCATCGAGACCGGGGCGATCGAGGCCTACCTCAAGGAACTGAACACGTTGTCCTGGGAATTCGAGGGCCAGGACACCGGCGGCCGCGGGCAGGCTTGGAGCCGGACGCAGAACACCTCGAACAGCCGGCGAACCGGCATGACGAGCCTTCTGGAACTGTTCTCCCCCGCTTCCCCCGGGATTTCCCGGTCATCTCTTCGGGTGCTGGACGTCCTGGGCGGCAGCGGCACCGTCGCGCGGCTGGCCGCGACTCTCGGAGACGACGCTCCTACTGTGCTCACAGCTGATATCTCAAACCTGATGATCAGCTCTTGCCGCGCGCACGGCTTGCCCTACATCCGCCAGTCCGCGGCGAGAAGCCTGTTCCGCGACAACGCATTGGACGGCGTCCTCATCGGCTACGGCACCCAGCTTTTGAGCCCGAAGACGCGGCAGCTGGCCGTCGCGGAAGCCTTCCGCACGCTCAAGCCCGGATCCCCGCTGGTGCTGCACGCATTCGAGGCCGGCGAAGGCGCCGCGCGATTTTTCGACGACGTCGTGCATCCGTATTCGCGCACCGGCCATCCGCACAAACACCTCACTCGCGAGGAGATTCGCGGCCTCTTTGCCGACGCGGGCTTTGGCGAACCGCGAATACATGGTATAAATGACCCGCTTATCCTGGAGGGCCAGACCGCCGAAGAGGCGAAAGCCAACGCGCTCATGCATTTGTACAGCGCCTACGACCTCTGCAAAATCCCCGGCTCGCCGCACGAGATCCAGAAGAGCCTCGAACCGCTCGTCGAGGAAACGCTCGGGCCGGTTTCGGTCCGCCGCGAACACGAGCGCTACCTCGCGGAAGTCCCGCGCACGGCTTTGGCGGCCATTGGCGTCAAAACCCAGTAGCCGGCAAGAGAACGCACGCAACCGCCCCAGAAGGAGCAGAAGCATGACCGATGTCGAAACGTCCTCCGGAGCGTCCGTCGGGACGCCGGCCGACCCCGTGCACGTCCAGGGCGGGATCAAACGGACGCTGCTGCAGAAAACCGAATTTCCCGACGGATACGTCCTCAACACGAGCGTCATCGAGGTCCCGGCCGGAACGAGCGCGTCGCCGCACACCCATCCCGGCATCGAAACCGGCTACGTGATCGGCGGCGAGTTCTACCTGTGCGTCGAAGGCCAGCCCGACCAGCACCACGTGGTCGGGAGTTCCTACACGGTTCCCGCCGACGCGGTGCACTACGCCCGGGTGCCCGGTCCCGAGCCGCTGAAGGTGCTGTGCTTCTTCGTCGTCAACCAGTCCCAGCCTCTCGCCACCGTGGAAAGGGCCGCCCCGTAACGGGAGCCGGCCGCCGGGCGGACTCTCGGAACCGGGCCGCGGGCAGGCCCGGCTCCGAGAGGGCGTCTCGCGGTTCCCGCCGGCGAGCGGTATGTTCGTCGGGCTTGCTGATCAAGCTTGTCGGTGTTCCTTCACGACCGCGTCTTGAGGTAATGGCCAGTGACAGCAGAATCGCCCCTGAAAGCCGACGACAGTCGCGGGCAGAGGTGGCGGGAGGTCGGCACGGCCCTCGGATTGTCCGGGGGCGCGGCGGTCGCGTTGGGGCTCTCCCGGTTTTCCTACGGCCTGCTGCTGCCGCCGATGCGCGCGGACCTGGGATGGACGTACGTCGAAGCCGGCGCGATGAACACCGCGAACGGCGCGGGGTACGTGGTGGGCGCGCTGATCGCCGCCTGGCTGGCTTACCGCTGGGGAATGGCGCGGACGTTTCTCGCGGGTTTCTCCGTGAGCGTCGTGATTCTGCTGGTCACCGCGACCACCACCGACGTGGCCGCCCTCATCGCGTTGCGGACCGTCGGCGGCGCTTCGACGGCGCTCACCTTCATCCTGGGCGCCGGATTGGCTTCCGCGATCTGCCCGGCGCGGAACCCGCGCCGGCGCGGCACGCTGGTCGGCCTTTACGTCGCGGGCGTCGGCATCGGCATTCTCGTGTCCGGCGTGGGCATTCCGATCGTTCTCAGCAGCGGCGTGCAGCAGTGGCCGGAAGGGTGGATCGTCCTCGGCGTCCTCGGCGCGGTGTGCCTGCCCGCGGCCTGGTGGGCGGCGCGCAGCGTGCCGGAGCCGGCGGGCAGCCGCATCGCCTTGCTGCGCGGCCGGGAATTCCGCCGGATCGCGCCCACGTTCGTCGGGTACGGCCTGTTCGGGGCCGGCTACGTCGGCTACATGACGTTCATCATCGCGCTGCTGCAGGAGCAGGGGCGCAGCAGCGGCCAGGTGATCTGGTTCTGGTCGGTGCTGGGGCTCGTGTCGGCCGTGGCGACCCTGCTGTGGGGCAAGGTGCTGGGAGTCGTGCGGGAGTCCCGGGGGCCGTCGATGGTCTTCGCGATCACCATGCTGGGCACGCTGCCGGTCCTGGTCTTCCCGGCGAGCCCGGCGGCGATGTTCGTCTCCGCGGTCCTTTTCGGGGGCAGCTTCCTGGCGGGTCCGACCGCGATCACGATCGTGGCGCAGCGGCAGCTGCCCGTCTCGTCGTGGACCGCGGCGATCGCGTTGCTGACCGTCTCGTTCGCGTTCGGGCAGGCCGTCTCCCCGCTGCTGGCGGGGGCGATCTCCGACGCCACCGGGAACATCTCCGCCGGCTTCTGGGTCTCGCCGGCCTTGCTGGCGGCCGCCGCGGGCGTGAACTTGCTGCAGCGTCCGGCCGCGGGAAAGCTCTAGCGGCAGCCCCCCAGAGCCCGAGAGGAACGGCATGTCCTACGAATACCTGCTCACCAGCGTGCACGGCGAAGGAACGCTGAAAACCGGCCTGGTGCGGCTCAACCGGCCGAAGCAGATGAACGCGCTCAACGACCAGCTGATGGACGAACTGGGCGCGGCACTGCTCGCTTTCGACCAGGACGCAAGCATCGGCTGCATCGTGCTGACCGGCACCGACAAAGCCTTCGCCGCCGGAGCCGACATCGCGGCGATGAAGGACTACGACTTCATGCAGGTCTGCAAAGACAACTTCATCACGCGCAACTGGGAAACGCTGCGCCAGGTGCGGAAACCGGTCATCGCCGCGGTGGCCGGCTACGCGCTCGGCGGCGGCTGCGAAGTGGCGATGATGGCCGACTTCATCATCGCCGCCGACACGGCCAAATTCGGCCAGCCGGAAATCACCGTGGGCATCGTGCCCGGCGCCGGCGGAACGCAGCGGCTTCCGCGTGCGGTCGGCAAGGCCAAGGCGATGGACATGGTGCTGACCGGGCGGATGATGGACGCCGCGGAAGCGGAGCGCGCCGGGCTGGTGTCGCGGGTCGTGCCCGCCGACGAACTGCTGCGGGAAGCGCTGGCCGCCGCCGAAACCATCTGCGGGCTCGGCATGCCCAGCGTGATGCTGGCCAAAGAATGCGTGAACCGGGCATTCGAAAGCCCGCTTTCCGACGGGCTGGCCTACGAACGGCGGATGTTCCACGCACTGTTCGGCACCGAAGACCAGCGCGAAGGAATGGAAGCCTTCCTCGCCAAACGCACGCCGCAGTTCAAGCACCGCTGACCGCGGAAAGCCGTTTCCGGCGGCGGAAAAGCTCGCCTCCGGAAACGGAAAGGTGACACCGGGTCCGCCGTCCGGACTCGGCCGAAAATGGGGGACGATGTGCGACGATATCCTTTCGCGTGCCCGAAATGCCCAGCGTTCAGCCATCATTCCAGCGGGCGGAATTCGCCATCCGGCGGATCTCGCGCCGGCTTTCTCGACGCTCATTTCCCGGGGAGGAACACGACGACCATGAACGCCGCGCAGCGAAGACGCCCTCGCCCCTCCGACTCGGCGCCGTCCAGGATCGAAGAGGGCTTCGCGGCCTTCGTCAGCGGAGTGAGGGTGCGCCCGTGACCGTGACGGATACCGCCCAGAAAACCTCCGCGGGCCGGGGATTCCGGGCTTTCACCGCGAGACACCTCGACCAGCTGACCGCCCGCGCGGGACTGCCGCCCGCCGAGCGGCTGGCGGTGCGGGCCGTGGCGGAGGTCCTGCCGTTCCGGACCAACAACTACGTAGTCGACGAGCTGATCGACTGGTCGGCGGCCCCCGACGACCCGATCTACCGGCTGACGTTCCCGCAGAAGGACATGCTGCCGGAGGAGGACGTCGACCACATCGCCGGCCTGCTGCGCCGCGACGCGCCGCGCCGCGAGATCCAGCAGGCCGCCCACCGGGTGCGGATGCGGCTCAACCCGCACCCGGCGGGACAGCTGCGGCTCAACCGGCCGGTCGTGGACGGGCACGTGCTGGAGGGCGTGCAGCACAAATACCGCGAGACCGTGCTGTTCTTCCCCCGCCAGGGGCAAACCTGCCACGCCTATTGCAGTTACTGCTTCCGCTGGGCGCAGTTCGTCGGCGAACCCGATCTGCGGATGGCGGCCGACGACGACGGCGTCCAGGAGCTCGTGGACTACCTGCTCGCCCACCCCGAGGTCACCAACGTGCTGATCACCGGCGGCGACGCGATGATCATGAGCGCGACGGTGCTGCGGCGGTACGTGGAACCGCTGCTCGCGCTCGACCAGCTCGAGTCCGTCCGGGTCGGCACCAAGGCACTGGCGTTCTGGCCGCGCAAATTCGTGACCGACCCGGACGCCGCGGACCTGCTCGCACTGTTCGAGCAGGTCGTCCGCTCGGGCAAGAACCTGGCCCTGATGGCGCACTTCTCCCATCTCCGCGAGCTCGAGACCCCGATCGCCGAGCAGGCGGTCTCCCGGATCCGCAGCACCGGGGCCGTCATCCGCACGCAGGCGCCGCTGATCCGTTCGATCAACGATTCGGCGCTGGTGTGGGAATCGATGTGGCGCCGGCAGGTGCGGCTGGGCATGGTGCCGTACTACATGTTCGTGGAGCGGGACACCGGGCCCGCGGACTACTTCGCGGTGCCGCTCGCCCGCGGGCACGAGATCTTCCGCGACGCCTACGCCTCGGTCTCCGGACTGGCGCGGACGGTGCGGGGGCCTTCGATGTCGACGACGGCGGGCAAGGTCTGCGTGGACGGGGTGGTCGAGGTGGCGGGCCGCAAGGTGTTCGCCCTGCACTTGATCCAGGCGCGCAATCCCGAGCTGGTGGGCCGGCCCTTCTACGCCGAATACGACCCGGCCGCGGTGTGGCTGAGCGATCTCAAGCCGGCGTTCAGCGATCGGTTCCCGCTGGAGGAGAGTCCCGGCGCCGCGGTGCCGGTCTGCCAGTAGCCGCGGAGCTACTTCAGGTTCGCCACGGCATCGCGGACGAGCTGCCAGAACTTGGGCACGTCCAGCGTGATCGCGATGTCGGCGTTCGGCTCCCGGCCGAGCATGCCGCGCAGGTCGACCGCCGTGGCCCCGGACGTGAATTCGCCCTGGGTCTCGACGTCGACGCGGCTGCGCCGGACGGTGGCGACGGTCCGGTCGATCGCGAGCGCGACCGTGATGGGATCGTGCAACGGGGCTTCCGGCATGCCTTCGACGGCGTCGTAGGCGCCGCAGAAGAAGCGGAGCAGGTCGACCCCGAACGCGCTGGTCTCGTTGCCGATCGCGGCGATCGACCGGAGCACCTCCTCGGTGATCAGCGCCTGGTGCGAAATGTTCAGGCCCACCATGGTGAACGGGAGACCGGCCTTCACCACGAGGTCGGCTGCTTCCGGGTCGGCCCAGGCGTTGAATTCCGCGTAGGCGCGGACGTTTCCCCGTCCGGTCGAGCCGCCCATCCAGATGATCTCCTTGATTTTTTCCCTGACGGCGGGCCGCTGCTCCAGGAGCGTGGCGACATTGGTGAGCGGCCCGGTCGGGATCAGCGTGACGGGTTCCGCCGCTTCCGCGAGCAGGTCTGAGATCAGTTCGACCGCGCTTCGTTCGTCCAGCGGAACCGTCGGGTCCGGGAGGACCGGGCCGCCGAGGGCGTTTTCGCCGTGGATCCAGGCCGCCGGGGTGAGTTCGCGGCGCAGCGGCCGGTCCGCCCCGGCGGCGACCGGCACTCCCCCGACTCCGGCGACGGTGAGCGCGACGCGCGCGTTGTGCGTCGTGTGCTCCAGCCGTCCGTTCCCGCCGACCGTCGTGACGCCGAGCAGGTCGATCGCCGGGTTCCCGGCGGCGAGCCAGAGCGCGAAGACGTCGTCGTGGCCGGGATCGCAGTCGATGATGACCGGGACGGGCATCGGGTCCTCCAGGATGCGTAATCGTTTCCGCAGACTGCGAAAACGATTACGCACCGGGTGAGGCTTGTCAAGGGACCCCGGCTCACGCCGAAGCAGGCAGCTCCGCGCGCTTCGACGACATGCCGATCTCCAGCGTGGGGGCGATGCGGTTGCGGCGGACGGCCCCGGTGTCGGAGCCGTCGATGCGGCCCAGCAGGAGCCGGACGGCCTCGGCCGCGATGGCCGGGACGGGCTGGACCACGGTGGTGAGGACCGGCCAGAAGACCCGCGCCAGCTCGATCCCGTCGAAGCCGGTGACGAGGACGTCCCGCGGGACGTCGTATCCGAGTTCCCGCAGCTTCGAGACGAGCCCGACGGCGATCTGGTCGGACCCGGCGACGATCGCGTCGGGCAGCGGTCCGGCGGCGGCGATGTGCTCGGCCGCGCCGGCGCCGCTCTCGATGCTGAATTCGCTCCGGTAGGTCGCGCGGACGTCGATGCCGGTCCGGCGGGCCATCGCGTGGAAGCCCTCCCAGCGCTCGACTCCGACGGTCGTGGCGTCGTCCGCCCCCGCGAACGCGACGCTGGCGACGTCCTGCTCGGCCAGGTGCTCGAAGAGGAGCTGCATCCCCAGCAGGTTGTCGACGCCGACGAAATCCGCGACCGGCCGGTCGGTAGCCCGGTCGACCTCGACGACCGGCACGTCCCCGGGCAGGCTGGCGAGCGACTGCGCCGACGCCGCGCGGTCGGAGGGGATGAGCAGGATCCCGTCGACGCGGCGCTCGCCGAACACCCGCAGGCGGCGCACCTCCTCGTCGACGAACCCGTGCGAATCGGCCAGCAGCAGCTCGAACCCGGCGCGGTTGAGCTCGTCCTCGACGGCTCCGATCAGCTGGGCGAAGAACGGGATGCCGATGACCGGCACGATCATCCCGACGAGCCGGCTCGAACCCTGCCGCAAAGCCCGGGCCACGGGGTCGGCCCGGTAGCCCATCTCCGCGGCGATCGCGTGCACCCGTTCGATCATTTCGCGGGAAACGCGCGGTTTGCCGGACAGGGCGCGCGAAGCGGTCGCGATCGACACGCCGGCCCGCGCCGCGACGTCCGACAGCGTGACCTTCGACCGCACGGGCCGCTCCTTTCGCCTGCTCCACGTCGGGCAACCGGGCTGGTAATCGTTTGCGCCGCGGCTGTGGCGCGAGCCTCTGCGCCGTGGCCCGCATCCTATCTCGCCTGTTCAGCGAGTGGCACGCCAGGAAGGTGCGATGGCCGGTCGCGTAATCGATTCCGCGTCTGCCGAACAAGCCGGGCTGGTTTCGACGGAGCGAGGCCGACCGGCGCGACGGCCCTGGTGCCGACCCCACGCCGAGGACGAACCGAACCGGCCCGGCCGCCGTCCGCGCCGTGCCCGCCACCACCGGCGGGTGGCGGGTCATCGCACGACGCGGTCTTCGGCGGGCAGGTGCCGGGTGCGGTTCGGTCAGGTTCCGGGACGCCAGGCCAGCCGGGTCAGGGAGCGACCTCCGCGATGCCCGCGCCGTCGATCGCGGAACTGGCCAGCGCGCGCATGCGGCGGAGCAGGCGGGACGTCACCGGGCGGACCAGCGGGTGGACGCCGCCGTTCGCCGCGGCGGCCTGCTGCCACTTCGCGCGGCGCTCCTGGCTGACCGCCGGGTCGGCCAGTTCGGCGCATTCGAGGGTGTCGGTGTTCAGGTCGACCGTGATGGTGTCGCCGTCCTCGACGAGGGCGATCGGTCCGCCGAGCGCGGCCTCCGGGCCGACGTGCCCGATGACCAGCCCGACCGAGCCGCCGGAGAACCGGGCGTCGGTCATCAGCGCGATCGAGATGCCCTTTCGCCGGCACAGCGCGGTGATCCGGGAAGTCGGGTCGAGCATCTCGGGCATGCCGGGAGCGCCCCGCGGGCCTTCGTAGCGGATCACGACCATGTCCCGGTCCGCGAACTCGTCCGGCGTTTCCACGAGCGCCCGCAGCAGGGCCTGTTCGCTGTCGAAGACGCGCGCCCGTCCCTCGAACCGGCCGTCGACCACGCCGGTCTCGACTCCGGCGAGCTTGATCACCGCGCCGCCGTCGGGGGCGAGGTTGCCCGACAGCAGCCGCAGGCCGCCGGTCGGCTTGAACGGTGCGGCGACGGGGAAGATCACCTTTCCGTCCGGGGCGGGCGGGGCGAGCCGTTCGATCTGCTCGCCGAGCGTCTCGCCCGTGCAGGTCAGGGTCGAGCCGTCGAGCAGATCGTGCCGGAGAAGTTCCGCGACGACCGCCTGCAGGCCGCCGGAAGCGTCGATGTCCACCATGCTGTACTGCCCGAACGGCCGGGCGTCGACGAGCACCGGGACGGTCCTCGAGAGCCGGTTGAACTCCTGCTGCGTCATGACCTGCGACCAGAAGTCGAGCCCGGCCGCGCGGGCGATCTCCGGCGCGTGCAGGACCACGTTGGTCGAGCCGCCCAGCGCGATCGCCACGACCGCGGCGTTGCGGAACGCGGCCGGCGTGGCCAGGTCGCGCGGCGCGATCCCGCGCTGGGTCATGATTTCCAGGCAGTCCACGATCTGCTCGGGGAATTCCTCGACCCGCCGCGGATCCTCGGACGCGGGCGACACCATGTGCAGCGGCTCGAGCCCCAGCACGGCGATGAAGGACTGCATCGTGTTGTAGGTGAAGATCCCGCCGCAGCTGCCGTGCCCGGGACACGCGTTGCGCGCCCACCGCTCGCGTTTGGCCTCGTCCGGGTCCCCGGCGACCTGGAAACAGCTGACCAGGTCGATCCGTTCCCCGGTTTCGGGGTCCGTGCCCGGCCGGATCGAGCCGTCGGACAGCACCACCGCGGGCACGTTGCGCTCCAGGATCGCCGCCGTGGCCCCGACCGGGGGCTTGTCGCACGCCACCACGGCGACGGCTCCCCGGATCTCGCTGCCCTCGAAATGCAGCGACAGCCCGTCGTTCGTCGTCTCGCGGCCGATCAGCGAGTACCGCATCTGCGGCGTGCCGTTGCGCTGGCCGTCGGAGATCCCGCCCGAGTAGTTCGGGGCCAGCAGCCGGACCGGCAGGTCGCGTTCGCGGATCCGGCGCCCCAGCGCTTCGTGGATCGCCTCGACCTTGTCCGTGACGCCGAGGTAGCAGACGCTGTCGCCCAAGGTGCCGACGACGCCCCAGGCGTCCCCGTGGATCTTGTCCACGTCCTGCCCCAGCGCCCGGGCCGTGGCCACCGCCTGGCAGTCCTGTCCCGGACGCCACCGGTCCCGGCTCGACTCGTCCATCAGCTCTCCCTCTTCCGGTCCGCGATCGCCCCCATCGTCGCAGATCCGTCCCGGCGCGCAGCCCGTGCGGACAGGCGTTGGCCGGTTCGCGGTGACGGCGGGGTGACGGCGGGGACGCACCCTGGGCCGATGACCCACGCCCACCCGTCGCCGCGGCGGAATCCCCGGCCGGAGCGGGACGCGGCGGCGGAGGCGGTGCGGTCGCCTGGCGAGCCGTTGGACCAGCCGGCCAGCGCGGTGCTGAGCGCGCGGTTCGGGCAGGACTTCAGCACCGTCCGGGTGCACGCCGACTCGCGCGCTGCCGACGCGGCCCGGGCACTGGGCGCGCGGGCTTACACGATCGGCTCGCACATCGCGTTCGCCGCCGGGGAGTACGCGCCCGCGACGGCTTCCGGGCAGCGGCTGCTCGCCCACGAGCTGGCGCACGTCGTGCAGCAACGCGGAGCTTCCGGCGCGCCGGAAGCGATCAGCCGGCCCGGCGACCCGGCGGAGCGGGAGGCCCGGGCGATCGCGGCTGGCGGGAAAGGGGTCCCGGTCCAGGCGACGGGCCTGATGGTGCATCGGGACACCCACGACGACGAGGAACCCCGGGACGCGTCCTCGCCCGACGGCGCTCCCGTGCCGGTGGACGCGGGTGCGCCTGCCGCGGATTCCGGCGTTCCGGCTCCGGACTCGGGCCCGGCGACGCAGGACGCGGCCGCTCCGGCTGGCCCGACGCAGGACGAGGCCGCCCCATCCGGACCGGCTGCTTCGGCCACGCCGCCTGGCCCGACCACCCCGCCTGGCCCGGCCGCTCCGGAGCTGGGCGCGGGCGTGACCATCAGCGCCGCGGCCAGCGCCGCCCTGTGCGCCCGGTACGGCACGCAGATCGGGTTCGTGCTGCGTTTCCGGGACCAGGCGGTCGAAGTACAGCGCCGCAGCGGCGCGCCGGCCGCGTTCGTCCTCGGCCAGATGGCCCTCGAGCTGGGCTGGGGGACACGCGGGGCGGCCGGCAACAACCTGTTCAACGTGGAGGCCGGTCCGCACGATCCGCCGGACCGGCGCCAGTCGGAGGTCACCGAAGAGGTCTACGCGACCCCGCATCCCCATGACCCGCGCCTGACCGGGGCGGAACCGAGGATCTGGCCGAATACCAGGGGTCCCGGGTTCCGGCACCGGGTGCGCCGGAATTTTCGCGTCTACCCGACCGAAGCGGACTCGATCGCCGAGCACTCGGACCGGCTGACCCAGCGCCGGTTCGCGGCCGCCTGGCAGCACGCGGACGACCCGGTGGAATTCGCCCGCCGGGTGGCGACCGCCCGGCCGCGGTACGCGACCGATCCGGCCTATCCGGCCGACCTGCCCTCGACCACGGCCCTCGCCAACCGCCTGGCCGCGCTGATCCGCGACTATCCGGACGCCGCCCGCGCGGCCGCCGACCGGGCCGACCGGCAGCGGGAGCTGCGACGGCAGCGAGCGCACCGCGCGCGGCACCGCTAGAACGCCACC
Source organism: Amycolatopsis sp. GA6-003 (assembly GCF_046267895.1). Lineage (NCBI taxonomy): Bacteria > Bacillati > Actinomycetota > Actinomycetes > Pseudonocardiales > Pseudonocardiaceae > Amycolatopsis > Amycolatopsis sp. GA6-003. Next base: position 1,247,512 of record NZ_CP176499.1, read on the forward strand.
GCCGGGAGAACACCGGTTCCGCACCCGCGAGCTCGGCGAGCTGCCGAATCAGGAGTCCCGGAACGGAATCCCGCCGCCACGGTGTCAATCCCCAAAATCCGGTATTCCGCGCGCGTCCGGACCCGGGCCACGGTGGGGATCTGCCCAGCACCGGAAACGGAAAGCGAGAAACCACGATGAATTCCACCGTTCGCAGGATCACCGCGATTTTCGGCGCCGGAGCCGCGGGCGCGGCTCTGCTGGCCGGATCGCCCGCACTCGCCGGCCCGGCGCGTCCGCACGGCCCACTGGAGGAGAAAAGCGTGGCCTGGGGCCAGCTGCACGCCGGCGACTGCCAGCAGGACAACGGGACCATCGTCGTCCGGTCCGACGGAACCGGCGAGTGGAGCGCCACCACGCTCACCTACCAAACCCATTCCGGGGATGTCTGGCATTCCAGCTTCGATTTCTACACCACGGCCGGGTATCACCTGTTCCGCCAGCCGAACGGGGGCACTTTCGACAGCCCGCGAATGAACGACGGAAATCCGCCGCCGCGCTACTCCTGGGGCGCCAAGTTCACCTTCAACCCGGCGGATTACAGCGGCATCGACCTTTACCAGACGCAACAGCACTACAGCTGCTGACCGCGTCGATCCCCGGCCTGAGGAGCTGCTGCGGCCGGCGGCGCCAGAAGCCGCGTCTGCAGTTCGATCGTGAAGCGCTGCACCGGATCGTCCAAATCGACCGCGCACAGCTCTTCGATGCGCTGCAGCCGGTACCGGAAAGTGTTGCGGTGTATCCGAAGCGCGGCCGCTGCCCGGGTGGCGTCGCCGCCGGCGTCGAACCAGCAGCGGAGCGTGTTGAGGTATTCGGCGCCGCGCGGGGACGGGTCGCGGCGCAGGACGTCGAGGGAACCGCCGAGCAGGCCGGGGTGTTCGGCGGCCAGGTCGGTCAGCTCGGCGATCAGGACGTGCGGGAGCAGGTCCGTCAGATGCGCGGTGCCGGGGCTCGGCCGGGCGGCGAGGACGCGTGCCGCGTGCCGGAGAGGGCCTGCGTCGGCGCGGAGTTCGGCCCCGGTGGCGCAGGGGCGGCCGAGACACGCCACCAGCGGCGCGCCGGCCGAGGCACGCCGTCGCAGGCGTTCGGTGAAATCGGCCGGTCCCGAGCCGGGCGTGGCGGGGACCAGGACGAACAGCAGGGAGTCCAGCACTGCCGTCGCGGTGGCGGGGTCGAGCATCCGCGCGCAGCGGGCCAGGGCTCCCTCGCGGCCGGAGGCGACCGGGCCGAGGGCGGCGAGCAGCCACCGCCGGGAAGTGCCGAGCCGTTCGGTCAGCGCTTCCAGCGATCCGGAACCGGCCAGCAGCCCGCGCAGCAGCTCGGCGCGGATCGCGTCTTCGTCGTCCCGTCCGGCGGGTTCGTCGAGGAACCAGGCAGCGGCGGCCGTCGACACCTCGGTCAGCACCCTCGGCACCGACTCGGACGTCCAGCGCGGCGTGCAGAGGACATAGCCGCCGACAGCGGCACCGGAGCGGATCGGGGCGCTCCAGCGCGGGGCCGCGTCCGGGAGGTCCAGGCGCGCGACACTCCGCACCCGCGCGAGATGCTTCCGCAACTCCACCGGAACCCGCCGGGCGAGCACCATTTCGCTGGTGAGCGCGTCCACCGGTTCGCGGCATCCGAAAGCGAGCACGCGGAACGCCGCGTCGACGACCACCACGGCGCCGTCCAGCGCCAAGGCGGCGCTTTCGGCGAGGTCGTAGAGACCGCCCGCGGTGGGCGGCAACCCGCGCGCGCCGAGCCGGGCGCCGGCCAGCAGGGACTGCACGACCGTGCCGATCTCCGCCCAGCCGACCTGGTTTTCCGCCACCAGCACGGGCACGGCCGCGGTCGTGAGGTCGAATCCCGGCGGAAGAGCGCCCTCGCGGACGACCAGCGCCGCGGCGCCCGCCCGATGAGCAGCGGTGAGGGCTTGCGCCAGGTCGTCGGCGGCCGGCCGAGGCGCCGTCACCAGCACCAGTTCGTTTCGCCCGGGAAGGCGCGAAGGGTCCCACGGAGCCGCCCCGGCGAGCGGCCGGTCCAGCCCGGAAGCCGCGGCCGCCACGCTGAACCAGCCGCGTCGCGCGCTGACCAAGAGCGCCAGCCGGACCGTCCCGTCCGGCGGCGGGAGGTCGGCGCCCAGTGCTCCTGGCCAGGTGTCGACTGCCGTCATCGGGCCGCTCCTTCCCTCCACGCCACGCTGCGTCGGGGGAAGGCTAAGCAGCGCCCGGAGCGCCGTCAGTGGGCTCGCCGCCCTGCGAGGACCGGGCGGCAGGGCTATCCGCCCAGGCGGCGCAACCGCGGCAGCAGATCCCGCCGGGCCAGGTCGAGGAAGCGGGCTTGATCGTCGCCGGGCGCGTGCAGCACCAGATCGGTGAAGCCCGCCTCGACGTACGGGCGGATCCGTTCCGCGACCTCGTCGGGGTCGGAGGAAACGATCCACCGGGAAGCGACCTGGGACATCGGGAGCCCGTCGGCGACGCGCTCCATGGCGACGGGGTCGGAGATGCCGTGCTTCTGCTCCGCGGTCAGCGAAAGCGGCGCCCAGAACCGGGTGTTCGCGACGGCGGCCTCGGTGTCGGTGTCGTAAGACAGCTTGATCTCGATCGAGCGCGCGACGTCCCCGGGCTCGCGGCCGGCCTGCTCGGCGCCGGCGTCGACGGCGGGCTGCAGCTTCTCCGTGTAGAGGTCCATGCCTTTGCCGCTGGTGCAGATGAACCCGTCCGCCGTCCGTCCGGCGTACTTCGCCACCACCGGGCCGCCCGCCGCGACGTAGACCGGCACCGGCCGCTTCGGCCGGTCGTAGACGGTCGCGTTCTCCGTTTGGTAGTACTCCCCGGCGAAACTCACCCGCTCTTCGGTCCACAAGCGACGGATGAGGTCGACCGCCTCGCGCAGCCGGGCGAACCGTTCCTTGAACCCGGGCCACGCCAGGCGGGCGACCGCGACCTCGTTGAGCGCTTCGCCGGTGCCGAGACCGAGCACGACCCGTCCGGGATAGAGCGCGCCGAGAGTGCCGAAAGCCTGCGCCACCACGGCCGGGTGGTAGCGGAAGGTCGCGGTCAGCACGCTGGTGCCGAGCCGGACCCGGCCGGTCCGCTCCCCCGCCGCGGCGAGCCAGGCCATCGAGAACGGCGCGTGCCCGTGCCGGTGCCGCCAGGGCTGGTAATGGTCGCTCACCAGCACCGAATCGAAGCCTCGCTCCTCGGCCAGAACAGCCAGCTCGACCAGGCGCCGCGGCCCGAACTGTTCGGCCGATGCCTTGTATCCGACGGTGATTCCCGCGGTTCCGGTGTCCATTCCGGACACTCAACCCGCGCGGCCGCCCCCGGTCATCGTGCACCGCGGCCGAATGCCGGGGAGGCGTTTTGTGCGCGCGGTCAGCCGGGTTCGTCCCAGTCGACCCCGGCGGCGCGCGTGGCCAGGTGCACGGCCAGGCGGTCGTCCGGATCGCCGAGGTCGGCCGGCAGGAGCTCGGCGATCCGTTCCATCCGCTGCATCACGGTGTTGCGGTGGACGCCCAGCGCGGCCCCGGCGGCCTTCGCCGAGGACTGGAAATCCAGGTAGCACCGCAAGGTGCGGACCAAACCGCCGGACGGATCCGCCTCCTCCAGCGGAGCGAGCAGCTCGGCCGCGGCCCCCCGCAACGGAGCGGATCCGTACCAGCCGGCGATCAGCTTCCGGGCGCTGCCGGCGTCGATGTGCTCGACGACCGCCCGGCGGTGCGAGGTGTGGGCCAGCAAGGCCGCGCGGCGGGCCTGTTCGGCGGAGCGGCCGATGCCCGCCGCGCCGGTGTGCGCGCGGCCCACTCCGGCGCACAGCCGCAGCCCCGGATGCTCCGCTTCGACGGCGGCGAGCGTCCGGGCGAGCCGGTCGAGCAGCGGACCGGGATCCGCCGCCTCGGCTTGCGCGTCGGCGGTCAGCCAGAACAGCCATCCCTCGGCGCGTTCGACGAGCCTCGCGGCGACGCCGTGTTCGGCCAGCTGTGCTTCCAGTTCCGCGCCCAGCGCGGACATCCGGACCGCCGCCGGGACGGCCGCCGCCTGCACCTGCACCGCGGTGTGCCGTCCGGCGAGCCGCCAGCCGAGCGCGGTCGCCCGCTCGACGGTGCGGCGGCCCGGTTCGCCGGGCTGTTCGAGGATTTCGTTGAGCAGCAGCGAACGGCGCCGGTGTTCCCGCTCGTCGCGAAGGGCTTCCCCGGCCACGTGCACCGCGAACGACAGCGCCGCGATCGCGATCGCGCGCCGGACCGGTTCGAGCAGCGCTCCGGCGGCGAACCGGGGCCGCCGCACCGCGATCCAGTACACCGCGGGCCCGGTCGCGACGACCTGGACCGGGTGCAGCATCAGCTCGCCCTCCGCGCCGACCGTCAGGGCGACCGGCCGCGCATCGGCCAGCAGCGCCGGATCGGCGCACCGGCCGAGCAGTTCGTGCATCGCCGGATCACCGGCGGCGAACCGGCCTTCCGCGTCGACGAGCGCCACCGGTTCGCCGAGCGTCGCGGTGAGCTGCGAGGTGAGCGCGTGCGCGTCGGCGGGCGGACGCTGGAAGCGGCGGGAGGCGTCGCCGAGCACGCGCAGCCCCGCGATCTCGGGGGCGCTGACGTAGGGCTCGAACGCGGTGACCACCCCGGTCGGAGTGATGTCCTCGACGCCGACGAGCGGCAGCGCCAGCCGGTCGGCGAGCCGGCGGGTGGCGAAGGGCACCGGCCGGTGCGGGCGCGCCGCGACGATTCCGGACAGGCCCGCGCTGCCCGCCAGCCGGATCGCGAGGTCCGCCGCGAGATCGTCGAGCACGAGCTGCTCCCGGCCGAACACCACGACGCTGCGCGGGGCCAGCTCGGAAATCTCGGGCACCGCGGACCCCGGGACGACCGCCCCGACGGGCCGGTTCAGCCCGGATTCGCCCGCGAGCACCTCGCAGTGCTCGAGCAGGCGCAAGTCCAGCAGCTGGGCGAGCGTGACCGTCATGGCGCCGCCGGTTCGAGGATCGGTCCCACCGCGGTCGCCCGCAGGCGCGCGGCCGGCACCGGAACGTACGTCATCAGCGCCTCCTTCACCGGGGTTTCCCGCAGCGTGCGGGGATCGGCGCCCGCGCGGACCGCGGCGTCGCGAGCCAGCTGCCGGGCGCGGGCGGCCGAGTCTTCGCGTCCGCCGGCGCCTTGCCAGAAGATCCGGTCGACCGAGCCCGCCGCCTCCGCGGTCACCGCCCCGACGGCGGCGGCGAGATCGGCGGCCGGCGGCCGGATCGCGTCCGGCAGGGAGCGCTCGCCGACCTGCACCACCGGGAGGTCGTCGTCCCCGTACCTCGCGCGCGCGACCGCCGCGGAGACAGACCGCTCGCGCCCCGCCGCGGTCAGCCGCGGGAGGCGGACGCCGATCCGGATCCCGCCGAATTCCCGATACTCGGCCGATTCGGGAAGCAAGCCGCCACGGGTCGTCCCGACGACAGTCCGGCTGCCGGTCGCCTCGACCACTACGGCCGCGGGCACTCCGGCCAGCCGCGCCGCGCCGTGCAGCAGCGCCGCCCGAGCCGCCCCGAGGCAAGCCGTGGCGTGCCGCTGCGCGGCGAGTTCGGGCAACACCGTCCCGTCGCCGCGCACCACGTACAGCTCCGCCTCGGGATGGCGCTTCCGGACCGCGGCGCCCAGCTCGTCGATCCGGGCGCGGGCGAATTCGGCGAGCGCCGCGTCGAGCACGGCGGTGTTTTCCCGCTCCAGCAACCCGATCGCCTCGGTCTCGCTGCCTTTGCGCACCGGCACGTCCGGTCCGAGCACGTCGGCGAGCAGGTCCGCGGCCCGCTGTTCGTGGTCGGGGTTCTCCAGCCCGTGGACTCCGGCCACCGCGACCGCGCGGACGGTTCCGGCGCACCGGCGGGCGAATCCGGCCACCGCGGCGAGGTCCAGCGGGGCCGACTCGGCGCCGTCGTATTCGTGCCCGCCCCGCACCGTCGCGACCGGTCCGGTCACTGCTGCGGACATCCCGGCCGGCCAGCCCGCCAGCGGCGGAAGGGCGGTCGCGCCGCCGATCCGCAGGACTCCGACGGGAGATCCCGCGTCGGCGGGCACGGGCTCCGGCAGGACCGCCACGACCCGGTCGACCGCGCCGGCGTCCACCCGGAGCGCGCCGAGCAGCCGCGACGGCGAGTCGGTCCCGGGAACTCCTCGGCAGGACGCCACGATCCGGCCCGTCCCGGCCAAGGCCACGGCCCGGGCGGAGACGGCGTCGATGCCCACTCGCAGCCGGCTCACCGGGCGCCGGCCAACGCCGCCGACCCGTCGAACCGCACCGGATCGACGGCGTACCCGAACGCGCGCGGCCCGGCCGCCGTGTGCCCTTCGGGCGTGTGCCACCGTTCGTCGACCGGGCTGGTGAGCACCTGCACTTCCTGGCCCACGAAGAGATCGACCGTCTGCGTCAGGGCGCCCGTGTCCGCGTCCGCGACCCCGATCAGATCCGGCACCGTGGCCAGCACCGTGCCTTCCCGGCTGACCATCAGGTTCTCGTTCTGGAAGTCGATCCGCACGAAACCCTCCGCGGTGTCGAGGGAAACCACGCCGCGCGGCCAGCCGTCCGAGGAATGCTGCAGAACTTCGGCGACGGTTCCGGTGCACACGAGGCGTCCGCCGCAAGCGCGCAGATACGGCTCGTGCCCGGCTTCGGCGAGCGCCGCTCCGATCCTGGCGCACTCGCTGATCGACCCGGCCGCGCCGAGCCGCGCACAGTCCCCCGCGGTCACCCGATACGCGCTGATCAGCGCCACGAGCCCCAGCGGCGGCAGCACGGCGCGCACCAGCTCGCCGAGCACGGCGCCGGTGCCTTGGCTGAACTCGGCGACGACCCCGGAGCCTCCGACGACGGTGATCGGCGAGACGGGGAACCCGGCCAGCCGCAGCAGGGTCAGGTCGATCGAGGGCAGTGTGCGGCGCATCAGGTCGAGGTCGAGGCACGGCAGCCCGAGTTCGGCCGCGACGGCGAGCGGGACGGCCACGTTGACGCTGCCGAGCTGCACCGGCAGGACCGCCGCGCACTTCCGCCCGGCGCGGGCCTCCACCGCCGCCCGGAGCGTCTCCGCCTCGACGATGCCGTGCGCCTTCTCGGCGAGGGTGTGCGGGGTGCCGCCGGACACCACGGGGAGAACGAGAGCGTCCGGGTCCAGCACGTCCGCCGTCGCGAGCGGGACCGGGCCGTGCTTCCGGACGGCCGCGAGCAGGAGCTGCTGCGCCAGATACGGGTCGCCGCCGCCACCGCTCCCGAAGTGCCCGGCTCCGCGCACCACGTCGTCGATCGCGGACTCGGCGACGTGCTCCATGCGCAGACCTTAACCTTCGGCGCGCCCGCTCAGGCGGGCGTGACACCCCGGAAACCGGCGTACAGCCGGGCGAACGCCCGAGCGGCGGCGACCAGCTCGGAGACCGGCACGTACTCGTCCGCGGTGTGCGCCACGGCCATCGACCCTGGCCCGAACACCACCGTCGGGATGCCCAGCCGATTGCGCAGGAACCGGGCGTCCGTGCCGAGTTTCAGGCCCCGCACCGGCGCGTCGTCCGCCGCCCGCCGGACCTCCGCGACGAACGGATGAGCCGGGTCCAGTTCGGATCCCTCGGCGAAGGCGAGGACTTCGACGTCGTAGTCGAACTTCCCGGCGGCGTCGATCAGCCGGGTCACGGTGGCCAGTGCTTCGTCGCGGGTCTGGCCGGGCAGCACGCGCCGGTCGATCCGCAGCCGGCATTCGGCCGCCACGATGTTGACCGCGGCGCCGCCCGCGATCGTGCCCGCGTTGGCGGTCGGAGTGCCCAGCAGCGGATGCTCGCCGTCGCCGAAGTCGGCCAGGTGGAGCGCGGAAACGATCCGCGCCGCGTCGTCGATCGCGGAGCGGCCCGCCGCCGGATCGCTGCCGTGCGCCGCCCGGCCGCGCACCGCGATCTCCACCATCAGCGACCCTCGTTCGGCCACCCCGACCCGCAGTTCGCTGGGCTCGGGCACGACGGCCGCGTCCGCGTGCACCAGTCCGGCGGCGACCAGCGCCTCGGTCCCGGCCCGGCCGCCGGTCTCCTCGTCGGCCACGAAGTGGAGGACGAGGTTCGCGGGCGGCACGATCCCGGCGTCGCGGCAGGCGCGCAGCCCTTCGAGCGCGGCGGCGATCCCGCCTTTCATGTCGCAGGCGCCGCGGCCGTAGAGCAGCCCGTCCCGGACCAGCCCGCCGAACGGCGGAACCGACCAGTCCTCTTCGGACACCGGGACGACGTCCACGTGCCCGTTGACCAGCAGCGTGGGGCCGTCCCCGGACCCGATGCGGCCCAGGACCGACGGACGGCCCGGCTCCGGTTCGAAAATCTCGACGTCGGCGCCCAGCTCGGCCAAGACCGCGCGCAGCGGTTCGACCGCCGGCCGTTCGCCGCCGGGCGGATTCCGCGTGTCGCATTGGATCAGAGCGGCGGCCAGTCCGGTCACCCGGTCGGCTCGGACCGCGGCGGCGGCGTTCATGCCGGCTCCTCGAGGTGCGCGGTGAGCGCGGCGATCGCTTCGCCGTCGAGAAAGCCCAGCGGGGCCAGCCCTTTCGCGAATCCCAGCAACGCCGGCCGGAACGCCACGACCTCCGCGAACAGGTCGGCGGCCTCCCGGCGCCGTCCGGCGCGGGCGAGCAGCACCGCCCGCCAGAAGTCCGCCTCGCGGTTGTCCGGCCCGATGACCTCCGCCGCCGACGCGAGCGCGCTCAGCCGTTCGGCCAGCTCGTCCGGCTCGACCCCCTCGAACGGCCCGAGCGTCAGGCCGCGCGCGAACATCACCCCGCCGACCGCGCCGAAGGCCCGCGAACGCGGCAGAAGCCGCGCCAGTTCGCCGAGCGGGTCCGGATGGTCGTCGACGCGCAGGTCGACGATGACCTCGTTCCACGGCTCCGGACCCCGGCGTCCCGACACGACCAGCAACGCCGCCGACTGCGCACCGCGCACGTCTCCCCCGGCGCCGTCCGCGGCCCGCAGCCCGGCGAGGATCCGGTCGGCGAGATCCCCCTCCGCGGTCTCGAAGGCGGCGAGCGCGGCCTGGCATACGCCCGGGGCGGCCAGCATGTTCCCTTGCACCGTCACCTGATGCCCGCGCGCGGAACCGGCGTGCGGCGCGCACGACCTGCCGGTGTGCGCACCCACCGAGCCCCGCGCGTCGACCACTCCCAGCTGCCGGTACGCGGCGTCGGAGTCTTCGGCGACCAGCAAGTCCACAGTGGACGGCGCGGGTACGCCCGCCCGCAGCAACTCCAGGCCGCGAGGCCCGTAGCCGACGTCGACGAACGCCTGGGTGGCCACCGCGCCTACGCCGGCTTCGGCCCACGGCAGCAACGAGCCGACGCCGAAGAAATGGGTCTGGGCGCCGACCCCGAGCCATCCGGTGACCGGGTCGCGCGCGACGATCGAATACGTCACGGCCGTCCTTCCTCCGCCCTCGCGAGGTGCCGGCGCAGGAGGCCGGCCACCCGGTCAGGCTCCTCGAGCATCGGCAGGTGGCCCGCACCGGCCAGTTCCGTCGCCGTGCCGCCGGTGGCTTCGGCGAGTTCGCGCGACATCGCCGGCGGGCACGTCGGGTCCTCGGTGCCGGCCACCGCCAGCACCGGAATCCCCGCCGCGGCGACGTTTCCGGCCAGGTGCCGGATGTCCGCGCCGAACGCTCCGTACAGGATCTCGGCGACCACCGCCGTCGGCCGGGCGCCGACCGCTTCCGCCATCACTTCCCTGACTCGCACCGAATCCCGGTGCTTCCGGCCGACGATCCCCGGCACCTGACCGGCGAAGTACCCGGCCGTCCCGGCGGCTTCGAGTTCGCGGACCATCTCCGCGATCGCCTCGTCCGGAACCCCGGTGCCGAGCGTCGAACCGAACGTTGCGACGCTGCGCACCCGCTTGGGGCGCACCGCGGCCAGCGCGACGCTGATCGTGCCGCCGAGCGATCCCCCGGCCAGGTGCACCTCGTCGAGCCCGAGAGCGTCGAGAACCGCCAGGACGTCCGGCACGTAGCCCTCTTCGACGGTGAACGGGCCGGTCTGCCCGGAGTTTCCGTGCCCGCGCAGGTCCGGAGCCACGACCGGCCGGTCCAGCCGCGCGGCGACGTCCTCCCAGACCACCGCCGCGGAGTTGATCGGATGCAGCAGCACGAGCGGGACGCCGGACCGGCCGCCGGTCGTGCGCAGCACCGACAGCGGCCCGGTCCGCCCCTCGACAGCGATGCGGTCCAAGACCGGCCTCATTCCGTTCCGTGCTTGGGCATCTGCGGGTCCTGGACGCTGACGTGCATGTGCCAGATCCGCCAGTCCGGGCCGCCCTTGCCGTCGTCGCGGCGGAAGAACTCGGTGGTGCGGAACGGAGTCGGGACCGCGTCCGGCTGGCCGGGCGCCACCACGTCGGCGGTTCCTTCGGCGGTGAGCAGCGCGACGTCCCCGAAAATCTGCACGTCCGGGCCGACGACGTCCTTGATCGCGGTGATGCTCAGCCCGATTTTCGCGGCGTTGACCCACAACCGGTGCTTGTCCAGCACGCCGTGGTAGGTGTGGCCGTTGAGGTTGAACTGGTGGTAGCCGTCGCCCTCCGGGAAGTACTGCAGCATTTTCCCGGCGACGAGGCCGACGTTCGCCTCGTACCAGCCTTCGTGCACTTCGAGGATCCGTTCGAGGTCAGTGCTCATGGTGACGCCCTTTCAGTGGGTGAATTCGCCGGTCAGTTCGCCGACCGCGGCGAGGGTTTCTTCCGCGCCGTCCGCGACGACGGTCGCGATGGCGACGTTGTCCGCGCCGGCGTCGAGGTATTCCCGAAGCCGGACCCTCGCGGTTTCCTGGCCGCCGACGACGCCGAAAACGTCGAGCCAGTCGTCCGGCATCTCCGCGGCGACCACCTCCGGACCGCCGCGGGAGAGCATCTCCGCGAGCCGGTCGTTGGCGCCGACGGCTCCGAACAGCGGGCCAGGACCGGTCGCGGCGAGGTAGAAAGCGAGAACCGCCTTGAGCGCTTCCCGGGTGGCGGCCACTTGTCCGGGGTCCCGCGTGACGTTGGCCGCGGCGAGGACGGTGATCGTGATGCGCTCGTCGCGTCCCGCCGCGCGCGCGGCCTCGTCCAGCTTGCGCCGCGCGTCCCGCACGTATTCGACCGGCGCGAGCGCGCTGACGAGCAGACCGTCCGCCAGCTGGCCGGTCAGCTCGAGTCCCTTGTCCCCGAGCACCCCGGTGAACAACGGCACCTGCCCGGGGACCGGGTGGGTGAGCGAGACGTCGTGGAAGGCGGCGAACCGTCCCTCCTCGTCGACGGTGTCGCCGCGCAACAGGCCCCGGACCGCGGTGAGGGTTTCGCGCAGGGCGCTCATCGGCGAACACTGGGTCAGGCCCATTTGCGCGGTCCAGGCCGGGACGCCGTGCCCGATCCCGGGCATCAGCCGGCCCGGGTGGGCGCGGGCGAGCGTGCCGATCTCCATGGCCAGCAACGCCGGATGCCGCACGACCGACGACACGACGCCGATGCCGACCGGGACCCGCGAAGTAGCCCCGAGCGCGAGCGCGGCGCCCGCGATGCCGCCGAGGAAGAAATAGTCCTCCGGCAGCCACAGTTCCCCGAACCCGGCGGCTTCCGCGGCCGCGGCCTGGAAGCCGATCTGTTCGGGCGGGGTGGTGCTGCCGAGCAGCACCCCCAGCCGGCTGCGAGCGGGACGGGTCATCGGCGGGCTCCTGTCGTGCGGACCGGATCACAACGTTGGCCCCGACGTTAGGAACCGCACCGGGTCCGCCGCTTCGGGCACGGCGACGAAACGGGGGAAGCGCGACAGTGCACGGTGCACGAACGGCGGATTTCCCGGCGGCTCGGGCGGTGGGCGATGACGGCGGGTTCGCTTGGGTCGCAAGCGGAACGCTCCCGGCTCCGCCGCGGCGAACAATCCGACGGCGGCGCGGGAATCGGCGGCGGCCGATGGAGGATTCGCCTGAACCGCAAGCAGAACGGTTCCCCTCGGCAACAGTCAGACCGCCGCCCCGGTCACCCAACCCGCACGGGACCCAGCAGCGGCCGCCAACGGAGGATTTGCTTGGGTGGCAAGCGGAACGCTCCCGGCTCCGCCGCGGCGAACAATCGGACGGCGGCACGGGAATCGGCGGCGGCCGATGGAGGATTCGCCTGAACCGCAAGCAGAACGGTTCCCCTCGGCAACAGTCAGACCGCCGCCCGGCCCCCGTCGGCGGCCAGGACCGCGCCGGTCACATAACCGGCGCGAGCACTGGCGAGGAACGCGACCGTCTCGGCGACCTCGGCCGGGTCGGCGGAGCGGCCCAGCGGCACGGTCCCGCCGTAGCCGCCGAGGTCCGGGCCGGTCAGCGCGACCGCCTTCGCCGTGTGCATCGGACCGGGAGCGACCGCGTTCACCCGGACGTTCCCGGCCGCGTACTCCGCCGCCCACGCCCGGGTCAGCGATTCCAGCGCGGCCTTGGTCGCGCCGTACACCCCCATCTCGGGCATGCCGATCCCGGCCGCCGTCGAAGAAATGTTGACGACGCTGCCGCCGCCGTTCGCGGCCATCCTCGGCGCCAAGGCCGTGGCGAGGAGGAAGGGAGCCCGCACGTTCACCGCGAAGACGTCGTCGAACTCGCTGAGATCCTGTGTCGCACCGGTCATCAGCGCCGCGTTGTTGACCAGGATGTCCACCGCGCCCGCTTCGTCCGCCAGGGAGCGCACGCTGTCCGGATCGGCCAGATCGGCGGCGACGAACCGGGCGCCGAGGCGGTCGGCGACCTGGGCGCCGCGTTCCGGGTCCCGGCCGGTGACGACCACGGCCGCGCCGCCCCGGACGAGGATTTCCGCGATCGCGTGCCCGAGGCCCCCGGGCGTTCCGGAACCGGTGACCAGAGCCGTTTTCCCGGTGAATTCCATCCCTTACTTCCTCGCCGCCGCCGCGTTGCGGATCCAGCTGCGGAACTCGATCGCCAGATGTTCGCAATGGCCTTCGATCATCGAATCCGGCGCCGCGGCGGCGTAGACGACGCGCACCACCACGTCCGCCCCGGTGCCGGTGTCCCGCGCCTGGTGCAGGCAGTAGGCGAACGGCGTGCCGTCGTCGAGGGACAGTTCCGCGTTCATCAGCGACACCGGATAGGCCGGGTCCAGATACGCGGCTACCGCGGCGGGCAGTTCCTGGGCCACCGACACGCGGAAGCGCGTGAGATGCCCGCCGATCGTCTCCACCATCCCGCCCGGGTACTGCGGCGGCTCGGCGTAGTGCTCGGGGTGCGCGTTCAGCAGCAGCACCTTGTCCTGGAACCGGCCCGTAGCGGCCTGCCCGCGGAACCATTCCGCCAGTTCCGTCCCGCTGAGCCCGCGCACGGCGAACTCGGTGCGCGATTCGCGGTAGCCGCCGTCCGAAGCCGCGACGATCTCCCGGTGGAACCGGTCGCCTTCCTCGATCTGCCCGGCCAGCAGGTCCGTCAGCACCTGCCCGCCCGCGATCTCCTTGAGGTTCCGCAGCGCCCGGCGCGCGGCCCGCAATTCCCACTGGTCCACTACGGATTCGTCCACCGTGCGGCCCATCGTCCGCACCTCGACCGCCACCGCGTCCATCGCAGTCCTTCTTTCTGGAGTGTGTCCCTGTCTCCTTCCACCATAAGATGCAGCAGTGCATCTTACAAGGAACGTGATCCACCCCTCAGCGTGCGCGACGAGCAGTCAGTCCACTAGGGACAGAAGAGTCTCACCGCCGGCGAGCGGACCGGGCGCCTGGCCGGTTCCGGGAGACCAGCGGCAGGAAAATCGTGTCCACCACTTCCCGGATCGCGTCCGGGGACATCGGCTCGAGGTTCAGCAGGGTTTCGTTGCGCAGCAAGTCATACGGCAGCCGGGCGATGCGCGGCGTGAGCTTCGCTTCGTCGATCTCCCCCCGCGCGACGGCGCGGCGCGTGACCGCGTCGATCACCGCCCACCGCTCGTCGATCAGCGACGCGCGCAGCTCGGAGACCGTCGTGCCGGTTTCCTCGAAGTAGGCGGCCAGCTGAGCGGTCATCGCCGCGGCGAACATCGCGAACGCCCCGTTGAGCTGTTCGAGCAACGCGACGGTGTCCTCGCGCAGCGACCCGGTGTCCGGATCGGAGAGCGGGAACCGGGCGCTGGCGCGGACGAGCGCGGCGCGGACGAGGTCCGCCTTGGTCGCCCAGTGCCGGTTGACGACCGGACGGCTGGTGCCCGCGCGATCCGCGACCCCGGCGAACGTCAGCGCGGCGTACCCGCCCTCCATCAGCTCCGCCCACGCGGCGTCGAGGAGCGCGGCCTCCAGCTCCGCGCCCCGCCGGCGACGCCGTGGACCGGACTCCTCCGCAAGGTGCATACGCGCATCCTAGCCACGGCAACTCGCCGCGGACGGCCTCAGCCGGCCAGCAGCGAGGGAACGAGGCTTTCCAGCTCCTCCAGCGCGGCGGCGACCGCCGGGTTGGCCCGGGTGCCGGGCCGGGTGACCGTGAGGATCTTGCGCCGCGGCTCGCCGGCGCAGGGCAGCCGGACCACCGCGGAGTTCTCCGGCGCCTGCGCGGTGCGGGGCACCAGCGCGACGCCGAGCCCGTGGGCGACCAGGGCGAAGGTGGCGTTCCAGTTCAGCGCGTCGTGGGCGACGTCCGGGGTGAAACCGGCCGCGCCGCACGCGGACAGGACGTGGGTGCGGCACGTGCACGTCGCGCTGGGCACGATCCACGGTTCGCCGGCGGCCTCGGCGAGATCGACCCGGTCGCGCCCGGCGAGCCGGTGTCCGGCGGCGACCACCAGGTCGAACGGGTCGTCCAGCAACGGGCGCTGCTCGAACCGGGCCCGGTCGCGCGGCGGTTCGTCCGGGGCGGCCTCCACGACAGCGAGGTCGGCGTCGCCGTCGAAGAGCCGGTCGAAGCAGTCGGCGGCCTCCGCCTCGCTGATCCTCGGGACGAGCCGGGGGTGGCGGGCGACGAGCGCCGCGGCGGCCGGGGCGAGCAGCGCGGAGACCGCGACCGGGAAACCGGCCAGGCGCAGCAGCCCGGCCGGTTCGCCGCCGTCGGCGCGCAGGTCCAGTTCGGCGCGTTCCCAGCGCGCCTGGATGTCGTCCGCGTGCGCCAGGAGCCGGTGCGCCGCCGGGGTGAGCCGCACCCGGCGGCCCTGCGGTTCGAGCAGGGCCACCCCGAGTTCCCGGCCCAGCTGGCGGATCTGCTGGGACGCGGCGGACGGCGTGAAGTGCAGCGCCCGCGCGGCGGCGGTCACCGTGCCGTAATGGTCCACCGCGCGCAGCACGTGGAGCCTGCGCAGATCGATCATGTAGCCGATTCTTCACGGTTCGGTCCGGAAAGACAACCTGGACCTGTCCGATGTGCACCACGAACCTGGAGGCGAGGCCGACTGGAAGGAAGTCCCGATGAGCGTCTCGATGAGCACGGTGTGGCTGTCGTTGTTCGCCGAAGCCGTGGTGGTGACGGGGGTCGCGGCCGGGCTGGCCCGCTGGTCCTCCCGCTGGCCGGGTCCGGGCGCGAAAAGACGCCGGAGCGCCGTGGTCTGGACTCTCGTCGGCCTGGTGCTGCTGGCCCTCAACCTTCGGGCGGCCATCACCGGAGTTCCCCCGGTCCTGGGCCGGCTCCAGGACGAGTTCGGCTTGTCCGGACTCGGAGTCAGCGTGCTCACGGCCTTGCCCGAACTGTGCGTGGGCGCCTTCTCCGCGCTCGCCCCCGTCCTCGCGCGCCGGATCGGCACCACGGCGGCGATCGCCGCGGCGCTCCTGGCGATCACGCTCGGACTGCTGCTGCGCGTGATTTCCGCCCAGCCGACGTTGTTCGCGGGCACGGTGCTCGCCGGAGGCGGGGTCGCGATCGGCAACGTCCTGCTCCCGGCGGTCATCAAACGCGTTTTCCCGGATCGCGTAGGGCCGCTCACCGGTTTGTCGATGATGCTGCTGTCGGTCGGCGGCGCGGCCGGGGCGGGCCTGGCCGTGCCGTTGGAACACCTGGGCGGCTGGCAGCTGACCCTGGCCGCCTGGACGATCCCGGCCGTGCTCGCCGCCGTCGTATGGATTCCGCTCAGTCTCCGCACCCGACCGCCGGCGCGCCCGTCCGCGGAAACCCCTCCCGCAAGCGAATCGGGCTCGCTGCTGCGTTCGCCGCTGGCATGGTGCGTGATGATCTTCATGGGGATGACGTCGCTGATGTTCTACACGCTGACGTCGTGGCTCCCGGAAATCATGCAGGGACAGGGATTCTCCCCCGCCACCGCCGGGACGATGAACTCGGTCGTCATCATCGCCGGCATTCCGCTCGGCTTCGTCGTGCCGGTCGTCGCCGCGCGGATGCGCGACCAGCGGCCGCTCGTCGCCGGAGTCGTCGCCCTGATGGCGGTCGGGCTCGCCGGCCTGCTGCTGGCTCCCGGAGCCGGATGGATCTGGATCGCGGTCTTCGGAGTCGCCACCGGCGCCGCGTTCCCGATCGCGTTGACGCTCCTCAACTTGCGTTCGGCCACGCACACCGGCACGGCGCTGCTCTCCGGGATGGCGCAGTGCGGCGGATACCTCCTCGCCGCGTGCGGCCCGCTGGCCTTCGGACTGCTGCACGCGCTCACCGGTGGCTGGCATCTGCCGATCTGGCTGCTGATCCTGTTGCTGGCGCCCGAACTCGCCTGCGGTTTGGTGGCCGCGCGGCCCGGTTTCGTCCGGGTGAGCACCGCGCGGCCGCGGCTCGCCGCACTGGCCCGGTCCTCCGGCTCAGGCTGACCGTCCGCTTGGGACGCTAGCGAAGCCGGCTGGCGAAGAACGACACGATCTCGCGGACAGCGTCGCCCCGTTGCCGGGCCGGGGTCATCTTGCCGACGCAGTCCGCGGGCGCGTCGTCCTCCCCACCGATTTTTCCGGGCGACCATTCGGTGTTGTAGAAGTTGTGGTTAGCCCCCTTCATTACCATCGAACTGGCGTCGCGGTTCTTCCCTTGAACGTCCGTGACGTACTGCAGGCCCACGGTGCCGACCGCTCCGTCGCAGGTGGCGATGACCACCTTGAACGGCACCCGGGTGACCAGCACGTCGCTGTTGTCGTCCTCAGCGGAGTTGAAGTAGACCGGCGCGAGCGGCACGACCGCGCGGATCCGGACCCCGGCGGGCCATTCGGGCGTGTGCTTGTCGGAGGCCTGCCACATCACGCCTTTGCCGCCGCGGGAATGCCCCATCGTCCCGACCCGGCCGAGGTCGACGTGCCCGCGGAACCGGCCGAGCGTCGCCGCGAGCGGTCCCTGGCCGCGCGCGAGGTCGCGCCACAGCTCCAGGTGCTTGTTGACCAGATGGGCGCGCGAGTAGTAGCCCTCGTCGCCGAGGAGATGCGCGTTGATCGCGTTGGCGCTGATCGACACGACGACGAAGCCCCGCTCGGCCAGCTTCTCGCCGAGATAGTCGTAACCGCGGTAGCTCGGCAGCGGCCGCTGCCCCGGCGGACACGGCCAGTCGCCGCCCGGGGTCTTCGCGACCGGGTCCACGCAACTCCACCAGCTGCCGTGCTCCTGCACGATCAACGGATGCGGCCGGCCGCCGAGGTCACGCGGGTAGTGCACGACCGCGGCCAGCTCCATCGGAACGGACACGGTCGGGTCGTGGAAGGCCTGATCGCCGAGGTTGTACTCGACGACGCCGACGCCCTGGCTCGCTTCTGCTTGCGGCGCAACGATAATTGCCGTGGCCAGCGCTAGTGCGGCGACGGCCGTGCGGAGGAATTTCATGCCGCACAGGGTGCCGGGGAAGTGTCAGGGATTCGTGAGCGCCGCCGGAACGGGCCGAACCGGTGCCCGATGAATCCCTTGTCGCCCGCCAGGGCTTGCCAGCTTCGAGATCGTCGCGCGTCCACCCGCGCGGACGGACCGCGAGTTCCGAGCTGTCTTCGCCCCAGGTCACGCCGAAAAGATGCTCGAGCCTCGCGGAGCTTGTCGCCCGGAGGTCAAGCGCGAGTCAGAAGCGTCCAGTCCCCAGTGGACTCGACCAGCCGGAAATGCTGCGCCAGATAGCCGCCGTAGATGCGGGTCAGCGCCTCTACGGTGTCCTGGCAGCAGCCTTGCCCGGCCCGCAGCTTCGGCACCATCACCCAGTGCGCGTCCCCGAACACCTGCTCCGCCGGCGGATGAGTCCGCTCGTCGAAGCTGATCTCCAGGTCCCACCAGAGCGGGCCGCCCGTCACCGGCGTCAGGTCCAGCGCGAAGGCGAACGGGTTGGCCAACGACAAACTGGCCACGCGATCGCCGGGCCGGAGATGGCGGCGCAGCAACGCGAGGCCATCGTCAAGCATCGCCGGGACCGCGGCCGCGTTGCGGTAGGCGGTCTGCCATTTCGCGTCCGCCGGGACGACGAAGTCGCCGAGATGCGGGCTGGTGATCCGCTGCGAGGGCGCGGCGACGGCGTCTCGGCGGGTCGCGCTGATGCCGAGCGCGAGCGCGTCCTTGCCGGCTATCGGTGCGGTCGTCGCGACGAGCAGCAGGACGAGACCGGCCAGCAGCGGCACCGGAATCCGGCCGCGGCCGTCTCCGCCGGTCCAGCGCGGCAGTTCCGGTTTCCGCGCCGCCACCAGCACGAGCGGAATCACGACGAGTGCGGCGAGGTCGGATTTCTCCGGGCTGTCGGCGGCGGAGATGACGACGCTCGACCCGAGCACGAACAACGTGACCACGAGCAATCGCCACGGCCGGGCCGGCTCTCCGCGCCGCCGGGCGAGCCAGAAAAGACCGGCCACGACGAGCAACGCGAGAACGCCGACCGGCGCGTTGTACGCGATGCTGTGCAGCAGCAGACCGAGCCGCTTTCCGGTTCCCTGCGCGGCAAACGCCGTCACGACGTCTCTCGCGTAGCCGGCCGGGCCGATCCCGAAACCCAGCCAGAACACCGCGACGATCAGCCCGAACCCGGCGAGGACGCCGAGCAACGCCCGCGCGGCGACGGTCCGCAGGAGCAGCCCGAGGCCGACGGCGAGCAGGCCCACCAGGAAAAAGTTCGCCTTGTCGAAGGCGAGCAGGCCGAGCAGCAGGCCGAGCGCGACGCCGTCGGCCAGCGGCCGCCTGGTGCGCGGCCGGACCAGTACCGCGAGCAGCAATGCGGAGTAGAGCAGCCAGCCGAACTTGTTGTAGAGCATCGCGTACGTCGTCGTGCCCGGCGAGTAGCCCGGCGGTCGCACGGAAATGACGAGCAGCGCCATAAAAACGGTGAATCCCGTCGCATACCCGCCGGGCAACCGCCGATGCGCGACATATCCGGCCAGCACCGCCGCGATCGGGAGAAAGAGCAAACAGCCGTACGTGACCGCGGCGAGCGACGGCACCGCCTGCAACTGCATGCCCAGCGAGGTGAGCGCGTAAACGAGCGGACCGATGGCGTTCGAGAAATCGACTCCGGGCACTTGGCCTTGCGCGATGCGGTAACCGCCGTCCAGCAGAATGAAATTGTCCCAGGGAGCCACGAGCGCGACCGGGCCGAGCCACCAGGAGAACAGGCCCAGCACGACAACAGCGGTCACAGTCAGCAGCGGCCACGGCACCCGCCGTCGCGCCTCGCGGGCGAAATCGTCGGTTTCCCCGAGCCGGACATCGTTTTCGGTCGACATGCGTTTCCCATCCCCGGGATTCGTCCGACAGATCATTTCCAGACCAACCGGAAAAAAGAAGACCCGGCCGTCTCGCGCTGCCTCGTAATCGAGGCCGCGACCCGCCGCGTTACATGAGCCCGAATGCCGATAAGGACAACGGAAAATCAGCGACAAGAAATCCCCTTGCCCATTTTTCCACCGCCCGGACAGGCGGATAATCGAGTTCCGCGGCCCCATCGGGTGGACCGTCGGCCTCCGCGGGCCGGGACACCGCAATTATCGGCTCGCACACCGCAATCTCGAGCATGGAGACCCGGGCCGCCCGGCTCTACGGTTCGTTCCGTGGCTGAACTTTCTCCGGACGAGACGCCGTCCGCCCCCGAGCCCTTCGCCGTCCGCGTCGACGACGCGGACCTCGCCGATCTGCGGGCCAGACTGGACCGGGTCCGGCTTCCCGAGCACGAAACCGTGCCGGACGCGAGCCAGGGAATCCAGCTCGCGCAGCTGTCGACCCTGCTGACGGCTTGGCGCGAACACGATTGGCCTGCCCTCGAAAAGCGGTGGAACGCCATCCCGCACTACCGGATGGTCCTCGACGGCTTGGGAATCGCGTTCTGGCACGTGCGCTCCCCCGAACCGGACGCGCTTCCGCTGGTGCTGACGCACGGCTGGCCCGGTTCGGTCCTCGAGTTCGAGGACGTCATCGGGCCGCTGAGCGATCCGGTCGCGCACGGCGGTTCCGCGCGCGACGCCTTCCACCTGGTGATCCCGGCGCTGCCCGGATTCGGCTTCAGCGACCGGCCCCGGGAGCAGGGCTGGAATCCCGGGCGGACCGCACGGGCGTGGGCGCGGCTGATGACCGTGCTCGGCTATCCGCGTTTCGGCGCGCACGGCGGGGATTGGGGCGCCTACGTCAGCACCGAACTCGCGCGACTCGTCCCCGAGCGCGTCGCCGGACTGCACCTGACGATGCCGCTGGCATCCCCGACACCGGACGATCTGCTCGCGCCCAGCCCCGCCGAACAACGCATCATCGACCGGCGCAATCTGCACCTGGCCGACGGCTACGGCTTCGGGATGCAGATGAGCACACGCCCGCAGACCCTGGGCTACTCGCTGCTCGACTCCCCCGCCGGGCTGGCCGCGTGGCTGGGCGAGAAGTTCGCCGCCTACTCCGACACCCGGCCCGAATCCGGCGGCGGCGTCAGCATTTCCCAGCAGATCGACACCATCGCGCTGTACTGGCTGACCGGCACCGGCGCGTCTTCCTCGCGCTGGTACTGGGAAGCGATGCGCTGGGTGCCCCGCAGCGCGGAAGCGGAGAACGCGCAACCGGTGACCGTCCCGACCGCCTGCTCGGTGTTCCCGGCCGATCCCTGGCCGGCCGCCCGGCACTGGGCCGAGCGCCGCTACCTCGACCTGCGTTCCTGGCACGAACTGGACCGCGGCGGCCACTTCCCCGGCCTGGAGCAGCCGGACCTGCTGGTGTCCGAGCTCCGCGACGCCTTCCGGCACGCGCGGAAGATCCGGGCCGGGTCCTGAGGCAGGCGCGGTCAGGAATCGCGGTACGCCGAGGGCCGCGTTCCGGTGTGCCGGAGGAAGGCCGTCGACAACGCGGCCGGGCTGGCGAAGCCGCATCGCCCCGCGATCTGGGAGATCGTCAGGTCGGTGCCGCGCAGCAATCGTTTCGCCTCGTCGATCCGCAACCCGGTCAGATACCGGTACGGCGTGGCGCCGGTCGCCTCCTTGAAGACCCGGACCAGGTGGTAGACGCTCAGGTGGACCTCGCCGGCGAGGTCGGCCAGGGCGAGCGGCTCGGCGAGCCGCTCGCGCATCGCCGCGATCACCGCCCGCACCCGGGGATTCTCCCGCGCCGGCACCGCCTCGGCGGACAGCCCGGCATGCCGGGTGAGCAGCTGCATCGCCAGGAACGCGGCCGCGGACTCGGCGTAGAGATCGTCGGCCCCGCCCGCGCCGCCAAGGGCCCGGACGATCTCCTCGACCAGCGGATCGCCCGCCGTCAACGACGCGGCCATGGCGTCGAAGTCGACCGCGGCGCCGCCGAGCTGTGCCGCGGTCGAATCGACGACGGCCCGCGGAAGGTGGACCTGCACGCTGTTCAGCACCCCGTCCGCCCGATAACGGCGCCGGGCGGGCTGGTCCGGAGGCATCAGCTCGACGCGCCCCGGCGTCCACCGGGTACGCGTCCACCGGCCGTCCCGGCGCGTCTCCATCACCGCGCTCCTCCCGGCCGGCAGCACCAGATGCAGGTCGGCCGCGGCCGGGAGCGCCACGTCCTCGGCGACCGGGACGTGCTCGAACCGCTGCACGAGCAAGGACTCCCAGCCGGCGTCCTCCCAGCTGCAGTACGTGCGCCGGACGTAGCGCGCCATTTCGAACCCGGCATACGGCCGGAGATCCAGCCGCGTGGAGTCGAACACCATGACCCCCAGGCTAGCGACGATCGACACCAGGAGGCCCGATGACCGCCGCCCATCCCGCGCGCACCGCCAGCCAGGCACTGCACGCCGCCGTCCGGAGGAAGGACAAGGCCGCCTGGCTGGACCTCTTCGCCGCCGACGCCCTCGTTGAAGATCCCGTCGGCCCTTCGCAGTTCGACCCGGAGGGCCGGGGGCACCGGGGCCGCGACGCCCTCTCGGCGTTCTGGGACCAGGCCATCGCTCCCCACGAGTCGATCGAGTTCTTCTTCGACGATTCCTTCGCCTGCGGGGACGAAGTCGCTTACACCGGCCACGTCCGCAGCCAGAACGGCGGACAGGTGTTCGAGGCCGAGGGCGTGTTCGTCTACCGGGTCGGCGCGGCGGGGAAGATCGTCGCGGTCCGCACCTGGTGGGAGGCCGAGCGCACGATGCGCACGATGCGGCCCGCCTGATCGCTACGCACGGCGCGACAAGTGGGCGGCGGTCCTCCGCCAGGAGAACCAGTACGCCACGTGCGGAATCCCGGCGAGCAGGCCCAACCCGGAAATGCTGCCGCCGGCCACGAAGAACGCGTAGGTATCGGTCCAGTCGGTGTCCGCCTGTTCCCCCATGAAGTTCACCACTCCCGCGAACTGGACGGCGGCCCCGGCGGCGATCAGCGCCACCGCGGCCGCGGTCAACCGCCGGAGCCGGTGCTGCCAGGCAGGCAGATCGGCGGCGGGACGCCGTTCCGGCTTCGGGAGCCGCAGCCAAGCCACCGCCGCCGCCGCACCGATCAGCAGCCCCCCGACGGTGCAGGCCATCCCGAAAAGGAAGGCACCTCCGGCGCCGATGTTGGCCCCGCTGTGCGGCGGCGCGGTGACGAGCATGACGAACCCCATGGCGAGCAGCGCGGTTCCGGCGAAGAGGATCCAGAACGCGACCAACGTCAACGTCTTGACTGCAGTTCTCATGATTCCTTCTGGGTGAACTCCGCCTGGCGACCCGCTGTTCGAGGACAGGTTCGGCTGGCGGGGCAAATGCTTGTGACGCGTTGGACGCAGGCCGAACGGACGGCTGATCGCTACGCGCGGTGCAGGAAACGGTCAGAGTTCTTGCGCCAGTGCAGCACCGGCGGAAGACCCGTCAGCACGCCGGCGGCGGAAATGCCGAGGCCGACCGCGAAGACCGGGATATCGCTCGTGAAGCCGCTGCCCGGCGGCCCGCTGAAGAACGCCGGACCGACGCCCAGCACGACCGCCCCGACGGCGCACAGGCCGATCGCGACCGCGGTCAAGCGCCGGAGACGCTTGTCCTGGGGCAGAATCCGCACCGGCGGCCGCCCGTCGCGTCCGTTGTCCCGAAGCCGGACCGCTGCTGCCGCGACGGCGATGAGCAGGCCCAGGCCCGTCGCGCACTGACCGAAGAAAAGCGAGCCGGCCGCACCGAAATTGAAGCCGGGCCCGGCCGGCTCGGCGATCGCCATCACGGCTCCCATGCCCAGCAGCACGTCGCCGACGACGACCAGCCAGATCGCGGTGACGGCCAAGGCCCTGACAGTGGTTCCCATGGTTCCTTCCGACTGGATGACGCCTCCGCCCGGCCGCTCGGCGCTGTGCCCAGCACCCGCTCGGCCTCGCGGTTCCCCCTCCTGATCACCCAGCCGCTCGCCCCTGGTGCACGAAACGCGTGAACGACTGATTTCAGGCAAAAGCATCTTATCCGGTCGCGAACTGCCCGGCGGGGCCCCGCAGCGATGACGCCAAACGGTTACCAAGACCCGCCGTGCGCGCGAATCCGCTCAACCGGCGCGCGGGGCGGGAATCCGGTCGCGACCAACCCGACGGAGCCCCGCAGCGACGACGCCAAACGGTCACCAACACCCGCCGTGCGCGCGAACCCGCTCAACCGGCGCGCGGGGGCAGCAATCCAGTCGCGACCAACCCGACGGAGCCCCGCAGCGACGACGCCAAACGGTCACCAACACCCGCCGCACACGCGAACCCGCTCAACCGACACGCGGGGCAGCAATCCAGTCGCGACCAACCCGACGGAGCCCCGCAGCGACGACGCCAAACGGTCACCAACACCCGCCGCACACGCGAATCCCCTCAACCGACGCGCGGGCCGGGAATCCCGGTCCCGTCCGCCGGCCGGTTGCCGCGGTAGCGGGCGACCACGACCCGGACTCCGTTGCGGAACGCGTCCGGCATCGCGGCGAGCACCGTGCTGCGCGGCACCGGACGCGGGAGGTCGAGCCCGGTCATCGGCCGGGCGAGGCCGATTCCGCGGACTGTCCACCGCAGCCGCCCGTCCTTGCCGCGGTCGGTGAACTCCAGCGAAACCGGGCGCAGTGCCGCCGCGCGCACCAGCCCGCTGTCCGGCCCGGCCGGGATGAGCACGTCGCCCGCGTCGAGGAGAAGGCACACGCGGTCGACCGGCTTCAGCCCGTCGATCGCGACGATCCCGTGCCGGCCCCGTTCCGGCGACCGGAGCAGCCGGACGCATTCGCGATGCGTCAGCTCCACGTCGTCCATCGCGCAGCTCCTCCCCTCGCACTCCAGTGCACTCAGGATCCCGATTCCGCCCCGCGGCGCGCAAGAACGCCCGCCGCCCGGAGCGGCGTTTTCCGGCTGCTGTCGACGAACTCACTATTCGCCGGAAATCCTGGCCCGCCAACCGCGTTCACCGGGTCGTGGGACGCGCTGGAGCATTTCGCCCCGGAATGCCGGTTCCCCGAAAACATTCTCGACGGAATGAAGAATCAGCAGCGAGAAGGAGAAGAAGACGCGGAATCCGGTGCCGAGAATCAACGGGTCGTCATGCCGGGATCCGGTACCAGCGGCGATGGACGACCGGCTCGACCGCCAGCACGACGACCGCGGCCGCGAGCGCGGCCGTCCAGACGAGCCAATCGCCCGACGCCGCGACCGACCACCCCGCGGCGGCGGCCACGACCGCCGGCCTGGCCAGCGTGAACGGTCCGAGACCGAGCAGGATCACCACCGTGCTGCCCCGCATCGGCAGCAGCCAGTACGCCAGCAGCGAGGCCACCACGACCGCCGCGAACGGGATCAGCACCTGCAGCATCCGCGCGCCCGCCTCGACCAGCCCGGCGTACCGGGCGCCGGGATCCGCCGAGGCCGCCAGAGTCGCCGCGATCAGCGTCGCCACCAGGCCGAGGCCCCCGGCGCCGCTGGCCAGCCCCCGGCGGGAGGCCGCCAGATACCAGGAACGCTTGCGGATCCGGGCGTTGCGGCCGGTCGCGGCCCGGAAACCGGCGAGCGCGGCGTCGAGGAGCGCGAGCGTGCCCAGCCCGAGCGGAACCAGCACGGTCATCTCGCCCGCACCAATCCGCGAGCGCGGCGGCCCAGTGTCCGCAGCACCTCCCCGGTCAACTGCGGGCGCAGGCCGACGACCGGGCGCATCGCCGCGCAGAGCGGATTGGTGTACCTGGTCGGTTCGAAGAGAAACGTCTCCATGCCGGTGGCCTGCGCGGCGGCCGACAGCAGCACGTTGTCGCTGTGGGCGCGCCGCGCGGACGCGACGCCGTCGTGCCGTCCCAGCGGCTCCCGCATCCGGGCCCGGTGAAACAGCCAAGCGCCGAAGGGGGCCAGCCGGGTGGCAGCAAGGTCGTAGTGGATGAACGCCTGCGCGCCCGCGCGGTCCTGGGCGCGGAAGAACTCCGGCAGGGCGTCGGCGGGAAAGTGGTGCAGCACCCCGTTGGACAGGTAGACGGCGGCGCTCTCGATCAGCGCGAAAGCGTCCCCGCAAACGAAGGTGCACGGGAGTCGCTCGTCCTCGGCGAGCCTGCTCGCTTCGGCCACGAGAGCGCGATTGAAGTCCACGCCCACCAGCTCGACGTCTGGCCCGAGCACCCCGGAACTGGCCAGGCTGCGCACCAGGAACCCCAGCCCGCACCCGATGTCCGCGACCCGCGGGCGGATCCCCTCCGCCCGGACCGCGGCGAGGACCGGCGCCAGCAGTTCGGCGAAGCGCTCCGCCATCCGGACTTCCTCGTTGAGCCGCTGCAGTTCGGTGTGCGCCCGGATCAGCAGCCGGTCCACCGCGTCCGGATCCAGCACGTCGCCGAGCACCGGGATCCGCCGCACGATCCGGGCGGCCCGGTCGTCTCCGGCCGCCCGCAGCGCGGCGACCACCTCGGACCGGCGGACGGGAAGGCGTTCCCCGGTCGCCGGGTCCCACTCCGCCACCAGGTCGGAGATCTCGAGCACCGCCATGCGCGAACTTTAGCGAGCGCCGCGTGCTCGAACCGCCGGCCGCGTTGCCCCTCGCCCGTATCGCACCGTTGGCCGCACGGTGAAACGCCACCGGCCGGGGCAGGCCAGCCGCAGGCACTGTGCGGAACCGTTGCCACCGCACAGTGAACGCGACCCGTCAGGGCAGCTCCGCGGTGAGCAGCCGCAGGCCCTGTTCGAAGAGTTCGGTCAGGTCCGTTCCGGTCAGGTGGTCCTGGGCTTCGGCGAGACGCGGGTACTCGCCGCCCTGGATCGCCTGGCGCAGGTGGCCGATGTCGGCGGGCAGGTCCGGGCCGGACTGGAGCGCGGCCTGTTCTTCGAGCACGTGGCCGGTCGCGAAATGCAGGATCAGCAGCGAGGTCTTCATCGCCGCCGCGGCGTCGAGTCCGGTCTCGCGCAACGCGCTGTTGAGGGCTTCGGCGAAGCCCAGGGTGTTCGGGCCGACGGCGTGCGTGCCCGCGTAAACCCGCGCGCCGTCGCGATGGGACAACAACGCGGCGCGCAGGCTCCTCGCGAGAGCCAGCACGCGTTCCCGCGGCTCGGCGATTCCGTCGGCCGCGGAGCGGCAGCCGTCGAGCATCTCCTCGGCCATCGCGGTCAGCAAGGCCGTTTTGGTCGGGAAGTAGCCGTAGAGCGTCCCCACCTGGACGCCGACCGCGGCGGCCAGTTTCCGCATGGCGAGCGCGTCGAGGCCCTCTTCGCCGAGCAGCCGGAGCGCGGCGGCGGTGACGTGGGCCCGGTCGGCGGCGGGCGGGCGGCCTCGGGTGCGGGGCTGGTGCGCGGTCATGTCGGGCTGAGCCTACCAGCGTGTTTGACAGCTTCGCGCTTCCGCAGGACACTGGCGGCAGGTTTAAATGAACGTTGTTCGGAAAATAGTGGAGGCGATGATGGACACCGAAGTCGCGATCAGCGGAGCAGGCCCGACCGGGCTGCTGCTCGGCGCCGAACTGGCGCTGGCCGGAGTGCGGGTGCGGATTCTCGAACGGCAGCGGGAGCGGCACGGGCAGTCCCGCGCCCTCACGCTGCATCCGCGCAGCATCGAGATCCTCGAACTGCGCGGCATCGCCGACCGGTTCCTCGCGCTCGGCCGCACCGTCCCGAGCTGGCATTTCGCCGGCCTGCCCCGGGAATTGGACTTCTCCGCGCTGGACACCCGCCACGGCTACACCCTGTTCCTGGAGCAGGCGCGGACCGAGCAGCTGCTCGAAGAGCGCGCGCGGGAACTCGGCGTCGAAATCTCCTACGGGCACGAAGTGGTGTCGCTGGCGCAGGACGACGACGGGGTCACTGTCGCGGGCGTCGGGCCGGACGGGGATTTCCGGCTTCGCGCGGCGTATCTCGTCGGCTGCGACGGAGGGCGAAGCAAGGTCCGGGAGTCGGCGGGCATCGGTTTCCCGGGCTCGGACGGCACGATGAGCTCGATGCTCGGCGATTTCGCCGTCGTCGACCACGACGAAATAGCCGCGGCCGGGCGGACTCCGGTGCTGATCGCCCCGCTTTCGGGAGGGCTGACCCGTTTCGTGGTCACCAGTCCGGAGCGGATGCGGGTTCCGGCCACGGAACCGGTGACCTTCGACGAGTTCCGCGAAACGCTGACGAACCTGGCGGGCACGTCCTTCGGGATCGCGGAGCCGCGCTGGCTGTCGCGGTTCGGCAACGCCACGCGGCTGGCCGAGAACTACCGGTCCGGCCGGGTTTTCGTCGCGGGCGACGCGGCGCACATCCATTTCCCGGCGGCCGGCCAGGGGCTCAACACCGGGCTGCAGGACGCGATGAACCTCGGCTGGAAACTCGCCGCCGAGATCCGCGGCTGGGCCCCGGCGGGCCTGCTCGACACCTACCACGCGGAGCGGTTCCCGGTGGGGCAGCTGGTCACCGACAACACCCAGGCCCAGACGCTGCTGCTGGAACTGACGCTGGTCCCCGAATACCGGCGCCCGGTGACAGCGCTGCGCGAACTGCTGAACTCGCTGCTGGAGCTCCCCGAAGTCAACGCCCGGCTGGCCGGTCTGGTGTCCGCGCTGTCGACGTCCTATCCGGCACCGGACGGAGACCCGCTCGTCGGCGCCCGCCTGCCGGACCGGATGCTCGGCTCGGAAGGCGCAAAGCTGGTGCACAGCGGCACTTTCGGCTACGCCGGGGACGGCGCGGCAGAGGTCGCCGAGGGGTGGAAAGGCCGGATCACCGCGGCCGATTCCCTGCCCGAGAACGTCCGCGAGGTCCTCGTCCGGCCGGACGGGCACATCGCGTGGGTGCGCCGCGAAAACGAGCCGCCGGACGCCGCGCTCCGGGAAGCCGCGATCACCGCCTGGGCCGGCGCCCCCGAACGAACGGCGGTGCGGTGATGACCGAGTACCTGACGCCTGCCGGACTTCACTTTCTTCCCGGGGCCTTCACGCCTGTCGTGCGCGTCGCCGACCTGGTTTTCCTTTCCGGGCAAGTCGCTTGGGACGAGCACGGAAACCTCCGCGGCGACGACCACGTGACCCAGATGCGGCAGATCGCGCGGAACCTGGACGTCGCGCTCGCCGCGGCCGGCTGCGGCCGCGCGGACATCGTCAAGGAGACCGTTTACGTGGTGAACTATCGCCCTGAGCTGCTCCCCGGGCTTTTCGGCCCGCTGCGCGAAGGCGTGCCGCAGCCTCCGGCGAGCACGATGGTCGGGGTCGCGGCGCTGTTCGCCCCGGAGGTGCTGGTCGAGGTCGACGTCGTCGCGAAGGCGCCATCGGCGTGAGCCGTTACGTCCTGGTGCACGGCTCGTGGTGCGGCGGCTGGATCTGGGACCGGATCGCGGAGCGGCTGTCCGGGCAAGGGCACACAGTCGTCGCGCCCACGCTCACCGGTTCCGGACTCCGGCAGCACCTCGACGAGGTCGGGCGGCTGCTCGAAGACCAGGTCGTGCTCGTCGGCCACAGTTACGGCGGGATGGTCGTCGCCGGGGTCGCGGACGCGCATCCGGAGGCGGTGCGCGAGGCGGTTTATCTCGATGCTTTCCTTCCCTTGCCGGGCGAATCCGCGTTCGACCTGATGCCGATGCTGCGTCAGCCCTTCACCGAAGCGGCGTTGTCATACCACCCCTCGGGGAGGACGGTGCCGCCGTTCGGGCTCGAGGCCCTCGGGTTCACCGACCCGGACGTGGTGTCCCGGCTGCGGCCGATCGACCTCGCCACGCACGAGGAACGCTTGCCGCCGTCTTCCGGGCAGCGACCGCCGGGCCGCTGCGTTCTTTTCGGCGAGCACTCCCCTTTCCGGCCCATGTCCGTCCGCGCCCGGGAGCAGGGAATGGAATGCCGGACCGTCGCGACCGACCACTTAGGACTGTGGACGGCGGCCGCCGAAGTGTGCGCGGCTGTCACCGGTACCAGCCGGACGCACTGAGACCGCGCGTTTCAGCTTGAGGCCCGCCGCGGTCCGCGGCTCCGGCTCGGCGGGCCTCTGGATCGAATCACCGGGCAATGCCCGCGCCCCCGCCGGGCCTGGCGAATAGCCGCCGCGAAAGGCCTCGCGGCCGTTCCCGGCGCCCGGGACCGTCCGACATTCGTACGGCAGCCGGGACATTCCCTACGAAAGTCGCCCGGGCGCCGAACGCGCCGAGAATCCCAGTACCGGCAAGGCATATACCAATTGACCGGCGAATCCGGAACATTCCGTTGGTCCGTTTGGAGCATTGACGCCCCGATGCGCCGATCCTTTACTCGACTGTGCTCGGCCGCATACCCACCGTAAGCGGCCGGGCACGTTCTCTCTCCCCGCACCCATCGTCCTGCCTTCATGGAAGGAAGACCTCGATGCCCCATCGCGGAATCACCACGGGCTTGGCGGCCGCCGCCGGTCTCGCCATGACCCTCGCGCTCCCGGCAATCCCGGCCAGCGCGGCCTCGGAAGCTCAGCCCGCGTCCCCGGACGCGGCCGCCGCGCACGCCGCCGACCAGGCGGTCGCCTCGGGACTCGGCGCGCTCAGCCGCGGTCCCGCCGAGGCGTTCCGGCGCGTCGGCCTGACCGCGGGCGACGCCGGACTCTTCTACAGCGCCTACGAACGCACCTACCAGGGCTTGCGGGTCGTCGGCGGGGACGCGGTCGTCGTCGCGGACGGGGCGGGGAACGTGCGCGGCGCCAGCGCCGCGGAAACCGCGCCCATCGCGGTCGGGACCCAGGCCGCTCTCGACGCCGCGAAGGCCGCTTCCACCGCGCGCGCTCAACTGCCCACTGTGGACAGTGTGAGCGCTCCAGAGAAGGTGGTGCTGGCCGGGACGAACCCGAAGCTCGCCTACGAAGTCGTCGTCTCCGGGCGCACCGCCACGGCGCCGAGCAGGCTGCACGTGTTCGTCGACGCCGCCACCGGCGCGATTCTCGACCAGCGGGACGACATCAAGACCTTCAGCTCCGGGGCCAAGTCCCCGGCGGCCCCCAACCAGCAGAACACGGCCAATGCCGCGGGCACCGGCAACAGCTACTACGTCGGCACTGTCTCCCTCGACACGACGCAGTCCGGCTCCACCTACAGCATGCGCGACCCCGGCCGCCCCGGCATCAGCTGCGGCCGCGAAGGCGGGTCTGTCTACAGTGGACCGGACAACACCTGGGGCAACGGCTCGGGCACGAATCTCGAAACCGGCTGCGTCGACGCCCTCTTCAGCGTCCAGACCGAGTGGAAGATGCTGAAGGACTGGCTGGGCCGCAACGGCATCAACGGCAGCGGCCGGGGCTTCCCGGCGTCCGTCGGCCTGAACGACGTCAACGCCTACTGGGACGGCTCTTCGACGCACTTCGGGCACTCGCAGGACAACCGGCGCCAGGCCACGTCGATGGACGTCGTAGGCCACGAATTCGGGCACGGGATCTTCCAGACCACCCCGGGCGGCGCGGGCTCGGGCAACGAGAACGGCGGCTTGAACGAGTCGACCGGCGACATCTTCGGCGCGATGACCGAGGCGTACGCGAACAACGCGAAGGACCGGCCGGACTACGAGGTCGGCGAGGGCGTCAACCTGGTCGGCCAGGGCCCGATCCGCTACATGTACAACCCGTCCAAGGTCGGCGACCCGAACTGCTACTCCTCGTCGATCCCGAGGACCGAGGTGCACGCCGCGGCGGGCCCGCAGAACCACTGGTTCTACCTGCTCGCCGAGGGCTCGAACCCGGGCGGCGGCAAGCCGTCCAGCCCGACCTGCAACAACAGCAGCGTGACCGGCGTCGGCATCCAGAAGGCCGCCAAGATCTTCTACAACGGCCTGCTGAAGAAGACCTCGTCGTGGAACCACCGGGCCGCCCGCAAGGCGACGCTGGAGGCCGCGATCGCGCTCTACCCGGGCAGCTGCACCGAGTTCAACGCCACCAAGGCCGCCTGGAACGCCGTCTCCGTGCCAGCCGTCTCCGGCGAGCCGACCTGCACCACGCGCTGACCTGACGCGGCCGGGCCCCGCTCGCCGCCGCGCGACGGGGCCCGGCCCTGGCAAACCCTTCTCCCCCAGCCCCAACCGAAGGAACGCACCGTCATGAAGTGGAAGACAAGACTCGGCGCCGGGGTCACCGCCCTGGTGGCGGTACTGGGCGTCGTCAGCGTGCCCGCGGCCACCGCCGCGCCCGCTTCGGCGCTCGCGGCCCCGGACATCTCCCTGGCCAACATCAAGACGCACCTCAACCAGTTCCAGGCCATCGCCCGCAACAACGGCGGCACGCGCTCGCCGCGCGGCGGCGGGTACGCGGCGTCGGTGTCCTATGTGGAGAACCTGCTGAAGAACGCGGGCTACACCACGAAGCGGCAGACCTGCACGAGCTGCACCGGCCGGTCGCAAAACCTGATCGCCGAATGGCCCCAGGGCGACGCGAACCAGGTCCTGATGCTCGGCGCGCACCTCGACTCGGTGAGCGCCGGCCCCGGCATCAACGACAACGGTTCCGGCAGCGCGTCGATCCTCGAGGTCGCGCTGACGCTGGCCCGCACCAACCCGGCGATGGCCAAGCGCGTCCGGTTCGCGTGGTGGGCCGACGAGGAGTCCGGCATGGTCGGCTCCCGGTACTACGTGAGCACGCTTTCGAGCACCGAGCGCGCGAAGATCAAGACCTACCTCAACTTCGACATGATCGGCTCGAAGAACTGGGGCTACTTCGTCTACGACGACGTCGCTTCGGTGAAGGCGGTCTTCGACGAGTACTTCGCCTCCATCGGCATCGAGACCGAGGGAGACACCGAAGGCGACGGCCGGTCCGACCACGCGTCGTTCAAGCGCGCGGGCATCCCGGTCGGCGGCCTGGCGACCGGAGCCGGCGACATCAAGAGCTACGAACAGGCCGAGAAGTGGGGCGGCACGGCGGGCGCGGCGTTCGACAACTGCTACCACCGCGCCTGCGACACGACGTCGAACATCCCGGACACCCCGCTGGAGAAGAACTCCGACGCGATCGGGTACGCGGTGTGGAAGCTGGCCGTCGCCGCACCGGTCGCGGCGGCTCGGCACTGAACCTGAACGCCAGAACCGGGCAACTGCTCCGGGCCGCCGCGGGGAGAACGGCGGCGGCCCGGAAGGCCGGGTCCCGCCCAGTCCTGGCGCCGCGCGCGTCATGACCGGACCGGCTTCACGGGAGCGGGCTCTCCGCCTCGAAGAACCGGCTCCACCAAGGACAGCCGATACCCCGCGCGCCCGGGCACATCGGCATGCTCGAACACGCCGCACCGCAAACGCCAGCAAACACGCGACGCCCCGGACCACCGGACCCCGCCCACCACACGCCTCATGATCCGAGCGACCCGGCTGGACCAGACTCCCCGCCAAGAAGAGCCCGGCTCCACCAAGGACGGCCGATACCCCGCGCGCCCGGGCAGGTCGACATGCTCGAACACGTCCCGCCGCAAGCCAGCACCGGACCCCGCCCGCCGAACGCCTCATGACCCCACCAACCCCGCGAAACCGGACTCCCCGCCAAGAAGAATCGGCTCCACCAGCGACGGCCGGTACCCCGCGCTCTCCGGCAGATCGAAATGCTCGAACTCGCCGCGCCGCAGCAGCCAGCGGATGACGCGGCGGGTCGACCTGTGATTCGGCTGGGAGAAGACCAGCGTGTCGGGGGTTTCCCAGACCGGCGCGGTCGGCATGGTGTCGCTGAGGTCGCAGCCCTCGGGCAGCGGATGTTCGGCGGTCGTCCCGGTGGCCAGGTCGAGCAGGTCCGCGACGGGCGGCTCCGACCCGAACGAATACATCTTCGTTCCGCCCGGCACGAAGAGCCAGCGGTACGGTTGCGAGACTTCAAGCCGTTCCCCGGACGCGGCGAACACCGTGAACACTCCGGCTTTCTCGCGCAGCTGGGCGCCCGACAACGGGTCGAGCCGATGCACCGTCGAGCCTAGATCGACCGGTTCCCGGCCAGGGGTCCAGCGGGACGCGGCGAACGTTCCCAGCCCCGAACTGGTACTGAAATAAACCGCGCCGTCGTGGAGGCCGAGGATGGTCCGGGTCAGTTCCGGCAGTTTCGGAAGGCTCCACGTTTCTCCCGTGGTCACGTCGAAGGCGTGCACCTGGTCCCAGGACCGCCGGCCGACGTGCGTCTGCACGCCTGCCAGGTAGCGTCCGTCGGCGCTGCGGACCGGCCGGAAGCCCAAATCCACCGGAAGCTGCCTGGTGTTTCCCGCCCAGTCGAGCAGTCGCCCTTGCCCGCCGGAGGCGGCGACGTAAATCCCGGCCAGGGTCTCGAAGGCGCGGTAGCGATAGTCGCTCTCGACCCGGCCGAGGACCACCGGTTCCCCTTCGCGCCATACCCCGACCGTGCCGTCTCCGGAGACGTACCCGGCTCGCGGCGGAGCACCGGCCACTGTCGGAGGCTGCTCGCGGCGAACGGGTTTGACGCGCGGCACCGGCCCAGTCCGCAGCGGCGGGCGCGGAAGTGGCGTGACAACACCATTTTCCCGCCGGACCAGCTTGTCGCGGACCGCGTAGTCGAGCAGCGGCCCCACGGTTTCCTCCGGCACAGCCAGCAAAGCCGCCACTTCGTCGACGCGCGCCGGATTCGACCAGGCCGCGACGCTGACGAGATCGGCCGCCAGCCAGGCATACGCGGCACGGACCGCAGCGGCGTCCAGCTGGGCCGCCAGGTCGGCCGGGAGGTCGAGCACTTCCGTGGCGCGCCGCGGCGTTCCCGCCGAAAATCCGCCGGAGCCGTCCTCCACGAGCAGGCCCGCGGCGACCAGCAACGGAATCGCGTCCCTTCGGGTGCGCGGCGGGTCGAAGCCCAGCTGTGCGCACACACTCTCCGAAGGCGGATCGCCGGGCAACGGCTCGTCGAGCCAGCCGTCCTGGCGCGGCAGGCCGACGAGCGTGAAATACCACGACACTTCGATGACGTAGTACCCCAAGACCTGCTGCCAGCCCGGGTCTTCCTGGTGCACCGCCGCGCGCGTGCGCTTGAGCCATCGCGGCGGTTCTGGCCCGTCGGGCGCCGGCCAGAACTGGATCAGCCAGACGTCGCCTTCCTCTCCGGCCTCCGCCGGTTTCCGGCAGACCCGGACCCGGAAAAGCCCTTTCGCGCCCAGATTCAGCTCCTCGTCGTAGGTGCCGCCGGTGAGCAATCCCAGGGACACCACACCCGATTGGCTGTGGAAGGGCGATTCCACCACGTCTTCCCATGCCTCGAGGCGCAGCTCCGGCGGTCCGTCGTGGGCCTCGCAGCGAACCGCTTGCCAGGGATCGTTGGCTGTGCCGTGCAGCCAGCCGTCGCCTGCCGTGGCGACCGTGCCGGACAGCGCGTTCGTCGCGAGTTCGCCGAGCAATGCGTTGTCCAGCGCGGGCACGCCGCCGTCGCGGCGCAGGTCTCGAAGCACAATGGTGCCGTAGTCGGGCAGGTACTCGTCTTCCTCGCGGAACCCCAGAAGCGTCATGCCCGGCACGTTAGCGGCGGGGTCCGACAATTTCGGGGACAGCGGGTTCGCACCCCCGGGCATTTTTCCCGGCCGAGCCGCCGGACGCCCAGGTCGTGGACACGATTGCGCACAGCGGCGGAGAGCGGTCCACTCGGCCCGTCCATTCTTCTCGCGGAAGGATCATCATGTCCGTCACCGACGAGCTTCTGGCCAACAACGCCGCGTACGCCGAGCATTTCACCGGCCCGCTCCCCTTGCCGCCCGCCAAGCACGTCGCCGTCCTCGCCTGCATGGACGCCCGCCTCAACGTTTACGGCGTCCTCGGCCTGAAAGAAGGCGACGCGCACGTCATCCGCAACGCGGGCGGCGTCGTCACCGAGGACGGGATCCGTTCGCTCGCCATCAGCCAGCGTCTGCTCGGAACCACGGAAATCATTCTCATTCATCACACCGACTGCGGCATGCTCACTTTCGGCGACGACGAATTCCGGGATTCGATCCGGCGGGAAACCGGCATCAAACCCGCCTGGGCCGCCGAGGCGTTCGGCGACCTCGAGGACGACGTCCGCCAGTCCCTCGCCCGGGTCCGCACCAGTCCCTTCCTTCCGCATCGGGATTCGGTCCGCGGTTTCGTTTTCGACGTCGCCACCGGGAAACTCGCCGAAATCCGCTAGCCGAGGAACGCGTGCGGGTCGGTGTAGAGCGCGTCCAGCTGCACCGCCCCCGCCGCGACGCCGAGCAAATCGCCGCCGGGGAAACTCGTCGGGAGCACCCGGCTCGCCGCGTCGACGCGCCCGCGCGACCGGGCCGAAACCTCCGCGCGCACGGCGTCCAGGCAGGCCGGAAGGGACGCGATCCCCGGTTCGGCGACCACCAGCACCTCGGGGTTGACCACGTCGAACAACAGCGCCGCCGCCCGGCCGGTCGTGCGGGCCCGGCCCAGCAGGACGTCGAGCGCGACCGGGTCTCCGGAACCGGCCGCCTCGACCACCTCCACAATGGACTCCCGCCCGGCACGGGCGGTGACCGCCCACTCCGCCGCGTCGGCTTCGAAACAGCCGGAGCGGCCGCAGGAACAGCGCGTCCCCGGTGCGCCGAGCGGGAGGTGCGCGACGGTGCCCGCGGCCGAACCCGGACCCCGGCAGAGCCGTCCGCCGGACACGATCGCCGCGTCGACCACGTTGCCGACGAACAGGTGCGCCAGCGATCCGCAACCGCGCGCCGCGCCGAACATCGCCTCCGCCGAGGCCAGCGCCCGGGCGTGCCCGTCGACCCGGGTGGGCAGGCCGGACAGCTCCGCCAGGATCGGCCCGGCGGGCACGTCGTACCAGCCCAGCGAGGAATGCTCCACGAGCACGCCGGTGTCCGGGTCGACCCAGCCGCCGCTGGCCACCCCGAGCCCCGCGGCGGTCCGGCCGCGCTGGTGGCGGCGCCGGAATTCCCGCAGCCGCGCCGCCGTCCCGGCGAGGATCCGCTCGGGTTCGCCGCCCGGATGCGGCACCCGTTCCGAGGCCAGGACCCGGCCGCGCAGGTCGAGCGCGGCCAGCGTCGCGAAGTGGTGCGCGATGTGCACGCCGAACACCGCGTGCCGGTCCGCGGCGATGTCGACTTCCGTCCGGGGCCGTCCGGCCCGGCGGTCCGGCGGCTGGGCTGCCGGGCGGGCGGTCAGCAGGCCCAGTCCGGCGAGGCCCGCGCAGTGCCTGCTGACTCCGGCGGGGCTGATCCCGGTCAGTTCCGCCAGTGCGTCGCGAGCCAGCGGCCCGTGCGCGAGGACGGCGCGCAGGACCACCGCCGCCGGGGCGAGGCCGCGCTCGACGGCGAGAGTGCTCGTCACAGCCGCCTCCCGTCGTCGGCGCCGAGAACACCGGCCATGCTCAGCTCGTGATCGGATCCGCGCCCGGGCGCAGCGGCGGGCCGATCGCCAGGCTGGACGCCGGAACCCGGCCCTTCCCCCAGCCGAGCCGCTCCCGGTAGCTGCCCAGCAGCCCGTCCGCCACCAGGGCCTCGGCGTCCACCGCCCCGTCCGGTTCCGGCGCCGTCCGCGGCGAGACGAACAACGCGTCGGCCGGGCAGTTCGCCTCGCAGTGGAAGCACGTCTGGCAGTCGTCGTGCCTGCTGATCACCGGTATGCCGGCGGCGCCGCGGTCGAAGACGTTCGTCGGGCAGACCGCGATGCACTTGTCGCAGGCGATGCAGCGTTCCGCGGACACCAGCTCGATCACGACGCCGCCTCCACGACTGTCCTTTCCGGACGGACCCAGACCGTGTCCAGGCCTCCGGTGTGCAGGCGATGCCGTTGCGCCGAGTCCTGCGCGGGGAAATCGAGCCGCTTCGCCATGCCGCGCGTCTCGGTGCGGGCCAGCGCCGAGCGGTACATCCAGCGCGCGTGCGCGGCCATCGCGGCTGCCTGCCGGGTGCGGACGGACAGCTCGCCGGTGCCGCCCAGCGACGCTCGCAGCCGCGTCCAGACGTCGTCGAGCGAGGCGAGCGCCGGGGTCAGCACGTTCCCGTGCCGCAGGTAGTTCTTGTCGTAGGGCAGGACTTCCCGCTGGACCGCGGCGATCACCTCGCGATGGTCGCCGTCGGCGCGGCCGCCCGGCCGGAGCCCGGCCTCGCCGAGCGCGAGCGTCCGGCGGCTGTCCGCACGGGAGCCGAGCGACCGGGCGTACCGGGCGGCTCCCCGGCCGGCCCAGGAGCCGGACGAGATCGCCCAGGCGGCGTTGTGGCTGCCCCCGCCGGTGAACCCGCCGCAGATCAGCTCGCGGGTGGCCGCGTCGCCCGCCGCGTACAGGCCGGGGACCGTGGTGGCGCAGTCGTCCGAGACGATCCGGATGCCGCCGGTGCCGCGGACCGTGCCCTCGGCGATCAGGGTGATCGGGAACTTCTCGGCGAACGGGTCGACGCCCATCCGGTCGAAGGCGAGGAAGAAGTTCGGCTGGGCCAGCCGCATCGCCGCGCGGGTCTGCTCGTCGGCCCGGTCCAGCCGGCAGAACACCCTGCCGCGCAATAGTTCCCGCGCGATCGGCGAACGCCGGACGCCGCTGGCGCCCTCGAGCACGCTGCCGTCGGCCCGGAAGAAAGTGGCGAAATGGTAGAACGCGGTCTTGGTCACCGAGGTGCCTTCCGGCGCGATGCCGTAGGCGTTCGAGAACTCCATGCCGGACAGGTCGGCTCCGGCCTCGGCGGCGAACAGCGCGCCGTCCCCGGTGTTGACGTCGCAGCCCAGCGCCTTGGACAGGAACGCGCAGCCGCCGGTGGCCAGCACCACCGCACCGGCCCGCACCCGGTAGTCCTGCCTGCTCTGCCGCCGGTAGCCAGCCGCTCCGGCGACCGCACCGGAGGGATCGGCGAGCAGTTCGGTCACCGGGCTGTGGTCGAGGATCCGCACCCCGGCCCGCCGGACGAGCACGCGCATCCGGCGCAGGTACTCCGGGCCGTGCAGCCCGTTGCGGAGCTGGCGGCCGTCCGGGCCGACCGGGAACGGGAACCGGGCGGCGACCGCGAGTTCGTTGACCCGCTCGTACGTCTCGTCCAGCACCCGGGCCGCCCACCTCCGGTCGGCGAGCCTGCCGCCGAGTTCCTCGCGGGAGTCCATCGCCGCTTCCCGCGCGGCCGGGTCCGGCGGCACGTACCAGACGCCGGTGCCCGCGGCGGCCGTCGCGCCGCTGGTTCCGCAGTAGCCTTTGTCGGCCAGTACGACCTCCGCGCCGTCGCGGGCCGCGTGCAGGGCCGCCCACGTGGCGGCCGGGCCGCCGCCCGCCACGAACACGTCGGCGGTCAAGTCGAGCGTTTCCATCGGTCAGTCCCTTCTCAGCGATCCGTGCGCCAGGACGTGAACCGCCGCTCGACGGTCACGAGCAGCTGGTTGAACGCGACGCCGAGAACGGAGATCGCGACGATTCCGGCGTACATCCGCGGGATGGCGAAGTTGTACTGCGAGAAGTTGATCAGGTAGCCGAGCCCGGCTTTCGCGCCGACCATCTCCGCGGCGATCACGACGACGATCGCCGCCGCCCCGGCGAGCCGGATGCCGGTGAAGATCGTCGGGACCGACGCGGGCAGCACGACCCGGGCGAACAGCCGGGGCGCGGAAAGGTCCAGCGACCGGGCGAGTTTGAGCAGGGTCGGGTCGACCGACCGCACGGCGCTGATGGTGTTGAGCAGGATCGGCCAGGTGCAGGCGTAGAACACGATGGCGATCTTCGAGGTCTCGCCGATGCCGAGGATCAGCACGAACACCGGCAGCAGCGCCAGCGCGGCGGTGTTGAGGAACACCTGCACCAACGGGGTCAGCACGTCGGAAACCGGTTTGTACCAGCCGATCAGGACGCCGAGCGGCACCGCGGTCGCCACCGCGAGGGCGAAGCCGGCGAGCGACCGGGTCAGGCTGGCCCCGGCGTTGGCGGCGAGCTGCCCGTTGCCCGCCAGCTCGGCCAGCGCGCCGAGGACGGCGTGGAACGGCGGCAGGAAAACCGGGTCCGCCAGACCCGCGAGCGGGGCGATCTCCCACGCCGCGAGCAGCAGGACCAGCGCGACGCTCTTCACGAAGGCCGCTCGCAACCGGCCGCGCCCGGCTCGCCGGCGGGTCGCCGCGGGTTCGGTCCGCTCGGTTCTCGCGGTCTCCGGGACAGTGGTGACGCTCATGCTCCGACGGCCTCCTTCTCCAGTTCGCGCGCCCGGGCCACCTCGTCGTGCAGCAGCTCCCAGATCGCGTGCCGGTACCGGGCGAACTCGCCGGTCGAACGGACGTCGGCCACGTCGTCGCGGTGCGGAAGGTCGATGTCGACCACGCTCTTGACCCGGCCCGGCCGCGAGGTCAGCACCACGACGCGCTGTCCTAAGTAGACGGCTTCGTCGATGCTGTGGGTGATGAACAGGACGGTTTTCCCGGTGCGCCGCCAGATCCGCAGCAGCTCGTCCTGCAGCGACTCCCGGGTCTGCGCGTCGAGCGCGGCGAACGGTTCGTCCATCAGCAGCACGTCCGGGTCGTAGGCGAGGCTGCGCGCGATGGCGACGCGCTGTTTCATGCCGCCGGACAGTTCGTGCGGATGCCGGTCGGCGAACTCCAGCAGCCCGACGAGATCGAGGTACTCCCGCGCGCGCCGCGCCCGGTCCGCCCGCCGCACGCCAGTGGCCTCCAGGCCGAATTCGACGTTGCCCCGCGCCGTGCGCCACGGCAGCAACGCGTACTGCTGGAACACGATCCCGCGGTCCCGCCCCGGCCCGCGCACCGGCGCCCCGTCGAGCCGGATCAGCCCGGCGTCGGGTTCGGCGAGGCCGCCGAGCAGGTCGAGGAGGGTCGATTTGCCGCAGCCGCTCGGGCCGACGATCACCGCGAACTCGCCCGAGCCGATCTCCAGGTCGATCCCGGACAGCGCGGTCAGCACGCCGCCGGAGCCCCGGACCGGGAAGGCCTTGCCCACGCCGGAGAACGTGATCCCGCTGTGCGCTCCGCTCATCACTGGCCCTTCGCGTACGAGTTGAACTTGTTGGTGTAGGCCTCGCCCGCCTTGACCGAGCCCGGCCGGATGTCGCCGCGCCCGCCCAGCCAGTCGATCCAGAGCTGCAGTTCCCGGTCGGTGATGACGCCGCCGTTGTCGGCCACGCCCCAGGATTTCCAGTACTTCAGCGGGTCGGTGTCCTCGTTGCGGTTGCGGCCCTTGACGATCTTCGCGAACCGCTCGACGACTTTCTCGCGCGGCGTGGTCTTGCTCCATTCGATGGCCTTGGCCACTCCGCTGACGAAGGTGCGCACGGTGTCCGGGTTGCGTTCGATGAAGTCCTTTCGCAGCACGTAGGTTCCGGCGGTGAACGCGCCGAGCAGCTGGTAGTCGGTGAACAGCGGGCGGATGCCGCCGCGGGCGAGCGCCTTGTCGCGCAGGACGCCGCTCAGCACGGCCACGTCGATGTTGCCCTGGCGCAGCGACTGTTCGGTGTTCACCGGCGGCAGCGCGACCGGTTCCGCCTTGCCGATGTCCGCTTTGGACAGACCGTTGCGCTGGAGGTAGATGTCGAGCATGGCCTCGGAATGCGCGCCGAGGGTGTTCATCCCGATCTTCTTGCCCGCCAGGTCGTGCGGGCCGCGGATCGGGCTGTCGTCCAGGACGTAGTAGCCGCTGAACTCCCGTTCGTCCACGCCGTAATAGCCCAGCACGGAGGTGATCGGGGCGCCGGCCGCGGCGAGTTTGACGACCGCTCCGTTGAACGCGCCGCCGAAATCCACCTGCCCGGTCGCGGCCGACTGGATGTCCTGCGGCCCGCTGATCGTGTCGCCCACCCACTGCAGCGTCACGTCGCCGAGGTAGCCCAGGTCGGCGGCGAGTTCCGGCGGC
Organism: Amycolatopsis sp. GA6-003; assembly: GCF_046267895.1. NCBI lineage: Bacteria > Bacillati > Actinomycetota > Actinomycetes > Pseudonocardiales > Pseudonocardiaceae > Amycolatopsis > Amycolatopsis sp. GA6-003. Next base: position 1,288,954 of record NZ_CP176499.1, read on the forward strand.
GTCACCTGGCCCGCCCAGCCTTGGTAGCGCAGGGTTTTCGTGGTGCCGCCGCTCGCCGTGCCGCAGCCGGCGGCGGCCGCCGCCACCCCCGCGAGGGTCAGTCCCAGAAATTGCCTTCGGCTCGTGGTCACGGCGGCACGTCCTTTTTTTCACGCAGGGGAAAGGGAGCACGAAATCGACGGGACCGGAGCCCGTCTCGCGAATCCGGTGCGGATCAGGCTGGCAGCCGGATTTCCGGCGGGCAACGACGTCCCACATCCCGGACTCGGCCCGGCTGCCCGGATTCTGGGACGAATTCGGTTCACGCTGAACGCAATCTTGCCTTCCCGGCCCGCGTCCGCCCAGTCTGGAAACCAGCCGAGCACACCGAATGGGAGTACCTGATGACCCTCGCCGACGCAGTGGACACGCGCCTCTCCGTGCACAAGATCGGCGCCGACATCGGCGCCCGGATCGACGGGATCCGCCTCGGCGGGGACCTGCCCGCCGAGACCGTGGCGCGGATCCGCGGCGCGTTGCTGGAGAACAAAGTGGTGTTCTTCCGCGAGCAGCACCACCTCGACGACGAGGGGCAGCAGGCGTTCGCCCGGCTGCTCGGCGGGCTCACCCAGCCGCATCCGACGGTCCGCAGCACCGGGCTCGGCAACATCCTGCCGATCGACGCCCAGCACGGGAAAGCCAACAGCTGGCATTCCGACGTGACGTTCGTGGACCGGATCCCCGCGATCAGCCTGCTGCGCGCGGTCACCCTCCCCGCCTACGGCGGCAGCACGACCTGGGCGAACACCGCGAACGCGTACGCCAAGCTCCCCGCGTCCCTGCGGGCGCTGGCGGAACGGCTGTGGGCGGTGCACACCAACACGCACGACTACGCCGGCCGCGCGGACGAGTACCGCGTCGGCGGGGTGGACGTGAAAGAACAGTCCTATCGCGACGAATTCCGTTCGGAGGTCTACGAAACCGAACATCCGGTCGTCCGGGTCCACCCGGAAACCGGCGAGCGGGTCCTGCTCCTCGGGCATTTCGTGAAGCGGCTGGTCGGCTTGTCCAGCACCGAATCGGCGGCGATTTTCGAACTGCTCCAAGCCCGTGTCACGCGGCTGGAGAACACCGTGCGCTGGCAGTGGGCTCCCGGCGACGTCGCGATCTGGGACAACCGCGCCACCCAGCACTACGGCGTCGCGGACTACGACGACCTCCCCCGCCGCCTGCACCGGGTCACCGTCGCCGGCGACGTGCCGGTCAGCGTCGACGGAGTGCGCAGCACCGCGCGCACTGGCGACGCGGCGGCGTACGCACCGCTGCCCTGAACCAGGCGGCCGGCCGTGCTGCGCGTCAGCACGGCCGGACGAGGTTCAGCCCAGCCGGGGGAAAAGCGCCCGGGCGTTGCCGGAGTCGATCGCGCGGCTTTGTTCGGGAGTCAATCCGCTTTCGCTGTCGAGGATTTCGGTGAAGCGGGTGCCCACTTCCGGTGGCGCGTAAGGGAAGTCGCTGCCGTACAGGATCCGCGCGGGATCGGCGAACCGGGCGAGCGCGCCGAAGGCGTATTCCCCGGAAGACAGCGCGGTGTCCCAGTAGAAGCCGCGGAAGCGCGCCAGGAAGTCTTCGGCGGTGGGCCCGGCGGGTTCCAGCGCGGCCTGGATCTGGCAGAACCGCAACGCCGCGAAGGGCACGAACCCGCCGGCGTGCGAGAGGATGATCCGGACGTCCGGGTACCGCTCGGGGACGCCGTGGAACACCATGTGCACCGCGTTGCGGGTGGTGTCGAACGGATAGTCCACCAGCGGTCCCGGAATCCCGGGAAGCAGCGGGACGAGCGGGTGCGCGGGATGGACGAAGACCACCGCGCGATGCCGGTCCAGCGCCTCCCACAGCGGCGCGTAACGATCGTCGCCCAGGTAGGTTCCGTCGTAGTTGGAGAGCAGGACGACGCCGTCGGCCCGCAGCGCGCCGAACGCGTGGTCGACCTCCGCGACCGCGCCTTCGACGTCGGGCAACGGGACGGTGGCGAACAGCCCGAACCGGTCCGGCCGTTCCCGCACCAATTCGGCGGTGTATTCGTTGACGCGGCGGGCCGTCTCGCGGCGCGCCGGGCCGGACCAGCCCGTCACGCCCGGCGCGGTGAGCGACAGTACGCTCGTGGCGATGCCGTTGGCGTCCATGAATTCCAGGTGGTCGTCCGGCGTCCACGGCGGCAGCGACCAGCCCGACGGATCGCCGCCGTGCCGTGCGAGGGCCTCGCCCCAGAACGGAGGGACCAGGTGGGTGTGGACGTCGATGCGTTCGCGGTCGGTCATGCCTCCACCGTGCGCCGCCGGCTCCGCGCGCGGGAGGGGAGGAATCCGATCCCCCTCCCCCGGAGCGCTCGCTGATGGCGCGCGACCCGCGGCTCCGCCAGCTCGGGGCGTTCCTGCGCGCCCGCCGCGACGAAGCGCCGCCGCCCGCCTCCGCGGAACCGGGCCGCCGCCAGGTTCCCGGCCTCCGCCGCGGCGAGGTCGCCGCGCGGGCCTTCGTCAGCGACGAGTACTACACGAGGATCGAACAGGGCCGGGTCCTGCCGAGCGCCGACGTGATCCGCCGCGTCGCCGCCGCGCTCGGGCTCGGCGCCGACCAGACGCGGTACGCGCTCGACCTCGTCGCCGGACCCGACGTCCCGCCGGAGAACCCCGGGCCGAGCGGTCCGCTGCGCCGCCTGGTCGACCGGATGGGCGAGGTGCCCGCGATCCTGGTCGGGCCGGCGACGGCCGTTCTGGCGTGGAACTCCGCCGCCGTCCGGCTGCTCACCGACTTCGGGGCGATCCCGCCGGAGCGCCGCCGGTACGTGCAGCTGCTGTTCACCGATCCGGTCCTCCAGAGCCGGTTCGCGGACCTGGAGGCGATGCGGCGCACGACGATCGGCGTCGTGCGCGCGAGCTTTCCGGCGGGCCCGCCGTCCGGGGACTGGATCGACGAACTGGTGCGCACCGACCCCGGTTTCAAGGCCCTCTGGGAACGCAACGACGTGGTGCGGCCGCACACCCGCCTGCGGGTGCGGCTCCGGCTTCCGGACGGGACCGGGCAGACGGTGGACCAGGTGGTGCTGCAGGTAGTCGACGATCCGCAGCAACGGCTGATCGCGTTCGTTCCGGCCGGATAAGTCAGCCGGCCTTTCCGCAGCCGCGCGGGACGCAGTCGTCGGGGTGGTTTCCGGAGATCGTGTCGTGCTCCAGCTTCACCGTGTTGCCGGAGCCGAGGTGCATCCCGCCGCCCTGGGACGCGGTGTTCCCGGTGACGACGCTGTCGGCAAGAACGTGCGCCGCGCCGAGGTGGACGCTGGAAACCGCGATCCCGCCGCCGTTGCCGCCCGCGAGGTTGTCGGCGATCCGCGCTCCGGTGATCCGGAAGCTCGCCGCCGGGCGCTTCCGCGTGCTGTGCAGCCCGACGCCGCCGCCGTCCTGCCCGCCGCGGTTGCGGGCGACCAGGCCGCCGGTGACGGTCAGCTCGCCGGCGTGGTCGTAGACCCCGCCGCCGGAGCCGGGAGTTCCCGGGCGGACCGTGCCGGGCGAACCGGTGCGGTTGTCGGCGATCGTGGCGTCGACGAGGGCCGCCGTGCCCGCGCCGGTCCAGAGTCCGCCTCCGTCGCCCGCGTTTCCGTCGTAACCGCGGGTGGCGCCGGAACCTCCGGTGCCCGCGCCGCCGGAAGTGTTGCGGCACACCGTGCTGTGGGCGAATGTCGTGGCGCCGCCGACATAGGCGCCGCCGCCGTTTCCGCCGGGTCCGCCATGACCGGCGGATCCGCTGGGCGAACTGCCGACCGGGCCGCCGGTCCCGCCGTCGCCCGCGCTGTTGTCGCACACGGTGCTGCCGGTGACGGTAGTTCGTTGCGTGCTCCAGATCCCGCCGCCGTATCCGCCGTGCGCCCAGCTGTCGCCTTCGCCGCCGGGAGCCGCCGAACTGTCTCCGCCGCCCCCGGTCCGGTTTCCGCCGACCGAACTGCGCTCGACGGTCAAAACGCCTTGCCGGACGCCGATTCCGCCGCCGTTGCCGCCGGAACCGGCGAAACCGCCCTGGCCGGCCCGGGCCCAGGGCCCGCCGCTGCCGGTGGCGTTGCCGTCGACCGTGCTGTCGGCGATCGACAGCGTGCCGCCCGAGCTGAACACCCCGCCCCCGGAACCGCCGTCGGCGGCGGGCGGCCCGTCTCCGGTGGAATTGCCGCGGATCGTCACCCGGGTCAGGGTCAGTGCTCCGGTGTTGAGGATGCCGCCGCCGTCCTCGCCCGGTGCGGTGCGGCCGCCGGTGACCGAAAGGTCGGAGATCGACACCCCGGCCGCGTCGGTGCGCAGAAGGCGAAACGGCGGGGCGGTCCGGGCGCGGGCGAGAGTGGCGTGGTGCCCGTGGACGGTGGTCGCGGCGGTGATCGCGGGCAATGCCGCGGTGAGCTGATAGGTGCAGTTTTCCGTCAGCTCGAGAGAACTGCCCGGATGCGCGTTCGCGGCTGTGACAGCGGCGACGAGGCTCGCCTGGGCACAGGGAACCGGCGCGGCGGCCGTTCCCGGCACCGCGAGCACACTCGAACCCAGCAATGCCAAGGAAACCATCAGCACGACTCATCCCCCTTCGCCCCGCAACCGACCGGCCTCGAGTTCACCACGAAGGGAGACAACCGAAAGCCGTCCGGCGAGGAATTGGGCCAAGCGGCCCAGGAAAAGCGTCGCAGTGCGCTCGATCCGGCATTGTTCGCGATCAGGTCCGCTAATCACCGGGCCGGGCTCAGAACAGCGTCGCGGGCTCCACCGGCTCCGGTTCGGGCAACGCCTCCAGCTCCGGCACCAGCGCCCGCACCTCGGCATGGAACCGGCGGGCGAGCGCCGGTGCTTCGTCGTTGTCGGGAGTGTGCAGGAACACCGTCGGCGAGCGGCCTTCCCGCAGCCAGCCGGCGACCACCTCGGTCCACGGCTGCCATCCCGCGACCGTCTCCTCCACCGAATCCCGGCCCAGGTAGCGGACGACCGGCCGGTCGGTCAGCGCCCGCGTCCGGCGCGGCAGACGCGGTTTTTTCGCCCAGGCGTCCTGCTCGGCCTCGCTGGTCGGCGGGCGCTGGAAGAAGACCGTGGTGTCGAACGGCACCCACTCGGCGTCCGCGGCGGCGAGCGTCCCCTCCAGCAGCGACGCGGCCTTGCCGTCAGTGAAGAACTCCGGGTGGCGCACCTCCACCGCGCGCCGCAGCCCGGCGGGAAGGCGGCGCAGGAAGCGGCCGAGCACGTCGACGTCGGAGGGGCCGAACGAGCCGGGCACCTGGGTCCACAGGACCGCCCGCTCGCCGAGGGGTTCGAGCGCGTCCAGGAACGCCCGCATCTCGGCCTCGACCCCGGCGAACCGGCGCTCGTGCGTCACGGCTTTGGGCACCTTGACCACGAACCGGAAATCGGGGCCGGTCTGCCGCGCCCACGTCTCGACGGTGCCGCGGGCGGGGGTCGCGTAGAAGGTCGTGTTGCCTTCGACCGCGTTGCACCAGCTCGCGTACGCGCGGAGGCGTTCCTTCGCGGGCAGCGACTGCGGCAGGAACCGCCCCGGCCACGCCTTGTGCGTCCACATCGCGCAGCCGACATGAAGACCCGCCACCGTCGTCCGCTCCCCTCGCTCGCAAGGGAAATTACTACCCGGACGAAGGTTCCCGCACCCGGCCCATCACCCGTGCGTCCGGGGCCGGTAGTCGCCGTACCGCTGCCGCCGAGCGGGCCCCCGGCGGCGGAGCAGGTGCGCGGGCACGTAGTGGCTGACCGGCCGCGACCACTGGTCGTCGGCGGTGACGAGCTGGTAGGTGACCCAGCCGAGCAGCCCGCCGTCCTCCCGGCGCGCCCATTCGAACAGCAGCCCCGGGTGCTCGGTCTCGATCCGCAGCCCGGCGCGGTCGCGCGGCGCGAGGACCTCCGTGCCCAGCACGAGCAGCTTCCGCACGCCCACCCACACCGGAATCGGCGGATCCACTCTCCGCACGCTCGACGGCCACTCGCTCACCTCAGGCTCACCCGCTCGCTTCCCCGCTCCGGACCGTCCCGGCTCTCGGCGGCCCAGGACGGGAGTCGAACATGTGTTCGCATGCGAAGTCAAATTGGACTGGACAGCGGGTGACCGGGGTCTCCGGACGGCTACGAGACGTCGAAGGGTTCGGGGAAGCTGCCTTCCCAGATCCGGCGGGATGCCTCTTCGGGATAGGGCAGAGTCTTCGACTCGGCGTCCAGGACGCGGGTGAGGTGCTCGCCGGGGCGATGGGCGGGCCAGCCCGCGTCGCCGGCGGTGACGAAGCGGACCCAGGCGTCCTGGAGTTCGCGGGAGAGCGCGACGGCCTCGGGACCGGGTTCCTCGCCGAGGAGCTGGACGCCGACGGGACTGTCCAGCGTGCCGAACGCCAGGGGCACGTCGAGGCTGTGGCAGGCGCCCAGGATGCCGCCGAGGGCCGGGGCGGTCCAGCACAGTTCGAACAGGTACGAGGTGCCGCCCGCCGCGGCGTTCGCCTCGGCCAGCTTCTGCGACGACATGCGGAAGAGGGCGTCGGAATACACCGTCTCCACCAGTTCTTCCGGACCCGCCTGCGGGAACGCGGCACGGTAGGCCCGCGCGCCGTCCGGCCGCGGGGCGTGCAGTTCCAGGGCCGCGCGGGCGTGCTCCTCGGTGAAGGTGCCGTACCGCCCGCTCACGACGCTGAAGTACCGGAATTCGTCCCGGGTGTGTCCGGCGAGCAGTTCGATCCCGCTCGCCCGCGCGCCGGTCAGCGCGGGCCAAGGCGTTTCCGGCAGGACCTCGCCGTCGACGACCGGGCACAGCGCGGTGCCGGTCTCCGTGAGGCGTCCCCAGCTCTCCCGGTGCGCGTGGAGGCCGGCGTTGAAAGAGGTGAGCTCGGCGGCCAGGCGCCACGGGTCGATGTCGCGCAGGGCCTCGGCGGTGGGGGCCGCCGCGCCGAGCCGGTCCGCGAACGCGGCGGTGACCTGCCGGGCCAGCGCGGGGGTGCTGTGCAGCCCCGGCGCCGAATGGGCGATGGCCCGCCGGAACAGGCCGCGCGCGGACTTCATCGTCAGCAGGGCGGCGACCGAGCCCGCCCCGGCGGACACCCCGCCCACGGTCACCCGGCCGGGGTCGCCCCCGAAGGCGGCGATGTTGCGCTGCACCCACTCGAGCGCCGCGATCTGGTCGAGGAACCCGCGGTTGGGCGGCGCGTCGTCGAGGAACGCGAATCCCTCCGCGCCCACGCGGCAGTTGAGGGTCACCACGACGACTCCCGCTCCGGCCAGCGCCGCCGGGTCGCACATCGGGTCGCTCGACGCCGCCGACAGGTAGCCGCCCACGGGGATCCACACCAGCACCGGCAGCCCCGCCGCTCCGGGATCCGGAGTGCCGACGTTGAGCGTCAGCCAGTCGTCGCCCTGCGGGGGCACGTCGATCGGCAGGGACAGCGGCGCCGCGGGCCCGAACTCGACCGCCTGCCTCGTCCCTTCCCAGCGGTGCGGCGGCGCGGGCGCGGCGAAGCGAAGCTCTCCGACCGGAGGCTTGGCGTAGGGGATGCCGCGGAACACCGCGTGCCCCTGCCGCCAGCGCCCCTCCACCACGCCTTCGGCGGTCCGCGCCTTCGGCTGTCCCGACATGAACGTTCCCTCCCTCGATCAAACCCAGGATTATGGGTCAGGTGTATTATGTCAACTGTATTGGAAAAATTCCGGGGACGGGGAAGGGCTCGCGACGCCGGAGCAGGCGGACAGCGGGCCGGAGTGACCGAGGCCCGCCCGGCGCAACGTTTCCGCCGGTGCGGAGCGGGTAAACGGCTCGCATGCGGATCGTGATCACAGGCGCCAGCGGCAACGTCGGCACCGCGCTGCTGCGCGCCCTCGGCCCCGGCCACGAAATCACCGGGGTCGCGCGCCGGGTGCCGGATCGCGCCGCTGAACCGTACTCGCGCGCGGAGTGGCGTTCGGCGGACGTCGGCGCGCCGGGCGCCGACGAGATGCTGACCGAAGTGTTCTCCGGCGCGGACGCAGTCGTGCACCTCGCCTGGGCCATCTCCCCCACGTGGGGCGAGCCGCCGATGGCGCGCACCAACGAAGGCGGCACCGCGAACGTGCTGAAAGCCGTCGACCAGGCAGGCGTCCGGCATCTGGTGTGCGCGTCTTCGGCGGCGGCCTACTCGCCGGAGCCGAACGACGAAAAAGTCTCCGATGACTGGCCGTGCCGGGGAATCGCGGCCAGCGCCTACAGCCGGGGCAAGGCGGATCTGGAAGACGCGCTGGACCTGTTCACCTCCTCGCATCCGGAGGTCTCCGTCGCGTGGATGCGCCCGTGCGCGATCCTGCAGCGGCGCGCGGCGGGCGAGTTCACCCGGTGGCTGCTCCCGCCGGTGCTGCCGCCCCGGCTGATCGGCGGCCGGTTCTCCCCGGTGCCGCTGTGGCCGGGCTTGCGGCTGCAGGCCGTGCACACCGACGACGTCGCCGAAGCGTTCCGGCTCGCTCTCGAACAGCGCGCGGTCGGCCCGTTCAACCTCGCCGCCGACGACGTGCTCGACGCGGCGGCGTTCGCCCGCGCGGTCGGCGGCACGCGGGTCGCGGTGCCGAAACCCGTCGCGCGGACGGTCGCTCGCGCGGCGTGGCTCGCCGGGCTTCAGCCGCTGCACCCCGGCTGGCTCGAACTGGCCGACCGCGCGGCGCTGGTCGACAGCTCGCGGGCGCGGCTCGTGCTCGGCTGGACGCCGCGGTACAGCTCGGCCGAAGCCGTCCGGGACCTGGTCGCCGGGATGCGCCGGAAGGAAGGCGCGCCGTCGCCGCCGCTCGCCTCGTCGCGACCCGGTCCGCTCGGCCGCGCGCGGGCGCTGGGCCGCGGCCGCCCGACCCGCCAGTCGCAGGCCTGAGCCCGTGCACACCGCCGACGCGATCGTCATCGGGGCAGGGCACAACGGCCTCGTCGCGGCGAATCTTCTCGCCGACCAGGGCTGGGATGTCGTCGTCCTGGAAGAACAACCCGTTGCGGGCGGGGCCTTGCGCACCGAAGAGATCACCGCGCCCGGCTTCCGCTCGGACCTGTGCGCCGCGTTCTTCCCGCTCGGCGCGGCGTCCCCGGTGCTGCGCGGGCTCGACCTGACCGAGCACGGCCTGCGCTGGCTGCACGCGCCGGCCGCGCTCGCGCACGTCTTCCCGGACGACCGCTGCGCCGTTCTTTCCCGCGACCTCGACCGCACGGCGGAGTCGGTCGAGCAGTTCGCTCCCGGGGACGCCCGATCCTGGCGGGAGCTTTTCGCGCAGTGGCAAGGGTTCCGCGACGAATTCCTCGACGCGTTGTTCACGCCGTTCCCGCCGCTGCGGGCCGGCGCCCGATTCCTGCGCCGCACCGGAACCGCCGAACTGCTGCGCCTCGCGCGGATGCTCACCCTCCCGGCCCGCCGGTTCGCGCGCGAACGTTTCGAGGGCGAAGGCGCCCGGCTGCTGCTGTCCGGAAACGCCGCGCACAGCGACCTTTCCGTCGACAACGCCGGAAGCGCGGTTTTCGGCTGGCTGCTGGGAATGCTGGCCCAGGACATCGGATTCCCGGTCCCCGAGGGCGGCGCGAGCGAACTGGTGGCCGCTTTGGTGCGCAGGCTCCGTTCCAAGGGCGGCTCGGTCCACTGTGGAGTCCCGGTGACCGAAGTGCTGGTGGCGCGCGGCCAAGCGGTCGGCGTGCGCTGCGCGGACGGCGAACCGATCCGGGCCCGCAAGGCGGTGCTGGCCGACGTCGCGGCGACGACGTTGTACGGCAAGCTCGTCGCACCGCAATGGCTGCCCTCGCGACTGCTGGCGGATCTTGAAGTGTTCGAATGGGACAGCGCGACCGTAAAAGTCGATTGGGCGCTGTCCGAGCCGATCCCGTGGACCGCCAAGGACGCCCGCGGCGCGGGGACCGTCCACTTGGGCTGCGACGAGGACGGGTTGTCCGCTTTCGGCGCGGAACTGGCCCGGGACCGCGTGCCGGAGCAGCCGTTCCTGCTGCTGGGCCAGATGACGACCGCGGATTCGACCCGGTCGCCCGTCGGTACCGAAGCGGTGTGGGCCTACACGCACGTCCCGCGCGGCAGCGACCGGGACACCGTGCGGCGGCAGGCCGAACGCATCGAGAAAACCGTGGAGCGCAACGCGCCGGGGTTCCGGGACCTGATCCTGGCCCGCCGCGTGCAGGGCCCGGCGGAACTGGCCGGCCACGACGCGAACCTCGTCGGCGGCGCGGTCAACGGCGGCACGACGGCGATCCACCAGCAGCTGTTCTTCCGCCCGGTGCCGGGCCTCGGCCGGGCGGACACCCCGGTGGACCGGCTGTACCTCGCCGGAGCCGCGGCCCATCCCGGCGGCGCGGTCCACGGCGGGCCGGGCGCGAACGCCGCCCGCGCCGCGCTGGCCCGCGACCACGTCCTGGGGCCGGGCTACGCCGCGGTGATCCGCGCGGCGAACCGAGCCGTCTACGGCTGACCCGCCCAGCTTCGTCGGGCGGGTCAGCCGCCGCCACCGCTACGCCGGATCCGCCCCGGTCCCCCGCCAGCGCCCGAGCGCCAGCGCCGACAACCGCGCCAGCGACTCCCGGTTCCGCGGCCCCAGCACCAGCGCCTGCACGCTCTCCGGCAGCAGGGCGCCCATCCCGCCGGTCACCGACTCCGCCATCCGCACCGTCGTCTCGCCCGCGCCGTCCGGAACCAGCGACAGCTCGATCTTCGCCGTGCCGAGCGCGCCGCCGCGAGCCTCCAGCTCCAGCGAAACCCCCGGTTCGACCGCCACCACCGCGGTCGTGTCCTCCAGCTGCAGCGGCCATCCCCCGATGCTGTGGTGGATCCGCGCGCCCGGCTGGGGCCAGCTCGCGTCGACATCGCGGATGTGGCAGCTGCCCACCACCCAGCCGGAATAGGACCAGCCGTCCGCCAGGACCTCGAACACCGCTTCCGGCGGCGCGGGCACCGTCCGGCTCACTTCGACCATGCGTCTCCTCCTCGTCCCCCGCCGGATTCCCCCGGACCGGCCGGGCAAACTCCGCCCGCGAGGCGGCTCGGGGGGCAAGGAGGACTTCGAGACCGGGCGCCCGGCGCGGCCGGGCCGACCACCGGTCATTCGCCCGGCTCCGCCGCCCGCGCGGGACCCGCGGAGCCTCGCGCGTCCCGGAGCGCGAGCCGCCGGGCGAGGACGCAGGTCGCTCCGAATTGATGAACCTTGGACCCTATCGCGGGCCGGTGCGGGGGCGCACCATGGAGGCTGGCACCGACCGCACGCACTCCCCCAACTCGAGCGGGAAGCAACAATGCCGGATTCACAGCCGAATTCAAGGGCGAATTCGCGGGCCCCCGGCGCCGCCGCCGTAGAGGCGGCGGTAGCCGCGGCACTGCTCGCCCCGGGAGCCTCCGACGCCCCGGCCTGGCAGTGGCGCACGGGCTACCGCGCCCTTCACCTGTACGCGGACCCGAGCCGGCGCAGACCCGTCGACGACCCGGCCGGGCGATGGCAGACGCTCAGCGGCGGTGCGGCCCTGCACCACCTGCGGATCGCCTTCGCCGGTCTCGGCTGGGCCTGCTCGGTGGACCGGCTGCCGTCCGCGGCGGAACCGGGCCATCTGGCCGTCGTGACGCCGCGACCGGGCGAACCGGTTCCCGCGGAAGCCGCGCTGGCGACGTCGATCGCCCGCCGCCGGGAGGACCTGCGGCCGTGCGGCGGACGGCCGGTGTCCGCGGACTGCCTTGACCGGCTGTCGCAAGCGGCCGCCCGCGAAGGCGCGGTTCTGCACCTGGTGGAGGACCGCGCGGTCCGCGGCTACCTCATGACCGCGCTCGGCGAAGGCGCGCCGGTTCCCGCCCAACTGCGTGCCGAAGCGGCGTACGCACGAAGCGCGTCCTTCGCTGCGCAAGGGGTCCTCGTCCGCACTGCGACGCAGACAGCGGGAAACCGGCTGCCGCTTCCGCGAGGCGAAGCGGAGCTGCGAAGCGACGGCGCGTCCTTGGTGGTGCTCAGCACTCCCGGCGACGATCACCTCGCCTGGCTGCGGGCGGGCGAAGCGCTGAGCGCGGTGCTGCTGACCGCGACCGGGTTCGGCTTGTCGTCCGGCCGGTTGAGCCAGGCGGGCCGGCGGCTGCGCGAGACGCTCGCCGAACGCGTCACGCTCGGGCATTCGCCCCAGGCGGTGTTGTGGGTGGGACGACCGCCGGTCGGCGTGAAGCGGCTTCCGCGGACGAGGTCGCAGGCGAGCGTCGACGACGTGCTCGAACCGCTCCAGGCGCCGCCGAGACATCGCGGCTGATCCGGCGCAGGCCCGCGCCGGACGTCCACTTCCCACTGTGCCGGATGGACCCGGCCCCCGCCGCCGCGGTGCTCTAGAGTGGCACCGTGGCAGCGGAAACCGGCGAATTCCCCCGTGCCGGGCGTCCCGGGCGCCGGCCGGTTCTGTCCGATGTCGCGCGGCTGGCCGGGACCTCCACGGCGGTCGTCAGCTACGTCGTCAACGACGGTCCCCGCCCGGTGGCGGAGAAAACGCGGCGCAAGGTCGAGGACGCGATCCGGATGCTCGGCTACCGGCGCAACCCGCTGGCCGGGGCGCTGAGCGGCGGCCGGTCCAATTTGGTCGGCGTGCTGGTGCCGGACACCGCGAACGCCTTCTTCGGCGAGATGTCGCGGTGTCTCGAGGCGGAAGGGCGCCGCCGGGGATTGCTCACGCTGCTCGGCAACACCGGCTACCGGCCGGGGCTCGCCGACGAATACGGCGAGGCGTTCTCCGAACTGCGGCCGCGCGGGATTTTCGTGACGACCGGCGAAAAGCCGCGGCTGGCGGCCGAAACGCCGTGCGTGTTCCTGCAGTGGACGGCGCCGGACGATTCGCCCAGCGTGGTGTTCGACGACTTCGCCGGGGCGCGGCGCGTCACCGAGCACCTGCTCGGGCACGGGTACGAGGACATCTGGTGCGTGGCGGGCGAAATCGCGGTCGGACCGGCCGAAGGACGCGAAGGCGGCTGGCGGCGTGCGATGGCGGACGCCGGGCTGCCCGCCGAGGGCAGGCTGGTCCGGACGTCCTTCGACAAGGTCGAGGCGGGCCGCGCGGTGCGCGAGGTGCTGACGAGCGGCCGCCCGATCCGCGCGGTCTACGCGACCACCGACGAGCAGGCCCTGGTGACCATCCGCATCGCGCACAGCCTGGGGCTGCGCGTGCCGGAGGATCTCGCGGTCGTCGGTTTCGACGGGACCCGGGAAGCCCGGCTCGGCGACGTCCCGCTCACCACGGTCCGCCTTCCGCTGGAGGAATTCGCGGTCCGGGCCTTCGACGCGCTCGACGGCCGCGGCGATTCGGCTGTCCTGGACGGAACGCTCAGCATCGGCGTGACCTGCGGCTGCGAACCCGGCTCCGCCGAACCGGCCGTGCCCGCCGGAGCGGCCGCCAGCGGATGACCGCCCCGCCGCGGCAACCGCGCGGCGGGGCGGCTGCTCGCTACGGCGCGAGCGTGTTGTGCTCGTCCGAGGCGTACTCCGGATTCAGCGACAGCGCGCTGAACCGGAACGGCCGGTCCACCCGGGTGAAGCCGAGCGGGCAGTGCCGGGTCCCGGCGGGCAGGTAGACCGAACCGCTGGTCGTGATCACGTGCCGGAAGCCCTCGATGTCGAGGTAGATCTCCGCGCCGAGGTCGTCCGGGTTCGCCGGGTCGTTGCCGTGCCAGATCAGCACCTCGTCGTAGTCGTGCTGGTGCTCCTTCACCCACTGCACCGGAGTGTCGCATTCGCCGATCCACGTGTAGGTGAGGTGGATCTTGCTCTCCGGGACCTCCTTCGCGCGCATGAGGGCGAGCGATTCGCCGACGTTGGGCGGTTCGACGACGCCCGCCGCGGCTCCCTCGTTGACGAGGTCGTCGAGACAGTTGGGCATTTTCCTCACGAACAGGCGCTCGTACGGACTGGTCATGCGGCTGCTTCCTCTCTGGTCGCCGACCGGGGCCGAAAGGCACACTCTAAACGATTAGCTTCTCCACTTGTAGACTCTTCCCTCACGCCGGAACTGGCCGTACCCTGTGGCGACGCCGGGCTTGTCTAACTGCTTAGATTTCTGGCTTCCCTGGAGGTCCCCAGTGTCGTGCAGACCCCGTTGCCTGCCCACCCTCCTGCTCGCCGCGGCGCTGGTCGCCGGCTGCAGCCCTCCCGACGACGCGGCCGCGCGCGGCCCCGGCACGCTGCGCGTCTCCGTCTCCGCCGACGCCGGCGAGAGCCTCAATCCCTACGTCGGCAGCCAGAGCCCGATCCAGGAACTGCGCAGCTCCCTGCTCTTCGAAGGGCTGACCGCGCTGGACCCGGCGGGCAAAGCCGAATGGCGGCTCGCGACCGGCATGACCCCGAACGCCGACCGGACACAGTGGACGATCACGCTGCGCCCGGGCGTGAAGTTCACCGACGGGACCGAGTTCACCTCCGCCGACGTCGTGTCGAGCATCAAATACCTGCGCGATCCCGCGCACGCCGCGCAGGGCCTGGCGCTCATCCAGATGATCGACCCCGGCTCGGTCCAGGCTCTCGGCAAGCTCACCGTCCGGGTGGGACTGACCGAGCCGTTCAGCCCGTTCAAGGAGATCTGGGCGAGCGTCCTGCTGCCGATGACCAAAACCGGGTCGGCTCCGGCGAAACCGATCGGCACCGGGCCGTTCGCGGTCAAGTCGTTCGCCCCCGGCCGCGAGTCCACAGTGGAGCGGTTCGACGGCTACTGGGGCAGGAAGCCGAAGCTCCGCGCCGTCCAGCTGGTCGAGTACCAGAGCCAGCAGGCGCAGGCGAACGCGCTGCTGTCCGGCCGGGTCGACATCGCGTCGAACACCACCCCGACGATCGCCAAGTCGCTCGTCGGCCGGGACGGAATCCGGCTGCTGGACAGCAAAGGGAACTTCAGCCTGCGGATCGGGCTCAACACGGCGGTCCCGCCGTTCAGCGACGTCCGGGTGCGGCAGGCCCTGCGGCTGCTGGTCGACCGGCAGCAGATCGTGTCCAACGTCTTCAGCGGCTACGCCCGGATCGCGAACGATTACGAGACCACCGCGCCCCCGTGTGCGGCGCCGGACATTCCCCAGCGGACTCCCGACGTCGCCGCGGCGAAACGATTGCTGGCCGAAGCCGGGCAGAGCGACCTGGCGTTCGCGATCACCACCGACGGCCTGCTGCCCGGCATGTCGGAACTGGCCCAGGTTTTCGCGCAGAACGCGGCGCGGGCCGGGGTCAAGGTGAGCGTCAACGTGGTCCCGACGCCGGAACTGCTGGCGAAATGGGGCAAGTGGCCGGCTTACGTCGACTACAACCCGGTCCCCTACCTGCCGTCCGTGCTCGGCTCGCTGCTGCCGGACCGGATCGGCAACGGCGCCAACTGGAACGACCCCGCGTTCGTGAAGCTCGCCGGCAAACTGTTCTCCTCGCCCGAAAAAGACCAGTGTGCGCTGATGAACCAGATGCACGAGATCGAGTACACGAGCGGCCCGAACATCACGCCCGCGTTCTCCGACGTGCTGATGCCGCACCGGCCGACGGTGCACGGGCTGGTGCCCGACGTGAACGGCCGCCCGCTGTCGTTCCTGACCGAAGTGACCGTCGGATGACCGCCCGCTGGCTCGCGCGCCGGCTCGCGCTCGGCGTGCTCGTGCTGCTGCTGGTCTCGATCCTGGTTTTCCTGGTGACGCAAGCGTTGCCGGGCGACGTCGCGCGGATCATCCTCGGCAAGGACGCCACCGCCGAGCAAGTATCCGCGCTGCGCCGTCAACTCGGGCTCGACCAGCCGCTCTTGACGCAGTACGGCCGCTGGCTCGGCGGACTGCTCACCGGCGATCCCGGGGTTTCGCTGCAGAACCGGGAGCCGGTCGCGGAAATCCTCGGGCCGCGGATCGTGAACTCGTTCACCCTCGGTTTCCTCTCGATGGCACTGATCCTGCCGCTTTCGGTGGCCGCCGGGGTGCTCAGCGCCGCGCGGCGCGACAGTTTCGCGGACAAGGCGTTCGTCGCGGTCACGTCGCTGAGCATGGCGCTGCCGCCGTTCGTCGTGGGCATGCTGCTGATCGCGTTCTTCGCGACCTCGATGCTCGGTGTCCTGCCGGGAGTCTCCGACATCCCGCCCGGCGATCTGCCGTGGTGGCATCCGGCGGAACTCGTGCTTCCGGTCGCCACGCTCACGTTCATGGGGGTGATGTACTTGGGCCGCCTGGTCCGCGCTTCGGTGATCGACGCGCTCGACAGCGAATACACGCAGATGGCCGTCCTCAAAGGACTCCGGCGAAGGCGCATCCTGTTCCGGCACGCGCTGCCCAACGCCATCGCGGCGAGCCTGCCCGCCGCCGGCTTGGTCGCGGCCGTCACGATCACCGGCGTCGTGGTGGTCGAATACGTCTACTCGTATCCCGGCCTCGGCACGGCCCTGGTCAGCGCGGTGAACTCGCACGATCTGCCGGTCGTGCAGGCGTGCGTGCTGATCCTCGCGGCGACGTACTACCTGTGCAATCTCCTCGCGGACGTCCTCGCCGCAACGGGGCGGGCCCGATGAGCGTCTCGGTGCTGCGCCGCGCGGCCCGGACCGGACGCGCGCGGCTCGGGCTCGGTTTGCTCGCCGCGACGGGGTTCGTCGTCGTCTTCGGCCCGCTGCTCGCGCCGTGGCCGCCGACCGCCATCGTCGCGCCGCCGCTGGAAGGGCCGAGCGCGCGATTCCCGCTGGGCACGGATCTTCTCGGCCGGGACGTGCTCAGCCGCCTGCTGTCCGGGGGCGGCACCCTCACCTGGATGACGCTGCTCGCCACCGCCATCGGCGTGGTCCTCGGCGCGCTGATCGGCCTGACCGCCGCCTATCGCGACGGGATCGCCGACACCGTGCTCATGCGGGCGATGGACATCGTGCTGAGCTTCCCGGAGACCATCTTCGTCCTGGTGTTCGTGGCCGCGTTCGGCCGCCATCCGCTGCTCACCGCGTCGCTCGTCGGGGTGGCGTTCGCGCCCGGCGTCTCGCGAGTGCTGCGCGGGGCCGCGCTGCCGGTGCTCGACAGCGAATACGTGTTGTGGGCCAAGGCGAACGGGCTTCCCGGGCGGCAGCTGGTGCTCGGCGAGGTGCTGCCCGGCGTGACGTCGCCGCTGATGGTGGAGACCGGGATGCGGCTGGTGTGGGCGGTCACCGCGATCGCGTCGCTGAACTATCTCGGCTTCGGCATCGCGCCGCCCGCCCCGGACTGGGGGCTCATGGTCAGCGAGAACCAGGACGGGCTGGCCGCCGCGCCGCTGCCCGTGCTGGCCCCGATCGCGCTGATCCTGATGATGGCGCTCGGCGGCAATCTCGTCGCCGAGTCCGTCGCCCGGACGGTCAGCCGCACGGAAGGAAAGAGCTGACGTGGCCAAGGAAGTCTCGGTGTCGGGCGTGACCGTCGAGGCCGCCGGGAACGCCATCGTGCGGGATCTCGGGTTCGAACTCGGCCGCGGCGAAGTCCTCGGCGTCGTCGGCGAATCGGGTTCCGGCAAAAGCACGCTCGCGCTCGCGTTGCTGGGCTTCGCCCGCGCCGGCGCGACGATCACGGGCGGACAGGTCGTGGTCGACGGCGTCGACCTGCTTTCCTTGCCCGCCGCGGAATTGCGGCGCGCGCGAGGCCGGAAAGTCGCGTACGTGCCCCAGGACCCGGCGACCGCGCTCAACCCGAGCCTGCGGGTGTCGACCCAGCTGACCGAGGGAATGGACCAGCCCGCGCTGGCCCGGGTCCGGCAGTTGCTGGACACCGTCGGGCTGCCCGGCGACGACGCGTTCCTGCGCCGCCGCCCGCGCCAGCTTTCCGGCGGCCAGCAGCAACGGGTCGCCCTCGCGATGGCGCTCGCCGCCGGGCCGCGGCTGATCGTGCTGGACGAGCCGACGACCGGGCTCGACGTCGTCACCCAGTCGCGGGTGCTCGGCCTGGTCCGGGACCTGTGCCGGACCCAGGACCTGGCGGCGATCTACGTCTCGCACGACCTCGCGGTGGTCGCGGACGTCGCCGACCAGGTGCTGGTCATGTACGGCGGCGAGGTGGTCGAACACGGCGCCGCCCGCGATGTCCTCGCCCGCGCCGCGCATCCCTACACCCGCGCGCTGCTGTCGGCCGTGCCGTCCGCGACCCACCGGCACCGGCTGGTCCCGATCCGCGGCCGGGCTCCCAGCATTGACGAGGCCCGCGCCGGGTGCACCTTCGCGCCACGCTGCGAGCACGCCACAACCGCTTGCCGCACAACGCATCCCGCCTTGGCCCGCGCAGCTTCCGGAACCCTCGCGCGGTGCCTTCACGCGAACGAAGTCGCTCGGACGGCACGGGGTGTCCCGCGCGCTCCCGAGCCGAACGCACCTCCCGCCGACCAGCCGGCCCTCTTGTCGGTCTCCGGCCTGAACGCCAGCTACCGCGGCCGCCAGGTGGTCTTCGACCTCTCCTTCGACCTGCGCCCCGGCCAATGCCTCGCCGTCGTCGGCGAATCCGGCAGCGGCAAAACCACCATGTCGCGCTGTCTGGCCGGGCTGCACCCCGAGCAGCAGGGCACGGTGGCCTTCGAAGGCCGGCCGATCCCCGCCTCCGCGGCCCGGCGAGATTCCCGCACGCGACGTCAGCTGCAGTACGTCTTCCAAAACCCCTACGGCTCGCTGAGTCCGCATCGGACGGTCGAGGACGGCCTGCTGGTCGCCCTCCGGCACTATTTCGGCGTCACCGCCCGCGAAGGCCGCCGCCGCGCCCGCGCCGCGCTCGACCGCGTCGAAATCCCCGCCCGGCTGGCCGACCGCTACCCGGCGGAACTGTCCGGCGGCCAGCGCCAGCGCGTCGCGATCGCCCGGGCACTGGTGTGCGAACCGAAACTGATCATCTGCGACGAGGTGACGTCCGCCTTGGACGTTTCGGTTCAGGCGTCGGTCGTGGAACTGTTGCGCTCGTTGATGAACGACGGTCCGTCGATGATCTTCGTGACCCACAACCTGGCGGTAGTGCGCAGCATTTCGGACGAGGTCGTCGTGCTCAGCGAAGGCCGGGCCGTCGAATCCGGACGCACTGGCCAGGTGCTCGATTCCCCCGCCCATCCGTACACGCGCAGCCTGCTCGCCGCGACGCTGGAGGTGCCTACGAACTGACGCGGCGATAACGGATGTGAGTGGCCAGCGGCGAATGCAGCACCTCGACGGGCTCGAAGCCGAAGCTCTCCACCCCGTCGAACATCCGCTCGCCCGACCCGAGCAGGACAGGCGCGATGTCGAGAGCGAACTCGTCGATCACCCCGGCGTTGAGCGCCTGCCGCACGGTCGAGGCTCCCCCGGCGATGTCGACGCCCTTGTCCCCGGCGGCCTCGCACGCGGCAGCGTAGGCCGCGTCGAACCCGCCGGTGACGAAGGAGAACGTCGTCCCGCCCTCCATCTCGATCGGCTCGTGAGCGTGATGAGTAAGCACGAAAACCGGCGCGTGATACGGCGGCTCGGCACCCCACCAGCCGGACCAGTCCTCGTCCCACTCGCCGCGGACGGGACCGAACATGTTGCGCCCCATCACATACGCGCCGCGAGGCCGCGAAAGCCATCCGCTGGCGGCCCGGTCGGCGTCAGTCGCGCGGGGATCGCCGAGGTGCCACCCGTGCAGTTCCAGCCCCCGCTTCCCGAGCGGATCCTCCCTGCTCTGCTCCGGCCCGGCGACGAAGCCGTCCAACGACATCGACATGTGACAGGTGGTGTCCGGCACGGCGAGCCTCCGAGTGATTGCGATTTGCAAGCGGTTGGGAGGAAGATAGCAGGACGGAGGCGGGAGCGCTACGGCGTTGAGCCCCGGCTCAGCCGGCCAGGTTGCCCACGAACGTGGTCGCGCGATGCCACGCGAAGTACGGTTCGGACGCTTCCCGGTGGGCTCCGCAGCGGCGTCCGGCCAGATGGCGCATGCGCAGCGCGAGACTCCCGGCAGGAAGTTCGTCCAGTTCGACAGTCCGGATGCGACCGGTTGCGTCGACGGTGACCCAGCCCGATTCGTACAGCACGTCGCAGCCGAAACTGCACGCGAGCATGGCGATGTCCCGGAGATTCCGCCGTTCGTCGTCGGTGCAGGCAGCCCGTTTCTTCACGTGCGCGGCGACCAGGAATTCGAGCGGGAACTCGTCGCCGCACAACGCGCAGGGTGCGGTTTTGCGGTTGCCCGCGAGCAACCGGCGGAGCTTGCCCTGTTCGGCCCGGACTTTCACTTGGGCCCGCACGTCCAGCTCGCCGTAGTGGACGTCGGTCGGGTCGGGTTCGGTTCCGGCGCTGTCCAGCGTCAGGGTCGGCGAGGACGGGGTACTGCTGACGTGCGGCAGATTAGTCAGCATCGCCTCGACGAAACTGCTCCCGTGACCGAATTCTTCGACCGAAACCTCGAGCGTGCCGTGCGCGCGGAGCACGTCCAGTCCGCGCTGGACGTCCTTGAGGGGAACGGACTGCCCTTCGGGCGACTGGTCGGTCCCGACCAGCACCGACTCGGTCCCGACCTGGAGAATCCGGTTTTCCTCGCCGGAGGGAGTCGAGATCGTCTCGCCGATGAGACCCCGGAGCAGTTCCTTCGCGGACGGCTGCAGCGTCTTCGGCGAAGGTGCCGCTAGATCGGCTTCGAGCCGCTCGGCGTCGTCCGGACCGTAGCCCGGAATCTCCAGCCGCAGCTCGATCCGCTTCTGGTTGTTGCCCTCCTTCGTCGCGCCGTCTTTCAGGCCGACCTTCCCCGACGCCCGGGTGATCTGCCGCCGCACCGCCTCGAGATCGCGTTCTTCGGCCAAATGGATCGGACTCGGCACAATGCTGCGCTCGGCCTCCGGCAGGCGGGCAGCCTGCTTCGACGCCACGACCCCGGACACCACGACCGCCTGCCGGTCGCGAAGGCGGCCGAGCAGCAGCTCCAAGGCGGAGTTGTACTGATGGTTGCGCGGCTGCTCCCCGGCTCCCCGGCCGCCCGCGCTCTCCATGACCAGGCTCAGCCGCCCGCCGTCGCCCGCCACGGAGTACTCCGCGTTCAGCTCGACGCCGCTGTCATCAAGTGCAAACACGAGGCCAGCTTTCCAGATCTTCCCGGCCCCCGTTCGCGATCAGAACAGCGAACCCACCCCCACCGCCGCACAAATGGACAAGAACAGCCCGCCCACCCCGAACCCGAGGGGTTTCTGCCGCCATGCCGTGTGCCGGTCCAAGGCGTACCAGCCCGGGCCGGTCAGCAGCAGGGCCAGTGCCATCGCGGCGAGCGTCAGTTCCAGTTCGAAGCCCGGGCCGCTGCTGCCGAACAGCCCGCCCGGCCACTTGACCCGGACCGCGCTGACGGCCACGCCCAGCAGTCCGGCCGCGGCCAGCGGGGTCAGCAGGCCCAGTGCCAGCAGGACCGCGCCGCCGACCTCGGTGATGCCGGTCAGCCAGGTCAGGAATTCGATGTTGTGGCTGAATCCGTAGCCGCGCAACAGGTTTTCGAAGTGCGCCATGCCCGAGCCGCCGAACAGGCCGAAGACCTGCATCAGCCCGTGCGCCCCCATCGCGACCGCCAGCATCAGCCGCAGCACCAGCAGACCGAAGTCCAAGCCGCCATTCTCATCCGACCAACGGGACATGTTCGCCACGCCGGACACCCTAGCCATCCCGCCGGCCGGGCCGGGCGACCCGCCGGACGTGTCGCCGAAAGGGGGCGGACGTCACGGCGCGGAGGCGGCGCCTTCGGGCAGGTAGCTGTCCCGGAAACCGAACGCGCGCGGCGAAGATCCCTTCTCCCGCAGCAGTTCCAGGCGCTCGACAGCCTCCTCGACCGTCGGAAGGTGCCCGGCGGGAACCCACCACAGCACCTGGAACGGGGCCTTCGGCAGTTCGAACCATTCCGACCGGCGGCGCAGCATGTCCAGGTGCCCGCTGCGGTAGACGTAGTCCCACAGCGCGTCGCGGTTCTCCCAGACCGACATGTTCACCAGGACGTCGGCGCCGAGGGACGTCCGGATCGCGGTGGCGTCGTTGCCGCCGTCCTCGACCAGGCGCCAGACGAAGCCGGGCGCGTTGTCGGCGACCTCGTTCAGGGTGTCGAGCATCGACGTGAAGCCGTGCATCCGGGGGTCTTCCAGGGGGTGTCTCAGGATGCCCACGTTGAGCTGGGCGAGGTGGTGGTCCGTCACTCCCTCACCTCACCATCGCCGGGCCTTCTATGTCAACTCTCATTATTTTTAGAATGCTCGACCACGACGCAGCACAGCCCGGGACGCGGATCCATCCGGGCCCGCAGGCCGTCGGCGGCTTCGAGCAGTCCTTCGAGCAGCGCCAGGTTCATGCCGCACACCAGCCCCGGATGCCGTTGCGAGAGGACGTGGAAGGGGCAGTTGACGAGGCGCAGGACGGCGTCGTCCAGACGGGGTTCGTACCCGCGCGCGGCCAGCACTTCCTTCGCCGCCGCGAGGTCTTCGACCGGGCAAGCGGCAGCGCGGCCCTCGCGCCGGGCGGCGGCCTGCAGTTCGGTGTCCAGACGGGCGACCTCGGCGACCTCGGCCAGCAGATCTGCGGCGGTGCGGTAGTCGCGGGCCGGGACGGAGAACTGCCGTTCGGCAGCGGACCGGCGGTAGAGCTTCGCGGGGCGGCCGGCGCCGGGCCCCGAACGCCCGCTCAGCCGTTTGCTTTCCGTCTCCAGCAGCCCCGCGTCGACGAGCTTGTCGAGGTGGAAGGCGGCGAGGGTGCGCTGGATCCCGGCCCCCTCGGCCGCTTCGTTCCGGCTCACGTCGTGGTCCTGGGAAACCACGTAGTCGTACAGCCGCCGCCGGACGGGGTCCTGCAGGACGGCGATCGCCTCGATGTCTTCCACGCCGCCAGTCTAAGAACAACGACGATGCGCGTTAGAGGACGCCGCTCCCCTTCGCGCTCCGCCGCGCCGTGGCCGACCGCGGCGGTTCGGCGCGCATGTGGTCGCGGACGCGGGTCATGATGGCGCCCAGCGCGTCCAAGTCCGAAGTGGACAGTGGGGCGAATAGCAACCGGCGGACGGCGTCGACGTGCCCGGGGAGCACCTTCGCGACCAGCTCCCGGCCGGCGTCGGTAATGCCGACGACGGTGGCCCGCTGGTCGTCGGCGCAGGGACCGCGGGTGACCAGGCCGGCCTTTTCGAGCAGGCCCGCCTGATGCGTGAGACCGCTGCGGCTGTAGACGACGCCGTCGGCCAGCTCCGTCATCGTCAGCGGCCCGGGCGAATCGGCGAGCCGGGCCAGCAGCTCGAACTGCACGTAGCTCAGGTCGCCCTCGGCCCGCAACTGCTGGCTGACGGCGTGCTGCAGCAGGCTCACCGCCTCCATGAGCGCGAAATAGGTGGTGAGCTCCCGAGGCTCCAGCGCGTCCGCCATGGCCACAGTCTAGATGCTTCGAAGTCGAAACATCGTGGCCGTCCTCACCTCTTCGGGACTTTGCTTCGACTTCGAAGCATACTCGACTTCACGGTTGCTTCGACTTCGAAGCAGATTACGGAGGATCTCATGAAAGCAGTGCGCTACCACCGCTACGGCGGAAGCGAAGTCCTGACCCTCGAAGAAGCCGAGCGGCCGGCGCCCGCCGAGGGACAGGTGCTCGTGAAGGTCGCCGCCACTTCGTTCAACCCGGTCGACCTCGGAATCCGCGCGGGCGGTCTGCAGGAAGTGTTTCCGTTGTCGTTCCCGCACATTCCGGGCGTCGAGGTCGCCGGGACGATCGCCGAACTGGGCCCCGGAACCGACGGCCGGCAGGTCGGCGACGCGGTCGTGGCCTTCCTGCCGATGAACGCCGACGGCGCGGCCGCCGAGTACGCCGTCGTTCCCGCCGACGCACTGGCCGCCGCTCCGAAGACGGTCGAACTGCCCGACGCCGCCGCACTTCCGGTCGGCGGATTGACCGCTTGGCAGGCGCTTTTCGACAACGCTCAGCTGCAAGCGGGCCAGACGATCCTGATCAACGGCGCGGGCGGGGCGGTCGGCAGTTTCGCCGTTCAGCTCGCGCATCAGGCAGGCGCGACCGTCACCGCGACGTCGAGTCCTCGCACCGAAGAACGCCTCCGCGAATACGGGGCGGACCGGACCATCGGGCACCTCGATTTCGCTTCCAGCGCGGTTGCCGGAGCGCCGTTCGACGTCGTGCTCAACCTCGTGCCCACCACTCCGGAGGAGATCGCAGCGCTCGCCGATCTGGTCGCCGACGGCGGAACGCTGGTCAGCGCCACCACTCCCCCGCCGGAGAACCCTGGGCGCGGAATCCGGACGGCTCAGGTTTTCGTCGCCAGCAACGCCGAACAGCTGGCCGAGCTTGCCAGGCGCGTCGACGCGGGGACGCTGCGGATCACCGTCGCCGACCGCCGCCCGCTGGCGGATCTCCCCGCCGTACACGACGAAGCGGCCTCGGGACGGCTGGCGGGCAAGACCGTGCTCATTCCCTGAAAGTCTGGTTCGAGCACTGGAGGACCTCGCCTTCAGTGCTCGAACCGCGCGGCCGTACATCACTGCACGACCGGCTCTGCCGAAACTCTATCAACTGATTGAATCGACTGATAGAGTCCGCGCCATGGGCACCGGCGCCGCGCGGATTCCCGTCGCTCGCGGAGCGGCCACCGAACAGCGCCTGATCGCCGCCGCGGAACGGCTTTTCGCCGAGCACGGCGTCGGGGCGGTGTCGTTGCGAACCGTGATGCAGGAGGCGCGGACGAACGTCGCGGCGATCCACTACCACTTCGGTTCCAAGGAAGGCCTGCTCGACGCCGTCCTGCGCAGCCGCCTCGGCCAGGTGACCGGCGAGCGGAAAGCGGTGTTGCGCGAGTTCCCGGAAAAGGACGTCACCGCACGCGAATTGGCCCGCGCGTTCGTGCAGCCGGTGGCCGCGGTGCTCGAATCGGGCGGCGAATCCTGGATCCGGCTGGTCGGCCGGCTGCTGGCGACGGGCGGCGACGGACTGGACGCGGTCGCCGAGTCGTTCTTCGAGCGCAACGCCGCCTTTGTCGACCTGCTGGACCGGCTGAGCCCGGGCGTCCCCCGGCGGACGCTCGATTTCCGGCTGTCCCAAGCGATGACCGTGACGCTGAACGTCCTCGGCGACGTCGGCCGCACCCGGCGCCTGCACGGTCCGGACGCGGCGGACTGGACCACCGAACAGATCGTCGAGGACCTCGTCGACGTCGTGACCTCGATACTCGCCGGCCCGCCCGGGGCCCGCCGCAGGAAGTGAGGAACCGATGGGAACCAACCAGCGAGCGCAGATCGAGATGACCCCCGAGGAGGTGTCCGCCTATCTCGCGTCCCAGCGCACCGCGACGCTGGTTTCGCTCGGCCCCGACGGACATCCGCACGCGGTCGCGATGTGGTACGCGGTCATCGACGGCGTGCTGTGGTTCGAAACGAAAGCCAAGGCGCAGAAGGCAGTCAACCTCCGCCGCGACCCGCGCGTCACCGTGCTGATCGAGGACGGCCTCACCTACGACGCCCTGCGCGGCGTCTCGCTGGAAGGACGAGCCGAGGTCGTCGACGACCCGGCCGCGCTCTGGGCGGTCGGGGTCGGCATCTGGGAGCGATACCATGGCGAGTACACCGACGAGGTGAAGCCGATGGTGGAATTCATGCTCCGCAAACGAGTCGCGCTCCGCGTCGACGTGGCGCGGGTCCGATCCTGGGACCACCGCAAACTCGGCCTCGACCCGATGCCGCTCGCCGGATCGACCGCCGCGCACCGCCCGCAACCGCCTGCCCGCTGACGCGTCCGCCCTCGCCAGGAGGTCACGATGGGACGTTTTTCCCTTCCCGCACAAGCACCGAAGGGCCTGGACTCGCCGGTGACGGCGGCGCTCATGAAGCAGATGGCCAGAATCCAGGCCAAGGTCTTCACCCTGACCAACGGCCGGGTCGGCCACAACTGGCGCGTCGGCGCGGGTTTCCGCAAGCCCGTGCCGACCCTGCTGCTGGACCACCGAGGCCGCAAGTCCGGACGGCTGTTCACCACCCCGCTGCTGTACCTGCGGTCCGGCGACGACCTGGTCGTCGTCGCGTCCCAGGGCGGGCTGCCGAAGCATCCGCAGTGGTACTTCAACCTGCGCGCGGAACCGGAAACCCGCGTGCACCTCAAGGGCCGCCGCGACGTCCCGGTCACGGCGCGGGTCGCGTCGGCGGAGGAACGACGCGAACTCTGGCCGCGGCTGGTCGAGCTGTACGCGGATTTCGCGAAGTACCAGGCCTGGACCGACCGCGAGATTCCGGTCGTGGTACTCACTCCGCGTCCGGCCTAGCAGTCGCGCGGGACGCCGCGGCTGACGATGGTCTTGGGGATCTCGCCGCCGCTCACCCGACGCGAGCCGCCGCGCGGCTGGTGAACCGGAACTCGATTTCGACCGGAAGCTCGTCCAGTTCCAACGCTTCCTTGAGCCGCGGAAGGCCTTCCTCGGTGAGGTGCCGGCGGATTTCGGCGAGGTCCCCGTCCTGCTCGCAGGTGACGATCAGCGCCAAAGCCGGGGTTTCCCGGGTTCCGGCGAGCGACGCGCTCGCCTTGTGCACTCCGGGATATCCGCGCAATTCCTCGACAAAGGGGGCGACCGCGTCGTCCGCGCGCAACTCAGTGCGACCGTAGGCGGGGTCGGTTTCGAACCGCCACACTCCCGTGCGCGGCCGGTGCGCGAGCTGGGCGAGCAGCCAGCGCAGCGCGAGCAGCCCCACCACTACCGCCACCGCGGCGATCACGTAAAACACCCAGGTAGGCGGTTCTTCCGTCCCCGGCACGAGCGGCGCCTCGGGGTCGACGAGCCGGAGCACGCGGAAGTGGGTAGCCAGACCGAACCCGCCCGCCGCGAGCAGGAGGAGCCCGATCACCGCGAGCAGAAAACGGTTGAGCGCGGCCGGACGGTTCATGACGCCTCCCTGGTAGCTCGGACCCGCACCGACACCGCGGGCCGGCGGGCCGGCGAAATGCGGTCCAGCCGGGATTCGACGGCGGCCCGGACCGCGTCGGCCAGCCCGTCCGTCCGGGTGCGCGCGGTTTTCACCCGCACCTTGACCTTGCGCGAACCGGTCGAAAGCTGGGCTCGCTCGACACCGTCCACGTCCGCCGCGGCCGCCCGCAGCGCGGCCCGGTAGCCCGTGGAGTCGGCGCCCGAATCCGGGTCCCCGGTCAGCGGAAGGATCCGGCGTTTGCCCGGCAGGAGCGCGGCCCACAGCAGGCCCAGCCCGAGCAGGGCGACCGCGCCCGAGACCAGCGCCGGGACGAGCTCGGTCCACCGCGCGTCGTGCACGACCGCGGCGACCGCGCGGTAGTCCAGCCACGGCTGGTGCCCGGTCAGCCGCTGAATCGCGGCGACGGCCGCCAGGACGGCCGCCGCCAGCAGCACAGCGGCGGTCAAGGTCGCCGGGAGAGACCGGCGGGTTCGGCGTTTCACTTGATCCTCCTTCGCTTAGTGGGCTTGGACAGAGCAGTCTTCGGGTGCCGCTCGGACACGCCCCGGACACCGGCTGCCGGGCACGCACCAACGGCCAGCCCGTCGAGAGACCGGCGGGGTCGCGGCTTCATCCGCCCGGCTCCGGCGACGCAGCCCGGCCAAGCCCCATCGAGAGAGACCGGCGAAGTCCATGCTTCGCCCGCCCCGCCAGCGACCCCGGCATGCCCCCGGAGCCGACACTCGGCACGCCACTGGATCGCCACGACCGCACCGGCCAAGCCCGCCGGACCACGCCCGCGAGCCCGCCGCGCCGCCAGGGACCCCGACATGCGCCCGCACCGACGCTCGGCACGCCACTGGCCCGCCACGACCGCACCGGCCAAGCCCGCCGGACCACGCCCGCGAGCCCGCCGCGCCGCCAGCGACCCCGACATGCGCCCGCACCGACGCTCGGCACGCCACGACCACACCGGCCAAGCCCGCCGGACCACGCCCGCGAGCCGCCGCGTCACTCGACCCGTCGCCCGGCGGTCTCCGTGTGCAAAGCCGTCACCGTGATGCCGACGCGGCGGACCGGCATTCCGGTCATGCGCTCGACCTCCCCGCGGAGATGGCCGCGCACCCGTTCGGTCGTCGCGCCGACCGGAGCCGGGTATTCCAGCGAAATCCGCACGTCCAGCTCCACCTCGCCGCCCGCGATCCGGGCGGACGTCTTCGCCGACCGGTCCAGCGCTTCGCCGCCGAGGCTGATCCCGAGCGTCCGCCCCGCCGCCCCGCCGACCCGGTCGATCTCGCCCGCCGCGTGCGCGGCCATCCGCTCGACGGCGTGTTCGCTGATCGTGAGGCTCCCCCGCTCCTCCGGAGCGATTCCGGCCTCCGCTGCGACAGCCACGGCTCACCCCCGGTCGCGGCCGGTGAGCTGCGAAAGGTCGAGCTTGCCGTCCAGCAGGCGGCCGACCAGCAGCCCCACCGCGCCCAGCACGAGCACGAGCAGAAACGCTCCGAACCCTCCGATCGCGGCGGCCAGGCCCAGCGCGAGGCCGGTGATCAGCCCCAATCCGGTTGCGTTCACGACACCGTCTCCTTCCCGTTTTCCGACTCGGTTTCCGCCGCCGCGACGCCGGCGGCATCGGCGACGTCCGCGACGCCGTCGGCATCGGCGACATCAGCGACGCCGTCGGCATCGGCGGCATCAGCGACATCAGCGACGCCGTCGGTATCGGCGGCATCGGCGACATCGGCGATGAGCACGTGCACCGGACGGCCGGGCGACGCGACGGCCGCGCGCACCGCGGCCGCCACGTCGCCCGCCGAGAACGGAGTCCGCACCGTCACGCCGACGGTCACGTCCTCCTCGGTCACCCGCACTCCGCCCACCCGGCCGCCCGCCCCGAGCGTGGCGACCCGGCCGAACCGGCCGCTGTGGACGTCCGCCACCTCCGGCAGCTCCCGCACCGCGGCGGCGATCCGGCCGGCCTCCTCGAGCGGGTTCACCGGCCCGGAGCGCGCCGCCCCGTCCGTTCGCCCGCCCGACGGCCCGCCTCCGCTCACTGCACCCGGCCGCTGTCGCCGGAGCCGTCCTCGTCGTCGTCGGACGGGAGGTGCAGGTCGCCCACGTTGATGTTGACCTCGACCACCTCGAGCCCGGTCATCCCCTCCACGGCGCTGATCACGTTGCGCCGGATCGAGCGCGCGACCTCGGCGATCGAAACGCCGTACTCGACGACGATCTGCAGGTCCACCGCGGCCTGCTTCTCGCCCACCTCGACCGAGACGCCCTGCCCGGCCGACGCGGTCGCGCCCGGGATCCGCTCCCGCAGCGCCGAGAACGCCCGCGCCGCGCCGCCGCCCAGGTCGTAGACGCCCGGGATCTCCCGCGTCGCCAGCCCGGCGATCTTCTGCACCACCACGTCCGCGACGGTGGTCGTCCCCTGCGAACTCGTCAGCGGGCCGGCGTTGACCTTTTCCACGTCCTGGGTCTTGGCCGTCGTGTCAGTCGTCGAAGCCATCGGTTCTCCTCCAGTCGGTTCCCGTTGTCCTGTTCATCGGTTCGACTCCGCCGCCACGCGAAACTCACTCACCGAACGAGTGGCGACGATCACATGATCGGGTGAGTGACGATTCGGGATCCGCGCTGTCGTCCACTCTGATCGCATTCCGCGTTCGTTGTTCGGCAATGAAGGAGGAGACCCGTGTCGATGGGCGATAAGATCGGCGCCAAGGCAGACGACTTCGGCGGCAAGGCCAAGGAAGCCGCCGGTTCCCTGACCGGCGACGAGAACCTGCGGAACGAGGGCAAAGCCGACCAGGCGAAGGCCGGGATCAAGGAAGCCGCGGAAAACGTGAAAGACGCTCTCGGCGACGCGGCCGACAAAGTCAAGAACGCGCTGAAGAAAGACTGATTTCCGCCTCGAGAACGCGGGACCCGGCCGGGCGGCCGGGTCCCGCTTTTCGTTTTCCGGTCCGTCCCGGACGGGGTCGCTCCCGGCGTAGCGCGATTCCGCGCCGCGAGCTTGCGCGATACGCCGATTCCCGGCCGCCTTTCGATCAGCGTGTTCCCGCCGGGACTTCTCGCCGCTGCCGCTCCACCGATCTGATGACCGGGGTCGCCTGTCCGGCTGGCCCGGTCCCCCAGGTCCGGTCGCCCCGGGTCGCCGGCGGCGGACACGACCGGGTCGATCTTGGTCCGGAGCCTGGCCGGGCGGTCGGCCGCTACCTTAAATTCAAGCGTGCCAGAACTCTTCGAAACGCACCCGCGGAGGTAGAGGATGCCTGCTCCGAACGACGAGAAACCCGAAGAGCCCGGCTCCGGCAAGGACCGGCGGGACTTCCTGAAGGGAGCCGCCGCGGCGGCCGCGCTGGGGGTGGGCGGCGTCGCGGCCGGCGGCCTGCTGGGCGGGCAGCAGGCCCAGGCCTTCCCGCAGCAGACCGGCCTGCCGCCGATCGGGGCGGAGATCCCGTGCAGCTGCCTCGCGGTCAACACGCCGCTGCGGATCCGCACGGCCCTGGTCAGCGTCGATTTCCGCGGCGGGATCAAGGTCCGGGTCGACGTCAACCCGGACGACCCGGTCAACTCGGTGCGGCTGCGCGTGGTCGGCCACCGGGTGTCGGGCGAACTCCCCGGCGGCGACAGCGCGCGGCAGGGCGGCGGCACGATCACGATCGAGCAGAACGACGTCGACGTGGACGCCAAGAGCCTGCTCAAGATGACGCAGAAGTTCCCGCCGCGCTACGAGCAGGTCATGGTCCTGAGCTTCACCATGACGATCGACCAGCCCGACGACATGCTGCGCCGCGCGGGCATCCAGTCCCGGAAGGCGTACGAGCCGCTGGTGCTGACCACGAAGAACCCGGCGCAGCTCGTCGGCCAGCTGACGCAGTTCCCGCCGCGAGGCGACCTGTACCAGCTTCAGAACCCGGTGGACCTGGTCCTGCCGGACGACCCGGACACGACGATCGCGACGATCCAGAAGTTCCCGGTGAAGGTGGGCGGACTCTGAGGTTCGCCCTGAGGTTCGGCTCTGAGGTTTCGGGCCCGGACAGCGGCCTGATTCGCCCGTGCGCGGGCGGACCAGGCCGCTTCCCCGAGTTCCGGTGCCGGCCAGCTCGCCCGCGCCGCGCGGCGTCTCGCGGCCCATCCGCGCGCTGGCGCGCCGAAATTGCATCAACCGGACCGCCGGCCAACCCGCCCGCGCGACCGGCGACACCCGCGGGCGAGCACTGGCCGCGCCATATCCGCCGCCGTCACATCCGCCCGCACCGGCGAATCTCCCGAGCGCAACCTCGGCACCCGGCCGCGAACCACACCTCGCGCGCGGTCATCGAGGTCAGCGCGTCGATCAAGCGCGTGTCGCTGGTCGCCGAGCGCGGCACTTAGGCGCGGCTCGAGCTGGCGAGTCGCAGCCAGACTGCCGACGAACCCGCCCGCCCCTCGGCACCCGCACACCGGCCGCCCCGCATCCGCCCCCGAGAACCGCCCGGCTCACCCGCCCCGACGCGGCTCGGATCGCTCCATCAGCCCGAGCACCGTCGAGCAGCGCACCACCGCGTCCGGGTCGCCGGAGAACGTCAGTTTTCCCGTGGCCAGCGCCTCGAACGGGCCGAGCGCTCCGGCGCCGATGCGGACGAACGTCGTCGCGTCGGTGCGGATGCTCAGGGCCGGGGACGCGGCGGGTCCGCGCGCGGTGGTCAGCGCGCCGCGGTCGACGGTCAGGTGGAAGCTCTCGTCGTCGACGGTGAATTCGTACGTCTCCGCCACCTCCGGCAGGCGGTTCGCGTCCGCCATCGCCTGGACGGCGAGCAGCGCCCAATGCGGCCGCGTGACCATGTCCGCGCTCGGTTCGCCCAGCAGCCCGATGCCCCATTTCGACAGCGCCAGCACCGGTTCCCGCAGCTGTTCGCCCAGCGGGCCGAGCCGGTACGCGTGCCCGGCTCGGGTTTCGGCTCGCTCGACGATTCCGGCGGCACCCAGCTTCTTCAGCCGGTCCGCCAGGAGATTCGTGCCGATGCCGGGCAGGTCCGCGAGCAGCTCGGTGTAGCGGCGCGGGCCGAGCAGCAGTTCGCGCACGATGAGCAGCGTCCAGCGTTCGCCGACGGTGTCGAGGGCGGCGGCGAGCCCGCAGTACTGGCGGTACTGCCGTTCCCCTCGGGCGGTGGTCGTCACCGCCTCAGCGTACTACTGGATTTTCAAGTACGGAGTCAGGGCCTCCCGGAGTTGCTCGGGGACTGGGACCGGCTCCAGCCCGCCGGGCCCGCGGGCCATGCACGCGACGGCCTGGTGCCCGCGGGCCACCAGCTGCGGCACGGCGACCTCGGTGCGGTAGTAGTCGAACGCCATCGCCACGCGGTGGCCTTCGAGTTCGGTCAGGGTCATGCGCAGTTCGACGACGTCCCCGGCGGTCAGCTCGCCGAAGTACTCGCAGCCGCATCCGGTGGTGACCACGGCGAAGCCGTCGGCGAGCGAGGCGAGGACGTCCGGCGCGTGCTCGGCGAGGAACCGTTCCCGGCAATGTCCT
This sequence comes from Amycolatopsis sp. GA6-003, assembly GCF_046267895.1. Classification (NCBI taxonomy): domain Bacteria; kingdom Bacillati; phylum Actinomycetota; class Actinomycetes; order Pseudonocardiales; family Pseudonocardiaceae; genus Amycolatopsis; species Amycolatopsis sp. GA6-003. Next base: position 1,321,315 of record NZ_CP176499.1, read on the forward strand.
TGCCAGCGAACGTAATGCGCGAAGTACACATTGCCGACGAGGTTGGTCTCCTCCAGCGTGACGGGATGCCGGTACCGGTAGGCCGGGGTCACTCGGCACCTCCGGCCGTGAGCAGCGCGATCGCGACGGGCAGCCGGTACCCGTCCACGGCGAAGACCGCGGAGGCGATCCGCGCGCGTCCGGCGGCGAGGACGACCCAGCCTCCGTCGTAGGCCCCGGAAAACCTTGTCTCCGAAGGACTTGCACTCACCTGGGTTAGGCACCTCGCCACCGTGGACGCCCGTGCGGCCAGGCGCTCGGGCGGCTCGTCGCACGGCCCCGAGAGGACGCGAAGCAGTCCGGGATCCGGTGGTTCGTGCGGTTCGACGAATTCCCAAGCGCAGGCGACCGGACAGCCCGCTTCGGCGTCCACAGCGAACGGTTCGCCGATCGATACGCGCAGCGAGGAATCGAGGCCGAGCGCTGCCGCGGTCCGGGTGATCGCCACCGACAGCAGCGCCGACGGCCACGGCCGGTCGTCGGGCAGCGGTCCGGTGTCAGCCAGTCGGAGGCCGGTCCATCGGACGGCGGCACGTCCTTCCGCGTCGGCGGCCACGACGTCCCAGGTATAGCGGCCGTCCGCGGCGTGTTGTTCGATGCCGCGGAGTTCCCACGGGCCCGCCGCGCGCGGGTCGAAGCCGACGCGGTCGCAGGCGACGGGCAGCAGCCGTCGCGTCGGGACGCACGCTTGCAGGACGTGCACGGTGGCGTCGTGCGCGGCCGGTTCGCCGAGCACCGAGGTGAACCAGGGCTCGTCGTTCGGGGTGATCGTGGCCCGGCACGACCACGGGTCCGGCACGGCGGCCGCGGCGACCCGGCGGAAGTGTCCACTGTGGAACAACAACCGGTCGTACAGTTCGGCCGGTTCGATTCGGCCGCGCTCGGGAACCTCCGGCAGCGGCAGAGCGTTTTCCCTATCAGAAAAGGGAAATACCGCCCTGAAGTGGTCGGTCTGGAAGTTCGATTCGGCACTGCGCAGCACGGTGGTGACGACGTCGCCCTCCCGCAGCGCACACACCCGGACAGTGTGCTCGTCCGTGTCGGGAATGATGACCGGCCGGTCGAACCTGACGTCGCACGCCGTCGTCAGGGCCCGCCCAGCGACCGTGGATGCGGCCTGCGCCATGGCCTCCAGCCCGACGACCGCGGGCAGCAGGGCTGCTCCGTCGACCCGGTGGCCGTCCAGCCACGGGTCGGTGCGCAGCGAAAGCGTCGTGTCGGCGACGAGTTCCACGCCGGGGTGGCCCGCCCGGATCCGCTCCAGGAACCGGCCCGTTCCCGTCGGGGGCGCCTCGCCGAGCCGTCCGTGCACGGACACGTCGGCGGCCGTCGACGGCGTTCGCAGCAGGCGCAGGAACAGCTCGGCGCCGTCCTCGACCGGGATCGGCGCGGCCCCGGAGCGGGCGAGGGCTTGCGCCGCGCCCATGCGTTCGGCCATGCCGGCGCCCGACCACGCCGACCAGGCGATGTCGAGCACCCGGCAGGAGGGCAGCTCCCGCGCGAGCCGCCGGGCCTCGGCGCGCAGGAGGCCGTTGGCCAGCGCGTAGTGGCACTCCCCCGCCATCCCGGCCGCCCCGATCACCGAGCCGAACGTGACCAGCAGCCGCAGCGATCCGGGCGGGACGGCGGCGAGCAGCGCGCGGAGCCCGGTGATCTTCGGGCGCAGGTGAGCGCGGACCTGGCCGGCGGTCAGAGCGGAGAACCGGGCAGGTTCGTTGATGCCGCTCGCGTGCAGCAACGCGGTCACCGGCCCGGTTTCGGCGGTGAGTTTCTCCACGGCGAGCGCGACGGCGTCCGGGTCGCCGACGTCGGCGGCCTCGTAGGCGACGCGGATGCCGTCCGTCCGGAGCCGGTCCAGATTGGACCGGAGGAGTTCGTCGGTCTCCGGACGGGAGCGGCCGAGGATCGCCAGCGCGAGCCCGGTCGTGCTGGCCAGCGCGGAGGCGCATGCGTAGCCGATGCCTTTGCCGCCGCCGCTGACCAGGAGCACGTCTTGGCCGTCGAGCGGGGTTTCGCCCGGCTCCGCGGAAACGAACTGCTCGCCCGGTTCGTACCAGGCGCCGTCCTCGCCGAGGATCAACTCGCGGAATCGGCCGGGTTCGGCGTGCAACGCGGAGACATCCGTCGCGCCGGGCGGGACCTGGGCGAGGGTGATGCCGACGGCGGGATGTTCCTGGTGCAGCGAGCGGAAGAAGCCGCTGGTCGCGCAGTCGTGCGTCACCACGACGAGCGCCTGGTGGTGCAGGGCTTTCCGCCCGGCGTCGAGCAGTGCGTCGACGTCTTCGGGATCGGCGACGTACACGGTTTCGGTCGGCCGCCAGGGTCCGAGCCGGACCGGGACCAGGGCCTCGGTGAAACAGCCGGTCCACGGCCGCACGCCCGGTGTTTCCCCGTCGGGTTCCGCGGTCTCCGGGAGCCGTTCGATCTCCGCGATCACCTCGCCGACCGAGCTGTCGGCGAACGCCATCGACACCGACGGCAGCTTCCGGCCGAGCGCCGACGCCGCCTCGACCACGAGCTGGGTGGCCCGCAGCGAACTCAGGTTGAGGTCGGCGAGAAGGCGGGCGTCGGAGCCGATCAGCGCCGCGTCTAGTTCGGTCGCCTCGGCTAACAGGCTGGTGACCGTCGCGGCCGCGTCGCGAGCCGGTACGGCGTCCTTCTCCTCCCGGGGAGCCGGAATCACGGCGGGCGCTGCGGAACACGGGTTCGTCAGGAACTGCGGTTCGCGGTCGAGATCGACCGGCCGCGCGACGCGTCCGGCGAACCACCGGGAGAGGTTCACGACGGCCCCGGCGGCGAACAGCGCGGCCGCGGAGTCGGCGGCCGCACGGTCGCCGGTTGCGCCGATATCCATGCTGACGGCCGCCCGTCCGGTCAGAGCGCTCAACGCCCGGCCAGGACCCGCTTCGCAGAACAGGTCCGCGTCGACGGCCTCGACAGCGGCCCGAAACTGCACCGGCGCGCACAACTGCTGGACGAGCAGCTCGACGAGATCGTCCTGCTCGGTGAGCTGCCGACCGTACACAGTGGACAGAACGGTGCGCCGTACCGGCCGGAGTTCGATGCTCTCGAGGAACTCCCGCCACGGCGCGGCGCAGGCGGCCATGGCGGGACTGTGGAATCCGTGGGACACGGGAAGCCGCGTGACGCGGAACCCGCGCCGCTCGGCCGCGCTCGCCACCGTCTGAAGTTCCTCCACCGAACCGGAAAGCACTTGCGACAGAGCGGAGTTGTCGGCAGCGAGCACGACGTCCGTCCCCGCGCAGAGCGCCTGCACCTCGGCCGCGCTCGCCGCGACGGCGAGCATGCCGGTGCCGGGAGTGCCGTACTTGCCCATGATCCGGCCGCGTTCGATCGCCAGCCGTTCACCGTCCTCTGCGGACAGACAACCCGCCCAGGTGAGCGCGGCAAGTTCGCCGAGACTGTGTCCGATCGCGACGCTGGCGGTCACGCCCAGCTCTTCGAGCCGGGAGAGCGCGGTGCGGCAGGCACGGTAGATCGCGGGCTGGGCCACTGCGGTGTCGGCCGGTTCCGCTCCGCTCGCGCCCTGTCCAGGGAACAGCAGCGCGATTCGGCCCGGCACGGCGTTTCCCAGCCAGGCACCAGGGAAGGTCGAAAGCTTTCCGGGCGCGGGCGGCACCTCGGCTGCCGCCCGCGCGGCGAGCGAGGCGAGTTCGGCCGGGGTGCGGGCGACGAGCGCGGCTCGGACGGGCCCGGCGGTGTCCCGCCGTCCGTACTGGCACGCGAGGTCGTGCAGCTCCGACCGTGACAACCGCGGCGCCGCCTCGGCGATCCGGGCCAGTTCGGCGGCGACCCGAGCGGCGTCGGGCCCGCTGACGGCGATGACGTCGTAGTCCGGCGTCGGCCGGCCCGCCGCCGGCGACCGCACCGGCCTGGTCCGCGCCGGGGCGCCCAGCACGACGTGGGTGTTGATGCCGCCGAACCCCATCGCGCTCACCCCGGCGAACCGGCGAGCGTCCGGCCACGGCTCCGGAGCCGGCAGCACCCGCAAGGTCTCCCCGACCGCCGGATGCGGCGCCGCACAGCCGGTGGTCGGCGGCAGCAGCCCCGAGGACACGCTCAGCGCGGCCTTGAGCACCCCGGCCGCTCCGGCCGCCGCCTTGGTATGCCCGATGTTCGCCTTGACCGAACCGAGCGCGGCGGCCGACCGCGCCCCGGACCGAGCCCGGTTCAACGCCGTCAGCTCGACCACGTCGCCGACCGCCGTCCCGGTGCCGTGTCCCTCGTACAGCCCGATCTCGGCGTGCTCGACGCCCGCCATCTCGCTCGCCCGGCGCAGCGCGAGCAGCTGCCCGTCCGCCTCGGGCCGGGTGATGCCGCCGCGGCCGTCCGAGGAGACGCCCCAGCCGAGGATCTCCGCGTACACCGGCAATCCCGCCGCCCGGGCGTCTTCGGCGCGGGCGAGCGCGAGCATTCCGCAGCCCTCGCCAGGCCAGAAGCCCGCTGAACGCTCGTCGTAAATCCGCATCTCCTCCGCGGCGAGCGCTCCAGTCTTGGCGAAGCCGACCAGTTCGAACGGGTCGAGCGACAGGTCCACTCCCCCGGCGAGCGCGAAGTCGGCTCCGCCGTCTCGCAGCGCGCGGCAGGCGGTGATCACGGCGAGCATCGACGAAGCGCACGCGCCGTCCACTGTGTACCCGCCGCCGTGGAAGCCGAAGTGGTTGCAGATGCGGCCCGCGATGGTGTTGGCGAGGCTCCCGGCCAGCGTCTCGTCGCCGATCTCCGGAAACGCCGCCAGATACCGCTTTTCGACCTCCGCGAGGTCCGCCTCGGGCACCGAGGCGCGCAGGACGTCGCGGACGTAGGGCCAGCGCAGCCGCAGCGTCCGGGCGCGGGTCACCTCGCCGGTCAGGCTGTTGCCGACGACGACGGCCACCCGGTCCGCGTCCAGGCCGGCACCCGCCGGATGACCGGCGTCGGCGAGCGCGCGGTCCGCGGTTTCCAGCGCGAGCCAATGCGCGGGGTCTGCGGCGCGGAACGTCGGACCGGGGATCCGGAACGCCTCCCGGTCGAACTCCCAGTCCGCCAGCACCGCGGCCTGGGTGCTGTAGGTCCGGTCCGGGACGCTGGCGTCGGCGCTCCAGTAGTCGGCGAGGTCCAGCCGTCCGGGCGGCAGCCGCCGGAACGCGCGGCGTTGGTGGAGCACGGTTTCCCACAGCTGCGCCGGATCGGCCGCGTCCGGGTAGCGACAGGCCGCCCCGACGATCGCGATCGGCTCGCCGGGTTCGCGGCGGGTCATGCGGGCTCCCGGGCCGGAACCGGTTCGGCGGCGGTGCGCGGCGCGGGGACCAGGACAGTCCACTGCGGACTCTTCCGCGCGGCGACCGCCAGCGCCGCAGCCCGCAGCGCGCAGGTGATCGTCAGCGCGAAGAACAGGCCGAACACGACGTGGAACTGCACCAGCACGCCGTAGACCGCAGCCGTGGCGAGCCCGAACCAGACCTGGTTCCGCCGCGACGACGGCGTGGTGCCGGGGTCGGTGATCATGTAGTTGGTGAACAGGACGAACGCCGTGCCGGTGATCGGCAGCACCGCGCTGACCAGCGAAATATCGGTGAACAGCGCCCGCAGCACCGCTTGGCCGAGGAACCCGGCGACCCAGCCGAGGATCAGCGGCACCTTGCCGGTGAGCTGGGCGTTCAGCATCGTCCCCGCGACCAGCAGCAGGGCGGGCACGACCGCGCCCCACCAGCCGGTGACCCATTCGGTGAACTCGTACGGCGGCGCGATGCCGACCCAGCCGAAGAGCAGCAGGACCACCACGATCCCGACGTTGCTCGGGTTGAGCACGTGCCTGCTCTTGCCGCCGATCCGCACCCGCACGAGGTATTTCGAAGCGACCCCGACGACGGAAGCGAGCACGGTCGGCATGAACCGGTCGTTGGCGTACAGCAGCATCGCGCACGCCATGCCGGTGATGTAGGCGGGAAGCAGGAAGTCGACCACCGCGCCGGGTTTGCCGAGGTAGCGCGGACGACGGCCGGCAACCGCGGCGTCGACCGACTCCAGCACGATCTCCGCGGCCAGCGCGGCGAACACGGCGACCACCGGCGTGAGATACGCCTGTTCGAAGCCGAGCACGGTGTGCCCGAGCACGGTCAGCACGGTGATCGACGCGCCGAACCGGCGCAGGGCGGCGGAACGGCGTTCGCTCGGGGACTTGGTCACCGGTCCTCCTCGATGGTGCCGTCGGGGTTGAGCCGCAGCTGGTGCCAGCCGGGCGGGAGCGACACCGAACCCTCGTGGCGGTGTCCGCAGCCGTCCCGCCACGCCAGGCGCACGGGCACGGCGGACGGCGGCTGGCTGCCCAGGCCGAAGTGCAGGTCCGGGGCGTTGACGCCGTTGTGCCCGTTGGCCGGGTACACCTGCTGCAGCCGTTTTCCGCCGCCCGGCGCGGCGACTTCCGCCTCGGCCCCGATCGCGGGTGTCGCCGGACCGGGCCCGCCCGCACGGCACGCGTTGTCGCCGACGGGTTTTCGCAAGCGCAGGCCGAGGAAAGCCCCGGCCGGCGACGTGTTGCGGTACAGAGTGGACGGCGCCCACTGGTTGGCGACGACGAAGTCCAGCCGGCCGTCGCCGTCCACATCGCCGACCGCGAACGCGCGGCTGACCGCATCGGTGCCGACCCCGACCTGGTCCGCGACGTTCACGTAGCGGCCGTCCGCGCCGCGGGCGAAGAACGAGTTGTGGTCGTGTCCGGACAGATCGGTGCCCTCGGTGAACCGCGGCCACAACGCGGGGTGGCTCAGCACCAGGTCGTTCGACATCGCGGTCTCCTGCAGCTGCGCCCACCGGTTCACCTCCCCGGCGACGAACCCGGTCGCGTGCATGACCTCCTCGGACCCGGAGTTGGCGAAGTCGGCGGCCTTGACGTCCCACGACCATCCGGTGCGAGACAAGCCAAGGTCCTCGCTGCGGTCGTCGTAAGGAGCCACGCCGTCGCGCAAGCGCGCTGCGGTCCCGGCGCGGTCCGCGGTGGACTGGTAGGCGAAGTTGCTTTCCTGCAGCGCATACGGCTCGGTGATGTTGCTGACCAGGATGTCCGGGACGCCCTTCGCGTCGAGGTCGGCGAAGGCCACGCCCATGCCCTTGAACGAATCGTTGCCCAGCACCTTCGACTTCGGCGTCGTCGCGTGCCGCGTCCCGGTCGCCGTGCGGAACGCGACGCGGCCCGGCGCGGACTCGTTGACCAGCAGGTGGTCGGGCCCGAAGTCGTTGGCCACGTAGAGATCCGGCAGTCCCCGGCCGCCGATGTCCTGGGCGGCGAGCGCCAGGGCCCATCCGGTGCGCACCTCCGGCGGGAAGGCGTCGGGCGCCTCGGCGAACCGGCCGCCGCCCGCGGAGCGGAACAGCCGGAGCGTGCCCCCGTTCGCGGCGTGGGACAGCGAATCGTTCATCACCAGTTCTGGCTGGTGCGCGGTGGGATCGAGCACGCGCGCGCCGTCCGGGAAATAGTTGCCGAACACGAGGTCGGGGTGCCCGTCGCCGTCGAAATCGCCGATCGTGGCGGCATTGGTGTTCCACACCTGCCACGGGCTGACCAGCTCGCGCGGCCGGAACGCGGCCGCCGACGGCGCGGTCCCGGGCAGCCGCTCGAAGACGACCGGGGAACGCCCCCAGTAGTAGACGACGACGTCCTGACGGCCGTTCTCGCCGACGTCGGCGGGCAGGCAGCCCATCGGCGCCGCGAACGACGGCATCTGCAACCCCGCCGGGACGAGCGGGAACGGCTGGTATCGCGCGCCGGTCCCGGGAGCGGGTTCGACGGTGACCGTGTCCGTGCGAGGGTCCACCAGGCAGACGTCGTGCGAGACCGGTCCGCCGTCCGCGGAGAACAGCGCGGTCGCCGCGCCCACGGAGGAGATCCACGACCGGATCTGCTCGTAGGCCGGGGCGACGGTCCGCACGTGCCGTCCGCCGGGCGCGTTGTCCGGGCTGACCGGCGAGGCGGCGAACGAGAACTGGCGCGCCAGCTCGGTTTCCCCGGCCGAGGACGACTGCGGGACGACCGTGAACGCGAATACCGCCGCGCAGCCGGCCAAGGCGACTACGCGGGCCAGATGCCGGCGCAGAAAGGGCCTCATCGGTTCTTCCTCTCCCAGAGATACCGGATTTCCGCGCGCCAGCGCTGGTAGTCCGCGAGCGTGGACGGGGATGGCGCGCACCGTCCGAGCGCCCGGTCGGTCCAGTCCGCGGCGGCGTCGGTGCTGACGCCGGCCAGCACTTCGGCCGCTTTGTCGGTGTGCGCGGGCACGATGCCGCTGACCCGCCGCGCGGCGCAGGCGAACGCGCAGCCCTGTGCCAGGTGCGCGCGAAACGGCCCGGACAGGTCGGTGAGCCGGGCGAGTTCGGCGGCGTCCGCACCGCCCGCGTACGTCGCGGCGAGACCGATTCCGCTCCACAGGTCTGCCTGCCGCCCGACCGGGAATTCCGCGATCCGCAGTGCGACGCCGTCGGGGTCCGCGCATTCGCAGAACCACAGCGCCCGGCCGAGCCCCTGGTCGCGGATCTGCCGCGGCCCCCGGCCGATCCCGGGTTCCACGCGCCGGCGGCCGATCGCCCGGTCGGGGTGGAAAAAGCCTTGGTGGAAGCCGAATCCGTCCCAGGCCAGCCACCGCAGCAGCGGATCCGTCCCCGCGTTCCGCGAGGGGCGCAGCCGCAGCCGCGCGTACGCCCAGCCGACGCCGACGTGCACGAGGTGCGGATAGTCCGCGGCCGGTCCGTTCAGCAGAGCCGCGACCCGGCCGCGCCGGACCGGGAGGAGCAGGTCCAGCAGGGCGCAGCCCATTCCCGCGCCCTCGAACGCGAACCCGCGCAGCTCCGGTTCGAGCGCGGACACCTGCCGCCCGAGCGCGCCGGGGTCCGGCTCGACCGAGGCGTTCAACCCGGTCAGGAACGCTCGTCCGGACGACTCCAGCACGCCGCGCGCGGGGCCGGGCCGCAGCCGGAACCGGCGCAGCCCGAAGTCGACCTGCCGCGGGTGCTGACGCAGCGCCCGGGCCAGGACGGCGGGCCTCACCGGACTTCCCGCGGCACGGCCACGACGCGTTCCATCAGTGCGGTCACCAGCATGGGCCGGGCCTCCCGCTGGAAATCGACGTCCGGATGGAATGCGCGCACCGTGCCCTCCAGCACCAGCAGGGACAGGATCGGGAACACGAACTGCGGATCGGCGTGCAGGCCGTGCCGGCGCTGGAGGTCGAACAGCTTGGCGGCGAAGGAAACCAGGTCGAACTCGGCCGCGCTGCGTCCGGTGTGCTCCTCGACCAGCGCGGCGAGTCCGGCGCGGAACCCCGCGGTGTCGGAGCCGGGCGGGGCTGTCGCGGTGGACAGCACGATGTCCGCGCAGGCCTCGCCGTCGCCCTGGCTCATGCAGTAGAAGAACGCGGCGAACTTCTCGCGCGCGGACTCCGACAGCTGGACGGTGAACCCCGCGTCGAGCACGACGATCGAGCCGTCGTCGCGGAAGTAGAGGTTTCCGGGGTGCAGGTCGCAGTGCACCACCCCGTCCAGGAAGAGCATCCGGTACACCGCGCGCAACGCCGTGACGACCGCGTTCCGGCGCTCCTCCTCGCCGAGTTCCTCCGGACGGCGGCGCGCCAGCCCGTCCAGGAAGTCCATCACCAGAATGTCCTCTGTGGACAGTTCGGGCCGGACTCCGGGCACGGTCACCCCGTCCGCGACGCTGAGCGCTTTCCGGAAGCCTTCGAGCCGCTCCGCTTCCCTGCCGAAGTCGAGCTGCGCGCGGATGCTCTCGGCGAGCTGCGCGGCGACGGCGGCGACCGGCACGCCGCGCAGCATCGGCAGCCTGGCCGCCAGCCGTGCGCCTCGTTCCAGCATCGCGAGATCAGCCGAGAGAGACTGGACGATCCCCGGCCTGCGCACCTTGGCGGCGACCGCCTGGCCGTCCGGGAGGACCACCCGGTACACGCAGGCGATGCTGCCCGCGCCGACCAGCCGCGGCTCGCCCGTGCCGAACCTCAGCGCGGGCGCCGTGCGCAGCGGAACCGGGCGAACCTGGTCGTGCAACCGGGAAAGCGCGCGGCACGTGCGCGGCGGCAGGAGGTCCGCCCGCGTGCTCAGCAGCTGGGCCGCCTTCACGAACGCCGGTCCCAGCGCCACCACGGTGTCCGCCAGCCAGCCGGCTCGGTCGAACCGTCCGCCCCGCAGCCACGCCGCCGCGGCGGCCGGCCCCAGCAGCAGCGATCGCCCGGCGAGGACCGCGAACGCCCGCGCCGTCCGCAGCGCCGCCGCGCCGCCGCTGATTCTCGAAAACGACATCTCTCCCCTTCGCCGTCCGGGCTGGCTGCCCGACGGCCGACGTTACAAGCAGTAGCGCCATGAACGCACCCCGTTACCGCAAGACCATCCGGTTCAGCGAAACCCGGCCGGAACACCCGGCCGGGCAAGCTGTTTCCCTATCGGGGCAGGCAAACCGGCCCGGGTCGTCGGGCGCGCCTAGTAGCGGGTCACCGCCGCTGCCTCGGTCGTGGCCGTGCCTGGCCCGATCCAGGCACGACGAAACACCCTGCGTAACCGTCGCCGGGCGGTTTTCCCTTGCGCCGCGCGATATTCAGTCGACAGCGGCGGTCTGGTGAGTTTCCTGGCTGTCGCGCGACGCCGGAAAACCGACCCCCAGCTGATCCGCCGCGAGCGCAGTTCCTTCCAGCCGCGCTCGGATCTTGGCGAACGCAGTCTGCCGCGAGGTCGACTGGTCGTCGGCGAACGGCGAAAAGCCGCAGTCGTCGCAAGTCCCCAGCTGATCCACCGGGAGGTACTGGGCCGCGCGCAGAACACGGTCCCGCACCTCTTCCGGGGTCTCCACGCGCGGGTCGATCGGATCGGTCACCCCGACGAACACGCGGACGCCCGGCCGGAGCCGGTCCGCGAGGACGCGCAGGACCCGGTCCGGATCGGACTCGCTGGCCAGCTGAACGTAGAAGTTGCCGGCAGTGTGCTCGAACAGCGCGGGAAGCAGCTCGGCGTAGTCGACGTCGAGGCTGTGCGTCGAGTCCTGGTCGCCGCCCGGGCAGGTGTGCACGCCGATGCGCGCCCGCTCGGCTTCGCTGAACCGCGCCAGCACCCGGTTGTTCAAGGCGACGAAATCGCGCAGCACCTGACCGCTGGGGTCGAGCTTCAGCGACAGGCGACCCTCGGTGAAATCCAGCTGGACCACGTGCGCGCCCGCGTCCAGGCAGCCGCGGATATCGGCCTCGGCCCCGTCGACCAGGTCGGCGAGGAAATCCTCGCGCGAATAACCGTCGAGCCCGGCCGCCGGATAAAGCAGCGACAGCGCGGAAGGCGCGATGACCGCTTGCTTGACCGGAAGATTCGTGCACTGCCGGGCGGCCCGCACATACTGTCCGGCGTGCTCCTGGTAGCGGAACGGCCCGGAGGCCAGACAGGGCAGCTGCCGCTGATGCCCGTCGGCGAACGGGATGACGACGCCGTCCGGGGAAAGGTTCGCCGCGCCCGCGATCGGGTAGGTGACGAAACTGGGTTTGCGCTGCTCGCCGTCGGTGACCACGGTCGCGCCCAGGCTCGCTTGCGTTTCGATGGTCTCGCGGACGGCCCGGTCGAGAACGGAGGCGAAGGCCGCGTCGCCGAGCTGCCCGCTTTGCCGCGCGGAGAGAGCACCGAGCAATTCGGGCGAACGGGGGATGCTGCCGATGGGTTCGGAAGGAATGGTCATGAGGGCGAGCCTAGGAGCGGCGGCGCGGAACGGAACACGGAAAGAACCCTGGAGGACGCAGTTCTCCTCCTTTCGAGCATTACCGGACCGGAAGTGTTGACACGCTCTTCCGAGGAGATGTGCGTGTGCATGCCTAGTTGGCACATGGAGAACAACGTGTCGGCGAGTCGCGTGTTCAGCTGCTCGATGCGGGGTTTCGGCGCGGAGCGGTCGCAGGTACGCAGCGCCGTCTCGCTGACCGGCGCGGCCGTGCACCTGTACAACAACAGTGCGGGCCCTAGCGGCTATCGCTAACCTGTGGACTTGCGCATTTGCTCGAGAGTCATCGCGACGCCGTCAACGAAGACCTGCTTTCCACGGACCCCGCACAACCCCGGCCGACGTTAAACTCTTCCGGCTAAGCTGTGCATTGTTCACAGCCGCCCCAATCAACAGCGCCCCAGTGAAGTTCGCATCGGTCAGGTCGCAATTATCCAGCATCGGCTCACGGAAATCTCCGATGTTTTTGCTCTCGAAAATTCCGTCGCCGTCCTTGTCCCTTTCAGCAATAGCCGAGTTGATTTCTCCTCGCCGATTCGTTGCGCTGGAGAACGACCAGTCTCCGCCGAAGTCGGCACCCCTCAAGCAGGTGCCCCGAAGATCTATCGGATGCTGCAATCGCCCAGACGAGTCATCCCGCCGCGCGAGTACCGTAATCGCTGCTTAAACATCCGTCGGCGGCGTCTGCCGCTGGCCGCAGCCGGACACGGGAGCACGTTCGCGAACGTATGAGGCCAGCACCTGCACGATCATGCTGAAGTCGCGCGGAGAATCGGCCATCAGTCGTTCAAGGCCGTATATGCCGCCGAGCCTGGTGGCGATCTCCTTGGCGCCCAGTTGCTCCATCGCGTTCCTGAATCTGTCGGAGACCTGCCCGCGTTCCGACAGGACCAACTGATCCCGAGTGGCTCCGAGGGATTCCGCGGTGAAAAAACAACGCGATGACAGCAGCAAGGCCTGGGAGCGTCATCGCGAGACGGTCCCAGCTCCACTTCGACCGAATGCGATCCGCGAGCGATCTGCGCCTCGGACGCGAAAGGCCGAGGCGCGCGGGACGGCGTCGACTAACATGCGTACGTCGCTTACTGACCCTCATGCCAGTCAAGCCTCCTTCGAGCAGCGAAACTAATGCGGGCGTCCGTTTCAGCCGGGGATGCCCGCCGCTGCGGCGATGCTCTGGTCGAGGCTCAAGCTGTAGTCCAGGTTCAAATGGTCGGCGTCGTAATAAACCCCGACCTTCCCGATCACCGCGTAGCAGCGTTGCCGGTCGCAGAAGTAATCCGTCAGGTCGAGCAGCCGGACCTTCGGGTCGGTGCTCGCCTTGGCCGCCGCCGTCAGCGGGTCTGGCGGTTGTGCGACGGAGCGGTCGACCGCGCATTGCCGTGGGTCGTCCGGGTTCAGGACCACGCAGTCCGTTGGGCGGACCAGGCCGTTCAGTGGCGGGTCGGCCAGAACGAAGACCGTCGCGCCTGCTGACGTCCACTGGGTCCAGTACGAGTTCAGTCCCTCTTGGTACTGCTCCGCTTGCGACCGTCCACTGTGGTCGTCTGCTCGTTCGTGCCTGCTGTAGAACGACGTGAACACGTACGCGGGGCGCGTCTTCGCGATGTCGCCGACCATTGATTGTGTCCACGTCATGCACCGCCGGTCGGGGGCGGTGCCGCGGTAGTTCAGGGCTTCGATGTCGGCGAACGGGCAGCCGCCCAGGTAGCTCGTGTACAGCAGCCAGTGGTTCTTGCGGGCCAGGCTCAGCAGCGGCCCCTGCCACTGCTGGGCGTGCGAGTCTCCGACCAGCCACACCACTGTCGGGTTGGCGGCGCCCTGGCTGAAATCGCATTGGGTGGTCGTTTTCGTGCCGTCGCTCGCCGAGTACTGCGACAGCGGCGGCGGGCAGTCCGCGGGCGGCGTGTAGTACCGGTTTGCCGGGCCCATCTCGACGCTTCTGGCCGGGCCGAACGGATCGGCGCACGCGTTGCCCGCCATCAGCGCCCGCGCGCCGTGGCAGGGGCCGGTCATCTCCGCCGCCAAGTCGCGAGCTGCCTGGTCGACGTGCCGCTCGTAGGTCCAGGTCAAGCCGCCGGCCGCGGCGCACACCGCGAGCATTCCGGCTGCCATGCCGGCGAAGGTCGCGCCGGCATGGCGGCTCAACGGCTGCCAGGTGCGGACCGGGTCTTCCACGAACCGCTTCGACGCGTACGCCGCGATCAGGGACGCGGCCACGATGCCCGCCTTGACCTGCCAGGTCAGCGCACCGGCGACCAGCGCGTCGGGGAAGGCGAACGGGGCCAGCATGATCAGCGGCCAATGCCACAGGTACAGCGAATAACTGACATTCCCCAGCCATTGCACCGGCGGCGACGAGGACAGCGGCGTGTGCCATTGCCGCCCTTCGCGGGTGCCGCCGAAGATGACCAGCGCGGTGCCCGCCGCGGGCAGCAGCGCGGTCGCGCCGGGAAACGCGGTCTGGTCGTCGAACACCACCGCGGCGGCGGCGATCGCGGCGAAGCCCGTGACGGAGGCGAGGTTCGCGGCGATCTTCGGCAGTACGAAACGCGCGCCGCCGAAGGCGAGCAGAGCGCCGAGCGCGAACTCCCACACCCGCACTGGCGTCACGAAGTACGCCTGGCTCTTGGACACGTCGGTGAACCAGATGCTGAACCCGAGCGAGGCGGCCCCGGCGATCGCCACGCCGGCGAACCTCGCCCAGCGGGCGCGGATTTTGAACAGCAGCAGGAGAAGCAGCGGCCAGAACAGGTAGAACTGCTCCTCGACCGAAAGCGACCAGTAGTGCTGGGACAGGCTCGCCGACTGGTTGAAGTGCGAATAGTCGACAGAATTCGCGGCCAGCAGCCAGTTTTCCCAGTAGAGCGCGCTCGCGACGACTTCCTGCGCGTTGGCTTCCCAGCGCGGGTAGGGCATCAGGAAGTACGCGGCGGCGACGGCGAACGCCAGGACGAGAAACGCCGCGGGCAGCAGGCGGCGCACGCGGCGGGCGTAGAACCGGGCGAGCCGGATCCGTCCGGTGCTCGCGGCCTCGCGCACCAGATGCGAGGTGATCAAGAAACCAGAAATGACGAAGAAGACGTCGACGCCGACGTAACCGCCGGTCAACCGCGTGGGCCAGAGATGGTTCAGCACGACGAGCCCGACCGCCGCCGCGCGCAGCGCCTGGATGTCCGGCCGGAACGCCGGTCTTCGCTCCCCGCCCGCCGTCCCCGCGGGCCGGACCGGCCCGCTCAACGTCCCCGTGCCCACTTTCCGCCCCTTTGTCCCGCCACCCGGAAAACTCCGTGATGCTAGCGGGACCGGCCGGCGGGTCCGGCACGGGCGTGCGCGAGGGCGAGGGGACGGCAGCGGTCCCCTCGCCCTCGTGCGGTCAGCGCCAGCCCAGTTCCGGGGCCACGTGCGTCAGGATGCTCTCCAGCACGTGGACGTTGTAGTCGACGCCCAGCTGGTTCGGCACGGTCAGCAGCAAGGTGTCCGCGGCCTGCACCGCTTCGTCCTCTTTCAGCTCGCGGACCAGTTCGTCCGGCTCGGCGGCGTACGAACGGCCGAAGATCGCCCTGGTGTTCTCGTCGATCATGCCGATCTGGTCGCGCGAGTTGCGGTCGCGGCCGAAGTAGGCGCGGTCCAGGTCGTTGGTCAGCGCGAAGATGCTGCGGCTGACCGACACCCTCGGCTCGCGTTCGTGGCCGGCTTCCTTCCACGCCTCGCGGTAGGCCTCGATCTGCTTGCGCTGCTGGACGTGCAGCGGTTCGCCCGTTTCGTCGTCCTTGAGCGTGGAGCTCTGCAGGTTCATGCCCAGCTTCGCCGCCCAGACGGCCGTCGCGTTCGAGCCCGAGCCCCACCAGATGCGGTCGCGCAGGCCCTCGGAGTGCGGTTCCAGCCGGAGCAGGCCCGGCGGGTTGGGGAACATCGGGCGCGGGTTCGGCTGCGCGAAGCCCTCGCCCTCGAGAAGCTTGAGGAAGACCTCGACGCGGTCGCGGGCCATGTCCGCGTCGGTTTCGCCCTCGGCCGGGGCGTAGCCGAAGTACCGCCAGCCGTCGATTACCTGCTCCGGGGACCCCCGGCTGACGCCGAGCTGGAGCCTGCCCCGCGAGATGAGGTCGGCGGCTCCGGCGTCCTCGACCATGTACAGCGGGTTCTCGTAGCGCATGTCGATCACGCCGGTGCCGATCTCGATCTTCGACGTCCGCGCGCCGATCGCCGCGAGCAGCGGGAACGGGCTGCCCGCCTGCCGCGCGAAGTGGTGCACGCGGAAGTACGCGCCGTCGACGCCCAGCTCCTCGGCCGCGACCGCGAGGTCGATCGACTGGTGCAGGAAGTCGGCGGCCGAGCGGGTCTCGGAGTGCGCGCTCGGCGACCAGTGGCCGAACGAGAGGAAGCCAATGTTCTTCACACGTCGTCAAACGTTCAACTATCCGCGTTCATTCCCGGCGGCCGCCGGCGAGCCGCTCCAGCAGGACGACGGTGACCGAGTCCCCGGCCTCCTTGCCGATCGCCTTCCGCAGGGAGGCGTTGACCGGGAGTTTGTGGGTGCCGTCGCCGAGCGCCATGAACGAGCCGCGGAACGGTTCGCCGTCGACGGTGCCGCGGACTTTCACCAGGCCGCGGGTGCCGAAGAACTCCGCCGACCCGGGCCAGACCAGGTAGGTGTGGCCGCCCTTGGCCGGGCTCTTGCGCAGGGTCGCGGTGAATTCCTCGTTGAGTTCGCCGGTCATGGCCGGGTCTCCTTCGTCTCGGGTGGCTGCTCACCCCGAGGTACGAACCTGGGCGCGGGATTTCGACACGCTGCCGGCCTCCCGCCGGAAACACCGGACGACAATCACTCATGGTGACGGTCCGGTGCCGGAACGGAGTCCCGGCACCGGACCGCTCTCCCCCTATCGCGTCTCGCGCCGGGCGGCCGCCGCCGGGACCGGACCGCCGGTGATGACGAACTGCGATCCCGGCTCGCGGACGATGTCGCCCGCCGACGAGTTCGTGATCGTCACGTTCGACAGCGTCGCGCTTCCGCGCGCGCCGCTCATCGCGAGAATGCCCGCGCCGTTGTTCGACTTGTCGATCTTCACGTTGCTGATCTTCACGTCCGGCATCGCGCCGCCGCCGGTCTTGAACTGGATCCCGTCGTAGGTCGAATCGCGGATTTCCGTGTCCCGCAGCGTGACGCCGGGGATGTCCTTGCCCTGCGCGAAGAACGTGATCGCGCCGAACTTCTGCTGTTCGCCCCAGAACACGCCGCCGCAGCGGTACAGCGCGTTGCCGGCGATCAGCGTCTGCCCGGAGAACGGCAGCGGGTCGTGGTCGGTCGCCAGCATGATGCCCGGGTAGTTCATCGTGTCGGAGACCAGGTTGTTCTCGATCTTGTTCCCGTACCCGCCGTAGACGGCGATCCCGTTGGCTCGCCACGGCAGCTGCACCGTGTTGTTGCGGAACACGTTGTCGTGCGCGATGTCGACCGCCGGGTCCTTCACGTACTGGTTCGCCCACACCGCGAGCGAGTCGTCGCCGGTGGTCCGGAACGACGAGTCGACCACCCGCGAGTTCCGGGTGCCGTTGGTGAAGTTGATGCCGTCGGCGTAGGTGTCGCGGATCCGCATGCCGCTGAACTCGAGCCCGTCGGCCGGGCCCCACAGCGCCGGGATGTTGCTGTAGTCCCGGCCGACCCACACGCCGACGTTGGCGTGCTCGATCCACACGTTCGAGATCTTCGTGCCGGCGCCGAACCGGCCGTTGAGCCCGACGCCGCCTTCCGCGCCGCCGTCGCCGCCGCGGATCCGGCCGGAACCGAAGATGGCGAGGTCCGAGATCTGCACGTTCTTGTCGATGTCGAAGCCGAAGTTGCCCTCGTGCGGATGGTTGATGCCGCCCGCGTCCTGCGGCTGGATCAGCGAGTACAGCTGCGAGTACCACATCCCGGCGCCGCGGATCGCCGCGTTCGAGATGCCGACCTGGTTGTACTGGCCGCCGCCGTTGGGCACGTTCGGGTCGTCGGTGAGGATCTTGCGTTCCTGCCGCCACTGGCCCGGCGGGATCCAGACGCAGCCGATCACGCCGTTCTGGTCGTCGGTCACCGCGCGCTGGATCGCCTCGGAGTCGTCGATCCCGTCGTCGGGCACGGCGCCGTAGTCGGTGATCGACGTGCATTCGGCCGGTTTCGGCAACGCCGGCGCGACCTGTTCCAGGTCGATCAGGTCGATGACGTAGTACGCCGCGCTGTCGCCGCTGTCGCGCTGCAGCTTGAACTTCGTGCCCGGCGGGTAGGACTGCGTCAGCAACGCGTGCGATTCGTCGAAGAGCCGCCGCGCGTCGGCGCCCGGGGTGTTGGTCAGGCCTTCGGGATCGTCGGTGGTCCCGTAGAGCCAGCTGTGCTTGGACGACAGGTTCAGTTTCTGCGCGAAGGCGCCGTTGACGTACAGGCTGATCGTCGCGTCCTGTCCCCCGCCGCCGGGGGCGTCCGGGATGGAGTTGCGGACCACGATCGAGTTCGCCTGGTTCGTCGACGTGAATTCCACGTACTGGCCTTGGTTCGCCAGCCGCACGGACTTCCGGCCGGACGACTCGGTGGCGAAGTTCGTGTGCCCGAAGGTGCGCAGCGGATCGGTCTCCAGCAGCTGGCCTTGGTACTGCGCGGCTTCCGCTTCGTACTCGACGTACGGAACCGCTGCGCCGCGGCCGACCACTATCGCCCGCGAGAGCGCGTTGTTGGCCTCGTTGGTCTCCTCGACCACGTCGGTCGCGTCGGCCGTCGCGGTGAGGGTCGCGTTCGCCGCCGGCCACGTGCCCGGCATCGCGACGTTCGCCGTGGCTCCGGCGGCGATGGCGGGGGTGTCGGCGTTCAGCGTGGTTCCGCCGGCGGACAGCCGGGTCACCGAGGCGCCCGCGCCGCTCGTGCCGCGGTTGTGCACGGCGACGGTGAACGACACCGGCGCGCCGACGGCCGGGTTCGGCGGGTTCGACGTGATGCCGGTGACCTCGAGGTCCGGACCCGGGGCCTGCGCGATCACCAGCTGGGCCGGCGAAGTGAACGTGTTGTTGGTGTCGTCCTGCTCGACCACGGTGTTGGCCGGGTCGACGGTCGCGGCCACGCGGTAGCTGCCCTGCGGTCGCTTGCCTGCTTGCACGGTCACCGTGGTGGAGGCTCCGGCGGCGAGTGCGGCGACCGGGGCGGAACCGACGACAGTGCCGCCGAGGCTGACGTTGACCGTCGTCGCGGCCGCCGGCGCGGAGCCCGCGTTGCGCACGGTCGCCGAGACGGCCAGGTCGCTGACTTCGGTCGGGTTCGCCGGGGTCCATTCGGTTCCGGTGACGACCAGGTCGGGGTTCGGCGCGGCCGTTCCGAAGACCTGGAACTCGGCCGCTTGGCCGCCTGGCGCGCCGGAGTTGGCGAAGAACCGCAGCCGCACGTCCGCGGCGCGGCCGGAGACCGGGATCGTCACAGTGTTCTGATTGGCGGCCGGGTCGAAGCGGTAGTCGGCTCGCGCGGACAGCGAGGTGAATTCCGTGCCGCCCTGCGCTCGGCCGAGGATCTCGAAGTTCTGCGTCCGCGCGCTCCAGATCGGGTCCGGGTTGAGCTTCACGACGACCGAGGAGAGGTCGGCGTCCGCGCCGAGCTTTACTGTCAGGGTGTTCGGGTAGCCTGCGGAAGACTCCCAATAAGTACCCGTGTTGGTGTCGTTCGCGTTGGCCGCTGCGAACGCGCCGACCGTCGAGGACGCCTCGATCGGCTTGCCCGCCGCGAGGTTCTGGCCGGTCTGCGTCCCGGCCCGGACGACGTGGTTGCTGTCCGCGGACTCGTTCCCGGCCGCGTCCTTGGCGCGCACGAAGTACTCGATCCGCGTGCCCGCCGGGCGGTTCTCGGTGAAGGTGGTGCCGGTGACCGTGGCGACGGGCGCGCCGTCCCGATAGACGGTGTATCCGGTGACGCCGACGTCGTCCGTCGACGGCGACCAGGTCAGCTTGACCTGCCCGGCGGCGGGCTCGGTCAGCGCGACGTTCGCGGGCGCGGTCGGGGCTTGCGTGTCGCCGGTGTCCGGCCCGTACAGCTCGAACTCCGAGAGCTGCGCGGCGGGCCAACCCGTGTTCGCGGTGACGTCCAGCCGCACGTAACGCGCGGACCCGGTCACCGGGATGGTCACCGTGCCGGAGGTGAACAGGTACCCGGTCGAGCGGACCAGGTCGGTGAACGTCGTGCCGTCGGTGCTGCCGCGCACGGAGAGCGTCTGCGTGCGGGATTCCCAGGCAGCAGGCAGTTTCAGCACGATCCGCGAAAGCGGCTTGGCCGAGCCGAGGTCGGCCTGGATCCATTGCGGGAACGCGTTGTTGGCCGATTCCCAGTAGGTGTCCTGATTGCCGTCGAACGCGTTGGCGACAGGATAGCCGGGCTGGACGCTGCTGGCCGATACCGTGCGAGCCAACGGCACCTCGGCGATCGCTGGACCTGGTGACGGGCCGCCGGCCGCGGCGGCGTGGGTGAGACCGGCCGCGAACAGCCCGGCGGCGAGGAAACCGGCGACGAGACGGGACAAGCGCATCCGTGTCATGGCGTCTTCTCTTCTCTGCGGGGAAGGGGAAGGAACGGGCGCCCGCCGGGAGGGTCCCGGCGGGCGCCCGGGTGCTCAGCTGCGGTTGATCGTGAACGTGGTCGTCGTGTTCCGGATGTCCTGGTCGTTGTCGCTCAGCGTCAGCCCGGTGAACGTCGCCGACCCGACCGCCGGGCCCTGGCCGGGCTCCGGCAGCTCGTTGGCCCAGATCCCGAACCCGGACTTGGCGTCGAACTCGTCGCCGCTGCGGTGCGCCCCGCTGATCGACACGTTCGTCAGCACCGTGTCCTGGACCGGGTTCTCCGGCTGGCTGCCGTCGTACTTGGTCTGGAACATGATGCCGCTGTAGGTCGGGCTCTGGATGTCCACATCGGACACCCGGATGCCGCGGAACTCCTTGGACGCGGAGAACATCCAGATCGCCGGGAACGTCTGCTTGCCCCAGAAATGGCCGCCGGTGCGGACCAGCGTCGCGTTCTGGACGGTCGTCGGCTGCGGCCCGAACCCGAGGAACGGATAGCCGAAGTCGAGCGAGCTGAGCGTGATCCCGGAGTACGTCAACGTGTCCGCGATGTAGAGGTTCCGGAAGGTGTTGTTGTACCCGCCGTACACCGCGAGGCCCGCCGCGCGCCACGGGAGCAGCACGGTCAGGTTCTCGAACACGTTGTCGTACTGGTTGCCCTGGTTGAGGTCCGTGGCGGCGAACAACGCGAAGCTGTCGTCGCCGGTGGAGCGGGCTTCGTTGTTGGTGACGTGGTTGCCGGTGCTGCCGTTGGTGAAGTTGACGCCGTCGGCGAACGTGTCGCGGATGCGGGAGTTCTTCACCGTGGAGTTGTCCACATTGGTCGCCCAGAGCAGGCACATCTGGTGCTCCACCCAGATGTTGTCGATGGTCATGTTCGTGACGCCGGTGAAGTTGAAGACCTTGCCGGGGCCGTCGATGCGGGAGGTGTAGTTCCCGAACACGGCGAACCCGCTGAAGGTCGACCCGCTCGCGCTGGCCTGCGCGTCGAACCCGATGTCGGTGTTCTCCTGCCCGGCCGGCGCGGTGAACCTGGTGAACCACGGTCCGGCGCCGAGCACGGTGACCGGCTTGCCGTACACGGTGACCTTGCTGGTCATCGCGTACTGCCCGGCCGGGAGGTAGACCCCGGTGAGGTTCGGGTCCTGGCGGACCTTGTCCAGCGCGGCCTGGACGTCCTGCTGGCTGAACCCGGCCGGGACCGCGTAGTGCCCCGGGTCCGGGTTCGCGGTCGCGGCGGCCAGTTCGAAGTTCACGAAGTCGATCGCGTAGTTCGAGCTGTTCGCCGCGTCCTTCTGCAGTTTGATCTTGTGCCCGGCGGGCACCGTCGTGCCGAGCAGCATGCTGGCCTCGTCGTAGATGTGGCGCGCCGGTCCGGCGCCCGGCGAGTTCTGCGGCGACGCTTCGGCGCCGTAGAGCCACGCGTAGTGCGAGGTCAGGTCGATGGCCTTGAGGAACGTGCCGTCGACGTACACGTTCAGCGTCGAGTTCTGTCCGCCGCCGCCCGCGGCGTCCGGCATCGAGAACCGGGTGACGAGCGTGTTGGTCGCCGCGCGGGTGGTGAACTCGACCGAGGAGCCGGTCGCGTTCAACGTCACGGCTTTGCGGCCCGACGCTTCGCCGGCGAGGTCGCCGATCGTCCGGTTTGGACCGATCACCGACGCACCGCCCGCGACGACGCCGTCTTCGGCTTCGTACATGTCGTACGGCATGTTGGCGCCGCGGCCCACGAACAGCGATTGCGTGCTGGTGTTGTTGCCCTGCTTGGCAGGCAGCTCGTTGGCATCGTTCGCGACGACAGTTTTCACCGTGTACCGCCCGTTCGCTGCCGTCCAGGTTCCGAGCGGCACCGACGCGGTGGCACCAGGCGCGATGATCCCGGCGGAGGACCCGCTCAGCGTCTTGACGACCGTCCCGTTCTGGTCGGCAACCGTCACCGTGACGCCGTGCTCGCCGTCCGCCGAGGCCACCGTGCCCTGGTTGCGCAGGGTCGCGGTGAAGGTCACCGTGTTGCCCGCCGCCGGGTTGTTCGGCGACCAGGCGGTGGCTGCGACGAGGTCAGAACTCTGCACCGGGCTGACCACCAGCGGCGTCGCGCTGGTGTAGGAGTTGTTGTCCTCGTTCTGTTCCACGACGGTGTTGGCCTCGTCGACCTTCGCGGTCACGTCGTAGCTGCCCGCGTCCCGGGCGCCGATGTTCGCCGACACCGTCGTGGACGCTCCGGCCGCGAGCGCGCCGACCGCCGCCGTGCCGACCTTCGTCTTGCCCAGGTACAGGTTTACGTCGGTCGCGCCGGAGGCGGCCGTTCCCGCGTTGCGGACGGTCGCCGACGCGGTGATCGCGTCCGTCTCCACTGGTTTCTGCGGCGACCACGACACGGCCGAGACCGTCAGATCCGGGTTCGGCGCGGGCACGCCGAAGACCTGGAATTCCGCGGCCTGGCCGCCGCCCGCGCCGGAGTTGGCGGCAAACCGCAGGCGGACGTCGCTGGCCCGGCCGGTGACCGGGATGGTCACGGTGTTGCCGCTAGCGGGGTCGAAACTGTACGTCTGCGCGGGCGCCAGCGTGGTGAAATCGGTCGCGCCCTGGTCGCGGCCCTCGACGGCGATCGTCTGCGTGCGCGCGCTCCACGCCGGGTCCGGGTTGAGCTTCACGACGACCCGGTCCAGGTCCGCGTGCGAGCCGAGCGCCACGGTCAGCAGGTTCGGATACGCCCCGCTGCCCTCCCAATACGTGGTCACCGAGTCGTCGTTGGCGTTGGCCGCGACGTAGGTCTGCTGAGTCGACGACGCCGTGATCGGCTTGCGCAGCGCGAGATTCGTGCCGCTTTGAGTGCCGTTGCGGGTCACCGTGTTGCTGTTCGCCGACTGGTTGCCTGCCGCGTCGCGAGCGCGCACGTAGTACGCGACGCTCGCGCTGGCTGGCTGATTGTCGGTGTAGGTCAGCACATTCCCCGCGACGCTGCCGCGGAGCTGGCCGTTGGCGTACACGTCGTAGCCGGTGACGCCGGTGTTGTCGGTGGACGCCGACCAGGTCAGCCGGATCTGGCCGCTCGCCGGCTCGGTGTAGGCGAGGTTGCCGGGCGCGGACGGCGGTTGCGTGTCACCGCCCGCCGGGCCGTGCACCTCGAACTCCGACAGCTGCGCGGCGGGCCAGCCGGTGTTGGCGGTGATGTTCAGCCGGACGTAGCGGGTGTTGCCGGTGACGTTCACGGTGACCGTATTGCCGGTCGCCGGGTCGAACCGGTAGCCCGCGGACGGCACGAGGTCGCTGAAGCTCGCGCCGTTCGCGCTGCCCTGCACGGCGAAGGTTTCGGTGCGGGCTTCCCAGTTCGCGGGCAGTTTGAGCACGAGCTGGGCGATGTTCGTCGCGGCGCCCAGATCGGCCTGGATCCATTGGGGGAACTGGTTGTTCGTGCTTTCCCAGTAGGTGGCCTGGTTGCCGTCGCCCACAGTGGACACCGGATAGCCGGGGAGCTGGCTGCTGGCGGTGTACGTCGCGGTGGCGGCTTGGGCGGCGGGCTGGACGGCGGCCTTGGCGGCGGGGGCGGGCGCGCCGTTCGCGGGCCAGGCGGGGGCGGTCAGGAGCAGGGACAGGGCGGCGATCGCGGCGCGCGCGAGCAGTCGCTTCGTTCTCATGGGTTTCCTCTGATCCAGGGAGGAGGGAGACGACTCGAACAAGGGCGCCCCGCGTGGCACGGGACGGCAGGGACCAGGGAGCGGACCGGCGGGAACGGGTCCGGGGGCGCACGAGAACAGCGCGGAGCGGTCGGCATGGCACCTCTTCGTTGAGGCTGGGGCAGGACGCTTTGCCGCGAATGCCCGGGATTCAGTCAGGTATTTTCACTGATTCGTTCAAGAATTACAGCCCACTGCCGCCGGGAAGTCAACGTCGCTGGCCGATGTACCGAGCCTTTCACCAGCGGTTTCGTCGCGAGAGCAAGCGAAGCCCGCCCGCTGTCGGAAACTTGCACTGGTTTGCGGTAACTTTCACTCATGACACGTCGTCTTGCCGAAGTCGCCCGCCAGGTCGGGGTCAGCGAAGCCACGGTCAGCCGGGTGCTCAACGGCAAGGCCGGGGTGTCCGCGAGCACCCGGGCCGCCGTGCTCACCGCGCTGGACGTGCTGGGCTACGAGCGGCCGACGCAGCTGCGCGGCGAGCGGGCCCGGCTCGTCGGGCTGGTGCTGCCGGAGCTGCAGAACCCGATTTTCCCGGCGTTGGCCGAGGTCATGGGCAACGCGCTGGCCCAGCAGGGGTTCACGCCGGTGCTCTGCACGCGGACCGCGGGCGGGGTGTCGGAGGCGGAGTACGTCGAGATGCTGCTGCAGCAGCAGGTGTCCGGCGTGGTGTTCGCCGGCGGGATGTACGCGCAGGCCGACGCCGTGCACTCGCACTACCACCACCTCGTGGAGCGGCGGCTGCCGACGGTGCTGATCAACGCCGCGGTCGGCCACCTCGGCCTGCCGCAGGTCTCGTGCGACGACGCGGTCGCCGTCGAGCAGGCGGTCGGGCACCTGAGTTCGCTCGGCCACGAGAAGATCGGCCTGGTGCTGGGGCCGAGCGACCACGTGCCGTCGCGGCGCAAGCTCGAGGCGTTCCGGACGCACGCCGCGAAACTCGGGCTTCCGGTGCTGGACGAGCTGGTGGAGCACGGGATGTTCTCCATCGAGGGCGGGCACGCGGCGGCGGCGCGGCTGTACCCGCGCGGGGCCACGGCGGTGTTGTGCGCGAGCGACCCGCTGGCGCTGGGGGCGATCCGCGCGGCCCGGCGGCAGGGCTTGTCCGTGCCGGGCGACATTTCGGTGGTCGGCTACGACGATTCGGCGCTGATGAACTGCACCGACCCGCCGCTGACGACTACCCGCCAGCCGATCGAGGCGATGGGCCGGGCAGTGGTCGAACTGCTGGTCAAGCGCATCAACGGCGGCGAGGTCGCGGTGGAGGAACTGCTGTTCGCGCCGGAGCTGGTGGTGCGCGGCTCGACGGCCCGCCGGACCGGCTGAACCCCGCATTGTCCTGCTGTCCATAAATTTCAGCTTTTCCTCAAGTTCTTGCGCGGACGTGGTGCCCGGCTCTAGGGTGACCGCCATCACCTGCTGTGCTCCCCCGCGAGATGAGGCTTGAGATGAGCAGACCCTGGTCCCCCTCCGTTTCCCGCCGGACGTTCGCCTTGCTCGCCGCGACGGGCCTGGTCCTGGGAACCGCCGCCTGCGGGAGCGGAGGCGATCCGGGAAGCTCCGCCGGGGGCAAGGTCACGATCACCGTCACCGGCCAGCCGCCGACGAGCCAGCCGTTCGAACGCGGCGTTTTCGACGCCGACGTCAAGGAATTCGAGGCGACGCACCCGAACGTCAAGATCGAACCGCACGAAGGGTTCATGGACCCGAAGACGTTCGGCGCGAAGCTGGCGGGCGGGCAGCTCGAAGACGTCTACTACGTCTATTTCACCGACCCCGCCCAGATCATCGCCCGGCACCAGGCCGCGGACATCACCGAAGCGGTCAAGAAAGTCCCGCACGTCAACGACCTCAAACCCGAACTGCTCGACAATTTCCGCGGCCCGGACGGCAAGCTCTACGGCCTGCCGACGATGAATTACACGATGGGCCTGCTCTACAGCCGCCCGCTGTTCCAGAAGGCCGGGCTCGACCCGGACAAGCCGCCGAAGACGTGGGACGAGGTGCGCGCGGCGGCGAAGAAGATTTCCGCGCTGGGCAACGGAATCGTCGGGTACGCCGACTACAGCAAGAACAACCAGGGCGGCTGGCACCTCACCGGCTGGCTCGCGTCGATGGGCGGCTCCGTCGCGCGCAAGGACGGCGGCAAATGGGTCGCCGATTTCGACAACGAAAAGGGCAGGGCCGCGCTGAACACCCTGCACGACCTGCGCTGGACCGACGATTCCATGGGCAGCAAGCAATTGCTGGAGGCCCAGGACGTGCAGCGGATGATGGGCGCGGGCCAGCTCGGCATGTACATGGCCGCCCCGGACAACGTGCCGGTGCTCGTCAAGCAGTTCAACGGCAAGTACGAGGACTACGGCATCGCCGGAATGCCCGAGGGCAAGGGCACGCTGCTCGGCGGCGAGGGCTACATGATCAACCCGAAGGCGTCGCCGGAAAAGATCAAGGCGGGCCTCGAGTGGATCCAGTGGAAATATCTCAACCCGGACCGCTTCGAGAAGCACATCAAGCAGTACGTCGACGGCAAGCAGCCGGTCGGCCTTCCCGCCGAGCCGACGCCCGACGTCTGGCAGGGCGCGGTGCGCGACAAGCAGCTCGAGCTGAAAGCCAAGTACGCCAACGTGCCCGCCCAGAACTACCAGTCCTATGTGGACTCCACGAGCAAGATCAAGGGCAGCGTCGAACCTCCGAACGCGCAGCAGGTGTACGCCATCCTGGACAGCGTGATGCAGGCGGTGCTCACCGATCGGAACGCGAACGTCGACCAGCAGCTCTCGTCCGCCGCGGCCAAGGTCACCAGTGTCCTCGCCCAGGTCAAGTAGCCTCCTCGCCTGGCCCGCGACGTCCTCGTCGCCGGCCAGGCGGCCGGCCGTCTCCCCCGCCGCCCGCAGCCGGGCCCGGCTGCGCCGCAAGCTCAAGGAGAATCTCACCGCGTACGGCCTGCTCTGCGCCGCGCTCGTGGTGTTCGCGATGTTCTCCTGGTATCCGATCGTGCGCGGGGTGCTGCTCAGCTTCCAGCAGGTCGATTTCGTCAACCCGCCCGCCTGGGTCGGCCTCGACAACTTCGCCCGGCTGTTCGCGGACCCGCTCTTCGGCGTCGCCTGGCGGAACACGCTGCTGTTCACCGGTCTCGCGCTGGTCTTCGGGTTCGCGGTGCCGTTCCTGACCGCGGTGCTGCTCAACGAGATGCGCCACGCCCGGGCGTTCTTCCGGCTCGCGGTGTACCTGCCGGTGATGCTGCCGCCGGTGGTCGCCGCGCTGATGTGGAAATGGTTCTACGACCCGGGTTCCGGCCTGTTCAACTCCGCGCTCGGCGCGCTGGGCGTGTCCGGTCCGCAATGGCTGGACTCGAGCGGCACCGCGATGCTGTCGCTGGTGTTCGTCTCGACGTGGGCGAACATGGGCAGCACCACGCTGATCTACCTGGCCGCGCTCGGCACGATCCCCGGCGAGCTGTACGAGGCCGCCGAACTCGACGGGGCCGGGATGTGGAAGCGGCTGCGGCACGTGACGTTCCCGCAGACCCGGTTCGTCCTGCTGATGCTCCTGCTGCTGCAGATCGTCGCGACCATGCAGGTGTTCACCGAACCGTACGTGATGACCGGCGGCGGCCCGGACGATTCGACGGTGACCGTGCTCCTGCTGCTCTACCGCTACGCCTTCGTCTACAACGACTTCGGCTCGGCGAGCGCGATGAGCCTGCTGCTGTTCCTGGCGCTCGGCGTGTTCTCCGCGCTGTACGTCCGGCTGACCAGGAAGGCGGACCAGGCATGAGGACTCTCGTCTCACCCGGCGCGCTGCGCAGCCGCCGCGGCAAGGTGGTCTACGGCGTCGTTTTCGCCTGCACGCTCCTGGTGTTCGTGCTCGCCTTCCTGTTCCCGCTGTACTGGGCGGTGACCGGGGCGATGAAGACGCCGCAGGAACTGGCGCAGACGCCGGCCACGCTCGTCCCGCACGAGTGGCATCCGGAGACCTTCGCCGAGGCCTGGGACCAGCTGAACCTCGGCAAGTACTTCCTCAACACCCTGGTCGTCGCGGGCGGGGCGTGGCTGGCGCAGATGGCGATCGACGTCCCCGCCGCCTTCGCGCTGTCGAAGCTGCGGCCGAAGTTCGGCAACGCCGTTCTCGGGCTCATGCTCGCCACCCTGATGCTGCCCGCGGCCGCGCTGCTGGTGCCGACCTACGTCACGATCAGCGATCTGCCGCTGCTGCACCTCAACCTGATCGACTCCCCCGCCGCGATCTGGCTGCCCGCCGCCGCGAACGCGTTCAACGTCTATGTGCTGAAGCGGTTTTTCGACCGGATCCCGGACGAGCTGATCGAGGCCGCCCGGCTCGACGGCGCCGGTCCGGTGCGCACGCTGTGGCGGATCGTGCTGCCGATTTCGCGGCCGATCCTGGCCGTGGTGTCGATCCTCGCGGTGGTCACCGCGTGGAAGGACTTCATCTGGCCGCTGCTGGTGTTCCCGGACACCGGCAAGCAGACGCTTTCGGTGATGCTGCAGCGGGTGGCCATCGACATGCCGCTCAACGTGCTGACCGCCGGGATGGTCCTGGCCAGCCTGCCGATGGTGGCGCTGTTCCTGGTGTTCCAGCGGCAGATCCTTTCCGGGCTCACCGCCGGCGGGCTCAAGGGCTGAGCCCGCCCGCGCCTGGCGCTTTCCCCCACCACGAGGAGGGTTTTTCCGTGACCGCATCCCGAAGACAAGACAGCTGGTGGCGCACCGCGGCGATCTACCAGATCTACGTCCGCAGCTTCGCCGACGGCAACGGCGACGGCATCGGCGATCTCGCCGGGGTCCGCGCGCGGCTCGACCACCTGGCCGCGCTCGGCGTCGACACGCTCTGGTTCACCCCGTGGTACCCGTCGCCAATGGACGACGGCGGCTACGACGTCGCCGATTTCCGCGGCATCGACCCGCTTTTCGGCTCGCTCGCCGAGGCAGAGGCGCTGATCGCCGAGGCGCACGGACGGGGCCTGCGGGTGATCGTCGACATCGTCCCGAACCACTGCTCCGACGAGCACCCCTGGTTCCGCGAAGCGCTCGCCGCCGGCCCGGGTTCGCTTGAGCGGCAACGGTTCTGGTTCCGGCCCGGCCGCGGTCCGGACGGGGAGGACCCGCCGAACAACTGGAAGTCGCGCTTCGGCGGATCCGCGTGGACCCGGGTGCCGGACGGCGAGTGGTACCTGCACCTCTACAGCTCGCGGCAGCCGGATTTCAACTGGGACAACCCGGACGTCCGCGCGGAATTCGAGGACATCCTGCGGTTCTGGTTCGACCGCGGCGCGGACGGCTTCCGCATCGACGTCGCCGACGGGCTGGTGAAGGACGCGCGGCTGCCGGACGTCTCCGACGGCGACGAGACGCCGTTCTCCGACCAGGAGGGGCTGCACGAGATCTACCGGTCGTGGCGGAAGATCGCCGACAGCTACCCGGGCGAACGCGTGCTGGTCGGCGAGATGTGGCTGCCGGACCTGTCCCGCACCGCGCGGTATCTGCGCCGCGACGAGCTGCATTCGGCGTTCAACTTCGATTTCCTCGTCTGCCCGTGGGACGCCGCGCGCTTCCGGGAGGTCATCGAACGGACGCTGCGGGCGCACGACGCCGTCGGCGCGCCGCCCGCGTGGGTGCTGTCGAACCACGACGTCACTCGCCACGTCACGCGGTACGGGCGGGCGGGCGACACCGGGTTCTCCTTCGCCGACCGGTTGCACGGCAGCTCGGTGGACCTGGTGCTCGGCACCCGGCGGGCCCGCGCGGCGGCGTTGCTGACCATGGCGCTGCCCGGCGGAATGTACGTCTACCAGGGAGAAGAGCTGGGACTATGGGAGGTCGAGGACCTCCCCGACGAGCTGCGGCAGGACCCGGTGTGGACGCGCACGAACGGCGCCGACCCCGGCCGCGACGGCTGCCGGGTGCCGCTCCCGTGGTCCGGCGACGCACCGCCGTTCGGCTTCGGCCCCGGCGGTGCGTGGCTGCCGCAGCCCGCGGAATGGCAGGCGTACACGGCGGAAGCACAGGCGGCGGACCCGGCGTCGATGCTCAGCCTGTACCGCGCCGGGCTGCGGCGGCGGAGGGAATTCACCGGGGAGCTGGAATGGCTGCCGCTCGGCGACGACGTGCTGGCTTTCCGCCGGGGACCGGGATTCACGTTCGTCCTCAACTTCTCCGGCGCCCCGATCCCGCTGCCGCCGCACGCGGAACTCCTGCTGGCCAGCGACCCGGTGACCGCCGAACTGCCGACCGACACGGCGGTCTGGCTGCGGTCCTGACCCTCGCTCGCGCAAAGCCGGTCGCCCGCGGGTGGCCGGCTTTGCGCGTTGCCCCGCTGAGCGGGACCTCCTTGACAGCACCCCAGTGCGCGCCGACGATGATTCATCAGATGTATCGGCTGATTGCCCGCCCCGATTCCTTTGATGATCGAGAAACTCCCGCTAGGCATCGGATCACTGGACTTCACTGTGGAGGTTCCATGACGACCTATCCTCGTCGGCACGCGCTCGGCATGGCGCTCGGCGGCGCGGTGCTGCTCGGGCTGCCGGGCACCGCGGCGGCCGCGGGCGGGCCGGCGCGGGCGGTGGTCGCGGACGGCGCTGGTGCGCCGGTCGGGCCGCCTCCTCCGCCGGTTCCGGTCCCGCTCGACGCGTGGTTCGACAACGACGGCATCGACTCCGCGAGCGCGCACGACGGGAACTTCGACGGCTCCGGCTATACCTTTCCGGCGGAGCAGATCCCGGCGGGCAGCACGGTCACCGCGGGCGGTGTGCCGTATCAGCTCGGCTCGGCCACCGCCGGGGCGAAGAACAACGTCATCGCGCTCGGACAGCGCCTCGACCTGCCGAAAGGCCGCTACTACGGTGCCGCGTTCCTCGTCGCGTGCAGCTACGGCAGCACCGGAGGCACCGCGACCGTCCACTACGCCGACGGCAGCACCAGCACTGCCACGCTGTCCGGCTCCGACTGGTATGGCTCGGGCGGTGCCGTCGTATCCGCCTTTCGCTACGGTCCGGGCGGGGTCGCCGACCAGAACCCGGTGTCGATCGGCACCGCGCAGGTGTGGATCGACCCGGCGCGCGAAGCGGTCGCGCTGACCCTGCCGAAGACCGCCCCGCCGGCGGCGAATGTGGCGAGCCTGCACGTGTTCGCCTTGACGCTGCAGCCGGTCGCGCAAGGCCGTTCGGTCACTGTCCTCGACGCCCGGGCGACCGCGAACCTCCTGCAGGACGGCGGTCCGCAGGCGGTCGAGGCGACGATCGTCAACACCGGCACCGTCTGGCTCGAAACGCGCGACCGGATCACCGTCACGCTCGACGTCCCGGGCGGCCGGGTGCGCACGCCCGCGCCGATCCCCCGCCTCGCGCCCGGCGAACAGACCACCGTGCGGCTCGGCCTCACCCCCGACCGCGGCCTGCCCGCCGGAACTCCCGCGACCGGCCGGATCCGGGTGCTCGCGGACCGGTCGGCGATCGCCACCCGGACGCTGCCGGTCCCGCTCGGCATCCCGGACTTCCGGCCGACCGACGCGTCGCTGTCCACGCACCGCGCGCCGTATTGGTTCTGCGACGCGAAATTCGGCATCTTCATCCACTGGGGCGTGTACTCGGTGCCCGCGTGGGCTCCGGTCGGGCAGCAGTACGCCGAGTGGTACTGGAACAACCAGCAAGATCCCAACGGACCCACGTACGCATATCACGCGAAGACCTACGGCGAATCGTTCGTCTACGACGACTTCATCCCGAAGTTCACCGCCGCCCGGTTCGACCCGCGTTCCTGGGTGCGGCTGATCGAGGACGCGGGCGCGCAGTACTACGTGCTCACGTCCAAGCACCACGACGGTTTTGCCTTGTGGGACACCAAAGTCAGCGGCCGCAACGCGAAGAAGCTCGGCCCGCGCCGCGACCTCGTCGCCGACCTGTTCGCCGCGTCGCGCAAGTACACGCCGGGTCTGCGCAACGGCCTGTACTTCTCGCTGCCGGAGTGGTTCAACCCGGACAATCCGTGGATGGGCCACGCGCCGCGCAATCCGTACACCGGCGCGCCGCTGCCCTACACCGGCTACACCGCCGGCCGCGATTTCGTGAAGGATCTCCAGGCGCCGCAGGTGCTGGAGCTGATCTCCGGCTTCGACCCGGACGTGCTCTGGTTCGACATCGGCGGCGTGAACGACAGCCGCGAAGTGCTCACCGAGTATTTCAACCGGGCCAAGAACCGGCGGCGGCCCAAGGACGTCACGTACAACGACCGCGGCGGCATCCCGGACCACGACTTCACCACGCCGGAGTACACGACGTACCCGAACACGGTCGTCGCCAAGTGGGAGTCGAGCCGGGGCCTGGACCCGTTCTCCTACGGCTACAACCGCGCGACGCCGGACGACAAGTACATGACCACCGACGACGTGGTGCACACGCTCGTCGACGTGGTATCGAAGAACGGCAACTTCCTGCTGGACATCGGCCCGGACTTCGACGGCACCATTCCCGCGGTGATGCAGCAGCGGCTGCGCGAGACCGGGGCCTGGCTGCGCACCAACGGGGAAGCGATCTACGGCGCGACGTACTGGTCGCGGATGGCGCAGCTCGGCGACCTGCGGTTCACCGTGCGGCCGGGTGCGGCGTTCTACGTCATGTCGCTGGTCGCGCCCGGCTCGCAGCTGGTGGTCGACGCGCCGGTCCCGATCCGCCCGGGCGACCGCGTGAGCCTGCTCGGTTACGGCGGGCCGCTGCACTGGACGCAGAGCGACGGCCGGTTGGTCATCGACGTTCCCGCGGCGGCGCGGGCGTCCGGGAAGCACGCGTGGGTGTTCAAAGTGGACTGGCGCTGACCCTCTCCGGTGGCCCGGGTTCCCGATCGCGAGCCCGGGCCGCCACTTCGGCGTCCGAACAGAAAC
This sequence comes from Amycolatopsis sp. GA6-003, assembly GCF_046267895.1. Classification (NCBI taxonomy): domain Bacteria; kingdom Bacillati; phylum Actinomycetota; class Actinomycetes; order Pseudonocardiales; family Pseudonocardiaceae; genus Amycolatopsis; species Amycolatopsis sp. GA6-003. Next base: position 1,354,246 of record NZ_CP176499.1, read on the forward strand.
CGCGGCCGCTGCGCTTCAACCACAACAGCCCGGGCAGCCGCCCGGTCAACCGAACCGCCCGATAGGCCGGGAACGCGTCCACCAGCCCGTCGAGATCCGGTCGTCCCACGATACCCGCGCGGATCGCCGCGACCGCCCGGATCGTGGCGCGCCACAACGAAGTCTGCCGGGCGAGGGATGTCATTCTTGGCGGGAAACGTGGTACTCCCTTCCACTGGCCCGACGCCGCCCGCCGGTTCCGGCGCACACTCTTCCCACGAAAGGACAAGAGACCACCAGCAGCCTCGGGAGCCTCCAGTGAGACGCACCAGAATCGCTCTCTTCGCCGTGCTCGTCCTCTGCGCCGCGAGCCCCGCCACCGCGTCGGCGAGTTCGGCGCGCGCCGAACTCGCCCTCTCCAGCGCCGCCTTCTCCGACGGCGGGCTGATTCCCAAGACCCACGACTGCGCCAGCAGCGGCGACGGCGACCCGGAGAAGAAAAACGAGTCGCCGCCGCTGGCCTGGTCCGGCGCGCCGGAAGCGGCCAAGAGCTACGCGGTCGTCATGCACGACCTCGACAACGGCATCATCCACTGGGTCATCTACGACATCCCGGCGACCACCGCCGAACTGCCGCAGAACGTCGACCACGCATATCAGCCGTCCGTTCCCACCGGGGCACGGCAGGCCTACTACCGCGGCAGCGCCAGCTTCTTCGGATACCAGGGCCCGTGCACGACCGACCACACCTACGAGTGGGCCGTGCACGCGCTGAACAAGGAGTCGCTCACCGAACTCGACTCCGCCTCGTCCACCCGGACCGCGGAGAACGCGATCAACGCGGCGACCATCGCGACGGCTTCGCTTCGCGGGAACTCGTAGCGGATCGAGGGGCGCGGTTTCAGAAGGCGATCACCTGGCGGACCGCGCCTCCGTCCCGCAGCCGGGCGAAACCCGCGTTGATCTCGTCCAGCGTGATCGAATGCGTCAGCAACGCCTCCACCGGCAGCAGCCCGGCCTGGTACAGCGCGATGAACCGGGGCACGTCCCGTCGCGGCACGCACGAGCCCAGGTAGCTGCCCCGCAGGGTTTTCTCTTCGGCCACCAGGCTTTGCGCGGGCAGGGTCAGTCCGGCGGACGGGTCCGGCAGGCCCACCGTGACGGTGGTGCCGCCGGGCCGGGTCGCCTCGTACGCCTGGCTCAGCGCGGTGACGACGCCGGTGGTGTCGACTGCGTAGTCCACCCCGCCGCCGGTCCGCTCGCGGATCTCCGCGACGTCGGTCAGCACCGTCGCGCCCAGCGAACGCGCCAGTTCCCGCTTGCTGGCGACCGGATCGATCGCGAGCAGCGTGCTGGCACCGGCGGCCTTCGCGGCAAGCAGCGCGGACAGCCCGACCCCGCCGAGCCCGAACACGGCCACGCTGTCTCCCGGACGCACGTCCGCCGCGTTGAACACCGCACCCGCGCCGGTCAGCACCGCACAGCCGAACAACGCCGCGATCTCGAACGGCAGGGTCCGGTCGATCCGCACCGCCGATCGCTCGGACACCACCACGTGCGAGGCGAACGCCGAAACCCCGAGGTGGTGCAACGGGTTCCCGGCCGGCGACGACCACCGGACGTCCCCGCCGAGCAGCGTGCCCGCGCGGTTCGCCGCCGCGGCCGGACCGCACAGCGCGGGGCGGCCCGCCGTGCACGGGGCGCAGTCGCCGCAGGAGGGCACGAACGTCAGGACCACGTGCTCGCCGGGCCGGAAACCGCTGCCCGGCCCGGCTTCCACGACCTCGCCCGCCGCCTCGTGGCCGAGCACCATCGGCACCGGGCGCGGCCGCGACCCGTCGATCACCGACAGGTCCGAATGGCACAGGCCGGCCGCGCGCACCCGGACCAGCAGTTCGCCGGGTCCCGGCGGGGCCAGCGTCAGCGTCTCGATCTCCAGCGGTTTCCCGACCTCGCGCAGGACCGCGCCGCGGACCTCCATCACGCGCCGACCGGGACGCAGCGGGTGACCTGCCGGTCGGACAGCAGCGGCACGACCTCGCCGAGCACGATCCGGGCGAAGTGCTCCGACGCGCAGTGCGCGGCGAAGTCCGCCTCGCTGCCGTACTCCTCGACGATCACCACGACGCCGTCCTCGATTCCCGTGTGGACGGTGTACCGCCGGCAGCCGGGCTCGCGCCGCGACGCCTCCGCCATCGGCCCGAGCAGGTCCACGACCCGGTCCCGCTCCGCGGTCGTATACCGGGCCACCACTACGAAACTCATTCTTCTCCCGTACGCAGCCGGGACCGGGTCAGCGACCACAGCCCCGGATCGGAGGACGCGGCGGCCGCCGCGCCCATCGCCAGCGAATGCGCCACCCCGTCGCGGTCGGTGACGAAACCGGCCGCGACGAACGGCGACATGACCTCCCGCGCCGATCCGGACATCCACGGGATGATCGGGGCCGGCATCAGCTCCACCAGGTCGGGCCCGCTGCGCTTGACCGCCTCGAGGCTCCGGTTGAGGTTGGAGCGGTCGGTGACGAACACCTTGTGCATGGTCAGCATCGACAGCGCCCGCGCCCGTTCGATCGGCGCGACCCGGGTGCTGACCACCCCGGCCGCGCCGATCTCCCGCAGGAAGTCCACGCCCGCCCGGTCGGTGGCGAGCCCGGGGCACGAATCGATGTTGACGAACACGAGCTTGTCCCGCCCGGCCAGCGCCGCCACGATCTTCGGCAGCTGCCCGACCGGAACCGACGCCAGGATCCCGACCCGGGACGCCGCGGCCACGAAATCCGGCACCTTCGCGACGCCGACGACCGACGCGCACACCGGGACGTCCTCGAACGCCGCCGTGATCTTCTCGTTCATGCCGTCCACCGTTTCATGCCGCCCGCGACTGCCCGTGAAACCCGGGTCAGCTCGCCGAGTCGAGCGGGTTCGGGCCCAGATCGGTCGGCAGCCCGAGCTTGCCCGGGTTCAGCAGCCCGGCCGGGTCCAGCGCCCGCTTCACCGCCGCGAACGTCTCGAACCCGCTGCCCAGCGCGTCCGCCAGGTACGGCCCGCGCAGCAGCCCCGACCCGTGGTGGTGGCTCAGCGCCGCCCCGTGCCGTACCAGCACGGCGTTCGCGGCATCCCAGGCCGACCGGTACCAGTGCCGCCGCTTCTCCGGCTCCACGTCGCCGCGCAGCGAGAAGTACAGGCAGGCCCCGTCGGTGTAAGCGTGCGACTGGTGCGCCGACGCCGCGAGAGTCCCCGGCACCGCCTCGATCGCGGCCACCACCTCGTCGTAAATCGCCGGGAGCGCCGACCACGAACCGGCCATCTCGAGGGTGTCGGCGACGAAACCCGGGCCGGGCATGAAGCCGTCGGCGGACTTGCCGACCAGCATCCGCTCGTCCAGCCAGCGTTCGAACACCGGCTGACCGTCCAATGCGGACCCGGTCGCCGCGCATTCCTCGGCGCTGACCTTGATCATCGCGTCCACCAGCACCGGGTCGCCCTCGTCGGCGATCAGCAGCAGGTTGGTCTCCGGGTGCCCGAAGTGGGTGCCGCTCTCGAGCTTGTCGTACAGCCGCATCGCGGCCGGGGTCGCGCCGCGCTGCATGATCCGGCGGCAGGCGTCGAGGCCGGCGGCGAAGGTCTCGAAGCCGTACGCGACGGCCTTCGAGTACGTCGGCAGCGGGTGCGTGCGCAGCCGGACCGCGGTGATCACGCCGAGCGTGCCCTCCGAGCCGACGAACAGCTGCCGCAGGTCCGGGCCGGTCGCCGCGCGCGGGTAGTCGCCGAAGCGGGCCAGCGTGCCGTCGGCGAGGACGACGTCGAGGCCGACGACCATGTCCTCGATTTTCCCGTACCGGGTGGACAACTGGCCCGCGCCGCGGCAGGCCACCCAGCCGCCGACCGTGGAGATCGCGAACGCGGACGGCCAGTGCCCGGTGGTCGCGCCGTGAGTCTCCTGCAGTTCCTTCTCGAACAGGTCGCCGAACATGCCCGCCTGCACTTCGACGATCTGCGATTCGGCGTCGAACGACACGATCTGGTTGAGCCCGCACACATCCAGCACGACGCCGCCGTACACCGGAAGCGCGGCCCCGGTGACGTTGCTGCGCCCCGCCGACACGGTCAGCGGCACCCGGTGCTCGCCGCACAGCCGGACCGCGGCCTGGATCTGCTCGACGGTGCTGACCTCGGCGATCACCGCGTCCGGGGTCGCCGGGGCGTCCGCGGTCTCGCCGATCATCGAACCGGCCCACCAGTCGCGGGTGCGCAGCACGACCTCGTCGCGTTCGGTGTGCACCGCGTCCGCCAGCCCGCGCAGCGCGTCGGTCAGCTCGGCGGGCACGGCCACCGCGGCCGTCTGCAGCGACGCGCCGCCCTTGCCCGGCTCGGTGCGGCCGCCCCAGCGCGGCGGCGTCGGCGCGCCGACCACGTAATTGCCCCGGTTGAACGGGTGCGTGACGGTCTGACGGCTGATCATGCGTTGGCTCCCAACAGGTTGTCTCCGAACAGGATCGACTTCTCCCGGGCGACGTCCGCCCGGTACTGCTCCACTTGCGCGGCCACGGTTTCCGGGCTGAGGCCCAGTTCCGCGCCGAGCAGCTCGCCGACGAGCGGCGCGGCCGCGACCGACGCGTCCCGCGCGAACAGCCGCAGCCGGGTGCGCCGCGACAGCACGTCGTCGACCGAGCGCGCCATCTCCGAGCGGGCCGCGAACACGACCTCGGCCTTGAGGAAGGGCTGTCCCTCGATGAGCGGCTCCGCCAGCGCCGGGTTCTCGTCGGCCAGCGCGCTCACGAACCGCGCCTCGGTGCCGTAGCGGCCGCCGAGGTGCGCGGCGACGCCGCCGGTCGCGGCGGTGGCCTCCGCGTCGTATCCGGCGCCGCCGATCAGCGGCAGGTTCTTGGTGCGGCACTTGGCTTTCCGGCCCAGCAGGCCGAGCGCCTTGTCCACGACCAGCTCGCCCATGTGCCGGCTCGTGGTGAGCTTGCCGCCGGTCACCGTGACCATGCCCGCGGACACCGTGATGTGGTGGTCGCGGCGCATGTCCAGCGTCGCGCCCTCCTTGCCGCCGACGAGCGGGCGCAGGCCCGCGTAGCTGCCCAGCACGTCGCTGGCGTCCAGTTTGGCGTCGAAGGCGATCTGGGCCCCTTCGAGGAGGAAGTCCATCTCCTCGCGGGTGCAGTGCACGTCGTCGGTCGAGCCGGTGTAGTCGGTGTCGGTGGTGCCGACCACGACGACGTCGCCCCAGCGCGTGCAGGTGGCCCGCCGCGCGCGGCCCGGGATCGGCACGGTGACCGTGCAGTCGTTGCGGATCTTCGCCCACGGCAGCACGATGTGCACGCCCTTGGCCGGACGGACCTGCGGTTGGTGCCCGTGGTCGGCCATGCCCTCGACCCGGTCGGCCCACACGCCGGTGGCGTTGACCACGACGCGCGCCCGGACGTCGAGCTGCTCGCCGTCGGCCCGCACCGTCGCGCCGGTGACCCGTCCGCCCGCGGTGCGCAATCCGGTCACCTCGGCGCCGTTGACCACCACCGCGCCGAGCCGGGCGGCGCTGCGCACGATCGCCAGCGTCAGCCGTGCGTCGTCAGCGCGGCTGTCGTAATACATCAGGCCGCCCTTGAGGTTCTCCGCGCGCAACGTCGGGGCGTGCGCGAGCACCTCGTCGACGGTGAGCCGCTGGTGCAGCTTGCCGATCCGCCAGCCGCCCGCGAGGTCGTAGGTCCACAAGAGACTCTCGAAGGCCTTGGCGATGCGCGCGTCGAACACCCCGTCCTTGGCCAGGATCGGGAACAGGAACGGCAGCCGCTGCACCAGATGCGGGGCGTTGCGGCGGAACCGCTGGCGCTCCAGCAGCGAATGCCGGACCAGGTCGAGGTTGCCCTGCTCGATGTAGCGCAGGCCGCCGTGCACCATTTTGGACGACTTGGACGAGGTTCCGGACGCGAAGTCGTCGCGCTCCACCAGCGCCACCTTCAAGCCGCGCGAGGCGGCGTCGAGCGCGGTGTAGGCGCCCGTGACGCCGCCGCCGATCACCAGCACGTCGAACGTGCCGGTTTCGAGGTCGGTCAGCGCGGCGCGGCGGTCCAGCCGCAGCGGCGCGGACAGGGTCGCCCTCGCGGCGACGGCGTTCGGCCGTCGAGACGGCAGTGTGAACATGAGCTTGTCTCTCCACTCAAAGTTGAAAACGTCCGCAAAGGACGGTCAGGACAGCGAGACCGCGAGCACGTCCTGCCAGCGGGCGCGCAGTTCGCGGCGTTCGTCCTCGGGCAGCCGAGGTTCGAAGATCTCGCCTTTTCCTTGATGTGCGACGGCTTCGGCCAACGACGGCCACACGCCCAGCCGGACGCCCGCGAGATACGCCGCGCCCCGGAGGCTGGCGGTCGCCGAATCGGCCACTCGCTCGATCTCGGCCCCGGCGAAGTCGGCTTGGCTTTGCAGGAGTACGTCGCTCGCGGCCAATCCGCCCCCGGCGCGCAGCCGGGTGACCGGCCGGTTCATCGTCGTGCGCAGCGCGTCGACGGTGTCGCTCACCGCGTGCGCGATCCCGTCGAGCACCGCGCGCGCCACCACGTCGCGCGTGGTGGCCAGGCTCAGCCCGGTCAGCAGCCCGCGCGCGTCGGGCCGCTGCACTGGCGTGCGCAGCCCGGCCAGCGTGGGCACGAACCAGGTCGAGGTGCTTCTCGGCTGGGCCGCCGCCAGTGCGCTGATCTCGGCCGCGGTACGGAACAGCCCGAGATCCTCGGTGAGCCACCGCAAGGCGGAACCGGTGGTCGAGGTGTAGGCCTCCAGGCTGAACCGGCTGTGCCCGGAGCTGCGCCAGCCGACCAGGCACAGCACGCCGTCGACCTTGCCGAGCCCGTCCGGCGGCTCGTCCCCGGCCAGTGCGCCGACGAAAGTGCCGGTGCCGTGCACGCAGGTGCCCTGGCCCGGAGTCAGCGCGCCGAGCGCGATCAGCGAGGCGTGCTGGTCGCCCATCACCGCGGCGATCGGCACCTCGATGCCGAGCAGGTCCGGGTCGGTGTGCCCGAAATCGCCGTCGTCGTCGACCGGCGGCGGGGCCAGCTCGGCCGGGAAACCCAGTGCGGCCAGCCATTCCCGGTCCCACGCGTGCTCGCGCAGCCGGTACCCGCCGAACGCGACGGCGTTGGTCGCCGACATGACATACCTGCTGCGCCCGCTGAGATGCCAGACGAGCCAGGTGTCGACCGAACCGAACCGCACGCGGTCGGCGGGCACGCCGAGCCGGCCGAGCTGCCGCGCGGCCCAGAGGAACGGGGCGCGGGTGCCGACCGGGCGGCCGGTCCTCTCCCAGAGCACCGGATCCCACTCCGGAGCGAGTTTCGCCAGCTCGTCCGCGTACCGGGTGTCCTGCCACACCACGGCCGGAGCCAGCGGCCGCCCGGTCTCGCTGTCCCAGAGGATCGCGGTCGCGCGCTGCGTGCACACCGACATCCCGACGATCTCGACGCCGTTCTCCCCCGCCCACGCGATCGCCTGGCGGGCGACGTCGACGGTGCGCTCCAGCAGTTGCGCCGCGTCCTGCTCCACCCGCGACGGTTCGGGATGGACGACGTCGACCGCGGTGTAGAACGACGGCCCGGCCACGCCGTCCTCGCCGACCACGGCGGCTCTCGTGCCCGTCGAACCCTCGTCGACCGCCAGGATTCCGCGCCGCGTCACGCCGTCCTCCCCGGCAGCGAGATCTCCTCGTCGTCCGGGTCGACGCCGCTGCGGGTCGGGTCCCAGCGCACGATGAGGCAGGACACCAGGCCGAGCGCGGGCACCACGGCGAGCAGCGCGATCGTCGGGCCGAGCCCCATCGCCTCCTTGATCTGCGGGAACACGTACAGCCCGACGACGCTGCCGAAGCTCCCGAGCATGCCGGTCACGCCGGTGCCGAGGGTGCGCACGTCGCTGCGGTAGGACAGCGCGGCGATCGACTTGCCGTTCGCGCCGGGGCCCGCCGAATGGAAGAAGATGAACAGGAACGGCAGCAGGAACCCGATCGCGATCGGCAGCTTCCCGAAGCCGAGCCCCATCACCAGCAGGATGGCGAACGCGAAGGCGTACCCGATCGCGGAGCTGACCCGCAGCCCGATCTTCCGGCCGAAGTACGCCGACAGCGCGCCGCCGACGATCCCGGCGACGTTGAAGACCATCGACCCGAGCGTGGCCGTCTCGAATTTGTCGCCGAAGATCGCGAGGCTGATCACCGGCAGATACCAGCCGACCGCGAAGTACTGCATGGCCTGGGTCAGCGAGATCGCCGTGGACAGGAACGTGCGCGGCAGGTAGGGCTTGCGGAACAGCACGCCCGCCTGCCGGAACCCGATCTTGCGTTCCTCGGCCGCGGCGTCCTCGGCGCTCGGCGTTCCCGGCGACACGGCGAAACCGTAGATCCGGCGGAGGCTGCGCGCCGCCTCGGGCAGCCGTCCCTTGGCCGCGAGCCACGACGGGCTCTCGGCGAGGAACGCGATCTGCAGCACCAGCAGCGCGAGCGCGAAGACCCCGGCCGAGCCGACCGACCAGCGCCAGATCTCCACCGCCACGCCGGCTTTGTAGAACACCAGCGTCAGCGCGAGGTTCACCGTGGTGGCGACGTACCAGACGGACTGCCACAGGTTGAGCCGTCCGCGCAGCGACGCCGGGGTGTACTCGGCGAGCAGCGCCATCGCGACCGCGAAGTCGACGCCGTAGGCGACGCCGACCAGCCCGCGCCCGGCCCAGACCGCCTCGAAGCTGCCGCCGGTCGCGGTGAGCACCGCGCCGAGCCCGGCGATCGCCTTCGCCGCGATCAGCGGTTTGACCCGGCCGATCCGCGCGGCCAGCCAGCCGCCCGCCGGGTTGAACAGGATGGCGACCGCGGGCGCGGTCGCGGTGAGCAGGCCGACCTGGCCCGCGCTGAGCCCCAGTTCCTTGGTCATCGGCGCGAGACCGGCGCCGAGCGCGGCGTTCGAGTACGCGTCGAGGAACAGCCCGCCCAAGACCAGGTACCAGAGCAGGTTCGCCTTGCGCGGCAACGCGGACAACGTGTTGATCAGCGCGGTGACCTGCGAAACATTCGCGATCGATCGCGGCGTTGCGACCGTGGGAGAACTCATGGACCGCCAACTTTCTGCGCTGGCTGTCAGCGATCCCGGCATACGAAAAACAGACACGACGAAGACCGCTGACAGTGGCTCTTCGTCTGTGCCTGTCTGAGAAAGCAAGGTTAAGCGGCGGACCCGAGCGCGTCAAGACTCGTGAGCGGCGATCACGGTTCTAACCGTGATCGCCACTCACGACGTCCCTACAGCACCTTTTCCAGGAAGGCCTGGGCGCGCGGGTTCGCGTTGCCCTCGGAGAAGAACTCGGCGGGCGGCAGGTCGGCGGCGATCTTCCCGCCGTCCACGAAGACCACGCGGTCGGCGACCTTGCGGGCGAACCCCATCTCGTGCGTGACCACGAGCATCGTCATGCCGTCCTTGGCCAGCTCGCTCATGATGTCGAGGACGTCCTGCACGACCTCGGGGTCCAGCGCCGAGGTGGGCTCGTCGAAGAGCATCAGCTTCGGGTCCATCGCGGCGGCGCGCACGATCGCGACGCGCTGTTTCTGCCCGCCGGACAGCCGGTTGGGATACGCGCCAGCGCGGTCGAGCATGCCGACGCGGTCCAGCAGGGCGCGCGCCTTTGCCTCGGCTTCTTCCTTGCTCCGCTTGAGCACGTTCATCTGCGGCAGCACGACATTGCGCAGCACTGTCATGTTCGGGAACAGGTTGAAGTGCTGGAACACCATGCCCATCCGGGACCGCAGGCGGTCGAGGTCGACGCCGCGGCCGGTCAGGTCCTCGCCGTCGAACGACACGCGGCCGGACGTCGGGGTCTCCAGCAGGTTGAGGCAGCGCAGGAACGTGGACTTCCCGCCGCCGCTGGGGCCGATCACCGCGACCACCTGTCCGGGCTCGATCGCGAAGTCGATCCCGTCGAGCACCTTCACGTCCCCATAGGACTTCGTCAGGCCGTGGACTTCCAACAGTGCCATCAGATGTACACCGCCATCTTCTTCTCGAGGGTGCGCGTCGTGAAGCTGATCAGGTTGGTGAGCAGGTAATACAGCAGGCCGATGAACAGGTACACGGTCAGCGCGTCGAAGGTGCGGGAGATGATGGTCTGTCCCACCAGGAACAGCTCGTGAATGGTCACGAAGGACACCAGGGCCGAGTTCTTCGTCAGCGACACGAATTCGTTGCCCAGCGGCGGAAGCATCCGCAGGAACGCCTGCGGGATGATCACGTGCCGCATCGCCGACACCTGCGACATGCCGCACGAGCGCGCGGCTTCCAGCTGCCCGCGGTCGATGGACTGCACGGCTCCGCGGAAGATCTCGGTCACGTACGAGCCGCTGTAGAGCCCGAGCGAGATGATGCCCGCGGTCATCGGCGGGAGCTGCAGGCCGAGCTGCGGAAGTCCGAAGTAGATGAAGAACAGCTGCACCACGAACGGAGTTCCGCGGATCACCGACACGTAGCCGTTGCCGATCCACCGGACCGGCGCGATCTTGCTGAGCTTCGCGAATCCGCCGAGCGTGCCGAGCAGCAGGCTCAGCGCCAGCGCGAGCAGGATCACCTGGAGGCTGACCAGCAGGCCCTGCCAGAGCTGTCCGGAGGAATCGACGATGGTGGAGAAGTTGAACAGCGAGTGCCCGCCCGATTTCGCCGCGGTGCTTTCCGCGCCGAACCACTTTTCGGTGGCCTGCTGGTAGGAACCGTCGTCGCGCATCTGCTTGAGCGCGGCGTTGAACGCGGTCCGCAGTTCGGCGTCGGCCTTCTGGAAGGCGTAGCCGTAGTTCTCTTCGGTCAGCCGGTCGCCGACCTGTTTGAGGCCGCCCTGCTGGGCGATGAAGTACTTCCCGGCCGGGGCCCCGGTCACGACGGCGTCCGCCTGGCCCAGCTTGACCGAGGAGAACATCTGCTCGTTGGTCTGCGCGGTGATCAGCTGCGCGGCGGGCTGGTGCTGGGTCAGCCAGTCGACGGACTTCGTGCCGACCTGGACCGCGACGCGCTTGCCGGCGAGATCCTTGAGCGAGGCGACGGAATTGTCCTTGTCGGACACGAAAACCGCGAGCCCGCCCGGATAGTAGATGTCCGAGAAGTCGACGGCCTTCTGCCGCGCGGGGCTGATGTAGATCGCCGACGCGCCGACGTCGATCTGGTTCGCCTGCAGCGCCGGGACGATGTTGCCGAACGGCATCTGGACGAAGTCGACCTTCTTGATGCCCGCGCGCTGCGCGAGCGCCCGGACCAGGTCGATGTCGAAGCCGAGCTGGCCGCCCTTGGCGTCGGTGAACTCGAACGGCGGGAACGTGGCGTCGGTGCCGACCCGGAGCGCGGTCTGCCCGGACCGCAGCGCGGCGAGCTTCCCGCCCTGCGGTTCGGCCGCGCTCGCCGCGCTCACCGGCAGGAACGCGAGCAGGCAGGCCAGCAGCACGGCGGCGAGCCGCGGCCAGATTCGCTGAGGGGGCATGGTCAGTGTCCTTCCGGGACCGGACGGCTCGTCACGAGCGTGTGCGCGAGACGGGCCGCGATCCGGGCTGTGCGGTGGTCGACGTCGTAGACGGGGTTCAGTTCGGTGAGATCGGCGAGGGCGAGCTTCGGGTCGCTCGCGACCAGCCGGCACACCTCGAGGACGACCGCGGCGGGTACGCCGAGGGTCGCCGGGGCGCTGACTCCGGGCGCCTGCGCGGCGGGGAGCACGTCGAGATCGATCGACAGGTACAGCGCGTCGACGTCCGCGACGAAGCCCCGGACGAAGTCGAGAACTCGCTCGAGACGGCGTTCCTGGCAGTCGACGTCCAGGAGGTGGCGAACGTTCAGTTCGGCGGCCGTCCGGAACAACGCGGCGGTGTTGCCGGGTTCGCTGATTCCGACCACGGCGTAAGCGAATTCCGCGCCGCGTCCGGCTTCCCGGGCGGCGATCTGCCGGAACGGGGTGCCCGAGGACGCGCGGTCTGCCGTCCTGAGGTCGAAGTGCGCGTCGAGGTTGAGGATGCCGAGGCGCCGTCCGTCCAGGAGCCCGCTGCGGGCGAGACCGAGGTAGGAGCCGTACGCCGTTTCGTGGCCGCCGCCAAGCACGAGCGGGAAGTTCCCGTCGGCGAGCTGCTTGCCGACCAGTTCGCCGAGGTTCTCTTGCCCCGCTTCCAGCTCGTCGCCTTCGACGACTACATCCCCCAGGTCGTCCACGGTGAACACGGGCGGGATCGCGAACGACGCCAGCGCTTTCCGGATCGCGTCCGGGCCCGCCTGCGCTCCGGGCCGTCCGCCGTTGCGCCGGACCCCGGCGTCGCTGGCGAAGCCGAGCAGCGAAACGCCTGGGGCGCTGGAGAATTCGTTGACGGCGTGGTGCCATCGGCGATGTTCCGGACCGCTGCCGTCGTGGCGTCCGGTCCACGGGGTTGTGCTCACACGTGCTCCTGCAATCGGCTGATGTCCTGCGCGGCGGCGTGGGTGAGCGTGACGAGGGACTCGCGGCGCGGGCGCACGCGGAAATCCGGGGCCATCGTGCTGACCGTGCCGACGAGGTTCCGGTGCCGGTCCAGCACCGGCACGCTCACGCCCCACACGCCCGGATCGACCTGGCCGACGCTCTCCGCGAAGCCCTGGTCGCGGACCCGACGCAGCTCTGCTTCCAGCTTCGCGACCTGCTCCCCGCTCAGCCCGTGCGCGTGCGCCGAAGCCGCGACCCGCTCGTCCGGCAGATGCGCCAGCAACGCCTGCGCACTGGCCCCGAAGACGAGCGGCTTGCTCAGCCCCGGCGAAAAACTGCACCGGACGACCCGGGTCCCCTCGGCAGCTTCGACGCAGAGCACGTCGTTGTCGCGGGCGATGAGGAACGCGGCGAGTTCGTCGGTGTCCGCCGCGAGCTGCCGGAGCCGCCGCTTGACGCCGCCCTGGCCGAGCGCCTCGCGGCGGTAGTTCTCGGCCATCTGGACGGTGAGCGACCCGGCGCAGTAGCGGCCGCGGGTGCGGGCTTGGTGCACGAGGCCGATCTCGACGAACGTCGTCAGGTAGCGGTAGACGGCGCTGGAGGGAATGCCCGTGCCGACGGAGACCTCCTCCGCCGTGGCGCTCTCCCGCTCGGCGAAAACCGCCAGGATCCGCGCCGCCCTCGTCCCGGCCTTCCGGTTGGCATCCGCGCTTGTCATGGCGGGCACGCTACGTCGCGGGCGAGCGTGCGCCCAGGGCATTTTCCCGGTCAATGGGAAGTTTATTCCCAGTGATTGGCTGTGTGCGGAGCGGAGCGGCGGTGCTCTTCGGGTCGTGTGCTCCCGCTATCGGGCGCGTTCGGACGCACCGCTCAGCGACTGAGGGCGCCGTCGAAAGGGTTTTCAGCCCGTTGCCCCTCGCGGGCGAGGTCCGGAACGGGCGATCAGCGGGAGTGCTCGCCGTTGGGCAGGCAGTTCGGATCCCGGTAGCCGGGCCCGGTGAACCGGCTGCGGGCCTCCTTGTCGTCGCTGACTTTCCGCGCCGCGGGGAATTGGACGCGGAACTGGCCGGCGATGTCCGCCGTCGCGTTCTGGTCCTTCGGCACCACGACGACCGAGGCGGGCATGGCGTCCGCACCCGTCATCCGCAGCAGCTCCGGCTGGTTCGCGAAGATCCGCCGGAACCTCGCGTAAGCCTCCTGCTGAGTCTCGGTGTAGGACCGCAGGACCCGGGAATCACCGCGCAACGCCCGGGCGACGGCCGTCATCTCGGCGTCGGTTTTGAGATTCACAGTCACGGTGTCGGCGCAGACGTCATGGGCGCCGAGCGGTATCGCACCGTCCGGCAACGCGTACCCGTCCATGGCGCGCCCGTCGAACAGCCACCATCCCGAACCGCCCAGCACGGCGACAGCTGCGAGCACGACCGCGGCCGTCGCCAGCCGGTACCAACGGCCCGCGCGTGATTGGCGTGGCAGCGCGGCCGACGGCGGGGCGGCCGATGGCGGGGCTGCCGTCTCCGGGCCCTGTGGCTCATCGTCCGCGCCGGTGTCCCGGTCGTTCATCACGTGTCCCAGTTCTGTGTTCGCCTGAACACAGCTTCCGGTTATCGGGCACGAGGACACCGCCGTTACGGAGAAAACCGCATTGCGGCGTTGGGCACATCCCGCGCGCCTCAGCCGGCGATGAGCCGGAAACTCCCGCGACACGGACAAATGCCCTGCGGAATACTCCCCTGGTGTTCCTGACAGTCACCACGACCCACCAGCCCGCCTCCGACCTCGGGTTCCTGCTGCACAAGCACCCGGGCCGGGTCCAGTCGTTCGAGCTTTCCGCCGGACAAGCGCACGTCTTCTACCCCGAGGCGTCCGACACGCGGTGCACCGCCGCGCTCATGCTCGAGGTCGACCCAGTGGCGCTGGTGCGCGGCAAGGCGGGCTCCGGCGACGGGTTCACGCTCGGCCAGTACGTCAACGACCGCCCCTACGCGGCGTCCAGCCTGCTTTCCGTGGCGCTCAAGGAAGTCTTCCGCACCGCGCTCGCCGGACGGTGCGAGTCGCGTCCGGAGCTGGCCGCCGGCGCGATCCCGCTCGACCTCCGGATCCCGGCCTGTCCGGGCGGCCCCGAGCTGGTGCGCCGGATGTTCGAGCCCCTCGGCTGGACGGTCGAGGCGACCGCGCTCCCGCTGGATCCGCAGGTCCCGCAGTGGGGCGATTCGCGCTATGTCGACCTCCGGCTCACCGGCGAGCTTCGGCTGGCCGACGCGCTCAACCACGTCTACGTGCTGCTGCCCGTCCTCGACAACGCGAAGCACTACTGGGTCGGCGAAGAAGAGATCGACAAGCTCCTGCGCGCCGGCGGCGACTGGCTTGCCGGGCATCCGGAGAAGGAGCTGATCACCCGCCGCTACCTCGCGCACCGCCGGGCTTTGACGACCGCCGCGTTGACGCGGCTGGCCGAAGTGGACGATTCGGAGCCGGAGGAAATCGACAACGCGCTCGCCGAGCCCGCGATTCTCGAAGCGCCGGACCGTCCGGTGGCGCTGGCCGAGCAGCGGCGCGGCACGATCATGGCGGTGCTGCGGTCGCTGGGCGCTCGCTCGGTCGGCGACTTCGGCTGCGGCGAGGGTGCGCTGGTGCGCGATCTGCTGGCCGAAAAGTCCGTCGAGCGGATCGTGGCCGCGGACGTTTCGGCTCGCGCGCTGCAGGTCGCGGCGCGGAAGCTGCGGCTGGAGCGGATGTCCGAGACGGAACGGGCCAGGCTGGAGCTGCTGCAGTCCTCGCTCACCTACCGCGACGACCGGCTCGCCGGCCTCGACGCGGCAGTGTTGATGGAGGTCATCGAGCACGTCGACCCGCCGCGCCTCGGAGCGCTGGAGCGCACCGTGTTCGAGTTCGCCGCCCCGCGCGCGGTCGTCGTGACCACGCCCAACCGCGAGTACAACGTGCGTTTCGAGTCGCTGCCCGCGGGCAAGCTGCGGCACCGGGACCACCGTTTCGAATGGACTCGCGCCGAGTTTCGCGCGTGGGCGGACCGGGTCGCGAGCAGCTACGGCTACGGCGTGCGGCTGCTGCCGGTCGGCTCCGACGACCCCGAAGTCGGCCCGGCGACGCAGCTGGCCCTGTTCACGAAAGGAGGTGCGGAATGAGCACGCTTGAGATTCCCGACCGGTGCCTCGTCGTGCTGGTCGGCGCGAGCGGGTCGGGCAAGTCGACGTTCGGCCGCGCGCAATTCAAGCCGACCGAGGTGCTCTCGTCGGACTTCTGCCGCGGTCTGGTGGCCGACGACGAGAACGACCAGTCGGCGACCAAGGACGCCTTCGACGTCCTGCACTACATCGCCGGCAAACGGCTCGCCGCCGGGCGGCTGACCGTCATCGACGCGACCAACGTGCAACCGGACTCGCGCAAGTCGCTGGTCGCGCTGGCCAAGGAGCACGACGTGCTTCCGGTGGCGATCGTTTTGGACCTGCCGGAATCGCTGTGCGTCGCGCGCAACGCCGACCGGGCGGACCGGACGTTCGGCGCGCACGTGATCCGGCGGCAGCGAGACCAGCTGCGCCGCGGATTGCGCAGCCTGCAGAAGGAAGGCTTCCGGACGGTGCACGTGCTGCGCACCCCGGAAGAGGTCGCCGAAGCGACGATCACGCGGGTCCCGCTGTACAACGACCTGCGCCACGAGACCGGGCCGTTCGACATCGTCGGCGACATCCACGGCTGCCGCGCCGAACTCGAAACGCTGCTCGGCGAACTCGGCTACGCCATCGAGCGCGACGACGAGGGCCGCGCGGTCGGCGCGCAGCATCCGGAGCGCCGGGCGGTGTTCGTCGGCGATCTCGTCGACCGCGGCCCGGACACGCCGGGCGTGCTGCGGCTCGTGATGGGCATGGTGCGTGCCGGAAATGCCTTCTGCGTCACCGGAAACCACGAGCACAAGCTGCTGCGCGCACTGCGCGGCCGGAATGTGCAGGTCACGCACGGGCTTGCCGAGTCGCTCGAGCAGCTCGCCGCCGAAACCCCCGAATTCCGCGCCGAGGCGCAGGAGTTCATGGACGGCCTGGTCAGCCACTACGTCCTGGACGGCGGACAGCTGGTCGTCGCGCACGCGGGGATCACCGAACGCTTCCAGGGCCGCGCGTCCGGGCGGGTGCGGAGCTTCTGCATGTACGGGCAGAGCACCGGCGAGACCGACGAATTCGGCCTGCCGGTGCGTTATCCGTGGGCGAACGAGTACCGCGGCCGCGCGATGGTCGTCTACGGCCACACCCCGGTGCCCGCGCCGGAATGGGTGAACAACACCCTGTGCCTGGACACCGGGTGCGTGTTCGGCGGGACGCTGACGGCGTTGCGGTATCCGGAAAAAGAGATCGTCTCCGTGCCGGCGGCCGAGGTCTATTACGAGCCCGCCAAACCGTTCCCCGCCAACCCGGCGGCCGCGGAATCCGTCGCGCACCGCGATCCGGGCGTCCTCGACGTCGCCGACGTCCTGGGCCGGCGGGTGATCGAAACCGCCTACCAGAAGCGGATCGGCGTGCGCGAGGAGAACGCAGCCGCGGCGCTGGAGGTGATGTCGCGGTTCGCGATCGACCCGCGCTGGCTGGTCTACCTGCCGCCGACCATGTCGCCGGTCGCCACCGCGACGGCCGACGGGCTGCTGGAACACCCGGACCAGGCGTTCGGCTATTACCGCGCGGAGGGCGTGGATTCCGTGGTGTGCGAGGAAAAGCACATGGGCTCGAGGGCGGTGGCGCTGGTGTGCCGGTCGCTCGACGCGGCCCGGACCCGCTTCGGCGCGCCCGGCGAAGCGCTCGGCGCGGTGTGGACGCGGACCGGACGGCACTTCTTCCCCGAAGCCCTGACGGCCGAAGCGGTCGACCGGATCCGCGCGGCCGCGGAGAAGGCGGGCCTGTTCGACGAACTCGGCTCGGACTGGCTGCTGCTCGACGGAGAACTGCTGCCGTGGAGCGTGAAGGCCGAACAGTTGCTGCGCGAGCAGTACGCGGCTGTCGGCGCTGCCGCCCGCTCGGCGCTCCCGGCCGCGGTGACCGCGCTGGCCGCCGCTGAGAAGTCCGGCCTCGACGTGTCCGCCTTGCTGGAGCGCACGCGTTCCCGCGCGGGCAACGCGGACGCGTTCGCAGAGTCGTACCGGCGTTACTGCTGGCCGACCGACGGCCTCGACGGCGTGCGCTTCGCGCCCTTCCAGGTGCTGGCGTCGGCCGGGCAAGCGCACCACAAGCGACCCCACGACTGGCACCTCGCGCTGGCGGACCGGCTGGTCGAAAGCAGCGACGGTTTCCTCGCCCCGACTGAGCGGTTGCCGGTCGACACCACCGATCCCGCCTCAGTCGCGGCGGCCGTCGAATGGTGGACCGGACTCACCGCGCGGGGCGGCGAGGGCATGGTGGTCAAACCGGCCGCGAACCTGGTCCGGGGCTCGCACGGGCTGGTGCAGCCGGGTCTGAAGGTCCGCGGCCGCGAATACCTGCGGATCATCTACGGCCCCGACTACACCGAGGAACGCCACCTGTCTCGGCTGCGGCACCGAGGCCTGGGCCACAAGCGCTCGCTGGCGCTGCGAGAGTACGGTCTCGGCCTCGAAGCGCTGGACCGCCTCGCCCGCGACGAGCCGATGTGGCGCGTGCACGAGTGCGTTTTCGCCGTGCTGGCCTTGGAATCCGAGCCGGTCGACCCTCGGCTGTAGACGGCACCGGTGCGTTTCCGCATTGTCGCGGAAACGCACCGGTGCGCTCAGTCACGCTGCTCTGGAATCCGAACCCGTCGACCCTCGCTCGCAGACGAAACCGGTGCGTTTCCGCAATCGCGGAAACGCACCGTTCGCTCAGTCACGCCGTGTACGGCGACCGCTGCTCCAGCGACGGGCTCACGTCCGGACGCCGCCCCTCCTGCCCAGGCACCGGGGTCACCGTCGGGGCCTGCAGGTCCGTCTCCGACCGGCGGGCCAGCCGGTCGTCGCGGTGGGCGATCGCGTCCGCCACGTCCTGCTCGCCGCGGATGCGGGCCAGCGCGCCCAGGGTGGCCGCGTGCGCCAGTGCCAGGATCAGCAGCAGCACGCCCACCCGTCCGACGACGCCCGGCAGGTCGCTCCCGCCGAGGTCGACGGTCGAGATCAAGGCCAGTACGCCCAGGGTCACCAGGTGGAACAACACGGTCACCAGCCTCGTCATCGAGGCGCCGGATCCAGGGTCCCCGTAGGCGTTCGCGAGGTAACGGCGGCCGCTGCGGTAGATGATCTGGCCGTCCACCAGGACCAGCGCTATCCCGATCGCGAGGAACGAGAGGTATGCGTTGGTGCTCATGCCGGGTACTCCTTTCCTGCCGTGCTCCGATCCCCCGGTTACCCGTCGTGGCGCGCCGGAAACAGGCCGTTCGGGTGCCTGCGCGACTTCCGGCGGCGGTGGTTGGCCCGCCGCCGGGCGGGGTAACCCAGTGCGCATGGTGTTCAGCGCGAGGCGAACGGACCGGGCGTGCTGACGGTGGCTTCCCCGGTGGTCGAACTGCGGCTGGCAGCGCACGGAGAACTGCTTTCCCTGGCCAAGCTGGTGGCGCAGGACCTCGCTGTCTCGGCGGCGTTCGGTGCCGACGAGGCCGAGGATCTCCGGCTGGCCGTGGACGAGGCGGTTGCGGCGCAGGCGCGACGGGCGGACGACGGTGCTGTCGTGGAATGCGCGTTCCGCTGCGCCGGCCGGATGACAGTCACCGTCGCCACCACTTCGTCGTGGGCATTCCCGCCCGGACCGGACGAGGTCGGCTGGCACATCCTGCGCGCGCTGACCGATTCGCTCGACGCCTGGACCGAACCCGCGCCCGGCGCGGACGGCTGGCGGCTGTGCGTCGAATTCGCCAAGGACCCGTACGCGCGCTGAGTTTCGCTTCTGCCCGAACGGGAATCCGGCCCGCATGCGCCGAGTGGACGAACTCCTCGCCGAGCACGGCACGACGTTCGCCGAGGAGGCCGGGATCAAGCTGGCCGACAAACCGCAACCGCTGTACCGGCTGCTGGTCCTCACCACGCTGCTGTCGACGCGGATCAGCACCGAGATCGCCGTCGCCGCCGCGCGCGAACTGTCCCGTTCGGGCTGGCGCTCCCCCGCCGCGATGCGCGATTCCACGTGGCAGCAACGGGTTGACGCTCTCGGTCGCGCCCACTACGTCCGGTACGACGAAAGCACCGCGCAGCATCTCGGCGAAGGCGCGGACTTCCTCCGCGAGAAATACCACGACGATCTGCGCCGGATGGCCGACGCCGCCGACGGCGATCCGCAACGGCTGGAAAAACTCCTCACCGAATTTCCCCGGGTTGGCCCGACCGGCGCGCAGATCTTCTGCCGCGAAGCACAAGCGGTCTGGCCGTGGCTGCGCCCGTATTTCGACCGCAAGGCGTTGGACGGGGCGAAGAAGGCCGGGCTGCCCGCCGACCCGGAGCGGCTGGCGAAACTGGTGCCGGGCGAGGATTCGGCCCGGCTGGCGGCGGCGTTGGTACGGCGGAGCCTGCAACGCTAGCCGGGGTGCTCCTCGACGCCCTCCCGCACGATCGCGACCGGACACGGTGCGTGATAGGCCATCGCGTGGCTCACCGAACCGAGGAATGCTCCCCGCAACGCTCCGCGACCGTGCCCGCCGACCACCAGCAAGGTCGCCCCTTCCGCGTGGTCCAGCAGCACTTCGGCCACGCTGCCGAGCGCGACCTCCCGCTGCACCACGACGTCCGGATGCCGCTCACCGAGGCCGGTCAGGGATTCCGCGAGCACCCGTTCGCCCTCGTCCTGCGGGCTCTGCTGCCCCTCGCAGCCGGAGCGGGCCGGGCCGAAGACGTCCTCCGGCGGTTCCGACCACACGTGCACCGCGTGCAGGGTGCAGCCGTGCCGGTCGGCGAAGTCGTACGCGTACCGCACCGCCGCGACACTGGCCGGCGACCCGTCCACGCCGACGACCACCCGTCGCGCCTTCTCCCTGGAAGCCCGGACCACGACGACCGGGCGCGCGCTCGTGTGCACCACCTGCGAGGCCGTCGACCCGAGCAGCAGCCGGGGCAGCCCGCCGCGCCCGGACGCGCCGACCACGATCAGCTCGGCCTGCCGTCCGATGTCCGCCAGTTCCCAGCTGGCCCGCCCGAACCGCACCCGGGTGCGCACCGGAAGCTCCGGCCGTTTCCGCGCGATTTCAGCGGCGACCTCGGCGAGTTCCTTCTCCGCGTAGTCCAGAACGGACTGGTCGGCCACGATCTCGCCCGCCACCGGCGTGAGCACGCCGGGCACGAAGTCCACGTTCGGCATGGGCAGCGTCATCGTCCGCACGACGACCAGGCAGGTCCCGAGCGCCTCCGCCTCAGCGGCGGCCCAGTCGACGGCGAGGCGGGCCCCTTCGGAGCCGTCGTCCCCGACCACGACCCCCGGCTCGGCCTGGTTCGCTTCGTCCATCACCGCCTCCGTTCGCTCCGGCGCTTTTCCCGGGAGGTACCCGGTCGCCTCGCAGGGCAATCGGCCGCTCCCGCCGTTGGTCAACGCGGCTGAGGCGGAACGGGCGGCTCCGGCGGAGGCAACGGCCCCGGCCCCGGCCGCGGCGGCGGCGCAGGCTCCGGCGGAAACGGCGGCACCGGCTCCGGCGGCGACGGAACAGGCTCCGGCCCAGGCGGCACGGGGTGCACCATGACGGGCTCCTTCCTCAGTCGGCTCCCCCGGGACGGCTACCCGACGGAGGGGCTCCGGACACGT
The DNA here is from genome assembly GCF_046267895.1 of Amycolatopsis sp. GA6-003. NCBI lineage: Bacteria > Bacillati > Actinomycetota > Actinomycetes > Pseudonocardiales > Pseudonocardiaceae > Amycolatopsis > Amycolatopsis sp. GA6-003. Next base: position 1,375,406 of record NZ_CP176499.1, read on the forward strand.
CGGATCGCCGGGCTGCTCCGCGTGCGGCAGGTGGGAAGGTGTGGGAGGTGCTCGGCGGGCAAGCCCTCGCGATGCCCGGGCCGGACACGTTCGGCCTGGACGACGTGAGCGGCTCGGCCATTCGGGCTACCCCCGCTGCTCGCGACTCGGGGCTCGCGGTTCCGGGGGCCTTGCGACTCGGCTCCTCCGCTGCTCCGGGGGCTCGCGGCTCTAGGACTCGGCGGCTCTTGGCTCGGGGGCCCGGGCAGGGCTCGGAGCTCCCGGGGGCTCGGAGCTCCGGGGGCTCGGAGCTCCCGGGGGCTCGGAGCTCCGGGGGCTCGGAGCTCCGGGGGCTCGGGGCTCGGGGCTCGGGGCTCGGGGCTCGGGGCTCGGGGCTCGGACCATTCAAGCCATTTGGGTCGCGCGGATTTCTCGGCGGCTCGGCCTTCTCAGGCGACGCAGGCCACTCGGCCCCCTCGGACTGCTCGGCCGCCCGAGCTGGCACAGGTCACTCGAGCTACTCGGCCGCCCAAGCCACCAGCCCACCAAGGCGCCCCACCAGGTGACTCGGCCACCCGCCCGGGCCGCCAGGGCACCCCGCCCGGCTGCCCGGCTGCTCGGTTGCCCAGCCATCCAGTCTGGAGAACCTCCTGGCGCACACTCCGAAAACCGCAGCTTCCCACCCACCCCCAACGAAAACCGCAGCTCCCGTCCCTCACCCGCCGAAAACCGCAGCTCCCCGGGGCAATCACACCGGGTCCGGCTCCCCCATCTGCGCGACCGGGCCGTCCAGTTCCTCGTGCCGCGCCGCGAGTGTCCCCGCCAGGTGCACCAGTTTCACGTTCAGCTGCTGCGACGTCCGGCGCAGCAGGTCGAACGCCGCCTCCGCGTCCAGGCCCCGGCGGGCCATCAGGATGCCCTTCGCCTGGCCGATCACGTCGCGGCTGTCCAGTGCGCGCCGCAGTTGGGCCTGGTGCAGTTCGCTCCGGGTCACGGCGTCCGTTTCGGCCACCGCGAGGGTCGCGTGGCTGGCCAGGAGCAGCACGACGTCGCGGTCGGCGTCGGTCAGGCCGCCGGGGGTGCGGGAGTAGAGGTTGAGCGCACCGGAGAACCGCGAGTCGGCGTCGTCGACCAGTGCGGTCGCGAGCACCGAGCGCCAGCCCAGTCCGGCGGCCTCCGGGGACCATCGCGGCCACTGCGCGTCGCCGCGCAGGTCGGGCGATTCGAGGAATTCCGGGCGGCCCGGCACCGCCGCGTCGTGGCACGGGCCCTCGCCCAGTTTGTACTGCAGCACGTCCAGTTCGACGGCCTTCGGGTCGGTGAAGGCGGCGGTGTGGAAGCCGCCGTCCGGGGCACGCAGGGTGATCGAGACCAGTTCGGCCGCGGGCACCAGCGAAGCGGTCGCGTCCACGACCAGCTGCAGGACCTCGCCGACGGTCCGCGCGGCCAGCAGCATCTCGGTGAGCGACCGGAACTGCTCTCCGGACGGCCGCACCGACTCGTCCTCCAGCGCCAGCGCCGCGGACGCCGAATCGGAGACCGGGACGCCCTCCTCTTCGAGCACCTGGCGCGCCAGCCGGCCCTCGCGGCAGGCGAACACCGCTTCGCTCGGCTGGGCCGTGTCGCGCAGGGCGGCGAGGTCTTCGCTGGAGAACGAGGTCAGCTCGCTCAGCTCGAAGACCACCATCCGCGGCTCCGCGGCCAGCGCGTCGCCCACTTCGCCGCGCAACGCGGACGGGTCGCCGCTCAGCCGCACGACGGCCGAGTAATCGACCGGCCTTCCGCGTTCCACTGTCGCCTCCCCGGCCGGCCGGACACCGGCAAGCGGTTGCCAAAGTACTCGGATCCCGCCGGTACGCCAGCGCGCCGGAAGAGAACTCCGCCCGGCCGCACCGGGCAAAACCCGGGACGGCCGGACCGGTCGAACGCGGTCAGCCGACCTCGGCCGCCAGGGTCCGCGCGGCGGCGTTCCTCGCGACGGCCTCGGCGAGGCGTCCGACCACCCGCAGTTCCCGGTCGAGCCCGAGAACGCGCAGCGGCCGCACGACGGCGCGCTGAGCAGCCACCACGACGAACTCCACGCCCGCCGCGGCCGCCGCCCGCGCGGCCTCGGTCAGCACTTCCAGGCCGCTGACCGAGCAGAACGTCAGCCCGGACAGGTCGGCGACCAGCACCGGCGGCCCCAGCGAAGTCTCGTCGGCCAGCGCCTCGCGCAGCCGGGAGGTGGAGCGCTGGTCCAGTTCCGCGGAGACCGCGACGACGGTCTCGTCCGCGGTGGCGGTGATCAGGATCCTCGCCGGCGATCCCGGCAAGCAAGCAAGCTTTTCGTGCATCGAGCCCTCCTCGCGGCTGCGAGACCGGGCCGAAACGTGCGGCCCGGCCCTGGGCCCGGACGAAACCGGGCCGCATCGGGGTCAGGCGACGGCACGTGGGCTGAACCGCTCCTGCCCTCGACCGTACCGCAGCGTCCTGCCCGCGACCAGGCGCAACCGCGGCCGAGCCGGGGGCACTGTGGACGATCCGGGCTCCGCGCCGGCCGCGGAACCGGTCCGCACCTGGCGGTTTCCCCGTCCACAACGGATCCTCGGCCGCCGGGAGCGCGGCCCGGGTTTCACTCGAACCGGCCCGGGTACCCGAACAGCATGGCGACCACCCACGCGACCGCGAGCCCGGATTTGTCCGAACTGCCCCCGGCCGACATCCGCCCGCAGCGGGCGTCGGTCCGCGACACCGGGCGCATCGTCGCGCGGGTGGTCGCCCCCACTGTCGGCATCGGACTGATCAAACGCCGTCCCCGCGCGATGGCCGCGGCGCAGAAACTGCACGTCGACCGCTCGGCCGTCGGGCTGCTGCGCGAGCTGCGCGAACGCTACGGCCCCGGCCCGCTCGACCTGCCCGTCCCCGGCCGTTCGTTCCGGCTGGTGCTCGAGGCGGACCACGTCGGCGCGCTGCTGGCCGGCACGCCCACGCCGTTCAGCCCGGACACCGCCGAAAAAGACGCCGCCCTGCGCCATTTCCAGCCGCACGGCGTCCTGATCTCCAGCGGTTCCGCCCGCGCGCGGCGGCGGAAACTCAACGAGACCGTGCTCGAACCGGGCCGCGCCGCCCACGAACTCGCCGGGACCTGGGCCGACGACATCCGCACCGAAGCGCACGAAATGCTTTCCGGGTTCCCCGATCTCGACGCGACCCAGTTCACCGAGCATTTCTGGACGATCGTCCGCAAGATCGTGCTCGGCGGCGACACGACGGCCGACCGGCGCGTCACCGATCTCCTGGACCAGTTGCGGCTCAACGCGAACTGGGCGTTCGCGCACCCGCGCCGCGAGGACCAGCGCCGCCAGTTCCAGTCCCTGCTCGACCGCCAGCTCGGCCTGGACCGCCCGGGCAGCCTCGGCGCGGCGATGGCGAAACAGCCGGCCGGCCCGGACCTCGACCCGACCGGCCAGGTGCCGCACTGGCTGTTCGCCTTCGACGCCGCCGCGATCGCGACCCTGCGCGCACTCGCCCTGCTCGCCACGCATCCGGACGAACTGGCCGAGGCCCGGCGCGAAGCCGCCGAAGCGGATCTCTCGACGCCGCAACAACTTCCGTACCTTCGCGCTTGCGTCCTGGAGTCCGTCCGCCTCTGGCCGACGACGCCCGCGCTGCTGCGCGAAAGCACCGAAGACACCGCTTGGGGCCCGGAGGGAACGTCGTTCCTGATCTACACGCCGTTCTTCCACCGCGATCCGGAAACGTTGCCGTACGCGGATTCCTTCGTCCCGGACATCTGGCTGGACGGCCGCGCGAAGGCCAACCCTGCGCTCGTGCCGTTCAGCGCCGGACCCGGCGTGTGCCCAGGCCGCGACGTGGTGCTCTTCACCGCGTCGACCCTGCTCGCCGCTTTGCTGCAGCAAGCGGCCTTCGCGCCGCGCGGCACTGCCGCCGACCTCCAGCCGGGCAGGCTTCCCGCGACGCTGAACCACTTCGGCATCAAGTTCGCGCTCTCCTGAGACTCAAGCTCCAGACACGCGAAAGGGCTCCTCGAGGGGAATCAGAATCCCTCAAGGAGCCCTTTCGCGAACCGTGCCTTACTTCAGCCGCTCGAGCAACGCGTCGCAAAACGCGGGCAGGTCGTCCGGATTCCGCGACGTGATCACGCCGTCGTCCGTGACGACCTCGCGATCGACCCACTCGGCCCCGGCGTTGCGCAGATCGGTCCGCAGCGAAGGCCACGACGTCACCGTCCGGCCCTTGGCCAGCCCCGCCTCGGCGAGCAGCCAAGGCCCGTGGCACACGGCCGCGACCGGCTTGCCCGCGGCGGCCGTCTCCCGCACCAGCGCCACCATCGGCTCGCTGGTGCGGATCTTGTCCGGCGAATACCCGCCGGGGACCACGACCGCGTCGAAGTCCGCCGCGGCCACGTCGTCGACCGCCTGGTCGGTGGTGATTTCCGTGCCGTGCAGGGCGGTGAGCTTCTTGCCCTTCGCCAAGCCGACCACCACCGGCTCGTGCCCGGCGGAGCGCAATCGCTCGCACGGCACCCGGAATTCGTCGTCCTCGGTCATTTCGTCCACGAGCACTGCCACGCGGGCCATGCTGTTCTCCTCTCTGGACGGGGAATCGCTCGCGCCCCGGTTACCCGCCGCCCGGCCGGGCCATGCCCGCCTGTGCGGCGCCCCACGGCCGGCGATGGTCAGCCGGGCCGCTCGACGTCGCCGCGCCAGGACCCCGTTTCGCGTCCGCGCTGCTCGATGAACTGCTTGAACCGCATCAGGTCGCCCTTCACGCGGCGGTCCAGGATGCCGAGCTTGTCGGCGGCGTTCTCGGCGAATCCCTCCGGGTCGAGTTCCATCTGCGCGGTGACCCGGGTCTTGGTGTCGGCCAGCCGGTGGAAGGTGATCACCCCGGCGTGGTCCGGCCCGGAATCCGAGCGCCACGCGACCCGCTCGTCCGGGTGCTGCTCGGTGATGGTCGCGTCGAATTCCCGGCCGACGCCGCCGAATTCGGTGACCCAGTGCGTGTGCGTCGCGTCGAGCTGGCGGACCTCCTCCACGCCCTCCATGAACTCGGGGAACGATTCGAACTGCGTCCACTGGTTGTACGCGGTCGACACCGGGACGTCGACGTCCACGATTTCGGTGATCGTGCTGCTCATGCAGTCCTCCTCGCCATCGGGTACCGGGTCCGGGTGCCCGGGGCGCGCCGGGCCGAAACCGGCGCGATTGCCCGGCCGCGCTCCGGGTACCCGTCCGGCGGAAAGGAGGCGCCCATGCGAGTCGTGATCGTCGGCGGCGGGTTCGCCGGTTACCACGCGGCGCGGAAGCTGCTGCGGACCCTCGGCGACCGCGCCGAGATCGTCGTGCTGAACCCCACCGACTATTTCCTGTACCTGCCGTTGCTGCCGGAGGTGTCCAGCGGGATCGTCGACCCGCGGCACGTCGCGGTGTCCATTCCGGACACTCTGCGCGGCGTGCGGCTGGCGCTGGGCACCGCGGAGTCGGTCGACCTCGACGCCCGCACCGTGACCTACACCGACCCGGAGGACCGCGAGCGGAAACTGGGCTACGACCGGCTGATCCTCGCCGCGGGCAGCGTCAACAAGCTGCTGCCGATCCCCGGCGTCGCCGAATGCGCGCACGGTTTCCGCGGCCTGCCCGAGGCGTTGTACCTGCGCGACCACGTCACCCGCCAGATCGAACTGGCCGCCGCGACCGAGGACCAGGCCGAACGCGACGCCCGGTGCACGTTCGTCGTCGTCGGCGCGGGCTACACCGGCACCGAGGTCGCCGCGCAGGGCCCGGAGTTCACCGCCGCCCTGGCGCGCCGGCACCCCGAACTCCAAGGCCAGCGGATTCGCTGGCTGCTGCTGGACATCGCCGAGCGCGTGCTGCCCGAATTGGACCCGAGGCTCGGCAAGACCGCGGACCGGGTGCTGCGCGAGCGCGGCGTCGAGGTCCGGATGAAGACGTCGGTGGACCAAGCGGACGTCAAGGGCGTGACGCTGACCGACGGCGACGCGGTGCCGACGCACACGCTCGTGTGGTGCGTGGGCGTCCGCCCGGACCCGCTGGTCTCCGGCCTGGGCCTGGAAACCGTGAAAGGCAGGCTGGTCGTCACGCCGGAACTGAACGTGCCGGGCCGCGACGACGTGTTCGCCTGCGGCGACGCGGCAGCGGTGCCGGACCTGACCCGGCCCGGCGAAACCACCCCGATGACCGCGCAACACGCGCAGCGGCAAGGAACCCTGGCCGGGAACAACGTCGCCGCGTCGCTCGGCGCCGGCCGCGCCCGCCAGTACCGGCACCGCGACCTCGGCTTCGCGGTCGACCTCGGGTCGGGCCAGGGCGCGGCCAATCCGCTGCACGTCCCGCTGGCGGGCCTGCCCGCCCGGGTGGTCACCCGGGGCTACCACCTGCTGTCCCTGCCGGGAAACCGCCTGCGCACGGCCACGGACTGGGCGCTGGAGAAGGTCGGCCGGCGGCAGACCGTGCAGCTGGGCCTCGTCCGTTCCGGCGCGGTGCCGCTGGACACCGCTTCGCCCGAGCTGCCCCGGACCCGGTGAAACCGTCCCGAACCAACGGGAGGAAGACTCCACAATGGACACACAAGAACTTCGCGCGCTGCTGACCGACGGGCCGTTCGTCTCGGTGCACTTCGACGAATCGCACGACACCGAGGACGCGGCCAAGCAATTGCGGTTGCGGCTCAAGGAGATCGAGGCCGCTCTCGAGGACCAGGGCGCGGACCGCGCGAGCGTCGAGGCGGTCCTCCGCACCGTGGAGGAGAGTACTCCGCCGGTCGGCAAGGCCGGGCGGACCATCGTCGCCGCGCACGGCACCGTCCTGCTGGACCGGCGGCTCGCGGCCCCGCCGCCCGCGCAGGAGGCGCGCTTTTCCGAGCTGCCGTACTTCCTGCCGACCGTCAGCCACCTCGACGAAACCCCCGCGCATCTGGTGGTGCTCGTCGACCGGACCGGCGCGGACATCGAGGTGCACCGGCCGGACGGCAGCGTCGAGACCGAGACCGTGCACGGGCAGGAACACCCGGTGCACAAGGTGCGCGGCGGCGGCCCGGCGCACCGCGACATCCAGTCGCACGCCGAGCAGACCGCGCACAACAACCTCGCGGAGGTCGCCGACCACGTCGCGAAGACGGCGGAGCGCGTGCGGCCGCGAGCGATCGTCCTGGCCGGCGAGGTCCAAGCCCGCACCGAACTGCGCGAGCGGCTGCCCGAGCCCGCCCGCTCCCTCGCCGCGGAGGTCGACGCGGGCAGCCGGGCCTCCGGGGCGGGCCGCGACGAGCTGGACCGTGCGGTGCACGAACTGCTTACCGGGCAACGCTTGCGCGAGCTGGACGACCTGGCCGACCGTTTCCGCGCCCAGGCGGGCCGCGACTCGGCGTTGGCGGTCAGCGGATTGTCCGCCGTCACCGCCGCGCTGGCGGAGGCGAACGTGGCGACGCTGCTGGTCGGCGACTCCGGCGAGGCCAGCGTGTACGCCGGTTCGGAACCGGCTCAGGTCGGCGTGGCGCAATCCCGGTTGGACGCGCTCGGGGTGCAAGACCCGGCCCGGCGGCGCGCGGACGAGGCCTTGCCGTACGCGGCGCTGGCCGTCGGCGCCGACGTCGTGGTGATGGATGAGCGGCTTGACCTGACCGACGGATTCGGGGCGCTGCTGCGGCATCCGTGACGGCACGCGGAAATGGGCCCGGATGCCTCGGCACCCGGGCCCATTTCCGTTGTCACCGCAAGGCGGGCAGCAGTTCCCGCTCCGCGAACTTCATGAACTCCGGCTGATGCTCCGGACCGCCGATCTGGATCAACGCCAGATCGGTGAATCCCGCCTGGGCGAACTGCTTCGCCGCGTCCACGATCGGCCCGGCATCCGGACCGCACGGGATCCCCGCCGCCACGTCGTCCTCGCGGACGTACTGCGTCGCCGCGTCGAACGCCTGGGTGCCGGGCAGTTCGGCGTTCACCGGCCAGCCCGAGCCGAACCACCGGAACTGCTCGTGCGCCCGCCGGATCGCCGCCCCGCGGTCCGGGTCCCAGGCGACCGGCAGCTGCCCGATCTTGCGCGTCGGCGGCCCGACGCGTTCGTGGTCCCATTCCGCGCACAGCTCGGCTTTCGGTTCGACCGCCACCATCGCGTCGGCCACCGGCGCGAACCGCTTCACCGATTTCGAGCCGGACACCGCGATCGCGATCGGCACCCGCGTCGGCGACAGGTCCCAGAGTTTCGCCCCGTCGGCGCGGTAATGCTGCCCGTGGTAGGTGAACGGGCCGCCGTCGAACAGGCCGCCGATGATCTGGACGGCCTCGGCGAGCCGGTCGTGCCGCACCGAAACCGACGGCCAGCCCATGCCGACGACGTGCTCGTTCAGGTTCTCCCCCGAGCCGAGCCCGAGGGTGAACCGGCCGTCGGACAGCAGCTGCACCGTCGCGGCCTTCTGCGCGACCACCACCGGGTGGTAGCGCATCGTCGGACAGGTGACGAGCGTCATGAGTTCGATCCGCTCAGTCGCCTGGGCCACCGCGCCGAGCACGCTCCACGCGTACGGCGCGTGCCCCTGTTCGGCCAGCCACGGCGAATAGTGGTCGCTGCAGGCCGCGAAGTCGAATCCGGCCTGCTCGGCGGCGGTCGCGCAGCCGACCAGCTCGCGCGGCCCGGTCTGTTCGGTCATCAAGGTGTAGCCGATGCGCATGTTCTCCCCGATCGACGGGCTGTTCCTCTCGCGGCGCCAGCGCGCGCCGGAACCTCTTCCGCCGCCCGGTTACCCGCCGCGGGCCGGGTTCACCCGTGCCGTCCGTCCGAAGGGGACTGCCCGGGTCAGGACGCGGCCAGCGCGGCCTCGACCGTGGGGTACAGCGGCAGGGTCCGCTCCAGCCCGGTGAGCTGGATCGGCCGCACGGTCGCCCGGCCGGACGCGACGATCCGCAGGCTGGGCCCGGACGGCCGGTGCTGCGTCATGGCCACCAGCGCGGTCAGTCCGGCCGAGGCCAGGAATCCCACCGCGCCGAGGTCGAGCACCAGCACCGGCGGCGCGCCGGCGAGCGCCTCGTCGACCGCGGCGGTCAGCAGCGGCGCGGTGATCATGTCGACCTCGCCGTACACCGTCAGCACCGCGGCCGGAGGCCGGTCCTCCCGCTCGACGCGGAACTCGCGCGCCGGGTCGCTGCTGGGGTCGGTCGGCTCGTCCATCGTCCTGGTCCCGTCCTCGGTCGCTCCTGCCCCGGGCCGGGCAGGCGCCCGGCCGCCACCCCATGATGCCCGTCCGGCCGCGCCGACGCAGGCGGGCGGGGATCGGTCCGCTTCGTCCGGTTCGCCGAAGCAATTCGCGCCGGAGCGCTTCCTTGCTCCATTTGCCTGAATTCCTGCCTTCGTCCCGGGCAATGCGGTGACAAATTCACCGCGAATACCGATGGCTCCGGAATTCGCGGCCGATCCGATGTTTCACTCGTCCGAGTGAGGGTATCCGAGAGTGAGCACGCCTCATTCCCCACTGAGAGAAGGAAGACGAGGTTTTCCCCGTGATTGTTCTCGGCGTCATTCTGCTCGTGATCGGGTTCATCACCTCGATCCAGATTTTGTGGAGCATCGGGATCGCCCTCGTGGTGATCGGCGCGATCCTCGCGGTGCTCGGGGGAACCGGACGCCGGATCGGCGGCCGCGCGCACTGGTACTGATCTGGCGAAAACGAAAGGCGGCCAAGGCTCCGGGCCGGGACCCGGGGCCTTGGCCCGCGTGCGTCAGCCGGCCGCCGCCAGTTCCCGCGCGGCCTGCACGGTCGTCAGCCCTCGTTCGCGCGCGTGCGCCAGAACCGCACTCGTCGTGTCGGCGATCGCGTCGATCCTCGCGTTCGCCGCGGCCTCGTCCATCCCGAGTTCCTCGCGGCCGACCGCGTGAATGATCCCTCCGGCACTCGCGACGACATCCGGAATCCACGTGATTCCCCGGTCTCGCAACACTGTCGCAACGTCCTCGTCGGCGATTTGGTTGTTCGCCGGCCCGACGATCAGCGACGCCCCGCACGCCGCCGCCGACTCGGCCGTCAGCAAGCCGCCGGTCGCGGCGGGCACCAGCACGTCCAGCGGTTCGCGCACCAGATCCGCCGTCGTCCACGTCGCGCCGAGCCGCTCCGCGAGCGGCCGGAGCCCGCCGTCGACATCCGTCACGACCACCTGTGCGCCGCGTTCGAGCAACGACTGGCAAATCAGCCGTCCGACGCTGCCGAACCCGATCACGCCCACTCGCAGCCCCGCGACCGAACCCGGCGAGACCCCGGCCTGAAGCGCCGCCAAGACTCCCCGCGCGGTCGCCGCGCTGGACGTTCCGCTGCCGCCCTGCTCCTCCGGACGGCAGAACGCCCAGCCGTGCTCGAGACGGTGGATCTCCGCCATGTCCTCGGACGTCGTCCCGATGTCCGGCCCCGTGCGATACCGGCCGCCCAGCGCGGCGATCGCCTCGGCGAGGTCGGCGATCAGGCCGGGCCGGCGCGCCGGGTCCCATCCCTCCGCGGGCAGCGCCGCGACAGTTTTGCCGCCGCCGTGAGGAAGTCCGGCCAAAGCGCACTTCATCGTCATCGCCGCGGACAACCGCAGCGCGTCGTCCGCCCCGTCCCGCCACGACGGATACGCCTTGATCCGGCACCCGCCGATCGCCGGACCCCGTGCCGTCGAATGGATCGCGACGGCGATCGCGACGCCTGACCGGGTTCCCCGGACGACCCGCAGGGTTTCCCCGGTGAAGCTCTCTGTTCGGTTCACAGAGCCAAGACTGCCTCTTCTGCCGCCTTCCAGGCTCGTCGGCGGTGATATGTTCGGGAAATGACCGAACTTCCGAACCTTGATCGGATCGACAGCCTCATCGTCGGCGAACTCCAGCAGGACGCCCGGATCCCGATGCGCGACCTGGCCGACCGCGTCGGCGTCGCGGCGTCGACCTGTTCCGACCGGATCGGCAGGCTGCAGGCCCGGCACGTGCTGACCGGGTTCCACGCCGAGGTCGACCTGGCCGCGCTGGGCAGGTCGGTGCAGGCCATGGTGTTCGCCCAGATCCGCCCGCTCAGCCGTCCGGTGATCGACCGCTTCCGCCGCGACGCGCTGGCCATGCCCGAGGTGATGGCCGTCTTCGTCCTGGCAGGCGGCGACGATTTCCTGCTGCACGTCGCGGTCCCGGACGTCTCGCGGCTGCACGCCTTCCTCGTCGAGGACCTCAGCAGCCGCAAGGAGGTCGTGCAGTTCCGCAGTTCGATCGTGTTCGACCACAGCCGGAAGCGGGCGATCGAGAATCTCGCCGGGGAGCAGTGAGCCGGTCGCCGGGGTGAAGCTGTTCCTGGCTGTTCCTGGCTGCCCCTGGCTGTCCTCGACCGTCCGCGGCGTTCAGCCCAGGTCCGCCTCCGGACGGATTTCGATCGCCTTCCCCGGACGGTGCATTTCCAGCACCACCAGCTCGTTCTTCCCCTTCCGCCACAACGACTCCGGCGCGTACAGCGTCTTCTGCGGGCCGATGTTCCAGTACCGGCCGAGGTTGAAGCCGTTCAGCCACACGACGCCCTTCTCCCAGCCGGGCAGGGCGAGGAAACCGTCGGCCGGCTCGGCGATCAGGGCGGTCGCCCGGTGGAAGGCCGGCCCGGCGCCGGGCGGGGCGGAAGAGAACCGCAGCCGGGACAGGTCGTCCAGCGGGAGCGGCCGGATCTCCCATCCGAACAGTTTCTGCTGGGTGTTCATCGCGACCCAGCCGTCGATGCCCTTGCGATCCGCCAGGTACGGCCCGTAGTTCACCCGGCCCATGGGGTCGACCAGGATATCCAGCCGGGTCCGCGGCTTCTCGAGTTTCAGGTCCAGCGTCGCGTCCGGACGGTTGCGGTCCAGAACGCCCAGCTGCACCCCGTCGGCGAACACCAGCGCGCGGTCCGCCAGGCCGTGGATGCTCAGCGGGCCGGAATGCGGGCCCTGCACGGTGGTGCGGTAGTGGATCAGGCCGGTCGACTGGCCCAGCCGTTCCATGGAGACCGGTTGCGCTGAGCGGACCACAGTGGACAGTACCGGCAGCGAGTCCAAAAGGGACACCGCGCCGGACGGGGCGACCGACTGCGCGGGCAGGCGAGGCGAGCGAGCCGGCGCGGGGACGATCGGTTGCTTGGTGTATTTGGCAATCACGGCTTGCAGGGCAGTGAACTTCGCGCCGACATCGCCCGCCTCGCCGACTGGGGAATCGTAATCGTAGCTGGTCACCGTGGGCTGATATTGCAGACCGGAGGTGTTGGCGCCAGCAGTGAAGCCGTAGTTGGTGCCACCGCAGGCCATGTACAGGTTCACCGAAGCGCCGGTAGCCAGCAGCTGGTCGACGTGGGCGGCGGTTTGCCCGGGATCGGTGGTGTGGTGCTGTTCGCCCCAGTGGTCGAACCAGCCGTCCCAGTATTCGGCCATCATGACCGGCGCGCCGGGGCGGAAGGCTTTCAGCGCGGCGATGCTCGGCGCCGGATCGCCGTCGCCGGTTCCGACTTCCAAAGTGCCCGGCAATTCGCCGAACCGCATGAAGAATTCGGAAGCACCGTCGGCGACGAAGAGAAGGCTGGTTATTCCGCGCGCCCGCAGACTGTCCCGCAAATGCGCGAGATAGCTCGTGTCATTGCCGTAACTGCCGTATTCGTTTTCGATCTGCACGGCCACGATCGGCCCGCCGTACTGCGCCTCCAGCGGAGCGAGCTGCGGGATCAGCTGGTCGTACCACGCGTCGACGGCCTTGAGATAAGCCGGATCGGCGCAGCGCAGCTCCATGTTCCGGTCCGCGAGCAGCCACGCGGGAAGACCGCCGAATTCCCATTCCGCGCAGATGTACGGGCTCGGCCGGACGATGACCTGGAATCCGAGTTCCCCGGCCAGCCGGATGAACGCCGCGACGTCGCGGGGGCCGCGGAAATCGGCGCGGCCGGGCGCGGGCTGGTGGAAATTCCACGCCACATAGGTTTCGACGGTGTTGAGGCCCAGCGCTTTGAGCCGCGACAGCCGGTCGTGCCACTGGTCCGGACGCAGCCGGAAGTAGTGGATCGCGCCGGAAACGATCTGGAACGGCTTGCCGTCCAGCAAGAACCGGTCGCCGGACACGCTCAGCCCGCGCCGGCCGGCCGCGCCCGCCGGTCCGGCGAACACCGTGCTCGCCGCGACCGCGGCCGCGCCGCCGAGGAAACTCCTCCTGCTCACGTCCATCACTCCTCCGTGCAGCCGGCCGTCGCCGCGCGGATCTGGACGAGGAACGCGTCGAGCACGCCGTCGCCGACGAGTGCCTGCCGCACGCCCCACCGGTTGCTGTTGCCCGTCTTCACCGCCTCCGCGCGCTTGACCTGCGCGTCCGCGGCTGCCGTCAGCCGTTGTGCCGTGGCGTCGTCCCCTCGGGTCGCCGCGGCGAGGGCGTCCAGCCGGGTCACCATCGCGTCGCCCCAGAGCGCGGTCGCGTCCAGCCACGGGGCCGCCTCGGCGACGAACGCGCTCTGCACCTGTCCGCCGCGGATCACGGCGGGAGCGTTGCGGATCTGTTCGGCATACGAACGCAGCTTGCCCAGCGCACGGTGGTCGCCGGCGTTCCAGCGCTGCCAAAACTCGGCGACCTTGGCCGCGAGTACGGGTGCCTGGGGCTGCCACGGCGTGGGACCGAACACGGGTGCCAGGTGTTCGAGGTCCGCGAACACCTTCAGCGCCGCCGTCGCGCGTGGATCGCCGCCAGCGAGCCGAGCCAGCGCCTGCGGCCACGAGCGGTCCGGTTCGTAGCCCGCGTCGTTCCACGAGAAGTCGGCCACCCCGAACTCGGCGACCTCGCTGGCCGCTTCCTGGTTCATCGGATTCGAGACGATGCCGTTGAGATACTTCGACAACCCCGCTTCACGGTGCGCGTACGGCGCGAGCAACAGCCGACCTGCCGACTGTTCGTAATCGTTGACCGGATAGTTGTCCCAGAGGAACACTTTCCGTCCGTACACAGTGGACACCTGTTGCGCTTCGTCGTTAGTGACACTCGGCGGCACCACCGCGGTACCGGTCCATTGCACGACCACCGACGGATCGAGGTGCTCCCGCAGCTGCGTCTTGTACGGAGAATCCTTGAGGTCGCTGTATTCCGTCGGGACTGTCTGCAGTGGACGGACTCCGTCGTGCGTCTTCACGAAGTTCTTGGTGATCTCGTTGAGCAGCGAGACCTGCGCCTTGCCCGCGGCGGCCTGGCCAGGTGCCCCGTACGCCGCCTGGTCGCCCGCGCAGTTCCACTTGGTGTAGGAGATGTCGTCGAACGGCAAGGAGAACGACCGCACGCCGAGATCGTAGACAGTCTGGAATTTCGCTTTCACCGCCGCGACATCCTGAGGCGAGGAGAAACAGATCGAGACTCCGGGAGACAGCGCATAGGTGAAGTCGACGTGGTTCGCGTTCGCCGTGCGCACCAGCTGCCCGAGCGCGGCCAGCTCTTGCTGCGGATACGGATCCCGCCACTGCGCGCGCAGGTACGCGTCGTCTTTCGCGCTGTAGATGTACGTGTTCGCTTTGGTCTCGCCGAGGAACTTGAGCTGTCGCACGCGGTCCTCGTTCGTCCACGGTGGACCGTAGAAGCCTTCGATCGACCCGCGAAGCGCCATGTTCGGCCAGTCCCGCACCGCGACGCCGCTTACCGCCCAGCTGTGTCCACTTCGGATGAACAGCTGCCGCAACGTCTGCACACCATAGAATTGCCCGGCACCGTCGCGGCCGGTGATGCTCACTCCGTCGCGTCGCACGCCGAGCGAATAGCCCTCGGCCTGAGCCGGCGCGTCTCCCCCGCCGCCGAGCCGAATGGCGAACCCGCGCTGCGCGCCGGTGCTGATCTTCTTGACTCCGTGCTGTCGCAACAGCGAAATCAGCAGGTCCTTGGCCGGGCCGTCGGTGGTGCGGTCGGTGACCAGCACGACCGAGGACGGCAACGGGACGTCGGCGGAATCGCGGGCGATTTGGTGCGGGGTCGGGGAAACGACCGGCACCGAACCCGGCTTGGCTGCGGCGGGCTGGACGACAGCGAGGGCACTCGTCGCGACGACAGCGGCGAGCCAGGCTCTGCGGCGTAGAGTCATGACTTCCTCTCAGGCGGCGGGAACGGTCCGGTACAACGCGAAGGCAGCCAGGTACGGCGTCGCTCGCGACTGCGTGACTACCACGCGCAAACGGCGGGCGGCGACCGGTGCCGGAAGGGTGACGAGACGGTTGGCGCCGATCGTGGTGACGGTCGCGATCGTGCGCCAGGCACCGTCCACTTCGGCCTGGACGGTGGCGCCCTCGACGTGCTGGCCGCGGGTGATGTCCTCCCCCAGCCGGATCTGGTCGAAGGCGACGGGCTTCGGCAGCACGACGTCCATCGTCCCGGCGAGCGCGCCGTGCGGCGGCGACCACGACGTGGTGAGCGAGGAATCCGTGACCGCGCTGAGCCCGCGCGCACCAGCGGCGAGGTTCTGCCCCTGGGTCTTCGCGATCGCTTCCCCGAAGGACGCTAACGCGGCGGTGTCCGCCGGAGCGACCCGGCCGTCGGGACCGGGAGGAACGTTCAGCAGCAGCGAGGCGTTGCGTCCCACCGAAGCGCGGTAGAGGTCGACCAGCTGCGCGGGAGTCTTCGGCTGTTCGTCCGGGTGGTAGAACCAACCCGGCCGGATTGATACATCAGCTTCGGCCGGTGCCCATTCCAGATACCGCACGGACGGATCGGCGAGCACCTGCCGCGACCCGAGGTCGGCGCCCTCCGCACCGCCGACGAACAACTCCTCGTTGTGCGCGGCGTTCGGATCGCCCGTGGTCGGCAGCGCGCTCCATTCGGTCTGGCGGGCCTGGCCCTTCTCGTTGCCGACCCAGCGCACGCCCGCCGGCCCGGCGAACGTGACCGTGTCCGGCGACAGCGCGTGGATCATCCGGAACCAGGCCGGGAAATCGTACGTTTCGCTGATCCCGTTGCCGCGCCAGGGATTCGCTCCGTCGAGCCACAGCTCGTCGATGGGGCCGTACTGCGTGAACAGCTCGTAGATCTGGTTCAGGTAGTAGGTGTTGTAATCGTCCTCGGTGACGGTGAACTTCGGCAGCTTTCCGGCCGCGAGCGCCGCGGCACGGTCGTCGTTCGGGACCAGCGACGGAATGGTCCGGACCTTCGCCGCGCTTCCCGTGCCGTACCTTCCTTGACCGGCGGGCGTGTTCGCACGATCGTCGTAGGTCGCCTGCTCCTCGATGCTCAGCGGCTGCCCCGCCGCGACCTTCGCCTCGACCCGCTTGACCTGGTCCGCGAAGAACTGCGCGGGCAACTCCGCACCATCGGCGGGCGACAAGTACACGCCGACTTTCAGCCCGGCTTTCCGCGCGGAATCGACGTAATCGCGCAAGATGTCGCCATGCGGATTGGCGCACCCGGCGGCGCGGACCTGCCAGTATGCGGACGGGTCCTGCGCCCGGTCGTTCTGCGCGGCCGCACGGGCTTTCGCAACCGCGGCGTCGCCGCAGGCGCGAGTGACCCACCACGGGCTCGCGACGACGGAGTGATTCGTATAGCGCGTCGGGTAAAGGACGAACCCGTCATGATGCTTCGCGGTCAGCATCACCTGCGTCACGCCGGCCGCCTTCATCGACCGCATCCACTGGTCGGTGTCGACCGCGGCGGGCGCGAACGTCGACTCCTTCTCCGCGCCGGAACCCCATTCCCGGTCGGTGAAAGTGTTCATGCCGAAGTGCGTGAACGCGGTGACCGGCCGCTGCTGCCAGGCGATCTGCCCGGAGCGCGGCACGGTCGCGGCGGCCTTGGCGAGGATGCGGTCCATGCCGTCGCACGACTGCACGACCTGGATCGCGGCCGGCCGGATCGGTCCGTGGCAGGCGGAGGTTTCCGCCGCGGCGGGAGCGGCCGTACCTCCGGCCGCCAGCAGCGCGGCAAGCGCCAGGCTCGCGGGAATCGACACGGTGGCCCTCCTGTCGGATCCGTGACCGAACGGTGACGGGCGGGAGCGTAAGTCGGGTATCCATCGGATGTCTAGACCTGATCGGCGGAGGCGGTGTCGCTTTCACCCATGCGCCGAGACTTGGATCAGCGCTGTTCCAACCCTTCTGCCCAGGCCTTGACGAACGCGACCCCGGAGGCCCAGTGATCTGATGGCTCCTCGTTGTAGTACCACGGCGATATGACAGCTGTTCCAGGTGAGATACCAGTTCCGGCAGCACTGCTCCGCACCGTCCGGCGCTGGCGCGAACAAGGCGAGCCGGCCCAGCCGCCGATCAGCTGGCCCCGCGACGCCTGGCAACGGCAGTTCCCGAGGCAGCAGGCGTTCCTGGACGCACTGCCCGACCGCGTCGACCGAGCCGAAGCCACCCGCCGCGCCGCGCACGCGGTGACGCCGGAGGGTGCGGAACGAGCTTTCCTGGCCGCGATGATCTGGGGCTACGGACGCACCGGCTACGGCCCCTGGCGCACCGCTCGCGTGCTGGCCGAAAACCCGGACGCGACCGAACGACTGGCGGCCGTGGCAGTCGTCGCCCGCGAACGCGGCGGGTTGGCGGCGTTCCGCGCTCTGGCGGACAAGCCGTTGCGCTACCTCGGGGTGGCGTACGGCACCAAGTATTTGCGGTTCGTCACGGCCGCACTGTCCACCGACCCGGCCGGCGCCCCGATCCTGGACTCTGTTGTACGCCGCTGGTTCGCGACGCACACCAACCTGCACCCACTGATCGACGAGTGGCGGCCCACCGCGTACGCAAGATACGTCGAGTTGCTGCGGCACTGGTCCGCGGAGCTGAACCTGACGGTGGACACCGTGGAGGAACTGATTTTCCGGTCCACGGTGGGCCGGGAAGGATCCAGCCAGTGGAGCGAGTCGTGGGCAAGCTCGGACGAGCCGGTGTCCCCGGAACGCAAGGCCCAGACCACCCTCCTGGAACTGGAGCTGCTGTTCGACACCGCCGCCCCTGACGCGGCCCGGGAAGCCCGGCCGCATCTGGACGAACTGGGCCGGATCATCCAGCGGGGCTGGGCACCACGCTCAACTCCGCCATGAGCACGGAACGCCAGTAGCGGGCCCGCTCGATGATGTCGTCGGTGAGCTGCGGGTGGAACCGGCTCAGCGCGTGAAGCCGGGCACCAGCCGGAAACAGGCGGATCCGCAGCGCGCGGCGTCGGTCGTCGAGAAAGCGCGCCAACTATCCGCGAAGAACTGCGGATTCTCCGCGAGCAGCCAATGCCGAGGGTACGCACAGCTGTCTGAATCATGGATGTCTGCGGCCGTCGTACGAAACGTCGTGCCAGCGCAAGCATTCCCGCCGCTGCGCGCTTGTTCTGCCGTTCGGAGGTATCGCGAACCGGTGCCCGGCTGGATACTGCGGTACCGGGGAGTCGCTTACCAGCGACCAGGAGTGATACCTCATGAAAAGGAATTGTCTCCGCACAGTGTTCGCGATCGCGGTCGTCGTCCTGGGCGCCAGCCCGCCGGCGGCGGCATCGGCAGCGGCGGGACCGGCGGCTGCTGGTCATTCCCGGCAGCAGCTCGCCGCGGGCGACTGGCCTACCTATCACCACGACAATGCCCGCACCGGCGAAGCGGCCGATCTCGCTCCGCTGGGCACGCTCGGCACCGCTTGGCAGACCACTTTGGACGGTGCGGTTTACGGACAGCCGCTGGTGGTCGGCGGCCAGATTCTGGCTGCCACGGAAAACGACACCGTCTACGCGCTGGACCCGGCCACCGGCGCGGTCCGCTGGTCGGCGCACGTCGGCGAACCGGCGAAAAGATCCGAGTTGCCGTGCGGCAACATCGACCCGCTCGGCATCACCGGCACCATGGCCTACGACCAGGCCACCTCGCGGGTTTTCGCGCTGGCCGAACTCACCGGCGGGCAGCACGTGCTCGTCGGGGTGAACGTCAAAACCGGCGCGATCGAGGTGCGCACGGAACTGGAACCGCCCAAGGGCGACCGGTTGGCACACCAGCAGCGAGCGGCGCTGACGGTGCTCGGCGACCGCGTCTACGTGGCGTACGGCGGGCTCGCCGGGGACTGCGCGAACTACATCGGTTCGGTGGTGTCGGCGACCACCGCGGGAACCGACCCGCTCAGTTACAGCGTGCCGACCACCAGGGAAGCCGGGATCTGGGCGCCCGGCGGCGGTGTCGTCGACGGGCAACGCCTGCTCTACGCGGTGGGCAACGGCGAATCCACCACCGGGTACGACGACAGCGATTCCGTGCTGGCGCTGTCGCCCACGCTGCAGCGGGTGGACCTGTTCGCCCCGGACACCTGGGCCGACGACAACGCGCAAGACCTCGATCTCGGTTCGTCCAGCCCGACGCTGCTCGGCGACCACGTCATCGCGGTCGGGAAACGCGGAACCGGATACGTGCTGCACCACGACAAACTCGGCGGAATCGGCGGGCAGCAGGCCAAAGCTGAGATCTGCCAGTCCTTCGGCGGAAGCTCCACCAGCGGCGACACCGCATACCTGCCCTGCAACGACGGCCCGCGCGCGGTCCGCATCGCCGCCGACGGCACTCCTACGGTGGCCTGGCACACCGACGGGACCGCGAACGGCTCCCCGACCATCGGCGGCGGCGCGGTGTGGGTGACGGACTGGAACGACGGCGTGCTGTATGCGTTGTCCCCGGCCGACGGGACCGTGCTGGCTCAGCTGGATATTGGCGCGCTTCCGCATTTCGCCTCTCCCACCTTGTCCGGCGACCACGCCTACGTGGGCACCATGACCGGCGTGGTGGCGGTCTCCGGAGCCTGACCTCATCGCGGAATAAACCGGTCCAGACCACCCCTCTCCGGGTCGTCGTTTCCGATGGCCCGGGGAGGTGCCAGGTCCGAAATTCGCGGTCAGCCGTTCAGAAAGCGCACCAACTGCTCCGCGACGAACTGCGGATTCTCCTCGACCAGCCAATGCCCGGCGTGCGGAACCTCCGCCGCCTGCACGAGGTTAGTCATCCGCGGTGCCACCGTCGCCCGGATCGCGTCGAGTTGGCCCTGAGCGGTCAGAAGCAACGTCGGCGCCTTCACCGGTGCCGCAGCCACAGTGTCGCGGACATCCTTGTCCAGCGCCCGGTAAAGCTCAAAACCACCCGACAGAACTGTAGGGCGGCTATATGTCCTGGCGTACTCATTCACCTCCGCCTCGGTGAACGGCGACCGTTCCGAGCTGCCGCCGAATGCCGTCCCGCCGAAGGAAACCTGCGGGTAGAACAGTGCGAGGTATTCCCGCACCTCATCGCCGACCACCGCTTCGGGAACCCGGCGTTGGGAGTGGAAAGCGATGTGCCAGCTCAACGTCCGATAAGCAGCGGCGTTGATCGCCGGACCGGGAAGCGGCAAATCGAAATAGCCGAGCCGGGCGGTGTCGCCGGGGAATTGGCTGGCGTACTGGAATGCCACCGCCGCACCGAAATCGTGGCCGACGACGGCGGCGTTCCGGATTTTCAGCCGCCCGGCGAGCAGGGTGTGCACATATCGGGCCAGGGTGGCTTTGTCGTATCCGCTCGGAGAACCGGTGCTGTCGCCCAGACCGGGAAGGTCGATCGCGTAGACGGTGTGGTGTTTCGCGAGTTCCGGCATCACCGGCCACCAGCCGTACCAGGTCTGCGGCCAGCCGTGGATCAGGACGACCGGGCTGCCGCTGCCGCCGGTGACGTAGTGCATGCGGACGCCGTCGACGTCGGCGAATTCGTGCCGGAAAGCGCTCTGGAACGCGGGATCGTTCTGGGTGACCGCGGCGTAAGGCGGAGCAGCCGGGGCGGAGCAGGCCACGGCGCCGACCGCGAGCAAGACGGAGAGAGCGAGCGCCACGACAGAGCGAGGCGCCAGCCGGGATGCGGTGATCATGCGGCCAGTTTCGCCAGCCCCGTCCGGCGAGGGCACGAAAACTTGCCGGAACGGCAAGCATTGCCGGGAGATCGTGCGGAACACCCAGCCGCTCGGCGGATCCGAGGGGCTCGGCAGGTCGCCAGCCAGCCGCATCCGGTGCGCGCGGTCCGCGCCCGGCGAAGGCACCGCCGACAGCAGCGCCCGCGTGTACGGATGCCGAGGAGCGGCGAACACCTCCGCGGTCGTGCCGTATTCAGTCAGGTGTCCCAGATACCTCACCGCCACCCCGGTCTCCTGCTGGATGTCCTGCAGCAGGTTGATCACCTGCGCCCGCACCGAAACGTCCAAAGCGGACACCGGCTCGTCGCAGACGATCAGCCGCGGGTCCAGCGCCAGCGCACGCGCGATGCCCACGCGTTGCTTCTGCCCGCGCAGAGCACAACCGCACGCGACCACTGCACCCTTCAGCAACCCACCATCAGGCCCGCACTCCGAAAAGGACAGTGCGACCAGGCGAGCACTCCCAGCACAACCGCACGCGACCACCGCACCCTTCGGCAACCCGCAATCAGGGCCCAGATCCGCGATAACGCGGTGAGATCTCAGTCGAACGGCGCTGGCGCGTCAGTCGTTGTCGCGTCCCAGCCCGCGCAGATGTCGCCCGCTCTCCATGTGCTCCAGCAGCAGTGCTTCCACGGTCTCCACGTCCCGCCGGGCGATCGCGTCGTACAGTTCCCGGTGCTCGCGCGCGACCCGTTCCACATCCTCGTGCTGGCCCAGCAGCCATCGCATCCGGCTGCGCAGCGTCAGTTCCAGCTCGTTGAGCAGCTCGTTTCCCGCCATCGCCGTCACGGCCTCGTGGAAGTCGGCCGCGGCGCGGCGGGCCGTCACGGCGTCTCCGGCGGCCGCCGCGGCCGTTTCCTCGTCCAGTGCGGCGCGGAGCTTGTCGAGTCCGGCGCGCGAATGGCGGATGGCGGCGAGCTTGAACGTCAGGACTTCCAGCGCGGCGCGCACTTCCTGCAGATCCGCGATGTCGCTGGCGGTGAACTCCCGCACCACCGCCCACGTGCGGGGCCGCGGCGTGACCAGGCCCTCGGCGACCAGCGTTTTCAGCGCGTCCCGCACCGGGACCCGGCTCACCCCCAGGTCCGCGGCGAGATCCCGTTCGACGAGCTTGCTGCCCGGTGCGCGGACTCCGTCCAGGATCTCGTCCCGGAGCTGCCGGACCACGCGGTCCGTCTCGGATTCGCCGCCCTGTTCTCCTGCCATCCGGCCATTCTCGCACCACCGCCGGACCGTCCACTGTGGCCGGTGGAAGCTCAGCGCGGATTAGTCTTCCGCCACTCCGCGTAGTCCGCCACCGCCGCCCGCACGTCGAACTCCGGCGCGAAGCCGGTTTCCTCCCGGAGCCGGGAAATATCCAGATACGGTCCCGTTTCCCCGCCGGGCTCCAGCCGAACCGGCACGCCTGGCACGATCTCCGCCAACGCCTCGGCGAACTCGCGGTTCGTCGCCGGCTGCCCGCTCGAAACGTTGTAGGTGTGATATCTCAACGACGGCGCCGTGGTGAGCAACGCGATCGCGCGGCCGGCGTCCGGTGCGTAACAGCAGTCGAACCCCTCGTCGGCGACCAGCGGACGCGGCGTGGCGCCGCACAGCCCGGCGTTGAGATACGACGGAATCGGGAAGAACGGCGATTCCGGGTCGACCAGCGGACCCCACACCGTCCCGATCCGCAGCACCACCGGTTCGACTCCGCTCCCCCGCAGGCTGTGCGTCGTCAGCGGTTCGACGGCTTTCTTGAACGCCACGATCAGGTGCGGCAGATCCGCGGCCGGCAGCGGCAACTCCTCGTGCCAGCTCGGTTCCTCGCGGCCGACGTACACGCCGAGGCTGCTCGCCACCGCGAACCGGCGCACCCGCCACGTCCGGGCCGCGTCGAAGGCGTTCGTCAGACCGGCCAGGTCCGTCCGGAAGAACGCGACCGGGTCTTCGCCCGGAATGCTGCCTGCCAGGTGGACGATGTCGGTGAGGTCGTACCGGTCGCCGAGCGCGAGGAAGGCGTCCCGGTCGGTCGCGTCGAGCGTTTCCACGGCGACCCGGCCCGCCAGGAACGACGGGACGGCCGTCCGGCGATGCCCGGTGACCAGCACATCCTGCCCGAGATCGGCGAGTGCCCGGGCCGTGTGCGCGCCGATCATGCCGAGGCCGCCGGTCACGAGGATCATCGCCGCACCCCGCGCCGGGCGGTCGAAAACTGTGTCATGCCGCGAAGCTACGGCCTGCCCGTCCGCCGGTTCTTGAACAAAACGCGCATCAGAAGTGCGTGCCGCCGTCGATCCGGACCTCGGTGCCGGTGATGAACGCGGCGTCCTCGCTGGCGAGCATCGCGACGACCGACGCGACTGTCTCCGGACCGGCGAATCCCTGGCCCAGCGCGGGAAGCAGCTTGCCGAGCAGGGTGAAGTCGGCGTCCTCGGGAAAGCCCGGGCCGACGCTCTGCTTGCTCTTGCCGCTGCCGTCGGTCATGCCCGACGAGATCGAACCGGGCTGCACGGCGGTGAACCGGATGCCGTCCTTCGCGTACTCGGACGCCAGCGCGTGCGTCATCGACTGGATGCCGCCCTTGCTCGCCGCGTACGCCGCCATGTACGGGTGGGCGAACATCGCGGACGTCGAGCTGAAGTTCACCACCGCGGGCTTGCTGCCGTCCCGCAGCGCCGGGATCGACTCGCGGATCACCAGGAATGTGCCCACCAGGTTGACGCGCAGCACCTGCTCGAACGCCTCGAGCGGCATCTCGTGGGTATGCGCCGACCGCAGGATGCCCGCGGCGTTGACCAGCGCGTCCAGCCCGCCGAGCCGCTCGACCGCCGACGCGACCCCGGTCCGCACCGACGCTTCGTCGGCGACATTCACGACCACGGTGCTCAGCCGGTCCGCCGCGGCGCCCGCCTTCTCGACGGTGTCCGCCAGGCCCGCTTCGCTCACGTCCGCGGCGACGATGCGGCCGCCCTCGGCCAGCATCCGGAGGACCGTCGCCTGCCCGATGCCCGAGCCAGCTCCGGTGATCAGCACGCGGCGTCCTTCGTAACGGTTCATGGTCCGCTCCTTTCCTCTGCTCGGCACGTTACGCCTTGATGGCACATTGTGCCACTCTGACGAATCCTGCACCCTTGAGGTACCGTGGCCGCGTGAGCGGAAAGACCCCGACCCTGACCGAACGGCGCAAAGCGGCGACTCAACTCGACATCGCCCGCGCCGCCGCGCGCCTGTTCACCGAACAGGGCGCACAGGGAACGACCGCGGAAGCGATCGCCGCCGCGGCGGGCGTCGCGCCGCGCACCTTCTACCGCTACTTCCGCACCAAAGAGGACGCGGTCGCGCCGCTGCTGGTCGTCGGGGCCGATTCGTGGCGGGAGCACCTCGCGTCGACGCCCGAAGGAACGCCGCTGCTGAAAGCGGTCGAGGACGCGATCCGCAAGACGATCTCCGCCGCCGACGCCACCCCGGAATTCAGCTGGACACGCGGATTGCTGCGCGCCGCGAGCGGCGACGATTCGGCGCTGGCGGCGGTATGGCACCGGGTGAACGGCGAATCCGAAACGCGACTGCGGCCGGTGCTGGCGCGGCTGGCTCCGGAGACGGACGAGGTGACGGTGCATTTGGTCGCGGCCGCGGCGACGGACGCGATCCGGGTTTCGCTGGAGATCTGGGCTGGGACTGAGGAAAAGGCGGCACCGGCAGAGTTGGCGGTGCGGTGTTTCCGCGGGCTGTCCGGCGGGTTGGACGTCGGCCGCTGACCTTTCACCGCACTGCTCAGGCACCCGATCGACGCGCCCGGACAGGAGTGCTTGCGTGGGTGCGCGGACGGACGGCCCCGGTCGTCGGCTGGCCCGGAATGTCGCGCGGCAACGGGTCCTCGGTCACCCGCCGGATATAGGTGTCGCAACGAGCTTCTCGTGCCCACCGCAGCCGCGTGCGCACCGTGGCAGGAAGGCCTAGTGCTGAGATATCACCGCGCAGCACCAGTACCGGAATCGCGCAGTCGCCGAGGAAACGCAGAACCGCGCGCAGCAGCTTGTGCACCCCGAACGGATCGGCCCGGTGCTCGAGAACGATCGCGACCGGCACCCCGCGCCGGTTGACCTCCCTCGCCAGCGCGGCCGCGATCGGTCACGTACCGCGACCATGAGCTGCGGGCGACCGGTTCGCCTGGGCAACCGCGGGCGATCCGGTCTACCAAAGTGCGACTGAAACACCTCTGGCCAGCCGTGTCCAAATCGGACAAACAACCCCGAACCCCAAGCTCCGCCGTCAGAAACGGTAGCGAGCCCGCATCGGTCCCGTCGGCACCCTTGACAATCCGCCACCAGCCGCGCTTATGGTATACCAAACAACGAAGGGTGTGCGCGATGAAGCGTTCCGCAGTGGTGGCCGCGGTGGCCTTCACCCCCTACGTGGCGATGATCGCCGGCCTGCCCTGGTTCAGCGGCGGCGGCCGGATCTGGTTCCTGCCCGAGATCGGGTTCTGGATCCTCCTCTGGGTGGCCCTCACGCCCGTCTTCCTCGGCGTCGCCGACCGCATCCGGCGCCCGGGCGCCGCCGAAACCGAGCAGGAGCAACGATGAACGCGGGCGCGGTCGTCGCGCTGGCCGTGGTGGCGCTGGCGGTGGCCATCGGACTCGCCGCGCGCGGCCGGAAGCAGATGGACCTCGAACAGTGGACGGTCGCCGGCCGGTCCTACGGGACGCTGCTGTTCTGGGTGCTCGCCGCGGGCGAGACGTACTCGACCTTCACCTACCTCGGCGCCTCCGGGTTCGCCTACGCCAACGGCGGCGCGGCGTTCTACATCGCCGGCTACGGAACGTGCGCCTTCGTCCTGTCCTACTTCTTCCTCCCTCCATTGTGGAGGTACGCGAAGAAGCACCACCTGGTCACGCAAGCGGACTTCTTCACCCACCGGTTCCGCAGCCCGTGGTTCGGCGCGCTGACCGCGATCGTCGGCGTGGCGTTCATGATCCCCTACATCGAGGCGCAACTGCTCGGCCTCGGCCAGATCGTCGAGACGACGACCGGCATCCACCGGGTCCCCAGCATGGTGCTCGCGGTCGTGCTGATCGCGGTGTTCGTCTACGCGTCCGGCATGAAGGCCGCCGCGTGGGTGTCGGTGCTCAAGGACATCCTGCTGATCGGCACCGTGCTGGTCGTCGGCATCGCGATCCCGGTGCACTACTTCGGCGGTTTCGGGCATCTCATCGACACCGTGCAGGCACAGCACCCCGGCTTCCTTGGCGTACCAGCGCCGGGCAGCCCGCTCGGCGTGCCGTGGATGATGTCGACCCTGCTGGTCACGAGCGCGGCGTTCTTCATGTTCCCGCACGCGCTGGCCGCGATGTACACCGCGAAGTCCGAGCAGACGATCCGCCGCAACGCGATTTACCTTCCGCTGTACCAGATCCTGATCGCGCTGACGCTGTTCGTCGGTTTCGCCGCGGTGCTGGTCGTGCCCGGGCTGAAGGGCAGCGCCACCAACGGCGCGCTGCTTTCGCTGACCGTGAAGACCATGCCGTCGTGGGTGGTCGGGCTCGTCGGCGGCGCGGGCGCGCTGGCCGCGATCGTGCCGATCAGCCTGCTGCTCCTGCAGTCCGCGACGCTGCTCGCCCGCAACGTCTACCAGGGCGTCCTGCGGCCGAAGACCACCGAACTGGGCGTGTTCCGGCTGTCGCGCGCGCTGGTCGTCGTGGTGACCGCGGTGGCGCTGGTGTTCGCGGTCTTCCAGCCGGCCCTGCTGGTGAACCTGCTGCTCACCGGCCAGAACGGCGTCTCCCAGTTCTTCCCGGCGATCGTGTTGGGGCTGGTGTGGCGGCGGCTGACCAAGGCGGGCGCGGCGACCGGGCTCGTGGTCGGCGTGGCGATCGTCGCGTGGACGGTCCTCGCTTCGAAGAACACGTTGTGGGGCCTCAATCCCGGACTCCTCGCGATCGTCGTCAACGTCGTGCTCACCGTCGGCG
Organism: Amycolatopsis sp. GA6-003; assembly: GCF_046267895.1. NCBI lineage: Bacteria > Bacillati > Actinomycetota > Actinomycetes > Pseudonocardiales > Pseudonocardiaceae > Amycolatopsis > Amycolatopsis sp. GA6-003. The sequence continues at coordinate 1,402,217 of NZ_CP176499.1, forward strand.
TCAGCCTCGCCACCTCCCAGCGGCGCGAGCCGGCCGTCCGGGCCGAGGCCGTGGAGGGAGTCGCGTGAACCTGCTGCTGCGCAACGTCCGGCCCGGCGGCGGCGATCCGACGGACGTGCTGGTGCGCGACGGGCGGATCGCCGGGTTCGGGCCCGCGGCGGCCGTCCCGGCTGATGTCGCGGCTGATGTTCCAGCCGATGTTCCGGTCGAGGACGGCGGCGGCGCGCTGCTGCTGCCCGGCCTCGTCGACGCGCACTGCCACCTCGACAAAACACTCTGGGGCCTCCCCTGGGCGCCGAACACCTCGGGTTCGGTCCTCGCCGACCGGATCTCGAACGAACAGCGCCGCCGCAAGGAATTCGGGCTCCCCTCGCCCGAACCCGCGGCCGCGCTGCTCGACACGATGATCGCGAACGGCACCTCGTTCGTCCGCACGCACACCGATGTCGACCCCGAACTGGGGCTGTCCGGCATCGAGGCGGTGCGGGAGGCGGCGGCGCGGCATCGCGGCCGGGTCACCGTCGAGCAGGTCGCCTTCCCCCAGGGCGGCCTGCTCACCCGGCCCGGCACGCTGGAATTGCTGGAGCGGGCCGTGGCGTCCGGCGTGGAGAACGTCGGCGGCATCGATCCGGCCGGCTACGACCGCGACCCGCGCGGGCATCTCGACGCGATCTTCGACCTCGCCGCGCGGCACGGGTGCGGCGTCGACCTGCATCTGCACGACGAAGGTCCGCTCGGGGCCTGGGAAATCGAGCTGATCATCGAGCGGACGAAAGCGCTCGGGCTCGCCGGGAAGGTCGCGATCGGGCACGCGTTCGGCATCTGCGGCATCCCGGACGCGCAGCAGGACCGGCTGATCGAGGGCCTCGCCGAGCAGCAGATCACGCTGACCACGGCGGCGGTGTACGACCGGCCGGTGCCTCCGCTGGCCAAAATGCACGCTGCGGGCGCGAATGTCGCGTGCGGCAACGACGGCATCCGCGACCTGTGGGGACCGTACGGCGACGGCGACATGTTGACGCGCGCCATGCACCTGGCGTACCGCAGCTCGTTCCGGACCGACCCGGAGATCGAACTCGCGCTGCACGCGGCGACGTACGGCGGCGCGAAAGCGTTGCGGCTCAACGATTACGGCCTGCGGGTCGGCGACCACGCCGATTTCTTCCTTGTCGACACAGCATACCCGGCCGAGGCCGTCGTGTCCCATCCTCCGCGGCGGCTGGTGGTGAAGGGCGGGGCGATCGTCTCGCGGCGATAGCCCCGCCCCGCCGCTACTCCTGGAACGCCGGGAAGGTCGGGGGGAACAACTCCCCCGCCTCCCGGCGTTCGACGTCCCGCTCCGGATAGGCGGCGCGCATCTTCTCGAACAACGCCTGCGCGCGACGGCGGAGGTCCTGCTCGTCGACGCCGGGCACGTGCCCGTCCACCAGCACCGGCTGGCCCGCGACGACGGAATGCGTTGCCTGGCGGGCGGTACCGCTGAGCAGGAACGTGCGGATCGGGTCGTCCTGGACGCCGTCGCGCAGATCGCCTACGTGGAACGCGACGAGGTCCGCCTGCGCGCCCGGCGCCAGCTTGCCAAGGTCGTCGCGGCGGAGCGCGCGGGCCCCGCCGAGCGTCGCGGCTTCGACGTACCACTCCGCCGGGGCCGCGTCGGCGCGGCCGTCGAGTACCTTCGCCAGGTGGACGCCGACGTCCATGCCGCGCACCAGGTCTGGCGGGAAGGAATCGGTGCCCAGGCACAGGTTCAGGCCGGCTTCGCGGTAGTCGCGGAACGAGCGGAGGGCGTGGCCGTAGCGGAAAGACGTGAGCGGGCAATGGATCACGGACGCGCCGGCCGCGGCCAAGGTCGCGACGTCGCCTCGGTCTTCGCCGTAGACGTCGGGATGGCGGTCGAGGACCTGGCCGTGCGGGATCAGCAGCCGATCGCTGAGCAGGCCGGTGCGCTTGAGCATTTCCAGCGGTGCCACGCCGTAACGGTCCAGGACCAGTTCTCGTTCCAGCACGCCTTGCAGGCAGTGGAGCCGAACGAGGACATCGCGTTCGCGCGCCGCGGCGGCGGTGGCGCGCATGAGGTCTTCGGTGAGGGTTTCGATGCGGCACGGCAGCAGCGCGCCGTTGACGAGCGGGTCGCCGAGTTCCTTTGCGTGGTCGAGAAATCGCAGCGCGTCGGCTAGTCCTTCCTCGCCGCGCCGCTCGTCGAAGGCGACCGTGCGGGCACCGTCCACAGTGGCCACGTTGACGCCGGAACGGTATGCCGGGCCTAGGTATCCGCGCAGCCCGAGGTTTCGCGAGAAGTCCGCCATCGCGACGAGTTCCTCGTACGGTTCGGCCCAGGACGAATGGACCTCCGACGCGATCGGCATGAACGTCGTGATGCCGTGCAGCGCCAGCTGGACGAGCGCGTACTCGCGAATGGTCTGCCGTTCTTCCGGCGTGAAGACGTCGCGGCGGCGGTTCGCGAAGTAGTCCTCGGACCACTGCAGCCCCGCCGCGCGGTCCGCCGGGGCCCAGGAATCGAGAAGGAGATGGTCCACGTCGGCCAGCGCGTCGAGGTCGATCAAGCCCGGGAGGACGAGCGATTCGCCGAGGTCGACGTCCAGATCGGCGGATCCGGCGTACCGCGGGCCGACGTAGACGACGACGTCGTCCTCCCAGACGACCTCGCCGTTTTCCAGCAGGGCGTGCCGCCCGTTCTGATGGGCCAGCACATGGCGGGCACGCCAGCGAGTGCGCATCGGGGTCCTTCCGTCGGGAATTTAGGTATACCAAACGGCGGAACCTGGCGGCCAGGCCTTGCCGGGGACGGGTTTTTCCGGGAACCTGGGAGAAGGTTCGCCGATACTGTCGGTGACGGCGGCGGGAGGGGATCGGATGGAGCCGGGTTTCGCGTCGGAGTCCGACCGCGTCACGGAACGGCTGCGGAACGAGATCCTCGACGGCACGCGGGCTCCGGGCAGCAAGCTGGTCGAACGGGATCTGGCCGCGGAGATGGGCGTGAGCCGGGTGCCGGTGCGGGACGCGTTGCGCGCGCTGGGAAACGAGGGCCTGGTGACGCCGCGGCCACGGTCGTGGTCGGTAGTGCGGGAGTTCACCGCGTCGGATGTCGCGGACCTTAACGAGGTGCGCATCGCCTTCGAGGGCCTCACTTTCCGGCTCGCCGCGCAACGCCGCACACGCGAGGGCCTGGCGCGGCTGCGGGAAGTGCTGGACACGGAACTGCGCGCCGCCCGGGCCGGAGACGCGGTCTCCGCCCGTCGAGCGGCCGCGGACTTCCACGAGGTCGTGACGGCGCTGTCGGCGAACGAACTGCTCGGCGAACTGGAACGGACGCTGCGCAGCCGGATGCGCTGGCTGCTCGGCCAGCACGACGACCTGGAAGCCATGGCGGCGGAACACGAACTCCTGTACGAGGCGATCGTGGACCGGGACGTGGAGCGGGTGGAACGCCTAGTGCTGGCCCACCTCGCCACGGGCACCAGCGAGGCGGCCCGGAGACATCCGGCGGAGGAATCCGCTTCGGCGGGGTGAGGCGGGCGGTTGCGCCCGGGTTCTCTGCGGTCTGAGCTGGGCGGTGCTTCGGCTGAGATCTCAGGATCTGGTGGGTTTGGGGGGATATCTCAGCGACTGGCGCGGTATATGTGAGCCGCACCGGTTGAGATATCAGTCGGACACCCCCGCCATGCGCCCGGCTCCAGCCAGTTCTCAAGAACTGCCGGACTGCAGCAATATCCCAACGCCGGTCGCAGTGTGTGCAACCAGCGCCGGTGAGATATCAGCCTGGCTCCACTGCGATGGCCCGGTTCCACTGCGGCCTTGATTTCTGCCGGATTGCGGCAATATCCCAACACCCGTCGCGGTATATGCAACCAACGCCCGTGAGATACCAGCCGCACGCCACGGCGATGCGCCCGCTTCAGCCAGGCCTCAAGTCCTGCTGGACTTCAGCAATATCCCAGCGCCCGCCGCGGCGTATGCAATCAACCCCGGTGAGATATCAATCGGACGCCACGGCAACGCGTCCAACTCCAGGGAGAACTCAAGATTTGCGGGCTGCAGCAATACCCCAACGCCCGTCGAAGTAAATGCACCAGCACCGGTGAGATATCAGTCGGAAACCGCCGCGATACGTCTGGCTCCAGCGAAATCTCAAGGTCTGCCGGGCTGCGGCAATATTCCAACGCCTGCCGCGGTATATGCAACCAACGCGAGTGAGATATCAACCGCACGCCACAGCGAAGAGCCCCGCTCCAGCGAGATCTCAACGCCGCCCAATTCGGCAGCGTTGAGATCTCAGGATCGACACCCGACGCGAAGACCGGTCCGGCGGAACATTCCCGTCAGAGGTCAACGACCGCCAAGCCATCCGCCACTACCACGCCGTTGTGCAATACCGTCCGGTCCTTGCCTCGGTCCATTACCGCGCTGGTCGGAGTTTCGCCGTCCACCAGGACCAGGTCCGCGCGGTCCCCGGCCGCCACGCCGGGGCGGTCGGCGATTCCTGCCAGCCTGGGGACGTCGTGATTCATGATCGACGCGCCGCCGATCGTCGCGACCGCCAACGCCATCTCGATCAGTTCGTCGCGGCGGAAACCGTGCGTGAAGGCCAGCTGCCAGGTGCGGTCGAGAAGGTCGCAGTTGCCGTACGGGCTCCAGTAGTCCCGCTGGCCGTCCTCCCCCAGGCCGACGCGCACGCCCGCGGTCGTCAGTTCCGCCAGCGACAGCTGCCGGTCGACCGGCGGCGCGACGGTCGCCATCGCGATGTCCAGCTCGGCGAACGTGTCGATCAGCCGCCGGCTCACCGCTTCCGAAACCGAGCCCAGCTCGTACGCGTGCGACATGGTCACCTTGCCCCGCATGTCCAGCGCACGGACCCGCTCGATCACCAGGTCGGTCGAAAACACCCCGAGGTGCCCCGGCTCGTGCAGGTGGATGTCCACCTCGACGCCGTACTTCTCGGCCAGCCCGAACACGACGTCCAAGTGCCCCTTGGGATCCTTGTCGAGCGAACACGGATCGATCCCGCCGACCACCGAAGCCCCCGAACGCAGCGCGGCCTCCAGCACGTCCGCCGTGCCCGCTTCGCGCAGGATCCCCGCCTGCGGGAACGCCATCACCTCGACGTCCGCGTGCGCGGCGAAGCGCTCTTTGGCCGCGAGGACGGCGTCGAGCTTCTCGAGCTGACAGTCCACGTCGACCTGCGCGTACGTGCGCACGCGGGTCGTGCCGTTCGCGATCATCCGCTCCAGCGTGCCCGCCACGCGTTCCGGCAGCGGCACCTCGGCCTTCCGCCAGTTCTCGCGGTCGTTCAGCATCATCGCCCACACTCCCGGAGCCCCGGTGTGCGGCCGGAACGGCAAGCCGATCCGCGTCGAGTCGAGGTGCACGTGCACGTCGCTGAAGGACGGGAACAGCAGCCGTCCGCGCCCCTCGACCACGTCCCCGCCGGGCCCCGCCGCCGGATCGTGCGAGCGGACCTCGGCGATCCGGTCTCCGGACACCTCGACGTCGCTGCGCTGACCGCCCCACGGACGGACGTCACGGATCAACACGGAGAGCACCTTTCTCGGCGGGGGCACTTTGGTATACCAAGAGTACTCGGTCCCGCCGTCTGCTCCGCCATCGACTCGGTGCCGAGCAGTGAGCGACCCCGGCGCGGCGAACGGCCGGGTTCAGCCAGGGACCGTCGCGAACGACCCGGTGCGGCTAACGGCCAGGTTCCGCGACGGGACTATCGCGACCGACCCTGCGCGGCGAGGTTCAGCGACGGGACCGCCGCGACCGACCCGGTGCCGAACTGTCAGGCTCAGCGAAGCGACCCTCGCGACCACCCCGCGGGCGGCGAACGACCAGGCCCAGCGAAGTAACACCTCGCGACCGACCCCGGCGCGGTGAGGTTCAGCGACGAGACCGCCGCGACCAACCCTGTGCCGCGAACTGCCAGGCTCAGCGAAGCGACCCTCGCGACCACCCCGCGGGCGGCGAACGACCACACCCAGCCAAACACCCCTCGCCAACCACCCCGCCCGACGAAGGGCGAGTTTCGGCGAAAGACCGTCGCACTGAAGCACTCGCCGAGGAGCGATTTCGCCCCCAGGCCCACCAACTCCCCGCGCGTCAGTCGATCCCAAGCAAGCACCAGCACACTCAGCCAGCGAGCAACCGGAGAAGCCGAGCAGTCTCCGAAGCCACCGCTGTCCGTCCCAGGCGGACGTACTTCCTCGGGTCCACCGCGTCCGGCTGCTCTTCCAGGAACTGCCGGACCGAGCGCGTGAACAGGCCGTTGAGGTGGGTTGAGATATTAACCTTCGTCATCCCGCTCGCCACGGCTCCGCGCAGTTCCTCGTCGGACAGCCCGGACGAGCCGTGCAATACCAGCGGGACCGGTACGGTATCTCTCAAGCGCGCCACGAGAGTCCGGTCCACCTGGGCGGTCCGCTCCACCATCGCATGCGACGTGCCGACGGCCACCGCCAGTGCGTCGACACCAGTCGCGGCCACGAAGTCCGCCGCTTCCGCCGGGTCGGTGCGGACGCCGGGGGCGTGCACCCCGTCCTTGCCGCCGACCTCGCCGAGTTCCGCTTCCACCGCTACGCCCGCGTCGTGGCACAGGTCGGCGATTTCGCGGGTCGTGCGCAGGTTTTCCGGGTACGGCAGGCGCGATCCGTCGTACATCACGCTGTCCACGCCCAGTTCGATGCCCTCTCGGATCAGCGACAGGTCTTCGATGTGGTCCAGGTGCACCAGCACGTCGACGGACGCGCGGCGGGCGATTTCCCGTGAAGCCATGGTGATCGGCGCGAGTCCGCCGTGGTAGCGGACGCAGTTTTCGCTGATCTGCAGGATCACCGGCAGTCCGGCTTGTTCCGCGCCTTCGGTGATGGCTTCGGCGTGCTCCAGCATGATCACGTTGAACGCACCGACAGCGGAACCGCGCTCGCGGGCGGCGGTCAGCAGCCGGGGCAGGCCGGGGCGGGTGATCATGCGGGGGCTCCGTTCAGGAATCGGTGGTAGGCGGGCAGATCGACCTCGCCCGCGACGGGACGGAGGACGGCTGCGGCACCCAACGCGGCGGCTGAGCGCAGGGCTTCGATCAGGGGGCGGTCGGCGGCGAGGGCGGCGGCCAGTCCGGCGGTCGCGGCGTCCCCGGCTCCGGTCGGATTGCCGTGCACGTCGGGGATGGCGGGGACGGCGAAGACACCGTCGGAGGAGGTATGGGCGGCGATGCCTTCTGCCCCGCGCGAGACCACGACTAACTGCGCACCCAACCGCAGCAGCGCGGTGGCACCGGCAGCTTCGTCGGCAGCGGACGTCGCGGCGAGCAGTTCGGCCCGGTTCGGTTTCACTACGGCACCGGCCCGGGCGGCAGCCAGCAGCGCCGGGCCGGAAGCGTCGACCAGCGTCCGCACTCCAGCTTCCCGGGCGAGGCCGATCCACTCGGCGACCAACTCCGGCGCGGCGCCCCGCGGCAGCGAACCGGAAACCACCAGCAGCTCGGCGTCGGCCACGCAATCGGCCAGGACGGAACCGAAAGCCGTCCATTCCTCTGTGGACACTTCCGGGCCGGGTTCGGGGTAGACGGTCGGATGGCCGTCTCCGGAAATCGTTACGGTGGTGCGGTTTTCCGCGGAAATGGGGACCGTCGCGAAGGGAATGTCCAGTGAGCTCCCCAGCCACCGGCCCGCCTCGCCGCCCAGCGGGAGCACCGCCCGGACGGGGACGTCCAGCGCGGCGAGCACCCGGGCGACGTTCACGCCCTTGCCGCCCGGCCGCCGCTGGACGTCCAGGACCCGGTTCGTTTCGCCGGGCACGTGGGCGCCGACCCGGTAGGTGACGTCGATGGCCGGGTTCGGCGTCACGGCGACGATCATCAGACGAGGATGACCGAGCGCGTCAGCGAACGCGGGCGGTCCGGGTCGAGACCGCGCCGGGCGGCCAGTGCGACGGCGAAGCGCTGCGCCACCACGAGCGCGGCGAGCGGGTCCAGGTCGTGGTGCACGAAGCGCGCGCCGGTGCGGGCGACGTCCTCGGCCAGTCCGGCGGGGGCCGGGCCCAGCGACCAGACGAGCCGTCCGGGCTGGGCGATCGCGATCGGGCCGTGGCGGTAGTCCATGGCGGGATAGGACTCGGCCCAGAATTGCGCCGCCTCACGGGTTTTCAGCGCGGCTTCGCAGGCCAGGCCGACCGCCGGGCCGCGACCGACGAAGGTGACCTGTTCGGCGTCGAGCAGGTCGTCGATCGGTTCGGCCAGCGCCTGGGCGCAGGCCGACGCGAGCTGGTCGACGTCGTCGCCGAGGCCCGCGCGCAGCAGGGCGAGGGCGGTGGTCGCGAACCGCGTCTGCACGACGGATCGTTCGTCGGCGAAGGAAAGTTCGACGACCTCGTCCGCGACCGCCGCGGCGGGGCTGTCGCCGACCGCGGTGATCAGCACGGTGTGCTGCGCGGGCAGGGCGGTGAGCAGATCGACGATCTCGGTCGTGGTGCCGGAGCGGGAAATCGCCACGACGCGGTCGTATTCGCGCGACGCCGGATATTCGGAGCCGGCGAAGGCGTCGGTGACCCCGTGGCCGCGTTGTTCGCGGGCGACGGCGTAGCTCATCGCGATGAACCAGCTGGTGCCGCAGCCGACGACGGCCACTCGTTCACCGGGCTGGGGCAGGGCGGCGGACGGGGCCAGCGCGGCCGCCGCGCGCCACATCTCGGGCTGGGAAGCCAGTTCGGCGGCCGCGAAGGAGCCGGAAGCATCCGGAAGGGAGGACACGGGATGGAGGCCTTTCGATCCAAGGGGACGTGATCGCAGCCGTCACCCTACTTGAGTGTTTTTGATTGGTCTACGCGTTATAGCGCATCTTCGATCACCCAGACAGCCGCGGCCGCCCTCTAGGATGAGCACCGACCCGCCTCCGACCAGGAACGAGAGACCCGGCATGACGCCCCAGCAACGCCTGAACGCCCTGCTCGAATTGGTGAGCGAACGGGGCAACGTCACGATCGCGGAGATCGGCGACGCGCTCGGCATCTCCCCCGCGACCGCGCGGCGGGACCTCTCGATCCTCGCCGACCAGCGGCTGATCACCCGCACCCACGGCGGGGCCGCCGCGCTGGGCACCGGCTACGAGCTGCCGCTGCAGTACAAGATCGCCCGGCAGGCCGAGGCCAAGACCGCGATCGCCGCGCGCGCCGCGGACCTCGTGCGGCCGGGCGAAACGGTCGGCCTCAACGGCGGCACCACGACCACCGAGGTCGCCCGCGCGCTGGGCAAGAGCGAGCGGTTCGTCCGCAGCGACGGCGAACCCGGGCTGACCGTCGTCACCAACGCGCTCAACATCGCCTACGAGCTGTCCGTGCGCGCGCAGGTCAAGATCGTCGTGACCGGCGGCGTCGCGCGGCGGCAGTCCTACGAGCTGGTCGGCTCGCTCGTCTCGGAGGCGCTTTCGGCGTTCGCGCTGGACACGGTCATCCTCGGCGTCGACGGCCTGAGCGCGCAGTACGGCGCGACCACCCTGCACGAGGGAGAAGCCGAGGTCAGCAGGCATTTCAGCCAGGTCGCGCGGCGCGTGATCGTGGTGGCCGACGCGACGAAGCTGACCAAGGCCACCTTCGCCCGCATCTGCCGGCTCGACGCGATCGACGTCCTGGTCACCGACGCCGAGGCGCCCGCGTCGTTCGCCGCCGACCTCGCGGCGGCCTCCGTGGAGCTGGTCGTCGCCGGATGAGCGGACCCGCCACCCATTGCGCATTTATGATTGATTTGCCATCATGCAGATCAATATCACGCAGAGGTGAGGTGGCGACGTGGGAAACCCCGGGGTACTGCGGGTCGGCGTGGTCGGCGTCGGCCTGCGGGCCGGGATCGCCCGGCACGTGGCGGAATCCGGGGTCGCGGCCACGATCGCGGCCGCTTCCGATCCCGCCGAGCGCGGCCGGGCGCGAGCGCGCGAGCTGTTCGGCGCCGTCGAGATCGTGTCCGGGCACCGGGAACTCGCGAACCTCGTCGACGCCGCGATCGTGACTTCGCCGGACTGGACGCACGCCGAGATCGCCGTCGACCTGCTCCGCGCCGGAGTGGCGGTGTACCTCGAAAAGCCGCTCGCCACCACGCTTCCCGACGCGGACGCGGTCCTCGCCGCCGCGCAGGAGACCGGCACCCCGCTCTACATCGGACACAACTTCCGGCACGCGGCCGTCGTCCGCACGCTCCGCGACGTCGTGACGCGCGGCGAGATCGGCGAGGTGAAAGCCGTGTGGTGCCGCCATTTCGTCGGCAACGGCGGCGACTACTACTTCAAGGACTGGCACGCCGACCGCAGCCGCGTGAATTCCCTGCTGCTGCAGAAAGCCAGCCACGACCTCGACGTCATCCACTATCTCGCCGGCGGTTTCACCCGCCGCGTCACGGCGATGGGCGCCCTGACCGTCTACGGCGACCTCCCCGACCGCAGCGGCCAAGGCGACCGGCTAGCCGACGACTGGTTTTCCTTCGACAACTGGCCTCCCGCCGCACAGACCGGCCTCAACCCGGTCGTCGACGTCGAAGACCTCTCGATGGTCCACATGCGACTCGACAACGGGGTCCTCGCCAGCTACGAACAATGCCACTTCACGCCCGACTACTGGCGCAATTACACGGCAATCGGCACCGAAGGCCGCGCGGAAAACTTCGGGGACACCGGCGGCGGCGTGGTGAAAGTGTGGAATCGCCGCCGCAACTGGTCGCTCGACGGCGACCGCGAGTACCCGATCGAAGGCGTCGAAGCCGGACACACCGACGCCGATCTCCTTACCATGCAAGAATTCCTGCGCTACGTGGTACACGGCGAACCGCCGGAACTGTCGCCTATCGCCGCCCGCGAGGCCGTGGCGGCGGGCGCGCTCGCCACGCACTCCCTGCGCTCCGGCTCCGTGCCGGTCGATATTCCTCCTCTGCCCGAAACGGCAGCCGCCCATTTTTCCCCGCCGGAAGGAAACCGCAGATGACCTCCCGCTCCCACTGTCCCCGCTAGCGCAAGGGAAGGAAACCGAAACCCATGCGCGTGCGAACTCTGAACCGGCGCGGCTTTCTCCGCGGAACGGCGGCCCTGGCGCTGGTGCCCGCCGCCGCGGCGTGCGCCGAAGCCCCGGCCGCCACGTCCGGGCCGGTGACCGTCGAAATGTGGCACGGCCAGAACGACACCGGCCTCAAAGTCCTCAAGCAACTGGTCGCCGCGTTCCAGCGCGACCACCCCGACATCCGGATCGACCTCGGCGGCGGCGTGCTCGCCGACGCCATGCTGCAGAAGGTGACCGCGGCGCTCGCGTCCGGCTCCTACCCGGACATCGCGTACATCTTCGGCTCCGACCTCGCCAGCATCGCCCGCAGCCCGCGGGTGGCCGACATGGGCGACGTCGTGCACGGCCAGTTCTGGAAGCCCGCGCTCGAAGCGGTCACCGTCAACGAACGGGTCCGCGCGGTGCCCGCGATGCTCGACTCGCTGGCCGTCGCCTGCAACAAGAAACTGTTCCAGCAGCACGGCGTTCCGCTGCCGGACGATTCCTGGCGCTGGCAGGATTTCGTGGACACCGCGAAAAAACTGACCGACCGGAACCAAGGGCAGTTCGGCACCGCCTGGCCCGGCGCCGGCGACGAGGACACGGTCTGGCGGATCTGGCCGATGATCTGGGACCTCGGCGGCACCATCGTCGGCAAGGACGGCCGCAGCATCGGCTTCGCCGACAGCGGAGTGCAGGCGCTCGAAGTCATCCGGAAACTGGCTGCCGACCGCAGTGTCTACCTCGACCCGAAGCCCGGCTCGGAACAGATGTACCAGGCGTTCGCCTCCGGCCGGATCGCGATGGTGCCGACCGGGCCGTGGCAGCTGCCCGACATCGTCGACGCGGGACTCGACTACCACATCGTCCCGCTGCCGACGTTCACCGGAAAACCGATCACCATCTCCGGACCCGACACCTGGACGGTCTTCGACAACGGCGACCGGCGCGTCGCCGCGGCCAAGACGTTCCTGCGCTGGCTGACCGCGCCCGAGCAGGACGTCGTCTGGGACATCGGAGCCGGCAGCCTCCCGCTGAGCGCCGCGTCGCAGCGCCTTCCGGACTGGCAGCGGAAAACCCAGGACACCGCGGGGCTTTCCGTGTTCGTCCGCTCGCTCGAGAACTCGCACGTCCGCGCGAACCACCCGGCCTACCCGCAGGTTTCGCAGGCGGTCGCCGCGGCGATCGTCTCCGTCCTGCTCAGGCGCGCCACCCCCGCCGACGCCATGCGCGACTGCGCCTCCGCGGCCAACGCCGCCCTGATCATCCCCCGTTAGGACTCCCGCCCATGTCCGTGCATCCCGGCCCGATCACCGTCGCTCCGGCCGCCAAATCCCGCCGCCGCCGCGAAACCGCCGCCGCCTGGGCCTACCTGAGCCCCTCGGTCGTCGTCATCATCGGCCTCGGCCTGGTGCCCGTCGTGTGGTCGCTGATCCTGTCGTTCCAGGCCGACGACCTGGTCACCCCGTCCCGGTTCGTCGGCGTCGACAACTACGCGGCGCTCGCGCAGGACCCGCACTTCGGCCAAGCGGTCGGCAACACGCTGCTGTACACGGCGTTGTACGTTCCGCTGAGCATCGTGCTCGGCCTCGCGCTGGCGCTCGCGCTGAACCGCCGGGTGCGCTTCATCGGCGCGTACCGGACGTTGATGTTCGTCCCGTTCGTGCTGTCCGCGACCGCGCAGGGCGTCCTGTTCTCCTTCATCCTCGACCCGGAGTTCGGCGTCGCCAACTCGCTGCTGCACCGCATCGGCCTCAGCCCGCAAGGGTTTCTCACCGATCCGTCGCAGGCGCTGCTGATCCTGGTGGCCATCACGCTGTGGAGCGGCACCGGGTTCTGCATGGTGGTCTTCCTGGCCGCGCTGCAGGACGTGCCGCCGTCGCTGATCGAAGCCGCGCGGCTGGACGGGGCCGGCCCCTTCCGGATCCTCCGGCACGTGACCCTGCCCGCGGTGCTGCCGGTGACCACCTTCCTGACCCTGTGGCAGCTGATCCAATCGCTGCAGGTGTTCGACCTGACCTACGTCACCACCAAGGGCGGCCCGCTCGGCTCGACCACGGTGATCGTCTACTTCATCTGGCAGCAGGCGTTCCAGAACTTCACCGCCGGATACGGCGCTGCCGCCGCTTACGTGCTCGCCGTCGTGCTGCTGGCGCTCGGGCTGGGCGCCCGGCTGCTGCGCCGCACCAAGGAGGCCCGATGACCACGCGCGCCCACGTCGCCCCGGTTTCCGCCGCCGAACTGCCCGACCTGCTCCGCCGACCCCGGCGCTGGCGGCTCCCGTTCAGCCCGTGGCATCTGCTGCTGGCCCCGCTGGCACTGGTGTTCGCCGCCCCGCTGGCATGGCTGCTGGTCAGTTCGGTGATGAGCAACGCGGAGATCAACCGGTTCCCGCCGTCGCTGTGGCCGTCCGGGATCGACTTCTCCGGCTACCGGTACGTGCTGGAGAACGCGCTGTTCCTGCGCTGGTTCTCCAACTCGCTGATCGTGTCGGTGGTGACCGTGCTGGCCAACCTCGTGTTCGGCTCGCTCGGCGGCTACGCGTTCGCGCGCATGCGGTTCCGCGGTTCGAAGGCGATGCTCGGGCTGATGATGGCGACCATGGCGGTGCCGTTCCAGCTCACCATGATCCCGACGTTCCTGGTGATGAAGAAGCTCGGCCTGATCGACTCGCTCGGCGCGCTGATCGTCCCGTCGCTGGTCACGCCGTTCGCGGTGTTCCTGTTGCGGCAGTTCTTCCTTTCGCTGCCGCGCGAGCTCGAGGAAGCGGCCTGGATCGACGGCTGTTCCCGGCTGCGGGTGCTGGTGCGGATCGTGCTCCCGCTGTCGCGGCCGGCGCTGAGCACCGTCGCCGTGCTGACCTTCCTCAGCACCTGGAACGACCTGACCTGGCCGTTGATCGCGATCAACCACGACACCCAGTACACCCTGCAGCTCGGCCTGACCACCTTCCAGGGACAGCACCACACCAACTGGGCCGCGGTGATGGCCGGGAACGTCATCACCGTGCTGCCGGTGCTGCTGGCCTTCCTGGGCGCGCAGAAGACGTTCATCCAGTCCATCACCTCCAGCGGCCTCAAAGGCTGAACCGCACTCCCGCAGAGGAACCACGCATGCCGCACCGCTTCGACCTGCTCGTGCTCGGCGACGTCAACCCCGACGTCGTCCTCGGGCCGCTGACCGGGGACCTCGACTTCCGGCAACGGGAGAACCTCGTCGGCCACGGCTGCCTCACGCTCGGCGGGTCCGCCGCGATCACCGCCGCCGGGGCCGCCCGGCTCGGGCTGAAAGTCGCCTTCGCCGGGCGGATCGGCGACGACGCCGCCGGTCGCTTCGTCCGCGACATCCTCGAAGACCGGGGCGTCGACACCCAGGCCCTCACAGTGGATCCGACCCTGGCGACCCCGCTCACCGCGATCCTGACCCGCGGCGAAAGCCGGGCCATCGTCACCAGTTCCGGAGTGCTGGACGCGGTATCGGCGGCGGACGTCCCGGCCGAGCTGCTCGCGAGCGCGCGCCATGTCCATGCCTCGTCGTATTTCCTGATGCCCAAGCTGGCCGCCGGGCTGCCGGAGCTGTTCCGCACCGCGCGGGCGCACGGCGCGACCACCTCGCTGGACACCAACGACGACCCGGCCCGGCAGTGGGATCCCAGCGGCATCAAGCTGGTACTTCAGCACACCGATTTCCTTCTGCCCAACGCCGCCGAAGCACGGCAGCTGTCCGGAAAGTCCAGCCTGCTCGACGCCGCGGCGCAGCTCGCCGCACCGGGTCCGACCGTGGTGGTCAAGAACGGTGCCGACGGCGCGCTCGCCCACCATCGCGGCGAAACCGTCACGGTTCCCGCGTCACCGCTCACCCCGCTCGACACGGTCGGGGCCGGCGACAGCTTCAACGCCGCGTTCCTCGCGGCGACGCTCCGCAGGTTGCCGCTTCGCGACGCACTGCGAGCCGGGATCGAAGGCGGCGGCCGTTCGACGCTCGCGCGCGGCGGAATCGACGGCCAACCGACTTGGAACGAACTCCACCTCACTGAAACGGAAAAGGCATGACCACCAAGATCACCTTCATCGGCGCCGGCAGCGTCGTGTTCACCCAGGGCCTGCTCGCGGACCTGTTCACTTATCCAGAACTGGCGCAGGTGCACGTCGCGCTGCACGACATCGATCCGGAACGGCTGCGCACCGCGCACGCGGCCGCCGGTCGCATCGCCGAAGCCCGCGGCGCCAAACCCGTCCTCACCGCACACCTCGACCGCCGCGAAGCCCTCGCGGACGCGGACTTCGTCGTCAACATGGTCCAAATCGGAATGGGCGAAGCCACCCGCGTCGACTTCGACATTCCCGCTCGCTTCGGCGTGAAGCAGACCATCGGCGACACGCTCGGCATCGGCGGAATCTTCCGCGCCCTGCGCACTTTCCCGTTCCTGCGCGAACTCGGCGCGGACATCGCGCAGGTGTGCCCGCAGGCGTGGCTGCTGAACTACACCAACCCGATGGCGATGAACGTGCAATACCTGTCCGAAACGCTCGGCCCGGACCGCGTGGCCGGCCTGTGCCATTCGGTGTACTGGACCGTGCACGACCTGGCGAAGCTGCTGGAAGTGCCGCTGTCCGAGGTCGCCTACCACGCCGCGGGCATCAACCACCAGGCCTGGATCCTGCGCTTGGAGCACCAGGGCGCCGACCTGTACCCGAGGCTCGCCGAACTCGCGGAGGACCCGCAGCTGCGGCGGCGCGTCCGGTTCGACATGTTCCGGCGGCTCGGCTACTACCCCACCGAAACCAGCGAGCACTCCTCCGAATACGTGCCCTGGTATCTCGGCCACGCCAGCGAAATCGACCGGCTGCGGCTGCCGATCGGCGCGTATCTGGACGTCGTGGCGGAGAACGAAGCCGAATACGAACGCACGCGCCAGGCCGTCGAACGCGACGAACCGCTCACCGTCGAGGGCACCAACGAATACGCGCCGCAGATCATCCACAGTGTCGTCACCGGGACGCCGCGCACCGTTTACGGCAACGTGCTCAACCGCGGGCTGATCCCCAATCTCCCGGCGACCGGGGCCGTCGAAGTGCCGTGCCTCGCCGACGCCACCGGCATCCACCCCACGCGCGTCGACCCGCTTCCGCCGCAGCTGGCCGCGCTCAACCGCACCTACCTGAGCACGACCGAACTCGTGGTGCGCGCGGCGGTCGAGGACGATCCCCGGCACATCCGGCACGCCGCGATGACCGATCCCGCCACCGCGGCCGCGCTTCCGGTCGAGCGCATCTGGGAACTGTGCGACGAAATGGTGCTCGCGCACGGCGACGCGCTCCAGCCCGGATTGCGGAAAACACTGGGCAGCTAACGACTCTTGACGGCGCGCCGCGGTGATCCGGTAAACTTCCGGTGCCTGCCAGGCAGGCAGGCGCCAGAAGTACGCCCAGCCGGTAATGCGGATTTCCGCGAGCCCGGACCCAGTCGCCAGGATGCCTTCTCCCGCGTCCGAGGCGGGGCCGTACTCACCATCGCTGGAGTCACCAGATGCCTTCGCTCCCTGGTCGGATTTCTCGCGGCACCGCGGCGGCCGCCCTGCTGATCGGCAGTTCGGCGTGCACGCTCGGGGCCGCCGGCCCGGCGCAGAGCGCGCCGCTTCCCGCACCGCACAGCCAGGTCAAGGACGTTTCGCCGCCGGCCCCGCACGCCGGGTTCGACTACCAGATCGGCGGCCCCTACCGGCCGCCGGCCGGCGTCCAGGTCGTCAGCCGCGACCACAGCGCCCCGGCCGAGGCCGGGCAGTACAACATCTGCTACGTCAACGCTTTCCAGGCGCAGCCCGGCGCCGAGGGCGAATGGGGCGACCTCGTCCTGCGCGACGACGACGGCAACGTCGTCAAGGATCCCGAGTGGAACGAGGCGCTGCTCGACCTGCGCACCGCGGACAACCGGAACCGGATCGCGGCCAAGGTCGGCGGGTGGATCGACGAGTGCGCGCGCAAGGGCTACCAGGCGATCGAGCCGGACAACTACGACAGCTTCACCCGCTCCCAGGGTCTGCTCAGCGCCCGGAACGCCCAAGACCTCGTCAAGCTGCTTTCCGGGCGGGCGCACGGAAAAGGCCTCGCGATCGCCCAGAAGAACACCTCGGAACTGGCCTCGTCGCGCGCGGACAACGGGCTTGACTTCGCGGTCGCCGAGGAATGCGGCGAGCAGGACAACTGCGCGGAGTACACGCAGTATTTCGGCAACCACGTGATCGTCATCGAATACACCGACGCCGGCCTGCGCAACGCGTGCGCCAAGTGGGGCGCCACGCTCAGCGTCGTCCAGCGCGACCGGGACGTCACGCCGAAGGGCGATCCGGCTTACGTCCGCAAAACCTGCTGAGACTTCCGCCGTCCTGCCGGCAGTGCTGGCAGGACGGCGGAATGGCGACGAGGGACCCGTCGACAACGCTAGCGACCAGATTGTCCGCGCTGGAAGCCAGTGACGAGGCGACGACCGTCCGGTGCCTGGAGCAGCTCGGGGTCGGCGCGGGGTGATCCTGCTGGGAGGTCGGGCGCGTGCTGGCCACCGACGGAGCGGCCGGGCGGCGGGCCGGAATTCCGGTTGCTGGCCGCTAATTCGGCGGAGCTGGCCGAACAGCCGGCGGAAGAGCTCGCGCACTTCCGGCGGGTGCTCGCCGATCCGCGGTCCGCCGTGTCGGCCTATCCCCTCGTGTCGGCTTCGGGACGTCGTTGACGCCGGCGCGAGATGGCCACCCCGGCCAGGCAGAGCACGCCACCGACGAGTCCGTACGCGGTCGGGGTTTCGGCGAGCAGCAGCCAGGACAGCAGCACCGCCACCGCGGGCACCGCGTAGGTCACCATCGTGAGCCGGCCCGCGTCCGTGCGGCGCAGCGCGTAGGCCCACGCGGTGAAGCCGACCGCGGTCGGGAACACTCCCAAGTAGACACTGCCGAGCACCGCGCCGGTTGGCGCCGCCTGCAGTTCGCCGATCAGCTGCGGCGTCCACGGCAGCAGGGCCGCGGTGCCGACGACACAGCCGAGCCAGATCGCGGTCAGCCCGTCGACGTGGCGCAGCGTGATCTTCTGGACCATGACTCCGGCGGCGTAGAGCACCGCAGCGAGGATGCACAGCAGGACACCGGCCCAGTCGTTGCTTCCGGTGGCTCCGGTCGCGATCAGCGCCGCTCCGCCCAGCGCGACGAGCGAGCCGACGACGAGCGAGCGCGAGAAGCCTTCGCCGAGGAACTTCCCGGCCGCGAACGCCACCAGCAACGGCGCGAGGTTCACCAGCAACGCCGCGGTCCCGGCGTCGACGTGCCGCTCCCCCGCGTTGAGCACGACGGTGTACGCGGCCAGCCACAGCACGGCGTAGGCCGCGACCAGCAGGAACGCCTTGCGGGACAACCGGACCCGGACCGCGCCCTTGACCACGGCGAACCCGGTGAGGGTGACGGCCGCGACGGCGAGCCGCAGCAGCGCCAGCGGCGCCGGGGACAGCGCGTGCCCGACGCTCCGGATGGCGACGAACGACGAGGCCCACAACACGACGGCGAGCCCGGAAGCCGCCGCGATCTTGCCGAGGTCGGCCTTGCCGGCGGGGCGAACGGTTTCCACGAGATCGGTCACCTGATCATCGTCGCCTCGACCGGGTGTACAGCACAAGCGATGAGTTCTGTACCTCCGTTAAGGAGTGCTGTACATTCGCCGCATGCTGGACATTCCCCGGCTCCGCGTGCTGCGCGCAGTCGTCGCGTCAGGGTCGATCCGCGCGAGCGCCTCCTCGCTCGGCTACACGCCGTCCGCGGTGAGCCAGCAAATCACCACGCTGCAACGGGAGACCGGGCTGCAGCTGTTCGAGCGCTCCGGCCGCGGCATCGAGCCCACCGAGGCCGGGCGGACCCTCGCCGCCGAGGCCGAGGCGCTGTTCGAGGCCTTCAGCCGGGTCGAGCAGGTGGTCAGCGAGCTGCGCGCCGGACGCGTCGGCCGGCTGTCGATCGGCTACTTCGGCTCGGCCGGGTCGACCTGGCTGGCCCCGACCGTCGCCGCGCTGCGCAGCGAATTCCCCGGGCTGCGGCTGGACCTGATGCTGACCGAGTTCACGCCGGGCGACCCGGACATCGACATCTTCGTGGAGGAAACCGGGGCCGAGCACCCCGGGTCGGTCGTCGTGCACCGGCTGGCCGAGGACCCGTACCTGGCGGTCGTCCGCGCCGACGACCCGCTCGCCGGGCTGGCCGACGTGCCGCTGGCCGCGCTCGCGCAGCGGCACTGGGTCGACAACGACCTGCGCGAGGGCCCGTGCCGCCAGGTGCTCCTCAACGCCTGCACGCAGGCCGGGTTCTCGCCGAGCTTCGTCGTCGAAACGCACGACTACCGGACCGCGATGTCGTTCGTGGCAACGGGAATCGGGCTGACCGTGGTGCCGGAGCTGGGGATCGGCGAACTGCCCGACGGCCTCGCGACGGTCGCGCTGGCCTCCCCTACGCCGGTGCGGCACCTCAGCCTCGCGGTGAAGAAGCCGATCGCGGAGCACCCCGCCGCCCGGCGGGCGGTGGAACTGCTGGAAAGCCTGGTGCGCCCGGGGAAAGCCCTGGCCGGGTGACGCTCTCCGGCGCGGGCTCACTGGATCGCCCAGGGTTTCGCCCGCGCCGCCCGGAAGGCCGTGAGGGAACCCGAGGGACGCTGATTCCCGCAGGATTTCCGTCACGGACGGCGGCCGGGCGAGGCCCTGCCCGGCCGGTTCCGCGTTCCCTGCCCCGCGAACGCAAGTCCACGGAGTCCTGCGCGGCCCGGAGGCGTGCGGCGAGGCGTTTTCCGGTAACGAATGCACCACGTTCGCGACGCGAATGCGCGGCGCCGCCCCGAATGGACCAGTCCGCACCGGGTTCGCACCGGACGACCGGCGGAATCCGGGTCACCGGAACGGGTTGATGGCCTTCCGCCAATTTCCCCCGCTCTTTCCGCGCCGACCTGGGTGATCTGCCGGGAAACGTCTTCGTTACACCCCGATCGGGTAGGGATGACTCACCCGCAGTTCCCGTTTTCGCCACCCGGACCCGCCCCTGTCACCCTCACGAGGTCCGGCGAACCCCCGGGTTGGCGGATTGGCCGGGGCACCCCCCTCGTGCGGGAATGGTGTCACCGTCCGACATCGAAGTCGCCCGGTTTTTCCCCAGGGAAAGAGAAGGGTCCGTTTTCATGGACGTCCGGTACGAGGCTTTCTGCTTCGCCGATCCGCTGTTCTTCGACGAACCGAGGGAAACCCCGGGCGCGGCCGGCGACCTGGCCGCGGGCCTGCCGCAGCCGGGACCCGGATGGACGGTCGAGACGCGCGGGATCTGGCGTTCGCTGCGCCCGTCCGGCCGGAAACTTCCCGCGCAGGGCTGGAAAATCCACGTCTCCGCGGGGCTGGACAACGCCGGGAGCGTGCTGTCCCGCGTGCATCGGTACTGTGTGGAGCATCGGGTCGCGTACAAGCACCTGCGCTCCCGGGCGATCCTGATCAGCCGCAATTCGAAATACGCGCCGCGCGAGGGAAGCGGCAAACTGGTCACGATTTACCCGGAGTCCGACGAGGCGCTCTCCCGGATACTCCGCGACCTTTCTTCCGAGCTGGAAGGCGAGCACGGAGCGTATATTCTGAGCGATCTCCGGTACCGCGAAGGACCGCTTTACGTCCGGTACGGCGGATTCGCCGAACAGTGGACCGAACACGCCGGGACGCGGGTGCTGGCAATCCGCCGTCCGGACGGAACTCTCGTGCCCGACCGGCGCGAACCGTCCTTTTCCGTGCCGGACTGGGCGCCGATTCCGGACTGTTTGTCCGAAAGCCTCGCCGCGCGCAAGAACGGCGCCCGGTTCCCGTACCGGGTGACCGGTTCCCTGCACTTTTCCAACGGCGGCGGCGTTTATCTGGCCGAACGAGGGGTCGACCGGAAGACCGTCGTGCTGAAGGAGGCCCGGCCGCACGCCGGGCTGGACCGGGACGGCTCCGACGCGGTCGCCCGGCTGGACCGCGAGCGCGAGGTGCTCGAACGGCTCGCGGACGTTCCGGGCATCCCCCGGGTGTACGAGCAGTTCACCGTTTGGGAGCACCACTACCTCGCGATGGAGCACCTGCCCGGCATCTCGCTGAGCAGCTGGCTCGCCCGGCATTACCCGCTCACTGGCGGCTCCCGCGCCGAAGGCGATCTCGCGGCCTACCGCGACCGCGCGCTCGCCGTGCTGGCGCAGGTCGAGCGCATCGTCGCGGACATCCACCGGCACGGGATCGTGTTCGGCGACCTGCACGGCAAGAACATCCTGGTGGACGAGCGCGACCGGGTGTCGCTCGTCGACTTCGAGCTGGCCTTCGACGCCGATTCCGGCGACCGTCCCGGCCTCGGCGCCCCGGGCTTCCGCGCGCCCGCCGACCGGCACGGGTTCGAGATCGACGAGCACGCGCTGGCCGCGCTCCGGCTGTGGCTGTTCCTTCCGCTGGTGATGCTGCTGGAACTCGCGCCGAGCAAGCTGCGCGGGATCGCGGATTTCGCCCAGCAGCGGTTCGCCCTGCCGGAGGGATACGCCGACCGGGTGGTCTCCGTGCTCGCCCCGCGCACCGAAGCGCCGGCGGCGCACACCGCGCTGGACGAGCCGCGGCCGGACTGGCCGCTGGTGCGCAAGCAGATCGCCGAAGCCATCCTCGCGAGCGCCACGCCCGAGCGTGCCGACCGGCTGTTTCCCGGCGACATCGAACAGTTCCGCTCCGGCGGCGCGGGCTTCGGCGTCGGCGCCGCGGGCGTGCTGCACTCGCTGCACGTGGCCGGAGCCGGCCGTTATCCGGAGTACGAAGAGTGGCTGCTGGCCGCGGTGCGCCGGCAACCGCCTTCCCGGCCCGGTTTCTTCGACGGCAGCCACGGCATCGCGTACGTGCTCGAGGAATTCGGCTACTCGGCGGAAGCGGACGAACTGCTCGCCGCGTCGCAGTCGCTGGCCGACCAGACCACCGACCACGGCCTGGAAAGCGGGCTCGCCGGAATCGGCCTCACCCGCCTGCATTTCGCCACGACCCGCGGCGACAACGAATTCGGCCGCCAAGCCCTCGCCGTCGCGTTGCGGCTGGCGACGGCCTTCGAAACCGCCGACCCGCCCGGCCGCTTCGCCAGGGCCGGCCTGCTCAGCGGCTGGTCCGGACCGGCGCTGCTGTTCCTGCGCCTGCACGAGCACACCGGCGAGCCGTCCTGGCTCACCCTCGCCGACCGGGTGCTGGCCCGCGACCTCGAGGAATGCGGCCCGGCGGCGGACGGCTCGCTGCAGGTCCGCGACGGAACCCTGCGCATGCTCCCGTACGCGGCGATCGGCAGCGCCGGCATCCTGCTGGTCGCCGAGCAGATCGCCCGCCGGCTGCCGGACTCGGCGGCGGCCCGGAGCCTGCCCGGGCTGCGGGCGGCGTGCCGCGGGGAGTTCGTGATCCACCCGGGCCTGCTCTACGGCCGGTGCGGGCTCGCCGCCGCGCTGTCCTTCGCCGACGAGCCGGACCGCGAGGCCATCGACCTGCACCTGTCCCGGCTGTCCTGGCACGCCGTGCCCTACCGCGGCGGGCTGGCCTTCCCCGGCAACCAGCTGCTTCGCCTGTCGACCGACGTCAGCACCGGCAGCGCGGGAGTCCTCCGCACGCTCGCCGCACTACTGGACGGCGCGGAACTGCTGCCCTTCCTGGGCGCCGCACCGTCCCCGCACACCTCCGGCCGATGAGAGCCGGCGGACCCCGAGAGAAGGGAAGACCCATGGAACACGTCCTGGAGCTGCAGGCGTTGGAGGCCCCGGAAGCCCTCGAAGGCCAGGGACTGGACCACCACGGCCACAGCCATTACAGCGCGTACTGCGGCGAAAGCACGCTCAGCCTGCTTCTCTGCTACTGACCGCACGGGCGGGGCGGGAACGGCGCAGGCCAAGTGCGCCGTTCCCGCCCTGTCATTCTGCCCCGCCTGCCCGCGGCGAGGCCGGTCGCCGCGCCGCCGGGTCCGCCGGCCGTCACCCGAAGGGAGCGCCATGGCCGGATCCGCCGATCGCCTGCTGATCTCGGCCGCCCTCCTGGACCGCCCCCGCCTCGCCGCGGTCGGCGTCGCCTCGCTGCTCTCCGCGGCTGCCGGGCTGCTGCTGCCCGGAGCCCTCGCGGCGGCGACCGACGCGGTGCTCAGCGGACGAAGCAGCACCGCGGCGGTCGGGTGGCTGCTTGCCGTGGGCGGCGCGGAAATCGCCGCGGACGCTGTCCTGATGACCCTTCCCGCGCGGCTGACCAGCAACGCGAGCGCCTGGCTCCGCCGCCGGGTGACCGACCGGCTGCTCGCCGCGGGCACCGGATCGCCGTTCGCCCCGGGCGACGCGGTCAGCCGGGTGACCGGCGACTGCGCGGCCGCCGGCGGCGTCGCGGCCGCCGTGGTGCGACTGGTCGCGACCGCCGTCATGTCCTCCGGCGCGGTCGTGCTGCTCGCGCTCTTGGACTGGCGGCTCGCGCTGGTGTTCCTCGGCGGCCTCCCCTTCGCGGTGCTGCTGGCGCGCTCGCACCTGCGCGGCACGGCCAAGGACGTGCTTGCCTACCAACAGGTTTCCGGCGAGCTGTCCGCCCGGTTGCTCGACGCCGTCGCCGGGCTGCGGACGATCGCCGCGTCCGGCGCCGCCGACGCCGAAGCCGCCCGGGTCCTGCGCCCGCTGCCCCGGCTGAACCTCGCCGGCCAGGGAATGTGGCGCACCCAGGCGCGGATGGTGTGGCGGGCCGGTCTCTTGCTTCCCACGGTGGAAATCCTCACCCTCGCCGCCGCCGGTTTCGGCGTGCTGGCCGGGCGGCTGACCGCCGGGGACGTCCTCGCAGCCCTCGGCTACGTCGCGCTCGGCCTCGGTCTCGTCACGCAAATCCCAGTGCTCACCACGCTTTCCCGCATCCGCTCGGCCGCACACCGGATCACCGAGGTGCTCGACACCGAGCCACCGCCGCGCGGTGCTCTCGGGTTGTTGCCCGGGAACGGCACCCTGGAACTGCGCGGCGTCACCGTGCCCGGCGCGCTGACCGACGTCGACCTCACCATCCCCGGCGGCTGTTTCGCCGCTGTGGTAGGAAATTCCGGCTCCGGCAAGTCCACTGTGGTCTCCGTGCTGGCCGGGCTCCGCCGCCCCGAGGCCGGAAAGGCTCTGCTGGACGGCCGCGACCTCGCGGTCGTGCGTCCCGACGAACTTCGGGCGGTCGTTGGCTATGCCTCCGCCGAACCCGCGCTGCTCGGCGCCACCGTCGCCGATGCTGTCGCGTACGGCTCCTGGGCCAGCGTCCCGGCGGTCGACGCGGCCTGCCGGACCGCGCGGATTCGCGACGTCCTCGTGCGCTTGCCGCGAGGTTACGACACTCCCCTCGCCGAAACTCCGTTGTCCGGCGGGGAAAGCGCCCGGGTCGGCCTCGCTCGCGCGCTCGCGCGGAACCCGCGAGTGCTCCTGCTCGACGACGCGACCGCCAGCCTGGACACGATCACCGAACGCGCCGTGACGGCTGAACTGGGCCGCCGGACCCGGGTGGTCGTCACGCACCGGGCCGCGATGGCCGCCCGGGCGGATCTGGTGGTGTGGCTGGCGGAGGGGCGGGTCCGGGCGGTGGGGCCGCACGCGCGGTTGTGGCAGCTGCCGGGGTATCGCGCGGTGTTCACGGAGGAAACGTGAACCCGGGTCCCGGAGCGGCCGTGCGCGTCGGCCGGCTCTACCGCAACGCCCTCGCCGGGCAATGGCGCGGCGGGCTGGTTCTCCTGGCCTGCTCCGTCCTCGAAGGACTGCCCGCGTTCTTCTCCGGACGGCTCGTCGAACTGGCCGTCGACACCGGATTCGCCGCGGGCAAGCCCGGCGTCGGCCTCGGCTGGCTCGGCGTGTTCGGCCTCGCCGCCCTCGCGGGCGCGTTCGGGTCCCGGCTGGTGTGGCGGCAGCTCGGCAAGGTTGTCGAGCCGTTGCGCGACGCTCTGGTGACCGCCGTCGTGCGCGGGGTGCTGCACGATCCCGCGCCGCCGCGGAGCGGACCGGACGCTCGCGGCGTCGCGCGGATCACCCAGCACGTCGAGGTCGTGCGAGACGCCACCGGCGGGCTTCTGGTGCAGGCCCGCGGCATGGTCGTCACCACCGCCGCGGCGATCGCCGGGCTGGTCACCGTCGCCGGGTCGCTGACGTTGCCGGTCGTCGTCCCGGTCGTGCTCGCGCTGGCCGGATTCGCCTCGCTGCTGCCCTCCCTCGCCCGGCGGCAGCGCGCGCTCACTCTCGCCGACGAAGGCACCGCGGCCATCACCGGCTCGATCTTCGCCGGGATGCGCGACGTCGTCGCCTGCGGAGCCGAACCGGTCGCCGGGCTGACCGCCGACCGCGCGCTGGACCGGCAAGCCGCGGCCGCGGTGCGAGTCGCCAGGTCGGCGGCACTGCGGTCGGTGATCGTCGCACTCGGCGGTTTCGTCCCGCTGGTGCTCGCGCTCGCCCTCGCGCCGTCGATGGTCGCCCGCGGCGAACTGACCGCCGGGGCCGCGCTGGGCGCGCTCGTCTACCTGGCCACCACGCTGCAGCCCGCGCTGCGCGCACTCGCCGCGACCGCGTCCACGGTCGTGCTCCGCCTGCTGGTCGCCCTGCGCCGGCTCGCCGAAACCACCGCCCCGCCCGAACGCCGCCCGGGGACCTCGCTCCCCGCCGGGCGCGGCTTGACCGTGCGCGATCTGACGTTCCGCTGGGGCGCGGCCCCGGAACCGGTGGTCCGCGGCCTGAACCTCGATCTGCACCCGGGCGAACACCTGGCCGTGGTCGGCCCGAGCGGCATCGGGAAGTCGACCCTGGCCGGTCTGCTCACCGGTCTGCTCGAACCCCAGCACGGAGAAGTCCGGCTGGGCGGCGCGCTGGTCGGCGAACTGGCCGACCGCCCCCGGCATCTGGTGCTGGTGCCGCAACAGGCGTACCTCTTCGCCGGTACCGTGCGCGAAAACCTGTCCCTGTTCCACCCCGAAGCCTCGGACCGCCGCCTCGCCGCGTCCGCCGCGGCCGTAGGCGCCGCCCCGCTGCTGGCCCGCCTGGGCGGCCTGGACGCCGAACTCGCCCCCGGCGCGGCAGGCCTTTCCGCCGGAGAAGCCCAGCTCCTCGCCCTGGCGAGGGCCTATGCCGCGCCAGCCGAAGTCGTCGTGCTGGACGAAGCGACGTCCGCTTTGGACCCGGCGGCGGAGGTCCAGGCGGAACGAGCGTTCGCCGCCCGGGGAGGCGCCCTGGTGGTGATCGCCCACCGGCTGTCGTCCGCGATCCGGGCACACCGAGTACTGCTGATGGACGGCCGGGAGACCTTGCTGGGGCGGCACGAGGAGCTGCTGGACACTGCGCCGAGGTATGCGGAGATGATGCGGGCGTGGTTGCCGGAGGAGGCGAAACCTCGTCTTGAAGCCAGCTGAACGCGTCGGCCGCTGGACCGATTACGCCGAGGTCCGGTGCCCGGCGTTACGGGGAAACGGGAGCCGATGGCTGGCCGGGGTTTCCGTTGCTGTTCTGGGGCCGGTCGCCGGGCGCAGCCAGCACGGCGGCTCTGCTCATCCCCATGAAATGCACGATCGTCTCGTGGTTGGTGGAGTTGACCGCACTCTCCGCGCCCGTCTTGTAGTACAGGTCGAGGCAGGTCGAACTCGAAGATCTCGCCGGCGAGAAAGGGAGACGGGATCTCGTCGAGGCCGGCGATCCGCTTGCGGGCCGGCGTCGTCACCGTCGCCCTTTCCGGGTCGCGGCAGGAAATCCCGTCCACCGCTCCGAGACCGGTGCGCGGGGCCCGGTCGAGGTAGCCGTGCAGCAGCTCCCGGAAGGCGAACTCGCCCTCGCCGTTGACCGGCGATTCCCGTTTCGCCGGCGATCCGGTCGTCCGCGTCGGCGGTGGCCTTGAGATACCCGGAGGCGAGCGGCATCGACTCGAGCGGCATTTCCCAGACCTGACGAAGGCGATTCAGAAGGGGAGATCGTCAACAAAGGCCGCAGTGCCGGGAGTGCCCGGTGTGCTCCGGCCCGATCGGCCGCACGCCTGCCGGGATCCGGATCACCGCGATCGGGATGTCGAAAAGCTGCTCGAGCGGGACCGAGGAGACGTCCGCCCCGTCGGCGTGGAACTGGAAGGGAGAGTCCAGGTAGGTCCCGGTCATCCCCGGCATGCTGAACAGGGCCATGTGGAAGGTGACCCCGGTCTCGGAGAACGAGGCGGACTGGTCACGGGTGACGAACTCGCTGATCAACGGCTTCTGCAGCCACGGATTGGTCACCATGTCGTGGACGACGGCGTGGCTGAGGTCGATGATGCGTCGGGCGTCCGGCACGGCGGTTCCCTTCGTCGGCTTCGCTGCGGCAATCAGCTTCGCCGACGGAGGTCGACCGGACTTTGAGCGAGGATGGAGCCGGGCCGGGCGGCGGGATCAGCGCTCCGGCAAGGCCGCCGCGATGCCGTCCAGGACGCGCTCGACTCCGAACGCGAAGCTTTTCTCGTCGTCCCAGTGGTTTTCCTCGAGCATGAAGCGCACGGTCATCGGATGCTTCCCGCCCGCCTTCAGCTGCTCGACCCAGGGCTGCAGCATCGCCTGCCACTCCTCGGGGGTCGCCTCGGCGTCGCGCACGTTGTCGGCCTCGGCGAGATCGTCGGCCAGGGTGCCGGCCACGTAGCCGTTCAAGGTGTCGACGTGCGCGTTGATCGTGTTGATGTCGAGCCCGAAGCGGTCGAGCGTCGCCATGGCGAACTCGTTGATCCGCATGGCGTTCGGCCCCACCGGCGGCCTGCCGATGGCGGTCTGGATGCACCACGGGTGCCGGATCGCGACGCGCCGCTGCAGGTTCGCCACCAGCCGCAGGTCGGCCCGCCAGTCCTCGGAGGGCTGGTCGGGCACCGGCTCCTCGCCGAGCACCTCGTCGTTGATCAGCTCGAGCAGGTCGTCCTTGCTCGGCACGTGCCGGTACAGCGACATCGGCCGGGCGCCGAGCTCGCCGGCGATGCGCCGGATCGAGACCGCGCCCAGCCCGTCCCGGTCCGCGAGCGCGATCGCGGCCTCGATGATGCTTTCCCTCGTCAGCATCGGTTTGCGCGGGGCGCCGCCCTCGGTCCAGATCTGCGGCAGCCTCGGCTGCTTGGCGTCCTCAGCTGACACGGTTCCACCTGCCTCCTTGCGGTCCACTCTAGCAAGCCGATACGCTGTATCCACGGTGATACGGCGTATCACTTCGCGTACAGTGGATCAACAGAGGGGCTGGGCAGCAGTGGGATCGGACATCGCGGTGCTCGTCGAGGGCATCAGCAAGCGCTTCGGCGCGACACAAGCACTGGACGGGCTCGACCTGGTCGTTCCGGCGGGGACGATCTACGGCGTGCTCGGCCCGAACGGAGCGGGCAAGAGCACGGCCGTGCGCATCCTGAGCACCTTGCTGCTCCCGGATTCCGGCCGCGCGTTCGTGGACGGGATCGACGTGGTCCGCGACGCCGACCAGGCCCGCTACCGGCTGGGACTGGCCGGCCAGTTCGCGGCCGTCGACGAGAAGATGACCGGCCGCGGCAACCTGCGCATGTTCGGCCGCCTCTACCACCTGACCGGCAAAGCCGCCCGGCGCAGAGCCGACGAGCTGCTGGAGCGGTTCCGCCTGGCCGACGCCGCCGACCGGGTCGTCTCCACCTACTCCGGCGGCATGCGGCGCCGCCTCGACCTGGCGGCCAGCCTGCTCATCGCGCCGGCCGTGCTGTTCCTCGACGAACCGACCACCGGGCTCGACCCGCGCGGCCGGGCCGAGGTGTGGACCGCCGTGCGCGGCCTCGCCGACACCGGCACGACCGTGCTGCTGACCACGCAGTACCTCGACGAGGCCGACCAGCTCGCGGACTCCATCGTCGTCATCGACACCGGCAAGGTCGTCGCCACCGGCACCCCGGCGGAGCTGAAGGCGCAGGTGGGGGCCGAGCACGTGGACATCGTGGTGGCCGGGACCGCGGAACTGGGCATCGCCGAATCGGTGCTGCGCAAGGCGACCGGGAACAGCCCGGCGCTCTACCCCGACCGCTGCGAGGCCAGCATCGCGCTCGGCGGCCAGGAGGGCGGGCTCGCCCGCATCGTGCGGGAACTGGACAACGCCGGCATCGCCATCGAGCACATGACCCTGCGCCGGCCCACCTTGGACGACGTGTTCCTCCAGGTGACCGGGCACCATGCCGAAGCGTCCGGCGGGGAGGCGGCGGCATGACCGCGACCGCGCGAACCGGCACCGCCCCGAAGCCGGGGCCCGACCTGCCCGTTCGCCCCGCCGTGGCGACGACGTTCGCGGCCCGGGCGCGATGGGCCGTCAGCGACGGCTGGACGCTGGTGCGCCGGGAAGTCGAACATCTCGTGCGCCAGCCGGGCGAACTGGCCAGCGAATTCATTCTCCCGGCAATTCTCGTCCTGTTGTTCGGCTACATTTTCGGCAGCGCGATCAGCGTCCCGGGCGGCGGCGACTACCGCGAATACCTGATGCCCGGCATTTTCGCCATGCAGGCGATGATGGGCGTCGGCGTCACCATCACGACCGTCGCCAGCGACCTGACGCTGGGCGTGATGGACCGGTTCCGGTCGATGCCGATGGCCCGTTCCGCGGTGCCGATCGGGCACACCGCCTCGTCCCTGCTGCTGGGCACGCTCAATTTCGTGGCCGTGGCGGCCTGCGCGCTGCTGGTCGGCTGGCGCCCGCATCTGGGCCTGTGGCCGACCGTGGCCGGTTTCGGCCTGCTCTTCCTGTTCCGCTACGCGGTGGGCTGGATCGGCGTGATGCTCGGCTTGCTGTTCAAAACCGAGGAGGCGGCCGACCACGCGGTGCCGCTGCTGTTCCCGTTCACCATGGTGGCCAACACGTTCGTGCCCACCGACGGCATGCCGGCCTGGCTGCGGGCGATCGCCGACTGGAACCCGATCAGCGCGATCACCAACGCCTGCCGGCAACTGTGGGGCAACCCCGGCTTCCGGACCGGGGCCGACGTCGCGCTCCCGCTCCAGCATCCGGTGCTGACCTCGCTCGTCTGGTGCGCGGCGATCGTCGCCGTCGCCGTCCCGGTCGCGGTCTGGCGCTACGGGCGGGCCAGCCGCTGAACCCCGCCGCGGTCCGCATCGAAAACCGGAAACTCGCGGGTAAACTGTCGACAGCCCGGGAAGAGGAGGTCGGCAGTGTCCATTCAGGACAGTGCGCGACGGGCCAGGCACGCTTCTCCTCAGTCGCGCGCACGAGTTCTTCGTTCGTTGACCGCTTTTCCGCGTCGTCTGGAGTACCTATGTCCATCGTCCTGACTCTGCCTGGCGGGGCAGTCCTGTCCTGCCGCGCCGTGGTGTTCGACCTCGACGGCGTCCTCGTGGACTCGATGCCGGCGATCGTCCGGCAGCTGCGGGAGTGGGCGTCCGCTAGAGGGCTCGAACCGGACCGGGTCGTGGAACTGTCGCACGGGCGCGGCAATCTCGACCTGGTCCGGCTCGTGGCGCCGGGGCTGGACGCCGAGCGGGAGGCCCGGCTTTTGGCGGACCGGGAGGCCGGCGACGTGGAGGGCATCACGGCGCGGCCGGGAGCCCGGGCAGCGCTCGACGCGGTGCCGCCGTCCGCGCGGGCGATCGTGACGTCGGGCAACGACCGGGTCGCGCGGGCCCGGTTGCGCGTCGCCGGGCTGCCGGTGCCGGAGGTGCTCGTCACCGCCGACGACGTCCGGAAAAGCAAACCGGACCCCGAGGGGTATCTCGCCGCCGCGGCTGAGCTGGGGGTGGCACCGCGGGATTGCGTGGTGTTCGAGGACGCGCCCGCCGGGGTCGCGGCCGCGCGGTCCGGTGGGATGCGGGTGGTCGGGGTGCTGGGGACGGTCAGCGAACTGGACGCCGAGTACACGGTGCCGGATCTGGCCGCGGTCGCGGTGAAGCTGTGCCCCGATCCGGGAACTCCGGTGCCGGGTGCCGGACTTCGGGGCGGTCAGGGCGAGTGACGGCGACCGAAGTTCCGGCCAGGGCGCGCCCGGGCTTCGAGAGGGGCTCGGCGTCCGCGAGTGATTCGCACGCCCGCGCTGCCCGCGCCGGAGCACCGTCTCGCGGACGTCGCCAGCCGGGCTCCGATCAGGGCGAGTGACGGCGACCGAAGTTCCAGCCAGAGACCGCCCGGACATCGCGAGGGGCTCGGCATCGGCAAGCGATTCGCACGCCCGCACTGCCCGCGCCGCAGCAACCTCTCACGGACGTCGCCGACCGGGCTCCGATCAGGGCGAGCGACCGCGACCGAAGTTCCAGCCAGAGACCGCCCGGACATCGCGAGGGGCCCGGCGTCCGCAAGCGATTCGCACGCCCGCACTGCCCGCGCCGGAGCACCGTCTCGCGGACATCGCCGACCGGGGACGGCTCTCCTGGCGCCCCGGAACCGTCTCGCGAACGCCGGGCTTCGGTCAGGCCTTGCGCGGCACCGAGGCGATGAGGATCTTGCTGCCGTTGCGGCCGAGGTAGATGTCGACCTTGCTGAATCCTCCGGACGGGCCGGGTTCGGTCCAGCCGAAGGTCTTCTGGTCGTTCGAGGCGGTGCGGGTCTGGACGTCGAACAGGGTGCCCGCCTGGCGGAACTCGAAGGTGACGGTGGTGCTGCCCGCCGTCGGGTCGTCGCGGACGAAGCCGGTGACGCCGACCGCGCGGTTGTACCAGGTCAGCGTGCCGCCGGTGCGGCCGCCGCTGATTTCGCCGCCGAAGTCCGACGTCGGGTAGGTCGCGGCGTTCGCGGCTCCCGCTCCGCCGAGCGCGGCGACCGCGGACAGGACGAGGCCGATGGCGAGGCGTTTCATGGCGTTCCCCCAGGGATGGTCGATTCTGGGCGGAATCGTACGTGGTCGCGGTTCGCGGCGCGGGATTATGCGGGAATTCTCCCGGCTGGCTCCGTTCTCGACAGTCTCGTGCCGAGCGGGCTCCGCGAAGCCGTCGTGAGCCTGGCTGCTTGCCGCACGCCAAGTTCTCGAGACTTGCCCTCGACCGCCGAGCGCCGCGACCGCCCTCCCCGAGCGGCAGGGCGGGAAGGCGAGTCCTCCGCCGCCGGGGAGACGGGCCGCGGGCTCAGGCCACTCCGGCCGCGATCAGCTGTTCCCAGATCACCCCCTGGTCCACGACCTCGACGCCGAGTTTCTCCGCCTTCGCGATCTTGCTCGCGCCCACGTCGGCGCCGGTGATCAGCAGGTCGGTGTTCGCCGACACCGAGGACGCGGTGGTCGCGCCCGCTGTTTCGCACAGGCGCTGGAAGGTCGGGCGCGGCACCTTCTCGCCGGATCGCGGGTCGCTGATCGCGCCCGTGACGACGACGGTCTTGCCCTCCAGCGGCGCGCCCGCGACGACCGCCGGCGGGAGGTCCTCCTCCAGGACGTCCAGGGAGACTCCGCGTTCTCGCAGGCGCTCGAGTTCCGGGCGCAGCCGGGTGAGGTGTTCCACCAGCGAGGCGGCGACCTTGGGCCCGATGTCCTCCACCTCCACCAGCCCGTCGACGCCCGCGTCCAGCACCGCTTCCAGCGAGCCGAACCCGGCGCGGCACAGGCGCGCGGCGGTGCCCTCCGACGCCATCGGGATCGCGAGGCCGATCAGCGCCCGGCGCAGCCCGACCCGGCGGCTGTTGTCGATCGACTCGATCATCCGCGTCGCCGAGACCTCGCCGATGCGGTCGAATTCCAGCAGGCGTTCCTTGGTCAGCCGGTAGAAGTCCGACGGGTGCTCCAGGATCCCGGCCTCGGCCAGCCGTTCGATCCACACGCCGCCGATCGCGTCGATGTCCGCGGCCGCCCGCGACGCCCAGTGGATCAGCCGCCGCACCGTCTGGGCCGGGCAGGAAACGTTGGTGCAGAACAGTTCCCGGCTGTTGCCCTGTTCGGTGAGCGGCTGCCCGCACGACGGGCACTCCGAGGGCGGCACGATCTCCCGCTCGGCTCCGGTGCGTTTCGACTCGTCGAGCACCCCGGCGACGAACGGGATCACGTCGCCCGCCCGGCGCACCAGCACGGTGTCGCCGATCTTGATCCCGCGGGCGCGGATGACCTCCTGGTTGGCCAGCGTCGCGCGGGTGACCGTGGTGCCGCCCACGAACACCGGCTCCAGCCACGCGACCGGGGCGATCTTGCCGGTCTTGCCGACGTCCCAGACCACGTCGGACAGCACGGTCGTCTTCTCCTCGGCGGCGAACTTGTACGCCAGCGCCCCGCGCGGCGAACTCGATCGGGTGCCCGCGGCGGCGTACGCGGCCCGGTCGGCGAGCCGCAGGACCGCGCCGTCGATGTCGTAGTCGAGGTCGTTGCGCTGCTGCTCGATCGTGGCGATCACGGCTTGCGCGGAGGCCGCGTCGGCACAGCGGCGCATGTCCGCCGCGGTGAACCCGAGCGCCAGCAGGCCGCTGCCCAGGTCGGTTTCCGCGCTGCCCGGCTCGGTGTCCAGGTCGAACGCGAAGAACCGCAGCCGCCGCTCGGCCACCGCGGCCGCGTCTTTCGCGCGCAGCGTGCCCGCCGCCGCGTTGCGCGGGTTGATCAGCGGTTTGTCCGGGTGCGCGGTGTTGTAGGCGGCGAACGTCGAGCGCAGCATCACCGCCTCGCCGCGCACCTCGACCCGGCCGAGCGCGCTGACCTGGTGCGGGATGCCGTCGGTCAGCGCCCGCACCAGCATGGTCACGTCGTCGCCCGTGGTCCCGTCGCCGCGGGTGACCGCGCGCGCCAGGCGGCCGTCCTCGTACACCAGGGCCAGCGACAGGCCGTCGAGCTTCGGCATCACGACCACCGGCTGGCCGGGGAACCGGGCGAAGAACGCCTCGACCTGCTCCGGCCGCGTCGCCTTCTCCAGCGACAGCATCGGCCGCGAATGCCGGACCGGCGCGTGCAGCACCGCCGGCCCGCCCACCTGCTCCAGCGGATTCGGGTCCGGGGCCAGCTCCGGGCTCGCCTCGATCAACCCGCGCAGCTCGTCCTCGATCGCGTCGTACTCCGCGTCCGCCACCATCGGCGAACCGCGGTAGTACGCGTCGCGCAGCACCACGATCTGATCGGCGAGCTCCTGAATTCGTTCCCGAACGTCCACGGACCGGAACGCTACCTGGCCCCACCGACAAAACCGCGCTGCGACGCAAACCGGACTGCGGAGGTTCCGGCGCGGCCGCCCGGCTGACGCCGCGGGGTCGACGCGTTGCGCGTGGAATCGGCTCGGCTCGAAGCCGTCGAGGACGGGCTTGGTTTCGGGTGGCGGGACGGGAGCCGGAGGTATATCGGCTGGTTGGGGTTGTTCGACGACGAGGCGGGCGAACCGATGCTGCTCAGCTGGCGGGCGCGGGTGGCTACCGCGCTGGACGACGAGTTGCTCGATCACCACAGCGCGGGCGCCGGTGCGCTCGTCGGGGAGGCCGCGCTGACGGCGGGCCGAACCGGGCGGATGCCGTGCGGGTGCTAACGCCCGGGAAGGCGAAGGGACCGGAGCCCGATTCGGTGCTGATCGCGGACCGGCCCGGATTCTCGCCCCACCGCTGGAGCACAACGACCTCTACATCGCGATGACGCGCCCGACCCGGCAGCTGAGAATCATCCACTTCGGACCGAACCCGCCGAACCGGCCCGGATCCAGGAACGCAGTGCGCCACCCCGGGTCAGAAAGCAGTGCCGGTTTCGAGTTCCTTCACCACGCGGGCCAGCCGCTTGATCATCGACCGTCCCTCGTCGGCCTGGAGGCGGGCGAACTCGTAACCGAGGACCCCTTCGCCGACAATCCCGATCTGGCCCCGCAACGCCTGCGCCACCCCGGAATTCAGCTCGGGTTCCGAGACCCACGCGAGCTGGTCGAGCAGCCACGACCGCAGCGGCTGGCCCGGTGCGGCCCGGACGATGCCGCCGACTGTGAACAGTGCGATGCGGTGCGAGGTGAGCGCGAAGAGGAACCGGCCCGGTGTCGGGATCGGCACCTGCGGCGCTTCGGCCTGCCCGCGTCGCGCGGCGAGCGCCATCCCGGCCGCGCCCGCGAGGCCGGCGATGCCCGCCGCGCCGGCGACCATCGTCTTCCGCACGCCGCCGACGCGAAACGCGAGCAGCGCGTGCAGCACCCGCTCCCCCGGCACGAACTCCCCGGCGAGGCGGCTTTCGGCCTTTCCCCGCAGTGTCACGATCCGCAGCCTTCCTGACCCGTCAACGCGTTCCGCTGTCGATCACGACCTCGCGGTCCCCGGAGGCTATGCGCGCCGGAAGGCGGCCGGTGACGGGATTTTCTCCGGCAGGCGCCCGGAGGGGCTCAACCCTGCCGGGCGGAGTGGGCGCGTTCGCGGGCTTCGAGGATTTCGGGGACGTGGGTTTCCGCCCATTCGCGGACCGCGCGCAGCGGCACCAGCAGGGAGCGGCCGAGGTCGGTGAGCCCGTATTCGACCCGGGGCGGCTGCTCCGCGTATTCGACGCGGGCGAGCAGGCCGTCCTCCTCCATCGCGCGCAGCGTTTCGGTCAGCACCTTCGGAGTGACGCCCTCGATCTTCTCCGCCAGCGCGGTGAACCGCAGCGGGCCGTGCTCCAGCGCGTTGACCACGAAGACCGTCCACCGCGCCCCGATCCGGTGCAACACCACCCGGGACGGGCAGCGGGCGGACATGACGTTGTAGGGCACGGCGATTCCTCCGGTTCCGGTTACGTTGAAGTACCTGGTTACTTTTCCATAGCCTACTTCGGCCACGACCCCCCGAAGAAACGGAGAAGGACCATGGGCAACCGGCTGGCCGGACAAACAGTGCTGGTGCTGGGCGGACGGCATCTGGGCACGGCGATCGCCGACGCCGCGGCCGCGGAGGGTGCGCGGGTGCGCGTCGCGTCGCATCGGCCCGGCGGACTGCACATCGACCTGCGCGACGAGGGGACCATCGCCGCCGCGGCCGCCGAACTCGGACCGGTCGATCACCTCGTCAACACAGCGGCTGCACCCCACGCGGCGCCGATCCGCGAACTCGACCGCGACAAGACCGTCGACGCCTTCACCGCCAAGGTCATCGGTCCGTTGCTGCTCGCGAAGCACTTCACGATCCGGCGGTCGCTGCTGCTGTTCTCCGGGCAGGTCGGCTGGCGGCCGGCTCGCGGAAACGTCGTGACCGGAGTCACCAACGGGGCGGCCGCCTTCGCCGCGCAGCATCTCGCCGCCGAACTCGCGCCCGTCCGGGTCAACGCGCTGTCGCCGGGAATCGTCGACTCCGGCGTGTGGGACGGCAAGGGAGACGCCAAACCGGACTTCCTCGCCAACGCCGCACAGCGGACCCTCGTCGGCCGCACCGGCACCGTCGCCGACGTGACCGACGCGGTGCTGTGGTTGCTGCAAGCCGAATTCCTCACCGGCGAAACCATCCGTCTGGAGGGCGGCCGCCCCTGAGCACCGCGGAGAAACCGGTGCCGGCAGGCGGAAAACCCGCCGGCACCGGGGAATCAGCGGTGCTGGGCGAACGGGGCCAGCGGGTTCCAGAGCCCGCCGCAGCGGTGCTGGCGCGGGATCTCAGTGGTGAGCTGGCTGTCCCCCGCCGCGTTGAGAGACATGACGACCGGGTTTCGCTCGGTGAAGGGGTCCCACTGGGGAGTGCCGTCCACGGTGGGGTTCCCGGTGCGGGCGAAGCCGGTCCACTGCGCCACCAGCTGGTCGGAAAGCACCTTTTGGTTAGGGGTGAGCTGAATTCCCGGCGGCGGCGTGAGCAGCATTCCCTCGGCGACGTGGTAGGCGCCGTTCGGTTTGGTGGGATCGAGGAAGAACGCCGGCGGCACGTCGGTGTCGTCCATTTCGTAGGCGTACACCGGAATGTGCCGCGAGAGCCGCTCGTCGTTCAGCAGCGCGGGGCAGACCGAATTGGAGTCGGCCACGATCGTGCGGAAGGCGAGGAACGGGGCCGGATTCGGGAAGCGTTTCAGCGGATAGCTTTCGCTGACCTCCTTGGCGTGCTCGCCGTACTGCTGCGCCACCAGCCTGCGGTAGTCCTCCGGGGTCGACGCGGACGGCAGCTGCACCTCGTCGCGGGCCACGCCGTGCATCAGCGCCACCGGGTTGACCCGCCCCTTGGCGAACGCCTCGCCCGGCGACATCGGCAGCGTCGTGCCGTTCACGATCGGCGCGATCGTGCCGCTGTCCGGTTTCATCCCGTTGCCCGCCTGTTTCAGCAGGGCCGCCACCGGAAGCTTGCGCAGGCACGCC
Source organism: Amycolatopsis sp. GA6-003 (assembly GCF_046267895.1). Classification (NCBI taxonomy): domain Bacteria; kingdom Bacillati; phylum Actinomycetota; class Actinomycetes; order Pseudonocardiales; family Pseudonocardiaceae; genus Amycolatopsis; species Amycolatopsis sp. GA6-003. Next base: position 1,439,424 of record NZ_CP176499.1, read on the forward strand.
CCGGCGTTCGACTGGCAGCCCAGCGCTTTGGCGAACCGCGCCCCGGCCCGCTGCGCCTGCTCCTCGTCGGGCAGGTCGGCCTTGCAGTCCTGCGGCTGCCATTGGATGTCCGTGCCCAGCAGCGAGTTGTATTCGCCGTTCTGGGAAATGCCGCGCTGGAACAACCCTTTCGCGGTCGGCGAAACGGTGTGGTCGCACACGCTCGAACCGCCCGCGGACGCCCCGTAGATCGTGACGTTGTGCGGGTCTCCGCCGAACTTCGCGATGTTGCGCTGCACCCAGCGCAGCGCCGCCTGCTGGTCCTGCAGCCCGTAGTCGCCGGCGTGCTCGCCGAACGCCTCGTGCGCGAGGAACCCGAAAATCCCGAGCCGGTAGTTGACCTCGACGCTGATCACCCGGCCCTCGGTCACCAGCCGGCTCGCGTTCTGCGCCTGCAGGATCAGGAATCCGCCGCCGTGCAGCTGCACCATCACCGGCAGCTTCCGGTGCCCGGGATCGGCCGGCGCCCGGACGTTGAGGTTCAGGCAGTCCTCGGTTTCCGAGCCCGGGCCGAGACCGGCCAGCTGCGGGCACGCGTTGCCCGGCGCGGTCGCGGCGAACGGCTTGGTCCACTTGGCCGGCCGCCGCGGCGGAGCCCAGCGGAGATCGCCGACCGGCGGCGCGGCGAACCGGATTCCTTCCCACGACCGGACATCCGGGCCGGCGATCCCGCACACCGGCCCGTCGTCGGTCGCCACCGTGGTGCCCGGCGAACACGCCGGCGGCGGCGCGGCTTCCGCCCGGTCGCCCGCCGCGGACGCCGAAGCGGCCAGCGACGACGCCACCAGCGCGACCGCCGCCAGAGCGACGCCCGCCTTCCCGTCAAGTCTCATCCGTCCTCCTTCGCTCCCGCCTCGCCGGGAGAGCCGGACGGAGGGCGCGGGAGACGACGAGCGGCGTCCCCGCGCCGAACAGGCGGCCTCCCGGCATGGGCTCGACCTCATCGACGGCCGTTTCCGGGCCGTCCCCGCGAGAACAGCTTCGTTCCCGCCGCACTCCAGTCTGGGCTCGGCGGGAAAAGGCACAACCTCCGTTCGGTCGCGCGGGAACTGGCAAATTCCCGGGGAGAATGGTCTTTGTCCGGGGTCCGGATTCTCCCCGGCGGACGTGCCGCACCGGTCCGTGGCGGGGCTCCCGGCGAATGCGGTGAATTCTTCCCGGGATCCGGCGCGGAATCCGCGGGAAACGCCTGCCGAATGCGGGCTCGATTGGCGTTCTGCCCGATTTGGGGCTCCGGACCAGGCTTTGCGGGAACGACGCGGGCCTGCCGTGGGCCGCACCTCGACGACCAAGGCCGGTCCGCTCGCCTTGCCCGGCACGTGGTCCGCAGTGGCGTGTTCCCCGCGAGTGCTCGACTTCGACGCTGCCCGCGCGGCCGTTCGTCTCGGCACTGGGCTGCACGACCGGAGTGTGCGCGATCCGGCCGGAAGCCTGCTTCCGCATGCCTCAGCCGCAGCGGAGCAGCCGGAACGCTCCCCGGCTGGCTCGTGCGCGCGGGCTGCTGGCCGTTGCGCTGCCGATCATTCGCCGGGCACCGCGAGGCACTCGCGCGAAGCCGCCAGCGATCAGCAGGACTGCCCTCCCGGCAACCGCCGCTGCGGGTGCTCGCGGCTGGCGTTCCACTCCAGCGCCGCGGCGAGCTGCCGGTCCGACAGCCGCGCCTGGCGGGCGAGTTCGGGCAGCGACGCCTGCCGCGCGGTCCGGCTCGCCTGGCACAGCAGGCCGAACCACCACTGCGCGTCGATCCAGTCTCGCCGGGCCTTCTCGACCAGCTGGGCCATGTGCTCGTCGCCGCACGCGTAGACGAGGCGCTGGCCGTGTCCGGCGAAATCGGCCGGATCGGCGCGCGAGGAATCGGGGACGAGCGCGGTCTGCAGTTTCCCCGGCGGGATCTGCTCGCCGCAGAGCTCGCACGATTTCCTGCGCCGGGCGCGGAAAACCGCTTCGGGGGACGTAAGCGACATCAGGCACTCCGGACTGTCCGCACGGATTCCGGGTCGCAGATGTCAGAAAGCCGGGGGCTGGGGCACGCGGCATCTGCACTCGCCCAGGCGGGGGTCCCGTCGAGGTCCGGCCCGGGACACTCACCGTAACGGCGTCCGGGCGGGCTTGCCAAGACGTCCGTTCGGGCTGCTCACGCCCCTCCCCGGCCGGGCTTCGGTGCACGGAACGGGGCCGTTACGGTCATTCCGGGTGGATTCCCGCGCACGCCGGGTGACGCCTGGCGTTCAGTTCGCGCCGCGCTCGCCGAGGACCTGGGCCGGCCGCAGCCGGCTGCTCGCGACCGCTTCGGCCACCTCGCTGAGCCGCTGGTTGCTCCCCCGGCTGTAGGCGCGGAGCCGATCGAACGCCGCCTCCATCTCCAGCCCGCCGGCGTGTGCCAGCACGCCCTTCGCCTGTTCGATGACGACGCGGCTGTTGAGCGCGTGCTGCAGCTGCTCGGTCAGCAGCTCGCGGCGGCGGATCGCGCGTTCCTGCAGGATCCCGATCGTGGCGACGTCGGTCAGCGCGTGCGCCACGCTCAGCGCGGCCCCGGTCAGCGGCGTCCCGTCGCGGCCGAACACGTTCAGCGTGCCGATCACCTGACTGCGCAGCCGCATCGGCAGGGCCCGCACGGACCGGAACCCGGCCCGCGTCGCCTCCGGCGCGAACCTCGGCCACCGGCCGGTCTGCGCGGCCAAGTCTTCCACCGCCACCTCTTCGCCGCTGCGATAGGCGTCCAGGCACGGCCCCTGCTCGGTCTGCAGCCGCAGCAGTTCCCGCAGCCGGCCGCTCTCCTCCGACGAGGCGATCACCTCGAGGTTGCCGCGCTGGTCCGCGAGCAGCAGCCCGGCGGCCGAGGCCCCGAGCAGCGTGACGCAGTAGCGCGCGAGCCGGTGCAGCAGGTGGGCCACGTCGTACTCGTCGGCCAGCGTGTCGGCCATCTCCACGAACGCCCGCAACAGCTCGTCCTCGCCGGATCGCGCGACCGAGCCGGCGAACCCGTCGCTCATCGGCGTCTCTTCTCCTTCCTCTCCCCGGGGACCAGCAGCTCGGAATGCAAGGCCGATTCCGAGAAATCCCCCGCTTCGGACCCCGCCCGTTTCACCGTCTTACCAGGCACGCAACCACCGAGTATCGCAGTGCCGTCGGACGGTTTTTCACCTTACCCCGGCCCGTGTTCCCGCCGAAGCGGCCTCGCCGGAAGCGGCCGGTTTCCCGGGCCTGCCCGGCATTGTCCGCAATGGACAGTCCGGGAACCGGCCGCTCGCCCGGACTCCGCCGCTCCACAGTGGACGGACGCGCCGAAGGGACCTTGGGACGAGCTGTCGCCGAAACCGCTCGAGGTCGTCACCGCTGAATTCCGCTCGCTTTTCGCCGCATTCCGGCGGAATCCGCATTCGGCCGCGTCAGCTCAGCGGAGCCGACCAGTCCAGCCGCACCCCGCCGCCCGGTCCCGGGCCGATCGCGAACTCGCCGCCCGCCGACTCCGCCCGTTCCCGCAGGTTCCCCAGCCCGCTGGGCGAAAGCCCCTCCGGCAGCCCGCGCCCGTCGTCGGTCACCGAGACCCGGACCGTCTCGTCGCGGACCGCGACCGACACCGAAAGCGCCGTCGCGCCCGCGTGCCGGACCGCGTTGCTCACGCCTTCCCGCACGACCGCTTCCACGTGCTCGGCCAGCTGGGCGGGCATCGCGTCGAGCGGTCCGGCCATGCTGACCGTCGGGTGCAGCGGCGCGTCGTCGGTCAATTCCGCGATCGCGTCGTGCAGCCGGTGCCGCAGCCGCACCGCCCCCGCCGCGCCGCCGTGCAGGTCGAAGATCGCCGTGCGGATCTCGCGCACGATCTCGTGCATCTGGTCGATGCTCTCCTGCAGCCGCCGCTGAAGCTCGGGTGTTTTCGCGCGGCGCTGCGTGCTCTGCATCGCCAGCCCGACCGCGAACAGCCGCTGGATCACGTGGTCGTGCAGGTCCCGGGCGATCCGATCGCGGTCCGACAGCACGTCCCGCTCGCGCGCGGCTCGCTGCTGCGAAGCCAGCTGCAACGCCAGCGCGGCCTGGTCGGCGAACGACGCGAGCACCGGCAGCTGCGCCGTCTCGAACAACGCCGATCCCGGGTCCCGCAAGGCGATCAGCACGCCCGAGGTGTGGTCGCCCGCGCGCAACGGCACCACCAGCGCCGGACCGCGGCCGCGGCCGTGCAGCAGCTCCAGCTCGGCCATCCGGCGCGGGGTCCGGTCCTGGAACACCGCGCCCGGCACCGTGCCGGCCACCGGCATCCGCAGCCCGGCCAGGTTCTCGCCGCCGCCCGCGCACACGGTGACGGTCAGCTCGGCGGAGTCGGTTTCCCAGTCGTCGTCGGTGTCGAGCCTGCCCGTGCCCGGCAGCGCGAGCATCGTGACGTCGGAGCCGGTCAGCTCCAGAGCGCGGCCCGCGATCAGCTCGAGCGCGTCGACCGGGTCGGTGCCGCCGAGCAGTTCCGTGGTCACCTCGCCGGTCGCGCCGAGCCAGCGCTGCCGCAACCGGGTCTGCTCGTACAGGTGCGCGTTCTCGATCGCGATCCCGGCCGCGGCGGCCAGCGCCTGCACGATCACCTCGTCGTCGTCGGTGAACTCCGCCCCGCCCTTTTTCTCGGTGAGGTAGAGGTTGCCGAACACCTCGTCGCGGACCCGCACCGGCACGCCGAGGAACGAGTGCATCGGCGGATGGTTCGCCGGGAAGCCGACCGACGCCGGATGCGCGGAGATCTCCGTCAGCCGCAACGGTTTCGCGTCGTCGATCACCAGCCCGAGCAGGCCGTGCCCCTCCGGAAGATGGCCGATCCGCTCCCGGGTTTCGGCGTCGATGCCGAGGTAGACGAATTCGGCGAGCGCGCCGTCGTCGCTGAGCACGCCGAGCGCGCCGTAGTGCGCCTCGCCGAGTTCGACCGCCGCCCGCACGATCCGCCGCAGCGTGGCGTCCAGCTCGAGTCCCGACGCGACGGCCAGCACCGCCTCGAGCAGGCCGTCCATTTTGTCCCGGGTGCCGATCAGCAGCTCGATCCGCTCCTGCAGATCGCGCAGCGTCTCCCGCAGCCGCAGCTGCGACAGGGTTCCGGACAGCTTCCGGGTGGTTTCCGGCATCAGACCTGCTCTCGGCGCTCGGCGTGCTCAGACAGATGACTTTCGCCCCTGTGCGCCCCCGCCCGGCGGACGCATGCTGAAGCGAACGACTACGCACGACACAGTGTCCCGCGTTTCGCGGCCCCGGGGAGAAGGATGACCCTTCAGGTGGCGCCGTCCGGCCTGCTCAGCGCCGAACAGGTGGCGTCGGTGCTGCTCAGCGCCACTCTCGCCCCGTCGACGCACAACACGCAGCCGTGGCTGTTCAGCGTCGGCCCGGCGGGCATCGAGGTGCACGCGGACGCCGACCGCACGCTGCCCGTCGCCGACCCGGACCGGCGCGAGCTGCTGCTCTCCTGCGGGGCCGCGCTGTTCAACCTGCGCGCCGCGATCCACGCGGCCGGCGTCCAGCCCGCCACCAGCTATTTCCCCCGCCGCGGCGATCCCGACCTGCTCGCGCTCGTGCGGCCGCGCGCGGTCGCGGCGACCGACCGCAAGCTCGCCGCGCTGGCCGCGGCCATCCCGCTGCGGCACACCAACCGCACGCCGTTCACCGCCGGATGCGTTCCGCCCGGGGCGCTGGGGGCGCTGCGGCACGCGGCCGAGGTCGAACACGCCTGGCTGCCGCGGCTCGGCGAGGACCAGCTCGCCGGGCTCAAGGAGCTGATCCGCGAAAGCCACCGGCTGCAGACGGAGGACCCGGCCTTCCGGTCCGAATGGCGGCGCTGGACCGGACGCGGCCGCGACCGCCGCGACGGCGTCCCGTTCGCCGCCGGAGGAGCGGTCACCGCGGACGACACCTGGGTGCTGCGCGATTTCGGCGGCGGCGCCCGCGCGCCGGGAGCCGCGCCGCTGGTCGTCGTGGTCGGGACGTTCGCCGACCAGCCGATCGACCGGCTCCGCGCCGGACAGGCCCTGCAACGCGTCCTGCTCACCGCCACCGCCCGCGGAATCGACGCGTCGTTCATCTCCCAGCCGGTCGAGGTCCCCGCCATCCGCGCCCGCCTCCGCGACCTGCTCGGCGGCGGGCTCTGGCCTCAGATCGTCCTCCGGCTCGGCTACGGCGCCCCGGTTCCGCGCACTCCGCGCCGGCCGCTCGAGGACGTGCTCGTCACGCCCTCACCGCTCAGCGTCTAACCACCCGGTCGGGACGGACGGCCCCGCAGTTCCGTCGCCAGCACCGCCGCCTGTGTCCGCCGTTCCATCCCCAGCTTCGTCAGCAACCGCGACACGTAATTCTTCACCGTTTTCTCCGCCAGGAACATCCGCTCGGAAATCTGCCGGTTCGTCAATCCCTCCCCGATCAAGCCGAGCAGCGTCCGCTCCTGATCGGACAGATGCGACAGCGGCCCGCGCTGTTTCTCCGCGCTGTCGCGCAGTTTCGCCATCAGCGCGGCCGCCGCGTGCGCGTCCAGCAGGGATTTTCCCGCCCCGACTTCCCGCACCGCCGAGATCAGGTCGAGGCCCTTGATGTCCTTGATGACGTATCCGGCGGCGCCGGCCAGCACCGCGTCGAGCATCGCCTGTTCGTCGGTGTAGGAGGTGAGCATCAGGCATTTCAGGTCCGCCGACCACGACCTCAGCTCGCGGGCCAGTTCGATGCCGTTGCCGTCGGGCAGCCGCACGTCGAGCACCGCCACGTCCGGGCGCAGCGCCGGGATCCGGGCCAGCGCCTGCGCGACGTCGCCCGCCTGGCCGACCACGGAGATCTCCGGGTCCTCCTCCAGCAGGTCGGCGACCCCGCGCCGGACCACCTCGTGATCGTCCACCAGGAAAACCCGCAGCATCGGTTCTTCTCCCACCTCGGGCTCGTTCGAGCGTACGGCGCGGCCTGCAGTGCTCACTCGTTCTCCGGCGGCCGCGTTTCCACCGGCACGGTCCAGCTCAGCCGCGAACCGCCGGCCACGGTCAGCGTCCCGCCGCGGCGGCTCGTCTGCTCCGCCAACGCGGCCAGGCCGGGCGCGGCCGTCACGGCCACGTCGCCCGCGCCCTCGTAGCGGACGGTCACCGTCGTCTGCGCCGGCTCCGCGTGGATCTCGACCTCCACCGATTCGGCCGAGGTGTGCCGGGCGATCAGCCGCAGCGCGTCGGCGAGCAGCGGCACCACGACGTCCGAGGGCACCGGGTCGAGCTTCCCGGTCAGCTGCGTGGACACCGCCAGCCCCCATTCCTCCCGCGCCCGCGCGAGCACCCGCAGCACCTGGTCGCGGATCGGCTCCGGGGCCGGCGGCAGGACGTCGTCCAGCCGGAACACGGTCTGCTGCACGTGGTTGATCACGTCGTCCAGGTCGGCGATCGTCTCGCGCAGCCGCGCCGCGACCACCGCGGATTTGGCCAGCCCTGCCGTGGTCTGCAGGGACAGCCCGGTGGCGTAAAGCCGGTTCAGGATCTCGCTGTGCAGCCGCGCCGCGATCCGGTCGCGTTCGTCGTGCAGCGCGGCGTCCTCGCGTTCGGCCCGCGCCTGCGCCAGTTCGAGCGCCACCGACGCCTGGTCGGCGAACCAGGCCGCGATCTCGAGGTCGTCGGCGGTGAACGGCGGGCGGCCGGCCAGCCGGGAGACGGTCAGCACCCCGGCCACCGTCCCGTTCCCGGCGAGCGGCACCAGCATCACCGAATCGAGGTTCAGCGTCAGCACGGACGGCACGGACAGCCGCGACAGCTCGTCCGGCCACGAACCGATCCTCGGCTCGCCGCTGGCGAAGACCGTGCCGGCCACAGTGGACTCGGTGAGCAGCTCCCGCCCGGCCAGCTGCTCCGCGCCCGTCCCGACCGCGCGTTCGACGCGGAGGTAGCCCTCCCGCTCCGCCGGGCGGGTCACCGAAACCAGGTCCGCGGACGCGAGCGCGCGGGCGTATTCCACGACGCGGCCCATCGGATCGCCGAGGTCCGCCGACAGCAGCTCCCGGGTGACCGCGGCGGACGCGCGCAGCCACTCCTGCTGGTTCCGCGCCGTCTCGTACAGCCGCGCGTTCTCGATCGCGCTGCCCGCCGCCGCGGCGAGCGCGAGCGCCAGCTGCTCGTCCTCCTCGCCGAACTGGCCCTGTGCGGCGTCCGCGAGATAGAGATCGCCGAACACCTCGCCGCGCACCCGCACCGGGACGCCGAGGAAACTCGTCATCGGCGGATGCCCTTCCGGGAACCCGGTCGAGCGCGGATCGTCCTGCAGCCGGGCCAGCCGCACCGGGCGCGGGTCCTCGACGACCGCGCCGAGCAGGCCCTTGCCCTCGGGCAGCCTGCCGATCCGCTCGACCGCTTCCGGGTCCATGCCGGTGTGCACGAATTCGGTGAGCCGTCCGTCCGGCCCGATCACCCCGAGCGCCGCGTACCGCGCCCCGACCAGTTCGGCCGCGGCCTCCACGAGGCGGCGCAGCAGCGCGGGCAGCGCGAGGCTGCCGGTGATCGACTGGGTCGCGCGCAGCAGCCCGCGCAGCCTGCCCTGCGTGCTGATGACCTCCTGGGCGCGTTCCACCAGTTCGCCGAGAAGCTGGTCCAGTTCCATCCTCGGCTGATCGGGGAACGTCAGATTCGCGTGTTCGGGTGTGTCCCGCTGGTTCACCCCGGCTCCTGCCCGTCCGGCCCCCGCGTCCCGGTGCGCGGCGCCACTGGGAATTCAGTCTTGCGGCTCGCGGGACGGGCCGTCAAGCGCGCGAAAAGGGCACGGCCGCGTTTTCCGGCGCTGCACGGGAAAACGATCGTGCCGGGTTCTCCCGCCGCGGGGAAATCGCGCGGGAAAAACGTCCCGGCCGCCGCGATTCCTTGGCCGCCCGGCGGAAGCGGGCGATCCGGCGGTCCGCCGCGCGGCGCAACGACGGGGCCGTCCGGCCGCGGAATGGCGCTTCCGGCGTAAATCCCGGGCACGGGCGGAATTGCCGGTTGCTCCGTCCGGGCTTTCCGCGCGCCGCCCCCGTTGTTGTCATTTCGCCAGATGTGCGCGGGCCCGGTGAACCGGTTCAGCGCCGGGCCTCCGGCCGCACCGCGAGGACCGGGCACGAGGAATGGTGGATCAGCGCCTGGGCGGTCGAGCCCAGCAGCATTCCGGCGAAGCCCCCTCGGCCGCGGGTGCCGACGACCATCAGCTGCGCCCGCGCGGATTCGTCGAGCAGCGCCTGCCGCGGCCGGTCGCGGACCAGCTTCCGGCGCACCTCGACGCCGGGGTACTTCTCCTGCCATCCGTCGAGCCGCTGCGCGAAGAGCTGTTCCTCGACCGGCTGGCGGCGGGTCTCCCACCGCTGCGCCGGGCGCGCGGTGCGCTCGATCGCGTCGCACACGACGTCGGCCCAGGCGTGCACCGCGACGAGCGGGACGTTACGCGCGCTGGCCTCCTCGAACGCCGCCGCGATCGCCGCCTCGCTGTTCGGGCTGGTGTCCACGCCGACCGCCACCGGCCCGTCGAGCGGGACCGGGCCGTCGCCGCGCCGCCCGCGGACCACCACGACCGGGCAGCCCGCGTTGCTCACCACCGCCGACACCGCCGCGCCCGCCAGCACGGCGGTGAAGCCGTCGGCCCCGGTGCCGCCGAGCACGACCATCCGGGCGTCCCGGGACCGGTCGATCAGCAGATCGGGCGCGGAGTCGGTGTACACCTCGTTGCGGACCGGGGACGCGTCGCCGAACGGAACGGCCGGGTCCCCGGCGGGTGCGAGGAGTCCGCCGTCGGAGGGCGGGTCCTCGAAAAGCGGTCCCGGCCCGGCGAATCCGGCCGGCGCCGCGGTCTGCAGGCAGTGCACGAGCTCCAGTTCGAGGTCGCGGCCCTCGGCGAGCCGGGCGGCCCACCGGACCGCTTCGGCCGCGCCGTCCCATCCGCCGATCCCGACGAGCACCGTGCGGTCCCGGCGGTTCATCTGCCCGCCCCGTCGTGGGCCGCGCCGACGACGCCGGGCACCGCGAGCGCCAGCAGCGTCGCGACGTCGCGGTCGGTTTCGTCGTCGTACCGGTCGGTGATGCGCACGATCCCTTCGTGCACCTCGACTTTCCAGCGTCCGGTCCCGCCGTAGACCTCGAGCCGGTGCCGCACGTCCGCGGCGATCGCGGTGTCGGCGCGGGCGAGCGCGCGCACGACGTCGCCGAGCGTCACGACGCCGACCACCCGCGAGCCCTCGACGATCGGCATCGCCTGGCTGTCCGCGTCCACCAGCTCGCGGCAGACGTCGGCGAGGTCGGCTCCGGGCGGCATCCCGGCGGCGGGCGAGGTCATCACCGCGCCGACGGTCGTCTCGATCGCGCCCGGGGTCCGGCCGCGGACGAGCTGGGCCGGGGTGACGATGCCGACCAGCCGCCCGTCGTCGTCCACCACCGGCAGCGCGGGGAAGCCGCGTCCGGCGAGAATCCCGGCAGCCTCGCCTGCGGAGGTCCACGGACGCACCGTCTCCGCAGGCGAGGACATCAGATCGCGTGCGCGCATCGGACCCGTCCTTTCCCTGGCACTGGCTCGAAAGTAGGCGACCGGCCCGCCTGAGCACGCCGGTCCGGAGTCACCGGCGCGAGGGACCAACGTCCTCACTGCCGCGGCGCGGGCGGCGCGCACCGCCCGGCGCGAGGGCTTTCCGCTCGGCCGCGGTGAGCACGACCGCGTCCGGGCCGGGGAAGACCGTCGAGACGTAGCCGCCGAGGAACCAGCGGACCGTGAACGGCGGCCCGCCGTCCGCGGTCCCGACCGCGACGATGCGGCCGTGCCGGTCCGGGACTTCCGCCCGGGCGCTCTTCACCACCAGCCAGTCGCCGGGCTGTGCGCGCATCGCTCCTCCTCGGTCACGCGCGGGGAAAGCTCCGCCGCGACAACGCTTTTGCGCGGTTCGGGCTCGGGGCGGTGCTGCCCGCGACGCACCCTCGGATCCGCCGCGCCCGTCCGCAGGCGGGCCGTCCGGGCGGGTCCTGATGTCCCGTGGCCGCAAGGTTTTCTCCCGCCTGTTCACCGGCACGCCCCGCGGACGACCGCGACCGGACACGCCGCCTGCGCGAGCAGCCGGTTGCCGGTGGACCCGAGCGGCCCGCCCGCGACCGGGCCCCGGCCGCGGCTGCCGATCACGACCAGCTGCGCGCCCTCGACCGCCATCAGCGCCCGTCCCGCCGAACGCTCCCGCACCGCCCGGACGCGCACCGCGACGTCCGGGTATTTGTCCGCCCACGCGGCGACGCACTCGCGCAGCGCGCGGTCCTCCTCCGCGGCCCGCCCCGGCCGGTCGGACCGCCAGGCGCGCACCGCGATCAGCGGCACCCGCCGGTGCGCCGCCGCCTCGAAGGCGAATCCCCCGGCGCGGTCGTCGCCGGCCACCCCGACCACGACCGCCCCGCCCGGCGCCGCCCGCCCGCGCACGACGACCACCGGGCAGTACGCCCCCGCCGCCACCCGCAGCGCGACCGAGCCGATCGCCGCCCCGCGCAGCCCGCCGAGCCCGTGCGAACCCAGCACCACCAGCGACATCGACCGGGACCGCCCGACCAGCAGCTCGACCGCCGATCCGGCCTGCACGACCGGCTGGGTCGCCACCCCCGGCGCGGCTTCCCCGGCGACCTGCGCGGCGCGGCTCAGCCACCGGTGCGCGCGGGCGAACCGCTCCCGCGCGTGCCGCTCGGCGGTCCCGGCCTGGAACAGCTCCAGCCGGCACCCCCGGAGCGCCGCCTCCGCGGCCGCCCAGCGCACCGCCGCCAGCGACGCCTCCGACTCGTCGACCCCGACGAGCACCGCGCCCTCGGGCTTCTTCCCGGCCACCCCCGCCACCCCTTCCCGCCGCCGCTTCCGGCGGCGAGGTCCACGGTGGCCCGCCCGGCAGTGCTCCGGCAGGGGCCGAAGTCCCTTCCCGGAGGGACGAAAGCGCATCTCCGGCGACCGGGCGGGTTTTCGCGGAGGGTTTCCGGCTGGGGATGGTGCCCGGCACGCAGCGGCGGTCGGATGGTGGTGGGGAGAACGCTCGGTTTCGGACGAGGGACGGGTGTGCGGGGCAGGGGGCCTTCCCGCTGCTCTCGGGGCACACTCGCGCTCGGCCGAGGGCCAGCCACGCAAGCCAGAACCCTCCTCGGCCGATCCGCAAGCACCCTCGCTTCCGGACGACAGACTTGCTCCGCGAACACACTCGCATCCGGCCGGGGGCGGGGTGCGTAGGGCAGAGGCTCCTTCCGCAAGCACGTTCGCATTCGGCCAAGAGCCGGGCGTGCGTGGCGGAGCCCCTTCCGGCAGCGCACTCTCGGCCAGCCGAAGGCCTCGCGCACAAGGCAGACGCCCCTTCCAGGCCCCTTCGCAAGCACACCCGCAACCAACCCAAGGCCCCGCGCGCGAGGCAGAGGCGCCTCCCAGACCCCTCCACAACTAGCCCAAGACCGGGCGCGCGAGGCGGAGCCTACTTCCGGAAGCACACTCGCGTTCAACCGAAAGCCCGGCGCGCAAGGCAGAGGCCCCTCCCAGACCTCTCCGCAACCACACCCGCAACCAACCCAGGGCCGGGCGTGCGAGGCGGCCCTCCGCAAGTACGCCCGCCCCGGCAAGGGAAGCGGCCGCAGTCCGGAAAGGACCGCGGCCGCTCTTCCCGTCGGGCGACGGGGAATCGGGGGTCACCCGAGCACTCTGCCCGCGGCCGGTTCGTCGGCCAGGACGGTCCGGGCGTCCACTCCCACCCGCAAATGCTCTTTCACCGCCACCACGCCGTCCACGCGGCCGACCAGTGCCAGCATCACCGGGATCACCGGGACCACGCTGTTCCGCTCGACCGTGCCGGTGAGCGACACGACGCCGTCGCGCACCGCGATGTCCAGCGACGCCGGGTCGAGGCACAGTTCGCGGTCCAGGACCTCGTCGCGCACCTCGTCGCGGATTTCGCTGTCCGGCCGCAGGAACACCCGCCCGAGATCGCCGCGCGAGACAAGACCGGCGAGGGTGCCGTCGGCGCCCAGCACCGGCAGGCGGTGCACCCGGCGCGCGTTCATCAGCCGGGCCGCGCGGCCGAGGTCGTCGTCCGCGCCGACGGTCAACGGCGGCGTGCTCATCACCTCGGCCGCTTTCGCGGACTTGCGCCATCTCCCGAGACGGCGACCGGCTCGCTTCGGCAGATCGCCGCGCGTGACGAAGCCGAGTACCCGGCCGTCCTCGCCGACTACCGGCGCACCTCCGACGTCGCGCCGCTCCAGCAGCGCGGCGGTCGCTTCGACCGGCATCCCCGGCTGAACCACGGCGACGTCGACCGTCATCACCGCGCGGACCTGGCGGCTTCTCTTCATACCTGGCTCCTCACCGCTAGGGCGGGACGCGCTCTCCCCGGACGAGCGGGCGCGAGAGCAGCGAGCGGATCGAAGGCCCGTCCTGCTTCCGGGAAGTCCACAGTGGACACTCAGCAGCGTGCTACTGGACCTCGATCTTGACCCGATTCTCATGCGGCTGTCCGGCAAGCGGCATCGAGATCTCGAGGATTCCGTCGACGTAGCGCGCGGTCACCTCGCCGGTCACCGCTCCGGCGGGCAGCTGGACCGTGCGGCTGAACTTGCCGTAGGCGAACTCGCTGCGGCCGTCGAGGTGCTTACGCTCCTCGCGCTCCGCCTCGACGGTCAGCAGACCATCGTGCGTCGTCACGGAAATGTGGTTCTCCGGGTCGAAACCCGGGAGTTCCGCGCGGACCGTGTAGGTCCCGCCTTCGGTGATTTCCTCGATGCGCACCGGGTTGTAGTCGACGAAGGGCCACGGCCGGTCGAGCCAGGCGGCGATGTTCGGCAGCGTTATCCGGGAACCGGGCAACAGTGACGTCATTGCGCACTCCTTTCTCGGGAACGGGGTCGCCCCTTCAGGAAACCTCGCCCGGCCGCCTTCGCGACGCGGCCGGACTGCCCGAAGGCGAAGGCCGAAAGTCACAGACCGGGCGGACCGGGTTCCGGAAGCGCACTGTCCACTGAGGACTTACCTCGGGCTCAGCGAGCCACCGCGACCGGACAGGACGCGTGCGCGAGCAGCCAATACCCCGTCGAACCGAGCAGACCCCCGGCGAGTGGGCCGCGAGCCCGAGCACCCGCGACGATCAGTTGCGCGCCAGCGGAAATCCCGGACAGCGCCCGCGCCGCCGACCGCACTCGCACCACGTGCACGCGCACCGGAACGACCGGATGCTTGCGCGCCCAGGCGGCCACCTGTTCCCGTAACCCGTTCTCCCGGCCGGGGCGGCCGTCGTGCCACGCGTGCACCGCCTCGATTCCGGCTCCGCGGGAAACGGCGGCGTCGAAGGCGAAGGCGAGGGCGCGCTCGCCGCCGTCGGAGTCGTCGAGACCGACCACCACCGGTCCGTCCTCCGCCGCGCTGCCCCGGATCACCACCACCGGGCACCGCGCGGAAGCGGCCGCCCGCAACGCGACCGACCCGATCGCCCCGCCGCGCGCGCCGCCAAGCCCGTGCGCGCCCAGCACGAGCAGCCCGGCTTCGTCGGACAGCGCGGCCAGCAGTTCGGCCGCGGTCCCGAGCCGGACGCACATCCGCACCGGCACCGCGGGCGCGACCTGGCGGGCGGTTTCGGCCGCCTGCCGCAGCAGCAGGCGGGCGGGCTCCATCAGCGGTTCAGCGTCGCCGGACGGGCTGCCGTGCGGGAGGAGGTCCGGGTCGTCGCACAGTTCGGCGTGGAACACCACGAGCCCGGTGCCGCGCCGTCCGGCCTCCACCGCCGCCCAACGGACCGCCGCGGCCGCGGCCGAGGACCCGTCGACTCCGGCGACCACCGGCCGGCTCACCGCCATGGCTCCCGGTTCGCCTTGTCCGCGCGGGGATCGGGTTCGCGAACGTCGCCGGGTGGAACAGCGGCCCGAACGACGCGAAGAAGGTCATGGCCGGTGCGGCAGCGGTGTTCCCCGGCTCGCCAGCAGAGCACCTGGCTCCCCTCGCCCACCCGAGGATCCGCACCGCGAACGCCGCCGGACGGAACAATCACCCGAACGACACGAAGAAAATTGCGACCACCGGAGCAGCGGCGGCGTTCCCCGCCTCGCCAGCACAGCACCCGGCTCCCCTCACCCGTCCGGAGACCGACATCGCGAACGTCACCGGGTCGAACAGCGACCCGAACGACACGAAGAAAATCGCGACCACCGGTGCGGCAGCGACGTTCCCCGGCTCGCCAGCAGAGCGCGGCACCGTGCTCGCCGCGTTCGGCGGGCGGGCGGGCAGCCCTCGGCAATCGGGCCCTCCGCTCCTCGTCCATGTCCTGCCTCCTCCGGCCGGTGCCTCGTCGTCTCGCGGCCGACGCTAGGCCGCGGCGGCTCAGTGTCTCTGCGGGAGGACGTCCGCGTCCCGGGAGTCTTTGGTCCCAGGGGGAAAGGCGCTGTGGCCCTTCGCGCGAGTTCAGCGAGGAGAACACGGCTCCGGGTGCGGGCACGGCTTGGGCCGATCAGGGGGTTTCGGGCGCGAAGTGGTTGCGTGGCAGCGGTTTTGTCCCGCCCGCTCCGCCGCTCACCGGGCGGGACACGGCCGCGCGCCGAAAGGGCGTGCGCCGATCAGCGGACATTCGCGGGGCACAGCCGGGCGCCAAGCCGTGCTCGACATCAAGAATGCGGGCATTGCCGGGTTTCGCCGTTAGCAGAATTGCGCCGTTCCCCCAAAAACGTTCCGCCTTCCGGACGCTCCCGCCGCCGCGGTTATTCCACCGGACGGCCGGATTTCGCACTGCGCCAATCAGCCGCCACCGTTTCGCGGAGAATGCGCTGCGCGGTCATCCGGGTCGCCTGCAGCGACGCGTGCGCTTCGCGCGAATTGAACACCCGGCGCGGGGCCGCCACGCTCAGCGCGGCCACCGCGGTCCCGGTCACGTTGAAGACCGGCACCGCCGCGGCGATCAGCGCGCCGGGGATGCGCGGGTTGAACGACACCTCGCGCTGCCGGATCTCGCGCAGTTCCGCGCTCAGCCACGCCGGGAGGCCGCCGCCGTTCTCGTCTTCCCCGCGGTAGCCGGCGAACACCGCGAAGCGCGCGGCGAGGCCGGGGTCGAACGCCATCAGCACGCGGCCCGCCGCGCTTCCGGCCAGCTGCGAATCGTTTTCGATGCGCTCGGCCAGCGAGCAGTAGCCGCTGCTGTAGATCAAATGCACGAAATCGACGACATTGCCGCTGGCCACGCCGAGCCCGACCAGGTAGCCGGTGCGCCAGTGGATGTCGATCAGCGACGGGAGAATGCCTCTTCGCAGCCGCTGCAGTTCCTGCGTCGAACCGGGGCGGGCGAGCCGGCACACCGCTTCCCCGTGCCGGTAATGGTATCCGGCCCGCACGACCATTCCGTATCCCTGCATCTCGGCGAGAAGCCGGTGCACGGTGCTTTTCGGCAGCCGGGTCGACCGCGATATCTCGCTCAGCGTTTCGATCCCGCCCGAATCGCGAATGGCGCTCAGTATCGAAAGCGCCCGGGGAATCGGCTTCCGCGGCACCACGCTCGTGCAAGCCCACCGCCCGTTGTCGTCACTCGTAGTCACGGCCGCAACCTCCACCGAATCCACCCGTCCCTCGTGCGCCCGCGCGGTCCGGCGCGCCGGGGACCTCGTCCCGCGCGCCTCGGCGCGACTGCGCGACCACTGCCCTTCGCGGTCCCGGCGCTTCCGCCGCTGCCGGGCGGCGCCGCGCCCCGCCGCCGCCCGATTCGGGCGCACCGGCGTCTTTCCCGGCGCCGTCCCGTTCCAGCGCCTTCATGCTTGCCCAGCGGCGCGTCCGGCACAACCGGTCGCACCCGTTCACTGAAAGAGATCGCCCCAGTGGCGCAGCGCGTTGGCCTGCCCGCCTCGTCGTGCGACAACTCCGTCCCCGGAAAGGGTCGCAAACCATCACGCTGCGTCACCGAAACGCGTTCGCGCGCCGTCGTGCTCGCGGGCCGTGACAATGGTCTTCCCCCGCTTTTCGTGTCCGTCGGAGAACCTGGGCGGAATGGCGCGCGGAAATCCGCCGCGTCCTCGACCCGGCCCCAGAATATTCCGGGCGCTCCCGCATTTCCGCCGGAGCACGTCGGCGGACTCCGGGCGCCGCCGCCGTTCCGCCCCGGCACCGCCGCGGTCGGCGGACGGTCCGGCGCCGAAGCGGCGGTCGACCGGGCCGGCCACGGCGGCGGGGTGGTGCCGTCCGTGCCGGCCACGGGAGAACGGGCGGAAACCGTTTCCGGCTGCCGTCGCGCCTCCGCCGGAAGACGATACCAGCACTCAGTCGACGGCGAGCGATCAATCAAGGACGCAGAGCAATGTTCCAGGACGCGGAACAGGGCCTTGACATTCCCGCGGCACCCGAGCCAGCGATCGCGATCACCTTGGCACCCAACATGATCACGGAGCCCGCGTGCCGATCCGAAGCGGACACCGCATTTTCCCGACCGCGGGAAGACGGAAAACGTCTCCTCAGACCGCTGCCGAGTGCGCGCAGACCGCCAGAATCGTGCGCCGTGTTACGACGTGCCATGGCTGAGCGGCGGGCCGCAGAGCAATGTTCCACGCAAACCGCGTCAACCGCACGCGCCACCGATGGCGATCACGTTGGCACCCAACACGATCACGGAACCGCTCGCCGACCCGAAGCGGTCACCGCATTCTCGCCCGCGGAAAGACGGAAAACGTCTCGTCACGCGGCCACCGAGTGCCCGGCCAAGCGCGCGCAAACTCCCAGGATCGTGCGCCGGTCGGCGAGGTGCCAGGGCTGTCCGGCGGAAAGCCGCCGGAGTTCGGCGTCCGGTTCGAAGGCCACGGCTTTGCCCACGCAGGAAAAGACCTCCGCGTCCGAGGCGGAATTCCCGATCGCCAGGGAGTTCTCCGCGTCGAACCCGGCCGCTTCGGCCAGGCAGCGCACGAAGGCCAGTTTGCCGCCGGCCGCGCCGGGGGCGGACAGCAGGCGTCCGGTGAACCGGCCGTCGGCCACCTCCACGACGGCGCCGTGCCCGCCGGACAGGCCGAGGTCGATCGCCGCCTCCTGCACCGGGAAATCGTGATTGCCCGACAGGAGGTGGATCCGGCGCCCGCTCGCGCGCAGCAGCGAAAGCAGGTCCGGGACGAAGGAAAACAGTTTTCCGCGGCTCGCCCGCCAGGTTTTCTGGGCGGCGAACCGGGCCTGCTCGACCGACGCGCCTTTCATCGCGAGCGCGTAGAGCCGGTAGATCTCCTCCGTCAGCCCGGGCGGCGCTTTGTCCGCGGCCGCGAACCGGTCGATCGCTTCCAGGCAGGACAGTCCCGCTTGCCGGTCGCAGGTCCCGTCGTCGACCAGTACCCGCAGATAATGCCGCGAAGTGTGCCCGGGAAGCAGGGTCCCGTCCAAGTCCAGAATGGCGTATTTCGCCGCGGGGTTCATGAGAAGCACCGATTTTTCGCAGCCACGAAAACAGCCCTTCCGTGCGCGCTTTCACCGATTATCGGCGCTGACGGTACAGCGGCGCGCGGCCGGGCCGAGCGGCTTGTTCCATGCCCCGGGACAGCACTGCCCCCGGCCCGGAAACACCCCGCGCGTCAGCTGATCAGCCGGCGCGCGATCCCGGCGCGGCTGCTGAGGTCGAGTTTGTTCAGCACCCGAGCCACATGCGCGTCCACCGTGCGCGGGCTCAGGAACAGCTCCGCCGCGATTTCCTTGGTCGTCAGCCCGCGCACCACCATTTCCGCCACCTGCCGCTCGCGGCGCGAAAGAGCCCGCCCGCCCGAGGGCGATTCCAGTTTGCGCCGGCCGGCCAGCCGCCGCTGCACCTTCGTGGTCTCGCGCAGCAGCGCACCGGCGCCCGCGCTCTGGAATACCTCCCGCGCCTCGCCGATCCGCTGCGTCGCGGCGTCGAAGTTTCCTTGTCTCCCCAGCACTTCCGCGACCAGCAGCACAGCGCGGCCCCGGTGCAGCACCATCGACGCCCGGCCGAATGCGACGGCCGCCGCGGAAGCGTCCGTCAACGCGGCGGCGAGATCGTTTTCGGCGGCCGAAACCGTCGCGCGAGCCAGCAGCGCGAGGCCGAGGTCGCTCTTCAACCCGGTCGCCGCGGCGCGGTCCATCGCTTCCGCCGCCCGCCGGCGCGCCTCCGCCCCGGCGCCCTCGGCGAGCGCGACCCGGCAATCCTGCGCCAATCTGGCTACTGCCAACGGATTCGCCGTCCGCTCCGCGGGCTGTTCGACCGCGCCGGGGAACATGCCGAGTTCGTAACCGGCCTCGGCGAGGATGTGCTCCACCGTCCGCCGCCACCATTCGACCGTGGGCCGCGGCAGTTTCTCCACCGCCCGCCATTGTCGTTCGGCCGCCGACCGGTCCCCGGCCGCGAGCAGGACCCGCAACCGGATCGCGGCGGCCATCGGCACGACGTCGTGGTGGCCGAAACGGGTCGCGGCGGTTTCCGCTTCCGCGGCCGCCTCCGCTGCTTCGCCGAGACGGCCCAGTTTCCAGAGCACGTAACCGCGCACCGAGTACAGGAACGGCAACCCCTGCCGCAGCCCGGACTCGCTCAGGTGCAGCGCCCGGTCCAGCAGGGCGAGCGCGCGCCGGTCGTCGTCAAGGAAACACGAGGCCCAGCACAGCGCGGGCACGGTGTAGAGCACCGAACGCGCGTCGCTGTCGTCGAGCAGGTCGAACCCGTCGGCCGCGGCCTGCTGGGCGTGCCGGGCTTCGGCGGTCCGCCCGGCGCAGGCCAGCCCGATGGCGGCGAGCGCGGCGATCGCGGCCTGCACCGCGGGTCCGGCGCCCGGGTCGGCCGCGGTCCGGCGCAGCCGTTCCTGCGCCCCGGCGGTGTCGCCGTCCAGCAATTCCAGGTGGGCCAGTTCGAGCTGCGCCCGTGCGTCCGCCTTGCCGGACGCGGCGATCGCGGCCTCGGCGATCGACCGGGCGCGCCGGGTCCGGCCGAGCGCGTGCTCGCACCGGGAAAGCACGGCCAGCACGCGGGGCGAGTCCGGCAGGGCCGCCAGCACCGCCCGGGCCCCGGCCGGTTGCCCGGACGCCAGCAACGCCTCGGCCCGCAGCACCGACAGCCGGCAGTGCTCGTGCCCGCCGCGCATCCGTTCGGGCAGGTTCGCCACCGCCGCGCCGAGCCAGCGGGCGCCGGCCGCGGGATCGGCGCCGAGCACCTCCTCCCCCGCCGACGCCAGTTCGCCGACCGCGACCAGATCGTGGCGGTACAAGGATTTCTCGAGGTGATAGGCGCGCAAGGTGAGCGGCGCGTCGAGTTCGCGCAGGTAGGCCGCCGCCCGGTGGTGCGCGCCCGCCGCCCATCCGCGGCCGGCCACCCGGGCGGCCGCGGCGCGGACCAGCGGATGCCGGAACCGCAGCCCCGCCGGGCCGCCCGCCAGCACGCCTCGGCACAGCAGCCGTTCGATCGCGTGGCCCACTTCGGCCCGGGGCAGCACGGTCATCGCCTGGACCAGGTCCGCGTCGATGGTCGCGCCGCCGCACGCCGCGGCCTGCGCGACCAGCCGCTCGGGTTCCGGCAGCGCCGACACTTCGGCGAACAGCACGCGTTCCGCGGGCAGCATCGGCCGGTCCTCGGCCGCCGGGCTGTCGTCCGGCCCCGGCCACTCGTGCGGCGGCAAATCGGCCAGCAGCAGCAAATACAGCGGGACGCGCTCGGCCGCGGCGGCGATCCGCGCCCGCTCGGCCTCGTCGTGCCCGGGCAGCAGCCGGGCGACCTCGTCGTCGGTGAACGCGGGCAGCGTCACGTACCGGGCCGGGACCCGCTCGGCGTGCAGCAGCCGGGTCAGCGCGGGCTGCCGCTGCCCGTCGCGGACCGACAACACCAGCCGCCGCTCGTTTCCCGGTCCCGAGACCAGCGACATCAGCAGCCGCAGCGACGCTTCGTCGGCCCATTGCGCGTCGTCCACCACCACCAGCGATTCCGAGCCGAGCGCGTGCGCCAGGCGCCGGGGGAATTCCGGCGCGCCGCCGGGCACCGCGCACACCGGATCCGGCGCCCGCCGGGCGACCTCGGCCAGCAGCCGGGTTTTCCCCATCCCCGGCCGCCCTTCCACCACCGTCACCGCGGCCGCGCGGTCCAGGCACGCGGCCAGTTCCGCCGACCTGCCGACAAACTCCTTCTCGACCACGCTCTCCCCCTTCGCCCGACCAGCGAATTGCGGTAATTCTACGGATGCTGGCACCCGTTATCTTCCGGTTTATTAAGTGCCCGGGACAGCCCCGGTAAATCAGCCGGGCAAGCGGGAACAGAGTAGTGCCCGCGCCCCGGCCCGGGCTATCGGCCAACAGGGAGAACCTCGGCCGCGCGCCCGGCCGGCCACGAATCGCGCAGGAGGATCGGTGAGCAGCAGCGGACCTGGGCGTTTGCCGCGACCGGGACGGAGGGCGGGCGGTCGATCGGAACGCGCCCGCGAAACGTTACCGAAATGGTCCGGCGACTTTCCGCAGCCGGACGGACACGCTTTGCTCGCGATTAATCGGGAGTGCTTCCGAAGCGCTATTGGCAATACTGCTCCGATCGGCCGAATTGCCCGCCCGGCCGCCCGGGGCCGCTCAACGGAAAAGCACGCCGAACGGCGACGGCACAATTGCCCTCACGCGGGACGGCGGCGGGCGGAATGAGCGGCAGACGGGTTCTGGTGGCCGGGGCCGGGCTGGCCGGTTCGCTCGCCGCGATCCACTTCGCGCAGCTCGGGCACCGGGTGGAGATCCACGAGCGCAGGCCCGATCCGCGCGCGGCCGGCGCGGGCGGCGGCCGGTCGATCAACCTCGGCCTTTCCCAGCGCGGAATCCGGGCGCTGGACCAGGTCGGCCTGCTCGGCCCGGTGCTGGCCGCGGCCGCGCCGATGCGCGGGCGGGTGATCCACCAGCGCGACGGGGAACTGGATTTCCAGCCCTACGGCAGCCACGAGGACCAGATCCTCCGCTCGGTGCTGCGCGACGACCTCAACCGGATCCTGCTCGGCAAAGCGCTGGAATACCCGAACGTCAGCGCCCGCTTCGGCGTCACGCTCACCGACCTCGACCGCGGGTCCGCGACCGCCGAACCCGTGTGCGCTTTCGACAGCGCGAGTGGTCCATACCACGCGTCCGCGGATCTCGTCGTCGGCGCGGACGGCGCGTTCTCGGCCGTGCGCACCCGGCTGCTGCGCGGCCTGCCCGCCGACTTCCGGCAGCGCGTGCTGCCCTGGGGCTACAAGGAGTTCGCGATCGCCGCCGGCCCGTCCGGCGAGATGCGCAGCAGTCCGGACGCGCTGCACGTCTGGCCGGGCGACGACGGGCTGATCGTCGCGCACCCCAATGTCAACGGTTCGCTCACCGCGACCGTGTTCCTCCCGCTGTCCGGCGAACCGAGCTTCGCCTCGCTCACCACCGAAGAATCGGTGCGGGCGCTGTTCGACACCCGGTTCCCGGACGTCCGTCGGCTGGTCCCCGACATCGTCGGGCAGTTCCTCTCGCATCCGACCGGACACCTGGTGACCGTCCGGAGTTCGCCGTGGCAGCACGAGGGCCGCGTGGTGCTGATCGGCGACGCCGCGCACGCCGTCTACCCCTTCTACGGCCAAGGCATGAACTCGGCGCTGGAGGACTGCGCGGTGCTGCGCGAGTGTCTCGCCGACGACGACTGGGCCGAAGCGCTCCGCACCTTCGAACGACGCCGCAAGCCGCACACCGACGTGCTCGCGGACCTGTCCGAGGAGAACTTCGACGAGCTGCGCAGCCGGGTCGCCTCGCCGCTGTTCCTGGCCCGCAAGAAGGCGGATCTGGTGCTCAGCCGCGTCTTCCCGAAGCGCTGGATGCCGCTCTACACCATGGTTTCGCACACCACGATCCCGTACGCGGACGCCCTGCGCCGCGCCCGCCGCCAGCACGCCGCGCTGGCCTGGGGCGGCGGGGCCGCGGCGCTCGCCCTCGCCCTGACCGGCGGCGCGCTCGCCCGCAGGCGGACCGCCGGACCGCACTCGCCTGGAGACCGAAGCTGATGCTCATCCATCCGACCGATCCCGGCCGCGTCCTGGTGGAGCGGCACGACCTCGATCCGCTCGCCCTGCCCGAACGCCTGCTGCGGTACGAAGTCCACCTGCGGGCGATCTTCGACTGGGGCCGCGGCTATCTGTCCGGCCCGCATCCCGACCTCGGCCGCAGCGGCAACGTGTGCCCGTTCGCGCAGCCTTCGCTGGAGCGCGGCCGGTTCTACCTCGCCGTCGAACCCGGCGTCCCGGCCGCCGGCCCTCGGTTGACCGAAACCCTGCACTTCTACCGGGACTGGTTCCTCGAACTCGCGCCGCGCGGGCATCCGGGCGCGCAGCTGACCACGATCCTGCTGCTGTTCCCGGACGCGCCGCCGGACGACCGCTCCGGCGTGGTCGACACCGTGCAGCACGCGCTGAAGTCGGAGTACGTCGCCGAAGGCTTGATGATCGGCGAGTTCCACAACGGGCCGCCGGACAAGGGCGGGCTGTGGAACCCGGCGTTCCGGCCGCTGCGCAGCCCGGTGCCGATGCTGGTGGTGCGGCACATGGTGCCGACCGACTATCCGTTCCTGCGCGCCGATCCGGACCAGGCGCGGGCGTACCTGCGGCTGTTCGGCGACCAGGTGCCGGTCCAGCTGCGCGAGCTGGTGGAGCACGACCGGCTCGCCCGCGAACTGGACGAGACCGAGGCCGACCAGGCCGGAATCGGGGCGCCGTGAACGTCTTCCCGTGTTCGCCGGGCCAGGAACGGCTGTGGTTCCTCGACCGGCTCGACCCCGGCTCGCCGGTCTACCACGTGCCCACCGCGCTGCGGCTTTCCGGACCGCTCGACGCCGACGCCCTCCGGCGCGCCTTCGCGAGGATCTCGGCCCGGCACGCCGCGCTGCGCACGGTTTTCCGCGAGCGGGACGGCGTTCCGGAGCAGGTCGTCACCGAGAACGGCTTCTCCTTCGCCGTCCGCTCGGTCCGGGAGGACTCCGTCGGGCAGGCGGCGTCGGCGGAGATCCGCACCCCGTTCGACCTGACCGCCGGGCCGCTCGCCCGGGTCCTGCTCCTGCGCGAGGCCGAGAACCGGCACGTTCTGGTCGTCACGCTGCACCACGCGATCGCCGACGGCTGGTCGGTCTCGCTGCTGCTGGACGAACTGGCCGAGAGCTACCGGGCCGAGCTGTCCGGGGCCGAACCGGACCTGCCGCCGCTCCCGATGCAGTACGCGGATTTCGTGCGGTGGCAACGAGAACACCTCGACGGCCCGGAAGGCGCCGAGCTGCTGCGGGAGTGGGCGGACCGGCTGCGCGGCGCACCGGAACTGATCACCCTGCCGACCGACCGTCCTCGCCCCGCGACCGCGGCTTACGAAGGCGGCATCCACGAGTTCCGGTTCCCGCCCGCGCTCACCGAAGCGGTGCGGAAGCTCGCGGACACCTCCGGGGCCACGGTTTTCATGACCGTGCTGGCCGCCTACCACGCACTGCTCGCCCGGTACAGCGGGCAGGACGACGTCGTGGTCGGGACCGTCGTCGGGCAGCGCTCGCAGGTCGACACCGAGCGCCTGATCGGCTTCTTCGTCAACACCGTCCCGGTCCGGATTTCGACCGCCGGCGAGCCGGCCTTCGAGGACCTGCTCCTCGACGTCTGCGATGCGCTGGTCGACGCCCTCGGCGGGGCGGAAATCCCGTTCGAGCGGGTGGTCGAGGCCGTCCGCCCGGAGCGCAGTCTCGGGCATTCGCCGATCTACCAGGTCGGCTTCAACGGGCACGGCGACAGCGCACTGCCTCAGCTGGCCGGGGTGACGGTCGCCGACTTCGCCGGTCCGCACACCGGCACCGCGAAGCTGGACCTGATGCTCGGCGTCCGCGACGAAGGCGACTGCCTGCACGGATACCTCGAGTACCGCACCGATCTGTTCGACGAAGCCACTATCGTCCGCTTCGCCGAGCACCTGTGCACGTTCCTGACCTCCGTCACCACCGACCCGGCTCAGCGGATCGGCGCAGTCCCCCTGCTGGACGCCGCACAGCGCCGCGCCGCTCTCGACAGCGGTCTCACGCGTCCGCTGCCCGCCGCGGCCACCGCGCTGGACCTGATCGCGCCGCACGTCCGGAACCGCGGTTCGGCCACCGCGATCGCCGGTTCGCTCACCTACCGCGAACTGGACGTCCGGGCGAACCGGCTCGCGCACGCCCTGCGCCGGCGCGGCGTCGGCCCGGACGTGCCGGTGGGGCTGGGGGTACGCCGGTCCGCCGAGATGGTGGTGGCGCTGCTGGCGATCTGGAAGGTCGGCGGCGCGTATGTGCCGCTCGATCCGGAATGGCCGCTGGAACGCCACGCCTACGTCGTCGCCGAGGCCGGCGTCCGGATCGCCGTCGTCGACCGCGAAACCGCCGGCCGGCTGCCCCGGTTCGAAACCGTGCTGGACGTCGGCCTGGACTACGCCGAGCCGGACACCGCGCCAGAAGTAGCGCACGACCCGGCCGATCTCGCGTACCTCATCTACACCTCCGGTTCGACCGGGCGGCCCAAGGGCGTCGCCGTGCCGCACCGCGGGGTGGTCAACCTGCTCACCGGCTTCGCCGACCGGCTCGGCGTGACCGAGAACGACGTCTGGGCGTCGGTCACCACGCTGGCGTTCGACATGTCAGTCCGAGAGCTGCTGATCCCGTTGATCCGCGGCGGCACGGTCGCGGTGATCAGCACCGAGGACTCCGCCGAACCGGTCCTGTTGTCGCGGCGGCTGGCGGACTGCCGCGCGACAATCCTGCAGGCCACACCCACGCGCTGGCGGATGCTGCTGGCGTCCGGCGGGGTGCCCGCGAACGTGCGGGAACGGCTCTGCGGCGGTGAAGCGCTCGATCGCGAACTCGTCGCCGCGCTGTCCGACGGCCGGGTCTGGAACCTTTACGGCCCCACGGAAGTCACGATGATCGTCGCGGCGGGCGCCGTCCGTCCGGACGGTCCGGTGGTGCCGCTGGGCCCGCCATTGCCGAACACCCGGCTGCACGTGCTCGACGCCGGGCTGAACCCGGTCCCGCCGGGCGTCGCGGGCGAGATCTTCGTCGGCGGCGCGGGGATCGCCCGGGGCTACCACAACCGTCCCGGCCTGACCGCCGAACGGTTCGTGCCGGATCCGTTCTCCGCCGGCGGCAGCCGTCTCTACGCCACCGGCGACCTCGCGCGGCGGCGCGCCGACGGGACGCTGGAGTTCCTCGGCCGGACCGATCACCAGGTGAAAATCCGCGGGCTGCGCATCGAACTCGGCGAGATCGAAGCCCGGTTGCGCGCCGAGCCGCGGGTCTCGGACGCCGTCGTGCTGGCCCGCGCGGCCGGTCCGGACGACGTGCGGCTGGTCGCCTATGTCGTCGCGGAAACGGCCGAGTGGGCGCCGCTGCGCGACCGGCTCTCCGAGCAGCTGCCCGCGTACCTGGTCCCGCAGACCGCCGTGTTCCTGTCCGCGCTGCCGCTGACGAAGAACGGCAAGACCGACCGGACCGCGCTGCCGGATCCCGTCTGGGAGTCCCGAGAAACGGAGCGGGTCGCCCCGCGCGACGCCGTCGAACGGGAACTGGCCGGGCTGTGGCGGGAGGTGCTGGGCGTCGAGGAAATCGGGGTGTACGACGATTTCTTCCACCTCGGCGGCCATTCGCTGCTCGCCGCGCGGCTGCTGGCCAAGGTGCGCGAGCACTTCCAGTCCGGGGTCGGCCTGCGGACGCTGTTCGCCGCGCGCACGATCGCCGCCTTCGCCGCGGCGCTGCGGGCGGCCGAGTCCAGCCCCGGGGCCACCGACGAGATCGCGCTGCTGCGGGAGCGGATCGCCGCGCTGCCCGACGACGAGGTTCTCTCCCTGCTCCAAGCCGATTCCCCACCAGGAGCGCATCGATGACGCAACCCGAGCGAGAGCAGCTGTTCCGGCTGCTGGCCGCGCGCGACGGCCTCGGCGCCGCGACCGGCTCGATCCCCCGCCGGCCCGGCGACGCCCCCGTCCCGCTGCTGCCCGCGCAACGGCAGCTGTGGTTCCTGGACCGGCTCGGCGCGCGCGACGGCGTGTACACGATCTCCCAGTCCTGGCGGCTTACCGGCGCGCTCGATGTCGAAGCATTGCGCCGGGCGCTGGCCACGGTGGTCGATCGGCACGAAGCGCTGCGGGCGGGTTTCGCCGAATCCGACGGTGAACCGGTCCAGGTTCTCGCGCTGCCCGGAACCGCGCCGGAACTGTCCTATGTAGACCTGCGAGAAGCGCCGGAGACGGCCGATTCGGTCCTCGCCGCCGAACGGGCCCGGCCGTTCGACCTGAGCCGGCCGCCGCTGGTGCGCGGGCTGCTGGTCGCGCTCGCCGCCGACGTGCACCTGTTCGTGCTGACGCTGCACCACATCGTCGCCGACGCCGCGTCCGTCGGAATCCTGCTGCGCGAAATGTCCGCGCTCTATCCGGCGAACGCGCCTGCTTTGCCCGAGCCGCCCGTGTGCTACGGCGATTACGCGGCCTGGCAAGCGACCCGGCCGCTGGCCGCGGGCGAGCAGTACTGGCGCGAGCAGCTCCACGACGCCCCGGCGTTGCTGGAACTGCCGACCGACCGGCCGCGTCCGCCCGCCGAATCCTTCCGCGGCAACGGCCATTCCTTCCACCTGTCCGCCGACGACCTCTCCGCGTTTTGCCACCGGCACGGCGTCACCGCCAACACCGTGCTGCTGACCGCCTACGTGCTGCTGCTGGCCCGCCACGCCGGTCAGGACGACGTGGTGGTCGGCATGCCGATGCGCGACGAGACCGTGCCGGGGATCGAGCAGTGCGTCGGGATGTTCGCCAACACCGTCGCCGTCCGGACGCGGCTGGCCGGCGATCCGACGGTCACTGAGGTGCTGGCACAGGTGCAGGACGCCTGTCTCGGCGCGCTGGAGCATCAGAGCTATCCGTGGGAACGCGTGGCACAGGACCTGCGGCCGGCCCGCGATCTCAGCCACAATCCGGTGTTCCAGGTGATGTTCGTGCTCAACACCGCCGGTGCCGGGCGCGAACTGCCCGGAATCCGCGCGGACTGGCTCGACCTCCCGGTGACCACCGCGCGCTTCGACCTGACCCTGGCGCTGGCCACCACCCCCGACGGAATCGAAGGACGGCTCGACTACGCGACCGACCTGTTCGATGCCGCGACTATCGCCCGCTTCGCCGACCAGTACGAACACCTGCTGCGGGCGATCCTCGCCGCGCCGGACGCCCCGGTGTCCACAGTGGACGCACTGTCCGCGGCGGACCGGATCCGGCTGCGCAACGGCGGGCATCCGGCCGCGCCGGTAGTCTCCGATGGCACCCTGGTCACCAGCCTCATCGCCCGGCAGGCCGCGCTGACTCCGGACGCCGTCGCGGTCGAGGACGACAGCCGCCTCACTTACGCAGAACTCGTCTCCCGCGCGCGCCGCATCGCCGGGGCCTTGCACGCTTCCGGAGTCCGGCGCGGCGACGTCGTGGCCCTCGGCCTTCCCGCCGGCCCGGACGCGATCACCGGTCTGTTCGGCGTGCTTCTGGCCGGTGCCGCGTACCTGCCGCTCGATCCCGGCCATCCGCCCGCGCGGCTGGCCGAACTCCTGTCCGACGCCGCTCCCGCCGCCTTGATCACCGACTACGACTTGGCGTTCGACGGCCCGGTCCTGCGCACCGGCAGCATCCCCGAAGCCGGTCCGCCGCCGGAGATCTCGCTGGGGCCGGACGACCTGGCGTACGTCGTCTACACGTCCGGCTCGACCGGAGCCGCGAAACCGGTCGCCGTATGCCACGGCGCACTCGCCGAACTGGCCGAATCCTTCCGGAAACTGCACGGATTCGGCCCCGGCGAACGGGTGCTGATGATCCCGCCGCTGACCTTCGACGCCGCCGCGGGCGACATCTTCCCCGCGCTGGTCTCCGGCGCGGCCGTGCTGCCCTGGCGCGACCCGGCGTCGCTCACCGGTCCCGGACTCGTCCGGCTCTGCCGCGAGCGCGGGATCACCATGGTGGACGCCCCGTCCGCGCTCTGGCAGAAGTGGGTTGCCGAACTGGCATCGGAAAACGTCCCGTTCGACTGTCCACTGAGGACGATGATGGTCGGCGGCGAAGCGGTTCCGACCACCGCCGTGCAGACCTGGGCAGCCCTCACCAAAGGCCGCGTCGAACTGCACAACCACTACGGCCCCACCGAAGCGACCGTCTGCGCGACCAGCTACCTCACCTTCGACGCCGGCGAACTCGACGGCCGCGTGCAGCTGCCGATCGGCGATCCGCTCCCCTACGTCCGCGCCTGCGTCGTCGACGACCGGCTGCGTCCGGTGCTCCCCGGAGCGCCCGGCGAACTCTGCCTCGGCGGCGAGGCGCCCGCCCGCGGCTACCGGGACCGGCCCGGCGCCACCGCGGAGAAGTTCGTCCCGGACCCGTTCTCCCCGGCACCGGGCGCGCGGATGTACCGCACCGGCGACCTCGCCCGGCTCGACGGCGAGGGACGGCTGGAGTTCCTCGGCCGCGTCGACCGGCAGCTGAAAGTCCGCGGCCACCGCATCGAACCGGCCGAGGTCGAAGCGGCCTGCCGGCGCCACCCCGGCGTCCAGGACGTGGTGGTCACCGCTCGAGACGGCCGGCTGGTCGCCTACCTCGTCGGAGCCGTCGACCCGCTGTCCGTCCGCTCCGCCCTCCGCGCCGCGCTGCCCGGCTACCTGGTCCCGGACTCCTTCGCGGTGCTCCCGGCGTTGCCGCTCAACTCCCACGGCAAGGTCGACCACCGCGCGCTGCCCGAACCAGCGGACACCACGACGTCCGCCTTCACCGAGCCCGAGGGCGAGCTGGAGCAACGGCTGGCCGCGATCTGGGCGTCGGTGCTGGACGTGGACCGCATCGGCCGCGACGACGACTTCTTCCTGCGCGGCGGGCATTCCCTGCTGGCCGGGACGCTGATCGCGAAGGTCCGCGCGGAACTGGACGTCGAGGTCCCGGTGCGGACCCTCTTCGAAGCCAGTACCCTCGCCGCCTTCGCCGACGCCGTCCGCGCCCCCGGCCACCGCGACGACGACCGTCTCGCCGAGGTGCTCGCGGACGCCGTGCTGCCCGCCGACCTCGATCCGCGGTGCACGCCCGCGCAGGCCGAGGCCGCGATCCAGCGCGCGATGGCCCCGCGGATCGCCCTGCTCACCGGAGCGTCCGGCTTCCTGGGCCCGCATCTGCTCGCCGACCTGCTGCGGCACAGCGACGTCGTGGTGCGCTGCCTGGTCCGGGCAGCCGGCGCCGCCGAGGGCGCCGCCCGGATCGAACAGGTGCTGCGCGACCACCTCTTGTGGGACGACAGCTTCCGCTCCCGGATCATCGCCGTCCCTGGCGACCTCGGCAGCCCTCGGCTGGGTTTGCCCGCCGCGGAACTGGACGCGGTCGCCGCGGACCTCGACGTCATCTTCCATTGCGGCGGCGAAGCGAATTTCCTGCGCCCGTACGCCCAGCTGCGCCCCGGCAACGTCCTCGGAACGGTCGAACTGCTGCGGCTGGCCTGCCGGGGCGGCGGAATCCCGGTGCACCTGGTGTCGTCGCTGGGCGTCTACCCGCTGGACCGCGACGCGGTGATCACCGAGGACGTCCCGCCCGACGATCCGGCCGGGCTGGACCGCGGCTACGAGCTGAGCAAATGGGCCGCCGACCGGCTGGCCCGGGCCGCGCGCGAACGCGGCCTGCCGGTGACCGTGCACCGTCCGGCGCGGGTGACCGGGCACAGCAAGACCGGCATCGGCCCGCTCGGCGACCGGTTCGCGAACCTGCTGCGCTGCCTGGCGCTGCTCGGGTCCGCGCCGGAGGAGGACTTCGCCATCGAGGAGGACATGGCCCCGGTCGACCACGTGGCCGCCGCCATCGGGCACCTTTCGCGGCGGCGCACCGGCTACGGATGCGATTTCCACTTCCACAACCAGCGGACGATGCGGTTCGGAGAGGTCGTCGCCGGGCTGCGCGAGTTCGGCTACCCGATCGAGGCGGTCCCGTTCGGGGACTGGCACGCCGCGCTGGCCGCGGCCGCCGCGGAAACGGCGGACCCGGCGCTGAGCGCGATCACGGCGATGATCGAACGGACGTCGCCGCCCCGGCGGACGGTGTTCGACTGCTCGCACACCGAGGTGGTGGTCGCGGCCGGCGGGCTGGTCTGCCCGGCGGCGGATCGCGTTCTGCTGCAACGGTATCTCGCGCATTACGTCCGCATCGGGCACCTGCCCGCCCCGGCCGCCGCCACCCGGAAGGAGCACCGTTGACCACGATGGGAACGCGGGGATTCGTCCTCCTCTGGTCGGCCCAGCTGGTCTCGATCGTCGGTTCCGCGCTGACCGGGTTCGTGCTCGGCGTCTGGACCTACGAGCGGTCCGGTTCGGCCACCCAGTTCGCGCTGATCATGCTGTCCGGCGCGATCCCGGCGCTGGTGATCGCGCCGTTCGCGGGCGCGCTGGCCGACCGGTGGCACCGCCGCCGGATCCTCGTCGCCGCGGACTGTGTCGCGCTCGCCTCGGTCGGGGTGCTCGCGTTGCTGATCAACGCGGACCAGTTGCAGACCTGGCACGTCTACGTGGTGACCGCGCTGACCGCGATGTGCGGGACCCTGCAGCAGGTCACGTTCAGCGCGATGATCCCGCTGCTGGTGCCGAAACAGCACCTCAGCCGGGCGAACGGGCTGTCGCAGGTGGTGTTCAGCGCGCAAATCGCCGCCCCCGTCGTCGCCGGGACGCTGCTGGCGTTCACCGGATTGCGCGGAGTGGTGCTGATCGACCTGGTGACGTTCGCCGCGTCGCTGCTGGTCGTCTTGCTGGTCCCGCTGCCGCGCGCCGCCGTCCGCACCGCCGCACCGGAACCGGGCGGACCGTCGATCTGGCGGCAAGTTCCGGCCGGCTGGGCGGAACTGCGGCGGCGTCCCGGGCTGACCGGACTGCTCGGCGTGCTGGCCGGGTTCTACTTCTGCTTCGGCATCGCCGGAACGCTCGTCCGGCCGCTGGTGCTGTCGTTCGCCAGCCCCGCCGGACTCGGCTTCCAGGTATTCGCGGGCGGCTGCGGGCTGTTCGCCGGAAGCCTGGTGATGGGCGTCTGGGGCGGGCCGAAGAAGCGGATGCGCGGGATCGCGGCGTTCATGGCCTTCGGCGGGGTCGCGCTGGCGCTCCACTCGCTGGCCCCGTCGCTGGCGCTGGTGATCGCGATCGGGCCGTTCTTCCTGTGCACCCTGCCGGTGATCACCGGGACCGCGCAGACCGTGCTGCAGAGCAAGGTCGACCCGGCCAACCTCGGCAAGGTCATGGCGACCTCGCGGGCGGTGTCGCAGGCGGCGAGCCCGGTGGCCTACCTCGTCGCCGGCCCGCTCGCCGACGGCGTGTTCGAACCGCTTTTGCGCCCCGGCGGCGCGCTGGCCGGTTCGGTCGGGCAGCTGATCGGCACCGGCCCCGGCCGCGGCATGGCGCTGATGTTCCTGCTCGCCGGGCTGCTTCTCGTCGTGCTGGGCGCGCTGGCCGCGCGGCCGTCGCTGCGGCGCGTGGAGGACCTGCCGGACCTGCTCGAAGAACCGGAACCCGTCGCGGTGGCGGCGAGCCGAGAGGAGAACGGGAAATGACCACCCTCGAACGGACCGTCCCGGTGCGCGTGCTCGCCGCCGACCCGTTCCTGCGCGCCGGACTGGAAAGCGCGCTCTACGGCTGCGCGGAATTCACCGGGGACGACGGCGGGGTCGCCGTGCTGGCGGTCGACGAGGTCGACGACGCGGCTGTCGAGGCGATCCGGACCGCCAAGGAGCGCAACACCGCGGTGCTGCTGGTGACCGGCAGGGTCGACGCGGCCCGGGCCGCGCGCGCGATCGAGGCGGGCGCCTGCGGAGTGCTGCGGCGGGAACAGGCCTGCGAACAAACGCTGGTCTCCGCGGTCCGCGCGGCGGCGACCGGCCACGGCACCATGCCGCCGGACTTGCTGAGCGACCTCTTCGAAGCCCGGCGACCGGCACCGGCCGCGCCCACGCTGGACGCCCGAGAACGCGACGTGCTGCGGATGGTCGCGGACGGCCACGAGACCGCTGAAATCGCTTCCGCACTGGCCTATTCGGCACGCACGGTGACGACGATCGTGCACGACATCACGCACCGGCTGCGATTGCGGAATCGGGCGCACGCGGTTGCGTTCGCCTTGCGGCAGGGGCTTATTTAGGGATGGTTGCGCCCCGCCTGCGCGCCGGAGGAACTTGGCGTTGCTACGGCGGGGCGCGTTTCTCAACGCGGCAGCGGCGAGACGCTCTCCAGGAACTGCGCTTCGCCGTCTGGGCGGGATCGACCACGCAGCCGAGACCTTTCACGCTCGGCTAAACTAAACCGCTCCCCACCGCCAGCGCGCCGACGGAACTCAGCGCAGCCGGGACAGTGCGCGTCTCCCGCCGCGCCGCCCGAAAGACTCACCGAAACCACGACGGCCAGCCGAGACCTTTCGCACTGGGCTAAATCAAGCCGTTCCGCACCGCGTAAGCCGCGGCGTGTGCGCGGTTGCGGACTCCCAGCCGGGCCATCAGGTCGTACAGCGCGTTCTTCACCGTGTGCTCCGACCAGCCGAGTTCGGCCGCGATCTCGCTGTTGCTGTACCCCTCGGCGACGAGCCGGAGCACCCGCAGCTCGCGTTCGCCGAGCTGCGGCCGGTACGCCGCCTCGCCGTCCACCCGGCCAGTGTAGGAGATCGGTTCATCGCGGCAGCTGCGAGCCACGCGTGCCCGGTGCGACCGCGACCGTGTGCACCACCTGCACGAACCGATCGGCCATCGTCTTCGCCGCGGCTTCGGCGAACAGCGCCCGGTCGTAATGCAGCGTGCCGGCCAGACCGGCGGGATGCTCGCGAACCGTCACCAGCACGTCGAACGGATTCCCGCCCTGCCCGGCCCGCCACGGCTCGGCGCGGACGCCGTCGAGCCGGAGCCGGCCGGCGAGCGAGCCGAGCGACTGGAAAGCCACCTGCGCCACCGGATTCCGGCTCAGATCGCGCGGCGGCCGCACTGCCGTCACGACCTGGTCGAACGGGACGTCCTGATGCCGGAACCCGCCGAGCACCGCCTCCCGCACCGCGTCGAGCACCTCGCGGTACTCCGGATCGCCGGGAACGCGCACGCGCAGCGCGAGCGTGTTCACGAACAGCCCGATCAGGTCTTCGGCCTCGACCGACGGCCGGTTGCCGGCGAAGGTGCCGACGACGAGATCGTCCCGTCCCGTCGCCCGGCTCAGGTCGAGCACGAACGCGGCCAGCAACGCCATGAACCCGGTGGCGCCCGCCTCGGTCGCCACGGATTCGAGCGCGGTGAGGACCTGCTGCGGCACGGAGAATTCGACAGTGCCTTCCAGCTGGGCCTGCCGAGCCGGTCGCGGAAGGCTGTCCGGCAGCTCGATCGCCGGCGGCGCGCCGGCCAGGGCGGACTTCCAGTATTCGAGACCGGACTGGTCCGGCGCTGGGTACGACGCGGTCAGCTCCGGCAGCGCGTCCGCTCGCCCGGCGTAGCATTCGGCGAGGTCGCGCCAGAAGATCTCCATCGAGGTGTCGTCGGCGATGATGTGGTGGAGCACCGCGAGCAGCGTGAACCGGCCCGGCTCGCCGCGGATCACCGCGCACCGCAGCAACGGCCCGCGCGCCAGATCGAACGGCCTGCTCAGCTCTGCCTCGACGATCTCCTCCGCCGAGCCGTCCACCACCGTCAGCGGCACGTCGGTTTCGGCGGAAACGACCAGTTCCGGTTCCCCGCGCCGGCTCCGGAACGTCGTCCGCAAGGCCTCGTGCCTGCGGACCACCTCGGCCAGCGCGCGCCGCAACGCCTCGACGTCCAGCTCTCCAGTGCACCGGTAAGCCTCGTACATCGTGTACGTGGAGGACGGCCCGGACAGCTGGTCGAGAAACCACATCCGGTGCTGTGCGGGCGAAATCGTCTTCTGTCCACTATGGACAATTCCGGTCGGCAGTGCCGCTTCGACCACCTCTGCCAGCTCCGCGACGGTCGGTGCGGTGAACAGATCCGCGACGGACAACCGGCGCCCCGTGTTCCGGGAGATCCGTGCGCAAATCCGGGTAGCGGCGAGCGAACGACCGCCGAGTTCGAGAAACGGATCGTGCACGCCGACCGGACTGACGCCGAGTGCCTCCGCCCAGATCCCGGCGATCGCCGCTTCGGTCGCGTTGCGGGGTTCGACGTAGCCGACCGCCAGCTCGGGCCGGGTGCCGTCGGGCTCGGGCAGGGCGTTGCGGTCGATCTTGCCGCTCGGCGTGAGCGGCAGAGCGGGCAGCGGAATCCACACCGCCGGAAGCATCGGCTCCGGCAAGGTGCGGGCCAGATGCGCCCGCAACTCGGACGTCGAAGGCGGGGCTCCCTCGCGGTAAACGCAATAAGCGACAAGCCGATCGTCCTGCACCGCAGCCGCCGCCGCGGCAATCATCGGATGCCCATGCAGCGCTGCCTCGACCTCGCCGAGTTCGATCCGGTTGCCGTGGATCTTGACCTGATGGTCGAACCGGCCGAGGTACTCGAACGCGCCGTCCGCGCGCTGCCGGGCACGGTCGCCGGTGCGGTACAGCCGTTCGCCGGGTTGCTCCGCGAACGGATTGGGCACGAATTTCTCCGCGGTCAACGCCGGGCGGTTGAGGTAGCCGCGCGCCAGCTGCACTCCCGCGATGGTCAGCTCGCCGTCGAGGAGGTGGATGCGGGTGTTGGCGATCGGGTAGCCGATGGTCACGGGCTCCCCTGGCCGGCAGCGGGTCGCGGTCACGTCGACTGATGCTTCGGTCGGCCCGTAGAGGTTGTGCAGCTCGGCGTCGATGACCTGGTGGAACCGGTCGGCCAGCTCGTCCGGGAGCGCCTCGCCGCTGCACAACACCCGCCGCAGCGGCAGTGGCGGCACCGGTCCGGCCAGGAATGCCCGCAGCATCGACGGCACGAAATGCGCTGTGGTGATCCCTTCGGCCATGACCTCGGCGAGATAAGCCGGGTCGCGGTGCCCACCTGGGCGGGCCATGACGAGGGTTGCGCCGACGGAGAGGGTCCAGAAGAACTCCCACACCGACACGTCGAAGCCGAACGGTGTCTTCTGCAATACGCGGTCTTGCGGGGTCAGGCCGTATTCGTCCTGCATCCACCGCAGCCGATTCACGATGCCGCGATGCTCGATGACGACACCCTTGGGCCTGCCCGTCGAGCCCGAGGTGTAGATCACGTACGCCGCGTTTTCCGGACGCACCAGGACATTCACCGGATACGCCGGTTGCGCGAGCCCGGTGAGATCACCCGGCGCGATCACCAGCTCAGCACCGGAGTCCTCGATCATGAACCGCAGCCGGTCCTCGGGATAATCCGGATCCAACGGCAAATACGCCGCCCCGGTTTTGAGGATACCGACCAGCGCGACCACCATCTCCAGACCGCGCTCCAGCCGAACCCCGACCACCGACTCCGGCCCCACTCCACGCGCTCGAAGCCAGTGCGCCGCCCGATTCGACCGCTCCTCCAGCTCCACATAGGACACCTCGCGGTGGTCGGCGACGACCGCCGTTCCCCCGGCAGCCACTCCCTCGGCGATCAGGTCCAGCAATGTCTCGCTCATGCGTCCTCACTCACCGCCGCCGCCCGCGGCCGGATGGTCGACCGGGCAGCCGGTTCCGAAGCCAGCCGCGGGTACCCGGCCACCGCGGCGGCGAGGGACTCGACGGTCGGGTGGTCGAACAACGCCCGCACCGGTACGTCGGCGTCCAGAGCCGCGCGCAACCGCACCGAGATTCGGGTCGCGGCGACGGAATGTCCGCCGAGGTCGAAGAAATCGTCCTGCGCGCCGATCCGCTCGATGCCGAGCACCTCAGCCCACACCCCGGCGACCAGTTCCTCGACCGGCCCGCGCGGTGCGACGTGCGGACGTTCGCGCACCGCGGCCGCCGGCGCGGGCAAGCCGGCCCGGTCGAGCTTCCCGGCCGGAGTGCGCGGCAGTTCCGGCAGCCGCACGATGCTGCTGGGCACCAGGTAGTCCGGCAGGATTCCGGACAGTCCTTTTCGGACGTCCGCAATGGACAGTTCCGCGGCCGCGACGACATAGGCGGTCAGCTCCCAGCCGTCCGCGACGGGAGTCGGCTGGACCGCGGCGTCCCGGATCCGCGGGTCGGCCCGCAGCACGGCCTCGACCTCGCCCGGTTCGACCCGGTGCCCGCGCACCTTCACCTGGTCGTCGGCCCGGCCGAGGATCTCCACCGCCCCGTCGAGACGCCGCCGCGCCAGATCGCCGGTGCGGTAGACCCGCCCGCCGGGCCGGAGCCCGTGCGGATCGGGCGCGAACCGTTCCGCGGTCAGACCGGGACGGCCGGCATAACCGCGGGCGAGCCCGTCGCCGCCAATCCACACCTCGCCGACCACCCCGAACGGGACCGGCTCGAGGTCGTCGCCGAGCAGGAAGATGTCGGTATTGGCGACCGGCTCCCAGGCAACGACCCGATCCCCGTCGAGTTCGGCGACGGTGGACCAGATCGTCGTCTCGGTGGGCCCGTAGAGATCCCACAGCCGCGCCCCGCCCGCGGTGAGCCGCCGGGCCAGGTCGGCCGGAAGCTTCTCGCCGCCCGCGAAGACGGTGAGTTCCGCGGGAGGAACCCATCCCGAATCGACCAGCAGCCGCAAGCCAGACGGCGTCGCCTGCACAACCGCCGGCGCGGTCCGCTCGATCAACTCGACCTGCCGCTGCGGATCGACGCTCTCCTCCGCGGTCGCGACGATCACCTGACCGCCGACGAGCAACGGCAAGTACAGCTCGAGCGCGGAGATGTCGAACGAAACCGTAGTCAGCGCCAACACCGCGGCACCCGGCGCGAGGCCGGGCCGCCGCCGCATGGACAGCAGGAAGTTCGCGAGCGCGGCGTGCCCGATCTGGACGCCCTTGGGCTGCCCGGTGGAACCGGAGGTGTAGATGACGTAGGCGAGTTCGCTGCCGTCTGGCTGGGGTACGGGACCGTCCTCGGGGTGGGTCGCGAGTTCGCCGCCTTGGGGCCGCGGCACCGGCATGCCCGCCGGATCCGCCGCGAATTCGCTACCCTCGGGGTCGTCTGTCGCAATGGCAGCAAGTTCGCCACCCTCGGGCTGGGGCACCGGCGCATCCGCCGGGCAGGCCGCGATATCGCCTCCATCGCGCCCCGGCACCTGCACATCCGCCGCACCCGCCGCAACTCCGCCGCCACCGAGCGGCACCACCGCCGCATCCGCCGCAACTCCGCCGCCACCGAGCGGCACCACCGCCGCATCCGCGGCAACTTCGCCGCCATCGAGCCCGGACACCGACACGCCCGCGGGACCCGCCGCGAATCCGCCACCGTCGAGCCGCGGCACCGACACGTCCGCCGGGCAGGCCGCAACTCCGCCACCGTCGAACCCCGGCACCGGCACCTCCGCCGCACAGGCAGCGATCGCCTCCGCGTCTCGGTCCAGCAGCACTGCCGAGCAGCCGGTCCCCTCCAGCAACCCCGTCAGCGACTCTTCGCTGAGCACCACCTCCACTCCGGAATCGGCCAGCACGTAGCCGACCCTCTTGGCTGGGTAGCGCGGGTCGATCGGCAGGTACGCGGCTCCCGCCCGGTGCACGGCCAGCAGTGCGACGAGCAGGTCCGGACCGCGGTCGAGCAGGACCCCGGTCAGGGAACCGCGCCGCACTCCTCGTTTCTTCAGATACCTGGCCAGCCTAACGACCCGCACCGACAATTCCCGGTAGGTGAGCGTCACCGGACCGCACTGCAGGGCCGGGGCGTTCGGGTGTGCCGCTGCGGTGGCCGCGAACAGTTCCGGCAGCATCCGGGCGGCTCGCTCGGTCCGCGGCGGGTTCCGCAGCAGCGCCGCCCGATCCGCCGCGGGCAGCCCGGATCGGCGCGGGGCAGCGGTCGGCGCGGAGACGATCTGCTCCAGCACATGCCGGTACACCCGGGCGAGAAACTCCAGATGCGCGACCCCGATCCGGGAGGTGAACGCCTCCAGCACGAACGCCCCGGGCACCGTCGAGACGGACAGGCCGAACTCGTTGGGGGTGCTGTCGGCGACCTCGGCGAGGTCGACCTGCGCGTCGGTGAGCACATGCATGTCGGTGTGGTTGAAGAAAACATCGACGAGCGGGGCCTGCCCGCCCCACGCGGCCTGCATCGCGGGCAGCGGGAAATGCCGGTGCGGCCACAGCGCGGTCTCCTCCGCGAACACCGCGCGCGCCAGCTCCGGCCAGTCCCGTGCGTCGGCCGGCGCCGTGAACGGCACGGTATTCAGGAACATCCCGCGCACCTGGTCGCCGCCCGCGCGCTCGAGCCTGCTGTTGGTCACCACGCCGGTGTGGAACGGCCGGTCATGTCCGGCGATCGTCCGCAGCACGGTGAGGTGCGCGGCCAGCAGCAGGCTCTTCAGCGGAACTCCCGCCGACGAAGCCACCGCCCGCAACCGCGACGTCAGATCTCCGAACGGCACCCGCACCGTGCGGTAGACCCCGTCGTCTTCGCCTGCCCAGCCCGGCGGCACGGCGAACCGCTCGGCCGCGCTCACCCGGTCCGCCCAGAACTCGCGGTCCACAGTGGACTCCAGCGCTTCCCGTTCCCGGGCGACCGTGTCGGCGAACCGGACCGGCGGCGGTTCGACCGGCCCGGCCGCGCCAGCCCGGTAATCCTCGAGCAGCTCGGCGACCAGCGAATTCTGGCTCCAGCCATCCAGAATCGCGTGCACGTAGCTGAACGACAGCCGCCATTCGCGGTCGGCAAGCCAGTGCACGTGCAGCCGGAGCAGGCACGGACGGAGCAGGTCGAACCCGCGCGCCCGGTCTTCCTCCGGGTACTGCCGCACGCGCGCGGCCTGCTCGTCGGCGGGCAGCGCGCGCAGATCGTCGCAGGTCACTTCCAGGACGGCGGTCTCGTGCACCCGCTGCAACGGCGGGTCCGCGGCGAAGTCAATCGAAGAGCGCAGGATTTCGTGCCGCGCGACCAGCCGATTTGCGGCCTGCTGCAAGGCGTCCAGCCGGAATTCTTCGTGCACCGGGTAGCCGAGATGGTTCAGGTACAGCCCCCGCTCGGCCCCGGCGAGCATCTCGTGCACCATGCCTGCCTGCGCGAGCGACAGCGGGTAAGCGTCGGTCACGTCGTCCGGCAATGCTTCGCGCTGCCCCACGGCAAGCAGCGCGAACGGCTCGACCGCCTCGAAAGCTGCCGCCGGACCGCCGAGCCCGGCGGCGAAGTCGGCCACCCGCTGCCGCCGGAAGAGGTCCGCGACGCTCGCCTCGATTCCCTCCGCGTTCAACAGCCCGACGGCGCGGATAGCCCGCAGAGAATCGCCGCCCAGCGCGAAAAAGCTGTCCTCCGCCCCGACCCGGTCGACGCCGGTCGCCGCCGCGAACGCGCGCGCCACCGCCGCCTCCGCCGGGGTGCGCGGCGCGACGTACCGATGACTCACGCGCACACCGTCCGGTGCGGGCAGGGCGTTGCGATCTATCTTGCCGCTGGCGGTCAGCGGCAACGCGTCGAGCGCGAGCCACACCGACGGCAGCATCGGTTCCGGAAGCGTG
The DNA here is from genome assembly GCF_046267895.1 of Amycolatopsis sp. GA6-003. Lineage (NCBI taxonomy): Bacteria > Bacillati > Actinomycetota > Actinomycetes > Pseudonocardiales > Pseudonocardiaceae > Amycolatopsis > Amycolatopsis sp. GA6-003. The sequence goes on from NZ_CP176499.1 coordinate 1,479,902, forward strand.
CGCGCCAAATGGGTGCGCAAGTCAGCCGGGTCCGGGGTGCGGCCGGGCTCGGCGACGAAGTAGCCGATCAGCCGGTCGTCGCGCACCGCGGCCGCCGCCGCGCGCAGGTCGGGGTGGGTCAGCAGGGTCGCCTCGACCTCGCCGAGTTCGATCCGGTTGCCGTGGATCTTGACCTGGTGGTCGAGCCGCCCGCGGTATTCGATCCGGCCGTCGGGCAGCCTCCGGGCGAGGTCGCCGGTGCGGTACAGCCGTTCGCCGGGCCGCCGCGCGAACGGGTCCGGGACGAACTTCTCGGCGGTCAGCGACGGCCGGTTCAGGTAGCCGCGCGCCAGCTGCACCCCGGCGATGACCAGCTCGCCGGGCACGCCCGCCGGCACCTCGCGCAGCTCGGCGTCCACCACGAAAACCCGCGTGTTCGCGATCGCGCGGCCGATCGTGACCGGCTCCCCCGGCAGGCACCGGGTCGCCGTGACGTCCACCGACGCCTCGGTCGGCCCGTAGAGATTGTGCAGCTCGGCGTCGATGACCTGGTGGAACCGGTCGGCCAGCTCGTCCGGGAGCGCCTCGCCGCTGCAGAGCACCCGGCGCAGCGAGGGCACCGGGCCGGACAGAAACGCCCGCAGCATCGACGGCACGAAATGCGCCGTCGTAATCCCTTCGGCCATGACCTCGGCGAGATAAGCCGGGTCACGGTGCCCGCCCGGGCGGGCCATCACCAGGGTTGCGCCGACGGAGAGGGTCCAAAAGAACTCCCACACCGAAACGTCGAACCCGAACGGTGTCTTCTGCAGCACTCGATCCTGTGTCGTGAGACCGTATTCCGCTTGCATCCACCGCAGCCGATTCACGATCCCGCGATGCTCGATCACAACACCCTTGGGCCGACCAGTCGACCCCGACGTATAAATCACGTACGCCGCGTTCTCCGGGCGCACCAGGACATCCACCGGATACGCCGGTTGCGCGAGCCCGGTGAGATCACCCGGCTCGATCACCAGCTCAGCACCGGAATCCTCGATCATGAACCGCAACCGGTCCTCGGGATAATCCGGATCCAACGGCAAATACGCCGCCCCGGTTTTGAGAATCCCCACCAGCGCGACCACCATCTCCACACCGCGCTCCAGCCGAACCCCCACCACCGACTCCGGCCCCACCCCACGCACCCGAAGCCAGTGCGCCGCCCGATTCGACAGCTCCTCCAGCTCCACATAGGACACCTCACGCCGATCCGCGACGACCGCGATTCCCCCGGCAGCCCTGCCTTCGGCGAGCATCGACAGCAATGTCCCGGACTCGAAACGGACGTCAGTGTCGTTCCACCGGGCCAGCTCGGCCTTTTCCGCACTGCTCATCCAGGGAAGATCCGACAGCCGCGCGGCGGGATTCGCGACAATCCCGCGCAGCAGCTCGGTGAAATGCGCGCCGATCCGTTCCACAGTGGACCGATCGAACAGCGCGACCGGATATTCCAGCACCCCGTCCAGGCTTCCGTCCGGCCGCTCGGTCATTTCCAGCGTGAGGTCGAACTTCGCACTGTGCCACGGGGAATGGACCTGCTCGCCGTGCACCCCGGCCGCATCGAACCCGGCGTCAGCGGTGTTCTGCAGCACCAGCATGGCTTGGAAAAGCGGATTGCGGGACAGATCGCGGTCCGGGGCCAGCTCGTCGGCCAGCCGCTCGAACGGCGCGTCCTGATGGGAATACGCGTCGAGGGTGTCGCGGCGAACGTCGGCGAGAAAGTCCGCGAACGACCGCGAACCGTCCACCTCGGCGCGCAGCACCAAGGTATTCAGGAAAAGCCCGATCAACTCCTGCGCCTCGGCACGCGTGCGTCCGGCGACCGGGGTGCCGACCGTGACGTCCGCCTGTCCCGAATACCGGCTCAGCAGAATCTGATACGCCGCCAGCAGCACCATGAACGTCGTCGCCCGATGCGCCCGGCCCAGCGCGGCGACGGCGGTGCCGAGGTCCGCGTCCACGGTGAACCGCAGGATGTCCCCGCGCGGATCGTGCACCGGCGGACGCGGACGGTCCGCCGGCAAGGACAGCGCCGCGACCCCGGCGAGACGGCGACGCCAGAACTCGACCTGCTCCGCCACCCGCGCACTGGCCGCGTGTTTCCGTTGCCAGGAGGCGAAATCGGCGTACTGGACCGGCAGCTCGGGCAACGTCTCCCCACGGTACAGCGCCCCGAGTTCCCGCGCGACGACGGACGTCGACCACCCGTCGTACGCGATGTGATGCACGACGAGAAGCAGCACGTGCTCCGTCGCCGACTGCCGCAGCACCCGAACCCGCAGCGGCCGGTCCCGGGCCAGATCGAACGGCACCGAGGCCGCTTCCCGAGTGACCGCCTCGACGTCCTCCGCCGCGACGTCCTGGACCGTCAGATCCACCGCGGCCGCTCCGACGATTTGCTCCGGTACGCCATCGCGTTCGCCGTAGGTAGTGCGGAGGATCTCGTGGCGTTCCACGATCGTCTGCCAGCAGGCCCGCAACCGCTCGACGTCGAGCGGGCCGCGCAGCCGCCACGCCGCGGTCACGACGTACTCGGTGCCGCCGGGCCGGAGCCGGTCCAGCACCCAGACGCGCTGCTGCGCCGGAGAAAGCGGCAACGGACGGCCACGGTCGGCCCGGATCGCCGGACGGGCCGGGTCCGCGGCCGGGACCGGCGCCGCGGCCAGGTAGCGCTCCAGCAGCTCGTCGCGCCGGGACTGTTCGGTGGTCATCGCTCCCCCTGCGGGTCGATCGGCGGGGCTGGTCGGCGGACGTCCGTGAGGGGAACCTGCACAGACTCTGAGTCCCTCGAGGGTTCCCCTCGCCGACGGCACTTGCGAGCCAAGCCGAGGCTGCTCAGCGGACAAGCCGGGCGAGGAACCCGCACGGACCCGGCAGCTAGGCCGAAGCCTCCGCGCGCATCCGCTCGCGCAGGCTCTTCGGCCGCATGTCCGTCCACACCTCGTCGATGTGGTCGAGGCATTCCTGCTTCGAACCGCGTTTGCCCTCGTACCGCCAGCCCGCCGGCAGTTCGCGGTCCACCAGCCAGATCGAGTACTGCTCCTCGTCGTTGAGCACGACGCCGTAAGTGCGCTCGTCCTCGCTCATCCGGTCCTCCTCGTTCTCGCGCCGGGCACACCCGTCCCGTCGCGAGCCGAGCCTTCCCGTGCGCGCGGCGGCGCGACAGAGAAGAACGCGCAGCAACGAGCGCACTGTCCCGGCTCTGGCCCGGCACCCGGCGAGCAGCCACCCTGGCGCCATGACCATGCCCGGCGACCTGCCGCTGTCCTTCTCGCAGGAAAGACTGTGGTTCCTCGACGCGTTGCGGCCCGGCGGGACCGAATACCTCCTCCCGCTGCTGCTGCGCGTGCGCGGCAAGCTGGACGTCGCCGCGCTGAGCCGTTCGCTCGACGCGTTCGTCGCCCGGCACGAGGTGCTGCGGACGCGGTACCGCAGCCGCGAGGGCGTGCCGGTCCAGGTGGTCGGGCAGCCGCAGCCGGTGCCGCTGCCGATCGAAGGCGTCACGCACGCCGAGCTGGACACCGTCGTCGCGGCCGAGCTGGCGGTGCCGTTCGACCTCTCGGCGGACCTGCCGTTGCGGGCCCGGCTGCTCCGTCTCGACGCGCGCGAGCACGTGCTGCTGATCGTCGTGCACCACATCGCCTTCGACGGCGCGTCCTGGGACGTTCTCGCCGCCGAACTCGCCGAGTTCTACCGCGCGTTCCACGCCGGAACGCTGCCCGAGCTGCCCGCCCTGCCGGTCCAGTACGCCGATTTCGCGCTCTGGCAACGGGAAGACGCCCGGACCCGGCTCGCCGGCCAGCTCTCCTACTGGCGCGAACGGCTCGCCGGGCTCGCCCCGCTGGAACTGCCGGCCGACCGCCCCCGGGGCCCGGTGTGGGATCCGGCCGGGGCCTCCGTGCGAATCGAGGTCCCCGCCGCGCTCGCGGAACGGCTCACCGCGCTCGGGCGCTCCCGGCGGGCGACGCCGTTCATGGTCCTGCTGGCCGCCTACCAGGTCTTTCTCGCCCGGCACACCGGCGGCACGGACGTCGCGGTCGGCTGCCCGGTCGCCGGGCGCACCCCGGCCGAGGTCGAGGGACTGGCCGGATTCTTCGTCAACACCCTCGTGCTGCGCGCGGACCTCGGCGGCGACCCGGCGTTCACGGCCTTCCTCGACCAGGTGTCCGGCACCGCGCTGGACGCCTTCGGCAACCAGGACGTCCCCTTCGACTGGCTCGTCGGCGAATTCGAACCGGACCGCGATCTCTCCCGCAATCCGCTGGTGCAAGCGTTTTTCGGGCTGCACGAGGTGCCCGAACGGCGGTTCCGGCTGCCCGGGCTGGACGTCGAAGAGTCCGATGTGGACTGGACCGCCGCGTCGTTCGATCTCGGCCTGCAGTTCGAGCATCGCCCCGACGGCTCGCTCACCGGCACGCTCACCTATCCGACCGCCCTGTTCGAGCCCGCGACAGCGCACCGCCTCGCCGCCCGGTTCCAGCGCCTGCTGGAAAGCATCGCCGACAATCCGGCGCGACGGCTGAGCGAACTGACGCTGACCCCTGCCGCAGAACTCGCTTTGCTGGCGGACTGGGCAACGGCCCCGGGCTACGATGTCGCACCAGGCTGTTTCCCCGACCTGTTCGCCCAGCGAGCAGCCGAAACCCCGGACCACCTCGCGGTCCACTGCAGCGGCCAGGAACTGACCTACGCCCAGCTCGACGCAGCGGCCAACCGGCTGGCCCGGTACCTGCGCGCGAACGGGCTCGGCCCGGAAGCGACGGTCGGAGTCTGCCTCGAACGCAGCGTCAACGCCGTGGTCGCGCTCGTCGGCGTCCTCAAATCCGGTGCGGCGTATGTCCCGTTCGATCCCGCCAACCCGCCCGAGCGGCTGGCCTATCTCGTCGAGGACGCGCGCACCGCCGCAGTCATCACCGAGGAACGCTACGCCGGGCTATTCGCCGACGCCGGCTGTCCAGTCATCGACCTCGACCAGACCGCGGACTCCTCTTCGGACAGTCCGGAATGGACAATCGACCCGGCCCAACTCGCTTACGTCATCTACACTTCTGGCTCGACCGGGCGGCCGAAGGGCGTCCAGATCCAGCACGGCTCCTACGCCGAACACGCACAGCTCATCGCCCGGGAATACGGGATCACCGCGGCCGACCGGGTGCTGTCGCTCGCGTCGCTGGCCTTCGACGGTTCGCTGGAGCAGATCGGCGCGCCGCTGCTGGCCGGCGCGTCGGTGGTGCTGAGCGACCCGCTGTTCTGGGAACCGGAGGAACTCGCCGACCAGCTCGGCCGGCACCGGATCACCAGCGTCAACATCACCCCGGCCTACTACCGGGAACTGCTGGGCGTGCTCGCGCCGCGCGATCCGCGGGTCGCGCACCTGAACCTGGTGAACGTCGGCGCGGACGTCGTCACCGCCGAAGACGCCCGGCGCTGGCGCGAACTGCGGTCGCCCGGCCGTTTCCTGGCCTGCTACGGCCCGACCGAGGCGACGATCTCCAGCATGCTGCAGTGGGCCGACGACGCCGATCTCGACGCCCCCAGCCTGCCGATCGGCCGTCCGGTGGCCGCGACCAGCGCGTACGTGCTCGACCCGGCCGGGCGGCCGGCGCCGGTCGGCGTACCCGGCGAACTGCACCTCGGCGGCCTGCGCGTGGCCCGCGGCTATCTGCGCCGTCCCGGGCTGACCGCGGACAAGTTCGCGCCGGACCCGTACTCGGCCGGCGCGCGGCTGTACCGCACCGGCGACCTCGCCCGGTTCCGCTCGGACGGGACCGTCGAATTCCTCGGGCGGCTCGACCGGCAGGTCAAGATCCGCGGTTTCCGGATCGAACTCGGCGAGATCGAAGCCGCCCTCGACGCGCATCCCGCGGTGCGCGCGGCCGCGGTCGTGGTGAAGGACCTGCCGGAGCGGACGCTGGTCGCCTATGTCGTCGCAGCCTCCGGCGAGCCGGATTTCGCCGCGCTGCGGGCAAGTCTGCGGTCGCAGCTGCCGGATTACCTGGTCCCGGCGCACTGGGTCGCGATGGCCGCGCTGCCGCTGACGCCGAGCAAGAAGGTGGACCGCGCGGCGCTGCCGGACCCGTCGATCGAGGACGCGGTGCGCGCCGAACCGATCGCGCAGCCGTCGTCCCCGGTGGAGCACGCGCTGGCGGACATCTGGCGGGAAGTGCTGCGGGTGGAGGAAATCAGCGTCCACGACGACTTCTTCCGCATCGGCGGGCATTCCCTGCTGGCCACCCGGGTGCTCGCGCGGATCCGGAAGAAGCTCGGGGTCCGGGTCTCGCTGCGGGATCTCTTCGCCGCCCGGACGGTCGCCGAACTGGCCACGGTCATCGAACGAGCCTGAAACCCCGTTGCTCCGCGGTGCGGGACGGCAAAGACACGGCCGTCGAGAGGTCCGAGCTCACGAACAACGCGAAACGAGGAGGTGCGCCACGGCCCGGCGCACCTCCTCGAGGAGAGCAAGCTCCTAGTCGCCAAGGAGCCCGGGCCCGCTCAGCCCAGCGCGTGCTCCACGTCCACATCGGACAGTCCGGCCACGTACTCCGCCACCGCCCGGTGCACCTGCGCCGCCAGCGATTCGACCGTCGACGCCTCGAACACCACGCTCACCGGCAGCTCCACCGGGAACCGCTCCCCCAGCAACGCCACCACCCGGGTCGCCAGCAGCGAGTGCCCGCCCAGGTCAGCGAAGAAATCGTCGTGCACGCCGACGCGTTCGAGGTCCAGCAATTCCCGCCACACCTCGGCGACCGCCTCCTCGACCGGCGTCCTCGGCGCGACGAACTCCTTAACCGATCCCGCTTCCTCCGGCTCCGGCAGCGCCGCGCGGTCCACCTTGCCGTTGGGCGTGATCGGCAGCTCGTCGAGCCAGGACCACAGCGAGGGCACCAAATGCGCGGGCAGCCGTGCGAGCAGGAATTCCCGCAACTCCGCCGCCGCGGGCCGTTCGGCGACCACGTACGCGGCCAGCACCCGGTCGCCGCCGTCGCGTTCGTACGGCACCACCACGGCTGACCGGACGAGCGGATGCGCCGTCAGCGCCGCTTCCACTTCTCCCGGCTCCACCCGGAAACCCCGGATCTTGACCTGCTGGTCGAGCCGTCCGAAGAAGGCGAACGCCCCGTCCGGCCGGAGCGCGACCTCGTCGCCGGTGCGATAGAGCCGTCCGCCGCCGCCGGCCGGGTCGGGGACGAAGCGTTCCGCGGTCAGCGCCGGGCGGCGGAAATAGCCGCGCGCGACGCCAGGGCCGCCGAGCAGCAGCTCGCCCCGCTCGCCGGGTGCGACCGGCACTCCGTCGGCATCGGCGACGTACGCGTGCGTGTTCGCGATCGGCTTGCCGATGGGGATCGGCCCGGCGGTGTCGGCGACCGTCATTCCCCGGTGCACGCAAGCGAAAGTCGTGCACTCCGTCGGGCCGTAGCCGTTGCTCATCTCGGCCCCGAGTTCTTCGATCACCCGCCGCGCCTGCACCGGCGGCACGACGTCGCCGCCCGCGATGACGTGCCGCACCCCGGCGAGCGCGGTCACCCGGTCGTCGACCACGTGCCCGAACAGCCCGGAGCTGAGCCACACCGTGGTGACCCCGAACCGGCGCACCGCCTCCTCGATCGACGCCGCGGCCGGCACTCCCGGCGGCAGCACCGCCAGCGTCGCGCCGGTGGCGAGCGCGCCCCACAGCTCGAACGTCGACACGTCGAAGCACAACGACGTGAGCAGCAGGAACACCTCTCCCGGACCGAACTCGGCGAATCCGGAGCCGTGCACCAGCCGGACCACGCCGCGGTGCGGCACCTGCACGCCCTTCGGCAGGCCGGTGGAGCCGGAGGTGTACATCTGGTAGATCAGGTTGTCCGGCGCCGCCTTCGTCTCCGGCGGAGTGTCCGGCCACCCGCTGAGGTCGGCCTCGTCGGCGAGAACCACCGTCGGCGCGGCTTGCACCCGGTCCGCCAGCGCGCGTTCGGTGACCGCGACGGTCGCGCCGGAGTCGCCGAGCATGAACGCGAGCCGCTCGGGCGGATAAGCCGGGTCGAGCGGGACGTAATAGCCGCCCGCCTTGAGGATGCCGAGCATCGCGACCAGCAGCGTCGTCCCGCGCTCCATGCACAGCGCGACCGGCGTCTCGGGCCCGATCCCCTGTGCCCGCAGCGAATGCGCGAACCGGTTGGCGAGCCGGTCCAGCTCGCCGTAGCCGAGCCGTTCGTCGCCGTACCGCACGGCCACGGCGTCCGGCGCGGCGGCGGCGTGCTGGGCGAACAGCTCGTGCACGCACAGGTCGGGCAGCGGCACGTCCGCGCCGCGCTCAGGCTGCATGGTCATGAAGGCGTCCTCCCGCGTCGAACGGTTCAGACTGGAGCATGGCCAGGGCTTCGCGGGCGGGCCAGAGACGAACGCGCAGACATCACCGCAACGTCAGCGTCTCAGCGGCCGCCGGACCCCGAGCCACGCGCTCCACCCGAACAATCCGGCCAGCAACGCCGCCGACACCCCCAGCAGCAGATCGAGCGGCAGCGCCGCCGGGTCCAGCTGATCCGCCCGATGCGCCGCGACGATGCCCGCCGGGTCCTCGACGACGGCGACCTTCTCGCCCGCTTTCATCCGCGATTTCACCGACAGGTCCTCGGCCAGCAGCGTCCCGTCCGGCCGGTCGACGCGCGCGGTGCAGGCGGTGCCGCCCTTGACGTGATGGCATTCGGACGAAACCGCGGTCGCGCGGTATCTGTCCCCGTGCGCCGCCAGGAAACCGACCGACGTCACCCCGACGGACCCGAGATAGAAGGCAGTCAGCAGGAAGCCGCCGAGGAGGAACCAGCCGCGTCCGGAGAACATGAACGCCGCGGCGGTCGCCAAGGCGGCGAGCAGGAGCCCGAAGAGCAAGGCCGCCGCGGACGCCACCGGACTCGAGCTGACGAACCCCACCGCCGCCGCCGCGCCGAGGACCACCACCGCGACCCAGCACCACCCGGCACGCAGAGCGACGGCCCGACCGCTCGCCGGAGCGGAATCCCTTGCCACAGCGGGCTTTCTCGCGGACACACCGCGAATCATGACACGCCGGACCCCGATCTCGGCCATCGGCGGGCGTGCTGCCCCTCAGCCGGGAAGAACGACCGCGCCGGCACCAGCAATCCGGCCAGCGAGAGCGCCGCGAAGACCGCCTGATGGACGTGGTCGGTCCCCGGCGGCAGGCCGAACACCAGATGCGCCAGCCAGAACACCGGGTAGAACCACAGCGCGAACCACGCCCACCGTTGCCCGGCGCGGAACGGGAACACCGCGATCAGCCCGCCGAACAAGCCAAGCCCGGCGGTGGCGAGCGCGTCGGCGCGGTAGAGCAGCGGGTCCCCGGCGGGCGGCACCACAGCGACGACGATCCCGAACCCGAGGATCCCCGCGCTGACCGCCGCGAGGCAGACCCAGCCGATCCGCATCGGCGCGCCGCCGTTCATCCGGCGAATGTACCCCGCACCGGACCCGCTCAGCCCGTTTCCGGCAGCGCGGCTGCCAGCCGGCGCAGCGCCTTCTTCACCGCCGCGACCGGCAACCCGCGCTCATGCCGTTGATTCTGGTACAGATCGGGCGCCAGCGGAGCCAGCAGCACGTCCGGCAGCGCCTCGTCCTTCAGCCCGGCCTCCCGGACCTGCGCCGCCACGAAAACCCGCCAGAACCCGTACGCCCCGGTCCGATACCGCCGGGCCCCGGTCTCCGCGCCCAGCGCCAGCGGCAGGTGCCGCTCCAGCAAATCGACCATCGCGTCGTAAAACGCCACCAGCCGCTCCCGCGGCGGAGCACCCGGGCCGAGCGGCGGCGGCCCGGACAGCATCGCTTCCTGCAGCCGCCGCTCGTGCTCGTCCAGCAGCGCGACGGCGACCGCGGCGACGCTGTCGTAGCGCCGGTACAGCGTGCCGCGGCCGACGCCCGCCGCCGCGGCCAGGTCGCCCATGGTGATGTCCGGGCCTTTCGCGGCGAACAACCGCTCGGCCGCGGCGAGGATCCGCCGCCGGTTCGCCGCGGCGTCCGCCCGCTCGGTGACTGGCTTGCCGTTCACCCCGTCACTGTATCTGGACATCGTGTCCGGATCGAGTAGAGTCATAAGTGGACACAGTGTCCACCTGACTGATGGGGGTCGCACCATGCACTCGTTCACGCTCGCCGGCCGCACCGTCTCCCGGATCGGCTACGGGACCATGCAGCTCGCCGGGCCGAAAGCCATGGGCGAACCGGCCGATCCGGAGCGCGCGAAGGCCGCCGTCCGCGCGGCCGTCGACGCGGGCGTCCGGTTGATCGACACGTCTGGCTACTACGGGCCCGAGGTCGCGAACCGCCTGCTCGCCGAGGCGCTGCGCCCGTACCCGGAGGACCTGCTGCTCGCCACCAAGGTCGGCGCGCGCCGCAGCCCGGACGGCGGGTTCGTCGCGGACGCCGCGCCGGAAGCGGTGCGGGCAGCCGTCCGGGACAACCTCGCGCAACTCGGCGTCGAGCGGCTTCCGTTGGTGCACGCCAGGTTCATGCCGGACAGCACCGTGCCGTGGACGGAGACCGTCGGCGCGCTCGCCGAACTGCGCGACGAAGGCCTGCTCGAACACGTCGGCGTTTCGAACGTCACCCTCGAGTTGCTGGACCAGGCGCGCGCGGTCACGCCGGTCGCCTCGGTCGAGAACGAGCACCACGTCGGGCATCGCGGCGGCCGGGACGTGCTCGACGCCGCCACCGCCGCCGGGATCCCGTATCTGGCGTTCCGCCCGCTCGGCAACGGAGCGCTGGTCCAGGAGAATTCGCCGGTCGCGCGGCACGCCCGGCAGCTCGGCGTTCCAGCGGCGACGCTGGCGCTCGCCTGGCTCCTGGACCTCGCGCCGAACGTCGCCGCCATTCCCGGCACGAGCGACCCGGACCACCTCGCCGATCTCCTGGCCGCCGGGGAACTGGCGCTGCCGTCCGAGGTCCGCGCCGCGCTCGACGAGGCCTGACGATGAGCTGGATCGCCGTTTTCGCGGCCGGGCTGCTCGAAATCGCCTGGGCGCACAGCATTCGCCTCACCGACGGGTTCACCAAACTTGTCCCGACGCTCGGCTGCGGAGCGCTCACCGTCCTCGTGCTGTACGTGCTGAACGTCGGCATGAAGACGGTCCCGGTCGGGACGGCGTACGCGGTGTTCGTCGGGATCGGCGCGGTCGGCACGGCTGTCGTCGGGATCTTCTGGCTTCACGAAACCGTGAGCGGGCCGCGGATCCTCGCGCTCGCGCTGATCGTCGGCGGCGTCGTCCTGCTGCAGCTGGCCTCCCGGACCGCCTGACGCGCCGGGCCGGTCCCCGCGGCGCCCGGCCCGGGACCGGCTCGCCCGCGCGATCCGGCGGAGTTCCGCGGCCCGGAACCGCTTCGGCCCATCGGGCGTCACCCGTCTGCCAGGATCGCCCACGGGCTGTCGCCCGCCGTCATCCGCCCGTGTCCGCTGCGGCATCGAACGAGGCCCGGCGGCCGGGCCGCGAACACCCCGCAGGAGTGGCTTCCTAGGCCAGAAGAGGCACGCCGGAGCGCTCCCGCCAGCCCGCGAGTGAATTCCCGCGAATCGTCTTGTCCGCGCAAAAGAATCCTCGCTAGCCTCGGACGCAGAGGGAGAAAAGCCGAGCGCCCCGCCGCGAGACGAACGGCGCCGGCGCAGTTCACCGCGCGCCGACCGGAAATCGCATTCCGGAAAAGGGAGTACATGATGACGTCTGTTGCCCGTCCGGTTGCCCGCACCGCGTATCAGCAATCGGTCGCCGACTACTGGAACGCCGAAAAGGATCCGGTCAACCTGCGCCTCGGCGACATCGACGGGCTGTACCACCACCACTACGGAATCGGCGACTACGATCCGTCCGTCCTGGACGGACGCGGCGAGAAACGGGACAAGGCGATCATCGCCGAAATGCACCGGCTGGAGACCGCGCAGTCGCAGTTTCTGCTGCGGCACCTCGGAGACATCGCCCCGACCGACCGGCTGCTCGACGCCGGGTGCGGGCGCGGCGGCACGAGCGTGCAGGCGCACCAGCGGTTCGGCTGCCGGGTGGACGGCATCTCCATTTCCGAACAGCAGGTCGATTTCGCCAATGAACAGGCCCGGCTGCGCGGAATCGACGATTCGGTGCGATTCCATCTCCGGAACATGCTCGACACCGGATTCGAAAGCGGCGATTTCGCCGGGATCTGGAACAACGAGAGCACGATGTACGTCGACCTGCCCGAGCTTTTCGCCGAACACGCGCGGCAGCTCGCCCCGGGCGGCCGATTCGTCACCATCACCGGGTGCTACAACGACCTGACCGGCGGGCGTTCGCGCGCGGTGAGCCAGATCGACCAGCATTACATCTGCAATATCCACGCGCGCGGCGACTATTTCGCGGCGCTGGCCGCCACCGGCTTCGTCCCGATCGCCGTCGTGGACCTGACCGAGGCGACGATCCCGTACTGGGAACTGCGCGAGCAGTCGTCCGTCGCGACCGGCATTGAACAGCCGTTCCTGACCGCCTACCGCGAGGGCAGCTTCCACTACCTGCTCATCGCCGCCGACCGCGTCTGAGGGCCGCCATGTCCGGAATCGCGGCCGTCCGCCCCGACCTGGCGTGCCCGTCCTCGCTCTGGGCGGGCCCGGCCGGGCTGGGGACCTCGGCGGCGCGGATCGCGGCGCAGTTCGCGCCTCCGTCCGGCGGGCAGGACCCGGCGTACGCGGAACGGGAGTGGGGCGACGGCAGCGCGTCGCCGCTGTACTGCCCGGTCGTGCGGCGGGTGGACGACCCGCTCGCCGAGGAGGTGGACCGGCGGCTCGTCGCGTGGGCGGCGGACTGCGGGTTCGAAGGAAAGGGACTGGACCAGATCGCGCACGCCGGCTTCGGCAGGCTGGCGATGCTCGCCCACCCGGACTCCTCCGATCCCGACCGGCTGCTGATCGCCGCGCAGCTCAACGCGGTGTGGTGGGCGGCCGACGACTACTACGCCGACGACAGCTCCCTCGGCGCCTCGCCGACCGAACTCCCGCCGCGGCTGGCGCTCGTGATGGCCGCGATGGACCCGGTCGCGCCCGCCGGCGAGTTCACCGCGCCGCTGGAGGAGGCGCTGCGGGCGGACCCGATCCGGGTCGGCTTCCATTCCGCGGTCGACCATCTCGGCAGGCACGGTTCGCCGGTGCTGGTCCAGCGGGTCTGCTATTCGACGTTCGCGATGTTCGTCAGCTGGGACGCCTACGCCGCGTGGCGCCACACCGGCCGCTACCCCCCGGCCTGGGAGTACCTGGCGGCCCGCCAGCACGACAGTTTCTACACGTCGATGACCCTGATCGACGCCGTCGGCGGGTACGAGCTGCCCGCGCCCTTCTACTACGACCCGCGCGTGCGGGAGGCGATGATGCGCGCGGGCACCGCGACCGTCCTGGTCAACGACCTCCATTCGGTGGCCAAGGACGCGGCCGACGAGAACCCGGTCTGCAACATGGTGCTGCAGATCGCCGCCGACCGGAACTGCCCGGTCTCCGAGGCGGTCGAGACCACGGTCGCGCTGCACAACCGGATCGTGCGCGAGTTCGAACAGGGGCACCGCGCCCTGCTCGCGATCCCGTCGCCGGAACTGCAGCGCTTCCTCGCCGGCGTCCGCGACTGGATGGGCGGCGGCTTCGAATGGCACGCCACGAACCCTCGCTACCGATCCTGAACCCGGCCCCAGGCCTGGCAACCGAAGACAAGGTGGTTTCGCTGTGACTGTCACCGATCCGGTCGACTCCGCGGACGTGGAAGACCAGGAACCTCTGAGCCTAGGCCGCGCGGCGGCGCGGCAGCTGGCCACGACCACGAAGTCCGTGCCGCAGATGCAGGGCATCAGCTCGCGGTGGCTGCTGAAGGTGCTGCCGTGGGTCGAGGTGTCCGCGGGCACCTACCGCGTCAACCGGCGGCTGAGCTACACCGTCGGCGACGGCCGGGTCACGTTCGCGACCAGCGGCTCCGAGGTCCGGGTCATCCCGCCCGAGCTCGGCGAGCTCGCGCCGCTGCGCGGATTCGACGACGAGGCGGCGCTGACCGAGCTGGCCGGCCGGTTCGAGCAGCGCGAGTACCAGCCGGGCGACGTGCTGGCCGAATTCGGCAGCCGCGCCGACCAGGTTTTCCTCATCGCGCACGGCAAGATCACCAAGGCCGGCGTCGGCTCCTACGGCGACCAGACGGTGCTCGGCACGCTCGTGGACGGCGACTACTTCGGCGAGAACGTGCTCACCACCTCGGACGGGATCTGGGAGTACACCGCCAAGGCGGTCACCGCGGCGACCGTGCTGACGTTGTCGCGCCAGGAATTCGAAGGCGTGCTGAACCGCTCGGAAGAGCTGCGAGCGCACCTCGACGCCTTCCTCGCGGGCGGGGACACGGCCCGCAACGAGCACGGCGAGGCCGAGATCGCCCTCGCCGCCGGGCACGACGGCGAACCGCGGCTGCCCGGCACGTTCGTCGACTACGACAGCTCGCCGCGCGAGTACGAGCTGAGCGTCGCGCAGACCGTGCTGCGGGTCCACAGCCGGGTCGCCGACCTCTACAGCGAGCCGATGAACCAGACCGAGCAGCAGTTGCGGCTCACCGTCGAGGCGCTGCGGGAGCGGCAGGAGCACGAGCTGGTCAACAACCCCGATTTCGGCCTGCTGAACAACGCCGACTTCGACCAGCGGGTGCCCACCCGCACCGGCCCGCCGACGCCGGACGACTTCGACGAGCTGCTCTCGCTGGTGTGGAAGGACCCCGGGTTCTTCCTCGCGCACCCGAAGACGATCGCGGCGTTCGGGCGGGAATGCAGCAAGGCCGGGATCTACCCCGGCTCGGTCGACCTCGGCGGCCACCAGGTGCCGTCGTGGCGCGGCGTGCCGATCCTGCCGTGCAACAAGATCCCGGTCACCGAGACCCGCACCAGCTCGGTGCTGCTGATGCGGACCGGCGAGCAGGCCCAAGGCGTCGTCGGGCTGCACCAGACCGGGCTGCCCGACGAGTACCAGCCGGGCCTCAACGTGCGGTTCATGGGCATCAACGAGCAGGCCATCCTGTCCTACCTGGTCTCGGCCTACTATTCCGCCGCCGTCCTCGTGCCCGACGCGCTCGCCGTGCTGGAAGCCGCCGAAATCGGCCGGGAGGGCTGAGCCCGGTGCCCGTCACGGAACACGCGGAACCCCAGGAGCAGCAGCTCTCCCTCGGCGTCAAGGCGGCCCGCACCCTCGCCACGACCACCAAGTCGCTGCCGCAGATGCGCTCGATCACCCCGCGGTGGCTGCTGTCGCAGCTGCCGTGGGTCGAGGTGCCCGGCGGCAGCTACCGGGTCAACCGGCGGCTCACCTACACCGTCGGCGACGGCAAGGTGAGCTTCTTCCAGACCGGAGCGCGGGTGCAGGTCGTCCCGCTGGAGCTGACCGAAATCGAGCTGCTGCGCGGGTTCGCCGACGAAACGGCGCTCGGCGCGCTGGCCGACGCGTTCGAACAGCGCGAGTACGAGGCGGGCGCCACGCTCGTCACCGCCGGGCAGGCGCTGGACCAGCTCGTGCTCGTCGTGCACGGCAAGGTCACCCGGCACGGCCCCGGGCAGTACGGCGCCGAGACCCTCCTGGGCACCTCCACCGACGGCGATCATTTCGGCGGCGAGCTGCTCACCGGGGACGACGCCGCCTGGAGGTTCACCGCCCGCGCCGCCACCAGGGTGGTCGCCCTCGTGCTGCCCGCCGGTTCGTACGCCCGGCTCAACGGCAGGCTCGATTCGCTGCGCGCGCACGTCGCCCAGGCCGCGTCCCAGCCGCGGAAACCGCAGAACCACAAGGGCGAGGCGAACATCGCCCTGTCCGCGGGCCACGACGGCGAACCGGTCCTCGCCGGGACCTACGTCGACTACGAGCCGTCGCCGCGCGAGTACGACCTCGCGGTGGCGCAAACGGTCCTGCGGGTGCACACGCGCGTCACCGATCTGTACAACGACCCGATGAACCAGTTCGAGCAGCAATTGCGGCTCACCGTCGAAGCGCTGCGGGAACGGCAGGAGCACGAACTGGTCAACAACCCGGATTTCGGCCTGCTGCACAATGCCGACCTCAAAAACCGGATCACCACGCGCACCGGCCCGCCGACGCCGGGAGATCTGGACGAACTGCTCTGCCGCCGGCGCAAAACGCGCTTGTTCCTCGCCCATCCGCGGGCGATCGCGGCGATCGGCCGGGAATGCACGAGGGCGGGCATTTACCCGGAGCCGGTCGTGGTGAACGGGAAACGCGTGATGGCGTGGCGCGGGGTCCCGATCCTGCCGTGCGACAAAATCCCGGTGAGCGAGGCGGGCGCCACTTCGGTGCTGGCGATGCGCACCGGGGAAGACGACGCGGGCGTCATCGGATTGCGGCCGAAATCCCTCGCCGACGAATACCGGCCGGGCCTGAATGTGCGGTTCATGGGCATCAACGACCGCGCGGTCTCGTCCTATTTGGTCAGTGCCTACCACTCGGTCGCGGTCCTGGTGCCGGACGCGCTGGGGATTCTGGACGATGTGGAGGTGGCCCGCGCCTGAGCCACGGCGGTGCTCGCCGGACGCGTGCTGCTTCCGGCGAGCGTCGCCGTATCAACGGCAATCTTCTTGCCCACAACCGAACCCGGCCAACGCCGACCGCAGCACCGCGACCCGCGCACCGGGAATTTTCAGCGATGTGGCGACTGCACACGCCTGAGCCACGGCGGCGCTCGACGGAAGCAGCACGCTTCCGGCGAGCACCGCCGTACCAACAAAAATCTTGTTTCCCGCAACCGAACCCGGCCAAACGCCGATCACTCCGCCGCGATCCGCGCGCCGGGCACGCTCCGCGGGATCAGCGGTAGATGTGCTTGTCCGGCAGCCTAACCGTCACGAACCCGTTGGCGAAGTTGGCCTCCACCTGGGCCGCCTCCTGGGCGTCGGGCATCGCGTTCTTGCACGTGATTCCCGGGCCGTGGCCGGACATCAGTTCCGAGCACGGGCCCTCGTAGTGGTCGGGGAGGCCGAGGTTGTGGCCGATCTCGTGGGCGATGATCCGGGTCGGGTCGTTGCCCTCGGCGACCTGCTGGGTGTCGATGTAGATGTCGCCGGTGCCGTGGCCGTCGGTTTGCGTGTAGGAGCCGCCGCCGGTGGTTTCGTGCATGATGATCGTGGCGGCGCCGCCGCTGTTCAGGTGGACGTTGTGCACCGAGTTGTTCCAGTTCGCCGCGGCTTGGGCGGCCTCGGACTGGTAGTCGGGCAGGCCGCTGGCGTCGTAGTAGAGTTCGACCGCGTCCAGCGGGGCGGCCGAGGCCGGGACGGCTCCGGTCAGCGGCAGCGCCAGCGCGACGGCCGCGCCCGCGGCCAGGCGGCCAAAGCGGTGCAGGGTCATGGTTTTTCCTCTCCACACGAGGGTTTCCGGGGCAGGGGTCAGCTTCCGATCTGCTGCTGGATCCACGACTGGTACTGGGCGATGCCGGTGTAGAGCGTGGTGGTGGCGCATTCGCCGCCGTTGTCGCCGGGGCCGTGGGTTTCGCCTACCAGCGTCCAGTTCCCGGTGGTGCCGACGATCGCCGGGCCGCCCGAATCGCCGTGGCACGCGGAATGCGCGTAGTCGCCGGAGATGCAGACGTCGCCCGCGCCGCCGCCGCCCTCCGCGCACGCACTGCTGTCGAGGACCTGAAGGTCGATCTGCTGCAGGGTTTGCGGCGTCTGGCAGTTGGGCCAGCTCGTGCAGCCCCAGCCGAGCAGCCGCGCGCCCGTTCCCGGCGCCGGGTTGCTCTGCGCCATCGCGACCGGCGCGGACTGGGCGGGCTGGCTCAGGTGCATCATGGTGAGATCGGTGCCCTGATTGGTGATCACGTTGTCGATCTGGCCGACTTCGCCGGAGTTGATGTCGGTGGAACCGATCCGCGCCTGCGAGGCGTACCCGCAGTGGTGCGCGGTGATGATCCACTGGGGCGCGACGAGGCTTCCGCCGCAGCCGTTGTCCAGGGACACCATGAACGAGTAGGTTTCGGTGGCGTCGCTGCCTCCGATGATGGCCGGCTGCGCCGCGACCGCCGGTGCGGCGGCTCCGAACAGCAGGGCCGCCGCGCCCATCACCGCCAGCATGATTTTCCGCATCGTTTTCCCTTCCATAGCAGCCATTCCCGCCGATCGCGGGAGTGGAGTTCGGCCCGGGATACGGCCGGGGGACGACTTCGCGGGCGCCGGGCCCGCGACGGAAACCACAGAGTCCCAGGGCCGCCGGAGTACGAACACCGTCGAAAGGAGGGACAAGGCCGGAAGCCGAACCGTGCGCGGCGGCACGAACTTCGATTACCGGGATGAACCGAACGCGGAATAAGCGGTTCCGGTTCAGCATCCGCGCAGTTCAGCGCGCCGCTAATGAGGCAAGGACTTCCGTTCAGCGGACGGCGGGCGCCACTGAACAGCAAAACCGAACGGGATTCGCGACTTTCGTGGGTATAAGCGATTGCCCGGCGTCCCTAAACTGCGAATTGCGCCCGCATTCGCTGACCGCGGCGCGCCATCGTCCTATTCGCGAGAAACGGAGATGTGCATGATCCCAGCACTCAGTCAAAGACGCGGACGCGGCACCGCCGCCTTCGCCGCGGCGGTTCTGGCCGCTGGATCAGTTTTCGCCGCCTCGGGCGTCGCGGCCGCGCAGCCCTCGGCGGCGCCGCTGAACGCGAGAGCCGCGACCGCCATGTCCGCCAGCATCGCGAAGTCGCTCGGCGACCGCACCGTGGGCTCGTTCTACGACAAAGCCACCTCGAGCCTGACGGTGACCGTCACCGACCAGGCTGCCGCCGACCAGGTCCGCGCGGCCGGCGCGACGCCGAAGTTCGTGAAATACCGTGCGTCGCAACTGAAAGCGGTCACCGCGGAGCTCGCCCGCACGGCGAGCGTCCCCGGCACCGCGTGGCGCGTCGACCCGCGAACCGGCCAGGTGCTCGTCACCGCCGACTCGACGGTGACCGGAGCCAAGCTCGCCCAGGTGACCACCGCCGTGCACCGCTTCGGCGACAAGGCCCGTTTCGCCCGGACAAAGGGCGAACTGCGCCCGCTGATCAGCGGCGGCGACGCGATCTGGGGCCAGGGCCTGCGCTGCTCGCTGGGCTTCAACGTGCACACCTCGGGCGGCCAGGCCGCGATCCTCACGGCCGGCCACTGCGGCGTGGCCACCAACGACTGGTGGGCCGACCAGGGCAACTCGCAGCACATCGCCAGCACGTCCGGCGCGAACTTCCCGGGCACGGACTACTCCTACGCCACCTACGACCCCGGCGTGGACGCCCCGAGCGCCGTGAACACCGGCCAGCAAATCACCGCGGCAGGCGACGCGACAGTAGGCGAAACCGTCACCCGCAGCGGCTCGACGACCGGCGTGCACGACGGCCAGGTCACCGCACTGGACGCCACGGTGAACTACCAGGAAGGCAGCGTAAGCGGCCTGATCGACACCACAGTCTGCGCAGAACCCGGCGACAGCGGCGGCTCGCTCTTCGACGGAGCCACCGCACTGGGCCTCACCTCGGGTGGCAGCGGAGACTGCAACTCCGGCGGAGAAACCTTCTTCCAGCCAGTCCCAGCCGCACTGAGCGCCTACGGACTGACCCTGCCGTAACAGAAAAAGAGGGAGCCCTGAGGGAATGCAATTCCCTCAGGGCTCCCCTCACGTCCCGAAAACCGCCGCCACTGCACCCAACGAGCGAGGCACCCAGCCCTAAACCGCCGCCGCTGCACCCAAACAGCGAGGCACCCAGCCCCTCCCCCGCACCCCGACACGAAGCCTCCCTGCGGTTCGGGGGTGCTTGTCAAGGCATCTTTCCCGCCTTGACAAGCACCCCCGAACCGTCAGCACAATCAAGCTTCGGGGTGCCCCACGCAACCCCGCAGCAATGTCGCCCGCCAGGGCGACGAGCCAAACCCCTACTCAGCAGCCATCCTCTCCCGAAGAGAACGAGGCCGCATATCCGTCCACACCTCGTCCACGTGGCTCATGCACTCCTCCCGGCTCCCCCGCATCCCGTCCGGCCGCCACCCGGCAGGAACCTCCTTGTCCGCGGGCCACAACGAATACTGCTCCTCGTCATTGACCAAAACCTGAAAAACGGCACCGTCGTCCATCACATCTCCCTTTCGTCCGTCACTGAGAAGCCTCGAGAACCCGACCCGCCGCGGGCAACCCCCGCAAAGTCCGGCTGAACGTAGTCAACAAAGTAACCACCGCAATAGCCCCGCTGCACACCAACACAGCCGGAACCGCGGGCAACGCCTCAACCAGCCACCCGCCCAACGCGGGCCCAGCCGCGGCAGCCAACCCGCCGGTCACCCCGATCACCCCGCCAAGCCGCCCCCGCAACCCATCCGGAGTGGACAACAACTGATAGGTCGCGATCGCAGTATTAGCCCCCGGCGGCAAAAACGCAATCCCCGCGAACAACACCCCCATCACATACCCATTATGAACGAACACGGCCAGCGGAGTCAGCAAAGTCAACGCCCAAAAAACCCCGATCACGAGACCGTAAGCACTGAGCCACCGATGCAGATAAGGCGCGGCCAACGACCCCAAGATCCCCCCGGCGCCCAGCATAGCCGCCATCACGCCAATCTCCCCGGAGGGCACTCCGCGCTCACTGGCCAGCACGATAATCACCAAATAATAAGCGGAAAAAAACAAATTCAAACTGACCACGCACAAGACCGTCACCCGCAGCGAAGCCCGCCCCCACACCCACCGCAGCCCCTCGACGATCTCCCGCCCCAGATGCCGCGGCCCGCCCTCCGTCCGCTCCGGCTCCTTGGGCAGCCGCACGAACACCAGCGACACGAACGCGAACACGTGCGCGACCACGTCGAAGAGGAACGGAACCACCCGCCCCACCGCGAAGAGAAACCCGCCGAGCGCGGTCCCGGACAACTGCCCCGCGCTGGTCCGGGCGGCGTTCATCGCCACCGCCGAAGGCACCTGCTCCTCCGCCACCAGTTTCGGCAGGCTCGCTTCCTCCGCCGGCTCGAACAACGCCCGGCTCAACCCCATCACGACGGCGACCGCCACCAGCATCCACACCTGCGCGACGCCCCAGTGCAACGCGAGCACCAGCCCGCCCGCGGCGACCGCCTGCACCGCCTCGC
Organism: Amycolatopsis sp. GA6-003; assembly: GCF_046267895.1. Classification (NCBI taxonomy): domain Bacteria; kingdom Bacillati; phylum Actinomycetota; class Actinomycetes; order Pseudonocardiales; family Pseudonocardiaceae; genus Amycolatopsis; species Amycolatopsis sp. GA6-003. Next base: position 1,501,052 of record NZ_CP176499.1, read on the forward strand.
ACCCGAGCATGATCCGCTTCCGCGGCCACCGGTCCACCAACGCCCCGGCGGGCAGCCCGGCGACCAGCTGGCTGATCGCGACCGCCCCGAGCACGAGCCCGGACTGCGCCGCCGACCCGGTGAGCGCCAGCACCAGCAGCGGAAAGGCGATGGTGGTCGTGTTGAACCCGGCCTCGGACACGACCTGCCCCGTCCAGAGAAGCCGATAGTCGCGATTGCCCGCGATCCCGCTCATGCCCCGCCTCCCCGAACTCCCGCGCCACCCGCCGCGGCAGCCCCGAACTCGGCAGCGCAGCCCACCTCGCCCGAGCACCGCGCTCGGCAACTCCCGGCAAGCCCGCTCGCAACTCCCGCGACGCGAGCCCCAGGCACATCCGGCTCAGCGGCAACGCCCACCTGACCCGCATACCGCGCTCGGTTGCCGCCGATCGTCCGGCTCGTCGCTCGGCTCTCAGCGGAAGCAACGCCCGCCGCACCCACGACATCGGCCGCGGCGCACCCGCAACCAGCGGCACGACGACTCCCGCCACAAACCCCGCCCGGCACCCGGCCCACAACAGCAGCAGTGCGCACCGAACCGATCGCAGCGAACCCGTGCCCCGCTGCGCGGCGGCCCCCGAGAACCCCGCCCGGCGCCCGGCCCTCCACGGCAGCAACACTCACCGCACCCACGACATCGGCCGCGGCGCACCCGCAACCAGCGGCACGACGACTCCCGCCACAAACCCCGCCCGGCCCCCGGCCCACAACAGCAGCAGTGCCCACCGAACCGACCGCAGCGAACCCGTGCCCCCCTGCGCGGCAGCCCCCGAGAGCCCCGGTCACGCCTGCTCACCCCGGCAGTCCGCCGCGATGGCGCGCAGTGCGTCCGCGAATCCCGCCGCCACCCCGGCCACCGTCTCCCGGGCGTGCTGGTCCGGCTGGTAGTACCACGAGAATTCCAGCTGCCCCTCCCGCACCCCGCCGACGACCTCCAGCGCGTGCGGCGACCGGTTCGCCGGGTCCTGGTCCCGGCCCAGCGGCGGGAGCGAGCGCCGGAACAGGCCGTCGCCGGAGCCGGTGTTCTCGCCTTGTCCCAGGTAGTTGAACGCGACCCGCGGCGCGGACCGGCCGAGGTCCGGGAAGCGGAAGCAGCGCAGGACGCCGTGGCCGAACCCGTTGCCCGGCACCGCGCGCAGCTGCCTGCGGACCGATTTCACCAGGGTCCGCCAGCTCGCCGCCGGATCGACCTCCAGCGCGACCGGGAACAGCGTCGTGAACCAGCCGACCGTGCGGGTCAGGTCGACGTCGTCCAGGATTTCCTCCCGGCCGTGGCCTTCGAGGTCGACCGCCACCGCCGGTTCGCCGGTCCAGCGGGTGAGCGTCCAGGCCAGCGCGGTCAGCAGGACGTCGTTGATCCGCGTCCGGTAGGCGCCCGGCGCCAGGTGCAGCAGGGCGTCGGTGTCCCGTTCGCCGACGCGGACCGACACCAGCTGCTGCGGTTGCGGAGCCGCCCCCGTCCGGTCCACCGGGATCTCGCAGCCGGGCAGCGCGCGGGCCCAATGCGCCCGTTCCCCGTCCAGCGCGCCGGATTCGGCATAGGAACGCAGGCGGTGCGCCCAGTCCCGGAACGACGTCGTTTTCGGGCCCAGGTCCGGCTTTTCCCCGGCTTCGATCTGCCGGTAGGCCCGTTCGAGGTCTTCCAGCAGGATGCCCCACGAGACGGCGTCGACCACCAGGTGGTGCGCGACCAGGAAAAGGCACAGGTTCTCCGCGGAATCCGACACCAGCGCCCGCAGGTGCGGCGGCCGGGCCAGGTCGAAACTCGCCTGGGCGGCGTCCGCGGCCCGCTCCAGATCCACAGTGGACACCCGGCGGAGAACAGAACCGGGGGCGACCGGGTCGTTGTGCTGGACCCATCCGCCGGCGGTCCGCTCGAAGCGCAGGCGCAACGCGTCGTGGTGCGCCACCAGCGCATCGACGGCCTGGCGCAGCACTTCCTCGTCGACCGGGCCGTTCAGCTCGATCAGCACGGACTGGTTGAAGTGCGCGGGGTTCGCCGGCGAGGCGTCGAGGAACCAGCGCTGGATCGGCGTCAGCGGAACGGCCCCGACCACGGCTTCGCGATCGTCCTCGGCCGAATCGGCGGGCTGGACCACCCGGGCCAGCTCGGCGACCGTCTGGTGGGTGAACAGGTCCTTCGACCGCATCGCCAGCCCGGCCTGCCGCGCGCGGTGCACGACCTGGATGCTGAGCAGCGAATCCCCGCCGAGTTCGAAGAAGTTGTCCGCGGCGCCGACCCGCGGAACCCCGAGCACCTCCGCCCAGACGTTCGCCAGCAGTTCTTCCAGGTCCGTGCTCGGGGCGACGTATTCGGCGGTCTGCAGCGCGGACAGGTCCGGGGCGGGCAGCGCGGCGCGGTCGATCTTCCCGTTGGGGCTCACCGGCACCGAATCGAGCGGCACGAACACGGACGGGACCAGGTAATCCGGCAGCGTCTCGCCCAGGAAAGCGCGCAGCTGAGCCGTTTCTCCGACGACGTAGGCGACCAGCCGCTTGTGCCCGCCGGCCTCCCGGGCCACCACCACGGCCTCGCGAACCGCGGGATGCCGCCGCAGGGCCGCCTCGATCTCGCCGAGTTCGACGCGGAACCCGCGGATCTTGACCTGGTCGTCCGCCCGCCCGGCGAACTCCAGCTCGCCCGAAGCGAGCTGCCGGACGACGTCGCCGGTGCGGTACATCCGCGACCCGGGCGGTCCGAACGGATCCGCGACGAACCGGTCGGCGGTGAGGCCGGGCCGGGACAGGTAGCCGCGCGCCAGGCCGATGCTGCGGACATACAGCTCCCCCGCCGACCCGATCGGCACCTCGCGCAGGCCGGCGTCGAGCACGTGCACCTCGGTGTTCCGGATCGGTCTGCCGATCGGCGCCGTCCCGCCGGGCGCCAGCGGTTCGCTCCACGAGGTCACCACGGTGGTCTCGGTGGGCCCGTACGCGTTGATCATCCGCCGCCCCGGCGCCCAGCGGGAGACCAGCTCGGCCGGGCAGACGTCCCCGCCGACCACGACGGTGCGCAGGTCCGGCAGCGGCACGTCGGGCACCGTCGCCAGCGCGACCGGCGGGAAGAGCGCGTGCGTGATCCGTTGCGCCGCCAGCACTTCGGCCAGCTGCGCGCCGAGCAGCGGACCCTCCGGCGGCACGACGAGCGCGGCGCCGGCGGGCAGCGACAGGCAGAGTTCCAGCACCGAGGCGTCGAAGCTGGGCGAGCTGAACGCCAGCACCCGGTCGCCCGGCCGGACCTGGAAATGCTCGATCTCGGCGGCGGAGAACGAAGCCAGGCCGGCGTTCGGCACCACCACGCCCTTGGGACGGCCGGTCGAACCGGACGTGTAGATCACGTACGCCGGTTGGTCCGGGTCGGCGGGGACGCCGGGGTTCGTGTCCGCGTACTGCCCGGCGTCGAGTTCGCCGTCCACGACGAAGACCGGGTCGGCGTCGCGGAGCATGAACTCGATGCGCTCGGCCGGATAGCCCGGGTCGACCGGGAGGAACGCGGCCCCGGTCTTCGCCACCGCCAGTTCCGCGACGACGAGCGCGGGCGAGCGCGGCAGCCGGACGGCGACGATCCGCTCCGCCGCGGCGCCCCGCTCGATCAGCAGCCGGGCCAGCTGATTCGCCCGCGCGTTCAGCTCGGCGAAAGTGATCTCCCCGGCCGCGGAGACCAGCGCCGGAGCGTCCGGCGTCCGCGCGACCTGGGCTTCGAACAACTGCGCCAGCGACGCCGCCGGGACCGGTGCGGCGGTGTCGTTCCAGGCCCGCAGCTGGTCCAGCTCGGCCTGCGGCAGCAGCGGCAGGGACGCCATCGGCTGGTCCGGCTGAGCGGCGAGAACGGTCAGCGCGGTCAGCAACCGGCTCGCGAACCGCTCGATCGTCGTCGCGTCGAACAGGCCGGTGGCGTAGTTGATCGCGGCGTGCAGCGATCCGCCGTCCTCCTCGAATTGCACGAGCAGGTCGAAAGTCGCGGTCGTCGCGGGCAGCGCGACTTCCTCCGCGACGAGCGCGCCGCCGCCCGGCCGGTCGCCGGTGTTCTGCAGCACGACCATGGCCTGGAACAGCGGCGTCCGGCTCGGGTCGCGCACCGGCTGGGCGGCGTCCACCACGCGTTCGAACGGCACGTCCTGGTGGGCGAACGCGTCGAGCACGGTGTCGCGCACCTCGCCGAGGAATTCCCGGAACGAGCCGCGCGAGTCCACTGTGGACCGCAGAACCAGCGTGTTGACGAAGAAGCCGATCAGGCGTTCCAGTTCGGCCCGCTCCCGTCCGGCGGCGACCGTGCCGACCGCGACGTCCTCCTGGCCGCACCACCGCGACAGCACGACCTGGAAAGCCGCGACCAGCGTCATGAACAGGGTGCCGTGCTGCGCGCCCGCGAGCGCGCGGAGGTTCGCCGCGACCTCGGCGGGGACGGCGAAGCCGAACCACTCGCCCTCGTTCGTGCGGACCGCGGGCCGCGGCCGGTCGGTGGGCAGCTCGAGCGGCGCGAGCCCGGCGAGGCGGTCCCGCCAGTGGTCGAGCTGCTCCTCGAGATCGGGGCTGTCGAGGAAATCCCGTTGCCAGGCGGCGAAATCCGCGTACTGCACCGGCAGTTCGGGCAGCCGGGGCTCCTCGCCGCGGACGTAGGCGGAGTAGCAGGTCTCCAGTTCCGCGGCCAGCACCCCGGCCGACCACCCGTCGGTGACGATGTGGTGCAGCACCAGCAGCAGGACGTGGTCGCCCGGCTCCTCGCGGAACAACCGGGCGCGCAGCAGCGGTCCGGTGCGCAGGTCGAACGGCCGGCGTGCTTCGCGCACCAGGGTTTCCTCGTCGAAGTCCGCCACCGGGAGGTCGACCGGCGCGGGCTCGTGGACGAATTGGACGGCGCGGCCCTCGATCGCGTCGAAGGTGGTGCGGAGCGATTCGTGCCGGGCGACGACCGTGTTCAGTGCTCGCCGCAAGGCGTCGACATCGAGTTCTCCGCGCAACCGCAAAGCGGTCGGGGAAAGGTATTCCGTGCCGCCGGGCTCGAATTCGTCCAGGAACCACAATCGCTGCTGGGCGAACGACAACGGCAGCCCGCCGTCGCGCGGAACCACCGGGATCGCTTCCCGATCAGCTTGCCGCGCAGGCAGTTCCGCGGCGAACTGGCTCAGCGTGGGTGCGGAGAACAGCATCCGCGGCGACACCTCGACGCCGAATTCGGCCCGCACCCGGGACGTGATCCGCATGCTGAGGATCGAATCGCCGCCAAGTTCGAAGAAACTGTCGCCGGCGCCCACGCGGTCGATTCCGAGCACGTCCGCCCAGATCGCGGCGAGCCGCTGTTCGGCGGCCGTCCGCGGCGCGACGTACTCGGCGGTCCCGGCGCGGCCGGGGGCGGGCAGGGCGCGCCGGTCGAGCTTGCCGTTGCGGTTGAGCGGGAGCGCCTCCAGGGACACGAACGCCGACGGGACCAGGTGCTCCGGCAGCCGTTCGCGGGTCCACTCGCGCAAGCCCCGCGCTTCGCCGACGACATACGCGACCAGGCGGCCTTCGCGCGCGACGACGGTGACGTCGGCGATCGCCGGATGCCGCCGCAGCACCGTCTCGATCTCCCCCGGTTCGACCCGGAACCCGCGGATCTTGACCTGGTCGTCGACGCGGCCGAGGTAGTCGAGCGAGCCCTCGGCGGTCCAGCGGACCTGGTCGCCGGTGCGGTACATCCGCTCCCCCGGCGGGCCGAACGGGTCCGCGACGAACCGGTCCGCGGTCAGCCCCGGCCGGCCGAGGTAGCCGCGCGCGAGCTGCGGTCCGGCGAGGAACAGCTCGCCGGGCAGGCCGGGCGGCACGGGTTCGCCGGTGTCGCCGAGGACGTACGCGCGGAAGTTGGCCAGCGGACGGCCGATCAGCGGCTGCTCCCCGACCACTGGCGCGTGGATCGAGTCGACGGTCGCTTCGGTGGGCCCGTAGTAGTTGTGGCCGGTGACGTCCGAGGCGGCCAGCTGCCGCCACAGCGTTTCGGTGGCCGCCTCGCCGCCGGTGATCACTGTGCGCGGCCGCACTTCGCCGGTCGCCAGCCCGGCGTCCAGCAGCTGCTGGAGGTAGGCCGGGGTGAGGTCGAGCAGGTTGAGCCCGTGCGCGCGGACGGCGCGGACGAGAGCGCGCGGGTCGAGGCGGGTGTCGTCGTCCAGTACGTGCAGCTCGTGGCCGTCGATCATGGCCAGCAGCGGTTCCCAGGACGCGTCGAAGGCCAGCGACGCGGTGAGCGCCGCCCGCTCCCGGCCGCGGTCGAGGAAGACCGCGCGGTGCGCGACCAACAGGTTCACCAGCGCGCGGTGCTCCACGACGACACCCTTCGGCGTGCCGGTCGAGCCCGAGGTGTAGATGACGTACGCGGCGGTGTCCGCGTCCGGCCGCTTCGACACCGGTGCTGGCGGCGCATAGCTCTCGTCCGGCCTGCCCAGCACGACCACCGGGCGCGCGTCGTCCAGCAGGAAGCGGACGCGCTCCTCCGGCAGGTCCGGGTCGATCGGCAGATACACCGCGCCCGCTTTGAAAATCGCCAGGACCGCGATCACAGCTTCGGCCGAACGCGGCAGCATGACGGCCACCACTCGCTCCGGACCGGCACCCCGTTCGATGAGTTCCTCCGCCAGCTGCGTGGCGCGGGCGTCGACCTCCGCGAAGTCCAGGACGGTGTCGTGGAAGACCAACGCGGTCTCGTGCGGCCTCCGCGCGACGGTCGCGTCGAAGACCTCCAGGACCGTCTCCGCCGGGAGGTCGGCGGTCTCGCCTTGCCCCAGAGCCAGCACCTGGTCGCGTTCGTCGGCAGTGAGCGGCGACAGCGAGCCGACACGCCGCGACGGGTCTTCGGCGATCGCACGCACCAGCTGAGCGAGGTGTCCGGCCAGCCGTTGCGCGGTCGACGCGTCGAAGAGCTTCGGGTCGTAGGAGAGTTCGAGCCCGAGCCGGTCGTGGAGATAAGCGGTCAGGTTCAGCGGATAGCTGGTGGTGTCGAGCGATTCCACGTCCAGCACCCGGACGCCGTCCTGTCCGCTGTCTTCGATCGGGTAGTTCTCGAAAACCACCACGCTGTCGAACAACGACGCACCAGCTGGCACCCCGGTGAAGGTCTGCAGCTGGGAAAGCGCCAGGAAGTCGTACCGGCGCGCCTCCGCTTGCCCGGCCTGGATCGCGCGCAGCCATTCCGCGGCCGACTGTCCATTTCGGACCTCCACCCGCGTCGGGACGGTGTTGATGAACATCCCGATCATCGCTTCGACGCCGGGCAGTTCGGGCGGCCGTCCGGACACCGTGGTGCCGAACAGGACGTCCGGCTCGCCGCTGTAGCGCGCGAGCAGCAGCGCCCACGCTCCCTGCACCACCGAATTGACCGTCAGCGCGGCGGTTTTCGCCATGTCGCGCAGGGCCGCTGATTCCTCTTCGGACAGTTCGACCAGCACCGTCACCCCGGATTCCGCTCGGTGCGCCTCCGTGGGACGGCGGTCGTACGGCAGCGGCGTCGGCGCGGCGAAGCCGTCGAGCACGTCGCGCCAGTGCTCCTCCGCCGCCGTCCGGTCCTGTTCGGACAGCCAGGCGAGGTAGTCGCGGAACGGCCGCCGCGGCGTCAGTTTCGCCGGCGTGCCTTCGACGATCGCCGTGTACTGCTCGCAGACCTCGGCGAAGACCTGGGCGGTGCTCCAGCCGTCCAGCAGGACGTGGTGCGAGGTCCACAGCAGCTGCACCTCGTCGTCGGCGACCCGGGCGATTTCCAGGCGCATCAACGGCGGGGTCGTCAGGTCCATGCCCGCGGCCAGATCGGCTTCGAGCAGTTTCGCCAGCTCGGCCCGCTGGTCCTCCGGCGAGAGACCGCGCCAGTCGTGCTGCCCGACCGGCACCCGCACGCCGCGATGGACGCGCTGCACCGGTTCGTCCACGCCGTCCCACACCGTGCTGCTGCGCAGGATCGGCGTCCGGTCCGCCACCCGCTGCCAGGCCTCGGCCAGCGCGCGCGGGTCCCGGACTCCGGCCAGCCGCAGCCGGAACTGGTCGAAGTACGCGCTCGACCCGGTGTCGACCAGGCTGTGGAACACCATGCCCGCCTGCAGCGCGGTCAGCGGGTAGATGTCCTCGACCTCGCGGCCGTCGCCGGCCAGCCGGTCCACCGCCGCCTGGTCGAGCCGGGCGAGCGGGAAGTCCGACGGCGTGCGGCCGCCCGCCTCCGCGCAGTGCGCGATGATTTCCCGCAGCGCCTCGACGGTCGCCTCGGCCAGGCCGCGCACAGTCGCCTCGTCGTGCACCTCGGCGGAGTATTCCCAGGTCAGGTGCAGTGCGCCGGATTCGACCACGCCGACGACGTCCAGCAGGTACGGGCGGATGCCGTCCGGCGCGGAATCGTGGCCGAGGCTTTCGCCGCGGCCCTGAAAAAGCCCGTCCTCGGCGGTTCCGACGTCCCAGCGGCCGTGGTAGTTGAACGAGATCCGCGGGGTCGGGTCGTTCCGCAGCGGGGATTCGGTCAGGTAGCGCAGCGCTTCGTAGCCGACGCCCTTGTTCGGGATGGCGCGCAGTTGTTCCTTGACCGACTTGAGGATCTCGCCCCAGCCTTCGCCGGGCACGGTCAACGCGACGGGGTACTGCGCGGTGAACCAGCCGATCGTCCGGGACAGGTCGAGCGGCGCGGCGAGGTCCTCGCGGCCGTGGCCTTCCATCTCGAGCACGACCTGGGACCGGCCGGTCCAGCGCGCCAGCACGCGGGCGAGGGCGCTGAGCAGGACGTCGTTGACCTCGGTCCGGTACGCGCCGGGGACGTCCTGCAACAGCGCGGAAGTCTCCGCCCGGCCGAGGAAAACCGACACCGAGCGCGCCGACTCCGCGGTGTTGCGCCCATCGCGGTCGACCGGGAGCGCGGTCTCGACACCGCGCAGCACGCTGCCCCAGTACTCCGCTTCGCCGTCCAGCCCGCCGGAACGGACGTGCTCGGCGAGCGTCCGCGCCCAGTGGGTGAACGAACTGCCCACCGGTTCCAGCGCTTCGCCCCGGTAGGCGCGTTCGAGGTCGCCCAGCAGGACGCGCCAGGACACGCCGTCCATGACCAGGTGGTGCGCGGTGAGGAACAGCTGCGGCGAGCGGTCCCGGAAGGTGAACAGGACCGCGCGCCACACCGGGCCGGCGCCGAGGTCCAACGAGGTCTGTGCGCGCACCGCCTCCTCGTGCATCGCCGCGACCACGTCGTCCACTTCGGACAGATCGGCGTGCCGCAGGAGATCCGCCGATTCCGTCGCGGCCGGTTCCTGCTGCCAGTTTCCGTCCGCTCGGGAGAACCGCATCCGCAGCGCGGCATGATGAGCGGTCACGTCGGCGATCGCGGCGGTCAGCCGCGTGACGTCCACTGAGGACAGTACAAGGTGGACGGACATGGTCAGCCGCCACGGTTCGGCCAGGTGCTCGAACAGCCAGGATTGGATCGGCCCGAGCGGCGCGGGCCCGCTCCGCTCCGGCGCCGGCGCGACCGGCCCGCCTGCGGTGACGACCCGGCCCAGCTCGGCGATGGTCTGGTGCTGGAAAAGATCCTTCGACGACACCGCCAGTCCGGCCTGGCGGGCGCGGGACACGACCTGGATGCTGAGGATCGAGTCGCCGCCGAGGCCGAAGAAGTTGTCCTCGACGCCGACCTGCTCCACGCCGAGCACCGCCGACCAGACCTCGGCGAGAACGGTCTCGATCTCGGTCCTCGGGGCCACATAACGGTTTTCGGCCCGCGCACCCGGTGCGGGCAGCGCTCGGCGGTCGAGCTTCCCGTTCGCGGTGAGCGGCAGCTCGTCCAGCGCGACGAACACCGCGGGAATCATGTGCGCGGGCAGCGAGCGGGCGAGGAATTCGCGCAGCACCGTCGTTCCGGGCACGGTCCCGGTCAGGTACGCGACCAGCCGCCGGGCGTCCCCGGCGCCGTGCGCGACCGCCACCGCTCCGGTCACGTCCGGGTGCGCGGACAGCGCCGCCTCGACCTCGCCCAGCTCGATCCGGAACCCGCGGATCTTGACCTGGTGGTCGGCCCGGCCGCGGTAGGCGAGTTCGCCGTCCGCGGTCCAGCACAGCAGGTCGCCGGTGCGGTACATCCGGGTGCCCGGCTCGCCGAACGGATCCGCGACGAACCGGGACGCGGTCAGGCCCGGCCGGTTCAGATAGCCGCGCGCCAGCCCGGCACCGGCGACGTAAAGCTCCCCGGTGACGCCGGGCGGCACCGGTTCGAGGCAGGCGTCCAGGACGTAAGCGCGCAGGTCCGGAATCGGCACGCCGACGGTCGCGCGATCGTCCAGCACCCGATACGTGACGTGCACGGTGGTCTCGGTGATGCCGTACATGTTGATCAGCCGCGGCCCGTCCGGATGCCGCCGTCGCCAGTCTTCCAAGCGCGCCGGATCCAGGGCCTCGCCGCCGAAAATCACGTACCGCAGGCTCAACGGCGGCGACGGCAGCGAGCCGAGCCGGTAGAACGCCGACGGCGTCTGGTTGAGCACGGTCACCCGCTGGTCGGCCAGCAGGGTCAGGAACTCCTCCGGCGAGCGGACCGAGTCCGAGGGGACCACCACCAAGCGGCCGCCGTGCAGCAGCGCGCCCCACAGCTCCCACACCGAGAAGTCGAACGCGTAGGAGTGGAAAAGCGTCCAGACGTCCTGGTCGCCGAAACCGAACCAGTGCTCGGTCGAGGAGAACAGCCGGGTCACGTTCGCGTGCGGCACGAGCACGCCCTTGGGCACGCCGGTGGAGCCGGAGGTGTAGATGACGTACGCGGTGTTCTCCGACCGGACTCGCACGCCCGGATCAGTGTCCGGCTGGCCGTCCGCCGTAACGGTGTCCACGACGCACACTGGCCGCGCGTCGGCGAGCATCGCGTCGATGCGTGCGGCCGGGTAGTCCGGGTCGATCGGCAGGTAACCCGCGCCGGTTTTCAGCACGGCGAGGATCGCGACGACCAGGTCCGCCGAACGGCGCAACCGCAGGGCTACCAGGCGTTCCGGCCCGGCCCCTTCTCCGAGGAGCCGGTGCGCCAAGCGGTTCGCCCGCCGATCCAGTTCGCGGTAGGTCAGTTCGACGCCTTCGCAGGTCACCGCGACGGCGTGCGGCGTGCGGGCGGCTTGCGCGGCGAAAAGCCGGTGCAGTGTCGGCTCCGGGGCCGCGACGGCGGCCGGGTTCCACTCGCGCAGGACGCGGTCGCGCTCGTCGGCGGTGATCCACGGCAGCCGGCCGAGCGGCTGCCGCGGAGTCGCCGCGATCCCGGCCAGCAGGATCCGCAGCCACTCGCTCAGCCGCTCGATCGTGGCCGCGGCGAAGAGGTCGGTGTTGTAGTTGACCACCGCGTCGAGCCGCCCGGCGGTCTGCTGGAAGTGGAGCGCCAGGTCGAATCCGGCGGTCACGATCGGCGGCGCGACCTCCTCGACGGCGAGCCCGGGCAGCGCGGGCCGGGCGTCCGGCGTGTTGTGCAGCACGACCATGACCTGGCACAACGGGGTGCGGCTGGGGTCGCGTTCGGGCTGGACGTCGTCCACGACGCGGTCGAACGGGACCTCCTGGTGCGCGAAGGCGTCGAGCACGGTGTCGCGGACTTCGCCGAGGAAATCGGCGAAGCCGCGGTTCAAGTCCACTGTGGACCGCAGGACGAGGGTGTTGGCGAAGAAGCCGATCAGGCCCTCCAGTTCGGTGCGCTCGCGGCCGGACACGACGGTGCCGACCGCGACGTCGTCCTGTCCGGACCACCGCGCGAACAGCACCTGGCAGGCAGCGAGCAGGGTCATGAAGAGCGTGCTGCCCTGCTGCCGGGACAGGTCGGCCAGCCGCGCGGTGGTGCCGACCGGGACGCTGAACTCGTGCAGCGCGCCGTTCTTAGTGCGGACCGCCGGACGGGGCCGGTCGGTCGGCAGTTCGAGCGGTTCGAGTCCGGCGAGGCGGTGCCGCCAGTAGCTGAGCTGGCCGTCGAAATCGGCGCGGTTGCGTTGCCAGACCGCGTAATCGGCGTACTGCACCGGCAACGGCGGCAGCCCGGGATCCTCGCCGCGGGTGAACGCGGCGTAGCAGGCGGCGAGTTCGCTCAGCAGCACGCCGGAGGACCAGCCGTCGGTGACGATGTGGTGCAGCACCAGCGTGAGGACGTGGTCGTCGGGACCGAGGCGGGTGAGCGCGGCGCGCAGCAGCGGACCGGTGTGCAGGTCGACCGGGCCGGTCGCGGCGGCCAGCGCCGAGGCCAGGTCGCCGTCGACCGGCTGGAGGTCGACCGCGTACGGCGGGTGAACGATCTGCCCGCCGCGGCCGTCGACCGTGGCGAAGGTCGTGCGCAGCGATTCGTGCCGGGCCACCAGTGCGGTGAGTGCCTGGTTCAGCGCGGGCACGTCCAGCTCGCCGCGCAGCCGCAGCGCGGTCGGCGAGACGTATTCGGTGCTGCCCGGGTCGAACTCGTCGAGGAACCAGAGCCGTTGCTGGGCAAAGGAAAGCGGCGCTTGGAACGGTCCGTCGCCGCGCGGCTGTACCGGGATCGCTTCCTGCGGTGCGGACGCGGCGGGCAGCTGCGCGGCCAGCAACGCCGGGGTCGGCGCGGTGAAAACCAGCCGCGCGGGGACGTCGGCGCCCAGCTCCGCCCGCAGCCGCGCGACCACCCGGATGCCGAGCAGCGAATCGCCGCCGAGCGCGAAGAAGTCGTCCTCGACGCCGACTCGTTCCAGGCCGAGCACTTCCGCCCAGACGCCGGTCACGAGCCGTTCGCGTTCGTCTCGCGGCGCGACGTACTGCGCGGCCGCGGAGATTTCCGGTTCCGGAAGCGCCCGGCGGTCCAGTTTTCCGTGCCTCGTCAGCGGAAGCCGGTCGAGGTGGACGAACGCGGACGGCACCAGATGGGCGGGCAGCGACCGGGTCAGCGCGGCGCGCAGCCCGGCGGGTTCGGCATCGCCGACGAGGTAGGCGACGAGGCGTCCGTCCCGTGCGTCGACAGCGGCGTCGACCACGTCCGGCTGGGCGCGCAGCGCGGCCTCGACCTCGCCGGGCTCGATCCGGAAGCCGCGGACTTTGACCTGGTCGTCGGTGCGGCCGAGGTGTTCCAGCCTGCCGTCGGCGGTCCAGCGGGCGCGGTCGCCGGTCCGGTAGAGCCGGGTTCCGGGCGCGCCGAAGGGATTCGCCACGAACCGGTCGGCGGTCAGCCCCGGCCGGCCGAGGTAGCCGCGCGCGAGCTGGGCTCCGGCGAGGCAGAGTTCGCCCGGGACCCCGGCCGGGACGAGCCGGAGCCGGTCGTCGAGCACGTACGCGCCGACATTCCCCAGCGGACGGCCGATCGACGGCCGGTCCCCGGTCACCGGGGCCCATGTGGCGTCCACAGTGGACTCGGTCGGGCCGTAGTAGTTCCCGGCGGCCACCCCGGATCCGGCCAGTTCGCGCCACAGGCCCGGCCCGAGGGCCTCGCCGCCGACCATCAGGAAGCTCGGCCGCTGCTGCCCCTCGAGCAGTCCGGCGGGCAGCAATTGCCGCAGGTAGGACGGGGTCACGTCGAGGAAGCCGATCCGTTCCTCGCGGACGTAGCGGGTCAGCGCGTCCGGGTCGAGCCGGATTTCGTCGCTGATCAGGTGCAGTTCGTGGCCGTCGGCCAGCAGCAGCGGCCCTTCCCACGACGTGTCGAACGAGAGCGACGCGGTCAGCGCCACCCGCAGGCGTTCCCGGCCGAAGACAGCCCGATGGTTGGCCAGCAGGTTGGCCAAAGCCGCGTGCTCGACCACGACGCCCTTGGGAGTGCCGGTCGAACCGGACGTGTGGATGACGTAGGCGGCGTCCGAGGGCCGGGGCGCGGGCGGGCGCGGCCGGTCGGTGAAGCCGCCGAGGCGGTCCAGCACCACCGCCGGCCGCGTGTCGGCCAGCAGCATTTCGATCCGCTCGGCGGGCAGGCCGGGATCGATCGACTGGTGCACCGCCCCCGCCTTGAGCACGGCGAACAACGCGACGATCGCGTCCGCCGAGCGCGGCAGCAGCACCGCCACCACGCGCTCCGGCCCCGCGCCGCGCGCGGCGAGATCCGCGGCGAGCACGTCGGTGCGGGCGGCGAGTTCGGCGAAGCTCAGCCGGACGTCGCCGCAGACCAGCGCGGTCGCGGTCGGCTGGGTCCGGGCCTGGTGGTCGAGGAGGTCCACGATCGTGCCGTCCGCAACGTCGGCGACGTCGAGCACCGGGCCGCGCCAGCCGAGCAGCCGGGCTTCCTCGGCCTCGGTGGCCAGCGGCAGGTCGGCGATCCGGCGGCCCGGGTCCGCGGCGATCCCGGCCAGCAGCCGCAGCAGGTGCGCGATCAGCCGGTCGATCGTCCCGACCTCGAACAGCTCGGTGCTGTACTCCACGAGCCCGGCCAGCCTGCCGCCGGATTCCTCGAACTCGACGGTGAGGTCGAAGGTGGCGGAATCCCGCGCGACCCCGGCCGGTTCGGCGGCCAGCCCGGGGAACACCGGCCCGGTCCCGGCGGCGTTGTGCAGCAGGACCATGACGTCGAACAGCGGGTTGCGGCCGGGATCGCGGCCCGCGTGCACGGCGTCGACCACCTCCTCGAACGGGACGTCGTCGTGCGCGAAGGCGTCCAGGACGGTCTGCCGGGCAGCGATCAGGTGGTCGGCGAACGCAGCCGACCGGTCGACCTGCGAGCGCAGGACGACGGTGTTGACGAAGAACCCGACCACCCGCTCCAGCTCCGGCCGGTCCCGCCCGGACACGACCGTGCCGAGCGCGATGTCCTCCTGCCCGGTGTAGCGCGCGAACAGCGCCTGGCAGGCCGCGAGCAGCACGGTGAACAGCGTGGTTTCCGAGGTCCGCGCCAGTTCGGCGAGCCTGCGCGCCACGTCGGCGGGAACCCCGAACTCGCGGACCGCGCCTGCGCTGCCGCGGGCGGCCGGGCGCGGCCGGTCGGTCGGCAGGTCGAGCGGGGACACGCCGGCCAGCTGCCGGGTCCAGTGCTCCAGCCCGGCCGCGCGGGTCGGCCGATCGTGCTGCCAGACCGCGAAATCCGCGTACTGCAACGGCTGCGGCGGCAGCTGCGCGCGCTCGCCGTCGCGGTAGAGGAGGCCGAGTTCTTCGGTCAGCACGCCCATCGACGCGCCGTCGGTGGCGATGTGGTGCACGCACACCAGCAGCACGTGTTCAGCCCGGCCGAGGCGGACGAGCACCGCACGCAGCACCGGCCCGTGCGAGAGGTCGAACGGCCGGGAATACTCCGCCTTCAGCACCGCGTCGAGGTCTTCCGGCGCGGCATCCACCACCGGAAGCGCTACTTCGTACGGCGGCTGAACGACCTGCCGGGGTTCGCCGTCGACCTCCTCGAAGGTCGTGCGCAGCGGTTCGTGCCGAGCCACCAGCAGCCGCAACGCCGTCGCCAGCGCGGCGACGTCCAGCTCGCCCGTCAACCGCAGGGCGAAGGCGCTGTTGTACTCGGGATCGTCCGGGCGGAGCCGGCTCAGAAACCACAGCCGCCGTTGCGCGGACGACAGGGGCAGCGGGCCGGAACGGTCGGCGGCGGCCGGGATCTCCGGCGCGCGGCCGGCCGCTTTCCCGGCCATCCGGCGGCGCAGCGCCTCCTGCAGGTGGGCGGGCAGCGCCGCGATGCGGTCCTCACGGGACGACGTCATGGGGAGTCCTCACGATTCCAGTTCTGCGGCAAGCCGTTCCAGCTCGCTCAGCACGAGGTCTTCGACGGTTTCGGCCAGCGCCGCGACGGTGCGCGCGGCCATCACGTCGGCCGGGGTCAGCCGGACGTCGAAGAGCGCGCTGGCTTGGGCGGAAATCTGCAGGCTGCGCAGCGAATCGCCGCCGAGGGCGAAGAAGCTGTCCTGCGTGCCGACCCGGTCCGCGCCGAGCACCTCGGCCCAGATCCCGGCGAGCGCGCGCTCGGTCTCCGTCTTCGGTTCGACGTGCCCGGTCTCCGCCGCCCGCGGGACGGGCAGCGCCCGCCGGTCGAGTTTTCCGTTGGCGCTGACCGGAAGCCGGTCGAGCGCCACGAACGCCGACGGCACCAGGTAGTCCGGCAGGGACCGGGCCAGGAACTCCCTGAGCACGCCTTCTCCGGCCTCGGACACGACATAGGCGACCAGCTGCTTGGCCCCGGGCCGGTCCTCCCGGACGAGCACCGCGGCCTGCGCGACGTGCGGATGCTTCGCCAGCGCGGCCTCGACCTCGCCCGGCTCGACCCGGAACCCGCGCAGTTTGACCTGGTCGTCGCGGCGGCCGAGGAATTCCAGCGTGCCGTCGGGCAGCCAGCGGACGAGGTCGCCGGTGCGGTACATCCGCTCCCCCGGCGGGCCGGACGGATCGGCGACGAACCGGTCCGCGGTCAGCCCCGGCCGGTTCCGGTAGCCCCGGGCGAGACCCGCGCCGGCCAGGCACAGCTCGCCGGGCACGCCGGGCGGCACCGGGCGCAGGTCCGCGTCGAGCACCCGGGCGCGGGCGCCGTCCAGCGGGCGGCCGATCGGGATCCGGTCCGGCGGCGGCGCGTCCATCGGGTGGGCGGTGGCGAACACGGTCGTCTCGGTCGGGCCGTAGCCGTCGACGATCCGCAGCCCCGGGCACGCGGCCAGCACCCGCCGCACGGACTCCGCCGGGACGACGTCGCCGCCGGTCCAGACCTCGCGCAGGCCGGCGAAGCACTCCGGGGTTTCCTGGGCGAGGATCCGGAACAGCCCGGCGGTGATCCACATCGCGGTCAGTCCGTGCTCGCGGACGAGGCCGCGCAGCAGCGGCGCGTCGAGGCCGGTTTCCGGGCTGGTGACGACCCAGCCGCCGGTGAGCAGCGGCACCCACAGCTCGTAGGTCGAGGCGTCGAACGCGAGCGGCGAGTGCAGCAGGACCCGTTCGTGCGCCCCGCCGCGGAACCGGTGGTCGGCGGCCAGCGCCGCGACGTCGCGGTGGCGCACCACGACGCCCTTCGGCGCCCCGGCGGAGCCGGACGTGTACATCACGCAGGCCGCCTGGTCCGGGTCGACGGCGCACCCGGGGTCGCTGTCCGGCTCGTCGTCCACAGAGGACAGCAGAACCGTCTGGCCCAGCGGATGTTCTTCCGCGGCGACGACGAACCGGACCCCGTCGAGCAGCACCCGCTGCCGCTCGAGCGGGGCGCGCGCGTCGATCGGCAGGTACGCGCCGCCCGCCTTGACCACGGCCAGCTCGGCGACCACCGCCGCCGCGTGGTCCACCGCGAGGCCGACCGGTTCCTCCGGCCGCAGCCCGAGCCCGGCGAGCCGGTTCGCGAGCCGGTTGGCCCGCCGGTTCAGCTCGGCGTAGGTGACCGGTTCGCCGCCGAGGACGGCCGCGAGCGCGTTCGGCCGGCGGCGGACCTGCTCGGCGAACAGCTCGGGCAGCGACCGCGGTTCCGGCTCCTCGCAGGTCCCGGCCCGTTCGGCGAGGAACCGGGTCTCGGCGGCGGTCAGGACCGGGACGGCGCCGAGCGGGCGGGCGCCGTCCGAGGTCAGGCCGCGGAGGATTTCCAGCAATCGGGCGGCCAGGTCGGTCACCGTCCGCGGGTCGAAGAGCGCCGGGTCGTAGCCGACGTCCACCGACAGCTCCGAACCGGGCGAAGCGACCACGGTGACCGGGAAGTTCGTGGTCTCCCTGGCGGACAGGTCGCGCACGGTCAGGCCGTGCCCGGCGGCCGCCCCGGTGATCGGGTAGTTCTCGAACACCACCAGGCTCTCGCACAGGTTCACCCCGCCCGGCAGGCCCGCCCAGTCCCGCACCCGGGCGAGCGGGACGTGCCCGTGCCCGCGCGCTTCGGCCTGCGCCGCTTGCAGCCGGGCGAGCCAGTCCGCGACCGGAACCCCCCGGTCGACGGCGACCCGCACCGGCAGGGTGTTGATGAAGATTCCGGGAATGTCGTCCACCCCGGGCACTTCGGCCGGGCGGCCGGAGGAGGTGGCGCCGAACACGACGTCGCTCTGTCCACTGTAGACCGACAGCAGCAGCGCCCAGGCGCCCTGCAGCACGACGTTGTGCGTGAGGCCGTGGCGTTTGACGAACGCGTCCAGCCGGGCGGTGGCGGACCGGTCGAGCCGGACGGGCAGCCATTCGGCCGAGCACGGGGCGTGGCCGGACGGCGGCGTCCGGTCGGCAGGCAGCCGCGTCGGGCCCTCGATCCCGGCGAGTGCCGCGCGCCAGAACTCTTCGGAGCCGGCCTGGTCGTGTTCGCCCAGCCAGGCGAGGTAGTCGCGGAACGGCGGCCGGGACGGCAGCGGCTGCCCGGCGTAGGCGGTGCAGACGTCCGAGAGCACCTGGAAGACGCTCCAGCCGTCGAGCAGGACGTGGTGGAACGTCCACAGCACCTGGACTTCCGTGTCCGACAGCCGGGCGAGCGCGACCCGGGCCAGTGGCGCGACGGCCAGGTCCAGTCCTCGCGCGCGGTCTTCGGCGAGCAGCCGCGCCAGCTCCGTTCCGGGCTCCTCGAGGTCCGTCCAGTCGAGCTGCCGCACCGGCAGCTCGGCTTCGCGGTGCACGATCTGGACGGGTTCGGCCACGCCGGTCCAGGCGAACGACGTGCGCAGGACCGGCGTGCGGTCGACGACCTGCTGCCACGCCCTGCCCAGCCGCTGCGGATCGGCGACTCCTTCGAGCACGAAGGTGGCCTGCTCGAAGTACATGCCTTGCGCGGTCTGGGAAAGACCGTGGAAGACCATCCCGCCCTGCATCGGCGTCAGCGGGTAGATGTCCTCGACCTCGCGGCCGTCGCCGGCCAGAGCGTCCACAGCGGACTGGTCGAGCGCGGCCAGCGGGAAGTCGGACGGGGTGCGTCCGCCCGCGCCGGGTTCGGCGCAGTGCGCGATGATTTCCCGCAGCGCCGTCCGCATCCGCTCGGCCAGGGTTGCGACGGTGTCCCCCGCGATCGCATGGGACCAGGTCAGTTCCAGCACCCCGTTTTCGACCCGGCCGACGACGTCGAGCACGTGGGTGCGGGGCGCGTTCGGATCGACATCGGCGTCCAGGCTGCCGACGCGGAACAGCCCGCCCTCGGCCGCGCTGAACTGGCCGAGGTAGTTGAAACTGACCTGCGGGTCGATCGCCGGGGCCGTGCCGGTCAGGTAGCGCAGCGCGCCGTACCCGATGCCCCGCCGCGGGATCGCGCGCAGCTGTTCCTTCACCGACTTGAGCGCCTCGCCCCAGTCGTCCGGAACGTCCAGCGCCACCGGGAACATGCTGGTGAACCAGCCGACCGTCCGGGACAGGTCGACGCCGGAGAACAGGTCCTCGCGGCCGTGGCCTTCCAGATCGACCACGGGCGTCCCGCCGGTCCAGTCCCGGAGCACCCGGCCGAGCGCGGTCAGCAGCACGTCGTTGACCTGCGTCCGGTACACCTCGGGGACGTCCTGCAGCAGCGCCCGGGTTTCCTCGGCGGTGAGCCGGACGGTGACCTCGCGCGTGTCGGCGACGACGCCCGGCTCGCCCGGCGCGACCGGCGGGAGGGACTGCCAGTGGGCGAGTTCGTCGTCGAAACCGCCCGCCTCGGCGTGTTCGGCGAGGCGGCGGGCCCAGGCGAGGAACGACGTCGTCTTCGGTTCGAGGTCTCCGCCGCGGTAGGCGGTTTCCAGGTCTTCCAAGAGGATTCGCCACGAGACGCCGTCGATGACCAGGTGGTGCGCGGCCAGCAGCAACCGCCGCCCGTCGAGGACCGCGTTCAGCAGCGGGCCGCGTTCGACGGCGAAGGCGGGCTCGCCGACGAGCAGCTCCACCGGGCCGGCCGGGGCGCAGTGTTGCGTCTGGCCGAAGCGCAGGCGCAGGGCGTCGTGGTGCGCCCACACCGTTTCGAGGGCTCGCCGCAGCGCTGTCTCGTCGACGTCCTCCGCGAATTCCAGGACCACCCGCTGGTCGAACCGCTCCGGCTGGGTCTCGAAATACCACCGCTGGATCGGGGTGAGCGGCGCTTCGCCGACGACCGGGCCCTGCTCGGCGTCCGGCCCGCGCCCGCCGCCCGCGTGCGCGGCCAGCGCGGCCAGCGTCGGATGCCGGAACACCTCGTGCGGCAACAGGATCAGCCCGGCCCGGCGCGCGCGGGAGACGACCTGGATGCTGAGGATCGAGTCGCCGCCGAGTGCGAAGAAGTTCGCCTCGGCCCCGACGTTTTCGACCCCGAGCACCTCGGACCAGATCTCGGCCAGTGCCCGTTCGGCCTCCGTCGCCGGGGCCGTCCGGGCGCCGGTCGCGGCGAAGTCCGGGGCGGGCAGGGCGTGCCGGTCGAGTTTTCCGTTGCCGGTCAACGGCAGCCGGTCGAGCCGGACGAACGCGGCCGGGATCATGTAGTCCGGCAGGGTTCGGGCGAGGAAGGCGGGCAGCTCGTCCGCGTCGCCGGTGTAGTAGGCGACGAGCCGTTTGACGCCGTGGTCCTCCCGGGCCAGCACTGCGGCCTGGGAGATCCCCGGATGCGCGGCCAGCGCGGCTTCGACCTCCCCGGGTTCGATCCGGAAGCCGCGGATCTTGACCTGCTCGTCCACGCGCCCGGCGAAGTCCAGCTCGCCCCGCGCGGTCCAGCGGACGAGGTCGCCGGTGCGGTACATCCGCTCCCCCGGCGGTCCGAACGGGTCGGGCAGGAACCGTTCGGCGGTCAGGCCGGGCGCACCGTGGTAGCCGCGCGCCAGGCCCGGGCCGGCGAGGTGGAGTTCGCCGAGCGCGCCCGGCGGCACCGGCCGCAGGTCCGGGCCGAGGACGTAGGCGCGCGTGTTGTCCAGCGGTTTCCCGATCGGCACGACGTCCGGCACCGGGTCGAGGACCGGGTGCGCCAGCGCGAACGTCGTGGTCTCGGTCGGGCCGTAGACGTCCACGACGGTCGTGTCCGGGCAGGCTTCCCGCACCCGCCGCACCGCGGCCGACGGGACCGCGTCGCCGCCGGTCCAGACTTCCCGCAGCCCGCGGAAGATCTCCGGGGCCTCCTTCGCGGCCAGCCGGAACAGGCCGGTGGTGAGGAAGGAGGCGTCGACCCGGTGCTCGGCGAACAGCCGGCCGAGGGTCTCGAGGTCGAGGTCGCCGGGCGGGGCGACGACGACCGTGCCGCCGTTGAGCAGCGGCACCCAGAGTTCGTAGGTCGAGGCGTCGAAGGCCTGCGACGCGTGCAGCAGGACGCGGCTGTGCGCGGCGAAACGGCGGTCCGCCGCGAGTGCCACGATGTCGCGGCGGCTGGGTGCGACGCCCTTCGGCTTTCCGGTCGAACCGGAGGTGTACATGACGTACGCCAGGTTGGCCGGGTCCGCCTTCGGGAGCGGCACGTCCGCGGTGTGCTCGCCGGGGACGACTGTCAGTCCACTGTGGACCTTCTCCGCCGCAGCGCGCCAGGACTCGTCGGCGACCAGGAGTTCCACCCCGGCGAGGAGCGTCTTGAGCCGGGGTTCGGGGGCACGGGTGTCGAGCGGCAGATAGGCCGCGCCCGCTTTGACGATCGCCAGTTCCGCGACGATCAGGCCCGGCGAGCGGTCCATCAGGACGCCGACGAGCCGCTCCGGTCCCGCTCCGAGCGAGACCAGGTACCGCGCGAGCTGGTCGGTCTGCCGGTCCAGCTCCGCATACGTCAGCCGTACTCCATCACCAGCCACCGCGACCGCGTCCGGAGCGCGCCGGACGTGTGCGGCGAACAGCTCGGTCAGGTCGCCGGCCGGGAGCGGCTGGGCGGTGTCGTTCCACTCGACCAGCACCCGGTGCCGTTCCGCCTCGGTGAGCAGGTCGATGTCCTCCAGCGACCGGTGCGGGTCCGCGCCGAACGCGTCGAGGACGGCGGTGAGCTGCCGGGTGATCCGCTCGGCGGTCTCGGCGTCCAACAGGTCGGGGTCGTAGCCGACGTCCAAGGTCAGCTGCTCCCCCGGCGACGCGACGACGCTGATCGGGTAGTTCGTCGTCTCCGCCGCGTCGACGTCGCGCAGCCGCAAGCCACGCGTCGAAGCCTGGTCGACCGGATAGTTCTCGAAGACCACGATGCTGTCGAAAAGGCTTCCGCCGCAGCCGCTCCACGCCTGCAGCTTCGTCAGCGGCAAGTGGCCGTACCGGCGGGACTCGACCTGCGCGGCCTGCAGTTCGGCCAGCCACGGGGTCACGTCGGCACCGGTCGCCGTGGTCCGCACGGGCAGGGTGTTGATGAAGATGCCGGTGATGTCGTCCGCGCCGGGCAGGTCGACCGGACGGCCGGAAACCGTCGTGCCGAAGCAGACGTCGCGCTCGCCGCTCAGCCGCGCCAGCACCAGCGCCCACGCGCCCTGCAGAACGGTGTTGAGCGTCAGGCCGGCCCGGCGGGCGAAGTCCCGCAGCCGTCCGGAATTTTCGACCGGCACGCGCAGCCATTCCGACGAACGGCTCGTGTGCGCCTGCGCGGGGGCCCGGTCATAAGGCAGCCGCGCGGGTGCGACGAGGCTGCCGAGTTCCCGCCGCCAGTGTTCTTCGGCGGCCGCGTCGTCCTGCCGGTCCAGCCAGGCGAGGTAGTCGCGGAACGGCGGACGCTCGGGCAGCTCGGCGCCGGAATAGGCGGCGAACACGTCGGACAGCACGCCGAAGACGCTCCAGCCGTCGAGCAGGACGTGGTGGAACGTCCACAGCACCCGGACTTCGGTGTCCGACAAGCGCGCGAAAGCCAGCCGCAGCAACGGCATTTCGGTGAAATCGAGCCCCTGGGCCCGGTCGGCGGCGAGCAGGTCCCGCCAGGCCCGGTCGCGGTCGTCCGGGGTCCGGTCGCGCCAGTCGTGCCGGGCGATCGGGACCGGGACCCGCCGCCGCACGACCTGGACCGGCTCGGGCACGCCCTCCCAGGCGATCCGCGTCCGCAGCACCGGCGTCCGGTCGACCACCCGCTGCCAGGCCCGTTCCAGCGCGGCCAGGTCCTCGACGCCGTCGAGCACGAAGCCGACCTGCTGGAAGTAGACGCGCTCGCCAGGCTGGGACAGGGCGTGGAACACCATCCCGGACTGCATCGGCGTCAGCGGGTAGACGTCCTCGACCTCGCGGCCGTCGCCGACCAGACTGTCCACAGCAGACTGGTCCAGCGCGGCCAACGGGAAGTCCGACGGGGTCCGGCCGCCCGCTGCCGGATCGGCGCAGTGCCGGATGATCTCGCGCAACGCGGTGGTCATCGCGGCGGCCAGAGTGTCCATAGTGGACCTCTGGTGGACGCCTTCCGCGTAGTACCAGGTCAATTCCAGTTCGCCGGTCTCGACGCGGCCGACGACGTCCAGCAGGTGCGCGCGAGCCGAGCGGGGGCTTTCGTCGGATTCGATGCGGCCGGAGCCGAACTGGCCGAGGTAGTTGAAGCTCACCTGCGGGTCGATCTCCGGGGCCGTGCCGGTCAGGTAGCGCAGCGCGCCGTAGCCGATCCCGCGTCGCGGCACCGCGCGGAGCTGTTCCTTGACGGACTTGAGCGCCGTGCCCCAGTCGTCCGGCACGTCCAGCGCCACCGGGAAGACGGTGGTGAACCAACCGACCGTGCGGGACAGGTCGACGTCCTCGAACAGCTCCTCGCGCCCGTGCCCTTCCAGATCGACCACGGGCGTCCCGCCGGTCCAGTCGCGCAGGACCCGGCCGAGCGCGGTCAGCAGCACGTCGTTGACCTGCGTGCGATAGACCTTCGGGACGTCTCGCAGCAGCGCGTTCGTCTCGGCGGCGGACAGCCGGGCGGTCACCGAGCGCATCGACGCGACGGTCGCGTCGCCTCGGCCGTCGACCGGCACCGCGGTGCTGCCGGACACGCCGCGCCAATAGCCGAGTTCGTCGTCGAAGCCGCCCTCGGCAGCGTGCTCGGCGAGCCGGATCGCCCAGTCGCGGAAGGACGTCGTGCGGGGGCCGAGGTCGATCGGCTTGCCGTGCGAAGCCTGGTCGTAGGCGCGCTCGAAGTCTTCGAGGAGCACGCGCCACGACACGCCGTCGACCACGAGGTGATGCACGGACAGCCGGTCCTGCTCGAAGCGGACCAGCGGTGCTTCCGCGCCGGCCGGGCCGTTTTCCTGAAGCCAGTGGGTTTCGCCGCGGGCGAAGCGCATCCGGAGCGCGTCGTGGTGCGTCACGAGCGCCTCGACGGCCGCGTGCGCGGCGTCCGGATCGAGCGGTGCCAAGCGGACGAACTGGTGGAAGTGGTCCGGCTCGGCGGTTTGCGTCGCGAAGAACCAGTGCTGGATCGGGGTGAGCGGCACCGGGCCCTGCACCGGACCGCGTTCGACGGCCGCGGCCGCGGTGCGGGCCGCCGCGGCGAGCGCGGCCGGGGTGCGGTGCGCGAAGAGGTCGCCCGGCTGCAGCTCCAGCCCGGCCCGGCGGGCCCGGGAGACGACCTGCATGCTGAGGATCGAATCGCCGCCCAGCTCGAAGAAGTCGTCCGTCGCGCCGACGCGATCGACGTTGAGCACGTCGGCCCAGATCTCCGCGATCGCGCGTTCGCGCCCGGTCCTCGGCGCGACGTGGTCCCGCGCGCCGAACTCGGGCTCCGGCAGCGCCTGCCGGTCGAGTTTCCCGTTGACGTTCACCGGGAACCGCTCCAGCCGGACGAACGCGGCGGGCACCAGATAGTCCGGCAGCGTCCGGCCGAGGAATTCCGCCAGGCCCTCGGTTTCGCCGACGACGTAGGCGACCAGCCGCTTCACGCCGCCGTCCGAACGGGCCAGCACGGCCGCCTGCTCGACGCCGGGATGCTCGCCGAGCGCCGCCTCGATCTCGCTCGGCTCGACCCGGAACCCGCGGATCTTGACCTGCTCGTCCGCCCGGCCGACGAACTCGAGCGCGCCCTCGTCGTTCCAGCGCACCAGGTCGCCGGTGCGGTACATCCGCTCCCCCGGCGGGCCGAACGGGTCCGCGACGAACCGGTCGGCGGTCAGCCCGGGACGGCCGAGGTAGCCGCGCGCCAGGCCCGCGCCGGCGAGGTGCAGTTCGCCGGGCGCGCCGGGCGGGACCAGCCGGAGGTCGTCGTCGAGGACGTAGGCCCGGGTGTGGTCGAGCGGCCCGCCGATCGGGACGACGTCCGGCACCTCGCCGGGCAGCGGGTGCACGGTCGCGAACGTGGTGGTTTCGGTGGGGCCGTACACGTCGGCGACCAGGGTGTCCGGGCACGCCGCCCGCACCCTGCGCAGCGCGGCCGCGGGCACGGCGTCGCCGCCGGTCCAGACTTCCCGCACGCCCGCGAAGACCTCCGGCGATTCCTGCGCGACCAGGCGGAACAGCCCGGTGGTGAGGAACGCCCCGGTCACGCCGTGCGTCGTCAGCGAGCGGCCGAGCGTCTCGACGTCCACGTCCCCCGGCGGGGCCAGCACGACGGTGCCGCCGTTGAGCAGCGGCACCCACAGTTCGTAGGTCGCGGCGTCGAAGGCCTGTTGCGAGTGCAGCAGAACCCGGTCGTGCCGGGCGAACCGCCGGTCCGCGGCAAGGGCCACGACGTCGCGATGCCGGGCCGCGACGCCCTTCGGACGGCCGGTCGAACCGGACGTGTAGATGACGTAGGCGAGCTGGTCGGGCTCGACGCGGACGGCTGGCGCGGTGTCCGGGCCGCCGCTCTCGCCGGTGAGGATGGTGCCGAGGTGGACTTCCTCGGCGGTCGCCAGCCACGCCGCGTCGGCGAGCAGGACTCGTGCTTCCGCCTCCCGCAGGAGCAGCCGCAGCCGCTCGGCCGGGGCGCGCAGGTCCAGCGGAAGGTAAGCGCCGCCGGCCTTGAGGATCGCGAGTTCGGCGACGACGAGTTCCGGCGCGCGGTTCATCAGGACGGCGACCCGGTCCTCCGCCCGCACGCCCGCCTCGAGCAGCCGGTGGGCGAGCCGGTTCGCGCGGAGGTCGAGGTCCCGGTAGGTGAGCTGCTCGTCGTCGGTCACCAGCGCGACGGCGTCCGGGTTACCGCGGACCTGGGCCTCGAACAGCTCCGGCACCGCCTTGGCCGGGAGCGGGCGCGCGGTCTCGTTCCGTTCGGCGAGCAGCTGCTGAGTCTCGGCCTCGGACAGCATCGGCACGCGGGACACCGGCTCGTGCGGTGCCGCGATCATGCCCCGGAGCAGCGCTTCGAGGTGCGTCGCGAGCCTGGCCGCGGCTTGGTCGCCGATCCGCGCCGGGTCGTGCGTGAGGATCAGCGAGAGCTTGCGCCCGGGGTAGGCGACGACGCCCAGCGGGTAGCTGGTCCGCTCGGCCGCGCGGACGTCGCGCAGCTCCGACACCTCGTCGATCGGGTAGTTCTCGAAGACGACGATGCTGTCGAACAAGCTGCCGCCGCCGCTCCATGCCTGCAGTTTCGTCAGGCCGACGTGCCCGAACCGGCGCGATTCCGCTTGTGCCGCCTGGAGATCGCGCAGCCAGTCCGCGACCGCGCGGGTGCGGTCGAGCCGGACGCGCACCGGCAGGGTGTTGATGAAGATGCCGGGAATGTCGTCCGCGCCGGGCAGTTCCGCCGGACGGCCGGAGACCGTCGCGCCGAAGCACACCTCGGTTTCGCCGCTGTAGCGCGCCAGCAACGCGGCCCACGCGCCTTGGACGACGGTGTTGACGGTCAGCCGGTTCCGTCGCGCGAAGGCGTACACCGCGGCGGACGTTTCGGCGTCGAACTCCACCGGGACGCGGCCGGTCGAGCTTGCCGTGTGCGTGCGGACGGCGGGGCGTTCGAGGGGCAACGGAGTCGGCGTCACCCCGGTGAGTTCGGCGCGCCAATGCTCCTCGGCGCGTTCGTCGTCCTGGTCGGCGAGCCAGGCCGCGTAGTCGCGGAACGGCGGCCGGACCGGCGGTTCTTCGCCGCGCAGCAAGGCCACGACGTCGGAGAGGAGGCCGAACACGCTCCAGCCGTCGAGCAGGACGTGGTGGAACGTCCAGAGCACGCGCACTCTGGTGGCGGATTCCCTCGCGATGACCAGCCGCGTCAACGGGGCCTGGGCGAGATCGAATCCTTCGGCGAGGTCCTGCTCCAGCAGTTGCTCGAGGGCTTCTTCGGCGTCCACTGCGGACCAGTCCAGATAGGACACTGGCAGCTCCGCCGTACGGTGCACGACCTGCAGCGGCTGCGGCACGCCGTCCCAGACGATCCGGCTGCGCAGAATCGGGGTCCGCTCGGCGATCCGCTGCCAGGCCTCGCCCAGCCGCCGCGGCTCGGGCACGTCGTCCACCGTGAACGAAACCTGTTCGAAGTAGACCCGGTCGCCGGGCTGGGCGAGGTCGTGGAACACCATCCCGGCCTGCATCGGCGTCAGCGGGTAGACGTCCTCGACGTCACGGCCGTCGCCGGCCAATTCGTCTACTGTGGACTGGTCCAGCGCGGCCAGCGGGAAGTCCGACGGCGTCCGGCCGCCCGCTCCCGGCTCCGCGCAATGCCGGACGATCTCGCGCAGGGCTTCGGCCGTCGCCGCGGCCAGCCGGTCCACAGTGGACTTCTCGTGGACGCCCTCGGCGTAATGCCAGGCCAGCTCCAGCTCCCCGCCCTCGACGCGACCGACGACCTCCAGCAGGTGCGGGCGGACGGTGTCCGGCGAGACGTCCAGCGCGAGTTCGCGGTGCAGGACCAGGTCGCCGGGAAGGTCGAACTGGCCCAGGTAGTTGAAGCTCACCTGCGGTTCGATCACCGGCGCGGACGCGGCGAGATACCGCAGCGCGCCGTAGCCGATCCCCCGGCGCGGGACCGCGCGCAGCTGCTCCTTGACCGCTTTCAGCGCCGCGCCCCAGCCGTCCGGAACGTCCAGCGCGACCGGGAAGATGCTGGTGAACCAGCCGACCGTCCGCGACAGGTCGACCCCGTCGAACAGCTCCTCGCGGCCGTGCCCTTCGAGATCGACCACCGGCCGCTGCCCGGTCCACTCCCCCAGCACCCGGCCCAGCGCGGCCAGCAGCACGTCGTTGACCTGCGTCCGGTACGCCCGCGGCACCTCGCGCAGCAGCGCGCGCGTCTCGTCGGCGGTGAGCCGGGCCGTGACGACGCGGGCGCGGCCGAAGGTGTTCTCCGCCGTGCCGTCGACCGGGAGCGGGGCGGGCGCGGGCAGTTCCCACCAGTGCGCGAGTTCGTCGTCGAAGCCGCCCGCTGCCGCGTGCTCGGCGAGCCTTCGCGCCCACTCGCGGAAGGACGTGGTCCGCGGACCGAGGTCGATCGGTTCGCCGCGCACGGCCTGCTGATAACCGCGGTCGAGGTCTTCCAGCAGCAGCCGCCACGACACGCCGTCGACCACCAGGTGGGGCGCGGCCAGGTGCAAGGTCCGCGGCTCGCCGGTCAGCGACCACCGCAGCAGCGTGTGCCCTTCGCCGACCGGGGCGTTGTGCTGCTGCCAAGCGTCGCGGTCCTGGGTGAACCGCATCCGCAGCGCGTCGTGCCGCTCGGACAACGCGCCGAGCGCACTGATCAGCGCGGTCAAGTCGACGCCGGCGGGCAGCTCGACGGCGATCGTCTGGTCGAAGCGGTCCGCGCCCAGGCCGAAGAACCAGTGCTGGATCGGGGTCAGGACCGCTTCGCCGCTCTCCGGGCCGCGCGCCGGGATCGCGCCGGCCTCGCCGACGGCCGGCGCGAGCGCCGCGATGGTCTGGTGGCGGAACAGGTCGGCGGTGGTCACGCTGAGCCCGGCCTGCCGGGCACGGGCGCTCACCTGGATGCTCAGGATCGAATCGCCGCCGAGGGCGAAGAAGTTGTCGTCCACGCCGACCCGGTCGAGGCCGAGCACGTCCGCCCAGATCCCGGCGAGCACGGCCTCCCGCCCGGTGCGCGGGGCCGCCGTCCGCTCGCTGGCGACCTGCGGTTCCGGCAGCGCGCGGCGGTCGACCTTGCCGTTGGCGGTGAGCGGCAGCTCGGCCAGCGGGACGAGGACCGACGGCACCAGGTAGTCCGGCAGGGTGCGGCCGAGGGCGCGGCGGAGGGCCTCGGGGTCGGCCGGTCCGACCACGTAGCCGACGAGCTGCTTGCGTCCGCCGGTCGTGCGGATCGTCACGAACGCCCGCGCCACCCCGTCCTCCGCGACCAGCGCGCGTTCGATCTCGGCCGGTTCGACCCGGAAGCCGCGGATCTTGACCTGGTCGTCCGCGCGGCCGAGGAATTCGAGGGTGCCGTCGCCCCGCCACCGGCCGAGGTCGCCGGTCCGGTACATCCTCTCGCCGGGCCGGCCGAACGGGTCGGCGACGAACCGGTCCGCGGTCGCGCCCGGCTGGCCGAAGTACCCGCGCGCGAGCCCCGCGCCGGCGACGCAGACCTCGCCGGCCGCGCCGCGCGGGAGCAGGCGGAACCGGTCGTCGACGACGTGGATCCGGACGTCCCGCAGCGGCGTGCCGATCGGGATCGGGTCGGGGACCTCGGCCGGCATCCGGAACGACGTGGCGAACGTGGTGGTCTCGGTCGGGCCGTAGCCGTCCACGACGGCGATGCCGGGGCAGCGGTCGAGCACCCGGCGGACGGCGGCCGGCGGCACGACGTCGCCGCCGGTCCAGACCTCGCGCAGGCCGGCGAAGCACTCCGGCGTCTCCTCGGCGAAGAGCCGGAAGAGACCCGCGGTCAGCCAGAGCGCGCTCAGGCCGTGCCGGGCGACCAGCTGCTGGACCGCGTCGGCGTCGAGGTCTCCCGGCGGCGCGACGACCACGGTGCCGCCGTTGAGCAGCGGCACCCACAGCTCGTAGGTGGAGGCGTCGAAGGCGAGCGGGGAATGCAGCAGGACTCGCTCATGGCCGGAAAACCGCGGGTCGGTCGCGAGGGCCGTGACGTCCGCGTGCCGCACGGCTACGCCCTTCGGGACGCCGGTGGAGCCCGAGGTGTACTCGACGTAGGCGAGGTTTTGTTCGCTCAGCGCGATTTCTGGCGCGGCGGAAGGTTCGTCGACGTCTGTCACCAGCAGCGTGAGTCCATTATGGACAGTGGTGGCGGTGTCGTGCCAAGTGCGGTCGGTGAGCACCAGCGGCACTCCGTCGAGGACGCGGCGCAGCCGGTCGGCCGGAGCGCGCAGGTCCAGCGGGAGGTAGGCGCCACCGGCCTTGAGGATCGCCAGCACGGCCACGACGAGGTCGGCCGAGCGGTCCATCAGGACGCCGACCCGGTCCTCCGGGCGGACGCCTTGCCGGATCAGGCGCTGGGCGAGGCGGTTCGCGCGGGCCCGCAGTTCGGCGTAGGTCAGCCGGACGTCGCCGCAGACCACCGCGAGGTCGTCCGGTCTTTGGCCGGCACGTCGGTCGAAGAGGTCCGGCACCGTCTGCGGAGGCGGGTTTCCGGACGGGTTCTCCGGTTGCCCCGGAAGCAGGAACCGGCGGTCCTCGGCAGTGAGCAGCGGCAGGTCTCCCACCGGCCGCGCCGGGTCAGCGGCGATCCCGGCGAGCAAGACCTCCAGGCTGCGCGCGAGGCGTTCGATGGTGGCGCCGTCGAAAAGCGCGGTGGCGTACTCGATCGTGACGCGCAGGCCGTCGGGGCGCGGCCAGAACTCCACCACGAGATCGAAGCGCGCCGACGGCCGCGGCAGGGCGTACTCGCTGACCCGCAGCCCGGCGACCGTACGCTCCGCCACCAGCGGCCGCTGCAGGACGACGACCGCCTGCACCAACGGCGTCCGCGAGGGATCGCGTTCGGGCTGAACCTCCTCCACGACCCGGTCGAACGGCACGTCCCCGTGCGCGAACGCGGACAGCACGGTCTCCCGGAATTCCGCCAGGAAGCGCTCGAACGGCTGCGCATTGTCCACAGAGGACCGGAGCACGAGCGTGTTGACGAAGAATCCGGTCAGCGGCTCCAATTCGGCCCGGTCGCGTCCGGACACCGCCGTGCCGACCGCGATGTCCCGCTGCCCGCTGTAGGCGGCCAGCACTGCCTGCACGGCCGCGGTCAGGGTCATGAACAGCGTGGCGCCCTGCTCGCGGCCCGCTTCCGCGACCCGGCGGACCAGGTCGGCGGACAGGTCGTGCCGGTGCACCGCGCCCTCGGTGGTGCGCTGCGGCGGCCGCGGACGGTCGGTCGGCAGGGCGAGCGGTTCGAGGCCGTCGAGGGCCGCGCGCCAGTAGCCGAGCTGGTCGAGGCGTTCGGACGCCAGCCGCCACCGGGTGTAGTCCTGGTAGCCGAGCGGCAGCGGGGGCAGGGCCGCGCCGCGGTACAGGTCGAGCAGTTCGCCGGTGAGCACCTCGATCGACCGGCCGTCGGTGACGATGTGGTGCTGGCACAGGAGAAGCAGGTGCTCGTCCGGGCCGAGCGGGTACAGCGCGGCCCGGGTCAGCGGGCCCGTCCGAAGGTCGAACGGCCGGCGCAATTGCGCCTTCAGAGTCTCGTCGTCCGGGGCGGAATCCGCTATGCTCAAGGGGATTTCCCCGGTCGGCGCGATGCGCTGCATGCCTTGTCCCGCAACGGAATCGAAGGTCGTGCGCAGCGATTCGTGCCGTGCGCAGAGAGAGGCCAGCGCGGTGCGCAGAGTTCCGAGGTCCAGCGGGCCGGACAGGCGGATCCCGACGCCCGTGTTGTACTCGGTGCTGCCGCCGGTCAGTTCGTCGAGGAACCACAGCCGCCGCTGCGCCGGGGAGAGCGGCAGCAGGTCCCGCGGCGGCCCCGCCGGGATCTCCTGCCCGGCTCTCGGACCGCTGTCCACGAGCCGCGCGAGTGCCGCCACGCTGGGCGCGTCGAAGAGCGCCCGCGCCGACAGCTCCGCGCCGAGCTTGCGCCGCAGCCGGGACAGCGCCTGCACGGCCAGGATCGAGTCGCCGCCGAGAGCGAAGAAATCGTCCTCGGCGCCGATCCGGTCCAGTCCCAGCACCTCCGCGACGATCCCGGCGACGGCGCGTTCGGTGTCCGTACGCGGTTCGGCGCCGCCGTCCGCCGGTTCGCTCGGCGGCGCGGGCAGTGCTTTCCGGTCGACCTTTCCGTTGGCGCTCAACGGAAGCTCGTCCAGCACGACGATCGCCGAGGGCACTTGATAGCCCGGCAGCACCGCCGCGGCCGCGGCCTTCAGGTCTTTCCGCGGCGCGCCGGGAGCCAGCACGACGTAGGCGACCAGGCGTTTGGCTCCCGGCCCGTCCTCCCGCGCGACCACCACCGCCTCCGCCACCGTGTCGTCCGCGGCGAGCACGCCCTCGATCTCGCCGAGTTCCACCCGGAAGCCGCGGATCTTGACCTGGTCGTCGGCGCGGCCGAGGAATTCCAGCTCGCCCTGGCCGTTCCAGCGCACCAGGTCGCCGGTGCGGTACATCCGCTCGCCGGGCACGCCGGGATCGGCGACGAACTTCTCCGCCGTCGCCCCGGGACGCGCCCAGTACCCGCGCGCCAGCCCCGCCCCGGCCAGGTGCAGCTCGCCGGGTTCGCCGGCCGCGACCGGGTTCAGCGCGTCGTCCAGGACATACGCGCGCACGTCGTCCAGCGGGCGGCCGATCGGCACCGCGGTCACGTCCCCCGGCTGGACCGCGTGGGCCGTCGCGAACGTGGTGGTCTCGGTCGGGCCGTACCCGTCCACGACCGTGACGCCGGGGCAGGCGCGCAGCACCCGCCGCACCGCCCCGGCCGGGACGACGTCGCCACCGGTCCAGACCTCGCGCACGCCCTGGAAACAGTCCGGCGCCTCCTGCGCGACGACCCGGAACAGGCCCGCGGTCAACCAGATCGCGCCGATGCCGTACCGGGAAACGACTTCGCGGAGCAGCTCGACGTCGAGGTCTCCCGGCGGCGCGACCACCACGGTGCCGCCGGTCAGCAACGGCACCCACATTTCGTAGGTGGAGGCGTCGAAGGCCGCCGGCGAGTGCAGCAGCACCCGGCGATGCGCGGCCCCGGCGAACCGCTGGTCGGCCGCGAGGGCCGCGACGTCCCGGTGCCGGACCGCGACCCCCTTGGGGGTCCCGGTCGAGCCGGACGTGTGCATCAGGTAGACCAGGTTGTCCGGATGCAGTGGCACCGAAGGGAAATCCTCCCCCGGCAGCACCCGTCCGAGCACGACGATCTGTCCAGTGTGGATCTCCGCGGCGCGGACCGGATCGTCGGTGAGCAGGATCGTGACCCCGGCTTCGACCAGCAGCGTCCGCAACCGGCTGTCCGGCGCGCGCCGGTCGAGCGGCACGTACGCACCGCCCGCGGCGACCACGGCCAGCTCCGCGACGACCAGCCCGGCCGACCGCCGCGCCAGCACTCCGACCCGGTCTTCGGTCCGCAAGCCCAGCCGCAGCAGATGCGCGGCGAGGCTTCCGGCTTCGCCGGCCAGTTCGGCGTACGTCAGCCGGGTCGCCGCGCCGTCCACGGCGAGCGCGTCCGGAGCCTGCCGCGCCTGGGCGGCGAACAGCTCGGGCAGAGTGGCGGCAGGGTCCGGTCCGGCCGGAATGTGGGGGGCGGTCATCGTTTTTCGCTACCTTCCGGGCACGCCAAGGGATCCCGCTTCGACGCGGGCGAGGACGAGAAGTTCGGAGGGCGGGCTCAGCACCGCCGCGCGAGCCGGCCGCCGATTTCGACGGCGGTCGCCGCGCCGGGCCGGCCGCGGAACCGGCCGCACGGCGTGGCGCGGCCGGTCGCCGGATCGCGGACGGTGAAGGAGCCGTCGGCGTACCGGGTCAGTTCGGGGAAGACGTCGCCGTCCACGTCGAGACAGGCGCCGCCGGAGGCGTCCGGTCGGATCGCATATCCGATCGCGCCGTTGCGATAATTGCCGAAATCGCCGTCCGGCATGGGAATCGGGCAGGATTCCGCAGCCTGGACGCGATGCGGCGGGAGGCCGAGTTCCGGCAGCTCCCCGGCCAGGTCGTGCCAGAGGTCGCCGCCCCCGGCCCCGTTGGCGGTCAGCGCGAGCACGCACGCGCCGGACTGGTCGATCCGCAGGTGGCACGAGGTCCCGTCGGCCGTGCCGTCGTGCCCGAGCCAGCGGAAGTCCTCGTCGCCGAAACAGGCCAGCCCCAGTCCCCAGCCGTCGGCGAGGCCGAACGGTTCCGCGCGTTCCACGGGCCGGTGCAGGTCGCTCGCGGTCACGACGTCGAGCAGGCCGGGTTTGCCGAGGTGGACGCGGCCCAGCGCGACCAGGTCGCGGGCGCTCAGCGCGAGCGCGCCCGCCGGGTCCAGCATCGGCGGCAGCACCTGCGCGAGCGGCCGCCCGCCGTCGCGCGCGTGCCCGGTCGCGACGCCCGGGCTGTCGACGAAGAACGGTTCGATCTCCAAGGGCCGCAACAGGATCGACGCGACCGCCTCGCGCCAGCTCATCCCGGTGACCTCTTCGATCAGCAGGCCGGCCAGCGCGTAGCCGAGGTTGGAATAGGAGAACGCGGTCCCCGGCTCGCAGACGAACTCCGCGGACCGCACCTCTTTCCGGCAGGACCCGGCGGCGTCGGCCGGGTCCGAGGGCAGCCCGCTCGTGTGGCTGAGCAGCCTGCGCAAGGTCAGCGACGCGGAAAGCCCGGGATCGCCCAGGATCTCGCCGACCGGCTGGTCCAGCTCGAGATCGCCGTCGGACACCAGCAGCATCGCGACCGTCGCGGTGGCGACTTTGGTGATCGAGCCGACCGGCACCCGCGTGCTCTCCCGCATGGGCCTGCCGCCGCCCGCGTCCCCGGTCTGGACCATGACGGCCTCGCCGCCGGACCACACCGCGACCTGCGCTCCCGGCACCCGATGCCGGGCGGCCAGCCGCGGGAGCACGGCGGCCAGCCGGTCCGCACTGCCGACGCCGGGCACCGGGCGCGGTCTCGGGACGTCGGTTCTTTCTTTCCGGGAGTGCATGACCATGCCTTTCGAATACTCGTCGGAACCGCGCGGTGAATTGCCCCCTGACCGCGCGGCACTAGCCCCAGCAGAGCGCGGGCGTCAGCAAGCCCAGACCCGCGCTGGAATCCATACCCTGCCTAGCTCCGTTGCGCTCCAGCAACCGCCAAACGAAGGACTCCCGCATACGCCGGTTCGCACCCAGCGTCACACATTGCCGAGAGCATTCTAAAATATGAACAACGGACTCACACCTCGAGGCGACGCCCGGATAAGCGGAGAGTCCGCCTTCGCGTTCGGCGGACGCCCCGGCCGCGCCCCGCACCGATTCCCACTGCTCCGACCAGCGTAAACGGTCCATTCTCCAGACTGGCGGAACAATGCCCGCCACCAAAGAAGTGGTGCCGACAGCCGTCGCCGTTCCCCCGATCGCAGCAACGTCGCGGCCGCATGCCGGACTTCCGCCGCATACCGGGAAATGATCACCGTCCGCCTTCCCTAAAACGCTTCCGAACTGCTGGCGGTACAAGTCGATCTCGGAGAATCGCCGAATCCGCCCGCTAAACCTCACCCGATCACCGGAAAATTCCGCCGCTTCCCCGGCCGCGCGGAATTCACGACTCGGGCCGCACCACACGAATGGCGCGCGACGGCAGTAGGCCTTACCGCCGGGTAACGCACTCGCCCGAGATCGCACTTCCGGCAGCGCCCCGGAGGGGATCGCCGCTGTCGATTCCGCCATGAGCACCTCCGCCCGCACAGTCGCCCCCGCCGGCCGAAACGTTGCAGCCTCTCCGGGACCAATAGCCGAACAGCCGAACGTCCTTCCCGGACGCCGCGGAGGAAATGCCCGCTATCGGCAAACTGCCAATACGGTGCATATTCCGCATGGGATCCACGGGAACGGTTCGGTAAAGGAAGTTATAGGGGCGGTTGCCCGCGGATTGACCTTCGCCGGGGCGGCGGCCGCGGCTGACTGTCCACTATGGACTCTCCGCCTGCGGCTGGCTCGGCGGCGGCGAATCGATCTTGGTCTGGACCTCAGCCGCGCCCGCGGGCCGAACGCGCTACTTGATCGCGCGCGGATTGATCAGCGAACCTGCCCCGATGACCTTCAACGGCCGACCAGCGCAAAACTCCCCCAACGCCGCGCGCAACCACCCCACGACAACGAAGCCACAGCCGCGCTCGCTATTTGAACGCGGCCGAATTGATCAACAAACCCGCCCGATGACCTACAACGGCAGACCGCCGCAAAACTCCCCCAACGCCGCCCGCATCGCCCACGACAACGAAGCGATCCCCGCCCGACCCCACAGCCACACCCACGGACAACCGCGCTACTTGATCAGCACCCCAGCGACCCTCAATAGCAGACCGGCCCGCGCCACCCGCCCTACTTGATCGCCAGCGGGTTGATCGGCGAGCCCACCGCCCTGGTGAACTTCAGCGGCGGCCCGGCGTAGAAGAACTCGTACCGTCCGTCCGCCGCGCACGACTCCGACAGTTCCTCCAGGTCGAGGATCTCCGCGAGCGTGACCCCCATGTCGCGGATCAGCACCATGTGCAGTTCGAACATGCTGTCCGGCCGCTCGCCGGGCACCACCTCGACGGCCGAGTTGTCCGCGCCGACCACGGCCACGTCCCGTTCGCGCAGCCACGGCAGGCACGCCAGGCCGAGGCCGGGTTCGGTGCGGATGAACTCCGCGGCGTCGCGGTCGCGGAGGAACTTGCGCCACCAGCCGGTGCGGATCAGCAGGATGTCTCCCGTTCCGACGGTCACCCCGTGCGCCCGCTCGGCCGCCTCGAGTTCGGCCGGCGTGACGACCTCGCCGCCGTCGAGCCAGTCGACGCCGCGCAGCCGCGCCAGGTCGAGCAGGACTCCGCGGCCGACGATGCCCTTCGCCTGCGTCTCGATCCCGCACCGGGCGGCGCCCTTGCTGGTCACCTCGTGCCCGGGGTGGCCGTTGTAGAGCAGCCCGTCGTAGTGCACGTGCGCCAGCGAATCGTACTGGCTGCCCGCCTGCAGCGGCATGAACACGTAGTCGTCGGCCCAGGTGAGCCCGCCCGGCAGCTCCTGCTCCTGGCCGTTCTCGGACATCAGCCGCACCGGGTTCTGCCGGAGCCCGCCCGGCTGCGGGCCGTCGGCGTCGAGCGGGATGCCGAGGTCGATCGTCTCCCCGGTGCGGATCAGCCCGGCCGCCGCCGCGATCCGCTCCGGCGTGATCAGGTTCGTGGTGCCGCGTTCGTCGTCGGCGCCCCAGCGGCCCCAGTTGCTCAGCTCCGACCCCAGCGCGCGCACCTCGGGCAGATCACCGCTCATCGCTGTCCTCCGCGGATCCGGCGGGAAGGCGGCCCCCGGACGGGACGGGCGGCCAGGACGGAAACCCTACCGGCCCGCGCGCCGGTCTCCCGGGCTTTGACCACGTTGACCGCGTCCTGACCAAATTGACCGGCCGCGCGCCGCCGCGGACGGCGAAATGCCGGTCCAATGATCGCGGGCGGGCGGAGAGCCCGGCGCCCTTTCCCGACGACGAACCCCTGAGGAGAACACCGGCGTGATCGGCGAAAACAGCAGGAAATGGTGGGTGCTGACGGGAGTCGGCATCGTGAGTTTTCTCGGCTGCATCGACCTGACCATCGTCAACACCGCCGCACCCGACATCGCCCGCGATCTCGGCACGACGATGACGCAGACGCAGCTGATCGTCAACATCTTCCTCGTCGCGCTTTCGATGTTCATGGTGACCGCGGGCCGGCTCTCGGACATCCTCGGCAGGCGCAAGGTGCTCTACGCCGGGACTGTCCTCTTCGGACTGGCTTCGCTCGGCGCCGGGCTGGCCCCGACGATCCCGCTGCTGGTGTTCTTCCGGTTCCTGCAGGGCGCGTCGTGCGCGGTGCTGTACACGAGTTCCAGCACGATCGTGTCCAACGCTTTCCCGGAAGCCCAGCGCGGACGGGCGATCGGCATGCTGTTCGCGGTGAACGGGATCGGCCTCGCCGTCGGCCCGATGCTCGGCGGGCTGATCGTCGGCGCGCTGAGCTGGCACTGGGTCTTCCTCGTGAACGTGCCGCTGGTGGTCGTCTCGCTGGCGATCTGCTCGGTCAGCCTCACCGAATCGAAGGCGGACGGGGACGTGAAGCTCGACTGGCCCGGGCTCGTCCTGCTCGCTCTCGGGCTCTCCGGCGTGATCTTCGGCTTCACCTTCGGCGACACCTTCGGCTGGGGTTCCTGGCAGGTGCTCGGCAGCCTCGTCGCCGGCGCGGTCTCGCTCGTGGTCTTCGTCCTCGTCGACGGGCGGCAGAAGTACCCGCTCGTGCCGTTCCGGCTGCTGGCCCGCAAGCTGTTCCTCAGCGCGGTGACCGCGGAGTTCTCGCTCGCCTTCTTCTACGCCACGGCGCTGTTCCTCATGCCGCTCTACCTGAGCACCGTCCGGCACTACGGGGACGTGGCGATCGGCCTGATGATGCTGCCGACGACCGCGACCATGGCGGTGCTTTCGCCGTTCGTCGGCAGGCTGGTCGACCGCGTCGGCCCGATCGTCGTGCTCAGCACCGGATTCGCCGCCTTCGCGCTTTCGGCGCTCCTGCAGTCCCAATTGGACGCGACGAGCGGGCTCGGCTTCGTGATCGTCGCGTTCGCCCTGATGGGCATCGGCTGGGCGTTCGTGCTGGGGCCGTCCGCGGTGGCCGCGCTTTCCTCGGTTCCCCCGCGGCTGTCCGGCCTCGCGGTCGGAGCCACCTGGACCTTCCACAACTTCGGCGGCGCGGTCGGGCTCGCGCTCGGCATGACGCTGTTCCGCGGCGTCGCCGGAGGCGCCCTGCACGACGACCTCGCCGCGAAGCAGGTCGCGCCCGGCCCGTGGACCGCGGACGTCGTCGCGAAGCCAGGCTCGGCGAGCGACCTGCTCCAGCAGCACACCGGCCTCGACCGCGCGGCCGCCGACGGCCTGACGGACTCGCTCTTCGCCGCGGGCAACAACGCGACGATGCTGCTCCTGGCGGGCATCTCGGTGGTCGCGATGACGACGATCTTCCTGCTGGGCCGCGGGCGCTCCGCCGCGACGGAAGCGGCCCCGGAACGGGAAGCAGCCGACGTCCCCGCCGTCCGCGAGTGATCCGGGGGCGGGGCTCTTCCCGAGCCCCGCCCCTCAGTCCACTTGGGACAGTTCGATCCCCCGGGTTTCCCTCATCGTCGCCACCGCCACCGCGGCGATCAAACACAACACGACGACATAGCAAGTGAACACCCACGACAGACGCCACGCCTCGAACAACTCACCGAGATACGGAGCAGTCCCGCCGAACACCGCGTTCGACAACGAACTCGCGATCCCGATCCCCGTCCCCCGCGACGAAGTAGGCAGCATCTCCGAAACCACAGCCGGATACACCGCCGCGACCGCCGACCACAGCAGCGCCGCCGTGAATTCGGAGACGAACAAAGTCCAGCCCTGGTCGGTGACGACGGCGGTGATCGGGAAGGCGAGCGCGGCCGAGCCCAGCGCGAACACCAGCACCACCGGCTTGCGCCCGATCCGGTCGGACAGCCTGCCCCACAACGGGAGCACGAACAGCACCGCGGACTGGGCGAGGAACCCCGCGGCGAACGCCGAACTGCTGGGCATCCCGTGCCTGCTGACCGCGTTGCCGACCCCGAACACGATCCACGAGTAGTACATGACGCCGATCGCCGCGCTGATCGCCACGATCCGGAGGCCCGCGCCGAACAAGCGCTTTCGCGGCCAGGGCCGGGCGCCGGCCGGCATTTCTTTGAACACGTCGCTTTCTTCGGCGTTGCGCCGCAGATAGAGCGCGAACAGCCCGAGCACGCCGCCCACCAGGAACGGCACCCGCCAGCCCCACTCGGCCAGTTGCCCCGGGGTCAGCGTCGCGGTCAGCACCGCTCCGAGTCCGGTGGCCAGCAGCGTGCCTGCGGACACGCTCAGGAAGACCGAGCTGGACCACAGCCCGCGCCGTTCCCGCGGAGCGATCTCGGCGACGTAGGCGTAGGAGGCCGAGGACTCGCCGCCGTGCCCCATCCCCTGGGCGAGGCGGGCCACCAGGAGGATCGCCGAGGACCACGTGCCGAGGTGCGCGTAGCCGGGCAGCACGCCGACGACGAGACTGGCGCCCGCGGTGGTGAGCATGGTCGCCACCAGCACGCCCCGGCGGCCGATGCGGTCGGCCAGCAGCCCGAACACGATCCCGCCCAGCGGCCGGGTGACGAAACCGACGGCGAACACCGCGAAGGTGCTCAGCAGCGCGGAAACGCGGTCGGTCCGGTCGAACAGCGCCGAGGCGAGGAAGGTCGCGAAAACCGCGTAGACGTTCCAGTCGTACCACTCCAGCGCGTTGCCCAGCACGCTGGCC
Source organism: Amycolatopsis sp. GA6-003 (assembly GCF_046267895.1). NCBI lineage: Bacteria > Bacillati > Actinomycetota > Actinomycetes > Pseudonocardiales > Pseudonocardiaceae > Amycolatopsis > Amycolatopsis sp. GA6-003. Next base: position 1,540,995 of record NZ_CP176499.1, read on the forward strand.
AGCAGCGATTTCCGCCGCGCGCGGGCGTCCATGCCGTCCCGGCGCGCGGGTCCGGCGGCCAGCTCCGCCATGTCAGACCCCCGCCAGGAACTCGGCGGTCAGCCTCGCCGCGACGCTCCGGATCAGCAGCACCGGGCCGCCGAACTCGCGCGCCGCGGCCGCCCGCATCCGTTCGCCGAAGCCGAAGCAGTCCAGGACCAGCACGTCGCACCGGCCGGTCAGGCCCGCCGCCGCGGCCGCGAGATCGGCCGGACGCGCGTCGAACGGATTGACCGCGTCCACGACCACCTGGTCGGTCCCGAGCACCCGGCGCCAGGCCAGCCGGGCCTCCTCGACCTGCCCGGCCAGCGGGCGCAGCACGCCGACGCGCATCCCGCCGGCGAGCGCCCGCACTCCTTGCTGGGCCAGAATTTCGGTGCGCAGCAACGGTTTTCGGTGCGCCAGCGCGCCGAAGGCTCCTCCGCAGGCCAGCAGCACGACGTCCGCGCCGTCCTCCTCCGCCCGCCGCACCGCCGCGCCCACCAGCGGTTCGGCGGCCTCGTGGCGGTACACCACCGGCCGTCCGCCCGCCAGCGTGGTGGCGAGCGACGCCTGGCCGGGCCCGGGCCGCAGCGCGGCGAGCGCTTCCGCGTCCAGCCCGTCCAGCGCGCCGTGTTCGACGATCCGGCACGGCGGCAGCAGCGGCTCCAGCTCCGCCGTGACGTCCGCGCGCGGGGTCTGCCCGATCGTCACCACTCCCAGCGTCCGCACCTCGGCTCCTTTCACCGCAGACCGGGCGGATTCACTTCCGAATGCCGGATCGACGCCGGCTCCAGCCCCCACTTCGCCATGATCCGGCGGTAGGTCCCGTCGTCGATCAGCCGCTGCACCGCCGCCCGCAGCGGCTCGGCCAGCGGGGAACCGCGTTTGACCACGAAGCCCACCTGCTCCTCGTAGATCTTGTTCACGAAGACCATCCGGCCCCGCAGCCGCTGCGCGGCGTACTGCAGGAACACGCTGGAGGAGACGAGCACGTCCATTTTGTTCTGCGACAACGCGAGCATGGCGTCGGCGGTGCTGCGGTACACCGAAACCCGGTACGGCTCCCGGGATTTCGCGGCGCACTCGCCCGCCCGCTGCCGCAGGAGCTGCTCGAAGCTCGTGCCCGCGACCGCCCCGATCCGCAGCCCGCACAGATCGACCGGCCCCGACACCGGATCCTGGCGCCGCCCGGCGCGGACCAGGAAGCCGAAGCCGTCGGTGTAGTAGGTGACGAAGTCGACGACCTTCTTGCGCTCCTCGGTGACGCCGAAGTTCCCTTGGCCGACGTCGTAGCGGCCCGAGCCGAGCGCGGGCAGGATCTCGTCGAAGGTGGCCTCCTCGGAGTCCATCCGGATCCCGAGGACGCGGCCGACCGCGTGCTGCAGGTCCATCTCGACCCCGATCAGCCGGCCGGTCTCCTCCGAGCGGTAGCGGATCGGCGGGCTGCCCTTCGCCGACGTCGCCACGCGGATCCGCCCGCTCGCCCGGATTCCCGCCGGAACCGCCGCCGCGAGCGCGGGGTCCGTCGCGACCCCGGACACCACGTCCGCGACCGGGTCGGCGTCCTCGGCCGGCACGCCGCCCGCCGCGCACCCGGCGGCGAGCAGGATCCCGCAGCACCACGCCGCGAGCGCCGTGGCCCTCACGGCTGGACCTGCACCCGGGACAGGAACGCGCGGGTCCGCGCGTGCTCCGGAGAACCCAGCACCCGCTCCGGCGGACCGTGCTCGACCACCTCGCCGCCGTCGAAGAAGACGACGGTGTCGGCGACCTCTCTGGCGAAGCTCATCTCGTGCGTGACCACCACCATCGTCATGCCGCCCGCCGCGAGTTCCCCGCATCACCGCCAGCACCTCGCCGACGAGTTCGGGGTCGAGCGCGCTGGTCGGCTCGTCGAACAGGAGGAGCTTGGGGTCGACCGCGAGCGCGCGGGCGATGGCGATGCGCTGCTGCTGCCCGCCGGAAAGCTGCCGCGGATAGGCGTGTTCCCGGCCGCTGAGCCCGACCTTGGCGAGCAGGTCCGCGGCCGTGCGCTCGGCTTCGGCGCGGGAGCGGCCGCGCACCGCGATCGGAGCCTCGACGAGGTTGTCCAGCACGGTCAGATGCGGGAACAGGTTGAAGCTCTGGAACACCATGCCGATCTCGGCCCGCCTGCGGGCGATCGCGGATTCCTTCAGCTCGTACAGCCTGCCCTTGCGGCGCCGGTAGCCGAGCAGCCCGCCGTCGATCTCGATCTCCCCGCCGTCGATCTTCTCCAGGTGGTTCAGGCAGCGCAGCAGGGTGCTCTTGCCCGAACCCGACGGGCCGATCACGCAGGTGACCTCGCCCGGCCGCACGTCGAGGTCGACGCCGCGCAGCACGGGAATCGCGCCGAACCTCTTCGTCACCCCGCGCGCCCGCACCATCAGCCGTTCCGGCTCGCTCATGCGCCCTCCCGTCCGGGCCGGCCGGCGCCGGGACTCCCGCGCAGGGCCCGCCACCGGGAACGCAGCCGCTGCAACGGGGCCGGCGGCAGTTCGCGCAGCGCACCCCTGGCGTAGAAGCGTTCGACGTAGTACTGCACCACCGAGAGCAGGCTCGTGACGAGGACGTACCACAGGGTCGCCACCAGCAGCAGCGGAATGATCCGGTAGTTGCGGTTGTACATCAGCTGCACCGCGTAGAGCAGGTCCTCCACCGCGAGCACGCTGACCATCGACGTGCCCTTCAGCGTGCCGATCAGCATGTTGCCCGCGGCCGGGACGATGGAGCGCATGGCCTGCGGCAGCACGATCCGGCGGAACGTGCGCCACGGCCGCAGGCCCAGCGCCTGCGCTGCCTCGACCTGCCCCTGGTCGACCGAAAGCAGCCCGCCGCGGACGATCTCCGCCGCGTAGGCCGCCTCGTGCAGGACGAGGCCGATCACCGCCGCCGCGGTCGGGCCGATGAGGTTGACCAGGTCGATCGTCTGCAGCGTCGGGCCGAACGGGATCCCGATGGACAGCGTCGGGTACAGCGCTCCGATATTGAACCAGAACAGCAGCTGCACCAGCAGCGGGGTCGACCGGAACAGCCAGACGTAGCCCCAGCTGAGCGACGCGAGCACCGGGTTGCCGGAGATCCGCATGACCGCGAGCACGATGCCGAGCACGAACCCGGCCACCACCGTCACCGCGGTCAGCCACAGCGTGACCACCAGGCCGTCCAGCACCGCGCGGGAAGTGAAGTAGCGCGCGGCGATCGGCCAGTCGAAGTTCGGGTTCGTCGCCACCGAGCGGAGCAGGAAGGCCAGGCAGCCGAGGGCGAGGACGGCGGCGATCCACCTGCCGGGCCGGCGCAGCGGCACGACCTTGGCCGGAACCGGCCGCGGGCGGTCTTCCGGCCGCACCGCGTCGGCGAGCGCTGCCCGGCGCGGGCCGGGCGGGAGGTCGTCGGTCATCGCGGCCTACTTCCGTCCGGCCGCGAGCGCGGCGGCCAGGACCGGGCCGATCTCCGCCAGCGCCTCGGGCCGCAACAGCCGCTCGTGCGGGCTCGCCACGTCGTGCACGTCCAGCCTGCCCTCGACGTACGGACGCCATTCGGCGGCCAGGTCCCGCGGCTGCCCCGGCGAACCGGTCGCGCGGAACAGCACCAGGTCCCCGGAATACCGCTCGGCCCGATGCTCCTGGTGCAGCCGGTAGTTGCGGCGGAGGACGCCGACCAGGGCGGCGAACGCGGCCTCGTCGCGGGCGAGTTCGGCGAGCGCTCCGCCGGATTCCCCGGCCGCGCGGGCGAATCCGGCCAGCCCGCCTCCTTCCCGTTCCATCCCGCCGGGGTCCGCGCCCGTCGCCTCGCACAGCAGTGCCAGCACTTCCTCGTCGCCGAGTTCCGGCGAGCGGCCGGGATCGCGCACGGCCGGTCCGGCGTCGAGCACGGCCAGCAGGTCCACCTGCTCTCCCTGCTCGGTCAGCAGGACCGCGACGGCCTGGGCCACCGCGCCGCCGAACGACCAGCCGAGCAAGTGGTACGGACCGGACGGCTGCACCGAACGCAGTCGGTCCGCGTAGTCGGCGGCCATCTCCGCGACCGACTCCGGGAGGGCGCCGGGCTCCCCGATGCCGCGCGACTGCAGCACGTACAGCGGCCGGTCCCGCTCGAGGTAGCGCAGCAGGCCCGCGTACGGCCAGCCGAGGCCGCCGAGCGGATGCACGCAGAACAACGGCGGCAGCGCTCCCCGGGTGCGGAGTCCGAAAAGGACTTTCAGGCCGTCCCCTTCCCGGTCCGCGCCGAGCCGCCGGGCCAGCGCGGCGCTCGTCGGGGCCTCGAACAGCACCCGTACCCCGAGGTCGGCCCCGAACGTCGAGCGCACCCGGTCCATCAGCCGGGTCGCGAGCAGCGAATGGCCGCCGAGGTCGAAGAAGCTCTCCTCGGCCCCGACCTCGGGCAGGCCCAGCACCTCGGCGAAGAGCCCGGTCAGCACCTCCTCGACCGGCGTGCGCGGTTTCCGCGACCGGCCCGCCGCCCCGGCGAGCGGCGCGGGCAGCGCCTTGCGGTCGATCTTGCCGTTGGGGGTCAGCGGAAACTCGTCGAGAACCAGGATCGCCGACGGGACCATGTACTCGGGGAGCCGGGCGGCCGCGAACTCCTTCGCGGCGGAGGCCAGCCGTCCGAAATCGCCGGAGGCGGCGGGGCTGTTCGTGCGCCGCGAGCCGTCCGCGATGGCCACCGAAACGTCCGGCGAGGAAAGGAAATACGCGTCGAACCGGCCCGGCCCGCTGTCCGACACCTGCGTGCTCACCCGGTAGCCGAACCGCGCACCCGCCTCCTGCAGGTCCTCGGGCACCAGTCCCTCGGTCCGGGCGAACGCGGAGAGGACCTCGGCCATCGGACGGCCGTCCGCCAGCGCGGCGTGCGCGGCCGCCTCGCCGGCCAGCCGCCGGTCGGGCAGGCCGACGAGCCGGAAGTCGCCCCGCGGCGCGCTTTCCAGCCATTCCGCCAGTTCTTCGACGCTGCGCGCGGGAGCCGCCGGGAGGCTTTCCGGGGCGATCTCCGGCGCGGGCGCGGTGCGCAGGACGACGTCGTACCGGTACCGGGAAAGCTCATTGTCGTAGCGGCCGCGCTTGAGGGTCGCCTCGGCGGCGGTGATCGCCGGGAGGTCCCGGCTCAGCGCCGCGAAGAACCCCGGCGGGACCAGCAATTCGTTCTCCCGGCTCAGCTGCTGCTCCGCCGCCGCCCGCACCCGCGCCGGATCCTCTTCCCCGGTGCGGCGGGCCGCCGCGACCGCGGTGTGGAACAGCGGAGCCAGCCGCAGGTCGCGCACGTCGCCGACGAACACCTTCCCGCCGGGCGCGAGCAGCGACACGAGCGACTCCAGCACCTCCGCCAGGTAGTCGCCGCCCGGGAAGTACTGGACGACCGAGTTCAGCACCACGGTGTCGAAGCGGCCCCGGGGAAGGTCGCCGAGGTCGTCGGCGCTCCCGCGGCGGAGCCGGACCCGGTCCCGCAGCACCGGATCGGCGGCGGCCCGGCGGCCGAGCGCCTCGACGACCGTGCCGGAAAGGTCGAGCCCCCAGTACTCCTCGCAGTCCGGGGCCAGCCGCGACAGCAGGAGCCCGGTGCCCACGCCGATCTCCAGCACCCGCTTCGGCCGCAGCCGCCGCAGCGACGCGATCGTGTGGTCCAGCCATTCCCGCATCTCGGCGACCGGGATCGGCGCGTCGTCGAAGCTGGAATTCCACCCGGAGAAGTCCTCGCCCCAGTCGGCGTCGTCGGCGGAACGGTAAGCGTCGTCCCAGATCCGCTGCCAGTCCTCCACCTGCCGGGCCCGCTGCTCCTCGGCCGCGGCCCGGTCGCCGCCCGGGACGAGGTACCCGATCAGCCGCTGGTCCCCGAAGCTGTCCGGACGGGCCGTGACGACCGCGCGGCCGACCCCGGGGCAGGCCGCCAGCGCCGCTTCCACCTCCCCCGGCTCGATCCGGAAACCCCGCACCTTGACCTGGTCGTCGGCCCGGCCGACGAACTCCAGCCGTCCGTCGCCGCGCCACCGCACCAGGTCGCCGGTCCGGTACATCCGCTCCCCGGTTCCGAACGGGCACGCCACGAACCGGTCGGCCGTCAGGCCCCCGCGCCCCGCGTAGCCCCGCGCGACTCCGTCGCCGGCGATGTACAGCTCGCCGGCCACGCCCGCCGGGACCGGCGAGAGCCCGGAGTCCAGCACGTACAACCGGGTATTCCACAGTGGACTGCCGAGCGAGACCGGTTCGTCCGCCGACACGGGCGCGGCGCTGGACCAGACGGTGGTCTCGGTCGGGCCGTACAGGTTGGTCACCCGCGCCCCCGCCGCGCACAGCTCGCGGGCGAGATCCGCGGGCAGGGCCTCGCCGCCGGCGAGCACGCGCAGACCGGAAAGCACCCCGGCGTGCTCGGGAACGAGCGTCCGCCACAGAGACGGGGTCGCCTGCATGACCGTGACCGCCTGCCGGGAAATCGCCCGCGCCAGTTCGCCCGGATCGCGCACGGTGTCGCGGTCGGCGAGCACGACGGCGGCGCCCCGGATCAGCGGGAGCAGCAGCTCGAGGCCCGCGATGTCGAACGAAACGGTGGTGACGGCCAGCCAGCGGTCGTCCGGGCCCAGCGGAAATCGTTCGGCCATCGACGCGAGGAAGTTCGCCAGCGCGCGATGCGGGACCGCCACGCCCTTCGGCTTGCCGGTCGAGCCCGACGTGTAGATCACGTAGGCCGGGTTCCCCGGATCGGCTGCCCGGGCCGGCGCTGGCGCTCCGGCCGGCCGGTCCAGGTCCTCCAGCACCGTCCAGGACGCGGCGCCGAACCGGGCGGCCAGTTCCGCGGTCGACAGCACGAGCGCGGCTCCCGCGTCCTCGAGAACGAAGCGCACCCGCTCGGCCGGGTAGTCCGGATCCACCGGCACGTACGCGGCTCCCGTTTTCAGCACCGCCAGCAAGGCCGCGACCAATTCCGGACCGCGCGGCAGGACGAGCGCGACGAGCTGCTCGGGTCCGATTCCCCGGGCGACGAGCGCCGCGGCCAGTTCGTCCGACGCGGCGTCCAGTTCGGCGTAAGTCGTCGGCTGCTGGCCCCAGACGAGCGCGACCGCGTCCGGGCAGCTCTTCGCCTGGCTCCGGAACCAGTCGTGCACCAATCCCGGCGGCCGGACAGCTGCCGGGCCCGTCCCGTCGCCGAGCACCTGCCGCCTTTCGGCGGGCGTGAGCAGATCGACGCGGTCGAGGCCGCGGTCCGGATCCTCGGCGGCGGCGCGCACCAGCCGTTCGAGCCGTCCGGCGATGGCTTCCGCGGCGGACCGGTCGAATACGTCGGTGTTGTATTCGACCAGCGCTTCGAGCCCCAGCGGATCGCCGCCGTCCGTCCGGCGCTCGAAGAAGTGGAACGTCAGGTCGAACTTCGCGGTCCCGTTGTCCACGAACACCGTCTCCGCCTCGGCTCCGGGGAGATCCGGCTCGCCGCGCGAGATCTGCCAGGCCAGGCTGACCTGGAAGAGCGGATGGTGCGCCAGCGAGCGCGCCGGGTTGACCGCCTCCACGACCTGTTCGAACGGCACGTCCTGATGGGCGTAGGCGTCCAGGTCGGTTTCCCGCACCCGGGCGAGCAGCGTGCGGAAACTCGGCCCGCCCCCGGTGTCGACCCGCAGCACCAGGGTGTTGACGAAGAAGCCGACCAGGTCGTCCAGCGCCTCGTCCAGCCGGCCCGCGGTCGGGCCGCCGACGAGCACGTCGTCGCCCGCGCCGAGCCGGGAAAGCAGCGCCGCCAGCGCGGCGTGGACCACCATGAACATGCTGGCTTCGCATTCCGCGGCCAGCGCGGACAGCCGCGCGTGCAGCGCGGAATCCCACCGGACGAGGAAGGTCTCGCCCCGGTAGGACATCACGTCCGGATGCGGCCGGTCGGTCGGCAGCGACATCCGCTCCGGAGCCCCGGCCAGTTTCCGGCTCCAGTAGTCCAGCTGCGCTTTCCCGTGGTCCCGCAACACTTCCTGCTGCCACTGGGTGTAGTCGGCGTACTGCACCGGCAGCGCGGGCCAGTCCGGTTTCGCGCCGGCGAGCCGCGCCCGGTACGCCGCGGCGAGATCGCGCCACAGCTTCTCCATCGACCAGCCGTCCCCGGTGATGTGGTGCACCGCGAGCAGCAGGACGTGTTCCGCGGGCCGGTCCTCGACCTGGAACAGGGTGCCGCGGATCGGCAGTTCTTCGCCGAGCCGGAACGCGTGGCGGGCCGCGCGGCGCAGTTCCTCGTCGAGGCCGGCCGAGCGCACGCGGACGGTCGCGAGGTCCGGACGGGCGTCGTCGCCGTCGAGGACGCGCTGCCACGGGACCCCGTCGTGTTCGGCGAAGACCGTCCGCAGGCTTTCGTGCCGCTGTACGAGATCGGCCAGGGCCTCGGCGAGCGAGGACCGGTCCACCGTGCCGGTCAGGCGCAGCGCCGAGGTGATGTTGTAGGTCGGCGACGGCCCCTCCAGCTGGTGCAGGAACCACAGCCGGGACTGCGCGAACGACAGCGCGGGCCGGGCGGGTCTCGGCATCGGCCGCAGCGCGGGCCGGGCCCGCCGCGCGCCGGACAGCCAGCGGCTGAGCGCGGCCACGGTCGGCGCCCGGAACAGCTCCCGGACGCCGAGTTCCACGCCGAAGACCGACCGCAGTTTCGCGGCCAGCCGGGTCGCGGACAGGGAATGCCCGCCGAGTTCGAAGAAGCTGTCCGCCACGCCCACGTCGGACAATCCGAGCACCTGGGCGAACAGGCCCGCGACGACCTCCTCCACTGGCGTGCGCGGTCCCGGCGAATGCGCCGCGAACGCGGGCTCCGGCAGGGCCCGCCGGTCCAGTTTTCCGTTGGGAGTGCGGGGAAAGTCGTCCAGCGCGAGCACCACCGCCGGGACCAAGTGCTCCGGCAGCCGCTCCCGCAGCAGGTTCCGGATCGCGACGGGGTCGGCGGTCGCGCCCTCCGCGGCCGCGACGTAGCCGATCAGCCGCTGGTCGCCCGAGGCGTCGGAGCGGACCGCCGCGGCCGCCCGGCCGACTCCCGGGCAGGCCGCCAGCGCCGTTTCCACCTCGCCCAGCTCGATCCGGAAGCCCCGCACCTTCACCTGGTCATCGGCCCGGCCGACGAACTCCAGCCGGCCGTCCTCGCGCCACCGCACCAGGTCGCCGGTCCGGTACATCCGTTCGCCCACGCCGAACGGGCACGCCACGAACCGGTCGGCCGTCAGCCCCGCACGGTCCGCGTACCCGCGCGCGATCCCGGTCCCGGCGATGAACAACTCGCCGGTCACGCCTGCCGGAACCGGCGAGAAACCCGCGTCCAGCACGTACAGCCGGTGGCCGGGCAGCGGCCGTCCGATCGGCGGCGGCCCGGCGTCGGCCGCGAGCTCGTCGCTCATCGCGGCGCACACGGTCGTCTCGGTCGGACCGTAGACGTTGAACATCCGCCGCCCCGCGGACCACTTCCGGACGAGTTCGGCGGAGGATGCCTCCCCCGCGACGCTCACCGTCACCCCGGGCGGCAGCTCGTCAGGGGACATCGCGGCGAGCGCGCTCGGCGGCAGCTTGAGGTGGGTAACTCGGTGCCGCCGCACGGTTTCGGCCAGCGCGGAGCCGGGAAGCAAGTCGTCCGCCGGGGCGAGCACCAGCGTCGCGCCGGTGCACAACGCGACGAAAATATCGGAAACGGACGCGTCGAAGCTGGGGGACGCGAACTGCAGCACCCGGCTCCCCGGCCGCACTTCCCACCGGGCCGCCTGCGCGGAGACCAGACCGGGCAGACCCTGGTGCGGCACCGTGACGCCCTTCGGGGTGCCGGTCGAGCCCGAGGTGTAGATGACGTACGCCGGATTCCGGGGATCGGCCCGGCGCCGCGCCGGCTGGTCCGGGTCCGGCACCCGGGAGCGAACGGTCAGCCACGGGACCGAACCGTCGCTCAGCCGGCGCTCGTGGTCCGGTTCGGACAGAACCAGCACGGGTTTCGCGTCGTCCAGCAGGAAGCGGATCCGGCCGGCGGGGTACTCCGGGTCGATCGGGAGATAGGCGGCGCCGGCCTTCAGCACCGCCAGCACCGAGACGACGAAATCGGCCGACCGGGGAAGAACCACGCCCACGACGGCCTCCGGCCCCGCGCCGCGAGCGGTCAGCGCCGCCGCGAGGGCGGCCGAACGCGCGTCCAGTTCGGCGTAGGACAGCCGGTGCTTGCCGAACACCACCGCCTCGTCGTCCGGCCGCAGCGCGGCGCGGGCTTCGAACCACTCGTGCACCAGCCCCGGGGGAATCTCGTCCGACGAGCCGCTCCAGTCCACGAGCACGCGGCGCACTTCGTCCTCGCCGAGCAGCCCGACCTCGTCCACCGGCGTCCCCGGCCGGGCGGCGATCGCGGTCGCCAGGCGTTGCAGCCGTTCCCGGTGCGGCTCCGCCTCGCCGGGAGCCTCCACCTGCACCCGCGCGCCCGACACCGCCACCAGCAGATCGGCCGGCGGCGCACCGGGCACCGGCCGCGCGGTCACCGGACGGCCGGCGAGCCGGATTGCGCGCGGCTCGGGCCGCCAGACCACCGTCGGACCGGCGAATTCCCTGATCCCGCCGGGAATCCCGACCTCCCGGGCGACGTCCTCGCCCCGGTACCGCTGGTGCTGTTCGGCCTCCCGGACCGACTCCGCGACCTCGCGCACGAAGTCGCCGAGACTAGTGCCCGGACTCACCCGCACCCGGAGCGGCACCGTGTTGGCCAGCGGACCGGGCACCGTCGCCGAGGTTTCGTCCGGGCGCGCGGGCAGCGAGAGCCCGAGAACGAAATCGGCGGCCCCGGTCATCCGGTGCGTGCAGACCGCCACCGCCGCCGTCAGCACGTCGCCCGGCCGGACCCCGGTCCGGCGCGCGGCGGCGAGCAGGCCCGGCAGTTCGGCATCGTCCGTGCGGTGCGCCGCACCGGCCGGTTCGGCCAGGCGCACCGGTTCCGGCGGCACGGCCAGCTGCTCGTGCCAGTACTTGCGGTCGATTTCCGCCGTGGACAACGCATAATCGCGGTCGGCATCGACCATCTGCCGCACCGAGCCGAACCACGAAGGCGGCGCCGGCCGGCCGTCGGCGGAGGCGTCGTACAGCTCAGCGGTACGCCGGCACAGCAAGGACAACGACGTCTCGTCGGCGACCAGCCGATGTGCGCCCTGGAACCACGCGAAGCTTCCCGGACCCCAGCGGAACACCGCGAACCGGAACAGCGGACCGTGTCCCGGGTCCGGCACCCGCGCCAGTTCCGCGCGGGCCAATTCGGCGGCGGCCGCCCGCGGATCGGCCTCTCCGCTCAAGTCGAACACGGGCAGCGCCCACTCCGCTTCGCCGCGAACCTGGTGCCCTGCAACGCTTTCCGGCTCTCCGTCGAACGACAGGTGCAACGGTTCCGCCTCCGCGACCGCGCCGCGCAGCGCCTCCTCGAACACCGGCAGGTCGACCTCGCCGGCGCACTCGTACAGGATGCCGATCCGCTGTGTCCCGCTGCCCGGGTCCCGCTGGACCGACAGCCACGCCTCGCGCTGTGCGGCGGTCAGCGAATACCGGTTGGCAAATGGCACGACAGAAGTCATCGATCACCCCAGGAGTCAGCGCAGGACGACGATCGCGTTCGCCCTCGGGAACGCGACGGCAGGCGGGAACGCGCGGCCGGGCCGGGCCGCGGGAGAGTCGGGAGGCGGGAGGCGGTCAGCTCCAGTAGACGAGCGGCTCGTCTTCGCCGAGGTACCCGATGAAGGTGCCGATGGTGATCCGGGTGGCGTCGCCGGACGGGCGCACCGCGTGGATCAGCCTCGGGTTGAGCAGCGCGAGATCGCCCGGCTCGGGCTTGACGACGGCGACCGGCGCGGGCAGCCGGTCGCGTTCGATGCCGTAGCTGCGCCCGCCCACCATCCGCTGGTATTCGTCTTCGGCGGGCTCCATGTCCCACATCTCGAGTTCCCCGCCGACCTCGGGGATGCTGACGTAGATGTTGGTCGACAGCTGCGCCTGCAGCCGGGACTGGTACCCCGCGGGCAGGAACCGTTCGACCTTGTCGGTGTGCGGCACCAGGTCCACGTTGTTGCCCTGGAACCGGCACACGCCGACGAAACACTTCTCGCCCCGCACCCGCATCAGCTCCGCGCCCGCCCGCCACCGTTCGTCGAGCAGCAGCCGGAGATCGTCCTCCGGGGACGCGTACGGGGCGAACATCGAGCGGAGCCGCTCGATGCTGGACAACGCCTCGTCGTGGTAGCGGCGCCGGGTCGTCTCGTCCTCGATCTCCGAGTACGGGAATCCCATCCGCCAGAACTGCGCGTCCGTCGTCGACTGCTCCCGCGCACGGTAGGAAGAGAGCTTCTCCTGGGCGATCCGCAGCACTTCCGGATCGCAGAATCCCTTGACGACAACCGCGAAACGATCTTTCTTGGCCACCGAAACAATGTGGTCGTGCGAGAATTCTTTCCGGTTCGTGTACACCACGCGATCCATCGCGCTCCGATTCCCCTGCATCGTCGGCGAGGCGCCCTCGACCGGGCCGCCGTGGACTGCTTTCCTTTTAATTGAACGCGACCCCGACAGCGAGCAGCAAGCGAATTGCAGTAAACTTCGTCAGCAACAAGTCAGTTTGGTCAGCACCGCTGACCCCGGCCGCTGACCGGGACTGTCCAGGAAATTCACGCAGCGGGCCCGGCCGCCGGAAAAGGCGACCGGGCCCGAAAGAATAGCGGTGGGGGCTTTTTTCAGCTCGCCCTTCCCGCCGCCCGCTCCGCGACCGCGGAGACCAGGAATTCCTCGATTCGCCCCCCGAGTTCGGAGGCGTCGGCGAACGGGACGGGCGCGCCGTGCAGTTCCTCGGCGGCGGCGCGGAGCAGGGCGGAGATCGTGGTGATCATCTTCTCCGGCGGAAGCCGCAGCACCGGGACGAGCATCTCGGCGACGCCGTCCGGCTCGCCCAGCCTGATCCGCGCGCGGGCGGCGTCGATCCGGGCCAGTGCTTCCACGGAATACGACCGCTGCTCGACCGGCTCGCGTTCCAGCAGGCCGAGCGAGGTCTGCAGTTCGCCGAGCGCCGCCCCGGCGTCGTCCAGCAGCAGCATCGTGTGCCCGGCGAGGTAGGTCTGCCCGTCCTGCCGGAGGGCGAACAGGCCCACGCCGCGCACCGGTTCCGCCTGCTCGGCCCATTCGCCGAGGGCGCGCCGGGCTTCGGTCTCCATGCCTGCCGCCGCCCACGCGCGCGCGGCCAGGAGTTTCAGCAGGACTCCCAGCTCGTCGTCCGCGGGCCGGTCGAGGCCGTCGAGCGCGAACTGCGCGGACTCGACGAAGCTGCCCAGCCAGTACGACTGCCGGGCCTGGGCGGCGCGCACCCAGCGCCGCGCCCGGTCGTCGTCCGCCAGGTCGGCCAGCTCCCACGCCGCGGCCGCGTGGTTGTACGCCGCGTTGCGGTCGCCGAGGTCCTCGGACATCCACGCCAGGAGCGCGCAGAGCCGCGCGCCCAGCGCGAGCAGTTCCCGCCGCTGGGCGAGCTTCTGCTGCCCGCGCAGCAGTCTCGCGACCCGGTCGCGCAGCATCGCCGCGCGGTACAGCAGCGGGCCGGGCGCGACGTGCAGGTACGAGGTCGTCAATCCGGACAGCTCGTGGTTGAGCTGGTCGAGGGTCGCCTCGTCCGCGTTCGTCTCGGAAACCTGCTGGACCAGCCGCGCCGAACTGCACGAGTCCTGGACCAGCGGGGTGATCTCCGCCGGGCCGGACCGGCGCGCCGCCGGACCCGCGGACCCCGGCCAGATCTCGGCGACCTCGACCGGCTCGCGCAGGTACTCCGACAGCACCTTCGCCACGGCTTCCGGGATCCCCCGGCGCGGATACGAGCCGCGCAGCCAGTGGTAGGGGGCCTTGGCGCTGACCGTGCCCGGCCCGCAGAGCCGGTTCACCTCTCTCGCCAGCCGCTCGGGCGTCCAGTTCAACCGTTCCAGGAATCCCGTGAGTTCGGTCGCCACCGCCATGATGAAGCCTGCCACTCCCCCTGACACCCAGCCGCCTGCGGACTGGGCGAGCATAAATCGGCCTGGACGAGCATAACACGATAAAAATCACCGCAGCGCCGCGTTGCGCGACCGCACTGCCCGGAACGCGCGCCTCGCGGTCCCGCCGGACTCCATTCGGAGCAATGAGCGATTGTCCGGCCGCGCTAACCGGAGGGACGGCCCGGGAACGAATACCCGGCCAATTCCGATCGGCCCCGGCCGGGCGTTGTCCTCGGCACCGCGAATTCCCCCTCGCCGGAAAAGACAATCCGCTCGCTTGCGTTCCCCGCGGATGCTACACCGGTGCGGAAGCGGCCGCAGCCTTCGGACGGGCCGCGCAGACCATTTCCCGGATGCCGGGAATGAACCGGGGAGGAACCATCCGGATCGCCGAGGGAACCCACTTCCGCGCCGCGCTCGCCCCGTCCGGCGCCGTCGCGATCGATCTGCTCAGCCGGATCTGGATCGTCCCGGCCGGCGGCGGGCCCGCGGCCGCGGCGACCGGCCCGCTGGCCGACGCGACCTCGCCCGACTGGTCCCCGGACGGGCGGGCCGTGGCGTTCCAGTCCTATCGCACCGGCGCTTTCCAGCTCTGGACCGTCGTGCCCGGACAGGACCCGCGGCAGCTCACCACCGGTCCGCACGACCACCGCGAACCCGCCTTCTCCCCGGACGGCACGCGGCTCGCCTTCTCGGCGGATCTGGGCCGCGGCTACGGAATCCATGTCCTCGAGGTGGCGACCGGGCGGATCACGACGTGGGCGGACAGCACGGCCGAGGAAGCCGCACCCGCCTGGTCCCCCGACGGCCAGCGGCTCGCGTTCACCGCCGACGGCGCCGCGATCGACGTGGTGGACGCACACGGGGACTGGGAACGGCGGGTGGAGGCGGACGGCGCGCAGCTCGCCGCTCCGTTCTGGACCCCCGACGGACAGGAGATCGGTTACGTCCGCTTCGAAGGCGTCACCCCGAAACGGCTAGGGAGTTACGCACGGCGCACGGCACTGGTCATCGGGGACCGGACAGTGTCCGCGCCCGACGAGGACGTCTTCGGCTTCCGGGCGCACTGGCTCTCCCCAACCGAAGTGGTCTACACCGCGGACGGACGCATCCGGCGGCGCAACCTGGCGACCGGAACGGTACGCGACATCAGTTTCGAGGCGGAGGTACCGGACCCGCCGCGCCGTCCGGCGACCCGGATCCCGCCGCGCCGTGCGGATTCCGGCCCGGTGCGGGGCATCGTGAGCCCGGCGCTTTCCCCCGCCGGCGACCGCATCGCGTTCTGTGCGCTCGGCTCGCTCTGGACGATGCCGCTCGACGGTCCGGCACAGCGGCTCACCCGGGACGACGCGCTGACCGCCGAGCCCGCCTGGGCACCGGACGGGCAGCAGCTGGTCTATGTCAGCGACCGGTCCGGCAGCCCGGCCCTCTGGCTGCACGAGCTGGCCACCGGAAACCAGCGCAGGCTCACCAGCACGAACGGGGCGGCGGTCGCCCCGGCGTGGTCCCCGGACAGGACCGCCATCGCCTTCCAGGACCACGAAGGCGCTCTCTTCCTCGCTTCCCTGGACGGCGAGGTTCGGCAGCTTCTCGGCCCGCAGTGGTACCCCGGGCGGCCCAGCTGGTCCCCGGACCGCACGAAGCTCGCGATGGCCGTGGCCCGGCCGTACTCGGCCCGGTTTCGCGAGGGCGGCAACGGGATCCTGGTCCTCGATGCGCGCTCCGGCGAAAGCACCGTCCACGAAGCCGCGCCGCACCGCTCCCTCAGCTCCCGCGGGTACGACGGGCCGGTGTGGTCGCCGGACGGCACGAGCATGGCCTGCGTCCTCGGCGGACAGCTGCATCTGCTGCCCGTCGACCGCGCCGGCCGTCCCACGGCCGAACCCCGCCGGCTGACCGGCGAAATCGCCGACGCGCCGTCCTGGAGCGGCGACGGGCGGCAGATCCTCTATCTCAGCGGCGGAAAACTCCGTCTGGCCGACGTGGCCACCGGCCGGATCCGCACTGTCGAGACGGGACTCCGCTACACCGCGGCCAGAACCTCCGGTCCTACCGTGATCCACGCCGGCCGCCTGTGGGACGGCCAATCCCGGGCGCTGCGCGAAAACGTCGACGTCGTGGTCCAGCACGACCGGATCGCAGCGGTCGACGACCATCGCGAAGACCGTCCTGGGCGGCGCGTCGACGCCTCCGCCCTGACTGTGCTGCCCGGACTGACGGACGCGCACGTGCACAACCGGCTCAAAGGCCGGTTTTTCGGCGCGCGGCAAGGAAAACTCTGGTTGTCGTTCGGAATCACCGCCGTCCGGTCGGCCGGCGACCCGGCTTACGAGGCGCTGCAGGAAGAAGAAGCTCTGCTCGCCGGCCGCCAGGTGGGCCCGCGCTGCTTCGGCACCGGCGAGCCGATCGACGGCAGCCGCGTCTACTACGGGTTCATGCGGCCGACCGCCTCGGCAGCGGAGGTCGAACGCGAACTGGCCCGCGCTCGCGCGCTCGGCCACCGCCTGCTGAAGGCCTACGTGCGGCTGCCGGTCAGCGGGCAACGCGCGCTCGCCGAGGCGGGCCGCGCGGCCGGAATCCCGGTCACGTCCCACTACCTGCACCCGGCCGCCTGGCTCGGCTTGGACGGGGTCGAGCATCTGGGCGCGTCGACCAGGCTCGGGTATTCGCAGACGATGACCCGCCGCGGCCGCACCTACTCCGACGTCGTGTCCACGCTGACGACCAGCGGCATGTCGCTCACTCCCACGCTCTTCTCCGCCGCGGTCCTGCTGGCCGAGCACGACTGGACCAGCGACCCTCGCGTCCGCGCGCTGTTTCCGCGCTGGGAAGCCGAAGCGCTCGCCCAGGTGACCGCCGCGGTGACCGAAC
Source organism: Amycolatopsis sp. GA6-003 (assembly GCF_046267895.1). Lineage (NCBI taxonomy): Bacteria > Bacillati > Actinomycetota > Actinomycetes > Pseudonocardiales > Pseudonocardiaceae > Amycolatopsis > Amycolatopsis sp. GA6-003. The sequence goes on from NZ_CP176499.1 coordinate 1,557,874, forward strand.
CCGCGGTGCGCGAAACCCTGGAACACGTTCTCGCGTCGGCAGTGGGAACCCTGCGCCGCATCCACGACGGAGGCGGCCTGGTGGTCGCGGGCACCGACGCACCCATCGACTTCCTCGGGCTGAGCCTGCATCTCAACCTTCGCGCTATGGTCGCCCACGGTTTCAGCCCGTACCAAGCGCTCCGCACGGCAACCGCCAACGCGGCCCGGCTGCTGGGAAGAAGCGACGATCTCGGTGCCGTCGCCCCGGGCAAACTGGCCGATCTGGTCTTCGTCGAAGGCGATCCGCTCGCCGACATCACCGCGGCGGCCAACGTCCGCAAGGTGATGCTGGGCGGCGTCTTGCACGAGTCCGCCGAACTGCTCGCTTCCCCTCAGCCACCCGCGGACCGCCGCTAAGCCGCCCGTTTCCCGGCCCGCATCGCCGACAGAAGCACCGGCAGCGCAACCGCCAACGCGATCCCTCGCAGCACCCCGGCCACCGGGTACGCCGCCCGGATGCCGAACGCGTCCGCGACCAGTCCGCCGGCCAGCGACCCCAGCGGCATCAGGCCCCAGCCCAGCATCCGGTAAACGCTGTGCACCCGCCCGCGCAGTTCCGTCGGCACCGCCTGCTGCCGCAGGCTGACCGTGACGACGCTCCAGAGCGTGGTGGCGAATCCGTTGGCCCCCAGCAGGACCCCGAGAACGACCGCGTTCGGACTGGTTCCGATGAGCACGAAGAGCACCGCGTTGGCGAGCAACGCCGTCAATAATGCTTGCAGCGCACCGATTTTCGCCACGATCCGCGCGTTGGCCATCCCGCCGAGCACACTGCCGACCGCCGCCCCGGCGAGCAGCACGCCGTAACCGCGCTCGCTGACGTGCAGAGTCTGCGTCGCGAGCAGCACGACCGTGACGTTGCCGAGCTGGTAGCAGAAGGTGTTCACCGCGAGCAGCCCAGCCAACGTCCGCAACAGGCGGTGCCGCCCGAGCCAGCGCACCCCCTCCGCCACCGCGACCCGGATTGGCGGCTGCGCCCTCCGCGGCAATGGACGTCGAGGCAAGGTCGCCAGTATCGCGGCGGACACCACGAACGAAGCCGCGTCCACGCCGAACGGCAACGCCGCCGCAGCCGCGAAAAGCAGACTGCCGACCGGCGGCCCGACGAACAACTGCCCCGCCGTGGCAACCGCGTACTGACTGCCGTTCGCCCGGTGCAACCGCGCCTCGGGAACGAGATCCGGCACCACCGCGAGGGACGCGTTCGCGAACACGACCTCGCACGCACTGAGGCCGAACCCAGTCACCGCCAGCCCCACGATGTCGATCCGGCCCACCCCGACCAGGACGGCGACCACCGCGACGATCGCCGCCTGCAAAGCCTGCGACCGCCACAACAGCCCAACCCGCTCCCGCCGGTCCACGAGCGCGCCCGCGGGTAAGGAGAGCAGCAGCCACGGGAGGTAAGTCGCCGCCGAGACGACCGAAACCAGCACGGGATCGCGAGTGAGCGTGACCGTCAGCAGGGGAACGGCGGCCGAGAAGATCCCGTCGCCGACGTTGTCCACCGCCGAGGCCCACCACAACCGCCAGTACGCGGCGGGGAGCTTGGCTTGGGGGTCGCGTCGCTTCATGGGCGGGAGTTTTCTCGGGTCGAACATGCGTTCGCCATCATGTAGACTGGGGCTACATCGAAAGTTCCGGTTTGCGGACGGAGTCAATCGGCGGGATAGCGCAGCGACGTGGGGAAATCCCTACGGGCCGGGGCACCGACGAGGGCAGCTTGCTGCTGTCCGCGCGACTGCGCGCAGGGCGGTCGCCGAGGCCTGGCGGGACGGGTGTGCTCGGCGGCATCCGCTTGCTGCGCAGTAACGGCAAGCCCCGACAACGCCGCTCCGCACCCGCAATCACTCGGCGCGCAGAGCGACCAGCCTGCGTCACACCGCTCCACACCCCGCAACCGCCTGGCACGCAAGACCGACAAGCCCGGCCGCACCGTTCTGCACCCCGCACCCGCTCCACGCACAGGAACGGCAGCCCCCCACCACGCCGCTCCACACCCCCTGGCGCACAGAAACGACAAGCCCCGGCAAAACCGCCCCGCGCCCCCGCCCGCTCCGCGCGCACGAACGACAAGCCCGACCACACCACGCCGCACTCATTTGGCGCGCATAACCGACAAACCCAAGCAACACCACCCCCTACCCCCATCCACCCGGCGAACACGCACAACCAGCCAGACCACACCGCCCCACCCCCCATCCGCCCGACGAGCACCAACAACCAACCCCGACCCACCGGCCCCGCCCCACGCCCGCATCCACCCGGCGAACACGAACAACCGACCCCGACCACACCAGCCCCGCCCCCCAATCCCCGGACACCGACGCGATCGCAGCAAGCACGAAATCCCCCGTGCCCGACTTTCGGGCCTACACCCCCGCGCCCGGGCCCGCCTACCGTGGCATGGTCTAGACCTCTCAGGAGAGGAAGCCCGCGATGAAGTTCTCCCGCTCCGCCGTCAAGGTCGCGATTCTGACCGCCGTGTTCGGCGCCGCCTCGGCGGTCACCGCCGTTCCCGCTCTCGCGCACGGTTCGATGGGCACTCCGATCAGCCGGATCATGCAGTGTTTCCAGGAGGGTCCGGAGAATCCGCAGTCCGCCGCGTGCAAGGCCGCCGTCGCGGTCGGCGACAGCTGGCCGATCTACGACTGGGACGAGGTCAACATCGGGGACGCCAGCGGCCGCAGCCGCGAGATCATCCCGGACGGCAAGCTGTGCAGCGCCGGCCGCGACAAGTACAAGGGGCTCGACCTCGCCCGCGACGACTGGCCGGCCACCACGCTGCCGGGCAGCGGCCCGTACACCTTCCAGTACCAGCTGACCGCCGCGCACGAGGGCACCTTCGAGCTGTACGTCACCAAACCGGGCTACGACCCGACGAAACCGCTCAAGTGGTCCGACCTCGAAGACACCCCGTTCTACAAGCAGGACAACCCGCCGATCGCCGGCAACGCCTACCAGCTCCGGGCCAACCTGCCCGGCGGGCGCAGCGGCAGGCACCTGATCTACTCGATCTGGCAACGCCACTGGCCCGACTCCGGCGAGGCCTTCTACTCCTGCTCGGACGTCATCTTCCCCTGAGCACCGCCGCCCGCCCGGCAGCGTTGGCGAAGGCCGGGCGGGCGAATATCCGGTTGCCGGGCGAACCCGGGTGCCGCAGACTGGCAGGCGCGGGGCGGTGGCTGGACGAACAGGTGGTTCATGATCGACGTCGTCATCGCCGGATGCGGTCCGACCGGCGCGACGCTGGCCGCCGAACTCCGGCTGCACGGCGTGCGGGTTCTCGTCCTGGAAAGGGAAACCGAGCCCGTCCCGCTCGCGCGCATCGTCAGCCTGCACATCCGCAGCCTCGAACAACTCGCGATGCGCGGGCTGCTGCAGCCGTTCCTCGACCGCGGACGGCGGCGTCCGGTAGGCGGCATCTTCGCCGGCATCGCCAAACCCGCGCCGGAAGACCTCGCGTCCGCTTACCTGCTGGGCATCCCGCAGCCGGTCGTCGTCCGCCTGCTCGAAGACCACGCGATGGCGCTGGGTGCCGAGATCCGGCACGGATGCCCGGTCACCGGTTTCGAGCAGGACGAGGACGGAGTGACCGTCGAACTGGCCGACGGCGAACGGCTGCGGTCGAAGTACCTCGTCGGCTGCGACGGCGCGCGCAGCATCGTGCGCAAACTGCTCGGCGTCGGCTTCCCGGGCGAACCCTCGCGGAACGAGACCCTGATGGGCGAGATGGCCGCGACCGCGCCGCCGGAGGAGATCGCCGCCAAGGTGGCCGAGATCCGGGCGGCCGACAAGCGGTTCCTGCTGAGTCCGGTCGAAGATGGGATCTATCGCGTCGTGGTCCCCGCCGCCGGACTCAGCGCCGAACCACCCGTTCTCGAAGACTTCCAAGAACGACTGCGCACCGTCGCCGGCACCGATTTCGGCGTGCACTCGCCGCGCTGGCTGTCCCGCTTCGGCGACGCCACCCGGCTGGCCGACCGGTACCGCGTCGGCCGGGTGCTGCTGGCCGGCGACGCCGCGCACCTCCATCCGCCGGCCGGCGGGCAGGGCCTCAACCTGGGCGTGCAGGACGCGTTCAACCTCGGCTGGAAGCTGGCCGCCCAGGTCCGCGGCTGGGCTCCGGACCCGCTGCTGGACACCTATCCGGCCGAACGCCGTCCGGTCGCCGCGGACGTTCTCGACAACACCCGCGCGCAGATGGAACTGTCGTCCGCCGAGCCGGGACCGCGGGCCGTGCGGCGGCTGCTCGCCGAGCTGATGGACCTCGACGAGGTCAACCGCCGCCTGATCGGGAAAATCACCGCGATCGACCTCCGCTACGACTTCGGCGAAGGCCCCGACCTGCTCGGCCGCCGCCTGCCCGACCTCGCCCTGAAACAGGGCCGCCTCTTCGACCACTTGCACCGCGGCCGCGGCCTGGTGCTAGACCGCACCGAACGGCTGGCCGTCGACGGCTGGGCGGACCGGGTCGACCTCCTGGCGGACTCCGCCGCCGCCCTGGACGCGCCAGCCGTCCTGCTGCGCCCCGACGGATACGTCGCCTGGATCGGCGACGACCAGTACGACCTGAACCACCAGCTCGCCCGCTGGTTCGGCCGCCCCGCCGCACCGGCAGACCAGCCGCCACCCTGACCGCCCTGGAGAGCACCCGCCCATCCGGCAAGCTCCCGCACAACGACCAGCTGCCGCATAATCGCGACGTCCCGCTCAGCACCGACGACCTGGCCGCAACCAGGCTCGCCGTGTCACCGCTGCCCGAACCGAATACGTCCCCTGAACCAGCGACGACCAGCAAGACCTAAACCGCTGGTTCAGCCGCCCCGCCGCACCGGCAAGCCAGCCACCACCCTGACCACCCCGGAGAGCACCCGCCCATCCGGCAACCTCCCGCACAACGACCAGCTGCCGCATAATCGCGACGTCCCGCTCAGCACCGACGACCTGGCCGCAACCAGGCTCGCCGTGTCACCGCTGCCCGAACCGAATACGTCCCCTGAACCAGCGACGACCAGCAAGACCTAAACCGCTGGTTCAGCCGCCCCGCCGCACCGGCAAGCCAGCCACCACCCTGACCTCCCCGGAGAGCACCCACCCGCCCGGCAACCTCCCGCACCACGACCAACTGCCGCATAATCGCGACGTGCCGCTGACCCTCCCCCTGAGCACCGACGACCTCGCCAGGACCAGGCTCGCCGTGTCGCCGCTGTCCGAAACCGTCTCCGGTCTGCAGGCCCTGGCCGGCTGCTGGGGCCGGGCGCGCCACGCACGCTGGACCCGCTGGGCCGCCGCCGAACTCGCCGCTCGTCCGCTGGACCTGTCCTGGACCTGGCCGTTGCTCGTCACCGGGCGGACCAGCTGGCCGCAGTTCCTGCTGCCCGCCCCGGCCCGCGCGGCGAGCACGATCGACGAGGCGCTCGCCGCGCTGCGCCGGACCACCCCGAGCCAGGTCCGGCGGAGCCTGCGTGGCGTTTTCGGCGCCGACCTGCCCGCCCCGGCCAGGGCACTCGCCGCCGACCCCGCGGCCGGGCTCCGCGCCGTCGCCGCCGAACTCCGCCAGGCGCACGACCGCCTGATCGCCCCGCATTGGGCCCGGCTGCGCGCCGTTCTCGACGCCGACATCGCCTACCGCGCCAGACAGTGGGCCGACGGCGGCGCGGGCCACCTGTTCACCGGTCTGCACGCCGGACTGAACTGGCACCACGGCCGGCTCACTCTCGACGGCGACCGGCGCCCGTCGCCCGGTCGGCCTGCCGGCGGCCTGGTGCTCTCCCCCGTCGTGCTCGGCCCGCCGTGGGTGATGATCAAACTGCACACCACCACCCAGACCACGATCCGCTATCCGGCCCGGGGCAGCGGTGCATTGTGGACAGCCGCCGAGCGCCGTCCCGCCGAACCCGCGGTCCGTCTCCTGGGCCGCCGCCGCGCCGAACTGCTCGAAACCCTGCGCTCCCCCGCCACGACCACCGGCCTGGCCGAAGCTCTGCGCGTGTCGCCGAGCGCGGTTTCGCAGCACCTCCGGGTCTTACGGGACAGCGGCCTGGTCGCCGGGCAGCGGTCCGGCCGCGAGGTCCTCTATCGCACCACCGAGCCGGGACTGCGCCTGCTGAGCGGCCAGGATGCCCCCGACCCGGAACCGCCGTCCCTCGGCCGGGCACAAATGTGACAACTCCGCCCCGGATGCCACAGTCGCGGAGTACGATCTCGCCGACCGCGACCGGCCTCGCGGAGAGGGGAAGCGGCGGGGATGAGCGACTGGCAAGTGCCTGGGTTCACCGAGGTCGACGTGCTCGGCGTCGGCGGCTTCGGCCGCGTCGTGCTGGCCAAGCACCAGGAATCCGGCCGGATGGCCGCGATCAAGTACCTGCTCGCGGAGTATCTCGCCGACCCGGACATCGCCGCCGCGTTCCGGCGCGAGGCGTGGCTGCTGTCCGGCGTCCGAAGCCCGCACGTGGTGCAGCTGTTCGATTTCGTCGAGACGCCGCACGGCGCCGCCCTGGTGATGGAGACCGTGCCCGGCGTGTCCCTGCGCGCGCTCTTGGCGACCGAAAACGTCCTCGCCCCGGAATCCGCGCTGGCCGTTCTCAAGGGTTCGCTGCTCGGTCTCGCCGCCGCGCACGCCGCCGGGGTCGTGCACCGCGACTACAAACCGGGAAACGTGTTGGTGTCCCGGGAAGGCCAGTCGAAACTGGTCGACTTCGGACTGGCCACTTTGGACGGACACAATGGACTGACCGCCGGTTCCCCGTCGTACATGGCGCCCGAGCAATGGGCCGGGCAACCGGGTCGGCCCGCCACCGACGTGTACGCCGCCACTTGCGTGTTCTACCAATGCATCACCGGGCACCAGCCGTTCGAGGCCACCACCACCGAGGAATTGCGTTCGCTGCACCAGATGGCGCCCGTGCCGCTCGACGCGGTGCCCGAAAAGCTGCGTCCGCTGATCGCGCGCGGCATGGCCAAAGACCCGGCGTGGCGACCGTCCACAGCGGACGCTTTCGTGTCCGAACTGGAAACCGTCGCTCGCCAGGCGTACGGAAAGGACTGGGAGAAACGCGGCTGGAAGCGCCTGGCCGCCTCGGCCGCCGCCCTGACCGCGCTCACCCCGCTGGCCCTGCTGACCACCGCCGGCACCGCCGCCGCGCCCGTCGGAGCCGGGGCCGGAGCCGTCGCGGCCGGGGTGCCCGCCGCCGGCACCGGAGCCGGAGCGACCGCGGTCATCGTCGGCAAGGTCGTCGCGGTGCTGGTGGTGGTCGGCGCACTGGTCACCGGCGGAATCCTGGTCTTCAACCGACAAGACGATCCGCCGGCGCCCGCGGCCCTCACGGTAGCGATCCACACCGATTCCGGCCGCGACCAAACCCTCCCGGTCTCCTATAGTCTGCAATACCCGCAAGTTTCCGGCGGACCGGATGCCGCCGTGCGGAAACGCACCAACGATTCTTTGCGCGCCCCGATCGACAAACGCCTGAAAGCCATCCGCGACGCCCGCGCCAATCCGGAGTGGCAGCAGCTGTTCACCGAAGCCGGGGAAACCCCCGCCGCGCATTCGACCGCGCGGATCCTGCTGCAGACCCCGAGCCTGCTTTCCGTACGGTACGACCACGATCTCGACTCGAAGGTGCTGTGGCACACCACGTGGCGCTTCGCGGAAACCGTCACCGTCGACCTCACCACCGGAAACGCACTCGGCCCGAAGGACATCTTCCGGCCCGAAACACTCACCGCCGCCGGCATGAAAACACTCACCGAACGCATCGAACCGCACACCAAAAACGGTTTCTGCGAGCTGTCCTCCTTCGCCGAGGCAGGCCGGAAATCCACCATCGACGCCGCCGACCGAACCCCGGACCGCGGCCACGTCCCGGCGGCGTCGCTCGGATTCACCAAGGCCGGGGCCGAATTCGAAATCCTGTGGTACGACCTGGGCTGCGTCACCGCCGCCGGAAAAGAAACCGTGACGGTTCCATACGGTGAAATCGCCGACCTGTTCCAGCCGAAATTCGTGGCGATGCTAGGCACCACCACGCCTTCCGCACCGCCGTCTTCGTCGACCGCTCCGGCGGTCAGCAACACCTACACCAACCCGCGGTTCGGCTTCACCACGCGCGTTCCCGAGGGCTACACCGCCGCTTCCTACCAGCCGGAAAACGGCGACGGAATGACGTTCGCCAACCCGTCCCTCGACGCGACTTTGACCGTATGGGGCACCAACTCGGGCGGCACCACCGCGGCAGCATTGGCCGACGCGGCGGCCAAGGAAGAATCAACCGGCGGGCGAGTGACCTACCGCAAGGACGAAGGCGACCACTACTCGATTTCCGGCTACCAAAGCGACGGCAAGATCTTCTACGAACGAGGCTATACCGGAACCGGGTCGACAGCCTCGCTGCGCTGGGTCTACCCCCGAGAACACAAAACCGAACTCGACGGACCGGTGAGCATTACGGTAGAAGCCTTCCGCCCGGGCGATCTTTCCCAGCCGCACTGACCTTCCACGCTGGCCGACCTGCCCGGGAGAGCGAAAACCGTTAGACGAGCACGGCGTTGCGTGGTCTGATCAAGGCGAACATTCCGGACCTTTCCCCGAGAGATTCGCCTTTGCCGACCACCCACTCCGCCGACGCGGCCTTGGTCAAGCGTCTCCTCGCCGCCCAGCTGCCCGAGCTGGCGGCTCTCCCGCTGTCGCGGCTCGACCCGGCCGGGTCGGACAACGTCATCTACCGGCTCGGCGACGAATTGTCCGTGCGCCTGCCGCGCGGCGAATGGGCAGCGGGGCAGCCGGAGAAGGAATCCCGCTGGCTCCCCCGGCTCGCGGCGCACCTGCCGTTGGCGATTCCCGAGCCCGTCGCGCTCGGCTCGCCGGGCGAAGGGTATCCGTGGCAGTGGTCGGTGTCGCGCTGGCTGACGGGCTCGCCGCCGGAGATCGGCGGGCTCGCGCACCCGGACCGAACCGCGGCGGAACTGGCGCGGTTCGTCGCAGCACTCCACCGGATCCCCGCCGACCCGTCGCTCGCCGCGGGGCCGCACAACGGGTTCATCGGCGCGCCGCTAGCCCGCCGGGACGCCGACACCCGGATCGCGATCGCCGGGACCGCCGACGTTTTCGACAGCTCCGCGCTCACCGCGGTCTGGGACGCCGCGCTCGCGGCACCGCCGTGGCCGCATCCGCCGGTGTGGGTGCACGGCGACCTGCACCCCGGCAACCTGCTGCTGAACGACGGCGAGGTCAGCGCAGTCCTCGACTTCGGCGGACTCGGGGTCGGCGACCCAGCCTGCGACGCGCTGATCGCGTGGACCCTCCTCCCGCCTCCGGCTCGCGAGATCTTCCGCGCCGAGGCGGGCCTCGACGAGGACACCTGGACCCGCGGCCGCGGTTACGCGTTGAGCACCGGCCTCAACGCCTACACCGCTTACGCGGCAACGAATCCCCGCGTCGCGGCGAGCACGAGGCACCAGATCACCGAGACACTGCGCGACTTCGAGCGAGCCTGAACGACGGATTCCGCAGCTTGCCTGGCTATCACCAGACAAATCCGGCATTCACGGCAGGGTTTCGCTGCTCCATTCGGATGATCGACAACTGTTACGTCCGGCATCCTCCGCTGCCCGCCCCTAGCCTCGACAGACCCGGCGGCCGCAGACTGTCCCGCGTCAGCGAGGCCCGGTTCCGGCATCGTTGTCGGCCGGGCCAGCCGCGGGGACAGCACGGCCGGACGAGAGGAAGATCGATCGATGGCTGATCGGATCACCGGGCAGGGCCACGGAAACCCGGACTCCCCCGACGAGGCGACCCGGAGCGAGGCCACCGCGGGCGACGCGACCCCGGCCGAGGCAGCCGCTCGCACGGCGACCCCGGAGGACGCGACCGCACACACAGCTGCCCCGGGTGAAGCGGCCGCACGCACAACTGCCCCGGGCGAAACGACCGCACGCACAGCGACCCCGGACGAAATGGCCGCACGCACAGCTGCCCCGGGCGAAGCGACCGCACGCACAACTGCCCCGGGCGAAACGACCGCACGCGAGACAACCTCGGCCGATTCGGCGGCGGACAAAGCCACCGCCCGCACGACCGCAGGCCGAACAACCGCGAGCGAAGCGGACCCCGGCGAACCGACCCCGCGCACGAGCGCTCCGGGCGAGGTGGCCGGTGGCGGAGCGACCGCATACAACCCGACCCCCGCCGACGCAACCCCACCCCCCACCACCCCATTCGAAGCAGCCACAGGCCCCACCACCTCAGCCGAAGCAGCCACAACCCCCGCCACCGCAACCGAAGCAGCCGCAGCCCCCGCCACCCCAACCGAAGCAGCCACAGCCCCCACCACCCCAACCGAAGCCGCCGCACCAACGCCCAAGAGCAGCCCCACGAAGCTCCGCTCCCGGCACATCACCATGATCGCCCTCGGCGGGATCATCGGGGCCAGCCTCTTCGTCGGCTCCGGCAACGTCGTGCGGTCCGTCGGGCCCGCGGCCGTCGTCTCCTATCTCCTCGGCGGGCTGCTCGTCTTCCTCGCGATGCGGATGCTCGGGGAGATGGCGGCGGCGCGGCCGGCGATCGGGTCGTTCATGGAGTACGCCCGGGCGGGGCTCGGCGAGTGGGCGGGGTATCTCGTCGGGTGGCTGTACTGGTACTACTGGATCGGCGTGATCGCGTTCGAGGCGGTCGTCGGCGGGTCGGTGCTCGGCGGGTGGTTCCCGGACGTGCCGCAGTGGGCGTTTTCCGTCGTGCTGCTGCTGTTCTTCACCGCGACGAACCTGGTGTCGGCGCGGTCGTTCGGCGAGGTCGAGTACTGGCTGGCGAGCATCAAGGTCGCCGCGATCGTCGTGTTCCTCGCCGTCGGCGCGCTGTTCGCGCTCGGGCTCTGGCCGAAGGCGGGCTTTTCGATCCCGAACCTCTGGCAGCACGGCGGGTTCGCGCCGCACGGCTGGTGGCCGGTGCTCAGCGGCGTCGCGATCGTGATTTTCTCCTACTTCGGCACCGAGATCGCGGTGATGGCCGCGGCCGAATCCGAGGACCCGGCCAAGGGCGTGCGCCAGGCCGTCGTCACGGTGATCTGGCGGATCCTGCTGTTCTTCGTCGGCGGGGTGCTGCTGATCGTCACGATCGTCCCGTGGGACCAGCTGCCGAATCCCAAGCAGGAGGGGCCGTTCGCGCACGCCTTCGCGTTGTTCGGGCTGCCCGGAGCCGGTCTGGTGATGAACGCGGTGGTGCTCACCGCCGCGTGTTCGGTGCTCAATTCCGGGCTTTATTCCGCCGGGCGGATGTTCTCCGCGCTCGGCGAGAAACGGCTCGCCCCGCGCGCGGTGGCCCGGAAGAACAAGTCCGGCGTGCCGGTCGTCGCGGTGGTGGCTTGCACGGTCGGCGGGTACCTCGCGGTCTTCGTCAACTTCGTCGCGCCCGACTCCGGCATCTTCGACTTCATCATGAACTCCGCGGGCCTGGTCGCGCTCTTCGTGTACTCGTTCATCGCGTTCACCCAGATGCGGATGCGGCAGAAGATGACGCCGGAGGAACGCGCCGGGCTGAAGCTCAAGATGTGGCTGCACCCGTGGCTCGGCATCCTGACCGTCGCCGGCGTCGTGGCGATCGTCGTCGTGATGCTGCTGACCGACGACTCCGCCCGCACCCAGGTCTGGACCAGCATCGTGTCGCTGGCCGTGATCGCGGCGTTCTGGCCGCTGGTGCGCCGGAACCTGCGGAAGGGCTGAGGCGGCTACCGCCCGGGATGCAGGAGCAGCTCGGCGATCTCCCGCACCCGGGCCCGGTCGATGCCGTTCCGCTGTTCGACCGCGAAGTACGGCGGTTCGCCGACCCGGGCGGGGTCCTCCCACAGTTCGGTGACGCGCGAGGAGCTGGCTTCGCTGAGCGACACCCACACGCCCCACTCGAAGTCCTCGAACCCCAGGTCGGTCGTCATGATCGCGAGCTTGACGAAGCCGTCCGGGAAAGTCCGGGGAATCGCTTTTCCAGCTGCCGCCGCGAAGCCGGTCGCCCAGTGCCCTAGAACGGACGGCAGCTCAGCGAACGCCGCGAGACCGGGAAGTCGAAGTAGGTGTCCGGGAAGGTCTCCGGCTTGAACGTGTAGTGCCACCATTCCTCGGGCAGGTTCTTGAATCCGGCCCGCTCCAGCCCGTGCAGCAGGAGCATCCGGTTCTCCCGCTGCTTGCCGGCGATCCGCGGGTCGAGCGTGTGCGCGAGAGTGTCGAAGCAGTCGAAGCCGGTGCCCATGTCGAGCGAGTTGTCCGGGAATCGTTCGGCTTTCGGGCCGTAGCAAGGCGTCAGCGGTTCGCCCGGACGATACGGCCGCGTCGGGAGCGCCGGAAGGCGGACGAGCGTCAGGTCGACCGTGCTTCCCCGGCTGTGCCCGGATTTCGCGGCGATGTAGCCGTCCGCGAAAAGCCGGTCCTTGTCCACGCGCGGGTAGAACTCGGCTTTCATCCGCAGGTCGGACAGGTTTTCGGCCCAGCGCACGAAGGTGTCGACCGCGCGCTGCGGCCGGTAGCAGTCGTAGACCTTCAGCGTGTAGCCCTGGCGCAGGAACGACAGTTGCGCCTTGTGCAGGGCGACGGCGGCGTCCCGCGTGAGGATGCACATCGGCTGCCGGTAGCCGTCGACCGGCGCGCCGGTGAAGTTGTGCGGCGTGCGGTACCGGATTTCCTGCACGATGGTCGGATCGATGTCGCGCAGGGCGACGAATTCCGGCGGCGCCTTCGGCTCCGGTGCGGCCGGCGCCGGGGGTGCGGCGACGAGACAGGTCAGCAGGCTCATCGCGGCTACCGCCAGGCCGCGCATCATCTTTCCGCGCATAGCCCGCTTGCTTACCACAAGAGCACGCGGTGCAGTAGCCGCGACGGAACCCCGGGTGCGAGAACGCACCCGGGGAACGCGGTCAGTAGTCCCACACCGTCGGCACGAAGCGGAACGCGTTGCCCGCCACCGCCACGTGGCAGACCGACGGGAACGGCAGGTGCGTGGCCACCAGCTGCTCGCCGCTGGCCGCCAGCTCCCGCAGCAGCCGGATCCGGACGCGCGCCGATTCCTCGGGGTCGTGCTCGAAACCGTTGTACCAGTCCGGATTGTCGAAACCGGGCTGGAACACCGCGTCCCCGGCGAAGGTCAGCCGGTCGCCGCCGGACTCCAGCCGGACGATGCTGTGGCCGGGAGTGTGCCCGCCGGTCCGGCAGATCCGCACGCCCGGCGCCACCTCGTGCTCGGTCTCGAACGGCCGCAGCTGGCCGCGGTACACGTCGAGGAACCGCGCGGCGGTCGTGCGCAGCACTTCCGGGATCGGCTCCGGCATGACGGTGCGGGAGAAATCGGGCGCCTGCCAGAACTCCGCCTCCGCCGACGCGAGGTGGACCCGCAGGTCCTCGCGCAGGCGGCCCCGGAGACCCTCGACGAGCAGCCCGCCGATGTGGTCCATGTGCAGGTGGGTGAGCACCACGTCGGTCACCGCCGCCGGGTCGATCCCGGCCGCGACGAGCCGCGTCGCCAGCTGCCCGGCGCGCGGGAAACCGGGGAATTCGGCGCCGAGCCCGGAATCGATCAGGACCGTCCGGCCGCCGCTGCGCACCACGGCGACGTTCAGCGGCCAGTCGATCGTCTCCGGCGGCAGGAACATTTCGCGGAGCCAGGCGGACAGATCGGCCCGGTCGGCGTTGGTGGCCAGCGTTTCGGCGGTGATCGGCAGCACGCCGTCGCTGATCACCAGCACGTCGATGTCGCCGACCTTCAGCGCGTACCGCGAAGGGACCGCCTCGTCGAGACGGGCGGAAGGGGCCAAGCTCATGGGTTCTCCTCGGGAGTAGCACAGCCAGATCGTCGGCTAAGACCGGACAGCTGCCCGATTTGTGACAACCCGCCGGGGATCGGCCCGGAGAGGGTGTTGCGGAGCCTGGGCGGTTAGTCATGGCCTCGGCGTGCGCTGCCACCACCGGCACATCGAGCCGATCACCAGGTTTCAGATTCCCCAGAGTTCCCTTCACGGACTTCCGTCAGGCTTGTGGAGCAGCCTTCGAGACCTTCCGCGCCGTTCGCCGTCCGTCCGCGCGCAGCATCGGCCCGAACCGCGACCGCGCCTGCTGCGCCAGCTCGGCGCCCAGCTCCGCCTCGTACCGGCCCGCCGGAGCGGCGATGCGCAGCCGATCGCCGCGGCCGCCGAGACCGGCGATCCGGTTTCGCGCCACCGCCAGCAGCTGCACCCCGTGCGTCAACGGCCGCCTGCCCTGCACATGCCGGACCACGACCAGCTCCTGCCGCGTCAGCACGACGAACGCGGCCGGGCGGGATTGCTGCCACAGCCACCGCCGCGGGAGTTCCGGTTCCGCGCCCACATAGCGCGCGTGCCGGGGCTGTCCGAGCGCCACCAGCGGCGACGCCGGGAGCCGGTCCCAGTCGAGCGCCGGAGGGCCCGCGTGCGCCGGTTCCGCCGCGCCGGGCCGATGCGCGCGCGACCGCACGTGCGTCACGAGGTCCGCCACCGCGGGCCACGCCCACGAGCGGTAGCGGAAAACCAGCGTCGTCCGGACGCCGGTCAGCACCAGGCACGCGTGTTTCCCGGCCATCGCGTGCTCGACCGCGATCAGCTCCGGGTACGGGATCGCGCCGACGATGCGCGGGTACGGCAGGTCGTCGACCCACAGCGCCACCCCGCGCGCGCCCGCGCCCAGCGCCTGCTCCGGCGTCCACACCACGTCGCCGCCCGACGGCCGGGTCGCCGACGGGGCCAGCACCACCTCGCCCGGGCCGACCAGGTCCGCGAGGTCCTCGGCCGCCGCGCCCGGCCGGGACCAGCGGGAAGGCGGTTTGGTGTCGAGCCGGTCGGCGAGGTCGCGGCCGATCCGGACTTCCCACGGCTCGGCCGCGGCACTGAGCGCGATCCGCGCCGCACCGATGCCGGACATGAGAGCCTCCCGCCGCCGCGGAGCCGGGCCGGACGCCCTGTGCTTCCAGCGTATACACCGCCGGACGGGCGGTTCTCATTCCGGACTTCGCCCGGATGGGGCGGAGATCACCCGAATGCCGCAACCCGCTTCGGCGCTGCGCCCCCGCCGGCGCCGCCCCTAGAATCGGCGGCGCGGCACCGTGGCCACACCGTCCTTTGTGGACACAGCGCCGCCCGGTCCGCCGTCGACCCTGGAGGAACCCCGTGTCCGCACCGGAAACCGCGCAGATCGTCACCGCCCGGCGCATCGTGGCCAGGTCCGGCGCCGAGCCTCCGGCCTTCGCGACGCGCGGCGAACGGGTCGTCGCGCACGGCACCGTCGCCGACCTGCGCGCGGAGTTCCCCTCGGCGCAGGTGCACGATTTCGGCGACGCCACCGTCGTCCCCGGGTTCAACGACGCCCACCAGCATCCGACCGTCGTCGCCGCCCAGACGCTGCAGGTCGACCTGTCGCCGTCACGAATCCGCTCGACCGCCGACCTCGCCGCGGCCCTGCGCGAACGAGCCGCCGCGACGCCGCCCGGCGAATGGGTCATCGGCTGCGGCTACGACTCGTTCCGCAGCAACGGCGGCCGCGAGCTCACCCGCGCCGAACTGGACGCGGCCTGCCCGGACCACCCGGTGCTGGTCGTGCACGTGACGCTGCACGCCGGGGTCCTCAACTCCCCCGGCCTGGCGCTGGCCGGGCTGACCGACTCGAGCGAACCGCCGCCCGGCGGCCACCTCGGCCGCGACGCCGCCGGCCGTCTCGACGGCGTCATCCACGACCAGGCCCTCTACGACCTGGCGTTCCCCGCCTTCACCCCGCGCCCGACGATCGTGCGGGACCCGTCCACCGAGGTGCTGGCCGCCGCCTTCACCCGGCACGCCGCCGCCCTGCACGCCGCGGGCATCACCTCGGTCGGCGACGCACTGGTCGGCCGCACCGAATGGCAGGTCCTCCGCCATCTCGCCGACCAGGACCAGCTCACGCTCCGGGTCAACGCGCTGGCCGCCTACGACCATTTCGACTACTTCCGCGCCCTCCCCGAGTCCCCGCTCACCCCGGAAACGCGGCTGCGCCTCGGCGGCGTCAAGACCTTCGCCGACGGTGCCGTCAACGGCGGGACCTGCCTGGTCGAACAGCCCATCGAAGGCACCGACAGCCATGGCCTCGAGCGCGTGAGCGCGGCCGAACTGGCCGACACCGTGCGGCACGTGCACGACGCCGGCTGGCGAGTCTGCGTGCACGCCAACGGCGACCGCGCGATCCGCCGCGTCCTGGACGCGGTCGACCAGGCCCAGGCCGCCCACCCCCGGCAGGACCCGCGGCACCGCATCGAACACTGTTCCATCATCGACGACGAGATCCTGAAGCGGATGCGCGGCCACGGCATGGTCGCGGTGCCGTTCGCGAACTACGCCGCCGCGCACGGGGACAAGCTGACCCGGTATTACGGGGCGGAGCGCGTCGAGCGGATGTTCGCGCACCGGTCGATGCTCGACGCCGGGGTCGCGGTGGCCGGTTCGTCCGACCATCCGTGCGGGCCGTTCCCGCCGCTGTACGCCCTGCGCAGCTGCGTGACGCGGCGGGCCCCGGACGGCGAGTTGTTCGGGCCTTCGCAGCGGATCAGCGTCGAGGCCGCACTCGGGGTGTACACGACGGGGTCGGCTTACGCGTCCGGCGAGGAAACGACGAAGGGGCGGCTCGCACCGGGTTTCCTGGCCGATTTCGCGGTGCTGGCGGAGGATCCGTTCGCCGTCGATCCGGAAACGCTGGACCAGGTGCGGGTGCGGGAGACGTGGGTCGGCGGGGAACGGGTCTGGCCTGCCTAGCGGTCGCGGGAAGGCGATTGATCGGCGGAATTCGATATTTGCAAGATTAATCGGACCGGTTAGCGTTTTCGGAATGACCTCTTCCGTCGTCCGCGCCACACCCGAATCCGTGCCGCAGCTCGTCGCCTCGGCAGCAGCCTTGTTCGCCGAGGACGGCGGGCGGCGCGATCCGTATCTGGACGTTTCCTGGCCACGCCGGGACGGCCTGGCCTACTTCGCGGATCTGTTGCACCGCACCGATTCCCAGTGCCTGCTGGCGCTTTCCGCCACGGGCTCCCCGATCGGCCACCTGATCGGCCGAATCCGCCGCGCCAACCCGCTTCGCCCGGGGGCGGTGGTCGGCGTGCTGGAAAGCCTGCGCGTCGACCCCGCACACCGGGAAACCGGGGTCGCGACGGCCTTGACGGAGGAATTCTTCGCGTGGGCGAGGGAATCCGGCGCGAACCAAGCCAGCGTCACGGCTTATGCGGCCAACGAATCCGCCATCCGCTTCTACCGCGGCCGCGGGTTCGCGCCGTTCGAGCTGACTCTGCACGCACCGGTCTAGAGCGGCAAAATCTCCAAGCAGCAAATGTGTTGTACCGCGGCGGCTCGTCGCGAACCGCTTGACGAGGCTGTCCACCTCGATGATTGCCATGCCTCAACCGTGCCCGGCGGCGCCGGGGCGGCGAATCGACTGCGTGGCCAGACTTTCCGGCCGGACCGGGCGGAGCGGCGGATCAACCGATCGGCCGATGCGCGCCTCAGCCGAGGTGCACCGTCTCCGCTCCGATCGCCGGTTCGACGTGGACCGTCGCCGCGGTCAGCCGGGGCACCGCGGCGATCAGGTCGTGTTCCAGGGTGTGCGCCAGGTGGTGCGCCTGTTCGACGGTGAGCGTGTTGCCGACCTGAATCGCGAGTTCGGCGCGCAGGCTGTGGCCGATCCAGCGCATCCGGACCTCGCGGACGCCCTCCACGCCGGGCACCGCCGCGGCTGTCCGCTCGGCCAGTTCGACGGTCGCCGGGTCGACGGCGTCCATCAGCCGCCGGAAGACTTCCTTCGCCGCGTCGCGCAAGACGAACAGGATCGCGACCGTGATCAGCAATCCGATCACCGGGTCGGCCGCCGGGAAGCCGAGGGCGACGCCGAGCGCGCCGAGGACGACGGCCAGCGAGGTGAACCCGTCGGTGCGGGCGTGCAGGCCGTCGGCGACCAGGGCGGCGGAGCCGATTTCCCGGCCGACGGCGATGCGGTACCGCGCGACGAGTTCGTTTCCGGCGAACCCGACCACTCCCGCCGCGGCGAGCACCCAGAGCTGCTCCACGGGATGCGGGTGCAGCAGCCGGTCGATCGCTTCGTACGCGGCGAGCGCGGCCGATCCGGCGATGATCAGCACCACGACGACTCCGGCCAGATCCTCGGCGCGGCCGAGCCCGTAGGTGTAGCGGCGAGTCGCGGCGCGGCGGCCGAGGGCGAAGGCGATGCCCAGCGGGAGGGCGGTGAGGGCGTCGGCGAAGTTGTGGATGGTGTCGCCGAGGAGAGCCACCGAACCGGTCACCGCCACGAGGGCCAGCTGGATGACGGCGGTGCCGAACAGAGCGGCGAACGACCAGATCAGCGCCCGGATGCCGCGCCGGCTGGTCTCGAGGGCGGTGTCGAGACGGTCGGCGCTGTCGTGGCTGTGCGGGGTGAGGAAGTGCTTGACGCGGTGCCGCCAGGTCTCCGGGTGGCCGTGGCCGTGGACGTGCCCCGGCTGCGGACGGTCCTGACGCGGCTCTGCCATCGACAACTCCCGGGATGCTCGGAACTCACGCGACCGGGCGAACGCGCCGGCCTCCTGCCAGCATACCTGCGCAGATGCGCAGATAGCCAGGAAGGGACGGTAGCATGCAGGTCATGCACTCCTCCCTGCCGGACTTCGACATGCCCTCCGACGAGCAGGTCCACCTGGCCGCGGAAAGCTTCCGCCTGCTCTCCGACCCGACGCGGATCAAGGTGCTCTGGGCGCTGCTGCAGGGAGAATCGTCGGTGGCCTGCCTCGCCGAACTGGCCGGGGCCGCCCCGACGGCGGTCAGCCAGCACCTGGCCAAGCTCCGGCTCGCGGGCCTGGTGAAGGGCAGGCGCGAGGGAACGTTCGTGTACTACTCCGCCGCGGACGAGCACGTCCGCGGACTCCTGGCCCAGGCGCTCCACCACGCCGACCACGTGGACCGCGACATCCCGAGCGAACCCGGCGGCCACGCCCAGCCGCACCGGCCCCGGATGCGGAACGCCTGAGCGGACAGGCAGCCGGAGTCTCGATCAGACGCGGCGACGGCAGCACCGCCCAGACCCCGCGCACCATCGAACGGCCACGCCCAGCCGCACCAGCCCCGGAGACGCCACGGTCACCCGACCCCACCCCGCCACGCCAGCCCACGGGGGGGCGAATACGCCACGGCTGAACGATCCCGCAAGCCTCCACCAGCCGCCGCGACGGCAGCGCCGCACAGCCTCAGGCACCATCACCGGCCCGGAGGCAGCACCGTCAAGCAGCCGCAGCCTCCACCAGCCGCCGCAACGGCACCCCCCAGCCTCAGGCACCATCACCGGCCCGGAGGCAGCACCGTCAAGCGGCCGGAGCCTCCACCAGATGCCGCAGCGATTCCGGCAGCACCTCCCACACCTCGGCGGCCACCCGCACCGTCTCGCGGCCCAGTACCTCCAGCACCACGCCCGTCCGGTGGACGGCCTCCGGGTCCGGCAAGTCCGCCCGCTCCGCGATCCGGCCGACGAAGTCCTCCAGTTCGAAGCGTTCTCCCGCGCCGCCGCCCGGGCGGAGGTCCTCGGCCAGCTCGACCGGCAGTTGCACCGCCAGGCTTGCCGCCGCCTCCGGGGAAATCCGTTCGGACAGCGTCCGCAGCACCGCGTGCGCGATCCGTTCCGCGTCGCGGG
This sequence comes from Amycolatopsis sp. GA6-003, assembly GCF_046267895.1. Taxonomy (NCBI): domain Bacteria; kingdom Bacillati; phylum Actinomycetota; class Actinomycetes; order Pseudonocardiales; family Pseudonocardiaceae; genus Amycolatopsis; species Amycolatopsis sp. GA6-003. The sequence continues at coordinate 1,577,598 of NZ_CP176499.1, forward strand.
GCTCGGCGAGGCAGCCGCGCCTCCGGATCAGTTCGACGATCTCGTTCATCGTCCCCGGATACCCGGAGCAACCGGCCGCAACCCTTCCGGTTAGCCGTGCCACCACCGGGTACTGCCGTTCCATGGACCATTCAGCGACGTCTCCCGCACCGGCCGAGCAGGCGCAGACCGCGCTGCGCCGGCTCCGTCGCGAAGCCGGTGCCGGCGGCTACGACTCCCCCGCCCAGCTGTACCGGACGCTCGGTTTGCTGAGCCTCCTCGCCGACGATCTCTCCGAACTCCTGCCCGACCTGTCCGCGCAGCTCGAGGAAGCGCTGCTCGGCGGCCGCGTGCGGCATGTCTCCGACGACGCGCAGGCAGCCTGCGACGCGGTCGCCTCGGCCGCGCACAGCGCCTCGGTCGCGCGCTTCACCGCGCTCCTGGTCGGACAGGAAATCCAGAAAGCCCAGGCCGCGATCCGCGACCTCGCCGCCGCCTGAGAAACCGTTTTGTCCCGTTCCCAGCGGGTATCCGGCGAACAAAGCAAGCGAGAAGGGAGCACAATGGCCGACAGCGATCCGGCTGAGCCCGAAACGCTCGATCAATCCGAATCTCTCGACGAGGACGAACTGCGAGTCGACCCGCTGGAGGCCGGCGTCGAACCGGCCGAACGCTGGAGCCCGGCGACCCGGCAGGCCACGACCCCCGCCGAGGCGCGCGAGGGCGAGCCGCTCGGCCGCAGGCTCGCCGAGGAACAGCCGGACGTCCAGCCCGTGCCGAACCCGCCCGACGACGAGACGCTTGCCCGCGCGGAGGCGGCCGAGGCCGTGGCCCCGGACGAGGATCTCCCGCGGCGCCGGGCCGACCCGGACCCGGGCGAGCAAGCGGACGAGGCCGGCGGTTCCGTCGCGAAGTCGCTCCGCGAGGAGTGACCGGAAAAACTGGTGCGCGCCAAGGGAAGTACGGCCGCAAGGAAAAGGAGTCCCCCATGCCGACGGTCACCACCCGTTCCTGGGCCCGTCCGGTCGTCGCCGTGCTCGGGCTGATCTACCTGGCCCTCGGCATCGCCGGGTTCTTCGTGCCGGAAACCGCGCACGGCGGGCACGACACCACGCGCGTCGTCTGGCTGTTCAGTTCCAGCACGGTGCTGAACATCGTCCACACCGCACTCGGCCTGCTCGGACTTTTGGCCGCACGCAAGCTTTCCGGCTCCATCGCGTACTGCTGGGTGCTGTTCGTGGCGTTCACCGGGCTGACCGCGTACGGGATCCTGGCGACGGCGTTCAGCACCGCACGCGACGACCCGGTGAATCTCAACTGGGCGGACAACTGGCTGCACGGGCTCACCGCGCTGGTCGCCTTGGCGATCGCGCTCGGCGGCAGCCGCGAAAAGCGGGCTTAGGGACGCCGCCAGCTGTGGTCCGGGAACGCGGTTCCGGCCTGCGCGCCCATGCGGATCAGCCCGCCGTCGACCACCAGGGACGCACCCGTGATGTATCCCGCCGCGGGGGTGGCCAGGAAAGCCACCGCCGCGGCGACTTCCCGGGCGTGGCCGGGACGGCCCAGCGGGATCCCGGGGCGGTCCTGGTCGCGCGGGTCGGCGTCGGTCTGGCCGGTCATCGGGGTGGAGATTTCGCCCGGCGCCACGGAATTGACCGTGATCCCGTGCTCGGCGAGTTCGAGCGCGAGCACCTGGGTCAGCGCGCCGGCGCCGGCTTTCGCCGCGCAGTACGGGGCCGCGCCGACCCGGGGCACGTGTTCGTGGACGCTGGTGATCGTGATGATCCGGCCGCCGCGCCCGGCGTCGATCATGTGCCGCGCGGCGCGTTGCGAGCACACGAAAACGCCGTGCAGGTCGACGTCGACGACGCCGCGCCAGGTGTCGAAGTCCATGTCCATCGCGAGTTCGCTGCTGCCGGTGCCGGAGCAGTTCACGAGCACGTCGACGCCGCCGAGTTCGTCCGCGAGTTCGTCCACGACGCTCCCCGCTGCGGGCAGGTCGGTCAGGTCGAGCTGCCGCACGTGCGCTTCCACGCCCTGTTCCCGCGCCTCGGCCGCGGTCTCCTCCGCGCCGGTTTCGTCGCTGTGCCAAGTGATTCCGACGTCCACTCCCCCGCCGGCGAGCGCGACGGCCACCGCCCGGCCGATGCCGGAATCCGCGCCGGTCACGATCGCCGTGCGGGGTCCGTCGACCTCCTCGGGCAACGGTGCTGGGTCCACCATGGTTCTCCTTCCCTTGCGGTTCGAGCGCCCTTGCGGGTCAGGCGGTGATCCGGCGGCTCGGCCTCGCGGCCAGTTCCTCCACCGCGGCCACGACTTCGGCCGGGTCGATGCCGTCCAGGCACGGATGCCCGGGGACCGGGCAGGTCCGGGCGCGGGTGCCCCGGCACGGCGCGTGCTGGTCGCCGAGCAGCGCCGCCGGAACCCCGAACGGAGCCCAGCGCGCGGCGGGCACCACCGGCGCGAACAGCGACACCACCGGCGTCCCGACCGCCGCCGCCAGATGCGCCGGACCGGTGTTCGGGGCCACGACGGCCTCCGCACCGGCGAGTACCGCGGCCAGTTCGGGCAAAGTGGTGCGACCGCTGAGATCCACGTCGGCGGTCATCCCCTCCGGTTTCGCGCCGGTCACCACCACCCGGTGCCCGGCTTCGCCGAGCGCGTCCACGATCCGTCCACAGTGGACCGGAGACGGACTGCGCGCCGGGACCGAGGCCGTCGGGTGCACCACGACGTAGTCGCCGATGCCGGTCAACGCCGAGACCTCCGGAAGCGGACGCCGGACCGCGAGCCGTCCGTCGTCGCCGGGAGGCAGCGCGCATCCGGCGGCTTGGGCGAGCGACAGCATCCGCAGCGCCTCCGGCGGATCGCCGGGCACGCGGTGGCGCAGGTCCAGAAGGCTGCCCGGATAGTCGTCGCAGATCGCGCCGATCCACGGCACCCCAGCCATCCGCAGCAGCAGCGCGAGCGGCAACGGCGACTGGTGGAACGACGTCAGGACGAACGCCGTGTCGAAGCCGGTCAGCTGGCCGGCGAGGGCTTCGGCGGATTCGCGGGTCAGCGGCGGCGGATCGGGGTCGATCCACGGCGCGCGGAAGACCCGCACCTCGTCGACTCCCGGCAGCAGTTCCCCGGCGGCCGCGCCGTGCGGTCCGGCCAGCAGCGTGACGTGCCCGGCCTGTGCGGCGATCGCCCGGATAGCCGGGCCGGCCAGCAGGACGTCGCCGAGGTTGTCCTGCCGGGCCACCAAAACCCGGTTCACGCCACGACCCCGGCCTGCCGCAGCGCGTCCGCGAGATCTCGCGCCACCAGCGCCTCTCGCCGCGCGCGGACGATCTCGGCGGGCAGCGTGCGGGCGGTCGGCACCAGCACAGCGCGCGCCCCCGCCGCGAGACCGGCCTCGACGTCCGCGCCGGTGTCCCCGATGACAACGCATCGCGCCGGATCGACCTGCAGTTCCTTCGCCGCGCGCCGGACGAGTTCCGGGGACGGTTTGCGGCAGTCGCAGCCGTCGCCAGCATCGTGCGGGCAGACCTGCCAGGTGCCGAATTCGCCGAACAACTCGTCCACGCGGGCGTTCACCGCGCTCAGCTGACTCGGTTCGATCAGTCCTTTCGCGACTCCGGACTGATTGCTCACCACCCCGACCCGCACGCCCCGCCGCCGGAGTTCCCGCACCAGGCTGACCGCTCCGTCGACCGGGCGGACCTGCTGCGGGTCGGACAGATACGGGACGTCGTGGATCAACGTGTCGTCGCGGTCGAACAGCACGGCTTGCGGCGCGAGCGAACGGCGGGCGGCGATTTCCCCGCGAAGCCGGTGGTAGCAGGCCGCGGGCGGGATCAGCACGCTCGTCACGAGCATGCGCGCGATCTCGCCCGGCGTGGCCGGCCCGGAGCGGATGCGCTGCGCGGCGAAGGCGCCGGTCAACCCGGCCCAGGCGGCCAGGGCGGGGCGACGCCATCGGGGCGCGAGCGCGGCGGCTGCCGCGGCGACGGTCACCGCGTGCCTCCCCAGCATCCCGCTGCCCGCGCCGGTTCGCTGCCGCCACAGGACGCCGTGCTTGTACCGCATCCGGGCGTTGTCCGCGTTGCCTCGTTGGGCTTTCACGCTGGCGAAAAAGCCCGACCGGCGCGCTGGGTGCGTCGTGACGCGTTCGCCGCGCTCGATGCGGTGTCCCTTGAGGACGACGCGCAGCGCCAAGTCGGAATCTTCCCGGAACGCGCGCGGGAATCGTTCGTCGAAACCGCCGGACTCGACCAGCGCCGACCGCCGGTAGGCCATGTCCGCGGTGATCCACCGCGCCGTTTCCAGCCCGGCGGTGCCGCGTTCGTCGTCGGTCGGTTTCCGGTCTTCGGGCAGCGGAACCACGATCCTGGCCTGCGACGCGGCGGCTTCCGGCGGGAGCCGGGCCAGGTCGGCGGCCAGCTGGGCGGGCCAGTCCGCGGCGAGGACCACGTCGTCGTCCACGAAGGCGATCCAGTCCGATTTCGCCGCGCGCCAGCCGGCGTTGCGCGCGGCGGCCGGGCCCCGGCCGTAGGTGCGCAGCACCCGGACGCCCCCGGGCGCCTCCAGCGGAGTCCCTTGTGGACGGTCGTCGACCACGATCACCTCGGCCGGGCCGGGGCCTTCGGCGGCGGCGAGCGTGTCCAGCAGGGTGCGCAGCGCGGGGCGTCCGGTGGTCGGGATCACCACGGAGTAGTCCGGGAAAGTGTTCACTCGCGCCGGTTTACCCCGCCTGGGCGCGGGCAAACGGAACGCATGACAGTCCGGGCGCCGGGGTACCCGCAGCGGGACCCGACTCAGCAGGAGGTGCGATGACCACGCTCGACGCCCGGGCCGCCACGCTCGCGATCACCGACCCGGCCGACGGGAGCCCGGTCGGCGCGGTCCCGATGGCCGGCCCGGACGAACTCGACGCCGCGCTGGGCCTCGCGCACCGGGCGCAGCCGGGCTGGGACCGGACCCCGGCCGCCGAACGCGGCGCGGCGCTGCGGGCCGCCGCGGACCGGCTGCGCGCGCACGCCGGCGACCTGGCCGAGATCAACCGCCGCGAAACCGGCCGTCCGCTCGACGAAGCCGAGGCCGGGGTGCTGGCCGGCGCCGGCACGCTCGACCAGTACGCCGAACTGGGCCCGGTGCACCGCGGCCGCACCCTGCTCGGGGACTTCGCCGCCACCGACCTGATGGTCCCGGAGCCGCGCGGGGTGGTGGTCGCGCTGACGCCCTGGAACGACCCGGTCGCGGTCGCGTGCGGGCTCGTCGGCGCTGCCGTCGTCACCGGAAACACTGTGGTGCACAAGCCGAGCGAACGGTGTCCGCACACCGGAACGCTGTTCGGCGAAGTCCTGGCCGGGGTTTTCCCGGAAGGCGTGCTGCAGACCGTGCACGGAGACGGCCGGATCGGCGCGGTGCTGGCCGCGCGGAGCGACGTGGACGTGCTCGCGCATGTCGGCAGCACCGCCACCGGCCGGTCGATCGCGGCGAGCGCGGCGGCGACCGGGGCGAAGGCGCTGCTGGAGAACGGCGGCAACGACCCGCTCGTCGTGGACGAGGACGTCGACCCGCGCTGGGCCGCCGAGCAGGCCGCGCTCGGGGCGTTCGCGAACTCCGGGCAGATTTGCGTTGCGGTGGAACGGATCTACGTGCACCGCGCGATCGCCGAGGCGTTCACCGAAGCTCTGGTCGAGATCGCCCGAGGCAAGAAGCTCGCGCCGCTGGTCGACCCCCGCCACCGCGACCATGTGCACTCCCACGTGGAGAACGCCGTGTCGCTGGGCGCCGAACTCCGCACCGGCGGCGAAGTCCCGGCCGGACCGGGCGCGCATTACCCGGCGACCGTCCTGACTGGATGCACCAGTCAGATGCGGGTGCTGCGCGAGGAAACCTTCGGCCCGGTCGCGCCGGTATGCGTGGTGGATTCCTTCGAGCACGGGCTGGCCGAGGCCGCCAACGACGATTACGGGCTCGCCGCGACCGTGCTCACCGCGTCGATGGAACACGCGCAGCACGCGTGGCGGGAGCTGGCGGTCGGAACGGTCAAGGTCAACGACGTCTTCGGCGGCGCTCCGGGCGGGGCGGCCCACCCGCGGCGCGGCAGCGGGTCCGGCTACGGCTACGGCCCGGAGCTGCTCGACGAGATGACGCAGACGAAGCTCGTCCACCTGGGCGCGCCCGTACGCGCGTGACGCCCAAACTCGATCGCACGCCGCTGGGCTGGGCCGCCCGTGCGATCCGCGTGCCCGGCAGCGAGCGGCGCACCGCTCTGCAGGCGGCCAAGGCGACCGTCGCCGCCGTGGCCGCCTGGCTGCTGGCCACCCAGGTGATCGGGCTGTCCCAGCCGTTCCTCGCGCCCTACGCGGCGGTTTTCCTGGTGGAGGCGACCGTCTACCGCAGCCTGCTCGGCTGGGCGCAACAGGTCGGCTCGGTCACGCTCGGCGTGCTGCTCGCGGCCGGCGTCGCGCAGCTGGTGCCGGAGCAGACGGCGACGCTGGCCATCGTCGTGTTCATCGGGTTGCTGCTGGGTTCCTGGCGCAGGTTCGGCGGATCCGGGGTATGGGTCGGGGTGACCGGGATGCTGCTGGTCACCTACGGGACCGCGCGGAGTTCGGAACTGCTCGGCGACCGGCTGCTGGAGACCGCGCTCGGCGCCGCGATCGGGCTGGCGGTGAACGTGCTGATCTTCCCGCCGCTGTACGGAGAACGCGTCGCCGCGGCGGCCGACCGGCTCGCTTCCGCGCTCGCCGGGCTGCTGGAGGACACCGCCGAGCTCGTGCGGGCCGACGAGCCGCCGGAGGAACTGGACGAGTGGCTGGGCCGGATCAGCGACGTGCGCAGCCTCGCGCGGGCGGCCGAGGACGCCTCCGGGCTCACCCGGGAAGGCCGGTTCCTCAATCTGCGCAAGCGAAGCCGCCATTCCGGGGTGCAGCACGAACGGGCGCTGCGGACGCTGGGCGCGTTGTGGCCGCCGGTCGAGCAGCTGGTCGAGGCGGTGCGGACGACCTCGGAGGGCCGCGAGCCGTTCGTCTACCCGTGGCCGCAGGCCCGGGACGCGCTCGCCGACCTGCTGCGGGAACTCGCCGCCGCGGTGCGGGACACCGCGGTCCCCGGGCGGGAGGTGGACCTGGAGCGCTGCCGGTCGCTGGTGTGCCAGGTCGAGGACCGGCTGGTCTCGTCGAAGGACGGGGTGACCGCGACGCTCGGGCTGGGCGCGATGGCGCTGCCGGTCCGCCGGTTGCTGCGGCAGCTGGACCAGCACTGATTGGCCCCGCTCCCGGCGGGTACCCGGGCCGGATGACTTCCCGACGGATCGCAGTGACCGGCGCGACCGGCAACATCGGCACCGCGACAGTGCGCGCGCTGGCGGCCGACCCGGACGTCGAGGCGATCACCGGCCTCGAACGCCGTCCGGCGGGCATTCCGCCGCCCAAGACCGAGTACGTCGGCGTCGACGTGGCGCACGACGAGCTGGCTCCGGTGCTCCGCGACGTCGACACGGTGGTCCACCTGGCCTGGCTTTTCCAGCCGACCCATCGCCCGGACCTGACCTGGGAGACGAACGTCCGCGGCTCGCTCCGGCTGTTCGAGGCCGCGGCGGCCGCGGGAGTGTCGACGCTGGTCGTGGCCTCGTCGGTCGGTGCCTACTCCCCCGCTTCCGACGACCGCCCGGTCACCGAGGACTATCCGACGCACGGCTGGCCGGGCGCGGCGTACCCGCGAGAAAAGGCTTACGTGGAGCGGCTTCTGGACTCCTTCGAACGGGCGAATCCGGAGATCCGGGTGGTGCGCGTCCGGCCTGGTTTCGTCTTCCAGCGCGCAGCGTCGACCGAACAGCGGCGGTTGTTCGCCGGACCGTTCGTGCCGGGCAGCCTGCTGCGGCCGGGCCTGGTGCCGATCGTGCCGGACATCCCCGGTCTGCGGTTCCAGGTCGTGCACGCCGACGACCTCGCCGACGCGATCCGCCGTTGCGTACTGCGTCCGGTGTCGGGCGCGTTCAACATCGCGACCGACCCCGTGGTCGACCCGCGGTTGCTGGCGCGGATCCTGCGCGCACGGCGGGTGCCGGTGCCGGCCGGTCTGGTCAAGCCCGCGCTCGCAGCGGCCTGGCGGCTGCATCTGGTGCCCGCGACGCCCGGCCTGTTCGAGACAGTGCTGCGGCTGCCGGTGATGGACACGACGCGGGCCCGGTCCGAGCTGGAGTGGCAGCCGGCGTGGCCGGCGGAGGCGACTGTGCGGGAGTTTCTGCACGGGCTCCGCCGGGGCGAGGGCGGCGGCACTCCGCCGCTGGCCCCGGACGAGCAGCGCGGGCACGAGATCGCGACCGGAATCGGACAGCGGCCGTGAACCTTCGCGGGCCAGGCCGCTGCCCGGCCCGCGAAGGCAGCGTCACGAAGCCGGGTACTGCTGCTTGCCCAGCAGCTCCGCCAGATGCACCGCGTTCCGCACCAGCGTCGCGTTCGTCGACGCGACCGCCTCGGGCGTCTCGTCCAGGTCCTGGTAGTCGCCGCCCTGCATGGCTTCCCCGTTCCAGTACGTGCCGCCCTGGGCCGGAATGGTGAAGCCGATGTCGTTGAGCGACTGGAAAAGGTCCGCGGTGATCTTGTGCGCGCCGTCCTCGTTGCCGACCACCGCGACGACGCCGACCTTGCCGAACATCCCCGGGCGGCCCTCGTCGTCGGTCTCGGACTGCTCGGCGTTCAGCCGTTCCACCACGCGCTGCGCGATGCTCGACATGTGCCCGACCCAGGTCGGCGTCGAGATCAGCAGGATGTCCGCGGCGGCCACCTTGCGCCGGATCTCCGGCCATTCGTCGCCGTCGCCCATGTCCGTCTCGATGCCGGGGCGCACGTCATGGTCGGCCACCCGGACCAGTTCGCCGGTCACCCCCCGCTCCGCGAACAGGTCGAGCAGCTGCCGGGCGATCAGGTCGCTGCTGGAGCGGTCCGGCGAGCGCTTGAGGGTGCAGCCTAGGGCGAGAACACGCATCGGGTACCTCCACGGGAGTGCCGACGCCGATCCGGGCGAACCCGGCCTCGGCGAGCACGGTCGGATCGAGCAGATTGCGGGTGTCGACCACGACCGGCCGGTCCGCCGCCTCGGCGAGCCGGCGCCAGTCGAGGCCGCGGAACTCCGGCCATTCGGTGAGAACGGCCAGCGCGGCCGCGTCTTTCGCGACCAGATAGGGGTCGTCGACCACCGTCGCTCCGTCCATTTCGGACTGGACGGCCGGGTCGTACGCGGTGACCTCGGCTCCCCGCCGGACCAGTTCGGCCGCGACCGCGACCGCGGGGGAATCGCGCACGTCGCCGGTGCCGGCCTTGAACGCGAGGCCCAGCACGCCGATCCGGACGCCGTCCAGCGGGCCGTCCGGCCGCCCGGTCGCCGCCGTCCGGATCGCGCGGACCATGCGCGTGCGCTGCCGGGCGTTCACCCGCACCGCGTCGCGCAGCAGCCCGAACTCGACGCCCGCCGAATCCGCCGCCCGCAGCAGCGCGCTGGCGTCCTTCGGCAGGCAGGAGCCGCCCCAGCCCGGCCCTGGGGCCAGGAACTGCGGGCCGATCCGCGGGTCGAGGCCCATCACCGCGGACACGTCGCGGACGTCCGCGCCGCACTGTTCGCACAGTTCGGCCAGCGTGTTCGCATACGACGCCTTCACCGCGAGGAAGCCGTTGCTGGCGTACTTGGCCAGCTCGGCGCTCGCGCTGCTCGTGCGCACGATCCGGGCTTGGGTCGGCGCGTAGAGCTCCGCGACCCGGTCCGCGGCGGGCGAATCCGGCGGATCCGCGCCGACGACGACCCGGTCCGGGCAGCGGAAATCGTGCACGACATGGCCTTCGCGCAGGAATTCCGGGTTGCTGACCACGGGCAGGTCCGCGCGGCCGAGGTACTCCGGAAGGCGCTGCGCGGTCCCGACCGGCACGGTCGATTTCGTCACCACGATCGTGCCCGGCGCGAGCACCCGGCCGAGGTCGCCCAGCGCGCCGCGGAGCGCGCGCAGGTCCGGGGCGCCGTCGTCGCCCGGCGGCGTCGGCAGGCACAGGAACACGATCGCCGACCCGGCGACCGCGGCGACCTCGCCGGAGAAGGCCAGCGTGCCTGTTCTGAGCCCCTCGGCGACCAGTTCTTTCAAGCCCGGCTCGGCGAGGCCGACTTCTCCGTCCCGCAGCCGGGAAACCTTGGCCTCGTCGATGTCTACAGTGGACACTTGATGGCCCATCGCGGCGAAGCAGGCCGCCGTCGTCAGCCCGACGTAGCCCGCTCCGAGGACGCCGATCCGCTCACCCATGCGACACCCCCTCGCGCAGCACCGACCGCGCCGCCTCCAGCACGCGATCCGTGCTCAGCAGCAGCAGTCCGGCGTCCGGTTCCGTGCCGTGCGGGTCGCCGACGTCGCCCACCCACAGCACGACATGCTGCGGCACGTCCGGCGGCGGGCCCCAGCACCGGGGCGGCGTCGGGCCGAAGAGCAGGACGGACGGCGTGCCGAACGCGGTCGCCAGGTGGCCGACTCCGGTGTCCCCGCACACCACCAGCGCCGCTTCCGCCACCAGCGCGGCCAGCTCGGCCAGCCCGGTCTGCCCGGCGAGCACCGCGTCGACGCCCAGCCCGGCCCGGGTCGCGACCTCCTCCGCCAGCTCGCGTTCGGCCGGCCCGCCGGTGAGCACCACGCGGTGCCCGGCCGCCGCCAGCTCGCGCGCCACCTCGGCGAACCGTTCCGGCGGCCAGCGGCGGGCCGGAAACGCCGCGCCCGGGTGCACGACGACGGCCCCGGGCGCGGGACTCGGCCCGGGCGGCGGGGGAATCCGCAGGTCGCGGCGGTCGGCCGGGCACTGGCCGTACTCGAGCAACCGGCACCAGCGGTCGACCTCGTGGATGCCCGGCGTCCAATCGAGGCCGGGGATCTCCGGGACCGCCGGATTCCGGTGGGTGAGCAGCGTGTCCGGCAGGACGGCCATCAGGTCGCGGATGCTCTCCGGCCCGTTGCCGTGCAGGTTCACCGCCAGCCGCGGCGGCGGGCCGGGCCACCGCAGCGCGCCGAGGCCGGGGGTGGGGAGCAGTTCGTCGACCGCGTCGACCAGCCCGACCAGGTCCCGCAGCCATTCCGGCGCGGCCAGCACGAGGCGTTCGTCCGGGTACGCCTGCCGCAGGCCGCGCAGCGCCGGGACCGCGGTGAGCAGGTCGCCGATGCCGAGGGCGCGCAACGCGAGCACGGTCATGGCCGGGCCCCTTCCGCGGCGGCTCCGGGCAGGCTCACGGCCACGACCCCTCCTCCGACGCGCACACGACCAGTTCCCGCACCTCCGCGTCCGGCGGCTGGCCGAGGGCGAACGCGATCGTCCCGGCGACGTGTTCCGGCCGGTTCAGCTTCGCGTCGGCGGGCGGGCGGTACTGCTCCGTCCGGTCGTCGAAGAACCGGGTCCACATCCCGCCGGGCACGAGCAGCGTCACCCCGACCCGCCCGGCCAGTTCCGCGGCCAGCGCGCGCGTGAACCCGACCACGCCGAATTTCGAGGCGCAGTAAGCGGTCGCGTCGCTGACCGCCTTGATGCCGAGCGTCGAAGACACCGTGACGATCCGGCCGTGGGACTGCTCCAGGAACGGCAGCGCGGCGCGCACCACGGCGACCGTGCCGAGGAGGTTCACGTGCACGACCCGCTCCCAGTCCTTGGCCGGGACCTCGCCGAGCGGGCCGCACGCGTCGATCCCCGCCGCGGTCACCACCCCGTCGAGCCCGCCTGCCCGTTCGGCCACCTCGCGCACGGCTGCCTCGGCCGCGCCCGAGTCCGCGAGGTCGACCTGCACGAATTCCACTCCGTCGGCGGGCCGCGCGCGGTCCAGCACCCACGGGGTGCCGCCCTCCGCGCGGACCGCCTCGACCGTCGCGGCGCCGAGACCGGACGCACCGCCGGTGATCAGGACATTGCCAAGAGAACGCATCAGACTCCCCTCGGAAGCTTCACTGGCCGGCCGCGGCGGCGACCAGCCTCGTCGTCGAATAGCCGGGCAGGGTCGGCACCAGCACGACCTCGCCGCCGTACCGCTCGACCACCGCCCGCTCGGGCAGCTCCGCCTCGGCGTAATCGCCGCCCTTGACCCAGACGTCCGGCCGCAGCCGTTCCAGGATCGCGACCGGGGACGATTCCTCGAAAACCACCACCGCGTCCACCACGGACAGCGCGGTCAGCAGCCGCGCCCGGTCCTGCGCGGACAGCAGCGGACGTCCCGGTCCTTTCAACCGGCGCACGGAACTGTCCGAATTCACGCATACCACGAGTGCGTCGCCGAGGGCTCGCGCCCGGCGCAGCAGGCTTACGTGGCCGGGGTGCAGGAGGTCGAAACAGCCGCCGGTCGCGACGAGCCGACCGCCGGCCGCGCGCACGCGTTCTGCTACCGCGAACGCGTTCCCGGCGGCGAAATCGGGCCCCGAAGAGTCCTTAGTGGACTCTTCGACGGAATCCTCCTTAATGGACAGTGCACTGGCCCCGCCCGCGGCGACGAACCGGGCAGCCGCCTCGACCGCGACGCGCACCGCCTCGGTGACCGACGCGCCGTCCAGCAACCTGGCCGCCGCAGCTGCGGCGAACCGGTCCCCCGCGCCGCAGGTGTCCGTCGCGCTCCCGCTGACCTGCGCGCCTTCCGGTACCGAAATCCGCCGCACCGAGGTGCCGTCGGCCACCAGCGCACCGCGGGAACCGATCGTCACCGCGATCGCCTCGGCGTTCCAGCGTTCCCGCAGCAGGCCGGGCATTTCGAGCGCGTCCGGGACCACCGCGGTGGCCTCGCTGGCGTTCGGCGTGACCAGCCGCGCGCCCGGCACCGGCTCGGCGCCGCGCGGATGCGGGTCCCACACCACCGGAATCCGGGCCGCCAGTTCGGTCAGCACCTCCCGCAGCCGCGGGTTCCGGGTAATGCCCCGGCCGTAGTCGGACACCAGGATCGCCCCGGCGCCGCGCAACGCCTGCTCCGCGCGGTCCGGCAAGCCGTCGACGGAGGCGGTTCCTTCGCCGGAATCCAAGCGCACCAGCGATTGCCCGGCCGCCCGGACCCGGGTCTTCGACACCGTGGCGCCCTCCAACGGGACCGGCACCAGCGTCACTTCCGGTTCGAGCAACGCGGCGAGCGTACGGGCGGAACGATCGTCGCCGAGCGCGGTCACGAGGGACACGTCGGCGGTCGACCGGGCCGCCAGCAACGCGGCGAGACCCGCTCCGCCGGGGCGCAGCCACCGGCTGGTCACGTCGACGACCGGGACGGGCGCGTCCGGGCAGAGCCGTTCCGCGACGCCCTCGGCGTCCACGTCGAGGAACACGTCGCCGACCACTACCAGCGGCTTCACGCGGGCACCCCGAGCGCGTCGTCCAGCGCTTCGCACAGCGCGTGCACGAGCGCCAAATGCAGTTCCTGCACCGTGGCCACGCTCGGCGCGTCGACCGCCACCGCGTCGTCGCACAGCGCGGCGAGCGGGTTGGGAGCCGGCCCGGTGAACGCCCAGGTGGTCACGCCGATTTCCTGCGCCGCTTTCGCCGCCGCCACCACGTTTTGGCTGGTGCCGCTGGTCGAAAGGCAGACGAGCACGTCGCCGGGCCGCCCGTGGGCGCGGACCTGGCGGGCGAACAGCTCGGCCTCGTCGTAGTCGTTGCCGATGGCGGTCAGCGCCGAGGTGTCGGCATGCAGCGAGATCGCCGACAGCGGACGGCGTTCGCGCCGGAACCGGCCGACCAGCTCGCCGGTCAGATGCTGGGCTTCGGCGGCGCTCCCGCCGTTGCCGCACGCGAGCAACCGCCCGCCGTTTTCGAAAACACTGGCCAGATGCGTGCCCCACGCGGCAAGGCGCGGGGTGGCGAAACTCAGTCGCCGCGCGGCCGAACACAAGTCGGCGAAGTGGTCTGCCATGACGGCACCTCCTCGAAAAATCAGCGGTTCCGGCGACGCCGGACCACGAACGGGCCCAACGCCAGGACATCCACCGGAGCCGAACCGAAACACTCCAACGCGTCGCGAGGAGAATCGACCATCGGCCGCCCCGCGGTATTCAGGCTGGTATTGACGACCACCGGAAGCCCGGTCCGGTCCACGAACCCGGAAAGCACGCGCGCGGTCCGCGGATCGCCGGCCGGGTCGACCGTCTGCACCCGGGCGGTACCGTCCACATGGGTCACCGCGGGCAGCCGTTCCCGCCACTCGTCGGCGACGTCGTGCACGAAAAGCATGTAGGGGCTGGGAAACGGGCCGCGAGAGAAGATCTCCGGCGCGCGGTCGGCGAGCACCATCGGGGCCACCGGACGGAATTGCTCCCGGCCCTTCACGTCGTTGAGCCGCTCGAGATTCCCGGCGCGGCCGGGGTGTGCGAGCAGCGACCGGTGCCCGAGCGCGCGCGGGCCGAATTCGGCGCGGCCTTGGAACCAGGCCACGATCTGGTCGTCCGCCAGCGCTTCCGCCACCGCGTCCGAGACGTCATCCGGACGCTCGTAGTCCAGTTTCGCTTTCTGCAGAACGGCTTCCAGCTCGTCGTCGGTCCACTCGCGACCGAGCGCGGCATCCGACATCGGTTCGATCCGCTCGCCGGCGTCGGCCGCCAGCTGCAGTGCCGCTCCGAGCGCGGTTCCGGCGTCTCCGGCGGCGGGCTGGATCCATAGTGCTTCGAAGGGACTTTCCGCGAACAGCCGCGTGTTGGCCACACAGTTGAGCGCGATGCCGCCAGCGAGGGTCAAGGTGCGCTGCCCGGTCCGTTCGTGCAGCCAGCCAGCAAGCTCGAGGAGTACTTCCTCCAGTACTTTTTGGACACTGGACGCCAGATCAGCGTGTCGCTGCGCCGGTTCCTCCCCGGGAGAACATCGCGGGGCGAGCGCGGACCAGTCGATCGGTTCGGTGCGGAATCCCCCGTCCCCGGTCACGTAGACGCGCTCGCGGAGGTAATCGAGATGCACCGGTCCGCCGTAGGAGGCCAGCGCCATCACTTTGTATTCGTCGCTCGACCGCGCGAAGCCCAGATGTTCGGTGAGGTCCTCGTAGAACAGCCCGAGCGAATGCGGGAGTTTCTGCGCGGCGAGCTCTTTGAACCGTCCGTCGCGATATTCGCCGGCGAGGTACGACGTGCTTTCGCCGCGTCCGTCCGCGACCAGGACCGCCGAGTCGCCCAGCGGCGCGGCCAGCGCGGCCGACGCGGCGTGCGCGACGTGGTGCCGGACGAACCGCACCTTCTCCTGGTCCAGCCCGGGCAGTTCGCTGGCCAGGAATTTCGGGGCCCGGCGGGCGAATTCGGTCCGCAGTTCCTCGCCGCTGGGATCGTGCCCGGCGAGGCCGGGTTCGACCAGGTCCGGATCGTAGGAAAACCCGACCGCGTCGAGGTCGGCCGCGGTGAGCCCGGCTTGCTCCAGGCACCAGCGGGCCGCCTGGCCGGGCTGTTCCCACGCCGAGAACGGCACCGCCTGCTTGCCGTGCTTGCGCCGGCTGAACCGCTCTTCCTCGGCCGCCGCGACGATCCGGCCGTCGACGACGAGCGCGGCGGCGGGGTCGTGGAACACCGCGTTGATTCCCAGGAAGCGCACCCGCTCACCCCTTCTCCTCCGGCGCGGACCCGGGTGGTCCGCCGTCCCGGGAGCACTACCCGGCGAAGTCGGGGATAAACGAAACCACCGGAAAAGCCCAGGACGTCGCTACTCCGCGAAGCGACTCTCCCGCTTCACGCGGCGGCGGCCCGGTGCGCGGCGAACCATTCCGCGGTGCGCCGCAGGCCCTCCCCCGCCGGGACCCGCGGCGCCCAGCCGAGCGCTTGGCGCGCCAGCGAAATGTCCGGGCACCGCCGCCGCGGATCGTCCACCGCCGCGTCGACGTGCACGATCCGCGACGCCGAGCCGGTGATCGCGATCACCCGTTCCGCGATCTCCCGCACGGAAAGCTCGTCCGGATTGCCGAGGTTCACCGGTCCGGAATGGCCGGACCGCGCCAGCGCGAGCAATCCGTCGACGGTGTCGTCCACGAAACACAACGACCGTGTCTGCCGTCCGCTGCCTTCGACCTGGAGCGGCTCGCCGGCGAGCGCCTTGGCGATGAACGACGGCACCATCCGGCCGTCGTCCGCGCGCATGCCGGGCCCGTAGGTGTTGAAGATCCGCGCGATCCCAGTGTTCGCGCCCTCGCCGCGCCGCATCGCGCTGGTCAGCGCCTCGGCATAGCGCTTGGCCTCGTCGTACACGCTGCGCGGGCCGATCGGGTTGACATTGCCCCAATAGCTTTCCCGCTGCGGATGCTCCAGCGGATCGCCGTACACCTCGCTGGTCGACGCGAGAACGAACCGCGCCCCGCGTGCCGCGGCGAGAGCGTTCTCAGTGCCTGCCGAACCGACGCGCAAGGTCTCGAGCGGCAGCCGGAAGTAGTCCCGAGGGGACGCTGGGGAAGCCAGGTGGAACACCGCGTCGACCGCGCCGGGAACCGGGATCGGCTCGGTCACGTCGTGCTCCAGCAGTTCGAAGCGAGGATGCCCGGCGACCGCGTCCAGCGCGCCGGGGCGGGCGGTCGCGAGATTGTCCACCGCGGTCACTCGCGTGCCTTCTTCGAGCAGTTTCGCGCACAGCCGCGCGCCTACGAATCCGGCTCCGCCGGTGACTACCGCGTGGGAGAAAACCATGCCGCGCCGGATACCCGCGCAGCGCCGCGTTAACCCCCGCGACTCACGGGTAACCGCCGAGCATGCGAGTACTCCTGACCGGCTGGGCGAGCTTCCGGCGCGGCGAGGCGACCGCGGGCGACGTGCTGAGTTTGCGCGCGGTGAGCGACGTGCTGACCGAAGCCGGGGTCGACCACCTGACCGCGTGGAGCCCCGCGTTCCGCCCCGAAGGCCCGCACCTCGACGACGCTCCGCCGGACGCGTTCACCCATGTCGTTTTCGCCTGCGGCCCATTGCGCGGCACGCAACTGCGGGAACTGCACCAGCGCTACCCGCGGTGCCGGCGGCTGGCGATCGGCGTGTCCGTGCCCGATCCGGCGGACCCCGCGGTCACCGGATTCGACGTGGTCCTCCCCCGGGACGACGGCGACGCCTGCGCCGCCGACCTTTCCTTCGCCGGATGGGTCGCGTCGCCGCCGGTGGTGGGCGTGGTCCTCGCGCCGGGCCAGCCCGAGTACGGCGCGGACCGGCGGCACGACGCGGTGCACGCGACGCTGGCCGAATGGCTGCGCGACCTCGACTGCGGCCGCGTCCCGCTCGACACCCGCCTCGCCACCGACGACTGGCGGCACTGCGCGACGCCGGACCAGTTCGTCAGCACGCTGTCCCGGTTGGACGTGCTGGTCAGCACCCGGTTGCACGGGCTCGCCCTCGGGCTGAAGGCCGGGGTCCCGGTGCTCGCGATCGACCCCGTCGCGCACGGCGGCAAGGTCACCGCGCAGGCGACCGCGCTGCGCTGGCCCGCGATCCTGCCCTCGAGCGCCACCCGGGCCGACCTCGACAAGTGGTTCGAATGGTGCTGCTCCGCGGAAGGACGCGCCCGCGCCGCCGCCGAACACCCGTTCCCCGGGCCGCTGGCCGAACTCGTCGGCGCGCTCGAGGAAACGCCGTGAACCGGACGACCGTCGTCGTGGCCACCCGCGACCGGGCCGACGAACTGGCGCGCACGCTGACCCGGCTGTCCACAATGGACCCGCCGCCGCCGGTGATCGTCCTGGACAACGGCTCGGCGGACCACACGGCCGAGACCGCCGCTTCCTTCGAGCGGGTCCGGGTGATCCGGAGCCCGCGCAACCACGGCGCCACCGCGCGCAACCAGGGCGTCATCGCGGCGCGGACTCCGTACGTCGCGTTCAGCGACGACGATTCCTGGTGGGCTCCGGACGCGTTCCGCCGCGCCGAAACGATTTTCGACAAGCACCCGCGCCTCGGACTCCTCACCGGACGGACGCTGGTCGGCCCGGAAGAACGCGAAGACCCCATCACCCCGGCGCTGGAACGAAGTCCGCTCGGGACGCCGCCGGACGCGCCCGGCCCGCTCGTGCTGGGTTTCCTGGCCTGCTCCGCGATCGTGCGGCGGTCGGCGTTCCTGCAGGTCGGCGGATTCGACCCGATGCTGCACTTCGGCGCCGAGGAACAGCTGCTGTCCTACGACCTCGCCGCGGCGGGATGGCAGCTCTGCTACGCGGAAGACGTGGTCGCGCACCATCATCCGTCGCGGTCCCGGCCGTCGCCCGGCTGGCGGCGGCGAGCCGAGGCGCGCAACCACTTGCTCATCGGCTGGCAACGCCGCCCGGCCGACGTCTGCGCGGCCCAGCTGCGGCGGCTGTTCGCCCGGGCCCGGAGAGAACCGGGCCTGCTCGCCGCGCTGCCCGCCGCCGCGGTCCGGCTGCCGCGCGCGCTGGCCCGCCGCCGGGTGCTGCCCGCGGCGATCGAACGCCAAGCCCGGCTGACGGAGGGATGACATGGACCGGACGTCCGTTGTGGTGATCACCCACAACCGCCGCGAACAGCTGCGGGAAACCCTGAAACACCTGGTCGCGCTGCCCGAGCGGCCGCCGGTTCTGGTGGTGGACAACGCTTCGGAGGACGGCACCGCCGACCTGGTCGCGCACGACTTCCCGGACCTGCGGCTGATCAAGCTCGACCGGAACCTCGGCGCGGTCGGGCGAAACCTCGCGGTGCGCGAGGTGACCACGCCGTACGTGGCGTTCTGCGACGACGACACCACCTGGCAGCCGGGCTCCCTCACCCGCGCCGCCGACGTGCTGGACGCCCACCCCGGCCTCGGCTCGGTGACCGGCCGCTGCCTGGTCGAACCGGATCTGCGCGAGGACCCGATCACGCCGGAAATGCGGTTCTCGCCGGTCCCCGGCCCGGACTGGATGCCCGGCCCGGCGCTGCTCGGCGTGATGGCCGGGCTGACGATGTTCCGCGTGCGCGCGTTCCGCGACGCCGGCGGCTTCTCGCCGCGCCTGTGGCTGGGCGGCGAGGAGGAACTGCTCGCCCTCGACCTGGCCGCGCGGGGCTGGCGGATGTGCTGGCGAGAGGACGTCGTGATCCACCACGCCCCGTCGAAACTCCGCGACCCGCGCCGGCGGCGGGGACTGGGGATCCGGAATACCTTGTGGACGCTGATGTTGCGCCGCCCGTGGCGTTCGGTCCTCCGCCGGGGCGCGGCGGTGCTGGCCTCCGCGCCCCGGGACCGGACCACGCTCGCCGCGGTGGCGGAGTGCCTGCGGGGGCTGCCGTGGGTGCTCCGGGAGCGATCCGTGGTCCCGGCGGAAGTCGAGTACGGATTGCGGTTGCTGGAGGAGCCGCAGCGGAAGTCCGTCGCGCGCCGCTACACCGGATAGCGGAAATGATATGGCACCGCCGCGGCGGCGGAATGCCTGCGGGAGCTGCTGGAAGGACCACAGCGGAAGTCCGGATAGCCGTCCGTGAGGGGAACCCTGAGGGAATCAGACTCCCTCAGGCTTCCCCTCACGGACAGTCAGCGCACCGCAGCCCAGTCGGAAGCCGCGACCGGCGCCGCCTTCTCGTACGCCCGCACCGTCTCCGCCGCGATCCGGTCCCACGAGTACCGCGCCCGGACCCGCTCCTGTCCCGCCGTCCCCAGGGCCTCCAGCTCCGCGGGTTCGTCCAGCAGCGCCCGCAACCGGGTCGCCAGCCGGGACGGATCGCGCGGCGGCACCAGGCGTCCGGTGATCCCGTCCACCACCGTGTCGGTCAAGCCGCCGACCGCCGCGGCCACTACCGGCACTCCGCAGGCCATCGCTTCCAACGGAACGATTCCGAACGGCTCGTACCAGGGCGTGCACAACACCGCGTCCGCCGAACGCAGCAACGCCGGCATCTCCGCCCGGCTCACCTGACCTGCCAGGTGCACCCGGTCGGCCACCCCCAACCGCTCCGCGAGGCGGCGCAGCCGCTGGGCCTCCGGGTCCCGGGACAGCGCGCCGGAGGCCGGTCCGCCCGCGATCACCAGCTCGGTTTCCGGGACCCTCGGCAGCGCGGCGATCGCCAGGTCGAACCCCTTGCGCGGGACCAGCCTCCCGACCGAAACCAGCCGCTTGGGCGCGGTCCGCTCCGCGACCGGGCCGCCGACGCCGAACCGGTCCAGGTCGACCCCGCACGGCACCACCGAGATCCGCTGCCGCGGCACCCCCTGGCGAGCGAGTTCGAACACCTCGTCCGAACAGGTCGCGACGATCCGGTCGACCTGCTTGCCGACCATCCGCTCCAGCCGCATCCGGTCCGGCGGGCTCGTGTCGGCGTCGCCCTGATGCCGCCGCTTCACCACTCCCAGCGCGTGAAACGTCTGCACCGTCGGCACCCCGGCTTCGCGCGCGGCGAGAACCGTTGCCACGCCGGACATCCAGAAATGCGCGTGCGCCACGTCCGGCGGCTCCTCCGTCCACCGGTCGCGCAGCCAGCTGCCGAATTCCCCCATGTGCGGCAAAAGCTCGTCCTTCGGCAGCCGGCGCGCCGGACCGGCCGGAACGTGCACCACCCGGTAACCCGCCGGGGTCTCCACCGTCTCGGGCGGGTTCGGGTCGTCGCGCCGCGTGTAGACAGTCACTTCGTGCCCGCCGCGCGCCAGCGCCGCGGAAAGGTCCGCCACGTGCACGTTCTGCCCGCCCGCGTCCTCCTCCCCCAGTGCGGCGAGCGGGCTGGCGTGTTCGGACACCATCGCGATCCTCATCAGACTCCTTCCGCAGCGGGGGCGGTTTCGGCCAGCAGGCGGTCCCAGCGCGACAGGAACGCGTCGAGACCGAAGTGCGCCAAGGCGTGTTCCCGGGCCGCTTTCCCGGCCAGAACGGCAAAATCCGGTTCGTGCACCAGCTCGCGGAACCGCCGCGCGAGCACTTCGATGTCGGCGGAGCACACCCCGGCGTCCGGGGGCACCGCCGAAGGCGCTTCGGTAGAGGCGACCGCGACGATCGGCATCCCCAGGTGCATCGCCTCCAGCAGCGACAGGCCGAGCGACGTCCAGCGCGCGGTGTGCAAATACACGCGGTGCCGGGCCAGCTCGTCGTGCAGCCGCGGCGGGCGTACGTCGCCCTGTCCGCCGGGCAGCTCCTCGGTGCCCATGCCGAACACGTTCACCGGCGCGATCTCGCGGAACGCGGGCAGCAGATCGGCGCCGGTCACCCGGGCGCGCCGGCGCGGTTCATTGATCATCGCCGCGCCCGCGGGCAGCTCGCCGGTGTAGCGCTCGCCCGGGTCCGGGATGCCGTGCGGGATGACCGCCACCGGGGCGATCCCGTTGTCCCACATGAGCGCGTTGTACGAGGTGACGTGCACGATCGGCACCTCGTCCTGCCCGGCCATCGGATGCCGGGACACCGCTGCGCCGTGCCGGGGCGCGTTGTGCTCGACGTACACCATCGGCACCCGCGAGCCCAGCTGCGGCCGCACGAACGCGGCTTCCTCCGGCCGCTGGAGCACGACCACGTCCGGCCGCGCGTCCGCGAGCCGGTCGACGGGAACCTCGGTCGCCGCGGGCCAGTCCCGTCCCGCCAGCCCCAGCCCCCACGGGGCGCCCTCGGGGCTCGCCGGGACGAAATACTCGTGCCGGCCGCGGACGAACGCGTCGGTCCACGATCCGTGCACGTGCCAGAGCAAGATCCTCATGCGCCCTGGCTTAACCCCGCCGATCAGACGTTAAACCAGGCCCTGTGCCGGGTACCCCGGTCAGCTTTCGCCGCGGAAATTGTCGCCCGACTGGGGATGCCCCCGCTTCGACCGGCCCTCCTCGTCCTCCAGCGGGCTCTCCGGCTCCGGCCGCCGGGGCGGCCGCCCCTCGTCGTCGTCCACCTGGGCCCGGCGCGGATTCGCCGTCTTCCGCTCCGCATGCCGCTCGTCGCTCATGCCGCCTCCAAAACGGTTGTGTTCGCTCCTTCTCGAGTCACCAATCCGGGCGGCGCACCGCCGGGAGCCGGTCGAGCGTCGCGACCACCGCCGCGGCGACCCGCGGTTCGCTCAACGGAGCACCCGCCGGACCGTGCGGAAGCACCTCGACCTCCACGCCCGCCTCACGGGCCGACGCGACGCGGGTGCCGTGCGCGGCGAACCAGTCTCCGGACGCGCGGCCGTTGCCCTCCGGATCCGGCCCGACGAGCAGCACCGACCGCACCGCTTCCGGGTACCGTTCGGCCAGCCGCAGCGCGACCGGCACCCACTGGCCGCCCGCCACCACGTCGGCCAGCGGCTTCGCGCCGGAGGCCTGTTCGAGCAGCGCGGGGGCCCGGTCGGGCGGGCAGTGCACGACCCGGTGCTCCGGAGCCGCCTGCCGCCAGCCCGGCGGGGCCTCGCCCGTCGCACCTTCGTCCAGGACCACGAGCATCCGCTGCTCAGTCATCTGCCAGGCCTCCTTCGCGCCTCTTCCCGGCGGCGTACCCGAGGGGGCGGGGCCGAAACCCGGAGTTTGGCCGCCGCCTGCGCGGGTACCCCGGCGGGTCGGCCGGGAAAAGGGAGGCAGGGTGCGGGACGGGATCGCCGAACCATGGGGCACGCGCACGCCGTACGGCCCGGGCGAGGACTGGCCGGTCCGCGTGGACTGCCACCTCGCCGACGGTCTGGAGGTCGGCGAGGTCGACCGCTGGGTCCGCACCGCCGCGGTCCTGCATTCGAACGGCGACGGACTCGACATCGCGGTGAAGGACGGCCGCATCGCCGGCGTCCGCGGCCGGGCCGACGACCGCGTCAACCGCGGGCGGCTCGACCCGAAGGACCTCTTCGGCTGGCAGGCGAACAACGCGCCGGACCGGCTGCGCACCCCGCTCGTCCGCGACCACGGGGTGCTCCGCGAGTCCACTTGGGACGAAGCGATGGACCGGATCGTCCAACGCAGCCGCGAGTTGCTCGACGCCGAAGGCCCCAGCTCGCTCGGCTTCTACACCAGCGGACAGCTTTTCGCGGAGGAGTACTACACGCTGGCGGCGATCGCCCGCGGCGCGCTGGGGACGAACCACCTCGACGGCAACACGCGATTGTGCACCGCGACCGCGGGCGAAGCGCTGAAGGAAAGCTTCGGCTGCGACGGCCAGCCGTCGTCGTACACCGACGTCGACCACGCCGACGTCATCGCGCTGTTCGGGCACAACGTCGCCGCGACGCAACCCGTGCTGTGGTCCCGCATCCTCGACCGGCTCGCCGGACCGCAACCGCCACGGCTGCTCTGCGTCGATCCTCGCAAAACCCCGGTCGCGGAAGCCGCGGAGCTGCATCTGGCCCCGCTGCCCGGCACGAATGTCGCGCTGATGAACGGGATCCTGCACGAGGTCATCCATCACGGCTGGTGCGACGACGCCTGGATCGACCAGCACACCGTGGGATACGACGATCTCGTCAAGGTCGTCCGGGACTACCCGCCGGAGCGCGCCGCGGCGCTCTGCGGGGTCTCGGCGGACGAGATCCGGGCCGCCGGAAGGCTGGTCGGCACCACCGACCGGCTGCTGTGCACGGTGCTGCAAGGGTTTTACCAATCGCACCAGGCGACGGCCGCCGCGGTGCAGGTCAACAATCTCGTGCTGCTGCGCGGGATGCTGGGCAAACCGGGCTGCGGCGTGCTGCAGATGAACGGCCAGCCGACCGCCGAGAACACCCGCGAATGCGGCGCCGACGGCGATCTCACCGGGTTCCGGAACTGGAACAACGACGCGCACGTGGCCGAACTGGCCGAGCTGTGGAACGTGCCGATGGAGCAGATCCCGCACGACGGCCCGCCGACCCACCTGATGAAGATGCTCGACCTCGCCGAAAGCGGCGACCTGCGGTTCTGGTGGATTTCCGCGACCAACCCGGCGGTGTCTCTGCCGGAACTCGCCCGGGTGCGCAGGATTCTCGGCCAAGACAGCCTTTTCCTCGTCGTGCAGGACGCGTTCCGCACGGAAACCACGGAATTCGCCGACGTGGTGCTGCCCGCGGCGATGTGGGGCGAGAAAACCGGCACCTTCACGAATGCCGACCGCACCGTGCACCTGTCCGAGAAAGCAGTCGACCCGCCCGGGCAAGCGCGGCCGGATCTCGACATCTTTCTCGACTACGCGCGCCGAATGGAGTTACGCGACCGCGACGGCGCTGCCTTCCCGCCGTGGCACGACGCCGAATCCGCCTTCGCGGCTTGGCAAAAGGCTTCCGCCGGACGCCCCTGTGACTACAGTGGACTGTCCTATGAGAAGCTCCGCGTGGTCAGCGGAGTACAATGGCCGGTCGACGAAGCCCATCCGGACGGCACCGAACGGCTTTACGCCGACGGAAAGTTCTTCGCAGACCCGGACTACTGCGAGGAATACGGCAAGGATCTGCAGACCGGCGAACCGGTCGAGCCGGAGGAATACCGGGACTACAACCCGCACGGCAAAGCCATGCTCAAACCCGCCGAATACCTCGCGCCGAAGGAACCGCCCAGCGCCGGCTACCCGTTCGCGTTGATCACCGGGCGAACCCTGTACCACTTCCACACCCGGACCAAGACCGGCCGCGCGCCCCAGCTGGAAACCGCCGCGCCGGAGGTCTGGGCCGAACTGTCCGGCCGGGACGCCGAACGCGCCGGGATCACCGAGGGCGACCTGCTCGAGATCCGCACCCCGCGCGGACGCGTCCTCGCCAAGGCGCGTCCCTGCGGCATCCGCGACGGGGTGCTGTTCCTGCCGTTCCATTACGGCTATTGGGACACCGCCGACCCGACCGGCGCGGACGGGGTCCGGGCGGCCAACGAGCTGACCATCACGGACTGGGATCCGGCGTCGAAGCAGCCGCTGTTCAAGACAGCCGCCGCGGCGCTGCGCAAGGTCTCCGACGGGACGGTGAAGGAAACCATCGCGCTCGGCGACCGGGCGGTGTCCGAACAGCTCGTCGAATAGCCCGTCACAGGAGGTCGCGCGGCACCCGGCGATGCCAATTCCGCGACACCAGCCGCCGGTCCCCCTCGTAGCCGTCGAGCCGAGCGTCGATCACGAACTCCTCCGGCGTGCAGGTGACCCGCGTGTACGTCTCCGTCCGCACCAGCCAGTCGTCCCGCTCGAACGTCACCGTCCACGCGGTTTCCGCGGCGGGGGAACAGAAATCGTCCGCCACCCACGTGTAGCGCTCGTGCACGTCGCGGGTGATTTCCAGGTCGATGTCGTCGTAGCGGATCGTGCCGGAGTTCTTCACGATGTCCAGTGCCGAGTGGTACTCCACCAGGTCCCGCGACACCGTCCACTTCTGCTCCGGCCGGCTCACCTGCGTGGTCGGCAGCGGCGGCGTCCCTTCCGGCTCGCCGAACTCGTCCGGCTCGACCTCGTCCGGTTCGCCGATCGGCCGCACCGGCAGGGTCAGCGCGCTGGCGCCGGTCCGCACGGCGAGAGTGACCGGCTTCGGCGGCGGCCACGCGAGCGGCCAGTACGAAGTGGACAGTGCGAGCCGGATCCGGTGCCCGGCCGGAAAAGCTTGCGCCACGCCGTTCAGCTCGAAGTCCACAGTGCACTCTTCGCCCGGCGCAAGCGGTTTCGGCTCCTCGTGGCCGTCCCGGTGGGTGAGGTTCAGCAGGCCGTAAGTGACCCGGGTCGCCCGGCCGTCCGGCGCGACGTCCGAAAGCCGCGCGGCCACCATCGCCACCGGCTGGTCCGCCGAAACCCGCAGCCGCACCACCGGCGCGCCGAGGATTTCGCAACGCTCGGTGAGCACGTCCGTCTCGAACACGAGCGACCCGCCGTCCTCCTCGCGCTGGTCGTACGGCAGGTCCGGCGGCGCGCTGTACGACGCCCATTTCCCGGCGAACTGCCCGACCGACAACGGCGACGAGACGCTCAGCGACTCCTCTTCGACCGATTCGCCGGGCCGGGCGAGCCGGTGCCGCGCCAAGGGGTACTCGGTCGGCCGGACGTGCGGCGAAGGCCATTCCGCCTCCCCGACCCAGCGGCCGGGACGGTCCTCGTAGGACGTCGACGGCGGCACGCTTTCCTGCATCCACGTGCGCAGGACCGGGCCGTCCATCGCGCCGTTGTCGGCGCCCTTGAGCCAGTGGTCCCACCAGCGCACGACCTCCTGCAGGTAGCCGATCGCGGGACCGGGCTCGCCGAGGTGCGGGTACTTGTGCGACCACGGCCCGATCAGCCCCCGGCACGGCACGTCGAGATTCGCCAGCAGCCGGGTGACCGCGTTGGAGTACCCGTCGGCCCAGCCGCTGGAGGCGAGCACCGGGCACTGCACCCCGGAGTAGTCCTCGGACACCGAGGCGTGCCGCCAGTAGCTGTCCCGGCGCTGGTGCCGCAGCCACTGTTCGGCCCACAGACTGCAGTTTTCCAGCCGTTCCCGCCACATGTCCCGCCAGCGGTCCCCCACCAGCGCCGGATCGGGCGGCATCGTCGCCTCGCCGAACATCGTCCCGGACTCGGCGATGTTGTCCGACAGCAGGCAGCCGCCCATGTAGTGCATGTCGTCGGCGAACCGGTCGTCGGTGAACGACGAGATGACGATCGCGCCGAGGCTCGGCGGCTTGCGCGCGGCCACCTGCAGCGCGGCGAACGCGCCCCAGGAAATGCCCATCATGCCGGTGCGCCCGTCGCACCACGGCCGGTCGGCGAGCCAGGCCAGCACGTCCTCGGCGTCTTGTTGTTCCTGTTCCAGGTATTCGTCCGCGAGCACGCCCTCCGACTCGCCGGAGCCGCGCAGGTCGACGCGCACGCAGGCGTAGCCGTGCCCGGCGAGATAAGGATGGTGGATCGAGTCGCGGACGGAGGTCAGGTCTCGCTTGCGGTACGGGATGTACTCGACGATCCCCGGCACGGGCAGCGATTCCGATCCGGCGGGCCGCCAGATCCGCGCCGCCAGCCGGGTGCCGTCCGAAACCGGGATCCGGACGTCCTCGTCCTCGATGATCTCGTACGGCAGCGAGGGAAGAGCGCGCGTGATCATGCCTGCCGGGTACCCGGACCGGCGAGTCCGAAACGGGTGTTGCCCGCGCGACCGGAACGGGTACCCGTCGCACATGATCAGCATGAAAGCCCAGCTGTATCAAGCGTACCTGCGCGCGACGCGGCAGAAGGCCTTCTACGACGACGCCCGCGTGCTCCACCAGCGCCTGCACCGCCACCAGCGGCCGGCGCAAGCCCGGCCGCCGCGGAAGCTGCGCAAGCAGTTCGACCTGGAACACCGCGAGGTGCACGGCTTCCCGTGCTGGACCGTGCGGCCGCGGGCGAACGCCGGGCTGCACGTCTTCCACCTGCACGGCGGCGGGTACGTCGAGGAAATCGAATCGCACCACTGGGAATTCGCCGCCGACCTGGTGCGCCGGCTCGGCTGCACGGTCACGCTGCCGATCTACCCGCTCGTCCCGCGGCACAGCAACGTCGAGACGATTCCCATGGTGCACGCCGCGTTCGAGCAAACGCTTGGTTCAGAACCAGCGGAAAACACCGTCCTGTCCGGGGATTCCGCCGGCGCCGCCCTCGCGTTGTCGGTCGCGCAGCGGCTCCGCGACGAGGGCCGTCCGCAGCCGAAACAGACGATCCTGATCTCGCCGTGGCTCGACGTGACGCTCGAAGACCCGATTTCGGTCGTACTGGACGAACACGACCCGATGCTCGGCATCACCGGCCTGCGCGAGGCGGGCAAGATGTACGCCGAGGGCACCGATCCGCACGACCCGCGGATCAGCCCGCTGTACGCGGACCTGACCGGGCTGGGCCCGTTCAGCCTGTTCATCGGCACCCGCGACGTCCTTCTCCCGGACGCCCGCCGCTTCGCCGACCGCGCCCGCGACGCCGGGATCGACGTCGACTACGCGGAGTATCCCGGGATGTTCCACAACTGGCTGATGCAGCAGATCCCCGAGGGACGCCAGGCGCGCAACCACATCGAACGCATCCTCCGCCGGTAGCGCGGGCGGCGCTCGTCGAGCACGACGGTGTTTTCCCGCTCCGGCAACCCGATCGCCTCGGTCTCGCTGCCTTTGCGCACCGCCACGTCCGGCCCGCTGTTCGTGGCCGGGGTTCTCCAGCCCGCCGCCGAACACCCGGCGTCATTCCAACGGCAGCGGCACGCCGCGACGACTCGTCCGGTAGTCGTCGCGGCTCGCCACCTTTCCGTCCTCCGTGCGGACAATGTGGACAGACCGTCGAGCCTTCGCCATATGCCGTCCCGTTTTCACCGCTTCCTCACGGGACTTCGCCGTGTTCGCCGCGCGCTGGTGCCCCTCCACGCGGTTCTTCCACAGCTGGTTCTCGTACCGCGTCTCGACGTCGCCCTCCACTGTCTGTCCCTCCTAGTCAGTCCTCGAACTCAAACCGCAGCCGTTCCTGGCACTTCTCGTACTTGGCCTCGAGTTCGTCCTGGCTGTCCGCCCCGATGACCAGCTCCGCCAGCTCGAACGAGTAGCTGTCCTGCTCCGGAAGGTCCGACAGCCGCTGGCCTTCCTCCGGCGTGATCGAGATCGTCGTGCCGCCGAGTTCCCGGCACAGCTCGGCGATCTCGGCCTCGGTCGGAATCCGCGTCACCACCGCGTCGCCGTCGAAGCGGCGCAGGTAGCAGCGGCCGGCGATGCGGTACTTCCCGCGGCCGCGCGGGAAGTCCGGTTCCCGGCCGAGCCCGAGCCGGACCATGATCTCGTGGTTGGCCACGCCGTCGACCAGCTCGAACAGCTCCGCGTGCGACTGCGAGTGCCTCGGGTTGATCTCCAGCAGGCACACCTGCCCGGACCGCGGGTCGCAGAAGAACTCGATGCTGAACGTGCCGTTCTCGAAGCCGACCTGGCGCATCACGCGCTCGGCGACGTCGAACATCCGCCCGACCGTCTCGTCCGGCAGCTGCGACGGGTACTGGTGCCGCAAAAACGAGGACCGGCCGGGGAAATCGACCGAATCCAGCGCGGCGTACAGGTGCGGTTCGCCCTTCCAGACGTACCCCTCGACCGCCGCCTGCACCCCGCGCAGCTCGGTTTCGGCCAGGCACGCGGCACCGCCGACCTCGGCGATCTCGCGCGGCAGCTCGACCTGGCGCAGCACGTCCTCGAACGCGTCCCCGACCCGTCCGACGCCCTCCCGCAGTTCCTTCACGGCTTCTCGGAAGCCCTGTTCGTCCCGCACGTGAAACGCCAGTTCCGACGAGAATCCCTTGACCGGCTTCAGCCACATCGGGAAGTCCACCCCCGGCGGCGGCTGCGGGTCCCCGTCCAGGTCGACGATGCCGAACCCGGGCAGCTCGTCGATCACCTTCCGCTGTTCGAGCCTGCTCCAGTACTTGTGCTCGCACTTGAGCACCGCCGGCAGCGGCACGTGCGGCAGGCCGTGCTCCTCGCACAGCAGCGGGGCCATCGTGGCGGCCGGGAAGTCCCAGTAGCTCACGATCGCGGCGGGCTCGCCGTCGAAGTCGTCCAGCTGCTGGCGGGCCTTCTTCATCAGGTCCGGGAAGTCGATCTCGCCGTGCTGCAGCTCGTCGGGGCTGAGCAGCGGGCGGAACCGCAGCCCGGCCGCCGACGGGAGTCTCTTCAGGATGCGCTCGTTCTCCTCGTCGAGCCCGAGCACGAACACGTCGTCAGTCATCGTTCAGCTCTTCCGTCCAGTCAGCTCTTCCGCCCGGCCAGCGCGTCGCGGATCTTGTCGACGATCGCCGCGCCCGGAGCGAGGACCAGGTTCGCCGGCGGGGTGCTCGGCGCGTGCGGATGCGGCCGGGTCGGCGCGGCCTTCTTCGCCGCGAGCACCCGTTCGCCCAGCTTGTCCAGCTCCTCGGCGGTACACGCGTCGCGCAGCCGCGGCAGCAGGCCGTTCTCCTCGTCCTTGATGTGGTGCCGCACGTCGGCGATCAGCTTGCCGAGCAGCTCCTCGAACTCCGGTTCGCCGGGCTTCTTGCGCTCGAGCTGCTTCATCACCTTCTCGGCCTCGGCGTGCTCCTCGATCTCGTGGTCGGCGATCTCGTCGCCGTCGTCGAGGTACTTGCGCGCCGCCGGGTACATGAGCTGCTCCTCGGCGACCGAATGCCGGACCAGCTCGGCGATCACGTGGTCGACCACGTCTTTCCGGTTGCCCGCCTCGGGTTCGCTCTCGAGTTCGGCGAACACCCGCTCCACGTCGCGATGGTCGTCGGTGATCACGGTGACCAGGTCGGTCCTGGTGGGTGCGGCCATGCTGCCTCCTCGGGTGTCGGGAAACCTCCGGTTACCCGTTGTGCCGCCGAACAATCACCCAAGCGCCAGGCAGAGGTGCCAAACGAACCGCGTTCGCCGGACAGTTGATCTGATCCAGAACACAACAGGCGTCCTACGACACTGCTGCGGTCAAGCAGAATCGAGCCTGCGCGGCCTTGGGCATGTTGGCTCCGCCCAGTCGGGCAGGCGCGTACCGTCCAAAGTCCCTCGGCTCCCGTCGGAGAGCAGAAGCGCACCGGCGAAGGCAACTAATCCACCAACGTTCGCCTGACACAATCGTCACGTGCGGTTCGCTTGAACCGATCTTTCTATTTTAACGCTGGCCGACGTCTCCGGACACGCGGGCCACCACGCCCGGCTATCTCTTCAGCAGCGGAAGGCCCTCCACAGAGGAATTTCCCGTCACAACGGAACGAAATCACCGCGGCAGGTGTTTCCGCAACGTCACGGGCGAGCGTGACACCTTGGGTTCCCCAGGATTTTCTTTCGAATCCATTGCCACAGGGCCTGGAAAGCCCGCATCGTCAACACCCGAACGGCTTCGAGCCCAGCCAGCGCGGTTGCGCCTCAGTTAGCTTCCTCGGTCGGCGACACGACGTCGAAGAGCCCCGGCGCAGCCGCTTCCGCCTCGGCCGCGACAGCCGCTGCGCGCACGATGCGCCACAGCGCGGAGTCCCCGCCCAGGCACTTGACACCCTCGTGCTCGTCGGCTGCCAAAACAGCTGCGACCGAGGTCAACCCAGCTTTGCGCATCATAAGGAACACATCCCGCGGCAGCTCGGACTCGGCCCACCTCGCGATCGGCACCTGGCCGGCGATCACGCCGATCTCGATTTGGGCTGGCAGGACCTCGGGAAGGTCGCCAAGCCTCGCACCGGGCACGACACACTCCGCGATGTCAATGACCGCGCCCATCACCCCGGTCGCCCGGCGCATCGCCTGGACAACCGGGCCTGGATCATTTCGCCTCTGCCACGGCAACGTCGCCTGGAGTGCTCGTTCGATGTCAGGCAAACCACTGCCCCGAATCCACAAGACGGACGCGATCGCGCGCCTGGCGGCCGCTTGAGCCCGCTCGGCCGGAAGGCAGAAAAGTCGCTGAACTATCGCTGGCGGCGCACCGGCCCCTTCCAGCCAATCACGCATATCGTCAACCGCTGCCGGCCTGCCGCGAGACGAGACCGCGAACCGCACGTCCTGAAGCTCTTCGGTGAGCTGCGCCGCGCACAACAACGCTGGCGCCTTGACCTCGTCGGCGGGCACCAACCGAAGCGCGTCGGCGACAGCGGTCACCGACGCCGTAGAGATCCCGCTCCGGACGACGATCTCGCCGAGGCGCCTGAGCACGAGCGCGTCCGCACTCCGCTCGACGAAACCGCAATCGACGAGATGGGCAATCACCTGATGCACCCGAGCCTGTGCGAACACCTCCGCGCGACCCGTCATCCGCCCCTGCCGGTAGGCAAGAGTACGGCGAAGAAAGTCCTCAACCGTGTGCTCGTCGGCCCGGCCGTGGTCTGCCGCCCCTGCTGCGATCGCGGCGACCACGAGCGTCGCGAGGTCGATCCGGGAGTCGAGGAGGACGGATCTGCCTGGCTCGGGGGAAGCACGCACGTACCTCCGAAGTTTCTCCTCGGAGTCCGCACCGCCCTCGGTCAGGATGACCGCTCGCCCTTCGCCTGCGCCGTGACCGGTCCGCCCCGCTCGGCCTGCCATGTTCTTGTACTCAGCCACGGAATAGGGGGCATCCGTCGGATGCTTCAGCTCGTTGATCAGGACAACGTCGGCGGGCAGGTTCAGGCCTTGCGCCAGTGTAGTGGTAGCGACGACCACTCGGATGGCGCTGTCCCGCCGACGGAACGACGTTTCGATGACCCGGCGCTGCTCGTCGGACAGATCCGCGAAGTGAAATGCCACACCGGTGGCCAAACACCGCACAAGCTGGTCGTGCAGAATCCCGGCATCACCGCGCGGCAGTACGGCGATTTCTTCATCCGCGGGAAGCGAGGGCGCAGCCTGCGCCAACCGCGCCGCTGTCGATCGCACGCTGTCCCGAGTGCCGCGGAAGACAATGACTTGACGCCTCGCGGCCACCAGAGCGGATACGACGTTGATGAGCAACTCCTCCCGGGATTCGGATGCCGGCATGTCCAGCCATCCCGGTTCTTCCACCTCCGACACCACGCCGGCAGCGACCCGACGCCCTCGCAGCCGGCCATCCAGCCCGAGCACTCCCTCTACGAGCGGTGTCGCGCGGTAGGTGCTCACCACCGGCGTCACGCCCAGCCAGTCGGCCAGGCCCTCCGGGTCGCCGAGCACGGCGGACAATCCAATCAGCTGCGGCATCGCGCTACCGCTTCGGCCGCCCAGCAGCCGCGTGAAGAAGGCTTCCAGCCCGGGCCCTCTATTCGGATCGAAAAGCGCGTGAATCTCGTCGACGACCACAAGCCCGACACGGGACAGAAGCCCCGGATCGGCCGCGACCAGGCCGGTGAACTTCTCGTATGTCAGCACGGCGAAGTCATACTTGCCTCGAACGAACTGCGGGAGATGGTCGCGCAGGTCTCCGGTAGCCCGGATCACTGCGATCCCCCGCGATCCGTACTGCGCCCGGAAACGGTCATACTGCTCGTTGACCAACGCCCGGGTCGGCAGAAGGAAAACTGTCCGCTTCCCGGCGTGCTTGGCAGCTACCGCGGCCATCTCGCCGACAAGCGTCTTGCCGCTTCCGGTTGGCGCGCTCACCAATGCCGATTCACCGCGAAGGACCCCGGCGGCGTTCACGGCGGCCAGCTGTACTTCGTTCAGCACGCCGATCCGTTCCCGCCACAGTTCGATGAATGGGGCAGAAATCCCGTGCTGCTCGAGCGACGACAGAGCCGGTGCTGCACGCCGCGGCGCTACACCCCCGAGTGCCTCGTACCGCGCGCCTGGGGTGAAGACCGGCAGGTGCGCGTCGCCGATCGACCCTTCGAACCCGGCGTTCTGCCGGACGCCGAGGACACCGTTCCGATGCGACACCACGCCCTGCAGCACGCGGTCGACCAGTTTGAGAACCGACACTCCTTCGCCGTCGGCGGTCCCGCGTCGCCCCAGCAAAGCTTCGATGAAGTGATACGTCAGCACGCCGTGCCCGAATTCCGCTTTCTCATACGCCCGCTCATCCGCGTTGGACGCAGCCAGGATGACCTTTCCGCGCCCGCGTACGAGATTCACCCGCTCCGGCGTCCCCGAAGTCCGCGCGACCCACTCGTCCGGAGGCAGCCGGAGCGACTTGGGCTGGTGTCCGACTGCCGTCGTCTCGGTGAGGCGCTCGCTCCACGCGCCGCCGGAGAAGCAGCAGTCGAGCACCACGATCAGCAAGCGGGCCGGGATGCGGTCGACCAGCCGGGCGAACTCCGCGAGCGACACCGCGGTCTCGGCAAGGCGTTCCCCGTCCGCATCGTGAGTGGCGAGCTCGCGCGTCGGAGTGCCGTGCCCGGAGAAGGAAATGAGCACGACATCCGAGTCCGACGACTCGCGCGCCAACCGTCCCATTTCTGTCCACATTCTGGCCTTCGTCGCCTCGGCGTCGGTAACTAACGTTGCACTGTCGTCACCGAAGGTGTCGCGGAACAGCGCATGCAGCACCTCCGCATCCCGGCGAGCGAAGCGCAGCTCGCCGAATGCAGGGTCGCAGTAGCGGTCGAGACCGATGAACAAGCCGTGGAAAGAGGGATCCTCGACCATCCGGTTTCCTCCCCGGCTTCCGGCTCGAAAGCAATGCTGGCGATCTGCGGGCGACTCACGATAGCGTGCGGACTGGCTCCGGAATCGACGAGGCACCCTCCGGATCCGGCCCAGGGGAGGACGAGCAATGACGAGTTCGACTGAAAAGCAGACACCCGGCAATACTCGAACATTGGTTCGAATTCATTCCTGGGAAGTCCATGCGATCGAGCACAGATGTCCGGTGCGCATCTCCAAAGGGGCAGCGCGTGCCGCGGCCAGCCCGTCGGCGATGTCGTCGGTGAAGGCTGTCCTCGATCTCGTCGAATTCGACCGGCTTCCGCTCGCCGACGCGATGCAGAGGTGGAAGCGACGAGCCGAGCCCTCACCGGAACTCGCTCGCTGGGCTGCGCACGCAGTGGATCAAGCGCTCTCGGCAATGGCGTCGTTAGCAGCCATATCGAGCGCGGAAGCCGACGTGCTGGTTCCCGTGTCCCGTGAGTGGGCGCGGCAGCGCCGATCAGCTGACGGTTCGGTCTACGAGGAGACTGTGACCGGACGGCGATACGAAGGCGCCGGGATCCGGGAACTGCGCATCCTCCGCCCGAAGGTCTGCAAGCGATCGGAGGCCCGCGAGCGGTCGGAGGCCGAAGGCGAAGCCCCCGACCCGGAGATCGCCTTCGCTGCCGGCGTCCTCGCGGGCGCAAGCGAGGTCCTCAGCAACCGGTGGGACGCCCAGAGGCCATACGCCCTATCGCGTTTCACCGCTCCAATCCGGATCAGGATCGTGGAGATCAGCTGTGAAGACGGAGGTTTTCATATCCTCTTCGACGGTTCCAGGGAAGAAGCGCTGCATCTCTACAGAACAGGGGCAGCCAACGAGGTAGCCGCGCTCGCTGCGGGCGAGGTCTACCGCCCCGGCTCCGATTGCACCAAGTGCTCGCTTCTCGGCGCCTGCTCCGCCGTACCGGTTGTGCCCGGGATTCTGGGAGTCTCGGCAACGCCGGGACGCACCCCTCGGCAATGGTCTGTGACCGATGGCAGGGAACACGCGAAATGTCCTGCGCGTACCCTGTTCAACAGACTGCGCTTCCCCCGAGACCAAGCCGCGGAGGACAGCGACGAGGTCCGGCGTGGACGAGACGTGCACAAATGGTTCGAGACACAGCACGAGCGAGTCCCCCGCCGGAAATGCCGGTCCGGGGAGGTCCCCGACTCTCCCGGCCAGTGGGCAGCGGAATGGGCAGGCACAGACGGTTTCCAAGCCCGCCTGGCTATCCAGATGATCGGCGATCACGCTGTGGTGTGTCCGATGGCCGGCCTGCCGTCTGACGCCGACGTGCACAGCGAGCAGATCGTGGCGGTTTCCGACCCGGAGGCCGACGCGCTGATCGTGGCGAAAGTCGACCTGCTCTACCACGACGGCATGGGCTGGACACTCCGCGAGACGAAGACCTCCCGATCGCCGCACCAGGGCGACCTCTTCGGAAAGCACCCGCAACTGGCCTTGGCCGTATGTCTCTCCGCAGCCGGGGTCCTCTCCGATGCCGGGGTGCGGCTGCGCGTTGAGCTGGAGGAATTGACCGGCCGCGGTCCGGTGCTGACCGAACTCGACGCGACCTCCCCGGTCGTTCTCGCAGCTGCCCGCGCCGAGCTGGCAAAACTCGCGACGCCGATGTTCGACGGGTCCGATCTGCACGCCCGCCCCGGAAGTGCATGCGGGGACTGCGGTTTCGTTCGTTGGTGTCCGTCAGCGCGCAAGGGCCCCGCATGAACGGCGCCACCGACGACCACCAGTTCGGCCCCATGCCACCCTGGCGCGCGGTCGTCGCTGCCACGGTGCGTGCGGCCTATGCATGGTCGAAGCGGCACGAACAGCCCGGTGCGATGCGCGAAGCGGCAAGGATGACCGGCGTGGTGATGGCCGCGCACGGACCCGGCAAGGGCCCGGTGACTCCGGCTGAGCTCGCCGAGGCGCTGCACCGACCCCTCGGCGAGCTTCCCTGTCTCAAGGACTGCCCTGAAACTGAAGCAGCCGAGATGATTTTGCTGGAGAACGGCCAGCTCACCGCAGCCGTCTACGACCTGGCCTGTGAGTACTCGGCACCGCTCGGAGAAGCGATCGGGCGGGCCGCGTGGCTGCCGACTTGGACGAGGATGCGGGCCGACCAGATCCGACAGGAAGCTTATACGGCGATGATCGCGACCGGACGGCAGGAAGACTACGTGGCTTCCCGGAAGTTTCTCATCGAACACCCGGCCGGGCAGTTCGACACGCTGCGGGAACAGCTGAGCAAGGAAGGAGCGAGACTGGCTCCTTACGGATACGAAGAAATTCCGGAAGACCAGCTGCACCGGGATCAAAACAGCCAGGCGTGGTGGTTTCCCTGCCCCGTGTGCCGATGGCCGATGGCTGTCACCGGCGACCTCGTGCGGTGCCGGTACCGGCCTCATTCCGCGTCTTACCGAATCAGGCGGAGGCCGGCCAGCGCCAGACCTGCGCTCGATCGCGTCGACGCCGGACCCCGCATCGCGACGCCGAAGGCTGCGCTCGCAGCTGGCGCCCGATGCGTCAATGCCGGGATCTGGCGCTTCGTGGTGGTACCCGGGGCAGCAGAACTGCGTCTGTACCGGGCACTCGACAAACCAGGGGTCGAAGTACAGCTGTGGCCCGGAGCCGACAGTTACGACCTGCACGTCAAAGTCGGCAGACACGAGTACAAGGCGGATCTCAAGGAATATCAATCGATCGGGCGGCTCGTCGACCACCTCACGACGACCCGTCCCACCGCGGAAGTCGTTCTTCCCGTCACCCACGAACACCAGTTGAGCGCTCTGGAGAACGCCGTCCCGCACGGCGTGCGAGTCACGACCGAGACGAGATTCCGGACCAGGATCCTCAACCTCCGCAGGAGGACAAACCCGTGACTGAGCGAGGAAATCCGGGACAGGTTCGAGCGGGCCCGCACGTGTTCAAGGCCGCGGTAGGGCTCGCCGCTCTTCTGTTTCCCCACGAAACCGGCGACGGCGCACCGGCAGCCGCCCGCGCCGACATCCTGTATCTGCTCGACGGCCACATCACCTCCTGGGCCGGCTGGGACGATCTCGACGAAGCCGACCGGCTCCGCATCGCCAGGCTGCTCAAGCGACGCACCAATGACTACGCCAACGCGCACCGGGCAGGAGAATCGCTCGACCGCATGCTCGCCAGCGGCGACATCAGCGGTTGCCGACGCGGCGACGGCGACATCGTCCTTCTCGATCCAGGCATGCCTTTGACGGCATTCGTCGACCATGCTCTGGGCGAGCTCGACAAGATCTTCGCAGCGCGGCCTCGCAGCCTCCGCCCAGCACCGCCTGGCCACTACACATCCACGGTGCGCGTGCCCGGCTCGAATTCCCGGGACAGATACACCAGTTTCCGTTTCGACCTGCAAGCACATCACCAGGACCGAGGACGGCCGATGCCGGTCGTCGTCGACGCACCTGCCGCCGACCGGATCACCGTGCCGTTCGCAGAACTGAGAAAGCTGGCCGAAGACCTGGATCGCAGCACGCACGTCGAGGGCAGCCACCGCGCCGAGATCGTTGAGCGATTTGAACGATCAGTTCACTCCGAGTCCGAGTCCAGCACAGTTTCCGAAATCGAGCTCACTGAAGGGTCGCTCAACGAACTGCTTGCCTATACCGGCTTCGGGAAGTCAGTGGTGCTCATCGAGGTCTTCGCCTGCTGGGCCATCAGTGCGGGATACACGGCCGCGTTCGTGCTTCCAACCAATTCCGACGTAGTCAAGGCCGCGCACCAGATCGAGGCCGCTGCCGCTGCCGTCGGGAAGACGGGCGAAGTAGTCGCCCTGACTTCGCCACGTTCCCGTATTGACGTAGCCGAGACAGTCACTGCGCATCTGGATTCCGACGGGCCCGACCACGACTGGGTATGGGACCGATTCGGCTACGGATGCGCGCTCGCCGCTGTAGCGACGAGTTCAGAGGCGGTCGATTCATGGGTGCCGGGCAGGGAACCTTGTGCTTCCCTTCATGACCCGCGCCCCAATGCGACCACCAAGACGTACGCCTGCCCGTGGCGCGCGGGTTGTGGGCGTTTCAGCGCCTCCCGAGCGGCCTGCACCGCAGATATCATAGTGACGTCGCACGCCAACCTGTTGCTCGGAGTCCTCCAAACGCCCGTGGACGACGGGTACGGCGCCAACGACCGGCTGAGCGTGGAGGAACTGCTGCTGCGCCGATGCCAGATCGTGGTGATCGACGAGGTGGACGAGTTCCAGCAACAAGCCATCGAACACTCCGGCCGGGGCTTGGTCTTGGACGAAGCGAGGCAGGTCGCCACGCCGCTGAGGCGGCTCGATACTGACTTCGCGGGCGCGCACGGAGCGCTTCACGAAGAAGTCGATGCGAACGTGCGCGACGCGTTCTTCGGGCTGCGGTATCTGTCGGAAAACTATGTCAGCCACCTGACTTACCAGCGGCTCGGGCCCGCCCGGCCCCGCAAGGGCAACCGCAAGTACGGGCCGGGACGCGCGTGGATAGTGCCCCGTAGGCACGACAGCTGGCTCATGGAAAAGCTCTTCGCAACCGACACTGTGAACCTCACCGATGAGCACCGGGCCGCGTTCGCGACATTGTTCCCGGGTGAGCTTGAACCCACCGACGACGCGCCGGAGAACTTCAAAGCGGCCCGACGCCAGTTCGATCGTCTGATAGGCAGCGGAACCGCAGGAGCCGCGATCGCCGACGCGCGGAGCGCCGCCACCGCGCTGGTGCCGCACTTGTCCGCGGCCGACCAGCGCGAGTTCGCCGACTGGGTTGTCCGCCGCACCATGCTTGAACGCCTCCGCCTGTTCTTGCACCGCCTGATGTCGAACAACTCGCAGCTCGTCGACGCCGGGATCGAATCGGCGCAAGCCGTCGCGGACGCGCTGGGCACCTACGGTCGGTGGCGAGCGACTCCGACCGGCCCTCTGGGCCGTCTCGTTTTCGCTTTCACGGAATACTTCGACGACACGGGCGCGCAGCCCGCCAAACTCTCGACCGCCGCGTTCGGCGGCGACCCGCACACCTATGTCGTCACGCTCGGCGATGTCACCGCACTCGCGCATGCGGGCACCCGCCGGATCGTCCTGGGTCTGTCAGCGACGTCGTACTTCCCTCGAGCCCCGCGTCACCATCTCCACACGAAGCCGAAATGGTGGGTGCGGGACCATTCCGCCGCACGCGTCAGCGTCCACGCGGCGATCGTGCCCGGTCCCGGCCGGACACCGGTGCGGATTTCCGGAGTAGAGGGGCCCGCGAGGTCCGCCGCCGTGAAGCAGATCGCCTCTGGGCTCTGGCCCAGTTATCTCAGTGCCGAGTTCGACCGGCTCGCCGAAGAGGATCCGGACCGGTGCCGGGTGCTGCTCGCGACTACGTCCTACGCGGCAGCACGCGAAGTCGCCGAAGGACTGGCGGAGGCCGGGGTTCACCCTCCGAGAGTCTGCCTGGCCATCCCGCCCCGCAGCGAACCGGCCAACGGCCGGCTCTGGCAGGAGCTGCACGCCGATCGCTTGGAGAAGTTCCCGAGTCTGGCCGACGCGGACATCTTGATCGCGCCCCTCGCTCGCGTCGAACGCGGTGTCAACATCATCGGAGCCGGGTCGCGGTCGGCCCTCGGCTCAGTCTGGCTGATCGTGCGGCCCGTGCCCGTGATCGACGAGCCTGCCGAGCTGGTCGCGCACATCCAAGCAGCCGCGCTCGCCGACCATCCGGGGCCTTCGACAACCCCGGTCAAGCTGATGGAAGACCGCCGCAGCGCGGCGGGCTTCTTCCTCGACAAGATCGTCCATTGCCTCCCGTACTTCCAAGCTCAACCAGAACGCGTCAAGCTCGCGGTGACTGCCGAGATGATCGTGGGAGCCATCCAGCTGGTCGGGAGAGCTCGTCGCGGCGGTACCCCGGCCGTGCTACACCTTGTCGACGGCGCCTTCCACGACAAACGCGGTTCGGGGTTCGCCTCTCTCGTCACCCGGCTCGAACGCGCCTGGACTCCGGAACAACGAAAGTG
Source organism: Amycolatopsis sp. GA6-003 (assembly GCF_046267895.1). NCBI lineage: Bacteria > Bacillati > Actinomycetota > Actinomycetes > Pseudonocardiales > Pseudonocardiaceae > Amycolatopsis > Amycolatopsis sp. GA6-003. Next base: position 1,617,420 of record NZ_CP176499.1, read on the forward strand.
GATGAACGAGTTCTACGGCGACACGCTCAAGGCATTTTTCTCCTACGCGGCAAAGAACGTCTGATGAGGAGTGCTCTGTGCTGACCACCCTGGCTTATCGCATACCTCGCAAACACGTCGACGAGCTCCTCGGCACGGTGACCGCCTATCCGCTCACCGCGGAATTCATAGAAGCATGGAAGACGCTGCCCGGCGAACGGCCGACCTACAGCGCGCTGGCAACGGGTCTGGTCGCCGCCACTGGCAAACCTGTTCGACTGTTCGGCGGACGCAAGATTCGCGGCCGCGACGTCGAGGCCGGCGCCAAAGCCCTCCTCCTCACCCCCGATGACGCGCTCGACAACCGGCTGCGAATCGCCGTCCGCGCATGGGAACGCCATGTGCGCAACGGCGCGGCACCGACCCTTGCCGGGCTCATCCCCGAGCCGGAATCGTCTCGCCCTTTCAGCGATTTCCTCGAGCTGCGGCCGGGGCACGCGCCGGATGCCCCGCCGTGGGTCTTCCGCGTGGCGGCGTGGCAGGCCGCGCGCCTCCTCGCCGACGCACCGCTCGACCTTGGCTCCGGCCGATCGATCCGGTTGCGAATGGACACCAACGGACGGCTTGTTGCGTGGCACCGCGACGACCTGATCAAGAGCCCGGACGGCACCGCATGGTCGATGGCCAATGTGACAGTCCGGCTTGCCACCCGGCCCGGGCTGGAAGACCTCGTCCTCGCGTTCGACGCACACCTCTCCCGGCTGGACCCGGACTTGAGGTATTTCCGGGCGGCATGGGTCGAACGCGACACGGGGGACGCGCCGGTCCCCTATCTGCCGGTCAGCGGGCACTGGGAGCGCGAGAACGGCGAGCGGAGCTGGATCCGCCACTTCGACCCGGCCATAGCCGCGATCCTCACGGCCTGCGAGCTGGCACCGCTCGAAGTGCCGCAGCCCGGCGGCGAGTGGCCGGCTCAGTTCAGGCCGAAGCTGCGGGCTGCCAACTTCCATGCGCTGGGCAGCGGCCTCGGTCCCCGGTTCATGGCGCGTCTGCACGAGCACATCACCGCCCGGTTGCCCTTGCTGACACCGCTTGCGTACGAGCCTGATCCAGCGATCAAACTGCCGCCGCGGATCAAGAAGTACCCAGTGGAAGGCCTCACCGCGTCCTCAGTCGGGCCGACCGGGGCCAAGAAGCTGATCATCGCCTGCCTGTACCGGACAACCGAAGCCAAGAACCGGATGTTCGACGAACTGGAGAAGCTCACCGGCATCCGTCCGAGTGGCGGCGACGCACCGGCCGTGGTGCACGAGCAATTCGAGATCGCGGCCCGCTACTGCCCGAAGCTGCTCGACCATTCGACGCCCAATCGTGCCGAAGCGCTTGACGAACTAGGCCTGCCCGCCGACCCGGAAACCCTTGTCGCCGCATGGGTGGAGACCGAGTACCTCGCACATCGCGATTACGAAAAGCCCACGCTGGACGCAAAACCGCATCTCCGCAGGCTGTTCGCGCACCGCGGGATCCCGACCCAGTTCCTGGCGACAGAACCGGCCGTGCTGCCGAAGGGCGCGCGAGCAAGCACGACGGCGACCAAGCAGCATGCCGCCAGAGCCGCGCTGCGGGACCTTTTGCGCTCCGTCGGCGTGCTCGACGAACGCGTGCGGACCGCAATCGCCCGGCCCGACCTCAAAGTCCGGCTCGACCGCAGAAACCTTCTGGTAGGAATCAGCGCAAGAACACAGCAGACCGGTGCAGGTCCCGCCGCGCTGGTTCTGATCCTCACCGCTGTCCTCGCCGACCCGGACCACCTTGAGCATTGGCGAGTGCTGGCTTACAGCGAGAAGCAGCGGAAGTGGGTCCGCGCCGCCGACGGCGTCACCGATTTCCACTCCGGCGCTATCGGCTCTCTTGGCCTCGGGAGGTACGGAGACAAGGCAACAGCGACTCGCGACGAGGTCGAACACCGGCTTCAAGCGCTTGTGACAGGCGATCTCGCAACGGTTCCGGTCGTCGTCTTCGTAGACGCTCAAGCGACCCGGTCAGTATGGCCCGGACTGCTCAACGCTCAGGCAGGAGAGGCCGAGCTTCCTGGTGACACGCTGCGCGCCCGCGGCGCACAAGTTTCCGTCGTGCGCTCGCATTCGGATATGGGAGACCTCGGCCGGCCAGTCACCCGGGAAGGCGAAGGGCAGCCTCTCCCGGACGAAGGGCAGCCTGCTGCCCCGGGCAGAAAAGTCTACCGGCTGAGAGACACCAGTGTTCCCTCATGGCTGCTGGCCGGGACGTCGATAACCCTCGCCGGGCCTTTCGGCCGCACCGGCACGAAATACACTCGGTGGACGCTCCCGCCCGACCGGGAGGAGGAACTGGGCACGCCGTGGCATGCCTACACCGCACGCGAGTTCGCGGTCGTCCGCGCCGATGGCCGGGACCCGGCCGAACTTGCGGCGCTCGCCGCCCGGCTGTGCGAGCAGCCGATTGCATGGGACGGGCGCACCCTCGCCCCAGCTCCATTGCATCTCGGACTCGCTGCGGACCGCGACCACCCGGATCACCGCTTCTCCGGAGAGGACGACTAGCGGAGACTCCAGGTCCGCCGTTCCGTGCTGCGCATGACAAGCAGCAGGTTCGCGACGCACTCCGGCGTGTAGTCGTCAATGCGGTAGTAGTCGTTGGGGGCAGGGCCGAGAAACAGCGGGATCTCGTATTCCGACCTCTCCGGCAACACGACCGGGAGCACATAAGGCCGCCACTCCGGGTTGCGCTGGTAAAGCGTACGGAGCGCATCGAACTCGGCCCTCAGGCCAGGATGCTTTTCAGGTTCAGCGTCGCCGTCGCCCACCGCCTGGCACATAGGCGAGGCCATGACGAGCACGAAATCGCGGTGCCGAAGGTGCCGATACGCCCAATGCCCCCAGTCCCTTCGCCGAGCGTCTGCATATTGGTCGATATGAACGTCAATTCCTTCTGCAAGCAAGACGTCGGCGAATTTCCGCACGTTCTCTTTGTGCTCGGCGTCATCATGCGCATAGCAAATGAATGCGGACGGTTCTCCAGGGTCGGCGGCCTTCCGCTCGCCAGCCACGGCCGGGGCGAGCGGCCTGCCGAGTTGCTCGTCACGCAAGGTCAAGACGAAGTGAGCCGGTTCCTGCACCGGCCAATAAGGCGAATCCGGATCTGCGGGCAGGTCAAATCGGGCAGAGAGGGTCACCGGCAGCCGGTCGCAGCCGTCAGGAACCACCAACGCCAGCCATCCGGACCTCGATCCCGGTTCGATTCCGTCGGGATGCTCGGACGCGTGCCGCCACCTGACCGACGAGCCGGGCACCCCATGGCGGAACACCGCGCCGTTCACTTCGCTCAGGTGCACCTGCCCTGGCTTGCCCGCCGGAGCGAACTCCAGATAACGAGTGAGATCGTACGCGGCTGCAGGCTGCGAAACCCGCGAGGTGCGCGGCACCGCGTCCACAACGGTTGCCGATGCGTCCTCGCCGAACTCCAGTCCCAATTCGTACCACCGGATCGGAGCCAAATCCTGTTCAAGCTCGAGGTCGTAGCTGACCTTAACCAGGTAGACAGCCGATCCGGCGAAATCGTCCGCGGCCTTCTCGACCGGATGGATCTGCCACGGAAGCAGGCTCAACGCGCCGATGGCGACCCCTTCCGGAGCCGCGTCGATCCTCCGCCCGTTGTCCTCGACTACTTCGAGCGTGACCGCGATGTTCTTGCCCGTCATGTGCTGAGGTTCCTCCCAAACCTTCGATGACACCGTTGGCAGACTACTGTCGGCCGACACCGCAGCGGATGAACGCCACGCTTCGTCAGCACCCGCCTGCCCGGTATCGCACAACCGGCTCGCTGGAGCTCGGCTTTACTCAACGTCGGAAGGCTCGGGCACGAGACTCGCGTCAAATCCCGGCTCCGCCCCGCGCCCGGTCGTCCGCGGCCACCACCCGCCGGAGCAGGGAGGTCAGCGTCTCGCGTTCCTTCGCGGACAGTGCGGAAAGGAGCACGTCCTGCGAACGGCCGGCCTCGGCTTTCAGCTCCCGCGTCAGCGCCTTCCCGGACCCGGTGAGCGCGACGCGCTGCCGCCGGCGGTCGTCCGGGTCCCGTTCGCGGCCGACCAGGTCCCGGCGTTCCAGTTCGTCCAGGTAGCCGACGAGGTGGCTGCGGTTGAGGCCGAGCCGGTCGGCGAGCGCGTGCTGCGCCAGCGGCCCGAAGTCGGAAAGCCCGGCCAGCACGGCGAAATGCGGCAGCCGGAGGCCGTGCGTCTCGAGCGCGCCGGCCAGTTCCCGCCGCCCGATCCGCGCCACGTGCCCGGCCAGGTACGACGGCAGCGCGAGCAGGGTCGGCGGGCGCAGTTCGTCCATGCCGGAATCCTACCCGCTGGACAGATATCATTCCGTCCGGTAATCATGTCGTCATGACACGATTTCGGGCCGCCCATGCCTGACTACGGCCACGACCTCCAGTTCGGCGTCATCCTCCTGCCGGAAGCCGCCAGTCCCGGCCCGGTGACCAGGCTCGCCGAGGCCGCCGACACCGCCGGGCTCGACCTGCTCAGCGTCCCCGACCACCCGTACCGGCCGGACCTGCTCGACGCGTGGACCGTCCTGAGCGTCGTCGCGGCGCGCACCGAACGGCTGCGCGTGTTCCCCAACGTCGCGAACCTGCCGCTGCGCCCGCCCGCGGTGCTCGCGCGCTCGGCCGCGAGTCTCGACCTGCTCAGCGGCGGCCGCACCGAACTCGCCCTCGGCGCCGGCGCGTACTGGGACGACATCGCCGCGCAGGGCGGCCCGCGGTATCCGCCCGGCGAAGCCTTCGCCGCGCTCACGGAAGCGATCGCCGTCGTCCGCGCACTGTGGACACCCGGGCCGCCCGCCACGGTGCCCGGGTCCCACCATCGGCTGACCGGCAGTCCGCCCGGCCCGTTTCCGGTGCACCGCATGGAGATCTGGCTGGGCGCGCTCGGCCCGCGGATGCTCCGGCTGATCGGCCGCGCCGCGGACGGCTGGCTGCCGAGCATGACCCGCATCCCGCCGGACCGCCTGCCCGCCGCGAACGCGCTGATCGACGAGGCGGCCCGGAAAGCCGGCCGCTCCCCCGCCGAGATCCGGCGGCTGTACAACCTGCCGGGGATTCCGTCCGGCAGCAGCTCCGACTGGGCCGAGCAGCTTGCCGAACTGGCGCTCATGCACGGGATGAGCGCGTTTCTCCTGTCGGTGGACTCCGTCGACGCGATCCGGTTGTTCGCCGGGGAAGTCGCGCCGCGGGTCCGGGAGCTGGTGGCCGCCCGGCGGTAAAAACGCAGCGAACCCCGAGGGCCGGCGCCGCCCTCGGGGTTCCGCGGATCAGGCGGCCCGCGCCGCCGAAACCTTCCCGCTCAGCAAATGCCCCGCGTCCGGCACCTCCGGCCGCAGCCCCAGCTCGCTGAGAATCCGGAAGGTCGTCGCCGTGGCCGCCGACAGCACCGGGATCCCCACCGCGTCCTGCACCGGCTGGATCGAAGGCAGCGACGGCATCTGCACGCACGCCGACAGCACCAGCGCGTCCGCCCGCGAAAGGTCCAGTTTCCGGTAGTGCGCCAGCAGATCCGCCGGGTCCAGCCGCGCTACCGCCAGGTTGTCCGGCACCTCCAGCGAGAGCGAATCGACCACCTCGACGCCCGCGTCCTCCAGGTACTCGATCACCGCCTGGGTCAACGGCTTCAGATACGGCGTGACGATCGCGACCCGCTTCGCCTCCAACGCGGCGATTCCGGACAGCAGCGCACCCGCCGACGAAACCACCGGCGCGTCCGAGCCTTCCGCGCGCAATGCCGAAGTGATCGACTCCTCGGCGGTGCAGTGATAACCGGGCCCCTGCGCCATGATCGCGACCAGGCACGCGGTCGCGACGACGCCCGGTCGCGCGTCGGCCAGTTCCGTCGCCGCGCGTTCCGCCTGGGCGTTCATCGCGCGCAGCTGTTCCGGCGTCACGTGCTGCATCCGCGCGCGGGCGGAGTGGAAGACGAACCGGTCCTCCGGGTACCGCTCCTCGCGGGCGCGCAGCATCCGCGGCAGTTCGGTTTCCATGGTCAGGTTCGAGCTCGGGACGATCATCCCGATGTGGTGGTCGGTCATCGCTTCGCCGCCGGGCGCATGTCCTTCACGGTCAGCTCGCCCGCGTCGACGATCAGCTCGTCGTCGAGGTACAGGCTGTTGCCGCGCATCGGGATGTCGAAGTGGCACGCCGTGTCGTTCGGGCCGCCGAGTTCGTTGTTGGGGCCGATCGAGAACATCACGTTGCCGTAGAAGCTGCGCAGCTCCATGCCCATGCCGCCGGGGAACTGGGTCAGGCCGTGCCAGTGCGCCCGCTCGTCGAGGCCCCAGCCGACGTGCGACATGCCGTAGCCGCGCGGGTCGTGGAAGGACTCGATGTAGCTGCGCAGCAGGTCGGCGTCGAGCCCGGACGAGCCCGCGCCGCCGCGGATGTCCTGGATGAAACCCTTTTCGATGGTCAGTTCGACCGGCGTCTGCACATAGGTGTTGAACGGAAGCAGCACGTCGCCGGGCGCGAGCACGATCTTGCCGTCCACGCCGTCGTCGGAACCGCCGGTGAACACGAACGCCGCGGGCCAGTGGTCCCAGCGGCCCGGCTGGTCGGTGTAGCCGTACTCGCTCATCGTCGGATACACGCCCAGCTGGTAGGTCACGTCCGTCCCGTGCGGACTGGTGATCCGCATGGTCTTGGCCTTGGCCAGCAGCTCCGCGCCGATCTCGACGCGCTCGCGCAGTTCCTTCGTCGGCATCAGCCGGGCGAGCAGCTCCGGCGGCTCGACGGCGGTCAGGATCCGCGTTCCGGCGGCCTGGATGGCGAACTGCTCCTCGCTGAACAGCAGGAACGTGCAGTCCACGACCATGTCCGCGGCCTTCAGCGCCTCGACGGCGAGCGGCAGCTGGTCCAGGCCGGACTGCCCGACCGCCCACGCGCCGGACGCGCTCGCCGGCGACGGCAGCCGCAGGTGGTAGGTCGCCGCGCCGAGTTGCTGAGCGGCCCAGAGGAAGGCGTCCGCGTACTCGGCGCGTTCGTGGCCGCGCGTCAGCACGACGACCGTCTCCCCCTCGTGCACGCCGGAAAAAGTCAGCTGGCGCAAGCAGATGTCGTTGAACAGGTTCTGGTCCATGGCGACCTCCTTGATTGTCCGAATACGGATTATCCGAGTACGAAAAAGCCGCCCCGGCTAGCGAGCGAGCAGGTCCTTCAGCGCCGAGCGCAGCGCCTGCAGGGCGGGCAGGGGCTCGTCCCAGAAGATCATGTGCCCGGCACCCGCCACGGGGGCCAGCTGATGTGCCGATTTCTCCAGCACCGCGACATCCGCCGGGGTCACCACCGGGCTCTCCGCGCCATACAACAGCACGGCGGGTCCGGGCAGGTTTTCCCACAGCGGAAGGAATTCCTCGGATTCAAAACCGGCGTGCGTGGCCGCGATCGCGGCCCGAGAGCACGAAGCGAGCCAGCGAGCGCGCAGTTCCTGCTCCCGGCGCGGCCATCGCGGCCACGAGGCGGCGACCTCGTCCGCGCTGGTCCCCCGTTGCGCTTGGTCCAGTTGCGATTCGAAGACCGCCAGCGAGGTCGGGTACGGCCGTCCGGGGCCGCTCATCGGCGGATCGGCGAGGACAGTGCCCGCGATGCCGCCGGACAGCGCGGCTTTGGCCGCGATCCGCGCGCCCATCGAGTGGCCGAACAGCAGCGGCGCGGACAGATTCAACTGGTCGACCACCGCTTCGACGTCCGCGGCGTACGCGTCGAGGTCGTAGCCGGGCCCGTCGTCGGACAGGCCGCGGCCGCGGATGTCCAGCACCAGCGGGCGGACCAGGTCGGTCAGCTCGCGGGCGACGAAGTCCATGGTGATCGCCGGGCTGGTGATCCCGGGCAGGACCACGAGCGGGACGCCGTCGGCCGGGCCGTAGTCGAGGACGTGCAGCCGGACGGAACCGGAGCGCACCCAGACGCTTTGCGCCGGGACGTCCGCCAGTTCGGCGAGCGCGGGCTGGGTCAGCACCCGGGCGGAAACGGAAGACATGCGGGAACTCCTAGCGGGCCTTGGCGAGCAGCGCGACGCCCTCGCTCAGCCCGATGACGTCGGCGTATTTTGCTTGCAGGTCAAAGAGAGCGGCGTCGTGCGGTCCACGCGCGCGGTCGCCGCAGGCTTCGCGGACGACGAGCGTGTTGAATCCGGACTGGACCGCGTCGACGGCGGTGGCTCGCACGCAACCCGAGGTGGTCGCGCCGCAGATCAGCACGGTGTCCGCGCCAAGGCCGGTGAGCAGCGCGGCGAGACCCGTGCCGTGGAACGCGGACGCGCCCTTCTTGACGATCAGCTGGTCGGTGTCGTGCCGTTCCAACCGCGGATCGAGCGCGACTTCGGCGCTTCCGTCGCGCAGGCCGCGCATGCCGGGAGCCTTGCGCAGCCACGCGATCGCGTCGCCGTCCGCCTCGGCAGGGGTGTAGCTGATCGCGGTGTACACGACCGGGGCCTCGCTCTCGTGAGCGGCCCGGACCAGCGCGCCGGCGGCTTCGACTTCCGCGGAAAGGTCTGCGCCAGAAGGGAATTCCGGTTCGGTGAAGCCGCGGGTCAGGTCGACCACGACCAGCACCGGCGCGGTTCCTCTCGGCACCGCGGCGCCGAAACCCGCGCGGGCGTAGGTCTGGTCGGTCTCGGTGCCGTGCAGTCCGTTCTCAGGAGCGTTCACGCAGCAGCTCCTTGATCAGTTTGTGCTGCGACCGGACCCGGCCGAGCAGCCAGCCCTGGAACAGCCCGAGCACGCCCGCCGCGACGACGGGGAGATACCGCTTCGCGTTGGGCGGCACCAGCATCGCCAGGCCGTCGAGCGAATCCGCGGCGGGGGCGGTTTCGGCCGGTTCCGGTGCGGTGCCGCCGTTTTCCAGCAGCGCACCGAGATTCTCCGCGAACTGCTGCAGGATCCGGTTCGACACCGTGCTGATCGCGCCCTTGCCGAACTGCGCGATCTTGCCCCGCACCACGAGATCCGTGTGCAGGTTCAGCGACGAGCCCTTCGGCCCGGGCGCCAGGGTCAGCGTGACGTCCGCTTCCGCGTCGCCGTTGCCGTGGCTGTCCGCTCCCCGCGCCGACAGCCGCAGCCGCCGCTCGCCCTCGGCGATCTCGGTGAACCGGACCTTGCCCGCGTACGCGGCGCTGACCGGGCCGACCTTGAACTTGACCTTGCCGAGGTAGGACTCGCCGTCCCGGCCCTCCAGCACCGCGCCGGGCAGGCAGCCCGCGACCCGCTCGACGTCGTTGAGCAGCGCGAACACCGTGTCCGGATCGCCGGGAAGGTCAAGGGTGTTCTCGAGAATCATCGGACCGCGTCCTCTTTCCTGCCGGACTCGGCGCACCGCTTCGCGGCGGTCGCCTCGATAGCGTCCACAATGGTCTGATATCCGGTGCAGCGGCACAGGTTCGCCGACACCGTTTCCCGGATCTCCTCGCGCGTCGGCGCCGGTTCCTGAGCGAGGAATCCCTCGGCGAGCATGAGGAAACCGGGCGTGCAGAACCCGCACTGCAAGCCGTGGTGCTCGGAAAACGCCTGCTGCAGATCGTTCGGCTCCTCCGGGGTGCCGAGGTCCTCGACGGTCCGGATCGCGCAGCCTTCCGCCTGCACGGCGTACATCAGGCAGGCGCGCACCGGTTCGCCGTCGGCCAGGATCGTGCACGCGCCGCACACGCCGTGCTCGCAGCCGGCGTGCGTGCCGGTGAGGCCCACGTGGTGGCGCAGCACGTCGAGCAGCGTCCAGCGCGGTTCGACGAGCAGTTCGTGCTCCTCGCCGTTGACGGTCAGGACGATCAGCTGTTTGTCGGTCATGCGCCGGTACCCGCTTTCTCCCGGTCGGCCGCGCTCAGCGCGGCGAGGACGGACTCGGGGTGGATCGGGGTCTGCTCCAGCTGGACCCCGGTGCGCCAGAGGAGGTCGTTGACCGCGTTCAGCACCGCGGCGGGAGCGCCGATCGTGCCGCCCTCCCCGGCTCCCTTCGCGCCGCTTTCGGTGAAGGCGCAAGGGGTTTCGAGGTGGTCGACGGTGATGTCGGGGATCTCCGCGGCGGTCGGGACGAGGTAGTCGATGAAGCTCGCCGCCGACGGTTCGCCGTTCTCGGCGTAGGTGACCTCCTCGAACAACGCGCCGGCGATGCCCTGCGCGATGCCGCCGCGCGCCTGTCCGTCGACCACCTTCGGGTTGATCACCACGCCGCAGTCCTCGACGCAGGCGTAGCGGAGGATTTTCACCTGCCCGGTGCCCGGATCGGCCTCGACCACCACCGCGTGGGTGGCGTTCGAGAACGTGCCGTCGCCGGGGACGTCGAACGCCGCGGTGGCGGTGAGCGTCGGCTCGGCTTCCTTGGGCAGCAGGTGGCTGCGCAGGTACGCGACGTCGGCGATCTCCTCGAAGGAAAGCCGCCGGCTGGGGTCGTCGAGCTGGATCACTCCGCCGTCGCCGTCGAGGCCGACGTTCTCGACGCGGGTGTCCATCAGGTGCGCCGCGATGAGGCAGAGCTGCTCGCCCAGCCGGGTCGCCGCGGTCGCCACCGCGGAGCCGCCGATGGTCACCGACCGCGAGGCGAAAGTGCCCCAGCCGTAGGGAATCCGTTCGGTGTCGCCTTGGCGCAGCTTGACCTTGGCGAGGTCGACGCCGAGCCGTTCCGCGACGATCTGCGCGAACGTCGTCTCGTGCGACTGCCCGTGGTTGACCGTGCCGCTGGTGACCACGATCGAACCGGTGAGGTCCATCCGGATCTCGCTCACGTCGAATCCCGGGACGACGGTCATCTTCCGCTTCGCGAACGCCTCCGAACCGTAGCCGGTGCGCTCGGAGAAACAGCTGTAGCCGATTCCGATGTGCGGGTTCTTCTCGCGCAGGTCGTACCAGCCCTCGTCGCGAAGTATCTTTTCGCCTAGTTCCAGAGATTCCAGGTAGCTGCCGGGATCGTAGGTGACCTGGTTGACGCCGGTGTACGGAAACTCGGTGATCACGTTGCGGCGGCGGATCTCCACCGGGTCGAGCCCGAGCTTCCGCGCGGCCAGGTCCATGATCCGCTCCATCACCATCACGTACTGCGGACGGCTGACCCCGCGATACGGCGCGGTCGGCGCTTTGTTGCTCGTGATCGCCCTCGCCCGCACGCGATACGCCGGAACCTGGTACACCGACGGCATTTCCGCCGCCGCCATCAACGGTTCGATGCCGACGGTGAACGGATAACACGAGTACGCGCCCATGTCGCACACAATGTCGGACTCCAGCGCGATCAGCTGGCCGTCCGGAGCGAACGCGGCGCGGGTGCGGTACCGCTGCTCGCGCGCGAGGAACCCGGACGCGAGCGCTTCGCTGCGGTCCTCGATCCACTTCACCGGACGCCGCAACCGTTTCGCCGCCGCCGCGACCGCGATTTCCTCCCGTCCCACCACGCATTTCTGCCCGAAGCCGCCGCCCATGTCCGGAACCACCACGCGCACCGAACGCTCCGGAATCCGCAGCGAACGCGCCAGCACGGTACGCACCTGGTGCGGCACCTGGCTGCACGTCTGGACGAGAAGCTGCTCGTCGCGGTCGTCCCAGGACGCCACCGCGCCGCGAGTTTCCAGCGGCAACGCGTTCTGCCGGCCGCTGCGGGTGACCAGCTCGATCACGCACCCGTCCGCGAACGCTTCGTCCACCCCCGGGGTGTCGAACGCGGTGACGTCGAGGAGCACGTTGCTCGGCGCGTCCTCGTGCACCAGCGGAGCGTTCTCGGCGAGCGCGGTTTCCTCGGATACGACGGCGTCGAGGACCTCGTAACTCACCTGCGCGGCCTCGATGCCGTCCTCGACCGCGTACGGATCCTTCGCGATGACCAGTGCGATCGGCTCGCCGACGAACCGCACTTTGCCGCGCGCCAGGATCGGCATCGTGGTCGGGGTGAACTCCTCGGGCGGGCGGTCCAGCAATGCGACCATGTCGCCGAGCTGGAGGTCTTCCGCCGAGTACGCGGCCACGACGCCGTCGATCTCGCGGACCGCACTGAGGTCGAGCCCGGTGATCTTGCCGTGCGCGACGGTCGCCCGCACGAACCCGGCGTGCAGCAGACCGGGAAGACGGATGTCGTCGACGAACCGCCCCCGGCCAGTGACCAGCCGCGGATCCTCGCGCCGGCGCACGGACGCGCCGATCCACTTCCCGCCCCGGCCGTCGAACCGGGGTTCCTCGGGCTTGCTCGCCATCACCGGTCTCCCCTCTGCCAAGCCTGGCTTCGCGCTGCTGCGGCCGCGGGTTCGCTCGTCCCCATTTCCCAAACCTGGCCTCGCCCCACCGCAGCCTCAGGTGCACTCGCCATCACCGACCACCCCCCTGCCAAGCCCGGCTTCCCGCCGCCGCAGCCTCGGATCCACTCATCCCCTCTTCCCAAACCTGGCCTCGCCCCACCGCAACCTCAGGTGCACTCGCCATCACCGACCGCCCCCCTGCCAACCCTGGCCTCCCGCCGCCGCGGCCTCGGATCCGCTCGTCCCCTTTTCCCAAGCCTGGCCCAAACTCCGCGCCACCAACGTTCTCGTCAACGCCCTCCGATAGTCCGCGCTCCCCTGCGCGTCGCTCCGCGGCTCGATCGCCTCCGCCGCCGCCCGGCCGCACTCGGCGAACAACTCCGGCCCCGGCGCGCCGTCCGCCAGCACCGCCTCCGCCTCCGGAATCCGCAACGGCGCGGGCGCGACCCCGCCGAGCACCACCCGGCCGCCTTCCAGCGACCCGTCCGCGCGGGCTTCGAGCGACACCGCCGCCGCGACCGTCGCGAAATCCCCGGCACGCCGGGAAAACTCGGTCAACGCGGCCTTCGGCGCCGCCCGGGTGAACCGGATCTCGGTGACGACCTCGTCCGCTTCCACCGCGGTCGCGTAGAAGCCGTAGAACATCTCCCCGGCCGGGATCTCGCGGCGGCCGTTCGGACCCTCCGCGACGATCACCGCGTCCAGCAGCAGCGCGAGCATGCACCACTCCGCCGTGGCGTCGCCGTGCACGAGACTGCCGCCGACCGTGCCGCGGGACCGGATCGGCAGGTGCCCGACGTACCGCATCGCCTCCGACAGCACCGCGAAACCCGGGCCGAGCCGGGCCAATTCGACCTGGCGGTGCGTCGTCATCGCGCCGACGGCCAGCGCGGAACCGGCGTGCGCGATGTCGGTCATCCCCGGCAGGTCCCGCAGCCGTCCGAGGTCGACCAAGTCGCTCGGGCGGGCCAGGCGGAAGCTCATCATCGGCATCAGGCTCTGCCCGCCCGCGATCGCTTTCGGCTCCCGGCCTCGTCCGGCGAGGTCAGAAAGCAGGCCGACGGCGTCGGCGACGTCGTGCGCCCGATGGTAGGCGAACGCGGCGGGCTTCATGCGATTTCCTTTCTGCGGCGGCGGATCAGACCGCGTCCAGTTCGGACTGATGCGGCTCGGGCGAGGTCTCGCCGTCGATCCGGTCGAGCTCCCGGCCCCGGGTTTCCGGCGCGCAGAAGACCATGAACACCACGGCCCCGACGACGAGCAGGCCGAGCAGCGCGAACGTCAGCGGCAGCCCCAGCACCGGCCACAGCACGCTGCCGAACAGCAACGGCGCGAACCCGGTGACCGCCCGGCTGGACGACGAGGCCCAGCCGAAGCCCGACGCGCGCAGCTCCGTCGGGTACAGCTCGGACACGAAGGCGTACATCACCGGGATCACGATGAGCGAGAACAGCCCGAACGCGCCGATCGCCACCACCGCGGCCCCGGCCGAGCCGAGCACCAGCGAGAAAATCACAAGCGTGACCGCGGCCAGCGGCCCGGCCGCGGCGATCACCCGCTTGCGGCCGATGCGGTCCACCAGCAGCACCGCCACCACGACCCCGACGATGCCGAGCGCGTTCATCAAAGTGGTCGACGCGAACGCCGCGATCTCGCCGAACCCCTGCGCCTTGAGGATCGATGGCATCCAGCTGAGCGCGGCGTAGTACACCAGCATCACGGTGATGAAAAGCGCCCAGGCCACCCCGGTGACCTTCGGATTGTACGCCCAGACCCGGCGCAGCTGGTCGACCGCCGCGAACACCCCGCCACCGCGCTTGTCCTCCTGAATCGCCGGCGGAATCCGGTACGGCTCCTTCGGCGCGCCGGTACGCTCGACGAGATCGTCGATGACCAGCCGCGCTTCCGCCTCGCGTCCCTTGCGGACCAGATACAACGGCGATTCCGGGACCCCGCGCCGCGCCCAGAACAACAGCACCGCGGGAAGGATCATCAGCACCAGCATCCACCGCCAGTTCCCGGAAACCGGGACCAGCAGCGTCGCGGACGCCCCCGCCAGCGTCGTGCCGACCGGCCACCAACCGTCCATTGCGGACAGTACGCGCCCGCGCTGCTTGCGCGGCGAGAATTCGCTGACAATGGCGTAATCCACCGGAATGCACCCGCCGAGCCCGACTCCGGCGAGGAACCGCAGCAGCAGGAACACCTCGATATTCGGCGACAGCGCCGCGAAGACCGAGAAAAACGCGAACAGCAGCAACGTAATGCTGAAAGCCCGCTTGCGGCCGATCCGGTCCGCGACCGTCCCCCAGGCGACCGCCCCCACCGCCATGCCGATCAGATTGGCGGTAGCGACAAACCCCCGCTGCGTGGCCGACAGCCCGAATTCCGTGCCCACCAAGGGGGTGAGGAATCCGTTGAGCGCCACGTCCCAGGCGTCGAACATGTAGCCGAGCCCGCCGATGAGGAAGATCTTGCCCTGGACGCGCCAGCGCCACGGCAAGTCTTGGACCACCTGGTCTCCGGTACGCATAGCCTTTGCTCCTTTGCGAAGTCTGCGTGTGCCGTTTCGTGCTATCGGGCGAACTGGTAGTGAATCGATTCGTTGTCCGGGTCGTTGAGCGGGGTTCCGTTCCACAGCCAGTCGTAGGACACATCGGACTCGCCGTCGAAGCTCCGCAGCTTTTCGTCGCGCTCGCGCTGCTCCGGGCCGTCCGGCAGGTGGTAGAAACTCATGTTCCGCAGGGACGCGTCCTGCACCATCCCCGCGTGCTTGGCGCGCCGGTGCACATACCGGGCCAACGCGCTGTCGATCCCCTCGCGAGTCGCCTGCCCCAGCTCCTCCGCGAGAACCGCCCCGTCCTCCATCGCCTGCGACGCCCCTTGCGCCTGGTACGGAAGCATTGCGTGACAAGCATCCCCGAGCAACGCGACGCGTCCGTCGACCCACACCGGATCGCGCCGCCGCCGGTACATCGCCCAGACCGAAACGTCGTCCTTGGCCTTCGACAGCATCATCGGCACGCGGTCGTCCCAATCGGAATACTCGGCCGCGAGCTGCTCCGCGCTGGCGGGCGCGCTCCAGTTCTTCTCGACGTCCTCCGTGCACGGCACGATCGCCACCACGTTCAGGTACTCGCCGCCGCGGATCATGTAGTGCACCAGATGCTTGTCCGGGCCATACCAGATCGTAGAATGGTAACGGTCGACCAGGAAGCGGGTAGCCGGATCCGCCGCGATCGAATCGCCCGGAATCAACGCCCGATACGCCATCTCGCCGGAGAACGCGAGAGTGTCATCGAATCCGGCGAGATCCCTTACCGCGGACCGAATCCCGTCCGCGCCCACGACGACGTCGCCCTCGAACCGCCGCCCGTCCTCGGTGATCACCGCAGGCCTCTCGGGATTCCCGCGATCGAGATCGACAACCTTGGCTGCAGTAGCCACCTTCACCACCGGCCCGGCCCCGTCGGGGTCCACACACGCCCGCAGCAAGACGGAATGCAAATCCGCGCGGTGATAATGCCAATACGGCGCCCCGTACTTGTCGACGACCCGCTGCCCGAGCGGCAACTGCGCGATAATGCTCCCGTCGGCCCACCGCCGCCGAACCTGATCCTGAGGCTCGCACCGCACCTTCTGCAACTCGGCCCGCAACCCAAGCCCAATCAGAATCCGGCTGGCATTGGGAGCCGTCTGAATCCCGGCCCCGATCTCCCCGAGCTGCGGCGCCGCCTCGACCACGGTGACCCGCAACCCGCGCTGCCGCAACGACAAGGCAGCACAAAGCCCGCCCAACCCGCCTCCGGCGACCACTACCTCGAAAGACTGACTCGCCGCCACCTGCTCGACCTCCTACCCGCTAGCCGCCTCCGCCCGCCCGTCACCCGGACACGGTTAATCCGAACACGGATTATCCGAACACGCAATAGTCCGGCGGGATTTTCGTGCCGAGAGGAGACTTTGGCGGCGGTGGGCGCCGGGACGGTCACCGAACGCGGCGATGCGACACTTCAGACCGCGCCGCAGTGGGGCGAGATCGATGCAGCAGCGACTGCCAATCCGCCCGGGTTGATACGACAGGACCGCCGTCTCGCCACTTCACTCGGCCCGGGTTGATACATCACGATCGCCGCCGCACCACCCCACCCCGACCGGGTCGATACGGCAGAACCGACGCCACGCCACCGCGCTCGGCCCGGGTTGCCATGTCACGACCACCACTGCACCACGCCACTTCGCCCCGATTGATGGGGCAGAACCGACGCCGCACCACTCCGCCCCGGTTGACACGGCAGAACCGCTGCCGAACCACCCAGCTCCACCCGGATTGATACGCCACGACCGCGATCGCCCCACCGTGCTCGGCTCGGGTTGATACGGCAAGACCGCCGCATCGCCACTCCACCCGGCTCAGGTTGATACGTCACGACCGCGGCCACCCACCGTGCTCGGCTCGGGTTGATACAGGAGAATCGGCCCTGCGCCACCCGGCTCCACCTGGTTAGTACGTCAGCACCGCCGCGCCACTGCGTTCGACCCGGATCGATACAGCAGGCCAACCCCGCACCACTTCACTCGGCCCGGACTGATACGTCACGGCCGCCGTCGCGCTACTCCACCCGAATCGATACTGCAGAACCGACGCCGTACCGCTCCGCAGCGCCTGGCCTGATACAGCAAGACCGATGCCGCATCACTCCACGCCACCTGGACTGATATGTCAGGGCTGGCCTCGCGTAACCCCAATCCGCCCTGGTTGGTACTGCAGGCCGCACCAGCCCGCCCCGCCCGGACCGGCACTACGGGCTCGGGCGCTGTCCAACATCCCGCGCCACCGAAGCTGCCGCACAAACCAGCCCTTAACCGGCGACGAAACCCAAGCCGCACCAACAGACAACGGCCGTACCGCTCACCCTGCAGCGCGACAGTCCGGGAGGCGAACATTGAGGGAATCAGAGTCCCTCAGGGTTTCCCTCACGACCGGTCGATAGCCGCAAGGAATCCCGCCACAGACGCAGTTCCCCCGGGAACCATCCACCCACCCGCTCCGCCGGTGCACCCGGCCAGCCAGGTGCCCACACCACCCCCGCACCCCGATACGAAGCCAAAAATGCGGTCCGGGGGTGCTTGTCAAGGCATCTTTCCCGCCTTGACAAGCACCCCCGGATCGTCATCACAATGGGCTTCGGGGTGCCCCACGCAGCCCTCACCAGCAATGTCGCCGCCAGGCGACGAGCCGAGACCGAACCGCCCCCAGACTCAAATCTCCCGACGCTCAGCAACCGCCTCCCACAACGCCCCCAACTCGTTCAGCAACCCGGCGATCTCCCCCCGCCGCTCCGCCGGGCAGTCCGCGAGCAACGCCTGATCCAGTTTCCGCGTCCGCCGGGTCACCTCGCGAAACGCCGCCGCCCCGTCCTCGGTCAGCGTCAGCACCTTCGCCCGGGCATCGTGCGGCGCGGGCCCCCGGGCGATCAGGCCCCGGTTCTCCAGCCGGCGGCACACGTCCGCCATCGTCGACGTATCCAGGGCCACCGCCTTGGCCAGCGCAGTCTGGTCGAACCCGGGATAAGCCCGCACCGCCGACAGCACCGCGAACTGCGGCCCGGTCAGCACCGAATCGACATGCCGATTCCACGCCGCCAAATACGCCTGATACAGCCGGCGAGCCCCATACCCGGGAGCCGCGGCGAGATCCGCGGGCGCCTCCAGGCTCACGCGCCGCCCCGCCCGGGAGCCGCCTTTCGCTGACCCACCCACTGCTGTCGACATCCCTCGACCTTAGCTACGCACCCGCGCCCCGGCAGACCGTCCAGTCCGCCCGGGCCTGTCCCCGCCCAGCCACAATAGTACGTCCTCGGACAAAGTCCGGCGCGGGCACGGCGACTCCGTTCAGACAGCCCCCTCCGGTTTCCGCCGGTTCCGGTCGAACAGCGCCGCGCCGCCCATCAGGAAGAGCTGCGTCCCGGCCCGGCCGAGCTGCCGCTGCCAGCAGCCCGCGGTGGGCGGCCAGATGATCGGCCAGCACGTCGTGGTCGAGATTGTGCGCGCCCGAAATGCCGGTATGCGGCACGGAAATCCCGCATCGCCAGCGCAGCCCCGCCCTGGTCCATTTCGTCTTCGTGCGACGCCATCAGTCCTCCCTCTTGCCGCACAGGCAAAACCGGGAGGACCGGCGCGGATCCTGGCCCGCAACGAACTTCTGGTGGCAAACCTCCTTTGAAGCACGTCGATGACCCGCACGTGTTCGGCACCGCCCCGATGGCCGCACGGAGCGATGATCCCGAAGGCGAAAAGTTCGCCAAACAAACCGACGCGGTCCTGGAGGCGAGGTCCGGAGCATCCCTGACGGACACCCTGCACGCGGCCTGAGCCGCTACAGAATGCCAGAACCCCGGCCGCGAAACGCAGCACCCGAACGCCCGGAAGGCCCAGTCGGGACCGTCAACGAACCCGCGGAGCCGCAGGACCGGCCAGGACGAACTCGTCGCGGCCGGTGATCCCCCACCCCGCGCCGACCGGCCTGGCCGGAGCGACCGTCGCCCGGAACTCGACGGCCTGCCGGTCTCCGGGCGAGTCAGCCAGCAGCTCTCCGACGCGGCGCAAGAAGCCTTGGGCGACGACCCGCACCACGAACGCGAAGAGTGCGCGGCCGTCGCGAAACTCACCTCCGTGATCGACGAGTCGATGACCAAGGCGTTCCCCACCGCGAGCAGCCTCGAAGCGGCCCCGATGGAATACTCACCCGGCGAGCTTCTGGCAACCCGACAGTTCGTCGCGGCGGGCCCGCCGCGACGCCCAATTCATGGCGCGGCACAAGAAAATGCTCGCGGCCAGGAACGCACGCAACGCGGAGAACCGCCCGAATCCCGACTGCGAGGCACCCATCCGAACCAGGAGGAAACCATCCCGGCAGAACGGGCCGGACCCGGTCACCACTCCGGCGGGGAACTCCCCAGCTCCGGCGTCGTCCCCTCCCACCGCGGCGGGGTCTCGCTCATCCGGATCACCGGCCCGAGGCTCTTCAAGTCGCCGTAAACCGTGCCTGGATCCGAAACCGCGTACCGCTCGAATTCCTCCGGCGAAAGACGGCCCGGGGCATCCGCGTAATCGGTCAACAAACCCTGCCGCTGCAACAACATCGACGATTGGCACAGCGAAACCCGCACGTGGTAAGACCCGCCTTCCCGAGCCCGCCGCGCCAAAGCCAGCATCGCGCCGTAACCACCAAGAAAACCGGTCAGGAAATCGCACAGGTACACCGGAGTCAACTGTGGACGGTCGCCGCCTTGCAGCACACACGCACCAGTCACGGCTTGCGCGACCTGATCCCATCCGGCGCGCATTCCGAACGGGCCGCCGGAGCCGAAGCAGTTCACGCTCACGTAGACGATTCCCGGACGCAGCGCCGCGAGATCCTCCGGACCGAAGCCGTGTGCCGACATCCGGCCCGGGCGGTAGCCTTCGACGAACACATCCGCAGTGCTGGCCAAGGAACGCAATCGAGCCGAACCGTCCACTGTGGAGTAATCGAGGTACGTGCTTCGCTTGCCATGACTGGTATCCCGGACGAACGGTGCCACCTGCGGCAAGTGCGGAGCGGTCACCATCAGTACGTTCGCGCCGTGTTCGGCAAGGCTCAGCGCGGCGGTCGGACCGGCCAGAATGCGAGTCAGGTCCAGGACCCGGACGTCCGAGAGCGGCGAAGCGCCGCCAGCGGGCAGCAGCGACGGCGCGCTATCCGCGATTTTGGTGATCTCGACAACCGGGCGTGAAGCCAGGTATGCGCCGTGCGGGTGCGCGAGCCATTCCTCTGGCGTCCGCACCACTCCCCCGCACGCGCCGACCGCGGCGATGGCGTCTTCCAGATCATCGGCCTTCCACTTGGCGACAGCCGCGGCGACCGAAGACGGCGTCGGCTCGCAGCCGAGGACGTCCAGCACGAGGCGTTCCAGATGCGGCAGGTTGAAATGCGGCAGAAACCAGCGTCCGTCGGCGGTCGGCCACGGCTGGGTGAGCGAAACCATGTGCTCAACAGCGGGCGAAAGCGGCGCGGGGCGATAGTGGCCGTCCTCGGCACGGATGAGCGTCATGTCTTCGCCGCCGAGTGCGGTGGCGGCAGCGGCGCGGACGTCGACGGCGATCTTCTGCCGACGTCCGGTGCGCAGTTCCCACAAATCGTTCGCGACGACCGCGCGGGCGGCGAGTGCGTCGGCGAGAGTCTCGCCGATCCGGAATGGAGACGCGAAAAGCGGATCCGAGCCGGTGATCGTGACCTCGCCGGCCGCGGGGCGCGGGGCATCGCGCAAGGACATCAATTCGTCGAAAGCACCCATTATTGTTCCTTTCCGGCCGAAGCGACGTCGACCACGATGCGACCGGTGCCGGCACCGGCCAGAAGCGAAGCGGCGGCATCCTTGGCCTCCGCGAGCGGGACGACCCGGGTCACGGAGTCCAGGAGCGTCGGATCGAGCAGCTGAGCCAGGCGCTGCCAGGCGCTGCCAGGCGGCTTCGCGGCGGAGCGGCGGGGTGCGGACCGAGTCGATCCCGAGCAGGGAGACACCGCGCAGGATGAACGGCAGGACGTTGCCGGGATACTCGGCGCCCCCGGCGAGTCCGCAGGTCGTCGCGACGCCGGAGTGTTGCAGGCCAGCGAGCGCACCGGCGAGGACGGAGCCGCCGACCGCGTCGACCACGCCTGCCCAGCGTTGTTTGCCCAGGGGTTTGCCGGAAAAAGCAAGCTCCGAGCGGTCGAGGAGCTGCACCGCGCCCAGTGCGGCGAGTCGAGCGGACAGTTCGGCCGGACGGCCGGTGGCGGCGATCACCTCGTAGCGCGCCGCCGCGAGCAGCGCTACCGCGATCGAGCCGACGCCGCCGCCCGCGCCGGTGACCAGGACCGGGCCCGTTTCCGGCGAGAGGCCGTGGCGTTCCAGCGCGAGCAGGCTGAGCGCGGCGGTGAATCCGGCGGTGCCGATCGCCGCGGCCCGCAGCGGCCCGAGTCGCGAGGGGACGCGGACGAGGTCGTCGCCGTTGACCGCGGCGACGCCGGCGAGGCCGCCGTGCAGGTCTTCGCCGAGTCCGGCGCCGTTGAGCGTGACCAGGTCGCCGGGTTGCCAGCGCGGATGCCGGGACGCGAGCACCTCGCCGGTCAGGTCGATCCCGGCGACGAGCGGATGCCGCCGGACGACGCCGGGGCGGCCGTGCAGCGCGAGCGCGTCCTTGTAGTTGATGCTCGAGCAGCGCACCCGGACGGTGGTGTCGAGGTCGTCCAGCATCGCCGGGTCGAGCCGGTCGAGCGTCGCACCGAAGGCGTCGCGGACGAGCCAGCCGGGGAAGGTCTCCTGGTCCATGCCTCCCACGCTAGAAATCCGGGACCTGGCAGGGAAATGCCCGTCACGGCGACGCCATGCACGGCGGGCATAGCTGGGTAGGCTGCCGGGCATGGAGGTCGAACTGCGGCATCTGCGCGCGTTCGTGACGGTCGCGACGTGCGGCACGTTCACGGCCGCGAGCCGCGAGCTGCTGATCACCCAGCCGGCGCTCACGCGCACGATCCAGCAGCTCGAGGAGTCGGTCGGCACCCGTCTGCTGGAGCGCACGCCACACGGCGCCGAACCGACCAAGGCCGGCGGCGAACTGCTCGGACGGCTGCGCGTCGTGTTGCGCGACCTCGACACCGCGCTCGCCGCGGCGAGCGGGAACGCCGGGCTGCGGATCGGATTCCAGTGGGCGCTGCCGGATCCGTGGGCGAGCGATTTGCTGACCGCTTTCGAAACGTCGACCGGCGCGACCGCCACCCTCCTGCGGCGCGACGACATCGTGGCCGCGCTGCATTCCGGCGACGTCGACGCGGCATTGGTGCGCGGGGAAATCGACGCTTCCGGAATCAGCGGAACCCTGCTGTTCGAGGAAGACCGGCTGGCCGCCGTCGCGGCGAATTCGGAATTGGCGACGCGCGCGGAATTGGACTGGACGGAACTGGCCGCGCATCCGGTGGTCGTGAACACGGTCAGCGGCGCGACCAGCCCGCTCGACTGGCCGCCGGAAAACCGGCCCGCGCGGGTGCTTCAGTGCGGCAGTTACGACGAATGGCTCACGATCATCGCGTCCGGCCGGGCTGTCGGATCGACCACCACCTCGGCCGCGGAAGCTCATACGCACGCCCGCGTCGCGCATCTCCCGCTGCGCAACGCGCCCCGCGTGGCACTGCGCCTGCTGTGGCCGACGCGCCGGTCAAGCGATCCGCTGCTGCGCCGGTTCAGCGAATTGGCGCATTCCGTTCAGCGCGCGTCGTAGTCCGCGCGCGCCTTTTCGATTTTCGCCAAATTCTCGACGCTCCATTCCAGCAATGGTGCGGTCGCTTCGCGGAGGGTCCGGCCCATTTCCGTCAGCTCGTAGGAAACGTGCGGCGGCATGACATTGTGGACAGTCCGGGTGAGAATCCCGTCGCGCTCCAGATCCCGCAGCGTCACAGTGAGCATCCGCTGGCTGATTCCTTCGATTTCCTTTTTGAGCTCGGTGAACCGCCGCGGGCCGTCGCGGAGCATGCGGACGATCAGCAGCGCCCACTTGTCCCCCACGATCTCCAGGACCACTCGGGTCCGGCACACCTCGTCGGCCATGGTTACCTCCGGAGAACCGGGGCACTAATGAGTGCCTTATTGCCCGCCGCGACGCATGCGATCACGATGGTTCTCGAACAGTACCGGGTTACTTCCGGTAACCGCAAAACCCCGAGGAATCCTGATATGACGACGTTTGTGCTGGTCCACGGCGCGTGGCACAGCGGCCGGGCGTGGGACCGGGTGGTCCCGCTGCTGGAGGCGGATGGGCACCGGGTGCTCGCGCCCTCGCTGACCGGCTACGGCGACAAGAAACACCTGCTCAGCCCGGAAGTCGGGCTCGACACCCACGTCCAGGACGTCGTGGACCTGCTCCGCGGCGAAGAGGACGTGGTCCTGGTCGGCCACAGCTACGCCGGGCTGGTCGTCTCGTCCGCCGCCAACGAGGTGCCGGACCGGGTCGCCGAGCTGGTCTACCTCGACGCGATGGTGCCCGAGGACGGCGAAACCGCGGTCGACGTCCAGCCGGTGAGCCAAAGCCTGATCGACCTCGCCGAACAGCACGGCGACGGCTGGCGCGTTCCGCCGCTGCCGGAGCGGCCCGCGCCGTTCGGGCTGTTCGGCGTCACCGATCCGGCCGACGTCGCCTGGCTGCGCGAAATGCTCTCCGACCAGCCGGTGCGCTGCCTGCGGCAACCGGTGCGACTCGACAACCCGGCCGCGCGGGCGATCCCGCGCACGCACATCCACTGCGTCGGCGCGACCCCGGAAGGCATCGTCCGCCGCCCGGTGCCCGCGATCCAGCCGAACGGGACGCCGTCGCAGGTGTGGGAGCTGCCGACCGGGCACGACTGCATGATCACGATGCCGGTCGAGCTGAGCGAACTGCTGCTGAAACTCGCCTAACCCGGCCCGGAGGAATCCCCTCTCCCTAGACTGAAGTGCCCACCGGGCAAAGTTGCCTAGTGGGCACTTTTATGGCTACCGTGGGAGCACATCTCCCGGGGGAAGGACGTCCATGCCGAAAACCGCCGTGCCCGAAGAAGCCAGCCCGTTCACCCCGCGCGTCAAGATCGGCATCGCCGGGGCGCTGTCCGGCATGGCGCTGGGCATGCTGGACAGCTACATCGTGGCCACCGCGCTGCCGAGCATCGCCGCGGATCTCGGCGGTCCGGGGTCGATGACCTGGATCATCACCGCCTACGCGCTGGCGATCGCGGCGTCCACCCAGGTCTGGGGCAAGCTCAGCGACCAGTTCGACCGCAAGGCGATGTTCCTGGTGTCGGTCGCGGTCTTCCTGGCCGGATCCATGCTCTGCGGGCTCGCCCCGTCCATGGGCGCGCTGATCGGTTTCCGCGCGCTGCAAGGCATCGGGGCGGGCGGGCTGCTGGTCGGCGCGATGGCGATGGTGCAGGTCCTGGTGCCGCCCCAGGAATCCACGCGGATTTCGAGCTGGACTGGATTGCTGCTGGGCATTTCCCTCGTCGGCGGTCCGCTGATCGGCGGCTTCCTCACCGACGCACTCGACTGGCGCTGGATCTTCTACGTCAATGTCCCCTTCGGACTGTTGTGTCTCTTCGGGACAGTGGTCGGGGTCCGGCTGCCGCCGAAGAGCGGAAAGGCGAGAATCGATTACGGCGGAATGGTTTTGCTGGTCGCCGCGGTCGTCTGCTTCACCCTCGTCACCAGCTGGGCGGGCACCCGCTACGCCTGGAACTCGCCGACGATCCTCGGACTGTGCGCGGTCGCGGTCGCCGCGTTGACCGCGTTCGTCTTGGTGGAACGCCGCTGTCCCGAACCGCTCGTCCCGTTCCGGATGTTCCGCACCCGCAATTTCGCCCTCGCGCAGGTGCTCGGGTTCGCCTTCAACGTCGCCATGGTCGCCACGGTCGCTTTCCTCCCGCTGTACTTCCAGAACGCGCGCGGGGTGCCGCCGGCGCTCAGCGGGCTGCTGCTGATCCCGACGACCGCCGGAATGGTCGCGGTGATGAACGGGAGTTCGAGGTACCTCCGCCGCACCGGCCGTTTCCGGATCCTGCCGATCATCGGCAGCGCCTGCGTCGCCGCCGGCATGGCCGGGGTGTGTTTCCTCGGCCCGGACACCGACCCGCTGCTCGCGTCGCTGGTCGGACTGCCGCTCGGGGCCGGGCTCGGCTGCCTGATCCAGAACACCATCCTGATCACCCGGCTGAGCGTGGAACCCCGCGACCTAGGCGCGGCGCTCGGCCTGGGCTCGCTGACCCGGACGCTGGGCAGCGGCATCGGCGCGGCCCTGTTCGGCTCGCTGTACGTCGGCGCGCTCGCCGGCGGCACCGGACCGGCCGCGGTGACCGACGGCCTGCACGCGGTCGCGATCGGGACGCTCGTCGTCGCGCTGCTGTCCCTGACCGCCGCGCACTTCGTCCGCGGGGTGCCGCTCGCCGACCGCCCGACAATGCGATGACCTGCGGATTCCAGCGGTATTCAAGACCTGTTCCATACCGTCCCGGCAGCGTCCTCCACGGTGCGTCGCGTCCGCCGGGAGGGTGGGACCGACGCCAAGGGGGACGAACCGGCCGGGCCAGACCCTCCCGGCCGGTTCGGGCAAGGGCGGTCGCAACCCCAGGCTCCGCCCTTGCCCGCTCTTCACCCGGCCAGCGCTGCCATCTCACCCGGGCCGCACTGCTATCTCACCCGCGGCCCGGTGCTCGGCGGAAGCTGCCCGACGGCCCGACACGGCCCGGCAGCGAATAGCCCCACCGCCTCCACCTTTGGCCGATCTCGACCCGACCAGCGCTGCCATCTCACCCGGCCCACGCTGCCATCTCACCTGCGGCCCGGTGCCCGCCAACAGCGACCCGACGGCCCGACACGGCCCGGCGGCGAATAGCCCCACCGCCTCCGCCCTTGCCCGCTCTCCACCCAACCCGCGCCGCCATCTCACCCGAACCGTCGCCATCTCATCCGGCCCACGCTGCCACCTCACCCAGCCCGCGCTGCCATCTCACCCCCCAGCCCGAGGCTCGCTCGAAGCGGTACGACGGCCCGACGCGGCCCGGCGGCGGACAGCCCCACCGCCTCCGCCCCTGCCCGCTCTCCACCCGACCCGCGGCGCCATCTCAACCGGCCCACGCTGCCATCTCATCCAGCCCGCGCTGCCATCTCACCCCCAGCCCGAGGCTCGCCCGAAGCGGCACGACGGCCCGACACGGCCCGGCAGCGGACAGCCGCGCCACCTCCGCCCTTGCCCGCTCTTCACCCGGCCAGCGCTGCCATCTCACCCGACCCGCGCTGCCACCTCACCCGGCCCACGCTGCCATCTCACCCGCAGCCCGGGGCCCGCCAGCAGCGGCAGGTCGGCAGGCAGCCCCCCTGCCTGCTCTCGACCCGGCCCGCGCCGCCGCACTCCCGGTCGCCGTCCCGTTGCCCGACCCGCGACCGACTGGACCACCGGCCGCCCGAGTCCATTGTGGACAACCCGCAGGCACGGGGTCAGCCCAGTGCGCACTCCAGGAGCACCTCAGCCGCCGCCCGGGCGTGGCGGCCGTAGCCGGGGTCGCCGAGGATCATCGCTCGGCTCGCGGCTCCGTCGGCCAGCGTCACCAGTTGCTCGGCGAGCCCCGGCGGGTCCGCGGCCCCCAGTTCCGCGACGAGGTCGGTCACCAATCGGAGCATCAGCAGTTTCTGCTCCCGCGCGTACGCGTGCACCGCGCTGTCCGGATCGGGGTACTCGGCCGCCGCGTCCACGAAGAGGCAGCCGCGCACCGGTTCGGAGTCCGGCAGGTCGAACATCGCCAGCAGCCGTTGCCGCGGCGGGAGATCTGTGCGGGTGAGCACGTCGTGGAGGGTGTCGCCGGAGCGCACGAGGTCCTGCAGGTAGGCGACGACCAGATCGTCTTTCACCGGGAAATGCAGGTACAGCGTCCGTTTCGACACCGGAGCCGCGGCCGCGACCTGCTCCATCGTCGTGCCGGTGATGCCGTGCCGGGCGAACAGGCCCGCGGCGGCCGCCAGGATGCGCTCGCGTCCCCCGCGACCGGCCCGGCGGGCCTTCTCCTCGACCATGCGCCCAAGTGTACAGAAACGTTTACTTAAGCCGCCGGAGCCTGCTACCGTGCTTAGATATACGTTCACGTTTACCTAAGGAGTCCCCGATGCCCGAACTCGCCGACGCCGCCGCGACCCTGATCCGCGGGCGGCGCGCGACCCGGTCGTTCCGGCCCGACCCCGTTCCGGACCGCACCCTCCGCGAGATTTTCGGCCTCGCCGCCGCGGCGCCGTCCAATTCCAACGCGCAGCCGTGGCAGGTCGAGGTGGTCAGCGGAGCCAAGCGGGACGAACTCGCCGACGCGCTGGTCGCCGCGCACCAGGAAGGCCGCCGCTCGGTCGATTTCCCGTACAGCGAAGCCATTTACGAAGCCGTGCACCAGGAACGCCGGGCCGCGGCGGGCGGCGCGTTGTACGGGGCGCTGCGGATCGGGTTCGACGACCACGAAGCACGCGCCGCTTACGACGCCGAAAGCCTGCGCTTCTACGGAGCCCCGCACGTAGCGCTGCTGTTCGCCCCGGACACCGCCGAGGCCCGGCTCGCCGCGGACGTCGGGATGTACGGCCAGACCTTGCTGCTGGCCATGCAGGCGCACGGAGTTTCCAGCTGCCCGCAGGGATTGCTGAGCTTCTACGCGGACACAGTGCGGGAAACGCTCGGCCTCGACCGCGGCAAGCTGCTGTTCGGCATCTCCTTCGGTTACGCGGATCAAGCCGCGCCGGTCAACCGGTTCGCCGTCGGGCGGGCGCCGCTGCACGAGACCACCCGGTTCCACAGCTGAACTCAGGCGCGGCAGCACGGCGACGAGGGTCCGGAAAGGACCGCTGCGGATTGCCTTCCCTCGGCGTGGGTACCCCGGGGAGGTGCCGATGGACATGCCGACATTCGGGGTCGAGGAAGAATTCCTGCTGGCCGCGCCGGAAGACGGCCGCCCGATGCCGGTCGCGGACGAGGTCCTCGGCAACGTCGGGCGGCTCGCCGACGGCGCGGCCGTGCACCGGGAACTGCGCGCCACCCAGGTAGAGCACGCCACCGGCGTCTGCACGACCGCGGCACAGCTGGAAGACCAGTTGCGCCGCGGCCGGCTGGCGCTGTCCCGCGCCGCGGCGGAGGCCGGTTGCGTGCTCCTCGCGACCGGAAGCCCGGTCGGCGCCCTGCGCTGTTCCGGCGAGCCGGTGCCGCCGGACCGGTACGCGCGAATCGACGCGCACTACGGCGATCTCGCCGCCGATTACGAAGCCTGCGGCTGCCACGTGCACGTCGGAGTGCCGGACGCGGACACCGCGGTCGCGGTCGTGAATCACCTCGCGCGCTGGCTCCCGGCCTTGCTCGCCCTGTCGGCCAACTCCCCTTTCGACCGCGGCCGCGACACCGGGCTGCACAGCTGGAGAATGGCGCTGCAGACGCGTTTCCCCGGCTCCGGGCTCACCCCGCACGCGAGTTCGCACGCCGAGCACCTGCGTCTCGTCGATTCGCTGGTCGAGTGCGGAGCGCTGGTGGATCGCGAGCAGACGTTCTGGCTCGCCTGGCCTTCGCCGCGCTGGCCGACGGTGGAACTGCGGGTCGCCGACGTGCCGCTGACCGTCGAGGGCGCGCTCCTCCAGGCGATCCTGTCGCGGGCCCTCGTCGCCACCGCACTGGCTGACCTCGACAAAGGCATCAAGGCCCCCGCGATCGACCCGCAGCTCGGCTCGGCGGCGGTGTGGGCAGCGACCCGGCACGGCCTCACCGGCACTCTCGTCGATCCGGTGCGCGCGAGACCGCTGCCCGCTGCTGACGCTCTCGCCGAGTTGCTCCGCCACACCGGACCCGCCCTTCGCGCGGCCGGAGAGCACGAACTCGCCCAGCGCCTCATCCAAGCCGCGCTTCGAGACGGCACCGGCTCGGCCGTCCAGCGGAAAGCCGGGCCGGACGGGGTGGTCGCGATGCTCGCCGCGCGCACCGTTCCACGCGTGAGGGCGCTCCAGGCGGGTACCCGGGGGCAATGACGACCTCTCTCACCGCTTTGCCGACCGCGCGCGGACCGGTCTCCGCGGCGTTGCTGGACCTCCTGCGCGAGCCAGGCCAGCAGACCGCGGTCGACCTCCGCGACGCCGACCCGTTCGGCGACGACCTCCACCTCGCCCTGCACCTTTGCTACGAACTGCACTACCGCGGCCTGCCGGGCGTCGACGCGGACCGCGAGTGGGACACCGGGCTGCTGAAAATCCGGGCAGAGCTGGAAAGAACGTTCCGCTCCGCACTGCGCGAAGCGGTCCCCGGCGGCTCCGAAGTGGACGCCGAGTTCGACGCGCTGCTGACCGAACACGACGCCGACGGAGCGGTCGGGTTCCTGCTGGCCGAGGGCGAATGGTGGCACGTGCGGGAACTGTTCGCGCACCGCTCGGTCTACCACCTCAAGGAAGCCGATCCGCACGCGTGGGTCATCCCGCGGCTGTCCGGTCCGGCGAAGGCCGGGCTGGTGGCGGTGGAGTTCGACGAGTTCGGCGGCGGGCACGCCGACCGGGTGCACGCCAAGCTGTTCGCGGACCTGCTCGCGGCGGCCGGCCTGCCCGACGGGTACCTGGCGCTGCTGGAGCACGTTCCCGGGCCGATGCTCGCGCTGGTCAACATGATGTCGATGTTCGGCCTGCACCGGGCGTCGCGCGGGGCGCTGGTCGGGCACTTCGCCGCCGCGGAGATCACCACCGCGCCGGGCGCGCAGCGGATGGACCGGATCCTGCGCCGCCTCGGCGCGCCCGAGGCCTGCCGGTTCTTCTACACCGAGCACATCGAGGCCGACGCGGTGCACGAGCAGGTGATGCGGCACGAGGTCGTGGGCGGACTGCTGGCCGCGGAACCGGAACTGGCGGCGGACGTCGTGTTCGGCGTCCAAGCCACCGGATTCCTGGAGGCGCAGCTGGACCAGCACCTGCTCGGGTGCTGGCAGGAGGGGCGGTCGTCGCTGCGCCGGCCGCTGCCCTGACCGCCGCGAAACGGCCTGGTCGCGGCGCCCCCGCGACCAGGCCGGCCCCGTTCAGCCGCGGACCCGCTTCCGATGGCTCGTGTCGCACCAGGGAAACCTCTTGCTCCGGCGGCAAGCGCACACCGCGACGACGAACCGGTCCGACCGCACCGTCTGTCCGTCCGGAGTGGACACTTCCACCGGCCCCTCGACCAGCACCGGCCCGCCGGGCACCACCCGGACCCGGCGTTCATCGCGCGGCACGGAGCACCACCAGTTCCTCGGTGCGGTCGCCCGGCCGCAGGAAACCGCGTTCGACCAGGTAGTCCAGCCGTCCGGAGACCACCGGCCCGAACGGGATTTCCGCCCGGGCGAGCACCTCGCTGCGCAGCCCGCCCGCGGCCAGCGCGTAGCGGGTCTTGTCCACATCGGACATCGTCGACTGCACGAGGTAGAGCGCGCCGTCGGGAGTCAGCAGCGAAGGAGCGGCCGCGCACAACGGATCCAGCATCGCGCGGCCGTCCGGGCCGGCGTCCCACGCGCGCGTCGAGCGGACCGTCGGCGTCGGGGACGGCACGTACGGAGGGTTCGCGACCACGACGTCGTAGGGTCCGGCTTCAACGGTTTCCTGGAGGCCGCCCCGGATCAGGCCGATCGGCAGTGCCCGCAGCACGGTGTTCATCCACGCGGAAGCCAGCGCCCGCATCGAAATGTCCGCCGCGACGACGGTGGCACCCGTGCGGGCCAACGCCATCGCGAGCGCACCGCTGCCGGTGCCGAGGTCCGCGCAGCGCATTCCGCAACCGATACGCGCGTCCGCGGCCAAGACGCTCGAAAGCAGGGCAGTGTCCTCTTGCGGGCGGTAGACCCCGGGCAGCCGGAATACTCTGCCCAGCGGCCGGGCCTCCGATGCGGTGCGCACGGACATCGTCATGGCGGTCCTCCATCTCGGTCGGTCCGCCCGGATACCCCCGTCCGGTGCGCGCAAACCGCGATTTTCGCCGCACCGCCCGGAAAACGGCCCGTCAACGGCCCGTCAGCGGACGCGAGCCGCGCTCCGGTAGGAACTTTGTTCGACGATCTCCCCGTCGCTATTGGACCGGGGCTCTCCGTGGACGAAGTGCCCGACCCCGCGCGCCTGCGCCATCTCCCGCCCGACCGAAACCGCGTCCGCCCGGCGCGCCGCGGTGTTCGCCACCCGGCGGATGCCCTCGATCCGGTTCTTCCACAGCCCGCCCTCGCGGCACGTGTGAATGTCCCCTTCGGCCATTCCGAGCCTCCTTCCGCTCGCGCGAGGGGTACCCCGAGCCACAGCGGACAACCGGGTAGCCGGCGCCGCCACCGGGTACCCGAAGGAGCAACGGAAGGAGCGAGACCATGACCGAACCCCGCGAATCCGACGACGTCTACGGCGACACCCCGGAAGAAGAACGCGAGACGATCCGAGGCGAACAAGGCACCTCCGGCGACGAGCACGACGACTCCGACCCGCAACAGGGCCGGTGACCCGCGCGCTCAGCGGGACGGCTCGCAGGCCTCCCGCTCCGAGACCCCGCAGCCGAGCCGGGCCCACACCGTCTTGCCGCCGGGATGCTCGTGCACTCCCCAGCCGTCGGCGAGCCGGTCGACGAGCAGCATCCCGCGGCCGCGCGCCCGCTCGAAGTCCGGCGGACGGACCCGCGGGCGGCCGGGTTCGGGGTCCTCCACCTCGATCACCACGACGCACGGCCGGGAGAGCACGGTCAGCCGCGCGCAGCTCGGGCCCGAGGTGTGCTCGTAGGCGTTCGAGGCGAGTTCTTCGATCACCATCAGGACGTCCGCGAGGTGGTCCGGCGACAGGTGCCCCAGCGATTTGCCCGCCCAGGCGCGCACCCGCGGCAGCGCCGCTACTCCGGTGCCGCGCAGGTCCAGCACCCACGGCTCGTCGCCCGCCGCGGAATCCGGGCCGGTCACCGCCGGTCCCCCTTCCGCCGCCCAGGACGACCAGGCCCCCCGGCCGCGGACCGCGCGCCGGGGTGCCGGAAACAGTTCGTGCCGGAAAACGCCGCCGCGCTCGCCCGCCCCTCGCCGCAGCCGCTTGACCTCACGTGGGGAAGTCCCTTTCTCGTGCTCGACTTCGCCGATGCCCAAACGGGCGTACCCGGACCGGGCCGACTTCACACCTCTTGCCGCGCGTCTCTGGACCGCGGCGGCGGTTCGGTTACTGTCGCTGCATGCCGCCTCACGCGCCGGAGCCCGAATCTCGCACCCGTCTCGCCGAAATCCTCGGCGCCGGGGCGAGCAACGCCGACCTCGGCGACAACCTCGCGAAGATTCTCGCCCGGGCCTGCACCGTCCTCGACGTCGACACCGCCACCGTGCTGCGGCACGATTCGCGCTGGCAGCGCCTCGTGGCCATCGCCGCCGCGGGGCTCGAGGAGGAGGTCTACCAGGGCGTCCAGGTGCCGGTCGGCGCGGGATTCGCCGGGGCCGTCGCGGCGCGCCGGGAGCCGGTCGTGATCGACCAGATCGACCCGACGACGGTGCTCAACACGCTGCTGTCGGAACGCGGCCTGCACACCATGCTCGGCGTGCCGATGCTGGCCGGCACCGAACTGGTCGGCGTGCTGCACATCGGAACCGTGCGGGAACGCCGGTTCACCACCACCGACGTCGAAACCCTGCGGCTGCTCGCCGACCGGCTGGCCGCCGTGCTGCAGGCGGAGATCATGCATCAGAACCAGGCCGCGACCATCGCGTTGCAGCGCAGCCTGCTGCCGGGCGTCCTGCCCGTCATCGACGGCCTGCGGCTGGCCGCCCGCTACGTGCCGGGCGCGGAGGCCGGGCTCGGCGGCGACTGGTACGACGTCTTCCGGCTGCCCGGCGACCAGACCGGCATCGTGATGGGCGACGTCTCCGGGCACGGTCTCGAAGCCGCGGTCATCATGGGACGGCTCCGCAGCGCGCTGCGCGCGTATGCGCTCGACTGCGACGATCCCGCCGTCGTGCTCGCCAAACTCGACCGGAAAGCGAACCACTTCGAGCACGGCGTGATGGCGACGGTCGCGTACGGCGTGCTCCGGCCCGGGCACGAGAGCATGGTGCTGTCGCTCGCCGGGCACCTGCCGCCGGTGGTGGCCTCGCCGGGCAGACCGGCCGAACTCGTGCAGGCCCCGCCGGACCCGCCGGTCGGCCTGACCGTCGGATCCACCGTGCAGCGGCGCACCACCACGGTGGAACTGCCGCCGGGAGCGGTCGCCGCCTTCTACACCGACGGCCTCGTCGAGCGCCGCGACCGGCTCGTCGACGCCGGCATGGCGCAGCTCGCCGCGCTGGTCGGGCCGGAGGACCCGGAACGGGCCTGCGCCCGGATCATGGCCGCGATGGTGGGCTCCCGGCCCCCGCAGGACGACGTCGCGCTCGTGGTGCTCCAGCGCACTGCGGGGGCGGAAACGCACTGATCACTCCGCGGCCAGCGCCTCTTCGAGCGTGCGGTACAGCGGGAGGCTCGGCTCCAGCCCGGTGAGCTGGATGGGCCGCAGGGTCGCGCGCCCGGACGCGACGATCCGCACCTGCGTCCCCTCCGGCGCCTCCCGGCACGCGGCCAGCAGCACGGTCAGCCCCGCCGAGGCGAGGAAGTCGACCCCCGTCAGGTCCAGCACCAGCACCGGGGGCTTCCCGGAAACGGTTTCGGCGACCGCGGCCGTCAATTTCGGGGCGGTCCCGAGGTCCAGATCCCCGTTCAGGGCCAGCACCGCCGCGGGCGCGCGGTCGGCCCGTTCGATCGACAGCGAACCCGGCGGGTCGAGCACCGGGTCGGTCAGCTCACTCATCGCTCTTTCCCTCCTCAGGAAGCCCGGAACGCCTGCGTCCGGGCAGGAAAAGTACGCGGCTGGCTGTTCAACCGCGAATAGCATGCCTTACACCGGCGGCTCGCACGAACGCCGCCGCGGGAAATGATCTCGGATCGCCGGGGCATCGGCAGCGCGGGGCGCCCGGGGTGAGAGCTTCGGCTCAGTGCGGGCGGTCTTCGGGCGGGGGTCGATTCGTCCGCACGCTGTCGGGGCCGGCTCGGGGCGGGCGGTCTCCGGGTGGCGGTGGTGCGGGGTTCTCGCACCCGCTTGCCGCCGGCGAGAATCCCTTTTCGGGACGCGGCTGGTCGCGCCGACGCCCGACCGCACGCAGGCTCCCGCGCCGCGACGCCCCCGCCCCCGAACAACCCGGCCCGGCTCACCGCGCCCTGCTCCGCCGCCGCCCGACCACGCTCGGCCAACCGGTGCGCCGCAACGCCCGCTCTCGCACAACCGGCCCAGTTCACCGCGCCGCGCTCCGCCGTCCGACCGCACCCTCGCTCGGCCAACCGGCGCAACCTCCCCGCCACGCGCAGACCTCCTCCACCGGGAGCCCTCGCCCCGCTCAGCGAGCCCGGGCCCGCAGCCCGACCACGCCTCGTGTGACCCTCCGGCACGACCGCCGCGCCACAACGCGCCCAGTCCCGAACAGCCCGGCTCACCGCGTCCGGCTCCGCCGCCCGACCACACCTTCGCTCGGCCAATCGGCGCAACCGCCCTGCCACAACAACCCAGCCCGCGACCAACCCGGCACGGCTTACCGCGCCTCGCTCCGCCGTCCGACCGCACCCTCGCTCGGCCAACCGGCGCAACCTCCCCGCCACGCGCAGACCTCCTCCACCGGGAGCCCTCGCCCCGCTCAGCGAGCCCGGACCCGCAGCCCGACCACGCCCTCGCGTGACCCTCCGGCACGACCGCCGCGCCACAACGCGCCCAGTCCCGAACAGCCCGGCCCAGCTCACCGCGTCCGGCTCCGCCGCTGCCCGGCCGCGTTCTGGCGGAGGCGGTCGGTGTGCTCGCCGATCTCCCCGACCCGGTTCGCCAGCGCCGCGTGCCGGGGTTCGAGGTGCGCGCGCACGTCCGCCAGGGGCGGCAGCAGGTTCGTGACATCGTCCTCTCCCAGCGCCACGCCGAGCCGGTCGGCGCTTTCCTGTCCCGCGGGGTCCAGGCCGGGCGCCGCGCTCGCCTCCGCGGCCAGCCGGCGCAGCACCGCCGCGTTGCGGCGGGCCCAGTCGGCGACCGCGCGGTCTCCCGCGCGGCGGTCGCGTTCGGCGTCGACTCGGGCTTCGCCGGTCGTCTCCCCGGTCGCCGACGGCCGCAGCCGCAGGTACCGGCGTTCCGCCGCCTGCCTGCTCGCCACGCCCAGCGCCGGGGCCAGCGCCGCCCAGCTCGCGCCCGCGGCGCGCGCGGCCGCGATCAGTTCCGGTTCCCACGCGCCGAGCTGCTCGCGCACCTCCCGCAGCGCGGACAGCGCGGCCAGCGACCGGTCGGCCGACACTCCGCCGTTCCGGGCGGCCAGCACCGCCTCGCGGACGCCTTGGACCAGCAGGCCGGGGTCTACTTCCGCCATCGCGTCATCCTCTCGACGACTTGGCAGTTGTCATCGTTTCGATGACATGCTAGAAGAAAAGAGCGTCCCCTGTCGAGCGGCGGAGGTGAATCCGGATGACCTGCCGATCCCGCGGGCCGATTCGCCGCGTTCCTCAGGTTTCCCGCGCCCCTTCACCGGGAATCAGGTGCGGACCGCCCGCAAGGGCGCGTTCCGGCCACTAGCCGGAAACCCCCGCCGCGCCGCCGGATGCGGCCCGTGACGCGGAGCAGGCCACCCCTGTCCCGTGTCAGTCCTTCGCGCGAGAAAGGCGTTGTCCCCGTGTCCTTGCCGTTGCACACCGCCCAGACCGGCCCGTCGCACCCCGCGCTGATGCGCCTGTGGAACTACCTCGCCGACGTCACCGGCGCACTGGGCATCGGCCTCGAGTCCTGCACCGTCGACCACGACACCCCGGTGTCGGCCTACGTCGCCCTCGACGGCCACCTCCCCGCCTACCCCGGCCGCGACGTCGCCCTGCTGTGGGACGAGATCCGCGGCTGGGCCGCCGCCGTGGAAACGCATTCCGGCGAGGACCTCATCGTCATCCGCTACCTGGGCGGGCCCACGGTCGCGCCGCCGGCGCCCCGCGTCGCCGAGTTCGCCGCCGCGGTGCGCGACGACGACCACCGGATCGGCTGCCTGGCCCCGCCCGAGCTCCGCACCCTGGGCACCCCCGCCGACCTCGACGCCCTCCTGCGCGAGGTGGTGTGAACCAGCGCCCGGACCGGCTACCGTCCGTGAGCGTCCACTGTGGACTCGCGGGTTTCGCGCCGCCGAGGAACGGGCAGCCAGCCTCATGAGCGAGTTCGAAGCGCAGCGGAGGATGCCCGCGCCCGCCGAGCACGTCTACGCCGTCGCCGCCGATGCCGCGCACCTGGACGAATGGATGCCGGTCGCCGCGCCCCTCTCCGGGCGCCGCGACCGGCTCCGGCTCGAATGGAGCGGCGGCTGGCTGCAGCTGGCGCCCGGCGCGGCGGGCACGAGCCGCGCGACGCTGCACCTGTCGGTCCCGGACGGCGAGCCCCGCGACGCCGTGCCCGCCCGGATTCGCGAATCCCTCGACCGGCTCGCCGTTTTGTCCGGGTCGCCCGGCTGAACCGTCCACAATGGATTCCCGGCGGATCGTTTTCCGTCGCACGGAACAGGAACGTCACGCGGCGCGGAGGATCGGCTACTCTGCGGCCAGGAGTTGATGGTCCCATGGTGGTGCGGAAGGAAATTCTGCCCGGGCCTCGCCTGCCTCGCACGGAACTGAACCGGCTCGCGATCGACTGCGTCGTCGACAGCCTGCTGCGATGTCTCCCTCTGGCCGAGCAATCCCGGCTGGGCATCGTCGCGCCGAGCCGCGGCCGGACGTGCGACCGCGAGGCCCTTCTGATCGAGATCTCGTTGCGCACCAGGCGTTCCCCGCGCGCGGCGAGATGCCTGGTCCGCGCGGTCTACTCGGCACTCGGGACGACGTCGCCCGAACTGGCCTCCCGGGTGCGCGCGGGCGTGAGCCCGGACGTCCTGCTCCTGCTGGGCGGGACCCGGCAGCCGTGCGCGTGGTCGAGGGAAACCCCGCCTCGCTGCGGTTCCGGGTGACGAGCGGGCGTCCGGGCCGGGCATTTTCGCTTAAGCCCCGACGAACTCCTGGATCCCAGCCGCGTTCCGGGAAGTGCGCGGGCGGGAGCGTCGCGGTTGCCGCGGGCCGGTCCACATCGAACCCGCCCTCCCGGCGAATCCACCAGGCGGGAATTGCCGTTCCGGCAAGATCGCGTGCACTCCCGGCCCGGTTCCGGCGACGCTGGACGGACCCGACCCGAGGAGCCCGCCGATGACCACCGACGCGACCCTGTTCTGGGACGCAGTGCACGCCGCCCAGCCGCCCGGCGACCCGCAGCCGAACATCCGCCTGGTAGAGGCCGTCTCCGGCCTTCCGCCCGGCACCGCCCTCGACCTGGGCTGTGGCAACGGCGGCGACGCGCGCTGGCTCGCCGGGCGCGGCTGGACCGTGACCGCCACCGACGTCTCGGCCGTCGCGGTCAACCGGCTTTCCGGCACGCGGATCACCGCCGTGCGGCACGACCTGCGGGTCAGCTTCCCGGCCGGCGAATTCGACCTGCTCACGGCGCACTACCTGCAGACCCCCTTCGAACTGGACCGGACGACGGTCCTGCGCACGGCCGCGCACGCCCTGCGTCCGGGCGGCCGGCTGCTGGTCGTGGACCACGGTTCGATCGCGCCGTGGTCGTGGAACCAGGATCCGGACCCGCATTTCCCCAGCCCGGCGGAGATCGCCGCGGACCTCGCGCTCGACCCGACGGGATGGACCGTCGAACGCACCGGCTCCCCCACCCGGATGGCGACCGGCCCCGGCGGCCAGACCGCCGAGGTCGTCGACCACGTCCTGCTGATCCGCCGCGCCGCCTGAACCCCGAAGGAGACCACTGTGGCCCGCCGTCGCGACACCCCGCCGCCCCGCACCGGAAGCAGCGAAACCGAAGTCCTGCGCGGCTTCCTCGACTATCTCCGCACTTCGGTCGCCGCCAAGACCGACGGTGCGCCGGACCCGGAAGCCCACGCCGCCGCGGTGCCGTCCGGCACGAATCTCGCCGGACTGCTCAACCATCTGACGTTCGTGGAACGGTCGTTGTTCCTCGGCGAGCTCGTGGCGAACTGGCCGTCGACGTTCCGCACCGAGGACAGCGTCGCCGACGTCGTCGCCCGCTACCGGGAGACGGTCAAGCTCGCCAACGAAGTCCTCGACGCCTGCCCGGATCTCGCCGCCCCGCTGCCGGGCCGCGACGGACCGAGCGTCCGCTGGGCGCTGACGCACCTGATCGAGGAAACCGGACGGCACGCCGGGCACGCTGACATCTTGCGCGAGCTGATCGACGGCACCACCGGACGCTGACGGGAAAACCAGTGGCCTCGAGGCTTCACCCACGGGGGTTCGCCGTCGCGCACTGACCCAACCCGAACGCGGGATCGCGTCGGCGTCTGGAGGAGCAGTGCGCACGGCCCCCCGGGCCGGGTGCGCTGCTCCTCCAGACGCCGACTTAAAGGCGATCCCGCCCGCGTCGGCGGAGCCGGCGCAATCAAACACAGCACTGACGACAATGCACTTAAAAACGTCACCGCAGCAAAAGCTGCAGGCGTTCCCGTGCAGGAGTTCGTGGACCGCGGGGCCGCGCGATTCGCCGCGCTGCGGGAACCGCTCGGGCTCGCCGTCGACGATTTCATCCGCACCAGCACCGATCGCCGCCATCTCGAAGGCGTCCGGCGGCTGTGGCGGGCCAGCGCCCGGCGCGGCGACTTCCACCTGCGCGACTACACCGGCCGCTACTGCCCGGGCTGCGAACAGTTCTACGCGGACGGCGAACGCTGCCTGGAACACGAAACCCCGCCCGAGGTGGTCACCGAGCGGAACTGGTTCTTCCGGCTTTCCCGCTATACCGGCGAAATCCTGGGTCTGCTGGAATCCGGCCGCATCCGGATCGAGCCCGCGGCCCGGCTCCGCGAGGTGCTGGGATTCGTGCGCTCGGGGTTGTCCGACCTCAGCGTCTCCCGGCCCGCCGCGCGCTCGGACGGGTGGGGCATCCCGGTGCCCGGCGATCCGGAACAGGTGATTTACGTCTGGTGGGACGCGCTCGCCAGCTACCTCACCGCCGATCCGGTCCGCTGGACCGAAGCGGACGAGCGGGTGCACGTGATCGGCAAAGGCATCCTGCGCTTCCACGCCGTCTACTGGCCCGCACTGCTGCTCTCGGCGGGCGAACGACTGCCGGACACCATTTTCGTGCACGACTATCTCACCCTCGACGGCGCGAAGATCTCCAAAACCGCGGGCAACACCGTCCGCCCGGCCGACCTGATCGACCGCTACGGCACCGACCCGGTCCGCTGGTGGCTGCTGCGCGAAGTCGCCCCGCTCGGCGACACCGACTTCACCGAAGCCCGGCTGATCGCCCGCGCCGACGACGAACTCGCCAACGGTCTCGGCAATCTCGTGCACCGCGTGCTCAGCCTCGCCCGCCGGAGCGTCCCTGGGCCTCCACTGAGGACAGTTCGTCCGCTCGCCGGGAGGATCGACGCGGCACTCGCCGATTTCGACTTCCGTGCCGCCACTGGCGCTGTGGTCGAGGCGATCTCGGACGCCAACCGGTTCGTCGAGCAGACCCGGCCGTGGACATTGAGCGGCAACGATCTCGACGAGGTGCTCGGCACCGTCCTCGGCACTTGCCGGGTACTGGCAACCGAACTCTCCCCGTTCCTCCCGGACGGAGCCGCCCGGCTGCGCGCACAACTCGACCGCGGCGAACCGGCGCGGCTTTACCCCCGGCTACGGCAGCAATCGCGGCACTAAGCGGACGTAACACACCATCCCGAGCACTTCCACCAACGTCTGCGTCACCACCACGACCGGCGCGACCGCGAATTCGTCCGGCAACGCCAATGCCAGCGGGAGCACCACGAGCGAGTTCCGCGTCGCCCCGGTGAAAACGATCGCGCGTCCGGCCGGAACGTCCAAACGGGACACCCGCGCGACGCCGAGGCCGGCGAACGCCATCACCGCCAGGAAAACCACGTAAAACGGCACCACCGACGCGACCGGGCCGAGTTCGCCGTGCAGTTTCGGGGTTTGGGACGCGGCCACCGTCGCCAGCGTCGCGGCCATCAGCGGAACCATCGCGGTCCCGGCCGCGTCGGCGAACCGGCGTCCGGCCGGGTGCCGCGCCGCCCAGGCTTGGGTGAGCCAGGCCAGTGCCAGCGGGAGCACGATCAGCGTGAGAAACGCTTCGAGAAACGGGCCGGCCCGCACCACGCGCGCCAAATCCGCGCCGAGGAAGAGGAACAGGAACCCGGGCAGCAGAAGCATTTGCGCGAGCAGCAACACCGGGGTCGCGGCGAGCAGACGGCGGCTGCTGCCTCCGGCCAGACCGCTGAAGACGAGCACGTAGTCCACGCACGGGGCCAGCAGCACGAGCAGCATCCCCAGCCGCAACGCCTGCCCGGCAGGGAAAAAGACGGACATCGCCGCGACGACCAACGGCACGACGACGAAGTTCACCGCCAGCGCGGCACCGAGAAACCGGCCGTCGCGCAGGGAGCGGCCGAGTTCGGCGGCGGGCACCTGCAGGAACGTGACGTACAGCAGTGCCGCGAGCACCGGGTTGATGGCCGGTTCCAGCCCCGGCCCGGCAGCCGGGGCCAGCCAGCCGACCAGTGCGCCTACGGCCAGCGCGCCAAGGTAAATGGCGACCTGGCACCGGTCCCGCCACCGGCGAGAACCAGCGCTCACGACAGTCCATTGAGGATCGCGTCGATGCCGAATCCGAACGCCTCGTCCGAATCCCCGCTGTGCGCCGGGTCCTCCTCGACGATCCCGGCCCGCACCAGTTCGGCGTGGTTCTGTTCCTCCGCGACGAACCCGAGTACATAGTGGACGACCGTCCGCGCGGCCCATTCCGCGCGCCTCTCGTCGAATTTCCCGGTGAACAGCTCGCGCAGCGCGTGCGTGGGCACCAGCAGATCCGGCCGGTAGGCCTGCACGAACGACACCACCTCGGCGCCGTCGCGGACCTGCAGCAGCGCCGAGCGGAATTCCTCGGCCGCCTCGCGCGGATCCTTGGCCACCCCGGGCAGCCCCTTCAGGATCCGCGCGGCGACGACGGCGAGCAGCTCCTGTTTGTTGGCGACGTGGTAGTACAGCGCGCCCGGCTGGACCCCCAGGTCGAGCGCCACCCGCCGCATCGACAAGCTGCTCAGCCCCGCTTCCCGCAGCAGCTCGTACGCCCGGTCGACGATCTGGTCTCGCGTCACCTTCACCCCTCCCATTCTGCCTGCCGCTTGCTTCCGGCCGATCGGCCGCCTAGGATTTGATAGGTGTTCAAAACCTTCGACGACCTGGCCGACCGGCAGCTGGCCGGCGGCGTACTCGACCGAACTGACGCCCGCGCGGTGCTGGAAGCGCCGGACGAGGACGTGCTCGGCCTGGTCGCGGCCGCGGGGCGGCTGCGGCGCGCGCACTTCGGCAACAAGGTCAAGGTCAACTACCTCGTCAACCTGAAATCGGGCCTGTGCCCCGAGGACTGCGGGTACTGCTCGCAGCGGCTCGGGTCGTCCGCGCAGATCCTCAAGTACTCGTGGCTGTCCGCCGAGGAAACGGCGCGCCAGGCCGGAGCGGGCATCCAGGGCGGCGCGTCGCGGGTGTGCCTGGTCGCGAGCGGGCGCGGGCCGAGCGACCGCGACGTCGACCGGGTCGCGCAAGCCGTCGAGGCGGTGAAGTCCGCGCACTCCGGCGTGGAGGTGTGCGCCTGCCTCGGGCTGCTCAAGGACGGCCAGGCCGAGAAGCTGCGTGAAGCCGGGGTTGACGCGTACAACCACAACCTGAACACGAGCGAGTCCCGGTACTCCGAGATCTGCACGACGCACGGGTACGACGACCGCGTCGACACGGTCGAAAAGGCCAAGTCCGCCGGGCTTTCCGCGTGCTCCGGCCTGATCGTCGGCATGGGCGAGACCGACGACGAGCTGATCGACGCGATCTTCGCGCTGCGCGACCTCGGCAGCGATTCGATCCCGGTCAACTTCCTGATGCCGTTCGAGGGCACGCCGCTCGCCGGCACGTGGGAGCTGAGCCCGTTGCGCGCGCTGCGCATCCTCGCGCTCGCCCGGTTCGCTTGCCCGGCAACGGAAGTCCGGATGGCCGGCGGCCGCGAGATGCACCTGCGGTCGCTGCAGCCGCTCGCGCTGCACGTGGCGAACTCGCTGTTCCTCGGCGACTACCTGACCAGCGAGGGCCAGGCGGCGAAGGCCGACCTGGAGATGATCGCCGACGCCGGCTTCGAGGTGCTCGGCGCGGGCGAGCAGCAGCGGACCGCGCACACCGCTCCGGCACTGCGGGAACGCGGAGCGGGCACCGCCGCCGCGCCCAACGCGTGACCGCCATGGTGTCGATGCACGACTGGCTCACCGCCGCGGGGCGGGACCGGCACGTCGCCGGTCTCGTCCGGCGAACCGACGACCGGAGGCATCCGCGGTCGTCCACATTGGACCTCGCGTCCAACGATTACCTGAGCCTCAGCACCGATCCGCGGCTGCGCGCCGCCGCTGTCCAGGCCGTCGAAAAGTACGGCGCGGGCGCGGGCGCGTCGCGAGTCGTCACCGGCACCACGCCGTGCCACACCGAACTGGAACGCGAACTGGCCAGCCTCACCGGGCAACCGGCCGCGCTCGCGTTTTCCAGCGGCTACACGGCCAATATCGGCGTGATCACCGCGCTCGGTTCGCCGGACACGCTGCTGATCACCGACGCGCACATCCACGCGTCGCTGATCGACGGCGCGCGGCTGTCCCGCTCCCCCGTCGCGATCTGCCCGCACGGCGACCTGGACGCCCTCGCGCACTTGCTGCGCGACCGGGCGCAGGAGCGGGCGATCGTGGCGGTCGAGTCGATTTATTCGGTGCTCGGCGACGCCACGGATCTTGTGCGCACCGCGGCATTGTGCGCGAAATACGACGCTTTCCTGGTGGTCGACGAAGCACACGGCATCGGCGTCGCGGGCAACGGCCGGGGTGCGGTGCACGCGGCCGGTCTCGCGGGCGCGCCGCACGTCGCGGTGACGGCCACGCTGTCGAAAGCGTTGGGCGCGCAAGGCGGCGCGGTGCTCGGATCGCCGCTGCTGCGCGAACATCTGGTCAACACCGCGCGCACCTTCATCTTCGACACCGGCCTCGCCCCCGCCGCGGCCGCGAGCGCGGCGGAAGCGTGCCGGATCATCGCCGCCGAACCTTCGCGGGTCGAAGACTTGCACCGCGCTGCCGTCGCGATCGCCGACGCCGCAAGGGTTTCGCGCGCGCCTGGCGCGGTGCAGTCGATTCCCGCCGACTCTCCGGAACAAGCCGTCGAGGCCGCGAACCTGCTGTACGAAAGGGACATCGTCGTGGGCTGCTTCCGGCCGCCGAGCGTCCCGGACGGCGTTTCCCGGCTCCGGCTGGTCGCCCGCGCCGGAGTCGACCTCGGTCGCGCCCGGGACGCCGCGCGGCTGGCCGCCCAGTGGTCGCGGGCGGCGAGCATCGTCTGATCGCGGACGCCGGCCCGGCTACTCGGGATTGGCCTGAACCGCACCCAGCACCCCACGCGGTTCGGCTTCCGCGCCGGGCGCGTCGCCGGACCGCTTCCGGAACAACCCGTCGAGCGCGAGCGCGCCCGGGCCGGTGAACACCAGCAGCAGGAAGGCCCAGCAGAACATCGCCGCGGGCTCGCCCTTGTTCTGCAGCGGCAGCAAGCCGTCCGGCTGGTGGACGACGAAGTAGGCGTACGCCATCGAGCCGGACGCGAGCAGCGCCGCGATCCGGGTGCCGAGGCCGAAGGCGACCAGGAGGCCGCCGACGAGCTGGATCACCGCGGCGTACCAGGACGGCCACATGCCGAAGGCGACGGTGCCGCCCTTCGGCCCGCCGCCGAAAACGCCGAACAGCGCCGCCGCGCCGTGGGCCGCGAACAGCAGCCCGACGACGATCCGGAACAGGGCGAGCACGAAAGGGACGGCCCGGTCGAGCGCACGCTCTGGCATGGGTCCTCCTCGGAGAGTGACTTAGGTTAGGCTCGCCATACCGTACGTGCCGGGGTCCCTCCCGTCCAGATGCTGTGACCCTCGACAAAGCCGGCTGAACCGTTCCGGTCCGGGCCGCGTGTCCGGGGAAGGGGGCCACCCGCGCACGGTTGGAGGCTGGGATGACTGTCGAAACTCCGGCGAACCCGAGAACCTTCGGGCTGCTGGCCGCACTGGCCGCGACGGGATTGTTCGCCGCGGCCTGCGGCGGCGGGACCACGGCCGCACCGCCCGCCGCACCAACGCATTTGACCGACACCAAGGGCGACACGGTCTACCTGTTCGCCGCGGACCACGACGGCCAGTCGGCCTGCACCGGAAGCTGCGCGAGCTACTGGCCCCCGGTCGCGGCGGGCACGCCGCTCGCGGCGGGCACGCCGCTCGCCGGTCCGGCCCCGGGCAGCGTCGGCGCGATCACGCGGCCGGACGGGTCCCGGCAGGGAACGCTCGGCGGGCACCCGCTGTACCGGTATATCGGCGACAAGTCTCCCGGGCAGACCAACGGCCAGGGCCTGAATCTCAACGGCGGGCTGTGGTGGACGGTCACGCCCGGCGGTGCCGCGATCACGACTTCCGCGCCGGCGAGCGGATCCGGCGGAGGCGGCTACTGAGCAGCGAAGTAACACCCTTCCGGGTAGGCGCTGCCCCCAAGGGGTACCTCTGATCAGGGGACCTTGACCGGGCGGCCGAATAAGACCAAACTTCGCTAGTGATATAAGTACTCCCGTCGTCCCCGCATCGAAGGAGTTCGCCAGTGACCTCGCCGTTCGTCATCATCGGAGCCGGACTGGCCGGAGCCAAGGCCGCGGAAGCGTTGCGCGACAAGGGTTTCGACGGGAAGATCACCATCGTCGGCGACGAGCGGCACCTGCCCTACGAGCGTCCGCCGCTGTCGAAGGACTACCTCGCGGGCAACGCGGAGGCCGAGAGCTTCCAGGTGCACGACGCCGCGTGGTACGCCGAGAAGAACATCGAGCTGCGCCAGGGCGTCAAGGCGACGGCGATCGCGCGGGACGAGAAGCAGGTGACGCTCGACGACGGCACCAGCCTCGGCTACGACAAGCTCCTGCTGGCCACCGGCGCGAGCCCGCGCGAACTGCCGGACACCGCGGGAATCCACTACCTGCGCC
The DNA here is from genome assembly GCF_046267895.1 of Amycolatopsis sp. GA6-003. Lineage (NCBI taxonomy): Bacteria > Bacillati > Actinomycetota > Actinomycetes > Pseudonocardiales > Pseudonocardiaceae > Amycolatopsis > Amycolatopsis sp. GA6-003. The sequence continues at coordinate 1,662,387 of NZ_CP176499.1, forward strand.
GGATCGAGGACGCCGACCGGCTCAAGGAGCTGTTCGGCACCGCGGCGAAGCTGGTGGTCGTCGGCGGCGGCTGGATCGGCCTCGAAGCGACCGCCGCCGCGCGCCAGGCCGGGGTCGAGGTCACCGTGGTCGAGGCGCTCGACCTGCCGCTGCTCACCGCGCTCGGCCCGGAGGTCGCCCCGGTGTTCGCCGACCTGCACCGCGCGCACGGCGTCGACCTGCGGCTCGGCGTCCAGGTCGAGCACATCAGCAACGGCGGGCAGGGCAAGCGGATCCGCCTCGGCGACGGCAGCGTCCTGGAGGCGGACGCGGTCCTGGCCGGGATCGGCGCGAAGCCGAACGTCGAGCTGGCCGAGGCGGCCGGCCTCCGCGTCGACAACGGCGTGGTGACCGACGCGAGCCTGCGCACGAGCGACCCGGACATCTTCGCCGCCGGCGACGTGGCGAACGCCTACCACCCGTTCCTCGGCAAGCACCTGCGCGTCGAGCACTGGGCGAACGCGCTCAACCAGCCCGCGGTGGCGGCGGCCGGGATGCTCGGCAAGGAGGAGTCGTACGACGAGCTTCCGTACTTCTTCACCGACCAGTACGACCTCGGCATGGAATACCTGGGCACCATCGAGGGCCACGACCGCGTCGTGTTCCGCGGCGACGTGCCCGGGCGCGAGTTCATCGCCTTCTGGCTCAAGGAAAACCGCGTTCTGGCAGGGATGAACGTCAACGTCTGGGACGTCACGGACCCGATCAAGGCGCTCATCCGCTCCGGCACGACGGTGGACCCGGAGCGGCTGGCCGACCCCGGGGTCGCGCTGGAGGACCTCGCCTGATCCCGCGGGCCGTTCCGGACCGTGCCCCGGAACGGCCCGCTAGGCTTTCGCCGTGGCGACCGAAATCCTGTCCGCAGGCTGGGACTCTTCGTTCTACGTCTTCCGGACGTCGGCGTTCGACGCGAAGTTCCTCGTCGGCGGCGGCGAAGACCCCGACGAGGTGGACAACGTCGACGTCGAGGTCCATTGCCCCGACGGGTCCCGGTGGAGCGCGACGATGGTCACCCTCGACGAGGCGGACCGGATCATGCGCCGCTGGGAAAGCACCGGCGAGTGCGCCGGCGGCAGCTATTTCGCGGTGCCGGACGGGCTGATCGTCCGCGAACCCGGCGTGCGGAACATGGCCGCCGTGCTGATCGCGATGCACGACAGCGGCGAACTCACGTCTCGTCTGCTGCGCTTGGCCGGCTAGTCCCGGGGCAGCAAGCCCTCCAGCGCCAGTTCCAGGAACCGCCGCCAGTCCCCGCTCCCCGTGCGGACCACCGACGACAGGCAGCCGACCAGCAGATACACGTCGCCGACCGTGCAATCCGCGCGGAGCACCCCCGCCGCCTGGTCCGCCTCGATCGCCTGCGCCACCACGGTTTCCAGCTCCTCGCGCGCTTCGCCCCGCGGTTCGCTCCCCGCCGACCCGCGCGCCGCCTCGATCGCGGAGGACAGCGCCCGGTCCCCGGACAGCACCTCGCCGACGTGCCGCAGATAGCGTTTGACGCCGGATTTCCCGTCGAGGCACCGCTTGCGCGCGTACTCCGCGATCTCGGCGAACCGCTGCTCCGCCACCGCTTCCACGAGCGCCCGCCGGTCCGGGAAATTCCGGTACACCGTCCCGACGCCCACCCCGGCGGCCCGCGCGATCTCCGGCAGCTGGACGTCTTCCTGCCCGGCGAGCAGCGTGCGGGCCGCCTCGAGCACCCGCGCCCGGTTGCGTTCCGCGTCCGCCCTCGGCCTGCGCTCCGTTGACAACCGACGTCCTCCTCGGGTTAATCTGGAAACGGACTCCGCTTCCACTATGTCTGCGAGGATACCCCATGCCGAAGGACCGTTTCCTGCTCCTCCAGCCCGGCGAGGCGCGCCCGGGCCGGGTGCCGCTGCCGCCCGCGTTCGCGGTGAAGGCGATGACCGGCGACACCGAGACCCGGTTCTCCCTGCTGGAGGTGACGCTGGCGCGCGACATCCCGCGCCACGTCCACCACGAGGCCGACGAGTGCGTCTACGTCCTGGAAGGCGAACTGGGCATCGACTTCGCGGACGAGACTCATGTCGCGACGAAGGGGATGTTCGCGCTGCTGCCGCACGGGGTCCCGCACGCGCTGCGGGCGGTGTCGGATCCCCCGCCGCGGCTGCTGCAGATCTCCTCGCCGGGCGGGTGGGAGCACTATCTGGAGGACCTGTTCGAGGCCGGACCGGCGGTGCTGACGGACGGCGCACTGGACCCGGCGAAGATCAATCCGGTGGCGGCCCGGTATTCGATCACGTATGAGGAGTGACGCCGCGCGGGCTCAGTGCTGCAGCACCGGCCAGACCGCCGCCGGATGGCAGTGTTCCGGGCACGCGAGCAAGTACAGTGCGTTGCCGAGAAACAGCACGTAGGCGTCGGAATAGGAGCTGTCCGGCTGTTCAGGCTGACCGGGGCGGCTCTCGAACCCGACATCCTCCGGCAGCCCGCACAAGAACAGCATCTCGGCTCCGCACGCGCAGCGGTGGCTTTCCGGATCCTGTTGCCAGTGGGGCAGACCGCCGACCTTGAACTCGCTCCGGCCGACGCTCACTCCGGTTTCGCCTGAGGGAACGGCCCGCCACCGGGTCTCCGTCTCGCACTCCGGACGGAGCACCAGTTCCGAGCCGGGGAGATGCGGTTCCTCCTCGGCCGGAACGGTCGGATCCCGATGCAGCATGATCCGCCAGAACGCGCCAGGATGGCCCCAAATCCGCGGTTTTTCCCAGTATCGCGGCGGAAACTGCTCCGACTCTTCCCGCAGACAGGCCGCGTCGTTGTGCACCGGGCACTGGAACACGAGCAGGTGGTCGCCGCCGAAGCGCGGGATGTCCGGCGGGACGTCCAGCTGGAAGAAGAGCACCATCCGCGCGCCGCAGCAGCATTCCGGCCAGTCCTCGCCTTCGGGCAGGATCGGCCGCCCGCCGAAGGTGTTCCGGGAACCAGGGCTCGCCGGGACGTGCGAGTCTTCCACCAAATACATCGGAACGTCCGGGCGGCGGACCGCGGCCGACGGTGCGAAGGAAGTCACCGGGCCAGCCTAGAGCGGCGCGCGAGATTCCTCGCTGAAACCCGGAAAAGCGGGCACCGGAGCCGGTGCCCGCCCCGCCGCTTACGCCGTCCGCAACCGCCGCCACTCCCACGCGGCCAGCCCCGCGAACAGCACCGTCGCCACGCAAGCGACCGCCGTCAGCAGCCATTCGGCCTCCCCGCCTCCGCCGTCCGGAGACGCGCCGGTCGTGCGCTCGATCCAGTCCGGAACCGTCAGGCTCAGCACCAGCGTGACCGCGCTGAGCGCGGCGAGCACGGCCTCCGCCGCGATCCGGAGCTTGTGCGCAGTGTTCATGAGAACCTCCCTGCTCTCAGTACTTCGCCGCGTTGAGGCGGGTCCGCCAGGTGTTGCCGGCGCCGGCGTATTCGCCGTAGCTCCACACGGTCCGGGAATCCGACGGGTCCCGGCCGATGCCGAAGTAGTCGCCCCAGCGGCCCCCGGTGTAGGCGCTCTGCCCGGCGATCACCGAGGCGCTGCCCTGCAGCGTGCCCGGCGGGTCGGCGGCGAGGCGGCCGGTCTGGCGGAAGTGCCCGTATTCGTCGGCCGCGGACCGGCCGAACGCCACGTGGGCGTTGCGCGAGACGTCGGTCTGGATCACCGGGAAGAAGTAGTGCCTGCTCGGTGCGCCGAACGCGCCTTGCTGCGCGATCGAGTGGCTCGGCACGTCGATCTCGTACCACTGCACCACGGACCGTGCCTCGGTGTCGCCCGGCCAGCTGTACGCGGACGTGTGCGTCGTCCACAACCGCTGGGTGCGGCCCGCGGACTGGAAGACCGCGTTGAGCAACCGGGTGTCGTTCGTGGCGATCCGCGTCGCCCCGCCGTCCTTCTGCACCGCGCCGGGCGGCAGGTTGTAGCTGCGGCAGGGCACCGAGGCCGAGGTCAGGCTCGGCGCGCCGCCGGACCACAGGGCCAGCGGGTTCGCCAGCGTCCACAGGGTGAGGCTCGACCCCGACGGGAACAGCGAGTTCACCAGGTAGGCGCGCGGATTCCCGCCCAAGCCCTGGAAATGGCAGCACGGCTGGACGGAGAACGCGTCGCTGCGGTCCGGGTTCTTCAGGCCCCAGAAATCCCACCAGCGGATGGTGTGGGCCGCGCCGGCCCCGCCGCCGTACAGCTCCGCCTTGTTGAAGATCCGCAGTTTCGCGTGGGCGAACCCGCCGCCGAAGGCGAACTGGTTGGTGGACACGTAAATCGCCTGGGTGTCGAAGCCCAGCATCGGATAGTCCGACCAGTTGCCGGTCGCGGTGGAGCCGTTCGCCGTCGCGTCCGTGCTCCAGATCCAGTACGCGCCCGCGGGGTCGCCGGTCTGCGAGACGCCGAGCATGATCCAGGAGCCCCGCGGGTTCGCCCGCCGGGCGGCGATGCAGACGATCCACCGGCCGCTGTAGTGGTCGTAGGCCAGTTTCGGGTCGAAAAGCTGCGCGCCGGCGGGCAGCACCGGGTTGAACAGCGCGGTGAAATTGGCCCACCGGAACTGCTGCAGGCCAGTCTTGTCGTAGCCGACCAGGTCCACGTTGACCGCGGCCAGCACCTGCTTCGGACCGACCGCGACCGTGCAGTCCGGCGGCCGGAACGCGGTCTGCGAAATCCCGTCGAAACTCGCCGACGCCGCCGGGGCCAGGCCCTCGGCGATCTCGTCCTCCGGCGGATTGTCCTCCGCCGGTTCCGCCGCCGCTTCTTCGTCGAGCTGCACGTCGAGCGCGTCCCCGGGCGCGAGCGCCTCCGCGCCGTGCTCCCGCGCGCCGGTCTTCAGCCGGTCGTACTCCTCGACCGGCACCGGGAACCGGTGCGCGAACAACGGAGACCGTTCCGGCGACGGCGGTTCGGCGAGCAGTTCGCCGACCGTCAGATCCGCCATTTCCCGCGACGCGCCGCCCGCCGTTCCGCCGGCCTGGCCCTCGAGCGCCTGTGCCTCAGGCATCACGGTGATCACCCTCTTCCTCCGCGGCCTCGTCGCCGGCCCGTGCCGGGGCGTCGGCCTCCTCCTCCCGATCGCGGTGCCGCTCCGCGGCCGCCTTCAGCCGCTCCAGCTCGGCGGCCGGAACCGGCATCCCGATCGGAATCTCGTACCCCAGTTCCGGTTCGGCGGGCGCGTTTTCGCCCGCCGGACCGCTTTCCGCGCCCTCGCCGCGCCCGGCTCCGGACCTCGGCTCTTCCCGTTCGCCCATCGTCCACCCCCGGGAATTCCGCCCGAAAAGATCGCTTCCGGACGCGTTCACGAAAAAGGTCGCATCCGGGCCGGGAACGGATACCGGCGCACCGCGACTTCAGCCGAACGGCGCAGCGGAAATCGATTCCCGCAGCTTTTTACCGGCCCGCCGAGAAGGCGCATAAAAACCGACTGGAAACGGTTTCGAAGAATCTTTCCTGACGTCCGGGGCACGCCGCCGCAGCCTGCCCTGAACGCCCGAATGCCGACAGATCAAGCAGTTCGAGCCCGCTCGCGCATTTTGTCGCCCGGCAAGTTGAGCACCCGGTTAATTCTTCACGCATTCCTTCGAAGGTAGGTAGTGCGCTCGTCCGGATTCGGCACACCCTGGCGCGACCGTGCTCCAGGGAGGAGATTTCCATGTCCCGACTTGCCCGTTTCGGCGCGCCTGCCGTTTTAGTGGCCGGTTCGCTCGTTTTGACCGCGCCGGCCGCGCACGCCGCCGCGGCCCACCCGCTCGCCGCGAAATGCTCGCAGTCCTACCTGCCGCTGCCCGATCCCGTCTGCACGCCGGGCGCGACCAACCCGGACGTCACCCAGGACACCATCGACGACACGATCTGCGTTCCCGGCTGGACGGCCACCGTCCGCCCGCCGACGTCCTACACCACCAAGCTCAAAAAGCAGGGCATCATCGATTACGGCTATTCCGACACCTCGCTGAGTTCGTACGAGGAGGACCACTTCCTGCCGCTCGAACTGGGCGGCGCGCCGAAGGACCCGAAGAACCTCTGGCCCGAACCGCACGACGGCGACCAGAACTCCTACCGCAAGGATTCGGTCGAGAACGCGGTCAAGAAGGCGGTCTGCGCAGGGAAGGCGACCCTCGCCGACGCGCAGCACGCCATGCTGACCGACTGGACCACCGCGGAGTCCGTGCTCGGCATCGACTGATGCGCGAACTCCGGCCGCGCCGCGCCGCGAACGTCCGGGAAGGGCTCCGTGAGGGAATCGGATTCCCTCACGGAGCCCTTCCCGGCGCAGTCGGCCCACGTTCTTCCGGGTCGGCGCTGCGCAGAACCCCGTGCTCCTGATGGTCACACCGCCGCGCTTCCGGCAACCGGGGAGCCTGATTCCGGAGCAGCCGATCCGGAATCAGGCTCCCCGGCCGTACACCAGGTTCCCGGTCATCCTTCCGAGGGCCGCGCGAGCATGGCCAGCCGAGGACGGCGCGTCTCCCCCAGCCCGGGTCCGGGCCGGTGTGCGCGGCACACCGTGCACACCACGGCGTGGCTGACCGGCGTCCCGTCCTCCTGGACCAGCCTGCCCACGTGCACCGCCTCGCGCCCGCACTGTCCACAGGGGACGGTCGCGCTTTCCGGGTCTACCAGCAGCCTGCTCATCTCGCGCTCCTTCCGGCGGTCGCTGTCGCCCGCCCGGTTACCCGGGGCCTCGCTGGGCAAACCGGACGCTCTCGGCGTTCCCGTTTGGCCTGGCCAGGAGCGGGTAAGCCCCGGCGGAGGCACCGCTCAGCGCGGTGTGCGGGGAGTGTCCGCCGAGCCGCCGGACTCCTGGTCCGGGGAAAGGATTTCCATGCCGCCCGTCGTAGTCGTGACCGGGGCCAGCGCCGGGGTGGGCCGGGCCGTCGCCCGTGCTTACGGAGCCCGCGGCGCGAAAGTCGCGTTGCTGGCGCGGGGCGAGAAGGGGCTCGCCGCCGCAGCCGAGGACGTCCGCGAAGCCGGGGGCACGCCGCTGGAGCTGCCGACGGACGTGGCCGACTTCGCCCAGGTCGACGCCGCCGCGTCCCGGGCCGAGGAAGAGCTGGGGCCGATCGACGTCTGGGTGAATGTCGCGTTCAGCTCGGTGTTCGCCCGGTTCGCCGACATCCGCCCCGACGAATACCGCCGGGTCACCGAGGTGACGTACCTCGGTTTCGTGCACGGCACGATGGCCGCCCTCGAACGGATGAAACCGCGCGACGCGGGCACGATCGTGCAGGTCGGCTCGGCGCTCGCGTACCGCGGAATTCCGCTGCAGAGCGCGTACTGCGGGGCCAAGCACGCGATTCAGGGCTTCAACGAAGCGCTTCGCTGCGAACTTCTCCACGAGCACAGCGGAATCCGCACGACCATGGTGCAGCTGCCCGCGGTCAACACGCCACAGTTCAGCTGGCTGCTGTCCCGGCTTCCCGAGCACGCCCAGCCGGTGCCGCCGATTTACCAGCCCGAACTCGCCGCCCGCGCGGTGCTGCACGCCGCCGACCACCCGCGCCGCCGCGAATACTGGGTCGGCACGAGCACCGCCGCGACGCTGCTGGCCAACGCCGTCGCGCCCGGGCTGCTCGACCGGTACCTCGCCCGCACCGGCTTCGGCGCACAGCAAACCGGGCAGCCCCAGTCGCCGGCCCAGCCCGCGAACCTGTGGGAACCGGCGGACGGCCCGCGCGGTTTCGACTACGGCGCGCACGGGGAATTCGACCAGCAGGCCAAGGCGCACGACGTCCAGCCGATGCTCAGCCGCCACCACGGCGCGGTGGCGGCCGGGGTGGCCGCGGCTGCTGTCGCCGCCGGGCAATTGCTTCGCCGCACCGGGAAGTCCACAAAGGACACCCGGCCTGCGGCAACCGGTTCGCGCCGGAAACCCGCTCAGCGGAAGAAAACCCGGAAGCCAGCCGCGGGCTTGGCCGCCGCCGGGTTGTTGCTGCGCCGCATCGCGAAGAAGGACCGCCGATGAGACCGTTCCGCAACCGCGCCGACGCGGGCGCCCGGCTGGCCTCCGCACTGGCCTGCCGGGAGTGGGCCGACCCGGTCGTCTTCGGCCTCGCCCGCGGCGGGCTGCCGGTTGCCGCACCCGTCGCGCAGGAACTGGACGCGCCGCTGGAATTGATGGTCGCCCGCAAAATCGGCGCACCCGGACAGCCGGAACTCGGTCTCGGCGCCGTCGCGGCGGACGGACCGCCGTTCTTCGACCGCGCCGGGCTCCGCGCGCTGGGATTGACGCCCGACGACGTCGCCCCTCAGGTCGACCACGCCCGCTCCGAGGCCCGCGACCAGGTCCGCCGCTACCTGGGCGAGCGCGTTCCCCGCTCCCCGGCAGGCCACGACGTGGTAGTGATCGACGACGGCGTGGCCACCGGCGGAACCGCGATCGCCGCCCTGCGCGCACTCCGGTCACACGCCCCGCTGCGACTGGTCTTCGCCGCTCCGGTCGGTGCGCCGCCCGCGCTGGACAAGCTCACCCGCGAAGCGGACGAAGTGGTCTGCCTGGAGGAACCCGACGAGTTCCGCGCGGTCGGCCAGTTCTACGCGGACTTCAGCCCCACCAGCGACGACGAAGTCCTCGCCCTCGTGCCCAGGTGATCAGCCCAACGACAGAGGTCAAAACAATCACCGCGCCGCGCGCTGGACACGCTCACCCGCGAAGCAGCGGTCTCCCTGACTTCAGCCCCGCCAGCGACAACCCCTCGTCCCCAGGTGAGCAACCCGACAGAGGCCAGCACCACCACCGCACTGCAAACCTGGTCGCCGCCGCCAGGTGATCAGCCGAACGCCGACAAAAGCCAGAACATCAGCGCGGCCACCCCAGCCGCCGCCGGGAACGTCAGTACCCAGCCCAGCACGATGTCGCGCGCGATTCCCCAGCGCACCGCCGAAAGCCGCCGGGTGGCGCCCACCCCCATCACGGCCGCGGTGATCACGTGCGTGGTCGAAATCGGGGCCTTCACCGCGAAAGCGGTCAGGTACAGCACCGAAGCCCCGACCGATTCCGCGACGAAGCCGTGCGGCGGGTCGAGCGGGAAGACTCGGCGGCCGAGCGTCCGCATGATCCGCATGCCGCCCGAGCAGGTGCCGAGCGACAGTGCCCCGGCGCACACCAGCGTCACCCACAGGGGCACCGCGAACGTGTCCTGTTTGCCCGCCGCGATCAGGGCCAGGACGAGCACCCCCATGCCCTTCTGCGCGTCCTGCAACCCGTGTCCGAGCGCGAGCGCCGAGGCCGACACGATCTGCATCCGGCGGAACACCCGGCCGCTGCGGTGCGGGTTCGCCCGGCGCAGCAGCCACAGCGCCGCCATCATCGCCGCGTAGCCGAGCACCAGCCCGAGCAGCGGCGACGCGACCATCGGCACCAGCACTTTCTCGACGATGCCCGTCCAGTGCACCGTGCTCGCCGCGGCCAGCGCCGCCCCGACCATGCCGCCGATCAGCGAATGCGACGACGAGGACGGCAGCCCGAAATACCAGGTCACGAGGTTCCACGCGATCGCGCCGACCAGCGCGGCGAGCACCACGGTCAGCGCGCCCGGCCCGGCCGGGACGTCGATGATTCCTTTCGCGACGGTCGCGGCGATCCCGGTCGACAGCAGCGCCCCGGCCAGGTTCATCACCGCGGCCAGCACGAGCGCGGTGCGCAGCGGGAGCGCCCGGGTCGACACCGCGCTGGCGATCGCGTTGGCGGCGTCGTGGAAACCGTTGGTGTAGTCGAAGAAGACCGTCAGCACCACGACGGCGACCAGCGCGGCGGTGCCGTCCACTCAGGACTCCTTGACCGCGATGGTCTGCACCACGTCCGCGACGTGCTCGAACCCGTCGGCGGCCAGTTCGAACTGTTCGACGACTTCCTTCGCCTTGAGCACCTCGAGCGCGTCCGCCCCTGGCTGGAACAGGTCGGCCAGCATCCGCCGGTAGGTGTGGTCGGCCTCGTTCTCGAGCGCGTTGATCTCGATCCAGTACGGCGACAGCTCGCCGACCTTCGCCAGCCCCGGCATGGCTTCCGCGGTCAGCTCCGCGGCCCGGCACAGCACGCGCAGCATCCCCTTGGTGCCCGGCGGGAACGCCTCGAGCCGGTAGAGCACCGCGAGGTCGGCGGCAGTGTCCAAAAAGTCCAGGACGTCGTCGATCCGCGCGGCGAGCGCCTGGATGTCCTCGCGGTCGAACGGCGTGACGAACGTGCTGTTCAGCTCGACCATGATGGTGTGCGTCAGGTCGTCGCCGGCGTGTTCGACCTCGTGCAGCCGGGCCGCGATCGCCTCCCGGTCGGGGGGAGCGGCCTCGGTGAGGTCGCGCAGCAGGGCGGTGGCGGTGACGAGGTTCGCGGCCGCGTCCGCGAGCAGCTGGAAGAACTGGCTTCCGCGAGGTTTTATGCGCATCGGAGCAGAAGCTACCCCGAAACCCCCTCGGTTACACCGGCGCGGTGTGCCGGGCGCCCGGATCGGGTACCCGGCGGGCAACGAAGAGGAAGGAGCGGCCGATGCGTCCGGTCTGGCAGGGTTCGCTGTCGTTCGGGCTGGTGAACGTCCCGGTGCGGATGTACAAGGCGGTCGAGGACCACGCCGTGCACTTCACGCAGTTCCAGCGCGGGACCCGCGACCGGATCCGGTACCGGCGGGTCAACGAGCGGACCGGCGACGAGGTGCCCTACTCCGACATCGTCCGCGGCCGGGAGGTCGGCGACGACGAGTACGTGCTGGTCGAGCAGGAGGAACTGGACGAGATCGCGCCGGGCCGGTCGCGCTCGCTCGAGGTGGAGGCCTTCGTGGACCTCGCCGAGGTCGACCCGGTGTACTTCGACCGCGCCTACTGGCTCGCGCCGGCCAAAGAGGAAGGACAGCGGCCGTACGTGCTGCTGCTCGACGCACTGGCCCGCCGCGACAAGGCAGCCGTGGCGAAGTTCGTCTTCCACGGCCGCGAGCACCTCGCGCTCGCCCGCGCCGGCGACGGGGTGATCGTGCTCAACACGCTGCATTACGCCGCCGAGGTGCGCAAGGCGGACGACGTCCCGCAGCTGCCGGCCAAGGCCAAGACCAACCAGAAGGAGCTGGACCTCGCGGTCAAGCTGATCGACGCGATGTCCGAGCCGTGGAAGCCGGAGGAGTTCCACGACACCTACCGGCAGCGGGTGGACGAGCTGATCGAGGCGAAACGGGCCGGGAACACCGTCACGCCCGCCGAGGAGCCGCAGCAGCCGACGAAGGTGGTCGACCTCATGGAGGCGCTGGCCAACAGCGTGCGCAGCAGCCGCAAGCCGCGCGGTTCGGACAGCCGCTCGAAGACCCCGGACCTGTCCGAACTGTCCAAGACGGAACTGCAGAAACTGGCGAAGGAACGCGACGTCAAGGGCCGTTCGAAGATGTCCCGGGCAGACCTGGAGGCCGCGCTGAAGGCTTCCTGACCAGCCTCAGTGCAGCGTCCGCGCCAGCTGCGGAATCCGGCCGCCCGCCAGCAGCACGTCGACTTGGCGCGGCGACAACTGGTGCCTCGCCCGGTATTCCTCGCCCCGCGTCCGGTTCCGCACGAGGAATTCCGCCACCTCGGCCAGCCGGTGCAGCCCGGAGACGCACAGCACGTCGTCGCGCTCGATCTTCCCGCTGTCGTCCGGGTCGGCGAATTCCAGCGGCAGCACGCCGAAGTTGACCAGGTTCTGCCAGTGGATCCGGGCGAACGAGCAGGCCAGCACCGCGCGCAGGCCCAGGTACCGGGCGGTGATCGCGGCGTGCTCGCGCGAGGAGCCCTGGCCGTAGTTCTCCCCCGCCACCACGAAATGCACCGGACTGTCCGCGGCGCGCTTCGGGTAGTCCTCGTCGATCCGGGTGAAGGTGAACTCGGCCAGTTTCGGGATGTTCGAGCGGTACGGCAGCGCGCGGGCGCCGGCGGGCGAGATCTCGTCGGTCGACACGTTGTCCCCGGCCTTCAGCAGGACCGGGCCCTCGATCTCGTCCGGCAGCGGGTCGAAGTCCGGCAGCCCGGCGACGTTCGGGCCCTTCACCAGCTCCTCCCGCAGCGCCTCCTCCTCGGGCGGCGGAGCGGCGAAGACGCGCGGGTCGGCGGCCGAACGGGCCGGAGCGGTCACGCGCGGGTGCGCGAGGTGGTGGGCGGTGGCGTAATCGCGCGGATCGGTCAGGACGCCGGTCAGCGCCGACACCGCGGCGGTCTCCGGCGAGCACAGCCAGACCGCGTCGTCCGCGGTGCCGGACCGGCCGGGGAAGTTGCGCGGGAACGTGCGCAGCGAGTTCGTGCCCGGCGCGGGCGCCTGCCCCATCCCGATGCAGCCGAGGCAGCCCGCCTGATGCACCCGGGCCCCGGCCGCGACCAGGTCGGTGAGGTGCCCGCTGCGGGCCAGTTCGACGAGGATCTGCCGCGACGTCGGGTTGACGTCGAAGCTGACCGAATCGGCCGTCTGCCTGCCCCGGATCGTGGCGGCGGCGACCGCGAAGTCGCGGAACCCGGGGTTGGCCGACGACCCGAGCACGACCTGCCCGACCGGCGTCCCGGACACCTCGCGCACCGGCACCACGTTGCCCGGAGACGACGGCTTCGCCACCAATGGCTCCACAGTGGACAGATCGATCTCGTCCTCGAGGTCGTAGGAAGCGTCGCGTCCGGCGCGCAGGTCGCGGAAGTCGTGTTCGCGGCCCTCCGCCCGCAGGAAGACGCGGATCGCCTCGTCGGCGGGGAACACCGTCGCGGTCGCGCCCAGCTCGGCGCCCATGTTCGCGATCACGTGCCGGTCCATCGCGCTCAGGCAGGCCAGCCCGGGACCGTGGTACTCGACGATCCGGTGCCGTCCGCCGCTCACGCCGTGCCGTCGCAGCATCTCCAGCACGACGTCCTTCGCCGACACCCACGACGGCAGCTCGTTCTCCAGCCGGACGCCCCAGATCTCCGGCATCCGCAGGTAGAGCGGCTCCCCGGCGATGGCCAGCGCGACTTCGAGGCCGCCGACGCCGACGGCGAGCATGCCCAGCGCCCCGGCCGCGCAGGTGTGCGAATCGGACCCGGCGAGGCTCTTGCCGGGCACGCCGAAGCGCTCCATGTGCGTCGGATGCGACACCCCGTTGCCCGGTTTGGAGAACCACAGCCCGAACCGGCGGCAGGCCGAGCGCAGATAGGCGTGGTCCTCGGCGTTCTTCTCGTCCGCCTGCAGCAGGTTGTGGTCGACGTACTGCACGCTCAGCTCGGTCCGCGCCCGGTCGAGCCCGAGCGCCTCCAGTTCCTGCATCACGAGCGTGCCCGTGGCGTCCTGGGTCAGCGTCTGGTCGACCCGCAGGCCGATTTCGGTCCCCGGTTCGAGCCGGCCGGCGACCAGGTGCTCGGCCAGCAGCCGCCCGGCGAGAGTCTGTTCGCGTCCCACTCGCGAGCGGGTACCCGTTTCCGACGCGGCGAACCGCGATGTTTCCGCCTCGCCCGCGCGGGCAACCCGGGGATCAAGAACGGCGGAAGGAGACTGGGATGCCGCAGCAGGCTTGGAGCGCGAAACGCGAACGGCAGTACCAGCACATCGAGGAGTCGCAGGAAGAACGCGGCGCGAGCAAGAAGCGCGCGAAGGAGATCGCCGCCCGCACGGTGAACAAGAACCGGGCGCAGTCGGGCGAATCGGACCGCGCGAGCAAATCCTCGGTGCGGGACAAATCGCCGCAGCAGCGCGGCGGGCACCGCTCCGGCAAGCGGCTCGGCCCCGGCGGCCCGACGCGCGACCAGCTGTACAACGAGGCCAAGAAGCGCAACATCCACGGCCGGTCCACGATGACGAAGAAGGAACTGGCGAAGGCGCTCGGCCGGGACTGAGTTCCCCGCCATGAACCAGCGCCCGCTCGAGGACTACGCCCTGCTCGGCGATCTGCACACCGCGGCGTTGGTGTCGCGGGAGGGTGCGGTCGAGTGGCTGTGCCTGCCGCGGTTCGACTCCCCCGCGTGCTTCGCCGCGCTCCTGCACGACGAGCGCGCGGGGGTGTGGCAGCTGGGGCCCGCGAGCGGCGGTCCGGCGACGCGCCGGGACTACGTCGGCGATTCCCTCGTCCTGGCCAGCGAATGGGAGACCGCCGACGGTGCCGTGCGCGTGCTCGATTTCATGCCGCCGCGCGACGGCGCGGCCGATCTCGTCCGGATCGTCGAAGGGCTGCGCGGCCGGGTCCCGATGCGGACCTGCCTGCGGCCCCGGTTCGACTACGGCTCGGTGCGGCCGTGGGTCCGGCACGTCGACGGGCGCTTCGACGCGGTCGCCGGTCCGGACGCGGTTCGGCTGACCACGCCGGTCGCAGTGTCGACGGACGGCTTGGCCGAGTTCACCGTCGCCGAGGGCGAACGGCTGCCGTTCGTGCTGACCTACCACCCCTCCTACCGGGAACGCCCCGATCCGGCCGACGCCGAGAAAGCACTGGCGCACACCGAACGCTTCTGGGCGGACTGGATCGGCCGCTGCCGGTACGACGGCCGGTGGCCCGCCGCGGTGCGCCGCGCGCTGATCACCTTGAAGGCGCTGACCTACGAGCCGACCGGCGGCATTCTCGCCGCGCCGACGACGTCGCTGCCGGAACAACTCGGCGGCGAACGCAACTGGGACTACCGCTATTGCTGGCTGCGCGACGCCACTTTCACGCTGCAAGCGCTCGTCGGCACCGGCTATCCCGACGAGGCGCGCGCGTGGCGCGAATGGCTCGTCCGGGCAGCAGCCGGCGATCCGGCCGAGCTCCAGGTCCTGTACGGACTCGACGGTTCCCGCCGGGTTCCGGAGTCCACTTTGGACTGGCTGGACGGGTACGCCGGTTCGGCCCCGGTGCGGATCGGGAACGCCGCCGCGGGCCAGATCCAGCTCGACGTGTGGGGCGAGGCGCTCGACGGCCTGCACCTCGTCCGCGAGGCGGGGCTTCCGGTGACGCATCCGGCGTGGGACCTGCAGCGCGGGCTCCTCGATTTCCTCGAAGGCCACTGGGACCAGCCGGACCGCAGCCTGTGGGAAGTACGCGGCGAACCGCAGCATTTCGTGCATTCCAAGGTGATGGCGTGGGCGGGCGTCGACCGCGCCGTCCGCACGGTGGAACGCCATGAACTCGACGGGCCTGTCGACCGCTGGCGCGCGCTGCGCGACCGGATTCACGAGGAAGTGTGCCGCGAGGGTTACGACGCCGAGCGCAATACGTTCACCCAGTTCTACGGTTCGCGCGGCTTGGACGCGGCCTTGCTGCTGATCCCGCGCGTCGGCTTCCTGCCCGGCAGCGACCCCCGCGTGCGCGGAACCGTCGACGCGGTGCGGAAAGAGCTGTCGCACGACGGGTTCGTCCATCGGTACGACCCGGACGCCGATCCCGGGCCTGCCGATTTGCGCGGCAGCGAAGGCGCGTTCCTGCCGTGCAGCTTCTGGCTCGCCGACGCCTTGCACGGCACCGGCCGCACCGAGGAAGCCGTCGAGGTTTTCGAGCGGATGCTGGCGGTCCGCAACGACGTCGGGCTGCTGAGCGAGGAATACGACGTGACCGCCGGACGGCAGCTCGGGAACATGCCGCAGGCCTTCAGCATGGTCGGGCTCGTCAACACCGCGCGCCACCTCGACGGCGCGGAAACCACCACGAACGCGACCGGACCCGAACAGGGCCTGCGCGACGACGTGTAACGCCCCGGACCTCCGGGTAGCCGGGGAAGACCCAACGCACGGGAGGGACTTGTCATGACCGAAACCGTCGGCGATTACGTGCTTTCGCGGCTGCGTGACTGGGGCGTGGAGCAGGTGTTCGCATACCCCGGCGACGGGATCAACGGTCTCGTCGCCTCCTTCGGCAAAGCGGACAACCAGCCGCGCTTCGTCCAGGCCCGGCACGAGGAGATGGCCGCCTTCTCCGCGGTCGGCTACGCGAAGTTCAGCGGGGCCGTCGGCGTGTGCATGGCGACATCCGGGCCGGGCGCGATCCACCTGCTGAACGGGCTTTACGACGCGAAACTCGACCACGTGCCGGTGGTCGCGATCGTCGGGCAGACCGCGCGGACCGCGATGGGCGGCAGCTACCAGCAGGAGGTCGAGCTGCAGACGCTGTACCGGGACGTCGCGAACGAGTACTGCATCGAGGTGAACGTCGCCGAGCAGCTGCCCAACGCGCTCGACCGCGCGTTCCGGGTCGCGCAGGCCTCGCGCACGCCGACCGCGCTGATCATCCCGGCGGACCTGCAGGAAGAGCCGTACGAGCCGCCGCAGCACGCGTTCAAGCAGATGCCGTCCAGCCCGCCGGGGACCGCGTGGCCGAATCCGGTGCCGCCCGAACCCGCCCTCAGCGAAGCGGCCGACGTGCTCAACGCCGGGGAGAAGGTCGCGATCCTGGTCGGGCAAGGCGCGCGCGGCGCGGTCGACGAGGTGCGCCAGGCAGCCGACCTCACCGGGGCCGGAGTGGCGAAAGCCTTGCTGGGCAAGGACGTCCTCCCGGACGACCTGCCGTACGTGACCGGCGCGATCGGGCTGCTGGGCACCCGGCCGAGCTACGAGATGATGCGCGACTGCGACACGCTGCTGATCGTCGGCTCCAACTTCCCCTACAGCCAGTTCCTGCCGGAATACGGCCAGGCCCGCGCGGTGCAGATCGACCTCGACGGCCGGTTCATCGGCATGCGCTATCCCACCGAGGTCAACCTGGTCGGCGACGCCGCGGCGACCCTGCGCGCGCTGCTGCCGAAGCTCAACCGGAACGAAAACCGGTCGTGGCGCGAGAAAATCGAGAAGAACGTCGCCGACTGGTGGACCACGATGGACCAGCAGGCCGAGGTCGGCGCGAAACCGGTCAACCCGATGCGGATCGTGCACGAGCTGTCGAAGCAGATCCCGGGCAACGCGATGGTCACCGCCGATTCCGGTTCGTCGACCAACTGGTACGCGCGCAATCTCCGGATCCGCGAAGGCATCCGCAGCACGCTGTCCGGCACGCTCGCGACGATGGGCCCCGGCGTGCCTTACGCGATCGGGGCCAAGTTCGCGCATCCCGACCGGCCGGCGATCGCGCTGGTCGGCGACGGCGCGATGCAGATGAACGGCATGGCCGAGCTGATCACCATCGCCCGCTACCACCGGTTGTGGACGGATCCGCGGTGCATTGTCTGCGTGTTCCACAACAACGACCTCAACCAGGTCACCTGGGAGCTGCGCGCGATGGGCGGCGCGCCGAAGTTCGAGGAATCGCAGTCGCTGCCGGACGTCGATTACGCCGGATTCGCCCGCAGCATCGGGCTCGAAGGCGTGAACGTCGACGACCCGGGCGACCTCGCTGAGGCCTGGCGGACCGCGTTCGCCGCGGACCGGCCGGCCGTGCTCGACGTGCGCTGCGACGCCGAGGTCCCGCCGATTCCACCGCACGCGACGTTCGAGCAGATGAAATCGGTGACCGAATCCGTGCTCAAGGGCGATCCGGAAGCGTTCCACCTGATGTTCCAGGGCGCGAAGACGAAGCTGCAGGAATTCCTGCCCGGACGGTCGCGGTGACCGTCGCCGCCCCGCACATCGAACGGATCGACGCGCGCGCCTACCGGGTGCCCACTCCTTCGCCGGAGGCCGACGGCACGCTCTCCTGGGACTCCACCACGCTCGTCGTGGCCAGGGTGCGGGCCGGCGGCGCCGACGGGCTCGGCTGGACGTACGCCGACTTCTCCGGTGTCCCGCTGATCGAGGGCAAACTGGCCTCGGCGGTCGTCGGCATGCCGGTGCTGGACCCGCCCGCGTGCTGGACCGCGATGCAGCACGCGATCCGGAACCTCGGCCGCGCCGGATTGGTCTCTTGTGCACTGTCCGCTGTGGACATCGCGATCTGGGACGCTGCCGCGCGGCTGCTCGACCTTCCGCTGAGCCGCTTGCTCGGCCGGGTGCACGAAGAGGTCGACGTGTACGGCAGCGGCGGGTTCACCTCGCAGGACGACGACGAGCTGGCCGCACAGCTCGACCACTGGGTCCGCGAACAGCGCATTCCGCGGGTGAAGATCAAGATCGGCGAGTCGTGGGGGTCCGCGGTGGCCCGCGACATCGGCCGGGTCCGGCTCGCCCGCGAGACGATCGGGGACGACGCCGCGTTGTACGTCGACGCGAACGGCGGCTATTCGATCGGCCGGGCCCGTCGGATCGCCGACACGTTGCGGGAGTTCGGCGTGACGTGGTTCGAGGAGCCGGTGTCCAGCGACGATCTGCCCGGGCTCGCGCAGCTGCGCACGCCGGACGGACCGGACATCGCGGCCGGCGAATACGGCTACGACCTGCCCTATTTCGCCCGGATGCTGCCCGCCGTCGACTGTCTCCAGGTCGACGTGACGCGCTGCGGCGGCTACACGGAATGGCGGCGCGTCGCCGCCTTGGCCGCCGCCGCGAATCGCGACGTTTCCGCGCACTGCGCGCCGAATCTATCCGCGCACGCGGCCGCGGCGACTCCGAACTTCCGGCACATCGAATGGTTCGCCGACCACGACCGGATCGAACAGGAGCTGTTCTACGGCGGTCTCGACCCGAGCGGCGGCCGGGTCGCCCCGTCGATGTCCGCCGCCGGGCACGGGCTGCGCCTGCACGCGGACGCGGCCGCCGAATACGCGGTCAAGGAGGGCTGATGAGCACTGCCGAACTCCCCCATCCCGTCGTCCGCCCGCCGGAACCCGCCGAAATCGACACCGAGGCCCTCGCCGCCGCCCTGCGCGAGCGGGTCGAGGGCGAGGTCCGCTTCGACGACGGCAGCCGCGCCGCCTACTCCACCGACGCGTCCAATTTCCGCCAGGTCCCCCTCGGCGTCGTGCTCCCGCGTTCCCCGGACGACGCCGTCGAAGCGTTGGCGGTGGCGCGGGAGTTCGGCGCGCCGGTGCTGTCGCGCGGCGGCGGAACGAGCCTCGCCGGACAGTGCACCAACACCGCGGTCGTGCTCGACTGGTCCAAGTACTGCTCCGAGCTGGAATCCGTCGACGCCGAGCGCCGCACCTGCGTGGTGCAGCCGGGCATCGTGCTGGACGACCTCAACCGGCAGCTCGCCGACACCGGGCTCCGCTTCGGCCCGGAGCCCGCCACGCACATGAACTGCACGCTCGGCGGCATGATCGGCAACAACTCCTGCGGCGCGACCGCCCAGCGCACCGGCAAGGTCGTGGACAACATCGCGGCGCTGGAGGTGCTGCTGGCGGACGGAACCCGGTTCTGGTGCGGCAAAACGAGCGACGCCGAATACGCCGAGATCGAGCACCACGGCGACCGGCGCGCCGCGATTTACCGGCAGCTGCGCCGGTTGCGCGACGAGTACGCCGACGAGATCCGCCGCCGTTTCCCGGACATCCCGCGCCGGGTGTCGGGCTACAACCTCGATTCGCTGCTCCCCGAACACGGCTTCGACGTCGCCGGGTTGCTCGTCGGCAGCGAATCGACGCTGGTCACCGTCCTGCGCGCGGAGCTGAAGCTGGTGCCGGTGCTGCCGGAGCGCGCGATGGTCGTGCTGGGCTATCCGGACATCGGGACCGCCGCCGACGCGGTGCCGGACATCCTGCCGCACGAACCGATCGCGCTCGAAGGCGTCGACCACCGGCTGCTTTACGACGAGCGGTTGAAGCACCTCAACGAAAAAGCCCGCGAGGAACTGCCGCGCGGCCGGGCGTTCCTGATGGTCCAGTTCGGCGCGCAGACACGGGAAGAAGCCGACAAACAGGCGCGCGGGCTGCTCGACTCGATCGAGGGCGCCGAGGTCGCGTTTCTCGACGATCCGGCCAAGGAGGCCGAACTCTGGCAGGTCCGGGAGGCCGGGCTCGGCGCGACCGCGCACGTCCCCGGCGAGCGGGACACCTTCGAGGGCTGGGAGGATTCCGCGGTAGCGCCGGAAAAACTCGGCGACTACCTTCGCCGGCTCGACGCGTTGTACGCGGAATTCGGCTACGCCGACGAAACCGGGCCGAGCCTGTACGGCCACTTCGGACAGGGCTGCGTGCACACGCGGATCCCGTTCGACCTGTACACCGCGTCCGGCGTCGCGACCTACCGGCGGTTCATGGAACGGGCCGCCGACCTGGTCGCGGAGTTCGGCGGCTCGTTCTCCGGCGAGCACGGCGACGGGCAGAGCCGCGGCGAATTGCTGCCGCGCATGTTCGGCACCGATCTGGTCACCGCTTTCGGCCAGCTGAAGGCGATCTTCGACCCGGCCGACCGGATGAATCCGGGCAAGGTCGTCGCGCCGTACTCGCTGGACGAAAACCTGCGGCTCGGCGGCTCGTGGTCCCCCGCCGAGCCGCAGGACCTCTACTTCCGCTTCCCGAACGACGGCGGCTCGTTCTCCCAGGCGGCCAACCGGTGCGTCGGCGTCGGCCGCTGCCGTCAGTCCACCCCGGAAAGCGGCGACGTGATGTGCCCGTCGTACCAGGTCACCCGCGAGGAGGAACATTCCACGCGCGGCCGCGCCCGGCTGCTGTTCGAGATGCTCAACGGGCACGGCGACGGCCCGATCTCCGACGGCTGGCGCTCCGCCGAGGTCCGCGAGGCGCTCGACCTGTGCCTTTCCTGCAAGGGCTGCAAATCCGACTGTCCGGCCGATGTGGACATGGCCACCTACAAAGCGGAATTCCTCGCCCACCACTACGAGGGCCGCCCGTGGAAACGGCCGCGGTCGGACTTCAGCATGGGCTGGCTTCCGCTGATCGCCCGGCTGGTCGCGAAAACCCATACCGCCCGGCTTGTGAACCTGCTGGGCAAAACCCGCCTCGCCACGCGCGCTGCCGGGGTCGAAGACCGCGAAATCCCCCGTTTCGCCCCGAAAACCCTGCCGCGCTGGTTCGCCCGGCGGCAACCCACCGGTACCGGCGCACGCGGCACTGTGCTGTTGTGGCCGGACACTTTCACGTCCTACTTCCACCCGCACGTCGCCGAAGCCGCCGTGCGGGTCCTCGAGGACGCGGGCTGGCGCGTGACGCTGCCGGAGCCGTCCGGGTGCTGCGGCCTGACCTGGATTTCGACCGGCCAGCTCGGCGTCGCGAAGCGAGTGCTGACGCGCACCGTGCGCACGTTGGCGCCGCATCTCCGAGCCGGCGGCCTGGTCCTCGGGCTGGAACCGAGCTGCACCGCGGTCTTCCGCTCCGACGTGGCGGAGCTGTTCCCCGGCGACCAGGACGTCCGGCGGCTGCGGGACCAGACCGTCACGCTCGCGGAACTGCTCACCCGGCACTCCCCCGGCTACCGGCCGCCGCGGATTCCCGGGCACGCGCTGGCTCAAGTGCACTGCCACCAGCACGCGGTGCTGGGCTGGGACGCGGACAAGGAACTGCTGCAGGCGGCCGGAGCGGACGTCGAACGGCTCGATTCGGGATGCTGCGGCCTCGCCGGGAACTTCGGCTTCGAACGAGGGCACCTCGAAGTCAGCAAGGCGTGCGCGGAACGGGTGCTGCTCCCCCGAGTGCGCCAAGCGGACCGGCGGACAGCGGTGCTGGCGGACGGATTCAGCTGCCGGACCCAGCTGCACGAACTGGACAGCGGCGGCCGGGAAGGCATCCATCTCGCCGAACTGCTGGCCGCCGGTCTCGACTCGCCGGACCGGTGAAGGCCCGACTGGCGGATTCTTCGCTGACCTGCGACCGGACCCCGGTCGTCGGCGCAATCCCCGGTCCGGGAAGGGCTCCTTGAAGGAACTGGTTCCTCCAAGGAGCCCTTCCCGGACCGAACCCCGGTTACCCGCCCGGCACGGTCTCGCCGCCCAGCGCGGCCAGCACCTCGCCGCTGTAGTACGACGACAGCCGGTTCGAAGCCAGGAACACGTACGACGGCGCGAGATCGTCCGGATGCGCGGCCCGTTCGAGCGGCACCTGCAACCCGAACTTCTCCACCTTCTCCGGCGGGAACGTCGACGGGATGAGCGGTGTCCACACTGGACCCGGCGCGACGCAGTTCACCCGGATCCCGCGATCGGCCAGCGCCTGCGCCATCGAGTACGTCCAAGCGTGGATCGCGCCCTTCGTCGCCGAGTAGTCGATGAGGCTCTTGTTGCCGCGCAAGCCGTTCACCGACCCGGTGTTGATGATGACGTCGCCGTCGCCCAGATGCGGCAGCGCGGCGGCGGTCACCCGGAAGTAGCTGTGCAGATTCACGTCGAACGTGTGCATCCACTGCTCTTCGGTCAGGTCCTCGGGGCTGTCGACCGGCCATTGCGTCGCCGCGTTGTTGACCAGGATGTCGAGTCCGTCCAGTTCGGACAGAGTGCTCTCGACGATGTCCCGGCACTGTTTCGCCTCGGCGAGATCGCCGGGAAGCAGCACGCATTCGCGGCCCTCGGCGCGCACGCGATCGGCGGTGTATTCGGCATCTTCGTGCTCGTTGAGGTAGGAGATCGCGACGTCCGCGCCCTCTTTCGCGAAGGCGATCGCGACCGCGCGGCCGATGCCGGAATCCCCGCCGGTGATCAGCGCGCGCTGTCCGGCGAGCAGGCCGCGGCCCTCGTAGTCGGTCATCGAATCGCGCGGCCGCGGGTCCATGTCCGCGGTGGTGCCCGGCGGATCCTGCTGCTGCGGCGGTCGGATGCGGTCTGCCACGGAGTCCTCCCCGGAAAAGTCGGTTCTGTTCCGTTCCGGCTACCCGCTGCGCCGCGGTTCAATCACGGGAAAGGCCGCGTGACCGTCCCCCTGCGACAGTCACGCGGCCGCCAGCCCCTGGCCCGCACTGCGTTGCCCGGCGGGTACCCAGGCACGCTCAAGGCAAACCCGCGAGGCTCAGTAATCGTGCGACAGCGCCTCCACCAGCACGCCGGTGTCCGGATTGGGCAGTGCGCGGGCGACGTCCGCCTGCGCGACGACGCCCACCAGGTCGTGGCCGTCGATCACCGGCAGCCGGCGCACCCGGTGCTGGGACATGGTCTGCAGGATTTCGGTGACGTCGTCGTCCGCGCCGATCGTCACCGCTTCCCCTTGCGCCAGCTCGCCCGCGTGCACGGCGCGCGGGTCCTTGCCCTCGGCGATCACCTTCACCACGATGTCGCGGTCGGTCAGCATTCCCTTGAGCCGGTTGTCCTCGCCGCACACCGGCAGCGCACCCAGCTGTTCGCTCGCCATCTTCCGCGCGGCGTCGTTCACGGTCTCCGACTCGCGTACGCAGACAGCGTTCGGAGTCATCAGGTCGCGGGCAGTGGTCATGAGATCGTCTCCTTCCTCCGATCACTCCCCGGCTACCCACGTTCGCCGCGGTTACGCCTCCGAGCCGTTTCTCCTTCCCGCGCCCGGGTAACCGGAGGCTCGTGGAAGGAGCCGACATGCCCGAACCGTTCCCGTCCGACCCGGTCCGCGCGGAAGGCCCGCCGGTGGTCACGGCAGGCCGGACCGGCGCGCCCCGGCTGGTCGTGCTCGACCCGGCCGGCCTCGCCAAACACGACGGCCTGCCCGCCACCTGGCGGCCGCTCGCCGAGGACCACGAGATCCTCTGGTACCGGATCCCGGTCGAGGGGGCGTGGCGCGAGAGCGCGGAGGCCCTCGCCGCGCCGCAGCGCAGCGACCTCGTCACGAGCGGCCCGCTCGCCGCCGACGCCCTGCGGCTGGCCGCCGAACATGCCGGGTCGGTGCGGTCTGTCCTGCTCGTCGATCCGGCCGCCGAGGGCGTGACCAGTCCCGGTGACGCCGCGGTCGCCGACGAAGCCTGGCTGGCCCGGCACGACGCCGAGATCGCCGCCCTGCGCGAGTCCGGCGTCGAAGTCGAAGTGCTCGCGCACAGTGCCGACGACCCGGACGACCAGGTGCCGAGCCCGCTGCCGCTGGGCCACGACTGGGTGGTCGACGCGCTCCGGGAAACCCTCGCCAAGCGGGAATCAGCCGGGCGCTGACCGGTTTCGCCGTCCGCGAGCCGGGTACGCCTCGAACAGGAAGGGAGGAAGCCGTGCTGGAGGAAATGAACCGGACGCCCGCGCGCGAGAAGTCCACCGCGGACCTCGCCGCCGACCTGACCGCTTCCGTCAAGCGCCTGCTCCAAGACGAATTCCGCTTGGCCATGGCCGAACTCCAGACGAAGGGCAAGCGTTTCGGCATCGGAGCCGGGCTCGTCGGCTTCGCCGGCGTTCTGGCGCTGCTCGGCGGCGCGACGCTGATCGCCGCGGCCGTGCTCGCCCTCGCGCTGGTGCTTCCGGGGTGGCTTTCCGCGCTGATCATCGGGGGCGCGCTGCTGCTGATGGCGGGGCTCGCCGCGCTGGTCGGCGGCAAGGAAGCGCGCCGCGCCGGGCCGGTGATGCCGGAGGAATCCGTCGAAAGGGTCCGCGAGGACGTCGAAACGATCAAGCACGGGGGCAGTGATGACCGAACGCAAGGTTGAGCAGGCCCGGGCGGACCGGGACGTCACCCGCGAGGAACTGGCCGAAACGCTGGACGCGCTTTCGCAGAAGCTGGACGTCCGCGGCCGAGCCGGCGAAAAGGTCGACGCGACCATAGACCGGGCCGCCGAGCAGGTCGAAAAGACCATCTCGGCACCGGCCGCGGAGAAGGTCCGCGCGGGCGCGCAGGCAGTGCGGAGCAATCCACTCCCGCTGTTCGCGGCGGTCTTCGGCGGGGTGCTCGTGCTCCGTTTCCTGCTCCGACGCCGGCACGCGCACCGGAAGCAGGGTGAGGCATGCTGACCGACCGGGAACAGCGTGCACTCAAGGAAATCGAACGCGGTTTGTCCGCCACGGACCCGCGGCTCAGCGCGAAGCTGGCCCGCGGATCCGGGCGTCCGCGCCGACGCCGCTCCGCGCTGGAGGTGCTGGCGATCTTCACCAGCGTGGTGCTCGTCGCGACCGGAGCGTTCGACACGCGGCCGGGCATGGTCGTGGCCGGGGTAGTCGGGCTCGCGGCGCTCTTGGGCGGGCCGTTCGCGGTGCGGCACTGGAAAGCTGGATCGTCGCGGTGACCCGCGTTCGCTAGATCACTGTCAGGAAAGCGTCAACTGCCGTCCCGCCAGCGCGGTCCGGAGGCCAGCCTGAGCGGGTGACCGCAATTTTGTCCCGCCCGGAAACGCCGCGAGCCGCCGACCGGCACCGGCTGTCCGTCGTCGGCGGCCTCGCCGCGCTGTCCCTCGACGCGATGGCGTCGGTCGCCTACGGACCCGAGGCGATCGTGGTGGTCCTGGCCGTCGCCGGCGGGACCGGACTCGGCTTCACGCTGCCCGTCACGCTCGCGATCGCCGTTCTGCTCGCTGTGTTGACGCTGTCGTATCGGCAGGTCATCGCCGCGTTCCCGGACGGCGGCGGGGCCTACGGCGTCAGCCGCGCCCAGCTCGGCCGCCGCGCTTCGCTGGTGGCCGCGGCCTCGCTGATCGTCGACTACGTGCTGAACGTCGCGGTGTCGGTGGCCGCTGGGGTCGCCGCGTTGACCTCGGCGTTTCCCTCGCTGCTGCCCTCTAAGCTGTGGCTCTGCCTCGGCGTGCTCGCGCTGATCACCGGCATCAACCTCCGCGGCATCGCCGAGAGCGCGCGGGCGTTCATCGTGCCGACCGCGGTGTTCGTCGGCTCGATTCTCACCGTCGTCGTGGTCGGCCTCTTCCGCGACGCTCCGGCGGCGACGGTCGCGAGCGGCTCCCTCCAGAATCTCCAAGCGGTCGGAATCCTGTTGCTGCTCAAGGCTTTTGCCAACGGCTGCGCAGCACTGACCGGGGTCGAAGCGATCGCCAACGCCGTCCCGTCGTTCCGCAAACCACGCGTACGCCGGGCGCAGCGCGCGGAGGTCGCGCTCGGCGGCTTGCTCGCGGTGATGCTGCTCGGAATCGCCGTGCTGATCGGGAAGTTCTCGATCCACCCGGTCGACGGCGTGACCGTGCTGTCGCAGGTGACCGCCGCGTCGTTCGGGAACGGTTTCGGTTACTACGCAGTGCAATTCTCCACAGTCGTCTTGCTGGCGCTGGCCGCGAACACGTCCTTCGGCGGGCTCCCAGTGCTGGCCCAGCTGCTCGCGAAACACAACAACCTGCCGCACGTTTTCGCCCTGCGCGCCGAACGCCAGGTGTACCGCTACGGCGTCGGTTTCCTCGCGCTCGCTTCGGCATCGCTGCTGCTCCTCGCGAATGGCGATATGAACACCCTGGTGCCGCTGTTCGCGATCGGAGTGTTCGTCGGATTCACCTTGTCGCAAACCGGAATGGTGCGGCATTGGTTCCGGGCCCGCCCGCGCTGCTGGCGGAGGAAAGCCGCACTCAACGGGTTCGGCGCACTGCTCACCGGACTCGCCGCGATCGTCGTCGCCGCGACGAAATTCGCCGAAGGCGGCTGGCTGATCGTGGTCGCGCTGCCGCTGCTCGTGCTGCTGATGGAATGGGTCCACCGCAGCTACCGCCGGATCGGCGATCGCCTCGAACTCGGGCGCGTCCCGTCTCCGCCGCGGCCCGACCGGTCGCTGGTGGTCGTCCCGGTCCACGCGGTGTCCCGGCTGACCCGCGACGCGCTCGCCGCCGCGCTCTCGCTCGGCGACCACGTCGAGGCCGTCCACGTGACGCACCCCGAGGAAGAAGCGTCAGCGCGCGAGTTCGTCGAAGCGTGGGAACGCTGGCATCCGGAGGTCGCCCTGGTCCAGCTGCACGACGAGCGCCGCCGCCTCGGCGAGCCGATCGTGGAGCATCTTCGCCGGCACGACGGCTGCCATGTCTTCGTGCTCGTCGCCGAGGTCGAACCGGAACACGTCTGGCAGCGCGTGCTGCAGAACCGCCGCGGCGCGGTGCTGGCCCGGGCGCTGCGCCGCCGTTCCGACGCGGTGGTCTGCCGGATGCGGTTCCGGATCGGGGCTTAGCGGCCGTTTTTCCCGAATGCCCGTCTCCGCGGTGCCGCCGGAGAAGTGCCCGATAGTACTTTCGGCCGATGTCCGCAGGGCGAAAACCCGCCGAAAGGCGTGGGCCATCCCGGGGTTCTTTTCCCCGGCCCGGTTTCCGCGCCCAAGATCGTCTTAGGGTGGCGGTACTTGGCGATCTTGAAACCGGAACGAGGGGCCCATGCGAAAACGGACCAGGATTCTCGGCAGAACGCTCGCCGCGGCGGGCACCCTCGCGGCGCTGACGGTGGCCACGGCCGTCCCGGCGACCGCGGCGCCGCAGGCGGCCGAGCCGACGTCGGTCGACCAGGACATCGCGCAGCTGTACCAGGACGTCGAAGACCTCTACAACGGGCTGCCCGCGAACGCGCTGCGCGGCGTCGACCCGCTGTTCGATTCGCCGGTCAAGCGGCCGGGCCAGCAGGCGCACGCCGCGCAGGGCCCGATCCCGGGCTGCACCGAGGGATCGCTGCTGACGTACGCGAACAAGCTCGCGTCCACGCTGACCCCGACCGAGGGCAAGGCGCTCAGCGCGCTGAGCGCGATCGGCCAGCTCTACACCCAGGCCGTCGCCAGCGACAAGACCCCGCAGGTCTTCGGCACCGACGGCCAGTACACGCCGCGCGCCGGCGCGACGATCGACAAGCTGCGCGGGTTCTGGGACATCGAGAGCTGGAACATCCAGCTGGTCGCCTGGAAGGGCACCGACCTGGGCAGCCAGGAACGCACGACCCAGACGTTCAAGCTGGGCCTCGACCCGAAGCGGGCCGCCGAAGCGGGCGCGCTAGCGACCAAGGTGCTGTACGAGGTCCCGGCCCTGCAGGGGGGCCGCCACCCGCTGCTGACCCTGAACGCGTACTCCGCCCCGGCCGACAGCCTCGGAGGCAAGCGCATCATGCTCGGCGACGGTCTGCTCGACGTGGTCAACCACCTCGGCTTCGACGACGTGTCGGTGGAAGCGGTCGTCGGCCACGAATACGGCCACCAGGTCGACTTCGCGCACAACAACTACCCGCGCAACGAATCCGGCGAAATGGGCCCGGACGCCTACGGCGGCTACTTCGTAGCGCACGCCAAGGGCGAAGCGTGGAATGCCCGCACCCAGCAGGAGGTCACCTACCTCGACGCCTCCATCGGCGACTGCTACCACAGCCACGGCACCCCCGACCAGCGCAAGGCCGCTGGCGCGTGGGGCGAGAAGCAGGCTGTGAACCAGAACAACCCGAACCGGATCATCCCGTCCGCGAAGATGATCGAGAAGTTCCAGAAGGAATACCCGAAGCTGATGCCGCCCGCGACGGCGGCACTGGCCGCGGCACACTGATTTTCCGCGCGGGGCCCCGCTTTCCTTCGGGAGGCGGGGCCCTTTCGCGTGCTTCGGGGGGCGAACGCGCCCCTTCCCTGCGGCTTCTCGACCTGGCATCCGCGCCTTTCCGCGGACGGGCACACCGCCGACCCGGGACGCGGCACCGGTTAATTCACTTCGGTTCTGCCCTCCCCGCTCCACCTCACCTGGGACGTGGTCCAGCACAGCGTCCACATCCGGGACCGGCGGGAGTCGGACCTCGTGGTCGACGTCTTCCGCGAACGAGTCACCGTGCTCACGATCGAGCGCCACGAAACCGGCCCCGTCGCGGACCCCCCTGCTCGCGATCCCGCTGGCTGTCGCGGGCACGCTCGCCGCGGCCCCGCTCAAGCCGCCGGACTGGCCTCGCTGACCTGCCAAGGCAAAGGCGTCGACCAGTCCGCGAAAGCCCGGCATCGGGCGGAAATCCTGATCCACGCACCGCTGCGCCGAATCTGGGACCTTCAGACCAATTCCAGCGCGGCAAATGCCTCCGCTGGACCGGCCCCGCGAACAGCACCGGCTACCACATCGAGGGTACCCACGTCTGGACCTTCCGCCCATCCCGCGGCGGCGTCCTCGTCCGCACCGAGGAAAGCCACTCGGGCCCGCAAGCCGACCCAGCTTCCGATATGGGCCTCGAAACCTGGCTCTCCGACCTCAAAACCGCCGCCGAAACCGGCCCCCGCGGCTAGGGCAGACCGTCAGGCAGACCCGAACCGCAGCACCGCCGCGTCGTACTGGGCGCGGGCGAACCGGAACGGCCCGAACCCGCGATAGTCCCGCTCCGGCCGGTGCGGCTGTCCGAACGAATCCCAGACCACCTCGTCCCCGGTCACGGTGACGCGCGCCAGCAGCGGCCAGCAGCCCCAATCCCCGCACGCGCAGGCGAGCAGCGTGGTTTTGCCGTCCTCTGCGGCGAGACCGTGGAAGTGCTCGGCCATCGTGCCGCGGAAATACGCGGGGATCAGGCCGCCGTAAGCCTCGCCTGCCGGGGACATTCCGGCGGCGAGCTCGAACCGGTCGACCAGGTCGGCGAGCGCGACGTCGTCGACGTAGGGCATGACGACCGGACCGCCCAGCTCGGAGGGCGGATGGAATTCGAACCGCAGCATGGCCACCACGCGGATTATCCCCGAGCCGCACGCCGGGTCTCCCCCGGACGGGTGTTGCCGAGCGAACGGGACGGAACCCGCCGGGCCCGGGGCGGCGGGCCGGTGACCGGCTTGCGCGGCGACAATCGCCGTGCCCGCCCCGAAATCGCGCCTCGGCCCGCCGCCGCCGGATCCCCGCCGCGCCCGGCGCACCGGGACGGAGTTCATTTATGCTTCGCCCAACCCTCGTCTTCCCGGCAGGTGGTCGCCATGTACGAAATCCCGCCCACGGCGGCCATGCAGCGCTGGTCGGTCTCGGTCGACGGCTCCCACGCCGTCTTCGCCTGCGCGCCGTGGCTCGAGGACCACACCGCGGACCGGGTGCTGCCGCGGCTGTGGCCGGGCCGCGGGCTGGGCGTCAGCGAGACCGACGCCTCCGGGTTCGCCGCCGCGATCGCCGAGACGATGAAGGCCCCGAACTACTGGATCGCCAGCCACGCCGCCCCGCGCGCCTGGCAGGACCAGCCGTGGTCCCCGGCCCGCCACGACCACGACGACGGCTTCGTCTACTTCGCCGGGCCATGCGGCGAGACCGGCCCCGCGGTCGGCTACCGCCCGGCCTACCACCTGCCGCTGGCCCTGCGAGACCTGCGCGGACTGCGAATCCGGCTGGCGGCCTACCTGCGCACCGCACGCGTCCCGACCTGACCCGCCGGCACCGCACCCTCAGCGGAGATACGGAGCCAGTATCGCCCCGGTCATCCGGCGCGCCGTCGCCGTCGCGTGCGCGGGATCTCCTTCCGCCAGGCCGAGAAGCGGGTCCAAACCCGCGACGTGCGGAGCCAGCGCCAGGTGCGGCAAAACGAGCAGCAGCAACGACAACACGATCTCGACGTCGGTTTCCGCGCTCAGCTGCCCCGCCGCCACCGCCCGCTCGAACAGCGGGCGCAGCACTGCCAGATAGTGCCGGTTGACCGCCTCGCGCACCGGCGTGCGCGCGACCGGATCGGGTTCCAGGTTGGCCGCGGCGGTCATCGCGCGTTCGAGCGGGTGGTCGTAGAAATACCGCACCCACGCGTCGAGCAGCTGGTCGAGCGCGCCCGCGAAGTCGTCGTCCCACGGGAGCTTCGCGATTTCGGTCTCCATGGCCGCGCGGATCCGCGCGCTCGCCAGCTCGGCGAGGTGCACGTACATGTCGGCCTTGTCGGTGAAGTACTGGAAAAGGCTGCCCTTCGACACCCCGGCCTCGCGGCAGATCGTGTTGAGGCTGCCGCCGCTGAAGCCGCGCGCGGCGAACTCTGCCTCCGCCGCCGCCAGCACGGCCGCCCGCCGCTGCTCCGGCAGCCGCTCCCACGTTCCCGTCGGCACCCCCGGCCTCCTCTTCTTGACTCTCCCCCGGCCTCGATCGTACTCGTCTGACCGCCGGTCATATGACCAGTGGTCATATCGCTTCCGGGTCTGCGTCGTCGGCGCGGGATCGTCCGGGATCGCCGCCGTCGAGGTGCTCGCCGAGCGCGGCGTCGAGGTCGACTGCGGCGAACTGTCCGTCCGGGTCAGCGGGAACTGACCGCAACGGGGCCTCCGTGGCCATGCGGGACGGATTGACCTTGCCTTCGCTGCGCTGGCGGGGCGATGCCAGTGGTTTCCGCACTGGCCGCAGTCGCCGAGCCGCTGTTGCACCCGGCGAGCAAGCCGATGGTGGGCTCGCCCGGCGCACACGTCGTCGCGGTCGCCGATTCCCGGGTCGAAGTGCGGCTCGAGGGCCGGGACGGGTGCGCGGAGCTGGACCTCGACAGAAGCCGCGAAGGGCTCCTTGCGGGAATTCCCTCAAGGAGCCCTTCCCCGACTGCCCCCGGTCTACTCCGAGCGCAGCGTGTCCAGCCGCGTCACCTGGCGCAGCAGCGGCAGCGTCAGCGCCGTCACCAGCAGCACCGCGGCGACCGCGGCCCCGGCCAGTCCGGCCAGGACCCCGCCGTCCACCATCATCGGCAATTTGGCCAGCCGCAGGATCGGCGCGGTCAGCCCGAGCCCGGCGCCGACGGCCAGCACCACCCCGACGAGCACCGGAACCGCGGTCTGCCACAGCGATCCCCTGGCCAGCACCCCGATCGGCACGCCGGCCGCGGACAGCGCGGCGAGCGGGCGGCGGCGCTCGCTGATCTGCTCGATCGACAGCATCAGCAGGCTCATCGCGGCCACCGCCAGCACGAACAGCGACGCGGTCAGCAGCACCGCGCGGAAGCTCGCCATCATCCGCTCGTCGCGGCCGGAGTAGTCGGACAGGTAGTCCGTCTTGCCGACTTCGGCCTTCCACGCCAGCGGCCGCACCGCGGTCGCGACCCGGTCGACCAGCGAATCGACGCTTCCGGTGCCCGCCACGAACAGTTCGGTGCGCTCCACGGGCAGCTTATGGTCGCCGAACGCACCCGGCGTGACCAGCAGGCTGCTGGCCGCCGCCTTCGCGGTGTTGCTGGCGGGCACGACCCGGACGTGGTCCGGCACTGTCCACTGAGGACCGGACACCGTCTTGCCGTTGCGATAGCCGGTCAGCTGGTAGTCGCCCTTCGGGGCGGCCTGGGCCGAGGAGCCCGCGACGTAGAAGATGTCCCCGTCGGCGCAGTCGCCGACGTTCGCCTGCGTCTTCAGCGCCACGCAGTCCCCGACGGTGCCGTAAATCTCCCGGTCGCCCGAGCTGAGCTGCAGGGATCGGGCGCTGTGCACGCCGGTCACCCCGGGCACGCCGGAGAGCAGCCGGCGGACCTCCGCCTCGTGCGCGCTCGTCGTCTGCACCCGCACCGGCGCGGCCGCGACGCCGTCCGGCGTTTCGTACGCCCGGGTGGTGCGGCTGGTCATCGACGTCAGCACGCCCTGGATCAGGATCGTCCCGGCCAGCACGACGACCAGCCCGGACACCACCCGGCTGGCGGTGCCGCTGTCGAGCTGCAGCCGGCGCACCGCGAGCTGCCACGACGGCGGACCGCCCCGCAGCCGTTCCACGATCCGCTCCACCAGCCACGGCAGCAGCGCCGCCACGCCCATGAGCAGGAACACGCTGCCGACCGCGAGCGCCAGCGCGGCCGCCTGGTCCCCCGACCCCGGCGCGACGACGAGCGTCCCGAGCAGGAACACCACGCCGACGGCGGTGATCGTCCAGCGCCACCACATCCGCCGCCGCACCGGTTTGCCCTGCCGGACCACGCCGAGCGGTTCGACGATCGTCCGGCGCAGCCCGAACAGCGCCGAGCCGACCGCCAGGCCGGGCACGAGCAGCACGATCACCAGCAGCGACACCCACGACGGCGTGAAGTCGTCCGCGAACACGCGCAGGCCGAACGGGAGCCAGTCCCCGATGAACGGCCGCAGCGCGTAGAACAGCGCACCGCCCGCCACGAGCCCGATCACCGCGCCGACCAGCGATTCCGCCGCCGCGACCCGTTTGATCTGCCGGGCGTCCACCCCGATCAGCCGCAGCGCGGCGAGCCGCCGTTCCCGTTGCGCCGCGCCCATCCGCGACGCGGTGGTCACGAAGATCAGCAGCGGCAGCAGCAGCACCGCGGCGATCGGCGCGACGATCATCCACATGACCGCCGACAGCGCGAACCCTTCCACCGGCTTGCCGAAGGCGTACACGCTGTTGGCGCTCTCCCCCTCGGCCTTGATCTCCGCGGCGGTCGACCCGTAGTACGCCGTCAGGTCGGCCGCGTCGCTGACGCCCGGCTCGGCGATCCGGCCGGCCACGGTCCCCGGCAGCCGCGCCTTGATCGACGCGCCCTCGGCCGAGTCCAGCTTCTCCGCCAGCGCCGGCGACACGATCACCTCGCCCGGCGCGGGCAGCCGGGAAAGCCCCGGCGGCACCGGCGAGTTCGGCCCGGTCGGAGCCACCGCGGTCAGCTGGAGGAAGTCCGCGCCGATCGACGGGTACCAGCGGTAGGTCGCCAGCGGCGCGATCCCCTCCCGCGGCGTGGTGTCCTGCTTGATCGCCGCCGCCCGCTCCGCCCGCGCGTCCACCAGGTGGCTCACCGAGGCGGCGGGCAGGAGCACGGCGACCGCGAGCGCGATCCCGAACGCGGTCATCGCGAGCCGCAGGAGCGCCGAGCCGGACATCCGGCCGCCCCCGACGGCCAGCCGGAGTCCCAGCAGCAGATCCCGCGTCATGCGACCAGCTCCCGGTCGACCGTGCGCCCGTCCCGGACCACGATCTCGCGGTCGGAGTACGCCGCGACCCGCGGTTCGTGCGTCACCAGCACCACCGCGGCGTGCGTTTCCCGCGCCGCCTGGGTGAGCATCTGCATGACCTTCTCGCCGTTGAGCGAGTCGAGCGCGCCGGTGGGCTCGTCGGCGAAGACGACCTTCGGCCCGGTCACCAGCGCCCGCGCCACCGCGACCCGCTGCGCCTGCCCGCCGGACACGTCGCCCGGACGCCGCTTCGCCAGGTTGTCGACCTCCAGCCGGGCGAGCCATTCCTTCGCCTTGGCCTCGGCCGGCCCGCGCTTCGCCCCGGTCAGCCGCAGCGGGAGCGCGACGTTCTCCAGGCAGGTCAGCTCGGGAACGAGCTGGCCGAACTGGAACACGAAGCCGAATTCGGTGCGCCGCAGCGCGCTGCGGCCCTTGTCGTCCATCGCGACCAGGTCGCGCCCGCCGTAGTGGATCGCCCCCGAGTCCGGCCGGACGATCCCGGCCAGGCAGTGAAGCAGCGTCGATTTCCCCGAACCGGACGCGCCCATGATCGCGAGCACCTCGCCCGCCGAGACGGTCAGCGCCGCCCCGTCGAGCGCCCGCGTCTGGCCGAACGATTTGTGCAGCCCGTTGCCCGCGAGCAACGGAGTCCCCGGCCTGGTCATCAGCGCACCGCCTTCTCGAGTTCGCCGAGCCGGGCCGCGGTGAGCTCGAGCCACCGCAGGTCCGCCTCGAGGTGGAAGAGCGCGTGGTCGCAGATCAGCTGATCGGCGAGGTCGCCCTCGTACTTCCGTTTGGTGAGCGAGCGCATCACCTTGAGGTGCTCGCTGCGCTGGACGTCGAGCACGTCGGTGGCGTCGCGCCCGGACAGCAGCGCGAGGACCACCTTGGTGTACAGCGTGTTCTGCAGGTACGGCTCCGGGCTTTCCGGAGTGCTCAGCCACTGCTCGACGTCGGTGATCCCGGCGTCGGTGATCGTGTAGCGCTTCCGTTCCGGCCCGTCGCCGCTCTCGACCCCCGCGACCTCGACCATGCCGTTGCGCAGCAGGCGCGACAGCGTCGAGTAGACCTGGCCGTACGCGAGCGGGCGGTCCTGCCCGAACTGCTCGTCGTACGCCCGTTTCAGGTCGTACCCGTGTCTCGGACCCGACTCGAGCAAAGCGAGCAAGGTGTGTGAAACCGACATTCCCCTGTTCCTCCCTTGCCCCCGGAATCCCGGGGTGAAGATCACTATACCGCAGAGGTATACGCGGCGTGTATACCACCATAGAGTAGTGCGTTTTGGCAGGTCAGGGGGTCGTGAGTGCGTATCCCGGTTCTAACCGGGATACGCACTCACGAGGCGGAGGCGGCACACGGGCAGAGCCGTGAGGAGGCCGTCGCGCGGCGGGAGCCGGGGCGGAGAGGGGCGAGGGCGGGTCGGCCGACCCGCAGCACAGGCGCTGCCAAGGGGGCACCGGGCGGCGAGCGAGAGGCCCCGAGTACCGAGGCGTGGCCAAGACTCGTGAGCGGCGATCCCGGTTCTAACCGGGATACGCACTCACGAGGCGGAGGCGGCACACGGGCAGAGCCGTGCGGAGGCCGGAGCGCGGCGAGGGCCGGGCGCGGCGGTTCTCACCGCGATTGCCGCGCACGAGGGGCTACTTCCGCTCGCCGAGGTCCGCCCGGAGGCGGGTCAGCAGGTCCGCGGTCGTCTTCGCGCGGTCCGGTTCCCGGCCCGCGATGGTGTGCGCCAGGATGTCGGTCACGATCGAGGCGGTCAGGGTTTCGCCGGTGAACTTCGTCGGGGAATCCGGCGCCGGCAGCACTACCCGGACGCGGGATTCGAGGTCCGCCGACAGCTGGCTCGTCACGAGCACTACCGCCGCGCCGACCTCCTCCGCGTAACGCAGGATCAGCTCGACATCGCGGTTCTGCCGAGCCGGGACGTACACCAGCACCGCGTCCTCGGCGGTCAACGGGAGCAACGCGTCCGCGAGCCGGAACCCGGTGTCGGCGCAATGCCGCGTCACCAGGCCGCGCCGAGACAGCCGGAACGCGGCGTACTCGGCGCAGACCGACGACAGCCCGAGCCCCCAGGTGAACACCATCCGGGCGTCGAGCAGCAGCTGCGCCGCCTCTTCGACCGCCTCCGGCGCGAGCTGCCGCTGCATTTCCTGCAGCCGCTCGGCGCTGTCGGCCATCACGCGGTCGATCTGGCGCGAGCCGGTCGACCCGAGGTTCTCCATCGCCGCGCTCAGCCGGACGGTCGGCTCGGTGCGCGCGGTGAACGTCTGGCCGAGGTGGCGCTTCAGCTCCGGCAGCCCCGAATAGCCGAGCGCTTTCGCGGTGCGGACCACGGTCGCGTCGCTGGTCCCGGCCGCCGCGCCGAGATCGCCCGCCGAGGAGAACAGGACCTCGTTCGGATGGGCCAGCATGAACCGCGCGACCTGGCGTTCCGCCGGCTTGAGGTCGTCGAGCCGGGCGCGGACGTGGTCGTCGAAATGGTCGCCGCCGAGGTAAGTAGTGGACATGACACCCTTGACTAGACGTAGTGGCTACTACAAAATGCCGGAGGGTTCTCCGTTGTGTAGTGAACCCTACCCCGCCGGCTCGACGAGGAGCACTCATGAGCACAGATCAGCCTCTGGTACGGCTGCGCGGCGTCGGCAAGTCGTTCGGCTCGGCCCGGGTGCTGACCGGGATCGACCTCGACGTGCGGCGCGGCGAAGTCGTCGTGGTCATCGGCCCGTCCGGGTCCGGGAAATCGACGCTGTGCCGGTGCGTCAACCGGCTGGAGACCGCGGACGAGGGCACGATCGAGATCGAGGGCCGCCCGCTGCCCGCCGAGGGCGCGGACCTCGCCCGGCTGCGCGCGGACGTCGGCATGGTGTTCCAGTCCTTCAATCTCTTCGCGCACAAAACCGTGCGGGACAACGTGATGCTCGGCCCGGTCCGCGTGCGCGGGCTCAGCCGCGCCGACGCGCGGAAACGGGCCGACGAGCTGCTGGAACGGGTGGGCGTCGGCGCGCACGGCGACAAGTACCCGGCACAGCTGTCCGGCGGCCAGCAGCAGCGGGTCGCGATCGCCCGCGCGCTGGCGATGGAGCCGCGCGTGCTGCTGTTCGACGAACCGACCAGCGCGCTCGACCCGGAGATGATCCACGAGGTGCTCGACGTGATGACCGCGCTCGCCGCCGACGGCATGACCATGATCGTGGTGACCCACGAGATGGGCTTCGCCCGCAAGGCCGCCGACCGCGTCGTGTTCATGGCCGACGGCCGGATCGCCGAATCCGCCGCGCCGGACGTCTTCTTCGGCTCGCCCCGGACCGAACGCGCGCGCGATTTCCTCGCCCGCGTGCTCAGCCACTGAGCCGGGAGGTCCGCATGTCCGTCCTCTTCTCCCGCCGGACCGCGTTGCTCGCCGCCGGCACGGTCCCGCTGCTCGCCTCCTGCGGCGGCGGAACCACCCGCACCGCGGGCAACCCCGCCTACGCCACGCTCGATCAGGCCGACGCCGTCGCGCGCGGTCCGGTCGGCGCCGACCTGCCGGAAACGCCGACGCTGCGCCGGATCCGCGCCCAGGGCGTCCTGCGCCAGTCCGGTTCGGTGACCACGCCCGGGTTCGGCATGATGAACCCGGCGACCGGCAAGATCACCGGGTTCGACATCGGGATCGCCCAGCTGCTGGCCAAATACCTGCTCGGCACGCCCGAGGTGGACACCATCACCGGCGGCGCCGACACACGCGAAGCGATCCTGCAGAACCAATCGGTCGATGTCGCCGTCTGTACTTACACGATCAGCAAAAGCCGGGCGCGGCTCGTCTCGTTCGCCGGGCCGTACTACGTCGCGCGCTCCGGCATCGTCACCGCGGCGGACGGTCCCCGGATCACCGCGGTCCGCGACCTGGCGGGCAAGGACGTCGCGGTTCAGCCGGGCGCGGCGCAGGAAGCGCTGCAGAAGGCGTGTCCGCAGGCGCGTGCGGTGGTGTTCGAGGAATCGAGCCAGTGCGCCGCCGCGGTCCGGCAGGGCCGCGTCCAAGCGTGGTCGGCGAACACCGCGATCCTGCTGGGCAAAGCGGCGGTCGACGCGCGGCTGCGGATGACGCCCGCGACGTACGGCAGCAGCCCGTTCGGGATCGGGCTGCCGAAGGACGATCCGGCGTTCAAGCAGATCGTCGTCGGGTTCCTGCGGCGCATCGCCGCCGACGGCAGCTGGCGGCGGCTGTGGGAACAGACCGTCGGCCCGCTCGTGTCCGGTCCCGCTCCCGAGCCGCCCGCGCCCGGCTCCGTCCCCGGCTCCTGAAGGGAGACCACCCGTGCTTTCCGGTCACGCCGGGGAAATCCTCGGCGGTTTCACCACCACTTTGCTGCTCACCGCGTGCGCCTTCCCGCTCGCGCTCGTCCTCGGCTGCGTCGTCGCGATCTGCCGGATCAGCCCGGTCCGGCCGCTGCGGATCGCCGGCCGGCTGTACGTCGACCTGGTCCGCAACTCGCCGTTGCTGCTGATCGCGGTGTTGCTCATCTTCGGGCTGCCCGACGCCGGCGTGCTGATTCCGTTGTTCTGGTGTCTGGTGCTCGCACTGGGCATTTACTTCGGCGCATACGTCTGCGAAACCATCCGTTCGGGCATCCGCGCGGTGGATCGCGGGCAGGTCGAAGCGGCCCGGGCGATCGGGCTGCCGTTCCGCCGGGTCGTGCTGGACGTCCTGCTGCCGCAAGCGTTTCGCGCGATGGTGCAGCCGCTCGGCACGATCCTGATCAACGTCGCGCTCGGGTCGGCGCTCGGCGCGGCCGTCGGCGTGGACGAGCTGACGCTGGAAACCCGCTCGTTCAACCTCGAGACCGCCGAGCCGATCCTGGCCTTCGCCGTCGCGGCCTGCGGTTATCTGGCGATCAACCTGGCGGTCAGCGGGGTCGTCCGGCTCATCGAGCGAAAGGTCCGGGTGCTCCGGTGAACGACGACATCCTTTTCGACGCGCTCGGCCCGAAGGCCAAGGCCCGGCTGCGCACCGTGTCGATCCTTTGCGGACTCGTGCTGCTCGGTTTGCTGACCCTCGTGCTCGTCCGGCTCGGCGCCTCCGGCCAGCTCGACCCGGCCCGCTGGGCGATCCTCGCCGACGGCGCCATGCTGCGGTTCCTGGGGCAGGGCTTGGCGATGACGCTGCTGGTCGGCGTGGTGTCGACGGTGCTGTCGGTCGCGCTCGGCGTGCTGCTCGCACTCGGCCGGCTGAGCCGGAAGCGGTGGCTGAGCTGGCCGTCCGCGACCGTGATCGAGTTCTTCCGCGCGATGCCGCTGCTGCTGATCCTGTTCTTCTTCATGTTCGGGCTGCCGATCCTCGGGGTCCGGGTGCCGATCTTCTGGCAGCTGGTGCTGGCGATCGTCGCGCACGCCGGGGCGATCTTCGCCGAGATCGTGCGGGCCGGGATCCTCGCCGTGGGGCGCGGGCAGAGCGAGGCCGGGCACGCGATCGGCCTGCGGCACTGGGAGGTCATGACGTTCGTCGTGCTCCCGCAGGCGGCCCGCGCGCTCGCGCCCGCGCTGATCAGCCAGACCGTGCGGGTGATCAAGGAATCCAGCCTCGGCTACGTCGTCGGCATCGCCGAACTGCTGAACAACGGCAAGGTGCTCGGCGAGTTCAGCGGCGACTTCATCCAGGCCTACGTCGGGGCCGGGCTGCTTTACATCATCGTGAACATCCTCCTTTCGCGGGTCGCCGAACGGCTCGCGAACCGCAAGAAAACACTCGTCCGGGAGCCTTCGTGACCTCTGCTTTCCCCTCCGTCGCCCCGTCCGAAGCGGGCCTCGACGCCCACCGCGTGCGCGGCTTCCTGCGGCGGCTGGCCGCCGACGAGATCTCGCTCGACAGCCTGCTCGTCTACCGGTCGGGCAAGCTGGCGTTCGAGCACTACTGGTGGCCCTACCGCGCGGACCGGCCGCATACGACCCATTCGGCGACGAAGTCCTTTGTCGGCACGGCGATCGGCCTCGCCCGGGACGAGGGTTTGCTGCGGCTGGACGACCGCCTGGTCTCGTTCTTCCCGGAACTCGTGCCGCCCGACGCCTCGGAACACCTGCGCGCGATCACCGTCGAAGACCTGCTGACCATGCGGACCGGCCACCGCGTCGGCCTGTCCGGCAAGACCTGGCGGCTGCTGAAGACCAGCTGGGTGCGGGAATACCTGCGCACGCCGGTCGAGTTGCCGCCGGGCAAGGCGTTCACCTACTCCAGCGCGACGTCGCACATGCTGTCCGCCATCGTGCAGCGAGCGTCCGGCCAGTCGGTGTTCGACTACCTGCGGCCGCGACTGTTCGAACCGCTCGGTTTTTCCGGCCACAGCTGGGACACCGACCCGGAGGGCATCTGCTCCGGCGGAAACGGTTTGAGCCTGCGCAGCATCGACTTCCTGAAATGGGGCGTCCTGCACCTGCACGACGGAATCTGGCAGGGCGACCGGATCCTGCCCGCGGGCTGGGTGCGCGAGGCGACCGCGTGGCACGTCCCGAACGCCGACGCCGGAAGCTGGAACGGCACCGAATTCGTCCCGGCCCCGGGTTCCGGCGGAGAGGAACGCCCGGAAGGCTACGGCTACCAACTCTGGCTCGACGCCGACGGCGGCTACCGGGCTTCCGGAATGTTCGGCCAAGACGTCTTCGTGCTCCCCCAGCATGATGCCGTGGTCGTCACTACCGGCAGCATCACGCACGGGAAGCACCGCCTGTTGTCCGGACTGGTGCACGACCTGCTGGTTCCCGCGTTCGACGGCACTCCGTCCACTGTGGCCGATGCTTCGCTGGCCGCTGACCTTGTCGTGGATGCGCCCGCGCTTTCGCCGACTTCCGTTGACGTGGACGGCAAGCGGTACGAATGCGAGTCCAATGAGGACGACCTTTCGGAAATCTCGTTCACTGTGGACGATGACGTCCTGGTAGTGACTTTGGACGATGCGCGCGGCCGCCACTCAGTCCGATGTGGACTGTCCGCTTGGGTCGAGTCGGACACCGGCGTGACCACTTGGCAGCTGCACCACTCGTATCAGGCCGAATCGACGCGTGTCCTCGCTGCCGCGCAGTGGCGTTCTCCGGGGGAATTGGTGTTGGAGTGGTATTTCGTGGAATCGCCGTTCCACGACACGGTCACCATCGAGTTCGAGGACGACCGGTTGCGATGGCACCGGCGGACCAATGTGAACAGCGGGCCGACCGAACGTCCGGTGGTCACCGCGAAGCTCGGGTAAGCCGGCGAAAAGGTGGTCAGCAGGCCGCGACCGATTCGGTGAGCCGGCTACGGCACGGCGCGGCCGTGCGCATCTCGGAACTGGCTCCCGAACAGGACGAGTTCCTGCTTTCGCTGCCGGTGGCCGGCCGGGCGCGGTTCGGCTACGGCACGACGAGCGCGCGCTGGCCGAAGCGGCGATCCACCTGTCCGCCGAGGGCGCGCGGCCGGGACATCTCGACGCGCTGCTGGCCGAGACGCTGTTGCTCGGCCACCCGAATACCCTCAGCGAAACCCTTGCCAACAAAGGGAAAGCGCCGTCGTCGGCCCGCGTCCGGCGGGGGCCCGCGCGCTGCTGGCCGCCGCGGATCCGGCCAGCACCATGGTGACCGCGCCCGCGCTCGCTTGCGGCTTCGTGCATCTCGGCGATTTCGCCGCCCAGTTCA
This sequence comes from Amycolatopsis sp. GA6-003, assembly GCF_046267895.1. Taxonomy (NCBI): domain Bacteria; kingdom Bacillati; phylum Actinomycetota; class Actinomycetes; order Pseudonocardiales; family Pseudonocardiaceae; genus Amycolatopsis; species Amycolatopsis sp. GA6-003. The sequence continues at coordinate 1,703,389 of NZ_CP176499.1, forward strand.
CACGGCGGTTCGGCGCATCGCCGTCCGCGGTGCTGCGCGAACCCGACGACGGCGGTTCGCGCAGGCGATAGTCGCGGCGCGGCGGGCTGCGCAGACTCTGCGCATCGCAAGTCCGCACCGGCAAAGGAGAACGCCGCCATGCCACTATCCACTGAGGACAAGCTCGCGATCGTCGAGCTTTCCCACGCCCAGATGCGCGCCCTCGACAACCACGACGTCGACGGGTGGGTCGATGCCTGGGTCCCGGACGGGCAGTTCGTTTCCCCCTACGGCACCTCTTCCGGCCGCGCCGAACGGGCCGAGTTCATCAAGGGCCACATCGCCGCGGGCAAGGAGGACGGCGCCCGCCACCTGCTCATGGTGCACGGCAGCCTGAGTTCGGCCGCCGCCGCGTTCGCCGGGCAGAAGGCGTTTGTCGGCCGGTTCCGGATCATCGCGCCGTACCGCCGGGGCTGCCAGCCGAGCCCGCCGGCCGCTCGGATCGACCCGGACCGCGACGCCGCCGACGTAGCCGGACTCCTCGGCGACCGCGCGCACCTGCTCGGCACGTCGATGGGCGGATGCGGGCCGCCGCGCTGGCGCCGGACAAGGTCTGGTCGCTCACCGTGGCGGAGCCGCCCGCCCTGCCGAACTGCTCCGGTCGCCTCGGTGCCGACCGGCTCGCGGTCGCCCTCCGCGGCTACTGGGCGGCCGACCCCGCGACGTTCGTGGCCGGGTTCCTGCGGGTGCTGAACGTCGAACTGCCGCTTCCGCCGCCGCTGCTGGAGGCCGCCCGCAACCTGATGACGGAACGGCCGTGGGAAACCGGTGTCCCGGCGGAGGCGCTGGCCCCGCACGTCGTTCCCGAAGCTGGTGGTGACCGGCGGCGGCACCCCGGGATTCGAGGACGTCGCCGGCGCGCTGGCGGAAACGCTGTCCGCCAAGCGGGTGCTGTTCCCGGGCAGCCCGCACGCCGTGCAGCGGATCGGGCAGCGGTTCAACGACGAGTTCCTGGCTCATCTGGGCGGCTGACGCGGACCGGGCCTGCCCCGGCGCCGCCGTGCGGACCGGGCTGGCCGAACCCGCAGGCCGCTTGCCCGCACCTGATCGGACTACTCCGAGGTTTCGCGTCCGGCGCGGCGAGGTATCGCGTCGGGCGAGGAGCATCCGCCAGAGGAGGAACCATGCACGCACAGCGCGGAGACTGGCTGGTCGTGAAGGGGATCCACGTGGACGTGCCGGAGCACCGGGGCCGCATCGTGGCCGTGGGCTCGCCGGACGGCGGGCCGCCGTTCACCGTCCGCTGGGCCGGAGCGGACCACGATTCGACGGTCTTCCCGGGTCCGGACGCGATCGTGCTGACCGACGCGGAAATGGCCGCGCAGGACGCGCGCGATCAGGAGCGGGGCGAGCGGCTGGGCGCGTTGCAGCACCGTCTCCCGACCGACGCGTAACAGTCGGCGCACGCACGGCGATCCAGAGCGGGCCAATGCCGTCCGTCGAAGGTCGCCTATGTCGTTCTATCTGCGTACGAGGGTCAACGTCGGTCCGCTGCGCGTGAGCATGTCGCGGGCCGGGCTCGGCGCGTCGGCCGGGGTGCCCGGGTTCCGCGTCGGGGCCGGCCCGCGCGGCGCTTACGTCACGCTCGGCGGCGGGCTGGTCAGCTACCGGACCACGACGCGGACAACGACCCGGACACCGGCCCCGAGCGCACCGCCGCTGCTGCCCGCGAGCGAGGTCGTCCTGGCCGACATCACCGGCGCGACCACCCTCGAAATGGCGGCCGCCGATTCGAGCGAGTTCGTCAGCCAGCTCAACGCCGCGGCGCGGTCGATGCGGTGGTGGCCGTGGGTGCTGGTGCTCGCGCTGGCACTCGCGGCCGCGTCGCCGTGGACGCTGCTGGCCGGGGCGCCGCTCACCGCATGGGTTTTCCTGCACGACCGGATCCGCCGGACGGTCGTGGGCTTCTACGACGTGCAGGACGCCGGGGACGCGCGACGGTTCCAGGGACTGGTCGACGCCTTCGGACCGGTGCGGGAGGCACGCCGGGCCTGGCACGTCGTCGCGTCGGCGGCGTTGTCGACCACGCGGCAGCACAAGCTCAACGCCGGAGCGTCCGCGCTGGTCAAACGGCATTCGCTGGACCGGGGCATCGGCGGGCCGCCGCACCTCTCGGCGAACATCGCAGTCCCGTCGCTCGCCACGAGCCACCGGGCGGCCTACTTCCTGCCCGACCGGATCCTGCTGCGCGAGGGCAAGCAGTACGCCGACGTCGAGTACCGCGAGCTGCGGATCGAGGCGGACGTGCAACGGTTCATCGAGGACGGCTCGGTGCCCAGCGATTCCCGCGTTGTCGACGAGACCTGGCAGTACGTGAACGTCAAGGGCGGGCCGGACCGGCGGTACAAGAACAACCGGCGGCTCCCGGTCGTGGAATACGGTTCGCTGCGGCTGTCCGGGCCGAACGGCTACCGCGCGACCTTCGCCTTCTCGACCCCGCGAGCGAGTTGGGCGCTCGCGGACGCGCTGCGAGCGATGACCAGGACCGACGCGCCGCCGGTGGCGGTGGCCAAGCCAGCCGCCGTACCGGCCGCGCCCGCCCGGACCCAGGTCCCGGCCGCCCCGCTGACCCGGCGGCGGCTGTCGGCGGATGGACGAGTCGCGATCGTCGGCGAAGCGCACTACCAGCCCGCACTGCAGCGGGCGGCCCGCGGAATCGCCGCCGGCGAAGGCTTCGACCAGCATCTCCCGGCCGTCGCTCTCCTCGTCCCGGAACCGCAGAATCCCCATGATCTCCACGCGGTCCGCGTGGACGCGGTCAACCCCGCCGGCACGGAAACGGTCGGCTATCTGTCCCGCGCGGACGCTCGCCGCTATCAGCCCGTTCTCCGCGCGCTCGCCCAAAGCGGATACGCCGGAACCTGCCCGGCACGGATCACCGGCGGCGGGAACGGCCGCCACTACGGAATGTATCTGCATCTCGCGGGCCCGGACGCGCTGGAGATCGCCAATCTCGCCGCCGAGGCCGATCTCCTGGAGCCGGAGCGGACGGTCACCGTCACCAAAGAGGAAAACCATCAGGAAACCTTGCGGCGCTACCACTCCGGCGCGCCGCGCACGATCGTCGCCGCCGACCTCGCACCGTCCACTGTGTCCAGTGGCAAGCACAAGGGGTCCTACGCGATCGAGGTCCGGCTCGACGGCCAGCGCGTCGGCGAACTGACCGCCGCGATGAGCGCCCGCTACCGGCATCTCGTCACCGGCGTCCCGCGCTGCGAAGCGTTCATCACCCACGGCGAGCGCGGATTCCAGATCGACCTCCGGCTCCCGAAGGCCGATCGCGTCCCCCGGTGAGCTACTTCCCGATCCGGTTCCCGATCCACCGCCCGATCTCGATCAGCACCACCCCCGCCGCGGCACAGCACACCGCGGTGAGGGTGTACCTGGCGTTGCTCGGGTCCAGCTGGAAGATCTCGCGCGTCCACGGCAGCAGGAACATCAGCGCCGAAACGACCGCCATCGTCGCGACCAGCGCGGCCTTCCACCAGGTGCAGGGCCGCGCGACGACCGCCAGCACCCACAGCGCCAGCGCCATCAACGTCATCAACGCCGTGGTGCTCGCCTGCACCTGCTCGGCCTCGGTGGTCGCGGTGCCGGGGTGGACCACGAGGTAGGCGGCGAACGACGCGGCTCCGATCACCACCCCGGCCGGAACGGCCATCCGCAGCACGCGGCCGACGAATCCGGGGCGCGCACGGTCGTTGTTGGGGGCCAGCGAGAGCACGAACGCGGGCAGGCCGATCGTGAACCAGCCGACGATCGTCACGTGCCTCGGCAGGAACGGGTACGGCATCGCGTCCAGGCCGATGAGCCCGGGCACGCCGACGATGAGCGCCAGCAGCACCGAGTAGACCGTCTTGGTGAGGAACAGGTTCGCGACGCGTTCGATGTTGCCGATCACCCGGCGGCCCTCGCCGACGACGTGCGGCAGGGTGGCGAAAGCGTTGTCCAGCAATACGAGCTGCGCGACGGACCGGGTCGCCGGGCTGCCCGCGCCCATCGCGACGCCGACGTCCGCGTCCTTCAGCGCGAGGACGTCGTTGACGCCGTCGCCGGTCATCGCGACCGTGTGGCCGCGCGCCTGCAGCGCCGCGACCATCGCCCGCTTCTGCGCGGGCGTCGCGCGGCCGAACACGGCGGTGCCCTCCAGCTGGTCGGCCAGCTTGCCGGGCTCGTCCGACAGCGTCCGCGCGTCGACCGGGGCGTCGCCGCCGGGCAGCGCCAGCGCGCGGGCCACGCCGCCGACCGACACCGCGTTGTCGCCCGAAATCAGTTTCACCGCGACGCCTTGGGCGGCGAAGTAGTCCAGCGTCTCGCGGGCGTCGCCGCGGATCTTCTGCTCCAGCACGGCCAGCGCCACCGGCGTGACCTTGCCCGGCCCGTCCGGCGCGTCGACCGCGTTCGCCGCGCGGCCGAGCAGCAGCACCCGCAGGCCCTGCGCGCCGATCCGTTCCGCCTCCGCGCGCTCCTGCGACTCGGCGGGCAGCAGCACGTCCGGCGCGCCGAGCACCCAGTCGCCGTGCTCGCCGAACGCCGCGCCGCTCCACTTCCGCGCCGACGAGAACGGCACGACGGCGGTCGGCGTCCAGTCCGGCGCGGCCGGGCAGCCCTCGGCGATCGCGGCCAGGCTGGCGTTCGGCCGCGGGTCGGCGGCGGCGAGCGCGGCCAGCACGGTTTCCGGCTCCTCGCCCACCTCGTGCAGCCGCCGCAGCTCGGACAGCCGCATCGTGTTCTCGGTGAGCGTGCCGGTCTTGTCCGCGCAGACGACGTCGACCCGGGCCAGGCCTTCGATCGCGGGCAGCTCGTTGACCAGGCATTGCCGCCGGCCCAGCCGGATCACGCCGACCGCGAACGCGACCGACGTCAGCAGGATCAGGCCCTCGGGGACCATCGGGACGAGCGCCGCGACCATCCCGCGCAGCGCGGCGGGAAGCTCCTGCGAACCGGAAAGCTGGTTGTAGACCGACAGCGCGCCGGCCGGGATCAGCAGGTACGTGATGACCTTGAGGATCTTGTTGATCCCGTTCCGCAGCTCCGAATCGACCAGCGTGAACCGGCCCGCCTCCTCGGCCAGCTTCGCCGCGTAGGCCTCCGAGCCGACCTTCGTCGCCCGGTACGCGCCGTTGCCTGCGACCACGAAACTTCCGGACATGACCGGGTCGCCGACGCGCTTCACCACCGGGTCCGATTCGCCGGTGAGCAGCGATTCGTCGACCTCCAGCGCGTCCGCGGCCAGCACCTCGCCGTCGACCACCACCTGGTCGCCCGCGCCGATCTCGATCACGTCGTCGGCCACGACCTCCTCCGGGGCCAGCTCGCCGCTGACCCCGTCGCGGCGCACGCGCGGGCGCACCTGACCGACGATCGCGAGCCGGTCCAGCGTCCGCTTGGCCCGCAGCTCCTGCACGATGCCGACGACGCTGTTGGCGACGATCACCCCGGCGAACAGGCCGTCCAGCAGGTAGCCGGTGGAGAAGATGATGACCGCGAGCACCGCGAAGATCGCGTTGATCCGGGTGAAGACGTTCGACCGGACGATCTCCCACGCGCTGCGGCTCGTCCGCGAAGGCACGTCGTTGGTCCGTCCCGCGGCGACCCGCTCGGCCACCTCGGCCGCGGTGAGCCCGCGCGTGCTGTCCTGCGTGAGCAGGCCGTCATCCCCTGGCATAGGTTCGACCTTACGCAGTTTCCGGGCAAACCCGGCACGCCCCCGCCCCTGTCGGGTCCGCCCGTTCGGGTGACTCGGCGCTGGCGGCCGGTTTTCGCGCCCGCTCGCCGACGCGACCGGCGCGAAGGTCCGTCACACCAGCACGCAGTCCCCGCATTTCGGGCCGTCCCGATCCGGCGCCGCGCGATAGAACAAGCAGCAGCTGCGCCGCCGGAACCGCCCGTTCTCCCGGGTCGCGGTACCGGCCAGTTCCGGCGTTTCCTCCAGCGCGGAAACAATCCCGGCGACCCGTTCAGTCCATTCCGGACGCTCGGACCGCAAGACCGTCACCGCGCCGTTCAACGCCGACGCCACATTTCCCCGCCGGACGTTCCGGGCCAGCGAGAACCGCGCCATCGCCTGGTCCAGCCGCGCCAGCGGCCCGCGCAGGACCCGGGCGGCGAACGCACCGGCCACCTCGGACTCGACCGGCGGGTTTTCCGCCAACGACAACGGAAACGCACCGCCCAGCTTCGGCTGCCACCACGCCGTCGAGTAGTCCGGCACCGCTCCCGCGCCGACCGCGAGACCCAGTGCGGGCGAGATGATCCGGGCCGCCAGCCCGAGATGGGCGATCGACGCCGCGACCCGCAGTTCCACGAAATCGCCGCCGAGCGCGGCCCGGTTCTGTGCGACGCGGTCGCGCAGCACCGGGCCGTCGTCCAGCACCTCGGACAGAAGACGCCACGGCCCGGCCGGTTCCCCCGCCGAATGCGTGTCGACGGCGAAGAACGGGCCCAGTCCGGTCAGCGGGTTCACGCCTCGACGGTAGCCGCGCGGCCGCGGTCCAGCACGCGTTCGGCGAGCGGGCCGAAGACGAGCGCGATGGTCGTCCACAAAATGGCCTGTGCCAGCACCGAATAGAGCCGGAATTCGACGAGGGTGTCGGCGGGGAATCCGGGGTACACGAGCTGGCCGTCGGGCCCCTTGAGCGGCAGCGGGATTTCGCTGGCCTGGGGGCCGTATTCGGCGACGTTGACGGCCAGCGAACCCAGCGACGGCAGCACCGCCATCAGGAGCGCGGACAGCACGACGAACCCGGCACCCGCGACGAGCGTCGCGTTCCAGTTGCCCAGCCGCGGCGCGAGCCGTTTGCCCGCCACGACGGCAGCGACCAGGAAGAGCACTGACGCGACGACCATCGTCAAGTACAGCCCAGTGCGCGCACCGATGGTGGCTTCGTGCCCGACCGCCGGCGGGTTGGCCGGGTATTTCAGGAACGGCACCAGGTACAGCGTCAGGAATCCGGCCCCGGCCACCAGCACCGCCAGCACCCGCGCCCGGATTTTGCCGACCCGGCCCAGCAGCACGGTGTAGGTCACCGCGAACAGCAGGCCCATCGCGACCCCGAAGAGCACCATTCCGAGCCCGAGGCCGAGATTCCCTTGCACGGCACGGCTGAAAATCTCGTGGCCTTCGTGTTCGCTGGGCATCCCGGCGGCCTTGTCGAGCGCCATTCGCGCGTCGTCGCGGCCGGATTCGTAGTCGATCGCCGCCTGGGTCACCGGTTCGGCGAAGATCCGGGCGAAGACGAACGCCAGCAGTCCGCCCAGCGCTCCGGCGAGGAGGCCGCGCAGAATCAGCTTGTTCTGCATTGTTCGGTTGTCCGTTCCGCGCGCGCGTCAGTGGCAGGGGAAGCCGAGGAAGTGCCGCGCGTCGTGGACGAACTCGTGCACGTGGGTGTCGCTGCCGAAGATCGAGACCGCGCCCTGGTCGACGCCGATGAAGTAGTACAGCAGCAGCGCGCCGACGATCGTCGCGCCGAGCAGCAAAGCGGCTTTCGAGACGGGCAGAACGACCGGGGTGGACCGGTCGGCCGGAATGGTGGCCATGGCTCTCCTTCGGGATGACGCGTCCCTTGCGGGTGGACCTGACGACGGCTCCTCGACCTGACTCGCCCGCGATGGGCACACAGTGGCGCGACCGTGCCGGAATCTCACCGGCTTCGGGAAGCCGTCGCGCGAGCAGCACGGTACGGCGGCGCCCGGCCCGCCGTCAATCGCCCGCGGGTCCGAGGTGTCCGCTATGGCCCGGTTTGCGCGGCCGACGTGCGCGGGGTCGCACCGAACGGAGCAAGGCCGCTCACGCGGGGTCGCGGCGGAACGCCAGGCGCTCCGGGCACAGGCGGTGCGCTTCCTCGGTCCCCAAGGCGAGTCGATCCGGTTTGCGCGCGAGCCCGCGAGGCGTTGCGCGTGCGACGGGAAAGCTATACCGTGCCTGAACTAGAACAGGTTACAGTTTCGGCGGGGCGCGGGACGAGGAGCGGACATGGCAGCCAGGGTGGCCCGAAAGAGCGAAGCCGACTACGTGGTCGTCGGGTCGGGCAGCTCGGGGGCTGCCGTCGCGGGGCGGCTCGCGGAGTCCGGGGCCAGCGTGATCGTGCTCGAAGCGGGCAAGAGCGACAACCAGCTGCTGCTGCGCAAGCCGGGGTTGGTCGCGCCGTTGCACGCGGTGCCCCAGCTGAAGAAAATGAGCGACTGGGGGTACTACTCGGTCCCGCAGAAACATGTTCTCGATCGGCGCATGCCGGTGCCGCGGGGGAAGGTGCTCGGCGGCTCCAGTTCGGTCAACGGAATGGTCTACGTCCGCGGCAACCGGGCGAATTTCGACTCCTGGGCGGCGGAAGGCAACACCGGCTGGGACGCCGACAGCGTCAACGCCGCGTACAAGCGCATGGAGGACTTCGAGGACGGCGAGAACGCCTTCCGCGGCGCGGGCGGGCCGATCAAGATCACCCGCAACAAGATCCCGCAGGAAGGCACGCTGCAGTTCCTCGACGCGACGGCCGACGCGATCGGCTGCGAGATCATCGACGACTACAACGGCGCATCGCAGGAAGGCGTCAGCCGGATGCAGCAGAACGCTGCCGACGGCCTCCGCTACAGCGCCTCGCGCGGCTACCTGCACCACCTCGCGCCCCGGACGCTCGAGATCCAATCCCGCGTGTTCGTGCGGAAAGTCGTGATCGAGAACGGCCGCGCGACCGGCGTCGAGGTGACCGACGCCAACGGCAAGCGCCGCACCGTCCGGGCCGGCAAGGAGGTCATCCTCTCCGCCGGGTTCGTCGGTTCGCCGCAGCTGCTGATGCTGTCCGGGATCGGGCACGCCGAGCACCTCAGGGAGCACGGCATCGAGGTGCTCGCCGATCTGCCGGTCGGCGACAACCTGCACGACCACATGTTCCACGCGCTGACGTTCCAGGTGTCGTCGTGCAAGAACAAGGGCACCGCGCCGTACTTCGCCCGCGGGATGGCCCGGGAACTGCTCAAGCCGGGTTCGACGTTCCTGGCGAACTCGGTGTTCGAGGCGCTCGCGTTCCTCAAGACGTCGCAGGCCGGGGACGTGCCGGACCTGCAGCTGCACCTGCTGCCGTGGGCGTACGTGTCGCCGAACCAGGACGCGCCGGTCCGGCATCCGGTCGACAAGCGCCCGGCGCTGACCGTGCTCACCACGCTGATCTACCCGAAGAGCCGCGGCACGATCCGGCTCGCCTCGGCGGATCCGGCCGCGGCTCCGCTGATCGACCCGCAGTACCTCTCCGACCCGTCCGACCTCGAGGTGCTCGGCGAGGGATCGGAGATGGTGCGCGAGATCTTCGCGTCGAAGGCGTTCAAGGGCTCGGTCAACGAGGAGATCCACCCGGGCCGGCACCTGCGCGGCCAGGAGCTGCGCGACGCGATCCTCAACCGCGCGACCTCGGTGTACCACGGCGTCGGCACCTGCCGGATGGGCGTGGACGACCTGGCTGTCGTCGGGCCCGACCTCAAGGTCCGCGGGATCGACGGGCTGCGGGTCTGCGACGCCTCGATCATGCCGTCGATCACCGGCGGCAACACCAACGCGCCCTGCATCATGATCGGCGAAATGGGCGCGCAGCTGGTCCTTTCCGGCAATTGAACAGGAGCGGAAGACCATGACCCTCAGCCCGGTCCGGCCCACCCTCCCGGCTTCGGCGACCGACGACTTCCTCCGCCGGCTCGTCGCGCGCGTGCCCGGCTCGGGCGGTGCGGTGTGGCCGCTCACCGAGGTCTACACCGGCGACGTCCTGGTGGACCTGCCGCAGTCGACGCCGTCCGACATCGAGCAGGCCTTCGCCACCGCGCGGGCGGCGCAGGCGAAATGGGCCGCGACGCCGCTCAAGCAGCGGCTCGCGGTATTCCGGCGGGCGCATTCGCTGTTCCTCGACCGGGCGCGCACGATCGCCGACCTGATCCAGGTCGAAAGCGGAAAGAACCGGCGGATGGCGATCGAGGAAACGTGCGATCCGCCGATGGTCATGAGCCACTATCTGCGACGGGCGCCCAAACTGCTCGCCCCGGCTCGACGCGGCGGGCCGGTTCCGCTGGTGTCTTCGTCGACCGAGATCCGGGTGCCCAAGGGCGTGGTCGGAATCATCGCGCCGTGGAATTTCCCGTTCGCGACCGGCATTTCCGACGCCATTCCGGCATTGCTGGCGGGCAACGCGGTGGTGTTGAAGCCGGACAACAAAACCGCGCTGTCCCCGCTGTACGGCGTGCAGTTGCTCGAAGAAGCCGGGCTGCCGCACGGCCTGTTCCAGGTCGTGTGCGGCGAAGGCCCAGATGTCGGCCCGACGCTGATCGACCAGGCCGACTACGTGATGTTCACCGGCTCCACCGCCACCGGAAAGGTGATCGGCGAACGGGCGGGCCGGAACCTGATCGGCTGCTGTCTCGAGCTCGGCGGCAAGAACCCGATGATCGTGCTGCCGGACGCCGATTTCGCCGACGTGGTGCCGGGCGCGGTGTTCGGCGCGTTCGGCAACACCGGGCAGATCTGCATGCACATCGAGCGGATCTACCTGCCGGAGTCGCGTTACGAGGAATTCAAGGAAGCCTTTGTCGCCAAGGCTTCCGCGCTGGACGTGCGAGCGGCTTACGATTTCGGGCCGGAAATGGGTTCGCTGGTCTCGGTGGACCACATGCACCGCGTCAAGTCCCATGTGGACGATGCGGTCTCTAAGGGAGCGACCGTCCTGTGCGGCGGACGCCCCCGGCCGGACCTCGGCCCGGCGTTCTTCGAGCCGACCATCCTCGAAGGCGTCACGAAGGACATGCTGTGCGGGGTCACCGAAACCTTCGGCCCGGTCGTGGCGCTGCACCGGTACCGGACGGTGGACGAGGCCGTCGAGCTGGCCAACGACACCGACTACGGCCTGAACGCTTCGGTATGGGGCAAGGACATCCGCGCGGCCTCCGCGGTAGCGGCCCGGCTGGAGACGGGAAACGTCAACGTGAACGACAGCCTGGCGACCGCGTACGCCGCCAAGGGAACCCCGTCCGGCGGGGTCAAGACCTCCGGGGTGGGCGCCCGGCATGGGGACCAGGGTCTGCTGAAATACACCGACGTGCAGAACCTGGCAGTGCTGAAGAAGCCGGTGATGAGCCCGCGGCCGGGGCAGAAGTACGAGAAGTACGTGGAGGGAATGCTGTCCGGGCTGAAGATGATGCGGCGGCTCAGGATCCGGTAGTGTCCGCAATGGACTGATGCACGACCTCGGCGATCTTTCCGTCCACTCCGGTCAACCCCCCGAGCCGGGTGCGACGCGTCAGCAACCCGCCGAGGACCAGGTCGACCAGCTGCGCACCCACCTGCTCCGCCGGCGCCGGGCCGGCCGGGTCGAACCACGTCCACGCCCAGTGCGCCGACCCGAAGATCAGCAGGCTCTGCACCTCCACATCACACGGCCGGAACTCCCCCGACGCGACCCCTTCGGACAGTGTCGCGCGCACCAGCTGAAGGTATTCCGCGCGCAACCGGCGGCCCTCGGCCATCGCTTCGTGGTCGGCGAGCCGGACGACCTCGCGCTGGAAGGCGACGGTCGCCTCCCGGTCCACCACCTGGTACAGCACGAACGCGTACAGCAGCCCGGCCAGGCGCTGCGTCGGCGTCGCGAGGCGGTCGCGGATCAGCTTGGCCTCGGCGAGCCTCCGGCGCAGGTACGACTCGTGCAGCGCGGCGAACAGCCGGTCCTTCGTGCCGAAGTGGTGCACGATGGTGCCCTTCGACAGCCCCAGCTCGCCGGCGATGTCGGAGAAGTTCGTGGCGTCGTAGCCGCGTTCGGCGACGCGGCGGGTGAACGTCGCCAGGATCTCCGCGGCGCGGCCTTTCGGTGGCATCGGCCCACTGTAACCGAAGTTTGACCACTGACCGTCCGTACGGTTACCTTCGTCGGGGTCCCCGGCGACGAAGGAGTCTCGGCATGGCATCGAGCTTGGCGCAGTGGATTTCCCGGCGCGGCACCGTCACCCCCGAGTCGGTCGCGCTCGTCGCCGCGGAGACCGGCGAGCGGATCACGTACGCCGACCTCGAAAGCCGGGTCGCGCGCCGGGCGGCGGGGCTGCGCGAACTGGGCGTGCGCAAGGGCGACCGGGTGGCGTTGCTGGGCTTGAATTCCACCGGTTACCTCGAAACGCTCTTCGCCGTCGCCTGGCTCGGCGCGATCACGCTGCCGATCAATTTCCGGCTCACCGCGGCCGAAATCGAGTACCTCCTCGACGACGCCCGGCCGGTGGTCGTGGTGCACGACGGCACTTTCGCCGCGCTCGCGCGAGAAGCCTCCGGAGGCCGGACTCTGGTCGACAACAGCGAACTTCCCCGCGAGGACCGCGTCGAGCCCGAACCGACCGGGCCGGACGAGGTCGCGGTGCTGATGTACACCTCCGGCACCACCGGCCGGCCCAAGGGAGCCATGCTCACCCACGGCAACCTGGAGGCGAACGCGATCAACGTGCTCACCTCCGGGGAAGGCATCCTCCCGTCGGACCGCACGCTCACCGTGGCGCCGCTTTTCCACATCGGCGGGCTGGCATTGTTCACCTTGCCTTTGCTCTACGCGGGCGGAACAGTAGTGGTCGCGGGCAAATTCGATCCACAAGAGACACTCGCGCTGCTCCAGCGGGAAAAGATCACCGTCCACTTCATGGTTCCCGCGATGTGGGCGGCGATGACGCAGGTCCCGGACTTCGATTCCTACGATCTGTCGCGGCTGCGCTATCTGCTGTGCGGCGGCGCGCCGTGCCCGCTGCCGGTGATCGAGTTCTACGAGAGCAAGGGACTGACCTTTGTGGAGGGTTTCGGGATGACCGAGCTCTCCCCCGCCGCGCTGGTGCTGGAATCGGCGTTCGTCCGCTCGCGCGCGGGCTCCGTCGGACGGCCCTTCCTGCACGTCGAGGCCCGGATCGTGGACGAACGCGACGACGACGTTCCCACCGGGACAGTCGGCGAACTGGTGCTGCGCGGCCCCAATGTCTTCGCCGGGTACTGGGGCCTGCCCGAAGCGAGCGCCGAAGCCCTGCGCGGCGGCTGGTTCCATTCCGGCGACTTAGCCCGCGCCGACGCCGACGGATTCGTGACTTTGGTGGACCGCAAGAAAGACATGATCATTTCCGGCGGCGAGAACGTCTATCCGATCGAGGTCGAGCAGGTGCTGCACCGGCATCCGGACATCGCCGACGTCGCGGTGATCGGCGCGCCGGATCCGCAGTGGGGCGAAACCGTGGTGGCAGTGGTGGTGCCCGAGAACGATTCGCTCGACGGCGACACGGTGATCGCCTATTGCCGGGAACGGATCGCCGCTTTCAAATGTCCCCGCCGAGTCGAAATGGTGGACGAGCTTCCGCGCAATGCCACCGGGAAACTGCTCAAACGCGAACTCCGGGCCCGTTACACGGATTCCGCCGCCGCAGTTTCCCGGTAGAGGTGCGGCCTGGCGACCGTCCGTGAGGGGTCACCGCCCCGCGGCATACCCCTGCGCGCCACGCGAGTTCGCCGCCGCCGACAACACCCCGGTCTCCGGATCCTTCGCCACCGCGCACAACCGCCCCTCCGACCAGGGCTCGCCGACCGTCACGGCATGGCCCCGGCTTTCCAGCGCGGCGATGACGTCCGCGCCGATCCGCGATTCCACCGTCACGCTCCCCGCCGCCATGCCGCGCGGGTAGAACGAGCCCGGGAAGCTGTCGGTGTGCCAGTTCGGCGCGTCGATCGCGCCCTGCAGATCGAGCCCGCCGCGGACCTTTTCGCGCAGCGCCGTGCCGAGGAAGAAGTGGAAGTTCCACTGGTCCTGCTGGTCGCCGCCGGGGGTGCCGAACGCCAGCACCGGCACGCCGTCGCGCAGCGCGAGCGACGGCGAAAGCGTGGTGCGCGGCCGTTTGCCCGGGGCGAGCGAGTTGGGCAGGCCCGGGTCGAGCCACGCCATCTGCAGCCGGGTGCCCAGCGGGAAACCCAGCTCCGGCACCACGGGATTGGACTGCAGCCAGCCCCCGCTCGGCGTCGCGGCGATCATGTTGCCCCAGCGGTCGACGACGTCCAGATGGCACGTGTCGCCGCGGGTCAGGCCGTCCTTCGCGACGGTTGGCTCCCCCGCCCCGATCGCCGACGCGGGGACCCCGCCGCCCGCGACGTAGTGCGCGTGCCGGCTCAGCCGGGGCGTGCGGCCTCCGGGACTGCCCGGACGCAGCTCGAACGACGCGCGCTCGCCGATCAGCGCGCGCCGGGTTTCGTTGTACTCCGGGGAAAGCAGAGCCTCGACGGACACGTCCGTGCTGTCGCCGTACCAGGCTTCGCGGTCGGCCATCGCGAGCTTCGTGCCCTCGATGAGCCGGTGGTAGTACTCCGGCGTCGCGTACTCCAGCTCGTCCGGCAGGAGCGCGAGCTGCTGCAGGAACGCCGGACCTTGGCTCCACAGCCCGGGTTTCGCGACGGTCCAGCCGTTCCAGGGGTAGGTGACCGGGTCCTCATACGTCGGCCGGAACGCGGCGATGTCGTCGGCGGTGAGGGTGCCCGCGTGCCGTTCGCCGGACGAGTCCATGGCCGGTTTCGCGGCGAAGGCGGCGAGCGCTTCGGCGACGAATCCTTCCCGCCACGCCTTCCGCGCCGCCTCGATCTGCGCTTCCCGGTCGCTTCCGGCCGCCTCCGCTTCCGCGATCAGCCGGCGCCAGGTCTGCGCGAGCGCGGGATTCTTCAGCAGCCCACCGGGTTTCGGCGCGACCCCGCCGGGCAAGTACAGCTCGGCCGACGTCGTCCATTCGTTCTCGAACAGCTCGCGGACGGTCTCCACCGTCGCGCCGACGCGCTCGACCGCGGGATGGCCGTCCGCCGCGTAGTGAATGGCGTACTTGAGGACCTCGCGCAGCGACTTCGTGCCGTGGTCGTGCAGCAGGAGCAGCCACGCCTCCACCGCGCCGGGCACCGCGGCGGCGAGCGGGCCGGTGCCGGGGACGAGGTCGAGGCCGAGCGAGGTGTAGTGCTCGATCGTCGCCCCGGCGGGCGCGGGCCCTTGCCCGCACAGCACCTTCGGCGCGCCGCCCGCCGGCGCGAGGATCATCGGCACCTCGCCGCCGGGCCCGTTGAGATGCGGTTCCACGACGTGGAGCACGAACGCGCCGGCGACCGCGGCGTCGTAGGCGTTGCCGCCGTCCTCGAGAACCGCCATCGCGGCGGCCGAGGCGAGCCAGTGGGTGGACGACACCATGCCGAAGGTGCCCTGCAACGTCGGGCGCGTCTGGACCATGGCCCTATCGTCGCGCGTGCGCTGGCGGTACGTCAAAGACATCTGAGGCACCAGTCCGATAGCGTATCGCTATGGAACGCCGCCAGCTGGAGTACTTCGTCGCGATCGCCGAGCACGGCGGGTTCACGCACGCGGCGCGGGCGTTGCGGGTGGCGCAGCCGTCGTTGTCGCGCGCGATCGCGAAACTGGAACAGGACTTGGGCGTCGAGCTGTTCCACCGGGTCGGGCGCAACGCGGTCCTGTCGAACGCCGGCGAACTGCTGGCCGAGCGCGCCCGGCTGGTGCTGCGCGACCTCGACGCACTGCGCGCCGCCGCGCGGATGGCGGGCGACGGACCGGCCGGGCGGATCGACGTCGCGGCCACGTCGTCGTCCGCGCTGGAGCCGGTGATCAGCATCGTCGCCGAGATGCGCACGCGGTATCCGGGCGTCCTGGTGAGCACGTCGGCGGCGTTGTCGGCGGCCGAGGTAGTGGCGATGGTGGTGCAGGGCCGCTGCGAGGCCGGGGTGTGCGGGAGCGCGGAACGCCCGGTCGGGCCGGGGCTGGTCGCGCATCACCTGCGGGACGAAGAGCTGCTGCTGGTCGCCCCGCCGGGCACGGAGATCGGTTCGGACGGGGCGGTGGAGCGGTCTGCGCTCCGCGGCATGCGGTTCGTCGTGACCACGTCGCCGACCGCGGTGCGCGGGTTCTTCGACCGCCTCGCGGCGACGGTGCCGGACCTGTCGATCGCCGCCGAAGCAGGCGACCGGAGCGTGGTGCTGCCGATGGTGCTGCGCGGGATCGGCGCGAGCCTGATGCCGGACGGCTGGGCGGACCTGGCCCGCCGGGCCGGGGCGGAGGTGCTGCGGTTCTCGCCGCCGGAAACGCTCCCGCAGTGGCTGATATATCGGTCGGGGCCCATTACCGCGGCAACTCAGGCGTTTGTGGACATCACCCTCGCCGCAGGAGGAACTGACAGCATCGGCGCGTAGTGGCCGTCCGGATAAGGCTCCCCGACCGCGTGGCCGTCGGCCTCGATCCAGGCGTGCGCGGCGAACGGGCTCGTGCGGACGCCAGTGCACCAGGTCGGCCAGGAACCCCGCATCCGGCACAGGAGCGCGGCGGCGATCGAGCGTTGCAGGCAGCCTTGCCCGGCGCAGCGGAGGCTGACCGAAACGACGTCTGACCGGGCCGCGGAAGCCTCGCCCGTGGTGGCCGGTCGCGCTCCGCGGCGGGCGAATTCCAGGACTCGGCGCAGGCGGGCGGGACGCAGCTTCGCCAGCGGACGGGCCAGCGCGACGGCGAGCAGCGGCATCGGGCGACGGCGCAGCGGCAGGCGGGTACGGGTGGCGAGCGCGACTGGGGCGGTCATGGCGTCACCAGCCCGGCGGACCGCAGATGGTCGACCACCGCAGCCACGTCCTTCTGCGCCACCGCCTCGTCTATCCCGTGCCGAGCCGCCAGTTCCGCCGCGACGACCTCCGGATCGCTGCCGTCGAGAAGTCCTTGCAACACCGCGCTTCCGGTGGAGTTGAGCTGCCAATACCGACCGGACGTCAGGTCCAGCAGGACCGTGCCGTCCGGAGTTTCGGCGGCGGTCACCTCAGGGGGCAAGCGCATCGAGCCTCCTCGGGGACGGGCGATCGGCGGCGCGAAGCCACGTCTCGCATCCGATGAGCGGTTCCAGGGCGGCGACCACGCGGTAGTCCCGTTGCGGCGCGAGCACGGCGGCCCGCAGCCGGTCCGGGTCGAGGAGACCGCGCGCGGCCAGAGCGGAATCCTCGAACAGGCGCAGGATGGCGGTCTGGTTGCGGCGCAAGCCCTCCCGGATGTCCGCGCCGAACTCGCCTTTCGTCGCCCGGCCGAGCACGGCGTCCGGCACGATCCCGCGCATCGCCTCAGCCAGCAACGGTTTGTAGCGGCCGGGGTCCGCCTGCTCGTGCCGCCGGACGCGCAGGACGGCCTCCACCACCCGGTCGTCGAAGAACGGCAACCGCAGTTCCACCCCGGCGCCGGCGAACAGCCCGGCGGTCAAACGGTACTGCGCGGCGGCCGAGCGCAGGACGAGCAACGCCTGGTGTTCGCCGGGATCCCGGCCGAGCGGCCGGGCCTCGTTCGCGGTGCGGTGCAGGACTTTCCGCGCCAAGGCCAGGCCGTCGGCGGTGAGCCCCGGCTGGGCCCGCAGCGGCGCGACGCCCCAGCCGAGCACCGGGCGGCGGGCCGGGCCGACCGGATCGGCGAGGTGCGCGGCCTGCTGCCGCCACCAGCCGGCGACGGTTCCCGGCCGGAGAAGCTCCGCCATCGTCCCGAACAGCGGCCAGCGCCGGAGCGCCGCGTGTGCGCGGACCTGCCGCATCGCGGCGACCGGGCGACGGCGCAGCAGCGAGTGCAGGTATCCGGGCAGCGGGCTGAACAGTTCGTCCCCGCCGTGCCCGGCGAAATGCAGTTCGGATCCGCGTGCGGCCACGATTTCGGCGCTGTACCGGATTCTGGCCGCGGAACGGGTGAACGCGTAGGGCTCGTCCGCGTCGACCGGCCGGTCCGGATCGGCGAAGACGGCGGGCAGTTCGCGCTGCGGGACGATCACGTGTTCGGCCCGGTCCAGCGCGGCGATGGACCGGGCGGCGTACTCCGCGTCGTCGTTGCCCGCCTCCGCCTCGGCCCAGCGGAAGGTCAGCAGCTCCGGATTTTCCCGGGCGGCGAGGAAACACAGCGAGGTCGAATCCATGCCTCCGGACAGGTCCGACGAAACGCGTCCCGAGCGGACTGTCTCGGCCAGCGCGGCCCGTACTCCCTCGGCGCCGCGGGCCAATGGCTCGCGGGCGGGCGGCGGCCGCCACCACTGCCGCACCCGCGTCCGCCCGTCCGTCCACAAGAGACAGCTTCCGGGCTCCACCGCGGACACTCCGGTATACAACGGCCGTTCGTTCAGCGGCGGCGGAAGCTGCAGTCCGCACGCCATCCGCGCGGCGAGCAGCTCTTCGTCCACTGAGGACCCCACCAGGCCGGCGAGCAGATCAGCCCGGTCGGCGGCGACCGGAACCCCGTCCACCCGGCAATGAAACACCCGGCGCAATCCGGTCGCGCTGCCCTGGAACCGCACCGCACCGTCCACAGTGGCCACCAGGTGGAACGAACCGGGCAGGGCGGCGGCGATCCGGTCGAGGTCGGCCGGCGCGCACACCCGGGCCGCGAGCTTTCCGAGCCGGGCAGCGGCGACCGGGCAATGCCCGATCACCGCCAGCCGCACCGGCCCGGCTGTCCCCACCGCCACCTCGGCGCGACGCCAACGGCCGACGAGCCAAGGCCTCCCGGACGCGTGGGCGTGCACCTGGGCGTCCGCCCACGGCCGCCGGATCCCCGCCGCGGCGGGAAGATCGGGCAGCACCAGAAATCCCGGCCCGCTCATCGGCTGCGCTCCTGCCCGGCTCAGGAGCCGAAGAAGCCCATCGTGTCCGACAGGCGGCCCCCGAAGCCGAGGGTGTCGTCGCTGAATTCGCCGACCTCGACCAGCGCGGGCGGCGTGTACTCGGGCAGTTCGCGAACCTGCTCGTCCTGAACGTCCATGATGCCTCCGTTGTTCGGCTCCGGCGGCCGCTGCGACCGCCGTCTCCCGACACTGGCACGCACCGGCCGGCCGCGGCATCCGGGATTTCCCCCGCGTACCACCAGCTTTACCTCGCAGTACCGGACCCGGCCGTACCACTGGCCCGAATGGACTAGACCACTGTCATCCCATGCCGAGCCCGCGCCGTCCGGTCGCGTTCAACCGCGCGGGAGCGAACCGGTCCGGCCACGACCGCTCGTAATGCTCGGGCGGGAAATCCGCGGGGCTGGAACCCGACTCGAACGCTTCCCGCACCGACCCGGCGTACGCCTCGTTGCGCGGACACCACGGCGCGGCCGGGATGTACATGACATTGCCCCAGCCCTGCTGGTCCTTCACCGGCGCGACGCTGTGGATCAGATCGCAGTGCCACCACACGGAATCCCCGGCCCGCACGTCCGGGATGCCGCTGGAAGCACGCAGCAGCAAGGAATGCCATTTCTCGCTGGCCGGGAACACCTGGTTCACCGTGACGCCGCACATGTCGTCCTCCGGCACGTCGGCCAGCAGCGGGCGCAGCATCAGGTAGCCCATCGCCTCCGGAATCGGCACCGTGTGCAGCACGCCCTGGTCGTGTTTCATGTCGGAAAGCGCGGTCCAGCCCTGGAAAGTGCGGAACACCGAGCACATCGTCGAGCCCTCGAACTGTGGCCCGGCGGTGCGGTGCGCGGCGTCCCACGGATCGTAGGACTCGACGGTGCCGTCGAACAGATGCCGGAACGCCCGCTGGTACGCCTCGGTCATCCAGAGGTCCAGCGTGCCCGGGTCGAGGTGGGCGCCGAGACCGCCGGAATCCGCGCCCGGCGGACGGCGGCGGATGCGGTCCGGGTACAGCGAATCCCGGCCGGGGTCGAACCACTGGACGCCGTCGGATTCCGAGCGCCACCGCGCGTTGAGGAACGCCTGCACGCGCGCCATCCGGTCGCTTTGCCGCGCCTCCATTTGCGGCGGGGACCAGTAGATCGGATAGATCTCCGGCCGCGAACCGACGGTGCCGAAGAAATCGTCCCCGGGACCGCGATAGTGCTCGAAGAACCGGTTGCCCTCCACGTAGTCGACGATCCCCTGGTCCCAAGCCAGCGCCTGCTCACGCGGGAAGTGCCCGCGCACGACGAGGCAGCCGCGCTTCCGGAGCCGGGCGAGGTCTTCATCGGAGACTCGGCCCGCCTCGATGTCGGCGTAGTCCAGCACCGGCCAGATTTCCTCGCCGCACCGCCTCCCTGGCGCGGCGGCCGTCGCCACGCCGGTGCTCGGCGCGTTCCACGACGTCCTGCTTGTTCGTGCGCGCCACGCGCATCCCGAGGTGCGGATCGATCGGCAGGTCGGCCGAGGCCAGCACGGACAACGTGTCGCGCCCGGCGGTCGGCGCGCACACCAGCCGCGTGCCCGCGTTCCACGCCCGCGCCGGGGTTCCTTCCCGGCCGCGCACGACGGTGACCGTCCGGGAACCGGCCAAGTGCCCGACGACCCACACGACCTCGAAGATCCCTTGCGAGGAGTCGTGCAGCTCGATCGGCAGGTACTTGCCGGGGGTGGCGGGGCTGTAGTCAGTGTCGATGTCGGCAAACACGGCGGCCGAGAGCGTGGTGTCCGAACGGCCGGCGCGTTCGCGAGAGTGCCGAAGAAATAATCTTTAGCGGAACGATATTCGCACATCTACCGACCTTTTGAGACGAAAACCGCATCCTCGGCCAGTTCTGCCGTCTCGTCTTGCCCGAACTTTAAGGGGAGCATTTGTCCCTTATGCACACTTGCTTGCGACCGAAGCCTTTGGCTACTGCGAGTTCACTCAAATGGCAGATGTACGACATGATCTTGCCTCCGGTAGCGTGCTTCGAGGGGGAGGAAATCATCCATTGAAGTCTTGCGTCAATCACTCTGCGTTATCGAAATTGATTTCCCCCTGCCTCCGGATTGAGGTCCATTAAAGGTATCAACGGAAATCGAAGGAATCGACGTGCGAAAGAAGAGGCAACTATTTTCGGCATTTTTTGCGAGCCTAATGCTCACAGCAGGGCTCGGATATGCCCATGTCGCCGCCGCATCTGACGGAATGCAGGCAGCTCCGATGTCAGCGGCACAGCAAAGGCAGCTGGTAGGCCAGCTCGCCGGCAATGTGCGCCAGAGATGGAATCTCGACATAAATCCCGACGACTACCAGGTGATTACCGAGCCTGGCGACATTTTGATCGTTCCAAAAGGCCTACCCGCCCCGAAGCATGTCGAAATCAACGGCGTGGACATGCTGGCAAGCAGCTTGACCGTGCCCCATCGCGACAAATCTGACGCATCAGTGCTTGACGACGGAACCGTCTGGAACAGGCCGATGTGCTTCGCGCGGAAAAATGTGCCGAGCAAGCTCGATCCCAACAAGATCGATGCCTGGGCGGACTATTGCGCGCAGGCCGGGGAGATTAAATACCCGAATCAGAACGGCACGGACTACGCAGTAAAAGAATGGCAAACTTGCGCGACCACCAATGCCGACGGACTTGCGTACGACTTGACTGCTTGCAATGCGGGAATAGCACCTCCGCCCGGAGAGCAGCTTCTCGATTGGGATGACTGGAGCCCCAAGGGGACGATCAATCAGAGCCCGTGCACCAACTTGACGCTTTCAGTTTCAGTCGCCGGAATCGGCGGATCCCTTGTTCTGGGAAACTTTTGCGACACCTTGAACCCCGTCAAAGGGGAAAAACCGCTGGACTTTCTAACCAACTGGTCGGGAAATGCTCCTAATGGTCAATCCAGGGATACGGGTGGAATCGTCGCCGTGCACAATACGCTCACTAGCGGAATTGGCATTCAGGCACTTTACGGCGGAATTTCGATCAGCTTGTGATCAACGTGCGGTCTACTACGGGTGGCTGCGGTACGATGCAGTCGTCGCGTGACGCGCACATGCTTCACCGGTAGAGCTAAGTGAGCCAGGGGGTCAGCTGTGGCCAAACATCCACGTCGAGCGCTGCTTGTGTTGACCGGCGCGGGCCTCGCGGCGGCTGCTGGCCTCCTGGTTCTCAGCAGTACTCCAGTGGTGTGGGGCGGTCAGCAAGTCGCCAGTACAAAGATCCTTCCGCTTCCAACTCGCGCCGAAGCCGAATCCCTGCTGAACAAAGCTGTCAGCTTCGCACGAACTCATGATTACGACGGGCTGTGCCGCGCAATAGCGCAAGACTGGGCCGCATGCAAGGTAGTCCTTGAGCGGGCAAATGTCGCCCACGCGATGCCGTCCTCCGCAGCACCTTTCGTGGAAGAGGCCATCGAACACCCAGACACGGGCAGTGTGCAGGGGGCCGAAGTACTGCGCATCCGCGGCACTCATGCCGATGGCAGTTCCTACGCCAGCAACTTCTCCGCAGTTCGGACGACAGATGGACTGATTCGAAGCCAGAACGCCGTGTATTGGTTCAGCAGCTTCCAGATGCCGTCAGCCTGACCACGCTTCACGGCATGCGCCACACATCCCGCTATATCCGTGCTTTCGCCGCTTCGATCTCCTCGACCGCGGCCGCGACGCGAGCCTCGACCACCGCGAATACCTCCTCCACGGTGCGCCCGGACGCCTCGATCCGCGCCCGCAGCGCGGTTTTGGTCTCGCCAATCGCGGCCGGGAGGTCGTCCGGGGTCGTCTCCCAATGCGGCAACGGGGGAAGGGGCATGGCGCGCGCTCCATTCAGGAAGGGCTCCTTACTGAACCGACGGTAAGACCCCGCGCCGATTCAGGCAACACTCCTGACCAAATCGGCTACACTCCCGCCGGTGACCCCGGCCAAGCCCTCTCTCGACCTGCTCCGGTCGCTGACCGACCAGCACGTCCTGCGGGCGCTGCTCGCCGAACGGCAGCTGACGCGCGCGCAGATCGCCGTCCGCACCGGCATTTCCAAGCCCGCGGTCGGCGACAGCGTGGCCCGGCTCGCCGAGGCCGGCCTGCTGCGCGACACCGGCGAACGCACCACCGGCCGCGGCCGCGTCGGCACCTATTACGCGCTGGCCGACGACCTCGGCACGGCACTGGTGGTGAGCATCGCCCACGACGGCACCGTCGCCGAAGCCGTCGACGTTTTCGGCGAGGTGCGCGCCCGGCACGTCGAAGACCTCGGCCGCCCGGTGCGTCCACGAAAGGTCGCGCGGGCACTGCGCAAGGCCGCCGCCCGGGTCGCCGCCGACGCGGGCCCGCTCCGGCTCGCGGTCGTCAGCGCCGCCGATCCGGTCGACCGGGCCACCGGAAAACTGGTCCACCTGCCCGATTCCCCCTTCCTGCTCGGGGAACTCTCCCCCGCCGACGTCCTCGCGCCGCTCGTCGCGGGACCGGTCACAGTGGACAATGACGTGAACTGGGCCGCCCGCACCGAACAGGCCGCCGACGATTTCGCGTACCTGTTCCTCGGCGAAGGACTCGGCTGCGCGGTCGTCGCGGACGGCGAAGTGCGGCGCGGACACGCCGGTTTCGCCGGGGAAATCGCGCACGTCCTCACCCGCGGCCCGGACGGCAGGGCAATGGCGTTCGTCGACGTCTTCGCGGATCTCGGCGTGCGCCAACCGGATTCGACCACGATCGACGTCGCCGCCCTGCGAACCGCGCTCGAATCCGACCCCGTCCGCACCACCCTCGCCGACGCGATCTGCGGCGTGCTCCTGGCTTTGGTGACCGTGTCCGACCCGGAACTCATCGTGCTGGGCGGCCCCTGGGGCCCCGACGTGCTCGACGCGGTGTCAGACCGATTCGCGCAACTCCCCCGCCACGTCCCGCTTCGTGCCCCGCACGCCACGGACGCCCCCGCCCTGACCGGTGCCCGCGACGAAGCCGTCCGCGCCCTCCGGAGCGCCGTCCTGACACTCAGCCCTTGACGATCTTCTTGCCCCGCTCCAGCTTCGGAATCGCCGCCCTCCACCCCGCCGGTTGACATGTCGGAAACTTCCGACGTAACGTAGCGTCATGCCCGACGACGTCTTCCTCGCTCTCGCCAGTCCCGTCCGGCGGCGTCTGCTGGAGATCCTGGCGGACGGCCCGCGCACGGCGGGCGACCTCGCGGCGCGGTTCGAGCTGAGCCGTCCGGCGGTGGCCGAGCATCTCAAGGTGCTGCGGGACGCCGCGCTGGTCCGCGACGAACCCGTTGGGCGACAACGCTTTTACCACTTGGAAAGCGACCCGCTGGAGCAGGTCGGCGCATGGCTGCACCCGTTCGAGCGGTTCTGGCGCGGCCGCCTGCGGAGCATGGCCGACCTGCTGGAAAACGAGGAGGAAACCCCGTGACGTACGCCCGGACCGGAAGCATCTCGGTCGACCAGTTCATCGCCGCCACACCGGAAAAGGTCTGGCGCGCGCTCACCGATCCCGAACTGCACGCGAAGTGGTGGGCGCCCGGCGACGTCGGGCCGGACGTCGGCCACGAATTCCATCTCGAAATGCCCGGATTCGGCTCGATCCCTTGCCGCGTCATCGAATCCGAGCCGCCGGCGAAGTTCGTCTACACCTTCAACGGCGACTGGACCCTGACTTGGACGCTTGTCCCCGAAGGCCAGGGCACCCGGCTCCTGCTGAACCACTCCGGCTTCGACCTCGACGACAAGCGCCAGGCCGACGCGTGCGAGCGGATGGGCCCGGGCTGGCGCGACGGCGTGCTGCCGCGGCTGGCGAAGCTCGACCTCGGCTGAATCCCTCAGGCTGGACGGCGAGCGTAGACGACCGCTTGCGGCACCTCGCTGTCCAGCTGCTCCACCCACTCGGCCTCGACGGTGAACCCGGCCTGGCGCAACCACTCCGACAGCTGCGCGGGGCGGCGGCGATAAACGTGCACCTGCATTGGATGCCCGCCGTAACCCTGCGTCTTCAACCGAGCCACGTCACCGACGTGGAAGCCGATCGCAACCGGTGCTCCCGGCCGCAGCACGCGGTGGAATTCCGCGAGCGCCGTGGGCACCTCCGCGTCCGGGACGTGGATCAGCGACCACCACGACAGCAACCCGGCCGCCGAAGCGTCGGGCAGCGGGAGCGCGGTCATCGAGCCGACCGCGAACCGCAGTCCCGGGTGGTCTCGCCGGGCCACCTCGATCATGCCGGGCGAGAGGTCGAGACCGAACGCGTCCAAGCCGAGGCCGTTCAGGTGCGCGGTGACGTGCCCGGTGCCGCAGCCGACGTCGGCCACCGGGCCGGTTTCGCGCACCAGCGAGGCGAACAACCCCAGGGTCATGCGCAGCGAAGGACTTCCGGCGATCGAATCGCGCAACCGGTCGGCATAGCTGGCGGCGACGGTGTCGTACGAGATCCGGGTGTCGGTCAGCCACGTTCGCACGACGGCCACGCTAGCTCACCGGCGCACCGAACCACTGGCGAATCGCGGGTTCCAAACCCTCCGGAGCACCGGCCCACGCCACGTATCCGTCCGGACGGACCAGCATCGCCGCCGCCCCCGTCTCGACGCGGGTGACCCGGTCCGCCCACCGCCCCGCGAGAGCGCCGAAACGCTTTTCCGGATCCACGAGAACCCCGCGTCCGGTACGCAACTCCGGACCGAGATCGTGCGCGGGAAGCCCGATCAGCGGATGCTCCTCGCTGCCCGGAAAGGCGTAACGGAAGCCCATGCCGGACAGCAGGTCGTTCAGCTGGTATTGCACCTCGGGCAGCTGCACCAGCTCCGCGAACAGCGACCGGGCCGCGGCCGAATCGGGACCGGCGTCCAGGAGGAGCGACTGCGCCTGGACGTTGCGCAGCACCGCCGCGCCGACCGGATGCCGTTCCGCGTGGTAGCTGTCCAGCAGTCCCTCCGGCGCGGTGCCGCGGACGGCCGCGCCGAGCTTCCAGCCGAGGTTCATCGCGTCTTGGATCCCGCTGTTCATGCCTTGTGCGCCAAGGGGAAGATGCACGTGCGCGGCGTCACCGGCCAGGAAAACGCGGCCGTGCCGGTACTGCGCGGCCTGCAGCGCGGCGTTGGTGATCCGGCGCGCGTAGCGGAGTTCGACCAGTTCCACCCGGTCGCCGAAAACCGTCTTCAGCCCGGTGCGGATCTCGTCCTCGGTGACCGGGACCTCCCGGTCCAGCGACCAGCCGGGTCCGCCGAGCGTGAGGCGGCGCAGCGGTCGCCCTTCGGAGTCGACGCCGAGCGGGAACACCTGTGCGCGGTAACCCTCCGGGGTGATCGTGTGCATCGGGACCTCGGCGCTCAGCCGCACGTCGGCGGCCACTGTGGTCTCCGTTCCGGGACGGCCCGAGAACTCCGCGCCCAGCAGTTTCCGGACCGTGCTGCGTCCGCCGTCCGCGGCGACCAGGTAGCGAGAGCGGATCGCGGTGCCGTCGGCGAAGGTCGCGGTCACGCCGTCCGCGTCCTGCTCCAGCCCGACCAGTTCGTGGTCGCGGCGGACCGGAATTCCTTCCGCGGCAAGGTGTTTCTCCAGGAATCCCTCGAGCGCCACCTGCGGGAGCGACCGCCACGGAAACCGGTGCCGCCCCCGGACCAGCGGCAGCAGGTTTCCGGCGAAATGCGCGGTGGTGACCGGATAGTCGCCGGTGGCCAGCAACGGTTCGAGCAGGCCGCGCTGGTCGAGCGCCTCCTGCGTGCGGGACTGCAGCCCGCCCGCCTTGGACAGTTCGCTGGCCCGCGGCAATCGGTCCACCAGCACGCAGGACACTCCGGCGAGCCGCAGTTCGTTCGCGGTCGTCATCCCGGTCGGGCCGGCGCCGACGACGAGCACCTCGGTAGTCATGATCTCTCCTTCGATTGGCGGTCAGAACCGACCCTCGGCCCGCCCGTGGCCAACCCGCCAGAAAACGACCCTTGAGCGGCGGATTCCGACATCAGTAAGATCGACACGGTGGATTCCGACTACGACGACCTGGACCGCCAGCTCGTCCACGCCCTGCAGATCGATCCCAGGGCTCCGTTCAGCGCGATTGCCGAAGCGCTCGGCGTGTCGGATCGCACCGTCGCCCGGCGCTACACCCGGCTCCGGTCGACCGGCGCGGTCCGGGTCATCGGCGGCGTCAACGAGAACGCTTTCGGTGCGGTGCGCTGGTTCCTGCGCATCCGATGCGCCCCCGCCGCCGCGAGCGCGGTCGCCGAAGCGCTCGCGCGCCGCCCGGACACCGCCTGGGTGAGCCTGACCTCCGGCGGCACCGAAATCACCTGCACAGTCCGCCTCGAAAGCGAGGCCGACAGCGAAGCGTTGCTGCTGGCCAAACTTCCGCGCACGCCACGGGTCGAAGGCGTCACCGCGCATTCGGTGCTGCACGCGTTCTACGGCGGGTCGGACAGCCTGGTCGCCAAACTCGGCGTGCTGGACGACGCCACCGTCGCCCGGCTGCGCCCGCCGCCGCTCCCCCGCCGGCCCGGCCCGGCAGTGCTCGACGACGCCGACCGCAAGCTGCTCGCCGAACTCGCCGCCGACGGCCGCGCCGGATTCGAACAGCTCGCCGCCGCGACCGGCTGGTCCCCCACCACCGTCCGCCGCCGGATGGCGGAACTGCGCGAACGGGACGTGCTGTACTTCGATCTCGACCTCGACTGGCGGTTGCACGGCAAGGGAATCCGGACCCTGCTGTGGCTTTCGGTCGCCCCGGCGGCGCTGGAGGAAGCGGGCGCCGCACTCGCCGCGCACCCGGAAGTCGCCTTCGCCGCCGCGACCACCGGCCCGACCAACCTGTACGCGACAGTGGTGTGCGGCAGCCAGCACGAGCTGTACCGCTACCTCACCACGAGCGTCGCCGCGCTCCCGGCGGTCGCCCACGTGGAAACGGCGCCGGTGATCAAGACGGTGAAACAGGCAGCGAACCGGCTGTGACGCAGTAAAAACGGGCGCCCTCCCGGTCAGCGGTTGACAGCGCGCGGACGATCCGTCGATGATTCGTTCGGCTTTCCCGGGTGGGAAATTCCCGAACGCGTCCGCGAACTGTCCCCGAGTTTTCGAGGAGACACCGATGTCATCGGTCAGCCGCCGCAGATTCATGCACCTGGCCGCGGCCACCGCCGCGGGCACGGCGCTGCCCGCGAGCATCGCGCGGGCGGCCTCGGTGCCCGCCGCCGTGCGCACCGGCACTCTCGCGGACGTCGAGCACGTGGTCGTGCTGATGCAGGAAAACCGGTCGTTCGACCACTATTTCGGGACCCTCAACGGCGTCCGCGGCTTCGGCGACCCGCGCCCGGTTTCGCTGCCGAACGGAAAACCGGTGTGGCACCAGGCCGACGCCAGCGGCACCGAGACGCTGCCGTTCCGGCCCGCCGAGGACAACCTCGGCCTCACCTTCATCGAGGACCTCAACCACGACTGGAACGGCACGCACACGGCGTGGAGCACCGGCCGGTGGGACAAGTGGATCCCGGCGAAAACCCGCACCACGATGGCGTATCTGACGCGCAAGGACATCCCGTTCCACTACGCGCTCGCCGACGCGTTCACCATCTGCGACGCCTACCACTGCTCGATGCTGTCCTCGACGGACCCGAACCGGTACTACATGTACACCGGCTGGACCGGAAACGACGGTTCGGGAAACGGTCCGGTGCTGGGCAACGAAGAATCCGGCTACGGCTGGACCAGTTTCCCGGAGATCCTGGAAAAGGCCGGGATTTCGTGGAAGATCTACCAGGACGTCGGCGACGGTCTCGACAAGGACCACGGCTGGGGCTGGACCAAGGACCCCTACCTCGGCAACTACGGCGACAATTCGCTGCTTTACCTGACCCAATACCAGAAATCGGCTCCCGGCACGCCGCTGTACGACAAAGCGCGCACCGGCACCCGCGCCGCCGCGGGCGACGGCTTTTTCGACCACCTCGCCGCGGACGTCAAAGCGAACCGCCTTCCGCAGGTTTCCTGGATCGTCGCGCCGGAGGCGTACTGCGAACATCCGGCGTGGCCTGCCAATTACGGCGCCTGGTATGTCTCCGGCGTACTCGACGCGCTCACGTCCAATCCGGACGTGTGGAGCAAAACCGTCCTGCTCATCACCTACGACGAGAACGACGGTTTCTTCGACCACGTCGTCCCGCCGTACCCGCCGCGCGACGCCAATTGGGGCAAGTCGACGGCGAGCGTCGCCGGGGAATGGTACGAAGGCGGCGCGGCCGCGTCGTACGCCACCGGAATGCCTTACGGACTCGGCCCGCGCGTGCCGCTGCTGGCGATCTCGCCGTGGAGCACCGGCGGCTGGGTCTGCTCGCAGACTTTCGACCACACCTCGCTGATCCAGTTCGTGGAAAAGCGTTTCGGCGTGCACAACCCGAACATCTCGCCGTGGCGGCGCGCGGTGTGCGGAGACCTGACGTCGGCGTTCGACTTCACCGGGGCCGCCAGCGCCGTCCCGCCCCTGCCCGGCACCGGCGACTACCAGCCGCCCGCCGACCACAGCACCCCGCCGACCTACCACCCGGTGCCCCCGTCGAAAGGCTCGCTGCCCAAACAGGAACCGGGCGCCCGCAAAGCGCGCCCGCTGCCGTACGACCTGGCCGCGGACACCGAGGCCCGCGACGGCCGGATGCACTTCACCTTCACCAACCTGGGCACCGCCGGGGCCGGATTCCACGTGACGTCCCGGATGCGCTCCGACGGCCCGTGGCCCTACACGGTGGAAGCCCGCAAGTCGGTCACCGACAGCTGGCGGCTGCCCAGCGGCGCGGGAGACTGGTACCAGTACTCGGTTTTCGGCCCGAACGGCTGGCTCCGCGAACAGGCCGGAACGATCGGCGGGCTGGGCCCGGAGGTCACCGCCCGGCATGCCGCCGGGTACGTGACGGTGACGTTCAAGAACCCGACCAGCCGTACGGTCACCTTCACCGGGGTGGATGCTTACGCGCCCGCCGAGACATACCAGTACACCCTCGCCCCGGGCACTACCCGCGCGGTGCCGAAATGGGGAGTGGCCCACGGCTGGTACGACATCACGGTGAAAGCCGACCACGACGGGCGGTTCGTCCGCCGCTTCGCGGGGCATGCGGAAACCGGCCAGGCCTCCCTCAGCGACCCGGCCATCGCTACCGGCTGACCGTCGCGTTCGCGGGCCTGCTCGCGCAGCACATCGTGGACGCGTTGCCCCGTCCGCCGCTCAGGCCGCGAACACCCACTACGCCGTGCTCCACGGCGCGAGATCACGCGACGCCGCACCGAACACCAGGTCCCGCCACACCCTCGCAGGGAATCAGTCTCCCCAGGGTTCCCTCACGATTTCCGAAAGCCAGCCACCACCAAGCCGACCACCGCCAGCACCACAGCCAGCCCGCCGAATCCCGCCCCCAACGTCGCCGCCGACGCGAGCGCTCCGACCAGCAGCGGTCCGCCCGCGTCGCCCAGTTCCCGGCCGACCTCGGCCGCTCCCATCGTCTGTCCCAGCCGTTCCTTCGGCGCGGAACCCGCCAGGTGCGCGAACCCGATCGGCGTAGCCACCCCGACCCCGACGCCGATCGCCACCGCCGCGGCCGCCACGCCCGCGATGCCCGGCGCCAAGCCGCCCAGCGCCAGTCCGGCCGCGGTCAGCAGCAGTCCGCCGGCCATCCCCCATCCGTCCGGGATCCGCCCGGCGTCCCGGAGCCTGCCTGCCCACGGCTGCACCAGCGCGGAACACAGCGCCAGCACCGACACCACCGCGCCCGTCGCCACCGTGCCGAGCCCGCTCGCCGCCCCGGCCACCGGCAGGAATCCGATCCCGACCGCCAGCGCCCCCGTCGTGCCGGCCAGCACCGCGGCCGGCCGCAGGAACCCGGGTTCGACGAGCCGCCGGGCCAAGTCGAGGACGGTCTGGCGCTGCCGCGGCAACGGCTCCGGCGCGGGCACCGCCGACGCGGCCCACCCGGCGACCGCGAAGGCCAGCACCGCGAGAGTGCCGAACAGCAAGGAAAACCCGCCCAGCATGATCAGCACGCCGCCGAGCAACGGACCAGCCGTGTAGCCGACGCTCTTCCACGCCCCGTAACCGCCGAACGCTCGCCCCTGCCGTTTCGCCGGCGACAGCCGGGCGACCAACGCCCCGGCCGCGGGCGAGAAGGCCGCCGCGGCCGCGCCCTGGCCGAACCGCGCCAGCCCGACCGCGGCCGGATTTCCCGCGACGACGAAGGCCGCCGACGCGAGCGCGAACGCCAGCAGCCCGCCGAGCAGGACCGGGCGCGGACCGATCCGGTCGGCCAGCGACCCGAACACCGGCTTCAGCACGACCTCGGCGCCGTCGTAGACCGCGAGCAGCAAGCCCAAGGTCAGCAACGAATCGCCGTGGGTGTACGCGCCGAGGCTGGCGGCGATGCTGTGCGCGCCGAACGCGGTGACGAAACCGGCGGCGTACAGCGGACGCAGCTCAGCGGAACGCATCGCGAACCCTCACCTCCGCGGCGAACCCCGCGACTCGACGGAACCTCACATCTGGTGCAGGGCTTGGAAAACCCGCTCGGTGTAGTCGGCGAGCCGCTCCGCGCACCGCTTCAGCCGCTGTTCGGCCTCGGCCGCCGAGGGCGCGCCGAACACGTCCCGCGCCTTCAGGTCCCGATGCCAGCGCCGCAACCGCTCGAGGCTCTGCTCTTCCTCCTCCAGTTCGGCCATCGTGAACTTGCCGATCCGGATTTCCTTGTCGATCTCGGCGTCGAACTTCCCGCAGTCGGCGACGAACTCCGCCCACTCCTCTTCCCGCTCGGCAGTGAACAACTCGACCAGCCGGGAACCGTCCCGTTCCGCGGCGTCGAGCGTGATGACCTCGCCCTCGCCGCGCCGCGCCAGCTCGGCGACCCGCGCGACGCCGCCGGCGAACCCGGGCACGTCCGGCACCGCCCAGGCGCCCTGCCCGAGCGACAACGCACCCACCCGCCGCAGCTCACGCCACACGGCGACCCGGTGCCGCGACGGCGCGGACGGCACCCGCACCACCAGCACCAGCCATTTGCTCTCTGCCACAGCGGCGAATGTATCACGTGTTACATCTACCCGGGCAGCGCGGCGAGGAACGCGCCGACCGTCCGATCGGCCAGCGCCCGGCGTTCCGCCATCGGCAGCGAGAGACACTGGAGCGTCACGCCGTCGATCATCGCGAACACCTGCGCCGCCAGGTCCTCGGACAGCCCGGCGTCGACGTACCACTGCCGCAGCTCGCGATCGAGCTTCGCGTTTTCCTTCCGCAGCACGGGATCCACCACGGCCGCCGCCGCGTACGCGAGCCACACCCGGGCCCGCCGGGCGCGCGGTTCGTCCAGCGGCAGCCAGAGTTCGACGAAACCAGCGATTGTTTCCGGTCGCACCGCTTCGATTTCGGCCAGGAACTGCTCACCCGCGTACTCGAAACCGGCGCGCACGAGGTCGCTCTTCGTCCGGTAGTAGTACTGCACCTGAGCCGGGGATACCCCCGCCGCCGCGGCGACGGTCCGCACGCTCAGCGCGCCGATTCCCTGATCTGCCAGCACCTTCAGCACCGCGTCGAGCACATGGGTGGCGCGCTTCACCGCCGAGACGCCCCCGTGCGCGCCCGCCACGCGACCGCCAGCAGTTCAAGAATCCCGATCACCCCGACCACCACGCCGACCTGCCGCAGCCCGATCACCGGCGTCTCGACGTCGTGGAACACGAAGTACAGCACCGCGCCGACGACCACCATCAGCACGCCCACGGCGACGTGCTTCCCGTTTCCGTTCATCGCACCCTCCCATACGAACGTACAGTACGACTGTACAGGACTGGTCACCTCTTCCGCGCCGCCACCCGCTCGACGATCCCGGCCTTGCTGCGTTCCGCCCGCTCCACCTCGAACCCGGCCGCGACGAGCAACGGCAGCGGCCGGCGGGTCAGGTAATCCCCCAGCCGCCACACGGTCAG
The DNA here is from genome assembly GCF_046267895.1 of Amycolatopsis sp. GA6-003. Lineage (NCBI taxonomy): Bacteria > Bacillati > Actinomycetota > Actinomycetes > Pseudonocardiales > Pseudonocardiaceae > Amycolatopsis > Amycolatopsis sp. GA6-003. The sequence goes on from NZ_CP176499.1 coordinate 1,736,029, forward strand.
CTTCTCCAAGAGCCGTTGCACCGCGAGAACCGCCCGGCGGTCGCTGCCGACGTGGTCCAGCAGCAACAGCCGCCCGCCCGGCCGCAGCACCCGGTGCATCTCGGCGAGCGCGCCGCGTTCGTCCGGGACGCCGCACAGGCCCAGCGTGCAGACCACGGTGTCGAACGTGCGGTCCGGGAACGGAAGCGACTGCGCGTCGGCCTCGGCCAGCGTCACCTCGCGGCCGCTCCCGGCGGCCCGGCGGCGCGCGAGCTCCAGCATCGACGGGCTGAGGTCGATCCCGGTCACCCGCACGTCCGGCGGATACCGCGGCAGGTTCCGGCCGGTCCCGACCGCGACCTCCAGCACCTCCCCGGAGGCCTGCCCGCACACCCATTCGCGGCCGTCGGCGAGCAGCGCCCGCTCGAACCACGCGATGTCGCGGTCGTACCGCGGCGCGGCCTCGTCCCACGTCCGCCGCAGCCAGTCCGGTCCCCGCTCCGCCATCGTCGCGAACTCCTCTCCGCCGTGGTCCTCTCCGGCTACCCTCGCATCCCGCAGGGGAAGTCAGCACCGGACGCGCTGTCACAAACCCCCGGCGGCCGGCGTCCTATGGGCGATCGACCCCCAGAACGCGAAGGAGCCACCCATGACAGCACCCGGCGAAGCGAGCCCGGACCGCGCCACCGAGACCTTCCTCGCCCACCGGAACCTGCTGTTCACCGTGGCCTACGAGATGCTCGGCTCGGCCGCCGACGCCGAGGACGTGCTGCAGGAAACCTGGCTGAAGTGGGCGGGCGTCGACCTCGACGAGATCCGCGAGCACCGCGCCTACCTGGTCCGGATCACCACCCGCCAGGCGCTGACCCGGCTGCGCGCGCTCGACCGGCGCAAGGAGTCCTACGTCGGCACCTGGCTGCCCGAACCGCTGCTCACCGCGCCGGACGTCGCCGAGGACGTCGAACTCGCCGACCACGTCTCGATGGCGATGCTGCTGGTGCTCGAAACGCTGCGGCCGACCGAGCGCGCGGTGTTCGTGCTGCGCGAGGTCTTCGACCTGCCCTATGAGGAAATCGCCGAAGCGGTGGGCAAAAGCCCGGCCGCGGTGCGGCAGATCGGGCACCGGGCGCGGTCGCACGTCGCGGCCCGCCGTCCGCGCGGCGACGTCAGCCCCGCCGAAACCCGGGGCGCGCTCGCCGCGTTCCAGAAGGCCGTCGAGACCGGCGACCTGCAGGGACTGCTCGACCTGCTCGCCCCGGACGTCGTCTTCCTCGGCGACGGCGGCGGCGTGAAGCAGGCGGTCCTGCGGCCGATCGTCGGCGCGGACAAGGTCGCGCGGCTGCTGGCCGCCGGGAGCGCCCAGATTCCGGCGCCGCTGCGCCCGACGCAGGTCAACGGCCACCCGGCGCTGGTGCTGAAGCTCGACGGAGAGGTCGACACGGTCCTCACGCTGCGGATCGACGAGGGCAAGATCACCGGCCTGTACGCGGTGCGGAATCCGGCGAAGCTGTCGCACATGGAGAAGGAAACCGCCCTTCGCCGCTGATTCCCGGCGGGCGCTGCCGACCGTGGGCCCGACCGTGGGCCCCGGCGCTGGCGCGCGCCACCCGGCCGGACCATGCCATCCTGGTCCGGCCAGGGGCGGCCCGCCGGGCCGCCGCCGTACCGAGGAGAGGACCGACGTGGGCGTTGTCGGCTGGATCGTGCTGGGCCTGATCGCGGGATTGATCGCGAAGGCCCTCATGCCGGGCAAGGACCCTGGCGGCTGCATCATCACCATCCTGCTCGGGATCGGAGGCGCGTTCGTGGGCGGGTGGATCGGCAAAATGCTGTTCCACACCCAGCTCGGGACGTTCTTCGACCTGCGCACGTGGGGTCTCGCGGTGCTCGGCGCGCTGGTCATCCTGACCGGCTACCGGCTCATCGCGGGCGGCCGCCGCCGCGACTGACCCGCGCGGGCGACGGCGCGGCGGGCCGCCCCGCGCCGTCGCTCGCGGACTCGCCCGCCCGGGGCGCCGAATCGGATTCGGCCCCGGATTCCGGCCGCGTTTCGTGGCAGAATCAGCGGAGAAGTCCCGGCCAGGTCGACGGGCGGAGCGGACGATGGCGCTGCGCGACCACGAACAACACCAGCTGGACGAGATCGAGCGCTGCCTCGCCCGGGAAAATCCCCGTCTCGCCCGCCGGTTCGAGAAGTTCCGCCCGATGCCGGCGTTCGCCTTCGCCGCGGCCGCGCTCGGCGTGCTGAGCGTGTTCCTGACCGGCCTGGTCACCCTGGTGGTCGGCTTCGGCATGGGCTCGGCCCCGCCGATCGCGGCGGGCGCGGTGCTCACGACCGCCATCCCGCTCGCGATCGTCTGGTTCTACCGCTGCCGCTGGCGCTGACCCCTCAAGCGACGGCGGGCCCCCGCGCGAAACGACGGAACACCGCGAACCCCGCGATCGCCGTCACCATCTCCCACGCCACCGTCGTCACCACCGAAACCGACCACACATCCGCCCGATCCGGCGACGACGACCGCAACTGACCCCGCGCATCCACCCGCACCCGCGTCAAACCACGCGCCGCCGGATCGGAACGCAGCGGAATGTTCGCCTCCTCCGCACCGCCCGCGCCGACCCCTCAAGCGACGGCGCGCCCCCGCGCGAAACGACGGAACACCGCGAACCCCGCGATCGCCGTCACCATCTCCCACGCCACCGTCGTCAGCACCGAAACCGACCACACATCCGCCCGATCCGGCGACGACGACCGCAACTGACCCCGCGCATCCACCCGCACCCGCGTCAAACCACGCGCCGCCGGATCGGAACGCAACGGAATGTTCGCCTCCTCCGCACCGCCGTCCGGGGCGGTCCACCGGACGCGCCGGGTGTCGGGCATCGCGGCGCCCTCGGTTCCGCGCAGCGCACCGGATCCGGGTTCGACGGCGGCGACTATCGTCCGGCCGGGCGCGCGGTCGATCGCCGCCGAGCCCTCCCGGTGGATCCACAGGCCCAGCCAGACCCCGGCCAGCGCCGAGACCGCGACGGCCGCGGCCAGTACCGGGAGGAGGACCGCGCGACCGCGCACCGCGGACGCGCGGAAACCTGCAGAAGCCATGCACCGAGAATGCCGGGAAAACCCGGAACGCGGCAGGGTTGGGGAACAAATGTGCCCAAGTCGCAGGAAAAGGCGTCCGGCACGGGCAAGCGACGTCGCGGCCGCCGCCCGATTTCACCCATTCTTTTCACTCATTCGTGGGTAACGCCACACAGAGCAGGTGCCCGGCCCGTCGTTTATTGCCGCTGTCTTCCGCCAGTACGTGAGGTTTTTCCGGGCCGCACCATCATTCCCGCCGTCCGCCGGACGCGCTCAGCAACGCCTGTCCGGTGGCCGTCACCGCGTGCCGGACGGTATTCCCGTCCCGCCGGCTCTCCACCAATCCGGCGCGGCGCAGGACTCCCGCGTGTTTGCCCGCCGCGTCCGGGGTCACGCCGATCTCCCCGGCCAGTTCCGCCGTGGACCGCGGGACCGCCAGCGCGTGCAGCGCACGGGCCCGGGTCGAGCCGAGCAGGTCCGGCAGCGGGTCCGGGGCGGCCTCGAGCGCGCGCCGGGCCAGTACCACCGGCGGCGGTGGTCCGGTCGCCGGATCCGGTTCCACGACCCGGAAATACGCCGGGATCACGAGCAAGCCTCCGAAGTAGACACTGCGGTCCGCGGAAGGTTCGCCGGAGGTTTCCGGGCGCTCCCAGCGGATCGGCGCGACGCGTTCGTCTCCGGCGGACGGCCGGACCGCGGCCCGCGCAGCGGGGTACGACGCGGGCACCGCCCCGAGCAGCGCCCGCTCGGCCAGCTCCCCGGCCCACGACGGCGCGGTCCCGTGCACGAAAAACGTTTGAAGACCGGCACGCAGCTTCGTTTTCTCCACGTGCACGACGCCGTCCCCGGCGACCGGGCCGATCTCCCGCCGCCGGTCCGCCGGTCTCAGCGCACCCGTGCGGCGGACCGCCGCCTCGCCGGCGCCGGACTGTCCTCCCGGCGGCAGCGCCTTCACCGCCCGGGTGCGCAGTTCCAGCGCGGGCACCGGACGGGGGTGCGGCAGCAGCCCTTCCCGGCGCAGCTGCTTGCGGGCGCGCGCGGACCAGACCCGCGGCCCGCCCGCCGGGCGGCGGCTCTGCAGCGCGGTCAGGCTCAGCACCAGTTCCCACAGCGGATCGGGGCCGGTGCGCCGCCTCGTCCGGCCGAAATCGTCGTCGGTGAAATGAATGCGCAACGCCATGTGGCTCCCCCTGCCCCCCGACATGGTTGCGCTTCCAGAGTGCCGCGCCGATCCGCCGCTGTCCAGGCGCTTTTTCCGGTTGTGGAAAGAACCCACCGAATGCCAGCGAATCTCGCTGAATCAGGTGGCGCTTCCACCCACGGTTAAGCGGAACCGCGAACGCGGGCAAATCGTCCCGCCGGATCGGCGCATTCGGCGGGCGTGCGGCGTGCACGCCCGGATGCACCGGGAACCAGGCCGTGCAAGCGTTGCCGGACGCGGCGGAGCAGCAGTTCCCGACATTTGCCGCAGCGCTTTTCCCCCACCCGGGCGAGGAGTGCGCCGAACGTGCGAAACGGGGCCCGGCCGCGTGGGCCGGACCCCGTTTCCGGTGCCTTCAGTGCGTCGGACTCAGCTGAGCAGCAGGCCGTTGCCGCCGGCGACGGCGTTGTCGAAGCGCTTGCCGATTTCGGCCCAGTTGAACACGTTCCACAGGGCGTTGACGTAGTCCGGCTTCACGTTCTTGTAGTCGAGGTAGAACGCGTGCTCCCAGACGTCGACCAGCAGGATCGGCACGGTCGGCAGGATCAGGTTGTTGTGGTGGTCGCGCAGCTGCTGGGTGATCAGCGTCTTGCCGATCGGGTCCCACGACAGCGCGCCCCAGCCGTTGCCCTGGATCGTGGTGGACACCGCGGTGAACTGGGCCTTGAACTTGTCGAACGAGCCGAACGCCTCGTCGATCGCCGCGGCCAGCTCGCCGGTCGGCTTGTCCCCGCCCTCCGGCGAGAGGATCTTCCACCACACGACGTGGTTGGCGTGCCCGGCCAGGTTGAACGCCAGCGTCGTCTCCAGCCCCACGATCGAGCCGAAGTCGCCCGCCTCCCGCGCGGCGGCGAGCTTGTCCAGCGTGTCGTTCGCGCCCTTCACGTAGGTCGCGTGGTGCTTGCTGTGGTGCAGCTCGTTGATCTCACCGGAGATGTGCGGCGCGAGAGCACCGTAGTCGTAATCGAGTTCGGGCAGCTCGTACCGGGCCATGGGCCCTCCTTCTGTCTTCGACATCAAGTCTTGCCCCCTCGAACCTAGTAGCACACCCCGGCCCCGGGCGAGCGGGGGCAGCCTCGGCGCCACGGGCTGGAACCCGGTTGAGTGAATGTTCAACTTCCGATACGGGACGCGTTCGCCGACCACTGAGCGTGACCGGTTTGTCCGCCCCGCGCGGACTCCCTGGTGCCGGGTACGGTTGGCCCCATGGCGACGTCCCGGCTCGGCAGCGTGCAGCGGGTGCTGCTGCTGTTCGCGCTGGCGCTGGGCGTTGCCGTGATGCACCACGCGCCCTCCCCCGCCGCCGGGCACGCCATGACGAACCAGGTGTCCGTCGAGACGCATTCGACCGCCCCGGCCGCCGACTCCGGCATGCCCGCCGGCGAACACTCGATGCTGCATCTATGCCTGGCGGTCCTGTACGCCGCCAGCGCGCTCGTCCTCGGCCTGCTGGCGTTCCGCCGGTACACCGCCGTGACCGCAGCCTTCGACGGCACGCGCGGCTCCCCCGCGACCGACCGCCCGCCCGACAGACGGGGCCGGGTCGTCCTGACTTCTCTCTGCGTGCTGCGAACCTGATCGGCATTCCCGTTCCGGTCTTGCTTCGCAATTTTCCTTTTGAGAGAAGGTTTTTTCATGCGCAAAATCTTTTTCGGCGGCGCCGTGCTGGCCGCCGCGCTCCTGCTCGGCGCGTGCGGTGGCCCGGACGCCCCGGCTCCCGCGCCCAGTGCGCAGGCGGGGCACAACGCCGCTGATGTCGCGTTCGCCCAGCAGATGATCCCGCACCACCAGCAGGCGCTGGAGATGGCGAAAATGGTGCCGTCGCGCAGCAGCAATCCGAAGGTGGTGGGCCTGGCGGGCCGGATCGACAAGGCGCAGGACCCGGAAATCCGGCAGATGCAAGGCTGGCTGACGGCCTGGGGCGCCCCGGCCGCGAGCCACTCCATGCCCGGCGGCCACGAAATGTCCGGCGACCACCAGATGACCGGCATGATGTCCGACGCCGACATGAAAAGCCTGGACGCCGCCAAGGGCGCGGACTTCGACCGGTCGTGGCTGGAGATGATGATCAAGCACCACCAGGGCGCGGTCGAGATGGCGAAGACCGAGCTGGCCCAGGGGGCGGATGCCGGGGCCAAGGCCCTGGCGCAGCGGATCGTCGACGCGCAGCAGGCGGAGATCGCCGAGATGCAGGGTCTGCTGAAGCGAGGCTGATCCCGTGCGGAGCCGGAGCCGCGCGCATGGCTCCGACTCCTTCGAACGACCGCCGCTCCGGCCGGGCTCCAGTGCCGCCGCAATGCCCGGTCATCCCGCCGGACCCGCCTCCGAGTGCGCTGCTCCCCCGGCCGGGGATGCGAAGGTCCGTGAGAGGATCCCTGAGCTTGTGTTTCGAAACCCAGTGGCGTGGCCAGGCGTCGGCTGCGATAAGGGCGTGGCGCGGAGGCCATTGCGTGGAGGCCATTGCGTGGAGGCGGGCAAGCCGCCACATAGCACAAGGCTCAACGACTAGCTGCCCGGGTTTCGGAACACCCTCTGAAGGAATCTGATTCCGTCAGAGTTCCCCACGGACCTCGGCGGAGACCAGGGAGCGCGCCGGAAATTGCCTGCCGAGCGGGCGGAACTGGTGTCCAGCCGTGCGCGGGCTCCGTTTCCCGGCAGCACTGCCGGTGGAGGATCCAGACGAATGGTGGCTGCGTAGTGGCGCGGAAGCGCTCCCGCGGTTGATCGCGGGGGCGTTTTTGCTACCTGGTGCGCAGCCAGTCCTGCACTAGCACTGCGGCTCGTTCGCGCGGCAGTTCCGTGGCATGGCGGCGGGCGTAGTCCAGCGAGGGTGCGTGGTCGAGGAGTGCGCTGCTGCCCACGAGTCCCGGCCGGAATCGCGTTCGCTTTCGGCCGCGGGCGCTGTGGCCGGGCTTCCGATGTGGCCCGCTTCGACGAGAGCCGCCTCGTTCGAGCCTCCTCCGCTCACCACACCGTTCGAGCCGTCTCCGCTCACCACCGTGTTCACGGCCGGGGAGCCCGCGCAACAGCGATCGGCAAGGGTTCCGGCCAGCCCCTGGCCGAGGCCGGACTCCCGCACCCCTCACCGACGCGGGACGGCCCGGACGCGCGAAGGCCGTCAGCGTCGCAGTTGTTCCGGCGCCTCGTCGAGAAGGTGCAGCAACCGCGCCGCCAAAGCCTGACAGGCGGCGTCGGTCAGGCCGGTGTCTTGTTTGAGCACGTCCCGTACCGCCGCGAGCCGCTGGTCGTACCGTGAAACGTAGTCGAGCTCGCGGGCCATGTTCCCGTCCTCTTCAGCGGTTTCCGTGCTTCCCGCGGCGCAAGCGCAGCCGCGGTGGTGTCCGGCCGCCGCGGTCGCGGCGCAGAAGCGTTCCGCGATCGCGTCGTGCCCGGTCTTCTCGTGCCGGCACACCGGGCAGGTGCCGGCGGGCCGGGCCGCGGGCGGCGGCGCGGCGCGCAGGCCGTTCATCTCCGGTCTCCGCGCTGGCCGGCCCGCGGCCGTTCGAAGTCCACAATGGACATAGCAGTCACCGTGTTCCGGCCGCGCCGTTGGCGGACAGGATTTCCGCCGCGGTGGCGGTGGAATCGCCGTCCGCGGCCGAGCGCAGCACCGCGCGGGCCGCCCCGCCGGGGACTTCCTCCGGCACCACCAGCAGGCTCACCCGGCGGGAGTCCGTCCCGAGCACTATGACGGTGTCCGGATCCGTCTCCCGGAACCCTTCCAGCCGCACGGTCCGGTCGCCGAGGCGGACTTTGCGCGCGGCCGGGCCCCAGGTGTCCAGGTGATACGACACGCGGGCCACCGGGCCCACCCACTCTTCGAGCGCGGCGGCCAGTGCGGGCAGTTCGGCGGCCAGGTCAGCCGAACGCGGCCACCAGCCGCCGTCGACGTGCCCGCGTTCGGCGCCGGCCCGCTTCATCGTCACCCGGGCCGCGGTTTCCCGGCTCCGCCCAGCCGTCATCGGGAACCGCCCCCGCCGGCCGGCGCCGCCCGCAGCGGGGAACCGACCTGGTGCAAATGCCGCAGGACGTCCGCGTAGGTGCGCAGCAGCCCGCCTTGGCTGTAGCTGATCTCGCGGGCGCGGCAGAAGTCCCGCACCAGCGGCTGCGCCCGCCGCAAGGTCGCCATCGGGATGTTCGGGAAGAGGTGGTGCTCGATCTGGTAGTTCAGCCCGCCGAGCGCGTACGTCATCCAGTGGCCGCCGCGGACGTTGTGCGAGGTCAGCACCTGGCGGCGGAGGAAGTCCAGCCGGTGGCCCTGCTCCAGGTGCGGCATCGCCTTGTGGTTGGGCGCGAACGAGCATCCCATGTAGACGCCCCACGCGGCGTGGTGCACCGCGATGAACACGACCGCGATCCCCGGCGGCAGCAGCAGGAACACCGCCGCGAGATACGCGGCCAGATGACCGGTCAGCAGCACCGCGTCCAGTCTCCGCGACTTGATCCCGCCGTGCCACACCGCCTTGATCCCCGACCAGTGCAGGTCGAGGCCTTCCAGCAGCAGCAAGGGAAAGAACAGGAACGCCTGGTATTTCGCCATCCAGCGCAGGAAACCCGCCTTCGCGCGGCCCTGGCCGGTGCTGAACGCCAGCGCGGGAATGTCGATGTCCGGATCGGAGTCCTCGAGATTCGGGTTCGCGTGATGCCGGTTGTGCTTGCCCACCCACCAGCCGTAGCTCAGGCCGACCAGTCCGGCCAGTCCCGTGCCGACCGCGTCGTTCGCGCGGCGGCCCCGGAAGATCTGCTTGTGCCCGGCGTCGTGGCCGAGGAACGAAAGCTGCGTGTAGGCGACCGCCAGCAGCAGAGCGGTGCCCAGCTGCCACCAGCCGTCGCCGGCGAGCGCGAGCAGCACCCAGGCCCCGCCGAAAGCCAGCAAGGCCGCGCTGCCGCGGATCAGGTAGTGCACCGGACGGCGGCGGAACAATCCCGCCGACTTCACCAGTGCCGACAGCTCGGCGTAATCGCTTCCGTGCGGAGGGCCCGGCCCTCGCGGGGCCGCCGATTTCATTTCGTCCATTGTGGAACTCCAAGTCGAGTGCGGGCGGCGGGAGGACGCCACCCGATGCCGTGAGAAGGACCGGCCGGCCGCGGAAGCGGGCCGGAAGCCGTCCGGGAACTGCCGGCCCTGGCGGGACGGAAACGCTCCCTGGACGCACCCGCCCGGCGAAAAGGCCCGTTCTCGCGGATTTCCGCCATGCGCGGAACCTCCTCGGTCGTCGGCAGCCGTGACGCGGCTCGATCGGCGCGACCGAGGTCTGGGGTCCTTGCCCCGAACCCTACACCGAGCAGGCGCCCGGCGCGGGTTCAGCACGGCTGGGCACGGCGAACTCCGGTTCACCCGATTGCGGCTTCCCGCCCTGGTGAAAGCCCGGAACGGCACTCGTGCGGCGGCGCACCGCACCGGCCGGGGCACTCGGCGGTCCCCGCGGCCGGGACGCAGGGGTGTACCGTCGGTGGTGTCCGGGAACATCCCGTGCCGGCAGCCCAGCCCCCTCGTGGCGGGGACGAAAGCGCGGCGTGTAGCCGGGCCCACGGCACACCACCGTCACCCCAAGCGGCCGATAGGCCGCCGAGCCGCCCTCGCCGCAACCGCTTCGCGGCGCCGGCCGGTGGCGCCCACCAGGGAATGGCGGTGGTGCGACGTGGCTCATCCGCCTCCTGATTCCCAGTGTCCGGCGGATCTTGCTTTACCCGGAAAGGAAAACCCGATCACCACTTTCGTCAGCACCCTCGTTTTCAGCCATCCCGTCGACGAGACGCCCCGTCCCGGCGCGCTCGTGCGGCCGCAGGACGACCGCTACGGCGGCCTGTTCCGCCAGCCCGCCGCCCCCTCCAGCGAACGGAACGACCCGCAGCCGCACGAAAGCCGAGCGCGGCACCGTCGCCGCTGACGCCCTGCCCTCTTCTTCGGCGCGCACCCTGTTTCCGCCGCGCAGCGCCGACGGCATCCGCCGCCGGGCCACCCGCACGCCGGAGAGAGCGCCCCGATGATGCCAGTCCCCCAGCACCGTGCCGCCGGCCCGGTGATCGAATCCCTCGCGACCGGAAACCGGTTGCGGCTCAAGGAACCTGGTGCCGCGAAAGGCTGTTTCGACGGTGCCTGGTGGCCTCGTTCGCGAGAACCGGTCACGGAGTTCAGCGCCCTCGTCGCCGCGCTCGCCGACCGCTCCGGACGAGTGGACCGGATCGGCTTCAACCCGACCGCCTGGGATCTCGCGCCCGCCCGTCTGGCGCACGGCCCGAATCTGGTGCGGCTGGCCGGATTCTTCGGCCTCCAGCAGCACACCGTCGTGGTGGTCGGGCCGCGCCTCCACCACTTGACGCTCTTGGCGATTCCGCCGGAAGCCTCGCCGGACGCCGCGGAACGCGCGCTGAGCGCCGCTTCCGCCGCCGACAGCACCGATGCCGCGCTGGAGATCCTCCTCGGCAGCGGCATCCTCCTCTCGCGCCAGCTCGCCTAGCTCGCCCGAGCCGCTCGCCGGTCCCGCGGCCGGGATCGGAGCCCGCCATGCCGACGCCACCCGCCCGCCGAACCGAGGCTTCGGCTCAAGCCGCCGCTGCCTCCCGCCGGTTTCGTGGACGGCGGCTGGCGGCCCGCTTCGGCGGACCTGACGGCCGTAGTCCCGGTCCTCGCCGACCGGATCGGCCCCGGTGTGGCGCGTGGCCTTCGCGGAGCCGGCCTGGCTGCCCGCGGAACCGACGATCATCTCGCAGGGCACGCTCGTGCGACTGGAAGGATTGCGGCGACTACGGTGTTCGTCAGGGTTTCGTCAAGCCTTCCGCTTGACCATCTCCGCGATCCACACCGGCGCGTAGGGCGAGGTGCAGTTCGGCGGCGTCGGGTAGTCCTTGAGCACTCCCAGCCGCTCCCCGATGCCGATCGCGCGGTCGCGCAGGCCGGGGTTTTCGATGCCGATCTGGGCGAGGCAGTGGTTCATCGCCCACTGCAACCGGTCCGGGGCGGTTTTCATCTCGGCTTCGATGACGTCGAGCAGCCCGGAAAGGTCCACCCCGCCGGGTTTCTTGGCGACGCGATCAGCGGTCAGCGCCCAGCCCGCGCTCGCCACGACCGGATCGGGATCGTCGAGCCAGGCCACGCGGAGGTCCTCGGCGTGGCGGCTCTTCTTGACGATGTTCGCGAGGAGCCAGTCGTGGACCTTGGGGGTGCCCGCCTCGCGCAGCATCGTGTCGAGGTCGGCACGGTCGAACTGCTTCGGCCGCGCGACGAGGAGAGCCAGCAGACGGGCGTTGGTGTCGCCGGTCCGCCACAGCTCGCGGGCGAGGTCGGGCTGGGCTTTGAGTTCTTTGGCGAGGGCGCGGAGCTTGCCGAGGTTGACGCTGTGGTCGTCGCCGTGGTTCTCGTTGACGGCCCGGATCTTGGGGTCGTGCAGCTCCGCGAGCCGGTCGAGGACCCCGGAGAGGGTTGCGTCGGCCACGGGAACCTCCCTGCTCAGGTGCGGACCGGGTCGAGGCTACGCGAAAGCGCGGTAACGATCACGGACCGGGGACCGTCTTCCTGGCATGACCCGGACCCGCCTCGCGGCCGCCGTCGCGCTGGTCTTGGCGCTGGCCGGGTGCACCGGACATCCGCCTGCCCAGCACGCCGTCGCCGGAGCACCTCCGACGAGCCAGCTCACTCCGGAACCAGCTTTGTCCGCCGCGGCAGTCCCGGCCACCGCACCGCCGGCTGCCTCAACCCCGGCCAAAGCGACCCGCGCGCCCAAGACCACCACGCCGAAAACCTAACGGCGCGATCCCGCGACCAGTCCCGGTTGCGGCCTCCGCGCGGTCACCGCGGGCAAGTTCAACCCGCGCTGCAAGGAATACCAGGGCTACCTCGACCCCGGCGGCCCCGGCCGGCCGAGGACCTCCGGCGAAGTCCAGCGCGAATCGGCCTGCCGGCAGGGTCAGCTGCCCGCGTCCGAGTGCTGACCTCGGGCCAGGAACTCCTCCGGAGCGGGAATCGGCACCCGCACCCAGTTGTCCACCCGGGTGAACGTCGCGCCGCCCATGCGGCCCACCGGGTGGTACACGTCCTGGTCCAGCCTGCCGTCCGGGCGCAGCAGGCGGTCGTCCACCGCTACTCCGACCACCTCGCCGAACACCAGGTGCGCGCCGCGGAATTCCTCGATCTTCACCAGCGTGCACTCCAGGGTCGGGCCCGCCCCCGCGGGATGCGGCACGGCGATCCGCACCCCGGGCGTCCACGACAACCCGACCTGTTCCGCTTCGTCCACTGAGGAGTCCACTGTGGACGCAGTGCGCGCGACCAACTCCTCCTGGCCGCTCAGCGCTATCGTGATCGCGAACTCGCCCCGCGCCTCAACGTTGGCCAGAGTGTCCTTTGTCGCTTCCGAAATCGAGAAGACCACCGTCGGCGGGTCCATCGTCAGCGGCGCGAAGTAGCTGAACGGCGCGAGATTCCGCACGCCCTCGCCGTCCACCGTGCTGACCCACGCGATCGGCCGCGGCACGACGGCGTTCTTCACCATCCACACGAAAGCGCCGCGGTCGGCGTCCGTATTGCTGCTGTACACGAAACCTCACTCTGTCACGATCCGTCCCCCGAGCACAGTCAGATCCGACCGTACGCTCAGCAACTCCGCCTCCGCCGCGGTGACCGGATCGTGGGCAAAAACCGCCAGGTCGGCGAGGGAGCCGACGCGGAGAGTGCCCTTGGCGTCCTCCGCGTGTTCCAGCCACGCCGGGCCGGTGGTCCACAACCGCAGCGCTTCCTCCCTGGTGAGCGGGCTGGCCACCGCGGCGTAGGCGTTCGGCCCGGGCGAACCGGTGAAGGTGGCCACGCCGCGGCGCCAGTCCGGCACGGTCACCGGGGCGTCCGAGCTGTCGGCGACCACCACGCCGTGGTCCAGCAGGGCTCGCGCGGGGAACGCGTCGGCCCAGCGAGCCTCGCCCAGCACCCGGACCATCGACGGGCCGCTGTAGGTCCGCATCAGCGAGCTGGTGATGACTCCGATCCCGGACCGCGCCAGGCGGGAGAGCACCGCGGCGGACAGGAAGGTGCCGTGAATCAGCGCGTGCCGGGCGGCTGGCCAAGGGTCGGCCGCCTGGGCCGCCTCGATCGCGTCGACTACCGCGTCCGCGGCTCGGTCGCCGGTCACGTGGACCTGCACCCGCACCCGGCGCACGTGCGCGACCCGGATCAGTTCGTGCAGCTCACGGACCCGCGCCTCGTCGTCCGGGCCGAAGGTCACCAGGCTTCCGTGCCCGCCGGACGGGTACGCCGAGTGCATCCACGCGGTGCAGTGCGTCGGCACCCCGTCGGCGAACAGCTTGATGCCGCCGATCCGCAGCAGGTCGTCGCCGACGGAAAAGTCCGTCTCGTCCAGCAGCTGCGCCAGCGAAGCGGCCGAAGTCGCCGGCGACGGCCAGTTCCAGTGCAGCAGCGCGGTGATCCGCATCCGCAGCCGGCCGGCGGCGTGCAGGTCGCGGTAGTCCTGCCACAGGTCCGGCGGGACGATCGGGTCGGTCACGCTCGTCATCCCGAGCGCGTTCAGCCGTTCCATGCCGCGCACGATCGAATCCAGCCGGACGGACCGGCTCGGCTGCGGCACCAGCGAAGCGACCAGTTCCTGCGCGCTCTCCACGAGCACGCCGGTCGGCTCCCCGGCGGCGTCCCGGACGATCTCCCCGGCTTCCGGATCCGGGGTCGCGGCAGTGATTCCGGCACCGGCGAGCGCCGCGCTGTTCGCCCACACCTCGTGGGACGACGCGTGATGCAGCACCGTCGGTTTCGAGCCGGTCACCCCGTCGAGCCAGGCGCGGGTCGGCGCCGCTCGACCGTCGGCGAACTCGGCGATCGTCGTTTCCCGCCAGCCGCGGCCGACGATCCACTCCCCCGGCGGCGCGTCCGCCAGCGCACGGGCTAGCGAAGCCAGGTCCGAGACGGCGGAAAGGTCCACGCAGAACTCCGGACCGGCGGCCGCGTGGAAGGCCAGGTGCAGATGCGCGTCGTTCAGTCCAGGCAGGACAGTCCGGCCGGCCAGCTCGACGACCCGTGCGTCCGGCGCCGCGGCGGCGGAAACTGTCTGGTCGTCGCCGACCGCGGCGACGCGGCCGTCCGAGACCAGCACCGCGGAAACCGTTCCGACCACGGGGTCGAAAGTCCGGACTACCCCGCCGCGCAGCAGCAGATCCTCAGTCATACCGCCGCCAATTCCGGAACGTCGCCGCTCGGCACCACGGCCTGATGCTCCGGATGCCACGCGACGATCACCTCGTCCCCCGGCCGATGGTCGTGCGCGACCCCGGCCGACAGCACCGCGCAACCGCGGGCACCGTCGGAGTACCGCAACCAGATCCGCGTGTGATCCCCGACGTACACGATGTCGGTCACCCGCGCGCTCGCCCGCTGGTGTCCACTCGGGACTGGATCCGCGGAAGTGTGCAGGGTCAATCGTTCCGGCCGCACGATCGTCACCTCCCCCGGCGTGAGCGACAACGCGTTGGACTCCCCTACGAATTGCGCGACGAACAACGTTTTCGGCCGCTCGTACAATTCCTCCGGCGTACCGACCTGTTCGATCCGGCCGTCGTTGAACACCGCGATCCGGTCCGACAAGGTAAGCGCCTCCTGCTGATCGTGCGTCACGAAGAGGAACGTCATTCCCAATTCCCGGTGCATCCGGGCGATTTCGCGCTGCAGCTGGTCGCGCAGTTTCTTGTCCAGCGCGCCCAGCGGCTCGTCCATCAGCAGCGCGCGCGGTTCGTACACCACCGCCCGCGCCAAGGCGACCCGTTGCTGCTGACCGCCGGAAAGCTGACGCGGCAACCGGTCCCGCACCGCGGTGAGCCCGACCAGTTCCAGCACCTCGTCCACCCGCCGCGCGATCTCCGGTTTCGGCACCTTGCGCTGGGTCAGTCCAAAAGCGACATTGCGCGCCACCGACAGGTGCGGAAACAGCGCGTACTGCTGGAAAACCACGCCGAGATTCCGCCGGTGCGGTTTGAGCCGGGAGATCTCCTGACCGTCCACAGTGATCGATCCGGACGTGAGCGGGGTGAACCCGGCGATCATCGACAGCATGGTCGTCTTGCCCGAACCGGACGGGCCGAGGAAGGTCATGAACTCGCCGTCGGCGATGTGCAGCGAAACGTCGTCCACGGCGGGCCGGTCGACGCCGGGATAGGCCTTCGTCACGTGTGCGGTCGCGATTCCGTCAGTCATGAGTGCTCTTTTCGGCGCAGAACAGCGGGGACGAACAGCAGAAGGGTGGTGAACACGACGATCAGGCTCGACGCGGCGGCGATCGTCGGGTCGATTTCCAGCACGATCGATTCGTACATTTTCACCGGCAGCGTCTTGATCGCGGGCGTCTGCAGGAACAGCGCGACCACGACCTCGTCGAACGACGTGGCGAAGGCGAACACGAATCCGGACAGCACGCCGGGCGCGATGATCGGGAGCACGACCTTGCGCAGCGTCGTGAGCCGGGGCGCGCCGAGGCTGGCCGCGGCTTTCTCCATGGTCGGGTCGTACCCGGCCAGGCTCGTCCGCACGGACGTGAGCACGAACGGCAGCCCCAGCACCGCGTGCGCCAGCACGAAACCGAGCATCGTGCCGTTCAGCTGCCAGCGCAGGAAAACCCCGTAGATCGCGACCGCCACCACGATGCCGGGCAGGATCATCGGAGCCATCAGCAGCTGCCTCACGACGCCCCCGCGCATCCGGTCGAGCGCCAGCGCGGCCGCCACGCCGAGCACCGTCGCCAGCGCCGCCGCGAGCAGGCCGACTTGCACGGAATTCGCCAGCGCGGCCAGCCATTGCTTGCTGGTGAAGAACTCCGCGTACCAGTGCCACGACCAGTCCTTCGGCGGGAACTCGAACGTCGAGCCCGCGCCGAAGCTCATCGGGATCACCACGAGCGTCGGCGCGACGAGCACGAACGCGACGAGGACGACCCACACCCGCAAGCCCCAGCCGAGGCTGCGCTGCCGCACCGCGGCGGCCCTGCTGATGGACGGCTTGTCAGCCACGGCCGGCACCTCCGGCCGCACTGGTGCCCAGCGGCGCGGCCACGCGGCTGAGCACGGCGAGCACCACGAGCGTGACGACCAGCAGGATCGTCCCGAGCGCACCGGCGCCCGCGAAGTCCAGCAGGTCGTTGACCTGGGTGCCGATCACTTGCGCGACCAGCGCCTGCTGCGGCGTGCCGAGCAGCGCCGGGGTGATGTAGAAGCCCAGCGACATGATGAACACCACCGACACCCCGGCCAGCACGCCCGGCATCGACAGCGGCAGGTACACCCGCAGGAACGCCACCGGCCGCCGTGCGCCGAGACTGCCCGCCGCGTGCAGCAGGCTGCGGTCGATGCTCAGCATCGAACTTTGCAGCGGCAGCACCATGAACGGCAGCATCACCTGCACCATCGCGACCGTCACGCCGGCTACCGAACCCAGCAGCACCACGCCGTCGAAGCCGATCGCCGACAGCGCCTTGTCGAGGACGCCACCGCGCTGTTCGAGCACGTACCAGGCGAAGTTGCGTGCCATCAGGCTGGTCCAGAACGGCATCAGCACCAGCAGCGTCAGCACCGACCGCGCGCGGCGGCCGACGAGCGTCATCGCGTACGCGTAGGGGTAGCCGATGACAAGCGTGGCCGCGGTGATGATCAGCGCGGTCCGCAACGTCCGCAGCAGCACCCGGAGCTGCACCTCGTCGCCCAGCACCGCCAGGTAGTTGCCGATCCCGAACGACGGTTCGGTGAAGCTGCGCCACAGGATCACGGCCAGCGGGTAGAAGAAGAACACCAGCACCACCGCCGCGGCGGGCAGCAGCAGCCACGAGGTCCGCCGTTTTCCGGACCCGGCCCGCGGCACGGCCGGGGGTCTCGTCGCCGCGGCGGTCATCCGGTCGTCCAATCCGACCACGCCTTCACCAGCGCGGGCCGGTTCGCCGCCCAATAACGCACGTTGCTGAGCACTCGCAAGTCCTCCTTGCCCTCGCCCCAGATGTCGAGCTGGCGGCCGATCTCCGAACGGGCGGCGGGGGCGGCCGTGTTGGCCGGCCCGACGCCCGCCCGCGCGGCGAAGTCCGCCGCTTGCGCCGGTTGCGAGGCGAAGCGGATGAGTTTCTTCGCCTCCTCGGCGCGTGCCGTCCCCTTCGGCACCACCAAGACATCCCAGGTCACTGGCACTGGGATGTCAGGCACCACCTTCCAGTTCGTCGCCCCCGCCTTGAGCAGCGAGAACGCCCGGGCGCTGACAATCAGCGCCAGATCCGCCTGCCCGCCGGCCATGCGCTGCTGCTGGTCGCCGTACGTGCTGCTGATGGACAGCTGCGGCCGGATCCGGTCGTACATCCGCAGCGCTCGGCGCAGGTCCAGCGGATACAGCCGGTCTCGCGGCACGCCGTCGGCCAGCAGCGCGGCCTCGATGGTGCCGACGCTCGGATCGCCGCCGTAGATGATGCGGCGGCCGGGGAACTGCTCGGGGTCGAAGAAATCCGCGAGTTTCGTCGGCGGATGCTGGCCGTAGACCTTGGAGTCGTACATCAGCATCATGCCGAAGAAGGCGTCCGGCACTCCGCAGTCGGTGAGCGAGCCTTCCGGGAACCCGGCGGCCTGCGCCCCCATGTCGATGGGCTCCAGGAGGCTCCCGCACACCGCGGCGGCCGCGGACGCGTCGGTGTCGACGACGTCCCAGGTCACCTTCCCCGCCTCGACCATGGCCTTGAGCTTGGCGTTGCTCGACGGGCCGTCGAGGGTGACCGTGGTCCCGGTCCTCTGCTCGTACGGGTCGAGCCACGCCGCGCGCTGGCCCGCCTGGTACGCGCCTTGGCCGTAGGAAACGAACACGAGCGAGTTCGGGCCGCCCTCGGAAATCGCGCAGCCGGCGGTGGCGAGCAGAAGCGCGGCGGACAACAGCGTCGGCATCCGGCGTCTCATGGCTCCTCCGTCAGCTCGCCGCGGCCGCGACGTGCTTGCCCAGCACGTCGGCCAGCGTGTCGATCTGGTCCTCGGTGATCACCAGCGGCGGGGACAGCACGATGCTGGTCCCGGACGCGCGGACCACCACGCCGTCCGCGCGGCAGCCCGCCTGCACCGGCGCGGTGGGCCGGTCCGCGAACTCGATGCCGAGCATCAGGCCGACGCCGCGGACCTCGCGCACGTGCGGCAGTTCGGCGAGCGGATCGAGCCGCGCGCGCAGCCGGGCGCCGAGGACGGTGGCGCGTTCGAGCAGGTTCTCCTTTTCGATCAGGTCGAGATTCGCCAGCGCGACCGCCGCGCCGACCGGGTGGCCGTTGTAGGTGAAGCCGTGCAGGAACGTCGCGCCTTCGGCGAGTTCGAGCACCCTCCGTCCAATGAGGACCGCACCCATCGGAATGTACCCGCTGGTGAGCCCCTTAGCGGTGACGATCATGTCCGGTTCG
The DNA here is from genome assembly GCF_046267895.1 of Amycolatopsis sp. GA6-003. Classification (NCBI taxonomy): domain Bacteria; kingdom Bacillati; phylum Actinomycetota; class Actinomycetes; order Pseudonocardiales; family Pseudonocardiaceae; genus Amycolatopsis; species Amycolatopsis sp. GA6-003. The sequence goes on from NZ_CP176499.1 coordinate 1,754,684, forward strand.
ACGCCGAAATGCTCGCTGCCGAACCAATGCCCGGTGCGGCCGAACGCGGTCACGATCTCGTCCACGATGAGCAGAATCCCGTACCGGCGCAGCACTTCCTGCACGCGTGGCCAGTAACCCTCGGGCGGCGGCACCATTCCGCCGACGCCGAGCACCGGCTCCCCGATGAACGCGGCGATCCGATGTGGACCGATCTCCTCGATGCGCTTTTCCAATTCTGCCACCAGCAGTTCGGTCGCGTTGGGACCGTGCTCGAGGCCGTGCGGTTTGCCGAGCCATTCGACGTCCGGCAGCAGCGGACCGTATCCGGCACGCAGGCCCTCGATCCCGGTCGCGGCCAGCGACGCGCCTCCCATGCCGTGGTAGCCGCCGTGCCGGGCCAGCACCACGGTGCGTTCCGGCGAGCCCGCGTGGTGGAAGGCGAGCCGGGCGAGTTTGATCGCGGTTTCGTTGCCCTCCGAACCGCCGTTGGTGAGGAAAACGCGCTCCAGCCCGGCCGGGGCGAGCGACAGCAGGCGTTCGGCGAGGCGGATCGACGGCGCGTTGGAGTAGTCGCCGAAGGACGAGTAGAACTCCAGTTTGCGGATCTGTTCGGCGGCGACCTCGGCGAGTTCGGTGCGGCCGTGGCCGACCGGGCATTGCCAGAGGCCGCAGGTGCCGTCGAGGTATTGCTTGCCGTCGGTGTCCCACAGCAGCGCGCCTTCGCCGCGGTCGAGGACGAGTGGTTCGGCCGGGTCGCCGATGACGGTGTGCGGATGGATGAGGGCGCGCCGGTCGGCGGCGGCGAGTTCGGCGGTGGTCAATGCGGATTCCTTTCGGGGAGCGGTTCAGAACCGCAGAGCGACGGCTTTGGTCTCGGTGTAGGCCTCGATGCCTTCGGCCCCGCCTTCGCGTTCCTGGCCGGAGTTCTTCTGGCCGCCGAACGGAAGTTCCGGACGCACGGGTGCCGGGTCGTTGACACCGAACACGCCGAAATCGAGCCGGTCGAGCGTGCGCCAGATGCGGCGCAGATCGGTGCCGAACACGTAGGCGGCGAGGCCGTAATCGGTGGAATTGGCCAATTCGACGGCTTCGTCGTCGGTGCGGAAGTCCGATACCGCGAGCACCGGGCCGAACGTTTCCTCATGGCTGATGAGCATGTCCGGCGTGACGTCGGCCAGCACCGTGGGCTCGAAGAAATGGCCCGGCAGCGCGGAATCCGACCATCGGCGGCCGCCGACGAGCACGCGCGCGCCCTTGCCGACCGCGTCCGCGACCTGGTTCTCCACCTTCGCCAGCCCGGCCTCGTCGATCAACGGCCCGACATCGGTGCCCTCGGAGTCGCCCCGGCCGACCTTCAGCGCGGCGGTTTTCTTTTCGATCAAGGAAAGCAGGTCGTCGCGGACGCTTTCGTGAACGTACAACCGGTTCACCGCCGTGCAGCTCTGCCCGGCGTTGAAGAACTTCCCGGCGACGACGCCCGCCGCGGCCGCTTCGAGATCGGCGTCCTCGAACACGATCGCCGGGGAATGCCCGCCCATTTCGAGCGACGTGCGGCGGAGAATGTCGCCGGTCTGGCGCAGCAGGCCCAGCCCGACCTCGGTGGAACCGGTGAAACTGACCTTGCGCAGCCGCCGGTCGGCCAGCAGTTCCCCGACGAGTTCGGCGGGCCGCGTGGTGGTCAGCGACTGCAGCACGCCGTCCGGCAATCCGGTGTCCTGCACGATTTCCAGCAGCGCGGTGGCGATCAGCGGGGTTTGCTCGGCCGGTTTCGCGAGGACCGGGCAGCCCGCCGCGAGCGCGAGGCCGACCTTGCGGATCAGCATGCTGGCCGGGAAGTTCCACGGCGTGATCGCGAGCACCGGGCCGACCGGCGCGCGCAGCACGAGCCCCGGGCCGGCCGCGTTCGCCGGGGTGACCCGCCCGTACGCGCGGCGGCCCTCCTCCGCCGCCCACTCCAGCATCCGGGCGGCTCCGGCGAGTTCGCCGTTCGCCTCGGCGAGCGGTTTCCCGTTCTCGCGGCTCAGCAACGCGGCCAGTTCGCTTTGCCGCGCGCGGATTCCGGCGGCCGCGGCGCGCAGGTGGCCGCTGCGGGTCTCCGGATCGGTGTCCGCCCAGCCCCGGGCGGCGCGCGCGGCCGCGGCCAGTGCGTCCCGCGCCTGCCCGGGCCCCGCGTCGGCGGCCTGGCCGAGGACGGCGAGGCTCGCGGGGTCGACGACGTCGAAGGTCGCCGGGGCGGACTGCCAGCGGCCGTCGATCAGCAACGTCGCGGCGGCGGTGTCGGGCATCGGTGCGCCTTTCGGTTCGGCGGGTTCGGGGATGCGCCGAGTGTGCCCCCGGGTGTTGATTAAGTCAACACCTTGAGCGGCCGGGAAATTCCGAAAAGGACAGTGGGAAGATCTTGCCGCGCAACAGCATCCGGCAACACTTCGACCCCGGCCGCGCCGTGCGCGACCGGGGTGCGGCGAGGTTCGGTTACCGCGCGGCCGCGAGCAGGCCGCGCAGGGCTTCGAGCGCCGGGCCCGGATCGACGTCCGGATCCGCCGCCTGGTGCAGGAACATTCCGTCGAGGGCGTAGAACACGAGCTGGGCCAGCCCGCCGCCGGCTGACAGCTCCTTGCCGACCGCGGCGAGATAGCCGTCGTAGAGCCGCCGCACGACCGGCCGCAATTCGGGCCGCCGCGCCGCCTCCACGACTAGCTGGTACTGGAACACTTGCAGGTCCGCGCTGTCCCGGAACCGCTGGCGCACCTCGGGACCGTCCGCGTAGACGCCGGTGCGGGCGCCGATCAGGCCGTTTTCCGCGCTTTCCTCCAGCACCAGGTCCAAAGAGGACTGGAGGAGGTCGTCGATCGAGGAGAAATGGTGCTGGACCGCGCCGGTGGTGCAGCCCGCCGCCCGGGCGACCGCCCGGTAGGTGAGACCGCGCAGCCCTTCCGAAGCGACCACGCCGACCGCCGCCCGGCGCAGGGCGAGCTTCGTCCCGGCCGGGTCGTCCGGGGTTCCGGACCGGCTCATCCGCACCTCCTCGGCCGAAGTCGTACCGACCCTACATTACATCTGTAATGTAGACCAGAGCGACGAGTGCCGCGAAGACAACTCGCGGACCGCGCCGGCTTCCGGTCAGGCTTCCACGGCGGCAGCGGACAGCGCGGCGAGCACCCGCTCCCGGGTCGGCACGTCGAGCCGGCACGCGGCTCCCGCGACCGATTCGGCCGTTCCCATCACGTCCACCCCGTCGACCAGGATCGTCGGAGAGCGGTACCGGCCGACGCGTTCGACCACCGCGGCCTCGAGGCCGCTCGCGGCGAGGCATTCGGCGACCAGCGCCCGCGCCGCCTCGGCGTTCGGGCAGTCCGGGGCGGTCAGCAGGTCCACCCGCGGCCCGCGGATCTCCGGACCGGTCGCGCACATGCTTCCAGGCTATGCGGAAATCGGTCCTTGACAATCCGCTTCCGGAAAAAGCTAGGGTGGCCCAGGACGTCGAAAGCCACGGCCCGGTGGGTAGTCCGGGCGGCGCGTCGCGCTCGTACCCGCACCTCTCCGGTGCGTCCAGCACGTCCCCGTGTCCCGTATCCAGAAGGGGAATTCGCTGTGCCCGGAAAACTTCGCGTCCTGATCATCGGAGCCGGCGTCGGCGGTCTCGCGCTCGCGCAGGGATTGCACCGCGCCGGGGTTGCCGTGACAGTCTGCGAGCGGGAGATCTCAGCGGCCGGCCGGCGGCAGGGGTATCGCCTGCGGCTCGACCCCGACGGTCTCGACGCCCTCGACCGGCTGCTTCCCGCGCATCTCAGCCAGGCGATCTGGGATGCCAGTTCGACGCCGTCGCGTACCAGCTACCTCACCGGGACGCCGCCGGAGGAACCCGTCGAGCGCAATGTCTCGATCAACCGCCTCACCCTGCGGGAGATCCTCCTGCACGGCCTGGACGACGTCGTCCAGTTCGGCCGCGAGTGCACCGGATACCGCCTGGACGGCGCCGTCACCGCGACCTTCGCCGACGGATCGGCCGCGTCCGCCGACGTCCTGGTCGCCGCCGACGGCGTGAATTCCGTGCTACGCCGGCACTATCTCCCGCACGCCCGCGTGATCGACACCGGCGTGCGCATCCTGTACGGCCGCTTTCCGCTCACCCGCGAGACCGCCGAGCTGATCCCCGACGAATGGTTCGGGCTCTACCGCGGGCTCTTCGGCCCGGACCACCAGCACATCGGCATCGCCCCGGTCCACTCCCGGCGTCCGGCCTCGCTGCCGGGCCTGACCGACACCGGCGACTACGTGATGTGCCTGCTCGCCGCCCGCACCGAACTGCTGCCGTACTCCGACGACGAACTCCGCGCCGCCACCGGGCTCGAGTTGCGGGAGATGACGGTTTCGCTGGCCCGCACGTGGAATCCGCGGGCGAGCGAACTGCTGGCCCTCGCGGACCCCGGGACGGTGTTCCCCATTTTCATGCGCACCAGCGTGCCGATCGAGCCGTGGCCGACGACGCCGGTGACGCTGCTCGGCGACGCGATCCACGCGATGAGCCCCGCGGTCGGCGTCGGCGCGAACATCGCGCTGCGGGACGCCGAGCTGCTCACCAGAAAACTCACCGAGCCTGGCGCCGACCTGCTCCCGGCACTGCGGGAGTACGAGCGAGCGATGATCGACTACGGTTTCGAGGCGGTCCGGAGGTCCGCGAAGTTCGGCGCGATGCGGATGGGCCAGCCGCCGCTCACGCAGGCTTGAGCAGCGGCACGTCCCGCGAGATCTCCCGGAATCCGACGCTGTAGTACAACCCGCGCGCCGCCGGACGTCCCGGCGCGCCGAGGCAAGCGACCGTCGCGTGGGTGGCTCCGGCCGCCCGCGCGCGGTCCATGCCGTGCAGCAGCATCGCGCGGCCCAGCCCGCGCCGCCGGTAGTCCGGATGGGTGCCGACCGGCTCGAATTCGACGGTCTTGTTGGCATCGTCGAGCCACATGATCGTGGACGCCGCCATCGTCCCGTCCGGTGCTTCGACCAGGACGTGCAGGTCGCCGCGATACGCCGGGGTCGCGCGGACGCCCTCGTAGCTCTCCAGCGAGTACGAGCTGGCTTCCCACGCAGCCAGGTGCGCCTGCACGGCTGCCTCCGCTCCGGCTTCGGCAGCGGTGCGGAAGCGGAATCCGTCCGGCAGCACCGGTTTTTCGAGGACATCGAGGGCGCGTTCGTTGAGCTGCGTCCAGGATCCGGTGTCGCCGAGGCCGTCCGGATCGGGCCGGTAGCCGTGTGCCGCCCAGCGTTCCAAGCCGAACTTGTCCGCCGCGCCGGGCAGCACGGTACGTTCGAGGCCGTCGGCGGTGGCGTCAAACCAGCCGATCACCTCGTCCACCAGCTCGGCGTGTTCGGGATGGACCTGATATGCCAGATGCGCGCCGGTGATGTCTTTGACCGACCCGTCGCTGCGCCGCACGCTCCGGGGCAGGTGCGCCCAGCCCCACGCCACCAGGTCGTCCCCGGCGAAGCACAGCCGGCGGACCCAGCTCGCCCCTTGGGCGGCGTGTGCTCTGCCCCAGTTCCAGGCCAGTTCGCCGTAGGACGCGTCGCTGTTGACGAGTTCCGGCCGCACGGCGGTGATCCGCTGCGCGAGACCCTGCATGAGCTGCACATCCGCGGCGGTCAGCAGATCAGTCATGGCCGGACTCTGTCAGCCGGACGGCCGGGCGTCGACCGGTTTTCCCCCGCAGCGGCGGATCATCGCGTCGGCGAGCAGGTCCGTCGGGTCCAGGACTCCGGCCGCCTGCCCCGTCACCAACGGAAGTTCTGTGCACGCCAGCACCGACAACGGCGCGTCGACGTCGGCCAGCGCCCGGTCGAAATGCTCCGCTCCGCCTGCCAGGTCGCCGCGTTTCACCGCCGCGACCGCCGCATCGACGTTCCGCTGCCCCGTTTCGGACGGCACTGCCCAGTCGACGCCGGGCACCCCGCGTTGGTACAGCCCGGCGGCGATCGTCCCGCGAGTGCCGAGCAGCCCGACCGGACCCGTCCGTCCGGCGAGGAACTCCGCGGTTTCCGCGATCATGTCCACGAACGGCACACCGCTCTCGGCCGCCAGCCGGTTCAGGAAGAAATGCGCGGTGTGACACGGAATCGCGATGAGGTTCGCGCCGAGATCGCGCAGTTTTTCCGCTCCGGCGAGCAAAGCCGGATACGGGTCGGTGCTGCCGTCGAGGACCGCCGCCACCCGGTCCGGCACCGTCGGGTCCGCCCAGATCGCCACCCGCAGATGGTCCTGGTCGCGTTCCGCGGCCGTGCGCGCGACGAGTTTCGCGTAGAACTCCGCGGTCGCGGCGGGACCCATGCCGCCGAGGATCCCCGCGATCACGAGAAGGCCGACCGGTAGCCGAACAGTCCGGCGACGCCGCCGGTGTGCACGAACACGACGCGATCGGTCGCGGCGAACCGGCCTTCCGCGATCGCGCCGAGCAAGCCCGCGAAGCCCTTCCCCGAGTACACCGGGTCCAGCAGGATGCCTTCGGTTTCGGCGAGCAGCCGCACCGCGTCCACCATGGACTGGGTCGGCACGCCGTAGCCCTCGCCGACCCAGCGGTCGTCCACCAGCACGTCGTCGCGGAACACCTCGGCGCCGATCAGCTCCGCCGTCCGGCCGGCCAGCGCGTGCACCGCGTCGATCTGCCGCGCTTCCGGCTGCCGCACGCTCACGCCGAGCACCTTCGCCGGGCTGTGCACCGCGCGCAGTCCGGCGACGAGTCCGGCCTGGGTGCCGGTGCTGCCGGTCGCGTGCACGACCCAATCGACCGGGACCGGCGCGGCGTCCAGCTCCAGCGCGCACTGGACGTACCCGAGCGCGCCGATCGGGTTCGAGCCGCCGCCCGGGATCACGTACGGCCGCCGTCCCTCCGCGCGCAGCTTCGCCGCCACGTCTTCCATCGCCGCTGACATATCAGTTCCGGCCGGTACTCGGTCCACGATCTCCGCGCCGAGCAGTTCGTCGAGGAACACGTTGCCGGAATTCTCGTACTCCTCGTCGCGCACCTGGCGTTGTTCCAGCAGCAGTTTGCAGGACAGCCCGGCGCGCGCGGCGGCCGCGGCGGTCTGCCGGGCGTGGTTGGACTGCGTCGCGCCCTGGGTGATCAGCGTGTCGGCACCGCGGGCAAGCGCGTCGCCGACGAGGAATTCCAGCTTGCGCGTTTTGTTGCCGCCGGTCGCCAATCCGGTGCAGTCGTCGCGTTTGATCCAGAGGTCCGGAACGTCGCGGTGGCGTTCGCGCAGCCGCGCAGCGAGCCGGTCCAGCGGTTCCAGCGGGGTCGGGAAGTGTCCGAGCGGGAAGCGGGCGAAGCGCGTCGTCTGTACCACGGTCGCCATCGTGCTTCCCGCGCCCGGCCGCTGTCCACCGCGTCCATTACGGATGCAGTTCGGCCCGGATCACCTCGGCCGACCGCGCCAGCCGCTCCCCGATCGCAGAGATATCAGCCGGGCCGGTCAGATACACCACCGCGAGCGCGGCCGGATGCTGCCCGGGCACCGCGAGCGGCACCGCGATCGACGACAGCCCGGGGATCACCTCGTCATGACTCGTTTCGTACGGCGCCTTCTCCCCGCGCAGCTGCTGCAGGATCGCGCGCCCCGGTGCGCCGTCGGTGATCGGATGCCGGCTGCCCGGCCGCTGCGCCACCGCCGCCGTCGCCTGCCGCGGCTCGACGCTGGCCAGCGTGACGACGGAATCCTCGCCGTCCAGCGTTGCCAGGAACGCCGTCATGCCCAGTTCGTTGGCGAGCACGGTCAGTTCGGGCAGCGCGGTGGACTGCAGATCGCGGGAAACGTTGCGCGCCAACGCCGCCAGCCGCGCACCCAGTTCCAGCTCTCCGTTCGCGCCGCGCACGACCAGGCCGTGGTCCTCGAGCGTGCGCACGATCCGGTAGGTGATCGACCGGTGCAGCCCGAGCCGCGCGGCCAGTTCGCCGATCGACAGCGGCGTATCGGCGTCGGCGAGCACTTCCAGCGCGGTGAGCCCGCGCGACAACGTCTGCGACCCGGCCGCTTGCTTGGCTTCCGTCACGACTCGGTCCTTCCCCGCGGGGTCTTGTGCACCGGAGCGGCCCACCTTAGCATCGATGCACTCAATAATTGAACAACGAATTCTATTATCGAACACGTCGAGGCTTCGCAGTGCTCACAGTGAGGTGAGGAAACCCCATGCAGTTCCACCACCACGGCTACGTTTCCGGCGAACCGCGCGTCCTGCCCGCCGCCGGAACCGGGATCGACCGGCCCGAGGAACTGCCGGACGAGGTCGACGTGCTGATCGTGGGCACCGGCCCCGCGGGCATGATCACCGGCGCGCAGCTGTCCCGGTTCCCGCACGTCACCACGCGCATCGTGGAACGCCGCGGCGGACGGCTCGAGGTCGGGCAGGCGGACGGGATCCAGGCGCGCAGCGTCGAAACGTTCCAGGCCTTCGGCTTCGCGAACCGGATCGTCGAAGAGGCGTACCGGATCACCACCATGTCGTTCTGGAAACCCGATCCCGCCGACCCGAAACGCATCGTCCGCTCGTCGCGCGTGCCCGACGACCCCACCGGGATCAGCGAATTCCCGCACCTCATCGTGAACCAGGCGCGCGTGCAGGACTATTTCGCCGAGTACATGGCCCATTCGCCGAGCCGGATGAAGCCCGATTTCGGCCTGGAATTCCAGTCTCTGGCCATCACCGAGGGCGACGAATACCCGGTGACCGTCACGCTGCGGCACACCACCGGCCCGCGCACCGGCGAGAATCGCGTGGTCCGGGCGAAATACGTGGTCGGCTGCGACGGTGCGCGCAGCGCGGTGCGCGAGGCGATCGGCCGGAAACTCGTCGGCGACCAGGCTTTGCACGCCTGGGGCGTGATGGACGTCCTCGCCGTCACCGATTTCCCGGACATCCGCACGAAATGCGCCATCCAGTCCCACGACGGCGGCAACATCCTGCTGATCCCGCGCGAAGGCGGGTCGCTGTTCCGAATGTACGTCGACCTCGGCGAGGTGTCCGAGGACGATCACGGCGCGGTGCGCAAGACCACGATCGACCAAATCATCGCGCGCGCCAACGCGATCATGCGTCCCTACACTTTGGACGTGAAGAACGTCGCCTGGCACAGCGTGTACGAGGTCGGCCACCGACTCACTGACAAATTCGACGACGTTCCCGTCGGCGAGACCCGGCTGCCGCGTGTCTTCATCACCGGCGACGCCTGCCATACGCACAGCGCGAAAGCCGGGCAGGGCATGAACGTCTCGATGCAGGACGGGTTCAACCTCGGCTGGAAACTCGGCCACGTCCTCGACGGCCGCGGTCCCGCTTCGCTGCTGTCCACCTATTCCGCGGAACGCCAGCTGATCGCGAAAAACCTCATCGACTTCGACAAGGAATGGTCGACGCTGATGGCGGCCCGGCCGGAAGACCTGGCCGATCCGGCGGAACTGGAAGAATTCTACGTGAAGACCTTCGAGTTCCCGTCCGGGTTCATGACGTGCTACCAGCCTTCGGTGCTCATCGCCCGGCCGGACCACCAGGACCTGGCGACCGGTTTCCCGATCGGCAAGCGGTTCAAGTCGGCCCCCGTCATGCGGGTGTGCGACGCGAACGTCATCCACTTAGGACACCACGCCCAGGCCGACGGCCGGTGGCGCGTCTACGTTTTCGCCCCCGCCGCACCCGATTCGGGCGCCGAACTCGCCGAATTCGCCGCGTGGCTGGGCAGCGCGGAGGATTCCCCGGTCGTGGCGCACACGCCGAAGAACCTGGACATCGACGCCTGGTTCGACGTGAAAGTCGTTTACCCGCAACCCTACGAGGAAATCGATCTCGGCGAGGTCCCGGAGATCTTCCTCCCCCGCACCGGCCCCTTCTCGCTGATCGACTACGAAAAGGTGTACGCGGCGGATCCGGCGGACGACATCTTCGCGGCCCGCGGCATTTCGCCCGGCGGCGCGGTCGTGGTGGTCCGGCCGGACCAGTACGTCGCGAACGTCCTTCCCCTCGCCGCGACCGCCGAACTCGCCGCGTTCTTCGCCCCGATCTTCGCCGCCGGATAGCCGGGAGGGGAACCCGGAGGAAATCCGGGGCCCGTGCCCCGGTCACGCCCGCAGCACCACGGCGAGCCCCTCCCGCAGGTCCCGCACGAAGTACTCCGGGACCTCCAGCGACGGGAAATGCCCGCCCCGTTCCGGCTCCCGCCACCGGACGATCTGCCGGAACCGCTCCCGCGCCCAGGGCCGGGGGGTCTTCTCGGTGTCGCGGGGATACATGCTGACCGCCGCCGGGACGTCCACCCGCAGCTCCGGATCCAGCGAATTGTGGCTCTCGTAGTAAATCCGGGCCGCGGACGCCCCGGACCGCGTCAGCCAATACAGCGTCACGTCGTCCAGGACGCGATCCCGGGAAATGGTCTCGAACGGACTGTCCTCGGTGTCCGACCACTCCGCGAACTTGTCCACGATCCAGGCGAGCAGCCCCACCGGCGAATCGACCAGCGAGTACCCGATGGTCTGCGGACGCGTCGCCTGCTGTTTCGCATACGCCGCGCGATGCCGCCAGAAATGCCGGGTCTCCTCGGCCCACCTGCGCTCGTCCGCCGTCAGCCCGTCCGCCGGCAATCCGGGCGGGCCTTCGGCGAACAACGTGTGGACACCGATCACCCGCTCCGGAAACCGGCCGGCGAGAATCGTGGTGATATTGCCGCCCCAGTCGCCGCCGTGCGCCAGGAACCTCCGATAGCCGAGCCGATCCATCAGTTCCGCCCACGCGGCCGCGATCTTCTCCGTTCCCCATCCCGTCGCGGCCGGTTTGTCGCTGTATCCGAAACCTGGCAAAGACGGAATCACGACGTGGAAGGCCGGCGCGCCGGCCTCGTCCGGATCCGCCAATTCGTCGACGACGTCCACGAACTCCGCGACGCTTCCCGGCCACCCGTGCGTCAGGATCAGCGGTGTGGCGTCGGCGCGCGGGGATCGGCGGTGCAGGAAGTGGATGCCCAGGCCGTCGATGACGGTCCGGAACTGGCCGATCCGGTCGAGCCGCTCTTCGAACGAACGCCAGTCGTACCCGGTGCGCCAGTAGTGCACGAGATCGACCAGGTCGGCGAGCGGAATGCCCTGGCCCCATCGCTGGTCGGCGGGCACCGTTTCGGCTTCCGGAAGCCTCGCCGCGGCCAGCCGCGCCCGCAGATCCTCGAGGTCGGCGTCCGTCGCGCGGGCTTGGAACGGTTCTACGTCGCTGGTCAGGCGGGTCATGAATCCTCCTCCGGGAGTTGGAACCGGCTTAGCCGGTTCTAGCAGGCCCACGCGGCCGAGCGCAACCGGCTAAGCTGGTTCCATGCCTGCCGCGTTCCCCGACTTCCGCCTCGGCACCGTGCTCGCGACCAGCTTCACGGCGACCCTGACCGAGCGTCGCGGCGATCCCGTCGAGCGCATTCCCACCCCGCAGCGGCTCGCCGACTGGCTGGCAGTGAGCGGCCTCGCCGTGCACTCCTGCACCACCGGACAGCTCGAACTCGCCCGGGAACTGCGGGAGTCGATCCACGCCGCCGCGACCGCGGCCGCGCTCCAGGAACCCCTCCCCGCGTCCGCGGTCCAGGTGATCAATGCCCGCAGCGCGCAAGGCCGGGCCGCGGCCGTCCTGACGCCCGACGGCGAACGGCGCTGGCAGCTCGGCCCGGCCACCGCGGTGGAAGACGCGCTCGGCGTGATCGCCGCCGACGCGATCGAGATCATCTCGGGCGAACGCGACGGAAAGCTGGCGCTGTGCGCCTCGCCGACCTGCCGAGCCGCCTTCTTCGACACCAGCCAGAGCCGCACCCGCAGGTGGTGCGACATGAACACGTGCGGCAACCGGCAGAAGAAAGCGCGCTTCAACGCGAACCGCGCGGCGGCGAAGTGACCCGCCGAATGCGAGCAGCCACCGGGGCCGATCCCCGCTGAACACTGGTTTCGCGCGGCCGGAAAAGCGAGTAGCCAAATACCCGAGCTAAAGCTCACAATATAGCCATGACCAGCGCAAACACGGCGACCACCGCGCGCCGGACGACCACTGTCGAGGAGCTGGAAGCGGTCATCGGCCGTCCCGGCGCGGCGATCAAGCTGAAGCAGCTCGACTGGCTCGACGAAGGCTGCGAAACGATCCTGGCGCACTCCCCGTTCGCCGGCTGCGGCTACCGGACCGCAGCCGGCGCCCGGCACAGCACGTTCGTCGGCGGCGTACCCGGCTTCCTGCGCGTCCGCTCCCCTAAGCAGGTTTCCTTCGAGTTGCCCGCCAACGCGCCGGAACCGGCGATCGGCCACGGCATTTCGTTCGTGGTCCTGCTTCCCGGCGTCGGCGAAACCCTGCGGCTCAACGGAACCGTCACCGCGACAGATGGCCGCGAAACCGTAGTAAAAGTGCAGGAGACCTACATCCACTGTGGACGTGCCGTCTTCCGCTCCCGGCTCTGGCAACCGCGCCCAGTGTCCGCCGCCCCGCCGACTCCCGCTCTCGGAGACGGTCCGCTGGCCCGGCCCGACGTCGCCGAGTTCCTGGCCCGCTCCCCGTTCCTGGTCCTCACCACAGGCGACGCGGCGGGCGGAAGCGACACCAGCCCGCGCGGCGACCAGCCCGGCTTCGCGCAGCTCGTCGACGGCCGCACGATCCTGCTGCCGGACCGCAACGGCAACAAACGCGCCGACACCGACCGCAACCTGCTCCAAGACCCGGAACTCGCCCTCGCCGCGCTCGTCCCCGGACGCACCGGCATCCTCCACTTGCGCGGCACCGCCTCCCTCACCGCCGACCCGGCCCTGCTGGAACCCCTTGCCCTGCGCGGAAATCTCCCCCAAGCCGCGTTGCTGATCGACGTGACGCACGCCGAACTGGCGCCCGGCGAAGCCGTCGAACGCTCGCGGCTGTGGCATCCGGAGGCCCACGTCGACCGGGCCGAAGTGCCGGACCTGATGGCGCTGGCGATGAAACAGGCTTCGCTCAACACCGCGGTAGGCGCGTCGTCGGGGTTCTTGTTCAGGCTGCTCGCGAAATTCCCGAAACTGCTCAGATTCGTCATCGACCGGAGTTATCGCAGCCAGCTCCACGCCGAGGGGTACGCCGATTCCGCGCCGGAACTCGAGCGGCGGCTGCGAACCGTGCGGGTCGCCGAAATCCGCCGGGAAACCCCGCAGGCGGTGACCATCGCGCTGGAGGACGGGGCCGCGTTCGATTTCCGTCCCGGCCAGTTTTTCACCTTGATCGCCGATCTCGGCGGCCGTTCGGTGCGCCGCGCCTACTCCGCCTCGTCGGTCCCCGGAAAGAAGCGGCTCGAAGTGACCGTGAAACGGGTCGACGACGGCCGCTTCTCCGCTTATCTGCACGACCGCCTGCGCGTCGGAGACCGGCTGTCGGTGCGCGGCCCGTCCGGTTCGTTCCGCCCCGATCCGCGCGCCGACCTGGTGCTGATCGCCGCGGGCAGCGGAATCACGCCGATGATGAGCATTGTCCGCACGCGGCTGTCCCGGCCGGGGCGCAGCCGGATTTCGCTGCTGTACGCGAACCGGTCTCCGGAAGAAACCATCTTCGCCGCTCAACTGGCCCGTTTGCGGCGGCGGCATCCGCGCCGGTTGCGGATCACGCACGTACTGTCGCGTCCGGACTCGAGCTGGACCGGCGAACGCGGCCGGATCGACGCGGACCTGCTGCGCCGCTGGCTGGCCGACGCTTCCCCGACCGCCGAGTACTGCGTGTGCGGTCCGGAACCGGTGCTGGCCGCGGCCCGTGCGGTGGTCGCCGAACTGGGCGTGCCGGACGGGCGCTTCCACGAGGAGCGCTACACCAGCGGCGCTTTCGACCCGGCGGAAATGAGCGCCGAACCGCGGGAAATGGTCGTGGAGAACGTCGGCGCGGCGACGGTGGAACCCGGTGACACGCTGCTCGACGCCGGGCTCGCCGCGGGGCTGCCGATGCCGTACTCGTGCACTGTCGGAAACTGCGGCGAATGCCTGGTTCGGCTGCGCTCCGGGGAGGTCTCGATGAAACAGCCGAATTGCCTCACCCCGCGGCAGCGCGCGGACGGGTACGTGCTCGCCTGCGTCAGCTGCCCGCGTTCCGCGGTGGTGGTCGAGCTGGAAGACGACTGACGCCCGGTTTCCCTGGCTTCCTCGCTTCGCGGGCAGCCGACGTCCCGGAATTGTCGGTGCACGGATTTACCATGGCGGCACATCCGAGGAGGTGTGCACATGCGGGACGCCGTGTTCGAGGCGGCGAGGTTCCTGGCCGCCGGACGCACCCGGCAGCTCACGCTCGAGGACGTGGCCGACCACGTCCGCTACAGCCCGTTCCACCTGGCGCGCGCGTTCGAGCGGGAGATCGGCCTGCCGCCGGGGAAATTCCTTGCCGCGCAACGGTTCCAGCTCGCCAAGGAGCTGCTGCTGGACACCGGCGAGAAAGTGGTCGACATCTGCCACGAGGTCGGGTTCTCCGCGCCGGGCACGTTCACCACGCGGTTCACCGCGGCGGTCGGGGTGAGCCCGCACCGGTTCCGGCAGCTGCCCGGCCTCCTCGCCGAGCACCCGCCGGAACCGGTGCGGGTGGCGGGCCCGGACTGCGCCGGCGGGGCGGTCGCCGGCCGCGCGCTGCTGAGCCCGGCCGCGGTGGCCGCGCTCGACGGAGCGCCCGCGGTGTACGTCGGGTTGTTCGCCTCGTCGTCGGCGCGCGGCGTGCCGGTCAGCGGCTCGCTGCTCGGGCCGGACCTGGAGTTCGCGCTCGTCGGCGTGCCCCCGGGCACCTACCGGCTGCTGGCCTGCGCGCTGCCGTCGGCCGCGGATCCGCGCGCGCAGCTCGCGCCGAGCGTGCGGGCGGTCGGCTCGGCCGCGCGGCCGGTGCGGATCCGGGCCGGGCCGGTGCCGCTGCGCCAGGACGTCCGGCTGGACGTCGCGCCCTCGTGGTCGCCTCCGGTGCTGGTCGCGCTGCCGCCGCTGGCGTCGCCGGGAGCGCAAGAATGGAGAGGCGGCGCGCGACTGGCGAAGTTAGGTTAGGCCAGGTCAGAAGGCCGTTGTCAGGGAGAAGCCATGCCTGGAGTTCGAGTACTGGTCGGCACGCGCAAAGGCGCGTTCATCCTCACCTCGGACGAGGGCCGCACGCGCTGGGAGGTCGACGGGCCGCACTTCGGCGGCTGGGAGGTCTACCACGTCGCCGGCTCGCCCGCGGACCCGGACCGGCTGTACGCGTCGCAGTCCACGTCGTGGTTCGGCCAGCTGATCCAGCGGTCCGACGACGGCGGGAAGACGTGGAACCAGGTCGACCACGACTTCGCCTACGAGGGCGGGGCGGGCGAGCACCTCTGGTACGACGGCACGCCGAAACCGTGGGAGTTCACCCGGATCTGGCATCTGGAACCGTCGCTGACCGACCCGGACACGGTGTACGCGGGCGCGCAGGACGCGGCGCTGTACCGCAGCACCGACGGCGGGAAGAGCTGGCGGGAGCTGACCGGGCTGCGCAACCACGCGTCCGGGCCGGGCTGGCAACCCGGCGCGGGCGGGCTGTGCCTGCACACGATCATCCTCGACCCGCGGAACTCGAAGCGGATGTTCGCCGCGATCTCGGCCGCGGGCGCGTTCCGCAGCGACGACAGCGGCGAAACCTGGCAGCCGATCAACCGCGGCCTGCACTCCGACGGCATCCCGGACCCGGACGCCGAGGTCGGGCACTGCGTGCACCGGATCGCGCTGCACCCGGCGCGACCGGACGTGCTGTTCATGCAGAAACACTGGGACGTGATGCGCTCGGACGACGCGGGCGACCACTGGCGGGAGATCAGCGGCAACCTGCCGAGCGACTTCGGTTTCCCGATCGCGGTGCACCCGCACGAACCGGAAACGGTGTACGTGGTCCCGATCCACAGCGATTCCGAGCACTACCCGCCGGAGGGCAAGCTGCGCGTGTACCGCAGCCGCACCGGCGGCGACGAATGGGAGCCGCTCACCGCCGGCCTGCCCCAGGAAAACTGCTACGTGAACATCCTGCGCGACGCGATGGCCGTGGATTCCTGCGACGAGGCGGGCATCTACTTCGGCACCACCGGCGGACAGGTCTACGCGTCGAACAACGGGGGCGACAGCTGGACCCCGATCGTGCACGACCTGCCCGCGGTGTGCTCGGTCGAGGTGCAGACGCTGCGATGACCACGCTCGTGCGCGTCAAGCTGCCCACGCACCTGCGCCGCCTGGCGAAGGTCGAGGGAGAAATCCGGCTGCCGGTCGAGGACCCGCCGACGCGGGACGCCCTGCTGGACGCGCTGGAACGCGCCTACCCGCAACTGCGCGGCACAGTCCGCGACACGACCACCGGCCGGCGCCGCGCGTTCGTCCGGTTCTTCGCCTGCGAGGAAGACCTGTCGAACACCGCCCCGGACGCCACGCTGCCCGCCGAGGTCCTGTCCGGAGCCGAACCGTTCCTGATCATCGGAGCCATGGCGGGCGGCTGACCCACGAACCACCGGCCGAGGGGAAGAACCCCGGGCCTCGGTGCGTCGCGGGGGCGCACCGAGGCCTGGGGCTTACTGGGCCGGGTTGTGCCTGGTCGCGCTCGGCCGCGCTGGTCGCTGCCAGGCGGGAGGAGCACGGCTGACACGCGGAGCCGGTCGAGGAGGAGCGTCAAGCGGGGATCTCCCCTCGCGCTGGCATGCCCTACGGCATTCGGCACGCACCCGCGCTCCATGCTGCCGCAGCACGGCCGCACTTGAGGCATCCCGCACGGGGATCTCCCTCCCGCTGGGCATGCCGCCCCTGCCGCATCCAGCACGCCCCACGCCCCCGCAGCACAGCCGCACTTGAGACGTCCCGCGCGCGGTTTCTCCTCCTGCGGCCGTGCTGCCCCTGCGCGTTGCGCGCCCGCGCGCGCCACGCCGCCGCAGCACGGCCGCACTTCAGGTATCCCGCACGGGGATCTCCCCACCCGCTGGACGTGCTGCCCCTGCCGCATTCAGCACGCGCCCCACGCCCCCACAGCACAGCCGCACTTCAGACGTTCCGCACGGGGATTTCCCTCCCGCTGGGCATGCTGCCCCTACGCATTCGGCGCGCCCCGCGCTCCACGCCGCAGGAGCGCGGCCCGCTTCGGACGTCCCACGCTCAATCCCGCGAGGCGCGGCGGCCGACCTGCCGGAGGCGGCCCTCGCCCGCTCTCGGCGCGGCCGTCACTCTGCCCCAGGCAGCCGGTTCCCCAGCAACACCGACCGCCACCGCCCGCGCGGGAACAAGCGGCAGCCGAGCGGGATCAGAGTTCATCCACCCGCGGCTCTCCGCCCAAGCCAGCCGCCCCGGATCAGCCCCGCACCGGTTTCACCGGGTCGTGGCCCAGAGACATCAGCCCCTGCCGCCACCCCGCGTCGCCCGCTACCGGTTCCAGGTCGTCTCTGCGCGAGGCGTGCACGCGGTCCACCACGTCGCGCATCACCTCGGCGTCCGCTTCGTTCACGTCCGACCTGCGTTTGCCCAGGATGGCCAAGACCTTGCGGCCGGTGGCGGGGCCCGCCTGGTCCGGCAGCGGTTCGGTGTCCGGTCCGGCTTCCCGGGTGCGCAGCCAGTCGGCCAGTTCTCGCGAGGTCATGTTCACTACGCGGTGGAATTCCGTCCACAGCTCGTCGTCCACGGTCTCGTGCGTGGCCACGTCGATCACCTCCCGGCGTCGTCGTCGCGAGGGCGGTTACCCGGACGGCCGGGCGGCAAACCCGGGCAGTCTCGAGTCCACATAGGACCGGGCTCGCGCGGCGATCCGTGCCAGTGCGGCACACGCCGGTTCCGGCGAGCACCTCGCGACGCCCTCCGCGATGGTCCGGTGGTCCTCCCACGATCGGGTGAGATCGCCGTGTTCGGCGAGTTCTTCGCGGAGCCGGTCGGCCATCAGGCGGCGCAGCGGCGCGCGGATCGCGAGCATGCTGCGCAGCAGGATCCGGTTGTGCGCGGCTTCGGCCAGCGCGACGTGGAACTCCGCGTCCGCTTCAAGGAACCGGTCCCGGTCGGTCGAGGCCGCCGCCATCCGGTCGACCAAATCCGTCAGAACCGCCAGCTCGGCGGAGGTCCGGCGGCGGGCGGCAAGGCCGATGACGGTCGATTCGATCGCCTCCCTGGCCTCGACCAGCTCCCGGTACTCGGCCGCGTCCGAAGCGCCCAGCTGCCACGGCACGAAACCGCCGGCCTCGGGTTCCAGCACGAACGTCCCGACCCCCTGGCGCGTCTCGACCCAGCCGCGCGCCTGCAGCGTCCGGACTGCTTCGCGGACGGTCAGCATCGACACCCCGGCCGAGGCCGCGAAGTTGCGCAGCGACGGCAGCGCGGTCCCGGGCGGCCATTCGCCGCCGAGGATTTTCCGGGTCATCTCTTCGACCAGCGAGTCCACCACGCTCACCCGGCGCACCCTGGCCAGCTCCGGCGGCGGTCCCCTCCGTCCCGAGGTCATCGGGCCAGCGTACGGATTGACGGCACTGTTTCAAACACCTAAGTTCAGGCCGGGATGCCCACCGAAACCGATCTGCTCGCCGACCTCCGCGCGAACGTGCGCGGCGAGGTGCACGCCGACGTCCGGCGACGCGCCGAGTACTCCACCGACGCGTCGAACTACCGAGTCGTCCCGCGGGTCGTCGTGCTGCCCCGGGAGACCGGCGACGTTCTCGCGGCCCTCGAGATCGCCCGCCGCCACGGCGTTCCGCTGACCAGCCGCGGCGGGGGCACGTCGGTCGCGGGCAACGCGATCGGGCCGGGCATCGTGCTCGACTTTTCCCGGCACCTCAACCGCATCGTCGACCTCGACCCGCAAGCGCGGACCGCGGTCGTCCAGCCCGGTGTCGTCCTCGCCGACCTGCAGCGGGCCGCCGCGCCGCACGAGCTGCGCTTCGGGCCCGACCCGTCCACGCACGCCCGCGCGACGCTCGGCGGCATGATCGGCAACAACGCCTGCGGTCCGCACGCGATCGCCTACGGCCGCACCGCGGACAACGTGCGCGAACTCCGCGTGGTCGACGGCACCGGACGCCGGTTCGCCGCGGGTCCGTCGGACACGGTGCCGGGCCTCGCGGAGCTGATCGACACCCGGCTCAGCCTGCTGCGCACCGAATTCGGCCGGTTCAGCCGCCAGGTCTCCGGCTACTCGCTCGAACATCTGCTGCCGGAGAACGGCCGGTCGCTGGCCCGGGCGCTGGTCGGCACCGAAGGCACGCTGGCGGTCACGCTGGAGGCGACCGTCGACCTGGTCGACATCTCCCCCGCGCGGCTGCTGGTCGTGCTCGGCTACCCGGACATGGCGACGGCCGGCGACGTGGTGCCCGGGTTGCTGCCGCATCGCCCGCTGGCGGTCGAAGGACTCGACGCGCGGCTGGTCGACCTGGTGCGCAACCACCGCGGCGACGTCCCGTCGCTGCCGGAAGGCGGCGGCTGGCTGATGATCGAGGTCGGCGGCGAAACGGAAGCCGAGGCCCGGCACCACGCCGAGCGTCTTGTCGCGGACTCCCAGGCGCTCGACCACGTCGTGCTGGCCCCGGGCGCCGAGGCCGCCGCGATGTGGCGGATCCGCGAGGACGGGGCCGGGCTGGCGGGCCGGACCCCGGCCGGCGAGCAGGCGTGGCCCGGTTGGGAAGACGCGGCCGTCCCGCCCGAACGGCTCGGCGCGTACCTGCGGGATTTCGACGCGCTCCTGGACGAATTCGGCCTCGAAGGACTCCCCTACGGCCACTTCGGCGACGGTTGCGTGCACGTCCGGCTCGGGCTGCCGCTGGAACGCGACGCGTCGGTGTTCCGCGAGTTCATGACCGCCGCCGCGGACCTGGTCGTCGGCTACGGCGGCTCGTTCTCCGGCGAGCACGGCGACGGCCGGGCGCGCGGCGAACTGCTCCCGCGGATGTACTCGGCCGAAACGATCGAACTGTTCGGCGCGGTCAAAAACCTCTTCGATCCCGACGACCTGCTCAACCCGGGCGTCGTCGTCCGGCCGCATCCGCTCGACGCCGATCTCCGCCGCCCGCAAGCACGTCCGCTCCCGGTCGTCGCGGGCGGATTCTCCTTCGCGCACGACGGCGGCGACTTCACCCGCGCCGTGCACCGCTGTGTCGGGGTCGGGAAATGCCGCGCCGACAACCGGTCCGCCGGCGGGTTCATGTGTCCGTCCTATCTCGCCACTCGCGACGAAAAGGACAGCACGCGCGGCCGGGCGCGGGTGCTGCAGGAAGTGGCGAACGGTTCGCTGGTGTCCGGCTGGTCGGACCGCGCGGTGCACGAATCGCTCGATCTCTGCTTGTCGTGCAAGGCCTGCGGCAGCGACTGCCCGGCCGGAGTGGACCTGGCGCAGTACAAATCCGAAGCACTGCACCGGAAATACCGGAACCGGCTCCGTCCGGTCTCGCATTACACCCTGGGCCGATTGCCGGATTGGCTTCGCCTGCTGCACCGGATCCCGGTGCTCGGCCCGCTCGTCGGCAACGCGCTGATGTCGCTCCGGCCGGTCGAGAAGGTCCTGTTAGCACTGTCCGGAGTGGACACCCGCCGCCGCGCGCCGAAGTTCGCCCGCCGTTCGTTCACCCGGTCCCGGCGCAGGATCCGCGAACAGGGACCGGAAGTGGTGCTGTGGGCGGATTCCTTTTCGGACGGGATGGACACCGAGGTCGCCGAAGCGGTCGCGGCGGTGCTCGCCGACGCCGGATACCGCGTGCTGGTCCCGCCGCGCCGTCCGTGCTGCGGACTCACCTGGATCACCACCGGACAGCTCGACACCGCCCGCCGGAAGCTTCGCGATCTCGTGCACACCCTGCGCCCGTACGCGCAGGCCGGGCTCCCGATCGTCGGCGTAGAACCGTCGTGCACCGCTGTCCTGCGGTCCGATCTGCTGGATCTGTTCCCGGACGATCCGGACGCCAAAACCGTCTCCGGCGCGGTCACCACCCTCGCCGAACTCCTCGCCAAGACCGAAGGCTGGCAAGCGCCCGATCTGTCCGGCGTCACCGTGGTCGCGCAGCCGCATTGCCACCACCACTCGGTGCTGGGCTTCGAGGCCGACCGGGCGCTGCTCGCCGCGACCGGGGCGGAACTGCGCACTCTCGCCGGATGCTGCGGCCTGGCCGGGAACTTCGGCATGGAACGCGGCCACTACGACATTTCCGTTGCGGTAGCGGAGAACGCGCTGCTTCCGGCCCTGCGGGAAAACCCGGACGCCGTGTTTCTCGCCGACGGTTTCTCCTGCCGCACGCAAGCCGACCAGCTGGCCGGGGTGCGCGGGGTCCACTTGGCACAGCTGCTGAAGCGACACTGACGAATCAGCGGTCCCAGAAGCCTTGTTTCTCCAGCAAGGCGACCGCGCGCTCGCCGCCGTCCGAGAAGTGTTTCTCCACAATGGACCGTGCCCGCGAGGCCGACCGGGCGCTGAGCGCGTTCAGGATTTTCCGGTGGTCCTCGTGCGCCTTGCCCGGCCAGTCCTCGTGCGCCTCGTAAAACCCGTGCGACACCGTTTTCGCCAGGATGCCCAGGATCGAGACCAGCCTGCGGGAGTCGGCGGCGTGGTTGATCCTGCGGTGGAACTCGAAATTCAGCCGTTCCTGCTCGGCCCGGTCCGCTCCGGACTCCATCCGGTCCGCGAGATCGCGCAGGGCCTGAAGGCTTTCCGGCGACAGGTTTTTCGCCGCGCGCTCCGCCGCCAGCCCGGACACGAGGCCGAACACGCGGTAGTGGTCGCGGATGTCGTCTCGGGTCATCCGGGCTACGAACGCGCCTCGGCGCGCGATGTGCTCCACCACGCCTTCGTGGTCGAGGGTGATCAGGGCTTCGCGGATCGGCAGTTTGCTGATGCCGAGTTCGTCGGCGAGCGCTTCCTGGTCGATCTTCTCCCCGGCCCGCAGCTGACCGGAGAAAACCCGTCGCCGGATCTCGTGCGCGGCCAGCGCTTTCAGGTTCGCCGGACCGCGGCGCGGTCCCGCGCCCGTGGTTTCGGGCATCGCCTCCCCCTCCGGCACACGTCTTCCGGACAAAGTATTGCACAAGCCGTGCTTCTGCCGGCCCGCTCATCCCTGCTGTTCGAGCGGGTCGCCCGGCGCATTCCTGATAAGGTTTTCAGCCGACCGCCTCGCCCGCGACAGGATCTGAGGAACCCCATGCCCGAACCGGAAGCCTGGGAACCGCACGCCCTCGTCGGCGAAGAGGTCGTCGAACCCGGTCCCGTCGCCTCGCTGGCCGCGCTGTTCGACAACGGGCTCCCCGCGCCGCGCGAAGGCGACGCCCTGCCGCCGCTGTGGCATTGGGTCGCGCTGCCGCGCTGGCCGGTGTCGTCGCGGCTCGGCCTCGACGGCCACCCGGTCCGCGGCGGCTTCCTTCCGCCGGTGAACCTGCCGCGCCGGATGTTCGCCGGAGGCGAGGTCGTGGTCCATCGCGCGCCGCGGGTCGGCGAGACGGTGCGCCGACGCTCCATTGTGGACTCAGTCGCCGAGAAGTCCGGCCGTTCCGGGAAACTGGTGCTCGTCCAGGTGCGCACGGAACTGTCCGGAATGGACGGAACACCGTACCTCGAGGAGCGCCAGGACCTGCTGCACCGCGAGGCCGGGCCGTCCTCCGCGCCCGCGGTCCCGGAAACCGCCGCGGCGCTCGAGCCGGTCGGGTCGCCGTTTCGCCGGACCGACGGGCAGACGTGGGAATTCGCCACCGATCCGACGCTGCTGATGCGTTTCTCCGCGGCCACCGCGAACGCGCACCGCATCCACTACGACTGGCCGTACGCGACCCGGGTCGAGGGCTATCCCGGCCTGGTCGTGCACGGGCCGTTGATGTCGCTCGCGCTGGCCGAGGTGCTGCGGCTCGACTCCCCGGCCTCGCGGGTGCGCCGGATCAGCCACCGCAACCACGCTCCGCTGTTCTGCGGGCAGCCCGCGCAGCTGCGGGCCAGCCCCGGCGCCGGTTCGGTCGCGCTCGACCTGCTCGGCCCGTCCGGACCGAGCACCAGCCTCGCCGTCGAACTGTCCGAAGACGGCGGGTGACCTCGGCTCTGGCGGCGACGTCCGCACCGATGGCAGGCTGGCCCAGGTGTTCCGGACGACGGAGGGAAGCCGAATGAGCCGCTACGCGCAGTTCGAGAACCTGCGGGTCGACGGGCCGGACGAGGACGGCGTCGTCGAACTCGTCCTGGACGCGCCGCACCTCAACGCGGTCAGCGACGCCGCGCACGGCGAACTCGCCGGCATCTGGCGCGAGTTCGACCGCGACCCCGAGGTCAAGGCCGTCCTGCTGCGCGGCGAGGGCAAGGGCTTCTCCGCGGGCGGATCCTTCGACCTGGTCGAGAAGCTGACGAACGACTTCGAAGCCCGTTCCCGGACCATGCGCGAGGCCCGCGACCTGGTCTACAACGTCATCGACTGCTCCAAGCCGACCGTCTCCGCGATCCACG
The DNA here is from genome assembly GCF_046267895.1 of Amycolatopsis sp. GA6-003. Classification (NCBI taxonomy): domain Bacteria; kingdom Bacillati; phylum Actinomycetota; class Actinomycetes; order Pseudonocardiales; family Pseudonocardiaceae; genus Amycolatopsis; species Amycolatopsis sp. GA6-003. The sequence continues at coordinate 1,778,061 of NZ_CP176499.1, forward strand.
GCCCGGCCGTCGGCGCGGGCCTGGTCGCCGGGCTGCTGTCGGACATCTCGGTGGCCGCCGCCAATGCCAAGATCATCGACGGCCACACCCGGCTCGGCGTGGCGGCGGGCGACCACGCGGCGGTGTGCTGGCCGCTGCTGTGCGGGATGGCCAAGGCCAAGTACTACCTGATGACCTGCCGTCCGATGAGCGGGGCCGAGGCGGAGCGGATCGGGCTCGTGTCGCTGTGCGTCGAGGAGGAGGCCGGGCTGCTGCCTGCCGCGCGGGAGATCGCGCACGAGCTGGCCAACGGCGCGCCGAACGCGATCCGCTGGACCAAACAGAGCCTCAACCTCTGGTACCGCCAGCTCGCGGGCGCGATCTTCGACTCCTCGCTGGCACTGGAGTTCTACGGCTTCGCCGGTCCGGAGGTGCGCGAAGGCCTCGCCTCGCACCGGGAACGCCGCGAGCCGGACTTCACGAGGGTGCACGAGTCCTAAGTAGACAGTCGACGGCCGCGCTGCTCTAGGATCGGCGGTCGGGGACAGGCGGATCGGCGGGGGGAAGATGACCGGGACAGCGGACAGTGTCGGCCGTTCGGCGGACGGGGAGCGGCTGGACGTCGCCCTGCGCGAGGCGAAGGCCGGGAACCAGTCGGCGGCGAAGGCCCTGGTCGAGGACCTGACGCCGATCGCCTGGCACGTGGCGCGGGCGCAGGGGCTGAGCACGCAGGACACCGAGGACGTGCTGCAGACGACGTGGCTCGAGCTGTTCCGGAACGCCGACCGGCTGAAGAATCCCCGTTCGCTGACCGCCTGGCTGATCGTCACCACCCGCCGCGAAGCGGCCCGCCGGCAGGCCCGGCCGGTCCCGCTGAGCGACGAGGTCGCCGAAACCCTCGAAAGCGACCTGCCCGGCCCCGAGGAGGAGGCGCTGCGCGCCGACCGGGACCGCCGGGTCTGGAACGCCTTCCGCCGGCTGCCCGACCGCTGCCAGGAGCTGCTGCGGCTGACCGTGCTCGCCGGCCGCGCCGACTACCAGCTGATCGCCGAGGTCATGCACCTGCCGCGGGGCAGCGTCGGGCCGACGCGGGGCCGCTGCCTCGCGATGCTGCGCGAACTCCTCGCCGAGGACGGCGAACCGGGCAATCAGGAGGAGCTGCGCGGCCGGTTGGACGGCGTGCTGGACAAGGCCGACCCGGCTCCCGGCGACCTGCCGTCCCGGATGGCGGTCGCGGTGACCGCCCGCACCCGCGCGCTGGACCGGCACTGCTTCGTCTACGTCTCCGGCGACGATCACGCGGCCGCGGAACGGCTCGCCGCCGCCGTCACCGAGGTGTTCGCGCAGCAGGGCATCGAAGCCGTCCCGGACGGGCCGCCGGTGATCTCGTCCTGGGCGCAACGGTTCACGCTGCGGGCGAGGCGCTCGCTGACCCGCGAGGAGGTCAGACAGCGGCTGCAGAAGGTCGAGCACGCCGTCGAGGTCGTCGCTTTGCAGAAACCGATGAGCGAGGTGAACGCCCAGCACGCGGACGCGGCGAACAAACTGCTTTCCGCCGCCGCGGCGTGCGACAGTTTCGTCGCGCTGGTCGGTTCGCTGCTGCTGGTGAAGCACACTGACGAAAACGGCCGGGTCACCGCGTTCACGCAGACGCTTTCGGTCGCGCAAGTCCGGGCACTGGAACAGAATCAGCATCTGCTCAAGTCGCCGGCCGAGTTGCTGGCGCGGCTGGAGGAATTGTCCTGCCCCGCCGAATCGGCGGCGGAGATTTCTACTGCGGACCGTGCGTCAGCGGGAGATTGAACGAATACCGCGAAGCCCGGTAAACGTGCCAGCCGTATTCGACCACCCGGCCCGTTTCGTCGTACGTGGTGCGCTGCATGGTCAGCAACGCCGCGCCGGGCGGTTCTTCCAGCAGCTCCGCGTCTTCTTCGGTCGCCAGGCGCGCGCCGATGTTCTGCTGGGCCGAATGCAGCCGGATCCCGGCCCGTCGTAACAGCTGGTAGAGCCCCTGGGAACGCAACTCCTCGTCCTCGACGTCGAGAACGCCGTCCGGGAGGCAGTTGTTCATGATCGCCAGCGGTTCGCCGCCGGCGCGGCGGATCCGCTTCAGCCGGCGGACCTGCTTCAGCCCGGGTGCTTCCAGGAGCGCGGCGGTCTCGGCGCCGGCCGGTTCCACGCGGTTGAGCAGCACCTCCGACGACGGCGTCTCGCCCAGCCCGGCGAGGTCTTCGAACAGGCTGCTCAGCCGCAGCGGACGGGTGACTTTCGTGCGCACCACCTGGGTGCCGACGCCGCGTTTGCGCACCAGCAGACCCTGGTTGACCAGCGACTGAATCGCCTGCCGCACCGTCGGCCGGGACAGCCGCAGCCCGGCCGCGAGGTCGAGTTCGTTCGCCAGCCGGGAGCCCGCGGGAAGGCGGCCGTCGTCTATTGCCGCCCGCAGCTGGCGGGCTACCTGGAAGTACAGCGGCTCGGGGCTGGCCGGGTCCACCGCGATCCCGCGGACCGGGTCCCAGGCCGGGCTGGTGGTCATCGCCGAAGCCTACCGCATATGTCCGTATGTCTTGACAAAGTCCGCGCGCACCGGGCACGGTCGGGGCACAGCCTGCGAGGAGGACGCGATGACCACGGGGTTCGACCTCGTCACGATGGGCCGGATCGGGGTGGACCTCTACCCGCTGCAGACCGGCGTCGGACTGGAAGACGTCACCTCGTTCGGCAAATACCTCGGCGGCAGCGCCGCGAACGTCGCGGTCGCCGCCGCCCGATACGGCCGCTCCTGCGCGGTGATCACCAAAACCGGCGACGATCCGTTCGGCCGGTTCCTGCGCCGCGCGCTCGCCGGGTACGGCGTGGACGACCGGTTCGTCGGGACCTCGCCGCACCTGCCGACGCCGGTCACGTTCTGCGAGGTCTTCCCGCCGGACGAGTTTCCGCTCTACTTCTACCGGTTCCCGAAGGCCCCCGACCTCGACCTCTCCCCCGGCGAACTCGACCTCGACGCGATCCGCGGCGCGAAAGTCTTCTGGGCGACGGTGACCGGGCTGTCGCAGGAGCCGAGCCGCAGCGCCACGCTCGCCGCGCTGGAAGCCCGAGGGCGTGAGAGGCACACCGTGCTCGACCTCGACTACCGGCCGATGTTCTGGGAGTCCCGCGAGCAGGCGCGCGAATGGGCGGGCAAGGCGCTGGACTACGCGACGGTCGCGGTCGGCAACCTCGACGAATGCGACACCGCGGTGGCTCTGCGCGAACCTCGCGACGCGGCGAAAGCGCTGCGGGACAAGGGTATCTCCCTCGCGGTGGTGAAGCAGGGACCGAAGGGCGTGCTCGCGGTGGACGACACCGGCGAAGTGGAGGTGCCGCCGGTTCCGGTGGAGGTGGTCAACGGCCTTGGCGCGGGCGACGCGTTCGGCGGCGCGCTGGTGCACGGGCTGCTGGCGGGCTGGGACGTCGAACGGGTCATGCGGTTCGCGAACGCCGCGGGCGCGCACGTCGCCGGGGAACTCGCTTGTTCGGACGCGATGCCCACGGAAGAACAGGTCCTGCGCAGGCTCGGAGGGACGGAATGAACACCGTCGAACGCATCGTCACCACCCGGGTCCACGATCCGGACGCCATCGCCGAAGCCGCCGCCGCCCGGATACCGGCGCGATCGCCGTTCAACGACAAAGGCGTGGCGATGATCATCGCCGCCGACCACCCCGCCCGCGGCGCGAACGCCGTCGGGGCCGATCCGCTCGCGATGGCCGACCGCGGCGAACTGCTGGAACGGCTGTGCCTCGCGCTGGAACGCCCGGGCGTCACCGGCGTGCTCGCGACGCCGGACGTGATCGACGACCTGCTGCTGCTCGGCGTCCTCGACGGCAAGACCGTCCTCGGCTCGATGAACCGCACCGGACTCGCCGGGTCGAGCTTCGAGATCGACGACCGGTTCGCCTGCTACGACGCGGAAACCATCGCGCGCATGCGGTTCGACGGCGGGAAGATGCTCACCCGGATCTGCCTGGACGACCCGGCGACGCCGGGCGTGCTGGAGAACGCCGCGAAGGCCGTCAACGCGCTCGCGGACCGGAAGCTGCTCGCGCTGGTGGAGCCGTTCCTGTCCGGATGGGTCGACGGGAAGATCAAGAACGACCTCTCCCCCGGCGCGGTCATCCGGTCGGTCACCATCGCGTCCGGCCTCGGCCGGTCGTCCGCCTACACCTGGCTGAAGCTGCCGGTGGTCGCCGAGATGGAGCGGGTGCTGGCCGCCTCGACGCTGCCCGTCGTGCTGCTCGGCGGCGAGGTGGCCGATCCGGACGCGGCGTTCGCGTCCTGGCAGGAGGCGCTCGCGCTGCCGACGGTGCAGGGGTTGGTAGTCGGGCGTTCGCTGCTCTATCCGCACGACGGCGACGTGGCCAAGGCGGTCGACACGGCGGTGGGGTTGCGGTGAACCAGTTCAGTGTCGTGATCACGCCCGAATCGGCGGGCTGGGGTTTCTCCGGCCTGCGCGTGCTGGAACTCGACGGCGCCGAGACCGTCTCCACCGGCGACGCGGAGACGCTCGTGCTCCCGCTGTCCGGCAGCTGTTCGGTGTCGGTCGACGGACAGAAGTTCGACTTGGCCGGTCGTGCTAGCGTGTTCGATGCGGTCACCGATTTCGCTTACCTGCCAAGGGATTCCGAAGCTGTACTGACCGGCCGAGGAAGGTTCGCGCTGCCCTCGGCGAAGACCTCGAAGCGGCTGCCCGCGCGCTACGGGCCCGCTTCGGGGGTGCCGACCGAACTGCGCGGCGCGGGGAATTGCAGCCGTCAGGTCAACAACTACTGCCTGCCGCACACCTTCGACGCCGACCAGCTGCTCGTCTGCGAAGTGCTCACGCCGGGCGGGAACTGGTCGTCCTATCCGCCGCACAAGCACGACGAGGCGCGCGAGGGCGAGAGCGAGCTGGAGGAGATCTACTACTTCGAGGTCGCCGGCGGCGGGATGGGCTACCAGCGGGTCTACGGCACCGAGGAACGCCCGATCGACGTGCTGAAGGAAGTCCGCACCGGCGACGTCGTGCTGATCCCGCACGGCTGGCACGGTCCGTCGATGGCCGCGCCCGGCTACGACCTGTACTACCTGAACGTGATGGCCGGGCCCGGCCCGGAGCGGGCGTGGCTGATCTGCGACGACCCCGCCCACGCGTGGGTCCGCGAGACCTGGGAATCGCAGGCCGTCGACCCGCGGCTGCCGTTCGGAGGCGCACGATGAGACTGACCACCGCACAAGCCCTGGTGCGGTTTCTCGCCAACCAGTACTCCGAACGCGACGGCGTCGAGCACCGGTTGATCCCGGGCTGCTTCGGGATTTTCGGGCACGGCAACGTCGCCGGGCTCGGCCAAGCCCTGCTGCAGGCCGCGCCCGCCGGAATCCTTCCGTATTACCTCGCGCGCAACGAGCAGGGCCAGGTGCACGCCGCGACCGCGTTCGCGAAAATGCGCAACCGGCTCCAGACCTTCGCCTGCACCGCGTCCACCGGCCCGGGGTCCACGAACATGATCACCGGGGCCGCGCTGGCGACCGCGAACCGGCTGCCCGTGTTGCTGTTGCCGAGCGATGTTTTCGCTGGCCGCGGCCCCGATCCAGTGCTGCAGCAGCTGGAAGACCCGCGCTGCGGCGACGTGTCGGTGAACGACGCGTTCCGCCCGGTGTCGAGGTACTTCGACCGGATCACCCGGCCCGAACAGCTGATCCCGGCCGCGCTCGCCGCGATGCGGGTGCTGACCGATCCGGTGGAGACCGGCGCCGTCACCCTCGCGCTGCCGCAAGACGTCCAGGCCGAAGCGTACGACTGGCCGGAAGACTTCTTCCGCCGCCGCGTCTGGCACGTCGACCGCCCGGTGCCCGCGCCGGAAGCCGTGGCCCGCGCCGCGGAACTGCTGCGGTCGGCGAAGGCTCCGCTGCTCGTCGCGGGCGGCGGCGTCGTGTACTCCGAAGCTTGGCCGGAACTCCGCGCGTTCGCCGACGCCACCGGGATTCCCGTCGCCGACACGCACGCGGGCAAGGGCGCGGTGCCGTGGGACCACCCGTGCGCGGTCGGCGGTTTAGGCTCCACCGGCACTTCCGCCGCGAACACGCTGGCCGCCGACGCTGATGTGGTGCTGGGAATCGGCACCCGGTACAGCGACTTCACCACCGCTTCGCACACCGTGTTCGGCAACCCGGACGTGCGGTTCGTGAACCTCAACGTCGCCCGCTTCGACGCCGCGAAACACTCCGCCGAGATGGTGGTCGCCGACGCCCGGCGCGGGCTGGAAGCGTTGTCGGCCGCGCTGTCCGGCTGGCAGGTCTCCGCCGCCCATCGCGCGCGGACCCGGCAACTCGCCGGCGAATGGAACCGCGCCGCCGACGCCTGCTTCGATCTGGGGCACGCGCCGCTGCCCGCGCAAACCGAGATCCTCGGCGCGCTGAACCGCTCGCTCGACGACCGCGATGTCGTCATCAACGCCGCCGGGTCGATGCCCGGCGATCTGCAAATGCTGTGGCGGGCCAGAGATCCCAAGGCCTACCACGTGGAATACGCGTACTCGTGCATGGGATACGAGGTCGCCGCGGGCGTCGGGGCGAAGCTGGCCGCGCCGGACCGCGAGGTGGTCGTGCTCGTCGGCGACGGGTCGTACCTGATGATGGCGCAGGAGATCGTGACGCTGATCGCCGAGCGGCTCAAGGTGATCATCGTGCTGGTGCAGAACCACGGGTTCGCTTCGATCGGGTCGCTGTCGGAATCCCTTGGCTCGCAACGGTTCGGCACGGCGTATCGGTATCGCGCCGACAACGGATTGCTGGACGGCGACGTGCTGCCGGTCGACCTCGCGGCCAACGCGGCCAGCCTCGGCGCGACCGTCCTCCGCGCGTCCACTGTGGACGAGTTCCGGGCGGCGATGAAGCAGGCCAAGGCGAATCCGGTCACGACGGTGGTGCACGTGGAGACGGATCCGCTCGCGCCCAATCCGCCCGGCTCGGCCTGGTGGGACGTTCCGGTGAGCGAAGTGTCCGAGCTGGACTCCACGCGCGCGGCTTACGAGACTTATGTCGCGGAAAAGCGGAACCAGCGGCCGTATCTTTGACGCTTCGGTCCACACCGAACGGTTTCCGCGTCATCCTGGTCTGGTGACCGCAACCACCTCCGCACGCACGCAACGGCTGGCGCTGATCGCGCTCTGCCTGCCCTTTTTCGTGGTCCAGCTCGACGCGACCGTGGTGAACGTCGCCGTCGAAGCGATCCGGCGCGACCTCGGCGGCGGGCTGGGCGGCGAACAATGGGTGATCGCCAGCTACACCGTCGCCCTCGCCGCGGGCATGCTCACCGCGGGCTCGCTCGGCGACCGTTACGGATCGCGCCGGATCTGCGTCCTGGGGACCGTCGTGTTCGGCGCCGGGTCGGCGCTGTGTTCGCTGGCCCCGGCCCTTCCGGTGCTGATCGCCGCGCGGACGCTGCAGGGGATCGGCGCGGCCGCGTTGCTGCCGTGTTCGCTGGCGCTGATCGTCCGGCAGTTCCCGGAACCGCGGGCGCGGGCGCACGCACTCGGCGTGTGGGGCGGCATCGCGGCCATCGGCCTCGCGACCGGCCCAGTGGCGGGCGGAATGCTCATCGCACTGGCCGACTGGCGCGCGATCTTCTGGGTCAACGTTCCGTTCGCCGCCCTCGCCATCGTGCTGACCTGCCGGTACGTCGTCGAATCGCCGCCGAGGGACCGCCGCCTCGACCCGTACGGGCTCGTCCTCGGCACCGTCGCCCTGTCCGCGCTCGCCGGCGGGCTGATCCAGGTCGGCCGCTCCGGCTGGGCCCTCCCGCTGATCGCCGCCGGGGTGCTGGCCGGGGTCGCGTTCGTGGCGGTCGAGCGGCGCCGCCGCGATCCGATGCTGCCGTTGGCGATTTTCTCGTCCCGCCCGTTCTCCGCCGCGAGCACCGCCGGGCTGCTTTTCAACTTCTGCTTCTACGGCACCCTGCTCTGCCTGTCGCTGTTCCTCCAGGGCCCGCTGCACCAGAGCGCGTACGCGACCGGCATGCTGACGCTCCCGCTCACCGTCGCGATCGGCATCGGAGCCACCGCCAGCGGACGGCTCACCGCCCGTTTCGGCGCCCGCGTCCCGATGCTGACCGGCTTCAGCCTCGCCGGGCTCGGCGCGGTCCTGCTGGCCGCCGCCGACTCCCTGCCGCTGGTGGTAGCGGGCGGCGTGGTGCTGTGCTGCTGCTCGATCGCGATGCCCGCGATGACGTCGGTCGCGATGTCGACGCCTCCGGAGGAGCACACCGGCCTGGCCAGCGGAGTGCTGAACACCGCCCGCCAGACCGGCGGCGCGCTGGGCACCGCGGTGCTCGGCACGCTGCTGAGCGCGGGCTCGACGATGTCGCTGAGCGTCCCGATGACCGTGGTCGCCCTCGGCTACGCGGCGGCGGTCGGCTGCACTCTGCTGGCCACCCGCCGACGCCCGCCGGCCGCCTCGGCGGTCCGTGAGGGACGCTGATTCCCGCACGGACCGGCCCCGCGGTCACGGCACGAGCAGCGTCGCCCGGTGCACCAGCCATTCCAGCGGACCCCGCCGCCGCCAGTGCCGCCACGCCGCCGAGGCGGCCAGCATCACCGCGACGACCGTCGCCAGGAACACGAACGAATACGGCTTCGGCACCAGCTTCAAGACCGCGAAATGCGCCGCGTACCAGGTGAACGCCATCCCGCCGGCCGCGGCGAGCGGCCACAGCGCACGACGGCCGAGCGGGCGGTCCAAGGCGATCAGCAGCCCGCCGAGCAGCACCATCGCCACGCCGATCATGAGCACGATGCCGAGCGGGCTGGTGGCGTACAGCGAGCCGTCCGCCGGCATCGCCAGGAGCACCTGCCACGGCATCGCGGGCGGCGGGGTCGTCGCGATCGCGTCGGCTCCGCCCAGCGGATAGGTAGCGATCCACGAACCGAGGGCCGACGCCGAAGCGAGCACGAAACCGGTGTACAGCAAGCGGATCCGGACCCGGTGCGCGCGAAGGTCGAGCCGGCCGATCGCCATTCCCGCCAGCGCCAGCGGCAGGCCGTACGCGACCTGGAAGCCGCCGCCGGACAGCAGCATCCCCGTGAAGAACTCGCCCCACTGCCCGGGATGCCCGAGGATCGCCAGCCCGCTCGCTGTGCCGGATCCGGAGCGCAGCCAGTCGGAATGGGCGTTGAACACCCAGAACGCGTAAAGCGTCACCGCCGGAACGGCGATTCCGGAGAGAACGGACAACGTCCGCGCGCGCAACCGGGTCAGCGGCAGCAGGAGGAGCAGGAGCACCGCGTAGTACTCGATCACCGAGCTGCCGTACTCGTCGATCGCCAGGCTGAGCAGGAACAACACCACCGCCCGGACCGCGAGCCTGCCGCGGGCGCGCCGCTGTTCGTTCCCGCCGTACGGGGTCGCGCCGCCGGTCATCAACGCCGCGGACAGCCCGAACAGCAGCACGAACAGGCTCATCGCCCGGGACGACGTCTGCACGTTCAGCCAGGCCAGGATTCCCGGGGCCTGGTCGGGCGGGCCGCCGCGCAGCCAGCCGCTGGCGAAGAAGTGCTCGACGAACACCCCGACGATCGCCAGCGCGCGGACCGCGTCCACGCCCAGCAGCCGTCCCTTCGGCACCCGCGTTTCCGCCGGGTCCCGCACCGTTTCCGTCCTCATCGGACTCCTCTCCCTGCTCGGTTCCCGGCCAAGGTAGGAACGGCGGATCACCGCCAGCCTCGCTCCGCGTCGCGGCTGTCCGGAGGAAACCCATCGGTCTCGTAACAGCGCTTCCCGAGCAGCGCTCGGACGGCACAATGGCTACTGTGCGAAGCATGCGGAGGACAGTGGTCGCGGCGGTCGCGCTGCTGTCGCTCACCGCTTGCTCCGATGTGGACGGTGTGCGCGTCGCCGGACCGGCTCCGCCGGCAGCAGCCACCCCGGCACCGGCGAACAACCCGCGCGGCCCGAGCGTGGACGCCGTCGCGCTGCTGCGCGCGGACCCGACGGTCAGCGCGCGGACCAAGGCGGCGCTGCGCCCGTGCCCGAGCGGGCCGATCGCCGGGTCGTATCCGGTCAGCACCGCCTACCACGAGCTGACCGGCGAGGTCGACGTCGTGGTGAACGTCTACCCGTGCGCCGCGGCCGGGGCTCCCGGCACCGGCAGCAGCGGCGCGACCGGCGTGCCGGTCAGCGCGTACCTCGGCGGCTACGTCTACACCGTCACCGGGAAACAGCTGTTCAAGCTGGAGAACTCCGGTGCGCTGCTGACCGTGCTCGACGGGCGGCTGGCCACGATGTCGGCGACCGGGCCGGACAACGGGGTCGCGCGCTACCGCTGGACCGGCAACGGGTTTTCGCCGGAGTGAGAGGGGACATGACGCGGGTACTGCTCGTCGAGGACGACGACGTGATCCGGGAGGCGACGCAGCTCGCCCTCGAACGCGCCGGATTCCAGGTGTCGGCGGCCGCGGACGGGCTCGCCGGGCTCGACCGGTTCCGCGCTCAGCCGCCGGACGTGGCGCTGCTCGACGTGATGCTGCCCGGCCTCAACGGCGTCAGCCTGTGCCGCCGGATCCGCGAGGAAAGCCGGACGCCGATCCTGATGGTGTCGGCCCGCGACGACGCGGTCGACGTCGTGCTCGGGCTCGAAGCCGGGGCCGACGACTACGTCGTCAAACCGTTCGACACCGCGGTCCTGATCGCCCGGATCCAGGCGGTGCTGCGGCGAAGCGGGTGGTCCGGCCCCGAGGAGGACGCGTTCGTCCGGTTCGGCGACCTCGAAATCGACCGCGCCGGGCTGGACGTGCGCCGGGCCGGGCAGCCGGTGGACCTGACCCCGACCGAACTGCGGCTGCTGCTGCGGTTCGCCGAATCGCCCGGCATCGTGCTCAGCCGGGACACTTTGCTGGCAAGCGTGTGGGATTACGCGTGGGGCGGCGATACGCGGGTGGTCGACGTCCACGTGCAGCGGCTGCGGGTGAAAATCGGGCAAGACCGGCTGCGGACCGTGCGCGGCTTCGGATACAAGCTCCGCGCCGAGCCGTGAAACTCCTCCCGGCCACGCTTCGGTGGCGGCTGACCGCGGCGGTGGCTCTCGTGTCGGCCGCCGTCGCGCTGACGTTGAGTTTGCTGGTGCATCAGCAATTCGCGCGCACCCAAGCCGATCAGGCGCGGCGTGCGCAGGACGAATGGATCCAGCTGCTGCTGCGCAATCCGGGCGTCGACGGCCAGTTCGACGATCCGGCGCTGCCCGCTCCCCTGCGCGACGCCGTCCGCGGCGGCAACCGGGCGACCTTTTTGGACGGAGGTGTTCTGTGGGCCGCCGCCGAAACGGGCGGGCACGTCGTTTCGGTGCGGGCCAGCTATGCGGCGCAAACGCAGGCACTGGCCACTTTGGACCGGGAATTGCTGGCGGGTTCGGCTGTGGTGACCGTCGCCGGGGCGTTGCTGGGCGTCGTGCTCGGCGCCGGGATGGCGCGCCGGCTGCGGCGGGCCGCCGACGCCGCCCGCGACGTCGCGAACGGCGCTCCGGCCCGGGTGCGCGACGCGATCGGCCCGCGTCCGCGCGACGAAGCGGCGGACCTCGCGCAGGCCGTGGACGCGATGGCGGACGCGTTGCAGGCGCGGTTGGCCGCGGAGCAACGGGTCACCGCGGACATCGCGCACGAACTCCGGACGCCGGTCACCGGTTTGGTGACCGCGGCCGAGCTGTTGCCGCCCGGCCGTCCGGCGGAACTGGTCCGCGACCGGGTGGCGGCGCTGCGGTCGCTGGTGGAGGACGTCCTGGAGGTGGCCCGGCTGGACACCGCGGCCGAACGGGCCGAACCGGCGGACATCGACCTGGCGGAGTTCGTCCGGCGGCGGGTGCCGGACGCGGCCGCCCCGGTCGCGGTCCGAGTGCGGACGGATCCCCGGCGGCTGGAACGGATCCTGGCGAACCTGCTGTCGAACGCGGCCAAGCACGGGGAGCCCCCGGTGACGGTGGAGGTCGCCGGCCGGTGCGTCGTGGTCGGCGACCGGGGGCCGGGATACCCGGAGGTGCTGCTCCGGGAGGGCCCCGCCCGGTTCCGGACCGGCACGGACTCCCGCGGCGGCGGGCACGGGCTGGGGCTGACGATCGCGGTCGCGCAGGCGCGGGTGCTGGGAGCGGAGCTGGAATTCTCGAACCTCCCCGACGGCGGGGCACGGGCGGTGCTCCGGTTGCCGGAGACGGCTGGGCCGGACGGCGAGTGACGGGCTCGTGCGGCGGTGCGGTGGTTCGGTGGTGCGGTGGTTCGTGAGGGGAACCTTCACGGACTCAGACACCAACCGTCCGGCTGCGCACGGCGCGGAGGTCTGTGAGAGAAGCCTGCACGGACGCTGATTCCCCCCAGGGTTCCCCTCCCAGACCTCAGCAGAGCTGCGCAACCCGCCTCGGCCAGCGAACTCGACGCACCCCACGGGCACCCCGGAAGCTGTCCCGTTGTCGGCCTTCTCAAACCCTCGGCGGGATGACAAGCTGCTCACCAGCCGGTCGTCTTCGCATCGGCTCGCACGATGACAACGTTGTCAGCCCTGGAGGTAGCGCGTCCATGTGGTCGCAGAAGAGACGGGTGGCCGCGGTCGCGGCGGCGGGGTTCGCGGCGGCCGGGCTGGTGGCCGGCACGCCGGCGAGCGCGGCCGCGGCGGCGGATCCGGTGTCGCTGGTCAACCCGTTCGTCGGCACGCAGAACTTCGGCAACACCTTCCCCGGAGCCAGCGCTCCCTTCGGCATGGTCCAGGTCAGCCCGGACACCGGCGGCCAGGGCGGCTACGACTACCAGCAGAACGCGATCTACGGCTTCAGCCAGACCCACCTCTCCGGAGTCGGTTGCGGGGTGATGGGCGAACTGCCGGTCATGCCGACCACCGGGGCCGTCGATTCCGTCGACAAGAACTCCTACAAATCCGAGTACCGCCACGACGACGAGAAGGCCGAACCCGGCTACTACCGCGTCGGGCTGAAGAAATACGGCGTCGGCGCCGAGCTCACCGCTACCCCGCGCACCGGCTGGCAGCGCTACACCTTCCCGTCGACCGGCCAGGCCAACGTGCTGTTCAACACCGGCCAGGCGAACCAGTCCGTGAAGGATTCCGAAATCCACGTCGTCGGCGACCGGACCCTCGAGGGTCGCGTGCGCGCGGGCGGTTTCTGCGCCGGGCACGACGAGCACACCGTCTACTTCACCGCCACTTTCGACCGTCCGTTCGCCTCCTACGGCACCTGGCGCGGCAGCACCCGCACCGCGGGCAGCCGCGACGCCGCGGGCACCGGCGGCAATGGCGCGTGGGTCAGCTTCGACGCCAGCGCGGACCACGATGTCGTCCTGAAAGTGGGGCTTTCCTACACCGGTCTGGCTGGCGCGCGGGACAACCTGGCGAAGGAAACCAGCGACAGCTACGACTTCGACGCCACCCGCGCCGCGTTGCGCAAGCAGTGGGCGGACCGGCTCGGTGCGATCAAGATCAGCGGCGGCACCACCGAACGGCAGACCGCCTTCTACACCTCGCTCTATCACGCGCAGCTGCACCCCAACCTGGCTGGCGACCTCAACGGCGATTACGCGGGTTTCGACGGCAAAGTCCACCGCGCCAACGGCTACACGCCGTATCAGAACTTCTCGCTCTGGGACACTTATCGCCCGCAGAACCAGCTGCTCGAGATGCTGGAACCGCAGGTAGCCCGGGACGTCGCGCTGTCCGTGCTGGCGATCGGCCGCGACGGCGGCTGGCTGCCGAGATGGGCGCTGGCGGGCAGCGAAACCAACATCATGACCGGCGACCCGGTGACGCCGTTCCTCGTCGAAGCGTGGTCGAAGGGCTTGCTGGCCGGGCATGAGGACGAGGCGTACGCGCTGCTCAAAAAGAACGCGACCAGTACGCCACCCGCCGATTCGCCGTACAACGGGCGCTCCGGCGTGAAGTACTACAACGACCGCGGCTACCTCCCGAGCGGACTCACGCTCGGCAAGGACTGCGCGGCCAAGGGCGGCGACAATGACTGCGAGCACCCGACGTCGGCGACCATGGAATACTCCGCCGCCGACGCCGCGCTCGCGTTGATGGCCAAGGGCTTGGGCCACCAATCCGACGCGCGCATGTTCGCCGACCGCGGACAGTGGTACCGCAACGTGTGGAACGCCGCCGACAAGCAGTTCCGGCCGCGCACCACCGACGGCACCTGGCTCACGCCGTACGACCCGGTCGACGCCGACCATCAGTTCCACGAAGGCGGCGCCTACCAGTACCAGTGGCTGGTCCCGCAGGACCCGGCCGGGCTCACCGAGCTGATGGGCGGCAGGCAGGCGACCGAAAAGCGGCTCGATTCCTTCTTCGCTTACGACAATCTGCTCAAGGACCCGGCGGGCACCGCGCGCAAGGACTGGATCGCCAGCCCGTACGACTACTACGCCAAGGCCACCTACAACCCCAACAACGAACCCGACCTGCTTTCCCCGTATATGTACAACTGGGTCGGCGCGCCGGCGAAGACCGCGACCGTCGTCCGTGCCGCGATGACGCTGTTCACCACCGGACCGGACGGCATGACCGGCAACGACGACCTCGGCACGATGTCCGCCTGGTACGTCTTCTCCTCGCTCGGCCTCTACCCGACGATGAGCGGCGCGAACTTCCTCGCCGTGTCCAGTCCGCAGTTCGCCTCGGCGACTGTCCGGATCGGACAGTACGAAGGCCGGCAAGGCGGCACGCTCACCATCACCGCGCCGGGTGCGAGCGACACGAACCGTTACGTGCAAAGCGTTTCCCTCAACGGGCGCGACATCCGGCAGACCTGGCTGGACTGGTCCGCGGTCGCGCACGGCGGCGATCTCGCCTACCAGGTCGGTGCGACGCCGTCCCGCTGGGGCACGCAGCCGGGCACGGAACCGCCGTCGGTGAACAAGGCGGCCGGCGATCTCCGTCGGCACGTGGACGCGACGCTGCGGCCGAGTTCCGTTGTGCTGCCTCAGCAATCTTCATCGCAGACAGTCCACTTGAGCCTGGACGTGCTGGGCCAGAATCCCGGGACCCAGCCGGTCTTCGTGACCTCGTCGGCACCGTCTGGCTGGCGGGTGCAGACCGAACCGTTGCAGCTGTTGTGGTCCTTCCGGCTGCCGACCCAGAAGACCGCACCGGTGACCGTGACCGTTCCGGCGAACACCCCAGTCGGCACGTATTCGGTGCAGCTCAAGGCATCCGGGCCGGGAGCGAACACCGTCACCCGCACCGCGAGCATCGAAGTCCGGGAACCGACGGTGTGCGCGGCGACCTCCGGAACCCAGTGCGCGGTCGATCTCAGCCACGACCGCAATCACGACGGGACCGCGACCGTCACGGCGTCCACGGAGGGCAACTTCGACGGCAGCGGCTGGAGTTACGACGCTGACCTGCTGCCGCCAGCAGGAACCTTCGTCCACAATGGAGTCACCTATGCGGCACCAGACCCTACCGGCACCGCGGCGAACTTCGTGGAAGCACGCGGGCAATCGCTGCTGCTGCCCGCCGGAAAGCACCAGGCGGTGCGGCTGATCGGCTCTTCGCACAACGGGCCGGTGTCCACGTCGCTGACCGTGCACTACAGCGACGGATCCAGCGCGGATCTCCCGGTGACGTTCGGCGACTGGGCCGGTTCGACGCCGTCCGGCACGACCGTCGTGCTCGACCTGCCGCACCGCATCAAGGCGGGCAGCGGGGTCGACGGTCCGCCGGTGCGGCTGTTCGGTCTCGCAGCCACAGTGGACGGAAGCAAGACCGTCCAGTCGGTGAGCTTGCCGAACGACCCGCGCGTCCAGCTCTACGCCATTACGCTGGCCTGAGCCCGGCCGGGTTCGCCGGATCCCTCCCCTAGTCCGGCGAACCCGGCCATCCCCCCTCTTCCCCCAGAAATCTCAGGCGGCCGCGGGCACCGCCGCGACCCGGCCCATCGCCTCGGCGTAACAGGCCTCGAACGCGTCCAAAGTGGACTCCAGCGCGTGCCCGGCGATCAGCTTGCCGCTCGCCGCCCCCATCCGCGCCCTCGTCGCCGGATCCGCGGCGACCGCGTGCAGCCGCTCGGCCAGCTGCCCGACGTTGCCCGGCTCGAACAGCCAGCCGTTGTACCCCGGACGGCACAGGTGCGGCAGCGCCATCGCGTCCGCCACCACCACCGGCTTGCCCGCCGCCATCGCCTCCATCGTCGCGAGGCTCTGCAATTCGGCGACGCCCGGCATGCAGAAGAGGTCCGCCGCCGCGTAGGCGTCCAGCAAGTCCTCTTCGGACACGAACCCGCGGAACCGGACCCGGTCCGCGATTCCGAGTTCGCCGGCCAGCTTTTCCCAGTCCGCCCGGCACGAACCGTCGCCGATGATCTCCGCGCGCAGCCGGGGTACGAGCGCGACCGCGCGCAGCAGTTCGTCGACGCGCTTCTCTTCGTCCAGCCGCCCGACGAACAAGACCGTCGGATCGCCGGAGGATCGAGGCACCGTGCGCGACCGGTAGCGAGCGATGTCGATTCCGCACGACACTGGGATCGCACGCTTCGGGAAACCGTTGTCGTGCAACAGTTCCACCGCCCTAGGCGTCGGCGCGGTGACCACGCGGGCCGTCGAGAAGACGCGCGTCAGGTCGCGCCAGGCCCACCGCGAAGCCGCGCCGCGAAGCCACGTCGGCACTCGCACGTGGCCGAACAGGTTCTCCGGCATGAAATGGTTCGTCGCCACGCCTGGGACGCCCATCGCCGCGGCGTGCTTCAGCACGTACCGGCCGACCACGAAATGCGCCTGGACGTGCACCAGGTCGGGCTGCAGCTCCTCCAGCAGCGCAGCGACGTCCTTGCTCACCTCCCAGGGCAGGCCGATCCGGAAGGTCCGGTGGAACGGGGTGCGGTGCGACCGGACGCGGTGCACCACGACGTCGCCGTCTCTTTCGGTGCGCGCCGGGCCCTCCGGGTCGACGCTGAGCACGTGGACCTCGTGGCCCCGGCCGGCGAGCCCGGTGGCGAGCCGGTGCGCGAACTGCGCCGCGCCGTTGACGTCCGGCGGATAGGTTTCGGCGGCGACCACGATGCGCAAAGCCCGGTCGTCGTTCACAGGGTGCTCCGATCTGGTGGAGTGGACGGAAGAAGAGCTGCCGCGGCTCAGCACCGCGACGCCGCCGACCGCCAGCACCGCCGCGGTCAGCGCGACCGCGGTCGCCGCGGCGTCGAGGCGGGTGGCTTCCCCCAGCACCCCGGCGCCGAGGCCCACCGCGACCAGCGGATCCACGACAGTCAGGCAAGCGACGGCGAGATGCGGCGGGCCGCACCGGTAAGACAACTGCACGAGCCAGCCGCCGACCAGCAGCGCGGTCACCATCGCGGCGACGGACACCGCGGTGCCGAAGTCGACGGTTCCCTCGCGGATTTCGAGGGAAACGGCTCGCATCAATACCGAGACGAAGCCGTAGGCAGCGCCGCCGGCCGCGCCGAAACAAAGTCCGCGGATCGACGGACGCGAAGCGAGCGCGCCGATCAGCGTCAGCAGCGCCACGGCCCCCAGCACCAGCAAGGCCGCCCGCAATTGCGCGTCGGCCCCGACTTCGGTGCTCGTGGTGCTGCCCGCGGCGACGGTCACGAACGTGCCGACGCCGAGCATGGTGACCGCGACGGCGGGCAGCTCCCGCCGCCTCCGGTCGAGAATCGCGGTGATCGCCACGGCGATGACCCCGACCGGCTGCACGACGGTCAGCGGAGCCATCCCCAGTGCCACCGCGTGCACGCCCGCCCCGGCACCGAGCAGCCCAAGGCCGCCGAGCCAGCGCGGCGCGCGGATCAGTTCGCGCAGCCGCGGCCGGCCGGACAGGCCGGTGACGACGCCGTGCTGCAAAAGTGCGCCGGTGGCAAAGAAAACCGCGCCGAGCACGGCTAGCGCGATGGCGAGAATCGTCATGAGGCCACCTCGGCTCGCGCCATCGCGGCGACGGCGAAAAGCTGTGCGTAGAGCAGGGCGTACAGCACGCGCTCGAACAATCCCAGGAACTCGGGCACGGACTGCTCCAGCAATGGCGCGTGGGCCAGCAAAAAGGCGAGCGAAGCGGCGCCGGAGGCCAGCGAAAGCCAGCGCACCGCCTTCGCTTCCGGTTGGCGGCGTGCCAGCAACCATCCTGCCAGCGGCAGGCACACGAACATCGCCGCGCCCGCGTATCGGTGCACCGCACCGGAAAACGACGTCTCCGCGCCGGTCGGATCGGTCGGGAAGAACGTCGCGAGGACCAATCCGGCCGCCCACAACGCGATCAGCACCGATTCCGGGCTTCGGCTCGGCAAGCCCTGTTTGAGCAGCGCGTGCCGGACCGCGAGCGACGCTCCGGCCAGCCCGAGCGAGGCCGCCGCCAGCAGCACCGCTCCGCCGGGAGGGAAGACGTAATCGCTGATGACGTCGCGAACCGGGTCGATCGTGCCCGCCGCGACCAGATGCAGCAGAAGGATCGGCACCAGCGAAAAAGCCAGCGCACCGGCGGCGATCGCGGGCGCCGCCGCCCTGGCTTTCCGCGTTATGAGGGTCACATCGCTCAGCATGCTGGCGGCCGCAACTGCCCGGCATCGGGGAACACCCTGAGATGCACCCCGGGAATCCGCGGCCGCTCGCGGGGCTTCTCAAGCCCGAATGGTCCGGACGCGCGCCTCCGGGCGGCCGTCGGCGAGGTCGGACAAATCGCCCCGACGCGCCGCTGAATAGGACATTATACACCAGTGAGGCGCGCGTCGATCTTACTGTCCTTTGTGGACTTGACGGGTCCCTCACCCGGGTGGATGTCAGCGCGGGCGAACCGGGCCGCGAGCCGCCGCCCCCGCCCTGCTGACGGCGCGAAACCGCGCCGTCGCTCGGCGCGTTCGCCGGGGTGCGCCCCGGTTGCCGCCGCCCCGGCCCCGTGTTCAGATCCCGGCGAACCCAGCCGAAGGAGCGCAATTCCCATGCAGAGGGCACTCGTCAAGGCGGTCGTCGGGGCCGCAGCCGTCGTCGCGCTGGTCAGCGCGTGCGGGTCGGGCGGATCGAACGACTCGTCCGGATCCGGAGCGTCCGGGCAGAACACCGCCCAGTCCAGCGCGGCCGCGCAGCCCAGCGGAGCCAACCAGTCCGGCGACGCCGGGCAGAACGGCGCGTCCGGGCAGAACGGCGCATCGGGCCAGAACGGCGCGTCCGGGGAAAACGGAGCCCCCGGGCAGGGCGGCCCGGCCGCGCAGGCGGTCACCGCCGCGATCCAGCAGGCGTCGCAGGCCTCGCCGATCAAGTTCGAGCCGGAGAAGGCGGAACTGACCGGCCCGGCCAAGGAAGGCCTCGCCGCGATCGCGAAAGCCATGCAGGGCAACGACGTCAAGCTGAAGGTCGTGACCCACGCCGGCTACCCGGACGCGGAGAAGGCGAAGAAGCTTTCCGAGGAGCGCGCGCAGGCGATCTCGAGCGCGCTCGAGGCCGACGGCGTGGCCAAGGACCGCATCCAGAGCGAGCCGAGCGGCAACGAAAAGGCGCAGGGCGACCAGGCGTTGGACACGCAGCTCAGCGTCGCTTCGTGACCCGTTCCCCGTCTCCCCGCCGGCATTACCTGGTCGGGCCGAGCGGCTATCCGAACTTCGGCGACGAACTGATCGCCGCGGCCTGGATCCGCCGCTTGGCCCGCACCGAACCGGACTCCGAAGTCTGGCTCGATACGCATTCGCCCGGGCCCGCGCAGCATTTGCTCGGCGATCTGCACCCGCGTTTGCGCTGCACCGACACCTTGTGGCGGCTGTGCGGCGAAGCACCGTCGGACGATCCGTGGGAAGTCGCGTCCTGGGTGCGAGCCGCGGTGCACGACCCCGGCCGGGCGCCGCGCTGGGACGCGGGCATCGAATTGCTCGGGCACCTCGACGTCGTGCATCTGCTCGGCGGCGGCTATGTCAACGCGTTATGGCCCCGGCACCTGGGACTGGTCGCCGGGGCGGCCGCGGCCGCGCAGCGTTCCGGAGCCCGTTCGGCGATGACCGGACAGGGTTTCGTCCCGTTCCCGGCGGGCGCGGCCGTGCTGTTGCGCGCGCTCGCTGAGCGGTTCGACGTCGTTGACGTCCGCGACGATCCGTCCGCCGAACTCCTGCACGGTGTCGCGGGCGTCGAACGGTCTTGCGACGATGTTTTCCTCGACCCGCATCCGCCGACCACGCCCACGTCGCGGGAGTTCGTCCTGTGCGTGCAATCGGACATCGGCGCCGAGCGGCCGTCCGCGCTCGCCGCGCAGGTGCTCGATCTGGTGCGCGAGTGGCGGCTTCCGCCGGGCGAACTCGCTGTGGTGGAAGGGATTCCTCGCGTCGACCGCGAGGTTTTCGCTTTGCTGGAACCCGAATTGCCCGGGGCGGAGTTCCACCCGTTCCGCGACGTCTGGCGCCGCGGCCTTCCGCTCGCGCCCGGACAGACGTGGATCTCCAGCCGGTTCCACCTGCACCTGGTCGCCGCCGCGGCGGGTGCGACCGGGGTGGCGATCGACGTTTCTCCGGAGTACTACACCACGAAACACCGGAGCCTCCTCGAACTCGGTTCAGGATGGACACTCGTTGCCGCCGGCGCCGAGAAGCCGCCGGAACGCCCTGCCGGCAACGGTTTTCCCGCGCACGTCCTGCACCACTGCGCGAACTTGAAGCGCTCGGTCGCCGAAGCCGTGTACGGGCCGGAATTGCCCAAGACCCGCACCCGGTGGCCGCGGCTCAGTTGAGCGCGTTGCGGCTCTGATCGGCCAACGCGCCGAGCCCGATGCACAGCGCACCCGCGAGGAACAGCAGCGAAACTCCCCAGGTCGCGTGCGTCGCGGACGCTTCCACGATCGCGAGCGCGGCCAGCGGCGCGAGCCCGCCGGACACCGCTCCCCCGACCTCGCGGCCGGTGCCGAGGCCGGTCGAACGGACTTCGGCCGGGAATTGCTTGGCCAGGAACGCTCCCTGCGCCGACAGCATCGCCGGGACCACGATGCCGGTCGCGAAGACCAGGCCGAGCCAGATGTACCAGTTGACCCCGGTGTCGAGCAGCCAGAAGAACGGGAACGCCAGCAACCCGGTCGCCACCGCGCCGGCGACCACGACCTTCTTCGCGCCGATCCGGTCGCTGATCCACCCGGCGATCGGCACCGTCACGATCGCCGTCCCGCTCGCGATGCTGATCCCCAGCGCGCCGACATTCGCCGGCACGCCGCGGAAATTCGTCAGATAGGCCAGCGAAAACGTCTTGAACACATAGCTGACGCCGTTGTAGCCGATGGTGATCACCATGACCACCGCGAGCGCGCGCCAGTCGCTGCGGAACAGCTTCACCAGCGGCCGGTTCGCCCAGCCGCGCGGCCGGTTTTTCTTGCTGCGCACCAGGTTCTCGAACTCCGGGGTCTCCGGGACCCGGCGGCGCACCCACAGTCCGACGCCGACGAGCAGGAAGCTGGCCAGGAACGGGATCCGCCAGCCGAAGCCGTGCAGGAACTCCTTGTCCAAAGTGGTCAGTCCGGCGACGGCGAGCGAGGAGACGAGCAGCCCGACATTCACGCCCAGCGCGGGCCACGAACCCTGCCGGCCGCGTTTGCGCGGATCGGCGTGCTCGTAGGCGACCGCGATCGCGCCGCCGAATTCCGCCCCGGCGCCGAGTCCTTGCAGCAGCCGCAGCACCACGAGCAGCACCGGCGCGAGAAGCCCGGCGCTCGCGTAGCCGGGCAGCAAGCCGATCCCGGCCGAGGACACGCCCATCAGCACGAACGTCCAGGACAGCACCTTTTTGCGGCCGATCCGGTCGCCGAGCGCGCCGAACACGATGCCGCCGACCGGACGGGCCAGGAAGCCGACCGCGAACGTCGCGACCGAGGCCATGGTCGCCGCGGCGTCGTTGCCGGGCGGGAAGAACACGTGGCCGAAGACCAGCGCGGCCATCGAGGCGTAGAGGTAGAAGTCGAACCACTCGAGCGCGGAGCCGACGATCACCGCCACCCCGACTCCGCGCGGGGCTTTCCGGGTCGTTCCGACGCCGTCGTCCACAACACTGGGCATGGTCCTGCTCTCCGGAACTGGGGCACGGGCGAGCGGAAGCCAGCCTGCGCGCGCCGTTGCGTGCGTATTTGGGAACGCTTGATGCGTATATCCGGATGCTAAGAGACCGCGAACACACCGGTCAAGGGGCTTCGGGAATTCGGGCTCAGCCCTGGCGCGCGGCTTCCCAGCGCTTCACGACCGCCGCCGTGACGCCGGCCAGCGCGTCGCCGATCTCCGGCAGCCGTCCGGAAATCCGCGGGGTCGGGCCCGCCACCGCGATCGCCGCGACGACTTCTCCGTCGACCAGGATCGGCCGGGCCGCCGCGCTCACGTCGGGCAGCGTTTCGCCGCGGTTGAGCGCGACTCCCTTCGCCCGCACGGTGTCGAGTTCGTCCATCGCGGCCCGCACGCGCTCGTCGTCCGGGAGCACCGACTTCAGGTACGCCTCGCGCCGGCGAGCCGACCAGTACGCGAGGAAGATCTTGCCCGCGCTCGGCGGATACAGCGGCCGCCGGGTGCGCAGCGGCGCGGAGTAGCGGATCGGCTGCTCGGACTCGACCGCGTCCACGTAGATCAGCGAATCCCCGACCGCGGCGCCGAGCATCACGGTTTCCCCGAACCGGCGCCGCAGCTCCTCCAGCGCGGGCCGGGCCGCGGTCGCGATGCCGGGCAGGCCGCCGGTGAGCAGGTTCCCCAGTGCCGGACCGAGCCGGTAGGCGCCGTCCGCCTCGATCAGGTATCCGGTCGACACCAGCCCCTTGACCAGGCCGAACACCGAGGATTTCGGCGCGTCGAGGGCCACCGCCAGCTCATGCAGCCGCATTCCGGGCTGCCGCGCGACGCACTCCAGGATGCTGGTGACGCGGCCGACCGTCCGGTGCGCCTTGGCCGTCGACTCGGTCATGCCAGCCTCCCCTGCGTTCGTATCTGCGAACCCTATCGCGCCGACCGCCCGGAACGGCGCTTGACCCGAACCGCGCGCCGCCTTACGTTGGACGTATATCCGAACTTAGCGTTCTCATATACGCACGATGGAGAGCAGCACTGTGGACTTCCAGCTGAGCCAAGACCAGGAGGACATCCGGCGCGCCGTGCGCGAGCTGGCCGCCCGGTTCCCCGACGAGTACTGGGCCGAACGCGACGAACGGGCCGAGTTCCCGCGCGAGTTCTACGACGCGTTCGCCTCGGCGGGCTGGCTCGGCATGGCGATCCCGGAGCAGTACGGCGGCGGCGGGCTCGGCATCCTCGAAGCCGCGCTGCTGCTGGAAGAAGTGGCCGCGTCCGGGGCCGGGATGAACGGGTGCAGCACGATGCACCTGACCATCTTCGGGCTGAACACGATCGTCAAGCACGGCAGCGAGGAAATGCGCCGGGAGATCCTGCCCGGTGCGGTCGACGGTTCGCTGCACGTCTGCTTCGGCGTGACCGAACCGGACGCGGGCACCGACACCACGCGGATCTCCACCTTCGCCCGCCGCGACGGCGATTCCTACGTCGTGCACGGCCGGAAGGTCTGGATCACCAAGGCAGGCCAGTCGCAGAAAATGGTGCTGATCGCCCGCACCACCCCCCGCGACGAGGTGGAGAAGCCGACCGACGGCATGTCGCTGTTCGTCGTGGACATCGAATCCGACGCGGTGCAGCTGCGCGCGATCCCCAAGCTCGGCCGCAACGCGGTGTCGTCCTACGAGGTGCTGATCGACGGGCTGCGGGTGCCGGAATCGGCACGCGTCGGCGAGGAGGGCAAGGGCTTCCGGTACCTGCTCGACGGGCTCAACCCGGAACGCATCCTGCTCGCGCACGAGGCGCTCGGCATCGGCCGGGCCGCGCTGCGAAGGGCCGTGCGCTACGCCGGGGAACGGCAGGTGTTCGGCCGGCCGATCGGGCAGAACCAGGGTCTGGCGTTCCCGCTCGCCGAGGCCGCGACCCGGCTCGACGCGGCGGAGCTGATGGCCCGCAACGCCGCCTGGCGTTACGACCGCGGGATGTCCTGCGGCAAGGAGGCGAACATGGCGAAATGGCTGTGCGCGGACGCCGGGTTCCAGGCCGCCGACCAGGCGATCCAGACCCACGGCGGGATGGGCTACGCACGGGAGTACCACGTGGAGCGGTACTTCCGGGAGGCGCGGCTGCTGCGGCTCGCGCCGATCAGCCAGGAAATGGTGCTGAACTACGTGTCCCAGCACGTGCTCGGGCTGCCGAGGTCGTACTGATGGGCGCGCTCGACGGGCTGCGGGTGCTGGACCTTTCGCGGGTGCTGGCCGGGCCGTACTGCACGCAGATGCTGGCCGACCACGGGGCCGAGGTGGTCAAGGTCGAATCGCCTTCGGGAGACGAGACGCGGGGCTGGGGCCCGCCGTTCCTGTCCGAGGGGACGAGTGCGTACTACGCGAATCTCAACCGGGGCAAGAAGAACATCGTGCTGGACCTGTCCGGTCCGGACGGTCGCGAACTGCTCGGCACCCTGCTCGCCGGGGCGGACGTGGTGGTGGAGAACTTCAAGGCGGGCACGCTCGCGCGCTGGGGCTGGCCGGACGAGACGATCCGGGCGGAGCACCCGGCGCTGATCCACTGCCGGATCACCGGTTTCGGCACTGACGGGCCGCTCGGCGGGCTGCCCGGGTACGACGCGGTGCTGCAGGCGTACGGCGGGCTGATGAGCGTGAACGGCGAGGCCGACGGGCCGCCGCTGCGGATCGGGGTGCCGGTGGTCGACGTGGTGACCGGCGTGCTCGGGTTTTCCGGGATCCTGCTGGCGCTGCACGAACGGGAGCGGTCCGGGCTCGGGCAGCTGGTGGATTGCTCCTTGCTGGACACCGTGATCAGCCTGCTGCATCCGCATTCCGCGGCGTGGCTCGCCGACGGCGCGGTGCCGCAGCGGACTGGTTCGGCGCATCCGTCGATCGCGCCCTACGAGACTTTTTCGACGGCGGACGGGCCTTTCTTCGTCGGGGCGGGGAACAACCGGCAGTTCGCCGCGCTGGTCGACGTGCTTGGCGCGCCCGGGCTGGCTTCCGACCCTCGATTCGCTTCGAATGCCGACCGGGTCGCCAATGTCGGCGCGCTGCGCGCTGAGTTGAGCGTCCTGATCGGACAGTACAATCGGGACACTTTGGCTGAACTGCTGCTGGCCAAAGGGGTTCCGGCTTCCCCGGTGCACGACATCGCGGAGGCGATGAACGCTCCGCAGGTGCGGCATCGGGAAATGGTCGTCGAGCGGGACGGGTATCGCGGCGTCGGGGTGCCGGTGAAGCTCGGCCGGACGCCGGGCCGGGCCGCCGAGCCGCCGCGGCCGCCGGGGGCGGACACCCGGGAAGTGCTGGCGGCGGCGGGACTGAGCGACGAGGAGGTAGAGGGGGCGCTGGCGAGGGGGGCGGCGCACACGCGGCTGCCGTAGGTGGGTCGTGAGTGTTTATCCCGGTTCTAACCGGGATAAACACTCACAACCCCTCACCCCCAGGGCCGCACCGGCGTCCCCCGCCACCGGGTGCGCGCGGGCACCGTCTCCCCCGCCATCACCAGCGAGCCTGGACCCACCGTCGCCCCCTCGGAAATCCCGCTCCCCGGCAGCTGGAACGCACGCGGCCCGAGGGTCGCGCCGGCACCGAGGCGGACCGGGTCGAGGCGCATGACCCGGTCGTGGAACAGGTGCGTTTGCAGCACGCAGCCGCGGTTCACCACGGCGCCGTCGCCAAGGTGGACGAGGTCCGTTTCCGGCAGCCAGTAGCTTTCGCACCAGACGCCGCGGCCGATGCGGGCGCCGAGGGTCCGCAGCCACCAGTTCAGCACCGGCGTGCCGAGGAAGGACCCGGCGAACCACGGGACCGCGAGCGTCTCGACGAAGGTGTCGTACAGCTCGTTCCGCCACACGAACGCGCTCCACAGCGGATGCCGCCCCGGCCGGAATCGGCCGACCAGCGTCCATTTCGCCAGCGTCGTGAGCAGCGCGGCGGCGAGACCGGCCGCCACGAACACCACCGGCGCGAGAGCGGCGGCGAGCCAGAAGCCGTCGGCGAGGTCCACTCCGGTCAGTACCGCGGTCACGGCCAGCCCGAGCAGTCCCGCGACGAGCAGCGGCGCGATCCGGCAGGATTCCACCAATGCCCGCGCCAGCTTCAACCGGCGCGGCGGCGCGAACGTGCGGGCGGGGTCGGCGGCGTCGGCAGTCCGCCGCAGCTCCAACGCGGGGCGGCCGAGCCAGGACGTGCCGTCGGGCACCTCCGCCGGAGTGTCGGACAGGACGCCGACGAGCGCCCCGGCCCCGAGCGTCCGGTCCGGGCCGACGACCGCGGAGTTGCCGACGAACGCGCGTTCTCCGACCTCCGAGACGCCCAGCCGGACCCAGCCGCGGTCCACTTCGTACGGTGCGGCGAGGACGTCGTCGGCGAGGAAAGCCCCGTCTCGCACCCGCAGCAGCGACGGCAGGCTGAGCACAGTGGACAGTTCGGCGCCGCGGCCGATCCGGGCGCCCAGCAGCCGCATCCAGACCGGGGTCGCCAGCGCGGCGTAGAGCGGGAACAGCTGCCGCCGGGCGATGTCCAGCAGTTCGTGCACGAACCAGGCCGCCCAGCCCGCCCGGCTGTGCACCGGGTGGATGCCCGGCCGGATAGCCAGGCTGGCCAGCCGTACGAGCAAGACGATCGTCACCGCGTACAGGACGATTCCGGCGAAGACGAGCAACGGCGTCCACGGCAGGAGCGCCAATGCGGCACCGCGCGGATCGTCCGCCGTCGGGACCAGCAGCAGCGCGACCGCGACCAGCGGAAGCGCGGACACCAACAGGAACGCCGACCGCACCGTGCCGCCGAGCGCGAAGGCCAGCGAGTACCGCTTCGCCCGCGGTGCCGGCTCGGCCGGCCGGGAAGGGCGTTCTCCCGAAGGCCCGGCCGGGGAACCGCCCCAGACCGCGCCGTCCGGCACGCGGGTGTCGAGCGTCGAGCCGGGCAGCAGCACCGACCCGACCCCGAGGTCCGTGCCCGGCAGCAGCGTGCTGCGGCCGCCGACCCGCGCCCCGGCGCCGACCCGGACGCGGCCGATCCGCAGCAGCGGACCGTCCAGCCACCATCCGGCGAGGTCCGCCTCGGGCTCGATCGCGCATCCGTCGCCGAAGTCCGCGAGGCCGCTGACCGGCGGCGGCGAATGCAGATCGGCGGCGCGGCCGACCCGGTTGCCGAGCAGCCGGGCATACGGCGCGGCGAGCGGCGTGCCGGCGACCCCGGGCGGGCCGACGACGGCGGCGAACCGTTCGGCCGTCCAGAGTCGCAAGTGGACAATGCCGCCGCGGCGGTACTCCCCCGGCGCGAGCTTTCCGCGCAGCACTCGCACGCCGCCCGCGGCGAGCAGCATCCGGCCCGGCGGGCTCAGCAACGCCA
The DNA here is from genome assembly GCF_046267895.1 of Amycolatopsis sp. GA6-003. Classification (NCBI taxonomy): domain Bacteria; kingdom Bacillati; phylum Actinomycetota; class Actinomycetes; order Pseudonocardiales; family Pseudonocardiaceae; genus Amycolatopsis; species Amycolatopsis sp. GA6-003. Next base: position 1,805,421 of record NZ_CP176499.1, read on the forward strand.
GCCACGCGGGCACGAGAATCCACCACGACATCCGCGGCAGCCACTGCACCGGCAGCACGAGTGCGACCAGCGAACCGAGCAGCGACACCGAAAGCAGCCAGCGCATTCCGGACAGCGCCAGCAAAACCAGCTGCACCCCGGCCTGCCACCAGCCGCTGCCGCGCACCGGAGCGACGCGCGGCTCTTCCGCCGCGACGGTTTCGACCGGCGCTCCGGCGAGGCGTTCGTACAGCTCGCGCGGCGTCGGGCAGGAGTACACCTCGGACACTGCCGCGTTCGGATACCGTTCGCGCAGCACGGAAACGAGCCGCGCGGCGGTCACGCTCGAGCCGCCGAGGTCGAAGAAGTCGTCGTCCGGCCCGGCCGCGGTGCCGAGGTGTTCGCTCCACACCCGCAGCAGCCAGGCCAGTTTCGGATCGGACGGCGCCACCGGCGCGGCGGCCGGTTCCTCCAGCGGCCACGGCAGCGCGTCGCGGTCGAGCTTGCCCGACGCGCGCACCGGCAGGTCCGGCACCAACGCGAGCCTCGGCACCAAAGCCGCGGGCAACCGGTCCCGCAGGCGACTGCGCGCGGCGGCGCGGTCGAGGTCAGCGCCCTCCGGCACGACGTAACCCACCAGCACCTGCGCGCCGCTGTCCGTCCGGCGCACCACCGTTGCCGCTGCCGCGACGCCGGGCAACGCCCGCAGCGCCGCGTCGATCTCGCCCAGCTCGACGCGCCGTCCGCCGATCTTGACCTGACCGTCCGCGCGGCCGACGAACTCCAGCCCTTCCGGCACCGCGCGCACCAGGTCGCCGCTGCGGTACGCGCGGCTCCAGCCGAGGCCCGGCAGCGGCACGAACTTCTGCGCGTCCTTCGCCGCGTCGAGGTACCGCGCGAGCCCGGTGCCGCCGATCACCAGCTCGCCGCTGCGGCCCCACGGCACCGGGATGCCCGCCGGGTCCTCCGGGTCGACGACCGCGAGTTCCCAGCCGTCGAGCGGCAGCCCGATCCGCACCGGCTCGCCCGCGCGCAGCCGTTGCGCGCACGCGACGACGGTGGTTTCCGTTGGGCCGTAAGTGTTCCAGATCTCCCGTTCGCCGTCGTCGAAGCGCGTCACGACCTCCGGCGGGCAGGCTTCGCCGCCGAGGATGAGCAGCCGGACGCCGGCCAGAGCGTCCACCGGCCACAGCGCGGCGAGCGTCGGCACCGTCGACACGACCGTGACGCCGCGCTCGGCCAGCCACGGTCCGAGGTCCGCACCCGCGCGGACCAGCGAGCGCGGAGCCGGGACCAGGCACGCGCCGTGCCGCCACGCCAGCCACATCTCCTCGCACGACGCGTCGAACGCGACGCTCAGCCCGGCCAGCACGCGATCGCCCGGGCCGAGCGGCCGCGCGGTGCAGAACAACCGGGCTTCGGCGTCCACAAAGGCCGCGGCCGCGCGATGCGTGACGGCGACGCCCTTGGGTTTGCCGGTAGAGCCGGACGTGAAGATGATCCACGCGTCGTCCTGCGGCTGCGGACGGACCCGCGGCCACTGCGGTCCGCGTGGCTGCGGCACGCCCGCGTCGCTCAGCACCAGGCTGACTTGGGCTTCCGTCCACACGGTTTCGGCGCGGTCGGCCGGATCGTCGGCGTCGACCGGAACGTAGGCCGCACCGGCGGAAAGAACGGCGAGAATGCCTCGGTACAGCGCCGCGGTGCCGGACGTCATCCGGATGCCGACCCGGTCGCCCGGCTTCACCCCGGCGGCACGGAGGCGTCCGCCGAGTTCTTCGACCTGCGCGGCGAACTCGCGATACGTCGCCCGCTCGATTCCGTCGTCCAGCGCGAGCGCATTCGGGTGCTTGCGCACTGTTTCGGCGAAAATGTCGTAAAGCGTGCGCGCGGCGGGCGGCGGGCCCGCGCGGTAAACCGCCGTCGCCTCTTCGGCGAGCCTCTCGGGCGCGACCGCGCGCGCCCGATCCGCGTCCAGCGTCACGGGAAAACCTCTTTCCAGGAGAACAGGAGTCACGAAACCGGCCTGGTGCCACTCAACAATGGGCGGCGTGAGGCCGGGTTGAAGCAGCAGTGCCGTTCCCAGGCACTGAAATCGGAACAAGAACAGATATCGGGCAATCCCCCGGCCGCTGCTGTGCGGCTCGGCACGCGATTCCGGACATTAGCGGACGCAGTGCCGCCGCGGTCGCTCGGTAGAGGCAATTTAGGAATTCGTTCTCAACGGGTTCACAGGAACTTTGTACTTCTCCCGTTCACCGCACGCAGGGCACCCCGCCTCCGGACAATTCGTCGGCGGGAGACTCCGGGGCGACCGGGACCGGGTCCACCTGGTCGGCCGTTTCCCGGAAATCGGCACCGAGCACCAGCTTCAGCTCCCCCGCGGCCAGCGCGCCGTCGTAGGACACGGCGTACCCGCCGCCGAGCGCGGCCACGAGTTTCGCCGCCGACGCGGAATCCCCGCGCCCGTACCGGACCACGGTACGGTGCGTGTGCCGCGCGTTGGACGTGCGCCCGGCGCGGTATCCCCGCGACGGGAGCGTCTTCAGCACCCGGGCGGCAGCGCCCTCCCGGCCGCTCGCGTTCACCACGTCCACCGCCGGCCCGGCCGTCGCGGCGGGCGGCGGCGGGACCGTCCGGCCGAGCAGCCGGGCGGCGGCGGCGCGGATTTTCACCGGGTCGACAATATCGACGTCTTCGCCGCGCGCGTCTTTTTCGAACCTTTCGACCGGAAGCGACGCCAACGTCAGATCCCCGCCGGCGAACGATTCCGCCTGCCGCGCCAGTGCGTTGAGATCGAGCCCGGAATCGACCGCGACGTTCTCCCGCGCGACCGAAACCAGCTGCCCGAGTTTCACCGGGTCCCCGAACACCCGTCCTTCTTTCAGCTGATGCGCCACCGAAACGAGAAACGCTTGCTGCCGCCGTTCCCGGTCCAGGTCGGTGAACTCGCGCCGCGGATCGCTTCGTTGCCGTACGAAGGCGAGCGCCTGCGCCGCGGAAATCCGCTGCTGCCCGGCCGGGAAATCCGCTCCGGAGAAACCGTCGTGCGTCGCGTCGGCCAAACACACCGTGATCGGCTGCACGACCTGGGCGAGCTGGAAAAAGGCGACCAGGCTGACTTCGACGAAATGGTCCACCGCGACTCCGCCGAGGAACTGGCGCACCGTCGCGACTTCCGCCGCTCGGCCGGCGTCCCGGGCCCGCTGTTCGCGAGCCGCCTTCTCGGTAACGCCTTGCGCGGCAAGACGTTGGGACTCCGCCGCGAACGCGTGCCCGTAAGCCTCCTTGATCCGGCCCTGGCACACCCCGTCCGGACACCCCGCGAGGTCGGTGTAGTCGTCGCGCGGAATCGAAATGACCGTCGGATGTCCCCCGTCGGCCGGAACGTGCAGCAGCATCAGCACGTCGGTGTGGTATCCGGTGGCGTGCTGGTCCCCCGCGTGCAGCTGGTCGTACAGCTCGGCGGGCAGCGGTTCGCCCCGCTCGTCGAGCCGCGAATCGAGTCCCATGACGAGGATGTTCGTGTCCCCGCCCGGCCGGGCCTGCCCGTCGAGCGCGGTGGACGCCGACGTGCCGGACAGCAGCGCGCGCAGTTCGGCCCACCCGTAGGCGGCCCCGCCCAGCAGGACCGCGACCAGCGCGACCACGCCGATCCGCTCGGCCCAATGCCCGTTCGCGCGCTCCATCGCTCACCGCTCCTCCCTCCGGCGCACCCGGTCTACTCCGGGGAAGCTGTGAGAGCGATGAGAGACCACGGCCCGCCGAGGCCGACCGGGCCGCCGCGCGCCGAGAGTCACACTGTGGAGGGTCAGCGCCGCCGTTCGCGAAGGTCGCCCGGCCGGACGCCGACCAGCAGCACCACGACGGCGAGCAGGATGATGCCCGCGCTGATCTGCAGCCCCAGCGACAGGCTCCCGGTCGAGGACTCGATGAACCCGAGCAACGACGGCGAAGCGGCGGCGGCGAACGAGCCCATCGACGTCACGACCGCGATCCCGGTGGCCGCGGCCCGGTCGGTCAGGTAGATCGACGGGATGGAATAGAACACCGTCAGCCCCGAGTAGTGCGCGGCCGCCATCACGGCGAGTAGGAGGACGACGACCACGACGTCGCCGCCGGACACCGAGATCGCCAGCATCGCGAACACCGCGACGATCCAGCTCGTCGCCGCGTGCCAGCGCCGCTCGAGGGTGCGGTCGGAATGCCGGCCGACCAGCAGCATCACCACGATGCCGAGCAGCGGCGGGATCGCCGAGAAGAACCCGAGGTTCAGGACGTTGCCGACGCCGGCGTTGGCGATGATCCGCGGCGTCCAGTACGAGACGGCGTTCGCCAGCGTGTACGCGCCGCACGCGCAGAGCCCGAGAATCCAGACCTTCGGATCGCGCAGGGCGAGCAGCAGGCCGCTGTGTTTCCGCTTAGCCGGGCCCTTGTCCCGCAGGTCCGCGTCGAGGTCGGCGCGCACGGCCGCCTTCTGCTCCGGGGTCAGCCACTTCGCCTGCTCCGGGCTGTCGGTGACGAAGAGCAGCACGAGCCCGGCCAGCAGGATCGGCGGAATGCCCTCGATCAGGAACAGCCACTGCCAGTCGGCGAGCCCGCCGGCGCCGCCGAGCGAGTGCATGATCCAGCCCGACATCACCGAACCGAGCGCGCCGGACACCGGGATGCCGATGAAGAACACCGCCGTCATCCGCGTCCGCCGCGACGACGGGAACCACAGCGACAGCAGGTACAGCGCGCCCGGGAAGAACCCGGCCTCGGCGACGCCGAGCAGGAACCGCGCGGCGTAGAACATGATCTCGTTCTGCACGAACAGGGTCACCACGGTCAGCACGCCCCAGGTCGCCATGATGCGAGCGAGAGTTTTGCGCGCGCCGATCCGGGCGAGCAGAGCGTTGCTCGGGACTTCGAAGAGGATGAAGCCGACGAAGAACAGCGTGACACCGAGCCCGTACACCGCGGGGCCGAAGCCGAGGTCCCGTTTCAGGCCTTGCTGCGCGATCCCGATGTTGGTGCGGTCGATGTAGCTCACGACGTAACACAGCACCAGCAGCGGCATGACGCGCCGGGCGATCGTGCGATAGGTCGCTTTGCGGTCGACAGCGGCGACTGCCGGAGCGCCGGTGACAGCGGATGGTTCGGCCACGGCTGAGACTCCTTCGTCCGGATCGGGCGAGTGGCAGTCTCCGCATCAAGTGTTGAGTTTGTCAACACCTAGCGGGCAGCGGCTACGATGTCCGGCCATGGCCGAACGCGCAGACGGACACGACCTGGTCCCCATCTCCGGACTGCTGTCCTACCGGCTCTCGCGCACGTCGTCGGCGATGTCGCGCAGCGCCGCGGTGCGCTACCGGCGCGACTTCGACGTGAGCCTCGGCGAATGGCGCGCGATCGCGCTCATCGCGGCCGACCCGACGCTCACCCTCAACCGGCTCGCCCGCCGCGCCGGACTCGACAAAGCGCAGATGAGCCGCGTCGTCAGCAGGCTCACCGACCGCGGGCTGGTGAACCGCACGGCCGGGTCCGGGCGCACGTCGCAGCTGGCCCTGACCGCCGAGGGCACCCGGGTGTACCGCGGCCTGATCACCGCCGCCAACGAGCGCGACGCGGACTTCCTCGCCGTGCTCACCGCCGAGGAGGCGCGGGTGCTGGACCGCGCGCTGGACAAGCTGGCCGAGCACGCGCTGGCCGTCGAGGAGAGTGAGCGGGCTCACCCGGCCGCCGAGTAGTGTTGACTTTATCAACACCCTCGCGTACTTCTGGACCCACCGACGAGGAGGTGGGCCCAGGATGTCCGACGCCGTCACGCTCTGCGAGTGCTTCGCCCGCGACGGGCTGCAGCACGAGCCGGAGCCCGTGCCGACCGCGACGAAGATCGCGCTGCTGAACTCCTTCGCGCGCACCGGTTTCCGCCGGATCGAGGCGACCAGCTACAGCCATCCCGCGCGGGTGCCCGGGTTCTCCGACGCCTCCGAGGTGCTCGCCGGGATCGACCGCCGCCCCGGCGTCGCGTTCAAGGCGACCTGCCCGAATCCGCGTGCGGTCGAACGCGCGCTCGCCGACCTCGAAGCCGGGCACGGCGCGGAAGAACTGAGCCTGCTGGTGTCGGCGACCGAAGCGCACACCGAACGGAACCTGCGCACCACGCGGGCCGGGCAGTGGGAGCGCGTGACCGAGATGGTCCAGCTCGCCGGCGGTCGGTTTCGCCTGGTCGGAGTGGTTTCGGTGGCGTTCGGCTGTCCGTTCGAGGGCAAGGTCGACCCGGGCCGGGTGGCCGAAGACGTCGCGCGGTTCGCGAACCTCGGCGCGAGCCTGGTGACGTTGGGCGACACGACCGGCGTCGCGACTCCCGGTTCGGTGCGCGCGCTGTACACCCGGCTGTCGCGGGAAAACCCGGACCTGCCGCTGGTCGCACATCTGCACAACACGCGCGGGACCGGGATCGCCAACGCCGTCGCCGCGCTGGAAGCCGGGTGCCGGCATTTCGATTCCGCGATGGGCGGCGTCGGCGGGCATCCGGCGAAGATCGGCTACGGGGCCGGGCTGACCGGCAATGTGTGCACAGAGGACCTGGCCAGCCTGTTCGCCGCGATGGGCGTCGAAACCGGCCTCGATCTCGACCAGCTCGCCGCGGCGTCCGCGGCCTGCGAAGAAGCGCTCGGCCGCCCGCTGTACAGCATGGTCGCCCGCGCCGGCTTCGCGTCCGCCTGACCTTTCTTGGGGAGAAACCTGTGCTGCTGACCGAAAATCACGACGCCGTCCGCGTCCTCACGTTGAACCGGCCGGACAAACTCAACGCATTGGACACCGCGCTCACCCGCGCGCTCGACATCGCGTTGGCCGAAGCCGGGCGGGATCCCAGTGTCCGCGCCGTCGTTTTGACCGGGGCCGGTCGCGGGTTCTGCGCCGGGGCCGATCTGAACGAGTTCTCGTCGCTCACGCCGGACCAGCCGGAGGCCGTTCTCGAACGCGCCGCGCTCACTGCCCGGCTGCAGACGCGCATGCAGCGACTGCCGGTCCCGGTCGTCAGCGCGGTGCGCGGGGCGGCTGTCGGCGGCGGCGCCGGGCTGGCGATCGGGGCGGACCTGGTGGTGGCCGGGTCGGATCTGAAGTTCGGCTATCCCGAGCTGAAGCATTCGATCGTGCCGGCGCTGGTGATGACCGGGCTGGTCCGGCATCTCGGCCGCAAGCTGGCGTTCGAGCTGGTCAGCACCGGGCGGCTGCTCACCGCGGCCGAAGCCTTGTCTTATGGGTTGGTGAACCAGGTGGTCGAGCCTGCCGAGATCGTGCCCGCCGCGCTCGCCGTCGCGCAGCGCTGGGCCGCGGTCGAACCGCGCGCGCTCGCGGCTGCCAAGGACCTTTTCTACCGCGTCGCGGACCTGCCGACGGAGGCTGCGATGCGCGCCGGCCAGGACGTCAACGCCTTGATGCGCGGGTTCCGCTCATGACCGGCCCGCTCGCCGGGATCACGGTGCTGGACCTTTCCCGGGTCCTCGCCGCGCCGCTGGCCACGCAGATCCTCGCCGAACTCGGCGCGACCGTGATCAAGGTCGAACGCCCCGGCTCCGGCGACGAAACCCGCGGCTTCGAACCGCGGTTGCCGCACGGCGAAAGCGCGTACTTCTTCGCCTTCAACCGTGGCAAGCGATCGGTCACTGTGGACTTGAAGGACCCGCGCGGCCGGGATGTGGTCCGGAAACTGGCCGCGCGCGCCGACGTCGTGGTGGAGAACTTCCTGCCCGGCACGCTCGATCGGCTCGGCCTCGGGTACGCCGAACTGTCCGCGGCCCATCCCGGCCTCGTGCTGGTGTCCGCGACCGGCTTCGGCCAGACCGGACCGGACGCGCACCGCAAGGGCTATGACACGGTGTTCCAAGCCTTGTCCGGAGTGATGGCGATGACCGGCGATCCCGCCGGTCCGCCCGCGAAAACCGGGGTGCCGGTGGCGGACCTGACGTCCGGGCTGTGGGTGGTGATCGCCGTGCTGACCGGGCTGGCCGGGCGTTCGTCCGACGGGCGCGGCCGGCATCTCGACGTGGCGATGATGGACGTCCAGCTCAGCCTGCACGCCCTCAACGCCGCGCGGCTGTTCGCGCTCGGCGAGGACCCCGTCCGCACCGGGACCGAACACCCGGGCCGGGTGCCGTCGGCGGCGTTCCAGGCCGGGGACGGCGAATGGCTGCACATCAGCGGCAGCGACCAGCATTGGCAGCCGCTGTGCGCTGTGCTCGGACTGTCCACTTTGGCCGCTGACCCTTCGCTGCGGCACAACGCGGGCCGCGTCGAACACCGCGCGCGCGTGATGAAGGCGCTGCGCGGGGCGATCGCCCAGCACGACCGGGATCAGCTGGTGAAAGAACTGCAGGCAGCTGAGATACCAGCTGGAGCCGTGCGTTCTGTCCGCGAGGCGCTGGCCGATCCGCACGCCGTCGCGCGGGGTGTCGTCGGAGAGTTCACGCATCCCGTCGAAGGCACGTTCCCAGCACTGCGCACGCCGTTGCGCGAGACTGCCGGGGAGGCTCCGGCGCTGGGAACGCCACCGGTGCTCGGAGCGGACACGGACGAGGTGCTGCGCGACCTGGCGGGCCTGTCGGACAACGAGATCGAGGGCCTGCGGGCCGCGGGAGTGCTCTGATGAACGAACGCGTGACGCTGGACGTCACCGACGGAATCGCCCGCGTCGAACTGGCCCGGCCGTCGGCGCGCAATGCCGTGGACCTCGCGATGTGCCACGCGCTGAAGGAAGCCTTCGACGCCGTTGACATCTCAGACGCCCGGGTTGTGCTGCTCAGCGGCGCCGGTCCGGTTTTCTGCGCCGGGGCCGATCTGAAGGAACGGACCGGCAAGGACGCCGCCTGGGTCCGCCGCCGCCGAGTCGCGTCCTTCGCGGCTTATGCGGCCATCGAGGCGTGCCGCTGCCCCGTGGTCGCGTTGGTGCACGGAACCGTCGTCGGGTCCGGGGGCGAGATCACCCTCGCCGCCGACTTCGCCCTCGCCGCCTCGGGCACCGTTTTCCGCTTCCCTGAACCGCATTGGGGCACCGTCGGCGCGACGCAACGGCTTCAGCGAGCCATCGGCAAACGCCGGGCCAAGGAACTGTTGTTCACCAACACGCCGTTGTCCGCTGCCGAAGCCGCGTCGCTCGGCTTGGTCAACCGCGTCGTCCCCGACCTCACCGCCGCCGGAGCCGAGGTGGCCGCCGCCATCGCCGCCGCCCCGCCCGGCGCGATCGCCCTGACCAAACGCGCGGTGGACCTGGGTTCGGAAACCGACTTGGACCGCGGAATCCGGATCGAAATGTCCGCCATCGAACAGAACCTCGCCGACGGCAGCTGGCGCGACGGCGTCGCCCGGTTCACTGGAGAGCCCCGATGACCGACCTGCGCACCGCCTGCCCGCTCACCGTCCAGGACGCCCTCGCCCGGGCCGCGCTCCTGGCCCCCGACGTCGAAGCCGTCGTCACCGCCGACGCCCGGATCACCTACCGGGAACTGGCGCTTCAGGTTTCCCGGGTACGCGGGGCCCTGGCCGCTTCCGGGATCGTCCGGGGTTCGCGAGTCGGGCTCTGCCTGGGCAATACTCCCGAGTGGGTCACGCTTTTCCTGGCCCTGGGTTCGCTGGGCGCGCTCGTCGTCCCGGTGAACACCCGCTTCACCGCGGACGAGGTGCATTACACTTTGTCGCACGCCGGGGTCAGCACTCTGTTCGCCGCCGAGCGCGTCCTGAACGTGAACTTCCCCGAAATGTTCGCCGACGCAGGCATCGAACCCGGCTGCGCTTCCCTTCCGTCGCTGGAACGGGTCATCATCCTGGGCCAAGACAGCTGGACCGATTTCCTGGCCGCCAGTTCTCCCGCCGAACCCGTTGCGACGCCGGACGATCTCCTTCTCGTGCAATACACTTCCGGCACGACTTCGCGGCCCAAAGGCGTCCTGTTGACCCACCGCAGCATGTGCGCCGACGCTTTCTTTTCCGGTGCCCGCATGGGTTTGCGCCCCGGCGACCGATTCCATTCCGCTCGCCCCTTCTTCCACGTCGCCGGAAGCACCCTGTCGGTGTTGTCCTCTTTGCAACACGCCACCACCCTGGTGACGATGCCGAAATTCGAACCAGCGGAAGCGTTGCGACTGCTGGAAGCTGAGCGTTGCACCCACTTCTCCGGCAACGACACCATCGCCCTGCTCCTGCTCAACCACCCCGACCGCCCGCGCCGCCGCCTTTCCCTGCGCGGTGCCTGGGTCGCCGCCTCTCCCACTGTCGTCCGTCGCGTCATCGACGAACTCGGCGCGCGCGAATGCGTTGCCGGGTACGGACTTTCCGAAGCTTCTCCCAACGTCGCCCAATCCGCCTGGTGGGAACCGGAGGAAATCCGCGCCTCGGGAGCCATGGCCCCCGAACCAGGAGTGGAAATCCGCATCCGCGCCTTGGACGACACCCGCGACTGCGCCCCCGGCGAACCCGGTTCGGTGCTGGTCCGGGGATGGAACGTCATGCAAGGCTATCTGGACGACCCCGTGCGCACCGCCGAAACCATCGACGCCGACGGCTGGCTGTCCACCGGAGACGTCGGCCTGCTGGACGATTCGGGCCGGTTCCATTTCACCGGCCGCACCAAGGAAATCATCCGCGTGGGCGGAGAAAATGTCGCCCCCGCGGATGTCGAGGATGTGCTGCACCGGCATCCTTCGGTACGCCAGGCCGCCGTCGTCGGAGTCCCCGACGAACGCTTGATCGAAGTACCCTTCGCCTTTGTCGTCCTGACCTCGCCCGGAATTTCGGAAGAAGACCTGCTTGCGTGGGCGAAAGAGCGTTTGGCAGGCTTCAAAGTCCCGCGATACCTGCGCATTGTGGACGGCTTCGAGTCGATCGGCATGACCGCCAGCGCCAAGGTGCAGAAAACCCGTCTGGCCCGCCATGCCCGGGCTCTGCTGGAGAACTCATGACCCGCCTGCGCACTTCCGTCACCGATTTGCTGGGCGTGGACCTGCCCATCATCCAAGCCGGGATGTCGTGGGCCTCGTCCTCCTCGGCGCTCCCCTTGGCGGTGTCGAACGCCGGAGGTCTGGGTGTCGTCGCCGCCGGGCCGATGCGCTTGCCCGACCTCGCGCGGGTACTGGACGAAATGGCCGCCGGAACCGACCGTCCGTGGGCGGTGAACCTGCCGCTCTACCGCGCTGGCGCCGACGAGGTGATCGACCTCCTGCTCGCGCGCCGCCCTCCCGTGCTGATCGCCTCCCAAGGCGGCCCACGCCGGTATCTCGAGCGATTCCACGCCGTCGGAACCCGATGCCTGCACGTTGTCGCGGGTGTCTCGCATGCGTTGAAGGCCGCTGCCGCCGGTGTCGACGGTTTGGTGGCAGTCGGTGCCGAGGCGGGCGGACATCCGCCGCCCGGGATGGTCACGACGCAGGTTCTGGTCCGTGCCGTGGTCTCCGCCGTGCCTTCGCTCCCCGTGATCGCCTCCGGCGGGGTTGCCGACGGCGCCGGTCTGGCCGCGATGCTGTCCTTGGGCGCCGGTGCAGCCCAATTCGGAACCCGATTCCTGGCGAGTTCCGAGGCGACCGTGCATCCGTCGTACCAGGAGGCAGTTCTCGCCGCCGGAGTCGACGACACGCGGACGGTGGGCCACGGGCTGGGAGTGATCCGGGCGCTGGCGAACGACTTCACCGCGCGAATGGAGGAACTGGAGACTTCCGGCGCGGAGGAGTCTTTGCGGCGCAAGGTTTTTCAGGCTTCCTCGCTGAAGGACGCGGCACTGCACGGCGATGTCGTTACGGGAAAGGTGGAGGCGGGCCAGTCGGCCGGGCTGATCACGGAAGTCCTTCCGGCAGCGGAGATCGTCTCGCGAATCACGAAGGAGTACACGGCGGCGATACGGCGGTTGCCTCGGTTGTGATTGCTCCGTTCAGCGCAATCCCGCCGATGATCGAATTCCGGTAGGCTGCGCAGGTGGGCCGCCTGGTCGAGGAGATCGTCGAAATCACCCGGTGGACCGGGGGCATCCGGCCGGGCCGGGACGGGAGCACCGCCGAACGGGACATCGGCACCGTGCTCCCGGACGACCGCAAGGAATTGTCCTCCCGATTCCCGTCGGGCGCTTTCTGCGACCCGTACGAAGGACTGGAATACCTGGACGGCACCAACTACCGGTTCTTCCCCGCCGAAGGCGGCCTCCTGCCCTGGGGCGGCGACGGACAGGGCGGCATGTTCTGCCGGATCACCGACCCAGCGGACCCCAACCGGCGGCCGGTCGCCTATCGCAGCCGTGACATGGACGAGTGCCGCGAACACCCACCTGGCAGACGGCCGATGGCTGACACCTGCCGAGTACCGGTGAGGATGTCGTGAATCCCCTGCGAAGACACTCGATCGACGAACTCGCCGAGGTTTCCGGCTGGACCGGAGGCATCCGCCAGGGCCGGGAATGGGCCGACGTCGAACAAGCCGTCGGCATCCGCTGCCCGGACGACTGCAAAGCCCTGATGTCCCGCTTCCCGTCCGGCTTCTTCCGCAGCGCAGTGAACTTCAACAACCCCATCGACGCCCGCGTCGACCTGGAGACGTTCGTCCGCGACGACATCCACAGCGTGCTCGAGTCTTTCGACTCCCCCTGGGCCCTGGAAGGCACCGGCTACCGCCTGTTCCCCGAACCCGGCGGCCTCCTCCCCTGGGCCAACGACACCGGCGGCGGCGTGTTCTTCTGGCGGACCAGTTCCGAATACCCCAACCAGTGGCCGGTGGTCTTCTGGGACCGCGGCACGTTCGAGTGGAACGAGCACCCCGGCGGAATGGTCGAGGTCGTCTGGGAAGTCCTTACCCACCCCGGCGAGGACAACATCCTCCGCATGGACCTCGGCTACGAGGAACCGATCCTCCGGGTCCCGTCGGTCCACCTGGGAGACGGCAAGTGGCTGCCCCACGCGGAATACCGCTAACCCCAGCTGTCCGGCTGCCGCCCGTCCACATCGGTCACCCCGTACTCCCTCGCCAGCTCCGCCGAACTCACCGACCGCTGATTCCACCTCTCCCGCCCGGGATCCGCCGCCATCGCCGCCACCCCGCGGCCCACATACCGCGGCGACTCCGACTCCTCGAACCCGGCCGGAGCCCCAGCAGCCAAAGCCGATCGCCAGTTCTCCTCAGTCACCCCGTAAGCGTCGAGCATCATCTCCGACCGCAGCCATCCCGGTGTGACAGCAACAGCGGCACCTCCGTAAGCCGCAAGCTCATGCCCCTGCGAGAAAGCCAGCCGGTTCACCGAAGCCTTGGCCAGGTCGTAAAACACCGATATCCGATAGCGCGCGGCATTGTGCGCCGCAGTCCCGTCGGTCACCTCGACCACCAACCCGCCGGGCTCGCGGATCACCAGCGGCAGCAGGAAATGCGACGTGACGAGATGCGTCTCCACCCCTAGCCGAAGAATCCGCAACCCGGCGTCGAGGTCGTGCTCCCACACCGGCGTGTTCCAGTCCGCCGGGCCGCCCTTGAGCCGTTCCGCACCCCAAATGTCGTTGACCAGCAAGTGAAGCCGCCCGTATTCCGCGCGGACGAAAGCGGCCAGCCGGCGGACGTCATCGTGGTCCAGATGGTCGGCGACAAACGGAATACCAACGCCGCCCAGCTGAGATACCAGCTCAGCGGTCTCTTCGACGGTCTCCGGCCGGTCGTAATCCGAGCGCCGAAGGACCTCGCGGCTGCTGCGGCCGGTGCAGATCACGGTCGCCCCGGACTCGCCGAGCGCGGCGGCGATTCCCCGGCCCGCACCGCGGGTCGCCCCCGCGACGAGGGCGACCCGGCCGTGCAGATCAGGCGGCATCGGGCCAGTGTGGCACCGGCCGCGGGAAAACTCAGCTCGAAGCCGCGCTCAGCTCCCGGCTGCGCAGGGCGAAGCGCTGGATTTTGCCGCTCGGCGTCTTCGGCAGTTCCGCAACGAAGTGGATCCGCCGCGGATACACGTGCGCGGCCAGGCGGGTCTTGACCGTCTGCTTCAGCTCCTCGACCAGCTCGTCCGACCCCTCGACCCCCGGGTTCAGCACCACGTAGGCCACCACCAGCTCGCCGCGCAGTTCGTCCGGCGCGCCGATCACCGCGGCTTCCGCGACGGCCTCGTGCTGCGTCAGCGCGCTTTCCACCTCGAACGGGCCGATCCGGTAGCCCGCCATCAGGATCACGTCGTCGTCGCGGGAGCCGAAGGTCAGGTACCCGTCGCGGTCGCGGGCGGCGATGTCGCCGGTGTAGTACCAGCGGCCGTCGGGGCTGAAGCGTTCCGCGGTCCGCTCGGGGGCGTCGCGGTAGCCGGAAAACGGCATCAGCGGGCTGGCGGAGACGTCGATCGCGACGCGGCCGGTCTCGCCGATTTCCGCGATCTCGTCGCTGCCCGCCTTCAGCACCTCGACGGCGAACCCGGGCAGCGGCCGTCCCATCGACCCGGTCTTGACCGGCGCGATCAGCTGCGGATGCCAGGCGTTGCCGACGACCATGCCGGTTTCGGTCTGGCCGTAGTGGTCGCGCACCGGGCAGCCGAGGACCTCCTCGGCCCAGGTCACGACGTCCGGCGTCAGCGGCTCCCCGGCCGACGAGCAGTGCCGCAGCCGCAGGCCGGAGGGCACCGGCAGGCCCGAGCTGCGCAGCGCCCGGTACACCGTGGGACCGGCGGTGAAGTTGGTGACGCCGAAGCGTTCGAGCACCTGCCAGGTCAGCTCGGGGCTGAACCCGGCGTGCAGCAGGATGCTGCGCCGCCCGGTCGCGAGCGGGCCGAGCAGCGCGAAGTACAGCCCGTACGCCCAGCCCGGGTCGGCGGCGTTCCAGAAGACGTCCTCGTCGGTCTGGTCGAGGCCGAACTCCTGGTAGGAGTGGATCCCGGCGAGCCCGCGCAGCGGCACCGGCACCGCCTTCGGGGTGCCGGTCGTGCCGGAGGTGAAGATCTCGACCAGCGTGCCGTCGCCGCCGACCGCGACCGGGTCGGGCAGCGGGTGCGGTTCGTCCAGCAGCGCGTCGAACGACAGGTCGCCGCCGGACGCTTCGCCGGTCGTCACGATGATCCGCGACGGGTCGGCGGGCAGGTCGTCGCTGGGATCGAGCTTGGCGCGCTGGCCGGCGTCGACCACGACCACGCGCGTCCCGTTGCCGACGATCCGCTGGGCGATCGCGGGCGGCGCGAACGCGGTGAACAGCGGCACGTGGACCGCGCCGAGCCGCCAGATCGCGAGCAGCGCGGTGACCAGTTCGGCGGACTTGCCCATCAGCGTCGCGACCCGGTCGCCGGGACCCACGCCGTGCGCGGCCAGCGCGGCGGCGAACCGCGCGGAGGCGGCCTCGAGCTGGCCGTAGGTGAGGTCGCGGCTGCTGAGGTCGGCCTCGACGAGGGTGAACGCGACGGCGTCGGCCGGATGGCGTCCGCACAGCAACTGAGTCGCGTCCGCGTCCGGCGCGGCATAGGTCTGCAACAGGTCGAACATGGTGCGTTCAGGGCTCACGGGGCTGCTCCACGGTCATCGTCGGCCGGTGTCGGCACATCGTCGCCGCGGGTCAGCCGGTCGGCCACCCCCGAAGAGGGGTAGTCGGCCCGGAGCGCCGGACCGCCTTCCGGAACCGCCCTGACCAGGCGTTTCGCCCCAGGTGCGGCGACAACGGCGGACCGGCTGGGTAGAATCGCACCTCCTGCCGGAGCCTCCGTGCCGCCGAAGTGGGGTGCCTGCCGTGACGAGTGCCGCCGAGACCGCCGCCGAAGTGCGCCGCGCCCTGGCCCGGCTCCGCGGCGCGGCCGGGGTGCCGCTGGCGTTCGGCGGCGAGGTCGCGGACGGCAAGCGGCTGCGGATGACCGAACTGCTCGGCAACACCACCACGTCGCTGCTCGGCCTCGTCGTCGCGGAGGGCAAGGGCCTCGGCGGCCGCGCGATCGGCGTGCGGAAACCAGTGGTGCTGCCGGACTACTACACCAGCGACGCGATCAGCCACCACTTCGACCGGGCCGTCCAGACCGAGGGCGTGCGTTCGGTGATGGCGGTGCCGGTGATCGTGCAGCGAACCGTCCGGGCGGTGCTGTACGGCGCGGTCCGCGAGCACGTCCGCTTCGGCGACCGGTCGGTCACCGCGATGGTCGAGGTGGCCCGGGATCTGGAACAAGAGCTGGCGGTGCGCGCCGAAGTACGCCGGCGGCTGGATCTGCTCGCCCCGGAACCGGAGGCCGCGCCGCCCGGGAAACCGGCCGATCTGCAAGCGATCCGGGAGAGCCACGCGGAGCTTCGCCGGATCGCCGCCGCGGTCGAAGACCCGCAGCTGCGCGCCCGGATCGACGCGGTGTGCCAGTCCCTGACCGGCGACCCGGTCCGCGGTCCGTCTTTGTCGCCGCGCGAATTGGACGTCCTCGAAGGAGCCGCGGCCGGGCAGACCAACGCGGACATCGCCGAGGCGCTCGGCCTGGGCCCGGAAACGGTGAAAAGCTACCTGCGCAACGCGATGCGGAAGCTGGACGCGAAGACCCGCCTGCAGGCGGTCAACGCCGCCCGCCGGGCCAATCTGCTGCCTTAGTCCGGCCCGCCGGGCCAATCTGCCGCCTCAGCCCCGCCCGCCGGACCAACCTGCCACCTCAGCCCCGCCCGCCGGACCAACCTGCCACCTCAGCCCCGCCCGCCGGACCAACCTGCCACCTCAGCCCCGCCCGCCGGACCAACCTGCCACCTCAGCCCCGCCCGCCGGACCAACCTGCCACCTCAGCCCCGCCCGCCGGACCAACCTGCCACCTCAGCCCCGCCCGCCGGACCAACCTGCCACCTCAGCCCCGCCCGCCGGACCAACCTGCCACCTCAGCCCCGCCCGCCGGACCAACCTGCCACCTCAGCCCCGCCCGCCGGACCAACCTGCCACCTCAGCCCCGCCCGCCGGACCAACCTGCCACCTCAGCCCCGCCCGCCGGACCAACCTGCCACCTCAGCCCCGCCCGCCGGGCCAATCTGCTGCCTTAGCCCGGCCCGCGGTCCGTGCGGGCCACCTTCACGCCCCCTGATCCCCTCAGGGTTCCCCTCACCACCCCCGGACCGCCCGCACCGACCTCGCCCGGCTGGCCAGCGCCAGCGACTCCAGCAACGGAACCGTCCGCTCCCATCCGAGACACGGATCCGTCCGGCTCACCGCCCGATCGGCCGGCACCCGCTCCGGATCCTGCGCCCCGTCGCGCAGATACGATTCGATCATCACCCCGGCCACCGCCCCCCCGGCGCGGACCTGGTCCGCCACGTCCGCGATCACCCCCGGCTGCCGGTTGTGGTCCTTCCCGCTGTTCCCGTGCGAGGCGTCGACCACCGCTCTTCGCGGCAGCCCCGCCTCGCCGAGCACCCTCATCGCCTCCGCGACCGACGCCGCGTCGTAATTCGGGACTGGACCACCACGCAGAACGAGATGCGCGTCCGGATTTCCGCTGCTGCGCAAGGTTTTCATCCGCCCGTCCCCGCCGAGGCCGGGGAACGCGTGCGCCGCCCCGGCCGCGCGGATCGCGTCCACCGCCGGTCCCAGCCGTCCGGACACGCAGTTCTTCATCCCGACCGGCATCGGCAGCCACGACGCCAGCTGCCGGTGCGGCTGGCTGGCCACCGTCCGCGCCCCGATCGCGCCCCAGCTCACCGTGTCCGCGACATACGGCGCCAGCACCGGGTCCACGAACTCGTACGCCAGCGGCAGCCCGGTCGCCGCCGCGTCGAGCAGGAACTGCCGCCCCAGCCGGACCCCGGCGGCGAGATCGCCCTTGCCGTCCAGCGTCGGGTCCGGCAGGAACCCGGTCCATCCGGTCACCGACCGCGGTTTCTCCAGATATGCCCGCAACACCACCACCAGATCGTCGGCGTACCGAGCTGACATGCCAGCGAGCAGCTCCGCGTATTCCAGCGCCGCCGCGGGATCGTGCACCGAGCACGGCCCCACGATCACCAGCAGCCGCGGATCGCGCCGGGCCAGCACCGCCGAGACCGTTTCGCGGTGCCGCGCGACATCCGGCGCGGCTCCCGCGGTCACCTCCACCGGGCTGGGCAACGTGTCCTGCATCTACCGGCTCCTTTCCTTCGGCAGCTTCGCCGCCCCGGCAGCCGCCGCCACGACCAGTCCGAGCACCCACCAGAACGTGTCCGCGAAGGCCGCCGCGACGTCCACGCCCCGCACGGCCAACCGGTTCTGCAAGATCAGCGCGAGCACCGCGGTCCCGACCGAACCGCCCAAGGTGTTCAGCAAATTCAACGCGCCAGCCGCTTTCGGCAGCTGCGTTTTCTCCAGGCTGCGATAAACGAGCGCGAGCACCGGCGCGCTGATCATCGCCGCGCCGAATCCCCGCAGCACCAGGGAAATGACCAGCACGACTTCCGGAAGTTCCGGCCCCAGCTGAGTGAACGCCGCGGTGCCGAGCGCGACCAATCCGATTCCGGACAGCACCAGCGTCCGCGGAGCCATCCTGTCCACCAGGCGATGCACCAGCACCGACCCCGCAGCAGCGCCAATTCCCTGGGGCACCAACAACAATCCGGTGTCCCACGCGCCCAATCCGGCCCCGCGCCGCAAATACAACGGCAGCAAAAACATCGTGCCGAACACCGAAGCCCCCAGCACGACCAACGCCAATGCCGCGGCACCGAATGGCGGCCGGGCGAACAATCGCGGGTCTAGCAATGGCGCCCGCACCCGCAACCCGTGCCGGACAAATGCGGCCAGCATCAGCAAACCCGCCACGACAGCCGCCGTGGAAAGCAGCTTCGGATATCCGTCAGCGAACCCGGTGAGGCCGAACACCACCGCGGCCAGTCCCGGGGAAAGCAATGCGGCGCCCCGGAAATCGAACGGCTCACGCGGGTCAGCCGGCTGGTCCGCGGCGACATACCGCAGACCGAGCAGGACCGCGATCACCCCGACCGGCAGGTTGACGTAGAACAGCCAGGGCCAGTCCGCGACGCTGAGGATCGCCCCGCTCGCCAGCGGTCCCAGCACCGGCGACAGCAACGGCACCACGCCGACCACGCTGATCAGCCGCCCGATCCGCTCCGGCCCGGCCGCCCGCGCCAGCAGCGCCTGTCCCGTCGGCGGCAGCAACCCTCCCGCCAGCCCCTGCAGCACGCGGAACGCGACCAGCATCGGCAACGAACTCGCCAGCCCGCACAGCAGCGACGCCGCCACGAACACGACCACCGCGGCCAGCCAGGTCCGCCGTCCGCCGAACCGCGCGGCGAGCCAGCCGGACGCGGGCACCGCGGCCACCACCGCGAGCAGATACGCCGTGGTGACCCACTGGACCTCGGCGACGGACGCGGCGAACCGCTCCGCCAGTGTCTCCACGCCGACCGAGACGATCGTGCTGTCGAGCGTCGCCATGAACGTGCCCAGCACGAGCACGAACGCGGTCCGCCACAGGTTCAGCGCAGCCACTCGCCCGCGTCCTCGTCCAGCCGCGAGGGAAGCTCGGCCAGGAACCGCAGCAGGTCCGCGACCAGCGACCGGGCCTCCGCCGCCGACAGAATCCCGGACTGGTAACCGAATACGCCGGACCAGCCGCCGGCGAGTTCGGGCACCACGGTGACCGTCATCGGATAGTGCGTGCGTTCGCGGAACCGGGTCCCGGTGATCTCCAGCCCCGGGACCGGTTCCCGCATCTTCGCCGGGTCCACCGGATAGTTCTCGAACACGACGAGACTGTCGAACAGCCGGTCCTGGCCGGTCAGCGCGGCCAGTTCGGCGAGACCGACGTGCTGGTGCGCGAGCAGTTCCTGGTGCCGCGCCTGGGTTCGCGCCAGCGTCTCCCCCACGGTTCCGGCGAACCGCACCCGCACCGGAACCGGGTTGGCGAGCAAGCCGAGGATCTCCTCGACACCGTCCACTTCGGACGTCCGCCCGGAAACCATTGCCCCGAAGGCGACATCGGCGACCCCGGCCCGAGCCGCGAGCACCGCCGCCCACGCACCCTGCAGCAACGTTCCCGCGGTGACCCCGTGTTCGGCACCGGCTCGAGTCAACGAAGCGACCAGTGAAGCGTCCACAGTGAACAGTTCCGGCTCGGCTGCCGCAGGCGGTCCGCTCAGCAGCTTCCGCGGGGGCAGGCCAGCCAGTTCCGTCCGCCACGCATGCCCGGTCACCGCGTGGTCCCGCGCCGCGAGCCAGCGCGTGTACCGCGACACCGGCACCGCTTCCGGCAGCGACTCGCCGGAGTACCCGGCGAACAACTCGGCCAGGATCCGCGGCGCCGACCAGCCGTCGGACAGCAGGTGATGGCTGGTGAGCACGAGTTCGTGCCGCTCCGGGCCGTGGCGGAGCACGGTGACCCGCAGCAACGGTCCCGCGCCGAGGTCGAACGGCTCGGCGAGGTCTTCCGCGAGCAACCGTTCGACGTCCCCGGAGCGCACGCGGAACCCGACCTGTGGCTCGGCCGGCAGCACCTGTACCTCGTGCCCGGCCGGGAAAACCGCGCCCAGGTTCGGATGCCGCCGCACCAACGCGTTCGCCGCAGCCTCCAGCGCGGCCAGATCCAGCGCTCCAGCCAGCGAAAACGCCGCCTGCACCGGGTACGGATCCTCGCTCGCGGCCCGCGATTCGCGCAGGATCAGCTCCTGCAGCGGCGTCAGCGGCAGCAGTTCGCCGGCCGGCACCGCGTCCGCCAGCGCAGCGAGTTCCGCCTGGAACGCCGCACCCAACGCCGCGATCTCCTCCGCACTGAACTCCGAAGACGGCCAGGTGAACCGAGCCGCCAGCCGGTCGTCGCGCACCATCGCGTTCACCATCAGCGCGTGCGCGAGCGGTGCGCCGGCCGAGCCGAGCGGATCGGCGTCCGGCGGCCGCTGCCACGGCGTCTCCGCTTGCGGCGCCGCTTCGAACCGGCCGAGGTAGTTCCAGCTGACGTCCGCACCGGTCGACGTACCGCCGAGGATGCCGAACCCGAGCCCGTCGCCAGCGGCGCGGAGCTGATCGCGGACCGCGGCGATGGCCGTCTCGTCGGAAGGCGGCGTGATCCGGGCCGGGTACATCGCGGTGAACCAGCCGACCGTGCGGGACAGGTCGACGGCCCCGGCGAAGTCCGGCGCGTGGTCCGGACGGCCGTGGCTTTCCAAGGCGACGAGCAGCTCCGAACCGCGCCAAGCCCGGTAAGCGCGCGCGAACGCGGTGAGCAGCACGGCGTCCGGGCCGGTCCGGTACGCGCCCGGCAACGTCGTCAGCACCGCCTGGGTGATCTCCTCCGACACCTCGATCTCGTGGTGCCGCGCCGCCCCGCCGACCGGCCGAGCCGAAGCCGCGATCCGTTGCCAGTGCGCGCTTTCCACCTGCCGCGCGGGCTTGGCCGCGACCAGCGCGCGGGCCCAGCCGAGGAACGACGGCCCGCGCTCCGGCAGCTGGCGGCCGAGATAGGCCTGCTCAAGGTCGTCGAGGAGGATCCGCCACGACACCGCGTCCACCACGAGGTGGTGCGCGACGAGCGCGAGCCGCCCCGGGCGCGCGGGCCCGGCGTCCACCCACACCGCACGCAGCATCGGCCCCTTCCGCGGGTCCATGGCGGACCGGACCGCGGCGATCTCGTCGTCCAGCAGCGCCCGCAGGTCCGCGTCCTCGCTGGCCGGAACGACCATCAGCACGTCCGCCCCGGTCACCGCGCCCGGTTCCGGGACGCGCAGCACGTCGCCGGCCAGGTGTGAACGCAGCACGTCGTGCCGTTCGAGGACCGCGTCGAGCGCGGCCCGCCATCGCGGTACGTCGCCCCCGGACGGCACGCACACCTCGACCCACTGGCAGAACCCGTCGGCCGCCGAGCCAGCGCGTTCCAGCAGGTCACGCATGACCGGCGTCAGCGGCGCGTCGCCGACCGCCGGGGTGAGATCCGGCGACACCGCCACGGTCTGCTCGCCGCAGCGCGCCGCGATCCCGGCGATCGTGCCGCCCTCGAAAACGTCCCGCGCGGTCAGGTGCAGGCCCGCGCGCCGAGCGCGCGCGACCAGCCGAAGCGAGGCGATGCTGTCGCCGCCAGCGTCGAGGAACCCGTCGTCGATCGTGACGTCCGGGCCGAGCAGTTCGCGAACCACTTCCAGCAGCACGGTTTCCGCTTCCGTCGCCGGTTGCCGGGCCGCGGCGACGTTGCGCGGACCGGGCGCGGGCAGCGCGGCCCGGTCGAGCTTGCCGCTCGGCCCGAGCGGCAGCCGCTCCAGCGAAAGCACCGCGGACGGCACCATGTGCGCGGGCAGTTCGGCCGCCAGGTGCTCGCGCAGCGCGGCCGGATCGGGGTCCGCGCCGTCGGCGGGCACGACGTACCCGACGAGCCGCCGGTCCCCCGGCCGGTCCTCGCGCACGAGCACGACGGCGGCCCGCACGTCCGGATGCCGCGCCAGCGCCGACTCGATCTCGCCCGGCTCGATCCGGAACCCGCGCAGTTTGACCTGGTGGTCGGCGCGGCCGAGGAACACCAGCTGCCCGTCCGGCCGCCAGCGCACCAGGTCGCCGGTGCGGTACATCCGCTCGCCGGGCGCGCCGAACGGATCGGCCACGAACCGCTCCGCGGTCTGCCCCGGCCGGTTCACGTACCCGCGCGCGAGCTTCGGCCCGGCGAGGTACAGCTCGCCGGTGACGCCGGTCCCGACCGGCCGCAGCCCGGCGTCCAGCACATACGCCCGCACCTGCGGGTCCGGCCTGCCGATCGGCAGCGGGCCGGGGTCGTCGGCGGAGTACACCCAGGTGACGGAGTTGATCGTGACCTCGGTCGGGCCGTAGGCGTTGAACAGCGCCCGCCTGCCGCCCCAGCGGTGCGCCAGCTCCGGGTCGAGCCGTTCGGCGCCGACCACGAAGAACACCTCCGGGTCCACGGTCGCGTCGTCCGGCATCGCGGAGAGGAACGAGGGCAGCAGGTTCAGCCCGGTGACCCGGTGCTCGGCGGCGTAGGCGAGCAGGTCGTCGCCGGACCCGCGGACCTCCTCCGGCGCGATCACCGAGGTGCCGCCGGACAGCAGCGGCAGGAAGAACTGCCAGTACGACACGTCGAAACTCGTGGACGCGAAGTGCAGGTACCGCTCGCCGTGCCGGATGCCGACGATGTCCTCCTGCAGCGCGACCAGGCTCGGAATGCCGCGATGGGCGATCGCGACGCCCTTGGGCTTTCCGGTGGTCCCGGACGTGTAGATCACATACGCCAGCTCGTCCGGATCCGGGACCACATCGTCCCAAGTGGACGGTCCGCTCAGGACCTTCGGGTCGATGACCGGAATGCCGAAGCCGGGGTCCGAAGTGGACACCACCGCGGCTGGCGCACTGTCTTTCACCAGATGCGCCAAGCGTTCCGCCGGGTACGTCGGATCCATCGGCACGTGCACCGCGCCAGCTTTGAGTACGCCGAACAGCGCGACCACGAGGTCGACGTCGCGTTCCAGCAGCACCGCGACCGGGTCCTGCTCCCGCACCCCGGCCGCGCGCAAGGCGTGCGCGAGCTGGTTCGCCTTCCGGTCCAGTTCCGCGTAAGTCAGGCGGCGATCCCGGCACACGACAGCTTCGGCGTCCGGAGTTTCCCGCACCCAGCGGGCGAATTCCTCCAGGCAGGTACCGGCCTCCCGCCGCGGTGCAGGCCCGATGCCCTGCCGCAGGAGAGCGGCTTCCTCATCGGCGCCAAGGGAACGCAGCCGAGCGACCGGTTGCTGCGGGTTGGCGACGATCTCGCGCAGCAGCGTCGTCAGCCAGCGGCCGTACGCCCGCACGGTCGGTTCGTCGAAGGCCTGCGGCTGGTAGCCGAGTCCGATCGAGATCTCGTCGCCGGGCAGCACGATCACGGTCAGCGGATAGTGCGTCGCGTCGGTGATGTCGACGCCGGCGAGGTCGAGCCCGGGCGCGAGCGGTTCGCGTTCCCGGCTGGAGAGCGGGAAGTTCTCCATCACCAGCATCGTGTCGAACAGTTCGCCGACGCCCGCCGCGCGCTGGATGTCCGGCAGGCCGAGGTGGTGGTGGTCGGTGAGCCGCGCGTTCTCGTCCTGCACGCGCGCCAGCACCGCCGCGGCCGGATCGGACGGCGCGAACGCCACGCGCACCGGGATGGTGGTGCCGAGCTGGCCGATCATCGCTTCCACGCCGGGGACGTCGGACGGACGGCCGGACACCGGGCAGCCGAACACCACGTCCTGGCGTCCGGTGAGCCGCGCCAGCAGGACGCCCCACGCGGTCTGGAACACCGCCGTCGCCGTCACGCCGCGTTCCCGCGCGAAGACGCGCAGCTGTTCGCTGAACTCCGCGCCGAGGCCGACCCAGATCCGTTGTGGACGGTCCGAAGAGGACTCCGCGGTCGCCGGGGCGAGCCGCGTTCCTTCTTCCAGGCCGGCCAGCGCGGCCTGCCAGGCCTCGACCGCCGCGTCGTGCTCGCGGGCGGCCAGCACCCGGTGGTACTCGGCCAATGGCGGCGCGACCGGAGCGGCCGGCCCGCCGTCCAGCTCGGCGTAAGTGGCCAGCAGCGCGCGGCCGACGAGCGGCATCGACCAGCCGTCGAGCAGCGCGTGATGGAGGGTCAGGACCAGCCGGTGTTCGGCCGGGCCGAGGGTGAGCAGCAGGAACCGGATCAGCGGCGGCGCCGCCGGGTCGAACGGCCGGGCCAGCTCGGCCGCGCATTCGTCGTCGGCGCTCTCCGGATGTTCGACGTGCCGCCAGTCCAGGTGCACCTCAGCAGGCACGACCTGCACGACCTCGCCCGCCGCTGTGGTGTGCAGGTGGACGCGCAATGCCGGATGCCGGCGCAGCAGTTCTTCGGCGGCGGCTCGCATCCGCTCCGGATCGAGCTTTCCCTCCAGCCGGGTCACCGCCTGCACGGTGTAGACGTCCGGGCCACCGCTGGTCAGCGTGTGGAACGACAATCCGGCCTGCAGCGGCGTAGCGGGCAGGACGTCGGCGATGGGACCCTGCTGTTCGAGGGCGTCGATGTCGTCCTGGCTAAGCGTGACCAGCGGAAGGTCCGACGGGGTGAGCCCGCCGGTGGTCTCCCGCGCGTGCTTGGTGAGCGCGCCGAGCGCCGCCGCCCAGGCTTCCTGCAAACGTTCGACTTCTTCCGGCGGCAGCACCCGGCTGGCGGCGGTCCATTCGACGGCGATCCGCGGCGCGCCTTCCTCGCGGACGAAGCAGTTCAGCGCCAGAACCTGCTCCAGCGCCTTCGCGGGCGGCTCGATTACGGCGAACGGGTCCTCGTCCGGAAGCTGCCAGCCGCCGGGCAGCGGAGTGAACCGGCCGAGGTAGTTGAGCAGGACGTCCGGCATCTCCGGGGCGAACTCGGCACCCGGGTCCAGGTACCGGAGGACGCCGAAGCCGATCCCGCCGTCCGGCACCGCGCGCCGGGCTTCCTTGACCGCGCGCAGCAAGCGATCGAGAGTGTCCACGCCGGACAGTCCGATGCGGACTGGATATTCGGCGGTGAACCAGCCGACCGTGCGGGCGAGATCCAGGCCTTCGCGGCCGTGGCCCTCCATCGTGACCGTGATCGAGTCTTCCTCGCCGCGCAGCGTCAGCACGAGCGCGGCGAGCAACACCTCGTCCACACCCGCGCGATAAGCCGCGGGCAGCGCCGTGAGGATCGCGGTGCTTTCCTCTTCGCTGGCAACGGTGACCGAACGATGCGCGGTGGCCACGGTGTCGCGCGCCGGGTCGAGCTTGCTCTTCCGCGTCGACCGCCAGTAGTCGAGTTCGCCGCGCCGCGCACCACTCTTGCCCTGTTCGGCGAGCGCCAAGGCATGCCGGCGCCAGGAATTGCGCACGGGTTCGAGCACCCCGCCCTCGCACGCCGTCTGCAGATCAGGCAGCAGGATGCGCCAGGAAACCCCGTCGATCGCCAGATGGTGCACGACGATCACCACCTGGTCGCCCACCCGCGCGACCCGCAGCATCGCCCCGGCGCGCGGGTCCAATTCGGACGCCAGCCGCTCCGCCACCTCGGCCGGGTCCCCCGTCGCCTCGATGACCGACGCTTCGACGGATCCCCGCGGCCGGATCGTCACCGTGCCATCGGGTTCGACGCGAAGCCGCAACACGTCGTGGTGGTCGAGAATCTTCTGGACCCCGGCGAGAAGCCCCGGCACCGGACCGTCCACTCGCAGCACTGTCCACTGTGCATAACCGACAAGGGCGGCCGGATCGGGATTCAGCTCGAACAACGTCCGCACAATCGGCGGTGCCGGAACCTCGCCGACTGGCTCGTCCGGCGCACTGTCCGGTTCGGACAGTTCCCGGCTCGCCGCCGCCAACGCCGCGAAACTGCGCCGCGCCAGCAGATCCCGCGGCCGGAGATCCAGTCCGTGCGCCCGCAACCGGCTGCTGACACTGATCGCGGTGATGCTGTCGCCGCCGAGGGCGAAGAAATCGTCGTCGACCGCGACCCGCTCCACGCCGATCACCTCGGCGATCGCGGCGCACAGCACCCGTTCCCGCTCGGTCCGCGGCTCCCGTCCGCCCTCGGCCGCCGCGGGCGCCGGTAACGCGGCCCGGTCGAGTTTTCCGTTGCTGGTCACCGGAAGTTCGTCCAGCACCACGACCGCCGCCGGGACCATCGCCTCCGGCAACCGCTCCGCGAGAGCCGCCCGGACGTCTTCCGGCGCCAGCCCCGAGCCGACGACATACCCGACCAACCGCGGTCCGCGCACCGCCGCCGCGGCGGCCCGCACGCCGGGAACCGCGCCGAGCGCGCTCTCGACCTCGCCCAATTCCACCCGGTGGCCGCGAATCTTGACCTGCCCGTCGCGCCGCCCCAGATACTCCAGCCCACGGCCGGGAACCCAGCGCACGACGTCGCCGGTGCGGTACATCCGCTCCCCCGGCGGCCCGAACGGATCGGCGACGAACCGCTCCGCAGTCCCGCCCGGACGGCCGAGGTAACCGCGCGCCAGATGCGGCCCGGCGAGGTACAGCTCCCCGCGACTGCCCGGCAGCACCGGCCGCAGCGCCGCGTCGAGCACGTACGCCCGTGTGCCGGGCACGGCGAACCCGATCACCGGTTCGTCCCCGGTGATCGGCGCGCTGGCACCGTCCACAGTGGTCTCAGTCGGACCGTAAATGTTGCGTGCGCGGATCCCGGACGAAGCGACCCGCTGCCACAGCGCCGGAGGAGTCGCCTCGCCGCCGAGCACCAGCAACGCCGGATCGAGCGATCCCGCGTCCAGCAACGGAGCCGCCATCGACGGCGTGGTGTCGATGACGTCGATCCGGTCGCGCACGAAGGCGGCGTGCAGCGCGTCGACGTCACGCGCGGTTTCCGTGTCGTAGACGTGCAATTCGTGCCCGCACAGCATCCACAGCAGCTGCTCGATCGCCGAGTCGAAGGCGAACGAATACGTGTGCGCCACGCGGAGCCGCCGCCCCTGCGCGGTCTCGGCGACGGTGGTCGCGCGGTGGTTCCGCAGCAACGTCTCCAGCCCGCCGGACCGGACCAGCACTCCCTTGGGCTGCCCGGTGGAACCCGAGGTGAAGATGACGTACGCGAGGTGTTCCGGATGGCGGTCCACATCGGACAGTTCCGCCGCCGGATACCCGGCGATCTCGTTCCGCACCGCCGGATCGTCCAGCCGGAGCTGCGGAACCCCCGGCAAAGCGGCCGAATCCGTCACCGCGAGCTTCGGGTTCACCTCGGCGACCAGCGAGCGCAACCGTTCCGCCGGATGCGCCAAGTCCAGCGGCAGGAACGCGGCCCCCGCGTCGAGAACCGCCAGCAGCGCCACCACCAAATCGGCCGACCGGGGCAACGCCAGCGCCACCACGTCGTCCGCGCCGACGCCCCGCGCCCGCAACGCCCGCGCCAGCCGGTGCACCCGCGCCCGGACCTCATCGCCGGTGAGCCGCTCGTCCCCGCACACCAGCGCGGTCTGCCCGCCGAGCCCGTCCAGGAGCCCTTCTTCCGGCGAGACGACGGCGGGAGTCGACCATTCGGCCAGCAAGGCCTCGACGTCCGGCACCAGATCCACCCCGCCGACCACCGGCGCGTCCGCCCCGGTGAACGCGGAGATCAACGCCTTCAACGCGGCGAGCTGCGCGTCGACGCCAGCCTGATCCTGCGACCGAGCGTCGACCTCGAAACCCAGCAACAGCCCGCCGCCGGCCGTCGGCAGCACGCTGAGCCCCATGTCCTCCGGCGGTCCGCCCGCGACGTTCCGCATCGTCCCGCGCGCCTCGCCGAACGCCAGCTCCAGATCGAACGCCTTGAGGTTGATCCCGCGTCCGTGCAGCAACGCGCCCGCGCCGGGCACCGCCAGATCCTGCGGCAGGTTCTCCCCGCGGTACCGCTGGTGCGCGCGCATTTCCCGCAACGCCTGCGCGACCCGCGCGGTCAGCTCCTCCGGCCGGTCGCCCGGCTGCACGCGCACCCGCAACGGCAGCACGTTGACCGCCATCGCCGGAGTCCGCAATGCCGCGCCCACCCGGCACATCAACGGCACCGCGAACACGACGTCCGCCGTCCCGAGCACCCGGTGCAGGAGCGCCGCGTAACACGCGATCAGCGCGTCACCCCAGGTCGTCCCGGCGCGTTTCCCCAGTTCGCCCAGCGCGGCGACCTCGTCCGCGGCGAGTTCGGCACGTGCGGTGAACGTCGCTTCCGGCAGCCCGGCCGCGCTGGCGTCCTCGGCCAGCTCCGGCATCGGCGTGAACCGGTCGCACCAGTACGCGCGGTCCTTCGCGAACCGTTCGCTCATCCGGTACTCGCGGTCGGCTTCGACCAGATCGGCGAACCGGCCGAACGTCGACGGCGGCGCCTCTTCGCCCCGCACCGCGGCGGTGTACCGGGCAGCGGTGCGCCGGGCGAGCATCGCCGCGGTGTAGCCGTCGAACACCAGATGGTGGCCGAGCTGGGTGAACCAGACTTCGGTGTCGGAAAGCCGGAGGATCAGGTGCGAGAACAACGCCCGGTCCAGCATCCCGCGACACGCCTCGGCCGCCCGCCGCCGCTCCGCCGCGACCCGGGCGTGCGCGGCCGCCCGCGGATCCGCTTCCCCTCGCAGGTCAGCGACTTCCGGCAGCGGAACCGGATCGGCGGACACGACCTGCCGCGGCCCGTCCGGGGTGTCGAGCACCCGCAGCCGCAGGCTTTCGGCCTCCTCGGCGGTCGCCCGGATCGCCTCGGCGAGCGCAGCGAGATCGACCGGTGCGCCGCCGGAAATCTCGATCACGTCGCCGACCAGGTAGTACGGCGAATCCGGTTCCAGCCGCTGCGCGTTCCAGATGCCCAGCTGGGCGCTGGTCAGCTCGAGGGTGGCGAGTGCGGTGCTCAACGGGGACTCCTGGGGTCAGAGCGACGGCACGACCATCGGCGTCCCGGTGACCGGATCGGGCACCACGACGCTCGGCAGGTCGAAGACTTCCTTGATGAGGTCGGCGTCCACGACGTCGCCGGGCGCGCCCTGCGCCACGACCCGGCCGTCGCGCATGGCGACCACGTGGTCGGCGTAGCGGCAGGCCTGGTTGATGTCGTGCAGCACCGCGATCACCGTGCGGCCCTCGTCGCGCAGCCGTTTCAGCAGCTCCAGCACCTGGTACTGGTGCGCGATGTCGAGGAACGACGTCGGTTCGTCGAGCAGCAGGTACGGCGTGCGCTGCGCGAGCACGACCGCGATCCACACCCGCTGCCGCTGCCCGCCGGACAGCTCCTGCACCGGACGGTCGGCCAGCCCGGCGACGCCGGCCGCGGTCATCGCGCTGACCACCGCGGTCTCGTCCTCGGCCGACCACGACGACAGCAGCGACTGGTGCGGGAACCGGCCGCGCGCGACCAGCTGCCGGACGCGGACGTCCTCCGGCGCGGACGGATCCTGCGGCAGGAAGCCGAGTTCCCGCGCCAGCGCCTTCGCCGGATACGCCCCGACTTCGCGGCCGTCGAAGGTCACGCCGCCGTCGGACGGACGCAGCAGCCGGACGAACGCGCGCAGCAATGTCGATTTGCCGCACGCGTTCGGGCCGACCACCGCGGTGAACGCGCGGTCCGGCACGTCGAGCCGCAACTGCGTCGAGACGACGCGGTCGCCGTAGCGCAGGGTGAGGTCCCGCGCGGTCAAGCGGGCGGTCACTTCCGCCGCACCTCCTTGGTGAGCAGCCAGATCAGGTAGCAGCCGCCGATCGCCGTGCTGACCACGCCGACCGGCAGCGACACCGGGGCGAGCAGCATTTGCGCGACGAGATCGGCCCCGGCCAGCAGCAGCGCGCCGACCAGCGCGGCGGGCAGCAGCGGAATGCCGGGCGCGCGGGCGAGCCGGCGGCCGATCTGCGGGGCGGCGAGCGCGACGAACGCGATCGGCCCGGCCACCGCGGTGACCGTCGCCGTGCAGCCGACGCCGAGCACGACCAGCTGCAGCCGCAGCGATTCGTGCCGGACCCCGGTCGTCACCGCGAGTTCCGTGCCGAGCGCCGCCTGGTGCAGCGCGGGCGCCCGGGTCAGCAGCACCGCGAACAGCACGGCGAGCACCCCGAACGGCACCGCGACGTCGCTCCAGCCGATCCCGTTGAGCGAACCGGCACTCCAGCCGACCGCGGCGATCGCCACTTCCAGGTCGGCGCGCAGCACGATCCACGAGTTCAACGCGGTCAGCATCGCGTTGATCGCGATCCCGATGACGATCAGCCGCAATCCGGACCGGCTTCCGCCCATCGACAGCAGATAGACCGCGGCCGCGGTGACGAGCCCGCCCACCACCGACGCGAACGTCAGCTGCGCCGGCGAGCCGGACAGCACCGTCATGGCGATCAGCGCACCGGTGTAGGCGCCGGAATCGAGACCGATCACGTCCGGGCTGCCGAGCGGATTCCGCGTGACGTTCTGGAAGATCGCCCCGGCCAGCCCGAGCGCGGCGCCGAACACGAGCCCGGCCGCCACCCGCGGCAGCCGCCATTCGCGGATCACCACGCCCGGTCCGCCGCCCGATCCGCCGAGCGCGGCGAACACCCGCGCCGGACTCGCCCAGGCCGCGCCGTAACACAGCCCCAGCAAGGCAAGTCCGGCGAGCACGACGCCGAGCACGGCGACGAGCACGACCGTGCGGCGCTCGACCCGCAGCGAAATCCGCCCGCGGCGGAACACAAACGCGGTCATAGCGCGGCCGTCCCGTACTTGCGGACCGCCCAGATCAGCACCGGGCCGCCGACGAACGCCGTCACGATCGCGACCGGCACCTCGCCGGTCGGCAGCAGCACGCGCGAGCCGATGTCCGACACCAGCAGCAGAATCGGGCCGAGCACCACCGCGAACGCGGTCAGCCACGGCACTGAAGCACCCGCCGCGCGCCGCGCGAGATGCGGCACGATCAATCCGACGAACAGAATCGGCCCGGCCACCGCGGTCGCCGCCCCGGCCAGCAAAGTGATCAGCAACAGCGTCACCGCACGAATTCGGGCCACGCGCGCGCCGAGAGTGTGCGCGACGGTGTCCCCCAGCGCGAGCGCGTTCAGCTGACGGCTCAACAGGAACGCGGCGACCACGCTCGCCGCGATCACGATCAGCGGAACCGTCAGCGGAGCCTGTTCCCGTCCGGCCAGCGAGCCGACCGCCCAGAACCGGTACCGGTCGAAGGTGTCCGGCAGCAACAGCCGGAGCCCGAGCGAAACGCCGCTGAGCACGAACGTCAGCGCGGTCCCGGTCAGCACCATCCGCAACGGCGACCGCCGGCCGACCGCGTACACCAGCAGGGTCGCCAGCACCGCGCCGAACACCGCGAACAGCAGCTCTCCCGAAGCGGAAACCGCGATGCCGAGCGCGGAACCGATCGTGATGGCGAACCCGGCCCCGGCGGTCACGCCGAGCACGCCGGGTTCAGCCAACGGGTTCCGCGACAGCACCTGAACGAGCACCCCGGCTACCGCCAGTGCCGCACCGACCCCGACCGCCAGCAACGCCCGCGGCGCCCGGACGTCGCGCACCACCGCCTGATCGGCCGGATCGCCGTGCCCGAAAATCGCCCGGAGCACCTCCGCCGGCGCGATGCCGTGCGCGCCGACGCCCACGCTGACCACGGCCACCGCCGCCAGCAGGACGACGGCGGCGGCCAGCAGCGCGGTCCGGCTGCGCGCGGTCACTTCTTCAGCAGCGGCGCGAACGCCTGGTCCACCGCGTCCAGCGTCTTCATCGCCGCCCGGTAGGTGGCCGCTTCGGTGTAGCGGAAGGCGAACGTCTTGCCCGCCTTCACCGCCGGAAGTTCCTTCCACAGCGGCGAATCGAGCACGTACTTCACCGCGGGCGGCACCGAGCCGTCCGGCTTGACCGAGTAGGTGATCGCGTCCGCCTGCGCGAACGCGGTCGGCAGCTCCTCGATCGACGGGTACTCGCTGACGTCCTTCGAACCGCCGCCCTTGACCTTCACCTGGCCGAAGTAGCTCGCGCCGATGTCCTGCGCGACGTTCGTGCCCCAGGAATCGTTGAACTCGCGCTGGAAGTTGCCCTTGGCGACCTCGCCGTACGCGCCGACGTGGGCCAGTTTCAGCTGCGGCAGCACGGCCTGGTACTTCTCCTTGAGCTGCTTCGCCTTGGCCTCGTACTCCTGGCGCGCCGCGTCGAACCCGGCCAGCGCGCCCGCCGCGTCGGACTGCTTGCGCGAAAGGTCCCGCCACGCGGAAGGAACCGACGGGCCGATCGCCACGACCGGCGCGATTTCCTGCAGCCGCTTGACGTCGATGTCCGCGAGCACCGGCTTCGGCACGCCGATCACGATCAGGTCCGGATCGGCCTGCGCGATGGCCTCGTAGTTCGTCTCGGCGGCCTGCTCGCCGGCGACCTTCGGCAGCTCGTCGTACTTCTTGCGGTCCTCGGCCGTCATCATCGGCAGTCCGCGCTTCCACGTCGAGATCCCGACGAGCGGAGCCTTCGCCTCGAGCAGCGCGGGAACGGCGTAGCCGGTGGCGATCACGCGCTGGGGCTTGACCGGGATCTTGATCTCGCCGTTGTCGGCGGCGAACACGCGGGTCGGGGCGTCGCTCCCGCCGCTTTGCGCGTCGCCGGAACCGCAGCCGGCGACGACGGTGAGGGCGACCGCGAGCGCGGCGGCGGCGAGACGGGTCTTTCTGGTGACGGTCATGCGGGGGTCCTCAAGTAGTGCGGTCGGGTGGGGGTCGTGAGTGTTCATCGCGGTTCTAACCGGGATGAACACTCACGAGGGGTCAGTGGTCGTGCTCGTCGTCGAAGTCCGCGACGCCGCGTTTCCAGTAGCCGGTCACGTCGTAGTCCTCGCGGGCGAGGCCGAGGTCGTCGCGCAGCCAGCGGCGCAGCGGCTTGATCGCGCCCGCTTCCCCGGCGACCCACGCGTAAAGCCGTTCGCCTTCGGGCACTTTGACTTCGCGCACGGCGTCGGCGAGAAGCTCGACGCTGCCCGGCGCGGCTGCTCCGCGGTGCAGCCAATGGACTTCGACGCCGTCCGGCGCGTCGAGGTCGATCTCCTCGCTCGCGTCGGCGACCTCGGCGAACGCCCAGCCCACGGCGGTCCGCGGCAGTTCCTCCAGCCAGCGCGCGAGTGCGGGCAGTGCGGTGATGTCCCCGGCGAGCAGGTAGCGGTCGTAGTTGTGCGGCACGATCAGCCCGCCCGGCGGACCCGCGACGTGCACGGTCTCGCCCGGCCGCACCGCACGCGCCCAGTCCGAGCCGAGTCCGCCGTCGTGCAGGGCGACGTCGAGGTCCAGCTCGCCGGACTCCGGGTCGTAACGGCGGACGGTGTACTCGCGCGAGACCGGCGACGGCTTCGGCCAGCGGAGCAGGTCGCCGTTCGGTTCGGGCAGCCGCAGCTGGCCGTCGGCGTCCGGGAAGAGGATCTTCACGTGCTCGTCCGGCGAATGCGCCTCGAACCCGGCCGTGCCCGGCCCGCCGAGGGTGACGCGCAGCAGTCCGGCGCCGACCGCGCTGGTCCGCACGACCTCCGCGCGCCGGATCCGGATCGGGTACGGCACTTTCTCGGCCTGGCGGCCCGCGCGGACCTCGGCGATCCGGGCGAGGTGGCGATGCCGGTGCGCGTCCCGGCTCACCGCGCGCCGCCGGTGAGCAGCTTCGTCCAGTGCCCGAGCCGCGGGTCCTCGGCGAGGTCGGCGAACTCCAGCTGGGTCGCGCCCGCGCCGCGCCACTTCTCGACCAGGCTCATGATCCGCATCGAATCGAGGCCGAGGTCGGCGAGATCGGTGTCCGGGGTCAGCTCGTCGAGGCCGCAGCCGAGCAGCTCGGCGACGTCGGCGTTGACCTGCTCGGCAGTCAGTCCGGGGGTGCTCATCGAGGTGCTCCTGCGGGAATCGGCGCCGACAGCGCGGCGAGCGCGCCGGCGGTGGTGGTGACGACGCCGCAGCGTTGCGCGACGTACTCGCACGCCTGGTCGTGCCGGGACCGGTCGAAGTCCGCGACCGCGTCGCTGATCAGGAACGGCCGGACGTCGCGCATGAACGCCTCGACCGCCGTGGCCTGGCAGCCGATGTGCGCGTACACGCCGGTGATCAGCAGCTGGTCGCGGTCGCCGAGCTGCTCGCGGAAAGTGCTGCGCTGGAAGGCGCTGTAGCGCCATTTGTCCAGCACGGTGTCGCCCGGCCGCGGCACCAGTTCGTCGACGATGTCCGCCGCGCGCGGGTCGTCGTCGATCACCGCGCCGATGCCGTCGCCCCAGAACTCGGTGAGCAGCCCGCGATCGGCGGCGGGCTGCCTGCCCGGCTGCGCGGTGTAGAACACCGGCATGCCGTAGCTGCGCGCTTTTTCGGCGAGTTCCGCGATGTTCGCGACCATCTCCGGAATCGGCGAACCTTCGTACGGGGCAAGGAAATACCGCTGGACGTCGTGCACGAGCAGAGCCGCCCGCGCCGGGTCGGGCCGCCACCGCACCCGTCCCTCGGGCAGGTCCGCCGCCGTCGGCAGCGGGTACGCCCGGATCTTCGGCAGGGACACGCCTCACCTCTCCTTCGCCAGGGCGGCCAGCGCCGCCCGCAGTTCGCGTTTGCTGGTCTTGCCCACGCCGGTGACCGGGAACTCCCCGACCACCTCCACCAGATCCGGCACCTTGAACGCGGCCACCCCGCGCCCGCGCACGAACCGGCGCAGTTCCGCCGCGCTCGGCTGCGCTCCGTCCGCCGGAACGACGTACGCGCAGGTCCGCTCGCCGAGGTACTCGTCGGGCACCGCGACGACGGCCGCGTCGAGCACGCCCGGATGCGCCATCAGGTGGTTCTCGACCTCTTCCGCCGCGACCTTCTCGCCGCCGCGGTTGATCTGCTCCTTCGCCCGCCCGACGACTTCGAGATGCCCGGATTCCCTCTGCCGCACCAGATCGCCGGTGCGGTAGAACCCGTCCTCGGTGAACGCGGTCTTGTTGTGCTCGGCCGCGTTGTAGTACCCGCGGATCGTGTACGGCCCGCGCGTGAGCAGCGCCCCGATTTCGCCCGGCGCGACGAGGTCGTCCGACTTCGCCAGCGGATCGTCCGGATTCACGACGCGCACCTCGTCGTCCGGCGAGATCGGCCGCCCCTGCGTGCTCAGGACGAGGTCCTCCGGATCGTCCAGCCGGGTGTAGCAGACGAGGCCCTCGGCCATGCCGAACACCTGCTGCAGCTGGCATCCCAGCGCCGGACCGATGCGTTCCGCCAGCTCCCGGCCGCATTTCGCGCCGCCGACGAGCAGAACGTCCAAAGAGGACAGATCCCGTTCCGTCCGCGCCGCCGCCTGCACCCAGGCCGCCGCCAACGGCGGCACGACGCCGCTGATCGTGACCCCCTCGGCCTCGATCAGCCGAAACGCGGTGTCCGCGTCCGGCCGCGGCGCCAGCACCGTCGCCGCACCCGCGTGCAACGCGCCGAGCAGCCCCGGCGAGCTGAGCGGAAAGTTATGCGCCACTGGCAAGGCCGCGAGGTACACGCTTTCTTTCCGGAGCCCGCAGATCCGCGCGCTCTCCCGCACGCTGTACAGGTAGTCGTCGTGCGTGCGCGGAATCAGCTTCGGCAGCCCGGTACTTCC
This sequence comes from Amycolatopsis sp. GA6-003, assembly GCF_046267895.1. NCBI lineage: Bacteria > Bacillati > Actinomycetota > Actinomycetes > Pseudonocardiales > Pseudonocardiaceae > Amycolatopsis > Amycolatopsis sp. GA6-003. Next base: position 1,841,308 of record NZ_CP176499.1, read on the forward strand.
GCCGGACAGCTGCAGAAACGCCATGCTCTCCGGATCCGGCTCCGGCAACTCCCGCTTCGCGGTCGCCGCCAGCTCCGCGAACTCCGGCTCCCCGACGACGAACACTTTCCGTTGCGGTTGCGCGATTTCCCGCGCCATCTTCGCGTGATCGTGCCCAGCGTGCTCACCGACAGTGAGGATCGCTTTCGCGTCGCTCTGCTCCGCGAAGTGCCGCAACTCGCTCTCGCGATGCGCGGGCAACGCGAACACCGGCACCGCGCCGGCCCGCCACAGCCCGAAGACGACCGACACGAACTCCGGAATGTTCGGCAACTGCACGACCACCCGGTCGCCCGGCCCGATCCCGTTCGCGACGAACCCCGCGGCCAGCCGATGCGCGCGCTCGTCCAGCTCGCCGAACGTCCAGCGCTGCTCCTCGCCGACGACCGCAGTCCGGTCCGCGTACGCCGCTTCGAGCGACGTCAGCAGGGCCCCGAACGTCTGCCCCCGCCAATACCCGCTGGCCCGGTACCTGGCCGCGGTCTCTTCCGGCCAGAGGTTCACGCGACTCCCTCCGCACCCAGCGCACGCAGCAGCGTCCCGAATTTCGCGCTGGTCTCCGCCAATTCCGCGGCCGGGTCCGACCCGGCGACGATGCCCGCCCCCGCGAACAGCCGCGCGGTGGCGCCGGACACCTCGGCGCACCGGATCGTGACGACCCATTCGCCGTCCCCCGCGAGGTCGGTCCAGCCGACGAGCCCCGCGTAATACCCCCGGTCCTCGGACTCGAGCCGGGCGATCGTGTCGCGCGCCAGCCCGACCGGGACCCCGCAGACCGCAGGCGTCGGATGCAACGCCTCGGCCAGCTCCAACGACGACGGCCCGCCCGACCCGACCCGCCCGGTGATCCGGGTCGAGAGGTGCCACATCGTCGGCGTGCCGATCACTTCCGGAGCTTCCGGGACTTCCAGCTCAGTGCAGTAGCGCCCCAGCACCTCCGCGACCTGCGCGGCGACGAGCGCGTGCTCGTCGAGATCCTTTTCGGACACCCGCAACTCGGCGACCGCCCGAGCGTCCCGCGCCGGATCCCCGGTCCGCCGCCGCGACCCGGCGAGCGGATTCGCGGTCACGACGTTCCCCTTGCGAGACACCAGCAACTCCGGACTGGCCCCGACAAGCGTCCGCGGAGCCGGATCCCCGGGCGCACTGACGTCGACGGCGAAGGCATGCGCCGCGGGATCCGCCTGGACGAGGTCGCGGAGCAGTTTCCGCACCGAAACGCCTTGCTCGCCAACGAGATCCAGCGCCCTGGCGAGGACGACCTTGCGAAGTTCCCCGTCCCCGATGAGGTCGACCGCCCGGCGAACGCTCTCGGCGTAAACCTCGGGAGCCGGCTTCGGGACGACGGTCCAGGGGGATCGGTTGGCGCGCGAGGCTTTGGGGTCTCCGGAGGCTGCGTCGCTGTGGGGGGCGGGGTGGTTTTCGGTGGGCTCCACCGGGTTTGGGCTGTCTGCCGTGCGCGAAGGTCCGCCCGGGTTTTCCTTGGATTCCACCGCGCCGCCCGGCGCGCCCCCAAGATCACGCCGAGCCGAGCACTCGCCGTCCGCCGCCCGATCGCCCGCAGCGGAGCCAGAAATCCCGGCCGCCAGTTCCGCCCGGCCGCCCGTGCTGTTCACCGTGACGCTGCCGCCCGGAGCCTCGGCCCGGCGCACCACCGCGGGAACGATCAGGCTGCTCCCGGAATCCGGCCGGAACCCGATCGCCCCCACCACGACCGGATTCTCGACCCCCGCCAGCACCGCGGCTTCCAACGCCTCGGCCGCCGCCGCGGCCCGGTTCCCGGCCGTGCCGCGGACGTGCGAGTGCACCCCGTCGGCGAGCAGCACCCCGCGGGCCGACGAGTAGTAGAACGACCCCGGCAGGTACGCGGCCAGGAGATCCGCCGCCCGGTGGACCGGCCGCGGACGGGCCGGAGCAGGTGAGGACACGAGGTGAATTCCCTTTCGCACACGCGCAGGCGGCCGAGCCGCCCCGTCCGTTCCCCGCACAGGGCCCGGACCTCGACTGTTCGGTTAGCCTAACCTAATGGACACTAACGTACCCGGACGAAAAGGAAAAGCCGCCCGGCGGGTCGACCCGGGTCACGCGCGAAGCGTGGCGCCGCCGTCGACATAGAGGTTCTGCATGGTGATGTGCCGCGCCCGGTCGGACACGAGGAACAGCACCGCGTCCGCGATATCCGCCGGATCGGCGATCCGCCCGAGCGGAATCCCGACGCGGAACTCCTCGGGATTCCCCGCGATCACCCGGGCTTCGCCGGAATCGTCCGTCCACAGTAGACGCTGCATGGCGGTGTCGGTCGACCCCGGCGAGACGATGTTGCACCGGATCCCCGAACCGGCGAGTTCCAGCCCGAGGCAACGGGTGAGCATGGTCGCCGCCGCCTTCGAAGCCGCGTAAGCGGCCATCCCGGTCCGCGGGACACCGGCCGCGTTCGACCCGACGGTGACAAGCACCCCGCTCCCCCGTGGCTGCATCCGCCGGGAGATCTCGCGCAGCAGCGTGAAAACCCCGGTCGAGTTGACCGCGAACGTCGCCGCCCAGTCCTCGTCGCTGGTCTCCCCCACCGATCCGGGCCGCAACACCCCCGCGACCGACACCCCGATCCCGATCGGCCCCAGCTCCCGCTCGACGTCCGCCACCACCCGCGCGACCGCCCCCGGATCCCCGACATCCGCCACAAACGGCACCACCCGCCCGACCGGCAACCGGACGTCGCCCGCCGGACGATCCCGCACCGCATCAGCGTCGTCGGCTGCCCTCGCAGCGCCACGCCCCGCGAACGCTCCCGCCGCCGAATCAGCCGACGGTCGCGGGATATCCCCGCTCGCAACCTCATCCGCTGAAGCATCAGCCAAAGTTGGCGACACGCCCGCCGCAGCCCCTGCCGCGTCGACCGAAGCCCGCGACGCATCACCCGAGGCCTCCGAGGCGCCCGCCGAAGCCCGCGACGCATCACCCGCGACCTCCGACACGCCCGCCGAAGCCCGCGACGCATCACCCGAGGCCTCCGAGGCACCCGCCGCAGCCCGCGACGCGCCGACCGAAGCCCGCCCGACCTCGCCGCTCACGGAAGCCCTTGCCGCAGCACTCCCCGAAAGCCGCGCACCCGCACGACCCTCCGACGCACCCACCGCACCCGAACCCGTCGCGGCATCGCCCACCGCTCCGCCGCCCGAAGCACCTCCGGCACCCGCCAGAGCCAGCCCCGCGCCGTAGTCGCGCGCGGCAACCTCCCGCAACCCCTCCTCGTCGATGTCCACCGCGGCCACCACGGCACCGGCCCGGGCGAGCGCCTCCACGACGGCCGCGCCGATTCCGCGCGCACCTCCCGTGACCAGCGCGATCCGTCCCTCGATCCCGGCTCCCGCGTCCCGCGTCACCGCGCACCTCACCCTCCGTCGCCGACTGATTAGGCAAACCTAACCTAATCGGGTGAGCGACGGCCAGGGTGATCCCGCCCACCTCCGGCTCAGCGCCCGGGCGCGAAGTTCCGCAACCGCAAGCTGTTGGCCACCACCAGCACCGACGACAGCGACATCGCGGCCCCCGCGATCAGCGGGTTCAGCAGCCCGCACGCGGCGAGCGGCAGCGCGGCCACGTTGTACCCGAAGGCCCAGACGAGATTGCCCCGGATCGTGCGCAACGTCCGCTGCGCGAGACGGATCGCGTCCGGCAGCACCGACAGGTCGTCGCGGACCAGGATGATGTCTGCCGAGCGCAAGGCGAGATCAGTCCCCTCGGCGACAGCCAGCCCGAGGTCAGCGGTCGCCAGCGCCGGAGCGTCGTTCACTCCGTCGCCGACCATCGCCACCCGGTGTCCCTTGCGCTGCAACGCGGACACCGCCGCCGCCTTTTCGCTCGGCAATACTCCGGCGAGCACCTCGGGAATCCCGACCTCCGCGGCGACCGCCTGGGCCGTCACCTCGTTGTCGCCGGTCAGCAATACCGTTTTCAACCCCAGCCGATGCAATTGCCCGACCGCCGCCCGTGCCGAAGGCTTCACCTCGTCCCGCACGACGAGCATGCCCGCGACTTCGCCAGCCGCCGACACGAGCACAACCGTCGCCCCGTCCGCCTCCGCGGACGCCACCGCGGCCTCGACGTCCGGGCCAACCGAAACCCCTTCGTCCACCAGCAACCTCGGCCGCCCGACCACCACGGCCGTTCCCTCAACCACGCCGCGCGCGCCCAGTCCCGGCAACGCCTGGAACTCAGCGGCTGGAAGCACCGCTGGCCCGTCCGCGACAATCGCCACGGCAATCGGGTGTTCCGACGACACTTCCACCGCGGCCGCAAGACGAAGCACCTCCGCTGACGGGAACGCCCCGAACGCCCGGGTCTCGGCGAGCGTCATCCGCCCCTGCGTGACCGTGCCGGTCTTGTCCAGCACGACGGTGTCGACCGTACGACTCGCTTCGAGCGCGTCCGGCCCCTTCACGAGAATCCCGAGTTGCGCTCCCCGCCCGACGCCGACCATCAGCGCGGTCGGCGTCGCTAGCCCCAACGCGCACGGACACGCGATGATCAGCACGGACACCGCCGCGCCGAACGCGTCCCGAACCGGGTTCCCGGCGAGCAGCCACCCCGCCAGGGTGAGCACCGCCAACGCCGAAACCACCGGGACGAACACCGCGCACACCCGGTCGGCCAGCCGCTGCACCGCCGCCTTCCGCTCCTGCGCCCGCTCGGCCAGCGCGCTCATCTGCGCCAGCTGCGACCGCGCGCCGACGGCCTCCGCGCGCACCACCAGCCGGCCGTTCAGGTTGACGCTCCCGCCGATCACCCGGTTTCCCGGCCCGACCTCCGCCGGGACGGGTTCTCCGGTGATCGCGCTGACGTCCACTGTGGACAAACCGGTGTCGACGGTTCCGTCCGCCGCGATCTTCTCCCCTGGCCGCACCACGAACCGGTCGCCGACCGCCAGCTCGCCGATTCCGACCAGCGCTTCGCCGTCCGCGCGCAAAATCCGCACGTCTTTGGCGGCCAGTGCGTCCAGCGCGCCGAGCAGGTCCGCCGCGCCGCGCCGGGACCTCGCCTCGAAGTACCGGCCGGCGAGCAAGAACGTCGTCACCCCGGCCGCGACATCGAGATACACCGAATCCGCGCCCGGCGCGGTCGCGCCGAACCCGATCCAGTAACCCGCCTCGCTGCCCGATCCGATCAGCACCGAAGCCGCCGACCACAGATAGGACGCCAGCACGCCGAGCGAAACGAGGGTGTCCATACTGGACGATCGGTGCCGCAGATTGCGCAGCGCGGCCCGGTGGAACGGCGCGGCCGACCAGAACACGACCGGCGTCGCGAGCAGCAGGCACACCAGTTCCCACAACGGGAATCGCAACGAGGGCACCAGCGCGAGCGTGATCGAGAGGTTGCCGAGCGGGACCGCCAGCACCGCGGCCGCGATCAACCGGCGGCGCAAGTCACGAACCCGAGCATCGCGGTGTTCCGGGCTCGTTTCGCCGCGGACAGTCGCGGTGTAGCCCGCCTTCTCGATCGTCGCGACCAGCGAGGCCGGGTCGAGATCGGGCGGGAAGTGGACGGTCGCGCGTTCGGTCGCGTAGTTCACCGTGGCGCGGACGCCGTCGAGCTTGCCGAGGGAGCGCTCGACGCGCGCCGCGCAAGCGGCACAGGTCATCCCGCCGACGGCGAGATCGAGGTGACGGGTCGGGGTCGCCGCGGGGGCGGCGGTCTGCGTGGACATGGTTCTCCGGATTCCAGGACGGGCACGAATTCGGTGGCAGTGCCTGCGCCGGAAGGCGGACTGACTTCCATAGTACGCCTGTTTTTCCGCCGCCACTCCTTCGGGTGACTTGGGAACTTTTCGCGCCTCCCCGACGACTATCCGGATGGTGGCAGTGCCCGACCCGACCCGATCAGACAGGAGCGAAAATGTCCGAAACCCCAGCCGCAGCAGGGAATCTTCAGCCGGTGGCCACGTTCTGCGGCAACTGCGACTGCGGCTGCCCCGAGCTGTTCGTCGACGACGCCGCCCCGCCGGAACGCCGTGTCGTGCTGACCGACGACTTCGGCCAGCGAGTGCAGATGAGCTTGGCACAGCTGAAAGTTCTCGTCGAAGACGTCAAAGGCGGAGCCTTGGACAAGGTGGTGACTGCCGTGGTCTAGCGACGGGAATCGGCCCAGCGTAAGGAGAACGCCGCGGTGGGTCGCGACGCGGGGCGTGCGGCAGCCGGGTGCGGCAGGCGGCGGTCCCGATGCCGGTCGAGCGGAACCCAGGTGCGCCCGAACCTGGCTTCCGCCGCGGCGGGCGTCGGGCCGCGGCTACTGCCTTCTGGCCGCCAGGTCGGCGAGCATCGCGTTGTAGGCGGCGAAATCGTCGTCCTCGCCTTGGTCGAAGCGGCGGTCCAGCCGGGCGGCTTCGCGGTCGTCGTGGCGGCCCCACTGCGCCAGCAGCGCCACGACGACCACGATCATCGGGATTTCCCCGGTGGCCCAGGCGATGCCGCCGCCAAGACGTTGATCGGAAAGGAGGTCGGGCATCCACGGCAGGGACAGGTAGCGGTAGAACGTCTCGGCGATCACCGTCTGCTTGTTCATCAGGATCACGCCGAAGAACGCGTGGAACGGCATCACCGCGAACATCATGCCGAGCCGCGCGAGATGCGGCAGCGAACGCGGCGGGCGGTCGACACCGATCACCAGCCAGAAGAAAACGTAGCCGGACACGAGGAAATGGAGGTTCATCAGCTGGTGCGCCCAGTGGTAGCGCATCGCCTCGCCGAACAGGCCCGAAAAGTACAGCGCGTAGTACGAGCCGACGAACACCGCCGACGCCACCAGCGGGTGCGAGACCAGGCGCGTGAACCGCGAGTGCAGCAGCGCCACCAGCCACTCGCGCGGACCGTCCGGTCCCTTGCCCGCCACCGGCAGGGCGCGCAGTGCGAGGGTCACCGGTCCGCCGAGGACGAGCAGCACCGGGGCGAGCATTGCCAGCGTCATGTGGATGACCATGTGCAGGCTGAAGGTTCCGGACGAGTACTTGCCCAGGCCGGACGACGTCGCGATCAGCACCGTCGCCCAGCCGGACGTCCACGCCCAGAACCGGCCGCGAGGCCAGCCGTCGCCGCGGTTGCGGAGGCACCGCGCCCCGACCGCATAAGCCGCGACGGCAAGCACCGCCACGACACCGCGGAGCAAATCCGGACGCCAATCGAGAAGGAGACGCGCGAACGCCGGAGGGTCCGGCAGGTCGTAGCCGAGCACGGTCTCGCCGACGGTCGCCGGATCGTCCACGAACGCGGGCGGCACCAGATGTGCCAGCCCGGCCGAGACGCCCAGTGCCCCAGCCAGCACCACGACCTCCGCCCCGAGAGCCGCCGTGCCGCTGCCACAACGACGGCGCGTGACGGCGATCAGCACCGTCAACACCACCGTGACCACGACCTTCACCCCGAGGAGCAAGCCATAGCCAGTACCTAATCCGGCCGGACGGGCCAGTGCGAGACCGTCGACCACGCCAGATGCGACGACCACGACGAGACAACCGGCAGCCAGCCGTCGATACCGGCGGAGCGCGATCTCTCGTGCCGCGTCCGAACCGCGGTGGACCAGCAGCGCAACCAGCGCACCGGTCCACAGCGCCGCCGCGATCACGTGCCATACCAAGGCATTCGTGGCGAGGTCGTGCCACGCCCCGATGGAGACGTGCCCGGCGATCGCCCTCGGCAGCATCCCGGCGATGGCGAGGCCGAGCCACAACACTGTGGTGCGCCAAGTCAAGGTGCGCCAGATGCCGATCGCCACGACGGCCGCGACCGCCAGGACGCAAAGCCATGCCTTGGGTTCCTCCATGGCGTCGACGAGGACGGCGAGGTCCGCGAGACGCAACGCCTCGGAAACCGGCCGCCCGGAGGCGTCGGCGGCGTCGAACGGGACCAGCACCGCGGCCGCGAGCGCCCAAACGCCCGCAGCACCCGCCGCGGTGCGGGTCGCCGCGTAACCGTCCGGAGAAAGCCGCCCCGCCTCGCCCGGCGGGCTCAGAAACGCCGCGAACACCAGCCCGCCAACGCAAACCACCCCGGCCGCGTCGGCGACCAACCGAAGCAAGGAGGTGCCCAACGACGTCAACGCACCGGGAACCGGATTGCCGAGAGCCGAATAGACTTCGCCCGCCGCGGCGACCACCACCACGACGGCCACCGCGGCAACCCCCGCCGCGGCAAGCAAACCCCGCCGGTGCGGGGCCGGAATTGTGCGCACAACAGAATGGTCGGGAGGAAACCGCAGCGAGTTCCCGCGACGTGGATCACGGCCACGGTCCCGCGCCGAACCCACGCCGAGCGCACGCTGACAGCTGTGGCTCTGGCTGTGGCTCTGGCTCTGGCTCTGGCTCTGGCTCTGGCTCTGGCTCTGGCTCTGGCTCTGGCTCTGGCTCTGGCTCTGGCTCTGGCTCTGGAAGCGAGCCAATCACCCAGCCCGGCAATCCGCCACCGCCGTTCCGCAAGACGACCGCCGAAAAACCGGCCAGCAGCTCATTGTCCGGCGGCACCAACCGAGTTCAGGCCTGCCATCCGCCGCGTGCAGCGGAGCCCGGCCACCGCACACTCAACCCAGCCGCCGCACGATCCGCTCACCAGCCAACAACCGCGCGCCCCAGCGAAGCCGGAACAACGCGCGTCACATCGCGGTGTCGTTCTCCTCCTGGGCGCGCAGCAGGTCGTCGCGGGCGCGGGACACCCGGGAGCGCACCGTGCCGACCGGGCAGCCGCACACCTCGGCTGCCTCCGCGTACGACAGGCCCAGGAACTGGGTCAGGACCAGGGCTTCGCGGCGGTCCTCGTCGAGAGTGTCGAGCAGGAGGCCCAGTTCGATCAGGTCTTCGAAGCCTGCGGTGCGCGTCCGGGCCGACTGTTCTTCTGCGGCGCGCTGCCAGTCTGCCGTCGTGGATTCGCGGGGGCGGACCGAGCGCGCGCGGATGCGGTCCACGACCACCCGGCGGGCGATGGACAGCAGCCACGTCCTCGACGACGACCGGCCCGCGAAGCGCGGCAGCGAGCCGAACGCGCGCAGGTACGTTTCCTGGGTGAGGTCGTCCGCTTCGGCCGGGCTGGTGCGGTGGGCCAGGAACCGCCACGCGTCGGCTTGCGTCGCGCGGACCCAGGCTTCCAAAGCGGCCCGGTCGCCGCGGCCGGCGGCGAGGGCCAGCGCGGTGATCCGCTCGTCGTCGTGGTCGCGGCCGGTGGACACGGACCTCACGGTAGTCCATGCCCGTCCGGGACAGTTCCGTGACCAGCCCGGAGAAAAATCGCCGAACCCGCCGGGAACTCCGGCACGCATCCGAGCGACTATGACAGACGTGAGCTGTGAAATCTTCCGCGAAGCGCTGTCCGCGCGACTCGACGGCGAAGCGGGCCCGCTGCCCGAACCGCAGGTCGACCAGCACCTCGAGACCTGCGCGTCGTGCCGGAACTGGTACGAACGGAGCGCGACGCTGCGCCGCGCCCTGCTGGTCCGCAGTGCGCCCGAAGTGCCCGATCTCACCGACCGCATCCTCGCCGAAACCCCGGCCCCGCCGCGGGAAAAATGGGGCCTGCGGGTCGCGCTGGGACTGGTCGGCCTGGTCCAGTGCGGGCTGGCGTTCGCGCAGCTGCTCGGCATGGACAACGCGCACGGCGGCTTTATGGAAGGCCACCTGGTCAACGAAAGCGCGGCCTGGAACCTCGCGGTCGGCGTCGGCCTGCTGTGGGCCGCACTGCGCACCCGCGCGGCGGCCGGTCAGCTGCCGATGATCACCGGGTTCGTGATCGTCCTCGCGGTGCTCACGACCAGTGACCTGATCGGCGACCGGGTGACCGTCGCGCGAGTGCTGTCACACGTCTTCCTGGTCGTCGGACTGGCATTGCTCTACGCGGTCCACCGGCAACACCGGCTCCGGCACCAGCCCGGCCCCGACCTGGCCGACACCGCAGACGCGCCGGAATATCCCACCGTGTCGGCCCACGGCGCGCTCGCCCTGGTCCGCCCGCACCCGAAACGCGGCCGAGATTCCCAACGCCCGACCGGACGGCACCGCGCCGCCTGACACACCCCCTCCCGCGAATCCCGGTCTGGCAGCTCACCCAGCCGGAACACTCGCGGGGCCGCCACGCGACGTGAATGGCACAGGGAGCGACTGCGCAGTGTGGAAACAAGCCGCGGCGCCGACTGCCGGAATCCGAGAGCTGCGGTACTCGGAACGGCGTCTTCATCGGCAGGCTTCGCGAATCCGCAAAGCCTGACCTGCTCTGGCCAACAAGACGCAAATCTCGACCCGCCCAAGCCCAGACGACGGGGTCCCCGCGCGATCCAAGCCAAACCCGCACAACTCGCTGGCTGCCCGACAACAGGCAACCCCGGTTCCCAGCTCAGAACCGCGCACTCGGGTCCGCCAAGCTCGGGACGCCCAGCCCGAATAACAGGCTCCCCCGCCGGAACCAGACCCGCGAAGCCCGCTCCGGCTCTGGTCCCGTGAGCCCAAGCAAAGGGCCAGCAACAACCCGCCCAGTCGCGCTGCGACGCGACGTAGGCGAGGCGAGGCCAGGCGGACGCGAGGCGAGGCCAGGCGGACGCGAGGCGAGGCGAGGCGAGGCGAGGCGAGGCGAGGCGAGGCGAGGCGAACCAACCCCACCTCAGCCCTGGAAGGCAATACCCCGGCCAAGCGCCGCAAATCCCGGCTCAGATCATCGCCACTGCCATCACCGCCATCCCCAGGCTCATCACGCCTTCCATTGCCAGCCCGACTTCCCGTCGTCCAGGGCGGGCGAGCGTCCGGGCGTGGTCGATGGCCCGGGCCAGCCACGCGATTCCCGCCGCCAGAAAGAGCACCGCCAGGACCACCGCGACTACCACCACGTGCGCGGGAGCGTGGCCGGTCATGGTCATCCCGGCGTCGCCCATGTCCATTCCGGCGTGCTCGCCGCCCATCGCGGTCGCGGACATCGTCATTCCCGCCATCGCCGACGGCATCACGAACGCCATCCACGCCATCCCGGCCATCATCAGCGCGTGATGTGCGCCCGGCAGTCGCCCGTGCCCGAATCCCAGCGCCGCGCTCACCGCGAACCATCCGGCTGCCCCGGCGAACAGGACGACCTGCGGGATCCGCGCGAAAGTCATCGTCGCCGGCCACGCCATCGTGACCATTCCGACGCACATCGCCGCGTGCAGCGCGTCCGCCACTCGGCCGTTCGCGCCGGGACGCCGCGCGCATCGGTACAAGCAAAACACTCCAGCCGCCGCGAACAGCAGCGTGAGAATCCATCGCAGCCCCGGTTCGGCGATCATCGCGCGGCCTCCTGGCGCAGGCCCAGCAGGCAGTCGACCGCCAGGAAGCCCAGCAGCGACACTCCGAACACCGGCAGGAACCATCCCACGACCGCCACTCCGACCAGCACCGGAGCCAGCACTCGCCCGGGAATCCGCCGCCACGCGCCCCGCAGCGGCAACCGGCCGAAGGTGGCCCCATCGCGCGCTCCGCGAGCCGGGTGCGGAGCAGGCCGGTCCCCGCGATCGTCCGGCGGGCTTCCCGGGTCGCTCGGCCGCGCGTCAGCCGAGGGCAATCGATCGGAACGGATCCCGTCCGACGCGCCATCCGACGAGAACCGACCAGACTGAACCCCACTCGACCGCATCCGACCGAAACGCGTCCCGCGCGGCTCACCACCCGACCGCAACTCGCCAGACCGCGCCCCACCCGATTCACCAGCCGTCCACGACCGGCCGAAACGCGTCCCATCCGACTCACCACCCGACCACAACCCACCAGACCGCGCCCCACCCGACCGCAACCCACCGGAGCCAGCAGCATCACCGCCCCAACGGCCCCGGCCAGCACGACCCCTCAGCCACCACATCCGATACCCCCACCCGACAACGCACGCCAAAAGCACCCCGAGCACCGTCAGCACCACCTGGTTCGCCACCCCGAACAGCAGCCCCATGTGCGCGTCGATCCCCCACCGGCTCAGTTTCGCGGCCAGCGGGTAGTCGGCGAACCTCAGCGTTCCGGTGATCTTCCCCGTTCCGGAATCGACCGCCATCGAGTCCTGTTTGGACGGCCAACCCCGCCCCACCTGCTGCACCACGTAGCCGCCGTTGGCAGGCGGGCGGATCTCCACCGGGTCGGACAATCCGGCCCGGGTCGTCGCGTCGCGGACGGCCTGCCAGCCGACGTCGCCAGGCGAGGCGGAACCAGAAGAGATCGACGGCGTCGTCCAGTCCAAAGAGGACCGCAGGTCGGCGATGTTCGCGCCCGCGTGCAGCGACCAGGTCAAGCCGGTGGCGGAAAGGAACAGCAAGCCCGCGGCGATCCACAGGCCGGTCGAACCGTGCCAGGAACGCAGCCGTCGGCGTCCGGGTTTTCCGGCGGACGGCAGGAGCACAGCACGCAGGCGCCGCCGGCGGCCGAGCCACAAGGCCAAGCCGGCCAGGGTGATCACCCACAGCCAACTTGCCGCCAGTTCGCTGTACAGCCGGCCGAAATCGCCCAGATGGAGGTTGCGGTGCAGGGTGTCGATCCAGCCTCGGACCGGCAGCGCCTGGCCGGAACCGTAGGTCTCCAGCGCGCCGCGGATCTCCCCGTCATGCGGGTTGACGAACACTGTGTACCGATAGCTCGGCGCCAGGCCCGGACGGTCGAAGATCACCTGGGTGGTGTCGGTCGCGGACGGCGCCGGGCGGACGCCGATGATCTTGCCGTCCGGGACCTGATCGCGGGCGACGAGGACCTGCTGATCGAGCGGCACGACACCCGCAGCGGCCGGGACGTGCAGTTCGTGCGCGTAAACCGCCTGTTCCAACTGCGGCGTCCACACGTACGCGATCCCCGTCAGCGCAGCGATCAGGAGGAACGGGCCGACGAACACTCCGGCGTAGAAGTGCAGCCGCAGCACCAACGGGCGAATCGCCGCCCACCCCGCGGGTCGTGCCGGTTCCGTGCGTGGCTCTCCGTCGACGCCGATGGCCATTCCGCTCCCTTCGCGTGGTCCGCTTCCTGAGGAGTCGGACCGGCGGGGCAGTCGGTTCCCGGCCGCGGAGAACGCCCGTTCGGGTGTCCCGCGCCGGCGAGGCATTGCTTCTGGCACTGCGTGACAGTATTGTCGCCCTCACATTCGACACCAAGTGTCAAATATCGCCGGCCGAGACAAGGGAGTCACGATGAGCGAGACGACAGCCGCAGCCGAGGCGAAGGCCGAAGAGGTCGTAGCCGACGAGTTGCTCGTCGAAGAGGTCTCCATCGACGGAATGTGCGGTGTCTACTGATCGCAGCGCCGCGGCGTTCGATCTGGACGGTGCTTGGGAACTGGACAGCCGGGTCTCCATCCGGCCGGAGCGGTTCGGCGCGCTGCTGTACCACTTCGGCACCCGCCGGCTGTCCTTTCTCAAGAGCCGCACCATGCTCGCCGCGGTGCAGGCGCTGCCCGACCACCCCTCCGCCCGCGCGGCGTGCGCACAGGCCGGAGTCGCGCCGGCGGAACTTCCCCGCTACCGCGCCGCCCTCGCCGCCCTCGCGGCGTCGGACATGATCCATCCGAGGAGCGTGTGATGTCGCTTGTCGACGAATTCCAGTTCGGGCTCGCCGCGCCGATCTGCCTCACCTGGGAACTCACCTACGCCTGCAATCTGTCGTGCGTGCACTGCCTTTCCTCGTCCGGCCGCCGCGATCCGCGCGAGCTGAGCACGGAAGAATGCAAGGCGCTGATCGACGGGTTCGAGCGCATGCGGATCTTCTACGTGAACATCGGCGGCGGCGAACCGACCGTCCGGCCCGATTTCTGGGAGCTGGTCGACTACGCGACCGAGCACCACGTCGGCGTCAAGTTCTCCACCAACGGCGTCAAGATCACCGAGGACGTCGCGAAACGGCTCGCCGGCAGCGACTACGTCGACGTCCAGATCTCCCTCGACGGCGCCACCGAGGAGGTCAACGACCACGTCCGCGGCCCCGGCTCCTACCGCACCGCGATCCGGGCGATGGAGAACCTCGCCGCCGCCGGGTTCGGGAACTTCAAGATTTCCGTCGTGGTGACCCGGCAGAATGCGGGACAGCTCGACGACTTCAAAGCCATCGCCGACCGCTACGGCGCCCAGCTGCGGCTCACCCGGCTCCGCCCGTCCGGCCGCGGCGCGGACGTCTGGGACGAGCTGCACCCCACCGCCGCCCAGCAACGGGAGCTCTACGACTGGCTGGTCGCCCACGGCGAAAACGTGCTGACCGGCGACTCGTTCTTCCACCTCGCCGGGTACGGCGACGGCGGCCTGCCCGGGCTGAACCTGTGCGGCGCCGGCCGGGTGGTGTGCCTGATCGACCCGGTCGGCGACGTCTACGCGTGCCCGTTCGCCATCCACGACACCTTCCTCGCCGGCAACACGCGCGGCGAAGGCGGTTTCGCCCGGGTGTGGCGGGAATCCGAGCTGTTCGCCGAGCTGCGCAGCCCGCAGAGCGGCGGGGCCTGCACGTCGTGTTCGGCCTTCGACGCCTGCCGCGGCGGGTGCATGGCGGCGAAGTTCTTCACCGGGCTGCCGCTCGACGGCCCGGACCCGGAATGCGTGCGCGGCCACGGCGAACGCGCGCTGGCCGGGGTCGCCGCGGGCAGCGTGCCGAAGCCGTCGCTGGACCATTCGCACCGCAAGGTCCCGGTGACCATCGGCATGCGCCGTCCGCCGGAACGGGCCTGCGACGAGAACCCGCTCGCGGGCTTCGCCCCGGGCCGCTGAAATGCGCCTGGCCGACCTGTCGTCGCCGGACGTCGCCGAACACGCGGCGTCCGGCGCGATCCTCGCCGTGCCTCTCGGGGCGACCGAGCAGCACGGTCCGCACCTGCCGCTGAGCACGGACACCGACCTCGCCACGGCGTTGTGCGACCGCCTCGCCGCGGAGCGCCCGGACGTGCTGGTCGCGCCAGCGGTGCCCTACGGCTCGAGCGGCGAACACGCGGGATTCGCCGGGACGCTGTCGATCGGGCAGGCGGCCACGGAACTCCTGCTCGTGGAACTCGGCCGGTCGGCCTGCGAGACCTTCCGGCGGCTGCTTTTCGTGTCCGCGCACGGCGGCAACGCGGCTTCGGTGACCCGCGCGGTCGCGACCCTGCGTGCCGAATCACGGGACGTTTCGGTGTTCGAGCCGCGCTGGCAAGGAGATCCGCACGCCGGACGGCCGGAAACCGCTCTGCAGCTGGCTCTTCGCCCGGACAAAGTGCAGCTGGGCAAAGCAGTTCCGGGCGACACTCGGCCGCTGAGCGAGTTGCTTCCGGTTCTGCGCAAAGGCGGCGTGCGCGCGGTGACCGACACCGGAATCCTCGGCGACCCCACCGGAGCGACCGCGGACGAAGGCCGGAAGCTCCTCGACGAGCTCGCGGCGCAGTTGCGAGCGCACGTGCGCGACTGGACTTCCCCGGTGACGCCATGAAAACCGCCCTCGTGACCGGCGCGGCACGCGGCATCGGCGCAGCCACCGCGACCAAGCTGGCTGAACAAGGCTGGGCCGTCCTCGCCGTGGACGTCACCGAAGACAACCCGGCTCTCCCCTATTCGATGGGCACCGGCGAAGGACTGTCCACAGTGGTCGCCAAGATCCGCGAAACCGGTGGCACCGCAGAAGAATTCCGCGCAGACGTACGCGACCGCGCGCAACTGGCCGCAGCGGTAGCAGCAGCGGAACAACGCTGGGGCGGCCTGGACGCAGCCATCGCAGCGGCCGGAGTGATCGCGGGCGGCGTGCCGCTGTGGGAAATGCCGCCGGAGCAGGAAGACGCGGTCCTCGACGTCAACCTCCGCGGCGTCCTCAACCTCGCCCACACCGCGATTCCCGCATTGCTGCGCCGGCCGAAACCCCGCTCCGGCCGTTTTCTCGCCGTCGCGTCCGCCGCCGCGACACGCGGATTGCCCCTGCTCGCCGCGTACTGCGCGGCGAAAGCCGGAGTCGCCGGGTTGATTCGCGCGCTGGGCACGGAATTAGCCGACTCCGGCGTCACCGCGAACGCGGTCAGCCCCGGCTCGACCGACACGCCGATTCTCGCCGAGAGCGCCCGCTTATACGGCCTCCCCTCAGCAAAAAGCTTTGCCGCGCAGCAACCTATGCGACGCCTGCTCAATCCCGCCGAGGTCGCCGCCGTCCTGGCCTTCCTCGCCGGGCCGGAAAGCAGCGCGACCACCGGTGCCGTGATCCCGGTGGACGGAGGGCTGGCACTGTGACCGCCCCGCTGCCCGCCGGGTTCCGGCTCACCCTGGACCCGAGCGTCAAACAGCTCTCCGAAGGCCTCCTCTTCGGCGGCTCCCCCGCCCGCGTCCTGCGCCTCACGAAGGGCGGTCGGACGGCCTGGGAACGCTTGGCGGACCACCCGGTGGAGACCTCGGCGGAAGGCGTCCTCGCCCGGCTGCTCACCGACGCCGGGTTCGCACATCCGTTGCCACCGGCCAAAACCGTGGACGCGACCGTCGTGATCCCGGTACGCGACCGCGCCGAACTGCTCGGCCGCTGCCTCGCCGGACTCGACGGCCGCTGCCCCGCGCTGGTCGTCGACGACGGATCCGCCGACCCCGCCGCCATCGCCGCGGCAGCCTCCGCGCACGGTGCGAAACTCGTCCGCCGCGACGTCAACGGCGGCCCGGGCGCGGCCCGGAACACCGCGCTGGAGCACGTTTCCACCGACCTGATCGCTTTCCTGGACAGCGATTGCGTCCCGTCGCCGGACTGGATCGACCGGCTGGCCGGGCATTTCGCCGACCCGCTCGTCGCCGCCGTCGCGCCGCGCGTGCGCCCCCTCGCGCCCGAGACCTGGGCCGGCCGCTACACCCGCGCCGCCAGCAGCCTCGACCTGGGCACCGCCGCCGCACGCGTCGCGCCCGGCACCCGACTGTCCTATGTGCCCACTGCCGCCCTCCTGGTCCGCCGGAGCGCACTGGAATCCGTCGCGCGCGACGGTGCGGTCTTCGATCCGGCAATGCGCGTCGGCGAGGACGTCGACCTCGGCTGGCGACTCCACGACGCGGGCTACCGGATCCGCTACGACCCGTCCGCACACGTCGAGCACCACGAACCGGCCACCTGGCGCGGATTGCTCCGCCGCCGCGCCAGCTACGGAACTTCCGCCGCACCGCTAGCGCTCCGTCGCCCCGCCGCGATGGCCCCGCTCGTCCTGCACCCCTGGCCGACGCTCACCGTCGCCGCGCTGCTGGCTCGCCGTCCGCTCCCGGCCGCCGCGGCGTTCGCCGGCGCAGTGTTCAGCATGACCCGCCTGCTCCGCCGAAGCGACGTGCCTACCAAGGGGGTCACCCGAGCGATGGCCACCGCCGCAGGACAAACGTGGCTCGGATTCGGCCGGTACAGCACGCAATTCGCCGCTCCCCTGCTCGCCGCGTTCTTGCTGCCGGGCGGGCGGAAACGCTGGGGCCGCCGGGCCGCGCTCGCCTCGCTGCTCGCCGGACCGCCGCTCACCGCTTGGCTGCGGCAACGCCCCGATCTCGATCCCCTCCGCTACACCGCCGGCGCGGTCGCCGACGATCTCGCGTACGGCGCCGGGGTGTGGGCGGGCTGTCTCAACCACCGGACCGCGGTCCCGCTGCGGCCGCGCGTCGCCTGGCGCCCGCTGCGCGCCGACCCGAAGGGAAAACGATGAGCACCTGGTTCGAATCCGTCGCCGAAGCACAGCGGCGGGCCAAGAAGCGCCTGCCCGCGTCCGTCTACTCGGCGCTGATCGCCGGTTCGGAAAAAGGCCTGACGCTGCAGGACAACCTGGCGGCGTACGACGAACTGCGGTTCGCCCCGCGCACCGCCGGGCTGCCCGGCGAACGCGACCTGAGCACGAACGTCCTCGGCCGGGACGTCGCGCTGCCGGTGGTGATTTCGCCGACCGGCGTGCAGGCGGTGCACCCCGACGGCGAGGTCGCGGTCGCCCGCGCCGCCGCCGCGCGCGGGACGTCGATGGGGCTGTCCTCGTTCGCCAGCAAGCCGATCGAGGAAGTGGTGGCCGCCAACCCGAACACGTACTTCCAGGTGTACTGGACCGGCGGCCGCGACGACATCCTGCGCCGGCTGGACCGCGCCCGGTCCGCCGGCGCGGTCGGGATCATCCTCACGCTCGACTGGTCCTTCTCGCACAGCCGCGACTGGGGCAGCCCGCACATCCCGGACAAGCTGACGCTGCGCGAGCTGATCCGGTTCGCGCCCGAAGGCATGACGCGTCCGCGCTGGCTGCTCGCCTACGCCCGCACCCGGAAACTGCCCGACCTCAGCGTCCCGAACATGGCCGAACCCGGCACGCCGGTGCCGTCGTTCTTCGGCGCGTACGGCCAGTGGATGCAGACCGCGCCGCCGAGCTGGGAAGACGTGAGCTGGCTGCGGAAGCAGTGGGACGGGCCGTTCCTGCTGAAGGGCGTGTACCGCGTCGACGAGGCGCGCCGCGCGGTGGACGCCGGGGTCAGCGCGATCTCGGTGTCCAACCACGGCGGCAACAACCTCGACGGCACACCCGCCACGATCCGCGCGCTGCCCGCGGTCGCGGAGGCGGTCGGGAGCGAGGTGGAAGTGTTGCTGGACGGCGGAATCCGCCGCGGCAGCGACATCGTGAAGGCGCTGGCGCTCGGGGCCCGCGCGGTCCTGATCGGGCGCGCGTACCTGTGGGGCCTCGCCGCGGGCGGACAGGCCGGGGTGGAGAACGTGCTGGATGTGCTGCGCAACGGCATCGACTCGACACTGCTCGCGCTAGGCCACCGCAGCGTGCACGACCTGAGCCGCGACGACCTGATCATTCCCGAAGGATTCGAGCGCCGGATCGGAGCCTGAGCCCGGTCAGTTCCGCCGCCCGCCGGTGAAAAACCGCACCGCCTCGGCCGTGAACTCCGGCGCGGCCGACGCCCCGTAATGATCGCCGGGCACCGAGGCGAACTCCGCGTTCACCAGCTCGGCGAGCGGCTCGGCGTCCGCGTGCCCCGCGTCCTCGCTGCCGACCACGACGAGCGCCGGAATCGTGAGCGCGGGGAGGTCCTCCATCGGCACGACCGAACGCAGGACCTGTATCAGCGCGCGCGGGTCGGCGCCGAGGCGGGCGATCCAGTGCGCGGTCTGGGCGTCGGCCGGTGCCACGGTCCGGCCTTCGGTCAACGCCGTCAGCACCCGGTGCAGCGGACCTCCCCCGCTGCCTCGCCGCATCGCGGCAAGTCCTTGCCCGCCAAGGAGAAGCCGCGACGGCCGCGCACCGCGCGCGACCATGCGGAGCGCCACTCGCGCGCCGAGCGAGTACCCGCCGAGGGCGTATTCGGTCAGTCCGAGCTGCTCGACGAACGCGAGACCGTCGTCGACGAGCACCTCCGGCGGGTAGCGGGCCGGATCGGCCGGCTGCGGGCTCGCGCCGTGGCCGCGGAAATCCGGCAGCAGCACGCGGAATCCTCGCTCGGCGAGCTGCGCGGCCAGCCCGCTGCGCAGCCACGCCTCGCCGGACGAGGTGAACCCGTGCAGCAGCACGACGGGCGTGCCCTCGCCCAGTTCGCGGTAGGCCAGTTCGAGCCCGTCGCGGGCGCGGAACCGGTGGACGGGCGAGGCGGTCATGGGGTCCTTCCTGCTGGCCGAACCCCATGATCGCACGCGCCGGCCCCCGGGATCACGGAAGCGGACGGGTCCCCGGCACCACCCATTCCCGGTCCACCCGGCCGTCGACCGCGACCATGACCGCGATCCCGCCGCGCTCCCCGTCCGACCAGGTCCCGGCGACGGTCTGCCGCACCGGGTCGAGCACCAGTTCGCCCTGCCACGGATGCGCGTCCTTCGCCAGCACCCGCAGTTCCTCGCGGTCCAGGCCTCCTCGGCCCGGCCCGTCCGGCAGGTCCGACCGGCCGTCCGGCGAGGGGATCGTCCAGTTCCGCGAGACCTTTCCGCCGGTGAGCACGCACAGGTCGGCTCCGGTGATGACCACACCGTCGCGCCGGGTGACGTCCCAGGTGAAGGCGAGCCGGTCGGCGCCGTCGACGACGAAAGTGCGCGGGACGAACTTGTTGCCGACCTCGCGCTGGTACTTCGCGATGAACGCCTCCGCGTCCGCCGGGCCGACCAGCGGGTCGAGGCCGGGTTTGGCGCCGGACCACTGGCGGCCGTCGGCGGTGAGCAGCCGGTGCGCGAGCGAGGCGTCCTCGTTCCACATGCGACACCAGAGGGCGGGGATTTCTTCGGGGTGCAATTCGTTTGCCATGCGAGAACGATCGCGGCCGCCGGCGACACCGTCCTGTCGGTGTTTCACCGCCGCGTGGCGCAGGTCACTCGCCGAGCGGGCGGGCGGAGATCCGGGCGAGTTCGGCGTCGAGGTCGACCTCGCGGCGTTCGACGTGGTCGCCGGTGAGCGCGAGGGAGCGGATCCGGTCCAGCAGAAAACCGCGGACCGCGTCGCGCAGGCGGCACCAGCCGAGCACGTACCAGCCCGCCGGACCCCACAGCAGGCCCAGCGGCTCGACGTCGCGTTCGGTTTCCTTGCCCTTGGCGTCCACATACGACAGCCGGAGGACGCGGCGCGCGGCGAGCGCGGTGAGGATCAGTCCGCTGCGGACGGCAGGCGGTTCGGGCTCGCCGACCCGGTGCAGCCGCGCGGCGAGGTGCTGTTCGGCGTCGCGGACGTCCGACGGCAGCCGCGCCAGCACCTTCCGCGCCGCCGACTCCGCCGCGCCCGCGAAGGGCGACCCCGCGGCCGAACGCAGCGCGACGGTGATCGCGATGGCCTCCTCCGGCGTGAGGGTGAGCGGCGGCAGGGTCCGCTCGCGGTCGAGGCCGTAGCCGCCGGTCCGGCCCGTTTCGGTCCAGATCGGGACGCCTGCCTCGCGCAGCGCGCCGAGGTCGCGTTCGATCGTGCGCACGCTGACCTCGAACCGGGCCGCGAGCCACGCCGCGGTCCGGGTGCGCGGCGCGACCGCCCGGAGCTCCTCGACCAGTGCGTACAGCCGGTCCGTGCGATTCACCCGGCCAGCCTACGAACCGGCACATCCTCACCCGATCGGGTGGCTTTGCCGGCGACCGCCGTCACGAAAGCCGTCCGGCGCTGTTCCGTTCGCGGGAGTCGCGGCCGGCACCGGTCCGTCCTGTGGAGGGCGGCGGACCGGCGCGGTCCCCTCGTTCGTCGGGGGACGAGGGGGCCGCCGGGAGCGGGTCGGCGCAGGGGGCCGGCCCGTTCCCGGTCCGGCGGGGTCGCCCGCCGTTCGCCGAAATCCGCGCTGACCGGCCAAGACCCGACCTTCGACGGGTTGCGCCGCCGGCTGTTCCGGAGGCGAATGGGTGGGGACGACCCGAGGAGGACGCAGGTGTTCTCGACAGGTCCCGGCGCCCAGCCGGACCGGCTCGCCGACGCGCTGGCGGACGGGCCGTTCAGCCGCGCCCTGACCCTGGCCATCGACCGCAGCGGGCTCGGCCTCGACCGGCTCCGGGACCGGCTCGCCGCGGCGGGCGCGGCGGTCAGCACCACGACGCTCAGCTACTGGCGGACCGGCCGCACCGTGCCCGCCCGCGCCCGTTCGCGCGTCGCGGTGCGGATTCTCGAGGGCGTGCTCGACCTGCCGCCGGGCTCGCTGACCGGGCTGATCGAGCGCGCTCCGGAACCGCCGCCGGTCCCGATGGTGCGCTGGGAACGGCTGTGGGGAAAGCGAAACGCCGTGCTGCGGGTGCTGAACTCGTTCGAGACGGCGTACCGGACGTCGCTCGTGGTGGTCAGCCTGCACGAAGCCGTGCACGTCGGCCCGGACCGGCGGCTGCACCGGCTGGAAGTGCGCGAGGTCCTGCGGGCGACCGAGGACGACACGCACATCCGGCTGGTCACCGCGCACGGCGTCGGTCCCGGCTGCCCGCCGCGGCTGGTGCGCACCCGCTACTGCTCGCCCGGGCGCACGGAATCCCTCGCCGAGGAGGGGTTCACGGTGGCCGAACTCGTCCTCGGCCGGGGCCTGGACCGCGGCGAAACCGCGATCGCCGAGTACGAGTTCGAATTCACCGACGACCGCCCGGACCGGTCGTACGAGCGCCGGTTCCGCAACGCCGTGCACGAACACCTGCTGGAACTGCACTTCGCACCCGGCTTCGCGCCGCGCGCCTGCCACGCCTACCGGCTCGACTCCCCCGCCGGACCGGAGACGGCCGTCGCCGAACTGCCGATCACCGACGGCCTGCCCGCGCACGTCGTCTCCGCCTCGGTCACTCCGGGGATCCTCGGCCTCCGCTGGCACTGGGACGCGCCATGATGGACGCATGGAATCGACGCGGATCGACCGCTGGCTCTGGGCGGTCCGGCTGACCAAGACGCGCGCCGACGCCGCGGCCGCCTGCCGGGGCGGGCACGTGCGCGTGAACGACCGCCCGGCGAAACCCGCGACGACAGTGGTTCCCGGAGACGAGGTCCGCGCCCGGATCGGGACGACGACCCGCGTGGTCGAGGTCGTGCAGGTGATCCAGAAACGCGTGGGCGCCGCCGTCGCGGCCACCTGCCTCATCGACCGCACCCCGAAGCCGCCGCCGGAAGCGGCGATCCCGGTCGCCCGCCGCGAGCGCGGCGCGGGCCGCCCGACGAAGCGGGAGCGCCGGGTGCTGGACGAATTCCGCCGGCAGCAGGGCTGACTTCCGCGAAGCGCTCGCTCGGCGCTTCCTTGCGCGCTCATTTGCGTACCTTGTAAGCTTACGACGTACGCACCGGAAGAGGAGCCCGCCGTGACCCCGATCGCCGTCGCCGTCCCCCTGCTCTGGCTGGCCTGGCTCGTCCTGACCGAATGGGTGCCGATGTACCCGCTCAACGACCTCGCGCCGGGCAACCTCCGCCCGCGGCTGCTCGCCGCCGCGATCAACTACCCGTTCCCGCTGCTCATCGCCGCGGGCGTGGCGCTGCACCGGCCGTGGTCCTCGATCGCGGCGCTGGCGTTGTGCGCGCTGATCCTCGCCGGGCACGTGGCCAGCTGGTGGCTGCCGTACTTCGGGATCAGCACGGCCGCCCAGCGGGAGGTCTACGCCCGCGACTACGCGCGCACCCGGAAGATCCTGCCGACCGCCGGGCACGACGTGGTCCCGGACGTCCAGCACCTGGTCGTCGGCCTGCTCACCCTGGTCATGTTCGGCACGACGCTGGCTGCCACGCTGACCGCATGAACGACACGCCGCGCCGCCGACCGGGCCGCCCGCCGCAGGTCAGCGCCGACCAGATCGTCACCGCGGCGATCGGCCTCATCGACGACGAAGGCCTCGACGCCCTGACCATGCGCGCGCTCGGCTCCCGTCTCGGCGTCGCGGCGATGTCGTTGTACCGCCACGTCCCGCACCGCGACGCCGTGCTCGCCGCGGTCGTGAACCGGCTGGTCACCACCGCGCTCGCCGGCCTCGAGCCGCGGGAGTCCTGGCCGGAGGCGGCGACCGGGTTCGCCGAGGCGTACCGCGCCATGCTGCTCAGCCATCCGAACGCGGTCCCGCTGCTGGCCACCCATCCGGTCGACGCCGACGCGGTCACGCCGCTGCTCGCGGGGGTGCTCGACCGGTTCGCCGCGGACGGCATCGCCCAGGAGACCGCGCTGATCGCGTTGCAGTCCATCGGCGTCTACACCCTCGGCCACGCGCTCGCGCAGGTCGGCTCGCCGCCGGACGAGCCGGCCGACCCGGCGGCCGCCGAGTACTACGACCGGTGGTTCGCGGCCGGGCTGCGCGCCATGGTCAAGGGATTCCAGCCGTGATCAGGCGTTCGATTTCTCCTTGGCCTTCCGCCGCCAGTGGACGTGCTGCTCCTCGCGCGCCCGTTTCGCCACTTCCGGGTAATGCAGTTCGAAAGCGGGGCGCTCAGAACGGATGCGCGGCAGCTCGGTGAAATTGTGCCGCGGCGGCGGGCACGACGTGGCCCATTCCAGGGAACCGCCGAAGCCCCACGGATCGTCCACGTTGACCCGTTCGCCGTACCGGTAGCTCTTCACCACGTTCCAGATGAACGGCAGCACCGAAGCGCCCAGAATGAACGCACCGATGGTGGAAATCGTGTTCAGCACAGTGAAACCGTCGCTGCGGAGATAGTCCGCGTACCGCCTCGGCATTCCTTGCGCACCGAGCCAGTGCTGCACCAGGAAGGTCGTGTGGAAGCCGATGAACGTCGTCCAGAAGTGCCATTTGGCGAGCGATTCGTCGAGCATCCGGCCGGTCATCTTCGGGAACCAGAAGTAGATCCCGGCGAACGTGGCGAACACGATCGTGCCGAACAGCACGTAGTGGAAGTGCGCGACCACGAAATAGGTGTCGGTGATGTGGAAGTCCAGCGCGGGCGAGGCCAGCAGCACCCCGGTCAGCCCGCCGAGCAGGAACGTGACGAGGAATCCGATCGACCACAGCATCGGTGATTCGAACGACAGCGTCCCCTTCCACATCGTGCCGATCCAGTTGAAGAACTTGAGCCCGGTCGGCACCGCGATGAGGAAGGTGAGGATCGAGAAGAACGGCAGCAGCACGGCGCCGGTGGCGAACATGTGGTGCGCCCACACCGTCGCGGACAGGCCGGTGATGCCGACCGTCGCGAACACCATCAGCCGGTAGCCGTACAGCGGTTTCCGGCTGAACACCGGGATGATCTCGGTGACGATCCCGAAATACGGCAGGGCGACGATGTACACCTCGGGATGGCCGAAGAACCAGAACAGGTGCTGCCAGAGGATCGCGCCGCCGTTGGCCGGATCGAAAACGTGCGCGCCGAGCCGCCGGTCGGCCTCCAGGCCGAACAGCGCGGCGGTGAGGATCGGGAACGCGAGCAGCACGAGAATCGCGGTGAAAAGGATATTCCAGGTGAAAAGCGGCATCCGGAACAGCGTCATTCCCGGCGCGCGCAGGCACAGGATCGTCGTGGTCATGTTGACCGCGCCGAGAATCGTGCCGAGGCCGGACACGATCAGGCCCATGATCCACAGGTCGCCGCCGACTCCGGGGCTGTGCACGGCGTCCGACAGGGGCGTGTAGGCCGTCCAGCCGAAATCCGGCGCTCCGGCGGGCGTGAGGAACGAACTCAGCACGATCAGCCCGCCGAAAAGGTACAGCCAATAGGAAAACGCGTTCAACCGGGGAAACGCGACGTCCGGCGAGCCGATCTGCAGCGGCAGGACGAAATTGGCGAAGCCGAACACATTCGGCGTCGCGTACAGCAGCAGCATGATCGTGCCGTGCATGGTGAACAGCTGGTTGTACTGCTCCTGCGAGAGGAATTGCAGGCCGGGCTGGGCCAGTTCGCCGCGCATCAGCAGCGCCATCGCGCCACCGATCAGGAAGAACGCGAAGGAACTGCCGAGGTAGAGCAGCCCGATCTGCTTGTGGTCGGTGGTGCGCAGAAGGCCCAGCAGCACCGAGCCTTTCTTGCCCCGGTGCGGCGCCGCGGCGATCACCACTGGCCGGGGCTTCAGCTGTGTCATGACCGACCTCCCGCGCACCCGACGATCGCCGGGCAGCCGACGGCCGCCCGGCCTCACCCCGGGCGGGTAACCGGCCGCCGCCCGCGGCAAACCCCGGCCTGCTCAGCCGCCCCGGCGGAACGGCAGCCGCGCGTCCGGCAGCGCCGCGCCGAACACGACCGCCGCGCCGACCACCAGGAACACCGCCCCGGCGGCGGGCGCGGACGCCCACCACACCACGCCCGACGCGGCGACCAGCCAGGCGCCGGCGAGCGCCTCCTTCCGGATCGGCGGCGCGGTCTTGCGCGCCCGCAATCCCGCGCTGCCCAAGGCGAGCACGCCGAGCGCGAGCACCGCCAGCACCGGCCAGTACACGCTCCTTACTCCCGGAACTCGCCGCTGTGCCTGCGATAGGCGACGGTCACCGAGATCACCGCGAAAATCGCCAGCAGGACGCCGACGATCAGCGAATTCGTGCGGATCGCGTCGCGGTGGCCGTCGACCGGGTAGCCGAACGCGAAGGGCGCGGCGATGAGCCAGAACCCGATCGCGACGTTGACCAGTCCCAGCCAGCGCGCCCGTTCCGGCAGGCCGAACCGGACCAGCGCGACCGCCGCCACGGCGATCCCGCACGCCAGACTGTTCCAGAAGCCGGCCGTCGCGGACAGCGTGAACGAGTAGCTGTACGCGAACGCCGCGAACACCAGCCACGCGCCGGCCAGGAATTCCGCGGTGAGCGGCAGCCTGCTTTCCCGCAGTTTGCGGTCCTGCGGAGTCAACGCGGTGAGCGCCGTGCTCATCTTCATTCCGTGGTCACCTCCTCGGCGGGGCTACTGCCCGGCCTTGATTCCCGGTTCGCCGTGGTCGAACTGGATCGCCTGGTGCAACGGCACTGTCGTGGTCCGGGCGGGCCGCGGAGCGCGCAGGCCCATCGGGAGGATTACCCGGTGGTGCGCCGCTTCGAGCACCATCGCGCTGCACGCGTACCAGGCCAGCACCGAGGACGCGAGCAGGAAGTACGCGGCGATCGTGCGCACGACGCCGACGTCGCCGATCATCCCGATGGCCAGCAGCGTCGCCCCGGCGGCGAGGACCGCGAGCAGCGCGCAGAGCACGAGGCTTTCCGCCAGCGCGGCGAGCGCGCCGGTCCAGGTGATCGCCGCGAGCCCGATGAACCAGAAGCCGATCGCGGCCGCCGCGACCGGGCTCGCCGCCGTCGAAGGCAGTCCGCCGAGGCCGACGAACAGCTGGTAGACGCCGTAGCCGAGCCAGAACGCGCCCCACGCCCCGTGCACGACCGTGGCGAGCGCGTCGCGGGCCCGGTACGACCACATCCCGGCGAGGAACTGCGCGACGCCGCCGAAAGCGAACGCGAACGGGGCCAGCAGCAGCGGCGTCGTCGTGCTGTCGCCGAACCAGCCGGCCAGGTTGGCCGCCACCATGAACGTCGACACCGCGAACCCGGCGAGCCCCAGGATCGACGGTGCGGCCACCGGGCTCAGGTTGATGTGCGTGTGCTCGCGCCAGAACGCGTACTCCGCGCCGTCGCCGCCGGCCGGCATCGCGCGGTCGGCCCTCTTCATCTCGCGGGTCATCTTCGGCTCCTTTCCGCGCCGAGCTCCCCTGTGCGCCGCGCGTACCCCGCCGCCGACCTGCGGAATCCTGCAGGTGCTACGCCGAACGAGTGAAATTGGCCCGCCCCGGTCACGGTGCGCCGGACGCCGGACGACCGGCAGTGTCCATTTCGGACGCGGCACTCCCCCGCCCGGACGGCGTGCCCGGCGACGGCGGGTCCGGTATGCCAGGGTGTGCGCATGGCGAGCGTCCGCGGTTATCTGTTGTCCTGGACCACTTTCCTGCCGTTGCTTTCCCTGGTCCTGCTGGCGCTCACGTGGGGTCGCACGCTGGGTCCGGCGCCGGTCGCGCTGGTGGCGATCGCGCTGGCCGGCACGGTTCTCGCCGCGGTGCACCACGCCGAGGTGGTCGCGCACCGGGTCGGCGAACCGTTCGGCTCGCTGGTGCTCGCGGTCGCGGTGACCGTGATCGAAGTCGCGCTGATCGTCACGATGATGGCTTCCGGCGGTGAAAAGGCCGACACCCTGGCGCGCGACACGGTGTTCGCGGCGGTGATGATCACCACCAACGGCATCGTCGGGCTGTCGCTTCTCGTGGGCGCGCGGCGGTACGGGGAAACGCGGTTCCACCCCGAAGGCAGCGGTGCGGCGTTGGCGACGGTCGGCACCCTGGCGACGCTGAGCCTCGTGCTTCCGACGTTCACCGCGAGCACGCCCGGCCCGGCGTTTTCCGGTCCGCAGCTGGCTTTCGCGGCCGGTGCGTCGCTGGTTCTGTACGCCACCTTCGTGATGACGCAGACCGTCCGCCACCGGGATTTCTTCCTGCCCGTCGACGCCGACGGCGAGACCCGCGAGGAAGAGCACGCGGAACCGCCGAGCCTCCAGAAGACCTTGGTGAGCCTCGCTCTGCTGCTGGTCGCCCTGGTCACCGTCGTCGGGCTGGCGAAGGTCGAATCCCCGGCCATCGAGGCCGGGGTGCGCGCGGCCGGGCTGCCGCAGTCGTTCGTCGGCGTGGTGATCGCCCTGCTGATCCTGGCCCCGGAGACGCTCGCGGCGGTCCGCGCGGCGCGGCGCGACCGGATGCAGATCAGCCTCAACCTCGCGTACGGCTCCGCGATCGCCAGCATCGGCCTGACCATCCCGGTCATCGCGCTCGCCTCGGTGTGGCTCAAGGGCCCGCTGCTGCTCGGTCTCGGGCCGACGCACATCGTGCTGCTCGCGCTCACGGTGGTGGTCAGCGTGCTAACCGTGGTGCCGGGGCGCGCTACGCGGCTTCAAGGCGGGGTGCATCTGGTGTTGCTGGCGGGATTCCTGGTGCTGGCGATGAATCCGTGAAGTGCTGGGACTATCCACTGTGGAGTGCCGCTAGGGCCGCGAGACGAGATTCCTGATTCGCTTACCGCTCCGGCGAACGGCGGCCGATCGCTGGTCGAGCGGCTTTTTCGGGTGCTTCCGGAAGCCCGGTCGCGGCTGGTTCCGAGGGCTGCGGGCAGAAAAGGACGCCGGTTTTGTCGGTGCTCCTCCGTATCCTGGCCAGGTGAAGATCCAGCAGTCCCCGACCCCGTCCGCAGCGGCCGGTGCAGCCGCGCGCAGAGCTTTCCCCGGCAGCCGTCCGACGATCCCCGGCCGTCCCGTTCGCGCCGCCGGACTCGCAGTCGTCGCGAGTGTCCGAACCCTTGAACTCGGCCTCGCGTCCGTCAGCGGGGTGCGCGCATGAGCGGCGTCTCCTCCCCCGTGCCGGAGGCCCCGGCGCGGCCGCCCGTCAAACCCGGGCTGCTGATCAGCGTGCTCGTGCTGTCGGCGTTCGTGATGATCCTCAACGAGACGATCCTGAGCGTCGCGCTGCGCGACCTCACCGTCGACCTCTCCGTGCCGACCACCACGATCCAGTGGCTCACCAGCGGCTTCCTGCTGACGATGGCGGTGGTGATCCCGACGACGGGGTTCCTGCTCGAACGGTTCACGCCGCGGCAGGTGTTCGTCTTCTCGCTCGCCTCGTTCAGCCTCGGCACGCTGCTGTGCGGCGTCGCGCCCGGCTTCGGCCTGCTGATGGCGGGCCGGGTCGTGCAGGCGTGCGGCACCGCGGTGATGATCCCGCTGCTGATGACCACCGTCATGCGGCTCGTGCCCGCCCAGCGCCGCGGCGCGACGATGGGCACGATCAGCATCGTCATCGCGGTCGCGCCCGCGATCGGCCCGACGATCGGCGGCGCGGTGCTGTCGTCGCTCGGCTGGCGGTGGATGTTCTTCATCGTGCTGCCGCTGTCGCTGGCCGCGCTGGTCACCGGGATGCTGCAGCTGCGGATCGACAGCGAAACCCGCGCGGTTCCGCTCGACGTGCTCTCGGTGCTCCTCTCCGCCGTCGGTTTCGGCGGAGTCCTGTACGGCCTGTCGTCCGCGGGTGAATCCGCCGAAACCGCGCTGGTGCCGCCGTGGCTGCCGATTGTGGTCGGGGTGGTTTCGCTGGCGGTGTTCGGCTGGCGGCAGCTTCGCCTGCAGCGACGCGACCGCGCGCTGCTCGACCTGCGGCCGTTCACCCACCGCAGTTTCGTCGTCGCGCTGGGACTCAGCGCGCTGCTGTTCATGTGCCTGATCGGCGTGGGCGCGATCCTGCTGCCGCTGTACCTGCAGACCGTCCTGCACAAGTCCACGTTCGTCAGCGGCCTGGCCGTCCTGCCCGGCGGCCTGGTGCTGGGCCTGCTCGGCCGCCCGGTCGGCGCGCTGTTCGACCGGGTCGGCGCGCGCCCGCTGGTGCTCCCCGGCGCGCTCGCGATGACGGTCTCGCTGTGGCTGTACTCGTTGCTGGGACCGGGTTCTCCGCTGATCGCGGTGATCGGCATCCACATCGTCCTGATGGCCGGACTGGGCCTGATGATGACGCCGCTGATGACCGAGTCGCTGGCGGCGCTGCCCGACCACCTCTACTCGCACGGCAGCGCGATCCTCTCGACCCTCCAACAGGTCGCCGGCGCACTGGGCACCGCGGTGTTCGTCAGCGTCGCGACCGTCAGCAGCGCCGAACACGCCGCCGTGAGCCCCGACTCCAACGGGCTGCAGATGGCGTTCATCGTGGCTGGCTGCATCGGAGCGGTCGCGGTGGTGGGAGCCTGGTTCGTCCGGCCGTCCCGCCCGGAGCAGGCGAAGGAGGAATCCTGACGCCTGTGGACCGAGAACGGCTGGACGCCGCCGTCCGCGCCTGCACCGCACCGATGAACTGATGACCAGCATCCGCGGGCGGCGCGTGCACCGCCCGGTCACGCGCCGGATGGCGGGCTACGACCACGTCCTGCCCGCCGTCACCACCACGGCGCCCGGGCCCTGCTGGCCCTGTCCGCCGATGGCCGAGCCGCCTTCTGCGCCAGCGACGGCCGACCGCGGACCTCGTCACCTGCGGCCCGACGCCCGGCGTCACCGTGACGTCCGCGCACGACCTGACGAAGGATGCGCTGCCGGTCCTGCATGGGACCGTCCGGCATCCCTCGCCGCCGTGCACGCCGACGCCTGCGCGCACACGGCGTCGGCCCGCTGACAGCCGCGCCATCGAGGAGAAGCTGATCAACCCGATCGCAGTCGGCCAGCTCGGCTGCTTCCGCGGGAGGTCGCGGGCCCGCTGACGATCACGCCCGGCGAGGCCGGTCCGGAGGAGATCGAGGCCGCCCTGCACCGCCTTTAGCCAGCGTGGTTCGGAGCTGCGCGGACGGCCGGTGCGCGCAGCTCCGGCCAGCGAGGCCGGTCCGGAGGAGATCGAGGCCGCCCTGCGCAGCCTTTAGCCAGCGTGGTTCGGCGCGGCGCGGACGGCCGGTGCACGGTCACGGCCGGAACCCGAGCCGCTGCTCGCCAGCCGGGCAGTGGTCAAGGCGCGATCTGCCAAGCACGACGTCGGCCGCCGTTTTGTCGGTCAGCCCGGAACGCCGGGTCGCTCGCCCGGGCACGGTCGCGGAAGAGGCGGACCGCGGGGTAGCTCTCGACGGCCTCCGCGTCCGGCGGCGCAACGGCCAGGCGGGGGACCGGCGCGAGTTGTTCGCCGGATCGGCTCCGTCGTTCGCGAAGCAGGCCAGCCGAAGCGCGGCCGCTTCGCGTTCGGCATCCGCGAGACCCGGCCAAGGGATCAGCTTAGCGAGTCACCTCCGACCGGGCAGTTTCGCCGAGCGCCAGCGCCCCCATTCGGCCGGGCACGCATCCCCACAATCCGCGCTCCGGGCCGAACCCTCCGGCCAGTCATCCGAGGCTCACCGGCCGAACGCGCGCTCCCAGCGTTCCGCGTCCCGCAACCCGCCGTCCGGTGCGGACCAGCAGGCTTGGAGCAGGTCGTACCCGTCGTGGACCAGCGCCGCGTGGGCGGGCCAGCGCTCCGCCGCCCAGCCGGGTTCGTTGTGCACCGAATCCACTCCTGCCCGGGTCGCGCCCTCCAGTTCGAACTGCAAGTCCCGGCGCGCCGCCGCACGCGGGACCGGCGCACCGGCCAGCACCGCACGCGCGGCGGCGCGCACGCGAGATCCGGTCCAGTCCAACGTCTTCCGATGCGCACGCGGCACCACCGCGTACTGCACCGCCACCGCCACCACGACCCCGATCGCCGTCTGGGCGAAGCGGTCCGCCACCGCGGGCCACACCGGGCCCGGCAGGCTCGCCACTCCGGCGGCCAGCAACGCGAGCGGCGTGATCACGACTGTCGCCACCGCGTAGTTCCGCGGCACCACCAGTTCCACACAGAACTGCAGCACCGCCAGAATCAAGATCAACACCACCCCGGACGGCGACAGCATCATCACCAACCCGAACAGCACCAGCCCCGCCGCCGTGCCCGCGAACCGGTGCAGCGCACGCACATTCGTCCGCCGCCGGTCCAGTCCCTGCTGCAGCACCACGAGCGCACTGAGCACTGCCCAATGCGGCCGGCCAAATCCGACTGCCACCGCCAGTTCCCCAGCGACCACGCACCCGACGCCCACGCGCAACGCCGTCACCGCGGCGTGCGACTGCAACGGAACCGCCCGCCGCAACCGGTACCCGATGTTCGGCCGCGGCAACGGCAGCTTCCCCGGCGGCAATTCGACGGACTCCCCCGGCGAAGCGTCCGCGAACCGCCGGTGAGCGGCGAGCAGCGTCGCAACTAGATCCGGTTGCGTGCCACGGCGAGGATGTCCCGCGTCATGCAGCGCAGTCCACGCCGCGGACACCGCAGCACCGGCGGCGTGCCGTGCCTCGGCGGTTTTCCGCTCCGCCGAAACGAACGCGTCAACGGCCCGAACCGCACGGTCGACAGCCGTCCGCTCCGGTTTGGTCCGGTCGGCCAGTACGCCGGCCATCGACACCACCACCGACGATCCGACGCCCGCCGCGGCACACCCGAGCACCACCCACGGCCGAGCCCCCGCCTCGACCGCGGCCTGCGCGCCCGCGCAAACGAGCGCGAAGAACAACGGCCCGGGCGGTCCGAGCCGCAACGCGTCGACGACGTACGTCGCCAGCACCGCGACCACCGAAACCACCAGCACCGACACCGGACCGGGCGGAACCACCGTCCCCACCGAAGCACCCAACGCAGCCGCCGCGAGCAACCCCGCACCAGCAGTAGCCACGACGCCCGCCCGCACCCGGTACGGCCGCCCT
Source organism: Amycolatopsis sp. GA6-003 (assembly GCF_046267895.1). Classification (NCBI taxonomy): domain Bacteria; kingdom Bacillati; phylum Actinomycetota; class Actinomycetes; order Pseudonocardiales; family Pseudonocardiaceae; genus Amycolatopsis; species Amycolatopsis sp. GA6-003. The sequence continues at coordinate 1,873,899 of NZ_CP176499.1, forward strand.
TCGCCGTACAAGACCGCGAACGTCCCCAACGTGACGAACAACGCCGACGCCGATGCCCCCGCGAGCACCAGCGCAACCCCCGGCACCGCCACCGCGGCCGCGGCCCGCAACCCCGCCGACCACCTCCGCCCGACCGGCGGCAAAGCGAACATCAGCGCCCGAAACCCCGCCACGCGAGGCAACTCCTCAACCGGCTCGGGCGACGATCCCATCCACCCATCCCAACACGCCGCCACCGGCCCGGAAAGCCCGACCACACCCCGCAGAGACGGCGGGCACACTCCCCCCGACTCCGCTCCGCCACGCGAACTCTTTGGCCACCGGCCCGCGGCGGTTACTCCAACCAGGCCTGCCGCGGTTCACCACCCAGCCACGCCTGCAGAGACAGCGGACATACTCCCGGCGCAAGTCCGCTCCGCCCACGGATCTTTTGGCTGCAAGCGGTGCCCCACCCAGAACCGCCACGGTTCACAATCCAGCCACGCCCCGCAAAGACAGCGAGCCCACTCCGCCCGCAGCAACGCACTCCCTCGGCCACCGGGCGACGACGGCAACTCAGCCAGGCCCGCCACGATGCACACCCCAGCCGCACCCGCAGCCAGCGAGCACACTCCCCAGCACGAACCCGCCCGGCAGCCACGCAGCAGGCGACGATGACTCAGCCAGGCCCGCCCCGCAGAGACAGCGGGCATACTCCCCGCGAGTCCGCTCCGCCGCGCGCACTCTTTCGCCACCGAGCCGCACAGGTGACTCCAATCAGGCCCGCCACGGTTCACAATCCAGTCACGCCCCGCGGAGACAGCGGGCACGCAAGTTCGCTCCGCCCACGGACCCTTTGGCTGCAAGCGGCGACCCAGCCAGACCCGCCACAGTTCACACGCATCCCGCACCGATCGGCCGCCCTACCCACGCCGTCCCCGGCAGGTGCAACTGCGTTCACCGTCCCCAATCCAGTCACGTGCTCCCTACTAGACCAACAACCCGCAGCTCGACTGCCACTTGCCTCGGCAACTCGACACCCGGCCAACGCCGAACCCTCACCGAAACTCGGCCCGAGCAGCCGCCTCCCCCACCGTCACCGGATCAAGCCCAGGATGCGCCGCCTCGGCCCGTTCCCACTGCGTCGCGGCCTCCCCCTCAGCCCCCAGCGCCGCGGCCGCATTCCCCAACCCCAGGTAAGCCCGCGCCGCCTCATGGGTGCTGCCGCAGGCTTCCGCGCGAGCCGCGGCTTCCCGGTAAGCCGATTCCGCACCCGAGTGGTCCCCGGCGCGGAACCTTGCCCAGCCAAGGCAGTTCAGCGCCATCACGACGTCCAGTTCCAGCCCCAGCTCCTCGAACACCGCCAGCGTCTCCTCGACCAAACGGCCAGCTTCGTCCGGCTGCCCGAGCGCGGTCAGGACCAGGGCGATGCCCCGCGTCGTGATAGCACCGCTGCGTCGGTTGCCGGTCAGGGCATAAAACTCCGCCGCGCTGCGCAGGTCGCGCAGGGCTTGTTCGTGGTTGCCCCGGTAGTGCTCCGCCCAGGCCGAATGCGCCAGCGCGGTCGCTTCGCCGTGGCGGTCGCCGATTTCCCGGTACTCGCGCAGCGCTTGGCGGTAACACCGGCAGGCTTCGTCCAGATCGCCGCGGTCGACGTAGGCGATCCCCAGGTTCGCGGTCGTCGTGGCGGCGGCCCAGCGGTTGCCGACGGCTTCGGCGGCGGCGCGCGCCCAGCGGTGCGTCGCGATCCACGGGTCCCACAGTTTGGTCAGGTAGAAGAATCCGCGCAGGAAGAACGCCAACTGCCAGCATCGCTCGGACGCCCCGGCCCGGCGGCACAGCGCGACCAGGTTCGGCCATTCGGCGCGGAACCAGGCGATCGCGGCGTCCTGGTCCGGGAACTCGAGTTCGGGCAGGCCGGGCGGATAGGTCACTTCCGGGCGGTAGCGCGGGCCGCTCACCATCCGGTCGGCGCGTTCCGCGGCGGCGACGGAGAAATCGGCCAGCCGGCGGAAAGCGTCCTGGCCTGCGACGCCGGAGGCGGCGAAAACCCTTACCAGGTCATGGAAACCGAACCGGCCCAGTTCCGGCTGGGTGAGCAGGTACGCCTGGTGCAGGCGGTCCAGCAGCCGCTCGGCCTCCCGCGCGTCCAGCGAGCCCAGCGCTTGCGCGGCGGTGACGTCGAAGTCCGGGCCGGGGTGCAGGGCGAGCAAGCCGAACAGCCGCGCTTCCGGCTGCTCCAATTGGCGGGCCGACAACCGGAAGGCGGCGGCCAGGCTTCGTTCGCCGTCGTCGAGTTCGCCCAGGCGGCGGGTTTCGTCGGCCAGGCGGCGCTCCAGTTCCGCGACGTCCCACGCCGGGTGGGCGCGCAGGCGGGCCGCGGCGATCCGGATGGCCAGCGGGAGGCGGCCGCAGCGGTCGGCGATCCGCAGGGCGGCGTCGGGGGACGCCCCGGTCAAGGCGGCGACCAGCGCGGCGGCAGAAGCGGACGGGAGGACGCCCAGCGAGACGTGCTGCGCTTCGTCCAATGCGGGCAGGCGGGAGCGGCTGGTGATCACGACGCGGCACTTCGGTTCCGCGGGCAGCAGCGGGCGCACTTGCCCGGTGCTGCCCGCGTTGTCCAGCACCAGCAGGAAACTCCGGCCGCGCAGGCAGGTCCGGAACAGCGCGGCGCGGTCGTCGGGATCGGCCGGGATCCGCTCGGCGGGCACCTGCAGGATCCGAAGCAGCCGGTCGTGCGCGTCGGCGGGAGCGACCGGTTCGTCGGAGGTGCCGCGCAGATCGAGAAAGAGGCTGCCGTCGGCGAAGGACGCTTCGAGCCGGTACGCGCACCGCACCGCCAGCGCCGTCTTCCCGGCTCCGCCCATCCCCGAAATGACGCAGACGCCACCGTCGGACTCGAGAATCTCGCGGACGGCTTCGGATTCGCAATCGCGCCCGGTGAAGCCGGAAGCCATCGGGGGAAGGCCGGACGGGCGGACGTCCGGCCGGGTGCGGCGTTTTCCGGTTTCCGCGGGAATCAGCGCGGTAAGGGCACCCGGGGTACCGAATTCTGCTTCACATAAAGCAGCGAGTGCGGAATTCGGAGCAGCCAAGCCGGTTTCGACTTTGCTCAGATACCCCTTGCTGTAGTGCACCCGGGCCGCCAGCTCGGTCAGCGAAAGCCCGGCCGAAGTGCGCAGCCGCCGCAGTTCCGCCCCGAACGTCGCGCGCGCTGTCATCCGCCTCCACCCTCTTCTCGCTCCCAGTATGACGATCCGGCAGGCACCGGGCCGCGGCTTCGTCACGGCGCGGTCCGCACCGACACCGGCGGCGCGACCGGCGCGGGACCGCCCGGATGGCCGAGGGCGAGCCCGGACACGAGCGCGACCCCGGCGAGCCACAACGCGGCGCGCACCAGCAGGGAAAACGAACAGACGACCTTCACGACAAGCTCCCTCCGAGGATTTCCGGCCGCCTGATCAGCGGCCTGTCCCGAGAATGCGCGAGCACGCGGCAATCGGGGAAGGAGTTTCCCGTTTCCGCCTTAGTCGCGTGAACGGGGAACGGAGAGGCAACGCAGTCGCATTGCCCTGGCCTGGCCCGCGGCGAAAGGAATTCTGCCGGGACCAGCAGGGGAGTCCGCCGCGGGCCGGCTCACGAGAGCGCGAGCCGGACCGGCTGACCGTTCGCCGGCAACGGACTGGAACAGTCACCCGCCGTTTCGGGAAGGCGCCATCCGAGCGAATTTGCCGCGCCGATAAACCCGGGCGCGCCAGCCGGACGCGGGAATGGGAAATCATTCCGGTCACAGTCCGTGCGCCATCCGCGGGCAAGGCTGGACATCGGCGGCCGCATTGCGGAACAGTGGCTGCGGGCGGGGAGACGCGAGGGAGGAACGGGTGGAACCGAACGCGGCGGACTTGGTCGCGGAATTGAAAGTGCTCCGCAAGGGGCGCGGCGTATTCACCACTCCGCTCGGGATTCGGGTCGGCCCGGTCCTGCGCGAGGTGTGCGGGATTCCCGACCACGCGGAAAACGTCGAGATCCGCGACCGGCTCGCGCATGTGCTGGAGCCGCTGGCCAAGACCCTCCCGGACGACCTCCGGATCGCCGTGCTCGCGGCGTTCGCGATGCACGAGCCGGCGCGCAAGCCGTTCTACCAGGAACGGGTGCACTGGGCCGCGCGCGAACTGGACCGCGACGACCGCACGATCCGGCGGCGCATCGACGAGGGCATCGAGCACGTCGCGCACCTCGCGCTCGCCGCCCCGCGCGAGGGCGGGAGACGGCCCGCGCCCGACGGCAGCTGGCACACCGAGCTGCTGCGCGTCTCGCTCGCGCTGGACCAGGAACGGCCCGAGGTGTTCGAGTTCCGGCGGATCGCCGCCGACCACGACGGGGTCGCCGAACTGGACCTCGCGCTCACCCTCACCACCACGTCCGCGGCCGCCGGGCCGGTGCGGGAAAGCGATCTCGACGTCGACGTCTTCCACGGCGGCACGCTGGTCCGCCGCGCGATGGAGTCGAACGACCGGGTCGGGCTGGCGCTGCGGCTGGCCAAGCCGTTGGCGCGCGGGGAAAAGCACGAGCTCGCGCTGCGGTTCCGCGCGGAGTTCCGGCATCCGCACTACGTGTGCGTGCCGCGGCATCCGGTCGACCGGTTCGACCTGCACGTGCGCTTCCCGGCCGCGCCGCCGGCCGAAATCGTGCGGCTGGACCGCGTGTTCCAGGACGACGCACGCGATCCGGGCGCACGCGGCGACCTCGTGACCCCGGACGGGTCGGGCGACGTGCACCTCGGGTTCGACCGGCTCGCGCCCGGCTTCGCCTACGGCATCCGGTGGAGCCCGGCCGGCTGAACCCGGCCGGCCGGGCCGCGGCCCGCGGTCAGTGCGTGATCATCGCGATTCCCCTTCCCGCTCGGGATTTCTCCGACCGCACCGGGATCGCCGGCGCGCCCGGACGCGCTACCGGCGGGCGAAACCTGTCCAAGATCTGTCCAGGTCCCCGCGAATTCCGTTGCCGCGCAACGGACAGAAGCTGGACAACACCCGCCGGGGCGCAACATCCGCGCCCGGACTCCCGACTCCCGGACCGAGCGGGCGAGACCACCGCGGCCGCCCGTACGAAAGGAACGACCCCTATGCCCACCGCCACCGTGCCCGAACCGGTCGAAGGCTACGTCCCGCTCGCCGCGCTGCCGCGCCCGTCCGGGCTGGCCGAGCGCCTGGAAACCGTGGTCCGCGCGGCCCGCGACGAGGTCCCCGGCGCGGCCCCGGAACTGCTGGCGCTGCTGAAACCGGTGATCGCGCGCTACTGCCGCGCCCGCATCGGCGGACGCGACCTGTCCTATCTGTCGGCCGACGACGTCGCGCAGGAAGTGTGCATCGCGGTCCTGCAGGCGGTGCCGGGCTACGAGGACCGCGGCGGATCGTTCCTGCACCTGGTGCGCGCGATCGCGGCGAACAAGGTGGCCGACGCCTTCCGCGCGGTGTCGCGCGACCGCTCGCGGCCGGTGCCCGACGTCCCGGAGAACCCGGATCTCGGCGACGGCCCCGAATCGCACACGCTCACCGCCGACCTCGGCGCCTCGCTCGGGCGGCTGCTGGCCGGGATGCCGAAGCTCCAGCAGGAAATCCTGACCCTGCGCGTGGTCGTCGGCCTGACGTCGGCCGAAACGGCGAAGACGCTGGGGATCTCGCCGGGCAACGTCCGGGTGACGCAGTGCCGCGCGCTGGCGAAACTCCGGGACTCGATCCGGGAGCAGGGACTGGCCGAAGCGCTGCTGGCGTGAACTCGCAACATCCCCGCACTGGTCCGGACCACTGGCGAAGAAATTTCCGAAGTTCACCCGCTCGGGCCACTTCGCCGCTTCGGATAGGCCCCGAACACCCGGGGTCCGGACCGGCTCAGCCCGCGTCGAGCCGGCGCTTCATCCGGCGCAGGAACGCGATCCGGTCGGTCTCCACGCGGACCGCGGTGCGGTCCGGGTAGATGTCGAACACGCCGGTCATCCCGGTCTCGGCGAGCCGCCGGCCCGCCGCGCCCGAGGGGTGCGCGAGCAGCCGCAGCACCACGCCCTCGGCGGCCGCGCGGTCCTGCGCGGCCCGCAGGACGTGCACGCCCGCGTCGCTCAGCTCGGTCAGCCCGGTCAGGTCCAGCACCAGCGCCATCGGGCGCTTCGCCAGCGCGAACGTCACCGCCCGCACCACCACCAGCGCGGTGCCGGCGTCGAGTTCCCCCGCCAGCAGCAGCGTGAGCACGTCGAGGTCGTCGTAGCGGTACGACGACTTCAGCCGTGCCGATCCCTGTGAGCCGGCTTCCATCCGCGTGCTGCACTCCCTGTCCAGGCGGGGCCCTTCGCGCCCGCTCGTCCACCCGACACCATTCTGGCCCTCCGGGCACGGTGAGCGCGCTCACAGTCCGCCTCCGCGCCGCGTCAGGGCGGGCTGGGCCGCTTGTCCTACGACGAAAGTCGGGAACTCGGGCGGCCCAAACCTTCGGCGGGTTCCGTCATTTACCGACATTCACGACGGTGGGTCAGTACCTGACCACTACTCCCCGTACCCACCGGAGTTGATCCCCAGTGCGAATCGCGCGTACCGCCGCAGTCCTGTCCGGCCTGGCCTTCGCCGCCGTCGCCGCGGCCTCCCCGGCCGCGGCCGCCCCCGCCCAGCCCGCCATCATCGACGGCAGCACCGCCGACTCCCTGCACGCCGCCGCCCGGATGTTCGCCGGCGGCCAGGAACTCTGTTCCGCCACGATCATCGCGCCCGACTGGATCCTCACCGCCCGGCACTGCACGCAGGGCGCGGGCGGCAAGCAGATCACCTTCCACGTCGGCAGCCTCGACCAGACCCAGGGCACCGAGGTCTCCGCGACGTCGGTGCACGACTCCCCCGACGCCGACATCTCGCTGGTCCAGATCGACCAGAAGGTCCAGACCGAGTACGCGCCGCTCGGCACCGCGGGCGACGTCAACGTCGGCGACACCGCGCAGGTCTACGGCTGGGGCGCGACCTGCACCGACCAGCCGGAGATCAACTGCCAGTCGCAGGTGCTGAAGGTGGCGAACGTCCAGGTCACCTCGGTCGACTGCCCGGACGGCGCGGCCGGCGTCTCGGTGTGCGCCAACCGCGTCGACGGCATCACCGCCGGCGGCGACTCCGGCGGCCCGATGTACGCCAACGGCAAGCAGGTCGGCGTCGCCTCCACCAGCGACCGCCAGTCCTACACCGCCTACATCAACATCACCCAGTACCGCGACTGGATCCAGTCGGTCGCGGGCGTCTGATCCGCAGCGGCCCGGGCCCGGACGGATCCCCGGGCCCGGGCCCGGGCCGCTGTTTCACCCCTCCCCTCTTCCCTCCCCGTTCCTGGCCCGCGCGAGCACCTCCTCGAGGCGCAGCGGGCTCGCCGGGTGGTGGCTCAGGCACAGCGGCGTCGCCACGCGCCGGAACCCGAACGCCTCGCCGGACACGTAGAACTGGGCGCGTTCGAGCCGCGAGATGTCCGCCACCGGACTCCCCTTCGCCCGCGCCATCTCGTTCGCCGCGGCGATCTGCGCCGGGCTGTTGAGCCGACCGAAGAACTGCGTCATCGCGTTGCCGGCGATCTGGTTGTGCAGGCCCTTCGGCGCCTGCGTCGCGAACAGCAGCCCCAGCCCGTACTTCCGGGCCTGCGCGGCGAGCACGATCGTGCTGCGCGTGCTGGCGGTGAGCGAACCCGACGCCGCGAGCGTCTGCGCCTCGTCCATCACGAACAGCGCGCCCAGCGGCCGGTCCCCCGCCGGATTCCGCTTGATCCACGCGAACAGCTCCATCTGCAGCTGGTTCACGAAGCTCTGCCGCTGCGCCTCGGCGGGCAGCCCGGCGAAGCTGATCACCGAAATCCGCGCCCGCTTGCCGCCGGCCGGGGTGAGCAGCACCGCCGGATCGACCGGGGTTCCGGCTCCGGCGAACAGCGGGTCGTTCACCATCGCGGCCTTGAGCAGCTCCGCGACCTCGGCAGCGATTTTTCGCCCGCCGTTGAGATTGGTGACGCCGTCGGGAAGGTCCTCGAGGAGGCCGATCAGCTCCGGCAGGCTCCGCGACCCGGTGCGGGCGTGGTGCACGATCGCCTGCCGCAGCACGGCCAGGCCGATGTCCGCTTTCGCGGTGCTTCCGGTGAGCCGGGCCTGCGGCGCGAGAGCGGCGACGGCCACCTCGACCGCCGCGGAGAACTCGTCCTCGTCGTCGAGCACCCCGGCGAAATCCGGCAGCGGCTCGAACCCGAGCGGACGCCCGGTGGCGCGGCCCGGGGTCCAGACGACGACGTCGGTGCCCTCGAGATAGCGCTCGGCGAGCCGCGCGTCTTCCGGCCCCCAGCCGCTCGGCGGACTCGGCCACGGGTCGCCGAGGCGGGCGAGGTCGTTGTTCGGGTCCAGCACGATGGACGACACGCCGAGCAGCGCGCATTCCTCGATGATCCGGCGCAGCAGCACGGTTTTCCCCGATCCGGAACCGGCGAAGACGGCGGCGTGCTTGCGGAGTGCGGAGAGTTCGATGCGGACTGGCTTGCCGGAGCCGGTTTCGGTGCCGAGGGTGACCGTGCCGCCGGGCGGGGGGTGGGTTCCGTCGGAACGGGGGGCTTGGGCGCTTCCGGTGCGGTTCGAGCGCGGGGCGGGTTGGGTGAAGAGGGAAGGCTGGGCCGCGGGGCTCGGGTTCGCGGGCCGCTGCGGTGCCGGGGATGGCGACGTCGCGCGGCTTTCGGAACGAGCCGCGGTGTCGGGCAGGACTCCGGAAAGCAGCTGCGACCGTCGGGCGGGCCTGCGGTCGATGAGCCATTCGTGGACGTCCGGGCCGCCCTTGACGAACATCTCGTCCAGCGCCCAGAACGTGCGGACGTCCGCCTCGGACATCTTGAGCCGCTTCCCCCCGGCGGCTTCGAAGGCCCGGAGTTCGGCCTGGGTTTTCTCTCCTTTGGACCACGAGGAGTTCCGGATCAGGATGAGGTGCCGGTTGTCCGCCCCCGGCCGGAGCCCGGCGGCCGAGCGCGCCTTGCGGAACCGGTTGAGCACCGCGAGCGGATGCCGCACGGAGATCGCCCGGAACGCCCAGTGTTCCTCCAGGTCGGAGTCCTCGTCGAGGGTATGGGTGAGCCACGCGTGCAGTTCGTCCTCGCTGCCGCGGGCGTCCCACTCCATTTCGTCGTCGCCGACCTCGGTGATCCAGCCGCGGAGCGCGGCCGACAGCAGACGGGGCATCACCTCGTCCTCCACCTTGTGGTCGAGCAGCGCCGAGGGGTCCGCGGCCGCGCGGAGCTGCTCGAACCAGGAGTCCAGTTCGGAGAAACGGTCGGGCTTCGGTTCCGCGCGCGCCGGCAGGACCGGCGGCGCGTCGGTGTCGAAGCTGGTCAGCTCCTGCACGCGTTCCGCGCGGACGCACGCGTCGATGTGGGCGCCGATCCGCTTCAGCAGCTCCCGCGGGGTGTACTCCTCCCACGGCCCGTCGAACGCGGAAGGGGCGACCGGCCAGGTCGAATGCGGCGGAGTGAAATCCATCGCGGCGTAAGCCACTCCGAGCCGCCGTTCGATCAGCCGCCGTCCGACCTCGGCGTCCAGCACCCGGCCGAGCGTGAGGGTCTCGCGGAACCGGTCGGGGACGGTGTCGGCGGCCTTGTCCTTGATCAGCATCCACGTCGTCGGCAGGCAGGCGAGCACGGTCAGCGTCCGCCGGGTGACCTCGCGCAGTTCCATCAGCCCGTCGGCGATCTGGGCGACGAGGAAATCCTCCTCCCCGCGATGCCCGATTTCCCTCGCCTGCAAGGAAGAACGGGCGATCAGCGTGTCGAGCTGGTCGACCCCGATCACGAGCGGCCCGGTCAGCGCGAGCAGCCGGGTGATGTCGTGCACCTGCCCCAGCGCGGACTTCGGTTTCGCCCGGATGCCCCACTTCCGGCGGACGCCGGATTTCGATTCCTCGGAACTGCCCAGGTACTCGTCGCCGATCTCGTTCTGGGTCAGGTCTTCGGCGGCGTACAGCACCAGTGCGCGGGCCGTGTCCGCGCACTCCACGGCGACCTGGCGGTCGAGCTTCCGCAGTCCCAGCACGAACGCGTCGAGGTGGGCGCGCGTCAACGCTCCCGTGCCCAGCAGAGCCGAGGTCGCTTCCCAGGACACATCCCCGCGTTCGCAGACCCGGCGCACAAAGCTGCGCAGCTGCGTTTCCCCGGAATCGTCGGTGCGCAGCAAGCCGCGGCGCAACGCGTCGGCCGTGTTCTCCCAGAACGCGTCGCCGGCGGTGAGGTCGTCGAGGAAGAAGTACCCGCCCGCGCGGTGCGCCGCCCGCCGGACCATCCCGAGGAGATGGGTTTTGCCGACGCCCTTCATGCCCTGCATGACCAGCCCGATCGGGCTCGGCCCGTCGCTCGCCGCCGCGTCGCGGATGCCGACGTCGATCGCCGCCATCACGTCCGCGTGCAGTCCGTCGACGTGGTAAGGGGAATCCCGCCACACGTGGTCGGGAGTGTCGGCCCAGTCGAACCGCAAGGTCGCCAGCACGGCCAGATGTTCGATCATGACGCCTCGATCGACAGCATATGATTCTCTTCACCGCCGATGCGCACCGCCGCCGCCCGGTCCGCCGCGGTCAGCATCTTGCGGTTGGATTCCGGCACCAGTTTCGCCTGCCCGGTCCGGCTCAGCTCCTTGAGCACCGCGTCGACCTCGGCGGTCTCCGCGTCGCCGAGCGACGACCGCAGATCGGCCAGCCCCACCCAGCCCCGCGGCTCGCTGGCGAGTTTGCGGTAGGTCGTGACGATCAGTTCCTTCAGGTTCACCGCCTGCGGCGCGTTTCCGTCCGCGCCGCCGAAGATCTCCTTCAGCGAAACGTTGTGCAGCCGCAGATACTCGAAGAACTTGTTCAACGCCAGGTAAGCCACCACCGTCAACGTGCTCCGCACCGGCTTCGGCGGGCTCAGCGCGGCCAGTTCTTCCGCGCACCAGTCCCAGCCGGCGTCGGTCAGCTGGTGTGCGTAGGCACGGCCGGATTTCCGGCTGCTGACGTAGCGTTCGTTGAGCTTGTGCCGGTCCCTCCCGTCGAGCGCGAAGCCCGCCGCCGCGCGCAGTTCCGGGTTCGTCATCTCCCGGCCGTTCACCATCAGCGCGATCATCGCCGCGGACTGTTTGTGGCTCAGTCGTTCGTGCATCCGCCGTCCTTTCTCGGGGCATCCCGGCCGCGGGCGCGGGCGGGGCGTCTGGCGGGGCGCGGCTAGCTGCCGTTCACCCGCACGTCGAGCACTTGCTGGGCCCACGCCAGGGCGTTCTGGACCCGTCGCGGCGGCGGTGTCGCGCCGTCGTCGCCGCGGCGCGGGCGCAGCAGCACGGCCAGGTCCGCGCCGAGTTCCTGCGCCCGCACGCTGTCGCCGGCTCCGACCGCGGCCGGGATTTCGCCCGCCAGGTCGTCGACGAGGTCCCACAGCGGCGGCCGCAGCCGGGCGTGCGCCGCTTGGCGCAGCAGGGAAACCAGGTCGGACTGGCCGGTGTCGACCAGTGCCCGGCCGGCGCCGATCTCGTCGGCGAGGGCGCGGGCGACCTTCGCCGGGCCGGTCGCCGGGCCGAGGCGCAGGTGGCGCAGGTTGCCGAGGTAGCCGGACAGGTCGCGCGGGTCGGTCCCTTCGGTGAGCACCGGGATCAGCCTGCGGTCCTGGCCGAGCGTGCGGTGCAGGAACAGCTCGACCTCCGCCAGCTGCCACCGGCTCGCCTTGCCGTCGATCACCAGGCACAGGTGCCGGGCGTCGGTTTCCACGCGGCCGAGCCAGGACCGGTCGCCGGAGAGCGAACGCCCCACCCGGATGCCGAGTTTCTCCAGCTCCGCCACCAGATCCCGGGACACTCCGAGGTTCGACCGGGGCATGCTGACCTGGATGTCGTAGGCGAAATTCTGCGTCTGGGTGCGCACCGCCGCCACATAGGCGTCGCGGTTTTCGGCCAGCAGCTCGGTCCGGTCGAAGGAATGCGCGATCACCGCGGCGACGGTCTCGAGCGCGTAGCCGATCTGGTCCGCGCCCGGGCTTTTCTCCAGCAGCACCGGCAATTGCTCGCCGAAGGTCCAATACGACACGTAGGGCAGCGTGAGGTGGCGGGCGATCACCGCGGGCGAAACGGTCTGGTCCAGCCAGCTGTCGAACAGGCTCCGCGTCTCGTCGAGGCAGATCTCCCGCCAGCTTTCCGACCGGTCGTACTCCTCGCGCGTGTCGAACCGCGAAAGCACGGGCAGCACGGGAAGTTGCGGACGGTCGTAGGGCAGGGCGTTCCGCGCGACGTTCGCGCGCTGGGCGACGTCGACCGCGCCGCGCACGCTCTGCATGTTCGCGGTGTAGAGGACGACCAGCCGGTCCGGCAGGTGCGCGGTGCAGATGCTGCCGACGTCGGAGATCCCGGTGCGGCTGTCGAGCAGGACGTAGTCGTAGTCCGAGGTCCACGCCTTCCGGCAGCGTTCGAGGTACTCGCCGAACTCCTCGTCGTACAGGCTTTCCCAGTCGATTCCCTGCACCTGTCCCGGATACCGCGGGCCGTCGCCGCCCGCCGGGAGGAAGTCCAGCGCGCCGGGCACGTTGTCCAGCGCGACCGGGACGATGTGCCGGTTCGGCCGGACGCCGCCCTCCCGGAAATCGGCGACGAGGTCGACCACGCCGCCTTCCGGGTCGCGGTCCAGCGCCGGCCGGAAGTACTCGCGCAGCCCCGGCGCCTCGAGATCCCAGTCGACGCACAGCACGCGATGCCCCCAGCGGGCCAGCAGCACCGCGATGTTGGCCAGGGTGAAGCTGCGGCCGACGCCGCCCTTGTAGGAATAGAACGTGATCACGACGCCGGGCATCGCTCAGAGCCTCGGAAAGCTCGAGACGGGCGGCGCGTCCGGCCGGGGATTGAGGACCGGCCAGTCCGCCCGCCACGCCGGGGCCGCGCTGACCAGTTCCTCGATCTCGGTCGCGATGCGGTTCATCCGGTCGTGGAAACCGATGTACTTGGCCGAGACCTCGAATTGCTCGTACGGATGGTTCCACTCGGTCAGGTCCTGCATCCGGCGTTCGTGCGCGAACGGCGGGAAATTCTTCGAATCGCAATAGATGACCGGATAGATCAGCGTCGTCGGGCTGTCCCCTCCGGCCAGTTCCTCGCGGCGCTCCATCGAGGCCCATTCGGCCCGGCACCACTCGTCGTAGAAGTACTTCGGGGAACACACCGGGACCAGGATCCTGGTGTGCCGCAAGGCGGAGCGCAGTTCGTCCGGCCACTTCCCGCCGACCCGGACCGAGCCGTCGAAGAACACCTGGACGTCCCGGTCCAGGTTGCCGTCGAGCAGTTCGCACAGCCGCGGATGGAAATGGTTGCGGACCCACCGGGCGATCGGATCGGCGGTGCGCAGATAACTGATGAAAACGTCGTAGTGGTACACCTGGGCAGCGCTCCCCCGTCGATTTCCGCGTCCTGGCGATCCCGGTTCCGGACCCCGACGATACCTTTGGCGGCGACGCCGACAAGGGACAGATTCTGGACACTTTGTGGCCGAAAACCCCCGGGCGGGCGCCGGGGCCGAAACTGGACCGGTCGCTTCCGCCGGAATTCGAGGAGCCCGATGTCCGCGCCCGCCGCACCCCGGATCTTCGTCAGCTACGCCCACGACACCGCCGCCGAGCACTACCGGCAGGTCGGGACCTTCGCCACCTTCCTGCGCGCCCGGATCGGGCTCGACGTCCGGCTCGACCAATGGGACGACGCCTCCCGGCTCGACTGGTCGGCCTGGGCGATCCGGAACATCCGCGCCGCCGATTTCGTGCTGGTGATCGCCTCGCCGGACTACAAACGGCGCGCCGACGGCGAGGCGCCCTTCGACGAGGGCCGCGGCTCCCAGTTCGAGGCGCGGATCATGCGCGACGCGCTCACCCGCGACCTCGAGCGCGAGACCAAACGCATCCTGCCGGTGGTGCTGCCCGGCGGTTCCGTCGAGGACGTCCCGGCGTTTCTCACGCCGTATTCCACCACGCATTTCCGGATTCCCGCGTTCACCGACGACGGCGTCGCCGGGCTGGTCTCCGCGATCACCGGGCGCAGCCAGAACGAGCGGCCGGTGCGCGGGATCTGGCGCGGCGCAACGGATTCCGCGTCCGGGCCGGTACTGGCGACCGAACTGCCGTGGCGCGAGAAGAGCGCGGACATCGCCGCCGGCACGGCGCGGATCGACGGGATCAGCTACGAGCACAGCGTCGTTTTCCGCACCGCCGGGCCGACGAACGGGGCGTGGGCGTTCGCGGAAATCGACCTCGGCGGTGCGTACGCGCATTTCACCGCGGTCGCCGGGGTGCTCGACGACGCCGAGGACGCGGCTTTCCAGATCGGCGTGTTCTGCGTCCGGCTCGACGGCGAAATCCGCCATCTCGACCATTCCGCGTCCGGCAGTCCCCGGCACCTCGAACTCGACGTCACCGGAATCCGGCGGCTGCGGCTCGAGGTCCGCCGTCCCCCGGCGGACCCGCTCGCCCTGGCGACCCGCCCCGCCGCGCTGGCCTGGGGAAACCCCACCCTCCGCTAGCCGCCCGGGAGGCGGTGTTTCCTGCTCGCCGAGGAAACGGGAAACCCCTTTCCGCATTCGTTCCCGGATCGCATTCTGGGTGCACGCCGCTCGCTCCGGGCGGTTCGCCGAGAATCACGGAAGCCCTGCTCTACCGCGAAAGAACGCTCTTTCGCGGCGGGGGTTTTCCGTGCCTGGATCCGGGAGGGAGGTGCGGGAAATGCAGACGCACGGAATCATTCTCATCCTCACGCTGCTGGGCCTGGCCTGACGCGGGAACGGCCGGATTCGCCGCGAGGGCGGATCCGGCCGCCGGTCAGCCGCGAGCGCGCAGATGGTCCCGCAGCGACCGCGCGACCCGCGCCATCAGGATCTCCGCCTCCGGCTGGATCGCCGCGGGCACGCGGGATTCGGTGAGCGCGGCGACCGCGAACGCCTGGCCGTCCGAGTGCTCCACCACGCCGATCTCGTGCCGCAAGTTCACCAGCGTCCCGGTTTTCGAGGACCACTTCGCGGAATCCGACGCGAAATCCGGCGCCAGCCGTTGGCGCAGCAGGTTTTCGCCCATCAGCTGCCGCACCCGGGCGGCCACGTCCGGGTCGATTTTCGACGGCGTCCACAACGCGGTCAGCAAGTCGGCGAACGCGCGCGCCGAACCCGAACTCGCCCGCGAAACGTCCAGCTGCCGCACCGGATGCCCCCGCCCCTCGGTCACCGCGCCGATCGCCAGCGAATGCGCGAGGTGCGCTTCGGCCGCGTCGAACCGTTCCAGCGGCGTGTCGTTCAGCTCGCTCAGCGAATGCCGCACCGAAATGCCCGTGACGCCCCACTCCCGCACCGTCCGCGTGACCTCCGCGGGCGAGGTGAGGGCCAGCAGCTCGTCGGCCGCCGCGCTGTCGCTGATCGCGGAAGCCAGGTACATCAGGTCGTCCAGCGCCACCCGCGCCGGATGCCGGAACCGCGCCAGCCCGGTCGGCCCGGCGTTGTCCGCGCGGCCGGGTTCGATCTCCACCTGCTGCGCGCCGTCCAGCTCGCCGCGCCGGATCCGGTCCTGCGTCACCGCCACGAGCGGAACCTTGACCAGCGACGCGGTCGCGAACTCCAGATCGGGCTCGATCCCGATTTCGCGGCCGGACCCGAGGTCGCGGACGAGGAACGAGCCGCGCAGCCCGCCTTCGTCGAGTTCGTCCCGCAGCCGCGCCAGCAGCGCCTCAGTGTTCACCGCGTCAGTCTGCCGCAACGCTCGCGCCGAGACATCGAGCGATCGCCGCGCGCAGCGGCGTGCGCACCCGGTCGACGTCGTCGCCCAGCCCGGCGGCCACGTCGTAGCCGCGCGCGAGCCGGACGCCGCCCGCCGGACGCCACGCCAACCCCAGTTCCCGCGCCTGATCCGCCGAGCACAGCAGCAGGTCCGCCGACGCGATCACGCTCGCCGCGGCCGTGGTCAGCGTCGCCGCGACCTCGACCTGCGAGGGCAATAGCCCGGCCGCGTCGCGCGCGCGGAACACCCGGTCGCGCACATGCGGCACGTCGTCCTCCGGCTGCACCCACACCCGGCGGCGCGCACCGGCCGACCGGCCCGCGCGCAGGGTTTCCAGGTGCACCACCGCTTCGTCCGGCTCGGCCTCGCTGGCCAGCCCGAGCGGCACCGTCCACACCCCGTCCTCCGGCGGCACCGCGACCAGCGCGGCCCGCACCTCCTGCGTCCGCACCAGCTCGGCCCGCTCCGCCGGACCGGCGACGCGGAACTCCAGGAACACCTCGGCCGTGCGCGCCTGCGCCTCGAGTTCGGCGAGATCGCGAGTGGTCGCGGTGTCCGGGACGGCCAGCCGCAGCGGCCGCCGCCGCGCGCGCTGCGCGTCGTGCTCCATCGCCTCGGCGAGCCGGACCAGGCGCTGCGCGGACGGCAGCAGGTCCCGGCCGAACGGCGTGAGCCGCGCCCGCCGCGTCGACCGGTCGAACAGCCGCTCCCCCAGGTGCTTTTCGAGCGCGGCGATCCGGCGGCTCGCCACCGGCTGCGGGATCCGCGCGATCGCCGCGCCGCCGGTGAAACTCCCCGCTTCGGTCACGCTCACGAACGCCTTGCAGCAGCCGACCAGGTCCACGACCTGAGCTTATGCCAGATTCGCATCAACTGGCACAAAAGTGTCTTGGACCGCATGAACCGGCCGGGGGCACGCTGCTCGAGGAGATGATCGACTTCGGAGGGAGAACCCCGTGTTCCGCAGGCTGACCCTGGCCTCGTTCGCAGTGGCCGCGCTAGCCTCGTGTGCCGCACCAGCAACACCGGACGCCCCGGCGAGCGCCGCGCAGTCCGCCGCGCCGGTCAAGGCCAAGCCGGTGGCGCAGCCGGATTTCGCCGCGCTGGAGAAGGCTTTCGACGCCCGGCTCGGCGTGTACGCGATCGACACCGGCGACGGCCGCGAGGTCGCCTATCACGCCGACGACCGCTTTGCCTACGCTTCCACGCACAAGGTGTTCAACGCGGCAGCCATCCTGCACCGCGGGGACGATCTGGGCCGGACGGTCACGATTCGGCAAAGCGATCTCGTGCCCAATTCGCCGATCACGGAAAAGCACGTCGGGGAGCGAATCTCGTTACAGAGCGTCCTCGACGCTGCGCTGCGTTACAGCGACAACACGGCGGATAACCTCATGTTCGGCGAAATCGGCGGTCCCGCCGGGCTGGCTGCGGAGCTTCGCCGGCTGGGGGATACGGTCACCCGCGTGGACCGCATCGAGCCCGCTCTCAACGAGACGAGCCCTGGTGACGTCCGGGACACGACCACCCCGCGAGTCTGGGCCAAGGACCTGCGCGCCGTCGCGCTCGACTCGGGACTCCCGGCGGACAAGCAGGCCGTGCTCACCAAGATCATGCGCGCGAACACCACCGGCGCGCACGTGATCCGCGCCGGCGTGCCCGCGGACTGGCAGGTCGCGGACAAGACCGGATCCGCCGATTACGCCACGCGCAACGACATCGCCGTGGTATGGCCGCCGCACCGCGCGCCGATCGTGCTCGCCGTGCTGTCCGATCGCCCGCACAAGGACGCGAAGACCGACGACAAGCTGATCGCGCAGGCCGCCGCCGCGGTCGTGAAGGCGTTGCAGTGACCGGAATCTACCGAGTGGTCACCCACGTGCTCGCGGTGCTTTTCGTACCCGTCGCGTGGGTGGTCGCGCGGGGCCGGGCGCGGCACGTCGCGTGCCAGTGGGCGCTGGGGGCCCGCTATCCGGCCGAAAACCTCGCCGGGCTCACGCCGGGCACGCACGCCGCGTTCACCGCCGCGCGCACCGAAGCGTTGTGGCGGCACGGAATCCTGCTCGGCCTGACGTCCGGCCACCGAGACGCGGCGACGCAGGCCGACCTGTTCCGCGCCGAGGTCCAGCGCGCCGGTTCCCGCGAACTCGCCCTGCACCTCACGCTTCCGCCCTCGCAATCGCAGCACGTGCGAGGCGTCGCGCTCGACGTGCGGCCCTACGAGGGCGCGCAGTGGCTCGAAGTCCACGGTGGACGGTTCGGCCTGTATCGCGTGTACGACAACGAATGGTGGCACTTCGAGTACCACCCGGACGGCCGTCCGCAGCGGCTGCCGCACCCCGGTTTCGCCGCGACCCGCGCCGCCAGCTGAAGCTGATTCGTCCACTGTGGACTGGCCGGGCAGCACAAGCCGGTAACGAAACCGGACAAGCCGTAACGGACCGCGGATCCGGGCGATAAGCGGATGTGCCCGGGGGCGTCCCGGGCCTGTCCCGAACGGAAATCGCATGATTCGCCCGGTCTCGCACCGTCTCCTGCTGAGCTACGGCGCCGTCGCGGCCGCCGCCGCGCTCGCGTGCACCTCCTGCTCCGGCTCCGGCGGCAACGCCGCCCAGCCGCCCGCCGCCGCCAGCCCGGCCGCGACCTCGTCGGCCGCCCCCTCCGCGGCGCCGCCCGACGCCGCGACCGTCGGCGAAACCGTCAAGGCCGCGATGAAGAAGTCGACCGCGGTCCACGTCAAGGGCTCGAAGAGCGACGACGGCAAGATGAAGGTCGACATGCAGTTCAACAAGGACAGCGTGAGCGGCTCGATCGAGAAGGACGGCGTCGAGGTCCCGGTGCTGCGCGTCGGCGAAAAGGTCTGGATGCGGTTCAGCAAGTCGCTGACCAAGGAGGCCGGGCTGCCCGCCGAGGCCGCCGCGATGGTCAACGACAAGTGGGTGTCGCTCGACTCCCAGCTCGCCCAGGGCATGGGCGAGGTGTTCAAGCTGTTCATGGACTACGACGTCTTCGTCGGTTCCATGGCCGACGACGTCGATAAGACCGGCTACTCCGCGGCCGAACCCGCCGACGTCGCGGGCGTCCCGGCGCTGAAGTACCGCAACGGCAGCCGGACGATCTTCCTCGAGGCCGCCGGTGCGCACCGCCTGCTGCGGCTCGAGTCCCCTTCGGAGGGCACGATGGAGTTCACCGGATGGGACGAACCGGTCCCGGCGAAGGCCCCGCCCGCCGCGGAGATCTACTCCGGCCCCGGTTCCTGACCGGATCGCCTCGCGTTCCCGCGCCCGCCCGGGAACGCGAGGCCGCGGACCGCATGATCACGGATCCATGACGGAGACAGGCGAGCGGTAACGGACCGCTGGAGCAGGCGATAAGCGGATGCGCCCGGGGGTGTCCCAGGCCTGTCCCGAACGGAAAACCGCATGATTCGCCCGGTCTCCCCCCCGTTTTCTCCTGAGCTGCGCCGCCGTCGCGGCCGCGCTCGGATGCACCGCCTGCTCCGGGGGCGCTCCTGCCCAGTCTCCGGCTAGCGCGGCCGCGAGTTCGCCGGTCGACGCCGCGACGATCGGCGACACCGTCAAGGCCGCGATGAAGAAGTCCGGCGCGGTGCACGTCAAGGGCAAGGACGGCACGACGAAGATCGACGTGCAGCTCAACAAGGACAGCGCGAGCGGCTCGATCGAGCAGGACGGCTCGGAGATCCCGGTGGTCCGCGTCGGCGACAAGGTCTGGATCAAGTTCACCCGGGGCATGGCCAAGCTGGCCGGGCGGCCCGCCGGGGCCCGCTCTCCAGTGGACGGCAAGTGGGTGTCGATGGACTCCCCGATGGCCAAGGGGCTGGGCGAGGGGGTCAAGCTCTTCGTGGACCGCGACTTCCTCGTCGGCGCCATGGCCGAGGATCTCGACCAGCCCGGCTATTCCGCGAGCGAACCCGCCGACGTGGCGGGCGCCCCGGCGCTGAAGTACCGCAACGGCAGCCGGACGATGTTCCTCGAGGCGGCCGGCGCGCACCGGCTGCTGCGCTACGAGTCCCCGGAGCAAGGCGCGATGGAGTTCAGCGGATGGGACGACTCCCGCCCGGTCGAGGCCCCGCCCGCCGCCGAGATCTACTCCGGCCCCGGCTCCTGACCGCACCGTCTCGCATTCCCGCCGTCCGGGGCGTCCCGGGCCTCTCCTGAACGGAAACCGCATGATTCGCCCGGTCTCGCCCCGTCTCGTCCTGCGCTGCGCCAGTGTCGCGGCCGCCGCCGCGCTCGCCTGCACCGCCTGCTCCGGGGGCGCTCCCGCCCAGCCGCCGGCCAGCGCGGCCTCGAGTTCGCCGGTCAAACCGTTCGACGCGCCGCCCGACGCCGCCACGGTCGGCGAGACCGTCGCGAACGAACTGGACATGGCCAGAGCTGTCCACGTCAAGGGCACGACCGTCGACGGCCTCATGGTCGACCTGCAGCTCAACCACGACAGTGCGGGCGGTTCGGTCGAGAAGGACGGCGCGCCGCTGTCGCTCGTGCGCGTCGGCGACAAGATGTGGATCAAGGTCGACACCGCGCTGACCACGATCGTCGGACTGCCCGCCGGAGCCTGGTCGAAGATAGGCGGCAAGTGGTTGTCGGCGGACGCTCCGCTGCTCCGCGGTCGCGGCGCGAAATTGAAGAACCTCCTGGACTGCGATGCCTTCCTCGGCGCCGCCGCCGACGACCTCGACAAGCCCGGCTACTCCGCGGGCGAACCCGTCGACCTGGCGGGCACTCCGGCGGTGCGGTACCGGAACGGCGGCAAGACGATCTACCTCGGGCGTTTCGGAACGACCTACTCCCTGATGCGGTACGAGTCCCCGACGGACGGCGCGGTGGACCTCGAGCTGGGCGAGCCCGTCCCGGCCAAGGCCCCGCCCGCCGCCGAGATCTACTCCGGCCCCGGCTCCTGACCCGCCCCCGTCTCGCGTTCCCGCCGCCCGGGCCTCTCCTGAACGGACCTCGCACGATTCGCCCGGTCTTCTCCTGAGCGGTGTCGCTGGACTCCCCGATGGCCCGGGTTTGCCGCGAGGCGCTCAACCACTTCCTGGACCTCGACTTCTTCGTCGGCACCCTGATCGACGACCTCGACGTGCCCGGCTGCTCCGCGGGCGAACCCGTCGACGCGGCGGGCACGCCGGTGCCGCGGTACCGGAACGGCGGCCGGGCGATCTGCCTCGAGCGCATCGGTTCGGCCTGCTCCCTGCCGCGGTACGAGTCCCCGAAGCAAGGCACGCTGGACTTCAGCCGGAGCGGCCCCGAGCCGGTCCCGGCCCCGCCCGCCGCCGAGATCCGTTCCGGCCCCGGCTCCTGAAGTTCTGCCGACCGGGCGATCAGGTGCGACACTGCCCGGGATGATCGGTCTGCTGTATCCCACTCGCGATTGCGCCGAGGACGACTTCACCGCCCTGGCCGGATGCCTCGACGCCCGGCCGGGCGTGGAATTCGCCTACGTCCCGTGGGCCCGGCAGGCGGTCGAGCGGGAGAACGTCCAGGCCGCCGTGCGCGAGCTGAGCGAGCCGGACCGGCTGGTCCGGACGGCGGCGAAGTTTACGACGTCCCCGCGCGTGGTCAGCTGGGCGTGCACGAGCTGCAGCTTCATCGACGGCGTCGCGGCGGCCAAAACCCAGACCGACGCGCTGACGGACGCGCTGGGCGTCCCGGCGAGCAGCACGTCGCTGGCGTTCCTCGCCGCCGCGCACCGGCTCGGCCTCCGGCGGGTCGCGCTCGCCTCGGTGTACGCGCCGGAGATCACCGACGCGTTCTCGGCGTTCCTCGCCGAGGAAGACATCGCCACCGTGCACGCCGTCTCCGCCGACGCCGGTTCGGACCGCGACCTGGCCGCCTGGGACAGCGGCCGCATCCGCGACCTGGTCGACTCCGCGGCCTCCTCGGACGCCCAGGCCGTCCTGCTCCCGGAGACCGCCCTGCACACCGCGCCGCTGCTCGCCGAACTCGAACAACGCGCGGGCAAACCCGTGCTCACCGCGACCCAGGTGACGCTCTGGCACTGCCTCACCCTGCTCGGCAGGCCTGCCGCCGGACCCGGTCTCGGCACGCTGCTCGCCCACCCGCATTGATTGTCCATTGTGGACATATCAGGTCCCGGGCATAACCGGGGCCGATCGCGGGTAACTCCTCGATCATGAGCAGCCACCTGATCGCCGTCGCCATCGATTGCCGGGACGCCGACGCGCTCGCCGCGTTCTGGCGGGAAGCGCTGGACTATCCGCGGACCGAGCGGTGGACGGACAACCACGGACTCACCTATGTCGAGCTGAAAGCGCCGGACCGGCCGTCGCTGCTGTTCCAGCCGGTGCCCGAGGGGAAGACGGTCAAGAACCGGCTGCACCTGGACATCGCGCCGGACACGATCGACCAGCGGGACGAGGTGGCCCGCCTCGTCACCCTCGGCGCGAAAGTCGTGGAAGATGCGGAAGAAGACCACTGGATCGTGTTGAAAGACCCCGAGGACAACGAATTCTGCGTGCTCCCCCGGCGGTCCTGACCCCGCGCTACGATCTCCGCCGTGCCCGACTCCCGAGTGCCCGCCGGTCCCGACCTCGGGATGCTCGCCGGGCGGTTGCTGTTCGCGGTGCAGCGGGAGCTGTTCACCGCGCTGGCCGCCGAGGGGTTCGGCGACCTGAGCCCGCGGCACGGCGCGGTGCTCGCCTACCTCGGCCCGGACGGGGCGCGCGCGACCGAGCTGTCCCGCCGGTCCGGACGGCGCAAGCAGGTCATCGGCGCCATGGTCGACGAACTCGCGACGCTCGGCTACGTCGAACGCCGCCCCGACCCGGCCGACCGGCGCGCGAAACTCGTCTGCCCGACCGAACGCGGGCAGGCCATGATCGCGGCCTCGGCCCGGATTCTCGCCGCGATCGAGGACCGGCACGCCCAGCGGCTCGGGCGGGGAGAGTACGCGGAGTTCAAGCGCGTGCTGGCGGAGGTCACCGACGAACAGCGGCGCTTCGCCGGGCACTGATCACTGGCCCGGCCACCCCTGCTGGGGCGGCCCGGAGGCAGGCCATTGGCCCGGCATCGGCTGCTGCGGATAAGGCTGTTGCTGCGGGTACTGCGGCGGGTATTGCTGCGGCATGCCCGGTGCGCCGTACTGCTGCGGATACTGCGGCGGGACCGGGCCCGGCTGCGGATACTGCTGCCCCGTCGAAACCTGCCCCGGATACTGCGGCATCCCCGGAACCGGTGCCCCGTAAGGCATTCCGTGTCCCGCGGGCGGAGGCATCTTCGCGGACACCGCGGGCAGCCGCAGCACCACCGCCAGGACCGTCATCAAGCCGAACGAGGCGCTGTCCCACCAGGAATGGGCAAGGACCACCCCGGCGAGCGCGCACAGCAGCTGCGCCGGCGCGCCCCACAGCAGAATCCGGCCGGCCGATTGCCGCCGCGCGAACATCAGCGCGATGCCGGCGAGCACCACGATCGCCAGCAGCAGGCTCGCCGCGGACAGGTAGCTGGACAGGCTGACGCGGGTTCCCCCGCTCACGATTTCGCTGACCGACCAGAATCCCCCGCGGATCGCGAATATCTCCAGCCCCGCGAGCAAAACCGCCACCGCGATGCCGATCCCCGTCACCTTCGGCCGTATCACCGGCTGAGTCATCCCGGTCCCCTCCCGTCACCCTCCGGAGGGACGACTCTACCAAGCGCAGCCACAGTCCACAGTGGAGCGACCGAGGGAACACCGCCCCCGGTCCCCGCGACCGGCCCGGACGCCCTCTACGATCGGCCCGTGACCGCCTACGACGACGTCTTCGACCACCTCGACGCTTCGGCCCTGCCCGAACGGCAGCAGCACATCCTCGCCACCATCCGGGACTGGGTGGGCAGGCACGGGTACTCGCCGAGCACGCGCGAGATCGGCGAAGCGGTCGGACTGCGGTCGACTTCCTCGGTGTCGAAGCACCTCGCCGCGCTGGAGGACAAGGGTTTCCTGCGCCGCAGCTCCACTATGTCGCGGCCGATCGACGTGCGCGCCTTCCTCGGCGACGTCCGCTCGCGCGACGGCGGCGACTCCGTGCCGGTGCCGGTGGTCGGCGACATCGCGGCCGGCACGCCGATCTCCGCGCAGGAGCACGTGGACGACGTCATGCAGCTGCCGCGCGGGCTCACCGGCCGGGGCACCGTGTTCGGGCTGCGCGTGCGCGGCGATTCGATGATCGACGCGGCGATCTGCGACGGCGACATCGTGGTGGTGAAGCAGCAGTCCGAAGCGCATTCCGGCCAGATCGTCGCCGCGATGATCGACGAGGAGGCGACGGTGAAGGTCTACCGCCGCCGCGACGGGCACGTCTACCTCGAGCCGCGCAACCCGGCCTACGACGTGATCGACGGCGACCGGGCCACGGTGCTCGGCGTGGTCGTCTCGGTGCTCCGCAGCATGTGATGCGTCGTGAGTGGCGTTCCCGGTGAGAGCCGGCAACGCCACTCACGACCCCCAGCTAGTCGACCGCCACCGGCACCCGGGCGTCGACCAGGTCCGCCTGTCCGGCGGCGGCCCGGACCCGCCACGGCCGCGCGATCAGCCACAGCACGAGCCCGGACACCAGCAGTCCGCCGAACATCACCGTCGCCATCGCGACCGCGTTGTTGCCCAGCAAGCCGACCACCGGCGAGACCGCCGCGCCGACGCCGAACTGCACCGCGCCCAGCAGCGACGCCGCCGTCCCGGCGTTGTCCCCGTGCGCGTCGAGCGCGACCGCGGGCGCGTTCGGCAGGATCAGCCCGGCGAAGAACAGCACCACCCACACCGGCACCGCGACGCCGAACATGCCGCCGAATCCGGTCAGCGCGGTCGCCAGCAGCACCGCCGCCGACACCGCCGCCGCGACGCTCGCGAACAGCAGCACCTGGTGCGGTTCGAACCGGTTCATCAGCCGGGCGTTGACCTGCGTCGCGGCGATCAGCCACACCGCGCTCGCCCCGAACATCAGGCCGAACTGCTGCTGGTCCAGGCCGTACTGCTGCTGGAACACGAACGACCCGCCGCTGACGAACGCGAACAGCCCGGCCATCGCGAACCCGGCCACCAGCACCAGCCCGACGAACGAGCGGTCGGTGAACAGGCCGCGGTAGGACCGCACGGTCGCCCGGAACCGGAACGGCTGCCGCCGCGCGGGCGGCAGGGTCTCCGGCAGCGCGAGCGCCGCCGCGACGCCGCTCGCCAGCCCGATCGCGGCGAGCGCCACGAACACCCCGCGCCAGTGCGTCCACGCCAGCAGCGCGCTGCCGAGCGTCGGGGCCAGGACCGGGGAAACGCCCATCACCAGGATGAGCTTGGACAGCAGTTTCGCCGCGGCGCGATCGGTGTAGAGATCGCGCACCACGGCCAGCGCCAGCACCGCGCCCGCCGAGGCGCCCAGCCCCTGCAGCACGCGGGCCGCGCTCAGCAGCTCGACCGTCGGAGCCACCAGGCACAGCAGGGACGCGAGCACGTGGATCGCGCTTCCCGCGACGAGCGGGATCCGCCGCCCCATCGCGTCCGAAAGCGGGCCGGCGATCAGCTGGCCGAGCCCGAGCCCCAGCACCGTTCCGGTGAGGGTCAGCTGGATCGTCGACTCCGTCGTCGACAGTTCGCGGGTGATGTCCGGCAGGGCCGGAAGGTACATGTCGATGGACAGCGGCCCCAGTGCCACCAGAACGCCCAGCACGAGCACCAGCTTCAGCTGGCTCCCGGCCTTGGGCGCTTCGCGTGTTTCGTTCACGCCACTCCCCTTCGTCGTGAGCACTTGAGCACCTACGAAGAAGACGGCCGAGAAATTCCGGGTCCCTCGAACAGATCACACCTTGGGAATCCCGCTTGACAATCTCAGCCGAGGCCGAGGGCGAAAACGTGGAGGTCCGGATCGGACGGGAGGGTCACCGCCGCGATCTTCTTGCCCGCCGGGATTTCCAGCGGCGCGGTGGCGTAAACCGAGGCGCCGATTCCCTGGCCGCCGGGCTGGTTCCGGTGCGCCGTGCGGGCCACGAGCGTATTGCCGAACACTGGTTCGGCATTTCCGCCCGGCAACACCCAGTCACCGAACGAAAGATCGGCGGTCGCCGCGGTGCCGTCGGTGAACGCGACGGTCGCGCTCCCCCGGTGGTCTCCGTTCGTCGCCGAACCGACGAAAAGCAGGCGGGCGGCTGAAGTTCCACCTAAATCGAGCTTCTGTCCGGCCGCCGCCGCGTTGTCCGGACGGCCGGACGGCGCGGCGGGCCAGACGAACGTCGTCCCCGCCGCGTGTCCGGTCGACCCCGGAGCGAGACCGGCGTCGGCGAGCGCTTTCCGCGAATAGCTGTTCCCGGCTCCGTCGAAATTGGCCGAACCGCTGTCGCCGTCGTCGGAAACGCCGGCATTGCCGAAAGCGGCGGCCAGGCTTCCCTTCGGCGCGACCAATACAATTGCCGAGGAAGAAACCGAATGTCCGGCTCCGCGCAAGGTCACCGGCACCTCGTAGTAACCCGCGGGAGTTCCGGCCGCGACCGTCACGGTCAGTTCGGTTTTCCCGCCGCCGGTGCGGTTGTCGAGCCACACCGCGCGCGGGCCGGACACGGCGATCCCGGCCGGTGCCGACGTCGAGAGGTCCAGCGAGCGCAAGTGCCCGCCGAGCCGCTGGCCGTTCACCGCGACGGTGCCGGAGCCGCCGGGTTCGACGGTGACCTGGTTGGCCACCGAGCCGACGAACGGTTCCTCACCGTCCCGATAGGACGGTGGCTGGGTGTTCGCCGCCCAGGTGCGGTCCGGCTGCGCGGACAGCGCGAAGTCGAGCCGTCCGCCGGTGCGTGCGAGATCTTGCGGCAGCGACGTCCGATCCCACCGGTGCCCGTTCACCGTGAGACCGTGGACGTACTGCGTGGTCGTCGACGCTCCCGGCGCGCGAAGGTCGAGGGTGCGGCCGCCGGGCAGCGTCAGCACCGCGCGTTCGAACAGCGGGCTGTGCACGGTGAGATCCGGCGTGCCCGGAGTCGACGGGTACAGCCCCAGCGCGGCCCAGACGTACCAGGACGATTGCGCGCCGAGGTCGTCGTTGCCGGGTTCGCCGTCCGGAGTCGCGCTGAACAGCGTGGTCGCGATCCGGCGCACCACTTCCTGCGTCTTCCACGGCTGGCCGACGTGGTTGTACAGCCAGGGAACGCCGAAGTCGGGTTCGTTGCCCGCCCACATGTACGGTTCGTTCGGGCCGGCGTTGAGCTTCTGGAAGAACGTGTCGAGCCGCGCGGACACCGCCGCCGGACCGCCCATCGCGGTCACCAGCCCGGCCGTGTTCTGCGGCACGAGCCAGGTGTACTGCGCGGCGTTGCCCTCGTCGAACCCGTCCTGGCCGAAGGTGCCGGGCGCGGGCGGCTGGTAGGCCGGGCCGTCCGGGAACCGGCCGTCCTGTCCGCGCGGCTGGAGGTAGCCGGTGGCCGGGTTGAACAGGTGCTGCCAGTTCTGGCCGCGTTTCGCGAAGTCGCGGGCGACGCCGCGGTCGCCGATCGCGCCCGCGAACTGCGCGATGGCGAAGTCGTCGATCGCCCATTCCAGCGTGATCGACGCGCCGACGCGGGCGTGGTCGCCGCGGGAGGCGTCGTTGTTCGGCAGGTAGCCGCGGGCGAGGTAGTCCGCGATCCCCCGGCGTTCCTGGTACGCGCCCGGCGTTTCGTCCACCGACGTCGCGCCCTTGACCAGGTACTTCAACGCGGTCTTGACGTCGAAATCGTGCGCGCCGAAGGCGTAGAGGCTCGACAGCAGCGCGACCGAGCTGTCGCCGGTCATCTGCCCGGTGTAGCCGTTGGCCATCGGCCAGCGCGGCCACCAGCCGCCCTGGACCGCGTCGTTGGTCAGCGACTGCGCCATGTCGCTGGCTTCCTTCGGGAACAGCATGCCGTGCAAGGGCGCGAGCGAGCGGTAGGTATCCCAGTCGGAGAAGTTGGCATAGTGCGCGTGCCCGGCCGGGAGCGTGCGGATCTGGTTGTCGAAGCCGAGATACCGGCCGTCGGCGTCGTTGAACGTGTTGGGGTGCATCAGGCCGTGGTAGAGCGCGGTGTAGAAGGTCTTGAGCTGCGCGGAATCCTTGCCCGCCACGCGAATCCGGCCGAGTGCGTCGCGCCAGGCGTCCTTCGTGTTCTCGCGCATCGCGGCGAAGTCCCAGCCGGGCGTCATGTTCTTCTTCGCGCCCTGAACGTCCACATAGGACATCGAGACCTTCGCGTGCACCACGCCAGCGTCGCCGAACGTCAGGTACGCCCCGGCTTTCGGCGCGTCGGCCTGGTCGCTGCCCGGCTGGACGGTTTTGCCGTCCCAGGTGCCGTGGGCGGTGAACGGACGGTCGAAGACGATATCGTAGTAAACGGTGTACTTGTTCGGCTTCCCGCAGAAACGACCGGTCGTCGCCTGCCCGCTGACCTCGCGGTCGCCGGTGATCCGCAGCGCGGCCGCGGAGTTGCCCGCCAGGCTCGCGCCGCCCTTGACCAGCACCTGCGCGTTCTGCCCGGCGGGGAAGGTAAACGCCGCCAACCCCGTGCGCGTGGTCGCCGTCAGCTCGGTACGCACGCCGGAATCGGGGAACGTGACCGCGTAATAGCCGGGCTCAGCCTGCTCGCCGTCATGAGTGAAGCGCTCGACGCGATCCCACGGTTTCGCTCCGACGTCGCCGGCGATCGGCAGAATCGGCACGTCGCCGAACGCGTTGCAGCCGACCGACGCGTGGTCGAGGCTGAAGCCGCGGATCTTGTCGCTGTGGTACTGGTAGCCGGCGTAAGACCCGTCGGTGTCCGGAGAGAACTGCATCATCCCGAACGGCGCGGCCGGGCCGGGGAAGTTGTTGATCTCGCCGACCGAAGTGCCGCCGCGCCCGGTGCCGATGAGCGGATCGACGTACGCCGCCGGATCACCGACCAACGGAGCCTGCGGCGCCGCCGCCGCGACCGTCCCCGCCCCGACGACCGCTGCCGTCGCCAACGCTGCCACGACCGAGTACCGCACGGCGCCTCCCAGACCTCGTGTTGTCCGACCTTTCCGGCTAGCGGGCGGCGAGGTCAACCGGATGACAGAGATCTGGCCGGTTTGGCCCGGACAGACGTCCGACCGGCGGCATCCCCGAGACGGGCCCACGGCACGATCCCCTGAACCGCGCCAACCGGGCTAACCTCGGAAGACATGACAGAACCCGCCACCCGGGACGTCGAGGGCTACGAGGTCGGCTCCGGCGTCTCCGTCATTCGCGAGTACGCCGTCGAACCCGGCACCGGACCGCGCCTGCACCGGCATCCCTACCGCGAAACCTTCGTCGTCCAGCGGGGGCGCGCGCTGTTCACCCTCGGCGGCGAACAGCGCGAGGGCGTCGCCGGGGACGTGCTCGTCGCCCCGGCGAACATGCCGCACAAGTTCGTCTCGCTCGGTCCCGAACCGTACGAGGCGGTGCACATCCACGAGAACGACCGGTTCGTCACCGAGTGGCTGGAGTGAGGTCGACCCGCATTTGTACGTCCCGTGTATCCCGCTCGGCGATGCTCGGCCCGGACCGACCAGGACCGGGAGGACACGGATGTTCAGGAAACTCGCAGTGCTCACCGCCGGGGCCGCTGCGGCGGCCACGGTCGCCGTCGCCGTTCCGGGCGTGGCCGCCGCGCTGCCGGCGGCGAACATGGAGGCCGTGCTGCTCGCGGCCCAGATCGACCCGCAGCGCGCGGACAGCACGCAGACGCCGGGCGCGCACGACAGCGTCCTGCTGGTCGAGAAGGCGCTGCAGGCCAAGGGGCTGCTGGACGCCAAGTACGTCGACGGCTACTTCGGTACCACCACCATCGACGCCTACTCGAAGTACCAGAAGTCCCTTGGCTACACCGGAATCGACGCGTCCGGCCTGCCCGGCAAGACGTCGCTGGAGAAGCTCGGCTCCGGCACCTACACCGTGTCGAACGTCGTCTCCGCGGGCAGCCACGTGACCTATCACGGCGTCACGCTGAACACGCGCACCAAGGCGATGCTGCAGGCGGCGGAGAAGCTGTTCGGCAAGGAGGTCGGCCTCACCCAGGGTTCGTACAACCCGGGCGGCGTCGGCGCGTCGGCCGGAACGCACGACGGCGGCGGCGCGTTCGACGTTTCGGTGGCGAACATGTCCTCGGCGACCCGCACCGAATTCGCCAAGGACCTCCGGAAAGTCGGGTTCGCGGCCTGGGTGCGCACGCCCGCGCAAGGCGACTGGGGCTACCACATCCACGCGATCGCGGTCAACGATCCCGACCTGTCCTCGGGGGCGCAGCACCAGGTCGGCGCGTACTACCTCGGGCAGAACGGCCTGGCCGACCACGGCAAGGACGACGGCCCCGCGGTCAACCCGAAGCTGACCTGGGAGCAGTACCAGCGCGGCTGAGTCACCCGGCTGCCGCATTCGCTGGCGCGAGTGCGGCAGCCGTGGTTTTCTGGTGCCATGGCGGGAAAAACATTTAGGTTCGGGGTCGTCGCGGCAGCGCAGGAGGGCAGCGCGAAATGGCGCGAAACCGCCCGCCGCGCCGAGGACCTGGGGTATTCGACCCTGTTGTCGCCGGACAACCTCCATCTGCCGACCCCGACCGCGGCGCTGGCCGTCGCGGCGGCGGTGACGACCGAACTGCGGGTCGGCACCTTCGTGTTCGCCAGCCCGCTGCGCACGCCGCGCGCGGCCGCGTGGGAGGCGCACAGCCTCAGCGTGCTCACCGACCGCCGGTTCGAGATGGGGATCGGCACCGGGATCCCGGCGATGCGCGAGGCCGCCGCCGAGGTGGGCCTGCCCTACGGCACCGGTCCGGAGCGGCTGGCCCAGGTGTCGGAGACGATCTCGCACCTGCGCCGTCTCGACGGCGACGCGCACACGCCGGTGATGGTCGCCGCGGGCGGGCCGAAAGCCCGTCAGCTGGCCGGCGAGCGCGCGGACATCGTCACTCTCGCCGGCAGCGTCCTCACCAGCCGCGCGGACACCGCGAAGCACGCCGCCGAGATCCGCGCCGCGGCCGGGAGCCGGGAGATCGAACTGGCGATGAACATTTTCGTCGTCGGCGAGGAGATCCCGCCGTGGATCCGCGGTTTCATCGGGCACGACATCGAAACCCTCATCGAACACGACTCCCTCACCCTCTTGCGCGGCGGACCGGCGGCGATGGCCGACGAGCTGCAGCGGCGGCGGGAGGAACTCGGGGTGTCGTATTTCAGCGTGAACGGCGCGTTCCTCGAGGACTTCGCCCCGGTGATCGCGCGGCTCAGCGGACGCTGACCCGATCGCGCCGGGAATAGCCGCGCCCGCCGGTGAATTGCACGGAGGGTGAAAGCTGTGACTTACCGCCAGTTCGGCGGCCCGGAAGTGCTGACGTTGTCCGAACTCGCCGTGCCCGAGCCGGGGCCGGGCGAGGTGCGCGTGCGGATCGTCGTGTCCGCGGTGAACCCGACCGACTGGAAGGCGCGCGCCGGCTCCTCCCGTGCCAGCGCCGACGCGGAATTGTCCGTGCCCAATCAGGACGGGGCCGGCGTCGTGGACGCGGTCGGCGCCGGGGTGGACGGCTTCGCCGTGGGCGACCGGGTGTGGCTGCTGCTGGCCGCCGCGTACTCGCCGACGTCCGGGACCGCGCAGGAGTACACCGTGCTCCCGGCGGACCGGCTCGTCCCGATCCCCGACGAGGTCGGGTTCGACGAAGGCGCCGCGTTCGCGATCCCGGCGCTCACCGCGCACCGCGCGCTCACCGTCGACGAGGACGGACCGCAGCGACTCGCGCCGAATGCGTTGGCCGGCAAGACGATTCTGGTCAGCGGCGGCGCGGGCGCGGTCGGCAACGCCGCGATCCAGCTGGCGCGCTGGGCCGGTGCGACCGTCATCGCCACGGTCAGCACCGAGGACAAGGCCGCGCTCGCGCGGGCCGCCGGTGCGCAGCATGTCGTGCGGTACACCGAAGGAGACGTCGCCGCGGCGATCCGGGAAATCGCGCCGGACGGGGTCGACACGATCGTGGAGGTCGCCGTCGGCGTGAACGCTCCCCTGCACGCCGAGGTCCTGCGCCCGCGCGGGGTGGTCGCGGCTTACGGCGACGACCGCGGCACCGGGAAGGTGACTGTCGACTTCGGACAGAACGTCTGGCTCAACAGCCGCTACCAGTTCTTGGTGCTTTACACGGTCGGATTCGACCGGCTGCGCGCCGGTGCGGAAGACCTGAACGCCGCCCTGCGCGACGGCGGGCTCCGGCTCGGCCCCGACCACGGGCTGCCCGTGCACCGGTTCCCGCTGGCGGAAACCGCTCGCGCGCACGAAGCGTCGGAGAAGGGCATCACCGGCAAGGTGCTGATCGACGTCAGCTGAACATCGGCTCGACCCCGGTCAGTTCCACGCTCGCCGCCCACAACCGGGCGGCGGCGCCGGCGTCCGCGTACGGCCCGCGCACCGGTTCCGGCCGGGGCGCACCCTTGAGGCCGAACACGCGCGGCCCCCAGATCTGACCACTGTGGACATCCGGGCCGACCGCCGACCGCACCGCCGGCCGCGCGCCGCCGTCCTTGCCCTGCAAGGCAATCCGCGCGAGGCTCAGCTTCTTGCTCCGCACGTGCAGCGGCGGCCGGTCCGGAGTCAGGCTGTCCAACGCCCCGCCGGGATGCGCGACGACACTCAGCCTGCTGCTGCCCGCTGCCCGCAGCCGCCGGTCCAGCTCCAGCGCGAAGAGCGTTTGCGCGAGCTTCGACCGTTCATACGCGGTTTTCGGCCGATAATCGCGCTTGCTTTGCAGATCCTCGAAATCGAGTTTCGCCGATTTCGCCGCGAAGCTGCCCATGGTCACGATCCTCGCCCCCGGCTTCAACCGGTCCTGAAGCGCGGCGGTCAGCGCGAAATGGCCGAGATGGTTGACCCCGAACGTCATCTCGTGCCCGTCCTTGGTCTCCCGCCGCTCCGGCCCGTCGAGATAGACCCCCGCGTTCAGCACGACCGCGTCGAGTTCGCCGACCTCGATCCCCTTCACCGAAGCCAGGTCGGCGAGGTCCAGCCGCGCCCACGACACGCGCGCCCCCGGCGCCCGCTCGCGGAGCACCCGCACCGCGACCTCCGCCTTCGCCGCGTCCCGGCTGCCGAGCACCACCTCCGCACCCGCCTCCGCCAGCTGCTCCGCGACGAAGTAGCCGATCCCGGCATTGCCCCCGGTCACCAGCACCGCCATGACACCCCTCCTAAACCTGAAGTGATTCCAACTTTAAACCCACTTCAGGTTTGGGGTAGAGTGGGGTCGTGGCCAACACCGGACGACGCGAACGCCGCAAGCGCGAAACCCGGCGCAAGCTGGACGAGGTCGCGCTGCGGCTGTTCCTGGAGCACGGCTACGACGGGGTGACCGTCGCGCAGATCGCCGAAGAGGCCGACATCTCCGTCGCGACCCTCTTCGCACACGTCCCGGACGGCAAGGAAGCCCTGATCTTCGACGACGGCTCGGAACGGCGAGCCGGAATCGTCGCCGCGCTCCGCGACCGGAAGGAACCGATTCTCGAAGCCCTGCACAAATTCTTCGCCGCCCGCGGCCCGTACTCGACGGAGATCCCGCCGGAACACGCCCCGAAACGCGATCTGATCGTGCAAACGCCCGCCTTGCGCGAATACGCGCGCCGGCTGTGGCATTCCTGCGAACCAGAGCTGACCGAAGCACTGGCCGAGGAAAGCGGCCTGCCACCGGATGCCCCAGCAGTGCGGGCTTTGGCGCGGTTCGTGCTGGAAATCCCGGACCTCACGGGCACCGCACCGGACCCCGCGGCCGCCTTGGCGTCGGTGTTCGCCCTGCTGGAATCCGGGTGGCCGCCGCGGTCTTGAGCCCCCTGAACTGCTTGGGGATTCAGTTTCCCGGGTGCCGCGCACGCCACCCGAGCATTGTTCGATCGCTGGCAGCCACAGCCGCGGATTTCCCACGCCCGAGCGAAAACCGTCGCCCCGTTCGAGGGGAACGCTTCCCGACCGCCGAGCCCAAGCCCTCGCCGGGGAAGCCGCTCAAGCGCTGACTCCAGCCGAACCTCGAACGAGATCGCGCACGCGAAGCGGCTCGCTCTTGCTCTCGCGGCCGGACCCACCCCCGCCCTCTCCTGGGGGGCTGCCCTAGTCCAGTCTACTGCCCCCACCCGACAAAACCGGCTCCCGAGACGCGAACGGGCCGAATGCTCCACAACTCAAGCGGGATGTGGACAACGCCGCGAACCCGAGCATCCGCAACCAGCAGCGCTTACCGCCCGCACTTCGGCGAGCGCCTGCCGCACCGGCACTCACCGCCCCCATCCCGGCGGCCATCTCCTCCACCAGCACTCACCGCCCCACCTCGGCCAGCATCTCCTCCACCAGCACTAACCGCCCACACATCAGCGAGCACCTCCCCCGCACCAGCACTAGCCACCCCCACCTCGGCCAGCATCTCCCCCACCAGCACTCACCGCCCACGCCCCGGCGAGCACCTCCCCCGGCGAGCATTTCCCGCACCAGCACTAACCACCCCCACCCCGGCGACCATCTCCTCCACCAGCACTCACCGCCCAAACATCAGCGAGCGCCTCCCCCGCACCAGCACTAGCCACCCCCACCTCGACCAGCACCGCCCCCACCCCGCGGAGCACCTCCCCCACCAGAACTAACCACCCCACCTCGGCCAGCATCTCCCCCACCAGAACTAACCACCCCACCTCGGCCAGCATCTCCCCCACCAGAACTAACCACCCCCACCTCAGCAAGCACCCCCCGCACCAGAGACCCGAACTCCTCCCCACCACCGCCAATCCACTCGTCATGCGCGATCTCCCACGCAACCGCCCCCACCTTCGCGGCCACCCGCGCCGTCCGCTCCGGCACGCCACGCCCTACGAGCGCCTCGATCATCGACTCGACCAGACCGATCCTCTTGCGCGCCTCGCGTTCCCGCAGTTCCGGATTGGCGTCCAGCACAGCCTGCCGCCGGGCACTGAACTCGCGCCGGGCATCGGTGAAGATCTCCCGGCCCAGCACGTCCAAGGCATGCGCCACCGCCTCGAGCGGCCCGGCCGAGGCAGGCGCCGCGGCGATCGCTTCGACCAGCAGACCGGTCATCCCGCTTTCCCCGAAAAGCACCTCCCGCTTGTCCGGGAAGTGCCGGAAAAACGTGCTTTTCGTAAGCCCCGCGCGCTCCGCGATCTCGATCACGGTCGTGTTTTCGTAGCCGCGTTCCTCGAACAGGTCGAGGGCCGCGGCGGCGAGCCGTCCTGCTGCGTCGGGTTGCCAGCGAGCCATGAAGACAGTCTACGGGACTTGGTCTCATCACTGCGGTACGGTTGATGAGACCAAGTCCCATCACCCCGAGGAGACGAGACCGATGAGCAGAGCAGTCCGTTACCACCGATTCGGCGGACTCGAAGCACTCGAACTGGAAGAAGTGCCCGAGCCGCACGCCGGACCCGACGAGGTGCGCGTCCGGGTCACCGCCGCCGGGCTGAATCCGATGGACTGGCAGATCGCCGCCAAGCCTGAGATGGCGGCGGGGTTCGGCATCGCCCTGCCCGCCGGGTTCGGCAGCGATTTCGCCGGCGTCGTCGACGAAATCGGAACGGAAGCCACCGGATTCGCCGTGGGCGACCGGGTGCACGGAGGCGCGATCGGCCGGTCCGTCGCTGATTTCGTTCTGGTCAAAACCCCCGCCACGACGCTGTGGCGCACGCCGGAGGGCATCAGCGACGAGGTGGCGAGCACGCTTCCGGTTGCCGGTCTGACGGCCTCCGCCGCACTCGCCGCGATCGGGCTACGCGCCGGCGACACCGTCCTGATCGGCGGCGCGGCGGGCGGCGTCGGGATCTTCGCCGTGCAATTGGCGAAGCTGGCGGGCGCCCGGGTGCTCGGCACGGCTTCCGAGAGCACGTTCGGCTTCCTGCGTGAACTCGGTGCCGAACCCGTGGCCTACGGTCCCGGCCTCTCGGACCGGGTGCGCGCCTTGGCACCGGAAGGGATCACCGCGGCGACCGACCTGTTCGGCAGGGAGACCGCCGAGACCGCACTCGAACTCGGCGTGACACCCGGGCGGATCTCCACGGTCGCGGACGGCCCCGCTTTGCCGGACGTGCACGCGACGGGTGCGTTCGACGCCAAGCCAGGCGCCCTTGAACGGATCACGGACGCGATCCGTTCCGGCGAACTCACGGTGCCGATCGCAGCGACCTTCCCGGTCGAGCAGTTCCGCGAAGCCGTGAAGATGCAGGCCGCTCGGCACGCCCACGGCAAGATCGTGGTCACGCTGTAAACCGGTGCCGAAGCTCCGAAAACCAAGTCCGGACTTGGTTTTCGGACCCGGAACGCGAAACAATTTCAGCAGCGGCGGAATCCTCCGCCGAGACCGGACCGCCCGGCGCGATCCTCGCCGGCAGACGCCGGAAACCCCGTTCCCCCCAACGGACCCGGCCTTTCCCCGAACCGGTCCCCGACCCGTTCCCCCGCGGTTACCACACCCGGCGGATCGGGCGGAACCTGACTTTCGCAGGTATCGCGGAGACGCGCGTCACCGGTATACCTTGACACGGTCCAGGAAAGGTCTGGACCACTCTCGCGGACCGGCACTGGTGTCCGAACGGACGTCCCGCCGTCCGCCCGAGTCGTCCTATGTGGAGGCATCATGCACCGGCTGGACGCGGCACAGGATTACGCGCTCGGCTTGTTCCGCATCGTCGTCGGGTTCCTTTTCGCCTGCCACGGCGTCAAATCGCTGTTCGGGGTGCTCGGCGCGCACGGCGCGGTCCCGGCGGGCTCCTGGCCGGGCTGGTGGGCCGCGCTCATCCAGCTCGTCGCGGGAGGGCTCGTCCTGCTCGGCGTCGCCACCCGGATCGCGGCACTGGTCGGGTCGGGCTCGATGGCGTACGCCTACTTCGCCGTCCATGCGCCGCAAGGGCTTTTCCCCATCGAGAACGGCGGCGAGGCGGCCGCGATGTTCTGCTGGGCGCTGCTGCTGCTCGCGTTCACCGGCCCGGGCCGGCTCGCGCTCAGCGGCGCGCTGCGGCCGCGCGACTCGCGCGTCGGAGCGGTTCCGCACGCCTGAACTCCCCGCCTATCCCCGGGTCGACCCGCGCACGATCAGTTCGTACTCCGCCGGCCCGGGGACCGGCGGCTCGATGCCTTCGACCCGATCGGCCAGCACCGCGACCGCGGTCCGGGCCAGCCGCACCGGCCGCAGGTCGACCGCGGTGATCGGCGGGACGCACGCCCGCGTGTGCTCGGACTCGGAATCCGCGCCGCACGCGATGCGCACGTCGCCGGGCACCGCCAAACCCCGCGCCAGCGCCGCGGCGAGCACCCCGGCCGCGTGCCGCCCGGTCTGGCAGTACACCGCGTCCGGCGGCGAAGCCAGACCGAACAGCTCCTCCCCCGCCTCGCGTCCGCCCGCCTCTCCCGCGACCTCCGCGCGGCGCACCGCCAGCGGCTCTTGCCCGCGAGCGCGAACCCAGTCCAGATAAGCGGTTTCGGCGTCGAGGTTCCATTCGTTGCGGTCGGTGCCCAGCACCGCCGCGACCCGCGTCCCGCCCGCCGCCGCCAGGTGGTCGAGCACCTCGGCGACGATCCGCCCGGTGCCGAGGTCGAGGTAGTCCGGCGACGCGGGCCGCGCCGGATCCCGCCCGACGCCGAGGAACGGCACGCATTCGCGGTCCAGCATCGTGATCAGCGGATCGTTCTCCACCGGTTCGGTGATCAGGAACCCGTCGCAGGCGAGGCCGACCGAGGGCGCGTCGGCGCGCGTCGGATCCGGCACCAGCATCAGGCCGTACCCGCGTTCCACCGCGGCCAGCGCCGCCGACCCGGCGAACCGCAGGAAGTAGTCGACGCCCTCCAGGAACGCGGTGTCCGACGGGTCGAGCGGCCGCACCACCAGCCCGAGCACCCCGAGCCGGCTGGACCGCAGCCCGCGCGCGACCGTGTCCGGCCGGTAGCCCAGCTCGCGCGCCGCCTCGCGCACCCGTTCCGCGGTCTCGGCCGCGACCGTCCCGTTGCCGCTGAAGGCGTGCGACACCGTCGTCGGCGAAACCCCGGCGCGCCGCGCGACGTCCTTGATGGTCGCCCGCGTTCGTTTCCCGGCCATGACGCAGGAGCCTAACCTCGCCCAAATCGTTTTGGAACCCGGTTCGCCGAGAGCATTGCCCAAATCGATTTGGGTCCTTACCGTGGCCCGAGTCGCGTCCCCGGTCCGGAGGTTCCGCCATGACCGCTCCCGCCACCCCGCCCGTGTCGCCCGGCACGTCCGCGCCGCCCCCGGCCGGGTCCGGGCGCGGTCCCCGCGTGGAAGCCCACGGCATCGACGTCATCAGCGACGCCGAACGGCACGGCCGCGCCCGGGACCTGTTCGGGGTGTGGGCCGCGCCCAACGTCAGCTACCTCAGCCTGGTGGTCGGCGGCGCGCTGGTGCTCAGCGGATTGACCCTGCTGCAGGCGCTCGCGGTGATCGTCGTCGGCAACCTGTGCTGGGTGCTGGTCGGCCTCGTCGCGGTCAGCGGCCCGGCGGCGGGCGCGCCGAGCGAGGTCATCATGCGGGCGATGTTCGGCACTCGCGGCAACCGCTTCGTGATCGGCCTGAACGGCTGGCTCGTTTCGGTCTGTTACGTGGCACTGAGCTGGTCCGCGGCCTCGGTGACCGCGTTCAGCCTGTGCGCGCGGCTCGGCATCGAGCTGAACACCCTGGGCAAGGTCCTCGTGATCGTCGCGATCGCCGCCGCGACCCTGGTGATCAGCGTCTACGGCCACTCCGTGATCGTGCGCCTCTACCTGCCGCTGGCCATCGTGACGACCGCGGTATTCCTGGTGCTGGGCGGATTCCTGATCCGGCACACCGCGTGGAGCTACCAGCCCGCGACACCGCTGCACGGGGTCGCGCTGTGGGCGGCGCTGGCCGGCGGCGTCGCGCTGGTCGCGTCGGCTTCCTTGTCCTACAACAACAGCGCGGACTTCGCGCGGTATCTTCCGCGCGACACCAAGCCGTTCGCCGTCGCCGCCTGGACCGCCGCCGGAGCCTTTCTGCCGAGCATCGCGTTCACCGCGCTCGGCGCGTTCGCGGCGACCACTTTGGACATGAGCGATCCGCAAACCGCGCTGGAATCCGTGCTGCCGCCATGGTTCACCCCGATCTTCCTGATCGCGGTGATCCTCGGCGCGATCGCCAACAACGCGATGACCGTGTACAGCTCCGGCCTCGCGCTGCAGGCGATCGGCGTCCGCCTGCGCCGCTCCCGCAGCGTTCTGCTCGACGGCACGGCCGGAGTGCTGCTCACCCTGTACGCCTTGCTGGTGTCGGATTTCCTCAAGGCGGTCAACGACCTGATGCAGCTGATGGTCGTCGTGCTCGGCCCGATGATGGCGATCTACGCCACCGACCTTCTGCTGCGCCGCAACCGCTACGACGGCCACGCACTCGCCGACGAACGCCGCGGCGGCCCGTTCTGGTACGTCGGCGGCGTGCACTGGGCCGGAATCGCCGCCCTCGTCCTCGGCGCGGCGGCTTCGGCGTCCTGCCTGGCCGTGCCCGGGATGTACACCGGGTTCCTCGCGAGCGCGGCCGGCGGAATCGACTTGTCGCTGCCCGCGGGAATGCTGATCGCGGCCGGCGTCTACCTGCTCGCCGGCCGCCCCCGCGCCACCGCCTGACCTCGGCCTCGCCGAAGCGCGCGATCTCCTGCGCTCAGTCCCGATCCGCACCTCCCCGCCACAGTAACCACCCTCGAACCCGAAGCAGGTTTCCTGGTGCACACCAACAATTTCCTCGACCCCGACACCCCAACGCAAGCCGTCGATCTCGTCGGCTTCCTTCGCTCCGGACCCGGCGCACCCGAGCTGTGCGGTGTCCCGGACGCCGACGCTTCTTTCGGCGGCCAGTGGGCGACGCTGGCCGCGGAGACGGTGGTGGCCCGATGACCCCGGTGCACTACCGCGGCGGCCGGATCTTCACTGCGAGCACGTCCGGCTGGGCGGAATCCCTGGTCGTCCGAGGCGAAACCATCGAATACGCGGGCAGCACAGCGGAGGCCGACCGGATCGAGGCCCGGGTGGTCGACCTGGACGGCGCCTTCGTGCTGCCCGGTTTCGTCGACGCGCACACCCACCTGGTCTCGATGGGCGAAGCGCTGGAGCAAGTGGACCTGTTCTCCGCCACCTCGCCCGAAGACCTCCAGCACCGGCTCGCCCGCGCCGCGGCGGCCGATCCGTCCGCGCCCCGGATCCTGGGCCGCAGCTGGCTTTTCGACGCGCTCGGCGGCCAAGCACCGCACCGGCGGCTGATCGACGCGGCGGTCCCGGACCGTCCGGTCTACCTCGCCGCGAACGACCTCCACTCCGCGTGGGTGAACAGCGCCGCGTTGCGCGAGCTGGGGATCGACCGCGACACGCCCGACCCGCTCGACGGCCGCATCGGCCGCGACGCGTCCGGCGAACCGGACGGCATGCTCTACGAAACCGCTGCGCTGCAACTGATGCGCCACTTCCTCGACGAGCAGACCAGCGACGCCGACCGCGACCGCGCACTGGCGTCGGCGTTCACGCATTACCTCGCGGACGGCGTCACGACCGCTGTCGACCTGGCGCTCACCGAGACCGACCTCGCCGCGCTGGAACGGGCTCTCGACAACGGACGGCTCCCCCTGCGCGTCGCCGCACACTGGCTGATCGAGCGCACCGGAAACACCGAGGACGACCTCCGCCAGGTCGAGCGCGCGGCGGAGTTGAGCGCCCGGCTGTCCGGACCGTGGCTGCGGGTGACCGGGATCAAGGTGATGGTCGACGGAGTCATCGACACCTGCACGGCGGCGATGAAAAAGCCCTTCGCGGACGGCAGCCACCCCGGGCCGTTGTGGCCGCTGGAAGCGCTGGCCCCGGTCGTCGCGGCGGCGGACGCGGCCGGACTTCAGGTCGCGATGCACGCCATCGGCGACGAAGCGTCGGACATCGCGCTGTCGGCGTTGGAACACGCGATCGAGGTCAACGGCCCGCGCGACCGGCGGCATCGGCTCGAACATCTCGAGACGGTGACCCCGGAGAACGTCCAGCGCTTGGCCAAACTCGGTGCGGTCGCGTCGATGCAGCCGGTGCACGCGGACCCGGCGATCCAGGACAACTGGCGCGCGATGCTGGGCGACGACCGCGTACAGCGCGGCTACCCGTGGCCGGAAATGACCGCCGCCGGGGCCGTCCTCGCGTTCGGCTCCGACGCCCCGACCGCGCCGCATCCGCCGCTGCCGAACATGTACATCGCGACCACCCGCCGCTCCGCGCTGAACCCCGACCTGGAACCCAACTTGCCGGAATACGCCCTGCCGCTGGCCGAAGCCCTCGCCCACGGCACCCGCGATGCCGCGTACGCGTGCCGATGGGAAGGCCTGACCGGACAGCTCGCGCCGGGCTTGGCCGCGGATTTCGTGGTGCTGGACGTCGATCCGTTCACCGAAGCGGACGCATTGCTGCGGGCGCGGGTGCGGCAGACTTTCGTGGCGGGCAAACCCGTTTGACGCGTCCGCCGGGGGGTGGGCAGGGTGGTGCCCTTGCGCTTCTCGGTCTGCGTCCCGAACTTCGGCGATTTCGCCGACCCGCGCGCGGTGGCCAAGGTCGCCGCGCCGACGGAAGGGGCGGACTGGGACGGTTTGTTCGCGTGGGACCACGTGGTGCTGGACAAACGCCCCGGCCGCCCCTTCGGCGATCCGTGGCTGCTGCTCACCGCCGCCGCGCTGGCAACCGGCCGGATCCGGCTCGGCCCGATGGTCACGCCGGTCGCACGCAGCAGCTCGCCCGTCTGGTGTCCACTTTGGACCAGCTGTCCGGCGGCCGGGTGGTGTTCGGAGCCGGGCTGGGCGCGCCGCTGGAAGCGGAGTACGGCGACTTCGGCGGCCCGAAGGTGGTCGCCGAGAAGCTGGACGAGGGTCTCGAGTCGCCCCGCTGGCCGAGGCCGGGGTGACGTGGTGGGAGGAATGCCTGCCGTTCGGGAGCGCGGAGGAGGACAAGCTGGAGCACGTGCTGCGCCGGGTTGAGGCTGGGCCCGCCCGCGCTTTAGAGGCCGTGCTTCTCCGATGCCCCGGAGCCGACCGGCCTCAGCGAGCGAAACCGCCGGTTCAGCGCGCCGCCCCGGCCGCCACATCACAACGAAACACCCACCGCAATCGGCATGGCCAACCAAAACCCACCGATCCACCGCGCCACCCCGGCCGCCGCACCACCCCAAAACCCCACCGCAATCGGCGCGGCCACACAAAACCCGCCGATCCAGTGCGCCACCCCGACCGCCGCATCACAACGAAACACCCATCGCGATCGAGGTGGTCAAACGGAAACCCGCCGGTTCAGTGCGACTGCCCGGACTCCGCCAGCGCGTCGATCGCCCCCACCAGCTCGTTCAGCGCGGGCACCGCCGCCGCGATCAGATGCCGCCACGCCGGGTGCACCCCGTCCAGCGCGGCGGCCAGGATCGCGGCGTTGTGGCCCTGCCACCGTTCCACCGCGGCGCGGCCGGTGTCGGTGAGTTCGAGCGCCACCGTCCGGCGGTCGTCGCCGCCGCTGGTGCGGGTGACCAGGTCCCGCGAGCGCAGGCCGGTGACCATCGTGGTCACCGAGTTCGGCGCGAGCTTCAGCAATTGCGCGATCCGGCTCGGCCGCGCGCCGGGATTCTCGTACAGGCACGACAGCAGTTCGAGCTGCGCGACCGACAGCGTGTTGTCCGGATCGGCGGTGCGCGCGGCCCGCCGCATGGCTCGCCGGAGCCGCGCGACGACGTCGGCGAGGGCGGGTTCGGGCGCGGTCACCGGGCCCGCTCCGGGCGCGCCGCCAGCCCGGTCGCCGCGGCCAGGACACCGGCTCCGGCCAGCACCGCCAGCGCGGCCGTTTCCCCGCCGGTGTGCAGGCACAGTGTCACCAGCGCCACGCCGAGCGCCGTCCCCAGTCCGCGCGCCATGTTCACCAGTCCTCCTCCGGTGGCCGACATCCGCGCCGGGATCGCGCTCATGACAGCCGAGTTGTTGGCTGGAATGAACACTCCCAGACCGAGCCCGGCCACCACCAGCGACACGCCCACCTCCCACGGAGCGGACGCCGGCCCCAGCGCCGCGCAGCCGGCCGCCGCGACGAGCGCGCCCAGCACGGTGCGCCCGCGGGAGCCGAGCCGCTTCGGCAGCACCCGGTCGGCCAGCACCGCCGCCACCGCGAACCCGGCGGGAAGGCACGTCAGCACCGCCCCGGTTCCGCCCGCCGTGCCGAGGACCTGCGGCAGCAACGTCAGCGGCCCGAACAGCACCAGGTATCCGCACAGCGCCCCGGCCAGCCCGAGCGACACCACCGGCGGCTTCAGCACCGAAAGCTGCAGGATCGGGCTGCTCGCCGCCTTTTCCCGCAGCACGAACCCGATCGCCGCGCACACTGTCGCCCCGGCGAGCGCGACGAGCAGCCACCCCGGCATTTCCAGGCCGGACACCCCGGAAATCACCAGCAGCAATGCCGTCGACGCGGTCGCCAGCAACCCGACCCCGGCCCCGTCGAAGCGGCCCAGCGGCGTGCGCTCGCGGGTGCGCGGCAGCAAGTACCGCCCGGCGATCAGCCCGGCCAGCCCGACCGGCGCGTTGACCAGGAAAACCCACCGCCAGCCGACGGTGTCC
This sequence comes from Amycolatopsis sp. GA6-003, assembly GCF_046267895.1. NCBI lineage: Bacteria > Bacillati > Actinomycetota > Actinomycetes > Pseudonocardiales > Pseudonocardiaceae > Amycolatopsis > Amycolatopsis sp. GA6-003. The sequence continues at coordinate 1,917,273 of NZ_CP176499.1, forward strand.
ACCAGCAGCCCGCCCACCGCGGGCCCGAGCGCGAGCCCCAGCGCCTGCGCCGCCGCCTGCACCCCGAGCGCGGCGCGCGCCCGGTCCTCGCGCACGCTGCGCACCACCAGCGCGACGCTGTTGGCCTGCAGCATCGCCGCACCGATCGCCTGCACGACGCGGAACGCGACCAGCCAGCCGAGCGTCGGCGCGAGCCCGCACGCGACCGACGCGACGGTGAACACGCCGAACCCCTGCACGTAGGTGAGCTTCCGCCCGACCGCGTCCGCGACCCGCCCGACCGCGGCCAGCAACCCTACGAGCGCGAGCAGATACGCCAGCGACACCCACTGGACGGCGGCCAGCGGAGCCCCGTACTCGTGCTGCAGCGCGGGAAAGGTGAGCGTGACGATGCTGGCGTCGAGCTGCCCCATGAACGCCCCGAAACACACCGCGCCGACGGCGAACCACCCGGCCTTCGGATGCTCCCGCACGACCGCGGGCCGAGGCCGCTCCAGGCCGATCGTCACTGCCGCCTCCCGCGCTATTAGTTCTGTTACAGAACTACTATACGGGATGTACGTACATATGGCAGGGCCGGGATGGTGACGTTTGCCGGGTCGGCGGCGTGAGGTAGATCGCCCGCCGAGTTAACCGGAGAGTGCCGACAGCCTCACCTGAGGAGGTGTTCGCCGTAGTCCTCGTCGCTAAAGGCTCGGGCGTTGCGCAGGAGGCGGTCCAGGAAATTCCGGGGGATCCTTCGCGTCAACCTGGTTCTCCTGGCCGCCGACAGGGAAGCCGGAAGACGGTTCCGCTGCGGTATCCGACCGCGCACCTACGGCCGCCGCCGTCCGAAGCGAAGACCGCAAGCTACTCGTCGACGACGTCGGGGTGCGCAGAGTTCGAGCAGCGCCCGCGGCAGATCGGTCTCCTCGGCTTTGCTCAGCGCGATCGAATCGACGTCGTCAGTCACCGCGGACACGCTACGGGGCACCCAGGCGTCATCCGCCCGAGTGCCCCGGACCTCACTGCTGGTAAGGAGCCGCCGCCGACTGGGCTGCCGTGATCAGTGCTCCCTTGTTCTTCGGCCAGAACGTGCTGTCCACGCACGAGTACCGCGGCAGGAACCCGCCGCAGCTGCCGCTCTGCCCGCCTACCTCGAAGGTGAAGCTCGCGACTCCCAGCGCACCGTAGGTGAAGTCGTCGGTCGTGCCGCTCGTCGAGTAGCCCACGGTTTCCGTGTTGGTGCCCACCAGATACCCGTTCGAATCGCTGAACTTCGCGCCGAGCTTGCGCAGCGCGGCGTCGTTCGGCGCGGGGTCGGACGTGAAGCCCCACGGGACGATGATGTCGTTCCCGTAGCTGTGCAACGTGATCATGGTGCCGCGCGCGGTGTCGGGAGCCGGGTCGTTGTCGCCGCTGCCGCGCTGTTCGGGATAGATCGAGCGGAACAGCTTTTCCAGCGCCTGGACTTCGGGTTCCGATCCGGCCTCCGGGCCCTGGTAGGTCTCCGCGCACGGCGAGTTCGAGTCCGCGCCCCAGCGGAAGGTCGAGTTGCGGTTCAGGTCGATGCCGCTCCGCGTCCCGCCGCAGTTGCCGTTGCTCGTGTTCGCGTTTTTGCGCTGCAGTTTCGGCGAATTCCCGCCGGAGGCGACGATGTCGACGCCGTCCGGGTTCGAGATCGGCACCACCCAGACCTCGGTGGTGTCCAAAATGGACTTGGCGGTGGCGTCGCCGGCGTAGCCGTCGGCGAGGTAGTCGATCCAGCGCCAGGCGAGTTCGCCGGTCGCGATCTCCCGCGCGTGGATCTGCGCCATCAGCACGAATTTCGGCTTCGGGGATTTCGTCGACAGCGTGCAGTCGCCCTCTTGTTTCTTGGTCAGGCAGATCGCGTTGATGTCGTGGCCGCCCTTGCCCTGGGTCTTCCGCCACGACTGGCCGATCGTGTACTCAGTGGCGAGATCCGGATGCGCCGCCGCGACCTTCGCGAGGTGCGCTTCCTGCGCCGGAACTGTACGGTAGCCGCCGTAGAACGTGTCGCCCGCGGCGCGCGTGGTCACTCCTTTGTAGACAGTGTCGAAGAATTCCGGGGAATAACCGCGGTCCCGCAATTGCCCGGCGACCGTCTGGTTTCCGATCACGTACGCCACGCCCGGGCCGGTCTCGGCGACGTCGAAACCGGCGCGAGCCAGCGAAGCCGCCTCCGCGGGAGTCGCGGGTACACGCCACGAAACCGGATCGTCCGGCGCAGCGGCGGCCGCGGCGGTCGTGGTGCCGCCGAGTGCCGCCAGCACTCCGACGACGCTGAGAGTGAGCCGGATCGAGAACTTGCCCGCCATCGGAGCTCCTCACGCAGCGAAAGGAAGGTCACCACGCGCGGACGGTGACCACTCGGCAGCGCACAGTGTGCTCTCCGGGACGAATCCGGCCCACCTCCGAAAGTCGGGTGTCAGCAGGTGACCGAAACCTTCGCGCCGCGCTCGAACGAAACGTGGACGTGGTCGTAGTGGTTCGCGGTCTCGCCGCCGCGGTCCTCCATCGCCGACCAGCCGCTGCCGTCGTTGTAGCGCTGCTGCCAGATCACGTACTTCGCGCCGAGTTCGTCCTGGTGCTCGAGAACGTAAGCGGCCAAAGCGTTTCCGGTCTTCGCGTCGACCATGAAGTCCAGCGCGAGACCGGCCGGATGGTCGCTCGCGCCGGACCGTCCGGCCCGGCCGCCGACCGAATCCACCGAGAACTTCTCCTTGAGGAAATTGCCCGCCTGGGCCACCGAAGGCTGCGTGCCGGCCAAAGTGGACGAACACGCTTTCGCCGCCGGGGTTTTCGGAGTGCTCGAAGGCGTTTTGCTCGTCGAGGAAGGCGAAGGCGAGGACGTCGGCGCAGCGCTGGAAGACGTCGGCGGCGGCGAAGTGGTCGACGGAACGGTGCTCGACGGCCGCGGCGCGCTGAACGCGTGCATCTCCGCGGCAGCGGCCGGGACCTGCTGCGGTTCGACCGAGCCGGCGGTCAGCCACACCGGCACCGCCAGCGCGCCGACGGCCAGCACGCCGGCCGCGGTCGGCAGCCGCCACGACTTCGATCCGTCCCGATGTCTACCGGACACCTCGCACCACCATCTCCTCGTTCGGGTCGCAAAGCCGCCACGACATTACGAACAGGACACGGCAATGTCACCGACAAGTGACAGCGGGCACATCGCGGCCGGGATCACCGCAGGTCAGCGCACGGTTACCAGGAGAACGCGCGGCCTGCTCAGGACAGCGGGATCTCCGCCGAATCGGAGAGCCGCAGCTTGCGCCGGGCGCGCTGGTAGAACGTCGTCATGCCGAGCCGGACCACGCGGGCCGCGTTCGGCCGGGCATGCAGGTCGAGCGTTTCCCCGGGCCCGGCGTAACCCGCCACCTGGCCGTCGACCTCCACCGCGAGCCGCCCGCTCGACGGCAGCACCTCCAGCGTCACGGTGTCGTGCACCGACAACACGACGCCGCGGCTGTACGCCGAATGCGGCGCGGCGGGCGTGACCAGCAGCGCTTCCACCGCGGGGCTGGTGATCGGCCCTCCGGCGGAGAAGCTGTACGCGGTGGAACCGGTCGGCGTCGCGACCACGACCGCGTCGGCGGCGTAACTCACGAACTGTTCACCGTTCACCAGCACCGCGACCGCCGCGCTCCCGTCCCCGGGCACGCGCACCACCGCGACGTCGTTGAAGGCGGTCTCGATCCGGCCGCCGAACCGCGCGTCCACCGCCAGCCGCGGCTCGACGGTGAACTCCTCGCGGTCGATCGCGGACAGCGCGAGCGGCAGGTCCGGCACGTCGACCTCGGCGAGGAAGCCGAGCTTCCCGAGGTTGACGCCGAGCACCGGCGCGTGCTGCCCGTCGGCGAGCCGCATCGCGCGCAGCATGGTGCCGTCGCCGCCGAGGCTGACCACCAAATCCGACCGTTTGCCCAGCTCAGCGGGCTGGACCCCGGTCGCCGCGCAATCGACCCTGGCGATCTCGTCCACGATGCCGAGGATCTCGATCCCGCGCCCGGCGGCCCAGCCCAGCACCGCGTCCACCGCGGCTTGCGAATCGCGGCGCGGGTGCAGCACGAGTCCAGCGGAATGCATGTCGGTCTCCTCGTCTCGGCCTGTCCCCAGTCTGCCGTGCCGGGGCCGGTTAGGCTCGGCGCTCGTGATCGAAAACTGGGCGGGCAATCTCGCTTACCGCGCGCGCGAGGTCGTCGCCCCGCGCACTGTTGCCGAAGCGCAAGACCTCGTCGCCGGCGCCGCCCGGGTCAAAGCCCTCGGCAGCCGGCACAGCTTCAACGCGATCGCCGACAGCCCGGACGGCGTCCAGCTCGACCTCTCCGCGCTCAACCGCGCCCCGGAAATCACCGCGGCGACGCTCACCATCGGCGGGGCGACCCGTTACGGCGACGTGGTCGCACAAGTGCACGAAGCCGGGTACGCCCTGGCCAATCTCGCGTCGCTCCCCCACATCACCGTCGCCGGCAGCGTCGCCACCGGCACCCACGGCTCCGGCGAGCGACTGCCCGGCCTGGCCTCGGCGGTGTCGGCAGTCGAACTCCTCACCGCCGACGGCTCCCTGCGCACCTTTTCCCGCGGCGACGCCGAGTTCCCCGGAGTGGTGGTGAACGTCGGCGCGCTCGGCATCCTCACCCGGCTCACCCTCGACCTGGAGCCGGCTTACTCGGTCCGCCAAGACGTTTTCGACGCCCTCCCGTGGTCCGCCGCCCTGGAGCACTTCGACGAAATCCAGGCCGCGGGCTACAGCGTCAGCCTGTTCACGAACTGGGCGCGCGACGCGGTCGACCAGGTCCTGCTCAAAAACCGCGTCCCGGCGGAGATCCCCGGTTCGCTGTTCGGCGCGCTGCCCGCCGACGGCCCGCGCCACCCCGCCCACGCGGCGGGCATTTCGGCGGAAAACACCACGGTGCAAGGCGGCGTTCCCGGACCGTGGTACGCCCGGCTGCCGCATTTCCGCCTGGAATTCGCGCCGAGCGTCGGAGCGGAATTGCAGAGCGAGTACTTCGTGCCGCGAGCACACGCGGCCGCCGCGTTCGAGGCGTTGCGCAGCATCGGCGACCGGATCGCGCCGCTGCTGGTGGTGTCGGAAATCCGCACGGTCGCCGGTGACGAGCATTGGCTCGGCCCGGCGTACGGCGGCGACCGGGTGGCGCTGCATTTCACCTGGCAGCAGCGGCAACCGGAGGTGGAAGCGGTGCTGCCGGCTCTCGAGGAGAAGCTGGCCCCCTTCGGGGTCCGCGCGCATTGGGGGAAGCTGTTCCACGGCGCGGTTTTGGATCTGGATCACCAAGGGGTGCGGCAGTTCCGCGCGCTGGCGGCCGAGCTGGATCCGGCCGGGAAGTTCCGAAACCCGTTCCTGGAACGGCACCTGCTCCGATAGACGCAGTCGGCATCTGAACGAGACCGAATGCCGCCAACTCATGAGCACAGTCGTCGGCGAGCGACCAACTCGCCGACAATGACGGGGTTGAGCTGCACCGGCAGCCGGTCAGCGGCTGCCCACCGCTCGCTTGCCACGGCCAACTCGCCTTGTTCCGCCGCGATGTTGCCCAAGCCCACCAGCGACCTGGCAAGCTCTGCGACTTCATTTTCTTCCCGGGCAAGGCATGCCGCCTTCTCGTACCAGGTGTGGGCGTCGCCGTGGATAGCGGCGCGGTAGCAAACCCACCCTAGGCAATTCACCGCCAACAACGCCTCGCGCGGCGAACTCGCGAGCTCATGCGCCCGCCGCGCGTACTCCAGGGCTTCGAAGGACCGGTTCAAAGACGTCGCCGCCAGCGCCATTCCTCGTAGTGTGATGACTTCGTTGCGTGATCGGCCGGACGTGCGGTAGACCTCTGCGGCTTTGCGGAGACCAGCCAGTGCTTCGCCCGGTTCTCCCCGGTACAGCTGGACCCAAGCAAGACTCGCGCGCGAGTCCGTCTCTCCGCGTTCGTCGACCAGACCGGCGAAGAGCTCCGCGGCGCGTCCATGGCTCCGCGCCGCCTCTGGCAGGTCTCCACGTTCCTGATATGCCATTCCGAGGTTGTTCTCGATCATTGCCACGACACGCGTCTCGCTTTCCCGTTCCGCTGCAGCAAGCGCGCGCTGGTGAGTCCGGAGCCACGGTTCCAGCAACTTCTCCCGGCTGAAGAACGCCCGCAACAGATGAGCAAGGCGCCAGCAATCGTGCGGCCGCCCGATCTCGTCGGCCAGCTCGCACAGCGACGCAAGAGCTGGCCACCGCTTGCGCAACCACGTCAACGCCTGCCCGCTGTCAGCGAACTCTGTCCCGTCGCACCTAGGTACGTCTGACTGGAACCGGCCAGGCTCGATGAGCCCGTCGGCCGCACCGGTCATCGGCACTACGTAATCCAGCAGTCGGCCAAGCGCGGCACGGCGGTCAGCGTCGTCCAGTCTGAACAACTGATGTCCGGAAACGAGTGCCCGCACCAGGTCGTGCAGTTCGACGTCGTCCGCTGACCGGCGTTCGACGAGGTAAGCCTGGTGGAGGCGGTCCAGCAGGCAGACCGTCTCCAGCCGGCCGAGGCCGGCCATGGCGGCGACGAACGCCACGTCAGCCCGTCCGCCGGGATGCACCGCCAGCTGTGCGAGGAGGCGCTGTTCCTCGGGACGCAGCCTCGTACAAGACAGCGACAGGGCACCGGCGACACTCCGCTCGTCGTCTTCAAGCGCAGCAAAGCGACTCGTCTCCGAGGACAATTGCGCGCGGAGTTCCTCCGAGGTGACTCCGCCAGCATGATAACGAGCGGCCACGATGCGGACCGCGAGAGGAAGGCCGCCGCACGAGGCCACAATGTCCTGGACGTCTGGATCCGGTGCCAATTCGTGGCCTGAGACCAACCGGAACAAGTCCGCGGCGTCGTCTTTCCCCAACCCTCCGAGGTCGATGCGCCGAGCCTCGTCGAGCGCGTTCAAGCGGGTGCGGCTGGTGACCAGCACTCCGCATTTCGGCTCGGCGGGAAGCAAGGACCGGATCTGGCTCACCGAACGTACGTTGTCGAAGACGAACAGCATCCGGCGGCCAGTCAGCACGGTGCGCAGCAAAGTGATCCGGCTGTCCCGATCCGGCGGAATGTCTGCGTCCGGGGCGACCACACGGAGCACGCGTGCAAGGCCTTCCGCTTCGGTAAGCCCCGGACTGCCCATTGTGTATCCCTGAAAGTCGAGCATGAGGCAGCCGTCCGGGTAGGTATGCATGACCGCCATCCCCGCCACGACGGCCAACGCCGTCTTTCCCGCGCCCGCGATTCCTCCCACGACCACTGTCTCCGGTCGTGGTTCGAGCAGCGTCGAGACCGCGTCGGCGAGTTCCCGATGTCGGCCGACGAAATGCCGCGGCTTGTCGGGAAGTCCCCAGGGAATTCCAGCGGGCCGGGAGCACCCCGCGTCGGTCTGGGCCAATCCGACCAATGCCCCGTTCGCTTGGAAGTACTTGTCCGCTTTCAGCACGAACTTGGGTTGGGGGCGGCTCTGTCCCCTCTCGATGCGGCTCAGCGTCGAGGTGCAGTAGCCCAGCGCTTTCGCCACCGTTGCCAGGCACAAGCCCTTCTCGTTGCGGCGGCGTCTGAGTTCGGTGCCGAATAGATGCACGTGTGCTCCTAGGTTGTCGGGTATTCCTGACGCCCGTTCAATCAAAAGGCTCGTCGAGCGCCAGGCTCATCGTCGTCGCGTCGTCCTCGACGGCTGCAGCGGTACGACGCAGCACTGCCAGGCGTCGCCGATCACCTCCGAGACAACCAAGCAGCACCGCGTCCTCGCTGGCAAGCAGACCTTCCCTGCTGGTGATGCCCGCGCGGACAAGCGCGCAGAAGGTTTCCCGGCCCAAAGTTCCCTTGGCCGCGAGCGCGATCGGCACGAGCCCGTCGAGCACTCCCAGCGCGAGCTGCTGGGGCAGCGACACTGCCAGCGAACCGAACCCAGCCGACGGGTGAACGAACCGCGCGATGTCGAAGATCGCGTCCATGACATCCGCAGTCCTTTTCGCTGCTCGCCGCACCGGGATAATGGCGCGAGCCCGGTATTCAGGGGGAAGATACCGCGCAAGTCGTTCTTCGATGTCCGCGAGCGGCATCCCGCGGCTCCAGGCCGCGACTGCGAATGCCCGCTTGACGCGAGCTGTCGCTTTGTCCTGGCTCGGCCCCGACCGGATCCTGCGAAACACCGGATCCGCAAGGCGCTGCGCCCGCATTACCTGGTCGAATTCCTCCCGCTCAGGCAGGCGCTGACGGAAACTGACCGGAATGCTGACCTGTTCGAGTTCCGTCGCGAGTTGTGCGACAGCGATGACCGTCATGCGGTTCACTTGTTCCGGCGCGACTTCGGCGAATGCCTCGGCCACCCGCAGCACCGAATCCATCGACAACGTGCCGCGCACAGCGATCTCGCCCAGCTGCGTCGGCGCGTATCCGGCGGCTTCTTGCTGAAGCAACCCGCGCTGGACCAGCCCTGACAAGATCGCCTCGACTTCTTCGGGCGGATACGGCTCAGGACGGCCGTCCATCCGGCTCTGATGCGCGGCGAAGGTCGCGGCCAAAAAGGAAGCCACCTGCCCGGCATGCACGTTTTCCGGACCTGCTCCCGCGACAGCGCACGCCATCAGCACGATGCTCCTGGAGTCGCTCTGCTCTCTGAGCAAGGAAGAACGGAGGACCTCCGGAGCCGCACGAACATAGCGGTCCCATTTCGATCGCGCATCCAGCGCACTGCCGGCGAGGATGATCGAGCGCCCTCGCTCAGCAAATCCGGTGCGCCCAGCCCTGCCAGCCATGTTCTTGTAGTCCGCCACCGAATACGGGCGCAGTCCGCCGGGGCCGTAGTGCTCTAGTTCGCTCAGCACGACGGTGTCGGCGGGAAGGTTGACCCCTTGGGCCAGAGTGGTCGTCGCAACCAGCACCCGCACCTCGGAGCCGGCCAGGAAGTGCTCCGCCACCAGCGCGCCCTCGGCGGCGGTCAGGTCCGCTGTATGAAAAGCCGTCCCACCGGAAAGACATTGTCGCAACCGCGCCATCGTGGCTCCCACGTCGCCGGGTTCGAATCCGGCAAGCGCGCGGGACGCTTCCGGAAGACCAAGCGTCTCGGCTAGCTCGAGCGCGCTGCCTTCGGCCGCCGCACGCGTGTTCCGGAACACAAGGACTTGCTCGCCCGCTTCGACCAGTCTCCGGACGACGGCGAGGAGCTGGGTTCCCCCCGTCGCAGGCACGAATTGGACTGTCGTTTCCGCCCCGCCCTCGCCGAGCGAACGCAACGAGCCGCTTCGGTCCAGGACTCCTTCCACCAGAGGGACCGGCCTCGCCGTTGCTGCCAAGGACTCCGCGCCAAGCCACGTGTCGACATGGCCGAGCCCGCCCAAAACCGCGGAAAGACCCACGATCTGGATGTTCCGGCGCGCCTTGCTGGACAGGACGGCGGTCAAAAGCAGCTCTAGTGCCCACCCCCTCCCGCCATCGGCGATCGACTGGATTTCGTCCACTACGAGCACTCCGGCCTGCTCGACGATCGAAGGCCGCCGGTGTACCAGGCCCAAATACTTTTCGTAGGTGAGCACTGCCAGTCCGTAGTCGCCGCGGAGGAAAGCCGGCACGTGGTCGTTCATCTCTCCCGTCAGCCGCAGCGTCCGGATCCCGGCAGCCTCGTGTATCCGGGTCAGCCGCAAGTACAGCTCGTCAACCAATGAACGGGTCGGCAACAGGAAGACTGCCCGGCGACCGCGATGTACCGCGGCGTCGGCAGCGAGGATGCCCACCATGGTCTTCCCCGCCGCGGTCGGCGCACAGATGACGACGTCCTCACGAACCAGCAGCCCGCACTTGTTCACAGCTGCTATCTGCAACTCGTTGAGGGAGCCGATCTCGCGGGCCAAACCGGCCAGCACAGCGTCGTCATCGATGCCGTGCGCGCGAAGACTGGCCAGGTCCGCGGTGGCATCCGGCGGGCGGTGCCGGCCGTCGAGTGCCCGATAATGCGCCCGCGGACGCAGCACTGGCAGCGACGTTCTCCCATCGATCTTCCCCCGCAATGTCGGCGTTTGCGGCGAGCGTCGCGACGAGGAGGCCGCGGCAGCGACTCTGTCTTGCACGAACGAGAACATCCGCAGGAGCGAAACTCGCCCGTTTTCGACGACCTCCTCGGCGCCCATCAGCGCTTGTAGCACGAAATGAGTGAGAACGCCGTGGCCGTGCCGCGAATCTTCCCGAGCTTCCTGGTCTGCCCCGGCAGCCGTGATGTACACCCTGCCCGCTCCGGATACCTCGGCCAAAACCGCCTCGACAGAACGAGGCATGCCCGGCCCGCCCCTGGGCGCGTGCGACGAAGGAATCACCTTTGCCGCCGCCGCACCGGAAAAACAGCAGTCGAGCACGACGAGCATGACCCGTGCCGGGATCCGCTCCGTGAGCTTCACGAGTTCGTCGAGCGACAGCCCGGTGCCTGCCAGGTCAGCCGGATCTGTGTCATAGGTCGCCAACTCGTGCGTTGGGCTGCCGTGCCCGGAGTAACTGATCACGACGACATCGTTCGGGCGGCTGCGGTCGGCCAGCTGCTCCAGCTCCGACACGAACGCGGCCCGGGTCGCCGCCGCGTCGCACAGCTCGCGAGTATCGGAACCGAGGTTGTCCCTGAACAGCGCTTCCAGCGTGCGTGCATCAGCCTTCGCGAAGCGCAGTGGCCGGATCGCCGATGTGGCGAAGCCGTCGACCCCGACGAAAAGACCATGGAAGTCGTTCCGTCCGTTCACCGGCCGGCTCCGCGGCGAGCTGGCCGGTATGCCATCGCTCCCAGCAGTTCTCGGACCGCGTGGAGAGTGAACGCGTCCAGGACATAGCGGTCAGCGGTACCCGGTTGAAGAAAGTCTGGGATGTCCTCGACGGAGCCGCCCGGCAGGACGACCGGCAGCACTTTCGGCACCCACCTAGACCGGTCGCTGTGAAGAGCGTCGCGCAACAAGGCGAGTTCGGACTGCATGCCGCGGTGACGTGGTCCGTCGACGGTTCCGTCCCCGACGGCTTTGCACATCGGCGACGCGACCACGAGAACGAAATCTGCCTCCCTGATCTCGCGCTGGGCCCATAGGGACCAGTCCTTGCGTTCGCCGACATCCCAGAAGTCGATGTGCACGTCGAGGCTCAAGCTGACCAGGAACCGTGCGAACTCGATGGTGCACGCCACGTGTTCCGCATCGTCGTGGGCGTAGCAGATGAACAGGCGGGGAACACCGGGTGCCGCCTCCGGACGCCGCCTCGCGCCCGGAGGCGAGGGAGGCAGGAGACCCGTCGCCTCCGTCGCGAATCCGTCTTGCCCGCAACCGAGCAGGAGAGCGAACTGCACAGCGCGCGCGGCCGGGCGGCAGTCCTCGCCGTCCGCCGACGGGACGTCGAACCGCGCGCCGGCCTCCACATGCAGCATCCGGCTGCCTCGAGGAACGGCCAGGACTACGAACGCGACATGGGAACCCGGCCGAATTCCTCCCGGCGTGACCTGCCGCCAGCGCACCGAGGGCCCGCCGATCCCGAACACGTCGACCTTCGGCGCGATCGCGGGCAGGTGGACGTCGCCGACGACGCCTGACGCAGGCGCGAGATTGAGATACCGGTTCAGCACGTACGCCGCGGCGTCCTGCTGTTCCGAAACCGCGTGCGGTACTGCATCGAGCACCGTCGCGCCGCCTGCGTCTTCCTCGGTGGCAAAGGAGAAACCCACCTCCAGCCACGGGATCGGGGCGAGGTTTCGGTCGACTGCCACTTCGTAGTTGATCCGCACCAGATAGCAGTCGCGGCCGATCGTCGGTTCCGGACCAGTGGCGACCGGATGGACCTGCCATCCGCTCAGCCGCACGGCTCCTACCGCGAACCCACGAGGCTCCGTTTCAAGCCATCGAGCGCCGTCATCAACCTGCAAAAGCTCGATCTCGCAACATTCGGACATCGACCACGATTCCGCGTGAGACGACACGCAGCACCTCCTCGACGAAATGGATAGAGCAATCAGCCCCGGGGCGTCAACGCCGCGGCTCCCGCGGCGAAGCGGAACCCCTCAGGACGGGGAAACCGTTTCGATGCGTTGACGAAAACTTACACGGAAAGTTCCAGTCACTCACCCGAAAGAATGAACGACAGCAATTCCTTCTCCGCGTTCTGAAGACGGAACACGCATTCGGGATAGGGAAGCCGCAGCCGGTCGGCCACCGCTTCCAAGTCCACGTCCTCGAACTTGATCGCAACGAAGATGTCGGCCTCGACGCCGGTCACCGCACCCGCTCGGACAGCCCGTGCCAGAACAAGATCCACATGCCCTTCCGGCGCCACCACCGGCACTTGGCGCAACAGGTCCGCCCCCGAGAACTCGGGTCGCGGAGCAGGCGCCCGACCGCCGTCGGAGCCGAGCGCGCGTTGATACGCAGCATCCTGCAGGCTCCACGCTAACTTTCTGCGAGTCGGGTCGGCCGCACCGAGAGCCTCGACTAGCCCGACGACCGCAGCCGACTCCACCTCCGAGCGGTCACCGCCTCGTTTGTTGACGATTCGCCACGTCACCCGGCGCAATGCCGGCAGCATCAGCCCGATCGCGTACGTCTTCCACGGCTCCCCGTGCCGCTGGACGCGCCGGACGAGCTCGCCCCAGATCGCGTCCCGGACAGACTGGTCGGTCGACCGATCAGCGAGGAGATCCCGCACCTGCCCGCCGCGCAGCCACTGTTGCTCGGTCTCGACACCGAGTTCCCAGGCATCCAGCGAGGGCAAGGCGTCCGCCTCGACGAATTCCTGGAAACGACGATTCAGAACTTCTAATTGGCTAAGCGACATCAGGCGTCACGCTCCCGTGCGGCGGTCCACGATATCGAACATGGCAGACAATGCCCGGCCAGTTTCCAGCCGTCAATACCCTTTCCGTTTTTGCATCCTCGATGCAAAAAAATGCAAACAGCCAAACCCGATAATCTGCATGTCAGAGGCTTCTGTCACGCAACTCTTTTCGCATTTCCGTCCCAGTTCAGCCATTCGAGGCAGTGTTGGCTGCGCGACGTCCACCTCGAAGACCATGGGTTGCGGCTAGGTCCCCGATCGGGCCGCTCACGACGTCAGTCCGCGCGCCTCGCACGCTCTACGACTGATGAGACCGTTGGACAGACTGTCCAGTCCGGCCACAACGACTACGGACCCCGCACGACCGCTCGTCGACTCCGACCGGACCCGCACACCCCCACCGTCTCCGCCAGCGAGCCTCGCCCGGTGCAACCCGAGACTCGCTAGCTATCCAGCACCCCGTTAGTCCACAGTAGACAGTCAGGAACAAAGCCGGTACAAAACCGTCTGCCGTACCACCGCGCTCACCATGTGGGAGTCCCCAGAGGACGCTCGACAGCCGGGAACCCCTCGGGTCACAGTGGCCATCGCCCTCTCCGCGATCCCCAGGAGCCACTGTGAGTTCTCCTCCTACGCTGCGCGCCGTGCCGGCGCCGTCCGCAGGTCCCGAGCCGCCCGGCGAAGCGCGGTTGCGCGAGCTGGCCGCGAAGAAAGTCGCCCCGTTGCGCCGTCCCGGCCGGTGGCTCGCGGCGGCGGTCGTGCTCGTGCTGCTCGCCCAGCTGGCGCACGCGCTGATCACCAATCCGGTCTTCCAGTGGGACGTTTTCGGCTATTGGTTCTTCCGTCCGGTGATCCTCGAAGGACTGCTGCTCACCCTCGAACTGACCGGCCTCGCCGCGGTGTTCGGGCTGGTCGGCGGAATCGTGCTCGCGCTCCTTCGATTGTCGAAAAACCCGCTGCTCCAAGCGGTTTCGTGGGCGTATGTGTGGATCTTCCGGTCGATTCCGTTGATCGTTTTGCTGCTGTTCCTCGCCAACGTGACCGCGCTGTACAGCACGCTCAGCCTCGGCATTCCGTTCGGACCGTCGTTTCTCAGCTTCAGCGCCACCGACGTGCTGAGCTTCTTCGTCGTCGCGGTGCTCGGCCTGAGCTTGAACGAAGCCGCCTACGCCGCGGAAATCGTGCGCGCCGGGGTGCTTTCGGTGGACCAAGGACAGCTCGAAGCGGCGGCCGCGCTGGGACTTCCGCGGTCCCGGCAATATCGGCGGATCATCCTGCCGCAGGCCACCCGCGCGATCGTGCCTGCCTACGCGAACCAGCTGATCGGCCTGCTCAAAGGCACTTCGGTCGTCTACATCACGTCGCTGCTGGAATTGTTCGGCGTGGTCGAAACCCAGGCCAGCACCAACAGCGGGCAGATCATTCCGCTGCTGCTCGTCGGCACGGTCTGGTACATCATCCTCACCAGCGTCCTGTCGGTGATCCAGTATTACGTGGAACGCTTCTACTCCCGCGGCGCGTTGCGGACTGTCCCGCCGACGCCGTTCCAGCGGTTCCGCGCCCGGCTGCGCGCGCTGGGGGTCGCCCGATGAGCGCCGAAGTCCGGGTTCGCAGCGCGGTCAAGTCCTACGACGGAATCCGCGTGCTCGACGGCATCGACCTCACCGCGCCCGGCGGGCAGGTGACCGTCGTGCTGGGTCCGTCCGGTTCCGGCAAATCGACTTTGCTGCGGGCCGTCAACCATTTGGAACGCCTTGACAGCGGCTACGTCAGCATCGACGGCGAACTCGTCGGCGTGCGCGTGCACGGCGACCGGTTCAAGGAGCTGAGCGAGCGCGCCATTCTGCGGCAACGGTCCCGGATCGGGTTCGTCTTCCAGAATTTCAACCTCTTCCCGCATCTCACCATTCTCGACAACGTCGTGGAAGCGCCGCTCGTCACGCAACGGCTTTCCCGCGCCGAAGCGGAAAAACGGGCGAAGGAATTGCTTGCCCGCGTAGGTCTCGAAGACAAAGCCGGGGCCTATCCGCGGCAGCTGTCCGGCGGCCAGCAGCAGCGCGTCGCCATCGCCCGGGCGCTCGCGCTCGAACCGCGGCTGATCCTGCTGGACGAGCCGACGTCCGCGCTCGACCCGGAGCTGGTCGGCGAAGTGCTGGCGGTGATCCGGGAACTGGCCCGCTCCGGCACGACGATGATCGTGGTGACCCACGAGATCGGGTTCGCCCGCGAACTCGCCGACCACGTCGTGTTCCTCGACGAAGGGCGCGTCCTCGAAGAAGGACCGCCGTCCGCCGTGCTCGACCGACCCCGCCACGACCGGACCCGAGCCTTCCTCGGCAAGGTCGCCCGCCTCGAACTCCCGGAGAACGCATGAAAACCCGCACGCTCCTGCCCGTCCTCGCCGCGATCGCGCTCCTCGCCGGCGCCTGCGGCGGCAACACCCAGGCGTCGACCAGCGGGAACGGTTCGCAGACCGTCACCGTCGCCGCGAACACCGCGGACGCGCACCCGGTTTCGCTGACCGTCCCGGTCGTCGCGGAGATCCGCGCGCAACTGCCGAAGAAGTTCCTCGACCGGGGCAAGCTGACGATCGGCGTCGGCGCGCTGCCGTCGGGATTCCCGCCGCTGGCCTACGTCGGCACCGACCAGCGCACCCTGACCGGAGCCGAACCCGACCTCGGCCGTCTCGTCGCCGCGGTGCTGGGCCTCGAACCGGACGTGCAGAACGCGTCTTGGCAGAACCTGTTCGTACGCCTGCAAAGCGGCCAATTCGACGCCGGGTTCTCGAACATCACGGTGACCGAACAACGCAAGCAGCAAGGCTTCGACTTCGCCGCGTACCGCGAGGACAACCTCGCCTTCGAGACGAACCGCTCGAACCCGTGGACCTTCGACGGGAATTACGAAGTGCTGGCGGGCAAAACCGTCGCCGTCGAAAGCGGGACGAACCAGGAGAAGATCCTCCGGGAATGGCAGCGGAAGCTGGCGGCCGAGGGCAAGAAGCTCGACGTTCGCAATTTCGCGGACAAGAACAGCACGTATCTGGCATTGGCGTCCGGTCGGATCGACGCCTACTTCTCACCGAACCCGAGCATCGCCTACCACGTGGCGCAGACGGCGAAAACCCCGAACCCGACCCGCACCGCGGGCACGTACTCCGGGGCCGGAGCCAAGTTGCAGGGACTGATCGCGGCTACCACCAAAAAGGACAACGGCCTCGTGAAACCGGTCGCCGCGGCGATCGACTACCTGATCCAGCACGGCCAGTACGCGAAATGGCTCGCCGCGTACGGACTGGAGAACGAAGCGGTGAAGAAGGCGGACATCAATCCGCCGGGCCTTCCGCTGAGCGATTCCTGACTACCGTCGTGAGTGCCTGTGCCGGTTCTCACCGGCACAGGCGCTCACGAGTTCAAGCCGCCGCCCGCCAGTCCTCCGGAATGCGCACCCGGCCGAACGCGGTCCGCCGCCGCAACCGGAATCCCATTCCCTCGTACCGCCGGATCGCGTTCACGTTCGTCGCCACCGCGTGCATGAACGGCGTCTCGCCCCGCTCGCGGATCCCCGCGGCCACCGCGCGCACCAGCCGTCCGGCGAGACCGCGGTCGCGGTAAGCCGGATCCGTGCACACCGCGCTGATCTCCGTCCACCCCGGCGGATGCAGCCGCTCCCCCGCCATCGCGACCAGCACCCCGCGGTGCCGGATGCCGAGATACGTCCCGAGCAGAACAGTGCGCGGCAAAAACGGGCCGGGTTTCGTACGGGCGACCAGAGCCAGCATCTCCGGCACGTCGGCCGCGGTCAGCCGCACCGCCTCCGGGTCGGGCACGGCGTCGACCCCGGCGTCCACCAGCTGGACCCCGGCCATCCGCTCCAGCGGCTCCCAGTCCGGCGGAGGCGGCCCGGCCTGCGGAAAGACCGGCACCACCGCACCCGGCCCGGCGAGCGCGGCGACGTCGTCCCACACGCCCGCGGACGGCTCGTCGGGCACCGCCGAAAAGACCGAAACGTCGACCGGATAACGCACGGCCTGCCCGGCCCGCTCGGCGAACCCGGCATGCGGGCCAGTCAGCGAAGCCCAAGCCGCGTTGTCCAGAACAGAACTGTCCACCACAGACCTCAAGGCCGCCGAGCAGCCCGGGCGATCATCCGCGCCAGATCCGCCACCAAAGCCGGGTCGTCCGGCAGCTGCCCGGTCGCCACGCGGATGTGCGGCGTCCCCGGATTGCCCGCCCGCGTGCCCGATCCGGCGGAAACCCCGTTGGCCGCCAACGTCATCAACGTCCGCGACTCCTCCGGAACCGGCACCCACAGAGTCAGCCCGTCCCGGGCCCGCACCGAAATCCCGTGCTCCCGCAACGCTTCCGTCAACGCGGCCCGCCGGTGCGCGTACCGATGCCGGGCCCGGTTCAGCAGTTCCCCGCTGCCGGGGTCAGTGAGCAGAAACGCCTGTGCGTCCTGAAGAATCCGGCTCGACCACACCGACCCCGGCCCACGCTGCTGCCGCACCCGCTCCACCAGCACCGCCGAACCGCCGATCACGCAACTGCGCAGTTCAAGCCCGAAAGCCGTGCAATACGACCGCACCAGCAACACCCGGCCGGGCAAGTGCGTGCCGAGGCTCAGCGACGGAGCCGAAGCCAGCGGCCCGAAGTCGTCGTCCTCGATCACCGCGATGTCCTCTTCGGACAGTACGGCGGCGAGTTCCGCGAGCCGGTCCGCCGGAACCGAATGGCCGAGCGGCGACTGCGCGCGCGGCTGGTAGACGAACGCGACCGGACGGTGTTCCAGCGCCGCCGCCAGCGACGACGGCAGCGGCCCGTCCTCGTCGCAGCGCACCGGCACCACGTGGATCCGCGACCGGCGCAGCACTTCGCGCAGCCACGGCGCGGTCGGCGCTTCCAGCGCGACCACGTCGCCCGGCCGCGCGACCGCCTGGCAGGCCAGCAGCATCCCGTCCTGCCCGCCCGCCGCGACGGTCCACGATTCGGCGGCGAACGGCCACGTCGGCTTGACCGCGGCGCGCAACTGGGGCGTGATCGAGTTCTTGACCGGACCGCCGAACCGTTCCGTGTGGACTCCCGCGGCGACAGCGTCTTCCAGCGGCGGCAGCAGTCCGGGATCCGGGAGGCCGTGTTCCAGGTCGACCGTCTGCCAGCCGGAAAACGCGCGCTCCGGCGGCGGGCTCGATGGCGGTTCCAGCACTATCGTGCCGCGTCGTCGGCCGGTGCCGATCAATCCGGCCGCGCGCAGCTGCGACCACGCTTCGGCGATCGTCGTGGGACTGACCGAAAGCTCCGCGGCCAGCGCCCGCACCGTCGGCAGCCGCGTGCCGGGAGGCACCTCCCCGTCGCGGATCAGGCCGGACACCGTCCCGGCCACGCCCCGCGCGGTGCGCTCGCCGATGCGGGACCCGAGCCAGCCTGCCCCGACCGGCAGCGTCGTCGTCGCGAGTTCGCCCGTGGCCACGCACCGGCTCCCCTCGTCACCCGGAAATCCGAAAACCTCTGACCCGATCAGAAGCTAGAGCGGCAACGGGACGCGGGAAAGGCGTTTCACATCCTGGCGGGCCCGCCCGGTACAAAACGCCCGTGACGTCCGACACCGCCGCGGTGTCCGGTTTCGGATATTCACTCGATCAGGTTAGGCTAACCTTCATGAGTCACACCTGGCCGGAAGCACCGGCGCTCGCCGGCACCGGGCTCGCCCTCGGCTACGGCGCGAAGCCGGTGGTCCAGGACGCGGAGATCGTCCTGCGCGCGGGCGCGGTCACCGTGCTGGTGGGCCCCAACGGGTCCGGGAAATCGACCCTCCTGCGCTCGCTGGCCCGGCTGCATCCGCTGACCGCGGGCGACGTCTCCCTGGCCGGGCAAGACGCGCTCGCGTTGTCCCCCAAGGAGTTCGCCCGCCGCGTCACGCTGCTGACCCAGTCGCGCCCCACGCCCGGCGGCGTGCGCGTGCGCGACGTCGTGTCCTACGGCCGCCATCCCTATCGCGGCCGCTTCGGCTCCGGCGATCCCGAGGGCCCGGAGCTGGTCGAACGGGCCATGCGGCACACCGGCGTGGACGGAATGGCCGAGCGCCCGGTGGACGAACTGTCCGGCGGCGAACTCCAGCGCGTCTGGCTGGCCACCTGCTTCGCCCAGGACACCGGCGTCGTCCTGCTCGACGAGCCGACCACCTTCCTCGACCTGAGATACCAGATCGAAACGCTGGACCTCGTCCGCGATCTCGCCGACGAGCACGGCGTCGCGGTCGGCGTCGTGCTGCACGACCTCGACCAGGCCGCCGCCGTCGCCGACGAGGTGGTGCTGCTGTGCCGCGGCACCGTCCGCGCCGCCGGCCGCCCGGCCGACGTGCTGACCGCCGACCTGCTCAGCGACGTCTACGGCCTGCGCATCGACGTGCACGTCGACGGCGAGGGGCACGTCCGCACGCGCCCGGTCGGACGGCACACCTCCCGGCCGCGGCCGGTCCGCTCAGCTTGACCCACCCCCTCTAGTTCCGAAGGAAAACCCGTGTCCAGTGTGTTCTCCCGTCCTGCCCGCAGGCCGATCCTGAAGACCGCCGCGGCCGTGCTCGCCACGTTCGCGCTCGCCGCGTGCGGCACCACCGAGGCCCCCGCCGCCGGGGAGCCGGCCGCCGCCGCGAAGCCGTCCGGCCCGGTCCACCTGACCGACGAGCGCGGCAAGGTCGACCTGCCCGGCCCGGCGGCCAAGATCGTGTCGCTGGAATGGGGGCTCACCGAGAACCTGCTGGCGCTGGGCGTGAAACCGATCGGAGCGGCGGACGTCAAGGGCTACAACACTTACGACAAGGTGCTTCCGCTCGCCGAGTCCACTCCGGACGTCGGCACCCGCGGCGAACCGAGCCTCGACGCGATCGCCGCGCTGCACCCGGATCTCGTGGTCACCACCACGGACCTGCCGGAGAACGTCATCGCGCAGCTCGCGAAGCAGACGAAGGTGCTCACCCTGCGCGGCTCGGATTCGGCCGACCCGATCGGCTACCTGCGCAAGACCGTGACCACGCTGTCCGAGGCGACCGGAACGCAGGAGCAGGGCAGGAAACTGCTGGCCGAATTCGACGCCAAGGTCACCGAGGGCAAGAAGAAGCTGGCGGACGCGGGCAAGTCCGGGGCCAAGTTCGTCATGGCCGACGGCTATTCGACCTCCGGCACGGTCACCGTCCGGATGTACACGAAGGGCTCGTTCCTCGGCGCCGTCGCCGAGCAGCTCGGCGCCGCCAACCAGTGGACCGGCGAGGGCGACAAGGTCTACGGCCTCGCGCCGACCGACGTCGAGGGCCTGACCAAGATCGCCGACCCGGCCACGACCTTCGTCTACGCCGCCAACGCCGCCGAATCAGACGTCTTCACCCAGGATCTCGCGGGCAACGCCGTGTGGAAGCAGCTGCCGTTCGTCAAGGCCGCGAAGCTGCACCGGATCCCGGACGGCATCTGGATGTTCGGCGGCCCGAAGTCGGCGATCGCCTACGTGGACGCGCTCGCCGCCGCGCTGACGCGCTGATCCGATGACCGCACCAGCCACCGCACCCGCCCGGCCGCGCGCCTCGCGGCTCACCGCGTCCGTCATCTTCGGGACCGGGATCGTCGCGCTGCTCGTCCTGTCCGCCGTGCACCTGCTGCAAGGCACGTCGCACATCGGGCTCGGCGAACTCCTGCGCGCCGTTTTCCCTAGCACAGAAGACGATGCGCGCAGCCAGGCGGTGGCCGTGCTCGTGGCCAGCCGGCTCCCCCGGCTGGCCGCGGCGCTGCTCGTGGGGCTGGCGCTCGGGTTCGCGGGCTGCGTGCTGCAATCGGTGGCGCGGAACCCGCTCACCTCGCCGGACACGCTCGCGGTCAACGCCGGCGCGTACGTCTCGGTGGTCGGCGTCGCCGCGTTCGGGATCTCGCTTCCCTTCTACGTCAACGGAATCGTCGCCTTCCTCGGCGGTCTCGCGGCGGCCGGGCTGGTGTTGCTGGTCGCGCGCAGCAGCAGCGGCGGAGCGGCCCGGCTCGTCCTCGCCGGGTCCGCGATCGCGCTGGCGCTGACCGCGCTCACGTCGGTGCTGCTGATGCTGTTCCAGGAGCGGACCGCGGGCCTGTACGGCTGGGGCAGCGGCACGACTGTCCAATCCGGACTTCGGCAGGTTTCCCTTGCCGCACCGGTGATCGCGATCGGCATCGTGGCTACCCTCGTGCTCGCGCACCGGCTCGACGTCCTCAGCCTCGGCGACGACCACGCGCGCGTGCTGGGCATCGACGTCCGCCGCACGCGCACCTTCGCCGTCGTCGTGGCGGTGCTGCTTTCGGCGATCGCGGTCACCGTCGCCGGGCCGATCGGGTTCGTCGGCCTGTGCGCGCCGGTGATCGCGCGGCTGCTGGCCAGCCGCGTGCCCGGGCTCGGCAAACATCCGCTGCTGCTGCCGCTCGCCGGACTGACCGGAGCGTTGGTCGTGGTCGCCGCCGACGTCCTGCTGCGCGCTCTTGTCCCGGCGGACAAAGCGGTTTCGGTGCCGACCGGCGTCGTCACGACCCTCGCCGGCGCGACCGTGCTGGTCTGGCTCGCGCGACGGCAGCCGTCCGGAACACCGTCCGCGCGCGGCACGCACGGCACCGTCCGGTCTCGCCGCTGGGTGGCCGGGACCGGCGTGGTGCTGGCCGTCGCGCTCGTCGGCGCGGTGCTAGCCGCGCTCCTGCTGGGCGACCGGATCGTGCTGCTCGGCGACGTCCTGAACTGGCTGCGCGGGGTGTCCGGCACCGAGGTGTCGTTCGCGCTCGACCTGCGCTGGCCGCGAATGCTCGCCGCACTGCTCGGCGGGGCCGCACTGGCCGTCGCGGGCGCACTGGTGCAGGCGATCTGCCGCAACCCGCTGGCCGAACCGAGCCTGCTCGGCGTGACGCCGGGCGCGAGCGTCGGCGCGATCAGCGTCGTGCTTTTGGTGCCCGGCATCGGAATCTGGCCGATGATGGGCGCGGCGACCGTCGCCGCCTTCGCCACCTTCGCCCTCGTGCACTGGCTCGCCGCCGGCCGCGGTTCGGCCGGCCGAGGACTGTCGTCGGACCGGCTGGTGCTGGTCGGCATCGGCGTCAGCGCGGGTGCCCAGGCGATCACGACGCTGGTCGTGGTCCTGACGTCGCCGTGGAACGCGCACCTCGCGCTCACCTGGCTCGCCGGATCGACCTACGGCCGGGAGTTCAGCCAGGTCCTGCCGGTGCTGGTGTGCCTGGTCATCGCCCTGCCGATCGCCCTGTCGAGCGCACGGACCCTCGACCTCGTCTCGCTGGACGAGGACGTGCCGCGCGTCCTCGGCGTCCCGCTGGACCGGTCTCGCCTCGCCTTCGCCGCACTCGCCGCGGTGCTCACCGCCGCGGCCGCGTGCGCGGTCGGCGCGCTGGGATTCGTCGGGTTGGTGGCCCCGCACGCCGCACGGGCGCTGGTGGGTTCGCGACACGCGCGCTCGCTGCCGGTGGCGGCCGCGCTGGGAGCGGTGCTGGTGTGCGTCGCCGACACGCTGGGCCGCACCGTGCTCGCCCCGACCCAGATCGCGGCTGGTCTGGTGACCGCGTTGATCGGGGCGCCGTACTTCGGGTGGCTGCTGTGGCGGAGCCGCGCGAACGCCTAGCCGAACCAGGTGTCCAGCGCCGTTTTCAGCTCGGCTTTTCCGCCCGCCCAGGCGATAACGCCGTCTGGGCGCAGCAGGAACGATTCGGTGTTCGTCACCGGCACCACGTAACCCCGCGTCCGGTACGGGTGTGGTCCGAGAGCCGGGCCACCCGGCCGTCATCGTCCACAAGGGACCGGTCGAGGACCAGACCTGGCCCGACGACCTGGAAGCGACCCTCGAAAGCATCCCGTTTCCGCTGCTGGCGCAGGGATTGCGGGAGCGAGCGGCGGCCGGGAGCACGGACAGCTTCGGCTACGCCCTCGGCATCGTGCTCGCCGGGCTGGAGGCGAAGCCGCCGCGCTAAGTGCAATGACTCACTAAGTTGTACGGTTGCACTTTTTGCATGGTTCCACTTATGCTGGTGCGGACCACACCGGCACGAGAGGGGAAGACCATGAACGAGACACCACGCATCGCGATCGTCGGCGGCGGCCCGGGCGGGCTGCTCGCCGCGCACGTCCTGCGCCGCCACGGAATCGCCGCGACCGTCTACGACGCCGACACCGCCGTGGACTCCCGAGATCCCGGCGGCACGCTCGACCTGCACGCCGACAGCGGGCAGATCGCACTGGAAGACGCCGGGCTGCTGGCCGATTTCCGCGCGCTGGCCCGCACCGAAGGCCAAGCCATGACCAGACGCGACCACCGCGGCGCCCTGCTGAAGGAGTTCACCCCCGCCGACGACGACACCGCCGCCCCGGAAATCGACCGCGGCCAGCTGCGCACGATGCTGTACGAACGGCTCCCGCCCGGCACTGTCCACTGGGGACGCAAACTCGCCGAGGTGACCACTGAAAACGGTGTCCACCGCCTGCGCTTCGCCGATAGCTCCACAGTGGACGCCGACGTCGTGATCGGCGCGGACGGCACCTGGTCGAAGGTGCGCCGCCGGCTCACCGACGCGCAGCCGGAGTACCTGGGAGTGTCCTTTTTGGACGTCCGGTTCGACGACGTCGAGTCCCGGCACCCGGAAATCGCCGCCCTGGTAGGCAACGGGCAGCTGTTCGCCGCCGACGGCGCCGGCCGCGCGGTGATCCTGCAGCGCAACAGCAACGGGGTGATCCGCGGCTATGTCGCGTTCCGGGCGGAGGAGGACTGGGCCGCCCGGGAAGGCGTCGACCTGACCGACCGCGCCTCGGTACGGGAGTTCCTGCTGCGCGAGTTCCGCGGCTGGGGCTCGAAGATGCGTCCGCTGCTGACCGACAACGACGGCGACTACGTAGCCCGGGCATTCACCGCGCTGCCCGCTCCCCTGACCTGGGAACGAGTCCCGGGCCTCACCGTACTCGGAGACGCCGCGCACGCGATGGCCCCGTTCGGCGGCCACGGCGCGAACCTGGCGCTGCTCGACGGGGCGGAATTGGCGCACGCGCTGCACGAGGAGCCGAACGTCGAAGCCGCGCTGACCCGCTACGAGACCGCGATGTTCGCCCGCACCGGACGACTCGCCGCCGACGCGAACGCGGCCCTGCGGGAGTTCTTCGCCGACCAGCCGGAGGGTGCCGCGCAGGACGTGCCGGACCGGGAGGAAGAACTCCGCGCCTACGAGGCCCGGGCCGCCGAGTACCGCGCCTCGCGCACTCCCGCCGCCCGGTAGTCCGGGCGGGTGGCCTTCACGGACCGTCGGCCATCGCGAAGTCTCCCGGGTGGAACATTCATGGCCGCGGGCACGACGTGAGAGCCACCTCACTCGGTGACATCCGTGAGAGCCACCCTCACGGACTCCACACCGCGATCACCGAGCGCGGTACGGGAAGGGTTCCTTGAGGAAATCTTCCTCAAGGAACCCTTCCCTGCTTACGTCAGGAGCGCTTGCGCCGCACCGCCACCGCCGCCACCAGCGCGCCGCCGATGAGCAGCAGCGCGCCGCCGCCGATGAGGTAGCCGCGGATGTCCGCGCCGGTCGAGGCGAGTGGGCCCTGGTCGGACGGGCCGGTGCCCGGGGCCACGCCGCCGGAGTTGTCGCTCGTGGTCGTGATCGGGGCCGGGGCCTCCGAAGACGACGAGGACGCCGAGGACGACGAGCTGGACGTCGTCGGGCTCGTGCTGCTGCCCGAGGACGTCGGCTGCGAACTCGAGGACGTCGCGCTGGAAGTCTCCGAGGACGACGTCGGCGCGGTCGAGGAGGACGTCGTCGAACTGGTCGACGAAGTAGCGCTCGACGAGGTCGTGCTGGACGAGGTCGTGCTGGACGACGTCGGCTCAGTCGTGGTCGACGTCGTGGAAGAAGTCGACGTGCTGGAGCTGGTCGAACTGGTCGGCTCCGTTGACGTCGTGGTGCTGCTCGAACTCGTCGGCCCGGCCGACGTCGTGGTGCTGGTCGAACTCGTCGGCTCCGTAGACGTAGTCGTGCTGGAGCTGCTCGAGGTGGACGTAGCGCTCGTGGGCGTCGTCGTCGGGGCGGTGCAGTCCGGCAGGTCGCCGGTGAACGGGTAGGCGTGGAACTCCTGCCCGCCCGCCGCGCCGTCGGAGGTGTGCAGCAGGTTGCCCGCGGTGAAGAACCGGCCGTTGGTGCCGGACGCGGTGACCGTCGTGTCGCTGGCCGGGTTGCCGACCAGCACGCTGCCCTGGAACTGCGCCTGCCCGGCGATCTTCACCTGCGACGCGTCCGGGAAGTTCCACAGCAGCTTCTCGCGCAGATGGTTGATCGGGTCCTGGTCGGCGAGGTCGCCGGTGTAGGTGTTGATCACCCGGGCGCCGCCGACGAGGTTCACCAGGACCGTCGCGCCCGCCGGGATGCCGGTGAACTCCAGGCCCTGCATGCCGCCGCCGGCGCCGGTGAGGTCGAAGTCCACATTGAACACCTGCAGCGCGGACTTCCCGTCGCCGGTGAACAGCGTGCGGTAGCCCTCGTTCTTCGCCGTCCCGGTCGCCGCGGCCTTGCCGTAGCAGGTGCTGGCTTCCTGCAGCTGCGGCCGGAGCTGCTGGTACGGGTCCGCCGCGTTCGGATCCTGCTTCAGGGTGCCGGCCACGGTCCCGGTGACAGTGCCGCCGTACCGCACGACGCCGCCCTCCGCGAGCAGCCGCTGGCCCGGCGCGATGGTGACGTCCTTGCCGGTGGTGAGGAAATCGGCGCCGTCCGGCGGGGGCACGCGCGAGCCGACGCCCACGATGCCGACGTTGTAGACCGAGGACGCGCCCGCCCGCTTGGCCATGTCGAAACCGCCCAGCACGACGACCCGGCCTTCCGCCTCGGCCGCGGCCTCGCGCACCCGGAAATCGCCGCCGGCGAAGACGTTGATGCCGTTGTCCCGTCCCGCGAACGGCCCGTTGTTGACCGGCGGGTACTTGTCCGGGCAGGCGTCGCCGACGCACGGCCCCAGGCCCCCGGGCAACGGAGCGGCGCTCGCGCCGGGACCGGCCACGAACGCCACCGAACACACCGCCGCGGCGATCGCTCCGCCCACGACGGCCATTTTCCTGGCACGCATGCGGCCGATCCTCACCCGGACCGCCCGAAATCCGGCAGTCGAAACACCGTAACCCACCCGAACGGGTCAGAAATTCGCTCGCTCCTCAGACAAGTAGACTAGTGACGCTCCACACTCGACACCCCGCCGCGCGAATGTCCCGCAGTAGCCTCGCTCCGGCACTCCCGCCCGACCAGAAAGCCCTCCGATGCCCCCTCTCGTGCACCGGCACCCGCTCGCCGCGCAAGCCGCCGAAGTCCTTCTCGGGCGCATTCGCGCCGGCGAATGGCCGCTCGGCCACAAATTGCCCGGGGAAACGACTTTGGCCGCGCAACTGGGCGTCGGCCGTTCGACGCTGCGCGAAGCGATCCGCGAATTGGCGGGCAAAGGCGTGCTCGATTCCCGCCAGGGTTCCGGCGTTTTCGTGACCGCGCTGGACGTCGCCGAGGATTGGGACGCGGTGCTGCGCCGCGCCAGCATCGGCGCGGTGATCGAGGCGCGCATCGCCATCGAAGCGGAAGCCGCCGCCCTCGCCGCGCACCGCCGGACGCCGACCGACCTGCGCGCGATCCGCCGCGCGCTCGCCGCCCGCGCGATCGGCGACCCGGACGTCGAAGCCCTGGTGGACACCGACACCGCGTTCCACCGCACCGTGCTCGTCGCCGCGCACAACGACGTGCTGATGGAATTGTTCGACAGTTTCGTGCCGCGCATCCACCGCGCGATGACCGACATGCTGCGCGCACGGCCGATCACCGCGCTCGAAGAAGACCAAGCCGCGCATCTGGCGCTGGTCGAAGCGATCGCGGACAAAGACGCGTCCGCCGCCGCGGAACTGAGCCGGGCGCACTTGACCGCCTTGAAGGAGGCACTTTCGTGAGCGAGGTCGTGCTGCGGCTGACCGATGTCGTGTTCCGCAGGCAGGGCAAGGAAATCCTGCACGGCGTGAGCCTGACCGTGCGGGCGGGCGAACACTGGGCGCTGCTCGGCCCGAACGGCGCCGGGAAAAGCACGATCCTGGGGTTCTGCGGCGCGGTCACGCATCCGACCAGCGGCACCGTCGACGTCCTCGGCGGACGTCTCGGCCAGGTCGAACTCCAGGCGCTGCGCCGCAGCATCGGGCACGTCAACCCGCGGCATCCGCTGCGTTCGCCGCTCACCATCCGGGAGGTCGTGCTGACCGGCGTGACCGGGAGCATCGACACGCCGCCGCGCTGGCGGCCCACGGCCGCGCAGGTCGAGCAGGCCGACGAACTCCTCGGCCTGCTCGGGCTGACCGGCAAGGCCGGGGAACGCTGGCCGACGCTGTCCCAGGGCGAACGCGGCCGCGCCCTGATCGCCCGCGCGCTGATCAGCGACCCCCGGCTGCTGCTGCTCGACGAACCGTCCACCGGCCTGGACGTCGCGGCCCGTGAGCAGCTGCTCGAAACGATCGACCTGCTCACCCGCACGCATCCGCGGCTCGCCTCCATCGTGGTCACCCACCATCTGGAGGAACTGCCGGAAACCACCACGCACGCGCTGGTGATCGCCGACGGTTCCGCGGTTTCGTCGGGGCCGATCGACCAGGCGGTGACCACGGCCAGCATCAGCCGGGCGTTCGGCCACCCGATCCGCGTGGACCGGCACGACGGACGGTGGAGCGCCCGCGCCGCCCGGACGCGGTCCACCGAGGTCGCCTGACTCACGCGGTCCGCAGCACCCGCCAGGCGGAGAACCCCAGCAGCGCCAGCTCCGCCGCCGAAAACCCGACCAGCGCGACCGGGCTCGGCACCCACAGCAGCGTCAGGCCGACCAGCAGAACCGGCACCACCAGCCCCGCGTAAGCCGCCAGGAAGATCCCGGCCAGCACCTCCCCGCGCGACAGCGGGTCGGCCAGCGCGGCCACCGTCCCGACCGCGGCACGGAAACCCAGCCCCATCCCGCTCCCCGCGAGCACCGAGCCAACCAGGAACAGCGTCAGCGAAGGCAGCAACGCCGCCACCGAAAGCACCGCCAGCCCGATCGGCATCAGCACGAATCCCAGGCGCAGCTGGGCCCGCGCGGCCAGCGGCGCGAAGACCACCTGCGCCACCGCCGCCGCGCCCAGCATCGACCCCGCGGTCGCCCCGGCGAGCATCCGGTTGTGCTCGTGCAGTCCTTCGGCGAGCAGGGTCGGCGCGAGCGACATGAACAGTCCGGTGATCGCGAACGCGGCGAACACCCCGATCGCCGCGCCGACGAACGCCGGCCGCGCCCCGGCGGGCAGCGACACCCGCTGCGGCCGGTACGCCGGACGCTCCTCGCGGCGTTCGACGGTCTCCGGCACCAGGCACACCGCGAGCGCCGCCGCCAGCAACACGATCAGGAACACGACGAACGTGCTGGTCAACGGCCCGTCGAGGTACTGCGCGAAGACTCCGCCGACCACCGGGCCGAGCCCGAGGCCGCCCATGTTGACCACCGTGGCGATCAACCCGGAGCGGCCGAGGTCCTGGTCCGGCCTGGTCACGGCGCGCAGTTCGGACAGGTGCGCGGTGGCGGTGGCCGTCAGCGCGCCGATGCCCACGCCGCACACGAAGCGCGCGATGAGCAGGCCCGGGACCTCCGGCCAGAGCAGGAACAGGACCGCGGACAGCGCCTCGGCGAGCGTCGAGGCGAGGATCACGCGGCGGCGGCCGAGCCAGTCGCTGACGTGCCCGGCGAGGTAGAGGCTGGCCATCACGCCGACCGCGTACGCCGCGAAGATGACGGTGACCAGGAACGTCGGAAACCCGTCCCGCTGCTGGTAAAGCGCGTACAGCGGGGTCGGCACGGTGGAGAACGCGAGACACGCGGCGAACGCGAAGGCGATCACCCGGAATCCCCAGCCGTGGCTGACGCGCCATCCGGCCGAGGCGGGGAAAGCGGGCGGAGCTGTGGTGACCATGTCGACCTTCCGAGCGAGAACCTGCCCCTGAAACGATCCCTCGCCGGACTCACCAAGTCCAACGAAAAGTCTTGGACAGAGTTATCGGGATCCGCGATAATTCGGCCGATGGACACGCGGCAGCTGGAGTACTTCGTGGCGGTCGCCGAGGAGCTGAGCTTCACGCGGGCGGCGCAGCGGCTGTTCGCCACGCAGTCCACGGTCTCGGCGACGATCCGCGCCCTCGAAACCGACCTCGGCGCGACGCTGTTCGACCGGTCTACCCGCCGGGTCGCGCTGTCCCCCGCGGGCGCGCTCTTCCTGCCCGAGGCGAAAGCGGCGCTGGAATCGGTCGAGCGGGCCCGAGAGGTGGTGCAGCAAGCGTCCGCCGGGCTACGCGGGAGTCTCCGGATCGGCACGCTGACCAGCATGAACGCGTTCGATCTGCCGGTGCTGCTCGGCGCGTTCCACCGCAAGCACCCGCTGGTCGACCTGCATCTGACGGTGTCGCTCACCGGTTCGTCCGGCCTCGCCGACGACGTCCGCCACGGCCGCCTCGACGTCGCGCTGCTCGGCCTTTCCCGGGCGGAGCTGGGCGGCCTCGACGCGACGCAGCTGGCCAGCGTGCCGTACTACGCCGTGCTGCCGGACAGCCATCCGCTCGCGAAGCGCGAGGCAGTCACGCTGCCGGAGCTGGACGGCGAACTGTTCGTCGACTGCCCGCGCGGCTTCGGGAACCGGCTGGCGGTGGACCGCGAATTCGCGTCGCTCGGGCTGTCCCGCAGGGTGGCCGCCGAGGTCGCCGACCTGCGGACGGTGCCGCGCTACGTCGCCGCCGGACTCGGGGTCGCGGTGCTGCCCGGCACCGCCCGGCTGGGCCTCCCGGGCGTCGTGGCGATCCCCCTCGCCGACACCTCGCTGACCTGGCCGCTCACTGTCGTCGTCTCCGCGAAACGACCGCCGTCGCAGGCCCTGCGGACGCTGCTGGACCTGTTCGTCGCGGCCGCGGCGGAGGGAGATATTACGGAGTTCTGACCGGGCCCGGGGCGACCGGAATAGCGACCGCCTCCGCGGCGTCGTGCTGGGTACGGATTCCTCGACGGAAGAGAAGGAAATGACGGAAAAAGCGATCCTGGCCGGCGGGTGTTTCTGGGGCATGGAGGAACTGTTCCGCCACCAGCCCGGCGTGACCGCGACCCGCGTCGGCTACAGCGGCGGCGACGTCCCCCACGCCACCTACCGCAACCACGGCACCCACGCCGAAACCATCGAAGTCACCTACGACCCGTCACAGACCGACTTCCGCACCCTGCTCGAATTCTTCTTCCAGGTCCACGACCCCACCACCAAAAACCGCCAAGGCAACGACATCGGCACCAGCTACCGCTCGGCGATCTTCTACACCACCGACGAGCAAAAACGCATCGCCGAAGACACCATCGCCGACGTCGACGCCTCCGGCCTCTGGCCCGGCAAAGTCGTCACCGAAGTCACCCCCGCCGGAGACTTCTGGGAAGCCGAACCGGAGCACCAGGACTACCTCCAGCGCTACCCGCACGGCTACACCTGCCACTTCCCGCGCCCCGGCTGGAAACTCCCGAAGCGCGGCTGACTGATGACCGACTACCCAGCGGCAGCAGTCCACACCGGCCACGTCGAACCAGTCCCCCGGCGAGTGCGCGGCGTGCTCGCCGGGAAGACCATTGTGGACAGCAGGCGGGCCAAATACGTCTGGGAATGGCCGTACTATCCGCAGTTCTATTTCCCGATCGCCGACGTGCTCCCCGATGTCCTGGCATCGGAGCCCGACGGACGGTACTCGCTGCGGGTCGGCGAGGTGGAAAAGCCTCCTGCCGCTTGGACATCCGACGACGTCCTGTCCGGACACATCCGGTTCGCCTGGGACGCCTTGGACGCCTGGTTCGAAGAGGACGAACAGGTTTTCGTCCACCCGCGCAGCCCGTACACGCGGGTGGACGCCCTGCGCTCGACCCGGCACGTCCGCGTGCGGCTGGACGGGGTGGCCTTGGCGGAATCGTCGTCACCGGTGCTGCTGTTCGAAACCGGCCTCCCGACGCGGTATTACTTCAACCGCACCGAAGTCGACTTCACGCACCTGGTCGCCGAGCCCGGCATGGCCACCGCCTGTCCGTACAAGGGCGAGACGTCCGGCTACTGGTCCGTCCGCGTCGGCGACGTCCTGCACGAGCATCTCGCGTGGACGTACGCCTACCCGGCCGCGGCAGTCCAGCCGATCGCCGGACTGGTGGCGTTCTACAACGAGATGGTGGACATCGAAGCAGACGGCGAACTTCTCCCCCGTCCGCGGACGCACTTCTCGAAGTAGCTCACAACCACCCGAACGCCTCCACGACCGCCGCCGCCAGCCGATCCGCGCGGTCCTCGTGTGCGGAGGGCACGGTGATGCAGACGGTGAACCGGTCCGCCCACGTCATGATGCCGACCGCCACCGGGACCCCCGGGGCGAGCGACAACACCGGGTACACCGTGCGGACGAGCGCGCCGTTGAGCACGACCGGCGACCGCGCGCCGGGGAGCACCGAAGCGATGACGCTGAACCACGTGCCGCGGTAGACGAGTTTGGCCGCCCGGCGGTGCAGCGCCGGAGGCAGGACCCCGAGCACGCGCACGACCGCGTTCCCCGCGCGCGGCGCGCCGCGACCGACCTGCTCCGACAGCATCCGGTCGGTCTCGCGCACCCGCTCGGGCAGCGACATCGCGGCGGTCGGCAGATCGACCGAGGCCGCGCCGGTGTGGTTGCCGAGCTGGCGGAAGGTCCCGGTGTCGCGGACCGACATCGGGATCAGCACTCGCAGCTGATCCGGCGCGGTGCCGCCGAGTTCGCGGTGCAGGGCCTCGGCGACGAGCGCGAGGACGAGGTTGGTCGTCGGCACCCCCGCCCGCCGCGCCGCCTTCCGAACCTCGGGGGCGGAGAGGTGCGCCCGCGCGAAATGCCGCTGCGGGCCGTCGATGCGCTTGTCCCAGCGAACCCGCGGCGCGGCGCCGGCCCGGGCGAGAGTCCAGACGCCGCGGACCAGCTCGGCGGCTTGGGTTTTGCCGCCCGCACTGGAGTTCGGGCGCACAGTCTCGGCGACGCCGGACCCACCGGCTGCTCCCGACGGCCGGTCAAGTCCGTG
The DNA here is from genome assembly GCF_046267895.1 of Amycolatopsis sp. GA6-003. Lineage (NCBI taxonomy): Bacteria > Bacillati > Actinomycetota > Actinomycetes > Pseudonocardiales > Pseudonocardiaceae > Amycolatopsis > Amycolatopsis sp. GA6-003. Next base: position 1,949,206 of record NZ_CP176499.1, read on the forward strand.
CCACACCGGGCCCGCCACGCGAGCGAGCACCCCACGTACTGGTGCCGCCAGCCGGGCAAGCCCCGCTCGCACCGCACCCGGCCCGGGTCGAGACCCGTTGCGCCCCAAGGAGGCAGGGGACGCTTCGTCCATGCGCCCGCCGCCCGCACGCGCCGTCGGCTCGATCGGCGACGGGCTGGATGCCCCACCGGCATCACCATCCACAGCAGACCCACTCGCCCCACCGGCAACGCCACCTACCGCAGACACACTCGCACCGCCGACGCCGCCAACGGCAACACCACCTGCCGCAAGCTCATCGGCCCTAGAGACATCCCCAGCACCAGCACCACCCGCCGCAGACACACTGGCCCCGCCGAGCACCCCACTCCTGCGCCCGCCCCCAACAGCACCGCGCGCCAACGCACCCCAACCGGCACTGAGGCGGCTCCGCCACCCCCTCCGCCGAGGAACCGCCGCCGGAACCAACGGCTCCTTCCCCCGAGCCTGCCCCACCAGCGCGCTGATCACCGCGATCCCGTCGCTCGCCGCGTGGTGCAGCGCGATCAGCAGCGCTCCCTGCTCGCCCTCGATCCCCGTCACCAGCCGCGCCCGCACCGGATGCTCCGGCGACACCGGTTCCGAGAAAAACGCGTCCATCTCCTCGGTCAAAGCCGCGTCCAACGGCGCGTCCGGGCCGACCCGCACGGAAGTCAGCACATCCGCCGACGTCCGGCCCGGGTCCTCCTGCCACCGCGCCCGCCACAATCCGCTGCCGGGCAGCAAGCGCGTGCGCAAACCCGGCGTCGCGGCCAGCAAATGTTCCGCGTCCGCGCGGGTGACCGGCGTGCCGTCCGCCTTGGGGTCGAACACCAGCACCGCCCCGACCTGCTGCGGCACCTCCGGGGTGGCCACGTGCACGAACAGCGCGTCCTCCGGCCGGAGCCGCTGCGTCGGCGGGTTCAGCGGCGCGGAGACCAGCGATTCCAGCGCCTCCTCCAGCGGAGTGGCCGTTTCGCAATGCCGGGCGACCGCTTCCGCCATCTCCTTGAGCCGGTGCGGTTCGGCCAGCAGGCCCCGCACCGTGTCCGCCAGCTCTCCGTCCTTTGTGGACACCAGGGCGAGCCCGGCCGCGGCCATCAGCCGGGCGTTGGCCTTGCCGTGCGCGGCGATCGGGCGATGCATCAGCACCGGGCGGCCGCACGCCAGCGCCTCCAGCGAGGTCGCCCCGCCCGCGTTCGTCACCACGACGTCGGCCGCCAGCGTGTACCGCTCAGGCTGATCGGTCCAGCCGACCACGTGCAGCCTCGGTTCGTTCAGCGCCCGCAACCGGTCGGCCACCGCGTCGTTGCGCCCGCAGATCGCGATCGGCACGACCGACGGGTCCGCCGCCAGCAATTCCCGCACCGTGGTCTCGATTTCGCCGAAACCCAGCGAACCGCACGAAACCAGCGGGACGAACGCGTCCGGCGGCAGCCCCAGCTCCTGGCGCGCCGCACCTTGGTCCCCGGGCCGGAACACCGCGCGCACCGGCGGCGCGGACACCCCGACGTGCGCCGAGGGCGACGAGCGCAGCGCGGGTTCGACCGCGACGTCGTGCATCACCATGGTGAGATCGGCCGCGCCGTAAACCCAGAACGGATGCGGCGCGAAGTCCGAAACCCACGCGCCGATCGGCGCCGAGAGCTTTCCCTTGCGGCGCAGCCAGGCCAGTCCCGCGGTGCCCATCGGATACGTCGACAGCACCAGGTCCGGCGCGAATTCCGCGAGCGGTTTCGCGAGCCGCCGGCCGCACCACGCGGCGGTGAACCACCGGGACGCGGCGGCGAACCACGGAATCCGCCAGATCGCGCCGTAAAAGAATTCGTACAGCCACGGGACGCTTTCCACGTTGGCGACGTAAATCCGCTGGAAAAGCCCCTCGAAACCGGGACCCAGCCGTTCCAGCGCGTTGACCCAGCGCACGGTCGCGCCCGGCCAGCGCCGCCGGATCGCGTCCTCGAGCGCGCGTCCCGTGGCGTTGTGCCCCTGCCCCATGTTCGCGGACACGATCAGCACGCGCTCCAACGCTGCCCCCTTTTTTCGCTAGCAGGCGGTCCCGGCCAGCCCGTACCCGTCGTCCGGGTCCGAATCGGGCCGTTCGCCGGATTCTTCCGATGCGGTTTCCTCTTCGGCGGGCGGCTGGTCCGATTCCGCCGACAAATGCGACGCGCGCGTGGACAGCAGCGCGATCCCGACCACGATCACCAGCCCGGCCAGCGCCTCGCCGAACAGCGCGAGCGGCCTCCCGTCGGCCGATTCGCCCATCCACGACAGCCCGATCGCCACGCCGACCAGCGGGTCCAGCGCGGTGATCACGGCGAGCGCGGGCGTCAGGAACCGGCCCTGCTGGAACGTGTTCTGGCTCAACAGGAATCCCAGCGGCCCCACGAGGCACACCAGATACAGCGTCCAGTGCCGGAACGGCTCGTCGATCCCGACGCGGAACTGGCCCGCGACCACCTTCATCAGCCCGGCGGTGAGGCCGTACAGGACGCCGGTGGCGACGGCCAGCCCGAGCACCCGCCAAGATCCGGAATTCGTCGACGCGGCAACGACAAGCGACACCAGGGTCACCGCGGCGAGCGCGATGCCGAGCGGCAGCAGCGCGCCGCCGCTGACCAGCGTTTCGCTGTTTCCGCTCGGACGGGCGATGACGAGGAACGCGGCCAGCCCGGCCACGCACAGCAGCCCGCCGACGCTCATCGTGCGGTCCGGTCGGCGGCGCTCCAGCCGCGCGGACGCCAGCCCGGCGAACATGAGCGACGTCACGAGCAGCGGCTGGACCAGCAGCAACGGCCCGAACGCGAGCGCGACGAGCTGCAGGACGAGACCCAGGATGGTGGCGGCGATCCCGATGAGCCACAATGGGCGTCCGACGAGCCGCTTGAAGAGCGTCAGGTCGAGCGGTTTGCCGGTTTCCACCTCTTTGGTCGCCCTGGCCTGCGCTGCGCTCGCGAGTCCCATGCACGCCGCGCCGGCGACGGCGGCGGGGACAGCCACGACCAGCGACATCCCCGAAACTGTCACGGACTCTTCACCTCACACCGTCCCCATCCCCCGTGCTTATGCTCAAGCCTTGTCCGAGGCCGAGTCGCCCGGTTGGCACCGGAGGCAGCAGAACCCGCATGCGACACCCCCACACGATCGACCTCCCCTCGCTCCGCAATCTCCTGGCGGACGGGAGCCGGCACCTGCTGGAGTCGGCGCTCGTCCCGGCCGGCCTGTTCTATCTCCTGCTGACCCTGGTGAGCTTCGACAGCGGGGTCATCGCCGCGCTGTGCTGGTCGGTCGCCGTGGTCGGCGCCCGGCTGGTCCTGCGCAAGAAGATCCCCGCCGTGCTGCTGCTGACCACGGCTCTGCTGGTCGCGCGCACTGTGCTGGGCCTGGCGACCGGCAGCGCCTTCCTGTACTTCCTGCAGCCGACTCTACAGAATTTCCTCGTCGCCGGCCTGTTCCTGGTGTCCGCGCCGTTCAACAAACCGCTGCTCGCGCGGCTGGCCGGCGATTTCTGCGCATTCCCGGAAACGCTCTCCGGACATCCCGGAATGCGCCGGTTCTTCCAGCGCGTGTCGGTGCTGTGGGGGCTCGTGTTCGCGGTGAACGGCGGCGTGACGCTGCTGATGCTCGCGCGGGAAACGGTCGGCAGCTTCCTCATGGTGAGCACCGCGGGGTCGTACTCGGTGATCGGGCTGGCCATCGCCGGTTCGCTGTGGTGGTTCCGCCGTTCGCTGCGCTCGGCGGGCATCACGCTGCGCATGGGACACCGTCCGGCCGCGCTGCCCGCCGCCTGATGGCCCGCACCGCCCTCGTCACCGGCGCGTCGTCCGGCATCGGAGCCGCCACCGCGCGCCGGCTCGCCCGCGCGGGCGTCCACGTGCTGCTGCACGGCCGCGACGAGGACCGGCTGGCCGCCCTCGCCCGGGAAACCGGCGGCACCGCGCTCGCCGCCGACCTCGCGCCCCCCGGAGCCGCGGCGGAACTCGCCGAACGCGCACGGGAAGTCACCGGATCGGTGGATCTGCTCGTCAACAACGCCGGCCTCGGCTGGGCCGGTCCGCTGCCCGAGCTGTCCGCGGAACGGCTGCGGCACCTGGTCGCGGTGAACCTGACCGCGCCGCTCGACCTGACCCGCGCGCTGCTGCCCGCGATGCTGGAACGCGACCGCGGGCAGATCGTTTTCGTCTCCTCGATCGCCGGACGCACCGGCGTCGCCGGAGAAGCCGTGTACGCGGCGGCGAAGTCCGGTGTGGACGCTTTCGCCGACAGCCTTCGATTCGAGTTGCACGGCACCGGAGTTACGGTCGGAATCGTAGTTCCCGGCGTGGTACGCACGGAATTCTTCGAACGTCGCGGGCGTCCGTACACCCGCAGCACCCCGCGGCCGGTGAGCGCCGAACGCGTGGCCGCCGCCGTGGTGCGCGCCGCCGCGCGTCCGGGCGACTACTACGTGCCGCGCTGGCTGCGAATCCCCGTCGCATTGCGCGGCACGGCGCCCGGCCTGTACCGCGCGCTCGCGGCGCGATTCGGCGCCGAAAGCTGACGGGTCCACGCGAACCTCCTCCCCCAGTATCTCGTGAGCGGCAATGCCGTACCCGGCACCGGCCGCTTACGAGACCCAAGCACGTCCCCTGTGCTGCCGCATCAGGGGAATTCCCCGATCAGGCGATCTCGTCCACCTGCCCGGGCGGCCCCCAGGCGAGCGCCAGCACCAGCGTCGCGCGCACGGCCGGGTCGTCCAGCGACGGCCCGAACAGGTCGTGCAGGCGGCCGAGCCGGTAGGACACCGTCTGCGGATGGATGTGCAGATCCTCCGCGACCGCCTTGCGGTCCCCCAGATGCAGCAGCCACGACGTGAGCGTGGTCAACAATCGTTCCCGCGCGGATTCGTTCAGCTCGGCGAGCGGAGCGAGGGCCTGTCTTCTCAGCACGTCGAGCAGCCGGTCGTCACGGTGCACGATGATCGCGTCGAGGTGTTCGTCGGCGAACACCGGATCGTCGCTGAGCAGGTGGTCGCGGCGCAACCGCGCGGTCACCTCGGCGATGCGCAGGCTGGCCGGGAGCCGGTCGAGCGGCACCGTCGCGCCGACCACCGCGCCGCCGCCGCGCAGCGCCCTGGCCAGCCACGCGCGTCTGCCCGGGCCGCCCGGGTCCGGCACGATCGCCACCACGACGCCGGGCCGGCGCAGCCGCAGGCAGCTGTCTTCGAGGCGGAACACCAATTCCCGCCCCAGTTCGTTTTCGTCCTCCACCAGCACGACCGCGGCGTGCTTCGGCAGCCGCCAGTCCGCGCGCGCCGCCGCGGCCCGCACCGCGGCCTTGTCCGCCCGGTCGGACAGCAGCAGCGCGGTCAGCTCGTCGCGCAGCCGTTCCCGCGCGCGCACCGCGTCCGACTGCTCCTGCAGGTACCCCCGCAGCGACGATTCCGAAAGCTGGTCCACCAGAGCGAACACGGTGGTGGCGAGCGAGGCGAACAGTTCGGCGGGCACGCCGAGATCGAGCGCCGCTTCCGAAACGTACCGCCACGCCACGCGCGCGCCGACCCGGTAGGCCGACAGCAGGCTCGTGACCCGCCTGCCCTGCTGGTATTGCGCCCGGCCGATTTCCTCGAACACCGTCTGCTCGACGCCGGACCCCAGTTCCGGCAGCCGCTCGTCGGGCTCGGCCGCGATGTCGATCAGCCGCCGGACGAACCCCGCGCTGGCGGCGACGAGGTCGGCGAGCTCTTCGGTCAGGAACTCCGCGTAGTCGGGATGCTCGTCCGCGAGCTGGTCGCGGACCTCGTTGAGCATGGCGGGCAGCCGGCGGGTCACCACCGTCTCCAGTTCGTCAAGCCGGGTCACCTGATCTGGTCCCATGTGTCCGGGAGTCCTTCCGTCGCAGGCAGCGGTCTCGGGTCGCCTCGGGACATCCTGTCCCCACTTTGGCCCCTCGTGCCAAGTCGAAGCCACCGAAATTCGCTTTCCGGCGGCAGAAGCCGCCCGTCCGGGGGCGCGACACTGGCGGGGATGAGAGCGACCCCGGCCGCCCGTAACACTGCGGACACAAACGGACTGCGAGAGAAACGGCGCGCGGAAAACTTCCCGGTGGCCCTGCGGGTGCTGCCGGAACAGCTGCGCGCCGACCTCGTCGCGGTCTATTCCGTCGCGCGCACTGTGGACGATCTGGGCGACGAGGCCGAGGGCGACCGGGTCGCGCGGCTCGAGGCTTTCTCTTCGCAGCTGTCCGCGGCGTTCGGCAACGGCGAACCGGAAGATCCCGCGGTCCGTGGACTTCTCCCGGCGATCCGCGCCGGGCGGCTGACCGAGGAACCGTTCCAGCGGCTCGTGCAGGCCAACATCCAGGACCAGCGCGTGCACCGGTATCCGGTCTTCGCGGACTTGCTGGCGTACTGCCGGCTTTCCGCCGACCCGGTCGGGCGCATCGTGCTCGGCCTGCTCGGCGTCCACGATCCGGCCGCCGAGCAGCTGTCCGACCGGATCTGCACCGGGCTCCAGCTCGTGGAGCACTGGCAGGACGTCGGCGAGGACTACCGCAACGGGCGGGTGTACCTGCCGCAGGAGGATCTCGCCGAGTTCGGCGTGGCCGAGGAGGAGCTGGGCGCCGCGCACGCGTCGCCGGAGATGAAAGCGCTGATGCGGTGGGAAACCGACCGCGCCGCCGTCCTGCTGGGCGGCGGCGCGGATTTGCTCGGGCACCTGTCCGGCTGGGGGCGGTTCGCGGTCAGCGGCTTCCTCGCCGGCGGGCTCGCGACGGTCGACGCGCTGCGCGCGAGCGGCGGCGACGTGCTGTCCGCACCGGTCCGGCCGAGCCGGGCCGGACTGCTGAGTTGGCTGGGGTGGCTGCAAGTCGGCACGAGGAGGCGGTCCGGATGACGGCACTGGGCACAGTGGACGAGGCCTACGCGCACTGCGCGGCGGTCACCAAGGAACAGGCGCGCAACTTCTACTACGGAATCCGGTTGCTGCCGCCGGGCAAACGCGCGGCGCTGTGCGCGGTGTACGCGCTGGCCCGGATCATCGACGACATCGGCGACGACACCGAGGCGTCCGCCGAGACCAAGCTGCAGGGGCTCGCCGGGGTGCGGAAATCGCTCGGCGATCTGTCCGCGACCACCGATCCGGTGTACGTCGCGGTCGCCGACGCGGCGCGCCGGTACCCGATTCCGCTGGGCGCGTTCGAGGAACTGCTCGACGGCGTCGAAATGGACGTGACCGGCCGCGAATACGTGCGCTTCGAGGAACTGGTCGAGTACTGCCGGTGCGTGGCGGGTTCGGTCGGGCGGCTGTGCCTCGGCGTCTTCGGCAGCCGTCCGGAGCCGAACGCGCCGGTGTACGCCGACGAATTGGGAATTGCCTTGCAGCAGACCAATATCCTGCGCGACATCCGCGAGGATCTGCTCAACGGCCGCGTGTATCTGCCCAAAGAGGACCTCGACCGGTTCGGCGTCGAACTGTCCGTCGGGCCGGACGGCAGGCTGGCCGATCCCGACGGCGGGCTCTCCGCGCTGATCCACGACAGCGCCGCGCGGGCCCGCGACTGGTATTCCCGCGGGCTTCGCCTGGTGCCCTCTTTGGACGGGCGCAGCGCCGCGTGCTGCACCGCGATGTCCGGCATCTACCGCACCCTGCTGGACCGGATCGACGAACAGCCGGCGCGCGTGTTCGACCGGCGGCTTTCGTTGTCCGGCCGGGAAAAGGCGGTGGTGGCGTTCCGGGCGCTGACCGGGATCGGCCGATGACCGCCCCGGTCGCGGTGGTCGGCGGCGGGCTCGCGGGCATCGCCGCCGCGCTCGCCTGCGCCGACGCCGGCCGTCCGGTCACGCTGTTCGAGGCGCGGCCGCACCTGGGCGGGCTCACGCATTCGTTCACCCGCGGCGACCTGCATGTCGACAATGGACAGCACGTGTTCCTCCGCTGCTGCACCGCTTATCGCGCGCTGCTCGACCGGCTCGGCGTCGCGGACCGGGTGGTGCTGCAGCCGCGCCTGGAAATCCCGATCCGGCTGCCGGGCGCGTCCGCGCCGACGTGGCTGCGGCGCGACGATCTGCCCGCGCCGCTGCACCTGGCCACCTCGCTGCTGCGCTACGACCCGCTGCGCCCGCTCGACCGGGCCCGGTTCGCGCTCGCCGCGCTCGCGTTGCGCCGGGTGGACCCGAAAGCGGACCGCACGGATCGTCAGTCGTTCGGGGAATGGCTGCGGCGGCACGGGCAGAGCGCGGCGGCGATCGAAGCGCTGTGGGATTTGGTCGGGGTGGCCACGCTGAACGCGACCGCCGACGACGCGTCGCTCAGCCTCGCCGCGACAGTGTTCCAAGAGGGCCTGCTCACCGATCCGGCCGCCGCCGACATCGGGTGGTCGCTGGTGCCGTTGCGGGAACTGCACGGCGACCCCGCGCACGAGCGGCTGATCGAGGCCGGAGCGGACGTCCGGGTGAGCACGAAGGTGCGCGCGATCAGCGAGGGCTGGCGGGTCGTCACGGATCGCGGCGAGGAGGAGTTCGGCCAGGTCGTGCTCGCCACTCCGCCGCCGGTGACCGAACAGCTCGCGCCGGCCGGGGCGATCGGGCTGCCGCCGGGCTGGTCCGGCGGGCTCGGCAGCTCCCCGATCGTGAACGTGCACGTGGTGCTCGACCGGAAAGTCCTCGGCGAACCGTTCGTCGCGGGCGTGCGCACGCCGGTGCAGTGGGTGTTCGACCGAACGCGACAGTCCGGTTTGGACTCCGGGCAGTATCTCGCGATGTCGCTGTCCGCCGCGGACGCGCAGATCGACCTGCCCACGGCGAAACTCCGCGAGCAGTTGCTGCCCGAGCTGCTGGCGCTGCTGCCCGAGGCGCGGGGCGCGCAGGTGCTCGACTTTTTCGTCACCCGCGAGCGGCACGCGACATTCCGGCCCGGTCCCGGCACCGCCTCGCTTCGCCCGCCCGCGCGCACCGCGTTGCCCGGGCTGTACTTGGCGGGCGCGTGGACCGCGACCGGATGGCCCGCGACCATGGAGGGGGCCGCGCGCAGTGGCGCGACCGCGGCCGCTGCCCTTCTTCAGCACAACGGTAAGAGGGAGGGAGTCGGAGCATGACCGCCAATCTGTTTCCTGCCGAAAAAACGCGTGCGGCGGCGCCGCCGGTGCTCGGCAGCGCCCGGGACGTCGTGCAGCCAGCGTTGCGCGCCGCCGTCGACCGGCTGGACGACACCAGCCGCGCGATCAGCGCCTACCACCTCGGCTGGACCGACCCGAACGGCGTGCCGGTGCGAGGCAACGGGGGCAAGGCCGTGCGTTCGGCGCTCGCCGTGGTGTCCGCGCAGGCCGCGGGCGCGCCGGTGGAGGCCGGCGTGCCCGGCGCGGTCGCGGTGGAGCTGGTGCACAACTTCTCGCTCGTGCACGACGATCTGATGGACGGCGACACCGAACGCAGGCACCGGCCCACGGTGTGGGCGCTGTGGGGGTCGGCGAGCGCGATCCTGACCGGGGACGCGATGCTCGCGCTCGCCCAGGAAGTGGTGCTGGACAGCGGTTCCCCGCACGCGGTCGCCGCCGGCCGGCTGCTCACCGAGACCACGCGCCGCCTGATCCACGGCCAGTTCCTGGACGTCTCGTTCGAACAGCGGGACAACGTCACGCTCGCCGAATGCGTGACGATGGCCGCCGGGAAAACCGGCGCGCTGCTGTCCGCCAGCGCCGCGATCGGGGCGGTGCTGGCCGGCGCGCCCGCCGAGGTCGTCGACGCGCTTGCGGTGTTCGGCGAGGAGATCGGCCTGGCGTTCCAGCTCGTCGACGACGTGCTCGGCATCTGGGGCGACCCGGCGGTCACCGGGAAGTCGGTGTACTCCGATCTGCGGGCGCGCAAGAAGTCGCTGCCGATCACCTACGCGACCACGCACGGCGGCGCGGCGGGCCGCCGGCTGGCCGAATGGCTCGCCGGGGACGACGACACCGACCTGGCCCGGATCGCCACGCTGGTGGACGACGCGGGCGGCCGCGAATGGGCCACTGCGGAAGCGGCGCGGCACGTCGCCGCCGCCGAGCAAGCGCTGGCCGTCGTCCCGTCCGGCCCGCGCTCCGACCTCGTTTCGATCGCCCGTTTCATCGCCGGAAGGGAAGCGTGATGACCCAGACCGTCCCCCGCGCCTCCGCGCCCGTCGCCCGCACCGCCGCCGACACCGTCGCGGCGGCCGTCGAATTCCTGCGCCGCGAACAGGACCGCGCCGGATGGTGGAAGGGCGAACTCGCCACCAACGTCACGATGGACGCCGAAGACCTGCTGCTGCGGCATTTCCTGGGCATCCTGACGCCGCAGATCGCCGAGGAGTCCGCCCGCTGGATCCGCTCGCAGCAGCGCGCGGACGGCACCTGGGCGAACTTCCCGGACGGCCCAGCCGACCTGTCCACCACGGTCGAGGCGTGGGTGGCGCTCCGGCTGGCCGGCGATCCGGCGGACGCGCCGTGGCTGGCCGCCGCCGCGGAGTGGATCCGCGAGCACGGCGGGATCGAGGCGACGCGGGTGTTCACCCGGATCTGGCTCGCGATGGTCGGCCAGTGGTCGTGGGACGACCTGCCGAGCCTGCCGCCGGAGCTGATCTTCCTGCCGTCGTGGTTCCCGCTCAACGTCTACGATTTCGCCTGCTGGGCACGGCAGACGATCGTGCCGCTGACCATCGTCGGCACGCTGCGCCCGGTGCGGAAGCTGCCCTTCGAGGTCGACGAACTGCGCACCGGCAAACGCCCGCCGAAGACCCGCGCGCCGTGGACGTGGGACGGCGTGTTCCAGAACCTCGACACCGCGTTGCACGCGTACGCGAAACTGCCGTTCAACCCGGTGCGCAAGCTGGCGATGAAGCAGGCGGCGGAGTGGATTCTCGCGCGGCAGGAGGCCGACGGTTCGTGGGGCGGGATCCAGCCGCCGTGGGTGTACTCGATCCTCGCGCTGCACCTGCTGGGCTATCCGCTCGACCATCCCGCGCTCAAGGCAGGGATCGCCGGGCTGGACGGGTTCACCATCCGGGAGAAGACCGAGCAGGGCTGGGTGCGGCGGCTCGAAGCCTGCCAGTCGCCGGTGTGGGACACCGCCTTGGCGATGACCGCGCTGCTCGACGCGGGCGTCTCCCCCGGCGACGAAACCCTGGTCCGCGCCGCGGAGTGGATGCTGGGCGAGGAAATCCGGGTGCCCGGCGACTGGGCGGTGCGGCGGCCTTCGCTGGAGCCGGGCGGGTTCGCCTTCGAATTCGCCAACGACGGGTATCCGGACACCGACGACACCGCCGAGGTGGTGCTCGCGCTGCGGCGGATGGGCAAACCGGACCACCTGCGGATCCGCGAGGCGGTCGACCGGAGCGTCGCGTGGCTGGAGGGAATGCAGTCCAGCGACGGCGGATGGGGCGCGTTCGACGCGGACAACACGCAGGTGCTGACCACGCGGCTGCCGTTCTGCGATTTCGGCGCGGTGATCGATCCGCCGTCGGCGGACGTGACCGCGCACGTGGTCGAAATGCTGGCCGCGGAAGGGAAAACGGACACGCGCGCCTGCCGTCGCGGGGTGCGGTGGCTGCTGGACAACCAGGAAGAGGACGGTTCGTGGTTCGGCCGTTGGGGCGCGAACTACGTGTACGGCACGGGTGCGGTGGTGCCCGCGCTGGTCGCGGCCGGGATCCCCGGGACCGACCCGCGGATCCGGCGTGCGGTGGAGTGGCTGGCCGAGCACCAGAACGACGACGGCGGCTGGGGCGAGGACCTGCGGTCCTACGACGACCGGGCGTGGGCCGGGCGCGGCGATTCGACGCCGTCCCAGACCGCGTGGGCGTTGCTGGCGCTGCTGGCTGCCGGGGAGCGCGAGTCCACTGTGGTCTCCCGGGGCGTCGAGTGGCTGTGCGAACGCCAGCGGCCGGACGGCGGATGGGACGAGGACAAGCACACCGGCACCGGGTTCCCGGGCGACTTCTACCTTTCGTATCACCTGTACCGCGTGGTGTTTCCGCTGTCCGCCCTCGGCCGGTACGTACGGGGCGGGTCATGACGCCGATCGTCTGCACCCCGCTGCGGATCGAACAGGCCGCGCTGCGCGGTCCCGGTCCGCGAACGGTCCACACCGGACTCGGGCCTCGCCGGGCCGCCGCCGCTGCGGCCCGGCTCCCGTCCGGACCGCGGATCGTCGCGGGGCTCGGTGGTGGGCTCACTCCTTCCGTACGGCCGGGGGACGTCGTCGTCGCCACCGAGGTGCGCGGTCCTTCCGGCGTAATTCCGGTTCCGTCCGCGCCGTTGCTGGCGGGTGCGTTGCGACGGCTGGGGCTCACTGTCCATCTAGGACCGGTGGTCGGCAGTTCGCACGTGGTCCGAGAGCGGGAACGGGCTTCGCTGGCTTCCAGCGGCGCGCTGGCGGTCGACATGGAGTCCGCGTGGCTTGCTGCCAGCGGTGAACCGTTCGCGGTGGTTCGGGCCATTGTGGACACGGTCGGCGAACCGCTGCTGCGTCCTTCGACTGTCTCGAATGGACTCGCCGGGTTACGGAGCCTGCGCCGGACCGCGCCCGCGCTGGCCGCGTGGGCCGAAGCGGTGCGGCCGCGTACGGTGCGGTTAGCTAGTCCGCGGTCGTTCTGCGCCGGAGTGGAGCGGGCGATCGAGATCGTCGAACGGGCGCTGGAGAAGCATGGCGCACCGGTGTACGTGCGCCGGCAGATCGTGCACAACACTCATGTCGTGCATCGGTTGCAGGGTCGCGGTGCGGTGTTCGTGGACGAGGTGGAGGAAGTTCCGGAAGGCGAGACGCTCGTGTTCGCCGCCCACGGGGTCTCTCCCGCCGTCCGGCGGGCCGCCGCGGATCGCGGACTGTCCGTTGTGGACGCGACGTGCCCGTTGGTCACCAAGGTGCACAACGAAGTCCGCCGCTACACCGGGCGCGGCGAGACGGTGTTCCTGATCGGGCACGCCGAGCACGAGGAAGTCGAAGGAACCGTCGGGGAAGCGCCGGACAACGTGGTGGTCGTGAGAGATGTCGAGGCCGCCCGGACGGTCACCGTGCGCGACCCGTCGCGGACCGCCTACACCATGCAGACCACCCTCGCGCTCGACGAGGCCGAAGAGATCGCGTCCGTGCTGCGGGAACGATTCCCGGGACTTTCCGCGCCGCGCAAGGACGACATTTGCTACGCCACGACCAACCGGCAGCAAGCCTTGCGCGCGATCGCCCGCGAGGTGGATCTGGTGCTGGTCGTGGGTTCCGGGAATTCGTCCAACTCGCGGCGGCTGGTGGAAGTCTCCGAACGCGAGGGGACCCCGGCGGTGCTGGTGGACGGCTGCGGCGACGTCGACCTGCGCCGGCTCGCCGGGGCCGGGCGGATCGGGCTCACCGCGGGCGCGTCGGCGCCGCCGCATCTGGTGGCCGAAACGGTCGAGGCCCTGCGCGGATTGGGGCCGGTCAGCGTCGCGGAAAACCCGCTGACGGAGGAAGAAATGACGTTCACCCTACCTCGGGAGGTGCTCTGAGCGATGGCCATGCCGTTGCGCCAGTCTCTTCGACTGGGCGGTTACCTGATGAAGCAGAAGCTGCTGCGCAAGGAGAAGTTCCCGCTCCTGGTCGAGCTGGAACCGCTCTTCGCGTGCAACCTCAAATGCGGCGGCTGCGGCAAGATCGCGCAGCCGCACACCCTGCTGAAACAGCGGATGCCGGTGGAACAGGCCGTCGGGGCGATCGAAGAGAGCGGCGCCCCGATGGTGTCGATCGCGGGCGGCGAACCGCTGATGCACCCGCAGATCGACGAGATCACCCGGCAGCTGCTCGCCCGCAACAAGATCATTTTCCTGTGCACCAACGCGCTGCTGCTGCCCAAGCACATCCACAAGTTCAAGCCGCACCGCAATTTCGCGTGGATGGTGCACATCGACGGCCTCGAAGAACGGCACGACGCGTCGGTGCGCAAGGAGGGCGGTTTCCAGGCGGCGGTCGACGCGATCAAGCTCGCCAAGGAAAAGGGCTTCCGCGTCATGACGAACACGACGTTCTTCACCGGGGACACCCCGCAGGACGTCATCGACGTGCTCGACTACCTCAACGACCTCGGCGTCGACAACATGCAGATCTCGCCCGGGTACGCCTACGAGAAAGCCCCGGACCAGGACCACTGGCTCGGCGTGCAGCAGACCCGGGAACTGTTCGCCAAGGCCTTCGGCGGCGGGAACCGGAAACGCTGGCGGCTCAACCATTCGCCGGTGTTCCTCGATTTCCTCGAGGGCAAACGCGACCTGGAATGCACGCCGTGGGGCATTCCGTCGTATTCGCTGCTCGGCTGGCAGCGCCCGTGCTATCTGCTCGACGACGGCTACGCGAAAACGTACCGGGAGCTCATCGAGACCACCGAATGGGAGAACTTCGGCCGCGGCAAGGACCCGCGCTGCTCGAACTGCATGGCGCACTGCGGCTACGAACCCACCGCGGTGATCGCGACGCTCGGCTCGCTGAAGGAATCCGTCCGAGCCGCCGTCGGACACTGACTCACCGGTCGTGCGGGGAACCCCGGGGGACGCTGATTCCCTCGGGGTTCCCCGGGGTTCCCCGCACGGCCGACGCAAAGGGTTTGCTCAGCGCGAGCGGGGCGTGCCATGATGGGCGCATGCGTGCGCAGCGATTTCTCCGCCCCCGGGCAGTGCCCGGGGGCTGCGCGTGCGCGCCGGGCTCCGCCCGCTGACGTCCGCGTCTCCCCTCGCTGCCCGGGGGTGAAGTCCAGAACTTCACGCTCCGAAGTGAGGAAACCCTTCCCGTGGACCCCCTTGACCCCGCCTCGACGCTGCGCCGGATCACCGCGCTGACCGACGCTGCACTCGCCGAGCTCGCCCAGGCCCGCACTCCGGCCGCCGTCGCCGACGCACGCCGTTCCGCGCTCGGCAAATCCAGCCCGCTCGCCGCCGTCCGCCGCGACCTCGGCCGGTACGACCCGGCCTCCCGCAAACAGCTCGGCCTCGCGCTTTCCGAAGCACACCAACGCCTTGCCACCGCGTTCGCCGCGAAGGCGTTCGCCGAAACCGCGCTGGACCACCCGCTCGACCCCACCATTCCCGGCCTCCCGCCGCCGACCGCCGGACTGCATCCGGTGACCCAGCTGAGAGACGACCTCGACGACGCCTTCCGCGCGCTCAACTTCACGGTCGTCGAGGGTCCGGAAATCAGCTCCGCGGAGAGGGAATTCGACCGGTTGAACTTCCCCGCCGACCATCCGGCGCGCGAAAGCATGGACACCTATTGGCTGGCCGACGGCCGGTGCCTGCGCCCGCACCTGACCGGCGCGAGCGTCCGGCACCTGAGCACGAACGCACCGCCGGTCCGGATCGCCTACCCGGGCCGCGTTTACCGCAACGAAAGCACCGACGCCCGGCACGAGCGCGCGTTCTTCCAGTACGAGGTGCTCGTGGTGGACGACGCGGTTCCGCTCGCCACCGCCCGGTTCCTCGTCGACACCATTCTCGGCACGGTGTTCGGCGAACCGGTGCGGACGCGGATGCGTGCCGGATACTTCCCTTTCGTAGAGCCGGGTTTCGAAATCGACATGGCCTGCCGGGTGTGCTCGGGGCGCGGCTGCCGCACCTGCGGACGGACCGGCTGGCTCGAGGTGATGCCCGGCGGCAGCCCGCATCCGCACGTGCTGCGCGCGGCCGGGCTCGACCCGGCACGCTGGTCCGGCTGCTACCTCAACGTCGGCTTGGACCGGCTGGCGATGATGCGCTACGGCATCGACGACGTCCGGCTGATGCACAGCGCCGACCTGCGCTTCCTCACTCAATTCGCCTGAAAGGCCCGCTGCCGTGAAGATTTCCCGGGATTGGCTCGCCGACTACGTGCCGCTGCCCGACTGTGCGCCGGAGCAGCTGGCGCACGAGCTGACCTTGAAAACCGTCGAGGTCGAGGGGTACGACCTCGTTGAGGGCGATGTCGTCTTCGAGATCGACAACAAATCGCTCACCCATCGTCCTGATCTGTGGAGCCACTATGGAATCGCCCGCGAGCTGTCTGTCCTCTATGGACTTCCGCTGGCCCCCCTTCCCCAGGTCGTCCGGCCGCCGAGCACTACTGGCCTCACCGCGGCCGATCCTGCTTGGCACCGAAGGATCCTGGCCTTGCGGTGCACAGTGGACAGTTCCGTACCGACTCCGGCGTTCGTCCGCGACCGGCTCCGGCGAATCGGTGCACCAAGCCGGAACCTGTGCGCCGACCTGAGCGCGTACGTGATGTTCGCCGTCGGGCAACCGAGTGACGTCCGCAGTTCGGACGGCTCACTCGTGCTTGAGATACCAACTCTGCTCCCGAGCCGAGCCCGCCGCAGCGCCCGGACCGAGGCGTCGGTGCGCCAGGAGAAAGGCTTGGACACCCAACGCGCGGACCAGGCCGCCGACCTGTTCCTTCACCTCCTGACCGAGGCCGACCCGTCCGCGGTCGCACTCGGCGAGGAGGACCTCGTGCTCGCCGCCACCCGGCGAGCCGAAATCGAGGTGAGCCTGGCAGAACTCGAAAGCCGGATCGGGGTCCGGCTCCCTCCGGACGAGATCCTGCGCATCCTCCGCGCCCTCGGCTGCACCGCCGAGATCACCGGGGAACTGCTGCGAGTGGTGGCTCCGTCGTGGCGTTCCACCGGCGATCTCTCGCTGCCCGTGGACATCGTCGAGGAACTGGCCCGGATCCACGGCTTCGACGCGCTCCCCGCGCCGAGGCCCGTCGTGACCCTCACGCCGAGCCCCCGCCTCCCGTTGAGCCGCCGAGTCCGGGAGGTGCTGGCCGCCCGCGGCGGGGCGACCGAGGTGCTGACCTACCCCTGGTCCGCCGACCACCTGCTCACCGCCTGCGGACTCGACGCCGACCTGGCGATCAGCCACCCGCCGGCCCCGGACCGCGCCCGGTTGCGCCCGTCGCTGGTCCCGAACCTGCTCGAAGCCGCAGCCGCCAACCTCCGCTACTACGACGAGTTCAGCATCTTCGAAGTCGGCACCGTCTTCGCCGCCGCCGAACGGACGTCCGCCGGGATCCTGCTCGCCGGACCGGACGGGGCCGGCCTGTTCCGCCGGGCCAAGGGGCTGGTCGACCTGGTCCGCCGGTACTGCCATCTCACCGCACTGGATCTGTCCGGTGCACCCACCCCGGCCTGGACTGACCAGTCGGCGCGACTGGCGATCCGCCCAGGCGGCACGCTGGCGCTGGTCCGGCCGTCGGTGCTCCGGGCGGCGGGGATCGACCGGGGCGCGATCGC
The DNA here is from genome assembly GCF_046267895.1 of Amycolatopsis sp. GA6-003. Classification (NCBI taxonomy): domain Bacteria; kingdom Bacillati; phylum Actinomycetota; class Actinomycetes; order Pseudonocardiales; family Pseudonocardiaceae; genus Amycolatopsis; species Amycolatopsis sp. GA6-003. The sequence goes on from NZ_CP176499.1 coordinate 1,966,443, forward strand.
CTGCGTCGAACTGGATCTCGGCGCGCTGCGGGCACACCCGTCGCGGGAGAACCGCTACACCCCGGTCGGCGACCTGCCCGAGTCGGACTTCGACCTCTCCGTCCTCGCCGCCGACACGGTGCCGTGGTCTCTGTTCGCCGACTCCGCGAGCCGGGCCCATGCCTTGGTACAGCGGGTGGCTTACGTCGGCGAGTACCGGGGTTCGCGGATTCCGGCGGACCACCGGTCGCTCACCTTGCGGGTCACGCTCCGCCCGAGGTCCGCAACACTGACCGCGAGCGAGATCGCCACCGCCCGCTCCGAAGTGCTGGCTGCACTCGAGCGGGTGGGGGCGCGGTTGCGGTGAGACTCAGCCGAGACCAGAGTGGGCGATCACGTGCGCGATGCTGATCCGCACCGCGGTGAATCCACCGTGGACGAACGATTCGGCAAGGTCCACTGCGGACTGCTCGGGGTAGTAGCGTTCGGCGATCCCCGCCGCCACCCGCCTGATCTGGTCCGGCTCGGCGGAAATCCGGGCTTGGCCTTCGATAGTCACGAAGCTGTACGGCTGCCGTTCGTCGCTGACGCAGACCGCGACGCGTCCGTCCCGCACCAGGCTTTTCCCTTTGACACTCCCCGGCGACAAAGCGAAGGCGAGTTCGTCCCCGTCCAGCACGAAACAAATCGGGGTGACGTGCGGACGTCCGTCGGCGCGCGTGAGAGCTAAATGGGCAAGCCTGGTTCCTTCGGAGAGGAAAGTGCGCCATTCGCTGTCGGTCATGGTTGACATCAGTGTGTTCCCTTCTCGGTTGACTGACCACTTCGGACGCGGAGGCGTCCAGCAACGGCTTGCTGTGCCAGGAAAAGCAGGAGCCCGGCGGCGAAAGCAACGCCGCCCAGGCAAGTCCGACCGGCTTGCTGCAGCAACGCCGTGCCGATGATCGGGCCAAGGACCGCGCCGAGGCTCCACGCGCTCGACGCGACGCCCAGGTACCCGCTGCGCAGATCCGGCGGCGCAAGAGCGGCGAAGGTCGCTCCGAATTGGACCGCGAGCCCGATCTGCCCAAGGCTGACAATGAGAATCGCGACGGCATAGCCAGCAATGCTGTGCGTCAAAGCCGCCCATCCACCGCCGAGGCCGACCAGCACCATCGAGATGGCGAGTACGGTCCCCCGGTCGCGATTCGCCAGCACGCCGACGGCCAACGGTTGCAGGACAACAATGGCGAGCCCATTGAGCGCGAGCACCGCACCATAGGTAGCGGAGCTGAACTGTTGCGCGGTCATCAGCAACGGCAAGGTGGCGAACGATTCCATGAGCAGCGTGAAACAGCCGACGTGAATCGCAATCATGGCGAGCATCAGCCGGTCCGCCCGCAACACCGGCAGCAGCGCACGTTTTGGACCGCTCGCAGCCGAGCACGTCTCCGGCACCGCCGCCACCACGATCAAGGCGGCGACCAGCATCGCGACTGCGTTCAACCAGAACAGCAGACCGTAACCGCGACTCGCGAGCACCCCGGAAACCGTTGCGGCGACGGAATATCCGAGATTCGCCGCCCAATAAAGCAGGCTGTACGCCCGCACCCGCTGCTCCGGCGGAAGGTCCGCCACCGCCGCGGATCCGGCCGGGCGGAAGAGCCCGGCCGCGAGGCCGTACCCGGCGGCCGTGCCCCAGATGACCGGCGTCGCCTCGGCGGATCCCAAGGCAGCCAAGGCGATCGCCGTCCCGAGGAACCCGAGGAGCATCGTCTTCCGCCGCCCGGCCCGGTCCCCGAGCCAGCCTCCCAGCAGCTGCGACCCGAAATCGCCGATGCCCACGGCCGCCACCACCGCACCCGCGGCCGCCGGGGTCATCCGCTGGTCCTGCGTCAGATACAGCACCAGCATCGGCTGCACGAACGAACCGCCTCGCGCGACGAGGTGGCACGCGCCCAGCGCCCAAGCGAGCGACGGGAGCCGGCGAGCGGAAGTTCTCTCGGCGGTGATCGTTGCGACTGTCATGGCAACGACGCTAGGAGCGCCAGGAGATTAAGAAAAGCGATTGTTTACGATTGGATCCATCGTGAACCGTAATAGACTGAGGTCATGGCGGACCTGGACCTGCGGCAGCTGACGACGATGCTCGCGATCGCCGAGGAGGGAACGTTCTCCCGCGCCGCGACCCGGCTGGGCTACACGCAGTCGAGCGTGAGCCAGCACATCGCGGCCTTGGAACGATCCCTCGGCGGCGCGGTGTTCGACCGGCCGGGCGGTCCGCGGCCGGTGCGGATCACTCCCCTTGGCGCCGTGGTCCTCGAACACGGCCGGGAGGTGCTGGCGAAAGCCGAAGCGCTGGGCCGGGCGGTCGACCGCTTCAAGGCCGGGGAAGGCCGGATCGACGTCGGCACCCTGCAAAGCGTCTCGCACGCCATCCTGCCGACGGTGCTGCGCCTTCTCCGCGAGGAGCACCCGCGCTGCGAGATCCGGCTCTCGGAACCCGACGAGCCCCGGCTCGGCGAGCTGGACCTGCTGTTCTACGACGGCCTGCTCGGCGAGCAAACCGAACACGCCCTGCTGATGGAGGACCCCTACCTGGTCGTCGCGCCGCCCGGCGACCTGCCGGCGGGCCCGGTGCCCGCCCGGAAACTGGACGGCAGGCCGATGGTCGCCTGGCCGGCCACGTGCGACCAGCCCAGACTGGAGAAATCCCTCGCGGACGCCGGCGCGCGGCCGCGGATCGTCTTCCGGTCCGCGGGCAGCGAGACGATCCTGTCGATGGTGCGCGCCGGGATGGGGCTCGCGGTGCTGCCCTGGCTGGCGATCCACCAGGTCGTGTGCCGCGACTGCGGTGCGATCCACGGACCGGAGGGATGGCCGGACCTGCGGGTGCACGACCTCGACCCCGCCCCGGCCCGCTCGATCTACCTGCACTGGCCGCCCGGCCGCGGCGCCGAGTCCCCGCTCGCGGCGCGGACCATCGAGGTGGCGGTCGAAGTCGCGCGCGAGCTGGCCCGGCAGGCGCCGCCGGGACGGACCTGAGCCGGCAGCTTTCGGCCGGGTGCTCTTAACGGCGGCCGCGAGCCCGCGACACCACCGGGTCGGGGATGCCGTGCGCACCCCCGACCAACCGTCCCGGTCAGGCCACCGTCGCGTCCACCGTGACCTCGATGCTTCCGCCCAGCGCCTTCGAATACGGGCAGGTCTGGTGCGCGGCGGCGGCCAGCGTGTCGGCGGTTTCCTGGTCAACGCCGGTCAGCTCGAGATGCAGGGCGGCGCTGAGCCAGAAGTTCGCCTCGTCGTGGTGCAGCGTCACGTCCGCGACCACCGCCAGGTCGGCCAGCTTCACCTTCCGCTGCGCCGCGGCGATCCGGACCGCGCCCATGAAGCACGAGGACCAGCCGGCCGCGAGCAGCTGCTCCGGATTGGTCGCGCCGCCGTTGCCGCCCAGTTCCTTCGGGATGGCGAATTTCAGGTCGAGCGCACCGTCGGAGGAAACCGCGCGTCCCCCGTTGCGGCCTTCGCCGGTGGTGGTGACGACGGCGGTGTAAGTGGTTTCAGACATGATTTTCCCTTTCCAGAACATTTTTCAGAAGCCGCTGAGGACGGTGCCGGCAAGCGCCGCCAGTGCGCCGAGAACTTCCCGGAACGCCCACGTGATCTGGTCCATCGGACTTGCCCTTCCGGCAGGTGACCGGGCCGCTGTCCTCCGGTCTCGGCGACGGGAGAACCTTCGCACGAGAATTCGTCACCGGTCAAGACGGTTACGTTTTTCTGTGACCTGCTACTCATAACCCCCTAGAGCGGTTAGAGGTGCTTGCGCGGCGATTCGTCACCTGTCAGACTGGTGCGCATGGAGCACGCCTTCCCCTGCGGCAACCCGGCGCTGGACTTCGTCGGCACGCTGCGGGCCCGCCGCAACGACGAACCGGCCGAGATGCTCGGGTCGCCGCGCAGCCTCGACGCCTGGTTCCGCGAGTCAGGGGTCACCGGCACCGACCCGGCGAGCACGGCCGCGGACCTGGCCGGGGCGATCGCGGTCCGGGAGGCGATCTACGCGCTGGTCGCGGCCCGGCTGGTCGGCGACGAGTACGACGCGGAGGCGCTGACGCTGGTCAACGAGGCGGCCGCGCAGCCGGACGCGGTCCCCCAGCTGACCCGGACCGGACTGCAGGTCCGGGCGACGGCAGCGCAGGCGCTGTCGACAGTGGCCCGGGCCGCGGTGACGATCCTGGGCGGGCCGGACGCGGATCTGCTGAAGGAATGCGGGCGGCCGGAATGCACGCAGGTCTACCTGGACCATTCGCGCGGGTCGCGGCGCGAATGGTGCGCGATGGCCACCTGCGGGAACAAGATGAAGGCGGCGGCTTACCGGGCGCGGCGGCGAGGGAACCCGCCGCTGACCCCGTCGCGGCAGTCCTGAACGTTCCACGGCTCCCTGATTCTCCGCCAGAGTCGCGCCGCCAGGCATCCCATACCCCGTCTCGGGGCGCCCCTGACCGTCCCCTGGCCGTGCGAAATTCCGCGGCTGGCAAAGGCAAACCTGCCCCAAGTCCGCGAGAACGCCAACCAACCAGTTGAGCATTCCGGATCGAATCCGTTCAACCCCCCGGAAGTCGGGGATTTCGAAACCCGGGCAGAATCGCTGCCCCGGACTTCCCCGGCCCGCCGCTTTCCGTGCGCCCGCGCAGCTTCCCACTGTCCACTATAGACAGTCCGGACCGGACGAAATCACGCTGGGTGGCCATGATCCGCGTTTCGCCACCCGTCCGGCGCAATCCGCGGAAACCCGTTCCGCACGCACCACAAGAGACAGTGGTCCGGGGTGACAACGTTGACGGATAACCCCTCCCCCGCCTTTCTTTGCCAGCTGTTGACCTTTCCCGAACCTCGGGCGTATGGTCTAGACCAAGAAGCCCACCCCCTTCGCTCCCACCCCGTGCGGGCCGGCTCCCGGAAAGCCGGTGCGTCGCTTTGTCGTACCCGCACGGGGAAACGAGCATTCCCCGAAGGAGCTGCCCATGAAAGCGAACCGGAAACTCGTCGCCGCCGCGGTCGGCACGGCGATCGCGCCGGTGCTCGTGCTGATCAGCCCGGCAGGCACCGCCAGCGCGCACGGGTATGTCAACGCGCCGGCGAGCCGGCAGGCCCAATGCGCGCAGGGCGTCGTGTCCTGCGGCCAGATCAAGTGGGAGCCGCAGAGCGTCGAAGGGCCGAAGGGGCTGCACAGCTGCAGCGGCGGCAACGCCCAGTTCGCCGAGCTGAACGACAACAACAAGGGCTGGAAGGCGACGCCGGTCGGCTCCACGGTGGCGTTCACCTGGAAGTTCACCGCCCGGCACCGCACGTCGAATTACGAGTACTGGATCGGCAACGACAAGATCGCCACCGTGGACGGCGGCGGCCAGCAGCCCCCGGCGACGGTCACCCACAACGTGAACCTCAAGGGGCACACCGGAAGGCAGACGGTGCTCGCCGTCTGGAACATCGCGGACACCGCGAACGCCTTCTACGCCTGCATCGACCTGCAGGCGAGCTGACCCGGAAAGTCCACATCGGACACTGAGGCACGGGCCGTGGCGGCGGCCCGTGCCTCAGCGCGCGTCCGGGCCCGGCTCCGGAAATGACAAAACCAGCCAATTTCCCGCGGACTCGTTGACCCGCTTTCCCGGCCGTGACTAGCGTGCCGGTCACCGGAAAAGGGCACGACTCCAGGAGGCGGTTTTCCTTGATTTCCCGGCGGGCATTCCTCGGCGCATCCGCGGCGGCCGCGACATTTCCACTCTGGAACTCGGCGTTCGCCTCCGCTGCCACCCCCGACACCGCGAAGGTCGCTTTCGACGACCAGTCCGGCGCCGGCCGGACCTACGCGTACATCACCGGCACGACGCTCGACAACCGGCTAGTCGTCCTGAAATCCGATGGCACGCCGTACTATCCGCCGTCCCCGGACAGCGACCACACCCCGCTCGCCGAGGACTGCGCGATCCCGCTGAAGTCGCTTTCCCAGGTCACCGTGCCGAAAATGTACGCGGCCCGGATCTACGTCGCCCTCGACAGCAAGCTGGACTTTTTCGTCAACAAGGGCCCGGCGCTCGTGCATCCGAGCTTCCTGGCCGCCGACGACCCGAATTACGCCCGGAACTGGTCGTTCTGCGAATTCACCTTCAACAACGACGTGTTGTTCGCCAACATCAGCTACGTCGATTTCGTCGCGATCCCGCTCGGCCTGCACCTCACCACGACCGGTTCCGGCGACCAGACCGTACCCGGCCTGCCCGCCCGCTCGCTCGACCCGATCTGCGACGCACTCAACGCCCAGGGCGGCAAATGGAGCACGCTGATCGAAACCGGCGGCGACGGCAAACCGTTGCGCGCGCTGTCCGCGCATTACCGCGCAGACCAATTCGGCGGATACCTCGACGGCTATATCGACGAGGTGTGGCAGAAATACCGCAGCGAGACGCTCACCGTCGACACTCAGGTGCCCGGACTCGGCGCGTTCACCGGCCAGGTCGGCGCGGACGGCGTGCTTGCCTTCAACAACGGCGAACGCTTCGAAAAGCCCGCCACGCCGGACGTGTGGAGCTGCGACAGCGGCCCGTTCGCCATCAAACAAGGCGACAGCGACGCCCGCAAAGCGATCATCCCCCGGCTGGCGGCGGCCTTGAACCGCACCACCTTGCGCGACAACCCGAAACAGCCGACCGGCGAGGACCCGGCGAAGTTCTACCAAAACCCGGAAACCAACCACTACGCACGGATCGTGCACAGCAAACTGCCGGACAACCGCGGTTACGCCTTCCCCTACGACGACGTTTCGCCGGGCCCCGATTTCAGCGGCGCCGTCCAGGCAGGCGACCCGGACACGCTCACCATCACGGTAAACGCCTTGCGCTGAACCAAAGACGTGCCGCGGTCCATTTCGGACCGCGGCACCGTCCTCCGGTGAGATCGCCTTCCCGCTGGTTCTTCGCCGCGGATCACGTCGACGCCGACGATTTTCCTGCCCGCTGCCCCAGCGCCGCCGAAACGATCCGCCGGATCGGTTCCAGCTCGACGTTTTCCACCGTCGCCTCGGCCCCGGGCATTTCCTCGATCGCCGGCTCCGCCTTCAGCAGCACCCGGAACACCCGCGGCAGCACCGTCCGCCCGACGAGATCCTCGGCGAGCGCCGCCGCCTCTGTAGTGTCCATTTTGTACAGCGCAGCCAGATACCCGGCGAGCCGCGCGTACATCACGTCGAACATCGCGTCGTAATACGCCTTCGCGCTGTCCGGCAACCGCTCCGCAGCCGAAATGCAGAGCCGGCACGTCCGCGCCTGCGGTTCCCACGTCAGCAGCTGCTGGAACCGCCCGCAAAACAGCGCGACCGCCTCGATCGGCTCGCCCGCGTACGCGTCCGGCGTCCTCAGCTTGCCGAGATACAGCTCGCGGACCAGGTCAAGCACCGCGAGGAACAGCTTGTCCTTGCTCTCGAAGTGCGCGTACAGCGACCGCTTGGACGTCCCCGCACTGGCCGCGACGGCGTCCATCGACGCGCGCTCGAACCCGGTCTCGAGGAACACGTTCTTCGCCGCCAGCAGGATGTGCTTGCGCAACTCCGCACCCCGCAGCTGCGAACCGCCTTCACGCGCCATCCTTGCCTCCGCCAAAAGTAAACGGTACGGTGGAGTTTACTTCCTCCTCCACCTCTTCGACAGTCTCCAGGAGAGCCCGCATGATCGTCGTCACCGCCCCCACCGGAAACATCGGCAGCCGAGTGCTCGCCGAGGTCGCCGACGGTTCCCGCCCTGTCCGCGCGATCGTCCGCGATCCCGCGAAGATCCCCGCTGACCTGCGCGAACGCGTCGAGATCCACCCCGGTTCGCACCGCGACCCCGAAGTACTCGCCCGAGCCTTCGCCGACGCGGACACCGTCTTCTGGCTCGTCCCGCCCGACCCGCGAGCCGCGAGCGCCGACGAGGCCTACTCCGGGTTCGCCCGGCCCGCCGTCGAAGCCATCCGAACGCACGGCGTGCGCCGAGTGGTGTCGGTCAGCGCACTGGGCCGCGGCACCGCCTCCGCCGAACGAGCCGGACACGTCACCGCGACGCTGGCGATGGACGACCTCATCGCCGACACCGGAGTCGCCTTCCGCGCACTCGCGAATCCGACCTTTATGGACAATCTGCTGCGCCAAACCGGTGCGCTCAAAGAACAAGGCACGTTCTACGACGTCCTGCCGCCCGACTACGCCGCCCCGCTCGTCTGCACGCGAGACATCGCCGCCGTCGCGTCCCGGCTCCTGCTCGATCCTTTGTGGACCGGACGAGAGGACGTCCCGGTGCTCGGCCCGGAGGACCTGTCACCGGACGAGCAGGCGTCCATCATCAGCGACGTGCTAGGGATTTCCGTTAAGTACCAGCAGATCCCGGTCTCCGCGCTGGGCGCACAGGTTCTCGCCCGCGGATATTCGGAGGCGATGGCACAGTCCATGATGGACATGGCGACCGCGAAGCTGAACCATCTGGACGAGGGTGTCGTCCGCACTCCGCAGCACGCCAAGGAAACTCCGACGACCTTCCGGCAGTGGTGCGAAGAGGCCCTGAAGCCCGCGGTGGACAAGGCCTGATCCGGTTGGAGCGCCGATGCCTGCCGCTTCGGCGCTCCCCCGCCCACCAGCGCCCTCGCCGCCGACACCAGCGCACGGCACCCAATCCCGGCACCATCTCGCCCTCTCGCCAGGCCGCTCACCACACTCCCGCTGACGACCGCGCACCGCACCGTCTCGTCCTCTTGCCAGGCGCGCTCCCGCCAACACCCGCTCACGACACCAACCCTGGCACCATCTCGCCCTATCACCAGGCCGCCCACCACACTCCCGCCGACGGCCACGCACCGCCCCAGCTCCAACGCCCGGCGTCGCTGCGAACCCGCCTCGCCGGAGCAGCCCAGCACAGTCCCGCTCGCACACCGCACCCGTTCACCGGCCCGGACCGCCACCTCCGGCCCCCGCACAACCAGCAACTTTCCCGCCCGCGCACGACGCCCACTCCCAGAATCCGGTCACCACCCCGGACCGCCCCGAGCAGCCCAGCGCCACCACACCTCGAAAGCCTCAGTGGCACTCAGTGCACTTCACGGGGATTCGGCCTCGCGCAGCGCGGCGCCGATCCGGGTCACCACCTCGTGCAGCGGCGTCGCGGTGCTGAGCACCGCCACCACCGTCCCGGGCTCCGGCTCGCTCGAAGGCTTCGCGCCGGACGTGCGGAATGCGTCCGCGACCAGGGCGAACGCCTCCCTCGCCGCGGCTTCGATGTCGTCCCGTCCGCCGCTGCGGAGCCAGCGTCGCAGGACGTGGTTGTTGGCGGCCGCGATCGCCGCCGCCGCTACTGCCGCTCGGAGAGTCGCGGCCTCGTCGCCCGCGGCGGCGAAGCGGTCCTGGAGGTAGCGGGCGAGGACGCGCTGGTAGCGGTCGACCGTCGCGACTTCCTTGTCCCGCAAGGAAGGCACCGTGCGGGTGAGGGTGAACCGCTTGAGCGAGACGTCCAGTTCCGCGGCATAGGACTCCAGCACGAGCGACACCGCCGCGGTCGCCACCTCGATCGGGTCGCGCGCCGGGTCGGCGGTCTCGAAGACCTGCTCCATCTCGGCGACGATCTCGTCGTGGTTGGCGAAGAGGACGTCGTCCTTGCTGTCGAAGTACCGGAAAAACGTCCGCCTTCCGACGCCCGCCGCCGCGGCGATGTCGTCGATGGTCGTGGCCTCGTACCCGTTGGCGGCGAAGAGATCCACGGCCGCCGTCGCCAGCGCGCGACGCAACTGCCGCCGCCCGGCCGGCGTCGCCCCGACCCGGGTGCGCGGCGTCTCGGTCATGCCCGAACGGTAGCAGCCCGGGTTGCTAGTGGCACTGAGTGCCGTTAGCATGGTCGGGCACCCCCATGCGAGCGGAAGGCGTCGACGATGACTCTCGACCAGCAACTGCGGCCCGACCACCACACCGGCCCAGACCCGGCGGACGCGTATTACGGCGGGGTGTTCGGCTGGTCCGTCCGACGGCAAGGCGCGCGCCTGTTTCTGGCCTTGGAAAACGGCCTGTGCGCGGTAACCCTGCCGAAACTCACCTCGGGCCCGGTCCGGCACCACCTGTCCGCGCTGGGCTGCGAAGGCCCGTCCCTGATCCTCCCGACCCAACACGGCCCGCGCCTGGCAATCCTCGCCGAAACCGACGGCGAACTCCTCCTGCGCGGCAGCCTGCCCGCAGACGTCACCGTCCTGGACAGCGGCGCACTCCTCCCGCTGCCGACCGGACAGCAAGCCCCCGGAACGGGCCCGGAATGGCTGACCGCACCGGACCCGAGGCACCGCTGGCTGCCGAGCGTGAGCGCCGTACTTGCCGGAGTGCGCCAACGCCCCTGACACTCCGCCCTCGCATTGGGGGTCCGTTTGCCTGAGAGCCGCTCCTCCCGGGCTGTTTTCCTTACCCGCCACCGACTCCGCGACGAGCGCACCGCAGTTCGGAGTCCGTGAAAGGTTCCCCTCACAACCCGCCGACGTCATGAGGGGCCCCTTCACGGACCCTCGCCCACAGCCGCCGTGCACCCCAAGTGGCGTTGGTGCACGGCAAACACCCATCTGGCATCCGGCGAGTCGCACGCACTCCAGGCCGCGTCGGGCCGCTAGCCCTCCACCGTGAACCGCACCCAGCTCACCACGGCCCGTCCCCTCGCCCACCAGCCCGCGCTGACCCGACGCACTCACCCCGCGCGTCCACCCACCGCACCGCGCCACCCAACCATCGAGGCCCACCCCGGACCGCACCGCACCATCAATCCACCCACCCCACCGCAGCCACTGCACCCAACGAGCGAGGCACCCACACCCCTCCCCCACCCCCGATACACAGCCAAAAACACGGCGCTGGGGTGCTTGTCAAGGCATCTTTCCCGCCTTGACAAGCACCCCAGCGCCGTAGTCACACTAAAAAATCGGGGGCCCCACGCACCCATAAACCCGGCAATGTCGCCCGCCAGGGCGACGAGCCGAGCCGAGACTCAAACACAAACCCCACCCAACGAAGCCGAAGCCTCGACCACCATCCCGTCCACCTCGGCGACCAACCGCTCAATCTCCCCCCACCACCGCGCGTCCCGCCCGGGATCCGGAATCAACGAAGTCCCCACCAGCAACAACAACGTGTCGACTTCATAAGCCCGATCCGCCAACCGCAACAACGGCACCGGATCCCCGCCGACCTCCCCCGCCGCGAACCGGCAAGCCGCGTGCCCCAGCTCCCGGCACACCGTCCGCAGCCGTTCCCGCACCTCGTCGGCCCGCGGATCCGCCCGCGGACCGCCGGTCCGGATGTTCCACGCCACCGAAAGCAGGCAGCGCCCGGCATCGTCCATCGCCGTGTTCGTCACCGGGCGAGTCTGGAAGCACCCTCCCCGCCGCGGGCGACCCGACACGCACGGCTCACCGCATCGAGTGAAGCAACCGCACTGTCGCGTCGAGCGGCAGCCGGTCGTCCGCGGCGCGCGCGAGGAAATCCTTGATCCGCTGCCCGTCCGGGGTCAGCGTCTCGACGTCGTTGACCTCCGCGCTCGCCGCCTCCAACGTGCCCAGCCCGGCGCTGTGATGCGCGTCGCGGACCGCGTTCCGCAGCACCGCCAGCTCTGCCGCCGACGGACCCCGCTTCTCCGCCCGCAACCGCTCGACGATCCGCCGCACCTGCGGCGAATGCGCGGCCAGCGCCTGCCTTCCGGCGAACGACGCGACCATCCGCGGCGTCGTGCGCGTCTCGGCCGGCGGCGGTGGCACCTCCACGGCCTCGCCGACCACCCGCAAACTCTCCAAAGCCGCCGCACGCCGACGTTCGCTCTCGCGCACGCGCGCGAGCGGATCCTTCCGCCGGGACGCCGCGATCGAACGAGCCTCGGCCCGGGCCCGCTCCCCGGCGTCGCTCAGCCGCGAGCGCCGTTGGTACGTGCCCTCGTCGGCCATTTGCTTGCGCCGGTTGGCCAGCCAGGCTTCGAAAGTCTGCCCGCGCCGCGGCGGCTCGCGCACCTCGGACAGGTCCGCGGCGGTCTCGTCGGCGAACCAGGCCTTCATCCGCGAGCGCAGGAAGTCCCCCGGTTTCTCGCCGGACCGCCGCGGCCGCTGGCGCGTCCCGTCCGGCAGCGCGCTCATCGCGATCAGCAGCGCGTCCGGGCAGTATCCGCGGGAGTACCAGAATTCCAGCTGCCGCTCGACGTCGTCGCGTTCCTCCCGGGTCAGCCGCTCGGACACCCAGCCCATGCGGCGGACCAGCACGCCCGTCGCCTGGGCGCGTTCGCGCGCGTCGGCGGGCACGACTGTGGAAGGCCACTCCTGATCCGCGATCCGCACCATGCCGCACCTCCTCAACCAGCGCCGCCTACGTTAGCCCGCCCCACCGACAATTACGCGGCCCGCCGCAGCACGGCCACCGTGTTCGCCGCCACGATCACCCCGATCGCCGCCCACGCGACAGCGTCCAGCCGCTGGTCGAGCACCACGAGCCCGACCAGCGCGGCCATCACCGGGTTGACGCTCATGAACGCACCGAAGAACTGCGCCGGCACCCGGCGCAACGCGATCAGATCGACGAGGAACGGCAGCGCCGACGACAGCACTCCGGCGGTGAGCGCCGCCGCGAGCGCACCGGTCGTCGGCGGGTGGTTCAGCATCGCGACCAACCCGATCGGCACGTACAGCAGCCCGGACACCCCGGCCGCGGCGGCCGAACCCGCGGCCCCGGGCAGACGACGGCCGACGGTCCGGTTCAACAGGATGTAGCAGGCCCAGCACGACGCGGCGACCAGCGCGAGCCCGATCCCGAGGTAGTCGGTGCTCGGCTGCGGCCGCATCAGCGCGCCGACCGCGATCGCCGCGGCGATCGCGCACGCCAGGTCCGTCCGGCGGCGCGAACCGGCCAGCGCGATCGCCAGCGGGCCGAGGAACTCGAGCGTCACGGCCAGGCCGAGGCCGATCCGGTCGACGGCGGTGTAGAGCGACAGGTTCATCGTCGCGAACACGGCGGCCAGGCCGAGCACCGGCCGCCACTGCCGCGCGGTGAACGTCCGCAACCGCGGGCGGCCGACCGCCAGCAGCACCACCGCGGCCACCCACTGGCGGACCGCCACCACGCCCGGCGGGCCGAGCACCGGGAACGCGAGCGCCGCGATCGCCGCGCCGACCTGGTTGGACAGCGCGCTCCCGAGCAGCATCGCGGCCCCGGTCGCCCGGGCGTGGTCGCGCGCGGAAGGAGCCAGTTCCGTAGTCGCCATGCGGTCGAGCATGCGTCCGGCCGATCCATGCGCAAAATGCATTGACCGCATCAGCGATACGCTGGACGCATGGATCTGGAGCTGCGTCAGCTGCGTTGCCTCGTGACGATCGTGGACGCCGGCACGTTCACCGACGCCGCGCTCGAACTCGGCGTCTCGCAAGCGGCGGTGTCCCGGAATCTGGCGTCGCTGGAACGGTTTCTCGGCGTGCGACTGCTGCACCGCACCAGCCGGAGCCTCGAGCCGACGACCGCCGGCGTCCAGGTGCTCGCCCGCGCCCGGCATCTGCTCGCCGAGGCCGACGATCTCGTCCGCGAAGCGACCACCGGGCACACGCGGCTGCGCATCGGCCACGCGTGGTCGGCGATGGGCAGGCACACCGCGGAATTCCAGCGCCGCTGGGCCTCCCGGTACCCGGAGGTCGAACTGCTGCTGGTGCGCGCCAACACCGCGACCGCCGGGCTGGCGGAAGGACTGGCCGACCTCGCGGTGGTCCGGCATCAGGTGCCGTCCGGGAAGTTCGCGCACGCGACGGTCGGCCACGAGGACCGCTACTGCGCCATGGCGGTCGACGACCCGCTCGCGCGGCGCCGCACCGTCACGCTCGCCGATCTCGCGTCGCGGCTGCTGGTAGTCGATCCGCGCACTGGCACCACTTCCGCCGAGCTGTGGCCGCCGGAATCGCGGCCGCGGATCGAGGTCACACATGACGTCGACGACTGGCTCGCCGCCATCACCACGGGCCGCTGCGTCGGCGTCACGCCGCATTCGACGGTGACGCAGTATCGCCGTGACGGCATTGTGTACCGCCGGGTCCGCGACGCTCCGCCGGTGCCGGTGCAGCTCGCCTGGCGCGCCCACGATCCGCATCCGGCCACGCACGCCGCGGTGGCCTTGCTGGGCGAGCTGTACCGCGCTTCGCCGAAACGGGAAACCGCTTCCGCGCGTCCTCGATAGTCCACTGTGGATCTTGAACCCGGGGACGATCATTTTCCGTTGACGCCGCGGCGCGGGACGGCAATGATGAACTCGTCCAGCCACGAAAGGAACCCCGGAATGCCGCGTCGCGACGAATGCATGCACCTGATGGGCATTTCCGGCTCCGCGCCATGACGTGGCCTGCCACGCCGTGAGCGAGGAGCCGCCCGCCGGAACCCCGGCCGGGCGGCTTTTGCGTTCCCGGCCCGTAACGACTGTGGAAAGGAGGTGCCCGTCGCCATGGGAGTCCTGGTTCTCAACGCCGGCTACGAGCCCCTGCACACCGTCTCGCTCCCCCATGCCATCCGGATGCTGGTCCGCCAGGTCGCGGTCGTCCACGAAAGCGACGGGCCGGACCTCGGCGTCTTCCCGCGGCCGAAGGTGGTGCGGCTGCTGCGCTACGTCGTGATGAAATGGCGTTATTCCGGGCCGCCGCGCTGGTCCCGTTCCGGCGTGCTGCGGCGCGACCGGCACACGTGCGCCTACTGCGGCCGCCGGGCCACCACGGTCGACCACATCACGCCGGTTTCTCGTGGCGGCGCGCGCACGAGCTGGCTCAACACCGTCGCCGCCTGCGGCGGGTCGGCGCGCAGCTGCAACGCGCGCAAGGCCGACCGCACGCCCGCGGAAGCCGGGCTGACGCTGCGCTTCCCGCCGCGCGTGCCGCGCTGGGAGGAGCTGCATCCGCTGGCCGGACTGTCCACTTGAGACTCGCGCTAGGCTGGAACCCGTGAAGGGCTTGCTGCTGCGGTTGTCGGCGGTCGATTCCGGCGCGGAAACGGCGGTGCGCGTCATCGCGTATTTCGACGAGCTGATCGCCCGCCGGGCGACGCTGCCGGATCTGCTGCGCGCCACGGCGTTTCTCGCCGAATGCGTCGCCGGGATTCGCTGTGTCGACGGAACCGTGCTCCGGTACCGGCCGACCGGCGAACCCGGCGGCGACGGCCCGGAACCGTCCGGCGCGGTCGTCGTGGACCTCGACGGCGCCGGGCGGGTCTGGCTGGAACGCACGGGCGAGCCGGGCCCGCTCGACGTCCTGGTGCTCGAACGGCTCGCGATCGCCGCGAAGGTGCTCAATCCGGTCGAACCGCCGCCCGCCGCACCGCATCTCGCCGACCCGGCGCTGGTCGAACTGGTGCTCGGCGAGCAGGCCGCGGACGAGGACCGGGCGCGGGCGCTGAGCCTGCTCGGCCTGGACACCACGCGCCCGCTGCGAGTGGTGGCGGTCGCTTCGGGAGCGGGCCGGGACGCCGGGGCGGACGCGGTCGCGCTCGTCGCCCGCGGCAAACCGCTCGGCGCGCGGGTGGCGGTGGTCGGCGGGGTGGCCGCGGTGGTGCTGCAGCCGCGCGAGGGGCCGGATTCGGTCGTGCCGACACTGTCCGAGACGTTGGCGTTGCGGGCCAAGGACCGCACGCTCCCGGACACCGTCCGGGTAGGCGTCGGCGACGCGGTCGACGGCCTGGAAGCCCGGCGCTCGTGGCTGCAAGCCCGCCTGGCACAACGATTCGCGGCGACGTCGCGGCCGTTGGTCGTGCACGAGAACCTCGGCGCGGTGACGCTGCTGGCGGAGATCCCCGCGGAACAGCTGCGCGCACAGCCGGACGTGGTGGCGTTGAACGCGCTCGGGAAAGCCGATCGGGAGACGCTGGAAGCCTTCTGCCGTACGGGTTCCCTGCGCCAGGCAGCGGTGGCGCTGCACCGGCACCACAGCTCGGTGGCGGCGCGGCTGGCGCAGGTGGAGGACGCGCTGGGCTGGTCGCTGGACGACCCGGCGGGCCGCTTCCGGGCACGGCTGGCGCTGGTGGCGCGGAGGTTGGCGGAATCCGGTTGAGGGGTGCGGGGGTCCCCCCGGTTTCTACTCTACCGGCCTCCACGGACAATTCCGGCGTCTTTGGCTGAGCTGTCCACAGCGAGGTCGGGTTGTGGAAGCGAGCCCGAGTTGTGGAAGCAGGCCCCAGTTCCGGAAGCAAGCCCCAATTGCGGAAACGAGCGCGGGTTGGGGAAGCGCGCCCGAGTTGCGCAAACAAGCCCCAGTCGCGGAAGCGCGCTTGAGCAGCACAAGCAGCCCCACTCGCGGAAACGAGCCCAACGGGCGCGCTGGAATCGGCCTGGAGGCAGGCGATTCCAGCCGCACCCTGCCGAAGCACAGCAACCAGAACCCCCGCCAGCCCGCCTCACCCCCCCAGAACCCCCGCCTCAGCCCGCCTCAACCCCGAGAACCCGGGCAAGCACCGCCCGTCGTTCCGCGGCTTCCCGGCGGCTCACCGTCGCGTGCCGGATCACCCCGGAGCCGTGGAAAGTCCCTGGGAACAAATGCAGTTCCGTAGGCACCCCAGCCGCCAAAAGGCTCTGCGCATAGGCGATTCCCTCGTCCCGCAGCGGGTCGAACTCCGCCACCGACACGTACGCGGGCGGCAATCCCGAGAGATCGGCGGCCCGAGCGGGTGCCGCGTACACCGGGACGTCCGGACCGCCGCGTTTGCCCGGTCCGCCCAAGTAGTAGTCCCAGCTCGCCTCGGCCGCCCGCAGATGCCACATCGGCGTGTCCGCGAACCGGCGCATGCTTCCGCTCTCGAGGCGGTCGTCCAGTTCCGGCACGGCGAGGAACTGGAACGCGATCGACGGGCCGCCCCGGTCGCGGGCCAGCAACGCCAGCGCCGCGGCCAGGCCGCCGCCCGCGCTCACGCCGTAGAGCACCACTTTTTCCGGATCTACGCCCAGTTCGCCGGCGTGCTTGACCGACCATTCGAGCGCCGCGTAGCAGTCCTCCAGCCCGGCCGGGTACGGATTCTCCGGCGCGAGCCGGTACTCGACCGACACGATCACCACGCCGAGGTCCCTCGCCAGTTCCACGTTGGCCGCGTGGTCGACTTGCAAATCGCCGAGCGCGAAACCGCCGCCGTGGATGTCGAACACCAGCGCCTTCGTGGCGACGCGATCGGGGGTGTAGATCCGGATCGGGACGTCCGGCGCGCCCTCGGGGCCGGGCACGGACTCGTCGCGCGCGGTCACGCCGGTTTCGTCGACGTCGCCTTGCATCGAGGCGATCAGCTCCGCCATGCCCGCCCGCGAAGCGGCGATATCGAGAAAGTCGACCTCGGGCAGCATCGGGATCGCGGCGGCGATTTCGGGATCGAACGGATAACTCATCGACAGCCTCCGTCTTCCAGGGGAAGACTCCATCGTGCCGAAATTCCGGTGCCGGCAGGCACCGCCACGTGTCGCGTACCGCGCGGGGTTGTCCCGCCGACTGGCGCGGCGGAAACCCTCAGCGCCCCACCTTCTTCCAGATCACCACGATCCCGACGACCGCCACCACTACCGCCCCCAGCACGATCAGCCCCTTCACCAGCAGGTCGTGCATCAGGTGTTGCAGCACCTCGTTCCCGTCGGCCAGCAGCACCGCGTTCACCGGCCGGACCGCTTCCGGCCCGGGTCCTCGTCCAGCCATCGCGCGGCCTGCCGCACGACCTCGCCGCCGACCCGGCCGCGCACTCCCCGCGCCCCGCGCCGGTCCATCGCCCTCGCCGCGGATTTCGCCAGCACCGCCGCGCCTTCCCGGACGCGCTCCCCCTTGCCGCGCCGCCGCAGCGAAACGATCAGCGCGAACGCGCCCAGCCCGAGGACCACGACGATCCCGGCGATGATGCCGAACCGGATCAGCAGGATGTTCAGCACCGTCTCCACAGCGCACCCCTTTCTGTCACACCTGTGATACAACCCGTTTCTATCACGGCTGTGATATAAAAGTCCAGTGCCTAGAGTGGTGGACGGGGAAGAGCGGCGCGCGCACATCGCCGACGCGGTGCTGCGGCTGGCCGCGAAGGGCGGGCTGCACGCGGTCTCGCTGCGCGCGGTGGCCGCGGAATCGGGCCTGAACATCGGGTCGGTGCGGCATTACTTCGACAGCCAGCACGAGCTGATGCGGTTCGCGATGCGCACCACCATCGACCGCACGACCGCGCGGCTCGTCGAACGCCGCGAGAAGATCGGGTCGCTGTCGGAGCTGTCGCCGGACGAGGTCGTCGACCAGCTCGCCGAGTTCCTGTCCGAGCTGCTGCCGCTGGACGAGCGGCGGCGCACCGAGGTGACCGTGCTGATCGAATTCCTGATGGCCGCGCGCGCCGATCCGGGCCTGGACGACCTGGCCCGGGAAGCGGTCCAGGGCACCGTCACGCTGGCCCGGCGCATCCTCGACGCCCAGGTCCGCAGCGGCCGGTTCGAACCGAAAGACCCCGAGGTCGAAGCGCCCCGGCTGGCCGCGCTCCTGGACGGGATCGCGTTCCGCGCCGTGCTGCAGCCGGAACTCACCTCGCCGGAGGAATGCGTCGCCGTCCTTCGCGCGCATCTGGCCGAGTTCGTCCGGCCGGTGGGTGACACCCAGGTGTGAGGCTCGCGGAGACCGGGTAACCGGCGGAACTGGAGCGGTTCCAGATCCCCGGGGAGGACTCCGATGCCGGACTCGGCGGCGACGCTGCGGGCGGCCGGCCTGCGCGTCACCAAGCCGCGGCAAGCCGTGCTCGGCTGGCTCGGCGAGCATCCGCACGCGACGGTCGAGGCGATCGCGGCGGGCGTGCGCGAAAGCCTCGGCAGCGTTTCGATCCAGGCGGTCTACGACGTGCTCGCCGCGTGCGGCGAAGCGGGTCTCGTCCGCCGGATCGAGCTGTCCGGGCATCCGGCGCGGTTCGAACGGCGGACCGGCGACAACCACCACCACGTCGTGTGCCGGCGCTGCGGCCGGGCCGAGGACGTCGACTGCGTCCGCGGCGAGGCCCCCTGCCTCACGCCGCACGACCGGCACGGGTACGCCGTCGACGAGGCCGAGATCGTCTTCTGGGGCCTGTGCCCGGACTGCTCCGGCGTTTCCGACCACCACGAGGAGCTCGCGAGATGACCGAAGAACCGAAACCCCCGGCGACCACCACGGACTCCGGGATCCCGGCCGAGAGCGACGAGCATTCGCTCACCCTCGGCCCGGGCGGCCCGATCCTGCTGCAGGACCACTACCTGATCGAGCAGATGGCGCAGTTCAACCGCGAACGGGTGCCGGAACGGCAGCCGCACGCGAAGGGCAGCGGCGCGTTCGGGCACTTCGAGGTGACCGCCGACGTCAGCCGCTTCACCAAGGCGGCGGTGTTCCAGCCGGGCGCGAAAACCCCGATGGCGGCGCGGTTCTCGACCGTGGCCGGCGAGCGCGGCAGCCCGGACACCTGGCGCGACCCGCGCGGGTTCGCGCTGAAGTTCTACACCCCCGAGGGCAACTACGACCTCGTCGGCAACAACACCCCGGTGTTCTTCATCAAGGACCCGCTGAAGTTCCAGCACTTCATCCGGTCGCAGAAACGCCGCGCGGACAGCAATCTCCGCGACCACGACATGCAGTGGGACTTCTGGACGCTGTCCCCCGAATCGGCGCACCAGGTCACCTGGTTGATGGGCGACCGCGGCATCCCGCGCACGTGGCGGCACATGAACGGCTACAGCTCGCACACCTACATGTGGGTCAACGCCGCGGGCGAGAAGTTCTGGGTGAAGTACCACTTCAAGACCGACCAGGGCATCGAGTTCTTCACCCAGCACGAGGCCGACCAGATGGCCTCGGCCGACACCGACTACCACACCCGGGACCTGTTCGAGGCCATCGCGCGCGGCGACTACCCCAGCTGGACGCTGCACGTCCAGGTGATGCCGTTCGAGGACGCGAAGACCTACCGGTTCAACCCGTTCGACCTGACGAAGGTGTGGCCGCACGGCGACTACCCGCTGATCGAGGTCGGCAGGATGACGCTCGACCGCAACCCGACCGACCACCACACCGAGATCGAGCAGGCCGCGTTCGAGCCGAACAACCTGGTGCCCGGCATCGGCCCGAGCCCGGACCGGATGCTGCTGGGCCGGCTGTTCGCCTACGCCGACGCGCACCGGTACCGGATCGGCGCGAACTACAAGCAGCTGCCGGTGAACACGCCGGTCGCGCCGGTGCACAGCTACAGCAAGGACGGTTCGATGCGCTACGCCAAGGTCTCCGACCCGGTGTACGCGCCGAACTCCAAGGGCGGCCCGCGCGCCGACACCGAACGCTACGGCACGCCGGCCGGCTGGCACGCCGACGGCGAGATGGTCCGCTCGGCCTACGTCGACCACGCCGAGGACGACGACTGGGGCCAGGCCGGCACGCTCGTGCGCGAGGTGCTGGACGACGCCGCGCGCGAACGGCTGGTGGACAACATCGTCGGGCACCTGCTGAACGGGGTGTCCGAACCGGTGCTGAAGCGGGCGTTCGAGTACTGGCACAACGTGGACAAGGACCTCGGCGACCGCGTCGAGTCCGGCGTGCGCGCGAAGCAGGACGAGAAGGACCCGAAGGCGGCCGAGCAGGCCAACCCGGCCCGGGAAAGCATGCAGCGCAAGGCATAACCGCTCGTGAGTGGCAATCCCGGTTAGAACCGGGATTGCCACTCACGACGCCGGAAAAACCGTGCGGCCATTCGCGGCGCGCTGGGTAGAGTCCCCGCCATGGGCCATCTGGAAGCCGCGCATCTGCGCTACGTGCTGCCGGACGGGCGTCCGCTGCTCGGCGACGTCTCGTTCCGGGTCGGCGAGGGCGCGGTCGTCGCACTGGTCGGCCCCAACGGCGCGGGCAAAACCACGCTGCTGCGGCTGCTGTCGGGAGAGCTGAAGCCGGACGAGGGCGCGGTCACGGTGTCCGGCGGGCTGGGCGTGATGGCGCAGTTCGTCGGGTCGGTGCGCGACGAACGCACGGTACGCGATCTCCTGGTTTCCGTTGCCCCGAAACGGGTTCGCGACGCCGCCCGAGCCGTCGACGCGGCCGAGGAGCGGTTGCTGGAGGTCGACGACGAGGCCGCGCAAATGCAGTACGCGCAGGCGCTCAGCGACTGGGCCGAAGCGCGCGGGTACGAGTTCGAGACGACCTGGGACATATGCACGACCGAGGCGCTCGGCGTGCCGTTCGACCGCGCGCGCTGGCGGCTCGTGCGCACGCTCAGCGGCGGCGAGCAGAAACGCCTGGTGCTGGAGGCGCTGCTGCGCGGGCCGGACGAGGTGCTTCTGCTGGACGAGCCGGACAACTACCTCGACGTGCCCGGCAAACGCTGGCTCGAAGCCCGGTTGAAGGAAACCCGCAAAACCGTCCTGTTCGTGTCGCACGACCGTGAATTGCTCGCGCAAGCGGCGGACAAGATCGTGAGCGTCGAACCGGGCGGCGACGGCGCGGACGCCTGGGTGCACGGCGGCGGATTCAGCACGTATCACGAAGCGCGGCAGGAACGGTTCGCCCGCTACGACGAATTGCGGCGGCGCTGGGACGAGAAACACGCCCAGCTCAAACGGCTGGTCCGGGACATGCAGCAGTACGCGGCGCGCAGCGACGAGATGGCGTCCCGGTACAAAGCGGCGCAGACCCGGCTGCGGAAGTTCGAGGAAGCCGGTCCCCCGCCGGAACCGCCGCGGCCGCAGGACATCCGGATGCGGCTGCGCGGCGGCCGCACCGGCGTGCGCGCGGTGACCTGCAAGAACCTGGAACTCACCGGGTTGATGAAACCGTTCTCGCTGGAGATCTTCTTCGGCGAGCGCGTCGCGGTGCTCGGCTCGAACGGATCCGGGAAATCGCATTTCCTGCGGCTGCTCGCGGGCGGCGACGTCGCGCACACCGGCGAATGGAAGACCGGCGCGCGCGTCGTGCCCGGCCATTTCGCGCAAACGCACGCCCGTCCCGAACTCACCGGCCGCACGCTGGTCGACGTGCTGTGGACGGAGCATTCGGCCGATCGCGGCGCGGCGATGGCCGCACTGCGCCGGTACGAACTGCATCGCCAGGGCGAGCAGACGTTCGACCGGTTGTCCGGCGGGCAGCAGGCGCGGTTCCAGATCCTGTTGCTGGAACTGGCCGGAACCACCGCGCTGCTGCTGGACGAGCCGACCGACAACCTCGACCTGGAATCGGCCGAGGCGCTGCAGGACGGGCTGGAATCGTACGAGGGCACGGTGCTCGCGGTCACCCACGACCGTTGGTTCGCGCGCTCGTTCGACCGCTTCCTGGTCTTCGGCTCGGACGGCGTGGTGCGCGAGACCCCGGAACCGGTCTGGGACGAGCGGCGGGTGGAGCGGGTTCGCTAACCCTTGCGCAGCAAGGCATCCAGCTCGCGCACCAGCTCCCCCGCGCGTCCGCGGCCGCCCGGAGCCTCCGGGTATCGCGACAACACCCGGACCACCACCGGATCGGCAGCTGGCTGCCGCGCTTCCAGCCCAGCCAGCTCGAACGCGTACGCCGTGTGGCCAGCCGGGCCGAGGATGTGCCACACCTGCGTCGCCTTCGCGAGCGGATGCAGAAACGCCGCTCCGGCAGCGGCGACCGCGGCCCGCGCGGCCTCGCTGGCCGCGTGTTGTCCGGCATCGCGGGCTTCCTGATACGCCCGCTGCGCCGCCCAGGCACCGTCGCGAATCGCCTTGCCGCGCTTAGCTCCCTGGGCGAACGCCCGGGCCGCCTCGATCGCCTCGTGCGGGCGTCGATCGCCTGGGCGGGCTTGTTCGAAGATCGGCAGCGCGGGCTCCGCACAGGCCACCGCGTAAGCCGTGACGGCGCGAAGCTCGGGCAGGCCGAGTTCGATCTTCTCGGTCATGTGCTTGAACTGTATCGTTGAACCGCCGGTTGGCAGTTCACCACGACTTCCAACAGGAACGATGAGCGAAACCCTCAACCGGGGAAGGACGGCGGTGGACGAGCGGAGGGCGTGGTCCGAAGCCGACAAGGCGGCCTACCGCCGATTCGTGCGCACCCACCATCCGGACGTCGGCGGCGACCCGGACGAGTTCGCCGCCGGGCTCCGCGAATTCCGGCGCGGCCCGCACCACGAAAACGCCGCGGGGGCCGAACCGGCCCCACGCGGCGAATCCTTGGTGTTCGTGCGCCGGAGCCGGGCGGTGCCCCGGCTGCTGGCGGCTCTTGCCGAGCGCAGGCGGCGGAAGCGGAATCCGCGCGTGCGCTAGCGCGTCACATCGCGCCGGTCAGCGCCTGCAGCCCGAGGCTGGAAGCGGCGACCGCGATCCACAGGATGGCCCCCATCAGCAACGGCTTGTGGCCCGCCTTGCGCAGGTCGGAGGGCTTGAGCGCGAGGCCGATCCCGGCGAGCGCCATGGTGATCAGGAAGGTGCCGAGCGTCGAGAGCGGCGCGTGCCACGATTCCGGGATCCAGCCCGCGCTTTCCACCGTGGCCGCGGCGAGGAAGCCGATCAGGAACGGCGGCACCAGGCGGTGCCAAGGCATGGCGCGCAGGGAAACCCGGCCGCCGGCCTGCTTGCGCGCGACGAGCACGGCGAGGAACAGCACGATCGGGATCAGCGTGAGCGTGCGGGTGAGCTTCACGACGAGGCCGTACGCGCCGGCGTCGCCGCCGTAGGCGTAGGAAGCCGCGACGACGGAAGACGTGTCGTTCACCGCGGTTCCCGCCCACAGGCCGAAGGCGTGCGGCGACATCCCGAGCGCGTGCCCGAGCGGCGGGAACAGCAGGACCGCGGCGACGTTGAAGGTGAAGATCGTGCCGAGCGCGTAAGCGACGTGGGCTTCCTTCGGCTTCAGCACCGCGCTGGTCGCCGCGATCGCGGACGCGCCGCAAATGCCGGTGCCCACGCCGATCAGCGTCTGCGTGTCCCCGCGAACGCCGAGCACCCGGCCGAGCACCCACGCGCCGCCGAGCGCGACCGCGAGCGTGCCGAGCATCACCGGCAGCGACTGCCCGCCGACGTGCACCACCTGCTGGATCGACAGTCCCGTGCCCAGCACGACGATCGACAGCTGGAGCACCGGCCGCGACGCGATCGCGTAGCCCGGGCTGAACCGCCAGCCGCGCAGCCCCGGCACGACCGCCCCGGCGACCGCGCCGAGCAGGATCGCCAGCACCGGCCCGCCGACCACCGGCACGAGCTTGCCGCCCGCCGTGGCCACCGCCGCGACCAGCAGCGCGACCGCGAGTCCCGGCACCGGGCGGGCGAGCTTGGCCCGCCATTCGGCCGTCGCGTGCGTCGCTCCGAGCGTCGCGCCGGTCACCGGTTCACTCCTGTGCGCACTCTGGCCTCCTCGCTAATGTACGTACATTTAATCTAAGAGCTGTCCGTACATTTGGCAAGCGGTACTGTTCCCGGCATGGGCGAGGCAGAGCTGGTCCGGACCGGCGGACAGCCCCTGTGGCGGCAGTTGCAGCAGCGGCTGCTGGTGCGCATCCGCGCCGGGGAGTTCGACAGCGCGTTCCCCGGGGAGCTCGCGCTCGCCGAGGAGTACAGCGTCAGCAGGCAGACCGTCCGGCAGGCGCTGCGGGAACTGCGCGCGGACGGCACGCTCATCGCCGAACGCGGCCGCCAGCCCCGCGTCGCCGCGGCCGCGGAGATCCAGCAGCCGCTCGGCGCGCTCTACAGCCTCTTCGCCGCGGTCGAGGAGGCCGGGCTCGACCAGCACAGCGTCGTGCGCCGGCTCGACATCCGCGCGGACGCGGTGGTCGCCGAACGGCTGTCGCTGGAGGGCTCCACTCCCCTGCTGTACCTGGAACGCGTGCGGCTGGCCGGGAACGACCCGCTGGCCGTCGACCGGGTGTGGCTGCCCGCCGACCTCGCCCGGCCGCTGCTGGAAGCGGATTTCCAGCACACCAGCCTGTACGGCGAACTCCACCGCCGCACCGGCGTCCGGCTCGACCACGGCGAGGAGCAGATCCGCGCCGTCGTGCCGACGCGGGCCGAGCGCACCTTGCTCGGCTGCGGCGAAACCGTGGGCGCGTTCTCCATCGGGCGCCTGGGAACGAGCGCGGGCAAGCGCATCGAATGGCGGCACACGCTGGTGCGCGGCGACCGGTTCGCGCTGACCGCGGAGTTCTCCGGCCGCACCGGGTACCGGTTGGTCACGACGGGGGCACTTGCCGGAACCCGCTGACCCGGCGGGCACCGGGTCGCTACGCTCCGCGCATGTCGATCTTCGCGCGGATTCTGCAGGTTTTCTTCATGATCGCCGGGCTGGTCAGCATCGGCGTCGGGCTGATCATGGTGCTGATCGCCAAGCCGTACTGGACGTGCGAGGTGTCGCGCAATGAGCCGAATTACACGTCGTGCCGCTCGACCGACCTCGAGTCGTTCACGAGCTACCACCTGTTCTGGTTCGTGCTCGGCCTCGCGCTCGAGATCATGGCCGTCGCGGTCGTCGCGGGCGCGCGCCGCAGGACCGTCGAGAATCTGCTGCTGTCGATGAACTCGCCAGCGCCCGCGCCGGCGTTCCCGGGTCCGGCCGCCCCCGGCCCGTACCCCGGCTACCCGCAGCAGCAGCCGCCGTACCCGGGGCAGTGATTCCGCCGGCTTCAGCCGATCCGGATCCCGGCCAGCTGCGTGCCCTGCGCGACCAGCGTCCCGGCGCTGTCCCACACGTGGCAGGACTCGTCGACGCGCCCGTCGCCGATCAGGTGGGCGCGGTGCAGCACGCGCACCGGGCCGGGAGCCGGATGCGCCCGCACGTAGGCGGTCAGCTCGAGCGTCGGAACCCAGCCGGACGGCGCGACATCGAGGGTCGCCGGAGGCAGCGCGTCGACCGCGAACAGCAGGCTGACCGGGTCGAACGGCTCGTCGCCGGGCAGCGCGAGCAGGGCGCGCAGTTCGCCGCGGCCGCTGGGCCCGTCGGCGAGCGGGCGGTCGAAGTACACGTCGATCTCGTCGCGGATCGCGATCGGGATGCCGGACGACAGCACGTCCGGGCCCCACGGCTTCTCCGGGAACGGCCCGAACTCCGGCCGCGGCACGCCGTCCTGCCAGAACGGTTCGGCCTCGCCGAGCACGCCCAGCGTCAGCAGCGCCTCGACCTGGGGCACGCCGTCCTTGAGCAGGCGTCCGCGCAGCTGGGTCGCGGTCCGGCCGGTCCTCAGCACCTCGACCTCGATCTCCGCCGGGCCCGGTTCGGGCGAGCGCAGGTAGTGCGCGCTGGCGGCGAGCACGTCCGGATGCCCGGAAACGACGGTCGCGGCGCGGGCGACGGTGGCGAGCAGATAGCCGCCGTTCGGGCGGCCGCCGATGGTCCACGCCGGGCTGAGGTCGACGCTGAACTCGGTGTCGGAGCGCTGCTTGACCGCCGACACCGCGGCGAAGGTCGTCGTGCTCACGGGTCCCTCCAGGTGAGTTGCTTCCCGCAACCTACCTGCTAGGCCGTTCGGACGTCCCGGGCACTGAGACACACGCCACCCGCGGCGCGCGTTTCCCCGGCAAGATGTCCGCGAGGCATGTCGAGGACCGCGCGCGGGCTCCGTTCCCTTGATGAGCCCGCCCCGAAGCGGCGAGCCGGACACTGGAGGAAACGCGATGCCGAAGTACATGCTGCTGCAGACCTACGCCCAGGGCGAGGACTGCGACGTGCCGATGCCGGAGTGGGCTCCGGAGGACATCCGCGCGCACATCCAGTTCCAGCACGTGCTCAACGCGGAGCTGTCCGAAGCCGGGGAGCTCGTCGAGGCGGAGGGGCTGGCCGGGCCGGAAGCGGCGAAGACCGTGGTCGCGGACGGCAAGGGCGGCGCGGTCGTCACCGACGGGCCGTTCCCGGAGGGCAAGGAACTGCTGGCCGGGTACCGCGTGGTGGACGTCGAATCGGAGGCCCGCGCGCTGGAGATCGCGACCCGGGTCTCGGCCGCGCCCGGCCCGGACGGCGCGCCGCTGCGAGTGCCGATCGAGGTGCGCCAGGTCATGAGCGCGCCGGAGGTGTGAGCACCGAGGTGGAGGACCTGGTGCGCACGCTCGCGCCCCAGGTCCTCGCCGTCCTCGCGCGCCGGTCCGGCGATTTCGGCGCGGCCGAGGACGCGACGCAGGAAGCCCTTCTCGCCGCCGTGCGCCATTGGCCGGCCGAGGGGATCCCGGAGAATCCGCGCGGCTGGCTGCTGCAGACGGCCAGCCGCCGGATCATCGACAGTTTCCGCAGCGACCAGGCCCGGCGGCGGCGCGAGGACACCGTCGCCGCCGAGCCGCCGGCGGCCGAAGTGCCGGACCACGACGACACGCTGACGCTGCTGTTCCTGTGCGCGCATCCGTCGCTGACCTCGGCGTCGGCGATCGCGCTGACGTTGCGGGCCGTCGGCGGGCTGACGACCGCGGAGATCGCGAGCGCGTTCCTCGTGCCGGAAACCACGATGGCGCAACGGATCAGCCGGGCGAAGGCGAAAATCAAGAAGTCCGGCCTGCCGTTCCGGATGCCCGCCGCGGAGGAACGGCAGGCGCGGCTGCGGTCCGTGCTGCACGTGCTGTACCTGATTTTCAACGAGGGTTACACGAGCAGCGGCGGCCGCCGGCTGCACCGGACCGAACTGTCCGCCGAGGCGATCCGGCTCGCGCGGCTCCTGCACGCCGCGCTGCCGGACGACGGCGAGGCGGCCGGTTTGCTCGCGCTGATGCTGCTCACCGACGCCCGCCGGCCGGCCCGCACCGGACCGGACGGCGACCTCATCCCCCTTGCCGACCAGGACCGGTCGCGATGGGACCGTTCGCTGATCCGGGAAGGCGTCGCGCTGATCACCGCCGCTCTGACCCGCGACGGCATCGGCGAATACCGCCTGCAGGCCGCGATCGCCGCGACGCACGACATCGCGCCGCGCGCCCGAGACACCGATTGGCCGCGCGTGCTCGCGTTGTACACGCGGCTGGAGGCGTTGACCGGCAACCCGGTCGTCACGCTCAACCGCGCGATCGCGACCGCGATGGTGCACGGGCCGGACGCCGGGCTGACCATGCTCGCCAGACTCGACGACCGGCTCCCCGACCACCACCGCCTCGCCGCCGCCCGCGCGCATCTCCTGGAACTGGCCGGCGAACGAGAGGAAGCCGTCCGCCACTACACCGCGGCCGCCGCCCGCACCGGAAACACCGCCGAGCAGCGGTATCTGACGCTCCGCGCGGCCCGCCTCCGCGCCGGCCATTCCACAAGTAGCTCGCCGAGCGGCACCGAGTAGTATCAGGACACTTCACGAGCGGAGCACACCATGGCGAGCAGCGAAGACGCCCGTCGCCGGACCGGGTACGACGTCACCGAGACGGCCGCCGACGACGTGCTCTCCGCCCTGCGCGCCGCCGAACCGCCCAGGCCGGACGCCGGGGTCGCCTGGTGGCTGTACGCCGGGCGGAAGCCGGGGACGCCGTACCTGGTCGCCGGGTTGCGCGGCGCGCGCGGAAGCCTGGTGTGGCACGAAAACGGCGAGACTTTCTTCCCCGCGGACGGTGCCGGCGAGGATCCGGTCGACTATTTCAGCCTCCAGGGAGCGCACTTCCCGCAGCCCGCCGGGAGCGACGTTTCCGCCGAAGAAGTGCTGGGCGCGGTGCGGGAACTGTGCGAATCGCGGACGCGGCCTGCCTGCGTTTCCTGGAAGCGCGCGTAGTTTCCGTCCACATCGGACTTGTTCAGGGCCGCGGGGCGAAGTCGTCCTTGTGCGCCCGCGCCCATTCGCGGAAGGACGTCGCCCGTCCCGCGAACCGTTCCACCGTGTTGTTCACCGGAGCCACCCGGCCCACCGATGCCTCCTCCACGTCCATCAGATGCTCCAGAATCGCCGCGGGCATCCATTCCGGACGCCGCGCCAGGGCCTCGCTCCGCGTTTCGGTCACCACTTCGATCGGGCGGCCCAATTCCTCCGCAAGGGTCTGGACCACCGCACGCTGCGTCATCGACTCCGGGCCGGTCACCGCCAGGCTGCGGCCAGGATAGCTACATTCCGTGAGCAGTTTCGCGGCAACCGCGGCCACGTCCGCCTCAGCCGTCGGCGTGAACTGCGCCTCCGGGGAGAAGAGCCGCACCGGTTCCCGGGCCCGGATCGCCGCGCCCCAGTCGCGCCGGGTGTTGCCCGCCAGCCAGCCCGGATACAGCACGGTGAACGGCAGCCCGGATTCCGCCACCGCCGCCTCCGCGGGCAGATGCCCCAGCCGGATCGGGTTGTCCGCCGCCCCTTCGTAGACGTCCGGCGACGACAGCAGCACGACGTAGGACACGCCTGCCTTTCGTGCTGCGGCAAGGAAATCCGCCGCGCCGTTCGGCCGCGTCGGATACAGGAAAATCGCGTCCACGCCGCGCAGCGCGTCCTCGAACCCACTCTTCGCCGCGAGGTCCAGCGACACCGCGTCCGGCAGGTCCAGCGCGGCCGCGTCCCGCGCCGACCCCCGCACCTCGTGCCCGCCCTCGCGGAGCACCCGGACGACCTCGCTCCCGACATTCCCGCGCGCCCCCGTCACCAGGATGGTCATCCCGAACTTCCTTTGCTTCTAAATTAACTTTGCTATCAAAGCTATATCGCTTCACTCTCCGCTGTCAACCTCCCGCCTCCGGTACACGGCCGGGCGAGATCGTTGTATGGATCGTGTACGGATCCCTCCGACACTCCGGCAGTTCGATTCGGACGAGTGAAGGGAGATCCGTCGTGGTCGGAAACGCACCGGTCCGGCGCACGGTCGCCGCACTGCTCGCCGCGGGGGCGGTCACCGCAGTCGCGACCCCCGTGAGCGCTGCCGAAACCTCCGCCGCCTGGCGAGCCGATCTGTCCTCAGTGGACAGTGACGACGTCAACGTCGCCGCGGCCAGCGGCACGCTCACGCTGCGAGACTCCGCGTGGAGACCCGCCGACCGGGCCGCGGGCGCCGAGGGCTACCTGGTTTCCGCCGAACGCCGCCTGTCCGCGCCGGCGAACCGGGTAGCCGCCGACATCTCCGCCGACGCGCCGCAGGGAACGTCGGTGGAAGTCGACGTCCGCGGCCGCTCCGGCGCCGACGACTGGACGGAATGGACCCCCGCCGGCACCGCGCTCCCGCGCGCGGTGAGCGTCGTGCAGACCAGGATCACGCTGTCCAGCACGACCGCCGCCCGCCCCGCCGTGCGCGACGTCGCACTGACCGCTTCCCTTGCCCCGCAGGCGAACACCCTCGTCGCGGCCGCCCCGCTCACCTACACCATCTACGCCACCCGCGAAGGCCTCACCGGCCACACCACCGCGAACGGCCACGTCATCGCGAGCAACGACCACTTCGTCGCGCTGCCGTCCGGGAAAGCCTTGTCGCCCAAGGGAACCGGCAACTACACCGTTCGAGTGTGCAAGACGGACAACAGCCGCTGCGAATACGCGCCAGTCTGGGACGTCGGCCCGTGGAACACCAAGGACGACTACTGGAACCCGCCCTCGGTGCGCGCGGAGTACAAGGACCTGCCCCAAGGCCAGCCGGAGGCCTACGCCGCCTACCACAACGGCTACAACGGAGGCCGCGACGACCTCGGGTACAAAGTGGGCAACCCGGCGGGCATCGACCTGGCGGACGGCACCTTCAGCTCCGGCGTCGGCTTGAGCGACAACGGAAACGTGAAGGTCACCTACCTGTGGACAGGCTCCGCCGCGGCGACCGGCCTGGTCCAGACGGCAGGCGACCCGGTGAACGTCCGGTCGGGCGCGCACACGTCCTCGCCGGTGAAGGGCCTGGCGGCGAACTACGCCAAGGTGAACATCGAATGCTACGTCAACGGAGACAGTGTGACCGGAAAATTCGGGACGAGCAAGATCTGGGACCGGATCGGGCCCGGACACTACATCTCGGACACGTACGTGAAGACCGGCTCGGACGGACCGGTGGCGCCGCTCTGCTGACCGTGTGCGGGGTTGCCGGTGCGGGGCTTGGGGTTTGGGGCGGCCCCGTCGCTCGGCGTTCCGGTGAATTTCTCGGGGGTTGCCGATGGGGCGTGAGGCCTCACCGGCAGTCCTTCACCTGCCGCTCCGGCGAATCTCTCGGAGGTTCCCGTCCGGCCCGAGTCCTCACCGACAACCCCTCGCCCGCCGCCCCGCAGAATTTCTCCGGGGTTCCCGGCGGGCCCGAGGCCTCACCGGCGACCCCGCACTCCCCCGCTGCGCCGAACCTCTCGGGAGTTTCCAGCGAGGACCGAGGTCTCCCCGGCAGCCCCTCAGCCACCGCCGCGCCCAATTCCTCGGAGGTGCCCGGCGGGGCCCAAGACCTCACCGGCGACCGCCGAATCCCTCGGAGGTACCCGGCGGGGCACAAGACCTCACCGGCGACCGCCGAATCCCTCGGAGGTTGCCGATGGAGCCCGAGGTCTCACCGGCGGACCCCGCACGCCACTGCGTCGAATTTCTCGGAAGTTGCCAGCGGGTCCGATGCCTCACCAGCGACCCCCACCCGCCGCCCCGCCGATTTTCTCGGTAGTTGGCCGTGTAGCCCAAGGCCTCACCGCCGGCTCTCCTTCCTAAGAAGCTGCCCGGTTCCGTTCGGAAGCCGTGGCCGCTGAACGCTTCCTCAATGGCGATCCAGCCGCCAACGAGTCTCGCCCCCGGATCCCGCGTTCTGACCCCGTCGCTACTCCATCCGCGTGATCCCCACCCGCGAATCCGCCCGGAATCCCTTTGCCCGAGCCAGGTTTCGAAACCCATTCGCCCCAGCCGCCGCAGGAGCACGGGCCCGGACTGTCCCGGTTTCCACCCGGTTCAGCGACGGTTTTCCGCTCAACCGCCGGTTAAAGTGGTCTTCGTGCGCTGCCGCAGCCGAGGGGGTCCGCCATGCCACGCCGAGTCGCATTCATCGTCGCCGTCGTCCTGTCCGTCATCAGCCTGACCGCATCCGCCGCCAGTGCCGCCCCGGTCATCATCGGGGGAGAAAAAGCTTCCCTGGCCCGATATCCGTACGCAGTGTACTTAGTGGACAGTCACGGAACCCAGTTCTGCGGAGGCGTCATCGTCAGCCGTACCGCGGTCGCGACCGCCGCGCATTGCGCCGCCACTGTTCCGGCCAGCGAACTCAGCGTCGTAGCCGGACGGGAGGACAAACGCAGCCAGGACGGCATCGTCCGCGCAGTGGCGGACGTCTGGCAACACCCGGATTTCCGCACGCCGCAACAAGGTTCGGACATCGCCGTCCTCACCGTCCGAGGCTCGCTCCCCTACCGCCCCGCCGACCTGGCCCGCGACCCGAGCCGCTACCCCGCCGGAACCAACGCCACCGTCCTGGGCTGGGGCCGCACCGCCGACGGCGGCGACCGATCGGACTACCTCCGCCAAGCCACGGTGCCGCTGGCCGACGACGCCACCTGCCACACCGCCTACCCGGAATACTCCGCGGCGAGCATGCTGTGCGCCGGCTACCCGAACGGCGGTGTCGACGCCTGCAAAGGAGATTCAGGAGGCCCGCTCGTAGTAGGAGACACGATAGTGGGCATCGTGTCCTACGGCGACGGATGCGGGAAGCCAGGCAAGCCCGGGATGTACACCAGGGTGACGTCCTTCGCCGACGACATCGCAGCCCACGCAGGAGTCGGCTAAGCCCGCGGACCCGCAAGCACCACCCTCCGCCCCATCGCACCCCTGCTAGGCGAGCTGCCACACGCACCGAACATGTGCAGCCGCGCCACCGTGCCCACAAGGCCATACCGGACTCAACGACCCGCGATCGCCACACCGCCCGACAGGCGCTCCGCGGCCAACCGCGAACCTAGCCCCCGCCGCGCCCACGCGAGACGAGCTACCACAAACCCGCGCCGCCGTCCCCCGACAAAACCGGACTCAACAACCCACCGCCACCACACCACCCGGATAAGCAGCGTGCGGCCAACCGCGAACCCGGCCCACCCCGGATCCGCGCGAGACGAACCGCCATGCCTCGAACACCAGCGACCGCATCGACATGCCGCACGCCCCGGCCGGGTTTTCCTGCCACGACGGCGGAACAGCAATACGCACGCGACTCCGTGAGCACGACAGGGTAAAGTCCGAGGCATGACGTCGCCGGAGGCCAACAGACGGTAGCCGCCCATCCGCAAGGTGGGCGGCGGAGTGACGGGTGCCGGGATTACTCCCGGGCCGGGCTGACCGGCGAAAGCTTCACCACCACCACGCGCGGTCGAGCTGTGCCGTGGGCAGGTTGGTGCTGGTGACCGGTGCAAACACGCATGGCAGTCACCAGCACAGGCAGGCACAAACCGACCGGCCGCAGCACAAGGGCCGCGGCGGCGAGGTCAAGCCAGCCAAACGCCAACCCGGCGCGCGGCGGCCACGTCATGGTGAAGTCTGACGCCCCAGGCAGAGTCCGCTGGTTGCAGACGCGCCCGGGCGAGGCCTGCGCGCATCAGGGTCGCTGGCAAAGCACGCTCGCATCGTGGTGCCGCTGGGGTTAATGCTGCCCAGGCATGTCACGGACAAGGTCCGCGTATGGCAACGGCAGTCAGCGGCAAAGCCTGCGCACTGCGGCGGAGCTAGCAGCACGGTTCTCCGGACCCGGCTGCATCCAGCAAGGCGTGCCCGTGCTGCTGGCAAAGCCCGCCCACCACAGCGGAGCCAGCAACACAGCTCTCCGCCACAGCCGCGTCACGGCAAGGCGTGCCCGCGCTGCTGGCAAACCCCGCCCACCACAGCGGAGCCAGCAACACAGCTCTCCGCCACGGCCGCGTCACGGCAAGGCGTGCCCGCGCTGCTGGCAACCCCGCCCACCACAGCGGAGCCAGCAACACAGCTCTCCCGCCACAGCCGCGTCACGGCAAGGCATGCCCGCGCTGCTGGCAAACCCCGCCCACCACAGCGGAGCAACACGGCTATCCACCCGGACCACGTCACGGCAAAGCCTGCTGCCACCCGAGCACCCCTGGCAAAGCGTGCTTGGCATCGCAGCGTCGGACAAAGGCCGCGCGCGGCAACCGCGCCGCAGCAAAGCCCTGCCCGGCCACGACAGCCAGGCGGTCAAGCGAACTCACAGCTGCTCTGCCCGCAGGCCAAAGCCCCACTCCGCACCCAAACCGTCCTCATCCCCAGGCGTCCCCAACGCCACCAACCTCGGAGCGAAACCCCTTGCCTCCCATAATCTTCCTCCTCGCCACCGCAGTCTTCGCCCAAGGCACGTCCGAGTTCGTCCTCTCCGGGCTCCTCCCCCAGATCGCCACCAGCACCGGCGTTTCCCTTGGCACCGCGGGGCTGCTGACGTCCCTCTTCGCGGCCGGAATGGTCGTCGGGGCGCCCATGCTCGCCATGCTCGGCAGCAAATTGCCGCGCAAGCTGGCGCTTCTCTCCTTCCTCGGGCTGTTCAGCGGAGCGCACGTCATCGCCGCCCTCACCGCCAGTTTCCCCCTCCTGCTCGCCACCCGCGCCGTCGCTGCGTTCGCCAATGCCGGGTTTCTCGCGGTGGCTCTCGCGTCGTTGCCTTCGCTCGTCCCGGCGGGTGCGGTCGGGCGGGCGACGTCCGTGTTGCTTTCCGGGGTCACACTCGCGTGCATCGTCGGCGTTCCGGCCGGTACCGTGCTCGGGCAGTACGCCGGGTGGCAAGCTGCGTTCTGGGCCATCGCGGCGGTCACCGCGGCCGCCGCGGCCGCATTGACCACGTCCTCGTTCGACAATCCGCCGGCGACCAGTCCGGTGTATCGCGAGTGGCGGGTCCTGGCTCGGCCGAGCGTCGCGGCCACCGTGCTCAAGGGTGTTCTCGTCAACGCCGGGACGTTCGCCGCGTTCACCTACCTCGGCACGATGTCCACATCGACCGGCTGGGTGCCGGTTGTGCTGGCGGTGTTCGGCGTGGGCTCGTTCGTCGGCGTCACGATCGCGGGCAAGGCAGGTCCGAAGGTCCTCAAAGCGGGCATCGCCGTGCTGACCATCGTGTGGGTGGCGGCGTTCTTCGCGGCGCAGAGTCTTCCGGGGCTCCTGACCGCCGCCTTGCTGACCGGCGCGACGGCGTTCGGCGTCGGGTCCGCGTTGATCGCCGCGATCGTCACCACCGCCAGCACTGACGCGCCGCGGGTGGCCGGGGCGATCGCGACCACTGCGTTCAATCTCGGCGCGGTGATCGGGCCCGCGGTGGCGGGTGCCGTCGTCGTGGACTCGGCGCATGCGCGGGCGGCGTTCTGGGTAAGCGCGGCGTTCAGCGCCGTGGCGATGTTCCTGAGGGTGAAAAAATAGACAAAGGCGGCCCGGGCGGAAAGCCCGGGCCGCCCCTGAAGCCAAGCTCAGCGCAGGGTGTCCCAGCCCGCGTAGCGAGCCTCGGTGCCCAGCTCCTCCTCGATGCGGATCAGCTGGTTGTACTTCGCCGTGCGGTCGGACCGCGACAGCGAACCCGTCTTGATCTGGCCGCAGCCGGTCGCCACCGCGAGGTCGGCGATCGTCGTGTCCTCGGTTTCGCCCGAACGGTGCGACATGACCGCCGAGTAACCCGCCTTGTGCGCGGTGTCGACGGCGGACAGCGTCTCGGTCAGGGTGCCGATCTGGTTGACCTTGATGAGGATCGAGTTGGCGATGCCGCGCTTGATGCCGTCTCGCAGGATCTCGACGTTCGTGCAGAACAGGTCGTCGCCGACGAGCTGCACGCGGTCGCCGATGCCGTCGGTCAGCTGCTTCCAGCCGGCGTAGTCGTCCTGGGCGAGACCGTCCTCGATCGAGACGATCGGGAAGCGCTCGGTCAGCTCGGTCAGGTACGCGACGTGCTCCTCGACGCTGCGCTTGCGGCCCTCGCCGGTGTAGTCGTAGACGCCGTCGCGGTAGAACTCCGACGCCGCCGGGTCCAGCAGCAGCGCGATGTCCTTGCCCGGCTCGTACCCGGTCTGCTCGATCGCGCGGACCACGAACTCGAGCGCCTCGTCGGCCGACCCCAGCTGCGGCGCGAACCCGCCCTCGTCGCCGACATTCGTGTTGTGTCCCGCGTCGTGCAGCGATTTCCGCAGCGTGTGGAACACCTCCGAGCCCATCCGCACGGCGTCGGCGAACGTCTCCGCGCCGACCGGGCCGATCATGAACTCCTGGAAGTCGATCGGGTTGTCCGCGTGCGCGCCGCCGTTGATGATGTTCATCATCGGCATCGGCAGCAGGTGCGCGTACACCCCGCCGACGTAGCGGTACAGCGGCAGCGTGTTCGCCGCGGCGGCCGCCTTCGCCACCGCCAGCGAGACCCCGAGCGTCGCGTTCGCGCCCAGCCGCGCCTTGTTCTCGGTGCCGTCGAGGGCGATCAGGGCGCGGTCGACGTCGGCCTGCGCCTCGGCCTCCATGCCGACCACGGCGTCGGCGATCTCGCCGTTGACCGCGTCGACCGCCTTGCGCACGCCCTTGCCGTGGAACCGCTTCGCGTCGCCGTCCCGCAGCTCAACGGCCTCGCGCGTGCCGGTGGACGCCCCGGACGGCACCGCCGCCCGGCCCGCCGACCCGTCCGCCAGCACCACGTCGACCTCGACCGTCGGGTTGCCCCGGCTGTCGAGCACCTCACGGCCCCGGACCCGGACGATGCCTGTCATAACGCTCCTCGGAGGTTCGAGCCGAAGCACTCAGCGCACGCTCCGTGAAGCGCTCCGGCAGCAACGCGGCACCACGGCGAGCCGCACGTCACCCCGGAGGCTAGCAGAACCCTTCTGAATCGATCCGGCGAAGCCTGGACGGTCCACTTCGGACAGTACGGAAACCGTTTCCCGGCAAAGGGAACGAACCGGAATGGACCCGGACGACACTTCACATGCCGGACAGCCGCCGTTCATCGGCGGGCCGCGCCGCCCGCATAGCTTCGCATCCGCCTGGGGAGCCGGAGGAGGCCGCCGCCATGTCCAACGCCGTCAGCCGTCGAGGAGCATTAGGTCTCATGGGCGCAACCGCTGCCGTACCACTGCTCGGCACTGGTATGGCAACTGCCGCTCCGCTCATGCCAACTCGGGGCGGTGGTGCGACACCAGTGCAGGGTTTGCATCTCACCTTCGGCCGCGACCCGGCCCGGCAAATGGTGGTTTCGTGGCTCACCGACGGTCCGGTCCGCCGCCCCCGCGTCCTTTACGGCACGCTCGACGCCGGCTTCGGCTCGTACGCGCCCGCCGTCACGCGGACCTACCTCGACGGCGCTTCCAACCGCACGGTCTGGGTGCACCACGCCCAGATCGACCAGCTCTGCCCGAACACCGAGTACCTGTACCTCGCCCAGCACGACGGCGCGACGCCCGACGCGGGTACGTTCCGCACCGCGCCCAGCGGCCGTTCCGCGTTCACCTTCACCAGCTTCGGCGACCAGTCGGCGCCGCAGGTCACCTGGGATCTCAAGGGCGCGCCCGCGCTCGACTTCTTCTCCACCCCGGCCACGAAGGACATCGTCACCGGCATCGAGACCGTCGCGCCGCTGTTCCACCTGCTCAACGGCGACCTCTGCTACGCCAACCTCGACGTCGACCGCGTGCGCACCTGGAACAACTTCTTCGCCAACAACACCCGCTCGGCGCGGTACCGGCCGTGGATGCCCGCCGCGGGCAACCACGAGATCGAGAAGAAGAACGGCGCGCTCGGGATGGACGCCTACCAGGCGTACTTCCAGCTGCCCTCCACCGAAACCGACCCGGAACTCGCCGGCCTCTGGTACGGCTTCACCGTCGGCTCGGTGCGGGTGCTCGTGCTGCAGAACGACGACCACTGCCTCCAGGACGGCGGCGACATATATGTCAACGGCTATTCCGGCGGACGGCAGCTGGCCTGGCTGGAGAAAGAACTGGCCGCGGCCCGGGCGTCGCGCGACGTCGACTGGATCGTCGTCGCGATGCACCAGGTCATGGTCAGCACGTCCGACGCGAACGGCGCCGACCTCGGCCTGCGCGAGAAGTACGGCCCGCTGTTCGACCGCTCCGGCGTCGATCTGGTGCTCTGCGGGCACGAACACGACTACGAACGCTCCCTCGCCGTGCACGGCGTCGTCGCGGAAAGCGAAACGCTCACGCCGAATCCGGTGTCCGACGCGACCGACGACATCGACACCACGCACGGCACCGTGCACATGATTCTCGGCGGAGGCGGCGTTTCCGGCACCACCAACGGCAGCTTCTTCAAGGATGGCACCGGAAAGGTGCTGACCGCCGTCGCCGACAAGCGGGATCCGGTCACGGGCAAGCGGAAACCCGCTTACGTGCGCGAAAAAGCGGTGTGGAGCGCGGTGCGCGACCTCGACCACCCCTACGGATTCGCCGCGTTCACCGTCGACCCCGGACGCTGTCCGGGCGGAACGACGACCCTGCGCGTGACCTACTACAACGTGAACAAGCCGACCGGCGAGCTGTCGGTTTTCGAGCGGTTTTCGCTGCACCGCAAGCGCTCCGACGGCTGACGTCAACCCCTGGTCCGGACCACCCCTCAACCGCGGCAGCGCGATCCTTAGCCGCGCTACGCTTGTCGCGGACCCGGCGGCCGCAACGGACACCTCCCCCATCGTCCGTCCATTGTGGACCATCGGGCCGCGAGGAGCGCCCATGGACCACGCCGTCAC
This sequence comes from Amycolatopsis sp. GA6-003, assembly GCF_046267895.1. Lineage (NCBI taxonomy): Bacteria > Bacillati > Actinomycetota > Actinomycetes > Pseudonocardiales > Pseudonocardiaceae > Amycolatopsis > Amycolatopsis sp. GA6-003. The sequence goes on from NZ_CP176499.1 coordinate 2,004,926, forward strand.
GCCCTTCGTGCTGGATCCGGCGGGGCCGGACGTGCACGGCGAGGGCGCCCGGCTTCGCGCCCGCGGACCGCTGACCGTGGTCGAACTGCCGGGCGGCGTGCTCGCCTGGTCGGTCACCAGCCTGCCGCTGCTGCGCGCCCTGCTTGCCGACCCGCGGGTGTCGAAGGACGCCCGGCGGCACTGGCCCGCCTACCGGGACGGCGAGATCTCCTCCGACTGGCCGCTGCACATCTGGGTTTCGGTGCGGAACATGTTCACCGCCTACGGCGAGGAGCACCGGCGGCTGCGTTCGCTGGTGTCCAAGGCTTTCGCGCCCAGCCGGATCTCCGCGCTGCGCCCGGTGGTCGCCGAAATCACCGACCGCCTGCTCGCCGAGCTCGACGCCGGACCGGCGGAAACCGACCTGCGCGAACAGTACTGCTACCGCTTGCCGATCGAGGTGATCTGCCGGCTGGTCGGCGTCCCCGAACAAGCGCGGCCGGGCCTGCGCACCGCGGTGGCCGGGATCTTCGCGACGTCGGCGACCGCGGAGGAAGCGACCGCGAACGTCGAGATGCTGTACGGAATTCTCGCCGACCTCGTCTCCCGGCGACGCGCCGAGCCCGGCGACGACCTCGCCACCGCGCTCATCGCCGCCCGCGACTCCGACGGCTCCCGGCTCAGCGAAGAGGAACTCGTGGACACGCTGATCCTGGTGATCACCGCCGGCCACGAGACGACGGTCAACCTGCTCGACCAGGCCGTGACCGCGCTGCTGACCCACCCCGCGCAGCTGCGGCAGGTGCTGGACGGAACGCGCACCTGGACCGACGTGGTGGACGAGACGTTGCGCTGGCAGGCCCCGCTTTCGCACCTGCCGCTGCGGTTCGCGCTGGAGGACATCGAGGTCGCGGGCACGACGATCCGGGCGGGCGACCCGATCCTCCCGTCCTTCGGCCCGGCCGGCCGCGACGAGAACCACCACGGCCCGGACGCCGACGAGTTCGACCTGTCGCGGAAGGACAAGTCAGCGCTCGCGTTCGGCCATGGCGTGCACTATTGCCTCGGGGCGCAGCTCGCCCGGATGGAGGCGGAACTCGCGCTACCGGCGTTGTTCGAACGGTTCCCGGGGCTGGCGCTGGCGGTGGCCGAGGAGAAGCTGGAGCCGGTGCCGTCGTTCATCACCAACGGGCATATGGAGCTGCCGGTGCGGTTGCGGGGTTAGGCGGGGCGGTTGTGCTGGTGGGCCGTGGTTTCTGGGGCTTGCTGGCTGGGCGTGGGCCGTTGTTCTCCGCGGGCGGCTGGTGCGGTCGCGAATTCGAGTGCTGCGGCTGGCAGGTCGCCGACCGACCGGGCCTGGGCCGTCGTTCGCCGCGTCCGGCTGATGCGGTCGCGAAGCCAAGGCGCTGCGGCTGGCAGGTCGCCGACCGACCGGAACCGACGCCGTCCCCCGCCATGTCCCGCCAGTGCTGCGGAAGTTAGGCGCCCCAGTCGGCGAGGACCTTTTCCGTGTCCGCGCCCGGGACCGGCGGCGAGGACGGCACGTCCGGCGTGCTGCGCGAAAACCGCGGCGCCGGGGCGGGCTGGACGATTCCGTCCAGGGTGATCAGGCCGGACCGGGCGGCGATGTGCGGGTGCCGGGGCGCCTCGTCGGGGGCGAGGACGGGGGTGACGCACGCGTCGGTGCCGTCGAAGACTTCGGTCCATTCGTCGCGGGTCTTGGTCAGGAACGCGCGGGTGAAGGCGGCGCGGAGGGTGGGCCAGCCGGCGCGGTCGAGTTGCGGCGGGAGGTCTTCCGCGGCGAGGCCGAGGCCGTCCAGGAGCGCGGCGTAGAACTGCGGTTCCAGGGAGCCGACGGCGACGTAGCGGCCGTCCGCGCAGACGTAGGTGTCGTAGAACGGGGCGCCGCCGTCCAAAAGGTTGGTGCCGCGTTCGTCGGACCACGAGCCGAGGCCGCGCAAGGACCACATCATCTGGGACAGCACGTTCGCGCCGTCGACCATCGCCGCGTCCACGACCTGGCCCCGTCCGGTCCGGGCGCACTCCCACAGCGCCGCGAGCACGCCCGCGATCAGGAACATCGAGCCGCCGCCGAAGTCGCCGACCAGGTTGAGCGGCGGGACCGGGCGTTCGCCCGCGCGGCCGATCGCGTGCAGCACGCCGGTGAGGCCGAGGTAGTTGATGTCGTGCCCGGCGCGCTGGGCGAGCGGGCCGTCCTGGCCCCAGCCGGTCATCCGGCCGTAGACCAGCCGGGGGTTGCACGCGAAACAGTCGTCCGGGCCGACGCCGAGCCGTTCGGTGACGCCCGGGCGCAGGCCTTCGATCAGCACGTCCGCCTTCGCCGCGAGGCGCAGGACGAGTTCGCGGCCTTCCGGGGTCTTGAGGTCGGCCGCGACCGAGCGGCGGCCGCGCAGCAGCGGGTCCGGCTTGCCGCCGGAGAGGTCGAGCGATCCGGAGGGCCGTTCCACGCGGACGACGTCCGCGCCCAGGTCGGCGAGCACCATGCACGCGTGCGGACCCGGCCCGATCCCGGCCAGCTCGACGACTTTCAGCCCGCTCAACGGTCCCGCCACGCGTCCTCCTCGGCTACGGCGCCCTGCCGCGGCGACCCTACCGGCCGGTCGGGTCCGCGTCCGGGCGTGTGGGGTAACCCACCCGTGGCCCGACCCGGGCAGAACCGGCGCCGCGCCTCACCCGAACCGGGGACTGGCGTCTCGCCGTCCGGTCGGCCGGGTACCCGGCTGGTATCCATGTGTCACGAATAGATCAAGGAGGATTTCGATGAGCTTTTTCGACCAGGCGAAGGACAAGATCCAGGAATTCGCGGGCAACAACCCGGACAAAGTCGGCCAGGGCATCGACAAGGCCGCCGAATTCGCCGACGAGAAAACCGGCGGCAAGCACGGCGACCAGATCCGCCAGGGCGCGGACAAGCTGAAGGAGAACTTCGGCGGCGGCCAGCAAGGCGGCCAGGAACAGGGCGGACAGCCGCAGGGTGGTTTCGGCCAGGGAGACCAGGGCGGTCAGGGCGGCTTTGACCAAGGCGGCCAGCAGGGCGGCTTCGGCCAAGGCGACCAAGGCGGCTTCCAGCAGGGCGGCCAGGGCGGTCAGCAGGGCGGCTTCGGCCAGGGCGGCCAAGGCGGTTTCGACCAAGGCGGCCAGGGCGGTTTCGGCCAGGGCGAGCAGGGCGGCTTCCAGCAGGGCGGCCAGCAGCAGGGTTTCGACCAGGGCGGCGAGCAAGGCGGTTACGAGCAGCAGGGCGGTTACGACCAGGGCGGTCAGCAGGGCGAGCAGCAGTGGGGCAACCAGTAGCAGCGAAGGCGATCCCCGCCTGAGCGCTCGCGGTTCGCGCACCCCGGGAAGGCGCGCGAACCGCCCGCGGCGGCGACCTGCGAAACCCGGCCGCGGCGGGCAGCCAGCCCAGTCCGTCGAGAGAAGCAGGTCGAGCGCCGCGGCCAAAGCGGATCGGCCGCGACAACCTAGCTGCGGACGCAGGGCCGAGCGCCACGCTCAGTCCGGACATCGGCCCGCGACAGGCAAGCCTCGCGGTCCCAGGCATCGGCCGCGACAGGCGAGTTCCGGACGCAGGTCGAACACCGCGGTCAGGGCAGGCATCGGCCGCAACAGCCGAGCCTCGGAAGCAGGTTGAGCGCCGCGGTCAGGGCAGGCATCAGCTGCGACAGCGAGCCGCGGACGCAGGTCGAGCACCGCAGTCAGTGCGAGCATCGGCCGCGACAGGCGGGTTGCGGACACACGTCGAGCACCGCAGTCAGGGCAGGCATCGGCCGCGACAGCCGGGCCGCGGGTGCAGTCGGCGGAATTGGCCGGGACGCGCACAGTGCGACACGTGCCGATCCGGCGGCTGCCCGGCCGCTGCGATATTCATTCGGCAGACTAAAACCCGGTCGCGTCCAGCGGGGCGGGGCGGTATTTTCCGCGCAGTTTCCGGCGTGTTCATCCGGTCAGCGCGAAAATGCCGCCCCGTTTTCCCGGCGGACCGGAACACGAATGCGTTTCAGCCGGGTTTGCGGGCGGAGATCAGCAGGTGCTCCTCCGGTTCCGCGCCCGGTTTGCCCGGTTCGAAGCGCTCCATGCGGGTCCCGGTCACCTCCAGGCCTGCCGCTCGCACCCGGTCGGTCAGTGCGTCCGCTGGGAAGCTTGTCACCCGGATCGAGTGGCCGAGGAATTCGATCGGCACGTCCTCGATGTCGCCGGGTACGGTCACCAGCGCGAACCTTCCTCCCGGCGCCAGCCAGCCGGCGATGCGGCCGAGGACCTGCTCCGTCTCCGTCCTCGACAGCTGCACGAACGAGAAGAACGCGCACACCGCGTCCCACGTGCCCGGCGCGGTCTGCCATTCCCGCACGTCAGCCTGCACGAACTCGGCTCCGGGCACCTGTTCGCGGGCGATCCGCACCATCTCCGCCGACACGTCGATGCCGGTCACCCGATGCCCCGCGGCCGCCAGCTCCGCGGCGGCGGGGCGGCCGGTTCCGCTGCCGACGTCGAGCACCCGCGCGGACGGCGGCAGCACGTCGATCAGCTCCCGTACCGCCGCTTCCACGACCGGCCGGTGGCCGAACGCTTCCTCGTACTTGGCGCCGATCGCGTCGAACAGTTCCGCCGCGGTGGTCGGTTCCTCGGACATCCCGGTCTCCCCTCGCCGTCGAGGGCACCCAGGCTAGCCGCCCCGGAGCCGTTCGTGCCGCGTTCGCCGGGCGTCGAATGGTCGATCGCCTGCGACGGCCCGCAGGACACCGCGACCTCGAGCCTCCAGCCGACGCCGGAGCTGCCGGTGGTCCTCGAACTGCGGCACCACGGATCTCGCCGCGCCTGGACTGTCCGAAGTGGACCGCACGGACCAGTCAGTCAGCTCGACGATGCGGAATCCGGCGACCACCGCGAAGTCCCCAGCCGACCGGGTTGCCGAACTCGCTGTCCACCTTCCCGGCCGACCCACGCACCGCACACCGAATCCAACCACCTCAACGACGCCGAAACCGCCGACCCCCGCGCGGCTCCCCAACCAACCGGACTGCCGAACTCGCGCTGCCTCCCCGGCGGAGCCACCACGGCGCTCACCGAGTTCAGGCTCCTCACCGACGCGCTCGCCCCAGCAAACCGGTCACCCGAGCGGACCCGCCGCGGGCGGTGCGCTCGGGCTACGCACTGACCGCCTCCGGGTGGGCAGTCGCGTCTCACCGTGACATCACAGGGAAGCTTCGTAGACGGCCGCAGCGACTACCAGGTCTTCCCAAGCCATCCCGACGCTCTTGAACAGCCGCGGACCCGACGGCACCGCGAAACCCTGCGCCAATGCCGCAAGTGAAACCAGGTCCTCCGAGGCAAGCGCACCGGATTCCATTGCCTGCACTACCTCTCCGGACTCGCGGGTAGCCGCGGCGATGCCTTCGACCACCACAGTGGACCGTCCAATGAGGACATCATCTACTTCCCGCGCATCGCGTTCGTGCGAGCCTACGGCGACGACGGTGGCGTGCTCGGGGACCTTCGCGCCATCGAACACTGGCGTGCGCGACGACGTGCAGCAGGCGATCAGATCGGCGGACGACACGTCGTCGGCCGTGCCTGGCCGGGCGAATGGGTACTGCGCGGCGAAGGCTTGCGTACGCTCCGGATTTCGGCCGACTACTACCACATCCCGCACTGGCCGCACCGCGCGGAGGGCTTCGATGTGGCTCTCTGCTTGCGGGCCGGTCCCGAACACCACCAGGCGTTCCGCGTCCGGCACCGCTAGCAGGTCCGCCGCCACCGCGGAGACCGCCGCGGTGCGCACCGACGTGAGGGCGACGCCGTCCAGGAGGGCCATGGGGGTGAGCGTCGGGCCGTCCAGCAACAGGTAGTGGCCCTGGATTCGAGGCAGGCCCTGCGCGGGGTTGTCCGGGGCCACGGACGCGACCTTGACCCCGGCGTAGCGGTCCCAGAACGCGGGCATGAGCAGGAGCTGCCCGGCGGGCACGGGCACGACGGACCGCGGTGGGTCCTGGTCGGGGTCGAGGCCGCCGGTCAGGGCGGCGCGGAGGGCGGCAACGGCTTGGGGCACGGTCGGCCGGGCATCGAGGAGCAGCACCGCACGAGCATCCCACGCGACACCGACAAAACCGGCTGAGCCGCAGGTCACAACAGCTTAGATACAAGCTGGGATGCATGTTAGCGTCTCAGCGTGAACGCGTTGAAACCCGCTGCCGATCGCGCCTACGAGCTCACCAAGGAACTGGTGCTCACCGGCGAACTGCCCGGCGGGCACCTGTTCAGCGAGGGCGAGATCGCCGAGCGCCTCGGGGTGAGCCGGACTCCGGTGCGCGAGGCGTTCCTGCGGCTGCAGGTCGAGGGGCTGCTGAACCTGATCCCGAAGCGCGGCGCGATCGTCGTGCCGATCACCCCGGGCGAGGCCGAGGATGTGCTCGAGGCCCGCGAGGCCGTCGAGAGCGCCGCGGTACAGCGGCTGGGGCGGCGTCCGGAGTTGATCCCCGCCGCGCTGGAGCAGCTGCGCGAGGTGCTGGACATTCAGCGGCGGCATGCGGAAGCGGGCGACGTGCCTGCGTTCGCGGAGGCCGACGCGCTGTTTCACCGCACGATCGTCGAGGCGGGCGGCAACGCGCTGCTGCTCAGCTTCTACACCACCCTCGCCGACCGCCAGCGCCGGATGAACGTCCACGCGCTCGCGCCGATCCCGGCTCGCCTCCCGCAGGTCGTCGGCGAGCACGAAGAGCTTCTGCACATCATCGCGGACGCCGAGACGAAAGCCGACACTTTCGCTCCGGCCCTGCGAGCCCACCTGGATTCGGTGCACCGTCGATGACTGCTACCACTCACCGCACTGACCGCGTTCCCGGAACGCCCGGAACGACCGCCCGCCCGGCTTGGTTCCCGGCCGCCGCGGCGGTGTTCGCCTGCGGCTGGGGCGGCAACCAGTTCACCCCGCTGCTCGTGATGTACCACGCCGCGGGCTACTCCGCGTTCACCGTCGACGCCCTGCTCGGCGCGTACGTCGTCGGTCTCGTGCCGGGACTGCTGCTCTCCGGCGGACTGTCCAATCGGCACGGTCGCCGCCCGGTGATGTTCGCGGGCACCGCGTTGTCGCTGCTGGCGAGCGTCCTGCTGGCGCTCGGCCCGCTCGGCGTCGCGTGGATCGCCGCCGGCCGGTTCCTCTCCGGCATCGCGGTGGCGGTCGCGATGGCCGTGGGTTCCACCTGGATCAAGGAACTCACCGACGCCGACCCGTACCGCGCGGCCGATCTGGGCACCCGGCGCGCGGCGTTGTGCCTCACGCTCGGCCTCGGCATCGGCCCGGGCATCGCCGGAGCGCTCGCGCAGTGGGGTCCGTGGCCGATGGTCCTGCCCTATCTGGTCCACATCGGACTCGCGCTGGTCTCGCTGGCCGCGGTCGCGCGCAGTCCGGAAACACTCGCCGTCCGGACCGATTCGGTCCGCGCCGCGTTGCCCGCCACCGCCCGGCATCCGCGCTTCCGCCGGGTGATCCTGCCTGCCGCACCGTGGATTTTCGGTTCCTGCGGCGTGGCGTACGCGATCCTGCCGCAGCTCGTCGAGCACCGGACCGGGTCATGGGCGCTGGCCTACTCCACCTTGCTCACCGTCTGCGCGATCGGCGCGGGCGTCGGCATCCAGCCGATCGCCAAGCGCGTCGACCGCGCGACCAGCGCCCGGGCCGTGCTCACCGGGATGGTGGTGCTCTGCGCCGGCCTCGTCCTGAGCGTCTTCGCGGCGGCGCGGGAATCGCCGTGGCTCGCGCTCGGCGCGGCAGTCGTGCTGGGCACCGCTTACGGCATCGTCGTCGTGTCCGGACTGCTCGAATTGCAACGGCTCGCCCGGCCGGGCGAAATCGCGGAACTGACCGGCGTGTACTACGCGCTGGCCTACGTCGGATTCCTCTTGCCGTCACTTTTAGCGGCCCTGAACGGAGTAGCGGGCTACCCGGTGCTGCTCGCCTGCGTCGCGCTGGTCGCCGTCGCGGGAACCCTTGTGGTGACCCGGCACTCGCGCCGGCACCTGCCCCAGGACTGAACGCGATTCCGGCAAACGGGACCGAATGCGCGGCCGCGCGGAAATTCGGTCCCGTTTGCCGGATTTGTTTCCCACTATTGTCGCTTGTGGATCGGGAAGGAACCGGAAAGAGTTCTGTTGCCGGGAAATCGAGCGCGGCACGAATGCGCCCGATTTCGTCGGGGCCGGCAACTCACGAACCCTTCTAGCAGGAAGTGGGAACCGCACATGGGGCGTTCCTCGCGATCCGTTCGCGCCCTGGTCATGGCTGCGACCGGCAGCCTGGTGCTGGCCGGGGCGACCCAGCCGGCGCGGGCTGCCGTACCAGCCGCGGCCGACTCCGCGCCGCAATCGGTGATCGTCGTCCTTTCCGACCAGCTGCCGAGCGCGCCGCCCACCAAGGCGGCCTCGGACACCCGCCGCGCCAAAGCCACCCAAGAACAGGATTCGGTGCTCGCCAAGCTCTCCGGCGCGGCACCGGCGAAGGTCAAGCATTTCGCGCTGGGCAACGCGTTTTCCGCCACCGTCACGCCCGCGCAGGCCGCGCAGCTCGCGCACGATCCGGCGGTCGCGCAGGTGCTGCCGGACAGCAAGGTGACGCTGACGGACGCCAAACCGGGCGCACCGGCCGCCGCGCCCAAGGCAGGCGGGCCGGCCGCGCCGGGCGTGCCGAACGCGACCTGCCCGGCCGATCCGGCGAAACCGTTGCTGGAGCCCGAAGCACTGACCTCGATCCGCGCGTACAGCACCACCGGCGGCAAGAGCGCGTCCGATCTGGCCGACGGCGCCGGGGTCAAGGTCGCGTTCCTCGCCGACAACATGGACCCGAACTACGCGGACTTCATCCGTCCGGACGGCAGCCATGTGTTCTCCGACTACCAGGACTTCTCCGGCGACGGCCCGAACACGACCGACGCCGGGGCCGAGGCGTTCGGCGACGCTTCCTCGATCGCCGCGCAGGGCGTGGTGGTGCACGACCTGTCGAAGTTCGTGAACGAAAAGCATCCGCTCCCGGCGGGCTGCAACATCGTCGTCAAGGGCGTCGCGCCGGGCGCGAGCCTGGTCGGCCTGAACGTCTTCGGCAAGACCGCCACGAACTCCGCGGTGCTGCAGGCGATCGACTACGCGGTGACGGTCGACCACGTCGACGTGCTCAACGAGTCGCTCGGCCTCAACCAGTACCCGGATTCCAGCTCCCGTAACCTGTTCCAGGTCTTCAACGACCAGGCCGTGGCCGCGGGCGTCACGGTCACCGCGTCCAGCGGCGACGCGGGCACCACGTCCACGATCGGCAGCCCGGCCACCGACCCGCTGGTGATCTCCACCGGCGCGACGACCGACAACCGGCTGTACGCGCAGACCGGTTACGCGGCTTTCGGCTTCTCCAACGGGAAGTGGGTGAGCGACAACATCTCCGCGCTGTCCTCGTCCGGCATCACGCAGAACGGCCGCACCATCGACCTCGTCGCGCCCGGCGAGGGCAACTGGGCCGACTGCTCCCCGGCGTACTCGGAATGCCGCAACTTCAACACCGTCCCGAAGCCGACCGACCTCGAATCCTTCGGCGGCACCAGCGAATCCGCCCCGCTGACCGCGGGTGTCGCTGCGCTGGTGATCCAGAGTTACCGCAATGCGCATCACGGTGCGTCGCCGTCGCCCGCGCAGGTGAAGCAGATCATCACCAGCACCGCGCGCGACCTCAACCTCCCGGCCGACGAGCAGGGCGCTGGCCTTCTCGACGCGCGCGCGGCGGTCGAAGCGGCGCTCACCGCTCCGGGTTCGACTGGGGTGCCAGCGGGGGTTTCCTCGAACATCACGCTGTCGGCCGACCAGCTGACGCTGGAAGGCGCGCCGGGCAGCACGCAGCAGGCGTCGGTGAACGTCACCAACTCGGGCACCAAGCCGCTGACGGTCAGCACCGGCACGCGGACGTTCGTCCCGATGGGCACGCAGACGCAGACCACCGCGTTCGATTCGACCAAGCTGCCGACGTTCCCGTACTTCAACGGCACGAACTGGGCATACCAGAAGGTCACGTTCTCCGTGCCGAACGGCGCGCAGCGGCTGCTGGCGCGGATGGCCTGGCAGGGCAGCCCGAAGACGGTCAACGGCCAGAGTGTCACCCCGGTGGTGCGGCTGACGCTGCTCGCGCCGGACGGCACCTTCGTCGCCAACAGCCGTCCGCAGGGCGGGGCCGCGACGGCCAACTACGCCAACGTGGACGTCACGCGCCCGGCCGCGGGCACCTGGACCGCGGTGCTGTACTCGGCGTCCGGACCGGCCGGCTACACCGGTGACGTCCAGCTGGCGACCACCGCGCAGCGAGCCGTCCCGTACGGCCAGGTGTCGCCGCAGATCCTGGAACTCAAGCCGGGCCAGACGAAGCCGGTGCACGTCGCGCTGCAGACTCCGGGCAGCGGCGGCGACGCGGACTATTCGATCACCTTCGGCAGCTCCGACGGCCACCAGACCTCCGTGTCGGCCGTGCTGCGCGCGCTGATCCCGACCAGGAACGGGCCGGGTGCGTTCAGCGGCACGATCACCGGCGGCAACGCCCGTGCTGTGTCGCCCGCGCAGACGTTCTCCTACGAATTCGACGTCCCGCGCGGCAAACGGGACCTCGACGTCGCGGTGAAACTGCAGGATCCGGGCACGCTGCTCGACGGCGTCCTGGTCGACCCGAACGGCGAGCTCGCCGACGTGAACAGCAACGCCTACCTCGATTCGGCCACCACGCTGAAGCAGGGCACCGGGTTGCAGCTCGTCGACGCGAATCCGCTGCCGGGCCGCTGGCACCTCGTGCTCGTGGTGCAGAACCCGGTGACGGGCAAGCAGATCGACCAGCCGTTCACCGGAACCGTCGGCTTCGACCAGGTCTCGGCCAGCGCGCCCGCGCTGCCGCGGTCGGCGTCGCTCCCGGCGGGCAAGGCGGTGACCGTGCCGGTGACGGTGCGCAACACCGGCGTCGAGCCGATCGCCATCGGCATCGACGCGCGCACCAACGCCCGGCAAACGCTGCAGCCGCAGCCGATCCAGGGTTCGACCGAGGTCGACCTGCCGGAGCTGAACACGAACGCGCCGGTGTACTCGATTCCGCCGGAGACGAGCAAGTTCACCGTCGCGACGTCCTCGACCGTGCCCGCGCAGGCGGAGATCCAGGGCTCGGCGGCGGGCATCGACGTGCTCGGCGACCTGAAGTCCGCGCAGAACGGCAGCACGGTGTCAGTCGCGACGATCGGCGAGAAGACCGGGTACGTCACCAAGGGCGTCTGGTTCGCCGACGTGCAGGAGATCGGCCCGTTCGGCCCGGAAGGCGCGCCGGCCGGGCATTCGAGCTACACGGCGTCGATCCAGACCGCGGGCTTCGACTCCTCGGTGACGTCGTCGACCGGCGACCCGTACGGCCAGTCGGTGGACCCGAACGGCACCGGCGGCACGCCGCAACTGGTGAAGCCGGGCGAGACCGCGACCATCCTGGTGACGATCACGCCGTCGGGCGACCGCGGGCAGCAGGTGGCCGGGCACTTGAACATCGTGACCGTGCCGTCGCTGCCGACCGGGGCGACCGGCCTGCCGCAGGTCGGAACCGGTGAGGTGCTGGCGACTCTGCCGTACAGCTACCGCATCGGCTGACGGGTTTCCGTGAAGGCCGCTTCGGGTTTCTTCCGAAGCGGCCCTCACGCAGTTGTCAGAGCGCGAAGGTGCTCGGCATGCGCGCGCGTCATCGCCGCCCGCACGCGCGGGACCCAACCAGCGAGCGACCCGCCAGTCCAAGCCAGCACCAGCGTCGAATTCGTTGCCGCACAATGCAATGGCCGGTACGAGGTGTCCGGCATCGGGGTCGTCGGCAGAGCTGTCACCGACAGAATCCCGGCACCGTAGCCAAGACACAACGCCGCCCATTCGGTTTCCGCGTAGCACAGCCGCGGATCGGCGCCCGCGTCGGCGAAGGCCGCGAGCAAAGCGCGGGTCCGAGGCTGGTCCAGGGCAACGCAGCGCTGTCCGGACAGCGCGGCCGGGGTGAGCGAATCCGGAACGCCGAGCGGATGCCGGTGCGGAATCCCGACCACCAGCGGTTCCGTGGCGATCGAAACCCATTCCAGAGCAGGGCGTTCCCGCACGGCGTCCTGCCGCAGCACGCCGAGGTCCAGTTCGTCGCGAAGCAGTGCTTCGGCCAGCTCCGCGGCCGATTCGCCGGTCCGGACCGCCAGTTCGGCGCCGGGATTGCGGCGGCCCACCTCGCGAATCAGCCGCGGCAGCACGGGCGTCGGCACCGAGCCGATCCGGATCTGGGCGGCGGGCCGGTCGAGGCCGGCGCGAGCGGCGGACAGCATCCGGTCGAACTGCGGCACCACCACCGCGGCGTGTTCGAGCAGGAGTTCGCCGGTCTCGGTGAACAGCTTCCCGGCCGGTTCCGCGGCCAGCAGAGCCGCCCCGATCATCCGTTCCAGCCGCCGGATCCGCGCCGCGAGCTTCGCCGGAGTGGTTCCGAGCGCGGCCGCGGCGGCCGGCACGCTGCCCGCCTCGGCGATCGCGACCAGCAGCTTCAGCTGCCGCAGCTCGAGGTCCGGGCCGGTGCGGATCAGCTGGTCCGGGCGGTCAGCCACGGCAGTTCCCCGGGAATCGCGCGCGGGCCGTCGTAGCCGCCGCGGTCGTCGTGAAAGCCGTCGAGGACCAAGCCGGCCAGGAGACCGGCGCGCGCGGCGACCGGGCTGTCCTCGCGGTAGAGCAGGAAATGGCTGGTCCGCATCCGCAGATCGGCGACCGGCCGGTGCACCACCCCCGGAGCGAGCGGACGGGAGGCCTGGATGAGCGTGACGTCGCCCTGGTAGCGGACGATCTCGTCGCGCGGGCCGGAAACCGGCACGTAGTGCGCGATCACCGGGGCGAACCCGTACGGGCCGCAGACCCGGGCCAGGAACTCGCGGCAGCGGTCCGGCCCGGTCGAGGAGATCCACCGCTCGTGTTCCAGCTCGGCCAGGTCCACGGTGTGCCGGGCAGCGAGCGGATGCCAGTCCGGGAGCATCATCAGCAGCGGGTCCTCGGCGAGGTCGATCCGGCCGGTGTTCGCCGGGAGCGGCACCTCGCACTGTTCGGACAGCACGGCGAGGTCGAGTTCGCCGCGCCCGAACCAGACGAGCAGTTCGGCGGTCGACCCGGCGGTCCGGATCTCCGCCCGGTCGCCGAGCCCGGCCGTCTCCAGCGCGCGGAGCAACGGGCCGGACAGCACGGTCTGCGACCAGCCGACCCGCAGCGCGCCGGCCCGCTGGGCGCACTGCTGCGCGAGGGCGGGCCCGATCCGGGCGGCGCGCGCGAGGATCCCGTCCGCGTAGTCGAGGATCAGCCGCCCGAACGGCGTGGGCCGCACCCCGGCGCGGGCGCGTTCGAACAGCGGCCGGCCGAGCAGTTCCTCGATCCGGCGCAGCTCGCGGCTGAGCGCGGGCTGCGGCAGCACGAGTTCGGTGGCGGCGCGGTTGAGACTGCCCGCTTTCGCGATCGCCTGGAGGTGGCGCAAATGCTTGAGTTCCAACTCCACGAAAGTCCACGATATGACGCTTTCGCGGGCGAGTGCACCGGCGAAAGTGTGGCGATCGCCCGACCAAAGTAGGAAATCCTCTTTCCGAACTCACCCACTTCGCCGTCCCGCGACGGCATAACCGGCAGGCATTACCCGGCCCGCTTCCGTCCCGGCACAGTGAGCGCACCGGTCCCGCCCCGCCGGGGAAACGCGGAATCGGGACGAGAAAAGGTGGAGGATTTCCATGTTCGACGCGACTCCGCTGTCTTCCGGCTGCGCCCGGCTGTACCCGGACGTCCGGCACGCCTGTGTCGGGGTGAGCCCGTTCAACGGCTATTTCACCGCGGAACGGCTGATCCGGCTCGCCGCGTGGACCGCGGGCCACTTCGCCGAGTTCTGCTTCTTCGTCCCGGACGAGGTCACCGCCTACACGCTCGAAGCGCTCGGATACCCGCCGGCCAGGGCGAAACAGAAGGCGCACCGGCAGTCCTGCCACGTGCACAACAAGATCGCCGCCGCGCTGCGCGCGCTGGACGTGCCCGATCCGGAGAGCCGGATCCTCGGCATGGCCCGGCTGCGCGAACTGCCCGCCTATCGGCGGCTGCTGGCCGCGGCGGAAAACTGCTTCGAAACCGACCGCGCATTCCGTTCCGCCTGCTACGGCGCTTCCACCTGGGTGCTGCAGGGCCGGACCGGAAACGCGCCGGACGAGGAGGCGCTGCGCCTCGCGGTGCGCTACTTCCTCGCCGAACTCCCGTTGTTCGCCGGTTCCGGGCTGATCACCGGAAATCCGCGGTCGATGTTCGTCTACCACCAGCGGGTGCCGTTTCTGGAAAAGTTCTTCGCCCGCGAATTCTCCTTCCGGCCCGAACCCGGCCAGGGTTTCCTGGTCGTCGCCGAAGCCGCGCTGGAAGCGACCGGCCGATGAGCGGGCGCCACGACGACTATTCGCTGACCCGCGTCCCGGACTCCGCCCGCCGGTCCTGGCCCTCGGTCGCGGTGCAGCGGTTCGGGCAGGTTTCCTCGTTCCAGCAGTTCATCGTCGGCGCGCTGCTCGGCTACGGCATGACCTTCTGGAACGCGGTGCTGGCCATCACGATCGGGTCGGTGCTGCTGGAGGTCATCACCGTGCTGCTCGGCATCGCCGGGGTGCGCGAGGGGCTGTCCACCTCGGTGCTGGCCCGCTGGGCCGGGTTCGGCCGGAAGGGTTCCGCGCTGGTCGGCCTGCTGGTCGCGATCAGCCTCGCGGGCTGGTTCGGCGTGCAGAACGGGGTGTTCGCGCACGGGATGCACGCCTTCGGCGGCGCGCTGCCGGAATGGGGCTGGGCGCTGGTCGGCGGGCTGGCGATCACCGTGATCACCGTCTACGGCTTCCGCCTGATGGCCTGGACCGCCTACCTGACCGTGCCCGCTTTCCTGGTGCTGGCCGGGTATTCGGTGCTGGACGCGCTGCACACGCACTCGCTGGCGGCCTTGATCGCCGCTCCCCCGCCGGGACCGCCGCTGTCGCTCGGCGCGGCGACCACGCTGGTGTCCGGCGCGTTCATCCTCGGCGCGCTGATGACCCCGGACATGACGCGGTTCAACCGCACCCGCGGCGACGTGGTCAAGCAGACCGTGCTCAGCGTGACGCTCGGCGAGTACCTGATCGGGCTGATCGGCGTGCTGCTCGCGCACGCCGCCGCGACCTCGGACGTCGTCGGCATCGTCACGTCGTCCTCGGGACTGCTCGGCACCCTGGTGCTGGCCACCGCGATCCTCAAGATCAACGACTGGAACCTGTACTCCTCCTCGCTCGGCCTGGTCAACGTCGTGGACGTGCTGTTCGACCGGAAGGTCGGCCGGGTGCGCGTCGTGCTGGTGCTCGGGGTCTTCGGCACCGCGGCGTCGGCGCTCGGGATCGCGGACGACTTCGCCGGATTCCTGACCGCGGTCGGCGTGCTCGCGCCGCCGGTGGCCGGGGTGCTCATCGCGGAGTACTTCGTGCTTCGCCGGTGCCGTCCCGTTTTCGCCGCGCTGCGCCGCGGGCAGGCGGTCGCCGGCCGCGACTGGGCGCCGGCCGCGCTGGTCAGCTGGGCGCTGGGGACGGCGTTCGCGGTCGTCTTCGACTTCGGGATTCCCACGATCAACTCGGTGGTCGTGGCGTTCGTCAGTCACCTCGCGGCGGGCCTGCTGACCCGCCGCCGGAACCCGGGAGGAACCGGCATGCTGCCGCTGATCGGCCGCGAAGAGCTGAAAACCGCGATGGACGAGGGCACGGTGATCGTCGTCGACACCATGCCGCCCGACTACTACGCCCGCGAACACCTCCCCGGCGCCCGCAACATCCCGGGCTTCCCCTACGAGCAGGCCGCGCGGTTCACCGACGAGCACGCCCCGCGAGTGGTCCCGGACAAAACCGCGCCGATCGTCGTCTACTGCGCCAACACCCCTTGCCGCAACAGCGAATTCGTCGGCGCCCGGCTGCTCGAACTCGGTTACGCCGACGTCCGCAAGTACCGCGAAGGAATCGAAGACTGGGTCGCGGCCGGGCATCCCACCGAAACCGGCCCGGCCCCCGAGACCCCGGCGCGTCCCGCGCCGGTGCCGGTCAACCACCCCGAATAGAGGAGAGAACGATGGGAACGAGAATCCGGATGTTCGCGGCCGTCGCGGCGATGACGGCAGGCGTCCTCGGCGGCGCCGCGGCGGCCCCGGCGAACGCGGCGCCGGCCCCGGCGTCGTACGCCTCGCTGGCCCCGCAGGACGAGACCGTCGTCGACGTCACCTCGGCCAACTACGACCAGGTGATGGAGATGTCCAAGACCAAGCCGGTGGTGCTGGACTTCTACGCCAGCTGGTGCGGTCCCTGTCAGAAGATGGCCCCGTACCTGGAGAAATACCACGCGGCCGACAACGGCAAGTGGATCTGGGCGAAGGTGGACCTGAGCGAGCAGGGCCAGAACAAGGAGATCGCCGACAAGTACGGCATCGAGTACATCCCCACGCTGATCGACGTCTCAGGCGGCCAGGAGAAGGGCAGCCGGGTGGTCGGGTTCGACGAGGGCAGCGGCCCGGACGACCTGCGCACCTGGCTCAACAACCTCTGACCTCGCCCGAACGCCGCCGGGACTCCCCGGTCCCGGCGGCGGTCCCCGAAGGGATCACCATGAAACGCACCCCGAAAGCCGTCGTGCTGGCGGCGCTGCTCTGCCTCGCGGCCGGCACGGCCGCGCCCGCGGCGGTCGCCGACGACACCGCGGTGTACCTCGTGCGGCTCAAGCCGATGGACAAGGACAAGGACAAGGTCACCGCCGCCGCGAACGCGCTGATCGCCAAGTACGGCGGCACGCTGCGCCGGGTCTACTACTCGGTCTCGCAGGCGTTTTCCCTTTCGGCGACCCGGGAACAGCACGACAAGTACCTCACCGACGCGGCCGTCACCACGGTCGGGGCCAACCAGGTCTACACCGCGGCCGGGACTCAGGAAGACCCGCCTTCGTGGGGTCAGGACCGGATCGACCAGGCGGACCTCCCGCTCGACGGCAGCTACACCTATCCGAACACCGCGGCGAACGTGCACGTGTACGTGCTCGACACCGGGGTGCGCACGAGCCATCACGACTTCGGCGGCCGCGCGCACGCCGCGTACGACGCGATCGACCCCGGCGACGACCAGAGCGGATCGGACTGCAACGGCCACGGCACGCAGGTCGCCGCTGCCATCGCCGGCCACCGCTACGGGGTCGCGAAAGAGGCTTCGATCGAGTCGGTGCGGACCCTCGGCTGCGACGGCACGGGCACCACCGAGGAGATTCTGTCCGCTTTGGACTGGGTGAACGTCCACGCGCAGCGCCCGGCCCTGCTGAACCTCAGCTTCTCCGGCCCCAGCGGGACAGTTCTCGACATCCAGCTCTACAAGATGACCCAGAACGGCCTCGCCTACACCGTCGCCGCGGGCAACGGCTCGGGCGGCGCCGGGGTGAACGCCTGCGACGTCACGCCCGCCCGGCAGACCACCGGGATCACCGTGGGAGCCACCGACCAGGCCGACCACCGGGTGCCGTCCTCGAATTTCGGCAGCTGCGTGGACCTTTACGCGCCAGGCAAGGACATCCGGACGGCGGACAATGCCGACGATTGCGCGTCCAGCGTGGTCTCCGGGACGTCGCTCGCTTCGGCGGAGGCCGCCGGGGTCGCCGCGATGTTCCTGGCCGAGCATCCGGACGCCACTCCGGACGCGGTGCTGAAGGGCATGACCGACGCGGCCGCGAAGGACAAGGTCGTCGATCCCGGGGAAGGGTCGCACAACCTGCTGCTGCACACGACGTAACCGCGCGCGGCCGGGCCGGTCACCGCGACGCCAGGAGCCCCCACCTGGGCGGCGCGGTGCCGCCCGGCCGCATCTCCCCCGTTCGCCGGGCACTGCGCCGGACGCACTCCGCCGCCGCCCGCCACACCCGCGGCCGAACCGCCCCGGCTCTCGTGGGCTCCACCGGCAATCCCACCGCACGGCTCCCTCCACCGACTCCCCGCCAACGCCAGACACCCGCCCGGCCGAACCGCCCGACCCGCAAGGCCCCACCGGCAACCCCACCGCACCGCTCCCTCCACCGACACCCCCGCCAACGCCATACACACGCCCGGCCGAACCGCCCGAACCGCAAGGCCCCACCGGCAACCCCACCGCACCGCTCCCTCCACCAACACCCCCGCCAACACCAGACACCCGCCCGGCCGAACCGCCCCTCAAGACCCCACCGACCGACCGCACCTCCCCGCACAACGAACGCGACCGGACCGACCGCCACCACCCGAGGACCCGCCATGGACGTCACGGCACCGCCCGGCCGCACCTCCCTCCCGATGCCCGCTCTGCTCGCCCTCGCCACCGCGGTGTTCCTCGGCTGCCTGACCGAGATCGTCCCGGCCGGGATCCTGCTTCCCGCCGCGGCCGATCTCGGGGTGTCCCCGGCCGCCGCGGGGCAGCTCGTGTCGGTGTACGCGATCACCACCGCGCTCACCGCGTTGCCGCTGACTGCCGCGTCGGCCCGGATGCCTCGCCGGAAACTCCTGCTTCTGCTCGTCGCCGGGTTCGTGGCGACCAACCTGACGGTCGCGTTGTCCCCGTGGTTCGCGCTGGTGCTCGCGGCCCGGGTGGCCTCCGGGGCGCTCACCGGGATCCTGTGGTCCCTCGTCGCGAACTACGCCATGCGGCTGGTGCCCGCGGAACGGTCCGGCCGCGCGCTCGCCGTCGCGATGGCCGGCACCCCGGTCGGTTTCGCGCTCGGCGTTCCGGCCGGCGCCGCGCTCGGCGAACTCGTCGGCTGGCGTTGGGTGTTCGCCGGGATGGCCTTCGTCGCGGTGCCGCTGCTGTGGTGGATCGTGGCGGTGGTTCCGCCGCTGTCCGGCGAGGAACCGGGTGCCCGGACGAGTCTCCGCGCGGTCCTGCGCACGCCGGGACTGCGCCCGCTGCTGCTTCTGGTGATCGCGTTTTCCTTGGCGCACAACATGTTCTACACGTACCTCGGCCCATTCTACGCCGGCCGCGGGCATCTCGCGCTGTTGAGCGCCGGCCTGTTGCTGTTCGGCGCGGCCACGGTCGCCGGGCTGTGGCTGGTCGGGCTCGCTCTCGACCGGCATCCGCGCGCCGTACTGCTGTGCTGCGCCGCCGTCACTGCCGCCTGTTTCGCGATACTGGTCTTCGGCGGCCGCGAACCGGTGCTGCTGCTCGCCGCGAGTGCGTTGTGGGGCTTGGCTTTCGGCGGGGCGCCGACGTCGTTCCAAGCGGTCACCGCGGTCCTGGCCGGCCGCCGGGCCGATATCGCGCAATCGTTGACCATCGCCGGCTGGAACGGAGCCGTCGCAGGCGGCGCGCTGATCGGCGGAGCACTGCTCGGCACCGGAGCGCTGCCCTGGACGGCCATCGCACTGATGGTCGTGCCGGTTCTCCTTTCCCGTTCAGTTCTCCCGGCGCGGTGAAACAGCCCGCCATTCTGTGGAAAACTGTTTCAACCCACCCGCGCTGACCAGGGAAAACGGCATCGTTCAAAATCCCGGCTGAACATCGTCGAACGTTCAGCGAGCCCGATTCGGAGACCGCCGCCGCGGCTAGCCTTGGCCGGCTGTTTCTTCTCCGCTTCAGTTTGGAGGAATCGTGCTCCCTCGTTCCCCGTGGGCGAGACCGGCCGCCGCGGCCGCCGGTCTCGTCCTGACCGCCGCCCTGGCGATACCGGGCTCGGCCGCCGCACAGGAGTCGCGGACGCCGCTGGCGCCCACCGGCTCCGCCCCGGCCGGCGCGCACCGCCTCGGCGCCACCGACACCGACCGGGAAATCCCGATCGCGCTGTCGCTGCGGCCGCACGACGAAGCCGGGCTCGCCCAGTTCGTCGCCGCGGTCAGCGATCCGCGTTCGCCGGACTACCGGCACTTCCTGTCCAGCGCGGACTACACGGCCCGCTTCGCCCCGCGAGCGTCCGATGTGGACGCCGCGAAGGCGTATCTGGAGAAACAGGGCCTGCGGGTCACCGACGTTTCGGCCAACCGCCAGGTGATCGACGCGGTCGGGACCGTCGGACAGGTCGAGACGGCGTTCGGCACCCGGCTCGGCGACTACTCCGACTCGAGCGGAAAGCATTTCTACGCCAGGGAATCCGCCTCGAGCGTGCCGTCCTCGCTCGCCAATGTCGTGCGCACGGTGACCGGCCTGACGAACCGGCCCGTCGCGCATCGCGCCTCGGCCCCGGCAGGACCCGGCGGCCCGGGCGGCGGCTACACGCCCGAGCAGTTCCGCACCGCCTACAGCATGAAGCAGCTTTCCGGTTCCTACAACGGTTCCGGGCAGACGGTCGGGCTGATCGAGTTCGACTCGTTCAAGCAGTCCGACATCGACGCTTGGACGAACTACTTCAAACAGCCCGCGGTCAAGCCCCAGGTGGTCCCGGTGGACGGCGGGGTTTCCCAGCCGGGCAGCGGACAGCTCGAGGTGACGCTGGACATCCAGGCGGTCGCGGCCACCGCGCCGGGCGCCGCCCAGATCGTCTACGAGGCGCCCAACAGCGACAAAGCCTGGGTCGACGAGATGGCGAAAATCGCCAGCGACAACGCGATCACCATCCTGTCGGGCTCGTGGCTGCTCGGCGAGAAGTGCGAATCCGACCCGATCGCCGCGTCGCACGATTCCTACGCCCAGATGGTCGCCCAGGGCGTGACCTTGCTGTCGGCCTCCGGCGACTGGGGCGCCACCGGCTGCGGCTACAACGGCGACAACTCCACCGTGCAAGCCGATTACCCGGCCAGCGACCCGCTGTTCACCGGCGTGGGCGGCACCCAGCTGCGGACGAGCGACAGCGCGGGCACCTACCAGTCGGAGTCGTGCTGGAACCAGGGCGGCACCGGCAACACCCGCTCCGGCGGCGGGTACTCGGCGGTCTACAGCAAGCCGGAATGGCAGCCGGGCAGCAGCAAATACCGTTCAGTGCCCGACGTCGCGCTCGACGCCGACTACGGGGCCGGCGCGCTTTCGGTGTACATGAACGGCGGCTGGCAGGACGTCGGCGGAACCAGCCTGTCCTCCCCGCTGTGGGCCGGTTACCTCGCGATGGTCAACCAGAAGGCGAAAAGCTCGGGCAAGAGCAATCTCGGCGCCATCAACCCCACGGTGTACTCGATCGCCCAGTCCTCGCAGTACTCCTCGGCCTTCCACGACGTCATCTCCGGCAACAACGGCACCTACGACGCGGGCACCGGCTACGACCTGTGCACCGGGTGGGGGTCGATGCAGGGCGACAACCTCGCGGACCCGTTGATCAACGGCACGACCCCGCCCGCGGCCAACGACTTCTCCCTCGCCGCGGACCCGGCGTCGGTCAGCGTGGACCCAGGCAAGTCGGCGACCGCGAAGATCACCACCAAGGTCGTCAAGGGCAGCGCGCAGAGCGTCGCGCTTTCGGCGAGCGGGCTTCCGGCCGGGGTCACCGCGACCTTCGACCCGACGTCGGTGACCGCGGGCGGCACGTCCACGCTCACCCTCGCGGCGTCGTCCTCGGCCTCGCCGGGGCAGACCACTGTGACGGTGACCGGAAAAACCGCCGACGCCACGCACACGACTCCGGTCACGCTGACCGTCAACGGTTCCGGTCAAGGCGATTTCTCGCTCAGCGTCAGCCCGGCTTCCGCGACCGTCAACGCCGGGCAGTCCACGACCGCCACCGTCTCGGCCACCGCGGTGAACGGTGCCGCGCCGTCGGCGACCCCGAGCGTGATCAACGGGCAGCCGACCACCGTCGCCAAGTACCCGTTCATCATTTCCGAGCACCGCACCGGCGGCGTGCGCCCGCAGGAGCAGTCCTGCACCGGCAGCGTGGTCGCCAAACGGGCCGTGCTGATCGCGGCGCACTGCAAGTTCGCCGACGGCGATCCGAAGTACCTGATCTACGGACGGGACGACCTCAGCGACACCAGCAAGGGCACCCGGATCGAGATCGCGGAGTTCCGGATCCATCCGGACTACAGCCCGCAGAGCGACCAGGGCTGGCGCAACGGCAACGACGTGGCGATCATCTTCACCAAGACCGACATCCCCGTTCCGGCAGGCATGACCTATCCGAAGATCGCGTCCTCGGCCGACGACCTGCCGCTGGGCACCCAGGGCACCGCCATCGGCTACGGCAAGACCGACGCCAACGACGCCACCAAGAACACCAAGCTGCGCGAGGTCGTACTGCCCACTGTGGACGGTTCGAAGTGCAGCAGCATCGATTCGTCGGTGTTCAAGCCGCAGTACATGTTCTGCGACGGCTACGGCGACGGCAGCAAGGGCCTGTGCCAAGGCGACTCGGGCGGGCCGTACTACTACAACGGCAAGATCTACGGCGTTTTCTCCTGGCTGCGCACCGACTGCGCGTCCTACAACGCGCACGGCAAGCTGTGGGGCTCGATGGGCGACTGGGCCAACCAGCAGATCGGCGGCACGCCTTCGGACGGGGACATCGCGTTGTCCGCGAGCGGACTGCCCACCGGGGCGAGTGCCACGTTCGATCCGGCGTCGGTCAACGCGGGCGGTTCGGCGAAGCTGACGATCGCCACCAGCGCCTCGACGCCGCAGGGGACCTACCGGGTGACGATCACCGGCAAGAACGCCACGGCGAGCCACGACACCACGTTCACGCTCACCGTGCAGGGCGGTTCGTCCGGTCCGGTCACCGTGGCCGACCCGGGTTTCCAGTTCGTGCCGCACGGCACGCCGGTGCGCCTGGCGATGCGGGCCTCCGGCGGCACCGGCAGCTATTCCTGGAGCGCCGCCGGACTGCCTTCGGGGCTGTCGATCGACCGCGCCACCGGCGTGATCTCCGGAAACCCGCAGACCACCTCGGGCCTGCGGGATTCGACGATCACCGCCACCGACACCTCCGGCGCCGCGGGGAAGGCGCAGGTCTCCTGGTTCGTCTACTGACCGGGTGAGACAGGGGCTTGACCGGCGGTTCCCCGGGACCGCCGGTCAGGCCCATTCCCAGGCCAGGCCCGCGATGCCCGGCCGCACGTCGGT
This sequence comes from Amycolatopsis sp. GA6-003, assembly GCF_046267895.1. Taxonomy (NCBI): domain Bacteria; kingdom Bacillati; phylum Actinomycetota; class Actinomycetes; order Pseudonocardiales; family Pseudonocardiaceae; genus Amycolatopsis; species Amycolatopsis sp. GA6-003. The sequence continues at coordinate 2,027,974 of NZ_CP176499.1, forward strand.
CAGCACCAGGTGCGCGGTCCGGGAGGCGCCGATCCACAGCGGCGGACCGGGACGGCGCGGCGCCTGCACGCTGTTCTGCCGGAACGGAACGCAGGTGGCAGGCGGGGCCCCGGCGAACTCCGCCTGCAGCAGGTACTGCCGCACCGGGCGGGTGAACCGGTGGTGGTAGAAGGTCAGTTCCGGGCCGGGCGGGTAGACCGCGGTGTACTCGAGCACGCTGCGCTCGCCCGTCGCGAGCCGCTGGTCCAGCAGCAGTTCGCAGACCGTCGCCCCGGCTTCCGGATCCACCCGGACCCGGCCCGGGCGGCAGTACCGCACCTCGGCGGGCAGCGCGGGCGCGGACCCTTCGGCCCACAGGAACACCACGCACCGGTCGACCCGGTCGGCGGTGGCCTCCACGACCAGCCGGGTGTGCACCCGGGTGAGCCGCCGGTGCTCGTCGACCCGCAGGTGCTCGTGGATGTCGAGGCGGCGGACCAGGCTGTCCGGCGGCAGGTCCAGGTCCGCCAGCAGCGGCCGGTGCCCCGGCCACAGCCGCTTGCGGTCGATGGCCTCCGGGTCCGCCGCCGCTCCCCTTCCCCGCGGCCGAGGCGGGCCGAGCAGCGAAACCAGCGATTCCGGCGGCAGGCCGAGCACCTCCTCCAGCGCCCGCACCGCGCGCAGCGATTCGGCCCGTTCCGGACGGCTGCGGCCGTGGCGCCAGTAGCTCAGCGCCGCCCGGCTGACCCGCACCCCCTGTCCGGCGAGCCGCCGCCGGACCTGTTCGAGGCTCAGCCCCCGTGCGTTCAGCGCGTGGTCGAGGACCTGCGCGAACGTGCCGTGCCGCAGCAGGCCGCGCAACCGCCGGTCCGCCGGCAGCACCGGAGCGATCTCGGCCATCGCCGCTCCTTTCGGCCGATCTTCGCTCCACTATCTGCCGCGGCGACGGCCGTGTCCACCGACCTCGGAAGGGTTTGCCCGGCCCCGGCAGCGGATTCCGCGGGCCCTACCGGTCTCCCCCGGGTCCGGCGGGCACCGCGCCCGTCGCGGCGGCGTGGCAGGCGCCGAAGCCCTCCGCCCGCAGCACGATCTGTCCATTGTGGACCCGGATGGCGGTCTCGGTCGCGTCGCTCACCGCCGAAACGCCTGCCGCGGCGGCGACCGCGCCGGTCTCGTCCACGATCACGCGCACGGCCGGCCACGCCGATTCCGGGCACGACCGCTTCAGCAGCCCGCGCAGATCCGCCAGCACCAGCTGGGTCAACGGCACCAGCTCCCCCGGCTGACCGGTGACGACGACGAGCGTGACGTCCTTGGCCGCGCGCAAGGCTTCCTCCACCGCGGACAGCCGGTGCAGCCCGATCACCGCGACCACTCCGTCGCCGTCGATGCGCGCCGGACGCTCGCGCAGGGCGTCGAAAACCTCGGGCGGAGCCCAGATTTCCCCGACTGGCCGGGCTTGCGGGACGATCGGCGGCTCCGGCCAGCTGTCGCTCAGTCCCAGCGTGGGCAACGCTTCGCACGCGCGCACGACGTTGAACGGCTCGCCGAAACCCGGTGCCGCGGCGGCGAGCTGACTCGCTCCGTGCAGCATCGTCAGCGCCGCTTCCGCCACCCGCACCAGCCGTCCGGACGACGGCGAAAGCCGCTCCAGCACCAGGCCGAGCACGATCGCGTCGAACCGCAGCAGCTGTGCGTACGGCCGGTGGGTGAGTTCGTCGGCGAGGATTTCCGGCAGCAGATCGACGCCGAGCCGCGCGTCCGGGTCGGTGGCCAGCGGAAGCCGGGCGACCCAGGCGCGGGCGAACGCCCCGAGCGCCTCGGCGGGCGTCAGGCCCGGATCCGGTTCGGGCGGCCGGGCGGCGAACTGTTCCGCCTCGGCGGCGAGGACGGCGAAGTAGAGCGCGCGCTTGCCGGGGAAGTTGGAGTAGACCGCGCCGCGGGTCAGCTCGGCGCGCTCGGCGATCACGTCGATCTTGGCGTCGCGGAACCCGCGCTCGGTGAACTCCTCGCGGGCGGCGGCCAGCACCTTCGCCCGGTTGCGCTCCTGCGTCTGCGCCCTGGTCAGCCGCGCCATCGTGAGTCCTCCCGGTCCGCTTCCTTGCCAAGATACCGTCACCATTCATATGATGAGATCATCTGAAATGACCATCTGGAGGTCTTCCGTGTCCCCCGCACCGCCCGTTCCCGAGCTCGACCTGACCGATCCGGCCGTCACGAGCGACCCGTTCACCGCCTACGGAGCCGCCCGCGAACAATCTCCGCTGGCCAAGCTGACCGGCCCCGGCTTCCCGCCGATGTGGGTGCTGACGCGGCACGCCGAGGCCCGCGCGATGCTCACCGACCAGCGGTTCGCCTTGAGCGAGGCCAGTTATCAACGTCCGGACGTGCCCGAGCACTGCCGTCCGTACCTGCGGACCATGCAGGAAATGGAGGGGGCGGAGCACGCCCGGCTGCGCCGTCTCGCCGCGCCCGCGTTCGCCGCCCGCCGGGCGCTGGACTTCCGTCCGGAGATCGAGAAAATCGTCGCCCGGTACCTGGACGCGCTGCCCGCGGAAGGCCCGGTCGACCTGCTGGCCGAATTCGCCCGGCCGCTGCCGATGGAGGTCATCTGCGCGCTCGTCGGCGTGCCGGAAGCCGAACGGCCGCGCTGGCACGAATACGGCGCGGCAGTCGTCCAGGTGTCCGGAGAAGAGTTCGCCGCCGCCGTGCCCGGGATCATCGACAGCTCGCGGACGCTCGTGACGCGTCCGGACAGCGCGATGCTGGCGCATCTGACGAGCGCGGGGCTGTCGGAAACGGAAGCCGTCGCGCTGGTCTGGCAGCTCGTGCTGGCCGGGCAGACCCCGGCGAATTTCATCGCCAATTCGGTGGAAACCCTGCTGGCGCATCCGGATCAGCTCGAAATCCTGCGCGCCGAACCGGAACTGTGGCCGGGCGCGGTCGAGGAATTGATGCGCTGGTGCGGTTCGCAGCTGCTGACGATCCCCCGGCGGGCGACCGAGGACCTGGACTTGGCCGGGGCGCGGATCAGCGCGGGCGAGCCGGTGACCGCGTCGATCGCTGCGGCGAACCGGGACCCGCGCGTCTTCGCCGATCCGGACCGCTTCGACGTCCGCCGTTCGGCGGGCGCGCACCTCGGTTTCGCGCACGGGCCGCATTTCTGCCTCGGCGCGTCGTTCGCGAGGGTTCAGGCGGAGGTGGCGCTGACCGCGGTGCTGGACCGGTTCCCCGGTTTGCGTGTTCTCGAGGCGAAGCGGGTACCCGACCCCGGAACGTGGCGGCTCGCCGGGCTGACGGTCGCGTGGTGACGCCCTCGATCGGGTGAGGTCCCGGCGCTGCCGCCCGGGCCCGGCTACCGTTTCGCCAGGTCAGCACGACACCCCGGGAGGCATCCGATGTCCACGCCCATTCCGCCCGTCCTCGGCTTCGCGGTGCTCGATCCGCGGCGCGCGTGGCCGCTCGTGCTCACGCGCGGGATCCTGGGCGTCCTGTTCGGCGTGCTGGCGCTGGTGTGGCCCGGGATCACCGTGCTGGCGCTGGCTTTCCTGTTCGGGATCTACGTGCTGGTCGACGCGGTCGGCGCGCTCCTGCAGGCGTTCCGGCCGGGCGACGGCGCGCACCGGATCGCCTACGCCCTGCTCGGCGTGCTGGGGCTGGTCGCCGGGATCATGACGCTGGTGTGGCCCGGTGTGACCGTGCTGGTGCTGGCGACGCTCGTCGGGGCGTGGGCGGTGGTCACCGGGATCATGGAAATCGTCGCCGCGATCCGGCTGCGCAAGCAGATCACCGGCGAGGCGTTCTTGATCGTCGCGGGCGCGCTCTCGGTGATCGCCGGGGTGCTCGTGCTGTTCCACCCGATCGCGGGCGCGTTCGGCGTCGCGCTGCTGATCGGGATTTACGCGGTGATCTACGGGGTAACCCTCGTGGTCCTGTCGTTCCGGCTGCGTTCGCTGGCGAAGTCCGCCGACCCGGCGGAACAGCCTCGATAGCGAGACAATCGGCAGCGACCGGTTTTGCGACGGAGGGACCGCCGATGGCGCAGCACTACCCCGGCGAATACGGGGAAGACACCCGGCCAGGCATCGCAGCGGCGAGGCTGTGGGCAGGCGGAATAGCCACCGCGGTGGTCGCGGCTCTGGTGGCGGTGGTCGGCCTGCTGATCGCGCGGGGCATCTTCGAGGTACCAGTCCTCGCCCCGAAAGGCGACGGCCTGTGGGGCAAGGCGAGCACGCCGACGTACGCCATTTCCGCCGCGGCTGTCGCGTTGCTGGCGACGGGGCTGATGCACCTGCTGAGCGTGGCGACCCCCGCGCCGGGACAGTTTTTCGGCTGGATCATGGTGCTGGTGACGGCCATCGCCGTGGTCCTGCCGCTCACCCTGACGGTGGGCCTGGAAGCGAAAATCGCCACCGCGGCGATCAACCTGGTGATCGGGCTGGTGATCGCTTCGCTGGTGAGCAGCATGGCAGCCAGCGCACGGACGCTGCACCGGCGGAAGCGAAACGGCCGGACGGAGCAGCCGCCTCCGACGCGGCAGTGGCCGGAGGGGCCGACTACTTATTACGACCGCTGATCGGGTCGCGGGTTTCGCGGACCGTCCGGGCGGAGGGGCGGATTTGCCGCTTTGTTCCGCAGTCGAGGGCTGATCACTGCGGGATCCGCCTCTGCCCGGGAGGCGGACCGCCCGCGTGTATGGGGCGCAGGTCGTCGAGTAGTTCGGCTTGGCTCGACGGCCGTCAGTCAGGATCTCGCGACGGCGTGACCAGGCTAGTCCTGGAGCGCTGACGTAACAGCGGCACAAAACCGGTTCCCTTCGCCCCGGACAGGAGCCGGACCAGGAAACGGATCAGCGGGCCTCTGTATCCAGTACGCCAGGTGCGGATCGTCAGCGGCGGGCACCCGGGATCGGGCAAACGCGCGTGACCGTTCGGGTCCCGGCGATCCTGGTGGCCGTGACAGCATGATCACGGACAACCAGGACCGCCGGAACAGAACCTCAGTCCTTCAGCAACTGCCGAGCCATCACCAGCCGCTGGATTTGGTTCGTTCCCTCGTAAATCTGCGTAATCTTCGCGTCCCGCATCATGCGTTCCAGCGGAAAGTCCCGCGTGTACCCGTACCCGCCGAGCAGCTGCACCGCGTCTGTCGTCACGCTCATCGCCACATCCGAGGCGTGGCACTTGGCCGCCGCGCCGAAGAACGACAGGTCGTCGTCTCCTCGTTCGGACTTGGCGGCAGCGGTGTACACCATCTGGCGTGCCGTCTCCACCGCCATCGCCATGTCTGCCAGCATGAACTGGATTCCCTGGAAGTCCGCGATGTGCTTGCCGAACTGCTTGCGCTCCTTGACATACGCCAGTGCGTGGTCCAAAGCGCCCTGCGCGATGCCGACGGCCTGGGCGGCGATCGTCACGCGGGTGTGGTCCAGTGTCTTCAAAGCGATCTTCAGGCCCTGCCCCGGCTCGCCGACCATGCGGTCACCCGGGATGCGCACCTGGTCGAACAGCAGCTCACGCGTCGGCGAGCCCTTGATGCCCAGTTTCTTTTCCTTGGCGCCGAAGGAGAATCCCGGGTCGGACTTCTCGACTACGAAGGCGGTCACGTTGGCGCCGCGGCGGCCGTCGGGATCAGTGACTGCCAGGACCGTGTAATACTCCGAGAATCCCGCGTTGGTGATCCAGGACTTCTGTCCATTCAGGATCCAGTCGTCGCCGGAAGGAGTTGCGCGGCACCGCATCGAGGCGGTGTCCGAGCCCGCGTCGCGTTCGGACAGTCCGTACGAGAATCCTGCCGCGCCCGAGGCCAGCGGCGGCAGGTATTTCGCCTTGACTTCCTCGTTCGCGGCCAGGATCAGCGGCAGGCTGCCGAGCTTGTTCACCGCGGGGATCAGCGAGGACGACGCGCACACGCGTGCCACTTCCTCGATCACGATGCAGGTGGCCAGCGCATCGGCCCCGGCGCCGCCGTACTGTTCCGGCACGTGCGGGGCGTGGAAGTCGGACGCGACCAGTGCGTCGTAGGACGCCTTGGGGAATTCTTCGCGTTCGTCGGCCTCCGCGGCGTGCGGGGCGATCTGCTCTTCGGCGACCGCGCGGACGGCCTCGCGGATCGCCTCGTGGTCCTCGTTGACTTTGAACAGGTCGAAGCTCATCGGAGATCTCCTAGTAGGTGTAGAAGCCGCGGCCGGTCTTGCGGCCCAGCAGGCCGGCGTCGACCATGCGGGCCAGCAGCGGCGGCGGCGCGTACAGCGGCTCCTTGAACTCCTCGTACAGCGATTCCGCGACCGCCTTCGTGGTGTCCAAGCCGATCAGGTCGGCCAGCGCGAGCGGGCCCTGCGGGTGGGCGGCGCCGCGCACGAGGCCCTCGTCGATGGCCTCCTTCGTCGCGAAGCCCGACTCCAGCATGCGCACCGCGGCGAGGATGAACGGGATCAGCAGCGCGTTCACCACGAACCCGGCGCGGTCCTGGCACAGGATGGCGTGCTTGCCGAGAGTCTCCTCGGCGAACTTCCGCGCGCGGTCGGTGGTCTCGTCGCCGGTGAGCAGGCTCGGCACCAGTTCGACCAGCGGCAGCACCGGGACCGGGTTGAAGAAGTGGATGCCCAGCACCTGCGCCGGGCGCTCGGTCGCGGTGCCGAGCTTCATGATCGGGATCGACGACGTGTTGGAGGCCAGCACCGCGTCCGGCGCGGCGACGATCTTGTCCAGTTTCCCGAACAGTTCCGCCTTGACCGCCTCGTTCTCCACGATCGCCTCGACGACGAGCGTGCGGTCGGCCAGGTCGTCGAGGTTCTCGGTGATCCGGATCCGCTCCAGCACCCCGGCCGCGGACGCGATCTTCCCCTTGCGCTCGGCCCGGCCCAGCGACGCCTCCAGCCGCGCCCGGCCCGCGTCGGCGGCCGCCCGGCTCGATTCGACCGCCACGACGTCCAGGCCGGCCCGCGCGCACACCTCGGCGATCCCCGCCCCCATCTGGCCGCAGCCGACCACGCCGACGAGCTCCACGTGCCTCACCCATCCCTCCGGTACTTGGTTTCATGATGACGGTACTCAGTACCGGCGAGTAGGCGAGGCCGGGGTGGCCCACCTCACTGTGCCCGGCCCGGGCGGCGGCGGATTAGGCTGGCCGCAGCGTGCGTGCGAAAGGTGGCCCGATGCCCGAGAAACCAGCCAAGCAGCGGCTGACCGAGGCCGCGTTCGCGCTGTTCGAGGAACGCGGCTACGACCAGACGACGGTGGACGACATCACCGACCGCGCGGGCGTCGGGCGCAGCACGTTCTTCCGCGCGTTCCGGTCCAAAGAGGACGTGATCTTCCCCGACCACGAGGTGCTGCTGAGCGCGATCGAAGCCCGGCTCGCCGGATCCGACCCGCGCACCGCGATCGTCGCGGTCACCGAAGCCGCGCGGCTGGTGCTGCGGCATTACGTCGCGGAAGGCGACCTGGCGCTGGCCCGGTACCGGCTCACCCGCAGCGTGCCCGCCCTGCGGGCGCGCGAAATCGCCGGAACGCGGCAGTATCAGCGGCTGTTCCAGGAATTCGTCCACCGCTGGATGGGCGGCGGAGAGGACACCGCACTGCGCGCCGAACTCATGGCGGCGGCAGTGGTGACGGCGCACAACCACGTTCTTCGCCGGTGGCTGCGCGGGCAGGCCACGGATCCGGAAGCGGCCTTCGACGCCGCGATGGCGGACACGGTCGCGCTGTTCGGCACCACCGGCGAGACCGAGACGACGGTGGTCGCTTTCCGTACTGGCAAAGACCTTTCCGCCGTCCTGCCCGGACTGCGCAAGCTGCTCGGCGACGAAGGAACGCTCGGCTGAACGGCTACCAGGCCTCGTCGAACCGCACGCCCGCCTCGTACCAGTCCTCGTCGCTCACCGGGCGTTCCGGTTCCGCCGGATGCCCGGGGTCGGCAGTGCGGTTGCGGAGGTAGTCGCCCTCCCCCTGCACGGCGGCGGATCCTCCCGCCGTTCGCCGAGACACCGGCGTGGCAACGGGTTTCGCCTCGGCCGGCGAAGCAGGCGAAGCAGGCGGCCGCTCCTCAGCGGGCGGAGCGGGCCGTCGAGGAACCGGCGTCGCGGGCGCGACCTCGGGCGTGAACCCGGCCCGCCACTTCAACCGGTCCATCACGTAGCCGCGGGTGCCGAGCGGAGCGAGCAGGGCCGCCGTCCGGTTCGCCGACTCCCGCTGAGCTTCGGCGTACGTGCGCAGCACCAGTGAGGCCAGCTCGTCCGGCGGCAAATTCCTTGCCGTGCCGGACAGGTTCAGTCCAGTGAGGACACCGTCGGTGTTGACGGTGGCGGTGACCGCGTTGTCGGGCGAGCACGCCTCGACCGACAACGCGGACAGTGCCTGGAGCAGCTCTTCCGGACCGGCCACGTCAGTGCATCGCGGACGGCGACAGCGGCTGCGACACCGAACCGTCCGGCGCGATGTCGACGTTGCGGTCCCGGACCCGTTTTTCGGTGTCCTTCGGGGTGTTCGAGGTCTCGAAGTTGGACGGGTCGAACGAATCGCCGGGGCTCACGTCGGGCGGGTTCGGGACCGGCGGCAGGTTGACCGACTTCTCGAGGATCTTGTCCGCGAGCCGCCCCGCCGACTCCCGCATGTGCGACCGGATCTTGTCCACGCCGCCGAGGAAGCTCTCGAAGATGTCGTCCGCGTTGTCGCCTTCGACCTTGGCCGACGCCTGCGCCGTCACCTCGGTGAGGCCGGCTCCGGCACCCGCGAACGCGGCCTGCGCGCCGACCGCGCTCATCGTCAGCTCGCCCCCGACAGCCGCGGCGCTGGCCGGGGTGGCGACCACGGCGAGCATCCCGACCAGCGCGCCGGTGAAGGCCACCGCCGCCACCTTCGACCAGGAGATTTCGCCCTCCTTGGCCTTCGCCTTCTGGTACTTCTCGGCGGTCTCGCGGAACGTCATCGCGAGCGAGCTGAGGTCGTCCCGCGCGGCCCAGACGGCGTCCCGGCTGGCGACGAGGTCGCTCTCCACGACGGTGATCTCGGCGGCGAGCGCCTCGTAGGTCTCCGACAGCCGGTCGAGATAGGTCTTGACGTCCTCGGCCGCGTTGCCGCGCCACGAACCCAGCAGTTCCTTCGCCCGCCGCAGTTCGGTGAGCGACCCGCGGCTGAGGTTCTTCCACACCGGCTCGTACGAGTTGATCATCGCCTGCAGGCCGCCGCCGGTGTCCTTGAGGTCGGCCTCGGAGAACTCCCGGAAGGCCTCGGTGACCTTGTCCTGGTACGCCTCGTACAGCTCGTTCGCCATGGAGAACTTGAAGAACTCCGCGTAGCGCAGGAATTCCAGCCCGTCGAGCGCGTCGTTGGCGCCCTTCTGCAGGTCCTCGCTGATGCCTTCGAGCAACTCCGCGCGCGGACGGCCTTCCCCGCCGCCGCTGAGCCCGAAGTAGTCTTCCTGCTCGCTCACGTCAGCGCACCTCCCCGCCCGCGCGCCGCACCGCGGACTGCGCGTCGGCGTCCGACGTTTCGTACAGTTCGGCCACCCGCTGGAGCGCTTCGCTCGCCTGGTGCGTCGTGAAGGCCAGCTTCGCGAGCGCTTCCTCCACCTTCGCGCGGTGGTTTTCGTACGCCGCCGCGACCTTGGGCATGCCGAGCGAGCCGCCGAACGCGGTGGCCGGGCCGCCGCCGAACGGGTTGATCGAGCCGACGATGGCGGCCGGGCCGACCGCGTCGGGCAGGTCCAGCCCGCGCACGCCGCCGCGTGCCGTGTCCGCCGCGTCCCCGGCGGCCGCGACGAACCTGCTCGCCTTGCGCAGATCGTCGAGGTCGGTTTCGAAACCGATCATGAAACTACCCCCAGTCGTGTGAACCGTGACCCTACCGGGCGAACGGTATCCTTTCCGACTCATCGGACCGCGGGGAGGTTCACGGCACGTGCGTGAGGACGGTCACAGAGCCGCCCCTACTCAGTCCGAAGTGGACGCCGGCGCGGGAACCACGGCACGATCGGCGAAACGCGCCGCTGGTAGTCCGCGTACTCCGGGTAGCGGCCGAGCGTGATGCTCTCGGTGAAGATCGTCGAACCGGCGAACAGCGCCGTCAGCAGGACCGCTCCGGCGACGGTCCAGGTGACCGCGCCCGCCGCGGAGACGCCGAACAGGAACACCAGCCACCACTGCGCTTGTTCGAAGAAGAAGTTGGGGTGGCGGGAAAACCGGAAGAGCCCGGTCTGCGCAAACCGCGGGTCGGGAGTCCGCCCGGCGGCCGTCTCGCGCTTCTTCCACTGGTGGAAGTTCCACTGCTGCTGGTCCGCGATCGTCTCGCCGGCCAGGCAGGCCAGGAACGCGACGGCCAGCACGACGTCGGCGATGCCCAGCGGCGTCCGATGCTCGAGCGCGGTCCCCGCGGGAAGCGTGATGAGCAGCAGGAGCGCGTTCTGGTAGAGCGTGATGAAGAAGAAGTTGAACAGCTGGAACTGCCACGGGGCCATCCGGCCGCGCAGCACCGCCCAGCGGTAGTCCTCGCCGCCGGGCGCGTAGCCGCCCTTGCGGGCGTAGTTGAACGTCAGCCGCGCGCCCCACAGGAAAACGAGCGCGAACAGCAGGTTCAGCCGGGCGTCCGCGAATCCCGCGTGCCCGGCGAAGATCCCTGCGTACCCCACCGGGACGACCGACCAGATCCGGTCCACCCAGGAGTACTCCCTGGTGAGCACCGACAGCAGCCAGCAGCCGGCGCAGACGCCCGCGAACACCCAGAGGCACGCCTGGAACGCGTTCATGCCCGCGACAGTACTGCCGGAACCGCCGAGGCGGTCCCGGCAGCGCCCCCGGGACGAAACCGGCCGGTCAGGCCTGCCCGGCCCGGGATTTCCGCAGCACCCGCTGCCGCCTGCTGGTGTAGGCCGCGACCGAACCGCACAGCAGCGCCAGGAGCGCGACCGACCACAGCACCTCCGTCACCGACTTCACCAGCAGCGAAAGCACCAGCGGCCCGGTCAGCCCGCCCAGCCGGTTGAAGAACGACACCGACCCGGCGACCCGGCCGCGCTTGCCGTCCTCGGTCACGTCGGCCGCGACCGGGAGGAACACCGCGGCCATCGTGTTGACGCCCAGCAAGGCGACCGTCAGCACCGCGGCCGACAGCCACGGCGCGGCGACCGCCCATCCGGACACCGCGAGCGCGAGCAGCAGAACCGCGGTGCACACGGCCAGCCGGACCGTCACGCCTGTCGGGCCGAACCGGCGGTAGCCGAGCACCAGCAGTCCCGCGCACACCACCATCGCCACCGCGGATCCGGTCAGCAGGGCGTTCGCCGTGGTCAGCGAGAGCCCGCCGACGCGGGACAGCGTCGGCACCCACGTGGTCAGGCCGAAGGTGGTCAAGCCGATGGCGAAGGCGAACACCCATTGCAGCCGGGTCGTGAGCGTGTTCCGGACCAGCCAGTTCGTCTCCGGCCCGGGGTTCGCGGGGACGCTCCGCCGATCCGGGATGACCGCCGCGGCGGCCGCCAGCAGCAGTCCGGTCGGCGCGCCGATGAGCCACAGCACGCGCCATCCGTACACCGGCTCCAGCCACAGCGCCGAACCGGACGCGATCAGGTAGCCGATCGCGGTCGCGACGATCGACAGCCCGGTCACCACCGCTCCCCTGCCGCGTCCCGGGAAGAGGTCGCTGAGCACGGTGATCAGCATCGGGGCCAGCCCGCCGACCGCGATGCCCATCAGGAAGCACATCACCACGTTGCCGCCGAAGTCCGGCATGGTGCCGCACATGCTGGTCGCGGTGAACCCGAGCGTGGCGAGCAGGTAGCAGGCCCGCCTGCCGATGCGCTCGGCCAGCTGGCTGAACGCCAGCGCGCCCAGCGCGGTGCCGGACAGCCCGCTCACCGCCAGCAGCGACGCGGTCGAGGCGTCGATGCCGTATTCCGTGCGCAGGCCGGGGATGACGAAGCCCAGCGTCGAGGTCTTGCTGATGTCGATCGTCAGCGCGGCCGTGGCGACCGCCGCGATCATCCGCCGTCCGCGCACCGTCGGCTGCGGCAAGACGGCCGGCGCGGGCCGCTTCCGGCCGAGGACCAGCGCGGCGACCAGCGCCAGCAGCAAGGCCGCTCCGGCGACGAACATCTCCGGCATGTCGGCCAGCGCCATGCCGTGCAGCCTCCGGTCGGCCGCCGACCCCGTCGAGTCCATCGAATCCATCGGCCCCACGGAATCCATCGGGCCCATCGACTCCATCCCGGACATGTCGAACGCCCGGAAGAAACCCCACGCCGAAGCGGCCACGACCACCGCCGCGGCCAGCGCGAGCACTCCCCGCCAGCTCGTCCTGGCCGGTCCCGAAACCGTCGTCATGTCAGTCCGCCTCGGCCATCCGGAACTGCCCGGGCCGCCTGCCCTCGCCCGAGGGGCCCCGGTACGCCTGCGCGACGTCCAGCCAGCGGTCGGCGTCCCGGCCCTCCGCGCGCACGTCCAGGTCGTCGCGGTGCCTGCGGCGCGTGGTCAGCAGGCAGAAGTCGACCGCGGACCCGGTGACCCGCTGCGGCGCGTCCGCCGGGCCGTAAGCCCACTGGGCTCCCGACGGCGCGGTCAGTTCGAAGCGGAACGGGTCCTTCGGCGCGGCGAGCCCGCGCACCTCGAACCCGAAATCCCGGTTGCGGACGGCGAATCCGACGAGATGCTCGATCCGGTCGGTGTATTCGCGGCGCACGCCGACCGCGTCCGCGACGTCCTGGCCGTGCGCGAACAGCTCCATCACGCCCGCCGCGCCGAGGAAACTCGCCGGCATCGGGCGGACCAGCCAGGGCACGATCCGGTCCAGCGGGCCGGAGCCGAGCGCCTTCGCGGCGGCGATGCGTTCCTCCCGCCACCGGCGCAGCAGCCGGTCCGGCGGATCGCCGAGGTACCCGGCGAGCGCCGCGGCGACGTTGGCCTCGAAGTCGTCGCTGAGCCCGGCGGCCATCGCGGCGAACCGCTCCGGGTCCCCCGCCGACAGCGCGGCCATCCGGAACACCGACGCGAGATGCGCCACCTGGTGCGCGACCGTCCAGCCCGGCGCCGGCGTCGGCAGCCGCCAGTGCTCCGGGGCCAGTCCGGCCAGCAGGTCTTCGAGGTCGTCGCCTTCGGCGAGAAAGTCGGACAGGACTCGGGGCATCGCCGTCATGGCTTTCCTTTCGTCTGTTCTGCTGCGAGCCAACTCTTCACCGGCGCGCTCCGCCGGGCATCTCCTCCGGTGCCGACCAGGAACCGGCCGTGCGGGCCGCGGCGAACGCCGCCCAGGCGGTCAGCTCCGCCAACGCCGCGGTGGTCCCGCCGGTCGCCCGGAAACGCGCGACGAGCCCGTCGTCGATCCGGTACGGCGCGAAGGCCGTCAGCAACGCGAGCCGGCCCGCCGCCTCGTGTTCGGCCGGGAGGCGCGCGAAAAGCTCGGCCCCGAGGCCCGGCGGTGCGCCGTCCCACTCCCGCAGCCGCTCCAGGACCACAGCGCGCACCGGTTCCGGGACGGATCGCTCGCCCGCGGCTTCCATCGCGGCCGCGACCCGCGCGAAGGCGTCGGCGAGCACCGGATTCGGTGCCGCCCAAGCCAAAACACCCGGAAGTGCGGCCGGCGGCAGCAGCGCCGTGGCCTCCCCCGGCCGACACGGCGCGGTCGCCGGGCCGGCCAACGACCGGCCGAGCGCCCGCAGCGCGCCCTCGCGCAGCCCGGCCCGCGCGGACGGCGGCAGCGGCGAGGCCTCGAGGAACACGTTCACCATGCGGTTGAGGTAATGGAAAGTCACTGCGACGCCCAGGAATTCCGGCGCCTGCGCCGCGGTGCCCGGCAGTGCCGCGGACCGGGCGGTGTCCCGACGGACGCTCGCTCTGGCCCATTCCGCGACCGGGCCCGCTCCGGGCTGTCCGCCGGTCACCGCGGAGAGCACCGTGCCGTGCACCTCGACGCAATACGGACAGGAGTTCGCCGCCGAGATCTCGGTGGCGAGCGTTTCCTTGACCGGCCTCGGCACCGAGCCGTGCAGCAGCGTCTCCCGCAGCATCGCCCACGCCGCCGCGAGCACCGGCGGCGAGGACGCGTGCAGCGCGATCGGCGGCGCGAACAGGCCGAAGTCGCGCTCCATCTGCCGCCGGACCTCGCCGGCCGGACCGGGTCCGGGCCGGCCGGCGAGACCGTGCCGGACCCGGGACGGCGCCCGGCGCAGGGCGGCGAGCAGCGCCCGGTCGAGCAGGCTCACCGGGAGACTCCGCCCGGCCGCGCCGGAACGGCGGACGGGACCGGGACCGGCGCGCCGTCGCTGACGTCGACGCCCCGCTCGCGGGCCGCCCGAAGGATGCCCGGCATCGCGCGTTCGGCCAGCGCGGAAATGGTCAGCGCGGGATTCACGGTGAGCGCGCCCGGCACCGCCGAGCCGTCGGTGACGAAAATGCCGGGGTGGCCGCGCAGTTCGTGGCCGGGGGTCAGCGCCGAGGTGCGCGGATCGTCCCCGATCCGGCACGAGGCGAGCGGGTGCACGGTGTAGGCGCCCACGAGGTCGTTCGTCCACGGCGCGACCTTCCCGAGCCCGGCGCCCTCGATGATCCGCTTCACCTCGGCGTCCGATTCCGCCCAGGCGCGCAGCGTGTTCTCGGTCGGCCGGTAGGAAAGCGTGCCGCGGCCGAGCATCTGCTGCGAGATCCGGTACGCGTTGCCGGTCGGCGGCGGCGGGCCGAAAACGCCCTCGTTGTCGTCCTCGATCATCGAGAAGACCGTCAGCCACGACTGCCACTGTTCGAGCATTTTCTTCTTGTCCGGCCCGAACCAGCTCGGCGCCGGGCTCCCGGGCGCCTGCGCGAGAATCGTGCCGAGCCCGGGCGGGAAGTACAGCTGCTCCAGCGAATACCGCGAGTACTCCGGCAGCGAGCCGTCGAGGTGGTCCCAGTTGGCGACCACCGGGCCCTTCCCGATCTGGTTGGCCTCGTACGCCCGTCCGTCGCCGCGGTCGAGGCCGAGCACCTCGCGCACCCGGTCCTCGTCGATCACCGCGGTGTTGAGCCGTTCCCCGTTGCCCGAGAAGTACCGGCCGACCGCCTCCGGCAGCGCGCCCAGTCCCTCGGCCGAGCGCTGCAGGAGCACCGGCGTCGCCCCGGCCCCGGCGGCGACGACGACGATCTTCGCGTCGATCGCGCCGGACCCGGTGTGCACGCGGTAGTCGACGTCGTCGACCAGTTCGTAGTGGATCCGGTAGCCGCCGTCGTCGTTGCGGGCGATGCGCTCCGCCTCGTGCAGCGGCCGGATCTCGGCGCCGTGCGCGAGCGCGCCGGGAAGGTAGTTGAACAGCAGCGAGCGCTTCGCGTCGAACCGGCAGCCCGCCATCATCCAGTTGCAGTTGGTGCAGAGGGAATTGTCGACGCCCACCGGGACGGGATTCGCCGTTCCCCCGGCGTGGTCGCAGGCCGCGGCCCACAGGCCGCCCGCGTAGGAGACGTCGTCCCAGCCCTGCTGGGACACCGGGATCGCCGCGGAAACCCGGTCGTACCAAGGATCCAGGGTGTCCCGGGTGATCTCGGCAGGCCACATCCGCCTGCCGATGCTGCCGCGGCGTTCGAACACGAATCGCGGCGCCCGCGGCAAAGCCGCGAAATAGACCACGCTGCCGCCGCCGACGCAGTTGCCGCCGAGCACGCTCATCCCGTCGCCCGCGACGAAATCGAAGACCCGCGTGTAGCTGGAACCGAGCAGGTAGTCGTGGTCGAAGTCGGCGCCGGCCAGCCACGGGCCGCGCTCCAGCACGACCACCCGCGCGCCGCCGGCGGCCAGGTAGTAGGCCGCGATCGCGCCGCCGAACCCGCTGCCGATCACCACCGCGTCGACGCTCTCCACCGCGTTCACGCCGGGCTCCCCGACGCCGTCGTGGCGGGATGCGGCCGGGCGAGCTGCCTGCGGTAGGAGAACTTCGGGAACCGCCACAGCCCGTCGGATCCGGGCCGCGCGAACCCCATCGCGGTCAGCCCGGGGTGGCCCGCCGCGAGCGCCTCGCCGGTGTGCAGGTGCGGAGCGGTGTCGAAGGCCATGTTGCTGAACAAGGCGAGCAGCACCCAGCCGTCCTTCTCCGGATGCCCCGGCGCCGTCAGCTTCGCGACCAGCCGGGCGCGATGCGGATGCGGCAGCGCGACGAAAGGCGGAAGCGCCGCGTCGAGGGTCAATCCGTGCCGGCCTGCGTATTCCGTCGCGTGCTCGTCGAGCCGCGCGGCGAAATCGGGCAGCCCCGCGGACAATCCCGGCGCGGGCAGTTCCAGCACCTCCAGCGCGCCCGCTTCGACCGCGCCCGGACCCGCTGCCGCACCGGCGATCGCGTGGTCGTCCGGACTGCGTTTCGCGCCGGGGACGATGGTGTCGGCGAAGGCCTCCAGCGTCATCGTCCTGCGCTCGTCCTCACCCATGGACATGGCAACTCCTCGTCGGCCCGGCTTGAGTCCGAAGTGGACGGACGGGCGGTTCGGCACTGTGCGCGAACCAGAACACCACGGGGGATCCCGCGCAGCGTCTTCTCGCCTGTCCGGGCGCCGCGTCCGGGCGCGGGAGGAGAAGCCGGGCACGGAAAAACCCGGTCCCCTCGGGCGGGAACCGGGTTTTCCCGGGAGCACGTCAGGAATAGCTCAGCTTCGGGCGCCAGTGCGGATCGCGCCCCTGGGGGAGGAAGTCGAGCAGGTTCCACAGCGCTCCGAGCGGGTCGAGCGCGCGGAAGTCCTGTCCGGGCTCGGGCGGCTCGTAGAACAGTTCGGAGCCCCAGAAATGCCGGACGGACCCGCCGGTCCGGCGGAACACGTTCAGCATCGAGGTTTCGTGGCCCTCCGGCGTGCGCCCGAAGTAGTCCCGGTTGTAGTCGTTGCCCGCGGTGGACAGCAGGCGCAGCCGCCGCCATCCCCGGCCGGCCGCGAATTCCCGCAGCCGGTCCGTGCTCGAACTCGCGACCACCCAGAAGTCCGCCTGCCTGCCGACGTGCTCGGCCACGCCCTCCAGCCCGTCGAGCAGCGACGTGCACATCGGGCACGCCTCGGCCCGGTCCGGCCCGAACATGAAGCTGTAGACGGCGAGCGAATCCCGGCCAGGGGAAAACAGCTCGGACAACCGCACGTACGGCGCTTCGCCGCCAGGGTCGACGCGGCGGAAGACGTAATCCTGCGGCACCTCCCCGCCGGGCGGCAGGCGGCGGCGCGCTTCGGCGACCTCCTCGGTCAGCCGGCGCAGTTCGATCTCCCGCCGCAGCAGCGCGTCGCGAGCGGCTCGGTACTCCGGCGACTCCCCGGGAAACGCGACCGGCACGTCCGCCTCACTTCTGCCGTTCGCGCAGATACCGCGCGGTGAGCGACTTCTTGTTCTTGAGCAGCTTCGCGGGCGGGCCTTCGAACACGACGCTCCCGCCGTCGCGCCCGGCCCCGGGGCCGAGGTCGACGATCCAGTCCGCCCTGGCGATCACCTCGAGGTTGTGCTCGATCACCACCACCGTGCTGCCCGCGTCCACCAGCCGGTCGAGAAGGCCGATCAGCGTGTCGACGTCGTTCATGTGCAGCCCGGTGGTCGGCTCGTCCAGCACGTAGATCTGCGCGGATTTCCCGAGTTCTCCGGCCAGTTTGAGCCGCTGGCGCTCGCCGCCGGACAGCGTGCTCACCGGCTGCCACAGCGTCAGATAGCCGAGCCCGACCTCCTCGAGGGTCTTCAGCGTGCGCAGGATCGGCTTCTCGGTGAAGTACTCGCGGGCCTCCGCCACCGACAGCCCCAGCACCTCGCTGATGTCCCGGCCGCGCAGCTGGTACCGCAGCACCTCGGCGGTGAACCGCTTGCCCGCGCAGGTCTCGCACGTCGTGACCACCGGGTCCAGCTGGGCCAGGTCGGTGTAGATCACGCCGAGGCCCTGGCAGTCCGCGCAGGCCCCTTCGGAGTTGGCGCTGAACAGGGCCGCGCTCACCTTGTTCGCCGACGCGAAGGCCTTCCGGATCGGGTCGAGCATCCCGGTGTAGGTGGCCAGGTTGGACCGCCTCGACCCGCTCGCGACGTTCTGGTCGATGATCGTGCAGTCCGGGTAGCTCGCCGGAAGGCAGCCCTGCACGAGCGAGCTCTTGCCGGACCCGGCCACCCCGGTGACCACGGTGAGGACGCCCTCGGGCAGTTCGACGGTGACGTCCTTCAGATTGTGCAGCGAGGCGTTTTCGATCAGCAGCTTCCCGGTGGGCTTGCGCGGGCTGGCCTTCACCTCCGCGTGCCGGCTCAGGTGCTGCCCGGTCAGCGTTCCGGAGGAGGCCAGCGCCGCGAACTCGCCCTCGAAGACGACCTCGCCGCCGGCCGCGCCCGCGCCGGGGCCGAGGTCGACGATGTGGTCGGCGATCGCCATGATCTCCGGTTTGTGCTCGACCACCAGCACGGTGTTCCCCTTGTCCCGCAGCCTGCGGAACAGCTCGTTGAGCCGGTGCAGGTCGTGCGGGTGCAGTCCCACGCTGGGCTCGTCGAAGACGTAGGTCAGGTCGGTGAGGCTCGATCCGAGGTGGCGCACCATCTTGACCCGCTGCGATTCGCCGCCGGACAGCGTGGAGCTCTGCCGGTCCAGCGTCAGGTAGCCCAGCCCGATGCGCTCGAGGCTCTCCAGCCGTTCGCCGAGCGCGGCGACCAGCGGCGCGACCTCCGGCTTCGTGATCCCCCGGACGAACGCGGCCAGGTCGGCGACCTCCATCGCGGTGCAGTCCGCGATGTTCTTGCCGTCGAGCTTCGCGGCCAGCGCCGCCTGGCTCAGCCGGGTGCCGCCGCACAGCGAGCACGGCTGCGTGGTGACCACCCGCTCGTAGTCCTTGCGCAGGTGCGGTTGCAGCCCTTCGACGCCCTTGGCCAGGTAGTTCTTCTTGAACCGCGGGATCAGGCCCTCGTAGGTGGCCTTGAAGGTCTTGCCCGCGTAGACGATGTCGATCTTGGTGTCGCCGAGGTGGACCAGCTTGTGCCATTCGTCCTCGGTGAAGTCCCGCAGCTTCTTGTCGTTGTCGAAGAAGCCGGAGTTGACCATCAGGCCCCAGAACCGCGAGTCGACCGCGAAGGTCGGGAACCGGATCGGGCCCTCGTTGATCGATTTGTCCCGGTCGACCAGCGCGTCGACGTCCACCGCGGACACCTGGCCGATGCCCTCGCAGTCCGGGCACACGCCCTGCGGGTCGTTGAAGGAGAAGGCGCGGGCGCCGAGCTTGCCGCCGCCGGTGCAGCGGGCGAAGATCTGCCGCAGCAGGGCGTGGCTGTCGGTGGCGGTGCCGACCGTCGAGCGGGTGTTGCCGCCGAACCGTTTCTGGTCGATGACGATCGCCGCCGACAGGTTTTCCACCGAATCCGCTTCCGGCCTTCCGTAATGCGGCAGCAGGGCCTGGACGAACAGCGGGTAGGTCTCGTTGATCAGCCGCTGCGATTCGGCCGCGATGATCCCGAACACGAGCGAGGACTTGCCCGATCCGGACACCCCGGTGAACACGGTGATCTTGCGCTTGGGAATGGTCAGCGACACGTTTTTGAGATTGTTCTCGCGTGCGCCGACGATCTCGATGTCCCCGTAGATTGCCCTGCTCCGTTCCCTGCCCGTGCGCCCGGAAAAAGTGGATGCGCCGGCGGTTCCGGGGCGCCCCGGAACCGCCGGCGTGCTGGCCTTACGAGAAGAAGATCTGCTGCCCGCCGCCCTGCAGCGAGGAATCGCGGACCCCGATGAAGCAGACCGCGGTGCCGCAGTCGACGGTGCCGGCGTCGGTGCCGTCCGGCAGCTTGGCGGCGAAGCTCTTCTTCACGACATAGGTGGTGCTGCCCGAACCGCTGGCGTCGGTGGTGAACGTCAGCGGCGGAACCTCCTTGCACGCTCCGGCGTTGTTCGCCGCGGGCGTGCACTCCGAGATCGTCAGAGTGGCGTTCGCCCCGAAGCCGGTCGCGGTGACCGTGACCGACTGGCCGTCGCTGAGGCCAGTGGCCGGCGACACCACGACCGCCGGCGCCGCGGGCTCGGCCGAAGCGGCAGACGCCAGCAGCGGCAGCACCGAAACACCGGCAGCCGCGGCGAGAGCGACCTTCACGCGCGCCTTGGACATGACCATGACAACTCCGTTCTCACGGTTTCCGAATGGGATTTCCCGGGAATTCGGGCGGGGGCATTCGCTTCCACCGCCCGAATTCCACCTTACAAATACCGCCGGAGTTCTGTCAACAAGTTTCCGTCCGGATTCGCTTTCAGTTTTCCTGGACGACGGAAAGAATGTTTCCGGCCGGGTCCTTGAACCACGCGATGAGCGGGCCGCCGAGCCGGAACACGCCTTTTTCGTCCACGCCGTCGAACGGCTCGAAGGAAACGCCCGCCGCGCCGAGGTCAGCGACCGCCTTGTCGATGTCGTCCACCGGGAAATTGAGGACGGTGTACTCGGCGGGGACGTGCTTGTCGCCCTTCGGGTAGACCAGCACCTCCCGGCCCTCGCCGAAATGCAGGCGCAGCATGCCCCAGTTTTCGGTGACCTCGATGCCGAGGGTATCGGCGTAGAATTTCTTCGCCACCGGGACGTCGTCCACCGAGAACCCGCTGAATGCCTTGCTGGTGTCGAACACTGTTTGCTCCTTCAATTCGGGAATCGGCGCGCCGTCACGCGGGCGCCGGGTTTTCTTTCGGTGCGCCCCATTCCGCGGCCTTGGGGTTGCCGAGCAGCGCCAGCACCAGCACGGCGGCGGCCGCCATGAGTGCCGCGCCGACCCAGAACGAGAGCGCGAATCCGCTGGCCGCCGCGGCGTCCGGCGCCGCGCCGGACCGCAGCTGGCCGGTGGTGTGCGTCAGCGCGAGCGCGACCAGGCAGGCGATCCCGACCGCGGCGCCGACCTGTTGCATGACGTTCTGCACCGCCGAGGCGAGGCTGGAGTTCTCCGTGTCCACCTCGTGCAGCGCGGCGCTCGTCGACGCCGGGATCGCGATCCCGGTGAACGCGCCGAGAATGATCATGCCGGGCAGCACGCCGCCGACGTACCCGGAATCGGCGTCGATCATCCCGGTGAGGAAAAGCCCCACCGCGGAACCGACGAATCCGATCGCGAGCGTCGCCCGCACGCCCAGCTTCGGCATCAGCGCGTTGTTCGCTCCGATGCCGAGGCCGATCGCGAACCCGAACGGCAGATACGACAGCCCGCCGGTGAGCGGGCTGTAATGCAGCACCTGTTGTTCGTACATGGTCAGCAGATAGGAATAGGTGAAGAACCCGCCGGTGCTGACCAAGGTGGCGACGTTCGCCACCAGCCGGGTGCGGTTGGCGAAAAAGCTCAGCGGGATCAGCGGGGCCGCCGAACGGGATTCGATCGCGAGCATCGCGGCCAGCGCGGCGAGCCCGCCGAGCAGCGGGACGAGCACCTGCCACGCTCCCCACGAACGGGAAACCGCCTGCAGCAGGCCGTAGACGACCGCGCTGAGCCCGAGCGTCCCGACGATCGCGCCGCTGAAGTCCAGCCGGGCGCGCACGCGGGTCATCCGGCTTTCCGACGTCAGCATCGGGACCAGGACGAGCGCGACCACCGCGACCGGAACGTTGATCAGGAAGATCCACCGCCACGACACGAGGTCGACCAGCACGCCGGACAGCACCGAGCCGGTGACGCCGCCGAGCCCGGCGAGGCCGCCCCAGATCCCGAACGCCTTGCCGCGTTCCTTGGCGTCGGTGAACAGCAGCGCGATCAGCCCGAGCGCGGCCGGCGCGGTGAGCGCCTCGCCCAGCCCCTGCACGAACCGGCCAGTCACCATCGTGGCCGGGTTCGCCGCGGCCCCGCAGACCACCGAGCCCACGCCGAACACCACGACGCCGGTCATGAACAGCCGCCGCCGCCCGAAGACGTCGGCGAGCCTGCCGCCGAGCAGCAGCAGCCCGCCCGCCATCACGACGTAGCCGTTGACGACCCAGGCCAGCCCGGCCGACGAGAAGCCGAGCGTGTCCTGGATCCGCGGCAGCGCGATGTTCACGACCGTCACGTCGAGGATGAGCATGAACTGGACCAGGCCCAGCACGGCGAGGGTGCGCCATCTCCGGGGGTCCGGCGGGCCGGCCGGATCCCCCTGGTGCACGGCCTTCTCGTTCGGCTCCGCGGTCATCGTCTTCCTCCTCGCTCAGCCCGTTCCCGGGCGCGCATCCGCCTCAGCCCCGCTTCGGGCGGTACGTCACCGAGATGACGCCGTTCCCGAACGTCCTGGACGCGGTCAGTTCGAGGTCGGCCCGGTCGGAGGGCTCCTCGAACAGCCGCGCGCCCGAGCCGAGCACGATCGGGTGAATCAGCAGGCTCAGCTCGTCCAGCAGGCCCGCCAGCAGCAGCGAGCGCACGAGCTTCGGGCTGCCGGGGATCTGGATGTTGCGGCCCGGCTTGTCCTTGAGCGCGGTCAGCTCGGCCGCCAGGTCGCCGCCGAGCAGGGTCGAGCCGTTCCAGTCCAGCTCGGTCAGCGTGCTCGACACGACGTACTTCGGGGTGTTGTTCATGAACGCGGCCATCGGGAACGAGTCCCCCATGCCCGGCCACAGCCGGGCGAAGTCCACGTAGGTGTTCCGGCCGAGCAGGATGGCGTCGGACTCGGCGATGCCGGTGTGGATGACCTCGTCCATCTCGGGACTCTGCATCATCCAGTCCGGAGGGGAGTCGGTCACGCCGTCCAGCGAGACGGACAGTCCTGCCACGATCTTTCGCACCACTATGCTCCTTCTTACGCGGACCGACCGCGCGCTCTCCGGCGCCGGGCGGGCTCCTTACACTGGGGACGTCGGAGCCGGGACTGCCGGAAGCGACACGGCCGCGGAAAAAACTCCGGAAATTTTCGAGACGGCGGAGGGGCCCCGCGTGCGGTACCTGATCATGATCCACAGCAACCCGAAGTTCCGGGAGATCTGGGAAGAGCTGCCCAACGAGAAGCGGGCCGAGTTCGGCCGAGGGCACATGGCGCTGAACCGCACGCTCGAGGAGTCCGGCGAACTGATCCTCAGCGAGGGGCTCGCGGACCCGGCGATGGCCAAGTGCGTCACCGTGCTCGACGGGAAGGCGGTGGCGAGCGACGGGCCGTTCGCCGAGGTCAAGGAGCATCTGGTCGGCTTCTACCTGGTCGAATGCGACAGCATGGAGCGCGCGCTCGAGCACGCCGCGCGGGTCCCGGACGCGCAGTACGGGAAGATCGAGGTGCGGCCGATCCTCGACGTGAAGGCGATGGATCTCTGACCGCGGCACACGGCTTCGAGCACCTGCTGCGCGATCTCACGCCGCAGGTGCTCAACGCCGTCTGCCGCCGGTTCGGCGACTTCGCGCTCTGCGAGGACGCCGTGCAGGAGGCGCTGCTGGCGGCCGCGTTGCAGTGGCCGAAGCAGGGCATGCCGGACAACCCGAAGAACTGGCTGATCACCGCGGCCTCGCGCCGGCGCATCGACCTCCAGCGCAGCGACGCGGCCCGCCAGCAGCGCGAGAACACCGCCGCGATCCTGGCGCTGCCGCAGCCCGAACCGGTCCCGGCCGTCGACGACACGCTCACCCTGCTGATGCTGTGCTGCCATCCGGAGCTGAGCGAACCGGCGCAGCTCGCGCTGACCCTGCGCGCGGTCGGCGGGCTCACCACCGCGGAGATCGGCCGGGCGTTCCTCGTCCCGGAGAAGACGGTCAGCCAGCGGATCAACCGGGCGAAGAAGCGGATCAGCGCGAGCGGGGCGCAGTTCCGGATGCCGCCGCCGGAGAAGCAGGCCGCCCGGATGAGCGCGGTGCTGCAGGTGCTGTACCTGATCTTCAACGAGGGCTACACCGCGAGTTCGGGCACCTCGCTGAACCGGGTGGAGCTGACGGCCGAGGCCATCCGCCTCACCCGGCAGCTGCACGCCCAGGTCCCCCACGACGGAGAGGTCGCCGGCCTGCTGGCGCTCATGCTGCTGACCGACGCCCGCCGCCCGGCCCGCACCCGGTCCGACGGCAGCGCGGTGCCGCTCGCCGAACAGGACCGCTCGCTGTGGGACTCCGCCGCGATCGCCGAGGGACTCGAGCTGATCGGCAAGACGCTGGCCAGCAGCAGGCTCGGCCCGTACCAGATCCAGGCCGCGATCGCCGCGGTGCACGACGAGGCCGCGCGCGCGGAGGACACCGACTGGCCGCAGATCCTCGGCCTGTACGACCTGCTGCTCGGCATCGCCCCGAGCCCGGTCGCGGCACTGAACCGCATCGTCGCGGTCGCGATGGTGCACGGACCGGCGGAGGGGCTCCGCCAGCTGGACGGGATCGCCGGGGACGCGGCACTGGCGTCGCACCACCGGGTCGACGTGGTGCGGGCGCATCTGCTCGACATGGCCGGGGAGCACGAGAAGGCACGGTCGTATTACCGGTCGGCGGCACGGCGGACGTTGAGCGTGCCGGAGCAGCGGTATCTCGAATCCCGTGCTGCGCCGGAGAATCCCGCGTCTTCCTGACGGAACTGCCGGTCGGGGGGTTGGCGGGCACTGAGCGGCTTGGAGCGACGGGATCCCGCACCTTGCTGACGGACTCTTCTCCGCAGCCCGCCGACGCCCGCGCGCGGAGGGACGGGCGGGCAACACACCATCGGGTGGACGTGGTGCGGGCGCATTTGCTCGCGATGGCCGAGGAGCACGCGCAAGTACGCTTCGCATTCCCGGTCGGCGGCATGACGGGCACTGAGTTCTCTGGAGCGATGGGATCTCGGATCCCGCGCCGCACCCTACGATCCCGCACCTTCCTGACGGGACTCTTCTCCGCAGCCCCGCCTCGCCGCCCACCGATGCCCGCGCGCAGAGGGCGCGCTGGCAACACACGCCGGGGGTCGACGTGGCGCGAGTGCATTTACTTGCCATGGCCGGGAAGCATGAGAAGGCACGGTCGTGTTATAGGTCGGCGGCGCGGCGGGCGCTGAGCGGCACCAAGCGACGGGATCTCGGGTCCCGCGCCTGCGATCCCGTTCCTTTCTGACGGGCTCTTCTCCGCGGCACCGCCGACGCCCGCGCGCGGAGGGGACCCGAGCGCATTTGCTCGCCATGGCCGGGAACACGAGCAAGCACGGTCGCACTGCCCGTCCGCGGCACGGGGCTTCCCGCAGCATCGCCTCGCCTCCGGAGCCCGCGAAAGCGGGCTTCCCACCGGAAGCCGATTCCCTCGAAACCCCTCCCCGGACCTCCCCCGCCTAACCCGGCTGGCCGAGCAGCTCCGGAGACGAATCGCGTTCCTTCCCGCGATTACCGTGAAGAAGTCGATCGACCGCTCGGCGGAATCTGGCACGTGGGCTAATCCAGGGAGTTGGGCAGGGTGCGAGTCGAGATATTGGGGCCGCTTTCGCTATTCCGCGACGCGGTTTCCGCGGTGCCTACCGCGCGCAAACCGCGCACCGTTCTTTCCCTGCTTCTGCTCAACGACAACCGGACGGTGGCCGCCGGGACGCTGATGGCGGAGATCTGGGGCGACAATCCCCCGAAAAGCGGGCCGACGCTCGTGCAGACCTACGTTCTGCATCTGCGCCGGTTGTTCGCCCGCGCGTTCGGCATGACGTCCGCCGAGGTCGCGGAAGAGCTGCTGCAGACCCGCAGCGGCGGCTATGCCTTCCGGCTCGGCCGCGGCGAGCTGGACCTGCACGAATACCAGCGGTGGCAGGTCGCGGGCGATCAGGCGCTAAGCGTCGGCGACGACACCGCCGCGGTCGCCGCCTATCAGCGCGCGCTCGGGCAGTGGCAGGGGTCGGCGCTGATGGACGTCGAGCACGGGCCGTTGATCACCGCGCGGGTCGTCGGGCTGGAACAGTCCCGGCTGACCGTGCTCGAGCGGAAGATCGAGGCGGAACTGCGCCTCGGCCGGCATCGGGACACCCTTTCCGAACTCGCCGGGCTCGTCCTTCTGCATCCTTTTCACGAAGGGTTGCACGCGCAATTCATGCTCGCCCTGCACCGTTCCGGAAATCGCACCCGGGCGCTGGAAGTATTCGCCGCGCTGCGGGCTTCGCTGAATTCCGAACTCGGGCTCGAACCGGCGCCGCGGCTGCAGACGCTGCACCGCGCGATCCTCGCCGCCGAGCCCGGCCTCGATTTCCCCGGCACCGGGGCGGAAACCGTCGGCCGGCTCCGTTTCACCGGCTGACCTCCCACCGACGCGAAGGAGAACACCGGCATGCATCCGTTCCGGATCGAAACCGCCCAGGAGGACCTGGACGATCTGCACCGCAGGCTCGCCGCCGCCCGGTGGCCGGACCGGCTTCCCGAGGTCGGATGGGAACGCGGGGTCCCGGCCGGGTACCTGCGCGAGCTGGCCGACTACTGGCGCCGCGAGTACGACTGGCGCGCCGCCGAGGCCGAGCTCAACGCGGTCCCGCAGTTCCTCGCCTCGATCGACGGGGCCGACATCCACTTCCTGCACGTGCGGTCCCCCGAACCGGACGCCATGCCGATGATCGTCACGCACGGCTGGCCGGGTTCGGTCGCGGAATTCCTCGACGTGCTGGGCCCGCTGACCGACCCGCGCGCGCACGGCGGCGATCCGGCCGACGCCTTCCACCTGGTGATCCCGTCCATCCCCGGCTTCGGATTCTCCCCGCCGCCGGGCGAAACCGGCTGGGACAGCCCCCGGGTCGCGCGGGCGTGGGCGCGGCTGATGAGCGACCTCGGCTACTCCCGGTACCTGGCCCAGGCGGCCGATTTCGGCTGCGGCGTGACCCTGGCGCTGGCCGCGGAGGACGCCGAGCACCTCGTCGGCGTGCACCTCAACACCCTTCCGACGACCCCGGCGGGCGACGATCCCGCCGAGACCGCCGTGCTCACTCCCCGCGAGCAGGCGGCGCTGGCCCAGAACGCGCGGTTCGGCAGGGAGCTGGCCGGTTCCATGAAGCTCATGGCCACCCGCCCGCACACGGTCGGCTACGGCCTCACCGATTCGCCGATCGGCCAGCTGGCCTGGATCGTCGAGAAGTTCAAGGACTGGACGGATTCCGCCCAGGTCCCCGAGGACGCGGTGAGCCGCGACCGGATGCTCACGATCGTGATGAGCTACTGGCTGAACCGGACCGGGGCGTCGTCGTCCCAGTTCTACTGCGAGATCGCCGACTACCTGCCGATCAACGTCACCACCGGCCGGTACGACCCGATCGCGCCGCCGCTGGGGATCGCGGTGTTCCCGCGCGCGCCGTTCGTCCCGGTCCGCCGGTTCGCCGAACGCGATTTCCCGACCCTGGTGCACTGGAGCGAATTCGACCGGGGCGGCAACTTCGCCGCGCTCGAGGAGCCGGACCTGTTCGTCGCCGACGTGCGGAAGTTCCGCCGGACGGCGACCGGGAAGGCCGGCCGGTGAGCGAGGACTTCCGCGCGCTCGGGGCGCGGCTGAGCAACTGGGGCCGGTGGGGTCCCGGCGACGAGCGGGGCACGGTCAACCTGATCACGCCGGAACGCCTGGTCGCGGCCGCCGGGCTGGTCCGCCGGGGCGCGGTGTTCGGCCTCGGCATCCCGCTCGGCTCCGACGGCCCGCAGCCGGGCACCGGCCGGGTCAACCCGGTGCACCTGATGGCGGAAACCGGAGCGGAACAGCTTTTCCCCGGCGGTTTCCGCTACGCGGACGACTACCTGTTCATGCCGCTGCAGAGTGCGTCCCAATGGGACGCGCTCGCCCACGTCTACTACGACGACCTGATGTACAACGGTTTCCCGGCGGACCGGATCACCGTCAAGGGCGCCGCGCACTGTTCGATCGACAAGCAGGCGGACGGGATCGCCGGGCGCGGAGTGCTGCTGGACATCGCCGCGCTGAAGGGCGTGGACTGGCTGCCGTCCGGCACGGTGATCACGCCGGAGGACCTGGACGAGGCGTGCGCGGCGCAGGGCGTGTCGGTCGGCCCCGGCGACATCCTGTTGTTCCGCACCGGCTGGCGGCGCAAATTCCTCGCCGACCGCGACGCCGCGGCTTTCATGGCCGGCGAGCCGGGGCTGGGCCAGCGGTGCTGCGAATGGCTGCGCGAACGTGACGTCGCCGCGGTCGGTTCGGACAACTGGGCGATCGAGGTGCTGCCCGGGGAGTTTCCCGAGGTGCTGCTGAACGTGCACCTGGTCCTGATCCGCGACATGGGCATGTCGCTGTGCGAAATCCTCGACCTCGAGGCGCTCGCCGAGGACTGCCGGGGCGACGGCGTCTGGGAGTTCTTCTTCGCCGCGCCGCCGCTTCCGGTGACCCGGGCCGCCGGTTCCCCGGTCAACCCCATCGCAATCAAGTAGAAGGGCAAGGAACGTGACCGCACAGCACACCGACCGCACGACCCCGGCGCTGGCGACCCTCGCCTCCTCCGACGACACCCTGATCGCCGTCGAGCGCACCGGCGACGGCCCGCCGGTCGTCGTGATCAGCGGCGGGCTCAACCAGCGGGTGATGTTCGGCAAGCTGGTCGAGCTGCTCTCGCCGAAGTTCACCGTCTTCAACTACGACCGCCGCGGCCGGGGCGACAGCGGCGACAGCGACGCGGACGACTACACGATGGACCTCGAGATCGACGACCTCGCCACGATCCTCGGCTCGATCGGCGAACCCGCGTTCGTCTTCGGCAACTGCACCGGCGGAATCCTCGCGATGCACGCGGCCGCGCGCGGCGTCCCGATGCGGAAGCTGGCGCTGTACGAACCGCCCTATTCGGTGGGCGGCGGCAAGGCCCCGGCCCCGGCCGACTACCTGGAGCGGCTGAAGGCGCTCATCGCGGCCGGCCGCCGCGAGGAGGCGATCGTGATGTTCCAGAAGGAGGCGGTCGGCAACGGAGACGGCTTCGTCGAGCGGATGCGCAACCACCCGGCGTGGCCGGTGATCGAGGGACTGGCGCACACGCTGGTCTACGAACGAGTGATCGTCGGCGACGGCTCGGTCCCGGCGGACGTGGTGCGCGAGGTCGACGTCCCGACCCTGATGATGGAAGGCGGCGACAGCCCGGAGTGGCAGCGGCTGGCTTGCGCGGAGCTGCTGTCGCTGCTGCCGCGGGCCGAGCATCTGGTGCTGGAGGGGCACAGCCACATGTTCCCGCAGGCGGTGGGGGCTCCGTTGCTGGAGAAGTTCTTCCTCGCCTGAGGATCGTTCGGCGGGAACGCTCGGCCGGGTTCGCCGGCCGGGCGTTTTCGCTTGCGCCGCGGCGATTCGCCCGCACTCCCCGCGCCGATGCTGCCCGCCGACGACGGACAGCTCGGCGACCGCGCTCGGCAGGGCCTGATCGCCGAGTTTTTTCGCTTGCGCCGCAACGGTCGACGACGGTCGGCAGCGGGGAGCCGCCCGGAATTACTACGGGTCCCCGCCGCAACTCCCCGCGCCCAACGTTCGGCAGCGGGGAACGACCCGGAATCGCTACGGGCCCCGCGCGGTTTCTCCTCCGCCGCCAGCGCTCATCTCGGCGAAGGCGCTCACCTGGGCCGCTGGTCGGGCGTTTTCGCCTGCACCGCAACGCGAAAACGGGACGGAAGACCACCCGGCCTCCCGCCCCGCCCCATCCCGCTCACCAAAGCGGGTAAACGTTGTCCTTCGGAACCTCGATCTCCCGCCCGGTCCGCCCCGCCCGCCGCCCGAACGCCCACCGTGCGTGCAGGCGCAGCAGCAGGTCCAGCAGCCGCATCACAGGGCGGCCGCCAGGCGTTCGGCGGCTTGCCGGTAGCCCTCGCCGCGGCAGTGCAGCCGGTCCACGAAGCTCCAGCCGCGGAACGCGCTCGCCGGCAGGTTCACGAACGGGATCCCGAGCGCGGCGCACCGGTTGCCCAGTTCCTCGGTGTAGCGCGGCCACGTCGCCAGCGCGTACTCGCGGATGCGCTCCCACGACTCCCCCAGCTGCCGGTCGTGCAGCCCGAGCAGCGGCTGCTCCTCCGGCACCGCCGAGCGGGAACTCTTGTCCACGAACGGCTGCGCGCAGAACAGCACCTGTTCCGGGCCGCCCGCCAGCCGGGTGAGCAGGCGCAGGTCGCGCAGCTGGCGTTCGAGGGCCTGTCCGCGCCGCTGGTCGAAGGTGCCGACGTCGACGCCCTCCGCCGGCGGGACGTCAGGGCTGCCGCCCCGGCTCGGGCGGGCCTGGCCGTCGATCAGCGCGGCCACGTCGTGCATCGAGCGCGCGCCGACCTTGAGCAGGGTTTCCTCGAAGAACAGCGGACCGTAGACGTCGTGCGGCCGGGCGGTCTGCAGTGCGGCGATCAGGTTGTTCGCCCCGGAGCACACCACGACCTGCCGGTCGCCCTCCACGAAGGGCAGCGCGGCCACCAGCTCGTGGGTGGACGTGCCGGCGCGGACGCCCAGGTTCCGCCAGGTCCGGCCGGTGATCCGGGCCAGGTGCGCGGGCAGGGTCTCCGCGTCGGATTCGGCGCCGACGCCGAAGACGAAAGACCCGCCGAGCACCACGCCGTCGGCCGCGGGGGTCGCGCTGTCCACGGTGCCGGAGCCGCAGGGGGTGCGGCGGAAGCCCTGGTAGTCCGTCGAAACCACCGGGGTGCGGACCTCGCGCGGCGCGGACATCGCGACCCACGGGTGCACCCTCGGCTCGAGCCCGTCGTAGGTTTCCAGCTGCGGCGCGGCCTCGTAACGCCCGCCGAGGATTGCCGAATCAACTCTTTTTGACCACATGATGCCCCATCACCAGCGTGTCGAGACCGCTTCGCAGGAATGTCGAGATGGCGTTCGCCGGGCTTTCGACCATCGGCTCCCCTTTCAGGTTGAACGACGTGTTGAGCAGCACTGGCTGTCCACTGTGGACTTCGACGGCGTCGAGCAGCCGTTCCAGCAGCGGGTCCTGGCCGGGGTGCACCGTCTGCAGGCGGGCGGTGCCGAAATGGCTCGCCGCGCCGAGGTCCGCCTCGGCCTCGGGCAGCACCGGGAGGACCAGCAGCATGAAACGGGCCGGATCGTGCAGCACCGGGCCGGCGCACAGCCGGTCGGCCGCGCGCGCGGCGGCCATCGGCGCGAACGGCCGGAACTGTTCCCGGAACTTGACTTTCTCGTTGATCCGCGCCTTCATCCCGGCCGGCCGCGGGTCGGCCAGGATGCTCCGGTGGCCGAGCGCCCGCGGGCCCCATTCCGACCGGCCCTGGTACCAGCCCACGACGCGGCCCTCGGCGATTTCCCCGGCCACCAGGTCGGGCAGCCGGTCGTCGTCGGCCTCGTCGGCGGCGATGCCCCAGCCGGCCAGCGTGGTCGCGATGTCGGCGTCGGAGTAACCCGGACCGAGGTAGGCGTCGCGGCCGATGTACTTGCGCGGCTGGCCGAGCACGACGTGGTAGCCGTGCAGCGCCGCGCCGAGTGCGGCGCCGGAGTCCCCGGGAGCGGGCGGGATGTACAGGTTCTCGAACGGAGTCCGGGCCAGCACGGCCGCGTTCGCCAGTCCGTTGAGCGCTACTCCCCCGGCCATCGCGAGGTTCGGCGAAGGATGCGCGCGGTGCGCGGCGTCGGCCATCGCGACCACCGCGTCCTCGCACAGCTGCTGCACGGAGGCCGCGACGTCGGCGTAGTGCCGGTCGGTGGGGGTGTTCATCCGGCCGGTGGCCGCGTCGATGTCCATCTGCCGCGCCGGATCGCGGGGTTCGCGGCCGAGCAGGCTGATCAGCCGGTCGCTGAACCCGCGCCGGTCGCTGTGGTGGAACTCGAAGTACCGCATGTCCAGCGACAGCGAACCGTCCTCGGCGATCCGGCAGACCTTGGCCAGTTCCTCGCGGAACCGCGGGCGGCCGTACGCGGCCAGCCCCATGACTTTGAACTCTCCTTCGTTCACCTCGAAACCGAGGTATTGCGTCAGCGCCGAATAAAACAGCCCGAGAGAATCGGGGAATTCGAGCGCCGCATCGAGTTCGAGGCTGTTGCGGACGCCGGGAGCCAGATCCGTCGAGGCGCGGCCGATCGTCGCGGTGGCCCATTCGCCGGCGCCGTCGACGGTGAGGGTCGCCGCGTCGGAGAACGGCGAGGCGAACACCGCGCTGGCGGCGTGCGCGACGTGGTGGTCGCAGAACAGGATCCTGCCCGGCGGAACCCCGACCGTCCCGGCGATGGTCGACCGGATCCAGATCCGTTCGTCCGCCCAGGAAGCGAGGCTGCGCCGGAACACCCCGCGGCCGCGCGGCCAGGACGCGAGCCCGGTCGCGACGGTCCGGGAGAGCTTCGCCAGCGGCCGTTCGTAGAAGACCGCCAGGTCGAGGTCGGCCCCGGAAACGCCGGCCGCGTCGAGGCAATGCCGGATCGCGGCGGCGGGGAAGGAGGCGTCGTGCTTGCGCCGGGAGAACCGCTCCTCCTCGACCGCGGCCACGACCTCGCCGTCCCGGACGATCGCGGCCGCCGCGTCGTGGAAATGACAGGAAATGCCGAGAACCGTCGTCACGCCATGCTCCTGCTGTTCCGGCTGGCGCCCTTGCCCGGGCTCCGCCAGCCCGGCCGCCGCCCGAATCCGAGCCGGCGCCGGGCGAGGGTGCGGATCAGCGCGAAACCCGCCAGGAGCGTCGCCGCGGACGCCCATTTCTTCTGCATGCCAAGACCGCCTTTTCCAAGCGAACGAATCGATTCCGCCACGGGACGCCGTTACGCGGCGACGTGCCGGTCGACGCGGGCGACGACGTCCGGGCTCATCAGCGAGTCCGGCGGCGCGACGAGCCCGGCGACCTTCAGGAACGCTTCGGTGAGCACCGGGTCCTCGGTCGCCGCCGCGGCCAGCCGGGCCAGGAACCGGTTGCCCTCCACCACTTCCGGCGTGCGCTCCCCGGGCACCCCGGGGAAATCGAGGTCGCCGCCGGTGGAAATGGCCCACGGGGCGTCCACCGCCGCCGCGACGTCCTGGCGCAGCCCGAGCGAATCCGGCGGCGTGCCCTGGGCCAGCCGTTCGCGCAGGGCCATGACCTGCATCGCGCCGACCGTCATGCCCTGCCCGTAGACCGGGTTGAAGCTGCACACCGCGTCGCCGAGCACGACCAGCCGGTCCGGGAACCGGGTGAGCCGCTCGTAGTGGCGGCGCACGCTCGCCGGGAAGCTGAACGACACCGCGTCGGTCGTCGGCTCCGCGTCGCGCACGGCCTCGTACACCTCGGGAACCGGCAGGGATTTCGCGTAGGCGAGGAATCCTTCCGGGTCGGTCGGCGGCCGGTCGCCGAGGATCCCGGTGAGCGACAGGATGCACGTCTCGGGCCCGACCCGGCCGAAGAACGCGCCCCGGGGATGGGCGGGCGAGGCCACCGGGTTGACCGACTGGGTGTCCTCGAGGACTCCGGGCGGGCGGCGGAACAGCCGCGTGGTGTAGGTGAGCCCGATCCGCATCCGGGACTCCGGCGGGCGCTCGCAGCCGAACCGCTCCAGCAGCGCCGGGGTGCGCGAACCGCGTCCGGTCGCGTCCACGACTAGGTCTCCGTGCAGGTCGAACGCGGCCGATCCGGCGGCCGAACCGCGCAGCCGCACGCCCTCGATCCGGTCGCGGCCGGCATCGGCCAGGTAGCCGGCGAGTTCCGTCTCTTCCCGGTAGGTCACGTTCGGGAGCGCGGCGGTCATCGAGCGCAGGATGTCCTCGGCCACCGGCCGCAGCGCGCCGATCGAGCGCAGCCCGGTCTTGGTCTGGCGGAGCAGCCGGGCGTTGAAATACCAGCGCATCTCGCCGAGGTCGGGCACCGGCACCTGTGCGCGTTCGAGTTCCTCCGGCAGCCGGGGGAACAGCTCGTGCACGATCCGGAACCCGCGGCTGTGGAACGCGTGGGCGTGCGCGGCCTGCGGCGCGCCGCGGCGGACCTCGCGCACGCCGAGCACCTTGTCCCGGTCCACCACGACGACTTCCCGGTAGGACTCCGACAGCACCCTGGCCGCGAGCGTGCCGACGATGCTCCCGCCGACGACGATCGCCCGGTCGCCGATGAACTGTTTCACGTGCATACCTCCGAATCCGGGCAGCCCCGGTGCAGTGCGGACGGGCGGGTTTTTTCAGTCCTTGGCACGGCGTGCCGCGCGCAGCACGGCCGCCACGAGCCGCGGGCGCATGAGCGCCTGCGGCGGGTCGACCAGTCCGGCGACCCGGAAGAACGCTTCGGTGAACCGGCTGTCGGAATGCGCCGCCGCGTGCAGCTTCGCGATGTACGCGTTGCCGACGCGGGTTTTCAGCGTCCGTTTGCCGCTCACCCCGGGGAACGCTAGGTCGCCGCTCGCGGAGATCTCCCACGGCACGTCCACGATCGGCACGAGTTCCCGGAAGTAGGCGAGCGGCCGGGGCGGGCCCGCGCGCAGGTGCTCGGACAGCACGAGCGCCTCCATCGCGGCGACCGTCATTCCCTGGCCGTACACCGGGTTGAAGCTGCAGACCGCGTCGCCGATGACGAGAAATCCTTCGGGGAAACGGGAAAGCCGGTCGTACCGCCGCCGCACGCTGGCCGGGACGCGGAAGGTGACCGCGTCGTCGACCGGTGCGGAATCCTTCACCGTCTCGTAGATCTCCGGCGCGGAAAGGGATTTGGCGAAGTCCAGGAAACCCTCGTCGTCCCTCGGCGGGTGGTCGCCGAGCATGCCGGTGAGCGACAGCATGGCGACCTGGTCGTTCAGCTTCGCGAAGAACGCCCCGCGCGGATTGGCTGGCGACGCGACGGAATTGATCGACAAATCGGTTCCGTAGGGATCGCTGGCCAGCTTGAACAATCGCGTGGTGTAGGCGAGGTCGATCTTGACCTTCTCCTCGGGCGGGCGCGCATAGCCCAGGTCGGCCAGCCACGCGGGCGCGCGGCTGCCGCGGCCGGTCGCGTCGACCACCAGGTCGGCGCGCAGCGTTTCCGGTTCGGCTTCCGAATCCGCCGCGCTGGCCCGGACGCCGGTGATCCGGCCGCCGTCGCCGACGATGCCATGGATCACCGTCCGCTCCCGCAGTTCGACGCCCGGCAGCGCGGCGACCCGCGTCCGGACGTGCGCTTCGAGCTCCGGCCGGGTCGCCGAGACGCTCAGCAGCCCGGACTGGGCCTGCCGCAGCGGGCGGCCGTGGAAATACCAGCGCAGGCTGCCCGCCAGGTCGCAGCTGAGCACGCCGGACGCGGTCAGCTCGGCGAGCAGGCCGGGAAACAGCTGTTCGAGAATCTGCTGTCCCCTGGCCAGCAACGCGTGCGCGTGCCGTCCCTGCGGCACCCCGCGCCGGGCGTCGGCCGTTCCGGCCAGCGCGTCCCGGTCGAGCACCAGCACCCGGGGGTAGCGGTCCGCGAGCACGCGCGCGGCCAGCAGGCCGGCCATGCCGCCGCCCAGCACGATCGCGCGGTCGCCGAGATACCGGCTCATCGGTGAGGTCCTTCCTCTTCGTCGGTTCCGGATCAGCCGTGCTGCCGGACGGCGGTCATCACGGACTGGAAGACCTCGACCGCCGCGCCGTCGGCGTCGAAGACCCGGACCTCGCCGTGCGAGCCGAAGGAATCGCCGCCGAACACTCCCCGCTGCGAGCCGCGGACTTCCCAGCCGCGGCGCAGGCCGTGGTCGAACTCGAAGCGGATGCCGTCGCCGTCCCGCTCCCAGGAAATGGCCCCGGAGAACCCGGTCGAGGTCGCGACCTCGCCCTTGCCGTCGGGGGCGAAGGTGAACACCCCGTGCCGCGTGACGGTGCGGCGCGAGCTTTGTTCGAGCACGGTGACCGACCACTTCCCGGCCAGCCCGGCTTCGTCGCTGAGCCGCCGCGCGATGTCGGCCCGGAGCGCGCGTTTGTCGACCTTGCCGATCGCGGTCACCGGCAGCGAATCCAGCGCCACCAGGCGTTCGGGCTGTTTGAACCGGGCCGCTCCGGCCTGTTCCATCACGGCCCGCACGTCGTCGGCGGTGACCGTCGCGCCGGGACGGCAGACGACGTACAGGCACACGCGTTCGCCGAGCTGCCGGTCGGGCATGCCGACCGCGGCGGCCATCGCCACGCCGGCGGTCCGGTAGGCGAATTCCTCGACCTCCTCCGCGGAGATCTTCTCGCCGCCGCGGTTGATGAGGTCCTTCTCCCGCCCTTCGACGACGAGGTTGCCGTCCGGGCGCAGCCGCACGATGTCTCCGGTGCGGTACCAGCCGTCCGCGGTGAACGCCCGGGCGTTCTCTTCGTCCGCGCGGTAGTAGCCGCGGATCGTGTACGGGCCGCGCGTGAGCAGCAGGCCCGCCTCGCCCGGCGCGACCGGGTTCCCGTCGTCGTCCACCACCGCGATCTCGTCGGCCGGGCTCAGCGGCTGGCCCTGCGTCGCCACCCGGACTTCCTCCGGGGCGTCGATCCGGGTGGTGCAGACCAATCCCTCCGCCATGCCGTAGCCGTGCTGCAGCGTGCAGCCCAGCTCCGGCCCGATGCGCGCCGCGACCGCCTCGGCCATCGGCGCGCCGCCGACCATCAGCACCCGCAGGGAACCGAGGTCCGTGGCCTGGTCTTCGGCCCGGCGGTCGAGCCAGCGGGTGACGATCGCCGGAACCGCGGCGGCGATCGTCACCCGCTCGCGTTCGATCGCCGCGAACGCGTCCGCGGCGGCGGTGAACGAGCCGACCACGACCCGCCCGCCGGCGAGCAGCGTGGCCAGCACGCCGCCGAGCTGGAAGTTGTGGCTCATCGGCAGGACCGCCAGGTTCACCGTGTCCGGGCCGAACCGGCCGCTTTTCCCGCACAGCTTCAGGTAATACGCGAAATCGTCGTGCGTGCGGGCGATCAGCTTCGGCTTTCCGGTGGTGCCGCCGGAAAGCAGGAACAACGCGATCGCCCGCGAGTCGGCGGGAGCGGGGCGCGCGGTGCGGCCGACCGGTTCGCTCAGCGCGCGCAGGTCCAGATTTCCGTCCCGTACCGTCGTTCCGGCCACCAGGACGTGCTCGATCGTCGCCACCTTGCCGGCGACGGCGCGGGCGAGATCCTGCTTGCGTCCGTCCACATCGGACACTACGAGCGCGCGTGCCTCGGCGGTCTCGGCGATGCCCGCGATCTCGTGTTCCCCGTGGGCCGGCAGCGCGAGCACCGGCAGCACCCCGGAGCGGAAGCAGGCGAGCATCAGCACCACCAGCTCCCAGCAGTTCGGGAGCTGCGCGACGATCCGGTCGTCCGCGTTCAGTCCGCGCTCTTCCAGGTGCGCCGCAAGGGTTTCCGCGCGCGCCAGGAGGTCCCGGAAGGTCAGCCGGACCGCGCCGTCCACGACCGCGATCTCGTCCGGGCGGGCGGAGGCGGCCTCGGCGAAATGCTCGGCCAGAGTCCGCCCCTCCCAGTACCCCTCGCCGGCGTAACGCGCGACGGCGTCGTCCGGCCAGGGGGTGAAACCGTTGCTGCTGGGCTGGATCGGTGTTGAAGCCACCCTTTTCTCCTCCGCCGGTGGGACTCGCTCGGGTCCATGCTCGCCGCGCGGGCGGGCCCGGCACGTCTCCCGCGCTGCTGCCGGTGCGCACGGCCGGAGACGTCGCGGGAGACCGGCGGCTGGGACGGTACGGGTCTGCGCCCGTTCGCACTCTTTCGGAGGCCGCCCATGGAACCGTTTCGCATCGACATCGCCCAGGAGGACCTGGACGATCTGCGCGACCGCCTCGCCCGCACCCGGTGGCCGGACGCCGGACCGGGGCCCGGCTGGGCCCGCGGGATCCCGCTCGGCTACCTGAAGGAGCTGGCCCGGTACTGGGCCGAGGACTTCGACTGGCGCGCGCAGGAGCGGCGGCTCAACCAGTTTCCGCAGTACACCACGGAAATCGACGGGACCACCGTGCACTTCCTGCACGTGCGCTCCCCCGAACCGGACGCCGTCCCGCTGCTCCTGACCCACGGCTGGCCCGGCTCCTTCGTCGAATTCCTCGAAATGATCGGGCCGCTGAGCGATCCGCGCGGCCACGGCGGCGATCCGGCCGACGCGTTCCACGTGGTCGTGCCGAGCATCCCCGGTTTCGGCTTCTCCGGGCCGCCGAAGGACGGCGGCTGGGGCGTGCCCCGGATCGCCCGCGCGTGGGCCGAACTGATGCGGCGGCTCGGCTACGACCGGTATGTCGCGCAAGGCAGCGACTACGGGATGCTCACCTCGCTGCAGCTCGGACTCACCGCGCCGGAAAACGTGTCCGCGGTGCACATCAACATGCTGGTCACCTTCCCGCCCGACGACGCCGCGATCGCCGAGCTCGACGACAGCGAGCGGGCCCGGCTGGACCACGCCATGGAGTTCGCGCTCGACGGGTTCGGCTTCCAGAAGATCCAGTCCAGCCGCCCGCAGACGCTGGCCTACGCGCTCACCGACTCGCCGGTCGGCCAGCTCGCCTGGATCGCGGAGAAGTTCAAGGAATGGGCGGACGCGCCGGAAGTGCCCGAGGACGCTGTCGACCGCGACCACCTGCTGACCAACGTCACGCTGTACTGGCTCACCGCGACCGCGGGCTCGAGCGCGCAGGTGTACTACGAGTCCGGCCGCCTCCCCGACCAGTTCGCCCGCACCTGGGGCGGCCCGTGGCCGGTCGCCATGCCGGTCGGGATGGCGTTCTTCCCCCAGGACGTCTCGCGGCCGATCCGGCGGTGGGCGGAGAAGATCGTCCCGTCGCTGGTGCACTGGACCGAATTCCCGCGCGGCGGGCACTTCGCGACGATGGAACAGCCGGACGCGCTGGTCGGCGACATCCGGGCGTTCGTCGCCAAGCACGTCCGGTAAACCGCACTGACGCGGAGAAGCCGCACCGGTCGATTCCGGTGCGGCTTCTCGGTTTTCCCGGGTGCTCAGCCCACGCGTACGGAGATCTCCAACCGGTCCCCGAGCGGAATCTCCACACTCGCGTACCCGTTCTCCGGCGCCCGCACGTACTCGCGATACGCGCGCAGCACCTCCCCGCCGCCCGGCACCCCGTCCGCCACCACCATCGCGCCCGGGCGCAGGTTCGGCTCCACCACCCGCAGCACTTCCAGCTGCACGCTCGGGAAGCCGTCGATCAGCAGCAGGTCTACCTCCGGCGGGAGCTGCCGCAGGGTGACCAGTGCGTCGCCCTCGCGGATTTCGGTCAGGTCCGCCAAGCCCGCCTCGGCGAGGTTTTCCCGTGCCGCCGCCGCTTTGGCCGGGTGCAGTTCGGTTCCGATCACCCGGCCGCCGCCGTTGTCGCGGACCGCCGAGGCCAGGTGGATCGCCGACACCCCGAACGAGGTGCCGAATTCCACCACGGTGCGCGCCTTGGCGAACCGGGCGAGCAGGTACAGCAGCCGGCCGGTCTCCTCGGTGACCGGGATCGGCAGTTCCGCGAAGAGGTCCACCATTTCCGGCACCGGAAGGTCGTACGGCACGCGGTCGCCCGCCCGGGCGGCCATCTTCTTCCCGGCCGCCGCGAGCGCGCCGAGCCCGCTTCGCTCGCCCGCGCGCAGCCTGCCGAGCACGGAGCGCACCCGCTCGCTGGTCAAGGTGTTCATCGTTTCCCTTCCGTGGTCGGGGGTTCAGCCGAGGGTCAGTCCGCCGTCGACCGGGACGAAGAGCCCGGTCAGCCGCGCGGCGAGGTCTCCGACGAGCGCCACGACGGTGTTCGCGACGTCCTCGGCGCGGATGTTCGGCTGCAGCGGGGTCTGGATCGCGATGTGCTCCATGATGGTCCGCTGGTGCGGCCCCGCGTTGGCGTCGGTCGGGACGAACCCCGGCGCGACGTTGTTCACCCGGATGTTGTCCGGGCCGAGCTGCTGCGCCAGCATCCGGGCGACCGCGTCCTGCGCGCTCTTCGCCACCGCGATCTCGGCCGGCGCGGGCGCGCTGTTGTGCGTCACCGACGCCCCGATGAACACGATCGAACCGCCGCCTCGGCGGCGCATTTCGGGCACTACCTGGCGGCAGCAGGTCAACGTGGCGTCCAGCTGCGAGAGCACCGCGCGGCGCAGGCGCGCGACCCCGTCGTCGGAGTCCACAAAGGACGGAACGGAGCGGCCGACCCGGGAGTTGAGCGACCGGGTGTCGCCGATCGCGTTGCACACCAGGATGTCGACGCCGCCGAACTCCTCCACCGTCCGGGCGGTCAGCGCCCGAACCTCCGCCGGAACCCGGGCGTCGGCCGGGATGGCCAATGCCCGGGAACCGGCGGCTTCGATGTCGGAGACGACCTCGGCGGCGGTTTCGGCGTTGGAGTAGTAGTTGACCGCCACCGCCGCACCGTGCCGGCCGAGCGCCCGCGCGGTCGCCGCGCCGATCCCCCGTCCGGCTCCGGTGACCAGCGCGGTTTTCCCGGCCAGCGACGGCGCGTTCACCGGCCTTCCCCGTCGAGCAGGGCCGCCGCGAACGCCGGGGCCGCGGTGGCCATGCGGACCGCGTGATGCGTGGACGCGCACGTGACGTCCCGCCAGATCCGCTGGATCGGCGTGTCGTCGGCGAACCCCGCGGTCCCGCCGAGCCGCACCAGCCGGTCCACCGCGGTCGCCGCGAGCTCCACGGCGAGCGCCGCGTCCCGCGGATACCGCGCCCGCTCCAGGCGGCCGAACCGGCCCTGGTCGCACTGTTGCGCCACCTGCCGCAACGTCCTTCGCGCGGTGTCGATTTCGGCGGCGGCCCGGGTGAGTTCCAGCTGCGCGGGCCGGTCGGGCTTGCCGCTGCGCTCCTGTTTCGCCGCCTGTGCGGCGGTCGCGGCCCGCAGCGCGCCGGTGGCCGCGCCGACGATCGGCATGCCGAAGGTCAGCCCGCCCGCCGCCCGCATCGGCGTCCGGTGGCACGCGGGTCGCGCCGGATCGGCCGCGCCGCCGAGCAGCACCGCGTGCGGGAACACCCGGTGTTCCGGCACGAACACGTCGTCGAGGACCAGGGTGTTGCTCATCGTGGCGCGCATGCCGGTCGAATGCCAGGTGTCCTCGACGGCGTAATCCTCGCGTGGCACCGCGAAAACCTTCAGCGGCTGCTTCGGGCCGGCCGGCGCCGGACCGCAGACCAGCGCCCACCCCGCTTCCTCGGCGCCGCTGATGTAGAGCCAGGTCCCGGAAACCCGCCAGCCGCCCGGGACCTCGTCCGCCGTGCCGACCGGGACGAGCGCGCTGGCGAGGATCCGGTCCGGGCCGTCGGCCCACACCTCCGCCTGCGCCCGCTCCGGCAGGAGGGCGGCGAACCGCCCCGAATAAGCGAAAACCGAGGCGAGCCAGGCCGCGGACGCACAGCCCTCGCCGACGAGAGCGACCGCCTCGCCCGCGTCGGCGAGGCTGCCCTCGTGCCCGCCCCAGCGGGCGGGCACGAAATGCCGGGCGAAACCCGCCGCGACGATCGCGTCGAGCACCTCCTGGTCGAGTCTGCGCGCGGCCTCGCCGGCGGCGGCACGCTCCGCCGCCAGCGAGCGCACCCGCGCGGCCGATTCCGAAAGCGGCAGCCGGACTGCCGGGGTCGAAGTCATCGTCATTCCTTCACTCGCCGGGAAACGGCTCAGCGCGGGCTGTTCTGGTAGGCGGACAGGAGCCACTGGCCGTCGCGGCGGAGCACCACCCACGACGCGCGGATGGCGTTGGCAGCGGACACCTCGCTCTCGCCGGGGCGCAGCACGCCGCCCTGGGTGAGCAGGACGGCCGCGTCCCGGCCGAGCGGGCGCAGCGACAGCGGCTGGCCGGTGACCTGGGTGCCCCGGTATTCGTTCTGGTAGGCCGCTTTCAGGAACTCGCGGATCTTCTCCCGGCCCGCGCAGTACACGCCGGACAGGATCATCGTGCCGTCCTCGGTGAAGAGGTCGGCGAACGCGTCGTGGTCGTGATAGGCCCAGGCGGCGATCACTTTCCGGGTCAGCGCGGCGACGGCCGCCTGGTCCGATTCG
This sequence comes from Amycolatopsis sp. GA6-003, assembly GCF_046267895.1. Classification (NCBI taxonomy): domain Bacteria; kingdom Bacillati; phylum Actinomycetota; class Actinomycetes; order Pseudonocardiales; family Pseudonocardiaceae; genus Amycolatopsis; species Amycolatopsis sp. GA6-003. The sequence continues at coordinate 2,069,580 of NZ_CP176499.1, forward strand.
GACAGCGCAGTCATGGGATTCCTTCCGCTAGAGGTAGAGGGTGTCGGGCTCGAGCCCGCACAAGATCCGGCCGTACAGCTCGTCGTTGGTGTCCGGGTGCATGAGCGCGTGCAGGCTGACCGCGTGCACGTCGCGCTGGATGCGCTGGATCGGCACGTCGGAGTAGACCGACGAACCGCCGCTGGCGGTGGCGAGCACGTCGACCGCCTCCTTGACCAGCCGGACCGCCGCGCCGAGATCGGCCCGCACGCGGGCGCGTTCGGGCAGGTCCCAGCCGCTCCCGCCGGCGGTTTTGCGGTCGACGGTGTCCGCCAGCCGGTAGGCGTGGAACTCGGCCTCGTCCAGCTTCCGCGCGGCTTCGGCGACCTGAAGGTGGGTCAGCGGAGCCGCGCTCTGGCTTTCGTAGCCGGTGTAAGTGATCTTGCGGCCGGGCAGCCGGGCGAGGAACGCGTCCATCGCGGCCCGGCCGAGGCCGAGCACCGCACCGACCGAAGAGGCCGAAGCGACCGGCAGCAGCGGGGTCCGGTAGATCGGCGACGCGGCGCTGACGGGCGAAACCGGGTTCCCTTCGAGGACCGTCGCGAGCGGCAGGACCCGTTCGCTGGGCACGAAAAGGTCCTTCGCGACCGTGCTGACGCTGCCGGAACCGCGCATGCCCGAGGTCTGCCAGTCGTCCACCACCAGCAGGTCCGTCATCGGAACGAGGGCGACCACCGGATGCGGCGGCCCCTCCTCCGGCACGTGCACCGAGATGATCTCCTGCCATCCCGCGTGCAGCGCGCCGCTGATGAACCCCCACTTCCCGTTGACGACGATGCCGCCGTCGGCGGGCGCGGACATCGCGCTCGGGCTGAGCGTGCCGCACACCCGCGCGTCCGGATCGGCGAACACCTGCTCCTGGACCTCGTCCGGGAACATGCTCGCCATCCAGCCGGGGATCCAGTACACCGACGTCACCCACGCCGCCGCGCCGTCGGCCCTGCCGAGCACGGCGGCCACGTCGACCAGCGTGCGCGCCCCGGCCTCGTACCCGCCGAAACGTTTCGGATGGCGGAGCCGGAACAGTCCCGCCCCGGCCAGCGCGGCAATCGCCTCGGTGGAAAGCCGGCGGTTTTCCTCGGACCAGGAAGAATTGTCGCGCAAGACCGGAACAACCGCGTTGGCGCGGTCGACAATTTCCTCCCGGAAGCGCCGATCGGACGTCACCACACAACCTCCTCTAGGGAATCTGGAATGCACGGCCCGGTCCTTCGCGGCAATAGCCGCATTTCGCCGGAGGGGTCGGCGCCCAGGCACCGAACCTTCTCAGGCCGAGTTAAACCGCCGCGTCTTCGCCGCTGCCCTTGCCCGGTTGTGCCGAACGCCTGGGACCGGCCGGGCGCCCCGCGTGACCGGTCACACAGCGCGAGCGCATCCGCTGAACGTGTAACAGCGATCAGGTTAGGAGGACCCGGCAACTTCGTTACGGAGCGCCGAGATATTAGGCCGTTCGATTGACAGGCCCTCCTCGAACGGCCGCTGACGGCAGACCCCCCGACGGCGCAGCGTCAATCCGGGAAGGCGCGTTGCTGACCCATTAGCATGCCGCTTTCTTCCGTTCTGCTCCTTCGCTGACCGACGGGTTCGATTTCCGCTACCTTGGTTCGAGGCACGAACGCCGAAGGCATCTGCGAGTACGCCAGCTGGGGGAAATGAACCGTGATCGATCACGCCGTAAATAAAGCGCTGCAGATTATTCACGAGAGATATTCCGAACACCTCACCGTCGCCAGCATATCGGAGGAGATCTTCGTCAGTCCGTTCTACTTCTCGCGAGCGTTCCAGAAGGTCACCGGCACCCCGCCGAGCCGATATCTGAAGGCGCTCCGCCAGTTCGCCGCGAAGCGGCTGCTCATGACCACCTCGCTGACCGTGTCCGACGTGGTCGCCGCGGTCGGCTACGCCAGCGTCGGCACGTTCTCCAGCAGGTTCCTGCGGGAGACCGGCATGACCCCGACGCAGCTGCGCGACCCCGCGGTGCGCGACCTCTTCGGCGCGGTCGGCCCGGGAATGCGCATGATGCCGTCCTTCGAGCTGACCGCGGCCGCGCACCGCGCGCAGCCGCCGGGCGCCCGGTCCGCCGGCTCGGTGACCTGCACGGTCTCCGTCCCCGCCGGACACGCCCCGGCCGACGTGATCGTCGGGGTCTTCGACACCGTCGTGCCGCAGGGCGCGCCGGTCGCCTGCGCCGCGGTCCGGCGGACGCGGTCGGCGGAGATCTCGCTGGGTTCGGTCCCGGCGGGCCGCTGGCATCTGATCGCCCTGGCCGGCGACGGTTCCGGCGGCGCGGACTCCGGTCCGCACCTCCTCGGAGTCAGCCGGGCACTCTGCGTCCGGCCCGGCCGGCTGACGGCCGCGGAACTCGCGCTGCGCCCGCCGCGGCTCAGCGATCCGCCGATCGCGACCGTCTTCGCGCGGCCGCCGGCCCGGCTCTCCGCGCTGATCCCGGCCGCGCGGGCGGGGGACGGCCCGGCGGGCGGCGGCCCGTGGCCCGCCGCCCCCGGGCCAGTGTGGACCGACCGGGTGATGTCGTCCCGATGACCGAACCCCGGCCGGATTCTCCCGCGCTGCCCGCCTCGGACGCGGCGGAACTGCGCGCCCGGCTCACCCGGACGGCCGTCCGGCTCCGCGGCCTCGGGACGCCCGCCGACCCGGTGCTGTGGGCCGCGGCGTCCGCTTTGGATACCGCGGTCCTGTTGCTGGCCGGGCACGCCGAGCCCGCGGACCGCGGCCCCGCGGCGCGGCGCGCGGCGCTGCTCGAGGCGCTCGGCAGCGCCCGCGCGGCGGTCGGCGCGGTGACTCACGCGCTGCGGGAAACCGCGGGAAACCGCTGACCGAAACGCTTTCCGCCGCGGCTGTGCCGATATTGCAGCGAATCGCCAGCGGCCGCGGAGATCCTGAACTGGTCTCGACCACTTTCCGTCCTCGCGCACTTCACCGGAGGAACCGTTCCATGCAGTCAGCGCCAGCCCTTCCGCCGCCGGGAACCCGCCCCGGGCGGCGGATATGAAACGCCGGGCGGTCATTACCGGAATCGGGGTTCTCGCCCCCGGCGGCACCGGAGCCAAGGAGTTCTGGGACCTGCTCACGTCCGGCCGCACCGCCACCCGCCTCATCTCGTTCTTCGACCCGAGCCCGTACCGGTCCCAGGTGGCCGGCGAGTGCGACTTCGATCCGGCGGCCGCCGGGCTGGACGAGCGGGAGACGCGCCGGATGGACCGCGCGGCCCAGTTCGCCGTCGCGTCCGCCCGGCAGTGCGTCGCCGACAGCGGGCTGGAATTCGCCGGCGTCGACCCGCACCGGGTCGGGGTGACCGTCGGCACCGCGGTGGGAGCCGCGACCAGCCTCGAACGCGAATACCTCGTCCTTTCCGGACGCGGCCGGGACTGGAGCGTCGACCACCGCTACGCGACCCCGCACCTGTTCGACTACCTGGTGCCGAGTTCGATGGCCGCGGAGGTCGCCTGGTCGGTCGGCGCGGAGGGCCCGGCGGCGGTGGTCTCCGACGGCTGCACGTCCGGCCTCGACGCGATCGGCCACGCGGCCCGGCTCATCGAGGAGGGCTCCGCCGACGTGATGATCGCCGGCGCGGCGGACACCCCGATCACGCCCATCGCCGTCGCCTGCTTCGACGCGATCCGCGCGACCACGCCGGACAAGCACGATCCGGCGACCGCGTCCCGCCCGTTCGACGCCACGCGCAACGGCTTCGTGCTCGCCGAGGGCGCGGCGATGTTCGTCCTGGAAAGCCACGAGCACGCGCTCGCCCGAGGAGCCCGGATCTACGCCGCGGTCACCGGTTTCGCCACGCGCTGCAACGCCTACCACATGACCGGCCTCCGCCCGGACGGCCGCGAGATGGCCGAGGCGATCCGCTGCGCGCTGGACGAATCCGGCACCCATCCGTCCGAAGTGGACTACGTGAACGCACACGGCTCGGGCACCCGGCAGAACGACCGGCACGAAACGGCGGCGTTCAAACGCAGCCTCGGCGAACACGCCCGCCGGGTCCCGGTCAGCTCCATCAAGTCCATGGTCGGCCACTCGCTCGGCGCGATCGGCGCGATCGAGGTCGCGGCCTGCGCACTCGCGCTGAACACGAACGTCGTGCCGCCGACGGCCAATCTCCACGAACCCGATCCGGAGTGCGACCTGGACTATGTTCCGTTGACCGCACGCGAAACGCGCGTCGACACCGTGCTCTCGGTAGGCAGCGGATTCGGCGGGTTCCAAACGGCGCTCGTGCTGCGATCCCCCCAGGCGGTGCTCCGATGACCCGCGCACTGATCACCGGCATCGGCATCGTCGCCCCGAACGGCTGCGGCACCGAAGAATACTGGACCGCCACACTCGCCGGACGCACCGGAATCGCCCCCTTGCCCGGAAAGGACTACGACACCTACCCCGCCCGTCTCGCCGGGCAAGTGACCGGATTCGACGCCACCGCAAGGGTTCCGCCGCATCTGCTGCAGCAGACCGACCGGGCCACTCAGCTCGCTCTCGCCGCCGCCGAAGACGCCTTGGCCGACGCCGGGGCCGAGCCCGCTCGGCTGCCCGAGTACGACCTCGGCGTCGTCACCGCCAACGCGGCGGGCGGATTCGCCTTCACCCACCGCGAAATCCGGAAACTGTGGACGCAGGGGCCGGAGTTCGTGAGCGTCTACGAATCGTTCGCCTGGTTCTACGCGGTGAACACCGGGCAGATCTCCATCCGGCACGGCTTGCGCGGTCCCGGCGCGGTGCTGGTGTCCGAACAGGCCGGCGGGCTCGACGCGCTCGGCCAGTGCCGCCGGGTGCTGCGCGGCGGCACCGGGCTCGTGCTCGGCGGCGGGCTGGACTCCGCGCTCGATCCGTGGGCGTGGGTTTCCCAATGGGCCAGCGGACGGCTCAGCGACAGCACCGACCCGGCCACCGCCTATCTCCCGTTCGACCCGCGCGCCCGCGGGTACGTCCCGGGCGAGGGCGGCGCGGTTCTGGTGCTGGAGAACGAGGAATTCGCCCAGGCGCGCGGAGCCCGCGCACACGGGGAGATCCGGGGCTACGCCGCCACTTTCGATCCCCGGCCGGGCTCGGGCCGTCCTCCCGGGCTGGAGCGGGCGATCCGGCTGGCCGTCGCGGACGCCGGGCTCGATCCGGGCGAGATCGACGCGGTTTTCGCCGACTGCGCCGGGATTCCCGACGCGGACGCGGCCGAGGCGCGGGCGCTGGCCGCGGTGTTCGGGCCGTACGGGGTGCCGGTCGCCGCGCCCAAGGCGCTGGTCGGCCGGCTGTATTCCGGCGGGCCGCCGCTCGACGTCGCCACCGCCCTGCTCTCCCTGCGCGACCACGTCCTTCCCCCCTGCGGGACGCGGCTGCGGCCCGACCCGCGCCACCAGCTCGACCTCGTGACCGGCGTACCCCGGCACACCCGGCTGCGGCATTGCCTGGTGCTCGCCCGCGGCGCCGGCGGATTCAACGCGGCTGTCGTGGTCAGCGGCGCCGCCCCGACGACTACCGGAGGAACCGCACCATGACCATGGAAGAACTGCGCGCGATTCTCGTCGAATGCGCCGGGCCGACCGAGGAGCTGGCCGGAGACCTCGCCGACGCGGAATTCGCCGCGCTCGGCGTCGATTCGCTCGCGGTGATCGAGACCGCGGCCCGGATCCGGCAGCGGCTCGGCGTGGTCGTGCCCGACGCGGTGGTCGCCGACCTGCGCTCCCCCGCCGAACTGCTCGCCGCCGTCAACGCCGCGCGCGCGGCCGGCTGAGCCGTCCGCGACCAGAAAGGCACTGCCATGATCGAGCACAGCCTGCATTCCGTCGTGGTGCCCGCGCCGGCCGACGTCGTCTTCGGACTGGTCGCCGAGTCCGCGGACTGGCCCGTCGTGTTTCCCCCGACCATCCACGTGGACCACCTCGAACGCAGCGCGACCGAGGAACGGTTCCGCATCTGGGCGACCGCGGGCGACCGGGTCAAAGACTGGGTCTCGCGGCGCAAAATCGACCGTGCCGCACGCGTGATTTCCTTCCGGCAGGAGGTGTCGCGCCCGCCCATCGCCTCGATGTCGGGCAGCTGGCATTTCACGCCGGTCGCCGGCGGCACCGCGGTCGACCTGCGCCACGAATACACGCCGGTCGAGGACGATCCCGGCGCGTCGGCGTGGATCCGCCAGGCACTGGACGCCAACAGCGAGGCGGAACTGGCGAGCCTGCGCGTCGCGGCGCTCGGCGGCCCGGTGCTGAAGTTCTCCGACGCACGATGGATCGACGGACCGGCGGAACTGGCGTACCGGTTCATCGACGAAGCCGAGCACTGGCCTTCGCGGCTGCCGCACGTCGACGGGCTCGACCTGACCGTCGGCGAGGACGGCGAGCAGCGGATGACGATGTGCACGATCGGCGCGGACGGATCCCGGCACACGACCACGTCCGTGCGGATCCGGCTGGAATCGAGCATCGTCTACAAGCAGACCGCGCTGCCTCCGCTGCTGTCCGGGCACAGCGGGCGCTGGGTGTTCGAGGCGGCCGGCGCGCGCTGCCGGGTGACCTCCGAGCACACCGTGGCGATCAAGCCGGACGCGGTGGAAACCGTGCTGGGGGCCGGAACCACGCTCGCCCAGGCGCGGGACTTCGTGCGCCGCACCATCGGCGGCAACAGCCGGGCCACCCTCGAGCACGCGGGCCGTTTCGCCGAGACCGCCCGATGAACGCGCCTTATCTCGCCGAACTGGCCGACGGGATCTTCGGGTACGTCCAGCCCGACGGGGGCTGGTGCGTGAGCAATTCCGGCGTGCTCACCGGCGGCGGCGAGGTGGCGCTGGTCGACACCCTCGCCACCGCCGCCCGCACGATCGCCTTGCGCACCGCGGTCGCGGACCTCGCCCGCGGTCCGGTGCGGACGGTGGTCAACACGCATTTCCACGGAGACCACACGTTCGGCAACCAGTTCTTCCCGGACGCGACGCTCGTCGGGCACCGCCGGACCCGCGCCGAAATGCTCGGCGCGGGCCTCGGCCTCACCCGGCTCTGGCCGGACGTCGACTGGGGCCCGATCCGCGTCACGCCGCCGACGGTGGTCTTCGACGACCAGCTGACCCTGCACGTCGGCGACCGCGAGGCGCGCCTGCTCCACGTCGGCCCGGCGCACACCACGACCGACGTGGTGGTGTGGCTGCCGGAGGAACGGGTGCTGTTCGCCGGGGACGTCCTGATGTCCGGCTGCACGCCGTTCGTGCTGATGGGTTCGCTGAGCGGCTCGCTGTCCGCCGTCGCCGACCTGGCGCGGCTGGGCGCGGAGAAGGTGCTGTGCGGACACGGTCCGGTGGCCGGACCGGAGGTGTTCGAGGAGAATTTGGACTACCTCCGCTGGCTCCGGGATACGGCCGAGGACGGCTGGCGGGCCGGACTGCCGCCGCTGGAACTGGCCCGCCGGACGGAACTGGGCCGATTCCGCGAACTCCGGGACCCGGAGCGGCTGGTCGCGAACCTGCACCGGGCGTACGCCGAACTCGACGGGGCGCCTCCCGGGGCGGAACTGGATGTGGTGGCGGCGTTCGGGGAATTGACTGCGTTCGCTGGGGGGCGACCGCCTGCTTGCTACGCATGAAGAAGGTCCCCGGAGCGCCAAGCACCCCGGGGCGCACCGCTTGAGGCGGAACTGGACGTGTGACGGCATCCGGGGAACTGACCGCCTAGACCGGTGCCTGCCACGCATAGACGAGGTCCCCGGCGCACCCGAGCATCCCGGGGGACCTCACTCATTCCGCCGCCGGAGTCGGCTCGAACGACCCCGAGAACTCCCCGGAACCAAAGCAGACTGAACCACACCGGTTACCCAGGCTGCGGCAACCGGAGCGCCTGGTCACGCATCTGCACCGCCCGCCTCCACGCATAAACAAGATCCCCGGCGCGCCAAGCACCCCCGGGGACCTCACTTCATCCCCAACGGAGTCGACTAGAACGCCCCGAAGCCAGAGCCCACGGAACCGCACCGGTTCCGCGGGCTGCGAGAAGCAGAGTCGCGAAACTGCACCACCCACCCCACACAAACAAGGTCCCCGGGGGGCCAAGCACCCCGCAGACCTCACTCATACCCCCACCGAAGCCGATTCGGGAACGAGAGTCGCGAACCGCACCACACACAAACAAGGTCCCCGGAGCGCCAAGCGCCCCGGGGACCTCACTCATTCCCCCGCCGGAGTCGACTCGAACGACCCCGAGAACTCCCCGAAATCGGTCAGCGGCACGACCTCGAAATCCAGATGCGCGCTGATCGGATTGTCGTACAGCGCCGCCAGCAATTCCTCGTGCGACCCGACATCCGCGATGAACAGCCCGCCCGACGCGCCGACTCTCGTCCACGCGTGGGTCACCACTCCGCGTTCCAGCAGGCCTTTCATGTACGCCACCCCCTCCGGCAGCCGGCGGCGGTAGTCCTCACCGGTGATGCCGTTCGGGGCCTGCGTGGCCAGGATCGCGAATTTCGCCATTTCCCACTCCATTCGTCGGTGAAATCTCTTCCCGGATGAATTCCGCGCACCGTTCGCCGATCATCAGCGCGGGCGCGTTCGTGTTTCCGCGCGGGATGGCGGGGAACACCGAGGCGTCCGCGACCCGCAGTCCGTCGATCCCGTGCACTCGGAGTCGTTCGTCCACCGCGCCGTCCGGGCCCATCCGGACCGTTCCGGACGCGTGGAAGGTGTGCGCGCCGGTTTGCCGCAGGTGCCGGATCAGCGCTGCCCGGTCGCGGCCTTCCAGCAGCGCGCGGCCGAGGTGGCCCGCCATCGGGCGGCGGGCGGCGATGTCCTGGAGCAGGTCCAGTGCGCGCAGGCAGGCGGCCAGTTCCGCGTCGGTCGACAGCAGGTTCAGGCGGACCTGCGCGCGCTCGTCCGGGCGGCGGGACCGGATCAGGACCGAGCCGGTGCTGACCGGAGTCAGGTACGACGCGCCCATGGTGATCGCCGGGGCCGGGTGCGTGCGGCCGTCGGCGGCGAAGAAGACTGGGGCGAACAGCAGTTGGAAGTCCGGCGCGGGCAAGCCCGGTTCGCTGCGGACGTGCGCCAGCGCCTCGCCGGCGTTGCTGGTGAGTTTCCCGGTCCGGCGCAACGCCCATTCGGCCAGGTAACGCAGCCGCGGCAGGTTCGCGCGGCCGGTCACGTCGTGCAGGCCGACCTCGTCCGAGGCGATCTCGTACTGCAGCGACACGAGCGGATGCTCGGCGAGGTTCGCGCCGACCGCGGGCAGGTCCGCCTCGACCGGGACGCCCAGCGCGCGCAGCCGGTCCGCCGGCCCGATTCCGGACCGCTGGAGGATTTCCGCGCTGCCGAACGTCCCGCCGCACACCACGATCCGGCCGCTGGCGAACGCGGTCCGGAGCGCGCCCCGGTGCACGTAGTCCACGGCCACCGCCCGGCCGCCGCGGAGCCGGACGCGGTCGGCCAGCGCGCCGGTGACCACGGTCAGGTTGGGCCTGCCGAGCGCCGGGCGCAGGAACGCGGTCGCCGGGTCGCACCGGGAACCGCGCAGCTGCGTCACCTGCGGCCGTCCGACGCCGTCCTGCTCCGCGCCGTTGAAGTCGGCGTTCGGCCGCAGGCCCGCGGCGACCGCCGCGACGATCCATTCGTGCGTCAGCGGATCCGGCGACGGGATCTTGGTGACGTTGAGCGGGCCCGCGGTGCCGTGGTACTCGTCCCGGAACTCCTCGTTGTGCTCCGAGCGCCGGAAAAACGGGAGAACGTCCGCATAGGACCAGCCGGGCACGCCCCAGCCGTCGTAGTCGAGGCGGTTCCCGCGGATGTAGAGCATGAGGTTCATCGACCCGCTGCCGCCGAGCATCCGGCCTCTTGGATGGGCCAGAACCCGGCCGTGGTAAGCCGGTTCTGGTTCGCAGCGGTAGTCCCAGTCCACTTTGGACCCGAACTGCGCCGCGAACGCCGCCGGGATCCGCACCTGCGGCATCCGGTTGGAGCCGCCCGCTTCCAGCAGCAGGACGCGGTGCGCCGGGTCCTCGGAAAGCCGGGCCGCGACCGCGCATCCGGCGGTCCCGCCGCCGACGACGACGGTGTCGTATCCTTCCGCGCCCATCAGCGGTCCCATTCCCGCCGCGGCAGGTAAATCGACTGCGGCTCCCGGATCGCGGCGAACGCCTCCGGGCCCAGTTCCCGGCCCAGCCCGCTCGCCTTCGTGCCGCCGAACGGCGCGCCGATGTCCACTGTGTACCCGTTGACGCCGACCGTGCCGGTGCGCATGCGCCGGGCGAGCGCCAGGCCGCGCTCCTCGTCGGCGGTCCACACCGTTCCGGCCAGCCCGTAGGCGCTGTCGTTCGCGAGCGCCACCGCGTGGTCCGGGCTCTCGTACTCCAGCACCGCGAGCACCGGGCCGAAGATTTCCGTCTGGCAGACCGAACTGCTGTTCTCGAGACCGGTGAACACCGTCGGCTCCACGTACCAGCCGCGTTCGAAGCCGGCCGGCCGTCCGCCGCCGGTGGTGATCCGGCCGCCCTCGGCCCGGCCCGCGGCGACGAGCTTCTCGACCCGGTCCCGCTGCCGCTCGCTGACCAGCGGGCCGAGCTGGGTCGCCGGGTCGAGCGGATCGCCGACGCGCAGTCCGGCGGCCATCGCCGTGACCGCGTCGACCACCTCGTGGTACCGCCGCCGGGGCGCGAGGATTCTCGTGGACAGGTAACAGGTCTGGCCGTTGTTGCCGAGCGTCGCCGCGGCCAGCGCGGGAAGCGCGGCGGCCAGGTCGACGTCGTCGAGCAGGATCGCCGCGGACTTCCCGCCCAGCTCCAGCGTCACCGGGCGGAGCAGCCGTCCGCATTCCCGCGCGACTTCCCGGCCGGCGGCGGTCGAACCGGTGAAGGCGACCGCGTCCACGCCGGGATGCGCGACCAGGTACGCGCCGACGTCCGCGCCGCCGGGCACGATCGACACCACCCCGTCCGGGAAACCGGCCTCCGCGACGGATTCGGCGAGCAGGAACGCGTCGAGAACGGTCTCCGGAGCCGGTTTCACGACCACCGTGCAGCCGGCCGCCAGCGCGGGCGCGATCTTGGCGAAGGTCAGCGTCTGCGGGAAATTCCACGGCACAACGGCGGCCAGCACCCCCACCGGAACCTCGCGCACGACAGTCGTGCCGCCGCTCAGGTTGCGCCGCAACGCTTCCTCGGGCAATTCGCTGGCGAGCGCCGAGTAATACCGGAGCAGCATCGCGGGTACCACGCCTTCGCTGTACGCGCCGACGCTGACCGGCATGCCGTTCTGCGCGCTGACCCGGCGAACCGTTTCGGCGCTGCGCTTCTCGAGGATTTCCGCCAGGCGCAGCAACACGTCCGCCCGCCGCGCGGCAGGCCAGCGGGACCAGCCGCGCGGATCGTCGAAGGCTTCCCTGGCCTCGGCGACCGCGAGATCGATGTCGGCCGCCGTGCCCTCCGGCACGCTTCCCAGCGGTTCCCCGCCGGCCGCCGAGACGGCCCCGATGCGGTTCCGGCCGGCCGGGTCTGCCCAGCGGCTGCCGATGAGCAGCTCCTGATAATCGAAGGTCATGGTCTCTCCCGGACGACGTTTTCGGGCCTGCTCCCACCGTGCCGGGCGCGCCTTCAATCCGGCTAACCAACCGGTCACCCCCGGCTCTAGCGAGGCTGAAGGTCCTTTGTGCACGGTGGAGGAGGACAATTCCCCTTACCGAGAAGGAGTAATCGATGACGGACGGCGGCAAGCCGGTGGCCTTGGTGACCGGAGCCACCCGGGGCATCGGACTGGCGGTGGCCGAGGGCCTCGCCAAGGACGGCTTCCGGCTTTTCCTCTGCGCGCGCACCGGCGGCGACGTGGACCGCACCGTGCGCGAGCTCAGCGCGGCGGGCGCGGACGTCGCGGGCGCGGCCTGCGACGTGACCTCGTCCGCCGCGGTCGACGCGGTAACGCGCGAGGCAGTCGAGCGGTTCGGCCGCGTCGACGTGCTCGTCAACAACGCGGGCCGAAGCGGCGGCGGACCGACCGCGCAGCTGACCGACGACCTGTGGACCGACGTCCTCGCGACGAACCTCAACAGCGTGTTCTTCGCCTGCCGGGCCGCGCTCACCACGGGCGGGATGCTGGAGCGGGGGTCCGGCCGGATCGTCAACATCGCGTCCACCGGCGGAAAACAGGGCGTTGTCCTCGGCGCGCCCTATTCGGCGTCGAAGCACGGGGTCGTCGGGTTCACCAAGGCGCTGGGCCTCGAACTGGCGAAGACCGGGATCACCGTCAACGCGGTCTGCCCCGGCTACGTGGAAACCCCGATGGCGCAAGAGGTCCGGGCGAACTACGCGCGGATCTGGGAGACCACCGAGGACGACGTGCTCAGCCGGTTCACCGCCAAGATCCCGCTCGGCCGCTACACCACGCCGGACGAGGTCGCCGGGCTCGTCCGGTACCTGACCACCGAAGCCGCCGCCCCGATCACCGCGCAGGCGATCAACGTCTGCGGCGGACTCGGCAACTACTGAACCCCGCCCAAGCCGGAAGGGACGCCCTCGCCGGGGCGTCCCTTCCGGATTTTTCAGGCGATCGAATCGCTGTTGACCGCCCGCGTGCGCACCCGCAACCGGTCACCCTCACGCACCAACCGGTCCACGATCTCACCCGACCAATGCAACTTCGGCGGCTCTCCCGGCGCGGTGTTCGTCACCAGCGCGTACGACACGACGTCGTACTCGCCGGGCCCGGCCTCGTCGATGACCGACATCGACATCCAGTGCCGCCGCTGCTCGCCGTTCCCGGACAGCGTCCGGGCGAAATCGTCGAGCTTGGCCACGATCGCCTGCCTGCCGTGCGCGGTGCTCTGGTTCTTGACCGGGGTGAACGCGCAGTCCTCGGCGAAGGTGTCGGCGAATTCGGCGTACCGGCCGTTGTCCATGGCCTGCACCTGGCGGGCGTAGAAGTCCTGGATCTCGGCCAGGGTCTCGCGGGACACGACGGCTTGGGTCATTTCTCCTCCTCGGTGAACGTCCCGGCAAACCCGGGACGGGAACAACGTCAGGCGGGCCGCACCGACATCGGCAGCCCGCCGCGGATGCGCAGCGAGAGCATCGCCTCGGGCACCAGGCGGTGCCCGGGCACGACGGACAGCCGCAGGTCCCGGCACAGGACCGCGACCGCGAACACCGCCTCCATCAGCCCGAGATGGCGGCCGACGCAGAACCTCGGCCCGGCCCCGAACGGCAGGTAGGCGTACCGCGGCCGGCCCGCCGCCCGGGACTGCTCGAACCGGTCCGGGTCGAACCGCTCCGGGTCCGGCCAGAACTCCGGGTGGCGGTGCAGGGTGTACGGGCAGACGACCACGTCGGCCCCGGCGGGCACCGGGTAGCCGCCGATCCGGTCGGCCGCCACGGCGACCCTCGGCAGGAGCCACACCGGCGGGTACAGCCGCATGACCTCCTGCACCACGTTGCCGGTGTAGACCAGCCGGTGCAGGTCCGCGGCGGCGGGCAGCCGGTCGCCGAGGACCTGGGCCGCCTCCGCGCGCACCCGCTCCGCCACGTCCGGATGCCGGTCGAGCATCGCCATCGTCCAGCCGAGCGTGCTCGCTGTCGTCTCGTGCCCGGCGAGCAGCAGGGTGATCACCTCGTCCCTGGCCTGCGCCCGGTCGCCGCCGGCTCCGGCGAGCGCCTCGGCGAGCACGCCGGAGCCCTGCTGGTCCACCACCTGCCCGGCCAGCCGCCGCAGTGCCGCCCGGGCGGCCCGGAACCGGCGCTGCCCGGGCAGCGGCAGCCAGGACGGAATCGCCTCCAGCGTCACCGCCTCGAACATCGCCTGGTCCTGGACCGCGTCGAAGTGGTGGGCGAGGACGGCGGCCGGGCCGAGGTCGGCGTGCAGCAGCATCCGGCCGAGCACGCCGACGGTCATCCTGGTCACCTCGCCCGCCACGTCGACCGGGCCGCCGCCGATCCGGGCGGCCAGCCGCCGCGCCAGCTCCCCCGCCTCGGCGGCCACGACGCCGGCCTGCGCGTCGATCCGCTTCTGCTGCAACGCGGGCTGGATCGCCTTGCGCTGCCGCCGCCACAGCTCGCCCTCGCTCGTGAGCAGCCCGTCGCCGAGCGCGCGGCGCGCCTGTGCCAGCCCGATTCCCTTGCGGTAGTTGTCATTCGCCTCGACCAGCACGTGCTTGGCGTAGTCGGGGTGGTTGAACAAATACAGCTGCTTGGGCCCGATCGCGATGCGCACCGCGTCCCCGTACCGGCTCGCCGCCCGCGACATCAGCGCGAGCCGGTCGGTGAACAGCATCCGGAGCAGATTCGGCGTCGCCCGCCTCGGCGGTCCCGGCGGGCGGACCGCGGCGCTGGTCATCCCGCGGTCCCCGCCGCGAGCTGCTGCGGAACGCTCCCGTTCGCGGTTCCGGCCGCGGCCGCCTCGACCGCGGCGGCGGACCGGCGCTGTGCCTCCTCGGCGGCGCGGGCCTGGTCCACCACGTGCAAGGCCCAGAGGAACCCGCCGCGCACGAGGCACACGATGGCGGTCGCGAAGAACAGCCCGTAGGCGATCTCCGCGCCGGTGAGCACGCCGTAGACGATCGCGACGCCCGCCCCGAAGGCGAACTGGGAACCGGGTTTGCTCGGCGTGGTCCCCGGATCGGTGACCATGTAGTTGGTGAACAGCACGAACGCCACGCCGGTCATCGCGGTGAGCGCGGCCGGGATCGCGGTGCCCAGCAGCAGCCCGCGCACCACGGCCTGCAGCGCGAAGAAGCTCAGCCAGCCGGCGATCAGCCACATCCGCCGGGTCAGCATCGCGTTGAGCATCGTGCCCGAGGCCAGGATCACGATCGGGATCACCCAGTCCCACACCGGACCGACCTTGGCGGTGAACTCGTACGGCGGCGCGATGCTCGCCCACGGGAAGACCACCAGGATCACCGCGATGCCGAGGTTCGACGGGTTCATGAAGTGCCGCATCCGGCCGCGGACCGGGGCCCGCAGCACCCACTTGGCCCCGATCGCGACCGTCACCCCGAAAATCATCGCGAAGATCTGGTCGTTGACGTAGCTGAGCATGTTCACCGCCAGCGCGGTGATGTGCGCGGAGAAAAGGAATTCGACGACCCCGCGCACCCCGTTGCCGGTGAAGCGCGGCGCGCGGCGCTCGACCCGCGCGGCGAGCGTTTCGAGGCCGATTTCGACGGTATAGGCGCAAAGCATCGCGATGATCGGCCACAGCCACGGCTGCTCGAAGCCGAGCAGGGTGTAGCCGAGGATGTTGAACACGGTGATCGAAATGGCGAATCTGCGCAACGCCGTGACGACCCGGGGGTCGCGGTTCGGCGGACTGTGCGTCTGCCCGGTCATGGTCTTCACTTCTCCTTCGCCGTAGCGCCGAGGGTCAGGGTGTGCCAGCCGGTGCCGAGCTGAAGGCGCTGCTCGTGCGGCTGGCCGGAGGAATCGCGCCATTTCAGGTCGACCTGCAGCGGTCCGGCGACGTTTTCGCCGAGTCCGAAGTGGACGTCCTGGCTTCGCTTGCCGGAGTGCCCGCTGCCGCCGTCGACGTGTCCGATGTGGACTCGGCCGTCCGCGGTCGTGACGGTCGCCTGCGCGCCGATCACCGGGGTGCCCGGGGCGGGAAGCGAACCGGGAGCGGCGGGGTCGTCGCGGTAGAGCTTCAGGCCGAGGAACGCGCCGGGAGCGGGGCTGGTATTGCGGTAGAACACCGGGGCGTCGAACTGCCGGGCGACCGCGAAGTCCAGCCTGCCGTCGCCGAACGCGTCGCCGACGGCGATCCCGCGGGTCGGCACCGGGGCGTTCAGGCCGAGGTCGCCCGCGATGTTGACGTAGCGCCCGTCCGCGCCCTTGGCGAAGAAGTTCATCCCCTGGTTGCCGGCGATGTCGTCGCCCTCGCGGACGTTCGGCCACAGCCCCGGATGCCCGACCGTCAGGTCGTTCGAGGTGGCCAGTTCCTGAAGCTGCGGCCAGCGGTTGACCTCGCCCTTGACGAACCCGTTGGCCTGCGCGATGGCGAGGTGGCCGCTGTTGTCGAAGTCCGCGAGCTTGGCGTCCCAGCACCAGCCGCCCCACGCCGTGCCGCGATCGGTGCTGCGGTCGGTCCACGGCGCTTCGCCCCGGCTCAGCGCGGCGCGGGCCTCGGCGTCGTTCTTCGTCGAGTTGACGAAGTGCAGGTTGCTTTCCTGGATGCCGAAGGTCGTGGTGATGTTGCTGATGAAGAAGTCGTACCGGCCGTGGTCGTCCAGGTCGCCGAAGTCCACGCCCATGCCCTTGAACGAGGTGTCCGAGCCGAGCCGTTTCGACTTCGGCACCATCGGATCGCGCGCGGCCTCGACGCGCTCGAACTTGATCCGGCCGCGCTGCGACACGTTGCGCAGCAAGGCGGAACCGCCGTGGTCCTTGCCGACGAACAGTTCCGGCAGCTGGTCGCCGTCGAGATCGTTCGCGGCGGCGGCGAGCGTCCAGCCCTTGGACGAGATGTCGTCGGCGGGCAGTGCGTCCGGCGCCGGGTCGAACCGGGCGGCGGGATGGTCGCCGTTGCTGGCCGAAACCCAGCGCAGCACGTGCGCGGGGCCGCCGTTGTCCGCGTGCGACAGCGAACCGTTCATCACGACGCCGCCGGACTTCGTGGCGTCGAGCACCGGGCTGTCCGGGAAGTAGTTGCCGACGTAGATGTCCGGATGCCCGTCGCCGTCGAAATCGTCGATCGCGACCGCGTTGGAATTCCACTGCGGTCCGGCGTAACGGGAACCGCCCGAATGCGGGACCAGTTCGACCGGTTCGTACGTGCCGGGTCCGACGCCGGTCGCGCTCGCCTTGGGCAGGAACAGGATCGGCGTGCGGCCCCAGTAGTAGACCAGCAGCCCCATCCGCCCGGACCCGGTGAAGTCGCCGGGAGCGCAGCCCATCGGGGCCATCGTGTCGTCCATCGGGAGCGGGGACGGGTCGAGCGCGAACGGCGCGTACCGCGGCCCGGTGCCCGGGACGGGCGTCACCACGACCTGGTCGGTGCGGGTGTCCACGACGCACAGGTCCTCGGGGCGCCCAGTGCCGGCCAGGTCGGCCATCGCGATGCCGGCGCCCACCGAGGACACCCAGCCCGCGATGTCCCGGTAGGCCTGGTTGACCTTCCGCATCGTCTGCTGCTTCGGCGCCGCCGGCATGGCGATGGTCATCGGCGTGAACTGATACCGCGCGGCGACCGCGCGTTCCTCGCTCGCCGACGTGGCGGGAACCCTGGCCACGGCGAACAAGGTCAGCATCAGCGCGACCGCCACGACGCCCGGAAGCAATCGCTTCACTCCGGTTTTCACGTGCTAGCACCCCCGTCGGAGACGAACTGTCGGGAAAGGGCCTGCCGCCAGTGCTCGTAGGCGGGCAGGGGGCCGTCGTCGGGCCCGGACGGCCGGGCCTTCCGGGCGGCGAGCGAGGCTTCCTCCGGGCTCATGCCGCAGAGCACCGAAGTGGCCAGCGCGTTGTGCGGGACGACGATCCCGCCGGAAACCCGCGCGTCGGCGGCGAAAACGCTGCCTTGGGCCAGCGCGGGCGCGTGCTCCCCGGCGCGGTCGCGAAACCGCTCCAGTTCTTCCCGGGTCACGCCGCCGGCGTAAGTGGCGGCGAGTCCGGCCCCGCTGTACAGATCGGCTTGCCGCGCTCGCGGGAACCGTTCGATGAGCGTGGCGACCTGGTCGGGATCGGCGCCGCCGACGAACCACATCGCCCGCCCGATGCCCTGGTCCACCACCCGGAGCGCGTACTCGCCGCGGGTCTTGTCCGGCCAGCCGAACGTCTTTTCGCGGTATTGCTCGTGCACGTATTTCCGGGTGTGGAAGTAGGCCTGGTGGAAGCCGTATCCGTCGAGCACGAGCCAGCGCACCACCGGGTCCAGCCGGTCGGGCCGAGGCCAGCAGATCCGCGGCAGCCGGGCCATCGCCCAGCCGATGCCGACGTAGATCAGGTAGAGCTGCGCGGAGCCGGGCTCGGTGCCGAGCAGCCGCGCCACCCGTGACGAGCCGCCGAACGGGAGACCGTCCACAATGGCCAGTCCCATGCCCGCGCCCTCGTAGGCGAAGCCGCGGAACCGGTCCGGGATCTCCGCCAGCCGCTCGACAATCTCCGGCGCGGACCTCGATTCGACGGCGCTGCCGTATCCCTCGAGAAAAGTGCGGCCGACGGTTTCCAGCAGATCCCGCGCGGCCGCGTCCTTTTCGTGGAAACCCCGGACGGCGAGCCGGGTTTCGGCGACGTCCGGCGTGAGCAGTTTCCGCCGCGCCGCCCGGAAGGCGGCTCCCGGCGACCGGCCGGGCCGCACCGGTCCGGGTCGTTCTCGCAATGGCATGTACCGGCTCCTCATCCGATGGGTTCGATGGCGTGCAGCCGCTGTCTGATCCGCTGCCGCCAGAGTTCGTAAGCGGGTTCCGCCGCGCCGTCCTCGGCGACGGCGGTCTCGTCCGCGATCCGGGCCAGTTCGCCGACCCCGGCCCCGGCCAGCGCCAGCGCGGAGAGTTCGGTGTGCTCCGGCACGTGCCCGGCGAAAGTCCGGGCCCGCACCGCGAAAACGCATCCGACGCCCAGCGCGGCGCGATGGGCGCCCGCGGCCTGGGCGAGCGCGGCGAGTTCGTCCGCGCCGCAGCCGCCCGCGAAGGTGGCGGCGAGACCGACGCCGGCCCACAGATCCTCGTGCCGCGCCTCCGCGAAAGCGCCGACCGCGTCGAGCACCCGCGAGGGCCGCCCGCCGTGCACGAACCACAGCGCCCGGCCGATTCCCTGGTCCACCGCGCGGGGGAAATACCCCGGCGAGCCCTGCCACGGATACGGCTTCGGGATTTCCTGCCTGCCGATCCAGCGTTCGGCGCCGAAGTAGGCGAGGTCGAAGCCGTACCCGTCGACGACGAGCCAGCTCAGCACCGGATGGAAGACCGACGGTTCGAGGTCCGGCAGCACCTTCCGCCAGCGCGCCCGGGGCAGCCGGGCCATCGCGAAGCCGATGCCGATGTAGGCGAGCAGCAGATGCGGCGCACCCTTCCCGCTCAGCAGTTCGCGGGTGCGGGAACCGCCCGCCGTCGCGTCCAGGACGGTGAGCGCCATCGCGGCGCCCTCGTAGGCGAACCCGCGCAATTCCGGTTCGATCAGTTCCAGCCGCAATTCGAGTTCGCTGATCCGGCGTGTTTCGATGGCCCATTCGAAACCGCACACCACGGTGCGCGGAATAGCCTCCAACCGCCGGGTCGAATCGCTCGGTTCGATCTCGAAACCACGCCCGGCGAAGCTGACCGAGGCCAGCGAAGGGGCCAGCACGAGCCGGCGGAGAGTTCCCGCAATATTCGGCATTCTTCCTCCTCGCGAGCCAATTGTGCGCGGGTCCGGCCGCCGCGACGTCTCCGTCGCTGCCCAGCACCGGCCCGGGTCGGACAGTGCCGAAGAAGACGCGTGGGCCGCGGTGCGCCTAGCGTGTTCGGTGAGCTTCCCCGGCAACGGCCGTGCCTCGACCGGCCTTGCCTCACCGAATTCGGGCGCGATTTCCCGGCGAAGAGAAAGCTGCGTGGAGAATGACGGAAAACCGGATCGCAGTCGTCGGCATCGGACTGTGCTATCCCGACGCCGGTTCGCCTGCCGAACTGTGGGACAACGTCCTGGCCGGGCGCCGCGCGTTCCGGCGGATTCCGGCCGAACGGCTGAACCTCGACGACTACTACTCCCCCGACCCGGCCGCGGCGGACCGGATGTACACGGAGAAGGCCGCGGTGCTCCGGGATTTCCGGTTCGACCGGGTCAAGTACCGCGTTTCCAAGGACACCTACCGGGCCAGCGACACGACGCACTGGGTCGCGCTCGACGTGGCAGGCCGCGCGCTGGCCGACGCCGGGTTCCCGGACGGCGAAGGGCTTCCCCACGAGAAGACCGGCGTGGTGCTCGGCAACAGCCTCGGCGGCGAGTTCACCCGCGCCGGGATGATGCGGCTGCGCTGGCCCTACGTCCGGCGCACGCTCGCCGCCGCGCTCGGAGACCGCGGCTGGGCGGCCGACGAGACCGCCGCGTTCCTCGAGGAGCTGGAAGGCCGGTACAAGGCGCCGTTCCCGCCGATCAACGAGGATTCCCTGGCCGGCGGGCTCGGGAACACCATCGCGGGCCGGATCTGCAACCACTTCGACCTGCGCGGCGGCGGGTACACCGTCGACGGGGCCTGCTCGTCGTCGTTGCTCGCGGTGGCGACCGCGGCGCGGGCGCTCGCCGAAGGGGAACTGGACGCGGTGCTCGCGGGCGGGGTCGACCTGTCCATCGATCCCTTCGAGACCATCGGTTTCGCCAAGACCGGCGCGCTCGCCACCGCCGAGATGAAGGTCTACGACCGCGATTCCAACGGGTTCTGGCCGGGCGAGGGCTGCGGGCAGCTGGTCCTGGTGCGCGAACGGGACGCGCTCGAACGCGGGCTGCGGGTCTACGCGACCATCACCGGCTGGGGCGTCTCCTCCGACGGCAAGGGCGGGATGACCCGGCCGGAAGCGGGCGGGCACGCGCTCGCGCTCTCCCGCGCGTACGCCAAGGCCGGCTACGGCGTGGAATCCGTGTCCTACTTCGAAGGGCACGGCACCGGCACCGCGGTCGGGGACGCGACGGAGATCGCCGCGCTGTCCTCCGCGCGCCGCGAAGCCGGTTCGACCGCGCCCGCGGCACTCAGCTCGATCAAGGGGAATTTCGGCCACACCAAGGCCGCCGCCGGGATCGCCGGGCTGATCAAGGCGTGCCTGGCCGTGCACCACCAGGTGATCCCGCCGGGCACCGGGCAGTCCGTCCCGCATCCGGGCTTGCTCGGCGAGGACGCGATGCTGTTCGTCCCGTCCGAACCGCTGCTGTGGCCCGCCGGGGAGGAAATGCGCGCCGGCGTGTCGGCCATGGGGTTCGGCGGCATCAACACGCACATCGCGGTCGAGCAGGCCCCCGGCGGCACTCGCCGGGCCGACCTCGACGCGCAGACCGTCCTCGCCGCCGCCGGACGGCAGGACGCCGAGGTGTTCCTGTTCGACGCGCCGGACCCGGCCGCCCTGCGCGAACGGGTGGAGCGCGTGCACGCGGCGGCGGGACGGCTCGCCGCGGCCGAACTCGCCGACGTCGCCTTCACGCTCGCCGGCGAACTGACCGGTGCGCGGTTCCGCGCCGCGATCGTGACCGACGCGCCCGAGGACGCCGAGCGGAAGCTGGCGGTGCTCCTTCAACTGCTCGACGACGGCGAAACCAAGGCCTTCCGCCCCCGCGACGGCATTTTCTTGGACACCGCTGCCACCCAGCCGAAAATCGCGTACCTCTTCCCCGGCCAAGGCTCCGGAGAAGGCGACGCCCGGGCGCTGCGCCGCCGGTTCCCCGCCTCGGCGGAGGCGTTCGACCTCGACCTCCCCGCCGACGCCCGGCTGTCGACCAGAGCCGCCCAGCCCCGGATCGTCGCCGCTTCCGTCACCGCGCTGCACGTGCTGCGCGACCTCGGCCTCGAAGCGCACACCGCGACCGGGCACAGCCTGGGCGAGCTGAGCGCGTTGCACTGGGCCGGCGCGCTCAGCGCCCGCGACGTCGTGCGGCTCGCCGCGGTCCGCGGCGAAATCATGGAGACCGCGAGCCGCGGCGGCGGCGCGATGGCCAGCATCGCGGCCGGACCCGACGAAACCGCGCGGCTGCTCCGCGACGAGAACGTGGTCGTCGCCGCCTTCAACGGGCCGGGCCAGACCGTCGTCTCCGGGCCGGGAGAAGCGGTCGACCGGGTGTGCCGCCGGGCCGCCGAAGCCGGCTTCGCCACCGCGAAAGTCGCGGTGGCGCACGCCTTCCACTCCCCGCTGGTCGCCCCGGCCGCGGCGGGACTGGAGCGCAAGCTGGAGGAATTCGCCTTCGCCCGGCCGAACCGGAAGACCTACTCCACCGTCACCGGCGACCTGCTCGCCGAGGACGCGGACCTCGGCCGGTTGCTGCGCGACCAGGTGACCGAACCGGTCCGCTTCCGCGAAGCGGCGGAAAAGGCCTGCGCCGACGCGGATCTGATCCTCGAACTCGGCCCCGGCCGGGTGCTCAGCAACCTCGCCGCCGAGATCGTCCCGGGCAAGCCGGTGCTGCCGCTCGACACCGACCGCGATTCCCTGCGGCCGCTGCTGCTCGCGCTCGGCGCGGCCTTCGTGCTGGGCGCGCAACCGCGGGTCGCGGCCCTGTTCGCCGGCCGGGTGGTGCGCCGGTTCCCGCTCGACGAGGGCTTCGAATTCCTCGCCAGCCCCTGCGAAGCGGCCCCCGAATCCGACGCCGGCCGGGTCGTCTTCGCCGGCGAGACCGGCCCCGAGCCCGCGGCCCCGGCCGGATCCGGTTCGACGCTGGACGTCCTGCGCAGGCAGCTCGCCGAACGGGTGGAGCTGCCGATCGAGCTGATCGGCCCGGACACCCATCCGCTCGACGAACTCCACCTGAGCTCGATCACGGTCGGCCAGGTCGTCAACGGCGTCACCCGCGAACTGGGCCGGCCCGCGCTGGCGGCCACGACCGGGTTCGCGACGGTGAGCGTCGGGGAACTGGCCGGGATGATCGACCAGCTCGCCGAAACCGAGCAGGACGACGCCGGCGCGAAGGAGGTGCCGGGCGTCGCGCCGTGGGTGCGGGCGTTCCAGGTCGGGCGGGTCGAGCGGGAAGCCCCCGCCGCCGCGCCGGCCGGGCGGCCCGGGGCCTGGATGGTGTACTCGGCCGACGGGCATCCGCTCGCCAAGCCCGTCCGGGACGCGCTGGAAAACGCCGGCCTCGGCGACGGCGTGCTGCTCTGCCTTCCCGCCGACGCCGGCGAATCCCATCTCGACCTCGCTCTCCGCGCGGCGCAGACGGCGTTGTCCGGCACGCGGTTCGTCGTGGTCGAGCACGGTCCGGTCGCCGCCGGTCTCGCCCGGACGTTCTTCCTCGAGTCCGCTTCGGTCCCGGTGACCGTCGTCCGGTTCGCCGATCCGGCGGTCTCCGCCGAAACCGCGATCCCCCTGGTGACCGCCGAAGTCGCGGCCACCACCGGATACTCGGAGGTCCAGTACGCGGCGGACGGCGCCCGGACCGTGCCCGAGCTGACCCCGCTGCGGCTCGCCGACGGACCGCATCCGCTCGGCAGCACCGACGTCCTGCTGGTGACCGGCGGCGGAAAGGGCATCACCGCGGAGTGCGCGCTCGCCGTCGCCCAGGACACCGGCGCGAGCCTCGCGCTGCTGGGTCGCGCCGACCCGGCCGAGGACAAGGAACTCGCCGCGAACCTCGAACGCATGGCGCACGCCGGCGTCCGCCACCAGTACCTGTCCGCCGACGTTTCTTCAGCGGACCAGGTGCGCGCGGCCGTCCGCCGGTTCCGGGAGGAACTCGGCGAGGTGACCGCGGTCCTGCACGGCGCGGGCCGCAACTCGCCCGCCGCGATCCCCTCCCTGACCGCCGACGACTTCCGCGCGACGCTGGCTCCGAAAGCGACCGGTTTGCAGAACGTGCTCGACGCGGTCGGCGAGGACCGGATCCGGCTGCTCGTCACCTTCGGCAGCATCATCGGCCGGGCCGGGCTGCGCGGCGAAGCCCATTACGCCACCGCGAACGACTGGATGACCGAGGCGACTGTCCAATTCGGACAGCGGAATCCGGGCGCCCGCGCGCTCGCGGTGGAATGGTCGGTCTGGTCCGGCGCGGGCATGGGCGAGCGGCTCGGCGTCGTCGAGGCGCTGATGCGCGAGGGGATCACGCCGGTGTCCGCCGGACAGGGCATCGACCTGCTGCGGCAGCTGCTGTGCGATCCGGCCGCCGGGCCGGTGGTCGTGGTGTCCGGGCGGACCGGCGGGCTGCCGACGCTTCCGTTGCGCCGCGCCGAGGTGCCCGTCCAGCGGTTCCTCGACCGGGTCCTGGTGCACTACCCCGGGGTCGAACTCGTCACCGAGGCGGAGCTGACCGCGGGCAGCGATCCCTATCTCGCCGACCACGAACTCGACGGGGCCCTGCTGTTCCCGGCGGTGCTGGGCATGGAGGCGATGGCGCAGGCGGCCGCCGCGGCCAGCGGACGCGATGGCGTCCCGGTGCTGGAGGACCTGCGGTTCCTGCGCCCGATCGCGGTGCCGCCGGACGGTTCGGTCACTGTCCGGATCGCCGCGCTGGCCCGGGACGGCGACACCGTCGAAGTGACGATCCGTTCCAGCGAAACCGGATTCGGCGCCGACCACTTCCGCGCGGTCGCCCGGTTCGCGTCCGAGGAGCCGCAAGGCCCGGCCGAACTGCTCGGCCTGCCGCTGATCCCGGCCCGGCCGCGGGAGGAGTACTACGGCCAAGTCATGTTCCAGGGCAAGCGTTTCCAGCGCGTCCGCGGGTACCGCCGGGCCGCCGCCCGGCACGCGGTCGCCGAAATCGCGACGCGGGCGGCCGAACCGTGGTTCGCCTCGTTCCTGCCGCAGGAAACGGTCCTGGCCGATCCCGGGACTCGCGACGCGGTGATGCACGGACTGCAGTGCTGCGTGCCGGACGCCACCTTGCTTCCCGAAGGCGTCGAGCGGCTGCATTTGGCCGATCCGGCCCAGCCGGTCGGCGAAACGGTGGTGATCGACGCGCGGGAACGCGAGCAGGACGGGGACAGCTACACCTACGACATCGACGTCCTCACTCCGGACGGCAAGCTCGTCGAACGCTGGGAAGGACTGCGGCTGCGCGCGGTGCGCCACCGCGAGCGAACCGGCCCGTGGAGCCCGACGGTCACCGGGTCCTACCTGGAACGGTCCCTGGAACGGATTCTCGGCGGCACGCGCTCGGTCGTGCTGGAGCCGGGACCGGCCGGCGCGGGCCGCCGGGAACGCACCGCGCTCGCGCTCAGCCGTGCGCTCGGCGAACCGGCGCGGATCCGCTACCGCCCGGACGGACGGCCGGAAACCGACGGCGCGCTGGTTTCCTCGTCGCATTCCGGCGAACTGACGCTGGCGGTCGCCGGCAGCCGTCCGCTCGCCTGCGACGTCGAAACCGTCGCCGACCGCGCCGAACCGGACTGGGCGGGGCTGCTCGGCCCCGACGGCATCGCCGTCCGGGACCTGCTGGTCCGGGAGTCCGGGATGCCGTCCGCGGTCGCCGGCACCCGCGTGTGGACGGCGCTGGAATGCCTGCGCAAGAACGGGATCGCGGATCCGAAGACCACTGTGGACGAAGTCCTTCCGCACGGGTGGACGGTCTTCTCGTCCGGGCCCGCGCGGATCGCGACCTGGACGGCGGCGGTGGCCGGCGTCGCCGAGCCGGTCGTGTTCGCGGTACTGGCTGAAGGGGAACGGTGAGATGGCGGACTACTACGAACTGCGGCACGTGGTGGGATTCGAGGAGACGAACCTCGTCGGCAACGTCTACTACGTGAACTACCTCCGCTGGCAGGGCCGGTGCCGGGAAATGTTCCTCCACGAGCGGGCCCCGGAGGTGATCGACGACCTGCGCGCGGACCTGAAGCTGTTCACGCTCAAGGCGGAATGCGAGTTCTTCGCCGAGATCACCGCGCTCGACGAGCTTTCGGTCCGGATGCGGCTGCAGGAACTCACCCAGACCCAGGTCGAGTTCAGCTTCGACTACGTCGTGCTGCGCGGCGGGCAGGAGGAGCTGGTCGCCCGGGGACGCCAGCGCATCGCCTGCATGCGCGGCCCGAACACGGCCACCGTGCCCACCAGGGTGCCGGCGGCGCTGCGGGACGCGCTGGCTCCGTACTCGGGCGGGAGCGGCCAGTGCTGAACGAACGGAACGGCCGCGTCGTCGAGGCGGCCGGCTTCCGCAAGGCGATGGCCCGCTTCGCGACCGGCGTGACGGTGCTGACGACCGGCGGCGCCCGCGTGCACGGGATGACCGCCAACGCGATCGCCTCGGTGTCGCTGGACCCGCCGCTGCTGCTGTGCTGCGTCGCCCGGACCGCCGCGATGCACGAGGCGATCGCCGGGACCGGGTCGTTCGCGGTGTCCGTGCTCAGCGCCGGGCAGAGCGGGCTGGCGAGCTACTTCTCCGGCCGGGACCGTCCGCTCGGTCCCGGCCAGTTCGCCGGCGTCGACTGCGTCCCCGGGCCGCACACCGGCGCCCCGCTGCTGTCCGGCGCGCTGGCCTGGCTCGAATGCACGCTGGTCAGCCACTACGCCGGCGGGGACCATTCGATCTTCGTCGGCGAAGTGCGCTCCGCGACACGCGGCGCCGGCGACGACGCCCTGCTGTTCTTCGACGGAACACTCCGGCCCGCGACCCCCGCGGCGGCCGGATGACGGCTGCGCTAGCCGACCGCCCGCGCCAGCGAAGGCGCACGCAGCGCGTCCGGATCCGGCAACCGCATCGGCACCGTGTCCGCGTGGTACTCGAAGTGCCACCATTCGTTGTCATACCGGCGATACAGCCGGTACTTCGCCCCGTGCCGCTCCAGCCACGCCGCGCCCTCGACCGGCCGCACGTCCAGCGCGGTGCCGCGGACGTGCGCCGATTCGTGCGGGGGCAGCACTCGCCGCCGGGCCGCGGCGACGGAGCCGGTGCGGTGCACCTCCTCGGCGAACAGCCGGTGCTGGTGGGCGGCGTCGCGGTGGCCGGAGGTGACTCCGATCAGCTGACGGTACCGCCAGAACGCCTCGGTGCGCGCCGCGGCGAAGGCCGCGCGGGCCGGTTCGCTGAGGCCCGCGAGGTCCTCGGCCGGGTATCGCATCGCGAGCGCCCACTGGCAGGCCAGGTGCCGGCCGCGGCCGGGCGAACGCAGGAACGCCGCCGGGAGCAGCGCCATCGCCAGGAGGCGGGTGGCGGCCGCGAGGACCCGGGGCCGGCGAAGCGACTCGATCATGGGGTCCACTTTCGGGCCCCAGTGTGCGCGCACTGCGCACGGAGTTTGACAGCTCTGTAACAGTTCGCCGCGGCAGCGCTGTTACCGAACGATGACACCGCACGCACCGCGCGGGGATCCGGGCCGGGCACGCTGGGGCCCGGTGTCCGCTGTGGACTGTCCGGGCGGCCGGACGGGCGGGCTGCGATAGTGGGAGACATGCCGAGGGTGCTGCTGATCGAAGACGACCAGGCCGTGCGCGACGGCCTGCGGCTGGCCCTGACGTACCAGGGCCACACGGTCGACGCGGTGGAGACCGGCGAGGAAGGCCTCGCCCGGCTCGCCGGGCACCCGGCCGACGTCGTCGTCCTCGACCTCATGCTGCCCGGGATGGACGGCTTCGAGGTGTGCCGCCGCATCCGCGCGGCCGGCGACCTGCCGATCATCATGCTCACCGCGCGCAACGACGACATCGACGTGGTGGCCGGGCTCGAGGCGGGAGCCGACGACTACGTGGTGAAACCCGCGCAGGCCCGGGTGCTGGAGGCGCGCATCCGCGCGGTGCTGCGCCGCACCGGCGGCGAGCCGCGCAATCCGGACGCGAAGCCGGGCCCGGAACGGCACGGCGACCTGACGATCGACCGCGAGGGTCTCGTGGTCAGCAAGCACGGCACGGTGATCGGGCTCGCGCCGACCGAACTGCGGCTGCTGCTGGAGCTGTCGTCGGCGCCTGGCCGCGTGCTCAGCCGCCAGCAGCTGCTCGAATCCGTGTGGGACCAGGGCTATCTCGGTGATTCGCGGCTCGTCGACGCGTGCGTGCAGCGGCTGCGCGCGAAGATCGAGGACGACCCGGCGAAACCGGTGTACGTCCAGACCCTGCGCGGGTTCGGCTATCGCTTCGGGCCGCTGTGACCGGCTGGCGGCTGCGCGGGCTGCGCACCCGGCTGCTGGTGGCGTTCGCGCTGCTGAGCGTGTTCACCGCGCTGGCCGTCGCCGGGATCGGCTACGTGCAGGCGCGGAACGGGATCCTGCAGCGCACCCAGGACAACGCCGCCGTCGAGATGACCACCCAGCTCAAGCAGCTGTACCCGCTCCCCCGGCAGCCGGTGTCCCCGAGCGCGCTGCAGTCGGCCGCCGACCGGCTGAACGGCCGGAAGACCTCCGCGCTGGTGACGAGCGGCGGACACAGCGCGGGCGACCTGCCCGCCGCGGTGATCACGCCGGAGCTGCGGGAGGTCGTGCGGTCCGGGCGGGTCGCGTGGCAGCGGGTGGACGTCGGCGGCGTGACGCAGCTGCTGCTGGGCTCGCAGTTGCTGATCTCGACCGGCGACCGGCGGAGTCCGGCGATCCCGTCCGGCATCGAGGTCTACGAACTGCGCAATCTCGACGCGGAAATCGACGCGGTGAACCGGCTCGCCCGGGACGCGTGGCTCGCCGGCGGGGCCGCGCTGGTGGTGGCGCTGATCCTCGCCGTGCTGGCCGCGGGGAGCGTGTTGCGGCCGGTCGGCGAACTGCAGCGGGCGGCCCGCAGGCTCGGCGCGGGCGACCTCGACGCCCGGATCGCCGTCCGCGGCAGCGACGAACTGGCCAGTGTCGCCGAGACGTTCAACTCGACCGCCGAATCGCTGCAACGGCACGTCGGCGAACTGCGCCGGATGGAAGCCGACGCGCGGCGGTTCGTCGCCGACGTGTCGCACGAACTGCGCACGCCGCTGGCCGCGATGACCGCGGTCACCGACATGCTCGACGCCGAGGCGAAGCGGCTGCCGGACGCGGCGGGCGAGGCGGTGCGGCTGGTCAGCCAGGAAACGCACAATCTGACGCGGCTGGTGAACGACCTGATCGAGGTCACCCGGTTCGACTCCGGCACCGCGTCGCTCGAGGTGGACGACGTCGACGTGGCCGAGGCGGTCCGGGCGACGCTGCGGGCGCGAGGCTTCGCGGTCGAGACCGAGCTGCCGGACGGGATCCGCGCGCGGATAGATCCGCGTCGGCTGGACGTGATCGTGGCCAATCTCGTGGGCAACGCGCTGCGGCACGGCGCGGAGCCGGTGACGGTGCGGCTGCGGGGCGACCAGGCGGGGATCACGCTCGCCGTCGAAGACTCCGGCCCCGGGCTGGACGAGGAGGTGCTTCCGCACGTGTTTTCCCGGTTCTACAAGGCGGACACCGCGCGCAGCCGGTCCGAAGGGAGCGGGCTCGGGCTCGCGATCGCCTGGGAGAACGCCCGGTTGCACCGCGGGGAACTGGTCGCCGGGAACCGGCCCGAAGGCGGTGCGGTGTTCACGTTGTGGCTGCCTCGGGAGGTGCGATGAAGCGATTGCTGGCGATGCTCGCGGTCCTGGCGCTGGCGAGCAGCTGCGGGGTGCGGCCCAGCGGTGTGATCCCTGGCGAGAACGCGCCCAGCGGGCCGCCGAACGGGAACTTCGGGACCACCGCGACGGTGTATTTCGTGCTGAACGGCCGGGTCGTCCCGGTGGTGCGCAGCGGCGTCGGCGAAGTGGCCGCGGACCGGGTCCGGGCGCTGGAGCAGGGGCCGGACGAGGACGAACGGGCCGGCGGCTACACGACCGAGCTTCCGCCGTCGTTCGAGCCGATCGCCATCGGAGTGAGCGAGGCGGCGATCGGGGTGAACGTCCGGGAATTGTCGCCGAACGCGGTCGCGCAGCTCGTCTGCACGGTGATCGCGGCGGGCGGGGGCGGGGAGTCCGGGACGATCACGCTGTCCGGCGGCGGCCAGAAGCTGCGGCCCCGGGCGTGCGGGGGCTGACTCAGCCGCGGGGTTTCATCGCGGGCGCGAGCACCACCGCCACCACGCACAACGCCAGCGGCAGCAGGAACGCGACGTTCAGCGGCACCCAGTGCGCCAGCCCGCCGATGATCGCCGGACCGGCCAGCAGCCCGACGTATCCGACGCCGACCACCCGCGCCATCAACGTCCCCGACGCGCGTTTGTCGAGGTTGCCCGCCGCGGTGAACAACTGCGGGACGCCGCCGGCAAGCCCGAGCCCGAACACCGCCCAGCCGCACAACGACAGCGGCACCCACGGCGCGAGCGACGCGATCGCCAGCCCCAGCGCGGCCAGCCCGCTTCCGTAGCGCACCACGGCGACCGGCCCGGCCAGCGCGGCCACCCGGTCGGTCACGAACCGGCCGACGGTCATCGCCACCGCGAACGAGCCGTAAGCCAGGGCGGCGGTGCTTTCGGACGTCCCGAGCCCGTCGCGGAGATACAGCGCGGCCCAGTCGTTCGCGACGCCTTCGGACAGCATCAGCGCGAAGGCCAGCAGACCCAGCAGCCACACCACGCGAGCTGGCGTCCGCGTCGGTTCGGCTTTCTCCGCGGTTTTTTCCGCGGTCTCCTCCGAGGAGTCGAGCAAGTACCGGCGGACCACCAGCGAAACCACGATGCACAGCACGCCGGTGCCGCCGAGCGACACGAGCGTCGGCACGCCCGCCCCGAGCACCGCCGCGCCGACCGCGGCCGCGATCGCGCCGCCGATCGACCACATCGCGTGGAAGGCCGCCATGATCGGCCGCGGATAAGCGCGTTCGACGACCACCGCGTGCGCGTTCATCGCGACGTCCAGCGATCCGTTGAAGAACCCGAACGCCGCGAGCGCCAGCCCGAGCGTCCACCAGTTCGCCGCGAGCCCCGGCAGCACCACCGCGCCCCCGACGAGCACCCCCGCGACGGACACGACCCGCGGATGCCCGAACCGGTCCGCGAGCGGCCCGGTGACCTGCATCCCGAGCAGCGCCGATCCGCCGAGCACGAGCAGCAGCGCCCCGAGCGCGGTGTGCGAAACGCCGGTCGCGCGTTCGATCACCGGGATGTGCACCACCCACATGCCGACCGCGAACCCGCACAGCGCGAACACGGTCCAGGTGGCGACGCGGGCCGCCCGGGGCAGCACCGGGGACGGGGAAAGCTCGGTCATCGGGCTCGGCTCCTCTTCGGGGGTCGGGTCCAGTCGGGAACACGGACGCGAACGGGGCTGGGGCATGATGGGCGGGTGGGAACCGACCTGGCCGCCGCCCCGTGAGCGAGGGCTACCTGAAGGGCAGAATCCGCCGCGACGACATCGTTTCGGCGGCCGCCGAGGTGTACGGCGAGGCCGGCTACCACGCGTCGTCGCTGCGGGAAATAGCCAAACGAGCAGGCATCACCCACGCCGGCCTGCTGTACCACTTCCCGACGAAGGAAGCACTGCTCGCCGCGGTACTGGAACGCCGCGACGCCGAGGACGCCGCGCGCGAACAACTGACCGCCGCCCCGCCCGGCCTCGAAGTCCTGCGCCGCTTCCTCGCGCTGGCCGAACACAACGTCCGCCACCGGGGCATCGTCGAGGTGTACGCGCGCCTGGCCGCCGAGGCGATCTCGGAAGACCACCCCGCACACGCCTACTTCGCCCGCCATTACCGCGAAGCCCGCGACAGCATCGCCCAGTCGTTCCGCGCGCTCGCCGAAACAGGCGAGCTGCGCCCCGGCATCGACCCGGACTTGGCGGCACTCACCTTCATCGCACTGATGGACGGCCTCCAGGTCCAGTGGCTCACCACCCCCACAGCAGTAGACGCAGTCGGTTCACTCCGTCTCTCTCTGCAAACTCTCCTGACCGTCCCGCTGTTCCCGAACGAGGCGACTTCCGGAGATCCAGCCCCGAACAGCCGCTGACCCCGCCCACCGCCCGCGAGGGTTCCCCGCCCCTGCCCCAGGGTTCCCTCACGGCCCTAAAACAGGCGCCGATGCACCCAAACAAGCGAGGCACCCAGCCCCTCCCCCGCACCCCGATACGAAGCCTCCCTGCGGTTCGGGGGTGCTTGTCAAGGCATCTTTCCCGCCTTGACAAGCACCCCCGAACCGTCAGCACAATTGAGCTTCGGGGTGCCCCACGCAACCCATCAACCGGCAATGTCGCCCGCCAGGGCGACGAGCCGCCGTCACAACGTCCGCACAAACGGATCCCACTCAACGGGCAACAACTCCGCCACCTCCACCCGGCTGCCCACCTCCACCCCGCCCCCACCCTCCATAGCCTCCTCAACAGCCACCATCACGTCCAGAACATGCCAAGCCATCTCCCCCGAAGCCCTCTCTGCCACCCCCGCCCGAACCGACCGGGCTAGATCAAGCACCCCAGTCCCGCGAGAAGCCGAATGCCCCACCGCACCCCACTCCTCCGGCTCCGCACCCCCACCCAAATGCACCACAGTAGAACCACCAAACCCATTGGGATCCGGCAAAACCGCAGTCCCCAACGGCCCGGAAACCTCAACCACCCCAGTCCGCCGCACCGCGGAATCAAAGGACAGCAAAACCTGCGCACTCCCCCCGCGCACAAACTCGATCAAGGCACTCACCGTAGTAG
This sequence comes from Amycolatopsis sp. GA6-003, assembly GCF_046267895.1. Lineage (NCBI taxonomy): Bacteria > Bacillati > Actinomycetota > Actinomycetes > Pseudonocardiales > Pseudonocardiaceae > Amycolatopsis > Amycolatopsis sp. GA6-003. The sequence goes on from NZ_CP176499.1 coordinate 2,101,722, forward strand.
GCACCGCAACCGAAAACTCAGTCCCGGCCCGAGGCCCAGCCCCGATGACCCGAGTCTCCCTCCCCCGCCCGCCAACCGCGGTAACCTTCCGCACGGACCCGAACACCTGGACCAATTGCGCCAAGTAATACGGCCCGATATCCAGCAACGGCCCGCCCCCAGCCTGAAACAAAAACTCCGGTGCCGGATGCCACCCCTCCGGCCCCGGCGTCTGAAACAGCGCCAACGCGGTAAAAGGCACCCCGATCCGCCCACCCGCAAGCGCCCGAAACGCGGTCTGATGCCCAGCACCGAGCAGAGTGTCCGGCGCCCCAGCCACCCGCACCCCCTTTTCCCGCGCCCGGTCGAGAAGCTTCCGAACGGATTCCCGATCCACCCCGATCGGCTTCTCCGTCCAAACGTGCTTCCCCGCCTCCACCGCCGCGAGACTGACCTCGGCATGCACCGCGGGCACAGTCAAATTCACGACGATCTCAACCTCCGGCAACGCGAGCAGCTCCGCTGCCGAACCGAACCAGGGAACGCCGTATCGCTCCGCCCGCGACCGAGCCCGGTCGAGATCGAGGTCGGCAACCCCCACCACCCGAAGATCCGGAAACGCGGTCAAATTCTCCAAATACGCATCACTGATGAACCCGGCCCCGACAACCCCGACCCCGACAGTCACTCGCCCGCCCCGGCGAGATAAGCGAAACTCTCCGCGATTCCCCCGAAAACATCCGGATGCTGATCGAACTCCACCACCCGCAACGCCCCCGGAGCCGCCGCGAGCACCTCCCGGAGCGGCACCCGCCCCTGCCCCGCGGGCACCTGCCCGGTGGCATCGACAGCTAACGACCCGTCCTTCACATGAATCGCGCCCACCCGCTCCCCGAGCCGCCGCAGCAACGCGGCCGCGTCCTCGCCGCCCGCCGTGGCCCAGTAAACGTCGATCTCCAGCACGATCTCCGAAGAAAGCCGATCCGCGAAAACCTCCAACGCACTACGCCCGGAAATCCGCGATTCCAGCTCCCACCAATGGTTGTGATATCCCACCCGGACGCCATACCTCGCCGCCACCTTCGCCGCGGCATTGAGCGCTTCCGCCGTCGCGGCGACATCCGCCGAATTTCCCCACCGCTCAGCAGGAATCAACGGCTCGATCACGACGTCGATCCCCAATTCCCGGGCAGCGCCGAACACCGCCTCCTGATCCTTCCCCACCACCGCGGCATGCGCGGTAGGCGCACTCAACCCGTGCGCCGCCAGCCCCGCCCGGAGCGCCTCGACGTTCTCCACCACCCCGTACGGTTCGACCCGGCGGAACCCGATCGCGGCCAGCCGCCGCAACGTCTCGTCCGGATCGGCCGCGAACGCGTCGCGCACCGAGTACAGCTGCACCGAAGGTCCACCCATGCCAGCTCCTAGCGGTAGAGGGCTTTCGCCAATTTCTACCACCCGGTCAGAATTGACACCAGGACAGAACCGGACGGAAATCCGCCGCCACGTTCAGCCGAGATCCTTGTGCCAGATGAGAAAATCGCACGGAGTGGCCAGCAGCGGAGCCAGCTCCGGATGCGGCCCGTCGATCGTCGAGGTCTCCACCACCCGATACCCCAGCCGGGTGTACCACCGCGCGAGGAACTCCTTGGCCGGATGCGTCCATTCGCGCGGCGCCAGCAGCTCCAGCTGCATCCGCGCACACCCCTGGCTCCGGCAGTGCTCCTCCGCGAACCGGACCAGCTCCCGCCCGATCCCCGCGCCGCGCACCTCCGGCGCGGCGGCGAGCAGCCCGAACTCCCCGAGACCCTCGGCCAGCCGCTGAATCCGGACCGACCCCGCCACGACCCCGTCGAGCCGGGCGACCGCGATCTCGCCCGCGCGGACCAGCCCGGCCATCTCCCCGGCATCGATCCGATCGGCCGAACCGGCCCACAATCCCGCCTCGGCCTTGGCGTAGACGGTGTTCACCAGCTCGGTCAGCTGGGATACCAACGCGGCGTCCTCAGCGGCGGACGGCGGCAGGAAGGCGATCTCCGGAGTCGTCACCTGTCCAGCCTAACCGCACTCAGCTGACGGCCGAACCGGAAACCGCAGGCCGCGCCTCGCCGAAGCCGCCATACCGGCCCGCTTTCGCGCGCTTGCGCACCTCGTCGAAATGCCAGCGCACCGCGGCGCCGCCGCACCCGTCCGGCCTAACCGCACTCAACTGACAGCCGAACCGGAAACCGCAGGCCGCGCCTCGCCGAAGCCGCCATACCGGCCCGCCTTCGCGCGCTTGCGCACCTCGTCGAAATGCCGGTGCACCGCGTGCGCCGCCGCCTCCGCGTCGCCGCTGACGAGCGCGTCCACGATCGCCTGGTGCCGTTTCGCGGTGGCCGGGGCGGACGACACCGGACCGCCCATTTCGCCTTCCGCGGCGCGGTAGACGTCCCAGAACAGGCCGGTCAGCTCGCGCGCGAGGTCGAATCCCGCCTCGGCGCAGATGAGGTCGTGGAACTCGCGGTCGGCCACCGCCGCGTCCGGTCCCTTGCGCCGCATCCGCGCCACGCACGCCTGCAGTTCCCCGATCAGCTCCGGCCGGTGGTCGCGCGCGACCCGGCTGGTCAGCTCCGTTTCGATCATCTCGCGGACCTCGAGCAGGTCGCGCAGCCGCCCGGCGTCGGTGCTGCCGCGGCTGCGCGTGCGGAAGAGCAGCCACGTCTGCAGCGCCTCCGACCCCGCCGAGCCGACGAACGTGCCGTAGCCGTGCCGGACCTCGACGATGCCGAGCGCCTGCAGCGCCTTGACCGCCTCCCGGATCGAATTCCGGCTGACCCCGAGGTCCTCGGCGAGGCTCAGTTCGGTCGGCATCGGCGCGCCGGTCGGCAGCTGCCGGTCGACGATCAGGTCGATGATCTGCTTGGTGATCTCTTCACTGCGTTGCGGGCGCGCCACACGTGTCTCCCGGATGTCTTTCTTGCACTGGCACGTCGCCATCGGAGGACATCCTACGTCATGATCGGCTTTCGCCGCTGCACCCGCGCGGGTGGGAACGCGCCTCTTGACCGGGCGCGGAACGGGACTTAGGGTTCCGGCAAGTCATAGGACGTCCCACGTCCTACTTCTCGATGCTTTCTGGGTGGAACACCGCATCAAGTCAGGAGACGCCATGTCCCGAACCGCCATGGGGACTTCGTTCAACCGGCGCGCACTGCTGCGCTACGCCGGCCTCGCCGGGGCTGCCGCAGCGGTTTCGTCGACGCTCGCCGCGTGCGGCGGTCCCGCGTCGACCAACAAGACCGGCGCCTCGTCCGGTTCCGTCACCGCGGTGATCGGGTATGGCAACAACCAGACCTGGGACCCGCTGCAGACCGCGTCGGCGTTCGCGATGGCGGCCATCCTGCACAGCTACGAATCGCTCGTCGAGGGCGACCCGGTCACCCGGGAACCGTTCCCCGGCCTGGCCAAGGCGCTGCCGGCGGATCTCAAGAGCACCACGATGCGCTTCGAGCTCCGCGACGGCGCGAAGTGGCACGACGGACAGCCGGTGACCGCCGACGACGTCGTGTTCACCTACGCCCGCGTCCTCGACCCGAAGGAAAACGTTCTCATCCACAGCTTCTTCTCGCAGTGGCTGGAGTCGGTCGCCAAGGTCGACGCGAAGACCGTGGAGTTCAAGCTGAAGTTCGCGTTCCCGTACGCACTGCAGCGGATCCAGATCTGCAAGATCGTGCCCAAGCACGTGTTCGAGAACAACTGGAAGGCCGCCGCGGCGGGCAAGGTCGTCGGCTCCGGGCCGTACAAGATCACCGAACAGGCCCCGCTGTCGCACACCTCGTTCGAGAAGTTCGCCGACTACAACGGACCCCGCCCGGCCGCGTACGACAAGATGCTGTGGAAATCCATTGTGGATTCCGCGCCGAGGGTGGCGGCGATCTCCGGGGCCAAGCCGGACGCGCAGATCGCGGAGAACATCCCGCCCGCCAACGCCGACCAGCTGCGCAAGGCGGGCCGCACGGTCGAATTCGCCGACGGCGGCAACAACCTGTTCCTGCTCTTCAACACCCAGCACTCGCCGTTCGCCGACAAACGCGTCCGGCAAGCCCTGCATTACGCGATCGACAAGAAGAAGATGATCGAAATCGGCTTGCGCGGCACCGGAACCGCGGGCACGTCGTTCATCAACCCGAAGCTGCCCGGTTCGCAGCCCGCGGCGCAGAGTTTCGAGCACAACCCGGAAAAGGCGAAGCAACTGCTCGCCGAAGCGGGCGTCAGCGGACTGAAGATCTCACTGTCCACTACGAACACTTCGCTGGTGCTCGACTGCGTCAAGGTGATCAAGGAGGGCTGGGACGCGATCGGCGTCCAGACCACTTTGGACTCCCAGGACACCAAGGCGCTGTTCTCCAAACTGGACAACGGCGACGACTTCCAGGTCGTGGCCACCACGAACAACCCGCTGCAGTTCGGCAACGACCCGGATCTGCTCATCCGCTACTACTACGACAAGCAATCGGTGCTCATGACCCGGTACGCGCGCTGGAGCGGCCCGGACACCGACGCGTTGCTGGCGTTGCAGGACAAGGCCGCAGCCGAAACCGACGAGACCAAGCGCGGCGGGCTGTACCGGCAGCTGCTCGACCAGATCTCGGAACAGGCGGTGATCTACCCGATCGTCTTCACGCAGACGGGCACCGCCTGGGACCCGAAGGCGATCAGCGGCGTGCGTGCCCAGGGCTACCCGGGCATCTACCTCAACCAGGCCAAACCGGTCTGACGGGAGGGCCAGGAAGTGACAGTCGTCGTGCGGATGCTGGCCGGCCGCATCCTCGCCCTGATCCCGCTGCTGCTCGGCGTGATCCTGTTCGTGTTCATCGTGATGCGGTTCTCGCCGGTCGACCCGGCGATGGCCGCGTTCAACGGGGCCAACGCCACCGCCGACCAGCTCCAGCGGTTCCGCGAGCAGAACGGCCTGCTCGATCCGTTGCCGCTGCAGTACGTGCACTTCGTGTGGCATCTGCTGCAGGGCGATTTCGGCACGAGCGTGATCACCAAGGAGCCGGTGGGCCAGACCATCGCCACCGCGCTCCCGCTCACCGTGCAGCTGACCCTGCTCGGCCTGGCGCTGGCGCTCGTCGTCTCGGTCGTGCTCGGCGTGACCTCGGCGCTGTTCCGCGGCCGCTGGCCGGACCACCTCATCCGGTTCGTGACGCTCGCCGGCGTCGCCGCGCCCGCGTTCTGGATCGCGCTGCTGCTGGTGCAGTGGCTGGCGGTGGGCAAGGGCCTCTTCCCGACCAGCGGCTACGTCAGCCCGGCGGATTCGTTCTCCGGCTGGCTGAACTCGCTGACGCTGCCCGCGATCGCGCTGGCCGCACCGGTCGCCGCGCAGCTGACGCGGGTGATCCGCACGTCGATGGTCGAAGAACTCGACAAGGACTACGTACGCACCGCCCGCGGCGGCGGCCTCCCGCCGGTCGTGGTGGTCGGCCGCAACGTGCTGCGCAACGCACTGGTCAACCCGCTGACCGTGCTGGGCCTCCGGGTCGGCTACCTGCTCGGCGGCGCGGTGGTGATCGAGACGATGTTCGCGCTGCCCGGCATGGGCCAGAACATGATCCAGGCCGTGCAGGACGGCGACACCGCCAAGGTGCAGGGCTTCGTGATCACCATCGCGGCCGGGTTCGTGCTCGTGAACCTGATCGTCGACGTGCTCTACCTGCTGGCCAACCCCCGCCTGCGGAGCCGCTCGTGACACCCCGGCCCGCACCCTGCCGACCGCGAGCCGGGTCCGGCGGGTCCCCGACCTCCTCGCCCTCCCGAATCCTGCCGACCGCAGCGGCGAACCGAACCCGCCAGGCCCCCGACCTCCTCGCCCACGCAACCGCTCGCCACATCACCGCCCGAACCCTGCCGACCACAGCAGCGACCCGAATCCGCCAGGCTCCCGGCCCCCTCACCCACGCAACCGCTCACCACACTCCCGCCCGAACCCTCCCGACCACAGCAGCGAACCGAATCCCGCAGGCCCCCGAACACCCGAACTCCGGCAACCCCCTCGCCGACCACGCCCCCGATCCCCCTAGCCGTGCCCTCCCACCCCGCCAGCCCTCGCCCGCGGAGCCGCTCGTGACGCACCCGGCCCTCCCCCGCCACCGACACCATCACCCCGCCGACCCCCGTCCCCGGAGCCGCTCGTGATGCGCCCGGTCCTCCGTCCGAACCTGACCGCCCGGCTGTCGCGGCCCGGCGTGCGGTTCCGGCGGCTTGCCCTGCCGTCGTGGATCGCGCTCGGCGTGCTGATCGTGCTCGGGCTCGTCGCGATCCTCGGCACCGCCGCGGCCACGCACAACCCGGACCTGCTCAGCACCGACACCGGCGGGCCCAGCGCGGCGCACTGGTTCGGCACCGACCAGTCCGGCCGCGACATCTTCTCCCGGCTCGTCGCGGGCACCCGCTGGTCGCTCGCGATCGGGCTCGGCGCGACGCTGCTCGCGCTGGTCGCCGGGGTCGTCGTCGGGGCGTTCGCGGCGACGTCCGGCCGCCGCGCCGACGGCCTGGTCATGCGGGTCCTCGACGTCCTGATGGCCTTCCCCGGCATCGCGCTCGCCGCGGTGCTGGTGGCGGTGTTCGGGCGCGGCATCCTCGTGCTGATCCTCGCCATCGGCTTCCTCAACATGGCCCCGGTGGCGCGGGTGGTGCGGGCGAACGTGCTCGCGCAGTACGGCGAGGACTACGTAGCGGCCGAGCGGGTGATCGGCGCGAAACGGCTGTTCATCCTCGCCCGGCACGTCGCGGTCAACTGCGCCGCGCCGATCTTGGTGTACTGCACGGTCACCGTCGCGGACGCGATCGTCTTCGAGGCTTCGCTGTCGTTCATCGGCGCGGGGATCCAGCCGCCCGATCCGTCGTGGGGTTCGGTGCTGTCGGACGGCAAGGACCTCGTGCTGACCGGCGGCTGGTGGGCGACGCTTTTCCCCGGTCTGCTGATCCTGGCCACCGTGCTGGCGTTGAACATCCTCTCCGAGGGAATCTCCGACGCCTGGGCCGCGCCGTCGGCCCGCACCGCGAAGGCGGCTGAGGCGGCGCAGCAGATCGAATTGGCTCCCGAGGCCACCGCTCCGGTGCTGCCGCTGCGCGGTCTTCGCGAGGCCGGGCAACGGCTGGCCGCCAAGGCGCGGGATCTGTCGGGCCGGGAAACCGTGCTGGCGGTGGAAAATCTCGCGATCTCGTTCCCGGACCGGCACAACGGCGTGAACGTCGTCGACGGAGTGTCCTTTTCGGTCCGATCCGGCGAGGTGCTGGGCTTGATCGGCGAATCGGGCTGCGGGAAATCGCTGACCGCGCTGTCGATCATGGGCCTGCAGCCGGACGCCGCGCGGCTCAGCGGCGAGATCCGGTTCGCCGGCGCCGACCTGCTGACCATGAAGCCGAGCGTCCGCCGCCGGCACCTCGGGCACGACCTGGCGATGGTGTACCAGGACGCGCTCAGCTCGCTGAACCCGGCGATGACCATTCGCGCGCAGCTCAAGCAGTTCACCCGGCGCGGCGGCACCCGCACGCCGGAGGAGCTGCTGGAACTGGTCAACCTCGACCCGGGCCGCACGCTGCGCGCGTACCCGCACGAGCTGTCCGGCGGACAGCGCCAGCGCGTGCTGATCGCGATGGCGTTGTCTCGCAGCCCAAAGCTGATCGTCGCCGACGAACCGACGACGGCGCTCGACGTGACAGTGCAGGCGCAGATCATGGCGCTTTTGCTGCGGCTGCAGGAAGAACTCGGCTTCGCTCTGGTGTTGGTATCTCACGACCTCGCGTTGGTATCCGACATCGCCGACCGGGTGGTGGTGATGTACGGCGGACAGGTCGCCGAAACCGGCGCGACCGCGGCCGTCGTCGGAGCCCCGCAGCACCACTACACCCGTGGCCTGCTCAGCGCCGTCCTGTCGCTGGAAGAGAACGAAGCGACGCTCACCCAGATCAAGGGCGTCGTGCCCGCACCGGCGGACTTCCCGCCCGGCTGCCGGTTCGCGAGCCGGTGTCCCGCCGCGCGCGGGCACTGCTTCGAGGTCGCGCCCGAACCAGCGGGCGAAGGGCATCTCGTGGCCTGTCACTATCCCGCCGAGAGCCCGGTCGCCGCCCTGGCGGAAGGAGCACAGGCATGAACCTCGTCGAAGTCGACGGCGTGCACGTGGTGCACAAGATCCGCGGTTCGAGCCTGTTCGGACACGACCGGGTATACGCGCTCACCGACGCCACTCTGGCCATCGCGAAGGGCGAAACCGTCGGCGTGGTCGGGGAATCCGGCTGCGGAAAGTCCACTTTGGCCAAGGTGCTGGTCGGGCTGCAAAAGCCCACTTCCGGTACGGTGCGCTACGCGGGTCAGCCATTGTCCGAGCTGCGGCCGGCCGAACTGGGCCGCACGGTAGGCATGATCTTCCAGGACCCGTCGACCGCGCTGAACCGGCGGCTGCCCGTCTCGAAAATCCTGCGCGACCCGCTCGACGTGCACCAGATCGGCACCGCCGCCGAACGCGCCGAACGGGCCCGGGAGCTGATGCATCTAGTCGGGCTGCCGTCCAGTGTGGCGGACGCACTGCCGTCGCAGCTTTCCGGCGGGCAGCGGCAGCGCGTGGCGATCGCCCGCGCGCTCGCCTTGCGGCCGGCGCTGCTGGTGGCCGACGAGCCAACGTCCGCATTGGACGTTTCGGTGCGCGCGCAGATCCTGAACCTGTTGCTGGAACTGCGCGAACAGCTCGAACTGGCGATGGTGTTCGTCTCGCACGACATCCAGACCGTGCGCCGGATGAGCGACCGCATCGTGACGATGTACCTCGGCCGGATCGTCGAACAAGCCCCGGCGAGCGAACTGCCGCACCACGCGCATCATCCGTACACGCGCGCATTGTTCTCGGCGACGCCGAGTTTGCTGCGTCCGGTGGAACCGATTGTCCTCAGTGGACCCGTGCCGTCGGCGACCGCGCCGCCGCCCGGGTGCCCGTTCCACACCCGCTGCCCGAAAGCCACCGCCGAATGCTCGCTGGCCTTGCCGCCGCAGTCCGGGCCGGACGAGCACACCTATCGCTGCATCCACCCAGAAATCGGAGTGACTGCCTCATGACCGCGCCCGCGTTCGCCGGCATCATCCCGCCGCTCTGCACGCCGTTCCACGACGATTTCACCGTGGACACCGCGTCGCTGCGGCGGCACATCGAATTCCAGCTCGACGCCGGCGTGCACGGCATCTTCGTGCTCGGCTCGTCCAGCGAAGTCGCCTTCCTGCCCGACGACCAGCGCCGGATCACCGTCGAAACCGCCGTCGACCAGGTCGCCGGGCGGGTCCCGGTGCTCGCCGGCTGCATCGACATGACGACCCTGCGCGTCGCGGAGCATGTGAAGACCGCGGAGGCGGCCGGTGCGGACGCCATCGTGGTGACCGCGCCGTACTACACGCGCACGCACGTCGCGGAGATCGACCGGCATTTCCGGCTGCTGCACGAGCGGACGTCGCTGCCGATTTTCGCTTACGACATCCCGATCGCCGTGCACACGAAGCTCGACCGCGAACTGGTGCTGAACCTGGCCGCGGACGGGGTGCTGGCCGGGCTCAAGGATTCCAGCGGCGACGAGGCCGGGTTCCGGATGGTGCTGCAGCAGCGCCGCGAACGCGGGCTGGAGCGCTTCGCCGTGTTCACCGGCTCCGAACTGCTGGTGGACGCCGCGCTCGCGCAGGGCGCGGACGGCGCGGTTCCGGGACTCGGCAACGTCGACCCGGTCGGTTATGTGCTGATCTACGACCACTTCCGCGGCGGCAACCCGCAGGCCGCGCGGCGGGAACAAGAACGGCTGCTGACGCTGTTCAGCATCACCGACGTGGCCCCGCCGAGCCGGATGGGCCGCGGGTCGGCCGCGCTGGGCGCGTTCAAGGCGTCGATGAAAATGCGCGGATTCATCGACAACGCGGTGATGGCGCCGCCGCAACTCCCCCTCAACGACGACGAACTGCTGCAGATCAAGGGAAAGCTGGCGGAAGCGGGTCTCCTCTGATGGATCGGCTGTACTACGGCGGGGATTACAACCCCGAGCATTGGTCGCCCGACGTATGGGCGGAAGACCTGAAACTGATGGCCGAGGCGTCGGTTTCGATGGTGACGGTCGGGATTTTCTCCTGGGCGCAGGTCGAACCACGTCCCGGGGAATTCGATTTCGGCTGGTTCGACACGGTGATGGACAACCTCGCTTCCGGTGGCGTGCGAGCCTGCCTCGGCACCATGACGGCCTCGCCGCCGCCGTGGCTTTCCCACCGATATCCGGAAATCCTGCCGGTACGCGCTGACGGCACGCGGCTGTCCGCTGGCGCGCGGCAGCAGTTCTGCCCGTCCAGCCCGGTGTTCCGCGAACACGCCGCACGCCTGGTGGAACAGGTCGCCACTCAGTACGCCGGACATCCGGCCCTGGAAATGTGGCATATCGGCAACGAATTCGGCTGCCACATCCGCGCCTGTTACTGCGACGAGTCCGCGGTGGACTTCCGGCGCTGGCTCGCCGAACGCTACGGCAGCGTCGAAGCGTTGAACGAAGCCTGGAGCACGAGTTTCTGGTCGCAGCGGTACTCCGACTTCGCCGAGGTGCGGCCGCCGCGCGTCGCGCCGACCTTCCCGAATCCGGCACACCAGCTGGACTACCACCGGTTCTCCTCCGACGCGTCGCTCGGCTGCTACCTCAACGAGCGCGAGGTGCTGGCCCGGATCACCCCGGACGTCCCGGTGACCACGAACTTCGTCGGCCTGGTGCAGAAGTCGCTCGACTGGAACGAATGGGTGCCGCACGAGGACATTGTGAGCCTCGATTCCTACCCCGATCCATCCGATCCGCGCGGGCACCTGGAAGCCGCCTTCGCCTACGACCTCGTCCGGTCCATCAAGGACGGTCAGCCGTGGCTGCTGCTGGAGCAGGCGCCGAGCGCGGTGAACTGGCGCACCCGCAACAGCCCGAAGCCGCCGGGGACGATGCGGCTGGGCAGCTGGCAGGCCGTGGCGCGCGGCGCGGACGCGGTGTTGTTCTTCCAGTGGCGGCAAACTCCGGGCGGGGCCGAGAAGTTCCACTCCGCGATGGTGCCGCACGGCGGTCCGGACACCCGGATCTTCCGCGAGGTGCGCGACCTCGGCCGGGAACTGGCGTCGCTGCCGCAGCTGGCGGACAGCCGGGTCAAGGCCGACGTCGCGGTCCTGCACGACTGGGACAGCTGGTGGGCGCTGGAGCTGAACTCGCATCCGTCGGACGATCTCAGCCAGCTCGACGCGCACCTCGCGCATTACGCGCCGCTGTTCGACGCGAACGTCACCTGCGACGTCGTGCACCCGTCGCGCGACCTGTCCGGATACCGGCTCGTCGTGGCGCCCAATCTGTACCTGATGGACAGTGCGGTCGCCGCCAATCTCCGCTCCTATGTGGAGGGTGGCGGACATCTGGCGGTGTCGTTCTTCTCCGGCATCGCCGACGAGAACGACCGCGTGTACACCGGCGGTTATCCAGCGCCCCTGCGGGACATTCTCGGCCTGCGCGTCGAGGAGTTCTGGCCGCTTCCGGAAGGCGGCTCCACGACCATCGACCTCGACGGCGCGCCGGTCAGCGCGACGATCTGGTCCGAATGGATCGAAGCCGAGGGCGCGGACGTCGTCGCCACCTTCGCCGAGGGTCCGCTGGCCGGCCGCCCCGCGATCACCCGGCACGAGTTCGGCTCCGGGGTCGCGTGGTACCTCGGCACCCGGCCGGACGCGGAGGGCATGCGCACGCTCTTCCACCGCGTCACCGCCGACGCCGGAGTTTCGCCGGTGCTGCCCGGATTGCCGGACGGGGTGCAGGCGGTCGTGCGGCACGGTTCCGACGATTATCTGTTCCTGCTCAACCACAACGCTGAAGCTGTCACTGTTTCCCTGCCTTCGCCCGGTACAGATTTGCTCACCGATCCCGCCCAGCCATCGTCCGAAGTGGAATTGGCCGCGTACGGCGTGGCTGTCCTTTCCGGACAGTTCGGAACGGAGACCAGATGAGATCCGCCCTTCGCGTGGTGCTGGCGTTCGTGCTGCTGGCTTTCCTCGCCCCCGTCGGCTCGGCGCAGGCCGCGCCGCAATTCGACCAGAAAGCGCTCTTCAACCCGCATCAGGAAACCGGCTACGCGTGTTTCCGCATCCCGGCGATCGTCCGCAGCACGCACGGCACGTTGCTGGCCTTCGCCGAGGGCCGCAAGGACAACTGCGGCGACACCGGCGACATCGACCTGGTGCTGAAGCGATCCGCCGACGGCGGCACCACCTGGTCGCCGCTGCAGGTGGTCAACCGCGGCGGCGGCGACACCCACGGCAACCCAGTGCCCATTGTGGACACCAAAACCGGCCGGATCGTCCTGATCACCACGTACAACAAGGGCCGCACCGACGACAAGGGCTGCGACGTGCCGTGCCCGCGCACGCCGCACTCGCAGTACAGCACCGACGACGGCCGCACCTGGTCCACGCCGGTCGACATCAGCGCGCAGGCGAAGCTGCCCGCGTGGGATTCCTGGTACGCCTCCGGTCCGGTGCACGGCATTCAGCTTCAGCGCGGCAGGCACGCGGGCCGGCTCGTCTTCGGAGTGAACGCGGAACGCAGTGACGGCACCCATTCCGTCGAGAACTACGCCGGTCTGATCTACAGCGACGACGGCGGTTCTTCCTGGCACGTCGGCGCGGTCGACAACTACCTGCACCCAGTGGGCGGCACCTTCGTGCAAAAGCCCTCGGAAGTCAGCGTGGCGGAATTGCCGGACGGCACCATCTACGCCGGTGGCCGCGAACAAAGCGGCACCGACATCGGCAACCGCGACTACGCGTTGAGCCGGGACGGCGGCGCGACCTTTTCCCAGCGCTTCACCACGATTCCCGACCTCGTGACGCCGATGGTGCAAGGTTCGCTGCTGCGCCTCGACCGCCCCGGCGGCAAGCGGATCCTGTTCGCCTCGCCCGCCGACACCGACCGGCGGCGCTGGATGACCATCCGTTCGTCCTATGACGACGGTCGCACCTGGGAAAACGCCGACCAGGGAACGCGGATCACGACAGACTGGTCCGGCTACTCCGATCTGGTCCAGCTGAGCGGTCCGCAGGACAAGAACGCGAAGATCGGCCTGCTGTACGAGGGCGGCGCGGTGGACGCCCGCGACGAAATCCGCTTCGCCCGCTTCGACGAGAACCACCTTGGCTGGAAGCGTTCGCCGGGAGTGTCCACTCCGGACGTCGCAAGTGGACAGCCCGCGCGCATTCTTGGCGACGCCAGTTTGGTTCCCGGCAAGTACGGCAAGGCCGTCCAGCTGCAGAACGCCTTCGTGCGCGTCCCGTACTCGCCGACGCAACTGGTCGGCTCCGGCGACTTCACCTTCTCCACCTGGGTCAACTACGGTGCTTCGAAGGATCCGCAAGCCCTGCTGTGGCTGGGCGGCATGGGCTCGACCGCGCCGCAGCTGTGGCTGCGCGCCGAACCCTCGTCGCATCGGCTGATCGCGATGATGACCACGGCGGCCGGAAGCACATCGGTCACCACACAGTCGGCCTACGACGACCAAAAATGGCACCACGTGGCGCTCCAGCGCTCGGACGGTCAGCTTCGCATCCTGGTCGACGGCACGGTAGCCGCGTCCGGTCCGAACTCCCCCGGTTCGGTCACCCAGACCGTCTCGTTCCAGCTGTGGCTGGGCGAACGCCTGGACGGCGCGCAGCACCTGTCCGGTTCGCTGGACGACACGCGCCTCTACCGCCGGGCACTGTCCACTGTGGAGCTGGATACGGTCCGCGCCGGAAAACCCGTCTCCGGAGCGGTCCTGCAGCTGCCCTTCGACCGGTAACGCATCGGCTGAAGCCGGGTGGCGGCCACCCGGCTTCAGCCGTGCAACGCGAGATACGGCGCGATCCCGACCAGCACCGCGACGAGAACGGCTTTGAGCGTTTTGGCCGGCAGCGCGTGCGCGATCCGCCAGCCGAGCAAAACGCCCGCCAGCTCCGGAATCCCGACAATCGCCGCCAGCCGCCAGTCGATCGCTCCGTCCAGGACGTAACCGAGGGTGCCGACGCCGGCGATCACCACCGACTGCACCTGCGCCGCGGCGAGCGCGCCGAGCACCGGCATCCCGGCGACCACCAGCAACGGCACCGCCAGCATCGGCCCGCCGACCCCGACCAGTCCCGCGACCACCGCGACCCCGGCCCCGATCGCCCCCGCGACCGGCGTCCCGACGGCCCGCTCCCGTCCCTTGAACCCGACGAACACCGCCACGACCAGCGCGAACCCGCCAAGGACGATTCCGAACGCCTTAGCGGACACCCAGGAGTTCAGCAGCACCCCCAACGGCGTCCCCACTGTCGCGGCCGCGGCGAGAACTCCCGCCACCCGCCGGGTTTCCGGCTCCCGCAACTGTCCGGAACGGACGAACGCGGCACTGCCGAGAATCCCGGTGGCCACGTGCGTGACGATCGCCGTCCCGGCCACCTGCGCCGGAGTCAGCGAGGTGAAGACGAACAGCCCGACGGTCGCGAGCACCCCGCCCGGCCCGACGGCGGTGATGCCGATCCCGGCGAGCAACCCGGTCACGATGAGCGCCGCGATCACCTGGGCCACCACCGAAAGCCGCTCTCGCCCCGCCGGCACCCGCAGCCTGCCAATCGAATCACTCCCTCTCGGTGCACCGGCCGCCCCGGCAACCGATTTCGGCGGATCACCCCGGCCCCCGGTGCAAGGTCGCGCGCAAGGTGAGCCGGTCCGCGCGGATGTGCAGCCACTCCGCGTCCACCGGCCGCCCGTCCGGCAGCCGGGTCAACCGGTCGAGGGCGAACACCGCGGTCCCCGGCGCGATGTCCAGCAACGCGGCCGTGTCCGGCCCGGCGGACACCGCGTGCACCTCGACCTCCGCCCGCCCCAGCCGGATGCCGTTGGTCTCCTCCAGCAGCGCGAACAGGTCCCGGTGCGCCAAATCCTTGCCCAGCAACGGAATTCCCAGGTCGGCGACCAGATACGTCGAGTCCAGCGACAACGGCGCCCCGCCCAGCCGCCGGACGCGCTCCAGGTGCACGACCTCCTCCCCCGCCGCCAGGCCGAGACGCTCCGCCACCGCGGGCGGCGCGGCGACCGTCCCGGCCGTGCGCACCTCGTTCACGACCTCGCCGTGCCCCTCGAGCGCCTCGGCCAGCCCGGTCAACTGGTCGAGCCCGTGGCCGTACTTCGGGCGCACCACCACCGTCCCGACACCTTGCCGACGCTCGACCAGCCCCTCGTCCCGCAACAAGCCGAGCGCCTCCCGGACGACGTTCCGCGACGCGCCGAACCACTCGCCCAGCTCGCGCTCGCCCGGAAGCAACGCGCCGACCTCGCCCGCGACGATCCGCTGCCGCAACCCGTCGGCCACCTGCCGGGCCCGTTCCGCCCTCCGCTGCGCAGTCACCACGCCGGCGACGCTACCGGGGTTTGTATTACGCCGAGGTTACGCCACCCAGGTTGACCTGGGGAAACGTTGTGAGCAGCGGCAATGCGCGGCCGGGGTGCCGGTTCCGCCACCACGAGCTGGCAGAAGGCCGCCATCCGGCCGTCGACCGCCCGCCGGGGACGCGGGCCGATGACGACGCGCCGTCGCCCAGGTTGCGGGAACACCCGCGAGCAGCGACCGGCAGAAGCCCACCATCCAGCCACCGGCCGCCCCACCCGGCAAGCGGACCGCGACCCGCCCGCCGCCGCGCCTGCAACCCGTTCAGCGACGGCAAGGCCCGCTCGCCCGTCGCGGTCCCGAGTGCCGAACCGCCCCGGCGAGGTCGTGCCCGCCCTCCGCACGACCGCCGGGCCTCGGCAGCCCCCGATGCCGCCGCTCAACCGCCATCCGACCCCGCCGAACCCCAGCGCAGCCAGGCCAGATCAACCACCAGACCGCACACGGTCACGACCGCCGAACCCCGGCAACCCCCGCCAACACCGCAGCCCGGGAACGACGGCTCCCCGACGCCGCCGCTCAACCACCGTCCGGCCCCGCCGCACCCCAGCGCGGCCAGCCCGGATCAGCGACCCGACCCCGCACCGTTCAGCAAATACTCCCCAGACTCGACGTCCACCCCCACCACATCCCGTATTCGGCGAGGTTCCCCGCGTCGTTCAGGTGCACGTTGTCGGCCATCCACGGGCTCGGGTTCGGCAGATTCGCCGACCCGGCGGGCGGGATGTACTGCCGCAAATCGACGAGCGCCGTTCCCTTCGCGACCGCCGTCTGGTAGATCGCCGTGCCGTACTGCGACCAGAAGTACTTCTGCGTCTGCCCGCCCCACGGGTTGGGCGTCCACTTCAGCTCGGCGTAGATCGACAGCAGGATGTCCACTCCGGGCCGCGCCGCGCGGATGTTGTCGATGAGCTTGCCGAGGTTCGCCTTGAACACCGCCGGGTCGACCTGGGCGATCAGCTCGTTGCCGCCGAGGTCGACGAGCACCAGGTCGGGCTGGCGTTGCGTGAGGTCGGCGAGCGCGCCGGTCGTGTCGGGCCAGCGGCCGCCGGGGAGGTAGTCGGTCGCCATCGCGCCGTTGTGCGCGTAGTTCTTGGTCGTGGTGTTCCACTCGGCGTGGAGGTCGTTGGCGATTTTCGTGGTCCAGCCGTAGGTGGTCGGAGCGTAAGTGTCCGTCGTGGACTGGTAGCCCGTGGTGCCGTAGCCGGTGTCGGCGGACGTGCCGAGGATCGCCACCTGCTCCTTCTTGGTGCACCACGTACTGGTCTGGCCTGCGTCGGCGGCGACGGCGGGGGACATCGCGATGCCGAGGCCGACCAGGGTCAGCAATGCCGCGATACGGGATCTTCGCATGGGGGACCGGGCCTTTCCGGGGAGAGATGATCTGCGGATGTGTCGCGGCGGCGGCCCGGCGCGTTACCGGGGTTCGGAAACGGGAACCGGGATGCGGGGAGCGTCACGGTTCTGGCAGTCTCGGAGGCGTGAAGATCTTGTTCGCGTCCGCGCCCGGGTACGGGCTCACGCTGCCGCTGATCCCGGTCGTCTGGGCCGCCCGCGCCGCCGGGCACGAGGTGCTGCTGGCCACCACCGCCGAGATCGCCGAGGTGTCCGCGCGCGCCGGGCTGCCGGTCGCCGACGTCTTCCCCGGCCGCGACATCTGGGCCGACCTGCTGGCCACCGTCAAGGACGGCACCGCACCGGACCCGGACGAACCCGAGGAGTACCGGATCGCCCGGCGGCACCAGGGGCCGTTCGGCCTCTTCACCGCCGCGATGACCGAAGGCACCGTCGAAGCGGGCCGGGCGTTCGGCGCGGAGCTGGTCGTCTACCCGTCCGACCACGGGGCCGGCGCGCTCGCCGCGGCCGCGCTCGGCGTGCCCGCGCTCGAGGTCGGCAACCGGATCTCGTGGTCGACCCGCGACCTCTCGTGGCGCACCGAGCACGACGACTTCCTCGACGGCGAACTCGTCACGCTGATGCGCGAGAAGCTCGGCATCGGCGACGCGCCGGTGAAGGTCCTGGCCCGGATCGACCCGCGCGCGCCGAGCATGGGCGGGCTGCGGGCGGACGAGGAGCACCCCGACGAACGCGACGGCGTCCCGTGGTGGCCGATGCGGTTCGTGCCCTACAACGGCGGGGCCGTGCTGCCGGAGTGGGCCCTGCGGAAGCCGGAACGGCCTCGGGTGGCTGTCACGCTGGGCACGGTGGTTCCGGCGATGAGCGGGGTCAGCAGCTTGAAGGTGGTGCTCGACGCGCTCGGCGGGATGGACGTCGAAGTCGTTCTCGCGGCGGGCACCGCCGATCTGAGCGAACTGGGCGAGCTTCCGGGGAATGTCCGGTCGGTGGGGTACTTGCCGCTGTCGGCGTTTTTGCCGGGATGCGCGGCGATCGTGCACCACGGCGGGTCCGGGACCACTGCCGCGCCGTTGTTCTACGGAGTGCCGCAGCTGGTTCTGCCCAGCTTCGCGGACAATCCGATGTCGGCGGAGCGAGTGGTCGACCGGGGCGTCGGACTGAGCCACGATCCGTCCACTGTGGACGTTTTCACGGTGCGGAAGCTGGTGGCGCAGCTGCTCGAGGACGAGTCGTTCCGCCGCGCGGCCGCGGAGGTCCGGGCGGAGATGGGCGAGCAGCCCGCCCCGGCCGACGTCGTCGCGCGCGCGGTCGCGGCCCTCCGCGGGGAAGCCGCGGGCTAGATGGCCGTTTCCCCCTTGCCCAGCACGACGATCCCGAAGTCGCTGACGTGGTAGTGGCCGCGATCCCGGGCCAGGTCCACCCCGATGTGCGCTCCCGGCGGGACGACGACGTTCTTGTCCAGGATCGCGCGCCGCACCACCGCGCCGCGCCCGACCCGGGCGCCGTCCAGCAGCACCGAGCCCTGCACGACCGCGCCGTTCTCGATGAAAACGTCCGGCGACAGCACGGAATCCACCACCTGCGCGCCGGAGATGATGCAGCCGTTGCTGACGATCGACTGGGTCGCCGTGCCGCCTTCCACGAATTTCGCCGCCGCGCGCTGGCCGGGATGGGCCAGGATCGGCCATTTCCGGTTGTACAGGTTGAAAATCGGCTGCGTCGAAATCAAATCCGTGTGCGCGTCGTAATAGCTGTCGATCGTTCCGACATCGCGCCAGTAGCCGTGGTCCCGGTCGGTTTCGCCGGGCACCACATTGCCGTTGAAGTCGTAGACGGCCGCCTCGGATTTCTCCACCAGCGCCGGGATGATGTCGCGGCCCATGTCGTGTTTGGACGCCGGGTTCTTCGCGTCCTCGTGGAGCGCGTCGAGCATCACCTGCGTCGTGAACACGTAATTGCCCATCGACACGTACGATTCGTCCGGCGAATCCGGCAGGCCCGGCGGGTCGTCGGGTTTCTCCAGGAACGCGTCGATCTTGGTGCCGTCCTCGGTGCTGATCACGCCGAACGAACGGGCCTCCGCGCGCGGCACCCGGATGCCGGCGACCGTCACGCCCGCGCCGGACGCGATGTGCGCGTCGATCATCTGGCGCGGGTCCATCCGGTAGATGTTGTCCGCGCCGAACACCGCGATGTACGCGGGCGATTCGTCGTGCACCAGGTTCAGGCTCTGGTGGATCGCGTCCGCACTGCCCTGGAACCAGCGCGGGCCCAGCCGCTGCTGCGCCGGCACCGGCGTGACGTACTCGCCGGTCAGCGAAGACAGCCGCCACGTCGTCGAGATGTGCCGGTCCAGCGAATGCGATTTGTACTGCGTCAGCACGCAGATCCGGCGGATCCCGCCGTGCACCAGGTTGGAGAGCACGAAGTCGATCAGCCGGTGCACGCCGCCGAACGGGACCGCGGGTTTCGCCCGGTCGGTGGTCAGCGGCATCAGCCGTTTGCCCTCGCCGCCGGCGAGAACGATCCCCAGCACATCGGATCCGTCGATCACGAAACCCTCCCGCACGCCTCGTAAACCCCGACCGTCGCGGCGGCGATCGCTGCCCAGCCGAACTCTCCCACCGCGCGGTCCCGTCCGGCCAGCCCCAGCCGGGCGGCGCGCTCGCGGTCGGCGGCCAAGCCGTTGATCCCGCGCGCGAGCCCGGCCTCGAAAGCGCCGGGCTCGTTCTCGTCGTAATGCACCAGCACCCCGGTCTCGCCGTCGGCGACCACCTCCGGGATCCCGCCGACGTCGCTGGCCACCACCGCGGTGCCGCACGCCATCGCTTCCAGGTTCACGATGCCGAGCGGTTCGTACACCGACGGGCAGACGAACACGAGCGCGTGCGTCAGCAGCTGGACGACTTCGCCGCGCGGCAGCATTTCCGGAATCCAGTGCACGCCGGAGCGTTTTTCCTGCAATTCCGCGACCAGCCCGCGGAACTCCGCGTCCAGTTCCGGCGTGTCCGCGCCGCCCGCGCACAGGATCAGCTGCACGTCCTCGTCCAGCGCGGCCCCGGCACGCACGAGATGCGGCACGCCCTTCTGCCGCGTGATCCGGCCGACGAACAACGCGTACGGCCGGTTCGGGTCGATGCCGTGCTTCTCCAGTACGTCGGTGCCGGGATCGGGTTGGTACAGCTCGGTGTCGATGCCGTTGCGCACCACGTGCACCCGCGCCGGGTCGACGTTCGGATACGCGGCGAGCACGTCGCGCCGCATGCCGGAGCTGACCGCGATGATCGCGTCCGCCGCCTCGTAGGCCTCGCGCTCGATCCACGACGACACGCGGTAGCCGCCGCCGAGCTGCTCGGCTTTCCACGGCCGCAGCGGTTCGAGCGAATGCGCGGTGATGACGTGCGGGATGCCGTGCGCGAGCTTCGCGAGATGCCCGCCGAGGTTCGCGTACCAGGTATGACTGTGCGCGAGATCGTGCCCGACGAGCGCATCGGCCATCGAAACCGCGATGTCCATCGTGGCGAACGCGGGCTGGGCGTATCCGTGCGCGTCGCGGTGCCCGTGCGCGCCGTCCGGCCGGTCGGGGCCCCAGCAGTGCACGTCGAGGTCGACCAGCGACCGCAGCTCCCGGGCGAGGAACTCGACATGCACCCCCGCTCCCCCGTACACGTCCGGCGGGTACTCCCGGGTGAGCAGGCCGACCTTCATGCGTTGACCCTAGACGTCCCCACCGGACGCACGCAGTACGGAATGCGGGCGAATCCGGTTCGCCGCTCAGTGTTCGCGTTGTCCTACCACGACTGTCGCGCCGAGTTCGTCGTCTTCTTCGACGGACGCGACCAGCCCTGACCGGCGCAGTTCGGCCGTCGCGGCGGCCGCTTGACGTTCGCTGGCTTCGAAAAGCACGTGTCCGCCGGGCGCGAGCCACGCCGGAACCTCCGCGACCACGCGGCGGAAGACGTCGAGACCGTCGGCTCCCCCGTCGAGCGCGACCCGGGGTTCGTGGTCGCGTGCCTCGGGCGGCATGAACGCGACGTCGCCGGTCGGGACGTACGGGACGTTCGCGATCACCACGTCCACCCGGCCGCGCAACCGTCGCGGAAGAGGTGCGTACAGATCGCCTTGATAGACCTCACCAGGCACGTTGCGCCGCGCGCAGCCGACCGCGGCGGGCTCGACGTCCGCCGCGTGCAGTTCGATCCCGGGCACCTCGGCCGCGACCGTCGCGCCCAGCGCACCGGAACCGCAGCACAGATCGAGCACCACTGACCGCTCGTGCGCGAACCCGGCGGCCAGCCGGACGAGCAGCTCGGTGCGATGCCGGGGCACGAAAACGCCCGGCGCGACGACGAACCGGCGGCCGGCGAACTCCGCCCAGCCGAGGATGTGCTCCAGCGGCTCCCCGGCGACCCGGCGCTCGACCATCCCGGCCAGGTCGCCCGGTTGGCCCAGCAGGAGCCGCGCTTCGTCCTCGGCGAACACGCATCCGGCGGCCCGCAGCCGAGTGACGATGTTCTCGAAATCGCTCACGGCACCACGACGACCGGCCAGGTCGCCGCGCGCACCAGCCGGTTGCCGACCGAGCCGACGAGCCGGTGCCCGCCCTGTTCGGAAGCGCCGACCACGACCATGTCGGCGTTCGCCTCCAGCGCGGCCTGGCGCAGTTCGGGGAAGGTCTCGCCGCGGCGGACCACGAACGTGACCGGCACCTGCAGGTCGGCCGCCCGGTCGCGCAGTTCCGCGCGCAGCTGCTCGATCTCCTCCTCGAAGGTCTGCTGCTGCACGTCGACGACGGCGGCCGCGGCGAGCCCGGTCCACACCGTCGGCGCGGCCACGTACACCACGACCAGCCGCGCGCGCTGCCGCCGGGCGAGACCGCCGCCGTACGCCGTCGCCCGCAGCCCGGTCGGCGAAGTGTCCGCCCCGACCAGGATCACGCGCGGTCCGTCGGTGCCCCGTTCGTACGGGCCCGGGTCCCAGCTGGGTCCGTATTCCTCGACCAGTTGCTCCACCCGGCCCATTATGTCCGGAGCGCCGGAACCCGCCGGTCCGCGGCCGCCGCCGGCCCCGGGGGACCCGGCAAGAAAATTCCCATCTGGTTGGATTTCCCGTCCTTCGGAGTACCCCAGGCCCGCAGTGCCTGGTAGCGTCCCCGCAACCTGAACACGCGTCCGGGAAGGACCGGGGAGCCCACACGCGTGCGGCGGCGAGGCGGATCGCGATGCGAGACGATGTGGTCGAGGCGAGTGCGGTGGTCGGGCACCCGCCCGGACAGGTGTGGCAGATCGTCGGCAGTCCCGAGCTGTACCCGAGGTTCGTCCCGGCGATCAGCTGGTGCGAGGTCACCGTGCCGGCCGAACGCGGCCGCGGGCCGCACT
Source organism: Amycolatopsis sp. GA6-003 (assembly GCF_046267895.1). NCBI lineage: Bacteria > Bacillati > Actinomycetota > Actinomycetes > Pseudonocardiales > Pseudonocardiaceae > Amycolatopsis > Amycolatopsis sp. GA6-003. The sequence continues at coordinate 2,123,919 of NZ_CP176499.1, forward strand.
GCCTGATCCGGCTCGCCCCGGACCGGGAAACCCTGGTCGAGGGCACGATCCACGCGGCGGTCTACCGGCCGGGCGAGCACGTCGTCTGGTGCGGGCTGCCGGACGAGCGCACCTGGGTGTCGGTCGAACTGCGGCCGGTCCCGCGCGGCGGCACCGAGATCGTGCTGCGGATGATGCTCCCGTCGCTGCCGCCGGAACACTCCGGCCTGCTCGCCCGCGGCACGGTGAAAGGCCTGCTCAAACAGCTGGCGAAGCGGATCGGGCAGCAGCTGTCCGGGCTGCCCGGCGACCCGCCGGAGCAGGAGCAGGCCACCGCCCTGCGCACGGCGAACACGCTGGTCCGCGCGGGCGTGCTGGCCGCGGGACGGCCGGACAAGATGGTCAAGCAGCTCAGTTCCCTCGCGCGCTGGGGCGCGACGCTGGCCGGCGGATACCTCGCCGCGGCCGCCCGCGGCGCCGACGACGTCGCGGTGCACGACGAGCGCAACACCCGCACGTTCGGCGAGATCGACGAGCGCAGCAACCAGCTGGCCAACGCACTGGCCGCGCTCGGCGTCGAGGCCGGTTCGCGGGTCGCGCTGATGTGCCGCAACCACGCGGCGATGGTCGAGGCGTTCGTCGGCTGCAGCAAACTCGGCGCCGACGTCATCCTGCTCAACACCGGCCTCTCCCCCGCCGCCGTCGAGGAAGTGCTCACGCAGCATCCGCCCGCCGCGGTACTGGCCGACGACGAGTTCGCGCCGATCATCGCGTCGGTGCCCGGCGAGTTCCCGCGGGTGAGCACGTGGGACGACGCCGACCAGGGCTACCGCACGCTCGACGAACTGCTCCAGGACGCCCCGACGACCCGGCCGAAGCCGAGCGAACGCGAGGGCCGGATCGTCGTGCTGACCTCCGGCACCACTGGCGCGCCGAAGGGCGCCCGCCGTCCGACGCCGAAGGGCGTGAGCACGTCGGCGACCGTTTTGTCGCGAATCCCGTTGCGGGCCAGGGGCAGGATCGCGGTGGCCGCGCCGCTGTTCCACAGCTGGGGCCTGGCCGCGATGCAGCTCGGCATGGCGCTGCGGGCGGAACTGTCGCTGATCCGCCGGTTCGACGCGGAGCAAACCCTGCGCACGATCGCCGAACACCGCTGCGACGCGCTGTTCGCGGTGCCGATCATGCTGCAGCGGATCCTCGACCTGCCCGAACGCGTGCGCAGCCGGTACGACCTGTCGTCGCTGCGGATCGTGGCGAGCAGCGGGTCGGCGATGCCGGGCGCGTTCGTGACGTCGTTCATGGACACCTTCGGCGACGTCCTCTACAACTTCTACGGCTCCACCGAGGTGTCCTGGGCGAGCATCGCCGACCCGGCGGACCTGCGCGCCGCGCCGACGTCCGCGGGCCGCTGCCCGCCGGGCACCCAGGTAGCGATCCTGGACGACGAACGCCGCCCGGTCCCGCCCGGCGACGAGGGCCAGATCTTCGTCGGCAACGACATGCTGTTCGACGGCTACACGAACGGTTCCAGCGTCCCCCGGGCCCACGACCTGATGGCGACCGGCGACGTCGGCTACCAGGACGCGTCCGGACGCCTGTTCGTCACCGGCCGCGCGGACGAGATGATCGTGTCCGGCGGCGAGAACGTGTTCCCGCGCCCGGTGGAGGAAGCACTGGCCGCACTGCCCGGGGTCCGGGACGCAGCCGTGGTCGGCGTCCCGGACGAAGAGTTCGGCCAACGCCTCGCCGCCTACGTCGTCCTCCGCCACGGCGCCCGCATGCACGCCGAAGACGTCCGGCACTACATCCACCAACGCCTCGCCCGCTTCGCCGTGCCGCGCGACGTCTACTTCGTACCGGAGCTACCGCGCAACGCGACCGGGAAGATCGTCAAACGACTCCTCAACGACGACCTCTGGCCCATCGCACAAAGCTGACTCACAACCGAGCCAACTGCCCCTGCGGCCCCGGGCTCGCCGCCGCGGCGGTCACACTGAACCGGCCCGGTCCGAAGGTGTCCTCGCCGGCCGGGCCGGACGAGATCTGCCGGATGCTCGCGCTCAGGTCGGCCTCCACCCCGCCGGGGAGCTTCAGCCGGATCAGGAACGGCAGCACCAGGCCGACGACCACGAGCCCGACGGCACCGGCGTGAGCGTCGTCAGCATGACGCCGGTGATCTTGTCCGGCAAGAAGAACGCGACCCACAACGCGATCAGCGCAGCGACCCCGACGACCACCACCACGACGCTGCCCGCCGTGCTGCTCCGGGTAATCCGCAGGCTTTCGCTGCGCTGCGCCTCGCCGTTCCCCGGATCGAGTTTCACGCACCGCCGCAGGTCGCGGATCGCCTTGCGCCGCTGCATCGGCTTGGCCGGGAAATCCCCGGCGGACTCAGCCAGCTGGTACCGCGCGACGGCGGCCACGAAGTACGGTTCGGCTTCGTTCGCGGCAAGGGAAATCGCCTCCTGCGCGCGGGCGAGCGCGTCGGCGTGGAACTGCCTGCCTTGGGTGGCGTCGCCGCGTTCGATGAGCAATTTGGCCACTGCGACCAGCAATTGCCATCGCGGAAGGTCGCAATCGTTACGGCGCAAGGCTTGCTGCAAGACGTCCTCGCCCTCGACGAAGTCCCCGGCCGACCGCAAAGGACTCCAGCGCTTCTTCCCGGCGGTACCGGATCAGCTGCGCCTTCCCCAGCGCCGGGTCGTCCGGGAACTCCCGCACCGCTTCGCGGCCCAGTTCTCGGCCTCGTCCAGTCGTCGCTCAGCCGGTCGATCGCCTCGGCGGTGGCCGGTCCCGTCACTGGAGATCCTCTCGGCCGGAAAAGCCCGCGCGGTTCTGTCTGCCGATCCGCCCGTTACGGCCCGAGCGCGCGCCCGGCCGCCCGCCCCACCGCCTCCGCCACCGCGGCCAGCGCGGGCGAGTCGAGCTTCCACTGCTGCCAGTACAACGCCACGTCCACCGCCCGGTCCGGCGCGAGATCCGTCAGGTCCCGCCCGGACAGCTGCAGCTCCGGCACCATGCCCCAGCCCAGCCCGGCCGCCACCGCGTCCACAAAGGACACCGACGCCGGGACGTAGTGCCGGACCCGGCTCGGCAGCTTGCGCCGGGTCAGCCTGCGCAGGAACCGGTCCTGCAGATCGTCTTTCCGGTCGAACAGCACGGCCGGCGCGGCGGGCAGCCGTTCCGCCAGCGGGCCGCCGTCCAGCCAGCGGCGCACGAACTCCGCCGACGCCACCGCCCGGTACCGCATCGTGCCGAGCCGGCTGACCGTGCAGCCCTGCACCGGCTGCGGCGTCGCGGTGATCGCGGCCATCACCAGCCCCTCGCGCAGCAGGGCGGCGGTGTGGTCCTGGTCGTCGCTGCGCAGGTCGAACGAGACCGGCGGTTCGGCGGGCACCTCTTCGAGCGCGGACAGGAACCAGGTGGCCAGCGAGTCCGCGTTGACCGCGATCGGCAGCGTGGCCGACCGGCCGGGGCCGCCGAGGCCCAGCTCCGCGCGCGTGTCCGCTTCGAGCCGGGTCAGCTGCCGCGCGAACCGCACCAGCACCTCGCCGGATTCGGTGAGCCGCACGGGTTTCGACCGCAGCACGAGCACCCGGCCGATCCGCTGTTCCAGCGCCTTCACCCGCTGGCTCACCGCGGGCGGCGTCACGTGCAGCACCGCCGCGGCGCGGTCGAACGACTGCTCGTCCACCACCGCGAGCAAGGTGCGGACCTGGTCGAGCGGAAGATCGGACATCACGATCGCTTATCTTAGTTCAGAATCTTTACCTGGATTAATGCCCGCGGGCGCTTCTACCGTCGGCGGGGTGATCGCTGCGCTCAGCGCCGGATTCGGCACCGGCATGTCCCTCATCGTCGCCATCGGCGCCCAGAACGCCTTCGTCCTCCGCCAAGGGCTGCGCGGCGGCCTCGTCGTGCCGGTGATCCTCGTCTGCACGCTTTCCGACGCGATCCTCATCGCCGCCGGGGTGAGCGGGATCGGCGCGGTCCTGCAGCGGTGGCCGTCGGCGCTCCAGGCGATCGCGATCGTCGGCGGGCTTTTCCTTGTCGGGTACGGAATTCTCGCCGCGCGCCGCGCCTTCCGGCCGGGCACGCTGACCGTCTCCCCCGCGGACCTGTCCTCGCCGAAGCGCACGCTCCTCACCTGCCTCGCACTCACCTGGCTCAACCCGCACGTCTACCTCGACACGGTGCTGCTCGTCGGTTCCGTCGCGGCCGGACACGGGGACGGCCGCTGGCTTTTCGGCATCGGCGCGGTAGTCGCGAGCGCGGTCTGGTTCACCGCGCTCGGGCTCGGCGCGCGCAGGCTGTCCGCCGTCTTCGCGCGCCCCACGGCCTGGCGAATCCTGGACGGGGTGATCGCGGCGACCATGATCGCGCTGGGCGGCGCACTGCTGCTGCACCGGGGATGAATCGGCGGACTTCGGGCGAACGAGACATTTAGTGTTGCTAATAACTCTGAGTCAGAGCTAATGTGGGCGGCATGCCCGCACCCCGGATCGACCTCGCCGAACGCGTTCTCACCGCCGTCCTGGGCATCCGCCGCGTCGTGCGCCGCCGCGTGGGAGCCGAACTGCCCGGACCGCATCTGCCGGGCTCGCAGGTGGAACTGCTGCGGGTGGTGCACCGGAACCCGGGCATCGGCGTCGCGGCGGCGGCCCGGGAGCTGAGCCTGGCCGGGAACTCGGTGAGCACGCTCGTGAACGTGCTCACCGAGGCCGGTCTGCTGCGCCGCGAAGTCGACCCGGCCGACCGCCGGGCCGCGCGGCTGCAGCTCACCGACGCGGCCCGGGACCGGATGGCGGCCTGGCGGCGCGCCCGGATCGGGCTGGTCTCCGACGCGCTCGCCCACCTGTCCGAAGAGGACACCGCGGCGATCGCCGCCGCGCTGCCCGCTCTCGAACGGCTCACCGAAGTGCTCAAGGAGGACACGTGAGCGAACCAGCAGTCCGCTGCACCGGATTGCGGCACTCCTTCGGCGCCGCCGTCGCGGTCGACGGCGTGGATCTCGCCATCGAATCCGGCGAGGTCTTCGGCCTCCTCGGCCCGAACGGAGCCGGGAAAACCACCACGATCCGGATGATCACGACGCTTCTGCCCGTGCCCGCGGACCACATCACCGTCTTCGGCCTCGACGTCGCCCGCCGCCGGACGGCCGTCCGCCGGCTGCTCGGCTATGTCCCGCAACAGCTTTCCGCCGACGGCGCGCTCACCGGCCGCGAGAACGTCGCGCTGTTCGCCCGGCTCTTCGACGTTCCCCGCGCCCGGCGAGCCGCGCAGGTGCGCGAGGCACTGGAACTGGTCGGCCTGGAAAACGACGCGGACCGCCCCGCCGGACGGTACTCCGGCGGCATGATCCGCCGCCTGGAACTGGCGCAGGCGCTGGTCAGCTCGCCCCGGCTGCTGATCCTCGACGAACCGACCATCGGCCTCGACCCGGTCGCGCGCTCGGCGGTCTGGGAGCGGATCTCGGAAATCCGCGCCACCACCGGCATGACCGTGCTCGTCACCACCCACTACATGGACGAAGCCGAGCAGTACTGCGACCGCGTCGCGCTGATGCACACCGGCAAGATCCGCGCGCTCGGCACCCCGGCCGACCTCGAAGCCGGACTCGGCCCGGAGTCCACTTTGGACGACGTATTCCGGACAGTCACCGGCAACGCACTCGACGCGGGCGGGCTCCGCGACGTCCGCGCCGCCCGCCGCACCGCCCGCCGTCTCGGCTGACCCGGCCGCATTCCGGCTCGCCACCGGAAACGCGCCCCCACAAAGAAGGGAACCGCGATGTCCGCGCCACTCGCCGTGCCAGCCGACCCCAGTCCACTGGGCCAGCTGCGCGTGCTGTTCTCCCGCATCGGCGCGATGTGCCTGGTAGAACTGCAAAAACTCCGCCGCGATCAAACCGAACTGCTCACCCGGGCCATCCAGCCTGCCCTGTGGCTGCTCATCTTCGGCGAGACCTTCACCCGCCTACGCGCGATCCCGACCGGATCCGTGCCCTACCTCGATTACCTCGCGCCCGGCATCCTCGCCCAGTCCGCGCTCTTCATCTCCATCTTCTACGGCATCCAGATCATCTGGGAACGCGACGCGGGCGTCCTCGCGAAGCTGCTCGTCACCCCGACGCCACGCGCCGCGCTGGTGACGGGCAAGGCGTTCGCCGCCGGAGTGCGCGCGCTCGTGCAGGCGTTCATCGTGGTGCTCCTCGCCGCACTGCTCGGCGTCGGGCTGACCGCGAACCCGTTGCGGTTGCTGGGCGCGGCGGTGGCCGTGGTGCTCGGTTCGGCCTTTTTCTGCTGTTTTTCGATCGTTATCGCCGGTTTGGTGCTTTCCCGCGAACGGCTGATGGGCATCGGCCAGGCGATCACGATGCCGCTGTTTTTCGGGTCCAACGCGCTCTATCCGGTGAACCTGATGCCGTCCTGGCTCAAGGCTCTGAGCCACGTGAACCCGCTCAGTTACCTTGTCGATGCCTTGCGGGGGCTCTTGATCGGAACCCCGGAGAACCTCGGAGCGGACTTCGGCGTCTTAGTGGGTGCGACCGCGCTGGCGATCGCGGTCGCTTCGGCTCTGCTGGGAAGGTTGGCTCGATGAAAAACCCCGAGATGCACACAGTTTCCTCACCGGGACAGGCATAACGTGGGAACCGTGTCTCGTCGCAGGGGGATAGCCCCGTTCCTCGGATTGTGCGTGCTGGCCGGGATTCTCGTCGCCGGCACGCTGGCCCCGGCCGCGATCGGAGCCGGCGTGCTGTCCAATCAGGTCAGCGATTCCGTCGACGCCATCTCCGCCGACCTGGTGCACGCGGAGCCGCCGCTCGTCACCACGGTCACCGACCGGAACGGCGGGACGATCGCGACTTTGTACTCGCAGTACCGCATTCCGGTCACCGCGGCGCAGATCTCCCCGGCGATGAAAGCCGCGATCGTCGACATCGAGGACCGCAGGTTCTATCAGGAGGGCGGCGTCGACCCGCAGGGCATGCTGCGCGCCGCGGTGCACAACAGTTCCGGCGGGAACCTGCAGGGCGCGTCCACGCTCACGCAGCAATACGTGAAGAACTACCTGGTGAACGTCGTGGACCGCAACAACAAGGCGGCGCAGCAACGGGATCAGGAGGATTCGCTGGCGCGCAAGCTGCGCGAGGCGAAGATAGCCGTGCAGCTGAGCCAAACCGTGTCCAAGGACGACCTCCTCGCCGACTACCTGAACGTGGTCGAGTACACCGGCACGGTCTACGGCGTCGGAGCCGCCGCGCAGGCGTATTTCGGGACGACGGCGGACAAACTGACCGTGCCGCAGGCCGCGCTGCTGGCCGGGATGGTGAACAACCCGAACATCTACAACCCGTACACGCATCCGGACAAGGCGCTCCAACGGCGCAATCTGGTGATCGACGCGATGGTGTCCGCACGCTCGATCCCGGCGTCCTACGGCGAAACCGCGAAGGCGACCCCGCTGGGCCTCAGCGGTCCGCGACCGCAAGCACCGTCGAGCACGTGTCTCGGCGCGGCACCGGACGCCGGATTCTTCTGCGCGTACGCGGTGCGCTATCTCGTGCAGTCCGGGCTCACCGCCGACCAGATCGACACCGGCGGATACACCGTGAAAACCACCATGGACCCGCACGTCAGCCAGGTGACGAAGGACGCGGTGGACGCGAACGTGCCGACTACGCAGGACGGCGTCGCCAACACCTTCGCGGTCGTGCAGCCCGGCAGCGACGGGCACCAGGTGCTCGCGATGGTCGCGAACCGCAACTACGGCACCGATCCCGACCAGGGCGAGACGTCCACGAACATCGTCGCCGACGCGAGCAACAAGTTCGGCGCGGGCTCGTCGTTCAAGATCTTCACCTCGGCCGCGGCGATGGTCGCCGGGAAGGCGGGCCTGAACACGCCGCTGCCGAACCCGTACCACGACTGCTTCAACCCGCCCAACATGAACCGGTACACGCACTGCTATCCGGTGAGCAACGACGGCACCAGCTACCCGAACCCGATCTCGCTGGCCGCCGGGCTGGCGACGTCGCCGAACGTCGCGTTCGTCGGCCTCGAATCGCAAGTGGGCATGCCCGCGGTGCTCGACATGGCGCGGAAACTGGGCCTGCGCACCACCATGGCGACCAACGACGCGGGCACCAAGCCGATCACCGACCCGGCCGACCCGCGGTCGAAGAACCCGCAGTACAACGAACCGCAGTCGCAGTACTTCCAGAACCTGCTGTCCTTCACCCTGGGCAACAGCCCGGTCAGCCCGCTGGAAATGGCGAACGTCTCGGCCACCCTGATGAGCGGCGGCACGTGGTGCCCGCCCAATCCGATCCTGTCCGTCACCGACCGCCACGGCCAGCCCGTCGCGCTGCACCAGCAGGCGTGCGAACAGGTGATCCCGCCCGGCGTCGCGAACACGCTGGAGGCGGGGCTGAGCCAGGACACCACCGTCGGCACGTCGGCCCGCGCGGCCCAGGCGGCCGGCTGGACCCATCCCGACATCGGCAAGACCGGAACCACGCAGGAAAGCGAATCCGTCGCGTTCGTCGGCGGAGTCGACCACTACGCCGTGTCGTCCATGGTCTTCGCCGACGGCCCGCGCCCCCAGGAAATCTGCCCCGGCACCCCAGTCCACCTGGGCGACTGCGGCCACGGCGCCTTCGGCGGCACAGTCGCCGCGCCACCGTACTTCGCCGCGATGAACCAGCTGCTGGCCGGACAGCCGGACGTTCCGATCCCACCCCCGGACCCGGCCTACCTGGACGCGCACGCCTGAGCCGCCGCGCCCCGTGAGACCCGGAACCCGCCGACGCGACGGTCCTCGCCGGAACAACGCGACCACCGAAGCCCGTCGATCCGAAGCGGTCCGCACAGTCACAGTCGCCGCGCCGCCCTGCTTCGCCGCGATGAACGGGCAGCCGCGTTCCGTGCGTCCCCTTCCCGGGGTTCCCTCGTGGACTTTTCCCGGATCCTCGCCCCCTCGATGCGAACATCCTTGCCGGAACGAGGTGAGCACCATGTCCCGACGAACCGACCGGTCCGCGCAATCGCTGGAACAGCTCGAAAACTCCGACTGGGGCGACCCGCCCGCCGACGCGACCCGGTTGATCGAAACCGTGCATCGCTTGCGGCGCAAGCCCCTCGCCCTGCTCACCGTCGAGGACCTCCGGCTCTTGCTCGGCCAGCAGGTCGGCGTGCCGTTCCTCGTGCCGCGCGCGCTGGCCATGCTGGAGCAGGATCCGCTGTGCGAAGGCGACTTCTACCCCGGCGACCTTCTCGAGGCCACGCTCCGCGCCCCGCTCTCCCACTGGCGAGCCCGGCCGGACCACCTCGAGCGGCTCGAACGCGTCCTCGCCTCGATCGACACGACCGCCGAAGACTTCGACAGCCTTCTCCGCGAGCGGATCGCCACCTTCCGCGAGAAGCTCCGCGCCTGACCCGGGCGCCCACTCCAGCACGGCGGCCCGCCCCGAGAGAATCCGCCCCTCCGCATCGTCCGCACCCGCATCCCTTGCGCGGCCGGGCCCGATCCACCGCGCTCCGCGGGAACTCCAGCCGGGTTCCCGGCTGCGCTCCGTGCCCCCGCGAGCGCCGTCCGATGTTGCGTCTTCCTGACGGTCGTAAAACGTATTACAGTAGCTGGACGCGTGAATGGCCGTCGTCCGAATTGGGGGCACGCAGTGCAGCTCCAGCCGAGTGCGCATGTCGACACGTTCTGCCGGGACCACCTCCCGCCGTTCGAGCAGTGGCCGCGGTTGTGGTTCGACCTGCCCGAACTGCAGTACCCGGACCGGCTCAACGCGGCGACGCGCCTGCTCGACGACACGATCGCGCGCTGGGGAGCCGACCGTCCCGCGCTGCTGTCCCCCACCGAATCCTGGTCCTACGGCGACCTGCTGACCCGCGCCAACCAGATCGCCCACGAGCTGACCGCCCAGGGCGTCGTGCCCGGCAACCGCGTGCTGCTGCGCGGACCGAACACCCCGTGGCTCGCCGCGTGCTGGCTCGGCGTGCTGAAAGCGGGCGCGGTCGCCGTCGCCACCATGCCGATGCTGCGCGCGCACGAGCTGTCGAAGATCATCGAGGCCAGCACGCCCGTCCTCGCCCTCTGCGACCACCGGTATCCCGAGGAACTGCGGCCCTTCGACCTCCCGCTCGTCCCTTACGGCGGCGACAGCCCGGACGACCTGGCCGCCCGCTGCCCCGCCCGCCCGGCGACGTTCGAGGACGTCGACACCGCCGCGGACGACGTCGCGCTCCTCGCCTTCACCTCCGGCACCACCGGCCGTCCGAAGGCGACCATGCATTTCCACCGCGACCTGCTGGCCATCGCCGACACGTTCTCCCGGCACCTGGTCAAACCCCGGGAAACCGACCTGTTCTGCGGCACTCCCCCGCTGGCGTTCACCTTCGGCCTCGGCGGCCTGCTGGTGTTCCCGCTGCACGCCGGCGCCGCGACGCTGCTCGTCGAGCGCGCCACCCCGACCGAACTCGCGGACCTCGTCGCCGAGCATCACGTGACGGTGCTGTTCACCGCACCCACCGCGTACCGGGCGATCCTGGCGTCCGACCGCCGCCCGCTGCTGTCCGGCCTGCGCCGCGCGGTGTCGGCGGGCGAGGCGCTGCCCGAATCCGTCGCGATCGACTTCCACGAGGCGACCGGCCACTGGCTCATCGACGGCATCGGCAGCACCGAAATGCTGCACGTCTTCATCTCCGCCGCCGACGAGGACGCCCGCCCGGGCGCGACCGGCCGCGTCGTGCCCGGCTACCGAGCACAGATCGTCGACGACAACGGCCGCCCCGTCCCCGACGGCACCCCGGGCCGCCTGGCCGTCCAAGGCCCGACGGGCTGCCGCTACCTCGCCGACGACCGGCAGACAGTCTTCGTCGAAGACGGCTGGAACCTCACCGGTGACACCTACGTCCGCGACTCCGACGGCTACTTCCACTACCGCGCCCGCAGCGACGACATGATCGTCTCGTCCGGCTACAACATCGCCGGCCCCGAGGTGGAAGAGGTGCTGCTGCGCCACCCGGACGTGCTGGAATGCGCGGTAGTAGCCGCCCCGGACGACGCCCGGGGCTCGATCGTCGCCGCTTACGTGGTCCTCAACGAGGGTGTTCCCGGCGACGAGGCGAAGGTCAAGGAGCTGCAGGACTTCGCGAAATCCCTTGCCGCGCCGTACAAATACCCGCGCCGGGTGGAATTCGTCCCGAACCTGCCGCGCAACCCGAGCGGCAAAGTGCAGCGCTACCTGCTCCGCCGCCGAGCCGCCGAACCGGTGAGCTGAGCACCGGACTTTCCGGGCCGCCCGCGCTGATTCGCCGAATGGGGAGCATCAGACTGGGCTCCTCAACGGCCGCCGCGCTGGCTCACTCGATCAGCCATCGCCCGCACCAACCGCTCTCGCAGCGAAACCACCGCGCCGCTCGCACCGACCAGCCACTGTCCGCATGCGACCGGGTCACGGCCGGGCCCTCAACCGAACCAGCAATCCCCAGCCGAGACTCCGTCCCAACACGACAATCCGCACCAGCCCGGCAACGCGGAACCCCGAGCCGGGCTCCTCAGAGCCGCCACCGCAACGTGACGACCGTGCCGCCCGCGCTGGTTCGCACGTCCGATTCGTCCGCCGTCGCCTGCACCAGCAGCAGGCCGCGGCCGCGCACCGACACCGGGTCGTTCTCGGTTTCGTCCGGCGGGCGCCATTCGCCGTGGTCCGCGATCACGACCTCGACGCTGTCCGAGCGGCACACCGCGTCGAGGTCGACCAGCCCCGGTTCTCCGGGATACGCGTGGTCCGCGACGTTCGCCAGCGCCTCGTATCCGGCCAGCACGATGTCGTGCGCCCGATCGTCCGGAATGCCCGACTCCCGCGCCCAGGCCAGCAACCGGTGCCGCAGCGTGCGCAGCGACTCCGGTTCCGCCACGATCCCGTGGCAGCTCAGCGCGCGGGTGCCCTCCTGCACGTCCATCGTCAGCCGCCCGCCCCGGCGACCCCGGCCAGCGCTTGGTCGACCGAGGGGAACAGCGCGATCCACTCGTCGAGCCCGGTGCTCGTGAACGGCTTCGACGTGACCGACGACGTGCTCACCACCCGCAACGCTCCCGCGTCGAGCTTGCGGTGCGCGCCGGCCAGCACCTGCAGCCCGGACGAGCTGAGGAAATCGACCGCGCGCAGGTCGACCACCAGCACGCCGGGCTCGCGTTCCAGCACCCCGCCCACGACCTCGCCGAGTTCCGGCGCGGTGACCAGATCGATCTCGCCGCCCACGGTCACCACCGCGGCGGGTCCCCGCCACCGCACGGAAACCTCGAGGTCCCCCGGGTCCTGCCCGTTTGCCGAAGCCACGATCACCGATCGTGCCCGATCAGAGGACGGATCGCCAGCAGACCCCCCGGCCGGGGGCACCGCAGCCCCGCCGCCCGGCGGTGCGATCACTCCGCCAACAGCGAACCCGGCGACGCCCGGTCGCGGAGAACGGCACGTCAAGCCAAAGGTCCGGCCGGCCGCCCCCGCCAACCCCCGGCGGCTCACCACCCGGGGCGCGCCGCACGCGCCGATGCCGCTTCACCCGATCGGCTCCGTCAGCAAGACTCCTCGCCCGGCATGGTCTCCCATGAAGTGCGGAGTCGGCGGAGTGCGCTGCCGAGACGCGCACGCCGACCAAGACAGCCACGCACCCGGACAGCCACCGAACCACCTGCGACGGCAGAACCGCGATCAGCAAAGTTCACCGCCAAGGCGCGCACGCCGACCAAGACAGCCACGCATTCGGCCAGCCACCGAACCACCCAAGCCCCAACAACCCGGCCCACACCCGCGGCAACGGAACCGCGATCACCGGAATTCGCCGTCAAGACGCACACGCCAACCACCGAACCACCCACGCTCAGGCAACCCGGCCCACACCCGCGACAGCAGAACCCCGATCAGCGACATCCGCCGCCAAGACGCACACGCCAGCCAAAACAGCCACGCACCAGCCAACCACCGAACCACCCACGCCCGACCCACCCCGGCCACGCCGCACCAGAACAACGATCAAGCGAACCGGTCCGGATCAGCCGCGTCCCATTCCTCCGCCCATCCGCTCGGCGGCTCGGCCAGCAACTGCCCGGGCTCCAGCCAGTCGTACCACTCCGCATACGACAGCACCGTCCGCGCGTCCACCCGCCTCCGCAGCATGCGCGGCGACAGCTCCGAGGGATCCGAAACCCCCATCGCCGCCATGATGCGCATCGCCGAGGCGACCGTGGCCTCCTGATACCGCCGGACCCGCTCGGTCTTGTCCCCCACGTCCAGCGCCCGTCCCCGGCGCGGATCCTGCGTCGCGACCCCCACCGGGCACTTGTTGGTATGGCACCGCTGCGACTGGACGCATCCCACCGCGAACATCATCGCCCGCGCCGCGTTCGTGTAGTCCGCTCCCTGGATCAGCCGCTTCACCACGTCCGCCCCGGTCGCGACCTTCCCGCTCGCCCCGAGCCGGATCCGGTCGCGCAGTCCGGTGCCGACCAGTGCGTTGTGGACGATGTGCAGTCCCTCGGTGAGCGGCGTGCCGAGGTGGTCCGCGAACTCCAGCGGCGCGGCTCCGGTCCCGCCCTCGGCTCCGTCGACCACGATGAAATCCGGCGTGACCCCTTCCGCCAGCATCGCCTTGCACACCGCCAGGACCTGCACCCGCGACCCGACGCAAAGCTTGAACCCGGTCGGTTTCCCGCCGGCCAGCTCGCGCATCCGGGCGAGGAACAGCACCAGTTCGCGCGGCGTCGAGAAAACGCGGTGATACGGCGGGGAAACCACCGTTTCTCCCCTCGAAACCTCACGCACCCGGGCGATTTCCGCGTTCACCTTCGAACCCGGCAGCACGCCGCCCATTCCGGGTTTGGCGCCTTGCGAGAGTTTGAGGGAAACGCATTTGACCGCCTCGTGCGCGGCTTTGTCGGCGAACGTCGACGGGTCGAAATCTCCGTCCGAGGTCCGGCAGCCGAAGTAGCCGGTGCCGATTTCCCAGATCAAGTCGCCGCCGCCCCGCAGGTGGTGCTCCGAGAGGCCGCCTTCGCCGGTGTCGTGGGCGAACCCGCCGCGGGCGGCGCCTTGGTTCAACGCGAGGATCGCGTTGCCGGACAAGGAACCGAAGCTCATCGCGGACACGTTCAGCAAAGCCATCTCGTACGGCTTCGCGCAATCCGGACCCCCGACCCGGACTCGCGGCACACGATCGGGAACGGGCACCGGCGCGAGCGACGGAACAAGGAATTCGTATCCCTCGGCGTACACATCACGCTCGGTGCCGAAGGGTTCTTCCGCCGCGGTTCCCTTGGCGCGCTGGTACACAATGGACCGGACATCACGGTCGTACGGACGGCCGTCGAAGTTGCGTTCCACAAAGTACTGCTGCAATTCCGGCCGGACGCTTTCGAGCAAGAAGCGCAGATGCCCGAGAACCGGGTAGTTCCGCAGCACCGAATGCCGCCGCTGCACGAGGTCGTAAACCCCGGTCGCCGCGAGCGCCAGCAGCGGCGCCGCCAGGAACCACCACCAGGCCGACACCGCCGCGCTGAGCACCACCGCCCCGGCCGCGAGCAGAACCAGCCCCGCGACCAGTCCTGATCGGACCGCACTGAGTCTCGCCACGGCGTCGAAACTAACCCCCGGGGCGAGACCGCGCAGGCCGGCTAGACCAGCGCGGGCTTCGCGACAGTCGCGGCCAGCCGCTTCGAGCGGACCGCGAGGACGATCAGCACCGCCGGGAACAGCAGGTCGCAGACCAGGACGCCGCCGGTGTTGCCCGGCGCGTGGTCGCCATTGGCGAACCACTGGTACCCGTGGCCGATCAGCGCGCCCCACAGGAACATCCCGGCTCCGAGGCCGACGGTGATCCGCTCCCGCGCGGTGGCCGACGACGAGGCGGCCCGGAAGCCCATCACCGCGAGCCCGAGGTTGGCGAACGCGATCTCGAACTGGAACGGCGAGCGGGCGAACCCGATCGCGTCGGCCATCACGCCCGGCGCGCCGAGGCAGGCGAAAACCATCCACAGGCTGCCGCAGCCGAGCGCGGCGACGGCCCACCACCGTTGCCACGTTTCGAGCCTGACCCGCGGCGAAGGGCTCTTCCGGGCGCGGACGAGCGCACCGGCGACCGCGATCAGCGGCCAGCTCAAGGGGAACAGGGTCTGGGCGAGGCAAGGGATCTCCACGTCGCAAGACGTCTTGCATAGTTAATATTAACGAGTCAACAATCCTGGTAGGCTCGCTCCCGTGGACGACGGACTTGCCGAAGCACTGCACCGGGTGGTGTTCCTGATGGGCGAAGCCGCGCGGAAACGCGCGGACGGCTCAGCCGGACTGACCTACAGCCAGCTGCGCTTGCTGGGCGCCGTGGAAGACATCGAACCCGCGACCCAGCATCAGCTCGCGCAGGCGATGTCGGTGTCCGACCCGGCGATCAGCCGCGCGCTGCGTCCGCTGGAAACGGCCGGGTTCGTCCAGGTGCGCCAAGACCCCGGCCACGCGCGACGGCGGCTGGTCACGCTCACCGACGCGGGCCGGACAGCATTCCGCGAGACCGGGAAACCCATGCGGGACGAGCTGCGCGAAGCCTTGCTGGCGGCGGGATTCCCGTACGAGCAGTACCTGCGCGACACCGAGCGGCTCGCCGAACTGCTGTCCTGAACCTGGCCGGGCCTTGAGCTCACGTCTGTCCAGCCGTCGAGCCTGAAAAGCGCCATCGCCGCAACGGAAAGAACGCCCGCACAGCTGCTCCTCGTCCGGCATGCACGAGTTTCCGCAGGCTGCAAAGGACCGCGACGGCGTGGCACCGGCCGCCAGCTTCCCGGCTCGGGCAGCCCGTCGAAAACAACGCCGGCGGAACGACCAGGAAGGCCCCAGCGGGCTCAGTAAGCCAGATTGGGCCGCAGCCACCGCTCCACTTCGGACAGTTCCTCGCCGCGCCGGCGGGCGTAGTCCTCGGTCTGGTCGCGTCCCAGCCGGCCGACGGTGAAGTACCGCGACTCCGGATGCGCGAAGATCAGCCCGCTCACCGCGGCGGCCGGGGTCATCGCGTACGACTCGGTCAGCCCGATCCCCAGCTCTTCCGCGCCCAGCAGGGTGAACAGGTCCTTCTTCTCGCTGTGGTCCGGGCTCGCCGGGTAGCCGAGCGCCGGGCGGATGCCGCGGAAGCGTTCCGCGTGCAGGTCCGCCAGGTCCGGCTGCGCGTCCGGCTCGAACCAGCGGCGGCGGGCCTCCAGGTGCAGGTACTCGGCGAACGCCTCGGCCAGCCGGTCGGCCAGCGCCTTCACCATGATCGCCCGGTAGTCGTCGTGCTCGGCCTCGTAGCGCGCGGCCAGGTCCTCCGCGCCGTGGATGGCGACGGCGAAGCCGCCCAGGTGGTCGCCGAAACCAGCCGGGGCGATGTAGTCCGCCAGGCACCGGTTCGCGCGGCCGTCCGGCTTCTGCGTCTGCTGGCGCAGCATCGGGAACTTCCAGTCCGAGTACTCGCCTTCGAGCAGGATGTCGTCGCCCTCGGAATGCGCGGGCCAGAACGCGTACGCGCCGCGCGCGGTGAACGAGCCGTTCTCGATGATCTCGTCCAGCAGCTGGTTCGCGTCGTCGAACAGCTCGCGCGCGACCGGCTGGTCGAGGATCGCCGGGTACTTGCCCTTGAGTTCCCAGGCCAGGAACAGGAACTGCCAGTCGATCATCTCGCGCAGCTGCGGGATCGACGGCTCCACCACCCGCACCCCGGTGAACTCCGGCGTCGGGATCTCGTCGAACGACACCTTCTCGGCGTTCGCCCGGGCCTGTTCGAGAGTCAGCATCGGCGTCGCGTGCCGGTTTTCGTGCTGGACGCGCAACCGCTGCTGCTCCGCGCGGTTGGCGGTGTCCAGCGCGTCCGCGCGGTCGGTGTCGAGCAGGTCGGACACCACGCCGACCACCCGCGACGCGTCGAGCACGTGCACCGTCGTGTGGTCATACGCCGGGGCGATCTTCACCGCGGTGTGCTGCTTCGACGTGGTCGCGCCGCCGATCAGCAACGGCAGCTTGAGCCCGCGCCGCTGCATTTCCTGCGCGACCGACACCATCTCGTCCAGCGACGGCGTGATCAGCCCGGACAGCCCGACGACGTCCGCGTGCTCGGCCACCGCAGTGTCGAGGATCTTCGCCGCGGGCACCATCACGCCGAGGTCGATCACCTCGTAGTTGTTGCAGCCCAGCACGACGCCGACGATGTTCTTGCCGATGTCGTGCACGTCGCCCTTCACCGTAGCGAGCACGACTTTGCCGTTGCCGCGCGAGGTGTCGAAGCGGCCCTCGGCCTGCATTTTGGCCTTCTCCGCCTCCATGTACGGCTCGAGGTAGGCCACCGAACGCTTCATCACCCGCGCGCTCTTGACCACCTGCGGCAGGAACATCTTCCCGGAGCCGAAGAGGTCGCCGACGATCTTCATGCCGTCCATCAGCGGGCCCTCGATCACCTCGAGCGGCCGGGCGAACTGCTGCCGGGCCTCCTCGGTGTCGTCCTCGATGAAGTCCACGATGCCGTGCACCAGCGCGTGCGAAAGCCGTTCCGCCACCGGCGCTTCCCGCCAGGACAGGTCGACGACGCGCTTGGTGCCGCTGCCCTTGACCGTCTCGGCGAACTCCACGAGCCGGTCGGTGGCGTCCGGACGGCGGTCGAACAGCACGTCCTCGACCAGCTCCAGCAGGTCCTTCGGGATGTCCTCGTACACCGCGAGCTGGCCGGCGTTGACGATGCCCATGTCGAGCCCGGCGCGCACGGCGTGGAACAGGAACGCCGAGTGCATCGCCTCGCGCACGACGTTGTTGCCGCGGAAGGAGAACGACAGGTTCGAGATGCCGCCGGAGGTGCGCGCGCCCGGGCAGCGTTCCTTGATCAGCGGCAGCGCCTCGATGAACGCCTTCGCGTAGCCGTTGTGCTCGCTGATGCCGGTGGCGACGGCGAGCACGTTCGGGTCGAAAATGATGTCCTCGCCGGCGAAACCCGCCTCGCGGGTGAGCAGATCGTAGGCGCGGGAACAGATTTCGACCTTGCGCTCGACCGTGTCGGCCTGGCCCTTCTCGTCGAAGGCCATCACCACGACGCCGGCGCCGTAGTCGCGGATGCGCCGGGCCTGCTCCAGGAACGGGCCCTCGCCCTCCTTGAGGCTGATCGAGTTGACCACGCCCTTGCCCTGCACGCAGCGGAGCCCGGCCTCCAGCACGCTCCAGCGCGAGCTGTCGATCATCACCGGGATGCGCGCGACCTCGGGCTCGGTGGCGATCAGGTTGAGGAACGTGGTCATCTCCTGCTCGGATTCGAGCAGGTCGGCGTCGAAGTTGACGTCGAGCAGGTTCGCGCCGCCGCGGACCTGCTCCAGCGCGACGTCGACGGCCGCCTGGTGGTCGCCCGCCTCGATCAGCCTGCGGAACTTCGCCGAGCCGGTGACGTTGGTGCGCTCGCCGATCATCACGAACCCGGTGTCCGCGCCGATCTTGAACGGCTCGAGCCCGGAGAACCGCGTGCTCGGCTCGTGCGCGGGCACCGGCCGCGGCGGAAGCCCCTTGACCGCCTCGGCGATCTTCGCGATGTGCGCCGGCGAGGTTCCGCAGCAGCCGCCGACGATGTTGACCATCCCGGCCCCGGCGAACTCGCCGAGCATCCCGCCGGTCTCCTCGGGCGTCTGGTCGTAGCCGCCGAACGCGTTGGGCAGGCCCGCGTTCGGGTGGCACGCGGTGTAGGTGTCCGCGAGTTTCGCCAGTTCCTCCACGTGCGGGCGCATTTCCGCGGCCCCGAGCGAACAGTTGACGCCGACGACCAGCGGGCGCGCGTGCGCGATCGACGTCCAGAACGCCTCGACGGTCTGGCCGGACAGCGTGCGCCCGGACAGGTCGACGATGGTCACCGAAATCCACAGCGGCAGGTGCGGCGCGACCTCGCGGGCCGCGGTGATCGCGGCCTTGCAGTTGAGGGTGTCGAAGATCGTCTCGATCAGCAGCAGGTCGACGCCGCCGTCGGCGAGCGCCTTGATCTGCTCGGCGTAGGCGGCTTTGACCTCTTCGTAAGTGACCGCGCGGAACGCCGGGTCCTCGACGCGCGGCGACAGCGACAGCGTGACGTTCAGCGGGCCGATCGACCCGGCCACGAACCGGTTTTCGAACTCGTCCGCGGCCTGGCGCGCGAGTTCCGCGGCGCGCAGGTTCATCTCGCGCACGCGGTCCTGCAGGCCGTAGTCGGCCTGGCCGATGCTGGTGGCGGTGAACGTGTTGGTGGTGGTGATGTCCGCGCCCGCGGCGAGGTACTGGCGGTGCACGTCGAGCACGACGTCCGGCCGCGTGAGGTTGAGCAGGTCCGGGTCGCCGGTGACGTCCTTCTCGTGCCCTTCGAGCCAGTCCGCCCGGTAGTCCTCGGGAGCGAGACCGGCGCCCTGCAGCATCGTGCCCCAGGCCCCGTCGAGCACGACGACGCGCTGGTCGAGCAGGTTCCGCAGGTTCTGGGTCATCGCCACCTCCGCATGAAGTCCACGGAGGCGCCCTTGGGAATGGTGGTGCCGGCCGAGCGTGGCGGACCACCGGTCCGTTGCAGCGCCTCTCGACCTGGTGGTCAAGACTACCGGATGTGACCACCCCGCGGGCAGGAGTGTTCACTCCTCGGGAATCGAGCGGTCCTCGAGCGGGCTGCCCCGCCACTTCCAGCCGGTCCGCCGGGGCCGTCCGGGCAGGTCGATCCGGCCGGCGCACCAGCGCAGCGCGTCCCAAGCGTCGGGAATCGGCTCCTGCTCGGGGAAAAGCCGCGCGACGACGCGGGCGCAGACCTCGCGCGGCGGGTCGATCGCGGCGCCGAGGCCCCGTGCGATGTCGTCGCCGTGCAACAGCAGTTCGACGCAGCCCATCGCGGCGAACCCGGCCGGATCGGAGCGGCCGGTCGGGTGGTAGGCGCGGTCGTCCGGCCGGCTGTTCCGGACCGCGGCGGCCAGCAGGCGACCGCCGGTGAGGGCGAATTCGAGCAGTTCGGCCGGGGACGCGCCGGCGTCGGCTTTGGCGAGGAAGCGCACGTAGCGGTCGGCCGGACGGCTCACGACTTGCGCGGCGTAGGACAGGAGCGTGTCGCCGAGGTGCTCGGCGGTGTACCGGCAATCCCAGTCGAGGTCGCCCGCCGGACGGGTCCAGTCGCCGCCGGTGACGGGTTCGAGAGCGGCGGACAGGCGGGTGAGGGCTTCGTCGAGGTCTTCGGCGCGCACGGTCATCCGGTCAGCGTAGAGAAGCCCAGAACCCGCAATGGTGCTCTTTCGCGAAGCCGGTCAACGGCTGCGCGCCGCCCGGCCGGTACGCGACTGCCTTCCCGGTCGGGCCGCCGCGGACGAACGCGGTCCAGTCGTCCACCATCCGGTCCGCGAGCCGTTGCTGCGCCGGGGTGAATGTCGTTGGCTGCTCGGCGAAATCGAACAGGTAGGGCAGTTCCGCGGTGTGCGTGGCGCCGAGCGGGAACGGCGCCCGCAGCGCGGCCCCGGCCGGCGAGGTCGGGTCGTTGAACTCGTAGGTCGACACGCTCGGCAGCGAGCTGGCGAGCCGCGCGGTCGGGCAGGCGAACGCCCAGTCCGTGACAGCCGCCGCGTACGCCAGCGATGCGTTGCCGCTGAACGCGTCCGCCGGGTATTCGCGAGCGACCGCGTCGGCCTGCGGGAAGACGCGGGCCAGCGCTTGCGGATAGCCGTGCCGCGTGACCTCGCGCCCGGCCGCCGCCTGCTCGGCGAGGAAATAGGTGAACTCGTCGTGCGTCGTGCCCAGCAGCACCGGCACCGGAGTCGCCGGGACCTTGCCGGGCAGCACCGAACCGCCGGTGACCGGGCCGGGCATCTCGATGCCCGCGATCGAGCCGTACGCCGGTGCGGCCAGGAGTTTCCGGTCGGGCAACGCGCGCAGGCAGGTCGCGGCGGTCCGCCGGTCGGGGCACCCGCGCGCGGCGGCGTACTCGACGCTCTCGCGTTCGGCCGCGGGCAGCGTCGCCTGCGCCTGGCACGGTCCGCTTTGGATGATCGCGGCCCGGAACAGCCCGCGCGAGCCGGGCGCGACCAGG
Organism: Amycolatopsis sp. GA6-003; assembly: GCF_046267895.1. Taxonomy (NCBI): domain Bacteria; kingdom Bacillati; phylum Actinomycetota; class Actinomycetes; order Pseudonocardiales; family Pseudonocardiaceae; genus Amycolatopsis; species Amycolatopsis sp. GA6-003. Next base: position 2,144,981 of record NZ_CP176499.1, read on the forward strand.
TGGTCGCACACCGACATCCCGCCCGCGGACTCCCCCGCGATCGTCACCTGGTTCGGGTCGCCGCCGAAGGATTCGATGTTGTCGCGCACCCAGCGCAGGGCCTGCTGCTGGTCGAGAAAGCCGTAGTTGCCCGGTTCCGGGCCCAGCGCCGGGTCGGCGAGGAAGCCGAGCGCGCCGAGCCGGTAGTTGAGCGTCACGACCAGCACGTCGCCGCGTTCGACGAGCCGCGCGGCGCCGTAGCGGTCGCCGCCGCCGCTGAGGAACGCGCCGCCGTGCAGCCACACCAGAACCGGCCGCGCGCGCTCGCCGGCCGGCGGGGTCCAGACGTTCAGGTAAAGGCAGTCTTCGCTGGTCAGGGCTCCGTCGGCGGCCTGCGGGCAGCGGGGCCCTGGTTTCGTGGCGTCCCGCTCGCCCGCCCAGGGCTCGACCGGGGCGGGCGGCTGCCAGCGCCGCTCGCGGACAGGCGCGGCCGCGTACGGGATGCCCTGGAAGAGCCGGTGTCCGGGAGCGACACTGCCGCGGACGACGCCGGCTGCGGTGTGCACGACGTCGCCTGCCCGGCTGATCGCCGCGTCCGAAGCCGCGCAGGCCGGCGCGGCCAGAACTCCGACGACGGCCAGCGCCGCGCACCACCGTCGCCGAATCCTCCGGAAAGCCGCCGCCACCGGCCGGACGATACCGGCCGGGCCTGCGGGTCCGGCCGCCGGATCATCCGGCGGAGCGCGAGAACCGCCCCGCCGGGCAGCGTCGAGACCAGGCCGAGCACGCCGTAGCCGACCGCGACCGTCACGCCCTGCTCCGCGCCCAGCCCGGCGGCGGCGAACGACACCGCCGCGGCGCCCTCGCGCGGGCCGAATCCGCCGACGTTCAGCGGCATCCCCATCGCCAGCAACGCGAGCACCAGCAGTGGCAGCAGGACGCTCAACGGCGCGGTCGCACCGGCGGCCCGGGCGGCGACCGCGAACAGCGTCAGATGGCCCGCCGCCGCGACCACGGACCAGCCGGTGACGCCGGGCCACGCTTCGAGCACGCCGGTCCGGAGGTCGGCTGCCCAGACCCGGCGCAGCCGTTGCCGGATCGCCACTGCGACGGCTAAGAGGGCCACGAGCACGACCCCCAGGCAGATCAGCACCTGCCGGGGCAACAGCTCCGGCCGGAAAACCACGACCGCCAGCCCGGCGATCACGACCACGGTTTGCCCGGCGGCGCGTTCGAGCACGACCGCCCGGATACCGCGGCCGACGTCGCCGGAGCGTCGGCCGTGCTGCACCGCGCGGTGGACGTCGCCGAGCACGCCAGCCGGGAGGATGCCGTTGAGAAACTGCGCGCCGTAGTAGTCGCCGACGGCTTCCCGGAACGGCAGGGGCAGGCCGAGCCGCGCCGCGACCAGCCGCCAGCGCGCGGCGCTCGCGAGGGTGGTCACCACCCCGATGACCAGGGCTGTCGCGATCGGCCCCGGGCCCAGTGCGCGCAGACCGCCGGCGAACGCCCCGGTGCCGAGCCGCCACCACAGCGCGGCGAGGAGCGCGGCCCCGGCCAGCAAACGCAGCCACCGCATCAGCCCACCGCCAAGATTCCGCGCAACCGGGTCGCCGCGGCAGCCCATCCCTCCAGGGTGCGCGCTCGTGCGGCAGCTGCGGTACGGAGTCGTTTCCGCAGGTCAGGGTCGTCGCGCCAGCTTCGGAGCGCTTCGGCGAGCGCCGCACTGTCGCCGGGCGGGACGAGGAGGCCGGGTTGTTCGCCGTCCGGGGCACGGCCGAGGGCGTCGGGCACGCCGCCGACTTCCGAGGCGAGCACCGGAATGCCGCGGGCGAGCGCCTCCGTGACGACCATGCCGTACGTCTCGGCAAGCGAAGGCAGGACCAGCAGGTCGGCTCGGTCGTAGGCGGCTTCCAGCTCCGACCCGGCGAGCGGACCGGTGAAGCGGGCCCGGGGATGGCGCAAGCTGTTGGCGTAGGCCGGGTTTCGGGTGCGTGAGCCGACGAGGTCCGCGCGGAGTCCGTCCACTTCAGACAGTGCTTCGAGCAGAAGGCCCTGGCCCTTGCGCGGGGTCAACGCGGCGACGCAGATCAGCTGGGACACCCCGTCCGTCCCGTTCGCGCGCGGCGCCGGATCGGTCCCCGGCGGTGCGATGTGGACGGTGGCGAGGCCGTGGCGCCGCTCGACGGCGTGGGCGGCGGCGGGGCTGGTGACAATGACCTGGCGCGCCAGGTGGAGCGTCTTCCGTTCGCGGGCGTCGAGGTCAGCCGCGCGCCGCGGGTCGAGGCCGGTTTCGTCGGCGAGCGGCAGATGCACCAGGACAGCCAGGTCGAGCCGGTCCGCGTGCCGGGCGAGGACGTCCGGCACTCCGCAGGCGACCAGGCCGTCGAGCAGCACCTTCGCCCGGTCGGGAACCTCGGCGAGGACCTGGTCCAGCTGCTTTTCCGCGGCCTGCCCAGGATCCGGCCAGGCCCCGTCGACCGGCCGCAGCCGCGCCGGCAGCTGCTCGGCCATCCGGCGGTCGTAGGTGTTGCCGCCGCTGGGCACGCTGCGGTCGTCGATGTCGCCGGGCACTACGAAACAGGACAGTCGCACGCTGCCTCCCTCCTGACAGGAGACAACGGGCGACGGGCCGATCCGGTTCAGCCTTCGAAGGTGTCCGGGTCGAAACCGGTGCGGCGGCCCTCGTCCAGGCCGCTGAGGACGTCGAGGTCGCCGTCGCTGAGGGAGAAGTCGAAGATGTCGATGTTCTCCCGCATCCGCTTCGGCGACGACGACTTCGGGAACACCACGTTGCCGAGCTGGATGTGCCAGCGCAGCACGATCTGGGCGGGTGTTTTGCCGTGTTTCTCGGCCAGCTCGGCCAGCAGCGGGTCCTCGAGCACCTCGCCTTGGGCGAGCGGGCTCCACGCCTCGGTCACGATGCCGTGCGCCTCGTGGTAGGAACGCAGTTCCGGCTGCTGCAGCGCGGGATGCAGTTCGATCTGGTTGACCGCGGGCACCGTCGCCGACTCCGCGGCCAGCCGTTCGAGGTGCGCGACCTGGAAATTGGACACCCCGATCGCGCGGGCCTTCCCGGCGCGCAGCAGCTCCTCGAAGCCGTGCCAGGTGGCGACGTACCTGTCCTGTTTCGGCAGCGGCCAGTGGATCAGGTAGAGGTCGACATAGTCCAGGCCGAGCCGTTGCAGGCTGCCCTCCATCGCGTTGATCGCGTTGTCGTGGCCCTGTGCGTCGTTCGCCAGTTTTGTGGTGACGAAGATTTCTTCGCGAGGTACGCCGGATTCGCGGATGCCCGCCCCGACGCCTTCTTCGTTGCGGTACATCTGCGCGGTGTCGAGGTGCCGGTATCCGGCCTCCAGCGCTTCGCGCACCGCCGAAGCCGTTTCCTCCGGCGGGATCTGGAAGACGCCCAGGCCGAACTGCGGAATCCGGACGCCGTTGTTGAGTTCGAGCTGCGGAACGCGGTTCGTCTCGATCGTCATGTCGGCGGCCTACCCGTGCCCGGCGGCGGTGAAACTCCCTCGATCAGGCAGCGACCGCGTCGCGCAGGATCTCGTCCGCGCCGGTCACCGCGAGACACCGCCGGACCGCGTGCGCTTTCCCCGGCACGACAGTGAAGCCTGGAATCCGTTCGTGCGCGTCGAGCAAGGCGCGCACCCCCGCGCAACTCAGAAACGCGACACCGGACAGATCGACGACCACCGGCCCGGCCAACGACGCGACGGCGGCTTCGAAGAGATGCACGGTAGCCGCGTCGAGGTCGCCGGCTAGGGCGAGGTGGATCGCGTCCGCCCGCCTAGCCGAACGGACGGTCAATTCCTCCGGCGCGGTGACGCCGGGAAGGTGGAGAGTCATGGGTTTGCGCTCCTTTCGCAGAGACCTGCTTGGGGCGCTGACCGCAGTATGTTCCGGACAACAGCCAACACAGGCGACGGTACGCGCTCTGCCAGTGCGGTCAACCCGGGTGACCACGGGTTCACTCGCGCGGCAGCGGAACCTGCCCTGATCGGAGAGCCTGCTCCGGCAGTGCGGTACCGGGTTGCGCTGCGGGCGGAGGCTGGTCGGCGCGTTGTTGGCGGGTTGCCGGTTTTCGCCGGGGCGGTGAGGGTTTGTTCATCGGGCGTTCATGCGCGGGCACCTGGGTGGGGGATGCCTGGCTGGGGCCGCGTTGGTGCCGCTGCTGCCGGTTCTCGCTTACGGGAGCGCTCTGCGGGCCTGGCACGGGGTTGCGCTGATCCTCGCAGGACGGAGCGCCTGGCTTCAGCTGGCCGAGAGGAACACTCCGGCGGGTGTTCGCACTGCGGCTGCCAAGTCTCGCCGCAAGAGGCCGCCTTGCTTCAACTGGCCGACACGAGCGCTCCGCGACCCAAGCGGCGTGCGCGCCACTGCTGTCGGTTCTCGCAGCGCGAGTCTGCGTGGCTTTGGCGGGCCGACGGGAGCACGCTGTGACCCCACCGGCATGCGCGCCACTGCTGCCGGTTCCCGCAGCGCGAGCCCACCTAGCTTCAACTGGCCGACGGGAGCACGCTGTGGCCCGACCGGCCCCTGCACCGCGACTCTCGACCCCTCGCGGCACGAGCCCGCCTTGCTTCAACTGGCCGACGGAAGCACTCCGCGACCAAGCCCCGCCCGCTCCCGAAGCAGGTCGCCTGCCCGGGAGCCTGCCCGGCGCGGGCCGGGCGTCCACTGTGGACTGTCAGTCGCGCAGGGCGAGCTTCGCGAGTCCTCGTCGAAGTCGAAGCAACGGTCTTCGGAGCCGACCGGGACCTCGTCGTAGGTGCGGTCGAGGAAGTCGGCGAGTTCGCTCGCCGCCGCCTCGAGCACCGCGGAACCGTCGGGGGCGTTCAGCTCCACCAGCACGCGGCTGTCGTCGGCGGCGGGGCGGACCCGGACGTCGCCGTCGCCCGCCGGGGCGAGCAGGCCGTCGGCGAGCAGGTCGCGGCCGAACAGCCAGCGCACGACACCCCCGCCGGCGTGGTAGCCGACCGACACCGCGAACGGATCCGCCGGGTCGTATTCCACATCGGCGCGCACCGGCAGCGGGACGGACCCGAACGTGCGCAGCCCGAAGATGATCGTCGCGCGGACGACCTGCGGTTCGGTTTCCACGACGGCGCCTCCTTCGTTATCCGGTCGCGAACCTGTCCGGACCGAAGTGAATGTTTCTCAATAAGTAACGCGCCGTAAGAGCCTAAGCTGCCCGACCGAGCAGATTTCACTCCAACGGTGGAGATCTACGTCTCAGTTGGCTACGCAAGGGCAGCATTGACAGCAGGAAGGGGCAACCCTCCCCTCGCTCCCCCATCCGGCCCAGGACAGCTTCGACCTGCGAAAACGACGAGACACGATCGGGGACCCAGCGGTCCCCGAGGGCGGCGGAGCGGACGATTTCCCGCCGCCGGACTATTTCGGCCCGATGTCCGGCAAATCGTTTCAAGCCGGAATAACGGCTCGATCGGCAGGTGGTTCAGCTCGCCGCGGCCAGCCCGACGAACCGCGCGGCCCCGAAGGCGAACGCGAGATACCCGAGCACCAGCGCGGCCGCCGCGAGACCGCGCCCCTTGGAAACGGCTCGGCGCACGCCGACGTGGCCGAAAACGATCGCGACGACAGGCAGCACCAACGGCCCCAGCACGGTGACCGGCTCGTAGTAGACGGCGTCGCCGAAACTCGTCCCGCCTGCGGGATAGGTCCCGAGGAACAAAAGCCAGCTGACGATGCCGAGCACGAACGCGGTAATGCCCGCCCTGCCCGACGGCTGTTCACCCATGCGGCGAAGTTATCCAGCAGAGGTGGGACCGGTCCCCGGCCGTGCCCGGGCGGCTCAGGGGCGGGGATTCGGGCGGTCGCACGCGCCGCTTCAGCACGGCAGCAACAGAACGCCGTGCCTCGCCCCAACCCAACGTCGCTTCACCGCGCCCGCTCCAGAGCAGAACCGCGATGGTGTTGGCAGCAGGGAGCCTGCCGGTATGTGGGCCCATTGAAGCGGTGCGGTCGCGAGGAAGTGGTGGGGGCGCGCTGCCTAGCGGGCCGGAGTGGCGGAGGTGAATGACCGGGTGCCCGATGCTGCGGCGTCGCGATTCCGGCTTGCTTGGGCGTGGGTGGTTGCCAGGCGCGCGGAAGCAGCCATGGATTTGGCTGGGAGTGATATGCGGAGTTTGTGGCTGGCGTGCTGGAACGGCCCGGACGAGCGACCGGACCCGCACTGCGCGGGCGCGGGTGTGCCAGCCGCGTGCAAGCGAATGGGAGCGATCCGCGAGGTTTGCGACTGGCGCGCTGGAACGGCCCGGACGAGCGACCGGACCCGCGCTGCGTGGCGCCGGGTGGTCGCCAGCCACGTGCGCGAGGTTTGCGACTGGCGCACTGAAACGGCCCGGACGAGCGACCGGACCCGCACTGTGCGAGCGCGGGGGTGCCAACCGCGTCCAAGCGACCGGGAGCAACACGCGAGATTCGCCACCGGCGCACCGAAACAGCCCCGACGAGCGACCGCACCCGCACTGCGCGGGCGCGGGGGGCGCCAGCCGCGCTGAAGCAGCCATGGATTCGGCTGGGAGCGATGCGTGGAGTTTGCGGCTGGCGTGCTGGCGCGGCGCGGATGAGTGACCGGTCCCGCACTGCGTCGGGCACGGTTGCCAGGCGAAGCGTGCGGGGGTCGGCGGGGAGCGATGGTTGGCCTACGAACGACTGGCCTATTCCACCCCGCCCGATCAGCGGCTCCACTCCTCCACTCGCACCCCCATCAGCCCAGCCGCCGCTCGCAGCTCCCTTCGTCGGTCCCCGGGCACCGCGTGGATGTGGTTCGCTCCGAAGTGCGACAGGAACGTCTCCGCGGCCACCTCCAGGCGTGCGAAGGCATGCGGCCACTCCGGCGTCGACCGCGACACCAGGTCCTTCGTGGTTCGCTCGTCGTAGTTCTCGAACTCCCCCAGCACCATCTGCAGCCGGTATTCCCCGTCCCAGCGGCTCAGCCGTGCCAGGGTCATCCGGCCGGGGGCGGCGATGTGCTGCACCGAAGCGCCGCCCGCGGGGAAGAAAAACACCTCCGGGTACAGGTGCACGCGGGACAGGTTCTCCGCCGGATCCTCGCTCCGCGCGGCGAACCACGTCGCGTGCTGGCCGGAGTTGCACAGGTCCCACACATCCCGGTCCGGGTGGTAGTGCCGGACGTCCGCGAACAGCACTGGCGTCCCGGTGATCCGGTGCATCAGCTGCATGGTCAGCGCGCCGTCCATGTCTGCTTCGGTGGCGGTGACGTGCACTGCCTTCGGGCCGTTCCAGTCGTAAGGATCGTTGAGCAGCGCTTCGGCGACATCGGCGGTCGCGAAGTGTTCGGTCAGTTCCGGTTGTGCTTTGATCCCGGAGAAATCCAGGTGGCGTTCGGCGGCGACATCGCGCACGGCAAGGTAAAGACGCAGTTGGCGTTCCAATAACTCCGGCGTGAGCCGATCCCCATCATAATGCACAGTCGCCTGCTCTTCCAGCCATTTCCGGCCGCTGACCGCCTCGGCCGCACCGCCGGATTCGGCGCGGCGGACGAGTTCGTACTGGTCGATTTCCTCGACGTCCACCCCGAATTGGCGCATCCACTGATCGGTATTGGCCACCGCGGTGTTCATCCCCATCGGCCGCCCGCCGAAGCGGCCGAAGGTCGAACCGCGCAGGGCGCCGACCGCGGCGGCGGCGCTCGCGTGGGCGCCGACTTCCGCGATCAGCCCGGCGTCGGACGGGGCGCCCCACAGGCGGGTGTGCGCGCGGCCGATCTGGTCGAGCGCGCCCCCGGCGGCGAGCATTCCGACCAGGCCGGGCTCGGTCGGGTCGGTGCTCGCGACCAGCAGCAGCGGGCCCGGCGTCGCGTCCGCGGCCAGCATGGTGAAGTGCGGAAAGGCCCACACCGCGTAATAAAACACCGTCACGTCCACCGAACTCGCCGCGACCGAGCGCGCGGCCGCGGTCGCGGTCGTGTTCGTGGCGACCAGTCCTCCGGTGACCACGTCGTGGCCCGCCGCGGTCAGCGCGGCGGCGAACTCGTCCGCTTTGGCCCGGATGAAACCGGTGTTCCGCCGGTGCACGTGGTCGCGTCCGTCGGAGACGGCGAGGAGGCCGATGCGCGCCATAGGGGGTCAGCTCCGGTTCAGTTCGGCGTAGACCTGGGCCGCGTTGTCGCGCGTCACCAGGCGGGTGGGCAGGGTCTGCGTCTTCGCCACGGGCTGGCAGTCGACGAGCAGTTTCTTCGCCGCCGCAACGGCTTCCTTGCCGCCGGTGGGGTAAATGAACGTCGCGGACAGCCGGCCGGCCTCCACCGCCTTGATGCCGCCCTCGGGCACCGGCAGGCCGTCGATGCCGACGATCGGCAGGTCCGCGCGGCCCGCGTTCTGCGCGGCGATGCGCGCGCCCTCGGCCATCGGGTCGTTTTCGGAGAACATCGCCTGCGCGTCCGGATGCGCCTTCAGCAACGCGTCCGCCTGCTGCTGCCCCTTGTCCCGCAACCAATCCGCGTCCGCGCTGCCCACCACGGTGATATTCCGGTCGGTGATGCCCTGGTTGAATCCGTCGCTGCGTTCCTTGGCGGGCGTCGACCCGGCGAGCCCCTTCAGCTCGACGACTTTCCCGCCGTGCGGCAGCAGTTTCTCGGCGAAGAACTTCCCCGCCTGCCGGCCGATGTCCACATTGTCCGCACCGATGAACGACGTGTACCCGTCGCCGTCGACCTTCCGGTCCAGCACGAGCACCGGAATCCCCTGGTCGTAGGCCTTCTTCACCACCCCGGTCAGCGGCGTCGCCTCGTTCGGGCTGATGATCAGCAGGTCGATTCCCTGAGTGAGAAAGGTGTTGACCTGCTCGACCTGTTTCGCATTGTCCTGCGCGGCATCCGCGTAACTGACGCTGAATTGCGGCACCCCGGCCGCCGCTTTGCGGATGTCGTCGTCCATCCGGACCCGATACGGTTCGGCGAGATTCGCCTGGCTCATCCCGATTTTGTATTTCCCGCTCGGGCCGCGGCACTGTTTCGCGGCCGGCGCGGTCCCGGACGACGCGCCCGGCGCGTTCTCGTGCGTGGTGCCGCAAGCGGCGACGAGGGCCAGCCCCGCCAGGACCGCTCCGCCGCGGAGGATGCCGGACATTGCGCCTCTTTCCCCGAACGTCTAGACCGTGGCCGGGCGCAGCCGCTGCAGGCCCGCGGCCAGCACGATCACCACGCCGACCACGATCAGCTGGACGTTCGCATCGATGTCGTTGAGCTGGAGGATGTTGTCGAGCACGCCGACCAGCAGGGCGCCCGCGACGGTGCCGGACACCGACCCGCGCCCGCCGGACAGGCTGGTCCCGCCGATCACGACCGCCGCGATGGCGTTCAGCTCGTAGCCGGTGCCGTCGTTGGGCCCGCCGAAGTTGTACTGTCCCGCGTGGACGATCCCGGCCAGCGCGGCGAGCAGCCCGCACAGGCCGAAGACCAGCACTTTCACCCGGATCACCGGCACTCCGGACAGCACCGCGGCCTTCTCGTTGCCGCCGATCGCGTACACGTGCCGAGAGAACGCGCTCGCCCGCAGCACGAGCACCGCCAGAGCGGCGACGACCACGAAGAACAGCGCCGGGATCGGCACCACGCCGCCGAACGTCCGCTCGCCCAGCAGCGAGAACGGCACCGGAGCCTGGCCGGGACCGGTGCCGTAGGCGATCGAAACGCCTTCGCCGCCGGACCACATGCGCGCGATGCCGCGGGCGATCTGCATCCCGGCGAGCGTCACGATGAACGACTGGATCCGGAACCGCGCGCTCGCGATCCCTTGCACCAGGCCGAAACCGAAGCCGAGCGCGAGGATCGCCAGCAAGCCCGGCACGAGGCCCCAGCCGCCGCTGGTGAGCAGCAGCGCGACGCCGACGCTGGCCAGCCCCATCACCGAGCCCACCGACAGGTCGATGCCGCCGACCAGGATCACCAGCGTCATGCCGACCGCGATGATGCCGATCTCGGAGATCGCGCGGACGACGTTGAACAGGTTGCCGCTGCCCAGAAACACCAGCTCCCCGTCGCGGTGCGGGGAAAAGACGATCGCGGCGGCGAACACCAGCACGAGCCCGAAGACGCTCTGGAACCGGAACACCGCGGCCAGCACGGCGCGCCCGGTCACCGGACGTCTCCCATCGACGCGGCGAGCAGTTCCGCCTCGCCGGCGCGGGCGGTGTCCAGCTCGTGCACGCTGCGCCCGCCGCGCAGCACAACCACGCGATCGCACACGCCGACCAGCTCCGCCGGTTCCGACGACGCCAGCACCACCCCGACGCCGCCGCGCGCGGCCTCGCCGAGCAGCCGGTAGATCTCCGCCTTCGCCCCGACGTCCACGCCGCGCGTCGGCTCGTCCAGCAGCAGCAACGCCGGTTCGGTGAGCAAAGCCCGGCCCAGCACCACTTTCTGCTGGTTCCCGCCGGACAGCGAACCCACCGGATCGGCGAGCGACCCGAGTTTCACCCCGAGCCGCCCCGCTTCTTTCCCGGCCACCGCCCGCTCGCGCCGTCCGGGAACGATCCCGAACCGGGCCAGCCGGTCCACAATGGACAGCACGGTGTTCGCCACGACGGAATGCTCCAGCGCCAGCCCCGCGATCCGCCGGTCCTCGGGCACGAACGCCATCCCCGCCCGCAGCGACGCGCGCGGCGACCGCGGCCGGAACTCCTTGCCCCGCAGGAAAATCCTTCCCCGGAGAACCTTGCCGCCGGACGCGCCGTACAGCGTCTCCAGCAACTCGGTCCGCCCCGCGCCGAGCAATCCGGCAACCCCGACGATCTCGCCCGCCCGCACGGTGAGACTGATCCCGTCCGGCTCCCGCCGCCCGGCACGCGGCCGCACCACGAGATCTTCGACGCGAAGCACCTCGTCCTGATCCGGCGAAGACACGCTGTCCGCGCGGAACATCAGGTGCACCGGACGGCCGGCCATCGCCTCCGCCGCCCGTTCCGCGGTCAGCTCCGCCGCGCTGAACTCCGCGACGACCTCGCCGTTGCGCAGCACTGTCGCCCGGTCCGCGACCCGGCCGATCTCGTCCATCCGGTGCGACACGTAGACGATCGCGGCCCCGTCGGCGCGCAGCTGGTCGATGACCGTGAACAGCCGCTCGACCTCGCGCGGCGACAGCGCCGACGTGGGTTCGTCCATCAGCAGGATCCGCGCGTCCAGCGACAGGGCTTTCGCGATGGTGACGAGCTGTTGTTCGCCGGTGCGCAGCCGTTCGACCGGCGTGCGCGGGTCGAGGCCGACGCCGGACCGCTCCAGCACCTCGCGCGTGGCCGCGACCATCCGCCGCCGGTCGACCGTGCCGGCCCGGGTGTGCGGTTCGCGGCCGAGGAAGACGTTCTCCGCCACCGAAAGCGCGGGAACGAGGTCCAGTTCCTGGTGGATCATCGCGACCCCGGCGCGGCGCGCGTCGGCCGGGCGGGCGAACCGGACCGCCTCCCCCGCGATCCGGATCGCCCCTCCCCCCGCGGCGATTTCCCCCGACAAGATCTTCAGCAGCGTGGACTTGCCTGCCCCGTTCTCGCCGAGCAGCGCGTGCACCTCCCCCTTCGCCGCGGTGAAATCCACCGCGCCCAGGGCACGCACCCCGCCGTAGGTCTTGCTGACGCCGGCCAGCTCGACCAGCGCGACGCCACCGTCGCCCATGCCCCGCCCTCTCGGCCCGCCCCGCGTCGAGAAATCGATTACTCGGACCGTAGGGGGCCCCGCGAGGAGTGTCAAGGGTCACAATTTCCCACCTCAGGGGAGCCTCAGCTCCGGTTCGTCCGGGCGCCCTCCGCACCGCCGCCTGAACTGCGGGTGACCCCTGTCCGACCCCCTGGGAACGGCCGGCCGTCCAGCCGCCGCCGACCGGGCGTGATTTGTGGCATACCTCGCGAGAAACGAGGCCCGGACGACGTGACACGAGCCGTTTTTGGCGGGTTCCTACAAACCGGCAGGCGCGGCATGCGCCATCCGCGACATTGGTGTACCCGGCGGTAAGGGAGCAATGTGTACGACGAAGACAGGCGACGTTCCGGCGGGTCCGGCGTCGCCTGCTGTGCGTGGGTGCAGTCGGTTCACTGGGAGGCTTTGTCCGTGTTCAATCGCGTCGCCATCGTCAACCGCGGAGAGGCCGCGATGCGGTTGATCCACGCCGTCCGGGACTTGTCCGCCGAGACCGGGCGACGGATCGAGACGGTCGCGCTCTACACGGACGCGGACGCCACCGCGACTTTCGTCCGCGAAGCCGACGTCGCCTATTCGCTCGGCCCCGCCTCCGCGCGGCCCTACCTCGACCTCGCCAAACTGGAGAAGGCCCTGGTCGAGACCAAGGCCGACGCGGCGTGGGTCGGCTGGGGCTTCGTCGCCGAGGACCCGGCCTTCGCCGAACTGTGCGAGAAGATCGGCGTCGCCTTCGTCGGCCCGAGCGCGGACGCGATGCGCAAGCTCGGCGACAAGATCGGCGCGAAGCTGATCGCCGAGGAGGTCGGCGTCCCGGTCGCCCCGTGGAGCGGCGGCGAGGTCGCGACGCTCGAGGAGGCGCTGGCGGCGGGCGACAAGATCGGCTACCCGCTGATGCTCAAGGCCACCGCGGGCGGCGGCGGGCGCGGCATCCGCAAGGTGGAATCGGCGGACGACCTCACCGAGGCGTACGAGCGCACCAGCCAGGAGGCGCTGCGCGCGTTCGGCAGCGGCGTCGTGTTCCTGGAGCGGCTGGTCACCGGCGCGCGGCACGTCGAGGTCCAGGTGATCTCCGACGGCGAGACCGCGTGGGCGCTCGGCGTCCGCGACTGCTCGGTGCAGCGGCGCAACCAGAAGATCATCGAGGAGTCCGCCTCGCCGGTGCTCGGCGCGGACCAGACCGCCGAGCTGAAGGCGTCGGCCGAACGGCTCGCGGTCGCGGTCGGCTACCGCGGCGCGTGCACCGTCGAATTCCTCTACCACCCCGGCGACCGGATGTTCGCCTTCCTCGAGGTCAACACCCGGCTCCAGGTGGAGCACCCGATCACCGAGATCACCACCGGCACCGACCTGGTCCGGCTGCAGCTGCACGTCGCGTCCGGCGGCAAGCTCGAAGGCACCCAGCCGGAAGAGTCCGGGCACGCCGTCGAAGCGCGGCTCAACGCCGAGGACCCGGACCGCGACTTCGCGCCGTCCCCGGGCCGCATCGCGCGGCTGCTGCTGCCCGCCGGCCCGGGCATCCGGGTCGACACCGGCGTCAGCGAGGGCGACACCATCCCCGCCGACTTCGACTCGATGATCGCCAAGATCATCGCCTACGGCCGCGACCGCGACCAGGCGCTCGCGCGGCTGCGCCGGGCGATGGCCGAGACGTCCGTGCTCATCGAGGGCGGAGCCACCAACAAGAGCTTCGTGCTCGACCTGCTCGACCAGCCCGAGGTGATCGACGCCAGCGCGGACACCGGCTGGATCGACCGCGTCCGCGCCGAAGGCCGGCTCGTCACCACGCGGCATTCCGCGGTCGCGCTCGCCGCGGCGGCGATCGAGGCCTACGAGGACGACGAGGAGGTCGGCCGGCAGCGCCTGCTGTCCACCGCGTTCGGCGGCCGTCCGCAGGTGCGCCACGAAATCCGGCCGCTGGACCTGAAACTGCGCGGCGCGTCCTACCGCGTCACGGTCGCGCGCACCGGCCCGAAGCGGTTCCGGGTCGGCGTCAGCGGCGGCGGCGACGTGCACCAGGCCGACGTCGAGCTGGAGCGGTTCGACGAGTACAGCGGCCAGATCACCGTCAACGGCACGCGGTTCCGGCTCGTCACCGGCACGCACGGGCCGATCCACCTGGTCGAGGTCGACGGCGTCACGCACCGGATCAGCCGCGACGAGGGCGGCGTCGTCCGCTCCCCCGCGCCCGCGCTGGTGGTCGCCACGCCGGTCGCGGTGGACGACGAGGTCGAATCCGGCGCGCCGGTGCTCGTGCTGGAAAGCATGAAGATGGAGACGGTGCTGCGCGCGCCGTTCCGGGCCCGGGTCAAGGAACTTCCGGTGTCGATCGGCAGCCAGGTGGAGACCGGGGCGCCGCTGCTGCGGCTCGAACCGCTGGCCGACGGTTCCGAGGACGAGGCCGCCGCGCAGACCGAGACCGCCGAAATCGATCTGCCCGCCGAGCAGGACGGCACGAGCGCGGCCGACCGGGTCGAGCGCGGCAGGCAGGATCTGCGCAGCCTGCTGCTCGGGTTCGACGTCGACCCGCACGACCAGGGCCGCGTGCTCAGCGGCTACCTGGCGGCGCGCGCGCAGCTGCCGGCGCGTCCGCTGGAGGGCGAGCTCGAACTGCTGGACGTGTTCGCCGACCTGTCCGAGCTGAGCCGCAACAAGCCCGCCGACGACGACCTCAGCGCGTCGAGCCCGGTGCACAGCGCCCGCGAGTACTTCCACACCTATCTGCAGAGCCTCGACGTCGAGCGGGCCGGGCTGCCGGAGAAATTCCAGGGCCGGCTGCGCCGCGTGCTCGGCCACTACGGCGTCGGCGACCTCGAGCGCACGCCGGAGCTGGAAGAGGCGGTCTTCCGGATTTTCCTTGCCCAGCAACGGGCTTCGAGCGACAGCGCGATCGTGTCCGCGCTGCTGCGGCAGTGGCTCGCCGAGGCCCCGCCCTCGGCCGAGCTGCGCGAGGCGGCCGGGCTTGCGCTGGAGCACCTGGTCGCCGCCACGCAGCTGCGGTTCCCGGCGGTCAGCGACCTCGCCCGCGGCGTGGTGTTCCGCTGGTTCGCGCAGCCGATGCTGCGCCGGGCCCGCGCCGAGGTGTACGCCGAGATCCGCGGCCACCTGCGCTATCTCGACCGCAACCCGGACGCGCCCGACCGCGCCGAGCGGATCTCCGGCATGGTGTCGAGCAACGAGCCGCTGGTGCGGCTGCTCGGCCAGCGGATCGGGCGGCCGGGCGCGGACCCGGCCCCGATGCTCGAGGTGCTGACCCGGCGCTACTACGGCAACAAGGCGCTCACCGACGTGCGCGTGCGCGAGGTCGCGGGCTGCTCGTTCGTCACCGCGGAGCACCCCGAACCGGCGCGCGTGGTCACCACCGCGGTCGACTTCCCGCAGCTGCCGGACGCGATGCGCGCGGTCGCCGAACTGTCCGCCGGCGCCGGGGCGCCGGTCGCCGCGGACGTCTATCTCAAGTGGACGGACCAGCCGGACAGCGACGCGATGGCCGCGAAGCTGGGCGAAATCGTGGCGGCGCAACCGCTTCCGGCCGATGTCGACCGGGTCGTCACCACCGTCGCCGGGGGCGGCGGCGCGGTGATGCACCACCACTTCACCTTCCGCCGCACCGAATCCGGGTTCGCCGAGGACCGGGTGATCCGCGGCCTGCACCCGCGCGTCGCCGAGCGGCTGCAGCTGGAGCGGCTGCAGGAATTCGACCTCACCCGGCTGCCGTCGGCGGACGAAGAGGTCTACCTGTTCACCGGCACCGCGAAGACGAACCCGGCCGACGAGCGGCTGATCGCGATGGCGCAGGTCCGCGACCTCACGCCGCTGCGCGAGGCGGACGGCAGGCTCGTGTCGCTGCCCTCGGCCGAGGACACGCTCGCCGCGTGCCTCGACGCGGTCCGCAACGCGCAGGCGCGGCGTCCGGCGAAGAACCGGTTCGACACCAACCGGATCGTCATCTACGTGTGGCCGCCGAGCGACCTGACCATGGACGAGCTGAACCTGCTCGCCCGCCGCGTGCTGCCGACCACCGCGGGCGCGGGCCTGGAGGAGATCCAGTTCCTCGCCCGCCAGCGGAACGCCGAAACCGGCGAGCTGACCGACGTCGCGGTGACCGTCCGCAACGAGGTCGGCGCGGGCGTGCGGCTCACGGTCGAGGCCCCGAGCACCGAACCGGTGCAGCCGCTGGACGACTACCGGCAGAAGGTGCTGCGCGCGGCCCGCCGCGACACGGTGTACCCGTACGAGCTGACCGACCTGCTGGCCGGCGGCGGGTCCTTCGTGGAGCACGACCTCGACGACACCGGCGCGCTGGTGCCGGTCGACCGGCCGCGCGGGCAGAACAAGGCCGGGCTCGTGGCCGGCGTGGTCAGCACGCCGACCGACCTGGTGCCCGAGGGCGTCAAGCGCGTGGTGCTGCTGGGCGACCCGACGAAGTCGCTCGGCGCGCTCGCCGAACCGGAGTGCACGCGGGTGATCGCGGCGCTGAACCTGGCGCAGGAGCTGCGGGTCCCGGTCGAATGGTTCGCGCTGTCGTCCGGCGCGCGGATCTCGATGGAGTCCGGCACCGAGAACATGGACTGGGTCGCGGCCGCGCTGAAGCGGATCGTGGAGTTCACCCAGGACGGCGGCGAGATCAACATCGTGGTCGCCGGGATCACCGTGGGCGCGCAGCCGTACTGGAACGCCGAGGCCACGATGCTCATGCACACCAAGGGCATCCTGGTGATGACGCCGGATTCGGCGATGGTGCTCACCGGCAAGCAGTCGCTGGACTTCTCCGGCGGCGTGTCGGCCGAGGACAACTTCGGCATCGGCGGCTACGACCGCGTGATGGGCCCGAACGGGCAGGCGCAGTACTGGGCGCCGAACCTCGCCGGGGCGCGCGACGTGCTGATGGCGCACTACGCGCACACCTACGTCGTGCCGGGCGAAACGGGCCCGCGCAAGGCGGTCACGACCGACCCGGCGACCCGCGACGTGTCGGACTACCCGCACGCCGTCGTCGGCAGCGACTTCACCACGGTGGGCCAGATCTTCTCCGCCGAGCACAACCCGGACCGCAAGAAGCCGTTCGACATCCGCACGGTGATGCGCGCGCTGTCGGACCAGGACCACCCGGTGCTGGAACGCTGGGCGGGCATGGCGGACGCGGACACCGCCGCGGTGCAGGACGTGCACATCGGCGGCCACCCGGTGTGCCTGCTGGGCATCGAATCGCGTTCGGTGCCGCGCCGCGGCTTCCCGCCCACCGACGGCCCGGACACGTTCACCGCGGGCACGCTGTTCCCGAAGTCGTCGAAGAAGGCGGCGCGCGCGATCAACGCGGCGAGCGGCAACCGTCCGCTGGTGGTGCTGGCGAACCTGTCCGGCTTCGACGGCTCGCCGGAGTCGATGAAGAAGCTCCAGCTGGAGTACGGGGCCGAGATCGGCCGCGCGATCGTGAACTTCGAGGGCCCGATCGTGTTCACGGTGATCTCGCGCTACCACGGCGGGGCGTTCGTGGTGTTCTCGAAGGCGCTGAACCCGAACATGACGGTGCTGGCGCTGGAGGGCTCGTTCGCCTCGGTGCTGGGCGGCGCGCCGGCGGCCGCGGTGGTGTTCGCGGGCGAGGTGAAGACCCGGACGGCGAACGATCCGCGGGTGGCTGAGCTGCAGAAACGGCTCGGCGAGCTGAGCGGGGCGGAACGGGCGGCGTGCGCGGCCGAGCTGGCTGAGGTCACGTCGTCGGTGCGGTCGGAGAAGCTCGGCGAGGTGGCGTCGGAGTTCGACCGGGTGCACAGCATCCAGCGCGCGGTCGAGGTCGGGTCGGTGGACGCGATCGTCAGCACGGCGCAGCTGCGGCCGCGGATCATCGAGGCGATCGAACACGGGCTGAAGCGCTGAGGGAAGGGGCTCGTGAGCGCTGGCGCCGGGGAGAACCGGCATAGGCGCTCACGAGCCCCAGCCGAAGGGAGTCGTGAGCGGCGGTTCTCCCCGGCATCGCCGCTCACGAACCCACCGTGATCCCCCGGATCGTCTTCACCTCGCCGAGCAGCGCCGGGGTCACCTTGACCGAGTAGCCGTCGAGCGCGTAACGCCGCTCCCCCACGTGCAGGTGCACCGGCGTGTTTCCCTGGTGTGCCAGCAAAGTCTGCTTGAGTTCCAGCACCACCGGCAGCGTCACCTTCTCCGCCCGCGTGTGCAGCACCAGCGGCGCTTCCCCGAGTTCCGTCAGGTCCAGCGGCGCCAGATCCGCCCCGAAGACCGACATTTTGTCCTCCCGCCAGTTCACCCGGCCCTTCACCAGCACCGCGTTGTCCTCGACCAGATCCGCCGCGCACAACGCGTACGATTTGGCGAAGAACAGCACTTCCAGCGACGCGTCCAAATCCTCGATCGTGCAGATCGCCCACGGTTCGCCTTTTTTGTTCACCCGCCGCTCCAGCGAGGTGATCAATCCGGCGACGACGAGTTCGCCTTCCTTCGGCGGGTTGTCGATGATCGCCGCGATCGGGCGCGGTGCGTATTTGCGGAGGACGCCCTCGGCCCCGTCCAAAGGATGCGCCGAAACGTAAAGGCCGAGCATGTCCCGTTCGTGCGCGAGCAGCTGCTTGCGCGGCCACTCTTCGGCGGTGAATTTCACGTGCGCCAACGGAGAGGACGCCGGTTCTTCGTTTTCGCCGCCGAAGAGGTCGAATTGGCCCATCGCTTCCTGGCGCTTGAGCGGGACGACGGCTTCCACCGCGTCCTCGTGCACCTGGATCATCGACAGCCGCGTGTGCCCCATCGAATCGAACGCGCCCGCCTTGATCAGCGACTCGATCACCCGCTTGTTGCAGGCCACCAGCTCCGACTTGTCCAGGAAATCAGTGAACGAGGAGTACTTGCCCTTCTCCTCGCGCGTCTTGATGATCGACTCCACCACGTTCGCGCCCACGTTGCGCACCGCACCCAGGCCGAACCGGATGTCGTTCCCGACGGCCGCGAACCGCAGAGCCGACTCGTTCACGTCCGGCGGCAGCACCTTGATCCCCAGCCGGCGGCACTCCGACAGATAGATCGCCGACTTGTCCTTGTTGTCGCCCACCGACGTGAGCAACGCGGCCATGTACTCCGCGGTGTAGTTCGCCTTCAGATACGCGGTCCAGTAGCCGACCAGCGCGTAACCGGCGGCGTGCGATTTGTTGAAGGCGTAGCCCGCGAACGGCAGGATCGTGTCCCACAACGCTTGCACGGCCTCGGCGGAGAAGCCGTTGCCGAGCATCCCGGCCCGGAAGCCCGCGAATTCCTTTTCCAGGACTTCCTTTTTCTTCTTGCCCATCGCGCGGCGCAGCACGTCCGCTCGGCCCATCGAGTAGCCCGCGACCTTTTGCGCGATCTGCATGATCTGTTCCTGGTACACCACCAGACCGTGCGTTTCGGCGAGGATCTCGCGCAGCGGTTCCTCCAGTTCCGGATGGATCGGTTCGACGGCCTGCCGGTTGTTCTTGCGGTCGGCGTAGTTGTTGTGCGTGTTCATCGCCATGGGGCCTGGCCGGTAGAGCGCGTTGACGGCCACGATGTCCTCGAATCCCGTGGGACGCATGCGGCGCAACAGGTCCCGCATCGCGCCACCGTCCAATTGGAACACTCCGAGGCTGTCGCCGCGGACCAGCAGGGCGAAGGTTTCCGGATCGTCGGTGGCCAGCCGGTCGAGATCGATGTCTTCGCCGCGGTTGGCCTTGATGTTGTCGATCGCGTCGCCGATGACGGTCAGGTTGCGCAGGCCGAGGAAGTCCATCTTCAGCAGGCCGATGGCCTCGCACGACGGGTAGTCCCAGCCGGTGACGATCGAGCCGTCGTCCCTTCGCCACAACGGAATCACGTTCAGCAAGGGTTCGCTGGACATGATCACCGCGCAAGCGTGCACACCCGCGTTGCGAATCAACCCCTCCAAGCCGCGGGCGGTGTCGAAGATCGTCTTGCACTCTTCGTCGGTCTCCACCAGCATGCGCACCTCGGCCGCTTCCGCGTAACGCTCGTGCTTCGCGTCGACAATGCCGGACAGCGGAATGTCTTTGGCGGCCACCGGCGGCGGCAATGCTTTGGAAATCCGGTCCGCGATCGCGTAGCCGGGTTGTCCAAAGTGGACTCGCGCGGAATCCTTGATCGCCGCTTTCGTCTTGATGGTGCCGAAGGTGATGACCTGGGCGATCCGGTCGGAGCCGTATTTCTCGGTGGCATACCGGATCATTTCGCCGCGGCGGCGGTCGTCGAAGTCCATGTCGATGTCCGGCATGGACACTCGTTCCGGATTGAGGAAGCGTTCGAACAGCAGACCGTGCCGGATCGGATCGAGATTGGTGATGCGGAGTGCGTACGCGACGAGCGCGCCCGCCGCCGATCCACGCCCCGGCCCCACGCGAATCCCGGCCTCGCGGGCGTGCGTCATCAGGTCAGCCGTGATGAGGAAGTACCCGGGAAACCCTTTGTCCACAATGACTTCAAGCTCGTACTCGGCGCGCTCCCGATATTCGGCGGGCACTCCCTCCGGCAGCCGGTGCTCGAGCCCAGCCATCACTTCATGGCGCAGCCAGGAGGCTTCGGTGTGGCCCTCGGGGACGTCGAAGACCGGCATCCGGTCCTTGTGCGCGTACACGTCCTCATACGACTCCACCCGCTCCGCGATCAGCAGCGTGTTGTCCGCCGCCCCCGGGACCTCCCTATCCCAGTACTCGCGCATCTCCTCCGCGGACTTCAGGAAATAACCGTCCCCGTCGAACTTGAACCGCGTCGGATCGTTCAGCGTCTTCCCCGCCTGCACGCACAACAACGCCGAATGCGTGTCCGCCTGGTCCTTCGTCACATAATGCGAATCGTTCGTCGCCAGCGGCGGCAGGTCCAGCAGCCTCCCGATCTCCAGCAACCCCTCCCTCACCGACCGCTCGATCGGCAACCCGTGGTCCATCAGCTCCAGATAGAAATTCCCCGCGCCGAAAATGTCCTTGTAATCCGAGGCCGCCTGGATCGCCGCCTCCCGCTGCCCCAGCCGCAACCGCGTCTGCACCTCGCCCGACGGGCACCCCGTCGTCGCGATGATCCCCTCCGCGTTCTCCGCGATCAGCTCCCGATCCATCCGCGGCTTGCGGTAATACCCCTGAATCGACGCCAGCGACGACAGCTTGAACAGATTCCGCAACCCCGTCGCGTTCCCCGCCACCATCGTCATGTGCGTATACGCGCCGCCGCCCGACACGTCGCCGCCCTCGCCGAACTCGTCCGACCCCCGCTGCGACGCCTGCCCCCAGAACACCGGCTTCTTGTGAAACCGCGACTCCGGCGCCACATACGCCTCGATCCCGATGATCGGCTTGATCCCGTGCTTCTTCGACGTCTGATAAAACTCGTCCCCGCCGTACATGTTCCCGTGATCGGTCATCCCCACCGCGGGCATCCCCAACCGAGCAGCCTCCGCGAACAACGGACCGATCTTCGCCGCACCGTCCAGCATCGAATACTCGGTATGGACGTGCAGGTGGACAAACGATGGCATGGCCGCATTGGACCCGCCGCACCGCGCTGCCGTCCAACAACCGACACGCGCGCCCAGACCACCTCCGGTTGTGCCCCGAGGTGACCGCCGGTTGGCGAGTCCACAATGGACTCGCCAACCGGCGGGTTTTCATTCGTCGGAATCGTCGTCCGCGAGCAGCGCGTACAACCGGCGGCGGGCTTCGCGGAGGATCTTGCGCGCCTCCGCGCACTGCGCCTCGCTCCCGGTGTGCGCGACCTGCGCCGCGGCCCCGGCCAGCTCGCCGATCTGCTGGTACAGCGCAGCGAACCGGTCCGCGCCGGGTTCCTCGTCGCGAGCCGAAGACTCCCACAGCGCGGCGAACTCCTCCTCGCGCCCCGCGACGTGCTCCCGCCCAGCCTCGGTGAGATGCGCGACGCGCCGGCCGCCCTCCTCGGCCGTGCGGACGAGACCTTCGTCCTCGAGCTGCTGCAGAATCGGGTAAATCGACCCCGGACTGGGCCGCCACTCGTCATTCGTGCGACGCCGGATCTCCTGCATCAACTGATACCCGTGCCGCGGCTCCTCAGCGAGCAGAGCGAGAACGGCCGGCCGCACCGGACGGGCCGGACCTCGCCCCCCTCTCCCGCCGTGCCCGCCGTGGGGCGGACCGCCGAAGAACCCGCCGGGGCCGCCCGGTCCGCCGGGAAACCCGGGGAAGCCAGGAAACCCGGGAAATCCCGGCCGATGCGGCGGTCCAGGCGGTCCGGGAGGCCCAGGAGGTCCGGGAGGGAAGCCGCCGCGCGCTTGGAGGACGGTGTCGTCCCACGCTTCCCCGCCACCGGGGTAGCCGGGGTTCCCGCCCGGATGGCCGGGGTGCCCGTGGTGCCCAACCGGGTCACGCGGCAAACCGGCATGGCCGGGGTGCGCGTGACCCTCCCCCGCCACACCCAGCGAGCCGGGATGCTCACCCACCTGCCAGCCCGGATGCCCAGGCCAGCCGAACTCAGCCCCCAGCCCACCGAATTGCCCCGGCCGGTCCCGCTCCTCGCCGGGCCCGGGCCACCCGTGTCCTTCCCCCGGTCCGCCCGGATGTCGCTCCCTCCCCTCGCCCCGCCCGCCACGCCCCCCGTCACCAGGGCGAACCTGCCCGGGGCGGCCGAATCCGAACGGCACTCCGGGTCCACCGAAACGTTCCGGTCCGCCGAAGCCCCGGAAGAGATGTCCTCCGCCTGCGGTCCTCGTCATGTGCTCCTCCTTCGTCGTCGAACAATCGCCGATATGCACACGATATATCGGCGATTGTTCGACGGCAAGGCGCTCCGGCAGGAGGGGGAAGATCAGGAAGTTCCGGCGGGCGCGGTGGTCGCGCCTTCCCCGCCGAAGCGGATGGACTTCGCTTCCTTGCCCAGCGAGGTCAGCACGGCGACCGCGAGGAGCACCGGGATCACCGTCCACAGGAGAGCGGCCGGGTAGCCCTGCGACTGGGCGATGCTTTGCTGGATCGGCAGGTTCAGCGCGGCCAGCAGGTTGCCGAGTTGATATGTCACGCCGGGGAAGAAGCCGCGGATCGCGTCCGGGGACATTTCCGTCAGGTGCGCGGGGATGACGCCCCACGCGCCCTGCACCATGACCTGCATCAGGAACGAGCCGAGCGCGAGCATCCCGGCCCCGTGGTCGACGGCGAAGATCGGGACGATCGGCAGTCCGAGCACCGCCGCGCCGACGATCGTCATCCGGCGGCCGAAGCGTTCCGACAGCGAGCCGAAGACCAGTCCGCCGACGATCGCGCCGACGTTGTACAGCACGGCGATCCACGTGCTGGTCGCCGCGCTCAGCCCCGCGCCGCCGTGGTCGGTCGCCTTCAGGAACGTGGGGTACAGGTCCTGCGTCCCGTGAGACATCCAGTTGAAGGCGGTCATCAGCAGCACGAGGTACCCGAACCGGCGCAGCACCTTGGGGTTGAGCAGGACGTCCTTGACCGACGTCCGGGTGACGCGCATCTTCTCCTGCGCCGCCTCCCACACCTCGGATTCCTTGACCCGCGCCCGGATCAGCAGGCTGATCAGCGCCGGGAAGATGCTCAGCACGAAAATCCACCGCCACTCCAGGCCGAGCGCGGTGTGGAACAACAGATATGCCAACGCGGCGAGCAGATATCCGGCGGAGTAGCCGGCCTGCAGCAGCCCGGAGAAGAACCCGCGCCGCTCCACCGGGATCTTCTCCATCGCGAGCGCCGCGCCGAGCCCCCATTCGCCGCCCATGCCGATGCCGTAGACGAACCGCAGGACGAGCAGCACGGTGAAGTTCGGCGCGACCGCGCACAGCACGCCCGCCACCGAGTACAGCAGGACGTCGACCATCAGCGGGACCCGCCGTCCGGACCGGTCCGCCCACAGCCCGAACAGCAGCGCGCCGACCGGGCGCATCACGAGCGTCGCGGTGGTGATGAACGCCAACTGGGTGGCGGTGGCCCCGAACGATGTGTCCTTGGCGATGTCCGCGAGCACGAACACGACCAGGAAATAGTCGAACGCGTCCATGCTCCAGCCGAGCCACGCGGCGAGGAACGAATTCCGCTGATCGGCGCTGAGCTTGCGTTTTTCCTTGCCCCCGGCTGCGTTTTCGGTCACCGGCCTGGTCTACACCCGGCGCGGCGGAGAGGCAAGAGTCGCATGCGGACACCGCGCATCGCTGACATATCAAGATAAAGCGGAGGAACCGGGCGTTTCGCGCGGCGCTCAGATCGGGACGCGGGAATGAATCCGCCGGCCGATGTCCCGCGCCCACGCCCGGATTCTGTCCCAATCGCGGAAATCGCCGACCCGGTTTCCGCGCGCCATCAGTTTTTCCAGCACACCGTCCGCGAGCGCCGGATCAAGCCGCCCGCCGAACGTCTCGGTACGCCCCGCGTCGATCGCGGCGGCCAGCAAGGTCACGCGCGCGGGCAGGCTCACCCGGGTGAGATTCGCGCCAGGGCCACATGGTCCACTGTGGAATAACCAGACTGGACGCGCCCGAAGCGCCTCGGTGTTGCGCTCCAGCAGCCGCACCGCTTCGGGCCGCCACCGCGCGTAATAGAGCGCGCTGCCGACCACCACCGCGGCGTACCCGGCGACCCGGTCGATCTCGCCCGCGTCACGCACATCCACGGCGAACTCGGCGGCGCGCAACTCCTCGCCGATGACTTCGGCGATTTCGCGGGTGCCGCCGTGCTTTCCCGCGTAGGCGACGAGGACGTTGATCATGTCCTTATTGTCCACCCTTGGACGATCAAATCGTCCGAGGCCGGGAAGCCAATGCCCCAAACGCGGTCTGCACCAGCGCAAGCGCGATCATCACCCCGAGTGCGGGCGTCCAGGACGAGGTCGCGTCGTGGATCGCGCCGATCGCGATCGGCCCCAGCGCGGCAAGCGTGTACCCCGCGGACTGCGCCATCCCGGACAACGCTCCCGCATCGGAATAGTCCTTGGTGCGCAATCCGAACAGGGACAACGCCAGCGCCAGCGTGATCCCGCCCGCGAGTCCGGCGAGGATCGCCCACAGCACCGCGGCCCCCGGCGCGGCCAGGAGCCCCGTCAACGCACTCGTCAGCAGCAACGACCCGGTAATCGCGATCGCCCGCTGATCCGGCAACCGGTGGATGAGCGCCGAGCAGGCGAGACTGCCCGCCAGGCCGGAAAGGTTGAACAGCAGCTGGTGGAACCCCGCGGTCACCGAGCTGATGCCCGCGGCGTGCTCGATCGAAGACAGCCAGGTCACCAGCACGTAGAAGGCGAGCGACTGCAGGCCCATGAAAATGGTGACCTGCCAGGCCAGCGCGCTCGTCCAGGGCCGCGCCGCGCCGGTGGTCGGCGCGAGGGCCGGTGCCGTCGCGGAACGCCGCAGTTGCGGGAGGAACACCCCGAGCGCGACAAGGGCGAGCCCGGCCCAGACTCCCAGCGACAGCCGCCATCCGCCTGCTTGCTGCCCGGCCAGCGGCACCGCGACCCCGGCGGCGATCGCGGCGACGCCGGACTGGACCGCGGTGTACGTGCCGGTGATCGGCCCGATCCGGGTCGGGAAATCGCGTTTGACCAGGGCCGGGAGCAGGACGTTCAGGATCGCGATGGCGACCCCGAGCAGCACGGTCCCGGTCCACAGCAACACCTGCGGCGGCGTGGAACGCAGCAGGATCCCGACCGCGAGCAGCGCCACCGCCGCGCCGAGCGCCCGCTCGAGCCCGAGCTTCGCGGCGACCTTGGGCGCGATCGGCGAGCAGACGGCGAAGGCGATGAGCGGCACGCTGACCAGGACGGACGCGGCGACGGACGAAAGCCCCTGGTCGGCCTGGACGAGGCTCAGGGTGGGCCCGAGGGTGGTGATCGCGGCGCGCAGGTTCGTGGCGATCAGCAGAACGCCGATCAGGACGAGCCCGGGACGCAACGGCGTCACCCGTTCCGGGACGGCGGGACGAGCGGTCATGCGGCGACCTCCGCACCGAGGGGTGCAGCACGGGGAACGGCTTGCGGCGCGGGAGCCAGGCGGACGATCACGGGGCGACCTCCGCACCGAGAAGCATTGCGCGGGACGACTCGGGGCGCGGGGACGGTGCTCGGCTCAAGCCCCGCCAGAGCATCACGCTCCGGAGCCGCGAGGGCAAGGCGAATGATCAAGCGACAAGCCCCGCCTCGAGAAGCACTGCGCAGAGAACAGCCCACGGCGGTGGAGACCGACTCACACCCCGGCAAGACGGCCCGCTCGGAAGCCGCGAAGACGCGGCGGATGACCACGCGGCGAGAACCATTGCGCCGAGAACAGCTCACGGCGGAGGAGACCGGCTCGCGCCCCAGCAAAACAGCCCGCTCGGAAGCCCCGAAAACAAGGCGGACCACCACGCAACGACCTCCGCACCGAGAAGCACTGCGCAGTGGACAGTTCACGGCGGTGGAGACCGGCTCACGCCCCGGCAAAACACCGCCCACCGAACCCGCGAAGACAAGGCAACCGGTCACACGACCGCCCCCGCCCCGACAGCCCCTCGCAGCCGAAAAGGCGCGCCGCATCCTCGATCCCGCAGCGTCAGAAACCGCAGAACCGAACCGAGCGCTGACACCCCGCCAAGAAACCCTCGCTCGAGGCAACCGGCCAGCAAGACCCCCCGCACCACCGCGACCGGACCGCCCAGGCCCAGCCGAGGTCACGGCCCACCCCATACGCAGGACACAGCCGGCAGAACCGAATCCTCGGGCATCGGATCCTCCCCGCAGCCGGAATATTCTCCCCGCCGCCCGCCCGGCGCCGGGCAAGACTGGCGGGCTTCGCCGGTTCCGATCTTGCCCGGTTGCGCGCGGGGTCGGCAAGATCCCTACCGGTACACCGATTCGTAGGCCGCGCTCAGTTCGCGGTGCAATTCGGTCGAGTCGGGCAGTTTTTTGCCGTCCAGGGTGTGCACCCGGGTCAGTTTGCGGACCGACGACGCGACGAAAACGCCGTCGCCCGAGAAAAGGTCGTCGGCGGTCAGCGTTTCGATCTTCGCGGTGAACCCGGCGCGCTCGGCTCCCCGGTACACCGCGGCCTGCGTGGTCCCGGGCAGGATGCCGATGATCGGCGGCGGCGTGTACAGCGTCCGGTCGCGCACCATTACCACCGAAACCGTCGGGCCTTCCAGCACCGAACCGTCGGTCGCGGTGAAGATGACGTCCGACGCGCCGCGGCGGTTCGCCTCGCGCAGGGCGGCCATGTTGACCGCGTAGGACAACGTCTTCGCGCCCAGCAGCAGCCACGGCGCGCGTTCGGCGATACCCGGTTCGATGCCGCGCTCCAGGGTGATCGCGGCGATGCCTTCGGTGCGTTCGCGCAGCATCTTCGGGCTGATCTCCAGTCCGAGCGCGAAGGCCGTCGGCGGGGAGTCGGGTTCGCTGTCCAAACCCCTGGTGTAGATGAGTTTCATCGCGATTTCGCTGTCGTCGGGCCAGGCGTCGACCACCGCGCGGATGGCCCGTTCCCACTGCGCGTCGTCCGGTTCGGGCAGCTCCATCATCCGCGCCGAGCGGGCGAGCCGGTCCAGGTGCAGGTCGAGTTCCCGCGGTTCGCCGTCCTCGACCAGGACCGTTTCGAAGACTCCGTCGCCGCGGAGCAGGCCCAGGTCGGCGACCTTGATCTGCGGGTCGTCCGGATCGGCTACGGAACCGTCCAGGTAGCCAAGAACACGCACGTCACACAACTCCTTCGTCACGATGGCACGAGACCGGAACGGGCGGGGTCAGGCCCCGATCCGCTCGGCGAGAACGGTGGCGAACCGCAGCGCGCTGCCGTCGCCGAACGGCAGGTTGAGCGACGGTTCGCAGATGTCGAGTTCCAGCACCCTCGGCTGTCCCCGGTCGTCGCGGACCAGGTCGACCCGGCCGTACAGGAGCGGGCGGTCCAGGCCCAGATGGCTCGCCGCGGCGTCGAGGGCGGCGACCGCGACCGCGCGTTCGTCCTCGTCGGCGACGCGCGGGGTGCGGAAGTCGAGCGTCGGGACGTGCACGGTTCCGTCCGGCATCAGCATCGCGGCCTTGCGGATCGCGTGGCTGTACTGCCGGTCGAAGTAGACCAGGTTCGTTTCGCCGTCCCGGTCGACCGACTCGAAATACGGCTGGACCAGCGCGTGCCCGCCTTCGCCGAACAGTTTCGACAGATGCGCGGCGGCCTCGGGCGCCGCCGGCCGGGTGAACCGGCGGACATTGCGCGAATACGCGCCGACTCCCGGTTTGACGACGATTTCCGTCGCGTTCGGATGCGTGTCCAGCACTTCCCGCACCACGACGTCCGGGTCGTCGCCGGGCGAGGCGAACCGGCTCGGGACGACCGGGACGCCGAGCGCGGCCAGGTCCGCGAGATACGACTTGTCCAGCGCCCACCGGGCGACCGCGAGCGGGTTGAGCAGGAGCGTCTCCTCCTCGACCCGCTCGCACCAGGCCAGGAAGTCCGGCAGCTGGTCCACGTAGTTCCACGGCGAGCGCAGCACGACCGCGTCGAACCGGCCCCAGTCGACCTCGGCGTCCTCCCAGGGGCAGACCTCGGTGTCGAGTCCGGTCCGCGCGCAGGCCTCGCGCAGCAGCGGCATGTCGTAGTCGATGGGCAGGCTGACGCGGTCGGTCACGAGTGCGACGGTGGTCATCGAGCAGTTCCCCCGATCGGGACGGTGCGGGTCACCACGGCAGGACCTTCCCGGCGTGCACGTAGCTGCCGCTCGGGCCGTTCTCGTCGAGCAGCGCGAGTTCGACGCTGGTCACGGCGCCGTCCGGCGGTTCCTGGTCGCCCGCTCCGTCGTTCATTCCGGTTTTCGTGTAGCCGGGATGCGCCGAGTTGACCTTGATCGGCGTGTCCCGCAGCTCGTACGCCAGGTGCACGGTCCACGAGTTCACCGCGCTTTTCGTGGCGCTGTAAGCCGGAAGCGCCTTGAAGGTGTCGCTGTAGGTGTAGGACTCCGGATCGCTGTGCAGGGTCAGCGAACCGAGCAGGCTCGACACGTTGACGATCCTCCCGGCGGCCGACTTCCGGATCAGCGGCAGCATCGCCAGCGTCGTCTCGACCATGCCGAACAGGTTGGTGTCGAAGGTTTCCCGCCATTCGGCCAGCGTCTGCTGCGACGGCCGTTTGCCGTACTTCTCGATCCGCACGGCGGCGTTGTTGACCAGGACGTCGAGCCGTCCGTGCCGGGTTTCCAGCTCCGCCGCGGCGGCCTCGATGCTCTTCGAGTCCGTGACGTCGAGCCGCAGCCCTTCGACGGCAAGGCCCGTGTCGCGCAATCCCGCCGCGGCCGTCTCGACCGCCGCTTCGTCCCTCCCGCTCAGCACCACGCGGACGCCGCGTTCGGCGAGCTGGCGCACGATCTCGAAGCCGATGCCGCGGTTGGCGCCGGTGACCAGCGCGATGGTGTTCTCCAACTCGGTCTCGCTCTCTTGTCGGTCCGGGGCCGTCACAGGGTGGACAGGAATTTCGCCACCGGCGGCCCGAAACTGTCGAGGTCCGCCAGGAACGCGTCGTGGCCGAGGTCGGACTCCAGCGCGAGGAATTCCACGTCCGCGCCGCCCGCCCGCAGTCCGTCGGCGATCTGCCGCTGCTGGTGCAGCGGGAACAGGATGTCCGTCTGCGTGCCGATCACCAGCGCCTGGTCGACCCGCAGCGCCGCCAGCGCCTCGGCGGCGCCGCGGAACTCGCCGAGGTCGAACCAGTCCATGCTGCGGCTGAGGTAGAGGTAGCTGTTGGGGTCGAACCGGCGCACGAACCGGCGGGCGTGATGGTCCAGATAGGACTCGACGGCGAACTCCGGGCCGAACGCGACGTCCCCGGGCCCGGATCTCTCGCGGCCGAACCGGCGTTCCCATTCCCGGGCGGACCGGTAGGTGGTCATGCCGATTTTGCGCGCGGTCAGCATGCCGCGTTCCGGGTAGCGTTCCGGACCGTAGCGGCCGTCGTTCCACAGTGGATCCGAGCGGATCGCTTCCCGTTGCAGGGAACGGATCGCGATCGAGTACGGCAGCGAATGCGCCGCCGCGGAAATGCTGACGTGGCTGCGCGCCAGCTCCGGATGCCGCGCCAGCAGCGCCAGCGCGCTCATCCCGCCCATCGACGCGCCGACGACGCACGCCAGCCGCTCGAATCCGAGGCTCCGCACCGTGTGCGCCGCGGCGTCCGCGATGTCCTCAATGGACAGTTCGGGGAAGCCGAGCCGGTACGGCTGCCCGGTCGCCGGGTCGGCCGAGGCGGGTCCGGTCGATCCGTGGCAGCCGCCGAGCGAGTTCACGCAGACCACGTGCCACTGCTCGGTGTCGATCGGCTTGCCCGGCCCCACCATCTGCTCCCACCAGCCCGGGCTCGGGTCCTCCGCGCAGGACGCGGCGTGCGCGTTCGGCGAAAGACCGGTGAGCAGCAGCACGACGTTGCCCCCGTCCGGAGCGGGCTGTCCGAAGGTCTCGTAGGCGACGCGCGCGCCGTGCAGCACGCCGCCGCGTTTCATCGCGAATCTCTCCGGCAGCCGCGCGAACCGCGTGGCCGGAGGAATGAACTCGTGCATCA
Source organism: Amycolatopsis sp. GA6-003 (assembly GCF_046267895.1). NCBI lineage: Bacteria > Bacillati > Actinomycetota > Actinomycetes > Pseudonocardiales > Pseudonocardiaceae > Amycolatopsis > Amycolatopsis sp. GA6-003. The sequence goes on from NZ_CP176499.1 coordinate 2,175,148, forward strand.
TGCGTCCCCAGTGGTCGGGCGAGCGTGCGCGTCACTCGCCGAGCGAGGCCAGCCATTCGTCGTCCGAACCGTCGCTGATCCCTTCGAACCAGAAGCTGGACAGATACCGTTCGCCGGTGTCGGGAAGCATCGCGAGCAGCACCGCGCCCTCGGGCGAGTTCTCCGCTTCGCGCAGCGCGGCGGCGAGGGTCGCGCCCGCGGACATGCCGGCGAAGATCCCCTCCTCGGCGGCGAGGCGGCGCGCGGTGTCCCTGGCCAGCTCGTCGTCGATCGTCACCAGCTCGTCGATCACCGTGCGGTCCAGCACTGCGGGGACGAAGTTCGGAGCCAATCCCTGCAGCTGATGCAGATTCCACGACTGTCCGGCCAGCACGGCCGCCTTTTCCGGCTCCAGCACGACAGTCCGCACGTCCGGGCGGGCGAGCTTGAGCATCTGCCCGACGCCGGTGATCGTGCCGCTGGTGCCGAAGCCGGTGACGAACGTGTCCAGCCGTTTCCCGGCGAAGTCGGAGAGGATTTCCGCGGCCGTGGTCTCCCGGTGATAGGCGGGGTTCGCCGGGTTCTCGAACTGGCGGGCGCGGAACCAGCCGTGCTTCTCGGCCAGTTCGTCGGCGATCCGGTTGCCGCCGAGGCTGCCGAGATGGCCGGGGAACAGCAGCACCTTGCCGCCGTACGCGCGGATCAGCTTGCGCCGCTCCACCGAGTACGTGTCGCCGAGGACCGCGACGAACCGGTACCCGCGCGCGGCCGCCACCATCGCCAGCGCGATGCCGACGTTGCCGGACGTGCACTCCACGATCGTGTCGCCGGGCTTGAGCGCTCCCCTCGCCTCCGCGTCGAGGACGATGGCCAGCGCCAGCCGGTCCTTCACCGAACCGCCCGGGTTGAACGATTCGACCTTGACGTACACCGAGACGTGCTCGGGCGCCATCCGGTTCAGCCGCACGATCGGCGTGCGGCCGATCGCGTCAAGAATGCTGGAGTACAGCGGCATGACGGAAACCTCCTTCGTACACAGTGGTGGCCGGGCCGGCCAGCACGATCGGCTCCTCCTCGGCGGGCCAGCCGATCCGGAGTTCCCCGCCGGGCACCTCGACCGCCGCGTCCCGGTCGAGCCGTCCGGCCCGGATCAGCACCGCGGCGGCGGCGCAGGCCCCGCTGCCGCAGGCGAGCGTCTCGCCCGCGCCGAACTCGTGGACCCGCAACCGGATCCGGTCGCGCGCCACGAGCTCGGCGAAGCCGACGTTGACCGTCGGCGGCAGACCGGGCAGCGCCCGCACGGCCGGGCCGAGCCGGGCCACCGGCGCGCTGCCTGCGTCGTCGACTTCGAGCACGACGTGCGGATTTCCGGTGGACACCGCGGCGAAGCGGACCGGAGTCCCGTCCGCCAGCACCGCCTCGTACCGGCCGTCCCGGCTCGCGAAGCCGGACAGCGGGATCTGCTCGGGAGCGAACCGGGGGACAGTCAGTTCTATGCTGAACCTGTCGTCTCCCAGCACTTCCACCCGGTGCGTGCCGCTCGGACTGTCGATCTCGAACGACGGCGGACGCGCCAGCCCGGCCTGGACGAGCCAGGAGGCGACGCAGCGGGCGCCGTTGCCGCATTGCGGCGAGCTTTCGCCGTCTCCGGTCCAGATCTCGAACGCCGCGACCGCCGAGGCGCTGCGCGGCAGCCGGATCCCGAGGATCAGGTCGCAGCCGACGCCGGTGTGCCGGTCGGCGAGCGCCCGGCACAGCTCCGGCGACGGCGCGGGAGCGTCCCGCAGGTCGAGCACGACGAAATCGTTGCCGCACCCGTGCATTTTGGTGAACGGAAGATTCGCGCGCTGGTTCATCGCACCGCCGCGGTCGCGAACACCGGCGCGATCATGTCCATAATGGACTCCGTCGCGCGCGCGTCGACGCTTTCGTCGCCCGTAGCGGCGAACTCGGCGAGTTCGAGACCCAGGACGTCCCCGGCCGGGATCGCCTCGAGAATCTCGCGGATCCGGTGCGGCGGAAGGCCTTCCGGCACGTGGTAGTCGGCGGGCACGGTGCCCGGTTCGAGCACGTCCCAGTCGATGTGCGCCCACACCCGCGCGCCGCCGGCCGCCGCCGCGACCCGCTTCCCGGTCGCCTCCGCCGGGGCGAGGATCCGGACGCCCGCCTTGTCCAGCAGCTCGCGTTCGGGCGGATCGAGGTCGCGCGCGCCGACGAGGACGACCCGGCCGGGCTCGACGCCCGCGCCGTGCCCGCTTTCCCACAGGCCGCACGCGCCGGCGAGCGCCATTCCGCCGAGGTAGCCGGATTCCGTGGTGTCCGGGGTGTTGAAATCGCCGTGCGCGTCGATCCACAGCACCACGCAGTCCGGGAAGGCCCGGACCGCGGCCGGCAGCGTCGCCAGGCTGGCCGAGCAGGTGTTGGCCGCGAGCACCGTGCGCCGTCCGGCCGCGACACTCGCCGAAACGGCTGCCGCCAACCCGGAAAGCGTCTCCTCCGCGGCCGCGAGGCTGACCGTCCAGTCGTCGTCCCGCGGACCGGCCGGGGTGCCGACGTACCGCGGTTCGACGCCGTACCGCTCGTGCAGCGCACGCGCCGTACGGGCCGCGCCCTCGATCATTCCCGCGCCGCGGTCGCCGATGCGGCCTTGGGAAACGATCAGTTCCATCATCGCCTGTCTCCGATCAGGTAGCGGCCGCGGCCCCGTCCGGCTGCGCGGTTTCGGGGGCCCGGAAGGAAAACGGGCAGGAATCGGTCCGGTCGACGTCGTCCTCGGGCAGGCCGTACTGCCACCATTCGAGCCCGGCGACGCCGTACGAGCCGAGCTGGCGGGCGCGCGGGGCGCCGTCGTAGCGGTCGATCCTCGCCCGGATGTTGCCGCGGACCTTGCGCCCGCTCGGGGTGTCGCCCGCGACGACGTCGAACCGCTCGCGCGGGTTGACCACGAGCACGAAGTGCTCGCCGAGGTTGCGGCTGCGCCGGACCCGGTGCGCGGGGCTGCTCATGTTGAAGAACAACGGCATTCCGTTGAAACACATGGACCACGAGCTGTCCGCGGGGTCGGTGCCGACGTTCTCCGGCCACGGCGCGGGGTCGACGTGGTGCAGCTTCTGGAGCACCTCCCAGCCGAACGCCTGGTACCCGGCGACCGACCCGGCGGACACCGCCGCGGGCGAGAACACGATCAGCAGCGGGTACGCGGTGTCGAGATGGCCGTTCCAGTCCCGGGACAGCTCCACGTACTCGGCCAGCTGGACGCCGAGTCTCGCGATGGCGTCCGGACCGGCGTCCTCGGCGAAGGCGAACAGCAGCAGCCTCTTCCGGAACGCGTTTCTCGAGAAGACACAGGGGAAACCGCGGTCGGTGAGCCGGGATTCGACGTCGCGGAACGCGCGGGCGCGCCAGTCGGTTCCGAAGGTTTCGGCCTCCTGCTGGGTGGTCAGGGTGATGCTGCGGGGTTCGGGCAGTCGGTGCATTCCGGCCCTCCGGGAATGTTCTTCCTCGGGATGTGTGGTCCTTTCCGCCTTCCGGCCGGGCCGCGGGCGCGCGGAGATCGGTCGAGCAGGGTGCCCCGGCCGTCCCGCGGAACGGATTCCGGCTGGTCGGCGGCCGCCCGGTGCGGCGTCGACCGTCCGGGCACGCGAAGCGCCGCCGGTGCGACGACGGTGCGCGCGGTGGTGCTCGTGCTCGGCTGCACGCCGCTCGGGGCGCGGCGTGCCGGATGCGGTGCGATTACGGGGTGTTCGCGCAGCCGATCGGTCCAGTGCCGCGCACGGCGCGTCCGGGGCTCACCCGCACCCGTCCGTTCCAGCGCGGCACTGTGCGAGCCGCGAAGCGAAGCCGCTGGCGGTGATTCCCCCACTGGACCAGGGCTGCCCCTCAGACTCTATGGACCCCGGCAAACCGGCGCAGCGACCATCCGGGTGAACAACATTCTACGCGAATTCGGGGAATGCCGGGGAATATGTGGAGACAAGACCCGGAACCGACCAATCCGCCTGCGACATCCGGCGGAATCCGCGAGTACGGGGATGCGGGATCATCCGCGCTTGCTGGTCCGGACCACTGAAAACGCCTGTCCTGGCGGGAAAACCCCGTTGTCCACAGTGGACGATCGGTACGCGGGAGTTCCGCGCCGAAAGCGTTCGGCATTTTTTGGCTGACTGCTCATCGGTGCTTCACGCCCGCGAAGCGCCTCGCCTACCGCCGCGAAACCGATTTCCGGGAAGGCCCCCGCGACACCGCCCTGCCCTGCTGCTCCTGCGGGACGGCCCGCGGGAGCGCGAGCCCGGCACGCTGCGCGCCCTGCTGGGCCAGCACAACCGGAACCTCAGATACGTGCACGTCGCCGACGAGCTTGCCGACTTGGTCCGCGAACTCAGCCTGCCGCTCGACTCGCCGCAGCGCCGGGAAGCACTGGCGGGACTGGCCTCCGTGGTCCCGGCTGGTCTCCGAAGGCAATCGCCAACCCGGCTCCCCCGCTCGGGAACAAACCCCGGGCCCGGCGTCCATTGCAGACGCCGCTACCGCGCCGTCCAGGCCTCCGGAGAAACGGGCGGCAGCAACGCATGCGGCACCGGACGTTCGTCGTGCACCACGAACGACGCCGTCACGATCACGTCCCAGCGATCGGCCTTCTCGAAGGGCACCAGCTCGGCCAGCTCGTCCCAGCTGATTCGCGGCCCGCTCGCGGCGACGTCCCGCAACCGGGCCGCCGCGGCCTCGCCCGCCAGCGGGGCCAGCCGGGACAACGCCGCGGCGAGGTCCAGGTCGTGCGCCGGGCAGTCCGCTTCGAGGGCCGCGATCTCGGCCCGCGCCTGCGCCGTGCGGTCCTCGCCGAGATGCGCCCGCAGGTCCTCGAGGAACCGGAGCCGCTCCGGGCGGTCGAGGAAAATCGCCAGCTCGCGCACGATGTCCGCCGGTTCGTCGCCGACGTGCACGAAGTTCAGCATCCGGTTGGGCGGGTTCAGCTTCGTGCGCAGATGGTGCGGCTGGCGCCGGGCCGGGTCGCCGACGCCCTTCAGATCGCACAGCCGGACCGTGGCGGGCAGCCCCGGGACCGGGCGGACGTCACGCGCCAGGAACACCAGCACGTCGTTGGTGAGATACCAGAAAGTGCACAGCTGCAGCCGGTCCACGGTGTAGATGTGCCAGTCGTAGCGCCACACCTCGCGCATCGAATGCCGCGTGTAGCCGAACCGCGTCGTGGCGACGGGCACGAAACCGTTGTCCGCCAAGTACTCCATGATCGGGCCGAGCCTGCGGCCGGCCACCGCGTCCGGTTTGACCACCAGCATCGCCAGCCCGTCGAGGACACCGGTCGCGTCGCCGCCGAACACCGAAAGCACGTCCGCCCAGCCCTCGCGGAAGTACAGGTCGCAGCCGAACACCTCCCGTTTCTCCGGCACGACCGACAACCGCCGCCATTCCCCGGCCGTCGGCATGCCGTCGACGCGGTCCTCCCTGCCCGGCGTCCAGATCATCAGGTCATCCTGCCACGACGACGCGCTCCGTCCGCCGAGGTTGCCCCGGTCCCGGCGCCCGCTGCGGGTATCGTCGGCGGCCCGGACGTGAAGGAGGAGTGGACGCGTGGCCAGGCAGCGGGTTCCGGTAGTGCTCGTCGCGGGTTTTCTCGGAGCGGGGAAGACCACGATGCTCAACCATCTGCTCGCCAACCGCCAAGGCGTCCGGGTCGGGGTCGTGGTGAACGACTTCGGCCAGGTGAACGTCGACGCGCTCGCGGTCGCCGGGCAGGTCGACACGATGGTGTCCCTGGGCAACGGCTGCCTGTGCTGCGCGGTCGACGCCAGCGGGCTGGACGCGATGCTGGGCAAGCTGTCGCGGCCGGAGGCGGGCATCGACGTGATCGTCGTGGAGGCCAGCGGGATCGCCGAGCCGCGCGACCTGCTGCGGCTGATGATCGCCAGCGAGAACCCGGACATCCGCTACGGCGGGCTGGTCGAAGTCGTCGACGCGGTCGAGTTCGAGGCCACGCGGGTCCGGCATCCGGAATTGACCGAGCACCTGCGGGTCGCGGACCTGGTGGTGCTCAACAAGGCCGACCGGGCCGAGGCGGACGCGCTGGCCAAGGTGCGGGCGGTGGTCGAGGAGCACGCGCCCGGGGTGCCGGTGCTGGCGACTGAACGGGGACGGGTCGATCCGGGGTTGTTTTTCGACCCTCGGCCTCGGGAAAGCTACGGGCAGCTGTCATTCGACGATCTGCGGGAACATGATCATTCCGAGCATCTGCACGAACAGTACGAGAGCGTGACGTTCACCGCTGACCGGCCGCTTTCGCCTCGGCGGTTTCTCGCGTTTCTGGAGAGCCGGCCCGCTGGGCTTTACCGGGTCAAGGGGCACGTGGATCTCGGGTCGGCCGAGGCCCGGTCCCGGTTCGGGCTGCACACTGTCGGGGCGTTTGTGCAGGTGGAGCGGTCTTCGTGGGGGTCTGGGCCGCGGCGGACCGAGCTGGTGCTGATTGGCGCCGGGATTGATTCCGCGGCTGTTGAGCGGCAGCTCGCCGCGTGTGTGGCGGAGGACGATGCGCCGGATGAGCGGGGGCTTTTGCGGTTTCTGCGGTATCTGGACGAGCCTGCGGAAGAACGCCACGCCGAAGACGCGTAAACGCGCGGGTTTGCCGGAGTGGAGTCGCACTATGTCTTCGTAGCTCGGACCAGCCTCTTTGGAGGACTAGTTCCATGGCGAAGACGATTGCGGCTCGGTGGTACCTCGTAGGCGCGCTGCCGGAGGACGATCCGGTCGCGCATCTGATGACCCGGGCGGACGATCTGCGGTACCGGCGGTCCGCGTGCGGGGAGCGGGAATCGCGGACGTGGACGCCGGTCGATCTGACCGCTCCGGGGACGGGGCACGTCACGCCGTGTCCCGGGTGCGCGGGCACTTTGGCCGGAGTGCCGGCGGGAGCGGGCGCGCAGGAGCAGCTGGCGTTCGATCTGCCGCTGGGGTGAGGCCTGCCGGGTCATTCCTTCTTCGCCCGGCTCGGCGCGACCCGAGGCGGTTCGTTCGGCATCTTCGGATACACCGGCGGCCACGGCGCGTCCATCAGCCCGCCGGCCAGGTCCTCGCGCGACATCTCCAGCAGCGCCTCGATCGACTGCGGCCGGTCGTTCGCGCCGGCCCACGGATCTCCCCGTTCCGCGACCAGTGCCGGGACCGTCGAAAGCGTCAAGGCGTCCGGCTCCACTGTCGCCAGTTCGTCCCAGGCGATCGGGGTGGAAACCTGGCCGCCGACCCTCGGTCGCACGCACCAAGCTCCGAAGACCGTCTTGTGCGGCGCGTTCTGGTTGAAGTCCACAAAGACCCGTGAGCCGCGTTCTTCCTTCCACCACTGCGCGGTGATCAAGTCCGGGTGCCGCCGTTCCAAAGCCCTTGCCAGCGCCACCGCGGCGGCTCGCACTTCGTAACCGTCCCAGCGTGGTTCCAGAATCGAATACAGGTGCAATCCGCGGGATCCCGAGGTCTTCACGTAGACCTCGATTCCCAATTCGGCCAGGAATTCCCGCACCAGCACCGCTGCTTCGCGCAGCTGCGGGAAGCCGATCCCGGGCGACGGGTCGAGGTCGATGCGCAGTTCGTCCGCGATCTCCAAGGCTGCCGCGCGGTTCGGCCACACGTGGAAGCCCAGGCAGCCTTGGTTGACCGCCCACAGGACGTGCGCCAGATCCGCGGCCACCAGCGCGTCGCTGGTGGTGCCGTTGGGGGTGGAGACGACGGCGGTGGTCAGCCAGGCCGGGGCGTTCTTCGGGATGCGTTTTTGGAACCACGATTTCCCGCCCGCGCCGTCCGGATAGCGCTCCAGCAGCAATGGGCGTCCGCCGAGCCGGGCCAGCAACGGGCCGGCGACGGCTTGGTAATACCGGACGAGATCGAGCTTGGTTTCGCCCCGTTCGGGGAAATACACCTTGTCCGGACTGGAGATCGTCAATTCCACGCCGTCGACGTCCAGCGGCACGCCGCTCATCGGGCCTCCCCGAACAAATCCGCCAGTTCGGCCGGCGGGGCTTCTTCCAGCTGTGCGTAGGTGCACGATTCCGGGGTCCGGTCCGGGCGGAACCGCACCAATCGGCCGCCGTGCCGGAAGCGGCCGCCCTGGAGGTGTTCGTAGCGCACTTCCGCGACCTGTTCCGGGCGCAGCGGTTCCCACGACAGGTCCTTGTCCGGAGCCCACCGGCTGTTGGCCCCCGGCCGGCGCACCTCCTCGGACTGCCATTCCGCCCACGTCCGCCACGGATGCCCGTCCAGCGCGTTCTCCCGCCACGGGGCCAGCTCCTCGACCAGCTCCCGCCGCCGCGCCGCGGTGAAGCTGCTCGCGACGCCGACGTGGTGCAGCGACCCCTCGTCGTCGTACAGCCCGAGCAGCAGCGACCCGACGCCCTTGCCGTCCTTGTGCCACCGGAACCCGGCGACGACACAGTCCGCGGTGCGCTCGTGCTTCACCTTCAGCATCACGCGTTTGTCCTGCTCATACGGCAGGTCGGCGGGCTTCGCCATCACCCCGTCGAAGCCCGCGCCCTCGAACCGGGTGAACCAGTCCTGCGCGGTGTCCGGGTCCGTCGTGAGCGGGGTCAGATGCACCCGCTGCAAGCCGGTCGAGGGCGCGAAAATGCCCTCCAGCGCCCGGCGCCGCTCGGCGAACGGCTCCTCGGTCAGGTCCCGCTCCCCCAGCGCGAGCAGGTCGAACGCGACGAAACTGGCCGGGGTCTCCGCCGCGAGCTTCCGGACCCGGCTGGCCGCCGGATGCAGCCGCAGCTGCAGCGCCCCGAAGTCCAGCCCGCGCGGCGTGACCAGCACGATCTCGCCGTCGACGACGCATTTCTCCGGCAACGCGTCCCGCAGCAGCTCGACCAGCTCCGGGAAGTACCGGGTGAGCGGCCGGTCGTTGCGCGAGCCGAGTTCGACCTCGTCGCCGTCGCGGAACACGACGCACCGGAAGCCGTCCCACTTGGGCTCATACCAGAACCCGCCGCCGCGCGGCACCTCGTGCACGGCTTTGGCGAGCATCGGCCGCACCGGCGGCATCAGGGGTAGCTCCACCTGCGCGATCCTAAAGGGACCAGGCGCTGACCTGCACCTTTTTACCAGCGCGCCAGCACCAGCCCGCCCCGCGGCTTGGGCATGAAGTACGTCGCCTTCCGCGGCATCCGCCGCCCCGCCGCGTGCACCGCCCGCACCGTCTCGAACGGCACCGGGGCCAGGTGCACCACCGCGTCCGCGTCCGGCGGGACGGGGCTGCCAGGCAGGAGCGGACGCACGTGCGGGCCGTCCGGGTCGAGGCCGAGCGCCGAGCCGAGGAGCGTTTGTTCCACCACCTCGTGGTCGATGACCAGCGGATCCGCGGCAGGCAGCCGCACCGAGAGCGCCCGCGATCCGGCCAGCACCACCGCCGTGCCGGGGCAGGACGGCGGGGTCGCGTCGTCCGCCCAGGCCACGGCCAATCCGGCCTCCTGCCAAGCCGCGAACAGGCTCTCCGCGGAAAGCCCGGTCCCGAGGAGCACCCGGTTGATCGCCCGGATCTCCAGCTGCGCACCCTCGGTGATCAGCGCCAGCAGCTGCCCGCTCCCCGCCGCCGCCGCGACCCGGTGGTTTCCGTCCGCCACCAGCAGATCGCTCGCCGACGCCGCCTCCAGCAGCCGTTCCTGCATCTCGCCCGGCCGCACCACCCACAGCTCGTGCGGCAGTCCCGCCCGGTCCACAGTGGACACGTCGGGTTCCGCCGAACTCGCCGCTTCCTTGACCGCGGCGGTCAGCTCCGCGGCGTCGCCGACCGGCACCAGAAGCGCGGCGCTCGTCGCGCAGCCGAGGCCGTCCAGCACGGCCGCGCGTTCGGCGACCACCTCCGGGTAGACCTCCTCGGTGTGCTTCACGTGCGCCCCGGCCGAGGTCAGCTCCCGGACGTCGACCAGGCACAGCACGCCCGCGATGGTTTCGCCGATCCGGTAAGCCGCGACGAATCCGGTCTCCGGCCGGTAATGCCCGGTCAGCAGGCGTTCGAGCGTCGCACGGGCCTCCGGCAGCGCGGCCTCGACGTCCAGCCCGGCCGCCAGCGCCGCGGGCGTGCGCGCCGGATGCTGCGCGGCCAGCAGCGTGTCCCCTTCCGCCGCCGCGAGCGCCCTCGTCACCGCCTCCGGTTCGGCGAACTCGTCGACGTCCGGTCCCGGCACCGCTCCCTCGACGACCCAGCCCCGGCTGATCGGCCGCACCCATCTGTCCATGCCTCCATGATGGCGGCCAGGCGAACGCCGGGCACCGATCGATCGGCTGGGGAATGCTTGCCGAGGCGAAGGAGTTCATTCCCGGCATGGGTAGCACGAGCAGTCCGCCCGCGGCGAAACGCGCCGCCGTGGGCCTTCGATCCGAGCGGGGCCCCGTCCTCGCCGCTGTCATGCTGAGCACCGGCCTGGTGGCCCTCGACAGCACCATCATCGCCACCGCGGTCCCCTCGGTGGTCCGCGACCTCGGCGGGTTTTCCCAGTTCCCGTGGCTGTTTTCGATCTACCTGCTCACCCAGGCGGTCACCGTGCCGCTGTACGGCAAGTTCGCCGACGTCCTCGGCCGCCGTCCGGTGATGTTCTTCGGCATCGCCGCGTTCCTGCTCGGTTCGGTGCTGTGCGGGATCGCGTGGAGCATGCCGGTGCTGATCGCGGCGCGCGCGGTGCAGGGCATCGGCGCGGGCGCGGTCCAGCCGATCAGCATGACGATGGTCGGCGACCTGTACACGGTCGAGGAGCGCGCCCGGGTGCAGGGCTACCTCGCCGGGGTGTGGGCGGTCGCGTCGGTGATCGGGCCGACGCTCGGCGGCGTGTTCGCCGAGTACCTCAGCTGGCGGTGGATCTTCTTCGTCAACCTGCCGCTCGGCGCGCTCGCCGCGTGGATGCTCTACCGCAAGTTCACCGAGCAGGTGAAACGCACGCGGCACAAGGTCGACTACCCGGGCGCGACCCTGCTGACGCTCGGGTGCGCGCTGCTGATCCTGGCCCTGCTGGAAGGCGGCGTCGCGTGGGGCTGGACGTCGGCGCCGAGCCTGGCGATCTTCACCGCCGCCGTCCTGCTGCTGGTCGCGTTCGTGCTGGTCGAACGGCGCGCGGAAGAACCCGTGCTGCCGCTGTGGGTGTTCACCCGCCGCACGCTGATCGGCGGGAACCTGGTCGCTCTCGTCACCGGCGCGGTCCTGCTGGGCTTCAGCTCCTTCCTGCCCACCTACTCCGAGGGCGTGCTCGGCACGGACGCGCTCACCGCGGGCTTCGCGCTGGCCGCGCTCACGATCGGCTGGCCGATCGCGGCTTCGCTGTCCGGCAAGATCTACCTGCGGATCGGATTCCGCGACACCGCGCTGATCGGCAGCGGATTCCTGCTCGTCGGGGCGGTGATGGCGACGTTCCTCGGCCTGGACTCGGTGGTCTGGACGGCCGCGGCGGCCGTGTTCGTGGTCGGCGTCGGGCTCGGGCTTTCCGCCAGCCCGACCGTGGTGGCCGTGCAGTCGACCGTCGGCTGGGAACGCCGCGGCGTCGTGACCGCGACCAACATGTTCAGCCGCTCGCTCGGCAGCGCGGTCGGCACGGCGATCTTCGGCGCGATCGCCAACGCCACCCTCGCCGGCCGGTTCGCGAACCCGCCCGCCGAGGTCGCCGGCCATCTTCCGGAGAGCGTCGACGCCACGAGCCGCGTCCTCAGCGGCGCGCACGACAACTCGCCGGCGACGGCGTACGTGCGCGAATCGCTCGCCGGGGCCACGCACAACGTGTTCCTCGCGATCGTCGCCGTTTCGGTGCTCAGTGTCGTCGCGCTGCTGCTCATGCCCCGCAAGACCGAACAGCTGACGTTCTAGTTCTGCAGCGGCACGAGTTCGCGCACGAAATCGTCGAGGAACTGCCGGTAGTCGCCGGAGTATCCCGGCCGGACCACGAATTTCGTGATTCCGGCCTCGAGGTGCTGCTCGATCATCCGGCGCGCCCCGGCCCAGCTGGTGGGCACGAGGTCGGTGGCCGGACGGCCCGGATTGCGCTGCTGCGCCACCGCGCGCAGCCTTTCCGGGATCCCGTGCAGAGCCAGGACCATGCTCAGTCCGAAGTGGTCCGATTCGATCTCCCGGCCGGCGTCGGCGGCGGCTTCCTGGATCGCCAGCCGCGCCGCCCGGGACTGCTCCGGCGTGTGGAAACTGCCGAGCCATCCGTCGGACAGCCGGCCCGCGCGGCGCAAGGCGGCAGGCGCGGCCCCGCCGACCCACACGTCGAGCCGCTTCGCCGGACGCGGCCCGATCGTCACGCCGTCGACCTGGAAAAACTCGCCGTCGAAGGACACGTTGTCCTGTTCGAGCAGCAGCCGAAGCAAGGCGAGCGACTCGTCGAACACCGCCGCGCGACGGCCTTCCGGCACCGGGAACAGGGCGCGTTCCGCGGGCTGCGCGGGCAGCAGGCCGAACACCGGCAGCACGCGTTTCGGAGCCAGCCCGGCCAGCGTGACCAGCTGTTTCGCGACCAGCACCGGGTTCCGTCCAGGCAGGATCGCCACGCCCGTGCCGAGCTTGAGCCGTTCGGTGCGGGCGAGCGCGTGCGTCATGCCGATCAACGCGTCGACGTCCGGCGAATAGACCACTTCGGACAGCCACAGCGAGTCGACGCCCGCCGCCTCCGTCAGCTCGGCCAGACCGGTGAATTCCGCCGGCCCGGTCCCGAGCCCCGGAGCCACCCCCACCCGGATCTTGTCCACGCCCGCTCCGCTCTCCTCGACAGGTTTCCCTCGGCAGAACCGGATCCCGGCGCGAGTTCTTCCCGCTAGGCGGTCGCCGCGATGACCCGGCCCAGCGCGGCGTGCAGCGCCTCCAGTTCGGACACCTCCATGCCGAGCCGCTCCACGACGCGATACGGGATCTTCTCCGCCTCGGCGCGCAGCTCCCGCCCCTTGTCGGTGAGTTCGACGGTCAGCTGGCGCTCGTCGGCGCGGCTGCGGCCGCGGGTCACGTACCCGATCGCCTCCAGCCGTTTGAGCAGCGGCGACAGCGTCGCGGGCTCGTGCCGCAACGCCGTGCTGAGGTCCTTGACCGACCGCGGCGACTGCTCCCACAGCGCCAGCATCACCAGGTACTGCGGATGGGTCAGCCCGTGCGGCTCCAGCAGCGGCCGGTAAATCGCGATCACGCTGCGCGAGGCGACCGACAGCGCGAAGCACACCTGCCGGTCGAGCTTCAGCGGGTCCTCGCCAAGGTCGATCTCGGCCACTCGTCCTCCTCGTGCTCGGGCCCACTCTAGCGCGGGCTGCACCACACTAATAGTTAGTGTACTAATCATTAGGGTACTGTGGCAGCAGACCCCGAGGAGGAGCGATGACCGACCGGCCCGGCGTTCTCCGCTGGTTCTGGTATGCCGTGAGCGGACGGCTTCCCGAGCGCTACCGCGACTGGCTGCTGCACGACGCGACGTCCAAGCACTGGAAGGCCCGGCACGTCCTGCGCGCGACGGTGGGCATCGCGCCGCTGTGCCTGGTCTGGCTGCTGCTGCCGGCCCCGCTCGGGCTGCGGCTGGCGATCGTGCTGATGGCCGCGCTGGTGTCGTACTTCTACTCCTGCGCCTACATGGAAGAAAGCATCGACCACCGGTTGTCCCGCAACGGTTTCCCGCCCGGGACCGGCAAGCGGATCCGGCGCGAGAAAGCCGCCGAGGCCAACGCCGAGGCGACCGCCCGCTACATCGCGGCCTACCGGCAGGACCCGGCCGACTAGACTCGGGAGCCGATGAGACGCAAGCGCCCGGCCCCGATCCCGCCCCGGCACGGCCTGGACCCCGCCCGGCTGCGGCTGCCCGAGGAGGGTCCGTGGACGACCCTGCTGGAGCATCTGGTCGAACGGCTGCCAAGGGTCGCCCCCGCACGGATCGAGGAAATGCTGCACCAGCAGCGGATCCACGGCGAGAACGGTCCACTGGGGATCGACGCGGCGTACGTCCCCGGTTCGTTCATCTGGTTCCACCGCGACCTGCCCGACGAGGTCCCGGTGCCGTTCGACGTCTCCGTTCTCCACCGCGACGAACACCTGCTGGTGGTCGACAAACCGCACTTCCTGGCGACCATCCCGCGCGGGCGGCACGTCCTGGAAACCGCCCTGGTGCGCCTCCGCCGTTCGCTGGACCTGCCCGCCCTCTCCCCCGCCCACCGCCTCGACCGCGTGACGGCGGGGCTGGTGATGTTCGTGATCACGCCGTCCGCGCGCGGTGCGTACCAGACGATGTTCCGCGATCGGCTGGTACACAAGGAATACGAGGCGATCGCGCCCTATGACCCGGCGCTGGAGCTGCCCCGGGTGGTGCGCAGCAGGATCGTGAAGGAACGCGGCGTGCTGGCCGCACAGGAGATTCCCGGCCCGCCGAATGCCGAGTCCACAGTGGAACTTCTGGAACACCGGGACGGGCTGGGCCGCTACCGCCTCACCCCCGCCACCGGACGCACGCACCAGCTGCGAGTGCACATGTGCTCTTTGGGCATCCCGATCCTTGGCGACGACTTTTATCCGGAACTGCACGAGAAACCGCTCGACGACTTCACGAAACCGTTGCAGCTGCTGGCGAAAGTACTGGAATTCGACGACCCGCTGACCGGCGAACACCGCCGCTTCACCAGCCGCCGGACGCTGGCGGCGTGGGATTCGCTCGAAGCATGGGCTAGTTGAGGGCTACGGCCAGGAAATGCGCGCTGGCGTTGGCGGTAATTCCTCGATGACGCCGTTGCTGCCGGGCACAACTGTTCGGTGAGCCGACCCACGCCCGGGAGATAACGGTTGGTCGACGCAGCGACCAAAAATGCCGCTTGCCGAAGCACGCACCGGGCTTCGACAAGAGCCATTTCCACTGTCACACCTTCGATTCCGACCTCCTCCGCGACGCGCCTGAGCACCGGATCGACCACGTGCACCGAATGTCCGTCCGCAGCCAGCCAACGTGCATGCACTCCGGTCGCCCCGCTGACGTCGCGCGCTCTCCGGCCTCGGCGCAGGCGTCGCTCTGCGCACGAACTCGCGCGTGCGCAGGAATTCCAGTCTGCCCTGCGGCGATCTGACCAGCCGCGTGTTCTCCGCGGTCGCGGTGTCGTAGTGCTCAACCAAAGTCATGGCCACGACAGTGACCGAATCCCCCTTCCGCGGCAACGGAATTCCCGCGCGACGGATGCCCGGCGGCGGCAGGCATCCGTCGCGGAGATCACCTGGTCCAGAACTTGATCCCGCTCCACTGCACGGTGATCGGCCCCGCCCCGCTCGCCGTCCGATACGACCCGAATTTGTCGTAATAACTACCCGATGGGCTGGCATCGGTCTGCTTCAGCGAGCCGTTGATGTATACCTTGTGGGAGCTGCCCACCTGATTGATCGTGTTGACCCGCACCGAAGTCCCGACCGTCGCGCCGGTCGCCACCGTCTGGCCGTTCTCCACGGCGTACAGCCGGCCGCCCTTCTCCACCGCCAGCAGGAAATACGGCCCGGCGTCCGACCCGTCGCGGAACGTCTGCTTCAGGCTGGTCCGCGAGCCGCCCATGCTGGTGATCGTGAAGGAGCCCTCGAACTGGTGCGTGCCGCCGGTGTAGGTCTCGTAGCGGCGTTCGGCGCGCTGTTCGCCGCTGCCGTCGGAGCAGGTCAGCTTGAAGGTGAGCCCGCTGATCTGGCCGCAGCCCTTCTGCTGTTCCTTGTACCCCGGCGACCAGGGCTTCCAGGTGCCGCCGCCGACCTGGGCGTCCGCGGCCGGGGCGAGCATCGCCAGCCCGCACACCGCCGCCGCCAGTGCTCCGCCGATCCGGGTTCTCGTGCGCACGTGCCAACCTCCGTCGAACTCAGGGCGGCGGTAGCGGTACAGGTCCAGACCACTGGTGGGTCACTGTAAGTCCCCGGCCGGTCGCGGACAAGGGCCGGCTCCTTGACGACTTTGTTTGTCACTGCTTGGCTCAGGGGATGCAGGACGTCGAAGTGATCGAGGACCCCGCCGTCGCGGCGGCCGCGCTGGACCCGGTGCGCGCCCGCCTGCTGGCCGCGCTGACCGAACCGGCGTCCGCCGCGGCGCTGGCCGCCAAGGTCGGCCTGACCAGGCAAAAGGTCAACTACCACCTGCGCGCGCTCGAAACGCACGGCCTGGTCGAACCCGCCGGGACCCGGCAGTGGGGCGGCCTCACCGAACGGCTTTTCGCCGCCACCGCCGGCGCCTACCTCGTCTCCCCCGCCGCCCTCGGCGCAGCCGGCTCCGCCCGCGTGAAACCGGACCGCCTGTCGGTCAGCTACCTGCTGGCCGTCGCCGGCCGGACCCTGCGCGAGGTCGCCGGGTTGACCCGACGCGCGGCCCGCGCGGGCAAACCGCTCTCGACGCTGACCCTGGACACGGAAATCGCCTTCGCCTCCGCCCGCGACCGATCCGCGTTCACCGACGAACTCACCGCTCTCGTGACCGACCTCGTCTCCCGCTACCACAACGAATCCGCCCCCGACGCCCGCCTGCACCGGCTCGTCGTCACCGCGCATCCCAAGCCCGCCGAGTAGTTCATCCGAACAGGTGTTCGATTGTCGTGTAGCCTGGAGGCATGAGTCAGGCATTTCAGGGCTCGCTGTTCGGTGCCAGCGGGCCGGCCACGCTGGGCCCGCTGTCCGGCATACAGCGCACCGAACTGGGACAAGGCGCGTGGATCGACGTGCTGCCCGGATGGCTCGACGGCTCGGACGAGCTGTACGAGCACCTGGCGGCCGAGGTCCCGTGGTACGCGGAACGCCGCCAGATGTACGACCGAGTGGTCGCCGTGCCGCGGCTGCTGTGCTTCTACCGGGAACACGCACCGCTGCCGCACCCAGTCCTCACCGAGGCCCGGGAGGCACTCTCCGCCCACTACGCGGCTGAACTGGGCGAACCGTTCCGCACGGCCGGGCTCTGCTACTACCGCGACGGCCAGGACAGCGTCGCCTGGCACGGCGACGACCTCGGCCGCGGCCGGACCGAGGACACCATGGTGGCGATCCTGTCCGTAGGCGCGGCCCGGCACCTGGCACTGCGCCCGAGAGGCGGCGGGGAATCGGTGCGGTACCCGCTGGGACACGGGGACTTGATCGTGATGGGCGGATCCTGCCAGAGGACGTGGGAACACGCGATCCCGAAAACGGCCCGCGCGGTAGGGCCGCGGATCAGTATCCAGTTTCGGCCGAGAGGGGTGCGCTGAGGTGAGAAGCCCGGCGAACGCGGTACCGTGACGGGTTCCGAGCACCTGCGTGGATTTGGTTCGACCGCGTCGCCTCGCCCATCACGGGTGCGCAGTCGGTTCGGTTAGTCCGCCTCGTGCGTTCCTGAGCGCACCGCGGATTCCACCGCGGGCCCTGGCGCACCGCCTCGTACGTTCCGCGCCGCAGATTCGACCGTGCCGCCGTGAACCCACCCGCACGCGGTCCGTCCAATCGGAGCATCTCAAGCGCCGCCGATTCAACCGGGCGGCCGTTCACATCACCCGCGCTCCGCAAGTCGGACGGAGCCATCTCGCCCACCCGTGAGCGCGCGGCCGATCCAACCGTCCACTGTCCCGAACAGCTACGGCACCGGTGCGGCGAGTGCCGAAGCCATCCACGGGCCGAATCCGCCGCATCCCGACGGCAGGCGACCAACCGCGCCGACCCAACCGCGGGCGAACCAGTCCCCAGCCGACCGACCCCGAGGCACCCACCCCAGCCGCCTCGGCCGTCCAGCAAGCCGAGATCAGTCCACCAGCACCGGCAACGAATCGAGCCCGTACACGATCGACACCTTCCGGAACGCCAGCTCCTCCGGCTGCACCGCCAGCCGCAGGTTCGGGAAGCGCCGGACCAGGGCCGGGTACGCCGCCCGCAGTTCCATCCGGCCCAGTTCCGCGCCGATGCACCGGTGGATCCCGTACCCGAAGGCCAGGTGCGAGGACGGCTCGCGGGTCGGGTCGAAGCGGTCCATGTCGCCCTTGCCGAGCACCGGGTCGCGGTCCGCGACCGACAGCGACACCAGCACGATGTCGCCCTCGCTGATGTGCACGCCCGCGATGTCCATGTCCTGTTTCGCGAACCGCGGGAACGCCATCTGGACCACCGTCAGGTAGCGCAGCAGCTCCTCGACGAACCGGTGCACCGAATCGTCGTCGCCCCGGACCGCGTCGAACGCGGCCGGGTCGCGCAGCACCACCAGCGCGCCCAGCGCCAGCATGCTCGCCGTGGTCTCGAGGCCGCCGGTCAGGATGCCGTCGGCGAGACCGGCCAGTTCGCGGTCGTCGATCTCGTCGCCGTGCTCCTTGATCAGCATGCCGAGCAGGCCGTCGCCGGGCTGCTCGCGCTGTTTGCGCACGATCTCCAGCAGGTACCCCAGCGATTCCGAGATCGCCCCCAGCGACGCGCCCGCGCCGCTGAACAGGTCGAACCGCGCGGTGCTCAGCCGCTGGAAATCCGCCCGGTCCTCATAGGACACGCCGAGCAGCTCGCAGATCGTGAGCGAGGGAATCGGCAGCGCGAACTGCTCCCACAGGTCCACCGGCCCGTCCGCGGCGGCCATCGCGTCCAGCTGGTCCGCCACGATCTCGTCGATCCGCGGCGTGAGCCGGGAAAGCCGGCGCATCGTGAACTCGGGCGTCAGCAGCTTCCGCAGCCGGGTGTGGACCGGCGGGTCGGCGAATCCGAGACCGCCCGGGTTCTGGTCCTCGGTGACGCCCGCGTTGCCGACGAGGTTCGTGAAGTCGTTGCTGAACTCCGTGCCCTTCCCGAGGACGGCCTTGGCCTCCTCGTACCCGGTCACGAGCCAGGCGTTCATCCCGAACGGCAGGTCCAGCTTGCTGATCGGCGCCTCGCCGCGCAACCGGCCGAGGTCCGGCAGCGGGTCGAGCCCCTGGCGGCGCAACGGCTCCAGCGCCGAATCCGGCAGCAGCGCCATCTTCTCGAGATCGAAACCGCGCTTCTGCTGGCGGGCGATGTACCGGCGGCCGGCCCAGGCGAGGATGCGCGAACGGAGACTCCCCATGGCCGCGACAGTACCGCAACCACCCCTTCCGCCGGTCCTGGGCGGAGACGCCCGTCACCCCGAGGCCAGCGCCGGTCCACAGTGGACTCCCGTCACCCGGTCAGGCGACGGACCCCCGGGAATTGTCAGACCCCGCGGACAGAATGGCCCGCATCACCCGCGACCAGCACGAACTGCGTGACCGGCCGGTCGCGTGCGGTGAAAGGACGAGACGGCACCGCGAGTCCCGTGAGAGGCTCGCAGAGAAAGGGAGGAACCGGACATGACTGCGGCGCTGATCGGGCGGGCCCACCCCGCCGCGACCTTGCGTGCGCAGCTCTCGCGCGCCAAGGCCAGCCACGGCGGCCTCACGCTGGTCGCCGGCGAGGCCGGAATCGGCAAGACCACGCTGGTCAGCGCACTGGCCGACGACGCGCGCGAGGCAGGCGCGCTCGTCCTCGGCGGCACCTGCTGGGAGTCCGGGGCCGCGCCCGGCTACTGGCCGTGGGTCCAGGTCATGCGCTCGCTGCGGCGGGAAGCCGCGCCGCACGAATGGGCCGTCGCGAGCTCGCCGACGCTGTCCGCGCTGCTCGGCGAAACCCCCGAACCGCCCGCCGACGACGGGTTCCAGCTGCCCGACGCGGTCACCCGAGCGCTGGTCGCGGTGGCCCAGGACCGCCCAGTGACGGTCATCCTCGACGATCTGCACTGGGCCGATCCGGCGTCGCTGCGGCTGCTCGAATTCGCGGCCCGGCACACCTGGTTCGAGCGGCTGCTGCTCATCGGCACCTACCGCGACGTCGAGGTGGACGCGCCCGGCCACCCTCTGCACGAGCTGATGCTGCCGCTGGTCGCCAAGGCGACCACGATCACGCTCACCGGCCTGGACGAAGCCGGGGTAGCCGAGCTGATGAGCCGCACCGCGGGCGCGGATCCGGGTGCCGAGCTGGCGTCCGAGGTCCACCGGCGCACCGGCGGCAACCCGTTCTTCGTGGAACAGACAGCGCGGTTGTGGCGCAGCGGAAGCACGGTGTCCGCAGTCGCGCCCGGAGTCGCCGACGCCCTCCAGCGGCGGCTGTCCCTCCTCCCCCGTCCAGTCACCGAACTGCTCACCAACGCCGCGGTGCTCGGCCGCGAGTTCTCGCTCCAACTGCTCGCCGCCACCGCCGGCGCGCCCGCCGCACAGGTCGACCACCTGCTCGCCCGCGCCGTAGCCGCCCGGCTGGTCCTCGCGCTCGGCGAAGGCCGCTTCTCCTTCGCGCACGACCTGGTACGAGAATCGAGATACGCCGAGCTGACGCCCGCCGAAGCACAACGCCGGCACGCGGCGGTCGTGCGCGCCAGCGAGCACACGCCAACCCTGATCGGCGTCGCCGAGCGGGCCCGGCACGCCTATCGCGCCCATACCGAGCTCGAACCGAAGCACGTCGTCCGCCTGCTGCTCGCCGCCGCCAAGGACGCAGCCGCCCGGATGGCCTTCGAGGAATCCATCGCACACCTGCGCCGAGCCCGGGAAAGAGCGGCCGACGAACGCAGTCAAGCAGTCGTCGCGCTGGAATTGGCCACCACGCTGTGGCGCTTCGAGGAGAAAGACGAGGCCTGGCTTCTGTGCGAGGAGGCCGTCGCCCTGGCTCGCCGCCAGGACAACGCAAACCTCCTCGCCCGCGCCGCCCTCACCCTGTCTAAATTCGGCACGAGCGGGGCACGGCGCGAGTTCACCGCTGAAGTGCTCCGCGAGGCACACGAAAAACTCTGCGGCGGCAACGCGTCCGAACCTCTCTCGCTGGACCGCATCCGGCTGGAACTCACCGCCCGCGCCGCGATCCTCGCCCGAGACGACGAAGACGACGACGCGCTGGCGTTCTCCTTGTGGGCAAGACACGACGCGATCTGGGGCCTGGGCAGCAGCGCCGAACGCGAGCGGCTCACCGATGAGCTGACCGCCATCGCGAGACGCACCGGCGACCGGGAGACCGAGTTCTTCGCGGCCTCGCTGAAGTGGGTCGCGATGCTGGAACAGGGAGATCCGCGATACCTGGACCAATTCCAGGTGTTCCGAGGGATCGCCGACGAAGGCGTACGAGCGGCGAAACTGGCGGAAGCGATCGACCGCAGCATCATCTGCACCTTCCGCGGCCGCTTCGCCGAAGCCGACGCGGCACTCGCGGAGGCACTGGCCGCCCCGGAAATCTTCGGCAGCAACGATTACGGCTATATGCCCGACCAGTTGCGCTGGAGCGCCCTGCTCGTACAAGGCCGATTCGCCGAAGCCGCCGACCTCGCCACAAAGGTCGCCGATTCCGGTTTCCCGCACCCAGCGCTCCTCCGCACCCTGACCGCCGCGTTGGCGGGCGACGCAGCCACCACCCGATACGAACTGTCCGAAGCACACGCAGAGGGCCCGTACGCCCGCACTTTCACCCCGCTATGGCTGCGCTGCCAGGCCCAAGCCGCCGTAGTGCTGAAAGACCGCACCGCGGCAGAACGCTTGCTGCGCGAACTCTCGCCACACCGAGGAGAATGGCTGGTCTCCCTGTACGGCTGCGAATTGAGCGGCCCGGTAGACCTGTGGACCGGCCTGCTGCACAGAACCCTCGGCGACCACGAAACCGCCGCCGCGCATCTCACTGCCGCCGCCCGCTCCGCGGACCGGTTGCGCGCCCGTCCGTGGGCCGTCGAAGCCCGCAACCACCTGGCAGCCACGTTGCGAGACCTAGGCGACACCGACCGCGCGACCGCATTGGCCGACGCCGTCACGGCCGAAGCAGCCGAACTTGGCCTGCACCACATCACCGCCCGCCCCGAGCCCTCGCCGCCGCCCGTGCCCGCCAACGAATTCCACCGCACCGACGCGGTCTGGACCCTGCGCTTCGCCGACCGCGAAGTCCGCATGCCCGACGCGAAAGGCCTGCGAGACCTGAATTTCCTGCTGAGCAGACCAGGAACCGAAATCCCGGCCGCACAACTGCTTTCCCCGGACGGCGGACGAGAATCGGAAGCCACCCGAACCTTCAGCGGCGACCCCATCCTGGACGACACCGCGAAAGCCGCCTACCGCCGCCGCCTGGACCAACTGGACGAAGCCATCGACACCGCCACCCTCCGCGGCGACGACGCCAAAGCCGCCGCCCTGGACCACGAACGCGCCGCCCTGCTGGAGGAACTCCGAACGTCCACCGGCCTGTCCGGCCGTACCCGCCGCCTCGGCGACGAAACGGAACGCGCCCGCAAAGCCGTGACCGCCCGCATCCGCGACACCCTCCGCAAACTGAACGACCTCCACCCGGAACTGGCCGACCACCTCCGCAACACCATCACGACCGGCTCGTCCTGCAGCTACCAACCGGACACACCCATGACCTGGCGTTTGTAGCCAGCGCGCCCGCCAGCCCCGGACCGGAACCGCAGCCGCCTCAGCAAGGAGGGGAAGGAGAGAGAAGGAGACAAACCGCACCACCGCACGGCCATTGCCGTGGACGTGCGACCGCAGTTCACCATCTCGGCCGACCACCGACCGCGGGGTGAGCGCGCATTTCCGCTGCCCGCGAGCCCGCGAGCAGCCCGAGCGCGAGCACCAGCACGTCGCGTTCCGGCCAGGGATCCACCACCGCACCGCCGCACCGCCGCACCACCGCACCGCCGCACCGCCGCACCGCCGCACCACCGCACCACCGCACCACCGCACCACCGCACCACCGCACCACCGCACCACCGCACCACCGCACCACCGCACCACCGCACCACCGCACCACCGCACCACCGCACCGAAGGGAGGAGACCAAACAGGAGCAGACCGCGCCAGGGCCCAGCGAGACAATCCGACCGCCAGCCGGAGCGGCGAGCGCCCCACGCACCCATCTGCCAGAACGAACCGCGGCCGCCCAGCAAAGCCCGGGGCTGTGCGGCAGGACGTGCTGCCCGACCACCGCATGAGGAAACCAGCGGAAGGAGGCTAGGCAAAGTAGCGACGCGAAGGCGGCGAGGGACGCCGCGAAACCGAGCCGAGTGATGGTGAGGCTGTCTGAGCGGGAGGCGGAAATTCCCGCACCCGCCAGCGGAGCGATTGCTAGGGACCGAGCGATTGCCAGGGGAGAAGCGATCGCGAGGGCAGAAGCGATCGCGAGGGCAGAAGCGATCGCGAGGAGCGGAAAACTGGCATCGGCGAGGTTGTGGGAACGTGGCCGCGCCGTGCGCCAGCCGCTGAGTCGTCCAAGGCCGCGCTCGTTCCGCCCGGCTCAGGCAACCAGACCGGACTGCCGCTGGCCGAACCCGCGAAGCGTAAGCCGTTCAGGCTTACGGGTGCGGCAGTGCGCCGTTCGTGTATCCGAAACCGCGCAGTCCGAGCGCCGAAGCGGCGGTGTTGGCTAGGCTGGCCGTCCGCGTTGACGTCGAGGTCGTGGAGGCCGCGGGCTGATATGGCAGGCACACCAGCACCCACCGACTCCGGTTATCTCGGTTCAGCAGGCGGGACTTCGTGCCATGTGGTGCGCACGCAGCATCCGTGGGAAACCGGCATCGATGCGGTCGCGGTGTCCGTCGGCGGGACGCTCGGCAGTCTTGGCCGCGCCGTCCGGGAGGAGTATCCGGACGCGGGCTGGGATTCGGTCGACTACGACGCGGTCGTGCCCGAGCGGCCGTTCCTGCTGGACCTCCGCGGCGCCGGCCGGGGTCCGCTGCGGTTCGCCGTGCTCGTGACGCCGCATGAAGACGGGGCGTTCGGTCTGCCGTCTTTGACGGCGATCTCTGCCGCCACCGACGCCGGTATCCGGTTCGCGGCGAGCGCGAACGTGGTCGCACTCGGGTTGCCGCTGCTGGGCACTGGCGACCTCGGGCTTGGGGAAGCGGAAGTCGCCGCGGTAGCGGTTCCGGCGGCGATCAAGGCTCTCCAAGAAACCAGCGGGCTGCGCAGTCTTGTCTTCGTCTGCAACTCCGAACCCGCCGAAGACGCGATCCGCGCGGCTTGGCAGCAGGCGGGAGGCCTGCGGTTCTCCGCGGTCGAACTGGCCGGCGGCATCTCCAACGACCTGGTCGATCCGACCCGCGGCATCCCGCTCGAGCGCGACCGGCTCGGTGTCGCGCCCTACGTGTCGATGCTCGCGACAGTGATCGCCGACCGGAGCACGCTGCCGCCGCTGTCGGTCGGGGTGTTCGGCGAATGGGGGTCCGGCAAGAGCTACTTCATGGGCCTGATGCGGAACGAGGTCGACCGGCTCGCGGGGTCGGGCAATCCGGCTTACTGCGGCGAGATCGTCCAGATCGGGTTCAACGCCTGGCATTACGCGGACCGCAATCTGTGGGCCAGCCTCGGCGACGAGATCTTCCGCCAGCTCGCCGGTCCGGGACCGAACGCGCAGCAGCGGCGCGAGCAACTGCGCGAGGAACTCTCCAAACGGCTTGATCAGGTCACCGAACTCGAGGACGCGAAGCGGCAGGCGCAGGCGACCGCCGCGAAACTTCAAGCGGACGTCGACAAAGCCGCCTTGAGCCGAAAGGACACCGCGCGAATCCTGATTCGGGCGTTGGCTGGCAGCCGGGAAGTGTGGCAGCGGCTCGGGATTCAGGACGAGGCCGAGCAGGGGGCGCTGCTCGTCGAGCAATTGCGCGGCACGTTGTCCGAAGCCGAGGCGTTGCGCAGATCGCCGAGAGGGCGCTGGGGCCGAGCAGCGCTGATCGTGTCCGCGGTCATTTTGTTCGCCGGGTTTTTCGTCGCCGCGATCATGCCGGTGGCGCGGGAATGGCTGGCCGGGGTCGGCGTCGCATTCGCCGCGGCGGCGGGCACTGGGATCGCGTTGCTGAGCCGCGCCCGGGCGGGGTTTCGGGAGTTGCGCGAACTCAGCGAAGATCTCCGGCGCGGAATCGACCGGGGTGCGAGCAGGATGCTCGCACCCGAGGTGTCCCGGATGCTCGAGGAGCTCCGCCGGGCGGAGACCGATCAGCGGGTCGCCGAGGCTCAGCTGGAAGAAGTGGTGGCGCGGGTCGGCGAACTCGGCCGGGAGCTGACCGAGCTGACGCCGGGCCGCAATCTTTACGCGTTTCTCGCCGATCGCGCGCACGGCGATTCCTACCGGCGCGACCTCGGGCTGATCTCGACCATCCGGAAGGATTTCGAGCAGCTGGTCGAACTCATGGCCGATTGGCGCGCGCACCCCGGCTCCGGCGGCACGCCGATCGACCGGATCGTGCTGTACATCGACGACCTCGACCGGTGCAGCGCCCGCCAGGTGGTCGAGGTGCTGGAGGCGGTGCATCTGCTGCTCGCCCTGGAGCTGTTCGTGGTGGTGGTCGGCGTCGACCCGCGGTGGCTGACCCGGTCGTTGCACAGCCGCTACGACGGGATGCTCGACGATGCGCCCGACGCCGGCCGGCTCGCTTCGCCGGAGGACTATCTCGGGAAGATCATCAATCTGCCGTTCGTGCTGCCCACCATGTCCGAGGGGAGCCTGCGCCGGCTGCTGCGGTCGCTGACCGACGACCGCCTGCTGGAACCGGCGGGCGAGGAACGGCCGCGGACGCAGCGGATCCCTTCCCCGGCCAAAGCGCTCCCGGACCTGGTCCCCCAGATCGAGGAAGGGTCCGAAGTAGACAGTCAGAGCCGTCCGGAACGAGCCGCGGACCCGCCGCGTCCGCTCACGCCCGCGGAAATCGACCTGTTGTCCGAACTGGACCTGCTGATCAGCACGCCGCGCGAGGCGAAACGGCTGTTCAACCTGTACCGGATGCTTCGCGCGACCCGGGATCTGTCCGAGGCGTCGCGTTTCCTCGGCGACGACACCACGCCTGGCGACTACCAGGCGGTGGTGGCGTTGCTCGGGCTGTTGACCGCGCCGGGTCTCGTGCTGGAAAAGGCGCTGGACACGCTGCCGGACCCGGACCGGTCGGTCACCGGCGGCCTCGTACACCGTGCGCCGGACGCCGCCTGGTCCGGGTTCGTGGCCGATTGCGCACCGCGGCGGCAGGGCGAGGTCTGGCGGAATCCCGTCGCCGGAACGCTGTGCGACAACGAAGTGCGGGATTGGCGTCAGCTCCATCGCGGACTCGCGCACGTGTCGGCCACGCTGCGCATCGACACGCTTTCCCGTTTCCAGCACTGGGTTCCGGCGGTCCGCCGGTTCTCTTACGTGCTCTCCCCCGCGACCTGAAGCCGAGGCCGGGAGGCCGTCCGGTTCGCAGCCGGACGGCCTCCCCCGACGCCGGGTCATTTTCGGTTGTACAGCCGCATGGTCAGCGTCCCGAACACCGCCGTCAGCGCGGCCGCCGCGATCAGCGTCCACGTGATGGCGCCGCCGTCCCAGGTCCCGGACATCATCGAGCGCACCGCGGTCACGAGGTGGCTGATCGGGTTGGCCGAGACGCCGGCCTGGAGCCAGCCGGGCATGGTGGACGGGTCGACGTAGATGTTGCTGAGGAACGTCAGCGGCATGATCACCATCATGCTGACGCCCATCACCGACTTTTCGGACCTCAGCAGCAGCCCGAACATCGTCCACACCCACGACAGCCCGAACGAGAACACGAGCAGCAGCAGGACTCCCGCGGCCACGCCGCCGACCCCGCCGTCCGGGCGGAAGCCCAGGATCAGGCCGACGACCATGATCACCACGGACGCGATCAGGTACCGCAGCACGTCGCCGAGGAGGTAGCCGATCATCGGGGCGGGCCGCCAGATCGGGAGGGTGCGGAACCGGTCGAACACGCCCTTCGCGATGTCGGTGTTCACCGCGACGCCGGTGTACATCGTGATCATCACGACGCTCGACGCGAGGATGCCCGGCAGGAAGAACTGCAGGTACTGCGTCGGCGAACCGGCCAGCGCGCCGCCGAACAGGTAGGTGAACATCAACGTCATCATGATCGGGAACGCGGTGACGTCGAACAGCTGTTCCGGCACGTGCTTGATCTTCAGCACCGCCCGCCAGCCGAAGGAGAACGACGCGGACAGCGCGCTCGGCCGCGGCGGCCGTTCGGTGGCGAGCAGGACCGCTGCCAGTTCGTCCGGCTTCGGGGCCGCGAGGTCGAGATCGGGTTCCTTGACGGTGGTCACGCCGCCTCCTCGGTGGCAGTGCGGTCGGTGAGGGCCAGGAAAACCTCGTCGAGGCTGGGCTGGCCGAGCGAGAACGTGTCGACGATGACGCCGGCCTTCGCGAGTTCCGCGAGGGCACGCGACGCGCGGTCGGCGGCGGCCTCGTGCGCCTCGGACGACAGCCGGGCGGTGATCGCGACCGGGTCGGGATCCAGTTGCACGGTGGCCGACAGCGAGCGTTCCAGCAGTTCGGCGGCGGTCGCGCGCTGATCGGCGTCGCGCAGCCGCAAGTGGACGGCTCCGACCCCGACGGAGGCCTTCAGCTCTCCCTTGGTGCCCTCGGCGATGACGCGGCCGTGGTCGATGACCGCGATCCGCGACGCCAGCTGGTCGGCCTCGTCGAGGTACTGCGTGGTGAGCAGGACGGTGGTGCCCTGCGCGACGATCGCGCGGACGATGTCCCACACCTGGTTGCGGCTGCGCGGGTCGAGACCGGTGGTCGGCTCGTCGAGGAACAGCAGGTCCGGCGTGTTGAGGATGCTCGCGGCGATGTCGAGCCGCCTACGCATGCCGCCGGAGTAGTTCTTCACCTGGCGGCGCGCGGCGTCGGTGAGCCCGAACGCCGCGAGCAGCTGAGCCGCCCGATCGCGCGCGGCACCGCCGCGGTGGCCCAGCAGTTTGCCGAGCAGGACCAGGTTTTCTTGCCCGGTCAGGTCTTCGTCGACCGAGGCGTACTGGCCGGTGAGGCTGACCCGGCTGCGCACGGCGTCCGCCTCGCGCACCACGTCGTGGCCGAACACCCGCGCCTCGCCGCCGTCCGGGCGGGACAGCGTGGCGAGCATCCGGACCGTGGTGGTCTTGCCCGCGCCGTTGGGCCCGAGGACGCCGTAGACGGTTCCGGCGGGCACCACGAGGTCGACCCCGTCGACCGCCCGGGTCTCGCCGAACACCTTGACGAGCCCGGAAGTCTCGATCGCCGGTTCCCCGGCAGCGTTGCTCATGTCTTTCCTTTCCCCTCAGTTCTTCATCCGCGATACGGCCGCGCGCGCCGGCCGTCGCGCAGCGCGAGGCCCCACCAGACCAGCTCGTCCAGCAAAGCAGAGGCCGCGTGGCCCGCGGATTCGCCGTGCGGGCCCGCGCCGGGGTCGCCGCATTCGTGCTCGAACAGGTCGAGACACACCGAATCCCGCACCGTCGCCGTGTGCAGTTCGGTGAAGACATCCCGGAGGTGCTCCACCGCGTAACGGCCGCCCGCGCGGTAGCCGTAGGAGACGAAGCCGACCGGTTTGGCCCGCCATTCCTCGTACGCGCAGT
Source organism: Amycolatopsis sp. GA6-003 (assembly GCF_046267895.1). Lineage (NCBI taxonomy): Bacteria > Bacillati > Actinomycetota > Actinomycetes > Pseudonocardiales > Pseudonocardiaceae > Amycolatopsis > Amycolatopsis sp. GA6-003. Next base: position 2,203,438 of record NZ_CP176499.1, read on the forward strand.
CGATCGCCTGCTTCAGCGACGCCGGGAAGCTGCGGTTGTACTCGGGCGTGACCACCACATACGCCTCGGCCGCCGCGATCCGCTTCGCGAACCCGGCCATGGCGGCCGTCGGCTCGGCGGGCAGCCGGGCCGGGATCGCGAACGTCGCGAGGTCGAGCACGTCGAGCACCACCCCGCCGTGCCCGGCGGCCCGCTCGACGAACCATCGGCCGACCTCGCCGCCGACCCGGCCCTCCCGGGTGCTGGCGACGAGCACGGCAACCCGCAGCTCCTCGTCCACACTTCTTGGGCGCCAGATCGGTGCGCGGGGGTGCCAGGTTGGATCTAGCGGGGGTTTTCGCTGGTCAGGAGGGTGGTGAGGGAGGGGAAGAAGCTTGGTGGCGGGATGAGGAGGGGCGGGGCGCGGAATGCGAGACAGGATCTGGCGGGCCCGGCGACGGGCCGGGAACCGCCGCGGCCGACCGCCGGATGCTCGACGGAGGCACCTGTGAGGGCGGGATTCGGCGGAGGTCTTCTGGCGCAGTGTGCAGGTGCCCGAGGTGAGGGCGTCGGCCGCCTGCTGTCCGACCGTGGTGGCGTCGACCAGCCGATGCGCGCCGTCGGAAGCGGTGGTGAGCTTGTCCCCGACGTCGGACAGCTCGCCGTAGATGCTGCGGACGTACGCCGCGTGGGCGGCGGCGTTGATCTGGTCCTGCAGCTCCGGCTGCACCACCTCGGTACCGCGGCACAGCGGCCGGCGCACCCCCGCCGCCGCCCTGCACGTCCGCCCCAACACACCGTCGACTACCGGCTCCGCAAGATCACCGACCTGACGGGCCTCGACCCCCACCAGGGTCGGGGACGCTGCCCTGTTCAGCGCTGCCGTCGCCGCCCACGCCCCCCGTGACCGCACTGCCGAACGAGGGAAGCCGCGCGAGGTGACATTCTCCGGCTTTCGCCCAGGGGACGACGTGCCGAGCCGCTGGCAGCCCTGGCGACGTCCGGAGCATCCGTTCGCCCGCACCCCGCCGCGCGGTCTCGCTCTGTCCGCTTCGGACGAGTGCCGAATTTCTCAGGAAAAGGCTGCCCCGTTGACGAATAGGACGACTTTCCGGCGTGTTCAGCATTATTTTCGTCGCCCGGTTCGGGTTTCGCCAGGTGTTGCCGTATCCTCCGCAGAGGAAGCCTATCTGGCGAGGGCAGAATGGCACCCGCAGTGGCCAAAGTCGCCATGGGTACCCGCTGCACCCCGGCGCTAAACCGGAATTGCGCGCGACAATGAAGGATATCTTCGGGAAATACGACTTCCGGAGAGAATTTCGCGTTTCATTGTGCAGCCTCGTCGGCGTTGTGCCACCTTCTTCGCATGACTGACTTGCCTGCTTACCCTTCCTCTTCCTCCGACCAGCCCGCGGAGCGCGCGGGCGTCCTCGAACGACCCGGAACGATCACCGGTGCGTTCTGGGCATTCGTCGCCGCGACGGCGGTCGGGGTGGTCGCCGCGGTGTTGCTGCTCTTTTCGAAAGACGCGCTGGTCGACGCGGCGCGCAGAGCCAACGGGCAGAACGCCCAGCAGCTCACGGACGCGCAGATCGACCAGGCGGCGACGATCGCCATCACGATGGGCGTGGCGATCGCGCTCGTGGTCGCGTTGCTGCACTTGCTTTTCGCGTTCAAACTGCGAGCGGGCCGCAACTGGGCCCGGATCGTGCTGACGGTGCTGACCGCCTTGCAGGTCCTTTCCTTGCTGTTCGGGCAGGGCACGGTGATCGGCTATGCCTCCGCCGTGTGCGGTGTCGTCGGCGTGGTGCTGTCGTTCCTGCCCGAGTCCAGCCGTTACATCGCCGAATCGAAAACTGTTCGCTGATCCTTGTTCCTCCGCGCCGCTTGCCGGCGCGGAGGGGCAAGCGGCCGGAGGACTTCGCGGTCGCCCAGGCCGACACCGGGCCGCCGACGTCGGGTCTGGCGAGCACGAGCGTCGTCGCCGTCGCGGTGTCGGCCTAGGCCGGGGTCGTGGCCGACTCCGGGGCAAGTGAGCTGACTCGCATGCCCTCGGGGCGCCAGCGGCAGTCTTGCCGAGCCGTTCGGCCGCGGGCAATTCCGGACCGAGGCGAAACCCGCCGGGCTTTTACCGGAAGAGACAACTCAGGCAGCATTCTTTCTGCCGAACTCGGGACCGAGCGTGCTTCGGCGGCGGCGCGAGCCACCGAAAGCCTTCTTTCGGAAACATGTCTTGTCCCGGACAGGGAAAGAGGCAGAAATGGATAATCGTGTCGCGGTCGGCGTGGTGGCGTTGCCCCGGGGCGACGGCGGCTTCCGCCGCTCCGCGCGGCGCGGTGAGCTTGCCCGCGACCGAGGTTTCTCCAGTCAGTTCGACGTCGTCCCGGGACGCCCGAGGCGGACGCGGCGCGCTGGCCGGAGACGGCACGGCGTTCCACGGGTTCAGCTCCCTGCAGAACCTCGTGGTCCAGTCGCACGGTTTCGATCTCGGAGGAGGGTTCCACGGCCGTCACCTTCAAGAGCCGGTGGCAGGTCTGCGACCTTCCGTCGCCGGACAGCTGGAGGGTGCAGGCAGTCCGCTTCAAGCACGACAGCAGCCGGAGCGTGCTTGAAGAGGTCTTCCACAGCGAGCAGCTGATCGACGTCAAATTCCGGGTTTCGGCCGCCAACCTGCGGGGCGTCTCCAGTCCGCGGATCGGTTTCGCGACGCTGCGGCTGCGACTCGACGACGAAGGACTTCACGGTCGTCAACGGAGCCCGCGGCGGGGCCAAGGACCAGGACACCAACGACGTGCCAGTGGGCTTCCAGCACCGGGAGTTCACGGCCAGCCGGAAACGCGTCAGCGACGGCGGCGAGTGGTGCGGGCCGCTGCCGGGCCAGTCGCCGCCGGAGCCAACGGCGCCTCGGCCGCCGCGGCGCACTTCCGCACCAACGGCGAACCGACGCTCGACACCCCCGGCTCCGCGACCGCCAAGGATTACCCGGTGAAGGACAGCGTCGTCGCCGGGATAGGTATGGGTTACGCCCGACCCCGGCTATGCGCGCGTGTTGCCCCACCGGTCGATCACCGCGGTTCTCGAGGACTTCCGGACGGGCGCCACCCTGGTCCATCACCAGACCTGACCCTCCAGCGGGCCGGGCAAGCTCAGCGGCGTTCGCGGGTGGCGTAAAGGAACAGCCGGATGCCCGTGATCCCGAGAACCAGGCAGGCGAGCATGGCACCGTAGAAATACGGCTGCGCGTCCTTGCTGATCGCGGGCACGTCGGTGATCTCGGTGATGGTGCCGTGCGTGACCTGGACCTCGGTGTCCGGGTGCGTGATCAGGAAGATGACCGCGGCGGCGAGCCCGGCGAAGAACACGATGCCCGCGCCGAGCCACCACCAGCGCAGCCGGGCCACCGGGTGCGGCGGGTTCCCGTCGTAGACGTCGGGCCGTCGCCGCTTCAGCGCGCGCACCAGTTCCTCGGGCTCGTCGGTCATTCCGGTGATGACGAGCTGCCGTTTGCCGTCGATTTCCACGTCGCACCAGTAGTCCGTGCGCAGTTTCAGCGCGAGCGGGTTCGAGGACTCTGTCTGGCGGAGGCGGATCGCGGTGATCCGGTCCCAGCTCCACTGCCGGACGCTGCGCTTGGTCCGGCAGGCGATGCCGTTCTCGTGGACGTCGACGCGTTCGCCCGGCCCGCCGCGGACCGCGACGGCGACGGCGTGGAGCCCGACGATCAGCAACGCGACCCCAAGCCCCAGAATGATGCCGAGGATACGGGCGACGGCCCGGTCGATCGGGAGCTGCGAAACCAGCAGTCCCAGCACCCCCGCGCCGGCGCCGAGCGCGCTCATGCCGAGCCCCACGCGCTGCCGGGCGCGGTTGTCGACGCGGTGCGTGCTGGTCAACGGGCCGAGATCGGCGACGGTGTCCACTGGGGCACGGTCCTCTCCGGGAGTGCGGTCGGCCACACGATACTGAGGGGACTTTCCGCGCACATCGGTATTTGTGACGGCAGGCCCGGGCCGAACGCCCTGTCGCTACGCGGCCGAGGCGGGCGCGGAGGGTGCCTCGGGCGGCGAAAACAGCCGGGTCAGCTGCCGGTGGTCGCGAGTTCTTCCGTCACCGGGGCCGGGGGAACGGCGGTGCGGGGCCGGGTGCCCAGCACGGGCATACGCGGCTCCAACGAGAAGCCCGCCGCCGACGAGGTTTCCCAGTCCGACGAACAGCAGGTTGCGGCCGAACGCGCCGGGCACTCCGTCGAGCAGGCCGAGCGAGAAGGTCGTCATGTTGGCGACCACGTGCTCGAATCCGGAGCTGACGAACGCCAGCAGGCACCAGAAGATCAGCGCCAGCTTCGCGCCGTCCGACTTCGTGCGCGCGGCCATCCACACCGCCAGGCAGACCAGGAAGTTGCACAGCACGCCGCGGAAGAACAGCGCGCTCGCGGATTCCGCGGTCTTCGCCTTGACCAGGCTCGCGAGCAGAGCCGCGCCGGGGCCGGGGGCACGACGGAGTCCGGGGCGCGAGAGCGAGGAACAGAACCCCGGCCAGCCAAAACCGCAACCAACCCAGCGAAACCCCAGCCAGAACCCTGGAACCCGTGACCGGCGAAGCGCACAACCAACCCCGCCGGTCACGGAGTCTTATTCCTCCCTCAACGCCAGCGCCACCGCGCCCAGCAGTGAAGCGTCCTGGTCGAACCGCGCGGGGACCAACTCCGGCGGGAACGGCACCGCCGCCGCCAAGCGTTCTCGCAGGGCGGGAAGCAGTACGTCAGCCGATCGGACCAATCCGCCGCCGACGGCTATCCGGGCCGGGTCGAATGCGATCGCCAGGTTGGCCACGTGCATGGAAAGCTCGTCCAGCGCCGACGCGACCAATTCCTTCGCTTCCGTGTTTTCCCGGGCCAGTGCGAACAACTCCCCCGCCGTGACCGGGCGGCCGAGCAGCGCGGTTGCCCGCGTGCCCAGCCACCGGCCTCCGACGGCTTCTTCCAGCGGCGCCGCTCCGCTGGCGAAACCGTCGGTGTCTTGGGGGGTGCGCAGGTTGTACCCGATCTCCCCGGCCGCCCCGTTCGCGCCGGTCAGCAGGCGGCCGCCGACCAGTACCGCGGCGGCGATTCCGGTGCCCAGGGACAGGAACACCGCCGGGTCGGCTCCGGCCAGGGCGCCCCAGGTCCATTCCGCCAGCGCGGCGGCTTTCGCGTCGGTGCCGACGCTCACCGGCACGGCGGGGAAGGCCGCCGACACCAGTTCGGCCAGGCGGAGTTCTTCCCAGCCGGGCACGTTCGGGGCCAGCAGGATCCGGTCCGGCAGCACGATTCCCGGGCTGACCACGCCGATCGCGGCCGGCGAGGAGCCGGCGGCCAGCTCGGCGGCGGCCGTCAGCGCCCGCGTGACCACCTGTTCCGCGCCCGCTTCGGCGTCGGTGTCCAGGCGGCGCGTGGCCAGCAGCGTGCCGGTCCGGTCGGACAGACCCAGCGCCACTTTCGTGCCGCCGAAGTCGATGCCCAGGATCAGGTCGTCCGATGTCACTCGCGGGTCCCCTCGATGACCGGCGGGACAGCGTCCTGGCTGTCCCGGTGCGGACCGGCCGGGACCACGACCCGGCCGGTGTTGAACCCGTCGACACTGACGGTCGGGGCCGCGCCGTGGAGGTCGGCGGCCCGGTAGCGGACGGTCAGCGTCTGCGACTGGCCCGGCCACAACGTGATGTCGTTGTCGTCCCAAAGCGCAGCGGGCAGCTGCGACCCGTCAGTACTGCGGCGCAGATCCGCGCGCAGGAAGAAACTGACCGCGGAGGTTTTCGACGTGTTCGCAACGGTGACCGTCGTCGCGGTGTCCGTGCCGTCCGGGCCGCGCGACGGGCGGGTGGACGCGGTCACGGCGACCTGCGACTTCGGCAGATCGCGCAGTGCGGTGAAATCACCGTACTGGCTCATCGTCGCTTGCGGATTCTGCAGCGTCTTCGCCCAGTCCACGACGTCCTTCTGGGTGGACATCCAGTAGACGTTCCGGTCCACGACCTTCCCGCCCTGCCGCACCTGCAGCTCCACGAAATACACCTGCGCCTTCGCCGGCGCCTTCGTCTCCGCGGGCACCTTCGGCTTCAGCAACCCAGTCGCGACGCCTTGGCTGTCCAGCGAAACCGCCGGCGCGGTTTGGTCGTCGAGGACCTTGCCCGCGGTGTCGTACACCTTGGCCTGCACGGAAATCCCGTTCTGCCGCGCGGCGCCCAGGTTGGAGAGCGCGACCGTGCCGGCGTCATAGGCGTACAGCGCGTGCAGCGGCTTGTTCGCCTTCTGCGCGCCGAAATACGCGCCCGGCTGGTCGCCGTCGTTGTTGTACAGCGCCCACAGCAGCGTCGGCCAGCCCTTGTTCAGCTGCCAGTACACCACGCCGGTCGACGGGTTCTGCTTGTCGTTGGCGTGCGCGAGGAACGCCTCGAACTGCGAACGGGTGTTCTCGTAGTTCGCGATCTGCGCGGATTCCACATAGGACTCCAGCGAATCCCATTCGCCGTACCGGCGGGCGATCGACTCGTCCAAGGTGTACAGGGTGCCGAACTTGTAGCCGCCGTGCCCGGACTCGTAGTTCGCATGATACTGGTTGTAACCCGGGTCCTGCCACAGCTTCGCCTGCTCCTCCGGCGACAGGAACCGGCGGAGCGAATCCAGGGTCGGGACGGTGTGCCCGGCGCTCTGTTCGCTCGCGAAACCCCAGGCGCCGCCCGCGTTCGTGCGGCTCGGGTCGGTCTTGTCGAAGGTCGACGAGTCGTACCAATAGGTCGGCGGGACCCAGTCGTACGGGCCTTCCTTCTCCCCCGACGGGCCGAGCGTCTTGGTGCTCTTGTACTCCGCCGACGCGATCACCGGCACGTCCCAGTCGGCCGCCTTGAACGCGTTCAGCGTCTCGGTTTCCTGCCGAGGGATCGGCTCGTTGTCGCTCCAGCCGTAGGTGATCACGCTGGGGTGGCTGCGTTCGGCCCGCGCGATCGAGTACGCGGAATCGTGCATGATCCGGTAGTCGCGCTCGGTCAGTTTCTCCAGATGTTCCGGCTGCCAGGCGTCGCAGCACATGAATCCGCCGAGCACGAGCAGTCCGGCGCGGTCGGCTTGTTCGTAGAAGTCCGCGGGCATGTCGTGGCCTTCGAGGCGGACGCCGGACAGGCCCAGGTTCTTGATCAGCGCGAGCTGGTGCGCGATGTCGGCCTTGTCGTAGCGCAGGAACAGGTCCGGGGCGAAACCGCCGCCGCGGAACACGAAGTCGCGGCCGTTGATCGCGAACTTCCGCGCGCCGTCCGGCAGCGCCGGGGACTTGCCGATCAGCTTCGACGTCACCGTCCGGATCCCGAACGTCTCCGACGACGACGTCGAGACCACGCCGCCCTGCGAAACTGTCGTACCCAAGGTGTACAACGGCTGGGCACCCATCGAGTACGGCCACCACACCTGAGGCTTGACGATCTTCAACTGCGGGAACTTCGCCGGCGTGAACGTCACGGTTTGCTTGCTGTGCGCGGGAATCGTGACGCTCTGCTTCGCCACGATCGGCGCACCGCGGCCCGGCGGCGTGACGGTCGCGGTGACCTCGCCGGTCTGCGGCGTGTCCGCGTCATTGGCGACGTCGACCTTCGCGGTCAGCGAGGACGTCGACAGATCCGCCGCGTTGTCTTGCACGACGTGCGCGTTGTCGCCGCTCAGCGCGTCCGACAGCTGCAGCGTCGGCGGGAACTGCAGACCGGTGTTGTTGTCCGGCACGATCTGCGCCCAGTCGGCCTGGTCGAGCGTGTACATCGAATTCGGGTCGTTCGGGTACATCTTGACCGCGAGCGTGTTCTTGCCCGGCCGCAGGAGTTTCGTGACGTCGAAGGTGTGGCTCGCGTACGCGCCGCTCACCACGTCCTTGCCCGCGACGAGCGTGCCGTTCAGCCACACGTCGCCCTCGCCGACGACGCCCGGGATGGTCAGCTTCGCGTTTTTGCCCGGCCGGAACCCGGGGTTGAAATCGGTGCGGAACCACCACGGGTCCTTGAACTGCTTCGTGCCGACCGGTCCGCGCTTCGCCTGGTAGCCGAAGCATTTGCGCAGGTTGTCCGAGTAGAACACGTTCGGACACTTGCCGTTCTGCACCAGCGCGTTGATCTCGGTGCCCGGCGCGCCCGCGTCGTCCGGCTTCACCTTCAGCCAGCCGTGCGTCGGGTAACCCGGCCTCGACACCGCCGGTCCGTCGTCCTTGACCTGCGCGGTCGTCAGCACCTGCCAGCCGCCGAGGCCGATCGTCGACGGTCCCTGCGGGCGCGACGCCGCCGTTTCCGGCTGCTGCGCCGAAGCGGTGGCTGAAACGACGCCGGGAACGAGGACCAGCGCGGCGATCCCGGCGATCAGCGGTTTCCTCATGACTCCGCCCCCGCGGCCGGGGAGGCGAACGCCTCGCGGATTTCCTTGGGACCGAACGGCCACACCTTTTCCTTGGCGGCATAAAACGCGAAGGCGACGAGGCCGAGAACGATCCACGCGGCCGTGAGCCACTTCGACAGCGGCGTAGCGGAATGGAACACGTACACCCACCCGATACCCGCGATGATCGTCGGCACCGGATACAGCACCTGCCGGTACGGCCGCTTGAGATGCGGCTGCCGACGGCGCAGCACCACGATCGCCGCGACCTGCGCCAGCGACTGGATGATCACCAGCACGGTGACCGCCGCGTTGATCACGTCGGTCAGCGTGAACAGCGAACCGATCGCGGTGATCAGCCCCATCGCGAGCACGCCCGCGGTCGGGAGGTTCAGCTTGGGGTGCAGTGTACCGAACACCGGCAGGAACACCTTGTCGCGCGCGGCTTCGAACGGCACCCGCGACCCGCCGAGCAGCCCGGCGAACACCGAACCGACCGCGGCGATCACGATGAAGACGGTGACGATCTTGGCGGCCGCCGAACCCCACGCCTGCTCCAGCACCGACGACGCCACCGACGTCGCGCTCTTGATCGACTCCAGCGGCTGCGAGCCCAGAACGCCGACCTGCAGCAGGAAGTAGAGCGTCATGATGCCGAGGATCGAGAAGATGATCGAGCGCGGGAGCGTGCGGCCCGGGTTCCGGACCTCGCCGCCGAGGTACGCGCTCGTGTTGTAGCCGAGGTAGTCGTAGACGGCGATGATCAGACCCGCGCCGAGACCGGCCCAGAACGAGCCGCCCCAGCTGAAGGCTCCCGGGGTGAAGGCGAACGCCTGGTGCGCGTCGAAGTGCGTGAAGGCCGCGATGATCACCGCGAAGACGGCGAACAGCATGATCAGGAACAGCGCGGTGGTGAGCTTGCTGATCTGGCCGATCCGGCGGAACAGCGCGAGCACGATCAGCACGACGAGGCCGATGCCGACGAGTTTGCCCAGCGGGGTCACGCCGTCCGCGTCGGTCACGCCGGGCACCAGGTAGCCGAGGTACTGGACCAGCCCGATGATGCCGGTGGACATGATCAGCGGGATGAACAGCACCGCGCTCCAGGCGAAGAGGAACGGCATCAGCCGCCCGGAGCGGTACTGGAACGCCTCCCGCAGGTAGATGTAGGTGCCGCCGGCCCCGGGCAGCGCCGCGCCCAGTTCGGCCCACACCAGCCCGTCGGCGAGCGCGATGATCGCGCCGATGATCCAGCCGAACATCGCCTGCGGGCCGCCCATGGTCGCGACCATCGCGGGGATGGTGACGAACGGGCCGATCCCGCACATCTGCGTCATGTTGATCGCGGTCGCCTGCAGCGGCCCGATCCGGCGTTCGAGACCGGTCCGCGGAAGGGTCGCGGAGTCCCCCGGGCGGGAGGGTGAGCTCACGTCGTGCCTCCATCCAATAGTTAGTAAAGCTTCTTAACATAGAATGAACGGGGTGCGGAAGGGCTGCGTCCGGAAAGTTGCCGAAACCGGTGCGGGAGTGGGAGAAGGGGACGATGAGGCGCGGGTCCGGGGAGACGGCGAGTCCCGGCGGAAGCGGGCGCTCCGGCCGGACGGCCCCGCTGACCGGGAGCCGCCGCGGCGCGCCGGCCTGCGACGACAGCCGGAAAACGAGCTGACGGACGGCCCGCGCGGCTGTCAGACTGCTCGGGTGCCGAACTGGGGAGGTTCGCCTGATGTCGCAACCGATCTTGCGCACCGAGCGCATCCGGCTGGTCCCGTTGTCCGCCGGACATCTCGAGCACCTGGCCGAACTCTCCGCCGACCCGGAAGTGATGCGGTATCTGGCCGGCGTGCTGACCCGGGAGCAGGCGGCGGAAGAGCTGCGGAAGACCCTCGCCTACGCCGGCGGCGGCCTCGGGTGCTGGGCGGGTTTCGTCGAAGCCGGTTTCGCCGGTTTCTGGTCCCTGCGGCCGGGCGAATCCGCCGGGCAGGCCGAACTGGGGTACCGCCTGCACCGCCGGCACTGGCGTAAGGGACTCGCCAAGGAGGGCGGCCGCGAAATGCTCCGGCACGCGTTCCGCGACGTCGGGCTCGACCGCGTCTACGCCCGCACCGCGGCCGCCAACAAAGGCTCCCAGGCGACGATGGCCGCGATCGGGCTCCGGCACGTCCGGGACTTCGTCGCCGACCCGGAGTACTTCTCGCCCGGCGACGACCGCCACGCCGTCGAGTACGCCATCGGCCGCGAGGAGTGGGCGTAGCGGACACGTTCACCCCGGCGCGCCGCGGAGGCGGATGGCGCCGCGCCCCGGCGACCCCATATCGTTGCGCGGGCAGCCGTCCGGAGGTGGAACCCGAACCGTGCCCGACTACTACGCGGTACTCGGCGTGGGGAAAACCGCGTCCCCCACGGAGATCAAGGCCGCCTACCGCCGGCTGGCCAAGACGCTGCACCCGGACGCGGGCGGCACGGTCGGCACCTTCCAGCTGTTGCGCGAGGCCTACGACACGCTCGCCGACCCCCACCAACGCGCGCGCTACGACGCCGGCGTTCCGGCCGCCTCGGTGCCCAAACCCCGGCCGCGGCGGCGTTTCGGCGAGCAGCCCGGCTACCGGCCGGAGGCGCCGGACATCGATCCGGAAACCCTGGAGTGGTGGTCGTTCGCCGCCGCCGACCCGCGGATGCGGCACGGGCGGCGGCGCGGGCCGGGGCACACGCCGGTCGTCGCGGCGGTCGCGGGCGCGGTGCTGGTGCTGTTGCCGCTGCTCACCGGGATCGACTTCACGCCGCCGGTGCTGATCGTCTGGCTCGCGCTCACCGCGGGCACCGCGCTGCTCGTGCACCGGCTCGCCCGCGGCTTCCTGTCCGCGCGCCGCGCCCGGCACGAGTTCGCCGAGGAATTCGGCGCCACCGCGGTGTTCGGCTCCCCCGGCGCCGAAGACGACGAACTGGCCGAACGGCTCACCGCGGACCTGCTGGAGCGGTATCTGACCCGGCTGCCCGGCGCGCGCATCTTCCACGGGCTCGCCTGGCCGGGTTCGGTGTTCGCCGACGTCGACCACGCGGTGCTGTGCGGGAAACGGCTGGTGCTGGTCGAGTCGAAGCTGTGGCTGCCCGGGCACTACGAGACCGCCGAGGACGGACGGCTGCTGCGCAACGGCCGCCCGTTCCGCGGCGGCGGCAGCCAGCTGGAAGAAAGCCTGGAGCGCTACCGCGAACTGCTGCCCGGCGTCGCGCTGCGCGGCGCGATGATCGTGTACCCCAGCCGCGACGGCGAGGTCACCACCGCCGAACCGGACGGCGAACCCGGTCCGCCGATGACGCCGGAGCAGTTCCTGCACGAGATCGGCGGCTGGCTGTCCGCCGAACCGTCCACTGTGGACCACGACGCGCTGCGCACGGTGCGCGCGCAGGTCACCGGGTCCGGCCGGGCGGCCTGATTCACCCGGGGCATATCCGGCACGTGGCACGGTGAGTGCATGACCACCGTCTCCGCGGACCGCCGCCCGGCCCTGCTCGCGCTGGCCGGGATCGCCGCGCTCGCTCTCGGCGCCGTGCTGATGCTGCTGTTGCAGGTGGTGCCGCCCACCGACGAGATCAGCGCGACCCGCCGGACGATCAGCGAATACGGGCGGTCGGACCACAAATGGGTGTTCGATCTGGCAGTCGTGCTGGTCGCGGCCGGTTCCGCGGTCGCGTTCGCCGTGCTGCGGCTGCAGGGACGGCTGCCGGTCCTCGCGGCGGTGCTCGGTGCGTTCTGGACCGCCGGGCTGCTGGTGATAGTCGCGTTCCCGAAGACCGACTGGACCAACGCGGCGGCCACCGGCGCGGGCGGCACGCTGCACCGGATCGCCAGCGTCGTCGCGTTCGTCTGCCTTCCGCTCGCGGTGCTCGTCTCGGCGCGCGCGGCTTTTCCGGACTCCCCGCGCCGCCGGTTCCTCGCCCGCGTGCTCGCGGTCGCGTCGCTCGCCTGGTTCGCGGTGATCCTCGGTGCGGTCGTGGTCGCCGCGCTGACCGACCAGCGCTGGTGGCTGCTCATCCCGCTGGGCCTCGTCGAACGCGGGATGGCGCTCACCGAACTTGTCGCGCTGGCCGCACTAGCCGCCCCGAGCGCCGGGTCAGCAGCCGGACGCTGAGGACCGCGCCGACGGCCAACGCGCTCAGCACATAGGCGTTGCCCAGCACCACCTCGACCGGGTTCCAGGACAGTTCCCGATGCCCGCCTTCGGGAACCACGGCCAGCGCGATCCCGCTGAAAACCGTCCCGGCGCAGATCAGCCCAGCCGGTTTGCCCGACAGAAAACCGGCCAGCGGCACCGCCCAAATCCAGTGGTGCGTCCAGGAAAGCGGGCTCACCAGCAGCCCGCACGCCGCCGTCACGAGCAGCGCGGCTCGCGGGTCGCCGCGCCGGTGGAACTCGCGGACCAGCAGCGCGCCCGCCAGCAGGCACAGCGCCGCCGACGCCGCGTACCAGCCGAGCGAGGTCGCACCGAACCTCGCGAACATGCCGTGCAGGGATTGGTCGAGGACCCAGTCGACGGTTCCGGCGTTGCGGTTGTCCAGCATGGCCGAGGTCCAGTACCGGATCGAGTCGCCCGGCAGGAGCAGCGCTCCGGCGGCGCTCACTCCGAGGAAGGTCGCCAGCGCACGCCACGCGTCGGTTCGGCGGCCGGTCAGGAACAGGTACGGGACGAAGATCAGCGGGGTCAGCTTCACCGCCGCGGCCAGCCCGATCAGCATTCCGCCGGATCTGCGGTTGCGGACCGGCAGCGCGTCCAGCACGACCATGGCCATCAGGACACCGTTGATCTGGCCCAGCGAAATCATCCGCCACACGGGTTCCAGCACGGGCAGGAGACAGAGCGCCGGCAGCGGCCGTTCCCGGGCGAACCGGCGCGTCACCGACCAGAGCGCGAGCACCGAGCCGACCGCGATCAGCAGCCACCCGAAGTGCACCGGGAGCGCGGCCAGCGGCAGGAACAGCAACGCCGCGCTCGGCGGGTACGTGAAAGGCAGTTCCAGCGCGGACTTCGGGTCGAGCGCGAGCAAGGGTTCGTAGAGCGGCTGTCCGCGCAGCACGGCCAGCGCACCGGCGCGGTACACCGCGCTGTCCACCCCGAGCGGCGCTCCGCCGAGCCAGCGGACGACGGCGATCCCGGTCAACACGGCGATCGCGACCCCGAGGACGATCTTTTTCTCTTGGCGCACCAGGGAAAGCTAGGGAGACGAGTGCCCCGGAATCGTCGGTCCGCGGAGCCGTCTTCGGCTGCTCCCCCGGTAGCGTCCCCGCGCGCGAGTGCTACCGGCGTATCACTGGCCCGGCACCACGACCTTGGCCTCGTACGCCAGCACTACGGCTTGGGCGCGGTCACGGACCCCGAGCTTGCCCAGCACCCGGCTGACGTGCGTCTTGGCGGTCTGCTCCGCGATCACCAGCTGCCCCGCGATGTCCGCGTTGGACAGTCCGCGCGCGATCAGCCGCAGCACTTCGAGTTCGCGCGCGGTCAGTTCGGACAGCCTGCCGACGTTCTGGGTCGGCGGCCGCGTCCCGGCGAACCCCTCGATCACCCGCCGGGTCACCGCGGGCGCGAACAGCGCGTTGCCCGCGGCCACCATCCGGACCGCGACGACCAGATCGTCCAGCGGGGAGTCCTTCAGCAGGAACCCGCTGGCACCGGCGCTGAGCGCGCCGTAGACGTACTCGTCCGCGTCGAAGGTGGTCAGCATGAGCACCTTCGGTCCGGCGTCCCGCCCGTCGCCAAGGATGAGCCGGGTCGCGGCCAGCCCGTCGAGGTCCGGCATCCGGATGTCCATCAGCACCAGGTCCGGACGCAGTGCGCGGCACGCGGCCACTGCTTCGGTCCCGGTGGCCGCCTCGCCGATCACCTCGATGTCCGGCTGCGCGTCCAGCACCGCGCGAAAGCTCTGCCGGACCATGGTCTGGTCGTCGGCGATCACCACCGTCACCGCCATGGCTGTCCCCCTAGTCCAGCGGAACGGTCACGACGACGGCGAACCCGCCGCCGTCCCGTCGTCCCGCGGAAAACGTACCGCCGAGCGCTGCCGCGCGTTCCCGCATCCCGAGCAGTCCGTGTTTCTCCCGGCCCGCCGTGTCCTCCGGAGCGCGCGCGACGGCACCGGTGTCCTGCACGACGAGCCGCAGCTGTCCCGGACCGACGTGTACGAACACCTCGACCGGCGCGCCGGGAGCGTGCCGCACCGCGTTGCTGAGTCCTTCCTGGACGATCCGGTACGCCGACAGCCCAACGCCCTCAGGCAGCCCGCGGTAATCGCCTCGCAGCTCGAACCGCACGTCGGTACCCGCCGCGCGGACGCGTTCCACCAGCTGTTCGATCTGCTCGGCCCCGGGCTGGGGCTCGGTCTCCTGGCCCGTCCCGGCGCGCAGCAGGCCGAGCATCCTGCGCATTTCGGTCATCCCGTTGCGGGCGGTGTCCTGGATCGACTGGAACTCTTCGCGCAACCCGTCGTCGAGGCCGGGGAACCGGTAGCGCGCCGAATCCGCGCGCATGGCCAGCACGGACATGTGGTGCGCGACCACGTCGTGCAGTTCGCGAGCGATCCGGGCCCGTTCCTCCAGCACCGCCCGGCGGGCGGACTCCGCTTCCAGGTCGCGTTCGGCGCCGCGCAGCCGCGAAACCAGCCAGCCGAACGCCAGCGGCACCGCGAGCAGCACGGAAATCACGACCAGCTCGCCCCGCACGTTCGCCAGCAGGGCGCTGACCCCGGTGGAGATCAGCCAGACCCACGCCAGCACGCCCGGCCGGTGGTTGCGGCCGACCGCGGCGAGCACGGGGATCGCCGCGAACGCGAACCCCCCGGTCCACGGCCAGCCGAACCGGGCGTGGATCCCGTACAGCTGGTCCGCGCAGCCCACCATCACGATCAGCACGCGCCAGGACCACAGCGGACGCACCAGCGTGAGCCCGACCGCGAACATGGTCAGCGCGGCCGCCAGCACCCGCGTGCCCTCGTTCGCGCGGTCGGCGGGGAAGAACGCGAGCACCCCGGCGACGACCGCGGCGAGCCCGATCAGCGCCTGGTGCGTCCGGCCGGGCGCGACCGCCGGACCGCCTCCCCCGGCGACCGCCTGCCCCAGCGCGCGTCCCGCCGCCGCGAGCGGCGCGCTCGTCGTCTTCATCGGCGGCGACCCTACCGGTCCAGACCGACGATTCCGGCCGCACGCGGCGAACCGCCCTTCCGAGGTCTCGCGAAATTCTCGTACTAAGCGTACGCTTAGCGCCGCTGCCGAACCGCTTTCTCGACGATGAGGAGATCCCCGTGACCGCTTCCCGTGTGGCCATCGTGACCGGCACCGGCCGTGGCATCGGCGCCGCCGTAGCCCGCCGCCTCGCTTCCGACGGGTTCGCCGTCGGCCTGCTGGACCTCGACGAGGCCGGGGTGAAGCAGGGAGCCGAAGCGATCGTCGCCGACGGCGGCCGCGCGGTCGGCGTCGCGCTGGACGTCAGCGACGCCGAGCAGGTCGAGGCCGCGGTGACCCGCGTGGCCGAGGAGCTCGGCGCGCCGACCGTGCTGATCAACAACGCCGGCATCACCCGCGACAACCTGCTGTTCAAGATGACCGAACAGGACTGGGACTCGGTGCTGAACGTGCACCTGCGCGGCTCCTTCCTGATGACCCGCGCCGTGCAGAAGTACCAGACGCAGGAGAAGTGGGGCCGGATCGTCAACCTGTCCAGCACGTCGGCGCTGGGCAACCGCGGGCAGGCCAACTACTCCGCGGCCAAGGCGGGCATGCAGGGCTTCACCAAGACGCTGGCGATCGAACTGGGCAAGTTCGGCGTCACCGCCAACGCGATCGCGCCCGGGTTCATCGCCACCGACATGACCGCGGCGACCGCCGAGCGCGTCGGCATGAGCTTCGAAGACTTCAAGGCCGCGGCCGCCTCGCAGATCCCGGTGCAGCGCGTCGGCACGCCCGAGGACATCGCGAACGTCGCGTCGTTCCTGGTCAGCGAGGGCGCGGGCTTCGTGTCCGGGCAGGTCATCTACGTCGCCGGCGGACCGAAGGACTGATCGCGATGCGCGTGTTCTCCGATGTCGCCGAACTCGCCGGAGCAGTGGGCGGGACGCTGGGCACGAGCGAATGGCACACCGTCTCCCAGGAGCAGGTGCAGCTGTTCGCCGACGCCACCGGCGACCACCAGTGGATCCACCTCGACACCGAAAAGGCCGCCGCCGGCCCGTTCGGCACGACGATCGCGCACGGGTTCCTCACCCTGTCGCTGATCCCGGCGTTCCTGCCGGAGATCTACCGGGTCGAGGGCCTGAAGATGGGCATCAACTACGGCCTCAACAAGGTGCGGTTCCCGCAGCCGGTGAAGGTCGGCTCGCGGGTGCGCGGGACCGCCGACCTGGTCGAGCTGACCGACGTGCCCGGCGGCAAGCAGGCCGTCGTGTGCTGGACCGTCGAAATCGAGGGCGAGGACAAGCCCGCCTGCGTCGCCGAGATGGTTTCCCGGCTCATCCTCTGATCGCCGACCTAGCCCGAACTGGAGTCCTTCCGATGACCGAAACCGACCCGCCCGGCCTCGATCTGGCGAGGCTGCGCTCCCATCTCGACCGCGAGCGGCCCGGGCTCGTCTCCGGCGCCCTCACCGCGGAAGTGGTGCAGGGCGGGCGGTCCAACCTCACCTACCTCGTCTCCGACGGCACGCAGCGCTGGGTCGTGCGCCGTCCGCCGCTCGGCCACGTGCTGCCGACCGCGCACGACATGGGACGCGAGTTCCGGGTGATGAGCGGGCTCGCCGGAACCGCGGTGCCGGTGCCGGAAACCGTTCTGCTGTGCGAGGACTCCGACGTGCTCGGCGCGCAGTTCTACGTGATGAAGTTCGTCGAGGGCACGCCGTACCGCACGGCGGAGGAGCTGGAACAGCTCGGCCCGGAGCGGACGCGGGCGATCGCCGATTCGCTGGTGGACACGCTCGTGGACCTGCACTCGGTCGATCCGGAAGCGGTCGGGCTCGGCGATTTCGGCCGTCCGGACGGCTTCCTGGAACGCCAGCTGCGCCGGTGGAAGAAGCAGCTCGACGGTTCGCGCAGCCGCGACCTTCCCGGCGCGGAGCGGCTGCACGACCAGCTCGCCGCGGCGATCCCGGCGTCCGGCCCGCCCGCCATCGTGCACGGCGACTACCGGCTGGACAACGTGCTCGTCGACGGCGACGACCGGATCACCGCGGTGCTGGACTGGGAGATGTCCACGCTCGGCGACCCGCTCACCGACCTCGGCCTGATGGTCACCTACGCGCAGCGCGACCAGCTTTCGCTGCCGATGGTGTCCAACGCCAGCAGCGCGCCCGGGTATCCGGACACCGACGAGACGATCGCCCGCTACGCGCAGCGGTCCGGTCGCGATCTGTCCGCGCTGAACTGGTATGTCAGCTTCGCGTTCTTCAAGCTCGCGGTGATCCTCGAGGGCATCTACTTCCGTTTCCAGCAAGGCAAAACCGTCGGCGAGGGCTTCGACCAGATCGGCGCCGCCGTCGCTCCCCTGATCGAGCAGGGCGCCAAGACGCTCAGCAAGGAGAACTGATGGACTTCGCGTTCGACGCCCGCACCGAGGAACTGCGCGGGCAGCTGCTCGAATTCATGGATTCCCACGTCTACCCGGCCGAGGCGGTTTTCCACGAGCAGCTGGCCGCGCGCACCGACCCGTGGTCGCCGCCGCCGGTCGTCGACGAGCTGAAGGCCGAGGCGCGCAAACGCGGGCTGTGGAACTTCTTCCTGCCCGGCGATCACGGCGCGGGGCTGACCAACCTGCAGTACGCGCCGCTCGCCGAGATCACCGGCCGCAGCCCGCATCTCGCGCCCGCCGCGGTGAACTGCGCCGCCCCGGACACCGGGAACATGGAAGTGCTCACCATGTTCGGCAGCGAGCAGCAGAAGAAGCAGTGGCTGGAACCGTTGCTGGCCGGGGAGATCCGCTCCGCGTTCGCGATGACCGAACCCGACGTGGCCTCGTCGGACGCGCGCAACATCGCCACCAGCATCCGGCGCGAGGGCGACGAGTACGTCATCAACGGGCGCAAGTGGTACATCACCGGCGCGATGAACCCGAACTGCAAGATCTTCATCGTGATGGGCAAGACCGATCCGGACGCGCCCCCGCACAAGCAGCAGAGCATGATCCTGGTCCCGCGCGACACGCCGGGGCTGACCGTCGTGCGCGGCATGCAGGTGTTCGGCTACACCGACGGCGACCACGGCGGGCACGCCGAGGTGCTGTTCGAGGACGTCCGGGTGCCCGCGGAAAACCTGATCGCCGACGAGGGTTCCGGCTTCGCCATCGCGCAGGCCCGCCTCGGGCCGGGCCGCATCCACCACTGCATGCGCGCGATCGGCATGGCGGAACGGGCGTTGGAGGCGATGTGCCGCCGGACGCTGTCGCGCGAGACGTTCGGCCGCCCGATCGCCGATTCCGGCGTGGTGCAGGACTGGATCGCCGAGGCGCGCGTGCGGATCGAGCAGCAGCGGCTGCTGGTGCTCAAGACCGCGTGGCTGATGGACACCGTCGGCAACCAGGGCGCGCACACCGAGATCCAGGCGATCAAGATCTCCACCCCGCTGGCCGTCGAGTGGATCCTGGACAAGGCGATCCAGGCGCATGGCGCGGGCGGCGTTTCGCAGGACTTCCCGCTGGCGGAAATCTGGGCCGGGGTGCGCACGCTGCGGCTCGCCGACGGGCCGGACGAGGTGCACAAGCGGTCGCTGGCGCGGCGCGAGCTGAAGAAGTACCGGACGGAGGCGGGCAAGTGACCGCCGAGGAGTTGCGGGCGCAGGTCGCTTCGTTCCTCGCGGCACACGACCCGGCCTCGATGTCCGCTACTGCCTTCCTGCGGGCTCGGTTCGACGCCGGGCTGGCCTGGGTGCACTTCCCCGAGGGCCTCGGCGGACAGGGTGCTCCGCGTGCGCTGCAGGCCGAGGTCGAGGCCGCTTTCGCCGCCGCGGGCGCGCCGGACAACAACCCGCGCCGGATCCTGATCGGGCTCGGCATGGCCGCGCCGACGATCCTCGCGTTCGGCACCGAGGAGCAGAAGAAGCGCTACCTCCGTCCACTGTGGACCGGCGAGGAGGTGTGGTGCCAGCTGTTCAGCGAACCCGGCGCCGGCTCCGACCTCGCCGCGCTGGCCACGCGCGCGGTCCGCGACGGCGACGACTGGGTCGTGACCGGGCAGAAGGTGTGGACGTCCAGCGCGCATCTCGCGCAGTGGGCCATCCTCGTCGCCCGCACCGACCCGGACGTGCCGAAGCACCAGGGCATGACGTACTTCCTGTGCGACATGACCGCGCCCGGCGTCGAGGTCCGGCCCCTGCGGCAGATCACCGGCGAGGCGGAGTTCAACGAGGTTTTCCTGACCGAGGTGCGGATCCCGGATTCGCAGCGGCTCGGCGCGGTCGGCGAGGGCTGGAAGGTCGCGCAGACCACGCTGATGAACGAGCGCGTCGCGATCGGCGGCACCGCGATGCCGCGCGAGGGCGGGATGATCGGCCTGGTCGCGAAAACCTGGCGGGAGCGGCCGGAGCTGCGCACGCCGGAACTGCGCGACCGGCTCGTGCAGCACTGGGTCGAGGCCGAATCGCTGCGGCTGGCCGGGGAACGGCAGCGGCAGCAGCTCGCGCTGGGCGCGCCCGGTCCGGAGGGTTCGGCGATGAAGGTGGCGTTCGCCGAGCTGAACCAGCAGCTGTCCGGGCTGGAGCTGGAACTGCTCGGCGAAGAGGGCCTGCGCTACGAGGACTGGACGATGCGCCGTCCGGAACAGGTCGACTTCTTCGGCCGCGACGCCGGGTACCGGTACTTGCGCGCCAAGGGGAACTCGATCGAGGGCGGCACCTCGGAGGTGCTGCGGAACATCATCTCCGAACGCGTGCTGGGGCTGCCGTCCGAGCCGCGGGTGGACAAGGACGTCGCCTGGAAGGACCTGCCCCGATGAGCACGCCGGACCTGCTGTACTCGGAGGTGGAAGAGGATCTGCGGTCCTCGGTGCGGGCGCTGCTCGCCGACCGCGCCGGGCCGGCCGCGCTGCTGGCGCGGGTCGAAACGGACACTCCGTACGACCTCGCCCTGTGGAAGACGCTGGCCGCCGACCTCGGCGCGGCGGGGCTGCTGGTGCCGGAATCCCTGGGCGGACACGGGGCTTCGGCGCGCGAGGTCGCGGTCGTCATGGAGGAACTGGGCCGGAGCGTCGCGCCGGTGCCCTATCTGGGCAGTGCGGTGCTCGCGACCGCCGCTCTGCTGGCCGCGGGCTCGGACCTGCTCCCCCGGCTCGCTTCCGGCTCGGCGATCGGCGCTTTGGCGGTGCCGTTGTCGACCGCGCCGGGTTCCGCTTTCCCTTCCGCGGTTTCGTATCTCGACGGAACCTTGACCGGTCGAGTGTCCACAGTGGTCGATGCTTCGGTCGCTGATCTGCTGATCGTCCCCGCTGTCGGTCCGGACGGGCCTGGCCTGTACTCGGTGGACGCTTCCGCGGCGACCGTGACCGAGGCGGTGTCGCTTGACCTGACCCGCCGGGTCGCCGACGTGGCTCTGGATTCCGCTGCCGCGCAGGTGATTTGCACCGGTGCCGCCGCCGCGGAGGCTTTGGAGCACGCGCTGACTACTGCGGCCGGGTTGCTGGCTTCGGAGCAGACCGGGATCACCGAGTGGGCGTTGACGGAGACCGTGACATACCTGAAGGGGCGGTACCAATTCGGCCGTCCGGTGGGTGGTTTCCAGTCGTTGAAGCACCGGTTGGCGAACCTGTACACGGAACTGGTCAACGCGCGGGCGACGGCCCGGTACGCGGCGGACGCGCTGGCGACCGGGAACGACGTGCCGATCGCGGTGGCGGTCGCGCAAGCGCGGGTGTCACCGATCGCGGTGCACGCGGCGGAGGAAGCGATCCAGCTGCACGGCGGGATCGGGATGACGTGGGAACATCCGGCGCATCTCTATCTCAAGCGGGCCAAGAGCGACCAGATCGCGTTCGGCACGCCGGGCCGGCATCGGGCCCGGCTGGCTGACCTGGTGGATCTGCCCGCCTGACGGTTTTTGTCGGTGGCCGGGGTTAGCGTAGTGGGCATGGTGGCGACCCCGGCTTCACTTTCGCATGGCTGACCTGCCCGATGTTCCGGCCTGGGCGTACGAACGGCCGGAAATCCGTCCCCCGGATCCGACGTGGGCGGCGCGGGGCTCCGACCTGTGCGCCCAGGTCGCCCGGCTGCTCGCGCCGTGGCTCGCCCCCGGGCGGGTGGAACACGTCGGCTCGACCGCGGTGCCCGGTTTGGCGGCGAAACCGGTGCTCGACGTGATGGCCCCGATGCGGGACCTGTCCGCCGAGACGGTCGCGGCGGTGGTACCGGTGCTTTCCGCTGCCGGATGGTGTTTCGTGCCGCCGTCGCTGGACGCCGCGGCACCGTGGCGACGGTTTTTCGTGCTGCCGGACACGGAGGGGCGGCGGCGGGTGGCGCATCTGCATTTGCTGCCGGTGGGACATCCGAGGTGGCATGCCCAGCTCCGCTTCCGGAACGCACTGC
Source organism: Amycolatopsis sp. GA6-003 (assembly GCF_046267895.1). Taxonomy (NCBI): domain Bacteria; kingdom Bacillati; phylum Actinomycetota; class Actinomycetes; order Pseudonocardiales; family Pseudonocardiaceae; genus Amycolatopsis; species Amycolatopsis sp. GA6-003. Next base: position 2,225,345 of record NZ_CP176499.1, read on the forward strand.
GGGCGGACCGCGGGTTGGCCGAGGAGTATGCCGAGCTGAAGCGGCGGCTTGCCGGGGAGGCGACGGATCGGGAGGAGTACACGGCGGGGAAGACGGAGTTCGTGCGGCGGGTGCTGGGAGAGTGAGCTTGGCTGGTTTGTCGGCGGTTTCGGACCGTTGGCTGTTCGCTCGCTGATCCGGCTGCTCTGCGCGATTGCGCGGGATTCAGGCCCCCTGCGCCAGAATCCCAACCCGGCGCTCTGGTCGCTCCACCTGCGGAGCCCGTCGCCGACCGGCCCGGAACCCAGCCCAGCCGCTCCTGCCGACCCGAACGCGGCTCTCCCCGCGACCACCGGCCGCACCAAGACCCACTCCGACCGCTCTTGCCGATTCGAACGCGACTGCCCCGGCACCCACCGGCCCCCGCCTGCACCCGCCCCCAGCCACTCTCGCCGACCCGGCGGCGACTCCCCGTCACCGACCGGCCGCGCCAGCGCCATCCCCAACCACCACGGTCGCGCCTGAACCCACCTCAGCCGCTCCTGCCGAGCCGAACGCCACTCCGCCGGCACCCCACCGGCCGCCCCGAACCCCCACCACGCCACCCGCCCAATCCCAGCCGCACCGCAGGCCGGTGTCGGGGCCGCACCCCTCGGAACGGCGGCCTCGGCACCGGCCTGGGGCAGGGTCAGCCGTGGTATCCGGCGACGATCTTCGTGAACGCGTACTTCGGCTGGGAGATTCCGCTGCACTCGCCGCCGCCCGAGCAGTCTCGGTTCGTTGCCCAGAAGGTGAAGCGGCCGAGGTGGCGGCTGGCGGCGTAGTCGCGGATCGCGGTGAAATCGGCCACCGACACGACCTCGCCGGGGTTGTCCGTCTTGCCGTTCATCGACGACAGGCCCGCGTGCCGGTACGCCGTCGCGCTGTCCCAGCCGAAAGTCGACTTCAGCTGGGCCGCCAGTCCGTCCACCGCGGACTTCGTCTTGCCCGCCATGTCGCCGCCGCTGGAGAAGTCGAACGGCATCACCGACCACACGTCCACCGGCGCGCCGATCGCCTTCGCCTGCTTGATCAGCCGCTTGCCCCAGTCGTTCGGGCCGGACGTTTCGGTGCCGATCGTGATCACGACGCGCAGGCCCGGGTTCTTCTGCTTGGCGATCTTGACCGCGTTCAGGATCCGGTCCTGCACGGTCGCGTTCTCGAACTCGTCGGTGTTCTCGATGTCGAGGTCGATCGCCTTCAGGCCGTAGGCGTCGATCACCTTCTGGTACGCCCCCGCCAGCGCGCCGGCCGAGGTGCACTTCGCGCCGAGTTTCGTGCCGGACCAGCCGCCGAAGGACGGGATGACGTCGCCGCCCGCGGCGCGGATGCCCTGGATCAGGGTTTTGTCCGAACCGGTCAGCGAACGGTCGCCGTCCCACTTCGGGTTGCATCCGCCGTCCGACAGCATGAACGCGAGCGTGAACGTCTTGATCCCGGTCGCGGACATCGCCGCCGACGCACTGGTCTGCCCCGCCCACTGGTACAGGTACGGCGAGGCCAGAACCGGGTCCGGAGCGGCCGCGAGCCGAGCGGCGGGAGCGGCCGTGGCCACCCCGGCCGCGGTCGCGAGGGCCGCCCCTGCCGCCGCCGCGAGCGCGGCCAGCCGACGCACTGTCTTCATCGTGTTCCTCCCACGAGCACCACGGAACACCTCCGGTTTGAGGCGGCGGGATCAACCCGGGAGGAGTGCACCCGGAAGGGTGCCGTCACACACTGGACTAGACCAAATCGGCGTGTCAAGAGCCGCAGCCCGAACGGCGCACCGGAGGCGGAAACCCCTCGCCCGGCCGGGTTTCCCCCGCCCGGGTGGGGCCGAAAGTCAGGAGCGGCCCTCGCCGAGCCCGTCGGAGAAGTCGTGGTCCCGCGTCTCCGGCAGCGCGAGCACGCACAGGAAACTGAGCACCCCGAGCACCACCAGGACCAGCGAAACCGGCACCGTCGAACCGGTCGACGCCCACAGGTCCGTCGAGATCAACGGCACGACCCCGCCGCCGATCACCCCGGCGGCGCTGTACGCGATCGACGCGCCGGAATAGCGGTACCGCACCCGGAACAATTCCGGCAGAAACGCGCCCATCGGCCCGTACAGCATCGCGAAGCACGTCAGACCGCCGACGAACCCGAGTGTGAGCAGCACCGGATTTCCGGTGTGCAGCAAGGCGAACAGCGGAAACGCCCAGACCACTACCGACACCGCGGCTGCCGTGCTCAGCCGCCGGCGGCCCCATTGGTCGGATTTCCTGGCGAACGCCAATGTCGCCACGCCCATCACGGTGGCGGCGATGAGCAGGCTGATCAGGACGGTCGTGCGCGGAATGCCGAGCGTGGTCGTCGCCATCGAAAGGCAGAATGTGGTCACAGTGTAGAAAAGCGCGTGAGCGAGCACGAAGGACAACGTGGAGAGCACCAAAACCCGCGGCTGTTTCCGCAGCAATTCGAACAGCGGAACCTTCGCCTGTTCGGCCTTGTCCAAGGCAGCTTGGAAAACCGGCGTCTCGGCGATTTTGATCCGGATGTAAAACCCGACCGCCAGCAGCACCGCGGAGAACAGGAACGGCAGCCGCCAGCCCCAGGACAGGAACTCCGCGGGCGGGAGCGCCGCGTCCAGCACCAGGAACAGCAGATTGCCCAGCACGAATCCGATGGCCGGGCCGAGCTGCGGGAAGGCCGAGTACAGCCCGCGTTTGCCCGGCGGCGCGTACTCGGTCGACATCAGCACCGCGCCGCCCCATTCGCCGCCGAGGCCGATGCCCTGCACGAACCGCAGCGCCACCAGCAGGATCGGCGCCCAGAGGCCGAGCGTGCCGTAGTCCGGCACCAGTCCGACGGCCACGGTGGACAGTCCCATCACCAGCAGGGACGCGACCAGCATCGACTTGCGGCCGATCCGGTCGCCCCAGTGTCCGAAAAGGATCGCTCCGACCGGGCGCGCGACGAAGCCCACCGCGAAGGTACCGAGCGAGGCCAGCACCCCGGCGGTCGAGGAGAAGGTCGGGAAAAAGACCTTCCCGAACACCAGCGCCGCCGCGGTGCCGTAGATGTAGAAATCGCAGAACTCGATGGCGGTGCCGATGAAACTGGCGGTGGCGATGCGCGAAAGGCCGGCTCGCGCGGGTGCGGTCATTCCGGTTCCCCTGTTCTCCCTGCGGCCCCGTGCCGCGCAAGGAGAATATCGGGTCACGCGTCGCCGGGCAGCTCCTCCATTTTCCGCTGCAGTTTGTTCATCCCGCCGAGCCACCGGTCGGTTTCGGTGGCGCGCAACGCATAGAAGTCGGCGACCTCGGCGTGCGGCAGCACCAGGAACCGGTTCTCGGCCATCGCGGCGAACAGCGCGTCGGCGACCTGCGGCGGGTCGATCGCGGTCGCGCCCATCAGCAGTTTGCCGCGTTCCCCGGTCTCCTCCAGCATCGCGGTGCGCACGCCCTGCGGGCAGATCGCCTGCACGGTGATCCCGCGGTGCCGGTAGGTGGCCGACAGCCATTCCGCGAACGCCAGGGCACCGTGCTTGGTCACCGAATACGGCGCCGAACCGAGGCTGGTCAGCACGCCCGCCGCGGACACCGTCGCGACGAACCGGCCCTCGCCGCGCTCCAGCCACGCGGGCAGCAGCAGCCGGGCCGCGCGGACGTGTGCCATCACGTTCACGTCCCACGCCAGCGCCCACGCGTCCTCGTCCGCGTGCGCGTCGCCGAACGGCGCGACCCCGGCGTTGGCACAGAAAACGTCGATCTCACCGAGCGTTTCGCGGGCTGCCGTGATCAGGTCGGCCACCCCGGATTCGCTGGCCACGTCCCCCGCGAAAGAGGTGCCGCCCACCTCGGCCGCGACTTCGGCCGCCCGGTCGCCGTCGAGGTCCGCGACGACGACGCGAGCCCCGTCCGCCGCGAACCGCCGGGCCAGGGCCGCCCCGATCCCGCCACCGCCGCCGGTGATGACGACGCCGGCGCTCACAGGCCGCCGCCGAGCGTCACGCCGCCGTCGAGGACGACCGTCTGCCCGGTCATCCAGCCCGCTTCGCCGGACAGCAGGAACGCCACCGCGCCCGCGATGTCCTCCGGCACGCCGAGCCGCTTCATCGGATACGCGGCCGCGACCTCTTCCTCGCGCCCCTCGTAGAGCGCGGTCGCGAACTGCGTCTTGACCACCGCCGGAGCCACCGCGTTCACCCGGATCTTCGGCCCGAGCTCGGCGCCGAGTTCCTGGGTGAGCCGGATCAGCGCGGCCTTGCTGACGCCGTACATGCCGATGCCCGGCGAGGTGCGGATGCCCGCGATCGACGCGACGTTGACCACCGCCCCGCCGTGCTCGCCCATCCACGCGTCCCGCGCGGCGCGGATCCACGACAGCGGCGCGACCACGTTCACCGCGAAGATCTTGCTCGCCGCGGCCGGGTCGACGTCCAGCGTCGGACCGTAAACCGGGTTGATGCCGGTGTTGTTGACCAGCATGTCGAGCCTGCCGAACTTCTCCACCGCGGCGGCGACCGCCTCCTGCTGGTGGGCGGCGTCGTCGGCCTTGCCGGGCACCGCGATCGCGACGTCCGGACCGCCGAGCTGCTCGACGGCCTCCGCGAGCGGCTCCGGTTTGCGCGCGGTGATGCACACCTTCGCCCCGCGTTCGACGAGCCCCTTCGCGATGGCCAGCCCGATCCCCCGGCTGGCCCCGGTGATCAGGGCAACGCGATCCTTGAACGACTCCACCACACCGTCTCCTTGTCCGCCGCTGGACAGCAGCCGCTAAGCGACCGCTTACCGCAGGATAACAACGGCCCGGGCTCCCCGCGCAACCTCAGGCCGCCCGCGCGACCGGCACACCACCGCGAGTCACCGCGGCGCGAACCCTGCGTGTCCGGCGGGAGCGGCCCTCCGCAACGCCGACTCGGCGAAGTCGGGTCGATCAGCGAGGCCCGGAATTTCGAATACTCCAGAACAATCGCGGCGGCCGACCCGAAATGCTCTTCTTTTCCGGCAGCGCAGCCGCGCCGGTTTCTCCGCCGCGGGCTGGACAACCGGAGCGCCCCGGGTATGCTCAGCCCGTGCGCACGCTGATCATTCGCTGGCGCGTCGGCTAGACCAGGTCGCCGGCGCGCTGTCTTTCGTGCGCTTCGGAACCTGGTCCGGATCATCCACCCGAACACTGGTGCAGGAGATCCGTCTTGTCTCGTTCAACCATGAGTGCCGCCGTTTCCCCGGAAGTCTCCCCGGCTTCGCCGGCCGAATTCCCCGTCTACCGCGCTGTCACCGCCCACGTCACCGGCGGGCTCGCCGGCGCACTGCGCGTCCTGACCCTGTTGCACGGCCGGCGTTATCCGGTCCGCGGCCTCGACGTCGACGTGCGCGAAGGCGTAGTGGAAAGCCGGGTGAGCTGCACAGTTCTTTTGACCGCCAGGGAAACCGGCCTGCTCCTCGAAAGGCTGCGGCGCATTCCGGTGGTCGTGTCCGCCGAAAACGCTTAGCGGACAGGTATCCAGCCATGGTTGCCATCGTGTGCAAAACGGCGGTACCCTCCTTGCACACGATGGCAAACTGGCCCGCAGCGAGCACCCGGGTCGTCCCGCGCTGCTCGCGCGCTTCGGACGCGACGCGCGAACCCTGGCTGCGCCAAGCCGTCCGCGGGCCACGGCGCCTTCCCGTCCGAGGAGTGAGGTCCATGGCCCCTGGTCCCCTGGTTTTCCGGCACCGCTTCAGACGCGGCGCACTGGTCGCGGCGACAGTCCTCGGCGCGGCCGTGCTGGCCGCCGCGCCGGGGCAGGCCGCGACGACGTCCGGCGGAGTGCTTTACCGGCCCAGCACCGCGGCCGGGTCCACTGAGGACGCGAGCTATCCGCGGGTCGTCCGGCTCGCGCACAACGGCAGCGCGAACGGCACGCTGCTGGCGACGTTCTCCCATTCCGGCACGGGCGTCGGCAAGGCGAATTTCCCGATCTACCGCTCGACCGACAACGGCGTCACCTGGACGTCCTCGCCGATCAGCACGGTCACCGACACCCAGCACGGCTGGGATCTCGACGGTCCGACGCTTTACGAACTGCCGCGCGCCCAAGGATCGTTGCCGGCCGGCACGCTGCTCGCCGCGGGCACCGCCTGGAACCATGGCGACTACACGCAGCAGGCAGTCGAGGTTTTCGCGTCCACCGATCAGGGCGCGAGCTGGACCTACCGCAGTTCGTGCGCGGCCGAGTCGGGCATGGCCAACACGATCGGCCACGGCATCTGGGAACCGGAATTCGCCGTCACCGACAGCGGGCTCATCTGCTACTTCTCCGACGAGCGCCCCTCGGCGAACAACTACGCCCAGGTCCTCGCGCACACCGTCTCCACGGACGGCGGCCTGACCTGGGGCAACGAGGTCTACGACGTCGCGCTGCAAAACGGCGTCGACCGGCCGGGGATGGCCACCGTCGTCCCGTTGCCCAACGGCACGTACGCGATGACCTACGAGGACTGCAAAGCCGGCGCCGACCCGGACCAGGCCTGCGACGTCTACTTCAAGACCTCGCCGGACGCCGTGACGTGGAATCCCGGCAGCCTCGGCACCCGCATCGAGACCGCCGATCACCGGTTCCTGCTGCACACGCCGTATCTCACGTGGTCCCCGGCGGGCGGCGCGAACGGGACGCTCGTCGCGTCCGGGCAGCGGGTCGTCGCGGGCACTGACGGATCGCTGGCGATCCAGCCGGAGGACGGGCACGTGCTGTTCGTGAACCGGAACCTCGGATCGGGCCCCTGGCAGGAGATCACCACGCCGGTGACCACCGCTCCGACCGGCGGCTACAACGCCGGCGAGACGGCCTGCGCCGGATACAGCTCGCCGTTGCTCGGCGCGCCGTCGGGCGCCACGTTCCTGATGCTCGCGGGCACGCATTTGCCGACCGGCAAATGCGAAACGGACTTCGGCACCGCGACGCTGCCGAACGCGCAGGGCCAGATCACCGGCCCCGGCGGCAAGTGCGTCGACGTGAACACCAACACGTCGGTCAACGGCAACGCGGTGCAGCTCTACACCTGCGGCATCGCGACGGGGCAGCAGTGGTCGCTGGAAACCGACGGCACGGTCCGCGCCTTCGACAAATGCCTCAACATCGTCGGCGGCGCGACCGCGAACTCGGCCAAAGTGGAGCTTCGCGACTGCCTCGGCACGCCTTCGCAGCAGTGGCGGGCTCGGGCCGACGGGTCGCTCTTCAACCCGCAGTCGGGTCGCTGCCTCGACGACCCGCAGGCCCAGACGGCGGACGGCACGCAGTTGCAGAACTACGACTGCAATGGGCTGTTCACTCAGGTCTGGCACGTTCCGGCCTAATCGGGAAGGGGGCGGCCGGCTCAGACTGGCCGCCCCCTTCGCCGTGCGAGTCGCTCCCGCGCGCCGGGCCGGTTCAAATCCTCGCCGTCTGTCTCCAACCACAGATGCAGGCCGCGGTGCCGGGACAGTCAGCGGAAACGCATCTGCCACGGACTGTCCACCCAGGCCTGGCACCTCCCGGCCTAACCGAAAAGGGGCGGCCAGCCCAAGCTGACCGCCCCTTCCCGGCGACAGTCACTCCCGCGCGCCGCGCCGGTTCAATTCCTCCACCACCGCGGCGTCCACAAACGTCCGCGCGACCGCCACGCCGTCCGTCTCCAACCACAGATGCAACCGCGCCGGGCCGCCCGGCGCCGGGACGGTCAGCGGGAACGCGTCGCTGAGCCGGAACGGTTTCGCTTGCGCGGCAAGGGAAACCGAGGCCGGAGGCAGACTGCGCGAACCCGGCGCGCCCCATCCGGCGTGCAGCGTCCCCGCGATCGGCTCCTGGCCGGTGTGCGAGACGTGCACGTCCAGCGTCAGCGGCCCGGTCGGGACCGGGACGTCAGCGCCTGCGTGCGCGGGCACGAGGTCGACCACGAGAGTCGTCTCCGCGAAGGCGTCGGCCGGGTTCAGCCCGCCCCAGTCCTTCGGCCGCCGGTGTGCGTCCAGCAGGCCCGCCATCTCGTGTTCCACGTCGGTGAGTTCGGTGTAGATGTAGCCCGAGAACCGGTCGTGCCTGCGGATCTCCTGGGTCTGCCAGCGCACGTGCCACGCCCGCTCCAGGCTGGTGAACCCGGCGCCGTATTCGCTGTTCAGCACCGGGACGCCGGAGCGCGGGAAGCTCGCCGAACCGTAGAACGATTTGTCGACCAGGAAATCCGGCCGGAGCCTCACCTCGAACGACTCCCGCTCCCCCGACGCGAGCGCGGCGACGTTTTCCGCCCAGTGGCGCGGGTTTTCGTCGTAGTAGTGCCAGTCGACCAAGTCCGTCTTCACGTGCGCCCAGCCGGAGTTCTCCACGATCGGCCGGGTGTCGTCGAGCGACCGCATGAGGTCGTACGCGTGCTCGGCCGCGGCGGCGCGCTCCGGGCTGCCCGGGATGTCCCAGTCCAGGCCCCATTCTTCGTTGTACAGCCCCCAGATCACGATCGACGGATGGTTGCCGTCGCGGCGCACGAGGTCGGGCAGCTGCGCTTCGAAGGCCGCCGCGGCCGCCGGGCTGAACCGGCTCGGGCCCGGCGGTTCGGCCCAGACCAGCATCCCGGTCCGGTCCGCGTAGTCCAGCCACCGCGGTTCCTCGGCCTTGAGATGCTTGCGCACCAGGGAAAACCCGAGTTCTCGCGCCAGGTCGAGGTCGCGGACCAGCGCTTCGTCGTCCGGTGCGGTGAGCCCGCTCTCCGGCCAGTAGCCCTGGTCGAGCACGCCTCGCACGTACAGCCGCTCTCCGTTGAGATACAGCCCTTCGCCGCGTGTTTCGATCCGGCGCAATCCGCCGGTCACGGTCAGCCGGTCGGCGTACTCGCCCTCGCCGACGGTCACCTCGATCGAGTAGAGATGCGGCGAGTCCGGGCTCCACAACTGCGGATCGGGAAGGTCCAGCCGTCCGGAGAACCGCCCGTCGCGCACCGGAAGGACGGTCTCGCGGCCTTCGAGGCGAGCGACCACCACCGCGCTGTCCGGAGCGTCGCCGGCGAGTTCGCCCGCGAGGTCGAACCCGGTCAGCGAATCTCCGCGCACCGAGACTTCGGCGGCGTACGTGCGGCCGCGGGCTTCCAGCCAGACGGTCTGCCAGATCCCGGACGTCGGCGTGAACGACACGCCGTCGTAGTCGTCGCGCGGGATCGAACGCTGTTTGCCGTGCGGGATTTCGCGTTTGTCCGCCGGTGCTTCGACCTCGACGGTCAGCTCGGCCGGGCGGCCCGGTTCCAGCACGTCGGTGACATCGAACTCGAACGAGCTGTGCCCGCCGACGTGCGACCCGACAGGTACGCCGTCGATCGACACGTCCGCCCGGTGATGCACCGCGCCGAAGCACAGCACCACCCGGTGTCCGGCCCACTCCGGCGGGACCGTGACCGTGCGCGCGTAGACCGCATGCGGCAGCCACGTCCGCTGCACGCCGGAAGCCGCGGTCTCCCAAGCGAACGGGACGACGATCGAGTCCGGAGCCCCGTCGTCGGCGGTGAACCGCCAGCGGCCGTTCAGGTTGAGCCACCGCGCGGACCGGTCCCGGTCGGGACGCGGATATCCGGGCCGGGCCACCGCCTCCGCAGTGGTCGGCTCGGCGGCGTTCTCGGCAATCGTCATGTGTGTCAGCCCTTTACGCTTCCGGCGAGGATGCCGTTGATGAAATGCTTCTGCAGCACGATGAACAGGATCAGGAGCGGGACGAGCGCGAGCGACGCGGCGGCGAGCAGCTCGCCGGTGACCGTCGCGTAGTCGGCGTCCACGCGGTTGCCCGAGATGTTCTGGGCGAGCGTCGAGAGGACGACCTGCAGGGTGGCCATCCGGCTGGAGCTGGCCGCCACGACCGGCCAGACGAAATCGTTGTAGATGTTCATGATCGTCAGCACGCCGAGCCCGGCGAGACCGGGCCGGATCGCCGGGACGACCACCCGCCAGAAGATGCCGAACTCGCCGCAGCCGTCGACGCGCGCGGCGTCGAGCAGTTCGTCCGGGACCGCCGCGATCACCTGGCGCATCCAGAAAATCGCGAACGCGTCGACCGAACCGGGCAGGATCAGCGCCTGGTAGGTGTTGACCCAGCCGAGTTCCTTCATCTCCAGCAGCAGCGGGATGATCAGCACGATCGTCGGCAGCATCAACGTGAGCAGCACCGTGCCGAAGATCAGGTTGCGGCCGGCGAACCGGTACTTCGCGAACGCGTACGCCGCCAGCGGCGCGCAGAACATCGTGATCGCGCCCTTCGCCACGAGCACGACGCCGGTGTTGACGAACCCGCTGCCGATCGGGACGTCCTGGAACATCCCGCGGAAATTGGCGAGGGTGAAGGTCGCCGGATCGAATCCGAGCGGGTCCCGGATGATCTCGCCCGCCGGTTTGAACGACGACAGGATCGCCCACGCCACCGGCGCGAGCAGCGCCACGGTCAGCACGATCAGGAACGCGTGCGAGCCGAGCAACGGCCGCGCCTTGGACCGCCGTTCGCGGACGCCGAGGGTCGTCATGTCAGTCCTCCGCTCGCAGCAGCCGCACGAAAAGCAGCGACACCGCCATCACGACGATCACCAGCAGGAACGAGTTCGCCGCTCCGGTGCCGAGATCCGCGCGGGTGATGTGCTGGTACAGGTAGAGCCCGGCGGTGGTGGTCGAGGTGTACGGCCCGCCTTTCGTCACCACGTACGGTTCGGCGAACATCTGGAACACCGCCAGCGTCTGCAGGACGACGCTGAACATCAGCGAACGGCGCAGCAGCGGAACGGTGATCGACCACAGCTGCCGTACCCGGCCGGCTCCGTCGAGCGAGGCCGCCTCGTACAGTCCGCGGTCGATCTGCTGGAGTCCGGAAAGGACGATCAGCACCACGAACCCGGTGGTCTTCCAGAGAAACAGCAACGCGAGCGTCGGCTTCGCCCATCCGCTCGTGACGAGCCAGCCGACCGGCGGCAGGCCGACCGCGCCGAGCAGCGCGTTCACCGCGCCGTTGTCCTGGTCGAACAGCACGATCCAGATCTGCGCGACCGCGACCAGCGGCGTCACGAACGGCACGACGAACGCCACCCGGTAGAAGCCGCGCAGCCGCTTGATCGCGTTGAGCAGCACCGACACGAGCACCGCCAGCACGATCTGCGCCGGGACGATCAGCAGCCACAGCACCCCGGAATTGCCCAGCGACGACCAGAAACCGCCGTTGGTCAGCAGGTACTGGTAGTTGTCGAGGCCGACCCAGTGCGCGGCGCCGGAGCCGTGCCAGTCGGTGAAGCTCAGGCGCAGCGTGAAGAACAGCGGGTAGACGCTGAAAGCCAAGAACACCAGCACGAACGGCAGCACGAAGACGTACGGCGCGAACCGGCGGCGCCAGGACAGGGCGCTCCGCCGCCGACGGGGCGCCCGGGACCGCGGTGCGGCGGCAGGCGGCGGTTCCCGGAACGCTCTCGTCGCGGCGGAAACGGAACGAGTGGTCATTTGCGGTCGATCAGGTTGGTCTGGATGTCCTTGCCCGCCTTGTCGATCACCTGCTGCGGGGTGAGCGCGCCGTCCAGCATTTTCTGCAGGCCGGTGCCGAGGTAGTCGACCGCGCCGGACCACCAGGACGGGATCGGCGCGCCGCCGGGGATGTCCCGGCTCGCTTCGACCGCGGTCTTCCACAGGTCCTGGCCGCCCATCGCCTCGATCGGGCGGAACAGCGGTTTCGCCGGGTCGGCCGCGGGCCGGTAGGCCGGGATCGACGTGTTCAGGCCGCCCGGATAGACCGCGTTCGGGCCGTAGACCCCGGTGTAGCCGGCCTCCTCGAACGCCAGGAAGCGGTAGAACAGCCAAGCCAGCTTCGGGTTCTTGGCGTCCTTGGGGATGACGAACGACGAGCCGCCCATCGCGCCGCTGCGCGCGCCGCCCGCGGTCCACGCCGGCAACGGCATCGCCCGCCAGTCGCCCTTCGTGGCGGTCAGCTGCTGCTGCGGGGCGAAATCGAACCAGATCGCCCACGGGTAGAAGACCTCGTTGCCGGAGTCGAGCGCGCTGACGTCGCTGGGCTTGAGGTACTCCGCGCGGGTGCCGAGCCCGTCCTTGCGCACGGTGTCGAGCCAGGTCAAGATCTGGCGGTACTGCGGCGAATCCAGCCGCAGCGCGCCGTCCGGGCCGGCCAGGCTGGTGCCGAGCTGGCTGGCGAACATCTCGAGCTGGAGCTGGCTGTTGAAGGCGTTCTGCTCCAGGTGGATCGGCTTCGCGCCGGGCTTGTACTGCTGGTACTTCTTCGCCGCGGCGAGCAGGTCGTCGTAGGTCTTGATGCCGTTCGGGTCGATCCCGGCCGCGCTCAGCGCCTTCGCGTTGTAGAACAGCAGCCCGGGGTCGAGGTCGAAGGGCACGCCGTAGATGCCGCCGCCCACGGTGTTGACGTCGACCTTCTGCTTCGCGATGTCCTTGGTGTAGGGCGCGAGCACGTCCTTGAGATTCCACAGGTGGCTGACGTAGCCGCCGACCTTGGCGTCGTCGAGGAAAACGCCGTCGGGCACGTCGGTGCCGGTGATCAGCGTGTTCTGCAGTTTGGAGTCGATGTCGACGGCCTCGTGCTTGACCGTGACGCCGGGGTATTTGGCGGTGAACTTCTTGATCGCGGAGTCGAAGACCTTGTACAGGTCGCCGGAGCGGTCCCAGATGGTGATCTCGCCTTTCGGCGCGTCCTCCGCCGGGGCCTGCAGGACGGCGTTGTCCGCCTCCGCGCCGCCGGAACCGATGTCCGGGCCGCAGCCGGTCAGCCCGGCGACGAGCAGGACCGCCGCGGCGGCCGTTCCGCCGCGGCGCGCGAGGAGGCGGGCTGGTCCGCCGCTCCGTCCGAGAGTGGATTTCATGGCACTCCTTTGTGCGGGACGGTGACAAGGGGCGCGGGGAGAAGGACGCGCCCTCGTTTGCCATCGTACGCAAACTGTACGACATGCTTGCACACGTTGCAAAAGGTAGGGTGGCTTCCGGACGAAGGGGGTTTCCATGGCGGCGACGTTGCGGGACGTAGCGGATCGGGCACAGGTTTCCGTGCGGACGGTGTCGAACGTCGTCAGCGGCTACGAGCACGTCAGCGACAAGATGCGCCAGCGCGTGCTGCGGGCGATCGAGGAGCTCGGCTACATCCCGAACCCGGTCGCGCGCACGCTGCGCACCGGCAAGACCGGCCTGCTTTCGCTGGTGGTGCCGGAAATCGACGTGCCGTACTTCAGCCAGCTCGCGCGCGAGGTCATCGACGCCGCCGCGGGTCTCGGCTTCCAGGTGATGATCGACCAGACCGGGCACGACCACGAGCGGGAACGCCAGCTGCTGCGCGGCGGCGGCAGGCGCAACCTGTTCGACGGCATGCTGTTCGCCCCGCTCGCGACGAGGGACGAGCTGCGCGACGTCGACCCGGGCCGCTCGTCGCCGCTGATCCTGCTCGGCGAGCACGTCTTCGACCAGCGCTTCGACCACGTGGCGATCGACAACGTCGTCGCGGCCCACGACGCGACGAAACACCTGCTCGACCGCGGCCGCACCCGCATCGCGGCGATCGGCGCCCAGCCCAAGCAGACCTACTCGACGCCGTTGCAACGCACGGAGGGCTTCCGGAAAGCACTGGAGGAACGCGGGCTCGAACCGGTGAACGCGCTGCAGCGCACGGCCGCGCACTACGGCCGCGCCGACGGCTACGCTGCCGCGACGTCGCTGCTGCGCAAGTCACCGCATCCGGACGCGATCTTCTGCTACTCCGACCTCCTCGCGATGGGCGCGATGCGCGCGGTGTTCGACGCCGGTCTGCGGGTGCCAGAAGACGTGGCGATCATCGGGATCGACGACATCGAGGAAGGCCGCTACTCCCGGCCGTCGCTGAGCACTGTTTCGCTTGACACGCCGTTCATCGCGAGAACGGCTGTTGCCCGGCTGGCCGCGCGGATCGAGGACCCTGGGCTGCCTGCGGAGGAGTTCATCGCACCGCACACGCTGCTCGCCCGCGAGAGCACGGGAGGAAGCTGACCCGGCACCGGCACAGCAACCCGTGGCTTCAGCGCACCCGCAGCCGCCGCCGGGCGAAGACCAGTGCGCTGAGGCTCAGCACCGCCAACGCCATCACGTAGTAACTCGGCGCCAGGTTGCTCCCGGTCGCCTCGATCAGCCAAATCACCACCAGCGGCGTGAACCCGCCGAACAGCGAGGCGGTGAGGTTGTAGCTGACCGCCAGCCCGGTCGCCCTGGTCCGGGTCGGGAAGACGTCGGCCATCATCGTGCCCAGCGGGCCGACGTACCAGACCTTGACCAGGCCGATCGCCGCCAGCACCGCCGTCATCATCGCGAACGTCGGATGGCTGTTCAGCGCGAGGAACAACGGGAAGATCGCCAGCAGCAGCACCGAACAGGCGGCCGCCATCAGCGGAACGCGGCCGGTCCGGTCGGAGAGCCGTCCGGCGACCGGCGCGAGGACGGTCAGCACGATCTGCGCGACGATCGTCGTGGTGAAGGCCAGCGATGTGGGCAGTCCGAGATTGCGGATCGCGTAGGTCGGCAGGTAAATGATCAGGTAACTGATCGCGGTCGACACCGCCATCGCGCCCATCGCGACCAGAATCCGCGTTTTCTGCGCACGCAGGACTTCCCGCAGCGGAGCCTCGACGGACTCCTTCTCGAATGCCGGGGATTCCTCGACGTGCCGCCGGATATAAAAACCGATCGGCGCGATCAGCAGGCCGAAGGCAAAGGGAATCCGCCAGCCCCACGAACCCAGCTGCTGTTCGGTGAGCACCGCGCTCAGCACGGCGGCGAACACGATGCCCAGCAAGGTGCTCAAGCCCTGGCTCGCCGCGCCCCAGCTGCCCATGAAGCCGCGGCGTTTCCGGTTGCTCTCCACCAGATACGCGGTCGCGCTGCCGAATTCGCCGCCCGCCGAGAATCCCTGCAGCAGGTTGGCGAACACCAGCCCGATCGGGGCCGCGATCCCGATCGTCGCGTAATTCGGCATGATCGCGATCAGCAGCGAGGCCACCGCCATGATCCGGATCGACACCACCAGCGCGGCTTTGCGGCCCGCGCGGTCGGCGTAGGACCCGAGGATCATCCCGCCGAACGGGCGGATCAAATACGCTACTGCGACGCTGGCGAAAGCCAGCATCAGCGAAACCGCCGGATCAGTCGCGGGAAAGAACTGTTTCGCCAGCACGTCGGCAAACAAGGTGTAAGCCCCGAGGCTGAACCATTCCAGGGTGTTGCCGATCGTGGCCGCGAACACGATCCGGGACGAACGCGGTGCTGGGCCGTGGCCGGTTTTCAGGGCAGGGGAATCGGGAGCGGGGATCGACATGGTCGCCTCCGGGGCGGTGCGTCAGCGGTTCGGCTTCGTGGATGAATCGCGGCTCCGAGCGCATTCGCCCGGAGCAACCATGTGCGGGAATTCAGCGGAGCTTGCCCAATTCGAGCAGGACGTTCGCGGCGGCCGTGATCCCGGCGTGGAACCGGGCGAGTTCGAAATTCTCGTTGGGGCCGTGGTTGTGCTCGTCGACGTTCGCCAGCGGGATTCCGTAGCACGGCAGGCCGAGACCGTCGGACAGCGCGGCGATCGGAAGGCTGCCGCCCATCGCGGGCACCAGCACCGCCGGACGCCCGGCGGCCGCGCTGACCGCGTCGGTGATCACCGTGGTGTAAGGCGATTCCGGCAGCGTCCGCGAAGCTTCCATCACCCCGCCCGGGACGTGCAGTTCGGCGTGCGGAAGGTGTTGCGCGAGGTGCGCGCGCAACGCGTCGATGACCGTGGAAGCCCGCTGGCCGCCGACCGTCCGGATATCGCAGCGGGCCACCGCGACCGCCGGGATGACCGTGCGGTGCTCGCCTCCGTCCAAACAGGACAGCGAGTTGATGCTGAAGGTGGGCGAGGCGAGGCGGTCGTTGAACCCGGCGCCGTCCGGCACGTCCATCCGGTCCAGCCCGACTTCGGCGAGCGCCGCGGGCACGTCGACCGGAAGCGCGTCGAGCGCGTCCCGTTCCGACGGGCTCAGCGGGACCATGCCGTCGGTGAGCCCCTCGACCAGGATCTCCCCTTCCGGCGAGCGCATCGTCGACAGCAGCCACACCAGCTCCCACGCCGGGTTCGCCGCGACCCCGCCCCAGTTTCCCGAATGCAGGGCCGCCGGAGCGCCGGGCACCCGGATCTCGAACCGGACCGCGCCGCGCACGCCGAGGCTGACCGTCGGCTCGCCGCTGTCGTGCACCGGCCCGTCGCTCCACAGCACCAGGTCCGCGTCCCACTCGTCGCGCAGCCCGGCGAGCGCCGGCTCCAGGTTCGGACTGCCGATTTCTTCCTCGCCGTCGAGCAGCACCGTCACGCTGCACGGCAGTTCACCGGTCTCGGCGAGCGCCCGCAACGCCAGCAGTTGCGCGAAATGCTGCCCCTTGTTGTCCCCCGTGCCGCGCCCGTACATCCGCCCGTCGCGGACGCTGGCCTCGAACGGCGGACTGTCCCAAGCGGACAGCGGCCCGGCCGGCTGGACGTCGTAATGCCCGTAGATCACCACGTGCGGCGATCCGGGAGGCCCGTCGGCGCGCCCCACGGCCAACGGCCAGCCGCCGGTGTCCACCTGCCGCGCGTCGAGCCCGCTGCGCCGCAGCAGCCCGCACGCGAACTCGGCCGCCTCGGCCATGCCCTCGCCGGTGGCGCTCACGCTGGGAACGCCGATCCACTCGGCCAGCTCCGCCTCGTGCCGCTCCCGGTGCTGCTCGACGTACGACTCGATGCGGCGCACCCGGACCTCCAGTGATTTCATTTTCTGATATCGATACCATCGAAGCAAATCGGCTAAGCTGCTGTCAATGGACGAGCCCCTCCCGCGCCAGGCGACCGCCGCCGACCTCCGCGCGCTCGCGCACCCGCTGAGCTGGCGGATTCTGCGGCTGTGCCTGGATTCCGCGTGGACGAACCAGCAGTTGGCGAAACGGCTGGAAGAGTCGCCGGCGACCGTGCTGCGCCGGGTGCACGCCCTCGCGGAAGCGGGTTTCCTCGTCGCCGAACCGGCCCGCCGCAGCGACCTGGGCGCGTGGGAACGCCCCTACCGGACGACGCGGCGGACCTGGCACCTGGACCTCGACCACGCAGGCGATCCGGCGCTGACCGCACGCGTCGAACTTGCGACCCTGGACGCGCACCGAGCCGAAATGCTCGAAACCGACCCGGCGTCGATCCAGCAGACCCGCCGCGGCGTGGTCCGGCTGAGCGACGAGGCCGCGTCCGAACTCCAGTCCCGGCTGGACGCACTGCTGGACGAGTTCGTCGAACGCGAGGAACCGACCGGGCGCAGGTATTCGTTCCTGTGGAGCGTGGTCGAGCGGCCCGGAGAGCCGGACCCCGCGAAGGACTGACGACGGCAAGTGCTGTCGCGCGGGGCGGAAATCGCGGACGCCCATTCCGTCGCCTCGCCGGAATTGAGCGCGCTTTGAGCGACGAGGACTAGCCTCGATCAGGCTAAGCGTATTTTTCGCGGACCACGGCGGCGCGCCCCCGGGTCACGCATTCCGCCTTTCCCGTTTCCGATGTGCTGGGGAGAATTTCAAGCGATGAGTCTGCGCACGATCCCGCTCGCCGCCGGAGCCTTGCCCGTCCTCGGGCATCTGCTCCCCTTGCTGCGCGATCCCTTCGGCTTTCTCACCGGACTGCCCGAACAGGGCGACCTGGTGCGCGTCAAGGCCGGCCCGGCGACCGTGGTGGTGGTGTGCGATCCCGAACTGACCCGCCAAGTGCACCGCGACGACCGCGCGTTCGACAAGGGCGGCCCGATCTCGGAATGGAATCGCCGGCTGCTGGGCGACGGCCTGTTCACCTGCCCGCACGACCTCCACCGCCGCCAGCGGCGGCAGCTCCAGCCCGTTTTCCACCGCGACCTCGTCTCCGGTTACCTGGGCAAAGCCGCGGCCCGGATCGCCGAACTGACCGGTTCCTGGCAAGACGGGCAGATTCTCGACGTCTCGGCGGAAATGCGGAAACTCACCTCGTCGGTCGTGGTGTCCACGCTGTTCTCCGATTCGATTCCGCCGGACACGGTCCGCCAGGCATTGCGGGACGGGGACGTATTCCTCAACACTCCGGTGCAGCTGCTCACGCTGAGCGAATTCAAGCTGCCGGTGCTGAACGTCCGGGAACGCAAGCAAGCCCAGCAGCGGCTGCAGGAGGTGAGCACCGACCTCGTGCGGCGGCACCGTTCCGGCGGACGCGACCGCCACGATCTGCTGTCGATCCTGATCGCGGACAAGGACGACCAGGGCGCCCTGTCGTCCCCGGAAGAACAGATCAGCAACAACGTGCTGACCTTCTTCCTCGCCGGCGCCGAGACGACGTCGCTCACCCTGGCCTGGGCTCTCCACCACCTGACGCGGGCGCCGGAGGTGGCCAGCCGGTTGCGCGCCGAGGCGGACGAGGTGCTGGCAGACCATCCGGTCGGCCCGGCGGATCTGGAGCGCCTGCCCCTCGCGCGCCGGGTGATCAGCGAGACGCTGCGGCTGCGGCCGCCGGGCTGGGTCGCCTCCCGCTCGCTGACCGCCGACACCAAACTCGGCGACCACCTCCTGCCCGCCGGGACGAACGTGATCGTCAGCCCTTATCTCATCCACCGCCGCGAGGACCTCTACCCGGATCCGGAACGCTTCGACCCGGACCGCTGGCTGCACACCCGCGCTACCGCGACGGCCTCGTACATCCCCTTCGGCAACGGGGCGCGCAAGTGCATCGCCGACAACTTCGCCCTCGGCGAAGCGGCACTGGCTCTCGCCGGCATCACCCGCCAATGGCGCCTCGACCCGGTGCCCGGCGCCCGGGTGCGCCCGGTCCCCGCCGGGACGCTGCGCACCAAAGGGCTGCTGTTGCGGGCGACCGCCCGAAAGCCTTGACCAGCGCTTCCCGTTCCCCGGCCAGGAGACTCCCCTTCGGATCGGCCGACCTGTTGCACATTCGCCCGGCGATGCAGGAAAATCGTCGCGAATGCGCACAGCGTGCCCGGAAACCGGCGCGCGTCTCATGGGGGAGCCAGATGCGGAGCACTCTTGACCTCAGGATATTAGGACCTCTCTCGGTATCCGCGGGGAACAGGACGCTGACCCCGTCCGCCCCGAAGGAACGCCATTTGCTCGGGTTGCTGCTCACCCAGCACGAAAAAGTCGTTTCGCTGAACCGGATCATCGACGAGCTGTGGCTCAAAAAGCCTTCCAAGTCCGCGGTGACCGCGGTGCAGACCTACATTCTGAACATCCGGCGGCAGCTGGCGGCGGCACTGGACGTTCCCGGCAGCCGGGTGCGCGCCGAAATACTGCAGACCCACAACCGGGGATATCTGTTCGACACCGCGCAAAGCCGGTTCGACCTCGCCGAATTCGAGCGGCTGACCGCACGGGGCAGCACCGCGCTGGACGCCGGCGACCACGCCAAGGGAGTGCGGCTGCTCGCCGCGGCCGAGCAGCTGTGGCGCGGGCTCCCGCTGCTCGATGTCGACCAGGGGCCGTTGCTGCAGGCCGAAGTCGCCCGGATCGAGCAGACGCGGTCCAACGCCCGGATCAAGCGAGTGGAAACCCAGCTGCACATCGGGCAGTTCCGCGAGGTGCTCGCCGAATTGTCCGGACTGGTCGTGGAACATCCCTTCGACGAGCATTTGCACGGTTACTACATGATCGCGCTGCAGCGAGCGGGAAGACGCCAGGACGCGCTGCGCGTATTCCATGAACTGCGCAAATCGATGACCGAGGAACTGGGCATCGAACCGTCCGCCGAACTGCAGCTGCTGCAGCGAAGGGTGCTCGACGCCAACAGCACTTCCGCGATCGAACCGATCGCCCGGCACTCTTTGCTCCACCAGCTGTACGCCGCCCCCGGGCGCTGATATTGACACCGGTTCCGCGGAAACCGACCATGGAACTCATGGTCGACCCAACCCCGCGATCCCGGCTGGACGCGGAATTCTCCCCGAGCCGCCTGGCCCCGAATTTCCCGGCCATTCTCGAGGAATGCGCCGAACTCAGCCGGAAAGCCAAAGACACGACCGGATTCGCCACCTATTCCTACGGCCCGCATCCGGCCGAAGCCGTGGACCACTTCCCCGCTTCCGAGCCCGGCGCGCCGCTGCAGGTGTTCGTCCACGGCGGACACTGGCAGCAGACCAGCAAGGACGAGGCCAGCTTCAGCGCACTGGATTTCGTCAACCAGGGCTACGGATTCGCCGCGGTGGGCTACGGCCTCGCGCCCGGCCGGACCCTGCCCGAGATGTGCGACGCGGTGTGGCGGGCGTTGTGCTGGATCCGGGACAACGCCGGAAAACTCGGCACCAGGCCGGACGCGGTGCACGCCAGCGGAAGTTCCGCGGGTGCGCACCTGCTGGCCATGGCGCTGTGCACCGATCGGCGCACGCCCGGCGAGCGGCCCCCGCTGGCCAGCGCTTGCCTGCTGAGCGGCACCTACGACCTGGAACCGATCCGGCACACCTACGTCAACGACGCGCTCGGCCTCGACGCCGCGACGGCCCGGGCGCACAGCCCGCTGCACGCGCTGCCCTGCCGGACGCCCCGGCTGCTGCTGGCGCGGGGCGAATTCGAGACCGGCGAATACATTCGCCAGCAGAAGGAATTCGCGGCCGCGGCACGCCGGGCGGGCAATCAGGCGGCCGAGCTGGTCGTCCCGGGGGCCAACCATTTCGATCTGGTGCTGGGACTGGGAAATCCCGCGGACCCGCTGGGCGCCCGGGTGCTGGCGGCCATGGCGACGCGCTAGCGCTGGGTGCCGCCGAGGCCCAGTCTCGGCGGCACCCAGCAGTCAGGACTTGATCGCCTGAAGCACCCCGTGCGGCGTCCAGGACGACGTGCCGACCCGGGTGATCTCGGCAAAACCGGTTTCCCGCAACCATTCCTCGTACCGGTGCCACGGATACAGCGTGCTGCCGGCGAAGGGCAACGTGGAGAAGTACACGCTGTCCAGCGCCGCGTACAACGGCCCCTGCCCGTCGTCGTCGGCGAAGGCGTTGAAGATCAGCACGCGTCCGCCGGGCTCGACCGCGTGCCATGCCTTGCCGAGCAGTTCGCGGTTCTGCTCCGGCGTCCAGATCACGAGCTGATGGGCGAACAGGACGCAGTCGTGGCCGCCCGGGTACTCGCCGGTGAAGATGTCGGCGGCGTGCAGCTCGATGCGGTCCCGCAGTCCGGCGGCGCGCACCCGCTCCGCCGCGACCTCCAGCGCGGCCGGGCGGTCGAGCACCGTGACCCGCAGGTGCGGATGCGCCTGGGCCAACGCGATCGCGTTGACCGCGTCGCCGCCGCCCACGTCGAGCACCCGGCGCACCTCGGCGAACCGCGGCCCGTTCACCAGCACCGGATTGGACAGCTTCGACCAGGCGTTCATCCCGCGGTAGAACAGTTCCTCCAGGCCTTCCGAATTCGACAGCCTGCTGTAGAGGTCCTCGGTGTCCCCCGGGAAATGCCGGATGCCCGCGTTCCGGCCGGTGCGCAGGGATTCCGCGTAGTCGGACGCGGGCAGATAGCTGATCCGGGCCTGGAACTCCACGATGTCGCGCAGTGTCTGCCAGCTGCCGTCCCGGAACGCCGCGTCGATGATCTCCGCGTTCCGGTAACGGCCGTCCTCGGCGGTGGTGAGCCCCAGCGCGGTGGTGCCGAGCAGCAGCACGTCGGCCGAGCGGGCGGGCAGGTCGAGCGCGGCGGCCAGCTCCGGCTTCGAGCTGTCCGGACGCTCGGCCAGCCGGGCGAAAAGCCCGAGCTGGAAACCGGCGTTCAGCTGCTGGAACGCGGCGTGCCCGAACAGGATCGGGACCAGCCCCGGCATGGTCAGCGGGGCAGTGCGGCTCTTGAGCGTTGGGGTCACAGCGACGTCCTCACTGACCAGAGTTCGGGAAAGAACCGATGTTCGTTGATCTCGCGCAGCCACGGCGCCCCGGTGGTGCCGCCCGTTCCCGGCTTGCTGCCCAGCATCCGCTCCACCACCAGCAGGTGGCTGGCGCGCCAGTGGGAGAACCGGAACGCCACCTCGGTCAGCCGCTCGGCGATCCGGTGCGCGGCCGGCCACCGCGCCGGCTGCTCGTACACCGCCCGCCACGCGAGTTCCACCGCGGCGTCCGGCCGGTACTGCGCGGACACGTCCCGCTCCAGCACCGCCGCGGGGATGTCGAGGCCCTCGCGGGCCAGCAGCCCCAGCGCCTCGTCGTAGACGGTGCGAGCGGCCAGTTCCCGGCGCAGCTGCGGGTAGAGCGCCAGCTGGTCCTCGGCCGCGGCGACCATGCGCGGATCCTTGTTGCCCAGGCAGAACTCCAAGGTGCGGTACATGAAGGACTGGGTGCCCGACGCCTCGCCGAGGATGTGCCGGAACACGAGGAACTCGTCCGGGGACATCGAGGTCAGCAGGTCCCAGGTCTGCACGAGCACCCGCAGCGACTGGGCGGCCCGGTCGAGCGCGAGGCACGCCTGGTCGACCCGGCGGGTGCGCAGCTGCTCGCGCGCCTGGTCGAGCTCCACGTACCCGACCCGGAACAGCAGCTCCTTGACGTGGCTCACCAGAAGGAAAACCACTTCCCTCGGCGAGTCCGTCCTCGGCTCGACCAGCTCGTGCAACCGGTCCATGTGCGCGTAGCTGACGTATTCCGGCGGACGCAGCGGGCAGACCGCCTCCCGTTCCGCGGTCATCGGGCCGCCCTGGCGAAGACCTCGCGCAGCTGCGGCTCCGCCACGTCGAAGACCCGGGCCGAGCACGAGCGCAGCGCGTCCAGGTACCGCCTCCGCAGTTCGGTTTCGTCCAGGTGCACCGATTTTCCGCCCTTGATCAGCGTCCGGCCGGCGACCAGCACGGTGTCGACGTCCAGCGACCCGCCCAGATGCAGGAAGGCCTCGAGCGGACGCGGCTCCAGCAGGTACCGCCAGTCGTCCGCCCGCACCATCAGCAGATCGGCTTGCTTGCCCGGGGCGATGCTGCCGATCTCGTCCTGCCAGCGCAGGGCTTCGGCGGGCAGCCGGGTGGCCATCGCCAGTGCCCGGCTGGCGCGCAGCACGGTCGGGTCGGCGTACAGCTCGTTGTGCTGCTGCCACGCCGCGCGCATGTTTTCCGCCATGCCGCCGATGGGTTTGCCCGCGCCGTCGGTGGACAGCGACACCGGAAGCCCGGCCTTGGCGAACTCCGGGATCAGCCGGGTTTCGGACATCGTGGATTCGCCCACCGGCCCGTACTTGGCGGGCGAATGGCTGACGTGCACGCCCGCCTCGATCAGCAGCCGCCGCTCGGCTTCGTCGGCGAAACTGGTGTGCGCGCCGAGCAACCGGTCGTTGAGCAGCCCGAGATCGGCGAACCGGTGCACCGAGCCCCGGCCGAAGAACTCCCGCACCGTCGGGCTTTCCGTGCGCAGCGCGCACAAGTGGGCCCCGGTGGTCAGCCCGTACCGGTCGGCCAGCTCCGCGAGACCCGTTCCCGCTTCGTCGGACATATTGGTCACCACGACGACCGACGCGCGCGCCCGCAGCATCCCGGTGTCGTCGGCGGCGCAGATCTTCGCCACCCGGTCCAGTTCGTCCACGACGGCGGCAGCCGGGCGCGACCGCCGCGGGCGGGCCGCCCCCGCTTCGCACACGACATCGCTGACCCAGGTGCTGACCACGCCGCGGATGCCGACCGCGCGGAACGCGGCGACCAGGGCGTCCGGCTGGTTGAGCGAACCGAGATCGGCGAGCGCGGTGGTCCCGGAACGCAGCTGGGTCCACACCGAGTAGGTGGCGATGTCGACCGCTTCCCGCTCGGTCAGCCGCGGCACCAGGTCGGCGAACCTGTCGAACAGCGGCGAGACCGCCAGCAAGTTGCCGCCCGAGGACATCCATCCCGGCACGTCCTCGTCGTCGCGCACCGGGCGCAGCGCGTCCATGGGGCTGATCCGGGACGAGAAGAACTCGTGCCAGTGCGCGTTGACGAAACCGGGCAGCACCATCATGTTCGTCGCGTCGACCGTGCGCACCGGCCGGTCCAGCGCCGCGGCCGCGGCGGCGACCTCGGCGTCCGTCCCGACCGCCGCGATCCTCCCGTCCTCGACCAGGACCGCGCCGCCGGGGACGACCCGCTCGGTCTCGTCCGCGGTGTAGACGATCCCGGCCCTGATCAGCTGCGCTTCGCCCGCCGTCATGAAACCGCCTCCAGATGTTTCCGCCAGGCCGCCAGGGTCGGCTGTTCCACCAGCGTGTCGAACGAGACCTGCAGCCCCCGCTTCCGCCACCGGTTGATCAGTCCCATCAATTCCATCGACGTCATGCCGAGGTCGGCGAGATTGCGATGCTCCTCGATGTCCTCCGGGCGCAGGGAAAGCACTCCCGCGACCTCGTCCCTGAGCTCCTCGTGCCCGCTCATCCGGCCTCCTCCCGCAGTTTCGCCGCGATGTCCGCGCGCAGCCTGGCCTTGTCCAGCTTTCCCAGTCCGGTGAGCGGCAGCTCGTCGACGAGCTCCACCCGGTCCGGGATCTTGAAGTCCGCGATCCCCTTGGCCCGCCAGGAGGACCGCAGCTGCAGCCCGGTCGGCGCCTTTCCGTCGGCGATGACGAAGGCGCAGGTCTTCTCGCCGAGCACCTCGTCGGGCATCGCCACCACGGCCGCCTGCCGGATTCCCTCCTCCGCCTGCAGATAGCCCTCGACCTCGGTCGCCGACACCTTGTCGCCGCCCCGGTTGATCACGTCCTTGATCCGGCCCGCGACCACCATGTCGCCCCGCTCGGTCTGCCAGATCAGGTCTCCGGAGCGGTAGAACCCGTCCTCGGTGAAGGCGACCGCGTTGTGCTCGGGCGCGTTGTAGTAGCCGCGGATCGTGTACGGGCCGCGCGCCCACAATTCGCCGCATTCGCCGCGCGGCACGTCCTGGCCGGTCTCCGGGTCGACCACGCGCAGCTCGTCGAATTCGCTCAGCGGCTGCCCCTGGGTGTGCAGCACGGTGTACTCCGGGTCTCCCCGGCGCACGTAGCTCATCAGCCCCTCGGACATGCCGAACACCTGCTGCAGCCGGCAGCCCAGCATCGGGGTGATCTTGCGGGCCAGGCTCTCGTGCAGCTTGGCGCTTCCGATCTGCACCACTTCCAGGCTGCTCAGGTCGGCTTCGCTCCATTCCCGCGCTTCGACCCACGCGTGCGCGATCGTGGGCACCAGGGAGCTCATCGTCACGCGTTCGCGTTCGATCAGCGGGAAGCAGCCGTCCGGGCTCGGGCTCAGCGCGAGCACCGCCCGGCCGCCGTGGTGCAGGGTGCCGAGCACCCCGGGGCAGCCGAGGCAGTAGTTGAACTCCATCGGAAGCACCGCGAGGTACACCGTGTCCCGGTCCAGCTCGCACAGCTTCGCGGCCGAGCGCAGCTGGTAGAAGTAGTCCGCGTGGGTGCGCGGGATCAGCTTGGGCAGCCCTGTCGTTCCGCCGGAAAGCAGGAAGAACGCGACGTCCTGCGCGTCGATCTCCGGCAGCTCGGCCGGTTCCTCGCCCACGGTGGACAGCGAAACGAACTCGGCGTACTCCCCCACGTCGCCGGCCACGAACACGGTCCGCACGCTCCGCCGGGGAATCGCGACCCGGGCCGCCAGCAGCCGGTAGTCGTAGCCGAGCCGCACGTCGGGGATCACGTACGCGACCGCGCCGGAGGTTTCGATCAGGTGGATCACTTCGACGTCGCGATGCGCGGGCAGCGAGAACACCGGGGTGACGCCCAGCCGGAACATCGCGAAGCAGACGATCAGGAACGCGCTTTCGTTGGTCATCTGGACCACTGCCCGGTCCCCGCGGACGAGGCCGTATCCGGCGAGGCCGCCCGCCATCCGGTCGATCTTCTCGTCCAGCTCGGCGTAGCTCAGCCGCTCCTGGCCGGACACCACGGCGGTGGCCGTGCCGTATTCGCGGGCCCATTGCCGGGGCAGCTCGCCCAGGGGGACGTCGAGCCACAGCCCGGCCTCGCGGTAGCGCCGGGCGAACTCCTCCGGCCACGGCGTGCATCCGGCGAGCATCACTGGTCGCTCCCGTCGCGCGTGATCTCGACCAGCACCGCGCCCGCCTCCATGCCCGGAGTCTCGGACAGCAGCAGCACGATCTCCCCCGCCCGCACCGCGCCGGTGCGCCACAGGTGCTCGAGCCCGGCGATGATGTCGACCGGCCCGACGTGCCCGATCCGCCTGCCGAACTCGTAGGTGCCGCGCTCCAGTTCCACGTCGATGGGGTCGAGGAAGAAGTTGCGCATCGCGGGCTTGCCGAAGTGCGGCTGCACGACCCTGGCGATGTCGCCCATCTTCAGCTCCGCGTCGGCCAGCGCCTGCCCGACCGCTTCCCTGATGTTCTCGGTCGCGTCGCCGGTCGGCGGTTTCACGCCCTGCGCCCATTGCCGGTTCCAGTAGGCGAACCGGCGTTCCAGGTCCACCGGCTCGCCGACGGTGATCGGCGGCGGGAACATCTGCTCGCCGCCCCGGTGCAGTTCTTCCATCATCGGCTTGGAATGGGCCCCGTTGGACAGCAGCCGGGCGAATCCGGACTCGGTGGACAGCACCAGCGCGCCGCCGCCGTCGCCGAGCGGGGCCAGGTTCATGCACCGCCAGCGGTCGATCACCGGCGTGCCGAAGTTGTCTCCCGCCGTGATGAGCGCCGCGGTTTTCTCCGTGCCCGCCTTGAGAAAGCTGCGCACGAAGCTCAGCGCCGTCACCGACGCGTTGCACCCCTGGATCAACGAGAGCGCCGGGATCGGAAGCCCGACCGTGTTGTTCAAGATGTAGTGCTGGGCCGACCAGGTCTCCGGTCCCTGGAAATGGGCGTGGCTGTGCACCAGGACGGCGAAGTCCTCCGCGCGGATGTTCGCCATCCGCAGCGCGGCGCGGCCCGCCGCGATGGCCAGGTCGGGGGCCGGCGTGTCCCCCGCGACCGACACGGACAGCATCCCCGTCGCCTCGCGCACCTCCTCGTCGTAGCGTCCCTCGGCCACGGCCTGCTCGGCGCTGTACCGATCCGGCAAGTGGGTCCCGATGCCCGCGATGTACACGTCCCCCATCCGCATTACCCAACCTCCATCTTGTGTTCTTGCCTGGACTGCGCCGCGTCGAACAATTCCCGGAAATGCGGATCGACCCGCTTGCCGTCGTCGTACAAATGGCCGAACCGGTCCCGGTACTCCCGGAACCATTTTCCGACGTGGTTCAGGAACAGAATGTCGTGGAACGCCATGTCCCGGACCGCCACCGCGGCGAACGGCGCCTGGTTGACCAGGAACCGCTCGTTGTGCGCGGCCGGCGCGGGGCATTCCGGATGGAACTGCCCGAGCATCAGCCCGTGCGCGATCGCGTCGCCCTTGCGCTCGGCGTGCGCCTGGTCGACGAGTTCGTAGTCCCGGGGAGGCAGCCCGGAAATCACCACCACCAGCGTGCGCAGGGTCGGCTTGAGCTCGCCGAAGTCCTCCTGCCGGTACCGGCACATCGCGGTGTCGAAGATCTGCAGCATGTCCCCGAGGTCGCCGCCCGCGAGCCAGTGGTACCGGTACGCGCGCAGCCCGGACGCGAGCCGGGCGGGCCGGACGAACGGGCAGATCGCGCCTTTCCGGCCCAGTTCCGGATGCGGTCTTTCGATGTACCCGGTCAGCCATTCGTCGAACGTGGCGGCCAGCTCGCCTTCCAATTCGTCCAGCTTTAACAGCACTTTGTCCCCCGGACTGTGGTCGATGATCAGATACCGAGCGCCCGCGCGACGTAGTCGAGGTGCGCGCCGGCGTCGCCGAAGGCGAGCGAGCAGGCGAACTGGTGGCGGGTGTACAGGTGCAGGTCGTGCTCGCCGGTGAAGCCGATCGCCCCGTGCACCTGATGGCCCAGCGCGCACACCCGGCGGTACGCCTCGCTCACCGCCGCCTTGGCGACGGCCACCTCCATCTCGGCGGGCAGTCCTTCGGACAGCCGCCACGCGGCCTCGTACGCGGTCAGCCGCGCACCGAGCACGTCGACCGCCATGTCCGCGCAATGGTGTTGCACCGCTTGGAAACTGCCGATCGGCCTGCCGAACTGTTCGCGCGTGCGGGCGTACTGGACGGTGCTGTCGAGCACCCGCTGCGCCCCGCCCGCCATCTCCGCGCAGGCGGCCGCCGCGCCGAGTGCGGAGATCAGCCGCACCACGGCGCGCCCGCCGTCGATCAGGCGGGAGGCCGGAACCACGACGTCGCGGAACTCCACCCGATACTGCGGTTCGCTGCCCACCACGTCAAGCTCGGCGCTGTGCACGCCGGGGACCGCGGTGTCCGCGACGAACACGGCCAGCTCGCCGTCCAGTCCGGCCACGACGAGCAGCTGCTCGGCGGCCTCGGCATACGGCACGAACCACGCGGTGCCGGACAGCCGGTAGCCGCCGGGGACGGGCGTGGCCCGCACCTCCGAGTCATCCGAGTCCCACTGCCCGCGCGGTGCGGCGCGGGCATAGCTGAGCACCCGGCCCCGCACGATCCCGCCGACGAATTCCTCGCGCTGCGCGGGCGTTCCGAACCGGGCGATGGGGAACGCCGCGCACACCACGCTCGGCAGATACGGGCTGGGAATCTGGTGCGCGCCCAGCTGTTCGAGCAGCAGGCACGCAGTCAGGAATCCGGCGCCCTCGCCTCCGTCGCTCGCCGGCAGCGGCAGCCCGGTCCACCCGAGGTCGACCAGTTCCTTCCACAAGGTCCTGCTGTAGCCCGCCGCTTCCGTGCGCACCGCCCGCGCTCCGGCCTCGGCCGCCCGCGCCGAAAGAAACTCGGCCGCGGCGTCGCGGATCAGCCGCTGGTCCGCGGTGAGGGTCAGATCCATTGCTCGCCTTTCCTCGTCGCCTGCCCGGGACCGCTCGCGGTCATCGCGGCAAACCCAGGCCGCGGCAGGCGATGATCTGCCGCTGGATCTCCGCCGCGCCCCCGATGAAGGTGGCGGCCACCGAGTCGAACCGCAGATGGGTGAACAGCGCTCCCAAGGGCGCTTCGCCGCGCTGCCACAGATTCGCGAACGGGCCGAACGCGCCGGCGCCCGTGCGCGCCAGCCGCTGGTTCAGCTCGGCGCCGAACAACAGGCTGGCCGACGCCTCGTATCCGGGCATCTCGCCCGCCTCCTGCTTGCTGACGGTGTAGCGCGCCAGGTTGTGCAGCACGCGGATTTCCAGGTATCGCTGGGCGATCTCGCGGCGCAGCACCGCGGCGTCGTCCCGCACGAACGGCACCGCTTGCCCGCTCCGGAGGTACTCGACAAGCTGGGCGAGCACTCGTTCGTACTTGATCGTCGCCCCGATGCCGGCGCGTTCGAACCCCAGCGCCGTCATCGCCGCCTTCCAGCCCTCGTTCTCGGCGCCGACCAGGTTCTCCGCGGGCACCCGGACGTCGGTGAAGAACATTTCGTTGAACGGCTCGGCGCCGCGGAGGTCGCGGATCGGCCGGATCGCCACGCCCGGCGACCTGGCGTCCACCAGCAGCATGGTGAGCCCGCGGTGTTTCGGCGCGTCCGGATCGGTGCGAGCGAGCACGAACAGCCAGTCCGCGTACTGCGCCAGCGAGGTCCACACCTTCTGCCCGTTGAGGACGTACTCGCCGCCCCGGCGGACCGCCCTCGTCCGCACCGACGCGAGGTCGGATCCCGCGTCCGGTTCGGAAAACCCCTGCGCCCAGGTGACTTCGCCGCGCGCGATGCCCGGCAGGTGGGCGGCGCGTTGTTCCTCGGTGCCGCAGGCGAGCAAGGTCGGCGCGAACAGGAAGGCCGCGATGCCGTTCACCGTCGGCACTCCGGCGCGCATCATCTCCTCCTGCAGGATCAGCTCCTGCATCGGAGAGCACCCGGCCCCGCCGTACTTCTCCGGCAGCCGGGGCGCCACCCAGCCCCGGCCGGCGAGCGCCGCCGCCCACGCCCGCGCGTGTTCGCGGCGGGCCGGGTCGGGACTGACCCGGTCCGCCGACCACTCGTAGCCGAGGGCGTCCTCCGGCTCCAGGCTGTTCTCGCCCGCCGGATCCGGTTCGTACCCGGCCGGGAAGGAGTCGCGGATGAAGGCGCGCACCTCGTCGCGGAACGCCGCGTCCTGCTCGCTGTCGGCCCAGTGCACCCCTCAGGCCCCTTCCCCGGCGCTCGCCTCGGCCTGCGCCGGCTTGTCCCGGTCCCACGTTCCCGGCGTGACCCCGTGCTCGCCTTGCGCCCGCAGCAGGTACTTGGCGACCTTGTCGTTTCCGGTCCGGGGCAGGGAATCGACGAACTCCACGTACCGCGGGACCATGAACCGGGGCAGCTTCTCGGTGCAGAACTCGATCAGCTCCTGCGGCGTCAGCGTCGAACCGGGCCGCAGCACGACGGCCAGCTTCACGTCGTCCTCGCCCAGTTCGGACGGCACCGCGATCGCCGCGGTCTCGAGCACGGCGGGGTGCAGGTTCACCTCGCATTCCAGATCGAACGCCGAGATGTTCTCGCCGCGCCGGCGAATCGCGTCGCGCATCCGGTCGATGAAGTAGAAGTAGCCGTCGGCGTCCTGCCACACGCGGTCGCCGGTGTGCAGCCACATGTTCCGGAAACACCGCGCGGTCGCCTCCGGGACGCCGTAGTAGCCGCCGGTCACGATCGACGGCAGCTTCGGCCGGATCACCAGCTCGCCGGCCACCCCGGGACCGACCACGAAATCGTGCTCGTCCACGACCGCGGCTTCGAACTTGTCCGCCACCACCCGGCCGCACGAACCGGTGCGCCATTGCCCGTACGGGCTGGCGATCGGCAGGCCGACCTCGGCGGCGCTGTAGGTCTCGACCGACCGCACGCCGAACCGGTCCCGCAGGGTGTCGTCCAGCGCGGACTTGCCGGTGTAGAACATCTCCAGCGGATGGTCCTTGTCCCGGGGGCTGGGCGGCGCGTTGAGCAGGATCGGGATCATGGTGAACACGCTCATCGCGACCTTCGCGTTGAAAAACCGCACGTCGTCCCAGAACCGCGAGGCGCTGAACCGCTCGACGATCCCCACCGAGCCGCCGCACAGCAGCGCGGAGAACGCCCCGTCCCACAACGCGGACCCGTGGTACAGCGGCAGCGGGCTGTAGCTCGTCTTTCCCCAGCGGTCCAGGTAGTTCAGCGAATCCAGCGAACACATCAGCGCGTGCGCGTGCGACACCATCACGCCCTTGGACGGGCCGGTGGTGCCGGAGGTGTACTGGATCGCCTGCAGGTCGGAGAAGCCGACCTCGACCAGCGGCCGCGCGTTTCCGTTGCCCAGCAGGCTCTTCAGCGTCACCGCCGGTTTGCCCAGCGGCAGGCGGGCCGCCGCGGCGGCGTCCGCGCCGCAGACGATGATCCGCTCCAGCCGCGGAAGACGCGCGGCCAACGGCGGTATCCGGTCCACGTAGCGGGAATCGACGATCAGCGTCGTGCTGTCCGAACTGTGCAGCACGTGCCGCAGCAGTTCGCTGTGGTATTCGGTGTTGACCGGCACCGAGGGCGCCCCCAGCTTGGCCAGCGCGAAAATCGAGTACAGGATCTCCGGCTGGTTGGGGATCATCACCGCGACGTGGTCGCCGGGGCCGATGCCGGCCGAGATCAGCCCCTGCGCCACCCGGTTGACCATCTCGTCGACCTCGCCGTAGGTCAGGTCTCCCTCCCGAAACCGCAGGAACGCCTCGTTCCGGTATTCGCGGGCCTGCCTGCTCAGCACGTCGCCGAGGACGAGGTTCAGCAATGGTTCCGTATCCACGAAGTTTTCTCTCCCTTGTCAGGGCCGCCGAAACAGCCCCTGGAAACCAACGACGTTTTCTCCGCGCCTCGCGAAACGTGAGCCGGGCGCGGACCCGACTGAACGAGAACGATTTCCTGGAACGCGGGTTCGCCTGTCCGGAGCGCCTGAGTCCGTCGGCCTCCGGGCAAAACCGCTTCCGCGCCGAAGACCGGTATTCCCCCAACATTGTGCGAGTCGGAAATTCACGTTCGCACTGGTTCTCACGAGAGATTAGTGCCGTCCCATGCCGTCGTCAACGCGCCGTCCGCCCGGCGGACCGGGCCGCGCGCGTCAGCGCACCGGAGTGAAATCCCGCGCCGCGACATGCGCCGGACGCGGGGCGGCGGCCGCGAAAGGATCCTCCAGCGCGTTCTCGACGCTGTTGAACACCACGAAGATGTTGGAGCGCCGGAACGGCGTGATGTTGTTGGCCGAGCCGTGCATCACGTTCGAGTCGAACAGCAGCGCCGACCCGGGAGCACCGGTGAACTGGACGATCCCCCGGCCGCGGGCCAATTCGGCGACGTGCTCCTCCGAAGGAACACCGATCCGCTGCTCCCGCAGCGATTCCCGGTAGTGCTCGTCCGGGGTCTTCCCCCGGCACGGCACGAAGAAGCGATGCGAACCGGGGATCACCATCAGGCTGCCGTTGTACGGGAGGTTGTCGGTCAGCGCGATCGAAAGGCTCACCGCCCTCGGCAGCGGCATCCCGTCCTCGGCGTGCCAGGTCTCGAAGTCGGAATGCCAATAGAATCCGGCCCCGTCGAAACCGGGCATGTAATTCACGCGGCTCTGGTGGACGTAGACCTCCGAACCCAGCACCTGCCGCGCCAGGCCCGCCAGCCGCTCGTCCCGCACCAGATCCGCGACGGCCGGGCTGATCCGGTGCACCTCGAAGACCGACCGGACCCGGTCCGCCTTCTTCTCGATGACCACCCGCTCGTCGTCCCGCAGGTCGCGGTCGCTTTCCAGCCGGTCCATCCCGGCCGCCAGCTCCGCCGTTTCCGCCGGGCTCAGCAAGGCGTCGAGGACCGCGTAGCCGTCCGCGTCCAGCCGGCCCAGCACGGGCGAATCCTTCTTTCCCCACACCGCGGGGTCGGTCCGCCGGATCAGCGGCGCGGCCTCGTCGGTCCGGGTCCGGTACCGGTCGATGCGTCTTTCGGCCAAAGTCGTCACGGCATTCTTCTCCTGACCAGTTTTTTCTCGCGACAAAATGAACATGCGCCGTTTCTTCGCGCATTGTTTACCGAGCACCAATGCGGTGAACACACTGCACCCGGTCATCCGGGCGCTTGTCCTAACGAGACCGTTGCGCGTCAGGAAGCCCGGTCACCCTCGGCGATCCGGGCGCTCCGCGGGCAGGCGGCGGCTTTCACCCGGTGACGTTGAGGTCGCGGTCGATCAATTCCGCCAGCTGCTGCCAATCCTTGGAACGCTGCCGGGCGATCTCGGCGATGTTCCTGGTGCAGTGGCTCGGAAGCCTGCTGACCACGGCGTCCCAGTCGATGTGGTCGCCGAGCGGGCTCTCCAGCCAGTGCAGCAGTTTCCGGCCGAAATCGGTGAACCGCAACGACGGGTCCCGGCGCAATCGGTCGAGCATTTCGGCGGCGCCGACGGTCCTCTGGTGCGGCACCCGCAGCTTCCCGTCCGGCTCGCCTGCCGGGGACTCGCCGGACGCGCCCCCGCGAGACGCCGCCGGGTCTTCCCCCGCCCGCAGCCTCTTCCGCACGTCCTTGGCCGTGGTGGTGGAGATGCCCGCCGCCTGGGCCACCTTGCGCGCCGACGCGCTGGGGTCGGCGACGAACAGCTCGGCCGCGCGCCGGCGCCCCTGCGGCACCTTGGACCGGTACACCGCCCCGTTGCGGGCTATCCGCCCGGTCGACTGGCCAGATTTGCCAGTCGACCGGCCGCGCACGGCGGCGACGGTGGTGTGCGAGATCCCGGCGATGGCCGCGATCGACCGGTCCGACCAGTTCGGATACCACGTCAGAATGCGTTCCGCCGCGGCCTTCCGCTCGGCGAGCGACAGCGGCAGCCCGTGCGCCGAGTTGAGTTTCACCGACAGCACGAAAGCCTCTTCGAAAGTGCCGTTGAAGAACACCGCAGCGATTGTGGCGTCCCCGCGCGACTTCGCCGCGTGCAGCCGGTGCCAGCCGTCGACGACCCGCATCGTCTCCCGATGCACTACAATCGGCGGGAGCGGCGACTCCGATTCGCGCAGTTTTCTCAGGTGCTCGGCATCCAGGGCCGCACTGCGCGGCGACGAATCCGCGGGCAGCACGTCCGATATCCGGCATTGCACTACTGTGGAACAGGACGGCAGCTCCCGAATCGCCGCCGATGCGAAACGCACTTCCTCCATTGATGATTCACCATTGATGACGTCGCCCACCGTGCCCCCACGTACCCAGTAACGATTGAACTCGGCCCGAACGTGTTCAGCAGCGACTTGCCCCCAGGTTGGCACATACAACCCCCGACGAGCGGTGCCGCATCGTGTCGATCACGAGTCTACCAGCTCGATCATCTCGGGTCCGCTTCGTCGAGAGCGCCCGCCGCGGTCCAGATAACGCGACCGCATAGGCATGAGCTACGGATTTCGTAGCATCCCGGATTCGGCAATCCGATTCACGCAATTAGCCACCAGCTAAGGGAAGCCTGGCGCGAAATTGCGCGCGGACGAACACTCGGCTGTCCAGCGGGAACCGGCGAAGAATACGCCATTTGTGTGATCGCAGATCAGGTGCACAACCCCTGTCATTTCACTAGGGGCAACCTCGCCGGGACGCGACGGCGGCTTGCTTGCCGAACCGCAAGACAGGTTCCTGCGCCCGATGCCCGCCCTCGGCACCGCCCTTGGCCGCAGCGCGGAAATCGGTGCGGCCGATGGTCTGCTGTTCCGCCCCGGACGGAAGTCGTGCTACCAAGGACAATCGAGCGGGCCTGCCGCTTCCGGTTCTCGCCAGCAGGCCGACGGACGGCAATCCACATTTCTTCCTCGGGGAAAGGTCTTTCATGTGCGGAATTACTGGGTGGGTGGATTTTCAGCGCGATCTCACGCGGCAGGAGAAAACCGCTGAGCGCATGGTCGCCACGATGGCGTGCCGCGGCCCGGACGCGGCGGGCCTGTGGCTCCGCCCGAGGGTCGCGCTGGGCCATCGCCGGCTCGCCGTCATCGACCTTCCCGGCGGGCAGCAGCCGATGTCCAGCCCGGAAACGACGAGCGACGGCGACCCGCTGGCGGTGCTCAGCTACAGCGGCGAGGTCTACAACTTCGCCGAACTCCGCGACGAACTCGCCGCACACGGGCATCGGTTCCGCACGCGCAGCGACACCGAGGTCGTGCTGCGGGCCTACCTGCAGTGGGGGCACGGCTTCGTGGAGCGCCTCAACGGAATGTTCGCTTTCGCGATCTGGGACAACCGCGCCCAGGAACTCCTGCTGGTCCGGGACCGGCTCGGCGTGAAGCCGCTGTTCTACTACCCGACGCCGGACGGAGTGCTGTTCGGTTCGGAGCCCAAGGCCATTCTCGCCAACCCCCTCAGCTCCGCCGAAATCACCGTGGACGGCCTGCGCGACGCGATCTCTTTTCTGCGGGTTCCGGGGCAGACGCCGCTGCGCGGCATGCACGAGGTCAAACCGGGACATCTCGTGCGCGTGCGCGGGAACGGGCTCGCCGAGCAGCGCTACTGGTCGCTGACCGGCAACCCGCACACGGACGATCTGCGCACGACGATCTCCACCGTCCGCGAACTTCTCGACGACATCATGAGCCGGCAGATGATCTCCGACGTGCCGCTGTGCACGCTGCTGTCCGGCGGCCTGGACTCGAGCGTCATCACCGCGCTGGCGCAACGCACCGCGAACGCGCGCGGCGAGGGCAAGGTCCGCGCGTTTTCCGTCGACTTCGTCGGCTACACCAGCAATTTCGAACCCGAGCCGCTGCGCGAGGCCCCGGACAGCCCGTACGCCGCCGAACTGGCCGCACACGCCGGGACCGACCACACGACCATTCTGCTCAATAACGCCGACCTCGTGGATCCCGCGGTGCGCGAGGAGGTGCTGCGCGCTTGGGATCTGCCGTACGGGCTCGGCGACCACGACCCTTCGCTGTACCTCCTGTTCAAGGCGATCCGCGAACATTCGACGGTCGCGCTGTCCGGCGAATCAGCCGACGAGGTGTTCGGCGGGTACCTGTGGAGTCATCTGCCGCGCGCGGTGGAAGCCGACACCTTCTCGTGGCACGCGCTCGCCAGCGAGTCCCCCGCGAGTCTGTCCACCCGGTTCTTCCGCCCCGACCTCGTCAAGGAGCTCAGCCTGCCGGAATACGTCGCCGACCAGTACCAGACGGCCTTGGCCGAGGTGCCCCATCCGCCGGACCAGTCCGAGTTCGAACGCCGCATGCGGAACAACAACTATCTCAACATCACCCGCTGGATGCCCCAGCTGCTGGACCGCAAGGACCGGATGAGCATGGCCAACGGCCTGGAAGTCCGGGTGCCCTTCTGCGACCACCGGCTCGTGGAGTACGTCTACGGCACACCGTGGGCGATGAAAACGTTCGACGGCCGCGAGAAGAGCCTCCTGCGGGCGGCGGCGACCGACCTGCTTCCCGAGTCGATCCTGCAGCGCCGCAAGGCACCGTATCCGTCCACTCAGGACACTGCCTACGACGAGGCGATCAACCAGGAACTCGGCAAGATCGTGGCGAACCCGGATTCGCCCGCCCTGCCGTTGCTCGACGTCGAGGCCTGCCGGGCGCAAGCGAACCAGCCGGTGACCCAGCCGTGCTCGATGTTCGAACGGATCCTCCTCGCCGAAACCCCGATCCGGCTCAACAACTGGCTCGGCGCCTACGGCGTGTCTTACGAACAACTGAAGTAGCAGAAAGGGCGGGCGGTTCCCGGACCGCCCGCCCTGCCGTACTCGCCACTGTCTCGCCGGAGGAAACCTTGACCCCGAGCACCCGCGCCGTCGTCGACGAACTGTTCGCGCGACTGGCCAAAGCCGACCTCGACGGACTCGACAGCTTGTTCGCCGACGAAGTGGACTGGCATATCCCCGGCGCCGCCGACCTTGTTCCGTGGCTCGGACGCCGCCGCACGCCGGCCGAGGTCGCGGACTTCTACGCCTCGATGGGCCGGTACGTGATCCAGGAACTGTTCGAAGTGGACCGGGTCTTCGTCGACGGCGAGGAGGCCGTGGTCACCGGTCGCCTGCGGTCTGTCGTGCGCGCCACCGGCCGACCGGTCGAAAGCCAGTTCGCCATCCGGATCACCGTCGCCGGCGGCCGGATCACGCGTTATCTCTTCCTCGAGGACAGCTACGCGGTCGCGAACGCCGTGCGGCCTTGACCCGGAACGCGGGGAAGGCCGAGGCGGGCCGCCGGCCGCACCTCAGCCTTCCCAAGCCGTCAATGCGCGGTCGCGAACAGCTTGCTCATCTTCATCGCCACCCATTCCCCGGCGATCACGGTGTCGAAGCGGCTGTCGTCGGCCGCCGCCGCGAGCGGGCGCAGCGGTTCTACGCGGGCGTCGTGGTTGGGCTGGTAGAAGAAGGGCAACGACAGCCGGGAGGAGGTGTTGCCCTGCTCCGGGTTGACCACCCGGTGCATGGTCGACACCCAGCGCCCTCCGGTCCACAGGGAGATCAGGTCGCCGACGTTCACCACGAAGCTGCCCGGGATGGCCCGGACGTCCCGCCACTCGTCCTCGCCCTGAAGGACCTGGAGCCCGCCCAGGTTGTCCTCCTGGTACAGGACGGTCAGGCTGCCGAAATCGGTGTGCGCGCCCTTCCGCAGCTGGCCGGGCAAGGGCTTTTCGTGCTGCGGGTAGTAGTAGTTGGCGACGAGCGCGGACACGTGGCGGTCGAATTTGGAGTCGTAGAAGTTCTCGTCCAGGCCGAGCGCGAGGGCGAACAAGCGCATCAGGTCGGCGGACAGCGCTTCGAGGGCGGCCATGTATTCGTGCCAGGTGTCCTTGAACCCGGCCGGGCGCTCCGGCCAGATGTTGGCCAGCTTCCAGGTCGCCTGGTAGTCGCCCAGCTTCGCGCGTTCCGTTTCGCTCAGCTCGCCGGTGGAATGCGCGGCGAACGTCTCGCACAGGTCCGGCGGGGTCTTCCGGTCGATGCTCTGCGCCACCTTGCCGCCGGACCGGCGGAAGCCGGACGCTCCGGGCCGGTGGGCGATCAGCTCCTTCTCCTCGTCCGGCAGCCGGAAGAACTCGTTGGTCACCTCGCACGTCCGGGTGATGAGCTCCTGCGGGACACCGTGGTTCACGATGACGAAGAAGCCCGACGTTTCGCACGCCTTGCCGATCGCGGCGGCCAGTGCCCCGCGGCCCTCCGCGCTGTCGCGGGACGAAATGTCGATGACCGGCACGTAACCGTCGACCATGGTGACCGATTTCTGCTGCACGATGAGTCCCTTTCTGATACACCCTTGCCACAACGCGGGAAAGCGCACCACTGATCCGCCGCCGATCGCACGCGGCGCCCGTCTTCGCCTGTTCAGCACAATTCGGCCGGCCGGAAACGGCCGTCGGCAGTTTTCGCCGATTGGTCTCGACACCCCAGCACTGACGATCGCACTACCGCGCGCCCTGATTCGGAGCAGGACTTGATCGAGAGTAGGTACCGGACGCCCCGCGTGTCAACCGCGCGGAGGTTCCCGCGCGCCCGGAGAGAAAAGCGGTTTCGCCAAATTACCGGCGCTCGCTCAAGCGCGGCTCAAGAGCCGCTCATCTCGTTCGCCGAGGCCGTAGGCACTGCCAGAACTCATGGCGCGACACCACACCGGCGACTATTCTTCGGCAATAACTGTTTCCCCGGGGCCGACGAGAAGGAGAATCAGGAATGACGATTCAGGCCAGGATCGACGAAGGCGGAGCAACCCAAGAAAATGCCGACCCGCTTTCGCCCTACTCGCGAGAGTACGCCCTGGACGGCCGGATCCATCTCAACGGGAATTCGCTCGGCGCTCCGCGGCACAGCTTGGTTCCCGAACTCGGACGGCTGATTTCCCGGCAATGGGCTCCTCTGCAAGTGCGCGGATGGTTCCAGGAAGGCTGGCTGGATCTGCCGCGCACGGTCGGAGACAAGCTGGGCGTGCTGCTCGGCGCGAAACCGGGACAGATTGTCGTCGCGGGAGAAACGACGTCGACGACCTTGTTCAATGTCCTCGTCGCGGCCTGCCGGTTGCGCGCGGACCGGCCGGTTTTGCTGGTGGAGCAGGAGTCGTTTCCCACCGACCTGTACATCGCGGCATCCGTCGCGCGATTGCTCGACCGGCGCTTGGTCGCCGTATCCCGCGCAGAACTGGACAGCCGCTTGCGCGAACACGGCGATGAAGTGGCCGCCGCACTCACTTCGCCGGTGGACTTCCGCACCGGAGAACGCCGGGACATCGGGGCGACCACCGCGCTGTGCCACGACGCCGGAGCGATTTCGGTGTGGGATCTCAGTCACGCCGCGGGCGTGCTCCCGGTCGAACTCGACGCCAACGAAGTCGACCTCGCCATCGGCTGCGGGTACAAGTATCTCGGCGGAGGGCCGGGAGCCCCGGCTTTCACCTACGTGCCCGTGCGGCATCAGCCGGACGTGGATTTCCCGCTGGCCGGATGGCACGGCCACGCCAGGCCGTTCGCGATGACCGCCGGTTTCGAGCCCGCCGACGGGATCGACCGGGCCCGCACGGGAACCCCGCCGGTGCTCAGCCTCGCCGGGTTGAACCACGCGCTCGATCCACTGCTCGAGGTGGGGGTCGAAGCGCTCTACCAGCGCACTCGCGAACTCGGCGATTATTTCCTCGCCTGTCTCGAGGAAAGCCGGCCGGATCTGGCGGAGCAGCTTGTCTCGCCGCGGGACGCTCTTCGGCGCGGCGGGCATCTCGCGGTGCGCGTCGCGGAGGCCGAGCGGGTCGAGCGCGAACTCGCCGAACGCGGTGTGCACGTCGATTCGCGGCCGCCGGACCTGATTCGCTTCGCCTTCGCGCCGCTTTATGTGACGAAAGACCACATTCGGCGCGTTGTCGACATAGTGACCGCGGTGGCGTGAAATATTCCACACTCGGCCGTCGTCGTGAATGCGGACACGCTTTCGCACATCGCGGCGGGCGGCAATGCGGACCAGGCAAGGCGACCGGCTTCCCGGCAGGCGAATGAGCTGACCGGACCGGCACCGATCCGCGATCCGCGGAAAGCGCCCCCGAATGTTCACCGATCCGTAGTACGCGATCGCGGCTATATTCGCTGGCCCGAAGCGGTGCCGAATGGTAGCAATAGGGGCATGACAACCATGGGTGTCGTATTCCGTCCGCAAAATCCCCCAGAGCTGCTCCGGGAGGTGGTGAAGGTAGCAGATGCGGCGGGTCTCGAAGAACTTTGGCTGTGCGAAGACTGCTTCGCCGAAGGCGGCATCTCGAGTGCCGCGGCGGCGCTCGCCTGGTCCGAGCGCGTTCGCATCGGCGTCGGCGTTCTTCCGGTGCCGCTGCGCAATGTCGCGCTGACCGCCATGGAAATCGCCACCCTCGAGAGAATGTTCCCCGGTCGGGCGATCTGGGGAGTCGGCCACGGCAACCAGGAGTGGATGGGCCAGGTCGGGGCCCGGGTCGTTTCGCCGCTCACCTTGCTGCGCGAATATCTCGACGCCCTGCGGGATTTGCTCGCCGGGAAACGCGTCACCACGCAGGGCCGCTATGTCCAGCTGGACAACGTCGCTCTCGACTGGCCGCCGGAAACCGCTCCGGCGGTGGTGGCCGGCGCGTTCGGTCCGCGCAGCCTGCGGCTGATCGGGGAAACCGCCGACGGCGTCGTCACCGGAACGACTTTGGCGGGTCTTCCGCAAGCGATCGAATTGGTGCGCGAAGGGCGGGCCGCGCGCGAACAAAGCGGCGGGGAATTCCCGTTCATGGTCCAGCTGGTGGCCGCGACCGGACCGGACGCGGCCGAACGAGCCGGAGCCGAAACGAAAAGGCTGGGCCATGACGTCGGCGACAGTCTCACAGCCGTCGGCGATGCCCGCGCTATCGCGGACACCATCACGCAATGGTCCGAAGCCGGCGCCGACACGGTAATCCTCGAACCCACCCCCGACGAACCCGACCCAGTCGGCTTTTTCCGCTTCCTCGCCGAGGAAGTCCGCCCGCTCGTTTCGTAACCCCATCACGGCCGGCGGCGCGTTTGCCCTCGCAGACGCTCCGCCGGCCTCACTCCGCGTCCGAACAGAACGCGTTTCAACCGGAATCCTCCGAAACCACGTTCCCCCGCCGGACTAAGCTCGCCCCATGGAGAAAGTCGTCCTGGACGAGGTGGACCGCGGTCTGATCCATGCCCTGCATCTCGACGGCCGGGTTTCGTTCAGCCGGGTCGCGGCGGTGCTCGGGGTTTCCCAGCAGACGGTCGCGCGGCGGTACCGGCGGCTGCGCGAGGCCGGGATTCTCCGGGTGGTCGGGCTTCCCGCGCCGCGCCGTTCCGGGGAAATCGAATGGATGGTGCGATTGTCGGTGACTCCGAACGCCGCCAAAACCGTGGCCGAGGCATTGGCGCGGCGGTCCGACACTTCCTGGGTGCAGCTTATTTCCGGCGGCACCGAAATCATGTGCACCGTCCGCACCGTTCCGGGCAACGCACAGGGTTCCCTGCTTTTGCGCGAACTGCCGCGCACTCCCCGGGTCATGTCGGTTTCCGCGCATTGCCTGCTGCACATGTACTTCGGCGGACCGTCCGGCTGGCGCGCGCTGACCACCGCGCTCACGCCCGCGCAGCAGGACGAGCTGCGCCCGCCCCCGGTCGAGACCGGCGGCGACGTCGCGCTCACCGACGCCGACGCCCCGCTGCTGGCCGAGCTGACGCGGGACGGCCGGATGAGCTACGGCGAGCTGGCGGCGGCCACCGGATGGTCCGAGACCACCGTCAAACGCCGGTTGCAGGCCTTGCGTCAGCACGGCGTGGTGTTCTTCGACATCGAGATCGACGAATTCGCGATGGGGTACAGCGCGGAAACGTGGCTCTGGCTGTCGGTGAAACCCTCGCGGCTGGTCGAGGTCGCGACGACTCTGGCGGGCCACGCCGAGGTGGCCGTGGTCGCGGCCACCACCGGGCCGACCAACCTGGTGGTGCACGCGCTGTGCCGCGACCTCGACGCCCTGCACGAATACCTCACCGAACGCGTGTGTTCCCTCGACGCGATCCGCCACATGGAGACCGCTCCCGTGCTCCAGACGCTCAAGAGCGCGGGAGCGGCCCGTGACCTCGGCCGGACCGCCGCCCGGCCGCGATAGCGGTCAGGTGGTCTTGACCGGTTCCG
Source organism: Amycolatopsis sp. GA6-003 (assembly GCF_046267895.1). Classification (NCBI taxonomy): domain Bacteria; kingdom Bacillati; phylum Actinomycetota; class Actinomycetes; order Pseudonocardiales; family Pseudonocardiaceae; genus Amycolatopsis; species Amycolatopsis sp. GA6-003. The sequence goes on from NZ_CP176499.1 coordinate 2,267,334, forward strand.
GCACGGCCTTGTCGTCCTTCGTACGCACCGCGCCGAACACGAGCACCAGCAATCCGCCGACCACGCCGAGCAGCCCGGCGACGAGGCAGATCGTGTTCAGGCCGGAGACGAACGCGTGCTGGACCGCCCCGGTCAGCCCGCGGTTGGCCGCCAGCAGTTCGCCGGCCCCGCCGCTGGCGAGCTTTTCCGCGGCGGCGTGCGGGTCGGCGACCGAATGCGACGACTCGAACGAGGACTGCACCGCGGAGGCGAAAATGAGTCCCAGCACCGCGACGCCGAGCGCATAACCGAACTGGCGCAACGTGTTCACCGCGCCGCCCGCCATGCCCGCGTCCTTCGGCGGCACCGCGGCCACCGCGGCCGAAACCAGGGTCGGGGTTCCGAGACCGATCCCGATGCCGGACACCGCCAGCCCGAGAATCACCGCCGACGAATCCGCGTCCGCGCCGATCCCCGCTTGCAGCAAGGCGCCGCAGCCGACGATCAGCACGCCGAACCCGACCGACCAGCGCGGCGCGACCCCGTGCAGGAACCGCCCTGCCAGCAGGGAGGCCACCAGCGCGCCGCCGCCCTGTGCGGCGAAGACCAGCCCGCCCTGCATCGGTCCCGCGCCGAGCACCGATTGGATCCACAGCGACGTGAACGGCATGTAGGTGAACGCCGCGACCTGCAGGACCAAGGTCGCCACCATGATCATGTTGAACGCTTTGCTGCGCAGCAGGCGCAAATCGATGAACGGCGATTCGGTCCGCAATTCGACGATGACGAACACGACCAGCGCCACCACCGCCGCCGCGAAAACGAGCAGCGTGCTCGGGTCGGTCCAGCCGGTGCCGTTGACCAGGATCAGCCCGTAGACGATCGCGGTGGCGGCCACCGCGAACGACACCATTCCGGGAATGTCGAACTTCCGCTGCGCGCGCTTTTCCGTCTCGTGCAGGCAGCGCAAGGTGATCAGGACGGCGACGAGGCAGATCGGGATGTTGACCCCGAAAATCCACCGCCAGTTCAGGTATTCGGTGATCAGCCCGCCGACCAGCGGACCCGCCGCGCCGGCGACGCCGTTGACCGCGCCCCAGACGCCGAACGCGGTGCCCCGGTCCCGGCCGGTGTAGTGGTCGGCCAGCAGCGCGATCGTCGTGGCGTACATCGCCGCCGCTCCGATGCCCTGCACCGCCCGCGCGGTGACGAGAAAAACCACCGACGTGGACAACCCGCAGGCCAGCGAGGCCACCGCGAAAACGGCGAGGCCGTACAGATAAACCCGGCGACGGCCCACGATGTCCGCCACCGATCCGCCCACCAGCACCAGAGCCGCCAGGGCCAGCGCGTAGATGTCCAGCACCCACTGCAACCCGGCCAGCGTGGTGTGCAGGCCCACCGCGACGCTGGGCAGCGCCACGGACAGGATCGTCAGATCCAGCAACAACATGAAGGTGCCGAGGCATACGCCCACCAACGGCCACCACTTGCGCATCGATTCCCCCTGACCAGCCAAAAGGGTGAGATGTCGGATCTCACGGCGAGCAGGATGCCTGGTCGGGCCGCACTCCCTCCACCTCTGCGCGGCAGATCGGCGAAGACCTCCACGAGAAGGCTTCAGATGACGGAATCGCTCATCTCCGGGACCGTGGGCGACCTGTTTTCGCCCGTCCGCGCCGCCACCGCGGCGACAGCATGGATTGTGACGCAGTTCACGTCCGATTTGTCTGATTACCGGGTCCTCCCCCGCGGCCATGCTTCAGGTCCGAACCGCACTCGACCGTGAGGAGACCGCATGAGCGGCAAGGAAACCTTCCCGATGGCACGGGCGGCCGGCTGCCCCTTCGACCCCGCCCCCGGATTGGCGAAGCGGGCGCCGGTGTCCCGGGTACGGCTGTGGGACGGCAGCGAGCCCTGGCTGATCACCCGGTACGCCGACGTCCGTGCGGTGCTGGCGGACCCGCGCGTCAGCGTTGACGTCGCACAGCCCGGTTTTCCGCATACCAACGCGGTCAGCAAGGCACGCGACGCGCGGATGAAGACGTTGATGCAGATGGATCCGCCGGAGCACACCGTCCAGCGGCGGCTCCTGGCCCCGGAGTTCACCGTCCGGAAAATGGCGGCGCTGCGGCCGCGCGTTCAGGAACTGGTCGACGGTCTCCTCGACCGGATGCTGGCCGGGCCGAATCCGGCCGATCTGGTCGAGGCGTTCGCGCTGCCGCTCCCCTCCCTGGTGATCTGCGAACTCCTCGGCGTCCCCTACGCGGACCGCGACTTCTTCCAGGGCGTGGCCCGGACGCTCGTCATGGACGACCCGGACCCGGCCCGCGCCGTGGCCGCCAGCGAAGAGCTGAACGCGTACCTGGAAGACCTGGTCGCCGCGAAAGCCGCCGAACCAGGCGATGATCTGCTGAGCAAACTCCAGCAGCGCGGAGCGATGACCTCGCGCGAGATCGCCGTTCTGGGCCAGCTTCTTCTGGTGGCAGGACACGACACCACCGCAGCCATGATCGCGTTGGGCACCGCTGTGCTGCTGACGCACCCAGAGCAGTTCCGCGACGCCACGGCCGACCCGGTGGAGGAACTGTTGCGCTACCTGTCCATCACGCACACCGAAGCCCGGCGCGTCGCGTTGGCGGATCTGGAGATCGGCGGGCAGCTCATCCGCGCGGGCGAGGGGATCATCGCGGTGAAGAGCACGGCGAACCGGGATCCGCTGGCCTTCCCGGATCCCGGCCGCTTCGACGTCCGCCGTTCCGCGCGCCACCACGTCGCTTTCGGTTACGGACGGCACCTCTGCCTCGGCGCGCCGCTGGCCCGGGTCGAGCTGGAGGTCGCGTACTCCGCGTTGCGCCGCCGGATCCCGACGCTGGAGCTGGCGGCGCCGCTGGATCGCTTGGAGTTCAAGGAGAACGCGATCTTCTACTCGGTGCGCGAGCTGCCCGTCACGTGGGCGAGCACGTTGACGACGGTGCCGCCCGGGTCCTCGACGAAGAACCGCCGCACGCCCCACGGTTCGTCGGTGAGCGGATAGACGACGCGCAGCCCGCGCCGGACCGCCTCGGCGTGGGCTCGCTCGACTGCCTCCGGTTCGCCGAGGTCGACGCCCCAGCGCGGAACGGGGTCGGTGCTCCCGGGCGGAAGGACGAGCACTTGGGCGGCCGGGTCGTCGCGGCTGCGGAAGCCGAGGACGGGGTCGTCCATGGTGACGTCGAGCCCGAGGACGTGGACGTAGAAATCGCGGGTCGCGGCGTTGTCGGAGCCCGCGGAGTAGGCGATGATGCGCTTGATCACCGGGCCAGCGTCGCAGACCGGTTCGCCGAGGGCTTGGAAAAAAGGGAGCTAGCCGCCGGCGGAGTAGGCGACGCGACGGTGCCGTCCGGGACGCTGGACCCGCCAGTGCCGGCCGCGCGACGACGACCGGCCCGAACCGCGAGCCGCCAACGCCAGGTGACGCTCCGCGAACTGCTCCGCGGTGATGCTCATCAGAACCGGGTACTTGACCTCCCCGCGCGACAACTCAGCGTCGCGAAGCCGGCCCTCCTCCCGGAACCCCAGCTCGCCGTGCAGCGACAGGGAAGCGAAATTGCTCCCGTTCACGCTCACCTCGCACGCCCGGTACCGGCACCGCCCGAACATGAAGGCCAGCAGCAGCGCGACGGCGTCGGCGGCGTACCCGCAGCGGCGGTGCTGCGGGCCGATCCCGATGCCGTAGCTGAACCGGCCGGAGAACGGGTCCGTTTCGACCCACACGGAGCCGACCAGCGTCCGGTTGTGCAGGGTCTCGATCGCGAAGTGGAAACCGTCCGGGGAGGAGTGCGCGCGGTGCGTCGCCCAGTGCCGGTAGCCGCCGACCCGCGGGTCCCGCGCCCGGACCGAGTCCCGGTCGAATCCGGCGAGGGTGCGCTGGTCGCCGGGGCGGACCGCGCGCAGCCGCACCTTCCGGCCGACCTCGTCGACCCGCCACGGGGCGACGGCTGCGGACCCGGACCGCCGAGACGCGTTCGTGATCATCGGGAGTGATGGTACCGGGCCGCGCCCGGACGGCTCGCACGAGAATCCCCGAGCGGAGCCGGACCCGGTCACTCCCTGCAGTTTCCCTTGACCGGAGCGGGTTTCTCCGGATCGAACTGGCCCGGTTCCTGCGACAGCGACGGTCCGGCGAAGTCCGGGTCGGCGAACGCGGGGGCGAGCAGGCGCTGCTTCGCCGCGACGCACGAGACCTCGGTGAAGTACCCGCTGGTCTCGCCGAGCCACAGGCCGCGGCTGCCCGGCGCCCAGGCCGAACCGCTGCGCAGCACGTAGTCGGCGTCGGTCCGCACGAACGGCTCCAGGTCGCCCGGTCCCTGGACCACCCGGCCGCCGGGATCGAAGGCGTAGGCCACCACGTACGAGACGTGCAGGTACAGCTCCCCGGCCTCGCCCGGCCGCACGGTCATCTTCCCGGTCATCCTCGGCTTCACCGGCAGCAGACGGTAGCCGTCCTGCAGGTAGACCACGTAAGCCTGCGGATCGGCCTGGAGCCGGTCCCTGCCGTCCGGGGCGAAAAGGCCGATGTATCCGTCCGGGTGATGCCCTTCCAGGACGTCCTTGTCGAAGTGCGCGACCTCGACCGCGTGCTTGACCCGCTCCTGCGCCTCGCCGACCTGCTTCGCGGAGAACGAGCCGACCTTCGCCGGGGCCGGGACGGTCAGTCCGGCGATGCCCTCGGGCCAGTTCTGCGCCGGGGTGTTGAGGAACGGCTTGGCCAGGTCGACGTGGCCGTAGTCGGGAAGGGTGCTCGGAGCGGGCGCGGTGGTGGTGGACACCGGCGCGGCCGGACTGCCCCCGGCGACCTCCTCCGGGCTCGTCCCCCGCTTCCACACGTAGAACCCCGCCGCCGCCACGACGACCACCACCGCCGCCGAGAGCACCGCCGCCCTGAGCCTGCGCGCGCGGCGGCGCTCCCGGCGCAGGCCGGTCCGGGCTTCCTTCTCGGCGTGCCGCCGCCAATCCGGGTCCATCAGGTCCGGGTGGCTTTCGATGTCGTGGTCGTCCACTCGCTCCGCCTCGCGTCGTCGATCTCGCAACCAAAGATCGACAACCGCGGGCGGGCGTTACGGGCGGCGGGTCTTCGCAATCAATTCGGAACCCGGCCGGACCTCAAATCAGTTTGCACGGAATGTCGGTGTTTTCGTCGAGGTGATACGAAGCGCACACGCGGTGGTAACCGTCCGCGACGACCAGGTCGTCGGCCGTCTCGAAGCCGGGGTGGCCGTGCCCGCGGACGAGCAGCACCGGCGAAAGCGCCTTGCCGTCCTTGACCTTCTCGAGGTCCTTCTCGACGTGCGCGTTGTCCTCCGGCAGCAGCCTCAGCTTGCTGGCCCGCAGGATGTCCTTCGCCTTGCGACGGGTCAGCTCCGCTTCTTTCAGCTGCCGGACCAGACCCGCCGCGACCGCGTCGGGCGCGATGAGGGTGAGGTAGTCGAACGCCGCCGGGTAATCGTGCTCGTCCGGTTCGTCTTTCCAGTGCTTTTTCACGACGCCTCCCTCGATTCGGGCTTCTTCGCATTCCTGGCATCTTTCGCAGCGCGGGACGCGGCCCACACGGTGTCGCCGACACTGATCAGCGGCGCGGCGAGAATCGCCCGCCCTCGCCCGAGGCGAGCAACTGTCGTGCGCGCAGATGGCGACCGGCGCACCCAGCTGTGCGCCGGTGAGCACCGCCAGCGGCAACGGCTGGCCCAGCAACCGCGTCGCGCCGCGGCCCACGACCGCCCCTGCCGCGATCAACGCGGCGAGCACGAACATCACCGGGTGCTGGCCGAACTCGCGCAGCTCGAGCGAAGCGCCCAGCAGCGGTCTAGCCAGCCCGGCGAGGAGGACCACGGCCATCGCGAACAGGATCATCGGCGCGCCTCCTCCCGCGAAGCATTCTCGCCCGGTCCGGATGGACGGGCTACTTCCGTCACCTGGATGCGGCTCGGGTGCGGTGCGCCGCTCAGCCAGGAGGATCGCCGCCGGCCGTCCGAACCGCCGCAGCGAGCGATTCCGGCGCAGGCCGACATTGCGCGAAGTTCGGACGACAACATCACTGCGCAGACTAGTCAACTCCCGGAGATCTGCGAGTTTCTTTCGAGAAATTTCCGGAAGCCCTTGAAAATACCGCGTTCAGGCGGCTGTCGTGCTGCCGTCGCAGCACGTTCTCAACCTCGCGCGCGTCTAGCGGCAGGCATCTATCTGCCACCGATCTCGAAGTATCCAGATACAGTTTCTCCAGGACTTCGCCAGAAAACACCGAAGATCGGACCCGGACCGCGCCCATAAACTCAAACCGCCGCAAAAGCGCGAAGCTTTCAAAGTCTCGCAACTCGTCGAGAACTAAGCATATGTAGTTTTTTACATCCCACCATTGCATGAGTCGCTGCCGCCAGTCGTAACGGCGCAAATCCTCAGCCGTGACCATGATTTCCACCCTCGGGATGATCCCGATGACTGGACTTTCTTGCCACTCGCGAAGCTGCTCGGCAACCCCGTCGAATGTCTCCAGGGATATCGGGTTGACCACTTCCAACCCGACCAGCCCACCTGAGCCTTCCACCAAGGGCAGGAACTGCAACTGCCTGGCTGGAGCCGGGACAGCTTGACGGAACACTGGCACAGGCACTGGCCAAAGCCGTCCCGAATCCACCGCCCGCGCCCACCGCAGCGAAGTGTCGACCTGCCACAGCAGCTCTGCCGACCGCTCAGGCGAGAAGGCACTTGGTTCCACTGCAGCGTCAAGAGTGAATTCACCGAACCCCTCGAACACCGGACGCACGTCCTCAATCAATTCAGCCAAACTTAGCACAGAACCGTCGAAAACCAGCAAGTAGCAACCTTCATCGCGCGCGATGACCGCCCGCCCCTTCGACACCAGATCGAAAAACATCTGGTCGAAACGCCAGTCATCGTCAAGATTCGGTGCCACTTCAAACGAAACTTGCAGCGCACCCACGTTGTCTGAACTGAATCCGCCCACCTCGCCGAATCTCGTATCCAACCAGACAATCGGCGGAATTCCGACGAATTCCGGATACCTCGGCTCATAGAGCACCGCTACCGTGCATCCAGCCTCCGGACGAAACCGCACCTGAACACTATCGAGGTACCCGTCCCCCACTCGGATCAAATGGTCGTCCTCGTCGATCCATCCTCGGACCACGTCGGTCCATCTCATCGAGGCTGCTGACTCGGCGGAGCATTTGAACCTGAATTGAAATTGTCGATTCGTCCATAAAATACGGCCGTCGGAGGCGAGGATCGCCATGGGCATCGACGCGTCCGCGTACTGCGCGCCCAATCGAGCAGCGACCTCGGGCAAGTCTGCGTCTTCCCAGTGGCTAAGCTGCGCATCCTGCTCGTCCAAGAGCTGCTCGACGCTGGCCAAGCCTGCTGTCACGTCGAGGAGAACAGCGTCCGAAGTGATCACCGGCTCGGCGGTGATCACTTCCCCGGCGGCGAGGCGCTGACCAAGCGCGTCAAGCACTGTCTGCGCTTGATCGGCCAGGTGTTCCGCTCTGGCTCGCTCGTCCTTCGCCCGTTGCAGGTACATCTTCGCCTGCGCACGCTCGCCGACGACCGAATCGCCGACACCGACCAAGTGCATCAACACCGTCCGCAATGCAGCAATAATCTGCGCGGCCTGGTACTCCAGCCGAACACCAGCCGCCAGTTGGTCCCTCGTGTGGTTCAACTCGTCCAGCGCGCGGATCGCGTGCGCCTGCGCGCGAACTGTTTCATCCTGGGCTTCCAGGATCCGGGTACGGGCATCCAGGACAACCGGAGCGGCAGTCGACGTCCGCGGGCGGTTCCTCAGCTTCCGAAACTCCGCTTTCCGCTCAGGCCACTTCGCACGCGGAGCACACGCCTCGATCACCTGATCACCAAACTCCAGCGAAGGCGGCTTGGTCCCGTTGAGCCGCATCGACACCGTCGAAGGCTTGCAACTGCACGCCGCGGCGACCTCCCGCGTCGTCTTGCCCGAGCGTTCCATCAAGCCTCTGAGCCACAGCACTGAGTCTCGAGTGGCAGGGTCATCCGACTTGATCGGACCCCACGGACGTCCTCCCACGCGCTCCCCTTTGTTCGCGAACAACTCCCCATTGTTCATCCCGCACCTGCATTGTTCACGCGAACAACGACATCGACGGCCCGGACACGCCACTCTCGGGGCACATCACGAGAGAGGGGCACGATGTTCGCCGAACTGAACAAGACAATCCGGGCAGCGATCAGGTCATGGTCAACCACTATCAGGCTGTGCTTGATCGTGCTGGCGCTCGGCGCGGCCGTCAGCGGCGGATCAGCCCCCGCTCCTTGCCCGCCGCCACCGCCGTGGTCCGGGAGTCCACTCCCAATTTCGCGTAAATGTGCACCAGATGCGATTTCACCGTCGCCTGGCTCAAAAACAGCCGCTTGCTGATTTCCTGATTCGACAGTCCGTCCGCGACCAGCCCCAGCACCTCGATCTCGCGCGGCGACAACGCGGCCGCCGGGGCGCGCATGCGGTTCATCAGCCGGTGGGCGACCGCGGGGGCCAGCACGGTCTGCCCGGCGGCGGCATTGCGCACCGCGGCGGCGAGGTCCTCCGGCGGGGCGTCCTTCAGCAGATACCCGGTCGCGCCCGCTTCGATCGCGGCCAGGATGTCGCCGTCGGTGTCGTACGTCGTCAGGACCAGGACTTTCGGCGCGTCCGCGGCGGAGGTGATGTGCGCGGTCGCTTCGGAGCCATGCATTCCGGAGCCGAACTGGAGGTCCATCAGCACCACGTCCACGCCGCTCGCCAGCCGCACGGCCTCCTCCGCGGACGAGGCTTCGGCGACGACCTCCAGGTCCGGTTCGGTCTCCAGGACCGCGCGCAGTCCCGCGCGGACGACGGGGTGGTCGTCGGCCAGCAGGAGGCGGATCATCGCGGGTCCACCGGGAAACTCACGGCCAGCGCGGTGCCGTTGCCGGGGGACGATTCCACCGTCCACGAACCGCCGAGCGAGCGGGCGCGGGCGCGCATCGCGGGCAGGCCGAAGCCGCTGCCGCCGCGCACTTCCCGCGGGTCGAAGCCGATGCCGTCGTCCACGGCGTCCAGGGTGACGCTCGTGTCCATGTAGCTCAAGGTCAGTTCGGCCCGGCCGGCCGCGGCGTGCCGGACGGTGTTGGCCAGCGCCGACTGGGCGATCCGCAGCAACGCGACCTCGTACGCGGTGGGCACGTCGAACGGTTCGCCGCTGAGGTGAAAGTGGACAGTCAGGCCGGAACGCTGCTGCGTGGTCGCGCACAGGCGTTCCAGCGCCGCCGGCAAGGAAGAGCCTTCCAGTTCCACTGGGGCCAGCGCGTAGACGAGGCGGCGGGCTTCGGTGAGGTTGTCCTGTGCGGCTTGCCGGGCCTGGGAGACGTGCGGGACCGCGGCGTCGGGACGGTCCGGCAGCGCGCGTTCGGCGGCGCGCAGCAGCAGGTGGATGCTCGACAGGCCCTGCGCCAGGGTGTCGTGGATTTCCCTCGCCAACCGCTCGCGTTCGGCCAGGACTCCGGCGGAGTGTTCCATCGCGGCCAGATCGTTGCGGGTCTCGCGCAACTCCTCGATGAGCCGCCGCCGTTGTTCGCTTTCCCGGTAGAGCACCTGGTAGCCGAGGACGGTGGCGATCGCGACCGCCGCCCCGAGCGTCGGGCCGAGGAGCACGCCGATGCTGAACGCGCCTTGGTGGCGGGTGAACCCGGCGATCGCCAGAACGGTGGTCAGCGCGACGACGGCCGGGCCCCAGCGGGTCGGCAGCAGGTGCATTTGCAGGAAATACAGCGGGAAAGCCAGCCACACCCCGTCCGGAGTGAGCCACAGCAGCACGAGCCACGCGACGCCCAGCACGGCCAGCCAGGCCGCCGTCGCACCCGGGAGGCGGCCGATTCGCGGCAGCAGCGGGCCCACCGTGTAAACGCCGCCCATCACCAGGGCCCCGGCCAGCACCGCGGGCGCGTGCGGCTGTCCGTCGGCGAACGCGCGCGCGACGGCGAGCACCAGCAGCCCGGCCAGCAGAAGGTGCAGGCAGACGCGCAGCACGCGCAACGGCCGGTCGAGGGTCTGCGGATTCACGAAAGCGGCTACCTCCCCTGCCGATTGTCCGTGTCCCGGGCGGAATCCGCATCAATCGAAAGGTTGAGCGGCGAGTGCGCCCATCGATTCCGGGGAGACCGTCCGCGGCGCGATGTCCCCGCGCCTCGGCCGGAGCACGCTGGAGCGCACATCGAGAAGGAAGGGACGCACATGTTCGTCGCGTGGCGGGATCTGCGCTTCGCCAAGGGGCGGTTCGCGTTGATGGGGACCGTCGTCGTGCTGATGACGTTGCTGGTCGGTCTGCTGTCCGGGCTCACCTCCGGGCTGGCCGAGAAGAGCACGTCCGCGATCACCGGGTTGCCGGCCGACCACCTGGTCTTCGCCGATCCCGGCAGCGGATCGCTCTCGTTTGGACAGTCCACAGTGACCCGGGCGCAGGCCGAGGAGTACGCCCGGGTGCCCGGAGTGACCAGCGCGGAACCGATCGCGATCAGCACCGCCAGCGCGGCGGTCGGCGAGCGCACCGCGACGTTGGCGGCGTTCGGAGTCCGGAACTCACGGCCAGGCACGGTCGTCTTGTCCACGAGCGCCGCAGACGCGTTGAAGGCCGGTCAAGGCGACCAACTCACGCTGCAAGGCCAGAAAGTCACCGTGTCCGCCATCGACGGAGACGCGTCCTATAGCCATCTCCCGGTGGTGTGGACTCACTTCACCGGTCCAAACGCGACAGTGCTCGCGGTGACCACCGATCCGTCCGCCGATATCGCCGCGGCAGATGCGCGGATCGGCACCCGCACCGTCACGAAGGACGATGCGTTGTCCGCCATCGGCTCCTACTCGGCGGAAAACGGCTCGCTCCAGCTCATGCGCGGCTTTCTGTTCGTGATCTCCGCACTGGTGATCGGCGCGTTCTTCACCGTGTGGACGATCCAGCGCAGCCGCGACATCGCGGTGCTGAAGGCACTCGGCGCGACCACGAAGTACTTGCTGCGCGACGCGCTCGGCCAAGCCGTCGTGCTGCTGATCGGCGGAACTGCCCTCGGGACCGGCCTCGCTGCCGCGCTCGGAGCGGTCGCGTCCGGAACGGTGCCGTTCGTGCTCAGCGCGGGCACCTTGCTCGGCCCGGCCGCGGTGCTGGTGGTCCTCGGCGCGCTCGGCGCCGCGCTCGCGGTCCGCCGCATCACCTCCGTCGACCCGCTGACCGCCCTCACCTCCGGAGCGCACTGATGAGCCTGCACCTGTCCGGCATCACCCTCACCTACCCCGACGGCGATTCCCGCCTCACCGCCCTCGACCGGGTCGACCTGCACGTGCCCGCCGGAAACGTCGCCGCGGTCGTCGGACCGTCCGGATCCGGGAAATCGAGCCTGCTCGCCGTCGCCGCGACCCTCATCCGGCCCGATCACGGACGCGTGGTCGTCGGCGGCGTCGACACCGCCGAGCTGGACCGGGCCGCGCTGGCCGAGTTGCGGCGCACCAAGATCGGGATCGTGTTCCAGCAACCGAATCTGCTCGCGTCGCTCACCGCGGTGGAACAGCTGGAAGTCATGGCGCACCTGAACGGAACGCCGCGTCGCGCCGCGACAAACCGAGCGAAGGAGCTGCTCGACGCCGTCGGACTAACTGATCGCGCGGCGCATCGGCCAGGGCGGCTTTCCGGCGGACAGCAGCAGCGAGTGAACATCGCGCGCGCCCTGATGAACGAGCCCGCCGTGCTGCTGGTCGACGAGCCGACGAGCGCGCTGGACCAGGACCGCAGCGCGGCGGTCGTCGATCTGCTCACTACGATCACGCACCAGCAGGCGACGGCAACCGTGCTGGTCACCCACGACCGCTCCCACCTCGAAGGGGTCGACTCGGTGCACGAGGTCGTCGACGGACGGATCCACCAGCCGGCCCGGGCCGGCGCCGAGGAGAACCGATGACGAAGAAGATCTACTGGGCCGCCGCGATCTACACGATCCTCGGCCTGCTCGGCGGGCTCTACTACCGCGAACTGACCAAGGCGGAGCATTTCACCGGCGACACCCAGCTGTCCATTGTGCACACCCACCTGCTCGCGCTCGGGACGCTGGTGTTCCTGATCGTCCTGGTGCTGGACAAGGTGTTCACGCTGTCGGCGACCCGCTCCTTCGCGCCGTTCTTCTGGATCTACCACGCCGGGATGCTCGTCACGGTGGGCGGAATGCTCGTGCACGGCACGCTCACCGTGCTGGGCAAGGAATCCGGCGCGGCGATCGCCGGGATCGCCGGGCTGGGGCACATCCTGCTGACGGTCGCGTTCGTATTGCTGTTCGTGGGACTGCACGGGCGGATCTGGAAGCCCGCCGAGACCAAGGCGTGACGTGAGGGGAACCCTGAGGGAATCAGATTCCCCCAGAGTCCCCTCACGGACTTACCGGCGGAAGGTCACAGCCGCGAGACCAGCCCCCACCAGGGCGATTACCGCCGAGCCGACGAAGGCGACCGAGTAGCCGTTCGTCAACGCCGCCGGGTCGCCGAGCGCGCCCGCGCCCGAAGCCGCCGCCAGTGCGGTCATCACGGCCAGCCCCAGCGCCGAACCCACCTGGTAGCCGGTGTTCACGATTCCCGACGCGAGCCCGCCTTCTTCCGGCCGGGCCGCCGAGATCGCCGTGCCGAGCGACGGGATGAAGGCCAGCGACATCCCCAGTGCCGCGACCAGCGACGCGGGCAGGACGTCCGCCCAGAAGCTGCCGTCCGCGCGCACCAGCGCGAGCCAGCCCAAGCCGGCCGCCAGCAGCAGCAATCCGGCCACGATCGGCGGCTTCGGGCCGAACCGGCCGATCACCCGCGGGGCCAGGGCGATCATGCCCAGCATGATCAGCGCGGTCATCGGCAGCAGCGCGGCGCCGGCCGGGAAGGCGCGGAACCCGAGCACCTGCTGCAGGTAGAGGTTCAGGAAGAACCACATCGGAATCCAGGCCGCGCCGAGGAAAACCTGCGCCAGGTTCGCCGCGCCGAGCCGCGGGGCGCGGAAGATCGACAGCCGCATCAGCGGAGTGCGCGCTTTCGCCTGGCGGACAACGAAACCGGCCAGCAGCACGAGACCGGCAGCGAGCGCGATCCAGGTGGACGTCCATCCCGCTTCCGGAGCGCGGACGATCCCGTACACCAGCGTCCCCAAGCCGAGCGTGACGGTCAGCGCGCCGAAAACATCAACCGTGCCACGGGTTCCGGTCGCTCCCCCGGGCAGCACGGCGCGAGCGGCGAACAGCGCGAGCACCGCGATCGGCACGTTCAGGTAGAACACCCACGGCCACGACAGGTATTCGGTGATCACCCCGCCGAGGAACACCCCGGCGGTGCCGCCGGCCGGAGCCGCCGCGCCGTACAGCGCGAGGGCTTTCGTGAGTTCCTTCGGGCTGCTGCCGAAGAGCATCATCAGCAACGTCAGCGCGGACGGGGCGATCAGCGCGGCTCCCGCGCCCTGCACGATCCGGCCGGCGAGTTCGACCGGCACGTTCCCGGCGGCTCCGGCGAGCACCGAACCGGCCAGGAGTATCGCCCATCCGGTCGCGAAAAGCCTTCTGGCGCCGAACAAATCCGACAGCCGCCCGCCGAGCAGCAGCAGGCCGCCGAAGGCGATCACGTAGGCGTTGAAGACCCAGGACAACGTGCTGGGCGTGAAGCCGAGAGCGTCGCGCATGCGCGGCAGGGCGACGCCGATGATCGAGGTGTCCATGATCACCATGAACTGGGCGAGGGCGATCAGTCCGAGCGCCCACCAGCGGAGCGTGTTCGGCCGGGTTTCCTGTGCGGTGGTCATCGTTTTCTCTTTCTCTTCAAGGGGATCGGCAGCACGGCATGAAGCTGCTCAGGCCGCGTCGAGGACGAAGGCGGCGGTGCGCACCGTGCCCTCGGCCTGGAAGTCCAGGTACAGCAGGTAGCGGCCGGTCGTCGGGGCCTCGGCGTGGAACCGGATTTCCCCGGGCTCCCCGTCGCCGAGCGCGTGGATGTGCAGGTAGGCGAGGTCGCCCTGGCGCAGCGCGACCAGGTGGCCGAACGAACCCAGGTACGGCTCCAGCTCGGCGACCGGCTGTCCGCCGCGGGTCACGCGGGCGGTCAGCATCGTCGCCGCGCCCGCCGCGAGCGTGCCGTCGAGGGTCACTTCGTAGCCGTCCACCACGTCCTTCGCGACGGGTTCCGCGGCCTGCGGCTGGTAGTCGCCGGCGACCTCGACCGTCCGCGACAGCGTCACGCTCTCGCCGCCCGCCGGAGTCAGGTCGGTGAAGACCCGGTAGGCGCCCGCCGCTGCCCAGGTCCACGGGATCGACCAGACGCCGATCTCCGGGTCGAGCACCGGATGGCGGTGCCGGAAGTGCGCGCCGTCCGTGCGAACCACGATCAGGTGCAACTGCTTGCCGTGCGCCTCCTCGTATTTGGTGACCGGCTGTCCGTCGGCGGTGCTGACAGTGAACGCAAGCTCGCCGTCCTCCCCCGCGCGGACGGGGGCGTGCACGACGCCGAGCTGGACCCCGCCGGCCGAAAGTGCGGTGCCGTTGCCGTTCATCGGACTCTCCTTCGCTCGTTCTCGACGCCACAGACCTTATACCCCCTGGGGGTATTTGGAAGTGTGTCCTGGGTCTCCTTCCGGGCGACGCCGGCCCTTGTCTCGGGCTTTGCCCGGCGTTACGCTTCGGCAACGGCAGTGCGCCCGCACCGCCCGTTCCGTTCGCTCTCGAGGAGGTGCGCGATGCTGCTGACTTCCGGCCAGCTCGCCGACCTCCGCCAGCGCACGCGCCAGTCCGCCTGGAACAAGGGGCGCGTCGCGCACGGCTGGCCAACGCGGCACTGAGCGGTCTCCCCCGCTCGGCCGCGCTCGCGCACGGGCTCCCCCAGTCCCGTTGCCGCCCTTTCCCACGGTCCCCTGACCTGCGCCGACGGCGCGGTGGCGGCCGTGGCCCCAGCCGAGAAAAGACGAGAGGAACTCCGATGGTCGACCCCGAGGTGACCGTCAACGGGAAACGCACCGCGATCGGCGCCGTCCCCGTGCACACCACGGCACTGGACTGGCTCCGCGGACAGGGCCTGACCAGCTGCAAGGAGGGCTGCGCCGAGGGCGAATGCGGCGCGTGCGCGATCCTGGTCGCGCGGCCCGGCGTCGAATCCCCGACCGACCTGGTCGCGATCAACGCCTGCCTCGCCCCGGTCGGTTCGCTGGACGGGCAGGAGGTGTGGACGGCCGAGGGTCTCGGGTCCGCCGAAGAACTGCACCCGGTGCAGCACGAAATGGCCGTGCGCGGCGGATCCCAGTGCGGCTACTGCACTCCCGGGTTCGTCTGCAGCATGGCGGCCGAGTACTACCGCGGCGACCGCGCCGCGACCGGCGACGACCACGCGCCGAACGGCTTCGACATCCACGCGCTGAGCGGAAACCTGTGCCGCTGCACCGGATACCGGCCGATCCGCGACGCCGCGCACGCGCTCGGCGCTCCCCCGGCCGACGACCCGCTGGCCCTGCGGCGCACCTGCCGCGCGCCGGAACCCGTTGCGACACAACTGCACCGCGACGGACGGGACTACCTTCGCCCGGCCAGCTGGGCCGAAGCGCTCCGGCTGCGCCACGACCGTCCTAACGCGACTTTCGTGGCCGGGTCGACGGACTGGGGCGTCGAGGTGAACATCCGCGGCGTCCGGGCGGACTGCGTCGTCGCCATCGACCGCATCCCCGAACTGCAGGTGCTGAACGTCGGCGCGGACACGATCGAAATCGGCGCCGGGCTGAGCCTCACCGAAATGGACCGCCGCCTCGACGGCCGGATTCCGTTGCTGAGCCAGCTGATCCCGCAATTCGCGTCGCGGCTGATCCGGAACGCCGCGACCCTCGGCGGAAACCTCGGCACCGGTTCGCCGATCGGCGACTCCGCACCGGTGCTCCTCGCGCTCGGCGCCAGCGTCGTCCTGTCCTCAGTGGACGGAGAGCGCGAGGTGCCGCTCGCGGAGTACTTCACCGGGTACCGGCAGAGCGTGCGGCGGGACGCCGAGCTGATCCGTTCGGTGCGGATTCCGTTGCCGCTGGCCGGAACCACCGCGTTCCACAAGGTCGCCAAACGGCGGTTCGACGATATTTCCAGCGTCGCCGTCGCGTTCGCGCTCGACCTCGAAGACGGTCTCGTCCGCACCGCGCAGATCGGCCTTGGCGGGGTCGCCGCGACCCCGATCCGCGCTAAAGACACCGAAGCGGCGCTCGTCGGACAGCCCTGGAACGAGGAAACCGTCCGCGCCGCAGCGGAAATCCTGCGCGGCGAGGGCACGCCGATGGACGACCACCGCGCGAGCGCCGCCTACCGCGCCGCGACGTTGGGCCGCAGCCTGCTGAAACTGCACGCCGACTCTCTCGAGGGAGCACGAGCATGAGCGCACTTTCGGACCGCCCGGAAAGCCCGTCCATCGGGATCGCCCGGCCGCACGAGGCCGCCGCGGCGCACGTCCGGGGCACCGCGCTGTACACCGACGACCTCGTCGCCCGCACCAAAGACGTGCTGCACGCATACCCCGTACAGGTACCCGAGGCACACGCGAAGGTGCTCGCGATCCGCACCGAAGCGGCCGAGGCCGTGCCCGGCGTGGTCCGCGTCCTCACCGCGGCGGATGTCCCTGGCGTCAACGATTCCGGCGTGCACCACGACGAACCGCTGTTCCCGTCCGAGGTGATGTTCTACGGCCACGCGGTGTGCTGGGTGCTCGGCGAGACGCTGGAAGCGGCGCGGCTGGGCGCGGCGGCCGTCGAGGTGGACACCGAACCGCTGCCGTCGCTGGTCACCGTCGGCGAAGCCATCGCCGCGGGCAGTTTCCAGGGCGAGCCGCGAGTGGTGGCGCGCGGCGACGTCGACTCGGGGATGGCCGGTTCGGCGCACGTCTTCCGCGGCGAGTTCGACTTCGCCGGGCAGGAGCATTTCTACCTCGAAACCCAGTGCGCGCTGGCCCACGTCGACGAGTCCGAGCAGGTTTTCGTGCAGAGCAGCACGCAGCATCCGTCGGAAACGCAGGACATCGTGGCGCACGTGCTGGGCAAGCACAGCCACGAGGTCACCGTGCAGAGCCTGCGGATGGGCGGCGGGTTCGGCGGCAAGGAATGGCAGCCGCACGGGTACGCCGCCGTCGCCGCGCTCGGCGCGACGCTCACCGGACGTCCGGTGCGGCTGCGGCTCACCCGCACCCAGGACCTGACGATGACCGGCAAACGGCACGGTTTCCACGCCGAATGGAGCGTCGGCTTCGACTCCGACGGCAAGCTGCAGGCGCTGGACGTCGTGCTGACCGCGGACGGCGGCTGGAGCCTCGACCTGTCCGAACCGGTGCTCGCCCGCGCGCTGTGCCACGTCGACAACGCGTACTGGATCCCGCACGTCCGCGCGATGGGGCGGATCGCGAAAACGAACAAGACGTCGCAGACCGCGTTCCGCGGATTCGGCGGGCCGCAGGGCATGCTGGTGATCGAGGACATCCTCGGCCGCTGCGCACCGCTGCTCGGCATCGACCCGGCCGAGCTGCGGCGGCGCAATTTCTACTCCGAAGGCCAGGAAACGCCGTACGGGATGCCAGTGCGGCACCCGGAACGCATCCACCGGATCTGGCAGCAGCTGCTGGACTCGGGCGAGGCCGAGCGCCGGCAGGCCGAGATCGCCGCGTACAACGTGAAACACGCGCATTCCAAGCGCGGGCTCGCGATCACGCCGGTGAAGTTCGGGATTTCGTTCAACCTCACCGCGTTCAACCAGGCCGGGGCGCTGGTGCACGTCTATAAGGACGGCTCGGTGCTGATCAACCACGGCGGCACCGAAATGGGCCAGGGACTGCACACGAAGATGCTGCAGGTGGCCGCGACCGCGCTGGGCGTGCCGCCGGAGAAGGTGCGGCTGGCCCCGACCCGGACGGACAAGGTGCCGAACACCTCGGCCACCGCGGCGAGTTCGGGCGCGGACCTCAACGGCGGCGCGGTCAAGAACGCCTGCGAGCAGATCCGCGACCGGCTGCTCGCCGTCGCGGCGGGCAAGCTCGGCGTGCCGGAAAGCGACGTCCGGATCGTCCGCGGCGCGGCGCGCACCCCGTCCGGCGAGGAAATCGGCTGGGACGAGCTGGTGCACGCGGCCTACTTCGACCGGGTGCACCTGTCCGCCGCCGGGTACTACCGGACCGAGGGCCTGAGCTGGGATTCCGCCACGATGAGCGGCTCGCCGTTCAAGTACTTCGCCTACGGCGCGGCGCTGGCCGAGGTCGAGGTGGACGACTTCACCGGCGCGTACCGGACGCGGCGGGTCGACATCGTGCACGACGTCGGCGACAGCCTGTCCCCGCTGATCGACATCGGCCAGATCGAGGGCGGATTCGTGCAGGGCATGGGCTGGCTGACCCTGGAGGACCTGCGCTGGGACGAGTCCGACCGGCCCACCCGCGGGCGGCTCGCGACCCAGGCGGCGAGCACGTACAAGCTGCCGAGTTTCTCGGAGATGCCGGAAGTCTTCAACGTCACGCTGCTGACCGATGCCACCGAAGAAGGCGCGGTCTACGGGTCGAAGGCGGTCGGCGAACCGCCGTTGATGCTGGCCTTCTCGGTGCGGGAAGCGCTGCGGCAGGCGGTCGCCGCGTTCGGCGAGCCCGGGCACAGCGTCGATCTGGCGTCCCCGGCGACGCCGGAAGCCGTGTTCTGGGCGATCGACCGCGCTGTCACCGCGGCTCCGGAGGTCGAGGCCCAGGTACCGGATCTGGTGGGCCAGCCATGAACTGGATCAGCGCGGTACAGCACCTGCGGGACGCGGGGCTGCCGGGCGTGCTCGTCACGGTGACGTCCTCGCGCGGGCACACTCCGCGCGAGGGCGGCGCGAAAATGGTGGTCGGCTCGGCGGAAACCCACGGCACGATCGGCGGCGGCAATGCCGAGGCGGTCGCCATCGAGCGGGCCCGGGAACTGCTGCGGGACAACGCGACCGCGCCGGTGCTGCAAACGCTTTCGCTGTCCGACAAGGCTCCTTACCAGCACGGCGTGCAATGCTGCGGAGGGACGATGACGCTGCTGTTCGAGCCGCTTCCGGTGCGTCCGTCGGTGGCGGTCTTCGGCGTCGGCCACGTCGGCCTGGAGCTGGCGCGGGTGCTCGCCCGGCACGAGATTTCGCTGCACCTGATCGACAGCCGGCCGGCGCAGCTGACCGCGGAACGGTTGGCCGTGCTCGATGACGCGGTGGCGACCGTGCACGTCCACCAGGTCCCGCTGCTGCCGGAGACGGTGCTGTCCGAGCTGCCGGCGGGCACGCACGTGCTGATCATGACGCACGACCACGCCGAGGACATCGCCCTGTGCGACGCGGCGCTGCGCAGCGGCACGTGCGGGTCGATCGGGTTGATCGGATCCGCCGGGAAGTGGTCGAGGTTCCGGAAGCGGCTCACCGATCTCGGCCACGACGAGGCGGCGCTGTCCCGGATCACGACGCCGATCGGCTTGCCGGGCCTGACCGGCAAGGAACCGGCGGTGATCGCGGTGAGCGTGGCGGCCGACCTGCTGCAGAAATTCCCGGCGCGGGTGCAGCCGGGCGCGCTTCAGGCGTAAATCGCTTGCCTGCCCCCGGGAGCACGACTGGGATACGGGGAGACACCGTCAGCTCCTGGGGGCCTTCTGCGATGGAAATCCGGCGCGACAACGATTACGACGTCTTCTTCCGCACCGTCCAAGCCGCGTTCGGCCGCTACTGGCCCGAGTCGCCGGGCAGTGGCATCCTGGGCGCTTTCGAGAGCGACCGGAGCTTGATCGCCTACGCTCCAGACGGGAAACCGGTCGGCACCACCGGCGCGTTCTCCTTCGACCTCACGCTGCCCGGGGATGTGCTCGCCTCCGCCGCTGGCGTGACCGCCGTCGGCGTACTGCCGACGCACCGGCGGCAGGGCGTGCTCCGCGCGCTGATGCAGGAGCACCTAGCCGACGTCCGCGCCCGTGGCGAGTTCCTGTCGGTGCTGCTCTGCTCCGAAGCGGTGATCTACCGGCGGTTCGGCTACGGACCGGCGACCTCCACCGAGCAGATGACCGTCGAACGGCACCGCTCCGCTTTCGGTGCCCCGCGCGGAGGTACGCCGGTCGCGACGGGCTCGGTCGAGCTGCTCCGCCGCGTCGACTGCGGTGGCCTGCTGGAAGAGATCTACGACCGCTACCGCCGCACCCAGCCGGGCGCGTTGTCGCGGCCGCACCGCTGGTGGGCGCTGGGCGCGGGCCATCCGCCGACCGGCCCGGAACCGCGGTACCTCGCCGTGCACCGGGACACCGACGGCACCGCGGACGGGTACGCGAGCTACCTGGTCACCGACGGCGTCCTGACGGTCGACGAGGTCATCGCGGCCGACGACGCGGCCTTCACCTCGCTCACCCAGTACCTGCTGGGGCACGACCTGGTCAAGACGATCGACTTCAAACACCTCCCGCCGGGGAACCCGCTGCGCTGGCAGCTCGCGGACCTGCGCGCGGCCGAGCCCCGCACCACGGACTGGCTCTGGGTGCGGCTGCTCGACATCCCCCGCGCCCTGACCACCCGCGGCTGGTTCGCGGACGGTTCGCTGGTCCTCGACGTGACGGACCCCTTCCTGGAGGAACACGGCCGCTACCGGCTGACGGTGCGGGACGGGAAGGCGGAGTGCGTGCGGACGGACCTCGCGCCGGACCTGTCGCTCGACGTGAGCGACCTGGGCTCGGTTTATCTCGGCGGGACATTGCCGAGCGTGCTGGTCCGGGCGGGGCATATCCGGGCGCACCACGGGGAGGCGGCCGGGGTGGCGGACGCGTTGTTCCGGTCGGATCGTGCGCCGCACTGCGTGCACTGGTTCTAAGCCAGCACCTCAGCCGCCAACCGGCGGGCGTACTCGGCGTCCAGGCCGTACGGGCGGAACAGGATCCGGTACATGATCGGAGCCACCACCCGGTCCATCACCGTTTCCGCGGACGGCGCCGCCTCGCCTCGGGCGATCGCCCTGGCCAGGACGACTTCGACCTGGTCGGCGGCGTACGCCGAGCACTGGCCGGCGTTGCTGCCGTCCGGGTCGCCGAGCAGTGCGTCGCGGATGTAGGCCCGGCCCGCCGGCGAGGACATTTCGTCCAGGAACAGTTCGGTCCACGCCGTCAGGTCCGCGGCCAGCGAACCGTGGTCCTCCGGCGGGGCTTCCGGGCGCAGCCGTTCGACCGCGACGTCCGACAGGAGTTCCTGCAGGTCGCCCCACCGCCGGTAGATCGTCGACGGCGTGACGCCCGCCCGCGCCGCGACCTGGGGCACGGTCAGCGCGTCCCGGCCCGATTCGGCGATCAGGTCGCGGACCGCGGCGTGCACCGATTCCTGGACTCGCGCACTGCGCCCGCCCGGACGCACCATCCGCTTCTGGCTCACCGTGCCACTGTAAGGCGCGCCCGTTCCACGGCGTGCCCGGTCCGCAGCAGCACGGACTCGCCATGCGGCCGGGCGAGCAGCTGCAGGCCGATCGGCAATCCGTCGGGATCGTCGCCGATCGGGACCGTCAACGCTGGTACGCCGGTGATGTTCGCGGGAGCCGAAAGCCGCACGTACGCGTCCGAAACCGCTTCGACGCTTCCATCGGACCAGGTGACCGTCTCCTGTCCGGCCGGGACAGCCGTCATCGGGACTGTCGGCGCGGCGAGGACGTCGACCTTCTCGAACAGCCGCGTCCATTCCTGCCGCATG
Source organism: Amycolatopsis sp. GA6-003 (assembly GCF_046267895.1). Taxonomy (NCBI): domain Bacteria; kingdom Bacillati; phylum Actinomycetota; class Actinomycetes; order Pseudonocardiales; family Pseudonocardiaceae; genus Amycolatopsis; species Amycolatopsis sp. GA6-003. Next base: position 2,289,072 of record NZ_CP176499.1, read on the forward strand.
AGGGTGCGGGCGCGTTGGGCGCGCAGGTAGTCCCCCGCAGTCATCAGCTCGCCAGCTTCGAGCAGGATCCGGACGTCGGCGGCGTACTGGTCCGGCACGGTACGCAAGCTGCGCTCGTGATAAGCCGTGGCTTCCGGAACCATCAGGCCCCACTGCGTTGCCTGGAGGTACCGGGTCATCGGGATTTCGACGTCGACCAGCTCGGCGCCCAGCTCCTCGAGATGCCCGATGGCCTCGCGGACCGCGGTTTCCACCGCCGGGTCGACGCGGTCGAAGTAGTAGTTGCCCGGGACTCCGACCCGCAGCCCGGCCAGCTCGCCGCCGACCGAGACCGACTGTCCAATGAGGACTGACAGCACGAGTGCGGCGTCCTCGACGGTGCGGGTGATCGGGCCGACGTGGTCCAGCGACCAGGACAGCGACGTCACGCCGTCGCGCGGGATGAGGCCGTAGGTCGGTTTCAGGCCGACGACTCCGTTCAGCGCGGCGGGCACCCGGATCGAGCCGCCGGTGTCGGTGCCGAGGGCGAACGTCGCGGCTCCCGCGGCGACAGCGACGGCGGAACCGCCGCTGGATCCTCCGGCGACGCGCGACGGGTTGCGGGCGTTGTGGGTCTGCGGAGTCGTGAGGCCGTAGGCGAATTCGTGCGTGTGAGTCTTGCCGAGGAGGACCGTTCCGGCGGCCTTGAGCTGGGCGGCGACGGTGCTGTCCCGCTCGGCGCGATGTCCGGCGCGGACCTGGGAGCTGGCGGTGGTCGCGGTTCCGGCGACGTCGATCAGGTCCTTCAAGCCCATCGGAATGCCGTGCAGCGGCCCGCGGATCTCGCCCAGCGCCGCGGCTTCGGCCCGGGCGCGGTCGGCGTCCACCGTGACGTACGCGTGCAGCCGGGGTTCGACCTCGGCGATGCGCGCGAGGACCTCCTCGACCAGCTCGACCGGCGACACGCGCCGGTCCCGGATCGCGGCGGACGCTTCGGCGAGGGTGAGGTCAGCCAGCGACATACCGGACCTCCTCCGCTCGGTACGTGGAAGCCGGCGGGATGTCGCCGAAATCCAGGTCGCGCAGGACGGTCACCACGGAGTGGATGTGGTTGGCGACGGCGGCCACGTCGGTGTGCCGGGCGGCGGCCAGCGGCAATCCGGCTCGGGCGGCGAGACGGGCCGCCTCGCCGGGGGTCAATTCGGACACGAGCGCTCCTAAAAGCTAAGTATTTGCGTTAACCGACGATAGCCGCTACCGTCGCTTAACGCAAACATGTTGCGTTAAGGAGGCACTCCCCATGTCCTGGACCGTCGGCGAGATCACTGTGCACCGGATCGACGAGATCGAATTCCCCGCCGCGACCGGACCGTGGCTGCTCCCCGGGGCGACCGCCGAGGTCGTCTCGGGCGAGGACTGGCTGCGGCCGGACTTCGCCGACGACGGCGCGATCCGCTTGCACAGCCACAGTTTCGCGTTCGAAAAGGACGGGACGAAGATCCTCGTCGACACCGGGATCGGCAACGGGAAGACGCGCGCCAACCCGGCGTGGCACGACCTCGACACCGGTTACCTCGACGCGCTGGCCGCCGCCGGATTCGCACCGGACGAGGTGGACCTGGTGCTGCTCACCCACCTGCACGCCGACCACGTCGGCTGGAACACCCGCGAACAGGACGGCGAGTGGGTGCCGACGTTCGCCTCCGCCCGGTACGTCACCGCCCGCGCCGAACGGGAATTCTGGGCGGGCTACGACATGGACGCGGCGCGCCGGCAGATGTTCGACGACTCGGTGCTGCCGGTGGAGCGCGCGGGGCTGCTGGACCTGGTCGACGTCCCCGAGGAGGGAGTCGAAATCGTGTCCGGCGTGCGCTTGCGGCCGACGCCCGGCCACACCCCGGGGCACGTCTCGGTCGAACTCGCCAGCTCCGGCGAGACCGCACTGATCACCGGCGACGCGGTGCACCATCCCGTGCAGTTCGCGCATCCGGGGATCGGCGCGTCGGTGGACATCGACCCGGCGGAATCCGAGAAGACCCGCCGCCGCCTCCTCGCCGAACTGGCCGATTCGGGCACCCTCCTGCTGGGCACGCACTTCACCCCGCCCACCGGCGGCCGCCTGACCGCCCACGGGTCCGGCTACCGGTTCGCCGATCGTCCGTGAGGGGAACCCCGGGGGAATCAGCTTGGGTTCCCCGCACGGACCTCAGGACAGGTGTGCGGGCAGGCCCGCGACGGCCTCGCTGATCGCCGCGTCGAAGGCGCCGGCGAGCGAGTCCGGCGAGATTTCCGTGCTGTACACGACAATCGACCGTTCCGGATCGATCTCCAGCACGTCTACCGTGCCCAGGTGGTCGGTGACGGGGAGATCGCCGCCGGTCACCCGGTACTGCAACCGCCGCCGGGCCGGGTCGTGGGTGACGACGGCTTCTTCCAGGACAGACCCGTCGCCCAGGACCACCGTGCGGTGGCGGCTGTCGCCGGTGGAGGACTTCATCGACGGGAACCAGCCGGCGACCGCCGCGGCGTCGCCGAGCACCCGCCACACCGCGTCGGCGGGGGCGTCGATCAGGACGTGGGAGCGAAGGCTGGCCATCAGCTGTCCGAGAAAAGCTTGCCCGCCCGCGCCCAGTTCGCGGTGTCGACGTCGGTGAACACGATGCCGACCGATTCCGGGGCGCAGTCGCCGATCCGGCAGATCTCGCGGGTCAGCACCTCGGCCAGCTCGCGTTTCTGTTCGGTCGTGCGACCGGGGAACCAGTCGATCTGAACGTGCGGCATGAGAACTCCTTGTCAGCTCAGGGATTCAGCGGCCCGCTGGGTGCGGGCGCGGTAATCGCGGCGGAGGGCGAGGGCTTCGTCCAGATCGACCGCGACGAAGCGGGTTTTGGTGTTCGGCGCGGATTGCGCCACCAGGTCCAGGTCTCCACTGAGGACAGTGCCGACCATCAGGTACCCGCCGCCGGACACCGCGTCGCGGTGCAGGATGATCGGCTCGACACCGCCAGGGACCTGGATCGAGCCGATCGGATAAGGCGCGTCCACGATGTTCGACGGATCCTGTCCGGCCCCGAACGGCGGCGTGCGCGGTTTGGTCTCCAATTTCCCGCCCTGGTACCGGAAACCGACGCGATCGGCGACCGGAGTCAGCGTCCACTCGGTGTCCAGGAACGTCGCGCGGCCCGCGTCGGTGAGCACGTGGTCGTAAAGACCCATCACCACGCGGACTTCGATTTCCTTCGACAACGCCGGGCGCAAGTTTTCCGGCAGGGAACGCCCGGGCACACCGGCGCCAGCGCCCACCGGAATGACGTCCCCGGCAACCAGCGGCGCACCGCTGATCCCGCCGAGCTTTCCGAGTCCGTAGGTGGATCGGCTGCCCAGCACCAAAGGCACGTCAATGCCGCCGCTCACCGCGAGATACGCGCGAGCGCCGCGTTTGCAGAACCCGAACGTAAGGACATCGCCCGCATTGACCGCGAACGCCTCCCACAGCGGCCGTTCCTCGCCGTTGAGTTTCGGCGGCAACTCCGCACCGGCGATCGCGACCACCGTGTCCTCGGTGAAGTGCAGCTCCGGTCCCAGGTAGACACATTCGAGCGCGGCCGCGCCGGGATCGTTGCCCACCAGGCGGTTCGCGACCGAGTACGAGTACTGGTCGAGCGCGCCCGAGGGCGGGATGCCGACGTCGTAATAGCCGTTGCGGCCGGCGTCCTGGATCGTCGTGGCCAGTCCGGGCTGGCGGACCTCAATCGGCACGGAGCACCTCCAGCAGTCCCGCGGTGAAGCCGTCCGGGTCGTCGAGGTACTCGCGCAGCCCGAAGTCGACCGGGCGCGAACGGATCCGGAACGTCCCGGCCTCGACCTCCTTGACGTGGTCGTCGTAGGCGTCCCGGTCGATCGGCTTGAACCGCACGATGTCGCCGGGGCGGAAGAACACCATGAAATCGGCGAAGTCCGGAAGTTCCCGCGCCGGATCGTAAATCGGCGCGGGCGTGATGCCGAACATCTGGTACCCGCCCGCGCCGCGGACTGAGTAAATGCAGCTGAAACAACCGCCGTAACCGACTGTCTGCTTTGGAGTGTCGGTGCGCGGCCGCAGATACTTCGGCACGACGATCTGCCGTTCCCGGGGCACCATCTGATACATGAACGGAAGCCCGGCGACGAAACCGACCATCGAAACAAACCACGGCGCACCGCTGTGGGCCGCGATGAATTCCTCGGCCCCGGCATATCCGTTGATCCGAGCGGCATACTCGATGTCGGTGGCGTCCGGGTCCTGATGCCGGTCGCGGAACCGCATCAGCGTCTCAGTGGTCCACGGATCCTGATACAGCACCGGAATCTCGACCACGCGCGTCGAAAGGCTGAAATCCGCGGCGTCGCCGACCTTCTCCTCGATCTCGCGCAGACGCGTCAGCAGCGTGCGCGGTTCGATCACGTCCGGGTTGTACCGGACCTGGTAGGACGCGTTCGCCGGGCAGATCTCCACGACGCCGTCCGGCCGGTTCTCGCGCAGCGACGTGGTGATCGCCATCGCGCGGAAATTGGCCTGCAGGCTCATTTCCTCGGCCAGCTCGACGAAAATGTGCTCGTCCCCGCCCCAGCTGTACCGGGCGGGAGTCACGCCGCTCATGCGCCCGCCTCCGCTCGCTGGAGGAGCCACTCTTCGAGCGTCCCGGTGGTGAACGCGCCGTCGGCGAACCACTGCTGCCCGAGGAGTTCGATCAGCAGCGCCGTGGTGGTGGGAACGCCTTCGACGACCAATTCGGACAGTGCCCGCTTCGCCCTGCGCAACGCGGTCGGCCGGTCCTCGCCCCACACGACCACCTTGGCCACCAAGGAATCGTAGAACGGCGGGACCTGGCTCCCCGGCGCGAGCCAGGTGTCCGTGCGGACCCACGGACCGCCCGGCAACCGGACGTCGCCGATCTTTCCGGGACCGGGAAGGAAATTGCGTTCCGGATCCTCGGCGCAAACCCGGAATTCGACGGCGTGCCCGCGCTTGGCCACGTCCGGCTGCCGGTACCGCAACGGTTCCCCGGCCGCGATCCGCAACTGCTCGGCGACCAGGTCGATCCCGGTGATCAATTCGGTCACCGGGTGCTCGACCTGGATCCGGGTGTTCATCTCGATGAAGAAGAACTCGCCGGTGTCGTCGTCCACCAGGAACTCGCAGGTGCCCGCGCTGCGGTAGCCGACCTCCTTGCACAACCGCACCGCCGCGGCCGTCATCTCGGCCCGGATCCGCTCGTCGATCCCCGGCGACGGAGCCTCCTCGACCACCTTCTGCCGCCGCCGCTGCAGCGAGCACTCGCGCTCGAAGACGTGCACCGTCTCGGAACCGTCGCCGAGCACCTGCACCTCGACGTGCCGGGCCGCCCGCACGAACCGTTCCAGGTACATCCGCCCGTCGCCGAACGCGCTCGCCGCCTCGCCGGACGCCTGCGGGAACGCGGCCTTCAGTTCGGCCTCGTCCGCGACCACCCGGATCCCGCGACCGCCGCCACCCGCCGCCGCTTTCAGCATGATCGGGTACCCGATCTCGTCCGCCGCCGCCACGGCTTCGGCCGCATCGGACACTCCGCCGGGCGTGCCGGGCACCGTCGGCACGCCGGCCGCCTGCGCGACCTGCCGCGCCCGGACCTTGTCCCCCATCTGCTCGATGACCGAGGCCTCCGGACCGACGAACGTCAGCCCCGCGTCCGCCACCGCCGCGGCGAACGACGCGCGCTCAGACAGGAACCCGTAACCGGGATGCACCGCGTCCGCGCCGGTTTCCTTGGCCGCGGCGAGGATCGCGTCCGCCACCAGATAGCTCTTCGTCGCCGGGGCCGGGCCGATCGGGACGACCTGGTCGGCGAGCAGCGCGTGCGCGGCGCTGCGGTCGGCCTCGCTGACCACCGCGACCGTCTCGATGCCGAGGTCGTTGGCCGCGCGGATGATCCGGACCGCGATCTCGCCGCGGTTGGCGATCAGCACCCGTTTCACGCGTCCACCTCGAGCACGACGAGCGGCTGGCCCGCGTCGACGACCGCCTCGGCGTCCGCGGCGAACTCCACGACGGTCCCGGCCGCGCCCGCGGGCACCGGGTAGAAGGACTTCATCACCTCGACCAGCCCGACCGTGTCGTCCGCGCCGACCTTCTGGCCGGGCTTCACGAAATCCGGGCTGTCCGGATCGGGTTTGCGGTAAAAGACCCCGGGAATGGGCGAAACCACTTCGAGACGGGACATCAGCGTCACCTCGCGCTCGGTTCGGCGGGAACAGTTGCAGAAATCAGGTCAGGTACGGCGTCAGCGCATCGTGCACGCTTTTCGCCAGATCCACCGCGCCAGGAGTGTCGGAGTGCACGCAGACGCAGTCCGCGCGCATCGGGATGTCCTGACCGTCCACAGAGGTCGCGAGCCCCTCGGTGACCGCGCGCACGGACCGTTCGGCGGCGATCGCCGGATCGTAGGCGACGTGCTCGCGGGTGATGATGAGCGAACCGTCGGCGCGGTAGTCGAGATCGGTGTAGTACTCGGCGAGGAAGCCCTGGCCGCGCTTGCCCCACACCTTTTCGTGCACGGTATTGGCCATCCCCATCAACGGCACGTCGAACACGTCGGCCGCCTCCGCGATCGCCCGCGCGACCGTCTCGTCCCGCGAGGCCAGGCCGTACAGCGCGCCGTGCGGTTTGATGTGGTTGAGCGGCATGCCGTGTTCGGCCAGGAATCCGGTCAGCGCGCCGACCTGGTACACCACCGCGGCGGTGAGTTCCCCGGGCTCCATCTTCAGCTCCCGCCTGCCGAACCCGTCGCGGTCCGGGAACGACGGGTGGGCGCCCACCTTCACCGAATGCTCGTGCGCCAGCGCGACGGTCCGCCGCATGACGACCGGGTCGGCGGCGTGGAAACCGCAGGCGACGTTCGCGACCGTGATGTAGGGCATGATGCCCTCGTCGTCGCCGCAGCGGTAGATGCTGTAGGCCTCGCCCATGTCGCAGTTGATGGCAACCATGAGTGCTGTTCCTTGTCTTTTCGGAAGATCTTTTCAGGAATGCGCGATCTTCGGGGTGTCCCCGTCGGGGTCGATGTAGACGTCGTCGCCCTCGAGCCGCACCGGGTACCGGGCCAGCCGCGCGTGGCCGGGGTTGATGCCCTGGCAGGTGGCGAGGTCGAACGTCCACAGGTGGCTTTTGCACATGAGGGTCTTCTTGTCCAGTTCGCCCTCGACCAGTTCGACCTGCTGGTGCGGGCAGATCGCCTGGGTCGCGACGACCTCGCCGCCGTCGAGGTGGGCGATCAGCACTTCCTTGTCCCCCACCTCGAACGACTCCATGTCGCCTTCCCAGACGTCGTCGAGGCTGCACACCCGCACGAAACCCATGCGGAAGCTCCTTTCTCAGCTGAACCGGTCGAAATGGAGCCGGTCGGCGTCCAGCCCGCCGTCCAGCACCAGCGCGCGGGCGAGCGCGTCGGTCATCGCGGGCGGCCCGGCGGCGTAATAGGTGAAGTCAGTCAGCGTTTCGCCCAGTTCCGCGACCACGGCCTCGTGCACGAATCCTTGGTGCGAACCGGAATCCGCCGCACCGGGCTCGGAAACCGCGGTGTGCACGTGGAGCGCGCGCAACCGGCGCTGCGCCATCGCCATCGCTTCCGGAATGTGCAAATCGCGCGGAGCACGGCCGCCGCAGAACAAATGGACCGTGCGCTCGCCGGCGTCGGCCTGGGCGGCCGCGCCGAGCACGACGCTCACCATCGCGCCGAGTCCGGAACCGCCTGCGACGCAGACGATGTCGCGGTCGTCCCCGGCCCGGTAGTACGCCTGGCCGTACGGGCCGTCCAGCTCGATCGTCTCGCCGAGGTCGAGCCCGTCGAACAGGATCGACGTCGCTTTCCCGCCCGGCGACCGTTTGACGACGAATTTCCATTCCCGCTGGCAGTTCCCGAGGTTGCTCATCGAATACGCGCGCTCGATGCCGCTGGGGAACCCGAGCATCGCGTACTGCCCGGCGCTGAACGCGGCGTGCTTTTCCGCGATGAAGACGAATTCGGCCATGTCGTGGGTGAGCCGGTGCACCTCGCGCAGCTGGGCGCGCTGCCGGATCGGCCGGTGCGGCGCGGGTTCCGGCACCGAACTGAGGTCGACCACGCAGTCGCTGGCCGGTTCGCTCTGGCAGGCCAGCCGGCGGCCCTTGCGGCGGTCGCGGGCGCTGAGTCCGGGCGCGTCCGCCCAGCGCGTGCGGACGTCGCCCTCCAGCAGCTCGTACCGGCAGCTTCCGCAGGCGCCGCTGTTGCACTCGTAGCTGAGGCCGACCCCCGCGCGGAGGGCGGCACGCAGCAGCGTGTCGCCCTCCGCGCAAGGAAAGCGAACGCCGGTCCCCCGCAGGAGGACTTGGTGTTCGGTCGTCATGGCCGGTTCAGCCTCCGATGCCGAGCTGCCGCTGGAACGCCCGGACCGCGCCGATCGCGTTCTCCGCCGCTTCGGCGTTCTCCGCCACCTCCGCGCCGTACGCCTCGATCGCGGCGACCGCGAGCGGCTGCCATTTCGCGACCCACTCGCGCAGCTGCGGCACGTTCGAGTCCACTTCGGACATCTGCTTGACCAGCGCCTCGGTCCAGCGCCGGGAACGCTCGCTGTCCCGCAACGCCGATTCGGCCAGCAGCGCGTGCAGCACGTCGCCGTGCCGCCGGGCGCTGACGCCGAGCTGGCGCAGCACGATCTCGTCAAGCGCTGGCTTCGCCACCACGTTGAGCGCGACGAACGCCTCGGCCCAGTCGAAGGTGGTCAGCTGGCGTTCCATCAGCTCGCGGAACCCTTGCCAGGCCGGAAGTTCCTCCCACAGCTCGCGTTCGCGCTCGCCGAACCCGGCGGTCGGATGCGCTTGGCGCAGCTCCGCGGTCCGGTAGGCCACATTGGACAGCCAGCGCAGCGAGTCGGCGGCCTGGAACGCCGCGCAGTTGGCGATCGTGCTGGCCGGGGCCATGTGCACGAGGTACGCGCTGGCCATCTGCACGGTGTGCAGCAGGTACCGGCTCGGCGTGTACAGCTGGGCCAGCACCGCGACCCACTCCGGCGAGAGCCCGCGGTCATGGCCCTCGGCGTCGTGCTGGTCGAGCAAGCCATCCACATAGGACTCTTGGCCGTCCTGGAGGATGTTGTACGTGCGGTACACCAGCTCGTCCGGGTCGCGGAAGGCGTTCCAGTCGGGGTGCGTGACCGGGCTCTGGTTGCGGTAGCGGCGGTAGAAATCCGCCATGAACCCGGTGTGCCCGACGTCCCACGGCTGTTCCGGGTCGCGGGTGTGCCACAGCAGGTTGGTGGAGACGATCTCGTACTCGCTCGGCTTGCGCCGGCGGGCGGCGAGGTGCCCCCAGGTCTTGAGCGGCTTGAGCGGGGTGCTCACGAGCTGGCCTCCTTGCGGGCGGAAGCGCCCAGGTAGAAGCGGATGACGTCGCCGCCGGTCTCGATCCGCCCGACGAACGAGGGCATGATCAGCTCCAGCTCGGACATCTTGAACGGGCGGCCGAGTTCCTCGGCGATGGTCTCGCGGCGCAGGACGCATTCGCCGCCCTCGACCTCGACCCGCACGTACGAACCGCGGTCGCGGATGTCGACCCGGCGGCCGGGGTTGTCGGTCACCGCGGCGTCGGCGACGGCGCGCGCCACCTCGCCGACCTGGAGGACCGGGCCGACCGGGTCGGCGATGGGTCCGATGCTGCTCATCCGGTCCTCCTCACTCGAAATAGACTTCGACGCATTCGGTCGGCTCGAGGCCGGCCGCCGCGACGGTGCTGGTGCGCTCGAACGGCTGCGCGTCGCCCTGGCGGCGCACCCGCAGCGTCCGGCCCGGCTGGTCGGGCACGTGGATGCCGACCGAGTTCCCGGCCGCCGCGGCGGCGAGTTCGTCCATCGTGTGCTCGCTGTCCGCGGGGAGCAGTTTGAGCACGAAGTCGCCGTCGAAGTGCACGGCGAGCGGAATGGTGGCCATCAGCGTTCCTTTCAGCCGGCCTTGACGAGCTGCTTGCGGTAGGTGTCGACCCAGGAGAAGCCGTGCGCGTCGTCGCCGCCGGGACCGACCGAGCCGAGGCCCATGTACTCCAGCACGCCGCCGAGGTCCGCGGGCTGGATCTCGCCGCCGAGGAACCGGTCGACCAGGTTCTTGTGGTGCCGGTAGCGCTCCGGGTCGTCCTCGAAGATCCACTTGTCCACTTCGGACGCGAAGTGGTAGCGCCGTCCTTCGTGGACCAGAGAGATGTCGCGCAGCGTCCGGGACGGCGTGCCGACGATCGGCAGCTGCGAGACGTTGCAGATGATCGGCAGCGTGCCGGGCACCGTCTTTTCCGGACGGTCGTGGGCGAAGTTGTCGATCAGCACGTCCCACACCTTGCCGAAGGTGTCGTTCCAGCCCGGGTACTTCTCCTCCAGCCAGTCGCGTTCCTCCGGGCTGACGCCCGCCGCCGGGTTCCACCACAGCGTCGGCCGCCACGAGTAGGTGCCGAGGTGCTGGCCGTGGTGGTGCTCGGAGATGTCGCGCAGGAAGATGTCCCAGTACCACGGCTTGGAGAGGCCAAGGTCCTCCAGCGAGCGCATGAACTGGGTGACGATCCATTCCTCCATGAATTCCTTGAAGGACGCCTCGCGCACGTCCAGCGGGACGTAGTAGTCCATCGGAATCCCGGACAGAATGGTGAACAGCCGGTACGACCGCCAGAACGCGATGTCGATCTTCTTCTGCGCTTCTTCCTTCTGGCCGTTCTCGATCAGCATCTGCAGCAGCGGCGTGCCGAGCTGCGCGTGCCGGGCCTCGTCGGACTGGATGCTCTGGATCAGCTTGGAGAACGTGAAGTCGCCGGCTTTCGCGGCGTCGCCGGAAAGGCCGATGAACTGCAGGTTGGTGAAGCCGGTCTCGAAGGAGAAGTTCGCGAAAATCGAGGTCGAGACGGCGTCGCGGGTCATCATCACGTCGTCGAAGAAGTGCCGGGCTCCGAGGGTGACCCAGTTGTCGGTGAACATCGCCGCGTGCGACCACTCGAACTGGCGGTCCTTGTTCACGTACTCGTGCGGGAAGTACAACTGGATCTGCCCGTGCCGGATCTCGTCCAGCATCCCGAACGTCGCCATGTTGCGCATGCCCGGAGCCTTCGACCAGCGCACGAAGCGAGACTCCTGGAACGACGCGCCGTACTCCACGAGCGCGACCGCCGCGTAGTGCTCCTTGAGAATGGAAATCCAGCCCGGATCGGCTTTGTTGTACAAATCCGCGCGCTCCAGCGCGGCCTTCACCGAATACGCCCCAGCGTCCTTCTGCCGCTGAATATCGACGTACTCGCGATAACTCACCTTGTACGGCTCGTCATAAGTCGCCCACACCTCGTCGGGCAGCCCCTCGCCGCCGGAAAGCTCGGGCGGGAACAATTCCGCCTCGGTGACGTAACGCGGAGTCCATTGAGTGTCGCGGGCGATGTCGTACCACTGTGCTCGGTCCAGCAGAGCCATGCGGGTGCTCCTTGTTTTTTAGCTGCCGTGCTCGGAACCCAGCGGCCCTTCGCCGCCGGGGTAGACGAAGGACATGGCCGGGGCGTAGAACCCGAAGGTCACCTGCAAGGGGTGCGCAGGCCGCAGCCGGTAGGCAGGATGCTCCTTGTCGAGGAACTCGAGGGATTCGACCGCGAATTCCTCGGCTATATCAGCGACATAGGCGTACCGCCCGCTGACGAATTCACCACCACGCCTGGTGATGTACCGCAACTGCCCGGTAACCCGCTGCGGCGTGCCAATCTTGAGACGCGCGACAGTCCGAATAATCGGCCGCCCCTCGACGACCGTCGTGGCGACCAGCCGCTCCCCGTCGAGATCGAGCGTCGTCTCGCCCGGCGCACCGGCCGGAACGCCGTGCTCCCGGGCGTACCGGATCATCGGCTCGGAACTGTTGTGATAATCGGTCCACCACCGCCCGGGAACACCGGCCTCGGTGTCCAACCCGGACAGATTCACGCCGAGATAAGTCAGGGAGTAAGCACCGAAGGCGTCGTCCCCTTGGCTCGCCGAGGTCTGAGAGTCCCCCTCGACCACGTACTGATTGAGGTAACACGAACGATCCGCGGCCGGCGTGAGCCCCTCCGGAACAAGCTCCGCCACGCCGTCCGGATCCTCGGGCACCCACACGAGATAGAGAGTCCGAGACCCGGTCACCAACTGCGGCGGATGCAGCGACGTGCCCATAGGGGTTGCCTCCAGGTTCACCGTTGAACTTGCCCCCCGCCCCGGTCAACCTCCCCGAAGCGGTGCCCCAAAGACTGCGCGACGCACCCCGCCCCCACCAGTGCGCACCTTGGACAACGCACCCGCCGCAACTGCCAAACCGGAGCACCACCGGCCATCAACGCAGGTCAGCACCCCGCACAACGATCACCGCAACGCTTCTGAATCGGTGCACCCACCGAGCGAGGAACCCCTCCCCGACCAACCGCACCGCCGCACCAAAACAACGAGGCCCCCCCAACCGCTACCGCCGCACCAAAACAACGAGGCACCCAGCCCCTCCAACCGCCACCGCTGCACCCAAAAAGCGAGGCACCCACACCTCCCCCCGCCCCCGATACAAAGCCGCCCTGCGGTTCGGGGGTGCTTGTCAAGGCATCTTTCCCGCCTTGACAAGCACCCCCGAACCGTCAGCACAATGAAAAATCGGGGTGCCCCACGCGACCCATTCACCGGCAATGTCGCCCGCCAGGGCGACGAGCCGACTCACAACTGATCATCCAACTGCAAAGCAATCCACAACTCCGCCCGAACAGCCGGATCATCCACCTCCCTCCCCAACGCCTCCGCGACCTTCCCCATCCGATACCGCAACGTATGCCGATGAATCCCCAACGCACTGGCCGAAGCATCCGACTGCCCGTTATGCGCCAAAAACGTCCGCAGCGTATGCCGCAAATCGATCTTCGCCGACCCAGTCTTGTCCGTCACCGGCTCCAATAAAGCCCGAGCCCACCCCCGCACCTCGTCGTTGTCGAGAAACCGCATCAACCCGCTGGCAGCCACGTCCCCGGCGCAAGTCAGCACCCCGGCACCCCCGGGCGAACTGGTGAACACCGACCGAACCTGCTCCCAAGCAGCAGCCAGCCCCTCCGGAGGAGTCGGATCGCTAACCGCACCCCGAGCCAGCGGAATCCGGCGCAACAACGCCTCCAACGTCCGCGTGTCCCCCTCCGCGGGCGGCATCAACACCACCACCCGCCCCCGCTCCCACTCGGCAACCAGCGCACGAAGACTCCGCAACCCGTGATCCCCCTCGGCATGCTCGAGCAACTCCCGCTCGTGCCCGGAGGGAACCCCCAAAATCGCGACCCGCAGATCCCCCTCCGGAAAGTCCGTGTCGAGCGCCTCCCCAATAGCGGCAGCCAACTCCACGTCGCCGGCGACAGCAGCTTTGAACACCGCCAACCGATGCCGCCGCTCGCTGTCCAGCACCCCGCGCGCACTATGCAACTCAGCGCACAACAACGACACCGCGGTAGTGACAATCGCCTGCTCAGCCGTCGTAAGCGGCGTCGACCGCCCGACCACGAGAAACCCTTGCACCCGCCCGCGTACCGCCAACGGCAGCACCACGACGGACTCCCCCGCGATCGTCATGCTGAGACTCGCCGAATTGGCCCGGTCCCGCAGCCGGGGCAGCTCGATCCGCACCCGCGCCACATGCATCCGAGCCGCCGGCACCCCCGCCCGGTACCCGCCGGCCGCGTCCAGCAGCAACGTCCACCCGCGCACCGCCTTCGCCAGCCGCTCCGCGATCGCCCGGGCCGAGTACGGCGACAGCGACGCCCTAGTCAAATCCCGCTGCGCCGAAACCGCGTAATTCAACTCCCGCTGCCGCTCGTCGGACAGATGCCCGGCAACCAGCCGGCTCAACGCGGCGAACCGCGTCGTCGCGGGCACCGCCAGCACCGGCAATCCCGCCTCGCCTGCCGCCTCGACCAGCGGCCGCGGCACGTTCTGATAGAACGAGCTGGCCCCGAATCCCAGCGCCACCGCACCGCCGGCCACGAGCCGGTCGACGTACTCCCGGCTGGCCGCGGCGCCCAGCGCGAGCCGCGACCCGGTGGTCAGCACGAGTTCGCCGCCCTCGAGATACGGCGAGGGGTCGGGCAGTTCGCTGATCAACGCCCACGTGACTGCCCGGTCCAAAGCTCCGGGCGCTCCTTCGGCGGCGAGTTCGAGACCGTGTTCGCCGCGTTCGAGCAGCATCTGGACCGTAAGCGGCATGGTGTCTCCCGGGGACGGATCCGGCGGCCGGAAGTGTAACCGGCGCTTCGCCGGGCTGCCGGGCGATCGCCACCCGGACGAACCAACGTTCTGGACAAAACCCGGCTCCGCTGGGTAGAAACCGTCCCGATCGGACTTCCCCGCCCGCGGATGTCCGGCGGCACAACGGAAAGGGATCCCGATGCCCGCACCCGCCCCGTCCCGGCCGGACGTCACGTACCGGACCGCGGGCGATCGCGCGCTGCTCGTCGAGTACGGGCCGCCGCTGCCGGTCGACCTCGGGCTCAACTTCTTCGCGCACGCGTCGGCCCGGCGGCTGGAGGAAAATCCGGTGCGCGGCGTGCTGGAAGTCGCGCCGGGACTGCGTTCGCTGCTCGTGCACTACGACCCGGAAACGATCCAGCACGACGCCGTGATCGCCGAACTGGACCAGCTGCACCGCGAAATCCCCGAACCCGGTTCGCTCGTGCTGCCGAGCCGCCGGGTGAAACTCCCGATCGCGTTCGACGATTCGACGTCGCGGGAAGCCGTGGAACGCTACCAGATCACCACGCGCCCGGACGCGCCGAACGTCGTCGACGGCACCAACGTCGACTACCTCGTGCGCTCGAACGGCCTGCCGAACCGCGAAGCGCTGTATGCGCGGATCCTGGAATCGCAGTGGTGGAACGCGTTCACCGGTTTCTACCCCGGCCTGCCGTCGCTGCTCCCGCTCGACCCGCGCTCGGAACTGGTCGCGCCGAAGTACAATCCGGCCCGCTCCTGGACCCCGGAGGGCGCCGTCGCGTTCGGCGGTCCTTGTCTGGTGATCCATCCGATCGAATCGCCGGGTTCGTATCAGCTTTTCGGCCGGACTCTGCCGATTTGCGACCTTGTCCGCCGCCCCCGCGCGCACCGGGCGGACCCGATCCTGATCCACCCCGGCGACCGGATTTCCTTCTACCGCGTCGAAGAGGCGGAGCTGATCGAACTGCGCAGACAGGTTTTCGAAGGCCGCTACGACTACGACATCGAACCCGGCCGGTACGCGGTCGCCGACCACCTCGCCGTCCAGGCCGATCCGGCGATCGCGGCCGAGGCGGCCAAACGGCGCGCGGACCGGGTCGCCGCACAGGAACTGGTGAAAATCCCGTGACCCAGACCGCCGCCCTGGAAGTGCTGGAACCCGGCCTGCAGACGACCGTGCAGGATTACCCGGGACGGCGCGGCAGGCAGTCATTGGGCTTCTTCCCTTCCGGTCCAGTCGATTCGCTCGCTTTCCGCCTCGCGAATCTCCTCGTCGGCAACCGTCCCGGCGCGGCCGCCCTGGAAATCCCGCTGGGCCGTTTTCAAGCAGGCGTCCTCGCTCCCGGCCGGATCGCCGTCACCGGCCCGGAAACCACGGTCACGGTGAACGGATCCCCGATCCCGCAATGGGAATCGGTACCGGTGGAAACCGGCGACGTGCTGGCCTGCGAAGTGCTGCGCGGCCCCGGGCACCGCCTGTACCTGGCGCTGTCCGGCGGCATCGCGGTGCCGGAAGTATTCGGTTCCCGCTCCACATTTCTGCTCGCCGGAATCGGCGGCCTCGACGGCCGGGCACTGGAACGCGCGGACATCCTCGACACGTTCCCGGCCGCCCCGTCCCGGCCGCGCCGCCTCCCGGTTTCCCTGCGCCCGACCTACCCGGCCGCGTGGGAAATCGAAATCCTGCGCGGCCCGCACGCCGACCCGGATTTCCTGACCGCGGAGGATTTCGCCGACTTCCTGGCCGCGTCGTGGCGCTGCGACCTGAGTTCGGACCGGGTCGGCATCCGGTTCAACCCGCACCGGTTCCGCTGGGCCCGCCCGTCCGGCGACGTGGCGGGCGGGCACCCGTCGAACATCCTGGACTCCAGCTACCCGCCGGGCGGCATCCTGGCCTACGGCGACGTGCTCACCGTGCTCGGCCCGGACAGCAACACCTCCGGCGGGTTCGCGGTGATCGCCACCGTCGCGTCGGCCTCGCTGTGGAAGGTCGGCCAGCTCCGGCCCGGCCGGGACACGGTCACGTTCCGGGAAATCAACCTCAGCCAGGCGGCGGCGCTCAATGCGCAGGTGAATCAGTTGCTGGAAGTCAAGGCCCTGTCTTGAGTTTTGCTTCGCGGTAAAGGGCGTCGCCGTCGCTCAAGGCGGCGATGATCGCCTGGTGGTCCATTACGCGACCGAAGCCCCGCCGAATGGTGCGGAGAGTGGCGCGGTGTGCTTCGGCGTTGTCGGTCGCGTTGACGTCCGAGCCGAACACGATGTGGTAGCCCAGGAAATATCCGGTGCGAGCGGTCGATTCGCAGCAGAAGTTGGTTAGGGTGCCGCACACGATCAACGTCCGGACTCCCTGGCACCGCAACGCATAGTCGAGATCCGTGCCCGCGAAGGAATCGTAGGTGTGCTTCGCGGAAATGATGCGCTCGTCGTCGCGCGGCTTCAGCCCGTGGTACAGCTTGGCTCCGGGAGTTCCCTCCGCGATCGCGCCGTTCGCGATCGGCGGCCAGAAGGAAGAGAAGTCGTGCGCGACATCCGGCGCGATCGTGTGCTCGGTGTAGAGCACCGGCACCCCGGCTTCCCGGCACGCCTCGATCAGCGCCCGCACCCGCGGGAGTTGCCGGTAGGCCTCCGGCACCCGCATCGGCCCGTCGGGGCGGACGAAGTCCTCCTGGAGGTCCACCACGATCAGCGCGCATTCCTCGGGCTTGATCTCGAACGCCCAGTGCTTGTCCGTCTCGTAGTCCGCGTCGGCGGCCGCGATCTGCTCGCGCTCGCCGTCGAGAAGATCCCCCTCCGCCCGACCGTAAGCAGTCAGATACTCATTCAACGGATGCACGAACTTCCTCCTCCCCTTTCCCGGCCACCGAACCAAGATCGACCGACTTCGTCTCCTTCGCGATCAGCGACGCCACCAGTGAAATCAAACCCATCACGGCCAGGTACGCCCCGATCGCATACCCGGTGCTGAATTTCGCGTACAGCCCGATCGCGATGATCGGCGCGAGCGAACCCGCCAGCACCGACGCCAGGTTGTACGCCAGCGAAACCCCGGAATACCGCACCTCGGTCGGGAACAACTCCGCGAAGAACGCCCCGATCACCGAGCTGTACGCGGCGAAGATCAGCAATCCGCCTGCCACCGCGACCATGATCAATCCCGGGCTCCGCGTGTCGACCAGCGCGAAGAACACGAAGGCCCAGACGATCGTCGCCACCGAAGCGACCACGTAAATCGGGCGCCGTCCGATCCGGTCGGCCAGCAGGGCGAACAGCGGGATCGTGACCACCGCGCACGCCTGGCCGACCAGCACTGCCGTCAATCCGACCGAACTGTCCATTTTGAGCACAGTCGTGACGTAGGTGATCACGAACAACGAGAACAGATAGAACCCGGCGTTCTCGCCGAATCGCGTCGCCGCGGCGAGCAGCACACTGCGCCAATGTTTGCGGACCACCACCCCGGCGGGCAGTCCCTTGGGCTTCGGCGCGTCTTTGAACAACGGGGTTTCCGCGACATAAAGCCGCAGCCACAAGCCGATCAACACCAATACCGCGGACAACCCGAACGCGATCCGCCAGCCCCAGGAGAGGAACTGCGCCGACGGCAGCACCGCGCCTAGCACCGCCAGCACTCCGGCGGCGAGCAGATTTCCCAGCGGTGGCCCGACATTCGGCCACGAAGACCAGAACGCCCGGCGCGCACTGCCGCCGTGTTCGGACACCAGCAGCACCGCCCCGCCCCATTCGCCGCCGAGCGCAAACCCTTGCACCAGACGGCACACGACCAGGAGCAGCGGCGCGAGCACGCCGACCGCCTCATACGTGGGCAGCAGTGCGATCAAGAAGGTCGACGCACCCATCAACAGCAGGCTGGCGATCAGCGTCGACCGCCGTCCCTTGCGGTCGCCGAGGTGGCCGAGCACTACCGCGCCGAGGGGCCGGGCGAGGAAGCCGACGGCGTAGGTGGCGAAAGCGAGAACCGTGCCGACCAACGGGTCGTGCGACGGGAAGTACAGTTTGTTGAAGACCAAAGTGGACGCGGTGCCGTACAGAAAGAAGTCGTACCATTCGACGGCGGTGCCGGCGAGGCTCGACGCCGCCACCACCCCCAGCCGCGTGTGCGGGCGTTTTCTGTTACGTTCGCGAGAGGTATCAGCCATTTCGGCTCCTGGAGTCGGAGGGTCCGTGACGCGGATGAAGTGCTGGTGCCGGAAGCCTCGGTGGCTGTTGGCGCAGCCACCGAGGCGGGTTCCCCCCTGGGGACTGCCTCAGAAGAACCAGTGCACGGGCTCGTTGGCCCGGTCGGCGATGTCGGCGAACCGCCCCCCGTGGAACGCCAGCGGTTCGCCGTCGCGCTCGCACACGCTGCGCACGTGCCCGAACACGACCACGTGGTCGCCGGCGACGAGGTGCCGTTCGACGTCGCATTCGAGGTGCGCGAAGGCGTCCGGGATCACCGGCACCTGATGCCTGCCCTCGGTCACCTCCAGCCCGGCGAAGTGGTCCTCGCCGCGGCGGGCGAAGCGGAGCGCGAGCTGTTCCTGCCGCGCGGACAGGATGTTGACCGCGAACCGGCCCGCGTCGACGACCGCGTCGGTGCTGCGCGCACCGGTCGTCAGGCACACCAGCAGCAGCGGCGGATCGAGCGAAACCGAGGTCAGCGAGTTGACAGTCATCCCGTGCGGCACCCCCGCCGCCCGGGTGGTGACCACCGCGACGCCGGTGGCGAAACGCCCCATCGTGCGGCGCATCGTCATCGGGTCGACCTCGGCCGAGGAAGTGATCATGGGGGTTCTCCTTGCGAAGGGGGTCGTGCGTGGCAAGCGCCGGCTTAGCCGCTCACGAGCGGTTCAGGCGGGGTAGCGGACCTCGAACGTGACGACCCCCTCGTCGGTCCGCCACGGGCCGTGCGGCATGCCCGGCGGACGGCAGGCGTACATCCCCGCGGTGAACGTCCGGCCGAGCGTGAGGTCGGTGAACGAGCCCTCGAGAATGTAGACCTCCTCCCAGAAATCGTGCTTCTGCACGCCCATCGGCGTCGAATCGGCTCCCGGCTCGTAACGGAGGATCCGCGTCGCCACGCCGGTTTCCGGATCTTTGGCGAGAATCCGTTCGGTGATCTTCGGGTCGTCGCCCGGGCACACCGTGAACGGGACTTCGGTCACCGGGAAGAATTCGTGTTCCGGTTTGTTCATCGGGTGATCGCTCCGTCGAGGTCGTAGCTGGAGAGGAAGGCGTCGATGTCGCCGAGCGCGGCGTCGAAGCCGTAATTGCGGAAGGCGTAGCCCTTCACCACGAACGGCGCGCCGGCGTAGAACATCTCGTATTGGTGGTGGCGTCCGGCGAATTCGCTGCCGACGACGTCCCAGGCGAGCTTGAACAGCTTCACCCGTTCCTCGGCGGGCGCGGACGGGCTGTAAATGTACTTGTCGATATCGGCCCGGGTCTCCGGATTGGTCAGGTCCGCGACGCTCGACGGGACCTGCAGCACCCCGCCGCCGACCAGGTCGCGCAGGATCGCCAGCAGCCGCGGGTACAGCTCGGCCTGCAGCCCCATCGCGCCGTACACCGCACGGGAACCGGGCCGCCACATGCCGTTGCCGTCCGGTTCCGCGGTGTATTCCGCCGCCAGCACCGCGGACTCCACAATGGACGCCAGACTCGCCAGCTCGCCGAGCTTCTCGACCACGCCGGGGAACTTGTCGACCCCGTTCACCGCGGCGACCTTGCGCGCGAGCCCGGCGATGAACTGCGTCTTCACCATGAACCGGATCTGCGCCTGCCAGTTTCCGAACACGTGCGCGCCGGTGTCGAAGAATTGCCGCCGCAATCCCGCGACGTCGCGGTAAACGAACACCCGGTCCCACGGAATGAAGACGTCGTCGAAGACCACCAGCGCGTCGGTTTCGTCATAGCGCGAGGTGAGCGGGTAGTCGTATTCACTCGTGGCAGCCGGGGCGTACGGACGGCGGCAGTAAAGCTTAAGTCCTTCTGCGTCAACGGGAACCGCGAAGCCGAGTGCGAAATCCGCGTCCTCCGGTCCGAGCGGCTTGATGCAGGATACGAAGATCTCGTCGGCCACCGCACCGCCGGTGGCGAGCATCTGCGCCCCGCGGATCACAATCCCGTCCTCGCGCTCCTCCGCGACGCCTGCCTGGATCAGGTCGCCTTCCCACGCGTGCGCGGTGGTCGCCCGCGACACCTGCGGCGGAATGATCGCGTAGGAGACGTACAAATTCTCCTCCAGCACGCGCTTGTGGTACGCGGCGATGTTGGCGGAAAAGTCGCGCTCCCCTTGGGAAAACGCCTCCGGATGCGCGGAGAACGCGGCGACGAACGCACCCACGTGGTCCGGGCTGCGGCCGACCCAGCCGTGCGTGTGCCGCGCCCAGGTGGTCGCCGCTTCGCGGTAGGCCTTCAGGTCTTCCCGGCTGCGCGGCGGCGTGAACAGGCGGTTCACCGTGGACCCGGTCGCCGGGTCGGTGACCGAGATGCCGGACTCCGGGTCGGCCGCGAGGTCGAACAGTTCCGCGATGGTCTTCGCGATCGGCGCGAACGCCGGGTGGTGGGCGACGTCCTCGACCGGCGCGCCGTCGAGGTAGATCCGCCGGGGGCCTTTCAGTGCGGCCAGATAGTCGGCTCCGCTGCGCATCACTCGCTCCTCTGTTTCGTTTCGTACGCGTGGGTCAGGGTCGGGCCGCCGGGCAGTTCCAAGTGGACGCGCCAGTACGCGCCGTAAGCGAACTCCCCGCCGAGCAGCGGCAGAGTGCCGCAGTACAGCGCGAAATCGCCCTCGACCGGACCGAGCCGGTCGAGCAGGTCCGCCGGATGCCGCAACGCGGACAGCTCGCCCTTCTGATACGGGCATCCGTCCACACTGGAATCCGCGACGACGTGCTCCCAGTCCGGAATGGACAGTTCGGCCCCGATCTCGGCGACCACTTCCCCGAGCGGTTTCGGACAGGCCGCTTTGGACAGTGCCACGCCGTCCCGTTCGAGATCGCGGTCGGTGTGATCGGACCCGACCCCGAGGAAATACCGCCCCTGGTACCGGATCAGCACCGGCTCGACCTCCCCGGACGTCGCCGGCGCGCTCACCCCCACCACCGGCTCCGTCGTCAGCAATTCCGGGTCCAGGTGATAGAACGCGGGCACCGATTCCGGCCGCGGCACGCCAATCGCCTCGAGTTCGGCGATGTGCTCCTCGACCGCGGCCTCGTCGCTTCCGGTGTACCCGGCCACCACCAGCCGCGCCGGGGCGAACGCGAGTTCCTCCCCGGTTCCCGCGACGTGCAGGGCAATCGTGCTCATACTCCCGCTCCCGTGAAGTCTGCTGTGGACACCGGCCACCGCCGGTCGGCCAGCACCGGGAACTCCGCCCGTACCGTGTCCACAATGGATTGGTCTATTTCGCAGCGCAGCACTTCCTCGCCGGTTCCCGCTTCAGCCAGCACGGTGCCCCACGGATCCACGATCCGGCTGGTCCCGGCCAGCTCGACGCCGCCGTGTTGGGTGCCGGCCGAGTTCACCGCGAGCACCAGAACCTGCTCTTCCACCGCCCGGCACGAGGTGAACATCCGCCAGTGCTCGCGCCGCGCGGCCGGCCACGCGGCCGGAACGACGACCGTCTTCGCGCCGCGATCCACCAGCCCGCGCCACAATTCGGGAAACCTGAGGTCGTAACAGGTCGTGGCCCCGATCGGACCCAGTTCCGTTTCCGCGACGCTGAGCGTTTCGCCCGGTGTCAGCAATTCCGCCTCTCGCGAGGCATAGCCGAAGACGTGCACCTTGCGATAGGTATGCGCGATCGAGCCGTCCGGCGCGAGCAGCACCGCGGTATTGAACAACCGCCCGGCCGCGTCCCGCTCGACCAGACTGCCCAGGTGCACATACGCACCAAGGCTGCGCGCCCACTCCCGGCCCGCCGCGACCGTCGGCCCGTCGAGCGATTCCGCTTCCGCCGGATACGCGTCGAACGAGAAATATCCGGCCGCCCACAACTCCGGCAGCACCACGAGATCGGCCCCGCGCGCCGACTCCACCAGCTGCCCCGCCCGCACGCGGCGGTCCGCAGCCGTCTCGTCCGGCGGGCTGGCCAGCTGCACCAACGCGACCTTCACAGCGGTTCCCCGACTCGCAGCGCCGTCATCGTGCTGGACAGGTGCTTGGCCAGCGCGTCCCCGGCCGCGGCGGGCTCGCCGCCGCGCAACGCTTCGACAATCGCCGCGTGCTCCGCCAGCACCGTTCCCGCCCGGGTCTCGCTGCCCGCGACCGCGCGCAACCCCATCCGGACCTGCCGCTCCCGCAACGATTCGTAGAACTCGGCCAGCACCGGGTTGCCGGCGCGCCGCACGATCGCCCGGTGGAACGCGCGGTCGAACTCGATGAACCGCACCGGCTCGTCCACCACTTCGCTCTGCTTCGCGAGGATGTCGTCCAGCTCGGAGAGAAACGCTTCGTCGACGCGCTCGGCGAGCTTGCGGACGCACCAGTCCTCGACCAGCTCGCGCGCCTCCATCACCGCCCGCACCTCGGCGTCGGAAATCGGCGGCACGAACGCGCCCTTCTTCGGCACGATCTCGAGGAAGCCCTCGGCCTCGAGCCGCAGCAGAGCCTCCCGCACCGGCGTGCGCGACGTCCCCGCCGCCTCGGCGACCTCCGATTCGGTGAGGAACGTCCCGCCGTCGCGGGGCAGCTCGGCGATCCGCTGTTTGAGGAACCGATAGGTGACGTCCTGCGCGGACCCGGCCCGCCCAGCCTGTCGTACACTGCTCATGGACAAGATGTATACATCACGCATGGCAGCCGGGCAAGAGGCGTTTGCCGAGGTTGAACGGGTGAGCCGGGCTCTGTCGGGCCGCTCGGCGGCTTGGCTGAGCGGCCCCTCTCCGGAGAACTCGCCTGGTCACCTGAGCCTCACCAGCTAGCCGGAAAGTGCCTTCTTGGCACCCGCGAGCACGCCGCTTACGGTTCCGGAATCGCCACCGCAGCACCTGCCAGGAGCCCTCCGTGAACCACTTCGTCATCACCGGCGCCCACGTTTTCGACGGCGAGAACTCGCTCGGAACCGTGGACGTCGAGGTCGCCGACGGGAAAATCGCGAACGTCGGCGGCGAGCGCCCCGCGAACGCCGACCTCGTCGACGGCTCCGGCGCGACCCTGCTGCCCGGGCTGATCGACGCGCACACGCACACCGACGAGGAGTCGCTCCGCCAGGCCTTGGCGTTCGGGGTCACCACCGAATTCGACATGCTCTCGATGCCGCAGCAGATGATTCCGTTGCGCCGCAAGGCCGCCGCCTCGAACGACCTCGCCGACGTGCGGTCGCCGTCCATCGGGCTCACTCCCAAGGGCGGGCATCCGCACCAGCTGAGGAGGAACGAAGGCGACCCGCCGTGGCCGACTGCTACCCGTCCGCAGGAAGTGGCGGCCTTTGTCGAGGCCAGGGTCTCCGAGGGGGCCGACTACCTCAAGGTCCTGGTGGAGGACGGGCGGCTGTTCGGAAGCGACACCCTGCCCCGGCTCGCACCGGAACTGGTCGCGGCGACGGTTCGCGAAAGCCACCGGCGCGGGAAGATGGTGCTAGCGCACGCGATGACCGTCGAGACCGCCGGGCAGGTCGTCGACGCCGGAGTGGACGGTCTCACTCACCTTTTCTTCGACCGGCCGCCCACTGCGGAACTGGTCGAAAAGATCGCTGCGGCTAACGCTTTCGTCATTCCCACGTTGACGGTGATCGCGTCGATCACGGGCGAGCCCGCCGGTCGCCGACTCGCGGAGGACCGGCGGGTCTACCCCAAGCTGACGCCGGAATGGCGCGAAAACCTGTCCGGCGCGATGGCGACCAGCCCCCGCGAGCACTTCGACTACGCGCTGGAAACGCTGTCCGCGTTGAAGAAAGCCGGAGTCGACCTCTTGGCGGGCACGGACGCGGCGCACCTCGGCGCTCCGGGAATGGCCCATGGCGCCAGCCTGCACGACGAACTTCGCCTTCTGACGACGGCGGGCTTCACCCCGACGGAAGCCCTGCGGGCAGCGACCTCCGTCCCGGCGCAGCGCTTCGGACTGACTGACCGCGGCCGGATCAAGCCGGGTTTGCGCGCGGATCTCGTGCTGGTCACGGGCGACCCGACCGTCACCATCGGAGACACCCTCTCAATCCAGCGCGTGTGGCGCAACGGTTCCTGACCCGCGTCGCGGGGTCTTCGGGCGGGTGAACCTCCGCACCGAACCCGCGCGGGTTCTGTCCCTGTTTCGCACAGCCGGGTTAACCCGGTCAGCCGCCGCTGCCCTGGCGCCGTCCGACCGAACGGCCGATGAAATACCCGAGGACGAGCCCGACGATCAGGCCGATCGCGATGAAGAAAATGACGGTGGCGGCGGCGATTTTGCCGACCGTGCCGAGGAAGCCCTTGGCCTCGAGGTCGGCCGCGATGGCCACGGACTGGGTCAATGCGTAGTGGGTCATGCCTCCCAGGATGGCATCGGGCGCGGACGTGCGCTCGGGGACGCGCCCGCTGCGTCCGGGGAGCAGTGGACGGCTCCTGAACATCGCCCAGATCCACCCGCCCGGCGCGCCACTGGACTCCCCACCACCGCCGCGGTCGGCATCGTGCCTCGTCCGGCTGGCTACCCGGGGCCGACCAGCGTCAAGGAACATCTGGCCACCGCACCGGCCGTCGCACCGCCGGGTCCGAATTCCGCTACGGCATCGACGCCGCGGAAGACGTCACCGCCGACGAGCTGGTGCAGCCGTTCGGACGGGAGGTGGTCGCGCACGTCGCCCTAGACGGTCCCGGCTCGGGATGCCGAGCACTCAAGCAGGCTCCCCGCGCGAGATCCTGGCGGGGCTTTGAGGCAGCGAACGACTCCTTTCCGAAACACCACCCAAATCCGACAGGCCTTCAGCCCTGGTCGGGCGAGCGTCAGTCCCTCACCGGCTTGAGCACGAACCCTTCCTCGTCATGGTCGTCCACCGGAGCCCGCCTCCGCGAGACCGGCGGCGGTTCCGGCTCGCGCGTGACCTCCGGACGGGGTGCCGGGGCTGGCTCCGGAACGTCGTCCAGCGCCAACACGTCCTCGACAGCCGCCGCGACCGCGGGGACACATCCGGCGCGGACAGCCCGCATACCCTGCTGCAACGCCTGCGCCCCCGCCTCGGCGCTGAGGCGCGAAATCTCCGCGGCCAGCGCGGCCGGGCCCAGTTCGAGAGCGGATTCGCCGATGTCCAGGTGGACGAGCATGCCGTGCACATCCACCGTGACGCTCAGACCCTCGCCCCTGGCAGTGGCGCGGATGGCGGCGAGGCCCTCGGACAGGCCGAGCTGCTCCGGGATTTCCTCGGCGATCTCGATCAGCTCGTCGATTCCTCGCTCGTCCGCACCGGGAACGTCGGCCTGGTCAGGCGTCTCGGCCGGAACCTCACTGGCCTCGAAAGCCGGGACTGCACGCGCGCCGCCGGGAACGTCGGCCCGCTCCCCCGAAACCCGACCGCCCTCGAAAGGCAGATCTGCGGGCCCGCCCTCGGGCCGATCAGCCGCTCCGCGCTCATCCCCGCCGAAAACGCCAGCCCGCTCGGACGGCCCCGCCGAACCCTCACCACTCACGAAAACCGCATCCACACGCCGACCAGCCACCCCACGCTCGCCCCCACCAAGAACGTCGGCCCGCCCGAACGGCTCCCCCGGAACCCCACCGCCCTCGAAAGGCAGATCCACGCGCGCGCCCTCGGGCCGATCAGCCGCTCCGCGCTCATCCCCGCCGAGAACGCCAGCCCGCTCGGACGGCCCCGCCGAACCCTCACCACTCACGAAAACCGCATCCACACGCCGACCAGCCACCCCACGCTCGCCCCCACCAAGAACGCCAGACCGCTCAAACCGCTCCCCCGGAACCCCACCGGTCCCGACAGCCGGAATCACGCGCCCGCCGAGCGGAACAGCCGCCCCGCGCTCATCGCCACCGACAACGCCAGACCGCCCGAACGACTCCCCCGAAACCCCGCCGCCCTCGGAAGCCAGATTCACGCGCCCGTCCTCGGGATGGTCAGCCGCGTTCCCCCGGTGCGACTCAGTCATCACACCCTCCACCTCCACGTGTCCGGGGTGGTGTCCTCGGCTCGCTCGGCCAGCTCCTTCTCCGAACCGAGGCCGAGGCGGCTCAACTCGGTGCCGCCGAGATCGCCCAGTTCGGCTTCCAGGGCTCGGCGGGCCCGTTCGTTCGCCTCGGCGGTTGCCTCGCGTACCGCGTGCAGGATGGTGTCCGCCAGTCGCGGGCCGCCGCCTCGGAGGGCGTTCGCGGTCAGTTCCAGAGTGCGCAAGGCTCCGCCGGGGGCGACCTCCACTGTCACCCCGGCGTGGCGCGCCGTGCCGGTGATGGTCACTTCGGGTGTACTCCGCCGTAGAACTTGTGCAGGTCTCGCGGCAGCGTATACGTGAGGCGCTCTACCTGGTCGTTCGCGTTGCCCTCGATCGTGGTGATCTTGTTGCCCTCCACCTTTTCGATGATCCCGATGTGGTGGCTGTGCCCCCAGGACGGACCGTCACCGAAGAGAATGGTGTCGCCCGGGCGGGCGTTGTGCGCCAGGGCGGCGCGGTCGTAGGCGAGGTGGTGGCGCTGGCCCCACTTGTAGACGTCGCCAGTGAAGCCGTACTTCGGGATGTCGACCCCCGCCGAACGCCACATCGACGTCGCGAAGTACGCGCACCACGGCTGTCCGGTCGGGCCCCACTTGTTCCGGTTGTTCGGGCCCTCGTGGTAGCCGAGGTTGTGCCGCGCGTGGTCGAGGATCTTGTCGACCTTCTTGCTGTGGCTCGCGTGCGTGCCCCCGTGGTGCTGCACGTGCTTTTTGTGCGCTTCGTGCTTTTTGTGCTGCTCGTGCTTGCGATGGTCGCCGGGCTTGGCGCGGTGCGCTCCGCCCGGGTCGGCGACGCCGTCGTGGTTCAAATCCTTCTGCAGCGCGCGCAGCTTCCGGGCCGCTTCCTCCATCTCCGCGCGGGCGTTCTTCAAGTGCCCGCCGGATTCCTTCAGGTACTTGCCCGCCAGGTCGGCCACGTCGCCGATCGCCATCAGCAGCGCGGCCGGGCTTCCGTTGCGCGCCAGGACATACCCGGCGTCGATGATCTTGCGCGCCTTCGCGACGAACTCGTCGATCAGCTTTCCGGTGGCCTGGTGCCGCCCGGCGAGCGCGTCGGTGACCTCGCTGACCACTTTGGCCCCGTGCGTGCTCGCCTGCGCGGTGACCTTGAGGTCGCGGCCGAACTTGTCGGTGTCGTGCTCGAAGGCCGGATTCGCCTTGCTGTGCCAGGTGTTCAGCAGCGCGTGCGCGGCTTTGCGCTGCGCCTCGTACTGCGCGGTGATCTCGCGCGCTGCTTGCTGCAGCGCGTGCTGCGCGGCCTGCGAATCCGCGGCCTTGCCCTGGAGCTTGCCGTGGTGCGTTTTCATCTCGTCCGCGAACAGCGTCGCGACCCCTGCGGTGTCCAGCACGGATTCCCCCTCAGCCCAGAATGCCCTTGATGTCGTGTTCGCGGATCGCCGCGCCGGCGTCGGCATCGGCTCCCGCGTAGGCCTGCCGGGCCCGGAAAACCGAGGCGCTCAGCGTGCGCGCGTGCGCCCCGGTGGCCCGCACCTGCGATTCCAGCGAACGGCTGAAATCCCCCAGCGCGTCGGAGAACCCGGTTTCCTGGCCGACCTTTCCGAAGCTGTCCTTGGCGATCCCGGCGACCCGGTGCACCGTCTTCCTGCCGACCGCCACCAGTTCGTTCGCGACGTGCTCGGTGGTGCGCTCGTAGGCGAGGAACTGCTCGAGATCGGCCTTGAACCCGCCGTCCTTGCCGCCCTTGCCGTGATGCGGTTTGTGCGGGTGATGCCCGCCCTTGCCGTGGTGGCGGGCGACGTCCTCGGCGGCCTTGCGCGCGGCGGCGAGATGGCTCTTGTACGCGCCGTTGGTGTAGGTGGACCACGGCTGGAAGCTCTTGCCGTGCCCCGAAATCGCCCAGGCCGCCTTGGCGTTCTCGTCCGCGTTGAACAGTTCGTCGTTGGAGTGCAGACGGAACTCGCGGCGGCGGGCGGGCCCGAGCGAGCCGAGCATGTTGACCTGCCACAGCCCGTACGAATTGTCCGGCGGCGTCCCGTTGTGCGCACGGGTGTTCCCGCCCGATTCCGCCAGTGCCACCGCGACCGCGGTGGTCAGCGCGTGCCCGCGGAACCCGGCCCGGTACGCGTGCTCGGCGATTTCCCCGGCCGACAACTTGCTCATCTCCTGCCCCCTTCAGCAGGGCGCTTCGCCGCTGCCCTAAGTGAGACGGAACCCTTCGCGTTCTGGTTCCCTAGTCCCCCGATCGGACGACACCCCGCGCCCGAGTTCCCGCATCCGGTCGGCGAGCCACGCGTGGTCGGCGGGCGCGACGGTGACCCACTTCGTGCCCGCCGACTCCCGCACGACCGCGCCGTACCGCCCGGCTTCCGTGTCGTACCAAGCGACTACCGGCGAACGGCCGCCCGGACCGTTCACCGCGAACTGGCCGTACGCGACCCGCGGCGTGGCGACGAGCGTCGAAATCGCGCGCAGATCGCGGCCGGAGAGACCGGCCCGGCCGAGCACCCGCTCGAACGCGGCGTGCCCGTGGTCCGCGAACGCTTGCATCGCCTCGGAAAACGCCTCGCGCGGCAGCCGCACCGCGTTGCCCGGCCCGGGTTCGGCCGGACCGATGACGCTCGCCGCGAGCTGCGGGACGTCGTCGGGCAGGCACGGCCGCAACGCGAGTTCGCCCGCGTCGAGAACGGCCAGCACGCCCAGTTTCCGCCCGGCCGCGGCCAGCGCGCGCAGCGGCGGATCGCGGAACACCAGCAGGTCGACCGAAAACACCGGATCGGCCAGCACCGCGAACACCTGGCCGAGCCGCGGGTGCGGTTCGTCCTCGGCGTCGAGCAGCCCGGCCGCGGCGAGGCTTTCCGCGACCTGCGCGCCCAGCTCGTCGCGTTCGTCCATCGTGGAACCGTGCGAGGGCACGTCGAGCGGATACGGCAGGGGGCCGAGGTCGAAATCCGCCCACAGCAGGTCGAATTCCAGGTGCGAGAGCGCTACCCCGTCGACCTCGGGGAGATGTCTGGCCATCCCGCCTCACTCGCCCAGCACGGGCGGGTACGCGTCCGGCAGGTCCTCGAGGAAGTCGAAGGAACTGCCCTTGGTGTAACGGTTCTGGTGGTCTTCGGAGCCTTCGCCGCGCTGGCCCGCCATCGGCGGGAAGAACCCGCCGGACATCGGGCTCCCGCCGCGCGCGCCCGCCGCACCGGCTGCCCCGGCCGCGGCGGCGCCGGGCCCGGTCGCCCCGCCGGGCATCCCGCCGGACAGCGAGCCGGGCAGCGCACCGCCGCTGCCGGAACCCGTGCCGCCCAGCGCACCGCCGGACCCGCTCCCGAACGCACCGGCGGAACCCGGCATTCCGGACGTCCCGCCGAACGGCCCGCCCCCGAACGACCCGTCCGCGAACTGCCCGGCGCCGCCCGGCACGACCGACGACGCGGTAGTCGCGTCGCTGCCCGTTCCGTCGGAACCGCCGGAATGCCGTTCGCCGCGACTGCCGCGTCCGTCGCCGCCCGCGGAATCGATGTTCGTCGTCTTCGGCGCGGCGGTGAAGTGCGGCAGTTTGTCGTGCACGCCCTTGCTCGAGGTCTCGTAGCTCTCCATCACGCGGACGGCCTCGGCCTTGGCCCGCGACGCCGCGCGTTTGGCCGGCAGGTGGTCGTCGAGGAGCTGATCGACCATCACCGCACCGCTGGGACCGCTGGCCGCGTTGAGGTCGTAGCCGTCGCGGAACTGGTTTTCCGCCGCGTAGAACACCGGTTCCGGCATCTTGTGCTTCGCCGTTTCGACCGCGCTCGTGTAGTGGTCGAGCTTGTCGCCGACCGCGCGCATCGTCTCGCTCGCGCCGGTGCCCCACGACGTCAGCTTCGAGGCCGACTGCGCCGCCTGCCCGGCCGCGCCGCCGCGCCAGGACAGCAGCAGCTTCTGCACCGTTTTGTGCACCGCGGCGGTCGCCGAGTCGACGTCGTAGGCGAGCTTGCCCCACTGGTGCGCGGACGCGCCCATTTCGACCGGGTCCGCGGTCATGATCATGTCGTAGAGCGTGGTGTGCGCCCAGGCGTTCCAGTTGATCTTGCCGAACGATGCGTCCTTCAGGTTCGCCCGCTGGGCGAGCTTGGTGCGCCGCAGGACCCGGCGCTGCGCGGCGGTGGGCGGGTGGTCCTCGCTCCACAGCCGGTGTTTGCGGTGCTTCTCGTACGGCAGCCGTTCGTAGCCCGGTGTCCGGCTCATGCCGGCGTCCCTCCCCCGTCGTCCGCCCGGCGGCCCACCGCGTCGAGCGAATCCTTGGCGTCGCTTTCCTGCTGGACGTGGCCCGCGCTCGCCCGGCGGATGGCCTCGCGCAAGGCCGACAGCTCGTCGAGGTACTGCCGCAAGATCGCCTGCGCGCCGCCGTCGGCGGAGCCGCGGACGCCGAACGCCTTCCGCAGGTGCGCGGCGACCGGGCTGGTGCCGTCCTTGAGCGGATGCGTGAGCTGCTTGGCCTGTTCGAGGCAGGCGGTCAGCTCCTGCTGACGCCTTTCCAGCTCCGCGTCGGCCGCGGCGATCTCGGCCGGGTCCAGCTCGATGACGCCGGTGTCCGCGACGATCTCGGCGTTGCCCGCCCCGGACGGGCCGCGCACGGAATCCGCCGTCTCCGGCCGCCCGGACCGGTGCGTCTCCTTGGCCTGTTTTCTGTGCAGGGCACGGACGTCTGCCCAGTCTGATACCCGGTGCGAACTCACCCCAGTCCACCTCCCAGCGGGCGTCCTCAGCGGACGCGCGCACCAGTATGTCAGCCGTCCGGACCGCAGGCACCCGGTCCGGGAAAGTCGGCGATGAGACGGTCCCGGCGAGGCCGCGGTTCCGCCGGTCACCCGGACGGCGGAGGCGGGTGCGCGCCCCGGACGAGCAGGTCCGCCACCGCGCGGACGGCCGCCCGGACGTCGTCGCCAAGGCCGGCGGGAAGCGCCCGCTGCAGCCACAGCGTCGCGAACCCGTGCACGAGCGACCAGGCCGCCGCGCCCGCGACCACCGGATCGACGCCGCCGTCGCGGAACCCGGCGACGGCCCAGTCCAGCGCCTGGCTGCTGCGTTCCCGCGCGGCCCGCAGGTCCGGGTCGTCGGCGCGGAGCAGGTCCGCGCGGAACATCACCTCGAAATGGGCCCGGTGCTCGACCGCGAACGAGGCGTAGGCGACTCCGGCCTCGAGCAGGTCCGCCGACGGCGGCAGCTCCTCGAGCGCGTCCGCGAGCAGGTCGAAGCCCTGCGCGGCCACCGCGGTGAGCAGGCCGGCGCGATCGCCGAAATGGTGCGCCGGGGCGGCGTGCGAGACCCCGACCCGGCGGGCCAGATCGCGCAGGTTGACCGCGCCCGGGCCGGATTCGCCGAGCACCGCGACGGCCTCGGTCAGCACCGCCTGCCGCAGATCGCCGTGGTGGTAACGACGGGCCATGGGCTCGAGTATGCCCGGCTTGCCCGCGCCCAGGTCAGCCGTTCAGCGGACGAATTCGAAGATCTGCTTCTGGATCCCGTTCGAGTAGCTTTCGCTTTCGATCAGCTTCAGCGGCTGCTTTTCCTTGTCGGTTTCGCTGAACAGCCGCTTCCCCGCGCCCAGCAGGACCGGGAAGACCAGCAGGTTCAGCCGGTCGACCAGGCCCGCGTCGGTGAGGTCGCGGACCAGCGTCGCGCTGCCGTTGACGATGATCGGGCCGCCCTCGGTTTCCTTCAGCGCGGCGACGTCGTCAAGCGAGCGAAGAATGGTCGTTTCGCCCCAGTTCGACACGAGGTCCTCCTCGCGCAAAGTGGTCGACACGACGTACTTCGGCATCACTTTGTAGTGCGGGAACTCTGCCATGCCCGGCCACACCGGCGAGAACGCCTCGTAGCTGACGCGGCCGAGCAGCAGCGCGGTCGCTTCCTCCTGCTCGGCGCCCTTGAGCGCGTAGGCGGCGGGGTCGAACTCGATGTCCTTGAACGTCCAGCCGGCGTTCCGGTAGCCGGGCTCGCCGCCGGGGGCTTCGACGACGCCGTCGAGGGACACGAACGCGGTGGCGACGATGGTGCGCATGGTTCAGCTCCTGGTTCGGGATAATGCCTGGTTTACCTACGCGTCGAACGAAACCGTCCCGGACAGACACGCCACCCGAACCAAGAGTATGACCTGGGTCACACCGGAGTGTGCCAGGCGTCGTAGCCGTAAATCGCGTCCGCGGCGGCCGAACTCGTCCCGCTCTGCTTGAGCCAGCTGTTGCCCCGCGAAGCCAGCTGCACCTCGCGCGTGCGGTCGAGCCGGGCCGCCTGGTATGCCTTCAGCGCGACCTCGGTGTCCGGATACGCCGCCAGCGCCCGCGCCAGCACCACACTGTCCTCAATGGCCATTCCCGCGCCCTGCGCCATGAACGGCATCATCGGGTGGCACGCGTCGCCCAGCAGCGTCACCGGGCCGGACGACCAGTTCGGCAGCGGGTCACGAACGTACAGCGCGGACTGCAGCACCGAATCGCACGCCTCCAGCAAGGCGCGGGCCTCGGGGTGGAAGCCGCGATAAGCCTCGCGCAGTTCGTCGACATCGCCTGGGGTGGTCCAGGATTCGTGCCGCCACTGGCTTTGCCGGGTCGTGGCGAAGACAAACACGTCGGCACCGCGATTGAGCGGGAAAGTCACCAACTGCGTGTCCGGGTCCGGACCCCACCACTTGGTGAAGCAGTCCAGGTTCGGCACGTCCACCGAACCCGCGGGCAGCACCGCGCGGTAGGCGACCACGCCGGTGAACTCCGGATGTTCCGCGCCGAACAACGCGGTGCGGACGGCGGAGTGGATGCCGTCGGCGCCGATCACGACGTCCGCGGAAGCACTGGCGCCGCCGAAGTCCAGCGAAACCGAGTCTGTTGTGGACAGTCCGGTCAGCTTGTGTCCCAAGTGGACGACGCCGTCGGGCAGCGCGCGTTCCAAGGCGGCCAGCAGATCGGCGCGGTGCATCGTGAGCTGCGGCGAACCGTACCGGCGTTCGGCCTCGTCGCCCATCGGCAGCCGCGAGGTTTCCTCGCCGGTGTCCCAGGTGCGGCTGATCCGGTACTTCGGCCGCGCGGCGGTTTCGCGCAGTTCGCCGCCGACGCCGAGTCCGTCGAGCGCGCGGACGGCGTTGGGGGTCAGGTTGATGTCCGCGCCGACGCGGCCGAATCCGGCCGCCTGTTCGTGCACGACCGGGGAGAATCCGGCCTTCCGCAGGGCGACCGCGGCGGCGAGACCGCCGATCCCGCCGCCGACGATGGCGATTTCCGGCACAGCGAAAGCTCCTTCTAGACAGTGAGATCGAGCAGATCGTGGCCCACGACGACCGGGCCGGAGTAGTGCGGACGGACCCGCCGCAGCCAGCCCTCGTCGTCGAGGCGGGCGGGGTCGGCCGGGCCGAGGTGCGACAGCGCGACCCGCCGGGCCCCGGCCGCCGCGGCGACCCGGCCGACGTCCGCCGGCGAGGTGTGCGAGGCGGCGAGGAAGTCCAGCAGTCGCGGCGAATAGCCGATGCTGCGGTAGAAATCGGGCTCCATCGCTTCGTGGACCAGCAAATCGGCGCCGGCGGCCAGTTCGCCGACCGCGTCGCTGCGGGCGGTGTCGCCGGAGAAGGCGACCACGCCGTGCTCGGTCTCGAATCGGTAGCCCAGCGCCAGATTCAGCGGCGGATGCGGAACGGCCCGAGCCGTCACGCGCACCCGATCGTCCTCGTGCACCACGGTTTCCCCCGCTACCGAGACGTCGGCGGCGCGGATCAGGCCAGCCAGCCGCGGCCGGTCGCTGGTCCGCTGGCGCACCGCGACGTCCTGGCCGAACGCGGCGAGATTGCCCGCGATCAGCCCCTCGGTTCCGGCGGCGGGCGGACCGGGGTCGGTGGGGTCCGGGCCGGGTCCGTAGACCGGCACCGGATCGACGACGCCCTGGTTGGCCGGGCCCCAGCCGAGCAGGAAGAGCGTGAACAGCTCGGCGACGTGGTCGGAATGCAGATGGGTCACGAACACGGCGGCGAGATCGCGCAGGGACAGCCCGGCGGAGACGTACTTGCCGAGCGTCCCGTAGCCCGCGTCGACCAGGTACACGCGGCCGCCGACCACCACCGCGTTCGCGCAGCCCTGCCGGCCCGGCGCCGGGTACGGCCCGGCCGCCGTGCCGAGCAGGACCACGCGCAGCGCGTCCGTCACGGCGAAACCTCTTCGAGCGTGCGGCCCTTCGTCTCCTCGGCGAAGAACCCGGCGACCAGCGCACCGACGAGACAGATCGCGCCGAGCACGAGGAACACCGACGCGAGACCGCTGCCGCCGGCGTACAGCGCGCCGACCAGGATCGGGCCGAGGATCAGGCCGAACCGGTTCAGCACGCCGCCGAGGCTGACGCCCAGCGCGCGGCTGCGGGTCGGGTACAGCTCCGGCGTGTACAGGTACAGGCAGACGTTCACCGCGAAGTTGAACATCGCCGCGAGCGACGACCACACCAGCAGCTGCAGCGGGGTTCCGGCGCCGAGCGCGCCCAGCACCACCAGCATCGCGGTCGTCCCGCCCAGGCCCGCGGCCAGCACGACGCGGCGGCCGAGCTTGTCCACGACCAGCGCGGCGATCAAGCAGCCGACGAGACCGGCGACCGACGTCGCGGTGCTGTACCAGAGCGCTTGGCCGATCGAGAGGTGGAACGAGCCCTTGTACAGCGTCGGCAGCCACGAGGTGATGCCGTAGTTGGCGAGGTAGCCGACGAACCAGATCGTCCACACCATCAGCGTGCGCCGCCGGTAGCGGCCGGCGAACAGGTCGCGCAGCGAACCGCGCTTCGCGGGCCCGGCCGCCGGTGCCGCAGTGGCCGCGGCAGGCGGCGGCAGCGGGCGGCCGAGGGATTCCTCGACCCGGCGCTCGATCAGTGCCATCGTCGCCTCGGCCTTCTCGGTGTGCCCGTGCGCGGCGAGCCAGCGCGGCGATTCCGGGATCCGCAGCTGCAGCAGCACCGCGGCGAGACCGGGAACGGCGGCCAGCGCGAACAGCGGCCGCCAGCCCCAGTGCGGGATGACCCAGGCCGCGACCAGCGCGCCGACCGCGAGCCCGGCCGGGAAGACGATCTCGTACATCAGCACGAACCGGCCGCGACGGCGAGCCCGGCTGATCTCCGCGATGTACGCGGCCGCGGTCGGCACTTCACCGCCGATGGCGAGGCCTTGGACGAACCGGAGAATCAGGAACGGCAGGAGCGCGGTGCACAGCGTCATCGCGAGGCTGCACAACGCGGTGATCGCGACGCACAGCGTGATCACCTTGACGCGGCCGATCCGGTCGGCGGCCCAGCCGGACGCCAGCGCGCCGAGCAGCATGCCGATCGAGCCGACGGTCAGGGTCGCGGTGCTGGAGGCGGTCGTCAGGTGCCATTCGCGGCCGATGACCGGAAGCGTGTAGGCGATCAGCAGCTGGTCGAACGCCTCGAAGAACGTGACGATGCCGATGATCAGGCGGATCGAGACCTGCCAGCGCGACATCGGGAGCCGTTCCAGCCGGGCGGCGATGTCCCGCTGGGTCACCTCGGGGGTGGCGGCGATACTCATGGGCCCTCCTCGGAGCCGGAGCGTGCAGTCGATCGTAAGGGGTTTCGCGCGCGATGCCGGGAACTCGCGGCTGCGCTGTGGGCAGCTGGTGTCCGTGCGGGGACTCCGCTTCGCTCAGGGTTCCCCGCACGGACTCCAGGCGGCGTCCAGGAACCGGACCAGATCGTCCACAGCGGACGGTCCGAAGGGCAGCACGAGCCGATCGGGCGCATGCGGGTCGAATCCGGGCGAACCGGGCCACGGTGGCGGCTCGGGCCCGAGAGCGGCGGCGAGGTCCGCGCCGGCCAGTTCGGTCAGGTGGGCGGCGGAACCGAAACCGGCGGCGGCCACGCGGTGCCGCGGAATTCCCAGCCGGGCGCCGAGGTAGTCGAGCGCGCCGGCGAGGTCGGCTTCGAGATCGGACAGCGCGAGCGCGGCGAAGGCGGCGTCCGCTTTGTCCGGACCGAAAGTGTGGCCGCCGGTCTCGTAGTAGAACAGCGGCGCGACGGTGACGTATCCGCAGCTCGCGAGCGTGCGGCAGCAGTTTTCGACGGGTTCGTCGAGCCCGGCGGCGCCGTGCAGCACGAGCACCGCGCCGCGCACGCGGCCGGGCGGATGCCGCACCAGCAGCGGCGCGGACGTCCGCACCACCCGGCGGCGGCGGTTCGCGGGTCCGTGCCCGTGATGGTGGACTTCGGCAGCTTCGATGGTGCCTCCCACGTCTGGTCTCCCTCAGCTCTCCGGAACCGGCACCGGCGGCACGAACGGCCGCGGCGTCGCGGGCAGGGCGGTCACGTCCACCTCGATGACGAACGGCCCCTGCTGGGCCACCGCCTTCGCCAGCGCGTTGGCGAACTGGCCCGGCTTCGACACCAGCGCGTGCGGCAGGTCCAGCGATTGCGCCATGCGCGCGAAGTCCGGTGTGTACAGATCGACGCCGGCGCGCTGTCCGCGGTGGTGGTCTTGCATGTTGCGCAGCACGCCGTAGCCGCCGTCGTTGAACACGACCAGCGCGAGCCACGGCCGTTCCTGCGCCAGCGTGCACAGTTCGCCCAGGTGCACCGCGAGACCGCCGTCGCCGACCATGACCACGGTGGGCGCGTCCGGTGTCGCGAGCGCGGCCCCGATGCCGGTGGCCAGGCCCTGGCCGATGCCGCCGCCGACCGGGAACACGTTGGTGCGCGGGTCGTGGATGTCCAGCAGCCGGTTTCCCCACTGGCTGGACGGGATGGTGACGTCGCGGGCGATCACGGATTCGACCGGGAGACCGTCGCGCAGCGCGGCGCAGATCTCCGCGTACGGGCCGATCGCCTCGTTCAGCTTGTCCCGCACCGCTTTCCGGGTCTCGACCACGCGGTCGCGCCAGCCAGCTTCGGCGCTGGATTCCACAGTGGACAGACTGGCGAGGACGGTTGCGGCGTCGCCTTGCACTCCGACAGTGGCCGGGTAGACGCGGCCCAGCGCATCGGCGGCAACGTCGATCTGCAGGTGCCGGTCGGGCAGTTTCAGGTGGTAGTGCTTGGTTTCGTTGGAGCGGAAGTGCGTGCCGACCGAGACGAGCAGGTCGGCGTCGGCGAGCAGCGCGGCTGCCGACTCGTGGGCGGCGAAGTTCCCGACGACCAGTTCGTGGTTCTCCGGCACCGTGCCCCGGCCGGAGTTGCTGGTGAACACCGCCGCGCCGAGCCGTTCCGCGAGGGCGCGCACCTCGTCGCGGGCGCCGGTCGCTCCCCCGCCGAGCCAGAACACCGGACGGCGTGCGGCAGCCAGCAATTCGGCGGCTTGCGCGAGCATCGCGGGGTCGGGCGGCGGGATCGGCGTCGGTTCCAGCGAGCCGGGACGGAACTCGTGCCGCGAGTACTGCAGATCGATCGGCCATTCGACGCTTGCCGGACCGCTCGGCACCGACAGCGCTTGCCGGATCGCCACGCGCAACGTTTCCTCGGCGGTCTCCACCGACGTGATCGTGGCCGCGTGCTGGGAAATCGCGGTCAGCATGCCGATCTGGTCCCGCGTCTCGTGAATGACGCCGCGGCCGCTGCCGAGGAATTCGGAGTCGATCTGCCCGGTCACGTGCAGCACGCGGCTGCCCGCCGTGAGGGCCTCGACCAGCGCGCCGGCCGCGTTGCCCGCGCCGGTGCCGGTGCTGGTGATCGCGACGCCGAGGCCGCCGCTGGCCCGCGCGAACCCGTCGGCGGCGTTCACCGCGGCGGCCTCGTGCCGCACCGGCACGAACCGCAGGTGCTGCGAAACCGCTTCCACCAGCGGCAGGTTGTGCACACTCACCACGCCGAAGGCGGTGTCCACTCCGGCTTCGGACAGCAGGCGAACGAGCAGCTCGCCTCCGTGACCGTGATTCATGGGTCCGTCCCTTCTAGACGTAACGAGCAATGCCGCCGCCGACGTCGATCGTCGCGCCGGTCACGTAGGAGGCACGCGGCGAAAGCAGCGTGACGATGGGGAAAGCGACCTCTTCCGCGGTGCCGAGCCGTCCTAACGGGATTCCTCGGTCGGCGGCCAGCTCCGCCGACCAGTCCGCAAAGGACAACTCGCTGCCGGAAGCCTCGTACCGGCGCCGCCACTGTCCGGTGTCGACCAGCCCGAGGCAGACCGAGTTGACTCGCACGCCGTCCTCGGCCAATTCGGTCGCCAACGTCGTGGAGAGATTGAGCAACGCTGCCCTTGCCGCCGAAGTGGCTGCCAACCGGGGTTCGGGCTGGCGGGCGAGGATCGCGTTCACGTTCACCACAGCCGGATTCGAAGCCGCGCGCAACCACGGCAGGGCGGCCCGGACGACGTGCAGCACCGAAAAGATCTTGAGGTGCAGTTCGTCGCGCCACTGGTCGTCGGTGGTCTCGGCGAGCCGCGCCATCAGCGAGCGGCCCGCGTTGTTGACGACCCCGGTCAGTCCGCCCAGCTCGCGGGCGGCGTCGGCGACGAACGTTTCCACCTGCTGCTGGTCGAGCACGTCGCAGGACGCGGTGTACAGCCGGGCTCCCTCGGCACGGGGCAGATCGGCGAGGGCCTTCTCCAGCCGGACGCCGTCGCGGGCGCAGGCGGCGACGTGCGCGCCTTCGGCCAGCAGCGCGGCCGCGGTCGCGAGCCCGACGCCGGAGCTGGCCCCGGTCACGAGCACCGCCGCGCCCTTCAATCCCAAATCCACGGGTTTTCCCTTCAGCTGCAGACGAATCCGCCGTCGACCACGAGGGTCTGGCCGGTGATGTAGGAGGCCGCGTCGGACAGCAGGAACGCCACCGAACCGACGACGTCCTCCGGCTGCTGCGGCCGGGTCAGCGCGCGGTTCAGCGCGTACAGCTCATGCCGCTCCCGCGGAATGCCCGCGGTGGCCTCGACCTCGGTCAGTCCGGGCGCGACCGCGTTGACGGTCACGCCGTCCGGGCCGCCGTCGCGCGCCATCGCCCGGGTCATCGCGATCACCGCGCCCTTGGACGCCACGTACTGGACCAGTCGCGGCGAGCCGTACAGCGCGGCGTCCGACGCGAGATTCACGATGCGTCCGCCGGTCTGCGCGAGCTGCGGATACAGCGCGCGGGAGACGAGCCAGGGGCCGCGTGCGTTGACGGTCATCAACGTGTCCCACGCTTCGACGTCCAGCTCCGCGAAATGCTTGCCGCCCACACCGTCCGCCATGGCCGCGTTGTTCACCAAGCCGTGCAACGGGCCGAGCTTCGCGACCGCGTCCGCCAGGGCCGCGACAGATTCCGGATCCGCTACATCGGTGTCGATCCGATATGCCGCAACGCCTTCCGCGTGCAACCGGGCGACGCCGTCCGCCGCGCGGTCCGGAGACCGTTCGGCGACCACGACGCGACCGCCTTGCCTGCCGATTTCGCGGGCGATCGCCCAGCCGAGACCGCGACCCGCGCCGGTGACCACATACAGCCGGTCCTTCATCGCGCCACCACCGAGTCCACTTCGGACAGAAAGTCCAGCACCTCGGCGGAAAACCGGCGCGGCGACTCCTGATTCGCCGCGTGCCCGCCGGGCAGCACTTCCAGCCGGGCGCCCGGAATCGACGCGGCGAGCCGCCGGGCCTCGCCGACGCCGGTCACCTGGTCGTGCTCGCCGACAAGAACGAGCGTGGGGACGGAAATCCGCGACAACCGCGGACCGTGGTCCGTCTCGGCCATCGACTCCGCGGCGGACGTGTACCCGGGCAGCCGAATGCCCGCCATGATGGCCTCGACCCGTTGCGCCACCGCAGGATCCGCGCCAGGGGCGAGCAGCCGAGGCGCGCGACGGCGAGCGAACTCGGCCGCACCCACCCGGTTCAGCTCGCTCGGCCGGGACCGCATCACCGCGGCGCGCTCGGAGTCGATGCCGGAACCGCGAGTCGAATCCGCCAGCACCAGCGACCGCACGACCTCCGGGTAGTCGAGCGCGACCCGCGTCGCGATCACGCCGCCCCACGACACGCCCACGAGATGCGCGGGCGCTGCGTCCAACGAGGTCAGCAGACGGCCGACGAGCGCCGCGTATCCGGCCATCCCCAGCGGCTTCTCCGGATCGGCCGAACCGCCGTAACCAGGTGCGTCCCAGGCGAGCACGCGGTGTTTCGGCGCCAGCCCAGCCAGCTGCGCGTCGAACGACGCACTCGAACCGCCGATGCCGTGCAGCAACAACACCGGACTGCCGTCCCCGGCGATCCGCACCCGCACACCGTCCACTGTGGAGATCACCGGAACACCGCCCTCGGTGCCGCCAACGCTTCCAGTGCGGAAAGCACCGCGTACGGCACGACCTGGCTCGACGTCGGCGTCTGCGGCGACGGCTGATTCCGGATCTCGAACCGGTACTCCCCCGCCGGACCGGCCGCGGTGATCACGTGCGAAGTCAACGGCGCGGCCGGATCAGCGATCACCGCCGCCTCCACGACGTCCCAATCCCGCACCGCCAACGCCACCGACGCGGCCACGTTCGCCGACTTCGGGAACGCCGCGGTGATCTCCCGCGCGGGCCCGCGCCGCAGCTCGACCGGCTCAGTCGCTTGTCGCAATTCCTCTGCTTCCGCAGGCGACATCCACGGCTGCACCAGCGAAGACGCCTTCTTCGTCGTCTCGATGACCACCCGCTCGAACGGCCCGAGCAGCGCCGCCGAGCGCAGCAGGTCCAGCCCGCCGATCGCGCCGGTCGACAAATGGACCGCGCCCGGCCCGGCCGCGAGCAGCTTGTCCAGCAGCCCGTCCGCCGCCAGCGCGCCGACCGAGACCACCAGCAGATCGCATCCCGCCGACAGCACCTGCGGACCGGCGTCCGCCAGCGCCCGCTGCCCGGCCGCCTCGACCACCAGGTCCGAAGCGGACAGCAGCTCCGGCAACGCGCACATCGGCAGTCCCGCCGAGGAAAGCGCCGGATCGACAACCCCGGCCAGCTCCGCGCCCGGCACCCGCCCGTCGCGCAGCGCTTCCGCGACGACGGAACCGATCGACCCCGCGCCCAGCACTCCTATCTTCACGACTGCCACCACGCCGAGTAGCCGGGGTCCGGCACGCCGCGCATGTGCGAGCGGACGTCCTTCGACGGCGGGCCCGCGGTGCCCCACAGGTCGGACAGCTCCGGCGTGCGCCGCCACACCCGGCACAGCCACGCGTCCTCCTCGACCTGCGCGACCTCGGAGGTGTACTCGCAGACGAGCCCGGCCGGGTCGGCGAAGTAGCTGAACGTGTTGCTGCCCGGGCCGTGCCGGCCGGGGCCCCACAGCGGCGTGACGCCGTTGTGCTTGAGCCGTCCGATGCCGCGCATGAAGTGGTCGATCGAGTTCATCTCGTACGCGATGTGGTTCACCGACGCGAATTCGGCCTGGTTGAACGCGATCACGTGGTGGTCGGCGTTGCAGCGCAGGAACGCCATCTGGTGCTCGGACCAGTCGGAGATCCGCATGCCCAGCACCCGGGTGTAGAACTCGCAGGCCGCGTCGATGTCGACCGTGTTGAGCACGACGTGCGCCAGTTTCCGCGGCACCGCGGCGCGGCCGTCCGGATCGCCCGGGACGACCGCGTCGACCTCGGCGGACAGTTCCACCAGACGGCCTTCCGGGTCGGCGAAGCGCAGGCCGTACCCGCCGCCGACCTGGTCGAGCTTGCCGGGTTCGGTGACGAGCGGAACGCCGTGCGCGGCCAGCCGGGCGGCGGCCGCGTCGACCTCGCGCGGGGTCGCGACGGCGAACGCGATCTTGCCGAGCGCGTTCTGGTCGGCCTGTTCGAGCTGGAGCACGTGGTGCTCGTCGCCGGAACCGCGCAGCCACACGGCGCCGCGGTCGGCTTCGACCTGCTGCAGCCCCCAGACTTCGCGGTAGAACTCGCCGGAATCGGCGCACTGCGTCGAACGCAGCGTCACCGCGCGCAGGGCGCGGAGCCGCGCGATGGGTTCGGCGGACATGAGGCCTCCTGGGGCTTCAGCGGGTGGGGGCGGGCACGGGCGCGGCCGGAGCCGGCGCGGCGGCGGGAGCGGCGAGCGCGGCGGCCTGGCGGCGGGCTTCCGACCGCAGCAGCCGGCGCATCCGGACGAGCGCGATGTCGTGCTGGTACAGGTTTTCCCGGTCCCACGCGTCGAGCGGCATCGCCTCGGCCATCTCGCGGTCCTGTTCCAGCACCGCCCAGTGCCGGGCCTCGAGCCGGTTGCGGTAGAGCACGCGCCAGCTGTCGCGTTCCCAGCCGGAAACCTTGCGGCAGCGCCAGAAGAAGGCCGCGTGCTGGGTTTCGTTGATCGCGCACAGCGCCGCCACGATGGTGAACGCGCCGCCCGGACCGGCGGTGTCCGGATACGGGATGTCGAGCGTGACCCACTGCGCGCCGGCGTCGGTGAGCTGCACCCAGTCGAAGTTCACGCCGCGCTGGTCGGTCTTCTCGAAGACGAACCCGTCGTCGATCGCGCGGATCTGGAAGACGGCTTCGCGCTTGCCGCCGAACATGGTGTGGCTGTTGCGGTGCAGGAACGCGCCGTGCATCGGGTCGAGCAGGTTGTCCAGGGAGTAGCCGTAGGGCGCGTCCCATTCGACGTAGCAGAGAAAGTTGTCCCATTCGCCGCCCGCGATCGGGTCCGGCACCCGCAACGGCTTCGGCTCGGCGGCCTCGTCCAAGCCGAACCAGGCGAACACGGCACCGGCGTGCTCCTCCGCCGGGAACGTCCGCAGCGCGCGACGGCCTTCCAGCGCGCACCCCGGGCTGCCGGGCACCGACACGACGACGCCGTCGCCGTCCACCTGCACCCCGTGGTAGTTGCAGGCGACCCGGTCGCCCATGTGCACGCCGAGCGAAAGCCGCGCGCCGCGGTGCGGACAGCGGTCTTCCTGAACGTGCACGACCCCGGCGGAGTCGCGCCAGAGCAGCAGTTGCTCCCCGGCCCGTTCGATGCGGGTCAGCTCGCCGCGGTTCACCGCGCTGGACGGGCACAGCGGGTACCAGCGGTCGCGCAACCCCAGCGCCAGCAGCTCTTCGGCGGTCTTGGTCGCCATCACGCCTCCCCGGCCAGCCGCGCCAGTTCGGCGGTGAAGGTCTCTTCGGTCCAGTCGGAGCCGTCGGCCGGG
Source organism: Amycolatopsis sp. GA6-003 (assembly GCF_046267895.1). Classification (NCBI taxonomy): domain Bacteria; kingdom Bacillati; phylum Actinomycetota; class Actinomycetes; order Pseudonocardiales; family Pseudonocardiaceae; genus Amycolatopsis; species Amycolatopsis sp. GA6-003. The sequence continues at coordinate 2,332,473 of NZ_CP176499.1, forward strand.
CGCAGGCCGCCCGCGTTGAGCGCGGAGACCACGCCGGGCAGGTCGTGCACGCCCCGGCCGTAGACGGCTTCCAGCTCGTCGGCCAGCGCGTTCTCGTAGCTCGTTGGCGGGGCGGTGCGGCTCTGCACCGGCCGCAGCTGCAGCGGCATCGGGCGTTCCCTTCGGTTCGTGGTGGTCGGGCCTCGTGAGTGGCGATGCCGGTTCTAACCGGGATTGCCACTCACGAGCCGTTAAGCAGCGAGCACGGCCTGCCCGGCGGCGGTGAGCACCGCGGGCACCCGCAGCCCCGGTCCGCGCGGGGCGGCCGGTTCGGGGGCGAGCAGCCCGGCCAGCTGGTGCCCGAGCGTCGGGTCGCAGCAGGCGAGGCCGTCGACGTAAAGGTGCGGTTCGCGGCTGCACGTCATTTCCACGTGCCCCGCGGCGGCGGCGCGCAGCACGGCGAGCTGCCGGTGGGTGTGTCCGGCCATGGCCGGCTCCTCAGGATCGGTTCTTCTACAAATCGAGCACGAGTTCGGCGGACCGGCACCGCGACACGCAGAGCATCATGGTCTGAGAGGTCGCCTTCTCGTCGTCGTCGAGCACGAAATCGCGGTGGTCCGGTTCGCCGGAGAGCACCTTCGTTTCACAGGTTCCGCACACGCCCTCGCGGCACGAGGTCGGCACGGCGATCCCGGTGCGGCCGAGTGCGTCCACAATGGACTCGTCGGCGGCCACCGAGACCCGGGTCCCGGAACCGGCGCACACGACGTCGAATCCCGTGCCCGGCTGGGCCGCCGGGGCTTCGGGGGCCCGGAAGCGTTCGACGCGCAGGGTCGCCGTTTCCGGCAAAGCCGCTTCGACCGCACGGATGAGCGGTTCGGGACCGCAGCAGTGCACGACCGTGCCCGGCGCGAGCCCGGCCAGCCTCGCGGCCAGCTCGGGCGGACCGCCGTGCTCGTCGTCGGCGTGCACTTCCAGCCGGTCCCCGGCGAGGCCGGAAAGCTCGTCCAGGAAAGCCATCCCGCCGCGCGACCGTCCACAGTAGAGCATGGACCACGGCGCGGAGCCGCCGGCGAGTTTCCGGGCCATCGCGAGGATCGGGGTCACGCCGATGCCGCCGGCGACGAGCAGGTGCTCCGGAGCGTCGTGCAGTTCGAAGGTGTTGCGCGGGCCCTCGACGGGAATCAAGCTCCCCGCCGTGAGCCGCTCGTGCACCCACGCGCTGCCGCCGCGCGAGGATTCCTCCCGCAGCACCGCGACCGTCCAGCCGTACCGGTCGGCCGGGTCGCCGCAGAGGGAGTACTCGCGCACCAGCCCGTTCGGCAGGTGCAGGGAAAGGTGCGCTCCCGGCTCCCAGCCGGGCAGCGGCTTTCCGTCCGGATCGCGCAGTTCCACCTGCGTGACCTTCTCGGCCAGCCACGTCGTCCGGTGCACCCGCAGCATCGTCGGCATCGCGGTCTCTTCTCAGCGGGTGACGCCGTGCATCGGCGAGGTGGGCGGGTAGGTCGGCAGCTGCGGCTTCTGCGCGCCGATGATGACGCAGAACAGCGCGTCGGTGTCGCCGGCGTTGCGCAGGCTGCGCGGCACCCCGGCGGGCACGCGGATCAGGTCGCGGTAGCCGAGCACGCGGGTGGCGGTCTTGGTGCCGTCCTCGACGTCGTGCACGGTCACCTCCAGCGTGCCCTCGAGGACGAAGAACGCCTCTTCCACGTCGTGGTGGGTGTGCTCCGGGCCGATCGCGCCGACCGGAAGCCGCATGTTGGAGAAGGTGAAGTGCTCCGAGGGCAGCTGGCGCGAGTCGCCCTCGTGGTTGCCGGTCGCGCCGGAGCCGATGTAGCGGATCTGCGCGCGGCGGAACTCGTCGCCCTTCGCGGCGGCCTGGAAGCCGAGGGTGTCCCAGTCCTCGTACCGCGTCTCGCGGGCCGCGATGCACGAGTCGATGAGCTCCTCGAGGTGCTGGTGCTTGCTTTCGGTGGTGGTCATCGCGGGGCAACTCCTCCGGTGGTCCTCGGCGGGCTCGCCGCCGAATGCCTTAGGTCTAAGAGACTTACTGATAAGGGTTGTACCCCGCGGCCTGTGATCCGCACAACCCCTCAGGCCTAAAATTCTTCGCCGGCGCTCTCGCGGCGGACCGGGTCTTGACGAAATCTTAGGTCTAAGGTTTCCTCGGTCGCACCCAGCTCGCCCGCGCCGAAAGGACGTCGCCATGCAGCCCTTCCCCGTCCCGCCCGACGAAATCCCGGTCGGCGGCGACTGGCAGCGCGGCGGCGGTCCCGCGGCCACGTGCGTGGATCCCACCGACGGCTCGCCGGTCGCCTCGATCCACGCCGCCGACTCCGCCCAGGTCGACGCCGCCGCCCGAGCCGGTGCCGCGGCCGCCGCGGACCCCGCGTGGCGGGACCTGCTGCCGCACCAGCGCGCCCGCCTGCTGACCCGCGTCGCCGACGCGATCGAGGACCACGCCGAGCAACTCGCCCTGCTGCAAACCCGCAACACCGGCAAGGCGCTCGGCGAAACCCGCGCACTCGTCGCGAGCGCAGCCGGCACCTTCCGTTACTACGCAGCCGCACTCGAAACCCTCGAAGGCGAACTCCCGCCGAGCCGCGGCGCGCACCTGACGATGAGCGTGCACGAACCGATCGGCGTCGTCGGCGCGATCACGCCGTGGAACTCGCCGATCGCCAGCGACGCCCAGAAAATCGCCCCCGCGCTGGCCGCCGGGAACGCCGTCCTGCTCAAACCGGCCGAAGCCACTCCCCTGGTTTCGCTGGCACTGGCCCGGCTCGCACACGACGCCGGCGTCCCGCCCGCACTGCTTTCCGTTCTGCCCGGCCCGGGTTCGATCGTCGGCGACGCCATCGCCCGCCACCCGCTGGTGGGCAAGCTCGCCTTCACCGGCGGCACCGCCACCGGACGCGTGCTGGGCCGGATCGCCGCGGACCGGATCATCCCGGTCACCATGGAACTGGGCGGCAAATCCCCGACGATCGTCTGCGAGGACGCGGACGTCGAGGAGACTGTCGCCGGAATCCTGTACGGAATCTTCTCGTCGACCGGTCAGAGCTGCATCGCCGGATCGAGAATTTTCTTGCCGCGCAAGCAGTACGACGCATGGGCTTCCCGCCTGATCGCCGCCGCTTCCGCCCTGCGCCTCGGCCCGGGCACCGATCCGGCCACCCAGGTCGGGCCGCTGGCCACGTTCGCACACCGCGACAAAGTGGCCGCGATGGTCGACCGCGCCCGCGAGGAAGGCGCGGTCGTCCGCTGCGGCGGGCAAATCCCTGCCGAGGAACGCTTGGCGCGCGGCGCGTACTACCTGCCGACCCTGCTGGACGGCCTCGCGCCGGACGCGAAGACGTGCCAGGAGGAAATCTTCGGCCCGGTCGGCGTCCTGCTGCCGTACGACGACGAGGAAGACCTGGTCGCCCAAGCGAACGCGACCGTCTACGGCCTGGCATGCGGCATCTGGACCGCCGACTACCGCCGCGCGCTCCGCCTGGCGCGCCGCATCGAGGCCGGGACGGTGTGGATCAACACGTACAAGCAGTTCAGCATCTCGACGCCGTTCAGCGGCACCAAGGAAAGCGGCCTCGGCACCGACAAGGGCCGCACCGCGATCCGCAGTTACCAGCGGCAGAAGAGCCTGTATCTGGGTCTGGCGGAGGAGCCGATCCCCTGGGCTACTCGCAGTAGGTGATGCCCTTCGTCATGCTGACGATACAGACTGTGGCGTGCGGGCGGAGCGGCGCGCCTTCCCGGCGTTGTCGCGCACCGCCTGCGATGAGGGCGACGATGACCGCCACGACGAGAGCAGCACCGGACACGACGGCCCAGACCCGACGACGGCCTGGAGCGGCGGCCCGAGCGGCGGCGCCCGCGGTGGCACCGGCCTTCGCGGCACCGACGGTCGCGAGGGAGCCGAACGCCGAGACGCCCAGGACCGTCGAGGCGACGATCGCCCGCAGCGCTCCGTTGACATCGGCGAGTTCGGCGGCGAGCAGGCGGCACCGCTCGCATTTGTCGAGGTGGTTCTCGACCTGGGCCCGCTCCCGCTTGGACAGTCCGGCTCGAGTCCACGCACCGAGCCGTTCGGCAGTTTCCAGACAGGCGCCAGCCTGGTTCTCCGACACATGTACCTGCAGAAATGCCTGCCGGAGCCCCTCGCGGGCGCGGCAGGCGAGCGCCGAGACGCCGTTCGGGCTCAAGCCGAGCAACGGCGCGACCTCGGCAGGGCTCCGTTGCTCAACCTCGGTGTGCCAGAGCACGGCCTGCCAGCGTTCGGGCAGCCGCGCGAACGCCTTCGCTGCCAGCATCCGGTCCAGCCCGGCGACCGCGGTGTCGGTGAACGGCACCGCCAGCGCCGGTGCGTCCTTGCCGATCGGTTCGGCCAAGTCTTCGGCGAGGTGGACGCCGCGATGCCCCCGGGTCACGTCGTAGGCGACGTGCCGCAGCGTCGTCAGCAGATACGGACGGAAAGCCGAGTCGGGCCCCTTGCCCGCGCGCAGGGAGTCGAGCAGCTTCGCGAACGCCTCGGCGACGAAATCGTCGGCCTCGCTCTCCGACTTGGCGAGCTGACGAGCCAGGTTGCGGGCCGCCGCGCGATGCCGCTCGTAGAGACTGCCGTACGCGCCGATCTCTCCCGCGCGCACGGCGGCGATCAATTCGGCGTCACTCCGGTCGGCAGGCACGCAAACCTCCTGAGGTCGGGATGCCCGGAGGACCTGCCGGAACCGGGATCATGACGCGGTTCCGGGAAATTAATTCTCCGAAACCGCGTCACGTCCGGGTCCGGCCGCCGTCCCGTGAGCCCATGACAGCTTTTCTCGCCGACGAGCCCAGGGAATCGTGATGCCCGCCTACGCCTGGACCGTGCTCGCGGCGCTCGCACTCCTCAACCTGGTGCGGCTGGCGGTCTTCCGCCTCGCGCTGCACGCCCGTCGCGAGTGGAATATTCCCACCGATGACGTGGAACGCCTCATTCTCGCGTGCTATCCCCGCCGCCCGAAGAATGCTCCCCCGCGGAACGAGGAGGATTGACCGAAGGTCAGTCGCCGAATTCGGCCTGGTCCAACGACCTCTCCAAGCGCCCCAGCAATTTCGCCAGCTGCGCCCGTTCCGCCGCGGTCAACCCGGCCAGCATGCGGTTTTCGTTGGGGAAATGCTCGTGCACCACCTTGTCCGTTGCGGCGAGCCCCTCCTCGGTGAGGCCGATGAACACGACCCGCCGGTCGTCCTCGTCGCGTTCGCGGCGGACGAGGCCAGCCTGGACCAGCTTGTCGACGCGTTGAGTGATGCCGCCGGTGGTGAGCAGATTCGTGTCGGCGAGGTCGCCCGCCGTACGCCGGTAAGGGGCGCCGCCCCGGCGGAGCGCGGCCAGGATCCCGAAGTCCGCCACCGTGATCCCGTGCCGGGCGAACACGCGCGTCAGCTGCCGCTGGTACCGGTCGAACGACCGGTGCAGCCGCCCGAACACCGCGAGCGGCGAGGTGTCGACCTCCGGCGCCTCGGCGCGCCACTGCGCGAGCATCTCGTCGACCTCGTCCGGCTCGGTACGCTTCGGCATCCGGCACCCCCGTGAATAACTTTGCCCTAAGAATAGCACCGCTAAGGCTTCTGAAACCGCAGCGCACGGGGACGGCCGCGGTTAGGGTGGCCCGATGGCGGTCAAGCGGATGGACAACGTCCTCATCGTCGTCGAGGATCTCGACGCGGTCATCGCGTTCTTCGTGGAACTGGGCCTGGAGCTGGAAGGCAAGGGCCCGCTCGACTGGCCCGGCGCGGAACGGGTGGTCGGCCTGAAGGACATCCGGCAGGACATCGCCATGCTGCGCGTCCCCGACGGCCCCGGCCGCGTCGAACTGGCGAAATTCCACCAGCCGAAGGCGCTCGCCCCTCAACCGTGGAACGCCCCGGCGAACACGCTCGGCCTCCGCCGGATGATGTTCGCGGTCGACGACCTCGAAGACACCCTCTCCCGGCTGCGCGCCCAGGGCGCCGAGCTGGTGGACGAGGTGGTGCGGTTCGAGGACGTCTATCTGCTTTGTTACGTCCGGGGGCCGGAGAACATCGTGGTCGGGCTCGCCCAAGAACTGGGCTGAAGCCCGCGGAAGCGGTGCCGCGCTGGACGGCACCGCTTCCGAACCGAGCCACGATCTCGCGACCTCCGCTTAACCGCTCAACACCGCCCGCACCTCCTCGGCTCGGCTGTTGCGCGCGAAATCCGACCAAGCCGCGGTGTCCTGCCCCAGATCGGGGCGAGGACCGTAGAACACGCTCTTCGCCGCCTGGTCACCAGCCAGGTGGTACTGCAGCCAAGCAGTGATCGCGCCGATCAGCCGGTACCGCGTGTCGCCCTGCAGGAAATGCGTGGCCCCGCGCAGCTGTCCGTAAACGGCCGGCACCTGGTCGCACGCGGCGAACCGCGCCCGGACATACGGCGCCGGGACGATCACGTCCGCCTGTCCGGACACGAAGAACGCCGGACCGTGCAACGCGCTCACCGTGCCCTGCGGACCCGGCATGATCGGGATTGTCGTTTTGACCAGCGGGTCGGCACCGGCCGCGAGGGCTCCGCCGCCGCCCTGGGAGTGGCCTGCGGCGGCGATCTGCCCGGTGTCGATCCGGCCGTGGAAAACGCTGCCCTGGCGGGCGTTTTCGGCGATCAGGTACCTCGCCCCGTCGAGCATCTCCTCACCGGAGCCGGATTGCCCGGTGTTCGCCGCGGCGACGACGTAACCCCAGCCGGCGAGATGGGCGAACAGGGCTTCGTACTGGTCGACGGTGGCCCCGGTTCCGTTGCCCCAGATCAGCACCGGATGCCGGACGGCGCTGGAGGCGAGGTCCGCGGGGTGATAGAGGGTGTGCGCGCCGTCGCCGGCGGCCTTCGCAGGCTGGTGCGGCCCGTTCTTTTCGTAGTCGCGCGCGGTGCCGGACGGAGCCGCCGCGGCCGCTTCCGGTGCCAGCGCGCCGGCGACCGCCGCCGTGATCGCCGCCGCCAGGAGGGATCTCCGGCTGAACGAACACATGACGGGCTCCGGGATCAGTTGTAGAAGTGGATGTAGCGGAACGACGAGGCGCTGACGTCGTGGACGAGGTAGTGCCCGTCGCCGGTCCAGTTGTAGTCCTCGACGGTCACGGTCCCGTTGTGCACACTGTCGACGATCGCGACGTGCCCGTACGTGCCGTTGTCGGTCTGGGCGATCGAGCCCTCGGTCGGGGTGTTGTCGACGCGGTAGCCGTGGTTGCGGGCGTTGTCGTCCCAGTACTTCGCGTCGCCGTAGTTGTTCGCGCTTTCGCCGTGGCGGGCGATGTTGAAGGCCGCCCACGAGACGCACTCGCGGTTGTACATGTTCCAGTCGTCCACGACGGAGTCCTGCGGGACGTCGCGCCACTTCGAGGGGTAGATGTCGCCGATGGTGCCCGCCGCCGACGAGGCCGGGACGGTTCCGTAGTGCGCGGCCATCGAGGTCGGCTGGACGGTGGTCGCGTGCGCGGTGCCGGTTCCGGCGACGGCGAAGGCGGCCGCGGTGGCGAGGGCGAGAACGGCGCGGGAGGGTCGGCGCATGGGGAGGGCCTTCCTGTTCGGGGAGTGAGTGCGTCGTGACGGTAAGTCGCCGATCAGGTCCGGACCAGACCTTTGTGGACGACTGGTCCGCCGCGGCTCGTCTTCCCTGGTCGGACGCGGGGTGTTCACAGAATTGGCGCTGCCGGCGCTTCTCCCCAATGCCATCCGGTGCCGTAGATGCCGGGACGGACGTCGCGCAGCGCCAAGGTCGTCGTGTGCGCGGCGCCGGCGGACAGCGGCTTGCCCGGATGTTCGGGACCGCCGAGGCCGCGCTGTTCGAAGGACCGGACCCGGCTCGGCACCCGCGGGCCGAAGCTCACCTGGCAGACGTATTCCGCGACGGGACGGGTGAACCGGCGGTGGTAGTGGTCGATCGGCGGACCCGGCGGGAACCGGACCTCGTACTCCACGACCGTCACCTCGCCCAGCTCCAGGGCGTGTTCCAGCCGCAGTTCGCCCGCGAACATGCCGGTTTCCCGGTCGACGCAGACCCGGGCGGCCCGCGCCGCGCGCACGTAGCGGTAGACCGGGTCGGCGGTCAGGAACGAGTCGGCCTGGTAGTAGGTCATCAGCCGGTCCACGCCGTCGACGGCGGCCTCGGCGACCATCCGGACCTGCAGCGCGCGCTCGCCGCCGTTCTCGTCGAGCACCATGCGGTCGTGGATCGACCAGAACGACAGCTGCCCGTCCGGCGGCGGTTTCAGCTCGGCCGAGAACGCGCGCAGCTGCGGCCACAACCGGCGGCGTTCGATCCGGCAGGCGGGTTCGCCGAGCCACCGCCCGCGCGGTGCTTTGGGGCCGAGCCGCGACGTCAGCGTCCCGGGTTCGAGGCTCAGCACCGCCTCCAGCTGCGCGACGGCGGCGATCGACGTCTCGCGTTCCGGTTGCGACCGGCCGCGCCGCCAGTAGGACAGCGCCGAGCGCGAAAGCCGCACCCCGCGCGCGGCGAGGTGGTGCTGAAGCCGGTCGAGCGACAGCCCGGATTCCTCGATCGCGGTGTCCAGCGTGACCGCGAACGAGCCCGCGGAAGGCCGAGTCACGGTTCCAGGATGATCTCCCGAGCGGGTGGTCCGGAACCCACGAAAGTCCGCATTTCCCCAGCCCGCCCCACCGGTGCCTCAAGCTTTCCGGGAGGTCAACAGCAGCAGGCAGCCAATGGCGACCGCCGTCACCAGGCCGGCGACCAGCAGTTTCGGGTCAAGGCTGGTGGTCGTGCTCGCCTGGGCGACCGGCGGTGCCGCGACCGCCGGCTGGCTCGGCGCGACCGGACTGGCCACTGTGGACGACGATGACGGCGGCGCGGAGGCCACCGGCGGCGCCACCGCGGCCGTACGGCTCGGAGCGGCCGCGGGCCGGGACACAGGTGCGGCAGCGGACGAACGCGTTACCGGCGGTGGCGGCGGCGCGGCGGGCGCGGGTTGGACGATGACCTGTGCCCGCATGTCCGGATGCACGGAGCAGTAATAGGAATAGGTACCTGGAGTCCGGAACGTGTAATTCCAGCTCTGCCCCTGCGAAAGCTGCGGGCTGCGGAACGCGACCGGCGCGCTCGTGGTGACCACGTCGTGCGGTGCGGTGTCGTGCTGGATCCAGGTGACGGTGTCGCCGACGCGCACGGTCAGCGACGCGGGCGCATAAGCGTAATCCTGCATCATCACCGTCTGCGAAGCCGCGGCTGCAGGTGGCGTAACGGGCGCGGCGAGCGTGCACAGAACCGCGACGGCCAAGAGAGCGAAAAACCTTTTCACCGCACGAACTCCCCGGCGAATTCGAGGTGGATCGGCCGTCGCGCGAGAAGCCGCACGAGCCAGCTGACTGTCCGAAGAGGACGGCGAGGCGGCGGCAACGTCCCGCGCAGCCAAAGGATGACGCGTCCTTCCCCGGCTGCGCGAAGTTCGCCGCCGAGGACGAGATCACGGGTCGAATCGCCGAAGTCCAGCCGTCCGGCGAATTCGGCCGACGGCTGTTCGGCGCTCTCCTCTCCGGTGAACCACACCGTGCCCAGTTCCCGGGTGACCATCGCGGACAGCAAAGGCACGCGGGTCCGGAACGAGCCGCCGTCGATTTCGGCGGTGAGAGAGCCGGGGACGAATTCGGCTCGGCGTACGGTCAATCGGCCGCGCAGCAAGGGAATTCCGAGCAGCCGCAGCGTCAGCTCCAGCACGCGCCGGTCGGGCCGGAGCCGGTGGACGCCGGGCTCCGCGTCGAGGCTGCCCGCTGCGGGCAGGAACCGGGTGTCAGTGGGCACGAAAGCCTCCGGGGTCGAGGGTGGTCCGGGGCGAGCACGGCGCCCGCCCCGGACCGGCGGTCAGCAGGACGCCTGGTTCAGCAGCGGCGTCAGGACGTTCTCCAGCCAGACGGTGTGCGTTTTGATGTACTGGTCCAGATTCAGCAGATCGGTGACCTGCTGCCCCGGCGACTCCTCGAGATGCGCGGACTTGATGTGCGCGATGATCGGCGCGAGCGTGTCGGTGACGACCTTGTCGGCTGAACCGTCGAGCACCGGCTTGAGCACGCTTTCCAGCCACACGGTGTGGGTCTTGATGTACTGGTCCAGATTCAGCAGATCAGTCACCTGCTGCCCCGGCGACTCCTCCAGGTGCGCGGCCTTGACGTGGTCGAGAATCGGCTGCAGAACCGCCTTGGGCACGCAGGTTCCCGGCGGAGCGTCGGTGGGCATCGGCATCGAATGCGTCGGGCTGGACGGCGCGGTCGGGGTCGAGGACGACGACGGCGGCGCGGTCGGCGAAGACGGCGGTGCCGCGCCCTGCACGGTCACGGTCGCCTTCATGTCGGGGTGGATCGAGCAGTAGTAGGAGTAAGTGCCCGCCTTGGCGAAGGTGTGGGAGAAGGTGCCGCCGGTCTGCAGAGTCGGCGAGGTGAACTTCTCCGGCCCGTCGGTGACGACGACGTTGTGCGGCGCGGTGTCGTGGTTGGTCCACGTCACCGTGTCGCCCGCGGCGATCGTCAGGCTGGCCGGCGAGAACTTGTATCCGCGCATGTCGACCGATTTGGCCGAGCCGGCCGCGGCGGGAGCCGCCGCCGCACCGCCCTGCTGCTGCGCGAGTCCTTGGTACAGCGGAACGGCGAGCGGGCTCTGCTTCGCCAGCGCGGCGAGATCGACCTGGGCCGTGCTCGGCGCGGCGGCCGGAGCCGGCTGCTGCCCCGTGCGCAACGTCGTCAGGCTGACCAGGGCGAACGCCAGCGCGACGACCGCGACCGCGATCGGCCACCGGCGCCGGCGACCCGCCGCGGGCGGGGCGTCCGGCCGCGTTCCGGGAGCGGCGGGGGTGGGTTCCGGGTTGTCCATCAAGGAGATTCCTTTCCAGGGTGGAGCGTTCACCGGCCGGGACTGGCGGTGACGAGGAGGCTCGCCGCGAACAGCACCACGACGACGAGCGTGGCTTCCGCGGCGACGGAATAGACGAAAGGACGAACCGCGCCGGCGTCGCCGCGCAGCACCACGGCGAAGTCGAGCCGCCGCGCGACCCAGCTTTTGCTCGCCTGCGCGAAGAGCAGGACCACCGCGAGCGCCGCGAGTTTCGTCAGCAGGATCCGGCCGTAGCCGGAGGTGAACAGCCGCCCCGGGTCGCCGAGCGTCCCCGCGGCGAGCAGCACGCCCGCGCCGATCACGACCAGGACCGAAACCAGGGCGAGCTTCGAATAGCGCGGGACGACGGAGGCGAGTTCGCCGGGATCGCGCCGGGACAGCACGCCGAACAGCAGCATCGCCAGCCCGCCGACCCACGCGCAGACGCCCGCCAGGTGCCCGAAATCCGCCAGCTGGCTCAGCAGTGGACGCGCGCTCTCCGCGGAATGCCCGGTCAGGCCGGTCGTGCGCAGCAGTCCCGCGGCGACCACGCCCGCGCCGACCCGCCATCCCGCCGACCGCGCGGCCCGTTCGCCGCGCTGCAGCACGTCGGCCAGGACCACTCCGCCGAGCACCCACAGCAGCGCCTTGGCGAACCAGATCCGGCCGAACTGGCTGTCGAGCACCTGGCCGAGCAGGGCCGGGTCGAACAGGTCCGCCGGGGACCGCTGCGCCACCCACGCCCCCTGCAGCCCGAGTCCGGCCGCCGTCCCGGCGAACCCGAGCACCCAGCCGGTCCCGAGCACGCCGCGGGCGCGACGGGAATCCGCCCCGGCCGGCCACAGCAGCGCGAGGAAGAACAGTCCGCCGACGAACAGGGCGAGCCCGGCGTAGTCCGCGCACCGGGCGGCGACATACCAGAATTTCGCGGAGCCGAGATCCACCGGTTCAGCCCCCGCTCGACGGAGCCGGGATTCCCGGCACCGGGCTCGCCGGCGCCGGACACGAACCGAGGAGGGCGGCGAGGATCCCGTCCGGACCGGTCAGCCCGGCCCCGGACGCGAGGCCGCCGACGAGCGGCAATCCGCCGACCGTGTCCAGCACCGGCTGGACCGCGCCGGGCCGGCAGGCCGGAGCCTCGGCCGGCGGCGGACTCGACGGCGGACTCGACGGCGGGGTTTCGGTCGGGCCGGGCGGAGTCGGATTTCCGGACGGCTGCGGGATTTCCCCGGTCGGCATCGGCAGGTCCGCGGTCGGCGAGTCCGGCATCGGCATCGGCGTCTCGGCCGCGGGCGGCGGCGGACCGGCGGGCGGGAGACCGCCGTCCGGCACGGGCGGCATCGGCTGCACCGCGCCCGCCGGGGGAAGGTCCCCGTTGGGCAGAGCCTGCTGCGGCGCGGGCGCGGCCTGCGCCGGGGCCGGTTCGGAAGACGCCGGGCCGCCCGCGACGGTCGTTTTCAACCCGATTCCCGAGGCGTACCCGACCACGATCACCACCGCGCCCGCCAGACTGGCCGCGACGACGTGATCCCGGCGAAGTCCACGCCCGGCTGAAGCCACCACAATCATTTCCTCCCGATGGGCGGATGGAGCACGACGAGTGAGCACCACACCAGACCGCGCGTTTCCAGAGCCGACGCGGCCATGACGGCAACGTAAAATTGCTCTCCGAACAACCGGGGGCAATCGGTGAACTCGCACTCGAGCCCGGCGGTGAGAACTATTTAACGCAGCCGTTGCGCGTCCGACGCACCGCCGACAACGAGTTATCGAGACCATCCCGGTCCGACACTCATTCCCTTCTGGAAGCAGGGTTCATGCGATCGCTCTCCAGCACTTCCCCCGCCCGCCACCCGCGGCCGCCCCGAATCGGACGTGGAATCCGCCTGCTCGCCGCAATTGTTTTCGGCCTCGCCGCGACCTTTTTCCCGCAGCCCGCGGCCGAGGCGCACAGCTTTCTGGAATCGAGCGTTCCGGCGAAGGATTCCGCGATCGAGACCGGGCCCGCGGCAATAGTGCTCACCTTCAACGAACCCCTGGACAGCGGATTCACCGAATTGGCGGTGCTCGGCCCGGACGGAAAGACGCATTGGGAGTCCGCCGCGCCGAAAGTCGACGGAGCCGCGGTCTCCGCGCCGGTGAAACCGCTCGGCCCGGCCGGAAAGTACACTGTGGACTATCGGATCGTGTCCGCCGACGGGCATCCGGTGTCCGGCTCCTACTTTTTCACGCTGACCAAGCCCGGCCAAGGCGTCGCGGCTGCTACGACGTCGCCCGCGCCGCCGCCGTCCACCTCCGCGGCGTCGGCGGCCGGCGAGAACGACGTGCCGCCGTGGGTCTGGGTGGCCGCGGCCGCGGTGCTGCTGATCGCGGGCGGAATCGTCGCGGCCCGCATCTCGCGCGGGCCGTCGGGAGAGTGAACGAATGCCTGCTATGTCCCGTTGAGCGCCGGACGGGGCAATTCACCACAGCCGCCGCGGGCTGTGCGCACTCGGACACCAGATGCTGATCACGGCGCTACCGGGGCGCAGAGTCCGCGGGATCGAATGCCGGGGTACCTGCCCCCTGCCCGGAAGGCTCGCCCGATGCCGATTCCCGTACCCGAAGCCCTCGACCTGCAGGCCGACGTCGCCGACGGAAAGATCGAGGACCTGCGCCGCCCCGGCCGCTACCTGGTGAGCTCGATGCTCGCCGGCGCGTTCATCGGCGTGGCGGTCGTGCTGCTGCTGTCCGCGACCGGCCCCCTCAACGCGGCGGGTTCGCCGTGGACGAAAACGGTGCAGGGCCTGGTGTTCGGGATCGCGCTGACCGCGGTGGTGTTCGCCGGCGCGGAACTGTCCACGGGGAACATGATGACCATGGTGCAGGGCGTTTTCGTCCGGCGACGCGGCGTCGGCGCGGCAGCGGCGGTGATCGTGGTGTCGTTCGTGGGCAACCTGCTCGGTTCGCTCGTCTTCGCCTGGCTCGTGCACGAAGGCGGGGTGCTCTCCATCGGCGGCGCCGCCGGACACTCCGGCCCCGGCGCGGCTCTGCTCGCGAGCCTGGTCAAGGCGAAGACCGCGGAATCCGCGACCGCGCTGTTCTTCCGCGGCGTGCTGTGCAACTTCCTGGTCTGCCTCGCAGTGTGGATGGCCGCGCGCACGAAGTCGGACGGCGCAAAGCTGACGCTGATCTTCTGGTGCCTGCTGGCTTTCATCAGCTCCGGATTCGAGCACGTGGTCGCCAACATGACCACCTTCTCGCTCGGCCTGCTCGACGGCGTGCCCGGCGCAACGATCGGCGCGTTCGGCCGCAACCTGCTGTTCGTCGGACTGGGAAACCTCGTCGGCGGCGGGCTACTCGTCGGAGCCGCGTATGCCGTGCTGGGCAACCGGCCCCGCACCGCCGCCGCTCCCCCGGCCCCGGCAGCGGAAGAACTCGCGACCACCGGCAGCTGACCCGGCCGGACCGCGGTGCCGGCCTCCGCACCGCGGTCCGAGGGATCAGGCGGTGACGAGCGACAGGCCGTAGGTCTGCAGGATCTCGTTCACCGGCTGGAACCAGGTCTCGCCGCCGGAACTGCAGTTGCCGAAGCCGCCCGAAGTGACGCCCTGGGCTTGGTCACCCGTGACGAAGGAGCCGCCGGAATCGCCGGGTTCCGCGCAGGCGTTGGTGTGCGTCGCCTGGTAAACCGCGCCTTGGGCGTAGTTGATCGTCTCGTTCAGCCCGAGCACGGTGCCGCAGTGCCAGTGCGAGGTCGAGCCGGAACGGCAGATCGACGAGCCGGCCGGCGCGACCGCCGAACCGCGGACGAGCACGTCGCTGACCGTGCCCCAGCCGAGCACGACCGGGGCGGTCCACCAGCCGTTGCCGATGGTGATGTAGGAATAGTCGTTGCCAGGGAAGGAAGATCCGGCGAACGTGCCCATCGCCGAGTTGTCCCAGCCGACGACGGAGCTTCCCTTGCTGCCGCAGTGCCCGGCGCTGACGAACCCGCCGTGCACCGAAAATCCGATGGAGCAGCGGGTGTTTCCGTTGATATAGTAGGGATCCCCGCCGACGGTGCCCGCCGAGAACGTCTGCGGCCGGGCGCCAGTCGTTGTGGTCACCGGGCCTGCTTCACGGGCTCGGGCAAGGAAAGCGTCGACGTCCGGACCGTGCGCGCCGGGCTGAAGCGTGACGACCACGCTGCCGGTACGGGGATCCGCGTGCCAGCCACTGACCGAAGACGGGGCTCGCTTCGCTTTCGCGGCGGTGTCGAGGGCCGTCTTCGCCGCGTCCAGCACCGCAGCGGTGACGCGCGCCGGAACGGTGTCCGCCCCGGCCCGGCGCACCGCCTCGGCCGCGGCCGGGTCAGTCACGCCGACGACCAGCTTGCCGCGAGCCGGGTCGAACCAGGCCCCGCCGAACGCCGCGCCAGCCGCCTGCCGAGCGACGGGCAGCCGCCGGGCCGCGGCAAGTTCCTGCCCGAGCCGGGCCTGCGCTTGCCCGGCGCTGAGGCCCAAATCCCGTTGCAGGGCAGCGATCAGCCCAGGAGACGCCTGGGCGGCAGGCGCGGCCACGGCGGCGAAACTCGCCGCGAGAACGGCCGCACCGGTGAGGCTGAGGGTGATTCTTCGACGCATCGGAACTCCTCGAAGGCCGGGGGAAAGAAACCCACTGTCGGCCGAGTGTGGGGAGCCCGCGCGAAGCCGGTCCAGCGGCGACCGGTGTTTTGTCCGAAACCTGTCGCCGCGGCTGCTCCGTTCGTCCATTCCGGAGCGGACTTCCGGGCAACTGCCGCGGTGATGCCGCTCAGATGGGCGGGCTCACCGCCACGAGAGCGCAACGGCGACGCAAGCCCGAGGCGGCTCCGGGTTCGAGGGCGGGCCGTTCGGCAGCGACCCCGCTCAGACGGACAGGCTCGCCGCCCCGAAACCCAACGGCACCGCAAACCCGGTCCGAGGCGGGCACGCCCCCGGGGCCATGCACGCAAGCACGTCCGCAGCAACCCCGCTCAGACGGACAGGCTCGCCGCCCCACGAGAGCACAAACCCCCGCCTGAGCGGGCGCGCACGCAAGCCGATCCGCAGCAACCCATCCGGAGGGACGGGCCGCCCGAAGAGAGTCCAGCGACGGCGCAAGCCCAGCCCGAGTTCCACACGCAAGCCCATCCCCAGCGACCCACTCAGACGAACAGACTCACCACCCCACGAAAGTCCAACGGCCACACAAACCCAACCCGAAACCGCACACCCCCAGTTCCACACCCAAGCCCATCCCCAGCGACCCCACTCAGACGAACAGGCCTCCCGACGAGAGCCACCGCAAGATTCCGGCGACCGCACAAGCCCAGCCCAAGGCCGCACACCCCGGGCCCAAGCAGCCGAACCGGCCAGCAAGGACCTCAGCTTCCCCACCGCCGGAAGAGGCGGCAAAGCCCCGCCAACAGAGCCAACGGAGCCATCCCAGCGACCCTCCCGCCGCCGAACCGCGCCTCCCCCACCGCCAGCCGGGGATAATGAGCCCATGTCGTCGATTGTGGCTTTCTCGGCCCTGTCCGTGCTCCTGGTCCTCATCCCCGGTCCCGCGGTCATGCTGGTCCTCAAGAGCGCGGTCGCCCGCGGTCGCGGGCCGGCTCTGCTGACCGCGCTCGGAGTGCTCGCCGCCGACCTGGTGTGGGCGGGCGCGTCGGTCGCCGGCCTGACCGCGCTGCTGGTGTCCTCGCAGGTGGCGTTCGACGTGGTCCGCTACCTCGGCGCCGCCTACCTGATCTTCCTCGGCGCCAAACTCCTGGTGACCCGCGCGGCGGCCGGGCCCGACGTGGCGGCGTTGAGCACTGGCCGGCCGCGCGGCGGGTGGCGCGCGTTCCGGGAGGGGCTCCTCAGCGACCTGTCCAACCCCAAGACCGTCATCGTCTTCACCAGCGTCATCCCCCAGTTCCTCCACCAGGGCGCGCACCCCGCCGACACCCTGGTGCTCGGGTCGGCGTTCGCGGTGATCGGCTTCCTGTCCCTGACCGGCTACGCCCTGGTCTTCAGCTCCGCCGCGAAGCTGCTGCGCAACGCACGGGTGACCCGCGCGATCCTCCGGGCCGGCGGCGCGATCCTGGCGGCGTTCGGCGTCGGCCTCGCCCTCGAGCGTCCCGCCGCGTGAATCCGTCCTCGGCTATCGGTCGGCTAAAACCCGCTTGATCACCAGCAACGCGATGTCGTCCGCCGCGGGCCGGTTGCCGATGAGCGCGCTCATGATCCGGCTGCACAGCTGATCCGGGTCCTCGACGCGCAGCAAGCCGGCCAGCCGGGCGAGTCCGGTGTCGACGAGCTGGTCCCGCCGTTCCACGAGACCGTCGGTGCAGAACGCCAGCACCGAGTCCGGCGCCAGGTCCACCGTGGTGACGCGTCGCGCGGCCGAGGTCAGCCCCAAGCCGACGGGCGGGTCCGCCGGCGCCTGCAGCAGTTCCGCGGGCTGTCCGGACGAGACGAGCACCGGGGGCAGGTGGCCGGCCAGGGAAATCGTCAGGCGGCGCTGGTTTTCGTCGAGGACGGCGTAGGCGACCGTCGCCATCACGCCGTGTTCGAAGTGGACGGCTTTGCGGTCGAGTTTCGCGAGGACTTCCGCCGGGTCCTCGCAGTCGAGAGCGTAGGCGCGCAGCGCACTGCGGAGCCGGCCCATGATCACCGCGGCGTCCAGCCCGTGCCCGGCCACGTCCCCCATCACGATCCCGAGCCGGCCGCCGGGCAACCGGAACAGGTCGTACCAGTCGCCGCCGAGGCCGCTCGACGCGCCCGGCACGTACCGGGCGGCGAACTCGAGCCCCGGAACTTCCGGCAGCCGGCCCGGCAGCAGGCTGCGCTGCAGCGCCATCGCCGCCGTCCGGTCTTCGCGGAAGATCTCGACCTGCACCGCGACCGCGAGCTGACCGGCCAGCCGCCGCAACGTCTCGACCTCGTCGGCGGAGAACTGCCGGGGCTGGACACAGCCGACGTGCAACACCCCCACGAGGCTCGATCCGGCCAGCATCGGCACGCCGAGCATGGTGTGCAGCCCGCGTTCCCAGAGCAGCGGATTCACGACCGTGCCGCGGTCGACGTGGTCGATCACGACCGGTTCGCGCAGCGCGGCGACCCGCCCGGCGAAACCGGACCCGACCGGGACCCGGACGCCCTGGTAGACCTCTTCCTCCAGCCCGACCGCGGCGACCGCGGAAAGCTGGTTGCTGCCCGGCTGGTGCCGCAGCACCGTGGCGGTGTCGACCGCCAGGATGTCGCACACCTGCTTCAGGCTGGCGTCCAGCAGGTCCTCGAGGCCGAGGTGCCCGAGTTCAGCGCCGCCGAGGTCGCGCAGCGCCCCGGATTCCCGCGGGGTGATGTCTGGTGTCATGGGCCTTTCCTGGACGCACGCCCGGATCCGGCAGGCGCAGAGACCGCCGGGCGAGCCCTCGGCAGTCCCCGCACGGCGGCGGAATCCAGGTCAGAAGCTCCCAGCTTTCGCTGTGTCGGCCCGAATGTCCAACCGGCCCCCGCGCGTGTGGGCCATCCCTCACCGTGCCACGCGGAAACCGGATGCGGCGAAAACGAACCCGCGCGAACGTCAGCTTCGTTCGCGCAGCTGAAAGCCGGTCCGGGGCAAGCGCTTGGCCCCCTTCGCTCAGGCAAGCGGGGTCTCGTCCAGAGCCTTCGCGAGATCCCCCGGCGTGTCGTAAAGCGCGACGGCGCCAGCCTCCCGGAGTTCGTCGTCGCCGAAGCCCCCGGAGCGGACCACGATCGCGGGCATCCCGGCCCTTTTCGCCGCCTCGACATCCCACACCGAGTCGCCCACCATCACGGCCGGCGCGTCGGACGGGGCGCCCAGCTTCTTCAGCGCCGCCCGCAGCAGGTCCGGAGCCGGTTTGGAGGCGTCGACGTCAGCGCTGGTAGTCCACTCGTCGGCGAGATCGCGAGCATCGAGCTTGTCGAGGAAGACCTCCGCGTGCCGCTGCTGAGCCGAACTGGCCAGCACCAGCCGGTGGCCGCGCTCCTTGATCGCCACGAGCAGATCGCGCGCGCCCGGCAACGGAGCCATCTCCTCGAGCAGCGCGTCGACCTCCTTGCCCTGCCGCTCCCGGGCCCGCTCGCCCGCCCGGCGCTCCAGCTCCTCCCCTCCGACCGCGGCGACGAGCTGGTCCCCGCCCATCCCGATCAGCCGGTGCAGCCGCCACACCGGGTACACCGCGTCCACCGACCGCAGCGCCCGGTACCAGGCGAGAGCGTGGTGGTAGTTGGAATCGATGAGCGTCCCGTCGATGTCGAGGACGGCGATGGGGGAAACAGTCACACCTCCTGGTTACCCACCGTCGCGGCGGCTAATCTCTCTCGCCAGCGGCGGCACTGAGCGAGCGCTTACACTCAGCAGACGACGGGCGGACTCGCCGGCCGGCGCGGGACTGGAGGAGGATCGCCCGATGACCACGCTCTCGGCCGACCTGTGGCCCGATGTGCAGCCCGAGACCGCGCGCCGGCTGATGCTCGCCGGGGTGGAGTCGTTCGCCGAGCGCGGCTACCACGCCACCACCACGCGGGACATCGCCAGCGCGGCGGGGATGAGCCCGGCCGCGCTGTACGTGCATTTTCCCTCGAAAGCCGCGCTGCTTTTCGCGATCAGCCGCAACGGCCACGAACAGACGCTCGCCCTCGTCGAGGACGTCCTCGGGCGCGTGACCGGCCCGGTGGAGCGGATGCGGCTGCTGGTCGAGGATTTCGTCGCCTGGCACGCGCGGCGGCACACGGTGGCGCGGGTCGTGCAGTACGAGCTGAACGCGTTGCCGGAGAAGGAATACCAGGTCGTCGCGCAGCTTCGCCGGAAGATCGAGCAGCGCGTGCGCGAGGTGATCTCCGAAGGAGTCGAGTCGGGCGCGTTCACCGTCGGCGACGTCGGGATCGCGGCGCGGGCGGTGCTGTCGCTGGGCGTCGACGTCGCGCGCTGGTACAGCGAACGGACCCGGCAGACACCCGCCGAACTCGGCAAGGAGTACGGCGAACTGGTCCTGCGCATGCTTGGCGCGGGCTAGAAACGCCAGTTTGCCGCGCAGGGGGGTGCGTCTCGCCCGCGGCAACGATCACACAAGCCGGTTTCCCGAAGCGTGGTCAGCCGCCGGAGTTCCGGGCTGACGCCGCCCGCGCGAAGCGAGCCGCGATCTGCCCGAGGCGATCCAGCAATTCCGGCGGCGCGTCCTCCACCACGAAGTCGAATTCCCACTGCGCGAGGTAAAACGGAAGGTAGTCGAAGGTTTTCGCACCGGTGCGCAGCCGGCAGGTCTCGTCGTCGATCGGCTCGACCACCGCGGCAGTCGGCGAAACCCGCGTCGCCAGCACCTCCGCCGGAGCCGACACCCGCAGCGTCACCACGTGCGGATACGGCGCGGTCGCGATCCGGCTCGACACGTAGGCGGCGAGGTCCTCGGCCGGCGGTTCCCTTGGCGTGAAACGGAAACTGGGCACCGGGAGACCGTCGATGCGGTCCAGCCGGAAGGTGCGCCAGTCGCCGCGGCCGAGGTCCCACGCGACGAGATACCAGCGCCAGCCGGTGTGCACGAGCCGCAGCGGCTCGACGTCGCGTTCGGTCACTTCGCCCGCGTGGGCGCCGTAGGTGAACCGCAGCCGTTCGTGGTCCCGGCAGGCCGCCGCGACCACGGTCAGCAGTTCCGCGTCGATCGCCGGTCCGCGCCCCGGCATCCGGACCAGCGCCGAGTCCATCGCCCGGACCCGGTGCCGCAGCCGGGCGGGCAGCACCTGTTCGAGCTTCGCCAACGCCCGCACGGACGTCTCCTCGATGCCCGACACGGTGCCGTTCGCCGCGGTCCGCAGCCCGACCGCCACCGCGACCGCCTCGTCGTCGTCCAGCAGCAACGGCGGCAGTGCCGCACCGGAGCCCAGCCGGTACCCGCCCGCGACCCCCGGCGTCGCGTGCACCGGATAGCCGAGCTGCCGCAGCCGTTCGACGTCGCGGCGGATCGTGCGGACATCGACGCCCAACCGGCCCGCGAGGTCCGGACCAGGCCAATCGCGGCGCGCCTGCAGCAGCGAGAGCAGGCGCAACAGGCGTTCGGAGGTTCCGTACATGCCGAGCACTCTGCCACGCTTCGCGGACAGCTTCGGTCCTCGATCGGCAGCGCGTTCCCGTGCCGTGCGAAAGTGACGCATGCTCGACGACCTGCTCGCTGTCGCCCGCGAAGAGGCGGAAGCCGGAAAAGCCGAGGGCGGCGTGCCGATCGGCGCGGCCCTGTTCGACCGCGACGGCAAGCTCCTCGGCCGCGGCCACAACCGCCGCGTCCAGGACGGCGACCCGTCCCTGCACGCCGAAACCGCCGCGTTCCGCGCCGCCGGCCGCCGCCCGCACTACCGCGACACGATCATGGTCACCACGCTGTCGCCGTGCTGGTATTGCAGCGGCCTGGTCCGGCAATTCGGCATCCCGCACGTGGTGATCGGCGAATCGCGCACGTTCACCGGCGGCCACGGCTGGCTGGCAGAGCACGGCGTTCGCGTCGATCTTCTCGACGACCCGGCGTGCGTCGCCCTGATGACGGAGTTCATCGAACGGGAGCCCGCGCTGTGGTTCGAGGACATCGGCGAGCCGGCCTGACTCACGCCAGCGGCGAGAACTCCGTCGGCAACGCGATGATCGAGTCCGCGTCGAGGATCTCCTCCGGCGCGCCCGGCGGCGGCCACCTCCCCTTCGCGTAGAGGTCGCGGCGGATCGCGAGCCGTTCGTCGAGGCTCGCGAACGGCCAGATCTGGACGATCCGGTCCGGGCCGTCGAGCGCGTACATCACCACGGTCAGCGGATCGACCAGATGCCGCGCGGGCAACGCTTCGCGCCAGCCGTCGATCGTCGCGGTCAGCCCGCCCGGCCGCAGGTGGTAGTCGCGGATTTCGTACACCGAGCCGTACTTCCCCGGCCGCACCGGCGGGACGAACGGGAACGGCGCGAAACTCCGCAGGGACAGATCGGTCAGCCAGTCGCCGCCGAACGGCTTGCGGCTGTGCCGGGCGCGCAGCCGTTCCTCGTCCAGCGCTCGCTGATTCTCGAATCCGCGCAGCACGACCAGCCTGCCGAGCGGACCGTTCTCCGTCTGCCAGCACCCGAGCAGCTCGCCGTGCCCCTCGACCCACGGCAGCACGCCTTCGCCCGCTCTCGGCCCGTCGAGCAGCCGGAAGGACAGAATCGCCAGCTCATACCGGACGGCCTGCTGCTCCGGGGCGACGTCGGCCCCGCTGATCCGGACCGGTTCGGTCATGCCGCTCCCCGTTCGCTCTCGCTTCTCCTCCAGCGTGGCACAACGCCGCGACCGCGCTTGCCGAGCGGGTTCGGGTGCCCTTCCGTCCCCGCCCGGCTTCCCGATCGTCCCGCTCACCGACACCCCGGAACCTCCCGGCGACCTCGGCGCCTTCGGTGAGGTTTTTTCCCACCCCCGTCCCTGTCTTGACACTTCTCA
Source organism: Amycolatopsis sp. GA6-003 (assembly GCF_046267895.1). Taxonomy (NCBI): domain Bacteria; kingdom Bacillati; phylum Actinomycetota; class Actinomycetes; order Pseudonocardiales; family Pseudonocardiaceae; genus Amycolatopsis; species Amycolatopsis sp. GA6-003. Next base: position 2,354,760 of record NZ_CP176499.1, read on the forward strand.
ATGGTCTAGTCCATTGTGACTGCGCACACACTCCCCCGAGTGCCTGCGGGGCGCCGCCGCCACGTCCGGCTTCGCCAGGTGCTCCGATGACGCGTGCCGCCGGGTGCGCGTTTCCCCCGTTGGAGGACCCATGAAATCCTTGCGCCGCACCAGTTCCCGCCGGAAGCTCGCCGGACGGATCGGCGTACTGGCGCTCGCCGCGGGCGCCGCGCTGTCCACCGCGACCGGCACCGCCTCGGCCGCCGCGGACCCCGTTCTCGCGGCCCCGTACCTGTACCAATGGGGCGGCCAGAGCGATCCGTCCGCCGCGATGGACGCGACCGGCGTCAGCGCGTTCACCCTCGCGTTCGTGCTCTCCGGCGGCGGCTGCGCTCCCGCGTGGGACGGCAACCGCCCGCTCGACGGCGCCGACGCCGCGATGATCCAGAAGATCCGCTCCGCGGGCGGCGACGTGATCCCGTCCTTCGGCGGCTGGTCAGGCAACAAACTGGGCCCGAACTGCGGGTCGCCGGAGGAACTGGCCGGCGCGTACCAGCAGGTGATCGACGCCTACGACCTCAAGGCGATCGACCTCGACATCGAAAACACCGACGAGTTCGAGAACGCGGCGGTGCAGGACCGGATCCTCGGCGCGGTCAAGCTCGTCAAGGAGAAGAACCCTGGCGTGCGCGTCGTGATCACCATGGGAACCACGCCGCAGGGCCCGAACGACTGGGGCAAGCGGCTGATCTCGCAGGCGAAGGCACTGGGCGCGGACGTCGACGTCTGGTCGCTGATGCCGTTCGACTTCTCCGACGGCGGCGACATGGTCGCGATGACGAAATCCGCGGTCGACGGCCTGGTCAGCGAACTGAAGTCGACGTTCGGCTGGGACGACGCCACCGCCTACCACCGGGCAGGCCTGTCGTCGATGAACGGCAAGACCGACCGGGCAGGCGAAGTCGTCTCGGTCGCGGACTTCACCGCGATCCGCGACTGGGCGGCGGAGCACCACCTGGGCCGCGTGACGTTCTGGGCGACGAACCGGGATTGCGGCGGGTGCAGCGGGATCGACCAGGAGAACTACGCGTTCACGAAGGTGGTGGCCGGGTACAACGGCTGACCCGGCAGCTTGGCCGACCTCGGCGGAGTCGGCAGCGGTCCGGCTCATCCGCGCCGAGCCGCCGACTGCACCACCGCCCCAGCCTGAGCTGGCAGCGGTCGGGCCGAGTCAACGGCGGTCCAGGTCATCCAAACGGGCGCGGCAGCGGTTCAGCTGCGCGAACCGAAGCCTCAGCGAAGCAGCGGCCGCGTGGACTGAACCACCTCGCGGCCCCGAGAGACGGCGACGGGGACCTTCCCGCCCGGAAGGTCCCCGTCCCGCCATTCGTCACACACCGCGCACGGACGCGGCCAAACGAGTGAAGATCAGGCAGCGGTGGCAACCGACAGTGCGGCCGCCCCGGCCTCGGTCAGCTCGGCGGGCACCCGGCCGGACGAGGTAACTCCCGTGCCCGGGCGGACGTAGCCGCCCTTGGCGAGTGCGTGTGCGGTCATCTGGTCGCAGCAAGCGAAACCGTCGACGAACAAGTCGGGTTCGCAGCTGGTCGACATCTCCGCGCGCTGTTGCGCGACCGCCTTGAGCATGGCCATCGCGCGATGGGTCAGCTCGACGGTCACCCCTTCTGCACCGGACACCGGGATCGCCTTCTTCCTCGTGAGCTACTTACTCAACGTTATCGCCCATTGGGCCGAATGTGTTAACAGCCACACTGTAGCGGTTCGGGAATGTGACGATGCCTAGACCTGTTGGGTTCCCGCCAGGCGAGATTCGAGCGTCCGCGCCCACTCCCGCACGATCTGCTCGCGGCGGCGCGTGTCGTCGGTGAGCAGGTTGGCGAGGCCGAGCCCGCGCCCGAGGTCGAGAGTGGCCTGGACCAGCTCCCGCACCCCCGGCCGCGTTTCGTCGACTCCGAGCAGTTCGACCGCGACCCGGTGCGCCTCCCGGCCGACGCGCGCCTCCAGCGGCACGAGCACCTCGCGCAGCTGGTCGTCCGTCGACGCGACCGCCCACAGCTGCAGTGCCGCGCGGAACATCGGCCCGGTGTAGAGCGTCAGCAACATCTCGACGACCCACTCGATCCGCGACGTACCGCCCGGCGACCCGGCCGCGCGCGTGCGCAGTTCGTCCAGCTGAGCCTCGCCGAGCAACTCGACAGCCGCGGCGACCAGCGCCTCCCGGGTCGGAAAGTGGTGCTGCGCGGCTCCCCGCGAAACCCCGGCCCGCTCCGCGATGACCGCGACGGTCACCCCGTGCCACCCCCGCTCGCCAATACAGTCCATCGCGGCCTCGATCAACCGCCGCCGCGTGGTGCGACTGCGTTCTTGCTGCGGTTCGCGGAGCATCAGGCGACACCTGCCCGAGCCATCCCGCTCCCGCGAAAGTCCGCGAGGGGACCCCTGGGGGACTCTGATTCCCTCACAGACCCCGGCGCCCGATCCCCGACGCTCCTCATGACTTCACCACTGCTCAGTACGATTTCGGCAGCCCAAGGCTGTGCTGCCCCACGAAATTCAGCACCATCTCCCGGCTCACCGGAGCGATCCGGCCCAGTCGCACGGCCGTCACCAGGCTTCCCAGGCCGTACTCGGTCGCCAAGCCGTTTCCGCCGTGGGTCTGCACCGCCTGGTCGACCGCGCGGATCGCGACCTCGGCGGCCGCGTATTTCGCCATGTTCGCGGACTCCCCCGAGGCGAAATCGTCGCCCGCGTCGTACAGCGACGCTGCCTTCTGCGTCATCAGTTTCGCCAGCTCAAGCTCGATTTTCACCTGCGCGAGCGGATGCGCGAGTCCCTGGTGCGACCCGATCGGCGCGCCCCACACCTGCCGTTCGCCGGCGTAGCCGACCGCCTTGTCCAGCGCGTACCGGGCGGTGCCCAGCGAGAACGCCGCGCCCATGATCCGTTCCGGGTTCAGGCCCGCGAACAGCTGCGCGATCGCCGCGTCCTCCTCGCCCACCAAGGCTTCCGCGGGCAACCGCACGTCGTCCAGGAACAGGGAGAACTGGTTTTCCGGCGCGACGATGTCCATGTCGATCTTCGTGAACTCGAACCCGGGCGTGTCCGTCGGCACCACGAACAGCGCCGGCTTCAACCGGCCGGTCTTCGCGTCCTCGGTGCGCCCGACGACGAGCACCGCGTCCGCCTCGTCGACGCCCGAGATGAACACCTTGCGCCCGGACAGCACCCAGTCGCCCGCGTCGCGGCGGGCGGTCGTCGTGATGCGATGCGAGTTGGAACCGGCGTCCGGTTCGGTGATCGCGAAGACGATTTTCTTGCTGCCGTCCGCCATTCCGGGCAGCCACTGCTTCTTCTGGTCCGGCGTGCCGAAGCGCGACAGCACCGTCCCGACGATCGCCGGCGACACCACCATCAGCAGCAGCGGCGAACCCGCGGCCGCGAATTCTTCCAGCACCGCGGCGAGATCCGCGATCCCCGCTCCCCCGCCGCCGTATTCCTCCGGCAGGTTCACACCGAGGTAGCCGAGCCGTCCGGCTTCGTTCCACAGCTCCTCGGTCTTCTCGCCCGCGCGGGCTTTCTTCGCGTAATACTCGTGCCCGTACTTGCCCGCCAGGTCGGCCGCGGCCTTCCGCAGCGCCACCCGCTCCTCGGGCTCGACGAAGTTCATCGCGTTCATTCGGTCTCTCCCACCACAGCCAGCACCGCGCCTACCTCGACCTGTTGCCCGACCTCGACCGGCAGTTCGGCGACCACGCCGTCCGCCGGGGCCGAGATCCGGTGTTCCATCTTCATCGCTTCCAGCCACAGCAACGGATCGCCTGCCCGCACACTGTCCCCTTCGGACACCGCGAGCCGCACGACCGTGCCTGGCATCGGCGCGAGCAGCGACCCCGCGGCCAGCGCCGAATCGGGATCGGCGAACCGCGGCTCGGCGGTCAGCGCCACCGAACCCAGTGGTGAGTCCACATAGGACACGGAGTCGTACCGGGCGACCGCGAAAGTCCGGCGCACTCCGGCGATGTCGAGGACCACCTGATTTGGCGCAGCGGAGACCAGGGTGACGTCGTCGTAGCCCTCGGCGCGCAATCCGTCGCGAGTAAGCGAGTAGACGACCTCGTAACGGTTGTCTCCCTTGGCGAATACCTTGCGCTGACCGGCGGAGCGGACGTTGCGCCACCCGCTGGGCAGCCGTCCCAAGGTGGTGGCATTGGCCCGGTTTGCCGCGGCATCAGCCAGTGCGGCAGCCAAGGCAGACCAGCGTTCGGTGTCCACAGTGGCCAGTGGAGCGGCCAAAGTGTCCAGCCCGTGCCGGTCGAAGAACGCGGTGTCTGTTTCCCCGGCAAGGAAAGCCTCGTGACGCAGGATCCGGACCAGCAGGTCGCGGTTGGTCACCACACCGTGGATCCTCGCACCAGCCAAGGCACTGGCGAGCCTGCGAGCGGCTTCCGCCCGGGTGGGCGCCCAGGTGATGACCTTCGCCAGCATCGGGTCGTAATGCACCCCGATCACCGAGCCGGATTCCACTCCGGAGTCCAGGCGCAGTCCGGGCCCGTGCTCGAATTCCCGGTCCACTCCGGACACTTCGAAGGCGTGCAGCGTCCCGCTCTGCGGCTGCCATCCGGCCGACGGGTCTTCCGCGTACAGCCGGACTTCGATCGAATGTCCCCGCGCGGCAGGCGGTTCGGCGGGCAACCGCGCGCCCTCGGCCACCGAAAGCTGCAATGCCACCAGATCCAGCCCGGTGACATTCTCCGTCACCGGATGCTCGACCTGCAGCCGCGTGTTCATCTCCAGGAAATAGAACCGGCCGTCCGGCCCGGCCAGGAATTCGACGGTTCCCGCGCCGACGTAGTCGATCGCCTGCGCCGCCTTGCGCGCCGCGTCGAACAGCTCGACCCGCATCGCATCGTCCACAAAGGGCGATGGCGCTTCCTCGACCACCTTCTGGTGCCGGCGCTGGATGGAGCATTCCCGCTCCCCCACCGCCCACACCGTGCCGTGCGCGTCGGCGAGCACCTGGACCTCGATGTGCCGTCCGGTTTCGAGGTACCGCTCGCAGAACACCGTCGGGTCGCCGAACGCCGATCCCGCTTCCGCCCGAGCGCTCTCCACGGCTTCGGCCAGTTCGTCCAGCGAACGGACCACGCGCATGCCGCGTCCGCCGCCGCCAGCGGAAGCCTTGACCAGCAACGGAAGATCATCCGAGGTCACCGACGACGGGTCCAATTCGGACAGCACCGGAACCCCGGCGGCGGCCATCAGCCGTTTGGACTCCACTTTGGAGCCCATGGTCTCGATCGCCGCCGGAGGCGGGCCGACCCAGGTCAGCCCGGCGTCGAGCACCGCGCGGGCGAACCCGGCGTTTTCGGACAGGAAGCCGTATCCGGGGTGGATCGCGTCGGCCCCGGCGTCCGCCGCGGCTTTGACGATCAACTCGCCGCGCAGATACGTCTCGCCCGGCGCGTTGCCCGGCAGCCGGACGGCGACGTCGGCTTCCCGCGCGTGCGGCGCGTCAGCGTCCGCGTCCGAGAACACCGCGACCGTGCCGATTCCGGCGTCCCGGCAGCTGCGGAACACGCGGCGGGCGATTTCGCCCCGGTTGGCGACCAGCAGATTCTGGATCATGGCCCTCACATCCGGAAGACGCCGAAGCCGCCTTCGACGCCCTTCACTGGTCCGTTGTGGATCGCCGACAGGCTCAGCCCGAGCACCGTGCGGGTGTCGCGCGGGTCGATGATGCCGTCGTCGTAAAGCATGCCGGAGAGGAACATCGGCATCGATTCCGCCTCGATCTGGTTCTCCACCATGGCGCGCATCGCGGCGTCGTTCTCCTCGCTGTACTCCTGGCCCCGGCTCGCCGCCGCGGCGCGGGCCACAATGGACAGCACGCCGGCCAGCTGCGCGGGCCCCATCACTGCGGACTTCGCGCTCGGCCAGGCGAACAGGAACCGCGGATCGTAGGCCCGGCCGCACATTCCATAGTGTCCGGCCCCATAGGACGCTCCCATGAGGACGGACAGGTGCGGCACCTTCGAGTTCGACACCGCGTTGATCATCAGCGCGCCGTGCTTGATGATCCCGCTCTGCTCGTATTCCTTGCCGACCATGTAGCCGGTCGTGTTGTGCAGGAACACCAGCGGCGTGTCGATCTGGTTGGCCAGCTGGATGAACTGCGCGGCCTTCTGCGATTCCTCGCCGAAGAGCACGCCTTGGGCGTTGGCCAGGATCCCCACCGGGTAACCGTGGATGCTCGCCCAGCCGGTGACCAGGCTCGGCCCGTACAGCGGCTTGAACTCGTCGAAGTCCGAACCGTCCACGACGCGCGCGATCACCTCGCGCGGGTCGAACGGGATCTTCAGGTCGGTCGGCACGATGCCGAGCAGGTCTTCGGCGTCGAACAGCGGCTCGGAGTAGTCCGGTTTGGGCGCCGGGCCCTGTTTGGTCCAGTTGAGCCGCTTGATGATGCCGCGGCCGAGCCGGATCGCGTCCTCCTCGTCGACCGCGAGGTAGTCGGCGAGCCCGGACGTGCGCGCGTGCATTTCCGCGCCGCCGAGGGATTCGTCGTCGGATTCCTCGCCGGTCGCCATCTTGACCAGCGGCGGCCCGCCGAGGAACACCTTCGCGCGTTCCTTCACCATCACCACGTAATCGGACATGCCCGGCAGATACGCGCCGCCCGCCGTGGAGTTGCCGAACACCAGCGCGACGGTCGGCACCTTCGCCGCCGAGGACCGCGTCAGATCGCGGAAGACCCGGCCGCCGGGGATGAAGATTTCCTTCTGCGTCGGCAGATCCGCCCCGCCGGACTCGACCAGGTTGATCACCGGCAGCCGGTTCTGCGCCGCGATGTCCGCCGCCCGGAACGATTTCTTCGTCGTCCACGGGTTGCTCGCGCCGCCCTTGACGGTCGGGTCGCTGGCCGAGATCAGGCATTCGACGCCCTCGACGACGCCGATCCCGGTGATCACGCTCGCGCCGACCTTGTAGTCCGAGCCCCACGCGGCCAGCGGCGACAGCTCCAGGAACGGCGAGTCCTCGTCCAGCAGCAATTCGATCCGCTCGCGCGCCAGCAGTTTGCCGCGCTTGCGGTGGCGTTCGACGTACTTCTCCCCGCCGCCGGCCACCGCTTTGGCGTGTTCGGCGTCGATCTCCGCGAGCTTCTCCAGCATCGCCTCGCGGTTCGCGGCGAACTCGTCGGCCCGGGTGTCCACTGTGGACCTGATAGTGGTCATGCGGTGTATCCCAATCGCTTCGCGGCCAGTCCGGTCAGGATTTCGGTGGTGCCGCCGCCGATGCCGAGAATGCGGACGTCGCGGTAGTGCCGCTCCACTTCGGACTCGCGCATGTAGCCAAGCCCGCCGTGCAGCTGCACCGCCTCGTTCACGACCCATTCGGCGGTCTGCACCGCGGTGTTTTTCGCGAAGCACGCCTCGGCGATCACTTCCTCGCCGGAGACGTGCCGGAGCGCGACCTGCCGCGCGTACGTCCGGGCGACGTCGATCTTGCAGGCCATCTCGGTCAACTTATGCTGTACCAGCTGCCGCGAGATCAGCGGACGCCCGAACGTCTCGCGCATCCGGCACCAGTCCAGCGTCAAATCCAGTGCCCGTTGCGCGTGCGCATACGCTTGCACCGCCAGCGAAAGCCGTTCGGTGACGAACTGCGTCGCCACTTGCGCGAACCCGCTGTTCTCCGCGCCGACCAAGTTCTCCGCCGGCACCCGGACGTCTACATAGGACAACTCAGCGGTATCCGAAGCCGCCCAGCCCATCTTCTCCAGCTTGCGCGACACCGTGAACCCCGGCGTCCCGCGCTCGACCACGATCAGCGACAGGCCGTGCGCACCAGCCTCGCCGGTTCGGACCACTGTGGTCACGAAGTCCGCGCGACACCCGGAGGTGATGAACGTCTTGGCCCCGTTGATCACATACTCGTCGCCTTCGCGCACCGCCGTGGTGCGGATCCCGGCAACGTCGGAGCCGCCGTCCGGCTCGGTGACCGCGAGCGAACCGATCTTCTCGCCTTCGAGAGTCGGCCGCACCCAGCGTTCGATCTGCACCGGGTCGCCGGCCTCGACGATGTGCGGCACCGAAATCCCGCAGGTGAACAACGAAGCGAACAGCCCGCCGGAGCCGCCCGCGTAGTGCATTTCCTCGGCGACCACGAGCGCATCGAGATAATTGCCGTCGCCGCCGCCCGCGGATTCGGGGAACGCGACCCCGAGCAGACCGAGCTGTCCCGCCTTGCGATGCAGGTCGCGCGGCAGTTCCCCGGCCCGCTCCCAGTCGTCCAGGTGCGGCAGCACGTCCTTCTCCACGAACCGGCGCACCGTCGCGCGCAGTTCGGTGCGTTCCGGCGTGCGGAACGGATCCACGGTCACAGCAGAGCCTCCGGGACGTCGAGTTCGCGCGCCCGCAGCCATTCGCCGAGCGCTTTCGCCTGGGGATCGAACCTGGCCTGCGAAGCGACGCCGTCGCCGAGAATGCCCTCGACCACGAAGTTCATCGCCCACAGGTTCGGCAGCAGATGCCGGGTGACCGGCAGTCCTTCGGTTTCCGGGAGCAGCCGGCGGAATTCCCCGACGGTCAGCCGGTGCACGAGCCAGCGCCAGGCTTCCTCGGACCGCACCCACACGCCGAGATTCGCGTTGCCGCCCTTGTCGCCGCTGCGCGCCCCGGCCACCAAACCCAGCGGAACGCGCCGCACCTTGCCCGGCTGCAACGGTTCCGGCAGCACCGGTTCGTCCACTTCGGACAACTCAAGCGTCGTGCCAGCGGGTGCGATGTCCACCTTGGACCCGTCCGGCAGCACCGCGACATGCGGAACCGCGGCAGCGTCCACAAAGGCCGCCGAGTAGACCCCGAACGGCGACGCGTCCGAAGGCGGCGCGGTCACGTGGAATCCCGGATAGCTCGCGAGCGCCAGCTCGATCGCCGCTCCGCTGAACGCGCGGCCGGCGATTTTCGGATCATTGTCCTTCACCGCGACGTGCAGCAGCGCGCTGGCGCGTTCCTCAGTGTCGGCGTCCGGGTGATCGGTGCGCGCGAGCGTCCACCGGACCTCGGCTGGCGGACGCTTTGCCAACGCGCCTTCCAGCTGTTCCCGTACCAGCGCGGCTTTTTCCTCGATGTCCAGTCCAGTCAGGACGAACGTCGTCTCGTTCCGGAAGCCGCCGAGCCGGTTGAGGCACACCTTCAACGTCGGCGGCGGCGCTTCCCCGCGCACCCCGCTGATCCGCACCCGGTCCGGCCCGTCGTCCGACAACGACAACGTGTCGAACCGCGCCGTCACATCAGGATTCGCATACCGCGCACCGGTGATCTCATACAGCAGCTGCGCGGTAACGGTGCCGATATTCACCACGCCACCGGTGTCCGGATGCTTCGTGATCACGCTGGATCCGTCCGCGTGGATCTCCGCGATCGGGAAGCCCGGCACGCCGATCGGCTGTTCCCGGAAAAACGAGTAGTTCCCGCCGGTCGCCTGCGCGCCGCATTCGATCACGTGGCCCGCCGCGACCGCTCCGGCGAGCGCGTCGTAGTCGTCGCGAGCCCAGCCGAAGTGCGCCGCCGCCGGCCCGACGATCACCGACGCGTCCGTGACCCGCCCGGTCACCACCACGTCCGCACCGGCCTTCAGGCATTCCGCGATGCCCCACGCGCCGAGATAAGCGTTGGCAGTCAACGGTTTCTCGAAGCCGAACTCGTCCGCGCGCGCGATCAGGTCGTCGCCTTCGACGTGCGCGACGCGAACCTCGAGACCGAGCTTCGCGGCCAGTTCGCGCAACGCGTCGGCCAGCCCGGCCGGGTTGAGCCCGCCCGCGTTCGCGACGATCCGGACGCCCTTGTCCTTCGCCAGCCCGAGATTCTCCTCCATCTGCCGGAGGAACGTCTTGGCGTAGCCGCGCGCCGGGTCCTTCATCCGGTCGCGGCCGAGGATGAGCATGGTCAGCTCGGCGAGATAGTCGCCGGTGAGGACGTCGAGCGGGCCGCCGGTCAGCATTTCCCGCACGGCGGAGAACCGGTCGCCGTAGAACCCGGACGCGTTCCCGACGCGCAACGGCGCGCTCACGCGAACTGCCCCGGCTCGCGCCCCGCCCCGGGCGGCCCGGCGAACGCCTGCGCGATGCCGAGCCATTCCTCGACGTCCGCGCCCGTCGCGACCAGGTCAGTGTCCGCCGGATGCCGCCGCTGCGTCACGACCAGGCAGAAGTCGAGCGCGCTGCCGGTCAGCCGCTGCTCCGCGTCCTCCGGCCCGAACGCCCAGGTGCTGCCGTCGGGCGCGGTCAGCTCGACCCGGAATTCCTCGGCCGGCGGCGCGAGCGAGTGCAGTTTGTACGCGAAATCGCGCGTCCGCGTGCCGAACCGGGCGATGTGCCACAGCCGTTCGGCGGGCTCGCGCGTGACGCCGAGCGCGTCGGCGATGTCCTGGCCGTGCGCCCAGGTCTCCATCATCCGCGCGGTCGCCATCGACGCCGCGCTCATCGGCGGGCCGTACCACGGCAGCTTCTGGCCGTCCGGCACCGCGGCGAGCGCCTCGGCCAGCGCGGCCCGTCCGGCGCGCCACTGCGCCAGCAGCTCGGCCGGGGGCAGCTGAGCCCCGTCTTCTGCGCCCTGGTCGACGTAGTTTTCGCCGATGCTCAACAGGTTTTCGACCTCGGACTGCCAGTCCTCCGGCCGGCTCGCGGAGATCAGCGATTTGCCGTCGGTCCACGCCAGATGCGCGACCTGATGCGCGATGCTCCACCCCGGCGCCGGCGTCGGCCGCGCCCAGTCCTCGGCGGGCAACCCGGCGACCAGGTCGTCGACCGCCTGCGATTCGGCCGCGAGATCCCGGAGGATCCCCGCGAGATCAGCCATTCCTGCGCCTCCCTGCGTCCGCCGCACCACCTCGTGCGGGACTCAGCGTGGCCCCTGGCGAGAGAAAAATCAAGCGCGCCTGATTGTTTTCGGCCCGGCCGGTCGGGGAGGGAGCCGGAGCCCCCTCCCCGACGGCAGGTCAGCGCGAGGTGTCGATCACGCAGAACCGGTTGCCTTCCGGATCGGCCAGCACCACGAAGTCCGGATCCTCCGGATAGAGCGGCCAGTCCACCCGCCGCGCCCCCAGCCCGACCAGCCGCTCGACCTCCGCCGCCTGGTCCTCGGCGTCCCCCGCGTACAGGTCCAGATGCACCCGCGGCACCTCCTGCACCGGCACCGAACTCCGCTGGAACGCCACCCTCGGCCCGTCCCCGGCAGCGGGCCGCAGCACCACGAACTCCGTCGCGTCGTCCCGTCGCACGTATCCCAGCGCCTCGCTCCAGAACGCCACCGCGCGCTCCATGTCCTCGACTCCCAGCACCACCGTGCCCACTTTCAGCATGCTCCGAGCATGCCCAGGCCAGCTCCGCCCAAGCGTTATTGACGCCGTGAAAACAAGGTCCTACCGTCCTCCCATGGACTCCTACGCGGAGATCGCCTACGAGGTCGCCGCCAAGGTCGCGACCGTCCGGCTCGACCGGCCCGAAGCCCGCAACGGCTACACGATCCGGATGGCCGACGAACTCGCCGACGCCCTCGACCGGGCCGACCGCGACGAGGACGTCCGCGCGGTCGTGCTCGGGACCACCGGCAAGGACTTCTCCGTCGGGGCCGATCTCTCCTCCGGCGGCTTCGACTTCGGCGACCGCCCGCCAGACGACTGGCAGGAACCCGCCGGCCGGGTGTCGAAGCGGATCTTCACCATGAACAAGCCGGTCGTCGCCGCGTTGCGCGGGGCGTCGGTCGGCGCGGGCATCACCATCACACTGTCCTGCGACTACCGGTTCGCCTCGACCGATTCCAAGTTCGGCTTCGTCTTCACCCGCCGCGGGATCTACCCCGAAGGCGCGTCCGCGTGGTTCCTCCCCCGGCTCGTCGGGATGGGCGCGGCCGTCGACTGGATGGTCAGCGGACGGCTCTTCGGCCCCGACGAAGCGCTCCGATCCGGCCTCGTCCACCAGATCCACGACCCCGACGACGTCCTCGCGCAAGCGCAAGCCAAGGCGAGGGAGATCGCCGAAACCACCGCCCCGGTCGCGGTAGCGGTCACCCGGCAGCTGCTCTACCGGATGGCCTCGGCCCCGTCTCCCTTCGACGTTCACCAGGTGGACTCGAAGCTGATCTCCCAGCTGGGTTCGAACCCCGACGCCGTCGAAGGCATCGCTTCCTTCTTCCAGAAACGCCCGCCCGAGTTCCCGTTGCGCGTGGACCGCGATCTGCCGCCCTACTTGCCCTGGATCGACGAATGACCGGCTACCCGCCCGAACCGTGGCACCTCGCCGCCGACGCGTACCTCTCGATGTGGCGGGTCCCCGCCGCCGAACTGCCCGCGTTGCCCGCCGGCGCCGAACCCCTGCTCCTCGGCGGCCAAGCCGCCGTCTTCACCGCCTGGCTCGACTACCTGCCGTCCGGCCAGCTGAGCTACCACGAGCTTCTGTCCTGCGTCGCCGTGCGCGGCCGCGGGCTCGCCGCGTCGATCACCGACATCTGGGTCGACAGCGAGATCTCGCGCGCGGGCGGGCGCGAACTCTGGGGCATCCCGAAGGAGCTCGCGGCCTTCACCTTCACCGGCGGGCGCACCTTCACCGCGGCGACCTCCGACGACTGGATCGCCACCGCCGCCTTCACCCCGCGCCTCGGGCTCCCGATCCCGCTCCCGGTACGCTTCGAGATCGCTCAGGACCGCGGCGGCCGCCCGCTGCGCACCCCGGTCGAGTGGCGTTCGAAGCCCCGCGCGGCGGCCGCCGACTGGTCGGTCAACCCCGCCGGGCCGCTCGGCTTCCTGGCCGGGAAACGGCCCGTGGCCAGTGCGGCACTGACCGCTGCGAAGCTCCGATTCGGATCTTGCCCTCGGTGATCGGGTAACCCGCCAGAGTGAGTCCGACACGCCATACCTTGGGTCCCGTGCGGGCCTTCACCCCAACATGTAGTCTCTGGGAACCGGCAGCCCCCAGCGACGGGGAGACCGCTTGAAGAGGGCGGCCGGGCTGTTTCGCCGAAACCGCAGCGCATGGCCTTGACGGCCGTGTGCCGCTGCAACGCGCCCATTTCGAGGAACTGTTGGAGACACGCATGTCAGTGGAAACCGGTCAGCGGCCGCCGTCGGCGGCGGAGGGGGCCCCGAGCGCGGTCCGCGTCATCCGGCGGGACGGAAGCGTCTCGCCCTTCGACGCGGGCAAGATCTCGGTGGCGCTGACCAAGGCCTTCCTCGCGGTCGAGGGCGGCGACGCCGCCGCGTCCTCCCGCGTGCACCACGTGGTCGCGGAGCTGACCGAGCAGGTCGAGGCGGCCCTGCTGCGCCACACCGGCCCGGAGACCGCGCTGCACATCGAGCAGATCCAGGACCAGGTCGAACTCGCCCTGATGCGCGGCGAGCACCACAAGGTCGCCCGCGCCTACGTGCTGTACCGCGAGGAGCGCACGAAGGCCCGCGAGGCCGCCGCGCCGGCGTCGGCCGAGGTCTCGCTGAACGTCAAGGGCGCCGACGGCACGCTGCGCCCGCTCGACTGGGCGCGCGTTTCGCACGTCGTCGGCGAGGCCGTCGCCGGGCTCGAGGACGTCTCCGCCGAGCCGGTGCTGGCCGAGGCCAAGCGCAACCTCTACGACGGCATCACCGCCGACGAACTGGCGCTCGCGCAGATCATGGCCGCGCGCGTGCTCGTCGAGCAGGAGCCGAACTACTCGTTCGTGTCCGCCCGGCTGCTGCTGGACAAGCTGCGCGGCGAGGCGCTGAGCTACCTCGCGCGGAAGCCGCGCCAGGCCAGCCAGGACGAGATGGCGACCGAATACCCGGCGTACTTCCGCGCCTACCTGCGCCGCGCGGTCGAACTGGAACTGGTCGACGGCGAGCTGCTGCGCTTCGACCTGGACAAGATCACCGCCGCGATCCGCCCCGAGCGCGACCTCGACTTCGGCTTCCTCGGCCTGCAGACCCTGTACGACCGGTACTTCCAGCACCACAACGGCGTGCGGTTCGAGCTGCCGCAGGCGTTCTTCATGCGCGTGGCGATGGGCCTGGCGATCCGCGAGGACGACCGCGAAGCCCGCGCGATCGAGTTCTACGAACTGCTCTCGACGTTCCACTTCATGGCGTCCACCCCGACGCTGTTCAACAGCGGCACCAACCGCGCCCAGCTGTCGTCCTGCTTCCTGACCACGGTGGACGACGACCTGGACTCGATCTTCCAGGCGTACAAGAACAACGCGCTGCTGGCCAAGTACTCCGGCGGCCTCGGCAACGACTGGACCCCGGTCCGCGGCCTCGGCGCGCACATCAAGGGCACCAACGGCCAGTCCCAGGGCGTCGTGCCGTTCCTGAAGATCGCCAACGACACCGCGGTCGCGGTCAACCAGGGCGGCAAGCGCAAGGGCGCGGCCTGCGCGTACCTGGAGACCTGGCACGTCGACATCGAGGAATTCCTCGACCTGCGCAAGAACACCGGCGACGACCGGCGGCGCACGCACGACATGAACACCGCCAACTGGGTCCCGGACGAGTTCCTGCGCCGCGTCGAGGCGAACGCCGAGTGGACGCTGTTCTCGCCGAACGAGACGCCGGACCTGCACGACCTCTACGGCAACGCGTTCGCGCAGCGCTACCGCGAGTACGAGGCGGCCGCCGCGCGCGGCGAGATCAAGGTGTTCCGCAAGGTCCGCGCGGTCGAACTGTGGCGGCGGATGCTGACCATGCTGTTCGAGACCGGCCACCCGTGGATCACCTTCAAGGACCCGTGCAACCTGCGTTCGCCGCAGCAGCACGTCGGCGTCGTGCACTCGTCCAACCTGTGCACCGAGATCACGCTGAACACGAACACCGAAGAGGTCGCGGTCTGCAACCTGGGCTCGGTGAACCTGCTCAAGCACGTCACCCCTTCCGGGCTGGACACCAAGCGGCTCGAGAAGACCGTGCGCACCGCGGTCCGCATGCTCGACAACGTGATCGACATCAACTTCTACACGATCCCGGAGGCGCGCCGTTCCAACCTGCGCCACCGTCCGGTCGGCCTCGGCATCATGGGCTTCCAGGACGCGCTGTTCGAGCTGGGCGTGCCGTTCGCGTCGGAAGAAGCGGTGAAGTTCGCCGACGTCTCGATGGAGCACCTCTCCTACTACGCGATCTCGGCCTCGACCGACCTCGCCGAGGAGCGCGGGCAGTACCAGACGTTCGAGGGTTCCCTGTGGAGCAAGGGAATCCTGCCGATCGACTCGATGCAACTGCTCATCGACGCCCGCCAGGGCGACGGCCTCGACGTCGACACCTCGACGACGCTGGACTGGGCCCCGCTGCGCGAGCGCGTCAAGACCGTCGGCATGCGCAACTCGAACGTGATGGCGATCGCGCCGACCGCGACGATCTCCAACATCTCCGGCGTCGGCCAGTCGATCGAGCCGCTGTTCCAGAACCTGTACGTCAAGTCGAACATGTCCGGCGACTTCACCGTCGTGAACCCGCACCTGGTCAAGAGCCTCAAGGCGCGCGGCCTGTGGGACGAGGTGATGGTCAGCGACCTGAAGTACTTCGACGGCAGCCTCGGCCAGATCGACCGGGTACCGGACGACCTCAAGGCGCTGTACGCGACCGCCTTCGAGATCGAGTCGAAGTGGATCGTGGACGCCGGTTCGGTGCGGCAGAAGTGGATCGACCAGGCGCAGTCGCTGAACCTGTACATCGCGGCTCCGAGCGGGCGCAAGCTCGACGAGCTGTACCGCTACGCCTGGCACAAGGGCCTCAAGACCACGTACTACCTGCGGGCGCAGTCCGCGACGCACGTGGAGAAGAGCACCCTGCGCGGCACCGACGGCAAGCTGAACGCCGTCTCCGCCACTCCCGCTCCGGCTGCTCCGTCCGCCGCTTCCCCGGCGGCCGCGCCTTCCCCGGCGCCGTCGCCGTCGCCCTCCGCTGCGGTCCCGGCCGCCGCCCCCGCGCCGTCGCCGTCGCCCGCCGCGGCCGTTCCCGCGGAGCCGAAGGAGATGCCGAAGACCGACGTCGACTTCGTCGCCACCGAGGGCGCGGCCTGCCGAATCGACGACCCCGACTGCGAAGCCTGCCAGTAGTGCCTCGTGAGTGGCGATCACGGTTCTTACCGGGATCGCCACTCACGACCCCCCGACTCCCAAGGTGACCTGAATGACGAACGTGGAAACGACGGACGCGACCGGCCTCGGCGAAATCGAGGTCGGCGCGGCCCGGATCAACGTCGACGACAAGCGCATGATCAACGCGCGCGCCGACGTCAACCAGCTGCTCCCGATGAAGTACAAGTGGGCCTGGGACAAGTACCTCGCGGCGTGCAACAACCACTGGATGCCGACCGAGGTCGCGATGCAGGCCGACATCGCGCTGTGGAAGTCGCCGGACGGCCTGACCGAGGACGAGCGCCAGATGCTGAAGCGCAACCTCGGCTTCTTCGCCACGGCGGAGTCGTTGGTGGCCAACAACATCGTGCTCGCGGTGTACCGGCAGATCACCAACCCGGAGTGCCGCCAGTACCTGCTGCGCCAGGCCTTCGAGGAGGCCGTGCACACGCACACCTTCCAGTACATCTGCGAAAGCCTCGGCCTGGTCGAGGGCGAGCTGTTCAACATGTACCGCGAGGTCCCGTCCATTTCGGACAAGGACGCGTGGGCGCTGAAGTACACGCAGAACCTGGAAAACCCGGACTTCGAAACCGGCACGCCGGAGGCCGACCAGGCGTTCCTGCGCGACCTCGTGGCGTTCTACGTGATCTTCGAAGGAATGTGGTTCTACACCGGTTTCGCGCAGATCCTGTCGCTGGGCCGGCGGAACAAGATGGTCGGCATCGCCGAGCAGTACCAGTACATTCTGCGCGACGAGTCGATCCACCTGAACTTCGGCATCGACTGCATCAACCAGATCAAGATCGAGAACCCGCATCTGTGGACCGAAGAATTCCAGGCCGAGGTCCGCGGAATGCTGCAGGAAGCGTGCGAACTGGAAGTCGCCTACGCCCGCGACACCATGCCGCGCGGCATGCTCGGCCTGTCGGCTGACCTGTGCGAGCAGTACATGCACTTCATCACCGACCGCCGCGCGCAACAGATCGGCCTGCCCCCGATCTACGGCGAGAACGAAAACCCGTTCCCCTGGATGTCGGAAGCAATGGACCTGAAGAAGGAAAAGAACTTCTTCGAAACCCGGGTGATCGAATACCAGTCCGGCGGTGCCCTGGACTGGGACTGATCCCACCGGTCACCTGCTGAAACTCGGCCGCATCCTGGATAACCAGGGTGCGGCCGAGTTCGTTTGCCCGGCCACACCAGACCGGACGCCGGGGCCGGTCCGCTTCGTCACTGCAGTGCCGACACCACTCCAAACGTCCCAAGGTCGTGCGGCTCCGCCAGGATCGACCAGCCCAGCATGTGCCCGGATTTCGCATCTACAGTGACAGTGAGCACGTTTCCTCTGGGAGCCTTGCTCCCCGGGGGCACCTTGGCGGCGTGCCCGACGAAGTTTCCGGTCATTTGAATCAAGTACACCGGATCGTTGGCTTTGGGCTGCGTTCCGTCAATATGCTTGAGCGCATTGCGGTCGGTTTTCACATATCGAATAGTGGCCGGGTTGTCCTCGTCGTTCGCGGCAGCCAGCCTCTTCGCCACGCCCAGCAGGTCGGCGGAAGTAGGCGGTGCGGCGTTGCTTTCGGCAGGCATCTTCTCCGTCTTGTCTACGCAGGGCTTGCGCGTCGCGCCCGTGATGTTTTGCCCGTTTGTGTACAGCAGGAATAGATCGGGTCGTTGATTGACCAGTTCCGCGTCAGCGGGATGCCACTTGTTGCCGGTGTCTTGGTATTGGAATTTTGCCGAGTTCGCGAAAACTCGAGCGCTCGGGACAGTTACTTCGAGCCCATTGTACGCCTGGCCGCCGAATGCCCCGTTGCCTTCGGAGATGCCGACAAGATCCCCGTTCTGGCGAATCTCCCAGTTGGGGCTGTTGGGAACCCAGCTGAAGGTCACGTTCTCGCTGGTGAGTTCATGCGCGGACTTGATGTAGAACTCCCGGTACGGCACCCCTGGCCGCTGATCCGCCCAGTACCACAGAAACCCCTTCTCGTGCTTCGGAGAACTGTACAGCGTGCCCGCGGTCATTCCTGCTTCGACCCAGGTGTCCAGCTTCGGATTGTTGAGGTTGGTGAGAAGCCACGACTCCCAGTTGGCGAACTCAGCGTCTCGGTTGTCCACATGAAGACAGCCGACCACCAGATCCGAACCGACTCCGTTCATCCACAACGGCTGCTGCTTGGACCCGATGAAACCCACAGCGTAGCAGTGATCGGAAATCGTGCAGGCCGGCTGACTGACCGCGCTTGCCTGACTGATATTCGCCCCGAATGCCGAAGAAATAAGCACCACAACCGCAGAAAATGATCTGACATGAGAAAGACTTCGCATCACCCCTCCTTTTCACAGTCACAACTCACGAACTTTCACCATGCGATCTGGCTTGCCACCCGACAACTCCGCAGCTTGTACCGCCTGCGGCACACAAGGAACCGCCGACCGGGTGACGATCCAGGAAACCGATGCACCCTGGCGTGCGCAGCGATTTCGTGACGATACTGAAAAATAAGCAGAAAATGTGACTCGCCAGTGTGAAATTGCCAGGCGGCAACGGGCAGTGCGCCAAAAACATCGCCCGCCTCGCATGCTTGTGCCCCGGCAGCTACCCCACAGGCGATTGCACCAGCAGCTCAGCACGGCCTGCCAAGGCGTTCTCTGGCCGCAACGTCCGCAGCGGGACGACGAGCGCCTTTCGACGCTCCCCGTCCGGCCCCAAAGCCGCTAAACTGCCTACGCCACTGGTTCTCCAAGACGCACGTCCCGGCAAGGTAACAGGGAACCGGTGCGATTCCGGGACTGCCCCGCAGCGGTATGCGGGAACGAAAGCTGTCACCGCGAACGCGGTAAAGCACTGGGCACCCGCCTGGGAAGCGATGGCCGGTAAGCACGAGCGGCACGCCCACGAGTCCGAATACCTGCCGCTGGCACGCACGCCGACGACGTGCGTGAGTCCGGGCCTCGCGGGACAAGGCACCGACCGAAGCCCGGCATTTCCGCGTGCCCGGGCTCTTCCGACGAGCACGTGAGAATGCATGCTGTGAACACGATCGGCACCAGAATTCCCGGCTACCCGCGCATCGGCCCGGCCCGAGAACTCAAACGAGCACTCGATGCCTACTGGCCCGCTCCCCCGTCGAAGCAATCGCCGTCGGCCTGGTGACCGACAAGTCCTTCGCAGGCAAAGCGGCGGCGGAAGGAGCTTTGCGAGACAAGGAAGTCCTAGCCGGAGTCGTGGACGGCCGGAATGTCTGACGCACAGACCCAGGCGTCGCACTGGCCCGCGCAGAGCGACTGGGCGACACCGCCGCCCTGCGACGTGGACGCGGAAACCGGCCTCGACCGCGACTCAAGACCTGGCTGGCTTTCGCGCGACAGAAGGTGAACGAAGTCGTCCTGCTTGGCCGAGCGTTGAGCGGAGAGAACGTCGACCTCGGTCCAGCACGAGCCGCAGTCGCCGACCGGGCCGGTGCGGCCGAGCTGAACGACGCCGGCGTTCGAGCTCGCGTCGCCGCACTCCAACCAGCGGACACCGTCCGCACACCATACGCAGAACGCGCTGCGGCACAACAAGAAGCCTTGGACCTGCCGCCACTGCCGACCACCACGACCGGCTCCTTCTCGCAAACCGGCGAGGTATGCCGAGCCCGAGCCGCACTCCGCGGGCAAACTCGGCGACACCGCGTACCGCACCGCGATGTGCGCCGAGATCGAGCGAGTCGTGCGGCTGCAGGAAGACCTAGGCTCCGACGTCCTCGTGCACGGCGAGCCTGAACGCAACGACATGGTCCAGTACCTCGTCGAACAGTTGACCGGCTTCGCGGCGACGCCCCTCGGCTGGGTCCAGTCATACGGATCCCGGCGCATCCGGCTGCCAATCCTGTTCGGCGACGTGTCCCGACCGCAACCGATGACCGTCGAATGGACGCAGTACGCGCAAAGCCGCACCGACCGTCGCGGATCTGGAGGCCGCCGGAATCCGCATCGTGCACGGCGCTCGGCGCGGTTCCAGCGGAACGGCTGTGGATCAACCCTGACTGCGGCCTCAAAACCTGCGGTTACGCCGAGGTCGAGCCAGCGCAGCGGCGCCTGGTCGACGCGGCCCGGGAAGTGCGCGCCGAACCTCGCCGACCCGTTCTGGTGCCGGGCAGCCGGCCGCGCCGCCGCCGGCACCGGTCCGAGGATCACCCGAACGGCAGCCCCCCGAAGTATTGTCAGAACGTCAATAACAAGGGACCGTGGACCCGACCGATACCCTGGCCGGGAGGTGGTCACCATGACGGACGTGACCGGAAAACCGGGAACCCCGACGGCAGGCAGCGCGCTCGGCAAAGTCGCGCACGCCGGGAGCGACAACATCACCCGGCTCTCGGAAAACCTCCGCACCCGAATCCCGCCGCTAACCGCGATCCCGTTGCCCCGCAAGGTGGACGAACGCTGGCTCGGCGCCCGCTGGCCGATCCGCGAACTCGCCGCTCCCCCACCCGGCAGCACTCTCAAACCGGTCCTAGGCGACGACGGTCCCCCGCTGATCGGCCACACCCTGGACGGCATGCGATTCGGCCTGGACTTCAGCCTCCGCCGCTTCGCCCAGTTCGGCCCGGTCTCCTGGATGGGCGTCTTCGGCCAGCGCATCGTGACGCTGTCGGGCCCCGAAGCCACCCAGACGGCGCTCGTGAACAAGGACAAGGCCTTCTCTCAGGAAGGCTGGAAGTTCTTCATCGAGCGCTTCTTCGAACGCGGCCTCATGCTGCTCGATTTCGGCGAGCACCACCTGCACCGCCGGATCATGCAGGAGGCGTTCACCCGCGACCGGCTCCGCGGCTACGTCGCCCAGATGGGCCCGGCATTGCGCGAAGGCGTCGCCGCGCTGCCGGCCGGCCGGCCACAGCTGTACTGGGCGTTCAAACAGCTGACGCTGGACGTCGCGACGCAGGTTTTCATGGGCATGCGCTCGGCTGCCGACGCGGAGCGGATCAACCGCGCGTTCGTGGCCGCTGTGCGTGCCGGTACCGCCGTGGTGCGCTATCCGGTGCCTGGCGGTCGCTGGGCCGCGGGTTTACGCGGCAGGCGGACACTGGAGCGCTATTTCGGCGAAAACCTGGCGGCCAAGCGCGACGCGGACGGCGACGACCTGTTCTCCGCGCTCTGCCACGCGGTTTCCGAGGACGGCGACCGGTTCAGCGACGCCGACATCGTCAACCACATGATCTTCCTGATGATGGCCGCGCACGACACGACCACCATCACCGCCAGCGCGATGGCCTACTACCTCGCGAAACACCCGGAATGGCAAGACCGCGCCCGGGAGGAGTCGCTGCGCCTCGGCGACGACCTACCGGACCTCGAAGCACTGGAAAGCCTCGAAACGCTGGACCTCGTGATGAAGGAGGCGCTGCGGCTGCGCGCGCCGGTGCCGTCACTGGCCCGCAAGACCACAAAGGACACTTCCGTCCTCGGCCACTACCTGCCGGAAGGCACGATGGTCGCGGTCTCGCCGACGCTGAACCACTACTCCCCCGAGCACTGGACCGATCCGCTGCGCTTCGACCCCGAGCGGTTCGGCCCGGACCGCCGCGAGGACAAATCGCACCGGTTCGCGTGGATGCCGTTCGGCGGCGGCGCGCACAAATGCATCGGGCTGCAGTTCGGCGGCCTGGAGGTGAAGGCGCTCATGCACGAACTGCTGCGGGCGCACCGCTGGTCGGTGCCCGAGGACTACGTCGCCAAGTGGGACTACGTCTCGCTTCCGGTGCCCGCCGACGGCCTCCCGGCCCGGTTGGCCTATCGTTGACGGCCGCCGAGCGGGACGGAATGGTCGACAGCTGGAGACAAAACTGCAGTACAGGCCACCTTCGTGTACTCAAGGTGACTTGATGTCACCAGTTGTGTAGTGCCCATCACTCGTTCAGCCGGTAGACACCCTGTTTGGTCCGTGATGCCGTGGCATCACTTGCGGCCAACTCGTACCCAGTGTGGGTCTTCGGATCCTCCACACCGGGTCTGAGCTGGTCTTTGTCCGCGTATGAAGAGGTGGAGTGTGCCGGAGCCTGGTGCCATGCCAGGGTTGGTCGACGTCGCGCGCAAGTACGCGGCGGCGCTGACCGACACCAACGGAGTAACGCTCCCTCCCGCCGAGGTGGAGCGGCTGCTGCTCGACTTCGCCGGCGAGGTCGCCGCGCGCCCCGAGGACGCCGGCGCGACCCGGCGGTTCACCGCGCTGTTCTCCTCCGCGCCGCTCGGCATCGCGCTCACCGATTCCGCCGGCCTCGTCGTCGAGGCGAACGCCGCGCTGGCCCGGCTGCTCGGCACGTCGCCGGCCGCGTTGCGGGACAAGCACATCGCGGACCTGGCGGCCGGTCCGCAGGACGCCGAACGGCTGCGCGCTGCGCTCGACGGGCTGCCGCTGACCGCCGACGCCCGCCGGACCGTCCAGAGCGTGCAGCTCGGCCACAGCCGCGACGGAGAGCTCACCACGAACGTCACGCTCGCGGCGCTGCCCGGCGACCGGCCCGGCACGTACTTCCCGGTCTTCATGGCCGCCGATGACGACGACCTGCACCTGCTCGGCGAGCGGCTGCGGCACCAGAACCTGCACGATCCGCTCACCGGGCTGCCCAACAGCGCCGCGTTCAACGCCCAGCTGGAACTCGCGCTCGGCTCGGGCGGTTCGGACGAGATCGCCTTGCTGTACCTGGACATCGACGGCTTCAAGGTGATCAACGACGGGCTCGGCGCCGGCATGGGCGACCTGGTGCTGAAGGCGATCTCGCGGAAGCTGAAGTCGGTGTTCGCCGACCGGCACGAGGGCTACGTCGCACGGCTGTCCGGCGACGGCTTCGCGGTGCTGCTGCGCGGCCCGGACCTGACCGCGCAAGAGACGGTCGAGCTGGCCGACCGGGTGCTGGAGGAACTCAGCGAACCGGTGTACGTCGACGGGCACGGCATCGGCGTCAGCGCGAGCATCGGGATCGTCGTGCGCCCGGCGAACGAAGGCAGCCACGGAGACCTGCTGCGCGCGGCCGAACTGGCGCTGCACCGCGCCAAAGAGGCGGGCAAGGCGCAGTGGATGCTGTTCGACCCGCAGCGCGACGAGCGGGACCGCAACCGCTACCAGCTCGGCGCGGTGATCGCCGGTGCGCTCGAGAACGGCGAGTTCTCGCTGATCTACCAGCCGACGGTCAAGCTCGCGAAGCCGGACGAGATCGCCGCGGTGAACGCCGGGCTGCTCTGGAGCCACCCGGAACGCGGCGAACTCGGCCCCGAGGAGTTCTACCCGCTCGCGCAGACCACCGGCATGACCGTGCCGCTGGGCAAATGGCTGCTGCAGGAATCGCTCGGCGCGACCGCGCGCTGGCGCGAGCGCTACGGCCCGGCCGCGCCGGACGTCTGCATCCGGCTCCCGAAGCGGCTGGCCATCGACCCGGACCTGGTGCTGATGGTCAAGAACCAGCTCGACCGCCACCGCCTGCCCGCCCGAGCCCTGCGGCTGTGCACCGACCGCACGTCGATGTTCGACGACGAGGGCGAGGTCCTGGACTCGTTCACCGTGCTCGCCGACCTCGGCGCGCAACTCGTGCTGACCATTTCCGGATCGTCCGACCTGGAACTCATCCCGCGCCACCAGCTCCCGATCAAACACGTCATCCTGAGCGGCCCGGTAGTCGACGCACTGGCGGGCCCGGACCCGGCCGAAACCGACGTGCGGCACCTGGCGCAACTGGTCAACCGAGCGAAGGAACTGGGCCTGCGGATCGGCGCGGAAGGCGTACGCGACGCTGCGCACGCGGCCCGGCTGCGAGAGCAGGGCGTGCTGGCGGCGAGGGGTTCGTTCGTGACGGAGTCCGCGACGGGCGACGAGGTGGACGAGATGATCGCCCGGCACGCCAGCTGACCCATCCGCTCGCTCGCCCGGCTCCGAACTCCCCGGGCACGACGACCTTTCTGGAAGGACCCCTCCGCGATGCAGCCCGGCGACCTCGCCCCCGATTTCACCCTCCCCGACGACCAGGGCGTCGAACGCACCCTGTCGGCCCTCCTCGCCGACGGCCCGGTCGTGCTCTTCTTCTACCCCGCCGCGATGACGTCCGGCTGCACCGCGGAAAGCTGCCACTTCCGGGACCTGGCCGCGGAATTCGCCGAGGCGGGCGCGCAACGCGTCGGCATCAGCCCGGACTCCGTCGGCAAACAGCGCGAATTCTCCGCCAAGCACGGGTTCGACTACCCGCTGCTGTCCGATGTGGACGGTACGGTGGCGAAGCAGTTCGGCGTCTGGCGCAAAATCCTGCCCCTGCACACGAAACGGCAGACGTTCGTGATCGGGAAGGACCGACGGGTGCTGGACGTGATCAAGAGCGAGCTGAACTTCACGGCGCACGCGGATCGGGCGTTGAAGGTGCTTCGGGAGCGCGCGGACGCCTGACCGGCACTCCTTCCCGCGAAATCGGTCTCGAAAAATCCCTCGGACGGCGACCCGGCGACGCCGGCGCGAGCGATGTAGAGGTCGTGAGGTTCGAGCGCGAAGGAGACCGGAGATGACCAAGCAGGGGGAGCAAGGATCCGGCGAGGAATGGGTGGTGGTCCGCCGTCCCGGGCTCGTCCGGCTCGCCGACTCCGCGTTGCGGGCCAGAATCGCCTCGGCGCGCGCCCGCCACCGCGGCGACACCATGATCGGCCTGGTGGCGACAGCGGCGAGGGCGGGCGCGAACGCCAAAGTCCAGTCGCACGAGCCGGACGGGGCCAGGTGGTCGATGACCGTCATCGCGAAGGACATCCCGAAAGACACTGCGCGGTGACCGGCCCGGCCAACGCGACCGAGAGCGAATCGCCGCCCGGATACGGCGGCCGGGACCCGCTGGCCATGGTCCTCGCGCTCGACGAGGTGCAGGACAGGCTGCACAGCTTCATCCGGCGGCGCGTCTCCGACGTGCACGACGCCGAAGCGGTGTACTGGGAGACCTTCGAAGCATTCGGCGCGTACGTCGACGTCAAGGGATGTCCGCCGTCCGACTTCCGCCGTCTGCTTTTCGGCATCGCAAGCAGGAAAGTGGCCGACTACTGGCGTGCGGAACGGCGAAGGCAGCACTGTGTTCTCGTCGAGCCTTCGGACGCCCACCTGCTCCTTCAACGGTGGTCCAGCCCGTACGAGTCGGTGGAGCAACGGGTCGACTTGGCCCGCGCGGCGGCGGAGGCGCCGCTGGACGAGAGCATGCGGCGAGCGCTCGTTCTCGTCGTCGTCGACCAGCTTTCACAGGACGAAGCCGCCGCAGTCATGGGGGTCCACCGGAGCCAGCTCCGGCGGCTCCTGGCCAAGGCAGGCAAGGTGATCCGCGCGAACGGGCGGCTCGACGACTACGCCGGAACAGCCCGGCCGGAACGCGCGAAGCACCAGGGCTCGGGGGTACGGCCATGAACGACGACATCATCGAGCAGTTGATCCGCGCCGGCTACCGACCGGTGCCACGCCGACCGGAACACTTGCGGGTCAGTGCGGCACGACTGCGCGCGCGACTGGCTTCGAAGTCGTCGGGGCAGCTCGCCCAGCTCGTCGAATCCGCCCGGAAAGCGCACGACGACATCGGCGACTCTTCCGCCGCGGCCAAGATCAGCGCATTGCCGGACCAGCCCGGGCCCACGGCTCCGCACCGCGGGCTGGGGCAAAGCACGATTCGGCCAGCACTGAAACTCGTGGCGCGGCGAAGCCCCGAACCGCACTCCGCGGGCAAGCCGCCGGTGCACGCCAAAATTGTCGTAGCAGGCGGGGCCGGGGCGGGCAAGTCGACCTTTGTGACCTCCATTTCCTCCGCGGTGACGCACACCGCGGCCGCGCCGTCCGACGGCACCGGCAACCCGGAATGGCGTCCGGCCATTCTGGGCGAATTGGCGCTGGCCGCCGATTTGTCCCTCTATCTGTGCAGCATGCCCGATCCGTTCCAGCACCCCGCCGAATACGACAACCTCGCCGTGAACGCGCTGGGCGGCATAGTGCTGGCCGACACCGCCCGGCTGGCCGACGCGTTCGCACACATCGACTATCTGGAAAACCGCCGCATCCCTTATGTCGTGGCCGTCAACGATCGAGATGGCATCGGCCGCCACAAAATCAAGGACGTCCGCCGTGCGCTGGTGGTCGACCAGAACGTGCCGGTCAAGCGGTGCGACGCGCGCTCCGCTGAGTCAGTGAAGAGCGTGCTGGTCGCTCTGGTCGACGAAGCGGTACGGCTGCATTGTTCGCCAGGGCAAAGCCTGCCAGAAGAATTGCGTCTGGTTGCCGACCGGATTCTGGCCTGACCGCGGCGGCGATTCAACAAATCCCGCTCAAACCCCAATGTGGCATTGGGCGCATCTGACGCACCCAATGCCCCATTGGGGCGTCCAAACCCGCGACATCACCAGCCTCACGCGGGCCGGTCGAGCCGCCACACCACATTCACCCCGCTGCAAGCCGACGGAATCACCCCTTCCGCCTTCTCCTCCCCCACCTTCGAAAACCCCAGCCGAGCCGGGACCGCGCCGCTGCGCACATTCTCCGAATCGTGCTTGATCACCACATGCGGAGCGTCCAGTTTCCAAGCCAACTCCACCAGCAACGCGCTAGCCCGCGTCGCAAACCCCTTGCCCGTTTGGCTCTGAGCGAGCCAGTACCCGATCTCCCACCCGTCCCCGCGCAGCATCAGGCCGCAGCTGCCCGCCAGTTCGCCGTCCGGCGAGAAGATCGCGTAGTTGTATTCCTCGCCGCTCTCCCACTGCGAAACCGCGCGCGCCAGGAACTCCTCTCCCTTGGCCTGGTCGTAACCGTCGATCGCCCAGGGCATCCAGGCGGCCAGGTGGTCCAGGGATCCCACCACAGCCGCCACCTGTGCGTCCCGGTGTTCCGGGCGCCAGCGGACGAGGGTGATCACGCCGTCGGTGAGAGTTTCCATGCGCGCCATCTTGACAGCAGAAACGGCGGCAGGCTCCCGAATTTCCGCGAGCCGCCGCCGTCCCTCGACAGAAACCTCAGTTCACCACGACGTCCGGAGGCACCTCGGTGTCGTTCTTCAGCGCGTCGAACAGCTGGCCCGACTTCTTCTTGTCCCAGTGCTGCGCCGAAGCGTCGGTGAGCGGCACCGTCGTGGTCGTGACCCCGTCGGACGAGATTCCGCGCATCGCGATCGCCAGGCCGGCCAGGTTGTGCACGTGGTCGCCGGTGTCCATGGTCAGCGCGTCCGGCGCGGAGCCCAGCAGCGGGAAGAAGTCGAACGGGTTCAGCAGGGTCCCGGGGCTCGCCACCTGGCTCACCAGCGCGCCGATGAACTTGCGCTGGTTCGCCACCCGGTCGAGGTCCGAGCGCGGCGTCGCGTCGCTGTGCCGCATCCGGACGAATCCGAGCGCCTGCCGGCCGTCGAGCTGCTGGCAGCCCGCCTTGATCTCGATGCCGGTCATCGTGTCGTTCATGTCCTTGTCGATGCACATGTCGACCCCGCCGATCGCGTCGACGATCTTCGCGAAGCCGCCGAAGCCGATCTCCGCGTAGTGGTCCATGCGCAGGCCGGTGGCCTGTTCGACCGTCTGGACCAGCAGTTTCGGCCCGCCGAGCGCGAACGCGGCGTTGATTTTGCTCGTGCCGTGGCCGGGGATCTTCACCTGCGAGTCGCGCGGCAGGCTGAGCAGCGTCGGCTTCGTCGAATTGTCCGGAAGGTGCGCGATCATGATCGTGTCGGTGCGCTGCCCGCCCGCTTCGCCGGTGTCGCCGGTGGCCAGCCGCTCCTCGTCCTCCGCGGTCAGGCCCTGGCGGCTGTCCGACCCGACGATCAGCCAGTTCGTGCCCGACGCCGCGGCCGGGCGCCCGGAGTAGTCGCCGATCGCGTCCACCCGGTTGATGCTGAACTCCAGGTACGCCCAGATCGCGCCGACGAACAGCACGAACACGATCAGCAGCGTCATCAGGACCTTGCCGACGCTCCACCGGCGGCGACGGCGCGGACGCGGCTGCCTGCCGCCGTATTCCGGCGGGTCCTGCCGCGGCGGCGCGGGCGGCGGGGCCGGGGCCTCGCCGCGGGCGCCCATCGGCCGGGTGCGGGCGTCATACGGGCTCTGCCCTCTCCCCGGCAGCGGCAGCATCTGCGCCCGCTGCTGCTGGCGCGGGCGTGCGGGGGGCTGCGGTGGCCGGGGCGGCATCCGCCGCCTGCCGTCGTCGCCTCCGTACGTCATGGGCCTGTCTCCCCGATCCGGTGTGCGGCCGCGCGGTCCCGCGCGGTCCTCCTGCGGTGGACGTGCGGGACCCTACGCGGGTTGTCCCGGCGGGGAGAGCCGGGCTCAGCGCGGGTCGGCGAACCCGAACTGGTGGACCTTCAGATGCCC
The DNA here is from genome assembly GCF_046267895.1 of Amycolatopsis sp. GA6-003. Lineage (NCBI taxonomy): Bacteria > Bacillati > Actinomycetota > Actinomycetes > Pseudonocardiales > Pseudonocardiaceae > Amycolatopsis > Amycolatopsis sp. GA6-003. The sequence goes on from NZ_CP176499.1 coordinate 2,383,193, forward strand.
GGACCGGAACCCGGCCTCGGAGTAGGCCAGGTAGAACTCCCACATCCGGCGGAACACGTCGTCGAACCCGAAGCCGCGGATGTCGTCCCAGCGCTGCTGGAACCGCTCCCGCCACAGCTTGAGGGTGCGGGCGTAGTCCTGGCCGAACTCGCGCATCCCGGCCAGCTTCAGCCGGGTGTTCTCGCGCATCCCGTCCTCGATCGCCTGCACCGACGGGATGATGCCGCCGGGGAAGACGTACTTGTGGATCCACGTGTAGGACTTGGCCGAGGCCAGCATCCGGTCGTGGTCCATGGTGATCGCCTGCAGGCCGAACCGCCCGCCCGGGCGCAGCCGCTTGCCGATCGTGGAGAAGAACGTGGGCCAGTAGGACGCGCCGACCGCCTCGATCATCTCCACGCTGACCACCGAGTCGTACTCGCCGGTGGCCTCGCGGTAGTCGCACAGCCGCACGTCGACGCGGTCGGAGAAGCCCGCCTCGGCGATCCGCGCGTCGGCGAGCACCTTCTGCTCCTGCGAGATGGTCAGCGACGTGACCTTCGCGCCGCGCGAGGCCGCCCGGATGGACAGTTCACCCCATCCGGTACCGATTTCCAGCACCTCGCTGCCTTCGCGCACGCCCGCGTAGTCGAGCACGCTGTCGAGCTTGCGGTGCTGCGCCTGGGTGAGCGTGTCCCCCGGTCCGAACAGCGCCGAGGAGTACATCATCGACTCGTCCAGGAACGCGCTGAACAGGTCGTTCGACAGGTCGTAGTGCCGGTGGATGTTCGACCGCGCGCCCTCGATCGTGTTCTCTTCCTCGGACGGCTGCATCCGCTCGGCGAACCGGCGGAACCGCTGCAGGAACGGCGGCACGAGCGTGGCCAGCCGCTCGGCGAACGGCGTCAGCACGCCGGCCAGGTCTTCCGCGGTCCAGTCGCCGACCAGGTACGCCTCGCCGAAGCCGATCTTCGCGTCGGCTCCGAGCCGGTGGAAGAACGCCGCCGGCCGGTGGATGCGCATTTCCGGCGCGTCCGGGCCGCCCGCGCCGAGCACCGTGCCGTCCGGGAACGCGACCCGCACGGCCAGCGACTTCACCGCGTGCCGGAACAGTGCCTCGGCCGCGCGAGCCCGCAGCGGCGAATGCGGCGGCGTGGCGAGGCCGGGCCATCGGGATTCGTCGGGCACCGGCTGCGAGGCCGCTGAGACCGCTGCCGGATCGACTCGTGACGTGGACAAGACACTCCCTCCGAACGGGCTTGCGAGCCCTTCCCCATGATATTCCCGCTTCGTCCCGGGTGCCTTCGCGACCGGGCCGCGTCCTCCGGTTACCCCGGGATGCGCAGCCGGTCGCCGGAAGGGCGGGACCAGGCCTGCCGAAGAGTCTCGTCCGTCTCGCCCACTCCGATCCGGTCCAGTGTGAAAGCACACATCAGCCGGGTCCAGACCGCGGGACGGCGCAGCATCGAATGGCCTTCCCCGGCGATCTCGAACCGCGCCACCAGGTCGGTGACCTCGCGGGCGCGCGCGGCGAACGCGTAGGACTCGGCGGGCGAGGTCATCCGGTCGCGGGTGCCGTGCGCGATCAGCACCGCGCGGCCCGCCACGGCGTCCACCGGCTCGCCACGGGGCGTCCACGGGGCCAGCGCGCACACGCCGGTCACCGCCGGATCGTCGGCGACGCGCAGCGCGACCCGGCCGCCCATCGAGTGGCCGACGAGGACCACCGGCAGCCCGGGATGGTCGGCGCGAATTCGTTCCAGGGCCCAGCGCGCGTCCGGCACCGGGCTTTCCATCCGCCCGTTCCAGCCGTACAGCCGGTTGCGCATCAGCCGGACTTCGAGACCGTGCCGCCGTCCGGCGCGGTGCAGCGAGCGGGCCAGCGGCACCATCCGCTGATACGCCAGCCGCCACGGCTGGACGACCGCCGTGCTGCGTTCGGCCCCGCCGTGCAACACGAGCGCCACCGCGCGGGTCTGCCCGGGGGCCCGCCACACCCGCACGGCCGGATCCGCCTGGCCGCCTTGCCGTTTCCCGTTCACCGGCACCCCCATTCCGATCAACTCCACGGTAATCCACCACGAAGCGTGTCCACCCGATAGATTCGGTGCCCGGACCCGCGAGGAAGGGCAGGTGTGGTGAGCGCCACGGATCTCGTGAAGAGCACTTCGGACCAGCTTGCGGCGGCCGCGGAGGCCAACGCCGCGCAGGTGTCCGCCGCCGCCGATCTGCTGCTGGGGGTGATCCGGGCCGACGCGCTGGTCTTCACCGCCGGCGCCGGGCATTCGCTCGCGGCGGTCGCCGAGACGTTCTACCGCGCGGGCGGGCTCGCCTGCGTGTATCCGCTGTACCACCCGGAACTGCTGCCGCTGCACGGCGCGCAGAAGAGCACGCGCACCGAGCGCCGCTCCGGCCTCGCCGAGGAGGTGCTGGCCGAACGCGCGCCGGGACCGGACGACGTGCTGGTCGTCTTTTCCACCTCTGGCGTGAATCCGTACCCGGTCGAACTGGCCGCCGGCGCGCGCCGCCGGGGTGCCGCGGTGATTGCCGTGACCTCGCGGGCTTGCGTGGCCGCGGCACCGCGGCGGTCCGCCACGACGCTCGTCGAAGAAGGCACTGTGGTGCTGGATTCGCTGGTGATTCCCGGCGACGCCAGCTATCCGGCGTCCGCGCCGCGCACCGGGCCGCTGTCCACTGTGGTCAATGCGTTCCTGTGGAATCTGATTCTGGCCGAGGTTTACGACCGGGGAACCGCCGAGGGCCTCGACGTTCCGCTGTGGCGCAGCTCCAATGTGGAGGGTGGCGACGCGGCGAACGCGGCGCTGCTGGCCAAGTACGAGCCGCGGGTGCCTGCCCTGCGCTGACGACGTCGTGAGTGTTGATCACGGTTAGAACCGTGATCAACACTCACGAGCCCCCTACGCCGCCGCAGGCTCCTCCGAAAACTGCGTGTGGTACAGCTCCGCGTACCGCCCCTCGAGCGCCAGCAGCTCCTCGTGCGTGCCGCGTTCCACGATGTTCCCGTTTTCCACCACGAGGATCAGATCCGCCGCCCGCACGGTCGACAGCCGGTGCGCGATCACCAGCGACGTCCGGCCTTCCAGCGCGCCGGTGAGCGCTTCGCCCACCGCGGCCTCGGATTCCGAATCCAGGTGGGCGGTCGCCTCGTCCAGCACCACGACCTTCGGCTGCGCCAGCAGCAACCGGGCGATGGTGAGCCGCTGCCGTTCGCCGCCGGAGAGCCGGTAGCCGCGCTCGCCGACGGTCGTGTCCAGTCCGTCCGGCAGCGAATGCACCAGATCGCCCAGCCGCGCCTTCTCCAGCGCGGCCCAGATCTCGTCGTCCGTGACGCCCGGACGCGCGTAGCTCAGGTTGGCCCGGATCGTGTCGTGGAACAGGTGCCCGTCCTGGGTCACCACGCCGACGGTTTCGCGCAGCGAAGCGAAACTCAGGTCCTTGACGTCCACATCGGACAGCCGGACCGAACCGGCGTCCGCGTCGTACAGCCGCGGCAGCAGCGACGCGATCGTCGACTTGCCCGCCCCGGACGAACCGACCAGCGCGACCATGTGCCCGGCTTCCGCGCGGAAGCTGATGCCGTGCAGCACCTCGTCGCCGCCCCGGGTGTCCAAAGTGGCCACGTCCTCCAGCGAGGCGAGCGAGAACTTGTCCGCCGCCGGGTACCCGAACCGCACGTCCGAGAACTCGACCGAAACCCCGCCCTCGGGCAGCTTCTTCGGCTCGGCCGGCTCCTTGATCATCGGCTCCAGGTCGAGCACCTCGAAGACCCGCTCGAACGACACCAGCGCGGTCATCACGTCCACGCGCACGTTCGCGAGCGCGGTCAGCGGCGTGTACAGCCGGGTCAGCAGCAGCGCCAGCGCCACCACAGTGCCCGGTTCGAGCTTCCCGGTGAGCGCCAGGTAGCCGCCGAGGCCGTAGACCAGCGCCTGCGCCAGCGCGGACACGAGCGTCAGGCTGGTCATGAACCAGCGCGTCAGCATCGCGGTGCGCACGCCGATGTCGCGCACCCGCCCGGCGCGGAGGCCGAAGTCGGCGACCTCCTGGCGCGGCCGGCCGAAGAGCTTCACCAGCGTGGCCCCCGGCGCGGAGAAGCGTTCGGTCATCTGCGTGGTCATCCCGGCGTTGAGCTGCGCGGCCTCGCGCTGCAGCCCGGCCATGCGCCGGCCGAGCCGCCGGGCGGGCAGGACGAAAATCGGCAACAGGACCAGCGCGACGAGCGTCACCTGCCAGGAGAGCGACATCATCACCACCAGCGACAGCGCCAGCTGGATCATGTTGGTGACCAAACCGGACAAAGTCGCGGTGAACGTGCGCTGCGCGCCGATCACGTCGTTGTTGAGCCTGCTGACCAGCGCACCGGTGCGGGTTCGGGTGAAGAACGCGATGGGCAGCTTCTGCACGTGCTCGAACACCGCCACGCGCAGGTCGTAGATGATGCCTTCGCCGATCCGCGCCGACTGCCAGCGTTCGGCGAGGCCGAACCCGGCGTCGAGGATCGCCAGCGCCGCGATCACCACCGACAGCCAGATCACCACGTCCAGCTCGTGCCCGCCGACGATCGCGTCGACCACCTTGCCCGCGAGCACCGGCGTCGTCACCGCCAGCACCGCCGAGATCACGGTGAGCACCAGGAAGGCCAGCAGCCGCTTCCAGTGCGGCCGGGCGAACCGCGCGACCCGGCGGACGGTGCCCCTGGTCAGCGCTTTCGGCGCGTCGCCCGCCCGCATCGCGGAGCTCAGCAGCGCCCAGGTGTTGTCCATTGGAGTGTCCCCCAGCTCGTGAAAAACCTCTAGTTTAGTTGAACTTTTTTCCGGAGATGCCCAGCACAACACCGGGGCGAGCGGCATTCTTCCCGACCCCGGGAACCGGGGCCGGTTCTCCCCGGGGACGCCGCGACCGGGCCGGGGCACGGGCGGCGCGGCCCGCCTCGGTAGCCTGGCGTTTCGGGGTCGGCGAACCGGGGAGGAAACGCGGGTGCAACTGCTGATGGCCCCTGCGCGCGGCGAGGCGGCCCATCCGGTGCGGGTCGCCGCGTGGGATCTCGTCTTTTATCTCGGCTGCTTCGCCTTCGCGCTCGGCACCGCGCTCGCTTCGGAGTTCTACGGCTACCGGATCTGGGGCGATTTCGCGGTCGCCGGATACGGATTGGCGGCCGCGCACAGCGCCTGGCTGACGATTTCCGCGCGCCGCGGAATGCAAACTAACGGCAAATTCGGGTCGCGCTGGATCGGTATCGGCGCGGTTGTCGTGCTCGCGATGTGCGCGCCGTTGCTGATGCTGGTAATCCGCCGGCTGACCGGAACGGACTGGCTGATCACCCCGTTCTCCTGGGCCGCGCAGCCCGAGGTGTGGGTGATCGAACGCAGCGCGGATCTCTTGCTGCGGAACGGAACCCCGTACGTCGACTTCGCCGCGCTCGGCCGCGCACCGGAGGTGAACGACTACACGCCGTACGGCCCGGTGATGACCGTTTTCGGGCTGCCGCGCGCGGTGTTCGGCGGCACTCCGGTCCTCAATGCACTGACCGACGCGCGCTGGATGTTCGCGCTCGCCGCGGTGCTCTGCGCGTACGCGTCCTGGCGGTTGCTGAACCGGCCTCGCATTCCGGTTTTCGCCGCACAGCTCGCGATCGCGTGCCCGCTCACCGCGCTGACCTGGGCGGTGGCCGGTCCGGACCTCGCGATCGTGGGCCTGCTCGTGCTGACGTTCGCGCTCGCCGCGACCGGGCGTCCCGGATGGACCGGGTTCGTGCTGGCGCTGGTGATCAGCGCGAAACTCATCGTCGCGCCGGCGGCCGCGGTGCTCGCGGTATTCGTTTACCGGCGCGCTCGCGGCGAAAATCCTTGGGCGGCAACAGGTCGCTTCGCGGCCGCGCTGGCCGCGGCGACGATCGCGCTGCATCTGCCGGTGTACCTGGCGAACCCGGCGGCGTTCACCGAGCACGTAATCCGCTTCCCGCTCGGCATGGGCGCGGTCCGCTCCCCCGCGGCGAGCCCGCTTCCCGGGCACCTGATCGCCCAGACCGGACCGGCAGGCACCGTGGTTTCCCTGGTGCTGGTGGGCGTCGCGGCGGCGGCGATGCTGCTCTGGCTGGCGCGCCGGCCCCCCGCGACGGGATCCGCTGCACTGACGCGAACCGCCGTCGGACTCGGCGCGTTGATCCTGCTTACCCCGGCCACCCGGTACGGCTACCTCGTGTACCCGCTGGTACTCCTCGGAGCCGCGCTGACCTTCCGGGCCTCCGGACCGACCGTGCGCCCCCCGCGCAGCGGCCGCGCTGACGCTACTTCTTCTTGACCCGCGTGGCCCCGCCGCGCCCCCGCAGCTGGACCCCGGACTCCGACAGAACCCGGTGGACGAACCCGTAGGACCGTCCGGTGGATTCCGCCAGCGCCCGGATGCTCGAGCCCTTCTCGTATTTCTTCTTCAGGTCAGCGGCCAGCTTGTCGCGCGTGTTGCCGGTGATCCGCGCGCCTTTCTTGAGATCAGCCACGTCGATCGCCTTCCCGCCGAGTGGTTGTTCCGGGCCATTCGCGGCCCCTGCCGGGGCAATGATCGAACACTACGCGCCGGATTGCCAGACGACAGCCGTAAAACGATCGAAACCGCGATCACATTGGGCCATTCCAGTGCTTTCGCCGACACGGTAAGCACCCGAACGGACGCACTCGGTCAGGCAAGCTGGACAAGCTCGAGATAATCCGCCGACCAGTGGTCCTCGGTTCCGTCCGGAAGCAGGATCACGCGTTCGGGTTCGAGCGCCTCGACCGCGCCCGGGTCGTGCGTCACCAGCACGACCGCGCCGGCGAAGCTGCGCAGCGCGTCGAGAACCTGGGCGCGGCTGGCCGGGTCCAGGTTGTTCGTCGGCTCGTCCAGCAGCAGCACATTGGCTTGGCTGGACACGAGTCCAGCGAGCGCGAGCCGGGTCTTCTCGCCGCCGGACAGCGTTCCGGCGGGCTGGTCGAGCTGTTCGCCGGTGAAGAGGAACGAGCCGAGCAGGTTCCGCAGCTCCTGCGCGCCGGTGTCCGGCGCGAGATGGCGGATGTTTTCCCACACCGACGCTTCGTGGTCGAGCGTTTCGTGTTCCTGTGCGTAATAGCCCAACCGCAATCCGTGACCCGGTTCGACGGATCCGGTGTCCGGGGTTTCCATTCCGCCGAGCAGCCGGAGCAATGTCGTCTTTCCGGCTCCGTTCAATCCGAGCACCACGACCTTCGAGCCGCGGTCGATGGCCAGATCGACGCCGGTGAAGATCTCGAGCGAACCGTACGACTTGGACAATCCGTCGGCGGTCAGCGGCGTGCGCCCGCACGGGGCCGGGTCCGGGAACTTGATCCGGGCGACCTTGTCCGCCTGGCGCGTCTCGTCGAGCGAGGACAGCATCTGCTCCGCGCGCCGGGCCATGTTCTTGGCCGCGACGGCCTTGGTCGCCTTCGCGCCGAGCTTCGCGGCCTGCGCCTGCAGCGCGGACGCCTTCTTCTCGGCGTTCGCGCGCTCGCGGCGGCGGCGCTTCTCGTCGGTGGCGCGCGCGTCGAGGTAGCGCTGCCAGCTCATGTTGTAGATGTCGATCTCGCCGCGCGTGGCGTCGAGGAACCACACCTTGTTCACGACGTCGCCGAGCAGTTCGACGTCGTGGCTGATCACCACGAGCCCGCCGTCGTGCTGCTTGAGGAAGCCGCGCAGCCAGTTGATCGAATCGGCGTCGAGGTGGTTGGTCGGCTCGTCCAGCAGCAGGATCGTCTCGGATTTGCCGCCGGCTCCCGCCTCGGCGGCGGCGAACAGGATCCGGGCCAGCTCGACGCGGCGGCGCTGGCCGCCGGACAGCGTGCTGAGCGTCTGGGAGAGGATGCGGTCGGCGAGGCCGAGGTTCGAGCAGATCCGCGCCGCCTCGCTCTCCGCGGCGTACCCGCCGAGCGAGGAGAACCGCTCCTCGAGCCGCGCGTAGCGGTTGATCGCCTTGTCCCGCTGCTTGTCGTCGACCAGCTCGGACATCGCGGTCTGCGCCTTTTCCATGTCGCGCAGCAGGGTGTCGAGGCCGCGCGCGGACAGCACGCGGTCCTTCGCGGTGACCGACAGGTCGCCCTCGCGCGGGTCCTGCGGCAGATAGCCGAGTTCGCCGCTGCGCCGGACGTCGCCGGCGTGCGGTTCGCCCTCGCCCGCGAGGACTTTCAGCGAGGTGGTCTTGCCCGCGCCGTTGCGGCCGACGAGGCCGATGCGGTCGCCGGACTGGATGCGGAGGGTGGCGCCGTTGAGCAGGATGCGCGAACCGGCGCGCAGCTCAAGGCCAGTGGCCGTGATCAAGAGAACTCCCGGAGACGGGGGCGGTCAGATGGACGTGCTGGAGCGCCCCGGCACCGCGTGCGATGCGGGGCGGGCGGCTACTCTCTCTGGATCCGCACCAATGCCCTGTTGACCACGCATCCAGTGTACGGGTCGGCGTCGAGCGGTTTTCCCGGCCGTGTCCGGATTCACTCGGGTCCCGCTGCCGGATCCCGCACCGCCAGCTCCGCGGCGGGGGTCGCTGCGGCCGGCCCGGGGCGTTCGCCTTACGCGCGCAACAGTCCAAACAGGACAACGATACGGGGCCGCCGCGCGCTGCGACGGCCCCGTACCCCTCAGGCGAGCTGAGGCCGCACCGGCCCCGCGGTCACCGTCTTGTGCACGTCCGCCGGACGCCCGGCAGCCACGTACCCGTTGACATGCAGCGAAACGCTGCGGATCGAACCGGTGTCGCCGCCGGTGGTGTCGACGACCTTCAACGTCCACGTGCCGTCCGCCGAGACGCCCGGCTGGCTCTGCCGCGTGACCGGCCGGTAGGCGCCGGTGAACGGCGCGTCCGCGGATCCGGTCGAGCTGAACAGCTTGGTCGCGGAATCGTCGAACACGACCTGGCACAGGTTGTTGCCGCTGCCGCCGCCCCGCTGGAACAGCGTCGCCGTCGCGCCGGACGGCGAGGTCAGCGTGCCGACCAGGTCGTTGACGTAGGTGTGGTCGATGCCGACCGTGGTCGCCTTCTCCGCCGTGGTGCAGGCGGTGCCGTCAATCGAAAGCGAGACCTTCGCCGCGGGACCGACGCCGCTCACCACGAGCGGAACCGACGCGCCGAGCGGCGAGTTGTCCGGGATCGCGACCGCCGGACCGGCGTAGGCGAACGCCTGCGAGACCGGCGACGGCGTGCCGACCGGCAGCGAGAACGAGCTGGTGCGCGGCGAGTACGAGCCCGCGAAAGTCACCTTCGCGGTGAGCACCACCGGCGAGCCGAGCTGCTGGCTGGCCGGAACCGTGACGGTGAAGTCGTTGATTCCGGTCTGCCCGGGGCTGATCGTGCCGTACGACTTCGCCCGCGGCTCGATCGTGACGCCCTGGGTCGGAGAGGTGAGCACGACGCTCGTGGACACCGCAGTGCCGTCGCCGTTGTTTTTCACCGGCAGCGTGACCGTCGCGGTGTCGCCGGGGTTGAGCGTGCTGCCGCCGTTGGGTCCGCGGACCGTCGGCTGCCCCGCCTCCGCGTACGGCTGCGGGCTGGCTCCGGTGTAGGCCAAAACCTTGTCCGCCAACAACACGCCGGCACCGGTGAGATTGTCCGTGCCCGGTGCTTCGATGTCCACGGCGGTCTTCAGAAATGCCTCGCGAATGTCCGAAGAGGACAGTCCGGGGTTGCCGGACAGCACGAGGCTCGCGATCGCGGCCGCGTGCGGTGCGGCCGCCGAGGTGCCGAAGAACGGGTCGAACCCGCTCACCGAAGTGTGCACGCCGTCGGCCGCGGTGATTTCCGGCTTCTGCCGGACCTCTCCCCCGGTCGACGACACGTCGCCCGGCGTGATCGGCGTTCCGTTGGCCTCGTAGAACACGCGTCGCGGACCGTCCGAGCTGAACCGTTCCGCCTTGCTGGCAGCCGAATACGCCGCCGGATACGGTCCGGCCGGGTTCGCCGGGTCGCCCGGTTCGAGCGGCCGCCCGAACGCCGCCTCGGCCGGCGCCGCGGCGACCGCGAACGCCTTGCGCGCCGCGGCGTGGCCCACCACCGCGCCGGGCGTCGAGTACGCCTTCAGCCCGTCGGCGGAGTCGCGGAACCGGCTGCCGAACGCGGTCAGCGAGAGATACCGGCTGGCCCCGGAGAACTTCACCACGGCGAGCCGCAGCCCGGTGCCGCCGAAGAACGGGGTGGCCAGCTGCTCGTACGGGTCCTGGGTGCCGTTCTGGACGTCCTGGCTGAAGCTCACGACGTTGCCGCGCGCGTCGAGGAGGTAGAGGTCGTAGTCGTCGGCGGCCGCGCCGATCGGGTCCGACCAGTGCAGCGTCACCGGGATGTTGGCCGACGACGCGTCCGAGACCGGCTCGAAGATCTGTCTTCCGGCCGCACCGGCGAAGTTGTGCGCGGTGCCGGCGAATTTGCCGATCGGAACGCCCGAATCGACGAAATCGCCTTCCCAGTGCGCCGCGGTTCCGTCCGCGACGTTGCCTTCGTTGCCCGCGGAGGAAAAGTAGAGCGCGCCGTCGGCCGTCACGTCGTTCACCGCTTGCGCGATGATCCAGTCCTGGAACGGGGATTCCTTGAAGTAAATGACGTCGTCGACGATGACGTCGCAATGCGCTTCGAACCGGAGCTTGCGGATGTTGTCGGCGAAACTCGCGTCCGAGGTGAAGGCCGTCGCGAAACCGAGCTTCGCGTTCGGGGCGAGGTCGTGGATGATCTCGAGCATCGCGGTGCCCTCGTCGCCGCTGCCCGCTTGCCCGGTCAGGACATCGACCGCCGGAAGCTCGCCCTTGGTGCGGGAAACCTCCAGGGAATCGACCCCGTCGGACAGCGCACACGCCTTCACGCCGGTGCCGGTCACGCCGAACTGCTGGCGCGCGGTGTCCGCGTTGTGCGCCCGGTCGCCCGCGCTGACCACCTGAGTTTTGGCCGCGAGCGCTTCCTTGAGCTGCCGATCAATGCGGTCGGCCTTGTGCTGTTTCGTTTCCGTGCCGTCTTTGTTTTCCCGCTGCCGCGCAGTCATCGCCTGGTCCGCGGTCTCGACGTGCTTCACGTCGCCGCGCTTCGCGATCTCCGGCAGCGCCGCCAACGGCACCTCGGCCCGAATGCTCGCCACCGCACTCGACACCGCCCGCACTTCGGCCCCGGCCGCGCGCAGGTCGTTGACAAGCCCGTCGCTGACCTTCGTGACGCGGATGTCCACCAGCGCCTTGTCGGCGACTTTGGCGATTCCCGGCAACGCGGCCGCACTCAGGCTCCGCGTGCGCATTTTCTCCTGGACGAGCAATTTGCTGTCTATTTTGGACTCTTCCGCGGTCTGTCCCGACTTCACCGCTTGCAAAGCGGCGATCTGCCTGTTCGCCGTGGAGTCCACAGTGGACTCCTGGGCATCCGCGAGGGGCGGGGCCGCCAGCCCGGCGGCCAGCACCGCCGCGGCGACCACGCCCGTCCGTCTTCTGGCCGAGGCCCTGGGTGAACGAGTACGACGCACGTGCGCCTCCGATCCCGCACCGCGTGCCCCGACTCACGCTGCCCAACGCCGGTGATCACCGGCTGGATCCAGCTATGTCCCACTTCTGTCCGGGAAAAACGGCCGTTGGGGTGACGTTGGTCAGGCAATATCCGCAGCCCGCCGGACGTCGTAGGCCGTTCGGCGGAGCCTGCCTCCGCTCTTGCGCGAGTCAGCTCCGGCTTCAGTGCGAAGCGGCCGAGCCAATACGTGCCGATCGCCTGCCCCGGCAGCCGAGCGCCTTCCCGAACCGAGTCACAGCTCCAGCCACATGATGCGCAACCCCACCCGCCCCTCGACCGGATGCCGAAACGCCCCCGGCGCAACCCCCAGCGTCACGAACCCGAGGCTCTCGTACAACCGGATCGCGTGCACATTGGTCTCGACCACCGCGTTGAACTGAATCGCGGCGAACCCCGACCGCCGCGCCCAGGCGATCAAGTCCACCGCCAAAGCCCGCCCGACGCCCGAAGCGCGTGCGGAACGGGACACCATCAGGCTCCCCGAAGCGACATGACTGCCCGGACCAGGCCGGTTGGCGTACATGTTCGCCGTGCCCAGCACCCGGTCTCCGTCGGCCGCGACCACCACCCGCGCCGGGGCCGGGACCAGCCACTGCCGCCGGGCTTCGGATTCGGTCATGGCCGGGTCGTAAGGGAACGTCTGCTGCTCGGTCACCACGTCCCGGACGATCGGCCAGATCCCCGGCCAATCGCCGGCGCCGGCTTCCCGGATCGTCAACGACATCCGGCTACCGTGCTCAGCGGACCACCGGGAGCGCAACCTATTTACAGCACAAAGGAATCCGACCAAGGCTGGCTCGACCGTCCGGACAACGCCTCCAGCAGGGTCACCGCCTGTTTGTCCGTCAGCGAAGCCACGAAGTCCACCACCGCCCGGCCCCGGGCCAGCCCGCGCACCGCGTCCGCGCCCTCGATCCGTTCGCCCGTCGCGCCCACCAGCAGCTCCGGCGCGGTCCGGGCGAGGTCCGAGTACTCGCTGCGCGCCAGTTCCATCAGGTCGTGCAACCGCCGCGGCAGGCGGGAGGCCTCGTCGCGGTCCAGGAGCCACGCGTCCAGCGCGTCGACCAACGTCGTGACCAGGCTGGCCTGGCCGCGCTGGTGCAGGGCGAGATCGGGGCGCAGCAGCACGAACCGCCGGTGGACGAACTTCAGGACCTGCACCTCGTGCCACTGCGCGGGCCGCAGCGAGACGTGGCCGGACCGGATCGGCGGCGACGGCAGCACGAAAACCCCGTCCACCAGCCGCGCCATCCAGTTCGCCGAGAACGCGGCGGTCGCTTGCTCGGCTTCGGTCGAACCGTCGAAACCGTCGGCGAGCAGGCCGTCGACCAGTTCTCGCTGGACGCGCGCGACGGCCGCGGCGAACGCGTCGTCGTCCACGATCCAGCTGTCCTTCAAGTGCATCCGGCGGCGCATCCGCTCCAGGGAACGGCCTGGGCGGCGGATTTCCGCGGTCAGCCGGGCGTCGTCCAAAGAGGCCAGTTCGACGGCGTGCGCCAGCCACTCCCCCAGTTCGGCGGCGACGGGCGCGTGCTGCAGGACGCCGATGCGGTGGAAGTCCTGCAGGTCGTGGATCGCGTACGCGATGTCGTCGGCAGTGTCCATAACGGACGCTTCCACCGTCTGCTGCCACTGCTCGATCCGCCCGGCGAACGGTGCCCGAGCCTGCGCGAAGTCGTCCAATTCCGTGACATAGGCGGAAAACTTGCTCGCCCCGGTGCCGGGAGCGTCGTCGGGTTCGGCGGCGCCTCGCGGAGGCAACGGCATCTCGGTCGGATGCGGCTGCGGGTAGTGCAGGCGGGCCCACGGGTACTTCAGGACCGCGGCACGGACCGCGGTCGTCAGGTCCAGTCCGATCGAGGACGGGCCGCGCACGTCCGTCGTCGTGATGATGCGGAACGACTGCGCGTTGCCCTCGAACCCGTCGGCGAGGCCGAACCGGTGCCGCGCGATCCGGTCGAGGGTCTGCTCGCCGAGATGCCCGAACGGCGGATGCCCGAGGTCGTGCGCCAGCGCGGCGGCCTCGCACGCGTCCGGATCGCAGCCGCCGAGTTTCGCGGCCAGTTCGGCCGACTCGCTCGACCCGGTGATCCGCTCCGCGATCCCGCGCGCGACCTGCGCGACCTTCAGGCTGTGCGTCAGCCGGTTGTGCAGCAGCCCGGCGCCACCCGCGCTGACCACCTGGGTGACCCCGCCGAGCCGCGCGAAGAACGGCGACGCGGTGATCCGGTCGCGGTCGACGCGGAACGGGCTGGTCGCCAGGTCGGTGAACCCGCCCGCCCCGTTCGCCGGGTCCCGGCGCGCTGCCCTGCGATCGGTCTCGTCCATGTGTCCCACCGTATCCGGCCGTCCGGCAGGATTGCGGGATGACCGACGTGCTGGTGGCGGGCGGCGGCCCGGCCGGACGGGCGCTGGCGGCCGCGTGCGCCCGGCGAGGGCTGGAAACGGCCGTGCTCGACCCGGATCCGCACCGAAAGTGGCCGAATACTTACGGACTGTGGGCGGACGAAGTGCCGGAGCTGCCGGACAAGGCGATCGCCGCGGCTCCGGCCACGACGCTGGCCTACGGGACCCGCGAGCACCGCATCGACCGGGCGTATCGGGTGCTCGACAACGCCGGGCTGCGCGAGTGGCTCACTGAACCGAAGGTCCAGGTCATCCCAGGCAAGGTGACCGGCGCGGAACACGGTCCGCACGGTTCGACGGTCCTGCTCGCCGACGGTCGACGGCTGGCCGCGGCGGTGTTCGTCGACGCGTCCGGCGCGCCCAAGCTGCGCGCCCCACGCGCCGAGCAGACCGCGTACGGGCTCGTGCTTCCCGCGGACCAGGCCGAACGGCTGGCCCCGGCCGACACCGCGGTGTTCACGGACTGGCGCGACGGCACCGGCAGCTTCCGCTACCTGCTGCCGCTCGGCGACGGCTCCGTACTGGTCGAGGAGACTTCCCTGGCCCGCAAGCCCGGGCTCCCGGTGGCCGAACTCGCCCAGCGGCTGCACGCGCGGCTCAAAGCGGCGGGCATCCGTCCCGCGGGCCGGGTCGAACGCGTGCGGATCGTGCTCGACGTGCCGCTGCCAAAGCGCGGACAGGCGGTGCCGTTCGGGGTCGCGGGCGCGCTCGTGCACCCGGCGACCGGCTACAGCCTCGCGACCGCACTGCAACTCGCCCCTCGCGTCGCGGACGCTCTCGCGGACTCGTTCGACGCGGGTCCACCGGCCGCCGCCAGTGCGGCGCGGAAGGCATTGTGGCCGCCCGAAGCCCGTGCCGTGCATGCCTTGCGCCGCCACGGACTCCGTGCATTGTGCGGAATGTCACCCGCTCAGTCGGCGCAATTTTTCGACCTGTTCTTCGCTCTTCCGGTCCCGGCGCAGCGAGCGTTCACCTCGGGCCGCGCCGACCTGCCCGGCACCGCCGCCACCATGGCAAACCTGTTCCGCGCCGCGCCCGGGGGCCTCCGCCGGAGGCTGCTGGGCTGAGGGAGCGCCGGGAATTTTCCCGTGCCCGATCGAGGGAACGGGAAAAGCGTTTTGTTACTCCGATCCGGTGGCCAAAGTGCCGCGCTGGTGAACATCAGCTGACAACGGTTTCGCAGCCGCCTTCGACGGTGCCAGTATCGCGTCCGTGACGACGCTGCGTGCGGTCCGATTCGCCTTCCAGCCGATGTACAGCTTGCACACCGGTGGAGTCGTCGCGTACGAAGCACTGGCCCGGCCGGGCCGGGGCACGGCGCACGAACTGCTCGCCGAGGCCCGGCGCGCGGGCCGGCTCACCGAGGTCGACCTGGGGCTGGCCGCCGCCGCGGTGCGCCAGGAAGCCGAGCGGCCCAGCGCGCTCCCGCTGCACCTCAACGTCTCCGCGCGCACGCTCGCGTCGCCGCTGGAGTCCTTCGCCGAGCTGATCGCCGAGCTCGGCTCGGCCGGCCGCCGCACCCGCGACGTCGTGCTGGAGGTCGGGCCGCCGTTCACGCACCTGCCCACCGGCCGCCTGCTCGACGGCATGCGCGCGCTCACCGAACAGGGCTTCCGGCTCGCGCTCGACGGGCTCGGCCGCGGCGACCTGCCGCTGGCGCTGCTCGCGCAGTCGCCGGTGGACCTGGTGAAAATCGACCGCAGCGTGCTGCGCGGCCTGCCCGGCGACCCGGCGTCGACGGCGATCGTCGAGGCGCTGCTGCACTACACGACGCGCACGAACATCCGGCTGGTCGCGACCGGGATCGAAACCGAGTCGCAGCTCGACGCGGCGCAGGCCCTCGGCGTCCGGATCGCGCAGGGCAACCTGCTCGCGCCGCCCGCCGCGCACCGGTCCGCGTCCGCCTCCGGCGCGGTCCTCCCGGAGGACCGGCGCACGCCCGCGCCGCCGCAAGCCCCGCGCGTCGGCGATTTCCTGCGCCCGGCCACGACCTTGCCGGTCGACGCGACCTGCGACGACGTCCGCGAGGTGCTCGCCGCCGCCGACGCGCCGAGCGGCGTGGTCGGCGTCGACGCGGACAACCGTCCACAATGGTCGGTCGACCGCACGCGGTTCCTCGTGACCATCACCGGCCCGTACGGCCACGCCCTGCACGCGAAGCGGCCCGCGGCGCGGCTGGCGGACAAACCGCACCTGATCGAGGCGGGCGCGAGCGCGCTGGAATTCCTCGAACTGGTCACCGACGCCGACTGGGGCCGCACCGGCGACGACGTCGTGGTGGTCGACTCGACCGGCCGCTGTCTCGGCGTGGTTCTGGTGACCGAGGTCGTGCGCGGGGTCGCCGAGGCGAAGGTCGAGGAGGCGGTCACGCTCAGCCCGCTCACCCGGTTGCCGGGCAGCGAAGCGGCGGCGCGCGACGTCGAACGCCGGATCGCGAGCGGCGAGCAGTTCGTGGCGGCGTGGCTGGACGTCGACGCGTTCAAGTCGGTCAACGACAACGCCGGTTTCGCCGCGGGCGACGACCTGATCCGCGCGCTGGGCGAAACCCTCACCGACCTCGCCCGGCGGCTGCCGAGGATGCGCGTGAGCCACGTCGGCGGCGACGACTTCCTGATCGTGTGCGACGTGGACGAAATCGGCACGGTCGCCGCGGCTTTGCTGGACACGCAGTGGTCCGCCGAGGGCCTGCCGGTCACCGTCTCCCTGGCCACGCTGGTGTGCGGCAGCGGCACGATCCCGTCCTATCGGGACGCTTCCCGCCTCCTCGCCCCGCTGAAGAAACGCGCCAAAGCGGTCCCCGGTTCGAGCTGGGTCCTCAGCCGCCCGGGCAGCGACCGCGTCGAAGTGCTGCGCGGCATCGGCCGGGACGTCGCGATCAGCCGCTCGGCCTGACGAACCCCGACTCGTAAGCCCGGATCACCGCCTGCGTCCGGTCCCGCGCGCCCAGCTTCGACAACACATTCCCCACATGCGTCTTCACCGTCTGCAGGCCGAGAAACAACTCCGCGGCAATCTCCCCATTGGACAGACCCGCCGCCATCAACCGCAGCACGTCTCGCTCCCGCTCGGTCAGGAAATCCAGCGGCGCTGCGGAAGGCGCGGGCGAACGCCGCGCGGCCATGCTCCGGATCGCCGCCGGGAACAGCAGCGAATCCCCCGCCAGCACCGTGCGGATCCCGGCGACGATTTCCTCCGGGCGAGCGCGTTTCAGCAGGAATCCGCTCGCCCCGGCGAGCAACGCGTCGTAGACGTAGTCGTCGTTTTCGAAGGTGGTCACCACGATCACCTTCGGCGGGTTGTCCATAGTGGACATAAGGTGGCCGGTCGCGCGAATCCCGTCCACCGCGGGCATTCGCACGTCCATCAGCACGACGTCCGGACGCAGCTGGCCGACCAGCCCGGGCACCTCGGCGCCGTCGGACGCCTCGCCGACCACGGTCAGGTCCGGTTCGCTGTCCACGATCGCGCGCAGCCCGGCCCGGATCAGCCGCTCGTCGTCCACCAGCAGGACCCGCACGCTCACCGGTTCCCCCACGGCACCGTCACCACGACCTCCCAGTTATCGCCGACCGGTCCCGCGGACAGCTTGCCACCCACCAGCTCCGCCCGCTCCGCCATGCCCCGCAGCCCGCGTCCGCCGCGGGCGCGCGACGGCCGGACCGAGCCGAGCGGGTTCGCGACCGCGGCCCGCAGCCGTCCGTCCGCGACGGCCAACGCGACGGTGACCGGCGCCCGGCCCGCGTACCGCACCGCGTTGGTGAGGCATTCCTGCAGGATCCGGTACACCTCGCGGGAAACCACCGCGGGCACTTTCGCGAGATCGCCCTCCACTTCGAGACGGCACTCCGTGCCGGACTGCTGCGTCACGGTGATCAACGCGGGCAGGTTGGCGAGGCCCGCGTGCGGCGTCCGGTCGCGGGCTTCGTCGCGGAGCAGGCCGAGCACGTGGTCGAGGTCGTCGAGCGCGGTGCGAGCGGATTCCTCGATCGCGGTGAGCGCTTCCTCGGTGAAACCCGGATCGCTGTGCAAGGTCCGCCGCGCGGCCCCGGCTTGCACCGTGACCACGGAAAGCGCGTGGCCGACGGAATCGTGGAGTTCGCGCGCGAGCCGGGTGCGTTCGGCGAGCTGGTCGGTGCGGCGTTCGAGCTGCGCGATCCGTTCGGCGGCGGACCAGCCGAGCAACCGGGCCGCCGCGCGGCGCAGCACTCCGCCGACGCCCCACACGACGTAGATCAGCACGACGAAAGCCAGCACGAACGCCGCGGGCAGCCACGCCGAAGCCCAGCCGCGCGGAACCGTCAGCCGGAAATCCGGCGTGTCGACAAGCCGACCGGTGAAGACCGCGTTGATCGCGAACCCGAACCCGGCCGGCACCGCGAGCGTCGCCAGCCCGGTGCACAGGCCCGCGACGACGTGCAGCACGAACATCGCCGCACACCGCACTCGTCCGCGCCCCGGCGCGGGCTGGGCGAGCAGTTCCCGCACCGCCGCCGCCTCCAGCACCCGCACCGCGGGCAGGAACGCGGTCGCGGCCAGCACCACGAGCATCACGACGAACCCGGAGAGGCTCGCCCAGCCCATCGTCGTGGCGAACGGCACCAGCGACGGCATCGCGACCATCGCGAGCAGCAGATACGGCACGCTGAGCGCGGCGCCGAGGATCAAGTACACCCATCGGCGATAGGTGACCCCGCTGACCAGCGGACGGAAGAAACGCACCCGCCAATCCTGACAGGCGGCCCCGGCGGGCGCTTCCCTCCCGAGCGGGACCCTGCCGCCGGGTTTCCGGCAGTCGGCTGGCCGATACCGCCTGGCGTCGGCCGCGGACGTGTTGTCCACGCGCGATGTGGTGCCGCACGCGTTCGGCACCATCGCCGACTAGCGCTTGCCGCACGGGTGGGGCTGGCTCTTCTCAAATTTGCCTGCGGGGATCCGCTTGCTGCATCGACCGGCCGGGGCCGCACCACGCCGATGCGATCCTGGGACCGGCCGCTGTACGCGATGACCGGTGCGTTCGCCGCGGCCCGATTGCGGATTTCGGTGCTGAGGGAGGCGAAACCGGTGCCGAAGGCGGCTTTCCCGGAGGGTTACTGGCGTGTGAGTGCTGGCGCCGGTTCTCACCGGCGCTAGCACTCACGAGGTCCTCAGTAGACAGTCTTGGTCACCCGCGTGCCCTCGAAGCGGAATCCGTTGGCCCACAACTGCTGCACCTTCGCCGACTCCTGCGCGTCCGGCTTCGCGTTGGTGCACGACGTGCCCGGCCCGTGCCCTGACATCAGCTCGGTGCACGGACCCTCGTAGTGGTCCGGCAAGCCGAGGTTGTGGCCGAGTTCGTGCGCGGCGATGCGGGTCGGGTCGTAGCCCTCGGCGACCTGGCTCGTGTCCAGGTAGACGTCGCCGTTGCCGTGGCCGTCAGTCTGCGTGTACGAGCCGCCGCTGTGCACCTCGTGGATGACGATCGTGGCCTTGCCCTCGTCCTTCACCAGCTGCACGTCGCTGACCGCGGCGTTCCAGTTCGCCGCGCCCTGGTCGATCTGGGAGACGTAGTCCGGAGCGCCGGCCGAGCTGTAGTAGACAGTGGTCGCCGCGGCGGCGGACGCGGCGGGTGCGGTCGCCAGGCCCAGGCCGAGCGGAGCGGCGGCGCCCATGGCCAGTGCGGCGATCCGCCGGAACCCTCGTGCGTGCATCGTGTCCTCCGTACCTCGTCGAGAAAGCAAGCAACCCGTTGTCCGCTCGATGACGTTAGAAGTTCACCACCGCGGGCGACTACGTCCGAAAGTAGGGCGCTCCCTCCCGGGAGGGAGGCCCGTCCCGCCGCGGCTGGATCCGCGGCAGCGGCCGCGCTGGTGTGCTCGTCGGCATGCAAACGCTGCTGCTCGGCCTGCTGGCCTACGTCGTCGTGCTGTGGCCGCTGGTCGCGGCGGCCCGGAAGGTGCTCGGGGTGCGCGTCGGTCTCGTCCGGGCGCTCGGCGCCGCGCTGGCGGGCTGGCTCGTCGCGGGCACCGTGATCCAGACGTTCCCGCTGGCCGTGCTGACCGCCCCGGGTGTCGCGGTCGGACTGCTGATCCCGCTCGCGGGCAGCGCGCTCGCGGTGACCCTGCTGGTCCTCTTCGTCGCCGAACTCGCGATTCCGTCCGGTGGGCCCGGATTGTTCGCCCGGCTGCGGTCACTGCGGTCCCGCGCGGCCCGCGCCCGTCGTTACTCGCGGATCATGCGCATCGCGATCCGCCACGGTCTGGGTTCGTTCCTCACCGGCCGCCGCACCGCGGACCCCGACGGTTCGGCGAAGCTCGCGCGGTCGCTGCGGCTGGCCCTCGAAGAAGCCGGCGTGACGTTCGTGAAGCTCGGCCAGTTGCTCTCGACGCGCGCGGATCTCCTGCCGCCGGTGTACATCCGCGAACTCAGCAAGCTGCACGACCAGGTTCCGCCCGCACCCGAAGCCGAGGTGCGCGCGGTGCTGAGCGAGGAAATCGACCTCGCCGCGTTCGCCCACCTCGACGACGAACCCCTTGCCGCGGCGTCGATCGCGCAGGTTTACGGCGCGCGGCTGCGGTCCGGCGCCGAGGTCGTCGTGAAGGTGCAGCGGCCCGGGATCCGCGAGCAGGTGGAACGCGACATCGACATCGTCCGCCGCCTCGCCGCCGTGCTGCACGAGCGCGCGGACTGGGCGCGCTCGCTCGGGGTGCTGGAATTGGCCGACGGATTCGCGCAATCCCTTGAGGAGGAACTCGATTTCCGCACCGAAGCCGCGAACATCGCAGCGATCGCCGGGCATCCGATCCCCGGCGTCACGCTGCCGACTGTCCACAAAGCACTGTCCACGGAGCGCGTTCTGGTGATGCGAAGGCTCGACGGCAAACCGCTTTCCGCCGGTCCCGAATGCTCCCGCGAAGAACTCGCCCGTACTTTTCTGCGCGGCCTGCTCGACCAGGTGCTGCTGGGCGGGGTCTTCCACGCGGATCCGCACCCGGGCAACGTTCTGCTGCTCGAAGACGGCACCCTCGGCCTGCTCGACTTCGGCTCCGTGGGCCGCCTCGACACCGGCCTGCGCGCCGGCCTGCAAGCACTGCTGCCCGCCATCGACCGCGGCGACCCGGCCGGCGTCCGCGACGGGCTGCTGGAGATCGTCCACCGCCCCGACGACCTCGACGAACAACGCCTGGAACGCGCGCTGGGAGCCCTGCTCGCCCGGCACTTCGGCCCCGGCCGGACGCCCGGTCTCGACCTGTTCACCGGCCTGTTCCGCGTCGTCGCCGACTTCCGCCTGGCCGTCCCGCCGCCGATCGCCGCGGTGTTCCGGGCGCTGGCGACCATGGAAGGCACGCTCGCGACGCTGGCCCCGGACTTCGATCTGGTCGCCGAATCCCGCGCGTTCGCCGCCGAACGCATCGGCCTGCGCCCGGAAACGGTGCGCCGCACCGTCACCGACGAGTTCACCGCCCTGCTGCCGGTGCTCCGCCGCCTGCCGCGCCGCGTCGACCGGATCGGCGCGGCACTGGAAGAAGGCCGCCTGTCGGTGAACGTGCGGCTGTTCTCCGACGAACGCGACCGCGACCTGGTGACCGGCCTGGTGCACGAGGTGCTGCTGGCCCTGGTCGGCATCGCGACCGGGCTCATGGCCGTGCTGCTGCTGGCCAGTTCGAGCGGCCCGCAGCTGGTGCCCGGGCTGACGCTGAATCAAGTGTTCGGCTACAACCTGCTGATGATCAGCGCACTGGCAGGACTGCGGCTGCTGTTCGTCGTCTTCCGGCGCTCCGGACGACGGTCCCGAGCAGACCGGCGGACCCGATGAGGCCCCCGCTCCGGCGGCGATCCGGCCCGGCCGCTCCAGGAATCCGGCGGCGAACGCGGTGGTTCGCCGGGATCTGCCTGACCCAGCACAGATTCCCGGTCGCCGAGACGACTCCGCATCCTGCGGACAAGGCACCGCTCCGCGGCCTGCGCTACTGGGAGCCGTCCACGATGTCCCGCTGGCCGCGAGCCAGGAAAGCCCCACCCGGTAGCACTCTCGCGGGAAGGCCACCTGCTCACCGACCACGACCCCGCCGAAACATCCCCGCCACCCGGCACCACACGCGCACGCGTGGAGAAACGGGCCACCGCCCGCACCACCGGGAGCCGCTCGCGACGTCCCGCTGGCCGCCACCCAGAAAACCCCACCCGCAGCACTCTCGCCGGAAAAGACGCCTGCTCACCGACCACGCCGGAACGTCCCACCCCACCCGTCACCGAACGCGCTCGCGTGAAGACCGGTCACCGCTCGCGTAGAGACGGGCCCGCCCGGCATTCCCGTCGCCGCAGCGCACCTCATCGCCGCCGATCAGGTCACCGCTCGCGCCGTCCCGCAGCGCGGGCAGGCGCACCGGAAACCGACAACAGCCGCAGGAAACCGTCGTTCGCCTCGCAAGCTTTGAACCAGAACCGCGGATCCGTCACGCGACCCGGCTTCCGGGAAGCCTGGAACCTCCGCCGCCGTATAGGTCGTTATACACCGCTCACTCGCGGATGATCGAATTGAGCGGCCGTCCGGCGGGATACATCGGCGAGGGGCCGGGGCTCACCGTGAACGCGACCGTTCCGGCCAGCGCCACCACCATCGTCAGCCCGCCCAGCAGTGCGCCCGTGCGGGCCAGGTCTCCGCCGTGGCGGCGTCCTCCGCCGAGCAGGCCCAGCACGGTCGCCAGCACTCCGGCCAGCAGCGCCAGGAACCACAGGGCGCCGAGCACGAGGACGAACACCTCGGCCACGATCGGATACACACCGCTGATCAGCAGCCGGGGCCGGACCAGCAGCCAGGCCAGCCAGGTCAGCACCGCGAGCGCGAAACTCACCGCGGCCACCGACACCGCTCCCACGGCCAGGCCGCGGCTGGGTCTTTCTTCGGCATCGAGCGCGGATTCAGAGACAGATTCGGTCATCGCTCAGTGATAGCACCCGGCCCCGACAGAAACCGGCGTTCCGCCCGCATCCCCCCGAACGCACCACTTCCGGAGACGCCGAAGGCCGCCCCCGGCGAACCGGGAGCGGCCTTCGCGAACCACAGACCTCAGACGGTGAACCCGAGCGCCCGCAACTGCTCGCGGCCGTCGTCGGTGATCTTCTCCGGGCCCCACGGCGGCATCCAGACCCAGTTGATCCGGAAGTCGTTCACCAGGCCGCCGGACGTCAGCGCCGCCGACGTCTGGTCCTCGATCACGTCGGTGAGCGGGCAGGCCGCGGACGTGAGCGTCATGTCCAGCGTCGCGGTGTTGTCGGCTTCCACCCGGATGTCGTAGACCAGGCCGAGGTCCACGACGTTGATGCCGAGTTCCGGGTCGACGACGTCGCGCATCGCCTCCTCGACGTCCTCGATCTTGGCGATGTCGGCGGGGGCGGCGGCGGCCTGCTCGGGCAGGTCCGCGGCGGTGCGCCCCTCGCGCGGGTCGGTGACCGTCTCTTCGCTCATGCCTTCTCAGCTCCCGTGGTGGTACTGGACACCGCGTCCTTGAACGCCATCCATCCGAGCAGGGCGCACTTCACGCGCGCCGGGTACTTCGCGACGCCGGCGAACGCGACGCCGTCCTCCAGCACGTCCTCGTCCGGTTCGACTTTTCCCTTGCCCTGCATCAGTTCCACGAAGGCGTCCATGGTCGCGAACGCCTCGTCGACACTGTGCCCGACGACCAGGTCGGTCAGCACCGACGCGGACGCCTGGCTGATCGAGCAGCCCTGCCCGTCGTAGGACACGTCCTCGACTTTGCCGTCGCTGACCTTCACCCGCAAGGTGATCTCGTCGCCGCACGTCGGGTTGACCTGGAACGACTCCGCGTCGAACGGCTCGCGCAGGCCGCGCCCGTGCGGGTTCTTGTAGTGGTCCAGGATGATCTCCTGGTACATGCTCTCCAGGTTCACTTCGCGGCCCCGTCCTGGGCCACCCCGAAGAACTTCTGCGCCTCGCGGATGCCGGCGACCAGAGCGTCCACTTCGGACAGCGTGTTGTACAGGTAGAAACTCGCCCGCACGGTCGCCGGCACCGAACAGGCC
Source organism: Amycolatopsis sp. GA6-003 (assembly GCF_046267895.1). Classification (NCBI taxonomy): domain Bacteria; kingdom Bacillati; phylum Actinomycetota; class Actinomycetes; order Pseudonocardiales; family Pseudonocardiaceae; genus Amycolatopsis; species Amycolatopsis sp. GA6-003. Next base: position 2,407,134 of record NZ_CP176499.1, read on the forward strand.
CGGTGCAGCGGCCACGCGCAGTGGTGCCCCACCCGCACGGCGATGCCGAGGCTGTCGAGCACCTGGCCGGCGTCGTGCGGGTGCACGCCGTCGATCACGAACGCGACGGTCGCGCCCCGGTCCTCCAGACCGGTCGGCCCGACGATGCGCACGCCCGGGATTTCGCTGATGCCCGCGATCGCCGCCGCGGCCAGCTCGTGCTCGTGCGCCGCGACGCGGTCCATCCCGACGGCGGACAGGTAGTCCACCGCCGCGCCGAGTCCGATCGCCTGCGACGTCATCGGCACCCCGGCCTCGAACCGCTGCGGCGGCGCGGCGAACGTGGTGCGCTCCATCGTGACCAGCTCGATCATCGAGCCGCCGGTCAGGAACGGCGGCATCGCCGACAGCAGTTCGGTCCGGCCGTACAGCACGCCGATCCCGGACGGCCCCAGCATCTTGTGCCCGGAGAACACCGCGAAGTCGACGTCCAGCGCGTGGAAGTCCACCGGGAAGTGCGGCACCGACTGGCAGGCGTCCAGCACCGTCAGCGCGCCGGCCTCCTTCGCCTTGGCGACCAGCTTGGCCACCGGGTTGACCGTGCCGAGCACGTTGGACTGGTGCGCGAACGCGACCACCTTCGTGCGCGGCGTGATCACGCTGTCCACATCGGACAGATCGAGCCTGCCCTCCGGGGTGACCTTGAACCACTTCAGCGTCGCCCCGGTGCGCTGGCACAGCTGCTGCCACGGCACCAGGTTCGCGTGGTGCTCCATCTCGGTGATGACGATCTCGTCGCCCTCGCCGATCCGGAACCGCTCCGCTTCCGGACCGGCGGTGGCGGCGTTGCTCATCGCGTACGCCACGAGGTTGATGCCCTCGGTGGCGTTCTTGGTGAACACCAGCTCCTCCGGGTCCGTGCCGACGAACTCCGCGACCTTGGCGCGCGCGGATTCGTAGGCGTCGGTGGCCTCTTCGGACAGCTGGTGGGCGCCGCGGTGCACGGCCGAGTTCGACGTGAACACGTACCGCCGTTCCGCGTCGAGCACCTGCACCGGCCGTTGCGAGGTCGCTCCGGAGTCCAGGTACACCAAGGGTTTCCCGTCGCGCACGGTGCGCGTCAGGATCGGGAAGTCGGCACGCAGTGCCGCCACGTCAAGGGGAACAGAGTTGGTCGGGCTGTTCGAAGCCGTGGTGGTCATCGAGCCAACTCCTCTCTCGCGGTGTCGTCGGGAACGGGGCGCGGAAGCGTCAGGCCTTGGCCGGCTCGGGGGAACCGGCGTACTTGACGTAGCCGTTCTCCTCCAGCTCGTCGGCCAGCTCGCGGCCGCCGGACTCGACGATCTTGCCGTCGGCGAAGACGTGCACGAAGTCCGGGGTGATGTGCCGCAGGATGCGGGTGTAGTGCGTGATCAGCATGACGCCGACCTCGCCTGCCGCCTTGTACTCGTTGACGCCCTCGGACACGACGCGCAGCGCGTCGACGTCCAGGCCGGAGTCGGTCTCGTCGAGGATCGCGAACTTCGGCTTGAGCAGCGCCAGCTGCAGGATCTCGTGGCGCTTCTTCTCGCCGCCGGAGAAGCCCTCGTTCACCGAGCGCTCGGCGAATTCCTGGGAGATGCCGAGCTTGCCCATCTCCTCCTTGACCTCCTTGACCCAGTGGCGCAGCTTGGGAGCCTCGCCCCGGACCGCGGTGGCCGCGGTGCGCAGGAAGTTCGACATCGAGACGCCGGGCACCTCGACCGGGTACTGCATGGCGAGGAAGAGGCCGGCGCGGGCGCGCTCGTCGACGCTCATCTCGAGCACGTTCTCGCCGTCCAGCAGCACCTCGCCGGAGGTCACCGTGTACTTCGGGTGGCCGGCGATCGCGTAGGACAGGGTGGACTTGCCGGAGCCGTTCGGGCCCATGATCGCGTGCGTCTCGCCGGACCGGATGGTCAGGTTGACGCCCTTGAGGATCTCCTTGGCTCCGTCTTCGGTGGTCACCGAAGCGTGCAGGTCCTTGATTTCCAGGGTAGCCATTCTGCTTTTCCTAAAGAGTCTGAAGTGGACGGACGACGGGCTCAGGCGCCCACGGCTTCGAGCTCGGCCTCGATCGCGGCCTCGAGGCGCTCGCGCACCTCCGGCACGCCGATCCGGGCCAGGATCTCGTGGAAGAACCCGCGCACGACCAGCCGCCGCGCGGCCTCCTCGCCGATCCCGCGCGACTGGAGGTAGAACAACTGCTCGTCGTCAAACCTTCCCGTGGCGCTCGCGTGGCCCGCGCCCTCGATCTCGCCGGTCTCGATCTCGAGGTTCGGCACCGAGTCGGCGCGCGCGCCGGGGGTGAGCACGAGGTTGCGGTTCAGCTCGTAGGTGTCGGTGGCCTCGGCGGCCGCCCGGATCAGCACGTCGCCGATCCACACCGTGTGCGCGTCGTCGCCCTGCAGGGCGCCCTTGTACATCACGTTGGACTTGCAGTTCGGCACCGCGTGGTCCACGAACAGCCGGTGTTCCTGGTGCTGGCCGGCGTCGGCGAAGTACAGGCCGAGCATCTCGACGTCGCCGCCGCGGTCGGCGAAGGTCGCCGTGGGCGACACGCGCACCAGGTCGCCGCCGAGGGTGACCACGGTGTGCTTGAGCGTCGCGTCGCGGCCCAGCCGCAGGTGCTGCTCGGACACGTGCACCGCGTCGTCGGCCCAGTCCTGGACGCTGACGACGGTGATCTTGGCCGAGTCGCCGATGACGAACTCGACGTTGTCCGCGTAGGTGCCGGAGCCGACGTGGTCGAGCACGATCACCGCGTTGGCGAACGCCTCGGCGCGCACCTGCAGGTGGCCGTAGGCGACCTTGCCCTCGCCCGGACCGTGGATCCGCAGCACCGACGGCTTCGACGCCTCGGTCTCCTTCGGCACGGTGACGATCGTGGCCTTGGCGAAGGACGAGTACGCCTGCGCCGCGATGCGGTCGCTCGGCACGCCCGCCTCGCCGAGGCGCGCGTCGTCGCGGCCGACGGTCTCGATCTTCAGCTCCGGCGCGGCCTCGGCCTCCAGCGTGATCTCGCCGGAGGCGACGGCGGACCCGTCGTGCAGGCCGCGCAGGCGCTTCATCGGGGTGAAGCGCCAGTTTTCCTCACGCCCGCCGGGGACCTCGAAGGCCGCGACGTCGTAAGAGGTGAACCGCTCCGCGCGGGAGGCCGCCGGAATGACGGCACCCTCCCGCAGCGACTCGGCGACGTTGTTCTCGGTAACCGACATGACTAGCCGACGGACCCTTCCATCTGAAGCTCGATCAGGCGGTTCAGCTCGAGCGCGTACTCCATCGGCAGCTCGCGCGCGATGGGCTCGACGAACCCGCGCACGATCATCGCCATCGCCTCGGCCTCGTCGAGGCCGCGCGACATCAGGTAGAACAGCTGCTCTTCGCTGACCTTGGACACGGTGGCCTCGTGGCCCATGGACACCTCGTCGTTGCGGATGTCCACGTACGGGTACGTGTCCGACCGCGAGATGGTGTCCACCAGCAGGGCGTCGCAGACCACGCTGGAGCGCGAGTGGTGCGCCCGCTTGGCGACCTTGACCAGGCCGCGGTAGGAGGTCCGGCCGCCGCCGCGCGCGACCGACTTCGACACGATGGTCGAGGACGTGTGCGGCGCGAGGTGCTCCATCTTGGCCCCGGCGTCCTGGTGCTGGCCCTCGCCCGCGAACGCGACCGAGAGGACCTCGCCCTTGGCGTGCTCGCCCATGAGGAAGACCGACGGGTACTTCATGGTCACCTTGGAGCCGATGTTGCCGTCGACCCACTCCATGGTCGCGCCCTCTTCGCACTTGGCGCGCTTGGTGACCAGGTTGTAGACGTTGTTCGACCAGTTCTGGATCGTCGTGTAGCGGCAGCGGGCGCCCTTCTTCACGATGATCTCGACGACCGCGGAGTGCAGCGAGTCCGACTGGTAGATCGGCGCGGTGCAGCCCTCGACGTAGTGGACGTAGGCGTCCTCGTCGACGATGATCAGCGTCCGCTCGAACTGGCCCATGTTCTCGGTGTTGATCCGGAAGTAGGCCTGCAGCGGGATGTCGACGTGCACGCCCTTCGGCACGTAGATGAACGAGCCGCCGGACCACACCGCCGTGTTCAGCGCGGAGAACTTGTTGTCGCCTGCCGGGATCACGGAGCCGAAGTACTCCCGGAAGATCTCCGGGTGCTCCTTGAGCGCGGTGTCGGTGTCCAGGAACAGGACGCCCTGCTCCTCCAGGTCCTCGCGGATCTGGTGGTAGACGACCTCGGACTCGTACTGCGCGGCGACGCCGGCCACGAGGCGCTGCTTCTCCGCCTCGGGGATGCCCAGCTTGTCGTAGGTGTTCTTGATGTCCTCGGGCAGGTCTTCCCAGCTGGCCGCCTGCTTCTCGGTGGACCGCACGAAGTACTTGATGTTGTCGAAGTCGATCCCCGAGAGGTCGGCGCCCCAGTTCGGCATCGGCTTGAGGTCGAACAGCTTGAGCGCCTTCAATCGGGCGTCGCGCATCCACTCGGGCTCGGACTTCTTGGCGGAGATGTCGCGGACGACATCCTCGTTCAGGCCGCGGCGCGCGCTGGCGCCCGCCTCGTCGGAGTCCGCCCAGCCGAAGGCGTATTTGCCAAGGGACGCGATGGTCTCTTCCTGGCTCAACGGCTCGGTGGTGGGAGTGCGCTGCTCGGCAGCGGCAGTCATGCGGGTTTCCCTCCATTCGGGATCCGTGGTGCGTGCCCTTCCGGCGGAGAGGCCGCTTTTCCGGGCGTCGTGCGGTCCGGCTCGGGATGGGCCGGGATACCCGCCGGTCCGGCGGGTACGTGTGTGGTGCACGCGTTGTCTCCGCGCGCGATGGTCGCCAGCCGCTGGACGTGGGTGCCCAGCAGCTTCGCGAACGCTTCCGTCTCGGCCTCGCACAGCTGCGGGAATTCCGCGGCGACGTGCGCGACCGGGCAGTGGTGCTGGCACAGCTGGGCGCCCGCGTGGGCGACCGGGGTTTCCGCGCCGATCTGGCGGGTCGAGGCAGCGTAGCCCTCCCTGCTCAGGGCGATCGCGAGGGCCTCGGCGCGCTCGACCGGATCAGCCGATCCGGTGATCGCCTGCCGGTGCGGCCCGACGAGCCTTTCGACCCGGCGCTCGGCGAACGCGCGCACCGCGTCCGGCCCGGCGTGCTCGGCGAGGAAGCGGATCGCCGACACCGCGAGGTCGTCGTAGGCGTGCCCGAAGCGGGCCCGGCCCGCCTCGGTGAGCAGGAACAGCTTGGCCGGCCGGCCGCGGCCGCGCGGGCCCTTGCGCGGGGCGTCGCGGGTCTCGGCCTCGCCGTCGGCCTGCAGCGCGTCGAGGTGCCGCCGGATCGCCGTCGGGCTGATGCCGAGCTGCTCGGCGACCACCGCGGCGGTCATCGGGCCCTGCTCCAGCAGCAGCCGGGCGACCTCGTGCCGGGTGCGGCCCTCGGCCACGTTCGCGGCGCTGACCTGCACGGGAACGCCGACGGCCGCGGTGCGCGGCCGGTCGCCGCGCCCCTCGCCGGTGGTCCCGTTCTTTTTCACAACACAAGTGTGTCTTATTTCCGGTCCCCGGGCAAAGGCGGGGTGTCGCCCAGTGACCCGACTCACGCGAAACCGGACTCGATACGCTTCCGGGCGTGGCAGTCGGCGAACACCCGGACCAGCGGGCCCCGGAACCGGACTTTTCCGGCGACGCTCCCGCCGCCGTGCCCGCCTCGCCCGCCCCCGCGCCGTCCCCGGTCGGACCGCGCCGCACCGATCCGCTGAACGCCGCCGAGACCCGCGGCCTCGACGCGGTCCGCCGCTTCGGCACGGTCGGCTCCCTGTTCCTCGCGCTCGGCTCGCTCGGGGCCGGGGCCGCGCCGGTGATCAACCCGGTGCAGGACCTTCCGGTGCTGCGGCTGTTCATCCGGATCCCGACGGTCTCGCTCGCGATCGCGTTCTCCGGGATGGGCATCCTGGTGCTGAGCTGGCTGATGCTCGCCCGGTTCGCCCGTCCGGCGAGCGCGCGGCTGGCCACCAGCGGCCAGCTCGCCCGGACCGTGGCGATGTGGGTCGCGCCGCTGCTGCTGATCCCGCCGCTGTTCTCCCGCGACGTCTACAGCTACCTCGCGCAGAGCGAGATCGTGCACCGCGGGATGGACCCGTACCAGCTGGGCCCGGCGCAGGCGCTCGGCGTCGCGGACCCGCTCACCGCGGGCGTCACCAACATCTGGCGCGAGACGCCCGCCCCGTACGGCCCGCTGCTGCTGCGGCTCGGCGGCTGGCTCGCCCCGGTCGGCGGCAACAACATCGTGGCCGGCGTGCTGCTGCAGCGCGGGCTCGCGATGGTCGGCGTGCTGCTGATCGTGTGGGCGGTGCCGCGGCTGGCCCGGCGGTTCGGCGTGCAGCCGGCCACCGCGCTGTGGCTCGGCGCGGCGAACCCGTTGCTGATCTTCCATTTCGTCGCCGGCGCGCACAACGATTCGCTGGCCATCGGGCTCATGGTGGCCGGGCTGGAGATCGGCATCCGGCGGCTGCCGGTGCGGGTGAAGGGCGACAGCCCGCCGCCGTTGGCGAAGGGCGAATTACTGTTCATCGCGCTCGGCGTCGTCATCATCACCGTCGGCGCCACCGTGAAGATCCCGGCGGTGCTGGCGTTGCCGTTCCTGTCGGTGATGGTCGCGCGCCGATGGCACGGGCGGCTGAAGGACCTGGTGTGGGCGGGCGCGCCGATGGCGGTGCTGTTCGGCGTGGTGCTCACCGCGATCTGCGTCGGCACCGGGCTGGGCTTCGGCTGGATCGGCGCGACGGCGAGCACGCCCGGGCTGGTGCGGTCGTTCATCTCCCCCACCGCGGAGATCGCGAACCTCAGCGGCGTCCTCGGCATCGCGCTCGGGCTGGGCAACCACACCGACGCGCTGGTGCCGATCCTCGGCACGCTCGGCAACGCGATCACCGCGGCGGTCACGATCAAATTCCTGTGGGCCAGCTTCAAATGGCGCTACCGGCCGATCATCGGGCTCGGCGTTTCGCTGGGCGCGGCGATGATCCTGCAGATCAACCTGCAGCCGTGGTACCTGCTGTGGGCGGTGATCCCGCTCGCCGCGGCGGCCGGGACGTCGCGCTTCCGCGTGGTCGCCACGGTGATCAGCGCCGGGCTGCCCTTCCTGCTCCCGCCCACCGGCGGCACCTTCGACGGCCGTTCCTACGTCCTGCCGTGGGCCTACGGCGCGGCCGCTCTGGTGACCCTCGGCGGCCTCGCGATCGTGTACCGGGTTTCGCCGCTGCTGTTGTCCAGGACACCTCCGGCGTCCCCAGCACCGCGCACGCCCGCCGACGTCGTATCGTGATTCGTTGTGGACAACCCCGCCGTCGAGATCTCCGGCTTGGCGAAAAGCTACGGCTCCACCACCGCGGTCGACGGCATCGACCTGCGCATGGAGCGTGGTTCCGTGCTGGCCCTGCTCGGGCCGAACGGCGCCGGAAAAACGACCACTGTCGAGATTTGCGAGGGTTTCCGCAGACCTGACGCGGGCCAGGTGCGCGTGCTCGGCCTCGACCCGGTAGTGGACAGCGCCCGGCTCCGCCCGCGCGTCGGCATCATGCCCCAGGGCGGCGGCGCGTACCCGGGCGTGCGCGCGGAGGAAATGCTGCGGCTGGTCGCTTCCTGCGCGGCGAACCCGCACGATCCGGCGTGGCTGCTCGACGTGCTCGGGCTCGCCGGCGCGAAGCGGACCCCGTTCAAACGGCTCTCCGGCGGGCAGCAGCAACGGCTTTCGCTCGCGTGCGCCTTGGTCGGCCGCCCAGAGCTGGTGTTCCTGGACGAGCCCACCGCCGGGATGGACCCGCAGGCGCGGCGGCTCGTGTGGGATTTGCTCGCGGCCCTGCGCGCGGACGGCGTGAGCGTCCTGCTCACCACGCACCTGATGGAGGAGGCGGAAACGCTGGCCGACCAGGTGGTGATCGTGGACCACGGCAAGGTGGTCGTCGAGGGCACGCCGCATTCGCTGACGCTGGAGGCGGGCGAGGCGGCGCAGCTGCGGTTCCGCGCCCGCACGAAACTCGACACGACGCTGCTCGAAGCCGCGCTGCCGGAGGGCTACCGGGTGAGCGAAACCGCGCCCGGTTCGTACCTGGTGGAGGGCGCGGTCGACCCGCAGGTGGTCTCCGCCGTCACCGCCTGGTGCGCGCAGCAGGGCGTGCTGCCCGAACAACTGCAAGTCGGACGGCGGACGCTGGAAGAAGTGTTCCTCGAACTCACCGGACGGGAGCTGCGCGCATGAGTTCTCCGTTCCCCGCGGGCACTTTCGCCCCCGCGCCCGGCCGCGGTTCGCTCGGCAAGATGCTGCGCACGCACGCGCGCGTCGAGGCCGCGCTGACCCTGCGGCACGGCGAACAGCTGCTGCTCACCCTGATCATCCCGCTCGCGCTGCTGATCGGCCTGAGCCTGCTGGACATCCTGCCCGCCAGCCAGCTCGGCTCGACGTCCAAAGTGGACTGGATGACGCCGAGGATCCTCGCGCTGGCGGTGCTGTCGTCGGCGTTCACCGGACAGGCGATCGCGCTCGGCTTCGACCGGCGGTACGGCGTGCTGAAACGGCTTTCGGCCACGGCGCTGCCGCGCTGGCTGCTGGTGGCCGGACGGGTCGTGGCGGCGCTGGTCGTGGTGGCGCTGCAGTCCGTGGTGCTCGGCGTGGTGGCGGCTTTCCTGGGCTGGTCGCCGTCGGTTGCCGGGATCGGTTCCGCGGTCGTGCTGCTGGTGCTGGGAACGCTCGCTTTCGGCGCGCTGGGCGTGCTGCTGGGCGGTGCGCTGCGCGCGGAAGCCGTGCTGGCGCTGGCGAACATCGTGTGGTTCGTGCTGCTGCTGGCGGGCGGGATTCTGCTGGCCCCGTCGGCACTGCCGTCCGGCGTGGGAGTGGTGGTGTCGCTGCTGCCGTCGGGCGCGCTGGCGGAAGGCATGCGGGCGGCGCTGGTGGACGGGCAGTTCCCGGTCGGGGCCGCGGTGGTGCTGGCGGGGTGGGCCGTGGTGGCCGGAGTGCTGGCGACGCGGACTACGAAACTCACGTAGGAGGGGGTCGTGAGTGCCAATCACGGTTCTAACCGGCATAAACACTCACGAGGCCCTGGCACCCACCCCAGCCGCGCGAGCACCGTCCCCACCTCCCGTGCCACCCCGCACCTGTCGCGATGCACGTCCCACCAGCCGTACACAAGACGGGCCCGGCCAGCGAGTTCGGCCGCATTGTCGCGACGCCGGTCCCGAAACGCCACGCCACCCACGCTGTGCGCCGCGCGGCCGTCCAGCCGGACTACGAGGCTTTGCCCACCGATTTCGTAAACCACGTCCTCCCATAACGTCTTGCCGTCGACCACGACCGGAACCTGCCGCCGGCCCGGCGGAAAGCCGTGCGCCCGTTCCACCTCGTCGAAGTACTCGGCCTCCAGCGCGGACATCAGACCGCCTCCGACGAGCTGCAACGCGCGGGCGATCGCCGCCCGATAGCGCAGCGGCGGCCTGGCCTCGATGCACCCGAGCATTTCCGACACGCTCAACGCCTGCCTGCTGACCAGATCGATCACCAGGTACATCGCCGACCGCGCGTCCGGCTCGGCCACCGCCAAATCGACGATCGTGTCCGTCTTCCGCGTTCGCGGCGGAACGCTCGCCAGTGCCGAGAACGCGAGCGCACGAGACCGATGCACCCGCACGGCCGGCATCTTCGATACTGCCGAACTTCCGTACGGCACCGTGATTTCGATCGGGCCGGCGCCGATCGGCACCATTTTCCATTCCTCCGCGGCGGTCCGATGGCTAAGCACGCTGTGCTTTCCGCCGTAAAGCACAGCCGCGTGCAGCAGAGCCGTTCGGCTCGGCTCGCCGGTGAATGTCGCGTATACGCGGGGAAGCACCCGCTGCCATCGGCGGGCAGCGAGATTCGACGCGACGTCATGCCAGCTGTGCCCGTAGGCTCTCAGCTGCGCGAACGACACCACTCCTGCCTGGCTGCGCACCATCGAACGCCAGCCACCAGCCTGCTCCGCGGGTATCCGGTCGTTTTCCGACCATCGTGAGTGAAGGGGCATGAATCCACCTTTGCGGTGGCGGCGAAGCTGTGGCGGCGGTCTCACGAAATCTGTGGATAGGCGAGAGGGTTGGGGACAGGTGTGGTCGTGAGTGGCGATCCCGGTTAGAACCGTGATTGCCGCTCACGAGTATCGTGGCCGCGTGTCCCTTCGCAGTTTGATCGCCCGCCTGCCGTATCCGTCCGCCGGGGTCCAGCGCGGCGTCGGGATCGCCGCGGTGGTCACGCAGGCAGGCATCGGCGTCACCGGGTCCGTGGTGCGGGTGACCGGGTCCGGGCTGGGCTGCCCGACCTGGCCGCAGTGCGTCGCGGGCAGCCTCGTGCCGGTGCAGCACCCCGGCATCGACGCGGTCACGCAGTGGATCGAGTTCTCGAACCGGATGCTGACCGGCGTCGTGATCCTGGTGGCGGCGCTGGCCGTGCTCACCGCGTGGCGGATCCAGATCGACCACCCGGAGCGCAAGCGGCTGGTGAAGCTCGCCTGGACGATGCCGGGAGGCGTCGTGCTGCAGGCGGTCATCGGCGGGCTGACGGTGCTGGCGAAACTGGAATGGTGGACGGTCGCGATCCACTTCCTCGCCTCCACGCCGCTCGTGTGGCTGGCGGTCCTGCTGCTGAAGGCGTTCCGCGAAGGGGATGAACCGGCGCGCCCGCTGGTCCCGAAACTGGGGCGGCAGATGCTGGTGCTGCTGACGGTGCTGATGTGGGCGGTCCTGATCGCCGGCACGACGGTCACCGGCGCGGGCCCGCACGGCGGCGACGTCAACACGCACCGCCTCGACGCCCCGATCGAGCAACTGGCACGGGTCCACAGTGCATTGCTGATCGCGTACCTCGTCGTGCTGGGAGTCTTCGGGCTCACGCTGATGCGCGTCGGTGCGCCGAAGAGCGTCTGGAAGCGGTACGCGTGGGCGTGGATTGTCGCGCTGCTGCAGGGCGTTCTCGGGACGGTGCAGTACGCGCTGGGCGTGCCCGAGGCGATGGTCTCCTTCCACGTGCTGGGGTCGGCGCTCGTGATCGTCGTGACGGCCGTGCTGTGGACGGGGACCCGCGACCGGGGTCCGGTCACTTCGCTGGAGCCCGCGCAGAAGCGGGAACTCGCCACCGCGAACTGACGGTCATCCACGCGTAACTGCGCGTCGGCCCGGCGGACAGGTCCGCGGCTTACCGTCGTCGCCGTCCGGCTTTCCGAAAAGCCCGAGGTGCCGCTATGCCGACCGCCCCTGCCCGTGCCGCGAAACCGCTTCTCTCCGGGCGTCGCGGGACCGCCGAAATGCTGGTCCTCAAGACGTTCCTGCTCGTACCGTTCGCCGCGCTGATCGCCGCCGTGCCGCTGCTGTGGGGATGGGGCATCGGCTGGACCGACCTGATCCTCGCGACCGTGTTCTACGTACTCGCCACCCTCGGCGTGACCGTCGGATACCACCGCTACTTCACGCACGGCGCGTTCAAAGCGGGCCGCCCGCTGCGGATCGCGCTCGCCATCGCGGGCAGCATGGCCGTGCAGGGTTCGGTGATTTTCTGGGTCGCGAGCCACCGCCGCCACCACGCGTTTTCCGACCGCGAGGGCGATCCGCATTCGCCGTGGCTGTTCGGCACCTCGCCGTCGGCGCTGCTGCGCGGGTTCTGGCACGCGCACCTGGGCTGGATGTTCCAGCGCGAGGTCACCAACGCCGACCGCTTCGCCCCCGACCTCGTCGGCGACCGCGACCTGCGCCTGGTGAACCGGTTCTTCTGGCTGTGGATCACGCTCAGCCTCGCCCTGCCCGCCGCGCTCGGCTGGGCGTTCAGCGGCACCTGGCAGGGCGCGCTGACGGCGTTCTTCTGGGCCGGGCTGGTGCGGATCGCGTTCCTGCACCACGTGACCTGGTCGGTGAACTCGGTGTGCCACCTGATCGGCCACCGCCCGTTCGCGAGCCGCGACCGCGCGGCGAACTTCTGGCCGCTGGCCCTGCTGTCCATGGGAGAGTCCTGGCACAACTCCCACCACGCCGACCCGACCTGCGCCCGGCACGGCGTACTGCGCGGCCAGGTGGACGTCTCGGCGCGGGTGATCTGGGCCTTCGAACGGCTGGGTTGGGCGACCGACGTCCGCTGGCCCCGCGCGGAACGCCTCGCGGCCAAACGGCGAACGGCTTAGGCCAGCTGCTGCCGCACCGCCGACGCGAACCGCAGCGGCGCACCCGCGTCCGCGTGCCGGAAGCCCAGCGACGGCTCGGTCACCTTCAGCTCCAGCACCAGCGGACGGCCGTCGTCGCCTCGGACCAGGTCGACCCGCGCGTACAGGAGTTCCGCCCGCAGAATGCCGAGCAACCCGCACGCCGCGTCCAGCGCGTCCTCCGCCGCCGCGCGCACCTCCGGAGCCGGAACCGCGGCCGCGAGCTGCTTTTCCCGGTACTGCCCGGAAGCATCGGACTCCGCGGATTTCGTGAAGGCGTGCGAATAAACGCCGCCGAAGAACGTCACCGCGATCTCGCCCTGAGTGTCCACACTGGACTGATACGGCCGGACCAGAGCGGTGCGCCCATCGTCGTGCAGAGCGCGCAGATGCTTCTCCGCCTCGGCGCCGGCGGTCTCGAACCGGGCGGAGCCGCGGCCCACCGAAGGCTGCACCACGAACGGCTTCTTCGGCCAGCGCGGCTTCTCCCCCGGCGGCACGATCTCGACCGGCACCGTCGGCACGCCCGCGTCGAGCAGTTCGCCGAGATACGTCTTGTCCGTGTTCCACCGCACGACCGCGGCCGGGTTGCTCAGCCCGGGCACGCCTTCGCACCAGCTGAGGAATTCCTCCCGCCGCGAAGGGTAGTCCCAGGCCGCGCGCAGCACGACGAGGTCCGCCGAGGCGAAGTCGGCGTCCGAATCCCAGGCCGCCCAGCTCACGGTGAATCCGAGGTCCGCGAGCGCGGGCAGCACCGCGGCCTCGTCGCCGTCGCCCTCGGGCAGCGCGGCGCAGCCGACGAAAATCGCCGAGCGGGTCACCGTCCCGCTCGCGGCCCGGCCATCTTGCGCCGGTGCGCGGCTCCGATTTTGACCGTCTTCACGGTTTCGCTGTCCCATTCCGCGGCCTCGAGGTCGTCGACCCCGGCGACCAGCGCGTTCCCGGTCTCGACCCCGGCGACCAGCACGTCGCCCATCGCGCCGTCCGGGCCCACGAGCACGACCCGCGCGCCGGCGATGCCGATGTTCTCGACCACGGCGCGCGCCGGTTTGCCGTGCTTCGCCACGAAGTCGCGGGCGGTCGCCAGCTGGCGGGCAGTCGGCGCGGTCGGCGTGTTTTCGGTCTCCTCAGCCACGTCCGGAGCTTAACCCGAGACCCCCGCCCCCGCGGCCCGACCGTGTTCTCGGCCATAGTGGACGCCAGACGCGCACATCTCGAGGAGGAACCATGCCGACCGCAGTGCAGGTGACCCGGACCGGCGGCCCGGAAGTGCTGGAACTGGCCGAGATCGAGCCCGGTCCGCCGGGTCCGGGCGAACTGCTGGTCGAACTCGCCGCGGCGGGCGTCAACTACATCGACACTTACCAGCGCCAGGGCATCTACCCGATCGACCTGCCGTTCGTGCTCGGTTCCGAAGGCGCCGGAACGGTCCTGGAGACCGGCGAGGGCGTCACCGAATTCGCCCCCGGCGACCACGTGGCCTGGCAAGGCGTGCTCGGCAGCTACGCCCAGCGCGCGGTGGTCCCGGCCAGCGCCACGGTGAAGGTGCCCGAAGGCGTGTCCGACGAGATCGCCGCCGCCGCCATGCTGCAGGGCCTGACCGCGCACTACCTGGTGCGCTCGACGTACGAAGTCAAGGCAGGCGACGACATCCTCGTCCACGCGGCGGCCGGCGGCGTCGGCTTGCTGCTGGTGCAACTGGCGAAGGCGCGCGGCGCGCGAGTGCTGGCCACGGTGTCCACCGACGAGAAGGCCGAGCTGGCCCGTGGCGCGGGCGCGGACCACGTGATCCGCTACGACCGCGAGGACTTCGCCGCCGCGACCCGCGAGCTGACCGACGGCGAAGGCGTCGCCGTGGTGTACGACGGCGTCGGCAAGAGCACCGTCGACGGCAGCCTCGCGAGCCTGAAGATCCGCGGCACGCTGGCGCTGTTCGGCGCGGCCAGCGGCCCGGTGCCGCCGATCGACCCGCAGAGGCTCAACTCCGGCGGTTCGCTCTTCCTGACCCGCCCGACGCTCGCCCACTACCTGCGCACCCGCGAGGAACTCGACTGGCGCGCCGGCGAACTGTTCGCCGCCGTGCGGGACGGTTCGCTCGCCATCCGCGTCGGCGGCCGCTACCCGCTCGCCGACGCCCGCAAGGCGCACGAGGACCTGCAGGGCCGCCGGACGACCGGGAAGCTGCTGCTGCTCCCCTGAATCAGCCGACCGAGAGGGCGTCCGTCACGAACACCAGCGTTTCGTTGGGCGCGATGCCGCGTCCGCCGTCCTTGTAGGCCAGTGCGGGCGGAATGATCATCAGCCGCCGCCCGCCCTGTTTGACGCCGACGAGACCCTGGTCCCAGCCGTCGATCACCTGGCCGGCGCCGAGGTCGAGGCCGAACGGCTCGCCGCGGTCGAACGAGCTGTCCAGCTTCTTCTTGTTCGACCAGGTGACGACCAGGTAGTTCATGGACAGCTTCGACCCGGCCGCCGCGGCCTTCCCGGTTCCCGTCGAGAGGTCCTTGGTGAGCAGCTTCTTCGGCGGGGCGCAGTCGTCCGGGATCGTGATCGTCGGCACCTGGCCGAAGTTCCCCGTGGTTTTGACGTCGTCCACGGTGCACTCGCGGCTCGGCGCCGCGCTGCTGTCGTCGCCGCAGGCCGTAAGTCCGAACGCGGCAACCGCGGCGATCGCGCCGATGACGGCAGTCCTGCCAAATTTCTGCATTCCGGAAGACTAGCCAAGCCCGCCGAGCGCAGGGACCGCCGGACCAGTCCGCACCACGCCGAGCCGCTGCGTCGCCCGGGTCAGCGCCACGTACAGGTCGTTGAGCCCGCGCGCCGAGCCCGCCACGATCTCGTCCGGCGACACCAGCACGACGCCGTCGAATTCCAGCCCCTTGGCCCGGTCCACGGTCAGCACGCTGAGCCGCTCGTCCTCCGGGAGCAGCTTCCGCACCTCGTCGAGGCGGCCGCCCGGCACCAGCACCGCGACCGTCCCACCGTCCACAGCGGACAGTTCCGCGTCCACCAGCGAAGGCAGTTCCTGCTCCAGCGAAGCGACCCGCACGCCCCACGGCGGCACCCCGGTCTCCCGCACCGACACCGGCGCGGCGAGGTCCACGTCGAGTTCGGCGAGCACGCCCGCCGCCACCTCCATGATCTCCGCCGGAGTCCGGTAGTTCACCGTCAGCTGCTCCAGCCGCCAGCGGTCCGCGACATACGGCGACAGCACCTCGTCCCAGGTCCGCGCTCCCCCGGCGGCCCCGGTCTGCGCGACGTCGCCGACCAGCGTCATCGACCGGTTCGGCGTGCGGCGCATCAGCAGCCGCCAGTCCATCGCGGACAGTTCCTGCGCCTCGTCCACGATCACGTGCCCGAACGTCCACGTCCGGTCCTGCGCGGCCCGCTGCGCCGCGGTCAGCTCGCTGCGCGCTTGCTGGCGTTCGGCGAACAACTCGGCGTCCAGCACGTCGGACACCCGCAGGATCTCCTCGTCCTGGATTTCCTCGTCCTGTTCGAGAATGTCCAGCACGCCCTCGGCATACGCGCGCTCGACGCGTTCCCGCCGCTTCTGCTCAGCCTGCTCCTCGGAGTCGTCGTTGCCGAGCAGTTCGGCCAGTTCGTCCAGCAGCGGCACGTCGGCGGGCGTCCACTTCGCGTCGCGGCCGCTTTCCAGGTGCTTGCGGTCCTCTTCGGACAGCAGATCGCCGGCCGCCCGGTCGAGGTGTTCGCGGTCGGCGAACAGGTCGTCCAGCAGGCCCGCCGGGGTGAGTTTCGGCCACAGCGAGTCCAGCGCGGCGGCCACCGCCGGGCTCGAGGCCAGTTCGGCGCGGATGTCCTGCACGTCCTGCGCGTCCAGCAGGTCCTCGCCCAGCGCGCGGGAGGCCTGCCGGGTGAGCGCGTCGAGGACGTCGGACACGAACAGCCGCCGCGCGAGGTTGTGCGGCCGCCGCGAACGGCGGGCCCGGGCGCGCGCCTGCGTGCAGGTCTTCCGGTCGAGCTTCAGGATCTCGCGTTCGTGCTCGATCTCGATCACCGGATCGGGTACACCTTGGCGATCCCGGACCGCCTTGGCGAGCACGTCGGCCATCACCAGCCGGCCCTTCACCTCGGCCGCTTCCGGGGTCTCGACGCCGTCGGCGTCCAGCCCCGGCCACAGCTGCCCGATGGTCGACAGCAGCACGCCGGTCTCGCCGAGCGACGGCAGCACCTGGCCGATGTAGCGCAGGAAGGTCGAGTTCGGCCCGACGACCAGCACGCCGCGCGTGGTCAGCTGCTGGCGGTGCGTGTAGAGCAGATACGCCGCGCGATGCAGCGCGACCGCGGTCTTCCCGGTGCCCGGCGCGCCCTGCACCACCATCACCCCGCCGAGCGGCGCGCGGATGATCCGGTCCTGCTCGGCCTGGATGGTGGCGACGATGTCGGCCATCTCGCCGGTGCGGCGGCGCTCCAGCGCGGCCAGCAGCGCCGCCTCGCCGGCCAGCCCGAGGTCCTGGCCCTGGTCGGCGGCGTGCAGGTCGAGGATCTCGTCGTCGAACCCGGTGACGCGGCGGCTCAGCGAGCGCAGATGCCGCCGCCGGCGCACGCCGTCCGGCGACGCGGCGGTGGCCAGGTAGAACGGCCGCGCGACCGGCGCGCGCCAGTCGATCAGCAGCGGCCGGTAGTCGTCGTCCTCGTCGAACAGCCCGAGCCGTCCGATGTAGGCGGTCTCTTCCTCACTGCTGCCGGGCACGAAGTCCAGCCGCCCGAAGCACAATCCCTGCTCGACCGAGCCGAGCTGGGCGAGCCGGTCGCTGTACAAGGTCGTGGCGGCTTCGCGTTCGGTCCGCGCCTGCGGCGTCCCGCCGGTCTGGCGCAGCGTCTCGTCCAGCCGGCGCTGGGCCTGGGCTCGTTCGGCGTCGAGCTTCGCGAACAACGCGTCGGTGTAGGCCTGCTCGCGGCGCAGCTCGGCTTCGTAGGCCGGTTCCTCGGGCAAGGAAAGCTCCTGCTTTCAGGTCGGGATCGGGGCCGGAAGAGTGCAACCGGCGAGGATCCCGGGCCATTCCTGCCCGGTGCGGAACGGGTCGGAAAACGGGTCAGAAGGGGAGGCCGAGGACCGGAAGGCCGATCGCCGAGTCGACCGCCAGCGCGACGAACACGATCATCAGGTACGTGTTCGAGCGGTGGAAGAGCGCCATCGGCTTGGTCTCCTCGCCGCGGTGCACGGCGGCCTGCAGCCGGTGCGCGTAGAAGAGGAACCAGCCGCCGGCGAGGATCGCGAAGGTCGCGTACAGCCAGCTGGTGACCGGGAGCAGCAGCAGGGTCCAGGCGACCATCACCCACGAGTAGATGACGATCTGCCGGGCCACGTGCTCGGCGGTCGCGACGACCGGGAGCATCGGCACGCCCGCGCGCTCGTAGTCGTCGCGGTACTTCATGCCCAGCGCCCAGGTGTGCGGCGGCGTCCAGAAGAAGATCACGCCGAACATCACGAACGCGGGCCACTGCACGGTGCCGGTGACCGCGACCCAGCCGATCAGCACCGGCATGCAGCCGGCCGCGCCGCCCCAGACCACGTTCTGCGACGTCCGCCGCTTGAGGCCGAGGGTGTAGACGAAGATGTAGAACAGGATGGTCGCGATCGCGAGGACCGCGGCCAGCAGGTTCACCGTGAAGTACAGGACGACGAACGAGGCGACGCCCAGGACCAGGCCGAAGATCAGCGCGTTGCGCCGCGGCACCGCGTCCTTCACCAGCGGCCGCCGCTTGGTGCGGTTCATGACCTTGTCGATGTCGCTGTCGATCACGCAGTTCAGCGCGTTGGCGCTGCCCGCGGCCATGGTGCCGCCGACCAGCGTCGCGACCACCAGCCACGGGTTCGGCACCTCGCGCCCGGCGAGGAACATCGCGGGGATCGTGGTGACGAGGAGAAGCTCGATCACGCGCGGCTTCGCGAGCGCGGCGTACGCGCCGGCCACCTGGCGGAAGCTTCGCCGGGCCCCGCTCGGCCGTCCGCCGTCCGGGGGTACGGCGCTGGTGTCTTCACTGCGTCCGTGCGCAGCGTTCACCAACGACATTTCTCTCCCTGAGTCAGTCCTGGGCCGGGCGGCCCGGAAGAAAGAAGCGGAACTCCTGGAGAACTTCCGTGCCTGGCCCGCGATCGATGGTAGACGTGACGGACCGGTCCGATGCCCGCGGGTCCGGGACACGCCCGGCGGTGTTCCCTCCGTCACGTCCGCCGCCGGGAGCCCGGATGAGTCGGGAGGGCCCGCGGCGGGTAGCCGGGGAACGACAGGCGGGCAGGATCACCTCACCCGCAGGGTGCTCGCCCGCGCTCGCGCGCACGCGTACGCACTAGGGTGACACCGTCGGGCCGCTCGCTCCGCCTGCACAGCGCCGTCAGCAGGAATATCGTCCCTTCGGGATCGATTGAGATAACTGAGGGCGCACACCGCAGCACTTGAGCGGCACGCACGGAATACAGCCACCACTTCACCGACGCAGGAGTTCGAGTTCAGTGTCCGAAACCTCTAGCAGCGAGACCAACCCCTTGCTCCGGCGCAACGTGCCGGCCGACTGGACCGAGACCGACACCCGCGCCGTAGACACCGCCCGCGTGCTCGCCGCGGACGCCGTCGAGAACTGCGGCAGCGGGCACCCGGGCACTGCGATGAGCCTGGCGCCGCTGGCGTACACGCTGTTCCAGCGCACCATGCGGCACGACCCGAGCGACCCGGAGTGGCCCGCCCGCGACCGGTTCGTCCTCTCCGCCGGGCACTCCAGCCTGACCCTCTACATCCAGCTGTACCTGGCCGGGTTCGGCCTCGAGCTGGAGGACCTCGAGCAGCTGCGCCGCTGGGGCTCCAAGACCCCGGGCCACCCGGAGTACCGGCACACCAAGGGCGTCGAGACCACCACCGGCCCGCTGGGCCAGGGCCTCGCGAACGGCGTCGGCATGGCGATGGCGGCGCGGCGCGAGCGCGGCCTGCTGGACCCGGACGCCGCCCCCGGCGAGAGCATCTTCGACCACTTCATCTACGTGATCGCCTCCGACGGCGACATCGAAGAGGGCGTCACCTCCGAGGCCTCGTCCATCGCGGGCCGCCAGGAGCTGGGCAACCTGATCGTCTTCTACGACGACAACAAGATCTCCATCGAGGACGACACCAACATCGCGCTGTCCGAGGACGTCGCGAAGCGGTACGAGGCCTACGGCTGGCACGTGCAGACCGTCGAGGGCGGCGAGGACGTCGTCGCGATCGAGGCGGCCATCAAGGCGGCGCAGGCGGAGACCACGCGGCCGTCGTTCATCCAGCTGCGCACGATCATCGGCTACCCGGCCCCGACGAAGATGAACACCGGCAAGGCGCACGGCGCGGCGCTGGGCCCGGAAGAGGTCGCCGGCGTCAAGAAGGCGCTGGGCTTCGACCCGGAGAAGAACTTCGCCGTCGAGGACGCGGTTCTCGCGCACACCCGCCAGGCCGTGGAGCGCGGCGAAAAGCTGCGCGCCGAATGGCAGGAGCGCTTCGAGGCGTGGGCCGCGGCGAACCCGGAGCGCAAGAAGCTGGCCGACCGGCTGTCCACCCGCACGCTGCCCGAGGGCTTCGCGGACAACCTGCCGTCGTGGGAGCCCGACGCCAAGGGCATCGCCACCCGCAAGGCCTCCGGCGAGGTGCTCAACGCGCTGGCCGAGCCGCTGCCCGAGCTGTGGGGCGGTTCCGCGGACCTCGCGGAGAGCAACAACACCACCATGAAGGGCGCCGACTCGTTCGGCCCGGCCTCGGCCGGCACCGACATGTGGAAGACCAACCCGTACGGCCGCACGCTGCACTTCGGCATCCGCGAGCACGCGATGGGCTCGATCCTCAACGGCATCGCGCTGCACGGCGGCACCCGGCCCTACGGCGCGACCTTCCTCACCTTCTCCGACTACATGCGCCCGCCGGTCCGGCTCGCTGCGCTGATGAAGGCCCCGGTCATCTACGTGTGGACGCACGACTCGATCGGCCTCGGCGAGGACGGCCCGACGCACCAGCCGATCGAGCAGATCGCCGCGCTGCGCGCGATCCCGGGCCTCAACGTCGTCCGCCCGGCGGACGCCAACGAGACCGCGTACGCGTGGAAGGCCGTGCTGGAGGACGTGCACCACCCGTCCGGCTTCGCGCTGACCCGGCAGAACGTGCCGGTGCTCGAAGGCACCAACGCCGAGGGCGTCAAGCGGGGCGGCTACGTGCTCGCCGAGGCGTCCAACGGCGCCCCGGAGGTCGTGCTGATCGCGACCGGTTCCGAGGTCCAGCTCGCCGTCGAGGCGCGCAAGACCCTCGAGGCCGACGGCATCCCGGCCAGCGTCGTGTCGATGCCGTGCGTCGAGTGGTTCGACGCGCAGGACCAGGACTACAAGGACGCCGTCCTGCCGCCGACGGTCAAGGCCCGCGTTTCGGTCGAGGCCGGGATCGCGATGCCGTGGCAGCGCTTCACCGGCGACGCCGGCGAAAACGTGTCGATCGAGCACTACGGAGCCTCGGCCGACGCCGCGACGCTGTTCCGCGAGTTCGGCTTCACCGCCGAAGCCGTGGTCGACGCCGCGCGCCGTTCGATCGCCAACACCAAGAACTGAAGGGAGCGCAATCATGACTGACCGACTCGGACAGCTGTCCGAAGCAGGCGTCTCGATCTGGCTGGACGACCTTTCGCGCGAGCGCCTGAACTCGGGCAACCTCGCCGGGCTCATCCGCGACAAGCACGTCGTCGGCGTGACCACCAACCCGACCATCTTCGCGAACGCGCTGTCGAACGGCGCCGCCTACGACGAGCAGGTCAACGACCTCGCCGCGCGCGGGGCGGACCTCGACGGCACCGTCCGGGAGCTGACCACCACCGACGTGCGCAACGCCGCGGACCTGTTCCGCGACGTGTACAACGCCACGAACGGCGTCGACGGCCGCGTGTCCATCGAGGTGGACCCGCGCCTGGCGAAGGACACCGACAAGACGGTGGCCGAGGCCAAGGACCTGTGGAAGACCGTCGACCGGCCGAACGTGATGATCAAGATCCCGGCGACCGAAGAGGGCCTGCCGGCGATCACCGCGGTGCTCGCCGAGGGCATCAGCGTCAACGTCACGCTGATCTTCTCCGTCGAGCGCTACGAGGCCGTCATCAAGGCCTTCTTCGCCGGACTGGAGCAGGCGAAGGCCAACGGCCACGACCTCAAGGGCATCCACTCGGTCGCGTCGTTCTTCGTGTCCCGGGTGGACAGCGAGGTCGACAAGCGGCTGAACGCGATCGGCACCGACGAGGCCAAGGCGCTGCTGGGCGAGGCGGCCATCGCCAACGCGCGGCTCGCGTACGACGCCTTCGAGAAGCTGTTCGCCACCGACCGGTGGAAGGCGCTCGCCGAGGCGGGCGCGAACGCGCAGCGTCCGCTGTGGGCCTCCACCGGCGTGAAGGACCCGGCCTACTCCGACACCCGGTACGTCGACCAGCTCGTGGTCGCCGACGTCGTGAACACGATGCCCGAGAAGACCATGGACGCGGTCGCCGACCACGCCGAGATCACCGGCGACACGGTTTCCGGAAAGGGCGAGCAGGCGCAGGCGGTCTTCGACAAGCTGTCGGCGGCGGGCATCGACGTGCCGGACGTGTTCCGCACGCTGGAGACCGAGGGCGTCGAGAAGTTCGAGAAGTCCTGGCAGGAACTGCTGGACACGGTGACCGGGCAGCTGAACAAAGCGAGGGGCTGAACCAGAGACCATGAGCGGGGACGAAACCGGCGTCGTGATCGTCGACGCCGAACTGGCAGAAAAGGCAGCGCCGCTGGCGCAGCGGCTGGCCGCCGACGGCGCCGCTGCCAAGCTCGCCGCCCAGGACTCCACGCTGTGGGGTCCGGACGCCGAGTCCGAAGCGTCGATCCGATTGTCCTGGACGACGTTGCACAAGTCGTCGCGTCCGTTGATCGGGGAAATCGAGTCGCTGCGCGCGGAACTGCGCAGCGAAGGCGTGGACCGCGTGGTGCTCGCCGGCATGGGCGGCTCGTCGCTCGCGCCGGAGGTCATCACCGCCACCGCCGGCGTCCCGCTCACGGTGCTCGACACGACCGACCCCGGCCAGGTGGCCGACGCGCTCGCGGGCGACCTCGAGCGCACGGTCATCGTGGTGTCGTCGAAGTCCGGCGGCACCGTGGAGACCGACAGCCACCGCCGGATCTTCGCCAAGGCGTTCGCGGACGCCGGGATCGACGCCGCGCGGCGCATCGTCGTCGTGACCGATCCCGGCTCCCCGTTCTCCGAACTGGCGGAGAAAGAGGGCTACCGCAAGACCTTCCTGGCCGACCCGCACGTCGGCGGCCGCTACTCCGCGCTGACCGCGTTCGGCCTCGTGCCGGCCGGTCTCGCGGGCGCGGACGTCGCGCGCCTGCTCGACCAGGCCGCCTCGGTGGCGGAAACGCTCGCCGAGGACGCGCCCGAGAACCCGGCCGTGCAACTGGCCGCGGCTTGGGCGGCCGCGCACGAGGCGGGCGCGGAGAAGGTCGTGCTGGCCGACACCGGTTCCGGGATCAAGGGTTTCCCGGACTGGGCGGAGCAGCTCATCGCCGAGTCCACCGGCAAGCTCGGCACCGGCCTGCTGCCGGTGGCCGTCGAGAGCCCGGAAGCGCCCGGGTTCGCCGACCACGGCAAGGACGCGACCGCGGTCGCGATCGGCGCCCCGGCGGGCGCGGCGCAGATCTCGGTGACCGGCCCGCTCGGCGCGCAGTTCCTGGTGTGGGAGTTCGCGACCGCGCTCGTCGGACGGCTGATCGGGATCAACCCGTTCGACCAGCCGGACGTCGAGGCGGCCAAGAAGGCGGCTCGCGCGCTGCTGGACGACCCGGAGAAGCTCAAGGGCGGCGAGGCACCGGCCACTGTGGACGGTGCGGTCGAAGTCTTTGGCAGCGAAGGAGTTTCGACCGAAGGCAAGCTCGCCGACGTGCTGCGCGCGTTCTTCGGCTCGGTGGCCGACGGCGGTTATATCGCCGTGCAGGCCTACCTCGACCGGCTGGACGACGCGTCGACTTCCTTGCTGCGCGCGGAAATCGCCAAGCGGACCGGCGTGCAGACCACGTTCGGCTGGGGCCCGCGGTTCCTGCACTCCACCGGGCAGTACCACAAGGGCGGCCACCAGAACGGCAGCTTCCTGCAGATCACCGGCGCGGTCGGCGAAGACCTGCCGGTGCCGGACCGCCCGTACACGCTGGGGCAGCTCCAGCACGCGCAGGCGCTCGGCGACGGCCAGGTGCTCGCCGAGCACGGGCGCCCGGTGCTGCGGCTGCACTTGACCGACCGCGCCGCCGGGCTCGCCGAGCTCGTCCGGGCAGTGCAGGAGGCCGCCCAGTGACCACCTGGCGCAACCCGCTGCGGGACCCCCGCGACAAGCGGCTGCCGCGGATCGCCGGGCCGTCGAGCCTGGTGATCTTCGGCGTCACCGGCGACCTGGCGCGCAAGAAGCTCATGCCCGCCATCTACGACCTCGCGCACCGCGGGCTGCTGCCCGCCGGGTTCTCGCTGGTCGGCTTCGCCCGCCGGGACTGGGAACACCAGGACTTCGGCGAGCTGGTGCACGATTCGGTGCGCGAGCACGCGCGGACGCCGTTCAAGGAGTCGGTGTGGAACCGGCTCGCCGAAGGAATCCGGTTCGTCCAGGGCACTTTCGACGACGACGAGGCCTTCGACCGGCTCGCGAAGACCGTGCGCGAACTGGACGAGGAGCGCGGCACCGGCGGCAACACCGCGTTCTACCTGTCGATCCCGCCGGGCGCGTTCCCGGTGGTGACCAAGCAGCTGGCGCGTTCGGGCCTCGCGCAGGCCGACGAGAACACCTGGCGGCGCGTGGTCATCGAGAAGCCGTTCGGGCACGATCTGAAGAGCGCCAAGGAACTCAACGCGATCGTGAACGACGTCTTCCCCGAGGAGTCGGTGTTCCGCATCGACCACTACCTCGGCAAGGAGACGGTGCAGAACATCCTGGCGCTGCGCTTCGCGAACCAGCTGTTCGAGCCGATCTGGAACGCGAACTTCATCGACCACGTGCAGATCACCATGGCCGAGGACATCGGCCTCGGCGGCCGCGCGGGGTACTACGACGGGATCGGCGCCGCGCGCGACGTCATCCAGAACCACCTGCTGCAGCTGCTCGCCTTCACCGCGATGGACGAGCCGCTGTCGTTCGAGCCGAAGGCGCTGCGCTCGGAGAAGGCCAAGGTGCTGGCCGCGACCAAGCCGATGCTGCCGCTGGACGAGACCACCGCGCGCGGGCAGTACGCGGGCGGCTGGCAGGGCGGCACGAAGGTGCCGGGGCTGCTGCAGGAAGCCGGGTTCGCGAAGGACTCGAAGACCGAGACGTACGCCGCGGTGACGCTGGAGGTGCAGAACCGCCGCTGGGCGGGCGTGCCGTTCTACCTGCGCACCGGCAAGCGGCTCGGCCGCCGCGTCACCGAGATCGCGGTCGTGTTCAAGCGCGCGCCGCACCTGCCGTTCGATTCCACCTCCACCGAGGAGCTGGGGCAGAACGCGCTGGTCATCCGCGTGCAGCCGGACGAGGGCATCACGCTGCGGTTCGGGTCGAAGGTGCCGGGGACCACGATGGAGGTCCGCGACGTCACGATGGACTTCGGCTACGGCCACGCGTTCACCGAATCGTCGCCGGAGGCCTACGAGCGGCTGATCCTGGACGTGCTGCTGGGCGAGCCGTCGCTGTTCCCGGTGAACGAGGAAGTCGAGCTGTCGTGGGAAATCCTCGACCCGGTGCTCTCGCACTGGGCCAAGCTCGGCACCGCTCCGGAGCAGTACCCGCCGGGCAGCTGGGGTCCGAAGTCGGCGGACGAGATGATGGAACGTACCGGCAGGCACTGGAGGCGGCCGTGAGGCACAATCGCGAAGCGGACCGCGGGCGCCGACTGGGTGCGGGTATCCCGCAAAAACACTGGAGGCGGCCTTGATCATCGACCTGCCGTCGACCACGACGTCGGCGCTGAACAAGAAACTGGTGGAGATCCGCGAGCAGGGCGGCCAGGTCGCGCTCGGCCGGGTGCTGACGCTGGTGATCGTCGCGGACGACGACGCCAAGCTCGAGGACGCCATCGAGGCCGCGAACGACGCGAGCCGCGAGCACCCGTCGCGGGTGATCGTCGTGGCGAAGGGCGCGCGCACGGCCGCGCCGCGGATAGACGGCCAGATCCGCGTCGGCGGCGACGCCGGGGCGAGCGAGGTCATCGTGCTGCGGCTGTACGGCCCGCTGGCCGCGCAGGGGCAGAGCGCGGTGGTGCCGCTGCTGCTGCCGGACGCGCCGATCGTCACCTGGTGGCCGGGCGTCGGCCCGAAGGCTCCCGCGGAGGACCCGCTGGGCCAGCTGGCGCAGCGCCGGATCACCGACTCCGCCGCGGAGAAGAACCCGATAAGGGCTCTCACCACGCGCGCGAAGTCCTATGTGGAGGGTGACACCGACCTGGCGTGGACCCGGCTGACCCGCTGGCGGGCGCAGCTGGTGTCGGCGCTGGACCTGCCGCCGTACGAGAAGATCACGAGCGCGACGGTGACCGGCGAGGCCGATTCGCCGTCCACCGAACTGCTCGCCGGCTGGCTCGCCGAGTACCTCAAGGCCCCGGTGCACCGGGTCAAGAGCTCGAGCGCGCAGGGCATCATCTCGGTGAAGCTGGAGCGGAAGTCGGGCGCGGTGGAGCTGACGCGGCCGGACGGGCGGGTCGGCACGCTGACCCAGCCGGGCCAGCCGACGCGGCGGATCGCGTTGCAGCGGCGCAGCAATCCGGAGTGCCTCGTGGAGGAACTGCGGCGGCTCGACCCGGACGAGATCTACGAGGCCGCGCTGCACGGGCTGCACAAGATCGCCGCGTCCAACGGGTCGAAGCCCGCCGCGGCCAAGGCTCCGGCCAAGGCTGCCGCCGCCGCTTCCGCCAAGCCTGCCGCGGCGAAGCCTGCCGCCGCCAAGCCGAAGGCGGCCCGCAAGACCGCGGAAAAGAGCAGCTCATGAGCCGGACCGAGGTCGTCGTCTACGAAAACCCGGACCTGCTGGCCGCGGCCGCCGCGGCCCGGCTGGTGACCCGGATCGTGGACGTGCAGGCGGCCCGCGGCGCGGCGTCGGTGGTGCTCACCGGCGGCGGCACCGGGATCGCCGTGCTGCGCGAACTGCGGGAGTCGAGCGCGCGGGACGCGATCGACTGGTCGCGGCTGGACGTCTACTGGGGCGACGAGCGTTTCGTCCCGGCGGATTCGGACGAGCGCAACGAGAAGGGCGCGCGCGAAGCCCTGCTCGACCACGTGCCGCTGGCTCCCGAGCGAGTGCACGCGATGGCCCCGTCGGACGGCGAATTCGGCGACGACGTCGACGCGGCCGCCGAGGCTTACGCGAAGGTCCTGGCCGACGCGGCGGGCCCCGGCGCGGACGTGCCGGAGTTCGACATCATGCTGCTGGGCCTCGGCGGCGAGGGCCACACGGCGTCGCTGTTCCCGGAAACCGCGGAGGTGCGCGAAACGAAGCGCTCGGTGGTGCCGGTCCGCGACTGCCCGAAACCCCCGCCGACGCGCGTGTCGCTGACGCTGCCCGCCATCCGCCGCGCCCGGGAGGTCTGGCTGATGACGGCAGGCACCGCCAAGGCGGACGCGGTCGCGCAGGCACTGGCCGGCGCGCCGGAAACGCAGATCCCGGTGTCGGGAGCCCGCGGTTACCGGCGGACGCTGTGGCTGCTGGACCGCGAGGCGGCCGGGAAGCTGACGAAGGTGTATCAGCCGCCTGCCGAGTAGGACGGTTTGCCGGAAAGGCTCCTCGCGGGTTTTCGCGGGGAGCCTTTCCGTTGTGGGGCAAGGGGTTTTGCGGGTAGCTCGGCGCAGTCGCCGTCAACTCGTTCGCCAGCGGCTGCAGTTATTCCGTTGCGCGGCTCGGGGGGTCGTGAGTGGCGTTCCCGGTTCTAACCGGGAACGCCACTCACGACTCCCCCGCACCGCTCAACACCGCCGCCGTCGCCGCCAGGTGGTTCATCAGCAGCCCGGCCGCCTCGTCCGGATCGCGGCTCAATGCCGCCCGCTCCAGCGCCTCGTGCTGGGCCAGCACATCCGCCACCGGCAGCCGGTACGCCGGGTGCACCGTCCACCGCCGGGCCAGCTCGCTCGCCGTCCACATCCGGTCGAAATTCTCCAACAGAACCGCGTTCCCGCAGCCGTCGAGCAGCGTGCGGTGGAACAAGCGGTGCGCTTCCGCCCACGCCGCGGAGTAGTAGCTGCCTTCGTCCGGCACATACATCGGCGTCCGGGCGAGCCGGTGCCCCGCCGCGCGCACCCGCGTTTCCCACTCCAGATCTCCGCGCGCGACCGACAGCCGCAGCATCGCGGGCTCGACCGTCTGGCGCGCCTCGATGATCTCCTGCCACCGCCGGTCGGCGAGCGCGGGCACGGCGAACCCGCGATTCGTCAGCCGTTCCGCCAGCCCCTCCCCGACCAACCGGACCAGCGCCTCGCGCACCACGGCGAGGCTCACCTCGTACCGCGCCGCCAGCTCCTGCGGTTTCAGCGCCTGCCCCGGCTCGACCTCGCCGCGCATGATCGCGTCGCGGACCTGGTCGTAGACCTGCTCGGACAGCATCTGCTTCATGCGCCCAGGATAGGACGATCCGCTGCATCATCGATGATCAGCGTTCTCGTCGATGAGATACCGCCTCCGAGGAGAGGAATCGGCTCCGCCGAGCAGCCACGCCGTCCCGGTCTCCGACGCGGCCGCCACCCGGCGACCGCCGACTGCGCAGCGACACCTTCCACCCACCCGCACGGGTGATCCCACCCCTGTTCGTGGGGGCCTGATCCGGCCTCGACCAGGCGGCAAACGGAGCAACTGACACTGGGCCAAAAAGCGGCTCACCAGTATGTGGGAACCGCCGTATGGTGAACATAAGGTGATGTGATCGACACATGGTGATGTCGACCGCGCTTCGTTCATCCTGTTGGAGCAGTCGTGGAGATTACAACACCACTAGAACCACTCTGGGTGAAACTTACTGCCAACACACACGTTCCCGTTAGCATCCGCACATTTGTTCACCGCCGCGCGTCCCGATCGGGTGGCCGGAGCATCTCATCACTAAGTCCACAAGACGAATGGGGTCGCCGCGATGAGCACTGAGGGACTCTCGATTCCTGGCATCTCGATGAGCAGCTCCGCCGCCGGAGCCGCCCGGCGAGCCAGGCGCGCCAGTCTGACCGGGGCATTCGCCGTGTTCCGGAAACCCCTCGTCGCGACCATCGCCGTCGAGGCGGTGGTCGTGCTGCTGGCGGTGCTCGACGTCTGGCTCGTCGTGCCGCCGAAAGCACAGCCTTATTCGCTCTACCTGTCGGCCGCCGCGTGCCTCGCGGTCGTGGTGCGCCGGCGCTTCCCGTTCCTTGCGGTGCTCGCCGCGGCACCGGGATTCTTCGCCGGATGGGCGCAGCTCGCGTCGATGCTCAACCTGGGCATGCTCGCGACGCGGCGGCAGCTGCACTGGCAGACCTGGGTCGGCGCGGGATTGGTGTTCACCTGCCGGTTCGTGCGGTGGCCGCTGCAGGAGTTCGCCGAGCTGAGCTGGCGCGAACACGTCCTCGACGGCATCTACGGCGTGCTGGTCGCCGGGATGCCGATCACGATCGGCCTGCTGATCGGGGCGCGCGCGGAGATCTCGGCGAAACTGCGCGAACTGGCGAAAAGCCGCGACCGCGAACGCCGCTTCCACGCCGACGCAGTGCGAGCCGAGGAACGCGCCCGGCTGGCCCGCGAGATGCACGACGTGGTGTCGCACCAGATCACGCTGATCGCCATGCAGGCCGGCGCGCTGCAGGCGCAGGCGAAGGAAGGCCCGGCGCTGGAGACGGCGCAGGTCATCCGCCAGCTGTCGACGCGGACGCTCGAGGAACTGCGCTCGCTGGTGAGCGTGCTGCGTTCGGGTTCGGGAGACGACGGCCCGCGGCCCGGGATAGGAGAACTGGACCACCTGATCCGCACCTCGGACGTCCCGGTGCAGCTGACCGTCGAGCAGCTCCCGGACACCCTGCCGAGCCAGGTCTCGGCAGCGGCCTACCGGACGGTGCAGGAATGCCTGACGAACGTCCACAAACACGCCCCCGGCGCAACGGCGACGATCCGCATCCACGCGGCGAGCGGCGCACTGGACATCGAGGTCGAAAACGCCCGCGCCTGCCGCACCGGAGAAGCCTTCCCCTCAGGCGGCCACGGACTCACCGGACTGGCCGAACGAGCCCGCCTGCTGGGCGGAAGCTTCGAAACGTCAGGAACGGAAGACGGCGGATTCCGGGTGCGGGCGCGGTATCCGCTGGACCGCTGAGCTCGGGATTGGTCTGGACCGGCCGGTGCTCGTTCGAGGCTGGGGTGCGAATGGGCGCCGGTCCAGACGCCGCGGCCCGCTCCACGACAGGACTGCCCCACCACGACGGTCCCCGCCGGGGTCTCGTGAGTGCGGATCCCGGTTCTAACCGGGATCCGCACTCACGAGACACAACGCCGCTCTCCCCCGGCCACAGGTCCAGACAGCCGCCCGGCCAGCCGCCAAAGGTCCGAACCACCTGTTTCGGCGCCCGTGGGCCGCTCGAACAGAACCGATCGCCGCTCTGCCCGAACCGCCCTGGTCCTGCACCGTGCCGGCTGCCTCGTCCGTGCCAAACCGCCCCCGCGCCGCACCTTCCCAGGCTGCCCGCCGAACCGCGCTAGCCCTGCTCCCCGCCGGACTGCCGTCCCCGTGCCAAACCGCCCACACGCCGCTCCCTCCCGGGCTGCCTGCCCGAACCGCGCTAGCCCTGCACCCCGCCGGACTGCAGCCCTCGTGCCAAACCGCCCACACGCCGCACCCTCCCAGGCTGCCCGCCCGCCGAACCGCGCTAATCCTGCGCCGTGCCGGACTGCCGTCCCCGTGCCAAACCGCCCACGCGCCGCTCCCTCCCGGGCTGCCTGCCCGAACCGCGCTAGCCCTCCTCCCCGCCGGACTACCGCCCCCGCGCCAAGCCACCCACGCGCCGCACTCTCCCGGTCTCCCCGCCCGCCGAACCGCCCTAACTCGCGCCGAGCCGAACCGCCCACGCTGTCGAGTCGCCCCATCCACGCCCTGCCGAGCCGAGCCGCCGTCGCGCTGTGTCCTGCGGCCCCCGTGGTCTGCCGGACAGCGCCGCAGTGCCGAACAAAGCCGCGCACCCGCCTTCCGAGCCGCCCTGCCGAACCGCACCCCTCAACAGTGGTCTGGACCTGCCTCCCCCCAGGTCCAGACCACCCGATCCCCGTGCGGCCCGGCCCTTCCCCGCCCGGAACTGACCCCGGGAACTAAAAAACCACCGGCCCTCGCCCTCGCGGGCGGGAAGCCGGTGGTCCCGGAGAAAAAACCGTGCCTCAGATCAATTCGCGGCGCTGGCGGAGGCGCTCGAGCGCTTCAGCGAGGATGGCCTCGCCGTCGGCGTCGCTGCGGCGTTCCTTCACGTATGCCAGATGCGTCTTGTACGGCTCGGTACGAGGCGCGGCGGGCGGATTCTGCTCGTCCTGACCGCCCGGGAGCCCGCAGCGCGGGCAGTCCCATTCGTCGGGGATTTCCGCGTCCATCGCGAACGACGGGCGAGCCTCGTGCCCGTTCGCGCACCAATACGACACCCGGCGCCGTGGCGCCGATTCACCCCGCTCCGATTCGCCCGAAGGACCGGCACCCACGCGGGTGCCGCGAATCGCGTTACCGCCAACCATGAATCCTCACCCGTTGGAATCGGCGGCGCGCCCCCCAATAGGCACGCCGATCGCAAGTCCCCTTCCGGGGACCCGGTCAGACCTTGAGCAGGAGGCCGAGACCCACGATGCTGATCAGCCAGATGGCCCCGAGCAGCAGCGTGATCCGGTCGAGGTTCTTCTCGGCGACGCTGGATCCCGCGAGACTCGACTGCATCCCCCCGCCGAACAGCGACGACAGGCCGCCGCCCCGGCCGCGGTGCAGCAGCACGGCCACCACCAGCAGCACGCTGGAGGCGATCAACAGGATTTGCAGGAACAGCTTCATGTCATCCTCTGTGCTTGTCGGAGCATGCAGGGGTACGGCCGGACCGCACGCGGTGTGCGGATCTTCACCGTACCCCTGGACTCGTCCACTGCTCTAGTGACGGACCGAACACACAGGCTACCCGGTAGTGCTCACGATCAGGGCAGCGGGCCACCGGCGGCGAGCGCGCAGAGCTTGGTGAACTCCTCGCCGTCGAGGCTCGCGCCGCCGACCAGCGCCCCGTCGATGTTGTCCGCGGCCACCAGTTCGGAGACGTTCCCGGACTTCACCGAACCGCCGTAGAGCACCCGGACCGAGGTGGCGACCTCGTCGCCGTACTTCTCCGAGAGCGTTCCGCGCAGGGATTTGCAGACCTCTTCGGCGTCGGCGGCGGTCGCGACCTTGCCGGTGCCGATGGCCCACACCGGCTCGTACGCGATCACCACGGCCTGCACCTGCTCGGCCTTGAGCCCCTTGAGGCCCTCGACGAGCTGGTTGCGGGTGTGCTCGAGGTGCTCGCCCGCCTCGCGGATCTCGAGTTCCTCGCCCACGCACAGGATCGGCGTGATGCCGTGCTTGAGCGCGGCCTTGACCTTCTTGTTGACCAGCTCGTCGGTCTCGCCGTGGAGCGCGCGCCGCTCCGAGTGGCCGACGGTGACGAAGCTGCAGCCCAGCTTCGCCAGCATCGGGCCGGAGATGTCGCCGGTGTAGGCGCCCGAGTCGTGCGGCGACAGGTCCTGCGCACCGTAGGTGAGCGAGAGCTTGTCGGCGTCGACCAGGGTCTGCACGCTGCGGATGTCGGTGAACGGCGGCAGCACGGCCACGTCCACCTTCGCGTAGTACTTCTCCGGCAGCGCGAAGGCGATCTTCTGCACCAGGGCGATGGCCTCGAGGTGGTTGAGGTTCATCTTCCAGTTGCCTGCCACCAGGGGCTTGCGTGCCACTTAGTTCTTCCCCTCCAGCGCCGCCACGCCGGGCAGCTCCTTGCCTTCCAGGTACTCGAGCGAGGCGCCGCCGCCGGTGGAGATGTGCGAGAAGCCGTCCTCGGGAAGGCCCAGCTGCCGCACCGCGGCGGCCGAATCGCCGCCGCCGACGACGGTGAACGCGTCGCTCTTCACCAGCGCCTCGGCCACCGCGCGGGTGCCGCCGGCGAACGCCTCGAATTCGAAGACGCCCATCGGGCCGTTCCAGAAGACGGTCGCCGCGTCGGCGAGCTTCCGCGCGAACAGCTCGGCGCTGCGCGGGCCGATGTCGAGGCCCATGCGGTCGGCCGGGATGGCGGTGACGTCGACGGCCTCGTGCGCCGCGTCGGCGGCGAAGCCCTCGGCGGCGAGCACGTCGACCGGCAGCACCAGTTCGACGCCGCGCTTCTCCGCCTCGGCGAGGAAGCCCTTGACCTGGTCCAGCTGGTCTTCCTGCAGCAGCGACGCGCCGACCTCGTAGCCCTTGGCCTTGAGGAACGTGTACGCCATGCCGCCGCCGATGAGCAGCCGGTCGACCTTGGTGAGCAGGTTCGCGATGACGCCGAGCTTGTCGGACACCTTCGAGCCGCCGAGCGCGACCACGTACGGGCGCTTGACGTCGTCGGTCAGCTTCTTCAGCACGTCCAGCTCGGCCAGCACGAGTCCGCCCGCGTACGCCGGGAGCACCGAGGCGATCTCGTAGACCGAGGCCTGCTTGCGGTGCACGACGCCGAAGCCGTCGGAGACGAACGCCCCGCCCGGCACCAAGGCGGCCAGCTCAGCGGCCAGCTCGGACCGGTCGACGGCGTCCTTGCTGGTCTCGCGCGCGTCGAAACGCACGTTCTCCAGCAGGGCGACCTTGCCGTCGGCCAGTCCGGCCACCAGCGTCTTCGCCGACTCGCCGACGAGGTCGCCCGCCAGCGGGACCTCGGAGCCGAGCAGTTCGCCCAGCCGCTGGGCGACCGGCGCGAGCGTGAACTTCGGGTCCGGCTCGCCCTTGGGGCGGCCGAGGTGCGCGGCGACGACGACCTTCGCGCCCGCGTCGGCGAGCTTCTTGATCGTCGGCAGCGCGGCCCGGACCCGGCCGTCGTCGGTGATGGCCGACCCGTCGAGCGGGACGTTCAGGTCGCTGCGCACCAGCACGTAGCGGCCTTGAACGCCCTCGCCCAGCAGGTCGTCGAGGTTCTTGACGCTCATCTGGTTCAGAGCTTCGAGCCGACGAGCTTGATCAGGTCGGCGAGGCGGTTGGAGTAGCCCCACTCGTTGTCGTACCAGCCGACGACCTTGACCTGGTTGCCGATCACCTTGGTGAGCGGCGAGTCGTAGATGCAGGACGCCGGGTCGGTGACGATGTCCGAGGACACGATCGGGTCGACCGAGTAGCGCAGGATGCCGGCCAGCGGGCCCTCGGCGGCGGCCTTGTACGCCTCGTTGATCTCGTCGACGGTGGCCGACTTCTTGAGGGTGACGGTGAGGTCGGTGGCCGAGCCGGTCGGGACCGGGACGCGCAGCGCGTAGCCGTCCAGCTTGCCGAGCAGCTCCGGCAGCACGAGGCCGATCGCCTTGGCCGCGCCGGTGGAGGCCGGGACGACGTTCAGGGCGGCGGCGCGGGCGCGGCGCAGGTCCTTGTGCGGGCCGTCCTGCAGGTTCTGGTCCTGCGTGTAGGCGTGGATCGTGGTCATCAGGCCCTGCTCGATGCCGAAGGCGTCGTTGAGGACCTTGGCCAGCGGGCCGAGGCAGTTGGTGGTGCAGGACGCGTTCGAGATGATCGTCTGCGAGCCGTCGTACTTGTCGTCGTTGACGCCGAGGACGACGGTCAGGTCCTCGCCCTTGGCCGGCGCGGAGATGATGACCTTCTTCGCGCCGCCGGCGATGTGCGCCTTGGCGGCGTCGGCGTTGGTGAAGAAGCCGGTCGACTCGACGACGACGTCCACGCCGAGGTCGCCCCAGGGCAGGTTCGCCGGGTCGCGCTCGGCGAGGGCCTTGATGGTCTTGCCGTCGACGACGATGCCCTCGTCGCTGACGCTGACCTCGCCCGGGAAGCGGCCGAGGATCGAGTCGTACTTGAGCAGGTGGGCCATGGTGGCGACGTCGCCGAGGTCGTTGAACGCGACGACCTCGATGTCGTGACCGCTCGCCTTCACGGCACGGAAGAAGTTGCGGCCGATCCGGCCGAAGCCGTTGACACCTACGCGAACGGTCACTGCTGCCACTCCTCTGGTGTTGATCACGGCGACGGCGCGCCGGCCGCCGACCGCTGAAGTTGGTCACTGCGGAAGTTCCCCGGGGCGCCCGCCCCGGAAGACCTCTGCGACTTCCGGAATCGGTGCAACCCTAGCGTGCGGGCCCCGTTGCCCCGGACTGCCCTGACGAGACTTCCACCACTGCCGGGAGACGTCAAGAATCGATTAAGAACCCAGCTCAGCCGGGTGAGGACCGGAAACGGGGCGACCGCTCCCCCGGGGCCGGGCGGCGGGAGCGGACCAGTGGCTTGATCGGTCTTGGTGCCCCGGTTCACGCTGTCGGGACGGTTTCGCCGGGCGGGGCGGTTTCGCCGGGCGGGGCGGGGCGGGGTGGGGTGGCGGAGACGGCAGGGCTGGCGGCGGGACTGCTCGGCGGGCGGCACCGCTCAGCGGGCAGCGCGGCTCAGCAGGCGGCACCGCTCAGCGAGCAGCGCGGCTCAGCAGGCAGCACCGCTCGGCAGGCAGCACGGCCCCGCGGGCAGCACCGCCCGCAGGCAGCACCGCTCGACGGGCACCACCGCCCGGCAGACACCACCGCTCAGCGAGCAGCGCCGCTCGACAGGCAGCACGGCCCCGCAGGCAGCGCGCTCGGCAGGCAGCACGGCTCGGCGGGCAGCACCGCCCGCAGGCAGCACTGCTCAGCAGGCAGCACCGCCCGCAGGCAGCACCGCTCAGCGGGCACCACCGCCCGGCAGACACCACCGCTCAGTAGGCAGCACTGCTCAGCAGACAGCATCGCTCGGCAGGCAGCGCGCTCGGCGGACACCACCCCTCGGCAGGCAGCACCCCTCGACGGGCACCGCCGCTCAGCGAGCAGCACGGCTCGGGCAGCGGGGTCCGCGGGTCCGGGGTCCGGGGGGTCGACGGATCCCAAAACCTGACGCCAGCGGACAAGGACAAGTTCCTGAACTCGTTCAAGGCGTACAAGCAGCTTTGCTCGCGGGCAGCCGATCGGTCCGCCCGCGAGAAACTCGTCCGGGTGCGCAACGGTAGGGCGTCAGGCACCCCGGGTCGCCAGGAAGTCCGGCGCCCGAGCCGTTCGAACAGCGCGCCTTCCGGCCCCGGCAGGAAGCTCTATCCAGACAGCTCCTTCTCCGCCGGGGTCCGGAATTTCGGCACCACTCGCGCCTCCCCCAGCCAGTCGCTCAGCCGGGCGGCTTCGGCGTCCACCGCGGCGGTCTTTTCGGCTCCGAGGTCCTCCAGCAGGCGGACCGCGACTTCTCCCGACGGGCGCTGTGCCCAGGCTCCGACGATCCGGCCGTCGCTCCAGACGGTCGGGCCGATGTTGCCGCTGCGGTCGAACAAGGCGGCGCGGTGCGCGCCGACGTACCAATCCCGGGACTGCCAGCCCATCGCGGTCGGGTCCAGCGCCGGGAGCAGGGCCACCCACGGGTCGGGAGCGGCGACCGGGGCCAGGTCGCCGGGCAGGGCGATCGCGGGTTCTCCGTCCAGGTCGACCTCGGCGGGGGCCACGGCGGTCAGGGCCTTCTTCGTTTGGCCCGCGGTCCAGCCGGTCCACCAGCGGAGGTCGGCGACCGGGGCGGGACCGAAGGCGCAGAGCCATCGCCGGGCCAGGGCGGCGCGGGCTTCGTCTTCGGAGAGGCCTGGCCAGTCACCGGTGCTCCCAGTCGCGCCACCGCCAGAGCGAGCGGCCCCGGGCTCGGGGCGGCCCGGCACGGCTTCCCCACCACAAGCAGAACCAGCGGCGGCACGAGACGAAGACCCGCCAACCGCGCCAACACCAGGACCAGAGACAGCTGCCCCATCGGCAACACGAGAAGCGGAACCGCCAGCCGCGCCAGCACCAGAGCGGGCGGCACCGGATCCAGAGCGGCCCGGCTTGCCTCCCCCGTCAGAAGCCGAAACACCCGCACTACCCGCCAGCCAATCAGCCATCGGCGACCAGTGGTACTGCGTGCTCTGCCAGCTCCCCCTCGGGCGGCCGCGCACGATGTGGCCTTCCGCGGCCAGCTGGAACAGCACCCGGCTGGTCACGTTGCCGATCGACTCGTACGGTTTTCCCTTCGCCATCAGCAGTTGCTGCCGCAGGCGCGGTTCGTCGTCCGCCAGTTGCTGGGCGGTTGCCGATCCTCTGGCGCGCAACGCTTTCTCCACACTCGCCATGACCTCGTCCAGCCATTCCCCCGGGCGCGGGACATTCTCCGGATAGCCCTGGGTGCCCAGCTGCTTCTCCAGCAGGCGGCGTTGCCGCGCGGCGATGTCGTACGAGCACGCAGCTTGCACCACACCGGCGGTGGCGACGTCGGTGACAAAGACCGTGCGCCGCATGCCCAGGATTCGCAGCAGGGTGCGCCGGGAGTACAGCGCGTCTTCGACGTCGGCGACCGAGACCGCGCTTACCCGCGACCAGGCGGACAGGTACACCGAAGCGGGATCGGTGGCGTGCAGTGCGACGACGCCGTCGACTGCTTCCTCGACGGTCGTCGCCCGTTGCGCGAGACGGTGGCGAACGCCGAGGCGCGCCCGGCGTTGGGCGAGGGTCATCTTCACCCTCCGAGTTCTACCAGGAGGGTCCGACAGAAAACGCATCCGCGCTGGTCAGGAGACAGAACTGCCGAGCATGGCGGTGCGCGCGCGGGCACGGAACCAGCGCTGAGCGGGGTCGGCGGCGGTCCGGGGATGCCAGGCCAGGCCCAGTTCGATCGGCGGCAGGTCGAGCGGGATGGGGAAGGTTCGCAGGCCCAGCGCGGTCAGGAACGGCTCCAGCCAGCCCTCGATGCCGATGGTCACCAGATCGCTTTCGCTGGCCAGGATCAGCGCGCTCGGGTGTCCGGGGACGACCGCGGCGATCCGGCGGCGCAAGCCCAGCCGGGCGAGGGCGGTGTCGATCGGGCCTTGCTGTTTGCCTCGGCGGGAGATGCCGAGGTGCTCGGCGGCGGCGAAGCGGGCCGGGTCCATCGGCGCGTCGAAGAGCGGGTTTCCTTGCCGCGCAATGCCTATCACTTCAGCGCGCAGCAGGGGCTCGGTGCGGGTTTCCGGGTCGTGATGACCGGGGGCGCCGATTTCGAGGTCTACCCGGCCGTCGCGCAGCGCTCCGCTGTCCTCTGTGGACTCCGGGACGAAGACGACCTCGACGTGCGGGGCTTCGGCGCGGATGCGGGCGGTCAACGAGGCAGCCAGGCCGCTGACCACCAGGTCGGCTGCCTGGACGGTGAAGGTGCGGCGAAGGTCCGCGGGAGTGAAACCGGGACCCGGGGCCAGGATGCGGTCGGCGCGGTGCACGAGGGCGGCGACTTCGTCCTTCAGTTCCAGCGCGCGCGGGGTCGGGACCAGGCCTTGGCCTGCGCGCACCAGAAGCGGATCACCGGCGGCGCGGCGCAGTTTCGCGAGCGTGCGGCTCACTGCGGCGGGCGAGCTGCCCAGCCGGGCGGCGGCGCGCGTGACGCTGCCTTCCTGCAGCAGCACGTCCAGCACGCGCAAGAGGTTGAGGTCCATGGCCGCTCCGGAAGGTTTGCGTTCAGCGGAAGAATTCCGTGCCGATTCTTGCATCGACGGGCAATCCGCGGCAGCCCAAAGTAGAGCCGAACGAAAGGGGAGAACACCTATGCGAGAAGCGATACTCGCGGTCGCGGGAGCGCAAGGGCCGGCGGTCGCGTTCTTCGACGTCGGGTCCGGGAAGCACCTCGGCACGGTCGCAGTGCCCGCCCAGCCGCACGACCTCTGCTTCGACCCGGTCCACCGCGTGGTCTGGTGCGCGAGCGCGTACCGCCACGGCGCCTATCACCGCCACGGTGACCGAGCGACCGAGCTGACCGCGATCGATCCGGATTCGCGCGAGATCCTGGAGGTTGTCGACCTTTCGCCGGAGCACGCGCCGCACGGGCTGGCGCTCGATCCGGTGCGCGGGCTGCTGTACGTCACCGTCGAGGCCGGTCCAGAGCACGAGGGCGGTCTTGTGGTCGTCGATACCGCGACGCGACGGCCGCTAAGGCATCTCGCCACCGGCGCGCCGGGGCCGCATTGGGTCGCGATCAGCCCGGACGGGCGGCTCGGGTACGTGACCAACAAGGAAGCGCCGTTTGTGTCCATTGTGGACTTGGACAGCGGGGAGATCGAGAAAATCGCCGTTCCCGGCAGCGAGGGGCTGGAGCTTTCCCGGGACGGCAAGCGGCTGTACGTCGCGGTGCCGTATCTCGACAACGGCACCGAACCGGTCCGCGCGGCGCCCGGGATCCGGGTGTTCGACGCGGTCACCGGAGCGCCCGAAACCCTGCTGCCGACGGAACATCCGGTGTTGCCGGTCCACAGCACGGCGTCCGGCGAGGTGCTGGCCGCCGAGCTGGGCGGGCGGCTGCTGGCGTTTTCCGCGGCCAGCAACGAATTCCTCGGATCCATCGACCTGAAAACGGAGTTCCCGCTGGCCATTCTGTCCGATCCGGACGGACGGGTCGCCTTCGTGTCCGGAGCGGCCTCGACCGCGGTAGAGGTCATCGACCTCGAGACCCGGACGCTGGTGACCACTTTGGACACGAAGACGGCCGGGGCGCCAGGCGGACATGGGCTGGCGTACGTACCCGCCGGCTGACCGGCTGGCGCGCGGTACGGACCCGCGCGCCAGCCAGCCCGTCAAGCGAGTTGGTCTTCCTCCGACGGCTCCGCCGAGGGAGACGGCGAAGTGCGGCTGAACATCCGCGTCGCCGAAAGCCGCGCCACCCCGTCCGGATCGCCGAGGTCGTCGAGGGAGTTCCGGATCGTCGCGTCCACCGACAGGTACTTCCGCCCGGCCCGCAGGTCCGCGTCGTTGCGCAGCCGCACGATCAGCGGGAATTCCGCGAGCGCGCCCGCGTCGAACAGGCCCGTCGTGTAGATCAGCTGCACGCCCAGCGCTTCGGCCACCGCCCGCTGCAGTTCCAGCAGGTACCCGGCGGAGGCCCGGCCGATCGGGTTGTCCAGGAACAGCACGCCCGAATGCCGGTTCCGCGCCTTGCCCCGGTTGTTGGCGCGCAGCGCGGCGAGCGTGCAGTACAGGATGATCGCCGCGGTCAGCTGCTGGCCGCCGGAGAACACGTCGCGGATTTCCGACACCCGCTGACGTTCGGTGCGCAGCACGGAGTCCGGTTTGAGCATGTCGACCCGGTACCCCTTGGGCGCGGCGACGTGCACCCCGCGCAGCACCAGCGACAGCCCGTCGCGCTTCACGTCGCGGCCGTCGGCGGTCTTGCCCGCGGCCGCCTCGTCGACGACCTCGCCCAGTTTTTCCGCCAGCACATGGTCTTCCAGCTCGGTGAACCGGATCCGCAGGAACTCCTGGCCGGACCAGTCGCCGAGCCCGTCCGGCAGCCGCGACACCCGCTGCGCCGACCGCAGAGTGCGCAACGCGCCTTCGACCATGCCCTGCAGCCGCGTGATGATGCCGCCGCGGTGCCGGTCGATCTGCGCGAGGTCGTCGGTGAGCGTCCGCAGCCGGGGCCGCAGCGCCTCGCTCCATTCCGCCGCGTGCGCCGGAAGCTGGTCCCGTTTCACGGAAATCACCTGCTGCCGCACCGGCGTGCTGAGCTTTTCGAACCGCTTCTCGGTCGCGTACTGCGCCAGCTGATCCGCCGCCGCGCGCACCCGGCGATCGCCGGAATCGGCCGCCGCCTGCGCGTCGTTCAGGACCGTGTTGAGCTGGTTGTACCGGGTCCGCGCGGATTCGACATCGCCGTCGTAGGCCTCGGCCGGCTCCTCGGAACGCAGGTGTGCCAACGATTCCGAGAGCAGGCCGAAGCCGGACGCCGAAGCCTTCGCCGCGTCGAGCGTCGCTTCCGCCGCTGCCCGGCGTTCCTGCAGCTCTTCCCATTTCCGGGCCGCCGCGGACACTTCCAGCGAAGCCGCGTCGATCAGCTCGAGGCCGTGCTCGATGTCGCGCGGCCGCTCGGCCGGAGAGGCGACGCCGGTCTGCAACGGCAGCACGTCCAGCTCGGCCCGGCGCGTCGACACCAGGCCGATGACCTCGGTGCGCTCCTCCTCCAGCGCGTCGACGACTCGCCGCGCCCTCGCCAACGCCGCCGCCCGGGTGGACGCGTCCGAACCGTCCGGCGTCTCCAGCAACGCCGCCGCGCGCACCCGGACCTCTTCGTCCAGCGCTTCCAAGGCGGACGACGCCGCGGCTTCGGCGGATTCGGCCTGCTCCAGCTCGGCCCGGAGATCACTGCCGACCTCGACCTTCGCGTACGCCTCGGAAGCCGACGCGAAGGTGCGCCGCAACGCGTCCACCGGTTCCGAAGGTGCTTCGACGTCCTCCGGCAGGTCGGCCGCGCCCGGCACCTCGGCCAGCTCGGACCGCGCGGTGGTGACGGTGCGACGGTGTCCGTCAGCGGTCCGCTGCTCCTCCGCCGCCTGCTCGCGCAACCGCGCCGCCCGAGCCGACGCCTCGGCCGCCGACGTCTCCGCGCGTTCCGCGATTTCCGTTGCCCGCTCGACTTCTTCGGTCCACTCCGCGACCCGCGCCGCCCTCGTAGCGAGTTCGCCGAGCCGACGCGCCTTCTCCTCCGCTTCCGCGGCAGCGGTCCGCAACGCGGGAACCCGCTCCCGCAAAGCGGTGACTTTTTCGCTCAACCGGGCGAATTCCGCTTCAGCCTGCGCGAGTGCGGTCTGCGCGGTCTCCCGGGCCACCCGAGCGCTTTCGGCCTGCTCGGCGAGCGTCCCGATGGCACCGGCCGGGTAGTCCTCGCGCCAGGTGGTGAGCTTCCACGTCAGCGCGCCGTCGGCGGCCAGCGACTCCGACAGCTGCTCCAGCCGGCGCTGCCGTTCCGCGTGCCGCTGCGCCACGGCTTCCCGCTCGGTGTCGGCGGCTTCCTCGTCGTACATCGCCGGGTTCGGCGGCACGAGGAACTCGACCCCCGACGCAGCCGGAACATCCGCCGCCTGGAACGCGTCCGTGGTGCCGACCGCGACGACCGCGCTCGGCAGCAGCCGGGAAGCCTCCAGCACCTCGCGCGCCCGCTTCACCTGCGCCGCGTCGTTCAGCAGCACCCCGGCGACGAGCTGCGGCATCCGCTCCAGCACCTCGTCGCGCCGCACGGAGTCCAGTTTGGACAGATACCGCCAGCCCGACCACGCGGTGATCCCGGCCTGCTCCAACGCGTCCAGCGCGGCCTGCACGTCCTCCGGCGGCGGCAGCAGCCCGCCCGACCCGAGCGCGGCCAGCGCCCGTTCGTCGGCCTGCTCCTCCATCCGCAGCGCGGTCTGTTCCTTCTCGACCGCGGCGCTCGCGTCGCGCAACCGCTGCAGCAGCACCGGAAGGTCGCTCTCCAGCTTGACGTCGTCCGCGCCGAGCAGCTCCATCAACCGCGGTTCGGCGGCCAGCGCGTCGGTCCGCCGGTGCGCGCGTTCGAGGTCTTCGGCAGCGCGCACGAGCCGGTCCTGAGCGGACCCGGCGAGCTGGTGCGCCTCGTTCACCGCACGCTGCGCCGCTTGCAGCTCCTCGCCGACCCGGTCGAGTTCCTGTTCCCGGCGAACCGATTCCGCCGCCGCGGCCTCGGCTTCCGCCCGCGCGGACCGGGCCGCTTCCGCCACGTCCGCCCCGGCCGGCAGCAGTCCGCTTCGGACAGACTCGGAGATTTCCTCGCGCAGCTCAGCGATCCGCGACGACAGCCCGCGCGCCTCCGCCCGACGGCCAGCTGCCAGATTCGCCGCCTCGTCCCGTTCCGTCTGCGCCTTCTCCGCTTCGGCGCGCAACGCGTCCGCGTGCGCCTCGGCTTTGTCCGCCTGTCGCTGGGCATCCCGCGCCAGCGAAAGCAGACCGCGCCCCAACGCGACCGCCGCCGCATCCCGCGCGGCCAGCGCCGGCTTCGCCTTCTCCTCGCGGTTTCCGACCAGCTCGCGCAGGTCTTTCGCCTTGCGCGCCGCGTTCAACCGGTTCAGCACGGTCGCGGTTTCGCGCCACGCTTCGGCTTGCGTCTTCGCCTCGGTCAGCTCGCCGTCGACACGCTCGCGTTCGATCTGCGCTTCTTCCAGCCGCAGCACCGCGACCAGCCGCCGGAGCTCGGTGACGCCCGCGGTCAGCCGCCGATGGTCGCCCTCGGCGAGCTTCTCCGCGGTCCGCACCTCCTCGACGTGCTCTTCGAGGCCGGACAGCCGCGCGTTCTCCAGCTCGTTGCGCGCGTGGATCCGCCCGGCCAGCTCGCTGAGGTCCTCCCGCGCGGATTCGGCGATCCGCCGCGAAGCCGCCGCGACGCCTTCCTCCTCGGCCAGCGGACCGAGCAGTTCCAGCGCTCCCTCGACGAATTCCTTCTCCGCCATCAGATCGCCGCGCTGCGACAGATTGTTCGCATACGTCGATACGACCTCGGCGAGGTCCTTCGGCTCGTCCTCGGACAGCACCGCGCGCAG
Organism: Amycolatopsis sp. GA6-003; assembly: GCF_046267895.1. Classification (NCBI taxonomy): domain Bacteria; kingdom Bacillati; phylum Actinomycetota; class Actinomycetes; order Pseudonocardiales; family Pseudonocardiaceae; genus Amycolatopsis; species Amycolatopsis sp. GA6-003. The sequence goes on from NZ_CP176499.1 coordinate 2,449,862, forward strand.
CAAGAACTCCACGAACGCCTCGTCGGTGGAGAACTGGAACGCGTCCGCCGCCTCGCCCTCGCCCGCGTTCATCGCGCGCTGGTAGCGGAACAGCTCCGTGTCGAGGCCGAGCTGGTCGAGCCGTCCGGTCCACTCGTGGTGCCGGCGCGTCCAGAACAGCTCCAGCTCCGGTTCGGCCATCGCCGCGCCGGCAATCCGGTCGTGAAAGCCGGACATGGTGAGCAGGCGGCCGTCCTCGGTCAGCGGCAGCGAATCGAGGCCGAGCTCGGCGGTCGGGCGGAAGCAGTACCAGGAGTCGACCAGGTTCTCCGAGTCCGCCGACGTCACGTGCCCGCGCCACTCCGACACCTTGCCGGTGATCACCCGCTGCCCGGTCTCGACGTGCAGCCACTCCAGCACCACGTGCGCGACGTCCTTGGCCGTCACGAACTTCTCCAGCACCTTCGTGCTCGTGGTGCCGACCACCTGGCGCCGCCCGGGCAGCATCACCGAGAAGATCAGCTTGATCAGCACGGACTTGCCACCGCCGTTCTCCAGGAACAGCACGCTCGCCGGAGACGGGCGGCGCACCGGTCCGCCGGCGTGGATGCCCGCGGAGAACAGCGCGTCCTGTTTCGGCGCGGTGATCTCGGCCCCGACGCCGCTGAAGTCCAGCACCACGTCCTGGTACCGGGCGCCCGCCGGGCCCACCGAATGCAGGCGGACCCGCGAAAGCTCGTACATCCGTTTCCCCTCTTACTGCAGCGTGTCCGAGGCCGTCGCGCGCAGCGTCCCCCCGGGCCCGGCGACCGCGACGACGCCGAGCGCGAGCAGGTCGTCGAACGCGGCGTCCGCGGCCAGCTCGCGCACCTGGATCTGGTACCTCGGCGTCGTGCGGTAGGTGCCGCCCTGTTCGTCGCTCACCGGCACCAGAAAGCCTTGGTCGGCAAGGAATCGCAGCGCCCGCGACACCATGCCGCGCGTGGTGTCCGCCGCCATCCGGCCGTCCTTCGTCGCCGCGGCGGCCGGACGCCGAGCGTACGCGCGCCACGCCTGTTCCAGCTCCGGCGCGTCGGCCAGCGGGTCGTTGTTCGCCTCGGCCAGCTGCGCGCGTTCGTCGAGCACGCGCGCCGCTTCGCGGACCATCGCGTCGACCTGCTCGACGCTCACGCGGCCGATGTACGTGTCGTTGGCCAGATCGTCCGGCCGCGGATAGCCGAGCGCGGCCGTCGCGAGGTGAATCAGGCCGTGCAGCACCTTTTCCGTCTCGCGCCGCTCGCGGATCTTGGCCTGGCGCGCGTAGCTGTCCATCTTGATCTCGAAGACGGACTCGTCGGTGGCCGCGAGCACGCAGCCGGCCTGCTGCGTCACCTCGAGCACCATCAGCCCGAGCCCGGACGCGACCGCGTGGGTCAGCGCCTTGAACGCGTTGTCCTCGCCGTAACGGCGCACCAGCTCGCCGTACACGACGTCGCGGGCGGGCAGCTGCTTCGGGCGCATCCCGAACGCGACGAGGCGCGCGGCGGCCTCGGCGTCGACGCTCGTGTGCGTCACCGGCATCAGGCGACCTCCTCGGTCTCGTCGTCCGCTCGTTCGACCTCCGCGGTGGACAGCAGCAGATCCGCGCCGCCGAACTCCGGGTCGTCGAGCAGGGTGCCGTCGTCGACGGCGAGCAGCACGTGGCGTTCCCCCTGCCGGCGCGCCGCGCCGACCTCGGGACTGTAAGCGTGCAGGGCACGCAGCGCGACCAGGGACGCCAGGTTCGGCTGCCCGGAGCGGCGCGCGTCCTCCAGCAGCCCGGACAGCCGGCGCGGCACGTCGGGCAGGTCGAGCAGTTCGTCGGCGAGGCGCCACACGTCGTCGCCGAACCGGTCGGTCACCTCGGCGGGCACCAGCTCCGGTTCCGGCACCTCGCCGACCAGCTGGTCGCGTTCCGGGGCGGGCCGCAGCAGCAGCGACACCAGCGACGACAGCGACGGCACGACCGGCGTCGTGATCCCGGCGACGGCGTGGAAGAAGTGCTCGGCGGGCGCGGTGGCGTCGGCGAGCGGCAAGCCGAGCGTCGGCATCAGGAGCTGGCCGAACAGGTCGATCGTGGCCCGCTGCGGCGGACCGGAGAACTGCTGGCGGTCCTGTTCGGCGCGGAAGACCGCACCGGCGTCGGCCAGCCGGGACTGGAGCCGGGTGTGCCGCCGGATGCAGTCCGCGACGATGTCGACCAGCTCGGCCGCGCGGCGCTTGTGGTCGGGATCCTCGGATTCGTCGCGCGCGGTGGTGATGTTCTTGAGGATCGCGTTCTCCGCGCGGAACCGGGACTCGATGTGCCCGAGCGCTGATTCGATCAGCTCCGGCACCTCCTGCTCCCAGTCGACCGCGCGCACGTCGCGGCGGGTCGCGTCGAGCTTCGCGCGCAGCGTCTCGCCGTATTGCACGGTGCGGTAGCGCGCCTGCTCCGCGGCGAGCTTCGCGTCGGCGAGGCGGCCTCGGTTGATCAGGTTCTCCAGCTTCACCTCGGCCGCGATCTGCGCCGATTCGACGTCCGTGTCCAGCGCGCCGACCAGCACGTTGATCGCCTCGTCGGTGGCCCGCAGGTACACCTCGCCGTCCGGGGCGGCCAGTTCGACCAGCAGCTTGAAGTCGAACTGGCGACGCTGGTAGCCGCCGGGGCCGAGCGAGCCGTACACGCGCCGGAAGCCGCGGTCGGTGGTGCCGACGTTGATCAGGTTGTCCAGCACCCACTTGGCCACGCGCACGTGCTCTTCCGGCGTCCGCGACGGCGCCTGCAGCGAGATGAACGGCAGCAGTCGGTCGATCACCTGGTCGTGCCCGGCCCCGGTGTCGAAGTCCATCGCGATGGTGACCTGGTCGATCGTGTGCAGCGCGATCTCGGCCATCTGGTACACCGTGGCGTCGGCCCAGTCGAGCTTCGCCTTCCGCGCGTCGAGGTCGTGCAACGGCGCGGTGCAGGCGAGCGCCTTCAGCCGACGGGTCAGCCCCTCGTCGGCGAGCCCGGCGGCGCCCATCTCGTCGTATCGCACAGCAGGTCAGGCTAGTCGGCCCGGCCGAGCGCCCGCACACGCGGACGGCTAGCGTGGCAGGCATGCGGGAGATGACCAGGGCGGAGTGGTGGAAGTTCGCGAGCGAGGGCACGCGGACCGGGATGCTGGGGATCGTGCGGGCGAACGGGGCCCCGGTCGTCACGCCCGTCTGGTTCTTGCTGAACGAGGGGCCTCACGGCGACGAGCTGATCTTCACCACCGGCACGGACACGCTGAAAGGCAAGGCCCTGCGCCGCGACCCGCGGATCTCGCTCGCCGTGGACGACCAGCGGCCGCCGTTCTCCTACGTCCAGTTCACCGCCGAGGCGGAACTGCACCACGACCTGGACGAAATGCTGGAGTGGGCCACCCGGCTCGGCGCGCGGTACATGGGCGAGGAGAACGGCCCGGCCTACGGCAAGCGCAACGCCGTCCCGGAAGAATCCCTCGTCCGGGCGAGGATCACGAAGGTGATCGCGCGGGCGGACATCGCCGGTTTCTGACCCGCCCGCTCCCTCGAGGGCGCTCCGCGGCTTCGGCTGCGGAGCGTAATGCCGCCATCGCACTATTGACACCGCGCTGCCGAGGGTGTGTGATCTGTCCCCATAAATAGGAAAGTTTCCTAACGAAGACTTCATCCCCGCCGCCGCCCCGATCCCCCTCACGCAGGAGGCCCCCGTGGCACGACGCTCGACGTTGAGCGCGCTGTTCGCCGGTACCGCGGCGACCGCGCTCGGCTGCGCACTGCTGACCCCTGTGACCGCCACCGCGGCCACCGGGGACTACGAGTCCGAGGACGCGACGCTCTCCCAGGCCAAGATCGCCACGAACCACTCCGGCTACTCCGGCAAGGGATTCGTGGACTTCGAGAACCTCGTCGGCAGCTACGCCGACTACTCGGTCAACGCGGCACAGGCCGGCACGCACACACTGACTTTCCGCTACGCCAACGGAACCGCCGACGACCGGCCGATGAAGCTCGTGGTCGACGGCGGCGACAAGGGCACGGTTTCCTTCCCCAGCACCGGTTCCTGGACGACGTGGAAGACCGTCACCGCGACCGTCCAGCTCACCGCGGGCGTCAACCACGTGCGCACCGTTTCGGCGTCCGCGAACGGCGGGCCCAACACCGACAAGCTCACCGACAGCTTTTCCGCCCCGGCCGACACCGAGCCGCCGACGCCGCCGAAGAACTTCCAGGCGTCGAACATCCGGCCTACCGCGGCGGATTTCCGCTGGGACCCGGCAACGGACAACGTCGGCGTCACGCGGTACGAGATCAACCGCGGCGGCAACACGCTGAAGGTCGTGGACGGCAAGACCACGTCGGCGACCGTCGACCAGCTGACGCCGAACACGTCGTACGACATCTCGGTGATCGCCTACGACGCGGCGGGCAACCCGTCCCAGCCGAGCAATGTCGTCGGCGTGAAAACCCCGCCCAGCGACGACAAAACCCCGCCGAGCGTGCCCGGTTCACTGAAGGTCACCGGCAGCACCTCAGACAGCATTTCGTTGTCCTGGAAGGCTTCCACCGACGACAGCGGCTCGATCGCCGGCTACGACGTGTACCAGAGCGGCAACGTCGTCTCGACCACGACGCAGACGTCGGCGACGGTCACCGACCTCAAGCCGAACACGTCGTACACGTTCACCGTAAAAGCGCGTGACCCCAACGGAAACGCCTCCGCGGCGAGCAACGCGGTCACCGCGAAAACCACCAGCAGCAGCGGTTCCGGCGGCGGAATTCCTTCGTACGACAAGGACATCGCGAAGGTCGACCTCGGGTGGGCGGTCGGTTTCCTGCCGAACGGCAACGCCTTGGTGACCGAGCGGGACCGGTTCGAACTGCTGCAGATCACCCCGGACGGCAAGAAGACGACGCTCGGCAAGATCCCCGGCGTGGTCACCACGAACGGCGAGGGCGGGCTGCTCGGGCTGGCGATTTCGCCGCAGTGGAACACCGACCACGCGGTGTACCTGTACCACACGTCGTCCAGCGACAACCGGATCGTGAAGGTCACCTACGACGGCACCACGCTGTCGAAGACGACCACTCCGGTGCTGACCGGCATGTCGAAGAACCAGTACCACAACGGCGGCCGCATCGCGTTCGGCCCGGACGGCAAGCTGTACGCCACCGTCGGCGACGCGAAGGTCAAGGCCAACGCGCAGAACAAGAGTTCGCTCAACGGCAAGATCCTGCGGCTCAACCCGGACGGGTCCGCGCCGAGCGACAACCCGTTCTACGCCACCGGCGGCAACGCGCGGTACGTCTGGAGCTACGGGCACCGCAACCCGCAGGGCCTGGCCTGGGATTCGCAGGGGCGGCTGTGGTCGTCGGAGTTCGGCGAGAGCAGCCAGGACGAGCTGAACCTGATCCAGAAGGGCGGCAACTACGGCTGGTCGGCCTGCGAGGGCACGATCGGCGACTGCGGCGGGACGATCGCGCCCAAGAAGACGTGGCCGACCTCGCAGGCCGGACCGTCGGGCATCGAGATCGTGAACGACTGGATCTACATCGCGGCGGTGACCGGCAAGCAGCTGTTCGCGACGCAGATCAAGGGCGACAGCATCGGCAGCGTGTCCGCGGTGTTCTCCGGCCGCTGGGGCCGGCTGCGCTCGGTGACCAAGACGCCGGACGGGCGCCTGTGGGTGACCTCGACGAACAACGACAAGCTCGGCGGCACGCCGGACACCATCGACAACGTGGTGGTGCAGCTGAAGTTCCCCGGCGCGGCACTCGCCGGATAAAGCCGCGGCAGGGGTGACCGGAGCGGCGCCGGTCACCCCTGCCGCACCTCATTCTTTCAGCAGCTCGTAACAGCGGATGCGCGCCTTCGCGTCGAAAACCGGCACGGTGACCATGATTTCGTCCGCGCCGGTCTGCTTCGCCAGCTCCGCGAGCCGGGCTTGGACCTGCTCCCGCTCGCCGTACGCCTGCGCCGCGCGGAAGTGTTCGAGCTGCGGCACCATCTCCGGCGCGAACTCGTACCCCGCGGCCTCCTCGGGCGTGAGCATCGGCTGGTCTCCCCCGCCGCCGGTGAGCAGGTGGGATTTGAGGACGTTCATCGGCCCGGACAGGTATTCGGCCTCGGCCTCGGTGTCCGCGCAGATCGTCTCGACGCACAGCAGCACGTACGGCGCGGAACGCCACTTCGAGGGCCGGAACTTCTCCCGGTACCGCTCCAGCGAGGGCGCGGTGTTGTCCGGCCGGATGTGATGTGCGAACGCGATCGGCAACCCGCGCTCGGCCGCCACCTCCGCGCCCGCCGGGCTGGAACTGAGCAGCCACGGCTCCGGCACGGTCACGCCGCCGGGAAGCACCTGGTCGCTGCCGAGATACTTCAGAAGCTCGTCGACATCGGCGTGATAGTCGGCTTCCTGTGCAGGCTCGGCCCCGCGGCGCAACGCCCGGATGATCTCCGGATCGAGCGCGCCCGGCCCGCGCCCGACGCCGAGATCGACCCGGCCGCCGTTGAGCGCGGACAGGGTGCCGAACTGCTCAGCCAACGCGAACGGCGCGTGATTGGGCGCGAGAACCCCGCCGGACCCGACGCGGACCCGGGACGTCACCGCGCCCGCGTGCGCCGCGAGCACCTGCGGGGAGGCACTGGCGATGGCCGGGGAACCGTGATGCTCGGCAAACCAGAGCCGGCGGTAGCCGAGGTCGTCCACCCTGCGCGCGACAGAGGAGAGCGGTTCGAGCGCCGCGGTGGCCGACTGCCCGGCTTCGACCAGCGCGAGTTCAAGTACGGAGAGCGGCAGATCGATCATGCCCTCCACGGTAGCGAACACCGCGGTGTGGTGGGGGTGATTTGTCCACTGTGGACGAAGTCTTGACGGCCGGGCGGGCTCGGCGGGTGGGGTGGGCTCGACGGCGGGGCGGGACGGGGAGGTGCCACGGAAAACGCAGGGTGAGATGGGGTGGGTGGGGTGGGCTCGGCGGCGGGACGGGACGGGTAGGCGCCGCGAAAACGCAGGGTGAGACGGGGTGGCGCGGGCCGGCGGTGAGGCGGGCATGTGCTGCGGAAAACGCAGGGTGGGGTGGGACGTGTTGCTGAAGGCGTAGCGGAAGGTTCGCGGAGCAAGGGATGATGCCGTGCTCGGCCAGCGCGGCGAGAGTTTCTTCGGCAGGCGCACCCTCGTGAGTGTTTTTGCCGGTAAGAACCGGCATAGGCACTCACGAGACTCCCGCCGACGATCGGGCAGGTCCCGGGCGGCCGCGGCTGGTCTTCCGAGGCGGGACTGCTCCGCCGTCGCAAGCCACCGCGAAGGGAGCAGGCAGGCCGCCCAGACCAACGCGACCGGGCGCAGCGGGCTTCCCGCCGAGAAGCCGCAAACCGGGCCAGGCAGGCCACTCCCCCGCCCCAACCACCGCGGCGAAGCCAGACCATCCGCACCCAACCCACCGCACCAGGGCTTAGGCCATCCGCACCCAACCCACCGCAGCAGGGCCAAGCCAACCCCACCCCAACCACCGCGGCGGGGCCAGGCCATCCCGCCTCTAACCCCGCCGTCCACCGCGTCAGGCTTCTTCCTCCAGCATTTCCGGGGTCACCGCCGATTCGGTGTCCGGGATGTTCAGTGCCTTCGCCCGCTTGTCCGCCATCGCCAGCAGCCGCCGGATTCGGCCGGCTACCGCGTCTTTCGTCATTTGCGGGTCGGACAGCTGGCCGAGTTCCTCCAGGGACGCCTGGCGGTTCGACAAGCGCAGGCGGCCGGCCGCGAGCAGGTGGTCCGGAGCGGTGTCGCCGAGGATCTCCAGGGCTCGTTCCACCCGGGCGGCCGCGGCGACGGCGGCGCGGGCCGAGCGGCGGAGGTTCGCGTCGTCGAAGTTCGCGAGGCGGTTGGCGGTCGCTCGCACCTCTCGGCGCATCCGGCGTTCTTCCCACTGCAGCACGCTCGTGTGCGCGCCCAGGCGGGTCAGCAGGGCGCCGATCGCGTCACCGTCGCGGACCACGACCCGGTCCGCGCCCCGGACCTCGCGCGACTTCGCCTGGATGCCCATCCGTCGCGCCGCGCCGACGAGGGCCAAGGCCGCTTCCGGGCCCGGGCAGGTGACTTCCAGGGACGACGAGCGGCCCGGTTCGGTCAGCGAGCCGTGGGCCAGGAAGGCGCCGCGCCAGGCTGCTTCGGCGTCGGCCACTCCGCCGGACACCACGGCGGCGGGCAGGCCGCGCACGGGGCGTCCGCGCTGGTCGATCAGACCGGTCTGGCGGGCAAGGCCCTCGCCGTCCTTCACCACGCGCACGACGTACCGCGTCCCCTTGCGCAGGCCGCCGCTCGCGGTGATCACGTGCACGTCCGAATGATGTCCGTACAGCTCGTGGATCTCCTTGCGCAGCCGCCGCGCGACCGAACCCGTGTCCAGCTCCGCCTCGACCACCACCCGGCCGGCCACGATGTGCAGCCCGCCCGCGAAGCGAAGCAGCGACGCGACCTCCGCCCGGCGCGGCCCGATCTTCGTGATCTCGAGCCGGCTCAGTTCGTCCTTCACCGCGGCGGTCATCGCCATGTACTGCCCCTCCTGCCTTTCGCTGCGCGCCCGCCGTCACCCACAGTGCTCCCCGCCGAGGCCGAGTGCCTCTCGCACGCACTGGGCGAGCGCACCAGGATCATGCCGTCCCGCCACGACCGGGTCGCCCACCGCCCCCAGGCAGGCCCTGGCTCCGAGGCGTTCGGCGGCCCGGCGGAGGCTTGCCGGGTCAGGGACGGAATCCCGGTCCGCGATCACGGCGTCGACCCGCAGCGCGGGCGCGTGCTCGAAGAGTACGTCCAGATGCCGCTCCGGGGAGAATCCGCCGGTTTCCCCCGGTTGGGGGACCAAATTCAGCACGACGACTTTGGTGGCCTTCGTGCGCACGAGCGCGTCGTGCAGATCCGGGACGAGCAGGTGCGGCAGCACGCTGGTGAACCACGAGCCGGGACCGAGGAACACGACGTCCGCCTCCAGCACCGCCTCGATCGCCTCCGGGCAGCCGCGCGGCGGGCGTTCCTGGCGGCCGGCCGGGTGCAGTGTGATGCGATGCACCTGGCCGGGCGTGCTGGCGACCGCGACCTGGCCGCGGATGCGCCGGATCGCGTCCGGGTCCTCGCTGTCGAGGCCGCTGACCTCGCCCTCGATCTCCAGCGGCTCGGGCGACATCGGCAGCACGCGGCCGGAGATGCCCATCAGCCTGCTCGCCTCGTCGAGCGCGGCCACCGGGTCGCCGAGCACCTCGAACAGCCCGGCGAGCAGCAGGTTGCCGACGGCGTGCCCGGCGAGCGCGCCGTCGCCGCCGAAACGGTGCTGGAACACCTCGGCCCACAGCCGCCCGCCGTCCTCCGCGGCGAACGCGGCGAACGCCTGGCGCAGGTCGCCCGGCGGCAGCAGCCCCAGTTCGCGGCGCAGCCTGCCGGACGACCCGCCGTCGTCGGCCACCGTGACCACCGCCGTGACGGCGCGGGTGATCCGCCGGAGCGCGGTCAGCGTCGCGTGCAGCCCGTGTCCTCCGCCCAGCGCCACCGCGCGCACGTCACTCCCGGCCAAGATCCCGGTGCACCACCTTTACTGCCATGCCGTCCTCATTGGACAGTCGCTGGGCGAGTTCCTCGGAGATCGCGACGCTGCGGTGCTTGCCGCCGGTGCAGCCGACCGCGAGCGTCAGGTACCGCTTGCCCTCGCGCTTGTAGCCCGCGCCGATGAGCCGCAGCAGCTGGTGGTAGCGGTCGAGGAATTCCTCGGCTCCTTCCTGCGACAGCACGTAATTGCGCACCTCGCCGTCGAGGCCGGTGTGCTCGCGCAGCTCCGGGATCCAGAACGGGTTCGGCAGGAACCGCACGTCCATCACCAGGTCGGCGTCCATCGGCAAACCGTACTTGTAGCCGAAGGACAGCACGGTGACGCGGGTCTGCGTGCTGGCCTCGGAACCGAACGCGTCCTCGATCTTCGCGCGCAGGTCGTGCACCGACAGCGCGGACGTGTCGAGCACCAGGTCGGCTTCCTCGCGCAGCGGCGAAAGCAGTTTCCGCTCGGCGGTGATGCCGTCGGCGAGCCTGCCGTCGCCCTGCATCGGGTGGCCGCGGCGGACCGATTCGAAGCGGCGCACCAGCACCGCGTCGGTGGCCTCCAGGAACAGCACGCGCGGCTTGTACCCGCGCGCGTCCAGGTCCTTGATCACCGAGGCCAGGTCGTCGGTGAACGCGCGCGAGCGCACGTCCATCACCACCGCCACCTTCGTGATCGCCCCCCGCGCCTGCGCGCCGAGCTCGACCATCGTGGCGATCAGCTCCGGCGGCAGGTTGTCGACGACGAACCAGCCGAGGTCCTCCAGGCATTTCGCCGCCGTGGAGCGGCCCGCGCCGGACAGGCCGGACACGACCGCGACCTCCATCCCGCTGCCCCGTTTTTCCTCTTCCGCACTCACGTGTGCTTCCTTCCCGATCACGACCCCTGGTCCCCTCCCGGCACTGCCTGCGATGCGGCTCCGGTCTCCCCGGCCAGCGCCGCCACCACGGCTTCGGCAGTGCGCCTGCCGAAACCGGGCACCGCTTCGATTTCCTCGACCCGGGCCTGTTTGAGCTTCTTCACCGAGCCGAAGTGCTTGATCAGCGCGGTGCGCCGAGCCTGCCCGAGTCCGGGCACACTGTCCAATTCGGACGTCTGCATGCGCTTGGCGCGCTTTTCGCGGTGGTAGCGAATGGCGAACCGGTGCGCCTCGTCGCGAAGCCGCTGCAGCAGATACAGCGCGTCGGACGTGCGCGGCAGGATCATCGGATCCGGTTCGCCGGGCAGCCACACCTCTTCGAGCCGCTTCGCGAGCCCGACGACGGCGATGTCGGTGATGCCCAGTTCGGCGAGCACGTCCGCGGCCGCGGTGGCCTGCGGGCCCGCGCCGTCGACGACCAGCAGGTTCGGCGGATAGGCGAACTTGCGCGGCCGGCCGGTCTCCGGGTCGATCCCGGCGCGCACCGGCTCCACCGCCTCGTCCCCGGCTTCGTCGGCGTCCGGCGCGGTTTCCGTTGTCTCCGCCGCGTTTTCGGCCGTTTCCTTGAGGTACCGGTAGAACCGCCGCCGCACGACCTCGGCGATGGACGCGACGTCGCCCTCGGTCGCCGCCTCGCGCAGCGCGAACTTGCGGTACTCGGACTTGCGCGGCAACCCGTCCTCGAACACCACCAGCGACGCCACGACGTCGCTGCCCTGGATGTGGCTGATGTCGATGCATTCGATGCGCAGCGGCGCGCTGTCGAGCCCCAGGTAGTCCTGGAGCTCCTGCAGCGCCGCGGACCGCGCGGTGAGATCGCCCGCACGGCGCAGTTTGTGCTGGGTGAACGCTTCCTTCGCGTTGCGCTCCACCGTTTCCGCGAGCGCCTTCTTGTCGCCGCGCTGCGCCACCCGCAGCCGCACGCGCGACCCGCGCAGGCCGGACAGCCACTCGGCGACCGCGTCGGCGTCCGCGGGCAGCTCCGGCACCAGCACCTCGCGCGGCACCACCGGACCGGTCTCGACGTCGTCGCGGCCCGCGCGGTCGGACTCCTCGCCGTAGAACTGGGTGAGGAAGTGGTCGACCAGCGCCGGGACGTCCATTTCCTCGGCCTTGTCGATCACCCAGCCGCGCTGCCCGCGCACGCGCCCGCCGCGCACGTGGAACACCTGGACGGCGGCCTCGAGTTCGTCGTGTGCGAAGGCGACGACGTCGGCGTCTGTGCCGTCGCCGAACACCACGGCCTGTTTCTCCATCGCGCGGCGCAACGCGCCCAGGTCGTCCCGCAGCCGCGCGGCGCGCTCGAACTCCAGCTCCTCGGAAGCGGCGGCCATCTCGCGTTCGAGCCGCTTCACCATCGCGTCCGTGCGGCCGGCGAGGAAGTCGCAGAAATCTTCGACGATCGCCCGGTGTTCGTCCGCGGACACCCGGCCGACGCACGGTGCCGAGCACTTGTCGATGTAGCCGAGCAGACACGGCCGCCCGATCTGCCCGTGCCGCCGGAAGACGCCCGCGGAACAGGTGCGAGCGGGGAAAACGCGCAGGAGGAGGTCGAGCGTTTCGCGGATCGCCCACGCGTGCGAGTACGGCCCGAAGTAGCGGACCCCCTTCTTGCGCGCGCCGCGGTAGACGTGCAGCCGGGGGAATTCCTCGTTCAGCGTGACGGCGAGGACCGGGTAGCTCTTGTCGTCGCGGTAGCGGACGTTGAAGCGCGGGTCGAATTCCTTGATCCAGTTGTACTCCAGCTGGAGCGCCTCGACCTCGGTCCCGACGACGGTCCACTCGACGCTCGCCGCGGTGGTGACCATCTGCCGCGTGCGCGGATGAAGGCCGGACAGGTCGGCGAAGTACGAGTTCAGCCTGCTGCGCAGGCTCTTCGCTTTGCCGACGTAGATGACCCGCTTGGCGTCGTCGCGGAACTTGTAGACGCCAGGCGAGTCCGGGATGCTCCCCGGCTGAGGTCGGTAGGTGGTCGGATCAGCCACGTGCCCCACTGTATGGCGAGGGTCCGACAGTTTCCGGGAGACCCCTTGCTGCGGGCCGCCCGCGGTCCGGGATCAGTCCGGGCGGGTCGCGGCGCACGGCCCGGTCGCGTTGCACCGTCGCCGGACGCCTGCCGTAGCCTGGCCTCGCCGAGCCGTCGAACGATCAGGGAGCAGCCATGACCGTCCGCGTCGCCACCTGGAACGTCAACTCCATCGTTCCCCGGCTGCCCCGCGTGCTCGACTGGCTCGACACCACCGCTCCGGACGTGCTGTGCCTGCAGGAACTCAAGAACACCACCGAGGCCTTCCCCGCCGGCGAGATCGTCGCGCGCGGGTACGAGGTCGCCGCGTACGGGCTCGGGCGGTGGAACGGCGTCGCGATCCTCTCGAAGATCGGGCTCGACGACGTGGTGCGCGGGCTGCCGGGCGAGCCGGGCTTCGACGGGCAGGCCGAGGCGCGCGCGATCGGCGCGACGTGCGGCGGGATCCGTGTCTGGTCGGTGTACGTGCCGAACGGGCGGGAGCCGCAGAATCCGCACTACGCCTACAAACTCGAGTGGCTCGAGAAGCTCAGCGACCTCGTCGGCGAAGAACTCCGGCACGCGCGCCCGTTCGCGGTGCTCGGCGATTTCAACGTCGCGCCCACCGACGACGACGTCTGGGACATCTCGCTGTTCGCCGAGTCCACGCACGTCACCGAGCCCGAGCGGGCAGCGCTGAAGAAGCTCCGCGACGCCGGGCTGTCCGACGTGTTCCCGCGCCCGCTGAAGTACGACCACCCGTTCACGTACTGGGACTACCGCGCCGGAAACTTCCCCAACAACAAGGGAATGCGCATCGACCTCGTCTACGGGAACGAGGTTTTCGCCAAGGCGGTCACCGATTCCTACGTCGACCGCGAAGCCCGCAAGGGCAAGGGGCCTTCCGACCACGCGCCGATCGTCGTGGATCTTGAGCTGTAGAACTCAGGCCCCGGTGGCGGCGCGGTGCAATCGACGCAGCGCGCGCACCGCCTGCACCGCTCGTTCCCGGTCCACCGCCTGCACGGCCATCACCGAGAAGTACTCGTCGTCCGGCAGTTCCAGCCGAGCCCACGAAGCACCGTCGGGGAAGCTGATCGACAGCACCTGATCCCACGTGAACACCCGCCGCGCCAGCACGTTGCGGACCTCGATCCCCGTGGCATCCGCACGGACCCGGGCGTTGCCGAAGAGCATCGTGCCCGCCGACAGCGCCACGCCGATGCCGATCATCGCGATCTGGTCCGCCGCCTCGAACACGACGCCGGTGTGCGAGCTGCGCAGCAGGACCGCGACCACCACGAACGCCGCGAGCAGCGCCACCGCGAGCACGCTGCACATGATCAGCGCCCGACGCGGCCGGATCACGAGGGTGGGCTGCTGCTCGGTCATCACGCTCACACGAATCCCCGCTCGGTCCACGGCTTGCCCAGGCCGCGCAGCACGTGCGCGGTGTCGAGCGCCGCCACGGCCGCCTCGTACCCCTTGTCCTCGACGGAGCCGGGCATGCCGGAGCGGTCCAGCGCCTGCTGTTCGGTGTCGCAGGTCAGCACGCCGTTGCCGACCGGGGTGCTCTCGTCGAGCGCGACCCGGGTGAGGCCGGCGGTGACCGCGTCGCACACGTACTCGAAGTGCGGGGTGCCGCCGCGGATCACGACGCCCAGCGCGACGACCGCGTCGTGGTTGCGGGCCAGCGCCTGCGCCGCGACCGGAAGCTCCACCGCACCCGCCACGCGGATGACCGTGGGCTCTTCCTCCAGCCCGGCGTCCTTCGCCGCGGCGAGCGCGCGCTCCAGCAGCACGTCGGTGATCTTCGCGTTCCACCGCGTCGCGACGACCGCCAGCCGCAGGGACTTGCAGTCGCGCAGGTCGAGCGCGGTGTCCGGCCGCCCCTCGCCGCTCATCGCGTGGTGTCCTCCTCGGTGCCCTGGTCGGCCGCCCCGACCTGGTCGTAGTGCTCGAGCTGGCTGAGGTCGTGCCCCATCCGGTCGCGCTTGGTGCGCAGGTACCGCAGGTTTTCCGGGTTCGGCGAGATCGGCAGCGAGACCCGCCCGGTGACGCGCAGGCCGTAGCCCTCGAGTCCGACCCGCTTCGCCGGGTTGTTCGTGAGCAGCCGCATCGACCGGACGCCGAGGTCGCACAGGATCTGCGCGCCGGTGCCGTAGTCGCGCGCGTCCGCCGGGACGCCCAGCGCCAAGTTCGCGTCGACGGTGTCCGCGCCCGCGTCCTGCAGCTGGTACGCCTGCAGTTTGTGCAGCAGCCCGATGCCGCGGCCCTCGTGCCCGCGGATGTACAGCACGACGCCGCGGCCCTCGTCGGCCACCTTCTGCAGCGCGGCGTCCAGCTGCGGGCCGCAGTCGCAGCGCAGCGAGCCGAAGACGTCGCCGGTGAGGCATTCGGAGTGCACCCGGACCAGGATGTCCTCGCCGTCGCCGATCTCGCCGTACACGAAGGCGACGTGCTCGATCCCGTCGAGCAGGCTGTCGTACCCGACCGCGCGGAACGTGCCGGCGGCCAGCGGGATCCGCGCCTCGGCGACGCGTTCGACCTGCTTCTCGGTGCGCCTGCGGTAGGCGATCAGCTCCGCGATCGAGATGATCTTCAGGTCGTGGTCGGCGGCGAACACTTCCAGCTCGTCGCGCCGGGCCATGTCGCCCTCGTCCTTCTGCGACACGATCTCGCAGAGCACGCCCGCCGGGGACAGTCCGGCCAGCCGGGCGAGGTCCACCGCGGCCTCGGTGTGCCCGGGACGGCGCAGCACGCCGCCTTCCTTGGCGCGCAACGGCACCACGTGGCCGGGGCGGCGGAAGTCCTTCGCGGTGGCCTCGGGGTTGGCCAGCAGCCTCGTGGTGTGCGCGCGGTCGGCGGCGGAAATGCCGGTGGTGATGCCGTCCGCGGCGTCGACCGTGACGCTGTACGCGGTGCCGCGCTGGTCCTGGTTCGTGTGGTACATCGGCGGCAGGTCGAGCCGGTCCGCCTCGGATTCGGTCAGCGCGACGCACACGTAGCCCGAGGTGTAGCGCACCATGAAGGCGAGCAGCTCCGGCGTCGCCTTCTCGGCGGCGAAGATGAGGTCGCCCTCGTTCTCGCGGTCCTCGTCGTCGACGACGACCACCGCGCGCCCGGCGGCGATGTCCGCGATCGCGGCCTCGATGGCGTCCACGTCGACCGCCGCGCCTGCTCCGCACGGGGTCCATCCGGTCTGCGGCTCGGCCGCCTTCGTCTCGCTCACGGGTGCTCCTTCGCTGCCGCCGCCGGGTGGATGTCACACATTGTGCGCGTTCGCCGCCACGTGTGGCGCAGTGAGCTTCTCCACGTACTTCGCGACGACGTCCACTTCGAGGTTCACGAGGTCGCCCTCTTCGCGCCTGCCGAGGGTCGTCGCCTCGAGCGTGGTGGGGATCAACGCGACCGAAAACCGGTCCTCGGTGATGCTCGCGACGGTGAGCGAAACGCCGTCGACGGCGATCGAACCCTTCTCCACGACGTACCGCGCCAAGGCCGGGGGCAGGGAGAACGTCGTCACGCCGCGTTCGTCGCGGGAGAGGAAAACGCCGGTGCCGTCGACGTGGCCCTGCATGATGTGCCCGCCGAGCCGTCCGCCCGCGGGGGTCGCGCGCTCGAGGTTCACCGCGTCTCCGACGGCCACCTTCGCGAGGCTCGAACGCTGGAGTGTTTCGTTCACCACATCGACGGTGAACTCGCCGCCGGAGACCGTGACGACGGTCAGGCAGACGCCGCTGACCGCGATCGAATCGCCGTGCCCCGCGTCCGAGGTGACCAGCGGGCCGCGCACGGTGAGCCGAGCCGCGTCGGTGAGCTGCTCGACCGCGGTGACCTCGCCGACCTCTTCGACAATTCCCGTGAACACTGCTGCCTCCTCGCCCGGCCACCGCCTTCGGTGGCCCCTCCATCCAACACCCGCCCGGCCCCGGGAGCTTCCCGGGACGGGAAGGTCAGCTGACGCGGAGACGGGCGGCCTGCTCGCGCAGGGCGGCGACGGCGCGTCCGGGGTCCTGCGCCCCGTAGACGGCCGAGCCCGCGACGAAGCAGTCCACGCCCGCTTCGGCGGCCTGTTCGATGGTGTCGGAGTTGATCCCGCCGTCGATCTCGACGACCAGCTTGAGGTGCCCGGTGTCGACCAGCCGGCGCGCGGTGCGCACCTTCTCCAGCACGTCGGCGATGAACGACTGCCCGCCGAAGCCCGGTTCGACCGACATGACCAGCAGCGTGTCGTAGTGCTTGAGGGTTTCCAGGTGCGGTTCGAGCGGCGTGCCCGGCTTGATCGACAGGCCTGCCTTCGCGCCCGCGGCGCGCAGGTTCTTCGCCAGCATGACCGGGTCCTTGGCGGCTTCCACGTGCACCGTGACGTTGTACGCGCCGGCCTCGGCGTAGCCGATCGCCCAGCGGTCCGGGTCTTCGATCATCAGGTGGCAGTCGAGCGGCAGGTCGGTCGACTTGAGCAGCGACTGGACCACCGGGAGGCCGAGGGTCAGGTTGGGCACGAAGTGCGCGTCCATGACGTCCACGTGCACCCAGTCGGCCCGGGTGTCCCCGGGATGCGCGACGGCCGCGATCTCCTCGCCGAGCTTGGCGAAGTCGGCGGACAGGATGCTGGGTGCGATGAGAGGTGAAGCCACGACCCGAGTGTAAGAGGACCCGGTTCCCGGCCGTTCACCGGCCGTGACCGCACCGGAGTTCGCTTTCCGGACACCGGGCGCTCATCCGGAATCTCCGCGTCGAACACATCGCCGAAGAAAACTCTGCGTGGCTTCGCCACACCGTTGAGGGCGGTGGAGGGGAGGACGGAGGAGATGGGTCACCTCCGGAAGTTCCGGACGAGAAGCACCCCGAGGAGAACCATGAGAACCGTCTTGGCAGGCCGCCGCAAGTGGGTGGCCGCGGGCGCGCTCGGCGTCGCGCTGGTCGCCGCCGCCCCGGTCGCGATCGCCGCGCAGGGCAACCAGGACGACCAGGGCGCGCGCGCCGCTTCGGCCGGCGCGGGCGACCGCACGCAGGAGGTCCGCCAGGCGATCCAGGGCGGGCACGCGCGCAACGTCATCCTGTTCATCGGCGACGGCATGGGCCAGTCCGAGATCACCTCGGCGCGCAACTACGACCGCGGCGCGGCCGGCCGGCTCGCGATGGACGAGTTCCCGCTGACCGGCGACTACACCACCTACTCGGTCGAGAAGGGCAACCCGGCCAAGCCGGACTACGTCACCGACTCCGCGGCGTCCGGCACCGGCTGGGCGACCGGCACGAAGACCTACAACGGCGCGATTTCCGTGGACGCCTACGGCAATCCGGTCCCGACCCTGCTCGAGCTCGCCAAGCGCAGCGGCCTGCGCACCGGCGACGTGACCACCGCCGAGGTCCAGGACGCGACCCCGGCCGTGCTCGGCGCGCACGTCGTCGACCGCGACTGCAAGGGCCCGGACGAGACGACCAAGAAGTGCGCGCAGAACGCCAAGGAGAACGGCGGCGCGGGCTCGATTTCCGAACAGCTCGTGCAGACCCGCCCGGACGTGCTCCTCGGCGGCGGCGCGAAGTACTTCGACCAGAAGGCGACCGCCGGGCAGTTCAAGGGCAAGCCGGTCCTGGAGCAGGCCAAGGCCGCCGGGTACACCGTGGTCAACACCGCCGACGACCTCGCCAGGGCCCAGCCGGGCAAGCCGCTGCTCGGGCTGTTCGCGCCCGGCAACCTGCCGGTGAACTGGACTGGCCCGAAAGCGACGCAGGGCGGCACCGCGCCGACCCGCTGCACGGCGAACCCGGCGCTGCCGAAGACGCAGCCGAAGCTGGTGGCGCAGACGCAGAAGGCGTTGCAGCTGCTGGACGACCGGCGCAGCAACAAGGGCTTCTTCCTGCAGGTCGAAGGGGCTTCGATCGACAAGCAGGACCACGCGGCCGACCCCTGCGGGCAGATCGGCGAGACGATCGATTTCGACGCTGCCGTTGCCGCTGGGCTCGCTTACGCGCGCAGCCACCCCGACACGCTCGTCGTGGTGACTGCGGACCACGGGCACACCAGCCAGATCGTGTCCAACGACGCCAAGACGCCTGGGCAGACTGCCACGTTGATCACGAACGAGGGCGCGAACATGACTCTCAACTACGGGACCGCGCTGCCGGGTTCCTCGATGGAGCACACCGGGACGCAGGTCCGGATCGCGGCTTACGGGCCGCAGGCGGCGAACGTGGTCGGGCTGACCAACCAGACCGATCTGTTCGGCACGGTGAAGCGCGCTCTTCGCCTGCGCTGAGCCTCGAGTCCGGGAGGGGAATCCCTCGGGGTTCCCCTCCCGGCTTTCACGCGGGCGAGGGCAGCAGGTCGAGCGGTTCCGACCACGGGCGGCGCGGGTCGAGTCGGTGCAGCCGCACGCCGGCCTCGGACAACGTGTCGAGGTGCCGCCGCCAGGCCGGGTGGTGCTCCCGGGTGTCCTGGACCTGATAGGCCACGACGATGGTGATCCCTGGTGCGCCAAGGACATCGCCGAGGAGCGTGAGCGCCTGGTTGTCCGCGATCCCGAGCGCCAGCTTCGCCACCGAGTTCGCCGACGCGGGCGCGAAGAGGAAAACCTTCGGGTCCGGATGCGGGCGCGGTTCGCCGGGCAGCCGGGACGCACTGCGCACCGGCAGGTCCGTCGTGGCTTCGAGTTCGCCCAGGCCGCCGGTCGCCTTCAGCCAGCCCCAGGCGGTCGGGGTGAGGGTGATGGCCAGCCGCCAGCCTCGGGCGACCGCTGGTTTCGCCAGCTCGTCGGTGAACCGGGTGTCGAGTCCGCCGCACGAGCTGGCGACCAAGCCTAGATCCGTCACGGTTTGCGCAGCACCGCGCAGAACATGGCGTCGGTGCCGTGCCGGTGCGGCCACAGCTGGACGTACGGGCCGTCGCCGAGCTGCGGGACGTCCGGGAAGAACTCGCGGGCGTCCACGATCTCGGACTTGGTCCGGCGCGCGGTTTCGCCTACCACGCCTTCGGTTTCAGCCAGGTGCGGCGAGCAGACGACGTAGGCGACGATGCCGCCAGGGCGCACCAGGTCCAGCGCCGCCATCAGCAGTTCGCCCTGCAGTTTGGTCAGGTCCGCGACGTCCGACGGCTTGCGTCGCCACCGGGCCTCGGGACGGCGGCGCAACGCTCCGAGGCCGCTGCACGGGGCGTCGACCAGGATCCGGTCGTAGCCCGGTTCGAGGCCGCTTTCGCGGCCGTCCGCGACGTGCACGGTGACCGGCAGGCCCTCGGTGGCGTTCTCGATCAGCCGGGCGCGGTGCGGGGCCTTCTCGACGGCGTCCACGTGCGCGCCGCTGATCTTGGCCAGCGCGCCGAGCAGCGCCGCTTTGCCGCCGGGGCCCGCGCACAGGTCCAGCCAGCGTTCGTCGGAGCCTTCCAGCGGCGCCTTGGTGACGGCGACGGCGCACAGCTGGCTGCCTTCGTCCTGCACCGCGGCGAGGCGTTCGCGCACCGGTTCCGCGTCTGCCGGGTCGCCCGCTCCGGCCGGCAGGTGCACGCCGTAGGGCGAGTACGGCGCGGGGTCGCCGCCGGTGATGGCGGCCAGTTCGTCGGCGCTGATCTCGCCGGGACGCGCGACCAGGTGCACCGCGGGGCGGGCGTCGTCCGCTTCGAGGGCGGCCTTCAGCTCGGCGCCCTTGTCCCCCAGGGCTTCCGCGAAGGAGCGGGCGACCCAGCGCGGGTGCGCGGTGCGGAGCGCGTACGCGCCGATCGGGTCGGCCGCTTCGTCCGGGGCCAGTTCGTCCAGCCACTGCGCTTCGTCCTTTGTGGACACCGCACGCAGGATGGCATTCGCGAATCCCGTTGCCCACGAGCCGGCTTCGGCCCGCACGAGGTCCACAGTGGACCCGACCGAGGCGTGCTCCGGGATCCGGGTGCGCAGCAGCTGGTAGACGCCGAGCCGCAGCGCGTCGAGCACCACCGGGTCGGTCTTCTCGATCGGCCGGTCGGCGCACGCGGCGATCACCGCGTCGAGCAGGCCTTGCGCGCGGGCCGCGCCGTAGGTCAGTTCGGTGGCCAGCGCCGCGTCCCGGCCGCTCACGCGGCGTTCCCGCAGCAGCTGCGGGAGGACGAGGTTGGCGTACGCGTCCTTCTCGCGGACCGCGCGCAGCACGTCGAACGCGACCTGGCGGGCCGGATCGACCTCCGGCGGGCGACGGGGTCCCTGTTTGCGCGGAGCCGGACGGCCCCGCTGCGGCCGCGAGGGCCGCCGTTCTCCACGCTCGTTCACTGGAGGCGCTCTCCTTCGTCGATCCTCGTGCCGCGCGCCCAGTCGGTGGCCGCCATCCGTTTCTTGCCGGCCGCCTGGACCTCGCCCAGCCACACCGGTTTCGTCGCCGTGCCCACGAGCACGCGCTTGCGCTCGACCACCAGCTCGCCCGGCCGCGGACCGGGTTCGTCGAGCACGGTGACCGGCCCCAGCTTGAACCGCTCGCCGCGGAACTCCGCCCACGCGCCGGGGTCCGGCGTCACCGAGCGGATGTGCCGGTCGACCGCCGAAGCCGGGTCGGCGAACGACACGCGCGCGTCCTCGACGGTCACCTTCGGCGCGTAGCTCATGCCCTCGGCGGGCTGCTCGACCGCGCGGAGCGTGCCGTCCTCGATGCCGTCCACGGTGGACACCAGCAGGTGCGCCCCGGACTCGGCGAGCCTGCTCAGCAGCGCGCCGGACGTGTCGGCCGGCCCGATCGGCTCGGTCACCACGCCGAACACCGGCCCCGCGTCGAGTTCCTTCACGATCCGGAAGGTGGACGCGCCGGTCATCTCGTCCCCCGCGCGGATCGCCGCCTGCACCGGGGCCGCGCCGCGCCACGCGGGCAGCAGCGAGAAGTGCAGGTTGACCCATCCGTGCACCGGGATGTCGAGCGCGGACTGCGGCAGCAGCGCCCCGTACGCGACGACCGGGCAGACATCCGGCGCCAGCTCGCGCAGCCGGGCGAGAAACGCCGGGTCACCAGCGCGGGAAGGCGTGAGCACCTCGATGCCGTGCTCGTCGGCGAGCGTGCCCACCGGGGAACGCGACACCTTGCGCCCGCGCCCGGCTTGGGCGTCCGGCCGCGTGACGACCGCGACGACCTCGTGCCGCCCGGACTCGATCAGCGCGCGCAGCGACGGCACGGCGGGTTCCGGGGTGCCGGCGAAAACGAGACGCATCACCGCACCTCCGGCAGGGAAAAGGGGATTTCAGGCTGGTCGGACATCGGAAGCGAGTCTAGAAGACCCCGCCTCCGACGGCGCGGCGCGGGCAGCCAGCCGAGGCGGGCGCCAGGATCGGGTACATGACCACGCTGAAGGCGACCCTGCACGACGACCTGACGACCGCGATCAAGGCGAGGGACCAGCTGCGCTCGGCAACCCTGCGCCTGACCCTCTCGGCGATCGGCTACGAAGAAACCGCGGGAGACAGCGCCCGCGAACTCTCCGACGACGAGGTATTGAAAATCATCACCCGAGAGGTGAAGAAACGCCGCGACGCCGCTGAAGCCTTCGACAAGGCAGGCCGCGCGGACTCCGCGGAACGCGAACGAGCCGAAGCAGAGGTCCTCACCGCCTACCTGCCCGCCCAGCTCTCGGACGACGAGCTGCGCACCCTGGTCACCGAAGCAGTGACGGAAACCGGCGCCTCCGGAATGGCCGGAATGGGCGCCGTGATGAAGGCAGTACAGCCGAAGGTCGCCGGCCGCGCCGAGGGTTCGCGCGTAGCCGCCGAGGTGAAACGCCAGCTCTCCGCGAGCTGACCCGTCCCTCGCCCGCTGGCCCTTCCATCACACCCGCCCCGCGGTCCGTGAGGGCCACTTTCACGGACTCAGAGTCCCTCAAGGTTCCCCTCACGACCAGCCGACGTCCGCGAGGGGAACCTTCACGAACTCTGATTCCCTCACGGCTCTTCAAGCCCTAAAACCGCCGCCGATGCACCAAAACAGCGAGGCACCCAGCCCCTCCCCCGCACCCCGATACGAAGCCTCCCTGCGGTTCGGGGGTGCTTGTCAAGGCATCTTTCCCGCCTTGACAAGCACCCCCGAACCGTCAGCACAATCAAGCTTCGGGGTGCCCCACGCAGCCCATCAACAGCAATGTCGCCGCCAGGCGACGAGCCGCCTCACCCCCAAGGCAACACCACCTGAGCAGCCCCCTGCCCCCTCCTCACCGGCTCAGCAGCGGCAACCCACCGCCCACCCCCTAAATACTCCACCCCGGTAGCCGCCCCGATCTCCGCCGGAGCCGTAGAAAACCCCTGCCCCCGCCCCCGCAACTCGGCAACCTCCGGCTGAGCGAGAAACCCGCTCTCGACATCAGCCCGAGCGGAATTCCGCTGAGAAGCCCGAGGCGCAGCAATCGCCCCCTCCAACGACAACCCGCGATCGACCCGCCCCAAAACCACCTGCAACACCGTGGTGATAATCGAAGCACCCCCAGGCGACCCAGCGGCGAAAAACGGCTTCCCGCCCCGCAACACCACAGTAGGCGCCATAGACGACCGAGGCCGCTTCCCTGCCCCAGGCAAATTAGGATCCGGCACCCCAGGCGTAACGGGAACGAACGAAAAGTCAGTCAACTCGTTGTTCAACAAAAACCCACGCCCAGGAACGACAATCCCACTACCGCCCTCCTGCTCGATAGTGAGGGTGTAAGCGACAACATTCCCCCACCGATCCGCCACAGTCAGATGCGTGGTGTTCTCCCCCTCATAAGGCGTAGGCGCGCCGACCGAACCCGCCGCACAGGGTTGCGGGTCCCGAGGATCAGCAGGCGCAACCGGACTGACCGCGGCCCGCTCCCGGGAAATCGAACAAGCCCGGCTGTCCGCGAACTTCTGGCTCAGCAACTCCCGAGCCGGGACATCCACAAACGCGGGATCCCCGATCCACCGATTCCGATCGGCGAACGCGAACCGCGAAGCCTCAAGGAAATACTGCAGGTAATCCGCCTGGCCGGCCTTCGAAAGATCGTAATTCTCCAGGATGTTCAACGCCTCGCCCACAGTAAGCCCGCCAGACGAAGGCGCGGGCATCCCATACACCTCGAGCCCGCGATACCGCGTATGCGTAGGCACCCGCTCAACAGCCTGATAAGCAGCGAGATCGTCGACGGAAAGCTTCCCCGGCCGCACCTTCAGCGAAGAAGCCGGATCGACCGGCGGCCGCTGCACAGTCCGGGCGATGTCCGCCCCGATCTCGCCCCGGTACAGCACATCCGTCCCGCGCCGAGCCAGCTGCCCGTACGTAGCGGCCAGATCCGGATTCCGGAACACCGTCCCCGGCGCCGGCGGCTGTCCCCCAGGCAGATACAGCGACCGGGTAGAAGGAAACGCGGCGAACCGGTCAGCATTGTGCGCGACCTGATCATGGAACGTCTGGTCCACCACGAATCCCTTGCGCGCCAACCGCTCCGCCGGAGCGATCGACTGCGCGAGCGACCGGGTCCCCCACTTGCGCAACGCCTCCCGCCAAGTAGCCGGAGTACCCGGCACCCCCACGCTCAACCCGCTGGTCACCGCGTCCGCGAACGGCAGCGGTTTGCCGTTCTCCACGAACAGGTTCTCGTCCGCGGTCCGAGGCGCGGTTTCGCGGCCGTCGAGCGTGTGGACCTTGCCGGTTTTCGCGTCGTAGTACACGAAGAACCCGCCCCCGCCGATGCCGGCCGAGAACGGGTCCGTGACGCCGAGCGCGGCCGCGACGGCGACCGCCGCGTCGACGGCGTTTCCGCCGCCGCGCAGCACCTGCGTGCCGGTGGCCGTGGCGTCGGCGTCGATGCTCGACACCGCGCCGAGATAGCCGGTCGCGACAGGCGATTTAGGAGTGGGAACGGCGGCCGAGGCGTCGACCGCCCCGGCCGTGGACACCAGGACGGCCACGAATGCCGCCGCGAGGATGCGCTTTCCGGTCGTGGGCATGCGGGCGAGTCTGCCCCGCGGCGGAACCGGTGTCCACACTCACTTCGAAGCCACCATCGCCACCGCGGTCAGGGTCGCCAGCCCGCCGACGCCCGCCGCCCCGACGACCAGCCCGGAGATCGCCGCGACCGAGGCGGCCAGCCGCACCGCCAGCCCGGCGATCCAGCGCAGCACCCGGATCACCGCCACGAGGACCACCAGCGCGAGCACCAGCACCGCGGCCGGCACCCCCTGCCCGCTTTCCTGCGCGACGGCCAGCACGGTGCTCACAGCCGCACCTGTATCCGCGGTTCGCGCAGGTCCTCGCGGCCGAATTCGCGCATGTTCTCGTAAGCCCGCCTGCGCATTTCCTCGCGCGCCCGCACCCGCCGGCGTTCCGAGCCCAGCTGCCACACCCACCGCCAGCCGACGACCGTCGCGACGACGGAACCGGCGAGGGTCACCAGGAAGGCCTGTCCGGCGAGACCGTGGAGCGAGTCGAGGCTCAGCAACACCAGCAGCGCCCACACTTGGGCGACGGTGAACGGGACGACCAGAGCTGCCGCGTACACCCCCCGACGCCAGCGAACCGGCTGAGGAGCGGGAAGAAACGGTTCCATGACTGCCTCCCTCGGTGGTGTGTTCCCAGAAAACCCCGGCGGCGCCGGGAAATCTGTGTCAGCTGACACGTTCAGCGGGCGAGCCGCCGCAATTCCGCGAGCCGGTGGATGGTCACCCGGCCGCGCGCGGTGCTGATCACCCCCTGGCGGCGGAGTTCCCGCGTCACCCTCGCCCACGATTCGCGCGAAATCGCCGCGGTCATCGCGAGTTCCGCTTGCGTGCCGGGCACCGCGACCTCGATGTCCGCGCCGCGCCGCACGCCGTGCTGCACCGCCAGCTGCATCAGCTGCGCGGCCACGCGGCGGGTGGTCGTCCCGCCGCCGAGATCGAGCCACTGCCGTCCGACGTCGCGCATCCGGTCGGCGAGAACCCGCAGCAGCGCCCAGGAAATCGCCGCCTCGCGCCGGCACAGCGCGACGAACCGCGCGGCGGGCACGACCAGGACGTCCAGTTCGTCGAGGGCTTGCACGGTCGCCGACCTCCGTCCGCCGTCGATCACGGCCAGTTCGCCGATCACCTCGCCGGCGCCGCGGACGCCGACCACGACCTCGCGCCCGTCCGGCGTCGCGTTGGTGATCCGGACGTGCCCGGCCAGCAGGAGAAGCACCACCGAGGCCCGCTCGCCTTCGCGGCAGAGCACGTCCCCGCGCCGGTAGGCCTTGCGGACCGCCAGCGCTTCGAGCTTCGCGCGGTCCGCGGCGGCCAGCGCCGGCCAGAACCCGATCGCCTCCACGGCGGTCCCCCCTCCTCGTCGTCGGCCGGACCGTTCAGGCGATCAGTCCCGCTCCCGGCCGGACGGCGTCGGTGGTGCGGACCCAGCCCCGGGTCCGCTGGCCGCCGACGCGCACGTGGAAGGCATGGGCGAAACCGCTGCGGTCGATCCCGGCGTAGCCGTGCCGGACGACCGAACGGTGGATCGCGTTCGAGACGACGAGCGCGAGCGGGCCGGAGGAACCACGCAGCCTGCGTCTCAGATCCGGCGCGTCGAGAAGCCGGCAGGCGATGTCGATGTCCTCGCCGTACGGTCCGTGCGCGTCGTAGTGCACCTCGCCGGCGTGCACCGAAACGCGCAGCCGGAAGGCCAGTTCGGGGTCCTGGTCGCCGTGCCGGGCGAGCAGTTCTGTCAGCGCGGGCACCACGCGGGCGAGCAGGACCGTCTTCGGCACCTCGTCGACCGGCCGGACGAGGCACAGCGCGCCGTCGCCCCGGTCGACGAACGGATCCCGGAACTCCTCCGTGATGCCGCCGGCCCGGAACGCCTCGTCGAGCAGGGCGAACAGGACCGAACGGAGCCCGGCCCGAGCCGGGTTCGTACGGGTGGTCGACCCTTCGATGTCGACCACCACGATGGCTCGGTGTACTGGTGCCTGTACTGCTGAGGTGTCCATGACCGCCCCCCTATTTCAGGAAGCTACTGAAATCTAGTAGACTTTCACAGCAGCTACTATAAGGGTGGGCCCGGACTGAAACAATGGTGTCGCGCACACGACATCTTCAGTTCAGCTACGGGTCCAGTCCGAGATTGGCCACCCCTGAATGTCCGCCGACACTCGACCCCCAGCCCGTCCGGCCACCGCGGCCTCCCGGGTGTAGAATCCCGCCAGTCACGCCTGACTGAACTTCACTGAAGGGTCTGAAGTCGTGTCTCAGCCCAATCCCGCGCTCGCCGCTCGACTGCGCACCCTGCGCAAGGAGAGCTGGTCCGACGTGGTGCTCACCCAGAAGCAGCTCGCCGAGGCCTTCGGCGTGAGCACCGGCCTGCTGTCGTCGTGGGAGAACGTGGCGAAACCGGTGACGCCCCCGCAGCCGCGGCTCGAGGCGTACGCGACCTTCTTCGCCACCCGCCGTTCGGTGCAGGGGCCCAAACTCCGCCTGCTGGACCTGGAGAACCTGACCGACGAGGAGCACACCGTCCGCAAGGAGCTGCTCGCGGAGCTGCAGGCGCTGCGCGGCGACCTCGACGACCCGCCCGCCCAGCCGGTCTTCGCGCCCTCGAGCCTGTGGCATTTCCCGCCGAACCAGGACATCGTGATCGTCTGCGCGCAGCTGCCGGAGAAGTACCGGATCGCCTACACCGACCCGTCCAGCCCGGACTTCGTGAACCTCTACACCTACGCCGACCCGGACGCGCTGCTCGAGCTCTACGGCCACATCCGCGCGTGCAACCCGGCGAGCGAGGTCACCTTCCGCACCACCGACCAGCACACGACGCTGTCGGCGGACGAGTACACCGCGCACCTGGTGCTGCTCGGCGGCGTCGACTGGAACCCGCAGACCCGCGCGCTGCTCGACCGGGTCGACGTGCCGGTCCGCCAGATCAGCCGCGCGGGCGACGAGGAACAGCTGGAGACCGGGTTCGAAGTGACCCGCCCGGACGGCACGACCGAGCTGTTCAGCGCCAAACTGCGCAACGGCGTCCTGATCGAGGACGTCGCGCACTTCTACCACGGCGTCAGCCCGCTCAACCGCAAGCGCACCGTGACCGTGTGCAACGGGATGTACAGCCGCGGCACCCTCGGGGCTGTCCGGGCGCTGACCGACCGCCGTTTCCGCGACCGCAACCAGGCCTACCTCGACCAGCGCTTCGCGGGGGCGGATTCCTTCAGCATCATCAGCCGGGTCCCGGTCTTCGACAACCAAGGGCTCACCCCTGACTGGACCCTGCCAGAAAACCGGCTGCACGAGTGGCCAGAATCGAGCCTCGCATGACCGCGACCGTCGCAGCGCCGGCGCAGCACACGACGCATCAGCGGCTGCTGCACCACGTCGCCGCCGAAGACGCGCCGCAGGCCCGGCTCGACGCGATCGTCGTGCCCAACGGCCGCCCCGCCGCCTACCTCAAGGACGCGTTCCGCGCCGCCCGCGAGGTCGACGCCACGCTTCTGCTGCTGTGCAGCAAGAACGCGCGCGCGACCGACGCGGTGCTCGCCGCGAAGCGCGCCGGGGTGCGAGTCCGCGCGATCGACACCGACGAGGCCGCCGGTCTCGGCGCCATCCCGCCGTTCGAGACGAGCAAGCTGCTGCAGAAGCGGGCTCGCATGCTGCGCCGGGCCGACACGAGCTTCAAACGCAACCTCGGCGTGCTCGTGGCGGACCTCGCGGGCTGGCAGCGCATCCTTTTCCTCGACGACGACATCCATCTTTCGCGCCCCGCCGACCTGCGCGCGGCGGCGGGCCTGCTCGACGAGTACGCGGCGGTCGGCCTCGCCAACACCGGCATGCCGGACAACTCCGTGGTGTGCCACGCCTACCGCGAATCCGGAGGACAGCAGGACACGTTCGTCGGCGGCGGCGCGCTGGCCGTCGGCCGGGACGCGTTCTCCTCGTTCTTCCCGGACATCTACAACGAGGACTGGTTCTTCCTCCTCGGCGACACCGGCCTGCGCGCGACCGCGGTCACCGGCACCGCGCACCAGGGCGACTACGATCCCTATCGCGACACCATGCGCGCCCGGTCGGAGGAACTGGGCGACACGCTCGCCGAGGGCATCTACTGCCTGCTGGACAACGGCCTCGGCATCGCCGACGCGACCGCCGCGTACTGGGCGGACTTCCTGGAAAGCCGGCGAGCGTTCATCCGCACCACGCTGCGCCAGGTGCTGGACGCGCCGTACCTGACCGGCTCGTACGAGCAGCGGATGATCTCGGCGCTGAAGGCCGCGCACGGCCGCAGCCTGCTGATCGAGCCGGAACTGTGCGTCAGCTACCTGCGCGCTTGGCGGCAGGATCAGGAGGCGTGGCAGACGCATCTCCTGTCACTGCGCGCCCGACACGGTTCGACGGGCGATCCGGACGCCGCGTTCGACACGCTGGGGATCGCCGAAATCGTGCACAAATCCTGAAAACTCAACGCTCACCGCAACTGCGGCTGGCCAACGGTGCGGAACGATCGTCCGGCAGCCTCTTCACCAGCACGTGGCAACGCTCGGCCTCGGAGACCGTGCGTCCGTCCGGCGAGACACGTTCCGCGTAGCAAATCACCGTGCCGTGTCCCCAGTCGTGGTATCCGAGGCGGCCGTACAGCCGGGCGGCGCGGGTGTTGTCCGTGCGGACCGCGAGCGCGCCCAGTGCGTGGCCGTGGCCGACCAGGTAGTCCTCGGCCGCGTGCACGAGAGCCGCGCCGATGCCGCGGTTGCGTGCCTGCGGGGCCACTTCCAGGCGGTTCAGCAGCGGAACGCCCGGCAGATGGCCGCGGATCGGCGGTTCCTCGGCGTCCTCCAGCCAGAGGTAGACGGCGCCGACCGGCCGCGCGGAGCACCACGCGGTGAACAGGACGCCGAGCCCCTTCGCCTGCCGGGTGAACCGGTCCTCGAAAAACCCCCGGTCGCCGAGGATTTCCGCCAGCGCCGCGAGGTCCGCCTGCTCGGCCGGCCGGATCGAGACGTCGCCCATCAACGCCGACTCCTGTCCGCAGGACCGGGGCACACGAGCGGACGGCCCGCGCCGCGGTCCTGATCTTCGCCGCCCGGCCTCAAGGGTAAGCGCGCGCCCGGCAGGCGCGAAGACGGCGAATGCCGCAGCCCGGTCCCGCGAACGGAGCAACCGGCCGTCCCGCGCGACCGCGCCCCTCCCCCGGTTTCCACGTCCCCAATACACCCCGGGACGAACCGGTTCAAACGGAAATCGCGCGGCAGTGCGCAAAACTGTGTTAAGCGGGGATGTGGTGCGGGAATAAGCGGTTTGGCGAAGGGAATTCAGCGGATCCAGCGGCATTCGCCAGTCGCGCGCCCCGCTTTCCGGGCTCCCGGGACGACCGGGCTGAACAAGCCCAGCGGACCCAGTCGCGGACCGCTTTCCGGGCACCCGTGCCTCGGGCTCAGTCAGATCCAGCGGATCCAGTCGCGGACCGCGCTCCCCGGACGACCGGGCTAGATCAGGTCCAGCGGATCCAGCTGCACCCGCACCGGCTCGACCGCTTTCCGGGCGTCTCGGCGGGCCACCGCGTCGCGCACCACCGTCGCCAGGGTCCGGCCGTCCGGGCGGGCCACGCGCACCAGCGCCCGCTCGCGTTCCGCGTTGCCCTCGTCGTCGTAGTCGCCCAGCGGGACCGGGCCCAGGACCTCGCCGCTGTCCGGCAGCGGGAGGTCGTCCAGCACGCTCGCCACCGCGGCCGGGCTTCCCTCGACGCTCGCCATCCGCGTCGCGGGCGGGAAACCCAGTTCCCGGCGTTGCTCCAGTTCCTGGCTCGCGTGCCAGCCCGGGTCCCAGCGCACCAGGGCCTGCACCACCGCCAGCCCGGCTTCCGCGCCGACGATCACCCGGCCCCCGGCCGACGCCGGGCGGACCAGCGCGCCGGCGGCCATCCAGCGGCGGAGCGTTTCTTCCGCGGCACGCAGATCCTGCCGCCCGAGCAACGCCCAGCCGTCCAGCAGCAGCGCCGCGCCGTAACCGCCCTCGGCGACCGGCTCCGCTCCTGGCGTGCAGACCACCAAAGCGGGGCGTCCGGGCACCGTCGCCAGGACTTCACTCGCGCCGGAGGTCCGCACCGGCACCCCGGGGAAAGCCCGGCCCAGTTCTTCGGCAGTGCGTTTCGCACCGACCACCACCGCCCGCAACCGGACGGAACCGCAAGCAGGACAACGGAAAGCGGTCTCCGGAACGCCGCACCACCGGCAGGCGGGCGGACGCGGGGCGCCGTCGGCCGAACCGCCGGGCAGCGCGAGCGGACCGGCGCAGCGGCGACAGTGCGCGGGCGTTCGGCATTGGCCGCAGGACAATCCGGGGACATAGCCGCGGCGCGGAACCTGGACCAAAGCCGGTAGTCCGGCGGCGAAAGCCTGGCGGGCCGCTTCGAAGGCGACCGCGGGCAGGCGGGCGACGCGGGCGGCTTCGTCGCGCGCTACGTCGAAGTCTTCGCCGACCGGGGTCACGCGCGGAGCGGCGGCCCGGAGTTCGGCGCGATCGGCCTGGACCTGTTGTGCCCAGCCGGATTCCACGAGCAGCTGAGCCTCGGCGGTCCGGGCGAAACCGCCGACCAGGAATGCCGATTTCGTGGCGTGCGCCCGATCCATCAGCACATCCCGTACGTGCGGGTACGGGGCATGCGGATCCAGGTGCAGATCGTCGCCGTCGTCCCACACGACGAACAACCCGGGATCGGCGACGGGCGCGAACATCGCCGCGCGAGTGCCGACCACCACGCGGACCGCGCCGCGCAGCACGGAAAGCCAGCGGCGGTACCGTTCCGCCGGCCCCAGCCCGGCGATCAGCGCGGCGACGCCCTTCTCCCCCACCAGCTCGATGCAGGCCTCGTGCACCCGGGCGAGGTCGCGGTGGTCCGGGACTACCAGAACCGCGCCTCGGCCCTGAGCCGCCGCGGCCGCGGCCGCTTCGGCCAGCCGGCGGGGCCAGTCTTCGCCGGGGAGGGCTTGCCAGACCGCGTTCGCCTGCCGGGATTCGGCGATCGCTTCCAGGAAGGCTTCGCCACGTTGGTAGCGGGACCAGGCGGAGACGTCCGGGGCGTCCGGCGCGGGGGCCGGTTCCGCGGGGGGTTCGGCTTCGACCTTCGCGTGGCGCGGGGGCAGGGCCAGGCGCAGGACGTCGGACAGGGTTCCGGCGTAGCGATCGGCTACCGAGCGGCAGACGGCGTGCAGAGACGGCGGGAGAACGGGTTCGCTGGAGGTGACCCGTTCCAGGTAGGCGAGTTTTCGCTCGTACTCCGTCTTGTCGGTGCGTTCGATGAGGTACCCGTCGACGAGCTGCCCGGCGAAGCGGACGCGCACCCGGCAGCCGGGGACCGCGGATTCGTGCAGTTTCTCCGGGACCTGGTAGTCGAAAGGGCGGTCCAGGTGGGCCAGAGGGATGTCTACGACGATCTTCGCGACCGGAAGTTCGGGAGCCGGGGTTTGCTGGCCCTTTGTGGAGCGAGCGGGTTTGCGCGCGGGCTTCTTCGCCGGGGTGGCCTTCGGCTCCGGGGCGGAGCGCGAAGGCTCCGGGAGATCCCACAGGGGGGCGGGTTCGGAGCTGGTCACCTGAAGATCTCTACCAGACGGGGGCGACAGGTCTGCGGTCGAGAGTCAGCAAGCTTCCCTCGCCGACCTGGCCCGGGCCGGAAAGCCGTGAAGGGCTCCCTGGGGGAATCTGATTCCCCCAGGGAGCCCTTCACGGACCAAGCGAAGCGGGTCAGGCGCCGGCCAGGGAGCGCAGGGCGTCGGCGCGGGCGGTGCTTTCCCACGGGAGGTCGAGGTCGGGGCGGCCGAAGTGGCCGTACGCCGCGGTCGGGGCGTAGATCGGGCGCAGCAGGTCCAGGTCGCGGATGATCGCGGCCGGACGCAGGTCGAAGACCTCGCTGATGGCCGACTGGATCTTGGTCGGGTCGACCGTCTCGGTGCCGAACGTCTCGACGAACAGGCCCACCGGGGCGGCCTTGCCGATCGCGTACGCCACCTGCACCTCGACCCGTCCGGCCAGGCCCGCGGCGACCACGTTCTTGGCCACCCAGCGCATCGCGTACGCGGCCGAACGGTCCACCTTGGACGGGTCCTTGCCGGAGAACGCGCCGCCGCCGTGGCGGGCCATGCCGCCGTAGGTGTCGACGATGATCTTGCGGCCGGTGAGCCCGGCGTCGCCCATCGGGCCGCCGATCACGAAGCGGCCGGTGGGGTTGACCAGCAGCCGGGTGCTGTCGGTGTCGAGGCTCAGCTCGGCCAGCTCCGGCTCCACCACGTGCTTGCGCACGTCGACCCCGAGCATCTGCTCCAGGTCGATCCCGTCCGCGTGCTGGGTGGACACCACGACGGTGTCGAGCCGCACCGGCTGCTCGCCCGCGTACTCGATGGTGACCTGGGTCTTGCCGTCCGGGCGCAGGTACGGCAGCACGCCGTCCTTGCGGACCGCGGTCAGCCGGCGCGACAGGCGGTGCGCGAGCGCGATCGGGAGCGGCATCAGCTCGGGCGTGTCCGAGCAGGCGTAGCCGAACATCAGGCCCTGGTCGCCCGCGCCCTGGCGGTTGATCTCGTCCTCGTCCGACTCCACCCGCGACTCGTACGCGGTGTCGACGCCCTGGGCGATGTCCGGGGACTGCGACCCGATCGCCACGTTCACGCCGCAGGAGTTGCCGTCGAAGCCCTTGGCCGACGAGTCGTAGCCGATGCGCAGGATGACGTCCCGCACGATGGTGGGGATGTCCGCGTACGCCTCGGTCGTCACCTCTCCCGCGACGTGCACCTGGCCCGTCGTGATCAGGGTCTCGACGGCGACCCGGCTGCGCGGGTCCTTGCTCAGCAGGCCGTCGAGGATCGAGTCGCTGATGGCGTCACAGATCTTGTCGGGGTGGCCCTCTGTCACGGATTCCGACGTGAACAGCCTTTTCGTGGACGCAGACACGACCTCGTCACTTCCCTCGGTCAAGCGGTGGCGCCCCACCGGATTTCAGGCGCTCTTGGCACAGCCCACCCTACCCAGCGGGCCTGTAGCTAGAGTCGACGTTCGGTCAACGCTGTTACGGCGTCCCACAATGTGGCCGCCAGCCGGGCTTTAGCGCCCTGCGAGATGACCTGCTCAGCGCCGTCCGAGGCGAGCAGCCAGCCCGAATTGTCCTCGGTGCCGAACGCTTTGCCGTCGCCGACCGCGTTGACCACGAGCAGATCCGCGCCCTTGCGCCGGAGCTTCGCGCGGGCGTGGTCCAGCACGCTGCCGTTCTCGTCTCCGGTTTCCGCGGCGAAACCCACCACGATCTGCCCGGAACGCCGCGCCTGCACCAATTCGGCGAGGATGTCGGCGTTGCGGTCGAGCGTGATCACCGGGTCCGGGCTGTCGTCGGACTTCTTGATCTTGTGGTCGGCCCGCGTGGCAGGGCGGAAATCCGCGACCGCGGCGGCCATCACGACGACATCCGCGTCCGCCGCGGCGGCGTGCACCGCTTTGCGCATTTCCTCCGCGGTCGACACGCGCTGCAGCGTCGCGCCCGCCGGGGGCGGCAGTTCGTCGGTGTGCCCGGCGACCAGCGTCACCTCGGCCCCGCGCTGAACGGCGACGCGGGCGAGCGCGAAGCCCTGTTTGCCGGACGAGCGGTTGCCCAGGTAGCGGACCGGGTCGAGCGGTTCGCGGGTGCCGCCGGCGGAGATCACCACGCGCAGGCCTTCGAGATCCCGCGGCAGCGCGCGGGGCTCGGCGAGCAGCAGCCGGGCCAGGTCGACGATCTCGGCCGGGTCGGCGAGCCGTCCCTTGCCGGTGTCGACGCCGGTCAACCGGCCGGCGGCGGGTTCGGTGACGACCATGCCGCGCGAACGCAGCAGCGCCACGTTGTCGCGGGTGGCCGGGTGCTCCCACATCTCGGTGTGCATCGCCGGGAAGAAGGCGACCGGGCACCGGGCGGTGAGCAGGGTGGTGGTGAGGAGGTCGTCGGCGAGCCCGTGCGCGGCCTTGGCCAGCAGGTTCGCGGTCGCCGGGACGACCAGCACGAGGTCGGCCTCCTTGCCGACCCGCACGTGCTGCACCTGCGGCACCTCGGTGAAGACCCCGGTGTGCACCGGGTTCCCCGACAGCGCCTCGAAGGTCGCCGCGCCGACGAAGTTCAGCGCGGCCTCGGTGGGCACGACGCGGACGTCGTGCCCGGTTTCGGTGAGGCCCCGCAGGACCTCGCACGCCTTGTAGGCGGCGATCCCGCCGCCCACGCCCAGGACGACCCTGGGCCTGGCGTCATTCACCCTCGGTGTGCTCGAGCAGCCCGCCGTGGATCTCGCGCAGCGCGATCGACAGCGGCTTCTCGCGGGGGCCGGGCTCGACCAGCGGGCCCACGTACTCCAGCAGGCCCTCGCCCAGCTGCGCGTAGTAGTCGTTGATCTGCCGGGCCCGCTTGGCCGAGTAGATCACCAGCGCGTACTTCGAGGAGACCTTCTCGAGCAGGTCGTCGATCGGCGGGTTGGTGATGCCTTCGAGCTCTTCCAGCGTCGCCTGTTGCACAGTCACTCGTGCTGCTCCGTATCGTCACATCGATCGGCGGCGGAATCGCCACCGCCGGTAATCAAGTCTAGCAACCGCCGCGCGGCGACCTCGACGTCGGCGTTCACGACCCGTTCGTCGAACTCCCCGGCCGCGGCCAGTTCGCGTTCCGCCTCGGCCAGCCGGGCGGCCACCGCGGCCTCGGTCTCGGTGCCCCGGCCGGTGAGCCTGCCGACCAGCTCCTCCCAGGACGGCGGCATCAGCATGACCAGCCGCGCCTCCGGCATCGCGGCCCGGACCTGGCGGGCGCCCTGCAGTTCGATCTCCAGGACCGCCGGACGGCCTTCCGCCAGCGCCTTCTCCACCGGCTCGCGCGGCGTCCCGTACCGGTTGCCCGCGAACTCGGCCCACTCCAGCAGCCGGTTCCCGGCCACCATCCGGTCGAATTCGGCGGAATCCACGAAGTGGTAATGGTTTCCGTCGACCTCGCCCGGCCGCGGCGCCCGCGTCGTCACCGAAACGCTGAAGTACAGGTTCGGCTCGAGCCGGCGCAGCTGTCCCACCACACTCGACTTCCCGACGCCGGAAGGGCCGGAGACGACCGTGAGCCGGGGGCGGGAGAACTCCCCCGCCACCGGCTCACTGCCGCGGTCGGCGCCCCGGGTCACCGGGTAGTCCTGACCGACGCCGCTCACTCGCCGCTGAACTCGGCCAGCAGCGCCTTGCGCTGCCGGTCGCCGAGCCCGCGGAGCCTGCGGCTGGGGGCGATCTCCAGTCGTTCCATCGTCTGCTGGGCGCGCACCTTGCCGACGCCGGGGAGCGCCTCGAGCAAGGCCGAAACCTTCATCTTGCCGAGGACTTCGTTCTCCTCGGCCTGCTTCAGCACGTCGACCAGAGTGGTACCGCCCCGCTTCAGCCGCTCCTTCAGCTCAGCACGGATGCGGCGGGCGGCGGCGGCCTTCTCCAGCGCCGCAGCACGCTGTTCCTCTGTCAGCTGGGGAAGTGCCACGTTTTCCTCCGGTAGTTCTCACATCTGGGTGGGTGACGCGACGGTACCCACCCCTGAGCAGGGGCCACAATGCGGGGGTGGCTGGTGGAGCGCGATTCCGGGGCCTGCTATTGGCCTTTTTCGCGCAGTCGGCCCAACCGGCCGTTCACCTCTTGGGCCGCACGGCGTAACGCGGCGGGGTCCGGCCCGTGGCGCAGCAGGTCTCGCGAGGACGCCGGGAGCAGGCCCGGGAGCCCTTCCCCGAAAACTGCCCGCAAATCCGCCTCAGTTGCCCCCTGCGCCCCGAAACCGGGCGCGAGCACCGGTCCGTTGAGCCGGCTCAGGTCGACTTCCCCGGGAGCCACAGTGGCCCCTACGACCACGCCGACGTCGCCGTAGGGCTCAGCACCTGCGTTGTGGTCCGCAGCAGCGTCTACGACGCTCTGAGCGACCGTACGGCCGTCTTCGAGCCGCGCGCGCTGCAACGCGTCCGCTTCCGGGTTGGACGTGCGCGCGAGCACGAAGAGCCCGTTGCCCGCTTCGCGCGCCGCCGTGACAGCCGCGTCGAGAGCGCCGAAGCCGAGGTACGGCGACACCGTGGCCGCGTCGGCGGTGAAAGCCGCCTTCTCGGCCACGTACGCCGCCGTGTAGGCCGCCATGGTGGAGCCGATGTCTCCACGCTTGACGTCCAGCAGGACGAGCGCTCCGGCGTCGTGAGCCACGTCTACGACGCGTTCGAGCACCGCCACCCCGGCGGGGCCGAACGCCTCGAAGAACGCCGACTGCGGCTTCACGATCGCCGCCACCTCGCCCAGCGCCTCCGCGGCGCTGAGCGCGAAGCGTTCGAGCCCGCTCGCGTCGAGCGGCAGGCCCCACGCCTCGATCAGGCCCGGATGCGGGTCGATCCCGGCGCACAGCGACCCGCGCGCGGCCACCGCTTCGGCGAGCCGCGCCCCGAATCGCGCGGTCACGACGTCGCCTTCAGCGCGGCCTGGAGGTCCTGCAGGCTGCGCACGCCGATGTCGCCGCGGATAAGCGCTTCGATGCCGTGCACGGCCGCCGCGGCGCCCTGCACCGTGGTGATGCACGGAATGTCGCGCGACACCGCGGCGGTGCGGATTTCGTAACCGTCCACGCGCGGTCCGCTGTTTCCGTACGGCGTGTTGATCACCATGTCGACGTCGCCGGCGAGGATCACGTCGACGATGTTCGGCTCGCCGGTTCCCGGGTCCGGCTCGGAGTGCTTGCGCACCACCGAACAGGCAACCCCGTTGCGCCGCAACACTTCCGCAGTGCCGGTGGTGGCGAGGATCTCGAAGCCGAGGTCGGCCAGCCGTTTCACCGGGAACACCAGCGAACGCTTGTCGCGGTTGGCGACGGAGACGAATACCCGGCCCGAGGTGGGAAGGGATCCGTAGGCGCCGCTTTGGGATTTCGCGAATGCTTTCCCGAAGGAGGTGTCGACGCCCATGACTTCGCCGGTGGATTTCATTTCCGGGCCGAGCAGGGAGTCGACGCCGTGTCCTTCCGGGGTGCGGAACCGGTGGAACGGCAGCACGGCTTCCTTGACCGCGACCGGGGAGTCGGCGGGCATCCGGCCGCCGTCGCCCTCGGCGGGCAGCACGCCGGAGGCGCGCAGGTCCTTGATCGTGGAGCCGGTCATCACCAGCGCCGCGGCCTTGGCCAGCGGGACGGCGGTGGCCTTGGACACGAACGGGACGGTGCGGGAGGCGCGCGGGTTGGCTTCCAGGACGTAGAGCACGTCGTCCTTGAGCGCGTACTGCACGTTGAGCAGGCCGCGGACGCCGACGCCGCGGGCGATGGCCTCGGTGGAGCGGCGGACCGCGTCGAGGTCCTGCGCGCCGAGGGTGATCGGCGGCAGGGCGCAGGAGGAGTCGCCGGAGTGGATGCCGGCTTCCTCGATGTGCTCCATCACGCCGCCGAGGTAGAGGTCCTCGCCGTCGAACAGGGCGTCCACGTCGATCTCGATCGCGTCGTCGAGGAACCGGTCGACCAGCACCGGGTGCTCGGGGGTGACCTCGGTGGCGCGGCGGATGTAGCCGGCCAGGGACTCCTCGTCGTAGACGATCTCCATGCCGCGCCCGCCCAGCACGTAGGACGGGCGGACCAGGACCGGGTACCCGATCTCGTCGGCGATCCGCTTCGCGCCCTCGAACGAGGTCGCCGTCCCGTACTTCGGCGCGGGCAGCCCGGCCGCGGCCAGGACCTCGCCGAACGCGCCGCGGTCCTCGGCCAGGTCGATCGCCTCCGGCGGCGTCCCGACCACCGGCACCCCGGCGTCGGCGAGCCGCTGAGCGAGCCCGAGCGGGGTCTGCCCGCCCAGCTGCACGATCACCCCGGCCACGGTGCCGGACTGCTGCTCGGCGTGCACGACCTCGAGCACGTCCTCGAACGACAGCGGCTCGAAGTACAGCCGGTCGCTGGTGTCGTAGTCGGTGGACACGGTTTCCGGGTTGCAGTTGACCATCACGGCCTCGAACCCGGCCTCGCGCAGCGCGATCGCCGCGTGCACGCAGGAGTAGTCGAACTCGATGCCCTGCCCGATCCGGTTCGGCCCGGACCCGAGGATCAGCACCTTCGGCTTGTCGCTTTGCACCGCGACCTCCGAGGTCGCGGCGGGGTCGGTCTCGTAGGCCGAGTAGTGGTACGGGGTCTTCGCCGCGAATTCCGCCGCGCAGGTGTCGACCGTCTTGAACACCGGCCGCACCCCCAGCCGGTGCCGCAGCGCCCGCACGCCGTCCTCGCCCGCGAGTTCCGGGCGCAGCGCGGCGATCTGCCGGTCGGACAGGCCGGTGCGCTTGGCCCGCCGCAGCAGCTCGCCGTCCAGCACCGGTGCGTCGCGGACCTCCGCGCCGACCTCGCCGATCAACGCGATCTGGTCGATGAACCACGGGTCGATCCCGCTCGCCTCGTGCACCTGCTGCACGGTCGCGCCCAGCCGCAGCGCCCGCTCCACCTCGTAGAGCCGGCCCTCGTGCGGCGTGCGCAGCGAGTCCAAAGTGGACTCCAACGTCGCGCCCTCGGGGTCGGGCCGGGTCCAGAACCCGGTCGCCTTCGTCTCGATCGACCGCATCGCCTTCCCGAGCGCCTCGGGGAAACTGCGGCCGAACGACATCGCCTCGCCGACCGACTTCATGGTCGTGGTCAGCGTCGGGTCCGCGCCCGGGAACTTCTCGAACGCGAACCGCGGGATCTTCACCACGACGTAGTCCAGCGCCGGTTCGAACGACGCCGGGGTCTCGCCGGTGATGTCGTTGCGGATCTCGTCGAGCGTGTAGCCGATCGCCAGCTTCGCCGCGATCTTCGCGATCGGGAAACCCGTCGCCTTCGACGCCAGCGCACTGCTTCGCGACACGCGCGGGTTCATCTCGATCACGACCATCCGGCCGTCGACCGGGTTGAACGCGAACTGGATGTTGCAGCCGCCGGTGTCCACCCCGACCTCGCGCAGCACCGCGATCCCGACGTCGCGCATCACCTGGTACTCGCGGTCGGTCAGCGTCATCGTCGGCGCCACGGTGACCGAGTCGCCGGTGTGCACGCCCATCGCGTCCACGTTCTCGATCGAGCACACGACCACCACGTTGTCGTGCTTGTCGCGCATCAGCTCGAGCTCGTACTCCTTCCAGCCGAGCACGCTCTCCTCGATCAGCACCTCGGTCACCGGGGACTCCGCCAGCCCGGTCGAGGCCAGCCGCTCCAGGTCTTCGGGCGTGTGCGCCATGCCCGAACCGAGGCCGCCCATCGTGAACGACGGCCGGATCACCACCGGCAGCCCGAGTTCCGCGACCGTCGCGCGGACCTCGTCCATGTCGTGGCACACCCGCGACCGCGGCACGTCCGCGCCGACCGTGCGCACGATGTCCTTGAACTTCTGCCGGTCCTCGCCGCGCTGGATCGCGTCGATGTCCGCGCCGATCAGCTCCACGCCGTACTTCTCCAGCACGCCGCGCTCGTGCAGCGCCACCGCGCAGTTCAGCGCCGTCTGCCCGCCCAGCGTGGCCAGCAGCGCGTCCGGCCGCTCCGCCGCGATGACCTTCTCCACGAAGTCCGGCGTCACCGGCTCGATGTAGGTCGCGTCCGCGAACTCCGGGTCCGTCATGATCGTCGCCGGGTTCGAGTTCACCAGCGACACGCGCAGGCCCTCGGCCCGCAGCACCCGGCAGGCCTGCGTGCCCGAGTAGTCGAACTCGGCCGCCTGCCCGATCACGATCGGCCCGGAGCCGATCACCAGCACGTGCTGGATGTCCGTCCTCTTCGGCATCAGGCCTTCTTCTCCATCAACTCAACGAATTCGTCGAACAGGGGCGCGGCGTCGTGCGGACCCGCGGCCGCTTCGGGGTGGTACTGCACGGAAAACGCCGGGACGTCGAAGGCGCGCACGCCCTCGACCGTGTCGTCGTTCGGGCAGTAGTGGCTGATTTGCGCGGCCCCGTAAGGGGAATCGAACCGCTGGCCCGGCTCGCCTTCGAGGGCGAAGCCGTGGTTCTGCGCGGTGATCGCGACCCGGCCGGTCGCCACGTCGATCACCGGGATGTTGATCCCCCGGTGCCCGTAGCGCATCTTGTAGGTGCCCAAACCCAGGGCGCGGCCCAGGATCTGGTTGCCGAAACAGATCCCGAACAACGGGATCCGCTGCTCCAGAACGGTTTTCGTCAACGCCGTCGCGTGCGTCGTCGTCGCCGGGTCGCCCGGTCCGTTGGACAGGAACACCCCGTCCGGCTCCAGCGCCAGCAGCTCCTCCGCGCTCGTGCTCGACGGCAGCACGTGCACCTCGATGCCCCGCTGCGTCATCAGCCGCGGCGTGTTCGACTTGATGCCCAAGTCCAGCGCCGCCACCCGGAACCGGCGTTCGCCTTGCGCCGCAACGACATACGGCCGCTCCGTGGAGACCTCCCCGGCGAGATCCGCGCCCTTCATCTGCGGACTCGCCAGCACCTCCGCGACCATCTGCTCGTCGCTGCCCAGCGCGTCGCCGGAGAACACCCCGGCACGCATCGCTCCCTGCTCGCGCAGATGCCGCGTCAGCGTCCGGGTGTCCACTTCGGAAATCCCGACCACACCCTGGCGCACCAGTTCCTCGTCCAGCGTGCGCTTCGCCCGCCAGCTCGACGGCGTGCGCGCGGGATCCCGCACCACGTAACCGGAAACCCAGATCCGGGACGACTCGTCGTCCTCGTCGTTCCAGCCCGTGTTCCCGATCTGCGGCGCCGTCTGCACCACGATCTGCCGGTGATACGACGGATCCGTCAGCGTTTCCTGGTACCCCGTCATGCCGGTGCAGAACACCGCCTCGCCGAGGGTCCGCCCGCGCGCGCCGTACGCCGCGCCGCGGAACACCCGGCCGTCTTCGAGAACCAGGGCGGCGGGGCCGCGAGTGCCGGTGCTCACTGGGCACCTCCCTTGATGTCGTGATCGGAAAGTTCTTCGATCCATTGTGGATAGTCGTCGAGGTCGTCGCCGCGGAATCCGGTGTCCAGCGCGACCTCGCCGAGCCGCCAGGTGATCACCAGCAGCACGTCGGTGCCGGTGACCTTCCCGGCGAGCCGGGAGTCGCGGCGGATCCCGGTGATCGAGGCGCGCGGGATCCAGAAGTCCGGCAGCCCGCCGCGTTCCACGGCGATCCCGTCCGGGTGCAGCCGCCAGACCGCGCCGGAGCGCGGGCCCGCGCCTCGCGTGACGACCCGGTCCTGCCAGTTGCCCGCGGTCGTGGTGCCCACGTACACGCCGGTCGATTCCAGCTTGAACTCGCCGGGATTGGCCGGGATCTCCGGGAACGGCGCGATCCGCGCGCTCTGCGAACGCGCCTTGCGCCGCCAGCCCACCCACATGCCCCACAGGCACAGCAGGAAGAACGCGACGATCCCCAGCGTCAGCAGCAACCGCTCCATCAGCAGATCTTCCCCTCGCGCGCGGTGATCCGCCCGCGCAGCAGGGTCGCCGTCACCACGCCGGGCAACCGCATTCCCTCGTACGGGGTGTTGGCCGCGATGCTGGCCAGTTCGGCGCCGCGCACGGTCCATTCGGCGTCCGGGTCGACCAGCGTCAGGTTCGCCGGTTCGCCCGCTTCGATCGGACGGCCGTGCCCGGCCAGGTTCCCGACCTGCGCGGGCCGCTCGCTCATCACGCGGGCGACGCCGCGCCAGTCGAGCAGACCGGTCTTGACCATCGTCTCCACGACCACCGACAGCGCGGTCTGCAAGCCGAGCATGCCGGGCCGGGCCGCGGCCCATTCGGTGTCCTTGTCCTGCGGGGCGTGCGGGGCGTGGTCGGTGGCGACGCAGTCCACGACGCCCTCGGCCAGCGCGGCGCGCAGCTTCTCCGCGTCGCCGCCGGTGCGCAGCGGCGGGTTGACCTTGTTGACCGGGTCGTAGGTCTCCAGCCGGTCGTCGGTCAGCAGCAGGTGGTGCGGCGTGACCTCGGCCGACACCTTCGTGCCGCGTTCCTTCGCCCAGCGCAGCACGTCGACCGTGCCCGCGGTGGAGACATGGCAGACGTGCAGCCGCGCGTTCGCGTGCAGCGCCAGCAGGCAGTCGCGCGCGACGATCGACTCCTCCGCCGACGCCGGCCAGCCCGCGTAGCCCAGCCGCGACGCCTGCTCGCCCTCGTGCGCCTGCGCGCCGACGGTGAGCCGCGGTTCCTCGGCGTGCTGGGCGATCACCGCGTCGAGCGCGGTCGAGTACTCCAGCGCGCGGCGCATCAGCAGCGGGTCCGCGACGCACACGCCGTCGTCGGAGAACACCCGCACCGCCGCGGTGCCCTTGGCCATCGTGCCCAGTTCGGCGAGCTTCTCGCCCTTGAGCCCGACGGTGACCGCGCCGACCGGGTGGACGTCGACCAGGCCGACTTCCTGCCCGCGCCGCCACACGTGGTCGGTGACGAGCGCGTTGTCGGCAACCGGGTTGGTGTTGGCCATGGCGAACACGGCGGTGTATCCGCCCAGCGCGGCCGCGGCGGAACCGGTGTCGATGGTCTCGGTGTCTTCGCGGCCCGGTTCGCGCAGGTGGGTGTGCAGGTCGACGAACCCGGGCAGGAGGACCTGGCCCTTGGCGTCGAGCACCTCGGCGCCCTCGGGAACGCTCACCTTGCCGATCGCGGCGATCACGCCGTCTTCGACCAGGACGTCCACCGGCTCGCCCTCGCCGTACGGGCGGGCACCCTTGATCACGATGCTCACGCGGCAGCTCCTTCACTGGCCAGGAGGTGGTAGAGGACCGCCATGCGCACGTGCACGCCGTTGCGGACCTGTTCGGTAATGGCTGAGGAGGGGGAATCCGCGACCGCGGAAGAGATCTCCATGCCGCGCAGCATCGGGCCGGGGTGCAGCACGACGGCGTGGTCCGGCAGCAGCGCCTGGCGGCGTTCGGAGAGGCCGTAGGAGATCGAATATTCGCGCGCCGACGGGAAGAAGCCCCCGTGCATGCGCTCGGCCTGGACGCGCAGCATCATCACCGCGTCGACCGCGGGCAGCTCGGCGTCGAGGTCGTGGGACACCGTGACCGGCAGCTTCTCCACGCCGACCGGCAGCAGCGTCGGCGGCGCGACGAGCACCACCTCCGCGCCGAGGGTGCTGAGCAGGTGGATGTTCGACCGCGCGACCCGGCTGTGCAGGACGTCGCCGACGATCGCGATCCGCCGGTCCTTCAGCGAGCCGAGGCGTTCGCGGAGCGTCGCCGCGTCCAGCAGCGCCTGCGTCGGGTGCTCGTGCATGCCGTCGCCCGCGT
Organism: Amycolatopsis sp. GA6-003; assembly: GCF_046267895.1. NCBI lineage: Bacteria > Bacillati > Actinomycetota > Actinomycetes > Pseudonocardiales > Pseudonocardiaceae > Amycolatopsis > Amycolatopsis sp. GA6-003. The sequence continues at coordinate 2,493,471 of NZ_CP176499.1, forward strand.
TGACCACCGCGGTGCCCGGACCGGCGAGCCAGCCCGACAGCCGGTGCGCGGCCCCCGAGGCGGGGTGCCGGATGATCACGCAGTCGGCGCCCGCGGCGGCGAGCGTGAGCGCGGTGTCCCGCAGCGATTCGCCCTTGTTGACCGAGGAGCTGGACGCGGAGACATTGATCACGTCCGCGCTCATCCACTTCCCGGCGATCTCGAACGACACCCGGGTGCGCGTGGAGTTTTCGTAGAACAGCGTGATCACGGTGCGGCCGCGCAGCGTCGGCAGCTTCTTGACCTCGCGGCCGAGCAGCGTGTGCTTCAGCTCGTCGGCGGTGTCGAGCACGGCGGTCGCGGTGTCCGCGTCGAGCCCGTCGGTGGCGAGCAGGTGCTTCACCGGGTTTCTCCTTCCGGCGCGCGCAGCAGCACCGCGTCCCGGCCGTCGGTTTCGGACAGCAGCACGGAGACGCCTTCGGCGCGCGCGGTGGGCACGTTCTTGCCGACGTAGTCGGCGCGGATCGGCAGCTCGCGGTGGCCGCGGTCGACGAGCACGGCGAGCTGGACGGCACGCGGGCGGCCGTGGTCGCGCAGGGCGTCGAGGGCGGCGCGGATGGTGCGGCCGGAGAACAGGACGTCGTCGACGAGGATGACGACCCGGTTGTCGATCCCGTCCGGCGGCAGCTGCGTCTGCTCGAGCGCGCGCGGCGGACGGCGGCGGAGATCGTCGCGGTAGAGCGTGACGTCGAGGGCGCCGTGCGGCGGCTCGGCCCCGGCGAACTCGCCGATCTTCCCGGCGAGGCGCGCGGCCAGCGGAGTGCCGCGCGTGGGGATGCCGAGCAGCACCGGGTACTGCTCCGGCGGACCGGCTCCGAGAGCGGTCTTCTCGATGACCTGGTGGGCCATCCTCGCGATCGTGCGCGCGACATCGCCGGCAGAAAGCAGCTCGCGCTCTCCCGCCGGCTCCGCCGCGCCACGCGGACGTGACGACAAGGCGGACCTCCTTCCCCGCCTCTCTGGACGGGTCCTTAAAGGACGTCGGCAACCGGCTGCTGCCGGAAACCGCACCGACAGTAGCAGGCGCGGTCAATCAGTCTTCCGGGTGGTACGCGCACGGCCGCCACCTGCGCGGACCGACCTTCTGCTTGACCTGGTGACAACTATGCGTAACCATTACTCTGAGTATTCGACTCGAGGAGTCCCCTCTCCGGTCCTCCGGCCGGGCAGGGGCGATGAAACGGAGAACCACCAGATGGGCGATTACGCCAAGGCGCTCGGGGCCAAGCTCCGCGGGATCCGCCAGCAGCAAGGCCTGTCCCTGCACGGGGTCGAGCAGAAGTCCGGCGGACGCTGGAAGGCCGTCGTGGTCGGCTCGTACGAGCGCGGCGACCGGGCGGTGACCGTCCAGAAGCTGGCCGAGCTGGCGGACTTCTACGGCGTGCCGGTGGTCGAACTGCTGCCGGAGGGCCGGGTCCCCTCGGGAGCCGAGCCCGCCACGAAGATCGTGATCAACCTGGAGCGGCTCCAGCAGCTGCCCGCGGAGAAGGTCGGCCCGCTCGCCCGGTACGCGGCCACGATCCAGAGCCAGCGCGGCGACTACAACGGCAAGGTGCTCTCCATCCGCACCGAGGACCTGCGCTCGCTCGCCATCATCTACGACATGACCCCCGGCGAGCTGACCGAGCAGCTCATCGACTGGGGCGTCCTCCCGCCGGAAGCCCGCCCGTCCAAAGAGGACTGAGCACTGATGGCGGCAGCGGCCGCGCACGACGCGGCGGGCTTCCCGCGCCCGGGGAACCGGGAACGCCCGCCGCGCTTCGCTTCGCCGCCGCGACTGGCCGGACCTCGGGTGATCCGGCCTGACCGGGAGCGCTGACCTGCTCTGTTCCACCCGTGCGGCGCATCGGCGACCTCCGCCTGTTGTTCTGCCCGGAATCCCCGGCGAATTCCGGCGCATTTCCACGCCGAGGCTGTTTCCCGCCCTGGCAGCTTCCCGCCGCGAGCTTCGGAGGCTGGCGGATTCCTTGCCTGGCCTGGGGTTTTACTTCGTCCGCGACCGGTTTTCGCGCGGGACGCCTCTTCCGAAATGCGGCTTCGCCGCTACCTGACAGGACATTTCCGCCTCGGCCGCGATTCCGGTGTGCCACCGGCCACGGGAAAGCTGGCGCCTCCGCGCTCCCCCGCCAAAACTCCTGGTAGCCCGGCTTCGCCGCATTCCCACCCGGACATTTCCACCGCAGCCGCGATCCAGCTCCCCGCCCGGCCACCGGAATGGCCTGCCCCGCCATGCTCCCCCGCCAAAACTCCCGGCATCCGGCTTCGCCGCATTCCCACCAGGACATTTCCGCCCCAGCCGCGATTCCGACTTCCCATCCGGCCACCGGAAAGCTTGCCCCGCCGCGCTCCCCCGCCAGACCCCTGGCAGCCCAGCTTCGCCGCATTCCTACCAGGACATTTCCGCCCCAGCCGCGATTCCAGCTCCTCACCCAGCCACCGGAATGGCCTGCCCCGCCGCGATTTCCCGAGGTCCGCCGACCGGCTCTCGCACCGCTCCGGCGAAGTGCTCACTCACCGCAGCGAGTCCGGGAACCCGCCGCCCCAACCGCGCCGGATCGCCGGAAAACCGGCCCGGCCGAACGCCCGCGAAGGGCGCCTGCCGACCGGTTCTGATTCCGCTCGGTGATCAATTTTCTCTCCGACCGCCCCTCGCACCAGCCGCCTCGGGCCGGCGGTGACCCGATCAGGCAGCGGCCATTCAGGTGGCCGTTTCCCCCAGCCGGGTTACCTCCGGCTACCGAGCCGTCAGGGCTACAGGATCGCGCGCAGCCGGTCGGCGATCGTGCCGATGCGGCCGAGCACGCCGTTGATGAACCGGGGCGAGTCGTCCGTCGAAAGTTCCTTCGCGAGGCCGACCGCTTCGTCGATCGCGACCGCGTCGGGGACGTCCTCCGACCACAGCATTTCGTACACGCCGACGCGCAGCACCGCCAGATCCACCGGCGGCATCCGCTCCAGGGTCCAGCCCTGCGAGTGTTCGGCGAGGAGTTCGTCGATCCGCTCGCGGTGGGCCGTGACGCCCTCGACGACGGTGATCGTGTAGTCCGCGATCGGGTCGACCTCGACCGCGCCGACCCGGTCGGCCAGCAGCGTGACCGGGTCGGCGGACCGCTGCGCGGCCTCGTACAGCATCTCGACCGCGCGCCGGCGGGCCTGCCGCCTGCTGATCGCGCCGCCGCGGTTCGGGTGCGGGGGAAGCTTGTCCGCCATCAGCTGGAGACGCGGCCGAGGTAACGGCCGTCGCGGGTGTCGACCTTGATCTTCTCGCCGGTCGAGAGGAACAGCGGGACCTGGATCTCCGCGCCGGTCTCGAGCGTCGCCGGCTTGGTGCCGCCGGTGGAGCGGTCGCCCTGCAGGCCCGGGTCGGTGTGCTGGATGACCAGCTCGACCGAGGTCGGCAGCTCGACGTACAGCGGCTCGTTCTCGTGCACCGCGACCTGGACCTCGGTGTTCTCGAGCATGTAGTTCGCGTTGTCGCCGACGGTCTCGGCGGGCACGGTGATCTGGTCGTAGGTGTCGCCGTCCATGAAGACGAAGTCCGCGCCGTCCTTGTACAGGTACGTCATGTTCCGGCGGTCCACCGTGGCGGTCTCGACCTTCGTGCCCGCGTTGAAGGTCTTGTCGACGACCTTCCCGGTCAGCACGTGCTTGAGCGTGGTGCGCACGAACGCGCCGCCCTTGCCCGGCTTGACGTGCTGGAACGCGGTGACGCTCCACAGCTGGCCGTCCAGGTTGAGGACGAGTCCGTTCTTCAGGTCGTTGGTGGTGGCCACGAGTCTTCAGGTCTCCTGTGTTCGATCTCTTCGGCCGCGGCCGTCAGACGGCCACGAGGTCCTTGGTGCTCAGGGTGAGGAGTTCGGGTCCGGAGTCCCGCACGACGAGCGTGTCCTCGATGCGCACGCCACCGCGCCCCGCGAGGTACACGCCGGGCTCGACGGTGACCGCCATACCGGCGGACAGTGTACCGACGCCCGCCGCGGCGAGGCTCGGTGCCTCATGCACTTCCAGCCCGACGCCGTGGCCGAGACCGTGCGCGAACTGCTCCCCGTACCCGGCGTCGGCGATCACCGAGCGGGCCGCGGCGTCCACTTCGGACACCACCGCGCCGGGCCGGACGGCCTCGACGCCCGCCGCCTGGGCGCGGTGCACGAGGTCGTAGATCTCGCGCTGCCAGTCCGCGGGTTCGCCGAGGACGACCATGCGGGTCATGTCCGAGTGGTAGCCGTCGACGGTGGCGCCGAAGTCGAATTTCACGAAGTCGCCGCGGCGCAGTTCGGCCCCGGTCGGGCGGTGGTGCGGAATCGCCGAGTTCGGCCCGGCGGCGACGATGGATTCGAAGGAGATCCCGGACGAACCGTGCTCCAGCATCCGGTTCTCCAGGTCGCGGGCCACTTCCAGCTCGGTCCGGCCCGGCCGCACTCCCCCGGCCTCGATCAGGGCGGCCAGCGCGCGGTCGGCGGCGGCGCACGCGGCGCGCAGGGCGGCGATCTCGACCTCGTCCTTGACCACCCGCAGCTGCTCGACCAGCCCCGGCGTGCGGACCAGTTCGACGCGGTCGAAGCGCACCTTGAGGTTCTCGTGCTCCTCGACGCTCACGTGCTGGCTCTCGAACCCGGTCCGGCCGTAGCCCTGCTCCGCCGCGTGCGCCGCGAGCGCGCGGGCGCTGGCGCGGTCGAGCACGCGCCGCAGGTCGGGCACCTCGGATTCCGACTGGGTCGTGTAGCGCCCGTCGGTGCAGAACACGGTCTTCGCGTCGCCGTCCGCGTGCAGCAGCAGCGCGGCGTTCGACCCGGTGAACCCGGTCAAGTAGCGGATGTTGAGCAGGTTGGTGACCAGCAGCGCGTCGACCCCGTTCTCGTGGAGCAGGGCGGCGAGCGCGGCACGGCGGTGAGCGTGGATTTCCGGCACCCGGCCAGCTTAACCAGCGGCTTCCGGGCCTCGTTCCGGCCGCGGTTTCAGGACGGCCTACTGGCGGTTAACTTCGGCGCGCCTACACTCCGTCCATGCTGGGTGCCTGGTTGACGCGCGGGCTGGTCATGGCGGTCGTGCACGCCGCCGCGATGACGCTGCTCGCCAAGTGGTCCGTGTTCCACCCGACCGGCCAGACGCTGTTCACGTCGCTCACCATCGCCGTACTGGTCGGCCTGGCGGCGCTGTGGAGCGCGATCGACGGCTGGCGCGGCCTGCGCGACAGAGGGCGCGCGTGGTTCATCGCCGCGCTGGTCGCGGGCGTGGTGTCCGGCATCCTGTACGTGCTCGGGCGGGCGATTTTCGTCGACCAGACCGGGGTTTCCGAACTGGGCGCGGCGCTCACCGGCGGGGCGGCGTTCTCCGCGCTGCTGGTGCTCGTGCCCGCCGGACTGGGGCTGTTCGTCGGCGGCCGGATGCGCCGTCCGGCGGCGGAGGACGATTCCGAGCCCGCACCGGAGCCGGACGACGAGGACGAAGACGGAACCGGCAGCCGCTCCGGCGAACTCGAACTCCCGCCGAGCCCGACCCCGCGGACCGCTCCGAAGCCGTCGCCGGTCAGCCGCCCAGCGGCAAGCCGCGCGCGGCGCCGTCCCACTGTCGCGGGTCGATCTCCTGCACCCCGGAACCGTTGAGGTCCACGATCGTCGTGTCCGGCAGGCCGTAAAGCTGCCCGTCGAGCACCATGCCGTAGCCGCGGCCGTACGCGTGCACGACGGTCGCCCCGGACCGCAGACGGGTTTTGACCGGCACCTCCGGCACCTGCGGCAGCGGCCGGTCGACCAGTTCCCCGGCGAGCACCGCGGCGACTGAACGCCGGTCGACCCGGATCCGCTCGCCGCGGCGGTACAGGTCGATCATCCGGTCCGGCGACGGCATCGCGACGCCGTCGAAGGTCGCCGTGCTGCGCGAGTGGGTCGAGCAGCCGCCCGCGCCCTTCACGTCGAGCCCGAAGTGCTTGAGCCCGGTCGGCGCGCCCGCCGGGCCGATCTCGGTGGCGCGCACGACGTCCAGCGAAACCAGGTCGCACGGATCGCTGACCGACGTCGGCGCGTGCCCGTCGGGACGGCGGACGAGGCCGGGGCCTTCCTTCCACGCGCCCGGAATCACGACCGATTTGTACGGCTGCATCGTGAAATCGCGGTCCCAGAAGGTGATCGTGGTGCCGTCGGAGGTTTCGTGCGCGATGGCGAAGGCGTCGAGCGCGCCGACCCACTCCAGATCCACGCTGAACGCGTCGACCACCGAACGGGTCCGCGGCGCGGCGGTCGTCGCGGTGGGCTCGAATCCCTTCTCCCCCAACGCTTCCACGCCCTCGCGGAACGCCGGGTCGTGCGCCCGGATCACGAACTGGCCGGCCCCGTTCCAGCCCGCGGCGCGACCGGTGGTGTCGGTGAACATCAGGTAGTACCAGCCGTCGAGGAAGACCACCGAGGGCTGCCCGGCGCCGTAGACGTTGGCGCGGTGGACGTCGTGGGACGCGCCGAGAATCGGTTTGCCGCCGTTCGACCGGGTCCAGTGGATGCCGTCCGGGCTGGTGGCCATGCCGATCGCGTTGCCGAGCGCGTGGTCGCCCGCCGCGCCGGTGTAGTACATGAAGTAGGTGCCGCCGACGCGCAGCACGGACGGATCGCAGGTGTGCATGCCGTCGAAGTTGCCGGGCGCGCCGGACAGCACCGCGGCGGGCGCGCCGCCACCCGGCCCGGTGAAGGGCCCGTCGGCCGAGGGGCCTTCGGCGTAAAGAATGTCGTCGCCCGGCGGCGGGGCGCTGCTGTACTGGCTGCACCACCAGATCCGGGTGCGGCCGTTCTCGACCATCACGGTGGGGCCGTAGTTGTAGGACGCGTCCGCGGCCCCCGCCACGACCACGCCGCCGCTCTGCCTGCTGGCCCCCGCGGCCAACGCGACGTCCGCCGCCCGAGGCGGCTCCTTGGGCGGTTGCGAAGCCCCGCCCGCGATCCCGCCGTGCCCGGTGCCCTCGGCCTGCGGCTGGGCCAACGTCTGACTGCACCCGGAAACGAGAGACCCGGCGATCAGCAGCGAGAGCAGCTGACGCACGGGTCGCCGACCCCCACGACGAAACGGGTGCATGATCGCCGAGTGTAGCGACAACGGCACCGGATGGGTGAACCACGTCGCGCATCTGCCGGTCGGGCGGCGGGTTTGCCGAGGGCTTGCTTTTCGGCTGCCAGGCCCGCGATGGAGGAGGCGGCTGACGGCGGCGGGAACGGGTTGTGCTGCCGGATCTGCCCTGCTGCGGGTGGTTTCGCGGCCGCCTGCTCGGCAGGGGCGGCGCCTCTGCTGAGCACTCCGGCCGCAACGCCTGACGGTGCGGCACCGCTCCTGCCCGCCACGTTCGCGTAACCAGCCACGCCGACATTCGCCCGGCCGCAACGCCGGAAAGCACACGGCACCGCACCCGTCCACCGCGTTCACGCAACGGTCCATCCCACGGCCGACGATCGCCCGGCCACAACACCGAAGAGCGTCCGGTACTGCCGGTTTACTCGGCCGCAAGGCGCGGTTCGCCCCGTCAACTCAGGACGAAGGCCGCAACGCGCCGTGCCTTCCGGAAACCGCGCGGCGCCGCAACTGCCTCGTCACGGCGGTTTCCGGCCGTCAGTTCAGGACTGGTGCGCGGCGATCCAGCGCAACGCGAGGCCGTAACCCTCCACCCCGAGACCGACGATCACTCCGGTCGCGATGTCGGAAAGCACGCTGTGGTGCCGGAATTCCTCGCGTTTGTGCACGTTGCTGATGTGCAGCTCGATCAGCGGCGCGGTGAGCTGGGCGGCGGCGTCGCGGACGGCGATCGAGTAGTGCGTCCACGCGCCCGCGTTCAGCACGACCGGCGCGCCCGCGTCGGCGGCCTCGTGCAGCCAGCCGACCAGTTCGCCTTCGTGGTCGGTCTGCCGCACCTCGACGTCGAGGCCCAGCTCCTGGCCGGTCGTGACGCACAGGTGCGCGAGATCGTCGTGCGTGGTGGAGCCGTAGACGTCCGGCTCGCGCTTTCCCAGCCTGCCGAGGTTGGGGCCGTTGAACACGAACGCCTTCACAGCAGCACGCTCCCGCCGTTTTCCGGGGCCTCGGCCGCGATCGCCGAGTACGCGGCGGCGAGCAGCGACGGGTCGGGGCCTTCCAGCCGGCCGGGTTTGCCGAGTCCGTCGAGGACCACGAACCGCAGCACGCCGGAGCGGGTTTTCTTGTCGCCCTTCATGGTTTCCAGCAGCTGGGGCAGCGCGTCCGGGGCGTAGGTGGTGGGCAGGCCGATCAGTTTGAGCACGGAGGCGTGCCGGTCAGCGGTGGCGTCGTCGAGGCGTCCGGCCAGGCGGGCCAGTTCCGCCGCGAACACCAGGCCGACGCTGACCGCCGCGCCGTGCCGCCAGCGGTAGCGTTCACGGCGTTCGATGGCGTGGCCGAGGGTGTGGCCGTAGTTGAGGATCTCGCGCAGGTCGGATTCGCGCAGGTCGGCGGCGACGACGTCGGCCTTCACCTGGATCGAGCGGCGGACCAGCTCGGCGAGCACGTCGCCGGCCGGGTTGAGCGCCTGCTCCGGGTCGGCCTCGATCAGTTCGAGGATCCGCGGGTCGGCGATGAACCCGGTCTTGACGATCTCGGCCATCCCGGCGACGAGTTCGTTGCGCGGCAAGGATTCCAGCGTCGCGAGGTCGACGAGGACGGCCGAGGGCTCGTGGAAGACGCCGACGAGGTTCTTGCCCGCTTCGGTGTTGATCCCGGTCTTCCCGCCGACCGCCGCGTCGACCATGCCGAGCAGCGTCGTCGGCACGTTCACCAGCCGGACGCCGCGCATCCAGGTGCCCGCGACGAACCCGGCGAGATCGGTGACCGCCCCGCCGCCGAGCGCGACGACCACGCCGCGCCGGTCCAGGCCGATCCGGCCGAGCACCTCCCAGCAGAAGCTGGCGACCGAGAAGGCCTTGCCGTCCTCCGCGTCGGGAATCTCGACGCGGTGCGCGTCGAGCCCGGCCGCGGCCAGCTCGTCGCGGACGGCCTCGGCGGTGGCGGTGAGCGTCGGCGGGTGGATCAGCGCGACCTTGGAGGCGTCGGCGAGCTGCTCGGTGAGTTCGCCGAGCAGGCCGCGCCCCACGAGCACGTCGTACGGCTGCGCGGTGGCGACCCGGATCCGGACGGGCGGGGTGGCGGACACGGTTCTCCTCACTGCTCCCGGACCGGGCGGTCCTGGGCTGGGTGGTGACTCGGCGTCGGGTTTTTCCGGCCGACGCGGGCGGGGTGGCTGGCGGGGACGGGACGCTGGCTCGCGGGGGGAAGGGCTCGCGTTGGCGGGACCGGATGGCCGTGGCTCAGTGGCGTCTGCTGCTTCCCGACGACGCGGACAGAGTGGCTGGCGGGGGCCGGATGCTGGCTCGCGCGGGAAAGAGCTGGCGTTGGCGGGACCGGATGGCCGCGACTCAGTAGCGTCGGCTGTTTCCCGACCACGCGAACAAGGTTGCTGGCAACGACGGCATGCCGGTTCGCGCGGGGAAGAGCTGCCGCTGGCGGGACCGGCTGACTGATTCGGCGCGACCCTGCCCGCCGCACCCCGTTCGGCTTGGCTGATCGGCCGCGGCAAGCCCGGTCTCGGTGGCCACTATCCAGTGGAGCTGAGGCGCGGCAGTTTCGCCAGCCAGCCCGGATCGGCGCGAGCGGCGGGGCTGACTCGCTCACGCCTTTCTGGCCGACCGCCAGCAAACCCTGCCGAGCGCGCCGACCAGCGCGGCACAACAACGCGGTTCGCATACGGCTCGGCGCGGCCGACCGGGTGGGCTCGTTTACACCGCCCTGACCGACCGCCAACAAAGCCCGCCGACCAGCCCCGCACGACACCGCAGACCGCACGCGGCTCGGTGCCGGTCGGGCGGGGCCGGGCTGGCGCCGCTGGGCGGGGCCGGGCCGGTGGCGGGTCACTGTTCGCGGACCCGGTCGGGTTCGAGGGCGGCGACCGCGGCCGCGACGACCTCTTCGGGCGTTCGCTTGTCAGTTTCGATCTCGACGGTCGCCACCTCGCGGTACACCGGCAGCCGTTGGTCGAGGAGGGCCTTGAAGGTGGCGCGCGGGTTGATGCCGGCGAGCAGCGGGCGGGCGCTGGACATCCCGGTGCGCTGCACTCCGGCGGCGAGGCCGACGTTCAGGAACACCACCGGGTGCTCCCGCAGCCGGGCGCGGGTGCCCGGGGCTAGCGGGGCGCCGCCGCCGAGGGAGAGGACTCCGTCGTGTTCGGCGAGGGCGGTGGCGACCGCTTCCTCCTCGAGCGCGCGGAACGCCGGTTCGCCGTCGTCGGCGAAGATGTCGGAGATGGCGCGTCCGGCGCGGGCGACGATGTCGTCGTCGGTGTCGCGGAAGGCGACGCCGAGCGCGGCGGCCAGCAGCGGGCCGACCGTGCTCTTGCCCGAGCCCGGCGGTCCGATGACGACCGCGCGCGGGCTCACCAGCGCTCCTCGAGCGCCTTCAGGTACGCCTGCGCATTGCGCCGGGTCTCGGCCAGCGAGTCGCCGCCGAACTTCTCCAGCGCCGCGTCCGCGACGACCAGCGCCACGACCGACTCCAGCACCACGCCCGCGCGCGGCACCGCGCACACGTCGGAACGCTGGTGGATCGCCACCGCGGGCTCGCCGGTCCGGACGTCCACTGTGGACAGTGCCTTGGGCACGGTCGAGATCGGCTTCATCGCGACGCGCACCCGCAGCGGCTCGCCGTTGGTGATGCCGCCCTCGAGCCCGCCCGCGCGGTTCGACCGGCGCGTGACGCCGACCGGTCCGGTGCCGCGGTCGATCTCGTCGTGCGCCTGGCTGCCCCAGCGGCGGGCGGTGGTGAAGCCGTCGCCGACCTCGACGCCCTTCATCGCCTGCACGCCCATCAGCGCGCCGGCGAGCCGCGCGTCGAGACGCCGGTCCCAGTGCACGTGCGAGCCGAGGCCCGGCGGCAGCCCATAGACGATCACCTCGATGACGCCGCCGACCGTGTCGCCGGCCTTCCGCACCGCGTCGACCTCGGCGACCATCGCCTCGGTCCCCTCGGCCGAGAACGCGCGCACCGGGCTCTCGTCGATCGCCGCGAGGTCGGCCGGCTGCGGAAGCGGGCCGTCGGGCGCGTCGGCGCCGCCGATCGAGACGACGTGGCTCAGCACCTCGGCCCCGAGCAGCTGCCGCAGGAAGTTCCGCGCGACGGTGCCGAGCGCGGTCCGCGAGGCCGTCTCGCGGGCGCTGGCGCGCTCCAGGACGGGACGGGCCTCGTCGAAGCCGTACTTCTGCATGCCGGGCAGGTCGGCGTGCCCCGGGCGGGGCCGGGTCAGCGGCTCGTTGCGTGCGAGCCCGGCGAGCTCGGCCTCGTCGACCGGATCGGCCGCCATGACCTTCTCCCACTTGGGCCACTCGGCGTTCTCGATCTGGACGGCGATCGGGCCGCCCTGGGTGACCCCGTGCCGGACCCCGCCGAGGAACTGGACCTGGTCGGTCTCGAAGCCCATCCGCGGGCTGCGGCCGAACCCGAGCCGGCGCCGCGCGAGCTGCGCGGAGAGGTCCGAGGTCGTCACCTCCACCCCGGCAGGCAGCCCCTCCAGCACAGCGGCGAGGGCGGGTCCGTGCGATTCTCCAGCGGTGATCCAGCGCAGCACCGGACAATCCTGTCACGGCCGGTCCGAGTGCCTGGCAGAGCCCCTGGCCTCAGGCGATGCCCGTTCCAGCGGCTGGGAAGACCGCGCACGCCCAGGTGGCCAGAACGAGGCCGGGGCCGTAGGGGACGCGGAGGGGGCCGGCGCGGATCCGGGAGCGGACGGGCTCGGGCGGCGGGACTGCAGCGCCGGTTGGCGTGGAGGCGGTGCCAGCCGAGGCAGCAGGAGGGCCGGGCGGCACCGCGGCGGGGTCGGTCGGCGCGAGGGCCACGCCGGGTGGTGCGGGAACGGGACCGGTCGGCGTGGAGTCTGGTGCGGTCGGCGCGGCAAGACGCTCAGGGAGCACCGCAGCGCTCCCGAGCGGCCGGAGGACAGCGCCAGGTGGCAGGCAAGCAGCACCGGCCGAGGCAGCAGGAGGGCCGGGCAGCACCGCAGCGGGATCGGGCGGCGCGAGCGCCACGCCGGGTGGCGCGGGCACGGTGCCGGTCGGCCCGGAGTCTGGTGCGGTCGGCGCGGCAAGACGCTCAGGGAGCACCGCAGCGCTCCCGAGCGGCCGGAGGACAGCGCCAGGTGGCAGGCAAGCAGCACCAGCCGACACAGCAGAAGGACCGGGCAGCACCGCAGCGGGATCGGTCGCCGCGAGCGCCACGCCGGGTGATGCGGGAACGGCACCGGTCGGCGTGGAGGCGGCGCCTGTCGGCGCGGCAAGACTCTCAGGGAGCACCGCAGCGCTCTCGGGGGGCGGGACTGCAGCGCCGGTTGGCAGGCAAGCAGCGCCGGTCGACGCAGCAGAAGGGCCCGGCCGCACCGCAGCGAGGTCAGTCGGTGCGAGGGCCACGCCGGGCGCGGGAACGGTGCCGGTCGGTGTGGTCGGCGCGGCAAGACGCTCAGGCACCACGGCAGCGCTCCCGAGCGGCCGGAAGACAGCGCCAGTCGGCAGGTTAGCAGCGCCGATCGACGCAGCAGAAGGGCCCGGCAGCACCGCGGCGAGGTCAGTCGGTGCGAGCACCACGCCGGGTGGCGCGGGAACGGCACCGGTCGGCCCGGAGTCTGGCGTGGTCAGCGCGGATGGCTGGGTGCGGTCGGCCGTCGGTCGTGCGGGAACAGAGTGGTTCGGGGTGAACTCGGGGAGTTCTCCTGCGATTTCGAGGCAATCAGTCTCGGACGAGCCGGTGCGGGGTGAGGCGGGCGGCCGGGCAGAAGATTCGCGCGATTGGCGGAACCGGCGCATCAACCACATCGGCGCCACCCCCGCCAGGCTCACCAGTGCCGCCAGTACCGCCGCTACTGCGGGGGCCAGTCCGCCGACTGCGCCCAGGACGGCACCGAAGGAACCGGCCAGTTTCACGTCCCCTGGGCCCAAGCCACCGGGCGACAGGCGGTGGACGACCAGGTGCGTCCCGCCGAACAGCAGGCATCCCAGTACTGCTCCGGCGGCCAGCCGCCAGCCTCCGCCGCTGAGGGCGGCGAGGGTGAGGGTCAGGGCGACGACGGGGTAAGCGGGCAGCGTGAGGACGTCCGGGAGGCGGCGGTGTCGGGCATCGGCGAGAGCGAGCGGTACGCCGAGCACCGAAACCAGCCACGCCACCGGCAGCCACCACGCCGGGAACGCGCCCTCGTCGGCACGCGACGCGGCCACCGCGACTGCCGCGAGGGCGGTTGCCATGCCGAGCACGGCGGGGACCGGGGCACCGGCTTTCTTCGTCATCGCCAGCAGCACGGGGACCACCGCCCCGGCCGCGAGCACTGCTGTCAGGACCATGCGGCCAAGCCTGTCCCCACCGCCTGGACCAGGGCAAACAAATCAGGGAGCGAGGGGACCCCTCGTGCGCGACACGCCGGAAGGTTCACCCGGCGGTGGCGCCTTCAGCCGGGAGAAGAAGCCCCGGCGAGAGAAGAACGGCGGTATCCGGTCGGGTTGACGCCCCGCAGCCGTTTGAACGCGGAGCTGAACCCGAACGCGTCCGAGTACCCCACCGCGCGCGCCACCTCCGCGATCGGCATCGACGGCTGGTCCGTCAGGAGGTCCGAGGCCAGGGTCATCCGCCATCGGGTCAGGTACGTCATCGGCGGCTCCCCCACCAGATCCGCGAAGCGTTTGGCCAGCGTGGAGCGCGAAACTCCGACCCGGGAGGCCAGCGTGACGACCGTCCACGGAGCTGCCGGATCCGCGTGCAGCAAGCGAAGCGCCGCGCCGACCACCGGGTCCCGCTGGGCCGCCCACCACGGCGGCGGGGTGCCGCCCGGGCGGTCGAACCAGTCGCGCAGCAGGCAGACCAGCATCCAGTCCAGGAGGCGGTCCAACACCACCTGCTGACCGGGCGCGTCGACGGCCAGTTCGGCGGCCAGATGGTCCAGCACCGGGTCTTCCTCGGCCGGCGAAGGCGGTCGGACCACGACCGGCAGCGCGTCCAGCAACGCGGACATCCGGCCGCGGCTCCGAACGGGATAAGCGCCGACGATCAGGTTCGTCTCGCCGTGCAACGGATCGTTCCAGCCCAGGTGATGCTGGGTGCCGCCGTGCTCGGGAGTGGCGCAGAACTCGCCGCATTCGACGGGGGCGGCGGGGGTGTCCAGGCGGTCCACGAAGGAGAACGGCCCGCGCACGAGGATGGTCTCGCGCGCCCGCAGCAGCTCCGGCGGATGGTCTTCCGGCACGATCCAGCCCTCGCCGCTCAGCAGCGTGCACAGGGTCAGCGGCGCACCGTCCACAAACCGCAGCGACCACGGTGCGGACAGGGCCGTGCAGCCGAACAGCGAGCCGTGCGCCCGGACCCCGCGGATCAAATCGCTGAACGCGTCCACTCCCCCGAGATTAGACGAATGGACAGGCGATCCGGCGTCTGACCTATGGGATCGTCCGAGCACACCCGGTTGAATCCCCGTCATGAGCACCCTCACCGACCACGATCTCGAGTTCCTCCGCCGTCCCCTGCACGGCTTCCTGACCGTCGCCGCCGGGCCGCGGCCGCCGCAGCCCCGGCCGGTGTGGTTCGAAGCGACCGACGAGGGCACGATCCAGCTGTTCACGTCCCCGGACTCGGCCAAGATCCGCCAGCTGCGCGAGGATCCGCGCGCGTCGATCGTCGTCGCGGCGCCGGTCGGGGAACCGGAGCGCTGGGTGTCCGTCGCCGGGCGCGTCACGATCGAGGCCGACGGCGGGCACGACCTCGCCCGCAGGCTCGCCGAACGGTACTGGGACCTCAGCACCTCCGAAGCGCAAGCCGGGGCGAAGATGCTGCAAGACCTCCCCCAGGTCCGGGTCGTGATCCACCCGGAGAAGGTGCACCGCTACGCGTTCTGAGCGCTCCGGGCGCGGATCGCCTGCACCAGCAGCACCAGGCCGCAGATCACGCAGACGGCTTCGGTGATCACGCCCCAGTATTCGTACTGGCTGTTGAACTGGTCGCGCACGCCGTAGAAGCCCACCGTCACCGACAGCAGGTAGGCCAGCAGCGTCACGCCGCCGAAGCCCAGCGTGAAGAACGCCGGCAGCCAATGCCGCCAGGCGAGCAGCGCGATCGCGATCGCCACGCCGGCGATGCCGTTGACCAGAAAAAGCGGCCCGACCACCGGGATGTCCGCGTAGCCGCTGCCCCAGTAGAGGTAAAAGTGGATCGCCGCGGAGCCGGCCAGGCCCGCCGCGCCCAGCACTCGCATCCAGGTGGTCAACATGGGCGGCTCCTTCCGTGCGCAACGCCGAATACCGACTACACGCACGGAACACCGCGGCGGTTCACCGGCGCCCGGAGCCGTCCCGATTCGTTGCACAGGGCATGACTGCCGAACTTCACTCCCGCCGTTCCGCCCTCGTCTCCGGGGCGGCCGCCGCCGTCGCTCTCACCGCTTGCGGGAGCGGCGGCGGCTCCGGACAGGCCCCGCCGAAAGCGGGCGGAAAGGTGCTCGCACTGGCGGAAGTGCCGGTGGGCCAAGCGAAATCCGCGAAAACCCCGGACGGGCAGGAAGTGCTCGTGGCACAGCCGGAACCGGGAACGGTCGTGTGTTTCAGCGCTGTCTGCACGCACCAGGGCTGCACGGTGGACCCGCCGCGCAACGGTCAGGCGAGCTGTCCGTGCCACGGTTCGGTGTTCGACGCGCTGACCGGCGAAGTGAAGAAGGGCCCGGCGAGCCAGCCGCTGTCCAAAGTGGCCGTGAAGATCGAGAACGGCGACGTCGTCACGGCGTGACCCGAACCGCCCTTTGTGGACAGTCGCGGTCCACAAAGGGCGGTGCCGGTCAACTGTTCCAGGTGAACAACTCGTCGCCGGCGGCGACCGTGCGCCCGCCTTCGAGGCCGGCGAGCACGTCGGCGGACGCGTCAAGCCCGACGACGGGGACGATCGGCGAGTAGCCCTTGGCGGCGACCGCTTCGGGGTCCCAGCCCACGACCGGCTGGCCCGCCCGCACCTTCTCGCCCTTGACGACGTGCAGGGTGAACCCCTCGCCCTTTTCCTTGACCGTGTCGATGCCGAGGTGCACGAGGACCGCGCGGCCGTCCTCAGTGGCCACGACGTACGCGTGCGGGTGCAGCGTCACCACGGTCCCGTCCACCGGGGCGACCGCGTCCGCGCGGCCGCCGGACGGCTTCACCGCGATGCCCGGGCCGACCATCGCCTCGGCGAACACCGGGTCGGGCACCTCGGCGATCGCGACGACCTCGCCCGCGACCGGGCTCAGGATCGGCAGGCTCACATCAAGTCCTCGATGTCGCTGGCGATGGTGTCCGCCTCCGGGCCGACGATGACCTGGACCGCCGAGCCCATCTTCACGACGCCCATCGCACCGGCGGCCTTGAGCGCCGCTTCGTCCACGGCGGACATGTCCTCGATCTCGCACCGCAGCCGCGTGATGCAGCCCTCGATCTCGATGACGTTGTCCGCGCCGCCGAGCGCCGCGAGAATCTTTTCCGGCCTGTCATCCGCCATCGCGGCCTCCTCGTATCCCGTTGGTTTTCCACTCGGAACAGGTGCGCTCCGCCACCATTACTACGCCGTTTGCCGCCTTGCCGAGCGAGCCCGGCCACGAACGGATAACGGTGGTTGACACCTGCTCTCGCTGCGGAGCATCCTGCCCCATCAGATCATTGGTCTAGACCGGAACGTACCAATCTTCCGGCGCGGACGCGAGCACCGGCCCCGGTGCGCGACAAGCGAGGGAGGGCGACACCGAGATGAGTGCGGCCGCGCACGTTCCGCCGCCCGACCCCGCCGAGCGCGTGGTCAACGGGCCGACCCCGAAGCACGCCCAGCTGCGGGAGATCCTGCGCCGCCTGGTGGAGCGCGAGCTCCCGCCGGGCTCGCCGATCCCGTCCGAGCGCGAGCTCGCGCAGCACTACGGCGTTTCGAGGCTCACCGTCCGCTCGGCGATCGGGAAGCTCGTCGAGGAAGGACTGCTGGCCCGGGTCAGGGGCAAGGGCACCTTCACCGCCGCCCGGCGGATGGAACTGCAGGTGTACCTGATGTCGTTCACCGACGACATGCGCCGGCGCGGGCTCACCCCGACCACCGAAGTGATCTCGACCTCGACCGAGGTCCCGCCGGTGACTTCGGCGCACGCGCTCGGCCTCGCCGAGGGCGTGCCCGCGCACCGGCTCGTGCGGCTGCGGCGCGCCGACGGCGTTCCGCTGGCCGTGGAACGCGGCTGGTACCACGCGGGCCGGACCCCCGGCCTGCTCGACCTCGACCTGACCCGTTCGCTGTACGCCCAGCTGGCCGACGCGTTCTCGCTCCGGCCGGACCACGCGTACCAGACGGTCTGGGCCGAATCCGCGGACCGCGAGACGGCGCGCTTGCTCGGCATGCGCACCGGCAGTCCGCTCCTGGTGTTCCGCCGGGTCTCCAGCTCCGGCGGCGAACCGGTCGAGGACATGACGTCCTGGTACCGGGGCGACCACTACCAGGTGACCATGCAGCTGGACCGGAACTCCCCGGGTTCCGGCGACCAACCCCACAATGGAGGTATCCGATGAGCGCCACCACCGCGGCTGGGGCCAGCGGGAAGAAGAAGGGCGGCGGCCTCGCCGGGCTGCAGCGCTTCGGCCGCAGCCTCATGCTGCCGATCGCGACCCTGCCCGCCGCAGGCATCCTGAACCGGCTCGGCCAGGACGACGTCCTGGGCAAGGACGGCCTGAACTGGGGCAAAGCAGCCGACGTGATCGGCGCGGCGGGCGGCGGCATCTTCGACTGGCTGCCGCTGATCTTCGCGATCGGCATCGCGGTCGGCTTCGCCCGCAAGGGCGACGGCTCGACCGCCGTCGCGGCCGTCATCGGCTGGGTCGTGTTCAACAAGGTGATCCAGGCGATCGCCCCGATCAAGAGCCAGCAGGGCTACAAGCCCGGATGGGACCTCGCGCCGGTCCACTGGCCCTACAGCGTGCTGACCGGCATCGTGTCCGGCATCGTGGCGGCCCTGCTGTGGCAGCGCTACCACCGGATCAAGCTGCCGTCCTGGCTGGCCTTCTTCGGCGGCCGCCGGTTCGTGCCGATCATCACCTCGCTCGCGATGATCGTCCTCGGCGTGATCTTCGGCCTGCTGTTCAAGTACGTCGACCAGGCGATCACCTCGGCGGGCGAAGCGGTCATGGGCTCGCCGGTCGTCGGTGGCGGCATCTACGGCCTGCTCAACCGGCTGCTCATCCCGGTCGGCCTGCACCAGCTGCTGAACGTGCCGGTGTGGTTCATCTTCGGCGGCGGCGACCTGAACAACTTCTTCCACCACGTGCAGGGCTCCGGCGCGTTCATGACCGGGTTCTTCCCGATCATGATGTTCGCCCTCCCGGCCGCGGCGTTCGCCATCGTGCACACCGCGCGTCCCGGCCAGCGCAAGCTCGTCGGCAGCATCATGATCTCGGCCGCGCTCACCGCCTTCGTCACCGGCGTCACCGAGCCGATCGAGTTCGCGTTCATGTTCGTCGCGTGGCCGCTGTACATCTTCCACGCGGTGATGACCGGCATCTCGCTGGCGGTCTGCAACGCGCTGGGCATCCACCTCGGCTTCTCGTTCTCCGGCGGCGCGATCGACTTCGCGCTGAACTCGTCGCTGGACACCGCGCACAAGGCGTGGCTGCTGATCCCGATCGGACTCGTGTTCGCCGTGATCTACTACGTGGTGTTCCGCGTCGTGATCACCAAGTTCAACCTGCGCACGCCGGGCCGCGAGGACGACTCGATCGAGGGCGACCTCGAGCGCACGGCCGCCAAGTAACACCCGAAAAACAGCAAGAGAGGTACCCCATGCCGGAGAAACGCGTCACCGTGGCCAGCAAGGTGGGGCTGCACGCCCGGCCGGCCGCTCTGGTCGCCAAGGCGGCCGCGGCCCAGCCCGTGGCGGTGCAGATCGCCAAGGACGGCGGCGAACCGGTGGCCGCCGGCAGCGTCCTCAACCTGATGACTCTCGCCGCCGCGTACGGCGACGAGGTCGTCATCAGCGCCGAAGGCGACGGCGCCGAGGCGGCGGTCGAGGCCGTCGCCGAGCTGGTCGCCACCGATCTCGACGCTCAGTAGCGATACCGCTCCACGGGGAAATCACGAACCGTGCGGGGCGCCGGAACTTCCGGGGCCCCGCACGGTTCGCCGCGTCCGGGCACTGCGAACCGGTCGCCCGGCGGGCCCTATTACGCTGGCGGGCATGGAGAGTCTGCGCCTGATCGACGAATGGCCAGTGGACAACGCCGCGGCCGGGGTGGTCTCCGCTTCCGGCGAGGTGCGCGGACGCCACGGCGACCCGGCCCGCCCGTTCCGGCTCGCGTCGGTCACCAAGCTGCTCACCGCCTACACCGCGCACATCGCGATCGAAGAGGGCGTCGTCGAGCTGGACACGCCCGCCGGGCCCGAGGGCTCCACCGTCGCGCATCTGCTCGCGCACACCTCCGGGCTCGCTTTCGACGCGCACAAGGCGATGGCCGAACCGGGCACGCGCCGGCTGTACTCCAACGCCGGGTTCGAGGAACTCGCCGACGCGCTGGCCGAGCATTCCGGCATCGCGTTCGCCGAGTACCAGCGGGAAGCGCTCTTCGAACCGCTGGGCATGACGTCGACCCGGCTGGACGGCTCCCCCGCCGCGGGCGCGGTGTCCACAGTGGACGACCTGCTGCGGTTCGCCGCGGAACTGCAGGCTCCGAAGCTGCTCGCGCCGGAAACCCTCGGCGCGGCCACCGAAATCGCCTTCCCTGGCCTGAACGGCGTGCTGCCCGGCTTCGGGCACCAAAAGCCGAACGACTGGGGCCTCGGCTTCGAACTGCGCGACCACAAGAGCCCGCACTGGACAGGCGCGAACAGTTCGCCGCGCACGTTCGGCCACTTCGGGCAGTCGGGCACTTTCCTGTGGGTGGACCCGGAAGCGGGCCACGCCTGCGTCGCGCTCGCCGACCGGTCGTTCGGACCGTGGGCCGCGCAAGTGTGGCCGCCGTTCACCGACGCCGTGCTGGCGGAACTCTCCGCGTGAGACTCCGGTTGGCGCTGGCCGCGCTGCTGCTCGTCGCGAGCTGTTCCGCACCGGCCGCGCAAACCTCAGCGCCGCAAGCATTGCCCGCACCGGACGCGCCGCTTCCGTTGGGCACCAACGGCGCCGCGGCGCCCAAGCTCGACTGGGCACCGTGCCACGGCGGTTTCCAATGCGCGACCGCACCGGTTCCGTTGAGCTACCGCGAACCTGGCGGCGCGAAGCTGAATCTGTCGGTGATCCGCCTGCCCGCCACCGATCCCGCACACCGCGTCGGATCGCTGGTGATCAATTTCGGCGGGCCCGGCACCGACGGCGTCGGCGAGCTGCTGCGATTCGGCCCGCGGTATCCGGAGGAGCTGCGGGCCAAATTCGACCTAGTGAGCTTCGATCCGCGCGGAATCGGCGGCAGCGCCCCGGTGCAGTGCCCGGGGACGCCTCCTGCGGCCGGGTCGCCGTTGCGGGACAGCGCGGCGTTCTGGGCTGCCAGCGCGGCCGTCGGCAAGTCGTGCGCGGCGGGCACCGGAGCGGAGTTGTCGCATCTGTCGACCGCGAATGTCGCGCGGGACATGGATTTGCTCCGGCAGGCGCTGGGCGAGCAGCAGCTGAACTTCTACGGCTATTCCTACGGCACGTATCTCGGGGGCACCTACGCGAACCTGTTCCCCGGCAAGCTGCGCGCGATGGTCCTCGACGGGACGCTCGACCTCGTCGCGAACGCCACCGGACAGCCGGGACAGCAGCACAAACCGGTCGACGTGCGCGCCGACGTCGCGACTGCTCAGCAACAGGAACTCGAAGCGTTTTTCGCCGCCTGCGCCGCGGCTGGGCCGGGCAAATGCGCGTTCGCCGGCGGTGACTTGAAGCAGAAGTTCGCCGCGGTGTTCGCCCGGCTGACGCACGGTCCGGTCGGCGGCATGACGGTGTCGTCGCTGATGGAGACGATCGACCGGGCGCTGTACCAATCCTCCCGATGGCCGCGGCTGGCGAAGACGCTCGCCGCGCTCGTGCCGTCCTCGCCGGTATCCCCCGCACCAGTGCTCGACCCGCGGGTGCCGACGCATTCGCCCGGATTTCTCGCCGTGCAATGCCTGGACAGCGAACTCCCGCAAGACACCGCCGCGTACGCCGGACTCGCTGCCGCGGAAGCGAAACGGCAGCCGTATTTCGGGATCGCGCCGGTGTTTTCGATGGCGCAGTGCGTCGGCTGGCCCGCGCACGACGAGGACCGGTACCTCGGCCCGTGGAACCGCCCGCGCCCGCATCCGATCCTGATCCTGGCCAACCGGAACGACCCGGTCACCCCGCTCGCCAACGCCCAGGCCACCGCACGGGAACTCGGCGACGGCCGCGTGGTCGTGGTGGACGGCGCCGGGCACACGACGCTCGACGTGCCGAGTACGGCCGCTTCCGCGGCGATGGCACGGTATTTCACCGATCTGACCGTGCCGCCGGACGGGACGGTTTACCCGCCGGAGGCCCGGCCGTTCCCCTAGCCGTTCAGCACGTTGATCGGCTTGCCCGCCTGGAACGCCGCGATGTCCTCCACCGCGCCGCCGTAGAAAACCTCGTAGGTCTCCCGGCTCACGTATCCGATGTGCGGCGTCAGGATCGCGTTGTCCAACGTCCTGAGAGGATGGTCCGCGGGCAGCGGCTCCACGTCGTAGACATCCAGCGCTGCTGCCGCGATTTTCTTGTTGCGCAACGCATCCAGCAGCGCCGGCTCGTCCACGATCGGTCCCCGCGAGGTGTTCACCAGCAGCGCGGTCGGCTTCATCGCGGCGAATTCTGCGGCACCCACCAATCCGCGCGTGCGCTCGGACAGGACCAAATGGACCGAAAGCACGTCGGCCCGCGCGAACAAGTCCTCTTTGGACACCGCGGTGACGCCATGCTCGGCCGCCCGCTCCGGAGTGAGATTCTGGCTCCACGCGATCGGTTCCATCCCGAACGCCTGCCCGATGCGCGCGACCTCGGACCCGAGCCTGCCGAGCCCGAGCAGGCCGAGTGTCTTGCCCCGCAACGCCATCCCGAGGCCGACCTGCCAGCCGCCGTCGCGCATCGACCGGAATTCCGCCGGCAGATTGCGCGCACCGGCCAGGATGAGCGCCCACGCGTGTTCCACCGTCGGCGAGGCGAGCGCGCCGGTCGCGGACACCACCACGCCGCGCCGCTTGGCCGCGTCCAGATCGATCGCCGCATTCCGCCGACCGGTGCTGACCAGCAGTTTCAGCGCGGGCAGCCGGTCGAGCACCGCGGCCGGGAACGGCGTGCGCTCGCGCATCGCGACCACGACGTCGAACCCGGCCAGCCGGGCCACCACGTCGTCCGGCCCGGAGAACGGCTCGGTGAACACCTCGATCTCCGCCCCGAGCGGCTCCCAGTCCGCACACTGGAGAGCCACGTTCTGGTAGTCGTCGAGGATCGCGATCTTCATGCCGCCCACCGTACTCCGCCGATTGTCGCTGATCCGGCCACCGCCAAGGCCGCAGGGCCGGCTCG
Source organism: Amycolatopsis sp. GA6-003 (assembly GCF_046267895.1). Taxonomy (NCBI): domain Bacteria; kingdom Bacillati; phylum Actinomycetota; class Actinomycetes; order Pseudonocardiales; family Pseudonocardiaceae; genus Amycolatopsis; species Amycolatopsis sp. GA6-003. The sequence goes on from NZ_CP176499.1 coordinate 2,516,047, forward strand.
CGGATCCCGTGCCGTCAGCTGAAAACCAGCCGGCCAGGCCGTTAGGAAATCGGCAACGGCAGAATGTTCCCGCTCGCCTCGCGCAGCGCCGCTCGCATTTCCTCGCGCGGCGCCGGGTGTCCGGTGAACTGCTCCGCTTGCCCGAATGCCTGGTGCAGCAACATGTCGAGCCCGGTCGCGAGCCGTCCGCCGCGGCGTTCGACCGCTTCGGCCAGCGGGGTCGGCCACGGGTGGTAGATGACGTCGAGCACGCTGCCGATCCGGGACAGCTCCTCGAGGTGCGGCACGACCGCGTCCGGTGGCACCGTGTTGACCAGCACCGCGGAGCCGTCCGCCAGCTCCGCGAAGTCCGTTTCGGACCAGCGCAGCACGTCCACGGCCAGGCCCGCGCGCTGGGCCGCCGCCACGGTTTCCGCGGCCCGCGCCGGTTCCCGCACCACCAAGCACACCGTCGTGACACCCAACGCGGCCAATCCGACCACCGCGGCCGCGGCGGTCCCGCCCGCGCCGAGCACCACCGCCTGGTCGCTCGCGGAAGGCGAGTAACCACCGGCGTACCGCAGGGCGCCGGTCACTCCGTCGACGTCGGTGCAGTCGGCGAGCCAGCCGTCCGGACGACGCACGAGCGTGTTCGCCGCACCGACCGCGGCCGCGCGCGGGGTGACCTCGGCGGCGTGGTCGAGCGCGGCTCGTTTGCCGGGCATGGTGACCGAAAGCCCGACCCACTCCGGACCGAGACCGTCGACGAACCCGGGCAGCTCGTCGGCGTCCGTCTCGATCCGGTCGTAGGTCCAGCCGTGCAGGCCCAGCGCCGCGAACGCCGCGCGGTGCAGCACCGGCGACAGCGAATGCGCCACCGGCTTGCCCAGCACCGCCGCGCGGCGCGGCCGGTCAGATGACGCCACGTTGCTCCGCCAGGTGCCGGTTCTCGTTGTGCTGGTCGTTCGTGACCGCGAAGCAGGAATGCCCGTCCTTCTCGCATTTCACGAAGTAAGCCCAGTCGCCGGGAGTCGGGCTGACCGCGGCCTTGATCGCGTCCATGCTGGGCACCGCGATCGGCGTCGGCGGGAGACCGTAGTTGGCGTAGGTGTTGTACGGTCCCGCTTTCGCCCGGTCCTCGGGTTTGGTGAGCAGCGTCGGGCGGTCCAGCACGTAGTTGACCGTCGAGTCCAGCTGCAGCCGGATGCGCTGCGCGAGCCGGTTGTAGATCACCCGCGAGATCTTGCCGAAGTCCGGCTTGATCGCCTCGCGCTCGATCAGCGACGCGATGATCAGCGTCTGGTACGGCGACATTCCCGGCCCGGTGTTCTGCGCGGTGAGCCCGGCCGCCTGGATCGTGTCGGCCGACTGCTTCACCAGATCGGTGATCAGCTCGGTCGCGGTCCAGCCGGGTTTCACGTCGTACACGCCGGGCGCGATCAGGCCTTCGAGCCGTTTGTCCTTGCTCAGCGCCTTGCCCGCGTCGGCCAGCGCCCACTCCGGCGCGCCGAACGCCTTGAGGTCGGCGTCCGCGACGGTCTTGCGCAGTTCCTCCACCGGAATGCAAGTGCTCTTGCCGTTCAAGGTCGCGCACGACGCCTTCGACATCAGGCTGAACACGCCCGGCGTGACCTTGCCGCCCGGCTGCGTGATGTCGTCGAACTGCGTGTACGGCCGGATTTCCAGCCGCCCGACCCGCGCCGCGGGCGAGGTGATCAGGTCGACCGCGCCCTCGCCGGACATGTGCTGGCGCAGCAAGTAGTAGCCCTGCTGGATCTTGCTCAGCGCGGTGTTTTCCGCGCCCGCCTTGACGAACGCCCGGGAACTCGCGACCACGCCCGCGTCGGTGAGCTTCGCGCCGATCGCGGACGTCGTGTCGCCCTGTTCGATCTGCACGAGCGCGTCGCCTTCGCCGGGGCCGTCGAAGTCCGCGTAGCCGAAGATCTTCTGGTACCCGAAATAGGCGCCGCCGCTGAGCAGGACGAGCACGAGCACTGCGGCGATCCAGCCGATCGCGCGCTTGCGCTTCTTGCGCGGCTTCTTCGCGGGCGGCTCCTCGGCCGGCGGCTCGGCCCCGTCTTCGGCGGGGTAGCCGTCCTCGTCGTAGCCGTCGTAGTCCTCGTCGTAGTCCTCGTACTCGCCGTATTCGTCGTACTCGTCCTCGAAGAGGCCGTCGATCGGCTGTTCGTCCGGGTGCTCCGGTTCGTGCGCGGCGGGCACGGCCGGGATCACGTCGGTGGGCTGCTCGACCGGCCGGCGACGCGGCTGGTTGCGCGGATCGCGCGGCATCGACGCGTCCGCGAACCGCGGGTCGCGCGGCATGGAAGCTTCGGCGAACCGCGGATCCGGCGGCATCGACGCGTCCGCGAACCGGGGATCGCGCGGCATCGAGGCCTCGGCGAACCGCGGATCCGGCGGCATCGACGCGTCCGCGAACCGGGGATCGCGCGGCATCGAGGCCTCGGCGAACCGCGGATCCGGCGGCATGGAGCCGTCCGGCGGCGGCGCGGGAGCGCGCCGGACCGGGGGCGGCGGCATTTCCGGCGCCCGGCGGCGGCCCGGCGCGGCAGCTTCCGCCGGCAGCTCGACGTCCTCCCGGCGACGACGGCCGGACGGCGGCTCGACGTCGACGGGAGGCGGAATGTCCTCGCGCTGGCGGCGACGGCCGGCGGGCGGCTCGCTCGGCGGCGGTGCGTCTTCGAGACGGCGGCGGCCGGCCGGAGGTTCGGCGTCCACCGGCGGAACGTCTTCGCGGCGACGGCGCCGACCGGCTGGCGGCTCGACATCCGGGACTTCGTCCCCGGCCACCGGCGCCTCGCCTGGCGTTATGCGGCGCGGCCGAGCGCGCGGAAGGTCGTCGGCCGCGTGCGGCGGCAGGTCCCAGTTCTCCGTCGACCGCTTCGGCCGCTCTTGCGGCGCGACCGGACGACGGCGCCGGGCTGGCGGTGCATCGGCGGCCGGGCGACGAGGCGGTTCGGCCGGAGGCGCCGCGTCCGGTGCGACGCGACGGGGCGCTTCGTCAGCCGGACGGGGCGCTCCCTCGGGCGCGCGCCGACGTCCTTCCGCGGCGGGAGGACGCGGCGGACGTCGTCGTTCGCCGGGCGGCATGCCCTCGGCCGCACGGCGAGGAGGTGCTTCGTCTTCAGGCTCGCGTCGCCTGCGCCGTCCCGCCGGAGCTTCGGAACCCGGTGCGGGCTCCGGCATCTCCGGGTTGCCGGGATCGCGCAGCCGACGGCGGCCGCCCGGGTTGCCGGGGCCGCGGGGGTCGGTCATGAGTCGCCTTTCCGGGCGCGGTGCGCGGCGGCGGCGTCGAGCCAGGCTTGCAGGATCTCGACTGCCGCTGCCTGGTCCACCACGGCGCGCTGCTTGCGTCCCTTGACCCCCCGCTGGGACAGCATTCGCGACGCGGTGACCGTCGTCAACCGCTCGTCCGCCAGCCGCACGGGCACGTCCCCCACGCGCCCGGCGAGCTTCTCCGCATACGCGAGCGCGAGGTCCGCGGCCGCGCCCTGCCGGTTCGCCAGCGTCCTCGGCAAGCCCACGATCACCTCGACCACCTCGTGTTCGGTGACGAGGTCGGCAAGCCGGTCCAGATCGCTGTCGTCCTTCGCATCACGGGAGAGGGTAACGAGCGGGCTCGCGAGGACGGGGGCGGGATCGCTCAGCGCGACGCCCACCCGGACAGACCCGACATCGACCGCGAGCCGCCTGCCCCGTCCCGGATCGGACTCGCCGGGCCGATCCGGGCCTCTCCGGGGATTAGCGGCCAACGTTCGCGACCGCCGCGCGCAGCGCCGTCACGGCCTGCTCCGCGCCCGCCGGGTTGCTGCCGCCGCCCTGGGCCATGTCCGGCTTGCCGCCGCCGCGTCCGCCGATCGCCTCGGCGAACGACGGGACGAGCTTGCCCGCCGCGATGCCCTTGTCGCGCGCCGCGGAAGTCGTGGCGACCACGAAGGCCACCTTCTCCCCCGAGGGCGCGAACAGCGCCACGACGCCGGCGCGGTCGCCGAGGCGGCCGCGGATGTCGGAGGCGAGCGCGCGCAGGCCGTTGCCGTCGACGTCCGGCACGACCTCGGCGACCACCGAGACGCCGTTGACGTCCTGCGCCTTGTCCGCCAGCGCGCCGGCCGAGCCGAGCACCTGCTTCGTGCGCAGCTGCTCGATCTCCTTCTCGGCGTTCTTCAGCCGGGTCAGCACGTCCTCGATCCGGCCGGGCAGTTCGTCGGACGGCACCTTGAACGTGTTCGCCAGCTGCGACACGAGCAGCTGCTCCTTGCGGACGTGCTTGAGCGCGTCCGGCCCGACCAGCGCCTCGACGCGGTGCACGCCGGAGCCGACCGACGCGTCCGACACCAGCTTGACCAGTCCCAGCTGGCCGATCCGGCCGACGTGCGTGCCGCCGCACAGCTCGCGCGAGTACTCGCCCATGTCGACGACGCGGACGTCGTTGCCGTACTTCTCGCCGAACAGCGCGACCGCGCCCAGTTCGAGCGCCTTGTCCTTGGTCGTGGTGTAGCTCTGCACCTCGACGTCGGTCTGCAGGTAGTCGTTCACTTCCTGCTCGACCTCGGTGAGGATGTCGGTCGACACCGCGCCCGGCGTGGTGAAGTCGAACCGCATCCGGCCCGGCGCGTTGAGCGAACCGGCCTGCGCCGCGCGCTTGCCGTACGCGCCGCGAACGGCCGCATGCACCAGGTGCGTCGCCGAGTGCGAGCGCTCGATCGAAAGACGGCGGTTCGCGTCCACCGATCCGGTGAGCCGGGTGTCGATGCCCACCTCGCCCTGGGTCACCTCGACGCGGTGCACGAACAGGCCCGGCACGATCTTCTGCACGTCGAGCACCTTCAGCTCGACGCCGTCGCCGACCAGCACGCCGGTGTCGGCGATCTGCCCGCCGCTCTCGGCGTAGAACGGGGTGCGGTCGAGCACCAGCTCGGCCTTGCGGCCCGCGCCGACGCTGCGCACCGGCAGGCCGTCCTCGAGCAGGCCGACGACCTTCGCGTCCGCCTGCAGCTCGGTGTAGCCGAGGAATTCGGTCTCGCCGTGCTGCTCCAGCACCTTGCGGTACTCGGACAGGTCGCCGTGGCCGCTCTTGCGCGCCGCCGCGTCCGCCTTGGCACGCTTGCGCTGCTCCTCCATGAGCGTGCGGAAGCCCGCCTCGTCTACGGTCAGGCCCTGTTCGGCCGCCATCTCCAGCGTCAGGTCGATCGGGAAGCCGTAGGTGTCGTGCAGCTGGAACGCCTTGTCGCCGGCGAGCACGTCGCCGCCGCCCTTCTTCGTCTCGGCCGCGGCCAGGTCGAAGATGCGCGAACCGCTGGTGAGGGTGGCGAGGAACGCCTCCTCCTCGACGCGCACGACCTCGGAGATCCGGTCGAAGCCGCTGACCAGCTCCGGGTAGGTCGGGCCCATGGTCTGGCTGACGACCTTCGCGAACTCCTGCAGCACCGGCTCCTGCACGCCCAGCAGGCGCGTGGAGCGGACGATGCGGCGCAGCAGCCGGCGCAGCACGTAGCCGCGGCCGTCGTTGCCCGGGGTGACGCCGTCGCCGATCAGCAGCACGCCGGTGCGCGCGTGGTCGGCGATGACGCGGAAGCGCACGTCGTCGGCGTGGTTGGCGCCGTAGCGGCGGCCGGAGAACTCCTCGGCGCGGCCGATCACCGGGCGCACCAGGTCGGTCTCGTACACGTTCTCGACGCCCTGCAGGATCGTCGCGACGCGCTCGACGCCCATGCCGGTGTCGATGTTCTTCTTCGGCAGCTCGCCGATCGGCGGGTGGCCCGCCTTGGGGCTCAGGTCGCCGCGGACGTCCTGCATGAAGACGAGGTTCCAGATCTCGATGTAGCGGTCCTCGTCGGCGACCGGGCCGCCCTCGCGGCCGTACGCGGGGCCGCGGTCGTAGTAGATCTCCGAGCACGGGCCGCCGGGACCGGGCACGCCCATGTCCCAGTAGTTGTCCTTGCCGTCGCGGACCTGGATCCGGTCGCTGGGCAGGCCGGTGAGCTTGCGCCACAGCCCGGCCGCCTCGCTGTCCTTCTCGTAGACGGTCGCCCAGATCCGGTCCGGGTCGAGGCCGAAGCCGCCGTCGTCCTGAGACTTGGTGATCAGCTCCCAGGCGTTCTCGATCGCGCCTTCCTTGAAGTAGTCGCCGAACGAGAAGTTGCCCGCCATCTGGAAGAACGTGTTGTGCCGGGTGGTCTTGCCGACCTCGTCGATGTCCGGCGTGCGCACGCACTTCTGCACCGAGGTCGCGCGCGGGTACGGCGGCGGGGCCTCGCCGAGGAAGTACGGCTTGAACTGGACCATGCCCGCGTTGACGAACAGCAGGTTCGGGTCGTCGAGGATCAGCGGGGCACTCGGCACGCGCGTGTGGCCGCGGCTTTCGAAGTGGCGCAGGAAACGGTCAGTGATCTCGTGTGTGTCCACGGGTGAAGTCCTTGTGCTGAAGACCCGGCTTCGGCCGGGAAAAGGAAACAGGGGGTCGGAGGCGGCGGAAGGCGCGCGGAGATCAGCCCTCCGCCCGGCGAGCTCGCCGGGCGGGGCGACGTGCCGCGTGCCTGCCCGCGCCCGCAGGCGGCGCGACGGCGGCGGTCCGCTCCTCGACCATGTCGTGCAGCTCCTGTTCCCGTTCGTTCATCCCGGCGCGCACCTCGGCGCCAAACGAACCGACGGCGCCCGCGAGTTCCCGCACGGCGTCGCCCAAGTTCGATGCTAGCCCGGCCGGCGTGGCCTGGCGAGCGGTTTCGCTCGCCTTGCGGCTCAGCGCGACCCCGGCGACGACCCCGACCCCGAGCCAGAACAGCCGCTTCACTTCTTCCCCCGGCGGGCCGGGCGCTGCGCCTTGGAGGCCTTCGCTTCCTGCTTCTTGCGGCGCGCGCGGATGGCCTTGCTGAGCCCGTAGGACAGCGCGGCGGTCTTCACCAGCGGGCCGCCGAGCGTCGCGGTGAACACCGACGAGAGCGCGGACACGTTGCCGCTCACCGCCTGTGCGTTCGCGGTGATCCCGTCGACCCGCTCGAGCTGCGAGTTGACGTGCGTGATCGTCTCGTTGGCCCCGATCAGGATCGGGTCGCTGTTCTCGTGCGCCTTGCGGATCGCGATCGTCGCCTCGTCCAGCGTGCGGCCGAGCTTGAGCAGCGGGATCGCCAGCAGCAAGACCAGCAGTACGAAAGCTCCTGCGGCGATCAGCGCGGCGATCTGCCCTGCCGACACGGGCCCTCCTCGGGTGGTGCGGGGTCTTAGGTGGTGTGAGGTTACCGCCTGCGGCGCTTCTCGGCGGGGACCCCCCGCCGCAGCGGTCACCCAGCGCAGTCGCCGTTCGCGGAAAACCGTTCGCGAAGGCGCGCCGGGGCTGGTCTCCTACAGCCCATGGACTCCTCGAACGGACGCGGCCCGCTTCCCCGCGTGCTGGCCGGGCCGGGCGGCGCCGCCGCCGACGTGCTCGCCGGCCTTCCCGGCGCGGACCTGACGACGCTGCAACTGGAAGTCGCCCGCCGCCGGGCCGCGAAACTGCGCGGACCGGACGTCCTGCGCCGCTACCGCGAAGACCGGTTCACCACCCCCGCGCCCCTGCCGTTCGAGGTCTTGCGGCGCGCCGAAGACGCTCTGCTTTCCGCCGCGCCGCCGGAATTCGAACGGGTGACCCTCTCCCCGGTGACCCCGCTCGGCACGCATTCCGCCGTGGCCGGACTAGCCCAGCACCGAGTCGTCCCGACCGGCCGCGGCACGGAAGTCGCCGCGGACCCGACCAACGGACTCGCACTGGAAGCCGCGGTCCGCCGCACCGGTTCCTCGCCGGTGCGTCTCGCCACCGTGCAACGCGTCGTCCGAGCCCAGCCTCCGGCCCCCGGGCTCTTCGCGCACTTCTCCCTCTTCGCCGCCGTCACCGCCGGTCGCGACCGAGGCAACCTGGCCTTCGAACGTGAACACCTGATCGAGCACGCGCGCCTGCTCACCACCGCCGTCCGCGCCGCCGGCGCAAGCTCCGCGGGCTTCGAAGTGACCACATTGGACAGTCGGTTCGCCGATTTCGCCGCCTCGGTGCGAGCCGCGTTACCCGACGTCGCCGTCTCGGACGCCCCAGACCGCGCCGTCGGCCGCGATTACTACTCAGGCCTCTGCTTCACCGTCACCGCCGACTTCGGCACCGGACTGGCCCCCGTCGGCGACGGCGGCTTCACCCCGTGGACCGCACGGCTGCTGGGAAACGCGAAGGAACGCCTGCTCATCTCCGGCATCGGCGTCGACCGGGTCGCGTCGCTGCTCAACGCTTGACGATCCCCTCGTACACCGCCGCCATGTCGTCCTCGCCGTGCCCCGCCTCGACCGCGGCTTCCAGATGGGCCAACGCGGCCGCCGCCCCGCCGACGTCGATCGCCTCCCCCGCCGCCTCGACGACAAGCCGCGCGTCCTTGGCCGCGAGCGACGCCGGGAAGCTGGCCGGGTACTCGCCGGACAGCATCATGGGACCCTTCGCTCGCGCGTAAGGCACGTCGAACCCAGTGCCGCTCATGACGTCGAAGAACAACTGCGGATCGACCCCGAGAACCTTCGCGAGGGCGAGACTCTCCCCGGTACCGTTGGTGAGCGCGAGAATCCAAGCGTTCATCACCAGCTTGAGCCGCGTCGCCGTGCCGGGTTCAGTGCCGAGCCAGCGAGTCGTGGACCCGATCGCGTCGAACACCGGAGCCGCACTGTCGCGCACGTTGTCCGGCCCAGCCGCGAGCACCTGAAGCTGCCCTTGTTCGGCAGGCCCCTTCGTCCCCATCACCGGACAATCGACAAACGGCACCCCGGCCGCGACGGCCGCCTCCGCGAGCCGATCCACCCACTCGACGCCGACGGTGCTGGTCTGCAGCCAAATCGTCCCCGCTTCAAGCGAAAGCCCGCGAAAAACCTCCTCGACCGCAGGCCCGTCCGCGAGCATGGTAACGAGAAAATCGGCCCCCTCCACCGCTTCGCCGGGCGACCCCACCACGGTGACGCCCTCGGAAACAAGCGACTCAGCCTTGGCCCGAGTACGGTTCCAAGCCCGCACGCTCACCCCAGCGCGAGCAAGATTGGCAGCCATCGGACGGCCCATGATTCCGGTGCCAAGAAATGCGACAGTGGTCATCCGGCCATCGTGCCGCCCACCACGGGAATCGGCAGCCTCAGCGCCCGCACCGCACCTGCCCCACTCCCGGAACCGGCGCCATCCCGTGAGGACCACCTTCACGGCCCCCAGAGTCCCCTCAGGTCCCCCCTCACAGCCCTAAAACCGCACCGCTGCACCCACCCCTCCCCCGACTAACCGCAACCGCTGCACCCAAAAAGCGAGGCGCCCAGCCCCTCCCCCACACCCCGATACGAAGCCTCCCTGCGGTTCGGGGGTGCTTGTCAAGGCATCTTTCCCGCCTTGACAAGCACCCCCGAACCGTCAGCACAATCAAGCTTCGGGGTGCCCCACGCAACCAATGGCGGCGCAATGTCGCCCGCCAGGGCGACGAGCCGTCCCAAGGACCTCACCCACTCAACACCGCCCCGCCACCCCGCCCAGCAACCAACTCCTCAAACCCAGGAAACTCCCCCGGCTCCACCGCCCGCACCACCCCGCCCCGGCACCCCCCGCCACCCCGCCGAACCCGAACAGTCACATACCCCGCCCGCAGCCCGCCGTCGTGCCAATGCGAAACCCCGGCCGGAACCGTCAGCACATCCCCCGGCTCGCACAACACCGCATGCACCTCCCGCCCGGCATGCAGATACCAAACCGCGGCCCCCTGAACGAAGAACCGCTCCTCGACCCCACCCCACCGACGCTCCACCAGCGAAGGCTCCCCCGCAGCAACCTCCACCGAACAATCCCCGCCGACCCGAGCGTCAAGCACCTCCCGATACCGAGCCAGCCAATCCTCGTCGGAGCCGTCAAGCAGGGGCCACCGAGCGAACCCAGCCCCCACCCGCCGCAGCTCCGCGACAATCGCCCCGAAATCCTCAGTCCGCAGCACCACATGCCCAGGCTGATCGTCAGGCCAGACGGTCAGCAACGTCATCGCCGCCCCCTCTCCTCGAGAAGGAGCAACCCGCGGCCGACCCGGATGTTCCCGGCTAAACCCGGACCGGCGGCAAAGTGGCGACCTTCACGCCGCCCGGCCCGCTCACCCCTGCCGCTCCCCGCGAATCGTCCGCCGCAGCCGGGGCACCCGCTCCGCCAGCGTCCGCTCCCCGCCGCGCTGGGTGGGCTCGTAATAATCCCGCCCCACCAGCTCGTCCGGCGGATACTGCTGGGCCAGCACCCCCTCCGGCACGTTGTGCGGGTACCGGTATCCCTGGGCGTTGCCCAGCTGCTTGGCCCCCGCGTAGTGCCCGTCGCGCAGATGCGGCGGCACAGTCCCGATCTTCCCCGACCGGACGTCGCTCAACGCCGTGTCGATCGCCGTCACGACCGCGTTCGACTTGGGCGCGGTAGCCAGGTGGATCGTCGCCTGCGCCAGCGCGAGCCGCCCCTCCGGCATCCCGATGAACTGCACCGCGTGCGCCGCCGCCACCGCGGCCTGCAACGCGGTCGGATCCGCCAGCCCGACGTCCTCGCTCGCGTGCACCACCAGCCGCCGCGCGAGGAACCGGGGGTCCTCCCCCGCCTCGATCATCCGTGCCAGGTAGTGCAACGCCGCGTCGACGTCCGAGCCGCGGATCGATTTGATGAACGCGCTGATCACGTCGTAGTGCTGGTCGCCGTCGCGGTCGTAGCGCACCGCCGCTTTGTCCACAGTGGACTCGACTACGGCCAGGTCGATCGTCTTGTTCTCCGTGGCGGACGCGGCGTCCGCGGCCGCTTCCAACGCCGTGAGCGCACGACGCGCGTCGCCGCCGGCGAGCCGCACGAGGTGCGCCCGCGCATCGTCGGTCAAGGTGAGCGCACCGCCGAGCCCGCGCTCGTCGGTCAGCGCGCGCTCCAGCACCGCGACGATGTCGTCGTCGGTGAGCGGCCGCAGTTGCAGCACCAAGGACCGCGACAACAGCGGCGACACGACCGAGAACGACGGGTTCTCCGTGGTCGCCGCCACCAGCAGCACCGTCCGGTCCTCGACCGCGCCGAGCAGCGCGTCCTGCTGGGTTTTCGAGAACCGGTGCACCTCGTCGATGAACAGCACGGTGTTCTCGGTGTTGTACTGCCGGCGCCGCCGCGCCTCCTCGATGACGCCGCGCACCTCCTTGACGCCCGCCGAGAGCGCGGACATCGCGACGAACCGGCGTCCGGTGGCGATCGACACCAGGTTCGCCAGCGTGGTCTTGCCGGTGCCGGGCGGGCCGTAGAGCAGCACGGACGCCGGGGCGGCCCCCTCGACCAGCCGGCGCAGCGGAGCCCCTTCCCGCAGCAGGTGCTGCTGGCCGACCACCTCGTCGAGCGTGCGCGGCCGCATCCGGACCGCGAGCGGCGACGTCGCCGGGTCGGCCTGCGGTTCGGCCTGGTTCGCTCCGGAGGGTTCCGGCGGCGGCCCCACGTCGGGGTTCACCGTGAAAAGTTCGTCCTGTGCCACACCGACGACGGTATCCGACCACCCCGACAATCCACGCTCGCCCGGCCCCGCTGCGCCTCCGGAGGGGCAGACTGGGGCGATGGTCTCCTCGGTCGCGGTGCTGTCCGACATCCACGGCGTGCTGCCCGCGCTCGACGCGGTCCTCGCCGAACCCGACGTGCAAGCCGCCGACCTGGTGGTCCTGTGCGGCGACCACGCCGCCGGACCGCTGCCCCGGCACACGCTCGACCGGCTCGTTTCGCTCGGCGACCACGCGGTGTGGGTGCGCGGCAACGCCGACCGCGAACTCGTCGCGCTCGCCGGCGGCGGCACGACGAAGATCCCGGATCCGATCGCCCCGTGGGCGGCCGCACAGCTGCGGCCGGACCAGGTGGCGCTGCTCGACGGGTTGCCGCTGACGGTGACCCTGGAAGTCGACGGCCTCGGCGAAGTGCTGTTCTGCCACGCCACTCCGCGCGACGACGAAGAGGTCGCGCTCGTGGACAGCCCGTTGTCGCGCTGGGCGGAAGTCCTGGACGGCGTCACGGCGGAAACGGTGGTGTGCGGGCATACCCACATGCCGTTCCTGCGATTGGCCGACCGGTGCCGGATCGTGAACCCCGGAAGCGTCGGGATGCCTTACGGCACAACAGGTGCGCACTGGGCGCGGCTCGGCCCCGGGGTCGAACTGCGGCGCACTGCTTACGACGTCGAGGCGGCGTGCCGGACGTTGGCGGAAACCTCGGAGTATCCAGGAATCCAGGGCTGGAACGACGATTACCTACGGAATCCGGCGTCGGATGCGGAAGCGTTGCGGGTCTTCAGCCCACGCGCTCGCGGAACGAACGCCACATGATGACCGCGGCGTAGGGCAGGAACTCGCGTCCGCGTCGCCAGAGCCAGGGCACGCCTTTGGCCACCAGCCAGCCGAAATGGGCGGCTGCGCTTGGTTCGACGCCGCCGGAGCAGGTGAGGCTCACCGGTTGCGGCACCTCGAAACCCGCTGCTGCGGCAAGAGTGGTGAAGCCTTGGGCGAGCATGCGGTGGCCCAATTCGGACGGGTGCAGGCGGTCGACGCTCCAGACGGTGAGGTCGTAGGCACCGGGGAGGGTGTCCAGGTTCAGGCAGGTGATGCCTTCTGCCTCGGCAACTCGGTCGATTGCCTCGTTCAGTTCTGTGACGCGGGCGCTCAGGGCTCGCTTCAGCGACGGTGGGAGGCGGAAGACCTTGCTGTGGTCGTGGAAACGCACGGGGAGGACGGTGGTGCCCAGTGCGGTGAGTTCACGGACGATGACGGTGAGGTCCGCGGCGACGTTGTCCGGGTTGAAGTCCGGGCGGAGGGTGTCGTTCATCCCTACTACGACCAGGGCGATGTCCGGACGGTGGGCGATTGCCAGCGGGAGTTGTTCGGTGCGGACGCAGGCCATGCGGGCACCGGTGAAGGACGGGTTCAGGTAGCCGGTTTTTTCGACGCCCAGGGCTTCCGCGACCAGCGGGCCCACGCCGCGCCATCCGGCTCGGTTGGGGAGGGGGTCGCCCAGGCCGACGGCGGTGGAGTCGCCCAGGACTGCCAGGCGGGCTGCTCGGCGAGGGGGTTTTTCGGGGTGGGTTGGGGGGTGGGTTTCGGGGTGGGCGGGGGTTGGTTCTGGGGTGACTCCGACGCTGATCACGGTCACGGGCTAGACCATCCGGTATGGAGGCTCACCGCTGGTGATGGGGAGGTAACGCGGCATGGACGGAGGTGGGAACTTCGGGTACTTCGTGGTCTGGGGGTGCGGGGGTTCGGCTCGTCGCCTGGCGGCGACATTGCTCTTGATGGGTTGCGTGGGGCACCCCGAAGCTCGATTGTGCTGACGGTCTGTGGGTGCTTGTCAAGGCGGGAAAGATGCCTTGACAAGCACCCACAGACCGCAGGGAGGCTTCGTATCGGGGTTGGGGGGAGGGCTGGGTGCCTCGCTGTTTTGGTGCGGCGGCGGCGGTTTTGGGGAGTGTGATGGGGCTAGCGCCCCAATGCTGCGGTAGGGCCCGCATCGGGGCGGTGGCGGAGGTCCGTGCAGGTGGCCCTCACGGGCCTCCTGGGTGGGTCAGCGGAAGGCTGGGTAGAAGGCCAGGTCGGCGTGCGGGCCCAGGCGGGCGGCTAGGGCTGCGGCGACTCTTGTGGAGTGTTCGGCGACTTCGGTCAGGCGCGAGTAGCCTGCGTGCCTCGCCAGTTCGCGCCACCACGTGACCAGGGCGGCCTCGCGGCTGACCGGGGTGGCGTGCCTGCTCAGGTTCAGTTTCGGGAGCAGGTCCCGGGTGATTTGCCAGACTTGCAGCATTTCGCTGATGGTGAGCTGTTTCGCCAGTTCGACGTCGTCGGCGAAGGAGGGCCAGACGTCGACGATTTCGGCTCGCCAGGCGGCGATCATCGCTTCGCTCATGCCTGCGGGGAGCGCCATCGCGCGCGGGTCCGACACGAACGGCAGGCGCAGGCACGAGGCGTCGACCAGTGCGGTGCGGACCCGGCCGCGTTCGAAGTCCAGGAAGCGGACTCCCGCGCCGGTGACCAGGTTGTTTTCCGGGGCCAGTTCGACCGGGCTGAACGCTCGGAAGGCCGCCGACCTGGCTTGGGCGACGGCTTCGGCGACGCGGTCGCGCACGGGTTCGGGGACGGGCACGTCCAGCAGCTCGGAGAGGAGTTCTTCGACGTCGTCGGCCACGCCTGCCAAGCCGTCGTCGTCGGTTCGCACCGGGCCGCCCAGGCGGCGGAGCAGGGCGTTGAAATCGGCTTCGCGGCTGGCGGTGCTGGCGTGCAGGCGGCCCAGCGAGCGGGCCCAGGACAGCAGGGCTCGCTCGGCTGCCCGGGAGTCGCGGGCGGTCAGCTTGTCCTGCAGGGTGGGCGCGCGGCCCAGGTCTTCGATCACCAGCACGCGGTCGCCGCCGTCGTGGGCCAGGAGTTCCGGGCACATTCGCTCGTCCGGAGCCAGTGCGGTGAACAGCTGGTAGCTCACGGCCTCCTGGGCGAACGGGTCGACCCGGCCGGGTTCCGGCGGGTCCGGATAGTGCTTGACCACCAGGGTGCGCGGCAGCGCGAACGAGGAGGACACGACCCGGGCCCGGACGACCGTTGCCGGGCCGCTTCCGGAGAGGTGCTCGGGCGAGACCAGCGTGATCGCGCTCCCGAACCGGCGCGTGAGCACCGCCTCGCCCGCCGCGACGGCCGCGGCGACTGCGAGTTCCCCGGCTTCCGCCCGGACTCCAGCGTCGCCGGCGGAGGAGGTGTCGACTGTCATTGTCACCGACCCTACTCGTGACTGAGCAACCATGACCACAACGTTCCGGGCGCCGGGACACGCCCGGAATCACCCACGGGAAAGCGGACGCGACAACGCGGCGGAACGTTGCTTGCGTCGGCGAACTATCAGCACAATGGCCGCAGCAAGAACGATTCCGAAGAGGTTGACCAGCAGCTGCAGCACCGAAAAACCGGCCCGGTCCCACCGTCCGGCGACCGCCGCCACCATTGCGTAACCCGCCGCGGGCACGGTCGTCACCGAAATGAACACGCCGACCAGCGCGGCCGATTTCGCCGACGTCATCGCGAGCATTCCGGCCGCCCCGGCGAGCAATGCCACCACGAACGACGCCGGCCCGACTTGATACACGAAATCGACCTGATGGTTGTTGACGATCGCGTGCGGATCGAAGAGGCCGACCGAACTGCCGAGCAGGACGCCGAGCAACGTGATCGCCATCGACACCGGGAACCCGGCCGCCAGCGCGACCCCGGCCCGCCGCACCAGGTCCCAGCGGCCCAGCACCATGCCGACCGCGATCGCGGCGAGCGGGCCGAACTCCGGTCCGACCACCATCGCGCCGACGATCGTGACCGACGAGTCGGTGAGCACGCCGACCGCGGCCAGCAGGCACGCGATGGCGAGGAACGCCTGGAACGTGGCGTTCCACCGCGATTCCTCGCCGGTGCGGCCCAGCAGTTCCTGCCACACGACCGCGTCCGCGCCTTCGCCGGGAGCGGCTTCCTCGGCCGCGTCGGCGGCGTCGGAAAGCGCGGTGTCCAGCGATTCCATGGTGATGCCGCCGCTGCGGTCGAGACCGAGCGTGCAGAGCGCGTCGACGATTTCGTCCGCCGCCTCCCGCGCGACGTCCGCCTCGATGAGGTCGCCCTCCGGCGAGACGGACGCCCCGCGGTGCACGATCAGGTGCGCCGCGCCCGGGTGGGTGCGCAGCAGCTCCAGCGCCTCGTCAGTGCGCTCCGGCGGGCAGATCGCCCTCAGGTGCAGCACCTATCCCACCCCGCCCCGCGAGCCGCCCTCGACGGACCCGCCGCGCGTGGCCACTACTTCTCCTGTGCGGCAGCCGATTTGCTTTGCGGGACAGCTGGTTTCGCGTCGATCCCGGCTTCCTTCCGCTGCTGCGCGGTGATCGGCGCGGGCGCGGCGGTGAGCGGGTCGTAGCCGCCGCCGGTCTTCGGGAACGCGATCACGTCGCGCAGCGAATCGGCCTTGGCCAGCAGCATCACGATGCGGTCCCAGCCGAACGCGATGCCGCCGTGCGGGGGCGCGCCGAACTGGAACGCTTCGAGCAGGAAGCCGAACTTCTCCTGCGCTTCCTCCTCGCCGAGGCCCATCAGCGCGAACACGCGCTTCTGGACGTCCTCGCGGTGGATACGGATCGAGCCGCCGCCGATCTCGTTGCCGTTGCAGACGAGGTCGTAGGCGTAGGCGAGCGCGTTGCCCGGGTCCTGCTCGAACTTGTCGATCCACTCCGGGGTCGGCGAGGTGAACGCGTGGTGCACGGCGGTCCACTTGCCGGAGCCGACCGCGACGTCGTCGCCGATGTCCTCGACCGGCGCGAACAGCGGCGCGTCCACGACCCACACGAACGACCAGGCGTCCTCGTCGATCAGGCCGAGCCGGCGGCCGATCTCGTCGCGCGCGGCGCCGAGCAGCGGCTGCGCGGCGGAAACCTTGCCCGCGGCGAAGAAAATGCAGTCGCCGGGCTTCGCGCCCGCGGCTTCCGCGACGTTCGCGCGCTCGGTCTCGGACAGGTTCTTGGCGACCGGGCCGCCGAGCGTGCCGTCCTCGTTGACCAGGACGTACGCCAGGCCTTTGGCGCCGCGCTGCTTCGCCCACTCCTGCCAGGCGTCGAGCTGACGGCGCGGCTGCGAGGCGCCGCCCGCCATGACGACCGCGCCGACGTACGGAGCCTGGAACACGCGGAACGGCGTGTCGGAGAAGAAGTCGGTGAGTTCGGTGATCTCGAGATCGAAGCGCAGGTCCGGCTTGTCGGAGCCGTACTTGGCCATCGCCTCGCGGTAGGTGATCCGCGGGATCGGGGTGGCGATCTCGTGGCCGATCAGCTTCCAGAGCGCCTTAACGATGGCTTCGCCGACCGCGATCACGTCGTCCTGTTCGACGAAGCTCATCTCGATGTCGAGCTGCGTGAACTCGGGCTGCCGGTCGGCGCGGAAGTCCTCGTCGCGGTAGCAGCGGGCGATCTGGAAGTAGCGTTCCATGCCGCCGACCATGAGCAGCTGCTTGAACAGCTGCGGCGACTGCGGGAGCGCGTACCAGGAGCCGGGCTTGAGCCGCGCGGGCACGAGGAAGTCGCGGGCGCCTTCCGGGGTGGAGCGGGTCATCGTCGGCGTCTCGATCTCGACGAAGTCCTGCGCGTGCAGCACCTCGCGCGCAGTGCGGCTGACCTCGCTGCGCAGCCGGATCGCCGCCGCCGGACCGCTGCGGCGCAGGTCGAGGTAGCGGTACTTGAGCCGGACCTCCTCGCCGACGTCGACCCGGTCGTCGATCGGGAACGGCAGCGGAGCGGCCTCGGACAGCACTTCCAGCTCGGTCGCGAGGACCTCGATCTCGCCGGTGGCGATGTCCGGGTTCGCGTTGCCCTCGGGCCGCTTCGACACCTCGCCGACGACCTTCACGCAGAATTCGGAGCGCAGCGCGTGCGCGCGCTCGGCCATCTCGCCCTCGCGGAACACGACCTGCGCGACGCCGCTGGCGTCCCGGAGGTCGATGAAGATGACTCCGCCGTGATCGCGCCGCCGCGCCACCCAGCCGGTGAGGGTGACGGTCTGACCGGCCTGCCCGGCACGCAGAGTGCCGGCTTGATGAGTGCGGAGCACTGCGACTGCTCTCCCTAGGTCCACGAGGTTCGGTGCGGCGGCGGGCGCGTTCGGCCGAACGCGCATTTCGCCGGATACAGAGGCTAACGAACCCGGCGCCCGGGGGTGCGGGCAGGTTTGGCTCGGGCCTGGCTGGGGTGGCGGGTTCCGGGGCGGAGTGCTGGCGGGCGCGGGTGGGCTGGCTTGTCGGGCTCGGTTCCGGGCACGGGTCGGCTGGGGGCGGGAGGTACCGCCGCCGGGGAGGGGATGGGTGCGGGTCGCCGCGATGGGCTGGGCAGGCGGGCTGGGCAGGCGGGCGGGGCGACGTGCCGGGCGACGTGCCGGGCGACGTGCGGGGCGACGTGCGGGGCGACGTGCGGGGCGACGTGCGGGGCGACGTGCGGGGCGACGTGCGGGGCGACGTGCGGGGCGGGCGGCCCCCGGGCCCGCCCGCCCCGCGCCGAACATCGGGTTCGGCTGGTCCGCCGCTTCGCCGCGTGGACTGCCGGGCTGTGGACCGTCACGCGGGTGCCGGTTCGTCCGCGCCGCCAGGTTGCCGTCAGGGCATGGCGGCGGGGCCGGTTCTCGCCGCGCTCGACCGCGGCGGCCGCCTGGTTCCCGGCCCCGCGATTCTCGGCTCCCGTTCCCCGACTCCCCGTTCCGCGGCTCCTGCCTTCCGTACCCGGCTTCCCGTTCCGCGCTTCTCGGTTCCCGTTCCTCGACTCCCGTTCCGCGCTTCCCGGCTCCCAGCTCCCAGCTCCCAGCTCCCAGCTCCCAGCTCCCAGCTCCCAGCTCCCAGCTCCCAGCTCCCAGCTCCCAGCTCCCGAAGCAGTCTCGCCCGGTTCGGCTCGCCGGACCACGCCGGACCACGCAGGGTCACAGCAGCCGCAACTGTTCCGCCTCCTCCGCGCGTTGTTCCGGCACTTCAGGTTCTGCCACTGCGGCTCCGGTCTCCCTGGAGAAATCCGCTTCCGGCCGGGTTTCCGCGTGCGCTCGGGGAGCCCTCGGATCCAGGCCATGCCGTCGCAGCAGTGGGGCTACCACCGTGGCCAGTCGTTCTCGGTAGCCGCGGTCGACGTAGCTTCCCTTCGCGTACAGGCGGCGGTATCGCGGCACCAGTTCCGGGTACTCCCGTTTCAGCCACGCGGCAAACCACTCCTGCGCGCCCGGCCGCAGGTGCAGCGGCAGCACTGTCACCCTGGTCGCGCCCGCCTCGGCCAGCTGGGCGAAGAGCGGGTCCAAGGCCTCGGGCGAATCCGTCAGGTACGGCAGCACCGGCGCGACCATCACCGAGCACGGCAGGCCCGCCGCGGCGGCCTTGCGGATCAGATCCAGCCTTGCTCGCGGGGTCGGGGTCCCGGGTTCCAGCCGGCGTTGCAGGTCGCCGTCGAGCAGGGCCAGCGACACCGCCAGGTGCACCGGGACGTCCTTTCCCGCCGACTCCAGCAGCGGCAGATCCCGGCTCAGCATGGTGCCCTTGGTGAGAATCGACAGCGGCGTCCCGGAATCCGCGAGAGCGCGGATGATTCCCGGCATCAAGCGGTAGCGGCCTTCGACGCGCTGGTACGGATCGGTGTTCGTGCCCATCGCGACCGGTTCCCGTTGCCAGCTCGGCCGGTTCAGTTGCGCGGCAAGCACTTCCGGGGCGTTGACCTTCACCACGACCTGCGTGTCGAAGTCCCGGCCGGCGTCGAAATCCAGGTACGTGTGGGTATTCCGGGCGAAGCAGTTGTGCGACACCATCCCGTCGGCGAGGAAATCGCCGGTGCCCGTCGTGATGTCGAACAGCGGCAGCTCCAGCCCCAGCGGCGCGATGCTCGTCACGGTGCGCCGCACGCCGCCGATCACGGTGCCGTCCAGCGAGCGTTTCCATGCGACGGCCGGGTCGACCAGGTGCAGGAACCGCAGCACCTCGCCGGTGCCGCCGGTGAGCCGGGCTTGCCTGCGGCCGGGGTGCTGGCGGTGGCCGACGGTGTCGTAGCTGAACGAGAACCGGTCCAGTGCGGCGAACAGCATGTCCACGACTTCGTTCTCGTCGTGCGCGATGGAGAGCGTGCCGCGCCGGTAGCCACCCGCGAGGTCGAAAAGTCCGGCCAGGAATCCGCGCGCCCAGTGCGCGTCCGGTTCTCGCGGGATGCGCATGAAGCCCACGGAGGAACCGAAATCCGGCAGGTAGGCCAGGGCTCGCGCGGCGGCGTCCGCTTCCGCGGCGAAACCGCCGGAGCGCAGCATTCCGCACAGGTACCCGGCACGGTAGCCGAGCGTGTCGTCCAGCGTGCGGGTGAAGCGGCCGGCTCCGACCAGCTCCGTGCCGGGTTCCAGGTGCGGTCGCTGCGCGGTGCCGAGTTTGCTTCCGGTGACGTACTTCCAGCCGCGCGCGCTGAGGAACCGGTGGTCCGGTCCGGCGACGATGCGCGTGCCGTCGTCGAGCGTGACGCGGTACGCCGGACGCACCGTGGTCCAGTGCGCGAGCACCTCGGTGGGCACCAGCCTGCGCGCGACCCCGTGCCCGCGCGTGCCCATGATCCGGTCGCCCACGCGCAGCTCGGCGATCGGCTTCGCGCGACCGTCGGCCATCAGCACCGGCGTGTCGCCTTCGAGGCAGTACGTGCACGCGTGCGAACACCCGCGATAAGGATTGACCGACCACCGGAACGGCACCGCGGACGATTCGGGCACCCGGTTCAGCACCGACCGGGCGCGCACCTCGTGAAAGGTGACGCCGCCGAACTCCGGCGCGCGCACCGAGCGCACCACATCCCCGAAGGCACCGAGACCGGGGAGTGCCGGCTCCTCCTTCCCCGCTCGCAACTGTTCCCAACGCACCCCTACAGTCGAACACACGTTCTAAAGCACTGTCAAACATATGTTCGAACACCCCTCGATCGAGCGAGGCGCGAGCTCAGCCGCCGAACCGCTCCAGCGCGCGGATCTTGTTCGTCGCGTCCAGCGCCGCGACCTTGTACGCCTCGGACAGCGTCGGGTAGTTGAACACCGCGTCCACCAGGTAATCCACCGTCCCGCCGCAGCCCATCACCGCCTGTCCGATGTGCACGAGGTCAGTCGCGCCGGTGCCGAAGACGTGCACTCCCAACAACTTCCGGTCCGCAGTCGACACCAGCAGCTTCAACATCCCATAGCTGTCCCCGGAAATCTGGCCGCGCGCCAGCTCCCGATACCGCGCGATGCCGACCTCGTACGGCACCGAAGACGACGTCAGCTGCGCCTCGGTCGCGCCGACGTACGAAATCTCCGGGATCGTGTAGATCCCGATCGGCTGCAGCGCGCCGATGTCGTTCGCCGGTTCGCCGAACGCGTGGTACGCGGCGAGCCTGCCCTGGTCCATCGACGTCGCGGCCAGTGCCGGGAATCCGATCACGTCGCCGACCGCGTACACGTGCTCTACCGACGTCCGGTAATGCTCGTCGACTTCCAGCCGTCCGCGCCGGTCCGCGGCAAGGCCCGCGTTCTCCAGCGCCAGCGCGGCGGTCATGCCCTGGCGACCAGCCGAGTACATCACCGCGTCCGCCGGGATCCGCTTGCCGCTGACCAAGGTGGTCACGGTGGCGTCGTCGGAGACCGCGACGTTCGCGACCTTCTCCCCGAACCGGAACGTGACGCCGAGGTCGCGCAGCTGGAACTTCAGCGATTCCACGATCTCCGGATCGCAGAAGTCCAGCATCTGGTCGCGCTGCTCGACCACGGTCACCCGCGAACCGAGCGCGGCGAACATCGACGCGTACTCGATCCCGATCACCCCCGCGCCGACCACGACCAGAGAGGACGGGATCTCCTCCATCGCCAGGATCTCGTCCGAATCGAGCACGCGCGCGGCGTCGAAGTCGACCTGGTCCGGGCGCGCGGGACGGGTGCCGGTCGCGATCACGATGTAGTCGCCGGTGATCGTGCGCCGGTCGCCGCGGTGTTTGCCGTCGACCAGGACCGTGTGCGGGTCGGCGAATGAGCCGACGCCGCCGATCAAATCGATGTGGTTGCGCAGCAGCTGCGCGCGCACCACCTGGACTTCCCGGCCGATGACGTGCTGCGTGCGCGCCATCAGATCCGCGATGGTGATGTCCTGTTTCACCCGGTAGCTCGCGCCGTACAGCTCGCGCTGGTTCATCCCGGTCAGGTACAGCACGGCTTCGCGCAGCGTCTTGGACGGAATGGTGCCCGTGTTGACGCACACGCCGCCGACCATGTCGTGCCGGTCGACGACGGCGACTTTCTTCCCCAGTTTCGCCGCCGCGATGGCGGCTTTCTGCCCTCCCGGGCCCGAGCCGATGACGATGAGGTCGTACTCGTATTCGCTCACGGCACTGAGCCTGCGCACCGCCGCCGGTCAGCGCAAGTCCTCAGGAGCGCAAGGCGCCCCGGCGGCGGTGCAGATCGGTGACCGAGCCGAGCGCGGCGTCGACCTCCTCCCGCAGCAAAGCAGCCTGTTGCGCCGCGACGTCCTCCCCCAGCAACGCCGCGACCCGTCCTTCCTCCAGCAACGCCAGCGCCTCCCACGGCGACGACGCCAACTGCCCGCAAAGAGTGCCCGCGTCCGGTGGGGACAGTTGTTCCGCCAGGCCAGCGGTACCCGCAGCGAGCAGCGCGGCGACGACGAGGTGCGGCTGGGCGTCCGCACCGGCGAAGCGGAACTCCCAGCGCGGCGTCTCGCACAACCGGATCGAGGAGGTCCGGTCGTCCGGCCCCCAGCGCAGTTCGCGCGGCGAGAACGGCGCGGTGCGCAACCGGACGTAGCTGTTCCAGGTCGGAGCCCACACCGCGGACAACGCCCTCGCGTCCCGCAGCACTCCGGCCAGAAAAGCCCCCAGCGCGAAACGAAACCCGGCCGGACCATCCGAAGTGGACAGTGACAGGTGGACGTGGCAGGAATTTCCCTGACCGGTTTCCGGCGCGGCCAGATAGTCCGCCCGCGCACCGTGCCGGGCCGCCACCCGCCGGGTCAGCATCTGCAGCAGCAACGCGTCGTCGCAGGCCGCGAGCGCGTCCCGATGCCGCAGGACGACCTCATATTGCCCCGGATGGCACTCCGCCCGCGCCGATTCCACGCCGAGACCGGCCGTCGCGGACCGCAGATCCGCCAGCAGCGGCGCGAGGCGTTCGGTGCCGCCGACGGCGTAGTCCGCTCCGTGCCCGGTGAGCGGATCTCCTTCCAGCGTACGGAAAACCACCTCGTGCTCGATCCCGATCGACGGAACCAGCCCGTGCTCCTCCAGCCGGGCCAGCTGCGTCCGCAACACCGTCCGCGGCGCGAGCCCCGCCGGTTCGCCGGACGGGAACTCCGCGTCCCCGACCACCGCCCACGTCCGGTCGCCAAGAGGAAACGCCGTCGCCGCGTCGAGCCGCACCCGCAGGTCCCCGAACCCGCCGAGATACGGCTTCAGCGGGCCGTTCTCCGGCAGCGGCTCCCGCTCCGGCGTCCAGGCGAAAACGTAGCTGCACACGCCGTATCCGCTGTCCACGACCTCGGCCGCGAACGGCGCGGCCAGCTCGACCGCCGCGAACCGCGCGTGCGGGTCCGGCACCAAAAGCACCAGCCGCGCACCGTCCTCCGCCAGCACCCGACGCAGCACCTCCGCGGCCGCCGTGCCCGCTTCGGCGCGCACGGCCAGCGATCGCGGCCCGACCGGACGGTCGAACGGGCTCACCAGGCGCCGTCCGGATCGGGTGCGTGCAACGGGTTCGGCACCCGGCCCCAGCGGACGTCGAACTCGTCGTCGCGTTCCACCTTGTCGAAGCCTTGCCCGGCGAGATGCTCGCGGTTGAGCGTGACCCGCTCGACGTCCGGCGCGAACAGCCGGCAGGCGTCGAACCGCTCGGCCGCCTCGGGGTTTTCGTCGCGGTAGCGGCCGACCACCTCGCGCACCAACGCCCAGAAATCGCCGCGCGCCAAGCCCAGGTCGTCCAGCAGCAGTTCCGCCCAGAACCGCAGCTGCCCGGAGAAAACCGAGCTGAACAGCGACTGCGCGAGCAGGTGCGCGGGCCAGCGCAACATGTCGGCAGCCGCGTCCGGCGGAAGGTCGGCGTAGCAAGGCAGTTCCTCGTCCAGCAGGTCAACGCCCTGCGCGAAGTCCTTGATCGCGATGCGCAGCGGACGGCCTGCCTGGTCCACCATGAGCACGAGATTCTGGCCATGCGGGCAAAATCCGACGCCGTACTGGAGCAGCCAGTGCAGCAGCGGCGTGAGCAACAGGTCGAACAACCGGGCCAGCCACGTCTCCGCACTCTCTCCGGACTGCGTGATCAGCCTGGTCAGCACGGTCTCCCCGGCAGCATCGCGGTACGGCAGCGCGGCGAACGAGATCGCCTGCTCCCCCTCGGCGAGCCGGGCGACGAGCGGTTCGCGCCACAGCGCACCGAGCGTTTCGTGGAACCGGTACGGCAGTTCCTCCAGCGAACCGAACAGCGGATGCCGGACCGAAACGCTCGCGACCTCGCCTAGCAGCTGGAAGCGGTACTTCTCGGACAGCAGCGGGTCGGCCGCGTCGATCCGGCGCAGCCATTCGGTGACCGACGGACCGGCGAGCGTCGCCGCGGAGTTCAAGCCGCGGTAGACGAGCGTGTTTCGCACGGAGACGGCGGTTTTCACGTCCCGCCGGTCCGGCCGGGAGCGGTTGGCGAGAGTCCTTACTGTCTGATGTGGACGGTAGACGTCGCTGCTCTCCCCCAGCTCGGCCATCCGGCCGGTCGCCAGTTCGGCCGCGTAGAGCGTGCCGATGATTTCGTCGGCCTGCCAAGGATGCACCGGGACCCAGACGTAGTCGGCGGGAGTGCCGAGCTGTGCCGTGCGGGCGGCGAACTCGGCGCGGGTCCGGTCGTCCAGCTCCTCGCGCAGCAAGGTTTCCGCGTCGAGCCCGGCCACGCTGCGGAACTGCGCGAGATCGCGGTGCACGGCGTACCAGCGCAGCCGGATGTCGGCACCGGACTCGGGCGCGTATCGGGCACGGTCGCGGGCGGAAAACCCGACGCGGCCCTTGTTGAGCACCAGCCGGGGATGGCCGGTGAGG
The DNA here is from genome assembly GCF_046267895.1 of Amycolatopsis sp. GA6-003. Lineage (NCBI taxonomy): Bacteria > Bacillati > Actinomycetota > Actinomycetes > Pseudonocardiales > Pseudonocardiaceae > Amycolatopsis > Amycolatopsis sp. GA6-003. The sequence goes on from NZ_CP176499.1 coordinate 2,540,655, forward strand.
TGCCCGTCGGCGAGGTTGTAGTCCATCGTGGACAGTTCGGCGGCGGTCGGGGCGCGCCGCAGCCGGGCGGCTTCGTTGGCGACTGTCGAGGTCAGCTCGGCGAGGACGTCGGCCAGCCGCAGGCCGGTGAGCCCGAGCCGTTCCCGCGCGTCGACGATCAACGTGCGCGGGTCGTCCGCCGGAGCCTCGACCCCGGCAGCGAGCCGGATTGCGCTGCCGGGCAACACTGTCCACGACTCGAACGCGCCTCGGCGTGCTTCGAACCGGTACGAAACGTCGTCGGGCAGGTCGAGGTGCCAGCTGCGGTGTCCGGCTCGCGTCGGTTCGCCAGGCTTCGGGACCAGCATCGCTTCGTAGGACAGCTCGCCGAGCATTTTGTGCGTGACGAGCGAGCCCGCGGCCCGCCAAGCGGCATCGTCGGTCAGGGTCACTGGTTCTCCGTCTGGTTGAGGCCGAATGTGGTGAACGCCGTCCGTTCGGGCAGGTCGTACACCGGTTTTCCGCATACCGCGTTGAGAATCGCCGCCGCCCGCCACGCGCCGAGCCCGAGATCCGGCGCGCCGGGACCGTGCGTGTGCCGTTCCGCGTTCTGCACGAACAACGGTCCGGGCACGTCGAGTTCGACGCGATAATCGGCACCGATCACGAGCCGGCCCCGCGCATCACGGCGGACGGCTTCGCCGAGGCCCCGCAGCAACGGGCCGGTCGGCGTTTCGGCGTAGCCGGTAGCCGCGACCACGGCGGACGTCCGGTGCGTCGCGGTCGTTCCTTGCTGGACATGCCGCAGTCCCAGCTCGATCCCGTCGCCGACGGTCGCGGACACCACCTCGACGCCCGGCGTCAGCACCGCGCCCGGCCAGCCGCCGCCGATGCTCCGGCGGTACAGCTCGTCGTGGATCTCGGCCATCGTCTCGGCGTCGATCCCTTGGTACAGCTGCCATTGCGTCGGGAGGAGCTGGTCGCGCACCGCTTCGGGAAGACCGTGGAAGTACGCCGTGTAGTCCGGGGTGAACTGCTCCAGGCCGAGCTTCGAGTACTCCATCGGCGCGAACGCCGGGGTCCGCGCGAGCCAGCGCAGACCGTCCACTGTGGAGCGGGATCGCAGCAGATCGAGAAACACCTCGGCTCCCGATTGGCCGGAACCGACCACCGTCACCGAATCCGCGGCGATCAGCTCCGGCCGCCGCGTGAGGTAGTCCGCGGAGTGCAGAGCGAGCACGTCCGGCGCGGAAACCAAGGGCTGCAACGGTTCCGGCACGCTCGGCTGAGTGCCGACGCCGAGCACGACCGCCGCCGCCAGCACCGGTTCCGTACCGCTGACGGTCAGCTCGAACGCCTCTTCCCGGTCGATCCAGCGCAGGCCGGTGACCTCGTGCCCGAACCGGCAGGACGGCAGCCGGGACGCGGCCCAGCGGCCGTAGTCGTCGTACTCGGCGCGCGGCAGGTGGAACCGCTCGGAGAAGTAGAACGGCAGCAACCGGCCGCGTTCGCACAGGTAGTTGAGAAAGGAATGGCGGCTGGTCGGGTCGACGAGCGTCACCAGGTCGGCGAGGAACGGCACCTGCAGCGTCGCGCCGTCCAGGAGGAGGCCAGGATGCCAGCGGAACTCGGGACGCGCGTCGAACAGTACGACTTCCAGCTGGTCGAGCGGGTCGGCCAAAGCAGCCAGAGACAGGTTGAACGGCCCGATCCCGACCCCGGCGATGTCGTAACGCCTCACGACGCGACCGGGCTTTCCCGCGTGACCCTCGACCGCAGGTCCGCCGCCACCGTGGCCACCGCGTCGAGCAGGACGCGGTAATCGGCGGGTTTGGCGTGCGGGTGCAGGAGGGTGAGCTTGAGCCACAGCTGCGCCTCGCCGTCCGGTCCGGTCGGCAACGCACCGCGACCGATCACCGCGGTGCCGTCCTCCAGCAACGTCCGGCGCACCTGCGCGACCAGATCGTCTCCAGCCGATCCCGGAAGCTCGTCCGCGGCCACCGGGCGGAAGACCACTGTGGACAGTTCCGGGGCACCCCACGACCGCAGCGCCGGGTGGTCTTCGACCATCGCGTGCACCCCGGAAGCGTTGGCACAGCAGCGTTCCACGAGCGCACCGATCCCGGCGGTGCCGAGGGCGCGCAGCGTGACCGCCATGCGGAACGCGTCCGGCCGCCGGGACGTGCGCAGGGAACGACCGAGCAAATCGGGCAGTCCAGCTTCGGTGTCGTCGTCGGCGTTGAGGTACTCGGCACGGACGGTCAGCGCCTGCAGATCGGTCTCGGCGCGCGCGGCGAAGACGCCGGCGGCGACCGGTTGCCAGCCGAATTTGTGCAGGTCAAGCGCGACCGAATCGGCCAGCTCCAGACCGGCGACCCGGGAGCGGAGGCTTTCGCTGCAGAGCGCGAGACCGCCGTACGCCGCGTCGACGTGCAGCCGCGCGCCGGTCCGGCGGCAGATTTCGGCGATCTCCGGCAACGGGTCGATCCGGCCGGTGTTGGTCGTTCCAGCCGTCGCCACGACCACGGCTTGCGCGCCGAGCGGTGCGAGTGCCTCGGCCAGCGCGGCCGGGACCATGCGGTCGTCGACGCACGGCACCACGACCGGCGCGGGCAGCCCGAGCAACCACGCCGCGCGAGCGACGCTGTGGTGCGAATTCGCCCCGCAAACCGGCCGCGTGACTGCGGATTCGCGGGCGAGCAGCAGTCCGAGGAGGTTGGATTCGGTGCCGCCGGAGGTGATCACGGCGTCCGGGCGGGCGGCGTCCGGGTAGCAGAGCCGGGCGATGCCGGTGGTGAACTCGCGCTCGATCTCGCTCGCGACCGGGGCCTGATCCCAGGAGTCCATCGACGGATTCAGCGCGGAAGCGACGACGTCCGCGGCAACGGAGACGGCCAGCGGCGGACAGTGCAGATGCGCGGCGCACGCCGGGTCGGCGGGGTCCGCGGATCCAGCGGCGAGCAAGGCGGAAAGCTCTTCCAGGGCATGCTCGGCCCCCACTCCGTCCCGTGCGAGCCCGGCGGACGGGGTACGGGCGAGGGCCGCCGCCACCGCGGCCGGGCCGCCGGCGGGAACCGGACCGCCGCGTTCGGCCGCGCCCGCCGCCATCCCGCGCAACGCCGCAGGAAGCAACTGGGCCAGCCGGTCCGCCCCGCCGGGGCCGCCGGCCAGCCACTCCGCCGAAGCGACGCCGGAGGGAGAGGTGACCGGCGCTGAGGGCGCATCCGCCATGGAACCGCCTTTCTTAGGGAAAGCTAGCCTTAGTTTACCCTGCGCAACACTACGGACACCCACCGGCAGCCCGCCAGCGGGGCGGCCACACGAAAACGGCCGGTGCTCCTCCTGGAAGCACCGGCCGTTCCGGAAAGGCTCAACGCACGCACCTCGGTCGGCAGCACCGATCACAGGCACCGCAACATTTCGCGCGCACAGCAGCTACGCCAAAAAGGCTGCCAACTGGACCGAAACGCGGGATCGCGTCGGCGTGTCGAGGAGCAGCGTGCACGGCCCCCAGGGCCGGGTGCGCTGCTCCTCGACACGCCGACTTAAAGGCGATCCCGCCGCGACGGCGGAGCCGGCGCAATCAAACACAGCGATCCCGCCGCGCCGGCGAAGCCGGCGCAATCAAACACGGCAATCAAATAGAGCTCAATTCCCGGTGGATCCACTCGACCTGCAGGCGCATGAGGTTCTCCGCGACCTCCTCGGCCTGCGGTGTCATGTGCGTCGCGCCCGCGAGCGGCAGGAAGCCGTGCGCGCGGCCCTTCGCCAGCAGTGCCGAGGAAAGCCGCAGCGCGTGCGCCGGGAAGACGTTGTCGTCGGCCAGTCCGTGCACGATCAGCAGCGCCCGTTCGAGCGATCCGGCGCTCGCGATGAGCGAGTTGTGCTCGTAGCTTTCCGGTTCGTCCTCCGGCTTGCCGAGGTAGCGCTCGGTGTAGTGGGTGTCGTACAGCGACCAGTCGGTGACCGGCGCGCCCGCGACCGCCGCGTGGAACACGTCCGGCCGCCGCAGCACGGCGAGCGCGGACAGGTAGCCGCCGTAGGACCAGCCGCGGATCGCGACCCGTTCGAGGTCCAGCTCGGGGTGCGCCGCGGCGGCCGCGTGCAGGGCGTCGACCTGGTCGGCGAGCGTGACGTCGGCGAGCTTGCCGGCGATCTCCTTCTCCCACGCCGGTCCGCGGCCGGGCGACCCGCGGCCGTCCACGACCAGCACGGCGAATCCTTGGTCGGCGAGCCACTGCGGGGTGAGGAAAGCGTTGCGGCTCTGGAGAACCCGCTGCGCGTGCGGTCCGCCGTACGGGTCGAGCAGCACCGGCAGCTTGCCCTCGTCCGGCTCGTATCCGCGTGGCAGCACCAAAGCCGCGCGCAGCTGGCGTTCGCCGAGCGTGAGCCAGGTCAGGTTCGGCACGATCTCGGGGTCCACAGTGGACGATTCGATGGAACCGATCTCGATGCCGTCCCGCAGCACGGTCACCTTCGGTCCGCTGTGGTCGAGGCTCCACGAGGACAGCACCGTGAGCGCCGCACTGCCCGAACCGACGTGCACGCCGTCCGTTGTGGACAGTCGGCTTACCGAGTCGCCTTCAGTGCGATACACGTGGATCTGCGTCGGGTCGTCTTCCGAAGCGGTGAAAAGGACTTCCTCGCCGACGTGCAGCACCATCCGCAGCTGCATCCCCGGCGGCGTGACGGGCTTGCCGTCCACCAGGAGCCGGTGGTCGCCGTCAGCGGCGCTTTCCACCACGAGCTTGCCGTCCGCGGTCCACGCGGGCACGCCCTGGAAAATCTCGACCCAGTGCTCGTCGGTCTCGGTGTGCACTTCGGCCACCGAGCCGTCGGACGGGTCCAGCGCCAGCACGGTGAGCCGCTTCTGGTCCCGCGGCTGCACGGCCAGCAGCGGCTTCCCGCCCGCCGACCAATGCACGGTGACCAGGTACTCCCAGTCGCCTCGGGCCACGTCGACGCGGCTGCCGTCCAGGCCCAGCACGGCCAGCGACACCTCGGCGTTCGGCGAGCCCGCCGACGGGTACGCCACGACGTTCGCCGGCTGCTGCGGATTCGCCGGGTCGCCGATCGTCCAGCGCGGCACCGGCCCGCGGTCCGCGCGCTCCGCGAGCACGCTGCGCCCGTCCGGCGCCCACCAGTAGCCGCGGGTGCGGTCCATCTCCTCGCCCGCGATGAACTCCGCGAGCCCCCAGGTGACGTCCTCGTCGTCCTCGCCGGCGAGCTCGCGGTCCTCGCCGGTCGCCAGCTCGATCACGTGCAATCGGCGCTCGCGCACGTACGCGACGTGCGTGCCAGTCGGGTTCGGCCGCGGATCGATCACCGACCCGTCGACCAGGATGCGCGTCTCGCCGCTCGCGAGGTCGAGCGTGTACAGCTTGCCCGACAGCGTGAAGGTGACGACGGTGAACGCGTCGTCGACGCCGAAGGCCACCACGCCGCCGCCGGTCTCGCGGGCCCGTTCGCGGCGCGCCCGCTCCTCCGGCGGCAGGTCCTCGTCGCCGGACACCAGCTCGGCGGCGTCGATCAGCTTCGTCTCCTCGCCGGTGGCGAGGTCGAACGACCACAGGCTGTGCCGCGGATCGGTGCCGGTGGCGCTGCGCAGGAACAGCACCCGCGAACCGTCCGGGGCGACCCGGAACTGCTTGGGCGCGCCGAGAGTGAACCGCTGGGTGCGGGCCTGCTGGCGGAGGAACGGAACGTCTTCGAGTGCGAAATCGGTCACGACCAGCACTCTTTCAGATCATCGGCCGGGCACGCCAACAGCCTGCAGCGCGGCCCGCTGCTCGGCGACGTCGTAGGTCGGCTCCGGGAACTTCGGGTCCATCTCGGCCAGTGTCTCCACGAGCAGCTCAGCGACGGCCCAATTGCGATACCACTTGCGATCGGCGGGCACCACGTACCACGGAGCGTGCTCGGTCGAGGTACGCTTCAAAACGTCGGCGTACGCCTTCTGGTACGCGGGCCACTGCCGCCGCGCGTCGATGTCCGACGGGTCGAACTTCCACCGCTTCTCCGGCCGGTCGAGTCGCGCGGTGAGCCGGCGGAGCTGTTCCTCCGGAGAGATGTGCAGGAACACCTTGACCACGGCGGTGCCGTTGTCGGTCAGCTCCTTCTCGAACGCGTTGATCTGCGTGTAGCGCTTGCGTCGCTCCGCCGCGGAGAGCTGGCCGAGCACGCGCGGCACCAGCACGTCCTCGTAGTGCGAGCGGTCGAACACTCCGAGGTGGCCCGGCGACGGGAGCTTCTTGCGGATGCGCCACAGGAAGTCGTGCTTGAGTTCGGCGGCGGTCGGCTTCTTGAACCCGGCGTACTGCACGCCCATCGGGTTCACCAGCCCCAGCACATGGCCGACGGTGCCGCCCTTGCCGGAGGTGTCCATGCCCTGCAACACCAACAGCACGCTGCGGGTGCCGCCGCCGATGCCCTCCGCATACAGCGCTTCCTGCAACCCAGCGAGCCGTTCCCCGGCGGACTCCAGTTTCTTGCCGCCCTTCGCCTTCTTCTCCGGCCCCACCGGCGACGAAGCCGGGTCCGGCAGCTCGTCGCGCGCCCGGAGCGCGTCGCGGACCCGGTTTCCGTTCTGCTGCTTCTTCGCCATCCCGGGACGATAACCGGACCGGCGGCCGATCCCGCGCATCGGACGACCGGGTGTCCTCCGGTCGAGCGACGCAGCGAATCGCCGGTCCACCCCCTCGATTGCGCAACGAACGACGGGGGAAAGCAACGTTTCCCGGCTGAACTCCCCGCGAACGGCCTCTAGCCTGAACGCATGACAGCGTCCGTCCAGCCTGCCGGCACCGCGCGTCCCACCTCCACCGACGGCTTCATCGCGCTCGACGAGCAATGGAGCACGCACAACTACCATCCGCTGCCGGTCGTGATCGCCGAAGCCGAGGGCGCTTCGGTGACCGACGTGGCCGGCAAGTCCTATCTGGACTTCCTGTCCGGCTACTCCGCGCTCAACTTCGGCCACCGCAACCCCGAGCTGATCGCCGCCGCGACCGAGCAGCTGGGCCGCGTCACGCTCACTTCGCGCGCGTTCCACCACGACCAGCTGGGCCTGTTCTGCCGCGAACTGGCCGAGCTGACCGGCACCGAAATGGTGCTGCCGATGAACTCCGGGGCCGAGGCCGTGGAGTCCGCGGTGAAGGTCGCGCGCAAGTGGGCGTACCAGGTGAAGGGCGTTCCGGCGGGCACGGCGGAAATCGTGGTCGCGGCGTCGAACTTCCACGGCCGCACGACGACCATCGTCTCGTTTTCCGACGACGAAACCGCGCGCGCCGACTACGGCCCCTTCACGCCGGGCTTCGTCCAGGTGCCTTACGGCGACGCGGAAGCGCTGAAGGCGGCCATCACGCCGCGCACCGCGGCTGTGCTGATGGAGCCGATCCAGGGCGAGGCAGGCGTCGTCGTGCCGCCCGCGGGGTTCTTCGCCGCGGTGCGACGGCTGTGCGACGAAAACAACGTGCTGATGATCGCCGACGAAATCCAGTCCGGGCTCGCGCGTACGGGCACTGTGCTGGCGCTGGAGCACGAAGGCGTCCGCGCTGACCTGTACACGCTCGGCAAGGCCCTCGGCGGCGGCATCGTCCCGGTGTCCGCGGTGGTCGGCAGCCGCGACGTACTGGGCGTACTGAAGCCGGGCGAACACGGCTCGACCTTCGGCGGCAACCCGCTGGCGTGCGCGGTTGGCCGTGCCGTGGTGCGGATGCTGCAGACCGGCGAGTACCAGAAGCGCTCCACCGAACTCGGCGCACACCTGCACGAACGGCTGGCGAAGCTGGTCGGCGACGGCGTCTCGGAGGTCCGCGGACGCGGCCTGTGGGCGGGCGTCGACATCGCCCCGGGCGGTCCGACGGGACGGGAAGCGTCGGAGGCGCTGGCCGGATTGGGCGTGCTGTGCAAGGAAACGCACGACCGCACGTTGCGCGTGGCGCCGCCGCTGGTGATCACCGAAGCCGAACTGGACCGCGGAATCGACGCGATCGCCCAGGTCGTACGCGCTCGTTGACCTTCGCGAGAATCGCGGGCAGCACTAGGATGGACCGCCGCGGTTCTGGTGGGTTGAGCACATGTCGCGCTCCGGGTGAAGACCCCAGCGGGAAGCTCACCCGGAGCGTCCGTTCAGGCCGACGTCACCTCGACGCCATTCAGCGCGGTGTTGTCCTGCAGGTGCCCGTCGCCGCCCGGCACGGTCGGGATGTCGTCGGTGCTGAGGCCGGAGAGGTACAGCCCGGCCTGAGCACCGGCTTCCGCGGACTGTCGCTTGCGGCGCGCCGTTTCGATCCTCGTCACCACGACCTGGCGGGCACCGCCGGGCAGCTGCACCACGGCGTGCGCGCCGACCTGGACGGTGCCGTCGGTGACCGTGCCGGTGACCACGACTCCGCGCGTCGGGATCTGGTAGATCTCGGAGATCCGGAAGCGGAACGGGCCGGACGGGGCTTCGGCCGGGCGGCGCGAGAACAACGACATGGGGCCAGCATCGCATCACCGCGGCCAGCAGGCTTTCACCGGCTGACCGCCGAGTGGACCGCTGCGGCCAGCCGGTCGTGTTCCGGGTAGGACCAGGTCGCGGAGAACTGCCGCCGCGTGTACCCGAACGCGACGCCGCTGTGCGGGTCCACGAAGGACTCAGACCCCGCGGAACCGTTGTGCCCGAATGCCTTCGCGCTGAGGAACGGATAACGCAACCCCTTCGCCTGAAACCCGAGCGCGTACTGGCCCGCGTCGCCGGTCACCAGGTCGCGGCCGGTCGAATGGAGCATGGCGAACTCGCCGAGCGTGCCCGCGTCGAGCAGCGGCGGCCGTCCGTCCAAACCGGACACCGCAGCCGCGTACAGTCCAGCCAGCCCGCGTGCGCTGCCGACCCCGCCCGCGGAGACCTGCCCGAGCGCCCGCACCCGCCGGGTGTTGACGAACGCCACCTGGTCGAGCGGCGGCGTCGAATCGAGCCCGTAGCCAATGCCGCCCAAGCTGTACGGGCTCGGCACATACGCCTGGAACGCCGCGAGTTCCTCCGCGCTCGCCTCGCCCGCCAGCACTTCGCGGTACCGGTGTTCTTCCTCCTCGGGCAACCCCAGATACAGGTCCAGGCCGTACGGTTCCCTGATCCGCGTCTCGAAGTGCTCCTGCACCGAACGCCCGGTGACCCGCCGGACCACCTCGGCGACCACCGAGAACCCGGCGAATCCGCTGTAGCCGTAAGCAGATCCCGGCCGCCAGAACGTCCGCTGCCCCGCCAGGCGCCGCGCGATCGCCCGGTCGTCCGCGAGTTCCTCCGCGGACAGCCCGCCGTCCGCCCCGATCAGGCCGGAACGGTGGCTCAGCACGTCGCGAACCGTGATCCCGCCCTTGCCCGCGGCGGCGAACTCCGGCCAGCGGCGCGCGACCGGCTCGTCCAACTCCAGAACGCCGTCCTGCACCAGCAACGCGACCACCAGCGCAGTCGCCCCCTTGGTCGAGGAATAGACGCCGGTCAACGTCTCGCCGGTGACGTCTCCTGCCCAAAGATCGACCACCAGCCGCCCGTGCACGCGGACCGCCAACTGCACGCCCGCGCCCGCCTCGGCCGCCGCAGCGAACTCCTCGCGGACCGTCTCGAAGCCTTGTTCGACAGTCCCGTGGATCTCGATGTCCCCCATGAGTTCTCGTCCCTCCGATCGTCTGTGTCGAAAGGAGGACCCGCGCGCCGTCCCGAATGTGACTAGGCTTCGCTCCGTGACCGCCAGGCGGACTCTCGCCCTCTTCGCCGCGCTCTGCGCACTCGCCACGCTTGTGCTGGGGTTGCTCGTCGCGCGCTATGCCCCCGGCTCGGTGGACCAATGGGCCGAGAGGTCTGCCTCGACGCTGAGCCCAGGCCTGCTCACCACACTGGTGCTGCCGACCGAGCCGTACGTGCACATCCCGGCCGTCGTCCTCATCGCCGGAATCTGCCTTTACCGGCGCGCCCGGCTCGACGCGTTGCTCGCCGTAGCCGGTCCGTTCGTCGCCATCGCACTGAACAGCTGGGCGCTGAAACCCGCGTTCGACCGCTGGAAAGGCGGCACGCTCGTCTACCCGAGCGGCCACACCGTCAGCCTGGTAGCCGTGCTCACCGTCGTGGTGCTGCTAGTGCGGTGCAAAGCTGTCGCCGTCGTGGTGGGCGCGGTGCTGGTTTGCTGCGCGGCCGTGGGCATGATCGGCCTCGGCTACCACTACCTCACGGACATCGCCGGCGGCGTCTGCTTCGCCCCCGCCGTGGTCACCGCGATGCGGGCGGCGCTGTCACCGCGTCGCGCGCGAGAGCCGTCAACCGGCTGATCGCGCGCAGGTACTTCTTGCGGTAGCCGCCGTTCAGCATCTCCTCGCCGAACAGCTCGGGCAGCGGCACGCCGGACACGACCACCGGAATCGCCCGGTCGTACAGCCGGTCCGCCAGCGCGACCAGCCGAAGCCCGACCATCTGGTCCGGCACCGGCGCCACGTGCTTGAGGTGCACCCGCCGAACCCCGTCGAGCAGCTTCCCGTACCGCGAGGGATGCAGCCGCTCGAGATGCTTCGTCAACGCGCCGAATTCGTCCACAGTGGACCCTTCGTGCGCGGCCGCGGAAGCGTCGATCTCGTCGTCGCCGACCGGCGGCGGCGCGTCCGGCAGCCCGCGGTGCCGGTAGTCCGGCCCGTCGACGCGGACGACGCCGAACCGCCGCGACAACGCCTGGATCTCGCGCAGGAAGTCCTCCGCCGCGAACCGTCCCTCCCCGAGCTTGTCCGGCAGCGTGTTGGAGGTCGCCGCGACGTAGACGCCCGCGTCGGTGAGTTCCTGCAGCAACCGGCTGACCAGCGTCGTGTCGCCGGGATCGTCGAGCTCGAACTCGTCGATCGCCAGCAGCCGGTGCTCCGACAGCCGCGTGACCGCGTTGGCGAACCCCAGCGCGCCGACGAGGTGCGTCAGCTCGACGAACGTCCCGTACGCCTTGGGCCCCGGAGTCTCGTGCCAGGTCGAGGCGAGCAGGTGGGTCTTGCCGACGCCGAAGCCGCCGTCGAGGTAAAGCCCCATCGGCCCGTCCGGAATCGCCGCGCCGCCGCCCAGCAGCGACCGCAGCCGGGACTTCTTGGCCTTGGCCGCCCCGACCCGAGAAGCGAACGCCGAACACGCCTCGACCGCGGCCGCCTGGCTGGGCTCGTCCGGATTGGGAAGGTAAGTGGAAAACCGAGCCTCGCCGAACCGCGGCGGCGGCACGAGGGACGCGATCAGCTCGTCGGCCCCTAGCTCGGGAAACCGGTCGGTCAGCGCAGCTGCGGGCATGGTCGAAGAGCCTATCCGCACGACCCCGGCCCTCGCGGCGCGCCTCAGCGTGGCAGAGAACGGCAAATCCCCCGGTCGGAGCCGTCTTCCGCCGGGGAATGGACACGCGAAGCCAGGCCCGTGTGGCGACTGTCACCGACCCACGGCACTGGTCGGCGCCGCGACGATGGATCGAGCCAGGTCACCAGCCCCGGCCTGAGCGGGTGGTGGGTGGCCCGGTGCCGCCGGGCTCGTTCGCGCTGCGCCGTTGACGCCATTGCTCCAGTACGAACCTCGGACCGGCCGAACGGGGCCGATCGTCGGCGCGCGGAGAACCGGCACTCCCGCCAGGCAGCCTCCATCAACCTGGGAAGCAACAACACTCCCTCCACGCAGCCGCCCATCGTCGCGCGGAGCATCGGCCCACCCGCCATCCATCAGCGCGGAGCAGCAACAGTCTCCGCCCGCCGGGCAACCATCACGCGGCGGCTCAGGCCACCGACCGCCGGTCGAGTCACCGCGCTGTCACGGGCCTCCGACGCGGTGCACCGTCGACTAACCCCGTCCGCAGACTCGCTGGCGAGTGGTCGCGGCACCCACTCCTTCCCGCCCGCCCGGCCAGGCAGCCACCACGCGGCGGCTCAGGACCGCCGACCGCCGATCAAGTCGCCACGCTGTCGCGGAGACTCCGGCGCGGTGCACTGTCGACCCGCCGCCCGCCAGCTCGGTGGCAAGTGGCCGCGACGCCCCCTCCTTCGCCCACCGCCAAGGCAATGTGCGCCAGCGGTGGCTCGCCCCGCGCGGGTCGTCGCCCGGTGTCTCCTCAGCGCCGCAGTCCATCCCTCCCTGTTGCGCGGTGTCTGCGATGAACCTGGCGCGCCAGGCGAGCCACGACCGCTGTCCGGAGGCCCCTTCGTCGATTCGCCGACGCTTGCCGACTCACCCGTTCGAGGGATGCCGCGTGAGTTTTCGCCCGGTCGGGAGGTCCTTCGGGAGGGCACGTCTCCGGCGCCGCGGGCCGCTCGCGGCGACACTGGACGCGCCATGTCCGGATACAGGGAGCGAGGAACCATGCCGAGCGCGAACCGGCCCGATGTGCCTGCCGCTGTCCCGTCCGCCGCGCTGGCGGCGGCCGAGCAGACGGACACCGCCGGGCGCACCACGATCTCGTCGCTGGTCGTGCAGAAGATCGCGGTGCTGTCGGCGCGCGAGGTCGCGGGCGTGCACGCGCTCGGCGGCGGGGTGTCGCGGGCGATCGGGGCGATCCGGGACCGGATCCCCGGCTCCGGCTCGACCTCCACCGCAGGCGTCGCGGTCGAGGTCGGCGAGAAGCAGGCCGCGATCGACCTCGACGTCGTCGTCGAGTACGGCGCGCGCATCGCGGAGGTCGCCCGTGACGTGCGGCGCAACGTCATCACCTCGGTCGAGCAGATCACCGGGCTCGAGGTGATCGAGGTCAACATCGCGGTCAACGACGTCCACCTGCCCGGCGAGGAAGACGAGCCCGAGTCGAGCCGGGTCGAGTGACCAGGTGACTCGGCCGCGACGGCGCGACCTGGCGCCGCACTTCGACCAGGCCGCTTCCGGCCCCAGGCGCACCGCCGCCAGTCGGGCCGGACGTGCTGCGGAAGGGCGTAGCGGCAGCAGGTCCGAAACACCGCGTCCGCCACGACCACTCGCCACGCAAACCGCCGCACTGAACACCGCGGCACCTCAGATCAGGCAGCACCTCAACCGCCGCAGCACGCAATCCCAGGAGGGCGCACGTTGAACGCTACGCAGACCGGGATCCTCGCCGGGCTGATTCTCGGCCTGGCCGCCACTCAGGGGTTCACCGCTTTCCTGGTGACCTTCGCGGTCGGCATCATCGGGCTCGTGGTCGGCCGGGTCCTCGACGGCGAACTCGACCTCGGCGACCTGTTCGGGAAGGGCCGGGACAAGTGACCCGGACGGTCGAGGCAGGGCTGTCCCGCACCGACCTTCCGGAGCCCGCCGAGCGCGGTTCGCTCACCATCGCGCACGCCGTGGTGCGCAAAGTCGCGCAGCACGCCGCTGACCAGGTTCCCGGGACGATGCGCACCGAACGCCGCGTCGCGGGCGTCAGCACCGGGATGTCCGGCGCGTCGGCGAAGGTCGGCGGCTCGGACAACGACGTCGAACTGTCCCTCGACCTCGCGTTGCGCTATCCGGCTCCGGTGCGGGAAGTGACCGGGCAGGTGCGCGAGAAGGTCGTCGAAGAGGTCGAACGCATCACCTCCTATCACGTGCGTTCGGTCGCGGTGACGGTCACCGCGTTGCTGCCGGACGTGCCGCCGAGGGTGCGATGATGCGCATCCTCGTCCGTCTTCTTTCCACGCTGCTCGGCCTGGCCGTCGCGGCCGGCGGCGCGCTGCTGGCGCTCGAGGTCGGCTGGGCTTGGTGGCAGCCCGGAAAGGAACCGCTGCTCGTGCCGTGGCGGCGGTGGAAGACCGCGATCGCCGACCTGGACTGGACCAGCACGCCGGTGCGGATCGCAGCGGGAATCCTCCTGCTCGCCGGGCTGGTGCTCCTCTTGCTGGCGCTCGGTGCGGGAGACCGCGCGGTGCGGATGACCGATCCCGCCGACGGCATCACGGTGAACACCTCGCCGCGAGCGCTCGCGCGGATGGTCGGACTGGCGGTGCGCGCGGAGGACAACGTGCGCGGCGCGTCCGTGACAGCCAGCTCTCGCCGGGTGCGCGTGCGCGCGACAAGCCGGCTGGAAACCGAGGAACAGCTCCGGCCACGGCTGCTGGAGACCGTCTCTCGCGTGCTGGACGACCTCCCGTTGCAGCGTCGCCCGAAGGTTTCTGTGGTCGTCGACTCTCCGAAGGACCGGTGATGAGCGCTTCCGCGGCGCGTCGCGCGCAAGGCCGTTCGTACGGTGCCGAGCGCACGCTGACCTCCTTGGTCGGCGTGCTCGGAGTTCTGGCCGGCGCCGGAGCACTGGTGGTCGGCATGGGCTGGCTCGGACAGTTCCGCGGGCACCGGCCGCTGCTCGACCCGATCGCGGTCGGCTGGCTCCGCGACCACGCGCTGTACGCGCGGATCGGTGCGCTCGTGCTCGGGGTGCTGCTGCTCCTGTTCGGACTGTGGTGGTTTTTCCGTTCGCTGCGCCCGGAACGCCGGCCGGACCTGAAGCTCGACGAGACGACCGGCGCGGAGCTGACCGTCACGGCCGGCGCGTTGGCCGGTGCGGTGCAAACGGACGCGGAAAACGTCGACGGGGTTGCCCGGGCTCGCGTCCGGTCGGTGGGCACCGCGGCCGAACCGGCGTTGCGGATCACGCTCTGGCTGGCCGAGGGCACCGAAGTCCGGCGGGTGTGGGAAGACCTCGACGCGTACGTGCTGACCCGGGCCAGGGAGTCGCTCGGCGTCGAGACGCTGCCGACCGCGGTGCGGCTCGAACTCGACACGACCGGCCCGGCACGCGTGCGCTGATCCCGCGTTTCGCCCAGAATGCCCGCATGGCCCTCCCTGTGCAGGCACCGATCAAGCCCATGCTGGCGAAGCCGGCCAAAGCCATTCCCGATTCCGGCGGCCTGCTGTTCGAGCCGAAGTGGGACGGGTTCCGCTGCCTGGTTTTCCGCGACGGCGACGAGATCACCCTGCAGTCGCGCGCGGAGAAGCCGCTGAACCGGTATTTCCCGGAAGTCCTCGCCGCGCTGCGGGAGTCCTTGCCCGAACGCGTCGTGCTCGACGGCGAACTGGTGGTGGCCCGCGACGGCAAGCTCGATTTCGACGCGCTGACCGAGCGCATCCACCCGGCCGACAGCCGCGTCCAGCTGCTCGCCGAGCAGTCGCCCGCGCAGTTCGTGGCTTTCGACGTGCTCGCGCTGGGCGACGAGTCGTTCGTGGACGAGCCGACGTCGGCGCGCCGCGAACGGCTCGAGTCCCTTCCGGGCATCGCGCTGACGCCGGCGACGACCGATCCGGGCACCGCGCGGCACTGGTTCGAGCTGTTCGAGGGAGCCGGACTGGACGGCGTGATCGGCAAGCCGCTCGACGAGCCGTACTCGCCGGGCAAGCGGGTTTTGTTCAAGTACAAGCATTCCCGCACCGCGGACTGCGTGCTGGCGGGGCTGCGCTGGCACGTGGACGGCGAACCGGGCGAGGCGGTCGGCTCGTTCCTGCTGGGCCTGTACGACGAGAACGGGCTGCTGCACCACGTCGGCGTGGTCGGTTCGTTCCCGGTGGCGCGCCGCCGCGAGCTGGCGCAGGAGCTGGCCCCGTTGATCACGGACGGAGAAGGGCACCCGTGGCTGGGCGACGCGGTCCGCGAGGGGCAGCGCATCCCGGGCGGCATCACGCGCTGGCGGTCGAAGGAACAGCCGTGGGTGCCGCTGCGGCTGGAGCGCGTGGTGGAGGTCTCGTACGAGCACACGGAGGGCGGCTATCCGTCGCGCTTCCGGCACACCGCCCAGTTCGCGCGCTGGCGGCCGGACCGGGAGCCGTCGTCGTGCGGCTACGCACAGCTGGACGAACCGGCGCGCTACGACCTGTCGGCGGTCTTCCGGGGCGAGGTCGTGCGCACCCGCTGACCGGACACGCCGCAGGACCCGCTCACTGGCTTCCCACACCAGGCGTGCCAAGCTCGTCGGAGAGTTCCGCCGAGCAGACGTGAGGACCAGCCCGTGCACCGCCGTTCCCCCAGCCGTTCCCGTACGCGCGCCCGGCTGGCGGCGGCGACGCTGGGAGTGCTCATGCTGGCCGGGTGCACCACCGGGCCCTCCGTGCGCCCGGCGGTGATCGACAACGACGGGCGCACGACCGCCGCTCCGCCCCCGAGCACTGCCGCGGTGCCGTTGCCGCCGCTGGCCGAGCCCAAGAAGCCCAGTCTGCGGTGGGCCAACTGCGACGCGGACACCCGGCAGCGGATGACCGCGCCTGCGCTGCCCGATTCGCTGCACGTCAGCTGTGCGCGCATGACTTCCCCGCTCGACGCGCCCGAGGACTCCCAGCATCTGCTCGCCCGCATCCTCGTGCTCAAGGCGGGCGACGGACCGATCCCGCTCGTGGTGGTCAACGACGTCGGCGGCGAGCCGGGCTCGCTGTTCGCCGCGCGCCTGGCGACCCAGCTTCCGCCCGACTTCCTCAAGAAGTTCTCGCTGATCGGCGTGGACCGGCGCGGCACCGGACTGTCCGGCGGCGTGCAGTGCGTGCCGCTGGAGGTGCGTTCGGACCTGCTGGGCGCGGACCCGGCCGACGGCGGCCTCGGCGAGGTGCTCGACGCGGCTCGCCGGGCCGGTCAGCAGTGCGCGCTCGACCTCGACACCGCGCAGACCGCGCTGGACAGCTGGCGCACCGCCGGGGACCTCGACCAGCTGCGGAAGCAACTCGGCCTGGACCGGCTGAACGCGCTCGGCCGCGGTGACGGTTCGAAGGTGCTTTCGGAGTACGCGGTGCGTTATCCGGCGCAGGTCGGCCGCATGGTGCTGGACGGCATCCCGGACCCGGGCTCCGACCGGGCTGCCGTGCTCGACGCGGTGGCCGCTGGCGCACAGGCGACGTTCGACGCCTTCTCCGCGGACTGCGCCGCCCGCAACTGCCCGATGGGCGATGCGAAGGTCGCGCTGAAGACGGTGACCGACCGCCTCCGCACGTCCCCTGTGGACACTGACGACGGCGTGACGATGAGCCCGGGCGTGGCGACCTACGCGGTGTACCAAGGACTCGCCGACCGTTCGGCCTGGCCGGCCCTCGCCGACGCGCTGAACGCCGCGAAGAACGGCGACATCACCGCACTGGCCGGCTTCGCGAATCCGATCGTCGCGGACGTCCGCAGCCGCACGTCGCGCATCGGCGGCACCATCGCGACCCGGTGCAACGACTCGACGACCCGGCTGCCCGCCGATCAGCTGGACCGCGCCGCGGCCGGGATGCGCGCGAAGTACCCGCAGTTCGGCGCGGCGATCGCCCAGGAACTCGCCTGGTGCGGCGCTTGGCCGGTCCGCCGCGAAGCGCTGCCGCCCGGCGGTGCGCCGGGAGCCCCGCCCATTCTGGTGGCCGCTACCGCCACCGACCCGGTGACGCCGCAGATCGGCACCACCCGGGCCGCGGACCAGATGCCCAGCGCCGTGACTGTCACCTGGCAGGGCGTCGCGCACGGCGCGGTCGGCCAGTCCTCCTGCGTCACTGCCGCCGCGCAGTCCTTCCTGATCGACGGCAAGATCCCGGACAACGGCACCCTCTGCCCCGCCTAGAGATCGGCGACGCCGTGCGGCTTCCGCAGCACTTCGGTCAACCGGTTCCATCTCGCCGAGGCAGCGCCGCCAGCCACGCACCAGCCCGCTGATCCGGCCGAGCAATCCCCGCTGAGGTCTGAGGTGGCGGGACCGGGGCTGCCCCGCCGAAGTCGTTTCGAACACCTGCCCAGTATCTCGAACACCTGTTCGAGAACGCATCACTCGACCCTGTGCGATTCGGTCCCCCGTTCGAGACCGAGATCCTCACCAGGAGTGCCGAAAAGCCCGGCGACGCACCGAATTCCGCCCCTCGCGGCCGGAACCGCGCGACAGATCGTCCTAACGCGACACGACAGGACTGGCAGCCGCCCAGGCCGCCTCGATCATCCGGAAAACCTCGTCCACCGCGGCCTCCGGATCAGCCGCCTCGCGGGCCACCGAATAGGCGTCGACCACGAACCGCGCGATGGCCCGGCACGCGGTCGGCGTCCGCCCGAGCGCGGGATCGGCTGCCATCGCCGCCGCGAGCGATTCCGCGTGCCGCAGGCGCATCGATTCCTCGTACTCCCGCAGCGCGGGCGAGCCGTCGATCATCCGCCAGACCGGCGCGACGCTGTCCGCGGTGCAATGCCGCACCAGCGCCTGGATTTCCTCCCGCAGCGCCGGGATCAGCGACTCGGGCGACACTCGCCGCTCGACCGCCGCTCGCAGCCTCTCCTCGAAGTTCGAGTCCTGCTCGAAGACCAGCGCTTCCTTCGAGGCGAAGTGCGAAAAGACCGTGGTCACCGCGACGTCGGCCTCGGCCGCGATGTCCCGGATGCCCACCTCGTCGTACCCGCGCTCGAGGAACAGCCGGAGCGCGGTGTCGGCGATCTTCCGGCGGGTCGCGGCCTTCTTGCGCTCGCGCCGCCCGGACGGCTCAGTCATCCGCGGATGCTATCAGCCACAAAATCCGACCGGTTGGCAAAAGCTAACAGTTAGCCTCTGCCAACCGGGAGCGGCTACTGCCGGTACCCCTCGACCTCGCTCACCGGCCGGACCGTCGCCTCGTCCGGATCGTCGTCGAACTCGACCCGGGCCCGGCGCTGCCGCAGCAGGTCCCAGCACTGGTCCAGCTCTTCTTCGGCCCGGCGCAGCCGCTCCCGGTCGTCCGAGGACAGCCCGGTCCCGATCGCCCGGTCCCGCAGCTGTTTCTCCTCCGCGATCAGCTCGTCGATCCGCCCCAGGATCCCGTCAGCCACATCAACCTCCAAGGAAGCGTCGGACACTCCCCAGGACGCTACCCCGCCCCGGGGAATTCCCCACCCGGTCCGTTCGTTGGACCGCCTATGAGCACAGTGGAACTGACCGCGGACAATTTCGACCAGACGGTGACGGACAACGAGTTCGTGCTGATCGACTTCTGGGCAAGCTGGTGCGGCCCGTGCCGTCAGTTCGCGCCGGTGTTCGAGAAGGCGTCGGAAAAGCACGGCGACATCACCTTCACCAAGGTGGACACCGAAGCCGAGCAGCAACTCGCCGCGGCGTTCAACATCCGCTCGATCCCGACGCTCGCCGTGATCCGCGACAAGACCCTCATCTACTCCCAGCCCGGCGCCCTTCCGGAAGCCGCGCTGGAAGACCTCATCCGCCAGGCCCGCGAGGTCGACATGGACGAGGTGCGCAAGGCCGCCGCCGCGCAAGAAGCCGAGCAGGCCTGAGCAAGCCACTACAGGCGCACTAACCCGGGGAACCGCGAAGGCCCGGCACCCGCCACCGGGTGCCGGGCCTTCGCAATGGTTCAGGACCGGGTGACGAGCCCGCGCAGGAAGAACGCGAGGTTCGCCGGCCGTTCGGCCAGCCGGCGCATGAAGTAGCCGTACCACTCGTCTCCGCAGGGTACGTACACGCGCATCGTCTCGCCTTCGGCGGCGAGCCGCTTCTGCTCCTCGGGCCGGATGCCGTACAGCATCTGGTACTCGTGGTCGGCGGACGTGCGGCCCGCGTCGGCGGCGAGCTTGCCGGCGATCGCGATCATCCGCGGGTCGTGCGAGGCCACCATCGGGTAGCCCTGCCCGGCCATCAGCACGCGCAGGCAGCGCACGTAGGACTTGTCCACCTCGGCCTTGTCCTGGAACGCCACCGACTCCGGCTCGGCGTACGCGCCCTTGCACAGCCGCACGCGCGATCCGGGACCGGACAGCTCGCGGCAGTCCTGCTCGGTGCGGCGCAGGTAGGCCTGCAGCACCGCGCCCACCCACGGGTACTCGGCGCGCAGCTCGCGGAGGATGCCGAGCGTCGAGTCCGTGGTGGTGTGGTCCTCCATGTCGAGCGTCACCGTCGCGCCGACCGCGTCGGCCGCCGCGCAGATCTTCCGCGCGTTTTCGAGCGCGACGCCTTCGCCGTCGCCCGGCAGGAACTGCCCGACCGCGGACAGCTTCACCGAAACGTCCGCGCCCGCGGCGAGGCCTTGTTCGGACAGCGCCGTCAGCAACTCCTCGTACGCCTGCACGGTGGCGGTGGCCTGTGCGGCGTCGGTGGTGTCTTCGCCGAGGTGGTCGATGGTGATCTTCCGGCCGTCGGCGGCCAGTTCCCGTGCGGCGCGCACGGCGTCGGCGGTAGCCGAGCCGGACACGAACCGGCGCACTACGGACCGGGTGACCGGTACCGCTTCGATCAGCGCACGCATCCGCTGCGAACGAGCGGCGGCGAGCAACGGGGCACGCAGCATGACGGTGTCTCCTTCTCAGCCCTGGTGCGGGTAGCGCACGGAGGTCGGCGGCACGAAGGTCTCCTTGATCGAGCGCGGGCTCGTCCAGCGGAGCAGGTTGAAGACCGATCCGGCCTTGTCGTTCGTGCCCGAGGCGCGCGCCCCGCCGAACGGCTGCTGCCCGACGACCGCGCCGGTCGGCTTGTCGTTGACGTAGAAGTTGCCCGCGGCGAACCGCAGCGCCTGCGAAGCCTTCGCGACGGCCGTGCGGTCGTTCGCGATGACGGCGCCGGTCAGGGCGTACGAAGCGGTCTCGTCAACGAGCTGCAGCACGGAGTCGAAGTCAGCGTCTTCGTACACGTACACCGACAGAATCGGGCCGAAGTACTCGGTGCTGAAGATCTCGTGCTTCGGGTTCGTGGACACCAGGACGGTCGGCTGCACGAAGTAGCCGACGCTGTCGTCCGCAGTGCCACCAACGAGGATTTCGACCTCGCTGTCGTTCTTAACGCGCTCGAAGAGGGCAGCGTGCTTGTCGAAGGCGCGACGGTCGATCACTGCGCCACCGAAGTGCGAAAGGTCGGTGACGTCGCCGTAGCTGAGGGCGGCGGTCTCGGAAGCAAGGCCGTCCTTCAGCTGCTCCCAGACGCTGCGCGGCACGTACGCACGCGAAGCGGCGGAGCACTTCTGGCCCTGGTACTCGAACGCGCCACGGACAAGCGCGGTGCGAAGCACGTCGATGTCGGCCGACGAGTGCGCGAGCACGAAGTCCTTGCCGCCGGTTTCGCCGACGAGACGCGGGTAGCTGCGGTAACCGGCGATGTTCGCGCCGACAGTGCCCCACAGGTGCTGGAAGGTGGCGGTGGACCCGGTGAAGTGGATGCCCGCCAGGTCGCGGTGCGTCAGCGCGACCTCGGAGACGGCCTTGCCGTCGCCCGGCAGCAGGTTGATGACGCCCGGCGGCATGCCGGCCTCTTCGAGCAGCCGCATGGTCAGGTGCGCGGCGAAGCTCTGCGTCGGCGACGGCTTCCACAGCACGGTGTTGCCCATCAGCGCGGGCGCGGTGGGCAGGTTGCCGGCGATGGCGGTGAAGTTGAAGGGCGTGATCGCGTACACGAAGCCCTCGAGCGGACGGTGCTCCATCCGGTTCCACACGCCCGGCGAGCTGACCGGCTGCTGGTCGAGGATGCTGCGGCCGAACGCGACGTTGAAGCGCCAGAAGTCGGCCAGCTCGCACGCGGAGTCGATCTCGGCCTGCGTCGCGGTCTTCGACTGGCCGAGCATGGTGGCCGCGTTCAGCGTCGCGCGCCACGGGCCGGTCAGCAGGTCAGCGGCGCGCAGCAGGATCGCCGCGCGGTCGTCGTAGGACAGCGCGCGCCACTCCGGAGCGGCCTTCGCGGCAGCGGCGATCGCGTCGGTCGCGTCCTGCTGCGTAGCGCTCTGGATGGTGCCGAGGACGTGGCTGTGGTTGTGCGGCTGGACAACGTCGATCTTCTCGCCGCCGCCGGCGCGCTGCTCGCCGCCGACGGTGACCGTCAGGTCGACGGGACCGGCCTGACCCAGTTTCTTCAGCGCACCCTCCAGCTCGGCGCGCTCGGCGCTGCCCGGCGCGTACGTCAGCACCGGCTCGTTCTTCGGGGCGGGGGTCTGGGTCACGGCGTCCACGGCGGCTCCCTCGTTGGCGTACTCGTCGGTTGCCCGAAAGATAACGCTGCGCGGCGTTCGGGGGTTTGTTCAAGCGGCTAGAATCGCCCATATGGTCTTGTCCGATCGGCCTACCCCATGACGGCCGCCGAACCGTTCGCCGGCGCCTCGCTGCGGCACGTGCTCGCGACGCTCGGCGAACCGCTCGTGCGGGTGCTCGTCGCGCCGCGCGGACTGGGCGTTCCGGTGCAGGACGTGGTGATCCTCGACCCGGAGGACCCGCCCGAAACGCACCCCGGCGACCTGGTCCTGGTGATCGGCGCGCGGGGCCGGTCGGCGGCCGCGGCCATCCGGGCGGCCGGACGCGCCGGGGCCGCTGCGGTGGCGGTCAAAGGCGAAGGCGGCACGGACGTCGCGGCGGACGCTGGCGTCGCGCTGCTCACCGTCGGCGCGGAGGCGCGGTGGGAGCAGGTCGAGGCGCTGGCGCGCGGCGTGGTCGACGCGGCCCGAGCGGGCGGTGAAGCCGAAACCGGCGAGGTGCTCGGCGATCTGTTCGCGCTGGCCCAGACGGTCGCGACGCTCACCGGCGGCCTGGTCAGCATCGAGGACACCGCGAGCCGCGTGCTGGCGTACTCGAGGGCAGGCGACGAGGTCGACGAGCTGCGCCGGTTGTCGATCTTGGGCCGCGAAGGGCCGGAACGGTACCTCGCCATCCTCCGCGAATGGGGCGTCTACCAGCGATTGCGCGCCGGGGAAGGAATCGTGCGCGTGGACGAGCGCCCGGAGCTGGGGATTCGCCGCCGCATCGCCGCCGGGATCCATGCCGGATCGCAGCCGCTCGGCACGATCTGGGTGCAGGAAGGCGCGCAGCCGCTGACCGAACAAGCCGAGGTGGCACTGCTCGGCGCGAGCAGAACGCTTGCCCCGCAACTGATCCGCGCCCGAACGCTGCCCGATCCACAGCTCCGGTTGCGCGAAGACTTGCTGGCTGGATTGCTGGAAGGACGCGTCGACGCCGAGTCCGTCGCGGACGACATCGGTGCCGATCCGGCGCGTCCAGCACAGGTTCTGGCGTTCACCCTCGCGCGGCAGCAGTCGACCGCTGCTTCGGACAGGTTGCTGCGACGGGCCGAATTGGTGCACCTGATCGCTGTGCACACAGCGGCCTATCGGCGGACCGCGCTGGTGAGCGTGCTCGGCGGCCGGGTGTACGCGTTGCTGCCGGATCTGCCGGAACACTCGGATGCCGCAGTGCTGGCGTTGGCGAAGGAAATCGTTGGTGCGGCACGGAAACACCTCGACGCACCGGTCCGCGCCGCGCTCGGCGGGATCGTGCCGAGACTGTCGGACGCGGCGTTGTCGCGCGGCGACGCGGACCGGGTATTGATGGCGATGACGCGCGGGCACTGGCCGTCCGACGTCGCGTCGCTGGCTGACGTCCGGGCCGACGTGTTGTTGTCGGAAGTGTTGGCCTACCTGGGAGATCAGCCCCGGTTGCGCGATCCGCGACTGGAACAACTGCGTGCCCACGACGCCGACCACGGCGAAATTCTGATCCCCGCGGTGCTGGCGTACCTGAACGCTTTCGGCGACGTCCGCACGGCCGCCCGCTCGCTGAACATCCACCCGAACACCGTGCGCTACCGGGTGCGGCGGGCTTCCGAGGTCTCCGGGATCGACCTGACCGATCCGGCGCAGCGGCTGCTCACCGAGTTGTTGCTGCGGCTGTAAAATCGGGTGCCGCGGGGGTTCGCGATCGCTAAAGTGCCGTCGTGGACCTCTTCTTCCGCTCGTGGAACGCACTCCAGAACGCCGTGAAATCGCTTGAAGGCGGGCAGTGGCTGGCCCCGTCCGGCTGCACCGGCTGGCTGGTGCAGGACCTGGTGTTCCACCTGGTCATCGACGCGCAGGACATCCTGATCACGCTCGCGACCCCCTCCGAAGAGGAGCCGACGCACACCGCCGCCCAGTATTGGGAACTGAGCACCGACCTGCCGACCGGCCTGGAGCCGGAAAGCCTGTTCACCCGCCGCGCGGCGGTCAGCTACGGCACCACCGAGTGGCTCGCGCACCACTTCGACGACCTGGCCCAGGCAGCCGGACGCGCCGCGGCGCTCGCGGACCCGGCGGCGAAGGTCGAGACCCGCGACTACGTGCTGACGGTCGCCGACTATTTCGAGACCTACGTCGTGGAAGCCACCCTGCACCACCTGGACCTGGTCCGGCATCTGTCCGGAGTGGACGGTCCAGACGCGGACTGCCTGGCAGCGACCCGGCGGACGGTGGAGACCGCACTGGGCGCACCGCTGCCGTCGTCGCTGGACGACGAGTCCGCGCTCCTGATCGCGACCGGCCGCCGCGCCGCGACCGACGAGGAAAAGGCAGCGCTGGGGTCGCTGACGGAGAAGCTGCCGATCGTCTTGGGCTAGACCGAAAGCCGTTCGCCCGCGGCCACCTCAGCAAGCGCGGCGAACGATTCGACACGCGCGGCCGGGTCGTAGGTACTGGTGCTGACGAGCAACTCGTCCGCCCCGGTCGAAGCGACCAGGTCCGCGAGGCGCGCGCCGACCTCGTCCGGAGTGCCGCTGATCTGCCCGGCCAACGTGTCCTCGAGACGCCGACGCTCCCGGTCGGTCATCGGCAACGCCACAATCTCGTCCGCCGGCGAAAGCGGCGGGAACACTCCATGACTGCGCGAGTACACCGTGGACCAAGCCTCCGGAACCAGCAGCCGCCGAGCTTCCTCCGCGGTGTCCGCCACCGCGACCGCTGTCGACACAACGACATAGGGATCGTCCACATCGGACCGGAAATTCTCGCGGTAGCGGGAAATCGCCTCCACCATCGCCCGCTGCCCATGTGCCGGAGCGATCACCAGCGGCAACCCCAGCCCCGCGGCGAGATCCGCACCCGCACCGGTCGCGAGGAGAAACACCGGCACCGTCAGCCCTTCGGCCGGAATCGCGTGCATGCCGTCGTGTTCGCCGCGGAAAAAGGCGAGAAGCTCGCGAACTTGGCCGTCGAAGCCGTCGGCCGCGTCCTTGCCCTGCCCGAGCGCCCGCCGAACCGGCTCGATGAACCCGACCGACCGCCCGATCCCGAGATCGATCCGCCCAGGGAACAACGACTCCAGAATCCCGAACTGCTCCGCAACCACAAGCGGCCGGTGATTGGGCAACATCACGCCACCGGACCCCACGCGGATCCGCGAAGTCGCAGCCGCAACGGCTGACGCAAGCACCGCAGGCGCGGAACCGGCAACCCCAGGCACGCCGTGATGCTCGGAAACCCAAAACCGGTGGTAGCCGAGCGCCTCAATGTCCCGCGCGAACGCGATGGTGTCCCGGATCGCCTGCGAGGTCCCCCGCCCTCGCCGCACAGGCGACCGGTCCAGCACGGAAATCGGAACGTCCACGCTCACGCCAACGCCACCCGCCCAGCCCGAATTCCCGCCAAGACGTCCGCAAGGACAGCCTTCACGAAGCACCCGCCACCACACCACCCCGGGGCGCTAGCCCCACCCGCAGCCAATGCACCCAACCATCGAGGCACCCACACCCCTCCCCACCCCGATACACAGCCAAAAACACGGCGCTGGGGTGCTTGTCAAGGCATCTTTCCCGCCTTGACAAGCACCCCAGCGCCGTAGCCACACTAAAAATCGGGGGGCCCACGCAAGAGCCCTCTGCAATGTCGCCGCCAGGCGATGAGCAGCCCCGGATCCGACTCAGGGCCTCCACCGCTCGCTGTAATCCGGATGATCCGCATACGGCAACGCCAGCAACCGCAACGTCAAACACCAATTCGACCCAGCCTCGTCGGCGGGCACATGACAGGTCTCACACCAGTACTCGCTGCCGTACAACGGAAACCCAGGCACCTTCTCCGACACCGTAGTCCGGTGCGCGAGCATGATCCGCCGCGTCGCCTCGATCTCGTTGATCATCTGGTTGACCACGTCGAGCTCGAGGTCGCCGAGGGAACGGACCCGCTCCTCCAGCCCGACCTTGGCCTCGCCGCGGGTGAGCGGCTCGCCGGCCTTGCCCTTCTGCACCGCCTGCATGATCAGCGCCTGCCGCTGTCCGACGCGCGCGGCGAGGAACGCGATCAGGTCGTCCACGACGTCTCCCTCCTCCGGTCCCCGGCTCCCCTCCGGTCCGGCAATAGTCGCACCTCGACCTCGGCGCGTTACCACCCAGCGGCGCTCCCCAGGATAATCGAGGGCGAAAAATTCAGCGCGACCTGCGGAAACAGTCGGAAAATCCGCCGCGATGTTGATCACCCAGAGTGATCACACCCGGCAATCGGACGATCACGCCTGGTCGGATCGGGCCTTGCTCGGCTGCACCCGTTTGGGTTCGCCGGGCATCTTGGGGTAGTCCGGCGGATAGGGCAGCTCCGCACCGCCGAGGTCGCGGTCGTCGCGCTCGTACCACTCCAGCAGCGTCTCCAGGCCGAACGCCTTCTCGTCCATCGGCGCGTGCAGGTCGCCGTGTTCGGCGAGGAAACCGGGGACGGTCAGCACGTCGAAGTCGTCCGGGTCGACGTCGGCGAGCAACTCCCAGGTCAGCGGCGTCGAGACGGTCGCGCGCGGGGTGCCGCGGACCGACCACGACGAGGCGACCGTCCGGTCCCGCGCGGCCTGGTTGTAGTCGAGGAAGACGCGGCCGCCGCGTTCCTCCTTCCACCAGGAGACCGTCGCCTTGTCCGGGATCCGCCGTTCGACCTCGCGGCCGAGCGCGATCACCGCGTGCCGCACCGCGATGAAGTCCCATTCCGGGCGGATCCGCACGAGGACGTGCACGCCGCGGCCGCCGGAGGTCTTTGGGTAGCCGGTGAGCCCGGCGTCGGCGAGCACCTCGCGGACGACGCCGGCGACTTCGACCGCGTCGGCGAATCCGGCGCGTTCCGGCGGGTCGACGTCGATCCGCAGTTCGTCCGGGTGGTCCACGTCGGGGCGGCGGACCGGCCACGGGTGGAAGTCGAAGGTGCCGAGGTTGGCCGCCCAGGCGAACACCGCGGGTTCGGTCGGGCAGACCTCGTCGGCGGTGCGGCCGGACGGGAAGGCGATCCTCGCCGTCTCGAGCCAGTCCGGCGCGCCCTTGGGCACGCGCTTGGCGTAGAACCACTCGCCGGCGACGCCGTCGACGTAGCGTTTCAGCGTCGTCGGCCGCTCGCCGATCGCCCGCAGCAACGGGTCGGCCACGGCGAGGTAGTACTCGACCACCTGCCGCTTCGTGATGCCGCGTTCGGGGAAATACACCTTGTCCGGGCTCGACACCCGGACGGTGCGCTCCCCCACCTGGTACTCGACCGGATCGCCGTTTTTGGCCATGCGGCCACCGTAGCCGCGAGTGCCGTACCGTGGCGGGGTGTCCGGGAGAACCAAGCTGATCGTCGCCCTGGTCGTGTTAGCTCTTCTCGGCGCCGCCGCGCTGTGGCTGCCGATCCCCGGACCGGCGCAGCTGCGCGTCTGGGCCGCGGAAACCGGATCGATGACTCCGCTGGTGCTCCTCGTGGCCTACTCGCTGCTCACCGTCGCGCCGATCCCGCGCACGGTGTTCAACCTGGCCGCCGGGTTGCTCGTCGGCAGCGTCGCGGGGGTGTTCATCGCCTTGGCGGCCACCACGATCGCCGCCGCGCTGGCCTACGGGCTGGCCCGGCTGCTCGGCCGGGACTTGATCCTGCGGCACCTCCATCGGGCGCCGGTGCGGGCCGTCAACGACCGGCTCTCCGACGGCGGGGTGCTCGCCATCACATCGCTGCGGTTGATCCCGGTCGTCCCGTTTTCGGCGATGAACTACCTGTGCGGCGTTTCGTCCGTGAAACTCCTTCCCTATCTTGCCGGAACGGCGCTCGGCAGCGTCCCGGGCACCATCGCGGTGGTCGTTTTCGCGGACGCGCTGACCGGCGACACGCCGCCTGCTTTGCTGGCCTGCTACGCGGTCTTCGCGGCGCTCGGCGCGGCAGGATTGGTGCGGGTGCTGCGGAAGCGCGTCCCCGCCGCCGAACCGGAGGCGCCCGTGCCGTCGGCACCGGCTGGCTGACGGCGGGCAGGTACTTCCGACCGCTA
Source organism: Amycolatopsis sp. GA6-003 (assembly GCF_046267895.1). Taxonomy (NCBI): domain Bacteria; kingdom Bacillati; phylum Actinomycetota; class Actinomycetes; order Pseudonocardiales; family Pseudonocardiaceae; genus Amycolatopsis; species Amycolatopsis sp. GA6-003. The sequence continues at coordinate 2,568,515 of NZ_CP176499.1, forward strand.
CACTCGTCCGGGTGCGCGAGGGGTATCCGCGCTGCGCACGACCACGATCACGGGACTTTCGTCAGGAGCGGGCGTCATCGACACCGGGCAGCTGATCGCGGGGCACTACCGCCTCGTCGAGCACATTGGTAGCGGTGCCATGGGCGTGGTGTGGCGTGCCGTGGACGTGCGCCTGGAACGGTCCGTGGCGATCAAGCAGATCCTGCCGCAGCCGGGCGTCTCCGAGGCCGAACGCGACAACATGCGCCAGCGCGCCATGCGCGAGGCGAAGAACGCCGCCCGCTTCCAGCACCCGAACGCGATCGTCGTGTTCGACGTCGCCGAGCACGGCGGCGACCCGTGCCTGGTGATGGAGTACCTCAACGGCCCGAGCCTGTCCGCCGTGCTGGCCGAACACGGCACGCTGCCGGTCGGCCAGGTCGCGCGGATCGGCGAGCAGGTCGCCGCGGCGCTCGTGGCCGCGCACCGCGCCGGGATCGTGCACCGGGACGTCAAGCCCGGCAACATCCTCATCGACGAAACCGGCACCGCGAAGATCACCGACTTCGGCATCTCCCGCGCGGCCGGCGACATGACGCTCACCCAGACCGGCCTCATCGGCGGAACTCCCGCGTACCTCGCGCCCGAACTGGCCCGCGGCGCCGACCCGGTGCCCAGCTCCGACGTCTTCGCCCTCGGCGCGACGCTGTACCAGGCGATCGAGGGCCAGACCCCGTACGGCAACACCACGAACCAGCTCGCCCTGCTGTACGCGGCGGCGAACGGCCAGGTCAACCCGCCGACGCAGGCCGGTCCGGCGACCGCGCTGCTGATGAGCCTGCTGCGCAGCGAAGCTTCCGAGCGGCCGAGCATGGCCGAAGCCCGGGAACGGCTGGCTCAGCTGGCGGCCGGGGAACCGGCCGCGCCGCTGCAGTTGCTGTCGGGCAATCGCGGTCCGGGCAGCAACGGGTCCCGTCCGCCGTGGGCGCGCACAGCTGCTCCGGCGGCTGCTGCCGCGGCCGCGGCGAAGGCTCCGTCGAACCCGCCTCGGACGCCGACTGCGGCGTTCATGCCGATGGGTGCGCCCTCGCGTCCTGCTGCCCCGGCGAACACTCCGCCGCGTCCGCAACCCGCGGTTCGGCCCGCGCCTACTGCTGCTGCACCGAATTACTCCGGTGCCGGGTCCGGGGATCGGGTTTCGCCTGCGGCGGCGCGGAAGAAGAAGATGGCGTTCCTCGCTGGCGGGGCCGCGGCGGTGGTCGTGGTGGCGTTGGTGGTGTTCCTGGTGCTCAGCAGCAGCCAGGGCAAGGGCGGGCCTTCGACGAACAACGCGCAGCCGCCGGTGAGCAGCTCCTCCGCTCCGGCGAGTCCGTCGACCACGCCGAGTTCTTCGGCACCGCCGGTCAAGTCCAGCGGCAACGTGCAGTGGGGGCCCGCTGGCGACCGGGTCGTGGACTTCTACTCGAGTGCCGGGTCGCCTGGTGCCTGGGCGATGCTGACCCCGTCGGCGCAGGCAGCTTTTGGCGATGAAGCCTCGTTCGCCTCTTACTGGGCGCAGAACGGGCTGTCCTCCTACAAGGGCGCAAGCGTTTACAAGCGCCAGAACAACGCAGACGGCTCCGTCGACGTCCAGATCACTCTCACGCCGAAAGGCGGTGCGCCGACGCCGAAGGTCGTCCAGGTCATCGCCGCGGAGGACGGCACGTTGATGATCAACAGCGATCCGCGCCTCGGAGGCGGTACTCCCGCTCAGTGACACTCGCCGCAGAGGTGGGTCAGGCGGAGCGAATAGCCTACCTTTGAAGCATGGCCGAGAACGGAGCTCTGCCGCCGGGCTGGAATCCTCGGTTCCACGAGGATCTGGTCGGGCTGGATCCGTACGACCCGGAGGCCCGTGCGTTCGCCGCCCATCTCGACCGGATGGAGCGCACCGGGCCGACTTTCACCGTCGAGGCGTGCCTGGACCAGGTCGCCGACTTCGCCGATTCCAGCACCCGTACCGGAGGGCTCCGCTACTGGGTGTCCGCGCTGGTCGTGGTGCTGATCGTGCTCGGACTGCTGGTCACCGCCTGGGACATCGCGCTGCACACGGTCGCTTTTCTCTCCAGGTAACGTGGGAAGGGTGAAAGGTATGAAACCCGTCGTCGGCACCACTCCGCGCGTGGTGAAGTCCGACCAGGAATGGCGGGAGCAGCTTGCCCCCGAGGAGTACGCGGTGCTCCGGCAAGCCGGCACCGAACGGCCGTTCACCGGCGAGTACACCGACACCAAGACCACCGGCGTGTACGAGTGCCGGGCTTGCGGCGCGGAGCTGTTCCGCAGCGACACGAAGTTCGAAAGCCACTGCGGCTGGCCGTCGTTCTACGACCCGGCGGACTCCGACGCGGTGCTGCTGCGCGAGGACCGCACCCTGGGCATGCGGCGCATCGAGGTGCTGTGCGCCTCGTGCCACAGCCACCTCGGGCACGTGTTCGAGGGCGAGGGCTACGCGACCCCCACCGACCAGCGGTACTGCATCAACTCGATTTCCCTGAAGCTCGTCCCGGACTCCGACGCCTGACGTCCGCTGATGCCGCCCTTCCCGTCCCGGGGAGGGCGGTTTTCGTCCGGCGGCAACCCCGGCGAGGCGGGTAGCGTGGATTGTTCATCCGGAGGGGGACCGCGATGGACTGGACGATCGAACGCGCGCTGCCGGCCGCGCTGATCCTCGTGCTGGCGCTGGTCTGCTGGCGGTTCGGGCGGCGGACGGCCGCCCGGCTGCACCGGGGCAGGCATCCCGAAACCCGGCTGACGTCCGCGGCGCAAGTCGCGTTGCTGACGAACGGGCCGATCCGCGTCGCCGAAACGACGATCGCCTCGATGCTGGAGCGGGAGCAGTTGCGCGCGGATTCCGTGGGGCGGCTGTACCGCACGCCCACCGAACCGTCCGACGCGCTGAGCCGCGAAGCCGCCGAGCTGGCCGGTACGGGAGTCGGGATCGCGACCGTGCTGCGCGGTCTCGTCTGGGGCGACACAGTCCGCGAGATGGTCGACGACTTCACTAAGCGCGGCCTGCTCGTCGACGGCCAGGTGCTGCGGAGAGCGTGGCAGTGGACCGCCATCGGGGAGTCCGTGCTGACGGCGGCCGGCGTGGCCGCTTTCGTCGGCTGGCTGAACGGCTATGTGCTGATTTCGGTGCTGCTGCCGGGGTGGTTCACGTTTGCCGCACTGTCCCGCCGCCGGGCTGCCCGGAGGATCCGGCCGACCGACGCCGGACGTGCGGCAGCCGAAGCGGCGTGGCCGGACCAGAGCCTGCTCAGCGGCTTGACCGGAAGCGTCGCGGTCGGCGGGCTTTCGAACCATCCGGATCGCGAACTGCGGGTCGCGCTGCTTCGCGGGCTTCCGGCGACCCGGCAGGCGGGCGCGGCCATCGCGGGAACCGGCGTCACCGGCGGGTTCGCCGGAGCGGCCGGGTACTGGGCCGCCGGCTGCGGATCGGGCTGCGGTGGCGGCGCGGGCTGCGGGTCCGGCTGCGGTGGTTCGGGATGCGGCTCCGGATGTGGCGGCGGGGGGTGCGGCGGGGGCAGCAGCTGAACCGGGGAACGAACCAGGCCTCGGTTGCGTCAGTTCTGCCGACAGCATCGGGCGACCGGCCGGTTAGGGTTCCGGCAACGTGGAGAAGAGGGGGAAGCCGTGGACGAACCGTGGGGCATCTCGGGACCGCAATTCCTGCTGATCTACGGTCTGGCGCTGGCCGTCGTGCTGCTCGTGCAGGTGAGCTGGCCGCCGATCGCGCGGTCGCGGAAGCGGAACGCGCCCGCCACCGTCGAGCCGCCGCTGCGGCCGGACGTCTACCAGCTCGCCTACCTCGCCGGCGGAGCGGACCGCACTGTCGACACCGCGATCGCGACGCTGCTGGAACAGGAACTGCTGCGCGTGAACAGCAAGGGCAAGCTGAGCGCGATCGGCAAGCGACCGTCCCGCAAGCGCCTGGAGCGCGCGGTGCACGACGCCGCACAGGGCGGTACGGCAACCGTCGCCACGGTGCGGAGGTCGCCAGCGGTCCGGCCGGAAGTGGAGAAAATCCGCGAGGACCTCGAACAGCGCGGGCTGCTCGCCGCTGGCGACGGGCTGGACGGCTTCCGCGTCGGCACAGTGGTCGCGTACGGGGTCCTGCTGCTGATCGGCATTGTCCGCGCGGTCAACGGAGCACAGCTGGACCGGCCGATCGGCGGTCTGGTCGGGCTGCTCTTCGTAACCGGGATCCTGGCATTGATCGCTTACACGGTCCGAAAGGGCTCGAAGACCGCCCAGGCGACCGACGCGGGGCACGCGATCGTGGTACGGGCGCGCGAAGAGGCGAAGGCTGCGGAGCAGCGGCCTGAGGAATTCGCTGCCACGGACCGGAACGGCAAGGGAGCGTTGCTTGTCGGGGCCGCGGCAGTGGTGGCGCTCGGCGGAATCGCGCTGTACCCGGACGACGAGATGAGCACGGCCCTGCTCAGCGGCAGCGGGAGTGCCTGGGCCGGGGGCGGCGGCTCGAGCGGCGGATCGTCGTGCAGCAGCGGCGGTTCCTCGTGCAGCAGCGGGTCTTCGTGCGGCGGAGGCAGCAGTTGCGGCGGCGGGGGCGGCTGCGGCGGATAGCCCAGCGTTGAGAAGGGAGACGCCGTGCACGAGCCGCTCTCGGGGTCGCAGTTCCTGGTGATTTACGGGACCGCGCTGGCCTTGACGCTGGTCTGGCCGCCGCACTGTCCGCTCGACGTCTATCGGCTCGCGTACCTTGCTGGCGGTCACCAAGCGAGCGCGGCGCTGACGGCCTCCGCGCCGGTGCGGAGCATCGGGAACGAACTGCGCCAACGCGGTCTGGTCGCGGTCGCCTCCGCCCGCTTCGCGACGGGAGTGGGCCTGGGGTTCGTGGTCGGTCTGGTTAGCTCGGTGAACGGCTCTGCGCTGCACCGGCCGACTGCGGGGTTGAACGTCCTGCGGGCGCAGTCCGGAGCGTTGCTGGTCGGTGCTGCTTCGCTGGGCGGGTTCGCACCGTACCCCGACCATGCGACAAGCTTGGCGTTGAAGAGCGGCGTGGAGACGTTGTCCGGAGGCGGAGGTGGGTGCGGTGGCTGACCGGCTGGGGATCGGCATCGGCTGGCGGCCGGAACTGGACCTGTCAATCGCGCGGCTGCCGGGCGTCGACTGGGTCGAGGTGGTCGCGGAGAACCTGCACGCTCCGCACCTGCCGGAAAGCCTGCTGGCGTTGAAGGACCGCGGGATGCCGGTGTTGCCGCACGCGGTTTCGCTGTCGCTGGGCGGGGCCGAACCGCTGGACACCGCGCGCGTGGAGCACCTGGCCGAGCTGGCGAGGGTCCTCGACGCTCCGCTGGCCAGCGACCATGTGTGCTTCGTGCGCGCGGGCGGGCTCGATTCCGGGCATCTGATGCCGCTGCCGCGCACGCGCGAGGCGCTGGACGTGCTGGTGGACAACGTCCGGCTCGCTCAGTCCATTGTGGACGTGTCGTTGGCGCTGGAGAACATCGCCGCGCTGCTGGAATGGCCGGAAAGCGAGCTGACCGAGGAACAATTCCTCACCGAGCTGACCGAACGGACCGGCTGCCTGCTGATCATCGACGTGGCGAATCTGTACGCGAACGCGCGCAACGTGGGCACTGATCCGGTGGCGTTCCTGGACGGGATTCCGTGGGAACGGCTCGCGTATGTGCACATGGCGGGCGGCGTAGAGCGCGATGGGGTTTACCACGACACGCACGCGCATCCCGTGCTGCCGGAGGTGCTGGATCTGCTCGCCGAACTGCGCCGACGCACGGATCCGCCGGGTGTCCTCTTGGAACGCGACGACGACTATCCCGCCGATTCCGAACTCGCCGCCGAACTGGTCGCGTTGCGGACCGCGGTGACGCGGTGAGCCGGGAAGAACTGGCGGCTCGGCAGGCTGCGTTGCTGGACAGCCTGTTGACCGGGGCTGAGCCGCCGTCCGGTTTCGATGCCTCGCGGTTGCGCATCGAGGCGGACGTCCTGCTCGCCAAACGGCGGCGGCTGGTGGCGTACCTGCGGCCGGACCTGCCGGAGACGCTGGGCACGCGGTATCGCCCGCTGTTCGACGCCTACGCCGCGGAGCGTCCGAAAACGACTTCGGTTCGGGCGCGCGAGTACGCCGACGCGTTCGCGGAGTGGCTCGTCGCCCGCGGTGACCTGCCCAAACCCCGGCGCAGGTGGTTTCGGCGCTGAGCCTCTTCCGGTTTTGTCGGTGGTGCTGGCTACGCTGACGACATGTCTGGTTACGGCGGTGTTATCCGATCTCTGCCGGACCGGGAGGGAGGGAACCTGTCGTGAACGGATTCTGGGCTGCCTTGAGCCCGATGCTGCTCGTCTACGTGGCCACCGCTGCGGGCTTGGTGAGCATTTTGGCCACTGGCAAGGACAAACTGGCGAAACAGGCGTCCGCGCCGGAGTCGGCCGCCGTGCCGCGCAACGTGTACGACGTGGCGTACTTGGCGGACGGGCGCCCGCGGGTGGTCGAGACCGCGATCGCGGCACTGCTCGCGCGCGGACAGCTGCAGGTCGGGTCGACGGGCGAGGTCGTCTCCGTCGGCTCGCCACCGGTGTCGCCGCCGCTCGAACAAGCCGTGCACCAGGCGGCCGGCCGTGGACGTCTCGCGTCGTGGATCGCGCGTTCCTCGGCGCTCAAGCCCGCGATACGGGCGCTGGAAACGGATTTGGTCCAGCGGCAGCTGGTCAGCAGGCGCAGGCCGATGACGGGCCTCGGGTACACGCTGACCGCGGTGGCCGTGGTCGTGCTGGCGGCCGGGGTGGCCCGGCTGGTCTACGACGTCGGCCGGTCTCATCTGAACGTCCTGGTGCTGCTCGTCTTCGCCGAGGTCGGGCTGGCGCTCTGGCTGTGCCTCGTCGGCAGCCAGCGGATCACGAAGAAGTTCGGCCAGCGGAAGGTCAGCTCGCTGCCGCCGACGACCGCCGGGACGACGGTCCTCGCGCGGGCCGAACAGCGGGCTTCCGGAGGCCAGAACACGGGACCGGCAGAACTGGTCGCGCTGGGCGGGCTGGCGGCTTATCCGGACAAGCGGATCTCCGGGGGGCTTATGCCGATTTAGCCGGAGACCGGCGGGGCCAAGGCGAAGGTCGCGCATCGGTGCCTCGCTGGCACGCCCGGCAGCGGCGAAACCGCGGGGTCGCGCAGCGGGCCGGGGTCGGTGGGTGGCGGTTGTCGCGTGCCTAGGCGGAGGCGGAGCCCTAGGGACTGGCAGCGCGCGGAACTGGCTGCTGCACGAGCTGGCGCGGCACACGCTGGGACCACTGCGCTCACGAGATCGGCGGTCCCGCCGCCAGGCTGGCGCGGCGTGCCTTGGGACTGCAGCAGCCGCGGGACCGGCGCAGCACGGCGGTGCCCCCACGCGAGATCCACGTGGCACTCACGGCCGCACTGCACGAACCGGCGCGGCACACGCTGGAACGACTGCGCTCACAACACCGGCGGTGCAGCCGCCAGACCGGGCGCGGCATCACCACGGCTGCGGCAGTCACAGGACCAGCGCGGCATTCCCGGAGCTGCCAGGCATCACCAGCACAGCGATGCCCACGCGACCGCGCGGCACCTACGACGCTGTCCGCGCCTACGAGACCGGCTGAGGCACCACCGGCGACCAGACCGCGGTGTCCGCGCCGGGCTGGTGTGACGGGTGGTCCCAGTGCGGCGGAGCGCCGGGCAGTTCTCCGGCCATCCGTACCCGGGTCATGCGGCCGAAGTCGCTGTCGACCGTCTCGAGCAGGTCCGTGTAGTCCACTTCGGACGGTTCGGGGTCCTTGCGGCCCAACGAATCCAGCCAGTGTCCGGTGCCGGCCAGGGACAGGCGGGCGTGCCAGGTGCCGCCGTCGGTGACGGTGTGGCGGAGTGCCGTCATGATGGCGGCGGCGGTCAGCCAGCCGGTTGCGTGGTCCAGCGCTTGGGCGGGCAGCGGCGCCGGGGCGTCGGTGGCGTACTCCTCGGCGATGCCGGACGACATCTGCACGAGGCTGTCGAAGCCGCGGCGGCGGGCCCACGGGCCGGTCCAGCCGTACGCTGACACGTCGGCCACTACGAGGCCTGGGCGCAACTCCGCGAGTTGCTCCGGGCCGAAGCCGAGGCGGGCGAGTGCGCCGGGGCGGAAGGTCTGGAGGAGGACGTCCGCGCGGGCGATGAGCTTCTTCAGCTTCGCGCGACCGCCCTCGGTGTCGAGCGCGATGAACGCCGAGCGCTTGCCCTGGCCGGTGTCCATGGTCAGCACGGGGATCCGCGGCAGGTGCGCGGCGCCGACGTGCAGCACGTTCGCGCCGTGTGCGGCCAGCACTCGGCCCGCGACCGGGCCGGCGAGCACGTGGGTCAGCTCCAGTACGCGGACGCCGCCCAGCGGGCGGTCCGAATCGAACAGGGTGCGCTTGGGTGCGTCCCCGATCCGGTTCAGCTCGACCAGCGGCAGTTCCGCGACGGCCTGGCCCTGCGGGTGCGCCAGCCAGTCCTCGCGCGAGCGCATCAACGCGGCCGCGCCGCCCGCGGTCACCACGGCGGATTCGACCTCCGCGGCGGACTTGCCGGCCACGGCCTTGGTCACCGCTTCGCGGGTCGCCGGGACGCCGAGCGCCCAGCAGACCGCCGCTTCGTGCCGCGGGGTGTTGCAGTGCAGCTTGATCCAGCCGTCGGCGGCGCGGTAGTCGCCCGCAATACGGCCCCACGGGCTTGGCCCGGGCTCGCCGTCGATGCGCAGCAACTGCTCGCTGCGGAACGCGGCGGCGGCGTGCCGGGTGTCGACCGACACCGTGCCCGGGTCGATGCCGCGCAGGCGCAGCAGTTCGCCGGCGGACAGGGTGGCCGCGGCGATGCTGGCGGTCGCGGCGGCGGGGACCCGGAAATGCCCGGGCAGCACGGATTCGTCGCCGGTCAACGACACGGCGGGCAGCGGTTCCCCGGCGAGCGACTGCCAGGCCCCGGCGAGTACGTCCTGCACCGGCGGTTACGGCAGAGCCGCGACGAGTTCGGCGGGCGGCACCTTCGTGCCGGTGTAGAACGGGATCTCGACGCGCACGTGGCGACGGGCCTCGGTGTTGCGCAGGTGGCGCATCAGGTCGACGATCCGGTGCAGTTCGTCGGCCTCGAAGGCGAGGATCCACTCGTAGTCGCCGAGCGCGAAGGACGCGACGGTGTTGGCGCGCACGTCCGGGTAGTCCCGCGCCTCCTTGCCGTGGTCGGCCAGCATCTTGCGGCGTTCCTCGTCCGGCAGCAGGTACCAGTCGTAGGACCGGACGAACGGGTACACGCAGACGTACTTGCGCGCCTCCTCGCCGGCCAGGAACGCGGGCACGTGGCTCTTGTTGAACTCGGCGGGCCGGTGCAGCGCGGTCTGGCTCCAGACCGGCGTGGACGCGCGGCCGAGCGGCGTGCGGCGGAACCCGGTGTAGGCGGCCTGGACCTGTTCGATCTCCTCGGCGTGCCACCAGATCATGAAGTCCGCGTCGGCACGGAGGCCGGACACGTCGTACACGCCCCGGACGACGACGCCCTTGGCCTCGAGCCCGTCGAGGTACTCGGCCGTCTCCCGGCCGGCGGCGCCGCGGTCCTCCCCCAACTTCCCCGGTTCGATCCGGAAGACCGACCACATGGTGTAGCGGATCGTGTCGTTGAGTTCGTTGTAGTTCAGCCGCGCCATGACTCCATCCTGGCACTGCCCGCCCGGCGGTCGCCACGGGGCTCCGTCACCCGGAGAGCTGCTCCGCGATCCGCCGGGCGGCGGCGTCGGCGGTGGCCACGCAGGCGGGCAGCCCAACGCCGTGCAGCGTGGCGCCCGCCACGGCCAGGCCTGGGACGTCCATCACTGCCGTCTCGATCCGCGCCACCCGCTCCAGGTGCCCGGTGCCGTATTGCGGAAGGCCGCCGCCCCACCGCGTCACCAGGGTGTCGATCGGCTTCGCGGTGACCCCGGCGAGCCGGGCCAGATCGTCGCGGACCGCCGCGACCAGTGCGTCGTCGTCGCCGTTCAACGCGCCGGGCTCGCCGAACCGGCCGACCGAACCGCGCACCAGCACTGGTCCGGCGCTGCCGAGGTGAGCCCACTTGTTCGACGAAAACGTGAAGGCTTTGGCCGCGTACGGCACGCCTTTCGCGTCCCGCTCCCCCGCGCCGATGAGGATTCCGGACGCGTCCGGCAATTCCGTGCCCGGCGGGAACGCGAACGCGACGACCGCCATCGACGCCAGTTCGACCTCGCCGAACGCGGTCGAGGCCGCCGGGGCGACGCCGTCGAGCAATTTCCGGGCGGCCGGCGCGGGCACCGCGAGCAGCACCGCGTCCGCGTCCACCGGGCTGTCGGCGGGCGCGTGCGCCGGTGCGGCAGCGCCGAACTCGAGCCGCCAGCCGGACGGGGTGCGCGCCAGCGAGCGGACCGTGGCCGAAGTGCGCAGCTCGGCGCCGGAAAGCTCCAGCAAACGGTCGAGCAAACCCCGCAGGCCGCCGGTGAGAGTGCCGAACACCGGCGCGGTGCCCGGCGTTTTCGGCAGCAACGACGACGCTGCCTCGGTGAGCGAACCCGCACCGCCGTCGAGCGCGTTGGCCAGGCCGGGCATCGTCGCGCGGAGGCCGAGGCCGTCGGCACCGCCCGCGTACACGCCGCCCAGCAGCGGGTCGACCAGCCGGTCCACCAGTTCGTCCTCGAAGCGCGTGCGCAGCAACGGCCCGAGCGGCACATCGCCCTCGCCCAGATCGACCGGGCCGAGCGAGCGTTCCTTCTCGACCGCGCGCCGTCCGTCGTCGGACAGCACGCCCGCGACCGAGTCCGCGGACGCCGGAACGCCCATCACGGTGCCGGGCGGCAAGCTCCGCACCGAACCGCCGGCGTGGATCTTGGCGCGGGCCTTGGTCGGATGCACCAGGCGATCGGCGAGACCGACCTCCTCGACCAGCGAAACCAGCTCGGGCCGCCGGGTGAGGAACGCTTCGGCTCCGACGTCGTAGCTGACTCCGCCGACCTCCGCCGTGCGCAGCTTCCCGCCGATCGCCGCCGTGCTCTCGAAAACGGTGATCCGCGCCCGATCGCCCAGCAGCCGCCGCAGCCGGTACGCCGCGGCCAGCCCGGAGATCCCGCCGCCGACGACCGCGACGTGCTTCACAGCGAGTGCACCAGGTCGACGACGCGCTTCAGCACCTCCGGGTCCACTCCCGGCAGCACGCCGTGGCCGAGGTTGAACACGTGCCCGCGAGCGGCGCGGCCCTCCTCGACGATCCGGCGCACCTCGGCCTCCAGGACCGGCCACGACGCGTACAGCAGCGCCGGGTCGAGGTTGCCCTGCACCGACACGTTGCCGCCGAGCCTGCGGACCGCGACGTCGAGCGGGATCCGCCAGTCGACGCCGACCACGTCCGCGCCCGCCTCGCGCATCGCGCCGAGCAGCTCGCCGGTGCCGACGCCGAAGTGGATCCGCGGCACGCCGTACTCCCCGGCCACGGCCAGCACGCGGGCCGAATGCGGCAGCACGAACTCGCGGTAGTCGCGCTCGGACAGCGCGCCGGCCCACGAGTCGAACAGCTGCACCGCGTCGACGCCCGCGTCGAGCTGGGCGCGCAGGAACGTGGCGGCGATGTCCGCGAGCCGCGCGGCGAGGTCGTGCCAGACCTCGGGCTGCGAGTGCATCAAGGCCTTGGTGTGCTCGTGGTTGCGGCTGGGGCCGCCCTCGATCAGGTAGCTGGCCAGCGTGAACGGCGCGCCGGCGAACCCGATCAGCGGCGTCTCGCCGAGCCGCTCCACCAGCAGCCGGACGCCCTCGGCGACCTTCCCGACCTGCTCCGGTTCGAGCTTCGGCAGCGCACGGACCGCGTCCGCGTCGCGCACCGGCGAGGCCACGACCGGGCCGGTGCCGGGCACGATGTCGATGTCGACGCCCGCCGCCTTGAGCGGGACCACGATGTCGCTGAAGAGGATCGCCGCGTCGACGCCGAGCCTGCGGACCGGCTGCAGGGTGATCTCGGCGAGCATTTCCGGGTCGAAGCACGCGTCGAGCATCGGCACGCCCTCGCGCAGCGCGCGGTACTCCGGCAGCGAACGACCGGCCTGGCGCATGAACCACACCGGGACGCGCGCGGGCCGCTCCCCGCGCGCGGCGGCGAGGAAAGCCGAGCCGGGCAGGGCGCGACGGGGCGAAACGGACGGGGCGCCGACGGGCGCGGGCGAAACCTGAGGCACGAACCCCATGGTCCCACGCGGGTCCGACAGTCCCGGGCCGCCCCGTGCCCACCGTGCCCCGGCCCCGGTTTCCTGGCGATGGCCTCGCGCGTGGCTTGCTGCGAATTCGGCAGTGCAGATCTGGTTGCGAAGCGGCATTCGTGATGCCTCGCGCGCTGGACGCGGTGTTCGCCCAGTGTCGCGATGGAACGGGCCGGACGGCGGGGCGGAGACGACCAACGGAGAGCCATCGCGCGGGCAGGACGGAAAGCCATCCAGAGGGAAGCAAAGCCGGGCTGACAAACCCCGCACGGAACCGGTGAACCCTCGCGCACCGAGCGCGCCCCCACACCGCGCCGGCGAACCCACGCCCGCCGAGCATGCCCCGCACCGGGCCAGCGAGCCCACGCCCGCCGAGCATGCCCCGCACCGGGCCAGCGAGCCCACACCCGCCGAACGTGCCCCGCACCGGACCGGGGAACCCACACCCGCCGAGCGCGCCCCGCACCGGGCCCGGGAACCCACGCCCGCCGAACGCGCCCCCGCACCGTACCGGCAAACCCTCGCCCGCCGAGCATGCCCCGCACCGGGCCGGGGAACCCTCGCGCGGAGCGTGCGGTCCCGCATGGACGAGCAGAGGCCAAACTAAGCGCGGCGGGCACCGCGAAGCGCTCGGCCGGAGCCCTTCCCGAGTCGCGGCTGGGTCTCGCTCGGCGCGCCTGCGTCCGCAACAGGGCGTCGCCGCCCTACAGTCGGTGCGTGACCGCGATGACGCCAGTGCCCGATCTCTTCCGCGAAGCCGTCGCGGCGCTGCAAGCCGTCCGGCCGCGCCCGGAGATCCGCCTGGAGACGATGCGCGCGCCGCAGCGGCTCGCGCCGTGGTCCTACGCGGTGAGCTGCGACGTCTCCGGGCCCGCCGACGTGCTGGCGTCCGGCAGGCTGGTGCTGCTGCACGACCCGGACGGCCAGGAGGGCTGGGACGGCGTGCTGCGGCTGGTCATGTACGTGCGCGCGGAACTCGACCGCGAACTGGCCACGGACCCGTTCCTGCCCGCGGTCGGCTGGTCGTGGCTCACCGACGCGCTGGAGGCCTCCGGGGCGTCGTGGAAGGCGCTCGGCGGCACCGTCACCGAGACGTCCTCGGCCCGGTTCGGCGACATCTCCGGCCCGGCCCGCACCGACGACCTCGAACTGCGGGCGTCCTGGACCCCGACCGACGCCGCGCTCGGCCCGCACGGGCTCGCGTTCTGCCAGGTGATGGCGAGCGTCGTGGGGCTGCCGCCGGTGGGCGTCACGCTGTTCGAGCAGCGGCAGAGCTCCTGATTTCCCAAGTTCACCCGGTCGGGCAGCCTCCCGGCGGCGCTTGCACGCGCACGAACGCGCCTTCCCGGGCGGATCCGAGCGTCCCGAGCGCCCCGCGGAGATCTTCGGCGCGGCTTCCCGGCGAGCGCCGCCGACCGTCCATCGTGGACCGCGAGGGCCGCTGCCCCGGATGCCGCACGTTCGTGGCCGGGTGCGATCACAGCCAGTGAACCCCCGGTAACCAGCACCGACACGGTTCCGGAGCCTTGTCCGGCGCCTCCGCCGCGTCCTCGGCCGCCGGACGGAGCGCGCGGCAAAACATGAAAGAAAATGATCTTGCCCCGGCCGGGGCGCATTTCCGGACCGGACCGCCGGGGCGGCAGCCCGGCTCCGGCAGCACCCGCAGGTGCACGGGCCATCTGCACGCCCGTTTCGTTGCCGGTAACTCTGGTGCATCGCGGCCCGATCGTCAGTCGTTAGCAATACTCCGATCGTTAGTCCGATCGTGTTACAACGACCTCACTGCGTGACGAACTGTTTCGGATAGATACCCATTCGATCCCCCCGCAACGGCGTCCGGACGGCTACAGTGCCTGGGACGACACCACTTTCGGTCTAAAGCTGGCGCGGCTGAACGGCCGAAGGTCCCGGTGCCGGTCGGGGGGCACGACCGACTCCAGGGAGGTAGTGACGTGGCTACCGTCGGCTTATCTCAGGCCGTCCGATCCACGCCAGCCGGCGCCTTGCCGGCGAGCATGGTTCCGCACCCGCGGGAAGAGCTTTTTTCCGTGTTGGTGGTCGATGACCACCCGCTGTTGAGGGAGGCAATCGCAGCACGACTCGCACAAATGGGTGCGGGCACTGTCCACGAAGCCGCCACGGTGGCCGAGGCGAGGGCGCGGGCACAGGCCACCGGCCCGTGCGACCTGGCGATCCTCGATCTCGGACTGCCGGACGGCAGCGGCATCGAGCTGGTTACGGAACTCCGTAGCCACGGCTGGCCGCGCGTGGTGGTCCTGGCATCCTCCGACGACCCGTACGCGGTGCGCTCCGCGTTCCAGGCCGGAGCTCAGGCGTACCTGCTGAAGTCGGCGTCGCCGGTGGTGGTCACCGACGGCGTGCGCCGGGTTCTCGAAGGCGGCGTCTACGCCGACCCGAGCGTGGCCCCGGTCCTGGCGACCGGCACGCGAGTGGCGGGCACCGACAACACCCCGCGCGAGCTGTCGGCTCGCGAGGTGGAGGTGCTCCAGCTCGTCGCGGACGGGCAGTCGAACAAGGAGATCGGGGAGGAGCTTTCCCTCTCCGCGCTCACCGTCAAGTCCCACCTGTCCCGCATCGGGCGCAAGCTCGGCACGGGCGACCGGGCGCAGATGGTCGCGCTGGCGATGCGAGCCGGCGTGATCCGCTGACGACGACGAACCACGTCCCTGCGGGGCGGGCGGACCAGGCGCGGTCCACCCGTCCCGTAGGGTCGTCGGACATGGGAACTGCACAGGCGGACGGAGCGCGGACCGGAGACGAGGCCACCGAGAACTCGGAAGCCTCCGAGGCCTCCGGAACGCCGGTGCTGCTCCGGGAACCGGCGGAAGGCACCCCACCGGTCGTGGCCGATCCCGCCGCGCTCGCCGAGGCGTGCGCGCGGCTGGCCGCGGGCACGGGCGCCGTCGCCGTCGACACCGAGCGGGCGTCGGGCTACCGGTACTGGCCCAAGGCCTATCTCGTCCAGCTGCGCCGCGAAGGCTCCGGCACGGTGCTGATCGACCCGATCGCGCTCGCCGACGACCTCGCCCCGCTGCGGGACGTCCTCAACGACACCGAATGGGTGCTGCACGCCGCGTCCCAGGACCTGCCGTGCCTGGCGGAACTGGGCCTGCGCCCGCGCTCGCTCTTCGACACCGAACTGGCCGGGCGGCTGGCCGGGTACGAACGCGTCGCGCTGGGCACGCTCGTGGAGCTGCTGCTCGGGTACACGCTCGAGAAGGGGCACAGCGCCGCGGACTGGTCGAAGCGCCCGCTGCCGGTCGACTGGCTCAACTACGCCGCGCTCGACGTCGAGCTGCTCAACGAACTGCGCGAAAAGCTCGAAGCCGAGCTGGCGGCGCAGGGCAAGTTGGAGTGGGCGCGGCAGGAGTTCGAGGCTGTCCGCACCGCTCCCCCGCCCGCGCCGCGCGCCGAACCGTGGCGCCGGACGTCCGGGGTGCACAAGATCCGCAGCCCGCGCGGCCTCGCCGCGGTGCGCGAGATGTGGCAGGCCCGCGACGAGCTGGCCCGCAAACGCGACCGCGCGCCGAGCCGGATCCTGCCCGACAGCGCGATCGTGAACGCGGTGACCGCGGACCCGAAGACCGTCGAGGAACTGCAGGCGCTGCCGGTGTTCAGCGGGCGCGTGCAGCGCAAGTACACGGCCAGCTGGCTGCGGCACTTGCAGGCGGCCAAAGCGCTGCCGGCGAGCGAGCTGCCGAGCCCGAGCCAGCCGTCCGACGGTCCGCCGCCGGTGAACCGCTGGGCCGACAAGGACCCCGACGCCGCCGCCCGGCTCGCCGCCGCGCGGGCCGCCTTGGCCGCGATCGCGGAGGACCGCAAGCTGCCGGTGGAGAACCTGCTGCTGCCGGACCTGGTGCGGCGCACCTGCTGGCGACCGCCGGCCGACCTCTCGGAGGACTCGGTCGCGGATGTGCTGCGGGCGGGCGGGGCGCGGCCGTGGCAGATCGAGCTGACCGCCGCGGCGCTCAGCAAGGCGTTGCACAGCACGGCTTCCTGACCCGCGAACGGTGGTTTAGACCTCACGCTTGAGGTTGAGACCTCCCGGCAGAAACTGCCCGCTCACGCCCGGCGGCGAGCCGGTCGGCGGTATCCGAGCGACCGCGCCACGCCGGTCGCCGTGGTGACCACCGCGGGCACCAGGTGGGCCACCGAGGTCGTCTCCCGGCGGCCCACGACCGCGACCGCGGCGGTGACCCGGGCCGACGCGTCGCGGATCGGGGCGGCGACGGCGACCGCGTCGTCGGCGAGCTGGCGGTCGGCGACGCAGTAGCCGGTGCGAGCGATGTCGGCGAGTTCGGCGCGCAGGGTCTCCGGATCGGTCGTGGTGTGCCGGGTTTCCGCCGCGATCGGGCTGGTCAGCGCGGATTCGCGGACGTCGGCGGCGGCGTGCGCGAGCAGCACGCGGCCGGTGGCGGTGGTGGTCGCGGGGAGGCGGCTGCCGGTCGTGGTCAGGATTTCGACCGAGCGATGCCCGGCGAGCCGGGCCAGAAATACGACGTCGGTTCCGTCGAGTACCGCCAGGTGCACGTTTTCGCCGGTCGCGTCGAAGAGATCGCCCAGGTACGGCAAGGCGATTTCGCGCATCGACGCCCGGGCCAGCGACAGCGAGCCCAGCTCCCACAGTTTCAGCCCGAGGTGGTAGCCGCCGTGTTCGTCGCGCGTGAGCGCTCCCCATTCGGCCAGCTCGCCGACCAGCCGGTGCGCCGTGCTCAACGGCAAGCTCGCGGACTGGGCGATTTCGGTCAGGGACAACACGGGGGTCTGGGCGCTGAAGCAGTCCAGCACCGACAGCAGCCGCGCCGCCGCAGTGGGTCTGGCTTCCATGTGGCGGAAGTCTGATTGAGGCCGGGCCGCGACGCAAGCGACACTGCGGGCGTGGGTCGGCCAAGCGAACGTGCCTGCTTCGGAACACGACTTTTCGGATTTCCCCGCTACGTGGCTGTGGGCTGAGAACGACCTGGCCGACCCGTGAGAAAGTGCGGTCGGCGCGACTGAAGACAAGAACCAGACAGGAGCACATGACAGTGAAGATCGCGGTTCTCGGGGGCGGACACGGTTCCTGGGCCACGGTGGCGGAACTCGCCGAGAACGGCCACGAAGTGCGCTGGTGGCGGCGGAACGCCGAGGCGCTGGAAGCGGTGCGCGCGACCGGGGCGGTGGGCGTCCGGGACTACCGAGGTTCCCGATCGGTGCCGGTGGGCGAAGGGGCCGGGCAGATCAACCCGGTGCCGGACCTCGCCGAGGCGGTGCGCGGCGCGGCTCTGCTCGTGATCCCGCTGCCGTCGACCACCCACGACGACCTGGCTCCGCAGCTCGCCCCGCTGCTGACCGAGGGCCAGGTGGTGTTCCTGCCGCCGGGCACGTTCGGTTCGCTGGTGTTCGCCAAGGCGGTCGCCGCGGCGGGCGGAAGTTCGGAGATCGCGTTCGCCGAGGCCGGGACGCTGCCGTACCTCGCGCGTCGGCACGGCGACGCGGAAGTGGTGATCAGCGGGTACGCGACCCGGCTGCCGACCGGCGTTTTCCCGCTGCGGCTGGCGGAAAGCGCGTTCCGGACGCTGCGCGAGGCGTACCCGAGCGTCGAGGACGCGGGCGACGGGCTCAGCGGTGCGCTGATGAACGCGGGCCCGATCATCCACCCGCCGCTGATCACGATGAACGCCGGTCCGCTGGAGCACTTCGCCGCCTGGGACATCCACAACGAGGGCACGCAGCCGTCGATCCGCAGCGTCACCGACGCTCTGGACGCCGAACGGGTCGCGCTGCGCGAAGCGTTCGGCTACGGCGCGCCGCATTTCCCGCTGGCCGACCACTACGCCGCTGACGGCGAGGAATGGATGTATGGCCGCGCGGCGCACGAGCGGCTGACCGACAGCGGCGACTGGCGCGAGAAGATCGACCTCCACACACACCGCTACATGGTCGAGGACACCCGGCTCGGGTTGTCGCTGCTGGTGTCCGCGGGCCGGTTCGCCGGGGTGCCGACGCCGGTCGCGGAAGGCTTGCTCGCCTTGGGTTCCGCCATCACCGGACGCGATTTCTACGCCGAGGGCCGGACCTTCGAGAACCTCGGCCTGGCGGATCTCGACCGGGCCGGGCTGACCGAGCTGCTGCGGGACGGAGTCCAGTCGTGATCGCCATCGTCGGAGCCGGGCGGATGGGCGAGGGCATCGCGCTGGCCTTCCTCGCGGCCGGGCATCCGGTGCTGCTCGCGGACGTCAAGGACCGCACCGAGGAAGAACGCCAGCTCCGGCGCGACGAGGTCCGCAAGCGGCTCGCCGACCGGCTGCGCGCGATGTCCGGGCACGCGGACGCGCTGGAAAGCCTGACGCTGGGCGACCGTTCGGCGAAGGAACTCGCCGACGCGACCGTGGTGTTCGAGGCCGTGCCGGAGGTCATGGACATCAAGCGCGAGGTGTTCGGCTGGCTCGGCTCGCAGGTGCCGGAGTCGGCGGTGCTGGCCTCGACGACGTCGACCTTCCTGGTCACGCAGATCGCCGAACTCGCCGACCGGCCGGAGCGCGTGGTCAACGCGCATTGGCTCAACCCGGCCGAACTGATGCCGCTGGTGGAGGTCAGCCGGAGCGACGACACCGATCCGGCCGCGGTCGACCGGCTCGTGGCGCTGCTGCGCGAAATCGGCAAGGTGCCGGTGGTGTGCGGACCCGCCGCCGGGTACATCGTGCCGCGGCTGCAGGCGCTGCTGATGAACGAGGCCGCGCGGATGGTCGAGGAAGGCGTGGCCGGCGCGGCGGAGATCGACCTCGCGGTCCGCGCCGGGCTCGGGCCGCGGTTTTCGGTGCTGGGCCCGCTGGAATTCATCGACTGGGGCGGCGGCGACATCCTGTACTACGCCTCGCGCTACCTGACCGGCGAACTCGGCGAACGGTTCCAGGCGCCCGCGATCGTCGAGGAGAACATGACCGGGCAGCGGCGGGGCCTCCAGGACGGGGCCGGGTTCTACCGCTTCGATCCGGACGGGGTCCCGGAGTACCGGGCGGCGCGGATGCGGGAGTTCGAGGACATCTTCCGGCTGCGGGAACCGCATTTGCGGGACGGGACGCCGGTTCCGGAGCGACCGGAGGAGTGACCGTCGCGCGGGCCCGGACCGGATCCGGGCCCGCGCGGAAGCACCTGCGAGACCGCTTGAGCCGGGCGTTCAGTCCTTCTTCAGCCACCCGGCGACTTCGAGAACGTCCGGATGCTTCGGTCCGAACGCCTCGGCCAGCCCCGCCGCGACCGCCTCCAGCTCCCGGTCCGCTTCCTCGTCCCGGCCGCGTTCCCGGGCCACTCGCGCCAAGGTCGCCCGGAAGCCGAGTTTCAGCGGATGCCCGTCCGGCAGACCGGCGGCCGACACGAGTTCCCGGGACAGGGTTTCCGCCGCGTCGAGCTGGCCGCTTTCCAGGCAGGCGCGGGCCAGCTCCCCAGCCGGGCCCCACTGCTGCGCGGCCGGTTGCGCGGACAGCACGGCGCGGTACAGCTCCGCCGCTTCCGCGGGTTGCCCGGCTCGCAGCAGCACGGCGGCGAGCACCTCCACGAACTCCGGCGTGCGGTACTGCTCGGCGAGTTCCCTCGCCTTGTACTGGACCGCCTCCGCCTCGCCGCGTTCCGCCCGGATCAGCAGGCCGACCGCGGCGGCCCGGTCGCGTTCGTAGTCGTCTCGCGGTTTGCGGGACAGGCCGGAGTTCAGGCCGGCCGCCTCGTCGTAGCGGCCCAGGGTCCGCAGCACGTTCACCTTCCGGACCGCGCCCGCGATGGTCAGCTCGTGGTACTCCCCGAACTTGTCCACGCATGCGTCCAGGTGCCTGCTGAGCACTTCCAGCGCCTCGTCGTACTCCCCGGACAGCGAGTACATCTCCGACAGCATCAGCTGTGCCCGCATGGTGGCCGGGTCGTCGGGACGGACCGCCTCGTAGATGTCCACTGTGGACTCCATGAGGCGCACCGCGTCCTCGATCCGGCCCAGCGCGGCCTTCGCCGTCGCCAGGTTCAGCCACGCGCCGAGCGTGCCGGGATGCTGTTCGCCCTCGACCCGCACCTGGGCGTCGGCCAGTTCCGTGTAGTGCTCCTCGGCCGCGGGCCAGTCGCCGGTTTCCACCAGCAGCAGGCCGATCCGGTGGCGCATCGCGAGGCTCTCCGGGGACTCCGGGTCCGCGGCTTTCGCCAGTTTCTTGCGCAGCCGCGCCAGTTCGTTCGCCGGGTTCGCCCGGAATAGCGCCATCGCCGTCCCCCGTCCGGTCGGTGCGTTCCGGCCAGTGTGCCGCAAGCCACAAGACCCCGGGAGTGTGCCGTCCCCCACTCGACCGGGCCACTCCCCTGGTTACCCACGGGTAACAAGGGCTAGGGTGCGGACAGGAACACTCTCGACTTCCAGGAGCATTCGTGGCCGCACCAGCAACGCCGCCGCTCGCGCCCACCGCGCGAGGGGTGCGCAATGTCGTCTTCGTCGAAGGGGTACGGACGCCCTTCGGCAAGGCGGGCGACAAGGGCATGTACGCCGGGACCCGGGCGGACGACCTCGTCGTCAACGCCATCCGCGAGCTGCTGCGGCGGCATCCGGAGCTGCCGCCCGAGCGCGTGGACGAGGTCGCGATCGCCGCGACGACCCAGACCGGCGACCAGGGCCTGACCATCGGCCGCACCGCCGCGCTGCTCGCCGGGCTGCCGAAGTCCGTGCCGGGCTTCGCGATCGACCGGATGTGCGCGGGCGCGATGACCGCGGTGACCACCACCGCGAGCGGCATCGGCTTCGGCGCGTACGACATCGCCATCGCCGGCGGCGTCGAGCACATGGGCCGCCACCCGATGGGCGAGGGCGTCGACCCGAACCCGCGGATCATCGCGGACAAGCTGGTCGACCCGACCGCGCTCGTGATGGGCCAGACCGCGGAGAACCTGCACGACCGGTTCCCGGAGATCACCAAGGAGCGCACGGACGCGTTCGCCGCGCGCAGCCAGGAAAAGTACGCCGAGGCGGTGAAGACCGGCAAGATCGGGCCGGAGCTGGTTCCGGTGGCGACCCGCAGCAAGGAACTCGGCTGGGGTCTCGCGACCGAGGACGAGCCGCCGCGGCCGGGCACGACCGTCGAGCAGCTGGCGAAGCTGAAGACGCCGTTCCGCCCGCACGGCCGGATCACCGCGGGCAACGCGGCCGGTCTCAACGACGGCGCGACCGCGGCGATCCTCGCCGACGAGGACACCGCGCGCGAGCTGGGACTGCCGATCGGCATGCGGCTGGTCGGCTACTCCTTCGCCGGCGTCGAACCGGAGGTGATGGGCATCGGTCCGGTGCCGGCCACCGAGAAGCTGTTCAAGCGCACCGGCCTGTCCATCGACGACATCGGCCTGTTCGAGATCAACGAGGCGTTCGCGGTGCAGGTGCTCGCGTTCCTCGACCACTTCGGCATCGCCGACGACGACCCGCGGGTCAACCAGTGGGGCGGCGCGATCGCCTGCGGCCACCCGCTGGCCTCGTCCGGCGTGCGGCTGATGACGCAGCTGGCGCGCCAGTTCGCCGAGCGCCCCGACGTGCGCTACGGCCTCACCACGATGTGCATCGGCATCGGCATGGGCGGCACCGTGATCTGGGAGAACCCGGCCTACACCGGCGCCGAGGGTTCCGAGGGGGCGAAGTAATGACTTTCACCGCTGAAGAGGCGAAGGCCGCGTTCCCGGACGAGGTCGTGACCAACGCGGTCACCAACCTGGTCAAGGTTCCCGGGCTGGACAAGCCGGTCGCACTGATCACGCTGGACAACGGCCACGACCACACCCGGCCGAACACCTTCGGCCCGCAGGGTCTCGTGGCGCTGAACACCGCGCTGGACGAGGCGTTCGCCGCCGAGCCCGCCGCGATCGCGGTCACCGGCAAGCCGTTCATTTTCGCGGTCGGCGCGGACCTTTCCGGCGTCGAGGCGGTGTCGGACCCGAAGCTGGCGCGGGAGATCGCGCAGACCGGGCACGACGTGTTCCGCCGGCTCACCGAGTCGAAGATCCCCACGTTCGGGTTCGTCAACGGCGCGGTGATGGGCGGCGGGCTCGAACTCGCGCTGTCCTGCCACTACCGGACGCTGTCGGAGAACACCGCGGCGATCGCGTTCCCCGAGGTGTTCCTCGGCCTGTTCCCGGGCTGGGGCGGCACGCAGCTGCTGCCGAACCTGATCGGCCCGGACGCCGCGGTCACCGTGATCATCGAAAACGCGCTGGCGCAGAACAAGATGCTGAACGTGCGCAAGGCCGCCGAACTCGGCATCGTCGACGAGGTCTTCGGTTCCGCGGACTACCTGGAGCAGTCGCTGCTGTGGCTGGCGAAGGTGGTCAACGGCGAAATCACCCCGGCCCGCCGGGAAATCGACCGCGGCGCGGAGTGGGACGCGGCCATCGCGCGCGCGAAGTCCATTGTGGACGGACGCACGCACGGCGCGTCGCCGGGCGCGACCAAGGCCGTCGAGCTGCTCGAGCTGGCGCGGGAGAACGACCTCGACCGCGGTTACGCGGCGGAGACCGACGGGCTCGCCGAGCTGCTGATGTCGGACGTGCTGCGCGCCGGGCTGTACTCGTTCAACCTGGTCAACAAGCGGGCCAAGCGGCCGGCCGGCGCGCCGGACAAGTCGTTGGCGCGCAAGGTGAACAAGGTCGGCATCGTCGGCGCGGGCCTGATGGCCAGCCAGCTGGCGCTGCTGTTCGTGCGCCGCCTCAAGGTGCCGGTGGTGCTCACCGACGTCGACCAGGCGCGGATCGACAAGGGCGTGGGCTACGTCCACGAGGAGATCGACAAGCTGCTGGCCAAGAAGCGCGTGTCGCCGGACGGCGCGAACCGGCTCAAGGCGTTGGTCACCGGCTCGCTCGACAAGGCCGCGTTCGCCGACGCGGACTTCGTGATCGAGGCCGTCTTCGAAGAGCTGGGCGTGAAGCAGCAGGTGTTCGCCGAGCTGGAGCAGCACGTCTCCCCCGAGGCGATCCTGGCCACGAACACGTCCTCGCTGTCGATCACCGCGATGGCCTCGAAGCTGCAGCACCCGGAGCGCGTGGTCGGCTTCCACTTCTTCAACCCGGTGGCCGTGCTGCCGCTGCTGGAGATCGTGCGCGGCGAGAAGACCGACGACGCGACGCTGGCGACCGCGTTCTCGGTCGGCAAGCAGCTGAAGAAGTCGAGCGTGCTGGTGAAGGACGCGACGGCGTTCGTCGTGAACCGGCTGCTGCTGCGCTTCCTCGGCGAGGTGCTGGTGGCGGTGGACGAGGGCACGCCGTTCGACGTGGCCGACTCCGCGCTGGAGCCGCTCGGCCTGCCGATGTCGCCGCTGAACCTGATGCAGCTCGTCGGCCCGGCCATCGCGCTGCACGTCGGCGAGACGCTGCACGGCTCGTTCCCGGACCGCTTCACCGTGAGCGAGAACCTGGAAAAGTTCGTGAAGGCGGGCAAGAAGGGCGTCTGGACCTGGGACGAGACCGGCAAGCCGTCGGTCGACCCGGAGGTCGCCGAGCTGTGGAAGCAGGGCGACAACCCCTCCACGGCCGAGCAGGTCCGCGACCGCGCGCTGAACGCGATCGCCGAAGAGGTCCGGATCATGCTCGACGAGGGCGTGGTCGCGGAGGCCCAGGACATCGACCTGTGCCTGATCCTCGGCGCGGGCTGGCCGTTCTGGCTGGGCGGCATCACGCCGTACCTCGACCGGTCGGGCGTGTCGGAACGGGTCAACGGCAAGCGATTCCTCTCCCGGGGAGTCGCTTCGGTTCCGGCGTAACGCCTCCGGCGGAGCCGTTCTGCGCGGGACGGCTCCGCCGTGAACCGGGACACACCGAGCACTTCGTGACCTTCCGGGCACCAGCCGTTCACCGCTGCCCCATAGCGTCCTGCCGAATCTTTCGAGCAGGTCAGGAGCAGGATGAACAGCACGAACCCGGGCGGCGTCGGCCGTCGCGGATTCCTCAAGCGCGCGGGGCTGGCCGGGGCCGTCGCGGCCGGGGCCCCGGTGCTGGCCTCGGGCCAGGCCGACGCCGCGGGCCTCGATCTGGGGCTCGACCTCGGGATCGATCTCGACTGGCTGTTCGGCCGCCGCTACCAGTGGGTCGTCGGCGATCACCACACGCACAGCCAGTACTCGTACGACGCGATGTACCCGATCGACCGGATCGCGGCCGGCGCGCGCGAGCACGGCGCGAAGTGGATCGTCTTCACTGACCACGGGCACGCGACGCACGAGAAGTCGTCGGTGGAACCGACCAGCCGCGACGTGCTGGCCGCGCAGCGGAGGCATCCGGATCTGCTGCTGTGGCAAGGCATGGAGTGGAACGTGCCGGGCGCGGAGCACGCCACGCTGTTCTTCCAGGCCGGGCGTGACCAGGCGAGCGTGCTGCGCGAGTTCGAGCGGAGTTTCGACTGGCGGCTGACCGGTTCCGAATCCTCCAGCCCAGAGCACGAAGCTTTGGCGCTCAAGGGTTTGTGGTGGCTCGCCGAACAGGAACGCAAGCGCCGGATCCACGCGCCGGTCGTGCTGATCAACCACCCGCTGCGCAACGGCCGGGTCTCGCCGCACGAACTGCGCGACTACCGCGACACCGCGCCCGGAATCGTGATCGGCATGGAAGGCGCGCCGGGTGCGCAGGCCGACGGATTCCCCCAGCCGCAAGGCAATGGCGGTGCGCGGGGCGGCTACGGCAACAGCCCCGGCGGGAACTCGTGGCCCGGTTTCCCGGCCGAGGCGTACCGCACGTTCGGCGGCTGGGACTGGACCGCCGCGAAGGTCGGCGGGCTCTGGGATTCCCTGCTGGCCGAAGGAAAACCGTGGTGGATCACCACGAACTCCGATTCGCACTACAACCGCGGCGACCGGCTCGTGCGCCCGTCGGTGCCGGACGGCTGGTACGAGCAGACCGGCAAGTACCCCGACCCGGTCGACAGCGGAGTTCCGCAATTGTCCGCGCCGTACGCGGATTTCTACCCCGGCGAGTTCAGCCGCACCGTGGTCGGGGTGCGGCGGCCGGGCTTCGAGGGCGTGCTGGAAGGTCTGCGCGCGGGCCGGATTTGGCTGTCCCACGGCGGTTTGGTGCAGCAGCTGGAAGTCGGCGTCACCGGCGGCGGCGACTGCGCGACGTTCGGCGGACGCCTGCGCGTGCGCCGCGGCTCCACCGTGACGGTCGTCGTTTCGGCGGTGACCGCGTACCGACCGAACGGGTCGGGTTCGGTGCCGCGGCTGGGCCGGCTGGACCTGATCTCGGGCCCGGTCACCGGCCCGGCGGCGGATCGCGACACGATGACCGCGCCGGGTACGCGAGTGGTGGAGTCGTTCACGCCTTCGCGCGGCTATGCGGGACGGCGGGTGACGTTCAAGCACACGTTCCGCAACGTTCGGGAGCCGTTCTACGTGCGGGTGCGCGGGACGGACGGGAAGCGGCACGTCGCGGGCGGGATCGAGCCCGCGATGGACGTGATCGGACAGGCCGATCCCTACGAAGACCTGTGGCTGTACGGGAATCCGACGTTCGTGGACGTCCGCTGAGTCGTGAGTGGCAATCCCGGTTAGAACCGGGATTGCCACTCACGAGGGCAGCTCTCGCGTCCGCCCCTCGCGACTGCACAGCACCGCCACGAGGCACAGCGCCAGCGCACCGATCCACACCGCGCCCAGCAACGTCGTCCCGCCGCCCTCGGCCAGCACGAGACTGGTCGCGATCGCCGGGGTGAAGCCCGCCCACAGTGTCGAAGCCCCTTGGTAGCACAGGGAAGCTCCGGTGAACCGCACGCGCGTCGGGAACAGTTCGGCGAGGAAAGCCGCGTACGGGCCCAAGACGACCCCCTGGAGTCCCTGCCCGACCGCCACCGCTATGGCGTACGCGAGCGCCGAACCGCTGCCGACCAGCCGCAGCATCGGGAAGGCGAACGCCATCATGGCGACGACCCCGGCGATCATCACCGGTTTGCGGCCGACCCGGTCCGACAGCCGGGCGCTGGCCACGGTCGCGGCGAACATGACGACCGCGGCCCAGGTCTTGGCGTTGAGCACGCCGGTGCGGCTGGCTCCGTGGTCCACCGCGAAGTTGACCGCCCACATCGTGGCGATGCCCATCATGGCGAACATGGCCAGCCCCGCGAACAGGCCGAGGACGACCTGGCGGGAGTATCCGGCGAACACCTCCGCCAGCGGCATCCGCCGCTTCTCGGCCTCGGCCTGGACCCGCCGGAAGAACGGGCTTTCCTCGACCGAGGACCGCACCCACAGCCCGATCCCGACCAGCACGATGCTGAGCAGGAACGGGATCCGCCATCCCCAGCTGAGGAAACTCCGGTCCGGCAGCAGGCTGGCGAGCGTGACCGCGCCGCTGGCCAGCACCGCGCCCGCCGGGCCGCCGAGGTTGGCGAAGCTCGCCGCGAACCCGCGTTTGGCGCCGGGCGCGTGTTCGAGCGCGATGGTCATCGCCCCACCCCATTCGCCGCCGACGGCGAACCCCTGCAGCACCCGCAGCACGATCAGCGCCGCCGGGGCCGCCGCGCCGATCCGCGCGCTCGACGGGAGCAGGCCGATCATCGTGGTGGCGAGGCCCATCGTCAGCATCGACACCACGAGCACGCGTTTGCGGCCGATCCGGTCCCCGAAGTGCCCGAAGACGATTCCGCCGAGCGGGCGGGCCACGTAACCCGCGGCGAGCGTGCCGAACGACGCGAACGCCGCGAGCCCCGGTCCCAGCCCGGTGAAGAACACGTGCCCGAAGACGATCGCGGCGGCGGTCGCGTAGAGCACGAAATCGTAGAACTCGATGGCGCTGCCCAGAAAACTGGACAACAGGACCCGTCGCAAGTGACGGCTGCCGAGCTGCTCGGCGGGGGCGCTGCCCGCGGTCGTTTCCTGAGGGGTCGTCATGATCACGCCTCGCCGACGGGCTGCGGGCGACGGACGCGCGCGAAACTGATCTCCTGCAGGTCGTCCGGCACCAAAACAGGCCCCGCGTAAGTGTCCCGCGCGGCGCGCCAGACCGACGGGTCCGCGTCGCCGGGGACGAGGTGGTGCAGCGCCAAGGCTCGCGCGCCCGCTTCGGCGGCCACCTGCCCGGCTTGCCGGGGCGAACTGTGCGACTTGTGGTGGTGCTGCTTCGCCGCCAGAGCGATGCGCGGGTCCTCGTCGAGATAGCTTCGCTCGACCCAGTCGAAGTCGATCGCTTCGTGCAGCAGCAGATCGGTGTCCTCGGCCAGCCGCACCAGGTTCGGGCAGTACGTCGTGTCGCCGGAGATCGTGACCGATCCCGCGCCGGTGTCGAACCGGAACGCGAACGCGGGCGCGACCGGCGGGTGCTGCACCAGCGTCGCGGTGACCCGCACCAGTTCGTCCTGGTAGATCTCGAACGGCTCCGCTGCCGGGCACGGGTTGTCGTTCGGGTGGTAGCCGAGATGCTCGGGGACGGCGATGTCGCTGGCGGTGAAAAGGCTGAGCGGGGACGGCCGCAGCGAGTCGAGCATGCGGTCGGTCAGGTCCGTGCCGAAGGCCCGCAGCAGCGTCGTGACCAGCTCGGACGTGCCCGGCGTGGGATTGTCCGGGAACGCCGGGCCGGGCGCGGTCTCCGCCACCGGAGACACCGGCGGCAAGGCGCCCCGGTTGCCCGGCCCGAGGATCGAAACGGGCCGCTGACGCGGATTCCGCATGGCCATGAACCCGAACACGGTCAGCGCGGCCAGTTCGACCGTGTGGTCCGAGTGCAGGTGGGTCAGGAAGATGCCGCGCAGCGACGAGAGCGGGATGCCGGCCCGGCTCAGCTGTTCCCCGGCGCCTTGCCCGCAGTCGACCAAGTACGCCGCTTCGCCCACCACGACCGCGGTCGCGATGCCGGACCGGCGGCGGCCGGGGCCGGAGCCCCACCACCGCGGCCCGCCCGCGGTGCCGAGCGTGACGACGTACGGCTGGGCTGTCCCTGGGGTTGCTGGCTGCATTCAGACCTCCGCGTCGAGAACTTCGGCTCAGTATGGGAGGCTCGGAACCCGGCGAAAAGCCATAAAAGATACGGATCTTTTTAAGAAGAAGTGATGAAGGAACTCACCCTCCGGCAGCTTCAGTACTTCGTCGCCGTGGCGGAAAAGGGATCGATCAGCGACGCGGCGCGGGCCCTGCACGTCTCGCCCGGCGCCGTCTCGCAAGCGCTGACCGACCTCGAATCCAGCCTCGCCGTCCAGCTGACCTTGCGCAGGCGCGCCACCGGGGTCACCCTCACCCGCGCCGGACGGCTCGCCGCGGACCAGGCGCGCACGATCCTCGCCGAGACCGAACGGCTGCGCGACACCGCGCACGTCATGCGCGGAGAACTGGTCGGCACGCTGCGGATCGGCTGCTTCCCCACGCTGTCGCCGTGGATGCTGCCCGGCATCATCGCGCACTTCACGCACGAACATCCCGCGTTGCGGCTGGAGATCGAGGAAGGTCCGTCCGACGAACTGCAACAGCAACTCGCCGACGGCGACATCGACGCGTGCCTGCTGTATTCCGCCCATCTGCGCCCCGGACTGGACCACGTACGCCTCGCCCCGGTCCGGCTGCGCTTGATCCTGCCCGCGAACCACCGCCTCGCCGACCGCGACGAGATCGCCCTCGCGGAACTCAGCGACGAACCGGCCATCCTGACTTCCCTGCGCCCCGCCCGCGATCTGGTCGAGAACCTGATGCGGCACGCGGGCGTCGAACCGGTCGTCGGCTGGAGCATGGCCAACGTCGAGACCATCCGGGCCATGGTCGCGCGCGGGCTGGGCTATTCGGTGCTGATGGGCCGACCGCACGGCGACCGGACTTACGACGGGCTGCCGCTGATCTACCGGCGGATCGCGGACGACCTGCCGGAGAACGCCGTGGTGCTCGCCCGCGTCCGGGGCGGCCGGACCACGGCCGCGCTGAAGGCGCTCACGGAGTTTTGCGTCCGCGAGTTCGGGGAGGCGGGCCGTCCGGTCCAATGAGGACTCCCGGCGGTCCGTCCATTGAGGACTGACCCGGCGGGCGGTCAGCGGTCGACGACTCGCCGAGGGGCCAGCAGGACCCGGCCGGGACAGGCAGTGGTCCTCGCCTGGCTCGCCCACTCGGTCCGGACCGAAGACAGCGTCGGCTCAGCCGCTACGCGGCGGGCAGCCGCACCGTCACCGCCAGCCCGCCCCCGACCACTGGCTCCGCGGACACCGTCCCGCCGTGGGCCTGCACCGCCGCCCGCACGATCGACAGCCCCAGCCCCGCGCCGGAACGCGCCGTCCGGGCCACCCCTGCGCGGCGGAACGGCTGGAACAGCTCCGGCACCGCCGCCGGGTCCAGCAGCCCGCCCGACGAGCGCACCCGCAGCGTCGACCACTGCGCGCCCGGCTCGGTCGTCACCTCGATCCAGCCGCCGTCGACGTTGTGCCGCACCGCGTTCTCGACCAGGTTCCCGGCGATCCGTTCCAGCAGCGCCGGATCCCCGATCGCGGGCGACGGCTGCGTCGCGAAGTCCGCGCGCAGGCCCCGCTGTTCGGCCTCGCCCCGCACCGCGGACCACGCGCGTTCCACCAGCACCGTCAGGTCCACCAGTTCCCGCGTCGCGAGACCGGCTCCGTCGGTGCGGGCCAGCAGCAGCAGCGAATTCACCAGCTGTCCCGCCCGGTTCGTCGCGTCGAGCACGACCCCGGCCATCCGGCGGAATTCGGCCTCGTCGGCGTGTTCGTCGGACAGCGTCACGTCCAATTCCGTGCGGATCACCGACAGCGGGGTGCGCAGTTCATGGCTCGCGTTGGCCACGAAATGCCGCTGCGAATCGAACGCGTCCTGCAGCCGGTCGAGCATGTCGTCGAACGTCCGGGCCAGCTCGGCCAGCTCGTCGCGCGAGCGGATCTCGCCGATGCGCTCCCCCATCGACTCGATCGACAGCCGCTGCGCCGTCCCGGTGATCTCGCGCAGCGGCCGCAGCACGCGCGAGGTGAACGTCCAGGCCAGGATCGCCGCCGCGGCCACCACGAAGAAGAACGCCAGCGAACCGAAGATCAGCACCCGGGTGACCGCGTGCGTGCGCAGATGCTGCGCGAGCGTGGACGCGTCCACGTCGTTCCCGTCGACCCGCACGATGGTGCCGGGCGGCATGTGCGGCACGGCGTCGACCGCGTCGCCGACGAGCGTCCACGCCAGCCACAGCAGCAGCAATCCCGCCGCGGCGACCAGGACGGTCGCCAGGACGGTGACGCGCACCCGCAGGCTGCGGGCACCGGGAAGCTTCACTCGGAACCGGCGACCGACACCCGGTAGCCCGAGCCGACCACGGTCTCGATGATGCCCGGTTCGCCGAGCTTCTTGCGCAAGGTCATCACGGTGACCCGGACCGTCGTGGTGAACGGGTCGGCGTTCTCGTCCCACACCCGTTCGAGCAGTTCCTCGCTGCTGACCACGGATCCGCCGGCGGACAGCAGCACCTCGAGCACGCCGAACTCCTTGCGGGTCAGCTCGACCGGCCCGCTCGCGCGCCGGACGGTGCGCTTCGCCGGGTCCAGCTCGACGTCGCCCGCGGTGAGCAGCGGCGGCGCGGCGGGCGTCGCGCGGCGGCCCAGCGCCCGCACGCGCGCGACCAGCTCGGGGAAGGCGAACGGCTTGGCGAGATAGTCGTCCGCGCCCAGGGACAATCCGTCCACCCGGTCGGACACCGAACTGCTCGCGGTCAGCATCAGCACGCGCGTCAGCTCGCCGGACGTCACGATCTCGCGGCACAGGTCGTCGCCGGACATCCCGGGCAGGTCGCGGTCGAGCAGCACCACGTCGTACCGCGTGACGGACGACTTCTCGTGCCCGTCGTCGCCGGTGAGCGCGATGTCGACGGCCATGCCCTCCCGCCGCAGCCCGCGGGCGATCGCGTCGGCCAACGGCTCTTCGTCTTCGACTACCAGAACTCGCACGAGACCACAATCCCACAGTTTCCTGAGAGCACCTGAGAGACCTGATTGGACACTCGCGTTCACCCCCACCGCAGCGCGAACCACAGGCGCATCCGCGTTTCCGGGTCGGCCAGCTCGACGTCCAGCGCCCGTTCCACCTGCCCGATCCGGTGCCGCACGCTGTTGCGGTGCACGCCGAGTTCGGCCGCGGTGCGATCCCAGCTTCCGTGGTGCGCCAGCCACGTCCGCAGGGTCGGCACCAGCTCGCGGCCGTGCGCGCGGTCCAGTTCCCGCAGCGGGGCCAGCAGCCGTTCGGCGAACGCGCTCGCCGCGGCCGGCGGGATCAGCTCGTCGAAGCCGAGCGGGTCGGGGCTGGCGGCCAGCGGACGGGCCAGAGCGCGGGCGCGGGCGAGCAGCAGTTCGGTTTCCGCGACGGCGGCGGGCAGGTCCGCGGCGGGGTGCGGCGGGCTGGCGACCACGAGCCAGCCGTGGTCGAGGAGGCCGTCCAGGTCGCCGAGTTCGCGGGCGATGGCGTAGAAGCGGGGGCCGGGCAGGACTTGGACCAGCGGGGTGTCGAGGCGGGCGCGCAGCCAGTCCGGCCGCCGGGCGAGCGCGTCCGGACCGCGCCGGTGGGCGATTCCGGCGACGAGCCGGGCCTGCTCGCTGCCGACGACTCCGGCGAGCGCGTCCGCGCCGGGACCGCCGAGCAGCAACGCGGTGGCCGCGGCCCCGAGTTCCGCGCTGTCCGATCCGGCGCGGCCGACGAGCCCCAGCAGCGCCGCACCGACGGCCAGGATCGCCCGGTCCCCGCTGTCGAACCGTTGCGCGCGGCCGACCACGACCAAGTGCGCGGCGGTCGCCTGCGGATAGACCGGCTGCGCGACCACGTGCGTGCCGTCCGGCAATTCGGTCGAGGCGATGCGGATTCCGGAGCGAGCGCGCAAGGTCGCGAGCAATTCCTTCACCGGCGACGGCAGCGGCTGCGGCGCGTCGTAGCCCGCCGCCAGCACGTCGCCGGCCCCGACCATCGCGACCCACCCGTGCAACCGTCCGGCGAGTGCGGCGACCAGCTCCCCCAGACCGCCCCCCGCAGCGCGCGTCAGCGCTTCGCGGCCTTCCGCCAGCCGCCGTTCGTCGTGTCGGCCCGCCTCGGCCAGGGCGACCGCGACAGCGCGGTTGATCGCCAGGAACGGCGTCGCGGGCGGAACAACCAGCAACGGCAGGCCGTGTTCCGCGCAAGCGTCGCGCAGTGAAGACGGCAGGGTTTCCGAGACCGTCGGAGTGAGGCCGAAGCCGAGCGCGGTGACGCCCGCGTCGCGCAGCCCCCGGACGTACCGGTCGGCGTCCTTCGGCAGGTTCACGCCCGCGGTCAGCACGAGTTCGGCGCCCACCAGGTACGGCGCGGGGTCGGCCAGTTCGCTCACGTGCGCCCACCGCACCGGCCGGTCGAGCGCGCCCGGGCGGAGCGTTTCGGGCACGACGTCGAGCGCCAGCTCCGGGTTGCCCGCGACGGTGCGTAGTGGAACTGTCACCTCCGCGGGCAACAGCACGTCCTGCTGGGTCATTTCAACCAATCTTCGGCGAAGTCCTGGATACATCGTCCCATGCCGCCGCGGGGTCGCCCGACCCTACGGTGTCCCGCAAGAACCCACCCCGTTTCAAGGAGGACCCGTGGGCGGCGACTATGCGGTGATCGCGCTGTACATCGCGGGCATGATCGGGGTCGGCTGGATCGGCCTCCGGCTGGCCAAGACGAAATCCGACTATCTGGTCGCCGGACGGCGGCTCGGCTGGTTCATGTACTCCGGCACGATGTCGGCGGTCGTGCTCGGCGGCGCGTCGACCGTCGGCGGCGTGAAGCTCGGCTACACCTACGGCATTTCCGGCGCGTGGCTGGTGATCACGATCGGCGTCGGGATCCTCGTGCTGCACGCGGTTTTCGCGCGGCGGCTGGTGAAACTGCGCGTCTACACCGTCGGCGAGATGCTCGACCTGCGCTACGGCGGCCGCGCGAGCGCGGTGTCCGGCGTGGTGATGTGGGGCTACACGCTGATGCTCACGGTCACCTCGACGCTGGCGTTCGCGTCGATCTTCAAGGTGCTGTTCTCGATCCCGAGCTGGGCCGGGATCGCGATCGGCGGGTCGATCGTGGTGCTGTACTCGGTGCTCGGCGGCATGTGGTCGATCACGCTGACCGACATCGCGCAGTTCGTGATCAAGACGATCGGCATCCTGTTCGTCCTGCTGCCGGTCGCGCTCGTCTCGGCGGGCGGCTTCGGCGGGATGGCCGAGAAGCTGGACGCGTCGTACTTCGAGTTCACCTCGATCGGCGGCGAGACGATCCTGACCTACTTCCTGATCTACACCTTCGGGTTGCTGATCGGGCAGGACATCTGGCAGCGCGTGTTCACCGCGCGCACGCCTCGCGTCGCGACCGGCGGCGGTGTCATCTCCGGCGTCTACTGCCTCGTCTACGGCATCGCGGGCGCGCTGATCGGTACGGCCGCAAAGGTGCTGTACCCGGATCTCGGGAGCGCACAGGACGCCTTCGCCACCATCGCCGAACGACTGCTGCCCACCGGCGTACGCGGTCTCGTGCTGGCAGCGGCGCTCTCGGCGCTGATGTCGACTTCGAGCGGCGCGCTCATCGCGTGCGCCACCACGACGACTTCGGATCTGTTGCGCAAGGTCGGCCTAAAGAGTGGCGAGGTCTTGCGTAACCGAGTGACGACACTTGTGCTGGGCATCGTGGCCATTGGGATCGCAATGCTCGTGGACGACGTCGTCAACGCGCTCACCATCGCGTACGACATCCTCGTCGGCGGCCTGCTCGTGACGATCATCGGTGCGCTGTTCTGGAAGCGCGGTACTCGCGAAGGCGCGTACGCGTCGATGGTGGCCGGCACGGTGTCCGTCATCGCCTTCATGTTCATCGACGGGGTCGCGGCCAACAGTCCGATTTATTGGGGCCTTGGCGTCAGCCTGGTCGTGTACGTCGGCGTCAGCCTCGCGACGCCGCGTACGCCGGACAGCATTCTTTCCGTGTGGACAAAACGTCTGCACGGCACCGAAGCCGCTGAAGATCTCAGCGCATCCGAAACCCGACAGGAGTTGACCCAGTGAGTGAACAGCGTCCGGTCGGCCCGCTCGACTCGTCGCAGATCCCGCGCTTCGCCGGCTTCGCGACCTTCGCGCGGCTGCCGCGGATCGACGAGGTGCCGAGTGCCGACGTAGCCGTGGTCGGCGTGCCGTTCGACTCCGGCGTGTCCTACCGCCCCGGCGCGCGGTTCGGTCCTTCGGCGCTGCGCGAGGCGAGCCGGCTGCTGCGGCCGTACCACCCGGGTCTGGACGTTTCGCCGTTCGCGGAGAAGCAGGTCGTGGACGCCGGGGACATCGCGGTCAACCCGTTCCACATCGGCGAAGCGATCGAGAAGCTGCAGCAGGAAGCCGAAGCGCTCACCGCGGGCGAGACGAAGCTGGTGACCGTCGGCGGCGACCACACCATCGCGCTCCCACTGCTGCGCGCGGCGGCGAAGAAGCACGGTCCGGTTGCGCTGCTTCACTTCGACGCGCACCTCGACACCTGGGACACCTACTTCGGCGAGCCGTACACGCACGGCACGCCGTTCCGTCGCGCGGTCGAAGAAGGCATTCTCGACACCAGTGCCGTGTCGCACGTGGGCACGCGCGGTCCGCTGTACGGCAAGCGCGACCTCGAAGAGGACCGTCGCCTCGGCTTCGGCATCGTCACCTCCGGCGACGTACTGCGCCGCGGCATCGACGAGACTGTGGACGCGCTTCGCCAGCGCATCGGCGACCGTCCGCTGTACGTGTCTGTCGACATCGACGTGCTCGACCCCGCGCACGCGCCCGGCACCGGCACTCCCGAGGCGGGCGGCATGACCAGCCGCGAACTGCTGGAAATCCTGCGCGGCCTGCGCGGGCTCAACCTGGTCGGCGCGGACGTCGTGGAACTGGCCCCGGCCTACGACCACGCCGAGATCACCGCCGTCGCCGCTTCGCACGTCGCCTACGACCTGGTCAGCCTGCTGGCGCTGGGACGCGGCGCATGACCCGGATCGGCGGCGACGTTGTCGTAGAGACGCTGCGGGCGCTCGGTGCGGACACCGTGTTCGGCCTGCCCGGACAGCACGCGCTCGGCCTGTTCGAAGCGCTGCGCCGGGCCGAAGACCTGCGCGTGGTCAGCTCGCGGGTGGAGAACAATCTCGCCTTCGCCGCGGACGGCCACGCGCGCGCCCGGCTCGCCGCCGATCCGCACGGCCCGGTGCCGGTCACGCCGATGATCGTCTCGACCGGCCCCGGCGCGCTGCTCACGCTGGCGTCGCTGCAGGAATCGCGGGCGGCGTCGGTGCCGGTGCTCGGCATCTCGAGCCAGATCCCGGTCGCCGGGCTCGGCGGCGGACGGCACGGCTACCTGCACGAACTCACCGACCAGCAGGCCAGCTTCCGCGATGTCGTGAAGTCGGTGCACGTGGTCCGGACGATCAGCCAGATCCCGACCGCGCTGCGCGAGGCGTGGGAATGCGCCGCCGCCGCGCCGTACGGGCCGGTGTGGGTGGAAATCCCGCAGGACGTGCTGCTCGCCGACGCCACCCTGCCGCAGCTGACCTCGGTGACCGCAGCCCCGGCACCGCTCGAACCGTTGCCGGAACTGGTCGCCGAAGCCGCAAAGCTCCTTGAGGCAGCGAAGAATCCGGTGATTCTCGCCGGTGGCGGCGCACTGCGCTCCGGGGCGCACGAGGAGCTGCGCCAGCTCGCCGAAACCCTGCGCGCGCCGGTGGTCTCGACGTTCGGCGGCAAGGGCGTTTTCGCCTGGGACCACGAGCTGTCCGCGCAATCGTGGCTGGAAGACTGGCACACCACGGAATTCCTCTCCGCCGCCGACGTCCTGCTAGTGCTCGGCTCGGGATTGGGCGAGCTGTCCAGCAACTACCGCGAGTTCGCGCCGCGCGGCCGGATCGTGCAGCTGGAAGCGGATCTCGGGAAACTGGAGTCGAATTACCCGGCACTGGCGCTGCACGCCGACGTCCGGCACACGCTCCGCGCGCTGCTGGACCAGCTCACCCCGCGTACTCCGGACGGACGGTCCGAAGCCGCGGTGAAGGATCTGCTCGCCCGCGTCGAGTCCAGATTGGACAGTCAGCCGCTCGCGCTGGAACGAAAGCTGATCGACGACATCCGCGCCGCGCTTCCCGAAGGCACGCAAACCTTCTGGGACATGACCATCGCGGCCTACTGGGCGTGGTCCGCCTGGAATCCGGACGGCGCGCCGATCCACACCGCGCAGGGTGCGGGCGGCCTCGGCTACGGCCTTCCCGGCGCGCTCGGCGCCGCTGCCGCGGGGGTGCGGTCGCTGGCCGTCTCCGGCGACGGCGGTGCGATGTACGGACTGGCCGAACTGGCCACCGCGGTACAGCATCAACTGGACGTGACCTGGCTGGTGATCGACGACGGCGGCTACGGCATCCTGCGCGAATACCTCACCGGCGCGTTCGGCCAGACCACCGCGACCGAACTGCCGCGCCCGGATTTCGTCGCGCTCGCCGAATCGTTCGGCGTCCCCGCCCGAAAGACCACTGTGGACACTGTCCGCACCGATCTCGCCGACGCGCTGCGCACCCCCGGCCCGTCGGTCGTCGTGCTTCCCGCGCTGCTGAAGATGTTCGCCCCAACCCATTTGGAGCACTCGTGACCCACATCCGCAACTTCGTCGGCGGCGCTCTGGTCGATACGCCCGACAGCGAGGCCACCCTCGAACTGACCAACCCGGCCACCGGCAAGGCATTCGGCACCAGTGTCGTCTCCCGGCGGAACGAAATCGACCTCGCGATGGAGTCGGCGGCGCGCGCGTTCCAGTCGTGGCGGCGCAGCACGCCCGCGCAGCGCCAGGAAGCCCTCCTCAAGATCGCCGACGCGCTCGAAGCCCGCGCGGAGGAGTTCGCCGACGCCGAGGTCCGCGAGACCGGCAAGGTCCGTTCGGTCATGCTGGACGAGGAAATCCCGGAGTGCGTGAGCACGCTGCGGTTCTTCGCCGGTGCGGCGCGGCAGCTCGAAGGCACCGGTGCGGGCGAGTATCTGGCCGGGCACACGTCGGTGATCCGCCGCGAGCCGATCGGCGTGTGCGCGCAGATCGCGCCGTGGAACTACCCGCTGATGATGGCCGTCTGGAAGATCGGCCCGGCGCTCGCCGCGGGCAACACCGTGGTGCTCAAGCCCGCCGAAACCACGCCGTCCACCGCGGTGCTGCTCGCCGAAACCGCGGCGGAATTCCTGCCGCCGGGCGTGTTCAACGTGCTGTGCGGCGACCGGGAAACCGGCCGCGCGCTGGTCCGGCACCCGCACACCGACCTGGTGTCCATCACCGGCTCGACGCGCGCCGGCATCGACGTGGCCACCGTCGCCGCCGCCGATCTCAAGCGCACCCACCTGGAACTGGGCGGCAACGCTCCCCTGCTGGTCTTCCCGGACACCGACCTCGCCGACACCGCCGAGCGGATCGCCGACGCCGCGTTCTACAACGCCGGACAGGACTGCACCGCGGGCAGCCGCGTGCTGGTGCACGAGAGCATCCACGACGAATTCGTTGCCGCGCTGACGAAAACGGCCGCCACCCGGCGGCCGGACGTCGACTACGGACCGCTCAACAGCCGCGCCCAGCTCGACCGCGTGCTCGGCCTGCTGGAGCGGCTGCCGTCGCACGCGCGCGTCGAAACCGGCGGCACCGCGCCCGGACCGGGCTTCCAGCTCGCGCCGACCGTCGTGTCCGGCCTCCGCCAGGACGACGAACTGGTCCAGGAGGAAATCTTCGCGCCGGTGATCACCGTCCAGCCGTTCGCGGACGAGGCGGAAGCGCTGGAACTGGCCAACGGCGTCCCGTACGGGCTGGCTTCCTCGGTCTGGACGAACGACGTCGGCCGCGTCGCCCGGGTGTCGCGCGACCTCGATTTCGGCTGCGTGTGGGTGAACACGCACGGCCCGCTGACCGCCGAGATGCCGCACGGCGGGTTCGGGCATTCCGGGCACGGCAAGGACCTCTCGGCGTATTCGTTCGCCGAGTACACCCGCGTCAAGCACGTGATGACGAGGTTCGAGTGATGAGCGACAAAGTCACCGAGGTCGAACAGCACGGCATCGCGCCGATCCCGCCCGCGGAACAGACCTCGCGCCCGCGTGACCTCTTCCGGCTGGCGTTCGGCGGGGCCAACACGTTCGCCACGATCATCCTCGGCACCCTGCCGATCGCGTACGGGCTGAGCTTCTGGGCCGCCCTCGCCGCGACCGTCGTCGGCGTGGTGCTCGGCGCGCTCGTGCTGTCTCCGATGGCCTTGTTCGGCCCGGTCACGCGGACCAACAACGCGGTTTCGTCCGGCGCGCACTTCGGCGTGGTCGGCCGGTGCGTCGGCTCGTTCCTCTCGCTGCTCACCGCGATCACCTTCTTCGCGATCTCGGTGTGGGTGAGCGGCGACGCGGTAGCCGGTGCGGCACAACGGCTTTTCGGCATCGACGGCGGCCCCGTCCTGCGCGCGGTCGCCTATGGCGTGATCGCGATCGCCGTGCTCGTCGTGTGCATTTACGGCTACCGCTTCATGCTGCTGGTCAACCGCGTCGCGGTGACGCTGGGCACGCTCATCATGCTGGTCGGCATCTTCGCCTACGGGGGTTCGTTCGACCCGTCGTTCGCCGGCAGCGGCACCTTCGCCCTCGGCGGCTTCTGGCCGACGTGGATCCTCGCCGTGCTGACCGTGATGGCGAACCCGATCTCGTTCGGCGCGTTCCTCGGCGACTGGTCGCGCTACATCCCCGCCACCCACTCGCGCCGCTCGCTGCTGGCCGCGCCGTTCCTCGCGCAACTGGCGACGCTGCTGCCGTTCGGCTTCGGCATCGCGACCGCGACCCTGGTCGCCGACCCGGCCGACTACGTCACCGGCCTGACCGCGATTTCCCCGCTCTGGTACGCGATCCCGCTGATCGTGGTCGCGCTGATCGGCGGATTGTCCACCGGCACCACCGCGCTCTACGGCACCGGACTGGACTTCAGCTCGATCTTCCCGAGGCTGTCCCGCGTGCGGGCGACCCTGCTGATCGGGACGCTGAGCGTGCTGTTCATCTTCGTCGGCAATTTCGTGCTCGACATGGTGTCCAGCATCAACGCGTTCGCGACGCTGATCGTGCTGTGCACGTCGCCGTGGATGGTGATCATGATGATCGGCTACGTGCAACGCCGCGGCTACTACGACCCGGCCGACCTGCAGGTGTTCAACGAGGGCCGCACCGGCGGCCGGTACTGGTTCCACCGGGGCGTCAACTGGCGCGCGATGGCGGCCTGGATCCCGGCCACCGGACTGGGCCTGCTGTGCGCGAACACGCCGATGATCACCGGCCCGCTGGCGGATGTCGCGGGCGGGGTGGACCTCAGCCTGGTGGTGACGCTCTGCACGGCCGCGGTGGCGTATCCGGTGCTGGTGAAGGTGTTTCCGGAACCGCGGGAAGTGTTCGGGCCTGCTTCGGTCACCGCTGCGGAAGCGGTGGCCGCCGAAGCGTGAGCGGGCGGCTCCATTGAGCCGACAGGATCGTG
Organism: Amycolatopsis sp. GA6-003; assembly: GCF_046267895.1. Classification (NCBI taxonomy): domain Bacteria; kingdom Bacillati; phylum Actinomycetota; class Actinomycetes; order Pseudonocardiales; family Pseudonocardiaceae; genus Amycolatopsis; species Amycolatopsis sp. GA6-003. The sequence continues at coordinate 2,608,200 of NZ_CP176499.1, forward strand.
TCCGCCAGCGCCGCCGCCGAACCCCGGGCCGTTCCGCGGTGGCTCAGCACGAAGGTCACCGAACCCGGGTCGGGCAGTCCTGCGACCGGGACCAGCCCGTCCGGGACCACGGAGGCCGCGAACAGGCCGACCCCCAGCCGGGCTTCGAGTGCGACCCGCAGGCCGTTGAGCCGTTCGCTGACGCAGCCGATCCGCCACTGGACGCCGCCCCGGCGCAACGCGTTCAGCGCGCGGGCCCGGGTGACGCTCGGCTCCGGGTACAGCACGAGAGGCACCGGCTCGCCGGGAACCAGTTCGAGCCCGGGCGAGCCCACCCACACGAGCGGATCACGGCGCACGCCCTGTCCGGAATCGCGTTTGGCGAGCACCAGGTCGAGGTCTCCGTCGGCGAGCCGGGAGTGCAGCACCTCGCTCAGCTCGACCGACAGTTCGAGGTCGATCCCCGGATGCGCGCCGCGGAACCGGTCGAGGACGTCCGCGGCATGGCCGAGCAGGAAGTCCTCGCACACCCCGAACCGGACCCGCCCGCGCGGGCCCGGCCGGGAGAAGTACCGCAGCGCGCGGTCCTGCTGGTCGAGGATGCCGCGGGCGAAGCCGGTCATCGTCTCGCCGTCGCCGGTGAGGCGCACGCGGTGCGTGTCGCGCTCGAACAGCACGCAGCCGAGCGCCGTTTCGAGGCGGCGGACGTGCTGGCTCACCGTCGACTGCCCGAGATCCAGCCGGCGGGCGGCTTCGGAGAACCCGCCCGCCTCCGCCACGGCGAGAAAAGTGCGCAGCAGCACCGGATCGATCACTACTCCGGAGTACCACTCTCGGTACCCGACCGGGTACGAGGTGTGGGCGCCGCCACTACCGGCGGCGCGTGATCACCACCGGCTTGAGGTCCTTCGGAACCGCGGCGAACGCGGACGCCGGAACCCCGAACGAGGCGGCGAGAACCTCCCTCGGCAGCGAGTTCAGCGTCCCGACGATGCCGATGTCGTCGTTCGGCTCCGCGGCGCTGGTGTTGAACATGACGAGCACGTCAAGGCCTTCGGTGGCGCTGGAATTCGCGAAATAATGGAAGAATCCCTGCGGGGCGAAGACGAGATCGCCGGGCCCGGCGCGGAAAACGTCATTGTGGTAACTGCCGTCGGCGTGCGTGCCGAGAATGCTCCAGTCCGCGGTGCCGGAAATGATGTAGTTCAGCTCCCACGCGGACGGATGCCAGTGCGGTTCGCGCAGGCCGCCGGGGTCGAGGTGCACCAGGTACACCGAACCCTGCTGACCGGCCAGCATCGGGAAGGTCTGCTCGTTGGCCCCGCGCAGCGTCCCGCCGTCGTAGACCGCGGGTTTCGACTTGGCGAGCGGGAAGAGGTGAGCCGGTTTCGCCGGAGTGCTCGCCCCCGCCGGCGCGGCCGCCCCGAACGCGGTCGCCGCGGCGATTCCCGCGCCCGCCCCGAGCGCACCGCGCCTGCTGATTTCCGACATTCTTTCCGCCTTTCCCAGAAACCGAGGAAGATCTGCTTCCCCTGATTCTTCCGGGAATCCGGAAACCGGAAAGGGCCCGGCCCGGATCACTGCTATCGCGCGCCGCGATGAGCGAACGGGCCCCAGAGAGACGAAATGGCGGGCCCAGCTCCGGGACCCGCCATTCACACTCTCCGTCGCGTGATTCAGGCGCGCGGCTTCTCCCCCGCGGTCTCCTCCACGTCGGAGCCCAGCCGTCCCGAGGCCCACTCCGTGATCCGCCGCGCCACGTCCTGGGCGGTCAGGCCGATCCGGTCCAGCACCTCGGCGCGCGTCCCGTGTTCGTGGAACGCCTGCGGAACCGCGAGGTCGCGCAGCGGGACATCGCACTCCGCGTCCCGCAGCACCGCCGCCAGCGCCGAGCCGAAACCGCCGTGGCGGCCGCTGTCTTCGACGGTCACCACGAGTTTGTGCTGCTCTGCCAAGGCGACCAGCTCCGCGGGCACCGGGACCACCCAGCGCGGGTCGGCGACCGTCACGCCGATGCCCTGGTCCGCCAACCGGTCCGCGGCCGACAGCGCCAGCTGCGCGAACGGGCCCACCGCGACCAGCAGCACGTCCGTCGAACCCGAGGGCCGGCGCAGCAGGTCGACCGTGCCGATGCGTTCGACCGCGGGCACGTCCGGGCCGACGCTGCCCTTCGAGAAACGCAGCGCGGTCGGGCCGTCCTGCACCGCGACCGCCTCGCGCAGTTCTTCGCGCAGGGTCCCCGGGTCGCGCGGCGCGGCCACGCGCATGCCCGGCACCATGCCCAGCAGCGACAGGTCCCACATGCCGTGGTGGCTCGGGCCGTCCGGACCGGTGATGCCCGCACGGTCCAGCACGAACGTCACCGGCTGGCGGTGCAGCGCGACGTCCATCAGCACCTGGTCGAACGCCCGGTTCAGGAACGTCGAGTACAGCGCGACGACCGGGTGGCAGCCGCCCATCGCGAGGCCGGCCGCGGACGTCACCGCGTGCTGTTCGGCGATGCCGACGTCGAACCAGCGGTCCGGGAAGCGCTCGGAGAACTTCTCCAGGCCGGTCGAGCGCAGCATCGCGGCGGTGATCGCCACGACGTCCTCGCGCTCCTCGCCGATCTTCGCCAGCTCGTCGCCGAACACGCCGGTCCAGCTCGGGCCCTTCACCGGCGGCAGGCCGGTCTCCGGGTCGATCGGGTCGGTCTGGTGCATCTGGTCGGCCTGGTGGTTCACCGCGGGCGCGTAGCCGTGGCCCTTCTCGGTGACCACGTGCACGATCACCGAGCCGCCGAACGCCCGCGCGCTCTGGAACGCCTTCTCCAGCGCGACCAGGTCGTGCCCGTCGACCGGGCCGAGGTATTTCAGGCCGAGGTCGGAGAACATCACCTGCGGGCTCAGCGCGTCCTTGATGCCCGCCTTGGCCGCGTGCAGCGCGGCGTAGATCGGCTTGCCCACCACCGGGGTGCTGCGCAGCAGTTCGCGGCCGCCGTCCAGCAGCCGCTCGTAGCCCGGCTGCAGCCGCAGCGACGCGAGGTGGTCGGCCATCCCGCCGATGGTCGGCGAGTACGACCGGCCGTTGTCGTTGACCACGATCACGACCGGGCGGTCCTTGCGCCCGGCGATGTTGTTGAGCGCCTCCCAGCACATGCCGCCGGTGAGCGCGCCGTCGCCGACCACCGCGACCGCGTGCCTGCGCGGGCCGCCGGACAGCTCGAACGCCTTCGCCATTCCGTCCACATAGGACAGCGCGGCGGACGCGTGGCTGTTCTCCACCAGGTCGTGCTCGCTCTCGCTGCGGCACGGGTACCCGGTGGGGCCGCCCTGCTGGCGCAGCTTGTCGAAGTCGCCGTGCCGCCCGGTGACGATCTTGTGCACGTACGCCTGGTGCCCGACGTCCCACACGATCGCGTCGCGCGGCGAATCGAACACCCGGTGCAGCGCCAGGGTCAGCTCGACGACGCCCAGGTTGGGGCCGAGGTGGCCGCCGCTGCGGCGGACCTTGTCCACGAGGAAGTCCCTGATCTCGGCCGCCAGCTCCCCGAGGTCCTCGACGCTCATGCGCTTCAGGTCCGCCGGTCCGTGCACCGAGTCCAGCATGGTCACCGCTCCACCCCGTCCGTTTCTTCCTCCGCCGGTTCCGGCCAGTCTACGGACGGCCGCCACCTGGGACCGGCCGCCCGCGTCCCGGATCACAACCGCGGGCGGAACGCAACTCCACGAGCGGGGAAGATCACGAGGCCGGTCGGTCAAGTCGCGGTCACCCCGCGTGGCCGTGATAATCCCGGACGGACCCCGAGCTCGAGAGGACCCCATGGCGGACTTGTACATCGGCGGCGAATGGGTGGACGCGCGCGCAGGAGGGCGACGCGAGATCCGGTGCCCCGCGGACGGCAGCCTCGTCGCCGAGGTCGCCGAAGCGACCGCGGAGGACACCGAGGCCGCCATCGCCGCGGCCCGCCGGGCGTTCGACACCGGACCCTGGCCGGCTACCCCCGCGGCCGAGCGCGGAAACCTGCTGCTGCGCACGGCCGACCTGCTCGACCGCGACGCGGAGCAATTCGCCCGCGCCGAATCGCTCGACACCGGCAAACGCCTGGTGGAGAGCCGCTACGACATGAGCGACATCGCGGCGTGCCTTCGGTATTTCGGCAAGCTCGCGGGCAACGAGGCGGGCCGCGTCGTGGACACCGGCAGTCCCGATTCGTTCAGCCGGATCGTGCACGAACCGGTCGGCGTCTGCGGCCTGATCACCCCGTGGAACTACCCGCTGCTGCAGACGGTGTGGAAGATCGCCCCGGCCCTGGCCGCGGGCAACACGTTCGTGCTGAAACCGAGCGAGCTGACCCCGCACACCTCGATCCTGTTCATGCGCCTGCTGGCCGAGGCCGGGCTGCCCGGCGGCGTCGCGAACCTGGTGCTCGGCGCGGGCCCGACGGCCGGCGCGCCGCTGTCGGAGCACCCGGACGTCGACCTCGTGTCGTTCACCGGCGGTTTGGCCACCGGTCGGGTGATTGCGGCGAACGCCGCGGCGACGGTGAAGAAGGTCGCGCTCGAACTCGGCGGCAAGAACCCGAACGTCGTGTTCGCCGACGCGGATTTCGAGACCGCCGTCGACTACGCGCTGACCGCGGTGTTCCTGCACTCCGGCCAGGTCTGCTCGGCCGGCGCGCGGCTGATCGTCCAGCGGGAATGGCACGACGAGTTCGTCGACGAACTCGTGCGGCGCGCCGAGCGGATCCGCCTCGGCGGGCCGTTCGACGAGAACGCCGAGACCGGGCCGCTGATCTCCGCCGCGCACCGCGAGAAGGTCGAGCGCTACGTCGCCACCGCGATCGAGGAGGGCGCGGTCCTGCGCACCGGCGGGAAGCGTCCGGACGACCCGGCTCTGCAGGACGGCTTCTACTACCTGCCGACGATCCTCGACAACGTGAAGCAGGGCAGCACCGCCGTCGTCGAGGAGTCGTTCGGGCCGGTGCTGACCGTCGAGACGTTCACCGACGAGGACGACGCGGTCCGCATCGCCAACGACACCCACTACGGCCTGGCCGGCGGCGTGTTCACCCAGGACGCCGCCCGCGCCCAGCGCGTCGCGAACCGGCTCCGGCACGGCACGGTGTGGATCAACGACTACCACCCGTACCTGCCGCAGGCCGAATGGGGCGGCTACAAGCAGTCCGGGTTCGGCCGCGAACTCGGCCCGACCGGGCTGGCCGAATACACCGAGGTCAAGCACATCCACCAGAACCTCAAGCCCGGTCCCCAGCACTGGTTCTCCGGCTGATCCCCCCTCCCCCACCGAAAGGAACCTGCCCTTGAGCGACACCGGCGACCGCGAACTCGGCGAATTCGGCTACACCAACCAGCTCAAGAGAACGCTCGGCAGCTTCCACACCTTCGCCGCCGGCATCAGCTACATCTCGGTGCTGACCGGGGTGTTCCAGCTGTCCTACCTCGGCCTCTCCGAGGGCGGGCCCGCCTACTGGTGGTCCTGGCCCGCGGTGTTCGTCGGGCAGCTGATGGTGGCGCTCTGCTTCGCCGAACTGGCCGCGCAGTATCCGGTCGCCGGGTCGGTCTACAACTGGGCGAAGAAGCTCAGCAATCCGCACATCGCGTGGATGGCCGGCTGGATGATGCTGCTGGCCTCGATCGTCTCGATCTCCGCGACCGCGCTCGCCTACCAGCGGACGCTGCCGCAGATCACGTCGTTCTTCCAGTTCATCGGCGACGGCACGGGGACCAGCGACGCGGCCAACGGCGTGCTGCTGGCCACCGTGCTGATCGTGTTCACCACGCTGGTGAACGCGTTCGGCGTGAAGCTGATGGCGCGGATCAACAGCGCGGGCGTGTTCGTGGAACTGCTGTTCGCGGTGCTGCTGGTGGTGTTCCTCGCTTTCCATTTCGTGCGCGGCCCGTCGGTGGTGACCGAGACGAACGGCACCGAGGCCGGGCATTCGTCCGGCTACCTCGGCGCGTTCCTGATCGCCGGCATCGCCTCGTCGTACGTGATGTACGGCTTCGACACCGCCGCGTCGCTCGGCGAGGAATCGCTGAACCCGCACCGCAACGCGCCGAAGGCGATTCTGCGTGCCCTGGTGGCCTCCTTCGTGCTGGGCGGGCTGATCATCCTGTTCGCGCTCATGGCGGTCGGCAACATCCACGCGCCGGAACTCGGCACGGTCGGCCTGCAGTACGTGCTCACCGACGCGCTCGGCCCGGCCATCGGACGGGTGTTCCTGTTCGTGGTGTTCATCGCGATCACCGTGTGCGTGCTGGCGGTGCACACCGCGGCGATCCGGATCGCGTTCGCGATGGCCCGGGACAACGCGCTGCCCGGCGGCCGGAAACTGGCGCGGGTCAACAAGACCACCGGCACCCCGGTGCTGCCCGCGATCGTGATCGGCGTGCTCGCGATCGCGCTGCTGGTGCTGAACATCAACTCCACGCAGATCTTCTCGGCCGTCACCAGCCTCGCGATCATCCTGATCTACCTGTCCTACCTCCTCGTGACGGTGCCGATGCTGATCCGCCGCCTGCGCGGGCGCTGGCCGCGCGAGGGCACGCCGGCCGGCCGGTTCTCCCTCGGCCGCTGGGGGCTGCCGGTGAACGTGCTCGCGGTCCTGTGGGGCGGCGCGATGACGGTCAACCTGGCCTGGCCCCGCAACGAGATCTACAACGCTTCCCCGCCCTTCCACTGGTATCTGAAGTGGATTTCGGTGTTGTTCGTCGGCGTCTTCGCGGCCGGCGGCTTCGCCTACTACTGGTTCGTGCAACGGCACAAGGTCGGGGTGCTGGCGGACCACGCCGCCGCCCCCGTGCCCGACGAGGAGGTTTCCCGGTGAGCGCAAGCGAGTTCGACTACGTGGTGGTCGGCGGCGGAACGGCCGGATCGGTGGTGGCCGCCCGGCTGTCCGAGGATCCGGACGTGACCGTCTGCCTCCTCGAGGCCGGACCGTCCGACACGGACGTGCCGGAGGTGCTGGAGCTGACCCGCTGGATGGGCCTGCTGGAGTCCGGATACGACTGGGACTACCTGGTGGAGCCGCAGGAGGCGGGCAACTCCTACCTGCGCCAGGCCCGCGCGAAGGTGCTCGGCGGCTGCTCGTCGCACAACTCGTGCATCGCGTTCTGGGCCCCGGCCGAGGACCTCGACGAATGGGCTTCGCTGGGCCTGCCCGGCTGGTCGGCCGCGGACATTTTCCCGCTGTACAAGAGGCTCGAGACCAACGACGGCCCCGGCGACCACCACGGCCGCTCCGGCCCGGTCACCATCCGCTCGGTCCCGCCGAAGGACCCGGCGGGCGCGGCGCTGCTGTCCGCGTGCGCCCAGGCGGGCATCCCGACGACCGAGTTCAACTCCGGCAAGACCGTCACCCACGGCGCGAACTGGTTCCAGATCAACGCCCGCGAGGACGGCACCCGGTCTTCGGCGTCGGTGTCCTATCTGCACCCGATCATGGGCAAGCGGCCGAACCTGGAGATCCGCACCGGCGCACGGGCGAAGCGGCTGCTGTTCGACGGCCGCCGCTGCACCGGCGTCGAGGTGCTGGACGGGGATCTCATCCACCACAGCACGATCACCGCGCGCCGCGAGGTCGTGGTCAGCTCCGGCGCGATCGACACGCCGAAACTGCTGATGCTGTCCGGGATCGGGCCCGCCGAGCACCTGCGCGAGGTCGGCGTGGAGGTGCTCGTGGACTCGCCGGGCGTCGGCTCGAACCTCGAGGACCACCCCGAGGGCCTGGTGATGTGGGACGCCCTGCAGCCGATGGTCACCGAATCCACGCAGTGGTGGGAAATCGGCATTTTCACCATGACCGAGGAGGGCCTGGACCGCCCGGACCTGATGTTCCACTACGGTTCGGTGCCCTTCGACCTGAACACCGTCCGGCACGGCTACCCGACGACGGAGAACGGCTTCTGCCTCACGCCGAACGTGACGCGCAGCCGATCGCGAGGCACCGTGCGGCTGCGCACGCGCGACTTCCGCGACAAGCCCCGGGTCGACCCGCGGTATTTCACCGACGAGTACGACATGCGCGTGATGACCTACGGCGTGAAGCTCGCCCGCGAAATCGCCGCCCAGCCCGCCCTCGACGAATGGGCGGGCACCGAACTCGCGCCGGGCCGCGACTGCACGACCGACGACGAGATCGCCGACTACCTGCGCAAAACGCACAACACCGTGTACCACCCGGCGTGCACGGCCCGGATGGGCGCGGACGGCGACCCGGAGGCGGTGCTGGACGAGCGGCTGCGCGTCCGCGGCGTCGAGGGCCTGCGGGTGGCCGACGCTTCGGTGATGCCGTTCCTGGTCACGGTGAACCCGTGCATCACGACGATGGCGATCGGCGAGAAGTGCGCGGACTTGCTGAAGGAAGACCGGGGCTGATCTTCCGGCGGGTGGTTGTGTCCTGATACGGCACAACCACCCGCCGATCGACCTCGTATCCACCTGCGCTGCCTCGAGCGCGTGCTGCGCCGGCGAGATGGGCAGACTGGTCCCATGTCTGGTCTGACCGCCGAACTCGTGGTTGATGGTCGTGCACCGCAGACCCCCGCCCTTGCCCCGAACGGGCATCTGCTCTGCTACGTCCTCTCGCCGCTCAGCCGGACCGGTGCCCGCTTCGACACCGAACTCTGGCTCGTTGACACCGACGACCCCGCCACGGCGCGCCGGGCGACCGCAGACACCGCAACGGAATCCCGCCCGCGCTGGTCCGCGGACTCGAGCACGCTGTTTTTCCTGTCCGACCGAGCCGATCGCGGCACCGCGCAGGTGCACCGGCTCGTCCTCGCCGACGGCGCGGCAGCCGCGCTGACCGCCTGGCGCTCCGGCATCGTCGATTACCTGCCGCTCGCCGACCCCATCCTGATCGCCCTGCTCGCTTGCGACGAACCCACCGACCAGGACGCCCGCCGCGCCCGGGACCGGAACGACGCCATTGTCGTCGGAGAGCGCGAACCCCGTGCCCGGTTGCGGCTGCTCGACCTGCGCACTGGCCTGGTCACCACTCCGGAGGTTTTCGGCGACCGGCACGTCGTGGAACTGCGGCAACGACCCGACGGCGGCCCGCTCGCCGTGCTCACCCAGGCCAGCAGCGACAACGACTACGGCCCCCGCACCGGCCAGCTGCACCTGTTCGATCCCACGACCGGCGCCACGGCGGACCTCGGAGCGGTCGGGGCAGACGCATGTTCTCTGGCCTGGTGGCCCGGCGAGGACGGCTGGCACCTCGGCTTTCTCGCTCTCACCCCACCGGTTCTGCAAGGCGGCACCGCCGTGTTCGACCTGGCCGTGGACAGCCTCGTCCTGCGCAACCGGACCTCCGGCTTCCCGAAGTGCCCCACCGGACTGCACCAGACCGACGCTGCCCCGCTGGTGGTGTTCGCCGACGGCCTGAACACCACCCTGGCCCGGCTCGACCCCACCGGCCCCACGACCTTGCAGCAGCAGCCCGGCCTCCTCGATGCCCTCACCACCACCCCCGCGGGCACGACGATCGCGGCCCTCGCCGGCATGCGCTACCAGCCCCCGAACGTCCACGTGGGGCCGCCGAACGGACCGCTGCGAAAGATCACCGACACCCGCCCCGAACTGGACGGCGTCGCGTTCGGCTCCCAGCGACCGCTGGCCTACCGCGCCGCCGACGGCCTCGACCTGGACGGTCTGCTCGTGCTGCCGGCCGGGAAATCCGTTTCGGACGGCCCGTTCCCGCTCGTCACGATCCCGCACGGCGGTCCCTACGACCGCTACGCCGATCGCCTCCAGCTGTTCTGGTTCCCCAGCGCGCAATGGCTCGCCACCTCCGGCTACGCGGTATTCCTGCCCAACCCGCGCGGCGGACAGGGCCACGGCCACCAGTTCGCCCTCAGCGTGGCCGGCCGGGTCGGACGGGAGGAATGGACCGACCTCCTGAGCGGTATCGACCTGCTCGTCGCCGAGGGCATCGCCGACCCCGATCGGCTGGGCATCGCCGGCGGCAGCCACGGCGGATTCCTGTCCGCCTGGGCCGTCGGCCAGACCGATCGGTTTCGCGCCGCGCTGGTCCTCGCCGGGGTCATCGACTGGGGCATGCTCGCCGCGACCGGCGAGTACGGCCAGTTCGAAGCCGCGCTCGGCGGCAGCACCGGATGGGACGGCGCCGGTCCGCATCCGCACGACGCGGTCAGCCCGATCTCCTACGCCAGCCGCGTTCGCACTCCGGTGCTCCTCTTGCACGGAGCCGAGGACACCAACGTGCCCCTCGGGCAGTCCGAGTACTTCCACCGAGCGCTGCGCCATTTCGGCGTCGAGCACGAGTTCGTGATCTATCCGCGAGAGGGGCACTCGATCCGGGAACGCCAGCACCAGCTCGACATCCTGCTCCGGACGCGTGCCTGGTTCGACCGCTGGCTCCGCCCCTAACCGAGTACGCGCGAGACGGTGCGGACCTCCGGTCGGCCCGCAGGTTCTCCACCGGGTGCCGGTTCGGCGGCGGCTCCTCAGCAGAACAACCGCCAGCGACAACATCTTGCGCAGAATCACGTCCACCCCTCGCCTCGTCCCCCGGCGACTGCCGGAGCGCACCTTCTCCGGTGCACACCAGGTCAGTCGCCAGCGAGCGCGCTGAGGTTCTCGCGTGACCGAATCGTGACCATCCGTGCGGCAACACTCCCCGGCGAAGTCACGCTGAGGGCACGGATTTCGTTGCGGGACAAGCGATCTGAAGCGCGGCGGAAAACCGTGCGCCCGTCCGGGCCGAGGGGCGGCAAAGCCCAACGGGCGCACTAAAATCACTGCAGCAGCGCGACACACTCCACGTGATGCGTCATCGGGAACGCGTCGAAAGCCCGCAGATCCGTCAGCGAATACCCGTGTTCCGAGAAGAACTGCACGTCCCTCGCCAACGCCGCCGGGTCGCAGGCCACGTAGACGATCCGGTCCGGTTCGCCCGCGGCGATCGCGTTGACGACCGCTCGGCCGGCTCCCTTGCGCGGCGGGTCGAGGACCACCACGTCGACCGGGGTCGGGGCGTCGTCGATGAGGTGTTCCACGCGACCGGAACGCCATCTCACCTGCGGCAGGTCGGCGAGATTGCGCTCGCCGTCGGCCACCGCGCGCCGGCCGGATTCGATGGCCAGCACCTCGCCGTCCGGGCCGACCTGGTCGGCCAGCACCGAGGCGAACAGGCCGACCCCGGCGTACAAGTCCCAGGCGACCCCGCCGCGCGGCGCGTCCGCCCATTCTCGGACCAAGCCCGCCAGCGTGTCCGCCGCTTGCGGGTGGACCTGCCAGAAGCCGTGCGCGTCGAGCCGCCAGTCGCGGCCGGCCGCGTGCTGGATCGCCATCCCGCCGGACAGCTGCTTGCCTTGCGTCTGTCCGCGCACCGTGGCGAGTTCGCGCAGGTGGAGGTGGTTGTCGCCGTCGCTGGTGACTTCCAGTTCGGTGCCCGGCCGCCAGCGCTTGCCCAGCGCGGTGCCGAGCGAGCCCGGGATCGCGATCGGGCAGTCGTCGATCGGGATGACGCGGTGGCTGTGGTGGGCCCGCAAACCGGCTCGCCCGTCGCGTCCGGCAACGAGCCGCACCCGGCTGCGCCAGCCGAGCGGACCGCCTTCGAGCGGTTCCACGACCACGTCCCGGGTGATCCCGGCGAGCCGCTGCAGCTGCTCGGCCACCACCGCGGCCTTCAGTTCCCGCTGGTAGGCCGGTTCGGCGTGCTGCCAGTCGCACCCTCCGCAACCGCCAGGGGCGGCGAGCGGGCACGGCGGAGTCACCCGGTGTTCGGAGCCGCTGAGCACCTCGATCGCGTCGGCCCGGCAGAACGAACCGCCCTTGTCTTCGGTCACTTCGGCGCGAACGCGTTCGCCGGGCAGCGCGTGCCGCACGAACAGCACTCGTCCGTCCACCCGCGACACACAGTGTCCGCCGTGCGCGACTGGGCCGACTTCCAATTCCAGGATCCGGCCTAGCCAGCTCTCGGTCATTCTGATGATTCCTTAGTAGCAGGGGCTGGCTTCGGAGCGTCCGCGGGACGAGGGGTCGTTGGCGTGAAACCGCGCCGCACGTCGCCGGCGGACGGGCGGGCCTTGCGCAGCCGCGCGACCGCCTTCTGCGACGACTCCAGCTGCCACGGTACGCTCGCCACGACCACACCCGGCTGGAACAGCAGCCTTCCCTTGAGCCGCAACGCACTCTGGTTGTGCAGCACCTGTTCCCACCAGTGCCCCACGACGTACTCCGGGATGAACACCGTGACCACGTCGCGCGGATTGGCCCCGCGAACCCGCTTCACGTAGTCCAGCACCGGCTTCGTGATTTCCCGGTACGGCGATTCGACGACCTTCAGCGGCACCTTGAATTTGTGCGCTTCCCATTCCTGGGTCAGCGCCCGGGTGTCGGCGTCGTCCACGTTGACCGTGACCGCCTCGAGCACGTCCGGGCGCATCGCCTTCGCGTAGGCCAGCGCGCGCAGCGTCGGCCGGTGCAGTTTGGACACCAGCACGATCGCGTGGTTGCGCGAGGGCAGCACGGTCGGCGCGTCGCCCATGTCCTTGAGTTCCTCGGACACCCGGTCGTAGTGCTTCCGGATCGCGGTCATCAGCGCGAAAATCGCCACCATCGCCGCGATCGCGATCCACGCGCCGAGCAGGAACTTCGTGATCAGCACGATCACCAGCACGGTGCCGGTCATGGTCAGGCCGATCGCGTTCACCGTCTGCGAACGGCGCATCCGCCGCCGCGCCGCCGGTTCGGTCTCCTTGGCCAGCAACCGGTTCCAGTGCCGGATCATGCCCGCCTGGCTCACCGTGAACGACACGAACACGCCCACGATGTACAGCTGGATCAGCCGGGTGACCTCGGCGTCGAACGCGATGATCAGCACGAGCGCGAAAATCGCGAGGAACAGGATGCCGTTGGAGAACGCCAGCCGGTCGCCGCGGGTGTGCAGCTGCCGCGGCAGGTAGCGGTCCTGGGCGAGGATCGAGCCGAGCACCGGGAAGCCGTTGAACGCGGTGTTCGCGGCCAGCAGCAGGATGATGCCGGTGGAGAACGAGATGTAGTAGAACGCGGGCGGGAAGTCGGCGAACACCGCGTGCGCGATCTGCGCGACGATCGTCTTCTGCTCGTAGCCCGCGGGCGCGCCGGCCAGCTGCCGCGCCGGGTCCTCGGCGAAGTTCACCTTCGTGACGATCGCCAGTGTGATGATGCCGACGAGCATCGTCACCGCGAGCACGCCCATCAGCAGCAGCGTGGTGGCCGCGTTCTTCGACTTCGGCTTCCGGAACGCGGGCACGCCGTTGCTGATCGCCTCGACCCCGGTCAGCGCCGCCGCGCCGGAGGAGAACGACCGCAGGATCAGGAAGACGAACGCGAGGCCCGCCCAGTTGCCTTCCTCGTGCAGCGTGAAACCGGCGCTCTCGGCGCGCATCTCGGTGCCGGCGACGGTCCGGAACAGCCCCCAGACGACCATGATCAGGATGCCCGCGATGAATCCGTAAGTCGGGATCGCGAACGCTTTGCCGGATTCGCGCACTCCGCGCAGATTCAGCGCCGTCAGCACGGCCACGATCACCACTGCGGCGAGCACCTTGTGGTTGGCCACCCACGGAATCGCCGAGCCGATGTTCGCGACGCCGGACGAAGTGGACACCGCGACCGTCAGCACGTAGTCGACCAGCAGCGCGCTCGCCACCGTCAGGCCGAATTTCCCGCCGAGGTTGGTCGTCGCGACCTCGTAGTCGCCGCCGCCGCTCGGGTACGCGTGCACGTTCTGCCGGTACGACGCGACGACCACGAGCATGACCAGCGCGACCGCGATGCCGATCCACGGCGCGAAGGCGTACGCGGACAGGCCCGCGACGCTCAGCGTCAGGAAGATCTCCTCCGGTGCGTAGGCCACGCTGGACAGCGCGTCGGAGGCGAAAATGGGCAGCGCGATGCGCTTGGGCAACAAGGTGTGGGAGAGACGGTCGCTGCGGAACGGACGTCCTAGGACCAGCCGCTTCAGCACTGTCGGGAACTTCGACACCTGCAGAATGTACAGCGGAGCGAAGCTCCTCCGCTGAGGGCGGTGGAGGGGAGGACGGCGGAGCTGACCGGGAGGGTGCCCCGACAAAGGACAAGGTAGGTTCGGCGCTGGTGTCCGAGGGTACCCACCGACGGGTCATCCGCACCCTGCGAGGAGGCTAAGCGTGCACGTGGTGATCATGGGATGCGGCCGCGTAGGCGCGTCCCTGGCCGCGGCGCTGGAGCGGCTGGGCCACGACGTGGCCGTCATCGACAAGAACCAGCAGGCGTTCCGCCGTCTGGGCAGCGATTTCCAGGGTCAGCAGGTCGTCGGGGTCGGTTTCGACCGCCGAGTGCTCATCGAAGCCGGGATCGAGCGCGCGGGCGCTTTCGCGGCCGTGTCGAGCGGCGACAATTCCAACATCATCTCCGCGCGGGTCGCGCGCGAGAACTTCGGCGTCGAGCACGTGGTCGCGCGCATTTACGACCACAAGCGCGCCGCGGTGTACGAGCGGCTGGGCATCCCGACCGTCGCGACCGTGCCGTGGACGACCGACCGGTTCCTGCGCACCCTGCTGCCCGACGGCGTCGCCTCCGCGTGGCGCGATCCGTCCGGCAACGTCGCGCTGCTGCAGCTGCCGCTGCACGAGGGCTGGGTCGGCCGCAGCGTGCGCGAGCTGCAGGAGACCACCGGCGCGCGGGTGGCGTTCATGATGCGGTTCGGCACCGCCGTGCTGCCGGACGCGAAGACCGTCGTGCAGGCCGACGACGACGTGTGGGTGGCGGCGCGCTCGGGCACCGTCGGAGACGTGACGAGCCTGGCCGCTCGCGCCCCCGAGGAGGAGAACTGATGCGGGTCGCGATCGCGGGCGCGGGAGCCGTCGGGCAGTCCATCGCCGCCGAGCTCATCGACGGCAACCACCAGGTGATGCTGATCGAGCGCGACGCCGACCAGTTCGAGCCGGAATCCGTTCCGCAGGCCGATTGGGTCCTCGGCGACGCGTGCGAGGTGTCGATCCTCGAGGAGTCCGGCATCGAGCGCTGCGACGTCGTGATCGCGGCGAGCGGCGACGACAAGGCGAACCTCGTGGTGTCGCTGCTGGCGAAGACGGAGTTCGCCGTGCGCCGCGTGGTGGCGCGGGTGAACAACCCGGCCAACGAATGGCTGTTCACCGACGCGTGGGGCGTCGACGTGGCCGTGTCGACCCCGCGGATGCTCGCCGCGATGGTCGAGGAGGCGGTGAGCGTCGGCGACCTGGTGCGGCTCATGACGTTCCGGCAGGGGCAGGCGAACCTCGTGGAACTCACCCTGCCGGAGGAGACGCCGCTGGCGGGCAAGCCGGTGAGCGAACTGGCGCTGCCGCGCGACGCGGCGCTGGTGACCATCCTGCGCGGCGACCGGGTGATCGTGCCGCAGCCGGAGGACCCGCTGGAGGCGGGCGACGAGCTGCTGTTCGTCGCGACCTCGGACGTCGAACCCGAGATCCGCACGGCGCTCGGCTACTGAACCGCGAAAAAGGGCGGGCCCGCGACGGGCCCGCCCTTTTTCGTGCGCCGGATCAGGTTTCCGGAGTCGGCGCCTGCGCGTACTTTTCCCGCAGCCGCGCTTCCACCTGCTCGTCGGTTTCCGGCGTCGGCTCTTCCTCGGCGAGCGCCTTCAGCCGCTTGTCGGAGCGGCGCACCGCCCACACGACCACCAGCAGCCCGATCGCGTAGAGCGGGTAGCCCATCGCGATCTTGGCGAACGCGAGCCAGCCGGTCTGGTCGCCGTCGTACAGCCAGCGCTGCACCACGAACCGGGCGGCGAAGATGACGGCCATCGCGAGCGTCGCTACGTCGTAGCCGTAGCGGGACGGCTTGTCCTTGCGCCAGGCGGTGCCGTTGCCGTTGAGCGCGTTCCACACGACGCCCGCCAGCGGCCAGCGCACCAGCACCGAGATCACGAACACGGCGCAGTAGGCGAGGCTGGCCCAGATGCCGAAGAGGAAGAACCCCTTCGCGGACCCGGTGCGGAACGCGATGAACGCCGCGATCGCGACGCCGAAGAACCCCGAGATCGCCGGCTGCAGCGGTTCCTTGCGCACGACGCGCAGGACGGTGATCGCCACCGCGCTGCCGATCGAGCCCCAGATCGCCACGGTGAGCCCGAAGAACGCGTTCAGCAGGACGAACACGATGACCGGCACCGAGGAGTAGAACAGGCCGGACACCCCGCCCATCTGCTCCATCAGCGTCGGCTGCCGCTCGGGCTCGTCGCCGTTTCCGGGCGCGGCCTTCTCGTCGCGGGGAGCAGCGGGTTCAGTCACGAGAGTCGATCACCCTACCGGGCTCTGGAGTTCGTAATACGGGTTGTAGAGCACCTTCTGCCCATCCCTTTCGGCCATCCGGCCGCGGACCTTGACAGTGCGGCCGGGTTCGATTCCGGGAATCCGGCGCCTGCCCAGCCAGATTAGCGTCACGCCCTGCGTGCCGTCGAACAGCTCCGCCTGCAGCGAGGCGGGCCCGTCGGTCGGCGACAGCTCGACGCTGCGCAGCCTCCCGAGCACCGTCACCTCTTCGCCGGACCGGCAGTCACAGGCGCGCTGCGCGCCTTCGGCACCCGACCTCTCGGACATCTCGTCGGCGTCGAGGTCCTCGACGTCGCTGGTCAGCTTGCGAACCAACCGGCTGAAGTAGCCGCCGTCCTTGGCGGACATGGTGTGCTCCTGTGCTCCGGGGCCCCCGACTTCGTTCGGCCCGTGCGTGTTCCAGCGTAGCTGCGGTCCCAGCCAGGGAAACGGGTTTGCGGCAAGATCGCAACGTGACGTCCGCAATCCGTCTCCCGGTCGCCGTCCTGCTGCCCGGCACGGGCTCCGACGAGGTCTTCGTGCGGTCGGTGTTCGGCGGGCCGCTCGCGGCGCTGGGGGTGCCGTTGATCACGCCCGCGCCGGTTCCCGGGAAGGGTCTCGCGGAGGAGTTTCTGGCGGAGCTGGACCGTCTCGCTGACCGGTACGGGACCGTGCTCGCCGGCGGGATTTCGTTCGGGGCGCATCTCGCGGCGGAGTGGGCGGTGGCGAATCCCGGGCGTTGCGGGGGGCTGCTGGCGGCGCTCCCGGCTTGGAACGGGGAATCCGGGTCAGCGCCCGCGGCGATGGCTGCGACGGTCACGGCGGATCTGGTGGCTGATGCCGGGGTCGAGGGGGCGTTGGCTGCCGCGGCGGCGGGGAGTCCGGGGTGGCTCGGGGACGAGCTGGGGCGGGCTTGGCGGCGGCACGGGGGCGGGCTGGAGGCTGGGTTGCGGGTGGCTGCTGGGAGGCGGGCGCCGACGTTGGGGGAATTGCGGCGGGTGGGGGTTCCGGCCGGGGTCGGGGGGTGTGCGGATGATCCGGTTCATCCTGCTGACGTGGCGCGGGGGTGGGCTGGGGCGTTGCCTCGGGGGCGGTATCGGGAGACGTCGCTTGCTGCTGTCGGGGTGGATCGGGAGGCGTTGGGGAGGGTGACTGTTTTGGCGTTTTTGGGGGCTTTGTTGGGGTGACGGCTCGTCGCCCTGGCGGGCGACATTGCGCCTTGATGGGTTGCGTGGGGCCCCCGAAGTTTGATTGTGCTGACGGTTCGGGGGTGCTTGTCAAGGCGGGAAAGATGCCTTGACAAGCACCCCCGAACCGCAGGGAGGCTTCGTATCGGGGGCGGGGGGAGGTGTGGGTGCCTCGCTGTTTGGGTGCAGCGGTGCGGTTTTTAGGGTTGTGAGGGGCTGCTTGAAAGAGGCCCTCACGGAAATTGTGTCCGTGAGGGCCTCTGTCGTGAGGTGAGTGCGGTCAGCCTTGTTGTTGTTCCGCGATGTGCTGGGCGACTGCGTCGGGGAGGGTGATGGGGAGCGGGGTGCGCACCGGCATCGGGTTGTTGCCTCGGTCTACTACGGTGCGGCGGACGATCGCTCGCAGTACTTCCGGGGCTTGCGAGGCGGTGGATTGCGGGCCGGCGATTACGCCGCGCAGCATCCAGCGCGGGCCGTCTACGCCTACGAAGCGCAGGGCTACGTCGCCGACGATCGCGGACAGTTCCATGCCCCATTCGCCTCGGCCGACGTTGACCTTCGCGCCGTCCGCGCGGAGCTGGTCCGCCAATTCGTTGCTCACTTCGCGCCACAGGCCGCCGGATTTCGGGGCCGCGTAGGCGCTGACGGTGATCTGCCCGACTTCGGTCACGACGTGCACCGCGCGCACGCCGCCTTCCTCCGGGTCCATTTCGACCTGCACCTGCGAACCGTCGGGCACCGGTACGCGGACCGAGCCCAGGTCGATGCGCGGGATGCCGTCTTCTTCGGCCTCGCTGACGTCGAACGGGCCGTCGGTTGTCTCCGACAGCTGGTCCTCGGGTTCGAGCGCGTCGTCGGCTTCGACGCTTTCGCGCCCGGAAGCGACGCCTCCGGTCTCGTCGTCGCCGGACCGGCGCTTGCGTCCGAAAATCCCCACTATCGTTCCGTTCCTTCCCCGGTGCCCGCGCCGGTGTCTCCGGCGCCGGGTGCCAGTGTGGCGTGTCCGCCGGTCGAGCCGTAACCTCCCGCGCCGCGTTCGGTCGGTTCGAGTTCGGCGACCTCGACGAACTCCGCGTGCTCCACTCTCTGCACCACCAGCTGCGCGATCCGGTCGCCGCGCGCCAGCACGATTTTCTCGCGCGGGTCGTGGTTGACGAGGCAGACCTTGATCTCGCCGCGGTAGCCCGAGTCGATCGTGCCGGGAGTGTTGACCACCGACAATCCGACGCGCGCCGCGAGCCCGGAGCGCGGGTGCACGAACCCGGCGTACCCGGGAGGCAGCGCGATCGCGACCCCGGTGCCGACGACCCCGCGCTCGCCGGGCCCGAGCACGATATCCGAGGTGGTGACGAGATCGGCCCCGGCGTCGCCGGGCCGGGCATAGGCGGGCGGCGGGACTTCGGGGTCGAGCCGCTGGAGGAGGACCTGAACGCTGGACACGGGCGGCGAGACTACCCTTGCGGTGTGGCTGACCGCGTGAACACCGCCGCGACGGGCGTCGTCGCACACTCCGAACGGCTCTACCTGCCGTGGTGGGGCTGGCCCCTGCCGATGGCCGGAGAGATCCTGCTCGGCGTCGAAGTCCACCTGGGCTACCCGTCCGTCCCGATGTGGATCCCGCTGGCCGTCGCCGTCCCGGTCATGGCCGCCCTCCTGCTCTCTCTCGGACGGGCGAAAATCAAGATCACCGCAGGCGACGACCCCGAACTCTGGGTCGGCGACGCCCACCTGCCGCTGCGCTACGTCGGCGACATCACCGTCGTGGAAAAAGACGCGAAACGCCACGCCCTGGGCCGAGACGCAGACCCCGCCGCCTTCGTCCTCCACCGAGGCTGGGTAGGCCCGGCGGTCCGCATCACCCTGACCGACCCAGCAGACCCGACCCCGTACTGGCTATTCAGCACCCGCAAACCACAGCGAGTCACAGAGCTGCTCCGCAACCACGCGTAAACCGGAACCAGCGCACCCAAAACTCCCAGCAGCCAGCCCGCGCCCGCACCCCCGAACAACGAGTAAGGGGGCCGGCCAACCGGCCGACCCCCGTGCTTACCCGGTCATCCCCAGACCGCGAACCGCTGACCCCGTGAATCTCCCCTGGAAAATCCCCAGGTCAGGCGCAATCGCGGCAGATCAGCCGCCCGCCGTTGTCCTCGGCGAGCCTGCTCCGGTGGTGCACCAGGAAGCACACCGAGCAGGTGAACTCGTCCGCCTGCTTCGGCACGACCTTCACGGTCATGTCTTCCCCGGAGAGCCCGGAAAGGTCCGCGCCGGGAAGTTCGAAGTTCTCCGCGGTCGCGTCCTCGTCGACGTCGACGACGCCGGACTGGTTCTCGTTCCGCCGGGCCTTCAGCTCCTCCAACGAGTCTTCGGCCAGCTCGTCGGCTTCGCTGCGGCGCGGAGCGTCGTAGTCGGTAGCCATGGTGTCCCTCACCCCTGCGATTCAGCGTGTCGTCCTGCACCGGTTCCGGAGGCGCCCGATACCGGTCGTGCCGCTGGTCAACGTTCCAGCGCCCCTGTTTGTGCCCGGCCCGCGAGTGACCCAGGTCTCAACCTGGTTGACCTCGTTCTGCGGCCGGAGCCCGGGAAGGGTAGCTCACCGCCGGGCGCGCCTCGCACCGAGTCGGACATTGCCGGACCAGCGTCACCCGGGAGGGGGAACGCGCAGGTGAGACGCCTGTCCTCCGTTCGGGTTGCCCGGCCGTCGCGAACATCACCTGGCGGCCGGGTCCGCTTGCCCGGGCGGAGCCGTCCGTGGTGCGATCGGCCCCGGAGGGGCATTACGCGGAACGGGTGAAGGTGACCCGCGACACCGCGCGTCGCGAACAGCGCCTAGGCTCACCGGCTACCACGCCGGTGCGTACGCTGGCGGTTACCGCGAGGCGCGGCGGGGCGACCGCGGCCGGTTCTGCGAGGGGAAGGGACGGGGCAGGTGGCGTCGGGGAACGGGGCGGGGAACCGTGGTGCGCGGCCTTATCGCAAGCACCGTCCGCTGCCCGCGTTGATCGTGATCGGCGTGCTCGCGCTCGGCGCGGTGTTCGTCTGGGTCAACGCCGTGGTCGGCCGCGGGGACGTCGACGAGGCGGTCCGCTGCAGCCCGGAACCCAAGGCCCCGCCGGGGATCACTTACACCTCGGTCCCGCACAACGGCCTGGACGACCGCTCCCCGATGCCGCCGGACAAGATCGCGCTGAAGGTGCTCAACGCGAGCAGCACGCGCGGGCAGGGCAGCATCGCCACCAACGCGCTGCGCGACCTCGGCTTCACCGCGATCGGCGATCCCGGCAACGACCCGGCGTACCCGAAGGGCGACGCGCGCTGCCGCGGCCAGATCCGGTACGGCGACAACGGGGCCGCCGCGGCCCGCACGGTCAGCCTGGTGGTCCCGTGCGCCGAACTGGTCCGCGACACCCGCAAGGACGCCAGCGTCGACCTCGCCACCGGCAAGCTCTTCACCGACATCCAGCCGCGGCCCGAGGCGGTCAAGATCCTCAAGCAGCTCACCGCCTGGTCGCAGGCGCACCAGGGCGGCGGCAGCAGCGAGCAGTCCGCCGGCCCCAACGCGCCGGTGCTCGACCAGACGCTGCTGGCCTCGGCGCGCGCCGTCACCTGCTGACTCCCTCGTGAGTGCTGATCCCGGTTCTAACCGGGATCAGCACTCACGAGCCGGTCACACTTCCGCCGCGCCGCCCTCGACCAGCGCCGCGCGCAATTCCGCCGCGATTCCCGGCGCCGCCGTGAACGTCGCGTCTTCCCCCAGCTCCGGCGCTTCGCCCGGCAGCAGCACGGTCGCGCCTGCCTCCTGCGCCACCAGCGCCCCGGCAGCCCAGTCCCAGCGGTGCAGACCGTGCTCGAAATACCCGTCCATCCATCCTGCGGCGACCGCGCACAGGTCGAGCGAAGCCGCGCCCCGGCGGCGGATGTCGCGCACCCGGCCGACCAAGTCCGCGGTCAGCTTGCCCTGCCGGACGCGGCGGTCCCGCGCGTAGGAGAACCCCATCCCGACGAGCGCCAGGTCCAGCCGGTCCGCCGACGACACCGACAGCCGGGCGCCGTCGAGCCACGCGCCGCCGCCGCGGACCGCCGTCCAGCGCCGTCCGCTCACCGGTTCCACGACCGCCCCGGCGACCGACACCCCGTCGATCTGCGCCGCGACCGACACCGCGAAGGCCGGCAAGCCGTAAAGGAAATTGACCGTCCCGTCGATCGGGTCGACCACCCAGACGACCCCTCCGGAAGCGCCGCCGCCCGCTCCCCCGCCTTCCTCGCCGAGCACCGGTTCCCCGGGCCGGATCCGCTCCAGCCGGGCGCGGACCAGTTCCTCCGACTCCCGGTCCACCGCCGTCACCACGTCGGTCTCCGCCGACTTGGTGTCCACCGCGACCTCGCCGCCGGACCGCATCCGCGCCCACGCCGTCCGGACCAGGTGCGCGGCCTCGACCGCGACCTGTTCGGCGGTGGTCTTCAGGTCGTTCAGCATCGCCTCGTCAACTCCCACGCCCGCCATGTCACCACATCCGGTTAAAGTCTCCGCAGCAGACTTCTGAATCGTGCGAGAAGGGACCACGTCAGTGACGGCGACCCGAGGCTTCGGAATCGACATCGGCGGCAGCGGGATCAAGGGCGCGCTGGTCGATTTGGAACAGGGACAGCTCATCGGGGACCGGCACCGGATCGAAACTCCGCAGCCGTCGACGCCGGACGCGGTGGCGGACGTCGTCGCCGAGATCGTCCGCGCGGCGGAATGGGACGGCCCGGTCGGCGTGACGCTTCCCGCGGTGGTCAAGAAGGGCACCGCGCACACCGCGGCCAACATCGACCACAAGTGGATCGGCACGGACGCCGAGGCGCTGTTCGCGAAGCGGCTCGGCAAGAGCGTCGAGGAAGTCACGATGCTCAACGACGCCGACGCCGCCGGCCTCGCCGAGATCCGCTTCGGCGACCCGGCCGCGCGCACCGGCGTGACCGCGCTGCTCACCTTCGGCACCGGAATCGGCAGCGCGCTGTTCCACGACGGCAAGCTCGTGCCCAACACCGAATTCGGCCATCTGGAGGTCGACGGCCACGACGCGGAAAAACGCGCCGCCGCTTCGGTGAAGGACAACGAGGGCCTGTCGTACCCGCAGTGGGCCAAGCGGGTGCACCGGTACCTCACGGTGCTGGAGAACCTGATCTGGCCGGACCTGTTCATCGTCGGCGGCGGCGTCAGCAAGAAGGCCGAGAAGTGGGTGCCGCTGCTCGACATCCGCACCCCGGTGGTCGTCGCGTCGCTGCAGAACAACGCGGGCATCGTCGGGGCCGCCGCGGCCGCCGCGGAGGGCGCCGGGCACTGACGAGGAGGTCCGCGCCGGGTCTCGGACCGGTCACCGCGAGGCGCCGGGAAGGGGGCCGGAGGGTGATCGCTTCGCGACGCAGTGGGCCGGCGTCGTTACAATGGAACACGGCGCAGGAGCTGCGGAGGCAAAACCGCAGGCCGAGGCGTGTTCCCCGAATGTGAGGCAGCTGAGGTGGCGACATCTCGGCTCGTCATGATCGACCGCTGCGAAAGGGCGTAAGTGGCAGCCGCAAGAACCGCAACCCGAGGCGGGACGAAGACAGCGACCGAAGCCGGCGAGCCGGCCGACGAGGCAGCCACCGGAGCGGCGAAGTCCCCGGCGCGCAAGACCGCCGCGAAGCCGGCGGGCGCGAAGAAGACTCCGGCCAAGAAGGCTCCGGCGAAGAAGGCCGCCGCGAAGGGTCCGAAGACCGACGACGGCGATCCCGACGGCCCGGTCGACCTCGACGAGGCCGAACTCGACAGCCCGGACCTGTCCGATCTCGAAGAGGTCGAGGTCGACGTCGTCGACGAGACGGTCAACGACGAGCCCGACGACGACGAGGACGACGACACCGAGGACGAGGCCGAAGTGGCCGACGGGACCGCGGGAGCGGCTTCCTCGACCGCGGCGCGCCGCCGCGCGGCCGCGGCCGACAAGGGCGGCAAGTCCTCGGACAACCCGGACTTCGTGTGGGACGAGGAGGAGTCCGAGGCGCTGCGCCAGGCGCGCAAGGACGCCGAGCTCACCGCGTCGGCCGACTCGGTCCGCGCCTACCTCAAGCAGATCGGCAAGGTCGCGCTGCTGAACGCCGAGGAGGAGGTGGAGCTCGCCAAGCGGATCGAGGCGGGGCTCTACGCCGCCGAGCGCGTGCGCACCGCCGAGGAGGAGGGCGAGAAGCTCGTCACCCAGATGCGCCGCGACCTCAAGTGGATCGTGCGCGACGGCGAGCGGGCCAAGAACCACCTGCTGGAGGCGAACCTCCGGCTCGTGGTGTCGCTGGCCAAGCGCTACACCGGCCGCGGCATGGCGTTCCTGGACCTGATCCAGGAGGGCAACCTCGGCCTGATCCGCGCGGTGGAGAAGTTCGACTACACCAAGGGCTACAAGTTCTCCACGTACGCCACGTGGTGGATCCGCCAGGCGATCACCCGCGCGATGGCCGACCAGGCGCGCACCATCCGCATCCCGGTGCACATGGTCGAGGTCATCAACAAGCTGGGCCGCATCCAGCGCGAGCTGCTCCAGGACCTCGGCCGCGAGCCGACCCCGGAAGAACTCGCCAAGGAAATGGACATCTCGCCGGAGAAGGTCCTGGAGATCCAGCAGTACGCGCGCGAGCCGATCTCGCTGGACCAGACCATCGGCGACGAGGGCGATTCGCAGCTCGGCGACTTCATCGAGGACTCCGAGGCGGTCGTCGCGGTCGACGCGGTGTCGTTCACGCTGCTGCAGGACCAGCTCCAGTCGGTGCTGCAGACGCTGTCCGAGCGCGAGGCGGGGGTGGTCCGGCTGCGCTTCGGCCTCACCGACGGCCAGCCGCGCACTCTCGACGAGATCGGCCAGGTCTACGGGGTCACGCGCGAGCGGATCCGGCAGATCGAGTCGAAGACGATGTCGAAGCTGCGCCACCCGTCGCGTTCGCAGGTCCTGCGAGACTACCTCGACTGAGCCGCTTCTCCTCTTGCGAGAAACCCCGCCCCGCACTACGCGGCGGCGGGGTTTCCGCGTTTAGCGACAACGCCCGCGCGAGAACCGGTCCGGCATTTCCGCGAAATCCTTCCTTCGGCCGGCCACAGTGGACGCCGGGCAAGTCCCGAAAACCCGGCGACGCGCGCCTCGATGCGAATTACGCTGCGGCGCAAGGGGAATCCACGGGGTGAATCCCGGCGGGCGAACGGGCGCCCGAACGTGCGTCTCCGCGGACCTTCCGAGCCTTGGTCGTTGCACGCGTGTCCGTTTCCCGTTCACAACCGTTCACCCGGAACCCCGGAACCGTTCCGGAATACTCATCCCCGGTGCACGGTCGCGCACCCAAAGCGACAGCGGGCCCCCGGCAAGAGGCTAAAGTCGGTTGTTCTCCCCCTCGCGCCGGAAATCGTGATTGTTTGGTTGCCTGAAAACGAAGATCGCAACGGCTGATCGCCATTAGGCTGCGCCCACAACGAGCGTCAGTATTGGAAGGCAGCACCGCCCAGTGTTTTCGACGAAAACTCAATCGCGAGCGAGCCAGGGATGCCCGGCGGCGCGGAGCGGATCCTCCGGCCCCGGTGAAGCGAGGCAACTGTGATCGGGTTCCTCCTCCGCAGACTCGTCAACTACATCGCCCTCTGCCTCGTCGCGACCTTCGCGGCGTTCTCCCTGGCGTCGCTGTCCTTCAGCCCGCTGGACGCGCTCAAGCTGCGCAACCCGCCCGCCCCGCAGGCGACCATCGACGCGAAGGCCGCCGAGCTGCACCTGGACCAGGCGATCCCGCACCGGTTCTTCACCTGGCTGGGCGGCGTCTTCCAGGGCGACTTCGGCCGCACCGTCGCCGACCAGGCGATCACCGACGAGCTGTTCCGCCGCGCGGGCGTGAGCCTGCGGCTGTTCCTGCTCGGGATCACCATCGGCATCATCATCGGCGTGCTCGTCGGCGTGGTCAGCGCGATCCGGCAGTACAAGGTCAGCGACTACATCGCCACCACGTTCTCCTTCGTGGTGCTGTCGACGCCGGTGTTCGTGATCGCCACGATCCTCAAGGCGGGCGCGCAGTCGGTCAACGACAACCTGCTCGACGGCTACCAGTTCTTCATCGTGCAGGGCGAGGGCGGCGCGGTCGACGGCGGTTTCGGCGACGTCCTGCTCGACCGGCTGCAGCACATCATCGTGCCGACCCTGGCGATCGTGCTGACCCAGGTCGCCTACTACAGCCGCTACCAGCGTTCGGCGATGCTCGACGTGCTCGGCTCGGACTTCCTGCGCACCGCGCAGGCCAAGGGCCTCACCCGCAGGCGCGCGCTGTTCAAGCACGGCCTGCGCACCGCGCTGATCCCGATGGCGACGCTGTTCGCGTTCGGCTTCGGCCTGCTCATCACCGGCGGCGTCTTCACCGAGAAGATCTTCGGCTGGTACGGCATGGGCGACTGGCTGGTGACCGGCATCCAGAAGCAGGACACCAACATCGTCACCACCGTGACCCTGTTCATCGCGATCTGCGTGCTGCTCGCCGGCTGGCTCGCGGACGTGCTCTACGCCGCGCTCGACCCGAGGGTGAGGATCTGATGGCCGCCCCATTGAACGAGGCCGACCTCGCCGATTCGGCCGTCGCCGCCACCGAAACGGCCACCGAGCAGCAGGGCGGGAAGTCCTCCAGCCGCGGCAAGCTCGTCGCCCGCCGGTTCTTCCGCAACAAACTGGCGCTCGTCGGGCTCGTCGTCATCCTGCTGTTCTACGTGCTGGCGTTCACCTACAGCTGGTATTCGCCGTGGGGCTACGACGAACTCGACCCGGCCGCGACGCTGATGCCGCCGGACGGCACGCACTGGTTCGGCACCAACCAGATCGGCGGCGACATGTTCGCGCAGACCATGCGCGGGCTGCAGAAGTCGCTCACCATCGGCCTGCTGGCCGCGCTGTTCTCCACCGGCGTGGCCTCGATCGTCGGCTCCGCGGCCGGGTACTTCGGCGGCTGGACCGACCGGGTGTCGATGTGGGTCGTCGACCTGCTGCTGATCCTGCCGCCGTTCCTGATCATCTCGATCCTGTCGCCGGCCTTCCGCGGCAAGACCTGGCTGATCCTGGTCGGCCTGATCGCGCTGTTCCAGTGGATGATCACCGCCCGCATCGTCCGCGGCATGACGCTGACGCTGCGCGAACGCGAGTTCGTGAAGGCCGCGAAGTTCATGGGCCAGTCCCCGTGGCGGATCATCTTCAAGCACATCGTGCCGAACATGGCGTCGCTGCTGATCATCGACGCGACGATCAACGTCGGCGTCGCGATCATCATGGAGACGTCGCTGTCGTTCTTCGGCTTCGGCGTGCAGGCTCCGGACGTTTCGCTGGGCACCCTGATCTCGGCGGGCTCCGACGCGGTCCGGACGTTCCCGTGGCTGTTCTACATCCCGGCCGGCTTCCTGGTGTTCACCGTGCTCGCGGTGAACTTCGTCGGCGACGGCCTGCGCGACGCGCTCGACCCGTCGTCCAGCCGTTCGCGGCGCAAGGAACGCAAGCGGATCGAAGAAAAGACCAAGTCGACCGCCTCGACGCAGACCGTGGGAGCAGAAGCATGAGCACCGCCGACGTACTTTTCACCGCGGAGGCGGAATGAGCAGCGCACTCGAGCTGACCGTGGACACTGAGAAGCCCACCGGAACCGTGCTCGAGGTCTCGAACCTCGAAGTGTCCTTCCCGTCCGAGTCCGGCCGCGTGCACGCGGTGCGCGGGCTGAGCTACCAGGTCGCCGCGGGCGAGGTGCTCGGCATCGTCGGCGAGTCCGGTTCCGGCAAGTCGGTTTCGTCGCTCGCGGTGATGGGGCTGCTGCCGCCGCAGGCGCGGGTTTCGGGCTCGATCCGGTTCCAGGACCGCGAACTGATCGGCAAGTCCGACACCGAGCTGTCGAAGATCCGCGGCAAGAAGATCTCGATGGTCTTCCAGGACCCGCTGTCGGCGCTGACCCCGGTGTACACCGTCGGGGCGCAGATCGCCGAAGCGCTGCTGGTGCACGGCAAGGGCACGATCACCAAGCAGCAGGCGAACAACCGCGCGGTCGAACTGCTCGACCTGGTCGGCATCCCGAACGCGGCGGCGCGGGCGAAGGCGTTCCCGCACGAGTTCTCCGGCGGCATGCGCCAGCGCGCGGTGATCGCGATCGCGATCGCCAACGACCCGGACCTGATCATCGCCGACGAGCCGACCACCGCGCTCGACGTGACGGTGCAGGCGCAGGTGCTGGAGGTGCTGAAGACCGCGCAGGAGGTCACCGGCGCCGGCATCGTGATCATCACGCACGATCTCGGCGTGGTCGCCGGGTTCGCCGACCGGCTGATGGTGATGTACGCCGGGCGCGCGGTCGAGCAGGGTCCGGTCGACACGATCTACGCCCAGCCGCGGATGCCGTACACGCTGGGCCTGCTCGGTTCGATCCCCCGCGTCGACGCGCGGGAGAAGCAGCCGCTGGTGCCGATCGAGGGTCAGCCGCCGTCGCTGGTGAACCTGCCGCAGGGCTGCCCGTTCGCGCCGCGCTGCCCGCTGGCGATCGACGCGTGCCGCACCGCCGAGCCGGAGCTGTTCACGATCACGCCGGGCAATCCGAACGCGCCGGTCGACACTACGCACCGGGCCGCCTGCATCCGCACCGAGGAACTCGGCCGTCCCGAAGCGGACGCCGCCGAGGTCTACGGCGCCGAGGTGATCGAGGAGGCCGCGGTCGCGTCCCTGCCGCGCACCCAGCGCTCGACCGTGCTGGACGTGCGGGACCTGCAGAAGCACTACGCGGTCAGCAAGGGCACCGTCTTCAAGCGCAAGGTCGGCACCGTGCGCGCGGTGGACGGGATCACCTTCGACATCGTCGAGGGCGAAACCCTCGGCCTGGTCGGCGAATCCGGCTGCGGCAAGTCGACCACGCTGATGGAGATCCTCGAACTGGCGGCCCCGTCGCACGGTTCGGTCGCGGTGCTCGGCAAGGACGTCGCGAAGCTCGCGGGCAAGGACCGCAAGGCGATCCGCCGCGACCTGCAGGTGGTCTTCCAGGACCCGATGGCCGCGCTCGACCCCCGGCTGCCGATCGGCGACATCATCGCCGAGCCGATGGTGACGCACGGGTTCTCGAAGGAGCGCATCGACCAGCGCGTGCCGGAACTGCTCGGACTGGTCGGCTTGCGCGCCGAGCACGCCGACCGCTACCCGGCGGAGTTCTCCGGCGGGCAGCGCCAGCGCATCGGCATCGCGCGGGCGCTCGCGCTGGAGCCGAAGCTGATCGTGCTCGACGAACCGGTGTCCGCGCTCGACGTGTCGATCCAGGCCGGCGTGATCAACCTGCTGGACGAGCTGAAGGCCAAGCTGGGCCTGTCGTACCTGTTCGTGGCGCACGACCTGTCGGTGGTCCGGCACATCGCCGACCGGGTGGCGGTGATGTACCTCGGCAAGATCGTGGAGATCGGCGACGTCCGCACGGTTTTCGAGGCGCCGCAGCATCCGTACACGCAGGCGCTGCTGTCCGCGATCCCGATCCCGGACCCGGCCAAGGAACGCGAGCGCGGCCGGATCATCCTCACCGGGGACCTGCCCAGCCCGGCGAACCCGCCGTCGGGCTGCCGGTTCCGGACCCGCTGTTTCGTTTTCTCGCAACTGTCCGAAGAGGACAAGCGCAAGTGCGTCGACGTCGAACCTCCGCGCGAATCCCGCGCGCAGGACCACGACGTGGCGTGCCACTACGCCAAAACCCGCGAAGTCGTGTAGCCACGATCCGTTGGCACACCAGAAGAAGGAAGGTAAACACATGCGACGGAGAATGGCCGCGATCGTGGCCCCCGTTGCCGCTCTGGGGCTCCTGCTCGCCGCCTGCGGCGGCGGCAGCGGCGGCGGCGACAAGAACCTGCAGGACACCGGCTCGTCCGCCGTCAAGACCGCGGACATCAACGAGCAGCCGCTGGACAAGCTGAAGGACGGCGGCGACTTCAAGTGGCCGGTCGACCAGCTGCCGGACAACTGGAACTACTACCAGGTCGACGGCACCGTCCTGGACGGCGCGAGCATGTTCGGCGCGATCCTGCCCTACCCGTTCCCGCAGAACGCGGACGCGACGGTCGGCATCGACAAGAACTACCTGACCTCGGCCGAGATCGTCAGCCAGGACCCGCAGGTCATCGAGTACAAGATCAACCCGAAGGCCAAGTGGAGCAACGGGCGCCAGTTCTCCTGGGAGGACTTCGCCGCCATGGCGAAGGCGCTGACCGGCAAGGACACCGCCTACCAGGTCTCCAGCACCACCGGCTACGAGGACATCGCCAAGGTCGAGAAGGGCGCTGACGACCTCGACGTCAAGGTCACCTTCGCGAAGAAGTTCGCGGAGTGGAAGTCGCTGTTCTCGCCGCTGTACCCGAAGGAGGCGATGGCCGACGCCAACACCTTCAACAAGGGCTGGGCGCAGAAGGCGCAGATCACCGCGGGTCCGTTCAAGATCAAGAGCGTGGACTACACCGCCAAGACCGCGGTGTTCGAGCGCGACCCGAGCTGGTGGGGCGACAAGCCGAAGCTGGACACCGTGACCTACAAGGTCGTGGACCGGCCGGCGCTGGCGGACGCGTTCGCCAACGGGCAGATCGACTTCTACCCGCTGAACAACGACATCAACGCGTTCAAGCGGGCCCAGGCGGACCCGAACGCGGTCGTGCGCCAGTCGGCCTACCCCGACTACACGCACATGACGCTCAACGGCGCCCCGTCCTCGATCCTCGCGGACAAGGACCTGCGGCTGGCGGTCATGCGCGGCGTCGACACGGTGACCATCGCGAAGTCGATCCTCGGCCAGATGCAGAAGGACACCACGCCGATCGGCAACCACCTGTTCCTCAAGGGCTCCAAGACCTACGAGGACAACAGCGGCCCGTACAAGTTCGACCAGAACGCGGCCAAGGCGGAGCTGGACAAGCTGGGCTGGAAGCAGTCCGGCGACCTGCGCGCCAAGGACGGCAAGCAGCTCAAGCTGCGCCTGGTGATCCCGACCGGCACCCCGATCAGCCAGCAGACCGCGCAGATCCTGCAGTCGCAGCTGAAGGCGATCGGCGTCGGCATCGACATCGTGGCCGTCCCGTCGACCGAGTTCTTCAAGAACTACGTGAACGTCGGCAACTTCGACCTCACGCTGTTCCGCTGGATCTCGAACTCGTTCCCGATCGGCGGCAGCAAGGGCATCTACTACCTCGACCCGAAGAACGTCAACCAGAACTACGGCCGGATCGGCAGCGACAAGGAAAACCAGCTGCTCGACGCCGCCGCGCAGGAACTGGACGACACGAAGCGGGCCGCGGACATCAACGCCGCGGACAAGGAGATCTGGGCGCTGGGCCACCAGCTTCCGATCTTCCAGTCGGTCGGCGCGTTCGCCGTGCGCAAGACGGTCGGCAACTTCGGTTCGCCGGGCTACGCGAACAACCCGTACGACTACCCGAAGATCGGGTTCGTGAAGTAATCCTCCCCTAGCGGGAATCGAAGGAGCGGCGCGGACTCCCGCGCCGCTCCTTCCTTTTTTTGGACGGTTAAGGTGAGCCTTGTGCGGAATTTCCTGCGGTCGCGGCCGGTGCGGCACATCCTGGTGACGAGTGCGGTCGTGTTCGTCGCGTGCGCCGTGGTGTTCGTGGTGCAGCTGCTGGAGTTCAACAGCACCCGGCCAAGGCTGCAGGGACTCACCGCAACCGCGACCGGCATCGTGTCGCGAGTCGACGACGCCACCGTCACGGTGCGGTTCCCGGTGCCGAACCAGCCGGAAGCGAGCGCGGCGGTCGAGCTGGACACCACTCCCCCGCGGCTGGGCGCGAAGGTTCCGGTGCGGTACGACCCGTCAGCGCCTTCGCGGGCAGTCACGGCCGGTGCTTCGGCCCTGGTGACCGCTGACCGCGCCTCGACGTACGCGACGGTCACGGTGGTCGCGGTCGTCGCGATGCTCGCGGTGGACGGATTCCTGCTTTTCACGCGTTTTGTGCAGCCCTCGCGGCGCAAGGCGGGTGCTTCGGTGCCGGTGCGCCGGATCAAGGTGCAGCGCGGCCTGCTGACCCGGTCCTGGCTGGAGACCGACACCGCGACGCCGCGGTGGATCCCGGTGTACTTCTCGCCGACGCTGATCGGCCTGCCGTCGCCCTCGCGGGTCGAGGTGCTGGGCGACCTGCGCACGGACCGTCACGTCGCCCTGCGGATCGAGGACGAGGTGCTGTATCCGGCGGGCTCGGTGCGCACTGGCGAGCCTCGCGGCCGTCGCCTGGACAACCCTTCCGAACCGGACGAGGAACGCGCGCTCGCCGCGGCCACGCCGGTAGGGCTCGCGCGGCAGTTCCGGGTCGATCTGCCGGTGCTGGCGGTCGCGCCGGTGGTGGGGGCGTTTTGGGCGCTGGTCGACGGCAGCGGGTTCGCGGGCTGGCTGACGGTCAGCGTGCTGATCGCGACGTTCGGCTTCTGGTGGGCCGCGCTGCGCGGCTCGGATCCGTCACTCTGACTCCAGCGCCGCCAGGATCTCGGCCAGCTCCGGATACGACTCCTCGACCTTCCCCTCCTTGCCGAGCCGGTACCGCTCCAGCCGGACCGCGCCGACGTGGCGGGCTTCGTAGTACAACGCGCGCCGCCGCGCCGACGGAGACTCGTCCGGCCGCCCGTAGGTGTCCCAGAACCAATCCCGTTTCGAGCCCGTTTTCACCGACGCCATGCGGATCGTCCAGTCCGCCGCCGGGTCGCCCCACCAGCTGCGGTCGTGGTCGAACACCCCGACGATCTCCAGCGCCGGGGTCAGCATCACGTTCACGTGCCACAGATCCCCGTGCAGCAGGCGCGGTTCGGTGATCTCGTCGAGCAGCGCGGCGTCGCGCTTCGCCCAGGCGGCCACCGCGCGCAGGTCGGACCCGTCGAGGCCGAGGTCTTCGACGTCCGCGGCGTTGTCCTCGAAGTACGCGACCAGCGCTTCGCTCCAGGTCGCGAAATGCGGTCCGGCGACGAGGCCGAACCCGGGCCCGCGCACGTCGTGGATCGCGCGGGTGATTTCGCCGAGCTGGCGGAAGTACGGCGCCCGGTCCTCCGGCTCGAAGCCGGAGAGGATTTCCGGGCCCGGCTCTCCGGGGAGAACGGCCTGCAGCACGTAATCGCGGCCGATGACCTGGTGGGTGAAGTCGGCGGCGAGCGTGCGCGGCAGCAACGGCGAAATCGGCGCGAAGTACGGCGCGGCAAGGTATTCGTTGCGCATGAACTGGTGCTCGATCCGGGTCTGCCGCGCCGGTTCCGGGGCGACGCGCAGGATCGCCGGACCGTCAGCCAGCTCCACCCGGTAGGTGTTGTTGTAGCCGCCCCAGCCGATTTCGGCCGCGGACCGCACGCCGGAGCCGAGCGCGCGGCGGCACAGCAGCTCGATCTGGTCGGCGGTGAGAGGTTGCTGGAACGCGTCCGCGGGCCGGTCTTTCGGCTGGAAGTCCACCCGGGCATCCTGCCACTCCGCTCAGGACAGCACGAATCCTTTACGGCTCAGCGAATCCTCGATCCGCAGCCGTTCGAGATCCCGGTCGGCACCCTCGCGCAATCCGTCGAGCCGGTGCTCGACGCCGATCTCGCGGCAGGCGGTGACGAGCAGTTCGTCGTACGCCTGCCGGGTGCCGAACCGGCGCGCGGCCGGCGTTCCGGCGGGAAGTTCCGCGAGCGTCCGGCGTACCCGGCGCAGATCGGCGGCCACCTGCTCCACCGGCGGTTCGGACGGCACTGGAGCCGCGCGGCGCCGACGCAGCCAGCGGCAGAGCGCCGGAACTCGGAGGGCAGCCCAGAACAACGCCGAGGGCGCCACGCTGACCACGGCGAACAGCAGTACCGGACCGGCCGCCATGCTCCCGAGTTTAGCCGCGGCGGCTTTTGCGCGCCCGGTTCGCGAACAGCACCGCCACGCCCGCCCCGAGCAGTACGACGCTGGCGATGACGTGCAGGTTCGGCGGCAGCACGTGCAGCTGGACGAACCAGCTCGGGTGCCCCGCCCCGGCCAGGCGGTTGATCAGCCCGCCCGCGCCCTGCACCACCAGGAGAATCCCGAACAGCTCGATCACCGCGACGCCTCCTTTTTCGACGCGGAGGAGCCGAAGATCTCCTGCCACAGCGGCCCGAAGACGAACCACAGGCCGGCGACCGTGCCCAGCCTCGGCAGCCAGCCCCACAGCGGCTCGACGCGGCCCGGATCGCCGACCACCACGATCGCGAGCAGCAGCAGTCCGGCGCTGATCGCGGACGCCAGCACGCATTTGCCCCATTCGCGCCATTCCTTGCGGGCCTTGGCGCGGCCGGTCGGCTTCTCCGGCCGCGGTCCTCCGGCGAACCGGTGCGCGAACCGGACGTCGGCCCACTCCACCATCGAGGGCCCGAACACCACCGAGAAGCCCAGGTACACCGCGGCCAGCCCGTGCGTCACGTTCGGCTTCGCGCCGTTCATCAGGTCGATCACGGTGATCACCAGCAGCGCCAGGTCGACCACCGGAACCAGCGCCAGCAGCACGGTGCTGGCCTTCTGCTTGCGCAGCGCGTACCGGGCCAGCAGCCCGGCCGCGATGAAGACCCAGAACCCGATCTCGCACGCCACGATGGCGATGGTCATCGGACTGGCCAGAATCTCGTCCATGGCTCCACTGTGGCGGGTGCGGACGTCAGCGCGCGTCAGCGGACGGCACGATCGGGGGGTCATCATTTCGTAGGACGACCGGGACGCCGCGGTGTGCTGTCATGGTCGGGTGCGCCTGCGAGACCTGCGCTCGGCCCTCCCCCGGCCGCGCGAACTGCCGCCGTGGCAGCAGAACGGCCTCATCGCGCTCGCGGTGTTCGCCGGCGGCACGATGCTGTACTTCACCGACAGCCACCGCCTGCTGCCGAACGGCGACCCCTTCCCGCTCTGGATCCGGTTCGCCGAACTCGGCGCGATCTGTCTCGCCACGTTTCTGCGCCGGAAAGTGCCGTGGGGACTGCTCATCGCCACCGGGATCGTCGGCGTCGACGTCGTGCTGGGCCTCTCGCTGCCGATCGCCATCGCGTACACGGACTTCCTGTACTCCGCGATGCTGTACGGCTCCCGCTGGACG
The DNA here is from genome assembly GCF_046267895.1 of Amycolatopsis sp. GA6-003. Taxonomy (NCBI): domain Bacteria; kingdom Bacillati; phylum Actinomycetota; class Actinomycetes; order Pseudonocardiales; family Pseudonocardiaceae; genus Amycolatopsis; species Amycolatopsis sp. GA6-003. The sequence continues at coordinate 2,642,768 of NZ_CP176499.1, forward strand.
ACCCGGGTGCTGGTCGGGCTGACCGCGACGGTCACGCTCACCGTGCTGTTCGTGTTCCTGGCCGTCGCGGGCTGGCGGGCGGCGGCGCTGGGCGCGTTCAGCATGCTGTCGTTCCTGCTGGTCCCGGTGTGGTGGGGGGCGAACGTGCGCCAGCAGAGCGACATCGCGGCGTCCGAACGCGCCAACGCCGAGCAGCTCGCTACGATCGCCGCGCTGGACCGGCGGGCGGCGGTGGCGGCCGAACGCGCGCGGATGGCCCGCGACCTGCACGACGTCGTCGCCGGGCACCTGTCCGCGATCGCCATCCAGTCGGAGGCGGCACTGTCCATGGCGGACGATCCGAAGACCGCGCAGACCGTGCTCGTCGCGGTGCGCGAGAACAGCGTGCGCGCGCTGGAGGAAATGCGCGCGATGATCGGCCTGCTGCGTTCGGAATCCGCGGAGGACGAGGTGACCGCTCCGGCCCGGCTGGCCGAGCTGACCCGGCTGGTGGAATCGGCGCGGGCGGCGGGCATGACGGTGACCGTGGATTCCACTGTGGACGAAGAACTCGCGCTGCCGACGGCGGTCGACCTCACCGCGTACCGGATCGCGCAGGAATCGTTGACGAACGCGGTGAAACACGCGCCGGGCGGCCGGGTGACCGTGCGGCTGCGCGCGGCCGACGGCACGCTGAGCGTCGAAATCGGCAACGACCTGCTCGGCGCGCCGACCCAGTCCGACAGCGGCGGGCACGGTTTGCTGAGCATGCGCGAGCGCGCGCACGCCGTCGGCGGCACCCTGCGAGCGGGTCCGTCCGGGCCGCGCTGGCTTGTCCACGCCGAACTTCCCCTCGCCGGAGAGCCGTCATGACCATCCGAGTCCTCGTCGCCGACGACCACGGCGCCATCCGCGCCGGGCTCGCGCTCATCCTCGGCAACGCCGAAGGCATCGAGGTGGTCGGCGAAGCCGCCGACGGCGAGGTCGCGCTGCGCCAGGCCCGCGCGCTGCGGCCGGACGTCGTCCTGATGGACGTCCGGATGCCCGGCACCGACGGGATCACCGCGACCCGCCAGCTCATCGCCGAGGGGCTCGCCGAGGTCCTGGTCCTCACCACCTTCGACCTCGACGAGTACGTGCACGCCGCACTGCGCGCCGGAGCCGCCGGATTCCTGCTGAAGTCGGTGGAGGCCCCGCGCCTGATCGAGGCCGTCCGTCTGGTCGCGGCGGGAGAGGGAGTACTCGCGCCACAGGTCACGAAACGGCTGATCACCGCCTTCGCCAACACCCCGGCCGGACCGTCGCCCACGCCGGCCGGACTCGCGGACCTCACCGAACGCGAACGCGAGGTACTGGGCTGCCTGGGCGCGGGCCTGTCGAACGCCGAGATCGGGGCCCGGCTGTACATCGGCGAGGCGACGGTGAAAACGCACGTTTCCCGGGTGCTGGCCAAGCTCGGCCTGCGGTCGCGAGTGCAGGCCGCGATCCTCGCCCAGGACCACGGCATCGAGCCACCCGGTTAGCCGATTTGCGCATCCGCGCACGACCTTCCCACCGTCCCCGACCGACCAGGAAAACCCGCGCCTCCCGCGGCCAAGCCACGATCCCCGCCGAGACCACGGCACCGGCCCACCCGGTTAGCCGATCTGCGCATCCGCGCGCGACCTTCTAACGTTCCCCCATGGGCGAGCGGAGAACTCTCGACGTCGACGAAGTCCTCAAGCGGCAGGAATCCGGCGAGCTGAAGCGGCGGCTCAGGGGGCGCGACCTGATCGGGTTCGGCGTCGGCATCATCATCGGCACCGGCATTTTCACCCTCGCCGGGGTGGAGGCGAAGACGCACGCCGGGCCGTCGGTCACGCTCTCGTTCGTGATCGGCGCGGTGGTCGCCGGGCTCGCCGCGCTGTGTTATGCCGAACTCGCGTCCAGCGTGCCGACCGCGGGCAGCGCGTACACCTACGCCTTCGCCACCCTTGGCGAGGTTTTCGCCTGGATCATCGGCTGGGACCTGCTGCTGGAGTTCGCGCTCGGCGCGGCCGTGGTGTCGCGCAGCTGGTCCGGCTATCTCGCGAATCTGCTCGGCCTGTCGCCGGAGTGGTTCGGCGAGAACGCGACGGTCAACGTCGGCGCGGTGCTGATCATCGCGGTCCTGACGGTGGTGGCCGTGGTCGGTATCAAGGAGTCCTCGTGGCTCACGAATCTGCTGGTGCTCGTCAAGGTCGCCGTCTGCGTGCTCATCCTCGCCGTCGGCGTGTTCTTCGTGAAGGGCTCGAACCTCACCCCGTTCGTCCCTCCCGCGCAGCCGCCGTCGAGCAGCGCCAACGCGTTGCACCAGCCAGTGGTCCAGGCCGTGCTCGGGCTCGAGCAGTCGGTGTACGGCATCGCCGGCATGGTCACCGCCGCGGCCGTCGTGTTCTTCGCCTACACCGGGTTCGAAGCGCTCGCCAACCTCGGCGAGGAGACCATCAACCCGCGCAAGGACCTCCGCGTCGGCATCCTCGGCGCGCTGGCCGTGTGCGCGGTCCTCTACATCGGCGTGTCGATCGTGCTCACCGGCATGGTGCACTACTCCGACATCGACTCCGGCGCACCGCTCGCGGACGCGTTCGACCGGGTCGGCCAGCACTGGGTCGGCGCGCTGATCTCGCTGGGCGCGGTCACCGGGCTGACGTCGGTGATGATGGTCGAACTGGTCACGATCGGCCGGATCGGCTTCGCGATGGGCCGCGACGGCCTGCTGCCCAAGGCCATCGGCACGGCGCACCCGCGCTGGGGCACGCCGCACCGGATGACCATCGGCGGGGCCGCGCTGATCGCCGTGCTGGCGGCGTTCGTGCCGATCTCGGCGCTGGCCGACATGGTCAGCATCGGCGCGCTGTCGGCGATGATCATCGTCGCGGTCGCGGTGCCGGTGCTGCGCAAACGCCGCCCGGACCTGAAGCGGCCGTTCACCGTGCCGTTCTCGCCGGTGCTGCCGATCGTCGCCGCGGTGGCGTGCTTCTACCTGATGCTGAACCTCGACGTGATGACCTGGCTCCGGTTCGCCGCGTGGCTCGTGCTCGGCCTGCTGATCTACTTCTTCTACGGCCGCAAGCACTCCCGCTTCGCGAAGTAGGTTCAGGCCACCGCGAGGTGGACGCGGTGGTGCCGCGGGTTCTCGATCTCGTCGAGCAGGGCCACAGCGAAATCGGCGTACGAGATCTTGCGCGCGAGGTCGCCGTGCTCGCCGATTTCGTAGCGACCGGTGCGCTCGCCGTCGTGGTCGAAGTCGCCGGCCGGGCTGACGTACACCCAGTCCAGCCCGGCGCCCTCGGTGCGCAACACCTCGAGCCCCGCCGCGTGGGCCAGGCAGAACGGGCGGAACTCGGCCGGAATCGAGTCCAGCACCGAGGTTCCGTCGGCGGCCGGCAGCAGCGCGGACAGCCCGACCGCGACCAGCCGGTCCACTCCCGCCCGCGCCAGGCCGGTGACGAGAGCGCGGGCGGCACCGGTGAAGAACGCCTCCGGATCGGTGCCCTCCCCGTAAACCGCGGCCGCGTTGACGGCCGCGTCGTGTCCGGCGGCGAGGGCGGCGACCTCGGCCGCGCTGGTGACGTCGCCGGCGACTGCGTCCGCCAAGTCCTGGTAGCGGGCGGGATCGCGGACCACCGCGGTGACGTCGTGCCCGCGCCGCCGGGCCTCCGCGACCGCCTGCCTCCCGGCCCGGCCGCCCGCCCCGAAAATGACGATCTTGCTCATCGTGGGAATACCTCCTGGGGTGTCGATGCTCTGGAAGGTAGCCAGGGGGCCGGTTCCCTCCGGGATACTGAGAGGAGTCCGCGATGACCGTTCGGCAGCCATTGCCTCCCGACCTGTTCGAGGAGCTGTGCCCGTCCTCGCTGGTGCCGTTCCGGTTCGGGGACAAGTGGTCCGCCCTGGTGCTCCACTGCCTGGCAGACGGACCGCGCCGGTTCTCCGAACTGCGGGTGCCGCTGCCCCGCGTCACGCCGAAGGTGCTGACCCAGACTTTGCGCGGTCTCGAACGCTCAGGGCTGGTGTCCCGGACGGCGCACGAGGATCCCGCGTTGGGGGTGGAGTACGCGCTGACGCCGCTCGGCCGCAGCCTGCTGGAGCCGATGCAGGTCGTCTACGACTGGGTCGCCGAGCACTGGGACGAACTGCTGGACGCGCAAGAGCGCTACGACGCACCGCAGCTGCGCAACCCGGCGTAGGAAACCGCCTGCGCCAACGCTTCCTCGTACCGGGCGTCCGCCACCAGCAGCACCGATTCCAGTCCCGCCGCGACCCACTCCACCGGCTGGTCGTGCACGCCTTCGTCGCCCAGCTCGCGGTAAGTGTCCACAACGGACAACAGCGTTCCCTCCGCGCCCAGCCGCACACCGGCGAGCAGCACGTGGTGCGGCGCGGGCGGCCGCCACCGGTTCGTCCACAGTGGAGGGATGCCGGTGTCGAGGTAGTCCTGCAGCGCGCGTTCCGGCGTGTCCGGCGAGCCCAGTTCCGCCGGATCGACCCGCGCCAGCACCGCCACTCGCGGTAATTCCCACAGGCCCAGCAGCAGATCCGAAACCGTCGAAGTGCTCCACTCCCCCAACGCCGGGACCACCGCCAGCTTCTCCTGCGACAGCGTCCGGATCGCCTCAGCCAACCCTTCCAAAGACGTGCCCGCGGCCGTCTCGTCGAACGGGATCGGAAGGCGGAAGTCGTTGCGGGACAACGCACCTGCCGGAAGAACGGCCGGCGCGCGCACGGTCCCGGCGGCGATCGCGACCTCGTCCTGGTCCGGCACCGCGACGTCCGCCGCGCGCAACGTCACGAGCCCGGCGAAGGCCGCCGCCAAGCCGTCCTTTTGCGGCAGTTCCGCCCGGGCTTCGGCGACCAGGCGCGCACCGCCGGGAAGCCAATGGACGTCGGAAAGCCCCGTGTTCAGTACCGCCACAGATGCGCCGCCACGATCTCCTCAGGCGCCCGGTCGGCGGCCCACGCCGCGTCCGAGGCGCGCACCGCGCGGAACGCGCCGAGCAGCTCGTCCCCCAGCACCCCGGACACGCGCGGATTCGCCAGCAGCGCAGTGTCCTGTTCGGACGGACTCGCCGGAAGCGGCAGCACGCCCGCGGTGTTCCGTTCCCCTTCGCTCCAGCCGCCCGGGTCGTCCGCGATCGGCTCCGGCAGGATCGCGCTGTCCTCGATCCCGGCCATCCCGGCGGCGAACACCACGGCCAGCGCGAGATACGGATTGGCCGACGCGTCCGACGTTTTCAGCTCGACATTCGCGTGCTCCGCCCCGAGCAACGCCGTGCCCGGGACGTACCGCAGCGGCGCTTCTCGGTTCTCCACGCCCCAAAACGCATACGCACCAGCGAAAAACCCCGGCCGCAACCGCATCGTCGAGGGGACGCTCGGCGCCGTGACCGCCGTCAGCGCGGGCAAATCCCGCAACAACCCGCCGACGTAGGCCGCGCCTTCGCCTTCCGGCACGCCGTCGCCGGTCAGCAGGTTCCGGCCCTTGCGCCGGACGGAAGTGTGCAGATGCCAGCCGTTCCCGGCGGCCCCGAGCCCGATCATCGGCGCGAAACTCGCCACGAGCCCGTGTGCGTGCGCGGCCGCGTGAATGGTCTGGCGGGCCAGCAGCTGATCGTCGGCCGCGGACACCGGATCGGTGGCGGCGAGCGACAATTCCAGCTGTGCCACGCCGTATTCCGCGTGCAACTGGCCGATCTGCAGGCCGTTCGCGGCGAAATCGTGCAGCAGTGCGGCTACGAACTCGTCCAGGCCGATCAGCGCGTGCGGGCTGTAGGCGGGCCCGCGGTGTCCCGGCGCGGACACGACGTCCTGGCTGCCCGCCGGCGCGACGGAGAACTCCAGCTCGTACCCGGCCCGGAATTCGAGTCCGCGCCGCGCCGCCTCGGCGACCTGGCGCTCCAGCACGGAACGCTGGCAGTACGGCCACGGCGAACCGTCCGCGGCGAGCTGCCGCACCGGAGCCCAGGCGAGCGCGGGCTGCCCGGAGAGCCGGCGGAGCCGTTCCACGACCGGCACGAGCCGGATGTCGCCGGACGGGGTGCCGAGGCCGGAATGGGCGTAGGTGATGGCGTCGTGGCTGTCGAAGACCGCGAACAGCGAGGTGGCGCCGACGCCGCGGACCGCCGCGTCGGCCAGCCCGCCGACCGGGACCACGCGCGAACGCGGGATGCCGTTGTTGTCCGCCCAGGCCAGGTGGACGCCGCCGACCCCCGCCGCAGCCAGGTCCTTCGCCGCCGCCGACGCCGCCTTGGTCATGGCAACCTCCTCGGGCTCGGGATCAGTATCGCGGGCCCGGGCCGCCCCGGCCATCCGCGAGGATTCACCCGGGCGGCTCAGCGACCGGCCCGGCGTCGTCCCGGCTGCGCAACGCCACTCCCGCGACGACGGCGAGCGTCCCCAGCGCCTCGACGACGCTCGGCACCTGCGCGAGCACCAGGAACCCGACGACGCCCGCCGTCACCGGCAGCAACGCCAGCAGGACGGCGAACCGAGCCTGGCCGAGCCGGCGCAGGACCACTTGGTCGAGCGCGTACGGCACGACGGTCGACAGCACGCCGACGCCGATCCCGAGCAGCAGCATGCGTGGCGAAGCCCACACTTCGCCGGTGCCCCATGCGAGCGGCGACAGCACGACGGTCGCCACCACGAACCCGACCGCCAGCGAATCCAGCCCGTCCCCGCCGATCGCGACCCGCTTGCCGAGCACGATGTACCCAGCCCAAGCAGCCGCCGCGGCCAGCGCGAACACGACGCCGAGCGGACTGCCCGCGATCCGCACGTCCGCGATCGCGACCACGCCGAGCGCCACCAGGACCAGCGCGAGGAAATCGCGCCGGGTCCGCGACCCGATCGCCGCCACGACGACCGGCCCGGCGAACTCCAGCGCGACGACCGTGCCCAGCGGAAGCCGCGCGATGGCCTCGTAAAAGACCACGTTCATCCCCGCGGTGACGACCCCGAAAGCCCCCGCGAGCAGCAACCGCTTGCCCCGCCAGGCGGCCTTCGGCGGCCGCCGCCACAACAGCAGCACGACGGCCGCCCCGAGACAGCGCAGCCACGCGACCCCAGAGGGCGTGGCGTGCCCGAAGAGGTCGACCGCGATGGCCGCACCGGCATACAGAGAAATTCCGCTGAGAACGAACAAGACCGGTGCCGGAATCGCGTTCACGCGTTTCCAGGAGAGTGCGATGCCCACTCCCAAATGGTGCCTGACCACGGAAAACGCCCGGCATCGGGTGGTCTGGTCCTACGGAGTGGAACATCGTTGCGGCAACCGGGCTAATTCGGCGTGACGCACCTCCCACCGGCGCGGGAACACTTGCGGGCCGCCAAACGTCTGCAAGAGTGGAAGCACGAACACCGCGGAGCCGGAAGCGATCCCCGCCGAAGGCATCGAGACCGAAGTGGGCGTAGCTGGATCGAGGCACCGGGCGACCGGTGCCGGGACGGAGGGAGACCCCCATGACAACACCGACGCTCACCCGCCCCGAATTGACCGCAGCCGACCGATGCGACCGGTGCGGCGCAGCAGCACAGGTACGCGCTGTCCTCAGCTCCGGAGGCGAGCTGCTCTTCTGCGGGCACCACGCCCGCGAGCACGAGGCCAAGCTCAAGGAACTGGCCGCGGAGATCCAGAAGTAACTTCGCTCACCAAGACAGTTCCCGGAGGCGGCAGGCGCACGCGCTTGCCGCCTCCGGCTTTTTCCGGACGAGGTCGTTCAGGCTGGCGGTTGGGTGCTGCCTCGGTGTCTTCCGGCTTGTCTCTTGACGTGCTGGCCCAGGCGCCCGGTGCGCTTGGCCCCGCGCTGGCCCTCCCGACACCCGCCAAGCCAGCACTGACCGGCATCCCACGGCCTTCCGGGCACGTGCTCCGCGCCCCCTCGGGCGAACAAGCCGCTTTCCCCAAAAGTCCGTGATGGGCTTCCTATGGGAAGAGAATCCCCTCAGAGCCAAGACCGAAGCTCCACAGCTCCCGCCCTAACGGACTTCACGACGCCACCGCCCCTGGTTGGGGCGCAAGCCCCAACCCAAAAACCGCCACCGATGCACCCAACGAGCGAGGCACCCACCCCTCCCCCCGCCCCCGATACGAAGCCTCCCTGCGGTTCGGGGGTGCTTGTCAAGGCATCTTTCCCGCCTTGACAAGCACCCCCGAACCGTCAGCACAATCAAACTTCGGGGGCCCCACGCAACCCACCAAGGCGCAATGTCGCCCGCCAGGGCGACGAGCCGCCCCCTCAACTCACACCCTGTCCAAAACCACCTCAAAAGCCACCTCAGCAGCCCCCAGCAGCTTCACATCCGCCCCCAACGCCGAACTGACGATCCGAGTCCCCCCCACCGCCCGCGAAACCAGACTCCGCCGCCGAACCTCCTCCGCGACCGCCCGCATCACCGACTCCGGCAGCACCGTCAGCAAATCCCCCAGCACCACCAACTCAGGCCCCAGCAGATTGACCACGTTGACCAGCCCCAACGTGAGCCACTCCGCATACTCCCCCAGCCGGGAAGCGGCCGCGGCGGCATCCAGCCCCAGCTCCCGCAGCTCAACGAGGATCACCCCCCGAGGCGTGTCCTCCGGCAACCCCAGGGCCCGGCACAGCGCCGCCTCGCCGATTTCGGTCTCCCAGCACCCGCGGCTCCCGCAGTAACAGCCCCGCCCGCCAGGCCGGATCGCCATATGCCCGATCTCGCCGACGTACCCGGAGCCCCCGCGCAGCGAAGACCCCTGCGAAATCACCCCGCCGCCGACGCCGACATCCGCGGACACGTACACCGAGTCCGAGGACCCCCGGGCCGCCCCGCGCAGATGCTCCGCGACCGCGCCCAGCTCGGCGTCGTTGCCCACCAGCACCGGAATCCGCAGCACCGCCGACAGCCGGTCGCCGAGAGCCACGTCGGTCCAGCGCAGGTTGGGCGCCTCGTGCACCAGGCCGTCGGCCCGCCGCACCACGCCGGGCACCGACACCCCGACCGCCACCGGTTCCACGCCGAGGTCGGCGGCCAGCACCCGGGTCGATTCGATGACGTGGGTGATGACCTCGTCCGCGGTCCGCGTCCGGGCGTGCAGGTTCCAGCTGTTGCGGCCGAGGATCTGCCCGCCGAGCCCGACCAGCGCGATCGCCACGTGTTCGACCTGCAGGTCGACCGCGAGCACGACCGCGGCGTGCGGCTGCGGCAGGACCAGGAGCGAGGGGCGGCCCGCCCCTCGTCCCGGCCTCGGCACTTTCTCCTCGACCACGCCGGCCTCGGCGAGGCCGTCGACGAGGGTCTTGATGGTGCTCCGGTTGAGCCCCAGCTCGGTGGCCAGGGCAGCCCGAGTGCTGGGCCCGCCGACGTGCAGCAGGCGCAGCAGAGTCGTGCGGTTGTGCCGGCGCACCTCGTCCGGGCGGGCGACGGGCGGGCTGCTCACCGCGTCATCTTCCCATCAGCCCTCAGCGGGCCGACGCCTCAGCCCGCCGTCGCGACAACGCGTCCACCGAAGCGGCCAGCAGCAGCACCAGGCCGGTGATGATGTTGACCACCGCGGCCTTCTGCTGGAGCAGGCCCAGACCGTTGTTGACGATCGCCAGCACCGCGCCGCCGATCACCGCGTCCATGATCCGGCCCTTGCCGCCGAACAGCGAGGTGCCGCCGATGACCGCCGCGCCGACCGCGAACAGCAGCGTGTTCAGGCCGCCGGACTGGCCGCTGACCGAGCCGACCTTCGACGAGTACACGATCGCGCCGATCGCCGCGAACGACGAGCTGATCACGAACACGCTGGTGCGCAGCTTCGGCACGTTGATGCCGGCCCGGCGCGCGGCCTCCTTGTTGCCGCCCACCGCGTACAGGTGCCGGCCGTACTTGGTGCGGTTGAGCACGTACGTGCCCGCCACCAGCAGGACCAGCACGATCGGCACCACGTACGGCACGCCCGCGATCACGACGAGGTCGTTCGACGCCCGGTTGATGGTGAGCAGGTAGGTCGCGACCGCCGCGATGACCGCGATGGTGCCGACTTTCGCCAGCACGATCGGCGTCGGCTGCACGACCAGCCCGCGCTTCAGCCGCGAGAAGTGCTGTCCGAGCGCGAGCACCGCGTATCCGCCCGCCGCGACCGCGAACAGCACCCAGCTGCCGACGACCGAGAGGTTGCCGTTGGCGACCGCGTTGAGCGTGTCGCTCGTGCTGATCGGCAGCGTGCCGCCTTCGCCGACGAACTGCAGGATCACGCCCTGCCACACGATGAACAGCGCCAGCGTGACGACGAAGGACGGCATCCCGATCTTCGACACCAGGAAACCGGTGATGCAGCCGATCGCGGTGCCGGTGCAGATCGCGATGACGATTTCGACCCACGCGTTGACCGGCGCGCCGATCAGGATCACCACGATGCCGACCAGCGAAACCGCCGCCCCGGCCCAGATTTTCTGCAGCAGCGCCAGCACCACCGCGAGCACGAGCACCGCGATGAACGTGATGAACACGCCGGTTCCCATGGAGCCCAGCAGGTTTCCGTTGCGCACGTAATGCAGCGCCATCAGCGAGGCGCAGACGCCGGAAGCGGTGCCCGCGGACAGGTCGATCTCGCCCAGCAGCAGCACGAACACGATGCCCATCGCGATGATGGTCTGGCCCGCGCCCTGCTCCAGCAGGTTGGCGATGTTCGCCAGGGTGAAGAAGTCGCCGGACAGCGCGCTGAACAACACGGCGAGCACGATCACGCCGAGCACGGCGGGAATCGAGCCGAGCTGCCCGTCCTTCATCCGCGCGAAGTAGTCCCTGATCGCCTCGCCGGTGGACAGCGAGGTGGTGTCGATGCCGAAGTCGGCGATCGCCCCGGCGGGCGCGTCCGGCGTCTGCGGCTTCTCGGAAGTTTCGGTCATGGCGGGTTCTTTCTCGCTCACAGCGCGACAGCTTCGGGACGGGCCAGGCCGAGATCGCCCGACCGGCCCGCGGTGATGAGTTCGACGACCTGGCTGTGCGTGACGTCGCCGGTCTGGACCTCCGCGACCAGCCGGCCGAGGTACAGCACCGCGATCCGGTCCGCGACCTCGAACACGTCGGCCATGTTGTGGCTGATCAGCACGACGCCGAGGCCCTGTTCGGCCAGCCGGCGCACCAGGTCGAGCACCTGCTTGGTCTGCGCGACGCCGAGCGCGGCGGTCGGCTCGTCGAGGATGACGACTTTGCTGTTCCACAGCACCGATTTCGCGATCGCGACCGTCTGGCGCTGCCCGCCGGACAGCGAGGAAACCGGCGTGCGGACCGATTTCACCGTGCGCACGCCCAGCGACGCCAGCGTTTCGCGCGCGGCCTTCTCCATGCTGGCCTCGTCGAGCAGCCAGCTGCTGCCGCGCTCGCGGCCGAGGAACATGTTCTGCACGATGTCGAGGTTGTCGGCGAGCGCGAGGTCCTGGTACACGACCTCGATGCCGAGCCCGGCGGCGTCCTTGGGGCCGCGGATGTGCGCGTCCGCGCCGTTGAACCGCACGGAACCGGTGTCGTACGGGTGGATGCCCGCGATGCATTTGACCAAAGTGGACTTGCCGGCCCCGTTGTCGCCGACGAGCGCGGTCACTTCGCCCGCCCGCACGGCGAAGTCCACGTCGTGCAGGACGTGGACCGGGCCGAAGCTCTTGTTCAGGCCGGTGATGTCGAGAATGGGCTCGCTCATGGGATTCGCTTGTCTCTCGCGTGGGTGCCGGGCCGGAACGCGTGTCGGGGGAACGCGTCCCGGCCCGGCTGCTCTTGGCGGGGAGTGGCTACGGCGTCAGGAGATGCCGTTTTCGGCGCACTTGGCGGCGAGGTCGCCGGTGCAGATGTCGGACGCCTTGACGTAGCCCTGCTGGACGACGGTCTTGATGTCCTTGATCGTGATCAGCTGCGGCTGCAGCAGGACCGACTTCAGGTCGCGGTTGTTCTTCGGGTCGTGCAGCTTGCCGGTGGCGATCGCGTCCGCGGCGGCCTTGTCGTTCTTGGCCAGCGCGGCGGCGAGCTTCGCGGTGTTCTCCGCCTCTTCCTTGATCGGCTTGAAGATCGTCAGCGTCTGGTCGCCGCGCAGGATCGCCTGCAGGCCGGCCGCGGTCGAGTCCTGGCCGGTGACCGGGACCTTCCCGTTGAGCCCGTTCTTCTTCAGCACGGTGATCACCGCGCCGGCCAGTTCGTCGTTCGCCGCGACGACGCCGTCGACCTTGCCGTTGACGCGGGTGAAGATCTGCTCGAAGGTCGTGCCGCCGACCTGGGCGTCCCAGTTGTCGATCGGCTGCTTCTGCACGAGGTTCAGCGCCTTCGAGTCGTACAGCGGCTTGAGCACCTTGTCGTGGCCGTTGCCGAAGAGCGTCGCGTTGTTGTCCGTCGGCGCGCCCTCGATCTGGACGACGTTGGCTCCCGGCTTGCTCTTCAGCGCGTCGGCCAGGCCCTGCGCCTGGATCTCGCCGACCTTCTCGTTGTCGAACGAGACGTAGTAGTCGGCCGAACCGCCGAGGCTCGGGCGGTCGTAGTCGATGACCGGGATGCCCGCGTTCTTGGCCTTGGCCTCGATCGCCGCGCCGACCGCCGGGTCGGACGGGGCGATGATCAGCACCTTGACGCCCGAGCTGATGAAGCCGTCGGCGAGGGTGGAGAACTTCTGGTTGTCGCCCTGTGCGTTCTGGATGTCGGCGCTGAAGCCCTGCGCGGAGAGCGCGGCCTGCAGCATCGGCTTGTCGAAGGCTTCCCAGCGGGCCGACGTGGCGGTCTCCGGCAGGATCACGCCGACCTTGCCGCTGGCGCCGCCGCCCGCCGGGGCGGACGCGGAGCTCTTGCTGTCCCCCGAGCTCCCGGAGCCCGCGCTGTTGGCGCCGCACGCCGAAAGCGCCAGGCCGGCGCTCACCGTCGCGGCGAGGAGGGTAAGGGTTCTGGTGCGCATCCTCGTTCCTTCTCCGATCATGCTCGCGGGGTGATCGGGAGGGGTCCCCGTGCACCGTCGCAGATATGTTGTGGCCGACAACATATGCCGCGCGGCGGCTCTGCGGAAGATGGCGGGATCGAGTAACCGAAACCAAATGGACACGGTTCGGCAACGCAGGCCTCATCCGCGCGGTGCGCTGACTGAGTGATCCCTGCCACGCACCGAAAGTAACGAGAAGTTGTCCGGTCTTGTCCGGTCGTGAGGGCAGGCGTGCCCGTTCAGGCGCCCGGATCGAACCGGACGAACCGATCTACCAGGAAAAGGGGCGCACGGACCCGCCGTGCGCCCCGTCGCTCGGGCCGAAGGACTACCAGGAGCGCAGCGTGACGATGCGTTCCTCGAGCTGCTCCACCGTCGCCATCGCGGTGGGCGGGCCGCCGCACTGGCGGCGCAGTTCGTTGTGGATCGCGCCGTGCGGTTTCTTCGTGCGGTGGTGGTACACGCCGACCAGCGCGTTGAGTTCCTTGCGCAGCGCGCCGAGCCGTTCGGTCACCGACTGCGGCCGGGGCGCCGGCGCGGCCTGCTCCTCGGCCTTGGGCTTGCGCTTCTTCTCGTCGGAGATCTGCTCTTCCTGCCGCTTGCGCAGCAGCGCGCGGACCTGGTCCGGCTCCAGCAGGCCGGGGAGGCCGAGGTACTCCTGCTCCTCGTCGGAACCGGAGAAGACCGCGGTGCCGAACGAGTTGCCGTCGTAGATGACCTGGTCGAGCTCGGCCGAGGCGTGCAGCGAGGTGAACGCCTTCTCCTCCTCGCCCGGTTCGTCCTCGGTGCGGTTGGCCTGGGCGAGCAGTTCGTCGTCCCAGCCTTCCTTCTCCCGGTGCGGTTTGCCGAGCACGTGGTCGCGCTGCGCTTCCAGCTCGCTGGCCAGCTCCAGCAGCACCGGGACGCTCGGCAGGAAGATGCTCGCCGTCTCGCCCTTTTTCCGGGCCCGCACGTAGCGGCCGATGGCCTGTGCGAAGAACAGCGGGGTGGACGCGCTGGTCGCGTACACGCCGACGGCCAGCCGCGGCACGTCGACGCCCTCGGACACCATCCGGACCGCGACGATCCAGCGTTCCTTGGTCTCGGAGAACTCCTTGATCCGCCCGGACGCCTTCGGGTCGTCCGAAAGCACCAGCGTCGGCGTTTCGCCGCAGATCCGCTCGAGGATCTTGGCGTAGGCGCGCGCGGTTTCCTGGTCGGTGGCGATCACCAGGCCGCCCGCGTCCGGGATGCCCTGGCGGACCTGGCTGAGCCGGGTGTCGGCGGCCTGCAGCACCGCCGGGATCCACTCGCCCGCCGGGTCGAGCGCGGTGCGCCAGGCGCGCGCGTTCTGCTCCGCGGTGAGCGGCTCGCCCAGCCGCGCGGTGAACTCCTCGCCCGCGCTGGTGCGCCACGACGCCTCGCCGGAGTAGGCGAGGAAGACGACCGGCCGGACCACGCCGTCGGCGAGCGCGTCGGAGTAGCCGTAGGAGTGGTCGGCCTTGCTGCGCTGGAACCCGCCGGCGTCCGGTTCGTAGGTGACGAACGGGATGGCCGAGTCGTCGCTGCGGAACGGGGTGCCGGTGAGCGCCAGCCGGCGCACCGCCGGGGTGAACGCCTCGCGCGTCGCGTCGCCCCAGGACTTCGCGTCGCCCGCGTGGTGGATCTCGTCGAGGATCACCAGGGTCTTGCGGTTCTCCGTGCGCACCCGGTGCAGCGTGGGGTGCGCGGCGACCTGCGCGTAGGTGACCGCGACCCCGCGGTAGTCCGACGACGTGACACCGGTGGTGTTGCGGAAGTTCGAGTCGATCGGGATGCCCGCCGCCGCGGCCGAGGCCGCCCACTGGTGCTTCAGGTGCTCGGTCGGGGTGACGATCGTGACCGCCTCGACGGTGCGGTCCGACAGCAGTTCGGCGGCGATCCGGAGGCCGAAGACGGTCTTGCCCGCGCCCGGCGTCGCGACCGCGAGGAAGTCCTTCGGCTTGCTCGACAGGTACTTCGTGAGCGCTCGGCGCTGCCAGGCGCGCAGCGGGCGCGCGGTGGAGTCCGTCGCTGCGGGCGGCGCCCCGAGGACCGGCTGGGTCGTCTCGGACAAAACTCGGTTCACCCCCTCCTCGGGCCGCTCGGCGCGGCCGTGACGTGCGAAAACCCCCACTGTGGCACCGGCTTCGCCGCCGGGCGCCGCGATGAGGGCACGTCGGCCAGCTTACCTTCCGAGTCCCCCGGCGCCCGCCACCGCCACGGGTGGTGTCCTCCGACACGCCCCGTCTCGGCGGGGGTGACGAGCCGAAACCGCGCGCATGGACCATGCTGGGACCCACCATGGGCGAGGTGACACCGGACGCTGGCGAGGCAGCGCCGAACGGCGAGGCGACGCCGAAGAAGAGCGTGCCGGAGAAGACCGTGCGCAGGGGGCCGTGGCGGCTGCTGACCCGCACGCTCGCGAAAGCGTGGGACGGCAACATCTTCTCCGAGGCCGCCGAGGCGGCGTTCTGGCAGACGCTGTCGCTCCCGCCGCTGCTGCTCGGGCTGCTGGGCAGCGTCGGCTTCATCGGCGAGTGGTTCGGCCAGAACGTGGTCACCGCGGTGCACGACCGGATCATCACCTTCAGCCACACCGTTTTCAGCGCGAACGCGGTGCAGGAGATCATCGAGCCGACGGTGAACAGCATCCTCACCGTCGGCAAGGGCGAGATCGTGTCCGTGGGCTTCGTGATCTCGCTGTGGGCGGGTTCGTCGGCGATGTCGTCGTTCGTCGACGCGATCACCGTCGCGCACGACCAGTACGGCGTCCGCAACGAGGTGTGGCAGCGGATTTTCGCGCTGCTGCTGTACCTGGGCGCGCTGATCGGGCTCGTGGTCGGGCTGCCGCTGCTGGCGATCGGGCCGGACCTGCTGCCGGAGTTCTTCCCGGTCGACTGGCGGCCGACGGTCTCGTCCTGGGTCGGCACGCTCTACTACCCGGTGCTGGGCGTGATGATCGCGCTCGCGCTGACGACGCTGTACAAGCTCGCGCTGCCGCGCCGGCTGCCGTGGCACCGCGGCCTGCCGGGCGCGATGCTGGCCGGCGTGGTGTTCCTGGTGTCGAGCATCGGGCTGCGGATCTACCTGAACTGGATCACCAAAACCGGCTACACCTACGGCGCGCTGGCCGCGCCGATCGCGTTCCTGCTGCTGATGTTCTTCATCGGCCTCGCGGTGGTCGGCGGCGCGTACTTCAACAGCGCGATCCAAGAGCTGTGGCCGGCCAAGGCGACCCGGCGGCAGCGGCGCAAGTGGCGGCGGCTGGAGATGGAACGCGCGAACGAACGGATGCGGGCCGAGGAGGGCCGCCGCCTGTGGGACCGCACGACGCTGCCATTGCGGCGGCCGAAGCGGCATCCTGAGGACGAGGAGCCCAGCGGCGCCGAAGCGAACCACACCGACTCGGAGACCGTGCAGCTCGCCCGGCCCGACGAGCCTTCGCCCGGCCCGGAACCGCGCCAGCGCCGACCGCAGCAGGGCTGACGTCAGCCCTGCCGGAACCGCCACGTCTTGCTGTCGAAAGCGATGCAGACGCTCGGCGACATCACCACCACCCGCAGGGTCCCGTCGCGCTCGTCGAAGTCGATGCCCTCGACCTCGAAGGTGCCGCTGCAGCCGCTTCGCAGCGGAAGCTGGCCGAGCGAGGTGACGTGCCCGGTGACGTCGGAGCCGGAGACCGCGCCGGAGAGATCGACCTGCAGCAAGGGTTTGGCGGCACCGAAGAGGCTGCCGTCCGGGTCGTCGGACGAGCACATCAGCCGGGTGGCGGAGACGAAATCGCAGCCCTGGACGTCGCGCACCTGGTGGTCGAGCCGGATCGCCGACGCGTACGGCAGGTTCTGGCCGGGATCAGCGGCCGCGACGCCGGGCATCGGGTAGACGAGCAGGCGGTCCATCGTGCCCCACTCGCCGGAGACGAGCCAGCGCGCGTCGGGCGACACCGCGGCGAACGAATTGTTGTTGGCCTCCCACGATTCCAGCGCGTGCTGGTAGTCGGCGCGGGAGCCGTCCGGGGCCTCGACGCGGAAGAGTTTCGCGCCGCGGTCGTCGCGCTGGTAGGGCTCGACGTACCAGCCCTTCGCGGACCCGGGGTCGCCGATGTGGTTCCAGCCCTTCGCGGCCAGACCCGGATCGACGGTGCCGATGCCGGTGTAGCGGATGCTGGCGCCGGACGGGCGCTCGACGGTGGCGAGGCCCTGGCTCTCGTCGAGCGGACGGGCCCGGTCCGAGCCGACGGTGGTCCACCCGGTCACCGCGTCCGCGGCGCCCGCCGCGACGGCGCTGAAGGCGGACAGGAGGACGACGAGGGAAAGCACGATCCCGGTTGCGCGCATGCGGGGACACTCCTGCGGGGAGGCGACTGGCCGGACTGCAGGTCTACCAGTTCCTCCCCGGGTGCACAGCCACCGAGTGAAGGATTTTCACCTTTGTTCCCGCGCACCGGGACGCGCGGGAACCTCAGTCGTCGCCGCCGGGACGCAGGCCGTCGTAGATCTTCTTGCACTTGGGGCAGACCGGGGACCCCGGCTTGGGCGACTTCGTGACCGGGAAGACCTCGCCGCAGAGCGCCACGACGTGCGTGCCCATGACCGCGCTTTCGGCGATCTTGTTCTTGCGCACGTAGTGGAACATCTTCGGCGAGTCGTCGTCGGTCGACTCGGTGCTGTCGGTCTCCGGCTTGGTCAGCGTTTCGGTGCTCACGTCACCATCATGCCTCAGCACCGCACCCGCGGTCATGCCCGGCTAGGCTCGTCTGACCTGCCAAGGGACCCTTCAGGAGCGCCCATGCCGCACGAGTCCGCACCCCGCTGGCACAGCTGCCTGACCCGGCTCGGCGGCGACCACCACGTCGGCCGCGACGCTTGGGCGGATCTGGAAACGCGCTACACCGAACCGCACCGCCGCTACCACGACCTCGCCCACGCCACGGCCGTCGCGCACGACGCCGAGCAGCTGGCGGCGGACCTGCCCTTCCACGAACGCGCCGTCGTCGTACTCGCCGCGTGGGCACACGACGTGGTCTACGACGCCGTACCCGGCCAAGACGAACAACGCAGCGCGGAATGGCTTCGCCGCTGGCTCACGCGCGCGGAGGTTGCCGACGCGCACATCGACCAGGCCGAAGCCCTCGTACTCGCCACCGCGGCCCACGAAGCGCCCGAAGGCGACCTAGCCGCAGCGGCCCTCCTCGATGCGGACCTAGCCATCCTCGGCGCACCGCCCGCCGTGTACGCCGCGTACGTGGACAACGTGCGCCAGGAGTACGCGCGCTACCCCGACGACGCCTGGGCGACCGGCCGCGCCGCCGTCCTGGAAAGCCTCCTCGCCCGGCCCGCGCTGTACCTCACCGAAAGCGCCCGCTCACGCTGGGAGACCGCGGCGCGGCAAAATCTGCAGGCAGAGCTGACCCGATGCCGCAGTGCGCGCGGCGATCACAGATGATGTCCGTCCGTGACCACCCAGACCACTCCCCTGTTCGTCCACGAGGAAGTCGCCTCGGCGTTGCGTGACGGTCACCCCGTCGTCGCGCTCGAGAGCACGATCCTGTCGCACGGCCTTCCTTACGGCCGGAACCTCGACGTCGGCCGCCGAATCGAGCAAACCGTACGGGACGGCGGCGCCGTGCCGGCCACCATCGCCGTGCTGGACGGACGGCCGGTCGTCGGCCTCTCCCCCGCCGAACTGGAGCGCGTCTGCGCTCCCGACGCCAATTTGGACAAACTGTCCCTGCGCGACCTGGGCCCCGCAGTCGGCCTCGGCCGTTCCGGCGCCACCACCGTCGCCGGAACCTCCGCGCTCGCCGCCGCAGCCGGAATCGGCGTCTTCGCGACCGGCGGCCTCGGCGGCGTGCACCTGGGCGCGGCGCAGAGCTGGGACGTCTCGGCAGACCTCGGCGTCCTGGCCAAGGTGCCGACCGTGGTCGTGTGCTCCGGCGTGAAGTCCGTCCTGGACATCCCCGCCACGCTCGAGGTGCTGGAAACGAACTCGGTGCCCGTCCTCGGCTACCGCACCGACGATTTCCCCGCGTTCTACCTCCGCTCGTCGGGCCACCCGGTCGGCTGGCGGGTGGACGACCCGGAACAGGCCGCCGCGGTCATCTCCGCCCACCGCCGCTACGCGAATTCCGGTGTCCTGCTGACGAACCCGATCCCGGAAGAGTCCGAAATGGACCGTGCACTGCACGATCGCCTGCTGCGAGAGGGTCTGGCAAAACTGGCCGACGCGGACGTACACGGCGCGGACGTGACTCCCGTGCTGCTGGAACACTTCCACACCGCGAGCGACGGCGTCAGCATCGACGCGAACGAAGCTTTGGTGCTGTCCAACGCCAAACTGGCGACCGAGGTAGCGGTGGCCCTGTCGTGACGGGAATCGTAGTAGTCGGCGACGCGGGCCTGGATGTCGTCGCGAGGCACGACCAGCCGCTCCCCCACGGCGGTGACGCCAGAGCCGCAATCCGCTTCACCGGCGGCGGCGCCGGAGCGAACACCGCGCTGTGGCTACGTTCCCTGGGCGCGGAAACCACCCTGATCGCCCGAATCGGCGACGACTCGGGCGGCCGCCTGATCCGCACGGAACTGGAGGCGGCAGGCGTCCGCTGCGCCTTCGCGACCGACCCCGAAGCCCCCACTTGCTGCGTCGTAGTCATCGTCGACGGCGATGGCCAACGCAGCATGCTCGCCGACCGAGGCGCGAACAAACGCTTCGCCCCCGAAGACGTAACGCCCGAGGCCCTGGCTGGCTCCAGCCACCTGCACCTGTCCGGCTACGTCCTGCTCGACCCGTCCTCGCGCCCCGCAGGCCTGGCCGCGCTGGCCGCCGCCAAGAAAGCAGGCCTGACCACCTCGGTAGACCCGCAAGCAGCCGCCCACATCCACGACGCAGCAGCCTTCCTGGACGACGTACGCGGCACCGACCTGCTCATGCCGAACACGGAAGAACTAGTAGCCCTGACCGGCTCCGCAGACCCGTCCTCCGCAACCGAACTGCTGAACACCGTCGGCGCGGTCGTAGTCACCGCAGGCCTCAACGGCGCGAGCTGGATCGACGCACAAGGAATCACGTCAGCCCCCGCAGTAGAAACCACCTGCGTAGACTCGACCGGCGCAGGCGACGCCTTCGACGCAGGCGTCCTCACCACCTGGCTGGCCGGAAAGTCCACAATGGACGCCCTACGCACCGGCACCAAACTGGGCGCACTGGCAGTAAGCCGAATCGGCCCCCAACCCTGACCCCGCCCGTGAGGGAACCCCCACACCCCTGATTCCCTCACAACCCTAAAAACCGCACCGCCGCACCCAAAAAGCGAGGCACCCACACCTCCCCCCCGCCCCCGATACGAAGCCTCCCTGCGGTTCGGGGGTGCTTGTCAAGGCATCTTTCCCGCCTTGACAAGCACCCCCGAACCGTCAGCACAATCAAGCTTCGGGGGCCCCACGCAACCAGGGAACGGCAATGTCGCCCGCCAGGGCGACGAGCCGAACGAGAACAAACCTACCCGTCAATCACCCGATGCTTCCGCCCCTCAACCGCCCGAGCGTCCCGCGAATACCGACTGACCTTCTCCGACTTCCGAGGCGGCCGATCATTGGCGATCAACACCGCGATCCAAGGCAACGGCACCGAGATCACCAAAAACAAAATAGCCAGCCACCACGTGTGATAAGTCAACCCGGCCAGCACCAGGCAGGGAATCCGGCACACCATCATGATGACGTACTTGCGCTTCCGCGCCGCCAGCTGATCGTCGAGCGACGGTTCGGCCTCGGTGATCAACACCGGCTCGGGGCGGGGATCGGGTCCGTGGGGTGCGTTCACAGCACCACCTCCGCGTTCCATCGTCTCACTCACCGCCCTTCCGCGACACCCGGGCGGGCGAACCGGGACAACGCGGCGACGACCAGCGTCTCGACCCCGGTCCGCAACGTCGGATGCAGCACCGGCGCGAACTTGGACGAATGGTTCGAAGGCACGTCGGTCTCGAACCGCCCCTCGGTCATCGCAGTGATCACCTGCTGCGCGTCGAACCCGCCGACCAGCCAGAACACCGACGGCACCCCAGCCGCCCGCCCGAACTCGCTGAAGTCCTCGCTGCCGGTGACCAACGGCGCGGGCATCGTCGCCTCCGCCCCGAAGTGCGCGCGAAACACCTCAGTCAGCTCATCCGACGCGGAAGCGTCGTTCGCCGTGACCGGATAAGACGCGACGACCTCCACAGTCGGCGGCTGAGGCGCTCCCGCAGCCGCCGCCTCGCCGTTCACAATCCGCTCGATCGCCTTGCGCAGCCGCACCAACACGGCGTCGTCGAAAGCGCGAGTGTTGACCTCCAGCACGGCATGGTCCGCGATCACGTTCGCCGCGGTCCCGACGTGCATCGAGCCGACCGTCACCACCGCCGGCTCAGTCGCCGCGATCTCGCGCGACACGATCGTCTGCAGCTTGAGCACCACCGACGCCGCCAGCACCGCCGGGTCCACCGTGGTTTCCGGCCGCGACCCATGCCCGCCGCGTCCGTGCAGGGTGATCCGCAAGGTGTCGGTCGCCGCCATGATCACCCCGGGACGAGTCAGCACCCACCCGGCCGGACCAGGAACGATGTGCTGCCCGAAGACCACGTCCGGGCGGCCGACCCGCTCGAAAAGCCCGTCGCGAACCATCCCGGCCGCACCGTCCCCGGCCTCCTCGCCCGGCTGGAACAGCGCGAGCAACGTGCCGGACCACTCGTCCCGCGAAGCAGCGAGAAGATGCGCGGCACCCGAGAGCCACGTCGCGTGCATGTCGTGTCCGCAGGCATGCATCAGCGGCACATCGCGGCCCTCGGAGTCGACGCCGCGCGCAGTGCTCGCGTACGAGAGCCCGGTCTGCTCCTCGACCGGCAACGCGTCGATGTCGGCGCGAAGCAGCACAGTCGGTCCTTCGCCGTTGCGCAGGACGCCGACGACGCCGGTGCGACCGATGCCGGTGTGCACCTCGAAGCCGGCTTCAGTCAGCCTTCGCGCCAACTCCGCCGCCGTGCGGGTTTCGGTGAACGCCAGCTCGGGATGCCGGTGCAAATCGACGTACAGCGCTTCAAGCTCCGGCAGTACCGCTTCAAGCGGAGCCAGGACACGCTCGGTGGTCTCGGTGGTCACGATGCTCATCGTGGCAGGCTTACCCACCGTGAGCACGAACACGCCTCTTCCTGACCTTTCCGACGACGTCTGTGCGCGGCTGCGCGAAGCGTTCCGACGCACCGGCTACGACGCTGACGGCGTCGTCGACGCGCTCGGCGGCGCAGCGCACACGGCGCTGGGCCGCGGCGAGCCCGAACCCGCCCGCCGCGCCAGCCTCGACGCCGGCGACCTCGGCGTCTTCATCCGGCTGTTCCTGCTCGGTCTCGCCGAGCCGGAGAATACCGTCTCGTCGGCGTTCGCGCCGCTCAGCGTGGACGACGCGGTGGCCGCGGGCATCCTGCGGACCGCCGGGGACGAGTTCCGCGCGGCGCTCGACATCCGCCCGCACGGCGACGAGGACGGTTCGTGGTGGGTCGTCTCCGACCTCGACGCCGACATGCTGGGCCACGTCGTTCCCGAGGACCACGTGCTCGGCGTCGGGCACGCGTCGCTGAGCCTGATCCGCGCGACCAGCCGCCGCCCGGTCGGCACCCTGCTCGACCTGGGCACCGGCAACGGCGTCCAAGCCCTGCACGCGACCCGGCACGCGCAGCGGGTGACCGCGACCGACGTGTCGGCCCGCGCGCTCGCGCTGGCGGCGGGCACGTTCCGGCTGAACGAGCTGGAGGTCGAGCTGCTGCGCGGCGAGTGGTTCGCGCCGGTCGCGCGCCGCCGCTTCGACCAGATCGTGTGCAATCCGCCATTCGTGGTCGGTCCGCCGCGCGTCGACTACACCTACCGCGACTCCGGCCTGGCCGGCGACGACGCGAGTGCGCTCGTCGTCCGTCAGCTGCCGAGCTTCCTCAACGATGGCGGCACCGGTCAGCTTCTCGCGTCGTGGCTGCACCGAAGCGGCGAAGACTGGGGCGACCGCGTCGCGCGCTGGCTGCCGCCTGAAACCGACGCCTGGTTCGTACAGCGCGACGTCGCCGATCCCGGACTGTACGTGGGCACCTGGTTGCGCGACGAAGGCATCGACCCGCGCTCGCCCGAAGGCCGCGCCAAAGCGGCGGCGTGGCTCGACTGGTTCACCGAAAACGACGTACAGGGCATCGGTTTCGGCTTCGTGACACTGCGGCGCGCAAACGGTCAGACGCCGACTGTTGTCTGCGAAGACCTGCGACAGGCTTACGACGACCCTCTGGGTCCTGAAGCTGCGAACTGGCTCGATCGCGTCGAGTGGCTGCGTACGCACGGCGACAATGTGTTGGACGTAGCGTTCCGGGTACCCGACACAGTGCTGCTCGAACGCGTCGACTCTCCCGGCGATGAAGGCTGGGAAACAACCGTGCGGCGGTTGCATCGCACGGACGGACCAGGTTGGCAGCACGAGGTCGACGAACTCACTACGCGGCTTCTCGCGGGTTGCCGCGGTGCGTTGCCGCTGTCGGATCTGCTGGACCTGTTGTCCGCCGCGCAAGGCCTCGATTCGGCCGAACTGACTGCCGCCGCGTTGCCGATCGTCCGCGAACTTGTGCGGCACGGCATGCTCGTGCCGGGTTCGCCGCGGTGAGGGCGGTGGCGGCGCGGGTCACCCGCGCGAGCGTGACCGTCGCGGGGGAGATCGCCGGAGAGATCAAGGAACCCGGACTGCTCGTGCTGCTGGGCGTGCACCGGGACGACGATCTCGCGAAAGCCGGGACGATGGCCCGCAAACTGCACGAACTGCGGTTGCTCCGCGACGAGGAATCGTGTGCGACGACCGGCGCTCCGCTGCTCGTGGTGTCGCAGTTCACGCTCTACGGCGACACCCGCAAGGGCCGCCGCCCGTCGTGGACCGCCGCCGCCCGGCCGGAAATCGCCGAACCCCTGGTGGACGCCGTGGTCGCGGAACTGCGCGGCCGCGGCGCGACCGTCTCGACCGGACGGTTCGGCGCGGAGATGGCGGTGGAAAGCGTGAACGACGGCCCGTTCACCGTTCTCGTTGAGGTCTAGACCACAGTGGAGAAGGCCGCGTAACCTCGAAGACACGGAGCGCGATTCGAGCGCTTTTCCCGGAGCGCAGCGGTTCTCAGCAAAACCTCAGTTTTGGTGGAGCAACCGAGGGGCGGGTACGCCCGTCCTCTTTTCAGCGAGCCGGGAACGTTTCGCCTTCCCGGGGCGTTGAGACCAGTGTCCAGCCAAGCCGGCTGGGCCCGCGGACACGGGATTCCACAGGCCCCGTTCCCGCAGGCGCCGGCGAGACACGTTCAGCCCGTGACCGGGGAGGCAGAATGTCAGTCCAGACTCTCGAACGCGAAGCGCGCGGGATTCGCGAGCGCGGGATTCCAGCACAGCAGACCGAGGAGCGGGTGAGCGTGGGGGCGCTCACCGACGCCGACCTCGACGCCCAGAGCCCCGCCGCCGACCTGGTGCGCGTGTACCTGAACGGCATCGGCAAGACCGCGCTGCTCACCGCGGCCGACGAGGTCGAGCTGGCGAAGCGGATCGAAGCCGGGGTCTTCGCCCAGCACATGCTCGACACCGCCGAGGACCTCACGCCGCAGCGCCGCAAGGAGCTGCGCGCGCTGGTGCGCGACGGGCACACCGCGAAGAACCACCTGCTGGAGGCCAACCTCCGGCTCGTGGTGTCGCTCGCGAAGCGCTACACCGGCCGGGGGATGCCGCTGCTCGACCTGATCCAGGAGGGGAACCTGGGCCTGATCCGCGCGGTGGAGAAGTTCGACTACTCCAAGGGGTTCAAGTTCTCCACGTACGCCACGTGGTGGATCCGCCAGGCCATCACCCGCGGCATGGCGGACCAGGGCCGCACGATCCGGCTGCCGGTCCACCTGGTCGAGCAGGTGAACAAGCTGGCCCGGATCCGCCGCGACCTGCACCAGCAGCTGGGCCGCGACGCGACCCACGAGGAACTGAGCGCCGAATCGGGCATTCCGGTGCACAAGATCTCGGACCTGCTCGACCAGTCCCGCGACCCGGTGAGTCTCGACATGCCGGTGGGCACCGAGGAGGACGCCCCGCTGGGCGACTTCATCGAGGACTCGGAGGCGACCGACGCGGAAAGCGCCGTGATCTCCGGCCTGCTGCAGGACGACCTCCGCCGCGTACTGGCCACGCTGGACGACCGCGAACAGCACGTCATCCGGCTCCGCTACGGCCTCGACGACGGCCAGCCCCGCACCCTCGACCAGATCGGCAAGCACTTCGGCCTGTCCCGCGAACGCGTGCGGCAGATCGAACGCGAGGTCATGGCGAAACTGCGCCAGGGCGAGCGGGCCGACCGGCTGCGGGCGTACGCCAGCTGAGTTTTCTTGCCTCTCCGGGGCCGGGGTTCGGGGCCCGGGCTTTCCGGAGCGGCGGGAATGCCGGTCAGCGGGCTGATTCGGGCTGCCGCGGGAGGCTTGCCGGGTGTGGGGTTCGGCGAGTCGAGTCGTGGGAAGCACGCGGGGAGGCCGTGGTTTCCGCAGGAGCCTGGGTTCGGGGCCCGGGTTCCGGAAGGGTCGGTCAGCGGGCTGATTCGGGACGCCGCGACAGGGTGACCGAGTGTGGGGCTCGGTGAGCCCGGTCGCGGCAAGCACGCAGGTCGAGGTGTTCCGCACGGACCAGGGCGGGGCCCGGGGTTGCAGAGCGGGCGGAATCGCCGGTCAGCGGGCTGTTTCAGGCCGCCGTGACAGGCTGACCGGGCGTACGTCCAGTGAGCCGAGCCGCGGCAAGCACGCAGGCAGGCCGAGGTGTTCCGCACGGACCAGCTGGCTGATTGGGGACGCCGCGGAAGGCTTATCGGGCGTGGTGTCCGGTGATTCGGAGCGCGGCCAGCACGCAGGCAGGCCAGGGTTTCCGCAGGGACCGGGGTGGGGCCCGGCCAGGCGGGACGGAGACCCTCGGCCAAAAGATGTTTCAGTGGGCAGCGGTTCGCGCCGCTGGTTGCGCAAACCCCCGGTTCGGCTTCCGGACCGGGGGGTTTCGTCATGTCCGGCCCGCCGCTGGGCCGCCTCAAAGGACCCCGGGAAGTGCCGACAAATCGCCACATCAACACCACCAGCCCCAGCAGCCCCAAGAGCCCCGCCAGCCCCTCCATTCACTCCTGAGTGCAAAAACCCTCCTTCCGCGCCCCGATTCCTCCCATTCCTCCCGTTCCTGCTGACACCCAGCGCAATCCCCTCACCACTCCGCGCACCCGATCGAGGAATTCGCCTCTCGTTCGCGTTTGGCCGTTCCGGGCAGTGGGTAGCAAGCGTTCGCGACCCCCGCTGGGCGGCGTCCGGTCAACGCGCCGGCGGTGGTCCCGTTAGTCACGCGGGGCGGGTGTGTGCGCATCCGGTCCGCTTTCCCCGGGAGGTCGGGTCCGTCGGGGTGGGCCCGGCCTCCCGACCATGCCCGCTCCTCCTCGGCAGAGGGCACCGTCGGCGTGCGCTATCCCACAGCGCCCCCGCGTCCGTGCGACCGGGCGGAAACGGCTGAGTACCGTGAGCCAATCCCGATCAGGGCAAAGGAGCCTCGCTGTGCCGCCCACCACGTTCCAGCACACCGAAGTCCTGCCGCTCGGCAAGGACACCACCACCGAGTACCGGCTGGTCACCGCCGACGGCGTCGAGACCGTCGAAGCCGCCGGGCGGAAGTTTCTGAAGGTCGATCCGGAAGCGCTGACGACGCTCGCGCGCACGGCGATCACCGACATCCAGCACCTGTTGCGTACGTCACATCTGCAGCAGCTGCGTGCGATCGTCGACGACCCCGAAGCGAGCGGCAACGACCGGTTCGTCGCGATGGACCTGCTCCGCAACGCGGCCATCTCGGCCGGCGGCGTGCTGCCGATGTGCCAGGACACCGGCACCGCCATCGTCATCGGCAAGCGCACGGAGGGCGTGCTGTCCGGCGGCGACGACGAGCGCGCGCTGTCGAAGGGCATTTTCGACGCGTACCAGCAGCTGAACCTGCGCTATTCGCAGATGGCCCCCCTCAACTTCTGGGAAGAGCGCAACACCGGCACGAACCTGCCCGCGCAGATCGAGCTGTATCACAAAGACAGCGACGCGGCGGACCCGTCGTACGAGTTCCTGTTCATGGCCAAGGGCGGCGGCAGCGCCAACAAAACGTTCCTGTACCAGGAAACCAAGGCGGTCCTGAACCCGAAGCGGCTCGCCCGGTTCCTGGACGAGAAGCTGCGCAGCCTGGGCACGGCCGCGTGCCCGCCGTACCACCTGGCGATCGTCGTCGGCGGCATGTCGGCCGAGTTCAACCTCAAGGTCGCGAAGCTCGCCTCCGCGCGCTACCTGGACAATCTGCCTGCCGAGGGTTCCGAGCTGGGCCACGCGTTCCGCGACCGCGACCTCGAGCAGCAGGTGCTGGAGATGACGCGCCAGTTCGGCATCGGCGCGCAGTTCGGCGGCAAGTACTTCTGCCACGACGTCCGGGTGATCCGCCTGCCGCGGCACGGCGCGAGCTGCCCGGTCGGCGTGGCGGTGTCCTGCTCGGCCGACCGCCAGGCGAAGGCGAAAATCACCAGCGAGGGCGTGTTCATCGAGCAACTCGAACGCGACCCGGCCCGCTTCCTGCCGGACGTCACCGAGGACGACCTGTCCGACGAGGTCGTGTCGGTGGACCTGAACCAGCCGATGGACCAGATCCGCGCGCAGCTGTCCCAGCTGCCGGTGAAGACGCGCCTGTCGCTGACCGGCCCGCTCGTCGTGGCGCGCGACATCGCGCACGCCAAGATCGCCGAACGCCTGGACGCCGGCGAGGAGATGCCGCAATACCTCCGCGACCACCCGGTCTACTACGCCGGCCCGGCGAAGACCCCGGACGGCTACGCGTCCGGCTCGTTCGGCCCGACCACGGCCGGCCGGATGGACTCGTACGTCGCCCAGTTCCAGGCAGCGGGCGGATCGCTGGTGATGCTGGCGAAGGGCAACCGCTCGAAGCAGGTGACCGCCGCGTGCAAGGAACACGGCGGCTTCTACCTGGGCTCGATCGGCGGCCCGGCCGCGCGGCTGGCGAAGGACTGCATCAAGAAGGTCGACGTGCTCGAGTACGCCGAACTCGGCATGGAAGCAGTCTGGAAAATCGAGGTCGAAGAGTTCCCCGCGTTCATCGTGATCGACGACAAGGGCAACGACTTCTTCTCCGAAACCAGCGAACCAGTCCTGCAGATCAGCTTCCGCTGACCCCCGAAGCCCGCGCCGAGGTCATCCGGGAAACATCCCGCCCAACCGGGCGAGAGTCTTCTCGATGGCCTCGGCGTTGCGCTTGGGAAACCCGAGCAACCGAATCGCGAGCGGCGACCGCGCAGTAGACCAGTCGAAAGTCTCGGTAACCTGCGTGCGCCCGTCCCCGGCCGGCTCGAGCAGCCAACGCCACCGATGCCCGGCGAAATGCCGCCAGGCGATCAGCCGATTCTCCTCGAACTCGACCACGGTGTTCCGAATCCGATACGGCGCCCCCATCCGCATCTCCATGCCGAACTGCGCCCCCAACGACAACCGCGCAGGCGCCGCCCCCGCACTGGCCCGCACGGTCCCCGACCCGTCAATCAACGGATGCCGCGCCGGATCGGCAAGCAACGCGAAAATCCGTTCCGGCTCAGCAGCAACAACCACACTGCGCGAAACCTGGCGAGTTCCCATCAGACAAGCCTAGGGCCACAAGCCCTCCACGGCCATCGACACAGCCCCCACCCACCACCGTGTCCACAGTGGACCCCGAAACCGCACCGACGCACCCAACAAGCAAGGCACCCACACCCCTCCCCCACCCCCGATACACAGCCAAAAACACGGCGCTGGGGTGCTTGTCAAGGCATCTTTCCCGCCTTGACAAGCACCCCAGCGCCGTAGTCACACTAAAAAATCGGGGGGCCCCGCAACCACTCACCCGGCAATGTCGCCCGCCAGGGCGACGAGCCGAACCCCGAGCAGCACCTCACCGAGGCGGAGACTGCTTCAAAACCACAGTCCTCTCCCCCAACGGCGCCGCCAACGCCACCGAAATCACCGGATGCCGCAAATCCATCGTGCACATCTGCCCGGTCTGCGCCTTGGTCTCGCTCAAATCCACCACCACCTTCTGGGCGGTCTGCTCAACAGCCTCCCCGAGCGCATGCCCGCACCCCCCTTCCTCAGCCCGCACCACGAGCACCGTCCCCCCGTTGTCCGCATAGACCTCCTTGGGGAACGTCTTGGGCAACGCGGCCCCGTCCACCCGGTTGTCCGGCACCCGCTCAGCCCCCTGCGGAGGGTCGAACTGAGGCTTCCCCGGCGGCGGCACCGAGGTCGAGGTGCTGGTGCTGCCGCTCGGCGGCGCAGACTCGGTCCCGGACGCCGGTGCGTTCGCCATGCTCGTCGGGCTGCCGCACGCGGCCGCCATCGTGAGCACCAGTGCCGCGCCCGCCAGTCGTGTCGTTCCGATCAGCTTCGTCGAGTACCTCATGCTCCCTAGACGGACCGGCCGCCCCGCAGGGTTGCACCCGATCTTCACGGACCCGGTTTCAGCACCAATTCCCGCCCGCCCAGCGGCGCGGCGAGCCGGACCGGCAGCGAAATCTCCCGCACGTGCATCGGGCACATCTGCCCGTGCGGCGCCTTGGTGATCGTCACCAGCACGACGACCTGAGCCGCCGTTTGCTCGCCCGCCTTCGCGCTGATCTTGTCGCATCCGCCCTCCTCGGCCTGAATCACCACGACGGAGCCGCCCTCCGCGAGGGTGACGTCGTGCGGATACTCAGGCGGAAGTGCCGACGCGTTGACCTGCCCGGCAGCAGGCGCGGTGTCCCCAGGCGGGACACCCTGCGTAGGACGGCTCTTCGGCGGCGCTGTCACCGGCGGAGGCGCGACCGAAGACGGCGGCGGCGGCGAGGAAACCGGCACCGAACTGGACGCCGGGCCGGAGGAAACCGGCGCGGCTGTGGTCCCGTTGCTGCCGCACGCCGCGACCGTCAGCAGCAGCGCGCTCGCTCCCACGATTTTTCCTGTAGTCCGCATGCATCGCGGACGGAATCGCGGCGCGTGAGGTTGCATCCGAGGGGGAACTATTTCACCGGGCCGAAGCCTTCCCTCGCACCAGCCCCAGCAGCACCACCCCGGCCAGCGTGACCACCAGCAACAGCACCGTGCTCGCCGACGCGAGAAACACCTGTCCGCGGTCAGTCAGGGAGAAAATGGTCGCCGGGAGCGTCCGCCAATCTGGCGGATAAAGCATCATCGTCGCGCCCAATTCGCCCATCGACATCGCCAGCGCCAAACCGGCCGAAGCCGACATCGCGGGCAATAGTGCCGGCAACCGCACTCGCAGCAACACTCGCAACGGACGCGCGCCGAGACTCGCCGCGGCCTGGGCTAGCAGCGGGTCAACGCGTTGCAGCGCGGCCGAAACCGTGCTGTAGGCGAAGGGCAGCAGGATCATCAAGTGTCCAACCAGGACGATCCAGCGCGTGCCGTTGAACGCCAGTGGCGGACGGCTGAACGCCACCAGCAACGCCAGCCCCAGCACCACCGACGGCACCGCGATCGGCAGGTGGAACAGCGAATCCGCGATCCGGCGCAGTCGCGGCGGCGCGTGGTCGACGGCCAGCGCGGCCCAGGTCCCGAGCAGCACCGAGACCAGCGACGTGATCATCCCGGTCTGCACGCTTACCGACAAGCTCGCAAAGGTCTCACCGGACAGCGCCTCGGCGTAATGCGAACCGGTGAGCCCGCTGGGCAGCACGCCGGTCCAGCTGCCAGCGAAGGACGCCAGCACGATCATCACCAGCGGCGCGGCCACCACCCCGAGGAAAACCACGCCGAACACCAGCCACACCAGCGCCCGGCTACGCCGCGTCCACAGCAGCACGACGGCCTCCCTTCCCGACCACTCGCCGGTAAACCGCGTAGAGCACCAGCGACAGCACCACATTCACTACCGCGACCACCGAAGCCGCCGGGAAGTCGAAGGTGACGATTCCCTTGCCGTACACCAGCATCGGCAACGTCGAAACACCCTTGGCACCGAGAAACAAAACGATGCCGAACTCGTTCATCGTCAACAGCAGCACCAGGCACGCGCCGGACGCGAGCGACGGCAACGCTTCCGGCAGCACGACCCGCCACAACACCCTGCCTGGCCGCGCGCCGAGACTCGCCGCCACCTCCAATTGCGCCGACGGGACTTGGCTGAACGCGGCGAGCGCGGGCCGCATCACGAAGGGTGTGTAGAAGGTGATCTCGGCGAGCAGCACGCCCCACGGCGAGTACAGAAACCCAGCGGTACCAAAGACTCCCGCGCCGCCGTAGAGGAAGGTGAAGGCCAGCGCGATCAGGAACGACGGGAACGCCAGAACGGTGTCCACGAGCCGGGCGAGCAGCGTCGCTCCGGGAAACGGGACGAACGCGACAATGAGCGCGAGGAACCCGCCGAGCAGCACGCAACCGACCGTGGAACCCAGTGCCAGCAACACCGTCTGCCAGACCGCTCGGCCGAATTCCGGCGACGACAGCACCTGCGTCCACACCGAAAGCCCGAAACTGCCGTCCTGTGCGGTGAACGACTGCAAGAGCACCAGCACCAGCGGGTAGCCGAAGAAACCGGCGACCACGAGCGCGGGCGGAAGCAGCCAGCCGATCCGGTACCGGCGGTGCCGCGAACCGCGCCGAGCGGGGGCGACCGCGGCGGTGCCGAGTGCGAGGCCGGTCATCCGCCCACCCCCACCAGCGGGCAGCCGTCCGGAATGGACACTCCGACGCGATCGCCGACGGCGGGCAGCACCGGACTGTCCGGCACCTCGGCGCGGATGTCGCAGACCTCGTCGGTGAGCCGCAGGTCGAGCCGGTACCCGGAACCGCGCCACTGCACGCCGCGCACCAGCGCGGGGAAGGTGTCCGGCCCGGGTTCGCCGACCGAGATCCGGTGCGGCCGCACGCCGAGCGCCACCGGCCGCTCCGGCTGGAGCGGGCCGGACGGTTCGGCGGACAGCTCCCGCCCGGCCAGCCGGACCGTCGCGACCGTCCCGTCCGCACGCACCAGCTCCACCGGAATGAGGTTCGCCGCGCCGAGGAAGCTCGCGGTGAACTCTGTGGCCGGGCGGCGGTAAAGCTGTTCGCACGGACCGAGTTCGACCAGCCGGGAGTCGCGCAGCACCGCGATCCGGTCGGCGAGCGCGAGTGCTTCGCTCTGGTCGTGGGTGACGTAGATCAGGGTCGTGTCGGGCAATTCGGCCCGCAGCCGCAGCAGTTCCGCGACCATGTCCTCGCGCAACGCGGCGTCCAAAGCGGACAGTGGTTCGTCGAGCAGCAGCGCGTTGGGCCGGATCGCGAGCGCACGCGCCAGCGCGACCCGTTGCTGCTGCCCACCGGACAGTTCCCGGGGATACCGGCGCGCGTACTCGCTCATCCCGACCAGTTCCAGCACCTCGCCGACGCGCTTCGTCACGTCTGCCCGGCGCATCTTCCGCGCCTTCAGTCCAAACGCGACATTGTCGGCGACGCGCTGATGCGGGAAGAGCGCGTAACTCTGCACTACCACGCCGAGACCACGCCGGTGCGGCGGCAGGTCGGTGACGTCCTGGCCGTCGAGCAGCACTCGTCCGGCGCTCGGCCGGAGGAACCCGGCGAGCGCCTTGAGCGCGGTCGACTTGCCGGAGCCGGACGGCCCGAGCAGCGCGAGCGTTTCGCCGCGCGCGACCGAAAGATCCAGCGGGGCAAGCGCTTGCGTCGCTCCGAAATGGACGGATACGCCGCGGAACTCTACTGCCGGAGTCACTGTCCGGTGGCCTTCCGGTACGCGGCGAGGTCGGCGTCGAGGCGGCCGAGGACGGCGTTCCAGTCCGGAGTCCAAATGTCCACTCCGGACATCGCGGCGGTGATCTTCTCCGCCTTCGGACCCTGCGGTTTGACGTCGGCGCGGGCCGGGATGCCGTACGCGTCGCTGGCCTTGGCCTGGGTTTCCGGCGAGAACAGGAAATCGAGCAGTTTGCGAGCGTTGTCCGCGTGCGGCGCGTTGGTGACCAGACCGGCGAAGTACGGCAGCGCGAAGGTGGACCGCTTGCCCTGCGCGTCGGCCGGGAAGAACACCGAGAACCCGCCGCTCTTGTCGATCTCGGCGAGGTTCATCTGCAGGTCTCCGTTGGCGACGAGCACCTCGCCCTTCGCCACCTTCGGCTGCAGTTTGCCGGTGGACGACGACGGCCCGACGTTGTTCGCCTGCAGACGGCCGAGGTAGTCGAGCGCACCCTGGTCGCCGAACACGTGCTGAGCCTGCAGCAGCACGGCGGTGCCGTCGCCCGCCTCGCCGGGCGTCGAGTACTGGAGCTTGCCCTTGTACTTCGGGTCGAGCAGGTCGTTCCAGGTTTTCGGAGCCGGATTCGCCTGCTGCGGGTTGCAGATGAAGGTGAGGTAGTTGTTCATCAGGGCGTAGTAGCGGCCCTGCGGATCCTTCTGCGCGGCCGGAACCTGGTCGACGCCCTTCGGCGCGGACGCGGCGAGCAGGCCTTCCTTCGCCGCCTGCTGGACGAACGGCGGGAGCGTCACGAGGACGTCGGCCTGAGTGTTGGCCTTTTCCTTGCCCACGCGCGAAACGACCTCGGCGGAACCAGCGGTGACCGCCTGGACGGTGATCCCGGTCTGCTGCTTGAACTCGGCGAACCGGGCGTTGTACCAGTCCTCGAGCCCGTCCGCGGTGTACACGGTGACGGTCTGGTCGCCGGACGCGCCGCCCGCCGTGCCGCCGCACGCGGACAGCAGGCCGGCGAGGGCCGCGACGAGAGCGACGACGGTCGCTTTCCGGATTCTCATGGCTGATTGGCTCCTTCGAGTACGGCGGGGAGGGCGGAGACAGAGTCGAGAACGTGGGTGGCGCGCGCGGCTTCCAGCTCGCCGCGGTCGCTGGCGCCGGTGAGGACTCCGGCGACGATTCCGGCGCCGGCGGCGAGACCGGTGCGGACATCAGCGGGGGTGTCGCCGACGACCGCGATGTTGCGAACGTCAGTGACCTGCAGTTTCAGTGCGGCAGCGAGGACCAGGTCGGGATACGGACGGCCGCGCACGCCTTCGCCGGGTGCGAGCGCGAGGTCGGCGAGGTCGCGCCAGCCGAGCGCGTCGAGCAGCGCGCGCTGGGTCGTGGGCGCGAAACCGGTGGTGAACGCGACCCGGACGCCTTGCTCGCGCAGGCCTCGGATCGTTTCCTCGGCGCCGGGGACCGGCTTGCACTCCCCGGCCGCGACCAGCCGTCCGTACGAGCCCTCGAATTCGGCGTTCGCGCGCTGGGCGAGGTCTTCGTCGCCGAGCAACGCGCGGAACACGGTGATCTTCGACTGGCCCATGGTTTCCCGGACGTAGTCGAGCATCCCGGCGTACCGTTCGTCCTCTTCGGACACTCCGGCGGCCGCGATGGCCGCGGTGAAAGCACGTTCGACGAGTCCGTCGTCCGCGACGGTGGTTCCGGCCATGTCGAACACGACGAGTTCGGTGGTCACCAGCCCAGCTCCTTTGCGGTGTCTTCGGCGATCGCCGGCGAGCAGGTCATCCCCCGGCCGCCAGGGCCGGTGACGAGGAAAGCGTTGTCGGACAAGCGTTCCCGGTGCACGACCGCGGCCTGGTCGGTCGCCTGGGCGTACACGCCAGCCCAGCGGCGCCGGATCTTCGGCAGCGGTCGGCCGAGCAACGCGCCCGCCACTTCGGCGAGATGGTCGTACGGGTCTTCGGTGACGTCGAAGGAGAACGGCTGCGCGTACTCGTGCGTGTCGCCGATGGTGAGCGAACCGTCGCGACGCTGCACCATCAGCAGCTGCATCGCGTTCCGCGCGGCGACTTCGCCCTGCGGCTGGCGTTCGTTCATCGCGTCCAGCGCCTCGCCGCGATAAGCCGGGTAGTACCGGAAGCTGTCGCCGTCCGCGACGCTGGTGGGCAGCGGCTCGTCCAGCGGTTCGGTCTGCGCCATCTGCAGCCGGACCCGGCGCACCGGGATCTCGCCCGCGATCTCGCGGACCAGCCCGCCGAGCCACGCGCCGGTGCAGAACACCACGACGTCGCCCTCGTGCCGCTCGCCGTGATCGTCGACCACGCCGTTTTCCGTCAGGTTCCGCACCTCGCGGCCCGGCAGCCAGCGATAACGACCGCTCGCTTCGAGCGCTTCCCGGAGGGCGGGCTGCGCGGTCCGCGGTTCGACCGCCGCGTCGCGCTCGCACCACAACGCTCCGGCGAAGTTGCCGCGCAGAGCCGGGTTCAGTGCCCGGGTCTCCTTCGCGTCGAGGAGTTTGAAGCCGCGCTCGGCCGCTTCCGGCCCGGCGACGACCTCCTGCGCGACCGCCAGTTCGGCGTCGGTGCGGACGACCGTCAGCGAGCCGTTGGCCCGGAAACCCAGCGCGGGCACGCGTTCGCCGATCCGCTCCCACAGCTCCCGGGCGCGCACCGCGGTCTCCAGCTCCGGCCCGGCGGCGCGCCCGCCGACCCAGACCAGCCCGAAGTTGCGGACGGACGCTCCGCGCGCCTCCGGCTCGCGTTCGAGCTGAAGGACTTCGTGGCCGCGTTCCACGGCCTGCCAGGCGTGCTGGGTGCCGAGCACGCCGCCGCCAACGATGAGGATTCGCACGGCCGCAACAGTCGCCGCCCGCGCTCAACGGAGCCTGTCGGCACGGGGAACGCCAGGTGAAGCAGCCTCGAATATTGGACCGGATGAGTTACCGTTCCGTTATCTTTGTCGTGGGCCAGGCCGAGCACTGCGGTGAAGCGCACGACCGGCATCGGATACGCGGCCACGCCCGTGTGTGTCCGTTTCGCGCAGACTTGAGCGCGCCGGAGCGTTCGATGCTGGAGGAACGAACCGGCGGCACCGGATGCGACAGCTACTCGACGCGGTTCAGGCGCGTCACGAAGCTCAGCCGGTCGCCGCGGTACAGCGACCGGACCCGCTCGAACGGCTCACCGTCCGGACCCCACGACACGCGGTGCATCAGCAGCATCGGCAGAGCCGGGTTCGTGCCGATGAGCAGGGCTTCGCGGGGGGTCGCGAGCACGGTCTCCACGCGTTCCTCGGCCCCGTCGAAGACCACGCCCAGCTCGTCGCGCAGGTAGGCGTACAGCGACTGCTCCGGGTCGAAATCCTCCAGCAGCGTGGGGAACTTGTCGGCGCGGAGGAAGGTCGATTCGAGGCCGACGCGCTCGTCGTCGGCGAGCAGGACGCGTTCCAGGTGGAGCACCTCGTCGGCTGGTTCGATCCGCAGGTCGGCGGCCAATCCGGTGCCCGCGGCGCGGCGTTCGAGGGTGATCAGCGTGCGACCGGGCCGGATGCCCTGGCGGCGCAGGCCTTCGGTGTAGCTGACGAGCGCGAGCGGCTGGACCAGCTTCGGCGGTGCGACGTACGTGCCGCTCCCCTGCCGTCGCGACAGCCTGCCTTCGAGGACCAGTTCGCCCACCGCCTGCCGGACCGTCGCGCGGGACACCTCGAACCGTTCGCACAGTTCGCGTTCCGTGGGCAGCGCGCTGCCTTCGCCCAATTCGGCGATGACGGCCAGCAATTCGACCTTCACCGCGTAGTAGCGCGGCACGCGGCCGTGGTCCGGGATGCCGTCGCGGACCGGTCCGTCAGCGGACAGGCGGGACAGCGGCGAAGTCGGGGGCACGAGACCCGAGCCTATGCCAGACGCGCGGCGCGTGGTTCGCTGTCTCGCGAACTGACCCATTGGAAGGACTCCGCAATGCCTTTGGCCCGCAGGCTCGGCCTCGCCGACGCCGTTTTCATCGGACTCGGTTCGATGATCGGCGCCGGCGTTTTCGCCGCGTTCGCCCCGGCCGCGCGCGCCGCAGGTTCGGGATTGCTGCCCGCGCTCGCCGTGGCGGCGTTGGTCGCTTACTGCAACGCGACTTCTTCCGCCCGGCTCGCCGCGCGGTATCCGGAATCAGGTGGCACCTATGTGTACGGACGCGCTCGCCTGGGTGAATTTTGGGGATACTTGGCGGGGTGGGGATTCGTCGCCGGGAAAACGGCGAGCTGCGCGGCGATGACGCTGACCGTGGTCGCGTACGCCGCGCCCGGACTCGGTCAGCCCTGGCGGAGTTTGCTCGCGGTGGGCGTGATCGGAGTGGTCACCGGCGTGAATTGTCTCGGCGTGCATCGATCTGCTTTGGCGACCCGGGTGATCGTTTGCCTCACCCTCGTGGTGCTCACCCTGTTCGCGGTTTTCGGATTGTCCGGCCCGCACGTTTCGCCGTGGACCCCGTTTCACGGCGGCGGAATCCTCGAAGCGGCCGGTTTGCTGTTCTTCGCGTTCGCCGGTTATGCCCGGCTGGCCACGCTTGGCGAGGAAGTCCGCGACCCGGCGCGCACCATTCCGCGGGCCATTCCGCTCGCTTTGGGACTGACGCTCGTGGGATACGCCGTGGTGGCGGTGGTGCTGCTGGTGACCTTGGGGCCGGACGGGATCGGGGCGAGTCCCGATCCGCTCGCTTCAGCCGTTCCGTGGCTGTCGCCGGTGATTCGGGCCGGGGCCGTGGTGGCCGCGTCGGGTTCGTTGCTGGCCTTGGTGCTGGGCGTTTCGCGGACGACGCTCGCGATGGCTCGGGACGGGCATCTGCCGCGATTCCTGGCCGCGGTGCATCCTCGGTTTTCGGTGCCGCACCGGGCGGAGCTGACGGTGGGCGCAGTGGTCGCAGTGTTGGCTACGACGACGGATTTGCGTGGTGCGATTGGGTTTTCGTCCTTCGCGGTGCTCGCTTATTACGCGGTGGCGAATGCTTCCGCGTTGACGCTTCGCCGGGACGAGGGGGCCGCGCCGAAGGTGGTCGCGGCCGGCGGATTGGCGGGGTGCGCGGTGCTGGCGTTCAGCTTGCCTCTCGCCTCGGTGCTCAGCGGGTGTTTGGTGCTGGGACTGGGCGTGGCGGCGTACTTCGTGCGCCGCCAGGTGGTCGCGCGCTGAGTCCTGCTCCCGGCGCGGTGCGCGAAAGTCCCCCTCGCTCCGCCGCGACCCGACTGCTCCGATAAGCGCACATCCGCAGGTCAAGGCTGCTTTTTACCTTCGTCGCCGGTGCCGTAATCTGCCGGATCCGGTGAAGAATCCGAAAGATCCGAAGAAAGTTGGTTGTCCACTTACCGCGGCTCTGGTGTAGTCGTTTGGTCACCGCACGACACCTCCCCGCCCCCGGGAGCGGAAGCTCCACAGTGGACACCGGAAGGACCATCCCCTTGGCCGACAAGCGAAACTTCAGCATGCTCACGCGAGTACTGGCAGGCGCGGCAGCCCTCGCGGCCGCCGCCGGATTCGCGACGCCCGCCGTGGCGTCGACGCCGCCGTCGCCGGGCGCGGAGCCTCAGGTCGTCGGCGGAACTCGCGCCAGCCAAGGGGAATTCCCGTGGATGGTCCGGCTTTCGATGGGCTGCGGCGGCGCGCTGTACGCGAACCAGATCGTGCTGACCGCCGCGCACTGCGTCGACCGCACCGGAGCGGACTCGTCGATCACCGCGACGCTCGGCGTGGTCGATCTGCAGAGTTCGAGCGCGAAGAAGGTGCGCTCGAGCTACGTCTACCGCTCCCCGACGTACGACTCCACCGGCGGCGACTGGGCGCTGATCAAGCTGGCGAGCCCGGTGAGCGGCATCCCGACGCTGCCGATCGCGAAGAACGCCGACTACAACTCCGGCACGTTCACCATCGCCGGCTGGGGCGCGGCCAAGGAAGGCGGCGCGCAGCAGCGCTACCTGCTGAAGGCCGAGGTCCCGTTCGTGGACGATTCGACGTGCCAGGCCCAGGGCGGCGACTACGCAGACCTGAAGCCAGACGCGGAACTCTGCGCGGGCAAACTGGACACCGGCGGCGTCGACACCTGCCAGGGCGACTCCGGCGGCCCGATGTTCCGCCGCGACGGAGCAGGCGACTGGATCCAGGTGGGCATCGTCAGCTGGGGCGACGGCTGCGCCCGGCCCCACGCACCCGGCGTGTACACCGAGGTGAGCACGTTCGCCTCCGACATCGCCGAGGCGGCCGGGAAGCTCTGACCCCCTGCTTGCCGAGCCGGGCACGGGACTCCGAGGGGTTCCGTGCTCGGCTTGGGCGGCGTTTCTCGGCGTGGGAGCCGCATGTGGAGGGTGGGACTGAAGCGAAGGGCGCGAGGCCATGTCGTTGGCAGGCCTGCGCGGCGCCAGTGGGCGGGAGTGCGGCTGATGCCGAACTACGCGGGACCGGAGTGCCGGAAACTGCGGCCAGGCAGCCAACCCGAAGCGGGCTTCTCATTGCGCGGGAGTGCGGCTACCTCCGACCAACACGGCACCCCGGGCACCTGGAACTGCGGACAGGCAACCAACCCGAAGCGGGCTCCTTAGTGCGCGGGAATGCGGCTACCGCCGACCAACGCGGCACCCCCGGGCACCGGAAAACTGCGCTCGGGCAACCGATCCGACGCAGGCTCCCCTAGCCCGTGGGAATGCGGCTACTTCCGACCAACACGGCACCCCGGGCGGCGGTACTGCGGCCAACCCGAAGCAGACACCCCTAGCGCGTGGGAATGCGCCACCTCCGACCAACGCGGGACCCCGGGCGGCGGGAATTGCGGCCGGGCAACCAACCCGAAGCGGGGTCCTTAGTGCGCGGGAATGCGGCTACCGCCGACCAACACGGCACCCCGGGCGGCGGGAACCGCGACCGGGCAGCCAACCCGAGCAGGCTCCCCACCGTGCGGATCCCATCGCCGAACGCAGGACAGGCGCGCCGAGGCGCAGTAAGCCGCGCAAGGTCCCGCGCCGGGAAACCGCAGGAGCAGCCGGATCCCCACCACTCCGCGCTTCCGGCGAGCAAGTGCGAAACGCGCCGCCGGAACCAGGAACCTAACCCGCGGGAAGCCCGACGTTCCGCTCCTCCAGCGCCCCCCGCAGCTCGGCGAGCACCGCGGTCACCGTCGCGAGCCGGTCCTCCCCCGCCACCGAGCCGATCAGCTCGTCGAGCTGGGCCCGGAACGTCTTCTCCATCGCCTCGGCCAGCTCGCGTCCGGCGGGCGTCAGCTCGACCAGCGACGACCGCCGGTCCTCCGGATTCGGCACCCGGCGCGCCCACCCCCGCGTTTCGAGCCGGTCGATGCCCTTGCTGGTCGCCCCGATCCCGATGGCGAAGTTCACCGCGAGGTCCGCGACCCGCGACCGCGGATGCCGCGCCAGGTACTGCAGGAACTCGAACTGCGCCGCGCCGATCCCGTGCTCGGCCTTGAGACCGTCGCTCACCGCGTTGTAGATCCGGGTCTCGCAGCGCACCAGATGGTCGAAGAGCTGCCCGTTTGCCGAAGTACCTTCCATGGCATATAGTCTAGCATTACATGCCACGGAATATACTTCCCAAGAATTCTCAGGAGAGCAGATGAGCAGGGAACAGCGCCGCGCGATCGCCGAGCAGCTGCGGCAGGCGCCGGAGCGGCCCGCGGCGACTACGATCGACCAGATGCGCGCCGGGTTCGCCGCGTTGATGAGCCAGTACCCGGTGCCGACCGACCATCGCGAAACTCCGACCACGCTCGCCGGGCGGCCAGCCGTCCTCGTCGAGCCGCCAAGAGACCCGCGGCCGGGCACGATCCTGTACTTCCACGGCGGCTCGTTCTCGCTGGGCTCGCCGCACACGGCGATGGCACTGACGGCGAATCTGGTCCTGCGCACCGGAATCCGCGCGCTCTCGCTGGACTACCGGCTCGCCCCCGAGCACCCGTTCCCGGCCGGGATCGAAGACGGCGTCGCCGCCTACCGCAGCCTGCTGGAGGACCACGACCCGTCCTCGATCGTCTTCGCCGGCGACTCCGCGGGTGGCGGCCTGTCCGTGACCACCACCTTGGCCGCCCGCGACGCGGGACTCCCGCTGCCCGCCGGGATCGTCGCGTTCTCACCGGGCCTCGACCACACCTATTCCGGGAAGTCGATGGTGACCAAGGAGGAGGCCGACCCGTTCTTCACCAGGGAAAGCCTGAGCAAGACCGGCCAGCTGTACCTGGCCGGCGCGAACCCCGCCCAGCCGCTCCTCGCCCCGGCGGTCCACGCCGACCTGACCGGCTTCCCGCCGATCCTCCTGCAGGTCGGTTCGAACGAAGTCCTGCTGGACGACGCGGTCCGGCTGGCAGAACGCGCCCGCGAGGCAGACGTCGACGTGATCCTCGACATCACCGCCGACGTCCCGCACGTGTTCCAGACCTTCACCGACACGCTCGACGAAGCAGGGCAAGCCCTGGACCGGGCCGCCCTGTTCATCAAGCAGCGCCTCGGCTGAAGCTCAGCGCCTCGGCTGAACCTCAGCGGATCTTGTCCAACCGGGAAACAGTCTCCTCGAACCCCTCCACCAAATCCGCCATCACCTCGGCCACCGGGCGGACCCGGTCCATCCTGCCGACGATCTGGCCCACCGGCATCGACACCACCGACGGGTCCGCGGCGGCGTGGATTCGGTTGTGGGCATGGGAAACCAGCAGGTTCTGCAGCGGCATCGGCAGCGGTTCCGGCGCGTCCGGCGCCGCCCAGGCTTCCGTCCAGCGGGTTTTCAGCAGGCGGGCGGGTTTGCCGGTGTAGATCCGCGTGCGGACGGTGTCCGCGGAAGTCGCCGCGACCAGTGCGTTTTGCATTGCCTCCGATTCGGGCATCGTTTGGAGGTATTCCCGCGTCGCGAGCCAGTACGAGCCCATCCACGCGCCCGAAGCTCCCAAAGCCAGTGCGGCGGCGACCTGGCGGCCGGAGCCGATTCCTCCGGCCGCCAGCACCGGGGCGCGGTCGCCGACGGCGTCGACGATTTCCGGGACCAGCACCATGGTCGCGATTTCGCCGGTATGGCCGCCTGCCTCATGTCCTTGCGCGACAACGAGATCCACGCCGTTGTCGACGTGCCGGGCGGCGTGCGAGCCCTTTCCGGCCAGGGCCGCCACCGGGACGCCCGCGTCGTGCGCGCGGGTGATCACGTCGACCGGAGGCGAGCCCAGTGCGTTGGCGATGAGGCTGATCCGGTGGTTCAGCGCGACGTCCACATGGGACCGGGCGACCGAGTGCAGCCAGCCCAGCACCCCGGCGCGTTCGTCGGTGTCGTCGGGCAGCGGCGGGACCGCGAGATCCTTCAGCACTTTGTCGACAAACGCCCGGTGGCCCGGCGGGATCAGCTCGTTCAGGTCGGTCTGGGTGCCTTCGGAAGGGATCTTCGCCGGCATCACGATGTCGACGCCGTAAGGCTTTCCGTCGGTGTTTTCGTCCATCCAGGACAGCACCGCGTCGAGTTCGGCGGCGTCGTTGAACCGGACGCAGCCCAGCACGCCCATGCCGCCCGCGCGGCTGATCGCGGCCGCGACGTGCTCCGACGGGGTGAATCCGAAGATCGGCACCTCGATGCCGAACCGGTCGCACAACGATGTGCGCATGCGCCCTCCTAGGCGGGTTCGTGTTCGGCGGCGTACCGCTGGGCCCACGGATAGTCCGGCTTCCCGCTCGGCGAGCGGCCGATTTCCTCGGCCAGCCACACCGTCCGCGGCACCTTGTACCCGGCGATCTCGGTCCGCACGTGCGCTTCCAGCGCGGCCAGATCCGGTTTCACGCCGGGCCTCGGCTGGACGACGGCGGCGACGCGCTGGCCGAGCCGGTCGTCCGGGATGCCGATGACCAATGCGTCGAAAACGTCCGGGTGCGATTTCAGCGCGCCTTCGACTTCTTCCGGATACACCTTTTCGCCGCCGGTGTTCACGCACTGCGATCCCCGGCCCAGCAAGGTAACCGTGCCGTCTTCCTCGTAGCGCGCGTAATCGCCGGGCACGACGTAGCGGACGCCGTCCACTTCAGTGAAAATAGTGCGGGTTTTCTCCGGATCGCCGTAATAGCCGAGCGGGACGT
Organism: Amycolatopsis sp. GA6-003; assembly: GCF_046267895.1. NCBI lineage: Bacteria > Bacillati > Actinomycetota > Actinomycetes > Pseudonocardiales > Pseudonocardiaceae > Amycolatopsis > Amycolatopsis sp. GA6-003. The sequence goes on from NZ_CP176499.1 coordinate 2,685,569, forward strand.
GGCCGCGGCGGCCGATCAAACCGACCGCTCCGGGTTTCGGTTCGACCACTTCGCCGTTGTCGTCCAGCAGGATGGCGTCCTTGCCAAAGTTCACTCGCGGCCCGGCGGAATGGTCGGAATCCTTGCCCACCATGCCGATTCCGGTGAATCCGCTCTCCGACGAGCCGATCGCGTCGGTGATCACGACGTTCGGCAGCATCTCCAGGAATTCCTGTTTCACCGAATGCGAGAACAGCGCCGCGTGGCTCGACACCGCGACCAGCGACGACGCGTCGTAATCGCCGGAGCGGTACGCGTCCACGAGCGGCCGCGCCATCGCGTCGCCGACGATCGTCAGCACCTGCACCTTGTGCTCCTGCACCGCGCGCCACACGTCGTGCGCGTCGAACTGCGGGACGAACACCACCGGGCTGCCGGTGAACAGCGCGCCGAACGCGGCCCACTGCGCCGCCCCGTGGATCAGCGGCGCGGCGGGCAACCGCACGAGCGAACCCGATTTGCCTTGTTCGCTGAGCGTCCATTCGTCCGGCACGTACTCGCCGGTGACGAAGTTGATGCCGCCGCCCAGCGCGCGCCAGATGTCCTCGTGCCGCCACAGCACCCCTTTGGGGTAACCGGTGGTGCCGCCGGTGTAGAGGATGTACAGATCGTCGGCGCTGCGCTCGCCGAAGTCGCGTTCGTCCGACTCGGCCGCGAGCGCCGCCTCGTACTCGACGCCGGTCTCGTACGGCGTGTCCGAACCGTCCTCGACGACTACAACGTGTTTCAGTTTTGGCGTTTCCGGCAGCACCGCCGCCACCCGGTCGGAGTAGCGCCGCTCGTGCACCAGCGCCACCAGGTCGGCGTTGGTGAACAGATAGCGGAGCTCTCCGTGGACGTAGCGGTAGTTCACGTTCACCGCGATCGCGCGCAGTTTGTACGCGGCGAACATGGCTTCCAGTGCTTCGATGGAGTTCCGGGAATAGACACCGATGTGGGAGCCGGGTCCCACGCCGTGCGCGGCCAGGTGGTGCGCCAGCTTGTTCGCGCGCTTCTCCAGTTGCGCGAAGGTGACCTGGCGCGGTCCGCACACGACCGCGACGCGTTCCGGCACGGCGTCGACGGCGTGCTCGAGTAGATCCGCGATGTTGAGTGCCACGCACCCAAAGTAGAACATGTTATCGTTCTGGGCAATGACCCCGGCCAGCTGAGAAGGAGGCCCCGGTGGCCGAACCCCACGCACTCGTCAGCCTCGAAGGCCACACGCTCGTGGTGACGATGAACCGTCCGGAAGCCCGCAACGCCCTCACCGGCGAAATGCTCTCGATCATGGTCGAGGCCTGGGACCGGGTGGATTCCGACGACCAGGTGCGCAGCTGCGTCCTCACCGGCGCCGGCGGCGCGTTCTGCGCGGGCGCGGACCTGAAATCCATGTCCCGCAACGCTCCCGACAAATCCTTCTCGAACGGCTCCTTCGACCCGAGCCGCATCGAAGGCCTGCTGAAGGGCCGTCGGCTGACCAAACCGCTGATCGCCGCCGTCGAAGGCCCGGCCATCGCGGGCGGCACGGAAATCCTGCAGGGAACGGACATCCGGGTGGCCGCGGAAAGCGCGAAATTCGGCGTCTCGGAACCCCGCTGGGGCCTGTTCCCGATGGGCGGCTCAGCCGTGCGGCTGCCCAGGCAAATCCCGTACACCGTCGCCGCCGACCTCCTCCTCACCGGCCGGCACATCACCGCCGCGGAGGCCCGCGACATCGGACTGGTAGGCCACGTCGTCCCCGACGGTCAGGCGCTGACTCGCGCGCTGGAACTCGCTGAACTGATCAACGACAACGGCCCGCTCGCGATACGCGCGATCCTCAAGACCATCCGCGACACCGAGGGCATGCACGAGGAAGACGCCTTCAAACTGGACGCGAAGTACGGCATCGAAGTCTTCGCCTCCGCGGACGCGAAAGAGGGCCCGAAAGCCTTCACCGAAAAACGAAAGCCGAACTTCCAAGGCCGCTGACCACTGTCGGTGAGGGGCACCCTGAGGGAACCCAGGGTGCCCCTCACCGACGTTCAGCCCACCCGGCTGAGGGGTGGTGGCCCACCTTCACGACACGTATCGCTCCCGCAGCTTCCTCTTGTACAACTTCCCATTCGGATCCCGAGGCAGTTCCGGCAAGTAATCGACGGACCGAGGCAACTTGAACCGAGCCAACCGAGTCTCCGCATAAGCAAGCAACTCAGCCGTCAGCTCAGCCGACCCCTCGACCCCCTCGGCAGGCTGCACCACCGCCTTGATCGCCTCGCCCCAATCCTCGTGCGGCACCCCGAACACGGCCACATCGGCCACCTTCGGATGCATCACCAGTTCTCCCTCGATCTCCGCCGGGTAAATGTTCACCCCGCCGGAAATGATCATGTCTGCTTTGCGGTCGTGCAGGAACAAATACCCGTCCTCGTCCAGATGCCCGACGTCACCCAACGTGAACAGATCCCCGACCCGGGCCTTCTCCGTCTTGGCCTTGTCGCGGTGGTACTCGAACTTCGAGTCGCCCATCTTCATGTACACCGTGCCGGTCTCGCCGGTCGGCACTTCGTTCCCGTCGTCGTCGAGAATCCGAATGGTCGACCCCGGCCACGGCAACCCGACCGACCCCGGCTTCCGCAGCCAGTCCTCGCCGGAAATCACCGTCCCGCCGCCCTCGGTCGCCGCGTAGTACTCGGTGACCACCGGCCCCCACCACTCGAGCATCTTCCGCTTGACCTCGAGCGGACAAGGCGCGGCCCCGTGAATCATCACGCGCAGCGAACTGAGGTCGTATTTCGTGCGCACCTCCTCCGGCAAAGCCAGCAAGCGGCGGAACTGCGTCGGCACCATATGGCTGTGCGTCACCCGATGCCGCTCGATCAACCGCAGCATTTCCTCGGCGTCCCACCGGTCCATCAGCACCGCGGCATGCCCCAGCTGCAGCGAAATAGCCACGAAATTCAGCACCGCCGTGTGATACAGCGGCGACCCGCACAAATGCACGTGATCGTCGAACGGCCGCAACCCGAACACTCCGAAGAACCACGTCGACGCGGCGGGCACCTGATCCGGATCCGCTCCGGTCAACGGCCGCTTGACGCCCTTGGGCCGCCCGGTCGTGCCCGAGGTGTAGAGCATCGGCGACCCCGCGGTCCGGTTGTCCGGCCGCCCGTCCCCGAGCCCCGCGCCCAACTCCTCGACACGACGGAAGCCCGGCACCGACCCCACGGCGAACCGCGCCGACGCGGGCAGTCCGGCCTCGTCGGCCGCCGCCACCGCGACGTCCGCGAACCGTTCGTGCGCCAGAAACGCCTTGGCTCCGCTGTCGGAGAGGATGTATGCCACCTCCGGTCCGACGAGATGCCAGTTCACCACCACCACGTACAGCCCGGTCTGGATCGCCGCGAAGTGCGCCGCGACCAGGTCGTCGCCGTTCGGCAGCAGCAGCACCACCGCGTCGCCGACGCCCAGTCCCAGCTCGCGCAGCCCCGAGGCGTACCGGTTGGCTTTCGCGGTCAGTTCGCCGTAGGTGATTTCCCGCCCGTCCGGATCCACCAGCGCCACCCGGGCGGGCTCGGCCGCGGCGATGGTCCACAGTCCCAGGTCCATCCTTCAAATCTAGAACGCGTTCCACATAGACACAACAGGTTCCTTGCCTCGGATTCGAGAACGTGTTTCACTCGGAGCCGTGACGGTTTCGGATGCCCCTCTGTCGGCGCCGCTCAACGTCGGCTTCGACTACACCCGTTCGACCGGCCCGGTGCTCGGCCGGTTCGTCAACGCGTTGCGCGAACGCCGGATCGAAGGCGTGCGCGGCAGCGACGGCCGTGTGCACGTGCCGCCGGTCGAGTACGACCCGGCCACCGCGGACCCGTTGACGGAGTTCGTCCCAGTCGCCAGCGAAGGCACAGTGGTTTCCTGGTCCTGGTGCGCGGATCCGCTCGACGGCCAGCCGCTGTCGCGCCCGTTCGCCTGGGTGCTGGTGAAACTCGACGGCGCGGACACCAGCCTGCTGCACGCGCTCGACGCCGGCTCGCCGGACAATGTCCACATTGGACAGCGCGTGCGCGTGCGATGGGCTGACGAGACGGTCGGCCACATCCGCGACATCGCGTACTTCCTGCCCGCGGACGCGCCGGACACCACGCCCACCGAGGCTCCGCCTCCGGTGGCGGAACGCGAAGACGGCGCACCGGTCAGCGTGATCATCACGCCGGTGCACCTGAAATACCAGCATTCGGCGTCGCCGGAGGAAAGCCGGTACCTGCGCGGTCTCGCCGAGGGCCGGATGCTCGGCCAGCGCTGCCCGGAATGCGGCAAGGTGTACATCCCGCCGCGCGGCGCGTGCCCGGTCGACGGCGTGCCGACCACCGACGAGGTGGAACTGCCTGACACCGGCATCGTCACGACGTTCTGCATCGTCAACGTGCCGTTCCTCGGCCAGCGGATCAAACCGCCGTACGTCGCGGCCTACATCCTGCTCGACGGCGCCGACATCGCGTTCCTGCACCTGGTGCTCGGCTGCGCCGCCGAGGAGGTCCGGATGGGCATGCGCGTGCGCGCCAGCTGGCGGCCGCGCGAGGAATGGTGGACGTCGCTGGAGAACATCAGCCACTTCGAACCCACCGGCGAGCCGGACGCCGCGTACGAGACCTTCGCCCACCACCTGTGAGGAACCATGCCTGAAGTAGCCGTAGCCGGTTTCGCGCAGGCGCCCAACGTCCGCAAGACCGAGGGCACCACCAACGGCGTGGAAATGCTCGTGCCGATCCTCGCCGAAGCCTTCGCCGCCACCGGACTGTCCAAACAAGACATCGGATTCTGGTGCTCTGGCTCCTCGGATTACCTTGCCGGGCGCGCGTTTTCGTTCATCGCCGCGGTGGACGCGCTGGGCGCGTTCCCGCCGATCCACGAGTCCCATGTGGAAATGGACGCCGCCTGGGCGCTGTATGAGGCATGGCTGAAGATCCGCACCGGCGAGGTCGACACCGCGCTCGTGTACGGCTTCGGCAAGGCCAGCGCCGGACAGCTCCGCCGGGTCATGGCGATGCAGCTCGACCCGTACCTCGTCACTCCACTGTGGCCGGACTCGCTGGCGATCGCCGGACTGCAGGCCCGATTGGGCCTCGAGGGCGGGCTTTGGTCCGAAAAGGACATGGCCGAAGTCGCCGCCCGTTCCCGGGCAGACGCGGCTAACAATCCGGCCGCGCAGCTGTCCGGAACCGTGGACGCCGCCGAGCTGCTCGACACTCCGTATGTCGCCGATCCCCTTCGCGCGCATGACATCGCGCCGGTGACGGATGGCGCGTCGGTGATCATTCTGGCGTCGGAGGAACGAGCCCGCGACCTCGTGGAGCGGCCCGCGATCATTTCCGGGCTGGAGCATCGGATCGACTCGCCCGTGCTCGGCGCGCGGGACCTCACGCGCTCCCCCTCCACCGCCGCGGCGGCCGCCCGGCTCGATCTCGACGGCGTCGAACTGGCCGAATTGCACGCGCCGTTCACGCACCAGGAACTCGTCCTGCGCCGCGAACTCGAGCTTGACGACAGCGTCCGGATCAACCCGTCCGGCGGCGCGCTCACCGGGAATCCGATGTTCTCCGCTGGTCTCGCGCGGATCGGCGAAGCAGCCGCGCGGATCCATCGCGGCGAGGCGGCGAAGACGCTCGCCCACGCGACCAGCGGACCTGCCCTACAGCAGAACCTCCTCGCCGTGCTGGAGGCACGATGACGAAACAGCTCGCCGCGGTGCTCGGAACCGGGCAGACGCACCACCGCGCGAAGCGCACCGACGTGTCGATGGCCGGTCTGCTCCGCGAAGCGATCGACCGTGCGATGGCGGACGCCCAGGTCGGCTGGGACGACATCGAGGCCGTCGTGATCGGCAAGGCGCCGGACCTGTTCGAGGGCGTCATGATGCCCGAACTGTTCCTCTCGGACGCGTTGGGCGCGAACGGGAAACCGCTGATCCGCGTGCACACCGCGGGTTCGGTCGGCGGATCGACCGCGCTGGTCGCGGCTTCGCTGATCCAGTCCGGCGTGCACCGGCGCGTGCTCACGGTGGCCTTCGAGAAGCAGTCCGAGTCGAACGCGATGTGGGGTCTTTCGATCCTGCCGCCGTTTCAGATGCCGGTCGGTGCTGGGGCCGGCGGATACTTCGCGCCGCACGTCCGGTCTTACATTCGCCGTTCCGGCGCGCCCGAGCACATCGGGGCGATCGTGGCGGCGAAGGATCGGCGCAATGGCGCGTTGAATCCGTTCGCGCATTTGCAGCAGGCGGACATCACGGTCGAATCGGTGCAGGCGTCACAGATGCTCTGGGACCCGATCCGGTACGACGAAACATGTCCGTCCTCCGACGGCGCCTGCGCGATGGTGCTCGGCGACGAAGCCGCCGGGGACGCCGTGCCGGGCGGCGCGGCCTGGATCCACGCGACCGCGATGCGGACCGAGCCCACGACGTTCGCCGGACGCGACCAGGTCAGCCCGCAAGCCGGTCGCGACGCGGCAGCGGCGTTGTGGCGCGACGCGGGCATCACCGATCCACTGTCCGAAGTGGACGTCGCGGAGATTTACGTGCCGTTCTCCTGGTTCGAGCCGATGTGGCTGGAAAACCTCGGCTTCGCTGCCGAAGGAGAGGGCTGGAAGATCACCGAAGCCGGCGATACGGCGATCGGCGGGCGGTTGCCGGTGAACCCGTCGGGCGGCGTGCTGTCGTCGAATCCCATTGGGGCGTCCGGGATGTTGCGGTTCTCCGAAGCGGCGAAGCAGGTGATGGGCCGCGCGGGCAAGTACCAAGTGGACGGTGCCCGGGTCGCGATGGGACATGCCTACGGCGGCGGCTCGCAGTACTTCAGCATGTGGGTCGTGGGGGCAGCTAAGCCCTCGTGAGTGGCAATCCCGGTTCTAACCGGGATTGCCACTCACGACCCCTTCCGACGCCTCCTCAACGCGAACAACGTCCCCAACGCGCCCACGACAGCGCCCAGCAGCGCCGCTTTGCCGCTGTTCTGCTTGGGCGCGATGATCGGCCGCAGCTGCGTCGCCGCCGGGGGCTGGACCGGCTTGCGCGGTGCGTCGCGGGCGGTGGCGGTCCAGGCCGTGATGTAGATGAGCATCCGGGCGATCAGCGAGATGAAGAACAGCAGACCGATCACCGAACCGAACGCCACGCCGGACGGCGATTTGCTGATCAGGTTCAGGTAGAACCCGCCGGCCAGTTTGAGCAGTTCGAAGCCGATCGCCGCGGCGACCGCGCCGCGCATCGCGCTGCGCCAGCCGACGCGTTCCCGCGGCAATCGGGTGAGCACCCACAGGAACACCATCCAGTCGGCGAGCAGCGCCAGCGGCACCGAGACGAACGAAAGCAGATTGTGTCCCCAGCTCGTGTCCTCGACGCCGACGAGCCCGAGCAGCGACCGGCCGACCGCGGTGCCGGACACCGAGATCCCGAAGGACACCAGCAGCGCCGCGGCGAGGCCGAGCAACGCCAGCACGTCCATCAGGATCGTGCGCAGCAGCGGCCCCTCCGACCGGTTCTGGCCGTACATCGCGGTGAGCGCGTCCCGCAGCGCGTTCATCCAGTTCCAGCCGGAGTACAGGCCGACGACCAGACCGGCGACCCCGACGCCGGTGCGCTGCTCCACGAACCCGGTCAGGATCGACGACACCTGCGAGCCGATCGGGCCGGGCAGCGAACCGGAAATGCCGCGGACCAGCGCGTCCAGCAGATGCGGCTGCGTCGCGAGCACGAACCCGGCCGCCGACGACGCCAGCATCAGGATCGGCACCAGCGAGAGCAGGCTGAAGTAGGTGATCGACGCGACGTAGTGGTAGCCGCCGTAGTCGATGTACCGGTTGGTGGCGCGCGCGATGTGGTCCAGCCATCGGTACCGGGCACGCGCGCGGGCCCATCTGCTCGGCCCGGGGGTCTTGCGGGAACGCTTCACCGTCACTGTTTACCCAGCGGACGCGCTGTTTGTCGCAAAAGACACGCATTCAGGCCAGTACGACCGGGGCGTGCCCGTCGTCACGCGGCAGCGGCTCGTCGGTCGTGGCGAAGACGGTCGCGCCGAGGAAGTCGAGTTCGCAGCCCAGCGTCGCGAGGAACGGGGTGTCGGCGGCGTCGCGTCCGGTCGCGATGCGGAGCATGGTCTGCCGCGGGGCCAACCGGGTGGCGTCGAAGACATACCAGCGGCCGTCGATGCCTGCTTCGAAGACCGCGTGGAAGTCCATCGGCTGCAAACCCGGGGCGTACACCGAGGTGTAGCGCGCGGGGACATCCACGAGTCGGCACAGTGCGACGCATACGTGCGCGAAGTCGCGACAGACGCCTTCGCCGGCGAGGAGCGTGTCGATGGCGTCGCAGGTGGGGCCGCCGGAGCCGACGACGTACGCGAGCCTGCGGTGTACGTGGTCGACAATCGCCTGCACTCGCGCCCGCGCGCCGGTCAGGTCCCCGATGCCCGGCGGCAGCAGACCGCCCATCCGGTCGGACGGGCAGTACCGGCTGGGCCGCGTGTACCGCGCGATGTCGGCGAGCGTGACGGGTTCGGCGTTGCCGCGATGCAGCACGCGTTCGCCGTGATAGGTGACGCGATGCTCGCCCTCGGCGAGGTCGTAGACCTCCGCGCGGGTGCCGTGTTCGAACTCGGCGGTGCGCGCGGAACCGGCGTCGGACACGGTGAGTTCGCCGGCGTCCGCGCGCACGGCGGCGACCGAGATCGCGGCGAGACCGGGTTTCGTCACCCGGACGCCGAATTCCACGTCCACCGTCGTGCGCACGGGGCCATCATGCCGGTGCGTCGCGTTCCTTGCCGGGCAGCCGGTCCGCCCGGGCGTTTCGCCTGCTCAGGCGTAGCGGACCTGGTAGTGCTTGATCCCGTTGAGCCAGCTGGAACGCAGCCGCTCGGGCGCGGAGACCTCGGTGATGCCCGGCATCACGTCGGCGATCGCGTTGAAGATCAGGTCGATCTCCAGCCGGGCCAGGTTCGCGCCGATGCAGTAGTGCGAACCGGTGCCGCCGAAGCCGACGTGCGGGTTGTCCTCGCGCAGGATGTCGAACTTGCCGGGCTCGTCGAAGACGTCGGGGTCGAAGTTGGCCGAGCTGTAGAACATCCCGACGCGGTCGCCCTTGCGGATCTGCGCGCCGCCGAGTTCGGTGTCGCGGGTGGCGGTGCGCTGGAACGCGACGACCGGCGTCGCCCAGCGGACGATCTCGTCCGGCGCGGTCTTCGGGCGCTGTTCCTTGAAGATCTCCCACTGCTCCGGGTGGTCCAGGAACGCCTTCATGCCGTGCGTGATCGCGTTGCGGGTGGTTTCGTTGCCCGCGACGGCCAGCAGGATCACGAAGAAGCCGAACTCGTCGGAGCCGAGCGATTCGCCGTCGACGTCGGCCTGGACGAGCTTCGTGACGATGTCGTCCATCGGGCAGCGGCGGCGGTCCTCGGCCATGTTCCAGGCGTAGCCGACGAGTTCCGCCGACGCGGCGATCGGCTCGAGGTCGTATTCCGGGTCGTCGTAGGCGATCATCTGGTTGGACCAGTCGAAGATCTTGAGCCGGTCCTCCTGCGGCACGCCGATCAGCTCGGCGATCGCCTGCAGCGGCAGCTCGCACGCGACGTCGGTGACGAAGTCCCCGGAGCCCTTCTTCTTCGCCTCGGACACGATCCGCTCGGCGCGGTCGCGCAAGGTGTCCTCGAGCTTCGCGATCGAGCGCGGGGTGAAGCCCTTCGACACGATGCGGCGGAGCTTGGTGTGCTGCGGCGCGTCCATGTTCAGCAGGACGAGCCGGTTGGCGTCGAGGCCCTCGGCGGTCATCTGGTCGTCGAACCGGATGATCGCGGTCTTTTCCCTCGACGAGTAGAGCTCGCTGTCGCGCGAGACCGCCTTGACGTCGGCGTGGCGCGTGACGACCCAGTAGCCGTCGTCGCCGAATCCGGCGGTGTTGTGGGGCTGCGGGTTCCACCAGACGGGCGCCGTGCGGCGGAGTTCGGCGAACTCCTCCAGGGGCAGCCGACTGGCGTAGAGGTCCGGATCGGTGAAGTCGAAACCGGCGGGCAAAAGCGGGGCTGCCACGGCTTGGCCTCCTGCGCGGGATCGGCGGTGATACCCAACTGCAACGCGTTCTATGACCCCAGTAGAGCATACGGTGTTAACCAACGGAACCACCGTGAGTGAAACCTGTTTACTTTACCGTTCCAGAACCAATCCGTGCAGGTGAGCGCTTGCTCAGCGGGACGTGATCGTCTTCCGCGCTGTCGTGCGGCTGCTTGTCATTAACAGGAACGTGTTCTAGTTTTGCGAGCGACGGAGCTTCGGAAGGGGACACTCGTGGGCGAACCGGTGATCGTGGCCGCGGCACGCACGCCGATCGGCAAGCGCGGCGGCTGGCTGTCCGGCCTGCACGCGGCCGAACTGCTGGGCGCGGCGGTGCGCGGGGTGGTCGAACGGGCGGGCATCGATCCGGCCGAGGTGGAGCAGGTGATCGGCGGGGCGGTCACGCAGGCGGGCGAGCAGTGCGGCAACCTGACCCGCACCGCGTGGCTGCACGCGGGCCTGCCGGAATCGACCGGCGCCACGACGATCGACGCGCAATGCGGTTCGGCGCAGCAGGCCGCGCACCTGGTCGCCGGCTTGATCGCGGCGGACGCGATCAGCGTCGGCGTGGCGTGCGGCGCGGAGGCGATGAGCCGGGTGCCGCTGGGCGCGAACCGCGGCGAGGGCGTCGGCTCCCCCAAACCGGACGCGTGGTCGATCGACATGCCGGACCAATACGGTGCGGCGGAACGGATCGCGATCCGGCGAGGCATCACGCGCGAGGACGTCGACGCCTTCGGCGTGCGGTCGCAAGCCAACGCCGCGGCCGCGTGGGCAGCCGGGCATTTCTCCCGGGAGATCGTGCCGGTCCAGACGGAAGCCGGTGTGGTGGACCGGGATCAGGGCCTGCGGGAGACCACAATGGAGGGTCTGGCGCGGTTGAAGCCGGTGGTGCCGGACGGAATCCACACGGCGGGCTCGTCGTCCCAGATCTCCGACGGCGCCGCGGCGGTGCTGCTCATGGACGCGTCGCTGGCCCGCTCGCTGGGCCTGCGCCCGCGCGCCCGGATCCGGCGGCAAGCCCTGGTCGGCGCCGAGCCGTACTACCACCTGGACGGCCCGGTCCAGGCTACGACGCGGGTCCTCGACGCGGCCGGGATGAAGATCGGCGACATCGATTTGTTCGAGGTGAACGAGGCCTTCGCGTCGGTCGTGCTTTCGTGGCAGCGCATGCACAATCCGGACGAGTCGCGGGTGAACGTCAACGGCGGCGCGATCGCGCTGGGCCACCCGGTGGGGAGCACCGGCGCGCGGCTGTTGACGACCGCCCTGCACGAACTGGAACGCCGCGACGCGACGACGGCCCTGGTCTCGATGTGCGCCGGCGGGGCGATGGCGACCGCGACGATTCTGGAGCGGATCTGAGCTGACGGCCGCGTCGGGGGTGGGTTGGGCTGGCTGGTTTTTGCCTGGTTGGTGCCGGTTGTGCTGCGGCAGGAGGGTTTCGCGGGAGTCCGGTTCGATGGCGCGACCGCCGCCCGGTTCGATAGCGCGACCATCGCCCGGATCGGTGGTGCGCCACCGCCCGGTTCGATGGCGCGGCCCCCGCCCGGTTCGGTGGTGCGCCGTCGCCCGGTTCGATAGCGCGGCCGCCGTCCGGTTCGGTGGTGCGCCGTCGCCCGGTTCGATGGCGCGGCCGCCGTCCGGTTCGATAGCGCGGCCATCGCCCGGTTCGTTCTCCGGCCGTCGCTTCCCGTGCCTCCGGCCGCGCGCGCCGAACCGCCGGACGAGGCCGAAAGCCAATGTCCGGGCACCGCTTACGCCCCGCGCCGCTCCGGTTTGAACTGAAGCCGTGTGCTAAGGCCGGTCGTCAGTCCAGAAGCAGAACGGATGCCCAGCCGGATCCAGCAATACACGCACCAGCTGTTGCGGCTGGAACTCCGCCACCCGCGCTCCGGCGGCGACCGCCTTCGCGACCGCGGCTTCCAGCGCCGCGCGCCCGTCGACCTCGAAGTCGAGGTGCAGCTGCATCTGCTGCTCCCCGGGACCGGCGGGCCACGCCGGAGGCACGTACCGCGACTCCAGCTGAAACGACAGCCCCGCCCCGCCGCCGGACGGACGCAAGGTGACCCATTCCGGCTCGTCGGTGCCGATCGGCCACCCGAGCAGTTCCCGGTAGAACTCGGCCAGCGCCCGAGGATCCGGCGCGTCGAGCACGGTGGACGTGAGTTTCATCAGCCCAGGTTAGGGCCGCTCGCGCTGTTCACTCCACGCTCCTTTGCGCTCCTTCCTGTCCACCGCCGCTCTCTCCGCCGCTGACGCTCCCCGCGCCCACCGCACGCTCCGGCCTCCCGCGCGCCCTCTCCTACTTCACCGCTTCCTCCTCGCCTACCGCGCTCCCTCCCGGCACTGCCGCTTCCTCCTCGCCTGCCGCGCACCCTCCCCGACACCACCGCTTCCTCCGAGCCTCCCGCACACCCCCTCCGACACCACCGTTCCCTCCGAGCCTCCCGCACACCCCCTCCGACACCACCGTTCCCTCCGAGCCTCCCGCACACCCCCTCCGACACCACCGTTCCCTCCGAGCCCCGCGCACCCTCCCTGCACCGCCGCTCGCTCCCCGCCGCCCGCTCCGGAAAGTCGCCCGGCCCTCCGCCTCGGCCACGCCCGCCGCGGGCTGCCCGGCCCTCCGCCTCGACCACGCCCGCCGCGGGCTGCCTGGCTCTCCCGTCGGCTGCCGCTCCCTCCGACCTGCCGCACTCCTCCCACCGCACACTCCGGAAAGCCGCCCGGCCCTCCGCCCCGTCCGCTACCTCTCCCCTCGCCTCACCCGAGTTCCAGCTCCGTCCGCACCGCAGGCCCGTTGTCCGGTCTCGCGAAGCGCACCCAGCTCCCCGGATGCCACGATTCGATCCACAGCGTGTTGTCCTCCACCCACGTGACCACCGCCTCCCGCAGGTCCAGCCGGAACAGGTGGCTCTCCTGTCCCTCCTGAATCCGCGCGACCTCCGCCGGATCGGTGACCTCCACCGCGCGGCCGGCAATTTTCGCGTCGCAGTCCTCCTCGATCCCCGGGAAGGCGTGCAGGGCGAACCGGCCGTCGCGCTGGAGGTCGCGGGCCTTGACCGCGTCGAGCATCGACCCGACGTACGCCTCGCCGTCGCGGAAGTCGATCTCCGAACCGCTCACCCGGGGCGAACCGTCGCGGCGCAGCGTGGCCAGTACGTGCGAATCCGCGGCGGCGAAACGGGCTCGTACGCGCGAGGCCAGTGACGGAGCGGCGGCACTGAACTCATCCCAACTCGTCATTCCCGCAGTCTCGCACCCGCCACCGACAAAAACCGGCGTCCCGGAAACGATCGGGGGACCCGGGTTGTGCTTGACTCTCGGCATGATCGCGGAGACTGCCGAGAGTCGCTGTCCGGTCGAGGACGGCGAACTGGCCGTCCGCACGACCGGCGAGGGACCGCTGCTGTTGCTGGTCCCCGGCGGAACCGGCGCGGCGGACTCGTTCCGGGCGCTGGTCAAGCTTCTGCGCACGGATTTCACCGTGATCGCCTACGACCGCCGCGGCCATTTCTCCAGCACGGACACCACGACCGGGCCGGTCCCGGTGGCGCTGCAGGCGGACGACGCGCTCGCCGTGCTCGACCACGTCGGCGGGAGCGGGCCGGTGTCGATGTTCGGCACCAGCGCGGGTGCGCTGATCGGGCTCGATCTCGTCGCGCGGCATCCGGACCGGGTGGCCGTGTTCGTCGCGCACGAGCCGCCCGCGATCCAGTTGATGCCGGACGCCGCGGGGATTCTCGAGGCCGCCGCGGCGCAGGTCCGGTTGGCCCGTTCGGGTGATCTGATGGGCGCGGTCACGCGGTTCGCTGACGGGATCGCCGGCGCCGCCCTGCCGGACCTGCCGCATCTGCGGCTGCCGAACGAAAGCGACTGGTTCCGGTTGTTCGACCGCGAGCTGACCCCGTTTTTCGACTACCTGCCGGACCTGCGCGCGCTGCGCCGGACGAACACCGAGATCATCCCGGTCGCCGGGGAGGCCAGCCGCGGCTGGTACCACTACCAGCCCGCCAAGATCCTCGCGCTCGAACTGGGACTGCCGTTCGTCGAGACGCCGGGCGCGCACCTGGCCCCGCAACGCAATCCGGCCAAATTCGCCGCCGCGCTGAAGGAACTCCTCGCCAACGCCTGATCATTCCCGGGCTCAGCTTGCCGCAAGGAGTCCTTCACGGCCCTTCCGCAGCCGCGACGGCACCCCGCCGACGCCGCGGAAACTCCCGCACCAGCCCCGGGACGACCGCCAGCACCAGCAACCACAGGAACCGCGCCGGAGTCAGCTCCTCGCCGAAAAAGCCCAGCACTGCCGGAATTCCCGCTCCGGCGAGCACCGCGACGAAAGCCCACGGCTTCCACCTCCGGGAAGCCACCCGCGCCACCGCGCCCACCGCGGTGAACGCCGCGACGCACCCGCACAGCAACCACCGCGTCCCCGCCGGGAGGTGCCCGTGCGAAACCGACTCCACGGCCTCCCCGAACCCGGCCGCCAGCGCCGCGAGCAACCCGGCCACCAGGCAGTGCACCGGCAGCAGAACCCGCGGCCCCCAAGCGGTCTGGGAGAGATAAGGAATCCCGCCGAACCCCTGGAACAACGCCGCTCCCCACAAAGCCGCGAGCAGCGCCAGAACACCGAGAACGGTCGCGAGCAGCGGCCATTCCCAGTCCGGGACCTCGGTCATCGCCTCGGTGACCGTCAGCACGCCCTCGCCCAGCACGATGATCGTGAAAAGCCCCAGCCGCTCGCCGAAATGCGCGAGGTCCAGCTGCGCGAAGGCCAGTCCCGGCATCGGCCGTTTCGACTGGGTGGCCCGCTCCGCCACTTTCGCCGCGACCTGGTCGCCGGACATGGTCAGCCCCGCCACCAGGTCGATCGCCAGCCCCAGCGCCCACAGCGCGTACTTCCACGGCGCGTCGACCCAGAACGAGACAAACCACGGCACCACGCCCATCCCGGCGTGCACGACCGGCCATTCGACGATGATCCGCTGGTTTTCCCGGCTCTCCCACACGCGGCTCGCGAGCGCGCGCACCGCCACGTAAGAGATCGCGAAGCCCTGCGCGTGCTCGCCGAGGTCATGCACCGAACCGGCCATGAAAACCAGCCCGGCCATCGCGAGCAGCAACGGCATCGTGCGGGCCGCTTCGCCGGTGACGTTGCCGTACACGGTGAAGCACATCCACGCGGTCCAGAACGCGAGGAAGCACACGACGTAGAGGCCGGCGTCGCTCCAGGAAGCCGTTCCGCGCACGAGGTGCGAAAGCTGGGCGACGCCGGCGACCGCGACCAGGTCGAAGAACAACTCGAGCCAGGACGCGTGGCGTTCCCCGGTTTTCATGATCACGGCGGCCAGTATGCCGTGCTCCCGAAAACGCCGCCCTAAACCGCGCGCGTCCCGTCCTGCCACACTTCCCGAACGTTCCCCGCCAACGCCGGGAAATCGTACACATCGCCCGAAACGACCACGAGGTCCGCGCGGTGCCCGGGTGCCAACCGGCCCAGTTCGGCGTCCTTGCCCAGCAATCGCGCGGCCGACGACGTGGCGGCGACCAGCACGTCCGCCGGGCTCATCCCGGCCGAGCGCATCAGCTCCAGCTCTTCGAGGTTCGTCCCGTGCGGGCCGACGCCGCTGTCGGTGCCCATCGCGATCCGCACCCCGGCCTCGACTGCCCGGCGCACCGAATCCAGATGCACCTCCGCGACCTCTTTCGCCTTCTGCACCACCGCGTCCGGCAACGCCGCGCCCGCCGCTGCCGCGCGGATGACGTTCACCGGAGCCACGAGCGTCGGGACGAGCCAGGTGCCGCGCGCGAGCATCAGCTCGATCGCTTCGTCGTCGAGGTAGATGCCGTGTTCGATCGACCGGATCCCGGCGCGGACCGCGTTCTTGACCCCCTCCGCGCCCTGCGCGTGGGCCATCACCGCCCGCCCCTGCATGGCCGCCTCGGCCACCAGGACGTCCAGTTCCTCCGGCGTGAACTGCGAATGCCGAGGATCGTCCCGCGGCGACAGCACTCCGCCAGTGGTGCAGACCTTCAGCACGTCGGCCCCGGCCCGCAACAGGGTGCGCGCGACGCGGCGCATCTCGTCGGGGCCGTCGGCCAGCGCGCTCGGGCGGCCGGGGTGCGGCAGCGACAGCGGAACGCAATGCCCGGACGGCATCCAGCCGTCGCCGTGCCCGCCGGTCGGGCTGATCAGGCCGATCGCGATTTCCAAGCGGGGACCGGGAATCAGGCCGTCCGCGACCGCCTGCTTGATGCCGAGGTCGGCCCCGGCGGCGTCGCGCACCGTGGTGATGCCGAGTTTCAGCGTGGTCCACAGGTTCCGGGCCGCCTCGTAGAACTGGTACGAGAACGGCTTCTGCACCCGCTGCAGCAACCCGAGGTCGGACACCGTGACGTGCACGTGGCAGTCGAACATCCCGGGCAGCAGCGTCGCGCCGGTGCAGTCCACCGCACGGTCGCCGTCGAGGCCGGTGCCGACCTCGACGATCCGGCCGTCCTCGACCACGACGTCCGCGGGCGCGGGCTCGCCGCCCGTCCCGTCGAACACCGTGCCGCCGGCGAAAAGGGTCCGCGTCATACCGGTTCTCCTGTCTGCACCACGTCTCCGGACCGGGTCACGGCCCGTTCGATCAGCGCCGCGATCGCGAGCACGACCACGTTAACCGCAAGCCCGACCAGCCCCACGTTCACCGTGCCGGCGAGCTTGGCGTCCACGAAGGTCAGCCAGACCACCACGACCTCGCCCGCGAGCAGCCCGGCGAACACCGGGGCCTTGCCGACCGGGACCTTCTTCAGGAAACCCAGCAGGTTCGCCGGGGCCAGCTGCACCGACCCGGAATAGGTGAGCAGCAGCAGGTTCGCCAGCAGATCCGGCCGGAAGATGCCGAGCACCAAGGCGAGCGCGCTGGCCAGCACGACCGTCCCGTGGTTGATCCAGAACTGCTTGCGCTCGCCGCGCACCCGGGTGATGTTCCGGGCCACCAAAGAGGAAATGCCGATCAGGATGCCCGCCGCGGGCACCATCGCGGTGGCGGTCGCGGCGACGACCACGAGCCCGGTGACCCAGCCCGGCAGCGCCTCCTTGCTCAACGTCAGCAGCACGCCGTTCGGGTCGCTTCCCTTGGGCACCACCAGGATCGCCGCGAACCCGATGATCATCGGCAGCAGCAGGCACAGCTCGTACACCGGCATCCAGGTGTAGTTGCGGCGCAGCACCTTCGGATCGCGCGCGGACATCAGCGCCGGCCACGTGTGCGGCAACGTCATCAGCCCGACGCCGATCGCGCTGACCAGCATGCTCGTGATGAACCACGTGTGGTCGTTGGCCCCGGCGTGCACGAACAGCTTCTCCGGATGCAGCTGGTCGATCTTGTGGAATACCCCGGACACGCCGCCGGCGAAATGCGCGGGCACCGCGACGATCAGCACCACCAGCACGACGAGCATGATCGCGTCCTTGAAATACGACGTCGCCGCGACCCCGCGCAGCCCGGCCCACAGCACGAACGCGACCACCAGCACGCTGCCCGCGATCATGCTGAGCGTGCCGGACGCGTGGTCGCCGGTCACCAGCCGGACGATCAGCCCGAGCCCGGTGATCTGCAACTGCAGATACGGCAGCACGAACACGACGCCGAGGATCGCCGACACCGTGCCCAGCGCACGGCTGGAATACCGGTCCTCGAGGAAATCGCCCTGCGTCAGATAGCCGCGTTCCTTGCCCATCCGCCAGATCCGCTTGGCGAGGAAAAACAGGACCACGTAGGCGATCGGCACGTACGGCAGCGCGTACATCGCCGCGACGCCGCCGGAGAACGCCAGCCCGGCCATGCCGAGGAAGGTGAAGGTCGTGAAGACCTCGCCGGCCTGCAGAAACCACATGGTGAGCGCACCGAACTTGCGGCCGCCGACGGTCCATTCCGCGAGATCCGCGGCCGGACGACGACGGCCCACGAAACCGAGCACGCCGATGAGCACGATCCCGGCGAGAGTGAAGGCGAGAATCATCGTCAATCCTCCTCGCCGCTGCGGGACATGAGCCGTTCGGACAACAGCAAGGCCGGAGTGAACATCAGACACCAGAACGCGCCCCAGACCATCATCTTCGGAAGTCCCAGCCACAGGCCGGAGGAGTTGACGAAGGGGAGGAACGGCATGAGAACGAGAGCGACTACGGGGAGGACCGGGGGGAGGTAGTAGCTACGCATGGGAACACGCTGCCAGAAGGTAGGGCTCTCGGCAGTGTTTGATGGCGCCGACTTCGTCGGCGCGGGCGGGATCGCCTTTAAGTCGGCGTGTGGAGGGACAGTGCGCCCGGCCCTGGGGGCCGTGCGCACTGTCCCTCCACACGCCGACGCGATCCCGCGGTGGGGTTGAGTTGGTGAGAGCGGTGCGAGGGGGCGTAGTGGTGTGAGGGGGCGTAGTGGTGCGAGGGGGGCGTAGTGGTGGGGGGATCGGCGTCTGGGTGAGTGGGCGGTGGGCCGTTTGCCGGGGGGGTGTGGGCTGTTCGGAGGGGGTGGGGGCGGTGAGATTTCCGGCTGCGGCGGTGGGTTTCGGGGGGGTCCGGCAGGCGGTTGAGCTGGGCGGCGTCTAGGGAGCACAGGCGGGGGTGGGGGCAACCCCAGCACGGGCCGTCGGGTCTGCCGGTTTCCCGTGGGAGAGCGGCGCGGCAATACTCGCCCTGGTGACCACCGAAAAGCTCGTCCTCCCCTCGCCCCCACGGCCGGGAAGCGACTTCGCCCGGCTCTGCCGCCGGATCACCGACGCCGGTCTGCTCGACCGCCGCCCCGGCTACTACACCGCTCGAATCTCGCTCGTGACCGTGCTGTTCGCGGGAGGCTGGGTCGCGTTCGCGATGCTCGGCGACTCGTGGTGGCAGCTCGCCGTGGCCGCGTTCCAGGCGTTCCTGTTCGGGCAGATCGCGCTGCTTTCGCACGACCTGGCGCACCGGCAGGTGTTCCGCACGCGCCGTCCCGCGGAAATCGCCGGGCGGCTGGCCGGGAACCTCGGCATCGGGATGAGCTACGGGTGGTGGATGGACAAGCACACCCGGCACCACGCCAACCCGAACCACGAGGAACTCGACCCGGACGTCGACCCGGACATCCTCGTCTGGTCCCAGCGCCAGGCCCGCGAGGCACGCGGCCTGCCCCGGTTCGTCGGACGGCACCAGGCGCTGCTGTTCTTCCCGCTGCTCACCCTCGAAGGCCTCAACCTGCACTGGTCCGGCATCCGCGCCGTCGCCCGCCCCGGCCTGCGCCGCCGCGGGCTCGAAGCGACGCTGCTGTTCATCCATTGCGCGGGCTACCTCGCCGCGTTGTTCCTCGTCCTCCCGCCGGGCCTCGCACTGCTGTTTTTCGCCGTCCACCAGGGACTGTGGGGCGTCTACATGGGGTCGATCTTCGCGCCGAACCACAAGGGCATGCCGACGCTGACCGGCCGCCCGGAACTGGACTTCCTGCGCAAGCAGGTCCTCACCTCCCGGAACGTCGCGGGCGGCCCGGTCATCGACGTCCTGCTCGGCGGCCTCAACCACCAGATCGAGCACCATCTGTTCCCGAGCATGCCGTCGGTGCACCTGCGCCGCGCCCAGCCGATGGTCGAGGCGTATTGCGCCGAAATCGGCATCCCGTACCTGCGCACCAGTCTGGTTTCTTCCTACCGCCAGACGCTGCGCCACCTGCACGAAGCTGGGGCTCCTCTCAGGAACGCTTCGTAGACTCGGTGGCATGAGCTTCGAAGCATTGACTCCGGCGGCCTTCGGCGCGAAGGCCGCCGGAGCCCGTGCGGAACGGATGCGCCAGTCTCCGCAGTACGCCGACGGCGTGTTCCACAACGCCGCCCACACTCGCGCCACGCCCGCCTCCCCCGGTGCGCTCGTGCGCGAGTTCCTGTTCGGCGAGGACCGCGCCCGTCGCCGTCCGGGCGGTGCGATCCCACTGGTCGCCTCTCCGGCCGCCGCGTCCGCGGACGGGCTTTTCCTTACCTGGTACGGACATGCGTCCACGCTGGTGGAGATCGACGGCGCCCGCGTGCTGTGCGATCCCGTGTGGGGAGACCGGGTTTCGCCCATGACGTTCGCTGGGCCGCGGCGGCTGCACGCTCCGCCGGTTTCGCTGCGGGAGCTGGGCCGTCTGGATGCGATCGTGATCTCCCACGACCACTACGACCACCTCGACTTGCCCACCGTCCAAGCGTTGATTTCGCTGACCGACGCGCCGTTTCTCGTGCCGCTCGGCGTCGGCGCGCATCTCGAACGGTGGCACGTCCCGGCCGCGCGGATCGTCGAACTCGACTGGCACGAGGACGCCCACGTGGCCGGGATCCGGTTCGTCGCCACCCCGGCGCAGCATTTCTCCGGCCGCGGCCTCGCGAACGACAGCACGCTGTGGGCTTCTTGGGTGATCGCCGGTCCGGAGCATCGCGTCTACTACAGCGGCGACACCGGGTACTTCCCGGGTTTCGCCGAGATCGGCGCGAAATACGGCCCGTTCGACGCGACGCTGATCCAGGTCGGCGCGTATGCCCCGAACTGGCCGGACATCCACATGACGCCGGAGGAGGGCGTCGCCGCCCATCTGGACGTGCGCGGCGGGCTGCTGGTCCCGGTGCACTGGGCGACGTTCACGCTGGCCATGCACACCTGGTCGGATCCGGCGGACCGGGTGTGGCGGGAGGCGAAGGCCAACGACCTCCCGCTCGCGATCCCGAAACCCGGGCAGCGGATCGACGCGTCCGCCCCGCCGCCGGTGGACGGATGGTGGCAGACCCTGGGCTGACCCGGCCGCGCTGCTCCACGCCGGCACGAGCGGATCCGACCGACGATCCGCGGCAATCCGCCGAAGCAGACCCAGCTGCACGCGATCCGGACTGGCTGCCCCCAGCGGGCACCGGTCCGCGCTAGCCTGCCTCCGCTAGACCGCGGCAGGAGCGGACCCGAACTCGATCCGGTGACGATGCAGGTCCCCGAAAACCTTCTCCGGATTCATCACCGTCTTCATCATCAGGGGCATCAGCAAGTCACGCATAATCCGCGCCACCGGCCCCGCCGCCTTGTCGTTGTTGATCTTCGCCGCCCGCGCGATGATCCGCTCCACCCGTTCCCGCCGGGCAGTCTCATACTGTGCGAAAGCCGTTGCCACGTCAGCGTTGTCTCGCAGGGCGCGGGCCAGTTCGAGGGAACTCTCGACCGCCTGCGACGCGCCTTGTCCGGAACTCGGCGACGTCGGATGCGCGGCGTCGCCGACCAGGACGACCCGGCCGCGATGCCACGTCCGCACCGTGGGGATGTCTTCCAGGATTCCCGGCTGGCCCACGTCTTCCGGCTTCAGCAGCGCGATGATGTCGCGCGCCGGGACGTCGTCCGCGTGCCGCTGCCGCAGGACCGAAAGCCAGTGCTCCGGCGAGGCGGTCTTCGCCTCGGCCGGGTCCGCGGCGGGGACGTTGCTGAACCAGAGAATCTCGTCCGCGTCGATGAAATAGCCGAAGAACGCGCGCTTGCCGAAGGCGAAATGCTGATACATCCCGGTGCCCGGCAGGCCGGGATTGCGAATCCAGCCACCGAGGCCGAGCAATCCGGTGTACCGCGGCGCGGGCGCCGCTGGGTCCAAAGCAGACCGTACCGCGGACCGGATGCCGTCCGCGCCGATCAGCACGTCTCCGGAAACGACCGAACCGTCCGCGAAGCGCGCACTCACCCGGTCCGGCTTGTCCTCAACGGACTCCAGGCGTTTCCCGAATTCGACCGCGATCCCCCGGTTCCGCGCTTCGTCCATCAGCGCCCGGTACAGCCGGTCCCGGCGCAGCAACAGGCTCGACGGCAGGCCCGGCAGCCCGTCGAATCTGCCGACCGCCCGGCCTTTGTGGTTCTGCATCACCATTCCGGGCACCTCGATGCCGACCGCGGCCACCGCGGCGTCGGCGTCGATCTGCCGCAAAGCGTTGCGGCCGTTGGGAGCCAGCGTCAAAGCGCTGCCCACTCCGTCCGCCGCCTTCGGATAAGCCTCGTACACGGTGGCGTCGATGCCCGCTCGCTGCAACGCCATCGCGGTGGCCGCGCCGGCGATGCCGCCGCCGATCACTAATACGTTCATGTTCTCCCCTTGAAATAGGTTTCCCACGCCTGCCGGTAGTCCTCCCCGGCGACCGACTCGGCGAGCCGTTCGACGAAGCCGCGCTCCGCCTCGACCTTCGTCAGCCGGTAGTCCTCCTCGACCAGGAACCACCAGGCGAGCCCCTGCTCGCGCCCGGCTTCGATGGTCGCGCGGATGTCGTCGGCGATCGCGGTGAGCGCGGCCAGCCGCTGCTGCAGCAACTCGTGCACCTCGTCCGCCGGCAGCACCACGAACAACGACAGCGCCGCCCCGAACAACGGATACTCCGTGGCCGGTTCGGCGACGAGTTCGCGCATCCAGTCGAACAGCTCGAGCCGGCCGGTGGGCGTGATGGCGTAGACGGTCCGCTCCGGGCGCGCGGAATCGCGCAGGGTCTCCTGCGCCGCGATGAACCCGGCCTTCTCCAGCTGCCCGACCACCATGTACAGCGAGCTGCGGGTGTACTTGAAATCCCGCTCCTTGCCGTACTCCACGAACCGCCGTGCCATTTCGTACGGATGCATCGGCTCCTCGAGCAAGCCCGCCAGCACGGCCAGTCCGAGCGGATTCCCCACCACGCGTCGCTTCACCACAGCTCCTTAGTCAGGATCGACTATACGCGCAAGAGTAGTCGATGTCGACTATATGGGCGTGCGGTAGGAAGGAGGGCATGAAGCTCAAGCTCGATCTTCACGACATCTACAACCGCGGCGGGGAAATCGACCGGGCGCTGCGCGCGGTCATCGACGAGGCGGTCGCGAAGAAGGCGCCGCTCGTGGAGATCATCCCGGGCAAGGGGTCAGGGCAGCTGAAGAAGCACGTGCTGCGGTTCCTGGAGCGCAAGGACGTGAAGGCGCTCTACCACCGCATAGAGAAGGACAAAGACAACTTCGGGCGGGTGTTCGTGCACTTCCGCTGGAAGTAGGCGTCGTGAGTGGCGATCACGGTTAGAACCGTGATCGCCGCTCACGAGGGAGTCAGAGCCAGTCGTCCGGGCGGGGCCAGGGCATCAGCGCGGTGAGGGCGTCCGGCACCGGTTCGGTGACCGTGTAGCGGCCGCGGTGGAAGAGCAGCGGGCGGGCGTCGGACGTCTCGCCCAGTGCGGTCACGCGGCCGACCACCACGTAGTGGTCCCCGGCCGGGTGGACCGCCTGCACCGCGCAGTCCACCCAGGTCAGGGCCCCGTCCAGCAGCGGCGCGCCGGACGGGGCGGGCCGCCAGGAGACCCCGGAGAACTTGTCGCCGCCGCGGCGGCCGAACTCGGCGCAGACCGCCTGCTGGTCCTCGGCGAGCACGTTCACCGCGAACGTGCCCGCCGCGGCCAGCGCGGGCCAGGTGCGCGACGTCCGGGCCACGCAGAACAGCACCAGCGGCGGGTCCAGCGACAACGCCGCGAACGACTGGCAGGCGAACCCGACCGGCCCGGCGGGACCGGCCAGCGAAGAGGAGCCCTCGACGTACCCGGTCACCACGGTCACCCCGGTGCAGAAGTGGCCCAGCACCTCGCGAAACCGGTCCGACACGGCCTCCGGAACCGCCGCTGTCATTGTGCGCCTACCGAGAAGTCGTGTCCCCACAACGAAACCGCGGTGCTCTCGCGGGCGATCCACGCCTCGTCCTCGACCTGCCGGCCCTCGCAGCCGAACTCGACGTCGAAGCCGCCCGGGGTCTTCATGTAGAACGACAGCATCAGGTCGTTGACGTGCCGGCCGAGCGTCGCCGACATCGGGACGTTCTTGCGTTTCGCTCGGTCCAGGCACAACCCGACGTCGTCGGTCTCCTCGACCTCCACCATCAGGTGCACGATCCCGCTCGGCGTCGGCATCGGCAGGAACGCCAGGCTGTGGTGGCGCGGATTGCAGCCGAAGAACCGCAGCCACGCCGGGTCGCCGTCGGCCGGGCGGCCCACCATCTGCGGCGGCAGCCGCATCGAGTCGCGGAGCCGGAAGCCCAGCACGTCCCGGTAGAACCTCAGCGCGGCCTCGTCGTCGTGAGTCGACAAAACCACGTGGCCGAGGCCCTGCTCGCCGGTGACGAACCGGTGGCCGTACGGGCTCACCACCCGCCGGTGCTGCAGCGCGACCCCGTGGAACACCTCCAGGGTGTTGCCGGACGGATCGGTGAAGCTGATCAGCTCCGCCACCCGGCGGTCCGCCAGTTCCTCGGGCGTGCCTTCCTTGTACGGCACCGAAGCCGCGTCGAGCCGGGCGCGGACGTCGTCCAGTTCCGCGGCGTTGGCCGCTTCCCAGCCCGCCTGCGCCAAGCGGTCCTTCTCCCCCGGCACGATCACCAATCGCGCCGGGAAATCGTCCATGCGCAGGTAGAGCGCGTTCGGATCGGTGCCCGAACCCTCCACCATGCCGAGCACCTTCAGCCCGTAGACGCGCCAGGCGTCCATGTCCGTGGCTTCGATGCGCAGATATCCCAGCGAACGGATAGCCATCACGAACTCCCGAGGAAGTCGAGGGCGAGTCGGTTGAACTCGTCGAACTTCTCCAGCTGCGCCCAGTGCCCGCAGCCGCCGAACACGTGCAGTTGCGCACGCGGAATCGTCTTCAACGCCAGCAAAGCGCCGTCGAGCGGGTTGACCCGGTCCTCCCGGCCCCAGACGAGCAAGACCCGTTGCCGCAGGCGGTAAGCCTCGCGCCACAACATGCCTTCCTCGAAGGAGTCCGGCAGGCTGAACGATTTGCCCATCGCCCGCATCGCGGCGAGCGACTCCGGCGAACGCGCGATCTCGAAGCGTTCGTCGATCAGCTCGTCGGTGACCAAAGCCTGGTCGTGCACCATGATCCGGAGGAAGGCTTCCATCCGCTCCCGCGTCGGATCACCGGCGAACTTGGACAGCAGCCGCACGCCCTCGGTCGGGTCCGGGGAGAACACGTTGACGCTCAGCCCGCCCGCGCCCATCAGCACCAGCCGTCCCGCGCGCCCGGGGTGGTTCAGGGCGAGCCGGACCGCCGCGCCCGCGCCGAGCGAATTGCCGACGAGGTGCGCCTTTTCGATGCCCAGCCGGTCCATCAGACCGACGACCGCGTCCGCGCTGTGCCGGAAGTACTGCGGGTGGTCGGTCGGCTTGTCGGACCGGCCGAACCCGGGCTGGTCGATCGCCAGCGTGCGGTAGGACTTCCCGAACACCGGCAGGTTCCGGCCGAAGTTGCTCCACGCCGAGGCACCGGGACCGCCGCCGTGCAGCAACAGCACCGTCTCGGCGTTCTCCGCGCCAGACTCGTGGTAGTGCAGGCGAATCCCGCCCGCAGTGTCTACATAGGAACCTTCAGGCACCATCAGACCATCGCATTCTCGACGGGCAAACCGAATTCGCCGGTGCCGAACATGACGTACGCGCGCTCCGCGTCGTTCGCCGCGTGCACCCGGCCCGCGTGCGCGTCGCGCCAGAACCGCTGGATCGGCGTGCCCCGCTGCAGCGCGCGGCCGCCGGAGTTCTCGAAAAGCCGGTCGATCGCGGAGATCGCCCGTTCGGTGCCGCGCACCTGGTCCCGGCGCACCCGCAACCGCGTGCTGAACGGCAGCTTCTCGCCCTTGCAGGCCAGCTGGTACAGCTCGTCGATGTTGTGCGTCAGCTGCAGCCAGGCCGCGTCGATCTCGCTGCTCGCCTCGGCGATCCGCACCTTGGAGAACGGGTCCTCTTTGGACTGTTCGCCCGCGTACGCCGCCCGCACCCGCTTGCCCTGGTGCTCCACGTGCGCGTCGTACGCGCCTTGCGCCATCCCGATGATCGGCGCGGTGATGGTGCTCGGGTGCACGGAACCGTACGGCAGCCGGTACAGCGGGCCGGGGTTCACTTCCTGCCCCGGCGTCTTGCACTTCGACGTCGCCATGAAGCTCAGCGCGCGGTGCTTCGGCACGAACACGTCCTCTACGACGATGTCGTTGGACCCAGTGCCGCGCAGCCCGACCGTGTCCCAGACGTCCACAATGGAGTAATCCGAAATCGGCACGAGGTACGTGCAGAAGTCCACCGGCTTGCCGTCGGCGAACGCTGGCCCGCCCAGCAGCACCCACGTGCAGTGGTCGCTCCCGGACGAGAAGCTCCATCGCCCGGACAGCCGGTAGCCGCCCTCGACGACGGTCGCCTTGCCCATCGGCGCGTACGACGACGAAATCCGCACGTCGTGGTCCTCGCCCCACACGTCCGCCTGGGCCCGGGCGTCGAACAACGCGACGTGCCACGGGTGCACGCCGAGAATCGACGCGACCCAGCCGGTGGACCCGCAGGCGCTCGCGATGAGCTTGACCGCGGTGTAGAAGGTGACCGGGTCGGCTTCGAAGCCGCCGTACGGTTTCGGTTGCAGCAGGCGGAAAAATCCGGTCTCCTGCAGCGCTTTCACTGATTCGGCGGGGATCCGACGGGCGTCCTCGGTCTCCTGTGCGCGTTCCCGCAGCACGGGAAGAAGGTCGCGCACCCCCGCGATCACGGCAGCCAGCTCGCTCATCGGCCGTCCTCTCTCGCTCGACACGCTCAAGACTAGAACACGTTCTCGTTTTTGTCGACGCGGTCCGCCCCGAGCGCGCCGTGCAACCCCGCCCGACGACCGGAAAACACGCAGTCAGCCAGCGAAAGACCGCTCACGTACGACCTGGAACAGATTCCCACCGCGGTGCGCCCGGCAGCGTAGAGCCCGCGTACGCCGGCCACCGCGCCGGTGTCCTCGTCCACGACCAGGCCGCCCAGCGTCAGCATCGGGCACGGGTAGCCGAGATTGGGTTTCACCGACACGTCGATCAGCGAGTACGGCGGCGTGTCCAGCGGGCGCGCGAAGTCCGCCGGTTTGCCCGCCGGGTCCGGACCACGCTGGTACTCGGCATAGGTCGCCGCCAGCCCCGCCGGGTCGATTCCAGCGCGCGCGGCCACTTCTTCGATGGTCCCGCCGGTCACCCGGCCCTTGCCCAGCAGGTACCGCAGCTGCAGCGTCGCGAACCATTGGCCCTGTTTTCGCCCGTCTCGCCGGGCTTCGGCGACGATCGGCGCGTCGACCAGCAGCCAGCCGCGTCCGCCGTGCTCCTCGATCATGCGCTCGCCGATCGCCGCGCCGTACCGGGATTCGTCGATGATCCGCCGTCCGTCCGCGCCCACCAGCAGCCCGCCGAGAAACGCCGACGGCGGCGTGAGAAACCGCCACGCCGACACGCGGTGCAACTCCGCCGTGCGGCCGCCGGCCTCCACGCCCATCCGGATGCCGGACCCGTCGTCGGCGGAGGTCCCGAGGTCGAGCCCGCCGCGATACGCGGGCGCGTGCTCGCGCACCATCGCCCGGTTCACGATGAAGCCGCCCGCCGCCAGCACGACGCCTCGCCGCGCGGAAATCCGCAGCTCACGCGCATGCTTGCGTTCGATCCGCTCGACCCGCTGATGCAGGGACCGGCGCATCGCGGGCACGTAAATGCCCGGCTTCGCCGCCCAATCCGCGAGCCGCGCGTGCCGCGCCCGCACCCAGGATGGCGCATCCCGCAAGGTGCGCGTGAGCACTCCGGTCACCGTGCCGGAGTCGTCGGTGATCAGATTCAGCGCCTGCGTCTGCGGCAGCATCCGCACCCCGCGCTCGCGGGCCGCCGCCAGCAACTGCTTCATCAGCAGCTTCCCGGACGTGCCCGGTCCCTTGACCCGGTGCCCGCGCGGCGCGGGCTTGGCGACATCGCGGAAGCCGCCGGACAGTTCGCTGCCGGAGTAGTACAGGTAGTGCTTGTTGCTGGGATACGACGTCTTGTAGTCGCACATGCTTCCCTCGAACGGCACCCCCTGCCGCTCCAGCCACGCCACCATGTCGACGCTTTCCTCGCAGAACCGCCGCAAAGTCCGTTCCGACACGACGTCGCCGGTCTCCATCCGCAGGTACGCGTACATCGCGTCCACGCTGTCGTCGACGCCCGCGGCGCGTTGCTGCGGCGTCCCTCCCCCGGCGTAGACCACGCCGCCGCTCACGCGACTGGCCCCGCCGCCGGAAAAGCGGTCCACTAGGAGCACGCTGGCGCCCGCGTCGGCCGCTTCGATGGCCGCGCACACGCCGGCCGCGCCGGCTCCGATGATCACGACGTCCGCCCCGAGCTCGTCCATAGTCCGCCACCCTAGAACTGGAACACGTTCTCGTCTATGGTGACGGAAGTGGCCCCGAGCAGGCCAGCTTTAGCCGATAACACGTTGCATGTGAGGTGGCATGTCGGACGAGTACGACGTGGTGGTGGCCGGAAGCGGCGCCGCCGGGATGACCGCCGCGCTCGCCGCCGCCCATCGCGGGCTTTCCGTGGTGGTGCTGGAAAAGGCGGCCTGCTTCGGCGGCTCGACCGCCCGCTCCGGCGGGGGCGTCTGGCTGCCCGGCAACCACGCGCTGCGCGCCGCGGGCATCGAAGAACCACCCGAACGCGCGAGGCAGTACCTGGAGTCGATCGTCGGCGACGTCGTGCCGGAGCGCCTGCGCACGACTTTCCTCGACCACGGCCCCGAAGTGCTGGAATTCGTCACGCGGCACACGCCGCTGGAGTTCAAGTGGGTGCCGGGCTACAGCGACTACCACCCGGAGGCGCCCGGCGGACGTCCCGGTGGCCGGTCGGTCGAGCCGAAGCCGCTCGACGGCAAGCTGCTCGGCGCCGACCTGGCCAAGCTCGAACCGCCGTACAGCGCGCCGCCGCTCGGCGTGCCGATCACCCAGTCGGACTATCGCTGGCTGAGCCTGATCGCCCGGCATCCGCGCGGAGTCGCCCGGATGCTGGCGCTCGGGATGAAGTGGCTGATCGGCCGCGTCCGCGGACAGCAGCTGCTGTCGATGGGGCAAGCGCTTGCGGCCGGGCTCCGGAAGGGGCTGCGGGACGCGGGCGTCGAGGTGCTGCTCGACACGCCGCTGGTCGACCTGCGGGTGGAAAACGACGTCGTCACTGGCATCGTGGCCCGCCGCGACGGGGTCGAAACGCTGTTCCGCGCGCGGCGTGGCGTGGTGCTGGCCTGCGGCGGCTTCGAGCACAACGAGGAGATGCGCACCAAGTACCAGCGCGCCCCGATCGGCACCGAATGGACCGTCGGCGCGGCGGCGAACACCGGCGACGGCATCAACGCCGGGCTCAAGCTCGGCGCGGCGACCGACCTGATGGACGACGCCTGGTGGGGCCCGTCGTTCCCGCTCACCGGCGGTCCGTGGTTCGCGCTCGCCGAACGTTCGCGGCCCGGCTGCCTGATGGTCGACTCCCAGGGCACGCGGTTCGTGAACGAATCCGCGCCGTACGTCGAGGCCGTGCACGCGATGTACGGCGACGGCGACGGCCCGGGCAAGCACGTCCCCGCGTGGCTGGTGTTCGACCAGCGCTACCGCGATCGCTACCTGTTCACCGGCCTCGGCCCGCGGCAGCCGCTGCCCGGGCGCTGGTACCAGGCCGGGATCGTGGCGAAATCCGCGACGCTGGCCGGGCTCGCCGAGAAGATCGACGTGCCCGCCGACGCGCTGGAGCAGACCGTCACCCGGTTCAACGGCTTCGCGCGCAAGGGCGTCGACGAGGACTTCCAGCGCGGGCTCAGCGCCTACGACCACTACTACGGCGACCCGCGCAACCGCCCCAACCCGAGCCTCGGCGAACTGGCCAAGGCCCCGTACTACGCGGTCCGCGTGGTGCCCGGCGACCTGGGCACCAAGGGCGGGCTGCGGATTGACGAGAACGCCCGCGTCCTGCGCGAGGACGGCACGGTCGTGCCCGGCCTCTACGCGGCGGGCAACACCAGCGCGCCGGTGATGGGCCGGACCTACGCCGGGCCGGGCGCGACCATCGGCCCGGCGATGGTGTTCGGCTACCTTGCGGCACAGGCGCTGGCGAACGAAGATCAGACCGGCACGGGAGGCAGGCAGTGACGCCGAAGACCGATGGATCGCAGATCCGCACGATCGACGCCGGGGCGCCCCCGGCGCGGTACGCCCGCGGCTGGCACTGCCTCGGGCTCGCGGACAGTTTCCGAGACGGCAAGCCGCACGCGGTGCAGGCGTTCGGCACGAAGCTCGTCGTGTTCGCCGACACCGCCGGGAAGCTCAACGTGCTCGACGGGTACTGCCGGCACATGGGCGGCGACCTGACCCAGGGCTCGGTGAAGGGCGACGAGATCGCCTGCCCGTTCCACGACTGGCGGTGGGGCGGCGACGGCAAGTGCAAGTCGATCCCCTACGCCAAGCGGGTCCCGCTGCGGGCGCGCACCCGGTCGTGGCAGGTGCTGGAGGAGAACAAGCAGCTGTTCGTCTGGCACGACCCGGAGGGCAACCCGCCGCCGGAGCACGTGGTGATCCCGCGCGTCGAGGGCGCGTTCAGCGACGAGTGGAGCAACTGGACCTGGGACTCGATCCTGATCGAGAACGCCAACTGCCGCGAGATCATCGACAACGTGGTGGACATGGCGCACTTCTTCTACATCCACTACGCGTTCCCGACGTATTTCAAGAACGTGTTCGAAGGCCACATCGCCACCCAGTACCTCAACACCAAGGGCCGCCCGGACGTGGGCATGGCGTCCAATTACGGCGGCGAGGAAAACCTGCTCCGCTCGGAGGCGTCGTACTTCGGCCCGTCCTACATGATCAACTGGCTGGTGAACTCCTTCCAGGGCTTCGAAATCGAGAACGTGCTGATCAACTGCCACTATCCGGTTTCGCCGACGTCGTTCGTGCTGCAGTGGGGCATCATGGTCAAGAAGATGCCCGGCGTTTCCGACGAGCACGCGGACAAGATCGCGGCGAAGCTCGCCAAGGGCATCGGCGTCGGCTTCCTGCAGGACGTGGAGATCTGGAAGAACAAGACCAAGATCGACAATCCGCTGCTGTGCGAGGAGGACGGCCCGGTCTACCAGCTGCGCCGCTGGTACGAGCAGTTCTACGTGGACGCCGCGGACGTCACCGAGGACATGACGCGCCGGTTCGAGTTCGAAGTGGACACCACGAAGGCGAACGAAGTGTGGGCGGCCGAGGTGCGGGAGAACCTGGCGCGCCAGCGGGCGGAGGCCGAGGCGGCGGCTGTGCCGGCCACGTCGGAGGAGGCTGGGGTGTGACGGCCGAAGCCACCGAATTCCTCACGTCCGGGTTGCGGCCGCACGAGTGCCGCAGCTGCGGAACCGGTGTGCTGGTCAAGAAAAACAGCCTGAAGCACACCAGCATCCAGTGGACCACCGACGCCGCGGCCAGCTGTCCGGTGTTCGCCGCGCACGCCGCTTCCGGCGGCAACACCGCGCTGCTGGACACCTGCGAGAAACTCGCGGACAGCATCGACAGCGCGGTGCGCGACGGCGATTTCGGGCAGGTGGGCGATGACTGACGTCGTCACGCTCACCGTCGCCGAGGTGATCGAGGAAACCGCGGACGCGAGGTCCATCGTGTTCACCGTGCCGGACGAACATATCGACCGGTTCGCCTACTCCCCCGGGCAATTCCTCACGCTGCGGATTCCCAGCGACCGGACGGGTTCCGTCGCGCGGTGCTATTCGCTTTCCAGCGCGCCGCACGAGGGCCGGGTGCAGGTCACGGTCAAGCGAACCGCCGACGGGTACGGCTCGAATTGGGTCTGCGACGAACTGAAGGCGGGCGCGACGATCGACGTGCTGCGGCCGTCCGGCGTGTTCTGCCCGTCCTCTTTGGACACCGATTTCCTGTTGTTCGCCGCGGGCAGCGGGATCACGCCGGTGATGTCGATTCTCAAGTCCGCGCTGGAAAAGGGCAGCGGGCAGGTGGTGCTGGTTTACGCCAACCGCGACGAGCAGTCGGTCATCTTCGCCGCGGAATTGCGGGAACTGGCCGAGCGGTTCGGCGACCGGCTCACCGTGGTGCACTGGCTGGAAACCTTGCAGGGCTTGCCCACTGTCGCCGCGCTGCGAGCGCTCGCCAAGCCGTACTCGGGACATGAAGCATTCCTCTGCGGCCCGGCTCCGTTCATGGCCGCCGCACAGGACGCGTTGCGCGAGCTAGGTGTGCCGCGGGAACGCGTGCACGTGGAGAAATTCCACTCGCTCACCGGAAATCCCTTCGCGGACGAACCCGAACCCGAGGAGGAGACCGGCGGCGAGACCACCGCGCTCACCGTCGACCTCGACGGCGAGACCCGGCAGCTCACCTGGCCGCGGCAGCGGAAGCTGCTCGACCACCTGCTCGCCGAAGGTCTCGACGCGCCGTATTCCTGCCGAGAGGGCCAGTGCAGCGCGTGCGCGTGCCGCATTGTCTCCGGCGAAGTGAAGATGCTGAACAACGAGGTGCTGGACGCCGAGGACATCGCCGACGGGATCGTGCTGGCCTGCCAGTCGGTACCGTTGACCGACGAGGTGTCCGTCAGCTACGAGTGAGTGGAGAGCCCGTGCCCATCGACCCCGCGGTCGCGATCGGAGCCGATCTCGGCGAGGTCGCTTTCGCTTGGACACCGTCCGACGTGCTGCTGTACCACCTCGCGGTCGGCGCGGGCGCGGATCCGGTGGCCGAACGCGAACTGCGCTACACCTACGAACGCGACCTGCGCGTGCTGCCGACCTTCGCCACCGTCGCGGCGAATCTCCGCACCTTCACCCCGCCCGCGCTGAAGTTCCCCGGCGTGGACATCGACCTGGCGAAGGTGCTGCACGGCAAGCAAGAGATCGAACTGCACCGGCCGATCCCGGTCGAGGGCAAGGGACTCGCGCGCACCCGGATCGCCGACGTCTTCGACAAGGGCAAGGCCGCGGTGCTGGTCCAGGAGACCGAGGTCGCCGACGAGTCCGGCGCTCCACTGTGGACAGCCCGGTCCAGCATCTTCGCCCGCGGCGAGGGCGGCTTCGGCGGCGAACGCGGGCCGTCGGACAAGATCGAGTGGCCGGAGACCGAACCGGACCTCGTGCTCGACGTGCCGACGCTGCCCCAGCAGGCGCTTTTGTACCGGCTGTGCGGCGACCGCAACCCGCTGCACGCCGACCCGGCGTTCGCCAAGGCCGCCGGGTTCGACCGGCCGATCCTGCACGGGCTGTGCACGTACGGCGTGGTGGCGAAGGCCGTGGTCGACGCGGTCCTCGACGGCGATCCCGAGCGCGTCTCGGCATTCGGGACGAAGTTCGCCGGGGTCGTGTTCCCCGGCGAAAACCTGCGCGTGCGGGTGTGGCGCGAAACCGGCCGGCTGCTGGTCACGACCACCGCCCCGGAGCGGGACGACGCGCCTGTGCTGGCCGACACAGTGCTCACGCCCCGCTGAGCATCGGGACCGTTATACGGTTGTCCCATGGCGGACGAGCGAGACGGCACCTTCTTCGTGGTGCGCGGGCCAGTCGAGCCGGGCGACAAGCGCGGCCGCGAGCTGGGCTTCCCCACCGCGAACATCGCGCTGCGCGACCAGCGCGGCGAACTCGGCGACGGAGTGTGGGCCGGCTGGGCGGAACGCGCGGATGGCACGCGCGTGGCCGCCGCGGTGTCCGTGGGCCGCCGCCCGACCTACTACGGAGCCGACGGCTACCGGCTGGTCGAGGCTTTCCTGCTCGACTTCGAGGGCGACCTGTACGGCGAGCGGCTCACCGTGTGGCTCGGCAAGCACCTGCGCAACCAGCAGGCTTACGGCTCGTCGCAGGAGCTGATCGACGCACTGGGCCGGGACGTCGCCGCCGCTCGCGAATGGGTTGCCGCGCACCCGGCGGACGCGCTGCCGAAGCTCGCCGAACTCCCGCCGGACGGCGAAGTCCAGCGGATCGGCTGATTCACACCGCCGCGAGCAGCATGACTCCCATGCCCGCGCCCATCGCGGCACGGCACAGCGTGCGCGAGGCGTGCCCCGGCATCATGGTGCCGCGCGACCGCACCGCCACCACGCCCGAGCGGACCGCGTCCACCGCGAAGTAGGCCGCCGCCACCAGCGCGACCACCGGCCACGCCAGCCGGGAGTCCATTGTGGACATCGTGAGCCACGGCCCGTGCGCCATCCCGCCGTGCGGCATCGCGGTGACCATGTACAGCATCGCGGCCGCGGACAGCGCGTGGTGCGCGCAGCTGTGCCCCTCGGCCCGGCCTCGCCAGGCGGACCAGGCGAACCAGCCCGCGGTCAGCACCAGCACCGCCTGCCAGCCCGCCGCCGGGATCGGGCCGCCGACCGGAGACAGCATCGCGACCATCGCCACGACCAGCAGCAGTTCGGCGAGATCGCCGTTGCGCACCCGGTGGCCGAGACTCACGTAGTCGAGTTTCACCAGGCGCAGCACGCACGGCAGCGCCAGCAACGCGAACAGTGCGGTGAACAGCCAGGCCAGCGGGACAGTCACCTCGGCACCTCACTCCTCGGACACGCTGCGTCACACGGGCCTTACCACCGTGACACGCCCGAGGCGGCGGACACCAGCCAGCAATGAGGTGATCCGCGTTGACCCACAAGGGCTATGCGCGCACCGGCAAGCCCAGGTCAAACCGCTACTCTTGGCCGATGCGCCCACTGAGATACTCCATCAACGTCACCCTGGACGGGTGCGTCGACCACCTCGCCGGCATCGCCCCGGACGAGGAGCTGCACCAGTACTCGACCGAGATCATCGCCCGCGCCGACGCGCTGCTCTTCGGCCGGGTGATCTACGCAATGATGGAAGAGGCGTGGCGGGCGTCCGACCAGCCGGTCGAACGGCCGGACTGGATGGAACCGTTCGCCCGCACGATCGACGCGGCGAAGAAGTACGTCGTGTCCAGCAAGCTCGAGAGCGTCGACTGGAACGCCGAACTCGTGCGCGGCGACCTGCGGGAAGCGGTGCTGCGGCTCAAAGAGCAGCCCGGCAAGGGGCTGTACACCGGCGGCGTGCGGCTGCCGCTCGCGCTGGCTTCGATGGGGCTGATCGACGAGTACGAGTTCGTGGTGCACCCCCGGATCGTGGGACACGGGCCGACGTTGTTCGCCGGGCTGCCGGAACACCTCGACCTCACGCTCGTGGGCAGGCGGGAGTTCGCCTCCGGCGCCGTGGCGATGCGCTACGTGCCGAAGACCGCTCAGCGGGCCTGAGTCAACACCAGACCACTCGTCGGGACGCCGGTTCCCGCGGTCACCACTGCGGTGCCGGCGTCCGCGACCTGGTTCGCCGCCGTGCCGCGCAGCTGCCGGACCGCCTCCGCGATGCCGTTCATGCCGTGGATGTAGGCCTCGCCGAGCTGGCCGCCGTGCGGGTTGAGCGGCAGCTTCCCGTCGAGGGTCAGCGTGTCGCCCGCGATGAAGTCCTTCGCCTCGCCGCGGCCGCAGAAACCCAGTTCCTCCAGCTGCATCAGCACGTACGGGGTGAAGTGGTCGTACAGCACCGCGACGTCCACATCGGACGGTCCGATCCCGGACTGCGCCCACAGCTGCCGTCCTACCACGCCCATTTCCGGCAGCGCGGCGAGTTCGTCGCGGTAGTAGCTGGTCATCACATACTGGTCCGGTCCGCTGCCCTGCGCCGCCGCCGAGACCACCACCGGAGCCTGCCGGAGGTCGCGCGCGCGTTCGAGGCTGGTGATCACGAGCGCGACGCCGCCGTCGCTTTCCTGGCAGCAATCGAGCAGGTGCAACGGTTCCGCGACCCAGCGGGAAGCCTGGTGCTCCTCCAGCGTGATCGGCCTGCCGTGGAACCAGGCGTTCGGATTGGTCGCCGCGTGCACCCGGTCGACGACCGCGATCTTGCCGAAATCCTCGCTGGTCGCCCCGTATTCGTGCAGATACCGCTGCGCGACCATGGCCACCGTCGCGGCCGGGGTCGCGATGCCCATTGGATAGTGGAACCCATTGTCCACTCCGGACGTGTTCACCTGCTGGGCCGCGGCCGCCGACACCCGGCCGAACCGCATCCCGGAACGTTCGTTGAACGCCCGGTACGCCACCACGACGTCGGCGATCCCGCTCGCGACCGCCATCGCCGCCTGCTGCACGGTCGCCGCCGCCGCGCCGCCGCCGTAATGCACGCGGCTGAAGAACGTCAGCTCCGGGATGCCCAGTTCGCGAGCGAGCGCGATCTCCGCGTTGCCGTCCATGGTGAACGACACCAGTCCGTCCACATCGGACGGCTTCAGCCCGGCGTCGGCCAGCGCGTGGCTCACGCATTCGGCCGCCAGCCGCAGTTCGCTGCGCCCGGAATCCTTGGAGAACTCCGTCGCGCCGATCCCGGCGATGGCGGTGGTCCCGGTGAACGTCATGCGTCCTCCTCCGGCAGCGTCAGCGAAACCGTGCCGGTCACGTGTGCGCCCAGACTGTCCACTGCGGACACTTCCAGTTCGACCTCGGCTCCGGCGCGGGCGGTGACCCGGCCGGAGAAAGTGAGTGTGTCCCCGGCGTAGCACGGTACGCCGAGCCGGATCTTGATCGAGCGGATGAGCGCCTGCGGACCGGCCCACTCGCTCACGTACCGCTGCACGAGCCCAGTGTCAGTAAGGATGTTGAGGAAGATGTCCTTCGAACCGCGCGCGACAGCGGCGTCCCGGTCGTGGTGCACGTCCTGGAAGTCCCGTGTCGCCAGCGCAGTGCTGATGACGAACGTCGGCGTCGCCTCGAGCACCATCGGCGGCAGTTCGGTCCCGACTGCGGCAGTCATCGCGCCACCTTCCACGCGGGCAGGGTCAATTCGTCGTCGACGCGCACGAACGCGGCGGTCACCGGAAGTCCGATGTGGACCTCGTCCGGTTCGGCGTCGAGCAGTTCGGCCATCACCCGCACACCTTCCTCCAGCTCCACCAGCGCGACCACGAACGGCAGCCGCTTGCCCGGCACCGCCGGATGGTGGTGCACGACGAAGCTGTAGACGGTTCCGCGTCCACTTGCGACAACGTAGTCCGGAACTGGGTCTAGCGAACCGTCCGGCGGCAGCGGGCCGGGCGGATGCCGCAGCACGTCGCCCCAGCGCTGGATGCGCAGTTCGCCCTCGCGCAGGCCGTCCCAGAAGAACTTGGTGTCGTGGCTGATCACCGGCCGCAGCACCGGCGACGGCGGCGGTTCCGGCTCGCGCGGGCGGAACTTCAGCACGCGGAACACCATGTCCGCCACCAGTTCCCCGTCGACGTACCAGTTCGTCCGAGTGGTCACGAACCAGCCCTCGCCGAGCGCGGTGCGCTTCGGTCCGGTGACGTCCTCCAGGGTGTTCGTGGTCGAAACGTGCTCGCCCGGCCGCAGGTAGCGGTGATAGGTCTGTTCGGAGTTGGTGGCCACGATGGACGTGAACCCGGCGTCGTCCAGCACCTTCAGGATCAGGCCGAGCGGATCGTCGTCCCCGCGCACGCCGTGCAGCCCCGGCATCGTCCACACCTGCGCCATCGCCGGCGGCGCGACAAGTCCCTTGTGGACACTCGTCTCGGCGAACTCCGCGTCGGTGTACACCGGATTGGCGTCGCCGATCGCCTCGACCCAGTTGTGCACCATCGCCTGGTTCACCGGATCGCGCGCGAACCTCGGCGCGCTTTCGCCCTGTGCGGCGATTTTCGCGGCGGCTTCCTCGATCGTCATCGCGGCACCCTCGGCAGTTTCAGTCCGGCGGAGGCGATCAGTTCGCGCTGGATCTCGCTGACGCCCCCGCCGAACGTCAGCACCAGATTCCGTTTCGCCAGCACGTCGAGCCATTCCGCGAGTTCCGCGGTGTCCGGGTCGGCGAGGTCGCCGTGCCGCCCGACCAGCTCCTCCAGCAGCCGCCCGATCCGCTGGATCCGCTCGGAGGCGAACACCTTCGTCGCCGACGCGTCGGCGATCTCGACCGCCCCGTGCTCCGCCGCCGCGGCGACCTGCCAGTTCAGCAGCTCGTTGACTCGCGCGACCGCGAACGTTTCGGCCAGCACCGCGCGCACGTCCGGAAGGTCGAGCAGCGCCGTGCCGTCCGGGGTCCGCCGCGCCGCCGCCCACGCCCACACGCGGTCGTGCAGACCGCCGATGCGCCCGGCCGGGCCGAGCATCACGCGCTCGTGGTTGAGCTGCGTCGTGATCAGCCGCCAGCCGCGGTTTTCCTCGCCCACCAGCATGTTCGCCGGAACCCGGACGTCGGAGTAGAAGGTCGCGTTGACGTGGTGCGCGCCGTCGCAGGTGATGATCGGCGTCCACGAATACCCGGGATCGCGGGTGTCCACGATGAGGATCGAGATGCCCTTGTGCTTCGGCGCGTCCGGATCGGTGCGCACGGCGAGCCAGACGTAGTCCGCGTCGTGGCCGCCGGTGGTGAAGATTTTCTGGCCGTTGACCACGTACTCGTCGCCGTCGCGCACCGCGCGCGTGCGCAGCGAGGCGAGGTCGGTCCCGGCTTCCGGCTCGGTGTACCCGATGGCGAAATGCACTTCCCCCGCCAGAATCTTCGGCAGGAAAAGGGCTTTCTGTTCCTCGGTGCCGAACGCCTGCAGCGTCGGGCCGACCGTCTGCAACGTCACCGACGGCAGCTGGACGTCCGCCCGAGCGGCCTCGTCGACGAAGATGTGCTGTTCGATCTCGCCGAAACCGCCGCCGCCGTACTCCTTGGGCCAGCCGACGCCGAGCTTCCCGTCCCGCCCCATCCGGCGCACGACATCGCGGTACACCTGCCCGTGCCGCTCCCGCAGCAACGCTCGGCGCTCGTCGGCGGTCAGCAGGCCCGCGAAGTACTCGCGCAGCTGCGCCCGCAGTTCCTGTTGCGCGGCCGTCAGTTCGATGTGCATGCTCATCCCGCCACTCGTTCGCCCAGCCGGCCGAGCCGGTGCGCCGCTCCCCCGACCGCGCGGCCGAGGTCCTTCACCGCCGAGGAATACCGGTGCAGCGGATACGTGCGGTCGACTCCGACGCCGCCGTGCAGGTGGTGGCAGACAGCCAGCGCGGACGGCGCTTCCTCGGTCAGCCAGTACGCCGCGATGTCCAGCTCGGTGTCCGCGTCCAATCCGGACGCCAGCCGCCACACCGCTGACACCGCGGCCAGATGCACGGTGCGGGAAGCGACGTAAACGTCCGCGATTTGCTGTGCCACGGCTTGGAAAGTCGCGAGTGGACGGCCGAACTGCGTGCGCTCGCCGACGTGCTGGGCCGTCAACGCCAACGCCCCGGCGAGCAGTCCGTCGCCAAGCGCGAGCGCGCCAGCCAACGCGTAGCGGTGCAACGTCTGCAGCGCATGCCCTGCCGTGCGGTCCCGGAGGAAATCCGCCTCGCTGATCCGCGCGCCCTCGAACCGCACGGTGTACTCGGGCGACCCGGACGCGTTGTACGCGGGCCGCACCTCGACCCCGTCCGCTCGCGGATCCACCAGCGCGACACCGGTGCCGCCGGGCAACGCGATCGGCGTGAGAATCCTTGCCGCCTCCGCCGCGTACGGCACGTGCGTTTTGGCGCCAGTCACCTCCCACGCGCCGTCTGCCGCCACACCGGTAGTCCCCGGGAGGGCGGTCAGCGGGGCGGACGGCTCGTGCAAGGCAGCAGTGAGAATGGTCTCCCCCGCCGCTGCGGGCGGTAGGAACTCAGCGCGCTGCGCCGGGGTGCCGAGCGCCTCGATCGGCAGGATCCCGAGCGCCAGAACGGCGTACGCGGGCACGGCCGCCGCGGCCCGTCCCACCTCGGTGAGCACCGGGGCGACATGGTCCACGCCGAGCCCGTCACCCCCGAGGTCGGCGGGAAGGGGCAGCGCGAGCAGGCCCGCGTCGGCCAGCGCTCGCCACTGGTCCGCGGGTTCGTCGGCCTTCCCGAGCACTTGCGCGGCGAGCGAGGCGATCTCGCCCTGCGTATCGTCGGGGGTGAAGTCCACTCCGGTCTCCCTCCACCTAGGTGGAACACGTTCTATTTTTAGCCGGAATGGGCTGACTCGGCAACCCCCGGGACCCAGGGCCGGGCGGTGGATCGACCGGTGGAGCGGAGAGGGGCGGCACGCCGACATGGGTGCGGAACAGGTTCTCAAATCAGCGCTGGGCGACGTCGGCTGGCAAGCGACCCGGAAGCTCGCGACCATCCCGCCGACCGCGGGCGCCCCCGACCCGGAGCCGCTG
Source organism: Amycolatopsis sp. GA6-003 (assembly GCF_046267895.1). Classification (NCBI taxonomy): domain Bacteria; kingdom Bacillati; phylum Actinomycetota; class Actinomycetes; order Pseudonocardiales; family Pseudonocardiaceae; genus Amycolatopsis; species Amycolatopsis sp. GA6-003. Next base: position 2,725,665 of record NZ_CP176499.1, read on the forward strand.
TCCCTCCCCGGCCGCGGCCAAACCGTCGTGGTCGACGTCGGCCCTCGGCACGCGCCCGCGGTGATTCTGCTGCACTCGGTCGCCTGCACCGGGCTGCTCACCTGGTATCCCGTGCTGAAGCGGCTGTCGGCGAACCACCGCGTGGTGGTGTTCGACCAGCGCTGGCACGGCCAGGGCATCCGCTCGCAAGAGTTCAGCCTCGAAGACTGCGCGGACGACGTGGTCGCGGTCGCGGACGCGCTCGGCATCGGCGAATTCCTGGTCGCGGGCTACTCGATGGGCGGCATGGTCGGCCAGCTGGCGGCGCACCGGTTCCCGGACCGCGTCACCGGCCTGGTCCTGTGCTCGACGGCGAGCAACTTCCGCCGCGGCATCCGGCAGCGCGTGGCGCTCGACCTGTTCGGCCGCACCCTGCACCTGCTGCGCGACCAGGCCCGCATCGGCCTGGTCCCCGGCGAACCGCGCCGCGAACGCCTCGCCCGGCTGGAGGACCACCGGTGGGCGCTGGAGGAATTCCGCTCGACGAGCCCATGGGCGATCGCGGTCGCACTCGACGAGATCGGCCGCTTCGATTCGACGCCGTGGCTGCACACCCTCACCCTGCCGACAGCGGTCGTGGTGACTTCGCGGGACGGTTTCATCGCCCCGGCGCACCAGCGCAGCCTGGCGCGGCGAATCGCCGACGCCGCGACGTACGAGATCCCGGCCGGGCACACCGCGTGCGTCTTCGCGGCGGACCAGTTCACGGCCGCGCTGATGGCCGCTTGCACTTCGGTACAGGCGGCGATCGGCGGGCAGGAGAGGGCGGCGGAGATCGCGGACTCGGCCTAGCCAGGCCGTCGTCGCTCCTCTGCCTGGACAAGGATTTCGGACCCGAACTGATCCACCTCACATGGCTCGGCCGGGCCACGGCGGCCAGCCACCTCTACCCCTAGGCGGTCGTATCCGCCGAGGCGCTGCACGACGAGCCGGACGCGTTGGCACAGCTCGCCGATAAAGTGTCCACATTGGACGCCCGGCGAACGCTGCGCGGCGGGCCGGACACCGTCGTGCTCGCCGCCGGGACCGGACCCCCACCCGGCGAAGAAACGGCTTCGCCAACACGGAGGGTGACCAAAGATGCGAAATCTGCCACAATAGACCTCCGAAAAAAAGGGGGGTCTGATGTCTGAAACGTCTGAAAGCACTGGCGGCACGCCGTCCGGCGGCGACCCCAAGCACGTCAAGGAGTGGCTTGGCGTGGCGACCGCGGTCCTCGCCTTGCTGGCCTGGTTCGGGATCCACAACTGGGACGAGCTGAAAGCCTGGCTCGATCGCCATTCCGTGCATCCGCAGACGACCGCGCAGTCCGCCTCGCCGTCACCCAGCCCCACCACCATCCCGCACGCACCGAGGATCACCCGGATACCGCTGCACCCGGCGACGACCAAGGCCGCCCCGGACCCCGGATGCGGGCTGGCCGCCGGGGTGATCCGCTCGATCACCGCGAACCTGGCCGGGACGTCCGACGCCAGCGCGATGGCCGCGGAGTTCCGCGGCTACGGCGCCGAATTCGACAACGCCGCCGACGAAGCCGACACCAGCCGGGTGCGCGTCAGTATCCGGAACGCCGCCAGCGACGCCCGGGTGATCGCGACCGACATCGACAACCGGGACCTCGAAGCCGCGAAAGCCATGAACCGGAAGCTGGTCTCCGACCTCGAAGAACTGCGGCAGGCCTGTTCCTGACCCCGGATCAGACCGGCGCGGCCTTGCTCAATTCGTCCATCGCCTCCGGCAACGCGTCCGCCAGCGGCCACAAATCCTTCACCAATTCCTTGGCCCCCAGCAACCCGACCCCGACCTTGCCGTCGTTCGACAGCACCGTGATGTTGAGCCCCGCCCCGTGGAACACCGGCCCCAGCGGGTACAGCCCGGTGATCCGCGCGCCCAGCAGGTACAGCGGCATCGGCGGGCCGGGAACGTTGGAAATGATCAGGTTGTGCACCACCGGATGGCGTTCGGCCAGCCGCAGCGCCGAATACGCGCGCACGCCGAGCCCGAAGACCGTCGCCGGGGAGAATTGAGCCCAGTCGGCGAGCATGTCGGCGTCGATGTCGTAATGGTGGTCCTTGGACCGCCGGTTCGCTTCGGCCAGAAAGAACACGCGCGCCGCCGGGTCCGACAGATGCGTTGGCAGCGAAGCGAAAAAGGCGGACACGCGGTTGCTGCCGCGATCGCGTTCCGTGCGTTCGTGCACCGACACCGGAACGGTCGCGACCAGCGGATCGCCCGGCAGCTCGCCACGGCCGAGCAGGAATTGCCGCAGCGCACCGGAGACCAGCGCCAGCACCACGTCGTTCACGGTGACGCCGAAAGCGTTCTTCACCTGCTTCACCGCGTCGAGGTCCAGCTGCGCGAACGCGACCGAACGGTGTCCGGTGATGGTGCCGTTCAGCGAGGTCCGCGGCGCGGTGAAGGGCACCGGCATCCCCTTGCCGCGCAACGCCTTGCCGAGCCACCGCGGGACCAGTTCGAGCAGCTCCGGCAGCAACCGGGCGACCTCGAACGGCCGGTGCAGCAGCGAATCGGCGCTCTCGCGCAGCAGCCGCAGCCGGGTCGGGAGACCGTCGTTGTGGCGTTCCTCGGCGGGCAGCTCCGGCAGCGGCGCGTCGGGCTCGAGCCCGGCCAGGTAGCCGATCAGGCTCGCCCCGCCGACGCCGTCGACGCTCGCGTGGTGCATCTTCAGCAGCACCGCCAGCCGTCCGCCGGACAGGCCCTCGATCACGTAGCACTGCCACAGCGGATGCGCCCGGTCGAGCCGCTGCCCGGCGATGTGCGCGCACAGCTCGGCGAGTTCGCGGTCGTCGCCCGGCGCGGGCAGGCCGATCCGGTGCACGTGGTTGTCGAGGTCGAAATCCTCGTCCTCGACCCACACCGGATGGTTGAGGTTCCAGAGTGGATTGTGGAGTTTGCGGCGGAACGCCGGGATCACCGCGACGCGTTCGGCGAGGCGGCGCTTGAACTCCCCGAACGCGTAGCCGCCGGGCATGGTCGAGCCGTCGAGGGTGAGCAGGCCGCAGACGTGCAGGACCTGCGAGGGCGTCTCCAGGTAGAGGAAGCTCGCGTCCAGCCCGCTCAGTCGCTGCATGTGTTCCAGCGTAAGGCAGAACCCTGGCGGCGGCGCTCGGCGGAGGTAGCATCGGGCAGGTGAAACCGGACTTCGTGACCCGCCGCGCGGCGCAGCTCGGTCTCGCCGCACTAGCCCTGCGTCCGCCGAAACCGCGGCCGACCTCGATCCCGGTGTTCTTCGCCGGCTGGCTCACCGGCGAACTCGCGCCGCACCTGCTCGCGCTCACCGCGGCCGACACCGTGCAGCACGTCGCGCGGCACGGGGCGCGCCGCCCGAGCGACCGGATCGGACTGGCGCTGGCCGGGCTGTCCGCGGCGGGTTTCGCGTCGCTCATCGGGACGTCGCTGAAGGCCCGGCTGGAGGTCGAGGCCGCGCTCGTCGAAGCGCTCGGCGAGGACTACCGGGACCAGCTGGAGAACCCGTCGGACTTCTCGACGCCGTGGGGACGCCTGCTGATGCCGTTCCGGATGCACGAACCGGACGTCGTGCGCGACCGCAACGTCGCCTACGCCCCCGGCGGCAAACGCTTCCTGCTGGACGTCTACCGCCCACGCGAGAAGGTCCGCGACGCGCCGGTGCTGCTGCAGATCCACGGCGGCGCGTGGACCATCGGCAACAAGGAGCAGCAGGGCCTGCCGCTGATGCGCCACCTCGCCCGCCGCGGCTGGGTCTGCGTGGCCATCAACTACCCGCTCTCCCCCGCCGCGCGCTGGCCCGCGCACATCGTCGCGGCCAAACAAGCGCTCGCCTGGATCCGCGAGCACATCGCCGAGTACGGCGGCGACCCCCGCTTCGTCGCGGTGACCGGCGGTTCGGCGGGCGGGCACCTGGCCGCGCTGCTCGCGCTGAGCCAGAACGACCCGGCGCTGCAGCCCGGGTTCGAGGAGGCGGACACGAGCGTGCAGGCCTGCGTGCCGCACTACGGCGTGTACGACATCGCCGCGTCGACCGGCGAGGCGGAAAGCCGGTACCGGCTGGAAAGCCTGATGGCGCGGCGAGTGTTCGCACCGGAACACCGGCTGGACGACTACCTCGCCGCGTCCCCGCTGGACCGGATCGCCGAGGACGCCCCGCCGTTCTTCGTGATCCACGGCAAACACGATTCGCTGGTGCCAGTCGCGGAGGCACGGGAGTTCGTCGCCCGGTTGCGGGCCAAGTCCGCCCATCCGGTGGCGTACGCGGAACTGGCCGGGGCGCAGCACGCGTTCGACGTGTTCCCCTCCATCCGCAGCACGCACGTGGTGCGCGGGGTGGAGCACTTCCTGGACTGGGCTTACGCTCAGGCGTTCACGCCGGTCAACGAGAAGAACTCCTGACGCGACCGCGCGTCCTCCCGGAGCGTCCCCATCAGCGTGGACGTCACCGTGGACGAGCCGGTCGCCTGCACGCCGCGCAGGGTCATGCAGGTGTGTTCGGCCTCGATCACCACGCCGACGCCCTTCGGGGACAGCTGGTCGCCCAGCCAGCCCGCGATCTGCTTCGTCAGCCGTTCCTGCACCTGCGGGCGGCACGCGAAGTGTTCGACGACCCGCGCCAGCTTCGACAGTCCGAGGATCCGCTCGCCCGGCAGGTACCCGACGTGCGCGACCCCGATGAACGGCAGCAGGTGGTGTTCGCAGACCGACCGGACCGGGATGTCGCGGGCCAGCACCAGCTCGTCGTAGCCCTCGTCGTTGGGGAACGTGGTGAGGTCGAACGAGCGCGGTGTGAACAGCTCGGCGTACGCGCGGGCCATCCGGCCGGGGGTGCCGCGCAGGCTTTCCGAGTCGAGGCTGATGCCGAGCGCGCGCAGGAAGTCCCCCGCCGCGTTTTCGGCCGCGGCCAGGTCGAAGCCGGGGACGGGCTCGTGGACGACGCGGAGGGCGGTTCCGGACGACTGCATGGGCGATCCTCGGGCTTCGGGAGGCGGCGGGACAGGGTTTCGCCGATAAATCTTTGTCTTATTGTCCGGCGGAGTCAATGTGACCAGGTGAACAAGCCAGGTGGCGGGTTCGGGGAACCTCGCTGGGCGTTATCGTGGGTGTGTGACGAGTGACCTGGCGACCATCCGCGCGGTAGCGGCGCTGGACGAGGACCTGCGCCGGGGGATGTACGCCTTCATCCGCGACGCCGGCCGCCCGGTGACGCGCGAGGAGGCGGCCGCCGCGGTCGGCATTTCGCGCAAGCTGGCCGCGTTCCACCTGGACAAACTCGTGACGGCCGGGCTGCTGCGCGCCCGCTACGAGACCGTCGGCGGCGTGCGCAAAGTGGGCCGCGCCCCGAAGGTCTACGAACCCGCCGCGACCGACTTCGCGATCACCATCCCGCCCCGGCAGCCGGACGTCCTGGCCGCGATCCTGGTGGACGCGGTCGCGTCGGCAGCTCCCGGCGAACCGGCCCGGGAAGCCGCCCTGCGCGAGGCCGGACGCCACGGCTCCGCGGCAGGCGCGGCCGAACGCGAACGTGCCAAGCCGGGCCGCCTCGGCACCGAACGCGGGCTGACGCTGACGAGCACGGTCCTGGCCCGGCACGGATTCGAGCCGAACCGCGAGACACCGGTCTGCCTGCGACTGCGCAACTGCCCGTTCCAGCCGCTGGCCAAGCGCGCGCCCGACCTGGTGTGCGGAATGACGGACCGCTTCTTGACCGGCGTCGTGGAAGGACTGCAGGTCCCAGGGGTGTCGACGGCTCGGATCCCGCCTCGCGACGGCGGGTGTTGCGTGGAGCTTCGAGGGACGGAGTCAGGCGGTAGCTGACCTGGCCTGCTTCAATCGGCGGGCGAGGTAATCCGGGATGTCGTCGAACTTGACGTGGTCTTCGAAGACGCCCCGAACGTCTTCGAAGGCGGCCGTGGAGAGATCGGCCGCGACGAACGCTTCGAACTCGATGCCGTCGATGTCGAAGGCGAGAAACCAGTTCCAGCCAGTGGTCGGCGCGGACTCCGGGGACAGCTCCACGACCACGTCGCGCGCCGGGCCGAGAGCTTCGAGGTCAGCTTTCCAAGCCTGGCAATGGCCGAGCATGAGCGGGCGTTGCCGCGCCCACCTGCCGGGATCGGATCGCGCTGTCTTTCTTGGCACTGCGCAAAACTAGCCGCCGGACGACACCGCGCGCAGCACCCGCTCCACGTGCGCGGCCGGCCAGTCCTCCGTGAACGGCCGGGTGCGCAGGAGCCAGCGGTGGAAAACCGGGCCCAGCAGCAGTTCCGCGCCGTCCTCCGGGGCTTCGATCTCCGTGCGGGCCAGGCGGTCGGCGAGCGCGCGCAGTTGCGGGCCCAGCAGGCGGTCCAGGACTTCGGCGCCGATAGCCGGATCGGTTTGCAGTTCCGCAGTCACAGCGCGGAGCAGGCGGTCTGTCGCCGGATCGGTCAGTTCCGCGATCATGCCGCGCACCAAGGTTTCCAGGTCCGCCCGCAGGTCGCCGGTGTCGGGGATGGCGACTTCGCCGGAGGCGTCGAGGGTTTGTTCCAGCAGCGCGTCCAGCAGGACCGCGGCGGGCGAGGACCACGTGCGGTACAGCGTTTGCTTCCCGGCGCCCGCGCGGGCCGCGATGCCCTCCATGGTCAGGCCGCCGAAACCGGATTCGGCGGCCAGCGAGAGCACCGCGGCGTGCACGCGGGCCCGGGTGCTGGCGCGGGCCACGTCAGCTCTCCGCGTCGGCGAAACGCTTGTCCTGCCGGTAATCCGTCAGCCGTCCCGACAGCGCGGTCGCGACCATCCCGGGGGCATCGGCTCCGGTCAGAACGCGCAGCCGCTGGTCGGCGGGGTCGTTGACGTGCCGCAGGATCTCCGCGGCGATCTCCGCGGGCGGGGTGCCGCCGCCGGTGCCGGTGGCCGCCCACGGCACGGCCGCCGTGCCGAACATCCGCTCGCGCAGCCCGTCGTACGCCGGGTTCGGGGCGGCGAACCGCATGCTGCCGGTCGCCCATTCGGTGTCCATCCCGCCCGGTTCGACGATGCTCACCCGCACGCCGAACTCCGCGACCTCCTGCGCGAGCGCCTCGCTCATCCCCTCCAGACCCCATTTGCTCGCGCTGTACAGCCCGAAGCCGGGCACCGAACCGGCACCGCCGACCGAGGAAATCTGCACGACGTGCCCCGACCGCTGTTCCCGCAGCACCGGCAGCGCCGCCTGGGTCAGCCACAACGCGCCCAGCAGATTCGTCTCCAGGATGTCCCGCGCTTCGGTCTCGCTTACCTCCTCGGCCATGCCGACCAGCCCGTATCCGGCGTTGTTCACCACGACGTCCAGTCCGCCCAGCTCGGTCACCGCCCGCTGCGCGGTTTCCCGCGCGGCTGCCCGGTCCCGCACGTCGAGCACGTGCTCGACGACGTTCCGGTGCTCCGGCGCACTGCCCGGCGCGCGGACGGTCGCCAGCACCCGGTCGCCCGCTTCCGCGGCGGCCAGCGCCAACGCCCGGCCCAGTCCGCGACTGGCGCCGGTGATCACCCAGGTTCTCGTCATGCCGCACAAGCTAGCACGAAACGAGACGGACCGTCTCGTTTCACTGTGCGTAAGTGAATCAGCTCTCCGCGGGATAGGCGAGATCGACCGGCTGCCCGGCCGGAGGTCCGTCCGGCCACCACTGCCCGGCGACCCGCACGAACCGGTACCACCGGCTGTCCCGGCCGTAGCGCAGCTGCACCGGCCCGACCGTCACCCGGTTGCGCCACACCTTCACCTCCCCCGGCAGTTCCGCGAGTTCCGCGCGCGCCGCCGCCATCGGGCCGGGGCCGGGACTCCACGTCTCCCGCAGCACCGCCAGCCCGCTCCGGCCGCCCTCCCGCCACGCCTGCGCCGCCACGATCAGCTCCGACGGCGCGACGTCGGCGGCCTCGGCGAGCCCGAACACGTCGGTACCCGGCCGGGCCGCGCGGCGGGCCAGGTCCTCGGCAAAGGTCAAGTCCGCCAAGGCATCCCGCGTGTGCAGGAGGTCGAGCGCGAGCGACGCGGCGTCGGCGGCCAGCGCGGCGAGGGCGGCGGACGTGAGGCCGGTGCGGGCGGGCGGATCGAGGTCGAGCACCGCGGGCGGACCGGGTTCGCCGGGGACGGCGGGCAACGGCGGCAGCGGCGCGATCCGCCGCGAGTACGCCTTTTTCGGCGTCAGGCCGACTTCAGGGGCTCGAACCTGGCGGGCGCTCGGGGTCCGCATTTCGCGCAGCTGAGCCAAAACCTCGTCCCGGCCCCGGCCGCGCAGGGTGAACAGCACGAACGGATCGGCGTCCACCTCGTCGGCGACCAGGTAGTACACCGCCGCCACGTGCTTGCACGGATTCGCGCTGTCCGGACAGGAACAGCGCGGCCGCAGGTCGCCGGGACCGGGCAGCAGGTCGGCCCCGGCCTCGCGCGCCTGGACGGCCAGCTCCTCCGGCAGTTCGCCGTCGAGCAGCGCGGCGGCGTGCCCGAGCCGGCGGCCGGCGACGTCGAGCAGCTTCTCCCACTCCCGCGCGCTGAACTCGCGCATCCGGATGGCGACGCGGTACGGCTCCGGACGGCTTCCCCGCACCCACGCCGTGATCTCGCCCGCGCTGACCGCCAGCTCGTCCACGACGCCCTTGCGCGCGTACGTCCGCCCGCGCGGCAGCCGGTTCGGGTCCAGTTTCGCCCGCTGCTCCAGCGCTTCCACCCACGCCCGGCCCCACCACCGGCTCCCGAACGTCCGCCGCGGCGGCATCAGCCGCTCCCGAGCCGGACGAGGTCGGCGAGCTGGTCGTCGGACAGCTCGGTGATCCAGTCCTCCCCCGCCCCGACGACCGCGTCGGCCAGCCCGCGCTTGGTTTCCAGCACCGCGGCGACGCGTTCCTCGAGCGTGCCCTCGGCGATCAGCCGGTGCACCTGCACCGGCCGGTCCTGCCCGATCCGGTACGCGCGGTCGGTGGCCTGGTCCTCGACCGCCGGGTTCCACCACCGGTCGTAGTGGATCACGTGCGTGGCCTGGGTGAGGTTGAGCCCGACGCCGCCCGCCTTGAGCGACAACAGGAACACCGGCACCTCGCCGGACTGGAACGCGGCCACCATCTCGTCGCGTTGCTTCGGCCCGACCTCGCCGGACAGCAGCGCCGTCGGCAGCCCGCGTTCGGCGAGCCTCCGCTCCAGCAACCGGCACAGCCGCACGTACTGGCTGAACACCAGCACGCTCTCGCCCTCGTCGAGAATGACGTCCAGCAGTTCCTCGAACGCGGCGAGCTTGCCCGACCGCCCGCTCAGCACGCCGGCGCTTTCCTTGAGGTAGTGCGCCGGATGGTTGCAGATCTGCTTGAGTTCGGTGAGCAGCTTCAGCACCTGACCGCGCCGCTGCACCCCTTGCGCCTCCCGGATTTGCGCCAGGTTCTCCCGCACCACCGCCTCGTACAGGGTGGTCTGCTCGGCGGTGAGCGGGACGTACCGGTCGGTCTCGGTTTTCCGCGGCAGCTCCGGCGCGATGTCCGGGTCGGTTTTGCGGCGGCGCAACAGAAACGGCCGGACCGTCGCGGCGAGCCGTCCGGTGACCGTCTCGTCGCGGTCCCGTTCGATCGGCCGCGCCACCGTGCGGCGGAACTTCTCCAGCGGGCCGAGCAGCCCCGGCGTGGTCCAGTCGAGCAGCGACCACAGTTCGGTGAGCCGGTTCTCCACCGGCGTGCCGGTGAGCGCCACGCGGGCTGCCGCGGGCACTTGCCGCAGCTCTTTCGCCGTGGCGGACAACGGGTTCTTGACGTGTTGCGCCTCGTCCGCGGCGACCATGCCCCAGTCCACTTCGGACAGCAGCTCCCGGTCGCGGCGCAGCACCCCGTACGTGGCGAGCACGACCTCGTCCGGGGCCAGGTCGTCGAGATGCCGTCCGCCGCCGTGGAACCGGCGCACCGGAACGTCCGGCGCGAACTTGCCGAACTCGCGTTCCCAGTTGCCCAGCAGCGAAGTCGGGCACAACACGAGCGTCGGACCCGCGGCCAGCGCGCGGCGGTGCAGGTGCAGGGCGATGAGCTGGATTGTCTTGCCCAGCCCCATATCGTCGGCGAGACACGCGCCGAGGCCGAGGTCGGTCATCGCGACGAGCCAGCCCAGCCCGGCGCGTTGATACGGCCGCAGAGTGGCGGTGAGCCCCGCCGGTTCCTCGACCGGTGCGGGCTCCCTTTCCCGCAGGCGTTCGGCGAGCCCGGACAACGCCGGCTGCGGCGCGAACTCCACGCGTTCGCCGTCGACCTCCAGCTCACCGGTGAGCGCCGCGGCCAGCGCTTCGGCTCCGGTGAGCCGCGACCGCCGGGCCCGCATCCGCGCCAGCAGCGCGGGATCGAGCTTCACCCACTGCCCGCGCAGCCGGACCAGCGGACGCTTGGCCTCGGCGAGCGCCGCCACCTCCTCGTCGGTGAGTTCGCTGCCGCCGAGGCTGAGCCGCCAGCGGAACTCCAGCAGGCCGTTGAGCGGGAACGCCGGACCGGATTCGCTCGCCGGAGCCTGCGTGACGCTCGCCTTCGCCCGCACTTCCCCGGCGAAAAGATCCTTGGGCCACAGCACTTCGATGCCCGCGCCGCCCAGGTCGCGAGCACCGGTGCCGAGCAGGTCGACCACCTCGTCGTCGGACAGCGGCAGCGTGGTCGGCGCCGGTTCGGACAGGATCCGGCCCAGCGGCGGCCAGGCTCGCGCGCCTCGCCGCAGGCCGAGCAGAAGCTGCGTTTCCACCTGGTCGCCCAGCCGGTGCAGAACCGCCTCGGGCGCGTCCCACAGCGTGGCCGCTTCGACGACCAGACTCGGTTCGAGGGTGGACCGGACGGCCAGGACTCCGGAGAATTCCTCGTCGGTCGCTTCGATCCGCAACAGCAGTTGCGCGCCGTCCGGGCGGCGGGCTTCCAACTCGGTGAGCCAGGCCGCGCCGTCCGGGTCCAGCAGCGTCGGCTGCACTTCCGCGAACGCCGCCCCGCCGGATCCGACGGCCGCCGCCGGGCTGCGCACCAGCACGTCCGCTGCTGCGTCCCACACTGCGCGAACGAGCGATTCCGGCGAGTGCAGTCGGATGCGTTTGACGCCGGAAAGCGGGAGGGCGTGTGCTTCCGGGGGCAACGCCGCGGCGAGGCCGCGCAGGAGTTCCTCGTCCGCTGCGTCTAGCGGGCCTACGCGCCAAGTGGCTAGGCCGCTCGGAGTGGCCGCTGGGCGTAACCGTCCGCGCGCTACGAGGTTGACCCCGGCGTTGACCACCGCTGACCACGCCGCCAGCGCCGGGCTGGTTTCGTCCGGCACCACGAGCAGCCGCGGGATGGCCTTCGCCAGCGGCACGAGCCGCGCGACCACCTCGGTGCGGGCGAATTTCCCGCCGCCGGGCAGGACGAGCTGGATCGGGGTGTCTCCCTCGATCTCGTCGCCCCACAGGGCCAGAACTCCCTCGCGCGGGGGGTCGGAGGGGAGGTAGGTGGCTTGGGTGGTCTGGTCGAACTCCACCCCTCGCACGGTAGCTGGTTGGTCTGACAATTCTGCTCGTCGCCCTGGCGGGCGACATTGCCGGTGTTGGGTGGCGTGGGGCCCCCGAAGTTTGATTGTGCTGACGGTTCGGGGGTGCTTGTCAAGGCGGGAAAGATGCCTTGACAAGCACCCCCGAACCGCAGGGAGGCTTCGTATCGGGGGCGGGGGGAGGGGTGGGTGCCTCGCTGTTTGGGTGCGGCGGTGCGGTTTTGGTGCGCGGCTTGGGTGGGTGGGGGCTCGCGGTGGGCGGTGGCGGTGGCGGGGTGGTCGTGCGGGCGGTTACTTGTCCAGCAGGAGGTGGACGGAAAGTTCCAGGCGGCTGGCCACGTCCGCCGCGGAGGCGCGGCGGGTCACCCAGGCGACCAGGTTCGCCATCCACACGTCGGCCACCACGTGGAAGATGTCGCGGTCCGCCTCCGTCGGGTCGTCGATGCCCATCGCGCTCGCGAACATGTCCTCCATCAGGCGGCCGACCAGTTCCACCTCCGCGGCCGCGGACGTGTCGGCGAACATGAACGCGCGCACCATCGCCTCGGTCAAATGCGGGTCGCGCTGCATCAGGCGGGTGTTGCGGCCCAGGACGAACATCAGGCGTTCGGCGGGCGTTTCGCCGGGGATCGCGCTGCGCTGGATCTTCTCGTGCGCCGCCTCGAACTGCTGCGCCAGGCCCGACACGAGCAGGTGAATCTTCGACGGGAAATACCGGTACAGCGTGCCCAGCGCGACGTCGGCCTTCTCGGCTACCGCGCGCATCTGCACCGCGTCGTAGCCGCCCTTGGAGGCCAGCGCCAGCGTCGCGTCGATGATGCGGCGGCGGCGGTCCCGCTGGGCCGCGGAGCCCAGTTCCTCGCCCATCGCGCCGAGGCCGTTCGCCCGCGTTTTCGCCGCCGGCGCCTTCGCCTTCCCCGGCATCGCCATTCCCCTTTGCCTTACGGAACTCGTTCCAGTTTCCGGGTAAGCGTACCTGCCCTGGAGAAAGGTTCAACTCGCGACCGCCTGGCGGAAAAACTGTAACACGTTCTACACTCGCCAGTAGCTCTGTACCCCGCGAGGAGGAGACCGATGCCGGTCGCGCTCACCGAGGAACAAACCGCGCTCGCCGCCGCCGTGCGGGACTGGGCGGCGGCACACGATCCGATCGCCGCCGTGCGCGCGGCCGAAACCGCGGGCGCCAGTCTGCCGGACGGGTTCGCCGCGCTCGGCCTCGCCGGCATCGCGCTGCCCGCGTCGGTGAACGGCGCGGACGGGACCGTCGCCGACCTCGCGGCGGGGCTCGCCGCCGCGGCGGAAGCGCTGGTGCCGGGGCCGCTGCTGAGCACCGCGCTGGCCGGGCTGCTGCTCGCGGAGCACGCGAAGGAACTCGCCGCCGAGATCGCCGACGGCACCGCGCGGGTCGCGGTGCAGCTCGAAGAATCGGCGACCGTACCCGGTGCGGACGCTGAGTCGTGGCTGCTCGTGCCGCGCGGCGGACAGTACGTCTTGGTCCCGCCCGGAACAGCGGTGGAACCGTTGGCTCCCTTCGACTTTTCCCGGTCGCTGGGGCGGGTCAGCGCCACCGCGGAGGGCGAGGTGCTGGACCTGCCGGACGTCCGCGATCTCGCCGCGACGCTCGCGGTCGCGGAAGCCGCGGGCGTGGCGCGCTGGTGCCTGACCACCGCCGTCGAATACGCCAAGGTCCGGGAGCAATTCGGCCAGGTGATCGGCGCTTTCCAGGCGGTGAAACACCTCTGCGCGGAGATGTTGTGCCGCACCGAAGCGGCCGAAGCGCTGGCCTGGGACGCAGCCTCGGCCGTCGGTGATCCGCTGGCCGTCGCGAGCGCTGCCGCGGTCGCATTGGACGCCGCGGTCGAGAACGCGAAGGACTGCATTCAGGTGCTCGGCGGAATCGGGTTCACCTGGGAGCACGAGGCACACCTGTACCTGCGCCGCGCGTTGGCGTTGCGGCAATGGCTCGGCGGTTCTCCGCGATGGCGGAAGCGGGCTGCGGACCTGGCGTTGGCCGGAAAGCGGCGGACGCTCGGGGTCAACGTCGGCGAGGACGCCGAGATCACCCGGCTGGTCGCGGAAATCGCCACGCTGCCGGAAGAAAACCGCCGCACCGCGCTGGCGGACTCCGGATTGCTCGCCCCGCACTGGCCCCAGCCGTACGGAATGGGCGCGGACGCGGCGACGCAGCTGCGGATCGACGCCGCGCTGGCCGAAGCGGACGTCCGACGGCCGGACCTGGTGATCGGCGGCTGGGCGGTGCCGACCATCCTCGCGCACGGCACCGACGACCAGCGCGAACGCTTCGCCAAACCGACGCTGCGCGGCGAGGTCACGTGGTGTCAGCTGTTCAGCGAGCCCGGTGCGGGCTCGGACCTCGCCTCGCTGCGCACCGTGGCGCGCCGGACGGACGGCGGCTGGCTGCTGACCGGGCAGAAGGTGTGGACGTCGCTCGCCCACCAGGCGGATTGGGCGATCTGTCTCGCGCGCACCGACCCGGACGTCCCGAAACACAAGGGAATCACGTACTTCCTGGTCGACATGCGCGCCGCCGGGATCACCACGCGCCCGCTGCGCGAGATCACCGGGCGGAGCGTGTTCAACGAGGTTTTCCTGGACGACGTGTTCGTCCCGGACGCCGATGTCGTCGGCGAACCCGGCGCGGGCTGGAAACTGGCGCGCACGACGCTGGCGAACGAACGCGTCGCGCTGGGCCGGGGTTCGGCGGTCGGCGAAAACGTGGAGGCGCTGCTGGAATCCGCGCCGGAGGACGTGGACCGCGACCGGCTCGGCGCGTTGATCGGACAGGGCAGCGCGTGTTCGGTGCTCGATCTGCGCGCGACACTGCGACGGCTGGACGGCCTCGGCCCGGGTGCGGAATCTTCGGTGGCGAAACTGCTCGGGGTGCGGCATCGGCAGGAGACGGCCGAGTTCGCGCTCGAACTCGCACCGGAGCTGGTCGCGGAAACCCCGGCGGCGCAAGAGTTTCTGCTCACCCGCTGCCTGTCCATCGCGGGCGGCACCACGCAAGTCCTGCTGTCCGCCGCCGCGGAACGCGTGCTCGGCCTGCCGCGCTGACCCAGCCGGCGAAGGGCCCCTCGAAGGCATCGAGGGGCCCTTCAGCACCCGTTATTCCGCCCGGTGAGCGGCGGCGAGCTGGGCGTATTCGTCCAGCAGCGCCAGCGTTTCCGCCTCCGGCAGCGTCGGCAGCATGAACCCGTACTGGTTCAGCCCGGCGTCGGCGTACTGCTTGATCGCGTCCGCGTCGGCCGGTCCGCCGAAGAGCGTCGACGGCAGGTCCGCGCGCCCCGCGTCCGCGAGATGCCGGCGCACGCGGCGCACCTCGTCCGGCGTCACCGCGGGGTTGGGAATCCAGCCGTCGCCGTGCTCGACCAGCCGCTTCAGCGCCGCGTCGCTCGCGCCGCCGACGTAGATCGGCGGATGCGGCGTCTGCACCGGCTTCGGCCACGCGAAGAACGGGTCGAAGTCGAAGTGCTTGCCGTGGAACTCGGCCTGCTCCTGCGTCCAGATCTGCTTGAGCACCTGGATCTGCTCGTTCAGCAGCGCGCCGCGGGTCTTCGGATCGGTGCCGTGGTTGACCATTTCCTCCCGGTTCCAGCCGGCGCCGACGCCGAAGACGACGCGTCCGCGCGACACCAGGTCGAGCGACGCCACCTCCTTCGCGGTGTGGATGACGTCGCGCTGGATCAGCAGCGCGACGCCGGTGCCCAGCTGCAGGTTCGAGGTGTTCACCGCGGCCGCGGTCAGCGCGACGAACGGGTCGAGCGTGCGGTAGTAGACGCGCGGCAGTTCGCCGCCGCTGGGGTAGGGCGTTTCGCGGCTCGCCGGGATGTGCGAGTGCTCCGCGAGGAAGAGCGACGCGAACCCGCGCTCCTCCGCTGCCTCGCCCAGCACGTCGGGCCGGATGCCTTCGTCGGTCACGAACGTCGAGATCCCGAAATCCATGCCTCCTTCTACTCCGCGGATCGGGCAGGTATTCCCGCGGGCTGTTGACAGATCACCGGCCCTGTCCGCTAGCGTTAAATCATCACCCGTTGAATAGGGAGGCTCCGGATGGACGTGACGGACGTCGACTTCGAGGACATGTACCAAGGCAAGACCCCGATCGGGGAGAAGATCCCGTGGGACATCGCCGGCCCGCAGCCCGCGGTGGTCGCGCTCGAAGCGGAGGGCGGCTTCCACGGCGAAGTGCTCGACATCGGTTGCGGGCTAGGCGAAAACGCGATGTTCCTCGCGTCTCGCGGGCACCGGGTGACCGGTCTCGACGGCGCGCCGACCGCGCTCGCCCGAGCCCGCGAAACGGCCGCGAAGCGCGGTCTGGACGTCACCTTCGCGCAGGCCGACGCGACCCGGCTCGAGGGATACGAAGGCCGCTTCGACGCAATCCTCGACAGCGCGCTGTACCACTGTCTCGACGAAGAGCAGCGGCACGCGTACGTGGCGGCGCTAGTGCGCGCGACCAAACCCGGCGCGCGGCTGAACCTCTTCTGCTTCTCCGACCAGGTGCCGGCGGCGTTCCCGATCCCGTACCGGATCACCGAACAGAATCTGCGCGAAACGGTCGGCAACGGCTGGACGATCCGGGTGCTCGAACCGGCCGTCTACACCACCGCGATGACCCGCGAGGGCCTGCTCGCCGCGGTCGCCGCCCTTTGGGAAGGCGAACCGCCGGACCCGACCGCGCTCGACTCGCTGGACGTCGACGAGCAGGGCCGGGTCCTCGCCCCGGTGTGGCGGCTGGCCGCCGACCGGGCGTGACGCCTCAGACGTTGCGCCGGTACTGGCCGCCCACCTCGAAAAACGCCTCAGTGATCTGACCCAGCGAGCACACCCGCGCGGCATCCATCAGCACGTCGAACAGGTTGCCGCCGCGGGTGGCCGCCTCGCGCAGGGCCTTGAGCGCCTGCTGCGCCTCCTCGCGGTGGCTCTGCTGGAACTCGGCGAGCCGGCGCAGCTGGGACTGCTTCTCGTCCTCGGTCGCGCGGGCCAGCTCCACCTCGACGTCGTCCTCGCCCGCCTTCGGGTTGCGGAAGGTGTTCACGCCGATGATCGGCAGCGAGCCGTCGTGCTTCTTGCGTTCGTACAGCAGCGATTCGTCCTGGATCCGGCCGCGCTGGTAGCCGGTCTCCATCGCGCCGAGCACGCCGCCGCGTTCGGAGATCCGGTCGAACTCGGTGAGCACGGCCTCCTCGACCAGGTCGGTCAGCTCGTCGATGATGAACGACCCCTGCAGCGGGTTCTCGTTCTTCGACAGGCCCCACTCCTTGTTGATGATCATCTGGATGGCCATCGCGCGGCGCACCGAGGACTCCGAAGGCGTGGTGATCGCCTCGTCGAACGCGTTGGTGTGCAAGGAGTTCGCGTTGTCGTACAGCGCGCACAGCGCCTGCAGCGTGGTGCGGATGTCGTTGAAGCTCATCTCCTGCGCGTGCAGCGACCGGCCGGAGGTCTGCACGTGGTACTTGAGCTTCTGCGACCGGTCGTTCGCGCCGTACCGCTCGCGCATCGCGACCGCCCAGATCCGCCGCGCGACCCGGCCGAGCACCGAGTACTCCGCGTCCATCCCGTTGGAGAAGAAGAATGACAGGTTCGGCGCGAAATCGTCGATGTCCATGCCGCGCGCCAGGTACGACTCCACGTAGGTGAACCCGTTGGCGAGCGTGAAGGCAAGCTGCGAGATCGGGTTCGCCCCGGCCTCGGCGATGTGGTAGCCGGAGATCGACACCGAGTAGAAGTTGCGCACTCCGTGCTCGATGAACCATTCCTGGATGTCGGCCATCATCCGGAGGCTGAACTCGGTCGAGAAGATGCAGGTGTTCTGGCCCTGGTCTTCCTTGAGGATGTCCGCCTGCACGGTGCCGCGGACGTTCTTGAGCGTCCATTCCCGCAGCTGCGCGACCTCTGCCTCGGACGGCTCGCGTCCGTGCTCCTCGCGGAACGCGGCGAGCTTCTGGTCGATCGCGGTGTTGAGGAAGAACGCGAGGATCGTCGGCGCGGGGCCGTTGATCGTCATCGACACCGAGGTGTTCGGCGCGGTCAGGTCGAAACCGTCGTAGAGCGCCTTCATGTCGTCCAGCGTCGCGATGGAGACGCCGGAGGTGCCGACCTTGCCGTAGATGTCCGGGCGGGTGTCCGGGTCGTGGCCGTAGAGCGTGACCGAGTCGAACGCCGTCGACAGCCGCTTGGCCTCGGAATCGGCCGACAGCAGCTTGAACCGGCGGTTCGTGCGAAACGCGTCGCCCTCGCCGGCGAACATCCGCGCCGGGTCCTCGCCCTCGCGCTTGAACGGGAACACGCCCGCGGTGTAGGGGAAGTAGCCGGGCAGGTTTTCCCGGCGCAGGAAGGAAAGCAGCTCGCCGGACTCGCTGTAGCGCGGCAGCGCGACGCGCGGGATCCGGTTGCCGGACAGCGTTTCCCGCCACAGCTGGGTGCGCAGCTCCTTGTCGCGGATCTTCACCACCAGCTCGTCCTGCCGGTAGTCCTCGGCGAGCGCCCGGAACCGTTCGAGGAGCTTGGTCGACTCGCCGTCCACATCGGACTCCGCGGCGGCGAGCAGTCCGTCCAGCGCGTCCGTGTTGGCGTCCACTTCGGACAGTGCGGCCTTGGCCGCGGCCAGGTGCTCGCGCTTGCGTACCGCGGCGACCTGCTTCTCGGTCTGCTCGTGGTATCCGCGCACCGTCTCGGAAATCTCCGCGAGGTAGCGCGCCCGGTTGCCCGGGATGATCGTGCTGGCGTCCGTCGAGACCTTGCCGGAAACCTCCGGCAGCGTACCGGCGGACACCGACAGCCCGCGTTCGGCGAGCATGTCGCGCAGGTGCTGGTACAGCGCGGTCACGCCGTCGTCGTTGAACTTCGCCGCGCTCGTGCCGTACACCGGCATGTCCTCCGGCGCGGACCCGAACGCCTCGCGGTTGCGCACCAGCTGGCGCGCGACGTCCCGACGCGCGTCCTCGGCGCCGCGGCGCTCGAACTTGTTGATCGCGACCACGTCGGCGAAGTCGAGCATGTCGATCTTCTCCAGCTGCGACGCGGCGCCGAACTCCGGCGTCATCACGTACAGCGATTCGTCCACGTAGTCGACGATGCCCGCGTCGCCCTGGCCGATGCCCGGCGTCTCCACGATCACCAGGTCGAACCCGGCCGCCTTGCAGGCCAGGATCGACTCGCGCAGCCCGGCCGGGATCTCGCCGCTGGTCGTGCGGGTGGCGAGCGAGCGGAAGTACACCGGGGAACCGTCGAGGCAGTTCATCCGGATCCGGTCGCCGAGCAGCGCGCCGCCGCCCTTGCGCCGCGACGGGTCCACCGCGAGCACGGCGATGCGCAGCTTGTCTTCCTGGTCGAGCCGGAAACGCCGGATCAGCTCGTCGGTCAGCGAGGACTTGCCCGAACCGCCGGTGCCGGTGATGCCCAGGACCGGGACCTGCCGCCGCCCGGCGGCCTCGGTGATCGCGGCGAGCCAGTCTTCCGGCAGGTTTTCGCGCTGCAGCTGGGTGATCACCCGCGCGAGCGCCGGCACGTCGCCGGACAGCAGCTTGTCGACCGAGGCGGGCGGCTGCGCGGACAGGTCGCTGTCGCAGGCCTTGATCATCAGGTTGATCATGCCCGGCAGGCCCATTTCGTAGCCGTCTTCCGGCGAGAAGATCCGCGCCACGCCGCGCGAATGCAGCAGGTCGATCTCCTCGCGCACGATGACGCCACCGCCGCCGCCGAACACCTTGATGTGCCCCGCGCCGCGCTCGTTCAGCAGCTCGACGAGGTAGCTGAAGTATTCGACGTGCCCGCCCTGGTAGGCGGAGATGGCGACCCCCTGGACGTCCTCGGCGATGGCGGCCGTGGCCACCTCGTCGACCGAACGGTTGTGGCCAAGGTGGACCACTTCCGCGCCCTGGGACTGCAGGATCCGCCGCATGATGTTGATCGAGGCGTCGTGGCCGTCGAACAAGCTGGAAGCCGTGACGAACCGGACCGGGTTCGCGGGACGGTACAGGTCGCTGCCGCTCATCCTCCCAATTTACTAGGACTTCCTACTATTGGAAACCCGAGCCCGAAGTGACCCGGCTCTCAAGGGTGCTTCGCGACCGCTGAAAAAGTTTCTCCGGCGACGATGTCCAGTCGGCCGCACCGGCTCCGACCTCCTGGCGACCCGAACCCGCACGGAAGCGAGCCCGCCATGGCCGACCTGGTCTATCTCGTCCACACGTCGCTGGACGGCTGCGTCGAAGGCCCCGCCGGAGAGTTCGACTGGCCCGTCATGGGCCCGGAACTCTCGGGCTACTCGCACGAACTCTCGCAGCGTGCCGCGATGTTCGCCTACGGCCGCCGAGTATGGGAAATGATGTCCGGCTACTGGCCCGACGCGGAGTCCATTTCCGACCATCCGCACGACCTGGCCTATGCGCCGCTGTGGCGGAAGAAGCCGAAGCTGGTCTTCTCCCGCACCCTGACCTCGGCCGCCTGGAACACCCGGATCGCCGGCGGGGACCTGACCGAGGAAGTCGCCAAGCACAAAGCAGCCGCGGACGGCGACATCGTCCTGATGGGCGGCTACGCCCTGGCCGCCGAACTCGGCCGCCGCGGGCTCATCGACGAGTACCTGGTCTGCGTCCACCCGGTAGTCCTGGGCGGAGACAAACGCCCCTTCGCCGAGGGCGCCGACCGCGCGGAACTGGAACTGCTCGAAACCCGCACCTTCGACGGCACGGTCGTCCTGCTCCGCTACCGCACGAAGCGCTGACTCTCACCTCGACCCCGACGCGGGATCGCGCCGGGGTCTGGAGGGGCAGTGCTCACGGCCCCCAGGCCGGATGCGCTGCCCCTCCAGACGCCGGCTCAACGGCGATCCGCCGCGACGGCGGAGCCGGCGGCAAATTACTGGTGGGCCTTCGCGGCCCGCAACGCGATCCACTGCCGCATCGCGTATTCGACCAGCGTGATCAGCGTCTGCTTGGTCGATTCGCGCTCGCGGGCGTCGCATCGGACGATCGGGATGCTCGCGTCGATCGACAAGGCCTCGCGCACATCATTGATGTCGTGTTCCAGCACGCCGTCGAAGGTGTTCACGCCGACGATGTACGGCAGGCCGCGGTCTTCGAAGAAGTCGATCGGCGCGAAGGAGTCCGCGAGCCGCCGGGTGTCGGCGAGCACGACCGCTCCGATCGCGCCGCGCACCAGGTCGTCCCACATGAACCAGAACCGCTGCTGGCCGGGCGTGCCGAACAGGTAGAGGATCAGGTCCGCGTCGAGCGAGACGCGGCCGAAGTCCATCGCGACCGTGGTGGTCGTCTTGTACGGGGTCTGGTCGAGGTTGTCGATGCCGCGGCTGGCGTCGGTCATCATCGCCTCGGTGGTGAGCGGAACGATTTCCGACACCGAGCCCACGAAGGTCGTCTTGCCCGCTCCGAAGCCGCCCGCCACCACGATCTTCGCCGATGTCATGGTCGGGGGCGCGGTTTCCCGCGGTGCCTTAAAGCCGACGGAGTCCACTCAAAACCCTTTCCATCAACATCAAGTGTGCTTCGGCGCCGTCCTGGCCCGAGATCGTCCGGTGCACGGTGACGAGGCCGGCGTCGGCCGCGTCGCTGATCAGCACCCTGGCCACCCCCAGCGGCACCGACAGCACCGCGGCGATCTCCGCCACCGAACGCGGGGTCCGGCACGCTTCCATGATCGAGATGCTCTCGATCTGCTCCGCCGCCGCCTGGGGGAAGCCCCCCGCGGCGACATGGTCCTTGGTGGAGATCAGAGTCTCCAGCTCGAGCGCGTAGTTCGCCCGGGTGCGCCCGCCGGTGAGAGCGTACGGGCGCACGATCGACGTCTCCTCGGCCGGGTCCACCCGATCGTGGCGCTCGGGCCGGACGATCGCCGACGGCATCGAGAACTCGCCGCTCGGCGGTCCCGGGTCGAAGAGCCCGCCCGGTCTGGGGCCGTCGGAGTCCGTACTGCCCGGTGGAGAGACGAGAGAGGTCACACCATCTCCTTGGTCGGCCGGCGGCACGGGTGCCGCCGGCGGGTCCGCTGCCGCGTGCGCTCCCGCGGCGGGCGGCACTGGGGACTGGGATTCCTTCTTTTCTTTGCCGCTCTTCTTCCGTTTTCTGCGCGAGCGGCCCGAATCAAGGCTGAACCCGTTGAGGACGTCGGCGAACGTGCCGTCGTCCCCGGCGGCGGGCTCGTCCCCGCGCGGGGGCTCGCCGCCGGCACCGGGCTCTTCGCCGAACAATCCGGACCCCTGGCTCATCGCGCCATCATCCCACCGGTTCGCCGATCAGCGAGCCCCCGGCGCCCTGCAGCTGCGCGCGCAGCTCGGGGGTCAGGATCTGGCCGACGCGGTCGACGAGCATCGTCATCTCGTAGGCGACCTGCCCGATGTCGCAGTTGGGCGCGGCGAGGATCGCCAGGCAGGAGCCGTCGCTGATGGACATCAGCACCATGATGCCGAGTTCCATCTCGACCACCGTCTCGCGCACCGCGCCCGCCTCGAAACAGCGGGCGGCCCCCTGGGTGAGGCTGACGAGCCCGGACGCCACGGCGGCGAGCTGGTCGGCGCGGTCGAGCGGCAGCCGGTTGGAGGCCGTCAGCAGGAGACCGTCGGCCGACACGACGACCGCGTGCGCGACGCCCGGGACGCGGTCGGCGAAGTCGTTCACCAGCCAGCCGAACTGGTTCTGCTGCGGCTGGGCCGCATTCGGCGAGGTCATTCACCCTCCAATGTTTCGTGGTTCTTCTCAGCGGCCTGCGCGGTGCGGTGCCTGCCGCGCTGGATCCCCTGCTGGAAACTGCTCAGGCGACCGCGCACGTCGTGCGCATCGCGGGACGGACGGGGGCTCGCCGACCCGGCGGGCGGCGGTGCGCTGCCGGGAAGAAGCTGTTCTCCTCGACGGCGCCGAGGCAATCCTGCCGAAGTGAACGAGGCGGGTGTCGACTGGGACACCGACTGGACGGCCCGCCATCCCTCGTCGGAACCGAAGTTCCACTCAGTGGTGGTTTCGGCGGGAGTCGTGGCGGGGCTCGCCGAACCGTCCGAACCGGCCGGAGCCGAGGGGGCCTGCGGGGCGTCCGGCCCGGCGGAGGACTGCCGCGCCGGAGCCTGTCCCGGCACCAGCGGCTGACCCCACAACCCGGTCTGTCCTTGCGTCGCGGGCTGCCCCCACAATCCTTGCCCCTGCGTCGTGGACTGGCCCTGCGTCGCGGACGCGCTTTGGCTTCCGGACTGGCCCTGCGTCGCGGACTGGCCTTGGCTTCCGGACTGGCCCGGGAGGTTCTGTCCGGGCGTCCGGGTCTGGCCCAGTCCCCCGGCCAGTCCCCCGGCCAATCCCTGCGCCGAAGCCGAAGCGGATGCCGGAGCCGCCGGGGCCTGGTCGGCCGTCGGGCCAGCCTGCTCCGCGTTCTCCGTCGGCTGGCCCGGCGCGGCGGCCGGAGCCTGCGCGGCGCGCCACGTCGTCAGCGGCGAAGCCGGGCCCGGGTTCTCGGCGGGCTTGCCCCACAAGGAGGTCTCCTGCGAAGCGGACGCAGCGGCTGCCTGTCCGTTCGCGGAAGCCGGGCTGTCCGTCTTCTCCGGCGTCGCGGTCTGCCCGTTCGCCGAAACCTGGTCGGCGGCGGTCTGCCCGGCGCCGGACACCGCGGCCTCGAGTCCGGCCACGGCGGCCGGGACCTGGTTCGGGTCGGCGGTCGGCGGGGCGGGCGGGAGGCTGCTCGCGCCCTTGCGGCGGGTCGGCAGGCTGTCCGGCTTGTCCGGCCGGACGGTGCGATTCGGTTGCGGCGCGGGCAGTTCCGTGCGCGCGGCCGGTTCCTGGCGCGGCCAGCCGCCGTCCGGGTCGAACGCCGGGGGCACGGCCTGCACGGGCGCCGTCTCGTTCGACGAGTCCGCGTCGGCGGGCCGCTCGCCGAACCCGGCGGGCGCGTCCGTCGCGCCCGGGGTGCGCTGCGGCATCCCGCCCGGACGGTTCTGGTCCGCGGGAACGCCGAACGCGCCGGCGACCGTCTGCCGCCGCCGGAGCGCCGCGTCGTGGGCGCGAGCCCGTTCCGGCGACGTCGCGGCGCTCGAAGCGGCCGCGGAATCCGTTGCCGCGCCAGCGGTTTCCGATGCGGCCCCGCGGACTTCCTGCCGTCCGCGCGTGACGCCGCGCTGGAAGCTGTTCAACCGGCCGCGCACGTCCGCCGGGTCGCGGACCGGGAGGTCGCTTCCCTGCGTTTCGGCCGCGGGAGCCGCCGGTTCCGGCGTCGCGCTGCCCGGCATGAGCTGCTCGCCGCGGCGGCGCCGGGGCAGGCCCGACTTGGTGAACGCGGTCGGCTCCACCTGGGACAGCGCCTGCACTGTCCGCCAGTTCTCGTCGCTCGCGAAATCCCAGTTGCGCTGCTGGTCCTTGTCCTCCTCCTGCTCCGCGGCGGCCTTGCCGGACGCGGCCGGAGCGGCGGCGGGCGGAGGCTGCGCGGGCGAACGGAACCAGGCCGACAGCATCTCGTCGAAGATCGGCGTGTTCTCGATCGTCGTCTCGGCCGCGGACGGCGGCGGGACCTCCGGGACCTGCTGCGCGGCCTGGTTCCACCAGTCGCTCAGCGTCGTCGCGTTGGCCGCGGAGAACAGGTCCTTGCCCGAGGGCAGTTCGCCGTCGCGCTCGTCGCGGGTTTCCGCGGCCGGTTCCGGTTCGGACTCCGGACGCGGCGGCGGGACGTCGACGGTCTGCGGCAGCTTCGGCGCGGGCGGCGGCGGGGCGGGCGCGTCGTCGTCGCGCGGGATCGGGCTGAACAGCGCGGTGCCGGACACCTCGAGGTCGGACGGCGGACGCGCGACCTTGTCCCCGGAGAAGCCGGCCAGGTCGCCGGCCGACGGCCACCGCTGCGCTTCCTCGGAGTTGCCGCCCTGCTGCGGGACGAGACCCGGCACGGCCGACCCGTTGGTGGCCGGACGCTGGCGCCGCGGCAGTCCGCCGGGCGCGGCGGGCGGGGCGGCGAGGCTCGCCTTGGGACCGGGCAGCGCGCCGGGTTCCGAGCGGTCGCCCGGCGTCGTGGCCAGTCCGGTCATCACCAGTTCCGGCGGCACCACCACGGTGGCCCGCACGCCGACGATGTCCTTGCCGCCGTGCAGCGAAACGCCGATGCGGTGGCGGCCGGCGAGGCGGCCGACCACGAACAGGCCCATCCGGCGCGAGGTCGCGAGGTCGACCGAGCCCGAGTCGGTGAGCCTGCCGTTGGCCTCCACCACCTCGTACTCGTTCATGCCGATGCCCTTGTCGAGGATGTCGACGTTGAGCGAACCGTCCTCGGCGAGCCGCGTCGCGACCGTCACCTGGGTTTCCGGCGCGGAGAACGCGGTCGCGTTGTCCAGCAGCTCCGCGATGAGCCGCTGGACGTCGCTCGCGGCGAACCCGACGATCTTCACCGCGGGCGGGTGCTGCACCGAAACCCGTTGGTACTGCTCGATTTCCGACACCGCGGCGCGCAGCACGTCGTGCGTGGCGACCGGCTGGCCGGAACGGCGGCCCGGCTCGGCGCCGGAGAGGACCATCAGGTTCTCGTTGTTGCGCCGCATCCGGGTGGCGAGGTGGTCGAGCTGGAACAGCGTGGCGAGCTGGTCGGCGTCCTCCTCGTCGCGCTCCAGCCGCTCGATCAGCTGCAGCTGCCGCTGCACGAGGCTCTGGCTGCGCCGCGACAGGTTGACGAACACGCTGGAGTAGCCGGCGCGCATCGCGGCCTGTTCGGTCGCCAGCTTCAGCGCCTGGCTGTGCACCTTCTCGAACGCCCGCGCGACCTCGCCGACCTCGTCCTGCACCTGGACCGGCACCGGTTCGACCTCGACGCTCTGCGCGCGGCCCTCCTGGATGTTGCGGACCGCCTCGGGCAGGTCCTTCTCCGCGACGTCCAGCGCGCTGCGGCGCAGCACCTTCAGCGAGCGCAGCAGCTGGCGGGCGATGACGAACACGACCGCGGCCGCCGCGGCGAGCGCCGCGAACAGCAGCACGGCCAGCAGGCCCGCGCTGCTCCCGGCGTCCTCGACCAGCGCGGACGACGCCGCGGTGAGGTCGGCGCTCATCCGGCCGGAGACCTCGGTCAGCTGCGAGGTCACCGCGTTCGAGGCGTTGTTCCACTCCTGCGCCGAGAGCCGCTTGAGCGCGTCGTCGGTGGAGACGCCCTGCCCGCCGAGCACGGTGCCGAGCATCCGCTTGCGGTCGTAGGAGGTGTCCGGCTTGATCGTGCTCTCGAAGTCGAGGCGCTGCGGAGCGGTGGCGGCCGCGTTGAAGTCGGCGACCCGGTCGTCGAACCGCAGTTCGGCGTCGCGCACGTCGCTCAGCTGTTGCGGGGTCAGCGTGCCCGCGGAGATGCCGTAGCTCACCAGGGACTGGGTGACCGACACCTGTTCCTTCGCCGCTTCGAGGTCGTGCAGCGCGCTCGGGGTGCTGCCGAGCGCGTCGGCGCTCGCGCCCGCCGACACCGCGGTGTCGGCTCCGATCAGCGCGCTGGTGACGGCGTTGTAGTCGCCGACGGCCTCGGCCGCGTTCAGCAGGCCCGCCCCGACCTGCTGGCGGATCACCGCGATCTCGTTGACCTGCGCGGTCGCCGAGTTCACCGCGCCGGACACGCTCGAACCGTCGGCCCCGACCCGGGCGGCGGCCTCGGTGAACGGCGCGACCGCGGCGTCGGTGGCCGCGCGGGCGGCCTTCAGTTCCGGGGTGACGCCCGAGGTGCCCGCGATCAGCTGGGCGGCGGTCTGGGTGCGTTCGCGCTGCAGCCCGTCGGTGAGCGCGCGCAGCTGGGTGCTCAGCGCGACGAGCCGGTCGATCCGCTGGTAGTCGCTCGAGCGCGAGACCTGGCCCGCGATGGCGGTGATGCCGAGGACGAGCGCGAGCACGATGGGGACGATCGTGACCGCGGACAGCTTGACCGGCAGGCTCCAGTCCCGCCAGCGCAACGCCGCGCGCCAGCCCGACGACCAGCGCGGCCGCTTGGGCGGGCGGCCGAGCAGCTTCTCCACAGGCACTTGGCCTTCTCCTGCAACGGTCACGAAAGTGACTCCCTGTCCGGCGTCGGGGCGGCCCGTCGGCGGTCCCCGCGGCTCCGTCCGCTCCCGGTGCGCAGCGCGCTCCCGGCGCGGAGTCCCGCGGTCCGCCTGCCCGCGCGTCCGACCGGGGGCGGGCACGGCCGTGCTGATCCGGCACCGGTCCGGGAGGCGATCGGCTTCCCGGGACTATGCACGTGCACGACGCAACTTGCGGACTGCACGGCGGTGGTCGAGATCAACTTGTCTGCGCCTATCGATCGCTGCGGGCGGCTGGGGCCAAAGAATCGTACACCAATCGCCGCCTGCGTTATTGCGTTCCGCATCGGGGGGCTGACCTGGGAAAATAGTCGAAACTCGGCAACGCGGAGCCGCGGATTCGGCGCGGGGCGCCCGGCGCGGGAATTCCGGTTACCCGGCGCTCTCGGCCTCGGCGTCCGGCCGTCACCCGATTAGCCCACACAGGGTAAGCGACCCCCTCGATGGGACTACGCTCCGTGCCCCCATCGGGTGGGCGCCCCCGGAAGTTGAACCCGATGTTGTGGAGATGCAGCGACGCGCCGCCCGACCCGGTGATTTTTGCCAGCCTCCCTTCCCTGCCTGGGAATCCCCGCCCGGCCCGCGACCTGCCCGCCGAAACGGAGCGGCCGCCCCGCCCGGCGGCTACGACCGGTCACCGTAGTGGATCTTGCCCGGCCCGTCACTCCGCCGTCTGCCGCAACGCGGACCGGACCCGGACACTCCCCGTGACATCGGCGCTCACTATTCCGAGTGATCAGCCCGTGATCTGCCCGGACGCGCCGTTTCGCGCTATTTCCCGGGCGAAAAGGAATTTCCGATGCCCCCGCGAACCGGCTTTTTCCGCGTTCCGGCGGCGTCGTTACTATGGCCGCCTCCCAGTCCGCAAGGGCGATCCGGGCGCTTTCTCGAACGATGCCCGCCGCCATCCACCGCGCAAGTTGCCGGAGGCAGCCATGCACAACGTCGCGCGCACCACCGGACCGGCCGCCGCCGAGGACACCGGCCAGATGCCCGCGCTGTTCGACCGCGAAGGAGGCGGCTCCGCCCCGCGCGGCAGGCGCCGCAAGCGCGGCCCGGACTACGAGCAGATCCAGCGCAGCCCCGAGTTCCGCTCGCTGCGCAGCCGCTTCCGCCGGTTCGTGTTCCCGATGAGCATCGGGTTCTTCGTCTGGTACCTCGCCTACGTCGTGCTCGCCGCCTACGCGGGCGAGTTCATGAGCACGCCGGTCTTCGGCCTGGTCAACGTCGGCATGCTGCTCGGCCTCGGCCAGTTCGTCACCACCGCGGCCATCACCGCGCTGTACGTCCGCTTCGCCGACCGCGAGATGGACCCGCGCGCCGCCGAGATCCGCGCGAAGGCCGCCGCTGTCCCGGAAGGAACCCCTCAGTGACTACCGCTTCGCTCGCCGAAGGAGCTTCGGCGAGCAACCCGTTGATCAACACCGGGGTGTTCGCGCTGTTCGTCGCGATCACCCTCTACGTGGTCTACCGCGCGGGCAACCGCCGCTCGTCCACGTCGGGCTACTACACCGCCGACAGCGCCTTCACCGGACGGCAGAACGGCGTCGCGCTGTCCGGCGACTTCCTGTCCGCGGCGTCGTTCCTCGGCATCGCCGGCGCGATCGCGATCAACGGCTACGACGGCTTCCTCTACTCGATCGGCTTCCTCGTCGCGTGGCTCGTCGACCTGCTGCTGCTCGCGGAGCTGCTGCGCAACACCGGCCGCTTCACGATGGGCGACGTGCTCAGCTTCCGGATGAAACAGCGCCCGGTGCGCGCCGCGTCGGCCACGTCGACGCTGGTGATCTCCTTCTTCTACATGCTCGCGCAGATGGCGGGCGCGGGCGGGCTGGTCGCGCTGCTGCTGGACGTGCACTCCAAGTGGGGCCAGGCGCTGGTGATCACCGTGGTCGGGCTGGTGATGATCTCCTACGTGCTGCTCGGCGGCATGAAGGGCACCACCTGGGTGCAGATCATCAAGGCCACCATCCTGCTCACCGCGGCCTCGCTGATCACGGTGTTCCTGATGGGCAAGTACGGCTTCAACTTCTCGAGCCTGCTGCGCGCGGCCGCCGACCACAGCCCGATGGGCAAGGACCTGCTCTCCCCCGGCGGCTCCTACGGCAAGAACGGGACCACGAAGCTCGACTTCGTGTCGCTGTCGCTGGCGCTGGTGCTCGGCGTCGCCTCGCTGCCGCACGTGCTGATGCGCTTCTACACCGTGCCGAACGCCCGCGAGGCGCGCCGTTCGGTGGTGTGGGCGACCGCGTGCATGTTCGTGTTCTACCTGTGCACGCTGGTGATCGGCTTCGGCGCGGCGGCGATCGTCGGCCCGGACGAGATCAAGGCCGCGCCCGGCGGCGAGAACTCGGCCGCGCCGCTGCTGGCCCTGCACGTGGGCGGGACGGTGCTGCTCGGCGTCATCTCGGCGGTCGCGTTCGCGACGATCCTCGCCGTGGTGGCCGGGCTGACGCTGACCGCGTCCGCCTCCTTCGCGCACGACGTCTACGCGAACGTCGTCAAGCGCGGCAAGGCGGACGCGGAGGACGAGGTCCGGGTCGCCCGGCTGACCGCGGTCGTGATCGGCGGGTTCGCCATCGTCGGCGGCATCCTCGCCAACGGCCAGAACATCGCGTTCCTCGTGGCGCTCGCGCTCGCGGTGGCGGCGTCGGCGAACCTGTCGACCCTGCTGTACTCGCTGTTCTGGAAGCGGTTCAACACCACCGGGACGCTGTGGAGCATTTACGGCGGGCTCATCGCCTGCGTCGTGCTGGTGCTGTTCTCGCCGGTCGTGTCCGGAGCCCCGGACTCGATCTTCCCCGGCGTCGACTTCCACTGGTTCCCGCTGAAGAACCCGGGCCTGGTGTCGATCCCGGTGTCGTTCCTGTGCGGCGCGATCGGCACGTTCGTCGGCCGCGCGAAGAGCGATCCGGCCAAGCACGCGGAGATGGAGGTCCGGTCGCTGACCGGCGTCGGCTTCGGCTCCTGACCCCGCGCCTGCCGCTGCGAAAAAACCGCGGCGCCCGGAAGCGTTCCGGGCGCCGCGGTTTTTTTCGTGGGCTCAGAAGATGTCGCGCCCGGCCTGCACCCGGTGGGTCACCCGGCGCTCGACGACGAACGACACGAACGGGACGCACCCGGCCAGCAGCACCAGGACGGTGCTCTTGATCGACCAGCGGGCCTTGATCGCGAGGTCGATGGTGAGCACCAGGTAGATCATGTAGAGCACGCCGTGGATCGGCGAGTACACCTGCGCGGGCGTGGCGTTGCCGAAGCCGTACTCGATGATCATGGTGGCGCACAGGGCGAGCAGGCCGACGCCGGTCACGTACGCGCTGGCCCGGAACCGGGTCAGCGAGCCGGACACCTTCGACTGGCGGGTCGGGGCGGCACCGTCGGTGCTGGTCGTCATGGGAGCGTCCTCACTTCCGCGGGCGTTCAGGACTGCTGGTCGCGGGCGTTGAGCTCGCGCAGGTAACGGTTGTAGGCGGCGAGTTCGTCGTCTTCCTCGACGGGAGCCGCGGCCGGTCGCGGCGCGGGCACGCGAACCGGGGCTGGGGATGGCGCCTGCTTGCTGTGCCCGGCGGTTTCCTCTTCGCGTTCGCGCAGCTTCTTGATGCGCCAGAACATGAACGCGGGGAACAGCCCGAAAAGCGGCCATTGCAGCACGTAGCCGAGGTTCTGGAAGGTGCCGGTGGCGGACGTGAACCGGTCCCACTGCCACCAGGCCAGCCCGCAGCACAGCGCCAGGCTCACGACGCTCGTGGCGACGATCAGGAGCCGGCGCCCGAGCGGGGACGCGGCCGGGCCGGGATCTGCGGGCACGGTATCGACGCTAGCACTGGCCGGGAAAAGCGTTCCTGAGAGGCGGCGAGGTCGTGACCGGGACCCCACCCGCGGGCAGCCGCCGCCAACTGGGCGCGCGGTGCCGGGGAGACCTCATGGGGCGGACCGCCGCCTCCGACCGCCCGTGCCGGGGCGAGGTGCGGAGTGGCGCGAGCCGGGGGCCAGCTCGCTTGCGCCTCCTGTGCACCGCACGCCATCGAGCCCGGACGGCACCCGCCCGGCCCCGCCGACCCGCACCACAACGACCGGGCTCCCCGCACGAACGAGCCCGCACGTCAGCCTGCTCGCACCCTCCGTGCACCGCACGCCATTCAGCCCCTACGGCACCCACCCGGCCCGAGGACGAGCCCACACGTCAGCCCACTTGCACCCTCTGTGCACCGCACGCCATTGAGCCCGCCCGGCACGGCCGACCCGCAACCCCGCACGACAGCGGCCGGGCTCCCGTCAGGGACGAGCCCGCACGTCAGCCCGCTCGCACCCTCCGTGCACCACACGCCACTGAGCCCCGACGGCACCCGCCCGGCCCGAGGACGAGCCCGCACGTCAGCCCGCTTGCACCTTCTGTGCCGCCTTCGCGTAGCCGTCCGCCAGGCCGAAGACCTTCTGCGCGTACTCCGTCGAGTTGTTGTACGACAGGATCCCCGCCCACCAGCCCGCCGGGCTGGCCATGTCTCGGCCGCCCGCGCACAGGTAGCGGGCGGCGGTGAGGGCGGCGTCGTCGATCTGCTGCGGGTCGGCGCGGCCGTCGCCGGTGGCGTCCGACGCCCACTTCCGCCAGGTTCCCGGGATGAACTGCATCGGGCCGACCGCGCGGTCCGCGACCGGGTCTCCGTCGAGCTGGCCGCCGTCGGTGTCGCTGATCGCGCGGACGCCGGAAGAACCGTCGAGCGGGACGCCGATGATCGGCTTCGACGGGCGGCCGTCAGCGCCGAGGACCGCGCCGCCGTACTGGCCGTGGTTGGACTCGATGCGGCCGATGCCGGCGAGCGTCGCCCAGGAGATGTGGCAGCCGCGGTCGACCTCGCGCATCGCGAGTTCCGCGTTGCCGTACGCGCGTACTGCCCGGGCCGGGATGCCGGTGACCGGCGCGACCTTGTCCGCCCAGGCCTGCAGCGGGTCGCCGCCGGTGGGGCGCGCGGACTGCGGCGCGGTGCCCTGGTCCGCCGCCCCGCCCGCGACGACGGCGTTGACCGGCGCGATCGAACCGGGCTTGACGTCGACCGCCTTGACGCTCAGCGCCGGGATGTCGGTCGTGGTGGGGCTCGCTTCCGGGGCGGCCGCCCTGGTGACGATCCAGACCCCGCCGCCCGCGACCGCGAGCACCGCGACGACGACGGCGAGCCGCACCGCGAGCGCGGCGCCGTGGCCGCGCCGGGCGGGCGAGGGGGCGGCGGCGGGAGCCGCGGTCTCGTCCCCGGTCCGCGCGGTGTCGGGGGTCTGTCCGGTGGCGGGCACGAAACTCCGGTCCTCCAGCATGGCTTGGGGTTCGCAACACACAACGAGCCCGCGCAGGTTAGCGTTACGCGCGCAGCGTCAGGTTCCCCGCCGCGCCGGTTCACCCGTCCGGGTAATCCGGGTCCCGGCAGGTGGACGGTTCACGCCGCACAAAACTCAGCGCAACCTGCCGAAAGAGCGTTCCCCGGCGAGCCATTCGTCCTGTTCATGGGTCTGGACGAGGCTGTGCAGCCGTTGCCGCACGCCCGGTTCCAACCCGTGCGAGCGACGGCGGAAGTGCTCGAGGTCCGCGGGCGTGGCCACGAGAGTGACGAGCTGCAGCACTTGACCGCTGTTGTCTCGCGGAAGAGCGAGAAGGTCGGCCGCCGCCAGGATCGCGCCCTCGACGATGTCGTTCGCCGGGAAGCGCTGCAAAGCGCCGTAAACCGCCTGGTGAGCGCCGTAATCCTGCTCGGCGCGCAGCGACGCGATCAGCGCGGCGACCGCCGCGGGCCCTTCGTCGCCGCTGGCCAGGTCGGCCAGTTCGACGTAGCGGTCACAGCGACGGTCGAGTTCTTCTTGCGGAACCGGCTCGGCGCCAAGGTCGAGTGCGCAGACGCTCAGCAACTCGCGACGCCAGGCTTCCGCCTCGGCGATGGGCATCCGGCCTCCCCGGTCCGCGGCCGCGCCGAAGAATCGGCGCCGAGCGCGAACCTTAGCGACCCGGTCCGGGAGAGTGCCAGACATTTCCGGGCGCTTTCGCCGTGTTGCCTGGCCGATTCGCCGGCCAGGCAACACAGCTGTCAAACAGGCTTCTTCTCCCGCCGCGTCAGCAGCGGCGAGACCGGCAGGACGATCAGGCGGGCTTCTGCTGCCGCGCCAGCCGCGCGACGCACCACGCGGGCGCGCTGCCCCGGCGGAGGTGCTGCAGCACCGTCATCGGGCCGAGCCTCCGGGCCAGGTCGGACGGGGCGAGACCGGCCGCGCGGTAGTCCAGGGCGCGCTGGTCCAGCGGGCTGATCCCGGCGTCCCACCACTGCTGCGCTTCGGCGACGTCGCCGACCATCTGCCACCAGCCCGCGGCGGCGACGAGCAGTTCTTCCGGAACCTCCGGCAGCCGGGCGCGCATCGCGTCGAGGTAGCCGGGGTCGGCGGCCTCGACCGGGGCCCAGCGGGCGGGTCCGGACCGGGCGCGCTGGCCGGGGATGCCGGGCGGAGCGGCCGGCGCGTCGGCCAGCCAGGCCGAGGCGATGCGGTCGACCTCCTGCTCCTCCGGGGTCTTCTCGCGCTCGGCCGACCACTGCCGGATCAACGCGTCCACTCCGGGATCTCCGGTCATCCCTGCCTCCTCATCGGTCCCCGACGGGCAGGCGTTTTCGAGCGCCTGCCCCGTTGCGCGTCCACGATTGGCTCCCCACGCGTGACCGGGCCGAATACCCGCCGTGACCCGGTTCCCGGGGGACCGGAGAACCGGCTGATCACGCAATGTGAGCACCGTAGGGCGGCACCCGCTTTCTCCGCCATACCCCGGACCCCGGAAATTCGGTGACCAGGCGGTTTCAGGGACCAATCCACCCGGATGGTCGAGCGAAGTGCCCGAATCCCGGGATCCGGTGACAAAGCGTGACTAGTTGGCCGGACGGCGCGCGGAAGCGCCCCGGCGAGCGGGAAAACCGGGGTCAGGCGAAGAGGCTCTTGAAGAAGGTGACGATCGCTTCGGCGCCGTCCTTGAGCCAGCCGAGCACGCGGTGCACGAAGGCCGCGGAGTTGGTGGGCTGCGTGATCAGGAAGAACAGCACGAGCGCGACCACTCCGACGACGACGATCTTCTTCAGGCCGCTCGACATGGTTTCGTCCCCCTCCGCTCCCCCGGCGCCCGGTCGGACGCCGGCCCCGCCTCGGCAGAGTCGGGTCCCACTGTAATGACGGCACGCCGGAATGGCCCGTCGCAGGCCCCGATCAAGCCAGAAAGCTCACGTCCGGGTGACCCCGGTCACCATCGGGTGAACGGGGTCCGGCCAGCGCCCCCGATAGGCTCCGGCGATGGACGACGGCGCAGTGACTCTCCGCCCGGTGCGCGAGTCCGACCTCGGTCTGCTGGAGTCGCTGACCAACGACCCGGAGACGGTCGGCGAGCACCAGTGGTTCGGCTGGCACGACCCCGGCTACGTCCGGCGGCTCTGGCGCGAAAACGGCATGCTGACGACCGACCACGGCATGCTCGTCCCCACGCTCGACGAGCGTCCGCTCGGGCTCGTGTCGTGGCACCGCACGCGAACCGGCCCGCACACCTACTGCTGGAACATCGGCATGGTCCTGCTGCCGGAGGCGCGCGGGCACGGCCTCGGCGCGCAAGCGCAGCGGGAACTCGTGCGCTATCTGTTCGCGCACACGCAGTTCAACCGCGTCGAGGCCAGCACCGAGGTCGGCAACCGGGCCGGGCAGCGTTCGCTGGAGAAGGCCGGGTTCACCCGCGAAGGAATTCTCCGCGGGTTCGACTTCCGCGACGGGCAGTGGCGCGATCACATTCTCTATTCGGTGATCCGTTCCGATCTGCCGTCGTGAGTGCTGATCACGGTTCTAACCGTGATCAGCACTCACGAGATCGCCCCAGCCTCCCTCAACGCCGCCACCGCAGCCTCGTCGTACCCCAGCTCTGCCAGCACTTCCGCGGTGTCCGCGCCTTTCTCGTGCGGCGCTTCCGGCGTGGCGGCGGGCGTCCGGTCGAATCGCGGTGCCGGAGCGGGCTGCACCGTGCCGCCGATGTTCACGAACGTCCCGCGCGCCGCGTTCTGCGGATGCTCGGCGGCTTCCCACGGCGACAGCACCGCGGTGAGGCACGCGTCGGTGCCTTCCGCCCGCGCGACCAGTTCGTCGCGCGTGAACCGGCCGACCGCTTCCTCCAGGATCTTGCGCAGCCGCGGCCATTGGCTCTGGTCGACGTGCATCGGCAGGTCTTCGTTCTCCAGCCCGAGCACCTTGACCAGGTCCGCCCAGAACCGCATCTCGATCGCGCCGATGGCGACGTATTTGCCGTCCGCGGTCTCGTAGGTGTCGTAGAACGGGGCCCCGCCGTCGAGAAGGTTCTCGCCGCGCTCCCCCGGCCACACGCCTGCCGCGCGCATCCCGTGCAGGCTCGTGGTCAGCAGCGCGGCGCCTTCGACCATCGACGCGTCCACGACCTGGCCGCGGCCGGACGTCGTGCGCTCGTGCAGCGCGGCCAGCACGCCCATCGCGAGCATCAGGCCGCCTCCGCCGAAGTCGCCGACCAGGTTGAGCGGCGGCACCGGGCGTTCGCCCGCCCGGCCGATCGGGTCGAGCGCGCCGGCGACGCCGATGTAGTTGATGTCGTGCCCGGCCGCCGACGCGAGCGGGCCGTCCTGGCCCCAGCCGGTCATCCGGCCGTACACGAGCCGCGGGTTGCGGGCGTGCACCTGCTCCGGGCCGATGCCCATCCGCTCCGCGACCCCCGGCCGGAAGCCTTCGATCAGCACGTCGGCGCGTTCGGCCAGCTTCAGCACCAGCTCGACGCCCTCGGGCGTTTTCGTGTTCACCCCGACCGAGCGCCGCCCGCGGGCGAGCGGGTCGTTCGGGATGCCGAGCACGTCGGCGCCCGGGGTGGCGCGGTCGACGCGGATCACGTCGGCGCCGAGGTCGGCCAGGATCATGCAGGCGAACGGAGCAGGCGCGAGCCCGGCCAGCTCCACCACCCGCAGCCCGGCGAGCGGACCTTGTTTCACGGCGAAGTCCTTTCGCGGCAACGTTTTTCAGAGCGTGCGGGAGATGATTTCCTTCATGATCTCGCTGGTGCCGCCGAAGATCCGCGAAATCCGCACGTCCGCCCAGGCCCGCGCGATCGGGTACTCGGTCATGTAGCCGTAGCCGCCGAACAGCTGCAGGCAGTCGTCCACGACCTTGTTCACCCGCTCCGTCGTCCAGAGTTTCGCCATCGCCGCGCCCTGCACGTCGAGTTCGCCGCGCAGATGCCGTTCGATGCACTGGTCGAGGAACGCGCGCGCCACCGCGGCTTCCGTCGCCGCCTCGGCGAGTTTGAACTTCGTGTTCTGGAAATTGAAGATCGGGCGGCCGAACGCGGTGCGTTCCTTGGTGTAGTCGATGGTCAGGTTCACCGCGGCTTCCAGCCCGGCCACCGCGGTCACCGCGATGATCAGCCGTTCCTGCGGCAGCTGCAGCATCAGCTGGATGAAGCCCTGGCCCTCGGCGTCGCCGAGCAGGTTCGCGGCGGGCACCCGGACGTCGTCGAAGAACAGCTCGGCGGTGTCCTGCCCCTTGAGCCCGACCTTGTCGAGCACGCGGCCGCGGCGGAAGCCCGGGGTATTGGTCTCGACCACGATCAGCGAGACGCCCTGCGCGCCCGCGTCCGGGTCGGTCTTGCACGCGACCACGACGAGGTCGGAGTGGAAACCGTTGGTGATGAAGGTTTTCGCGCCGTTGATCACGTAGTGGTCGCCGTCGCGGACCGCGCGCGTCTTGATGTTCTGGAGGTCTGAACCAGTGCCCGGCTCGGTCATCGCGACCGCGCCGACCAGCTCGCCGGTGGCCATCTTCGGCAGCCACTCGCGCTTTTTCTCCTCCGACGCGTACGCCAGGAGGTAGTGCGCGACGATTCCACTGTGGACGGTCACGCCCCACGCGCTGTCGCCGGCGCGAGCCTGCTCCTCGTACAGCACGGCTTCGTGCGCGAAGGTGCCGCCGCCCCCGCCGTACTCCTCCGGGATCGACAGGCACAGCAGGCCGAGTTCGCCGGCCTTGGTCCAGATTTCCCGGTCGAGCTTCTTCTCCGCCGCCCAGCGCTCCTGGTTCGGCACGAATTCCTTCTGCAGGAACGACCGGGCGAGCTCCCGGAGGTCTTCGAGTTCGGTGGTGCTCCACGAGCTCTTCTGGATCTGCAACGGCACGGCTGGGCCTCCCGCGAACTGGAAAACATGACGCTTGGCAGGTAAGTTCTGAGCGGAATGTACATCCCATCCGTCCGGTACGTAAAGCAGGAGCCGCGATGACTGAGGTCGCCCGGGGACACCGCACCCAGGCCGAACGCCGCGAGCAGACGCGCACCGCCCTGCTGGACGCGACGATCGACTGCCTGGTCGACATCGGGTACTCGCGGGCGTCGGTGCAGGAGATCTGCACCCGCGCGGGCGTCTCGAAGGGCGCGGTGCAGCACTACTTCGCCACGAAGGCCGAGCTGATGGCGGCCGCGGTCGAGCACCTCACCACGAAGCTGCGCACCCAGCTCGCCGCCTCGCTCGGCTCGCTGCCGGGCGGCGCGTCCGGCGTCGCGGCGGCGATCGATCTGCTGTGGGAGGGCTATTCCGGCACGCTGTCCACCGCGGTCACCGAGCTGTGGGTGGCCGCCCGGACCGACCCGGAACTGCGCGCGGCGATCCGGCCGGTGGACCGCGCGCTGGGCCGGGCGACGCTCGGGCACATCAGCGAAGTGGCCGGCGACCTGCCGAAAGAGCGGGCGGAGATGCTGTTCTGGCTCACCGTGAACCTCACCCGAGGGCTGGCCCTCGACGCCGAGCTGGGCGGCGACCCGCGCCGGCGCCGTCAGCTGCTGGAGGAGTGGAAGCGGATCGCCGTGCTGCTGTACTCGGGCGACTAGTGTCCATACCGCCGGTATGGTGTACTCGTCGGTAACACCCGGCCCCGCACGGAAGAAGGTGCGCTCGATGACGAGTACGACCCCGGCGAACCTGACCGGCCAGTCCCTGCCCGCGACCGTCGGCGGTGTGGCGGGCGCTCCGTCCGCGGCCCGCGCGGCCGCGCTCGTGGCCCGCGTGACCGGCGGCGCCGACAACGCGCCGGTGCAGATGACCGCGCCGTTCACCGGACAGCCGATCGCCTCGCTCCCCCAGGCCGACGACGCCGAAGTGCGCGCCGCGTTCGCCTCCGCGCGCGAGGCGCAGCGTGAGTGGGCGGCGCTGCCGGTGGCCCGGCGGCAGCAGTTCCTCGTGCGGCTGCACGACCTGGTGCTCGCGCGGCAGGCCGAAGTCCTCGACCTCGTCCAGGTCGAAGCGGGCAAGGCCCGGATCGACGCGTTCGACGAGGTCAGCGCCACCGTGCTGGTCGCGGCCTACTACGGCAAGCACAGCGCGAAAATCCTCTCGCCGCGCCGCGCCCCCGGCGTGATCCCGGGCCTGACCCGGGCGGGCGAACTGCGGCACCCCAAGGGCGTCGTCGGGATCATCTCGCCCTGGAACTACCCGCTCGCGCTGACCGCGATGGACGTCTTCCCGGCGCTCGTCGCCGGGAACGCGGTGGTGCAGAAGCCGGACAACCAGACCGCGTTGTCCGCGCTGTGGCTGCAGGAACTGGCCGAGGAGGCCGGGCTGCCCGCCGGGTTGTGGCAGATCGTGCTGGGCCGCGGCTCGCAGATCGGCGACGCGCTGCTGGAGGAATGCGACTACCTGTGCTTCACCGGGTCCACGCCGACCGGCAAGGACCTGGCTGGCCGGATCGCGCAGCGGCTGACCAGCTACTCGCTCGAACTGGGCGGCAAGAACCCGATGATCGTGCTGCCGGACGCGGACATCGCCAAGGCCGCCGCCGGCGCGGTCACGGCGTGCTTCTCGTCCGCGGGCCAGCTGTGCGTGTCGGTGGAGCGGATCTACGTGCACGACAGCATCCGCGAGGAGTTCACGCGCGAGTTCGTGGCGCGGACGGCGGCGTTGCGGCTCGGCGGTTCGCTGGACTACCGCGCCGGAATGGGGTCGTTGACCTCGAAGAGCCAGCTGGAAACCGTGTCGGCGCACGTCGAAGACGCCCGGGCGAAGGGCGCGCGGGTGCTGACCGGCGGGCGGGCGCGGCCGGATCTCGGGCCGCTGTTCTACGAGCCGACCGTGCTGACGGACGTGCGGCCCGGCATGACCCCGTTCGCTTCGGAGACGTTCGGACCGGTGGTCTCGATCTACGGGTTCAGCGATGTCACGGACGCGATCGAGCGGGCCAACGACACGCCGTTCGGGCTGAACGCGAGCGTCTGGACGCGGAACGGCCGCGCGGGCTGGGAAATCGGCGCGCGGCTGAAGGCGGGCACGGTCAACGTGAACGAGGGTTACGCGGCGACGTTCGGCACCGTCGGGGTGCCCATGGGCGGCATGAAGGACTCCGGCGCCGGGCGACGGAACGGCGCCGAGGGGCTGCTGAAGTACACCGAACCGCAGTCGATCGCCGTACAGCGCGGCCTGGCTTTGCGCCCGCCCAAGGGCGTGCCGGGCTCGGTGTGGGCCCGGTTCATGACGGTGAGCATGAAACTGCTGCGGCGGCTGCCGGGGCGGTAAGGGGACTCGCGGTTACTCGGGAGCGGTGAGCAAACCCCGGTCGTAAGCGATCGCGACGGCTTCCGCCCGGCGGCTCGCACCCAGCTTCGCCATCACCCGCGACAGGTGCACGCTCACCGTCTTCTCGCTGATGTACAGCTCCTCCCCCACCTGCCGGTTGGTGCGGCCGAGCGCGACGCGCTCCAGCACATCCCGTTCCCGGTCGGTGAGGGGATTCAGCTGCGGCCGGGCGGGCGCCGCCGCTTCTACCCCGGACAGCTCGACCCGGGCCCGGTGCGCCAGATCCCTCACCGCGTCGCGCAGGGGAACCGCGTCCAGCTTCACCGCGACCGAATGCGCCGCCTCCAACGCTTCGGCCGCACCCGGTCGTCCGGTGGCCAGCAGCGCTTCCGCCTGCCGCCAGCGACAGACCGCCTGTTCGTAGATCGCACCGTAGGAATACGCCTCGGCCGCCTCCGCCCACAGGTCTGGATCGGCTGGTCCTTCGAGCCCCGACGCGGCTGCCTCCATCCTCGCCAGCCACGCCCGCCCTTCCGGGCCCATGGTCCCGGAGCGGGGATGGCCTTCGGCAGCACAGCGGCGGCCGTGGTCCAGGAGCCGCCGGCCGGTGGCTGCGAAGGCGGCCGCCGCGGACTGGTCGCCCTTGGCCCGGGCTTCGGCCGCCAACGCGGCAGCCGACGGGATCGCCAGCGCGACGATCCGGATCCCGCCCAGCAACCCGGTTTCGACTTTTTCCAGCCACTGCACCAATTCGTCGGTGATCCGCAGCGCTTCGGCATGCTCGCCGCGCCAGGCGGCCAGTTCGATCGCGGCGTCGCCCGCGGCCAAGGCGATCTGCAGGTCTGCCGTCCACTGCTCGCGGAGGCCGGGCAACGCCTTGGCGGCTTCGGCGAACCGGCCGCGGCCGACCAGGAACAGCACCCAGTTGGCCAAGATCCGCGCGGCGACCGCGCTGGACACGCCTCGCCGCGCGCGGCCCGCGGCGTCTTCCTTCGGCCAGTCTCCGCTGAGGTAGCGCAGGTAGAGCAGCCGGGCGCGCAGTTCGAGCCCGTACGTGCTCCAGGTGAGCCCGGTTTCCTCGGCCCGCGCGACCCCGCGGGCGGCGTGGGCGAGCGCGAGGTCCATTTCGGCCTGGTCGTCGTAGCTGAGGGCGAGGAAGTACATCGCGCGGATCTCGACGTTCAAGGCTCCCGCGTCGTGCGCCTTGCGTTCGGCTTCGCGCAACCGCTCCCGGGCCTCGTCGGCATCGCCCGCGCTGTCGGCGAGCGTGCCCAGCGTGACCAGCGCCGATGCTTCCGCACCGACCGCACCGACGGCACGCGCGTCGGCGACCGCCGTGTGCGCGCTGGCCAGCGCCTCGTCCGGCTGGTCGCGCAGCCGCTGGAACCCGGCCCGCGAAGCCAGCACCCAGGCCCGCGCACCGCTCGGTTCCCGGTCCGCGACCAGCTCCCAGGCCCGTTCGATGGCCCGGACCGCCTCGTCGAACGTGCCTTCCAGCGTGAGCAGCGTTTCGGCCAGCCGACGCCAGACCTTCGCCGCGTGCTCGGGCGACGCGTCCGGCTTGAGGGCTTCGGTGGCTGAGCGCGCGTACGCCACCGCGCGCTCCGGTTCGCCCGAAGTGCCCGCGAAGTACGAGGCCTCGCTGAGCAGTCTCAGCTCGTCCACGCCCTCCGGACGGTTTTCCGGGGCCACGGCGTCCCAAATGGACTGTGCTTGCTCGATATGCCGCAGAGCCGCGCCGGGGGCACCGAGTTTCTCCGCCTCGTCGGCGGCGCGCAGCAAGGCGGGCAGAGCGGTGTCGAAATCGCGGCTTTCCAGGCTGTGGAAGGCCAGCTTCGCGTCGTGGCCGCGGCCCTGCGGCATCGACTTGATCCGCGCCGCGTATCCGGCGTGCATCCGCGTGCGCTCGCCGGGAAGGAGGTCCGCGTACACCGCTTCCTGCAGCAGGGCGTGGCGGAAGGTGTAAAAACCGTTCTCGATCACCAGGACGTGGTGCTGCACGGCTTCCCGCAACGCCTCGTCCAGCTCCAGGTCGCCGATGCCGGCCACCTGCGCGAGCGCGGCGTGCGACACCGACTCGTTGGCGACCGAGATGACGCGCAGCACCCGTCGGGTCTCGGCGGGAAAGCGTTCGAGCCGGGCCAGGAGCACCTCGGCGAGCCCGGCCGGGAGGTCCCGGCAATCGGCGCCGGTGGCGAGGAGTTCCTCGACGAAGAACGGATTGCCCTCGGATCTTTCCGCGATGTCCGCGACCACGTCCGGCGACAGCGGTTCCTCGGCCAGCGCCGCGACGAACGCCCGCGCGTCGGCCGGGCCGAACGGGGCCAGCGCGAGCTGTTCCACCGTGCTCAGCCGGACCAGTTCGGACAGCAGGCCGCGCAGCGGATGCCTGCGGTGGACGTCCTCCTCGCGATAGCTGCCGACGACCAGCAGCCGCTGCGCGCGCAACCGGCTGAGCAGGAACGACAGCAGGTTGCGGGTGGAGGAATCGGCCCAGTGCAGGTCTTCGAGCAGGACGACCACCGGCCGCGCCTGGCCGACCTCGGTCAGCACCCCCAGCACCGCGTCGAACAGCTGGAGCTGGCCCAGGTCCTGCTCCGGCCGCACCCGGCGGACGCCCTCGCGCTCCCCCTCCGAAACCTGCCCGTGGTCGCCGGTCGCCGCGGGCCGCGGATCGCCTTGCGGAAGCAGCATCCCGAGCGCGGGCCGCGCCCGCACCGCCGCCGAAACCGCGGGATCGGCCGACGACCCGAGCGGAGCCAGCGCCTCGGCGAACGGCAGGTAGGGCAGACCGCCGTCGCGCACGTCGATGCACCGGCCGGTGAGCACGAGCCCGCCGCACGCCGCGACGTGCTCCCCGAGCGCGGTGAGCAGACGGGTCTTGCCGACCCCGGCGTCCCCCGAGATCAGCACCGCACCTGCTTCTCCGCGTTCAGCGCGCGCGAAGGCCGCGCGCAGCCGACGCATCTCCTGCGTGCGGGCGACGAGCGGAATACCGGAACCGAGACGAGGCACGAGATGCATTCTCACCTACACCCCCGACAGTTCCGGCATCGATTTCCCCGTGGCGGCCGGTTCGGCCAGTGATCTCCGTCCGGCTGGCGGACGAACGAGCCAATGCTGGGCGATCCCGGGGTGCTCCGCGCGGCCGCGGCGAGCTTCCCGCGGGGAAGGACCGGGGTGGCTCGCGGCGGTGCGGTGTGCTCCGGCAAGGTCCGT
This sequence comes from Amycolatopsis sp. GA6-003, assembly GCF_046267895.1. Lineage (NCBI taxonomy): Bacteria > Bacillati > Actinomycetota > Actinomycetes > Pseudonocardiales > Pseudonocardiaceae > Amycolatopsis > Amycolatopsis sp. GA6-003. The sequence continues at coordinate 2,768,008 of NZ_CP176499.1, forward strand.
GAAGATTCCCCTCGCGGGCCTCCGCACCGTGACGGCGGGCCCCAGTCGCCGGGCTGGGCGGCAGATCGCAGGTTGATCCGCACGACCGCAACGAGCTTCGCTTGGGAGGCACCCCGGGTGGCTCGCGGCGGTGCGCTGCACAGCGGACGCACTCCGGCAAGTCCGTAGGTGCCCCTCACAGACCTCGCCACCGCGACGAGGTGCGAGCAGACCCCAGTCCGCCGGGCCGGTCGCGAAGATCCCCGGCTGACCCGGCCGCAGCGAGCTTCCCGCGGAAAGGCACCCGGATGGTTCGCAAGCAGCACGCAGCCCAGCAGAAGCACTCCGGCAAAGCCCGTGAAGGTTCCCTCACAGCCCTCCCCACCGCGACGACGTGGAAGCAGACCCCGGTCGCCCAGTGCGGTCCCCAGCGGACGTGCTCCCCGCAAAGCCCGTGCCAGCAACGCGCGAGCAGACTCCGGCGGACGGAGCGGCCGAACCGGAACCCGTGTTCTGGTTCAGCCGCCCCGCCCGACCCCCTTGCCGTCCCCCACACCTGTGCGCCTGCGCGGCTCAGCGGACCGGGGCTCAAGCGCTATGTCGCGCCCTGGCCTCCGGCACCGTCGCCGTGCGCCTTTCCTGGCGGGGCACCTCGACGTTCGTGAGGCGGTGCGCCCGTACCCAGCGGACCACCCGGTTCCCGCGGCTCAAGCGGGCCTGGCGGGCGGCCCGGCGCAGTTCGGCCATCCGGTAGTCCACCTCGGCGCGGGTGGCGTCCCAGTTGTAGTCGCTCATTTTCTTCTCCCCAGCGGGTCGTCGTTCTCTGCCGACGTCCACTTTCGTGCTGAGGGCCCGCCCCCGGCATCGGGTGATCGCCCATCCCGCGGCGCGAAAAGACCCCTTACCCGCGCCGGCGACCCGGGAAGTCCAGGTCGAGCGGGGTAAGGGGTCTTCGCGCGGTACTCAGTCGAGCGAACGGATCAAGCCTGCCCCTGGCCGTCGGCGCGCACCGCGTCCAGCAGGGCCCGCCAGCCGGCGGCGGGCAGGCGGAAGGCTCCGCCTTCCGGGTCTTTCGAGTCCCGCACCGCGGCGCCGCCCGCGACGAAGGCGACCTCCACGCAGTCGTTGCCGCCGCCGCTGTAGCTGCTCTTGCGCCACTGGGCGCCGGAAAGGTCGGCCGTCATGGTCCCCACATCCTCACTGTCTCAGGTTGGTTTTCCTCGGTTCCTCAACCGCGGCGGCCTGTTCGGCGAACCGGCCGGCCGCGTCGGTGATCAGCGCCACCGAATCGTCCGGTTTGAGCGCTGCTGCGCGCAGGTGGTCGAACATCAGCGCGTAGCGCCGGACGTCGTCGGGCTGTTCGAGGTACAGGCCGCTGGAAGTGCTGTCGTCGACGTAGACCACGTCGGGATCGGCCTGCTCGGGGAAGCCCATGATGAGGAACGGTCCCTCCATGCCGGGGTGCGCCCCGGCTCCGAACGGCACCACCTGGACGGTCACGTTCGGCTTCTCGGCCATCTTGGTGATCCGGTACAGCTGTTCGGCCATCACCTCGGCGCTGTCGACCACGCGGTGCAGCACCGCCTCGTCGATCACCGCCCAGTACTCGACCGGCGGGTCGTCGGTCAGCAGCTGCTGCCGGGCCATCCGCGCGGCGACCCGGCGGCGGGTCTCGGCCTCTTCGGCGTCCGGGCGCAGGGCGCGGATCACCGAGAACGCGTAGCGCTCGGTCTGCAGCAAGCCCGGGACCAGCAGCGCCTGGAACGCGCGCAGCGAGCTCGCGTCGGCTTCGAGGCCGACGAAGGTGCCGGTGAAGACTTCGTTGTACGCGTGCCACCAGCCGCGTTTGCGCGCTTCCCGCGCGAGCTGGACGAGCGCTTCCTGCTCGTCGCCGGTGATGCCGTACAGCGCGAGCATGTCCCGCGCGTCGCGCGGGGTGACGCCGACGTGGCCGGTCTCGATGCGGCTCACTTTGGACGCCGAGCACTCCAGCTTCTCGCCGACCTCGTCGATCGTGAGATCGGCGGCTTCGCGCAGCCTCCGCAGCTCGCTCGCGAGGCGCCTGCGGCGAACGGTCGGTCCCTGGCCTCTCGCCACGGCAGCACCTCCGGTCCGTATTGTTGCCCGCACTGCATATCTAACCAGCTGATCGACTTGTCAGTGGAGTAATAACACCGGCGAATTCCCGCTGTCGCGGCGGGAGCCGGCCGGCACTGGTTCCGATCTGGTTCCGACCTGCATTGTGCAGACTGCGCTTGTACTCTGGCATCCTGCGGGCCGAGACGCGAATCCAGCCGCGCCGAAGCCCTGAGCAGGCTAGACGACGGCCGCCCTCGGCTATTCGCGGCCACCGGCCGAATGCCGACGACCACGGTGTCCGGGGCCGCCCCCCGACCGGCCCCGGGCACCTTCCTTTGCTTCACGGTATTACTCAGACGGGTATTCCCGCGCAATTTCGCCACGAGAGTGTGACGGTTTCCGGCGATTTCCTCTGCAGACAGCCACTCTAAGTGGTCATCGGCGGGCGACCGTCCTCACCGGACCCGGAGCAGTCCTTCTTGGACCACGGTGGCGACGTGCAGGCCGTCGCGGGTGAAAAACCGGCCGGTGGCCAGCCCGCGGGCGCCCGAGGCGCTCGGCGACGTGCTGTCGTAGAGGAACCACTCGTCGGCGCGGAACGGCCGGTGGAACCACAGCGCGTGGTCGAGGCTCGCGCCGAGCACCTGGTCGACGTCCCAGTACACGCCGTGCCGCGCGAGGACCGAGTCGAGCAGCGTCATGTCCGAGGCGTAGGTGAGCACGCAGACGTGCAGCAGCTGGTCGTCGGACAGCGTTCCGTCGGCCCGCATCCAGACGCGGTGCCGCGTGGGCCGTTCGCCGGTCGTGCGGGTGACCCACGGCGGATCGCCGAGGTAGCGGATGTCGATCGGCCGCGGGCGTTCGGCGTGGCGCAGGCCGTACCCGGCGGCCAGGTCGGGGAGGGTCGGCAGCGACTCCGGATCGGGCACGTCGGCAGGCATCGTCTCGGCGTGGTCGATGCCCGGTTCGTCCTTCTGGAACGACGCGGACAGCGAGAAAATCGCCTTGCCGTGCTGGACCGCGACCACGCGCCGGGTGGTGAACGAGCGGCCGTCGCGGATCCGGTCCACTTCGTACACGATCGGGACGCTCGGGTCGCCGCCGCGGATGAAGTACGCGTGCAGCGAATGGACCCGCCGCTCCTCCGGGACGGTCCGTCCCGCCGCGACGAGCGCCTGCCCGGCGACCTGCCCGCCGAACACCCGCACCGGCGAGTGCGCGGGCGAGACGCCGCGGTAGATGTTCTCTTCGATCTTCTCCAGGTCCAGCAGCGCGACGAGCTTGTCCAGCACCGGCTGTCCGCCGCCACCGGGGCTCGTGTCGAGTTCGGTGGCGGCTTCCCTGGCCATCTCAGTCATGCCGGAACCTTATGCGCGAAGGTTCCGGCACGTCCCTTATGCGTGGTCGTCTTCACCGAGCCGGTGGACGTGGATCAGGTTCGTCGACCCGACGGTCCCGGGCGGGGAGCCCGCGACGATCACCACGAGGTCGCCGCGCTGGTACTTGCCCATTTCGAGCATCGCGTGGTCGACCTGCTGGATCATCTGGTCCGTGGAGTCCACCCTCGGCACGATCTGCGTCGTGGTGCCCCAGGTCAGCGCCAGCTGGCTGCGGACGCTCTGCTCCGGCGTGAACGCCATCAGCGGCAGCCGGGTGTGCAGCCGGGCGAGACGGCGCACGGTGTCTCCGGACTGCGTGAACGCGACCAGCGCCTTGGCGTTGAGCCGTTCGCCGATGTCGCGGGCGGCGTAGGAGATCACGCCCCGCTTGGTGCGCGGCACGTGCGACAGCGGCGGCACGACCGGCGAATCCGTCTCGACGGCCTCGACGATCCGGCCCATCGTCTGGACCGTCTCGATCGGGTACCGGCCGACGCTCGTCTCGCCGGACAGCATCACCGCGTCCGCGCCGTCGAGGACCGCGTTCGCGACGTCGGACGCCTCGGCGCGGGTCGGGCGGGAGTTGTTGATCATCGATTCCAGCATCTGCGTGGCGACGATGACCGGCTTCGCGTTCTCGCGGCAGATCTGGATCGCGCGCTTCTGCACCAGCGGGACCTGCTCGAGCGGCAGCTCGACGCCGAGGTCGCCGCGGGCGACCATCACCGCGTCGAAGGCCAGCACGATGGCCTCCAGGTTGTAGACCGCCTCCGGCTTCTCGATCTTCGCGACGACCGGGAGCCGCCCCTTGCCGACGCGGTCCATGACCTGGTGCACGAGGTCGATGTCGGCCGGCGAGCGCACGAAGGACAGCGCGATGAAGTCGACGCCCAGCTGCAGCGCGAACTCGAGGTCCTCGATGTCCTTGTCGGACAGCGCGGGCACCGAGACGTCCATGCCGGGAAGCGACACGCCCTTGTTGTTGCTGACCGGTCCGCCCTCGGTCACCTCGCACACGACGTCCGGGCCGTCGACCTCCTTGACCACCAGGCCGACCTTGCCGTCGTCGACCAGCAGCCGGTCGCCCGGCTTGGCGTCCTTGGCGAGTCCCTTGTAGGTGGTGGAGACCCGGTCGTGGGTGCCCGCGACGTCCTCGACGGTGATCCGGACGACGTCGCCGGTGTGCCATTCCGCCGATCCGCTGGCGAACGTGCCCAGCCGGATCTTCGGTCCCTGCAGGTCGGCGAGGATCCCCACCGCCCGGCCGGTTTCGGCGGCCGCGGACCGGACCAGGTCGTAGACCTGCTTGTGGTCGCTGTGGCTGCCGTGGCTGAAGTTCATCCTCGCGACGTCCATCCCGGCGTCGACGAGTGCCCGCATCTTCTCCGGCGTGGAGGTCGCGGGACCCAATGTACAAACGATCTTCGCGCGTCGGCTCACGTCCGGAGAGCCTAGTCGCTCGGGCCGCTCGCGTCTGTACCGATCCCGAAACTCCGGCGGAAGAACACGGGAAGGATTCAGTTCCGGCCGTCCGCGTGCGCTGCGCGGGAGCACCGCGCAGGACCGCCCGGAACCACCCGTGCGGGGGATGTCCGGCTCAGCGCCGCGGCCGCTCGCTCGGGCCCACGTGGTCGCGCGCCCATTCGTTGAACTTCCGCAGCTGGCGCCACGATTTCCGGACCCGGTCCAGCGCCTCGCGCTCGTGCAGGAAATCGTCCGGCTCCCAGGCTCGCACGGCGTACACCGAACGGTGCCGCAGGAGGTCGAGCCGCGGATGGTCCTCGGCGAACCCGCGCGGCTTCGACTTCAGCCGGTCGCCGAGAATTTCCCAGCCCGCCTTCCGCAGGCTCGCCAGGATCTTCTCCAGCGCGGGCCCGTGCAGTTCGGTGTCGACCGCCGTGCGGTACCGGGCCAGCTGGTCCGGCGCCAGGTGGAAGCAGCCGCCGCCGACGCGCAGCCCGGCCGGGCCCACCTCGACGTAGTACGCTCCCCCGCCGCGGCCGGCCTCGATCACGCCGCCGCAGTGCGTCTTGTACGGCGTTTTGTCCTTGGCGAACCGGACGTCGCGATACGGCCGGAACACCTTGGCCTCGCCGAGGCCCGCGCCGAACTCCGGCTCCAGCTCGGCCAGCAGCGCCTCCATCGGAGCCCGCACGTGCTCCCGGTAGATCGCGACGTGGTCGTCCCAGTAGGCCTTGGTGTTGTCCGCGAGCAACCCGTCGTAGAACTCGACGGCGTGCTCTCCGAATCCGCTGAACTTCACCCGCAGCACGATAAACCGGGGCACCGACAGAATCGGCGCCCCGGCGGGATCGAGCGATGCTTACTTGGCGAGTGCGGTGATCAGCTCGCCATTCGAGGTGTCGCCGGACAGCTCCCAGAAGAATGTGCCGCCGAGCCCCTGCGACCTCGCGTACGCGGTCTTGCCCGCGATGGTCGACGGGGTGTCGTAGCTCCACCAGTTGGAACCGCACTTGGCGTACGCGGTGCCCGCCACGGTGCCGGTCGCCGGGCACTTGGTCTTGAGGATCTTGTAGTCCTCGATGCCCTGCTCGTACTTGCCCGGAGCCGGTCCGGTCGCCGTGCCGCCCGGCGCGCTCTGCGTGACGCCGGTCCAGCCGCGTCCGTAGAAACCGATGCCCAGCAACAGTTTCGAGGCCGGAACGCCCTTGCTCTTGAGCTTCTGGATGGCCGCGTCCGAGTAGAACCCTTGCGTCGGCAGGCCGTTGTACGACGTGAGCGGCGAGTGCGGCGCGGTCGGGCCCTGCGCGGCCCAGGCGCCGAAGAAGTCGTACGTCATCACGTTGTACCAGTCGACGTACTGTGCGGCGCCCGCGTAGTCGGTGAGGTCGAGTTTGCCGCCGTTGCTGCCGTCCGCGGTGATCGCGGCGGTGACCAGCTTCGACGAGCCGAACTTCGCCCGCACTGCCGCGAGCAGCTTCTTCAGCGCGTCGGGACCGCTCGTGTCACAGGTGAGGCCGCACGCGTTCGGGTACTCCCAGTCGAGGTCGATGCCGTCGAACAGCCCGGCCCAGCGCTTGTCGTTGACCAGGTTGTAGCAGGAGTTCGCGAAGGCTTCCGGGTTCTTCGCGGCCTGCCCGAAGCCGCCGGACCAGGTCCAGCCGCCGAACGACCAGATGACCTTCAGCCCGGGGTGCTTGGCTTTCAGCTTCTTGAGCTGGTTGAAGCTGCCCGCGAGCGGCTGGTCCCAGGTGTCGGCGACGCCGTCGACGCTGCCCGCCGCGTCGTAGGTCTTCTGGTAGTCGGCCCACGCGTCGCCGATCGCGCAGCCGCCGCCGGTGACGTTGCCGAAGGCGAAGTTGATGTGCGTGAGCTTGTTCGCCGATCCGGACGTCTCGATGTTCTTGACGTGGTAGTTGCGGTCGTAGATGCCCCAGTCGGTGAAGTAGCCGACCACCTTGCCGGACGCGGCCTCGGTTCTCGCCGGGGCGGCGGCCGAAGCGGCGGGGACGAGCGCGGCCGCGGCGGCGAACGCGGCGGTCGCCAGGCCGGCCAAGGCCAGCAGGCGTTTTCTGCGCAAGCGAAGCATCGTTGCTCCCTTCAGGAGTCACCGTCGGTGCTCACCTGATGACGGTGGGGACAATCGCACCGTAAGTGGACTAGACCACCAGGTCAATGGTTTAGACCATAAAACGGACATTCGGCGGTACGCGCATTCCTTGACAGGCATATGCCCCGCGAGGCAGATTTCCGGGGTGATGCAGACCTTCGACGTGCTGGCCGAACCCCGCCGCCGCGCGCTGCTGGACCTGCTGCTCAAGGGCGAGCGGTCGGTCGGCGAACTGGTGGCCGAACTGCGGCTGAGCCAGCCCGCCGTGTCCAAGCACCTGCGCGTGCTGCGGGAGGCGGGGCTGGTGACCGTGCGGGTCTCCGCGCAGCGCCGCTGCTACCGGCTGCGCGCCGAACCGCTGGCCGAAGTGGACGCGTGGCTCGCGCCCTACCGGCAGTTCTGGTCGGACCGGCTCGACGCGCTCGAACAGCGGCTCGACGAAACCGAATGAGGAGCACGCCGTGATCCGAGTGGACGGCCGGACCCTGCGGTGCACCGACGTGGTCACGGCGGCGCACACCGAAGGCCCGCTGGCGATCGACGTGTCGATCGCCGCGCTGCGGGCCGCCGAGCACTCGTGGAAGCTGGCCGAGGACCTGAGCACGCGGCGAGTGGTCTACGGCCGCACCACCGGCGTCGGCGCGAACAAGGACGACGCGGTGGACGAGCCCGCCGAGCACGGGCTTCGCTTGCTGCGCAGCCACGCCGGCGGCAGCGGCGAACTGCTGCCGGACGGCCAGATCCGCGCGATGCTGCTGATCCGGCTCAACCAGCTGCTCGCCGGCCGGTCGGGGATCAGCCCGGAACTGATCGGCGCGCTCGCCTCAGCTGTGCGCACCGGAGCGCTTCCCGTAGTGCACCGGCTGGGCGCGATCGGCACCGGCGACCTCGCTCCCCTGGCGGAAGCCGCGCTCGCGCTGGCCGGGGAACGCGAGTGGGCGATCGGTTCGGTGCCACCGGTTCCGGTGCACGCGGGCGATGCGTTGGCGTTCATGAGCAGCAACGCCGCGACGCTCGCCGAAGCGACCCTCGCGGCGATGAGCCTGGACACGCTCACCCGCGCGAGCCACGCCGTCGCCGCGCTCACGTACGTCGCTCTCGACGGCAACCCCGAGGCGTACGCGACGCCTGTGCACGAAGCACGTCCGCACGCCGGGCAGGTAGCTTGCGCGGCAGAAATGCGTCGGCTGTTGGGCATGCACGGCACGCCGAAGCCGGGGCGTCGGCTGCAGGATCCCTTCGGTCTGCGCGCTTTCCCTCAAGTACAGGGCCCGGCTTTGGACGCGATCCACTATCTGCGGGACGTGCTCGCCGTGGAAATCAATGCCAGCACGGAAAACCCGATGATCTCCACAGTGCACGGCGATGCCTACCACCATGCGCACTTCCACACCGCGTACGTCTCGACCGCGCTCGACCAGGCCCGCGCGACGGTGCATCAGGTCGCGGAGCTGTCCGTGGCCCGGTTGGGCGACTTGGTGGAACCGGAGTTCACCGGCCTGCGGCCGTTTCTCGCGGTCGGGCCGCCGGGGAGTTCCGGGGTGATGATTTTGGAGTACGTGGCACATGACGCGCTGACCGAACTGCGGCAGGCGGCGTTGCCCGCGACGCTCGGTACCGCGGTGGTGTCGCGCGGGATCGAGGACCACGCGAGCTTCTCGACCCAGGCCGCGCGGGCGGCTACGGCGGCTGCTTCTGCTTATCGGCAGGTGCTGGCTTGCGAGCTGGTAGCGGCGGTGCGGGCGTTGCGGATCCGGAGAGCTGAGCTGGTGGATCTGCCGGTACGGGCGGCGTTCGCGGCGGCGGAGGAGGTGCTGGATGAGCGGCTGGAGGATCGGCCGTTGACCGACGACATCGCGAAGGCTGCTGGGGTGCTGGACGAATTGGCACGGATCTGACTGACCACAGTGGACACTAGCTCGCGCTGCTCAGTCCTCCGCCAACGCATCCCGCCGCAGCTCCGTGAACAGCTCCTCCGCCCGCCCCCGATGCCGAGCCGCCGCAACGGAGTCGCCGTGGTGGGCGGACAAGCCGGCAAGCGCCGCGCTCACCCGGGCGAGCAGGTACGGCGAAGCCATCCGCTCAGCCAGCGACCGCGCTTCCTCCATGCTCTCCTCCGCCGGCGAAACCGCCCCACGCCGGAGAAAAGCCAGTCCCTGCACCCGAAAAGCATCCGTGCGGGCGAGGATGTGCTCGATGTGCTCGGTACAAGCCACCGCCTCCGCGGCGGTCTCCCCGGCGGCGACCGGAGCACCGGCGGCCAGTTGCGCTTCGGCGAGAAACGGCAGCGCGTCCGTCATCTGCCAGCTGCGTTCCCCTTGCAGCGCAAGCAAAGGCAGCAACCGGCGCACGCCTCGCTCAGGTCGGCCCGTCCGCACGTCGTTCTCCGCCAACTGGGCGGACGCGTTGCAGATGATGTCGGCATTGTCGCTTTCGCGGCCCAGCCGAATCCCTCGGGTCAGATCGTCGGCTGCCGCGTCGTAGCGGCCGCAGGCTGACCACAAGGCACCCCGGCCGATGAGGGCCATCGCGCCGCACATCGGCGAGCGGCCGTGTCCGGCCAGTTCCAGTGCCTGGCTGAACCGCCGTCGCGCGTCGCCCCAGCGGCCGACGTAAACCGCGCTCGCGCCGACGTTGCAGACTGCTCGGCTGAGCAGCTCCCGGTCGCCGAGTTCCTCGGCCAGCCGGAGGATCCGGTCGAACTGCCGGTCCGCCCGGGCCAGTTCGCCGCGATAGTGGTGCAGCACCGCAACCCCGGTCAGCGCGCGGACGACGATCTCCCGGTCGCCGCACAATTCCGCGGTGGCCGCAGCGGTGTGCAGATCGGCCAGCGCTTCCTCGTTGCGGCCGAGCAGGCGCAACGCGAGTCCGCGACGCAGGTGTCCGCCAGCGAGGCCGTGCTCGTCCTCCGCCGCTTCCGCCGCGACGATCGCGGCGGTGGAGACTTCGACGGACTCCCGGTAGCGCGTGCTCTGGTAGAGGTTGGCGGCGCGAGCCAGCCGCAGCCGTACGGCCGATCCGCCGGGCCGGTCTTCGGTCAGCGTCGGCGCGATGCGGGCCAGGCCTTCCCGCGGAGTGCCGCGCTGGTAATGCAGGTAGCCGATCCGAGCGATCACCAGGCGTTGCCGTTCTTCGTCCCCTTCCTTGCGGTACCCCAAAAGCGCGCGTTCGGCGGCGGCGAGCGCGGCGTCGTACCGACCGGCCGCGGCGAGTGCGGCCGCCCAGGCTTCGGCGGCTTCGGCGACCGCCGGTTGCGAACCGGTGCGATCCAGCAGATCCACCAATGCGCCCCAATGCTGGGCGGCGGTGTCGTGCGCGGCTTGCCTGCTGGCGTTTTCCGCCGCGTGCCGCAGAGTCTGCGCGGCGCGTTCGGTGTCCTGCGCGTGCGTGTAGTGGTAGGCCGCCGCCGCGCCGCCTAATGCCTCGGCGAGTCTCCGGTGCAGCACATGCCGTCGGCTCGGCGGCAGATCTCCGTTCACCACCTCGGCGACCAGTTCGTGAGTCAGCCGGACGCCCTCGGCGTTTTCGTCCAGCAGCCGCGCGGTGTGCGCGGGAGCCAGCACCTCGGACAGTTCGGCCGGATCCAGCCCGGCTGCCGCGGCCAGCACGTCCGGGTCCATCCGCTGCTGCCCCACCGCCAGCAGCGTCAGCACCTCGGCGGTGCGTTCGGGCAATGCACCGACTTGCCGGCGCACCGCGTGCGCGAGGCCCCACGGCAGTTCCGCGGGCGGTTTGCCGGTTCTGCCCAGTACGTGTCCTAACTGGACCAGGAACAACGGGAGACCGCCGGCGAGCCGCAGCACCCGGTCGCGGGCGGAGTGCCCCACCTCGGTCCCGGCGCTGTGCCGCAGCAGCGTCGTCGCGTCCTCGTCCGCCAGCGGGGACAGCGAATGCTGGGTCAGCAAGCCTTTCCGGTACAGGTCGAGCAGCGTGTCGGCCAATGGCTCGGCCGCTGCGATTTCGGTGTCGCGATAGGCGGCGAGGAACCGGACCCGGTCCGGCCGGACGTCCTGGACGAGCGAAGCCAGCAGCGCGAGCCCGTCCGGACCGGCCCATTGCAGGTCGTCCAGGAGCACGAGCACGCCGTGCCGCCGCGCCAGCGTGTCGAGAAACCGCGCTGCTTCGGCGAACATCAGCCACCGGGGCGGAGCCGGTTCGGCGGTGCGTTGTTCGGGAAGCAGGAACGCCAGGCCGGGCCCGGCGGGATGTTCGGAGAGGTGCCGGGCGAACGCTTCGGAGAGCGGCGCGTACGGCTCCCCGCCGTGCCGGGAGCACGCCGTCGAGAGCACCGCCGTGCCGCGCGCCTCGGCCATCCTCGCGGCCTCGGCGAGCAGCCGGGTCTTGCCGATTCCGGTTTGCCCGGCGAAGACCAGAAACGGCCTGCCAGTGCCGGAAAGGTGCTTGTCCAGCAACGCGTGTTCCTCGGTGCGGCCGATGAGGTCCGGCGCCGGAGGGGGCGGCGGGACCGGGCCGGCCGGACGCTGCCTGCCGCGCCGGGCGGCCGCGAGCAGTTCGGCGCGGGCGGATTCGGGCAGCGCGAGACCGTCGGCGAGGAGCTGCACGGTGACGCGGCGCGGATGCCGCTGCCCGCGTTCGAGATTCCCCACGCCGCGGGCGCTCAGCCCGCAGCGCTGCGCCAGTTGTTCCTGCGTCAGCCCGGCTGCCCGGCGCAACCGGACCAGCGTCCGGTCGAACGTTTCCGTCGCGCCGTCCGGCATGTCCCGCACCTCCCGCCGGTCCATGGTCGCTCGCCCCGGGGCGCGGGACATCCCCCGAAGGTCGGGTTCCCCGGCACAACGGCCGGTTGTGCCGGTTGTTCCTGGTTCGCGCCGCCTCGGTGAAATCCAATGGCGGCACCGCTTTTCGCCCGCCTTCCGGGCAGCGGCGTACGAGGAAGGACGCGATGATGCGTGCAGGAATGACCTTGAGACGGCTGGCCGCCGCCGGCGCCGCGCTCGCGCTGGGAGCGGGGGTCGCGGCGCTCTCGGCCCCGGGCGCCGGCGCCAGCCCCCAGCTGAGCCCGGCGTCGTGCGCCAGCGCACCCGCCGGTTACGCGAAATGCCAGGCGGTGCAACTGGTTTCGGCCGGAGCCCGCCCGGCCAGCGCGATGAGCCCGGCCGACCTGCAGAAGGCCTACGGCGTCGCCGGGATGAAGAGCGGCGGGACCACCGTCGCGATCGTCGACGCCTTCGACGACCCCGGCATCGAAAAGGACCTCAACGATTACCGGTCGCACTGGAACCTGGGCTCCTGCACCAAGGCGAACGGCTGCCTGACCGTGGTCGGACAGGACGGCACGAGCACGCTTCCGTCCAAGACCGATTCGGGCTGGGCGACCGAAATGGCCATCGACGTCGACGCGGTCAGCGCGCTCTGCCCCGACTGCAAGATCCTGCTGGTGGAGGCCAACACCAACGAGGACAGCGACCTCGCGGCGGCCGTCGACAGCGCGGTCCGGCTCGGCGCGAAGATCGTGTCCAACAGCTACGCCGACCACGAGAGCGCGATCCCGTCGGACGCCGAGCAGCACTACAACCACCCGGGCGTCGCGGTGCTGGCCGCCACCGGCGACTGGGGCAGCGAAAGCGGTTCCCAGGCCGAATACCCGGCCACTTCTCCCGAGGTGGTCGCGGTCGGCGGCACGACGCTGACCGCGTCCGGCGGCGGCTACTCCGAAACCGCCTGGTCCAAGGCGGGCAGCGGCTGTTCGAGCAAATTCGGCAAGCCCGCGTTCCAGAACGGGATCAGCACCGCGTGCGACAATCGGGCCACTTCGGACATTTCGGCCGACGCGGATCCCAACACCGGCATCACGATCTACGTCAACGGCCAGCAGTCGCAGTACGGCGGCACCAGCCTGGCCACGCCGATCGTCGCCGGGATCTGGGCGCTCGCGGGCACGCCGAAGGACGGCGACAACGCCGCGACCTACCCGTACGCGCACACCGGCGATTTCAACGACGTCACCTCGGGCAGCAACGGCAACTGCGGCACGGTGATCTGCAACGCGGGCACCGGCTGGGACGGCCCGACCGGCCTCGGCACGCCGCACGGCGTCGCCGGCCTGACCCCCGGCGGCGGCACCAACGGCAAGCTGAGCGTCAGCAACCCGGGCAACCAGAACAGCGTGGTGGGCAAGGCGGTTTCGCTGAAGGTCACCGCCTCCGGAGGCACCTCGCCGTACACCTACAAGGCGGACGGCCTCCCGGCCGGACTGGCCATCGACAGCAAGTCCGGCTCGATCACCGGCACGCCGAGCGCCGCGGGCACCAGCAACGTCACCGTGACCGCCACCGACTCCGCCGGGGCGACCGCGCAGGCTCCGTTCACCTGGACCGTCACGACGGCTCCGGCGGGCAAGCTGACCGCGAAGTTCACCACCGACTACGACTACGGCTTCGGCGCCTTCGCGCACTTCACCCTGACCAACGGCGGCACGTCGGCGGCGAACGGCTGGACGCTGTCGTTCGACCTGGCCTCGAACGAGTCCCTGTCGAACACGAACCCGGGCACCGCGTCCGGATCGACCGGGCACGTCGTGATCACCGGGCAGGACACGATCCCGGCCGGCGGCAGCCTCACCGTGTCGCAGATCTACCAGGTGTCGGGCGGCGCGTTCACCGCTCCGGCGAACGTATCCGTTTCCTGATCGTTGGAGAGTCGCCGTGCCGCACCCCGCGGCACGGCGGCTTCGTCAGTCCAGGCAGAACTCGTTGCCCTCGACGTCCTGCATCGGAATGCACGACTCGTTCACGCCGTCCGCCTCCAGCACCTGCACCACCGACGCGCCCAGCGCCGTCAGCCGTTCGGCCTCGGCTTTCAGCGCCGCCAGGCGTTCCTCGCCGACCAGCCCGCTGCCGACCCGCACGTCGAGGTGCACCCGGTTCTTCACCACCCGGCCCTCGGGCACGCGCTGGAAGTACAGCCTCGGCCCGACCCCGGTGGGATCGACGCAGGCCGCCCACGAACCCTGTTCCTCGGGCGGCTGGGTCCGGTCGAACTCGGCCCAGTCGGCGAATCCTTCCGGCGGCGGCGGCTCGACGTACCCGAGCGCCTCGCACCAGAAGCGGGCGACGCGCGCGGGTTCCGCGCAGTCGAAAGTGACCTGGAACTGTTTGACCGACCCCATGGCGCTCACCTTACCGGCGGGCGGCGGCCAGCGCCGGGTCCCGTCCGGCGGCGAGATCGTCCGGGGCGAAGACCGGGACCGGGACGTCCGGGCCGATGCCGGCGCCGTCGTAGGTGCGGCCGTGCGGGTCGAGGTATTCCTCGTTCGGCAACGCCACCTTCCAGCCTGGTTTCGGCAGCGTCCGCTCCATCAGGTCGGAGAAAGCGCCCTGGGTGGGCTGTCCGATCAGGACTGGCCTTGGACGCCGGTTCAGCAGCGCCTGCAGGAAGGTCTCCCCCGCCGAGACGTCCAGGTTTCCGATCAAAACTGTCAGGGGGCCGGGGTACCGTGGCGCTGCGGCGGGTTGGACGAAAAATGGTTGCGGCACAGTGAACTTCGCTGGGTCGTCCGGGTCGTTGCGCGCGCGTTTGGCGTAGGCGAAGTGCGGTACGTCGGTCAGCCGGGCGGCGACCTGCAGGCCGAGCGGGTCGTCTCCGCCGCCGTTGACGCGCAGGTCGAGAATCAGGCCGCGCAGCGTGCGCACCCGGTCGGCGGTGAAGATCTCGTCGAGCGCTTTCCCCAGCACCTCGCTGCTGGCGGCGAAAGTGTCGGCGTAGTCGTGGAATCCGCTGATCCGCAGATACCCGCGGCCCTCCGGCAGATCGGCGTAGGCGATGGCTCCGTCGGCCCAGCGTTGAACCGGCGTGCCGAGATTCGCGTCCGCGACAGCGATCGCGCGCGGGACGGTCGTTTTCAGATCCGGTGTGCCAGGACGGGGTGAAGAACAATGCTGACCTGCCGCGAGCAGGCCGACGTGAGCGTCGTGCAGCGGGCGGATCAGGCCGCAAAGGACGTCGTAGAGCCGTTCGGGATGCGCGGTGATTTCGCGGCGGGCAGCGTCCCCTTCGGACTTCCAGTCGACGCCTTTGGCCCGGAAAAACGGGTAGTTCTCGGCAAAACTGTGCCAGAAAACGTCGAACAGGTCCGCGGAGGAAGCCCGGCATTCCGCGGGCAACCCGCCGGGGACGCGACGCAGGGACCGCACGCCGAGGTTGTCGTCGAAACTCATCCGGCCTGCCCGGATGGTGACAACCGAGCCTTCATTGGTCGAAAACCGGGTCCCGTCGCCGGTTCCGGACAGCGCGCCGGGCAGGCAGCTGACCTTGGTCACGTCATAGGTCGTCAATTTGCCGCTGGAGACTTGGACCAGCTGCCCGTACCCGTCGGTCCGCCAGACACCGTCCACAGTAGACGGAGCCGTGGTCACCGAGAGAATCGCCATACCCGCCAGGAAGATTCGCACGAGCCGAGAGTAGAAAAAAGCCGGGGACGCGCGGAATACCGCGCGCCCCCGGCGCTGTGGTGGGGTTGCCCCTACCACCGGAGAACCTCAGCCGAAGAAGACCTCGGCTTCCTGGTAGCGCTCCAGCGGCACGGTCTTCAGCTCGGCCGTCGCCTCGGACAGCTTCACGCGGACGATGTCGGTGCCCTTGAGCGCCACCATCACGCCGAAGTCGCCGTCGGCGACCGCGTCCACCGCGTGCAGGCCGAAGCGCGTCGCGAGGACCCGGTCGTACGCGGTCGGGGTGCCGCCGCGCTGGACGTGGCCGAGCACGACCGCGCGCGATTCCTTGCCGGTGCGCTCGGAGATCTCGTCGGCCAGCCAGTTGCCGATGCCGCCGAGCCGGACGTGCCCGAAGGCGTCCTTCTCGCCGGTCAGCAGTTTCTCCTCGCCGCCCTCGGGCAGCGCGCCCTCGGCCACGACGATGATCGGCGCGTACTCCTTCTCGAAGCGCTGCTCGACCCACTGCACGACCTGGTCCACGGAGAAGTGCCGCTCCGGCACCAGGATCACGCTCGCGCCGCCGGCGAGGCCGGAGTGCAGCGCGATCCAGCCCGCGTGCCGCCCCATGACCTCGATGACGAGGGCGCGGTGGTGCGATTCGGCGGTGGTGTGCAGCCGGTCGATCGCCTCGGTGGCGATGGAGACCGCGGTGTCGAAGCCGAACGTGTAGTCGGTGGCCCCGAGGTCGTTGTCGATGGTCTTGGGCACGCCGACGACGCCGATGCCGTCGTCGGTCAGCCGCTTGGCGACGCCGAGGGTGTCCTCGCCGCCGATCGCGATCAGCGCGTCCACGCCCTGGTCGGCGAGCACCTTGCGGATCTGGTCGACGCCGCCGTCGACCTTGTACGGGTTCGTCCGCGACGACCGCAGGATGGTGCCCCCGCGGGTGAGGATGTCCTCGACGTCGGCGAGGCCGAGCGGCCGGCTGTCGCCGGTCAGCGGGCCCTGCCAGCCGTTGCGGAAGCCGACGAACTCCCAGCCGTGCACCTCGACGCCCTTGCGGACCACCGCGCGGATGACCGCGTTCAGGCCGGGGCAGTCGCCGCCCCCCGTCAGCACACCGACACGCATTCTGTTGCCTCCGTCTTCCTCGCAGGGAGAGTCCAGTCACAGTCCGCGGACAGCGTAGCGGCTTTCATCTGGATCGGTGCAGGCCGGACCACCTGCCCGATCCGGTCCGGGCAGGGCCCTCGCGGCGGTGTGTTACCTTGGGCGGCGTGCAGCGCTATTTCTGGTTTACGAAGCCGGCCCCGGGTGGGCACGGCCGCGTGAACCTGCGCTGACCTCCACCCGAGCCGGATCTCGAACCGGCTCGGCGAGTCCCCCGCGGGTCGGTGTCCACCAGGAAGGAACCACCCGCACATGAGCACCCCCCTCGTCGCCGCCCCCGCCGACGCGAGCACGCTGGACAACCGCCGCACCACGTCGGTCAGCCCCCTCATCTCGCCCGCCCTGCTGCGCGAAGACCATCCGGTGGACGCCGCGGTCGCGAAAGTGGTGCAAACCGGCCGCACGGAAACGGTCGACATCCTCGACGGCCGCGACGACCGCCTCGCGGTGATCGTCGGCCCGTGCTCGGTCCACGACCCGGAAGCCGCCCTCGGCTACGCCCGCCGCCTGGCCGCGAAGGCGGAAGCGCTGCGCGAAGACCTGCACGTCGTGATGCGGGTGTACTTCGAAAAGCCGCGCACCACGCTGGGCTGGAAGGGCCTGATCAACGACCCCGACCTGGACGGCACCTTCGCGGTCAACAAGGGCCTGCGGCTGGCCAGGAAACTCCTGCTGGACGTCTCCGCGCTGGGCCTCCCGGTCGGCTGCGAATTCCTGGACCCGATCACCCCGCAGTTCATCGCGGACATCGTCACGTGGGGCTCGATCGGCGCCCGCACGGCGGCCAGCCAGGTCCACCGGCAACTGTGCAGCGCCCTGTCCATGCCGGTCGGCATCAAGAACTCGACCGAAGGAGACATCCAGGTAGCCGTGGACGCGACCCGCGCCGCCGCCGCGTCGCACGTCTTCCCCGGCATCAACGTGGACGGCCTGGCAGCCCTGGTGACGACCTCCGGAAACCCGGACTGCCACGTCATCCTGCGAGGCAGCTCCTCCGGCCCGAACCACGACCCGGCGACCGTCGAGGAAACCCTGGCCCGCCTGGCGAAGTCCGGCCTCCCGGAACGCTTGGTGATCGACGCCAGCCACGGCAACAGCGGCAAGGACCACGTCCGCCAGTCGGAAGTCGTCCGCGACCTGGCCGGCCGGATCGCCGCCGGAGAACGCGGAATCGCCGGCCTGATGCTGGAAAGCAACCTGGTTGCCGGACGCCAAGACCTGGTCCTGGGCCACCCGGAGAAGCTGACCTACGGCCAGTCCATCACCGACGCCTGCATGGACTGGGACACCACCGAAACCCTGCTGGACACCCTGGCCACCGCAGTCCGCACCCGCCGCAGCAGCTAGCGAGGCCGCCTTCACAGCCCCAGTCCCTCTGGGTTCCCCTCACGACTTACACGGTCCGTGAGGGGACCCCCCGGACTCGAATTCCCCCCAGGTTTTCCCCTCACGGCCCTAAACCACCGCCACCAAACAGCGAGGCCCAGCTCCCCCAACCGCAACCGCTGCACCCACGAACGAGGCACCCAGCCCTAAAACCGCCACCGCTGCACCCAAACAGCGAGGCACCCAGCCCCTCCCCCGCCCCGATACAAAGCCGCCCTGCGGTTCGGGGGTGCTTGTCAAGGCATCTTTCCCGCCTTGACAAGCACCCCCGAACCGTCAGCACAATGAAAAATCGGGGTGCCCCACGCAACCACTAACCGGCAATGTCGCCGCCAGGCGACGAGCCGACCCCGCAGCCCCGCCGAAAACTCACCGCCTCCGAAAAGCCTCCTCAATAACCTCCCACCGCTGCAAGTTATGCCGAGCATCAGCCAACGCGTCGTGCTGATCCCCAGGCGCAGCAGGCAACTTCGGCTTCCCGGCGTCCTCCCACCGCTGCCGCAGATCCCGGGTGAACCGAGGCAACTGCCGAGGCAACGCGGGCATCGGCCCCCACAACTGCGCCAGCGCCACATGGTCATACGCCGCGAACCAGGCCCACAACTCGATCCCGCCGGGCGGCTTCCCGAAGAACTCCAGCAGATCCTCCCGGATCCGCTCCCGGCTCCGCCAGGCCGGATCCGCCGGGGACGGCAGCTTGGGCAGCACGTTCTCCCGCACCCAAGCCCCGGCCCGCCCGGGGTCGAAATCGGTGGACACGGCATAGAACTCGCGCCCACGCTCGTCAACGACACCGATCGACACGAGGTCAATCGTCACGCCGTCCTCAATAAACTCGGTGTCGTAGAAAAAACGCACCGGGGAACTCTAGTAGGGCCCTACCCGGCCTTCGTCTCCGGCACCCGATCGGCGTCCAGGGCGCTCGGCTGCGCCGGCACCGCGGGCTTCACCCCGGCCGCCTCGGCGGCGAGCAGCTCCTTGGCCTTGGCCGCGTAGATGTCGACGTACTCCTGGCCGGACAGCTCCATCAGCGCGTACATGATCTCGTCGGTGATGGACCGTTCGATGAACCGGTCGCCGGCCAGGCCCTCGTAGCGGGAGAAGTCGAGCGGCTTGCCGAAGCGCACCTCGAGCCGCCGCGGCCACCACATCCTGGAACCGATCGGGTTGACCTTGTCCGTGCCGATCATCGCCACCGGGATCACCACGCCGCGCGATTCGAGCGCGATCCGGGCGACGCCGGTTTTGCCCTTGTACAGCCGTCCGTCCGGGGAACGGGTGCCCTCGGGGTAGATGCCGAGCAGGTGGCCGTCCTTGACCAGCCGGATCGCGGTGTCGAGCGCGGCCTGCGCGGCGTTGCCGCCGGAGCGGTCGATGGGGAACTGGCCGACGCCGGTGAAGAACCACTTCTTGAGCAGGCCCTTGAACCCGGGTTCGGTGAAGTACTCCGACTTCGCCGGGAAGGTGACCTTGCGCTTGACGCGCAGCGGCATGAAGAACGAATCCGCGACCGCGAGGTGGTTGCCGGCGAGGATGGCGCCACCCGTCTCGGGGATGTTTTCGGCGCCGACGACTTTGGTGGGCCACAGCGTCTTCAGCAGCGGCCCGATGAACACCCACTTCATCAGCCAGTACAGCACCGGGTTCCAGTCCTTTCCTGCCCGCGCGGGCCCCGGCAGGTCAGGGTACGGAACAAGCACCGGGCGGCACAACGCGAGAGCGGGCGGTCACCCGGCGGCAGCGACCCATCTCACAGCGGGACCGGAAGGATCCTCGCTTCCGGAGTGGGCCCCACAACCCGGCTTCGGCGTGAGAGCATGGGAGGACTCCACCGCTTCGATTCGGAAGGGCGTTCGTGATGGGCGTGCTCGCCGGCGCGGAACCGTTCTCCCACCCGGGTTCCTCCGGGGCCGGCTTCCTGCTCTGCCACGGATTCACCGCCACGCCCGACGGCATGCGCGCCTGGGGCCGGCACCTGGCCGCCGAGGGCTTCGCGGTGCGCTGCCCGCTGCTGCCCGGCCACGGCACGCACTGGCGCGAGCTGAACCGGACGACCTGGCACGACTGGTACGGGGCCGTCCGCGAGGCGCTGCTGGCGCTGCGCGCGGAGTGCGACCAGGTGTTCGTCGGCGGGATGTCGATGGGCGGGACGCTCACGCTGCGCCTCGCCGAGGAATTCGGCTCGGACATTTCCGGCCTCGTGCTGGTCAACCCGTCGGTCACGCGGCTGAGCCTGGACGCCAAGGTGCTGCCGCTGCTGTCGCGAGTGGTCCCGTCGATCCGCGCGATCGGCAACGACATCGCGAAGCCCGGCGAGGTCGAACTGGCCTATCCGCGCACGCCGGTGCGGGCGGCGGCGAGCCTCGCCCGGCTGTGGAAGATCGTGCGCGCCGACCTGCCGAAGGTGACGCAGCCGGTGCTGCTGCTGCACTCGCGGGTCGACCACGTCGTCGAACCCGAGAACTCGCGGATAGTGCTGGACAGCATCTCGAGCACGGACGTGACCGAGGTGGTGCTGGAGAACAGCTTCCACGTCGCGACGCAGGACCACGACGCGGAACTGATCTTCAGCCGCAGTGTCGACTTCGCCCGGAAGCTGCGGGCGGGACAGGTGGGTGCCGGATGAACCGGGGGAAAGGCGCGGACGGGCCCGAGGACGTCGACGCCACGTTCGCCGAGATCGTGGCCGACCTCCGGGCCGAGGGCGTGGGCGTGTTCCTGGACGAGGACCCGTTCTCCGGCGGACGCCCCGGCTCCGCCGAACCCGAGGCGTCCGCCGGAGCCGAACCCGACGCGGGCAAGGCCAAGCCGAAGCCCGCCGCAGACCCGCCGGCGCCGTCCGCTCCCCCGTCGCCGGAGGGCTGGCGCACCGGCGGCACCGAATGGGACGCCACGATGTTCTCCGGCGACCCGGCCGAGGACGACGAGCACTACGTGCCGCCGGAGCCGCCGCCGCTGCCTCGCTGGCGCAAAGGCGCGTTCGTCGTGCTGCTGTTCTTCGTCGTCGGGCTCCTGCTGCTGATCGTGCCGAACCTGATCGGGGTCGGCCCCGCGCTCGCCACGCCGCTCGGCATCCTCTCGCTCGCCACCGGCATCGCGCTGCTCCTGCTGCGCGTGCGCCAGGGCCCGCCGCCGGGCGCGGACCCCAGCAACGGCGCCCAGGTCTGACCGGGCGGGCATGCGGATCGACTTCCAGGCGTCCCGGCGGTCCACCGTCGGCGCGGAATGGGAACTCGCGCTGGTGGACCGGCGCAGCGGCGAACTGCGGTCGGTCGCGGAGGACCTGCTCGCCGCGGTCCGCCCGGACGGAGCCGCCGAGCATCCCCGGATCAAACAGGAACTGCTGCTCAACACGATCGAGGTGGTCAGCGGCGTCTGCCGCACGGTCGCCGAGGTGAAACGCGACCTCGACGAGGCGCTCGACGAGGTGCACCGGGTCGCCGACCCGCTGGGCGTCGAGGTGTTCTCCGCGGGCTCGCACCCGTTTTCCTCGTGGTACCGGCAGAAGGTGACCGACAAGGAGCGCTACGCCAAGCTGATCGACCGCACCCAGTGGTGGGGCAGGCAGATGCTGATCTACGGCGTGCACGTCCACGTCGGGCTCGACCACCGCGACAAGGTGCTGCCGGTGCTCGACGGGCTGCTGCGCTACGCGCCGCACCTGCAGGCGCTGTCCGCGTCGTCGCCGTACTGGTCCGGAGAGGACACCGGGTACGCCTCGAACCGGGCGCTGATGTTCCAGCAGCTGCCGACCGCCGGGCTGCCGTTCCAGTTCCGCGAATGGGCGGAGCTGGAGGGCTACGTCGAGGACATGTTCACCACCGGCGTGATCGACCATTTTTCCGAGATCCGCTGGGACATCCGCCCGGCCCCGCACTTCGGCACCATCGAAATGCGCGTATGCGACGGGCTGCCGACGCTGCAGGAAGTCGGCGCGATTTCGGCGCTCACGCAATGCCTGGTGGACGACTTCAGCGCCCGTCTCGACAAGGGCGAAACACTGCCGGTGCTCCCGCCGTGGCACGTGCAGGAGAACAAGTGGCGCGCCGCCCGCTACGGCCTGGACGCGATCGTCATCCTCGACGCCGCCGGCCGCGAACGCCTCGTCACCGAAGACCTCGCCGAGCTGCTGGATCGCCTGGAACCAGTCGCGCGACGGCTGGACTGCGTGCGCGAGCTGCGCGATGTCGAGAACATTCTCCGGGTCGGCGCGAGCTACCAGCGGCAGCGAGCGGTGGCGAAGCAGTACAACGGATCGTTGAAGGCCGTGGTCGCCGCGCTGGTCACCGAGATGCGCGACGGCGTGCCGCACGCTTAGCTGGGGCTGGGAGGCAGCGATGTCGCATACGTTCCGGACGCTTGTCGAACTCAACGGCAAAACCGCCACCGGCTTCCGGGTCCCGGCCGAGGTCGTCGAGGCTCTCGACCAGGGGAGGCGGCCGAAGGTGCGGGTGACCATCGGCCCGCACACCTACCGCAGCACGGTCGCGGTCTACTCCGGCGAGTTCATGCTGCCGCTCAGCGCGGCGAACCGGGCGGCGGCCGGGGTCGCCGCCGGGGAGACGGTCGAGGTCACGCTCGAAGCCGACCTGGCCGAGCGGACCGTCGAGATGCCGGACGACCTCGCGGCGGCGCTGGCCGAACGACCCGGCGCGCGGGCCGCGTTCGACAAGCTTTCCTTTACCGCGCAACGGGAACGAGCCGAAGCGGTCACGTCGGCCAAGCGCGCCGAGACGCGGCGGCGCCGGATCGCGAAGATCGTCGCGGAGCTGGCCGGCGACGGGCTTCCCTAGCCCAGCGTCACGCCTGGTTTGCCGAAGCCGCCGAGCACGGTGTCGACGACGCGAGCGGCCAGCGCGTCCGGGTCGTCGTCGGAGTCCTGGTCCTGCGCCGCTTCGTGGATGAGCGCGCAGTACACGCGGCGCGCCCAGACGAGGTCGACGCCGGGCCGCAGCGCGCCGCTTTCCTCCAGCCGCTGGAAGAAAACGTCGCATTGGGCGAGCACGTCCGGGGTCAGCACGCCTTCTTCCGCCGGGTGCGCGTTCATCGCGAACCCCCACCGGAGCTTGACGCGCAGCACGTTCGCGGTCACCTGGTAGAGCGCGACCAGCGGCGGCGTGACGTCGGGCCGGACGCTGGCGAGCGCGTTGCGGAACTGCTGCGTCGCCCAGAGGGTCATGGCGTCCACCAGCGCCTCCCGGCTGGCGAACCGGCGGTGCACCGTCGTCCGCGAGACCCCGGCTGCCTCCGCGATCTGCTCCATGGTCGCCGCCGGGTTGTCGCTGAGCACGCGTTCGGCGGCCTCGAGGATCGCCTGGGCCGTCCGTTCCGAGTCCGCGCGCCGGGCCCGTTTCTCCATGCCGTCCAGTTTACGCCATGGTTGCCGTTCGGTTCTTAGTTGCGTCATCAGTGTTGCAACTGATAGCTTAGCTGCAACGTACTTGACCCGACTCAGGGGAGTTTCACCGATGGATCTGCAACTGGCCGGCAAGACCGCGGTCGTCACCGGAGCGAGCCGGGGAATCGGGCTGGCCACGGTGTCCGCGCTGATCGGCGAAGGAATGCGAGTGGTGGCCGCCACCCGGACGATCACGCCGGAACTGAAGGAAACCGGCGCAGTGCCCGTCGCGGTGGACCTCTCCGCCCCAGACAGCCCCGCACTGTTGCTCGAACAAGCCGTCGCGGAACTCGGCGGCCTGGACGTTCTGGTGAACAACGTCGGCGGCGGCGACAGCGCCAGCGGCCAAGCGGGCGGTTTCCTGTCGGTCACCGATCGCCAGTGGACAGACCTGCTGGAGCTGAACTTCCTCGCCGCGGTCCGGGCTTCGCGCGCCGCGCTGCCGCATCTGATCGAACGCCGGGGCGCGATCGTGACGGTCTCCTCGAACGGTGCGCGGATGCCGCATTCGGGCCCGATCGCTTACACCACCGCGAAAGCCGCGCTGACCGCGTTCGGGAAAGCACTGGCGGAGGAGTTCGGACCGCAGGGAGTACGAGTCAACACTGTCTCACCGGGACCGGTTCGCACCGCACTGTGGGAAGGCCCGGACAGCTACGGGGCCGAACTGGCTTCGTCGATGGGATTGTCGCAGGAGGATCTGCTGGCCGGCCTGCCCGCCGGCGCCGGAATGCTGACCGGACGGCTGGTCGAACCGGACGAGGTGGCCGCGCTGATCGCGTATCTAGCGTCACCGCTGGCGGCGAGCATCACCGGAGCGGACTACCTGATCGACGCGGGGGCGGTGAAGACCGTGTGACGGTTGCTGGATGGTGTTGTGGGGATCGCTTAGGTGGCCGGGAAGTTCGGGAGCGTGCGGCGACTGATCAGCCGCCGAGTTCCCGCAGCAGAGTCCCCGGCCCCAGCAGCGGCGCACCGAGACGCTCACCGCGCCGGGAAGCTCGCGAACACCCGCTACCGCGGCGCGCGCTTCCGAAACGCAGCCGTGCGACGCCGGAACAACCACGATCGCGCGCCGACCGACCAGCCGCCCGACTTCCGCAACAAAACCCTCGGTCCGGAGCACCCGCGCCGGGATCTCCCACCCGGTCGCGCGACTCGCGACCCCCGAAACCCAGCCGCGCAACAACAAACACCCCGATCGCACGCCGACCGATCAACCGCGCAGATTCCGCAGCAGAATCTCCGGCCTGAGCACCCGCGCCCCAAGCTCGCCCACCCGGCCGCGCACCTCGCAAACACCCGCCACCGCAGCGCGACCTCCCACGCAGCAACCGATCAGCCGCCCAACTCCCGCAACACCCCTGCCCCGGCACCCGCGCCCCCAGATCACCCACCCGGCCACGCACCACGACGACCCGGCCTCCCGAAACGCAGCCGTGCGACGACGGAACAACCACGATCGCCGCGGCGACCGATCAGCCGCCCAACTCGCGCAACAAAACCCCCGGCCCCAGCACCCGCGCCCCCAAATCACCCACCCGGCCGCGCAACTCCCGGTCCGCCGTCACCACCACGACGTGGTCGTCCGGGCGTTGCCGGGCCGCGGCGGTCACCTCGACGATTTTCGAATCGCCGTCGGCCTCCGCCGCGACGACCTCTACTCCCGGGATCGGTTCCACTCCTCTGGCCTTGCCCTCGACCACCAGCACCACCCGGGGCCACCACGACCACGCCGGGCCCGCGCCGATTCCGGTCACGTCGTCGCGCAGGCCGTTCTCCGCGGGGGCGGTCAGCTGGTCGCGCAGGCGTTCCGCGGCGCCTCGGCGGTCGCGCCACCAGCCGTCCGGGCGGGAGCCCATCACGTTCGCCGCGTCGACCACCAGCACCAGTTCCCGGCCCAGTTGCTCGCGCAGCACCGGCCAGGCGAGGGCGAAATCGCGGTGCAGGTCGAGCGCGGCGACCTCGTCCGGCGGGACCCAGCGCATCTCGGCGCTTTCCTCGTTCGCGACCTGGGCCTGCAACGCGCTGTCGGCCAGGCCGAGCACGGTCGTGTACTGCCATTCGCCGTGGTCCAGCACCGAGGCGGACATCGCGCGGAACGCGGACGCGGGGATCGCGGCTTCTTCCCACGCTTCCCGAGCGGCGGCCTCATGCACGGTCTCCCCGGCTTCGAGGGCGCCGCCGGGCAAGGCCCACGTGCCGCCGTTGTGCACCCACCACGCGCGCCGCTGCAGCAGCACCCCGCGGCTGGGATCGCACAACAACAACCCGGCCGCACCGAACGCACCCCAGTGCTGCCTGCCGCAAGAGCACCGCACGAAGCGGTTGGCGGTCGTCGGCGTCACCCGGCCCAGCCTTCCACAGAACCTTGTACGTGTTAATCCCGGTCAGAACCAGCTCACAACGTGTCCATCGCCAGCGCCGCCGCGCCCACGATCGCCGTGTCGTCCCCCAGATGCGCGGTGCGGATGCGGGCCAGCGGGCGGTGCCGCGCGCCGGTGATCGCGCCGGCGTAGTGCTCCCGGGCCTCGTCCAGGAACAGCGGCGCGGACTCCGACACTCCCCCGCCGATCACGATGATCTCCGGGTCGAAGACGTCCGCCACCAGCGCGAGCCCTTCGCCGAGCCATTTCGCCAGTTCCGCCATGGCGCGCAAGGCGATCGGGTCGCCGTCGCGGGCCGCGCGGGCCACTCGGCGGCCGGTGACCGAACCGGGGTCGCCGGCGATTTCCCGGGACAGCACGGTGGAGCGGCCGGGGTACCGCGCCAGCAGTTCGACCGCCGTCGCCGCCAGCGCCGTACCGCTGCAGTAGCGCTCCCAGCAGCCGTACTTCCCGCAGGGGCAAGCCCGGCCGTCGCGCACCACGGTGAGGTGGCCGAGTTCCGGCGCGACCCCGTGGGCGCCCCGGTAGATCTCGCCGTCCAGCAGCAACCCCGCGCCGATTCCGGTGCCCAGCGCGACCAGCGCGGCCACCCCGGCCCCGCGCGCGGCGCCGAAGCGATGCTCGGCGACGACCGCCGAATTGACGTCGTGCTCCAGCGTCACCGACAGGCCGACGCGCTTGGCGATCCGGTCCGCCACCGGGGCGTTGCGCCAGGCCAGGTGCGGCGCGAACATCACCGTGCGGCGGTCCCGGGCCACGAACCCGGCCACGGCAAGGCCGACCGCGGCGACGTCGTGCCGGTTGCGCAGGGTCTCGACGACCCCGGCGATGGCGTCTTCGAGCGCGTTCTCCTCGCTCGGCGTACCGACGCGCGCCGTGTCGAGCAGCGAGCCGCGCTCGTCCACGACGCCGGCGCGCACGCTGGTGCCGCCGACGTCCACCCCTACGGTCAGCAATCAGATCTCCCGCTCCGGCTGCAGTCCGCGCGCTTGCGGACGACGATGTGCTGGACCCGCGACGACGGCTCCGAAGCCGACGCCTCCGCCGCGGCGGGCGGATGCGCGGCGGGCCGGAACCCGGGCATGTGCACGCCCTCCTCCGGCTCCCACCGGTCCGCGAGCACCGCCCGCAGCAACGCGACGAGCTGCGCCGCCTGTTCGAGGACCCGGGCCACGAACTCCGGCCGCTCGCCGCGCACGACGGCGACGATCGCACACAGCGGGCACCACCCGCATCCCGAAGTGCTGTCCTCCACATCGGGCGCGCCCGGCTCTTCGGGCTTCGCGCGGTCCCCGTGCCCGGCCGCCATGACGCCTTCCAGCCACGGCGCGGCGCGTTCGATCACCATCTCGACCAGCAGCCGGATCTCCTCGGCCAGCTTCAGGCCGTCCGAGGACCACCCGGCAGCCCCCTCGGCATGCTCTTCGCTCATCCGGATCCCTGGTTCCCGGCCAGGCTGACCACCAGGCCTTCGGCGTCGGATTCCGCGCCGGTGATCCGGCACGGGCGCAGCGTTTCGGGCAGCGCGACGAGCCGGCGGAACCCGTCGACGGTGATCGCCAGGTCGTCGTCCACGCGGGCGAGGTCGACCGCCGAATCCCGGTCCAGCGGAAGCGCGATCCGCAGCCGGAAACCGTCGCCGTCGGCAGCCACCGACAGCAGCGGCGTGACCGGTTTTCCGTTGCCGGACAACGGGTCCCGGCTGCCGTACAGCTCGCGGGCCAGCTCGGCGAGCGCCTCGGCGCCCACCGGTTCGCTCGCCCGGTGCTCGACGCGGGCCAGTTCGTCCGGGCCGAAGCCGGCCTCGGCCAGTTCCGCCAGCACCGCGTCCTGCTGGTCCCGCCGGGTGCGCAGCCACTTCGCCGCCGAACCGCGCCAGAATCCGGGCGCGGGCATGAGCCGGTTGGCGATCAGGCCGTCGACCGCGATGCCGCGCAGCGCCAGCGACGTGAGCGTGCGCCGGGCCTCGGCGACCACCACCCGTTCCGGCGTCAGCACCAGCCGGACGGTCGTTACGCGCGGGTCGGTGAGCAGCTCCCGCAGCGCGTCGAGATGTGCGCCGAGCTTCCGCACCGAAGCCGCGACGCGGCGGTTGCCGAACACCCGGCCCAGGTAGCCCGACACGGCTTCCGGCAGCGAAAGCAAACGCAGCGTTTCCGCGGTGGGCCCGCAGTCGACCACCACGGTCTCCCACGGCCCCTGCGAAGCCAGCCGCCGCACCTCGCTCAGCGCGAGCAGTTCGTCGACGCCGGGCAGCACGGTCAGCTCTTCCGCGTCCAGCACGTCCAGACCGGCTCCGGCCAGCACCTTCCGCAGTTCGCCGCGCAGCTCGTGCCAGGTGCGGTCGGCCAGCGCCCGGGAGTCGACTTGCGCCGCCCACAGCCCGGCCGGCGTGCCGTCGCGGCGAAGGTCCACTTCGGAGGGTTCGGCGCCCAGCGGCGTGCCGAAGGCGTCGCCGAGCGAATGCGCCGGATCGGTGGACACGACGAGCGTCTTCCTGCCGCGGCCGGCGAGCGCGGCAGCGGTAGCCGCGGCGAGCGTCGTCTTCCCGACACCCCCCTTGCCGGTGAACAGCAGGATCCGCATCTAGCCCTCGGCCCTGCGCTTGAGCTCCTTGAGCGCGGTGTCCATGACCATTTTCTCCGCCTTGCGCCGCAGCAGCCCGATCATCGGCAGCGCCAGCTCCACCGACAGCGTGTAGGTGACGCGGGTGCGCCCGCCGCCGAGCGGTTCGAGCGCGTACCGGCCGTTCTGCGCCTTCTGCATCTGGCCCTTGACCAGGTGCCAGCTGACGCCGAGACCGTCGTCGTCCCAGTCGTACTCGAGCGTGTACACGTCCTTGATCGGCCCGGCGTCGAGGGTCAGCTTCACCTGTTTCGCCCGGCCCGCGTCGTCGGTCGCGAGCACCTCGGTCTCGCGGACCGCCTTGGTCCACTCCGGGTACGCGGGGAAATCGGAGATCACCGACATGACCCGTGCGGGCTCGGCGTCGACCTCGATGGACTGCGTGGACTGCTCGGCCATGGACGAAGCGTAGCCGGACAGCACAGTCACCAGCGCAGCACGTAGGGCTGCCCGGTCTCCTTGAAGTGACCCACGTTACGGCACTCGGTGTGCCCGACCCGGCGCCGCACGGCCAGCGGCTGGTGCACGTGCCCGAACACCGACCAGCGCGGACGCTGCCGCCGGATCAGGTCCAGCAGCGCCTTCGACCCGAGTTCGGCGCGGCGCGCGACCACGTCGTAGGTCAGTTCGGGCACCGCGGGCGGGATGTGCGTGCAGAGCACGTCGACCTCGTCCAGCAGCGAAACCGCCGCGTCGAACTCCTCGCGCGCCCGCAGGTACGGCCGCCACGCCGCGCCCTTGCGCGGACGCGGGAGCACGCCGTCGGGCAGCACCGCTCCGCCGGCGAAGCCGAACCGCAGCCCGCCGATGGCGACGACCTCGCCGTCGACCAGGTGCACGCCTTCGCCGGCGAACTCCGGCCAGGCCGAAGGCGCGTCGACGTTGCCGGGGATCGCGTACGTGGGCGCGGTCATCGAGGCGAACAACGTGGAGTACTGCTCGCGGACCGCTTCGTCGACCGCGGCGGCCGGGTCGTCCAGGGTGGCCCACAGCGTGCGCGAGTAGGCGACCGTCTCGTCCCTGGTGCCTTCGCGGCGCAGGCGGGCGAACTCGCCGACCTTCTCCGCGCCGAACAGCACGCCCATGATGCCTTTGTCGTGGTCGTGGTAGTCGACGAAGTCGAGCAGGTCGCCGAGCACGACCAGCGCGTCCGCCCCGTCCCCCGCCCGCTTCAGCGCGTCGGCGTTGCCGTGCACGTCCGAAACGACGTGAACCCGCACAAGAGCCTCCTACTCGACGGTCCGGGGCGGAACCCCCGGCTCGCGCCCGTCCTCGAGGATCTCCTTCAGCCCCAGCGCCACGTCCTTCGCCGCGCGCGCCCGCCGGTCGAATTCGCGGCGCAGTTCGCGCGGGCTCAGCTCGCGCGGGACGCCGCCGGGACCGGCAGGCGTGGCCCGGAGGAAGTAGTGCAGCACGGTGCCGTCGAGAACAGGTTCCAGCCAGACCTCCATGGTACCGATCAAGGCGCCCGTGACGGTCCAGCGCAGGCCCTTGTCCCCCCGGTCGGTGTAGACCCGCAATTCCAGGTCCGGCCAGTACCGCCGCCACGAGCGCGGGTCGGCGAAGGCGGCCGCGACGGTGGACGGGGGCACCACGAGGAAGGTCTCGTCTACGAGATCGAGTGCTGGCGGTTCGTGCACCCGGACACGATGTCACGACCTCGCCGCGCGCCCCGTGCCAGCATGGTCTTAAGGTCTACGGCACGCTAAGTTGACTGGCGGGTAACCGCACGCGTCGAACACGGAGGTCCACGTGCGCGAATACAGCGCCCCCGCCGGGAAGCCGGTGACCGACGACGAGAACCTGGCCGATGTCGTCTGGGCGAACGCGGAGCGGTTCTCCGACGTGGTCAGCTTCCGGCGGCAGGTCGAGGGCACCTGGCTCGACGTGACCGCGAAGGACTTCGCCGACCAGGTCGCGGCCGTGGCCAAGGGCCTGATCGCGGCGGGCGTCGGGCACGGCGACCGGGTCGCGCTGATGTCGAAGACCCGCTACGAGTGGACGCTGGTCGACTTCGCGATCTGGGCCGCGGGCGCGGTCACCGTGCCGATCTACGAAACGTCTTCGCCCGAACAGGTGTACTGGATCCTTTCCGATTCGGCGGCCAAGGCCGTCGTCGTGGAGACCGGCGCGCACCGGAAAGCGGTCGAGGAGATCAGCGGGCGGCTCAGCACGCTCGAGCACACGTGGCAGATCGAGGGCGACTCCCCCGCGGTCGACGAGCTGACCGCGCTGGGCGCCGAGGTCTCCGACGAGGACCTGCACACCCGCCGTCGCGGCGTGACCGCGAACGAGACGGCCACCATCGTCTACACCTCGGGCACCACCGGGCGGCCCAAGGGCGTCGAGCTGACCCACCGGAACCTGCTCGCCGAGATCCGCGCGGACATCGAGGCCTTCCCGGAGCTGATGGAGCAGGGCAACTCGCTGCTGTGCTTCCTGCCGCTGGCGCACATCCTCGCCCGCGCGATCGCGATCACCGCGCTCACCGCCCGCGTCACCCTCGGCCACACGCCGGACGTGAAGAACCTGGTCCCGGACCTCGGCACCTTCCGGCCGACCTTCGTGGTCGCCGTGCCGCGCGTGTTCGAGAAGGTCTACAACACCGCCAAGCAGAAGGCGCACGCCGACGGCAAAGGCAAGATCTTCGACGCCGCCGAGGCCACCGCGGTCGCGTACAGCGAGGCGCAGGAAAAGGGCGGCGCTTCGCTCGGCCTGCGCGCGAAGCACCTGGTGTTCGACAAGCTGGTGTACGGCAAGCTCCGCGCCGCGCTGGGCGGCCGCTGCGTCGCCGCGGTGTCCGGCGGGGCTCCGCTGGGCGCGCGGCTGGCGCACTTCTTCCGCGGCATCGGCGTGCCGGTGTTCGAGGGCTACGGCCTCACCGAAACGTCCGCCGCGGCGAACGTGAACACCAGCGCGGCGTTCCGCGTCGGCACCGTCGGGCGTCCGGTCGCGGGCACCTCGGTGCGCATCGCCGAGGACGGCGAGGTCCTGCTCAAGGGCGACGTCGTGTTCGGCCGGTACTACAACAACCCGGAAGCGACCGCGGAAGCCCTCACCGACGGCTGGTTCCACACCGGCGACCTCGGCGAGCTGGACTCCGAAGGCTTCCTCAAGATCACCGGCCGCAAGAAGGAGATCATCGTGACGGCGGGCGGCAAGAACGTCGCCCCGTCCGGGCTCGAGGACACCATCAAGGCCGCGCCGCTGGTGAGCCAGGTGATGGTGGTCGGCGACCAGCGGCCGTTCATCGCCGCGCTGGTGACGATCGACGAGGAGTACTTCCCGGCCTGGAAGTCCCAGCACGGCAAGCCGGACTCCGCGACGGTGTCCGACCTGGCCGAGGACCCGGACCTGCGCGCGGAGATCCAGGCGGCGGTCGACGAGGCGAACAAGCAGGTGTCGCACGCGGAGTCGATCAAGAAGTTCACCGTGCTGGCGAACGACTTCACCGAGGCGGGCGGCGAGATCACGCCGAGCCTGAAGCTGAAGCGCAACGTGGTGAGCAAGAACTACGCGTCCGACATCGAGGCGCTGTACCGGAAGTGACCCGGACCGGAAAACGGGCCCTCGCCATTCCCGGCGCGGGCCCGTTTTCGTGCCGTCACAGTGCGACCGGCGCCTGGATTTTCGGATTGTTGAAGTATTCCAGCACGAGGTTTTCGCGGATCTTGTCCGCTTTCCCGGCATACCGGGGTTCCTTCAGTATTTCGTCGATTTCTTTCAGCATGTCCAGGTTGTGCTTGCGAACCTCGGCGTTCGGCATGCGGTTGATTTCGTCGACCATGCTGTCGTAGGTCTCGCCCGGTTTCGGCTTGATGCCCGGCTTGAGCATGTAGTTGTCGCGAAGGCCCTCGTTGACGAGGTTCTCGTTCTTGAGCACGTTGTGGTACTCCAGAAGCGAACCGTTGGTGTTGTTCCGGGTGTGGCCGCCGTTCTCCTTTTGGAGGGCATGGCCCAGTTCGTGCGCGATCTCGTTGTCGCCCTTGCGCGGATCCATCACGATCGCGTTGTCGCGCGGGTTGTACCCGGCGCCGCCCTCCCGGTGGACGAAATCGCCTGCTTTCGCGTCGTCGGGGGTCGGGCGGCCGTGCTCGTCGACGAAATCCTTCTTCTGGTACCCGAGCATTTCCGCGAGGGTCTTGTCGTTGTCGCCTTCGCGCAGATTGTGCTTGAGGTAGTCGGGCAGTTCCGACACCTTCGTGCTCATCTTGAACCGCGGATCGTCCGGAACGCGCAGCACCGCGGGCGGGTCCTGCAGCGGCGGCTTCCGGTCCTTGAACTTGGCGACGGTGTCGTCGATTTTGTGGTCGACCCGCTCCTTGTCCTTCTTGGCCTCGTCGCCCTCTTTCATCTTGTACGGCGGGGCTTCTTCCTTCTTGACGACCTCCGTCTTGTTCAGCGCTTCCTTCCGCTTCGCGATCTGCTCTTCCAGCGACAGGCCGGGCTTCTTCGCGGGCGGCGGGCCGCCCGGGACCTTGCCCGGCGGCGGAGGAGGAACTGCCGGAGGTCCGCCGGGGGCTTTGCCCGGCGGCGGAGGCACCGGGGCGCCCGGGACTTTGCCCGGCGGCGGAGGCGGTGGCGGTGGCGGGGCCGACGAAGCCGTGGTCGGTTCCCGGGGCGGCGGGGTCGGCTCGCGCGGCGGAGGGGCGGGTTCGCGCGGCGGCGCCGAGGACGGGTTGGTGTCCTGCACGTGCCCGGCGTTGTTCCCGCCGCCCGGAGTCTCGTTCGGACGCGCTTCGTCGTCCGGGCCGGACTTCTGCCGCGTCAGGCAGTTTCCCAGCCCCAGCGGGTCGGCGTCGGCGAGCGGGTTGGGCACGTACGAAGCCGGGTTCGGGGCCGGGGCGAGGCCGAGCGGGTCCTGGCTCAGGTAGCGGCCGGTGCCCGGGTCGTAGTAGCGGAAAACGTTGTAGTGCAAGCCGGTTTCGTCGTCCGCGTACTGGCCGGGGAACCGCAGCGGCGTGCCGCCCGGGCGGGTGCGGCCCCACAGCGAGCCGGCGGCTCGCCAGGCGACCGTGCCGTAGGCGTCCACCAGACCGACCGGGGTGCCGACCGGATCGGTGACGAACGAGAAGAACCGGGCGCTCGTGCCCAGCAGTTCGGTCTGCGCCACCGGGCGCACGGTGCCGGGCAGGTGGTCCCACGTCAGGGTGAGCGGCGCGGAATCGGCCAGCCGGTGTTCCTGTTCCACCAGCAGCTGCCCGCTCCAGCAGAACAGGGTTTCCTCGGCCGGGGCGTCCGCGCCGGGCAGCCAGCGTTGTTTCGCGATGCGGCGGCCCAGCGGGTCGTAGCGGTAGCGCCACTGGACGCCGTCCGGGGTTTCCACCGCGAGCAGCCGGTCTTGCGCGTCCCAGCGGTAGGTCCAGGTCCGGGAGTTCTCGTGGCGGGCGACGAGCCTGCCCTGGCCGTCGTGGACGTAGCGCACCGCGCCCGCCGCGGCGAGCCGGTTTCCGGTGTAGTCGCGCGGACCGGCGTCCGGTTCGGCGAACGAGAGCTGCGCGTGCCGGATGTTGCCCGACGCGTCGTAGCGGTAGGTCTCCTGGCCGTCCCGCCGGGCCACAGCGGTGACGCGGCCGACGGCGTCGAGCTGATACCGCGTGGGGCCGGACAGCGAATCGTCCACGCCGACCAGGTGACCGTCGGCGCGGTAGTGGTATTCGCGCCGCTGCCGGACCTGGCTGCCCGCGGCCAAAGTCTGCGCGACCAGCTGGTGTTCCGCGTCGAAAGCCTGTGCCAGCACGGTGTTTCCGCCCAGCACCCGCTCGACCTCGTGGCCCGCTTCGTCGTGGCGGAAGAGCACTTCGTGTCCGGCGGTCGACAGCGCGACCGCCTTCCCCTCGTCGTCGAAACTCCACTCGCTGACCGAGCCGGACGGAGTGGTGCGGCGGAGGCCGGAAGGCTCGTGCACATAGGAAACCGCGCGCCCGTCAACCGATTCCCGGACTACGCGGCCGTCTTCGTCGCGCTCGATCTCCAGTACGCAGGAACCTTCGGTGGCCCGGGTGAGGAAACCGACGGGGTCGTACTCGTAGCGGATGGTCCCGCTTTCCGTGCGGCGCTCGATCACGTTGCCTAGCACGTCATAGCTGTACTCGGTGATTACGCCCAATCCGTCGACCGACCGCACGAGCTGGCCCGCCGCGTCGTAGGCGAACTGCCGCTCCCGGCCGTCGAAGTCGGTTTCCGCGACGAGCCTGCCGTCAGCGTCGTAGGTGTAGTGCCAGGTCAGACCGGCCGGGTTGGTGATCCGGACGAGCTGAAGCTCGGTGTCGTACTCGTAGGCGGTGCGGGCGCCGGTGGCGTCGATTTTCGCGACCGGCAGGTCGAAGGGGCCGTATTCGAACCGCGCGTCGACGCGTTCCACGAGGTTTCCTTCGGCGTCGTAACGCCATTCCTCGCGCCGCCCGGACGGGCCGATCCGGCTGGCCTGGCTCCCGTCGACCGTCCAGCCGAAGCGGGTTCCGTCGGCCGCCACGCGCGGGCGGCCGAACTGGTCGCGGCGCACCGGGTCGGGCTCCGCGCGCGCCGGTTCTCCCCCGGTCAGCTGGCGGTCCTGCGCGAATCCGGTCGCCGCGATCCCGGCTTGCGCGGTGAACAGATCCGGTGCGGTGCCCGGCGGATAGACCCGCCGCCAGGTGCGTTCGGCGGTCTCGACGGTGACGGTCAGCGTGCCGTCCGGCGCGGAGCTGACGTGCGCGCGGCTGCCGTCCGGGCGGACGACCGCGGTCAGCAAACCCTCGTCGGTGTACTCGAAACCGGTAGTGCGGCCGAGCGGATCGGTGCGCGACCGCAGCCGGTCGTAACGGTCCCAAGTGGACACTGTGGTCGCGCCGAGCGGGCTGACGTCCTTGGTCGGCTGCGAGGCTTCGTTGAAGTGGAATTCCGTGACGTGGCCGAGTGCGTTGGTGTAGCGGGTGATCCGCTGTTCGCGGTCGTAGGCGAACTCGCCGTCGTACACGCCCCGGTCGCCGACCGTGCGGACGCAGCGGCCCTCGGCGTCGTAGAGGTAGCGGTACCAGACGCCGTTGCGGTCCTGCCAGCCGGCG
The DNA here is from genome assembly GCF_046267895.1 of Amycolatopsis sp. GA6-003. NCBI lineage: Bacteria > Bacillati > Actinomycetota > Actinomycetes > Pseudonocardiales > Pseudonocardiaceae > Amycolatopsis > Amycolatopsis sp. GA6-003. Next base: position 2,803,421 of record NZ_CP176499.1, read on the forward strand.
ATCCGGCCATCGGCGTCGTAGTCGTACTGCGTGGCCAGGCCGGAGGAATTGAAGACTCGCACCAGCCGGCCGCGATCGTCGTAGCCGAAGCTGCGGACCAGCACCGGTTCCTGGCCGTCGCCGAGCACCCGGATCGCGGTGACGCGGCCCGCCTGGGAGTCCAGCGCCACGCGGTAGCCCGCGGAATGGCGGATCAGCCGGGGTGCGCCGCTTTCGGCGTACTCGACCTCCATCCGGTCGCCCGCGGCGTCGGTCGCGGCGAGCAGCGGGAAAACGCCGCCGCGTCCGGGGCCGAAGCGCAATTCCGTGCCGTGGACCGGGTCGGCGAGCAGGTATCCGTCGTCGGTCGCGGTCAGCGGTCGGCGCGGGCCTTCCAGCGGCAGCACCGGTTCCCCGGCTCCAGCCCGCGGATACACGAGGATCCGGCCGTCCGCCGCGTAGAACCGGACGGCTCCGGCATCGGCTTCGAGCCGCTGGTCCACCGTCGACGTCCAGCTCGGGCCGAACCAGCGTCCGGACCGGTATGCCGAGACGTGCAGCCGTTCCAGCACGAGCGGGCTCGGCAGTTCGAGGTCGACCGCCTCGAGCAGGACCGAGCCGCGCACGACGTCGACCGGGTCGCCCGCGGTCTTGCACTCGTCCTTGCCGCCCCGGGTGTCGGCCGGCTTCGGGTCGTCCTTCGGCGGCGTCTTGCCGGTGCCGCCCTGGTTGCCGCCCTGGTTTCCGCTCCGGTCCGCCGGGGGCGGCTGCTCGGAGTGGCCGCCCTGTGGTTTGGTCTCGTCCTTCGGCGGCGGCGAATGATTGCCCCGCGGGTTGACCTCGTCCTTCGGCGGCCCGGAATGATCGCCGGAGGCGGTGGTCGAATCGCCGCCCTTTTCGTTCTCCGGCTTGGGTTTCGGCTTCGGTTCGAGGTTCTTCGGCGCGTCCGGCGGCTTGACCTTGCCGCCCTTGACGCCCTTCAACGCCTTCGCCGCGTCCTCGAACAGGACGCCCGCCTTCTTCAGCAGCGGCATCAGCGCCTTGAGCGCGGCGACCAGCTGCTTGGTGATCCGGGCCAGCTGCGCGGCGGTCTTGGCGACGGCGCCTACCACCTGCGGCAGCACCCACGCCATCCCGATCCCGGCGGTGAACAGCACCTGCAGCGCCCAGCTGATCAGGTGCCCGACGAGCTGCGCGATGATGTCGCGCACCAGCATCCGGACCGCCGCGACGACCTCGCCCGCGGTCTTCACCCCGGACGCCGCGCCCTCGGTGCCCTTCTGCGCCGCGCCGAGCAGATTCGCGACGTCCTCGGTGCGCTCGCGGTAGGCGTCGGCCGCTTCGCCGGTCCAGCTCCGCAGGTCCTTCTCGACGCAGGCGGTCAGGTCCTTGCCGATGCTCTCCAGCTCTTTGGCGACGTTCTGCCACGTCTCGGCCTGCGCCTTGATCTCGTCGGCCTTGCCGGTGAGCGCCTCCAGCGCCTCCTTCAGCGGCCCTACGTGCTCGATCAGCCAGCCGACGCCCGCCGCCAGGATCGACCCGAACGGATCCATCGCGGTCGACAGCACGTCCAGCGCGACCCCGACCGCCCCCATCGCGATCGACGCCCAGTCGCCGGATTCGATGCCGGACTTCACCATCTCGCCCGATTCGAGCAGGGTGATGCCCGAATACGCCTTGGTCGAGTCCTTCGTCTCCGCGATCAACGGGTTGCTCACCCGGACCACGCTATCCGCGGGCCCGCCGCCGCTTTCCGGCCTCGCCCGCTAGGCGCCCGTGCGTCCAGGAAACGGCTGGACGCACGGGCAAAGCTGTCCCGCGGCTCAGGCCTGCGGCGGCTGAGCCTGGTATTGCTGCTGCGGCGCCTGCGCGTACTGCTGCTGCGGGGCGGCCTGCTGCTGTTGCGGGGCCTGCTGCTGCGGAGCCTGCTGGGCGCCGTCCGGGACCACGTACACCGCGGTGCCGTACGCGGCGATCTCGCTGGCCGTGCCGGCGATCTCGTTGCAGTCGAAGCGCAGCGCGAGCACGGCGTTGGCCCCGTGCTGCATGGCCTCCTGGCACAGCCGGAAAAGGGCTTCGTGGCGCGAGTCGGACAGCAGCTTCGTGAGGCCCTTGAGCTCGCCGCCTCCCATCGCCTTGAACCCGGAGCCGATGTTGGAGAACATGTTGCGGCTGCGGACGGTGAGCCCGAAAACCTCGCCGAACACGCGGACTACGCGGTACCCGGGCAGATCGTTCATCGTCGACAGCAGAATCGGGAACTGCTGCGGTGGCGCGGCTTGAGTCATGCGCGGATCGTATCGTCGGCGAGCCGCTCACGCTGTGATTCGCGCGGTCCAGTCCAGATGATGCCGGTATGCCCACCCTCGCTCTTCCCCGACGTCGCGGCCCGCGCTGGCCGCCACGAGCTTCTCGACCCGGGCGCGGCGCAGCCGGTCGTAGGCCGCGAACGCCGCGGGTGCGTCCGGCAGGTCGCGCAGGCACTGGCCGAGCACCACCGCGTCTTCCAGCGCCATCGACGCGCCCTGCCCGGCCGCTGGGGACGCCGCGTGGGCAGCGTCGCCGACCAGCACCATCGACGGCGTCGACCACACGCGGGTGGTCGGCAGGTCGTAGGAATGGCCGCCGTGCACGTTGTCGCCGGTCGCGGCCACGATCGCGGCGCACGGCAGCGGATCGTCCGCGAACGCGGCGTGGGCGAACTCGCGCCAGCCTTCCGGGGTGACGGCGGCGATCTCGGCGCGCGTGCGCTCCTCGTCGGGGACGCGGGCGAACCAGTACGTCGCGCCGTCCGGGTCGGTGGTGTAGCCGAACGCGGCGCGGCTGCCGCGGAACATCCGGTAAATGCCGGGTGCCGCAGGAAGTCCTCCGGCGCGCGTGTACCCGTAGACCACCGTCAGGCCGGTGAAGCGCGGCGGCTCGGCCTGGGGATCGATGAGCGTGCGGACGACGGAATGCAGGCCGTCCGCGCCGACGAGCACGTCGCCGGACGCGGTGGTGCCGTCCTGGAACGTCGCGGTGCCGCCGTCAGCGGCGGAGACCAACCTCTTGCCGTGGACGATCTCGATGCCCCGGCGTTGCGCTTCTCGTTGCAGCGCATGGTAAAGCGCGGCACGAGTGAGGGTGCGCGGGCCGTCGAGTTCGCGGTCGAACTCGTGCGCGCCGAGGGTGGTCCCGTCCGGGCCGACGAGTTCCATGCCGGTCGAGGCGAAGGACGCTTCGATCACCGGCCGGTCGGCGTCGATCGCGCGCAACGCGTTCATGCCGTTGTGCATCACGACGAGGAACGCGCCCGCGTCCGCTCCCCCGCTGGGGTGCGCCTCGTACACGACCGGCTCGTGCCCGGCGAGCCGCAGCGCCATCGCCGTGACCGTGCCCGCGACTCCGCCGCCGGCGATCAAAACCCGCATCGCGCCCCCTGGATACGACTGTGCCGCCGCCACCGTAGCGGGTGGCGGCGGCACCGGCCGGGGATCAGGCGCGCTGCGCGACCGCGAGCCGCACGCAGACGGCGAGGGCGCGGACGGCCTCCTCCACCTCGGGCAGCTCGGGGAAGGTCGGCGCGATGCGGATGACCGCGTCGGCCGGGTCGTTCCCGTGCGGGTGGGTGGCCCCGGCCGGGGTCAGCGCGACGCCCGCCTCCTTGGCCAGCCGCACGACCTCCTTCGCGGTGCCCTCGGGCACGGTCAGCGAGATGAAGTAGCCGCCGGTCGGCTTGGTCCAGGTCGCCAGGTCGCCCAGCTCCTCGGAGAGGATGCGGTCGACGGCGGCGAACTTGGGCGCGATCAGCTCGGCGTGCTTGCGCATCAGCGCGCGGACGCCGTCGGCGTCCTTGAGGAACAGCGCGTGGCGCAGCTGGTTGACCTTGTCCGGGCCGATGGTGCGCTTGCTGAGCACGCTCTGCCACCAGGCCAGGTTCGCCTCGGACGCGCCGAAGAACCCGACGCCGGCCCCGGCGAAGGTGATCTTCGAGGTGGAGCCGAACACGAACGCGCGGTCCGGGTTCCCGGCCTCGGCGCAGAGGGCGAGGATGTCGGCCAGCTCCGGCTCGTCGTCGGTGAGGTGGTGCACCGCGTAGGCGTTGTCCCAGATGATCCGGAAGTCCGGCGCGGCGGCCGGCATCGCGGCGAGCCGCCCGGCGACCTCGGCGCTGAAGGTGACGCCGGTCGGGTTGGAGTACTTCGGCACGCACCAGATGCCCTTGACCGCGGCGTCCTCGGCGACGAGCCGCTCGACCACGTCCATGTCCGGGCCGGTCTCGGTCATCGGCACCGGGATCAGCTCGATGCCGAACCGCTCGGCGAGCGCGAAGTGCCGGTCGTAGCCGGGCACCGGGCACAGCATCGCGATCCGGGGCTCGTCGGCCCAGCGGCGCGCGGCGCCCGGCAGGGTGCTCAGCATCGCCTGCGCGATGGTGTCGTGCATCAGCTCCAGGCTGGAGTTGCCCGCGGCGAACAGCTGGTCGACCGGCACCTGCAGCGCCTCGGCGAAGATGCGGCGCAGCTCCGGCAGCCCCTTGAGCCCGCCGTAGTTGCGGGTGTCGGTGCCGTCCTCGGCCCGGTACTGGCCGTTCGGCAGCGTCAGGAGATCCGCGGACAGGTCGAGCTGCCGGGGCGACGGCTTGCCGCGGGTGATGTCCAGGGACAGTCCGCGCTCGACCAGCGCGGCGTAGTCGCGACGGGCAGTGTCGACATCGACAGGAGCTGTGGTCATACCACCACGCTAAACCGCGCGCACAAGCCAGTTTGGGCGACCCCCGGCTCTCGTGGGCTAGCGTGGGGCCCGTGCGGTACCTGGTGCATGCCGAGCAGCGGCAGTTCTCCTTGCGGGACAAGGACGCCTGGCGTCCCGGCGACGGCGGGTGGACCGCCGAGGCGGTCGCGGAGCACCGCGTCGCGGTAGAGCCGTCGTCGCTCTCCGTGGCGACCGCGCGCTCCGATTGGGTCGAGGTCGACGTGTCGGCCGCCGCGGCGGCGCCGCCGGTGCGGCCGGACGCGTCCCACGTGGTGGAAGCCGATCTCGACGTCCCCGGCGGCGAGGCGACGCTGGCCGGTCCCGCCGGCTACGCCCGCCAGGAGCACCGGATCGCGGTACCGCCCGGGCGGTACCGGGTCCGAGTGTCCTATGTGGAGAGCGGGCCGCCGGACGCGGACTGGCACGACCACGAGTTCGGCGAGCATTTCCGGTACGTGCTGGACCTGTGGCCGTCCGCCGAAGCCGCCCCGGTCGCGGTGCTGCGCCAGGGCCCCGGGGTCTGGGACGGCTGATATCCCGTTGGCGGCGGGCGGCCGCGGACGGCAGACTCGGCGGCATGCAGTGGATCACCACCGAGATCGGCGAAGAGTTCGTGCGCGGCGCGCTCGAACTGGAACGCACGCCGCAGGGGCTCCTGCCGCACCGGCTGACCGCACGGGCGCGGGCGCAGAACACCGACAGCAGGCTCGCGATGGCGGAGACCCAGCCGTCCGGCGTGCGCTTGGCGTTCCGCACCGAATCGACGGCGATCGAGCTGGACACGCACCGCACGAAAGTGGGCTACGCCGGCGTGCCGCCGCTGCCGGACGGCGTCTACGAGCTGGTGCTGAACGGGCGCCCGGCGGGCTCCGCGACGGTGTCCGGCGGCGACGAGCTGATCCTCGACATGATGACCGGCGAGGGCGAAACCCGCCCCGGCCCGTCCGGCACGGTCCGGTTCTCCGACCTGCCCGCCGGGGCCAAGGACGTCGAGATCTGGTTGCCGCACAACGAAACCACCCGGCTGGTCGCGTTGCGCACCACCGCCCCGGTCTCCCCGCCGCCGCCCGCGCGCCGGGTCTGGCTGCACCACGGCAGTTCGATCAGCCACGGCACCGGTGCGGCGGGCCCGTCGCAGACCTGGCCCGCGCTGGCCGCCGCGGCCGCCGGGGTGGACCTGGTCAACCTGGGCTTCAGCGGGAGCGCGCTGCTCGACCCGTTCACCGCGCGGGCCCTTCGCGACACTCCCGCCGACCTGCTCAGCGTGAAGCTGGGGATCAACGTGGTGAACGCCGATCTGATGCGGCTGCGCGCGTTCGGCCCGGCCGTGCACGGATTCCTGGACACGATCCGCGAGGGACATCCGGACGTCCCGCTGGTCGTGGTTTCGCCGCTGCTCTGCCCGATCCACGAGGACACGCCGGGACCGGGCGCGCCGGACTTCAGCACCGGAACGCTCCGGTTCAAGGCGACCGGCGATCCGGCCTCGGTGGCGGAGGGAAAGCTGACCTTGAAGGTGATCCGGGAGGAGCTGGCCCGGATCGTCCGGGACCGGCAGGATCCGGCACTGCGTTACGTGGACGGGCTTTCCCTGTACGGGGAAGAGGATTTCGCCGCGCACCCGCTGCCGGACGCGCTGCATCCGGACGCGGCGACGCACCGGCTGGTCGGCGAGCGGTTCGCGAAGCAGGTCTTCGGGGACGGCGGCCCGTTCGCGGAGTGAGGCACGTGGCCTCAGGCCCAGCCTGAGGCCACGATCGTTCAGCTCGCGAACCGGCGGGCGAACTCCGCCATCCCGGTCGGGCGGATGTCCGGGTAACGGCCGTTGTCCAGCGGACGCAGCTTCGCCTTCCCGGTGACCATCGCCCAGATGTACTGCAGCGCAACGTAATCCGTCGGCCCGGCCGCGCCTGCCTTGCGCCGCTCGATCTCCGCCGCCAGCTCTTCCGTGCCGCCGAGGCGCCGCAGCGAGAGGCTCCGCCCGGAACCGCGCTCCAACGCCGCGTGGAAGTCCTTCATGGACAACACGTCACCGGCCACCCGGACCGGTCCGGAGACGTCCGCGTCCAGCGCCACCGCGGCGGTGTAGGCCGCGGTGTCCGCGACGGTGGTGAAGTCGCACGGCTCGTCGCCGTCGCCCCAGTAGCTGAACGTTCCCTTCTCCCAGTCCACGATTTCGAGGAACGGCGCGGTCATCACCTCGTGAAACGCGCCGTTGAGCACGGACGTCACCTGCACCCCGGCGCCGGCGAACGCTTCGTGCGCCTTCCGCCGGTCGTCGAGGAAGACGTTGTCCCCGTCGTCGAGCCGGAACAGATCGACCGCGAAATCCGACGGGATCAGCCGGGACACTCCCGCCTTCTCCGCGGCGCGCAGCAGGGCGAGCTGCCCGTCCACGACGACGTCCGGGCCGCCCTGCACCGCGGAGACGACCACGTCCACGCCGTCCAGCGCGCGGTCGGGCCGATCGAGCGTGCCCTGGACGATTTCCGCGCCCCGTTCCTTCAGCGTCCGCGCCGTCTCGGCCCCCGCGCTCTCCGGCCGGACCAGCGCCCGCACCTGCGCGCCGCGCCGCAGCAGGCTCGCCGCGATCTCGCTGCCCAGCATTCCCGTGGCCCCCGCGACCAGCACCTTCGTCACTTGTCATTCCTCCTGGATCACTGCTGCTTGACTTCGGCGATCGCGACGCTAATCCTTGAAACCGATTACAAGGTCAAGTCATCGGAGCCAGGTCACATGCGCATCGGGGAACTGTCCAAGCGGACCGGCGTCGACGAGCAGCTGCTGCGGTACTACGAAAAACAGGGCCTCCTGCACCCGGCCCGCACCCCGAACGGCTACCGCGAGTACGCCGAGGCCGACGTCAGCGCGGTGCGCCGGATCCGGGAGCTGCTCGCCGCGGGCCTGCCCACCGCGACGATCGCCGAGATCGGCTCGTGCGTCCGGGACGAACCGCTCACGCCCGCCTGCGACGGAGTGCTCGAACGGCTGCGCGGCGAGCGCGACCGCATCGACGCGGCGCTGGCCCGCCTCCAGTCGTCCCGCGCGGCGCTGGACACAGTGATCCAGCGCCGGACCGCGACCTGACGGCCCCGGCTGCTAACTTCCGCCCATGGCGGACCACACTCTCCAGCAGCTGCTCACCAGCGCCGACAGCGGCGTCCTCCTGTTCGGCATCACCCCGCCCCGCCTGAGCACCTCGCCGGAGCGGATCCAGGAGATCACCGCCGCCACGCTGGCCAGGCTCGCCTCGCTGGACGTCGACGGGCTCGCCCTCTACGACATCGACGACGAGAGCGACCGCAATCCCGAGGAACGGCCGTTCCCGTACCTGCCGACCCTCGATCCGGCCGTCTACCACGCGGACTATCTCACCGAGTGGGACCGTCCCGCGGTCATCTACCGCTGCGTCGGCAAGTACCCCGGCGACGAACTGCGGGACTGGCTGCGGACCGCCGACACCGACCGCGTGCTGTCCGTCTTCGTCGGCGCGTCCTCGCAGGGCAAGGAGGTGCACACCCGGCTGTCCGAGGCGCACGCGCTGCGCCGGGAAGTGCGCCCGGACCTGCTGCTCGGCGGCGTCGCCATCACCGAACGCCCGGACGAACACCTCCGGCTGATCGCGAAGCAGCGGGCCGGCTGCGCGTACTTCATCTCGCAGGTGATCTACAGCGCCGACGCGGCCAAGAGCATGGTCTCGGACTACTTCTACACCTGCCGCGAGCAGGGACTCGACCCCAAACCGGTCCTCTTCACCCTCTCGGTCTGCGGTTCGGCGAAAACGCTGGCATTCCTGAAGTGGCTCGGCGTCCACGTCCCGCGCTGGCTGGAAAACTCGCTTCGGCACGCGGACGACACGCTGGCCGAGTCGTACGAGCAGTGCCTGGCGAACGCCCGGGAACTGGCCGGGTTCTGCCGCAAGCTCGGGATGCCGTTCGGGTTTCTCGTGGAGAGCGTCTCGATCCGGAAGGTCGAGATCGAGGCTTCGGTGGCTCTTGCGCGCGAGGTGAGCGGGTTGCTCGGCCGGACGGCTACAGCGGATCCAGCGCGGTGATCTTCCACTGCCCATCAGTCCGATGCGCAGTCACCGACAACTGCCCCACCCCCGACCGAGGCGCACCACCCCCGGGCAGAATCGTCTGCTGGTCAAGAAAAAGCAGCAAACTCGCGTCATCACCCCGCAACGAGCGAACCCCGATCGTACGCACCGTCGTCGTCCGAACCAGCTTCTCGTTCTCCGCCCGCTGCCGAGCCGCGGCGAACTGGCTTTGGTACTGCCCCACCGCCGGACCGGTCAGCACATCGGCCGCAGCGCGGGCGGTGCGGTCCAAATTCGCGTAGTCGTAAGAAAAAACCGCCTTCACCGCGGCACTCACCTGCTCGGTGACCTGCGCCGTCGCCGCCGGGTCGACCATCGCCTCGTCGTCCTCGGGCTGCAGCAGCGACGTCTGCACCCCGAACCACACCGCGCACGCCAGCGCGACCGCGGCCACGGCAGCGGTGATTGTCCGGCGGTTCACGAGCCCACCGCCTGCACGCCGCCGATCTTCCACGTGTCGCCGTCTCGGGCGAAGTCCACGGCGAGCCGCGCTTGTTTCGCCGAAGGCGCGCCGTCGCCGGTGCTCACGCGGACGTTCAGCACCGCGATCAACCGGGCCGTTCCCTCCGCAGGGTTCAGGTCGGTGACCGCGGCTTGCACCAGCGAAGCCGTCGACACGGTTTTGGTCCGTTTCGCCCGGTCGATCTGCAGCTGCCGGTCGCCGGAAAGGTCTTTGCCGTACTGGCCGGTCGTCGCGGCGATCCAGCGGTCCACGTCGACCGCGCTCGTGCGGTAGTCGATCGTGTTCAGCGTGACCAGCTGAGTGCTCGCGGCGGCCAGCACGGCGTCCCGGGCCCGGCCGCGGGCCAGGCTGTCGTCGTGCGCCGCGCTCCACCACGACCAGCCGAACCACGCGGCGGCCAGCACCGCGACCGCGGCGAGCGCGGTCAGCACCCGCTCGTTCCGGAAGATGCCCGCAGCCATCACGAACCGCCCAGCAACGCCCCGAGCCCGCCCTTCAACGGCGCGGTCAGCTGCCCCAGCAGGCCCGGCAACTGCTGCTGCGAACCCTGGTCCGAAGGCGCGGAAGCCTTGGGCGCGGCCGGAATCGCGGGCGGCTTCCCCGCGTAAGGCGCGTTCTGCGCACCCCGCACCTCCGTCGGGCTGCCCGGCGGCTCCGCGCAGTAGGCGTTCATGTTGACCGGCGCGTCGCTCGTGTCGTTGGCCGGACGCTGTTTCGTGCCCTCATACCCCTTCGTGCACGAATGCGGATCGAAGAAGTTGAACACCACGCCCAGATGCCCGGTCCCGTCCGGCGAGGTCGTCGGCGAGAACGCCGAGATCACCGGATACGCCACCAGCAGTTCCTCGATCGCGTCCTTCCGCATCGAGGTGACCTGCGCGGTGGTGAGCGAGTTCGCGAACAGCACCCCGAGGTCGGTCCCGGAAGTCGCGAGCACGTCGCTGATCTGGCGGCTCAGCTGCGGAGCCTCGTCGATCACCTTGCGGAGAGCCGGATCCGACGACTTCAACTGCCCGGCGATCGTCTTCAATCCGGACGCGAACGCCGTGATGTTCTGCGCCTGCCGCTCCTGCGTCGCGAAAACCGTGCGCGAATTCGCCAGCAACCCCTGCGTGTCCGGCACGTACTGGGCGGCCGTCGCGGTGAGCGAACTGGTGCTGTCCAGCAGTTTCTGCAGCTGCGGCCCGGATCCGGCGAACGCGTCGTACGTCTCGTCCACCACGGTCTTCAACGACTCCGGATGAACGCTCGCGACGAGGCCGTCGAGATGCGTCAGCACGGAATCCGGTGTCGCGGGCAGCGACGTGCGGTCCTGCGCGATCACCGCGCCGTCCTCCAGGTACGGTCCGGATTCGCGGTCCGGCAGCAGGTCCACGAACTGCTCCCCCACCGCCGACCGGTTCGCCACCTGCGCGTGCAGCGCGGACGGGATGTCCGGGCCGCCGGAGTCGATGTCGAGCCGGACGTCGATGCCGTGCGGCGTGAGCGTCATCGCTCCGACCCGGCCGACCGTCACCCCGCGGTAGGCGACCTCGGAGTTCACGAAAACCCCGCCGGAATCCGGCAATTTGAGCGTCACGTGATATCCGCGGTTGCCGAAAATCCGGTCGAGACCGGCATAACGGCCGCCCGCGTACGTCACCGACACGACGGCGATCACGAAGAACACCAGCAGCTGGATCCGGGTTTTGCGCGTGTTCATCAGCCGCCTCCCACCAGACCGCCGAGCAGACCGCCCAAGACCCCGCCGTACCCCGGTTTCGCTCCGCCCGTGGACGGCGTGTTCGGCAGCGGCAACGGCAGCTGCGGCATCCCCTGCCCGGCAGCGGGCGGAGCACCGCCGGGCGACGCGGGGACCGAAGGCGTCGGCAGCTGGAACGGCGGCTGCGACGAGTTCGTGAAGTTCTGCACCAGCTTGTCGAGATCGAGGTTGATCCGCGCGTCGACGTTCGCGTAGTCGCCCTTGATCACGTTGCCCGCGTAGTCCGGGAACGGGTAGGTGAGCAGGATCCGCAGCGCGTTCGGCAGGTCCTTGCCCGCCGCGCTGAGCTGGCGCAGCGTCGGCTCGAGCGCCTTGAGGTTGGCGACGAGCTGGTCCCGGCTGCGGTTCACCGTGTCCACCGCGACGCCGGACAGCTTGTTCAGCGCGTTCAGCATCCCCACCAGCTGGTCGCGCTGATCGGCGACGATCTTCAGCCCCGGCGCGAGTTTGTCCAGCGCGGTGGCGAGGTTCTGCTTCTGCCCGGCGAGCGTGGTGGACAGCTTGTCCAGCCCGTCGATCGCCCGCAGGATCTCGCCCTTGTGCCCGTCGAGCTGGGTGGCGAGTTCGTCCACTCGGGACAGCAGCGCGCGCATCTGCGGTTCGTTGCCCGACAGCGCGTCGTTGAGTTCGCGGCTGATGTTCTGCAGCTGGTCGGCGCCGCCGCCGTTGAGCAGCAACGACAACGCGCCCAGCACCTCTTCGATCTCCGGATTGCGGTTCGTGCGCCCGAGCGGGATCTGCGCCCCGTCGGCGAGCTTGCCCGTCGGCTTCTCCGCGGCCGGCGCGCTCAGCTGCACGAACTTCTCGCCGAGCAGACTGGACTGACGCAGTTCGGCCCGCGCGTTCGCGGGCAGCTGGACGTCGCCGTTCACCGTCATCGACACGAGCGCGGACCGGGTGTCCGGCGTGAGCGCGATCCGGTCGATCCGGCCGACCGCGACGTCGTTCACCTTCACGTTCGCCTGCGGCACCAGGTCCAGCACGTCGGTGAACAACGCGGTGACGTGATAGGGATGGTCGCCGACGTCCGGACCGCCGGGCAACGGCGTCGAGTACAGGCCGTTGAACCCGCCGTCGCTGCATCCGGCGAGCACCAGCACCCCGGCGAGCACGCCCGCCAGCCGTTTGCGGAGGCGGTTCACTTGGTGCCTCCGGGTTTCTGCGTCAGCACATCGACGAGCGGCAGCGGCAACGGCGGCAGCTGGCCGTTCTGCAACGAGTTCAGCGCCTGCGGAATCGACGGCAGCTTCAGCGTGCCGTCGAGCACCGGCGCGAGCTTCTTGCAGATGGTGCCGAGCGTGTCCGGCAGCGGCTTCGGCGTGCCCGCGCTGATCAGCCGGCAGACGGTGAGGATCGGCGGGTTGGTGATCTCGTTCAGGTTGTCGCGCACCGCGATCGTGCCGGACGCCGCGTCGTAGGTGTTGATGAAGTTCGTCGCCCCGGTCGGCGCGATGTCGAGCACCTCGGCGAGCGCGGCCCGCTGGTCCACCAGCACCTTGGTCAGCGACGCCAGTTTGGCCACATTGGACGAAAGCCCGTTCTTGTTGTCCGCCACGAACTGTTTCACGTCCTGCAGCGACGTGGACAGCGATTCGAGCGCGGCCCCGACGTCGTGCGAATCGTCGGCGAGGAAGCCGCTGACGTCCGCGAGCCGCTGGTAGAACTCGTTCAGCTGACTGTCGCTTTGGGACAGTGCGGAGGTGAAGGAGTTCAGGTTCTTCACCGTGGAGAACAGGTCGTCCTTCGAATCGTCGAGCGTGCCGGCCAGTTCGGCGAGCCGGGTGACGGTCGAGTTCAGGTCCTTGCCGTTGCCCTTCAGATTGGCCGCGGCGGTGTCCAGCAGATCGGAGAACGCGCCGTTCTTGTTGGCCCCGTTGGGTCCGAGCGCGGTGGACAGCTTGTCGAGACTCGCGTAGAGGTCGTCCAGTTCGACCGGCGTCGCGGTCTTGTCGCGCGCCAGCACGGTTCCGCTCGCGAGCGTCGGGCCGCTGTCGTACGCCGGAGTCAGCTGGACGTAGCGGTCGCTCACCAAACTCGGCGAGACGACGACCGCGCCGACGTCCTTCGGGATCGGCACGTCGTCGTTCACCTTCATGTCCACGCGCACCGCTTGGCCTTCCGGCGTCACCGCGGTGACCTCGCCGACCGCGACGCCGAGCACCCGCACCGACGATCCGGCGTACAGGCCGACGGTTTTCCCGAAATACGCCGAAAGTTTTATGCCGCCAGTGTCGCGCAGGACCAGGTAGATCCCCGCGGTAAGCAAAAGCGCGGCCACGCAAGCGAAGGAGAGCCAGGTGAGCAGGCTCCGTCCCGCTTTGGTTTCGACAGTCATGACGCCTCCGCGGGAAAAAGTACGTCGGCGGTAGTCATCGTCCACCCACCCCCTGATCAGGTGCGGAGATCGGCGGCGTGCAGCCCTCCGGGTTGATCGACAGTCCGCCCACCGTGATCGTCGGCAGCAGCAGGCCGCACAGGTACCCCTCGAACCAGCGCCCGTTGCCGGTCGCGTTCGCGCCGACCCGGGCGAACGGAGCCATCAGCTGCAGGCTCCGGTCGAGGTTGCCCTGGTTGCGCTGCAACACATCGGTCACCTTCCCGAGCGCGGCGAGCGTCGGCCCCAGCTGCGTGCGGTTGTCCGCGACCAGCCCGGACAGTTGCTTCGAGATCTCCTGCGTGCCCTTGAGCAGCGTGCTGATCTGTTCCCGGCGCTGCTGCAGTTCGGTCAGCAGCAGATTCCCGTCGCTGATCACCTGCTGCAGCTGCGCGTTCCGGTCGGACAGCGTCTTCGAGATCTTGCTCGTGTTGGCCAGCAGCGTGTGCAGATCGGCGTCGCGCGAGGACACCGTCTTCGACAACGCCGACAGCCCGGACAGCGTGTCCTTCAAGTACTTCGGACTGTCCTTGAGGGAATCCGACAGCACGGTGAAGCTCTGCGCGAGCTGCTTCGTGTCGATGTCGCCGACCGTGGTGGACAGCTGGTTGAACGCGTCCTGCAGCTGGAACGGCGTCCGCGTGCGCTGCACCGGGATCGTGTCGCCGGGCGCCTGCGTGCCGCCGCCCTTCGGGTCCAGCGCGAGGTACTTCTCCCCCAGCAGCGTCTTGATCTCGATCGACGCCGTGGACGCGTCGCCGACTCGCACGCCCTTCACCCGGAACTTCACGAGCACCTGCTTGTGCCCCAGTTCCACCGAGGTCACCTGCCCGACCTTGACGCCGGCCACCTGCACCTCGTTGTCCGGCGCGAGCCCGGCGGACTCGGCGAACGCCGCGGTGTAGGTGGTGCCGTTGCCGAACATCGGGATGCTGTCGGAAAAGTACGTCACCGCGGTCACCAGCACGATGAGCACGAGCGTCACCGCGCCGACGCCGGCCTGGTTGCGGTCTTTGAGTCGTTTCACGGGCCACACCTCGGCGCGCGTTCGGTGCCGGGGACCGGGACGATCGGCAGGGTCACGTCCAGCGAGGAAATGCCGATGGTGCCTTCGATCCCGCACAGGTAGTAGTTGAACCAGCTGCCGTAGCTCAGGGTCCGGGTGAACTTCTCCAGGTTGCCCGGCAGCACCCGCAGCAGGTGCTCGATGAGCGGCTGCGAATCGTTGAGGTTGTTCGCCAGCTTCCCGAGCTGGGTCACGTCTTGCTGCACGACCGGCCGCGCGTCGGCGAGCAGGCCCGCGGTCGCGTTGGTGAGGTCGCCGAGCGCGCCCACCGCGTCGCCGATCGGCTTGCGCTGCTGCGCCAGCCCGCTCACCAGCCGCTGCGTCTGGTCGACGAGGTCGCCGAGCTGCGAGCCGCGCGCGTTGACCGTGCTGAGCACCTGGTTGAGGTTGTCGATGACCTGCCCGATCACCTTGTCCTTGCCCGCGATCGACGTGGTGATCGACGCGGTGTGCGACAGCAGGCTGGTGATCGTGCCGCCCTCGCCCTGGAACACCTGCACGATCTCGGCCGAGAGCTGGTTGACCTCCTTCGGGTCCAGCGCCTTGAACAGCGGCTTGAACCCGTTGAACAGCACGGTCAGGTTCAGCGCCGGTTTCGTCCGCTCCGGCGGGATGGTGTCGCCGGGAGACAGCGTGTCGCCGCCGCTGACGTCGGTGCCGAGCGAGAGGTAGCGCTGGCCGACGAGGTTGCGGTACTTGATGGTCGCGGTGGCGAGCGAGGGCAGCTTGTACGCGGACTCGACGAGGAACCGCACCTCGGCGTAGTTCTGCTCGCCCTGGTCGACCGCGATCGTCTCGACCTGGCCGACCTTCACGCCGGAGATCCGCACGTCGTCGCCGGCTTGCAGGCCGGACGCGTCGGTGAACTTCGCGACGTAGGACGCGGTGCTGCCGAAGTTCGTGTTCGCGATCGTGGTGGCGAGGATCCCGGTGAGCAGCACGGTGACCACGGCGAAGATGCCGATCTTGACCAGGGCGGGAACGAACGACCTCATTTCAGCTCCACCTCCGCCCCGCGGTACAGCGGCCCGACCAGCAGCGACGACCAGCCCGGCACCTGGTCCGGCGTGGTGTTCAGCGTCGGCGAGGCCAGCAGGTCGAGCAGCTTCTGCTCGTCGGCCGACCCGACGATGCTCGGCGCGCCGCCGGTCGACCCGGACCCGCCGGGCAGCGGGCCGTCGGTGAAATCGCTGGGCAGCGTGCCGTCCGGATCGTGCGGCGGCGCGGGCTTGGTCGCCCCGTCCTTCACCGCGCCGTCCGGCGGATACTGCGGCCAGCGGCCGGGTTTCGGCACCTGCGGATAGCAGCGCGGGCCGCGTTTGTCGTCGTACTTCGGCTCGTCGACGCCGGGCAGGTACTTGCCGCGGCTCGCCGAGAACTCGATCGTCACGCGGCTGACCTCCGGATGCGCGGTGCCCTTGCCGAACGCCAGCTCCGCGTTCGGCACCGTCCCGGCCAGCTGCTTGAACAGGCACGGGTATTCCGGCGCGTACTTCGCGAGCACGTCGAGCGTGGGCTGCACGGCGGTGGTGAGGCGGATGATGTTGTCCTTGTTGACTTCCAGGAAGCGCGTCAGGTCGGTGGCGGTGCCGGTCACCGAGGCGTACAGATCGGTCAGGCCGCGCTGTTTCTCCACCACGGTCTGCGTCGTCGTGGTGAGGTCCGCCAGCGCCTGCAGCGCGTCCGGAGCGGCCTTGTCGTAGATGCCGGAAACGTTGGCCAGCCCGGTGATGTCGGCCTTGAGATCGGGCAGCGACGGGTTGAGCTTGCCGAGGTAGTCAGACAGCTGGGTCAGCGTCTCGCCGAGCTTCTTCCCGCGTCCGTCGAGCGCGGTGGACACGGCGTTGAGCGTGCTGGACAGCTTTTCCGGCTGCACCGCCTGCAGCAGCGGCATGACGTGGTTGAGCACCTGCTCCAGCTCGATCGCGGTGCTGCTGCGGTCCTGCGGGATGACGTCGCCCGCCTTGATCGGCCGCTGCGGCCGCTCGGGCAGCTGAAGCGCGACATAGCGTTCGCCGAACAGGGTTTTCGGCAGCAGCCGCGCCGAAACGTTCGACGGGATCACGTCGGTCTTGTCCGGCTGCAGCGCCAGTTCCAGCTCCGCGTGGTCGCCGACCGGCCGCACGTCGCGGATCTCGCCGACGAGCATGCCGCGCACCTTCACGTCGCCGCCGACGCGCAGCTGGCTGCCGACGTGGTCGGTCTCCAGCTTCACGAGCGTGACCGGCGTGAACACCTTGCGGTACGCGGCGATCGTCGTGGTGAAGAACAACGCCGCCACGACCAGGAACACCAGCCCCAGCAGCTGGTACTGGAGCCGTTTGCGCAACTCTCGACGGGTACTCATCCGGATATCCGCACTGTCGTGTTCGCGCCCCAGATCGCGAGGCTCAGGAAGAAGTCCAGCACCGAGATCAGCACGATCGACGTGCGCACCGCGCGGCCGACCGCGACGCCCACCCCGGCCGGCCCGCCGGACGCGGTATAGCCGTAGTAGCAATGGGAAAGGATCACCAGCACGCTGAACACGATCACCTTGGCGAACGACCACAGCACGTCCTCCGGCGGGAGGAACAGCGTGAAGTAATGGTCGTACGTGCCCGCGGACTGGCCGTAGAGCCAGATGGTGATCTGCCGGGACGCGAGGTAGGAGGAGAGCAGGCCCACCGCGTACAGCGGGATCACCGCGGTGACCCCGGCGAGCACGCGCGTGGTGACCAGGTACGGCATGCTCGGCACGGCCATCACTTCGAGCGCGTCGATCTCCTCGGAGATCCGCATCGCGCCGAGCTGCGCGGTGAACCCGCAGCCGACGGTGGCCGACAGCGCGAGCCCGGCCGACAGCGGAGCGACCTCGCGGGTGTTGAAGTAAGCCGAAATGAACCCGGTGAGCGCGGCGGTGCCGAGCTGGTTCAGCGCGGAATACCCCTGCAGGCCCACGATCAGGCCGGTGAACAGCGTCATGCCGATCATCACGCCGAGCGTCCCGCCGATCACCGCGAGCCCGCCGGTGCCGAAGCAGACCTCGGTGAGCAGCCGGGTGGTTTCGCGGCCGTAGCGGCGGATCGTGCGCGGCGACCAGGCCAAGGCCCGGCCGTAGAACGACAGCTGTTTCCCGAGTCCTTCGAGACTCGCGCCGGGGCGCGCGATGATCTCCAGCGTCCGGTCGGACGTGCGCGGCTGCTCGATCGGTTCGGCGGTCATGTCACAGCGCCTTCGGGGGCACGACTTTGAGGTACACGGCGGTCAGCACGACGTTGATCAGGAACAGCAGCAGGAAGGTGATCACCACCGCCTGGTTCACCGCGTCGCCGACGCCCTTCGGCCCGCCCGCCGGGTTCAGCCCGCGGAACGCGGCGACCACGCCCGCGACGAAGCCGTACAGGAACGCCTTGATTTCGCTGATCCAGAGGTCCGGCACCTGCGCGAGCGCGTTGAAGCTGGCCAGGTACGCGCCGGGCGTGCCGCCTTGCAGGACCACGTTGAAGAAGTAGCCGCCGAGCACGCCGACGACGCTGACCAGGCCGTTGAGCAGCACCGACACCACGATCGCGGCGAGCACCCTCGGCACCACGATGCGCTGGATCGGGTTGACCCCGAGCACTTCCATCGCGTCGATTTCCTCGCGGATCTTCCGCGCGCCGATATCGGCACAGACCGCGCTTCCCCCGGCCCCGGCGACCAGCAGCGCGGTGATCAGCGGGCTCGCCTGCTGCACGATGGCGAGCGCGCTGGCGGCGCCGGTGAAGGACTGCGCGCCGATCTGCGTGGTCAGCGATCCGAGCTGCAGCGCGATGACCGCGCCGAACGGGATCGCGACCAGCGCCGTCGGCAGAATGGTCACGCTCGCGAAGAACCAGCACTGCTGGATCCATTCGCGGAACTGGAACGGACGCTTGAAGATCGCCCGCAGGACCTCCCAGGACAGCGTGGCGAGCCGGCCGACCTGGGTCAGCGCCGCGGTGCCCGGGAGAGTGACCGAGCCGCTTCCGCCCACCGCACCTCCCAGTAAGTCACCCCCGAGTCTTGCCCATCCCCGCCCGCCGATTTCGGTTAGCGGTGTTCACTCCCGTCCCTCCGGCCCCCAGCCGTCACCCTAGGCGCACGAGCACCGTTCACACCCGTCCATGCCCCCGCCGCCGCCCTCAGCGGAGGAGCTTCGCTCCGCAATCACAATTTCAGCGCATGCGTCGCGGTGGCCCCGCCGTCGGCGACGAACTCGGCACCGGTGCAGTACGAACTCTCGTCGCTGCCGAGGAACACCAGCAGCGGCGCGATCTCGTCGGCGCGGCCCACCCGGCCGAGCGCGACCTTCTTGCCGACCCAGGACACGTCCACGTCCGCGCCCGCCGCGTCGGACACCATTTTCGTGTCGATCATGCCCGGATGCACCGAGTTGACCCGGATCCCGCGCGGGCCCAGTTCCAGCGCGGCGACCTTGGTCATCCCGCGGATCGCGAACTTGGTCGCGGTGTAGGCGACGAGGAACGGCATCCCGGCCAGACCCTCCACAGAGGACACGTTGACGATGGAGCCGCCGCCGGCCCCGGCCATGGGTTCAACGACCGAGCGCATGCCGAGGAACGCCCCGATCTGGTTGATCCGCACGACGCGTTCGTACTCGGCGAGCGGCGTCTTCGCGAGTTCCGAAAAGTACAGCACCCCGGCGTTGTTGACCAGCACCGTCGGCGGCCCGAACTCGGCGATCGTGGTCTCGACCGCCGCGGTCCAGCCGTCCTCGTCGCTCACGTCGAGATGGCAGAACACCGCCGCGTCGCCGAGTTCCGCGGCGAGCGCCTTGCCTTCGTCGTCGAGGACGTCGGCGATCACCACCTTCGCGCCTTGCGCGACGAACGCTCGCGCGGCGGCCGCGCCCTGTCCGCGGGCCGCGCCGGTGATGAGGGCGACCTTGCCGGACAGCCGGTGCTCAGTCATGCGTCCTCCGGTTCAGGGCAGCGAAAGCAGGTCGGTCGCGGCGAACATCCGCTCCGGGTCGCGACCGGCGAAGTGCGCGCCGACGGTCGCGGCGAGTTCACCGGTGGTCCAGGCTCCGTTCGCGGTGTCGAACCGCTCCTCGACCGACGGCGGTTTCAGCAACGCGACCATGCCGCCGTGCACCACGAAAACCTGGCCGTTGATCGCGTCCGCCTCCGGGGAAGCGAGGAATGCGACAAACGGAGCAACGTGCTCGACGGACAACGGATCCAGTCCGTCCTTGGGTGCTTCGCCGAAGACATCCGCGGTCATCGCGGTGCGGGCGCGCGGGCAGATCGTGTTGGCGCGCACGCCGTACTTCGCCAGCCCGCGCGCCGCGGACACGGTGAGCGCCGCGATCCCGGCCTTGGCCGCCGAGTAGTTGGGCTGTCCGGGAGAACCGACCAGGAACGCCTCGGACGCGGTGTTCACCAGCCTGCCGTACACCGGCTTTCCCTCCATTTTGGAGCGATCGCGCCAGTACGCGGCGGCGTTGCGGGACAGCAGGAAATGCCCGCGCAGGTGCACCGCGATGACCTTGTCCCAGTCCTCGTCGGACATCGAGAACAGCATCCGGTCGCGGAGCACGCCCGCGTTGTTCACGACGATGTCGAGGCTGCCGAAGTGGTCCACCGCGGCCGACAGCAGCTCCTTCGCGGTCTCGGAGGCCGAGACGTCCCCGGCCACCGCGAGCGCTTTGCCGCCGTGCCGTTCGATCTCGGCCACGACGTCCTTCGCCTCGCCGACGTCGTTGACCACGACGGACGCGCCTTCGCGGGCCAGCGCGAGCGCCTCGGCCCGGCCGAGCCCCGCTCCCGCCCCGGTGACGACAGCGACCTTGCCCTCCAGCGTCATCGAACCGCTCCAACCCGGTCGCCGTACGTGTTCCCTGCGGTCGGTTCCACCCGCGAGCCTCCTCGTCGAAGCCTGCCTGTCGCTGCCCAGACTAGAATCTGTTCTCGTATTGAGCAAGCCCCGATCAATCGGTTGTGAACAGGGCGTTTTTCGGGCAGTTGGTGACCGCTTGCGAAACACGTTCTACTTCTTCGTCCGGCACCGGTCCGATCACCAGGTTCTCGTCGTCGTCGAGATCGAAGACCTCCGGCGCGAACCCCACGCAGACCGCGTTCGCCTCGCACAGCGACCGGTCGACACTGACCTCCATGCTTCCTCCCGTCCGCCACTCCTGGTACAACTAGAACAGGTTCTAGCTTACCGCCGGGGCCCGGTACGACACCACAACGAGACCGGCGGGGTGGAGGTGACGGGTGCGGATCGACTACACGCCGCGGCAGCGGGCACTGGCTGCCGAGCTGCGGGATTACTTCGCCGAACTGATGACGCCGGCGCGGCGCGAAAGCCTCGCCGCGCCGGGCGGCGAGTACGGCGACGGCTTGGCGTACAAGGAAATCGTGCGGCAGCTCGGCAAGGACGGCTGGCTCGCGCTCGGCTGGCCGCGCGAGTACGGCGGCCAGGACCGGAGCATGCTCGACCAGCTGATTTTCACCGACGAGGCGGCGGTCGCCGGGGTGCCGGTGCCGTTCCTGACGGTGAACACGATCGGCCCGACGATCATGCGCTTCGGCACCCCGGACCAGAAGGCGTTCTACCTGCCGAAGATCGCCGCGGGCGAGCTGCATTTCTCGATCGGCTACTCCGAACCGGGCGCGGGCACCGACCTCGCCTCGCTGCGCACGCGGGCGGTCCGCGACGGCGACGAGTACGTGGTCAACGGCCAGAAAATGTGGACCAGCCTGATCGAGTACGCCGACTACGTGTGGCTCGCCGCGCGCACCGATCCGGAGGCGCGCAAGCACAAGGGCCTGTCGATCCTGATCGTGCCGACCTCCGCGCCGGGGTTCTCCTGGACGAAGGTGCACACCGTGGCCGGGCCCGGGACCAGCGCGACCTACTACGACGACATTCGCGTGCCGGTCACGTCGCGGGTCGCCGAGGAGAACGCCGGCTGGCCGCTGATCACCAACCAGCTCAACCACGAACGCGTCGCGCTCACCTCGGCCGCGCCGGTGCGGAAAGCGCTGGCCGACGTCGTGGAATGGGCCCGCGCGGAGTCGCTGACCGACCGCGAATGGGTCCGCACGCACCTCGCGCGCGTGCACGCTTATGCCGAGTACCTGAAGCTGCGGAACTGGAAGATCGCCTGGGCCGCCGCGGCCAGCGAACTGGGCCCGGCCGAGGCGTCGGCGACCAAGGTGTACGGCACCGAGATGGCGATCGAGGCGTACCGGCTGCTGATGGAGGTGGTCGGCGCGGCCGCCGTGGTGCGCGACGGGTCCCCCGGCGCGGTGCTCGCGGGACGGCTGGAACGGCTGCACCGTTCGGCGTTGATCCTCACTTTCGGCGGCGGCACCAACGAGGTGCAGCGCGACATCGTCGCCGCCACCGCCCTCGGCCAGCCCGTGACACGTTAAGGAGTTCTCCCGGTGGACTTCTCTCTCACCGAAGCACAAACCGACCTTTCCGCACTGACCCGGCGCATCCTCGCCGACCGGGTCACCGCGGAATCGCTGGGCCCGCACGGATCCGGCGGCTTCGACGCTCCACTGTGGACTGTTCTGGCCAGCTCCGGAGTCCTCGACGCCGCCCTGCCCGCGACGGTCGGCGGCGGTGGTTTCGGCTTGCTGGAGCAGTGTTCCGTCCTGATCGAGATCGGCCGCGCGGTCGCCCCGGTCCCCTATCTGTCGTCGGTCGTCCAGGCAGGTTCGGTGCTCACCGACCCTTCGCTGGCTGAGCGATGGCTGCTTCCGGTTTCTCGCGGCAAAGCCGTGCTCGCTGTCGCGTTGGGTGGCTCTTTCGTCGCTTCAGACGGACGCCTCACCGGTACGCAGACCGCCGTCCCCTTCGGTGCCTTCGCGGACGCGTTGCTCGTCGAAGCCAACGACGGCGTGTACATCGTCGAGAAAGACGCGGACGGGGTCTCTATCGAAGCGCAGTCCACCACTGACCATGCTGACGCTGGTTTGGTGACGCTGTCCGACACTCCCGGCGTCGCCCTCGGCGATGTCGGCGAACAGCTGCGCCTTCGCGGCACTCTCGGCGCTTGCGCTCAACAGTTGGGCGTGCTGGAGCGCGCGCTTGAACTGACGGCCGCGTACACGCGTGAACGCAAGCAGTTCGACAAGGTGCTGGGCAGCTTCCAAGCCGTCCGACACCGGCTCGCCGACGCGTACATCGACGTCGAAGCCGTACGCCTGACGCTGTGGCAGGCAGCCTGGAAGCTCTCCGAAGGCCTTCCCGCCGCCGAAGACGTCGCCACCGCGAAGTTCTGGGCCGCCGAAGCCGGACATCGCGTCGCACACACCGCGGTGCACCTGCACGGCGGCGTCGGCATCGACGTCGAACACCCCGTGCACCGCTACTTCGCCGCCGCGAAGCGCCTGGAATTCACCAGCGGCGGCGCGACGGAGCAACTGCTGGCCCTCGGCGAACTGGTAGTCAGTCCAACGGCGTGATGTGCCGCAGCCGACGCGGTCCGGTATCCGGCCGCGTCGGCGGTGCGCCCACCACCAGCCGCGCGTTGGCGACGAACGCGCCGTCCGGCGACGCGAGGATCGGATCCAACGCCAGCGACCGCACCTCGGGGTTGTCCTCCGCGAGCGCCGCGACGCGCAACACCATGTCCTGCAACGCCGCGAGGTCCGCGGGCTCGTCACCGCGATACCCGGTCAGCAACGGCGACGTACGGGGTTCACGGATCAGCGTCGCCGCGTCAACGTCCGTCAACGGCACCGCCCGGTACGCGCGATCGCCGAGCAGCGTGCTCACCAACCCGGACAGCCCGAACGACACCAGCGTGCCGAACGACGGGTCGTCCTGCAGCCCGATTGCGCACGACAGCCCCTTCGGTGCCATCTGTTGCACGTACACGTCTTCGTCGCCAGACACCGCGCACAGATCCCGGTACGCGACCCGTACGGACTCTTCGGACATCAGGTCAAGCCGTACGCCCGCGAAGTCCGGCCGTCCGCGCAACCGCTCGTCGACCGCCTTCAACGTGACCGGATAGCCAAGCTCTGCCGCCGCCGCTACAGCTGCGTCTTCGCTAGACGCCACCCGGAACGGCACCACATCCACGCCGTAACAGCTGAGCAACCGCACCACGTCGTCGTCCGACAGCAGCGTCGAACTGCCGTCCTCCGGCAACAACTCGCGCACGATCTCCTGCGCCTGCTCCACATGCAGCCCGCCAGGCCGCACCAACGTCCCCTGCGGCCGCTGCCGCCACGCCGCGTACCGCACGACGCGCGCCAACGCGTTCACCGCACGCTCCGGGCTCGAATACGACGGAATCGACCCACGCGTCGGCACACCGTCGTCGGACAGCACCGCTAACTCGTCCGGCACGCCTTCCGCGGCAAGGAACGTCGAGACGATCGGCTTCGACTGCTTCATCTCCGACACCGCTTCGCGCAACGCTCGCGCGTACGCAGCCCCAGGAATCGCCACCGGCGGCGCAAACACCGCTATCAACGCGTCGGTGTCCGGAGAATCCAACGCCTCGCGCACCGCTCGCGCGAACTCGTCCGGTCCAGCCTGCGGCCCGATGTCGACCGGATCGAACGCCAGCCGCAACCCCTCCGCGCGAGCGGTATCCGCGGCCAGCAACCCGATAGCACTGGAGTTCCCGACAATCCCGATCCGCGGTCCGGCAGGCAACGGCTGATGCGCGAAGACGAGCGCCGTGTCGAACAACTGCGCCAGCGACTCGACCCGCACAACGCCAGCCTGCTCGAACAACGCCTGCACACTGGCCTCGTCGACCTCCGCCGACGTCGCCGCGAGCTGCGGCCGCACCGCATGCCGCCCGGACTTCACCGCGACGATCGGCTTCGACCGCGCCAACCGTCGAGCCAGCCGCGCGAACTTGCGCGGGTTGCCGAACGACTCCAGGTACAGCAACACCAGATCGGTGTCCGGATCGGTCTCCCAATACTGCAGCAGATCGTTGCCGGACACGTCCGCCCGGTTGCCCGCCGACACGAACGTCGACAACCCGAGCCCGCGCGACCCCGCGTCGGCGAGAATCGCCGTCCCCAGCGCACCGGACTGACAAAAGAACCCGGTCCGCCCCCGCTTCGGCAACCGCGGCGCGAGCGTCGCGTTGAGCCGAACGTCCTTGGCGGTGTTCAGCACCCCCAACGCATTCGGCCCGACCACCCGCATCCCGTGCGCCCGCGCCTCGCCGACCAGCCGCAACTCCGCGTGCAACCCGAGCGGCCCCGATTCGGCGAACCCGCCGGACACGATCACCAGCGTCTTGACGCCCTTGGCCAAACACGCGTCCAGCACCGACTCAACGGCCTCCGCGGGCACTGCCACCAACGCCAGATCAACCGGATCCGGAATGTCCAGCACGGACGGATACGCCCGCACCCCGCGAACAGACCGATGCTCCGGATTGACCGGATAGACGGCCCCCGCGAAATCCGCCGCGAGCAGGTTCGCGAACGCCACGTGCCCGACCTTGGTGGGATCCGCGGACGCCCCGATCACCGCCACGGTCTCGGGATGGAGCAAATTGTGCACACTCCGCGCCTCGGCCGCCTGCTCCCTCGACCGGGCAACCGCGAGCGATTCCTCGGTAGGGTCGATGTCGAACTCGAGATGCAACACGCCTTCCTCGATCGCGCGGCTGACCTGATAGCCCGCGTCACGGAACACGCGCACCATCGCCGCGTTCTCGCTCAACACCTCGGCGACAAACCGCCGCAACCCACACTCTGATGCCGCCGCAGCGAGATGCTCCAGCAGAATCGACCCGAGCCCCCGCCCCTGATGCTTGTCGTCGACAACGAACGCGACCTCCGCCGAAGGCCCTTGGTCGAGCCGCTCGTAACGCCCCACCGCAACCACGTCGTCCCCCAACAAGGCGACAAACGCAACCCGATCGTGGTGGTCCACAGTGGAAAACCGCTCAAGATCCCGCGGCGGAATGCGCGGGTAAGCGCCGAAGTAGCGGAAGTAACGCGTGCGGTCCGACAGCCTGCTGTGCAAGGCGACAAGCCCGTCGGCGTCACTGGGAACGACGGGTCGCAAGTGGACAGTGCCGCCGTCGGAGAGGACTACGTCGGCTTCCCAATCGCGGGGGTAGTCGTAGGGATCGCGCTTCCCGTCGGCGGCGGGGTGTTCTGGGGCGGCGCCTTTCTCCGCTTCGCCGCTCACGGCGGGCCGGTGCCCCTCGCCGCTTCCGCCCGCTGCCGGATTCGCCGAAGACTCGCCGGAAGCCGCACCGCGCCCCGCCGCGTCTGGGTCACCGGTTCCGAACTCGCTGGACATCGCATCGCCTCCCGCGACGGGAAATTCCCTTGCCGAAGCATGCCGTTCCGAAGCCGCACGCCCCCTCGCCGCCGGGTTCGCCGCTGAAGCCCCGCCGGACGCACTCGGCTCGCCGCCCGACGCGGATCTGCCTGACGAGCCGGTTCCTCCGTGCCTGCCATCGGCGCCCGAACCCCGTGCTCCGGCGGAAGCATCACCCGGCTCCGGCGTTCCAACCGCGCCAGGCCCTCCCGCGCGGTAACGGGCGTCGCGGCCGGGATTAGGAGCATCGGTTCCGCCGGATGCGCCCGTGGTGCGGGCGTCGGGAGCGGGGTCGCCCGCACCGGGGTCGCCGGTCGCGGGGTGGCTCGGGTGGTCGGGCATGGTCAGTCCCTCGGATCGTCCGGGTCGAGGCCGTGCAGCGGGAAGATCGCTCGGCGGGTGTCGCGGATCGCGATGTCCACCGGGTCGTCCGCGTCGTCGCCCCACGGTTTGAAGGCGGTGTCCTCGCCGTCGGTCATCGCGGCGGGGAGGTCGGCGGCCGGGGCGGCGCGCTGGACCGTCGAGACCCAGCCGGGCGGCAGCGGCGTTTCCGGCGGGACGTCGCGGTCCAGCACGGTCGCCATCAGGTGCGTCCACGAGCGCGGCACCACGCGGATCAGCTGGTATCCCCCGCCTCCGACGGCCAGCCAGCGGCCGTTCGCGTAGCGTTCGGCCAGGTCGCGCAGCGTGGAGTAGATGGTGCGGTGTCCGTCGACCGACAGCGACATGTCCGCCATCGGGTCTTCCTCGTGCGAGTCGACCCCGCACTGCGTGACCAGCAGCTGCGGCTCGAACTCCCGCAGCACAGCCGGAACCACCGCGTCGAACGCCCGCAGCCATCCGGGGTCCCGCGTGTGCGGCGGCAGCGGGATGTTCACCGCCGTGCCGGCTGCCTTGCCCTTGCCGACCTCGGCGGAGTAGCCGGTCCCGGGCCAGAGCGTGAACGGGTGCTGGTGCATGGAAACGGTTAGCACGCGAGGGTCGTCGTAAAACGCGGCTTGGACGCCGTCGCCGTGGTGCACGTCGGTGTCGACGTACGCGATGCGGTCGAAGCCGTGGTCGAGCAGCCATGAGATGGCGATCGCGCAGTCGTTGTAGATGCAGAAACCGGAGGCGTGATCGCGCATCGCGTGGTGCAGCCCGCCCGCGATGTTGACTGCCCGCCGCACCTCGCCGCCGGCGATCTTGCGCGCGGCGAGCAACGTCGAGCCGACGACCAGCGCGGTCGCGTCGTGCATCCCGGGGAACACGGGGTTGTCGTCGGTCCCGAGCCCGTGCCCGACGTCCCACCCGACATCCGGAGCTTCCCGCACCGCGGCCAGGTACTCGGGAGCGTGCACGCGCAGCAGCTCCTCGTCGCCCGCGGCGGTGGGCACGAGCAGTTCGACGTCGTCGAGCACGCCCAGCTCAGCGGCCAGCCGCACGGTGAGGTCGAGCCGGACGGGGTTGAACGGATGCTGCCCGCCCAGGTCGTACTTCAGCAGCGACGGATCCCAGACAACTGCAGGCGACGACATGCACCGCACTGTACTTCCCCGCCCCGCCCCGAGCCGGGTTCCGCGGCGGGGAAGTCACTCGGCCGCATGCCGCTTCACCGCCACGCCTCGAGCCCGCTTCCGCAGCGAGGAAGCGACTCGAACGTCACTTGCCGTCGCGTCTCCGGGCCGCATTCCGCCAGCAGGGAAGTCACCCAGCCACACGTCGCTCGAACCGCCGCGCCCCAAGCCGTTCCGCCACGAGGAAGCCGCGCCCGAGCCGCATTCCGCAGTGCGGAAGCCACTCAGCCGCACACCACCTCAACCGCCACGCCCCGAGGCCGCTTCCGAGGGGAGGATGCGACTCAGCCGCAAGTCACGCCGCGCCCCTGGGCCGCAATCCGCAGTGGGGCACGACGCCCCGAGCCACGTTCCCCGGCGGGGAAGCCACCCAGCCGCACGTCGCGTGCCGCCGCGCCCGAGCCGCGTTCCGCGGTGGGAAGCGGCTCAGCCGTACGCCGCTTCAACTGCCAGGCCCCGGGCCCTCTTCCGCGGCGGGGAAGTCACTCAGTCGCATGCCACTTCCCCACCGTGTCCGAGCCGGGTTCCGCGACGGAAGCGGTTCAGCCGCGCGTCCAGACGACGCCGCGCGCTTCGTACTCGAGCATCTCTTCCAGCCCGGCCGCCGCGTCGGAGCCGAGTTCTCGTTTTGCCAGCCACAAGGCCAGGTCGAGGCCGCTCGTGATGCCGCCCGAGGTGACTACGTTGCCGTCGTCGACTACGCGGGCTTTCTTGAGCACGCCGCCCTGCTGGACGAGTGTCTCGGTCGCGCCGTGGTGTGTCGTGCACGGGCGGCCGCGCAGCAGTCCGGCCGCGCCGAGCAGCAGCGTGCCTGTGCAGAGCGACGCCAGGGTCAGCCCTTTGCGCGGCGCGGCGGCGAGTGCGTCCGGCAGCACCTTGCGGTCGATCTCCGCCCAGATGCCTGGTCCGTTCCGCTTCGCGTAGCCGCCGCCGGGCACGACGATGATGTCGGCGTCCTGCGGCGACCAGCCGCGTTCGACCTCCACCTTCGTCCCGTACGCCGCGCGCACGACGCCAGGTCCGTCGACGCGCACGTACGAAACGTCCGTGCCGCGCTTCGTGTGCATGCCCGCTGCGGAGAACACCTCGTACGGACCGGCGAAGTCCTGTTCCTCGACGCCGTCGAACAACACCACCTGAACCCGCAACGGTCGCCGCCCCGCGGCCGCCTGGGGAGTCGCCGCAGCAGCAGCCGGTGCCGCGGCGGACGCAGCCGCCATCGCCGCTCCGGCCGCCGCCGATCCGCGCAGGAATGTTCTTCGTTCCATGAACGCCGCCTCTCGCCTGGAAAAGCCTTCCGGACGAGAAGTCGGCGCACAGCGCGGAAAGTTCCGGCGAAGTCAGCCTCGCTCGGGACCGGTGGCCGCGGGACGTTCCGGATCGCGCGACCAATGCGACCACGACCCCGCATACAGCGCGGCCGGCTCCGGATGCCCGGCAACCTCCAGCGCGAGCACCACCGACGACGCCGTGACGCCCGAACCGCAGTACGCGCCGACCGGCACCCCGTCGGTCAAGCCCAGCGACGCGAACCGCTCGGCCAGCTCGGACGGCGACTTCCAGCGCCCGTCCGCGCCGGCGTGCTCGGACGACGGCGCGCTGACCGCACCCGGGATGTGTCCGGCCCGCGGGTCGACCGGCTCGGTTTCGCCGGTGTAGCGGACGTGTGCCCGCGCGTCGAACAGCACGCCTTCGCGCGCGAGCGCCGCCGCGTCGTCCGCCGACAGGACCGGCATGGCGCCCGGCCGGACCTCGAAGTCGCCCGGCTCCGGCGAAGGCGCTTCGGCGGTCACTTCCCGCCCCTCAGCCAACCACGCTGCGTAACCGCCATCGAGCACCGCGACCTCCGGATGGCCGACCCAGCGCAGCAGCCACCAGGCGCGCGCGGCGACCGAACCGTCGGCGTCGTCGTAGACCACCACCGGATGCCCGGTCCGCACTCCGGCTTTCCGCAGCTCACGCTGCAGCACGGCCGGATCCGGCAGCGGGTGGCGGCCGCCCTCGCCGGGCGGCGCGGCCAGCGCGGTGTCGAGGTCTACGAACACCGCTCCCGGCAGGTGTCCCTCCTGGTAGGACTCCGCTCCGGGCGGTCCGCCGAGCCGCCAGCGGACGTCCAGCACGACGGGACGGTCTCGGTCGGGGAACGCGGCGAGCTCAGCGGGCGAGATCAACGGTCGCATGGCCCCATCCTGCAGGTCCGGACGCGGTTCGCGCACCAGGGCAGGACTTTTCGGCGAGGCCGGGCCGTTACGCCGAGGCGAGCCGTCGCTGTCGGGGCCAACGACTACGATGAGCTACGCGGACGAAGGGGACAGCGTGAACGATCTCATCGACACCACCGAGATGTACCTGCGTACCATCTACGAGCTCGAAGAGGAAGGGGTCGTCCCGCTGCGGGCCCGGATCGCCGAGCGCCTGCAGCAGAGCGGGCCCACCGTGAGCCAGACCGTGGCCAGGATGGAGCGCGACGGGCTGGTCGTCGTCGCCGACGACCGGCATCTGCAGCTCACCGACCACGGCCACGACCTCGCCGTCGCGGTCATGCGCAAGCACCGGCTCGCCGAGCGCCTCCTCGTCGACGTCATCGGCCTCGAGTGGGAGCACGTGCACAACGAGGCGTGCCGCTGGGAGCACGTGATGAGCGAGGCCGTCGAGCGCAAGCTGGTGAAGCTGCTCGACCACCCGACCACGTCGCCGTACGGCAACCCGATCCCCGGCCTCGACAAGCTCGGCGACGGCGATCCCGCGCCGCGCGCCGAGGACGGACTGGTGCGCCTCGACGAGTTCGCCCGCACCGGCGGCGGCGACGTCGAGATCCGGCGCATCGCCGAGCACGTGCAGCTCGACGAGTCGCTGCTCACCGAGCTGCGCACGGTCGGGATCGTGCCCGGTGGGCTCGTCACGGTCGGCAAGGCGTCCGGCGGCAGCGCGACCGTCGAGGTCAAGGGCACCGAAACCACTGCGCAGGTGTCCACCGCGGCGCTGCACGCCGTGCTGGCGCTCGCCAAGTGACCCCGGCGACCGACGCGGCGCGCGCGTTCCAGGACGTCCACGGGCGGGCCCCGGCAGGCGTGTGGTCCGCGCCGGGCCGGGTGAACCTGATCGGCGAGCACACCGACTACAACGACGGTTTCGTGCTGCCCTTCGCGCTCCCGCACCGGCTGGCCGCGGCCGCGTCCCCGCGCGAGGACGGCAAGCTCCGGGTCGCCACCCTCGGCGACGACGGGCAGCTGCAGCACTCCGGTCCGCACGACATCGCCGCGCTCGAACCGGGTTCGGTCGCCGGATGGGCCGCGTATCCCGCCGGGGTGGCGTGGGTGCTGCGCGACCAGGGCTACGCGGGCGGAGCCGACGTGGTCATCGCCGGCGACGTGCCGTCCGGGGCCGGGCTTTCCTCCTCTCACGCGCTGGAATGCGCGGTTTCGCTGGCGTTGCTGGGCGTGGCCGGGGTGGAACTCGAAGACGGCGGAGCGGGCACCCCCTCGCGTCCGGAGATCGCGCGCTGGGTGCAGCGGTCGGAGAACGACTTCGTCGGCGCGCCCACCGGGCTGCTCGACCAGACCGCGTCGCTGTGCTGCGAGGACTCGCGAGTGCTGTTCCTCGACGTCCGTTCGGGCGAGATGGAGCAGGTCCCGTTCCCGCTTTCCGAGGCCGGGCTCCGGGTGCTGATCATGGACACCCGCACCAAGCATTCGCACACCGACGGCGGCTACGGCGCGCGGCGGCGCGGCACCGAGCGCGCGGTGGAACTGCTCGGCGTGAAGGCGTTGCGCGACGTCACGCTCGACGGGCTCGACGAAGCCCTCGCGCAGCTGCCCGCGGACCTGGTTCCGCTGGTGCGCCACGTGGTCACCGAGAACCAGCGAGTGCTCGACGTGGTCGCGTTGCTGCGCGAGAAGAAGCTGGCCGAGATCGGGCCGTACCTCGATGCTTCGCACGTGAGCATGCGCGACGACTACCGCATCTCGACGCCAGAGCTGGACCTCGCGGTCGATTCGGCCCGCACGGCCGGAGCGCTGGGCGCGCGGATGACCGGCGGCGGGTTCGGCGGTTCGGCGATCGCGCTGGTCCGCGACGAGGATCTGGACGGAGTGCGCACCGCGGTCGAAACCGCCTGCGAGCAGGCCGGATTCCGCCGTCCGCGGATGTTCACGGCGGTGCCGTCGCGCGGCGCGGGCCGCGACGAGGCCTGATTTCCGGAGCAACCCCCGGAGGGTCCGTCGCGTCGTGGTGAGGGGAGACTGTGCCGCAGAGTCGCCACCCCTCAGCAGAAAGGCCTTGACGTGACGGACCAGCAAAGCCCCCTGAAGCTCATCGTGACGGGCGGCGCGGGGTACGTGGGCAGCGTGTGCGCCGCCCGCCTCATCGAAGCGGGTCACCAGGTCACCGTCGTGGACGACCTGTCGACCGGGCACGCGGACGCGGTGCACCCGCAGGCGCGCTTCGTCGAGGGCGACGCCGCCGAGGTCGCCGCGGACCTGCTCGGCGAAGGTTTCGACGGCGTGCTGCACTTCGCCGCGAAGTCGCTGGTGGGCGAGTCGATGGCCGACCCGGCGAAGTACTGGGAAGGCAACGTGGTGACCTCGCTGCGGCTGCTGGAGGCGATGAAGAAGCACGGCACGCCGCGCCTGGTGTTCTCCTCCACCGCGGCGACCTACGGCGAGCCGGACGTGTCGCCGATCCCGGAAACGGCCCCGACGCAGCCGACCAACACCTACGGCGCGTCGAAGCTCGCCATCGACCACGCGATCACCAGCTTCGCCCGCGCCCACGGCCTCGCCGCGGTGAGCCTGCGGTACTTCAACGTGGCCGGCGCCTACGGCGCGTTCGGCGAACGGCACACCACCGAAACCCATCTCATCCCTCTCGTCCTCCAGGTCGCGACCGGCGACCGCGAACACATCTCCATCTACGGCGACGACTACCCGACGCCCGACAAAACGGCCGTCCGCGACTACATCCACGTGGTCGACCTCGCCGACGCCCACCTCCTCGCCCTGCGCCACGCCGCCGAGGGCGAGCACCGCATCTACAACCTCGGCAGCGGCACCGGGTTCTCGGTGCTGGAGGTCGTGGAAGCCTGCCGCCGGGTCACCGGGCACGCGATCCCCGCCGTCGTGGCCCCGCGCCGCGCCGGGGACCCGTCGGTGCTGGTCGCCTCGAGCGACAAGGCCAACGGCGAACTCGGGTGGACGCCCAAGCTGACCGACCTCGACGGGATCGTGTCGGACGCCTGGCAGTTCACGCAGTCGCGTCGTTCCTGACGGCGGTCCGGGCAAGGCGGTCCGGGGCGGGGGCTCGGGCGAGGTCCTGCCCCGTGTTGTCGTGCCGGGCGTCCTTCGGGTGCGCCGAGGCAGGATCTCGGGAGTCCGCTGTGGACCGGTCTGGCCTCCGCCAGCCGGGGATCGCCAGCGGGGCGCGTCCCCGGCGCGGGTGACACGGTCCGGTTAAGGACCACCGGCCTTCCCTGCGGCCCCCGACGTAGACCAGCCGGAGCGACCGGTATTCCGCCGAACACAGCCGCTCCCGGCCGGAGCGAACGGCACTGGCGATCGACTGCAGAGGACCCGCCCCGCGATGTCCTGCTTCGAGAGCGCCCGAAGCAGGACATCGAGAGTCCACTGTGGACTCATCGCTCCCCCGCCAGCAACGGAACACCGGCGAGACGCGGCCCCGGCGCGGGTGACAAGGTCCGGCCAAGGACCACCGGCCTGGCCTGCAGCCCGAAACGAAGACCAGCCGGAGCGACCGGTATTCCGCCGCACACAGCCGTTCCCCACCGGAGCGGACCTCACTGGCGATCGGCCGCAACCGTCATCGCATCCCCCGCGGCGGGCCCGAAGCGCTCCCCGGTTCCGGAGGCGGAGACAGCCCGAGGTCGACCGCCGTGCCGTAGTCGGCTAGGCCGGTCAGTTTTGCCGGGTCCGTGCCGATGTTCCACGCGGCCTGCAGCAACTGCGCCACCAAATGCTCCGGATCGGCTTCCACCGCGTTTGCCAGGGCCATCCCGGCTAGCGCGCCTTCCCCGCGCATCAATGCGGTGTAGCCAAGATGGAGCGCGGCCTCGGCTCGGTGCGGCGGCGGGAGTTCGCGGACCAGCGTCAGCCACACCTCCTCCGCCTCTCGGGTCAGCGACGTGTGCGGCGGGACCGCGAGGGCGAGGCAGGCGTCGCGGACGGGGGTGAGCATCAGCGCGTGGGCGAGCCGGACGGCTTGGTCGTCGTCGGGAGGGCCCGCGCCGTGGCGTTGGCGGAGGAACGCGTCGCGAAGTTCGGTTGCCGCGGCGTCCAGGACATCGCTCTCCGACATTCCCGGGCCGCGCAACGGTTCCGGAGAGGAAGCCAGCAAGGCAGCGCGGCGCGCGATCGCTTCCGGAGACCGGGGTTCCAGCACAGCGGCCAGCTCTTCGCGGCTGCGGAAGACCACGAAGCCCGCCTCGGTGGTCGCGGCGGCGATCACGGTTTCCTGTGGATCGGGCAGCACGCCAACGCAGTCCGGGTCTCGATAGCACGACCATGGCGCCCCGGGTTCGACCGAAGGGGTCCACAGTGCATGGAACAGGCGGAGATCGTGCCGGGCGAGGACACGCTCCAGCTCGGCTACGAATTGTCTATGAGGCGGTCCGTTTTCGCCGGGCGAGCCGCCGACGAGGACGGCGGTGACGCCGTTGTGCTCACGGTCGGCGAAGCGCGGGATCAGCGCATCCGCTTGCTGCGCTTGGAGTTCTCGCGGCGGAAGGTCCGCGCGCAGCATCAGGCCGATCGTGGTGCCGGGGACGCGATGGCCCAGCAGCACCAGGGAATCGGCGGGACGGAACCCGAGCAGGTACGGGAGCGAGGCGATGAGGTCGGCCGGATTGCGGAGGGTGGCCCGGGAGATGCCGGGCGGCGTCGAGGTGGTCACGCCTCCACTGTGCGCCGCGAATCCGCGGATCGGGGCCGGTGCGGCAAATCTGTGGACGACAACGGGTGGTTGTGGACAACAACGGCACCGGCGAGGAGAACCCCGGGAAATTGTCGGTGCCGGGTGCATCGACCACAACTATCCACAATAGACACAATGGATACAACGCTGCCGGAGCCCGGCCAGGCTCCGGCAGCACCGCCAGAAACCCCTCAGCCGCAGTGTTCGAACGGGCTCTCGTACGCGGACGAGCCGACCGAACCGCCCCACTTCACGCAGGTGGAACCGGCGCTCTTCTTCACCGGGCCGGCGTAGTAGGTGAAGCTTCCCGAATCCGTCGCCCTGGTCGAGCTCTGCACCTCCAGGAACGCCGAGACCGGGCTGGCCGTCCCGAGGGAAACCGCCTTCAGGGTCGTCACGCAGTTCTCTTTGGAGGTCGAGTTGTACAGCAGGTACGCGGTGCCCGCCGTCCCCAGCGCCTGCTGGTCGATCACCGAGAAGCCCGAGCCGCACACCTGCGTCGCCGAGTACGGGTTGCCGCCGCAGCCGTTCTTGCTCGTGAAGTCCTTCTTGCCGTAGTACGGCACCGCGACGCCGTTCAGCACGGCCTTCTGCGTCACGCCGTTCAAGTTCTCTTCGAAGTGCAGATGCGGCCCGGTCACCCCGCCGGTCGCGCCCGCTTTGCCGATCTCCTTGCCCTGCCCGACGCTCTGGCCCACCGAGACTTCCTGCTCGGACAGGTGCGCGTACCGGGTCCGCCAGCCGCCGCCGTGGTCCAGTTCGATCCAGCGGCCGTAGCTGGTGCTGCCCTCGTTCGCGACGCGCGTGACCGTCCCGGGCGCGGCCGCGAGCACCGGCATGCCGGTGATGCCGGACTTCTGGAAGTCGACCGAATTGGCCGGGTTGTGGCCGCTGAAGGTGGCCGCGGTGACCGTGACGCCGCACTTGAACGGCACCTGGAAGTTGGGGGCCGCGGACGCCGCCGGCTGGACGGCGAGGGTCAGGCCGCACGCGGGCAAGGCCACCGCGGCCGCGACCGCCGCGAACCGGCTCACTCTCGACATGGGGGCGTACCTCCTGGTGGGGGAAATGTCCGACGCCCTCCAGCCAAGCCCGAGCCAGTACATTTTCCGTACAAGACGACTCGGGAGGGCCCATGGGCACACCGGCGGCCTCGCTCGCCAAGGCGCGGCGGCGGTTCGAGGGCGCCGACTGGGTGCGCTGGGGCGTGCTCGCCGTGCCGACCCTGTTCGCGATACCGAACGCGCGCCCGTCGACGTGGCCGCTGATCGGGCTGGTCCTCGTGCTGTCCGTCCCGGCGCTCTGGCTCACCCGGGAGTCGAAGCCGCGCTGGCTGATGCCCGCGACCATGATCGCCGTGGTGGCGGCCGCCGGAGCGCTCTGGATCCTGCAGCCGGGCAGCTGGACCTCGACAGCGATGTTCGGCGCCGCCTTCTACACCCTGCGCGTGGGCGGCCGGATCGCGTCGGGGATCGCCCTCGCGGTGGCGTCGGCGGCGATCCTCGTCTGGTCGATCACCTACGACCTCGACTGGCTGAACGCTGTCGCCCTCTTCGCGATCCTCGTCGTGATCGTGCTGCTCGCCGTCAACCGCCGGAGCCGCGCGGAACGGCTGGAGCAGACCGAACTCGCGCTCGCCCGCGCCCAGACCGCCAGCGAGGAGCACGCCCGCGCGGCCGCGCTGGCCGAACGCGCACGCATCGCCCGCGAGTTGCACGACGTCCTCGCGCACTCCCTCGCCGGTCTCGCGCTCAATCTCCAAGGCGCGCGTCTGATGCTGGTCCGCGACGGTGCGAGCGAAGAGTCCCTCGCGCAGATTGAACGCGCGCAAAAGCTGGCGACGGACGGTCTCGCCGAAGCACGCAAGGCCGTCGCCGCGCTGCGCGAAGACGCCGTACCCGTGGAGCGTTCGGTTTCAGACCTTCTCGCCGCGTACAGGCTCGACACCGGCTCTCGCGCCGACCTGATGCTCGAAGGCGAACCGCGCGAGCTAGACGCAGCTGTCGGCACGACGCTCGTACGCGCCGTACAGGAAGCCCTCGCCAACTCGCGCAAACACGCGGGCGGTCCCGCGGTAGACGTCACGGTGTCCTTCAAGAACGACGAAGTCGACTTAACGATCATCGACCACCAAGGCCGTCGTCCGCCGGAGCCGCCGTCACCGGGATACGGTTTGCGAGGCATGGGCGAACGGGTCGCACTGTTGAACGGGAAGCTCGAATGCGGCCATGGGGAGGACGGATGGCGGATTCAGCTGACAGTGCCGGCGTGACGCTGCGCGTGGTGCTCGCCGACGATCAGGCAGTAGTGCGCGAAGGGCTCGTCACGCTGCTCGGGCTGCTGCCCGGCATCGAGGTGGTAGGCGCGGCGGCGGACGGCGTACAGGCACTCGACCTTGTCGCGGAACACCAGCCGGACGTACTGCTCGTCGACCTGCGCATGCCCCACCGCGACGGCGTCGAGACAACCGAACTCGTCCGCGCGCAGCATCCGAAGACCGAGGTCGTCGTCCTCACCACGTACGCCGACGACGAGTCCCTGCTCGCCGCGCTCAAGGCTGGCGCACGAGGCTTCCTCACCAAGGACGCCGACGCCGACGCGATCGTCCGTGCGCTCCGCTCGGCGGCGGCTGGTCAGTCCACTGTGGACGGCGCGCTCCAGCAACGGCTGGTAGCCGCCGCGACCAGCCGCGCACCGGTGCGCACGAAGGAGCTGGAAGGCCTCACCGCGCGCGAAGTCGAGGTGCTGCGGCTGATCGCGGGCGGGCTGTCGAACACCGAGATCGCACGCACCCTCGTGGTCAGCGAGGCGACGGTGAAGACGCACGTCAATCACCTCTTCGCCAAGGCCGGCCTGCGCGACCGCGCCCAGGCCGTCGCCTTCGCCTACCGCGCCGGGATCGCCGAGTAGAACGCCTGCTTCCCGCCGACGACCGGCAGCGTCACCGTCGTCCCGGTCAGGTCCAGCGACAGCCCGGTGCCCGGCTCCGGCCGCAGCGTGAAGTCGTGGTCGCTGGACGCCAGCACGAACTCCAGGCGATGCCCGGCGGCCACGACGTAGTCCTTCGGCATCAGTGAAACCTCGATGCGGTACCGCTGTCCGAGGGTGATCGGCGAGGTGACCGACGGGCTGATCCGGTTCTGCGGATCCGTCCACCCGCGGCTGATCACGTGGGAAGTGCCGTCCGGCGCGCGGTCCAGCAGCACCGCGGTGACGTTCGCGGCCGGGCGGTCGAACGACAGCCGCAGCTCGGCTTTCGCCGTGCCGGACAACCGGACCGGCGCGGTGGTCGCGGAAGTGCGGTAGCGCAAGCGGTTCCCGGACGACGCCGCGTCGGCGAGCTGTTCGATCTTCTTGCTCGCATCGTCGGCCAGCGTCTCGACGGTCGGACGCCCGGGCACCGGCTGCCGGTCGAGTGCCCCGGTCGAACGTCCGCCCGGCCACGGGTGCAGCTCGACGTCCGAGGTGCCGGGCGCGGGCCATTCGGCCTCGTCGACCCACGACTTGTCCTCGCGCTGAATGGTCGCCTTCGGCTCGCGCTCGATCCCGTTTTCGACCCCGTAGAGGTAGTGCGACATCCACTTGTTCAACGTGGTGAGCCAGACGTCGCGGCGCAACGAAATCGGGTCCGCGTGGCCGGACTGGTGCAGCCAGATCTTGTGCTCGACGCCGTGCTTCTTCAGTGCTTCGTACCAGCTGGCGACCTGCTCGGTCTTCACGTTCCAGTCGTTCAGCCCGTGCACCGCGAGCACCGACGCGCGCACCTTGCCGACGTCGTCGCGGTAGTTCCGCACGTCCCAGAACTGGCTGTAGTCCCCGGTCAAGCGGTCTTGCGCGGCGGTGAGGCCGTCGAGCACCGGACGGCAGACCTGCCGGTCGGCGCGCGAGTAGACGTAGCCGGCGAGCACGTCCGTGTCCTCGCCCTGGTATCCGCCGGGAGCCACCACCGCGCCGGCGTTGCGGTAGTAGCCGTACCAGCTCGAAATGGCCGCGATCGGGACGATCGTCTCGAGCCCTTCGACGCCGGTGCTGGCCACCGCGTTGGGCAACGTGCCGTTGTACGACACGCCCATCATGCCGGTCTTCCCGGTGCTCCAGCTCGCCGTGACGGGCGCCCCGGCCTGGTCGTGTGCGGAAGCTCGGCCGTTCAACCAGTCGACCACCGAGCGCGCGCCGATCGTCTCGTTCACGTCGCCGGTCGTCGGACAGCCGGTCGACAGCCCGGTGCCGAGGGATTCGCCGTACACGACAGCGAATCCGCGCGCGGTGAAGTAGTTCTGGTAGCTCCAGCCGATCGGTGCCGCGACGTGCGGCCCCGGCACGTACAGCTCGGTGTCGACGGGGTGGTTCGGTACGTCGTTGCCGCCCGCGAAGTACGGGCTCGCTTCGTA
The DNA here is from genome assembly GCF_046267895.1 of Amycolatopsis sp. GA6-003. Lineage (NCBI taxonomy): Bacteria > Bacillati > Actinomycetota > Actinomycetes > Pseudonocardiales > Pseudonocardiaceae > Amycolatopsis > Amycolatopsis sp. GA6-003. Next base: position 2,842,061 of record NZ_CP176499.1, read on the forward strand.
CACGACCGGCACCTTCATGCCCTGCTCCGTAGCGCGCGGACGCACCACCTGCGCGTGTACGAGATCAGGCTTGCCGTCGTGGTCGCTGTCGACGGGCGCGGTGACCCAGACGTCTTCGCGGATGACGTCAGCCGGATCGAACACCGGTTGCGCCTGGCCGTCGGTGAAAACCGGCGCGGGCGGCGAAGCGGCTTCAGCGACCGCGGGCACGGACAACGTGGCCACTGCGACGAAAACGGCAGCGATTCGAGCGGCAACTCCCACCAGAACCCCCAAGCTGGACGAAGCAGGCGAGCAAGTTGAGAGTTCCGTCAACCGCAAGTCGCGTCAACCGACTAACGTCGGAGCAATGGACGCACCGATAGTCACGGTCACGGTCTATCCGCAGCACGCGCGCGTCACCCGCCGCTGTCAAGTCACTCCGGCTGACGGGTCCCGCGTAGAGATCACGGGTCTCCCCCTGTCGCTCGACGCTGCTTCGGTGCGCGTCAGCGGCGCGGGCGACGCGTTGGTCACTGGCGTCGACGTCGCGTACGCGCAACACGCCGCGCCTGCGGACCCAACGCTGCGCGCGCTCGTGGAGCAGCGTCGCGCGGCACAAGCGACTGTCGACGAGGTCGCGGACGACGAGAGCGCAGCGGCGGCGCGCGTCGACCTGTTGACCGGCGTCTCGCGACGCAGCGGAGCGAGCTTCGCGAAGGCGTTGGCTGGCGGCGACGCGGAACCGGGGCGTGTCCAGGAGGTGAGCGAAGCGCTCAGCACGCAGTTAGCCGTGGCGCTCAAGGAACGTCGCGCGCTCGCCACGAAGCTGGAACGGCTGCGCGAAGACCTCGCCGCGCTCGACCGTCAGATCGAGACGCGCAGCGCACAGTCCCAACAGGACAGTTCGACCATCGTGGTGGAGCTGGAATCCCCTGCCACCGCGGAAATCGAACTGTCCTATGTGGTCCCCGGCGCACGCTGGGAGCCCGGGTACGACGTCCGCGTACGCGGCACTGACGTCACCGTCACCTCGTACGGACTCGTCAGCCAGCACACCGGCGAGGACTGGCCGGAGTGCGAGCTGACGCTGTCCACCGCGCGTCCGGCGAACACTGTCGTGATCCCGGAACTCCAGCCCTGGTACCTGGACCGACAGCAACCGGAACGGCGCTCGATGGTGCCGCCCGCGCCCGCCGCGATGGCGTACGGCGGCGCAGCGCCTGCCGGTCGAGACGGCTTCGCCGCGCACGTCGCCGAAGTCGAGCAAGGCACCACCGCGGTCACCTTCCGGCCTGCTCGCCAGGTCGCGATCCCGTCCGGCGCGCAAGGCCACCGGACGACGCTCGCGCAGCTGGACTTCACCGCGGAACTGGACTACGTGACCGCGCCGACGCAGGCCGAAGAGGCGTACCTGCGCGCGAAGGTGGTCAACACCGGCGAGCACACGCTTCGCGCCGGTCGCGCCGCAGTGTTCCACGAAGCCGAATTCGTCGGCAGCACGCAGCTCGAGCTGTGGGCTCCCGGTGAGGAACGCGAACTCGCGCTAGGCGTCGACGACCGGATCCGCGTCGAACGCGAACTGGTCAAGCGCAGTGCCGGCAAGGCGACGTTCTCCGCGCAACGCCGCCGCGAAGCCGATTACCTGACCACAGTGACCAACCACAGCCCGCGCGAAGCTGTGGTGGCCGTGCTCGACCAGGCACCGGTCTCCCGGGACGACGCGATCACCGTGCGGGACCTGCGGCTCAGCCCGGAGCCGGTCGAGCGCACCGAACTGGGCCAGTTCACCTGGCGGCTCACGATCGCGCCCGGGGCGTCCGCGACGGTCTCGCTCGGCTACCGGGTGGACGTCGCGAAGGGCGTCGAACTCAGCGGCTGGCGCGAGTGACTTCTCAGCCCGGGGAGATGCGCGAGTGACCCGTCAGCCCTGGGAGATGTAGGCCTCCAGCTGTTCCTGGCTCTGCTCCAGCTGCTCCATCCGGATCTTCACCACGTCGCCGATGCTCACGATGCCGGCGAGGCGCCCGCCGTCGAGCACCGGCACGTGCCGGATCCGCCGCTGCGTCATCACCACGCTGAGCCGGTCCACCGGATCGTCCGGGGTGCAGCTGGCGACCATGGTGGTCATGATGTCCGCGACCGGCCCCTGCAGGACCGAGGACCCGTGCTCGGCGAGCTTGCGCACGACGTCGCGTTCGGACACGATCCCGGCGATCCCGCCCTCGGCGTCCACCACGACCATCGCGCCGACGTTGTGCCGGGCGAGCGCCGCCAGCAGCTCGGTGACCGTCGCCCCCGGCGACACAGTGGCGACCGTCGCGCCCTTGCGCTGAAGCACATCCGCAATCCGCATGGCGATGCCCTCTCCTCGGTGAGTCGGGTCACCACAGGTTAGGGCCCCGCTGCCGACTGCGAAAGTCCAGCGGGACGCGTCCGTTCGTGGTAACGGGCTCAGCCGTCGAACACCCGGCGCAACCGGGCGAGGCCGGGTCCGATGTCCTCCGCCGCGATCGCGCCGTAGCCGAACAGCAGCCCGTGCCGCCGCGCCGCCACGGAGAAATCGCCGAGGGAGAACAGCCGGACGCCCGCCCCGGCCGCCTTCCGCGCGAAGCCGCGCAAGTCCCGGTCCGCCGACGCGCTCAGGTGCAGCCCCGCCGACGCGGGCACCGGCTCCAGCACGTCGTCGAATTCGGCCCGGAGGCCGTCCACGAGAAGGTCGTGCCGGGCGCGGTAGACGCCGCGCATCCGGCGGACGTGCCGGGCGAACCCGCCTTCGGCGATGAACGCCGCGACCACCGCTTGCTCGATGCCCGGGGAGTGCCAGTCGGCGAGGTATTTCGCCTTCACGATCGCCTCCGCCAGCGCGGGCGGCGCGGCGAGGAAACCCAGTCGCAGCGCGGGCGACAGAACCTTCGAAAACGAGCCGACGTAAACCACCCGGCCGTGAGAATCCACGCTGTGCAACGGTTCCAGCGGGCGCCCGGAGTAACGGAACTCGGTGTCGTAATCGTCCTCGACCACGACCGCCCCGTTGTCTTCCGCCCAATCCAGGAGCGCCCGCCGGCGAGCCGGCGACATCGCGACCCCGAGCGGGTACTGGTGCGACGGCGTCACGTGCACCAGCCGAGTGCCCGGCGGGATCGCGTCGACCACCATGCCTTCGTCGTCCACCGGAACCGGCGCGACGCGTACTCCGAGCGTGCCCAGAAGCAGGCGCGGCGGCGGGTACCCGGGATCTTCGACCGCTGCCAGGTCGCCAGGCCGCAACAGGACCCGGGCGACCAGGTCGATCGTCTGCTGCGCACCCGAAGTGATCACAAGATGTTCGGGACGCACGCGCACGTTTCGGGACACCGCGAGGTGCCGCGCCAGTTCGGTGCGCAGCCGGGGGTCGCCTTGCGGTTCGCCGTAAGTCATCAGTTCCGCCTGGGAACTGCGCAACGCCTGGGTCGTCAGCCGACGCCAGGTATCGAACGGAAACAGCCGCACATCCGGTACTCCGGCGCGGAAATCGAACTCCGGCGGGTGGGTGAACGCTTTCGGCGGCGCGGGCACGTCTGTCCACTCTGGACGCGGCTGGACGCCCTCGGCGAGCCCCGCCGGTTCGGCGGGCCGGGGTGCGGCGCCGGCGCGCACGTAGGTTCCCGCGCCGACCCGGCCGGTGAGGAATCCTTCCGCGGTGAGGCGTTCGTATGCCGCGGTGACGGTGGTGCGCGAGACGGCGAGCCGGTGCGCCAGTTCCCGAGTCGGCGGCAGCACGTCGCCGTCGCGGAGCCGTCCGTCGAGCACCGCTTCGCGGATCTGGCGGTAGATCTCGTCGCGGTGGCCGCGAGTGCCGGACAGGTCCAGGTGCAGGTCCACGCGTCCAGCCTAGATTGGTCCACCGCAGTTGGCTCCGTTTTGGCTCTCTTCCTGGACCGATCCGCCGGTTAGCGTGAGCCCATGACCACGTTCGACCTCGACCGGCAGTCCCTGCTCGTCCTCGACCCGATCGTCTCGAAGATCACCGCGGCGGACCTCGACCGGCCCACGCCGTGCACCGGCTGGACGCTCGCCGACCTGCTTCGCCACCAAGTCAGCGAAAACCACGCCTTCGCCGAAGCCGCGCGCAACGGCTCCGCGAAGGACTGGGACAGCGGTCAGCTCGGCGAAGACCCGTACGCCGCGTACGCAGCTTCAGTGACCGACTACCTCGCCGCGTACCGCGAAGCCGACGTCGCGGAGCGCCAGATCGCCATCAACACCTTCGGCACCTTTCCGGGCACAGTCGCGATCGCGATGCACCTCGTCGACACCGTCGCGCACGGCTGGGACATCGCCAAGGCCCTCGACGTCGCCTACGTCCCGGTGCCGGAAGCGGTGCACGCCGCACTGCAATTCGCGCTCATGATCCCGACCGACCCGAAGCAACGCGTCGAGCGCGGAACCTTCGCGCCGGTGGTGCCCGTCGACACCGACGAAAGCGAGCTGGACCAGTTCCTCGGCCGGCTCGGCCGCGACCCGCTCTGGCGGGTCAGCTGACCTTGTCCGCCGGGGCCGACCAGGTGTCGCACGCGGCCGGTCCGGCTCCGGTGTAGCCAGCTTTCGCCCAGGCCAGCTGGTTCGCGCGGGTGCCGTGGTCGCCGCTGTCGTCGGCGCGGCCGTAGTCGGCTACGGCGGCGTTCGCGGTGGCCCGGCTGATCGACCCGCGGTCCGCCGCGGCGTTGAGGAACAGCGCGCCGAAGCAGTTCGCCTGCAGCTCGATCCGGCGCACGACCGCCTTGTCCGCGTCGCTGGTCGGCTCTGGCGACCCCATCTCCGCGCTCGCCGCGTCGAGGATGCCGCTCTCGCGCTGGACGTGGTGGCCGTACTCGTGCGCGAGCGTCGCCAGGTGCCGCGCCCGGCTCAGCCCGGCGTCCGACAGCATCCACTCGGTGGGCGCGTAGATCGTCGCGTCGCCGCCGCAGTAGTACGCGACCGCTTCGTCCCGGGACGGCGCGTTGCCGCACGCGCTGGTCTTCGGCAGCGTGACCGACACCTTGACCGGCAGGTTCGGCTCGTCCGCCTTGTCCAGCGCGGGCTGCCACGCCTGCTTCAGACAGCCCACGAGCGCGGTGTAGAACGTCTTGAGCTGCTCGGGGTCGCGGTTCACTTCGGGCAGGTCGCACGCCACGCGCCCGAGCGCGACCCCGTCGGCCAGCAGCGGGTTGCCGCTGAGCTTGCGCACGGGTTTGGCGTCCTGCCGGTCCGGCATCGCGTCGCCGTCCGGAGCCGCTATCGCGTGCCCGGACACCTCGTGCGGCACCGCGGCCATCAGCGCGAGCGTGACCGCGACGATCGCCACCGCGGCGACCGCGCCCAGCGCTTTGCCCGCCTTCCGGCGCGGCGGCGGTGGCTGCGGCTCGGGCGGAGGCCACGAGCCTCCGGCGTAATACGTCATTCCTCCCCCTCCCGGCCAGCATACGGAGACCGCCCGCCGGGCTGGATCACGAAACGGGAACGCCGGGCTCCTGGCCGGATCCGCGCCGGACAGCGAGACTGGACGGCATGACTGTCGAAGATCCGTACCTGTGGCTGGAAGACGTGACGGGCGACGAGGCGCTCGAATGGGTCCGTTCGCGCAACGCGGAGACGCTGGACGCGCTCACCGCGAGCGAGAGGTTCGGGCAGCTGCGGGACTCGATCCGCGAGGTGCTCGACGCGGGCGGGCGGATCCCGTACGTCGTGCGCCGGGGAACGCACTACTACAACTTCTGGCAGGACGCCGAGCACCCGCGCGGGCTGTGGCGGCGCACCACGCTGGAGCAGTACCGCACCGCCGAACCGGACTGGGAGATTCTGCTCGACGTCGACGCGCTCGCCGCGGCCGAAGGCGAGAACTGGGTCTGGAAGGGCGCCGCGGTGCTGCGTCCCGGGCACCGGCTCGGCCTGGTCCAGCTGTCGCGGGGCGGCGCGGACGCGACTGTCGTCCGCGAGTTCGACCTCGACGCGCACGAGTTCGTGGAGAACGGGTTCACCCTGCCGGAAGCGAAGCACCGGATCGGGTGGATCGACGCCGACCGGGTGTACCTCGGAACGGACTTCGGCCCCGGCTCGCTCACCACGTCCGGCTATCCGCGGCTGGTGAAGGAATGGCGGCGCGGCACCCCGCTCGAAGACGCGGTTCTCGTCGCCGAGGGCAAGCCGGACGACGTCGCGATGATGGCCTACCACGACCCGACCGAGGGCTTCGAACGCGATTTCGTCCGCCGGGCGATCGACTTCTACCGCACCGAGTACTTCGAGCGGACCCCCTCCGGACTGACCAAACTGGACCTGCCCGAGGACGTCGAGGTCTCCACGCACCGCGAATGGCTCCTCGTGCACCCGCGCAGCGCGTGGACCGTCGGCGGCGCCGAGCACCCCGCGGGCACGCTCCTCGCGATCCGCTACGACGCGTTCAAGGCGGGCGACCGCGAATTCACCGCGCTGTTCACGCCGGACGAGCACACCTCGCTGGACTACTACACGTGGACCCGCAACCACCTCCTCCTCGCCACGCTGCACGACGTCAAGTCCGAACTGCGCGTGCTGACGCCGGGCCCGGACGGCTGGGCCGAGGCGGAACTGGGCGGCGCGCCGGAATTCGGCAGCGCGCAGATCGTCGACACCGAACCGGACGTCGACGACGAGTACCTGGTGGATTCCTCCAGCTACGTCCAGCCGTCCACCCTCACCCGCGGCGTCGTCGGCGGCGACGTCGAGGTGCTGAAGCAGGCGCCGGAGTTCTTCGACGCGACCGGCATCGAGGTCAGCCAGTACTTCGCCACCTCGGACGACGGCACGAAGATCCCGTACTTCGTGGTCCGCCCGCCCGGCGCGGAAAACGGCCCCACGCTGCTGTACGGCTACGGCGGTTTCGAGGTTTCGCTGACCCCGTCGTACGGCGGGGTCGTCGGCCGGGCCTGGCTGTCGCGTGGCGGCACGTACGTGGTGGCGAACATCCGCGGCGGCGGCGAATACGGCCCGGAATGGCACATGCAGGCGGTGAAGGAGAACCGGTACAAGGCGTACCAGGACTTCGCCGCGGTGGCGCGCGATCTCGTCGCGCGGGGCATCACGACGAAGGAACGGCTCGGCATTCAGGGCGGCAGCAACGGCGGGCTGCTGATGGGCGTCATGCTCACCAGCTACCCGGAGCTGTTCGGCGCGATCGTGTGCCAGGTGCCGTTGCTCGACATGAAGCGTTACCACCTGCTGCCGGCCGGGGCGTCGTGGATGGCCGAATGGGGTGACCCGGACGTTCCGGAAGAGTGGGAGTACATCTCGAAGTACTCGCCGTACCAGAAGGTTTCGGCGGACGGCGGCTATCCGCCGATCCTGTTCGTCACCTCCACCCGCGACGACCGGGTGCATCCCGGGCACGCGCGCAAGATGGTCGCGCGGATGCGGGAACAGGGCCACGACGTGGAGTACTTCGAGAACATCGAGGGCGGCCACGGAGCGGCGGCGGACAACGAACAACTCGCGTTCCGTTCGGCGGTCGCGTACGAATTCCTCTGGTCGAAGCTGTCCTAGACCAGACCCCGGGGCCGCGCCCGCACGCGCGGCCCCGGGCGGAGCGGCGGTTCTTTGCGGACCTCCGCGAGGGCTCGTTCGAACCGCGCCCAGGCGTCGGTGACGAAGGCGAGCCAGGGCACGCCGAGCCGGCGCAGCGCGCGTCCGTGGCCGACGATCACGCCGCCGGTTTCGAGGATCGCCCTGGCTCGCCATCGTGCGGTCGCCGCGATTTTCCAGCGCCGCAACCGGTCCACGTGCTGGCCCAGCCGCCGTTCCAGCCCGGCGAGCACGCGCGCGGCGACCTCCGTGGTGAGCGGGTCGCGAGTGCCGTCCCGCAACGCGCGGTAGTAGCCGAGCGCGAGCACGTCGGAGATCAGCTGGCTCATCACGTCGCTTTTCCCCGGCGGACCGGCGGTTGCGAGCAGCCGGTCGACCAGCCGCCGGTCCTCCTCCGGCAGCGGCTGGAACCGCCGGACGCTGCGCGCCACCACCGGGTCCAGCCGCACTCCGCTCCCCCACGCCGGCTGCGGCCGGACCTTCCGCCGCCGCGCCTCCGCCTCGAACACCGCATTCCAGTCCACGGCGGTCATGCTGCCGCGCGGATGTGCCGGTGCCGCGGGGAGAAGGTGGAGATTCGGTGGAGCTACCGGAGAAACAGCCCGGCGGCGGCCCAGTCGAACACTTTCGGGTCGCCAAGGCCGGATTCGGTGAGCCAGCGCGCGGCCTGACGGGCAGCGTCCTCGCTCTCGATCAGCCCGTGCCGGCCGGGCACGATGCCGGTGGCCGCGCGGACGTCGTCGACCAGACCGCCGAGGCAGCGCCAGGTGTGCCAGGTTCCGCCGTCGTAGCCGACCAGCTCGAACCCGAGGAATTCGCCGGACGGGCGCAGGCCTTCCGCGATCCGGCTCAGCACGGCACTGGTCTCGCGGTCCCAGCCTTCCGCGAGGATCTCGCGGACGATCGGCTCGGCTTCCTCCGGCGCGAAGCCCACCTCGAGGACGTCGAACCCGGTCTGCCGGGCGAGGACGAGGTCGCGGAACCAATCGTCGTCGCGCACCTCCGCGACGCATTCGCTGATCGACACGAATTCGCTGATCCGCTGCACTGCCCGGTAGCCCGCCGACACGAGAGTCACGGCCGCTAGTTTCCTCCCCGGTTCGAGCGGATCGTCCACCGGATCCAGTCGGCGTACGCGGGAACGCTGCTGTACAGCCCGGCCCGCCCGCACACGCCGCCCGCTCGGAGCCCGGACCCGAGGTGACGCCGATGAGCTCCCACCGTCCGCCGGGTCCGCGCCGGATCGTACGTGTCGACGGTGGTGCCAAAGCCCAGCAGCCGCGTCGGCGCCCGGGGCGCTCCCGGCTGGGAGGCGAGCCGGATCGGCTTCTCGGCGACCGGACCGTCCAGCTTGAGCAGCGCGATGTCGTTGCGGTTAAAGGGAATGCTTTCGCTCTGCAGCGCATAGCCCGGATGCGTGGCCACGCGCTCGATCCGCCGGACGGTTCCGCCGGAATGCTGACGCTCGCTGCCAGCGGCCCGCACCCGGGCTTGTTTCTGTACCTACTGGTATGTACAGTGAGCTCGTGTCCACCCGAGACCAGCTCATCGCGAGCACCCAGGACCTCCTGTGGGAGCGGGGGTACGTCGGCACCAGCCCGAAGGCGATCCAGCAGCGCGCCGGAGCCGGGCAAGGCAGCATGTACCACCACTTCAGCGGCAAGGCCGACCTGGCGCTCGCCGCGATCCGGCAGAACGCCGACGATCTGCGCGCCTCCGCCGAGGCCGCGTTCGCCCGAGGCAGCACAGCGGTCGAGCGCGTTTCCGCTTATCTGTTGCGCGAGCGGGATGTCCTGCGCGGCTGCCCGGTCGGGCGGCTGGCGCTGGATCCGGAGATCGTCACGAGTCCGGAATTGCGTGCGCCGTTGGAAGAAACGTTCGACTGGCTGCGCGACCGGCTCGCCGAAGTACTCAGCGAGGGCGTCGCGAACGGCGAACTGCCGCCCGACCTTGACCCGGCCACGACAGCGACAACGCTGGTCGCGGTGCTGCAAGGCGGATACGTCCTCGCGCGATCGTCCGGGACGGTCGAGCCGTTCGACACAGCAGTCCGCGGCGCGCTCGCCCTCCTCGAACGGCGGTGACCTCGATGTACGCCATGCAGTACGAAATCGACCTGCCCGACGGCTACGACATCCGGCACCGAGTCGCCACCCGAGGCCACCGCACCGACGCGTTCCCCGGATTGGGCCTGAAGGCATATCTGGTGCGCGCCAACCAGTACGCGCCGTTCTATCTCTGGGCCGACACCGCCGGAATGAGCCGATTCCTGTGGGGCGGCGGCGGATTCGACGGCATAGTCCAGGATTTCGGCCGTCCGCCGGTGCAACACTGGACGGGTGCCCGCTGCCTGGCCGGTCCGGCCCGAGCAAGCGCACCGGAATTCGCGACCAAACGCGTTGAGCAGCTCTCCGGAAGCATCGACCGCGAACTCGCCGAGCTCGCGCGGCTGTCCCACAATCCAGCCGTGCACACCACCGCGCTCGCCATCGACCCGCGTCGCTGGGAACTCGTGCGCTTCACCCTCTGGACCACCACCCCGGCCGAGGACACCGACGTCCAATACCGGGTGCTTCACCTGTCCCGCCCGAACATCGACCGCCTGAGCTGAAAGAGGTACCCATGCCGCTCGTCCGCATCGACGTGCTGTCCGAACCCAACGCCGACCGCCTCCCCGCCATCGGGGATGCCGTGCACCAGGCGATGACCGAAACCATCAACGTCCCCGCCGACGACCGGTTCCAGATCCTGAACAGCCACGCTCCCGACCGCCTGCGGTACGACCCGAGCTATCTCGGCGTCCGCCGCGACGACGAGATCGTGTACGTCGCCATCACCATGCGCGCCGGCCGCACCGACGAGCAGAAAACCGCGCTGTACCGGCGAGCGACCGAACTCATCAAAGAGGCGACGGGAATCGAACCGCGGAATGTGTTCTTCAGCTTGACGGAGAACGGCGAGGCGGATTGGTCCTTGGGCGACGGGGTCGCGCAAATGCTGTCCTGACGCGGAAATCTCGGCGAGCCTGGTCGCTTGCCGTTGCCGTCACAAGAGGATGACGGTGCGCTCGCCGGGCGCGTCCTGGTGCGCCCACGCCTCCTCGACCTGGTCGAGCCGGAACGGATGCGGGCGCACGGCCATGCCTCCGGCGGCGATCGCGGCGACCAGCTCGGCAAACTCCCGCAGCATCACCTCCGTGTCCACCGCGCCGAAGCCGCTGCCCAGGATGCGGAACGCGGAGGAGCGCAGAGCGTGCCCGGACAGGGTGATCGCGTCGCCGCCCATGCCGCCGATCTGCACCCAGTCGAGCAATCGGGTGTGCTGGGTGCGCGCTCCGAGGACGGCGCGCATGGCGAGTTCGGTGGGCGGCCCCCACACGTAGTCCAGGACCACGTCGACCTCCGCGGCGGCCTCGGCGAGCGCGGCCGCGGTGGCGTCCTCGTCGGGGACGAGCTGAACGACGGCGTCCGCGCCCTCGTTCGCGATTTCGTCGAGGCGGGCGCGGTTGCGTCCGGCGGCGATCAGCCGTCCCGCGCCGAGGTGCTTGGCGACCTTGACCGCCGTCGAGCCCGCGTTGCCGGTCGCGCCGTGCACCAGGACCGACTGCCCGGCCTGGAACGGGACGCGGGTGCGCAGCGCGGTCCACGACGACAGGGCGGGGTTCATGGTGGCGGCGAGGAGCGCGGGATCGGTTCCGTCCGGGACGGGGATGATCGCGGCCGGATCGACGACGATGCGTTCGGCCAGGCTTCCGGCACCCATGGTCATGACATAGCCGAGGCTGCCGTCCGCCCGGCGGACGACCGCGTCCGCACCCGCCAGCGCGGGCAGGGTCTTGGGGCTCGTGTAGTGCTTGCCGGCGGCGATGCCGCGGGTGGCGGGGTGCACGCCGACGGCGAGGACGTCCACCGTCTCCTGGCCGGGGCCGGCCTCGGGGGCGGGGACGGAGCGGTAGTGCGGCGGCTGGTCGAAGGACTCGACGAGCGCGGCGTTGATCATGGACATGCGGTTTCCCCTTCCTGACCCGTTTAGAAACGGTTCCGTATCTTATGACTCCGAGCTTACGACCGGGCGTTAAGATACGCAAGCGGGTCTAACCGACCGGCTGAACGCGACCGTCCGGAGGGCAGTGGTGAGCGAGCAACGGCGCACGGAGGGCACTCCGACCCGGCGCAGGGGTGCGGCCCTGGAAAACGCGCTCACCGATGCCGCCTGGGAGGTGCTCGTCGAGCAGGGCTACCCCGGCTTCACCTACGAGGCCGTCGCGGCGCGCGCCGGAACCAGCAAGCCAGTGCTGTACCGGCGCTGGCCGCAACGCGAGGATCTCCTCCTCGCCACGCTCGCCCGGCACTGGCGCCCGCTCGACCTCCCCGACACCGGCAGCCTGCGCGAGGACGCCCTCGCCCTCCTGCGCACGGTCAACACCGAGCGAGCCCGCCTGGTCGTGCTCCTGCACCTCCAGCTGGCGAGCTACTTCCACGAAACCGGCACCAGCTTCGGCGACCTGCGCAGCCGCCTTCGCATCGCGGACCAGCCGCCTCCCTTCGCCACGCTCGTCGACCGCGCCGTCGAGCGCGGCGAACTCACGGAGGCACCGCAGTCCGAACGCGTCGTGAACCTGCCCTTCGACCTGATGCGGCACGACATGCTGATGACCATGGGCTCGGTGCCAGACGCGGCGATCGTCGAGATCGTGGACAAGGCGTGGCTGCCGCTGCTCGGGCTGTCGCCGCACAGCACGCGCTGAGTCTCGCTGCGACGCGCCCCTTCATCTCGGCGACTTCGCCACCCCAAGGCAAGCCGCCACCACCGCACACCACACGCTGAATCTCGCCGCGACGCGCCCTTCATCTCGGCGACTTCGTTGCCAAGGCGGGCCGTAGCCGCAGCTCAGCACGCGCTGAGTCTCACCGCGCCACGCCCACCACCTCGGCCACTTCGCCACCCCAAGGCAAGCCGCCACCACCGCACACCACGCGCTGAATCTCGCTGCGATGCGCTCTCCATCTCGGCCACTTCGCAGCCCCAGGGCAAGCCGTAGCCACCGCACAGAGGGCAGGAATCTCCGCGGCACCCGGCCTCGCCGCTCACTGGCGCGCGGTCCCCGGGTGCCGAGGCAGGCCGGCAACGGGCGGAGGGGGCGCGGCATCGCCACGCCCCCTCCGTCGAGGTCCGGTCAGCTGCAGCCGGACGTCGCCCCGCAGCCCTCGCAGGCGTAGCACGAGCCGGCGGGCCGCATCTTCGTTCCGCAGGTCATGCAGAGCGGTGCGTCCGCGGCCTTGCCGAGGTGCAGTTCCATCAGCTCGGCCGTGCTGTGCGCGTCCCGCACCGAAGTGTCCTTTGTGGACTCTTCGGCGGGAGCGGGCGAGGCGTCCACGCTGCCGCGCAACGCGTCGAGGTCGAGGTTCTGGCCGCCGTAGTTCGCCTCGACCTCGGCCGACCGTTCGTCCGCGGTGAAAATGCCCAGCTGGGCCCGCTTCTCGTACGGCAGGTAGTCAAGCGCCAGGCGGCGGAACAGGTAGTCCATGACGCTCGTGGCGATCCGGATGTCCGGGTCGTCGGTCATGCCCGCCGGTTCGAAGCGCAGGTTGGAGAACTTCGAGACGTAGAACTCGAGCGGGATGCCGTGCTGCAGGCCGACCGAGATCGACATCGAGAAGGCGTCCATCACGCCGGACAACGTGGAGCCCTGCTTGCCGAGCTTGACGAAGATCTCGCCGAGGCCGTCGTCCGGGTACGAACCCGCGTGCAGATAGCCCTCGGCGCCGCCGACGGTGAACGACACCGTCTGGCTCGGGCGCTTCTTCGGCAAGCGGCGGCGCACCGGGCGGTACTCGACGACCTTCTCCGGCTCGGCCTCCGCCGCGGCTTCCTTCTTCTTCGCCGTGGACAGCGGCTGGCCGACCTTGCAGTTGTCGCGGTAGATCGCGAGCGCCTTCAGGCCGAGTTTCCAGCCCTGGAAGTAGATCTCCTCGACGTCCTCGACGGTCGCCGACTCCGGCATGTTGACCGTCTTCGAGATCGCGCCCGAGATGAACGGCTGGACCGCGGCCATCATCCGCACGTGACCCATCGGCGCGATGGACCGGTCGCCGACCGCGCAGTCGAACACCTCGTAGTGCTCGGGGCGCAGGCCCGGCGCGTCGACCACGTGGCCGTGCTGCGCGACGTACTCGACGATCGCCTCGACCTGCTCGTCCTGGTAGCCCAGCACGCGCAGGGCGCGCGGCACGGTCTGGTTCACGATCTGCATCGACCCGCCGCCGACGAGCTTCTTGAACTTCACCAGCGAGAAGTCCGGCTCGATGCCGGTGGTGTCGCAGTCCATCATGAAGCCGATGGTGCCGGTGGGCGCGAGCACCGAGGCCTGCGCGTTGCGCCAGCCGTTGCGGACGCCGAGTTCGATGCCCTTCTTCCACTCCTCCGCCGCGAGCGCGCGGACCGCGGCGTCGTTGCTGTGGTAGGTGCGGACGAGCTCGTTGGCCGCGGCGTGCTTGCGCATGACGCGCTGGTGCGCCTCGGCGTTGCGGGCGTAGCCCTCGTACGGTCCGACGACGCCGGCCAGCTCGGCCGAACGCCGGTAGGACACGCCGGTCATCAGGGACGTGATCGCGGCGGCGAGCGCGCGGCCGCCCTCGGAGTCGTACGCGTGGCCCAGCGCCATCAACAGCGCGCCGAGGTTGGCGTAGCCGATGCCGAGCTGGCGGAACTTGCGCGTGGTGTCGGCGATCGGCTCGGTCGGGAAGTCGGCGAAGCAGATCGAGATGTCCATCGCGGTGATGACGAACTCGACGGCCTTCGCGAACAGCGGCGCGTCGAACGTGCCCTCTTCGGACACGAACTTCAGCAGGTTGAGCGACGCCAGGTTGCAGCTCGAGTTGTCGAGGTGCATGTACTCGCTGCACGGGTTCGACGCGGTGATCCGGCCCGATTCGGGGCAGGTGTGCCAGTCGTTGATCGTGCTGTCGTACTGGACGCCCGGGTCGGCGCATTCCCACGCCGCCTGCGCCATGCTGCGGAACAGCTTCTTCGCGTCGGTGCGGTCGATGACCTCGCCGGTGAGCCGGGCGCGCAGGCCGAAGTCCGTGCCGTTCTCGACGGCGTGCATGAACTCGTCGGACACGCGGACCGAGTTGTTCGCGTTCTGGTACTGCACCGAGGAGATGTCGGAGCCGGAGAGGTCCATGTCGAACCCGGCGTCGCGGAGGACCTTGATCTTCTCCTCTTCGCGCGCCTTCGTCTGGATGAACTCCTCGATGTCCGGGTGGTCGACGTCGAGCACGACCATCTTCGCCGCGCGCCGGGTGGCGCCGCCGGATTTGATGGTGCCCGCGGACGCGTCGGCGCCGCGCATGAACGAGACCGGGCCGGACGCGGTGCCGCCGGAGGTGAGCAGTTCCTTCGAGGACCGGATGCGCGAGAGGTTGAGGCCCGCGCCGGAGCCGCCCTTGAAGATCAGGCCTTCCTCGCGGTACCAGTTGAGGATCGACTCCATCGTGTCGTCGACGGCGAGGATGAAGCAGGCGGACACCTGCTGCTTCGAGGACGTGCCGACGTTGAACCACACCGGGGAGTTGAAGCTGAAGACCTGGTGCAGCAGCATCCAGGTGAGCTCGTGCTCGAAGATCTCGAGGTCGGACGGACCGGCGAAGTAGTCGTGTTCGGCGGCCGCCTTCACGTAGGTGCGCACCACGCGGTCGATGAGCTGCTTGAGGCTGCTCTCGCGCTGCGGGCTGCCGACCGCGCCGCGGAAGTACTTGCTGGTGACGATGTTGGTCGCGTTGACCGACCAGAACTCGGGGAATTCGACCCCGCGCTGCTCGAAGTTGACGCTGCCGTCGCGCCAGTTCGTCATGACGACGTCGCGGGTCTCCCACGCGACCTCGTCGTAGGGGTGGGTCCCCTCGGTGGTGAAGACCCGCCGGACGGTGAGGCCCTTGTTCGGCTTCTTGTTCTGTCCGGCCGCGGCGCCGGTTCCCACGGTTTCGGTCATGCGGTCCTGTCCCTCGCTCCCCGCGACCGGTGACGGCTCAGTCGTCCCCGGCGCGCTCGCCTTCCTGGTCGTCCGCAGTTCCCG
Source organism: Amycolatopsis sp. GA6-003 (assembly GCF_046267895.1). Taxonomy (NCBI): domain Bacteria; kingdom Bacillati; phylum Actinomycetota; class Actinomycetes; order Pseudonocardiales; family Pseudonocardiaceae; genus Amycolatopsis; species Amycolatopsis sp. GA6-003. The sequence continues at coordinate 2,857,695 of NZ_CP176499.1, forward strand.
CCATGGCTTTCCGCAGATCGGAGATCTCCTTCTCGAAGTCCTCGACCGAGGAGAAGGAGCGGTAGACGCTGGCGAACCGGAGATACGCGACGCCGTCCAGTTCGCGCAGCGGCCCGAGGATGGCGAGGCCGACCTCGTGGCTGGGGATCTCGGCCAGCCCGGCGGACCGGATCGACTCCTCCACGCGCTGCGCGAGCTTCTGCAGCGCGTCGTCGTCGACCGGACGGCCCTGGCAGGCCCTCCGCACGCCGTTGACCACCTTGTCCCGGCTGAACTGCTCGGTGGCGCCGGACCGTTTGACCACGGCCAGCACCATCGTCTCCGACGTGGTGAAACGCCGTCCGCACTCGGCGCACGAACGCCGCCGCCGGATCGCCTGTCCCTCGTCCACCTCTCGGGAGTCGACGACCCGAGAGTCCGCATGCCGGCAGAACGGGCACCTCATCCGCCGATCACCTTCCCCTCCGCGCCGGTCGATTCCTGTCCCGACCGGCCCCTGCCGCCACGCTACGGCCTGGACCGCGGTCACCGCGCGCGACCCCGCGCCTGGTGATCGACCTGTGGACATCCGGTGGGCAACTGCCGGCCGGCTGTGGACAACTGCCGCCAGTCTACCCCTACCTGTGGACCAACTACAGCGGTGTAACTACTAGATATAGGGGTAGACCTTAGATCGCCTCCGGGGCGGACGCAAGAAACCCGAGAGGGTGAAAGACCGGTTGCGCAAGATGCGACCGGGTGGTTTCCGAGAGTCATGACCCGGCGGCGCCCGATTCCCCGCCCGGCCCGGCGACGGACCAGGCGACCGGAACGGTGAGCGGCATGCCGGGCAGCAGGGCGGTGTCGTCGAGGTTGTTGAGCTCCTTGATGCGTTCGACGACCGCGCTCTGGTCGGCATCCGGCGCGAACCGGGCGGCGAGAGCCCCGAGCGAATCCCCGGGCTGGACGGAAACGGACGCGGTCCGCGTCGGCACCGGACCGCTGGACACTCCGGCGCCGAACACGCCGAGCCCGGTGACGATGAGGCAGGCCGCGAAGGCGATCGCGAACAGCCAGGGCCACCGCACCGACGGCCGGGCCGCGGCCTGGCAAGCCGAGCCGCCGCGCTGTCCGGCGACGACCCGCTGCCGGGACGGCGGGCGCAACGACTCGCCCCGCCGCTCGCGCGCGGTGCGGGCGGGGTTGGCCGGGACAGCGGCGGGCAGGTGCCGGACCGGGGTGCGGCGGCGGGGGTTGCGGGCCGGGGCTTCTTCGGTCTCGACGGCGGAGGGGGACGACGTCGGGAATCCGGCCCGCTCGGCGGACGGTGCCGACGTCTGGAACCCCGCTCGCTCAGCGGGCCGCACGGCGAGGGCGGACCGCGGCGCGACAGCCTCGCCCGCCGACCGGGAACCCCGCCCGACGGAGGGCGCGAAGCCACCCGACTCCCCCGCCGACGGCGCACCTACGCGTCCGGCCGCTGCGCCCCGCGCTGACCGCCCGGACTCGACTAGCTCGCCACCGGCAAGCCCAGCCTCCTCCGCCGCCCGCCAGGCACGCCGCCGTCCAGCCTCGCCGCGCGAACCCTCGCCGGGCCGTTCCGCGCCAAGACCGCGCCGGGCACCGGTCCGGCCGCGGAGTTCCACCACCTCCGCGGAACCTGCCGCCGAGCCCGGATCAGCGCCCGATTCGGCTCCGACCTCCCCCGGAACACCATCCTTTCGGGTGGCGTCTGAACGCTCGGTTCGCCGCCGCGAACGGCGTGCCGGGCCGCCGGAGCCGGGTTCCCTCCGGGTCGGGGCCGCCCCGTCCGGCGTGGGGCCGCCCTCGGCGGGGCGGACGGCGGGGACGGGCCGTAGCGGGCGGACGAGCCCTCGATCTGCCAGGATCGACATCGCGGAACCTCCTCGTGACCTGCGGATCCGTCCGGTCCGGGCCGTTCACCTGCGCCGCAGCGGTCCAGATCGAACAGGCGTTCTATCGAACGTCCGTGCGAAGGTCTACCACCCCGCACCGACAAAATCGAGAGGACACGGCGTGTCGATCGAACAGATGTTTGAAATCGTCGCGCGGGGTGGCTAACGTCGGTGACCAGGACATCTGCCGGACCGGCTCCGGCGGGTGCCGCCGGACGGGCGGTCGCGGAAAACGCGGCTTCCGGACCGGCGCACGCGGACACGCGCGGGACGCCGACACGGCGACCGCGGGACGGCTGGAGGCGACGCAGCGTTGGAGAAGGACACGGTGAAGGGCACCGCGGCGAAAGGGGCCAAGGGGGCCTCGCAAGGCAAGGCGTCCGCACAATCCGCGCGCGAGTCCGGCCACGAGAGCACGGGGAAGGTGAGCGCCATGCCGGAGGTGTACGACGTGGACGAGACGCTGACCGTCCGCCAGCAGCAGGTGCTCGACGTCATCCGCACGTGGGTGAGCCGCTTCGGCTACCCGCCGAGCGTGCGCGAGATCGGCGAGGCGGTGGGGCTCACGTCCACGTCGTCGGTGTCGCACCAGCTGCGCGCGCTGCAGCGCAAGGGTTATCTGCGCCGCGACGCGAACCGGCCGCGCGCGGTGGGCGTGCTCGCGTCCACGGACGACAACCCGATGGGCATCGAGATGGACCAGCAGCCGTCCGTGCCGAAGGCGGCCTACGTGCCGCTGGTCGGCCGGATCGCGGCAGGCGGTCCGGTGCTCGCCGAACAGGCCGTCGAGGACGTTTTCCCGCTGCCGCGCGAAATCGTCGGCGAGGGCGAACTGTTCCTGCTGAGCGTCACCGGCGATTCAATGGTGGACGCCGCGATCACCGACGGCGACTGGGTCGTGGTCCGGCAACAGCCCGCCGCGGAGAACGGGGACATCGTCGCTGCCATGATCGACGGCGAGGCCACGGTGAAGACGTTCAAGCGCAAGGACGGACACGTGTGGCTGATGCCGCACAACGACGCGTACGAACCCATCCCTGGCGATGACGCGTCGATCTTGGGCAAGGTCGTGGCGGTACTGCGCCGACTCTGAGCCGTGGCTTGGCCCCCTCCCCCGGTCCGGGGCGAGGGGGCGAGCATCAGGGTTCGGGCATTGCCGATGGCTGCGGGCTGCGCCAGGCGCAGCGCTAGGACAGAAGCAGCGGCATGGGCGAAGCGGGACCGCGTCAATGGCGGTGCCAGGGACGCGTCTTGCCAGATGCGGCGACGGCGGCGGGGCTGATCGGGAAGCCACGGAGTCCTGCTCGGCAGGCTGGGAGGTACCGGCACCGTCGGGTTTCAACGCGGGCGCGCGATGCCTTGCCAGACGCGGCTGCGCGCCAAGATCGGCACCGCGGCTGCGGCCCCGCCGGTTGGAGCGGCGCGCCTTCCCCGGTGGAGGTCCGGCTGGAACAGCATCCAGCCACGCCGCCACCAAACCCGCCGCGATCGCCGCTGGTGCCCATCGCAAGACCGACTGCTGCTCCCCGACCGAAGTGACGCACCAAAAACGGCGGCGCGGCTGCGCTCACCGATCGGAGCGGACACGGCAAAAACGGCACCGCGACCGCAGCTCCCCAATCGGAACGGCACGCCAAGAACGGCGGCGCGGCTGCGCTCATCGATCAGAGCGGGCACGCCAAGAACGGCATCGCGAGCTGCAGCTCGCCAATCAGAGCGGCACGCCAAGAACGGCGCCGCCACTGCGCTCATCGATCAGAGCGGCGCGCCAAGAACGGCATCGCGGGCTTCAGCCCGCCAATCAGGGCGGCATGCCAAGAACGGCGCCGCCACTGCAGCTCCCCGATCGGAGCGACGCGCCAGGTACGGCACTGCGGGCTGCAGCTCCCAATCGGAGCGGCGCACCAAGTACGGCACTGCGGGCTGCAGCTCCCCGCTCAGAGCGACACATCAAGAACGGCACTGCGACTACAGCTCGCCCATCGGGGCGGCACGCAGAACAGCACGCAACTGCAACTCCCCGACCGGAGCGGCACGCCAAGAGCGACAGCGCATCAAGAAAGCACCGCGCCCAGACCAGTGCATCAAGAACGGGTGCCCCATCGGGAACAGGCGCGTCAGGAACGGCGGCGTTTCCTCGCCAGCAAGAACCAAGCACCGAGCACCACCACCGCGGCAACGGCGGCAGCCGGGACGAGCGGGAAACCGCCGGAGTCCGGCTCGGCTGGTTGTGGCGTGGCGGCACCGCCGGGTTTCGGTGCAGGGGCTTGCGGGGTGACCAACGCCGTCGCGTTCTTGATTGCCCGCACTGGTTCTCCGACGCCTTCGCTCGCGGACAGCAACGTGCCGTCCGGTTCAAACGCGATGGCCTCGCCCTGTTTCTCGTTCGGCAACGGGATTCGGACCGGCTCTCGTTGCAAAGCCGCCGCCACGTCCCCGTCCGGGGCGGCGTACAAATACGCGTCCGTGTAAGTCCGGAGTGCGATGACCTTGCCGTCCGCGCTGGTTGCGCCTCCGGTGATCAGTGCCGAGCCGAACGAGCCCACCGGGCCGCCTGGGGTGTCGGTGCTGTGGACTCGCAGGGTGCCGACCTGCTCCAGCTTCGTCGGTCCGGGCGCCGCCAGCGGGCCCGAAGGGCGGTAGACCTTCGAGGTGCCCAGCAGGTCCTTGGTCACCAGGAACGGCGTGCCGGACTGGTCCAGGACCAAAGCCTCCGTGTCGTGCGGACCGTCCGGGTAAGTCAGGCGGTGCACGACTGCCGCGCCACCAGCCGGTTTCAGCTCCAGCACAGCGACCGTTTCGCGTTTGGCTCGGTTGTCCCCGGTGTCCGACAGCCACAGCGTGCCGTCTTTGCCTCGGGCGAGGTCCTCGACGTCGTAGGGGTCCGTCGGGTCCGTCAGGACGTCCTTGACCTGGCATTTCCGGTCCAGGACGAAGACCTGCACCTTGGTGCCGCCGTCGTTGATCGCGTACCAGTGTTCGCCGTCGGAAGCCAAGCCGGACAGCTCGTTGAGGCGCTTGTCCGCGACCTGGCACAGCGTTTCGGGAGCAGGAGCTGCCGCGGCCGGGACCGCGCCCGCGAGCAGCAAGACAGCCGTCAGTGCCAGGACGACCCGCACCAGTTCACCTCCGTAGTGCACGGCCCGTTCGGACCGTGCACTACGGAAGACGTTCAGAGCGCCGAGGCGTTGGTCTCGAACGCCCGCAGAGCCGCGGCGAGGTCGGCCCGGACCCGCACCTTCAGGCGCGTGCCGTCGGCGACGTGCTCCTCTTCCAGCACCTCGCCCTCCGCGTGCGCCCGCGACACGAGTTCGCCCCGCGAGTACGGGACCAGCACGTCGATCACCGTTTCCGCCCTCGGCAGCCGCTCGGCCAGCACCTCGGCCAGGTCGGCCACGCCCGAACCGGTGCGCGCGGAGATCTGCACCGAACCGGGCAGCGCGTGCCGCAGCCGGGCCAGGGTGACGTCGTCGGCCGCGTCGGCCTTGTTGATCACCAGCAGCTCCGGCGGGAGCGGCTCCTTGCGGCTGCGGGTGATCTCGGCGAGCACCTCGCGCACCGCGTTGACCTGGTCCTCCGGGGCCGGGTCGGATCCGTCCACGACGTGCAGGAGCAGGTCGGCGTCGGCCGCCTCCTCCAGCGTCGAGCGGAACGCGTCCACCAGCTGGTGCGGCAGGTGCCGCACGAACCCGACGGTGTCGGTCAACGTGAACGTGCGCCCGTCGGCCGTCTGCGCCCGGCGCGTGGTCGGGTCCAGGGTGGCGAACAGCGCGTCCTCCACCAGCACTCCGGCCCCGGTCAGGGCGTTGAGCAGGCTCGACTTGCCGGCGTTGGTGTAGCCGACGATCGCCACGCTCGGCACCTCGTTGGCCACGCGCCTGCCGCGCTTGGTCTCGCGGATGGTGTCCATCGCGGCGATCTCCCGGCGCAGCTTCGCGACGCGCTTGCTGATCCGCCGCCGGTCCGTCTCCAGCTTCGTCTCACCAGGCCCGCGCAGGCCCACGCCGCCGTTCGCGCCGCCCGCGCGGCCGCCTGCCTGCCGGGACAGCGCCGAACCCCACCCGCGCAGCCGCGGGACGAGGTACTGCAGCTGGGCCAGCTCGACCTGCGCCTTGCCCTCCTTGGACCGGGCGTGCTGGGCGAAGATGTCGAGGATCAGGGCGGTCCGGTCGATCACCTTGACCTTGACCTTCTCCTCCAGCTGGCGCAGCTGGCCGGGCGAAAGCTCGCCGTCGCAGATCACCGTGTCGGCTCCGGTGGCCACGACCACGTCGCGCAGCTCGCGCACCTTGCCGGAACCCACGTAGGTCGCCGGGTCGGGCTTCTGCCGCCGCTGGACGAGGCCTTCGAGCACCTCCGAGCCCGCCGTCTCGGCCAGTCGCGCCAGTTCGGCCAGCGACGCTTCGGACTGCTGGGCGGTGCCTTCAGTCCACACGCCGACCAGCACGACGCGCTCCAGGCGAAGCTGCCGGTACTCGACCTCGGTGATGTCCTCGAGCTCGGTCGACAGGCCCGCGACCCGGCGCAGCGACGCGCGGTCCTCGAGCTCCATCTCCCCGACCGAGGGGTCGTAGGGGTCGTTGTCGTCGTAAAAGTCTTCGTGTGTCTGTTCTGTCATCGTGCCTCCATGGTCCCACGTTTCGCCGCGGGAACCGAACGGATTACCTGCTGGGATAGACCGAGACGTACACGGCCGTGCGTTCCGAGGCCGGATCACGCGGTCTGGCCTTGAATTCTTCGAGCAATCCGTCGAGCCGCCGCTTGAACTCCGCGACGTCGCCGGCGGGCACCTGGACCACGAGCCGGGTCGTCTCCGTCTCCGCCAGGTCCGCCTCGGCCATTTCGGCCAGGTAGGCCTCGAGCATGGCCTGGTTGACCGAGACGGCGTCCTCGCCGGCGTTGTCCAGCTGCCAGGAAAGCCCGGTGGACAGGTACGGGATCTCCTTCGCCCCGCGCGCGCCCCGGCGCGGTTCCTGCGGAACGAGAAAACCGGTGTCCACCAGCCGCCGCACGTGGTGCAGCGTGGTCGCCGGGTCGCGGCCGAGCCGCGCCGCCAGCTCCTTGTTCGTCATCGCCTCGAACGAGGTCAACCGGATGATGCGCAGCCGTATTCCGGAGGCGAGCGCGGCCGCCTCGGCTTCGGTGGAGGGACGTCGGTGCAGCGACATGGAGAGCAGCCTAAACAAAGTGATTGACACTTTCCAATCACTCGGCGACACTCGATCGGGTGCGTCGTGACTCACTGTTCTTCCACGCCGATTTCCGCAGGCTGTGGGCCGGGGACACGGCGAGCCAGCTGGGGATGTTCGTCGGGGTCACGGCCATTCCGCTGCTCGCTGCCGTCACCCTGGCCGCCACGCCGTTCGAGATGGGCCTGCTGACCATGGCCGAGACGCTCGGCTTCCTGGTCCTCGGCCTGCCCGCGGGCGTCTGGGTGGACCGGATGCGCAAGCGGCCGCTCATGCTCGCCGCCGACCTGGTCCGCGGGGTGCTGCTGCTCAGCGTCCCGCTCGCCTGGTGGGCCGGCGTGCTCACCATGGCGCAGGTGCTGGCGGTCGTGCTGTTCGTCGGCTTCGCGACGGTGTTCTTCGACGTCTCCTACCAGGCGTATCTGCCCGCGCTGGTCGGCCGCGAGAAGCTGCTGGAAGGCAACGCGAAGCTGCAGGGCGTGCAGTCGTCGGCGCAGATCGCCGGACCGAGCCTCGCCGGCGTGCTCGTGCAGGTCGTCGGCGCGGCCAGCACGGTACTGGTCACCGGTCTCGGCTACCTCACGTCCGCGCTGTGCCTGTGGCGCATCCGCACTGTCGAAACCCTCCCGGAACGCGCCGGGCACGACCGCCTGGTGCCGCAGATGCTCGAAGGCCTCCGGTTCGTCCTCGCCGACCGGCCGCTGCGCGCGATCGTCGCCTGCACCGCCACCTCCAACTTCTTCGGCGGAGTGGTCCAGGCCGTCCAGGTGCTGTTCCTGACCCGCACCGCCGGGCTGAAGCCGGCCGAGGTCGGCGGCCTGCTCGCGGTGAGCGGGGTCGGCGGCATCGCGGCCGCGCTGTGCGCCGGGCCGATCATCCGCAGGATCGGGCAGGCCCGGTCGATCTGGCTGGTCCCGGTGCTGTTCTGGCCGGGCGAGATCCTGGTCCTGCTCGCCGGACCGGACTGGCGGATCGCGCTCGCCGGGCTGGGGATGGCCGCGTTCGGGTTCGGCGTGATCCTCTACAACATCGCCCAGGTCTCCTACCGGCAGGCGATCACGCCGGACCGGCTGCTGGGCCGGATGAACGCGAGCGTCCGGTTCGTCGTCTGGGGAGCGCTGCCGCTCGGCGGGCTGCTGGGCGGCGGGCTCGGCGAATGGCTCGGGCTCGCCGGCGCGCTGGCGATCGGCACCGTCGGGCCGGTCGCGGGCGCGCTGTGGGTGATCTGCTCGCCGCTGCGGCGCATGCGGGACCTGCCCGCGGGCGGGGAAATCGCTGTACCCGCCCCGTAAAGTGCGGGCATGAACGAGAAGATCCCGCACCAAGTCCGCGTCGACGGCCTGGCCGCCAAATGGGTACCGGTGTGGGAACGCGAAGGCGTATACCGGTTCGACCGGACTCGCCCGGACGTCTACTCGATCGACACGCCGCCGCTCACCGCGAGCGGTTCGCTGCACATCGGGCACGTCTTCTCCTACACGCACACCGACGTTCTCGCGCGCTACCAACGGATGCGCGGCCGTTCGGTCTTCTACCCGGTCGGCTGGGACGACAACGGCCTGCCCACCGAACGCCGCGTGCAGAACCATTTCGGCGTGCGTTGCGAACCGTCGCTGCCCTACGACCCGTCTTTCACTCCGCCGGAAAAGCCCGGCAAGAACGCGATTCCGGTGTCCCGGCGGAATTTCGTCGAACTGTGCCGCCAGCTGACCGAAACCGACGAGAAGGTGTTCGAGGAGGTCTGGCGGAGCATCGGGCTTTCGGTGGACTGGACGCTCGCCTATCAGACGATCGACCCGGCCACCACGGAAATCTCGCAGCGCGCGTTCCTGCGCAACCTCGCGCGCGGCGAGGCGTACCAATCCGAAGCCCCGACGCTGTGGGATGTCACCTTCCGCACCGCGGTCGCGCAGGCCGAACTGGAAGACCGCGAGCGTCCCGGCGCGTATCACGACCTCGTGTTCACCGCTGACGACGGCGCGGAGGTGCTGATCTCCACCACGCGGCCCGAGTTGCTGCCCGCGTGCGTCGCCCTCGTCGCGCATCCGGACGACGAGCGCTACCAAGGCCTTGTCGGGAAGACCGTGCGCACGCCGGTGTTCGGCGTCGAGGTGCCGGTGCACGCGCACCACCTCGCGGATCCGGAGAAGGGCACCGGCATCGCGATGGTGTGCACCTTCGGTGACACCACTGACGTCACCTGGTGGCGCGCGCTGCAGCTCGAAACGCGTCCGGTGCTGGGCCGCGACGGCCGGTTCCGCTCCGAACCGCCGCACGGTGTTCCGGCCGCCAGATACGAACCGCTGGCGGGCAAGACTGTCCACACTGGACGCCAGATCCTGGTGGACCTCCTGCGCGAGGCGGGCGCGCTGCGCGGCGAGCCGAGGCCGATCACGCATCCGGTGAAGTTCTACGAAAAGGGCGACAAGCCGCTGGAGATCGTCACGAGCCGCCAGTGGTACCTGCGCAACGGCGGCCGCGACGACGCCCTGCGCGCGAAACTGCTGGAGCGCGGCGAGGAGCTGAACTGGGTCCCGCCGCACATGCGGGTGCGCTACCGCAGCTGGGTCGAGGGCCTGACCAGCGACTGGCTGATCAGCCGCCAGCGGTTCTTCGGCGTGCCGATCCCGGTCTGGTACCCGCTGGACGCCGACGGGGAGCCGGACCACGACGCGGTGCTGACGCCGGACGACGCGAGCCTGCCGGTCGACCCGAGCACCGACGTTCCGCCGGGCTACACCGAAGAACAGCGCGGCGTGCCGGGCGGCTTCGTCGCGGAGGCGGACGTGATGGACACCTGGGCGACGTCGTCGCTGACGCCGCAGATCGCTGGGCGCTGGAGCCTCGACGACGACCTGTTCCGCCGCGTGTTCCCGTTCTCGCTGCGGCCGCAGGCGCACGAGATCATCCGCACCTGGCTGTTCTCCACCGCGGTCCGCGCCGAGCTGGAGGAAGGCGTGCTGCCGTGGCGCGACGCGGTGATCTCCGGCTGGGTGCTCGACCCGGACCGGAAGAAGATGTCGAAATCGGTCGGCAACGTCGTCACGCCGGCGGATCTGCTGGAGCGGCACGGTTCCGACGCGGTGCGCTACTGGGCGGCGAGCGCGCGGCCCGGCGTGGACACGGCGGTCGACGAAGGCCAGATGAAGGTCGGGCGACGGCTGGCGACGAAACTGTTGAACGTGAGCAAATTCGTGCTCGGCCTCGGGACTCCCCAGCCGGAATCGGCCGCGACGGAACCGCTGGACCGGTCCGTGCTCGCCGCGCTGGCGAAGGTGCTCGAGGAAGCGACGGCCGCGTTCGAGGCGCTCGACCAGGCGCGCGCGTTGCAGGTGACCGAGACGTTCTTCTGGACGTTCTGCGACGACTACGTGGAGCTGGTGAAGGCCCGCGCGTACGGCGATCTCGGCGCGGAGGCGGCGGAATCGGCGCAGGTGGCGCTGCGGACGGTGCTGTCGGCGTTGGTGCGGATGTTCGCGCCGGTGCTGCCGTTCGCCACCGAAGAGATCTGGTCGTGGTGGCAGAAGGGCTCGGTGCACCGGGCGCCGTGGCCGTCGGCGCCGGTGGTCGACGGTGATCCGTCGCTGCTGACGCTGGCGGGCGAGGTGATCGCGGCGGTGCGGCGGGCGAAGACGGACGCGAAGGTGTCGATGCGCTCGCCGGTCGAGACGCTGACCGTGGGCGGCCCGGCGGAGACGCTGACCCGGTTCGCCGCGGTGGCCTCGGATGTCCGGCTCGCCGGGGCGATCGGCGAGGTCGCCACGAGTAACGGCGACTTTTCGCTCGAGGTCAAGATCGCGACCCCGTAGGGTGGTTTTCGTGGATTCCTACGTGCTCGTCGTCGCCGATGTGTCCAGCAGCCCCGAGAACGCCGAAGAGTTCGGCCAGGTGCTGCACGAGTTCGCGGCCGCGTGCCGCGAAGAACCGGGCTGCCTGTCGTACGAGGTGTTCCGCTCCGACGAAACGCCGGGGCGGTACGTGAGCATCGAGAAGTACGCCGACGACGCGGCGTTCAAGGCGCATCGCGAGTCGGACCACTTCCGGGAGATCGGCGTGGGCCGCGTGCTGCCGCTGACCGTCGACCGCGACGTGCGGATGTACGACCGGCCCCGGGAAATCCCGCCGGCGAGCTGACTCCGCCGCGGCCGGCCGGGAGCGGCGGGCCGGGTTCTGTCCCCGGCTTGCCGCTCAGGCCGGCGAACCGGCGGCGGCCCACCAGGCTTCGTCCAGCTCGCCGCGGGCCACGATCTCGGCCGGCCCGGTCAGCGTGGATTCGCCGCGCCCGACGGTGACCGTCACGCGGCCGCCCGGGATGTCCACTGTGGACTCGCCGGTGTCCTTGCCCGCGAGGTGCAGCGAGGCGGCCACCGCGGCGACCGTGCCGGTGCCGCAGGCGCGCGTCTCGCCGACGCCGCGTTCGTGGACGCGCATCCGCAGCGCGCCCTCGCCGAGCACGTTGACGAATTCCAGGTTGACCCCGGCCGGGAAGAAATCGTGGTCGAAATCGGGCTGGTCGCGCAGGTCGAGGCCGGCGATGTCGGTTTCGGTGACCGACACCAGGTGCGGGTTGCCGACGTTCACCGCGACCCCGGAGAACGGCTGCCCGGCCACCACGGTGACCGACGTGCCGGTGATCGCCGCCGGGCCCATCTGCACGGTGACCGAACGGTCCGGGTGCACGACGACCGGCCGGTCGCCGGCGCGGGTGCCGATGACGAACTCGCCCGCCTCGGCCAGCCCGGCGTCGACCAGGTAGCGCGCGAAAACGCGGGTGCCGTTGCCGCACATCTCGGCGATCGACCCGTCGGCGTTGCGGTAGTCCATGAACCACTCGCCTGCCGACTCTTCGCCGATCGCCTTCGCCCGGACGACGCGCAGCACGCCGTCCGCGCCGATGCCCCGCTGCCGGTCGCACAGCGCGGCGACCCGCTCCGCCGTCAGGTCCAGGCGGCCGGCCGCGTCGGGCAGCAGCACGAAGTCGTTCTGCGTGCCGTGGCCCTTGAGGAATTCGATGCCGCCCATGCGTCCAGGCTACTGGTCGAGCGCGGCGAGGACCCGCGCGGCCAGGTCTGCCGATCCGCCGTCGAACCACTGGATCCGCTTGTCGCGGCGGAACCACGAACGCTGCCGCCGCACGAACCGCCGCGTGGCCTGCGCGGTCGCCGCCGCGGCCGCCGCGAAGTCGCCTTCTCCGTCCAGCTCGGCCAGGACCTGCTGGTAGCCGAGCGCCCGCGAAGCCGTTTTCCCGTCCCGCAAACCGCGGCCCAGCAACGCGCGCACCTCGTCCACGAGACCGGCCTCGAACATCCGCTCCACCCGCAGGTCGACGCGCTCGTCCAGCTCGGCGACCTCGCGGTCGATCCCGATCAGCACGGTGTCCCAGCGTGCCGGACCCGGTTTCGGCAGGTTCGCCGAGAACGGTTCGCCGGTGATCTCGATGACCTCCAGCGCCCGTACGATGCGGCGGGTGTTCGTGGGCAGGATCGCCGCCGCGGCGACCGGATCGCGCTCCCCCAGGCGGGTGTAGAGCGCGGCGGTGCCGAGTTCGGCGGCCTCTTCGTCGAGCCGTGCGCGCACCGCGGGGTCGGTGCCCGGGAACCGGAGATCGTCCAGCACCGCTTGCACGTACAGCCCGGAGCCGCCGGTCAGCACCGGAACCCGGCCGGCGGCGAGAATCCGCTCGATCGTGCTCCGGGCGTCCCGCTGATAGGCGGCCACCGACGCGGTCTCGGTCACGTCGAGTACGTCCAGCAGGTGGTGCGGGACCCCTCGCCGTTCCTCCGCGGTCGCTTTGGCGGTGCCGATGTCCATGCCCCGGTAGAGCTGGAGCGCGTCGGCGTTCACCACCTCGCCGCCCAGCGCCAGCGCGAGTTCGACGGCCAACGCGGTCTTCCCGGTGGCGGTGGGGCCGACGACGGCCACCGGACGAGGCCGTTGAGCAGGGCTGATCACGCCGCAGAACGGTACCCGGCCGGGGCGGGACGCGGGCACGGAGCGTCAAGGAGAAGTAGGATCAACGCTTTCAGGCGGCTCATCCAGTACCACGGCGCGCGCTGAGCTGCTTGAATGCCGCTGGGGCCCCATGCCCCCGGCAGAGCACGACACCAGCGTAACCCGGCCCCGCTCCCGCGGCGGGGCGCCCGCAGCCGCGGGCGTACAGGCGATAAGGAGCCTGCGATGGCCCAGGAGAACACGTCCCCCGGCACCCCGGCACCGCACCCGGTGCCGCATGCGCAGGGCGCCGGTCATGCCGCGCCTCCGGTGCCGCCCGCCGAGCCCAGCCCCGCCACCTGGGGCCGGGTCGACGGGGAAGGCACCGTTTACGTCTTCACCGCCGACGGCGAACGCGAGGTCGGGGTCTGGCAGGCCGGCACGCCCGAGGAGGGCCTGCTGCACTACGCGCGCCGCTTCGACGACGTGCGCACCGAGGTCGAACTGCTCGAAACGCGGCTGAACTCCGGCGCGGGCGACCCGAAGCACGCGCTGTCGAGCGCCACCCAGATCCGCGACGGGCTCGGCGAGGCGGCCGTGGTCGGCGACCTGAAGGCGCTCGCCGCGCGGCTCGAGTACGTGATCGGGCTGGCGGAGAAGGCGCTGGTCAACGTCAAGCACGAGCGCGAGGAAGCCCGGGCCGCCGCGGTCGCGCGCAAGCAGGCGCTGGCCGACGAGGCGGAGAAGATCGCCGCCGAGTCCACCCAGTGGAAGGCCGCGGGCGACCGGCTGCGCGCGATCCTCGACGAGTGGAAGACGGTCAAGGGCGTCGACCGCAAGACCGACGACGAGCTGTGGAAGCGCTTCTCGAAGGCGCGCGAGGCCTTCAACCGCCGCCGCGGCTCGCACTTCGCGGAGCTGGACAAGCAGCGGGCGAGCGCGAAGCAGCGCAAGGAAGAGCTGATCGCCGAGGCCGAGGCGCTGTCGGACTCGGACGACTGGGGCGCCACCGCGGGCCGGTACAAGGAGCTGATGGCCGAGTGGAAGGCCGCCGGACGCGCTCCGAAGGACAGCGACGAGGCGCTGTGGCAGCGGTTCCGCGCGGCGCAGGACGCGTTCTTCGCCCGCCGCTCGGCGGTGTTCTCCGAACGCGACGCGGAGTTCGCCGGCAACGCCCAGCGCAAGGAAGAACTGCTGGTCGAGGCCGAGAAGATCGACGTGGCGGCCAACCTCGACGCGGCCAAGGCGGCGCTGCGCCGGATCCAGGAGCAGTGGGACGAGATCGGCAAGGTCCCGCGCGAGCGCATCCGCGAACTGGACGGACGGCTCAAGGCGGTGCAGGACGCGGTGAAGTCGGCCGAGGACAGCCGCTGGCGCCGCACCGACCCGGAGGCGCAGGCGCGAGCCGCGCAGTTCCGGGAGCGCGTCGAGCAGTTCGAATCGCAGGCCGCGAAGGCCCGCGCCGCCGGGGACGAGCGGCGGGCGAAGAAGGCCGAGGAACAGGCCGCCCAGTGGCGGGAATGGCTGGAGGCCGCGGAAGCCGCGGTCGCCGACCGCTGAGTTCGAGCGCGGGACAAGGGCCGGTACCCGCGGGTACCGGCCCTTTCGCCTTCAGTCCAGGTCCGCCAGGGCTTCGGCGGCGCGCCGGCGGTGCGATTCGGTCAGGTGCGGGTCTTCGGCGAGGGCGCGGAAGGCTTCCGCGGCGGAGTCGTCGTAGGCATAGGCGAGTTCGTCCGCCGCTTCGAGCCGCACTTCGGCTGGCAGGTCGGAATCCGCGGCCATCGAACGCAGCACCGTGCACGCCTCGACGAGCCCGTGCACCGCCTCCTCGCCCAGAAGCGCGGTCAGCTTGCCGCCGAACCGCAGCTTGAGCAGCCGCAGATACGCTTCGTGCCCTTCGGCCTGTACCGCGACGCAGGCGGCGCGCAACCGCACTTCGTCGGGCAGAACCTCGCAGTGGGCGATCAAGTCGAGCCCGGCCAGCCGGTCGTCGTCTTCCCCGCCAGTGGCCGCCAGCTCGAGCGCGGCAGCTTCGTTGTCCGGGTACTCCCAGCTCGATTCGCGGGCCCGCACCAGGAAGTTCATCGCCGCCGCGGCGGCCGGGCTCCTGCGCACCGCCTGCCCGATCGCGTCGAGGCGGACCGCGTCCTGGAGGTCCACGTCGGCGGCGATCGAAAGCAGCCGCCGGATTCCGTTCAGTTCGTCCAGGTCGAGCAGGGTCTCCGCGGTGCCCAGCCGGTCGGCCTCGTCCAGGTCGATGCCGAGGGTCGACTCGGCGAACTCGGCCAGCAGCGCCTCGCCGAAAACCACGCCCGCCGAGCGAAGCCGCCGGGCGAGCGACCAGAACTTTTCCGGCGCGCTGTACAGGAAATCCAGGATCAGGTCGTTCGGGTCGAGCCCGCGCCGGCCCCACATCTCGACGGCGAAGAGCGGCACCTGCGACACCGCGAACGCGTAGCCCGGCGACAGCAGGTCGACTATCCGCACTACCGCCTCGAACCGCTCTTCGGCGGCGGCAGCGGCCAAGCGGCGCACCACGAACCGAGCCGCGAAGTACTCCTCCACCGTGGCGTGGCTGAAGTCGATCCCGCCCGGCGTCGCGACGAACATTTCGTTGCCCCGCAGCAATTTCCGCACCGCGGCGGCGTCCAAACCGGGAACTTCGCCCCGAATACTGTCCAGAAGCGGCAGATCCGCGTCCCGGAAGTACCGTTCGGCCGCGGCCCGCTCGAGCACGGACACGACCCGGCTGGCGCCCAGCGCACGGACCAGCAGGTCGCAGAGATCGACCATGGCGACCGGGAGATTGCGGCCTCCGGAGCGCACCACCTCGCCGCACAACAGCCCGGCGACCTGCGGCTTCCCCGCCCAGCTCCCGATCTCGCGCTCGCGGACGTGCCGGATCAGCAGGGCGGCGGCCACCGCGGGTTCCGGGATCCGGCGGGCCTCGAACCACCGCTGCGCGAACTCGGCGAGCGAATCCTCCCCGAACCCCAGCAGGTCGAAGATCGGCAGCTCGGCGCGATCGACCGTGGGCACCGGCCGGGTCGCGACCACGAAGCGGAGAAACCCGTGCCGCCGCGCCGCGCTGGTGATCGCGGAGAACGCGAGGTGCAGCCGGTCGGCGCCGGAGAGTTCGTCGAGCCCGTCCACCAGCACCAGCCACGGCCGGTCGCCCGGAGCGGGCTGGGCGAAGAGGTCCGAAGGCAGATCGTCCAGCAGCAGCGGTCCGAGTTCCGCCAGCACCGCCGCGCGGATCGCCGCGGCGAGCGGGGAGCCGCGCCGGAAAACCCGGGCGTGGACGAGGACCGGGAGACAGTCCGGATTCTGCCCGTTCAGCTGCCGCTGGGCCAGCGAGTGCGCGATCCAGCGGAGCATGGTCGACTTCCCGGCGCCCGGGTCGCCGCGAAGGACGAGATTCGGGTGCTCGCGCAGCATTTCCCAGAAAGTGCCGACCGGTCCGCCGGCCGCGGCGCGCACGAGCTGGTCCCCGTGCAGATCGCCGAGCCGCAGCGGCGCTTCGGCGCTGCCGGCGACCAGAAGATCGAGCGCCCACTGCGAGACCGCGTGCGCGTAGTCGTCGACATCGAATTCCGGCTGTCCGGCGGCGAACGTCACCTGCACGTCGCGGGCCTGGATGACCTTGCCCGCGTAAACGCTGCCGATGTGGTTGTGCACGCCCTCGTCCGGCATCCCGACCCCCTCCCGCAAGGGAGCCTATCCACCGGCGGAGCGGTTCGGGGTCAGGAGCGCGAGAACGCCGTCCGCATCCAGAGCGTCGCCAGGACGATCGTCGCGATCCACGCCACGATCATGCCGATTCCCGGACCGTCGCCTGCCGCTCCGCTGGCGTGCGCGGACTGCTGCGACCAGATCGCCAGCAGGCCGTCGACCGAGGCGAACCAGCCGCCCGCGGCACAGCACCAGGCGACCCACCAGCGGCGCGACACGAGCGCGACCGCGCCGATGAACACGCCGACGCCGGTGGACGTCACGGCGAACAGCTGCGGCACCCCGCCCGCCTCGCCGGCCAGCGTCTCCCAGCCCGCGCGGCCCTGGGCCCACGGCAGGATCTGGGCGACGAGCAGCACGAACATCAGCACCGAGATGGTGAATCCGCGCCTGCCCAGCTCGACCGTGCGCGCGACGCGGCGGCCCGCGTCGTCGATTTCCTCGCTGAGGCGCCGGTCGACCTCGGCCGGCGTTCCCGGTTCGCTCATCCCGCACACCCACTCACCGGGGCCGGCTGCGCCGGGGCTCCGAAGCCCGGCAGTCCCAGGGTGACCCCGCTCGTCTTGGGCCGAAGACCGGCTTCGGCGTTGTCGCCCGCCCGCGTGCGGCGATGCGTCAGGAGGTCGCCGTCGGCGACCAGGTGGTGCGGCGCGCCGTAGCTGATCACCGTCTCCACGACGTCGCCCGGCCGGACCGAGCGGTCGACGGCCGGGCCGGTCGGCGTGAAGTGCACCAGCCGTCCGTCGCGGGCGCGCCCGCTCATCCGGTGCGTCTCGGCGTCCTTGCGTCCCTCGCCCGCGGCGACCAGCAGCTCGACCCGCCGGCCGACCAGCTTGCGGTTCTCTTCCCAGGAGATCTCGTTCTGCAGCTCGACCAGCCGGTCGTAGCGCTCCTGCACGACCTCCTTGGGCAGCTGGCCGTCCATCTCCGCGGCGGGCGTGCCGGGGCGCTTCGAGTACTGGAAGGTGAACGCGCTGGAGAACCGCGCGGCGCGGACGACGTCGAGCGTCGCCTGGAAGTCTTCCTCGGTCTCGCCGGGGAACCCGACGATGATGTCGGTGGTGATGGCGGCGTCCGGCATCGCGGCGCGCACCTCGTCGAGGATGTTCAGGAACCGCGCCGACCGGTACGACCGGCGCATCTCGCGCAGCACCCGGTCCGAGCCGGACTGCAGCGGCATGTGCAGCTGGTGGCAGACGTTCGGGGTCTCGGCCATCGCGTCGATCACGTCCGAGGTGAACGCGGCCGGATGCGGCGAGGTGAACCGCACGCGCTCCAGCCCGGCGATCCCGCCGGTCGCGCGCAGCAGCTTGCCGAACGCGAGCCGGTCGCCGAACTCGACGCCGTAGGAGTTCACGTTCTGGCCCAGCAGGGTCACCTCGAGCACGCCCTCGGCGACCAGCGCCTCGACCTCGGCGAGGATCTCGCCGGGACGGCGGTCGCGCTCCTTGCCGCGCAGCGACGGCACGATGCAGAACGTGCAAGTGTTGTTGCAGCCGACCGAAACCGACACCCAGCTCGCGTAGGACGATTCGCGGCGCGCGGGCAGCGTGGACGGGAACGTCTCGAGCGATTCGAGGATCTCGACCTCGGCCTCGGCGTTGTGCCGCGCGCGCTCCAGCAGCGCGGGCAGCGAGCCGATGTTGTGCGTCCCGAAGACGACGTCGACCCACGGCGCGCGCTTGACGATGTCGCCGCGGTCCTTCTGCGCGAGGCAGCCGCCGACGGCGATCTGCATGTCCGGATTGGCGACCTTGTCCGGGCGGAGGTGCCCGAGGGTGCCGTAGAGCTTGTTGTCCGCGTTCTCCCGCACGGCGCAGGTGTTGAACACGACCAGATCCGGCTTCGCCTGCGCGGGAGCGGGGACGTAGCCGGCTTCCTCGAGCTGCCCGGCGAGCCGTTCGGAGTCGTGCACGTTCATCTGGCAGCCGAACGTGCGGATCTGGTACGTTTTCGCGTTCATCGCCGTCCAGCCTAAACCCCGTGTCCCGCGCCGGACCCGGCACCCGCCCGCCGGGGCGTTGCGCGACGCCCCCGTCCCGGAATTCCGATAACCGGGAAATGTGCCGTTGACCGGGAACGGAAATGCACTGGGCCCGACCCCCGGAAACAATTTCCGCTATTGTTTTCCGCGCGGTGCCGAAGATATGCTCACCGCCATTGTTCCGAATCGGACCGCCGCCGCCCAGGAGGAAAAGTGCGCAAGGTTTTCGCCTGCTCAGCGGCAGTCGTCGCGAGCACGCTCGCCATCGTCGCGGCCGCCCCGGTGACCGCGGCCCCGGCTCCGGCTCCGCAGTCGGTCAGCTGGTCGGCCGACCCCGCGGACGGCGTCGGCGCGTTCAACTCGATCCAGTGCGCCGACGGCCACTTCAAGACCGCCGACTCCGTGAAGGGCAAGGTGTGGGTCGCCGAGCAGCTCGCGCAGGAGGAACGCTGCGAGGCGGTCGGCCCGGACCTCGCCGCGGGCAAGACGTTCTACCTCGGCTGGTCGTCGAAGTACCGCATCACCGACTCCACCAGCCGCTACGTGTTCCAGCTGAAGTGCAGCCCGAGCGACGGCACCGCGAACCACCCGATCGTCCTCAAGATCTCCGGCGGCAGGCTCCAGCTGGAGGAGTGGACGACCGACCACACGAGCGTCAAGCTCTGGTCCGCGCCGGTCTCCAACGACCAGTGGCACGACATCGCCTTCCGGATCTTCACCGACCGCACCCAGGGCACGATCCAGTTCTGGTTCGACGGCCAACGGCAGACCTTCTCCGACGGGTCCACCACCTACACCGGCACCACGATCGACGGAACGCGCAACTACCTGAAGTGGGGCGTCTACCACCAGGCCGACCAGACGGCGACGCAGTGGCTCACCAAGATCCGGATGGGCGACAGCCTGGCCGACGTCACCGGCTGACCTCTGGCACCATCGGCCCATGCGATGGAGGCTGACGGCGGCGCTGGCAGTGCTCACGGTGCTGCTGAGCGGGTGCGGGCCGAGCTTCGCGAACCTGCAC
Source organism: Amycolatopsis sp. GA6-003 (assembly GCF_046267895.1). NCBI lineage: Bacteria > Bacillati > Actinomycetota > Actinomycetes > Pseudonocardiales > Pseudonocardiaceae > Amycolatopsis > Amycolatopsis sp. GA6-003. Next base: position 2,877,450 of record NZ_CP176499.1, read on the forward strand.
CTGCGCGTCGCGGCCGGCTCGGTGGGCGGCGTGTACCACGACCTCGCCGGGCCGCTGGCCTCGGCGTGGGCGGGCGAACTCGGCATCGAGACGCCCGAGGTGCTCGCCACCCAGGGGTCGCGCGACAACCTCAACCGAGTGCTTTCCGGGGGCGCGGACGTCGCGTTCGTCGCCGCGGACCTGGCCGCGGACGCGGCGGCCGCGCACCCCGGCAAGCTCGCCGCGCTGGCCCGCATCCACGACGACTACCTGCACATCGTCGTCCGCAGGGATTCGCCCTACACCTCGGTGCCGATGCTGCGCGGCCGCCACCTCGCGGTCGGCTCGCCGGAATCGGGCGTCGAGTACATCGCCGACCGGGTGCTGCAGGTCGCCGGGCTGAAAAGCTCGGTCTCGGTGAAGCAGCTGAGCCTGGAGGAATCGCTCGCCGCGCTGGCCGACCGCCGGATCGACGCGATGTTCTGGTCCGGCGGGCTGCCGACGCCGCTCATCACCGAATACAACCGCAAGGTCGGCCTCCGGCTGCTCGACATGTCCAGCCTGATGCCGGGCATGCAGCGGTTCAGCCCGGTGTACGGCACCGCGACCATCCCCGGCAGCACCTACGACCAGCACGGTCCGGTCACGACGCTGGTGGTGCCGAACTTCCTGGTCGTGCCCACCTCGATGTCCGCCGACGTCGCCGAAGCGCTCACCAAGGGCCTCTACGACGCCCGCCCGCGGCTGGCGGCGGTCAACCGGGCGGCGCTGTCGATCGACGTGCATCCGGGGATCGAGACCGGGCCGCTGCCGTTGCATCCCGGCGCGCTGGCGTACTACCGCGCGGAGAAGGTCTAGCGCGCGACCGGGAAGTCCATCTCGATCCGCAGCCCGCCGCCCTCGGGCAGGGACAGCTTCAGCTCGCCGCCGGAATGCCGGACGATCTCGGTGACGATCGCCAGCCCCAGTCCCGACCCGGGCACGTTCTGATGCGCCGTGCTCCGCCAGAACCGGTCGGCCGCCCGCTCCAGTTCGTCCTCGCGCAGCCCGGGGCCGTGGTCGCGGACCGAAACCGTCACGCGGTCCCCGGCGACCTTCGCGGCCACTTCGACCGAGGTGCCGGAAGGGCTGAACTTGAGCGCGTTGTCCAGCAAAGCGTCGAGCACGACCTCCAGCCCGCGCGGCGGCACGAGCACGCGCGCGCCGTCGACGTCCACCGCGCTCTCCAGCGAGACCTCGCGAGCCGCGCCGACCACCGACCAGTCGGCGACGCGGTCGGCGATCACCTCGGCGAGGTCTTCGGAAACCAGCTCGCCGCCCGCGGATTCCGCGCGGGCCATGGACAGCAGCTCGTCGAGGATCTGGTTCAGCCGCCGGGCGTCCACCTGCGCCGCTTCGAGGTCGGCCGCCGCGGTTTCGTCGGTCACCTGGCCGTCGAGGTTGCCCAGCCGGATCTTCAGCGCGGTCAGCGGGTTGCGCAGCTGATGCGAGGCGTCGGCGACGAACGCGCGCTGCGCGGCCAGCGCTTCCGACACGCTCGCCGCCATCCGGTCGAACGACCGCCCCAGCTGCCGCAGCTCCGGCGGGCCGCCGCTCTCCCCCACCGGCTCCGCCTCCCGGCCGCTGACCACGGACGCGACCAGCGCACCGGTCGCCTCGTCCAGCCGCCGGACCGGGCGCAGCGTCCAGCGCACCACCGGCAGCGCGACGAGCAGCGCCAGCCCGAACGCGACCAGCGCGCACGCGGCCAGCAGCAGCCACTGCCACAGCAGCTGGGTGCGGACGTGATCGGTCGCGGACTCGGTCACCACCGCGCCGCGCACCTCGCCGTCGATGAGGATCGGCTCGGCCAGCACCAGCGGTTTCGCCGCCCACGGCAGCAGCAGCGGCCCGGCTTCGGGCGGACGGGCGGCGAGCGCCTCGTTCACCGGCACCTGGATCGAGGCCCGGTCGACGGCGCCGCTCACCGAGCTCAGCACCGGGTCGCCGTCCTGGTTCACCACGACCACTTTCACGCCGTACACCTCGGTGTACCGGCGCAGTTCGGGTTCGAGGCGGCCGAGCTGGTTGTCGAGCAGCGGACGCTGGGCGAGCGAGGCGAACCGCGAGGTGTCGGTGAGCCGGTCGAGGAAGAGCTTCTGCTGGAGGCTGCTCGCGATGCTGAGCGCGAGCGGGATGCCGAGCCCGAAGACGAGCAGCGCGACGAGCGTGACGACGATGCCCTGCAGCCGGACGCGCATCGGTCAGTCCCGCCGGATGCCCAGCCGGTAGCCGACGCCGCGGACCGTCTCGATCAGCGCCGGGCGGCCGAGCTTGGTGCGCAGGGTGGCGACGTGCACGTCCAGCGAACGGCTCTCCGCCGCGCCGCGGTGTCCCCACACCTCGTTCAGCACCTGCTCGCGCGAGCACACCGCGCCGCCCGCGGCCGCGACCAGCGCCAGCACCTGGAACTCCTTGCGGGACAACGCGATCGGCTCGCCCGCGACCAGCACCTCGTGCCTCGACAGGTCGATCCGGACGTCGCCGACCTCGACCACCGGCACGGACGGCGCGGCCCGTTCCCCTCGGCGGCGCCGCACCGCTTCGACCCGCGCGAGCAGTTCCTCCACGTCGTAGGGCTTGACCAGGTAGTCGTCGGCGCCGGCGCGCAGGCCGTGCACCCGGTCGTTCACCTCGCCGCGCGCGGACACGACGATCACCGCGACGTCGCTGACCGCCCGGATCTGCCGGCAGAGCACCACGCCGTCCACGTCGGGAAGCCCCAGGTCGAGGAGGATCACGTCGACGTCGTGGACCCGGTCCAGCACCCCGGCCCCGGACGGAAGCCGCTGCATGGCCAGGCCGCGGCGGATGAGAGCGGGCACGAGCGCCCCGGCGACCCGGTCGTCGTCTTCCACCAGCAGCACGCGCACGCTTGCTCCTCCCCGGTGATCCAGACCACGGTAGCCGCACTCTGGGGCGCCACGCCCCGCGGACACGGTGCGTGGCGGCGGCCACAGTCCCGACTAGGCTGAAAGCCGCCCCGACGGCCGCATCCGATACGTAGTTGAAACCCTAAGTATTGCTCAAGCCGTCTTTACAAGAGATGTCCCGGTAGTAGGTTTCCGCAAGCGTTGCGGAACCCCGGTTCCGCGGACGCCGCTGACCAACGGAGCTCTGGAGGCCACGATGACCACCGAGGTGGCGACGCCGATGATCAAGGCGGCCGCCGTGAACAAGTACTTCGGCGATCTGCACGTGCTGCGCGAGATCACGCTCGAGGTGCCGCGCGGCCAGGTCGTCGTCGTGCTCGGGCCGTCCGGGTCGGGCAAGTCGACGCTGTGCCGCGCGATCAACCGGCTCGAGCCGATCAACTCCGGCGAGATCGCCGTGGACGGCGTGCCGCTGCCCGCCGAGGGCAAGGCGCTCGCCGCGCTGCGCGCCGACGTCGGCATGGTCTTCCAGCAGTTCAACCTGTTCGCGCACAAGACGATCCTCGAGAACGTCATGCTCGCGCCGGTGAAGGTGCGCAAGACCGCGCAGGCGCAGGCCCGCAAGACGGCGATGGAACTGCTCGAGCGCGTCGGCATCGCGAACCAGGCCGACAAGTACCCGGCCCAGCTGTCCGGCGGCCAGCAGCAGCGCGTGGCGATCGCCCGCGCGCTCGCGATGAAGCCCAAGGTGATGCTGTTCGACGAGCCGACCTCCGCGCTGGACCCGGAAATGGTCCAGGAGGTGCTCGACGTGATGACCGGGCTGGCGAAGGACGGCATGACCATGCTCGTGGTCACGCACGAGATGGGCTTCGCCCGCCGCGCCGCCGACCGCGTGATCTTCATGGCCGACGGCGAGATCGTCGAGGACACCACGCCCGAGGAGTTCTTCACCAAGCCGAAATCCGACCGTGCGAAGGACTTCCTCGGCAAGATCCTGACCCACTGACCCGTTCGGGGGAATCCCCCGGCGCCCCGGGCCCGAGGTGGCTGTAATCGGCCGTGTCCATCGGCGCTACCCCGACCGGTACCGACGTTCCCGGACAGATGTTTCCCGGACAGATATTGGAGAGACTGACATGAGGATCCGCACCCTCGCGGCCGCCCTGCTCGCCGGCGGGCTGCTGCTCACGGCCTGCGGCAAGGAAGGCGCCCCGGCCGGTCCCGGCGGGGACGCCACCACGAACACCGCCGCGCTGCCGACCTACGAGGTGGCCAAGGACGTCAAGCTCGACGGCTCCCCGGTGTTCACGAAGATCAAGAACGCGGGCACGATCACCATCGGCGTCAAGGACGACCAGCCCGAGCTGGGCCAGAAGGACCCGAAGACCGGCAAGTTCCAGGGCTTCGACATCGAGATCGCCCGGATGATCGCGGCCGGCCTCGGCTTCAGCGAGGACAAGATCAAGTACACGACGGTCGACTCGGCCGCGCGCGAGCAGGCCATCGCCAACGGCCAGGTCGACCTCTACGTCGGCACCTACACCATCAGCGACAAGCGCAAGAAGCTCGTGTCGTTCGCCGGCCCGTACTTCCAGGCCGGGCAGGACCTGCTGGTGCGCAAGGACGACAACTCGATCACCGGCCCGGAGACGCTGAAGGGCAAGAAGGTCTGCTCGGTCACCGGGTCGACCCCGATCCAGAACGTGCGAGAGAAGAAGCTGACCGACCAGATCGTCGAGTTCCAGAAGTACTCGCAGTGCGTGGAGAAGCTGACCACGAAGGACGTCGACGCGGTCACCACCGACGACGCGATCCTCAAGGGCTACGCCGCGCAGGACCCGGACAGCTTCAAGGTCGTCGGCAAGCCGTTCTCGAAGGAGCCCTACGGCATCGGCCTGAACAAGGACGACAAGGTGCTGCGCGACAAGATCGACGACCTGCTGCAGGCCGCCGAGACCAACGGCACCTGGAAGAAGATCTACGACGCGACCCTCGGCAAGTCCGGCGCGCCCGCGACGCCGCCGGCCATCGAGCGGTACTGACCTGATCCGGCGGCCGGTGGGCGAAGCTTTCGCCCACCGGCCGCCGTACACCCACTATCGGCACACGGACGCGGGGAAGGCTCCATGGACGTCCTGCTCGACAATCTGGACCTCTTCGGTCCGTTCTTCCTGACCACGATCGAACTGTTCCTGATCGCGGGAGCGTGCAGCCTGGTGCTGGGCACGATCCTCGCGATGCTGCGGGTGAGCCCGGTCCCGGTGCTGCGCGCGATCGGCACGACGTACGTCACCGTCCTGCGCAACACGCCGCTGACGCTGGTGTTCGCGTTCCTCGTGTTCGCCTACCCGCTGCTCGACATCGTCAAGATCGACTACTTCCCGACCGCCGCGGTGGCGCTGACGATCTACACGTCCGCGTTCATCTGCGAGGTCGTGCGCTCGGGCATCAACACGGTGCCGGTCGGCCAGGCCGAGGCGGGCCGTGCGCTGGGCCTGTCGTCCGGGCAGATCCTCGGCGACATCGTCCTCCCGCAGGCGCTGCGCTCGGTCGTGCCGCCGCTGGTCAGCATGCTCATCGCGCTGCTGAAGAACACGACGATCGCCAGCGGGTTCTCGGTCGCCGAGGCCGGCGCGATCCGGCAGTACGTGTCCGAACGCGGCGACAACCAGATGATCGCGCTGCTGTGGGTCGCGCTCGGCTTCATCATCCTCGTGTCGGTGCTGTCGCTGATCCAGCGCAGCCTGGAGAAGCGCTGGAGCGTGGCCCGATGAGCACGGTTCTTTTCGACACTCCGGGCCCGAAAGCGCGGATGCGGCACCGGCTCTACGCGGTGCTGGGCATCGTCGTGGTGGCCGCGCTGATCGCGTTCGTGATCTACCGCTTCATCGACAGCGGCCAGTTCACCGGCCGCAAATGGGAGTGGCTGCAGTACTCCCAGGTGCAGAGCGACCTCGCGAACGCCGTGCTGGCGACCGTGAAGGCCTTCGCACTGGGCGCGGTGCTGGCCATCGTGTTCGGCGCGGTGTTCGCCGCCGGACGGTTGTCCGACCACGCGTGGGTGCGCGGAGTCTGCACGGCCGTCGTGGAGTTCTTCCGCGCGATCCCGCTGCTGATCCTGATGTTCCTGTTCTACTACGGCCTCCCGACCCTCGGCGTCGACACGTCGCCGCTGTTCGCGGTGGTCCTTGGCCTGACGCTGTACAACGGCTCGGTGCTGGCGGAGGTCTTCCGCGCGGGCATCCTGTCCCTGCCGAAGGGCCAGAGCGAAGCCGCGTACGCGCTCGGCATGCGCAAGACGCAGGTGATGTTCACGGTCCTACTGCCGCAGGCGCTGCGCGCGATGCTGCCGACGATCATCAGCCAGCTGGTCGTGTTGCTCAAGGACACCGCGCTCGGCTTCCTCGTGACGTACCCGGAGCTGCTGTACTACGCCCGTTACATCGGCAGCCAGGGCGCCTTCGGCCGTCCGATCGTCCCGTCGACCCTCGTGGCCGCCGCAATCTACATCGCGATGTGCCTGCTGCTGACCGCGCTCGCGACTTACCTGGAGCGACGCAACCGCCGCAGCAAGAAGCACATCGACACGGGCGCCAAGGACGCTGCGGAACTCACCACCGCGGCGACTGGCGGCCTGCGTGGCGGGCCGCTCTGACGGTTTCTTGTTTCGCTTGAAGCCCCTGGCGCTGCTTTTCTTTGCGGCGCTGGGGGTTTCTTTGTTTTCAGCCGTGCGCTGTCGGATGGCGTGGCTGGTACAGCGGGAGGAGGCTGCCGCTGGGGAGGCGGAGGGATACTCGGGTGCCCCAGGATGCGGTCGTTGGCTCGCCGTCCGCTTCGGCTCCCTTCTGGGTCAGCTGCCGGACTGTTTCGGCTAGGTCGTCGCACATCAGGTAGAACTCCTGCTGGGGTTCTCCGTCGGTGGGGTGCACTGCCAGTTCCGTTGGGGGCAGGCGGAAAATGAGCCAGCCTTCGCCTGCGTCTACGTGGCCCAGTTCCAGTACGTCCTTGAGGAACTCCCGGTCTGCTGCTGCGTCTTTGCTGTAGAGGATCACGTGGGCACCGGTGATCATGGCTTCTTGTCCTTCCTGAAGTCCTTTGGGTACAAGGGAAATCGTCCTTTGCGCGATCGAGCCTGCGCGATCGAGCCGATCGAGTGATGCCGTCCGACCGCGGGTCCTGCTAACGTTGATCTCATCGAAGTAAGTGCATCGCATGTGATGTGAGCCCACGAGCGTTCTCGTAGCGGCCGTCGCGATTTCCCTTCTCTCCCAGTGCGTTGGCCAGCGCACTGGTCGGTGCGGTCTCGCCTGCGCGCGGTGAGATCGCGCTGCCCGGAAACGGAAATCGCGGCGCGCCGCACGGAAGACAGCCGCCGGGTCGACCCGCCGTCATGACCAGACTCAACCGGCAAGGAGGAACCGCCTATTGCCCAACCACAACTGAATACGCCACCTGCCGCGCGTGCGCCGTCCTCGCCTCCGAAGGGCGGACCCGGAGCGCGTGAACGAGCAGGCGAGCCACCGTGGAAGGCACGGCTACCGTGCACGGGCAGGCTCACCTCGGGAACGGACAGGCCTGTCATCGCGGCCGAGCCAAGCCACTCCGCGAACCGGCAAACCCTTGACCGCGAGCAAGCCAGGCCCACCCGCGAACCGGCACGCCCGCCACCGCGAGCAAGCCACTCCGTGAGTCGGCAACCCCGCCACCACGGCTGAGCCAGGCCCACCCCGGGAACCGGCAACCCCGCCACCACCGGGCAGACAAGCCCACTCCCGCGAACCGGCACGCGGCCGCAGCCCACCACCAACAGGTCCGCGACCGCACCGCCCACCACCCCGGGCGGACGTCACCGATTCCGGCGGAACAGCTTGTCCCCCAGCCAGACAATCGGGTCGTACTTGCGGTCGGCGACGCGTTCCTTCATCGGGATCAGCGCGTTGTCGGTGATGTGGATGCCTTCCGGGCACACCTCGGTACAGCATTTGGTGATGTTGCAGAACCCGAGCCCGTGCTCGTCCTGCGCGGCGTCGCGGCGGTCGGCGACGTCCAGCGGATGCATCTCCAGCTCGGCGATCCGCATGAGGTAGCGAGGCCCGGCGAAAGCCTCCTTGTTCTCCTCGTGGTCGCGCACGACGTGGCAGGTGTTCTGGCACAAGTAGCACTCGATGCACTTGCGGAATTCCTGCGAGCGCTCGACGTCCACCTGCTGCATCCGGTACTCGCCGGGTTTCAGCCCCTCCGGCGGGGTGAAAGACGGGATCTCGCGAGCCTTCGTGTAGTTGAACGACACGTCGGTCACGAGGTCGCGGATCACCGGGAAGGTGCGCATCGGCGTGACCGTCACGACCTCGGCTTCGGTGAACGTCGACATGCGCGTCATGCACAGCAGCCGCGGCCTGCCGTTGATCTCCGCGGAGCAGGAACCGCATTTGCCCGCTTTGCAGTTCCAGCGCACGGCGAGGTCGGCGGCCTGGGTGGCCTGCAGCCGGTGGATGATGTCGAGCACGACCTCGCCCTCGTTCACCTCCACGGTGAAGTCCTGCAGGCCGCCGCCGGTCGCGTCGCCTCGCCACACGCGGAACTTCGCCTGGTAGCTCACGCGGTCCTCCCGGAGTGGTTCTCCAGCTCGGCGTCGGTGAAGTACTTGCCCAGCTCGTCGAGTTCGAACAGCTCGAGCAGGTCCGGCCGCATCGGCGTCTGCTCCTTCACGGCCACGTCGACGTCCGGCACGAGCGGGTTGTCGCCTGGCCGCGCGGAGCAGACGAGGAGCCGGTGCCGCCAGTCCGGGTCCATCGACGGGTAGTCGTCGCGGGTGTGGCCGCCGCGGCTTTCGGTGCGGGTCAGCGCCGCGCGGGCGACGCATTCGCTCACCAGCAGCATGTTCCGCAGGTCGAGCGCGAGGTGCCAGCCGGGGTTGAACTGCCGGTGGCCCTCCACCGTCACCAGCCGCACGCGGCGGCGGATGTCCGCGAGTTTTTCCAGCGCCTGCTGGATTTCCCCGGCCTTGCGGATGATGCCGACGAGATCGTTCATCGACTGCTGCAGCTCGGTGTGCAGGGTGTACGGGTTCTCCGGCGTGCCGTCGGCGGGCGGGTTGAACGGTTCGAGCGCCATCGCGGCCGCGGCGTCCACATCGGACTGCGACACCGCGGGACGATCCTCGAGACCGTCCACATAGGACGCCGCGCCCAGTCCGGCGCGCCGGCCGAACACGAGCAGGTCCGACAGCGAGTTGCCGCCAAGCCGGTTCGACCCGTGCATGCCGCCGGAGCACTCGCCCGCCGCGAACAGGCCGGGCACGCTCGCCGCGCCGGTGTCCGGGTCGACCTCCACGCCGCCCATCACGTAGTGGCAGGTGGGGCCGACCTCCATGGCCTCCTTGGTGATGTCGACGTCGGCGAGTTCCTTGAACTGGTGGTACATCGACGGCAGCCGCCGCTGGATCTCCTCGGCGGGCAGCCGGCTCGCGATGTCGAGGAACACGCCGCCGTGCGGGGACCCGCGCCCCTCCTTGACCTCGGAGTTGATCGCCCGCGCCACCTCGTCGCGCGGCAGCAGGTCCGGCGTCCGGCGGTTGTTCTCCTGGTCGGTGTACCAGCGGTCGGCCTCGCTTTCGCTGTCCGCGTACTGGCCCTTGAACACCTCGGGCACGTACTCGAACATGAACCGCTTGTCCTCGGAGTTCTTGAGCACCCCGCCGTCGCCGCGCACGCCCTCGGTGACGAGGATGCCCTTCACGCTCGGCGGCCACACCATCCCGGTCGGATGGAACTGCACGAACTCCATGTTGATCAGCTTCGCGCCGGCACGAAGGGCGAGCGCGTGCCCGTCGCCGGTGTACTCCCACGAATTCGACGTCACCTTGAACGACTTGCCGATGCCGCCCGTCGCGAGCACCACCGCAGGCGCTTCGAACAGCACGAACCGGCCGCTTTCGCGCCAGTAGCCGAACGCTCCGGCGATCGCGCCTTTGTCCAGCAGCAACTCGGTGACCGTACATTCAGCGAAGACCTTGATCCGCGCCTCGTAGTCGCCGTACTTCTTGAAGTCTTCCTGTTGCAGCGAAACGATCTTCTGCTGCATAGTGCGAATCAGCTCGAGCCCGGTCCGGTCGCCGACGTGCGCGAGCCGCGGATACGTGTGCCCGCCGAAGTTGCGCTGGCTGATCCGCCCGTCCGCCGTGCGGTCGAAGAGCGCGCCGTACGTCTCCAGCTCCCAGACGCGGTCCGGCGCTTCCTTGGCGTGCAGCTCGGCCATCCGCCAGTTGTTGAGGAATTTCCCGCCGCGCATGGTGTCGCGGAAGTGCACCTGCCAGTTGTCGTTCGAGTTCGCGTTGCCCATCGACGCCGCGCAGCCGCCCTCGGCCATCACCGTGTGCGCCTTGCCGAACAGGGATTTGCACACCACCGCGACGCTGAACCCGCGTTCGCGCGCTTCGATCACCGCGCGCAGACCGGCGCCGCCGGCACCGATCACCACCACGTCGTAGCTGTGCCGTTCGACCTCGGTCATGGAATAAGCCACCTCACGAGCTGGGGAGAACTGCCTTGCGCTGCTGGATTTCCGGGGTTCAGCCCACGAATCGCAGGTCGGAGATCGCGCCGCTCGACACGAGCATCACGTAGAAGTCGGTCAGCACGAGCGTGCCGAGCGTCGTCCACGCGAGGGTCATGTGCCGGGTGTTGAGCTTCGTGACCTGCGTCCAGATCCAGTACCGGACGGGATGTTTCGAGAAATGCTTGAGCCGCCCGCCGGTGACGTGCCGGCACGAGTGGCAGGAGAGCGTGTACGCCCACAGCAGCACGACGTTCACCACGAGAATCACGTTGCCGAGCCCGAAGCCGAACCCGCTGGGACTCTGGAAGGCGACGACGGCGTCGTAGGTGTTGACGAGCGAAACCACGCACGCGACGTAGAAGAAGTACCGGTGCACGTTCTGCACGATCAACGGCAGCCGCGTCTCGCCGGTGTAGCGCGCGTGCGGTTCGGCGACCGCGCAGGCCGGCGGGGAGAACCAGACCGAGCGGTAGTAGGCCTTGCGGTAGTAGTAGCAGGTCAACCGGAACCCGAGCAGGAACGGCAGCACGAGCACACCGAGCGGCAGCCAGGACGGCATCTCGCCGAACCAGTGCCCGAAGTGGCTCGATCCCGGGACGCAGGAAGTGGACACGCAGGGCGAGTAGAACGGCGTCAGATAGTGGTATTCGGGCACCCAGTAGGCGGTGCGCACGAACGCCCGGACAGTCGCGTAAACGACGAAGGTGGCCAGCCCCAGCACAGTGAGCAGGGGCGCCAGCCACCACCGGTCGGTGCGCAATGTCCGGTCGGCGAGCCGCGCCCGCCCCGGCGCCCGAACGCCGGTACGGGCGCGGCTGACGTCGTTGTCAGCGGGCGCGCTCACCGCTGGTCGCGCTTGTAGCCACCGACACCTTCGTCGTCGGCACCGCTCCACAGCGCCGGATCGTAGGGAGTATCCGGGACAGGAACGCGCTCGAGAGGCTTCGCCTGCGCGGGCACAGCAGGCGGATGCCCGTCCAGCTCCGCACTGTCGATGTCGAGCCGCTCGACGTCGTTGGCCAGCCGGCGCACCGCGGACGCGTCGCCGTAGCGCGACCGCAATGCGCCCACGCACTGCCGCAACTGGCCGATGGTGCGCCGAAGTTCGGCGATCTCTGTGGTGGACATCGGAAGCCTCCCTGGTGGTGGGGCCGGCAGTTCGGGTGACGATCAACGCCGCCAAGTACGACTCTGCCTCGCGCGGTGCACTGTGACAAGTAGCACATTTACCAGAAGAAGGCATGCGGTAGCTGTTGACCTGGGGATTTCTCGCCAGATAGGGGCCGAAAGTGGGGTCTGGGCCGTCTCTGGGACGTCCTCCCCCGCAAACCCCAAGCCCCGACCGGTTGCCGGAACGACCTCCGGCAGACAGAGAGTCATCCCGCGATCACCCTACGCGACAAGCCCCTACCCAGCCGGATCCTCTCCCGTCAGGAGGTTCGTCAGTCCGGCCTCGTTCGCCTGCCGTTGGGCTTTCACCTCCTCCTCGAACCTGTCGGCCGCGGCCGACAGGCAGTCCAACGAATCCTCCAAAGACAGCGCGGACTCGGCCAGCCGCTCGATAGTTCCCACGTACGGAGCGGCTTCCCGCCCGGACAGGAAGACACCTGCGCGCTCATGCGGGAAGTACACGACATCCGTTGTATCCCGCTGCCGGTACCAGCTGAACGCGCCCGCCGTGACGGCCTCGCTCGGGGCCAGGCGGATGTTCACCGTCGCCGCGATCTCGATGAGGTACCGCAGCTGCCGCAGCATCAGTTCGGCGTCTCCGAGGTCGTTTCGCAGTGCTTCGGTACCGATGAACAGCTGCGTCTCGACCGCCTCCGCGCCGAACAGGATTCTCTTGCGGTTCAAGCGGTTCTCGACGACTTGCTCCAGGATTTCGCTGTCCCAGAGGCTCGGGCCGAACACCAGCCGCGCGTAGTCGGGGGTTTGCAGCAGTTCCGGGATCTCCAGCGGAGCCCACACAGTCACCGACTCGGCGTTCCGCTCGTGTCCGGCCACTAGCGCGTAATGGGCCGTGTTCGCCTGCGAGCCGGGCATGATCCAGCTCGTCCCGGCCAGGTCGCGCGCCAGTTCCATGATGCGCGTTTTCTTCTCGCCGACCACGCCGAGCGCACCCAGCACCCCGGCCACGTCCTCCAGCGTCGGCACCTCCTCGCCCAGCTCCCAGCTCGACAGCAGCGCCGGCTCCACCCCGACCCAGCGTCCCAGTTCGCGCAGACCGAAGCTCGCCTCGATCCGGGCATTCCGCAATTCCCTGCCCAAAGCGCGCTCTTGCGGAGTGGGCGTGTCCGAATCTCGCATCCACTGTCACCTCCAGCCGCGGATAGTGCCTGTTCCACATTGCTAACACCTAGGCCTGTCGCCCGATCCGTGTCATCGGCCGCGGCCGAGACGCCAGCGACCCGGGCTGTCCTGAACCTCCGCACGTCACCCCCACAGGGGGTTTCTGAATCGATTTTGTTTCCGGCAGGTTTTCGGGTTACCGTGTGCACCGTCACGTTCCCGCGACGCCAGCGCCGTCGTCTCGCGAACCCGTCACGAGCCGGGAGCTTGAGATGAGCAGCAACCCGAACCCGACCGCCGCGGTGCACCGCGTGCTTGCCGACGTCACTGACCGGATCGCCGAGCGCAGTGCGGACACGCGGGCGGCGTACCTCGCTCGCAGCGCGGCCGCTTTCGAGGAGGGGCCGGTCCGCCGCGGCCTCGCTTGCAGCAACCTCGCGCACGGATTCGCCGCCATGGACGGCGTCGACAAGCAGGCGCTTCGCCAGTTGCGCGCGCCTGGCGTGGCGATCGTGTCCTCCTACAACGACTTGCTCTCCGCTCATCAGCCGATGCAGGAGTACCCGGCCTGGCTCAAGAAATCGGTTCGCGAAGCTGGAGGCGTGGCCCAGTTCGCCGGTGGCGTGCCCGCGATGTGCGACGGCATCACGCAGGGGCGTCCGGGCATGGAGTTGTCGCTGTTCAGCCGCGAAGTGATCGCGATGGCGACAGCGATCGCGTTGTCGCACGACATGTTCGACGCGTCGTTGCTGCTGGGCGTGTGCGACAAAATCGTGCCGGGATTGCTGATCGGCGCGTTGTCGTTCGGGCATCTGCCTGCGATCCTCGTGCCTGCCGGGCCGATGAATTCTGGCTTGCCCAACAAGGAAAAAGCCCGGGTGCGGCAGCTGTACGCGGAAGGGCTCGCGACGCGGGAAGACCTGCTCGACGCGGAAGCCGCCTCGTATCACTCCGCTGGCACCTGCACGTTCTACGGCACCGCCAACTCGAACCAGATGGTGGTTGAGGTGATGGGTCTGCACCTGCCGGGCGCCAGCTTCGTCCCGCCGAACACGCCGTTGCGGCAGGCGCTTACCGAAGAGGCTGGCCGACGCGTCGTCGAGCTGTCCCGAGGCGAGGCGTACACGCCGATTTCGCAGGTGCTGGACGAAAAAGCGTTCGTGAACGGCATCGTGGCGCTGCTGGCTACCGGCGGGTCGACGAACCACACGATGCACCTGGTGGCGATCGCCGCGGCGGCGGGGATTCAGCTGAGCTGGGACGATTTCTCGGACTTGTCGGCGGTCGTGCCGCTGCTGGCGCGCGTATACCCGAACGGCAGCGCGGACATCAACCACTTCCACGCGGCCGGCGGCATCCAGTTCCTCGTCGGCACGCTGCTCGACGCGGGGCTGCTGCACGAGGACGTGCTCACCGTCGCGGGCCCCGGCCTGCGCCGGTACACCCAGGAGCCGATCTTGTCGGACGGCGAGCTGGTGTGGCGGGACGTGCCGACGCGCAGCCTCGACGAAGAGGTGCTGCGTCCGGTGTGGCGGCCGTTCGCCCCGGACGGCGGGCTGCGGATGGTCGAAGGCAACTTGGGCCGGGCGGTCACGAAGGTGTCGGCAGTCGCCCCGGAGCACCGCGTGGTGGAGGCGCCGGCGCGGGTGTTCACCTCGCAGGACGCGTTCCGGGTCGCGTTCGAGGCCGGGGAACTGGACCGGGACGTGGTCGTGGTGCTGCGGCAGCAAGGTCCGCAGGCGAACGGGATGCCGGAGCTGCACGGCCTGACCCCGGCGCTGGGCGTGTTGATGGACCGGGGGTTCCGGGTCGCGCTGCTCACCGACGGGCGGATGTCGGGTGCGTCCGGCAAGGTGCCGGCGGCGATTCAGGTGACGCCGGAGGCCGCGGTGGGCGGGCCGATCGCCCGGATCGCCGACGGCGACGTGATCCGGTTCGACGCTCGGTCCGGAAGCTTGGACGTGCTGGTCGCGGACGACGAACTGGCGCGCCGGGACCTGGCGGACGCGCCGCCGTCGGAGGCCGCGTGGAGCGGGACCGGGCGGGAGCTGTTCGGGGCGTTGCGCCGCGCGGTCGGCCCGGCTGACCAGGGCGCGAGCGTGTTCGGGGCGCTCACTCCGGAGCTGGACCTCGCCCGGGGCGTTCCGCCATTCGGAAGCGGGACAATGGGCGAGTCCTCGTATGCTCTCCAGACCCAGGAGGTCGGTCAGTGACCACCGGCACGGACCTGCTCGCCCTGTCCCCCGTGATGCCCGTCGTGGTGATCGACGACGCCGACGACGCGGTGCCGACGGCCCGTGCCCTGCTCGCCGGCGGGATCGGGGTGATCGAGCTGACGCTGCGCACGCCGGTCGCGCTGACCGCGATCGAGCGGGTGGCGGCCGAGGTGCCGGACATCGTCGTGGGCGCCGGCACGGTGACGTCGCCGGAGCAGGCGAAACAGGCCGCCGACGCGGGCGCGAAGTTCCTGGTGACGCCGGGCTGCACGGACGCGGTGCTGGACGCCGCGTTCGCCACCGGGCTGCCGTTCCTGCCGGGCGCGAGCACGGTGTCCGAGGCGATGCGGCTGGCCGAACGCGGGCTGACCACGCTGAAGTTCTTCCCGGCGGAGGCCAGCGGGGGCGCGGCGTTCCTGAAGTCGATCGCCGGGCCGCTGCCGCAGCTGCAGTTCTGCCCGACCGGCGGGATCACGCTGTCGTCGGCCCCGTCGTACCTGGCGCTGCCGAACGTCGGCTGCATCGGCGGATCGTGGCTGACGCCCGCGAAGCTGGTGGCGGACAAGGACTTCGCTGCCATCGAGAAGCTGGCTGCCGAAGCCGCCGCGCTGCGCTGAGCCGTTCCGGAAACCCGTCGCCTCTGGCTGCAGGCGGCGGGTTTCTTGGTGCTGCGGGCCGGTCAGTCGACCGTCACGTCGTCCAGCATGCTGGCTTCCGCCCCGAACTCGCGAAGCTCCTCGCGGATCACCGTGTAGGCCAAGCCTTGCGGATACCCCTTCCGCGCGAGGAACCCGAGCAGACGGCGGATCGCGGTCTGCTCGTCGACGTTCCCGAGCGACCCGAGCCGCTTCCGCACCAGTTCGCGAGCCCGTTGTTCCTCGGCGTCCCGGTCGACTTCCTCGGCCGCTTGCGCCGCGATCTCGCCGTCGACGCCCTTGCGCCGCAACTCCGCGACCAGCGCCGTGCGCGACAGCCCTTGGTTGGCGTGCCGGTTGCGGACCCAGGTTTCGGCGAACTCGGCGTCGTTGACCAGACCGGCGCGGTCGAGCTTGCCGAGCAGGGTTTCCACGGTCTCGCTGTCGAAACCCTTGCGCTGCAAAGCCTGCCGAAGCTCGTCGACCGTCCGCGGCCGGGCGGCGAGGAGGTCGAAGCAGATCTCCTTGGCCTTCTTCGCCCGCTCCTCCGGAGGCAACTCCGCCGGTTCGACCTTCGGCACCCTGGCCACGCCCGCACTCCTCTTCCCGGTGCCGCTGCTGAGAACGACGACACCGTCACCTCTGCACCCGTTTCCGCCGCCCGACGCCACAGCCCGGCACCGGCACCGGTGCGACTCCCGGCTGGCGACAGCCGCCGAACCCGCACTGGCCCGGACCGCCAAGCCCAGCACCGGCAACCTCTACCGGCCCACGCGCAGCCTCAACCTGACCACGCGCACAGCGCCGACCGACCCGTCCGCGATCCACCGAACCACGCCCGCGCCGACCGACCCGTCCGCCATCCGCCGAACCACGCCCGCCCGTCCTGCCCGAAACCTTCCGCGGGACGACAAAGCTCCGACGCAACCGGAACGCCGCCGCACCCCGGCGAAGCCGTCGCGGAACACCGCATCGGGTTCAGCGGCGGACCGGTGTTCGACCCGAGCACCGGGGAGGGAACCCGCCGATCCCCTCCCCTCCCCGGATCAGAAGTCGACCGGCGCGGGCACGGCTTCGGCTTCGGCGTCGACCTGCGGGCCGATGCCGAGCTTCTCCTTGATGCGCTTCTCGATCTCGTTGGCGATGTCCGGGTTGTCGCGCAGGAACCGGCGGGCGTTCTCCTTGCCCTGGCCCAGCTGGTCGCCCTCGTACGTGTACCAGGCACCCGACTTGCGCAGGATGCCCTGGTCGACGCCCATGTCGATGAGCGAGCCCTCGCGCGAGACGCCCATGCCGTAGAGGATGTCGAACTCGGCCTGCTTGAAGGGCGGGGCCACCTTGTTCTTGACGACCTTCACGCGGGTGCGGTTGCCGACCGGCTCGCCGCCGTCCTTCAGCGTCTCGATGCGGCGCACGTCGAGCCGGACCGACGCGTAGAACTTCAGCGCCTTGCCGCCGGTGGTGGTCTCCGGCGAGCCGAACATGACGCCGACCTTCTCGCGCAGCTGGTTGATGAAGATCGCGGTGGTGCCGGAGTTCGACAGCGCACCGGTGATCTTCCGCAGCGCCTGGCTCATCAGGCGGGCCTGGAGACCGACGTGCGAATCGCCCATCTCGCCCTCGATTTCCGCGCGCGGCACGAGGGCCGCGACGGAGTCGATGACCAGGATGTCGAGCGCGCCCGAGCGGATCAGCATGTCCGCGATCTCGAGCGCCTGCTCGCCGGTGTCCGGCTGGGACACGAGCAGCGCGTCGGTGTCGACGCCGAGCCGCTTCGCGTACTCCGGGTCGAGCGCGTGCTCCGCGTCGATGAACGCCGCGATGCCGCCGTTGCGCTGGGCGTTGGCCACCGCGTGCAGGGCGACCGTGGTCTTACCGGAGGATTCCGGTCCGTAGATCTCGACGACCCGGCCGCGCGGCAGGCCGCCGATGCCGAGCGCGACGTCGAGGGCGATCGCGCCGGTGGGGATCACGGCGATGGGAGGCCGGGACTCCTCGCCGAGCCGCATCACCGAGCCCTTGCCGTACTGCTTGTCGATCTGCGCAAGGGCGAGCTCGAGCGCCTTGTCCTTGTCGGGTGCTGCTGGCATGGAAGTCCACCTCGCTGGTTGGGGCCTGTGTGTGTTCGGTTGTCCAGTCGGGCTTGTCCGGCGGTCAAACCCTGTCCGGTCCGACGCTACGGGGAGGGACCGACAATTCCAGGCGCGGCGACCGATCTGTGGATCGCTGGCCCCGTTGTGCACAACACCATAGACGAACAGATGTTCGAGGCTCGCGGCGACACGCCCATCCGCCGCGGTTTTCGCCCTTCGCGCCGACCGGAATCGGGAAACCCCAGGTCAGCGCCGTTCCGGTGGCACCTCGAACTCGACGCAGACCGCTCGCCAGATCTCCTTGGCCGGCGTTCCCGCGCTCAGCGCCTCTTCGACCGTGCGCCCGCCGAGCCCGCTGAACACGTGGTCCTTGGCGAGCATCTCGGCGCGTCCGGACCCGAACTCCTCGGCCATCAGCCGTCGGAACACCGTGATACGCATCGGGCGAATGCTAGCTTTCCCGATCGAACGGGGATCACTCCCCCGGCTGGACGTGCTGTTCGAAGTAGTCGGCCAGCGCGCCCGGCGTGGCCGCCTGCCCGCCGGAATTCACCTGATAGAGGAACCCGACGAGGGGCCGGTCCTTCACGGTGAACACGAGGACCGCCGAGGACTGCCCGGCCGCCGCCGCGTAGTGCCCTTCGAGCGCGTTGCCCTTCCAGTCCGCTTCGGTGCGGTCGCCGCCCGCGGAGGACAGCAGTCCGTCGGTGTACTGCTTCAGCTCGGCTGCCGACTGCCCCTGCACGTACGTCACCTGAGTGCCCGCGCGCCCCGGCGCGGCGCACGTCGACGCGGGCCCGAGGCTCTTCGCCGGAGCGGCGGGACCGTTGCCCATGCCGGGAGCACAGCCGCCGTTCTCAGCGACCTTGCCCGCCAGCTGACGCATGCAGCCGGTCATGCCGGACGAGTCGGCTTGCCCTGGCGTACGGCACTCTTCAGCCGTGTACGTCGTCACCGACGAGCCCTTTGTCGTGAGGAACACAGTCAGCCCAGCCGCGAGCACAACCACCACAGCCGCGATGCCGATCCACAGCTTGGTACGGCTCTTCTTCTCCGGCTTAGCGGGCGTGTACGTCGGGAAGTTCGACGGTGCCGGCGAAGACTGGAACGGCGGCATCGGCTGCGGCTGCGTCGGCGAGTACGCCGAGTAGTTGCCCTGTGGCGCAGCAGGCGGCGCGTACGGCGCACCAGACGCCACCTGGCCCTCGACGTTCTGCGTACGCATCGACAGTCCGTCTTTAGCGACATGCTGCGCACCCAGCGCGACGGCCGTCTCAGGCTGGTCGAGACTCGTGGGAACGACGCCGAGCTTCTCCGTGATCATCGATCCGACCAGCGGCAACCGGCTCGATCCGCCGACGAGGTAGATGCCGGCGAGACGATCCGAGGTGAGCCCAGCCGAACGCAGCGTCCGCGAAAGCAACTCCACGCTGCGCAGCATTGCCGGACGCACCAAGCCTTCGAGCTCTCCGCGCGTGACCAGCACGTCCTTGAACGGCTCCGGCATCGGCACCTCTGTCTGCGGATGCCGAGACAGTGCCTCCTTCGCGGCCTTCACGTCTTCTTGCAGCGCGCGTCGCGTACGCCGGTCCGCAGTGGACTCGGGGCGAAGCAGCCTCTGCCAGCGCTGCGGGTCCGAGTGCGACACCTCACGTCCGACGTGGACCATCAGCGCCTGGTCGACGTCGAGGCCGCCGAGGTCGGGCAGGCCGTCCTCGGCGAGCACTGTGTAGCCGTTCTGGTTCGCGCCGACGACTGCGACGTCGAACGTGCCCGCGCCGAGGTCGTACACCGCGAGAGCCTGCCCTGGAGCCAACGCACGCTCCGGGAACGACGCGAAGTGCGCCGCGGCGGCGACTGGCTCCGGCACGAGGACCACGTTCCCGCGAATGCCGGCGAGCCGCGCCGCGCTCAGCAGCACGTTGCGGCGCACCGGACCCCACTGCGCGGGGTGGGTGAGCCGGACCTCGTCCGGCTGCTCGCCGCCGAGCTGGCGGGTGGTCTCGTCGAGCACCCGGCGCAGGATCGCGGCGAGCGCTTCGTTGACCGGCACGACGTCCGTGCCCAGCAGCAGCGTCTGCTCGTCGATGCGCCGTTTAGGGTTGGGCTCGAACCGCGTCGGGTCGAGCCGCGCGCGACGTTCGGCGTCCCGGCCGACCATGAGCGTGCCGTCTTCCCCGGCGAAGACCGCGGAGGGCATGTTGGCCGATCCGTCGACCTCGACGACGCGCGGCGGCCTGCCGTGCGCGGAAAGGACGGCGACGGTGTTGGACGTCCCGAGGTCCACCGACAGGATCCGCACAGTAATTTCCCCTCGACTCAAGCAGCGCTGGCGGAGATGCTGCCACGTGCCCGGTCACCGTGCGTGCGGACCCGCGAAACTCGCGGCGCGCGCAACCCCGGGAAGCGACGGAACGTCTCGTCTTCCGAGGACGGGGAGGCAATGACAGAGCTAGTGGACAAGACCCGCCGGGAACAGTTCGGCCAGGCGGGCGGTCCGGCGCACCCGGTGCGGGTGGCGGCGGCCAAATGGGGCCGTTCCAGCTACCTGCACGCGGCCGTGCTGTACCTCGTGGTGCGGCTGGTCGGCGTCGGCGTGCTCGCCGCCATGGCCGCTCCCCGGGACCTGCCGCTCGGCGAACGGCTGCAGTCCTGGGACGGCTGGTGGTACCTGCAGATCGCCGAGCACAGCTACACCGGCGTGAGCAATCCGCTCGACGCCGCCGGGCTGCCCTATCCCGACGCGTCGTACGGCTACTTCCCGCTGTATCCGGCCCTGACCGGGCTGTTCGAGAAGCTGCCCGGGGTGACGTACTTCGGGGCGGCCCTCCTGCTGTCGACACTCGCCGGGATCGCGGCGGCGACGGCGATGTACCGGATCGGCCGGCTCGTCCACAGTCCTCGAGCGGGGCTGCTGCTCGCCGTGCTGTGGGGCGCCGCGCCGATGGCGATCGCCGAAAGCATGGTGATGACCGAGTCGCTCTTCACCGCGCTCGCCGCGTGGGCGCTGGTCGGCGTTCTCGAACGCAAGTGGTACCTCGCTGCTTGCGCGACGCTGTTCGCCGGGCTCACCCGCTCGACCGCGTGCGTGCTGGTCGCGGTCGTGGTGCTCGCCGCGGTGCTCGACGTGTGGCGGAACCGACAGCGGTGGAACGCGCTCGTGTGCGTCTTCGTCGCGCCGCTCGGCCTGCTCGGGTACTGGATGTTCGTCGCGGTGCAGACCGGCAGCCTGACCGGTTGGCAGGACGTGGAGCTTCGCGGCTGGAACACGCGGTTCGACGCTGGCGCCGAGGCCTGGAAGTGGATCACGCAGACGCTTTTCACCTCGGGCAATGCCTGGGAAACGCTCGTCGTGCTCGTGACGGTCGCGGCGATCGCGCTCGCGGTCATCTGCGTGACCGGCCGGCGGATGCCGTGGCCGCTGGCTGCCTACGCGGTGGGCGTCGTGGCGCTGGTCCTGTGCAGTGCCGGGCTGCCCGCTTTGAAGTCGAGGTTCCTGCTCCCCGACTTCGCGCTCCTGCTGCCCGTAGCGATGGGGCTGGCCGGTCGCACGAGGTCCACGATGATCACCGCGACGACCGTGTTCGTGCTGGCCGGGGCCTGGTATTCGGCTTATTCGCTGACCGTGTGGAAGTACGCGATCTAAGCCGATCGGTCACCCACACGAGGGGATCCGGACCGGACCGCACTGCCCGGGCCCCGGAAATTGTCGGGGGCGCCGCGCATGATGGATCCCGTGGCAAACGACGTGCTCGACCTCTTCTCCCCGGCGACCAGAACCTGGTTCGCCGGAGCCTTCGCCGCCCCGACGGCCGCGCAGGAAGGGGCCTGGCGGGCCGCACACGCCGGGCAGCACGCCCTGGTCGTGGCGCCCACCGGGTCCGGCAAGACGCTGTCCGCGTTCCTGTGGGCACTGGACCGGCTGGCCTCGGAACCGCTGCCGGCGAACCCGCGCGAGCGGTGCCGGATCCTGTACGTCTCGCCGTTGAAGGCGCTGGCGGTCGACGTGCAGCGCAACCTGCGCGCGCCGCTGGCGGGCATCTCCCAGGCCGCGCACCGGCTGGGCCTGCCCGCGCCGGAGATCGAGGTCGGCATGCGCACCGGCGACACCACGGCGGCCGAGCGCCGGTCGTTCGGGAAAACCCCGCCGGACGTGCTGGTCACCACTCCGGAGTCGCTGTTTCTCCTCCTCACGTCCTCGGCACGGGAATCGCTCAAGGGCGTCGAGACGGTGATCGTCGACGAGGTGCACGCCGTCGCGGGCGGCAAACGCGGCGCGCACCTGGCGTTGTCGCTGGAACGGCTCGACGCGTTGCTGCCCAAACCGGCCCAGCGCATCGGATTGTCGGCCACCGTGCGCCCGATCGACGAGGTGAGCGCGTTCCTCGCCGGCGGCCGTCCGGTCACCGTGGTGCAGCCGAAGCTCGCGAAGACGATCCAGGTGCGGGTGGAGGTGCCGGTCGAGGACATGGCCAACCTCGACGGGCCGGCGCCCTCGCCGATGGAGCGGCTCGACGACCTCACGTCGCTGTCGCAGTTGCCGTCAGAGGGCGGGATCGGCACCCAGGAAGAAGTGTCCGGGGCGGCGGTGCAGCGGCCGTCGATCTGGCCCGCGGTCGAGGAACGGGTGCTGGAGCTGATCCGCGCGCACCGCTCCACCATTGTGTTCGGCAACTCGCGGCGGCTCACCGAACGGCTCACCGCGAGGCTCAACGAACTCGCGGCCGAGCAGACCGGTCTGTCCCGGGGCGACGCGTTCCCGGCCGAGGCGGTCGGGCAGTCCGGCGTCACGACGGGTGCGGAGCCGGTCGTCGCGCGGGCGCACCACGGGTCGATGTCCCGTGAACAGCGCACCCATGTCGAGGAGGAACTGAAGTCCGGGCGGCTGCCGTGCGTGGTGGCCACGTCGTCGCTCGAACTCGGCATCGACATGGGCGCGGTGGATCTGGTCGTGCAGATCGAGGCCCCGCCCACGGTCGCGTCCGGGCTGCAGCGCGTCGGCCGGGCCGGGCACCAGGTCGGAGCGGTGTCGTCCGGCGTGATGTTCCCGAAGTTCCGCGGCGATCTGGTGTCGTGCGCGGTCGTCGCGGAACGGATGGCGACCGGGGCGATCGAGGCGGTGCGGTACCCGCGCAACCCGCTCGACGTGCTGGCCCAGCACATCGTGGCGATGGTGGCGCTCGAACCGTGGACGGTGCCGGACCTGGCGGCGCTCGTGCGGCGGGCGGCTCCGTTCAGCTCGCTGCCGGACGACGCGCTGCACGCGGTGCTCGACATGCTCGCCGGCCGCTACCCGAGCGAGGAGTTCGGCGAGCTGCGGGCGCGCATCACGTGGGACCGGGTCGGCGGCGAGCTGCGCGGACGGCCGGGTTCGCAGCGACTGGCGGTCACGTCCGGCGGCACGATTCCCGACCGCGGGCTGTTCACCGTGATGACGCCGGGCGACGAGGGCAAACCCGGCTCGCGCGTGGGCGAGTTCGACGAGGAGATGGTGTACGAATCGCGGGTCGGCGACACGATCCTGCTCGGCACCTCGTCGTGGCGGATCACCGACATCACCCATGACCGGGTGATCGTCGTGCCCGCCCCCGGCCAGCCCGCCCGGATGCCGTTCTGGAAGGGCGACGCCGCCGGACGGCCGCTGGAACTGGGGCGGGCGCTCGGCGCGTTCGTCCGCGAACTGTCCACTTCGGACACCGCGACGGCGCGGGACCGGGCCGCCGCGGCCGGGCTCGACCAGCGCGCCTGCGACAACCTGCTGGCGTATCTGGAAGAACAGAAATCGGCGACCCGGCACGTGCCCAACGACCGGGTCATCCTGCTCGAGCGCTACCGCGACGAGCTGGGCGACTGGCGGATCGTGCTGCACTCGCCGTTCGGCGCGCAGGTCAACGCGCCGTGGGCGCTCGCGATCGCCGCGCGGCTGCGGGAAAACCGCGGCGTCGACGCCCAGGTGGCGCACTCCGACGACGGCATCGTGCTGCGGCTGCCCGACGCGCTCGATGCCGACGGCGGCGAAGTCGCCATCACCGCCGACGACGTCCTGCTGGATCCGGAGGAGGTCGAGCAGCTGATCGTGGCGGAGGTCGGCGGCTCGGCGGTCTTCGCGGCTCGGTTCCGCGAGTGCGCGGCGCGCTCGCTGCTCCTGCCGCGCCGGGATCCGCGGCGGCGCACCCCGCTGTGGCAGCAACGGCAACGGGCGTCGCAACTGTTGTCGGTGGCGGCGAAGTACGAGCGGTTCCCGGTCGTGCTGGAGGCCATGCGCGAGGTGTTGCAGGACGTCTACGACGTCGGCGGTCTGCGGGAGCTGATGTCGGACGTCCGGGCGCGGAAGGTCCGGCTGGTCGAGGTGGAGACGCTTGCCGCTTCGCCGTTCGCCCGAAGCCTGTTGTTCGGCTACGTCGGGATGTTCCTGTACGAGACGGACGCTCCGCTGGCCGAGCGACGAGCGGCGGCGTTGTCGCTGGATTCCGCGCTGCTGGCGGAATTGCTGGGCACGGAGGCGATTCGCGAGCTGCTCGATCCCGAGGCCGTGGCCGAGGTCGAACGGTCGTTGCAGCGGCTCGATCCGGATCGGCACGCCCGGTCGGCGGAGGACGCGGCCGACCTGTTGCGGTTCCTCGGCGATCTGTCCGTCGCGGAAGCCGGGGAACGAGGGATCCAGCCGGAATGGCTGGCGGAACTCGCGTCGGCGCGGCGGGCGATCCAGGTGCGCATCGGCGGTGAGGAACGCTATCTGGCCATCGAGGACGCCGGACGGGTGCGGGACGCGCTGGGCGTCGCGCTTCCGGTCGGCGTGCCCGAGGCGTTCACCGAGCCGGTGGCGGATCCGCTGGGCGATCTGCTCGGCCGCTACGCGCGGACCCGCGGCCCGTTCTCCGCGACAGCGGCGGCGGACCGGTTCGGGCTGGGCACGGCTGTTGTCACCGGCGTGCTCGACCGGCTTACCGGCGAAGGCAGGCTGGTCCGCGGCGAACTGAGTCCGGTCGGGCATCCGGAAACCCATGGCGTGGGCGTCGAATACTGCGACGCGGCCGTACTGCGGCGGTTGCGGCGTGCGTCGCTCGCCCGGCTGCGGGCAGAGGTCGAGCCCGTGGAACCGGCGGCGCTGGGCCGGTTTTTGCCCGCGTGGCACGGAATCGGCGCGCGCCTGCGGTCCGCGCCGACGGCCGACGACGTGCTGTCGGTGGTCGAACAATTGGCCGGTGCGCCGTTGCCGGCGAGCGCGGTGGAATCGCTGATCCTGCCGAGCCGGTTGCCGGGCTACTCCCCCGCGCTGCTCGACGAACTCACCACCGCGGGCGAGGTCACGTGGGCAGGCTGTGGCTCGCTCTCCGGCGGGGACGGCTGGCTGGCGCTGGCTCCGTCCGACGTCGCGGATCTGCTGCTGCCTGAAGTCGAAGAGAATCCGCCGACCAGTCCGCTGCACGAAGCGATCGTGAGGGCACTGGAAGGCGGAGCGTTGTTCTTCCGGCAGCTCGTCGACCGGGTCACGCCGGGTCTGGAGCAACCGCCGGACGACGGTGCCGTCGTGGCCGCGCTGTGGGATCTGGTGTGGGCCGGGCTGGTCACCGGCGACACGCTCGCTCCGTTGCGCGCACAGGTCGCCGGCCACGGCGCGCACAAACCGCGGCGGCAAGCGCCACGGGGCCGGTACGCCCGCATGCGCGCCGGGCGTCCGGCAATGCCGTCGCGCAGCGGGCCGCCGACCGTAGCCGGGCGCTGGGCGCTGACGCCGCCTCGGGAGGCCGACCCGACGCGGCGTGCCCATGCCCGCACCGAGGCGTTCTTGGAACGGCACGGTGTCCTCACCCGAGGCGCGCTCGACACCGAACGGGTCACCGGCGGGTTTTCCGGGATCTACAAGGTGTTGCGCGGTATGGAAGACACCGGACAGGTCATTCGCGGCTACGTCGTGGAAGGGCTCGGGGCTGCGCAGTTCGCCGCGAAGGGGGCGGTCGACCGGTTGCGTGCGTTATCCAGCACCGCGCCCGCCTCAGCGGCCCGAAACGACAATCCTCGGGCCGTAGTGCTCGCCGCCGCGGATCCAGCACAGCCGTACGGTGCGGCGCTGTCTTGGCCCGCTGCGACCGGGGATACGAAACACCGTCCGGCGCGTAAAGCCGGAGCGCTGGCGGTGCTGGTCGACGGCGTGCCAGCTCTGTACGTCGAACGCGGCGGCCGATCGTTGCTGAGCTTCACCGAGGAACGCGGCTCGCTGCAAGCCGCCGCGGCCGCGTTGTCGACCGCGGTCCGCGAAGGCTGGCTGGGGCAGTTGGCCGTCCAACGCGCGGACGGAGAACACGCGCTGACCTCGGAGCTGGCCGAGATCCTGCAGGAGGCCGGCTTCCGCGCGACTCCGAAGGGACTCCGTTTGAGAGCTTGACGTTTCCGGGGTGGCGGCGCGGCCAAGTCGGCGAACGCGGGCCGGTCCGGCGGACTCGGTCGGGCGGCGATCAGCCGAACTCTGCCAGGCGGCGAGCAGGCTCGGTCGGGCGGCGAGCGAGCGGACTCTGCCAGGCGGCGCGGGCAAACTCGGCCGGACAGCGAGCGCGCGGGCTCTGCCAGGCGGCGCGCGGACTCGGCCGGACAGCGAGCGCGCGGGCTCTGCCAGACGGCGCGAGCGGACTCGGCCGGACAGCGAGCGGGCTCTGCCAGACGGTGAGCGAACTCGGCCGGACAGCGAGCGCGCGGGCTCTGCCAGGCGGCGCGGGCGGACTCGGCCGGACAGCGAACGGCCGGGCTCGGTGTACCGGCGTCGGGGAAGCAGGTGGTGTCACTAGACTTCTCCTGGCCCCTCGGTGGACAAAAGGACGTTCGATCATGGCGATGCGCGAGTTGCGCTACTTCGGTGACCCGGTGCTCAAGTCCGTGTGCGACCCGGTGACCACGTTCGACAGCAAGATCGAGGCGCTGGTGAAGGACCTCCTCGACAGCGTGCAGCCGGAGGGCCGGGCGGGGCTCGCCGCGCCGCAGATCGGGGTCGGGTTGCGGGTGTTCAGCTACGACGTCGGCGGGTTGACCGGGTACGTGATCAACCCGGAGATCGTCCACCTGTCCGAGGAAACGCACGAAATCGGCGAGGGCTGCCTGTCCGTGCCGGAGCTGTGGTTCCCGACGGTCCGCGCGAAGCACGCCGTCGTGCGCGGCGTCGACCTGCGCAACGAGCCGATCGAGGTCGAGGGCGTCGACGTGCTGGCCCAGTGTCTCCAGCACGAAACCGACCACCTCGACGGAAAGCTCTACCTCGACCGGCTCACCCCCGACCGGAAGAAGCAGGCGCTGCGCGAGGCGCGGGGCAAAGACTGGTTCTGGAACCGCTGACCCTCGGCGTCCGATCCGCGACGAGCCGGAGCACCGTGCTGTCGTCCGGGCTGGTTTCGACCCGCAGTCCGGCGCGAACGGCGGTCCGGGCCATGGCGTCGTTGCCCGGAAGCCGGACTGCGGTCAGTTCCGTCGTCCCGCCGGCCTCGGCCAGGGCCACCAGCCGGGCCAGCAACGCCGTGCCGATTCCCTGTCGCTGCCAGGCATCCTCGACGAGCAGGGAAACCTCCGAGGTGCCGTCCAGTTGGGAAATCAGCTGTCCGAACCCGATCACGTCCCGGCCGCACACTGCCAGCAGACTGGTTCCGCGCGGCGGCATGAGCAAGCGGTGCAGCCATTTCCGCGGGACCGTGCGCATCCCGGTGTGGTAGCGGTTGAACAGCGTCTTCGCCGAGCAGCGGAGATGCACTGCGCCGATCGCGTCGACGTCCCGCGGAGTGCCGAGCCGCAGAACGACCGCTGCCCCGTCCGGACGGTCGAGCAGGACCGGGCCGGCCAGATTCTGCTCGGCCGCGGCGAGCAGTTCCAGAAACGCCGTCGCCTGGGCGAGTTCGGGTTCGGCGAATGCCACCCACCTTCGCCGGGCGACGAACGCCTGCCCGTCGCCGAAGGGGAAAACCGCTCGGTGGCCGCCTTCCGTGCGTCCCGGGTTGGCCTCGCTTACCGGGACGAGTGTGACGAGGTCGGCGGACAGGACCATCCGCAACATCGGCGCACGACGACCAGGATCGGCGATTGCCTGCCGGGCGGCGAAGAGCGCGGTGGAGGCCGGGTCGCGAAGTCCGCGAATGGTGGTTTCGGCGACCTCGGCTCGTGCGGGAGTGGCGCTCTGGGAACGGAGTTGCCCAGGTTCGGCTTCGGCGGACGTCTTTCGCTCGGCGGTGACAGGTGTTGGTGGAACGGGCAATTCCCGGGCATCGGATCCGACGCACAACTCCCCCGCGAGAGGGAGTGCAGGTGCCGGTGAGACGCTGCGTGCCTCGGCTGCGGAATCCGCATCGTGGGTAAAGGCCGCTGGAGCAGGAAGTTCCCGGATCTCGGCGGACATCTTCCCCGAGGCGGAAGCGGCCTCTCGATCAGCGGGGAAAGCAATAGGCGAATTCTCCGCGGCGGAGGAAGCATTTGCCGAGGCACGTTCTTCCTCTGCGCTGGGCGCGGAGGCAGTCTCTTGGCCTGTCGCCGTTGCCGTTGAAAGTGCACGCAATTCTCGCGCGGAGTCCTCAGCTCGCATCTTTCCGGTAGCGGGGAACGCGATTGTCTTCGAAACACCGGCTATCTCCTCGGTAGCGGCTGCCGAGGGGTCGGGTGGCCGTGAAGGGAGCTCGGTGCGTGTCTCTACGGCGGGGAACGCAGTTGTTGCCGGGCCAGGGAATTTCCGGATGTCAGCGGTGGGTGTGTTCGAGGGCGGGGTGAGGAGTTCCCGGGCGGCGGCATCGGCGATCGGCTCCTCGGGGGCGAGCGCCGGGGCGCGGAGGTCGGGGATGGTCGTTTCGGTCATCCCCAGGCAGTCGCCGCCTTCGTCGCGGAGGGCGTCTATCAGGAGGTGCGGGGGCAAGCCCGTTGCTGGCTGCAGGACGAATTCGTCCAGGACTCCGCCGGGGGCCGGGTGTCTGGTGAGGCCGAGGATGCGGCATTCGAGGTCGGCCAGCCGGATGGCGAAGCGGGCCAGGGTGCCGGGGTGATCGTCGGAGCGGACCCGGACTCGCCAGGCGCGGGTCAGTCGGCGGTTTTCGTTCGGGTGGCTGGGGTCCGGCTCGGAGCGAGAGCGCGGGAGGCGCGCTGGCTCGCTGGGGATGGCGTTCGCGAGGAGGTTGCGGGGCGTCGTAGGCATGTCCATGGGACTAACCGTTCCCGACGTGCGTAACCGGCGGCGTCCTGTGATGTTTCGGGTGTGTCAGAGGGTGGCCGGTACTGCGTGATCTGAGGGAAACAGCGGTGCCGGGTCAGAGTGGGGGGAGCAGGCGGAATTCGTTGTTTTCCGGGTCGGTGAAGTCGGTTGGCGCGACGTGGGGCTGGTCGGCCGGGACGGGGTGGGCGCCTGCGGCTTGGAGGCGGCGGGTTTCGGCGGTGTGGTCGTCGTGGAGGGCGAGGGCGAGGTCCAGGTGGAGCCGGTTTTTGCCGTGCTTCGGGGTCTTCGCCCGGAGGAATTCGAGGGCGGGGCCGCGGCCGGCCGGGTTGCGCAGGGTGGTGACGGCTGGCTCTTCGGCGGCGATCGGCCAAGCCGTGAGCGGGGACCAGAAGCGGGCTAGCTGAGCGGGGTTCGCCGCGTCGACGACGATCGCTGCGATGGCGCCGGAGCCGGCGTATTCCTCGCGGGGTTCCAGTACGCAGAATTCGTTGTCTTCGGGGTCGGCCAGGACGATCCACGGGACGTCGCGCTGGCCGATGTCGATCGGGCGTGCGCCCAGGGAAACGGCTCGGGCGACTGTTTCGCGCTGGTTCTCGCCCGACGTGCTGGAGAGGTCGAGGTGGAGACGGTTTTTGC
Source organism: Amycolatopsis sp. GA6-003 (assembly GCF_046267895.1). Lineage (NCBI taxonomy): Bacteria > Bacillati > Actinomycetota > Actinomycetes > Pseudonocardiales > Pseudonocardiaceae > Amycolatopsis > Amycolatopsis sp. GA6-003. The sequence goes on from NZ_CP176499.1 coordinate 2,906,943, forward strand.
CGGTCTTCGGACGGGTGGCCGGGGCGAAGAGCAGGGTGAGGTCGCAGCCGTCGCCGGGCGGGGGTTGGACGGCGGCCTCGGCTGGGGATTCCGTGGCGAGTCGCCAGCCGAGCAGATCGGACCAGAAGCGGGCAAGCCGTGCCGGTTGTTCGGCGGCGACGACCAGGTGGACCGGACGTGGTGCCATGCCGCCACGGTAACGGGCAGGGCCGACGAAAACGGCGGATCGCGGTGGCGAAATCGGGGGAAAGAACTGTGCCGGCAAGCGCGGGGGTATCGCGCTTGCCGGCACGGCCGGATCGCCGCGGTGGCCGGGAAAGAGGGCGGAACCGGGAAGCTTCCCCGCTTTCGGTTCTCGACCGCTATCTGGTGGCCAGTCGCAGCAGGGCCCAGGTTTGGGCGGACAGCTCGTGGTCTCCGTCGGTGTGGACCATGGTCACCGGGACTCTTCCCCACAGCCACAGGTACACGTTCGCGGGCTGACCGGTGACGATCGCGTCCGCGGCGTCGGCTTCCCGGGGAGAGCAGCGCCAGGCCTCTGTCTCGCCGGGGCCCGCTCTCGCGATCCAGCTGTGGCCGCCGGTGTGGAAACCCACGGTGCCGTTCCGGGTTCCCGAGATGCCCATGGTGGTGAGCTTGTGTCCGAAGTAGAGGGTGAGGGCCTCGTCGACGCCGTCGGCGGCCAGGTCGTCCGGGACTTCCGAGTCGCCGGTTCCGGCCGCGTTTTCCGCGTCTACCCGGTGCACGAGGGTTTCGTGGAGCAGGCGCCGGCGCCAGAACCCGTAAGTCGGATCGGCGGACCACCAGGTGGCGGCTCGGGCGGCCGGGTCGTGGTTGGCCAGTTCGACTTCGAGCTCGGTGCGGGCAGCGGAGTAGAAATCGACCACGGGCTGGCCGGGCAGGGGTTCGCGCCACCCCTCGGGGCGGCGGCCTTCGCGGATCCAGCCGAGCACCTGCCAGTACACCGAGCCGACGTGTTTGAGCAGCTCGTTCAACGTCCAGCCGGGGGCGGTGGGCACTGGCGAATCGGGTGACGCCGAGTGCGCCACCTCCCCCAGCAGCCGCGCCTCCGCGGAGAACGCCTCGAGCAGTCGGCCGTGATCGACCGTGCCGAGTTCACGCGACATGAGCTTCCCCGGACATCGGCAGGCCGTGCACGACCCGGCGGACCAGTTCGAGGAACTGGGCGGTCGCCCCCAGCAGGCCCTCGGCGAGCTCGGCGGTGACGCGGCCGGTGATGCCCGCTTCGGCGGCGGCCCGGGTTTCCGAGTGGTCGGCGAAGAAAGCTGACCACTCCCGCAGTTCGGGGGCGACGGCGTCGAGCAGCACCCAGCCGCTGGCCGGACGGCCCCGGCCCCGGCGCGGACGCCCTCGCACGGCGAGCACCGCTCCCGCCCCGCGGAGGGCGGCGAGGTAGGCGCCGATGAAGCGTTCGGCTGGGTCGCGTTCGTTTTCGGCGTGCTCGAGTCCGCGGTTGGCCTGGGCCAGAAGGGTGACCGCCTCGGGAGCGGCGGGCGGGCGCAGGGACAACGGAAGCTGCGGCTGGCCCTGGGCGCCGGAACGGCGAGCCGCCGGTTCGGCGGACGGCCGGACCGCGGCCCGGGTGCGGTGGACTACCTGCCTCGGCGGCGGGGAGCTGGGCACGGTGTTTTCCGGGACGTGGTGCACGGCCCGGGAGGCGCGGGGGCGTTGGGGGTTGGCCGGTGTGGTGTGGCTGTTCCCCGCGGCGAGGGGCAGCGCCGGAGGGGCGGGCTCGGCTGGAGTGGCCGGGGAAACCGACGACGCCGAGGGGTTGCTTTCCGGTGCGGGCCGCGAGTCCGGGCCGGGCTTCGAGGCAGCTGGCCGGGCTGAGCTGGCCGACGTGGAGGAACCACTTCCCGGCTCGGACGACGAATCCAGGGCGGGCTCCGGGGCAGCATCCGCCGCCGAAGCAGAACCGTTTCGCGATGCGGACAGCACGTCGGAACCCGCCTTCGAACCAGCAGGTTCGCCAGAGCCGACGGCAGGCGACGGACCAGACTCCGTCGCCGGAACACCAGGCTGACCAGCGCCAGACTCCGACGTCGACGGCGCGGCGGAGTGGTTTTCCGGCGCGGGAGACAAACCTGGGCCAGTTGCCGAAGCAGCGGATCCAGCAGAGTTGCGCTCCAACGCGGGCGAGCCGGGACCAGTTTCCGGAGCAACCGACCCGGCGGAACTGGTCGCCGAAGCAGACAACCCAGCGGAACCGCTCTTCGGCGCGAGCAACGAGTCGGGACCAGGTTCCGAACCCACGGAACCAGCAGAACTGGCCGCCGAAGCAACCGCCCCAGCAGAACCGCTCTCCGACGCAGGCCCCGCGCCGAGACCGGATTCCGAAGCAATCGACTCAGCAGCACTGGCCACCGAAACTGACACCTCAGCAGAACTGGCCGCCGAAGCAGGCGACCCGGCAGCACCGGTCTCCGGCACCGACCACAGATCAAGCCCAGGCTGCACAGAGCCAGTCACCGAAGCCGACGACGAAACCGAACCACCGGAGGCACCCCCGGAAGCCGACGGTCGAACAACACCATCCCCCGCAACACGAGCAGCGTCCTCAGCACCGACCGGCCGTTCCAGCTGCGAGCCGAACGTCAGCTGTTCGCCCACGCCAGGTCGGTCTGGGCGTGCTTCGGCAGCACGGTCCGCGGGGGACACGACCGAGACGGACATGGCGACCCTCCTCCTGCTCGGGTGGGCCCGGCCGGGGGCCCGAGGTGCTTCCCCCACCCCGGGACCGGCCGGTGCGCTCCCACCGGGTATCGAACGTCTGTTCGATCTATTTCCAGAGTAGCCGCGCCGGCCACTCCGCTCAACCCCGCCGGTGGAATCCGGGCACGTGGTGCGGGACACGGCCGCACCGGCGTGGTCTCATAACCGGGTGAGCACCCACGACCATCCCGCTGTCGCCAAGGTCACCGCCGCGCTGGGCGAGGCCGGGCAGCACGCCGCCGCTGCCGGAGTGCGGGTCCTGCCCGCCGAAGTGCGCACTGCCGCGCAGGCCGCGGAGGCTCTCGGCGTGCCGGTCGGCGCTATCGCGAACAGCCTGGTCTTCCGGGCCCGCACGAGCGACGGGGCCGAGGTCGCGTTGCTCGCCCTCACCTCGGGGGCGCATCGGGCGAAGGAGTCCCGGCTGGCGGAACTCGCGGGAGTCGCCGACGTCGGCAAGGCGGACGCGGCGTTCGTCCGGGAGCACACCGGGCAGCCGATCGGGGGCGTCGCTCCGGTCGGGCATCCGGAGAAGCTCGTCACGGTCGTGGACACCGCCTTGCGCGAATATTCCGAGGTGTGGGCCGCGGCGGGGCATCCGAAATCGGTGTTCCCAACGACGTTCGCCGCGCTCGTCGCGCTGACCGGGGGCACCCCGGGCGATCTCGCGGGCGAAGGGGAGGATGGTCGACTGTGACCGCCATGCCCTCCTCCGGATGCTCCCGCTACGTGCAGCTCTCCGCCGACGAGTTCCGGTCCCGGCTGCCGGAAGCGCTGGCGATCTACGTGAACGCCATGCGCTATCCCGAGGGCACGGCCGAGCAGCGCGCGCCGATGTGGCTGACGCACGCGTTGCGCGAGGGCTGGCGCTGCATGGCGGCGCTCGACGACAACGGCGTCCTGCTCGGCATCGCGTACGGCTACAAGGGCCGCGCCGGGCAGTGGTGGCACGAGCAGGTCCGGCACGGCCTCACCCGCCGCTCCGGAACGGAGGAAGCCGAGCGCTGGCTGGCGGACTACTTCGAGCTCACCGAGATCCACGTGCGCCCGGAGAACCAGGGCAAGCAGATCGGCGAGGACTTGCTGCGCCGGCTCCTCGACGGCGTGCCCAGCGCGAACGTCCTGCTCTCCACGCCCGAGGGGACGAGCCGGGCGTGGAAGCTGTACCGGCGCATGGGGTTCGTCGACGTCCTGCGCGATTACCAGTTCACCGGCGATCCGCGGCCGTTCGCGATTCTGGGCCGGTCGTTGCCCCTCGACGCGCGGTAGGGCCGCCGCGCGCCCGGTGCCGGACCGGACGCACGGCGCGTTTGCCTACCGCGTAACACGGCCCCCAGAAGGCCCCGCGCACCGGCTGATGCGAGCTGTCAGGCGTGGCCGAGCGACGGTGCCACCGTCTTGGCCACGGCGACCGCCTTCGTGCAGGCGGTGGCGGCGTCGAGACCGCTGGCGGGTTCGCCGCTGAACTGCACGGAGACGATCTCGCCGTACCCGCGCGCCTCGTCTTCCTTCGGAGTTTCGACCTTGCGCCAGGTCGCGTCGCAGCTGACCACGCTGCTGTCCTCGTCCTTCTTCTGGATGGCCGTGACGCCGCCGCCGAGGTCGGCGGGCTGGCCGTCCTCGGCGTCGGCGGGCAGGCCCTGGTACAGGTGCACCGACACCTGCGGGTAGTGCGTGCCTTCGCCGGACCAGAAGTCGCATTCGTGCAGGCTCTTGGGCTCCACGAACGACTTCTGCCCCAGCGCGGTCTCCACGGCCTGCTTGCTGGCCACCGCGCAGGGATCGGTCGTCAGCACGGAGCCGGGCACCTGCTGGTACTGCGGCGGGGAGTTGTGCAGCGCCTGCACCACCTTGGTCAGCGCAGCGCGACCGGGCGCGCAGGCGTCGCCGCCCGGGGCCTTGGTCTGGAAGGTGATGCCCAGCGACTGCTCGAACGACGTCACGACCGAGACCCAGCACGACCCGGGCTTGTCGCCGTCGACGACCAGCGGAAGGCCTTCGAGCTTCTCGGCCGGGTCCTTCGACATGATCAGCTGGTCGCCGACGCGCAGCACCAGCTCGATCTTCTTGCCCCCGGCGGCTTTGACGTCGACGCTGCACTCGCCCCATTCCGAGGAGGAAAGGCTCGACTGGTCCGGGGCGCCGAGGCCGCCGAGGGTTTTGCTGTCCAGCAGCGCGCACGGGTCCACGGTGCGCAAGGCCGCCGCCTGCACCGCCGGATCGGTGATCGGAGGTTTCGCGGCGGAGGAGGGAGAGCCGGCGTCCGCGGCCGAGCCACCGCCGCAGGCCGCGAGCAGGGCGAGCAGTGTCGCCCCCGCGGCCAGCGTCGATGCCCGGAATGTTCGATTGTCGGTGATCATGAACGGCACCGTAGTGGAGCGAGCCACCCGTTCGTGGCGAAATATCCAAGAATGCGGACAGTCCGTGAATGGGCATCGTCATCGGGGTTCGGGCCGCCAGTAGCCGACCGCGAGCGCCGCGACGAGCAGCACGGCGCCCGCCCACGCGAACGCGCTCAGCCGTTCGTGCAAGAAGACCACCGAAAGCACGGTTCCGGTAAGCGGTTCCAGCAGCGCGGACAGCGCGCCCAGCACCGGATGGGCACCGCCGAGACCGCGGAAGTACGCGGCGTACGCGACGGCTGTCGGGACCACGCCGAAGTACACCGCCAGCAGCAGCACGTCGGCGCGGGCGGGCAGGTTCATGCCGAGCCACAGCGCGACAGGGGTCAGCAGCAAACCGCCGGTCAGACAGCCGAAGGCCGTGGTAGCCAACGGGTCGAGGCCGTCGACGGGCTTCGCGGTGACGAGCGTGAGCACGGCGAATCCGGTCGCCGCGAGCAGTGCGAAGCCGAGGCCGCTGACCAGCCGGGCTGGTGATATAGCGGTCTCCGGCGACCAGCGCAGCAGCACCAGTCCCGCGACGGCGCCGCCGACGGACACCAGGGTCCACAGCTGGGGTGCGCGTCGGTGGCGCACTGCGGAAAACACAGTCAGCACAACGGGTGCGGCACCGATCGTGGTCATCGTCGCGACGCTGACCGAGCTGAGCGCGACGGCGGCGAAGTAGCTGGCTTGGAAGAGGGCGAAGAGGGTGCCGATGAGGAGGAGACGACGCCAGGTTTGCTTGGCGGGGAAGCGAAAGCCGCTGGTGAGGGCGACGTAAACCGCGCTCGCGGCGCCGCCGATGAGCAGCCGGCAGGTGGCGACGGCCAGGGGGTGCAGACCGGCTTGCTGGCCGAGCAGCGACCCGGAAAGGCCGCCGGTTCCCCAGAGCACGCCGGCCAGGACGAGCGCGGACGTCGAGCGGGCGCGCGAAATTACGGAAACAGACATGCGGAAAAGGGCTCCTGCGTCGAAGGAATCGGAGATCGACGACGCGGGGCAGCGTGCACAGGCCGGTTCACGGCAGCACCCAGCGGCCGCGGGCCCGGTTGCGGGCGCACGCGGCGGAAACTACCCCGCTCAGGCGCGCGGGGGTGGGGTGACGAGGAAGATCCGGTGCACGGGCGGGAGCTTAACCAGAGGACGGGGAGACGATCAACGGGTTTGCCGGAGCCAGCGGATCTCGCCGTCCTGCTGCTCCTCGGTCGCGACCAGCCCGACGGCGGCCGCCACTCCGGCGGAGGCCCGGTTTTCCGGGTGGATGTGCGCGATGATCGCGTCGACCGGCTGCCGGTCGAGCCATTCGACCAGTCCGCGCGCGGCTTCGGTGGCGATGCCCTGGCCCTGCCACGGAGTTCCCACCACCCAGGCGATTTCGGCCACCGCGTCGCGAACTGTCGCCTGGACGGTGCCGGCCAGGCCGGAATCGCGCAACCGGATCACCCAGTTCAGCCAGGAGACCGCCGGATCGGGCGAGCCCGCGGTCATCCGCCGGTAACGGGACCGAAGCGTTGCCAATGAGTCCGGGGCGCCGCCGATGTACGTGTGCAGCGCCGGATCCGACAGCACGACGGCCATCTCCTCGGCGTGTGAGACGGACAGCGGCAGCAGGTCGAGCCGGGCCGTGGCAAGGGGTTGAGCGGTCAACATGCGGGAAAGACACCCGGGCCGGTGCGGGAACACCGGCCCGGGAAAGCAGTCTCAGTCCAGTTGCGCCAGCTGCTCGCGCAGCGTGTCCAGTCCCATGCCGCCCATCTGCAGGGCCTTGGTGTGGAACTGCTTGATGTCGAACGCCGAACCCTGCCGCGCGCGGGCCTCGTCGCGGGCCGCGAGCCACAGGCGTTCGCCCAGCTTGTACGCGGGGGCCTGGCCGGGCCAGCCGAGGTAGCGGTCGATCTCGTCGCGGACGTGCGCCTGGTCGGTGATCGTGCGGGTCAGCATGAACTCCAGGCCGAGGTCCGGCGTCCAGCGCTCCCCCTCGTGGAATCCGGTGCCTGCCGGGATTTCCAGTTCCAGGTGCATGCCGAGGTCGACCACGACGCGGGCGGCGCGGAACAGCTGTTCGGACAGCATGCCGAGCAGGTCGCCGTCGTCGGAGAGGTAGCCCAGCTCCTCCATGAGGCGTTCCGCGTACAGCGCCCAGCCTTCGCCGTGCGCCGAGATGAACGTCATCAGCCGCTGGTACTTCGTGAGGGTCTCGGCCTGGTTGACCGCCGTGGCGATCTGCAGGTGGTGGCCCGGGACGCCCTCGTGGTAGACCGTCGAAACCTCGCGCCAGGTGGTGAATTCGTTGCGGTCGGTGGGAAGCGACCACCACATCCGGCCGGGGCGGCTGAAGTCCTCGCTCGGTCCGGTGTAGTACGCGCCGACGCCGCCGCCGGGCGGGGCGATCTTGCACTCCAGCGCCATCAGCCGGTCCGGGATGTCGAAGTGCTTGCCGCGCAACGACTTCAGCGCGTCGTCGGACAGCTGCTGCATCCACGCCTCGAACTGCGGACGGCCCTGGACGCGGTAGCGCGGGTCGGCGTCGAGCACCGCGGCGGCTTCGGCGGGCGTCGAACCGGGCTTGATGCGGTTCGCGACCGCGCGCATTTCCGTTTCGAGCCGCGAGAATTCGTGCCAGCCCCATTCGTACGCCTCGCGCAGGTCCAGCTCCGCGCCGATGAAGTAGCGCGACCACAGCCGGTAGGTGTCCTCGCCGACGGCGTCCTTCACCGGAGCCTTCGGAGCCAGTTCCGCGCGCAGGAATCCGGCGAATTCCGCGAACGCCTCGTCCGCCGCCCGCGCGCCCGCGGCCAGTTCGGACTTCAGCGAATCGACCCCCGCGTCCGCGACCATGCTCGCGAAGAAACCGGGGCCGTCCTTGAGCCCGGCCCACGTGTCGCACTGCTCGGCGACCTTGGAAACCTGCCGCAGCGCCGAAACCCGCCCCTGGTCGGCCGAAGCCAGCAGCGACGCGCGGAGCCCGGCGAGCGCCTCGGGCACCTTCGGCAGCCGGGCCGCGACGTTCGCCCAGTCGTCCGGGGTGTCGGTCGGCATCAGGTCGAAGACCATGCGCAGGCCCTGCACCGGGCTCTCGATCACGTTGAGCGAAGCCGCGTCGAGACCCGCGTCGTGGATCTCCAGCTCGAGGCCGATCCGCTCGGTGAACACGGCCTTCGCGACCCGCTCCCCCGCGTTCGCCGGTTCGGCGGCGGTCACGGCGGCCAGCGCGCGCCGCGCCAGGTCCGCGCGGGCGTCGTGGCCCGCGGGCGAATAGTCGGTCAGCTGGTCGTCGTAGCCCGCGACGCCGAGCATAGTGGCCGCGACCGGGTCCACGGCCACGTAATCGTCGACGTACCGGTCGCAGATCTCCGGAACGCTCTGTTCGGTGGAAGCCATGTCCGGCACGCTACCGGCCGGATGCGCCCGGAGCCCACAGAGTTACGCGCGGGCGGGCACGAGTCCGAGCCGGGTGACGACCTCGCGCGTCGCCTTGGACCGGTTGAACGTGTAGAAGTGCAGGTCGGGCACGCCTTCGGCGATCAGTTTCTCGCACAGTTCGGTGACCCAGTCGAGCCCGGCCGCGCGGAACGCCTTCGGGTCGTCGGAGAACGGTTCGAGCCGGTCCAGCAGCCGCTGCGACGCCGGAGCGCCGGAGAGCCTGATCGTCGTGTGCAGCGTCCGCAGAGTGGTCAGCGGCATGATGCCGGGCAGCACGAGCGCGTCGCAGCCCGCCGCGGCGACCCGGTCGCGCAGCCGCAGGAAGTCCTCGGCCTCGAAGAACAGCTGCGCGATCGCGAAATCCGCTCCCGCGCGGAACTTGCGGACCAGGTGCTTCGTGTCCGATTCCAGGTCCGCCGAACGCGGGTGGCCGTACGGGAACGCCGAGACGCCGACGCAGAAGTCGCCGAGCGAGCGGACCAGCGCGACCAGTTCCTCGGCGTAGGTGAGGCCCTCGGGGTGCGGCACCCAGTCGCCGTAGACGTCGCCGGGCGGGTCGCCGCGCAGCGCGAGGATGTTGCGCACGCCGACCGCCGCGTACCAGCCGATCACGTTCCGCAGTTCGGACACCGAATGGTCGACCGCCGTCAGGTGGGCCATCGGGCAGAGCGTGGTTTCGGTGGCGACGCGGGCGATGCTGCGGATGGTGCCGTCGCGGCTCGAGCCGCCCGCGCCGTAGGTGATCGACATGTACGCCGGGTCCAGCGGTTCCAGCTCGCGGATGGCCTTCCACAGGATCGCCTCGTCGGCCTCGTCGCGGGGCGGGAAGAACTCGACGGAGAACGCGGGCCCGTCCCCCCGCAGCCTTTCGATCACCGACGTCATGAAGGGAAATGGTAGTGGCTCGCCTCGAGCCGCGGCAGAGCCGACGGGTGGGCTTGGCCACGCGCGTACCGTCAGTGGGCGAACCCTCCCGGGGAGGCGAGCCATGAGCAGTGAAGACGATCTGGCCTGGGACGAAGACGTGCGCGTGGCGGTCTACCGCGCGTTCGCCTCCCGCGGCCGCCCGCCCACCGCGCCCGAGCTGGCCGCCGCCGCGCACGGGTCGCTCGCGGTGGCGAAACAGGCGCTGCACCGGATGGCCGACCCGAGATGGCTGTGGCTGGACGAATGCGAGCACGTGGCGCTGGCCGCGCCGTTCGCGGCCGTTCCGCTCGGGTTCGCGGTGATGGGCGAGCACACCATGTGGTGGGGCGGCTGCGCCTGGGATTCGTTCGCGATCCCGCACCTCGTTTCCGGCGAGCCCGAGGTGCTCGTGGCGACGCGGTGTCCCGGCTGCGGCGAGCCGTCCGCGCTGGTCGTGCGGCGGGACCAGCCGCCGAGCGGCCCGCAGGTCGCGTACTTCCCGGTCTCGCCCGACCGGCTCGCCGGCGACCGCCGCGAGCAGCGGCTGTACTGCGCCGAGTCCTGTGTGGACAGTCCGGGCGAGCTGCTCGGCCTCGACGCGCTGTGGCATCTCGCGAAGGACTGGTACGCCGGCTGTCTCGAACCCGGTTACCGGCCGCGCGGACCCGCCGAGGCGGCGGCGTACTTCGCGGCGAGCAAGAGCCCTGACGCGTTCCGGAGCGGCTGACCGCGTCTGGTGCGCCACATCCGGGGGCGCCCGGCGTGACCCCGGCCGCCCTCGTCCCGGAGGATGAGGGCATGGACGCGCCCGGATTCGACGCCGACCTCCCCGCGCACGTGGAGCGTGCGCTGGCCGATTTCCTCGGCCGGGCGGGGAGCGAGATCCTGTGCACCGAACCGAGCGTCGCGGCCGGGATCGAGGCCCTGTCCGGTTTCGTGCTGGGCGGCGGCAAGCGGATCCGGCCGACGTTCGCCTGGTGGGGCTGGCGCGGCGCGGGCGGCGCGGCGTCCGGTCCGCTCGCCGAGGGCGCGCTGCAGGCGGTGGCGAGCCTGGAGCTGATCCAGGCCTGCGCGCTGATCCACGACGACCTCATCGACTCCTCCGACTCGCGCCGCGGCAAGCCGACCGTGCACGTGGCCGCCGAGAAACTGCACGCCGACCGCGGCTGGCTCGGTTCGCCGTCGGTGTTCGGGCTGGCCAGCGCGGTGCTGGTGGGCGACCTGGCGCTGGCCTGGGCGGACGACATGTTCGCCGAGGCCCCGCTGCCCGCGGCCACGATCGCGGCGGCCCGCCCGGCCTGGCGCGCGATGCGCACCGAGGTGCTCGCCGGGCAGTACCTCGACGTCCGCACGCAGGCCGTCGGCGACGCCTCGCCCGAGGCCGCGCTGCGGATCGACCGGCTCAAGACCGCCGCGTACACCGTCCAGCGGCCGCTGCACCTCGGCGCGTCGCTCGCCGGGGCGGACGAGCGGCTGATCGCCACCCTGCTGGAGTTCGGCGGCGACGTCGGCGTGGCGTTCCAGCTGCGCGACGACCTGCTCGGCGTGTTCGGCGACCCTTCGGTGACCGGCAAGCCCGCCGGCGACGACCTGCGCGAGGGCAAGCGCACCCTGCTCGTGGCGCTCGGCCTGCAGCTGGCCGAGGAGCGCGGCGACCACGCGGCGGCCAAGGCGATCGCCGCCGCGATCGGGGCCGCCGACCTCACCAGCGGCACCGTCGACCAGGTGCGCGAGGCGCTGACCTCGGTCGGCGCGGTGGCCGCGGTGGAGCGCCGGATCGACGAACTGACCGCCTCGGCGAACGCCGCGCTCGACCGCGCGCACCTGGCCGAGCCCGCCCCGTCGGCGCTCGCCGGGCTGATCCGGCTGGCTACCCAGCGGAAGTTCTGATGCGGACGGTGAACGGGCACGCCGACCACGTGGTGGTCGTCGGCGCGGGACTGGCCGGGCTGTCGGCGGCACTGCACCTGCTCGGAGCCGGACGGCGGGTGACGCTGCTGGAGCAGCAGAAGATGCCCGGCGGACGAGCCGGCCAGCAGGACTTCGGCGCGAACGCGGTCGACACCGGGGCCAGCGTGCTGACCATGCCGGAACTGGTGGACGAAGCCCTGCACGCGGTCGGCGAATCGCTGGCCGACACGGTGCCGCTGACCAGGCTCGATCCGGCGTACCGGGCTCGGTTCGCCGACGGCAGCACGCTCGCCGTGCACACCGACGGCGAGGCGATGGAGGCCGAGATCCGGTCGTTCGCCGGACCGGCCGAGGCGGCCGGGTACCGGCGGTTGCGGCGCTGGCTCACCGAGCTGTACGCGGCGCAGAAGGATCACTTCATCGGCGCGAACTTCGATTCGCCGCTGGATCTTGTCCGGCCGGAACTGGTGAAGCTCGCCGCGTTGGGCGGCTTCGGCCGGTTAGGGCCGCGCGTCTCCAGCTTCTTGCGCGACGAGCGCGTACGGCGGCTCTTCTCCTTCCAGGCGCTGTACGCGGGTCTCGATCCCGCGCGTGCGCTCGGCGCGTACGGCGTCATCGCGTACATGGACACTGTCGGCGGCGTGTACTACCCGCGCGGCGGCATGGGCGCGATCGCGCGCGCGATGTCCGACGCTGCGACGCGCGCTGGTGCCGAGCTGCGATTCGGTACGGAAGCCGCCTGGCTTGAGCGCGTGTCATCTCGCGTACGCGCTGTACGCACGCGCTCGGGCGAGCGTATTGAGTGCGACGCCGTGGTGCTCGCGACAGAGCTTTCGGCGGCGTACCGGCTGATCGGCGCGCGGCCGCGGCGGCTCCTGCCGTTGAAGTACTCGCCGTCGGCCTTCGTGCTGCACGGGCACGCGGACCGTTCGTGGCCGGAACTCGACCACCACACGATCTTCTTCGGCCAGGCGTGGGAACGCACCTTCGCCGAGATCGTCCGCGAGGGCAAGCTGATGAGCGATCCGTCGCTGCTGGTCACGCGCCCGACCGCGACCGAACCGGCGCTCGCCGGCGACGGCGGCGAGATCGTCTCCGTGCTGGCTCCGGCCCCGAACCTCAGCACCGGCCCGATCGACTGGGCGCGCGTCGGCCCGGCTTATCGCGAAGAACTGGTGCGGACGCTGGAATCGCGCGGGCTCGCCGGGTTCCGCGACGAGTACATTGTGGACGAACAGCTGACCCCGGCGGACTGGGCGGCGCGCGGGCTGGCCGCCGGGACCCCGTTCTCGCTCGCGCACACCTTCTCGCAGACCGGCCCGTTCCGGCCGGCGAACCTGGTGAAGGCGGCGGAAAACGTGGTGCTCGCCGGATGCGGAACGACGCCGGGCGTCGGCATCCCGCCGGTGCTGATCTCCGGACGGCTCGCCGCGGAAAGGATCACCGGGCGGTGAGCGAACTCGACGCGGCCGGGATCGCCGAGCCGGCGCTGCGCGCCGCGTACACCGAGTGCCGGCGCATCAACGCCCACCACGGCCGCACGTTTTTCCTGGCCACCCGGCTGCTTCCGGCGCGGGCCCGGCCGGCCGCGCACGCGCTGTACGGCTTCGCGCGGATGGCTGACGAACTGGTCGACAACCCCGAGCCCGGGACCGATCCGGCGGTCGCGCTGGACAAGGTCGCCGGGCTCGTCGACGAGGTCTACGACGGCCGGGTGCCTGCCGATCCGGTGCTGGCCGCCCTCGCGGACACCGTGCGCCGCTACGACCTCGGCCGGGAGCTGGTGGACGCGTTCCTGCATTCCATGCGGATGGACCTGACGGTCGCCGAGTACGCGACTTACGCCGATCTCGCCGAGTACATCTACGGTTCGGCGTGCGTGATCGGGCTGCAGATGCTGCCGGTGTTCGGGACCGTCGTGCCGCTGGAGGAAGCCGCGCCGAGCGCGGCCGCGCTGGGGGAAGCGTTTCAGCTGACCAATTTCCTCCGGGACGTCGGCGAGGACCTCGACCGCGGCCGGTTGTACCTGCCGACCGAGGAGCTGGCGGCGTTCGGCGTGGACCGGGCGGTGTTGCTGGACGCGCGGCGGAGCGCCCGGCCAGATCCTCGCGTGCGGGCGGCGCTGGCGGTGGCGGTTTCGCGCACGCGTGCGGTGTACCGGCGGGCGGAGGCCGGGATTCCGTTGCTGCGCCCGGAATCCCGGCCTTGTGTGCAGACCGCGATCACGTTGTACGAAGGCATTTTGGACGAGATCGAGGCGATGGATTACGCCGTGCTGAACCGGCGCGCGGTCGTCGGCACGGGGCGCAGGCTGGCGGTCGCGGTGCCTGCGCTGGTGCGGCGTGCGATGGCGTCCCGGCCGGGACGCCATCGCTGACTCGGCCTGGCGGGCGGTCAGAAAGCAGCCAGTCCGTCCGGGGTCCCGTTTCCGGTCGGGCCGTCGTATCCCGGCACGCCGGTGCACAGGTAATCGCCGCCGCATTCCTCGAATTGGGCGTTGTTTCCGCCGACCACGTCGTTGAGTTTCCCGGAGTACAGCCGCGAGGCGTCCGGATACTGGCCGTGGTGCCCGGCGAGCGCGATGACTCCGGCGATGAACGGCGCGGACGCGCTGGTGCCGCCGATTGCCGCCCAGCCGCGCAGGATTGCCGTTTCGTAGACCGCGGGTCCGGTGGCGGGATCGGCTACCGCGGCGACGTCGGCGACGGTCCGGCCGGGGCAGTTCGGGTCCTTCTGCCACGCCGGTTTCGCCACCCAGGCCGAACATCCGCTCGACGCGCCCTGCCACACCGATTCGGTCCAGCCGCGCGCGTTGTCCGCTTTGGACAGCGACGTGCCGCCGACCGCGATGACGCTCGAGTACACCGCGGGGAAATTCGGGGTGGCGAACCCGCCGTCCCCGCTCGACGCGACGATCGCGACGCCGGGATGGCGGTAGTGCCCGGCAAGCTCGGCGGACCGGCGGCTTTCCGGCGCGCCGTAGCTGTTCGACACGATCGTCGCGCCGAGTTTCACCGCGGTGTCCACCGAGGTGCCGAGCGCTTCGAAGGACGCGTCGTCTCCTTCCACCAGCAGGATTCTGCACTCCGAGCAGGCGGCGGAGGCCAGGTCCAGATCCAGCGCGATCTCCACCTGCCAGCCGCCCCGCCGCGGCGGGAGCGGAGCGGTCTGGCCCCGCTGGTTGACCTTGCGGAAGCAGCCGTTCGCCGTGGTGCAGGGCGGGAGACCGTAGGTTTGTCGATATACCGCCAGATCCGCTTCGGCGGTCGGGGCGTCGCCGGCGTCGACGATGGCGATGGTTTCGCTCGCGCCGCCGGTCCCGGGCAGCCGGTAGGCGGAACGCAGATCAGCCGGGCTATATCCGTTGGCGCGCAAGGAAGCGCGACTGTCCACTTTGGCGTAACAGCGGGCGAATCCCGGTGCGGCGGGGCCGCAGATGTCGCGTGAGGCGGCGGACGCGACGGACGGGACGAACGCGGCGAGGAGAAGCAACACGGCCAGAATGCGTTTCATCGCTCGGCCTTCCCGACGGTGTAGGCGTTGCTGATCGTCTGCGTGATCGCGTGGCCCGCCAGATCTCGCGCAGTCACCTTCAGCGACGGCGAGATTCCGGCCGGCGGATTCCGCCATACCGCCACGTATTCGCCGAACAGCCCGAAGACCTGCGCGGGCTGCCAGGTGGCTCCGTTGTCCGCGGACACCGAAACCGTCGCGGAGGTGATCGGCGAATGCGATCCGGCACCGCTGTACGCGGCGTGGCCGACATGCAGTTCGAGCACCTGAAGCGGCGAAGACGACGTCGTGGAGAGATCCGCGTCCAGGTGGTAGTCGACAGTCAGCGCGCCCATGATCCGGCACGGCCGCGTCCGATCGCTGGCCAGGCACCGATGCGGGGCCGGCAGCGAGGCGTCCGGCCCCGAGGGGTCGTACCGCATCGTCAGCTCGGTCCGCAGTTTTCCGGCTTGGCTGACGCCGGGCATCGCCGTCCGGTCGACGTCCAGCACGCCGCGGAAAGTGGCCGGCGTCTCCGGCACGTCGAGGGTCAGCCCGTAGGCGTCCCCGTCGAACACCTGCTTCTCGTCCCGGTACAAGGAGAAATGCGTCTTCGGGATCAAGGACAACGGGATCGCGGTGTGGTCCGGCACGCTGTCGCGCAGCACCTGGATGGCGACCGAGACCGTGCCGCCCGCGTAGCAGACCTCGCACAGCCTGCCTTGGGCCCACTGCCCGAGACCGGCGGTCAGCGGACCGCGCGACCAGTCGACGGTCGTGGTGCTGCCCGGCCGGTAGACGCGCGGATCGGCGGTCATGAGCATCCGCGTCGAGCCCGTTTGCTCGTACTGCACCCAGTTCCCGGTGTGCGCGGTGCCGAGATAGTCGGTGAGCACGCCGGGAGCCGGGACGAAGAAGCCGAACGCGCCGAGCCCGTGCCGCTCGATCACCGGGTCCACCGGGCCGTTCTCGATCGCGACCGGCATCGCGTCGGCGGGGTCGGCGTACAGCCGGTCCCGGACCGTCGCGAGTTCGCTCTCCTTGGCGGAAAACGACTGGTCCTCGGCGATGCCCTCGCTGGCGAACGAGAGATCGACGCGGTACCGGTCCTCGGGCTGGGGCGCTTTGCCGCCCCATTGCACGACGTAGTGCAGCACGCCCTGAGCCGGTTTCGGAACCGGCCGCACGTACTGCTTGACCGTGCCGCCCGCGACGCCGGCGGCGAATCCGCGGCCGGTCGCGTCCTCGCGGTAGAAGCTGGTCACGAGCAGGTCCTGCTCGGCCGCCTTGGGCGCGGTCACCGTGATCTCGGCGGTCGCGTGCTTCTCTTCCACCGTCAACGTCTGCACGCCGGGCGAGTCCTCGACGACGAACCCCTCGACCCACGAAGTCCGCGCGGCGGTCAGTTTCCCGGTCTCGTCGAAGTCGGAGAAGCTGGCGGACGCGGCGTAATGCCCCCGGGGAACCGCGATCCGGGCGACGCCGTCGACCTCGACCTGCCGCGTCAGCCTGGCCGCGGAATCAGTGTCGACCAGCGACACCAGGCCGTTGACCGAGCGGCCGCGCAGATCGGCGAGGCGGAGTTCGAGAATCTTCATCGGGTACTGCGGCCGTGCTTCGCCGGGCGCGCCGGCCAGCCGGATTTTCGCGGGCAGGACGCTGCTGCCCGGCGGACGTCCGGCGGCGGTGTCGGCGGCGATGCGCCGATGCAGTTCAGCGGTGAATTCCGCCGGGTTTTCGAGGTAGCCGGTCGCGGTGTTCCCGGCGGCCGAGACGAGCGTGATGCCGGGCAGCGCCGACGGGGCCGTCCCGGCGGGGAAGGTCAAATCCAGCGGGATTTTCCCGGGCTTTTCCCGGGCGAGCGCGGTGACGTCGAACAGCGATTTGTCCAGCTGTCCGAGAAAGGGAACAGCGTCGGCCGGAATGACATAACGGTCGCCGCCGTCGGTTTGATACGACTGGAAAGCGGTGCGCGGCGGCGACGAAAAGGCGTAATCCGTACCGCCGTTCGCGCCAGGGAAGACCGTGAGCCGGTCCCCCGTCGGCAAGGCGACTTCGCGGGCCTGCGCCGCCCATTCCGCGAAGGGCGAGACCGCGGCGACAGCGGGCGGCGCCAGCACCGCGGAACCGCTCAGCACCAGCACAGCCGACGCGAGTGCGCAGCGTTTTCCGGAAACCCGTCCTCTCATGCCCGATGCTCCTCTCCAGCATGCGGCCGAGCAGGATTTTCAGGACGGTTTCCGACGATGGACCGAGCCAATTGACCCCGTCAACGAAAAACGCGGGTTCTGTCCCGGAGGGCACTGAGCGAGCCCGTCCGGAGCACTGCGGGAAGGTCCTAGAACGCCATCGCTTGCGCGCGCCGCTTGACCTCGGTGCCGTGGCTGGTGCGCAGCGCGTTGATCGGCGTGCTGCCCGGGAGCGTGTCGTCGGCGGTGAAGAGCCAGCGCAGCATCTCGGTGCGGCTGAACCCGGAGTCGGCGAGCACGGTGATGGTGCCGGCCAGCCCCTTGACGATGCCGTCCTTCACGAAGAAGTCGGCGGGCACGCAGAGTTCGCCGTCGCGCCGGACGGCGATCAGCTCGCCGTCCCGCAGCATCTGGCGCACCTTGTTGGCCGAGACGCCCAATGCGGCCGCCACCTCCGGCAACGGCTTGACCGCGACCGCGGCGTCGAGGATGTCGTCGGCGACAGGAATCCCACTCACACGTGACACTGTGCCACATTCCCCCGTCCGGCCCGCTGGTACGCACGGGTGACCCGCCCCGGCACGCGCGGCCTTCCGTACGATTGCCCACCGTGACGCGCACCCAGCCCAGCCTCGTCGGCGCCCTGCTCGAACGCCGGTACCGCGTTGACCAGCTGCTGGCCAGGGGCGGGATGTCGGCCGTCTACCGGGGCCTCGACACCCGCCTCGACCGGGCGGTGGCGATCAAGATCATGGACCCGCGGTTCGCCGACGACCGGTCGTTCGTCGACCGGTTCGTGCGCGAAGCGCGTTCGGCCGCCCAGCTGCATCACCCGAACGTGGTGGCCGTGCACGACCAGGGCTTCGACGCCCCGGCCGGCCAGGACACCGGGCTCGCCTTCCTGGTGATGGAGCTGGTCGACGGCGGCACGCTGCGCGACCTGCTGGACGAGCAGGGCCAGCTGGACGTCTCGCTCGCGCTGAGCGTCGCGGAGCCGGTGCTGGCCGCGCTGGCCGCCGCGCACGCCGCGGGGCTGGTGCACCGCGACGTCAAGCCCGAGAACGTGCTCATCGGCCGCAGCGGGCAGCTGGCCGGCGGCGTGGTCAAGGTCGGCGACTTCGGCCTGGTCCGCGCGGTGGCCAGCGCGGGCACCACGAGTTCGAGCGTCATCCTCGGCACCGTGGGCTACCTGGCCCCGGAACAGGTCGCCACCGGCGACACCACGGCCCGCAGCGACGTCTACTCGGCGGGCATCCTGCTGTACGAGATGCTCACCGGCCGGCTGCCCTACACCGGCGACACCGCGATCTCGGTCGCCTACCGGCACGTGAACGACGACGTCCCGCGGCCGAGCGAGCTGCGGCCGGACCTGCCGCCGGTGCTCGACGACCTGATCCTGCGCGCCACCCGCCGCGATCCCGACCAGCGCCCGGCCGACGCGGGCGAGTTCCTCGCGCGGCTGCAGGCCGCGCGCGCCGAGCTGGGACTGCAGCCGGTCGCGGTGCCGGTGCCCCCGCCGCCGGACGGCGACCGGATCTCCGACGTAGAACGCACCCTGCCGAACATCCCGGCCGTCCAGCAGCACGTTCCGGCGGACCAGCAGACCATGCCGGTCTCCGGCCCTCGCGGCACGCGCGCCATGACCCGCGCCGTGCCCGTCGCGCCTCCCCCGGCCGGACCGCCGCCCGCCGCGCCCGCCACCGCGTCCGACGAGCCGCGGAAACCGCGCGACAAGCGCAAGCTGATCGCGCTGGCGGTCGCCGGGGTGCTCGTGCTCGGCGGCCTGATCGGCGCGTTCGCGTTCATCCTCAGCGATTCCAAGGTCACGACCACGACGGTGCCGAAGCTCGCCGGGCTGACCCAGGCCGAGGCGGGCGACCAGCTGCGCGCGGCGAAGCTGAACCCGCGCTACAGCCAGGAGTTCGACAACACCGTCGAAGCCAACAAGGTGATCAGGGTGGATCCGGCCCCGGGCACCAAGCTCGACCAGGAGGCCACCGTGTCCGTGGTGGTCTCGAAGGGCAAGCCGAAGGTGCCGGAAATCCGCGTCGGCTCCTCGCTCGACGCGGCCACGAAGGCGATCCAGGAGCAGAAGCTGACCCTCGTCCAGGGCACGCCGGAGTACAGCGACACCGCGCCCCAGGGCACGGTCGTGAGCGTGAGCCCGGCGGCGGGCACCCCGCTGGACGTGGGCGGCCAGGTCACGCTGGTGCTGTCCAAGGGCCAGGAACCGCTTCCGCCGGTCCCGGACGTCACCGGACGGGCCAAGGACGAGGCGTTCCAGATCCTCCGGCAGGCCGGGTTCCAGCCGCAGGACGGCGGCGAGGAGTTCTCGCAGAACGTGCCCGCGGGCACGGTCACCCGCACCGACCCGGGCCCTGGCCAGCCGGGGACCAAGAAGGTCAAGGTCTGGGTCTCGAACGCGGTGCAGGTCCCGGACGTCCGGTACCGCCCGTTCGACCAGGCCGCGCAGCAGCTCAAGGAGGCCGGGCTCGAGGTCGACCGCAAGGGCGGCGACGGGAACGGCCACGGGCACGGCGGCTTCGACTTCGTCCTGCAGCAGGACCCGGCCCCCGGCTCGTTCGTGCCCAAGGGCACCAAGGTCAAGATCCGGGGGTTCGGCGGATGATCGGCAGCCGCGGGCGGGTGACCGGCACCGTCGGGCCGGGACTGATCGGCGAGGTGCTGCTGAGCGTCCGCGGCGGAACCGAGGCCTTCTACGCCTATCCGGCCGAACCGGAGACGACGTTCGCCGTGGGCACTCCGGTCCTGGTGGTCGATTTCGAGCCCCCGCGCACGGTCTACGTGGAAAGGTGGCAACCGTTGCGCGCTTGAGGCGCCGTCGCGGTGCTGGCGGCGCTTGAGCGCCGTTCCAGCTGACTACGGAAAGTGCGGCGAGGGCGATGCAAATCTGGGTCATCGCGGTGATCGCGGTCGTGGCCGTGATCCTGCTGTTCGGGCTTCTGCGGATCCTCTACAAGGTGGCGGAGCCGAACGAGGCGCTCATCATCTCCGGCTGGGGCGTCCGGGTCGAGCGCAGCGAGACCGCCGACAGCCTCGGGTTCAAGATCGTCACCGGACGCGGCGTGAACGTGCTGCCCGGCTTCCAGACCGCGCGCCGGCTGTCGCTGGACACCCGGGGCGTGAACCTGCAGGTCTCGTGCGTGACGAAACAGGGTCTTCCGGTGACCGTGCGAGCGGTCGTGATCTACAAGGTCGGCGACGATTTCGCCTCGATCGCGAACGCCGCCCGCCGGTTCCTCGACCAGCAGAAGGGCATGAACGACACCATCCACGAGCTGTTCTCCGGGCATCTGCGCTCGATCGTGGGCGGGCTGACCATCGAGGAGATGATCCACAACCGCGACGCGCTGACCGGCGAGGTCCGCCAGTCGTCGGCCACCGAGATGATCAAGCTCGGGCTGATCGTGGACTCGCTGCAGATCCAGGAGATCGACGACGAGTCCGGCTACATCGTCAACCTCGGCAAACCGCACGCGGCCGCGATCGCCGCCGCCGCGCGGATCGCCGAGGCGCAGCGCGACCAGGAAGCCACCGAGGCCGAGCAGATCGCGGCGGCGCGCAAGGCGGGCGCGATCCGGGAGAGCCAGATCCAGCAGGCCGGGTACCAGGCCGAGGTGGACCAGGCCAAGGCGAAGGCGAGCCAGTCCGGTCCGCTGGCCGAGGCGACCGCGCGCCAGGAGGTCGTGGTCCAGGAGACCCGGGCCGCCGAACTCGAGGCGGCGCTGTCCGAGCAGCGGCTGCAGTCGCAGGTCCGCAAACCGGCCGACGCGAAGGCGTACGAAACGCGCACCACGGCCGACGCGGAACGCGACGCGCAAATCGCCCGCGCGCAAGCACAGGCGAAGGAAACCGAGCTGCGGGCGGGCGCGGACGCGACCCGGGTCAAGACCGCGGCGGAGGCCGAAGCGCAGGCCACGAAGGCGCGCGCGGAAGCCAGCGCGAGCGCGACGAAGGCCACTGGCGAGGCCGAAGCGGCGGCGGCCAAGGCCAAGGGGCTCGCGGACGCCGAAGCGGCGAAAGCCAAGGGTCTGGCCGAAGCCGAAGCAGCGAAGGCGAAGGGGCTCGCCGAGGCCGAGTCGATCAAGGCGCGCGCGGCTGCACTGGCGGAGAACCAGGAGGCTGTGGTAGCACAACAGCTGGCCGAGCGCTGGCCGGAAATCGTCGAAGCCGGCGCGCAGGCCTTCGGCAATGTCGACCACATGGTGGTCCTGAACGGCGCGGACGGGATGTCGGACATGTTCACCAAGGCGCTTTCCCTCGGCGGCACGGGCCTCGGCCTCGCCCGCCAGCTGATGGACGCCATGGGGACCAAGCAGCCCGATTCCGCGGCTCGCGAGGACTGATGAGCTTCTTCACGGACGGTCCTCGCGAGCGACCCGTGTTCCCGGTCCGGGAGCGGGAGCTGTTCGGCTACGAGGGCCGTCCGTGGACCGGTCCGCCGGCCGACCACATCGTGCCCGCGCTCGTGCCGTGGCCGACGCCGCTGGGCCGCTCCGAGCGCACCATCGTGGCGCTGCGCGCGGTCGAGGTGTGGCCGGAGGCGATGACGCTGCGGATCGCGGTGTACTCGCGCGACCGGATGGACGGCGCGCCGCTGATCGGCCACCGGCGGATCCCGGACTACAACTCGCTGCTGGTCGGCGTGCTGTTCCCGGACGGCGGCCGGGCCAGTTCCGAAACCGTTTCGGTGCCGAGCGCGGGCGAACCGCACGAACCGGTGCTGCGCGTCGAGGAAGGCAGCGGGTCGGACTTCCACTACGAGCATCCGGTGTTCGTGTGGCCGCTGCCCAGCGCCGGTCCGCTGAAGGTGATCGTGCAGTGGCTCGACCGCGAGATCCCGGAAACGCACACCAAACTCGACGGCGGACGGCTGCGCGCCGCGGCGCTCGAAGCCGGCGAACTGTGGCCCGGGCTGCCGAAGCGGCCGGGCAACGGCGTCGCGCTGCGTCAGATCGCCGCGGAGGTGCACGAGTCCGCCGGGCCTGGCCTGCCGCAGCGGCGCCGTGCCCCAGGAGAGTGAAATTCCGGGGAATTAGCGTCCGGGAAACATAACGGCCGTCCGCCGGTCACACCCGAGTAGTGTCGTGACTTTCGCCCTCGACATTCGCCCTCGACGCCGGACGCTGGAAGGTGGACCATGGCGCCTGTCCCGCTCAGCTCGCTCGATGTCGCTTTTCTTTGCCTTTCCAGGGAAACCGCGCCGATGCAGATGGGTGCGGCACTGGTGTTCGCGCCGGACGCGCCGATCGACCCGGACCGGCTGACCGCGCTGCTCGCGCGGCGCGCGGCGAATATTCGGCCGCTGCGCCGGAAAGTCCGCGCCCGGCTGTTCCCGCCCGGTTCCGCGGCCTGGGTGGACGACCCGGATTTCCAGGCGGTGAAACACATTCGGCACCACCGGCTGACCACCCTGTACGATCCGGACCCGCTGCCGGAGTTCGCGGCGAAGTGGCTCGCCGAACCGCTCGACCCGCACCGTCCGTTGTGGGAACTCGCTGTGGTGACGGGTTTTCCGGACGGAAGCTTCGCGGTGTTGCTCAAGCTGCACCACGCGCTCACCGACGGAGCGGGCGCGTACGCCGTCACGGTAGGACTCCTAGACGGATTGCCGCTTCCGGAGCCCGCACCGGCGGTTCCGCGGCCGCGCACGCCGCTTGACGCGGCGCGGGATGTGGTGGAGACAGCGGGAATCGCGTCGTCGGTAGTCCGGGCGGCCCGTCCGCCGTGCCTCCCGTTCGCCGCACCCGCCACCGCCGGACGACGCCTCGGTTTCGCCCGGCTGGCCTCGGCTGATCTTCGCCGGATCCGGCGAACGCACGGCGGGACCACGAACGACGTGGTCCTCGCGGTGCTTTCGGGTGCGTTGCGCGAATGGCTGATCAATCGCGGCATTCGCGCGACGGGACGGTCGGTGCGCGCGCTGATTCCCGTGAGCGTGCGCGGGAGGGCGGCCGAGCAATGGGGCGGGAACAAGCTTTCCGGTTATTTGTGCGATCTTCCGATCGGAACGGACGATCCGGTGCGACGGCTGGCCGAGGTGCGCGCGGCGATGACGCGCAACAAGGCTGCCGGGCCTTCTCGCGGGGCCGGTGCTTTTCCGTTGCTGGCCGACCGGATGCCCGCCGTGCTGCACCGGCTCGGGACGCGAACGGCCGGGCTGGCCGCGCCGCTGCTGTTCGATCTGGTGGTGACGACCGTGCCGGTTCCGCCCGCCCGGTACGCGCTCGGCGGCGCGCCGCTGACCGAGGTCTACCCGTTCGTGCCGCTCGCGCCGCACCAAGCGGTGGGCATCGCGGTCGCGCACTGGCAGAACAATGTCCACATCGGACTGCAAGCGAACGCGGACGCCGTGGCAGACCTCGGGTCGCTGCGAGACGCCGTCGCCAAATCGACGGCCGAACTGCTGGACGCCTCGTGAGCACCCGACCGGCACCCACGAGACGGAAGATCAGCCGCGCAGCATCTCCGCAACCAGGAACGCCAGCTCCAGCGACTGCTGGGTGTTGAGCCGGGGGTCACAGGCGGTCTCGTCCACGATGCGCGCGTGCCGCCGGGCATCGCGGTCGCGCACTGGCAGAACAATGTCCACATCGGACTACAAGCGAACGCGGACGCCGTGACCGACCTCGGGTCGCTGCGAGACGCCGTCGCCAAATCCGCGGCCGAACTGCTGGACGCCTCGTGAGCACCCAACCGGCACCCACGAGGCGGAAGATCAGCCGCGCAACATCTCCGCGACCAGGAACGCCAGCTCCAGCGACTGCTGGGTGTTGAGCCGGGGATCGCAGGCGGTCTCGTAACGGCCGGACAGGTCGATGTCGGAGATTTCCTGCGCCCCGCCCAGGCATTCCGTGACGTCCTCGCCGGTCAGCTCGACATGGATGCCGCCCGGGTAGGTGCCGAGCTTGCGATGCACCTCGAAGAAACCCTGCACCTCGTCCACGATGCGGTCGAAGTGCCGGGTCTTGTAGCCGGTGGACGATTCGTGCGTGTTGCCGTGCATCGGGTCGCACTGCCAGATGACCTTGTGCCCGGACGCTTCGACCTTCTCCACGATCGCCGGCAGCACCTCGCGGACCTTGCCGTTGCCCATCCGGGAGATCAGCGTGAGCCGGCCCGGTTCGCTGCGCGGGTCGAGCCGCTCGACGTATTCCAGCGCCTGCTCGGGCGTGGTGGTCGGGCCGATCTTGAGCCCGATCGGGTTCGCCAGCAGTTCGGCGAACGCGATGTGCGCGCCGTCGAGCTGCCGGGTGCGCTCGCCGATCCAGAGGAAGTGCGAGGACAGGTTGTACAGCTTCGGGTTCGCCGCGTCGGCCTGGTCCAGCCGGAGCATCGCGCGCTCGTAGTCGAGCAGCAGCGCCTCGTGGCTGGCGAAGATCTCGGTGTACTGCAGCGAGGTGTCGGTGACGCCGCAGGCGTTCATGAACCGCAGGCCGCGGTCGATCTCGGCGGCCAGCGCCTCGTACCGCTCCCCCGCCGGCGACGAGGACACGAAGTCCTTGTTCCAGTCGTGCACCTGGTGCAGGTCGGCCATGCCGGCCCCGGTGAGCGCGCGGACCAGGTTCATCGCCGCGCCGGCGTTCGCGTACGCGCGGATCATCCGGCCCGGGTCCGGCACCCGCAGCTCCGGCTTGGCGACGAGCGAGTTGATGATGTCGCCGCGGTAGACCGGAAGGCCGAGCGCGTCGGTGCCGGACGAGCGCGGCTTCGCGTACTGGCCCGCGATCCGGCCGACCTTCACCACCGGCAGGCTGGCCCCGTAGGTGAGCACCACGGCCATCTGCAGCAGCGTGCGCAGGTTCGCCCGGATGTGCGGTTCGGTGTTGGACTCGAACGTTTCCGCGCAGTCGCCGCCCTGCAGCAGGAACGCCTCCCCGCGGGCCACCATGGCGAGCCGGCTCTTCAACCGGTCGATCTCGGCGGGCACGGTGATCGGCGGCACGCTCTCCAGCACGCCGCGCACCCGCTTGGCCAGCGCGGCGTCCGGCCACTCCGGCTGCTGCGCGGCGGGCAGCGACAAAGCGGTGTCGAGGCGGTCCCGCAGCTCAGGAGGCAACGGCGGCAGCTCGGGGAGAGTGTCTACGGGAACGTCGACTGTCCAGTTCACGCGTCTCAGGATAGGGTCTGCCGCTCAAGCCGGAGCCGGTGGGCGGCGAGGGTCACGCGTCCGGGGCGTCTTGGCGGTAGAGGGCCCCGAACCGGTCGGCCACGTCGAGGAGACCGGCCAGTTCGTCCGTGTCCAGTGCGGGGACGATGACGGACCAGTGGTCGAGGGCGACCGCTTCGGCGAGGATCCGGCGGCGTTCGCCCGGCGGGGCGGCGGCGGAGATTTCGACCAGGAGCCGGGCGCGGTCCTCCGCGGATTCGACCAGCCGGGCCCGGGCGAGCGCGCGGGGCAGGTCGTGCCGGGCGAGTTCCGGCAGGAACGCCAGGGTGAGCCGTTCGCGTTCCTGCTCGTTCCCGACGCTCTCGAGCACGGTTTCGGCCTGGCCGAGATGCCCGGCCGCGGCCAGGCCCCGGACGAGAACCCGCCGGGCCTGGACCACGTCGCGCTCGTCCAGGTATCCGCACAGCTCGAGAGCCGCGGAGGCCTCTCCCCGGGCCGCCAGGTTCGCCATCGCGTCCTCGATCGCGAAGCCGAGGTTGGCCTCCTCCGGGCGGGCGGCCACCAGCCGCACCAGCTCAGCGGGTTCGCCCACGGCCGCGAGCATCACGATGGCCGCGCGCGATTCGTTCCAGCCGGACCCGTCCGGGGGCGCCTCCTTCACCCGGCTCCGGACGTAGTCCGCGATCCGGGCCAGCCCGGCGCGGTCGCCCTCGGCGCGGAGCCGGCGGGCGAGCAGGGTCACGGGTTCTCGCATCGCCGACCAGAACTCGACGCCGCGGATCAGCTTCTCGGCGATCCGCGGATCCCCCCTTTCGGCGAGCAGGCTCGCCAGCGACCTGATTTCGGCCAGCCCTTGCAGCTCCGACTGCACCAGCGGAGCCAGCAGCTCCGCCCGGCGCACGTCTCCGGCCGCGACGACAGTTTTGCTCAGCGCGCTGATCGCCGCCGCCGCGCGCGGGTCGTCGACCGGACGGCGGGTCAGCGCTTCCGCCCGCTCCGCCGCCTGCCGCGCGCGGGCGCGATCCCCCGCCGCCAGCAGAGCGTCCGCCAGGATCACGAACCGGTCCGCCTCGGCTCCCAGGTCGAAGGACGACCGGCGGGCGGCGGGGTACTGGGCGGTCCAGTGGAAGGCTTGGCCGGCCTCGCCCGCGGCTGCCAGCGCCCGGACGAACCGGGTGGTCGCTTCGCGCCGCGCGAAGGGGTTGGCCATCGAATCCAGCACCGCGGGGACCTCCCCCAGCCTGCCGGTCCCGGCCAGGAACTCGATCAGGACCGGCACGAACGTGTACTCGCGGTCCTCCGCGCGGAGTCTCGCGCCGACAGCTCCCGCCGGGTCGTCCGACGCGGCCAATTCGGCGATGAGGTCGAGGCGGAACAGCACTCCGGCGGAACTGTTCTCCCGCGCGAGAGCTCGGGCGCGGTCGGCTTCGCCGCGCCGGACGAGCCGATCCGCCAGCTCGTCGAAGATCTCGTGGCGGCGCAGTTCGTGCGTCACGGCGCCGGCCAGTTCGACGGCCGCGTCCAGGTCTTCGACCGCCCGGACCGCCAGTTCGCCGAGCGTCCGGTCCCGGAGGTCTTCCCCGGAAATCTCCCCGGCCAGCTGCCCGGCCCGGGAGAAGTCCGGTTCGGCGACGGCGGCGATCCGCCGGCGCTGATCCGCGCTCACCCGGTCCGCGATCCGCGCGGCGGCCGCGGAGTCTCCGCGGTGCACCAGCGCCACCGCGGTTTCGGCGAGCACGGAGTCGCGCAGCTCGGGGTCGTGTTCGTCGTCGGCCAGCCGCTCGGCTCGCTCGGCCTGTCCGGCGCGGGCCAGCTCACCGGCGAGTTCGAGCAGTGCTCGCGTGCGCGACCGCGGATCGGTCATGGCCTGCGCCAGCGCCACGGCGTGGTCGAACTGCCCCAGCGCGGCCCATACCGCGGGCAGGCGGACCGGCGTGATCTTGTTGCGGTCGCGGAAGTTGTCGCGGTACGTGTCGAGGGTGATCAACCGGACCAGGTCGGGTTCGGCGGACGCGAGCAAGGCCGTGCGGGCGGCCTCCAGCTCTCCCATCGCGGCCAGATCGCCGCCGGAAACGTCGAGCAGGCGTTCGTGCCTCGCCGGGTCTCCGGCAAGGTCCACGAGGGTCGCCACGTCGCCGCTCTCCTGGACGAGCCGAAAGTAGCCGCGGAGCAGGAATTGGGGAGTGCCCGGCGGCCAGCCCGCCGACCGGTATCCGGCGGCCCATTCGTCGATCGCCTCGCGGTAACGGGACAGTTCGGCGCCGAAGGCTTCGACGGCCTCGCGGTGCAGGTTCTCGTGGCCCAGCAGGAAAACCGCCGGGGCTTCGCGGGGCCGCCAATGCGCCGGGCGGCGGGTGAACGACCGGCTGGCCACGCTGTTCAGGACCCGTTCGACGTCGCGCGGGCGGCGCTGAGTCAGCTGCGCCAGGTCGTCGCTGCTGAGTCCGCCGCGAGCCGCGACCAGGAAGCCCAGCAGGTCCTCTTGGTCTTGGAGCAGCGCGTCGAGTTCGCGCTCCATGTCGGCCTTCGCCGCGACGGCCGCGGGCGAAGGCGCCAGGAGGCGCTCGATGCCGGGCGCCCGCAGCGGATGATCACTGCGTACATCGGGCGGGACGTCCGGGTTCAGGCGGCTCGCGACGATCACGCGCAGGCCGTTTTCGGGGAACGGCAGCAGCGCGGCGATGCTGTGCCCGCCGGAACTCGCGCCGCGGTCCTCGTCCAGGCCGTCGACCACCAGCACCAGGCGCTCGCCGCGATTCCGGCAGTGCGCGGCGGCTTCGGCGAAGACCGCGTTGAGGTTTCGCGCTTCGGGATCCTTCGCCGCGCCTAGGACTTCGGCCAGTTGCTCCTGGACGACGTCCACGAAGGCCTCGCGGGTGTCGTCGCCGAGCGAGCGCGCAGTGACGAAGAACGACACCACCCGGACTCCCTCGGGCGGCGAGAGCACGAACGAGGCCATCAGGGCGGACTTGCCCGTCCAAGGAGCCGCGCGCCACCACGCGTACGCGGGAGCGCCGTCCGGAGCGGTGCAGAACCGGGCCAGTTCGGCCAGTTCCGTCTCGCGGCCGACGAGGTGTTCCGGAGCCACCTGGCGGACCCATTGCCGGTAGCGGGACCGGGCGGGCGACCCCGCGTGGACGACGACCGACTCGGCGTGGCCGATCTGCACGACCTTGCCCGTCACCGGACCCAGGACCTGGTTCGTGATCCGCTCGTCCACCTGGAGACCCCCTCCGACAGCTCAGCTTCTCACGAACCGGGTCGGCTTGGCCGGAAGCCGACCCTGGCGGCACCGGACAGCGTCGCTGCCGAACCTGCTTGCCCGCCGGGGGGACTGCCCGGTCAGCACGGGAAAGAAACGGGCCCCGGCGCGCCGTTGCGCCGGGGCCCGAGCCAGGGGGGATCACACCACCGCGAGCGGCAACGCGGTCGGGTGCACCGGAGCCGGAAGGTCCGAAGCACCGGTCAGGAAGGTGTCCACCGCGGCCGCCACCGAGCGGCCTTCGGCGATGGCCCACACGACCAGCGACGCGCCTCGATGGGCGTCGCCGCAGACGAAGACTCCGGGGGTTTCCGTCTGCCAGTCCGAACCGCACGACAGGGTGCCGCGGCGGTTCAGGGTCAGGTCCAGGCCCTCCAGCAGCGGCATTTCCTCGACGCCTTCGAAGCCGATCGCCAGCAGGACCAGGTCCGCGGGCAGCGTTTCGACCTCTTCGGTGACCGGGATGACCTCGCGGCGGCCGGTTTCCGGATCCTTCCGCACGCGGACTTCCTGCAGTTCCACGGCTTTGACGTGCCCGTTGCCGTCGTCGACGAAGCGCTTCACGGCCACCGCGAACTTCCGCTCGCCCGCTTCCTCGTGCGCCGGGTAGGTGCGCAGGATGTACGGCCACGTCGGCCACGGCGACCGCTCGTCGTCGCGGGTCTGCGGCGGCATCGGGTACTGGTCGAGCTGGGTGACCGACAGCGCGCCCTGCCGGGTGGCGGTGCCGTAGGAGTCCGCGCCGGTGTCGCCGCCGCCGATGATCACGACGTGCTTGCCGTTCGCGTCGACCGGGGACGGGCCGTCGCCCTCCACGAACTTGTTGGCCGGCACCAGGTGTTCCATCGCCAGGTGGATGCCGTCGAGCGAGCGGCCCGGCGTCGTGCGGTCGTCCCGCCCGCGCAGGGCGCCGACGGCGAGCACCACCGCGTCGTACTGCGCGCGCAGGTCCTCCACCGACAGGTCGACGCCGACCTCGCAGCCGGTGACGAACTTCGTGCCCTCCTTGCGCAGCTGCGCGAGCCGCCGGTCGAGGACCTTCTTCTCCATTTTGAACTCGGGAATGCCGTACCGCAGCAGGCCGCCGAGCCGGTCGTCCCGTTCGAACACGGTGACCTCGTGGCCCGCGCGGGTCAGCTGCTGCGCGGCGGCGAGCCCGGCCGGACCGGAGCCGACGACGGCCACCTTGCGGCCCGAGGACACCTCGGACACCTGCGGCTGCACGTATCCGGCTTCCCACGACTGCGCCGCGATCGTCTCCTCGACGCGCTTGATCGCCACCGGTCCGCCGGACAGCGGCGAGATCGACAGCACGCAGCCCGCCTCGCACGGAGCCGGGCACAGCTTCCCGGTGAACTCCGGGAAATTGTTGGTGGCGTGCAAGCGATCGCTGGCCGCCGCCCAGTCGCCGCGGCGGACGAGGTCGTTCCACTCCGGGATCAGATTGCCCAGCGGACAGCCGGAACCGCCGGAATGGCAGAACGGGATGCCGCAGTCCATGCACCGCGACGCCTGCGTGCGCACCTGCTCGTTGCGCTCCTCCGGCGGCACGTCCGCGTAGACCTCGCCCCACGAGGAAAGCCTTTCCTCGTAAGACTTCTTCTTCGGTTCCTGCCGTTCGTACTTGAGAAAACCGGTGGGGTCAGCCACGAGCCGCCTCCGTGTTCTGCGGGATACCCGCGCCCAGCCGGCACTCGTAGCCGCGGCTCCGCCCATTGTCAGCCACGAGCTGCCTCCATGATCGCTTCGTCGACGTCGCGGCCGGCCGCACGCGCTGCCTTCGCCGCATCGAGGACCCGCTGGTAGTCGCGCGGCATCACCTTGGTGAACGCCGCCGCGCGCCGGGTCCAGTCGCCCAGGAGCGACGCGGCCACGGCCGAGCGGGTGAGGTCGTGGTGCTTCTGCACGATCTGCTTGAGCCAGGCCAGATCCTCGGCGTCCGGCGGAAGCAGGTCCACCATGTCCTGGTTGACCTTCGCCCGGTCCAGGTCGAGCACGAACGCGCTGCCGCCGGACATCCCGGCCGCCAGGTTCCGCCCGGTCGGGCCGAGCACCACCGCGCGGCCGCCGGTCATGTACTCGAACGCGTGGTCGCCCACGCCCTCGGCCACGACCGTCGCGCCGGAGTTGCGGACGCAGAACCGTTCGCCGACCTGGCCGCGCAGGAACATCTCGCCGGACGTCGCGCCGTAGGCCAGCGTGTTGCCCGCGATCGTCTGCTGTTCGGCGGCGAAGCTCGCGGACGGGTGCGGGCGGACCACGATCCGGCCGCCGGACAGGCCCTTGCCGACGTAGTCGTTGGCGTCGCCGACCATGTCCAGCGTGATGCCGCGCGGGAGGAACGCGCCGAGCGACTGCCCGGCCGACCCGGTGAGCCGCACGTGGATCGTGTCGTCCGGCAGGCCCTCGCCGCCGTAGCGGCGGGTGATCTCCGAGCCCAGCAGCGTGCCGACGGTGCGGTTCACGTTGCGTACCGGCAGTTCCAGGCGCACCGGATGTGCGTCCTCCAGCGCCGCCTCGGCGAGCTGGATGAGCGTGCGGTCGAGCGCGTGCTGCAGGCCGTGGTCCTGTTCGCGCACCCGCCGCTTCGCCCCGCCGTACGGCGTTTCGGCGGGCATCTCGAAGATCGGGCCGAGGTCGAGCCCCGAGGCCTTCCAGTGCCGCACTGCCTCGTCGGTGTCGAGCATCTCGGCGTGCCCGATCGCCTCGTCGAGGGTACGGAATCCCAGCTGGGCCAGGGTTTCCCGCACTTCCTCGGCGACGAACTCGAAGTACCGCACCACGTGGTCGGCCTGTCCGGTGTAGCGCTTGCGCAGCTCCGGGCTCTGCGTGGCGACGCCGACCGGGCACGTGTCGAGGTGGCAGACGCGCATCATGATGCAACCCGCCACGACGAGCGGCGCGGTCGCGAAGCCGTATTCCTCGGCGCCGAGCAGCGCCGCGATGACGACGTCGCGGCCGGTCTTCATCGCGCCGTCCACCTGCACCGTGATCCGGTCGCGCAAACCGTTGAGCAGCAACGTCTGCTGCGTTTCGGCGAGCCCGATCTCCCACGGCGTCCCGGCGTGCTTGAGCGAGTTCATCGGCGACGCGCCGGTTCCGCCGTCGTGCCCGGAAATCAGCACGACGTCCGCGTGCGCCTTGGACACGCCCGCCGCGACCGTGCCGACGCCCAGCGAGGACACCAGCTTCACGTGGATGCGGGCCTTCTCGTTGGCGTTCTTGAGGTCGTGGATCAGCTGCGCCAGGTCCTCGATGGAGTAGATGTCGTGGTGCGGCGGCGGCGAAATCAGCCCGACGCCCGGCGTCGAATGCCGGGTGCGCGCGATCCACGGGTACACCTTGTTCGGCGGCAGCTGCCCGCCTTCGCCCGGTTTCGCGCCCTGCGCCATCTTGATCTGGATGTCGTCGGCGTTGACGAGGTACTCGCTGGTGACGCCGAACCGGCCGGACGCGACCTGCTTGATCGCGCTGCGCCGCTGCGGGTCGTACAGCCGCTCCGGGTCCTCGCCGCCCTCGCCGGTGTTGGACCGGCCGCCGATGCGGTTCATCGCGATGGCGAGGGTTTCGTGCGCCTCGGCCGAAATCGAGCCGTACGACATCGCCCCGGTGTTGAACCGGCGCAGGATCGCCGACGCGGGCTCGACCTCGTCCAGCGGGATCGGCTCGCGCGCGCCCTCGCGGAACTTGAACAGCCCGCGCAGCGTGCCGCCCTCGCGGTAGAGCCGGTGCACCTCTTCGGTGTACTTGCGGTAGACCTCGTCGCGTCCGGTCTTCGACGCGTGCTGCAGCAGGAACACCGTCTCCGGCGTGAACAGGTGCAGCTCGCCCTCGCGGCGGTACGCGTACTCGCCGCCGGTGTCGAGCCCGCGGTGGACCCGGTCGGTCGGGTTGTCCGGGTACGCCCGGCGGTGCCGCACCGCGACCTCTTCGGCGAGCACGTCCAGCCCGACGCCGCCGAGCTTCGACGACGTCCCGGTGAAGTACTCGTCGAGCAGTTCCTGGCTCAGGCCAAGGGCTTCGAACACCTGCGCCGCGGTGTACGCGCCGACTGTCGAGATGCCCATTTTGGACATGATCTTCAGGACGCCCTTGACGAGCGCCTGCACGTAGCTGCGGATCGCCTTCGCCGGCTCGATGCCGGTGATCGCGCCCTGGCTGATCATGTCTTCGATGGTTTCGAAGGCAAGGTACGGGTTCACCGCCGCCGCGCCGTAGCCGAGCAGCAGCGCGATGTGGTGCACCTCGCGGGCGTCGCCGGTCTCCACGACCAGCGCGACGCGCAGCCGCTCCTTGGTGCGCACCAGGTGGTGGTGCACCGCGGAAACCAGCAGCAGCGACGGGATCGGCGCCATCCGGTGGTCGGAATCGCGGTCGGACAGCACCAGCGTGCGCGCGCCCGCCGCGATCGCCTCGGACGCGTCGCGGCGCACCCGCTCGAGCGCCGCCGCCAGCGCGTCCGCCCCGCCGTCCACTTCGTACAGTCCGGAAAGGACGCTGCAGGCGAAACCGGGCAGGTCGCCGTCGTCGTTGATGTGGATGAGCTTGGCCAGCTCGTCGTTGTCGATCACCGGGTACGGCAGGTTCAGGTGCCGGCACGACGCGGGCCCGGGCGCGAGCAGATTGCGCTCCGGTCCCATGATCCGGCTCATCGACGTGACCAGCTCCTCGCGGATCGCGTCCAGCGGCGGATTGGTCACCTGCGCGAAGTTCTGCTTGAAGTAGTCGTACAGCAGCCGCGACCGCTTGGAGAGCACGGCGACCGGGGTGTCCGACCCCATCGACCCGATCGGCTCGGCCCCGTTGGCGGCCATCGGCGCGAGCAGGATCTTCAGTTCTTCTTCGGTGTAGCCGAAAGCGAGCTGGCGGCGCAGCACCGAATCGTGGCTCTGCACCACGTGGTCGCGGTCGGGCAGCTCGGCGATCTTCAGCAGCCCGGCGTGCAGCCAGTCGCTGTAGGCCTGTTTGCGCGCGAGCGCGGACTTGACCTCTTCGTCGTCCACGATCCGGCCCGCCGCGGTGTCCACGAGGAACATCCGGCCCGGCCGCAGCCTGCCCTTCGCGACGACGTTTTCCGGTGCCACGTCGAGGACTCCGGCCTCGCTGGCCAGCACCACGCGGTCGTCGGCGGTGCGCCACCAGCGCGCCGGGCGCAGGCCGTTGCGGTCGAGCACCGCGCCGACGAGCGTGCCGTCGGTGAAGGTGACGCACGCCGGACCGTCCCACGGTTCCATCAGGCTGGCGTGGAACTGGTAGAAAGCACGCCGTTCCGGATCCATCGTGGGATGGTTTTCCCACGCCTCCGGGATCATCATCAGCACCGCGTGCGGCAGCGAGCGGCCGGCGAGGTGGAGCAGCTCCAGCACCTCGTCGAAGGACGCCGAGTCCGACGCGTCGGCCGAGCAGATCGGGTACAGCCGCGAAAGATCGCCCGGGAGCACGTCGGATTCGAGCAGCGCTTCCCGGGCGCGCATGCGGTTGCGGTTGCCGCGGATCGTGTTGATCTCGCCGTTGTGCGCCACGAACCGGAACGGGTGCGCGAGCGGCCACGACGGGAAAGTGTTGGTGGAGAACCGGGAGTGCACGAGCGCGATCGCGCTGGTGAGCCGGGAATCGCGCAGATCGGGGAAGAACCGGGGCAGCTGCTCGGGCGTGAGCATGCCTTTGTAGACGATCGTGCGCGCCGACAGCGACGGGAAGTACGTGCCGCAGCCGGACGCGAGGCTTTCGTGCTCGACGCGCTTGCGCAGGCAGAAGGCCAGCCGGTCCAGCTCAAGGCCGGTTTCGCCGTGCGGGGACGACACGAACAGCATCGCGAAGTGCGGCATCACCGAACGCGCGGTCGGGCCGATTTCCGCGCCGTCGGTGTCCACCGGGACCTCGCGCCAGCCGAGGACGGCGAGCCCTTCTTCGGCGGCGATCCGTTCGGTGAGGCCGATCGCCTTGCGGCGCTGCTCGTCGTCGGCGGGCAGGAACGCGATCCCGGCGGCGTAGGCGCCGCGGCCGGGCAACGGGAAGCCCGCCTCGGCGCGCAGCAGTTCGTCGGGCAGCTGCAGGAGAATCCCGGCGCCGTCGCCGCTCGTCGGCTCGGCTCCCGCGGCGCCGCGGTGGTCGAGGTTCGTGAGCGCGGCGAGACCGTCGGTGACGATGCCGTGCGTGCGGCGGCCCTGGACGTCGGCGACCATGGCGACGCCGCAGGAATCCTGCTCGGTGTCCGGGTCGTACAGACCCTGCTTGCCGGGGATGGCGGAGAAGATCATGGAAAAGGGACCTCCTTCGTCGTTTCGTGCGGTGGCCGGCGAACCGGCCGCGGGGAGCGCACGGGACGACGATGGCCCGCTTGTTAGCGCGACTTTAACACCTGGGAAACACCCCAGCAGCGCCTCGGAGCTCCCCGAACGGGGAAGAACGGTAACGATCCGGCAGCGCGGAACGACATAGTTCCGGATGGATTCCCGATGCTTCGGTCCGCGAAGCATAAGCCCCCGGGCGGCCCGGCGCACCCCTCGCGTGACGAAGTCGATGCGCCCGCTTCGTCCCCTTCGCCCGATCTCCCCAGGTAATCGCACCAATTTCCGGGAACCGCCCACACTCGGTGACCGTCGGTTGCCATAGTGTTCGGCAACCGAATAGCTCACGGGGAGGGCGGTTTCTTTCATGTCCGGCATAGAAGTCGACGTCGAGACGATGAACCAGTACGCCGAGGTGCTCGACAGCCTCCACGAGAAGATCAGCAAGATCAACGACTACATGCGCTCCACCGCGTGCGACACCTCCGGGTTCACCGGCCTGTTCGTGGTGCTGCAGCCGGTGGTGCAGCTGGTCGCGAACCTGTATGGCGGCACGCTCGACTTCGGACACTCGCGGCTCACCTCGCTGTCGGATGGGGTCAAGCAGGCGGCGCAGGCCTACGCGCGCCACGACGCCAATTCCGCGCAGCTGCTGCAGCAGTTCGTCGACCAGTTCGACGGCATCGACTCCGGCCGCGGCGCGGCCTGATGCGCATCCGCACCACACGGTTCTGACGAGGGGGAACAGACATGGCACGGCACGGCGGCGGACACGGCGGCGGCCACCACCCCGGGGGAACGGGGACGACGCATCCGCCGTCCCGCCCGGGCGGAAACCAGCCGCATCCCGGCAACCAGCCGCATCCGGGGAACCAGCCGCCTCCCGGCGGCAACCAGCCCGGTCATCCCGGCAACCAGCCGCCTCCGGGCGGAAACCAGCCCGGGCATCCGGGCGGCCAGCAGCCCGGCACCGGTCCGGGCGGACGCCGTCCGTCCGGAGGGGACGACCAGACGCATCCGAGCGGCACCGGCGGCAACTCCGGCGGGGACAACGGCAACGGCCGGGAGGGCCGCGACGGGCGCGACGGCCGAGACGGGCGGGATGGCCGAGATGGCCGAGACGGCGGCGAAGAAGGCGGCGACGGCCGGGGCCGCGACCGAGGCAACGAGGGCGGCGACGAAGGCGGCGGCCGGGGCGGCGACGAGGGCGGCTCCGGTGGCGAAGGCGGCGACGAAGGCGGCTCCGGCAGCGAGGGCGGCGAGGGCGGCGGCAACGGCGGAGAAGGCGGCACCGGCGCTTCGGGCGGCGAGCCCGGCGGGGTGCCCGGCAGCGCCGGGGAGTTCGACCGCGGCGATTCGATCGTCGAACTGCTGCAGCCGCCGGAAGACACCTCCGGCGACGACGTCCAGGCGCTGGTGAAGGACGCCGGCGTCGAGGTGATGGCCGTCGAGTGGGTGTATCAGAAGTTCACCGGCACCACGCTCACCCAGCAGTTCATCGAACCGCTCACCGGCGACTTCTCGAAGATGTCGGCCGACGCCGAGGCGTGGCGCAACATCTCCGAGGCGATGAAGGCCTTCTCCGAGGTGATGGTCGCCAACGAGAAGATCGTCAGCGATTCCTGGCACGGCATGGCTTCCTTGGAGCACAAGGCGTACGTGCAGGCCGGATGGCGGGCCGGGCTCGCCGCCGAGGCCGGGATCGCGTCGCTGATCGCCAAGGGCTTCGACCTGCTGTCGGACACGTCGAAGAAGCTCGCGGCCAAGGCGCTCGACCTGCTGAAGAGCCTGATCGACCGGCTGCTGGTGATGGCCGCCGAGGCGTGCGTCCCGATCGCGGGCTGGATCGCCGACGCGATCACCGCGCTGTCCGAGCTGATCCCGCTGATCAACGCGCTGATCTCGATCATCGAGATGATCCAGGACATCATCACGCGGGTCCAGGACATCTGGAACTCGATCAAGGACATCGGGTCGCAGCTGCAGAAGATCAAGGACGTCGGCAGCATCGGGGATCTGGTCGACATCGCGAAGAACATCGGCGGCGACGTCGGCGACATCAAGGACAACGCCAAGGGCATCGGCCAGGACGCCAAGGACGCCGTGCAGGCGGGCAAGGACGGCGTCAACGAGTCGCGCGAGGCGCACGCGGAGAACCGGCGCTCGCGCGAAGGCGGCGACGACGAAGGCGACCGGACTTCCGGCGACACCGGCGACCGCCGCTCCGGCGACGAACGCGACCGTTCGCCGGGGGACGGCGAACGCGGGCAGGGCCAGCGGTCCCAGCCGGACGGTCCGCAGCACCAGCCCCCGCAGAACCAGCAGAACCACCAGCCGCCGCAGCAGCCCAGCCATCCGCCGCAGCAGCCGAGCCACCCGCCCGCGAACCATCCGCCGTCCCATCCGCCCCGTCGCTCGGCGAGCGGCCGGATCCACGGCCGCATCGACTAAGGAGGAACTGCCGAGATGTCCCATCCCGTCACCGCGGACGATTCGTGGAAGACGCCGGAGCTGCGGGAGGCCGAGGCCGCGCTCGACCGGACGGTCCGCAAGTCCCAGCAGCTGCTGAAGGACCTGGAGAAGATCAAGCTCCGCCCGCTGCCCAAAACCGACACTCCGGAGCGGGTCGAGGCGATCAAGCGGGCCGCCTCGCGTCCGGACGCCCCCGCGCAGCTGCGGCTGATCAAGCGGAAGGTCGACGCGGGCGAATTCTCCTGGGAGGACGTCGCCGCGGGCCGGGCCTTCGCCGACCCCGAGGTCCGCGCGCTCGCCGACGAGAAACTCAGCGAGGCCAAGGAGATCCTCCAGGAACTGGAGGAGGGCCAGAGCCCCGAGGAAATCCTCGAGGCCCGCACCGGCGGGGCCGGGAACCCGTTGGCGGACACCGGACGGGCGACCTATCCGGACTCGCCGGACAAGCCCGCCGGCTTCTCCGCCGCGGACCCGCTGGCGAGCAGCTCCCGGCCGCTGCCCCCGCCGCCGCCCGCTCCGGAGCCCGACGAGTACTCGAACGACAATCCGCTCGCCGACCGGACGCCGCCTCCCCCGCCCGCTCCGCCGCGCGAGGAACCGCCCGCTCCTCCCGCGCCGCCGCGGCATCGCGCCCCGGAACCCGAGCCGGAGGACGATTTCGCCGATCCCCTCGCCGACCGGGGCGACCGGCCGAAGCGGTCCGCACCGCAGCCGCCGCCCTCGTCCGGTCGCCGTACCCGGCGACCGGACCCCGGCGATGACGACGACTACTTCGGCGGTTCCTTCCTCGGCTGAAGCCCGCGGAAGTCCGTGAAGGGAAATCTGTCCCGCAGAGGGTGTTGCGGAACCCGGTGATCGCCTCGGTGGGTCGACTGCGGTAGCCGACGTGGTGTGATGATCATCGGGCCGGGTGTGCGTCTAGCGGGTGCGTCCGCGGCGGTGCAGGACCGCCCCGTAGCCCGCCGGATCCTGACCGGGATCCGGCGGGCGTAGACATCAACGACTAACCACCCAGGTTCCGCAACACCCTCTCCGGGTTCCCTTCACGGACTTTCCGCCGCCCGCACAGAAATGAGGCCCCGCCCAACCCGGGCGAGGCCTCATGTGCCGAGCGTTGCTCAGGATTTCTCGGGGTTGCCGTTCTCCCCCGAGGAAGACCCGGCGTCCACCGTGTTCTCGCCGGGCTCCGGCTTCTCCGCCGTTTCGTCCGAAGTGGACTCGACGGCGTCCCGCTCGTCTCCCTTGCTGCGCAACGTTTCCGGGGCCTCGCGCGGACCGCGGTTGGCCGCGACGATGAAGTACGCCATCGCGCCGAGGAACAGCAGGATCGAGGTCCACACGTTGACCCGCAGGCCGAGGATGTGGTTGGCGGTGTCGGTGCGCATCAGCTCGATCCAGCAGCGGCCGACGGTGTAGCCCGCGACGTAGAGCGCGAACGCGCGGCCGTGGCCAAGCTTGAACTTGCGGTCCGCCCACACCACGAGCAGCGCGACGAGCAGGTTCCAGACCAGCTCGTACAGGAAGGTCGGGTGCACCGGGCTTTCCGGCAGCGGGATGTGCCCGGTCGCGATGCCGCCGAGAGCGTCCGGGGCCCCGGTCTCCGGGTTGAAGCGCTGGTAGATCTCCAGGCCCCACGGCAGGTCGGTGTGCGCGCCGTACAGCTCCTGGTTGAAGTAGTTGCCGAGGCGGCCGATCGCCTGCGCGACGATGATGCCGGGCGCGATCGCGTCGGCCATCGCGGGCAGCGGGATCCCGCGGCGGCGGCAGGCGATCAGCGCGCCGACCGCGCCGAGCGCGACCGCGCCCCAGATGCCGAGTCCGCCGTCCCAGATGGCGAAGGCGTTCCAGGGGTTCTTGCCCTCGGTGAAGTACAGCTCGGGATCGGTGATGACGTGGTAGAGCCGGCCGCCGACCAGGCCGAACGGCACCGCGAACACCGCGACGTCGAGGACGGTGCCCTTGGTGCCGCCCCGCGCTTCCCAGCGCCGCTCGCCCCACCAGATCGCGACGATGATGCCGGCGATGATGCAGAGCGCGTACGCCCGGATCGGGATCGGGCCCAGGTGCCAGACGCCTTGGTCGGGGCTCGGGATCGTGGCCAGGAATGCTGCGGAGTACACGCGGCCACCGTAGCGCGTCGGGCCCCGGTCGTGGTCCCGGTGCCGCGGAACCCTGGGTCAAGACCCGGTCACGGACCGGTCACGGCCGCCGCCGGTCAGCCCGGATACTCCTGGTCGGAGGCCGCGGCGAGGTACCCGGCGAGCAGCGCGTCCGCGACCTGGCCGACCGCGGAGTCCTCGGGCAGGAACGTTTCGCCGTGCAGGCTGGGCGCGCCCGCGGTCTCGCCGAGGCCGACGAAAAGCATCAGGCCGCGGACGCCGTCGCCGCAGTAATGCGCGAAATCGTCCGCGCCGAAGGACCGGAAATCGACGTCGACGTCCGCGCCTCCGCGTTCCAGCCAGGTCCGCGCGGCGGCGGCCAGCGCCGGATCGTTGACCAGGACGGGTTCGCACGGGCTGATCCGCAGGTCGGCGGTGCAGCCGTAGGCGCGGGCGGTGGCGTGCACGATCTCGTCGAGGGCCTCCAGGGCGCGTTCGCGGTCGCTCGCGCGCATCAGCCGCAGCGAACCGAACGCGGACGCCGTGTTCGGCACGATGTTCGCCGCCGTGCCCGCGCTCACCCGGCCGATCGTGCAGACCGCGCCGTGCATCGGGTCGATCCGGCGGCTCGCGATCTGCTGGAGACTCACCACGAGGTGGCTGAGCGCCAGCACCGGGTCGTGCAGGAGGTGCGGATACCCGGCGTGCCCGCCCTGGCCGTGCAGGACGACCTCGAACTCGTCGGTCGACGCGTTCACCGGCCCGGGCGCGGCCGAGACGACGCCGTACGGAAGCCGCGGCTGGACGTGCGCGCCGATCACGGTGTCGATGCCGCGCTCTTCCAGAATGCCCGATTCGACCAGGTCCAGCGCTCCGGACGGCGACGTTTCCTCGCGCGGCTGCAAGATCGCATACAGCGGACGCGGGACTTCCACCCGGCGCGCGGCTCGGCAGACCGCGGTCAGCGCGGCGAGGTGGACGTCGTGGCCGCAGGCGTGCATCAGACCGGTCTTCGCCGCCCATCCGGCCCCGGTGCGCTCTATTACCGGGAGTGCGTCCAGCTCGGCGCGCAGAGCTACCGCCGGGCCTGGGTGCGGTGCGGAGATTTCGATCAGCCGTCCGGTTTTCGCGACCCGTTCGCCCTCGCCGAGCGCCGCGGCCACGAGCCGGGCGGTGTCGTCCTCGTCGCCGGACGCGCGCGGGTCGGCGTGAATCCGATGGCGCAGTTCGACCGCCGCGGGCAGTTCCTCGGCCAGCGCGGCGCGCCAGGCCTCGACGAGGTCGTTCATTTCCGCTCCAGCCGGTAGATCCGGGCCGCGTTTTCGTGTCCGGCCAAGCGAGCCAGCCGGACCGCGTCCACTTCGGACAGTGCGTCGGCGGCGAGCGCGGCGCGCAGGAAGTCCGACAGCCCTTGCCGGAACAGCGCGGTGCCCAGGTGGTACAGCTCGGCCAGGCCGAACGCGTCGGTCGAGA
Source organism: Amycolatopsis sp. GA6-003 (assembly GCF_046267895.1). Lineage (NCBI taxonomy): Bacteria > Bacillati > Actinomycetota > Actinomycetes > Pseudonocardiales > Pseudonocardiaceae > Amycolatopsis > Amycolatopsis sp. GA6-003. The sequence continues at coordinate 2,947,705 of NZ_CP176499.1, forward strand.
ACAGCAGCTTTCCGAACGGCGCCAGCTCCAGCGTCTCGGCCAGGATCGCGGGCGCGCGGAAGCCCGCGTTGTGCGTGATGAGGCCGACGTCGACGAAGACGTGCTCGAAGACCTGCGCGAGGTAGGCGGCGTTGCGGTGGAACGGGTAGTTGTGCAGCAGCAGGACCGGGACGCCGGTTTCGCGGGTCGCGCGCAGGAAACCGGTGAGCCGCAAGGGATCGCAGCGATGGAGGTCGACGTCGGAGTCCCCGTAGCCGACGTGGAACTGCACCGGCAGCCGCCGGTCGATCCCCGCCCAGATCAGGTGGCGATGCAGTACCTCGTCAGCCAGCCGGACCGGTTCGCCCGCCTCGACCCGCGCCAGCCACCGCCCGGCCGCGGCTTCGACCTCGGCGGGAGCCGGACGTTCCCCGGACAATTCCAGCCCGACCCGGTAAGCCGCGATCGACTTCACGCCCACCGCATTCGAGGTGCGGCGGTCAAGCTCCGCGGCGAAGTCCTGAGCGAACCGTGCGGCGGTGGTGCCGCGAATGACGTCCTCGGCGACCTGTTCCAGCCGGACGATGTCGTGCGCGCGGGCGTCGGCCAGCTCGGCGAAGTCTTGCGTGGCGGTGAGGGCTTCGGGGAGGAAACCGCCGTCCAGCAAGTAATCCGTGCTGCCGGTGCCGCGCAGGAATCGCCGGTTGACCTCTTGTGCGCCGAGTTCTTTACGGCGCGCGAGATAGTCGTCGGCCGGAGCGTGCTTCGGCAGATCGAGGACCGGCGCGCAGCGCTCGCGCACGGCGAGGCCGATCAGCGAATCGAACAACGACGTCCCGAGCGGCGACACGGTGTCCGCCTCGGTAAGCATCCGCTCGAACCCATCGCGGTCGAGGCCACCTGTGCGCACGCCGTGGCAATGGTGGTCGACCAACGGCAGGTCCGCGACGAAATCCAGCAGTCCGGTCATCTGTCTCCCTCAGCAAGCCTCTCCCCCACCCTACGGGCGAATCCGGGCGCCGAGCGTGGTGAGCAGGTATCTCACCAACAGGATCAAGGTGCCGATCGATCCTGCCCAGGCGAAGGTGTCTTCTGCGGTCGCGTCGAAGAACACCGCGCACAGCAGGATGATCAGCGCGGCCGCGAGGGCGACCATCGTGACGGCGACGGCGGGTGTGCCCTGGGCGAAGATCCGGCCGATGCCGCGTCCGTCGAAGGCGTCGCGGCCGAGAATCGCGCGCGGGATGTTGCGGCGCGGGTCTCGGATCTCTCGCCCAGCGTCGCGGCGGCCTCGAAACCGGCGAACGACAGGAAACCGAACACCGCGCCGAGGAAGAGGCCGGAGACTCCGGTATCCGGCGCGAAAACCTGCAGCGTGAAGTGGCCGCTGGGGCGTCGCCGGCGAGCAGCCGGACGCTGCCGAACAGCGCGACCGCGGTGAGCGCGAACGGTCCCCACGACGGCGGATGCGGCCAGATTCCGACCTGCGTCAGAAACGCCGTGCCGAGAACGCCTGCGGCGGAACTGGTGACCACGGCGTAGAAGGTGTACGTGCCGAGAAGGCCGATACCGGCCACGACGCCCGCGCGCGGGCCGAGGGTCGCGCCGACGAGCGCGTAGACCGATTCGGCGTGCTGGTCCGCGGCGGTTTGCTGTGGATTGATGTTCGCGGCCATGCTGGGTGCCATGAGCGCGACGGCCTGCCAGACTGACAAGGTGCGCCGTAATTCGGGACGGTTTCCGGACACGGAAGCGCTCCGTTCCCCGCGGAGTACCCAGTGAACATCCGAGGCGCCGGGAACAACCAGCGCCGACCGGCTAAACCTCGTCCAGTGAAGGAGCGCGCCTTGCCATCCATCCCTTCGGGACTCGACCGCGACCAGCTCGCGGAACTCGGCGCTGCCGCCGCCAGCCGGATGGAGCAGGCGGGCGTCGAGCTGGTCGCGCTGAGTTTCGTGGACAACTCCGGGATTTCGCGGGTCAAAGCGGTGCCGGTGGCGAGGCTGGCGAAGGCGGCCGCGTGGGGCGTCGGCGCGTCCAACTCGTTCGATTTCTTCCTCGGTACCGACAGCATCGCGAGCGGCGAGCACTCCCTCGGCCCCGTCGGCGACCTGCGGCTGCACCCCGACCTCGACGCGCTCGCCGTTCTCGCCGGGCAACCCGGCTGGGCGTGGGCCCCGGCGTGGCGCTACGACCAGGACGGACAGCCGCACCCGCAGGACAGCCGCGCGCTCGCCGCGACCGCGGTGGCCCGACTCGCCGAGCGCGGGCTGACCGCGCGGATGGCGTTCGAACTGGAGTGGATCGCGACCGACGCGGACGGGGTCCCGCTGCCCGGCCCGGCCTACGGATACTCGCGGCTGAGCGCGAACCACGAGTACCTCCGCGCGCTTGTGTCCACTTTGGATCGTCGCGGGGTGGAGGTGGAACAGATCCATCCGGAGTACGCGGCGGGCCAGTTCGAGCTGTCGATCGCCGCCACGGATCCGGTGCGGGCAGCCGATTTGGCAGTGCTGACAAGGGAAACGGTCCGCACGGTGACCGCCGAGCACGGACTGCGCGCGTCGTTCACGCCGAAGTTCGAGCCCGGCGGCGTCGGCAACGGCGGGCACGTGCACCTGAGCCTCTGGGACGACCGGCGGAACCTGTGCTCGGGCGGCACTGGGCCGTTCGGGCTGACTTCGGCCGCGGAATCCTTCGGTGCGGGGATTTTCCGGCGGCTGCCCGCGTTGCTGGCGGTCGGCGCGCCGTCGGCGGTCAGCTATCTGCGCTTGGAACCGCACCATTGGGCAGGCGTGTTCACCGCGTGGGGGCTGGAAAACCGGGAAGCGCCGCTGCGGTTGGTCCGCGGCGCGGCCGGGCAGCGGGACACCGCGGCGAATCTGGAGGTGAAGTGCTTCGACCTCACCGCGAACCCGTATCTGGTGGTAGCCGGACTGCTGTTCGCCGGACAGGCGGGCATCGACGCGGAGGCGCGCCTGCCGGAACCGGTCGGCGTGGACCCGGGATCGCTCTCCCCCGCGGACGCCGCGGCGGCTGGCGTCGCGAGGTTGCCGGAATCGTTGGCGGAGGCGGTCGACGCTTTCGAGGCTGACGACGTGCTGCGGGCCGCGTTCGGACCCCAGCTGGCCACCACGTTGGCGGACGTGCGCCGCGCCGAGGTGGCCGAGCTGGGATCGCTGGAACCCGCGGAACTGTGCCAGGCCATGCGTTTCCTGCACTGAACCCGGTCAACGAAGCAACGCCGCCACCCTCGACTGCAGCTCGGGCAGCATCGCGTACAGCTTGTCGCCCGGGCAGTCCGTGTTGTAGAAGTCGCGGTGTCCCTTGATCTCCTTCACCGGGATGCCGTACTGGCGGCACACGTACGCCACGAACACCACCAGCGAATCGAACTGCGCCTTCGGCGGGGCGACCTGCATGTAGGTGCCCTCGTTCTCGATGCCGATCGCGTTGTCGTTCTGGCCGGGGCAATGCGCCGCGCGGACGATCTTTTTCCCGCTGCGCAACGCGTCCAGGCTGCCGTGCCGTCCTTCGAGGCGGTAGCCGCCGCGCGAGACCGTGAAGTGCTGGCCGGTGTCGGACCAGCCGTTGTTGTCGATGTGGTCGGCCTGGTCGTCGCGCGCGACCTGGAACGCGTGCTCGAGCGAATAGTCGGTGCTGTTGGGGCAGTCGATGTGGTGGATGAGCACGCGATCGGCGGGATGGTCGAGCGTGGTGAGCGGATCAGCGGGCGGCCGCGCACCCCATTCCGCACAGCTGTAGACGCGCGGTGCGTCCGCGGCGTCCGCGAAGCCGGGCAGCACGAGCCCCGCCGCCGCGGCAGCGCTCACGCCGGCCGCCCCGCGCAGGAACGTCCTCCGGGGAACCTGTCCGATGTCGAAAGCCATGCGCCGCACTGTGCGCGGACGGCGTACACGATGCGTACAACTGGCCGCTCACCCGCGCAGATCCAGCTCCGCGGGGAACGGTTCGGCCAGCGTGAGCACGCCGCCCTCGCTTTTGGCGTGCGGCAGGTACTCGCCGTCGGAGAGCGCGTAGACGGTGGCGGCTTCCTGCTCCGGGTCGACGAGCAGGTAGTACGGGATGAGGGCTTCGGCGTAGAGGGCCTTCTTGAGAATCCGGTCCTGCACCCTGGTCGAGGGCGATTCGATCTCCGCGACGAGCAGCACTTGCTTCTCGGTGAGGCTGACCCCTTCGAGGCCGGGTGCCGTACTGACGACAAGATCGGGGATGAGCAGCCGGTCGTTCCGGTTGCCCAGCACGAGATTGGCTCCGGGAAGCACTTCACAGCGGGGTGCGGCTCCGGGACTCAACTGACCCCACAACCGGCCGACCAGCCTCTGGTGCTCGAGCCTCGCCAGCGGGCTCACGTGCAACACCCCGTCGACCAGTTCGACGACGTTGCGCGCCCGTTCCTCGTCGGACAGCTCGAGAACGCTTTCCACCGTCCAGCCGCCGGGCGGAGCGGTGACTCGGAACTCAAGTCCCGTCGGTGTGGCCAACACGGGTCACCTCCGCCTGCGCTCGGTCTTTCGTGCCGGGTCCAGTCTGCCATGATCTCCGTTCTCCTCCTCGGTTCTTCTGCATACCGAGAGAGTACGAACGACCATTGACAGTTTCCGGCCTTCGACCCGGGATCAGGCCGGAGCGACCGCCTCGCGCACGCCCTTCGCCAGCTCCGCAGCCAGCTTCGCCACGCCGTCCGGACCGTTCGCCGCAGCGGTGACCAGTGCCGATCCGACGATCACCGCGTCCGCGAACCCGGCCACCTGCGCGGCCTGCTCGCGCGACCGCACTCCGAGGCCCACGCCGATCGGCAGCTCCGTGTGCTCGCGGGTCCGCCGCACCAGGTCCTCCGCGTGCACGCCCACCGCGTCGCGGGCGCCCGTCACGCCCATCACCGCGGTCGCGTACACGAAGCCCGACGACGCCGCCGTGGTCTTCGCCAGGCGTTCCTCCGACGACGACGGCGCGACCAGGAAGATCCGGTCCAGTCCGTGCGTCTCGGACGCGGCGATCCACTCGTCGGCCTCGTCCGGGATCAGGTCCGGCGTGATCAAGCCCAGGCCCCCGGCCGCGGCCAGGTCGCGGGCGAACGCGTCCACCCCGTAGCGGTGCACCGGGTTCCAGTACGTCATCACCACAGCGCGGCCGCCGCGCGCGGAGACCGATTCCACGACCTCGAACAGCTGCTTCAGCCGGAATCCGCTGGCCAGCGCCGCTTCGGCGGCCGCCTGGATGGTGGGGCCGTCCATGACCGGGTCGGAGTACGGGACGCCGACCTCGACCAGGTCCGCTCCGCCGTCGAGGGTCGCGGCCAGCAGGTCTTTCGAACCGTCCACGGACGGGAAGCCGGCGGGCAGGTAGCCGACCAGCGCGGCCCGGTGTTCCGCCCGCGTCGCCGCGAACAGCTCGTCGAGGCCGCTCACTTGCCCTCCCCGTCCACGAGCCCGAACCAGCGGGCCGCGGTGTCCATGTCCTTGTCGCCCCGGCCGGACAGGTTGACCACGATCAGCCCCTCCGGGCCCAGCTCGCGGCCCAGTTCCAGGGCCCCGGCGAGCGCGTGCGCCGATTCGATCGCCGGGATGATGCCCTCGGTGCGCGACAGCAGCCGGAACGCGTCCATCGCCGCCGCGTCGGTGACCGGGCGGTACTCGGCGCGGCCGGAGTCCTTGAGCCACGCGTGCTCCGGGCCGACGCCCGGGTAGTCGAGGCCCGCCGAGATCGAATGCGATTCGACCGTCTGGCCGTCTTCGTCCTGCAGCAGGTACGACATCGCGCCGTGCAGGTTGCCCGGGCTGCCCTTGGTGAGCGTCGCGCCGTGCCGGTTGCCCTCGATGCCCTCGCCGCCCGGCTCGAGGCCGACCAGCCGCACCGACGGGTCGTCGTAGAAACCGGAGAAGATGCCGATCGCGTTGGACCCGCCGCCGACGCACGCCGCGACGACGTCCGGCAGCCGGCCGGCCTTCTCCAGGATCTGCGTCCGCGCCTCCTCGCCGATGACGTGGTGGAAATTGCGCACCATCATCGGGAACGGCGACGGGCCGGCGGCGGTGCCGAAGAGGTAGTGCGTGGTGTCGGCGTTGGTGACCCAGTCGCGCAGCGCCTCGTTGATCGCGTCCTTGAGCGTGCGCGACCCGGTTTTCACCGGCACGACCTCGGCGCCGAGCAGCTTCATCCGCGCGACGTTCAGCGACTGCCGTTCGGTGTCGACCTCGCCCATGTACACGACGCAGTCGAGGCCGAGCAGTGCGCACGCGGTGGCCGTCGCGACGCCGTGCTGGCCCGCGCCGGTCTCCGCGATGACGCGCTTCTTGCCCATCCGCACCGTGAGCAGCGCCTGGCCCAGCACGTTGTTGATCTTGTGCGAACCGGTGTGGTTGAGGTCCTCGCGCTTGAGGAACACCCGCGCGCCGCCGGCGTGCTCGCCGAACCGCTTGGCCTCGGTCAGCAGCGACGGACGGCCCGCGTACTCGGTGAGCAGCCGGTTCAGCTCGGCGGTGAATTCAGGGTCGTGGCGGGCCTTCTCGTACTCCGCCGCGACCTCGTCGACCACGCCGATCAGCGCCTCCGGCATGAACCGGCCGCCGTACGGGCCGTAGTAGCCGCGTTCGTCCGGATCGTGCTTGCCGCGCTCGGTCACCGCGACGGCCTCGGGCAGGCGGGGTGCGAACCGGCGGTGACGAGCTTGACGACCGCGCCCTTCGGGTCGCCGGAGGCCACCAGGCCCTCGCCGACCAGCACCGCGTCCGCGCCGTGCCCGGCGTAGGACATCAGGTCGCCGGGGCCGCGGACGCCGGACTCGGCGACCTTGAACACGTCCATCGGCAGGCCGGGCGCGAGGCGGGAGAACACGTCGCGGTCCACTTCGAGGGTGTGCAGGTTGCGCGCGTTGACGCCGATGACCTTCGCGCCCGCTTCGAGCGCGCGGTCGGCCTCCTCGGCGTTGTGGATCTCCACGAGCGCGGTCATGCCGAGCGATTCGACGCGGTCGAGCAGCGCGGCGAGCGCGTTCTGCTCCAGCGCGGCGACGATCAGCAGGACCATGTCCGCGCCGTGCAGCCGGGCCTCGTGCACCTGGTACGGGCTGACGATGAAGTCCTTGCGCAGCACGGGAATGTCGACCGCGGCGCGCACCGCGTCGAGGTCGGCGAGCGAGCCGCCGAAGCGGCGCTGCTCGGTGAGCACGCTGATCACGCGCGCGCCGGCGTCCTCGTAGTCGCGGGCCAGCGCGGCCGGGTCGGGGATCGCGGCCAGCTCGCCCTTGGACGGGCTGCGCCGCTTCACCTCGGCGATCACGCCGATGCCGGATTCGCGCAGGGCCGCCATCACGTCACGCGGCGGCGCGGCCTTGGCCGCCCTGGCCTTCAGTTCGTCGAACGGCAGCGCGGATTCCCGCTGCGCGAGGTCCTCGCGCACGCCGGCGACGATGTCTTCGAGCACGCTCATCGGACGCCCCTACTCGCTGCCGCACTCCTGGGTCCACTCGCAAGCTCGCTCACAAAAACCTTCCCCTTCCCGCCGAAACGATGCTAACCCCCGCTCGATGACCGGCCGGTTCCGGGTTGCTCAGCGCCGCGGATCCCCGCCGTCGGTCGGGTCGTCCCCCTCCGACAGCGCCTCCCACAGCTCGGTGTCCGGATCCTTGCGCGCGGCCCTGGCCCCCGGCGCGGCGTAACGGGCCCCGAGCTTGCGCGCGGCGCCCGCCCACTTGATCGCTGCCAACCCGCCGAGCGCGACGAGAATTCCGCCCAGCACCGCGAGCAGGTGGCCGAGCACGATTTCCGTGCCGGGCAGCCCGGGCGCGAACCCGCCGAACTTGATCCCGTCGACGCCCGTCCAGACGCCCGCCGCACCGGCGAGCACCAGCACGATCCCGAGCACCCGGCGCAGCCAGCCGCCGGTCGCGACAGCCCCGGCGACGCCCGCCAGCGCGAGGATCGCGAGCGGCACGAGCGCGGTGGCGCGCTGTTCGCCGAGTACGGTGTGCAGGACGGTGCCGCGCACGCCCTCGTCGCGGAATTCGGCGAACCACACCATCCGGGACGCGCCCCACAGCGCCAGCGCGCCGAGCAGGAGCGCGAGGATGATCGTCCACAGTGGACGGCGCGCTTTCCCGTTGTCCGCCGGTGCCGCGGCAGCGGATTCCTCCGCGTCCGGCGACTTCCCGGCGGCTTCCGCGCTTCGCGCCGGTTCCGCCTCCCCGGACCGCTCAGACACCGGCCGCGTCCTCAGCCGGGTCCAGCTCCCCCGCCGGGATCATCGTGCCCGCCGCGGCGATCGCGGACAGCACGGTGCGGGCCTTGTTGAGCGATTCGGTGTCCTCGTAGTCCGGGACCGAGTCCGCGACCACGCCGCCGCCCGCCTGCACGTACGCGGTCCCGTCGCGCATCAGCGCGGTGCGGATGGCGATCGCCGTGTCCGCGTCGCCGGCGAAGTCCAGGTAGCCGACCACGCCGCCGTACAGCGCGCGGCGCACCGGTTCCAGCTCCTCGATCAGCTGCATCGCCCGGACCTTCGGCGCGCCGGAAAGGGTGCCCGCCGGGAAGCAGGCCGCGACCGCGTCGAACGCAGTGGCGTCGTCTTTCAGCTCGCCGGTCACCGTGGACACGATGTGCATGACGTGGCTGTAGCGCTCGATCTGGAAGAAGTCGACCACGTGCACGGTGCCCGGTTTGCAGACCTTGCCGAGGTCGTTGCGGCCGAGGTCGACGAGCATCAGGTGCTCGGCGCGCTCCTTCTCGTCCGCGAGCAGGTCCTTGGCCAGCTGCGCGTCCTCCTCCGGGTCCGCGCCGCGCCAGCGGGTGCCCGCGATGGGATGCGTGGTGGCGCGGCCGTCGCGGACGGTCACCAGCGATTCCGGGCTGGAGCCGACGATGTCGAAGCCCTCCAGCCGCAGCAGGTACATGTACGGGCTCGGATTGGAGGTGCGGAGCACGCGGTACACGTCGAGCGCGTCGGCCCCGGTCTCGATCTCGAACCGTTGCGACGGCACGACCTGGAACGCTTCGCCGGCCTTGATCGCCTCGACCGCCTTGTCGACGGCCGCGTGGAAGTCCTCCTTGCTGCGGTGGCGGCGGAACTCCGGCGCGGGCCGGTCGAACGTCGCGACCGTCGGCGGCGCGGGCACCCGCAGCTGCTCGGTCATCGCCGACAGCCGGGCCAGCGCGTCGTCGTAGGCGGCGTCCACGCGTTCGGCGGAGTCGTCCCAGTTGACCGCGTTGGCGATCAGCGTGACGGTGCCCTCGTGGTGGTCGAACGCGGCGAGATCGGTGGCGAGCAGCATGGTCAGCTCGGGGATGTCGAGGTCCCGTTCGGCCAGCTCGGGCAGCTTTTCCAGCCAGCGCACGGAATCGTAGCCGAGGTAGCCGACCATCCCGCCGGTCAGCGGGGGCAGGCCGGGCAGCGGTTCGGTGTGCAGCGCCTCGACGGTCGCGCGCAGCACCTGCAGCGGGTCGCCCTCGGCCGGCAGGTTGTCCGGCGGGGTGCCGGTCCAGACCGCCTTGCCGTCGCGCACGGTCAGCGCGGCCGGGCTGCGCACGCCGACGAACGACCAGCGCGACCACGACTTCCCGTTCTCGGCCGATTCGAAGAGGAACGTGCCGGGCCGGTCGGCGGCGAGCTTCCGGTAGATCCCCAGCGGGGTCTCGCCGTCGGCGAGCACCCGGCGCACCACCGGGATCACGCGGCGGCTCTCGGCCAGCGCGCGGAACTCGGCGCGGGACGGGCTGACCGGGCCGGGCCCGGCCGGGGACGTGGCTGCTGAGCTGACCATGCGCCTCATTGTGCCGCTACGGCCGGGTCAGCCGGTCAGCGGGCTCTCAATTCAATGACTGTTGAATTCGAGGCGGCCACCGGTCAAGATGGTCCGGTGAGCACCGAAGACACTACCTCGCGCCGCCGCGGCCGCCGCCCCGCTGGTCAGGACACCCGCGCGGTGCTGCTCGAAGCCGCCCGCGCGGTGTTCGCCGAGAACGGCTACGAACGCGCGACGGTCCGCTCGATCGCCGCGCGCGCCGGCGTCGACGCGGCCATGGTCAACCACTGGTTCGGCGGCAAGGAGGGCCTGTTCGCGCAAGCGGTGCTGAAGCTGCCGTTCGAACCGGCGGAACTGGTCACGGTCCTGCGCGACGGCCCGGTCGACGAACTGGGCGTCCGGATCGCGCGCACCTTCCTGACCCGCTGGGACGGCGCGGGCGGCGACACGTTCCAGGCGCTGATCCGCAGCATCGCCGGACACGAAGCGGCGAGCACCGTGCTGCGCGAGTTCTTCCTGCAGTTCTTCACCAGCCTGCTGAGCGACCTGGGCGGCGACCGGCGCGAACTGCGGGTGGCGTTGTGCGCTTCGCAGCTGGTGGGGATGGGACTGGTCCGGTACGTGGCCCGGTTCCCGCCGATGGTGGAGGCGGAGGCGGACACCCTGATCGCGGCGGTGGCGCCGACTTTGCAGCGTTATCTCACCGGGGACATCGACTAGCAGCCCTCGTGAGTGCTGATCACGGTTAGAACCGGGATTGCCACTCACAACCTCCCCGCCAGCCTCAACCGCCCTCGTGAGGCTCAGCGCGACAGCAGCAGGAAGAGCAGCGCGAGCCCGCCGGGCAGCACCTGCACGAGCAGGATCCGCTTCGAAGACGTCACGGCCCCGTACAGACCGGCCACGATCACGCACGCCAGGCCGTACAGCTTCAGCTGGAAGCCCGCCGGGTCCGCGGCGATGAGGCCCCAGATCAGCGCGGCGGCCAGGAATCCGTTGTACAGCCCCTGGTTCGCCGCCAGCGTCTTGCTCTCGCGGGCGAATTCCTCGGTGGTGCCGAACGCCGCGCGCGCCCTCGGCGTGGTCCACAGGGCCATCTCCAGCACCACGATGTACAGGTGGATCAGGGCGACCAGCCCGATCAGCACGTTCGCGACGACGGTCACGCGGCGCTCTCGTCCGCGAGCAGCAGGCGGTCGCCGGTGTCGAAGCACGTGTGCGTTCCGGTGTGGCACGCCGGGCCGGTCTGGTCCACCCGCAGCAGCACGGTGTCGCCGTCGCAGTCGATGCGGACTTCGCGGACGTGCTGGACGTGCCCCGAGGTCTCGCCCTTCACCCACAGTTCCTGCCTGCTGCGCGACCAGTACGTGCCGCGGCGGGTGGTCAGCGTGGATTCCAGCGCGTCGTCGTTCATCCAGGCCATCATCAGCACGTCGGACGTCGCGTGGTCCACCACGACCGCGGCGATCAGGCCGTCCGCGTTGCGCTTCAGCCGAGCGGAGATTTCCGGCGCGAGGCTCATCGCACGACCACCCCTCCGGTGCGCAGCGCGCCCTTCACGTCGCCGATCGTCAACTGTCCGAAGTGGAATACGCTCGCCGCGAGCACCGCGTCCGCGCCGGCTTCCACGGCGGGCAGGAAGTGCTCGGTCGCGCCCGCGCCGCCGCTGGCGATCACCGGGACCCGGACCGCCTTGCGGACCAGGCCGATCAGCTCGAGGTCGAAGCCGGTTTTGGTGCCGTCCGCGTCCATCGAGTTGAGCAGCACCTCGCCGACGCCGAGTTCCTCGCCGCGCGCGGCCCACTCCACCGCGTCGATGCCGGTGCCGCGCCGGCCGCCGTGCGTGGTCACCTCGAAGCCGGACGCGGTCGGTTCGCTGCCTTCCGGCACCCGCCGCGCGTCGACGGACAGCACGACGCACTGCGCCCCGAACCGGCGCGACGCCTCGCGCAGCAGCTCCGGGCGCGCGATCGCGGCCGTGTTGATGCTCACCTTGTCCGCGCCCGTGCGCAGCAGCCGGTTGACGTCGTCGGTCGAGCGCACGCCGCCGCCGACGGTCAGCGGGATGAAGACCTGCTCGGCGGTGCGGCGGACCACGTCGAAGGTGGTTTCGCGGTCCCCGGAGGACGCGGTGACGTCGAGGAAGGTCAGCTCGTCGGCGCCTTCGGCGTCGTACCGCCGCGCGAGCTCCACCGGGTCGCCCGCGTCGCGCAGGTCGGCGAAGTTGACGCCCTTCACGACCCGGCCCGCGTCGACGTCGAGACAGGGAATCACCCGAACCGCCACAGCCATGCCGTCCAGCCTAGTCGGCCGCCCGGTCAAGCCCGCCGCCACGGCTTCGTCACTCATTCCGGATCCGAAGCATCAAAACCGGGTGCTCGCGCGTCTGATGATCGTGACCACCGGTTTCGACGAGTTCGTGGCGGAGCGCCTCGACGGGCTGCTGCGCTACGCGACTGTCCTCGCCAACGACCCGCACCTGGCGCAGGACATCGTGCAGGACGTGCTCCTGCGCGCGCAGGAACGCTGGTCGAAGATCGATTCGCCGCCCACCTACGTCCGCCGGATGATCACCAACGAGTACCTCTCGTGGCGCCGCCGCGCCGCCCGCCGCGTGGTGCCGTCGAACCACACGGTGCTCGACGCGCTCGGCCCGCCGACCGCCGATCCCAGCACCGCCTACGACGAACGCGACGAAATGCTCGCCCTGCTGGCCACCCTGCCGCGGAAACAGCGCGCCGCGGTCGTCCTGCGCTACTACGAGAACTACACCGACGCCGAAATCGCCGATTTCCTCCGCTGCGGCGTCTCGACCGTGCGCAGCCAGATCTCGCGCGCGCTGGCGACGCTGCGCGCCGGCCTGCCGTCGTTGCCGCCCGCCCTCACCACCGGAGCAGGAGAATGACCCCCTCGAACGAGACCGAGACGCTGCTGCGCGACAGCCTCGAACGGCTCGCCGAGCGGGCGCCGGACGGCCACCAGGTGCTCAACGCGCTCGCGCGGGCCCGCCAGCGCCGACGCCGTCCTCGCCTCGCGCTCGTCGCCGCGGCCGCCGCGGTGATCGCGGTCGCCGCCGGGGTGCCGCTGGTGGTCGACACGGTCACCGAAGCACCCGCGCAGCTCTCGCCGGCCGCCGGACGGCCGGTGCTCGCGTACACGCCGGGCTGGCTGCCGGACGGCTTCACCGAGCAGTACCGCTCCGGCGGGCCCGGGACCACCGCGCAGGTGCGGCAATGGCAGTCCGGCGCGAGCCGGGTGGAACTCGCGGCGCATTCCACGGCCGATCCGGAATGGGCCCAGACCGCGCTGCGCATTTCGGCGGTGCGGGACCAGGTCGTGGTGCACGGCCGGGTCGGCATGGTGACCGGCCCGACCGACACGATCGCCACGCTGACCTGGATGCCGGACCACCGCTACGTGCTGACCGCCAAGGTCGAAGGCGTCCCGGACGCGCGCGCGACGGCCGAGCAGGTCGCCGAGTCCGTGACCGTCGAGCCGGTCCGGATCCGCGGCGAGGCGCGGTTCGGGCCGCTGCCCGCCGGTCTTCACGAAGAGGCCACGACGGTGCGCGGCAGCAGTGCCGACGACGCGACGACCGTGCTCGACGCGAGCGGCCCGAGCGGCAAGGTGCGCGTGCAGCTCGGTGGCAGCTCCCCCGCGCTCGGCGCGGCCGGGCCGGTGCGGGTGCGCGGTCTCCCCGGGGCTTACGTGCCCGCCGCCGGACCGGCCGACGCGCTGGTCGCCGTGCGGCTGTCGTCCGGACGCTGGCTGACCGTTTCCGGCCGGTTGCCGCGCGAGCAGCTCGTCGCGGTGGCGGACGGGATCGTGCTGGATTCGGCACCGGAATACGGATGGCTCGGCACCCGCTGACCGCTACCGTGAGCCCATGTCCGAACTGGGGGAGTCTCGGAGCACTCTCGCGCGAGCGGCGTACACGGTCGGCGTCGGCGCCGCGGTCATCGCCGTGCTGGTGGCTTGGTGCGTCGGAGCCAACTATCTCGCGCAGCTCACCGCGGGCGAGCAGCTGACCTGCCGGTTGCGCTCTCTCGTGCCGTGGTCCGGGTTGGGCGTGACGCTGTGGCAGGTCAGTTCCCTGGTGCTGTTCCTTCTCGCCGGAGCCGCGATTTCGGTGCTGCTCGGGCGGATCCGGGCGCGAAAGGCGGCCCTCGGCTTGTGCGCGGCCGTGGTGGTCCTGTTCACCTGGGGCTATGTGGCGGCGACCCACGCGGTGCTGGAAAAGGTGGCTGACCACGGCACGTCGGTCGCCGTGCCGACGACGCCCGGCTCTCCGCCCGCCGACCGCTGCCAAGGATCGTGACGCCGTCTACCGTAGGGCTATGTCCGAACTGGAGCGTCTCGGCGCCGAGAAGTACGTCGTGCTGACCACTTTCCGCCGCGACGGCCGCCCGGTCCCGACCCCGGTATGGGCCTCCCGCGACGGCGACGAACTCGTCCTGTTCTCGGAACGCAACGCGGGCAAGGTCAAGCGGATCCGCAACAACAGCGAAGTTCGCCTGCAAGCGTGCGACGTCCGCGGCCGCCGCGTGCACGGCGCCGAAGTGCACGGAACCGCCCGGCTGCTCGACGCCGCCGGCACCGAACGCATCCGCGGCGTCATCGCCCGGGACTACGGCCTCGTCGGCCGGGTGACGATGTTCTTCAGCCGCCTCCGCGGCGGGCCGGAACGGACGATCGGGATCGCGGTCAAACTCGCCGGATAAGTCACGCTGCCGCGCGGAGACGAGCGGCCATCGCGGCCGAATCGTGGTCCGGACCGCAGCCGTCGGCCAGGATCACGTCGCTCACCAAGTGGTCGGTGCGCAGCGCGTAGGCGGTCATGTCGGCGCTCCTCGGGATGGATTTCGTTGCCTGCCAACTCATCCTGTCCGCGCCGGTGCATGGAGTCGATTACTTCGCGGGTAATCGTCCGCCCGCGGGAAACGCTGGCCGGGGTCCCGAAGTTTCGTTGCGCGGCAACGATTCCCGCCGTCAGCGGACCGCGGCGAGAGCCTCCGGCAGGGTGAACGCGCCCGCGTACAGCGCCTTCCCCACGATCGAGCCCTCGACGCCGTCCGACGCCAGCGCGGCCAGCGCGCGCAGGTCGTCCACACTGGACACTCCGCCGGAGGCGATCACCGGGGCGTCGGTGCGGGCGGTGACCTCGCGCAGCAGGTCGAGGTTCGGGCCGCGCAGGGTGCCGTCCTTGCTCACGTCGGTGACGACGTACCGGCTGGCCCCGTCGCGGTCGAGCCGCTCCAGGACCTCCCACAGGTCGCCGCCGTCGGACGTCCAGCCGCGCGCGGACAGCCGGTGCCCGGCCTCGGTGATCCGCACGTCGAGCCCGATCGCGACCCGGTCGCCGTACTCGGAGACGACCTTCGCCGTCCAGTCCGGGTCCTCGAGCGCCGCGGTGCCGAGGTTGACCCGGCGCGCGCCGGTGGCCAGCGCCGCCTCGAGCGACGCGTCGTCGCGGATGCCGCCGGACAGCTCCACCTGCACGTCGAGCCGCTTGACGACGTCGGCCAGCAGCTCGCGGTTGCTGCCCTTGCCGAACGCCGCGTCGAGGTCCACGAGATGGATCCACTCGGCGCCGTCGCGCTGCCACTGCAGCGCCGCCTCGAGCGGACTGCCGTAGGAGGTCTCGGTGCCCGCCTCGCCCTGGACGAGTCGGACCGCCTGGCCGTCGGCAACATCAACTGCGGGAAGGAGCGTGAAAGTCACGCGCACAGCCTAAGCGGCGGGGCCGGCGCGCCTTCCGGGGGATGTCCGCGCGGCCGGATGCCGCGGCGAGCTGGGCGGGGCGGACGTCCGGCGGCGCCGGCGAAGTGAGCAGCGGCACAGCCGCCGGTCCGGGCGGAACTCCGGCTACGCCAGCGTGCCCAGCAAGTCCCGCAGCAGCCACCTGCCCGGCAAGAAACCCGGCTACGCCAGCGTGCCCAGCCAGTTCCGCAGCAGCCGAGCCCCGGCGTCCCCGGACTTCTCCGGGTGGAACTGGGTCGCCCACAGCGGCCCGTTCTCGACCGCGGCGACGAAATCCTCTCCGTGGTTCGCCCAGGTCACCTTGGGCTGCTGGCCGGACAGGCCGGAGTCCAGCTCCCACTTCCGCGCCGCGTAGGAGTGCACGAAGTAGAACCGTTCCTCCGGGTCGATCCCGGCGAACAGCTGCGAATCGGCGGGCGCGCGGACGGTGTTCCAGCCCATGTGCGGCAGCACGTCGGCGTGCAGCCGCTCGACCGTGCCCGGCCATTCGCCGGTGCCCTCGGTCTCCTCGCCGTGCTCGACGCCGCGCGAGAACAGGATCTGCATGCCGACGCAGATGCCCAGCACCGGACGGCCGCCGGCCAGCCGCTTGCCGATGATCCGGTGCCCGTGCACGCCCAGCAGCCCGCTCATGCACGCCGAGAACGCGCCGACGCCGGGCACCACGAGACCGTCGGCCTCGAGCGCGGCCCGCGGATCGGCGGTGACCTCCACCTCGGCGCCCGCGCGCGCGACGGCGCGCTCGGCGGAGCGGAGGTTTCCGGAACCGTAATCGAGGATCACCACACGAGACACGCCTCCGAGCGTAGCCCCCCGGAGAAATCCGTTCCGACCCCGTTTGATTCCCGCCCCGAACGGGTATCCACCCGGCTATGTGTGGGCGCCGCCGGCGCCCCCGGACCCGGAAAGAGGACGAGATGTCCGAGTCCGATCTGCTGTGCCGGATGTTCCAAGCATGGCGGGAAGACATCGACAGCGTTCCGTTCCCGCAGTTCAGGGACCTGATCATCCCGCCGCAGAAGACCCGCGCGGAGGTCGATCTCGCGCGCCGGCCGACCGCGCGCACGGCGAACCCGGTGCGGCGCGCCGACGGCCGCTGGTGACCCCGGGCGGTTGCCCGCTGCCGGAATCTCGCCTTATCCGGTGAAGAATTCCTTGAAGGACAACTCGATCGAACCCGGGTCGAGCCCGTGCACGAGATCGTGGTCGGCGATCGTCCCGTAGATCCGCACCTCGGCGTCCCGGCGGGTGCCGAGGTTCAGCAGCCGGTGCGGCCGGTCCGCGAGCGCGTCGGCGACGCAATGCGCGGAAGTCCCCTTGAGATACGGCTCCACCAGCGCGACATCGGCCACTCCGGAGACCGCGGCGCGCAAGCCCTCGGCGTCGAACGGGCGCACCGTCGAGGTGTAGAGCACCGTCAGGTCCATGCCCTCGGCCGCCTGCAGCACCCGGTCCAGCATCGGCCCGACCGCGATCGCCACGCCGCGCGTGCCCTGGCGGATCGTCTGCAGCCCGACGCCCAGATGCGGCCGCGCGTTCTCCTGCGCCGACAGCCGCAGGTACGTCCGGCTGTCCCCGGGCACCGAATCGAGCAGGAGCCGCCGCGCCTCCTCCGGATGGCCGGGCACGTGCACGTACCAGCCGGGCAGGGTGTCGATCAGCGCGACGTCCCCGGGCGCCTGGTGCGTGCGGCCTTCCATCGGCATGTCGTAGGAAGCGCCGTACGACACCAGCACCGCGCCGAGTTCCTGGTGGCTGAGGTCCAATTTGATCTGTTCGAACGCGCGCTCCACGAGGAACGCGTTGAAGGTGTGCACGATCGGCCGCAGCCCGGCCAGCGCGAGCCCGGCGCCGGTGCTCACCAGCAGCTGCTCGCGGATCCCGACGTTGACGACCCGGTCCGGATGCCGGCGCGCGGCCTCGGCGAGCGATGCGGCCGAGATGTCGGCGAGGACGATCGCCACATCCGGATCGCGGTTGACGATTTCCTCCGCGGTGGCCAGGAAGGTGTCCCGCATGTTCGGCATCAGTGCGCGCCTTTCGGTTCCACGACGGCGACGACCGCGAGCGGCCGTCCGGGATGAGGGGTGGTGAACGCGTCGTACAGCGCTTCGTGGTCGCGTCCGGAGACCGTGCGCACGGCCCAGCCCTCGGTTTCGAAGCGGCGCGCGATGCCGCCTGGCCAGCCGTGTGTCGAGGACTGGTTGTCCACCACGACCGCGGTCAGCTTGTCGAGCCCGAGCCGCGCGGCGACGACGATCGCCTCGTGGTTGGAGCCCTCGTCGAGTTCGGCGTCGCCGACCAGCGTGACGATGCGCGAGCTGAACCGGCGGGCCCGCAGGCCGAGCGCGGCGCCGACGGCGATCGGCAAGCCGTGCCCGAGCGAGCCGCTGGAGATTTCGACTCCGGGCGCGCGGACGCGGTCCGGATGGTGGCCGAGCCGCGAACGCGCCGAACTCCAGTCGGCGAGTTCGTCCTCGTCCAGCCATCCTTTCGCGACGAGCACCGCGTAGTACGCCATCGGCCCGTGCCCCTTGGACAGCAGGAACCGGTCGCGCCCGGGCCGCCGGGCGGTGTCCGGGCCGAGGTCCAGCACGCGGTCGAACAGCACCCACAGGACGTCCACTGTGGACTCCGCGGCCGCGTGGTGCTTGTCGTCGCCGGTCATCAGCGAGATCAGCCGGGGCAGGTCCGCGTAGCCCGGCTCGGAGGTCGTCGTGGTCATGCCCCGACGATGCAACCTCGACCAAACTGAAGGTCAAGCGCTAACCTGAAGCAATGACGAGGTTGGCGGACAAGCTGAGCATCGGCCAGGTCGCGGAACGCAGCGGAGTTCCGCACACGGCACTGCGGTTCTACGAAGAGCGCGGCCTGATCACCTCCGAGCGCTCGGCGGGCAACCAGCGCCGCTACGCGCGTTCGGTGCTGCGGCGGATCGCGTTCATCCGCGCCGCGCAACGGGTCGGGCTGTCGCTGGAGGACATCAGCGCGGCACTGGAGACGCTTCCCGCCGACCACGCGCCGACGAAGGCGGACTGGGCCCGGCTGTCGCGGGAATGGCAGACCGAACTCGACGCCCGGATCGACGCGCTGCAGCGGCTGCGGGACCGGCTGACCGGATGCGTCGGCTGCGGCTGCCTTTCGCTGCGCAGCTGCGGCCTGTACAACGCGGACGACGAACTCGCCCGGTTCGGCCCCGGGGCCAGCAAGCTCCGCCCGGTGCTGGAGGGCGGCATCTGAATTCCGTTGCGCGCCAGTGCTTCGGTGTGGGTTACTGCGGGCGGCAATGAACGAGAAACATCGAACCCGAGTATCCAAACGACTGTCCCGGCACCTGCGCCACGATCCCGGCGGGCTCGGCCTCACCCTCTCCCCTGGCGGCTGGGTCCCGGTCGGCGAACTCCTGGCGGCACTGGCCCGCAACCGGTTTCCGGTGAGCCGCGCGGAACTGGACGAGGTCGTCGCGAACTGCGCCAAACAGCGGTTCGCCTTCGACGAGACGCGGACGCTGATCCGCGCCAATCAGGGGCACAGCGTCCGCGTGGACCTGGAATTGCCGGACGCGCGACCGCCGGAAATCCTCTTCCACGGCACGGCGACGCGATTCCTCCCGGCGATCCGGGCGGAAGGACTGCGGCCGATGAAGCGGCACGCGGTGCATTTGTCGGCGACCCGCGAAACGGCGTGGAAAGTCGGGTCGCGGCACGGGAAACCGGTGGTGCTCACCGTTTCCGCGGCGGAAATGGCCGCACGCG
This sequence comes from Amycolatopsis sp. GA6-003, assembly GCF_046267895.1. Lineage (NCBI taxonomy): Bacteria > Bacillati > Actinomycetota > Actinomycetes > Pseudonocardiales > Pseudonocardiaceae > Amycolatopsis > Amycolatopsis sp. GA6-003. The sequence continues at coordinate 2,966,959 of NZ_CP176499.1, forward strand.
GGCACGTGTTCCAGGTGAGCGACAACGGGGTGTGGCTGACTTCGGCGGTTCCGGCGGAATTTCTGACGGTTTCCGAGTAGCTCGTACCAGCTCACCGCCGAGGAACTGCGCGGCTGAAGCGGCAATCAGCCGGTTTCGGCGACGCGGCACAGGATTTCGCCGTGCGGGATCGAGAACCAGCCGTCCGGATCGGCTGCCCACGCGCGCCATGCCTCGGAGATCTCCCGGAGGTCCTCGGCGGACGCGTGCCCGCCCGCCACGGCCTGCTCGGCGATCTTGGAGTCCAGGATCCGTTCCGCCCACATGCCGCCCCACCACGCCCGTTCCTCCGGCGTGGAATGGCACCAGATGGAGGCGCTCGGCGTGACGTCGCGAGCGCCCGCGGCGTGCGCCCAGGCCAGCAATCGCCGTCCGGCGTCCGGCTCGGTGCCGTTGCCGTGCGCGACCGCGCGGTAGACCTCCAGCCAGCGGTCCAGCCGCGAGTCCGCCGGCCACCAGAACGCCGCGGCGTAATCGGTGTCGCGGGCGGCGACCACTCCGCCGGGCTTGGCCAGCGTCAGCAGGTGCCGCAGCGCTGCCACCGGATCGGTCAGGTGCAGCAGCACCTGGTGCGCGTGCACGATGTCGAATCGGCCGAGCTCAGGGGCCGTCGTGATGTCGGCGCGCTCGAACCGGACGTTGGAGACCCCTTCGCGCCGCGCGTGCGCCCGCGCCTGCTCCAGAACGGCTTCCGACACGTCGATGCCGACCACCTCGCCCGGGGCCACCCGGCGGGCGAGGTCCACCGTGATCGTCCCGGGGCCGCAGCCGACGTCCAGCACACTGCACCCGGGACGCAGCTCCGGCGCCAGATAGGCCGCCGAGTTGTCGACGGAGCGCCAGAGTTGAGACCGTACAACGCTTTCCGCGTGCCCCTGCCCGTAAGCGCTCTCCGAAGACATGCTCCGAGGTTAAAAGAGCATTCCCAAATACTGCAACAAGACTCTCAGCAGCTGAGACGGCGGCGCGGCCTGCCGAGCAGCCGCCGCCCCACTCCGATCAGCTCCTGCCGCAGCGTTTCGTCGTCCACCTCGGCCAGATCGGGCGCACCGCCGGTCATCGCGATGCCGATGAACGCCACCATCGCCGTCACGCGGGCGGTCACGTCCGGCTCCGGCCCGGCCACGATCGAGATCAGCGCCTGTTTGAACCCTTCGACGCCGTGCCGAGATTTCGCGAGCGCCGCGTCGATGCCCGGATCGCTGGAGAACAACGCGACCAGCACCCGGTGCCGCACCACGAGATCCACGAAACCGTCCAGCAGATGGTCGACGCGCGCACTGTGCCGCCGGTGCTTCGCCGCCTCCACGACCAGTTCGTCCAGCTCCCGGATGCCCGGTTCCGCGACCGCCTCGGTGATCTCCGCCTTCGTCTTGAAGTGGTAGTACACCGCGGCCTTGGTGACGCCCAGCTCGTCGGCGATCATCTGCAGCGACGTGCCCTCCACGCCGTGCTCCGAAAACAGCCGCAGCGCGGTGGCGAGCAGCCTCGTCCGGGTGTCCGCGACCGGTTCGACGGTCGTCATCGCGCCCTCCTCCTCAAGCGGAGTGCGCTGCTCCGCGGCCCCTCATGGTACTTGCCGGGCGACTAGCCCGAAACTTGCCGTGCGGCTAGTCACATCCTAGCCGATCGGCTTGGCAGTCCCTTGCCGAACGGCTAGCTTCGAAAGGGCGATTCCCAGTGCGGAGAGCCCGCTTCGGGCGCGAAACGGAGACGACTCGTGGCACCCTTCCTGTACCGGCTCGGCAGGCTGTCGTTCCGCCGCCGGGCCCTCGTGGCGGCGATCTGGGCGCTTGTCCTCGCGGCGTTGGGCGCGGGCGCGCTCACGCTGTCGGGCAAGCTGTCGGATTCGGTGACCATCCCCGGCACCGAATCCCAGCAGGCGATCGACCGGCTGGCCGAGCACTTCCCGCAGGCCGCGGCGGGCGGCGGCACCGCGCGCGTGGCGATCGCCGCGCCGCCGGGGCGCCAGGTCACCGATCCGGCGGGCCAGGCGGCCGTGGAATCCGTGGTGGGCAAGCTGAAGTCCGCGCCGAAGGTGGCCGCGGTCGTGGATCCGTTCCAGGCGAAGTCCGTTTCGCCGGACGGCCGGGTCGCGCTCGCGCAGGTCAGCTACCAGGTCAAAGGCTTCGAGCTCAGCGACTCCGACCGCGCCGCGCTGCTGGCCACCGGTGATCACGCGAAGCAGCTGGGGTACCAGGTCGAATACGGCGGCGACGCGGTGCAGGGCATCCCGGCGACCGGGGCCACCGAAGGGCTGGGCGTCGCGGTCGCGGCGGTCGTCCTGATCATCACGTTCGGTTCGCTGCTGGCCGCCGGGATTCCGCTGCTGACCGCGCTGGTCGGGGTCGGCGTCGGGATGGCGGGCATCATGCTGGCGTCGGGTTCGCTGGAGCTGAACTCCAACACTCCGGTGCTGGCGTTGATGATCGGCCTCGCGGTCGGCATCGACTACGCGCTGTTCATCGTTTCCCGGTACCGGCACGAACTGGCCGAGGGCCGCGAACCTGAGGAAGCGGCGGGTCGGGCGGTCGGCACCGCGGGTTCCGCCGTGGTGTTCGCCGGGCTCACCGTCATCATCGCGCTCGCCGGGCTGACCGTGGTCGGGATTCCGTTCCTGGGCCAGATGGGCGTCGCCGCCGCGGCGACGGTCGTGGTCGCTGTGCTCATCGCGTTGACGCTCCTGCCCGCCGTGCTCGGGTTCGCCGGCGCCCGCGTCGGCAGCAGCAAGATTCGCGTGCGCCGCCGCACCGAAGGCCCGACGCACGGTGAGCGCTGGGCGCGTTTCGTTGCGCGGCACCGGGTTCCGGTGCTGCTGGCCGCGCTCGTCGGACTGGCCGTGGTCGCGATTCCCGCGCTGAGCATGCAGCTCGGCCTGCCCAACGACTCGACCGCCGCGCCGGACACCACTCAGCGCAAGGCGTACGACCTGGTCAGCAAGGGCTTCGGCGAGGGCGCGAACGGACCGCTGCTGGTCGTCGTCGACACCGGCCCCAACCACGACCCGGCCGCGCTGAAGCAGGCCGCCGCCGATATCGGCAAGCTGCCGGACGTCGCCGCCGTGACGCCGCCGCGGGTCAACCCCGCCGGGGACACCGCGCTGCTGACGGTGATCCCCAAGAGCGGCCCGAGCAGCACGCAGACCGAAGACCTCGTGTCCGCGATCCGCGCGCAATCCGCGCCGCTGGCCGAACGCACCGGCGGCAGTCTCGCGGTGACCGGCCAGACCGCGGCCAACATCGACGTCTCGCAGAAGCTGTCCGACGCGATGCTGCCCTACCTCGCGCTGATCGTCGGGCTGGCGTTCGTGTTGCTGATGCTGGTGTTCCGGTCGGTCGTGGTGCCGCTGAAGGCGACGCTCGGCTTCCTCGGCTCGGTGGTCGCGACCTTCGGCGCGGTGGTCGCGGTGTTCCAGTGGGGCTGGCTCACCGACCTGCTCGGGGTCGCCTCGACCGGACCGATCACGAGCATGCTGCCGATCCTGCTGATCGGCGTCCTGTTCGGACTCGCGATGGACTACCAGGTGTTCCTGGTGACCCGGATGCGCGAGGAGCACGTGCACGGAGCCGAGCCGCAGGAGGCCATGGCGACCGGGTTCCGGCACGGGGCGCGCGTCGTCGTCGCGGCGGCGCTGATCATGATCTCGGTGTTCGCCGGGTTCGTGCTGGCCGAATCGACGCTGATCCAGTCGATCGGCTTCGCCCTGGCCTTCGGCGTGCTGGTGGACGCGTTCGTGGTCCGGATGACCATCGTTCCCGCCGTGATGTCGCTGCTCGGGCGCGGCGCGTGGTGGCTGCCCAAGTGGCTCGACCGGATCCTGCCGAACGTCGACGTCGAAGGCGAGGGCCTGGTCCGCGAGCTCGGTTCGCCCGGCGACGACCGGCGCGAACTCACGCGAGTCTGATTTTTGTCGGTGGTGGTTCGTACCCTGCTTTCATGATCGAAGAGACGGTGCGGACGTGGGTAGCGGGATGGGCGTTGTCGCGGCGGACACCGCCGCCGGTCGAGAAGCCGTGGGGGCTTTACGTCGAGGTGCCGGACAATCCCGCCGAGGTGGGCAGGCACGTCCTGCCGGAAGCTGAGGAGTCGCTGGTCCGCGCTGCCGCCGGCGCGGTCAGCGAACCTCGGACGTGGCTGAAAACGCCTGCCGAGCCGGCGACGATCGAGCCGTGGCTCCCGGACGGCTGGGTGGTCGCCTGGGAGGACACCGGGCACCTGATGGCGACGGATTTGCTGGCCACGCGGCCGGTTGAGCCGGAGGGCTACACGGTTTCCGTGGAGGTCAGCGGTGCCGTCACGTTCCTCCGGATGCTGGACGCGGCGGGCGAGCAGGCGGCGAAGGGCCAGATGGCGAGGGTCGGCGACGCGGTGATCGTGGACCGGGTGACGACCGAGGAGGCCCACCGGCGACGCGGATTGGGCGGGTTCGTGATGCGCTCGCTCGCCGACCGCGCGATCGCGGACGGGGCCGTGCTCGGCGTTCTCGGGGCGACCGATGCCGGGCGGGCGCTGTACGAGACATTGGGGTGGAAGAAGCACGCGACGCTGGCCGAGTGCATTTATCAGCCGTTGGCGGCGTAGCCGGTGAGAATGCCAGGGTTCGCGATGGGGAGCCGCGGATGGGTCGTGGGGAGATCCGCGTTGCGGCGGCGGAGGGGGTCCGCGGTGGTCAGCTGACGAGCCAGGCGATGGCCCCGCCGATCGCCAGCACCGCCGCGATGCCCAGCACCACGGCGAAGAACTTCGCGGTCTTCCACAGCGAGTACACCCCGCCGGCCAGGAAGCCGCCGAGGGCCAGCAGCAGGACCGCGATCAGCTCTTTGCTCACAGGGGTTAGCGTGCCACATGGCTTTCACCGTGACGGTACTGGGCAGCGCGACGCCGTACCCGCGCCCGGACGCGCCTTGCTCCGGGTACCTGGTGCGCCACGAGGACACCGCGATCTGGCTCGACGCCGGGCCCGGCACCCTCGCCGCCCTGCAGGAACACGTCTCGCCGGCGGACCTGGACGCGATCTGGATCTCGCATCTGCACGCGGACCACGTCGCGGACCTGTTGCCGGCGGTGTACGCACTGTTGTTCGCCGACCTGACCCTGCGACGGCCGATCCCGCTCTACGGCCCGCCAGGCACCGCGGCGCGGCTCTCCGCGTTCCTCAGCAATACCGGCCGCGCGCCGATCGAGGAGGCGTTCGCCGTCCGGGAACTGCACGACGGCCACCGCACCCGAGCCGGCGGCCTGCGCTTGGAATCGGTGGCCGTATCGCACGGGTTCCCGGCGTTCGGGGTGCAGATCACCGACGGGGCGCGGACTTTCGCGTACTCCGGAGACACCGGCCCCTGCGACGCGCTCACCACGTTGGCGACGGGGACGGACCTGTTCCTGTGCGAGGCCGACAGCATCAAGCCTTCCGCGGAACACCTGACCCCAGCCGAAGCAGGCCGCGCGGCCGCGGGCGCTGCGCGGCTGGTGCTCACGCATCTAGGCCACCCACTCACCCCACGCGACGCGGTTCGCCTTGCCGCAGAACACTTTCCCGGGCCGGTGGCCTATGCCGCGCCGCGCACGGTGTTCCGCGTGTGACTGTCAGATCGTGAGATCCCCCGGCCAGATTCGTTTCAGCGGCGGAATCTCGCCCTGCCTGATCCTCGCCCATTCGCGCTGCTCCCGAGCCGACTTCGGCCGGTGCTCCTCCAGAACCTCGAACTCCCCCAGCGAACCGAGTGCCCGCGCGGCGGCGACCCTCGTCTCCCGGAGGGTGTCCTGGAGGAGCTCGATCAGCAGATCCCGGACGGGGTGCTCCCGCACTGTTTCGCGCAATCCCGCGTTGCCCAGCCTGCGGACCGCGTCCGCGCCGAGCGTGCGCACCGCGGGAAAGCGGTCCTTCAACGCCTTCGCCAAGGGGTCAAGAGCGCTGATGTCCCCGGAGTCCCCCAGTCCGACTGCCGCGTCCATCCGCACCGCGGTGGGATAACAGTCGAGGACCCTCTCGTACTGGCCCACTGGGTCGAGCTGCCGGAGGCGGCTGAAGCCGAATCGATACCGGGTGACGATCGGAGCTTTGACCGGCCAGGACGGCCGACGGTCCTCGGCTCTGACCCGTCCGTCCGGGACGAGGGCGAGCAGCGGTGCCGGAGCACGGTCGCGGTCGCGCTCCACGAGGATCCGGATCGCCAGCGTTACCACTGCGCCAGACCGGGTCCCGCAGGTCGCCACTGCGAGTATCGCGTCGTCGATTCCCGTATCTTCCGCTCGGACCAGCTCCGTCGCCAGTGCCGCGGCCTCCGGATCGGGAGAGCGCAGTACTTCTTTCAGAGAACTGCGCACGTCCATAGCCGTTAAAGCACGCCCTTCGTGGACGGAATCCCGCCGGCCCGCGGGTCCGGTTCCGTGGCCGCCCGCAGCGCCCGTGCCACCGCCTTGTACTCCGCTTCCGCGATGTGGTGCGGGTCGCGGCCGTGGATGACCCGGACGTGCAAGGCGATCTGCGCGTGGAACGCCAACGAATCGAAGACGTGCCGGGTCAGCACGAACGGGTAGTTGTTGCCGATCGTGAACGCGTTGAACTGCTCCGGCTCCCCCACGTGCACGCAGTACGGGCGGCCGGACACGTCGATCGCCGCGTGGGCGAGCGTTTCGTCCATCGGGATCCACGCGTCGCCGAAACGGCGGATGCCGCTTTTGTCTCCCAGCGCCTGGCGCAGGGCTTGGCCGAGCACGATCGCGGTGTCTTCGACGGTGTGGTGGGCGTCGATGTGGACGTCGCCGGTCGCTTCGATCTTCAGGTCCAGCGAGCCGTGCACGCCGAACGCGGTGAGCATGTGGTCGTAGAACGGCACGCCGGTGGCGATCTCGACCTGGCCGGTCCCGTCGAGGTCCAGCTGGACCAGGATGGACGATTCCTTGGTGGTGCGCTCCACCTTGCCGACGCGGCTCATCGCTTGACTTCCTTACTCGCTTCGAGGAAAGCGTCGTTCTCTTCCGGGGTGCCGACGGTCACCCGCAGGTGGCCTTCGATGCCCACGTCCCGGATCAGCACGCCGTGGTCCAAATAGGACTGCCAGCTGGCCGGCGCGTCGCTGAACTGTCCGAAGAGGACGAAGTTGGCGTCGCTCGGCACCGGGGTGAATCCCAAGCCCAGCAAGGCTTCCACGACGCGGTCGCGTTCGGCGGAGAGCTTGTGCACCGACGCGAGGGTGGCGTCGGCGTGCCGGAGTGCGGCGCGGGCGGCCGCCTGGGTGATCTTGGAAAGGTGGTACGGCAGGCGGACGAGCTGCAGAGCGTCCACAATGGCCGGTGCGGCGGCGAGGTAGCCCAGCCGCCCGCCGGCGAAGGCGAACGCCTTGCTCATCGTGCGCGACACGATCAGCTTCGCCGGGTACTCCGCGATCAGCTCGATCGCGCTGGCCTGCGAGGAAAACTCCGCGTACGCCTCGTCCACCACCACGATCCCCGGGGCCGCGTCGAGCACGCCGCGCAGCTGGTCCAGCGGGATCGACCCGCCGGTCGGGTTGTTCGGGCTGGTCACGAACACGATGTCCGGCTTGCGCTCGGCGACCGCCTTGGCGGCCTGCGCGGTGTCGAGCGAGAAGTCCGCGCGGCGCGGCACCGGCAGCCAGTCGGTGCGGGTGCCGGTCGCGATGATCGGGTGCATGGAGTACGACGGCTCGAAGCCCAGCGCGGTGCGGCCGGGACCGCCGAACGCCTGCAGGATCTGCTGCAGGATCTCGTTCGACCCGTTCGCCGCCCACACGTTGGCCTCGGACAGCACGACCCGCGTGGACACCGTCAGGTAGTCCGCCAGCTCGGTGCGCAGCGCCACCGCGTCGCGGTCCGGGTACCGGTGCAGCGACGCGGCTTCGGCGCGCACGGCCTCGGCGACGTCGGCGACCAGCTCGGGCGGCGGCGGGTACGGGTTTTCGTTGGTGTTGAGCCGGATCGGGACGTCCAGCTGCGGCGCGCCGTACGGGGTGCGGCCGCGCAGGTCCTCGCGCAGCGGGAGGTCGGCGAGGGTGATCTCGCCGCCGGGGGTGGCTTCGTTCATCGGCCGTCTCCTTCGAAACGCGCGGTGACGGCTTCGCCGTGCGCGGGCAGGTCTTCGGCGTTCGCGAGGGCGACGACGCGGGGGGCGATTTCGCGCAGGGCGTCCTCGGAGTAGTCCACGACGTGGATCCCCTTCAGGAAGCTCTGCACCGACAGGCCCGAGGAGTGCCGGGCGAATCCGCCGGTGGGCAGCACGTGGTTCGAGCCCGCGCAGTAGTCGCCCAGCGAAACCGGGGCGTACGCGCCGACGAAGACCGCCCCGGCGTTGCGCACCCGCGCGGCCACCTCGCGCGCGTTCGCGGTCTGGATTTCCAGGTGCTCGGCGGCATACGCGTCGACCACGCGGAGTCCGTCGTCCACAGTGGACACCAGGATGACGCCGGACTGCTTGCCGCCCAAGGCCTGGCCGACCCGCTCGGAGTGCTTCGTCGCGGCGACCCGCTCGGCCAGCTCGGCCTCGACGGCGTCGACCAGCTCCTCGGACGTGGTCACCAGGACGCTCGCGGCGAGCGGGTCGTGCTCGGCCTGGCTGATCAGGTCGGCGGCGACGTGCGCCGGGTCGGCCGTCTCGTCGGCGAGGATCGCGATCTCGGTCGGACCGGCTTCGGAGTCGATCCCGATCACGCCGCGGACCAGGCGCTTGGCCGCGGTGAGGAAGATGTTGCCCGGCCCGGTGACGATGTCCACCGGCGCCAGCTCGGCGCCGTCGGTGTCGACGCCGCCGTACGCGACCAGCGCCACCGCCTGCGCGCCGCCGACCGCCCACACCTCGTTTACGCCGAGCAGCGCGGCCGCGGCCAGGATCGTCGGGTGCGGCCGCCCGCCGAACGCGGCCTGCGGCGGCGAGCACACCACCAGCGAGCGCACGCCGGCCAGCTGCGCCGGGACGACGTTCATCACCACGGTCGACGGGTACACCGCGAGCCCGCCCGGCGCGTACAGGCCGACGCGGTCGACCGGCACCCAGCGCTCGGTGACCGTGCCGCCGGGCACGACCTGCGTCGTGACGTCCTGGCGGCGCTGGTCGGCGTGCACCTTCCGGGCGCGCTTGATCGACTCTTCCAAAGCGGCGCGGACCTGCGGGTCCAGCTCGGACAGCGCCTTGGCCAGCTCCTCGGCGGGCACCCGGACCGTCTCCGGGCGCACCTTGTCGAACCGCTCGGTGAACTCGAGGACCGCCTCGACCCCGCGGTCGCGGACCGCCTCGACCACCGGCCTGACCTGATGCAGCGCCGCGTCCACGTCGTACTCGGCGCGCGGAAGCGCGGCACGGAGCTCGGCAGCGGAGGGGACCTGCCCGCGCAGGTCGGTGCGGTTCAACATGGACACCAGGGTACGAGGTGGCCCGCGCGCTCCCGGCAGGGATACTCGGTGAAGACCCGCTGTCCCCGGACCAGGGAGGCTCGTGTGCCCCGGATCGCGTTGTGCCAGCTCAACTCGGGCGACGACCCGGAAGAAAACCTGAAAACGGTTCGCTCCGGCGTGGAGGCCGCGGCGGCCGCCGGCGCGCGCGTGGCGGTCTTCCCGGAGGCGACGATGGCCCGGTTCGGCCGCCCGCTCGCCCCGGTGGCGCAGCAGCTGGACGGCCCGTGGGCGTCGGCGGTGTCCGCGATCGCCGCGGAACACGACGTGCTGGTGATCGCCGGGATGTTCACGCCCGCGGACGACGGGCGGGTGCGGAACACGCTGCTGATCACCGGGCTGGGGCAGCATCTCGGGTACGACAAGATCCACCTCTACGACGCGTTCGGATTCGCCGAATCGGACACCGTCGCGCCGGGCTCGGAGGTCGTGACGTTCTCCGCGGAGGGCACGGTCTTCGGCGTCGCCACCTGCTACGACCTGCGGTTCCCTGAACTGTTCCGGCGACTGGCCGACGACGGGGCGGACGTGGTGGCGGTCCCGGCGTCGTGGGGTGCGGGGGCCGGGAAGCGCGAGCAGTGGGAAGTCCTGGTGCGAGCGCGGGCCCTGGACTCGGGCTGCTGGGTGGCGGCTTGCGGACAGGCTGATCCGTCGGTGACCGGGGTGGAGGTCAATCCGAAGGCGCCGACGGGGATCGGGTACTCGCTGGTGGCGGACGGGTTCGGCCGCGTGGAGGCGCAGGCTGGGGCGGGGGCGGAGATGCTGGTGGTGGACGTGGAGCCGGAGGTCGCGGGCAAGGCTCGGACGGCTACCGGGGCGCTGGCCAACCGGCGGTTGTGAAGCCCCCGGCCAGGAATCCGAGCGGCGGAAGGAAGAAATGTCCGGCCACGGCCTGCTCACGGTCGCCAGCCCCTGGCCCGTCGGAGTGACGATCGACCGCCTGGAGACCGCGTTGACCGGCGCGGGTCTGCTCGTGTTCGCCCGGATCGACCACGCGGGCAACGCGGCCCGGGCCGGAATGGAACTCCGGCCGACCGAACTGCTGGTCTTCGGCCATCCGAAGGGCGGCACGCCGCTCATGCAGGACCGGCAGACCAGCGGCATTGATCTCCCGGTGAAAGCACTCGCGTGGCAGGACGAAGCGGGCCAGACCTGGCTGACTTACAACGAGGCGAGGTGGCTCGCGGACCGGCACGGACTCGGCGCCGGAAGCGAGCAAGCGCTCGCGGCCATCGAGTCCGGCCTGGCCGGTCTGGTCCGGCAGGCAGTGGCTCCCTAGGGAAACCTCAGCGCAGCAACCCTTCCCGAATCGCCACCCGCACGAACCCCGCCCTTCGCCGTTCCCCCGTCTTGTCCCGGATCCGGTCCAGATACGACCGCACCGTCCGGACGCTGATGTCCAGGATTTCCGCGACGTCGACGTCCCGCTCCCCCGCCGCCACCAGGCGCAGGACCTGTTTCTCCCGTTCCGACAGCACGATCTTCGGCCCCGCGTGCCGTTCGTCGCTGTCCTGGATGATCATTCCGGCCAAGGTCGGCGAGACGTACGCGTTGTCCTCCGCGATGGTCCGGATCGCGCGCAGCAGTTCGTCGCCGTCGACGTCCTTCGACAGGAAGCCTTTAGCCCCCGCCTGCATCGCGCCCAGGACCTCCGGCTGTTCCGCATGTGCGGACACCACCAGCACCTTGTGCCCCATCTGCCCCACCTCGAGCACCGCCGCCGCGTCTTGGACGCCGCGCAGTTTCAGGTCGAGCACGACCACGCTGCCCTTCGGCTGGTCCTGCACCGCGAAGCGCGCCACGGAGTCGGCTACCGCGCCCAGTTCGATGTCCGGGGCCTCGTTCAGCACGCGCGCGACCGCGTCCCGGTACAGCGGGTGGTCTTCGATCACCCCGACCTGGATGGGTCCGCTCCGGCGCCGCCCCTCGTCGGCTTTCACCTCAGTGTTTCCTTCCCCACCAGCCCGCGGCGGATCGCTTCCTTCACGAGGCCGGGGCGCCGCCGTTCGCCGGTCTTGTCGCGGATCCGGTCGAGGTAGCCCCGCACCGTGCGGACGCCGATGTCGAGGATCCGCGCGATGTCGACGTCCCGTTCGCCCGCCGCGACGAGCCGCAGCACCTGCACTTCGCGCGGCGACAGCTCCATTTCCGGCCGGGCGACCGGGCGGTCGGTGTTGTCCTTGATGATCATCCCGGCGACGACGGCCGACACGTACGCGCCGCCGCCCGCGACCGCGCGGATGGCGATCAGCAGCTCGTCGACGTCGACGTCCTTCGACAGGAATCCCTTGGCCCCGGCGGCGATCGCGGCCAGCACCGTCTCCGGTTCGGCCTGTGCGGACACCACCAGCACGTGATGGCCCAGCTCGGCGACCTCGAGCACCGCGGCCGCGCCCGCGACGCCCGGCAGGCCGAGGTCGAGCAGGACGACGCTTCCGGGCGGCTGGCGCGCGACGTGGAAGCGGGCGACCGAGTCGACCACCGCGCCCAGTTCCACGTCCGGTGCCTCGGCGAGGACGCGTTCCACCGAGCGCCGGTACAGCGGGTGGTCTTCGATGACGGCGACCTGGATGCTGCCCGGAGCCGGGGATTCGGGGCGGTCCGGCACGTCGCTGGGTCGCTGCGCTGTCGTGGTCACCGGTTCGCTCACCCCGTTCCCGCAGGCTGCCCGGCCACGGCGGGATCCAGCGCGGGACCGGTCGGCATCAGCGCGAGAAGCCCGCCCGCGACCGGATGCCCGGACTCCGAACCGTAGCCCAGCGAGGCGAGCGCCGTCTTGTCCGCCACCGGATATTTCCGGCCGGTGTCGGTGACGAGATAAATCGTGCCGGACCCGGGATCGGTCGCGACCGCGCCGCGCGAGGGCGGGACGTACACGACGTCCGCGACCCGGGCGTCCGTCCGGCTCTGCACCGGCAGCGCGCGGGCGCCGGGCGGCACCGGCAGGTCCGCCGAGACCGTCACGCGGCTGTTCTGCGCGCACAGGGTCACCGCGCTGCCGGTGATCGGCGCCTTGCCGGGGATCCGGTCCGGGTACGCCGCCGGGTCCGCGCCGCCGGAGCGGGGTTCGCTGACCTTCTTCACCGCCGCGACGTCCGCCGCGCGGACCCGCGCCGGTTCCGGGCGGCCCGGATACGCCGATTCGTTCGCCGGGGTCGTGACGAGCAGCGCGGCTTCGGTCTGGCCGACGGGTTCGAGACCGTCCGGGCGGACGAGGTAGTAGGTCGAGGCGTTGGCGGGCCCGGCCATCGGGTCGACGACCGACAGCACCTGGCCGACGCGCGTCTCCTGCGTTCCGACGCGCGGGCCGCGGGTTCCCGCTCCTTCGACCGGTATCTCGCCGAGGTCGCGTCCGGCGGGCACGGTGTCGATCCAGCGCGCGGCCACGCTGATCGTCGGGTAGCTGTCGAATTGCAGGGCCGCCGCGGCTTCGTCGCTCAGCCGGTACCGGTGGCCGCCCGCGAGCAGGAACCGGCCGCCCTGCGGAACGCGGACGATCACGCCCGAATCGCGCGGCAGCTCGACCCCGGTCGCGGCCGCTTCCAGCAGGACGGCGACGAGCGGTTCCGCCGACGCGGGCGCGTCCTGGGTGGTGCGGCTGCAACTGGTCCACGGGGCGGTGATCAGGGTGCTGGGCAAGGAATCCGGCGCGCCGACGATGCCGATCTGCGTGCCGCGCGGGGCCGTGCCGAGCTTTTCGGCCGGGACGGTGACGGTCTCGTGGCCGTTGCCGCCGGCGAGCAGCCGGGCGGAGGAGTAGTTGAGCACCGGGTGTACCGCGCCGTCCGCGCCGAGCACGAACCTCGCCCCGCTGTCCTCCTCGACGATCACCTTGCCGCCGGCCAGCCAGTCCTTCCCGCCGGACGGGCTGACCAGGCCGATCACGCCGAACACCGCGGTCACGAGCAGGGCCGCGCCGATGCCGAGCACCGTGCCGAGCACGAGCCGGCGGCTGGGCGACACCGGATGGTTGGCGTCCGCGGCGACGAGCGCGGACACGAGACGGCGGCGCAGGAACTGGTACGCCTGGATCTGGTCCCGCTGCGTCCACACGCTGTCCCGGCCCCCTGGAGATCACCACCGCTTCCCGCGCAGGCTAAACAGCTCCCCGGACGCGCACGAGGGTAATTTTTACGCCCACGCGCCCGCGCGGGGACGCTAGCGTTCGCGGGGCCGGGTCGCTGCCCGGGGAAGAGGGGAATGCGTTGTCCGTGTCCGCGCCGCCAGCCCCGGCGCCTGCCCGCGCCCCCGGTGCCGGCGGGCATGCCGGGATTTCGGGTACCGCGCCGTGGCCGTGGCTGCTGCCGATCCGCCCGCTGCAGGCGGCCGGATGGGAGATCGCCGCGCTGGCGCTGCTGCTCGCCTTCACCGTCCACGGCCTGGCCCAGCCGATGCGGATCACCGTCGCCGTGCTGGCCGGCCTGCTGGTGGTGACGACTTCGGTGCGGGTCGGCGGACGGCACTTCGCCAGCTGGACGTGGACGTGGCTCGCGCATCGCCTGCGTCGCCACGACAGCCGCCGCGACAGTCCGGACGCCTTGCTGCGCATCGCCGGTCCGGTGAAGGTGCGGCAGCACGTCGACCGCGCGGGCAACCGCTTCGGCGTCGCCGAGGTCGACGGCGACTGGAGCGCGATCGTCCGTCTCACGCCCGGTCCCGGAGAGCCGTCGACGGACGAGCTGCTGGCCATCCTCCGCACCACGTTCCAGAACCCGGACATCCCGCTGGCCGCCGTGCAGCTGCTGACCTGGGCGGTGCCCCGGGATTCGCGGGTGTACCGGGTGCGCTGGCTCGCGGTGCGCTACCGCCCGGAAGACGCGCCGATCGCCGCCCTCGCCCGCGGCGGCGGCGAACTGGGCGCGCTGCGGAGCACGGCGAGCGCGGCGCTGAGCCTGATGGTGGCGCTGGCCGAGGCGGGCTTCCCGTCGACGGTGCTGGAGGCCGGCGAGCTGACCAACGAACTGCGGGTGGCGCTGGGCGTTTCGACCGGCAACCCGGAGTCCGACGGGGATTTCTGGCGCGCGTGGAAATGGGGTGGGCTCACGCAGACGTGCTACTCGCCGCGGTCCTCGCGCGGTCTCGCGCGGACGTTGGGAGTAGCCGTGCCCGGCGCGGCGTTCACCGCGACGTCCGCGACCCTGCGACGGACGCCGGGCGGGCGGGAGAAGCTGGAGCTGACCATCCGGGTGGGCGCGCGAGCCGAGGAAGCACCCGTGCCGCAGGGAGTTTCGGCGGTTCCGTTGCACGGCGGGCACGCGGCTGCGGTGCGGCGGACATTGCCGCTCGCGCTGACCTGAAACCCAACCCGCCGGGAAGTCCATGAGGGAAACCCTGAGAGGGTGTTGTGGAACCTGGTGATCGGCTCGGTGTGTCGGTGGTGGTAGCCGGTTCGGTGTGGTGATCATCGGGCCGGGTGTGCGTCTGTGTGTGCAAGCGGACTGCTGGGCGCGGACGGCGGCTACGTCAACTCGAAAGACGCCACTCTCGTGGCCTGGGCTCGCGAGAACGAGACCGTCGAGATCATGGCGGTGCCGCGCAACGCGGATGGGAGAGGGTTCCAGGTGCTGCCCCGACGGCGGGTGGTGGAACGAACCTTCGGCTGGCTCACGAGGCGGGAGACGCTTGACCCGCACTACGAACGCAAGACGGCACACGCCGAGGCCATGATCCAGTTCGCAAACACATCGAACCCCACGGCCCCATCGAAACCGAAGCAGCCCGCCGCTAGCCCAAGACACCAACGACTAACCACCCAGGTTCCACAACACCCTCTCAGGATTTCCCTCACGGACTTCAGGAATCCCCGCGAAGCAGCCGTTCCAGTTCGGTCTCCGCCTCGCTGCTCCCCGCGTCCGAAAGCCGCTGCAGTTCCCGCAGATCGCGCCTCTCCACTGCCCGCCGGGTGAGCAACCGGCCGGCGTGTTCGCTGCCCTCGTCCAGCAGGTCGGACAGTTCGGCCAGGTCGCCGCGGCTGTCGGCGAGGTCGGCGAGGCGGTCCAGTGCGGTTTCGTTCCCTTCGTCGGCGAGCGCGCGCAGGGTGTCGTAATCGTGCATGCCGCCAGCCTCCAACCTTGCCCCTGGGACAAGGTCAAGCGCGATACTGGGCCATGCTCACCATCGGCCAGCTCGCCCGCCAAGCCGGGGTTACGGCCAAGGCGGTCCGCGTCTACCACGCCAAAGGGCTCCTTCCCGAGCCCGAACGCGACGCCTCCGGATACCGCCGCTATGACGCGCAGGCAGTCATCGACCTGGCCCGCATCGTCGCGCTCGCCCAAGCGGGAGTTCCGTTGGCGCGCATCCCCGAGGTACTGAACGCCGACGAGACCGCGCTCGCCCGGATCGACGCCGAGTTGCGCGACCGGATCCGGCAGCTCGAACAACGCCGCGCCCGGCTGCGGGACCTCGGTCGGCCCGACCGGCTCTGCCTGCCGCCCGAAGCCGTCGCGTTCCTGGAGCGGCTGAAGCCGATCGGGCTGTCCGAACGCCACGAGAACGCGATCCGCGACGGCTGGATCCTCGCGTACGCGCTGGCTCCCGACGTCGCCCGCGCCATCCTCGTCAGCCGCACCGCGTTGCTGGACGATCCGGAGTATGTCGCCGTTCTCCGCGCGTACGACGAGGCGATCGAGTGGCATCCCGACGATCCCCGGCTCGACGCGATCGCCGACGCGGCCGCCGAACTCGGCCAGCGGATGACGTTGCCCTCCGATCTGCCGGACTTCCGGAAGGTGCCTCGCCAGGTAGTCGAACTGCTCGCCAAGCATCTCGACAGCCCAGCTTGGCAGCGCCTCGACCAGCTCGTCGCGCAACGGATCAGCGCAGCGCAGACCGCGCCGTCGGAGCCAAGCGCAGCCGCTGTACCTCGTCGTTCCTAGGCAGCTGGCGTTCGAAAGCCCGCAACGCGACAAGATCGGGGAACGTCCAGACCCCCACCCGGACGTTCTCCCCTTCCCGCACCGGCAGCGCGCGGAAGGTGTTCTCCGCGGGCTCGGTGACGAAGGAAGCGAGCGGCCCCGGCAACGCAAGAGAGGCCGGGCCGACGAGCACCAAAACCCGCGACGCGGGCTCGACGGGCCGCGGCCCCATCGGAAAGTCGACCTCGGGGCGCAGCAGCAGGACGTTGTCGCTGTCCAGCATGGTGGCGTTCGCGGCGTCGCGATGCTGCCGCCAGGCCTCGCCTTCGAGGTAGAACGCCGTCAGCGCGGCGTGCCGGGCTGCCAGGTCCGGGAAAGAGCGGAACCACACGAACCGATCCGGGTCGTCCTCGTCGCGGAACTGGCCGACGACCGTGCAGCCCGCGGCTTCCTGCGGTTCCAGCAGCTCGCGGTCGAACAGGTCGATCAGCACGTCCCGTTGCCCTGGCCGGAGGGTGTACTGGCGGAGTTCCACGACGGTCACGGCAGCGAATCTGCCACCTCGCCGCATCGAGATCGAGTGGCAGGACTGACTCCTTTCGCACAATTCCTGCCGTATCCTGTAAGCCATGCGAACCGTCGCGGTCGCGCTGGTCGACGACATGCCGCTGTTCGAGCTGGCCATCGCGGCCGAGGTGTTCGGGCCGTCCCGGACCGACCTCGCCGATCCCTGGTACGAGCTGCGGTTTTGCGCGGCGAAGCCGGAAACCCGCACCGAATTCGGCTTCCGGCAGCACGCCGGCCACAGTCTCGACACGATCAAGGACGCCGACACCGTGCTGGTGCCCGCGTTGCCGTACGCGTGCGTCCAAAGTGGACAACCGATTCCGGCGCACCTGGTCAGCGCGATCCAGGAAGCCGCCGCCCAAGGCGCGCGAATCGTTTCGCTGTGCACCGGCGCGTTCGCGCTCGCGGCGGCGGGGCTGCTCGACGGCCGGCGCGCGGCGACGCATTGGATGTACGCCGCCACTCTCGCCATGCGGTACCCGCGGGTCCAGGTGGACGCGTCGGTGCTCTACGTGGACGACGGACAAGTCCTCACCAGCGCTGGCCGCAGCGCGGGCATCGACCTCTGCCTGCACGTCGTGCGCAGCGACCTCGGCGCGCACGTCGCCAACGAGGTCGCGCGCCGGATGGTGCTGCCCGCGCATCGCGGCGGCGGCCAGGCGCAGTACGTCTCCGCGACGGTCCCGGAGACCGACGACGCCGGGCTCGGGCCGGTGCTGCACTGGGCGACGCGCCACCTCGACCAGCCGCTGACCGTCGAACAGCTGGCCCGCCGAGCCGGGGTCAGCCCGCGCACGTTCGTCCGCCGGTTCCACGAAGCGACCGGGACCACGCCGTTGCAATGGCTGCTCGACCAGCGCGTCCTGCGCGCCCGCAGCCTGCTGGAATCCACCGACCTGCCGATCGGCCTGATCGGCGAACGCAGCGGTCTCGGTTCGGCGGCCAACCTCCGCCGCCATTTCACCCTCCGGCTGGGGACAGCTCCGACGGACTATCGGCGCGCGTTCCGCGGATGAGCCCGAGCGCGGTCAGCCCGGCCGCGACGGTCAAGCCGACCGCGCTCCAGCACGCGACCGTCACGTCGGCGGCGAGGAAAACCGTGGTCAGCACGGAAACTCCGACGGTTCCGCCGAGTTGCTGCACCGCGTTCAGCAGCCCGGCCGCCGAACCCGTTTCCGAGGGGCGGACGAGCGCGAGCGCCGCGGTGAAGAACGGCACGGTGAACAGTCCGGTCCCCGTTCCGGCGACCGCCAGCGCGACCAGCAGCGGCCAGCCCAGCGCGATCCCGGCGATCCCCGCCGCCAGGAAACCCGCGCCGGCGAAGAGAATCCGAGTGCCGAAGCGCGGAACGAGCCAGCGTCCGGCCACAAAGGACGATACGGCCAGGCCGCACGACCACGGCAGCAACGAGAGTCCGGCGGTCCGGGCGTCGGCATGCTGGGTCAGTTGCAGGAACAGGACGACGACTTGGGTCAGGCCGGTCATCACGGCGAAGAACAGCACTGACGTCACCAGTCCGGCCGGAAAACCCAGGCCGCGGAAGAGACTGCGCTCGATAAGACCGCCGCGAAAACGTTGCTGCAGAGCGAAAATCGCCAGCACTGCTACCCCGGCGACGACCAGGTATCCGTTCCACTGCGTGAGCAGCGGGTAGACCACGAGCCCCGCGCCCAGCACGACCAAGCCGGTCCCGAGCAGGTCAAGGCGCGGCCGGGAGGCGGACCGGTCTTCCGTGAGCAGCCCGGACGCGGCGAGCACGGCGAGTCCGAGCGGGACGTTCACCAGGAACACCGACCGCCACGACCAGGCGTCGGTGAGCAGTCCGCCGAGAACCGGACCGCTCACCGCGGCCAGTCCCATCACCGGGCCGATCATGCCGAGCGCCCGCGCACGGGCCGCGCCGTCGAACAGGACGCGGATCAGCCCGATTGTCTGCGGGATCACCAGAGCGGCCGAAGCTCCTTGCAGGGACCGGAAAACGAGCAGAAACCCGGGACTGGACGCGGCCGCGCACAGGGCCGAGCTGAGCACGAAACCGGCTGCTCCGAGCTGGAAGGTGCGGCGGCGGCCGAGGATGTCGCCGAGCCGTCCGCCGGTGATCAGAAGGAGCGCGAAGGGCAGCGTGTACCCGGCAGTGTAGAAGGAAATCGTGCTGGCCGCGCCGCCCAGTTCGGCGTGCACCGCGGGGGCGGCGACCTGGACGATCGTGGTGTCGAGGAGGTTCATCGCTTCCGCGACGAGCAGGACCGCCAGCGCGGCCCAACGGCGTGCGTCGTTCATGCCGCCAGACTGGGCAGCGGCCGGGCAAGATTCCAGCCACCGCCGCGAACGAGCAGAAATCTTCCATTCCGGGTACTTTCGTGCAGAATCGAGCCATGCTCGACGACCTCGACCACGCCCTCGTCCACGCGCTCCAGATCGACGGCCGCGCCCCGTTCGCGCGGATCGGCGCCGTCCTGGGCGTCTCGACGCAGACCGTCGCGCGCCGCTACCGGAGGCTGCGCGCCGAAGCCGGACTGCGCGTCGTCGGGCTGGCCGCACCGCATCGCGCCGGGCAGACGCAGTGGCTCGTGCGGCTCACCGTCGTGCCGGCGGTCGCGCAGCGGGTCGCCGACGCACTCGTCCGCCGCACCGACACGACGTGGGTCAAACTCGCCGGCGGCGGCACGGAAATCTGCGTCATCGTGCACAGCGCCAACGGCTCCACGCCTGAGCACGGCCTGCTGCTGCACGACATCCCGCGCACGACCGGCATCACCGCCGTCTCCGCGCACCAGTTGCTGCACCTGTACCACGGCGGTCCCACCGCGTGGCTCGGCCGCGCCGAGGTCCTGACCGACGCCCAACGTCGTCAGCTGGAACCGGAAACCCGCGCCACGACTGCCGAAGCGACCGCAGCCGACGAGCCCCTGCTCACCGCACTCCAACGGGACGGCCGCCTGGGCCAGACCGAACTGGCGACCATCACGGGCTGGTCCGCGGCGACCGTCGCGCGCCGGATCGCCGACCTGCGAGCGGCGGAAACCCTTTACTTCGACGTGGAAATCGACGCCCGGCTCTTCGGCGCGACCACGCAAGCACTGCTGTGGATGGCGGTGGCCCCGGCCGATCTCGACGCCGTCGCCACCGAACTCGCCACCCACCGCGAACTAGCCGTCGTAGCCGCGACCACCGGCCCGACCAACCTCCTCGCCCACGCCCTCTGCACCGATCCCCCAGCCCTGCACCACTACCTCACCCACCGGCTCGGCGCGCTGCCCGGCATCCGCTCCTGCGAAACCGCACCCGTCCTGCGAACGCTGAAAGCCGCCAGCCCACTCACCCGCTG
This sequence comes from Amycolatopsis sp. GA6-003, assembly GCF_046267895.1. Classification (NCBI taxonomy): domain Bacteria; kingdom Bacillati; phylum Actinomycetota; class Actinomycetes; order Pseudonocardiales; family Pseudonocardiaceae; genus Amycolatopsis; species Amycolatopsis sp. GA6-003. The sequence goes on from NZ_CP176499.1 coordinate 2,987,152, forward strand.
ACCGCCTCGTACACCCCCGCGATCAACGCCACGAACGGCACCAGCGACAACAACACCAGGAACTCCGAGACATCCAGCAACCGCGACCAATACGGCGACCGCACCCCGCGCGCGACCCGCGTCGCGTAGATCAGCGACACCACCGCCGCCAGCACCAACGCCAGCCCCGCCGCGAGCAGCGCGATCCGCTGGTTCGCCGCGATCAGCCAGAAACCCGCGGTCAGCAACGCGACAAGCCCGAAGGCGACCAGCACCAGCCGTTGCGTGCGGCCCGCGTACGCGCGCGAGCGCTGGATCCACGCCGTCCCGAGAAGCGCCGCCAGCCCAGCTTCCCACGCCCCGCCCGTGGTGAGCACGATCGACGAACCGAGCACCACGAGCCCGAGCGCCACCAGCAGGCTGGTGAGCAACGCCTGCGCATACGTGGTCCGGCCGGCCATTTCCGCGCCGAGCGACGGTTGTTCGTTGGCCCGGAAGGATTCCATGTCGTCCGGCACCCGCGGGAGCGGCATCCGGCCGAGCCGCAACGCGAGCATCGGTGCGACGGCGGCCAACGCAGTCGCCAACACAGCCGCGACAGCCGCCGCGGCCACCGGCTTCGCACCGGTCAGCAGCACGACGCCGGTCGCGATCGCGCCAATCCCGGCCGAACCGACGACCGCGACGAAGAACGGCAGCCGGTCCGCCACCGAAACCGCGGCCAGCACGCCGTAGACAGTCACCGCGGCGAGGCCAGCGGCAAGCGGTCCGGCAGACAGCGAGAACACCGAATGCGGGGGCAGCAAAGACATTCCGGCCAGGAACGCCACGCCGACCCCAGCCAGCGCACCGGCCGCGCCCGCGCCCGAATCGCCGTACGCGCGGCTCAGCGCGCCGCCGCCGAGCAGCAGCACGATCGCGAGCAGCCCGGTGCCGATCGGCGCGAGCACGCTGCCCGCCAGCGACGCCTGGATCAGCAGCCCGCCCGCGAACAACAGCAGCGCGGCCGTCGTAATCCCGGCCCGGCGGGCGATTTTCGGCCCCCACGCGGTCGACGCGGATTCGCCGACGCTCGCGATCGAGTCGACCACGTCGTCGAACAGCAGCGGGCCGCGCGGACGTTCGCGCGGGGTCAGGTGCAGCACCTCGCCGTCGCGCACCTGCGCGGCGGCCACGGTGAGGCCGAGCGCGAGCGGCGCGCCGCCGAGCCGCGACAGCACCCAGCCCGGATGCTCGGCCGACGCCTGCCCGGCCGCCCCGGCCAGCCGGACCAGCTGCGGCACCAGTTCGGCGAACGTGCTCTGCTGCGGCAGCGCGACGTCCACCCTGGCGCGCGGGGTGACGATCGTGACGCGCCGGGTCGACCCGGCGACGGCCGGCGCGCTCACTGCTGGGACCTGGCCGCCTCGATCACCGGGGCGAACTTCGCGCTGCTCGCCTCGGCCAGCTTCTGCAGGCCCGCGTTCACCGCTTCGAGGACGATCTCCGACAACGTGCGCGCGTCGAACTCGCGGATCGCGCGCTGGTCGATGTCGACCGAGGTGAACCGGCCGTCGCCGCGCAGCGTCACGGTCACCTCGTTCTGCCGGGAGGCGGCCTTGACCTCCATCGCCTCGACCGAGCGCTGGATCCGCTGCACCTCTTCGGTCTGCTTGCGGACCTGCGCGAGCAGCTCGTCCATGTCCGGCACGGCATACGGTTCAGTCACCGTCGTTCTCCTTCTCCTGCGGGGTTTCCCGGCGGACGTGCACGCTGGCGACGAACTTCCGGAAGTCGGGGACGAGCGGGCGCGCGTCCCGCGGATCGGCCGTGCAGACCAGTTCCAGCACGACCCGCCCGGCCGGACCGGGCACGGTCAGGAACACCTGGATCTGCAGCAGCTCCTGGCCTTCGCCGGTGCGCATCCGCACCGTCTGGGTGCAGCCGGGCGCGGCGGGACCGCCGACCTCCTGCCAGTCGAGCACGTCCAGCGACGCCATCGTCCGGCCGAGCCGTTCGACGGCCTCGCCGGCGATGTCCTTCATCGGCGGGGAATCCTGGCGCTGCTGGACGCCGAGCGTGATGTTCGGCGTGAAGTCCGCCTTCGGATCCGGGTGCACGGCAACGAAAACCAGCCCGGGCGCGATCGGCGGCACCGGCGTCCAGCCGTCCGGGACGTCGAAGCCCAGCGGGAGCGTCACCAGGTCCGCCATGGCGCTCACCACGAACCCACATACTGCACGGCGTCGTCCCAAGCCCCGCCCAGCGCGTCCGCCGCCTGGCCCGCCGCGTCGCCGACCGCGTCGATCGCCGCGCCGCCGTATTCGGCGACCGCCGCGCCGACCTTCGGCAGGTCGATGTCGATCTTCGCGCCGATCCCCGCGCCCAGCCCCAGCGCCGCGCCCGCCTTGAAGTTCATCTTCAGATGGCCGTTGTCGTAAACGAACTGGCCGTCGAGCTGAGCGCCGATTCCATATTGGACACTCCCGCTCGCGCCGACGCCGACCCCGGCGACATCCGCCGCGACCTGGCCCTCCAGCTTGCCGCCGGTGAAAGCGTTGGCGTGCACGCCAAGCCCGTGCACGCCGAATTGCGCCGAACCGCTGACCTCGCCGCCGGCGAACGCCGAACCGCGAGCGCTGCCGTGCGCGACACCGTAGCTTCCGCTGGTCCCGATGTCCTCCCGGAAGCCCAGCTCAGCGTGGCCGGACGCCTTCGCGTCCCAGCCCTGCGAGGAGATTTTCCCGTCGTACTCCGGAATGAAGCCGTCTTGCTCGTGCGCGGTTTTGTAGTAGGTGATCTCGGTGGCCCGGCCGATCGCGGTCTTCTGCTTCGGCTGCCCGAACGGCGTGTCCGCCTTCTTCGGCGCGCGGGTGCCCTCAAGGCCGTTCCACGTCAGCTTCTTCCAGCCGGAATTGCCGAACCACGACGGCACCGAACGCGGCCGCTTGCGTCCGTCGAGCGTGTCGCCGTTGACCCAGGACAACGGGCCGTAGACGCGTTTGCCCAGCTTGCCCGGCTTGCTCATCGGCCCGGCCCACGGCGCGGGGAACAACTCCGCCAGCGCGTCGGACAGCTCGTCGGCGACCTGCCCGGCCGCCGCGACCGCTTGCTCGCCCAAATCCCTTGCCGCGGCGAGGAAAGCGCTCACCGCGTTCGGATCCGCCGCACGCGCCTGATTGATCAGCTGCGCGCCGTACTGATCGAACTGCGAAAGAACCGAGTCGACCCCAGAACGCGCCCACCGCAACAGCTGTCCGGCCATCGACAGTCGCTTGCCTTGATCAGCCAGCTTCGTGCCGTCTTCGGTCAACGCGTGCGCGACCTCGGACGCTGCTGTCGCGTACGCGGTGTACGCAGCGCCGTCCCAGTCAGCGTGCAATGCCGTGGCAGCGTCCGCGATTTCGGTGGCCTTGCCGGTAATCGTGGACGCGTTGGTGCCACAGCGGTTCGCCGCCGCTTCGAGCGCCGCCGGGTCGCCGGTGACCCGGCGCTGGTATTCGACCAGCACCTGCCGGTAGTTCGACAGCACCGAGCTGACGACTCCGGACGCGTCCACGGCCACCGGCTACGCGCCCTTCGCGTCGATGTCGACGTGCTGCTGGAAGTGCTTGCCCTGGTAGGTGACGTCGACGTCGATGTCCACGTCCTGCCCGGCCGGAGCCTCGACGGTCGACTTCCCGGTGGTGAGGTCGGTGTGGATCACGACCTCGTGCGCACCGGTCGACTGCCCGGGCACCGAAGGCGCGGGGGCCGGAGCCGGAGCCGGGTCCACCGGGATCCAGCTGTTGCCCGGGTTGGCGCCCGCTCCGGCTCCGCCGCCGGACGGCCAGGCTCCGGCGCCGGTCCCGCTGCCGGAGGACCAGCCGCCGCCGTGGGACAACGCCGGCGGCGTGTAGTTCGTGAACGACGGGACGGCGCCGGGCACTCCCCCGCCGCTGCCGCCGATCGCCGCCTGCCCGGACGCGCTCGCGACCGGCGCGGGAAGCTGCGGCGCGCTGACCGGAGTACCGGAGATGGCCGCGTTGCCCGCCGCGCCGCTGGCGTCGGAAGAACCGTGGTGGAACAGCTTTTCGATGTCGCCGATGATCGTCGCGACCTGGGTGATCTGGTTCGCGAGGTCGCCCGCGCCGAGCGCCTTCAGCAGCCCGCCGACCGCGGTGATGAATCCGCGCAGCGTGGCGCTGGTGGCGGTGGAAAGCGCGACCGCGGCCCCGTAGGTCCACCAGTTCGACATCAGCGACGCGACGGTCGGGTTCACCGCCGCGACCACCGACCGGTACGCCTCCTGCGCCGCCTTCACCAGCGTGCCCGAGACGCCGAGCAGCTCGGCGCCCTTCTCGATCACGTTGATGATCTTCGTGAGCTGGTCGAGCGAATGGGAGATCTTCTGCAGCGCCGATTCCGACGCCCCGCCGGACCAGACCTTGCCGAGCTGGTCTGCGGCCTTGCTCAGCTCGGTGTAGAGCGAGGTCAGCTCGGCGGCCTTGTGCAGCAGGTCGAGGACGTGCTTCGCGATCTGCTCCGGCTGGCCGGTGACGATCTGCGGCAGCACGGTGATCGGGCCGCCGCCGGATGCGGTGGCGTCCATCGCGCTGGAGTTCGGGAAGAGCATCGGACCTCACTTGGTCGGGGGTCGGGGTCAGACGGAGGCGGGCCGGTACACGCTGACCTTGGCCAGTCCGCCGAGGCCCGGATCGACAGGGCCGTGGTTGTACAGCGCGCCGCCGTCCCCGGCGACGCCGATCACCGGGTGGTGGTCGGGCAGCAGCAGCGGCTCCACCACGACGACGTCGCCGCTGTGCACGCCGCCGGGCACGTCGCCGAAAGTGCGCGCGGTGCCCGAATAAACCTCGATCAGGCCGACGCGCGCCTGGTTGTCGGCGTCGCCGGCGAGCCACTCGTTGAAGTCCGCGACGCCGTGGAACCGGGCGTCGGTCAGCGGATGTTCGGCGAGCCGGCCGAGGTCCGCGTCGCCGAGGTAGCGCAGCACGTTGCCGACCGAGGACGGTTCCCCGTGCGCGCCGGCGCTGTCGGTGATCGCCGCCGCGGCCAGGTGCGCCGCGTGCGGGGTTCCCCAGATCGAGGTCAGCGACGGCGCCGGATGGCTCCCGCCCCCGCCGTAGCCCTCGGATACTGCTTCGTCGGCGCTTTGGTAAGCGTCGGCGCTGTGCTTGACCAGGCCGTTGATCTCCTGCAGCAGCTGCAGCAGCGAGCGCACCGCGGTCACCTGCTGCGAGTGCAGCGCCTCGTTCGCCGCCGCGACGACGCTGCCGAAGCTGGCGAACGTCGTCGGCTGCAGGACGAGTTTTTCCAGGTCCGCGACGGCGTTGATGCCGTGGGCGATGACCGCGCCCACGTTGCCGACGGTGGAGCGCATGGCCTCCGGCTCGGCCCGGTACTCGCCGGTCGTGCCCATGGCGCTCCCTTCCCGGTCTCCTGCGGTCGACGCACCGGTGCGGGGCGTCTGCGCAGAGCGTAAGTTCGCGCCGCCGGGCGAGCGGACGGCAAAAGTACCCACCGCGACCGGACAGCGGGCGGCCAAAATACGGGGCATGAGTTCCACCCGCGACCGCCTCGGCCCGCTCGGCGAGCAGCCTGGGGAGATCCTGCTGCAGTCCCCGCCGATGCTGCCCAAGAGCGGCTCCGGCGGCGTGCTGCAGCTCATGATGTTCCTGCCGATGATGCTCGGCATGGGCGCGATGTCGTTCGTCTACATCGGACGCGACGGCGGGGTGATGACCTGGATCTTCGGCGCGCTGTTCGTCACCGCGATGGGCGGCATGATCGTGATGTCGCTCGGCCGCGGCGGGATGGCGAAGAAGGCGCAGATCAACGAGGAACGCCGCGACTACCAGCGGTATCTCGCCGGTCTTCGCACGCGCGTGCGCGCGGTCGCCGACTCGCAGCGCGCCACGCTGATCGCGCAGCAGCCGGATCCGGCGGACCTGTGGGCGTACGTCGAAACCGACCAGCACTGGGACCGCCGCCGCAGCGACCGCTCGTTCGCGACGGTGCGCGCGGCCACCGGCCCGCAGCCGCTCGCGACGCCGTTGCGCGCGCCGCAGATCGCGCCGCTGGAAGAGCTGGACCCGGTTTCCTCCACCAACCTCAAGCACTTCATCCAGACCTTCTCGACCGTGGAGGGCCTGCCGGTTTCGATCTCGCTGCGCTCGTATGCGGCCGCGACGCTGTCCGGCCGCCGGTTCGACGTGCTCGGGATGACCCGCGCGGTGCTGGCGCAGCTGGTCACGTTCCACTCCCCGACCGACCTGCGGGTGGCGTTCTGCGTCGCGCCGGACCGTGCGCACGACTGGGAATGGGCGAAGTGGCTTCCGCACGCCACCGCTCCGGCGCTCGCCGACGCGACCGGCCCGCGGCGGTTGTTCGCCGACAACGCCGCGGAACTGGCGCGGCTGCTCGGCCCGGACCTCGGCGACCGTCCGGCGTTCTCGCGCCGCGGTCCCTCCGCGGACCTGCCGCATCTCGTGCTCGTCGTCGACGGCGGCGACTCCCACGGCGAACCCCGGCTGCTGGCCGAAGAAGGCCGGCTGGGGATCACGGTGCTGGAGATCGGCGGCGACCAGCCGCGCGCGACGTCGACCGACCGGTTGCTGAGCCTGCACGTCTCCCCGGAACAGCTCGGCATGGTCGTGCTCGACGGCACCGACGCCCGGCTCGGCTTCCTCGGCATGCCGGACCGGCTCGACCACGGCGCGGCCGAGGCGCTGGCCCGGATGCTGACGCCGCTGCACCAAGGCGGCGCGGTGGTCAGCGAACAACCGATGTCCTCGACGTTCGGCCTGGCCGGGCTGCTCGGCATCGGCGACCCGCGCGACACCGACCCGACCGTCACCTGGGCCCCGCGCCCGGCGCGCGACCGGCTGCGGATTCCGTTGGGCGTCAACCCGGAAGGCCGTCCGGTCGAACTGGACCTCAAGGAATCCGCCGAGGGCGGCATGGGCCCGCACGGGCTGGTGATCGGCGCGACCGGGTCCGGCAAGAGCGAACTGCTGCGGACGCTGGTCACCGCGCTGGCCGTCACGCATTCGTCGGAGAAGCTGAACCTCGCGCTGATCGACTTCAAGGGCGGCGCGACGTTCGCCGGCATGACCAACCTGCCGCACACCTGCGCGGTGATCACGAACCTGTCCGACGACCTCGCGCTGGTCGACCGCATGGCGGACGCGCTGAACGGCGAACTGCTGCGGCGGCAGGAACTCCTGCACGCGGCCGGAAACTACGCGTCGGTGCGCGATTACGAGAAGGCGCGCGCGGACGGCGCGCCGCTGCAGCCGTTGCCGTCGCTGCTGGTGATCATCGACGAGTTCTCCGAGCTGCTGTCCTCGCGGCCGGAGTTCATCGACCTGTTCGTCGCGATTGGACGGCTCGGTCGTTCGCTGGGGATCCACCTGCTGTTGGCTTCGCAGCGGCTCGAGGAAGGCCGCCTGCGCGGGCTCGACTCGCACTTGTCGTACCGGATCGGCCTGCGGACGTTCTCCGCCGCGGAAAGCCGTGCGGTGCTGGGTGTCGCCGACGCCTACCAACTGCCGCCGGTGCCCGGTTCGGCCTACCTGAAGTCCGACAACGACACCCTGATCCGGCTCAAAGCCGCCTACGTGTCCGGCGAACTCCCGCCACGCAGCCGCATCGTGCGCTCCGACGGACAGCAGCTGGGCGTCCTGCCGTTCACCCTGGCCCCGGTGGAAGTGCCGGTCGCCGAACAACCCGCCGCCGAAGCCCCGGAGAAGGGCACCGGCGAAACCATCATCGGCGCGATGCTGTCCCGGTTGGAAGGCCGCGGCCCGGCCGCGCACCAGATCTGGCTGCCGCCGCTGGCCGAACCGCCCACTTTGGACCAGCTCCTGCCCCCGATCGGCGAAGACCCGCACCGCGGTTTGTGTCCGCTCGGCTGGGGCGGCAACGGCAAGCTGACCATCCCGGTCGCGTTGGTGGACAAGCCTTTCGAGCAACGCCGCGACATGCTCTGGGCGGATTTCTCCGGTGCGGCGGGCAACGCGGTGATCGTCGGCGCACCGCAAAGCGGCAAGTCGACATTGATGAAGGACATCGCGGCGATGCTCGCGCTCACCCACACTCCCGCCGAGGTGCAGTTCTTCATCCTCGACATGGGCGGCGGCGCGCTGGCCCCGATCGCCGGCCTGCCGCACGTCTCGGGCTACGCCACCCGCCGCGATCCGCAACGCTGCCGCCGAGTCGTCGCGGAACTCGTGACTTTGCTGGAGCAGCGGGAAGAATTCTTCGCCGCGCACGGAATCGAATCGATGGCCGCCTTCCGCAGCCGCCGCGGCGAGTTCACCGAAAGCAGCGACGACCGCGAGTTCGGCGACGTGTTCCTGTTCGTGGACAACTGGACCACCATCCGGTCGGAGTACGAACGCCTGGAAGAACAAATCACCGCGCTGGCGCAACGTGGTCTGGGTTTCGGCATCCACGTCCTGGTCTCGCTGAACCAGTGGATCGGCGCCCGCGCGCAGTTGCGCGACGCCATCAGCACCCGCTTCGAACTGCGCCTCGGCGACCCGGCGGACTCGTCGATCGACCGCAAGGTAGCCCAAAACGTCCCCGCCGACCGCCCCGGCCGCGGCCTGACGGCGGACAAACTGCACTTCCTCGCGGCTCTCCCGCGCATCGACTCCGACCAACGCCCGGAAACCGTCGGCGCCGGCGGCCTGGACCTGGTCCGCCGAGTGTCGGCGGCCTGGACCGGCCCGCGTGCTCCGCAAGTCCGCCTGCTGCCCCCGGAAGTCCCGCTGGACTCGCTGCCCGCCGCCCCGCACGGCCGGATCACGCTGGGGCTGGCGGAATCCACCCTGCGCCCGGTCCACCTGGATTTCCGGACGGACCCGCACTTCCTGGCCTTCGGAGACGTCGAATCGGGCAAGAGTTCCCTGCTGCGCGCCCTCATCACCGGCATCTGCGCGGCCAACACGCCCGACGAGGCCCTGATCCTGGTCGGCGACTACCGCCGGGGCCTGCTGGGCGTGGTGGACCAACCGCACCTGCTCGGCTACGCCGGCGCCGAGAACACGTTGACCGACCTGGTGAACCAATGCGCGACCGCGATGCGCAACCGCCTCCCCGGCCCGGACGTCACGCCCGACCAGCTGCGCAACCGCTCGTGGTGGCGAGGCCCGGACCTGTACGTCGTGATCGACGACTACGAACTGGTCGCCACCGCCGGACGGAACCCGCTGCTGCCCTTGCTGGAATTCCTGCCGCAGGCCAGGGACATCGGCCTGCACCTGATCCTGGCCCGGTCTTCCGGCGGCGCCGGACGGGGCTTGTACGAGGCAGTGATCCAGCGGGTGCGGGAACTGGGCTCGCCGGGTCTGGTCATGTCCGGCGGGAAGGAAGAGGGCGCACTGCTGGGCGATGTGAAGCCCTCGCCACAACCGGCCGGCCGGGGGACGCTGGTGTCGCGACGGCATGGGGTGGAACTGGTGCAGGTGGCGTGGACCAAGCCGGTGGAGGACTGAGCGGGGGTCAGTCGAGGAAGACCTCTTGGTGGGTCAGGTGGCTGAAGTAGCTCACGTCCCATTCCGCGGGTACCTCACTGCGGCGGAACGTCTTCGACCGGGATACCGGCCCGTTCCAGCATGATCAGGCATGCCCCGACGAACCCGCGCCAATTCCCGGTACACCGGATGCGTCATCACGGAACTGTCGAGCCTCGTCCGCACGAACGCCGCGAGCGGTTCCAGCCCGGCGCGAAGCCGGAGCCGTCGTCGTGCGGAACCACGTCCCCCAACGACTTCGCCCGCCACACCGCCGACCACTCGACGTCTCCGCTGAGCGTCAACGCCTCGAACCCGGCAACCGCACTGATTCCGCCGGTCCGGCAGTACAACCGGATTTCGCAGGCCATCACGCCCTGGCGAACGCCGGACCGGTCACTTCTCCGCGCGCGAACGATTCCATCGCGGCCAACCGCCGTCCCACCCCGGATTCAGCGGGCACCTCGCTCCGCCTCTCCCAGGCGTGCTCCACCGGCGGGGCAGCCCCCCCGGCAAGAACAGCCTCACCCGGCCACCGCACCGCCGCGTCGATCAACCCCCACGGAACCCCCAGCGAGGCAACCCGCTCACGGACGCCCGAGCACCGGATAAGCCTCCTCGATCGCGGCCAGCCCGGCCACCACCTTCGCCACCTGCGCGTACTCGATCCCCTCGATCCGGAACGTCAGCTGGTTCCCGCTCGAATGATCAGCGACCGCGACGCCCTCCGCCTCGGCCTGGCCGTCCTCGACGGTCACCGTCAGGTCCAGCCAGTCCTCCAGCGAGGTCAGCCGCGCGCTGCCGCCGGACTCCGGGCAAGCCGCCAGCTCCTGCCGGAACTCCCGCAGCTCGTTGGCCCGCAACCCGGCGTCCAGCCGCGCGGTGAACCCGCCCGCCACGATCTCGATCGGGCTGACGAGCCAGTTACCGTCCCAGAAATCGTCCGCGCCGGGATGCATCCGCCCGTGCACAGCGATCACCAGACGATCTCCGCGCGGCGCGCCGAGCGTCACCGTATGCATCCCGCTCCCCGGTCTCCCTTGCCTCCAGCCCTGCCAGCATAGGCAGTCCGCGCCGAGGTCTACCGGCGGCTCGAAGCGACCCGGGTCCCGGCCGCACGCTCCGCGAAACGTGGATCGAAGACCGACTTCCGTAGGTTACCGGATTTCCGGATGTTGCCTACGGTCGGGAAATCACCACCGACGCGGAGGGATTTTCCATGCGTTACGCGAAAGCGGCGGCCGTGGTCGCCGGGGCTGCGATGGCGTTCGGGGCCGGGGCAGCGGTCCCGGCGAGTGCCGACACGCACATCATCGGCGGCGACACCGTGAAGTCGGCCCCGTGGGGCGCCCAGGTGTTCTGGGACGACGTCACCGACTACGGCGGCTTCGAATGCTCCGGCACGATCATCGCCTCGCAGTGGGTGCTCACCGCGCAGCACTGCCTGAACAAGGGCGGCATGCACGTCAAGGTCGGCGACGTCGCGCTGGGCCAGGGCACCGAGGCCGCGGTCGACGAGCAGAAGGCTTCCCCGAACGGCGACATCGCGCTGCTGCACCTCAAGTCCGCAGTGGACACGACGTACATGAAGCTCGCCGACAAGGACCCGGAAACCGGTGCCACCAACCAGATCTACGGCTGGGGCCGCACCAAGGACCAGAGCCCGCCCTCGGACACCCTGAAGACCGCGGACGTCCAGGTGACCGGCGAAAGCACGGACGCCTTCAACGGCAAGGCGATCGCGAGCAAGGGCGTCACCGGCTCCTCCTGGCACGGAGACTCCGGCGGCCCGCAGCTGGCCGACGGCGTCCAGGTCGGCGTCTGCTCGACCGGCGAGAACTCCGGCAGCGACGAACACGGCACGCAGAACTACGCCAGCGTCGCCAACAGCCGGGACTGGATCAAGCAGACCGCGGGCGTCTGATCCGCGTGGTCCGGCCTGCCGTCCCCGTGCGCGGCAGGCCGGAACCCCGCGGGGCTACCGGACGAGGGCGCGCAGCGCGGCCTTGTCCGGTTTTCCCGATTCCGCGACCGGCACCTCGTCCAGCACAGTGAACGAAGCCGGAACCGCGGCCTCCCCCAATTCCGCGGCGACCGCCGTTCGCAATTCTTCCGGATCCGGCGTGCGCCCCGGAGCGGCGACCACGAACGCGTGTGCCGCTTCCCCGGTCCGTACGTCCGGAACCGCGACGACATAAGCCTGATCCACGGCGGGATGCGCGGCGATCGCGCGCTCGATCGGCCCGGTGTAATGAATCACCGCGTTCACGATCACCACGTCCCGGGCGCGTCCGGTCAAATACAAAAACCCGTTCTCGTCGAGCCGCCCGATGTCCTGGGTGCGGACCCAGCCGTCGGCCAGCACCGTCGCGCTCAACGAGGGATCGCGCCAGTAGCCCGCGAAAGCCCTTGCGGTACGGGCGAAAACCTCTCCCGTCACCCCAGCGGGAACCGCCTTCCCCGACGCGTCCCGCACCTCCAGCGAGACCCCTTCGACCGGCAATCCCACCGATTCGATCGCCGCTGGATGCTTCGCGACATCCGCCGCGTCCAGCACGGTCAATTTCCCGGTCTCGGTCTGCCCGTACCCTTGCCGCAACGCAGGCCCGATTCGCTTGAATCCCTCTGCCAGCAACCCCGGTTCCACCGGAGACCCGGCAACGGTGAGCATCCGCAGCCCGGAAAGATCGATTTCCTCCTCCCGCAGCACATCCAGCATCCGGTACAGCCGGGGAACCGTCACCAACGCGGCCGTGATCTCCAGCCGCGGCAATATCCAGGGAAAGTCCGGCAATCCCTCCGGAATCACCGCGGTCCCGCCCGCGAGCAAACAAGCCTGCAAATGCAACACCATCACCGCACTGCTCAACGTGCCGAAGAGCAGAAACCGCCGATAGTCCTCCGCCGAATCCCCTGCCCGCTGCTCAAGCCCGAACTCGGCCAGCGCGTCGAACCGGTACGCGACCCCCTTCGGCACCCCCGTGCTCCCGCTGGTGAACACCACCCAGCCCACGTCCTCCGGCTTCCCGCACGGCACCGGTTCCTCATGCGCGGCAAGGAGTTCCGGCCCGATCGGAAGCGTCCGCACTCCCGTCAGCTCCGGGAATCCGGCGTCAGTCACCACCGCGGCCAGCCCGTCCAGCACCGCGGCCAGATGCGCTGAAGGCATCCCAGGCCGCACCCCGACCGCGCGAGCCCCGAGCGCCTGCACCGCGATCTGCGCGGCCCACCCCTCCGGCGTCACCCCAGTCGCGAGCCCGACCCCGTCCCCCGGCCGGATCCCGGCCGCCCGCAGCCCGGCGGCGAACCGGCCGACCAGTTCGAGCAGTTCACCCCGGCGCACCCGCCGCCGCCCGCGCTCGAACGCGATCGCGTCCGGCGCGCGCCGCAGCGAATCCAGCAGGTCTTGGGGAAATGCCATCACACCGTCCTCTCGTCGGGCCAACCCGCCAAGGGGTACCGGAGAGATCTCAGAATCCCCTCAGCGCATGCCGCTCATCGGGAACCCGCGCCGACAGCACGCCGCCCAGCACCACCACCGCGACCAATCCGGCAGTCGCGGCCAGCGTCCAAAAGTCCGGCCGCACAATCGACTGCCCCCGCATCGCCTGCCACGCCGTAATCACGATGACCCCCGCGTACCCGACCGCGCCGGTCCGCACGAGCCGAAGCCGCACGAGTTCGTTCGACAGCACCGGATACCGCCGAGACAACGCCGCCAAGGCGAGCGCCAGCAACGGCAGCGCCTGAATCGCATGGATCCCCACGAAGTGCGTGATCCGCAGATCCCCGCCCACCGTGCTCCAGCCCAGCAGCGGCAACCCCGGCCCGCCGTCCTCGAGACCGATCGTGTGCCCGCCGATCATCGCCGGTTTCCCGCCGCCGTCCAGCATCCGCTGCTGCGCCGGGCTGGCCGAGAACATCGTCAAGGCCAGTCCCATTCCGCCCGCCGCGAGCGCGGTTCCCCACCGCAGCGCGGACGTCAGCGCGCGATCCGGCAGCTTCTGGAACAGCAGCAACCCGACCACCGCCGCGGTCGCGCCCCACGCGGTGAACGCGCCGGTGGCGAGGAGATTGCCGATCGTCACGTCGGCCGGCGTCGCGTGGTTGAAGTGCAGCGGACGGTCTTGGACCAGCACCTGCCATACCAGCAGCGCCATGTCCGTGCCCATCCCGACCGCGAACGCCGTGCCCATCCACCATCCGGCCCGGCGGCCGCGTTGCACCAGCGACAGCAGCCACGCCAGCGTCGGCGCGTACAACGCCACTGACACCGCGAATTTGAACGGTTTCGCCCACAACGGCGCGTTGACGAGCGTGCGATCATCCAGAAGCAGCCCGAACCCGCACGCGACCAGCAGCAGCACCATCGCCCCGGCCAGCACGCCGAGCGGGCGGTGCAGCCGGAACAGCCGTAATCCCCAGCAAGCCATGCGGCCAGCCTGGTCTCGCGCGCGACGCCGGGCACTGGCGTCGTCCCCCGTCTCGCCGGTAGGGCGCACCCCACCTGTGGGTAATAGTGCCGTCAAAGCGACCGGCAGTTGTGCCGTTTGACCACACCCGGTCTTTTTCTAGCGTGACATTCACACCGCGCGGCCCGCCGCGCACCGGGATTTTCCACGAGAGGGAAGGAGGTGGCCCGTCAGATGTCCAGTCCGGGATTCCAGGCAGATTCCGCTGCCATGACGCGCGCCGTCCAGGGCTTCGAGGAAACCGCTTCGAACGCTAAGACGACCATGGCCAGCTTGGAGTCCGAGCTGACCGAGACGCTGCGGAACTACAAGGGCGACCAGGCGGTCGCGTTCTGGGACCTGCAGCGCCGGCTCCAGGAGAAGATGGGCGCCGCCGTCCGGGAGCTCGACACCATGTCGCAGCTCGTGCACACCAGCCACGCGAACTACAACGCGGGCGACTCCGACGTGCACCAGAGCTTCCAGAGCGTCAGCCACACCGTCGAGGGCAACGTGATCCCTCGCCTCAACCCCTGAGAGAGGACCAGACACCATGGCTGACGTCGTAGAAATCAGCTTCGGGGCCCTGCAGCACAGCTCCGCGTCGCTCGCCGCGAAGGCGAAGGCGCTGACCTCCCAGCTCGAGCAGCTGCACCAGAACCTGCAGCCGATCACCCAGACCTGGTACGCCTCGGGCAGCTCCGCCGGCGAGGCGGCGCGCGCGTCCGAGACCCGGCTCCGCCAGGCGACCGCCGACATCGTCGCGATCATCGCGCAGTTCGGCACCAAGGTCGGCGACGCCCACGATCTCCAGCACCAGCTGGAGAACCGCAACCAGGGCCTGTTCGCCTGATCCGGCCCCGACGCCGGTCGTCCGGAGCGGGCCCACCCCCCACCCGCTCCGGACGGCCGGCTTTCCCGCGTCCTGCCGCACGAGAGGTCACCGGCCGATGCCCGACCAGTCGTACTACGTCCACCTGGAATCGCTGACGGACTTCGTCCGGGAGCTGGAAACCCAGATCCACGCGATGTCCCGGCCGAACGACTTCCTGCGCACCCTCGGGGAGCATCCGCTGCTGTTCGGGGAGTTCGGGGAAGCCGCTTCGCTCGCCGACGCCCACCGCGCCGCGGTCGCCGAGATGCAGGGCCTGCTCGAGCAGGTCCGCGGGGCGATCACGTTCGCGCAGGACGTCACCACCACCGTCGCCGACGGATACGCCCAGGCCGACCAGTCGGTCGCGGGCGACCTGCACCGCTCGGGTCAGCAGACCGGTCTGCTCGACCCGCTTTTTTCGTTGCTGGGCCTCGATTCTTCAGGGGGTAAGAACGCATGAGCGGCCCTCGCACCAACTTCGCCGGCTACACCCACCAGCAGCTCTACGCGATGCTGCAGGCGGGCGACCCGACCACCGCGCGCACCGCGGCCGAACAGTGGAACTCGGCCTCGCGCGGCCTGTACGACCAGGCCGAGAACCTGTCCGACCAGCTCACCGATTTCTCCAGCGCGTGGACCGGCGGCGCGGCCGACCAGTACCGGACGATGATGACCGACCTGGTCGGCGGCATCCGCAAGGTCGCGGTCACCGCGCAGGGCATGCGCGACATGCTGGAGGACGCCGCGGACGCGCTGGCCAAGGCGAAGGCCGAGATGCCGCCGCCGGTCGCGGTGCCGGACGTCTCCCCCGCCGACGTCGCGCTGGCGGTCAACCCGCCGCTGCTTCCCCCGGACGCCCCGCCGGCCACGATCATCGCCGCGACCCAGCAGCGGCAGCAGGCGATCGCCAACGTCGAAGCGCAGCAACAGGCCGCCAACGCCGCCGGCTCCGCGCACGCGAAGGCGATCGTCGTGATGAACAACCTCGCGACGAACTACGACACCGCCGAGGAGTCGATCCCGGTGTCGCCGAACGCGGCCGCTCCCCCGCCCAAGCCGGTCCCCGGCGGCGGCGCTTCCACCGGCGGCGCCCCCGGCCCGATCGGCAACAGCCCGGACGGCGGCACCTCGGTCGGCGCCCCGGTCGACTCGCACCCGCTGCCCACCGACGGCACGCAGGTCCCCGGCTCCCAGCCCGGGCACCCGGCGCAGACGGCGGGCAGCCCGTTGTTCGGCGACATGTTCACCGCCGGTCTCGCCGCCGCGTCGGCGGCCGCGTTCGGCCGGTTCGGTTCGATCATGCCGAAGGTTCCGTCGTGGGCCACGGGCGGCGCCAAGGACAAGGACAAAGACAAGGACGGCAAGGACAAGTCGCCGGAACTCCCGCCGGGAGCGAAGCTCGGCGGCGGAGCCGGCCCCGCGGGCGGGGGCGGCGGAGGAATCCCGGTCGGCGGCGGGGAAGCCCCGTCGATCGACGGCGGCGGCATTCCGTCCGGCGGCGGCCTCAGCGGTTCCGGGGAAGCTCCGGCCGCGCACTCCGGGCTGGCCGGCAACGCCCCGTCGAACGTCCTCAGCGGACTCGCGGGCGGAGCCGCCGGAGCGGCGGGCGCGGCGGCCAAGAGCGCCATGCCGATGATGCCCATGATGCCGATGGGCATGGGCGCCGGCGCCGACCTGGGCTCCGGACGGCGGATTCCCGCGTGGCTCGTCGAAACCGAGAACGTGTGGGGCCAGCAGGCTCCGGTCGCGCCCTCGGTCGTCGGCGAAGAGCCGGCCGACCAGCCGTGACCGACGGCTACCGGGTCGCCCCGGCGAAACTCGCCACCGCGGCGTCCGAATTGGACGCTCGGGCCGGGGCGCTCCGGGCCGCGCAGCAGTCCGTGGCGGGCGAAAAAGTGCCCGCCACGGCCTTCGGCCAGGTGTCCGCGTCGTCCGGCTGTGCTGCCGGGCTGGCGAAAACGCTCAGCGCACTCGCCGCGGACGTCGACCAGCGCGTCGTCCGCGCCCAGGTCCTTCGCGACGGCCTCACCGCTTCGTCGGCGGGTTACCGGCGCGCCGACGAGCAGGTGGCGGCGATGTACCGCTCGCTCCTGCCCGAGGACCCGATTCCGGCTGCCGGGAAATCCGCCGGCAGCGGCGGCTGGGCCGGGACCATCGCGGCCAACCGGATGAAGGTTTCCGACGCGCTCGCCGCCGAACGGACCCGCCTCGCCGGACTGTCCGATCCGGACGCCATCGCCCGCTCGAAGCGACGAATCGCGTTGTACCAAAGCATTGTCGACGACCACCGGCAGATCCTGCGGTTCGATCCGTCCGGCAACGGCCGGATCGCCGAACTGGTCGGCTCGATCCAGCCGGGCACGCGCAACGTCGGGCTTTTCGTGCCCGGCGTGCACACCCGGATGGACACCTTCCAGTCCTACGCCGACCTCGGCCGCAGCCTCGTCGCCGCCGACCCGAGCGGCCGGACCGCGATGGTCGTGTGGGCCGACGGGGTGTTCCCGCAGAACGTCACCACCGAGGGTGCCGAAGCCGGTTACGCGCAGACGATGGCCCCGAACCTCAAGGCATTCGGCGACGAACTGCGCGGCCAGGTCGACGCCCAGACCGGCGGAGCGGCCACCATCACCGCGATCGGCCACAGCTACGGCGGCGCCACCGTCGGGCTCGCTGACCAGCAAGGCTTGCCAGTGGACCGGGTGCTGCACGTAGAGTCGGCGGGCATGGGACACGGCGTATGGAGCCCAGCGGACCTGCCGCCGAGCCAGGCCGGCGTGCAGCGGTATTCGATGACCGCACCGCTCGACCCGATCGTTCTCGCCCAGGGCAACGCCGGGGCACTGGAATGGACCGGCATCGGCCACGGCGCCGACCCGGACACCTTCCCCGGCGTCACCGAACTGACCACCGGCCGCGACGCCGCCGGAAACGTGCAGTGGGGCCTGTCCTCGCACAGCGGCGTGCTCAAGCCGGGTTCGGATTCGTGGGAAAACATCTACGGCGTGCTCACCGGCGGCCACGTCACCGAAGCGCCCGCGCCGGTCCCGGCGGTGCTGCCGTGATCACGCGCGAGCTGAAGGATTTGGCCGCCGATCTGACGAACGTCATCGACAGCGTGGCCGCCGCGTTCGGGGCTCGCGCACTGCCCACAGTGGACGGTGAACTGGACTGCGATCCCGCCCGGCCGGGACAACTGGTGTGCTGGCAGTACGGAGTCCGGCTGGAGAACAGTCCCGCCGCGTTGCGAGTGCTGACCGAAGCGGTACGGCCGACGTTGGAAACAGCGGGCTGGGAATGGTACGACCGCAGCACTTACCGCGAAGTGATCGCCCGCTTTTCCCGCGACGGCGCGGATTTCAGCGTGCACATCGCCCGCGACGGCCGCGGGGTGGCGATCATCGGCTCGACCCGCCTAGTAAGCGTCCCACCCGAATAGCCCCGCCCCACCGCCTCGTGAGTGCCTATCACGGTTAGAACCGGGACCGCCACTCACGACCCCCGAACCCGCAGCCGCACCCGCCCCACCCCGCTGCCCCGCGCCCGCCAGCCCCAGCCGCCTCGTGAGTGCCTATCGCGGTTAGAACCGCGATCGCCACTCACGACCCCCGAACCCGCAGCCGCACCCGCCTCACCCCGCTGCCCCGCACCCGCCAGCCCCAACCGCCTCGTGAGCGGCAATCACGGTTAGAACCGGGATAGGCACTCACAACCCCCGAACCCGCACTCAGGCCCGAAACCGCGACGGCCGCCACCCGCGCCGCCGCCCCCTCCGGAACGCCGCCACGCCGATCCCCGCCGCGGCAGCCACCGCGACCCCGCCCACCGCGACGACCCCCGCCGCCACATCGGACGTCGGCCGGGCCTGTGCCGCGGCCGGAGCCACCGCGGGCAGCTCGGTCCGCACCGCCGCCGCGCTCGGGCCGGGTGCGTTGGCGGGCAACGCCGACGACACCGCGGCGTAAGCGTCGACCATTCCCCAGCCCCGGCGCGGATCGTGCGCCCCGGACGGCGGGCGGGAAGCGGTCAGCATCAACCGGTTCACCACCTCCTCGCCCTTCAGTTCCGGATGCGCCGAGCGAACCAGCGCGGCCACTCCGGCGACGTAAGCCGCGGCCAGGCCCGGGTCGGTGATCGGCCACCGGTGCGCGATCGCGCCCCCGCCGCCCGCCGACGTGCTCACCAGATTCGCGCCGGGCGCGGCGATTCCGAGGTAATCCCCGGCTTCGGTCTGCACTGGCGCGCCGGATTCGTCCGTGGAGCCGACCGCGAGCACGCCCTTCGAAGCCGTCGGATAGGTATGCGCCCCTTGCTGAGTGGCCGCCGCGGCCGAAATCACCACGGCCCCGCGCGACTTCGCGTGGTCGAGCGCCGCGCCGAGCGCCGGGCTGTCCGATCCCGCCGGGACCGCCACGAGAATCACTCCCGCGCCGCGGTCGACCGCCGTGTCGATCGCGCCCGCCAGCGCACCGGGATCGCCGCCGCCGTCCGAAGAGGAACCGTTGCTTTCGGTGTAGCGCAAGGGAAGCAGCTTCACCGCTGGCGCGACGCCGGTGAACGTGGTCTCGTTCGCCGGCTGCGCGCCGACGATGCCCGCGGCGATCGTGCCGCGTCCGTCGCAGTCGGAATCCGCGGTGCCGGCGCCGCCGAGCACCTGCCCGGGCCCGAATTGCGCGTTCTGTTTGTCGACACCGGTGCCGATCACCGCGACGGTCTGACCCTCGCCCCTGGTCAGCGCCCACAGCCGCGGCGGGTTGACCAGCCGCTGCCCCCAGGACACCGCCCCGGCGTACGGACCGGACGGATTCGCGCACGCGGCGGCCCCGGCCGAGGTCGCCGCGGCGGGCAGGCCGAGCACCACGAGCGCGGCCACCGCTCCGGCGGCAATTCCCCGCACCGCGGCCCCTCCCCTTGTCGGACAAGGAGATTCTAGTGGAGAGCGGGCCGCGGCGACAGGGTCAGTGCTCGTCGGCCAAGTCCATCCCGAGATCGAGAGCGGGCGAGGAATGCGTGAGCCCGCCGACCGAGAGGTAGTCCACCCCGGACTCGGCGTACGGCCGCGCGACCTCGAGCGTCAGCCCGCCGGACGACTCCAGCCGCGTCTTCGGCGACACTTCGTCGCGCCGCGCGACCGCCTTCACGCACTCCTCCGGCGTGAAGTTGTCCAGCAGCACCTCGTCCGCCCCAGCGGCCAGCGCCTCGTCCAGTTGAGCCAGATCGTCCACCTCGACCTCGCACGGCAGCTGCGGCGCGTGCTCCCGGGCCGCCGCCAGCGCCGCGGTCACCGAACCGGCCGCGACCACGTGGTTGTCCTTGATCAGCACCGCATCGCCGAGCCCCATCCGGTGGTTCACACCGCCGCCGCACCGCACCGCGTACTTCTGCAGCAGCCGCAACCCCGGCGTCGTCTTGCGCGAATCCCTTACCGCCGCACCGGTTCCCTCGATCGCGGACACCCACGCCGCGGTCGCCGTCGCCACTCCGGACAGCAGACACAACAGGTTCAGCGCCGTGCGCTCCGCGGTCAGCAGCCCGCGCACCGGGCCGCGCAGCACGAGCACCGGCTCCCCGGCGACGGCGGGCGAACCGTCCTCGCGGATCGAGACCACCTCGTAGTCGCTGCCGAGCACCTGGTCGAAAACCGCCAGCGCCACCGGAATTCCGGCCACCACCCCGGCGACGCGCGGCGTCAGCTCCGCCACCGCGCGGGCGTCCGCCGGAACCGTGGCCGCCGTCGTGGCGTCCGGCCCGTACCGCAAATCCTCTTCCAGCGCGGTGGTGACGACCCGCCGGACATCGGCGACGTCCAGCCCGTCCACCACCAGCGCCTGCTTGACCGCTTCGGAAAATTCCCCGCTCATGCCACCCCTTCCAACGACGCCGCCTCGACCAGCACCGGCTGTCCCGACGGGCTCAGCCGGATCAGCCGGCTCCGCCGCAGCCGTTCGTCCCGCTCCGGGAAGTCCGTCCGCACGTGACATCCCCGCGATTCCGTCCGCCGCTCCGCCGCCGCGAGCAACGCCTGCGCCACCACGGTGAGCGCCGCGTCCTCCACCGCGCCGTGCGTCCACAGCGGACTGTCCGTTGTGGACAAATCGAGCGCCGAACCCGCCGCGGCGAGCCCGTCCGCGTCCCGGCCGATCGCCGCGTACCGGCTCATCACCCGTTGCAGCACATCGCGTTCCGCCGCCGGCGCGACTGTCCTTTCCGGAATCCGCCCTCGCGCCGGATCCGGCAGCAACCCGGCGGCCAGATCCGCGGCGACCACCTCCGCGGCCCGCCGTCCGACCACCAGCCCTTCGAGAAGACTGTTGGACGCCAGCCGGTTCGCCCCGTGCAATCCGGTCCGGGCGACCTCGCCAGCCGCGTACAGCCCGCGCACGGTCGAGCGTCCGTCCACAGTGGTCACCACGCCGCCGCACGCGAAGTGCGCTGCGGGCGTCACCGGGATCGCGTCCACCGCCGGATCGATCCCGAGCACCGCGCACGCCGCGTGCACGGTCGGGAACCGCTTCGCGAAGCCGGGAATGCCCGTGGCGTCAAGGAAAACGTGATCGTCGATGCCGCCGGGAGCCAGCGCCTGCCGCCGGGTGATCGCCGCCGCCACGACGTCGCGCGGAGCCAGATCGCCGAGCGGATGCACCCCGGCCATCACCGACGCGCCCGCGCCGTCCACGAGCGTCGCACCCTCGCCGCGCACCGCTTCCGTGACGAGCGGGCACCGTCCGCGCGCGCCCGGCGTGTACAGCACCGTCGGGTGGAACTGCACGAACTCGAGGTCGGCCACCGCCGCACCGGCGCGCAACGCCAGCGCCAGCCCGTCGCCGGTCGCGATCTCCGGATTGGACGTCGCCTGGTACAACTGCCCGAACCCGCCGCTGGCCAGCACCACCGCGGACGCGCGCACGACCCCCGGCACGCCGTTGCGGTCCAGCACCGTCACGCCGGCCACCTCGCCCGCGGACGTGCGCAGCGCGTCGACCGCGAGGTGGTGCTCCAGCACCGGAATCCGCCGTTCCCCGGCCTGCGCGACCAGCGCGCGCTCGACCTCCGCGCCGGTGGCGTCGCCGCCCGCGTGGATCACCCGGAACGCACTGTGCCCGCCCTCTCGGGCCCGCGACAGCCCGCTCGTTCCGCGGTCGAACACCGCGCCGTTCTGCCGCAACTCGGTGACCGCCGCCGGACCGCCGCCGACGATCGACCGCACGGCGTCCTCGTCGCAAAGCCCGGCTCCGGCGGTGAGCGTGTCCGCTGTGTGCTTCTCGACCGTGTCGCCCTCGTCGCGCTCGCCGTCGAGCACCACGGCCACGCCGCCCTGCGCCCACCGGGTGTTGCCGTCGGCGACCGCCGCCTTGGTCACGACCAGCACGTGCAGCCCGAGTTCGCGAGCCCGCAGCGCCGCTGACAACCCCGCCACGCCGCTGCCGATCACCACCACATCGGCCCGCGCTTCCCAACACGGTTCCGGTGCGGTTTTCGCCTCTTCGGCGTTAACTAGGCCGCTCATTCTCCACCGCCGGGCTGCCCGATTTCGATCATCCGCTGCACCGACGCCCGGGCCCGCGAGGCCGTCTCCGGGTCGACGTGGACCTCGTCCGCGCCCTCGGTGAGGCTCCGCAGCAGCGCGGCCGGGGTGATCATCTTCATGTACCGGCACGACGCCCGGTCGTTCACCGCGCGGAAGTCGATCTCCGGCGCGGCCTTGCGCAGCTGGTGGATCATGCCGATCTCGGTGGCCACGAGCACCGAGGTCGCCTTGGTGTCGCGCGCCGCGTGCACCATGTCGCCGGTGGACAGGATCTTGACCCGTTCCGGGGCCACCGCGCCCTCGCCCGCCAGATAGAGCGCCGAGGTCGCGCAGCCGCATTCGGGGTGGATGAACAGGTCGGCGTCCGGGTTTTCCTCGGCGCGCGCGGCCAGCTCGGCCCCGTTGATGCCGGCGTGCACGTGGCACTCCCCGGCCCAGACGTGCATGTTCTCGCGCCCGGTGACGCGCTTGACGTGCGCGCCGAGGAACTGGTCCGGCAGGAAGAGAACTTCCTGGTCAGCCGGGATGGAGGCGACCACGTCGACCGCGTTCGACGACGTGCAGCAGATGTCCGTCTCAGCCTTGACCTCAGCCGTGGTGTTCACGTACGAGACGACCACCGCGCCCGGGTGCTCGGCCTTCCATTCGCGCAGCTGGGCGCCGGTGATGGAGTCGGCGAGCGAGCAGCCGGCCCGCGCGTCCGGGATCAGCACCGTCTTCTCCGGGGCCAGGATCTTCGCGGTCTCGGCCATGAAGTGCACGCCGCAGAAGACGATCGTGGACGCGTCGCTGCTGGCCGCGATGCGGCTGAGCGCCAGAGAGTCGCCGGTGAAGTCCGCGATGTCCTGGATCTCCGGGACCTGGTAGTTGTGCGCGAGCAGCACCGCGTCGCGCTTGCGGGCTAGTTCCCGCACGCGGGCGGCCCAGTCGGCGTCCGCCTCGACCCCGCCGTAGAGGGTCAGATCCTGGTCAAGCGTGGTGGTCATGTCTTCGGCCCTCTCGAGAATCGCCGGCCTCGGAACCGGAGCCGACCCCGGTTCCTCCCCATCCCGGTTTTCGCCTTATAATCGAAAACCGTGCGAAGCCATATTAACACCCGAGCCCCCCTCGCCCACGAGGTTCTGGCGGCAGTCCTTCAAGTGCGCTCGGACACACTCCGGGTGCTGCTGTGGCGCCGAGCGCTCGATCCGCACCTGGGCCGCTGGTCGCTCCCCGGCGGACGGCTGCGCCCCGACGAGGACGTGAAAACCTCCATCCGGCGGCAGCTCGCGGAGAAGGTCGACGTGCGCCAGCTGAAGCACGTGGAGCAGCTGGCCGTCTTCAGCGCCCCCGACCGCGTCCCCGGCCCCAGGGTGGTGGCCACCGCGTTCCTCGGCCTGGTCCCCTCCGATGTCGACCCGGCGGTCCCGGAAGACACCGAGTGGCACGACGTGAACGCCCTGCCGCGCACCGCGTTCGACCACGAGGCCATCGTGCTGCGCGCCCGCGACCGGCTGCGGTCGAAACTGAGCTACACCAACCTGGGTTTCGCGCTGGCCCCAGAGGAATTCACCATCTCCGCGCTGCGGGGGCTGTACTCCGCCGCGCTCGGCTACAAAGTGTCCGCGACGAACCTGCAGCGCGTGCTCCAACGGCGCGGCCTGCTAGTCCCCACCGGCCACACCGCACCCCCCGGCCGGACCGGCGGACGACCTGCGGCGCTGTTTTCTTTCGCCGCGAAAGACATGCACATCACCGACCCTTTCGCGGTCCTGAAACCCCCGCCGCGGCGGTAAACACGAACTGCGGCGGGGCTCCGCAGCCCGTACCGTGGACGCCGTGACCGAGCCTGAGCAGTGCCCCAGCGGAACGGCGACCCTGCCGTTGTTCCCGCTGCAAACAGTGCTGCTCCCCGGCACCCACCTGCCACTGCACATTTTCGAACCGCGCTACCGGCAGCTCACCGCGGACCTGGTCACCGGCAACGTCCCGGAGCACGAATTCGGCGTAGTCGCCCTGCGCGCCCCGCTGGTCCGCGAGGTCAGTGGTCTGGACCATGTGTACGGCGTGGGCTGCAGCACGATCCTGCGCGAAGCGAAACGCCTCCCCGACGGCCGCTACGACGTAGTCACCCGAGCCGCCCGCCGCTTCCGCCTGCGCGAGTTGCACCGAGGGTCCGCGCCGTATCTGATGGCCGTGGTCGACTGGCTCCCGGACGACCCAGTCCCCGCCGCGGCGGAAGCAACGGCCCGCCAACTGGCCGACGTGGCCCGAGGCGCCCACGAACGCTACTGCGAAGCCGCCTGGCACGCAGACGACTGGCACCCGCCCCACGATGACGCCGACCTGGGCGAACTCGCCTACCAACTGGCCGCCGACTGCCTGCTCCCGCTGGAAGACCGGCAGCTGCTGCTGGAGGAAACCAACCCGCTGCGCCGCCTGCGCATAGTCTGCCGCCTGCTAACGAGAGAAGCAGGTTTCCTGGAAACCCTGGGCGCAGTCCCGCTGCCCCCCACAGAACTGGCCACCTTCACCAAACCAGCAGACCTGAACTAGCGCCCTTCACCGCCCCTGATTCCCAACCCCGCCCAACAGCACCGGTGCACCCAAACAAGCGAGGCACCCACCCCTCCCCCGCTCCCGATACGAAGCCAAAAACACGGCGCTGGGGTGCTTGTCAAGGCATCTTTCCCGCCTTGACAAGCACCCCAGCGCCGTAGTCACACTAAAAAATCGGGGGGCCAACGCACCCGCTAAACCCGGCAATGCCGCCCGCCAGGGCGACGAGCCGAACCCCGAACAGCCACCTCACCCAAGCCGCCGCCCAAGATCCTCCCGCCCGTTCCACGCCGTCATCAACGCATAAACCAAACAAGTCACCAACGGCGCGGCCAAAACCACCCACCCCGTCTCGATCCGAGGCGCCTGCTCGACCACCGCCCCCAACGCGGGCGGAGCATCCACCGAATACTTCGCATTGGCGAACGCGGGCCCCATCTGCGTCCCCAGCCAAGCCGCCAGCAACGCCCCGCCTGCGGCAGCCACCAGCACCACCGGCCCCCGCCGCTCCCGCAAGAACCACACCACGAGCCCGATCAGCAACCCGGCGGCCATCGCCAAAAACCCGAACACCGCGAGATCGTCGAACCGATGCCAGCTCTCCAGCTCCAACGGAGCCAGCTGGCCAGTGGTCCCGATCACCCGCACCCGCTCCGCCGGAGCCAGCACAGACCACAGCCAGCCCAGCGGAATCCCCAGCAAAGCCGCAGTCGAAAGAACACTCACCGCGGGCAGCAGATCAGCCTTCACCACCACCCTCGGACGCCGCGGCGGAAACAACACCGGCACCGACCACCCCTCAGCCGCCGCCGAAGACCGATGCGCCGCCTTGCCCGCGGAATCGACCACCCGAGGCTCCCTTCCCTACGCGTGCGTTCCCTGCGAGTGTGCGGAACTGAGAGTAATGGTGCCCGACCGCGGCGACTTCGTCGGTGTTTGATTGCCGCGACTTCGTCGCGGCGGAGAAATCGCCTTCATCCGGTTTCTTCCCTCCCGATCCGCTCGGCCCGGGGGGCCGATCGGATCGCTCAGTCCAGAAACCGGGGCGATTTCTCGGGGGTGGGCGAGTAGGCCCTGCGGAGCACCGACCGGGGTAGTCGGGGTTAGTTGTGGGTGTTGGCGGCGGCGGTGAAGGCTTCTGGGTCGAATTCGCCGCCGAACCAGGGCGACAGGCCGCGGCGGGCTTGTTCGGCGAAGGAGTCGCGATCTGCGGAGCCCAGTCCGGCGGGGAGAACGCCCAGCAAGGGGGCGCCGGCGGCCACGGGAAGGTCCTGGAGGTTCTCCAGCGACGCCAGATCGGGGTCGGCGGGCCAGGAGCCGATGATGACGCCCACGACGTTCAGGCCCCGCCGGGTGGCCACCTCAGCGGTCAACGCGGCGACGTTGAGCGTCCCCAGCCCGGATTGCGCGACGAGCACCACCGGCGCGCCCAAGGACCACGCGACATCCGCCAGCGTGCTCCCCTCCGCGTCGAACCGGACCAGCAGCCCGCCCGCGCCCTCGATCAGCGTGAGGTCGTGCGTGGCGTCCAGCTCGCTGGCCGCGGCGGCGATTTCGGCGGGGCCCACCGTGGGAAGCCCGGACCGCCGGGAAGCGGCTTCCGGCGAGAGCGGGTCCGGGAAGCGGCACAGTTCGCGGATCGTCAGGTCCTTGCCGGCCAGCCGCACCACCTCGGCGAGGTCGCCCGCCTCGCCGGGGACCACGCCGGTCTGCGCGGGCTTCAGCACCGCGACGCGTTGTCCCTGCGCGAGGGCCAGCGCCGCGATCGCCGCGGTGGCGACCGTTTTGCCGACGTCGGTCCCAGTTCCGGTTATCACGAGCGTCGTCACGAGCCATCAAGATATTGCCGTGCCCCCCGATGTCAACACTCGGGGCGCCCTCGCGCGCACCCGGAGGCGCGCGCGAGGGCCCGGGTCAGCCGGCCGGGGCCGCCGCGGGCGCTCCCGCGGCCACGAACTCCCCCTTCGCCGGGTCGGCGAGGTACACCTGCGCCGCGCCCACGTCGAAGTACAAGCCGGTCAGCACCAGCTCGCCGCGGGCTTCGGCCTCGGCGACCAGCGGGTACTGCCGCAAATGCGTCAGCTGCTGCAGGACGTTGTGCAGCGCCAGCCGGTCCGGTTCGCGCTCCGGCCGTTGCCCGTCGAGAGTCACCGGACCGGACCGCTTCCGGCTCGGCTCGGCGTGCACCAGCCAGGTCGCGAGCGCGGTGTCCGCGGGCGGACCGCTGGCCAGCGCGCCCATCGCACCGCACGACGAGTGCCCGCACACCACGATCTCCCGCACCTGCAGCACCCCGACCGCGAATTCGATCGCCGCGTTGGTCGACGGATCGGCCTGCCCGGGCGGCACCAGGTTGCCGATGTTGCGGATGGTGAACAGATCGCCCGGACCGGACGTGGTGATCAGGTTCGGCACGATCCGGGAATCGCCGCAGGTGATGAACAGCGTGTGCGGCTGCTGCGCGTGCGCGAGCCCGCTGAGGACGTCCTTGAGCAGCGGAGCGGCCCGGCGCTGGAACTCGGTCGCGCCCCGGTGCGTGCGCTGGCCGGGCACCCGCACGTCCACGGCCTGCCAGGCCGACCACGGCGCCAGCCACCTCGGCATCGCGCCGGCCGCCGCGGTGCGCCGGAGCGTCGGACGGCCTTCCTTGCCCTTGGCGAACCACGGATGCCCGATCTCGTCGACGACCACCGTGCCGCCGGTCCGTTCGTGCGCCTGCTGCCAGGTGGAAAGGCTTTCGAACGCCGCGTGGTCGAGGTAGTCGGCGACCAGTTCCAGCGTCACCTTCGACCCCGCCGGGATCGTGCCGAGCACCTTCGTCAGCCGCGGCACCGACAGGAACGTCAGCACGCCTTCGACAATCACGCGCCATTCGCCGCCGTGGTGCTCGGCATGCACGCCCGACCACACGGTGCGGCGCAGCATCAGCAACACGGCCAGCACAATCCCGGCGAGCACGCCGGTCAGCAGGTCGAACACGACGACCCCGGCGACGGTCACCAGGTAGAGCGGAAGATCGCCGTGTCGCAGCACCTGCCGCAGGTGGCCCGGATTGACCAGTTTCGCGCCGACGTGCACGAGCAGCCCGGCCAGCGCGGCCAGCGGAATCGACTCCAGCACCCCGGCGAGCGCGACCACGAACACCAGCACCCACACGCCGTGCAGGACCGCCGACGCCCGCGTGCGCGCCCCGGCCGCGACGTTGGTGGAACTGCGCACGATCACGCCGGTGACCGGAAGCCCGCCGAGGGCGCCGGACACCATGTTCGCCGTGCCCTGGCCGATCAGCTCGCGGTTCAGGTCGGCGCGCGGGCCGTTCTGCAGTTTGTCGACCGCGACCGCGGACAGCAGGCTCTCGACGCTGGCGATCAGCGCGATCGTAATGACCGCGACCGCGACCTGGCCCCATCCGCCGTCCGGCAGCTGCGGGGCGAAGCGGACCTGCAGCAGGTCGCCGGACAGTTCGACGCGCGGCAGCGTCATCCCGGCGGCCAAGGACACGCCCGTCGCGACCGCGATCGCCGCCAGCGGGCCGGGGATTTTCCTTACCGCGGCGGGAAGTTTGGGCCACGCCAGCAGGATGGCGAGGGTCAGGATCCCGATCAGCGCGGCGGCGTCGTGGTGCGCGGCGATCTGCGCGGGCAGCTGGGCGATGTTCTCCAGCGCCGAACTCTGCGCCTTCCCGCCGAACAGCACGTGCAGCTGGCCGAGCACGATCGTGACTCCGATGCCGGCGAGCATCCCGTGCACGATCGCCGGCGAGATGGCCAGCGCCGCCCGCGCGACCCGGCTCAGGCCGAACAGGATCTGCAGCGCCCCGGCGAGGACGGTGATCAGGCAGGTGACCGCCCAGCCGAAGGTCGAAATCGTCTCGGCCATCAGCACGGTCAGCCCGGCGGCGGGCCCGCTGACCTGCAGCGGAGAGCCGCCGAGGGCGCCAGCGACCACCCCTCCGACCACGGCGGCGATCAGCCCGGCGACGATCGGGGCGCCGGACGCGAGCGCGATCCCGAGCGAAAGCGGGACCGCGACGAGGAAAACCACGAGCGAGGCGGGCACGTCGTGGCGAAGCACGGCAAGTCGTCTCATGCCGACCAGGAAACCGGTAACGCCGTGAAATGTCCGCTATGTCCCACTCTATGGAGTGGATATTTATCGAATAACCCACGATCGGGTTGCGTGACCAGCCAAGATCCACTACGGCCAGCCACACAAAACCCGAAGTAACCTCAGGCCTTCGCGGCGGCGGCCCGCATCGCCGACGTGATCACCGCCAGGTCGTCGTCGGTGCTGACATACGGCGGCATCGTGTAGATCAGGTTCCGGAACGGACGCAGCCACACGCCTTCGGCCGTCAACACCTCGGTCGCGACCCCCATGTCCACCTCGTGATCCAGCTGCAGCACGCCGATCGCGCCCAGCGCCCGCACGTCCACGACGTGCGGCAGCTCCCGGGCCGGCTCGAGTCCTTGGCGCAGCGCGGTTTCGATCCGCGCGACATCGGCCCGCCAGCGCCCTTCCGCCAGCAAGCCGAGCGAAGCGTTGGCGACCGCCGAAGCCAGCGGATTTCCCATGAACGTCGGGCCGTGCGCGAGGACCGGAAGCTCGCCGCGCGCGATGCCGTCGGCGATTTCGGGCGTGCACAACGCGGCGGCCATCGTGAGGTAGCCGCCGGTCAGCGCCTTGCCGACGCACAGCACGTCAGGCGTCACGCCAGCGTGCTCGGCCGCGAAAAGCTTTCCGGTACGGCCGAATCCGGTCGCGATCTCGTCGAACACCAGCAGCACGTCGTGTTCCCGGGTCAGCTCGCGCAACGCGCGCAGGTACCCGGGATGGTGGAACCGCATGCCACCCGCGCCTTGCACCACGGGTTCGACGATCACCGCGGCCAGTTCGTCCGCGTGCTGCTCGATCGCCTTCGCCAGTTCGTCCACATAGGACTGATCGACCGGGGTGTCGAAGCCGGAAGGCGGTGCCGGCACGAAAACCTGTTCCGGCAGCACTCCGCGCCACAGCGAATGCATGCCGCCGTCGGGATCGCAGACGCTCATCGGCGTGAACGTGTCGCCGTGGTAGCCGCCGCGCCAAGTCAGCAGCCGGTGTTTGCCCGGAAGCCCGCGGGAACGCTGGTACTGCAGGCACATTTTCACCGCGACCTCGACCGAAACCGAGCCCGAATCGCACAGGAACACGTGCTCGAGCCCGTCCGGGGTGATCTCGACCAGCGTCTTCGCGAGCGTGATCGCCGGTTCGTGGGTGAGCCCGCCGAACATCACGTGGCTCATCCGCCCGGCCTGGTCCGCGAGCGCGGCGTCGAGCACCGGGTTGCGGTAGCCGTGCACCGCCGCCCACCAGGACGACATGCCGTCGACCAGTTCCCGTCCGTCGGCGAGCTTCAACCGCACCCCGCTCGCCTCTTCCACGAGCAGAAGCGGCACGCGGCTCGGCATCGGCGCGTAGGGATGCCACACGTGCGCGGCGTCGAGGGCGAGGAGGTCGGCGGCAGCACTGGATTCCACCCGCCGACCCTAACCGGGCGGCGGGCGGGCCCGCAGTGAGAGCCGCTACCCCCCGTTCGGCCGCACCGGCAGCGCCAGCACGCCGTGCACCAGCGAACTCGGCCGGTAGACGATCTCCTCGGCCGGCACGGCGAGGCTCAGCTTCGGGAACCGCGCCAGCAGCGAGCCGAGCGCGATCTGCGCTTCCAGCCGGGCCAGCGGCGCGCCCACGCAGTAGTGGATGCCGTGCCCGAACGCGAGGTGCCCGCCGGGCGGCCGGGTGACGTCGAGCGTGTCCGGGTCGGGGAACTTCTCCGGGTCCCGGTTGGCCGCCAGCAGCGAAATGTTGAGGAACTCGTCGGCCGGGATGGTGACGCCGCCCGCCTCGATGTCCTCGACCGTGTAGCGCAGCGTCGCGAAGTTGATCGGCCCGTCGAACCGGAGGAACTCCTCGACCGCGCCCGGCAGCAGGCTCGGGTCGGCGCGCAGTTTCTCCGCCTGTTCAGGCGCGCGCAGCAACGCGAACACGGCGTTGGCGATCAGGTTGACCGTGGTCTCGTGCCCGGCGATCAGCAGCAGGAACGCCATCGAGATCAGCTCGTCCTGGTCGAGCGAATCGCCTTCGTCGCTGGCGTGCACGAGGTCCGAAAGGAGGTCTTCGGCCGGTTCGGTGCGTTTGCACTCGACCAGCTGCAGCAGGTAGGTCTGCATCTCGGTCGCCGCCGCGGCTTGGGATTCCTCGTCCGCGGCGAACGACAGCAGCGTGTGCGACCAGGCGGTGAACTCGCCGCGGTCCTCGACCCGCACGCCGAGCAGCTCGCAGATCACGGTGATCGGCAGCGGCTCGGCGAACGCCTGCACCAGGTCGACCTGCTCGTGCCCGGCCATCCCGTCGAGCAGCGAATCGGCGATCTCCTGGATCCGCGGCCGCAGCCGGGAGACAGTGCGGGCGGTGAACGCCTTGTTCACCAGCTTGCGCAGCCGGGTGTGGACCGGCGGATCGCTGTTGAGCATGTGCCGGGTGAGCAGAGTGCTGAAGTCCGGCCCCTGGACGTCCTGGCCGACCTTCGCCGCGACCACGCGCGCCACGTCCGAGCTGTCCTTGCTGACGCGCGGATCGTTGAGCAGCTCGCGCGCCTGCTCGTATCCGCTGACCAGGTAGGACGGGATGCCGCGCCGGGCGATCATCGGGCACACCGCGCCGGATTCGCGTCGCTGCGCCAGCCATTCGTGCGGACTCTGCCAGAATTCCTCGTCCGCGAAAGGGAGTTCTTCCGTCCGTTCGTCGACGCTCACTGCTGCGACCCCCTGTGCGGTTCGGTCAGCGTTCGGCCAATGCCGCCTCGACGCGCTCGACCACTTGTTTCCAATATGCCCGCTGCTCGGCCTTTTCCGCCACGTCCGCGAGCTGTTCCTGGCGGATCTTCAGCGTGCTGCGCCTGCCGAGATCCGCGACCTCGAGCTCCAGCAGGGAATCGTGATCCCAGTCCGGCGGACGCCAGGTGAGCCGCAGCCGATCCTCGGAATAACTGCGGATTTCGCCGATGGTGCCGTGTTCGGTCTCGTATCCGGCCCCGCGTTCGCGCGGCAGCTCGACCCCCGGGCCGAGCCAGATTTCCACGCCGTCCCCCGTCAAGAACTCCCACACCCGGCTGCCCGGGTACGGCATCGTGCGGGAAACGGCTGTCTCCCAACCACTCCGCCCGGTCTTGCCCTCCTCGTTGGCCATGCCGCCATCATGGCATCGGGGACCGACGGAAACCGGTGCGGGATCATGCGATCGTGCGCTACCGCCCGATTTCCCCCGACGCCCTCGCCGCCGAGCTGACCGAACGCGTCGACGCGCTCACTCACCTGCGGCGAATCGCCGTCGCGATCGACGGAGCGGCCGGAACGGGCCCGCTCGCCGAGGCGCTGACCGGCCCGCTGAAGCTGCTCGGCCGGGCCGCGCTGCACGTGCCCGCCACCGGGTTTTTGCGACCAGCGTCACTCCGTTTCGAGCACGGCAAACAGGATCCGGACGCGCGGTACACCGATTGGCTCGATGTGGGCGGGCTGCGCCGGGAAGTCCTGGATCCGCTCGCCGACGACGGAAGCGGAGAAGTGCTGCCCGCGCTGTGGGACGCCGAACGCGACCGCGCGACCAGGCTGCCGCGCGTCCCGGTGCCGGATCGCGGCGTCGTCCTGGTCGACGGGGAATTCTTGCTGGGCGCGGGATTGGCGTTCGATTTCGTGGTGCATTTGTGGCTTTCGCCGGGTGCGCTGCGCCGCCGCGTCTCCGACGAATGGGCGCTGCCCGCCTACGAACGCTACGAGAACGAGGTCGACCCGAGCGCCCTCGCGGACGTCGTGGTCCGCATGGACGACCCTCGCCACCCCGCTATTTACGAACCCTGAGCCGGTTCAGCGCACCGCTGCCACCGGATCGCCGTCCAGGAGCGTCGAGAGGCGCTGCGCCATCGTGTCCCAGCGCCAGTTCTCCGCGACCCAGGAACGACCCGCCTCGCCCATCCGGCGGGCGCGGACCGGGTCGGACAGCAAGGCGGACAGGGTCTCGGCCAGCTGCCCCGGGTCGCGCCCGTCGACCACGTGGCCGGTCACCTCGTCCAGCACCGCCTCCGGCGCGCCGCCGGACGTGCCCGCGACCACCGGCAGCCCGGTCGCGGACGCCTCCAGGTAGACGATGCCGAGCCCTTCCACGTCGAGCCCCTTGCCGCGCGTGCGGGCAGGCATCGCGAAGACGTCGCCCGCGTTGTAGTGCGCGGGCAGTTCCTCCCACGGCACCGAGCCGGTGAAGACCACGTCGTCGGCCACGCCCAGTGCCTCGGCCAGCTGAGTGAGCCGCTTGCGGTAGGGACCGCCCCCGACGAGCAGCAACGCCGCCCCCGGCACCCGCTCGCGGATCGCGGGCAGCGCGGAAATCAGCATGTCCTGCCCCTTGCGCGGGACGAGCCGCGAAACGCACACAACGGTCGGCCGGTCCCCGAGCCCGTGCCGAGCACGAATTTCCTCGCGACCAGCCGGGTCGGGCGCGAAAACCGTGGTGTCGACCCCGCTGGGGAGCATCTCCAGCCCAGCATGCCGCCCGAACGCGGCGGCGAACCGGTTGCGCGTGTACTTGCTGACGTACGTGACGACGTCGACTGTCTCGCCGATGCGCCGCAGCGCTTGCCGCGAGCCCGGCAGCATCGACCAGCCGACTTCGTGCCCGTGCGTGGACGCGACGATCCGCCGCGCGCCAGCCTGCCGCAACGAATGCCCAAGCAACGCAAGCGGCGCGGCGGCCCCGAACCAGACGGCCTCGCAGTCGCGAGCGCGCATGATCTGCTTCGCCCGCCGCAGGACGTCGGGAGTGGGCAGCATCAACGACGTCGGATGCCGAACGACCTCGAACGGCGCGGCCGCGTCGAACTCGACGTGCGATCCACTGCTGCGCTCCCAGGACGGCGCGTAGACGACCAGCTCGTCCGCGGGCAGCCGGGTAGCGAGGGAATTGAGGTAATTCTGAATGCCCCCGGGGCGCGGCGGGAAGTCGTTCGTCACGAGCAGGGTCCTGAGCACCCCCGCAGGCTACCGACGAGCGGTTGAGCGGCAGCGGCCCGGTGAAGGGAGAACGTCCAGCCAGGCGACGCGGGGCGCGCATAGCTCCGCGACGACGAACCCGACAGCACCGCCTACGGCACCGCTCAGTCCCGCTTCATCGGGGCAGCACCGCGCCTGCGGCGTCACCCGGTGAAGAACACCCGGCCCGGCGGCCCGGCGCTCGCCCACGCACCGACTCCGCAACTGCGCACCCGACGACACCGCCAGCGGCAGGCACCCGTCCACAAACCACCGAGACGACACCGCAGTCGCGACACCGCCCAGCGAAAACAAAACACCCAGACAGCCGCCACTCGCCCTGTTGGCCCCGCAGCTGCGAAACCCCCGACGCCACCACCAGCCGCACGCACCCGGCACACAAAAAACCGGGGCGGCACCGCAATCGCGGCACCGCCCCGGTGGAAGCGAGAACGTCCGGTCAGGCGACCCGGCGCGCGCCCACGTACTGGCTCTGCAGCGGCGAGATCTTGACGACGTCGCCGGTGGTCGGCGCGTGCACCATCATCCCGTTGCCGATGTACATGCCCACGTGCGAGACCGGCGAGTAGTAGAACACCAGGTCGCCGGGCTGCAGCTGGCTGCGCGGGACCGGCGTGCCGGTGGTGCTCTGCTCGCGGCTCGAGCGCGGCAGCGAGATGCCCGCCTGCCGGTAGGCCCACTGCATCAGGCCCGAGCAGTCGTACGAGCTGGGCCCGGTGGCGCCCCACTCGTAGGGTTTGCCCCGCTGGCTCAGCGCGGCCTGGACCGCGGCCGCGGCGGCCGGGCCCGCGTTCGCGAGGTCCACCGAGACGTCGCCGCCGGTGTCCTTCTGCGCGTTGCGGTCGGACGCGCTCAGCAGCGGCTGCGTCCTCTTCAGCTCGGCGACCTGGTCGTCGAGCGTCTTCTTCTTGGCCGTGATGTCCTCGGTCAGCTTCGCCGCCGCGTCGCGTGCCGCGGTGGCCCGCTGCGCGGCGTCGGCGGCCAGCTTCTCGGCGGCCTTGGCCTGGTCGACCGCGCCCTGGAGCTTCTCCAGCGCGGCGGCCTTCTGCGAGGCGATCTGGTCCAGCGCCGACGAACGGTCGAGGAACTCCTGCGTCGACGTGCCCGCCAGCAGCGCGGACAGCTTGTTCATCTGCACGCCGGACAGGAACGACGCGTTCGCGAACTTGTCGACGTCGACCTTGTACTTCTTCTCGTTCTCGGCGGCCTGCGCGGCGAGGTTGTGGGCGTTGCCCACGTCTCCGTTGGCCTTGTCGAGGTCGCCCTGACGGGCGGCGAGGTCGTCCTTGGCCTTGAGGAGGTCCTCGTTCGCCTTCTCCGCCTGCGCCGCGAGGTCGCGGTACCTAGCGAGAGCGTCCGAACCGGAGTCCGGCGGGGCCTGGAGGACGGGGAGGGGGGAAGCGGCTGCGGTGCCCGCCGGCTGCGCCACGGTGACGATTGCGATCACCGAGGCGGCCGCGAGGGCGCCTGACACCACGCGCTTGACTGGATGCGACTGCACGGCCGCGCGGGTCTCCTTTGCTCGTCGGGCCGCCGTGGCCGGAACCCCGGCGCGGAAGAGGTCGGGGGCCCTCTTCGCGCACGCTGTCCGCCCGCGTTCCGGCCGTCGTGTTCCACAACAGCTTTTCCCGCGCACGGTGGTTGGTTCCGGTCCTGACTCCCCGACAAAGCCGAACCGGCGGCGATCCCGCGTCGCCGTCGTCCGACAGCTGCCTGGCGCGAGATCTCGGCCAGGTTACGAAAAGACCGTCGGCGCGTCCACCGGGCCCCCCGTAAAAACTCTCCGTAGTCCGCCGAAACACCATCGGACCAGCACGGCAGCTCAATGTGACATGGGTCATACCCTGCGGCTGCACAAACGAGCCTCTCGACTACTTACCGTTCACCGCACCGAGGCGACCGCTCGGCGAGCCAGTGTCACCCACTGGTGTCACGCCGACCTACTGTCAGTCTCCGGAACCAGGCGCAGCCGCGGCACCATCCCCGCCTCGGCGAGCGCGTCGACAGCCCGCCGCTCGTCCGCGTCCCAGACAAGGCCGACCGGCGGCCCGAGCAGCACGCTGACCACGCAATCGGCACACGCCGCCCCGCGCACCGCACACCGGTCGCAGTCGACGACGAACGTGTCGATGTCCTCGACGGCGACGTCCACCGCACCGGCTGGCCGCCGCTCTTCCCTTTGGGAGGCAACGGATTTCGCCCGCCGCGCGCTTCGGGCCGCCCCTGGACGCTGCCGTGCCGCGCGCCGGGGCCGGGTTGGGTCGGCCAGTTCTTCCTCGCCTCGCGAGGCCGCGGGTTCCTTGCTGTCAGGGGCATCCAGCCGCCCGCGCTCCCCGCCTCGCGACTCCGCAAACTCCTCAATGCCTGGCGCATCCAACCGCTCGCCCTCGCCGTCTGACGAGCCCGCAGACTCTCCAACATCAGACGCAAACAGCCGCTCGCGCTCCTCGCCCCACGACTCCGCGGACCCCTCGACGCCAAGCGCACCCAACCGCCCGCATTCCCCGCCTCTCGAGCCCGCAGCGTCCCCAACACCAGGCAGATCCAACCGGCCGCACCCCGCGCCACGCGAACCCTCAGACTCCGCAACACCAGGCGCACCCAACCGCTCGCGCTCCCGGCCTGACGATCCCGGCGCAGCAGGCGCCTCCACCGCGCCGAGCCGCACCTGCTCCCCGCCCGGCGAACCCGCGCCAGCCACCCTCGCCGCACGCCCGGCGGAACCAGCCGAAACGCCGCTTTCCCGGCGCGCCTCCAGATCCCGGTCCCGCGCCTGCCCGGTGTCCGGACTCACCCCAGTGGCAAGACTCACCGCCGAATCCACCCCGCCGGGGTGACCGCCCGGGTGACCGCCCCGGTCCGGCGGCCGGGACAGCTCAGCCGCGCCACCGGCCCGATCCCCGGGATCAGCCGCGGCGCGAACTCCCTCGCCAGCCGAGTCCGCCAACGCGCCATAACCGAACTCGAACCGCTTGTTCTCGACCATCGCCGAGCCTCCGTCCGTCCGCGAGGCCCCGGACCGGTTCCGGGAATCGCCTCGGGAACAAACGGTAGGAAGCACCACCGACAATTTCGGGAGCCGAACGTCGCGGCAGGCTCAGACTCGACCCAATCGGCTGACCAGCACCGCCGCCGGAGCGGGGTGCGCGCCGGCCGCTCGGACGGAATCCGCCACCGCCCGGTCGGACGTCGCGACGACCATCGGGCGGCCCTTCGGCTCGGCCGCGACCAGCGACCGGATCACGTCGTCGGCAAGCACGCCACGCTCGGAAAACAGCACTCGCACCCCGCGCGGCACCGCGGCGGGCACCGACAGCACCCCGGCCCCGTCGAACACCACCGTGACCTCCGCCGACGTGCGCGCCGCGAGCGCTGAAAGCTGGTGCACCAGCCGGTCTCGCTGGTCGGCCAGCGCCAGCTCCGGATAACCCGTTTTGGTGACGTTGTAGCCGTCCACGATGAGGTGGACGTTCGGCAGCGCCAGATGCCGGTCGAGGGCCGTGACGTCCTGGATCCGCCCGCCCGGGCCGAGTCCGGACCGTGCGCCTCTCACCATGTCGGCGGGCCGCGCGCCGCGGTCGCCCAGAGCGAGTTCGCGGCGCAAACCGTGCACGGCGCCGTCGATGGTGTCCACCAGCAACGCCAGCCGGACCTCGTCGGCCTCCCTGGCTTCGCGCGCCGACTGCCGGGCCAGCTCCGCGTCCGCGACCGCCCGTTCGGCACGGGCGCGTTCGGCGGCGACCCGGCGGCGTTCCCGTTCGAGCTGCGCGTTCAGCATCTCGATTTCGCGTTCCCGCGCCGCTCCCCCGTCGGCCAGCTCGGCACGCGCCGCCTCGGCCGCGTCCTTGGCCTGCCGCAGCAGCACGCCTTGCTCGCGCAGCCGGCGCAGCAGCTTCTCGACCTCGGCCTCGCGTTCGCCGCGCGCGCTCTCGACCGCTCCGCGCGCCTCCTCCAGCTCGGCCCGCAGCTCGGCGATCTCGGCTTCCAGCCGCTGGTTCCGGGCCAGCGCCGCGTCCCGCTCAGCGCGCAGCGCGGTTTCCTCGGCGTTCTTCGCGACCAGCCGCACGCGCCCGGCCGCACCGGATTCGCCGAGCAGCACCGCGGCGGCAGCGGCCGAGACGGAATCCGAAACGTTCGGGTCCAGCGCGTCGGTCCGGTGCTCCCGGAGCCACTCCAGGACCGCCGTCCGGAACTGCGCCGAATCCCCCAGCGCGGCCAGCAGCGCGGTGCCGCCGAGCTTCGCGCGCTTGGCCGGGGCGAACTTCGCGACCGGCCGCAACTGCCGGGGCACGTCCGCGACCGGCAGTTTCGCGACCGCGGCCGCGGCCAGTTCGGCGATCCGCTCGCGCACCGCCTCCGGCAGGCTCGTCCACGTCGCCGGTTCCGGACACGTCCCCGCTTCCGCGGCCTCGGGGTCGTCCTCCGCCCGCGCCGGAACCGCCGAGGGGCCGACGGCCTCCGCGGCTTCCTCCGGTTCGACGGGCTGAGGGTGCATTGGTCCAGGGTAGGCCCCGCCGCCGGATCCCGCGCCGCACCGGCCCGTTCCGCTGGTCACCATCCGGCCGCGGACGGCGCGCGCCGAGATTGTCGGTGGTGGGTCCTACTGTGCGCGATCATGGAGACCCGACCGAGGCCGGCCCAGGCTCAGCTGGCTTTCGACGAGCTCGGCACCCCGCTGCGGGACACCACGTTCGTCGTGTTCGACCTCGAGACCACCGGCGCCAAACCAGGTCCGGACGGCATCACCGAGATCGGCGCGGTCAAGGTCCGCGCCGGGCAGGTGCTGGGCGAGTTCGCGACGCTGGTCAACCCGGGCACGCCGATCCCGCCGCAGATCGTCGAGCTGACCGGGATCACCCAGGCGATGGTCTACGACGCGCCGCGGATCGAACGCGTGCTGCCCGCGTTCCTGGAGTTCATTTCCGGCACGGTGCTGGTCGCACACAACTCCGGTTTCGACACGAGCTTCATGAAGGCCGCCTGCGAAGGCCACGGCTACGTCTGGCCGCGCCCTACGGTCATTTGCACGGTGAAGCTCGCGCGCCGGGTCATTCCGAGGGAAGAAGCACGCAGCTACCGGTTGTCGTCGCTGTCCATGCTGCTCGGCGCGCGCACCCGGCCGACGCACCGCGCGCTCGACGACGCCCGCGCCACCACCGACGTCCTGCACGCTCTGCTGGAGCGCGTCGGCAACCTCGGCGTGCACACCGTCGAGGAGCTGGTCGACTACCTCCCGGACGTCACGCCAGCCCAGCGGCGCAAGCGCAACCTCGCCGCCGACCTCCCGTCGCGGCCCGGCGTGTATCTCTTCAAGGGACCGCGCGACGAAGTCCTGTACGTAGGCACCGCGCGCGACCTGAGACGGCGCGTGCGGACGTATTTCACCGGTTCCGAGAGCCGGGGCCGGATCCGGGAAATGGTCGCGCTGGCGGAGCGTGTGGACGCCATCGAGTGCGCGCATTCCCTCGAAGCGGAGATCCGCGAGCTGCGGTTGATCGCCGCGCACCGGCCGGCCTACAACCGGCGCTCGAAAAACCCGCACCACGCCTGGTGGATCAGCCTCACCGACGAGGCTTTCCCACGGCTTTCCGTGGTACGCCTGCCGCGCGCGGGCACGCTCGGGCCGTTCCGCAGCCAGGCCGACGCGCGCACCGCCGCCGAAACCCTCGCCGACGCCTCCGGCCTGCGCACCTGCACTCAACGCATCTCCGCCACCGCCGCGTCCGGCACCCCGTGCGTGCTGGCGGAACTCGGCCGCTGCGGAGCGCCGTGCGCGGGCAGGCAGACCGTCGACGAATACTCCCCCGCCGTCGAAGCCGCCCGAGGACTCATCGCAGGCCACGACGGCCGTCCGCTGCACCTGGCCGCGGCGAGGCTGGAGGAGATGGCGGAACGAAGGCATTACGAACAAGCCGCCCGCCACCGCGACGAACTGGCCGGATTGGTCCGGGCCGTCGGCCGCGCGCACCGGCAGGCCGCGCTCGCGTCGGTCGCGGAACTCGTCGCCGCCGCCCCGGACGGCAACGGCGGCTGGGAACTGTCCGTCATCCGCTACGGCAGGCTCGCCTCCGCCGGGGTCGCGCGCCGGGGGGTGCCGCCGATGCCGGTGGTGGAATCCCTGGTCGCCGCAGGGGAAACGGTGCTGCCCGGGGACGGTCCGCTGCGTGGCGCGCCTGGGGAGGAGGTCGCGATCCTGCTGCGGTGGCTCGCCCGGCCTGGGACCCGGCTGGTCCGCACGACCCGGCCGTGGGCAGAGCCCGCCGCGGTCGCGGGATGGCAATCGTGGCTTGCCCGGGTCGCTGATGCGCGGTCTCTCGAACATGTCGCGGGCTGAGCCGCCCGCAGCGGCCTGCTCGGCACCGTGCCGCCGGTCTCGAGTGCCTCATCGCCGCAGGGCAAACCGCTCCTTCGCAGCGCGAACTAGCGAGAAGGCCGGGACCGGCTCTCCCAAGGACCCGCCTCGTCCGCACGACCCGGCCGTGGGCCGAGCCCGCCGCCCTCCAGGGATGGCAATCGTGACTCGCCCGAGCCGCCGAAGCGCGGTCTCTCGAACACGTCGCAGGCTGAGCCGCCCCGCAGCGGCATGCTCGCCACCGCACGGCAGGACGAGTACCACATCGCCGCAGGGCGAACCTGCTGCGGTGGCTGGCCCGGCCTGGGACGCGGCTCGTTCGCACGACCCGGCCGTGGGCAGAGCCCGCCGCGGTCGCGGGATGGCAATCGTGGCTTGCCCGGGTCGCTGATGCCCGGTCTCTCGAACACGTCGCGGGCTGAAGCGCCGAGAAGCCGGAACCGGCCGCCCCTGAAACACGGTGCACCGCAGCGGCGTGCTCGGGCGCGTTCCCGGCTACGATCGCGCTCGACGAGTTACCGCCAGCAACCGGGAGGAACCCTGTGATCACGGCGATCGTGCTGATCAACGTAGAGGCCGAGGAAATCCCGCAGGCCGCGCAGACGATCGCGGATCTCGATCAGGTGTCCGAGGTCTACTCGTGCGCCGGGGACGTCGACCTCATCGCCACCGTGCGCGTGCAGGCCCACGAGGACCTCGCCGACCTCATCCCGGGGCGGATCGGCAAGGTTCGCGGCGTGCTCGACACCGTCACCCACATCGCGTTCCGGTCCTACTCGCGCGCCGACACCGACTCCGCGTTCGAGATCGGCGTCGAAGGGGCCTGACCGCGCTACCGTACTTCGCATGACGACCCCGAGACTGGTCGAAGTCACGGTCGACAACGTCGAAGACGCCTGCGAGCTCAAAGTGGCGAAGCACCAGCGGGACTATGTGGCCCCGGTCGCCTGTTCTCTCGCCGAAGCCTATGTCCAGTACGACATCGCCTGGCCGAGGCTGATCTACGCCGGGAAGAAACTCGTCGGCTTCGTCATGGCCGCCTTCGACCCGGACAATCCGACCGACTACTACCGCTCCTACCTCTGGCGGCTGAACATCGCCGCCAAACACCAGAAAAAGGGCTACGGACGGTTCGCGGTCGAAGAGGTGCTCGCCGAGGCGCGCCGCCGCGGCGCCGAGTCCGTGACGGTCAGCTGGATGCCGGGCAAGCACAGCCCCGGGCCCTTCTACGAGCGGCTGGGCTTCCAGCCGACCGGCGAAATGGACGACGAGGAGATCGTCGCCCGCATCCGGCTCTAGCACAGCGAAGAAGGCCCCTCCCTCGCGATGAGGAAGGGGCCTTCCGGCGTTCTGCGTGGGGCTCAGTGCCCGGAACCGACCTCGGTGGTCGTCTCCTGCGAACCTTCGAGCTTCCCGTGCCCGCTCCCGTGGCCGTTGCCGCGGGCGCGCTCGAGCGCCTTCGTCTCCTCCGCCGGGTCCGGGGTCCAGAACGAACCCGGGACGGCGGTGCCCGCGGTGCCGAGCTTGTTCATCTTCTTCGGCACCGCCGCGCCCTGGTACTCGAGCGGGATCGCGTGGCCGTGGCTGTCCGTGCCCGCCAGCGGCTGGTGGATCTCGATGAACTCGCCGTGCGGCAGCCGCTTGATGATGCCGGTCTCGACGCCGTGCTCCAGCACCTCCCGGTCGGACCGCTGCAGGCCCAGGCAGATCCGGTAGGTGAAGAAGTACGCCAGCGGCGGCACGATCAGCACGCCGATGCGCCCCGCCCACGTCGTCGCGTTCAGCGAGATGTCGAACTGGTCGGCGATGATGTCGTTGAAGCCGGACAGCTCGAGCATCATGAAGAACCCGAGCGCCATCATGCCCAGCGAGGTGCGGACCGGTGCGTCGCGCGGCCGCTGGAGCAGGTTGTGGTGCGCGTTGTCCTTCGTCAGCTTGCGTTCCAGGAACGGATACGTCAGCAGCAGCGCGAACAGGATCGGCATGCCGAGCCCGCCGGCGAAGAACACCGCCGGGACCGTGTAGTTGCCCAGGTACAGCTCCCAGGCGGGCCAGATCCGGAGGATGCCGTCCGCCCAGGCCATGTAGAAGTCCGGCTGGGACCCCGCCGACACCATCGACGGGTTGTACGGCCCGAAGTTCCACACCGGGTTGATCTGGAACAGGCCTGACATCAACGCCAGCACGCCCACGACCAGGGTGAAGAACGCGCCGCCCTTGAGCGCGAAGTACGGCATGATCCGCACGCCGACGACGTTGGTCTCCTTGCGCCGCACGCCCGGGAACTGG
Source organism: Amycolatopsis sp. GA6-003 (assembly GCF_046267895.1). Lineage (NCBI taxonomy): Bacteria > Bacillati > Actinomycetota > Actinomycetes > Pseudonocardiales > Pseudonocardiaceae > Amycolatopsis > Amycolatopsis sp. GA6-003. Next base: position 3,029,737 of record NZ_CP176499.1, read on the forward strand.
GTGTGCTTCTGGTACCAGACCAGCGCGAGGTGCGCGCCGATCAGCGCCAGCATGATGCCCGGGATCAGCAGGATGTGCAGCGTGTAGAGGCGCGGGATGATCTGGTCGCCGGGGAACTCCCCGCCGAACAGCGCCCAGTGGATCCAGGTGCCGATCACCGGCACCGACAGCACGATGCCGGACAGAGTCGCCCGGATACCGGTGCCGGACAGCAGGTCGTCCGGGAGCGAGTAGCCGAAGAAGCCCTCGAACATGCCCAGGATCAGCAGCAGGCCGCCGATGACCCAGTTCGCCTCGCGCGGCTTGCGGAACGCGCCGGTGAAGAAGATCCGGAGCATGTGCACCATCATCGACGCGACGAAGATCAGCGCCGCCCAGTGGTGCAGCTGCCGCACGAACAGGCCGCCGCGCACGTCGAACGAGAGGTCCAGCGTCGTCTTGAACGCCTGGGACATCTGCATGCCCTGCATGTTCGTGAAGCTGCCGTGGTAGGTGACCTCCTGCATGGAGGGGTCGAAGAACAGCGTCAGGTACACCCCGGACAGCAGGATGACGATGAAGCTGTACAGGGCGATCTCGCCCAGCAGGAAGGACCAGTGGGTCGGGAACACCTTGTTCATCTGGTGCCGCAGGCCCTTGGCCAGCTTGTACCGCTGGTCCGCGTTGTCCGCGGCCTCGCCCAGGTGCTTCTGGAGTGCGCTCGTGCCCTTGGTCGGCGTGGTGAGTGAACTCATGACTTACGCTCCCAGAAGGCCGGTCCGATGGCCTCGTTGAAGTCGCCCTTCGCGATCAAGTATCCCTCTTCGTCAACCGTGATCGGAAGCTGGGCCAGCGGACGCGTCGCCGGGCCGAAGATCGGCTTCGCGTAGTGCAGGGCGTCGAACTGCGACTGGTGGCACGGGCAGAGGATGCGGTTCGTGCGCTGCTCGTACAGGGAGGTCGGGCAGCCGACGTGGCTGCAGATCTTCGTGTACGCGTAGTAGTCGCCGAAGTTGTAGTCCTCCTGGCCCTTGCGCTTGACCACGCGCGCGGCGTCGGTCGGGCGCAGCCGGATGAGCATGACCGGGTTGTCGACCCGCATCAGCGCGGCGGCGAGCTTCTTCTCGTCGCCCTTCTCCGACTCGCGGTACGGGAAGACCGTCTCCATCGCGCCCGCGTCGAGGTCCTCGGCCTTGACCAGCGCGACGCCGTTCTTGACGTCCTCTTCGAGGTTGCCGGTGTTGCGGCGCAGGTAGACCTTCTCGCCCGGGAAGTTCGGCTGCCAGCCGGTGTGCCAGAGGCCGTCCTTGTTCTCGGTGTCCTTCCACGGGTCCTTGATGAAGGACGCGATCGGAAGGGCCGCCACCGCGAGGCCGAGCGCGCCCGCGCCGGCTCCGGCGGTGCGCTTGATCAGCGACCGGCGGGCGATGCCGTTGCGGGTCCCGGCGTCGGCCAGGTGGGCCAGGATGGTGGCCCGGTCGACCTCCGCCGACGGGCCGTCGCTGCGCTGCTGCACCGCGACCTCGTGCGGGACGAACTTCTTGGTGTAGAGGATCACGCCGATGCCGAGCGCCAGCACCGCGAGGCCGAGCGTGACGCCGAGCGCCGGGGTGTACAGGCTGTACGTCGCGTGCCCGCTCGGGTCGCTCGGGTCCTTGTACTCCCACCACTTCGGCCAGGCCATCACGACCACGAACGCCAGGCCGGCGAGCGCGGACAGGGCGAACCAGAACGCGACGTGGCGCTGGGCGCGCCGCTCCGCGCGGGTGTCCTTGACCGGCCACGGCTCCGGGTACTCGACGATTTCGACGCCGTCGAGCTGACCGCCGAGCTTGAGCAGCTCGTCGCGGTCCATCTCAGCCAGCTCCGCCTCCGAGGGCGGCTTGGGCCCTTCGGCACTCATGCCTTCGATCCAATCCACAGCGTAATGCCGACGAGAGCGGCGATTCCGACGACGAAGGCGATGACGCCTTCCGAGGCGGGGCCGACCCCGCCGAGACCGTTGCCGCCCGGGTCGTTGTTGCCGTCGGACACCGACTTCACGTAGGCGATGATGTCCTTCTTCTCCTCCGGGCTGAGCTGCCGGTCGGAGAACTTCGGCATGTTCTGCGGCCCGGTGAGCATCGCGTCGTAGATCTGCTCCTCGGTGGCCGGGTCGAGCGGCGGCGCGTACTTGCCCGCCGACAGCGCACCGCCGCGGCCGGTGAAGTTGTGGCACGAGGCGCAGTTGAGGCGGAACAGCTCGCCGCCGCGCGCCGGGTCGTTGCCGCGCAGCGCTTCGCCGCGCTCTTCCGGACGCTGCGCGCCGCCGCCGTGCGCCTGCACGTACGCGCCGACCGCGTCGATCTCGCTCGGGGTCAGCTTCGGCGGCTTCCGCGCGACCTGCGCCTCCTGGCGCGCCGCGGGCATCCGACCGGAGGAAGTCTGGAAGTAGACGGCCGCGTCGCCGATGCCGATGAGGCTCGGACCGCGGTCCTTGACGCCCTCGAGGTTCGCGCCGTGGCATTCGATGCAGGTGTTGTTGTAGACCTGCTCGCCCTGGCGCAGCAGCGCCGGGTCGCCCTGTGCCTGCGCGGTCTGCGGTTCCGGGGCGAAGACGGCGTACAGGGCGCCGGCCCCCACCAGGGCGACGCCGAGTGCGAGCACGCCCGCGAGGCGCCTGCGCATCTTCGAGCGCGCGCGGAACCGGCGCTCCGAGGATTTGGTGCTGGTGGTCATCTTGCGGCAACCCTTGCTGTCAGTTCAGGCCGTTTTGTGGTGGGCGGTGCGGAGATCAGGGGAGGATGTAGATCACCGCGAAGAGGCCTACCCACACGATGTCGACGAAGTGCCAGTAGTACGACACGACGATCGCCGAGGTGGCCTGCGCCGGAGTGAACTTGCTGAGCTTCGTGCGGACCAGCAGGAACACGAAGGCGATGAGCCCGCCGATCACGTGCAGGCCGTGGAAACCGGTCGCGAGGTAGAACACCGTGCCGAACGGGCCGGACGGGATCGTGAGCCCCTCCTCGACCAGGTTGTGGTACTCGTTCGCCTGCCCGAACACGAAGATCGCGCCCATGATCAGCGTCACGATGTACCAGCGCCGCAGGCCGTAGACGTCGCCCCGCTCCGCGGCGAACACGCCGAACTGGCAGGTCAGCGACGACAGCACGAGGATCACCGTGAACGGGATCGCGTACGCGACGTTGAGGTGGAACTCCTCGCCGTGCAACGGCGGCGGCCAGGACGCCCCGGCCGGGTTCTGCGCCTTGACGGTGAAGAACATGGCGAACAGTCCGGCGAAGAACATCAGTTCGCTGGACAGCCACACGACGGTGCCGACACTGACCATGTTCGGCCGGTTCAGCGAGTGGACCCGCTGGCTGATGGTGGGAGCTGCCGTTGTCACGGATCGCATTATGTCCTCTCGCGACGGCACCCCGCCCGCCGGGTCTGCGGCGGGTCGTGGGAGCTTCGCGTCACACCCGCGCGCGAGGCGCGGGCCGGCGGCGGAAGGAGCTACTGGTGAGTTGGCTGGAGAAGCTCCGTGACCTGGCGAGAAAGCCGGGAAAAGCGGTTCTCGACCCGGACGCGCCCGGTCTGCGGACCGTCGTTTCGGCGTTCGATCCGGCCGTCGCGGACTCGGCGGTGCTCGCCGATTCACCCGGCTGGGCAAGCGAAGCGCCCGCGGTGCTCGTCCATCACCTCGTGCTTCCGGCGGACCGGATCGAAGAGGCGGCGGCGATTCTCGCGCAGGACGGCTACGACCTGCGCGAGCAAAGCCGCGACGGCGACCGGGTGCTGGCGCACGCGCGGCGGGTGCAGGTGCTGGACGCCCTGCACTGCGCCCAGGAACGGTCCCGGATGGCCGGGCTGGCGCAGCGGCTCGGCGGCGACGCTCCGGGGTGGGAGGCTCGGCAACCGGGTGACTCGCCCACCGCGTCCGCGTGAGATGCGTCTCGGCCGATACGATCGCGGCTGTTCCACCCGTGACGAGACGGAGGCGTGCTCAATGAGCGAGCAGTCCCAGCGGATCCTGGTGTTCAGCCACAAGGCCGAGGTCCGCGAGGCGATCATGAACGCCGTCGGCAGGCGCCCGGCGGCCGACCTCGGCCGCATCGAGTGGGTCGAGGCGGCCGGCATCGCCGACGTGCTCGCCGAGATGGACGCGGGCTCGGTCGACCTCGCGATCCTCGACGGCGAGGCGCAGCCGACCGGAGGCATCGGCCTGACCCGCCAGCTCAAGCACGAGATCGACGACTGCCCGCCGATCGTCGTCGCCGTCCGCCGCCGCGACGACCGATGGCTCGCCACCTGGGCGCTGGCCGACGCCGTGCTGGTGCACCCCCTCGACCCGCTGACCGCGGCGGAAACCGTCGCCGGCGTGCTGCGCGCCGGGCGGGTCCCCGCCGTCAACGGCGGCTGAGCCCGGTGGGCGCCACCCAGCACACCTGGCCCGCGCTGCTCACCCGGCTCATCGCCGGCGAGGACCTGTCCGCGGAGGACACGGCGTGGGCGATGGACCAGATCATGTCCGGCAGCGCCGGGCAGGCGCAGATCGGCGGCTTCGCGGTCGCGCTGCGCGCCAAGGGCGAAACGCCCGCGGAGATCTCCGGCATGGCCGACGCGATGCTGGCGCACGCCCGGCGGATCACGCTGAGCCGTCCCGCGGTGGACATCGTCGGCACCGGCGGCGACCGGTCGAATTCGGTGAACATCTCCACGATGGCGACGATCGTCACGGCGGCGGCGGGCGCGCCGGTGGCCAAGCACGGCAACCGGAGCGCGTCGTCGAAGTCCGGCGCGGCCGACGTGCTGGAAACCCTCGGCGTGAAGATCGACCTGCCGCCGGAAGCGGTGCTCGCGTCGCTCGAGGAGATCGGCATCGGGTTCTGCTTCGCGCCGGCCTTCCACCCGGCGTTCCGGCACACCGGCCCGCCGCGGCGCGAACTGGGCGTGCCGACCACGTTCAACCTGCTCGGCCCGCTCACCAACCCGGCGCAGCCGCAGAGCGCGCTGATCGGATGCGCCTACGCCGACAAAACCCGTGCCCTGGCGGAGATCTTCGCCACCCGCGGCATGTCGGTGCTGGTGGCCCGCGGCGACGACGGCCTCGACGAGATCACCACCACCACGACGACGTCAGTGCTGGTGGTCTCCGGCGGCACGGTGACCGAACGCACCCTCGACCCGCAGTCGCTCGACATCCCGCGCGCCACCGCCGAGGACCTGCGCGGCGGCGACGCCGCGGCGAACGCGGAGGTCGTCCGGGAACTGGTCAGCGGCAAGACCGGCCCGGTGCGCGACGCGGTGGTGCTGAACGCCGCCGCCGCGCTGGCCGCCTTCACCGGCTTCTCTGATTCGCTCGAGGACGATCTGGCGGCGGGCCTGGACCGAGCACGCCAGGCCATCGACAGCGGTGCGGCAGCGGCGCTGCTGGACCGGTGGATCGCGTTCTCCTCCGCGGAGCGCTGACCTCGACGCAGCCAACGTCGGTGAGGGGGACCCTGATTCCCTCGGGGTTCCCCTCACGGACTTCTGCGGAAGGCGGTCCGGTAAGCGCTGGGCGTAGTCGAGCGCAGCCGCGAGAACTGGTGCCGCAACGCCGCCGCGGACGCGTACCCGCACGCCACCGCGATGTCCTCCACCGAGAGCGAGCCCTCCTCCAGCAGCGCCTGCGCCCGGTCGAGGCGGCGTTCGGTCAGCCAGCGGTGCGGAGTCGTCCCGGTCGCGGCGGAGAACCGGCGCAGGAACGTCCGCTCCCCCAGTCCGCTGCGGCGGGCCAGCTCCGCGACGGTGAACGGCTGGTCCAACCGGCGTTCCACCCATTCGAGCGCTTCAGCGACTACCGCGTCGTCCGGCGCGGCCGTCGCGGGCACCGGGGCCTGCACGAACTGCGCCTGCCCACCGGCGCGGTGTGGTGCGGCCACCATCCGGCGGGCCAACGCCGTCGCCGCCGCGACTCCGCGCAACCGCCGCACCAGGTGCAGGCACAGGTCCACCGCGGCGACCGTCCCGGCGCTGGTGAACACGCCGTCGTCGTCCGCGTAAAGCGCTTGCGGGTCCACTTCCGCGGCAGGGAACAACCGGCGGAATTCCGGTTCGTAGATCCAGTGCATGGTGCAGCGGCGACCGTCCAGAAGCCCCGCGTAGCCAAGGGAAAACACTCCCGCGCAGAACCCGGCCACCCACGCGCCGCGCTCCCGGGCGGCGCGCAACGCGTCCAGCAACGGCTCCGGCGGCGGCGCGGTCCGCGGTGCTTGGGTGGGCACAATCACCAAATCGGCGGACGCCGCGAAGCCGAGATCGCGCAGTCCGGACAGGCCGAATCCGGACCAGCTGGCCACTTCCGCCCCGTCCGGCGAGCACACGCCGAAGTCCCAGCCGGGCATGCCGTCCGCGCTGCGGTCGGTGCCGAACACCTCGCACGCGACCCCCAGCTCGAACGGCGAAACCCGGTCCGCGAGCAGCACGGCCACCCGGTGCACGTCCATGCCGGCCAGCATGTCACAAGTTTTGCGGTCATTGTCATCTCTGACACTGGTTGAGCGTCGCCGCGAAGGCGAGTCTGGGGCGCATGAAGAACCCCGAATCGCGCCCGGTCCTGCAGTGGTCCGCGGCGATGGCGTTGTCCGGAACGATCGGCGCGGTCGTGCTCGAAAGCGGCGCGGCCGCCCCGGCGGTCGCGTTCGCGCGCTGCCTCGTCGGCGGTGTCCTGCTGGTCTTGTGGTCCCTTGCCCGAGGCTGGTTCCGCGACTGGCGGCCGACCCGGCGCGACCTGCTGCTCGCCGTCGCGGGCGGCCTGTTGCTGGTCGGCAACTGGGTGCTGCTGTTCGCGTCCTACTCGCTGTCGTCCATCGGCGTCAGCACGGTCGTCTACCACACGCAGCCGCTGCTCCTGGTCGGGATGGCGGCGATGTTCCTCGGCGAGAAGGTCGGCCGTTCCCATCTCACGCGAGCAGGCGTCGCCTTCGCCGGAGTGGTGGTGATTTCCCTTTCCGCACAAGGAGATGACGGGCAACCAGTGCGGTTCGCCGGGATCGCGCTCGCGCTCGGCGCGGCCCTGCTTTACGCCGGTGCGTCCTTCATCGCGAAGCAGCTCAAGCACATCCGGCCGCATCTGCTCGCGGCGGTGCAGCTGACGGTCGGCGCGATCGTCCTCGCGCCCGCGCTGCTGTTCACGCCGCTGCCGAGTTCGGCGCCGGGGCTGCTGTGGCTCGCCCTCCTCGGCACCGTGCACACGGCGGTGATGTACGTGCTGATGTACGCCAGCATCGGCAAACTGCCGACCACGACGGTGGCGCTGCTGTCCTACCTGTACCCAGTGGTCGCGGTCGTGGTGGACCTGCTGGCGTTCGGGCACCGGCTCACCTGGGCCGAGGGCCTGGGGATGCTGGCCGTGCTCGCCGCCGCGCTGGCCCCGCAGCGCGCGGAAACGCGAAACGCCCGGCCGGGGATTCCCAGCCGGGCGTCGCGGTGAAGCGGAAGAACTCAGTCGTGCTCGGGACCGGTGTGGTACTCGAACACCAGCCCGCCGACGGCGATGAGCAGCGCCACGATCGCCATCACGAGCAGCCAGATGTGGAAGAACGCGAGGGCGAGGCCGGCCAGCCCGGCCGCCGCGGCCAGCGCGACCGGCCAGTAGCTGCCCGGGCTGAAGAAGCCCAGCTCGCCGGCGCCGTCGCTGATCTCGGCGTCCTCGCGGTCCTCCGGGCGCTCCTCGATCCGGCGCGACACGAACTGCATGTAGCTGCCGGCGAGGAACGCCAGCCCGCCGGTCAGGAACAGCGCGACGATGCCGACCGGCTCCGCCTTCTGGTCGGTGGTGAAGAGCGCGGTCATGACCCAGTAGACGGCGGTCATGAGGACGGCAAACCCCGCCACCATGTAGAAAATCCGGGCTTCGACCTTCATGGGATTGGTCCCCTGCTCCTTCTGGTTCGCCGTCAGTTGGACGCGGTGCGCGCGGTGCGGTCGGTGTTGAACGGCTTCGTGGTCACCGCGTACGGGCTGCACAGCTCGCCGCAGTTCATCGAAGCCAGCGCCTCAGACGCGGTGTTCGGCTTGCCGGTCTTCGGGTTCGTCTCCGTGCGCAGCTTGAGGTACTGGTCGTACTTGTCCGGGGACAGCGCCCGCACCTCGAAGTTCATCACCGAATGGTACGTCCCGCACAGCTCGGCGCAGCGGCCGACGAACGAGCCCTCGCGGTCGATCGAGTTCTGGAACGAGCTGTCCTGGTTGTTCTTCTCCGGGTCCGGCATGACGTCGCGCTTGAAGTTGAACTCGGGGACCCAGAACGAGTGGATGACGTCCGTCGAGCGGAGCCGGTACTCGATGGTCTTGTTCGTCGGCAGCACGAGCAGCGGGATCTCGCCGGAGGAGCCGACGGTGCTCACCTGGGTGCCGTCGGGGCGCTTGGCGTTGTCGCCCTCGTACTTGAACTCCCAGTTCCACTGGAAGGCCACCACGTCGACGACGACGTCCGGGTTCGGCTTCTTGTCGAGGACCTTGCTCTCGGTCGTCGCGGTGAAGAAGAACAGCACGCAGACCATGATCGTCGGCAGGACGACCGTGAAGATCTCCAGCGGGATGTTGTACTGGAACTGCCGCGGCAGGTCGTCCGGGCCTTCGGCGGCCGCGCCCTTCTTCTTGCGGTGGAAGATCGCGGTCCAGAAGATCAGGGCCCACACGATCGCGCCGACGACGAGCGCGGCGATGACCGTCCACGTCCAGAGGGTGCGCATCTGGTCGGCCTGCGGCGTGACGCCCTTGGGCCATCCGAAACGGAGGATCTCGTCTCCCGAGCAGCCCGTCGCGGTCAGCGCCACCAGCACGGCCAGCGCGGCGACCCGCCCGACCCGCTTACCCACCGGGGTGCGCTCTGGTTTTCCCACTGCGCCCTGCCCTTTCACCCAACAGGCCCTCTCACACCGAGCCTTCTTCGACCGATCTTCGTGACAGGCGGAGCCTAGCCGAGTTCGCCGCTCGCGCTGACCAAGGGGTAACCAGTTGCGCCACGCGTCACCCGCTTTCCGGGCGGCGGGTCCGGCACCGGCATACTGGGCCCTTCCCCGGACCGGCCCGACCCTGAGGTGTGTGAGTACACGTGTGCGGCCTGCTTGGACTGATCTGCGCGACCGAAAACGACGCCGCGGACGCCCGCGGCAGCGTCGGCGCGGCGATGCGCTGCCAGCGTCACCGCGGCCCTGACGAGCAGGACACCTGGGCCGACGCCGAGGTCGTGTACGGCTTCAACCGGCTCGCCTTCATCGACGTCGACCACGCGCACCAGCCGCTCGTGTGGGGCCCGGCCGAGGCTCCCGGCCGGTACACGCTGAACTTCAACGGCGAGATCTACAACTACCGCGAGCTGCGCGACGAGCTTGCCGAAAAATTCGGTGCGAAATTCGCCACTGAGGGCGACGGCGAGGCGATCGTCGCGGCTTATCACTACCTCGGGGACAAAGCGGTCGAAAAGCTGCGCGGCATGTTCGCGTTCCTGATCTGGGATTCGGCGGAAAAGGTCGTTTTCGGCGCGCGCGACCCGTTCGGGATCAAACCGCTCTACTACAGCACCGGCCCGAAGGGCACCGCGTTCTCCAGCGAGAAGAAGAGCCTGCTGGAGCTGTCGGACACGCTCGGCGTCGCGCAGGAGCTGGACCGCACGGCCCTGCAGCACTACCTGGTCCTGCAGTACGTGCCGGAGCCGGAGTCGCTGCACACCGCGATCCGCCGCGTCGAGTCGGGCACCTCGTTCCGCCTCTCGCCGGGCGGGAAGCCGGAGTTCACCCGCTACTTCCACCCGAAGTTCGCGGCGAAGCCGGTGAACGGCGCCGCCGAGGCCGAGGCGCTGTACGAGCGCATCGCCGACGTGATGCGCGACTCGGTCGGCAAGCACATGATCTCGGACCCGGACGTGACGGTCGGCGCGTTCCTCTCCGGCGGCATCGACTCCACCGCGACCGCGACGCTCGCCAAGGAGCACAACCCGAACCTCATCGCGTTCACCACCGGATTCGAGCGCGAGGGCTACTCCGAGGTGGACGTCGCCGCCGAGTCGGCCGCGGCGATCGGCGTGAAGCACGTGGTCCGCACGGTGTCGGCGGACGAGATGATGGAGGCGCTGCCGCTCATCGTCTGGTACCTGGACGACCCGGTGGCCGACCCGGCGCTGGTCCCGCTGTGGTTCATCGCGCGCGAGGCCCGCAAGCACGTGAAGGCGGTGCTGTCCGGCGAAGGCGCGGACGAACTCTTCGGCGGCTACACGATCTACGGCGAGCCGATCTCGCTGGCCCCGTTCGAGAAAATCCCCGGCGGCGTGCGCAAGCTGCTGGGCAAGGTGTCCACGAAAATCCCGGAAGGCACCCGAGGCAAGGACCTGCTGCGCCGCGGCGCGCTCCCGCTGGAAGACCGTTATTACGGCAACGCCCGCAACTTCCGCGACGATCAGCTGCGCGCGGTCCTGCGGACGTACCAGGAAGGCGTCGGCTTCAAGGACGTGACGGCCCCCTGGTACGACGTGTCCCGCGGCTGGGACCCGGTGGCCCGCATGCAGCACGTGGACCTGTACACCTGGCTGCGCGGCGACATCCTGGTCAAGGCGGACAAGGTGACCATGGCGAACTCGCTGGAGCTGCGGGTGCCGTTCCTGGACGCCGAGGTGTTCAAGGTCGCCGCCTCGATCCCGCTGGACCAGAAACTCGCCCACGGCACCACGAAGTACGCGCTGCGCCAGGCCCTGGCGAAAATCATCCCCGGCCACGTGCTGAACCGGAAGAAACTGGGCTTCCCGGTCCCGATCCGCCTGTGGCTGCGCAACGAGATGTACGACTGGGCCCGCGGCATCATCAGCGACTCGAAGACCGACGAGCTGCTGGACAAGAACGCGGTGCTGCGCCTGCTGGACGAACACAAGGAAGGCCAACTGGACCGCAGCCGCCAACTCTGGGCACTGCTGGTCTTCATGCTGTGGCACGGCATCTTCGTGGAACACCGCATCAAGCCGGAAATCCCAGAACCGACCTACCCAGTCAAGCTCTAACAACAAGACGGGATCCCCGAGGGAATCATTTTCCCTCGGGGATCCCCGCACACCAAAAAAAACCGCACCAGCGCACCCACGAGCGAGGCACCCAGCCCCTCCCCCGCACCCCGATACGAAGCCTCCCTGCGGTCGGTGGGTGCTTGTCAAGGCATCTTTCCCGCCTTGACAAGCACCCACCGACCGTCAGCACAATCGGGCTTCGGGGTGCCCCACGCAACCACTCAATCGGCAATGTCGCCCGCCAGGGCGACGAGCCGCCCGAGGCCCCAAGCCCGTCACCCAGGCAAAACCGAAGCAATCTCCTCAGCAGCCTCCGGCCCAAACGCCTCCCTCAACCGCCCCAGCGCCTCCTCGCGCTCCAAAGTCCACTCCTGCGTCCCCACAGTCTCCAAAACCAGCACCGCGATCAAACACCCCAACTGCGCGGCCCGCTCCAAGCTCAGCCCGCCGTCGATCGCGGCGAGGAACCCGGCCCGGAACCCGTCCCCCACCCCGGTGGGATCAGCCTTCCCGCGCTCCTGCACCGCCCCGATCTGCAGCGCGGTCCCGTCCCGCCCGACGATCTCCACGCCCTTCTCCCCGAGCGTGGTGATCCGCAGCCCGACCCGCTCCAGCACATCGGCCTCGGACCAGCCGGTCTTCTGCAGCAGCAACTCCCACTCGTAGTCGTTGCTGAACAGGTACTTGGCCCCCTCGACGAACGACCGCACCTGCGCCCCGTCCATCCGCGCCAGCTGCTGCGACGGGTCGACCGCGAACGTGTACCCCCGCTGCCGGCACTCCTGCGCGTGCCGGACCATCCCCTCCGGGTCGTCCGGGCTGATCAGCACCAGCCCGAGCCCGCCGACGCGGTCGGAGATCGGCCCCAGCTCGATGTTGCGGGATTCGGCCATCGCGCCCGCGTAGAACGTCGCGATCTGGCACATGTCCTCGTCGGTGGTGCACACGAAGCGCGCGGTGTGCGCGACCTCGGACACCAGCACGCCCGAGGTGTCGACGCCGTGCCGCTGCAGCCACGACTGGTAGTCCGCCCAGTCCTGGCCCACGGCCCCGACCAGCACCGGCCGCACGCCGAGCACGCCGAGGCCGAACGCGATGTTCGCGCCGATGCCGCCGCGGCGCACGACGAGGTCGTCGGCGAGGAAGCTCAACGACACCCGGTGCAGCTGCTCGGCGACGAGCTGCTCGGCGAACCTCCCCGGGAAGTGCATCAGATGGTCCGTCGCGATGCTGCCGGACACGGCGATCCTGGGCTTGTCTGCCACCGGTTCTCCTCACGGGGTGGATGAACTGTCGTTTTCGCGCCCTGACGCAAGTTACCCGCTGGTCATGACCCTTCCGGGTAGTTTTCGCGCCACCTTCCGACACTACCGGCCGGTACTCGTTTTCCGTTCAAGTCCGGCTGAATAGCGTGAGGTTCGTGAACCTCGCGACCGAACCGGAAACCATCGGCGACCTGATCGCCGACTGCGCCCATCTGCCGTCCACGCTGCGGCCCGAGCGGCCCTCCGAGCAGGACCAGCTCCCGCGGGCCGCGCGGCCGTGGGCGGTCGACGACGCCTGCCACGCGCAGGTCGCCGATCTCGACGCGTACGTCTGAGCCCCCGAACGCCGAAACGGGCCCTCGCGCACTCGCGCGGGGGCCCGTTTTCGTGGCTCTGGGCTCAGTGGAAGCTGTCGCCGCAGGCGCAGGAACCCGTGGCGTTCGGGTTGTCGATCGTGAAGCCCTGCTTCTCGATGGTGTCGACGAAGTCGATCACGGCCTCGGACACGTACGGCGCGCTCATCCGGTCGACCGCGACGCGCAGGCCGTCGAAGTCGCGGAACAGGTCGCCGTCGAGCGTGCGCTCGTCGAAGAACAGCTGGTAGCGCAGGCCAGCGCAGCCGCCGGGCTGGACGGCGATGCGCAGGTGCATGTCGTCGCGGCCCTCCTGTTCGAGCAGCGCCTTCGCCTTGGCGGCCGCGGCGTCGGTCAACGTCACGCCGTGGGTCTCCTCGGCGGTCTCGGCCGCAGCCGCACCGGTCTGCTCAGCGGTCGTCATGGCACTCCCTCTTTGGTCGAACTCGCTGCGGGTACATCTCGTGTCCTAGGCACAACACGGGACTCGCCCGATCTGTTCCCCTCCATCGTCGCATATGGAACGACCTGGTGAACAAAGCCGTGACGCCTGCAATACCCTGGTGAGGTGAGGTTCCTGCGCCGAAGCACCACTGACCCCGCCGCCGACGAGTCCGCGGCCGAGGCCGCCACTGTCGAATCCCCGGTCGCCAGCAAGGCGTACACGCCGGGGAAGGGCAAGGCGACGCCGAAGCGGCGCGAGGCCGAGGGACGCAAGCGCGGCCCGGTCGCGCCGCCGCCCACCTCGATGCGCGAGGCGATGAAGCGCAACAAGGAACTGCGCAAGGCCAACCCGGTCAGCAAGGAAGAGCGCCGGGAGGCCGCCCGGCAGCGCCGCGAGCGGATGATGTCGGGCGACGACAAGTACCTTCCGCCGCGCGACAAGGGCCCGGTCAAGGCGTACGTGCGCGACCTGGTCGACTCCCGGCGCAACCTCCTCGGGCTGTTCATGCCGCTGGCGATCCTGGTGTTCCTCACCCTGCTGGTGCCCGCGGCGGCGGTGGCGGTGCAGCAGTACGTCACGCTGGTCTGCATGGCGATGCTGCTGGTCATGGCCATCGAGGGCGTCGTGAACGGCCGCAAGATCTCGAAGCTGGCCCGCGCGCGCTTCCCGAAGGAGCCGGCCACCGCGTTCCGCGGCATCGGCTGGTACGCCTTCGTCCGGGCGAGCCAGATCCGCAAGCTGCGGGTCCCGAAGCCGCGGCTGAAGCCGGGCGACCCGATCCCGAACTGAGCCGTGCGGCACACAGGTCGTTAGCCTCGCGAACGAAACGTTTACGCTGTCGGCATGGAGTTTCGACGTCTCGGCCGCAGCGGCCTCAACATCAGTGAGATCTCCTACGGCAACTGGCTGACCCACGGGTCCCAGGTCGAGGAGGACCAGGCGCAGGCCTGCATCAAGGCGGCGCTCGACGCGGGGATCACGACCTTCGACACGGCTGACGTCTACGCCAACACCGCGGCGGAGTCGGTGCTCGGGCGCGGGCTCAAGGGCCAGCGCCGGGAGAGCCTGGAGATCTTCACCAAGGTCTTCTGGCCGACCGGTCCGAAGGGCCCGAACGACAAGGGCCTCTCGCGCAAGCACATCATCGAGTCGGCCAACGCGTCGCTCAAGCGGCTCGGCACCGACTACGTCGACCTCTACCAGGCGCACCGGTTCGACCGGACGGTGCCGCTGGAGGAGACGATGCAGGCGTTCGCCGACCTGGTCCGCCAGGGCAAGGCGCTCTACATCGGCGTCTCGGAGTGGAACGCCGAGCAGATCTCCCGCGGCGCGGCGCTCGCCCGCGAGCTGAAGATCCCGTTCGTGTCGAACCAGCCGCAGTACTCGATGCTGTGGCGCGTCATCGAGTCCCAGGTCGTGCCCGCTTCCGAGCGCGAGGGCCTGAGCCAGATCGTCTGGTCGCCGGTGGCACAGGGCGTGCTGACCGGCAAGTACAAGGTGGGCCAGCCGCTGCCCGCCGGTTCGCGCGCGACCGACGAGAACGGCGGCGCGAACATGGTGAAGCGGTTCCTCGACGAGAAGACCCTGACCGCGGTCGCGAAGCTGGAGCCGCTGGCGGCCGACGCCGGGCTGTCGATGGCTCAGCTGGCCATCGCGTGGGTGCTGCAGAACCCGAACGTGGCGTCGGCGATCATCGGGGCCTCGCGGCCGGAGCAGGTGCAGGACAACGTCAAGGCGGCCGGCGTCAAGCTGGAGCCGGAGCTGCTCAAGGCGATCGACGAGGCGCTGGGCGACGTCGTGGTCACCGACCCGGCGTTGACCGTTTCCCCCTGATCATCGCCGCAAGAACCGCTCCGCCACCGCGAGGTCGTGCGGATAGGTGATCTTCACGTTCTCCCCGCTGCCGGGCACCCAGCGCACCGGCAGCGCGGAGAACCGCTCCATGCACGAAGCCGTGTCGGTGCCGAGAAATCCTTCCGCGGCAGCCTGTTCGTACGCCGCGAGCAGCGGTTCCGCCCGGAAGCCCTGCGGGGTCTGCACCCGGATCGCGCCCGGCAGCGGTCCCGCCACCCGGTCCGGTCCGGCCATCGAAACCACGTCGTCCGCGGCCAGGCCCGGCACCGCTCCCCCGTCTTCCCGGGTCCGTTCCAGGACCGCGGAGATCAGCTCCGGCTTCACCAGCGGGCGGGCCCCGTCGTGCAGCAGCACGGAATCCACTGTCCCGTCGGCGATTCGCGGCGCGAGGCGGCGCAGCGCGTTCAGTTCGGAAGCCTGCCGCGTGGGGCCGCCGGGCACGATCTCCACCGGGACGCTCATCCCGGCCAGCACCTCTTCGGCCAGCGGCGCGTCCTCGGGCCGGATCACCAGCACCAGCACGCCGATCCCGGGCACGGCGGCGAACGCGTCCAGCGACCACGCCACCACGCGCCTGCCCGCGACCGGCAGGTACACCTTGTTGAGCGCGGCCCCGACCCGGGTCCCCGCACCACTGGCCAGCACGACCCCGGCCGCCGTCGATTCCCGCACGCCGACCGACCCTAAGGGCCCGGTCCGGGCGGCGGTAGGTTGGGCGCCGGGACGCCCAGCGGCGAAAGGAAACCTGGCTGTGGACACCGGCGAAACGGGCATCGAGTTCGGCGAGATCGAACCGCCGAGCGACCAGGCCCGGTCGGGCGCGATCGCGCTGCACGACAAGCTCGTCAAACCCGCGGGCTCGCTCGGCAGGCTGGAAGAGCTGGGCGTCTGGATCGCCTCGTGCCAGGGTCAGGCCCCGCCGCGGCCGTTCACCCGGCCGCGGGTCGTCGTGTTCGCCGGCGATCACGGCATCGCGAAGAAGGGCGTCTCGGCGTATCCGCAGGAAGTCACGTCGCAGCTCGTCGGCACCATGCTGACCGGCGGCGCGGCGATCAACGTGCTCGCCGCGGCGGCGGGCGCGGGCGTGCGCGTGGTCGACATGGCCGTGGACACCGAGGAATCGGCGATGCGGTCGATCGGCGAGTTCAAGGTGCGCCGCGGTTCGGGTTCGATCGACGTCGAGGACGCGCTCACCGACGCCGAGGTGCGCGCCGCGGTCGACGCCGGCCGGAAGATCGCCGACGCCGAGGTGGACGGCGGCGCGGACCTGCTGATCGCGGGCGACCTGGGAATCGGCAACAGCACCCCGGCATCGGTGCTGGTCGCGGCACTGACCGGAAGCGAACCGGTCGCCGTGGTGGGCCGCGGCTCGGGCATCGACGACAACACGTGGATGCGCAAGGCCGCCGCGGTTCGCGACGCACTGCGCCGGGCCCGCGCGGTACTGGCCGACCCGCTGGCCCTGCTGCGGACGTCCTCGGGGGCCGACATCGCCGCGATGACGGGCTTCCTCGCGCAGGCGGCGGTCCGCCGAACGCCGGTGGTCCTGGACGGGCTGGTGGTCTGCTCCGCCGCGCTCGTCGCCGAGGAACTCGCACCGGGCGCGCGGCGCTGGTGGATGTCCGGACAGCTCACCGGCGAACCCGCGCACGCGCTCGCGCTGGAACACCTGGACCTCGGAGCCCTGCTCGACCTCGACGTCCGCCTCGGCGAAGGCACCGGAGCGGTCACCGCGCTCCCGCTGCTGATGATGGCCGCGCGGGTGCTCGCCGAGATGACCACCCACGAACAATCCGGGGTTTCCGGGCCGCTCTCGTCCTGAAAGCCGTGAGGGGAGCCCGGAGGGAAGCAGATTCCCTCCGGGCTCCCCTCACGGAGAGCTGAAACGTCAGCTGAGCGGAACCATCCACCCCGCAGGAGCCGGGCGGGTGCCTTCCTGGATCCCGACCAGCTGCTCCCGCAGCGCCATGGTGACCGGGCCCGGGCGGCCGCCCGAGATCGAGAACTCGCCGCCTCCGTGCTTCACGTGGCCGACCGGCGTGATGACCGCCGCGGTGCCGCACGCGAAGACCTCGGTCAGCTCGCCCGAGGCGGCCGCCTTCTCCCATTCGTCGGTGGAGATCCGGCGTTCCTCGACCTTGTGCCCGGCGTCCTTCGCCAGCTGCAGCAACGACTTCCGGGTGACGCCCGGCAGCAGCGAACCGGTCAGCTCCGGCGTCACCACGCGGACGTCGTCGCCCGAGCCGAAGACGAAGAACAGGTTCATCCCGCCCATCTCCTCGACCCAGCGGCGTTCGACCGCGTCCAGCCACACCACCTGGTCGCAGCCCTTCTCGACGGCCTGCGCCTGCGCCACGAAGGATGCCGCGTAGTTGCCCGCGCACTTCGCCGCGCCGGTGCCGCCGGGGGCCGCGCGCACGTACTCGGTCGACAGCCACACGCTGACCGGCTTCACGCCGCCGCTGAAGTACGAGCCGGCCGGCGAGGCGATCACCGCGAAGACGTACTCGTCGGCCGGGCTGTTCACGCCGAGGCCGGCCGAGGTGGAGATCATGAACGGGCGCAGGTACAGGGAATCGCCCTCACGGGTCGGCACCCAGCGCTCGTCCACCGCGATCAGCTCGCGCAGCGCGTCGACGAAGGTCTCCACCGGCAGCTTCGGCATCGCCAGCCGATCGGCGGAGTCGCGGAACCGCTCCGCGTTGGCGTCCGGCCGGAACGCGGCGATCGAGCCGTCCGGCTGCCGGTAGGCCTTGAGGCCCTCGAAGATGGCCTGCCCGTAGTGCAGCACGGACGTGGCCGGGTCGAGGGTGAACGGTTCGTACGGCCCGACCTTGGCGTCGTGCCAGCCCTTTTCGGTGCTGTACCGCACGGTCACCATGTGGTCGGTGAAGTACGTGCCGAACCCCGGCTTGGCAAGTACCTCGGCGACGCGTTCAGGACTCGCGGGGCTCGGGTTCGGAACGTGGGTGAACTGCGTCGCTGTGGTCATGCATAGACGATAGCGCTTGGTCGGAAGCACGTTAGTCGGAAGTCCTGTGGTTTTACTCGCTGCACCGGCCCCCGCTCGCAGCGTCACCCCACTACGATGGCGGCCGTGAGCACTCAACCAGCACGCCAAGCCGGGCCCGGGGCCGGGCCGGACGTCAAGACCTTCGGCACCGCCGCCCTGCTGACCTTCGGCGCGGGGCTGCTCGGAATGGTCGGCTGGGGCCTGCTGTCGAGCGGGTTCGGCTTCTTCCTCGGCCTGGTCGTCGCCGGGTTCGGCATCTACTGGTGGAAGAACCTGCACGGCAAGGTGATCGCGAAGGACGTGCCGACCAAATCGGTCGTGATCCTGCTCGTCGTCAACATCGTGCTGTTCATCGGGCTCGTCCTGCTGGCCCAGTAGGTCAGACCAACCCGGCCGGCAGCTCCGGAGCGGGCCAGTCCGGGTCCGGCCGGAAGTCCGTGTGCGTGCCGTCGAACGGGAACGCGCCCCGCTCGGCCAGCGCGCCCAGCCGTTCGCCCTCGGCGCGCAGCTTCCCGAGTTCGGCCGCGGTCAGCCGGCCCGCCTCGACGGCCGCCTCCGCTTCGTCCTCGTCCTTCCACTTCCAGCCCGCGCCCGGCGTCACGACCAGGTCGAGGATCCCGTCGATCCGGTCCGGGCCGGTCTCGGTGCGCCCGCGCGGCAGCTCGAGGTTCACGTACCAGTCGCGGAACCGGCCGTCCGCCTCGAAAAACCACCACACCGACGACCAGGCGCGGTCGGGAATCAGCCGCAGCGTCGACGTGCCGTGCCAAATGTCTCGCACCCGCACGCGCGGCTCGCGGAACCGCTGTTCCAGCGGCGCTTCCCGCAGCGACCGGCCGTCCGCGAGCCTGCTGCCGACGATCGGCGTGCCGAGCGGGAGCCAGCCGAGCAGCGTCTCGCCGTCGTCGGCGACCACCCGCAGCGGATGGTGCTGGCCGATGCTGCCGTCCGGGCGGACGAAACGTTCGACGACTGTCTGTCCCGGCGCCCAGCGGTGCTCAGTCATGGACGCCACGGTAGCGACGAACCCGCATCCGCAGCAGCAGTTCCGCGACCGCGCCGAGCCCGGCCGCGAGCAGCACCGCCGACAGCGGGACGAACGCCGCGGCGGCCGCCGCCAGCAGTGCGCCCGCCGCGCCGAGAGCCCCGCCGGACGGCGCAAACCGCTGTCGCGCACCGACGAAAGTCGTGAATGCCGCGGGGAGAGTCGCCAGGACTGCGATCACCGTGAGCAACGGCTGGAGCTGTCCGGCGTCCGCGGCGGAGAGCAGATCCCGCATCGCCGTCCCGGACAACCCGAGCCGGACCGGACCCAGCTGCAGCAGCGTCACCGCCGTGACCACGACCGCGACAAGACCCAGGACGAGTGCGCGTCCGGTGCCGCGCTCCCCCGGTTCCGGAACTAGGAACGGCAGCAGGAACAACGCCGCGACGACGATCCCGGCGACGTCCGGCGTCCCGATTCCGCCCGCAGGCGACACCGGATCGACCGCCAGGCACATCGCCACGAGGACCGCCGCGGCGGCCAGCAGCACGCCGAGCAGCCACTTGACCAGCAGGTTCGGCAGGCGCAGCCCCGCGAAGTCCGCAGCGGCGACGAAGACGACCAGCGCCGCGGCGGCGTATCCGGGCTGCAGCGGGAACACATACGCGCCGAATGCCTGCGCGAGCACGACGACCTGCGCCAGCCGGGATAATCCGCCGACGATCCGGCCACCCGGATCGTCGGCGAGCGCGGGCAGCCGGGAACCGCCGATCGCGGCCAGCGCGGCGAGCACAACCCCTGCGAGCACCCAAAACCCGGCCCCGGCGGCCCCCGCCGCCAGCGTCACCAGGAGTGCTCCCGCGAGCCGCACCGCGATCCCCCTTCCCCCGTCCGGATGGCTTTGTCATTAGCATGGCTCACGATCGACCGGGCAGATCGCCCGGCGCCACCGCGACGTCGCGAGGAGCCAGAAGTGACCGTGCCGAAGCTTGCCCTCTCCGAGAACACGGATGCGGCATTGGGCAAGACCCGCGCCGACGTCGTCGTGATCGGCACCCTGCAGGGCGAGGACGGCCTCGAGCTGGCCGCCGGCGCGGAGGTGGCCGACGCGGCGTTCGACGGCAAGCTCGCCGAGGTGCTGGGCACGCTCGGCGCGACCGGCAAGGCCGAGGAGGTCGTGAAGCTGCCGACGCTGGGCAAGCTGCCCGCGGGCGTCGTGCTGGCGGTCGGCCTCGGCAAGCCGAAGGACGGGGCGATCACCCCGGAGCAGGTGCGCCGCGCGGCCGGTGCCGCGGCCCGCGCGCTGAGCGGCACCGAGCGGGCGTTCGTCACGCTCTCGGCCGTGGACCTGCACGCCGCCACCGAGGGCATCGCGCTCGGCGCGTACGTCTTCACCGAGTACCGCTCGGAGAAGGGCGACGGCCCGCTGGCGAAGGCCGACCTGGTCAGCCCGGCCGAGGGCACCGCGCGCGAGCACAAGGCCACGCTGAAGGCGGCCGGGTTCATCGCCGAGTCGGTGCTCATCGCCCGCGACCTGATCAACACCCCGCCGAACGACCTGTTCCCGGCGTCCTTCGCCGACCGCGCCAAGAAGCTCGCCGACGCGAACGGCCTCGAGTTCGAGGTGCTCGACGAGAAGGCCCTCAAGCGCAAGGGCTTCGGCGGCATCCTCGGCGTCGGCGGCGGTTCGTCGCGGCCGCCGCGCCTGCTGCGGGTCAGCTGGAAGCCGGCGAAGGCGCGCAAGAAGGTCGCGCTGGTCGGCAAGGGCATCACGTTCGACTCGGGCGGCATCTCGCTCAAGCCCGCCGCGAACATGGACCACATGACCTCCGACATGTCGGGCGCGGCCGCCGTGCTCGCGTCGGTCGTGCTGGCCGCGAAGCTGAAGTACCCGCTCGAGGTCACCGCGCACATCCCGCTGGCGGAGAACCTGCCCTCGGGCACCTCCTACCGCCCCGGCGACGTGCTGACCATGTACGGCGGCAAGACCGTCGAGGTGCTCAACACCGACGCCGAGGGCAGGCTCGTGCTGGCGGACGCGATCGTGCGCGCGGCCGAGGAGAACCCGGACTACCTGATCGAGACCGCCACGCTGACCGGCGCGCAGGTCGTCGCGCTGGGCAACCGGATCTCCGGCGTGATGGGCTCGGACGAGTTCCGCGACCGCGTCGCGGGCATCATGCAGGCCACCGGCGAGGGCGGCTGGGCGATGCCGCTGCCCGACGAACTGCGCGGCGACCTCGACTCGCGGCTCGCGGACATCGCGAACGTCACCGGCCAGCGCTGGGCGGGCATGCTCGTCGCGGGCGTGTTCCTGCGCGAGTTCGTGCCCGCGGACCTGCCGTGGGTGCACCTGGACGTCGCGGGCCCGGCCTTCAACTCCGGCGCCCCGTGGGGCTACACCGGCAAGGGCGGCACCGGCGTCCCGGTCCGCACCATCGCCGCGGTCCTGGCGGACATCGCCGACCAGGGCTGATTCACGCACTAGACCGGAGGCCCCGCACCGCGCTCGGTGCGGGGCCTCCGTCGTTGTGGCACGCTCGCGCTCATGCAGCGCGACGACTACCTCGAAACCGCCGTCCGCGAGGTGCTCACCGCCGACGAGGCCGCCGCTGACCGCCGGATCGGGCACGCCGCACTCCTTCTCGCGACCGCGGGCGCGTTCACCGCCGCGGACCGCCTTGCCACGCAATGGCATGCAGTGACCGGACGCCCGACGTCCGTACTCGCCGACGACGCCGTCCGTGCCCGCGCCTGGGCGATGCTTTTCGAGGCACGCGGCGACCGTCCACAATGGGCAGACGCACTAGTCCCGCTCGACCTAGACGCGGAAGAACAAGCCCACCAAGCTTTCCTCGCCCGCCGATCGTCCGATTTGGACGGTCTTTTCGCCGGCTCTCCAGTCGCGGGCGTGGTCTCCGCGATCGCGCCGCAGCGGCCCGACCCCGTGCGCGACGCACTCGCCGCCGCCGACCTCGACGCATGGGCCGCACTCGTGGAAAGCCACCCCAACCCGGACGTCGCGACACTCGCCGCCACCCGCCCGCTCGCCGCCCGACTGGTCGACGGCGCGGACCCGCTCGGCCTCGGCCCGGAATGGCCGGACCACTGCGCGGGCGCACTGATCGCCGCCCTGCGCGAACGCTATCCGACCGGCCCGGCCAGCCTGCCGGAACTGCTCGAGTCGATCCTCCGGCTCCGCGGCCAACGAGCCCCCGCCCCGGCATCGCCCGCCGACCTCGCCGCCGCCGAACAACGCCTCGGCTTCCACCTGCCCGACGACTACCGAGAATTCCTGTCACTAGCGGACGGCTTACCCGCGGACGTGGTGTTCCCCCGCCTGCTGCCCGCCCGCGAACTGCGCGCGGACGGAACAGTCGTGATCGTCTCCGACCCCGCCACGATCCTGCTCACCCACACCGGCGACAGCTGGCGAACGGTCGAAGTGGACCTCACCTACGGCAGCACCGCACACGATTCGTTCCGCGCACTGCTGGAACACCACCACCGCCTGCTGGAAGCAAGCGCCTGACCCGCCCACCCGCTGCAATCCGTGCGGACAACCCTCACGCCCTCAGGGCTCCCCGCACGACTTTCCAAGCCCAAAAACCGCCGCCGATGCACAAAACATCGAGGCACCCGGCCCCCACCGCAACCGCCGCACCAAACGAGCCAGGCACCCGGCCCCCAACCGCAACCGCAACCGATGCACCCAACAGCGACGCACCCAGCCCTAAAACCGCAGCATCTGCACCCAAAGAGCGTGGCACCCAGCCCCTCCCCCGCACCCCGATACGAAGCCTCCCTGCGGTTCGGGGGTGCTTGTCAAGGCATCTTTCCCGCCTTGACAAGCACCCCCGAACCGTCAGCACAATCAAGCTTCGGGGTGCCCCACGCAACCACTAACCGGCAATGTCGCCGCCAGGCGACGAGCCGAGCACCAACGCCCCCAACTCACCCACCCGGCCGCCGCTTCCGCCGCTCGGTGTACTCCCGCATCCGCTTCGGATAACCCACCCGCGCGACCTCGTACACCGGAATCGTGTGCTTCCGCCCGAACCGCTGCGCGGCATCGAGACTCCCGATCCGGCGGCGGGTCCATTCGCCGTCGTGCGCGACGAGCACCACAGTGGTGTCAGTCACCGTGGTTTTCGGCTCGACAAAAGCCTCCACCCCGCGGCGCGCGGCGGCCCATTCCTCCAGGTAGCGGGTGTCGCCCGAGCCTCCGGAGCGTCCTGCTCCGGCGGCCGGGCCGCGTCTTCCGCGGCGGCGCAACGAGTCGAAGATCCCCACTTCGACCACCTTTCTTCCGGCGAGAGTCCGGACTTCATTATTCCCAGTCGCGTGTGTGGCCGGTGTCGCAGCGCCGCCTTGGCCCGGCTAGGTCGCAACGCCGATCGGCGTAGTGACAAGATGGCGGTTGTCGCGCGCGCGGTTATACCGGGTGCCGCGGCGACCGAAGCTCCACCCCTATCGCTGCCGAGGAGTTATTGAAGTGAGCGACACCTCCGCCGACCTCGTGATCCTGGGAGGCGGATCGGGCGGCTACGCCGCGGCTTTCCGCGCGGCCGAGCTGGGCCTTTCCGTCACGCTGATCGAGAAGGACAAGCTGGGCGGGACCTGCCTCCACCGGGGCTGCATCCCGACCAAGGCCCTGCTGCACGCCGCCGAGGTCGCCGACGAGGCCCGCGACGCCGAGACCTTCGGCGTCAAGGCCGTGTTCGAGGGCATCGACATCGCGGGGGTGAACAAGTACAAGGACGGGATCGTCTCCCGGCTGTACAAGGGCCTCCAGGGCCTGGCCAAGGCGCACAAGGTCAACCTCGTCGAGGGCACCGGCCGGTTCGTCGGCGGCACGACCGTCGAGGTCGACGGCACCCGCTACACCGGCAAGAACGTCATCCTGGCCACCGGTTCGTACTCGCGCACCCTGCCCGGCCTCGAGCTCGGCGGCCGCATCATCGCGAGCGAGCAGGCGCTGACGCTGGACTACGTGCCGAAGAAGGTCGTCGTGCTCGGCGGCGGCGTGATCGGCGTGGAGTTCGCCAGCGTGTGGGCTTCCTTCGGGGTCGACGTCACCGTGGTCGAGGCGCTCCCGCGGCTGGTCCCGAACGAGGACGAGTACGCCTCCAAGCAGCTGGAGCGCGCGTTCCGCCGGCGCAAGATCGCCTTCAAGACCGGCGTGAAGTTCACCGGCGCGAAGCAGGACGACAACGGCGTCAGCGTGTCGCTGGAGTCCGGCGAGACGCTGGAGGCCGACCTGCTGCTGGTCGCCGTCGGCCGCGGCCCGAACTCGGCCGGGCACGGCTACGAGGAGGCGGGCGTCGCTATGGAGCGCGGCTTCGTGCTCACCGACAACCGGCTCCGCACCAACCTGGGAGGCGTCTACGCGGTCGGCGACATCGTGCCGGGCCTGCAGCTCGCGCACCGCGGCTTCCAGCAGGGCGTCTTCGTGGCCGAGGAGATCGCCGGGCTCAACCCGCGCGCCATCGACGAGCGCGGCATCCCGCGCGTCACCTACTCGCACCCCGAGGTCGCCTCGGTCGGGCTCACCGAGTCCCAGGCCAAGGAGAAGTACGGTTCGGACGTCACCACGTTCACCTACGACCTCGGCGGCAACGGCAAGAGCCAGATCCTCAAGACCTCCGGCGGCGTGAAGCTGGTGAAGGCGCCGGACGGCCCCGTCGTCGGCGTGCACATGGTGGGCGACCGGGTCGGCGAGCTGATCGGCGAAGCGCAGCTGATCTACAGCTGGGAGGCGTTCCCGGAGGACGTCGCCCCGCTGATCCACGCGCACCCCACGCAGACCGAGGCACTCGGCGAAGCGTTCCTCGCCCTCGCGGGCAAGCCGCTGCACGTGCACAGCTGACGCGCAACCAGCACAATCCAGACCACGTCTTAGCGATCAAGGGAGCCAGCGAACAATGGCCTACTCCGTCACGCTGCCGGAGCTCGGCGAGAGCGTCACCGAGGGAACCGTCACCCGGTGGTTGAAGCAGGAGGGCGACACCGTCGAGGTCGACGAGCCGTTGCTCGAGATCTCGACCGACAAGGTCGACACCGAAGTACCGTCGCCGGTGGCAGGCACGGTCGTGAAGATCAGCGCCAAGGAAGACGACACCGTCGAGGTCGGCGGCGAGCTGGCGGTGATCGACGACGGCACCGGCGGCGTGCCCGAGTCCTCCGCCCCGGCCCAGCAGGCCGAGCCGGAGCCCGAGCCCGCCCAGCAGCAGGAAGCCCCTGCCCAGGCCGAATCCGCCGCCCCCGCCGAGTCCGCCCCGTCGCAGCCGGACACCGCTCCGGCCGCGGGCGGTTCGGGCACCGAGGTGAAGCTGCCCGAGCTGGGCGAGAGCGTCACCGAGGGCACCGTCACCCGCTGGCTGAAGCAGGTCGGCGAGACCGTCGAGGTCGACGAGCCGCTGCTCGAGATCTCCACCGACAAGGTCGACACCGAGGTCCCGTCGCCGGTCGCCGGCACCGTGCTGGAGATCCGCGCGGGCGAGGACGAGACCGTCGAGGTCGGCGGAGTGCTCGCGGTCATCGGCGACGCGGGCGCCGCCCCGGCCGCCGCTCCGGCGCAGGAAAGCAAGCCCGCTCCGGAAAGCAAGCCCGAGCCCGCCCCGGCCCCGGTCCAGGAGAGCAAGCCCGCCCCGGCTCCGGCCCCGGCTCAGGAAAGCAAGCCCGCTCCGGCTCCGGCGCAGGAGAGCAAGCCCGCTCCGGCCGCCCAGGCCCCGGCGGACAACGGCTCCGCGGACGGCCCGTACGTCACGCCGCTGGTGCGCAAGCTCGCCTCCGAGCACGGCATCGACCTCGCGTCGCTGACCGGCAGCGGAGTCGGCGGCCGCATCCGCAAGCAGGACGTGCTCGCCGCGGCCGAGGCCAAGCAGAAGGCGGCTCCGGCCCCGGCCGCTTCCGCCCCGGCTGCTGCCCCGGCCGCCGCCGCTCCGGCCGCGCCGCGCGCCGCCGCGGTTTCGCCGGAGGTCGCCGCCCTGCGCGGCACCGTGCAGAAGGCGAGCCGGATCCGGCAGATCACCGCCACCAAGACCCGCGAGTCGCTGCAGGTTTCCGCGCAGCTCACGCAGGTGCACGAGGTGGACGTCACCAAGATCGCCAAGCTGCGCCAGCGCGCGAAGGCGGCGTTCAAGGAGCGCGAGGGCGTCAACCTCACGTTCCTGCCGTTCTTCGCCAAGGCGACGGTCGAGGCGCTCAAGCAGCACCCGAACGTCAACGCGTCCTACAACGAGGACACGAAGGAGATCACCTACCACGGCGCCGTGCACCTGGGCATCGCGGTGGACACCGAGCGCGGCCTGCTCTCGGTCGTGATCCACGACGCGGGCGAGCTGAGCCTGGCCGGTCTCGCGCACCGCATCGCCGACCTGGCGGCGCGGGCCCGGGCCAACCAGGTCAAGCCGGACGAGCTGACCGGCGGCACCTTCACCATCACGAACATCGGCTCCAACGGGGCCCTGTTCGACACGCCGATCATCGTGCAGCCGCAGTCCGGCATGCTCGGCACCGGCGCCGTGGTGAAGCGCCCGGTCGTGGTGAGCGACGCCGAGGGCAACGACACCATCGCGGTCCGCTCGATGGCGTACCTGCCGCTGACCTACGACCACCGCCTGGTCGACGGCGCGGACGCCGGCCGCTTCCTGACCACGATCAAGCAGCGGCTGGAAGAGGGCAACTTCGAGGACGAGCTGGGTCTCTGACCCGGCAGCCGCTCGGCCGAAGGCCCCCGCACCCGCCACGGGTGCGGGGGCCTTCGCCGTTTCCGAATATTCATGTATTCCGGAACTTCGGAATTCCGGAGTAATCTGATCTCATGCTCACTCGGCGAAGCTTGCTCACGTCGGTCGCAGCAGCGGGGGCCGCCACGTTCGTCTTGCCCTCGCTCGCACTGGCCGCTCCCCCGGACCAATCCACTCCCGACGGCTGGCTTGCCCGGCTGGCGGCGCGCCGCGACGACGTGTCCGCGGTCTTCTCCGACCGCAGGCGCTTCGAGCACCTGCCAGACCGGCAACGCCCGCTCGCCTCCGCGGTCAAGGCAGTGCATCTGCTCGCCTACACGACGGCGGTCGCCGAAGGACGGCTTGATCCGGACGAGCCGGTGCGCGTCGGCGATTGGGATGCCCGGCATCCGTTCTTCGGCGACGGCGTCCTCGGTCAGGGCACGCACCACGAAGCCCTCACGCTGCTGGGAATCCCGTGCGACGAGTTCGGCATCGCGAAGGACCCGGAGCAGCGAGTGCCGCTGCACCAGATCGCCGAACTGATGATTCTGGTCAGCGACAACGCCGCCGCGGACTACCTGCACGCCCGGCTCGGTGACGCGGCGCTGCGCCGCGCCGCCGCGCGCGGTGGCTGGCATCGCCCCGACATCCGGATGTTCTGCGGGGAAACGCTGATGTGGGTGTTCCCCGAGTACTGTCCGCCGCCCGGCACCCCGAGCGCGGTCCGCCGCGCCCTCGGCGACGCGCTGACGAACCGGTTCGTCCGCGACGCGGCGTTCCGCGCCACCGTGATTCCGCGGGTCTTCGCCCATCCGCCGACGCCCGAGCACACCAGGAGCTGGGACGCGGGAACCGGCCAGGGCACTGCCGCGCAGTTGTTCGGGCTGCACCGCGAAATCGCCGGGAGCGAAGACCGGGCCGCTGTCCTCGCGCAGCAGATCCTCACCCAGTTCCCGGAGCGGAAGCCGCCGGGCGCGGACGCCTTGCTGTTCAAAGGCGGCAGCTTGTCCACCGTCCTGGTGCTGGCGTTCGACGTGCTGTGGCCCGACCGCGCTCCGAGCACCGGCACGCTCCTGCTCCAGAACGCGACGGCCGCCGATCTGCGCGAGTTGCCAGGGCTGATGCGGCTGTGCGTCGACGCGCTGTACCTCCCGGACACCTTCGCCGCACTGGAGCGCGCGCTGGGACACTGACCCGCATGACCGAGGACCTCGCCGAGCGCGTCGCGGCGCTCGAACGCCGGATGGCCGCGCTGGAGGGACGGCCCGCCGAACCCGTCCTGGACAGTCCGCAGGGGATCGTCGGCTATCAGGGGGAATTGACCGATCCCGAGCTGCGCTGGGAAATCCGGCTCGCCGTCCCGGCGGCGCTGTCGCTGCCGGACGCGCCGCGCGCCGAGGTGCTGGCCGCGCTGGCGAACACCGACCGGATCGCGCTCGTCCGGCTGCTCGCCCGCGACGGCGCACAGACCGGGGCGGCGCTGCGGGAAGCCGCCGAACTCAGCTCTCCGGGACGGCTCTATCACCACCTCAAGGCGCTCACCGCGGCCGGACTGGTCGAGCAGGACCGGCGCGGCAGTTACCGGCTCAAGCCGACCGCCGCGATTCCCGCGCTGGTGCTGCTGACCGCCGCCGCCGACGTCGCCGGTCAGCTCCGCCCGGGTGTGCGCGAGCCCGGCCGATAGGACACGATCAGAGGCATGCGGGTACTCATCGCGGGCTCCGGCGGTCTCCTCGGCACCGCATTGACCGGACGGCTGCGCGAATCCGGGCACGACGTGCGCCGGCTGGTGCGGCGCACCGCGCGGGCGGAAGACGAGAGCGGCTGGGACCCGCCGTCGGGACGGATCGACGACGGCGCGTTCGACGGCGTCGACGCGGTGGTGAACCTGTGCGGAGCACCGCTGCTGCCCGGGCGGTGGAGCGGAATGCGCAAACAGCAGCTGCTCGACAGCCGCGTGGAGCCGACCGAAGTGCTCGCCGAAGCGGTCGCCGAGCATGGCATCGGCGTGCTGGTGAATGCCTCCGCGGTGGGCTACTACGGCAACACCGGGTCCACTGTGGTCGATGAGAACACCAAGGCCGGCAACGGTTTTCTCGCCGAGATGTGCGTCGAATGGGAGAACGCGACGGCCGCGGCGGCCAACGCCCGCGTGGTCTCGGTGCGCACCGGTCTCGTCCTGGCCCGCCACGGCGGCCTGCTCGACGTACTGCGCCCGCTTTTCCGCCTCGCGCTCGGCGGACGGCTCGGCGACGGCAGCCAGTACCTGCCGTGGATCGCGCTGGACGACGAAATCGGTGCCCTCCTGCACATTCTGGAGCACGATTCGCTGTCCGGACCGGTCAATCTCACCGGACCGATCCCGGTCACCAACGCCGAGTTCACCCGCGCCCTCGGCCGCGCCGTGCACCGGCCAGCGCCGTGGTGGGTGCCGGAAATCGCGATGAAGCTCGCTCTCGGCCAGGCCGCCGAGGAGATGGCGTTGTTCGGGCAGCGCGCGGTGCCGCGGAAGCTGGAGGCGAGCGGGTACGAATTCCGGCACCGCACCGTCGACAGCGCGCTCGCCGCGGCGACGTGACGATGCCGCGCTTCCGGTGGATCGTCGTCGGCGTGGTGCTGTTCGCCGCGTTCCTCGGGCTCGGCTTGCTCGTGGACCGGCAGCCGCTGCAGCTCGACGCCGAGGTCGCCACGGCCCTGCGGGGACAGGACACTCGCCTGGCCGGCCAGATCGCGGGCGTGGTGACGAACGTCCTCGGCCCGGTGCTGCCGTATGTGCTCGGCGCGGTGCTGCTGGCCATCGTGCTGCGGGACCGGTCGCGGTTATCGCTGTGCGTGCGGCTCGCCGTGGTGCTCCTGCTGTGCCGGTTCACCAGCCTGGCGTTCAAACCGGTGTTTCAGCGCCAGCGTCCGCGCGTGTACCCGGATCTGAGCTACCCCAGCGGCCACGTCGTTTCCGTGGCGACGACGAGCCTGGTCGTGGTGCTGCTCTGCGCCTGGCTCCGGCCGCGGTTCGTGCGGTGGGCGATCGGGATATCCGCCGCCGCGACCGTGCTGGCCGCGGCCTGCCGGATCGTGCTCGGCGTGCACTGGGTCACCGACACGGTCGGGGCCGTGCTCGCGGTGCTCGGCGTGGGGCTGGTGTCAGCGACCGCACTCCGGCTGATTCCCGTTCCGCCGGGCGAAAGGCGTAGCCTCGAACGGTGAGTTCTTCGAGCGCAAGCTGCCGGATCGCCACCGAGCCCCTCGTCGTGCGCGAGATCGGGACGATCGACTACACCGAGGCCTGGGACCTGCAGCGGGAGATCCTCGCCGCGCGCGCGGACGAAACCGGGCCGGACACCATGCTGCTGCTGGAGCACCCGTCGGTCTACACCGCGGGCAAGCGCACCGAACCCGAGGACCGGCCCGCCGACGGCACCCCGGTGATCGACGTCGACCGCGGCGGCAAGATCACCTGGCACGGCCCCGGCCAGCTGGTCGGCTACCCGATCCTGAAGCTCGCCGACCCGATCGACGTCATGCACTACGTGCGCCGCCTCGAGGAGGCGCTGATCGCGGTGTGCGACCGGTTCGGCGTGCGCTCCGGCCGCGTCGAGGGCCGCAGCGGCGTGTGGATCCCGGCCGACGAGCGCGGGATCGAGCGCAAGATCGCCGCGATCGGCATCCGCGTCCAGCGCGGCGTGACGATGCACGGGTTCGAGCTGAACTGCAACGCCGACCTGGCCGCCTTCGACAACATCGTGCCGTGCGGGATCCGCGACGCGGGCACCACGTCGCTGTCCTGGGAACTGCAGCGCGACGTCCCGGTCGCCGAGGTGCTGCCGGTGGCGAAGGAGCTGGTGCTGGCCGCGCTCGAAGGCGAACTGCCGGTGAGCGACGACCGCTGGCTGCCGCGTCCGGAGGCCCCGAAGGCCCCCGGCGTCACCTTCGCCCTGCAGAACTGACCTGACCGTCCGTGAGGGAAACCCTGAGGGACTCTGCTTCCCTCAGGGTTCCCCTCACCGCTTTCAGTCCAGCTGCGGCGCGACCTCGGAGGCCACGAACTCGATGTGGTCGAGGTCGGAAAGGTCGAGCACCTGCAGGTACAGCCGGGTGATCCCGGTCTTCTCCCGCCACTGCCCGATCCGGTCCACGATCTCCGCCGCGGTCCCGGCCAGTCCGTTGGCCCGCAGTTCGTCCACCTCGCGTCCGATCGCCCCGGCCCGGCGGGCGACCTCGGCCTCGTCCCGGCCCGCCGCGAGCACGAGCGCGACCGAACGCAGGATTTCCTTGGGGTTGCGGCCGATCGCCTCCGCCGCTGCGTCGACGCGCTCGAACTGCGCGAGCGCGGTGTCGGAGTCCACGAACGGCAGGTTGAACTCGTCGGCGTACTGCGCGGCCAGCGCCGGGGTGCGCTTCTTGCCGCCCCCGCCGATGATCACCGGCGGCGCGGGCGACTGCGCGGGCTTCGGCAGCGCGGGCGAATCGGCGAGCGTGTAGTACTCGCCGGAGTAGGAGAACTTCTCCCCGGCCGGCGTCTTCCACAGGCCGGTGATCACCGCGAGCTGCTCGGCGTAGCGGTCGAACCGCTCCTTGAGCGGCGGCAAGGTGAGGCCGTAGGCGGTGTGCTCGTCGTCGTACCAGCCGGTGCCGAGGCCGAATTCCACGCGCCCGCCGGACATCTGGTCCACCTGCGCGACCGAGATCGCGAGCGGGCCGGGGTGGCGGAAGGTGGCCGCGGTGACGAGCGTGCCGAGCCGGACCCGCTCGGTCTCGCGGGCGAGGCCGGCGAGGGTGATCCACGCGTCGGTCGGCCCGGGAAGGCCGTCCGCGCTGCCCATCTTGAGGTAGTGGTCGCTGCGGAAGAACGCGTCGTATCCCGCGGCTTCGGTGGTCCGCGCGACCCGCAGCAGGTCGTCGTAGCTCGCGCCCTGCTGGGGTTCGGTGAAGATCCTCAAGTCCATGTCCGCCAGCCTAACGGCGGATCCGTCACCCCGCGGCGGGCCGCTCCGCGGGACGGCGCAGCCGGGTCAGCATCCGCGTGATGACGTCCTCGATCTCGGCCCCGACCTTCTTCGGATCGGCCGCGCCGGCGATCTCGGTGGCCGCGCTCGACAGCGCGCCGAACAGCAGCCGCGCGGTGAGGTCGACCGGCACCGGCTCCACCTCGCCCGCGTCCACCAGCAGCTGCAGCCCGGACCGCACGAGCCCGAAGCTGGACTGCTCCTCCGCCTCGCGCCAGCGTTCCCAGCCCATCACGACCGGGCCCTCGTGGATGGCGATCCGCTGGTACGACGGGTCGAGACAGCTGCGGATGAACGCCTGCAGCCCGCCCATCGCGCGTTCCCACGGCTCGCCGTCGCCGGTCATGATCTTCTGCAGCCGGTCGTAGACCAGGCTTTCCACCTGTTCGAACGCGGCCTCGAAGAGCGCCTGCTTGCCGCTGAAATGGTGGTACAGCGCGCCTTTCGTGACGCGGGCGCGTTTGGCCACCTCGTCGAGCGAGGTGCCCGCGTATCCGCGTTTCGTGAACAGTTCGACCGCGCTGTCGACCAGGGCGGAGCGGGTCGACTCGGAGTAGTCGAGTCGTCGGGACCTCATTGTCGGCACGCTCACAACCTTACGCCGGGGGTCGCCGGACCATACCCGTGGTATGTTGGCCGCGTCAGGTCCGTACCGGGAGTATGCCGCAGACCGGCAGTATGGCCCGGGTCACGGAAGGGGAGCCACACCATGAGCTGGACCGACTTCTACCGGCGGCGAGAGATCCTCGATGCCGCTGTCCGCCAGGCGAGGCGGGCGCCCCGGGCGCCGCTGTCGCTGGCCGAGATCCCCGGTGCCGCCGAAGAGTTCGGCACCGAAGAGAACCTGCTGCTGGCGCTGCAGTACAAGTGGACGCAGCTGCTCAGCGGCTACCTGCGCGCCGAGTTCGCCGACCCCGACGAGGCGGAGCTGCCCGGCGACCAGGTCGACGCCGTCACCCGGGCGTGGCGGCAGGCGCAGCACGACCACGAAGACCTGCGGGCGGTGCTGGACGGCGCGCTCGAGCGCTGCCCGGCGCTGGAACCGCTGCACCGCACCGAACTGCACATGCTGGCGCTCACCGCGGGCCTCGCCGAACCGGAGGAGCCCGCCGACGAGATCGTCAAGGTCGGGCGGACGCTCGAGGCGCTCCTGCGCGCCGGCGACGCCGGCCCGGTCCGCAGGCGCGGCCCGGTCGGGCATCTGCTGCGCCTGCTCGCGCCGAGCGCGTGACGTGTAGTTAGCTAGCCCGATGAGCGAACGCTGGACCGAGGCCCGGATCCCCGACCAGAGCGGCCGGACCGTCCTGATCACCGGTGCGAATTCCGGCCTCGGCCTGCGTTCGGCGGAAGTCCTCGCCGCGCACGGCGCGCGCGTGCTGCTCGGCTGCCGTTCGCCGGAGCGCGGCGAAACCGCGCTCGACCGGGTCCGCGCCGTGGCTTCCGGAGCCAAACCCGAACTCGTTCGGCTGGACCTCGCCGATCTGGCGTCTGTCCGCGAAGCCGCCGCCAAGGTGCGCGAACTCGCCGGCGACGCACTCGACGTGCTGATGAACAACGCCGGGGTGATGGCCACCGCGCAGGGCCGCACCGCGGACGGTTTCGAGCTGCAATTCGGCACGAACCACCTCGGGCACGCCGCGCTGACGTGGCTGCTGATGCCCGCCCTCCGCGGCGCACCGGCCGGACGCGTCGTCACGCTGTCCAGCGTCGCCGCCATCGGCGCGCACCTGCACCTGGACGACCCGAACGCCGAACGCCGTCCGTACCGCGCGGCAGCCGCGTACGGCCAGGCGAAACTGTCGAACCAAACCTTCGGCATCGAACTGGACCGGCGCCTGCGCGCGGCGGATTCCACCGTGCGCAGCGTGCTGGCGCATCCCGGCTACACCGCGACCGGGCTGACCACGAACATGGCCAGCTCGTACCGGAATCCCGTGCTCCGCACCGCACTCCGGGAAATCGGCAAGCTCGGCGGAATGCTGCTGGCCCAGCGCGTCGAGCACGGCGCGCTGCCGCAGCTGTACGCCGCGACCGCCCCGGACGTCGAAGGCGGCGACTACCTCGGACCGGTTTTCGCCGTCCGCGGCCGTCCGGCGAAGGTGCGCACCCTCGCCCCGGCCCGGGATCCGGAAGCCGGGACCAGGTTGTGGGAGCTGACCGCCGAGCTGACCGGCGTCACTCCCGATCCGCGCTGAACTCCAGCAGCGGCAACGCGATCCGGAAACACGCTCCCTCCCCCACCCCGGTGCGCAATTCGAGTTCGCCTCCGTGCGCGCGCGTCAGCGACCGGGCGATAGCGAGCCCCAGACCCGCGTTCGCCCCAGGTGTCCGGGCGCGCGAACGGTCCGCGCGATAGAACCGGTCGAAGACCCGTTTCGCTTGCGCCGCGGGGATTCCCGGGCCTTCGTCGGCGACCTCCAGCACCGCCCGGCCGGCCACGGTCCCGACCCCGACGCGAACCGCGGTGCCCGGCGGAGTGTGCGCGACAGCATTGCCGACGAGATTGGTGACTACCTGCCGCAACCGCGCCTCATCAGCGTTCACCGGCGCCGGACCAGGCCCGCCCTCGCCGCCGGGGCCGGTCAGCTCGACCGGCCGCGACGGGTCGAGCGCGCGCACCGCGTGCCGGGCGTCGCCGGCGAGCGTGCGCAGGTCCATCGGCGCGCGGTCGAGCTGCGCTTCCGGGGATTCGTCCAGCTGGGCAAGCAAAAGCAGGTCCTCGGTGAGCGCGGCCAGCCGGACCGCTTCCCGGTCGATCCGGCGCATGGCTTCGTCCACATCGGACTGTTTCGGGAGCGCGCCCATCCGGTACAGCTCGGCGGTGCCCTTGATCCCGAAAAGCGGCGTGCGCAGTTCGTGGCTGACGTCCGCGGCGAAGGTCGGCATCCGCGCCTCGGAGGCGGTCCGGTCGGCGAAGGCGCGCTCCAGCTGTCCGAGCATGGTGTTGAGCGACCCCGCCAAGCGGCCGATTTCCGTTCCCGGCGCGGCGATCCCGGGCACCCGGCGGCTGAGATCGCCGCCCGCGATCGCCGCCGCGGTGTGCTCGATCCGGCGCAACGGACGCAGTCCGCCGCGCAGCGCGAACCAGCCCGCCGCGGTCAGCAGCACGAGCAGCACGGAGCCGGTGACCACGCTGCTGGTCCGCAACCGGGAGAGCAGGGCGTCCGCCTCGGCGAGCGGAGCCGCCGCGATCACCGTCCCGCCCGGGGCCGGAGCCGCGACCGCGCGCCAGCGCTGCGAACCGTTCGCGGCCCGCAGCTCGGCAGGCGGGCCGTGCGCCGGGACCGACCGCAGCTCCCCGGGCGAGGGCAGGGTTTCCGCGGCCAGCCGCGACGAATGGATCCCGCCGGTCACCGCGCCGTTCGCGCCGAGATAGACCACGTACGGGGCGCCGATCAGGTCCAGCGCCGGGTCCAGCACCGACGTCCGGGGGTCGCCCGCGGGCAGCCCGCCGGACGGCACGCGTGCGATCAGCTCGGTGAACCCGCGCAGCTGGGTGTCGATCCGGTCGAGCTGGTAGCGCTCCAGTCGCTCCGAGACAACGGCGCTGATCAGCGTGGGCCCGGCCAGCAGCAGCCCCGCGGTGATCAGCAGAAGCCGGGTGCGCAACGACATCCGGCGCAGCGGATGCCTCACCGCCGCGGCTCCCGCATCACGTACCCGACGCCGTGCACGGTGTGGATCAGCTTGGGCTCGCCGGTGTCGACCTTGCGCCGCAAGCGATCAGCTCCTCCAGGTCGAACGGTTTGGTCACGTAGTCGTCGGCGCCCAGCGACAGTCCGGCGACCTTGTCCGCCTGCCGGTCGCGAGCGGTGAGGAAGAGCACCGGCACCGGCCCGCTGCGGCGTCCGGCAGCATCACGTCGAGAAGCACCAGGTCAGGCGGCTCTTCCGCGGCGCGCGTGACTGCTTCGCCTGCAGTCGCCGCGGAACTCACCTCGAACCCGGCGAACCGCAACGCCGCGGACAGCAGCTGCCGCACGGTGGCCTCGTCGTCGACCACCAGCAGCCGAGCGGGCGTCATCCCTGCCATGAACGCCAGCGTACGGAGACCACGGTCACACGTCCCGCCTGCGGAACGCCGCGAAAGCGACGGCCAGCACCACGGCCACCGCGGCGTAAAGCCCGGCGAGGTTGAGCCACGGGTTCGGGTAAGCCGAACCGAGCTTGCCGGAGAAGATCGCCGCCGCGCCCTTTGACGGCCAGAACGTGAAAAGCCACTGCATCCAGGACGGGAAAAGGTCGGCGACCGCAGGCACCAGCAGCACGATCCCGACCAGCGCGGCCAGCGCGCCCGCGGTCGCCCGGATCAGCGTTCCGAGGCCGACCGCGAGCAGCGCGATCGCGGCGAGGTACAGCCCGCCGCCCGCCACCGAACCGAGCACCCCGGGGTCGCCGAGGCTCACGTGCGGCAGCTGCTGACCGGCGAGAAACCCTTGTCCGATCAGAAAAGCGGCGAACATCAGCAGCTGCCCGGCCACGACGGCGACGGCCGCGGCGAGCGCCACCTTCGCCGCCAGCAGCCGAGACCGCCGAGGCATCGCCGTGAGCGACATCTGAATCAGGCCGGTCGCGTATTCCGACGTGACGACCAGGACGCCCAGCACCCCGATGACCAGCTGCGCGACGATGAAGGACTTCAGGCTGAGGCCAGTCGGGTCCCAGGCCGCGCGTTCCGCGGCCGTCGCCTTGGCGTACTCGGTGCCCGCCGAAGCGGTCGCGAGCGCGGTGATGCCGAGCCCGGCGGCGAACAGGCCGGCCACGGTGTACCAGGTGGAACGCAGGCTGCGGAGCTTGATCCACTCCGCCCGGAGGGTGCCGGAGACCATCATGCGACCACCCCCTGGTACTCGGTGCTGTCCTCGGTGAGCGCGAGGAACGCGTCCTCGAGCGAAACCCGCTGCGGCGTGAGCTCCGCGAGCGCCACCCCGTGGTACGCGGCCAGTTTTCCGATCTCGTCGCTGGTCAGGCCGGAGACGACCAGCGCCCGTCCGGCGCTGTCCCGCACGGTGGCGCCGGCGGCGAGCAGATGGCGGGCGAAGCCGTCCGGATCGGCGGCGCGGGCGAGCACCGGGCCCGGCTGACCGGCCAGGTCGGCGGTAGCGGTGTCGGCGAGCAGCTTGCCCCGGCCGATGACGATCAGCCGGTCGGCGGTCTGCGCCATCTCGCTCATGAGATGGCTGGACACCAGCACCGCGCGTCCGTCGCGGGCGAGCGAGCGCATGAAGTCCCGGATCCAGCGGATGCCCTCGGGGTCGAGTCCGTTCACCGGTTCGTCGAAAATCAGCACCCGGGGATCGCCGAGCAGCGCGGCCGCGATGCCGAGCCGCTGCCGCATCCCGAGCGAAAACCCGCCCGCCTTCCGCCCGGCCGCACTGTCCATGCCGGTGCGCGCGAGCACCTCGTCGACCCGCCGCCGGGGCAGCCGGTTGCTCGCCGCGAGCGCGAGAAGGTGGTCGCGCGCCCGGCGGGCCCCGTGCACCGCACCCGCGTCGAGCAGCGCGCCGACCTCCGTGAGCGGCGCCGGCAGGTCCCGGTAGCGCCGGCCGCCGATCGTCACCGACCCGCGAGTCGGGGCGGCGAGGCCGGTGATCATCTTCAGCGTCGTGGATTTGCCCGCCCCGTTCGGCCCGAGGAACCCGGTGACCTGCCCGGGCTCGACGCTGAACGACAGATCGTCCACCACGGTGCCGGGCCCGTACCGTTTCGTGAGCCCGCGTACTTCGATCGCTGTCATGCCGGCGAGCGTGCCGGGCCGGTCCGGGGGAACCCGCCGAGCTTCTGGGAGATTCCGGGGAATTCCGCGCCGTCCAGGGGGTGGATCGGGTCCGGTTCACCGGAAAATCCCGGCGTAGGGTGGAGGCCGTGAGTGCTGCACCGGAGGGGCGGAAGTTGTTGCGGCTTGAGGTGCGCAACAGCGAGACGCCGATCGAGAAGAAGCCGTCGTGGATCAAGACGCGGGTGCGGATGGGTCCGGAGTTCACCGAACTCAAGGGTCTGGTGCGCCGCGAAGGTCTCCACACTGTCTGTGAGGAGGCTGGTTGTCCCAACATTTACGAGTGTTGGGAGGACCGGGAGGCGACGTTCCTGATCGGCGGGGATCAGTGCACGCGGCGGTGTGATTTCTGTCAGATCGACACCGGCAAGCCCGCTGCGCTGGACCGGACGGAGCCGCGGAAGGTCGCGGAGAGCGTGCAGGCGATGGGTTTGCGGTATTCGACGATCACCGGTGTGGCCCGGGATGACCTGGCTGACGGCGGTGCGTGGCTGTATGCGGAGACGGTGCGGCAGATCCACGCGCTCAACCCGGGCACGGGTGTGGAGCTGTTGATTCCGGATTTCAATGCGGAGCCGGAGCAGTTGGCGGAGGTGTTCGGGTCGCGTCCGGAGGTGCTGGCGCACAACGTGGAGACGGTGCCGCGGATTTTCAAGCGGATCCGTCCCGGGTTCCGGTACGCGCGGTCGCTGGATGTGATCACGCAGGCTCGGGCGGCGGGGTTGGTGACGAAGTCGAACTTGATCCTGGGCATGGGCGAGACCCCCGAGGAGGTCGGGGTCGCGTTGCAGGATCTCTACGACGCCGGGTGCGAGATCATCACGATCACCCAGTACCTGCGCCCGTCGCCGCGGCATCACCCGGTGGACCGGTGGGTCAAGCCGGAAGAGTTCGTGGAACACGCCAAGACCGCTGAGGCGATCGGGTTCCCGGGCGTGATGGCGGGGCCGTTGGTGCGGTCGTCCTACCGCGCCGGACGGCTCTACGCCCAGACCAAGGCCCACCGGGGCGAGGAATTGCCGGAGAACCTCGCCCACCTCGCAGCCGAAGGACCCGCTGCTCAGGAAGCCAGCAGCCTGCTGTCCCGCTGAAGCCGTCCCGCCGAGGGGCCCCGATTACGCACCGGGGCCCCTCATTCGTCTCCGGGTCCCCCTAACGTGGCACGCGATTCCCAAGAATCAGTAAAGTGATGGTGTGGCTTTAGTAACGGACATCCTGGACTGGTTGCAGGCACTCCCCCAACCGGGTCTCGTCGCGGCGGCAGGCGGGCTCGTGCTGGCCGAGTGCACGATCGGCCTCGGCTTCATCGCCCCGGGCGAGTCGGGCTTGCTGATCGCGGCGACCACGGCGACGTCCGTGCCCCGCTTCCTGACGCTGTGGGCGGTCGTGACCGTCTGCGCGGCGCTGGGCGATTCGATCGGCTACGCCCTCGGCCGGAAGTTCGGGCCGAGGCTGCGCGAGACGAAGCTCATCCGCAAATACGGGCTCGACGCCTGGGACAAGGCCACCGGCGTGCTCGAACGCCGCGGCGCGTGGGCGGTGTTCTTCGCGCGGTTCCTGCCCGTGCTGCGCACGCTGACCCCGGCCGCCGCCGGAGCGTCGAACCTGCCGTTCCGGAAATTCCTCCCCGCGACCGCCGCCGGGGCGCTCTGCTGGTCGCTCGTGCACATCAGTCTCGGCGCCGCGCTGGGCGAGGCGGCCAAGCAGGTCGAAAGCGCGATGAACACCGGATTCCTCGTGGTGGCCGCGCTGGTGGTCGGGGTGCTGGTGTTCTTCTTGCTGCGCTTGAAGAAACGCAAGGCGCTGGGCGGGTCGTCTGCGTCCCCGTCCCCGTCCCCGGACGAGCGGCCGGAAGAGCCCGCCCGCACCGGCAATTGACCTAGCTCACCCGAAGTCACCCGCCCGGAAGCCGGTCAGCGGATTAGATTCGACCGTATGCAGGCCTTAGACCTCCCGAAGCCGGTCGCGTTCGTCCTCGGCGGAGGCGGCAGTCTCGGCGCGCTGCAGGTGGGCATGCTGCAGGCCCTGGACGAAGCGGGCATCACGCCGGATCTGGCGGTCGGCACGTCCGTCGGCTCGCTGAACGCCGCGGTGCTGTCCCTTCCCGGCGACGACCGGCTCCCGCGGCTGCGCGACATCTGGGCGCACATGACGAAAGCCGAGGCTTTCCCCGGCGGCGTGTTCAGCCAGGTCCGCACGCTCCGGCACAGCAAAACCCATTTGTTCCCGAACACCGGCCTCGCCAAGATCATCGACGACCACCTCGGCGCCGGCCGCCGGTTCGAAGACCTGGCACTGCCGCTGGGCGTCGTCACCACCGACGTCGACACCGCCGAGCCGGTCCTGCTCACGTCCGGGCCGCTGCAAGCCCCGCTGCTGGCGAGCTGTGCGATCCCCGGCATCTACCCGCCGGTGCCGCACGAGGACCGGCTCCTCTACGACGGCGGCCTGGTCGCCAATGTCCCGATGCGGCAGGCCTTGCGCATGGGCGCGAAGTCGCTGGTCGTCCTGGACTGCGCGTTTCCCGGCAAAATGCCCGGCGCGCCGCGGACGTTCGCCGAGGTGATGATGTTCACCGCGATGATCAGCATGCGCAACCAGGCGGTTCTGGAAGCCCCGGTCGCCGCCCGGTCGGTGCCGGTGGTCTACCTGCCCGGCCCGGCGCCGGTCCGGGTGAGCCCGCTGGACTTCTCGCGCACCGACGATCTGGCGTCCGAGGCCTACCACGCCGCCCGGGACTATCTGAAAGAGCTGACCGTCGACGGCCCCGGCCTCTACGGAGCACCCGGTTTGCTGCGGTCCTGATCCGCCGCGGAATCGCGAGGGTGATCCGCGTCACCCTAATGCACCGATCCGCCGGTCGAGGCGTCTTTCCGATCGCGTAGTTTTGCAGCTGAACCTGCCGTTCCTGGACCCTCACAAAAGAGACATAATGTTCCCGAAGAAGACATTTTTTCCGCTCGCCGGAATTCTCGCGGCGACCTTGCTGCTTTCCGCCTGTTCCTCCGGCGGCGACGCCGGCGCGCCCGGTTCTCCTGGCGGGTCGAACCAGACCGCGACGCCGGCGT
Source organism: Amycolatopsis sp. GA6-003 (assembly GCF_046267895.1). NCBI lineage: Bacteria > Bacillati > Actinomycetota > Actinomycetes > Pseudonocardiales > Pseudonocardiaceae > Amycolatopsis > Amycolatopsis sp. GA6-003. The sequence goes on from NZ_CP176499.1 coordinate 3,070,236, forward strand.
CGGTGTCGATCGAACCGGCCAACGCGTCCGGCATCAGCCCGAGCACGCCGATCGTCGTGAAGGCGGCGAACGGGAAGCTCACGGACGTCACGGTCACGAGCGCCAAGGGCAAACCCGTCGCGGGCGAGTTCTCTCCGGACAAGCTCAGCTGGACGACCACCGAGGTGCTCGGCTACGGCGGCACCTACCAGGTGAAGGCGCATGCCCAAGGGGCGGACGGGAAAACCGTCGAACAGCAGGGCCAGGTGACCACGCTGTCGCCGAAGAAGCAGGCGAACGCGAACCTGATCCCGGCCCCGAACGCGGTGAAGAGCACCGGCGTCGGTGTCGGGCAGCCGATCGTCTTCAGCTTCGGCACCGCGGTGAAGAACAAAGCCGCCGTGGAGAAGGCGCTGACGGTCGAGTCGTCGCCGAAGCAGGACGGCAGCTGGTACTGGATGGACGACAAGAACGTCCACTACCGGCCGAAGGAATACTGGAAACCGGGCACCACGCTGACGGTCACCGCGAAGATTTACGGCGTCGATTTCGGAAATGGCGTGTACGGAGCGGACGATCGCACCGAAACGTACAAGGTGCACGATTCGTGGATCGCGAAAGCCGACGGCAACAGCGAGCAGATGCAGATCTTCCACAACGGTTCGATGGTGAAATCGATGCCGATCTCGATGGGCAAGGACGCGACCCCGACCCATCTCGGCCCGCACGTCATCTCGGACAAGCAGGCGAACTACACGATGGACTCCTGCACGTACGGCGTGTGCCCGCCGGACCCGAAGGCGTACCGCTCGAACGAGAAGTTCTCCGAACGCATCTCGAACGACGGCGAGTTCGTCCACGAGAACCCGAACAGCGTCGGACAGCAGGGAAACTCGAACGTCTCGCACGGCTGCATCAACCTGAACGCCGCGAACGCCGAATGGTTCTTCAACAACTTCGGCCTGGGAGACGTCGTAGAGGTCACCAACTCGGGCGGCCCGCAACTCCCGGTGTGGGACCTGTACGGCGACTGGTCCAAGTCCTGGACCGACTGGCAGAAGGGCTCAGCCCTGAAGTAAGCCAGCGGCCCGGGTTCGGGGCCAGGTTCGGGTGACGGTTCCACAGAGGGTGCCGGGGCTTCGTGCTCCGGCACCCTCTTTTTGTTGCCCAGAACAGGACGAAGCCGGGGTTAGGAGACGACGTCCGCACCCGGTTGCTTCGCCGCAGGCTTTGCCGGAACCCTTGAACCCGTACGGATAAGGGCTGAGCGGAAGGCGACAGAGCCCGGTGGCGGCTCGCCAGTGCCCGGTGCTGCTGGCTGCCGCATCGCGACGGAGGCGTCAACTCTCCGTCCCCCGGGCCGGATGCTGGCTGTTCCTTCGCGGCGAACGCGTCGATTCTCTGTCCATCAGCCCGGCTGTTGCTGGCTGTTCTTTCGCCGCGGAGGCATCGATCCTCCGTCCATCAGCCCGGCTGTTGCTGGCTGTTCCTTCGCCGCGGAGGCATCGATTCTCCGCCCACGAGCCCGACGTTGCTGGTTGCCCCGTCCCGGTGGACGCGTCGATTCTCCGTCACCGGCCGCGTTCTCCTCGCATCGTCTCTCCGACGCCAACCGCGGGCTGTCGCTGTGACCCGGACACGACAAAGGGCCCGGACCCACGCGGGGGTCCGGGCCTTTTCCGACCGGGAAATGAGTCTGGGCCCCGGGAGAACCAGCGAGGGTTCTCGGACCGGGGCCCAGACTGTCACGTTAAGTTCGGCGGTGTCCTACTCTCCCACAACCCTTCGGTTGCAGTACCATCGGCGCAGTCAGGCTTAGCTTCCGGGTTCGGAATGGGACCGGGCGTTTCCCTGACGCTAAAACCACCGAAACACTCCGAAACAACACACCCACCCTGTGAAGGGTGACCGGTGTGGTGTTTCAGAACCGTAGAGTGGATGCGCAACATCTTCGTGGGCAAGTCCTCGGCCTATTAGTACCAGTCAACTCGACAACACATTACTGTGCTTCCATTTCTGGCCTATCAACCCAATCGTCTCTTGGGGGCCTTAACCCGCAAAGGGGTGGGATACCTCATCTTGGAACAGGCTTCCCGCTTAGATGCCTTCAGCGGTTATCCCTTCCGAACATAGCCAACCAGCCATGCCACTGGCGTGACAACTGGCACACCAGAGGTCCGTCCGTCCCGGTCCTCTCGTACTAGGGACAGCCTTCCTCAAGTATCCTGCGCGCGCGGCGGATAGGGACCGAACTGTCTCACGACGTTCTAAACCCAGCTCGCGTGCCGCTTTAATGGGCGAACAGCCCAACCCTTGGGACCTACTCCGGCCCCAGGATGCGACGAGCCGACATCGAGGTGCCAAACCATGCCGTCGATATGGACTCTTGGGCAAGATCAGCCTGTTATCCCCGGGGTACCTTTTATCCGTTGAGCGACACCCCTTCCACCAGGAGGTGCCGGATCACTAGTCCCGACTTTCGTCCCTGCTCGACATGTCTGTCTCACAGTCAAGCTCCCTTGTGCACTTGCACTCGACACCTGATTGCCAACCAGGCTGAGGGAACCTTTGGGCGCCTCCGTTACCCTTTAGGAGGCAACCGCCCCAGTTAAACTACCCATCAGGCACTGTCCCTGAACCAGATCATGGTCCGAGGTTCAGATTCCCAATCCGACCAGAGTGGTATTTCAACAACGACTCCACCCGAACTAGCGTCCGAGCTTCACAGTCTCCCACCTATCCTACACAAGCCGAATCGAAAACCAATACCAAACTATAGTAAAGGTCCCGGGGTCTTTCCGTCCTGCCGCGCGTAACGAGCATCTTTACTCGTAATGCAATTTCGCCGGGCCTGTGGTCGAGACAGCCGGAAAGTCGTTACGCCATTCGTGCAGGTCGGAACTTACCCGACAAGGAATTTCGCTACCTTAGGATGGTTATAGTTACCACCGCCGTTTACTGGCGCTTAAATTCTCAGCTTCACCCACAAAGTGAGTTAACCGGTCCTCTTAACGTTCCAGCACCGGGCAGGCGTCAGTCCATATACATCGTCTTGCGACTTCGCATGGACCTGTGTTTTTAGTAAACAGTCGCTTTCCGCTGGTCTCTGCGGCCAACCACCCCTCCGTCCGCACGGGACTTCAAGGTGTTTGGCCCCCCTTCTCCCGAAGTTACGGGGGCATTTTGCCGAGTTCCTTAACCACAGTTCACCCGATCGCCTTGGTATTCTCTACCTGACCACCTGTGTTGGTTTGGGGTACGGGCCGTGCATGCACTCACTAGAGGCTTTTCTCGACAGCATAGGATCACCCACTTCGCCTCAAACGGCTACGCATCACGTCTCAGCCTATATGCCATGCGGATTTGCCTACATGACGGCCTACACGCTTACACCAGGACAACCATCGCCTGGCGGAGCTACCTTCCTGCGTCACCCCATCGCTTGACTACTACGGAATCAGGTCCCACGCTCCACACACGAACTCCGTCCGAAGACATCGTCCGCGGCTTCGGGTGGTTAGTGTCAACCGCCTCGCCATGGGCGCACATGCTCGGGTACGGGAATATCAACCCGTTGTCCATCGACTACGCCTGTCGGCCTCGCCTTAGGTCCCGACTTACCCTGGGCGGATTAGCCTGGCCCAGGAACCCTTGGTCATCCGGCGGCAGAGTTTCTCACTCTGCATTCGCTACTCATGCCTGCATTCTCACTCCCGCACCCTCCACGACTCGCTTCCGCGGCCGCTTCCCTGGATGCAGGACGCTCCCCTACCCATCCACACCACTGCACAAGAGCCCGAAAGCTCTCGCGGATGTATTGTGTGAATGACACAGCTTCGGCGGTGTGCTTAAGCCCCGCTACATTGTCGGCGCAGGACCACTTGACCAGTGAGCTATTACGCACTCTTTCAAGGGTGGCTGCTTCTAAGCCAACCTCCTGGTTGTCTGGGCAATCCCACATCCTTTCCCACTGAGCACACACTTAGGGGCCTTAGCTGGTGTTCTGGGCTGTTTCCCTCTCGACGACGAAGCTTATCCCCCGCCGTCTCACTGCCGCGCTCTCACTAACCGGTATTCGGAGTTTGGTTGATTTCGGTAACCCGGTAAGGCCCCTAGACCATCCAGTAGCTCTACCCCCGGCAAGAAACACGCGACGCTGCACCTAAATGCATTTCGGGGAGAACCAGCTATCACGGAGTTTGATTGGCCTTTCACCCCTACCCACAGCTCATCCCCTCAGTTTTCAACCTAAGTGGGTTCGGGCCTCCACGACGTCTTACCGTCGCTTCACCCTGGCCATGGGTAGATCACTCCGCTTCGGGTCTAGACCACGCGACTGTATCGCCCTATTCAGACTCGCTTTCGCTACGGCTACCCCACCCGGGTTAACCTCGCCACGCAGCACTAACTCGCAGGCTCATTCTTCAAAAGGCACGCCATCACCCGAAGGCTCTGACGGCTTGTAGGCACACGGTTTCAGGTACTCTTTCACTCCCCTCCCGGGGTACTTTTCATCTTTCCCTCACGGTACTCGTCCGCTATCGGTCTCCAGGAAGTATTTAGGCTTACCGGGTGGTCCCGGCAGATTCACAGCAAATTCCACGAGCTCGCTGCTACTCGGGAACACCACCAAGACCTACGACGACAGCTTTCGCGTACGGGGCTCTCACCCGCTCCGGCCGCCCGTCCCAAGGCGTTCCGCTAACCATCGCGTACATCCGGAGAAATGTCAGTCTCTCCAAGGTGGGTCCCACAACACCGCCCGCACAACGCCTGACAGCTTGACATGCAAACGGTTTAGCCTCTTCCGCTTTCGCTCGCCACTACTCACGGAATCACTTTTGTTTTCTCTTCCTGCGGGTACTGAGATGTTTCACTTCCCCGCGTTCCCTCCACACCGGCTATATATTCACCGGCGGGTAACACCACATCACTGGTGCTGGGTTTCCCCATTCGGAAATCCTCGGATCACAGCTCGGTTGACAGCTCCCCGAGGCATATCGCAGCCTCCCACGTCCTTCATCGGCTCCTGAAGCCAAGACATCCACCATGTGCCCTTAACAACTTGACCACAAAGATGCTCGCATCCACTCTACAGTTCTCAAACACCACACCAGAAACAACGTGTGTTGCCTCAGGACCCAACAGCGTGCCAGCAAACAAGAACCCGCCCGGATCCGCGACCGCCGTTCCACGCGCAGCCGAAGCCACGCAGTACTGAGTCGGCGGCATCACCACCGCGAGAACCCATAACCAGTAGTTCCACAATTCCTTGAGCAACCGGAACAAGCACGCATTCGGCACTTGAGTTCCAGCCACCCCACCGAGGTTGGTCCGGGTATCCCGGCCTGGTGGATGTGTTGTGCTCCTTAGAAAGGAGGTGATCCAGCCGCACCTTCCGGTACGGCTACCTTGTTACGACTTCGTCCCAATCGCCAGTCCCACCTTCGACCACTCCCTCCCTTGCGGGTTGGGCCATGGGCTTCGGGTGTTACCGACTTTCATGACGTGACGGGCGGTGTGTACAAGGCCCGGGAACGTATTCACCGCAGCGTTGCTGATCTGCGATTACTAGCGACTCCGACTTCACGCAGTCGAGTTGCAGACTGCGATCCGAACTGAGACCGGCTTTAAGGGATTCGCTCCACCTCGCGGTATCGCAGCCCTCTGTACCAGCCATTGTAGCATGTGTGAAGCCCTGGACATAAGGGGCATGATGACTTGACGTCATCCCCACCTTCCTCCGAGTTGACCCCGGCAGTCTCCCACGAGTCCCCGCCATGACGCGCTGGCAACGTAGGATAAGGGTTGCGCTCGTTGCGGGACTTAACCCAACATCTCACGACACGAGCTGACGACAGCCATGCACCACCTGTACACCAACCACAAGGGAAGCCCCATCTCTGGGGATGTCTGGCGCATGTCAAGCCCAGGTAAGGTTCTTCGCGTTGCATCGAATTAATCCACATGCTCCGCCGCTTGTGCGGGCCCCCGTCAATTCCTTTGAGTTTTAGCCTTGCGGCCGTACTCCCCAGGCGGGGCGCTTAATGCGTTAGCTACGGCACGGACAACGTGGAATGTCGCCCACACCTAGCGCCCAACGTTTACAGCGTGGACTACCAGGGTATCTAATCCTGTTCGCTCCCCACGCTTTCGCTCCTCAGCGTCAGTATCGGCCCAGAGACCCGCCTTCGCCACCGGTGTTCCTCCTGATATCTGCGCATTTCACCGCTACACCAGGAATTCCAGTCTCCCCTGCCGAACTCAAGTCTGCCCGTATCGACCGCACGCTCCACGTTAAGCGTGGAGATTTCACGGCCGACGCGACAAACCGCCTACGAGCTCTTTACGCCCAATAATTCCGGACAACGCTCGCACCCTACGTATTACCGCGGCTGCTGGCACGTAGTTAGCCGGTGCTTCTTATCCAGGTACCGTCACTCTCGCTTCGTCCCTGGCGAAAGAGGTTTACAACCCGAAGGCCGTCATCCCTCACGCGGCGTCGCTGCATCAGGCTTGCGCCCATTGTGCAATATTCCCCACTGCTGCCTCCCGTAGGAGTCTGGGCCGTGTCTCAGTCCCAGTGTGGCCGGTCACCCTCTCAGGCCGGCTACCCGTCGTCGCCTTGGTAGGCCATTACCCCACCAACAAGCTGATAGGCCGCGGGTTCATCCCATACCGCCGGAACTTTCCACCCCCGAAGATGCCTCCGAAGGTCGTATCCGGTATTAGACCCAGTTTCCCAGGCTTATCCCAGAGTACAGGGCAGATTACCCACGTGTTACTCACCCGTTCGCCACTCATCCCCGGCCGAAACCGGTTCAGCGTTCGACTTGCATGTGTTAAGCACGCCGCCAGCGTTCGTCCTGAGCCAGGATCAAACTCTCCAACAATGAACAGTTCGATCGAGACTACTCTCAATCATATTCTCAAAGGAAACCCCGACGAGGGGGTTTCATATAAGCTCTACTGGCTTAGTTCACTAGCACACTGTTGAGTTCTCAAGCAACACACCCCGAACCAGCCCCGGAATCAACCAGGCCAAGCTCGATGCGTTATTTCAAGCTTTTGTTTTTCCGGAGTCCAACTCTACACCCTCTGAAGCTCGAGGCTTCGTCGGGGGCTGGTTCAGCTCCGGAGGTTTTGGGACCACCCACTCTACCACTACTGTGGGAGCTTGGTTCGTGGCCCCGGCGGCCGCCCGGTCTCCCTGGCGACGAAGAGAACATTACACGGCCCGAAACAGCCCTCGAACAGGGGGTTCCTTTTTTCGCGCCAAGCCCCTGACCTGCGTCGATCCGGGACCCAGCGCGAACCGCGGTCAGCCCGGCTCCCGCTCCCCGTGCGTCGCGATCACGGTTACCCCGACGAGGATCGCCGCGAGGACCGCCGTCACGTGGATCGGCGCCGGGCCGAACGACGCGGCGAGCACGAGCACCGCGGCGACCGGGAAGCCGATCGCGATCGGGCGGCATTCGTTTGTCGGGCCGATGTGCAGCAGCCACACGCTCAGCAGGAAGACCGCGACCGGGATCGTCACGGCCAGCGCGGTCACGATGCCGCTGATGTGCACCTGCCCGCTGTCGAACCCGACCGCCAGCTCCAGCCCGGCGCCGACCGCCGCGGCCGAACCGAAAATCAGGTAGTGCCCGTAGCCCCAGCTCAGCGCGGTCCGCAGCGAGTTTCCGCGTTCGAGCCGGACGTGTCCGGGCTGGTCGAAGTAGAGCCACCACATCGAGAACACCAGGACGAGACCCGCGGCGGCCAGCGACACCAACTCCCCGGTGTGCTCGCCCTCCGCGATCCCCTCCTTCACCGCGTTGGTGGCGCTGAGCACGGTCTCGCCGAGAACGATCAGCGTGAACAGGCCGTATCGCTCGGCGATGTGGTGCGGATGCCACGCGGTGCCCGACTGCCGCTCCGCCAGCACCGGCACCGCCAGTTCCAGGACGACCAGCACGAAGAACCCGATCAACCCCGAGGTCCCGGGCAGCGCGAGCCGGACGATCCACAGGATCTGGCAGAGCGTGATCCCGGCCGCGTAGAAGTACGCGGTCGTGCGACTCTCCGGGGCTTGCCGGGCGGCGCGGAGCCACTGCGTGACCGCGGCCAGGCGCATCAGGACGTACCCGATGACCACGATCGTGAAGTCGCCCTCGAAGGCTTTGTCCACGCCGGCCGCGACGGTCAGGCCGCCGGCGATCTGGACGAGGGTGGCGAGCCGGTACGGCACGTCGTCGGTGTCGAACGCCGACGCGAACCAGCTGAAGTTCAGCCAGCCCCACCAGATCGCGAAGAACACCATCGCGAAGCTGAGCACTCCGTGCCCGACGTGGCCTTCGGACAGCGCGTGGTGCAACTGCGCGCCGGCCTGGCCGACGGCGACCACGAAACACAGGTCGAACAGCAGCTCCAGCGGCGTCGAGACGCGATGTCCTTCGCCGCTGTCGCGCGGTCGCATCGGCCGGTACCACACCCGGATCCGGTTGCCCGGCAACGACTCGTGGGCCATGTGCGCTCCCCTTTCCGCAGAACGCGGCCCATCCCAACATGATCGACGGCCCGGCGCGAGTGCGACGCCCCGAGCAACCGGAACCGGGTGAACGCGGACGCCTCAGCGCAGCCGGACCGCCAGTTCGAAGACCGGATCGTCGAGGTCGGCCTGCCCGGGGTCGCACAGGAAGATCTGCCGGGGTTTCCAGTCGGCCCGCTCGTCGTGGTCGGTCAGCCAGCGGTGCAGCGACTCGGCCCCGAGCGCGGTCAGCATGTTCGCCTTCTGCACGGTGACGTAGGCCTCGCGTCCCGCCTCGTCGGTGCTGCGCGTCATCTCCGGGAGGGCGATCTCCCCGCCTTCGGGGTCGATTGGACAGCAGAACTCGACCAGGCCGTCGCTGTCCTCGCCGATTTCGCCGTGATAGCGCAGGAACGGCCGCCCGGCACTGCCTTCCGGGCGCGGCACCGCCGGCCCGCCGAAGAAGGCGAACAGCGGGGCGGCGAACGCGCCGATCCGGTCGGCGGTCAGATGCTCGGAGGTGGTGAGCAGCGTGCGGGCGGGCACTTCGCGAACGGACACGCCGTACATCGGGGTTTCCTTCCCGGCCAACTGGTCGAGGAAGAACCCGGCGAGTTCCCGCTTGGCGCGCCACTCCCGCTCCCGCTCGTCCCAGTACGCGCGGACCTCGGCCGCCGCGGCTTCCGCCGGCAGGCCGAGGACGGTCCGGATCCGCGGCAGCGGCATCCCGATCCGGCGCAGCTGGACGACGCGGCGCGCCCGGCCGAGCTGGTCCGGCGAGTACCAGCGGTGGCCGGTGTCCGGGTCGACGCGGGCGGGCGGCAGCAGGTCCATCTCGTCGTACAGCCGCAGCGCCTTGGGCGAAAGGCGGGCCAGGTGCGCGAACGCGCCGATGGCCAGCAGGTCCGTTATGGGTCCTCCCTCGTTCGGAACGGCCTGAGCGTGGGGCCGGTCCCCGGGGGAAGGTCAAGCGGACGCGGGGCCGCGAGTGAGATCGGGTCGGACGGGGAACGAGCGGGGCCGGGTCGGAGGGGGAAACGAGCGAGGGCGGACCGAACGCAGACCGAGCGAGGCCGGGCGGATGAGGGAAACGAGCGAGATCGGGCCAGGCGGGAACGAGCGGCGCTAGACAGGGGACGAACCAGACCGGACCGGACGAGAAACGAACGAGGCCAGGCCAGACGGAAAAGGAGCGATGCCGGACCGGATGAGAAACGAGCGAGATCCGGCCAGGCGGGGAACCAGCGGCGCTAGACAGGGGACGAACGAGACCGGACCGGACGAGGAACGCACGACACCAGGCCAGACGGAGAAGGAGTGAGGCCGGGCTGGATGGGGGACGAGCGACGCCGGACCGGACGGGAAGCGAGCCGGGAAAGGGCGGGCGGGCCCGGTTCCCCCTCGCCCGGGCCCGCCCCGTTGCCTTCGCGCGCACTCGGCCGACCACTCCGGGCAGTGCCCCGGCGATTCGCCGTACGGTCCCCCGCGGACGCCGACGAATTTCGTACCGGGATGCGACTCCGGGTGTCCATTCCCCGGAACTTCGGACTCCCGGGCCGCTCGGCCGATCGACCCATCCCCGGTCGATCGAACGAATTGCCACTGTAGGTAGCCAAAGTGTCGTTCTGAAGGCTCCATAAGGTCTACTCGGTTGCTCTGAGTAGCACTAGGGCCGAAGGTCACCTGTCACCCGGATGGAGTATCACCTGGTGGCGGTAAGTAGCTCACCGGATAGGGAGCATCACCGTGGCGAGGTCACGTTCGGTGAATATTCGCGGCGGACTGCGCAGCTTGCTGGTCCTCCGTCAGGATGGCACGCCGTCGGCGGGCGCGGAGTTCTAGGGTCGCGAAAGCCAGCGCGACCAGCGTCAAGCCGGCCGCGCAGCACATCGCCGCGGTGAGCGCGGTCTGGTGCCCGGACGTCGCGACAACCGATTCGAAGACCGACGCCAGCACGGCCGTGCCGATCGCGGTGCCGATCCGCTGGCCGGTCTGCAGTGCTCCCCCGGCGACGCCGGCCAGCCGGTTCGGCACGCATTCGAGCGTGAGCGTCGTGTTCGGCGAGATCACCATCCCGCCGCCGATCCCGCCGATCAGCAGCGGGCCGGCCACCGCGAACCCGGCGGCCGACGGCGGCACCAGCTGCACGACCAATCCCACCGACAGCAGCGAGAGCGCGACGATGCTCAGGCCCATGACCGTCAGCTTCCGGCCGAACCGGGCCACGAGCCGTCCGGCGACCGCCGCCGTCACGGCCGAACTCAGCGCGAACGGCGTGACGGCCAGCCCCGACTGCAGCGGCGTGTATCCGAGCCCCTGCTGGAAGAACAGCGCGAACACCAGCCAGATCCCGGCGAATCCGCAGAAGTACAGCGCGCCGACCGCCGCGCCGCTCGCGTAGCCCGGAGTGCCGGTGAAGAGCCGGATGTCCAGCAGCGGCGGCCGGTTCCTTCGCGCGACGCGCCGTTCCCACCACACGAAGGCCGCGCCGAAGACGATCGCCGCCCCGAACAGCCACCAGAGCCTGCCGAGCCCGCCCCGTTCGGATTGCACGAGCGGCAGCAGCACGCCCAGCACCGCGACGGCCAGCAGCACGATCCCGACGAAGTCGATTTCCGTGCGCACCCGGAGTTTCCGCCGGTCCGTGCGAGGCAGCAGCTTCATCGCGAGCCCGAACGCGAGCACGCCGATCGGCACGTTCACGTAGAACACCCACCGCCAGCCGTCCGGGTCGCCGAACAGCGCGAGGATCACGCCGCCGAGCACCGGCCCGACCGCGGTGGAGATGCCGACGACCGCACCGAACATGCCGAACGCCCGCCCGCGTTCGGCGCCGCGGAACAGGTCCTGGATCAGGCCGCTGTTCTGCGGCGTCAGCATGCCCGCGGCACAGCCCTGGGCGAGCCGGGCGGCGACGAGCGTCGCCGGGTCGGGGGCCGCTCCGGCGAGCGCGCTCGTCGCGACGAACGCGGCCAGCGCGATCAGGAACATCCGGCGCCGGCCCAGCGCGTCGCCGAGCCTGCCGCCGGTGACCAGGACCAGGCCGAAGGCGAGCGCGTAGCCCGAGACCACCCACTGGACGGTGCCCGCGCCGGTGTTCAGGTCGCGCTGGATCGAGGGCAGAGCCGTGTTCACGATGCTGACGTCCAGCAGCGTCATGAACCCGGCGGTGAGAGTGACCGCGAGCGCCCGCCAGCGGCGGGGATCCGGCTCCGCCCCGCTCATCAGGTGTTGGCGGTGATCCCAGGGATGCCCTTGAGCTCACCGATGAGCATCGAACTGACCTTCACCGGGTAATCGTAAAGCGCGAACACCGTCTGGTTCTTGCCGACGAGCTTGAGGTGCACCGGCGTATCGCCCTTGTGCGCCAGCAGCGTCGACTTCAGCTCGCTGACCACCGCGTGGTCGATTTTCTCGGCGGCGGCCAGCAGCACCAGCGGCGGTTCCTCGTCGCCGTTGCCGACCTCGGAGAGGTCCAGCGGCACGAGCCCGCCGCCGAACACCGACATCTTGTCCTCGCGCCAGTTGACCCGGCCCTTCACCAGCACCGCGTTGTCCTCGACCAGGTCCGCGGCGAACATCGAGTACGCCTTGGCGAAGAACAGCACCTCGATCGAGGCGTCCATGTCCTCGACGGTGCAGATCGCCCAGGGCTCGCCCTTTTTGTTGACCCGGCGTTCGAGCGAGGTGAGCAGGCCGGAGATGACGACCTCGCCCTCCTTCGGCGGATCGGCGAGCAGCGCGGCGATCGGCTTCGGCGCGTGCTTGCGCAGAATGCGCTCGGCCCCGTCGAGCGGATGCGCCGACACGTACAGGCCCAGCATTTCGCGTTCGTAGGCGAGGAGCTGCTTGCGCGGGTACTCCTCCTCTCCGAACTTGAGGTGCGCGAGCGGCGAGGACGACGGCGCCGCCTCGGCCGCGTCGTCGTCGCCGCCGAACGACCCGAAGAGGTCGAATTGGCCCATCGCTTCCTGGCGTTTGAGCGGGACGACGGCTTCCACCGCATCCTCGTGCACCTGGATCATCGACAGCCGCGTGTGCCCCATCGAATCGAACGCGCCCGCCTTGATCAGCGATTCGATCACCCGCTTGTTGCAGGCCACCAGCTCCGACTTGTCCAGGAAATCGGTGAACGAGGAGTACTTGCCCTTCTCCTCGCGCGTCTTGATGATCGACTCCACCACGTTCGCGCCCACGTTGCGCACCGCGCCCAGGCCGAACCGGATGTCGTTCCCGACGGCCGCGAACCGCAGAGCCGACTCGTTCACGTCCGGCGGCAGCACCTTGATCCCCAGCCGGCGGCACTCCGACAGATAGATCGCCGACTTGTCCTTGTTGTCGCCCACCGACGTGAGCAGCGCGGCCATGTACTCCGCGGTGTAGTTCGCCTTCAGGTAGGCGGTCCAGTACGCGATCAGGCCGTACGCGGCGGCGTGCGACTTGTTGAACGCGTACCCGGCGAACGGGAGGATCGTGTCCCACAGGGCCTTGACCGCTTCCGGCGAGAAACCGCCCTCGACCAGCGGGCTGGACCGCATGCCCTCTTCGAAGCCCTCGTACTCCTTCTCGAGGACTTCCTTCTTCTTCTTGCCCATCGCGCGGCGGAGCGTGTCCGCTCGGCCCATCGTGTAGCCCGCGACCTTCTGGGCGATCTGCATGATCTGCTCTTGGTAGACGATCAGGCCGTAGGTCTCGGACAGGATCTCCCGCAGCGGTTCCTCCAGCTGCGGGTGGATGGGCTTGATCTGCTGCCGGTTGTTCTTGCGGTCGGCGTAGTCGTTGTGCGCGTTCATGCCCATCGGGCCGGGCCGGTACAGCGCGAGCACCGCGATGATGTCCTCGAACCCGGTCGGCTGCATGCGCCGCAGCAGGTCGCGCATCGCGCCGCCGTCGAGCTGGAACACGCCGAGCGTGTCGCCCCGGCCGAGGAGCTTGTACGCCTCGGGGTCGTCGAAGCCGAGCCGGTCGAGGTCGATCTCCTCGCCGCGGTTGGCCTTGATGTTGTCCAGCGCGTCGCCGATGACGGTCAGGTTGCGCAGGCCGAGGAAGTCCATCTTCAGCAGGCCGATGGCCTCGCACGACGGGTAGTCCCAGCCGGTGATGATCGAGCCGTCGTCGCGCTGCCACACCGGGATCGCGTCGGTGAGCGGCTCGCTCGACATGATCACCGCGCAGGCGTGCACGCCGGCGTTGCGGATCAGGCCTTCGAGGCCGCGCGCGGTCTCGAAGATGGTCTTGCACTCTTCGTCGGTCTCGACGAGCGTGCGGACCTCCGCGGCCTCGGCGTAGCGCTCGTGCTTCGAGTCGACGATGCCGGACAGCGGGATGTCCTTCGCCATGATCGGCGGCGGCAGCGCCTTCGAGATCTTGTCCGCGATCGAGTAGCCCGGCTGGCCGAAGTGCACGCGGGCGGAGTCCTTGATCGCCGCCTTGGTCTTAATCGTGCCGAAGGTGATCACCTGCGCGACCCGGTCCGCGCCGTACTTCTCGGTGGCGTACCGGATCATCTCGCCGCGCCGGCGGTCGTCGAAGTCGATGTCGATATCGGGCATCGACATGCGCTCCGGGTTCAGGAACCGCTCGAACAGCAGCTTCTGCGGGATCGGGTCGAGGTTCGTGATGCCGAGCGCGTACGCGACGAGCGCGCCCGCCGCGGAACCACGGCCGGGGCCGACCAGGATGCCGACCTCCCGCGCGTGCTGGATCAAGTCGGCGACGATCAGGAAGTAGGCCGGGAAGCCCTTGCCCTCGATGACGTTGAGTTCGTAGTCGCAGCGTTCCTCGTAGCCGTCCGGGATGCCGTCCGGGAACCGCCATTTGAGCCCCTCGGCGACCTGGTGGCGCAGCCAGGAGGCTTCGGTGTGGCCCTCGGGGACGTCGAAGACCGGCATCCGGTCCTTGTGCGCGTACACGTCCTCATACGACTCCACCCGCTCCGCGATCAGCAGCGTGTTGTCCGCCGCCCCCGGGACCTCCCTGTCCCAGTACTCGCGCATCTCCTCCGCCGACTTCAGGAAATAACCGTCCCCGTCGAACTTGAACCGCGTCGGATCGTTCAGCGTCTTCCCCGCCTGCACGCACAACAACGCCGAATGCGTGTCCGCCTGGTCCTTCGTCACATAATGCGAATCGTTCGTCGCCAGCGGCGGCAGGTCCAGCAGCCTCCCGATCTCCAGCAGCCCCTCCCGCACCGACCGCTCGATCGGCAGCCCGTGGTCCATCAGCTCCAGATAGAAATTCCCCGCGCCGAAAATGTCCTTGTAATCCGAGGCCGCCTGGATCGCCGCCTCCCGCTGCCCCAGCCGCAACCGCGTCTGCACCTCGCCCGACGGACACCCCGTCGTCGCGATGATCCCCTCCGCGTTCTCCGCGATCAGCTCCCGATCCATCCGCGGCTTGCGGTAATACCCCTGAATCGACGCCAGCGACGACAGCTTGAACAGATTCCGCAACCCCGTCGCGTTCCCCGCCACCATCGTCATGTGCGTATACGCGCCGCCGCCCGACACGTCGCCGCCCTCGCCGAACTCGTCCGACCCCCGCTGCGACGCCTGCCCCCAGAACACCGGCTTCTTGTGAAACCGCGACTCCGGCGCCACATACGCCTCGATCCCGATAATCGGCTTGATCCCGTGCTTCTTCGACGTCTGATAAAACTCGTCCCCGCCGTACATGTTCCCGTGATCGGTCATCCCCACCGCGGGCATCCCCAACCGAGCAGCCTCCGCGAACAACGGGCCGATCTTCGCCGCACCGTCCAGCATCGAATACTCGGTGTGGACGTGCAGGTGGACGAAAGAATCGTTCGACACCAGCGAAAACCTCCCCTAGGCAGACGGCTTCCCGGCTCCGGTCGACGCGGCGGGCCCGGGCTGTCCACCCTAGTCCGCCGCGGTCCGGCCGTTCCGTCTGGATCCTCTCTCTTCCGTAGGCCGAGCGCGCCCGCGACGCGCCGGGACGCGTTCGGCGTGGTGATCGCCGGTGCGCCCCTCAAGTACCCGGACACGGTCGCACCCGGCACCGACAAAAACCGGGCGCCGGGAGCGGGGTCGCGAAGAGTCACCCGGGAGCGTGAACGCGTGAACCAAGCCACAACCGCCGAGCAAGGGGCCGGGGCAGCGCTTGACAGCGGCCGGGCCGGACCCGACGATCCGTCCGTGCACCTGTCTGACAGCCGGGCAGCCGGACCGCTCCCCCGGCGCGTCAGCGCGATGGAGGCCGTCCTCGGCCATCTGCGGCAGGCGATCGAGCGCGGCGAGTACGCGGTCGGCGACCAGCTGCCGTCGGAGGCCGCGCTGAGCAGGGAGTTCGGCTTCAGCCGCTCGGTCGTGCGCGAGGCGCTGCGCGGGCTGCAGGCGCTCGGGCTGACCGAATCGCGCACCGGCCGCGGCACGTTCGTCACCGCGAGCGGCCCGCCGGAGAACCTTACGTTCGGCGACTACTCGGCCCGCGACCTGGTCGAGGTGCGCAGGCACGTCGAGGTCCCGGTGGCCGCGTTCGCCGCGCGCCGCCGCGACGCCGGCCAGCTCGCCCTGCTGCGCGACCTGGTCGACCGGATGGACGCCGAGACCGGGGACGCCGCGTGGGTGGCGCTCGACTCACAGTTTCACGTCACGATCGCACGGGCATCAGGCAATCCGGTGTTCGCGAAGGTGATCGAAGAGATCCGCGACGCGCTGGCCCGCCAGTCGGCGTTCCTGAACCAGCTCGGCGGGCGGCGGCCGCAGTCGAACGTCGAGCACCGGCGCATCGTCACGGCGATCGCCGAGTGCGAAGAAGATGCGGCCGCGGCCGCGATGACCGAGCATCTCGATCACGTCGAGAAGACCCTGACCACGATCGTCCGACCGGCGCGCGCCGGCGAAGCAGAAACAGGTACCACCGCGTGACTGAAGAAACCTTGCCCGCGACTGCCGAGGCGGGCCCCGCCGACGCGGGCGACGCCGGATACCGCAAGGCGCTGAAATCCCGGCACATCAACATGATCGCCATCGGCGGCGCGATCGGCACCGGCCTGTTCCTCGGCGCGGGCGGACGGCTCGCCCAGGCCGGTCCGGCGCTCGCGATCGTGTACGCGGTGTGCGGGCTCTTCGCATTCTTTGTGGTGCGCTCGCTCGGCGAACTGATCCTGCACCGGCCGTCGTCCGGCGCGTTCGTGTCGTACGCGCGCGAGTTCATGGGCGAGAAGGGCGCGTACGTCGCCGGCTGGATGCACTTCCTCAACTGGTCGACGACCGGCATCGCGGACATCACCGCCATCGCGCTGTACGCGCACTTCTGGTCGTTCTTCACGCCGATCCCGCAGTGGGTGCTGGCGCTGATCGCGCTGGCGGTCGTGCTGTCGCTGAACCTCGTGTCGGTGAAGCTGTTCGGCGAGATGGAATTCTGGTTCTCGATCGTCAAGGTCGCCGCGCTGGTGCTGTTCCTGATCGTCGGCATCTTCCTGCTGGTGACGCAGCATCCGATCGACGGCCACGTGCCCGGTCCGCAGCTGATCGCCGACCACGGCGGCGTGTTCCCGGCGGGGATCGTGCCGATGATCCTGATCGTGCAGGGCGTGGTGTTCGCCTACGCGTCGTGCGAGCTGGTCGGCGTCGCGGCGGGCGAGACGGAGAACCCGAAGAAGATCGTGCCCAAGGCGGTCAACTCGATCATGTGGCGGATCGCGCTGTTCTACGTCGGCTCGGTCGTGCTGCTGGCGATGCTGCTGCCGTGGGACGCCTATTCCGCCGGCCAGAGCCCGTTCGTCACCGTGCTGGCGAAACTGGGCGTGCCCGGCGCGGACAGCATCATGAACCTGGTCGTGCTGACCGCCGCGCTGTCGAGCCTCAACTCGGGGCTGTACTCGACCGGGCGAATCCTGCGCTCGATGTCGCTGGCCGGGTCGGCGCCGAAGTTCACCGGCGTGATGAACCGCAACCAGGTGCCCTACGGCGGGATCCTGCTCACGTCGTCGGTGTGCGTCGTCGGCGTCGGGCTGAACTACGTGGTGCCGAAGGACGCGTTCGAGATCGTGCTGAACTTCGCCGCCGTCGGCATCCTCGGCACGTGGGCGATCATCGTGCTCAGCCACCTGCTTTTCGTGCGCAAGGCCAAGCGCGGCGAGGTGACCCGGCCGCATTTCCGTCTGCCGTTCTCGCCCTACACCGAGATCGCGACGCTCGCCTTCCTCGCCGCGGTCGTCGTGCTGATGGGCTTCGACAAGACCGGCCGGATCACCTTGCTGGCGCTGCCGGTGATCCTGGTCGCGCTGGTGGTCGGCTGGTTCGTCGTGCGCAAGCGGATCGACATGAGCGCGTTCGACAAGGCGGAAGCGTCATGATCCCGCAGGAACGCGAACCGCGGCACGTCCCCCTGGTCCACCTCCTGCGAGACGGCATGGTCGAGGGCGTCCACCACGGTTCGGTCGTCGTGCTCGCCCCCGACGGCTCGACCTTGTTCGAGGCAGGCGACCCTGATGTCGCGATGTACCCGCGCTCGACGGCGAAACCGTTGCAAGCCACCGCGATGGCCCGGCTCGGACTGCGCCTGGACCCCTCCGGCTTCGCCATCGCCGCAGCCAGCCACTCCGGCGAACCCCGGCATCTAGAAGCAGCCAAAGCGATTTTGGACAGCCGCGGCTTCACCGAAGCCGCCTTGGGCAACCCCGCCGACCTGCCGTACGACCCGGAAGAACGGGACGCCTGGATCGCCGCGGGACAAAAACCGTCGAAGCTCGCGCACAACTGCTCCGGCAAGCACGCCGCGATGCTGGCCGTCTGCCGGGAACAGCAGTGGGACATCGACGACTACCTCGACCCAGCACACCCGCTGCAGCTCGCGATCCGGGAAACCGTGGAGGAACTGACCGGACAACCCGTGCCGCGAGTGGCCACGGACGGCTGCGGCGCACCCCTGTTCGCACTCTCTCTGCGAGGCTTGGCGCGCGCAGCTTCGCGAATCGCCACCGCACCGGAAGGATCGCCGGAATCGTTGGTGGCCAACGGAATTCGGCAGCATCCAGACCTGGTGGCAGGAACCCGACGCGACGTCACCCGCCTGATGCAGGCAATACCGGGACTCATCGCGAAGGACGGCTTCGAAGCAGTCCAACTAGCCGCACTGCCGAACGGAACCGCAGTGGCCCTGAAGATCGCCGACGGCAGCGACCGAGCCCGCCCCGCAGTACTCACCGCGGCACTCGCACGAACAGGCATCGACAAGGACCTGCTGACCCCCTTCACCAACCCGACCCTCCGAATAACAGCACCACTAGCCGCCTAACCGCACCGCTGCACCCAAAAAGCGAGGCACCCAGCCCCTCCCCCGCACCCCGATACGAAGCCTCCCTGCGGTTCGGGGGTGCTTGTCAAGGCATCTTTCCCGCCTTGACAAGCACCCCCGAACCGTCAGCACAATCAAGCTTCGGGGTGCCCCACGCACCCCCGCAGCAATGTCGCCGCCAGGCGACGAGCCGCCCCCCGAGCGTAAATTCGATCACGTGCTGAACCGAATCGTCGACCGACTGCTCGGTCTCCCGCCCGCCGAATCCCCCGCCCCCGTCGCCGCCAAGAACCTCCGCGTCCCCATGCGAGACGGCACCCACCTCCTAGCCGACCGCTACGCCCCTCCCGGCCAGCACACCGGCCCCGTAGTCCTCATCCGCACCCCCTACGGCCGCACCGGCCCGCTGGCCAAGCTCTTCGGCGAAACCTTCGCCCGCCACGGCCTGCAAACCGTCGTCCAAAGCACCCGGGGCACCTTCGGCTCCGAAGGCGAATTCCGCCCGTTCCACACCGAACGCGAGGACGGAATCGCCACCGCCGAGTGGCTGCGCGAACAACCCTGGTGCGACGGCCGCATCGCGATGGCCGGCGCGAGCTACCTCGGCCACACCCAGTGGGCGGTCGGCCCGTACCTGGACCCGCCGCTGGAGGCCATGTGCCTCGCCATCACCGCGTCGGAATTCGTCAGCACGTTTTACCCGGGCGGGGTCCTCGCGGCGGACAACATGGTGTCCTGGTCGGCCCTGATCGGGAAGCAGGAGGAGCGGTTCGCCGCGCTGCCGAACCCGCTGCAGACGCGGCGCACGCGCAACGCGATGGCGACCCTGCCGATCGCGGGCGCGGACGTGGCGGCGATCGGCAAGCCGGTGCAGTTCCTGCAGGACGTCACCGCGCACGCGGAGCCGGACGACGATTTCTGGCAGATGTCCGACCACAGCGCGGAAGTCGCGAAGCTCGAGGTGCCGGTCAGCATGGTCACCGGCTGGTACGACCTGTTCGTCCGCGCGCAGCTGCGGGACTTCCGCACGCTGCAGGACGCCGGACGGTCGCCGCGGATCACCGTCGGTCCGTGGTCGCACGGCGAACCGGCCAGCTTGCGCACGATGGTCCAGGATCAGCTCGGCTTCCTGCGCGCGCATCTCGCCGGCGACCGCACCCAGCTCCAGCGCTCCCCGGTGCGGATTTTCCTGCAGAAGGCGGCCACTTGGCTCGATTTCGACCACTGGCCGCCCGCTGCCGAACCCACGCACGCGCACCTGCGGCCGGTCGGCGGCCTCGGCGAAACGGTGCCCGGCGAGGCCCGGCCCACGTCGTTCACCTACGACCCGGCCGACCCGACCCCGGCCGTCGGCGGGCCGTTGCTGATGGGAAAGAGCAAGCAGCGCGACAATTCCGCGGTCGAGGCGCGCGACGACGTGCTGGTGTTCACCGGCGAGCCGCTGGTGCACGACGTCGACGTGATCGGCGACGTGTCCGCCACCGTGTTCGTGCGGACCGAACTGGCGCACGCCGACGTGTACGTGCGGCTGTGCGACGTCGACCCCGGCGGCATTTCTCGCAACGTCACCGACGGGATCCTGCGGCTGCGTCCGGGCAAGCCGGAAGCCGACGCCGACGGCGTGGTGCGGGCCGAGGTGGAACTCGATCCGACCGCGTACCGCTTCCGTCGCGGGCACCGGTTGCGCGTGCAGGTCGCGGGTGGCGCGTTCCCCCGGTTCGCGCGCAATCACGGTACGGGGGAACGGGTTTCGTCCGCCGTGCGCGGCATGCCGAACCGGTTCGAGGTGTTCCACGACGAGACCCGGCCGTCGCGCGTGACGCTGCCGGTCTTTACGGGGTGACCGCGCGCTGATGCGTCGTCAGCCTGCCGTCGTCGTGCAGCACGTGCAGCAGGAGCGACGGCGGGCTGGCGAAGTTCAGCGGCCCGCCTTCGTCCCAGCCGCGGCTCGCGCCGGGTTCCACCGGCAGCAGTGATCCGGACACCACGCCCGGCGCGATCCGCACCGGCACGCCCGCGAACTCCGTCGCCGCGCCGGTGTGCACGTGTCCGCACAGCAGCGCCGCCACGCCGGGATGCCGCTTCAGCACGGCGGCGAGCCGGTCTTCGCCGGTCTGCCGGATCGCGTCCACCAGCGGCACGCCGACGTCGAGCGGCGGGTGGTGGAACGCGACGAACGACGGACCGTCGTGACCGGCGAGCGTCTCGTCCAGCCAGGCGAGCGTCTCGTCGGCGAGGTAGCCCGCGCCTTTGCCCGGGATCGTCGAATCACACGACACGAGCAGCACCTCGGCCACCTTCGTCGCGGTGTTCACCGGGGCGTCGCTGGCAGGTTCGCCCAGCAGCGCCTCGCGAAACGGCGCGCGCACGTCGTGGTTTCCCGGGCAGACCACTACCGGCACCGGAAGGTCCAGCAATTCGGCCGCGCGACGGTACTCCTCGGGCAGGCCGTGATCGGCGAGGTCGCCGGTGGCGAACACGGCGTCGACCGGCTTTTCGAGGTTTCGCAGGTACCGCGTCACCGCGGCGGCCCGTGCGTCGGCGCGCTCGCTGCCGTCGAGGTGGATGTCGGACAAATGCGCGAA
Organism: Amycolatopsis sp. GA6-003; assembly: GCF_046267895.1. Classification (NCBI taxonomy): domain Bacteria; kingdom Bacillati; phylum Actinomycetota; class Actinomycetes; order Pseudonocardiales; family Pseudonocardiaceae; genus Amycolatopsis; species Amycolatopsis sp. GA6-003. The sequence continues at coordinate 3,091,575 of NZ_CP176499.1, forward strand.
GACCCGCACCGGATCAGCTCCCCTTCAAGTACGTCAACGCTTTCACCCAGTTCCGGACCAGCAGTTCGGACGCGCGGGGCAAGTCGCCCGCCCGCAGCGCCGCCGCGATCTCGCGGTGCTCGGCCACGCTCTCCGCCACCCGGTCCCGCCCGCCGAAGTATGCCGTCTCGTAGCGCTTGAGCAACGGTTTCGTCTGCTCGATCAAGCGCAGCAGATGCGGGTTGTCGCAGCGGGACGTGAGCAGCGCGTGCCAGCGGTCGTCCGCCGCGGGCAGATCGGCGGAATCCGCTGTCTCGTCGGAAATCCGGTCGAGCGCGTCCGGCAGCGAGGCGAGTTCGAGCGGCGACGTCCAGCGCAGCGCGAGCGCTTCCAGTTCGGCGACCAGCGGATACAGCTGGCGCGCCTCCTGCGGGTCGAACGGCGCGACCAGGAATCCCCGCCCCGGCGCGGCGACCAGGAGCCCGCGGTCGGCGAGGCCGATCAGCGCCTCGCGCAGCGGCGTCCGGGACACGCCCAGCTCGTTCGCCAGATGGACCTCGTTGATCCGGGTGTCCGCGGGAAGCCGCCCGTCGAGTACGCGCGCGGTGATCTCTTCGAGAAGTTCACCGCGCATGAGTCTCTTGACCATGCCGGCGAGTATTGCACACAGTTCACCCATACTGTATTCAGTTCATATGGCCAGCACTTTCGATGTCGACCGCGCAAGGCGCGAAACGCCTGGGTGCGTCGGAGTCACGCACTTCAACAACGCCGGGTCCGCCCTCCCGCCCGCGCGCGTCACCGACACCGTGATCGATTACCTGCGCACCGAATCCCTGCTCGGCGGCTACGAAGCGGCAGAGCAGGCGAAGGACCGCCTCGACGGCGTGTACGCCTCGGTCGCGCGCTTGCTCAACGCCGCTCCGGACGACATCGCGCTCAGCGACAACGCGACCCGCTCGTGGCAGGCGATCTTCTACGCGCTGCCGTTCGGACCGGGCGACCGGATCCTCACCGCGGGTGCCGAATACGCCAGCAACGCCATCGCCTACCTCCAGATCGCCCGCCGCACCGGCGCGACCGTCGAGGTCGTGGACAACGACGAAACCGGGCAACTCGACGTCAACGACCTGCGCCGCCGGATCGACTCCGACGTCAAGCTCATCGCGGTCACGCACGTGCCCACGCAAGGCGGCCTGGTGAACCCCGCCGAGGAAATCGGTGCCGTCGCGCGCGAGGCAGGCATCCCGTTCCTGCTCGACGCGTGCCAGTCGGCCGGGCAGCTGGACCTCGACGTCGAACGCATCGGCTGCGACGCACTGACCTCCACCGGCCGCAAGTACCTGCGCGGCCCGCGCGGCACCGGCTTCCTGTACGTGCACCCGCGCCTGCGAGACCGCCTCGAACCGGCGATGCTCGACCTGCACTCGGCCAAGTGGACCTCCCCCGCCGAGTACGTCGTCGACCCGACCGCGAAGCGCTTCGAGGTGTGGGAACGCGATTACGCCGCCGTGCTCGGCCTCGGCGCGGCAGTGGACTACGCGCTGGAGTGGGGCCTGCCCGCGATCGAAGAACGCGTCACCGCCCTCGCCGCGACCCTGCGCTCCCGCCTCGCCGAACTGGACCGCGTCACCGTGCACGACGCGGGCGCGCGCAAGTGCGGCCTGGTGACGTTCAGCGTCGACGGAGTGCCCGCGGACGACATCAAGGACCGGCTGAACGCGGCGAAGATCAACACGAGCGTCGCGCACGCGTCGTCGGCGCAGTACGACTTCACCGCCCGCCGCCTCCCGGACCTGGTCCGCGCGTCGGTGCACTACTACAACACGGAGGAGGAAATCGACCGGCTGACCGCGGAGGTCGCCGCGCTCGCGCGGTGAGCCGAGATCACCCGTTTGGCGCAGTATCCAGCACCGCCGAAGCCGCCTCTTGTCTCGCGTACACCCGCGGAGTGCGCTGCGGCCGGGCCTGTCGAGGGGGCAGGCCCGACGGGGCAGGGGGAGAAAAGAGAAGGCCTCCTGGGCCGGGATTGATGGGGGAACCCGGCCCAGGGGGCCTTCTCTGGTGTTCGGGGCAGGCCGGGAGACGAGCGGCGCTGTCTTTCGGCGGCAGCTACGCGGAAGACGTCAGCCGGAGGCGGTTCCGCGCGAGCGGGGTCAGCCGCGGCTGGTGTGGTCCTTGTCGATGTGCGGCCTTGGCCAAGCCCCGGCCGTCGACGTCCTCCTCGAGGACCGCGGGATACGTGAACGCCTCGCTCTGCATTCGTGGCGCGCAAGGCGAATTGCGTCGTCAGGGACGCACGCTGCAGCGCCTCGACGCAGAGTGGCCGCGAGCCGCAAGGTCGCGAACGGGTTTTCGACCACGTTCAGCACGTGCGTATGCAGAATCCGTTCCATGTCGTAGCCGTTGCGGGCGTAAAAGTGCGCGTACGGCAGAGCCCGATGATCCCTGGCCCGCATATAGGTCGGGATCATCGTCTTGTCGAAATCGACCGGGCCGGGGTTCCCCGCTCGCTTGTGTATTTCGTGGGTGTGCACGTAAAGCCCGGCGGCAGGGAAATCCGGAGATGATAGTTTTCGCATTTGTACATCAGCGGGGTGGTCGGGGTGATCCGGGAAACTGCCCCTATCTGAACCCGGATTTCCGCCGCCCAGTTCTGCCGCCGTCCGTTCTCGGTCTTGACCGCTTCCGACCCGTGCAGCGCCGTGGTGCGGCTGTTTTCGAATCGACTGTCACCTCGAGCCCGTCCAGCAGCAAGCCTTTCGGGAAGTCGGCCACCGGCACCAGCAGCGGGCCCTTCGCCGGCACTTCGCGATCCGGATGTCCTTGGTGACGGAATGCTTCGCCACCGGACCGTCGGTCAGGATCTCCTCGGTGATGCGCTGCCTGTGCTAGTCGGCACGGGCTCGAACGCCATTACGCCGGGCTTTACCGTTCGGAACAGCTTCGGGACGGCCCGGGCGCGGAAACGGACCGGACAACGCAAAGACCCCATCCGGTGAAGACTTCACCGGATGGGGCCGATCGGCGACGGTGGGCGCAGCAGGGATCGAACCTGCGACCGCTCGGGTGTAAACCGAGTGCTCTCCCGCTGAGCTATGCGCCCGCGCGCCGGAGCGGGAAACCCCGCCCCGGCGGACGAAACCGGTCAGGCGGTCAGTTCCTCGACCGCCTTCTTCCACCCCGACTGGTCGCGCGCCTCGCCCGGCGCGTTGACCTCGGCGAAGCGGACCACGCCTTCGGTGTCGATCAGGAAGGTGCCGCGCACGGCGAGTCCCGCCTGGTCGTTGAACACCCCGTACTTCTGCGCCACCTCGCCGTGCGGCCAGAAGTCCGACAGCAGCGGGAACTGGTAGCCCTCCTGCTCGGCCCACGCCTTGAGCGAGAACGGCGTGTCGACCGAGACGCCCAGGACCTGGACGCCCTTGCCGTCGTAGTCGCCGAACTCGTCGCGCAGCTGGCACAGTTCGCCGGTGCAGATCCCGCTGAAGGCGAACGGGTAGAACACCAGCAGCACCGGCTTGTCGCCCTTGAACTGCGACAGCGTGACCGGCTGCTTGTTGTAGTCGTTGAGCGTGAAGTCAGGGGCCTGCGAACCGACCTCGACGGCCATACCGGCGATTCCTCTCCAGAGCGAACACGAGCGTGCCGCCCACCCTATCGCGGCCTCAGCGCTGCTTGGCCTTCGAGGACTTCGGCGACACCAGCCGGGTGCCCAGCCAGCCGGGGCCCACGCTGATGTTCGCCGTCTGGGCGAGCCCGACCTGGGGCACCGCCTCGGCGATGTCGCTGGGCTCGACGTGCCCGGGCTGCCCGGTCTTCGGGGTCAGCACCCAGATCACGCCGTTCTCGTCCAGCGGACCACGCGCGTCGACCAGCGCGTCCCCGAGGTCTCCGTCGTTGTCGCGCCACCACAGCAGCACAACGTCGATGACCTCCTGCGCGTCTTCGTCGAGGAGCTCACCGCCGATGGTTTCCTCGATCGCCGCGCGGACGTCGTCGTCGACGTCCTCGTCCCAGCCGATCTCCTGGACCACCATGTCCGGCTTGATGCCAAGGCTCTCGGCGACGCCGGCGTTGCCTGCGTCTCCCGCGGCGACCACTGCTTCCACTCCTCCAACTACGACGGAGCGCGGCGGTAGGTCCGCCGCACTCGGATACTCGGTTGTCGAACAGCGAACACTGACGCGGCGCTGCGCGCAACCGTCCACACCGGATCTTTGGCAAGTCGTGTCTGCAGCGTAGGGGCCCGCCGCCCCCGTGCCCGACTCCGGGTGGCACTCAGTACCCCACCACTGCGAAGCCCTCCCCGGGAGCCTCCTTTAGGGTGGAGGAGAGAAAACGCGCGCGCGATACACCGTGCGCGGGGAGTGGCGACACTCGGGCGGCCGATGTTACCGGGCAGTACAGGTGACGGGAACCCCAACCGGGACGACCATGGACGTCGGCGAGCACTCCCGCCCACCAGCTACAACGGCTACAACCAGCTACAAGGAGACCCCTTGGCCCCGCAGAACGACGGCGCCTCCGGCAAGGAGACCCCGGCTCGCGTACGCGTCATCCGTGACGGACTCGCGGCGCATCTTCCCGACATCGACCCGGAAGAGACCAGCGAATGGCTGGACTCCTTCGACGAGGCGCTGGCGCGAGGGGGCCAGCAGCGGGCCAGGTACCTGATGCTGCGCATCCTCGAGCGCGCCCGGGAGCGCAACGTCGGCGTCCCGGCGCTCACGTCCACCGACTACGTGAACACGATCCCCACCGAGAACGAACCGTGGTTCCCGGGCGACGAGGAGATCGAGCGCCGCTACCGCCGCTACATCCGCTGGAACGCGGCGATCATGGTGCACCGCGCGCAGCGGCCGGGCGTCGGCGTCGGCGGCCACATCTCCACCTACGCCTCGTCGGCGGCGCTGTACGAGGTCGGCTTCAACCACTTCTTCCGCGGCAAGGACCACTCCGGCGGCGGCGACCAGGTGTTCTTCCAGGGCCACGCCTCCCCCGGCATGTACGCCCGCGCGTTCCTCGAGGGCCGCCTCACCGAGCAGCAGCTCGACGGGTTCCGCCAGGAGTACAGCCACGCCGGCGAGGGCGGCGGCCTGCCGTCCTACCCGCACCCGCGGCTGATGCCGGAGTTCTGGGAGAACCCGACGGTGTCGATGGGCCTCGGCCCGATGAACGCGATCTACCAGGCGCGGTTCAACCGCTACCTGCGCGACCGCGGCATCAAGGACACCTCCGACCAGCACGTCTGGGCGTTCCTCGGCGACGGCGAGATGGACGAGGCCGAATCGCGCGGCCTGATCCACGTGGCCGCGGGCGAGGGACTGGACAACCTGACCTTCGTGATCAACTGCAACCTGCAGCGGCTCGACGGCCCGGTGCGCGGCAACGGCAAGATCATCCAGGAGCTCGAGGCGTACTTCCGCGGCGCGGGCTGGAACGTGATCAAGGTCATCTGGGGCCGCGAGTGGGACTCGCTGCTGCACGCCGACCGCGACGGCGCGCTGGTCAACCTGATGAACGTCACGCCGGACGGCGACTACCAGACGTACAAGGCCAACGACGGCGCCTTCGTCCGGGAGCACTTCTTCGGCCGCGACCCGCGGACGAAGGACCTGGTCAAGGACCTCACCGACCAGGAGATCTGGAACCTCAAGCGCGGCGGCCACGACTACCGCAAGGTGTACGCGGCGTACAAGGCGGCCATGGAGCACTCCGGCCAGCCGACGGTGATCCTGGCGCACACGATCAAGGGCTACGGCCTCGGCCCGGCGTTCGAGGGCCGCAACGCCACGCACCAGATGAAGAAGCTCACCCTCGACGACCTGAAGCTGTTCCGCGACACCCAGCGGATCCCGATCAGCGACGAGGAGCTCGAGCGCGACCCGAAGCTGCCGCCGTACTACCACCCGGGCCCGGATTCGCCGGAGATCGAGTACATGCGCGGCCGCCGCAAGGCGCTGGGCGGATTCCTGCCGGAGCGGCGCCCGAAGGCCGCCAAGGCGCTCGTGCTGCCCGGCGACAAGGTCTACGAGGGCGTCCGCAAGGGCTCGGGCAAGCAGGAGGTCGCCACCACGATGGCGATCGTCCGGCTCATCCGCGAGCTGGCGAAGGACTCGGAGATCGGCAAGCGGATCGTCCCGATCATCCCGGACGAGGCGCGCACGTTCGGCCTCGACTCGATGTTCCCGACCGCCAAGATCTACAACCCGCACGGCCAGACCTACACCTCGGTCGACGCGAGCCTGATGCTGGCGTACAAGGAGTCCGAGAAGGGCCAGCTGCTGCACGAGGGCATCAACGAGGCGGGTTCCACCGCGTCGTTCACCGCCGTCGGCACGTCGTACGCGACGCACGGCGAGCCGATGATCCCGATCTACATCTTCTACTCGATGTTCGGGTTCCAGCGCACCGGCGACGGCCTGTACGCGGCGGCGGACCAGATGGCCCGCGGCTTCGTGCTCGGCGCCACCGCCGGCCGCACCACGCTGACCGGCGAGGGCCTGCAGCACGCGGACGGGCACTCGCTGCTGCTGGCGGCGACGAACCCGGCCGTGATGGCCTACGATCCGGCGTACTCGTTCGAGATCGCGCACATCGTCAAGGACGGCCTCCGCCGGATGTACGGCGAGACCGGCCCGGACGGCAACGGCGAGAACATCTTCTACTACATCACCATCTACAACGAGCCCTACCAGCAGCCGGCCGAGCCGGAGAACCTGGACGTCGACGGCGTCCTGAAGGGCCTCTACCGGTACTCCGACGCGCCCGAGGGCGACGGCCCGGAGGTCCAGGTGCTGGTTTCCGGCGTCACGATGCCGGACGCGCTCAAGGCGCAGAAGATGCTGGCCGAGGAGTGGGGCGTGCGGGCCGCGGTGTGGTCGGCGACGTCGTGGGGCGAACTGCGCCGCGAAGCGGTCGAGATCGACCACGAGAACCTGCTGCACCCGGACCGGACGCCGCGGGTTCCCTACGTCACGCAGAAGCTGTCCGAGGTCTCCGGCCCGGTCGTGGCGGTGTCGGACTGGATGCGCGCGGTGCCGGACCTGATCCGCCCGTGGGTGCCCACCGACATGCTCACGCTCGGCACCGACGGGTTCGGCTTCTCCGACACCCGCCCGGCCGCGCGGCGCAAGTTCCTGGTGGACGCCGAGTCGATCACCGTCGGCGCGCTGTCGGCGCTCGCCAAGCGCGGCGAGTTCGACCAGGCGAAGGTCGCCGAGGCGGCGCGCCGCTACCGGCTCGACGACGTCGCGGCCGCCGGGCCGCAGACGTCCGACTCCGGCAACGCGTGACCACTGCTTGACGCCAGAGGCCCCTCCGGGACAGTGTTCCGGAGGGGCCTCTGCCTTAAGGTAGACATCGGATGTATCCGATGTCCTGACGAAAGGTGGTCGAGCGTGACCCAGCGGCGCCTGCCCCGGCCCAGCGAGCTCAAAGAGATCCTGCGGCCGAAGCCGATCGTGCTCAACCCGACCGACCGGCGGCTCGCCGCCGCGCACACGATCGCCGACCTCCGGATGATCGCGCGCAAGCGCACCCCGCGCGCCGCGTTCGACTACACCGACGGCGCGGCCGAGCTCGAGGACAGCCTGCGCCGCGCCCGGCAGGCCTACCGGCGGGTGGAATTCCGGCCCAACGTGCTGCGCGGAGTGTCCGATGTGGACACCAGCAGGGAGATTCTCGGGAAGCGCTCGGCGCTGCCGTTCGCGTTCGCGCCCACCGGGTTCACGCGGATGATGCAGACCGAGGGCGAGAGCGCGGTGGCCAGGGTGGCGCAGCGCAACAACCTGCCGATGGCGCTCTCGACGATGGGCACCACGTCGATCGAGGACCTCGCGGCGGCCGCGCCGGACGCCCGCAAATGGTTCCAGCTGTACGTGTGGCGCGACCACGGCGCGGGCGAAGATCTGATGAATCGCGCGTGGGAGAGCGGATACGACACGCTCCTGCTGACCGTCGACACCCCGGTCGCGGGCCAGCGGCTGCGCGACGTCCGCAACGGTCTCACCATCCCGCCGGCGATCACGCTGAAGACGTTCGTGGACGGCGCGATGCACCCGGCGTGGTGGTTCAACCTGCTCACCACCGAGCCGCTGAACTTCGCTTCGCTCAACCGGTTCGGCGGCACCGTCGCGGAACTGCTGGACAAGCTTTTCGACCCGACGCTGAACTTCGACGACCTCGACTGGGTGCGCCAGACCTGGCCGGGCAAGCTCGTGATCAAGGGCGTGCAGAACGTCGACGACGCCCGGGACGTGGTGAAACACGGCGCGGACGCGGTGCTGCTGTCCAACCACGGCGGCCGTCAGCTCGACCGCGCTCCGACGCCGCTCGAGCTGCTGCCCGCGACGCTGGACGAGATCCAGGACAGCGCCGAGGTGTGGGTCGACACCGGCATCCTGTCCGGCGGCGACATCGTGGCCGCGCTGGCCCGCGGCGCGAACGCGGTGCTGATCGGCCGCGCGTTCCTGTACGGCCTGATGGCGGGCGGCGAACGCGGCGTGCAGCGTTGCGTGGACATCCTGCGCACCGAGATGGTCCGCACGATGCAGTTGCTCGGGGTCCGGCGGGTGGACGACCTGCGCCCGACCCACGCGACGCTCCGGTGAGCGTCAGTTCGGCGTAATCCGGTATCCAGTGACGGACATCACGCCTCCTGCCTTCGGAGCATCCGAGGGAGGGACCATGTCCGTCACGCTGAACCGCCGCGCACTGGCGATGCTGCGCGCGATCGCCGCCGGCCGAGCCGAACTCACCCGCAGCTGCGAACCGGACCTGAGGGTCGACGGCCTGCCCTGCTGCGACCAGACGACCGCGCACGACCTCGTCCGGGAGGGCCTGGTCCGCCCGGCGTCGGCGCTGGGCGGCGCGGTCGGGCAGTGGACCCCGGCCGAGCTGACCCCGGACGGGCAGCTCGCGCTCGGCGCCTGAATCAGCGCGCCGCGGCGACGGCCTTCTCGGCGGCCGCCGCGGTGCGCGCCGAGCGGTTCCAGGTGACCCAGCCGTGGACGACCAGCGCGGCGAAGACCAGGTAGATCGCGGCCGAGAAGTACAGCCCGGAGCTGATCTGCAGCGGCACGCCGATCGCGTCGACCACCAGCCACACGCCCCAGAACTCCACGAGCCCGACGCCCTGCGCGGCGAACGCGACCAGCGTCCCGACGAAAATCGCGGCGTCCGGCCACGGCGCCCACGAAGCGTCGAGCGCCTGGAGCGTCAGCGCCATCGCGACCGTGCCCAGCGCGAACGCGCCGAGCATCACGGCCCGCTCGGTCCAGCGGCCCTTGCGCACGACGACGCCGTACACCGGGTCGGTCCGGCGATTCCAGGCCCACCAGCCGTACAGCGAAATGAGCAGGATCGCGACCTGCCGCCCGGCGAGCCCGCCGAGATGCGCGGAGGCGTAAACGGAGAAGAGCAGGACGGTCGCGCCGACCTGCACCGGCCAAGTCCACAGCATCCGCCGCTGCGCGAGGAACACGACCGCGAGCGCGAACAGCTGCCCGGCCAGCTCGGCGATCGAGATCCACTGGCCGAACACGGTCACGCCGTGGTGCAACAGGAAGTCCACGTCGGCACCCCTTCCGATCTACGCCTCCCAACATGCAGCACGGAGCCGCCATTCCCGGGCCGATGTGAGACTGCAGACAGTCCCGCTCAGTGGACGCCGGGGCCGGACGCGGCGGAGGCCCGGCGCCGAGGTGGCGCCGGGCCTCCGTCCCGGGCAAGCCCCGCGTACGCGAGGCAGACCGAAGGGGCCGCGCTGCCGAAGCAACGCGGCCCCTGGCCCCGATCCGCGGATCGGGAACGACCGTCAGCGAAGCGGCCGACCGGGCTCGAATCCGGTCAGCGGCACGGCCCCGGCGCGGGCCCGCGGATCAGCTCGCCGCCCGCGGATCGCCCTTCCCGCCGGTACTGCCTCAGCGCTCCACGCGCCCGAACCCGGCAGGCGGGGTCGGCGGCTCCGGCGGCCGGCCGCCGTCCGCGGGCATCTGGCGGGTCTGCTCGCCGGGCTGCGGAAGGCTGCCCGACTGCGACTGCGGGTAGGCCTGCGTCCGGGTCTGCCCGGCCTGCGCGTGCTGGCCGCTCACCTGGCCCGGCTCCCGCGAGCCGCCGCCGGAGCCCGAGCCGAGCTGGCCCTGCAGGTTGGCCAGCCAGCCGTCCCACCGCTGCTGGGCCGGTTTGATCAGGCCGCCGCCGAAGCCGACCACGATCACGCCGCCCGCGGTCGCCAGCACCGCGATCAGCAGCGGGCCGGTCACCGAGGTCGCGATGTTGACCTGGCCCAGCGCCGCGATGATGCCGAACGCCATCACCAGCCAGTAGGCGATCGTGCTCAGCAGCCGCCCGGCCGGACGGCCCGACAGCGCGCCGGCGACGACGTCCCGCACGACCTTCGCGATCGCCGCGGCCACGATGATCAGCACCACCGCGACCAGGATCCTCGGCAGGAACGCGATGATGTCGTTCAGCAGCTGGCTTACCGGGTTCGACTGCCCGAACACCCCGAACGCCAGCTGCAGCGCGATCAGCAGAATGAAGTAGTAGACGAGTTTCACGAGCACCGTGGTGGCGTCGAGATTCGCGCCCTTCACCATTCCGGTCAGCCCGGTCTTCTCCACCAGCCGCGTGAAACCGAGTTTTCCGAGAACGAGCCCGAGGGCTTTGGACACGGCTTTCGCGATGAGCCAGCCGATCAAGAGGATGATCAGAAAACCCACGAGTTTCGGGACGAACGTGGCCACCAGATTCCAGGCCTGTCCGAGTCCGTCCTTGAGTTGTTCACCCACGCTGGCTCCCTTCGCCGCGGTTCGACGTGGATTCCGGCGCCGTCCTTCTCGCACCGGGTCGCAGGACAGGTACCCACTGCACCCGGGTGCTGTGCACCACGATCGAGTGAGACGACTGGCGCGAGAAGATCAATCGCCGCCATACTTGTCGTACCGGTGGGGACCGGGGAGACGAGGCCGCTCGGCGCAGCGAAAACCGCAAGCGCCGAGCGGCCTCGAACATTTCCGGCTCTTTATCGCCGCTCACCAGCCCTTCCGAGGCGAATGCGGTTCGGGTTTTCTCCGCCGTTCATCTGGCCTTCATGTTCGCCCCGATTGCCGGGCCGCCGGCGGATTTGCGCGCCGACCTGGGCGAGGCCGCGAAGATGTCCGGACGGGAATCCCGCCGAGGCGCGGTCTGTGCGGTGCGAATTCACGGTGCCGGGCAGCCCGCGACGGCGAATTGCGCGGATCTTCCCGCGCGGCTCCGGATAACTGCGAAGCGCCAATAGCGGGCGGGCGCGACACTGCGCGAAGGGCATTAACGGGAGCGTTGCGGGCAAAAGGAGCAGCGGGCTCGCGGGGGCGGCGTTCACGCAACTCACCCGTTGCCGCTAACCCACGTGGGTTAGGGCCTCGGCTGCCCAGGTCCCGCACGCGGTCGGCAGGGCCACCGAGAGTAGAGGCTTTCCGGCGCCGGAAAAAGCGGGCCGCGGCAATCCGCCGCGGCCCGCCGTGCTTCGCGGTCAGGCAGCGCGCAGCGCGTCCCGCAGCTTCACCTTCGCGCCGGTGCGCATCACCGCGTTGCGGTAGATCCGCGCGGCCAGCCAGATCAGCGCCGGGATGAGCGCAACGACCAGACCGACCGACAGCACCGCCTCCCACACCGGCACGCCGCCCATCGCGAGCCGCATCGGCATCAGCGTCGGCGCGAACACCGGGATCACCGACAGCACCTCGGCCAGCGGGCTGCCCGGGTTCGACGGCAGGATCGAAATCCCCACCACGTACCCGGCGATCACGAACATCAGCGCGGGCATCGTCGCGCCGCCCACGTCCTCCTGCCGCGACACCAGCGCGCCGAGCGCGGCGAACACGATCGAATACATGAAGAACCCGAGCAGGTACCAGACGATCAGCCAGATCACGGTGCCGACCGCCGCGTTCACCGAAATCGTCAGCACCCCGAACCCGAGCCCGGCCGCCACGCCCGCGACGCCGATCGCCAGCATCTGGATCAGCCCGACGGTGCCGATGCCGAGCACCTTCCCGGCCATCAGCTGCCACGGTTTGATCGTCGAGAGCAGCAGTTCGACCACCCGCGACGTCTTCTCCTCGACGACGCCCTGTGCCACGCCCTGCCCGTTGAGCATCAGCGACAGGTAGATCAGGATGCCCGCGATGATGCCGAGCACCAGCTGCTGCCCGTTGTAGTCGTACGGTTTTTCGAGCGGCGGCAGTTCGTCAATCGTCGCCTCGGCGGTCGCCTGGCGCACCTTCGCCGGATCGCCGCCGAGGGACTCGATCTGCTGGTTGAGCGCCAGCTGCCCCTCGAGCACGGTGAACGTGTTCTTCAGCTTCGCGTCCAGGTCCTTCTTCACCTGGACGTGGACCCGCTTCGCGTCCTGCACCAGCAGCGCGTCGATCGAGCCGTCGCGCAGCTTCGCCTGGCCGGTCTGCTCGTCGGGCACCTGCTCCGTCGCGACGGTCTGGCCGATCGACTTCCCCGTCGCGGTCAGCGGTTCGGCCAGCTGCGAAGCGGCCGGCACGTAGCCGACCGTCGCGTCGGCGCTCCCGCCGCCGCTGAAGAACTTGAAGACCAGCGCCAGCGCGACGACGATCAGCACCATCACCAGCGTGGTGATGCGGTAGGCCTTGGAACTGACGCGCGTGGTGATTTCCCGCCCGGCCACGAGGCCGACCGCGGACAACGGGCTCATCTGAACGTTCGACCCGGTCATGCCGCGGCCTCCTGCTGATCGGACACGACGGAACGGAACAACTCGGTCAGGGACGGCAGTCTCCGGGCGAATTCCCGCACCGGCCCGGTCGCCAGCGCGGCGCGCAGCACCGCCTGGTCGTCCGCGCCGTCGGCCAGTTCGAGCTCGGTCACCGCTCCGGTGCGGCCCACGACCGTCACGCCGGCCAGCCCGGCCGCCCAGTTCTCCGGAGCGTCCGGCGCGTCGACGAGCAGCCGGGTCGTCCCGCCCGCGCGCAGTTCCGCCACCGTGCCGGAGGCTTCCATCCGTCCACTCCGGACAATCCCGATCCGGTCGCACAGCCGTTCCACCAAATCCAGCTGGTGGCTGGAAAACACGACCGGAACGCCCTCGGCCGCCTTTTCCTTCAGCACCTCGCTCATCACGTCGACGGCCACCGGGTCCAGTCCGGAAAACGGTTCGTCCAGCACGAGAATCCGCGGTTCGTGCACCAGCGCGGCGGCCAATTGCACGCGCTGCTGGTTGCCGAGGCTGAGCTTCTGCACCTCGTCGTCGCGGCGCGCGGCCACGCCGAGCCGTTCGGTCCACCGTTCGCTCGACGCCTTGGCCTCCGCCTTGGGCATTCCGTGCAGCCGGGCCAGATACGTGAGCTGTTCGCCGACCTTCATTTTCGGGTACAGCCCGCGTTCCTCGGGCATGTAGCCGATCTGGCGGCGCGTTTCGTGCGTGACCGGCTCGCCCGCGTACCGCACCTGGCCGGCGTCGGCGCTCAGCACGCCGAGCGCGATGCGCATCGTGGTCGTCTTGCCCGCCCCGTTGCTGCCGACGAATCCGAAAAGCTCCCCCGGCCGCACGTCGAACGTCATGTTCTCGAGCGCCACCACGGCGCCGTACCGTTTGGAGATCCCGTCGATCTCCAGTCCGGGCTCTGGCATGGCCCGTCCCCCTGTTCTCTTTTCCCCGGGACGGCCCCCTGCCGTCCACCCGGGATCCTAGGCACTCCGTCAGGCCGCCGCCCACCGCCTGAGGTCGCCGCCGCGTCCGCCTAAAGTTGCGGGCCGCCGCGGCACGTAGGATCGGATCCGACATGGCCGACACCACGGGACGCCCCGCCCGCAAACACCACGGGCTGTCCGCGAAAACGCTGCGCAGCCTGGAGCACGCCTCCGGGCGGCTGGCGAGCGCGAGCGTCGCGGAAATGGAACGCCGCCTCGTCTGGTTCGCGCGGCTGCCCGCCGACCAGCGCGCCAGCGTGCTGCTGATCACGCAGACCGGTGCGAGCGGATTCGTCGCGTGGCTGCGCGATTCGAAGGAAGCGCTGAAGCTCACCACGGAAGCGTTCCGCGACGCGCCGACCGAAGTGTCGCGCTGGATCAGCCTGCGCCAGGCCGTGGCGATGGTGCGGCTCGCGATCGAGGTATTCGAAGAACAGCTCCCCGAATTCGCCGCGTCCGAAGCCGAGCGGGCCGCGCTGATCGAGGGAATTCTGCGCTACGGCAGGGAAATCGCTTTCGCCGCGGCCAATTCCTACGCCGCCGCGGCGGAAGCGCGCGGCGCGTGGGACGCCCGCCTCGAAGCGCTCGTGGTCGACGGAATCGTCCGCGGCGACGCCGAGGAATCCGTTCTCTCGCGGGCCGCGGCGCTGGGCTGGGATCCGGCCGCGGCGGCGACGGTCATGGTGGGGAATCCGCCGTCGGAAGACCCGCCGACGGTGGTTTTCGACGTCCGCGCCCGCGCCGCCCGCGTCGGCCGCGCGGTGCTGCTGTCGGTGCAGGGCTCGCGGCTGGTGATCGTGATCGGCGGCCCCACCGAGGGCGGGCCGAAGGAACGCGAAATCCTGAGCCGGATGTCGACGGTGTTCGCCGACGGCCCGGTCGTCGCGGGACCGACCGTGCCGACCCTGGCCGAGGCGCACCACAGCGCGGCCGAGGCCCTGTCCGGCCTGCGCGCGGTGGTCGGCTGGCCCGCCGCGCCGCGCCCGGTCCGCTCCGACGACCTGCTCCCCGAACGCGCCCTCTCCGGCGACCCCGGCGCGGAACGGCTGCTGGTCGACCTGGTGGCCCGGCCGCTGGAGGAGGCGGGCGCGGCGCTGCAGCGCACCGTCGAGACCTATCTGGACACCGGCGGGGTGCTGGAACGCTGCGCGCAAACGCTGTTCGTGCACCCGAATACGGTCCGGTACCGGCTGCGCAAAGCCGCCGAACTCACCGGCCGCAACCCGACCGACGCCCGCGACGCCCTGGTGCTGCGGGTCGCGCTGACGGTCGGCAGGCTGGCCCGGGCGCGCGGGCTGTGGTGATCGGCCCGCGACGGCCTCGGCGATCATGGCGGCCCGTGCCCGGAACCGAGCCGCGGCGGCCGCGGCGGGTGACAGACTTCACGGCAAGCGCTGGTTGAATCCCACAAGGCGGATGGGTTAAGGGCCGAGTTCTCCGGCGGGTCTTTGGAGGTTTCCTCCAATAACGCCGCACGGACTTGGTGACCGCCCGCAGCCGAAGCCCGAGGGGACCCGTGGTCTCATAGACAGCGTGACAGTCGCAGTCCTCTCCCCCGGCCAGGGTTCCCAAGCCCCCGGCATGCTCGCTCCGTGGCTCGAGCTCGACGGCGCCCGCGCGCGCGTCGAAGAATGGTCCGCCCGTGCCGGGCTCGATCTGATCCGCCTCGGCACCGAGGCCGGAGCCGAGGAGATCCAGGACACCGCTGTCGCGCAGCCGCTGATCGTCGCGCTGTCCCTGCTGTCCTTCGAGCACCTGCCGGTCGCCGACGACGCTCCGGTCGCCGGGCACTCGGTCGGCGAACTGGCCGCGGCCGCGATCGCCGGCGTGCTCACCCCCGCCGACGCGGTCGCGCTCGCCGCGGTCCGCGGCGCGGAGATGGCCAAGGCGTGCGCGCTCGAGCCGACGTCGATGGCCGCGGTGATGCTCGGCGACCCCGAGGAAGTCGCCGCGTGGCTGGAAAGCCAGGGCCTTGCCGCCGCGAACCGCAACGGGGCCGGGCAGATCGTCGCCTCCGGGTCCGCCGCCGCGATCGAGCGGATCATCGCCGAGCCGATGGAGGGCACGAAGATCCGCGCCCTCAAGGTCGCCGGCGCCTTCCACACGCCCTACATGGCTCCCGCGGAAGACGCCCTGCGCGAGCACGCCGCCGCGCTGTCCACGGCCGACCCGACGCGCCCGCTGCTGTCCAATGCCGACGGTCAGGTCGTCACGAGCGGCGCGGAGTACCTGCGCCGGCTCGTCGCCCAGGTGACCCGCCCGGTCCGCTGGGACCTCACCATGGACGGGCTCGCCGCGCTCGGCGTGGACCGCACCGTCGAACTGGCGCCCGCGGGCACCCTGACCGGCCTGGTCAAGCGGCAGCTCAAGGGCGTCGTCACCACTACCACCGCGCTGAAGTCGCCCGCCGAGCTGGCGGCGCTGCGCGAGGAGGACGCCCAGTGACCGCCCGCCCTGCCCTGCGCCTCGCCCAGGGCGCGCCCGCCGCCCGCATCCTCGGCTTCGGCAGCTACCAGCCGGACCGGATCGTCACGAACGACGACCTGTCGCAGGTCATGGACACCAGCGACCAGTGGATCCGCGACCGCGTCGGCATCATCGAGCGGCGGTTCGGCGAGAAGGACGACGTGCTGGTCGACTACGCCGTCGCCGCCGGGGCCAGCGCGCTCGCCGACGCGGGCGTCGACGCGTCCGAAGTGGACACCGTGATCGTGCCCAACTGCACCATGCCGTCCCCGATCCCGAACGCGGCCGGACAGGTCGCCGCGCGGATCGGCGTCCCGAGCCCCGGCGCGTTCGACCTCAACGCCGCGTGCGCCGGATTCTGCTACGGCCTCGGCGTCGCCTCCGACCTCGTCCGCGCGGGCTCGGCGAAGAAGGTCCTCGTGATCGGCGCGGAAAAGCTCACCGACGTGGTGGACCCGACCGACCGCGCGAACGCGATCATCTTCGCCGACGGCGCGGGGGCCGCGGTGGTCGGCGGTTCCGACGAACCGGGCATCGGCCCGGTGGTGTGGGGCAGCGCGGGCGACCTCGTCGACCTGATCTACATGCGCGACCACCAGTGGATCTACCAGGAGGGCCAGTCGGTCTTCCGCTGGGCGACCACGCAGATCGCGCCGATCGCGCTGCGCGCGCTGGAAGCCGCCGGGCTGGAACCGTCCGATGTGGACGTGCTGGCCCCGCACCAGGCGAACCTCCGGATCGTCGAGTCGATCGCCAAGAAGCTGCGCGCCAAGGGGGCGCGCGAGGACCTGGTGGTGGCCGACGACATCAAGTACTCGGGCAACACCTCGTCCGCCTCGATCCCGATGGCGCTGGACCACATGCGCAAGGCGGGGACGGCGAAAAGCGGCGACGTGGTGCTGGCGGTCGGCTTCGGAGCCGGGCTTTCCTATGCCGCGCAGGCGTTCGTCCTGCCCTGAGCGATACTTCCCCCGCGGGCGCCGTGCCCGCGAGCGGACCCGCAGAAGAACCGAGAAGGGAACAACACCGATGGCTGACAACACTGAGATTCTCGCCGGCCTCGCCGAGATCGTCGAAGAGGTCGCCGGCGTGGCTCAGGACGACGTCACCGAGGAGAAGTCGTTCGTGGACGACCTGGACATCGACTCGCTGTCGATGGTCGAGATCGCCGTGCAGGCCGAGGACAAGTTCGGCGTCAAGATCCCGGACGACGAGCTGGCCAACCTGAAGACCGTCGGCGACGCGGTGAACTACGTGTCCGCCAACTCGAAGTAAGTCCTCTTCGTACCCGGGCCCCGGTCCGGAGCCGACCTTGGGGAGACTCCCATGAGCAACATCGACGTCGTGATCACCGGCATGGGCGCGACCACGCCTCTGGGCGGGGACGTCGCGTCCACCTGGGACGGTCTGCTGGCCGGCCGCAGCGGGATCCGCACGATCGAGGCGGACTGGGCGGAGGAGCTGGACCTGCCGGTGCGGATCGCGGCGCAGCTCGCCGTCGAGCCGACCGACATCCTGCCCCGCGTGCAGGCGCGCCGGCTCGACCGGTGCGAGCAGGTGGCGCTCATCGCCGCCCGCCAGGCCTGGGCCGACGCGGGGTTCGCCGAGCAGACCGACGAGCACACGGACGTCGAACCGGAACGCCTCGGCGTTTCGATCGGCACCGGGGTCGGCGGGCCGGTGACCCTGCTGACCCAGAACGATCTGTTGCACCAGCAGGGTCTTCGCAAGGTGTCGCCGCTGACCGTGCCGATGCTGATGCCGAACGGCCCGGCCGCGCACGTGGGCATCGACCTCAAGGCGCGGGCCGGGGTGCACTCGCCCGCGTCGGCGTGCGCGTCCGGGGCCGAGGGCATCGCGAACGGCTTCGAGATGATCCGGTCCGGACGGGCCGACGTGGTGGTCGCGGGCGGTTCCGAGGCGTGCATCCACCCGATCACCGTCGCCGGGTTCGCCCAGGCGCGCACGGTGTCGACGCGCAACGACGACCCGGCCGCGGCGTCGCGTCCGTTCGACGTGAGCCGCGACGGCTTCGTGCTCGGCGAGGGCTCCGGCGTCGTCGTGCTGGAGCGGGCCGACCGCGCGAAGGCCCGCGGCGCGCGGATCTACGCGAAGCTGGCCGGCTACGGCCTGACGTCGGACGCCTACCACATCACCGGCAACCACCCGGAGGGCATCGGGCAGATCGCGGCGATGCGCGCGGCGATGGCGATGGCCGGACTGTCCCCTTCGGACGTCGGCCACGTGAACGCGCACGCGACGTCCACTGTGGTCGGCGACATCGGCGAGGCGGCCGCGATCCGGTCGGCGATCGGCGAGCACCCGGTGGTCACCGCACCGAAGGGCGCGCTCGGCCACCTCGTCGGCGGGGCCGGCGCGGTCGAGGGCATCGCGACGATTCTCGCGGTGTACGAGGGCATCGTGCCCGCGACGCTGAACCTCACCGAGCAGGACCCGAAGGTGCAGCTCGACGTCGTGGCCGGGGAGAACCGCAAGGTCGAACTCACCGCCGCGCTGTCCAACTCCTTCGGTTTCGGCGGACACAACACGGCGCTGCTGTTCACGCCGGCCAACTGAGTCCCCTTTTCGCGCTGAAGGCCCCGCGGTAGTTTCCCGCGGGGCCTTCGGCGTTTCACCGAGTTTTCAACACTTGTCGTGTTCGGTCGCCGTGCCGTCGACGGTGTCGATCCGGTACGAGCCGTGCTCGTATTTCATCGGCAGCACCAGCCGCCAGCGGATGCACTCGTGCGGGAAGTCGACCGGGGCCTCGTTGAGCGACTGGGTGCTGGTGAACCCGACCAGAGCCCGCAGCGTGCCCTGCGCGCCCGGTTCGATGCGGTACAGCAGGATGTCGACGTCCTTCGTGGACTGGAAGTTGCGGTGCCAGTCCGCTTCCGGCGTCCGGCTGCGGCGCGCGTCGCTGACCGTCTCCGTCCAGGCGTCGTAGTCCTTTTTGTTCAGCGCGGTGAAATAGGCCTTCAGCACGGTGCGGACGGCATCGTCCTGCGGATGGTTCTCGGCGTCCGGGGTGGCCCCGACCTCGACCGCGCCGGACTTGTCGGCCGAGCCGCCGCTGGTCGTGGCCGACGGGGCCGTGGCCTCGCCGTCGGCCGCGCGCGGGGAATCCGGGCGGCGGTACAGCTCGCGGGCGAGCAGACCCCCGGCGACGGTGATCGACAGGACCACCACGAGCACAGGGATCAACCACCGCTGGCGGGAAGGCGGGGCCGGCTGAACGCTCACCCGGGTGAGGGTACCGCCCCCGCTCACCCGACCTGGTGCAGCCAGGTGACCGGGGCGCCGTCGCCCGCGTGCCGGTACGGCTCGAGCGCCTCGTCCCAGGCGGCGGCGAGGAGTTCGTCGAGTTTGTGCGCGAGGGTTTCGCCGCCGCGGGTCATGCTGACGAGCGCGCGCAGCTGGTCCTCGCCCACGACGATGTCGCCGTTGGCGCTGGTGCGGCCGTGCCAGAGCCCGAGGCCGGGCGCGAAGCAGAACCGCTCGCCGTCGACGCCCGCGCTGGGCTCCTCGGTGATCTCGAAGCGCACCATCGGCCACGCCTTGAGCGCGCTGGCGAGTTTGCCGGCGGTGCCCGCGGGCGCGCTCCAGCTGCATTCGGCCCGGAGCTGTCCGGGACTGGCCGGCTGGGCCGTCCACTTCAGCTCGACCCGGGCACC
The DNA here is from genome assembly GCF_046267895.1 of Amycolatopsis sp. GA6-003. Taxonomy (NCBI): domain Bacteria; kingdom Bacillati; phylum Actinomycetota; class Actinomycetes; order Pseudonocardiales; family Pseudonocardiaceae; genus Amycolatopsis; species Amycolatopsis sp. GA6-003. Next base: position 3,111,404 of record NZ_CP176499.1, read on the forward strand.
CAGGGTGCCCGAAATAGCCCACTCGACGTGCGGACATACCGCAGACGGCGACGAGTGGACGTACACCACGCCTCGGGTGCTGCCACGGGTGCTCACTGCTGACCTCCGCTTGTTCGACGAGGGACGTCTTCCCCTACGACCTCTCGAACTCTGCGCAGGTTGCGTAGCCTCCACGGCAGTTCCCGACCTGTGTAGCACATTCTGCACCCCAACCGTGCCGTTTGGCCACATGAACACCACAAGTCGCAGCGGACGACCCATTGTGGTGAGGCACGCCGACGCGAGGGCGCGGAGCGCGGTTCCGGCGGCCCGGCACGCTAGCGTGGTGCACCGGAAACGCTGCGGATTCGACAGGAGAATTTCGGTGCGACTGGTCCGTCTCGGGCAGCAGCCCTCGCGCGTCGCGGAAGACGTGCGGGCCGCACTGGCCTCCCTCGGCCGGGGGAGCACGGTGATCGGCGGCGTCGCGCTCGTCGGCGCCCGCCCGACCGGGGACCGTCCGGTCGAGGCGGTGGTGGTGCTGCCCGCGGGCGTGCTCGTCGTGATCGGCGTGGACCTGCCCGACCCGGCCCTGCGCCTCGAAGCCCCGCTGAGCGGCCCGTGGAAAGCGGACGGCTGGCCCCTGGTCCACGGCGACGACGTCAATCCCGCCACCGAAGCGCTCGACCTGTCCCAGGACTGCGAACGCCGCATCGCGGAACTCGGCGGCGGCCCGGTCGGCACGATCGTGGCGGTCGGCCCGTACGTGGAGACCGTCGACCAGCCGCCGGGCGACCTCGCGGGCCCGGTCCGGGTCCTGCACCCGACGCCGACGACCATGCTGGCGGCGACGGTCTCCCTGGCCACCGCCCGGCATCCGCGCTCGGTGGACCAGGCGCGCGCGTTGATCGCCGCGCTGGCCCCGGACGCGCCGGAGCTTTCGGACGAGGTTTTGCGCGGGGAAGGGTTCGTGCGGTTCGCCGACGACGTTCCGGTCCCGCCCGGGCCTCGTTCTCCCGTGACGGCTTCGGCTGGCGCCGGGGCTGGGGTGGCTGGCGCGGCGACGACGGCTGGTGCGGCAGCGACCCCGGCGAGCAATGGCAGCGCTGCTCCGAAGTCCTCCTCCTCGCCGAGGCCCGCTGTTGCTGCTCCCGCGACCAGCGCCCCTGCTGCTGCCGCCCCGGGAGCGGTGGCAGAAGCAGCAGCCAGTTCTGGCTCGGCAACTCCGGACTCCGCCCGAGTCGGCACCGGCCAACCGGCCAGTTCCAGCTCCACCCCCACCGCCACCAATCAACCGACCAGCACCGGCTCCACCCCGGCCGCCACCGGTCAACCGACCAATTCCAGCTCCGCCCCCACCACCAGCCAACCTGCCAGTTCCAGCTCCGGCCCGGCCCTCGCCAGTCAACCGGCCAATTCCGGCCCCGCCCCCGCCGCCACCGGTCAACCGGCCAATTCCAGCCCCGCCGCCGCTGGCTCGGGTCCTTCCGGTGCCGGAGCCGCGGTCGCCACCCCAGCCGGACCGTCCGCCGTCCCCGGCGGCACGACGGCCACGCCAAGGCCGGAAGCCCCCGCCGGTCTCCCCGTCTTCCCCGGCGGCAGCAACGCCTCCATCGCCGCGGGATCCGCCGTTGCTTCCCCCAGCGCCCCTTCCGTGCCGCCGAAACCCGCCGTTCCCCCGGCTCCGCGGCCGAAGATCATCGCCGTGCGGCCGCCGCGGCCGGAGATTCCAGCGATCGAGCCGGACTCGCTTGCCGAAGCGCCCACCGAGTCCGCCGATCCGCCCGAGGCTCCGACCGAGAAGATGCCGTCTCCGGCGAAGCCGCAAAGCACGGAACGTCCGCGCGGAGCCGTTCCGCCGGTGGCCCCGGTGCACGTTCCCGGGCCGAGCAGTGCACCGCAACCCGCCCGGCCGGCTCCGGTGGCCGCGGCCGGAGCGACCAGCGCGGGAGCCGAGCCGGGAAAACCGGCCTCCCGGACCGTCAAGTGGGTGCCCATCGCGGCGATCGTCCTGCTGGTCGTCCTGGTGGTGTCGGCGATCGTCGTGGCGACCAGCGGCGGTGACGAAACCACCGCGGCGCCGCCCGCCAGCAGCGCGCCGCCCAGCAGTGTGCCGAGCCCGGTGCCGAGCAGCGTCACGTCGAGCGCCCCGCCGGCCCCGACGCTCACCTTCGAGCCCCGGGCGAGCAGCGCCGACCAGAAGTGCGCCTCGCACGCTTTCGGGGACGTGCAAGCGAGTCTCCAGCAGACCAGCTGCTCCGCGGTCCGCCGCGCGAGCTACACGGCGCTCGTGGACGGCCGGCCGGCCGCGGTCACCGTCGCGGTGGTCGAGTTCCCCGATGCCGGACAGGCCAATCGCCTCAAGCAGATCGCGGACAACCCCGGCGGCGGCGGAATCCTGGACGTCGCCACGGAAACCGGCAAGTGGCCGTCCGGCCCGCCGCAGTTCGACGGCGCCGCCTACGCCAGCAAGATCGACGGGAACGGCGTGCGGCTCGTGCAGGCGGTCTGGCAACCCGGACCGTCCACTGCGGACGATCCCGGCCTGGCCCGCGCGGCGAAGGGCGCGCTCGACCTGCACCTGCCGTCCTGAGGCGACGGCTCAGCGGCCTCCGCTCACTCCCACCCGTTCTCCAACAGGTCGAACGCCGCGTCGACCACCCGGGGCGGATCGTCCGAGCGTTCGGCCAGCGAGGCCGTCTCCAACGCGAAATGGGCGAGCACCGCACATCGCGGATCGTCCTCCGGCGCACCGGTTTCCGCCGCGATCACGCGGCTGAGCGAGTGCTCGTGCCCCATCCACATCTTGTGCCAGTACTCGGCGAGCGCGGGCGTCTCCCGCACCAGCCGCAGCAGCGGTGCGGCTTCCGCGCGGATGCCGGAGGTCGCCCGTTCGTGCATGTGCGAGCGGAGCGCCGCCAGCACCGACGTGCCCTCCGGCCGGTCGCGGACCGCCGAGACCAGCGCTTCGTCCACCTCCGGCTCCCGGTCGAACACGAGAGCTTCCTTCGTCGGGAAGTGCTTCATCAGCGTGGTGGTGGACACGTCGGCGGCGTCGGCGATCTCGCGCACGGTCACCTGGTCGTAGCCGCGTTCGAGGAACATCCGCAGGGCAGCGTCGGCCAGCGCCTGGCGGGTCGCCGCCTTTTTGCGTTCACGGCGGCCGGGAACGGGGGCACTGGTCATGCCCCGACGCTACCGGAACCGCGGCTCAGAGCCCGTAAGCCTCCAGCAGCCGCAGCCACACCTCGCTGATCGTCGGGAACGCCGGGACCGCGTGCCACAACCGGTCCAGCGGCACTTCGCCGACGACCGCGATCGTCGCGGAGTGCAGCAGTTCCGCGACGTCCTGGCCGACGAACGTGACCCCCAGCACGACGCCGCGTCCGGGGTCCACGACCATCCGCGCCTTGCCCTGGTACCCGTCGGCGTGCAGGGAGGAACCGGCGACCGCGATGTCGATGTCCACCACCCGGTCCGCGGATCCGTCGCGGGCCTCGGTCAGGCCGACCGACGTCACCTCCGGATCGGTGAAGACCACCTGCGGCACCGCGTGATGGTCGGCGGTCGCGCTGTAGCGGCTCCACGGTTCGGTCGAGATCTCCTCGCCGCGAGCCCGGGCGGCGACCGAGTCCCCGACGACGCGAGCGGCGTATTTGCCCTGGTGGGTCAGCAAAGCGCGGCCGGTGACGTCGCCCGCGGCGTACAGCCAGCCACCCTCCACAGCGGACACTCGGCCGCTTTCGTCCACCTCGAGCGCGCGGTCGGTCGGCAGGCCGAGCACGTCCAGTCCGATCGAGCTGGTCGCGGGCGCGCGGCCGGTGGCGACCAGGAGTTCGTCGACGACGAGCTCGCCGCCGCCGGACAGCTTCAGCCGCGTTCCACCGTCCACACTGGACACTTCGCTCAAGCCGGAGTTCACGTGCACGCGAACGCCCGCCTCGCGCAAACCGTCCAGCACTAGGTCGCCGGCGAACTCCGGCAGCCTCGGCAGCGGACGTTCGCCGGTGATCACGAGGTCGACCCGCGCGCCGAGCCGGGCCCACGCCTGGGCCATTTCGACGCCGACCACGCCGCCGCCGAGCACGCCGAGCCGTCCGGGCACCTCGGTCGCCGACGTCGCTTCCCGCGAACCCCACGGCTTGACGGTGTCCAGACCGGGAATTTTCGGCGTGCGCGGGACGCTGCCGGTGCACACGATCACCGCGTGCCGGGCGGCGAAAACGCGTCCGTCGTCGAGTGTGACCTCGCGCTCGCCGGTGATCCGGCCGGAGCCGCGCACGGGTTCGATGCCCGCGCCGCGCGCCCATTCGACCTGGCCGGAGTCGTCGCCCTTGCCGGTGAACCAGTCGCGGCGCGCGAGCACCTTCTCCGGATCGAGCGCGTCGCCGACCGGCACCCCGGGCATCCGCTTGGCCGCGGCGAGCAGGTTTCCCGGGCGCAGCAACGCCTTGCTCGGGATGCACGCCCAGTACGAGCACTCCCCGCCGAACCGTTCGTGTTCGAGCAGGGCCACCTTCAACCCGCCCTTGGCCGCCCGTTCGGCGGCCACTTCCCCGACCGGACCCGCCCCGATGACCACGACGTCGAAAGTCTCTGCTGCCATGCGCACAGCGCACACCACCGCGCGGGTTCGCGCAAGCCTGCCGGTATTCTCGTCCGAGAGCTGCAAGAAACCGGCGGCACCGCGGAATCCGGGTCGTCGCCGTGCCGGTTGCACGCACGACCACGATCGAGCACGGGAGGCTCCCATGGCGAGGAACACCGCTGTCCGCACGCAGGACGACCTGACCGGAGGACGCGCGGCCGAGACCGTCGCGTTCGCGCTGGACGGCGTCGAGTACGACATCGACCTCGGCGCCCGCAACGCGGCGGCGCTCCGGCGGCTGCTGGAGCGCTACGCCAAGGCGGGCCGCCGGACGGGCGGGCGCAAGCTGCGGCCGCGGCTCGTCGCCGGGGCGAAGAAGGCCGAGTCCAAGCCGGCGGCGGAGAAGCCCGCCGCGGCGGGCAAGGGCGCGAAAGCCGTTGCCGGCAAGAAGACCGCGGCCGCCAAGACCGCCCGAACGAGCGGCGCGCGCAAGGCTCCCGCCAAGTCCGCGGCAGCCAAGCCGGCGAAGGCCGTCGCGGCCAAGACCACCGCCAAGCCGACGAGCGCCGCGGCGAGCAAGACCACGGCCAAGCCGACTAGTGCTGCGGGAAGCAAGACCGCGGCCAAGGCGACGAAGGCCGCCGCGGTCAAGGCCCCTGCCGCGGCGACGGCGAAGAACGCGACCGGCAAGACGTCCGCACCCGTGAAGGCAGCCGCGCCTGTGAAGGCGGCCGCTCCGGCACCGGCCAAGCCGCGGCGCAAGGCAGCCAGCGCGGTGCCGCCGGTGCTGTTCTCCGCGTCCGGCAGCTGACTCGTTCCAGGAAGGGCTCCTTGCGGAAATCCGATTTCCGCAAGGAGCCCTTCACCGTGGCTATGCCAGTGAGACAAGGCGATTACGAACGCTGGCGTCCTTCGGCGTGCCACTCCGGGTACTCGTAACGGCTCCACAGCAACGCCCGCTGCCGTTCCAGCTCGCCCGCCGTCGGTTCGCGCGGCGGGAGCGGACCGAGCAGTCCCGCCGCGGCCGCGCGCACGGTGTCTTCCACCTCGTTCAACGGCAGCCGCACCCCGTGGTCCAGCAGGGACGCGACCTTGCTCCGGTGCGAATCCAACGGTTTCGGGTCCGGCGGCGGACCGGTGAGGTACGCGCCGACGCGAGCGGCATCGGTGTCGACCAGCAACGTCGAGTGCGCCAGCAGCACGTCTTTGGTCCGGAAAACCGCGAAGCCGCACAGTTTCGCGTCGCCGACGAAGATGCCGCGGTCGCCGATTCTGGCTGGGAGACCGAGTTTCTCCACTGCGGAGGACATCACCAGGCCGAGCATTTCCAGCGGACGCGGCGCGGGACCGGGAAGCACGAGCGTCACGTTGAGATTGCCCGGGTCGTGGAACACCGTGCCGCCGCCGCTGGCCCGCCGCAGCACGGGAACGCCGTCGCGGGCGCATTCGGCCACGCGGACTTCGCGCGCGATTCGCTGCCCCCGGCCGACCACGACGCACACCGGGTTCCGCCACAGCCACACCACCGGACCCGTGGGCCCCTCGCGCAGCAGTGCCTCGTCGAACGCCAGGTTTTCGGCGGGGTCGGCGAATTCGGCCCGGACTTCCGACCCGCTCGGCATAACGTTCCTCCACGATCAGCTGGACCCCGGGATCGTAGAGCAGGCTCAGGACGCGGCCGGGCCGAGCAGGTCCCAGCGGTTGCCCGCGACGTCCCGGAACACGACGACCTGGCCGTACGGTTCGGTCCGCGGTTCGCCGAGGAACTCCACCCCGGCGGCGCGCATCCGCCGGTGACTGGCGTCGAAGTCGTCCACCCGAAGGAAAAACCCGACGCGGCCGGCGTGCTGTTCGCCGACCGCGCGGGACTGCCGCTCCCCGTCGGCTCGAGCCAGCAGGATCCCGGTTTCGCCGCCCGGCGGGCGGACGACCACCCACCGCTTGGGGCGGCCGTCGTTGGTGAGCGACGGCGAGTCCTCGACCAGGTCGAAGCCCAGCGCGCGGGTGAAGAACTCGATCGCCTCGTCGTAGTCGTCGACGATGATCGCGGTCAGGTGCAGGAAAGCCATGGCGCTAAGGCTGCCAGTGCGGCACCCCGAGCAGGATCATTCGGAGCCGTTTTTCCGCCGCGGCCAACGTCCGCTCGTCGGCGGCGGTGTCGCCGGGGCGGATTTCCAGCAGTTCGGCGACCGTGCCGAGCATCGCGGTGACGATGAGGTCGGCCAGCAGGTGCAGGTCCTCGGTCGGCCAGGTGCGCAACGGATCGAAGCGCGCCAGGTCCAGCGCGAGGTCGCTGGAGAACATCCGCATCTCGACCGCGATCGCCCGCGACACCGCGCCCGCACCGGCGTAGCGCTCGCGCGTGACGAACCGGAAGTGGTCCTCGTGCTCGCGGACGTGCCGGTGCAGCGTGCGCACCGAAGCCCGGATCATCCCGCCGTAGCCGCTCTGCTCGGTGCGCGCGCCGCGAAGGAGGCCGCGCAGCGTGCGCGTGGTCTCCTCGACCAGCGCGACGCCCAGTTCCTCCATCGACGAGAAATGCCGGTAGAACGCCGTCGGCACGATGCCCGCGCCCTTCGCGACCTCGCGCAGCGAAAGGCTGGCGAAACTCCGGTCGGCGAGCAGGTCGAGCGCCGCGTCGAGCAGCGCCTGACGGGTGCGCTGTTTGCGCTCCTGCCGGCTCACCGGGCCGGCCGGCTCCTCGGCTGCAGACACGTCGAGCAGCGTACTGGCGATCGCCGCATGGCCCACGTCACATCACCTCGCTTCCGCGTTGACAGGCCCCGGGGCCTTGCCCCCACACTAGTCAGTGTACGACTGTGCACTCAAACTTCTGGAGGGGTGATGACCGCACTGCTCCCGCGCCGCGTGCGCGGGCTCGTCTCGCTCGCCGAGGCGCTGCTCACCCCGCACGGCGCGGACCGGTACCTCGAACTGGTCGACCCGATGCTGGTGCGGCGCGAGATCCGCGGCCGCGTCACCGCCGTGCGGCATCAGACGCCGGACACCGTGACCTTCACCGTGCGGCCGAGCCGGGCGTGGCAGGGCTTCCGCGCCGGGCAGTACGTGCGGATGCAGGTGGAGATCGACGGCGTGCGCCGGACCCGCTGCTACTCGCCGTGCGGCGCGCAGGGCAGCGGCGACCTGGAGTTCACCGTGAAAGCCGATCCGAAGGGCCTGGTGTCGCGGCATCTGCAGGACACCGCCGTCGGCGCGGTGGTCGGGCTTTCGCCCGCGGACGGCGAGTTCACGCTGCCGTCGCCGCGCCCGGACCGGATCGTGCTGATGAGCGGCGGCAGCGGCATCACGCCGGTGCTCTCGATGGCGCGGACGCTCGTCGCCGAGGGGCACCCCGGCGAGATCGTGTTCCTGCACTACTCGAACACCCCCGAGGACGCGCTCTACCGGGAGGAACTGGCCGAACTCGCCGCCCGGCACCCGGGTTTCCGCGTGGTCCACGCGCACACCCACGCCCGCCGCGGCGGCGACCTGCACGGCCTGTTCTGCGTCGAGCACCTGGAGAAGGCCGCGCCGTGGTTCCGCGAGGCCGAGACGTACCTGTGCGGCCCGGCTCCGCTGATGGCCGCCGCCCGCGAACTCTTCGAAACCGAAGGGTTGAGTGCACAACTGCACACCGAAGAATTCACCGCGGCGCCGCTGACCTTCGCCGCGGAGGCGGCCGAGGGCCGGGTGCGGTTCGCCCGCAGCGGCCGGGAGTGCGACAACTCCGGCAAGCCGCTGCTCGAACAGGCCGAGGACGCGGGCCTGACGCCGGAGCACGGGTGCCGGATGGGCATCTGCTTCTCCTGCACGCAGCTCAAAACCGCCGGACGCGTCCGCAACGCCCGCACCGGCGAGGTCTCCGGCGAGGAGAACGAAGAAATCCAGCTCTGCGTCAGCGTCCCTGTCGGGGACGTCGAAATCGACGCCTGACCACCGGAGGAAACATCATGACCGGTTTGCAGGACCGCCTGACCCCCGCCCAGGTCGAGGAATTCGGCCGCGAACTCGACGCGCTGCGCCAGCGGATCGTCGACGACCTCGGCGAGGAGGATCTCGAGTACATCCGCAAGATCATCAAAACCCAGCGCGCGCTGGAGGTGACCGGCCGGGGCCTGCTGTTCGCCGGCTTCCTGCCGCCCGCGTGGCTGGCCGGCGTCGCGGCGCTGTCGGCGGCGAAAATCCTGGACAACATGGAGATCGGCCACAACGTGATGCACGGCCAGTACGACTGGACGCGCATCCCGGAGCTGAGCTCGCAGCGGTTCGAATGGGACACCGTCGCGCCGGCGGAGAACTGGCGGCATTCGCACAACTACATCCACCACACGTACACGAACATCGTCGACAAGGACCGCGACGTCGGCTACGGAATCCTCCGGATGGACCCGGCGCAGAAGTGGCATCCGTACTACCTGGGCAACCCGGTGTACGCGACGCTGCTCGCGCTGCTGTTCCAGTGGGGCGTGATGCTGCACGACCTGGAGGTCGAACGGGTCGTGAAGGGCGAGCGGACGTGGGCGGAAAACGTGCCGGTGCTGCGCCGGATCGTCCGCAAGGCCTCGCGCCAGATCGGCAAGGACTACGTCCTGTTCCCGCTGCTCACCGGCCCGCTGGCGCCGCTGACGTTCCTGGGCAACGCGAGCGCCAACCTGGTCCGCAACCTGTGGGCGTTCGCGATCATCTTCTGCGGCCACTTCCCGGCGGACGTCGAGAGCTTCACCGAGGAAGAGACCGAAAACGAAACGCGCGGCCAGTGGTACCTGCGCCAAATCCTGGGCTCGGCGAACATCACCGGCGGCCCGCTGTTCCACATTCTGTCGGGGAACCTGTCGCACCAGATCGAGCACCACCTGTTCCCGGACCTGCCCGCGCGCCGCTACCCGCAGATCGCCGGAGAGGTGCGGGAAATCTGCGAACGCTACGGCCTGCCGTACAACACCGGCCCCCTGCACAAGCAACTGTGGTCGGTAGCGAAGAAAATCGTGCGGCTGGCCCTCCCCGGAAAACCGGCCCAGCCCGCTACCGTGGACCCGGAACGGCAACTCCGAGCAGCCTGAGGAAGCCCATGGTCGGCCCATTCGAAAGTGGCAAGGACACCGTGCAGGAGCTGACGGAGTCAGCAGCCACCCACATCGGCAACATAGCCACCATCATCACCGGCGCAGTCCGCGACATAGCCCGCGAAACGGGCGACTGGTTCACGGACCTGATCGAAATGCGCGAAGCAGCCCAACGCGCCCAAGAAGACGAAGCCCGCCTGGACCAACCCACCAAGGCGGACTGACTCCGCAGCCCACTCGGCAGGTCCGTGAACCCTAGGGAACTCAGAGTTCCTGAAGGTTTCCCTCACTGGCCTGCCGCGGCAATGCCCCCAATGCCACATCCGGTGCCTCCCACGCACCGGATGTGGCATTCGTGCATCTAACGCACCCACCGCCACGCTGGGGCGCTAGCCCCAGCCATAAAACCGCAGCCTCTGCACCCAAACAGCGAGGCACCCAGCCCTCCCCCGCCCCCGATACAAAGCCGCCCTGCGGTTCGGGGGTGCTTGTCAAGGCATCTTTCCCGCCTTGACAAGCACCCCCGAACCGTCAGCACAATGAAAAATCGGGGTGCCCCACGCAACCACCAACCGGCAATGTCGCCGCCAGGGCGACGAGCCGGGGGCTACCCCCACCCCACACCCCCAGCCACCCCCATACCCCCGCCCCCAAACCCAAGGCAAACTCACCCAGGTGACCCACCCCCACCACCCCCAAGGTCACCGAATGACCCTCCGCCACCTCTGGCCAGCCACCGCGCGCCAATCCCTCGCCGAAGCCACCTGGCTGGCCACCACCGGCCTCCTCCCCTTACTCTCCGTAATAATCCTCCTAGCCGGAACCGCCCTAGGCCTAGCCCTGACCCCCCTCCTCCTAGGCATCGGCATCCTCACCACCGTCCTCCGCCTCGCGAAACTCTTCGGCGCCCTCCACCGCCGCCTGGCCGCGAAACTCCTCGACCTCCCCCTCCCGCCCCCGCCGAAACCAGACCTGAAACCCGGCCTCTGGAACTGGCTGACCGCCCGCCTAGGCGACCGCGCCGCCTGGCGCTCAGTCGCCTACCTCCTGGTCCGCCTCCCCGCCGCCCTCCTGGCCCTGCTCGGCGCCGGCGCCCTCGGCTTCTACGGCCTCGCCTCCTTCACCTACCCGCTGACCTGGCTCCTCGAGACCAGGCCAGGCCACGGCCTGCCGGTCTTCAACATCCAGAGCGACAACTGGATCGGCAGCCTCGTCTGGTGCATCTCCGGCATCCTGATCCTCGCCGCCTGGCCCGCCGTCATCCACCTGATCGCCTCCGCGGACCGCCTGCTCCTCCGCACCCTCGCAGCCGACCCCGGCCTCCGCGAACGAGTCCGCTTCCTGGAAGAAACCCGAGCCACCGCACTCGACGACGCGGCGGAGCAGCTCCGCAGAATCGAGCGCGACCTCCACGACGGCGCCCAAGCCCAACTGGTCGCCATGGCCATGAAACTGGGCCTGGCGAAGGAAGAACTCGCCACCGACAGCGTCGACCTCGACCAGATCCGCACCCTGGTCGACGCCGCCCACAGCAACGCCAAACAAGCCCTCACCGAACTCCGCGACCTGGCCCGCGGCATCCACCCCGCGGCACTGGACAAGGGACTCGGCCTCGCACTGTCCACTTTGGCCAGCTCAGCCGACTTCTCCGCGACAGTCACCGTGGAACTCAGCCGCCGCCCGCCACCGTCGCTGGAAACGATCGTCTACTTCGCCGCCGCCGAACTCATGACCAACGCGTCCAAACACGGCACCGGACGGTGCACCGTCCTGGTCGAAGACCGCGAAGCCGTACTGCGACTGACCGTGCTCGACCACGGCCCGGGCGGCGCCGCGATCATCCCCGGCGGCGGACTGGCCGGAATCGCCGAACGACTGCGTCCGGCCGACGGCGAACTGACCGTGTCGAGCCCGGACGGCGGCCCGACCGTCGTCACCGCCACGCTCCCGCTGCCCCGCTAAACTCGGCGAAAGGAGGGGGAAATCGTGCGGATCGTGATCGCGGAGGATTCGGCCATCCTGCGCCAAGGCCTAGTCGAACTGCTGGGCCTGCGCGGCCACGAGGTGGTCGCCGCAGTGAAGAACGCCGACGACCTGCGCGGTGCCGTCCGCGAGCACCAGCCCGACGTGTCCATTGTGGACATCCGGATGCCGCCGACGCACACCGACGAAGGCCTGCGCGCGGCAATCGACCTCCGTGCCGAACGCCGCGGCTGCGCGATCCTGGTCTTCTCGCAGTACGTCGAGACCAATTACGCCAAGCAACTCCTCGCCGGCGAAGCGGGCGCGGTCGGGTACCTGCTGAAGGACCGCGTCGCCGAGGTGTCGGACTTTCTCACCGCGCTCGAACGCGTCGCCGCCGGGGAGACGGTGCTCGATCCGGAAGTCGTCCGCCAGCTCTTCGCGACCACCGGCCAGGCCGGTCCGCTCGCCGAGCTGACGCCGCGCGAACGCGAGATCCTCGGGCTGATGGCACAGGGACGGTCGAACTCGGCGATCGCGGCGGAGGCGTTCCTGTCCGCGGGCTCGGTCGAGAAGTACGTGACGAGCATCTTCGGCAAACTGGGCCTGCCGCCGTCGGACGGGCACAACCGGCGGGTGCTCGCCGTACTCCGCTATCTCGATTCCTGACGCCTACCCTGGCGGTATGTACTCCACCGAGATCGAGGTGCGCACCGGCAACACCGCGGTCGTGCACAACCTGACCCGGGAAGCCGATAAGTTCCTGCGCGACGCCGACGCCACCGACGGGCTGCTGCACGTGTGGGTTCCGCATGCGACGGCCGGGCTCGCGGTGCTGGAGACCGGCGCGGGCAGCGACGACGACCTCCTCGCCGCGCTCGACGACCTGCTCCCCCGCGACGACCGCTGGCGCCACCAGCACGGCACCGGCGGGCACGGCCGCGACCACGTGCTCCCGGCGTTCCTCCCGCCGTACGCGACCGTGCCGGTGCTCGGCGGCGTGCTGCTGCTCGGCACCTGGCAGTCGGTGTGCCTGGTGGACACCAACGTCGACAACCCCGTCCGCCGGGTCCGCTTCAGCTACCTCACCGGCTGATCCGGCCGTAGCATCGCTGGCGTGACCGCCATTCGCGCGCACCGGCTGGTGCTCTGGGACATCGACCACACGCTCGTCGACTACACCGGGCTGGGCATCGGCTGGTACGGAGCCGCGCTCGCCGCGGCGACTGGCGCGGAGTTCCGCACGCACCCGGACTTCGGCGGCCGGACCGAACGCGCGATCACCGCCGACGTGCTGAGGATGCACGGCATCGAACCGGACGAGGAAACCATCCAGCGGATGTGGCGGGAGCTGATCGCGGCCGTCGAACGCGCCCGGGCGAGCCTGCCGGTGCAAGGCCGGGCGCTCGACGGCGCGGCGGCCGCGCTCGCCGATTTCGCCGGGCGCGACGGGGTCGTGCAGAGTCTCATCACCGGGAACCTGCCGGAAATTTCGCGGCACAAACTCGCCGCGCTCGGTCTCGACGCACATCTCGATCTGGAGATCGGCGGCTACGGTTCGCTTTCGCCGCGCCGCTCGGATCTCGTCCCGCACGCCGTCAAAGCCGCGGAAGCGAAGCACGGAATCGAATTCCCCGCGGAATCCGTAGTCATTCTCGGCGATACTCCCCATGACATCGAGGCCGCGCTCGATTACGGCGCGGTGGCGATCGGCGTTGCCACCGGCCGGTTTTCCGCCGAACAGCTGACGGGCTCCGGCGCGCACCGGGTTCTGCCGGACCTCGCCGACCTGTCCGCCGTCCGCGCGGCGGTGCTCGGAGAGCCGTGAGGCGAGCGGCTGGGATCACTCGTTCGGGCTGTTCTGCTGTCAACCCCTGTTCCGGGTCGGATACGCCTCGAATTGACCGAATGCCAACCCGTTTACGCTGGTGAGAGCGTTGACCCGAAGGGCGGGTCAGTCTTGGGGCCAGGGTCGGGTCCCCCTGGGGTAGCAGTCCCTTAGGGGGAGAAGTAGGTCCGACGGCCGATGACCGCTTAAGATCGCCGCGCCACACTTCTCCCATGACGATCGCACAGGGGGGAACCGGCCTCACGGCCGGAGAGGCACGCGGCCGCCTAGCGGTGTTGTGGCACCGGCTTCCGTTCACGACGACCGTGGTGCTCGCGATCCTGATCGTGGGGGTCGCGACCGGCTCGCTCTGGCACGCCGCCGAGCACCAGCACGCTTTCCACTACTACGCCTACGGGCTCCCGTCGCTGGAGCACGGCCGCTGGTGGACGCTGTTCACCGGTCCGTTCTACGCGCTGCGCCCGTGGTTCTACCTGCCGATGGTGGGCAGTTTCGCGCTGATGGCGGGATTCGCGGAATGGCATCTCGGCACGCGGCGCGCGATGGCGGTGACGATCGGCGGGCAAGTGGTGTCGACGGTCGTCGCGGTGCAGTTCCTCGAGCTTTCCCGCAATTCCGGCTGGGCCTGGGCCGACCGGATCGCCGGCACGCTCGACGTCGGTTTCTCCGGCGGCGCGCTCGCCGCGATCGCCATCACCAGCGCGACCCTGCGCACGCCGTGGCGGCTGCGGCTGCGAGCCGCGCTGTGCGTATACGCCGGGGTAGCGATCGTCTATGTCGGCACGCTCGCCGATCTCGTGCATTTCTTCGCGCTCGTCCTCGCGCTGCCGCTGGGCCGCCGGCTCGCCGGACCCGCCGCGCGCAACGCCAACAAGCCGTCGCTGCGCGAATGGCGGCTGCTCGCGTCGGCCGGACTGGTGCTGCTGGTCGTCGCCGAAGTGGTGATGTGGCTGGTTCCCGGCGACGGCCCGTTCGGCTCCTCGGACTCGATCTCGTTGTCCGGCAACGAACTTCTTCCGCTGTGCATCATCGCGGTGCCGATCCTCAACGGGCTGCGCCGCGGTTCGCGGTTCGCCTGGCGGTGCGCGATCACGCTGTGCGTGCTCGCCGCGTCGCAGATGGCGGTGCTGGCCGGGGTCGTCGCTATCACCCAGGCCGTCCGGGAGGAGTACGACCTCAGCAACCCGCCGCTGTTCATCGTGGACAATCTCTTGTGGGGGGTCGAGCTGGTGCTGCTGATCTCCGCGCGCCGCGCGTTCCGCGTGCCGTCGCGGCGCAGGCGGCGCAAGCTGTTCCGCGGCGGACCGGACCCGGCCTTCGCGCGGCTTCTGCTGGGCCGCAACGGCGGCAGCACCATCTCGTGGATGACGACGTGGCCGCAGAACACCTACTTCGTCGCCTCCGACGGCGCGTCGTACCTGGCCTACCAGCGGCACGCCGGTGTCGCGGTGGCGCTCGGCGACCCGGTCGCGCCGGACGGGACGAGCGACCGCACGCTGCGGGAGTTCGCCGCGATGTGCGAGAACACCGGGCTCGTGCCGTGCGTGTTCTCCGCGACCGCGGCGACCGCCGCGCAGACCGAGAAACTGGGCTGGCAGCACGTGCAGGTCGCCGAGGACACGTTGGTGGACCTGGAAAACCTCGAGTTCCGCGGCAAGGCCTGGCAGGACGTGCGAACCGCGCTGAACCGCGCCAAGAAGGACGGGATCGAGTTCCGGCTGGTGCGGCTCGCCGAACAGCCGTGGTCGATCCGCGAACAGGTGCGGGCGCTGTCCGAGGAATGGATCTGCGACAAGGGCCTGCCGGAAATGGGCTTCACGCTGGGCGGCGTGGACCAGGCGATGGACCCGGCGACGCGGGTCGGTCTCGCGGTCGACGCGGACGGCACGGTGCACGGCGTGACGTCGTGGCTGCCAGTGCACACCGGCGACGGCGAGGTCGGCGGCTGGACGCTCGACGTGATGCGCCGCCGTGCGCACGGATTCCGGCCGGTGATGGAATTCCTGATCGCCTCGACCTGCCTGGCGTTCCGCGAGGAGGGCGCGAAGTTCGTGTCGCTCTCGGGCGCGCCGCTGGTCCGCAGCAACGACAGCACGCCGCGGCAGATGGTCGACCGGATGCTGGACGCGCTGGGGTCGATGATGGAGCCGTACTACGGATTCCGTTCCCTGCACGCGTTCAAGGCGAAGTTCCAGCCGCGGCACGAACCGCTGTACCTCGCTTACCGCGATGAAGCCGATCTGCCGCGGATCGGGATCGCGCTCGGCCGCGCGTATCTGCCGAACGCCGGGCTGATGGACTTCGCGAAGCTGGCTCTGCGGCGTCAGCGCGTGGCCGGCGGCGGCGTGGTCGTGGACCGGTCCGAGGCCGGGACCGCGCGGTAACTGCGCAGAATACGGACGAGGTCGTCCCGGGACGCGGAACCCGGGCGGCCTTGTTCGGAGTACGCGACCAGCACGGCCGATTTGTCGCCAGCTTTGAGCGCTAGTGCCCCGGCCAGCACGCTCTTCGGCTGGCACGGCGCGTTGCTCGGAGTCACCTCGGCGAGGACCAGCATGCCCTCGCCGCTGTCGTTCTTCTCCGGCGCACCAGGCGTCACCTTCGCGGGCGGAGCGCCTTCGCCGGTGTACGCGCTGATGGCCAGATCGGTGACGGCCTTGCGAGCGGCTTCGGCGGCGTCAGCGGTCTTCTCGGTGGTGAAACCCGCGCCGCCGATCTGGCCGACCGCGTCTTCCTTGCAGCTGTGCTTGCCGAGGAACGCGCTGGTGGCCAGGGTGAGCCCAGGCGATCCGGGGGCGGGGTCCCAGCCGTGCAGCGTGGTCGGCGCGGGCTCCCAGGACGGTGGCACGTCGTAGGCGTAGCTGCCGTCCTTGCCCGCCACTGACTGCCATCCCGGGACCACCGGCGGCACGACAACGCGCGGTTCCGGCTGGTAGGTGTGCGGAGCGTGGTCCGTGCTGGCGGGATGGTGGCTCTTGCCGGCGAGGACGTTGTAGCCGAACGCCCCGATCAGAAGGACGAGCGGAACCGCCTTCACCAGGCGGAGGTTGACCTTGCGCTGAGCAGAGGATCGTCTCGGCGGCTGCGGGGCTGGTTCGGACGGCCCCGGCGCCGGGTCGGTTTTCCCGGACCCGGCGCTCGGGGACTTCGGCGCGTCGGACGGCTCGTACCCGCCGAAACCGCTCAGCGCGGCGTTGTCCTGATACCCGCCGTCGGCGCGGCTTTTGCGGCCGAACCAGCCCACCTGCTTCAGCCGCGGACGAGCTTCGCGAGGTGGTCGACCACCGAGTCGACGGCGATTTCCTCGCGTTCGCCGGTGCGCCGGTCCTTGACCTCGACCAGCCCGTTCGCCAGGCCGCGGCCGACGACGAGGATCGTCGGGACGCCGACCAGCTCCGCGTCGGCGAACTTCACGCCCGGGGTCGCCTTGCGGTCGTCGAGGATGATTTCGAGACCGGCGGCGTCGAGTTCGGCGGCCAGCTTCTCCGCGCCCTCGCGCACCGTCTCGTCCTTGCCCGCGATGACCACGTGCACGTCGAACGGCGACACCTCGCGCGGCCACACCAGGCCGTGCTCGTCGTGGTTCTGCTCGGCGAGCACCGCGACCAGCCGGGAGACGCCGACGCCGTAGGAGCCCATGGTGATCCGGACCGGCTTGGAGTCCGGGCCGAGCGCGTCGACCTCGAAGGCGTCGGTGTACTTGCGGCCGAGCTGGAAGATGTGCCCGATCTCGATGCCGCGCGCGGCGACGAGCGTGCCGTGCCCGTCCGGCGAGGCGTCGCCCTCGCGGACCTCGGCGGCCTCGATGGTGCCGTCCGGGGTGAAGTCGCGGCCGACGACCAGGTCGAGCACGTGGTGGTCGCGCTGGTCGGCGCCGGTCAGCCAGGCCGTGCCCTCGACCACGCGCGGGTCGACGAGGTAGCGGACCCCGTTCTCCTGCAACGCCTTCGGGCCGATGTAGCCCTTGACGAGGAACGGGTTCTTCGCGAAGTCGGCTTCCTCGAGCAGCTCCACCTCGGCGGGTTCGAGCGCCGCTTCGAGGCGCTTGAAGTCCACCTCGCGGTCGCCCGGGACGCCGATGCCGAGCAGCTCCCACTCCTTGGCACCCGGCTGACGCGTCTTGACCAGCACGTTCTTCAGCGTGTCCGCCGCGGTGAACTCGCGGCCGAGCCCGGCGGCGTTGAAGAACGCGACGAGCGTCTCGATGGTCGGCGTGTTCGGGGTGTGGTGGACCTGCGCCTCGGGCAGCCCCTCGATCGGACGGGCGGCGGGCGCGGGCGTGACCACGGCCTCGACGTTCGCCGCGAAGCCCGATTCGGTGCTGCGGACGAAGGTGTCCTCGCCGTTCTCCGCGACCGCGAGGAACTCCTCGGACGCCGAACCGCCCATCGCGCCGGACGTGGCGGTCACGATCACGTATTCGATGCCGAGGCGGTCGAACAGCTTGATGTAGGCGTCGCGGTGGGCCTGGTAGGAGCGCGCGAGGCCCTCGTCGTCGAGGTCGAAGGAGTAGGAGTCCTTCATGACGAACTCGCGGCCGCGCAGGATGCCCGCGCGGGGGCGCGCCTCGTCGCGGTACTTGGTCTGGATTTGGTACAGCGTGACCGGGAAGTCCTTGTAGGAGCTGTACTCGCCCTTCACGGTGAGCGCGAACAGCTCCTCGTGGGTCGGGCCGAGGAGGTAGTCGGCTCCCTTGCGGTCCTTGAGGCGGAAGAGGGTGTCGCCGTACTCGGTCCAGCGGTTGGTGGCCTCGTAGGGTTCGCGGGGCAGCAGCGCGGGGAACTGGATCTCCTGCGCGCCGATCGCGTTCATCTCCTCGCGCACGACCTGCTCGACGCGGCGCAGCACCCGCAGGCCGAGCGGCAGCCACGAGTAACCACCCGGGGCGACCCGGCGGACGTAGCCGGCGCGCACCAGCAGCCGGTGGCTGGGCACTTCGGCGTCCGCCGGATCCTCGCGCAGCGTGCGGAGGAACAACGACGACATCCTGGTGATCACTGGGAACTCCCTGCGCTGAGCGGGCCTTAGACGTTTCGCACAGAGTAGTCAACCCCCCGGCCTCGACGCATGCGGGTTATCGGCGGGCCCGGTTTTTGTCGGTGGTCGCGGTTAGCGTGCGGGCATGGGTTTGGAGATGGGCATGATCACCGTCGACTGCGCCGAGCCGCGGCGGCTGGCGGAGTTCTGGACGGCGGCGCTGGGCGTTTCGGTGGCGGCGGACTACGGCGAGTTCGTGATGCTGGAGAGCCCCGCCGCGGGCGGGCCGCGGCTGGGGTTCCAGCGCGTGCCGGAGCCTCGGGCCGGGAAGAACCGCGTCCACGTGGACTTCGGAGCGGACGACCGGAAGGCGGAGGTCCGGCGGCTCGTGGAGCTGGGCGCGGCGGAGCTGGGGAACCATTCGGCTCCCGGGCTGGAGTGGACGGTTTTGGAGGATCCGGAGGGGAACGTGTTCTGCGTGTCCGGGAAGGGGGCGCATTGAGGATGCGGTGAGGCGGCTTCGGTCCGGGTGATCGCGGCTGGCCCGGCCTGTGCGGCCTGCGCACCAGCCGGGCCGCGGGCGAACGCGGTCCGCGGGCGAAGCCGACCTGCGCGGCGATCGGGAAGCGAGCGATCCGGACGGAGGTCAGCTGAGTGGCAACACGTACCCGTAACTGCGCTCGGCCGTCCGGTACCCGCACCGCTCGTAGACCGCGAGCGCGCGGTGCGTGTTGTCCATGTCCACCGACAGCGACGACCGCTCGAAGCCAGCCGCGCGACCGGCTTCGAGGGTGTGCGCCAGCAGCGCCGACGCCAGGCCGCGGCCGCGAGCCTCCGCCAGGGTGCCGACGTAGTTGACGTGCAGCTCCCGCACGCCGGTCGCCGCCGCGTCCGCTTCGTAGAACGACGACATCACGAACGCCACCACCCGGTCGCGTTCCGGCGAAAGGAGGAGGAACGACAGGTCCGGCCGGAAGTCCTTGTTGTCGCGGAACCGGTGTTTCCACTGGTCGGCGGAGAGCCAGGTGCTGCCCCAGTGCCCGGAGAACGCGGCGTTGCGCGCGTCGAGCACCAAGGCGTCGTAGCGCTCCTCGCAGGCGGCCAGCGGAAGGTCGTCCGGAAGCGGCGGCGCCGGTGGCAGCGAGGCCAGGTCCGCGCGCATCTCCACGAAGGTGCGCTCCTGCTTGAACCCGCCGCGTTCGAGGAGCGAGAGGTACCAGCGCTCGTTCTCGTGCGCGCCCGCGTGGAGTTCGAGCTTCGCGTCCGGGAAGTGCTGAGCGTGGACACTGCGGGCCGTACGCACGAGCCACTCGGTCAACACCGAAGCGACCTCGTCGGTCCGGTACTCCGGGTCGGTCAGCGACGCCACGTGCGGCTGGTGCACCGGCTCGGCGGCGTCGCGCGGGATGACCAGGGCGTAGCTGACCAGCCGCGAACCGTCCCAGGCCCCGACGCTCGCGCCGGGCAGGTCGACCGACGGGCCGGACATCTCCTGCCGCACGTCGTCCTCGTCCCAGTGCTCCCCGGTGCGGTCGGCTTCCTCCGCGACCGTGCAGAGCCGGACGACCGCCCCGACGTCGGCGAGCGTGAGCGGGCGCCAGGCGAGTTCCATGCGGGCCAGAGTAAGGAGCGGCACACGCCCGCCGCACCTGGATTACCCGGCGGTTACGCTCCGGGGGTGCTGGTGCTCCTCCCCCCTTCAGAAACCAAGGCCGACGGCGGCAAGGGCGCGCCGCTGGACCTGGACGCGCTGTCGTTCCCCGAGCTGAACCCCGTGCGCGCCAAATTGGCCGACGCCCTCGTGGAACTCGCCGCCGACGTCCCGGCGAGCCTCGCCGCGCTGGGGATCTCCGAGCGCCAGTCCGACGAGGTCTCCCGCAACGCCCAGCTCTGGACCTCCCCGACGATGCCCGCGCTGCGTCGCTACACCGGCGTCCTCTACGACGCGCTCGACGTCAAGAGCTTCACCCGCGCCGGACTGGCCAAAGCACAACAGCGCCTTGCCGTCACGTCGTCGCTGTTCGGCGTCGTAGCCGCAACCGACCCCATCCCCGCCTACCGCCTCTCGGGCGGCAACACGGTTCCCGCACTGGGCACCGTGAGAGGCCTGTGGAAGCCGGTCCTGGAACCAGTACTGCGCGACGTGGAAGGCCTGATAGTCGACCTCCGCTCCGGCACGTACGCCGCTTTCGCGAAGCTCCGCTCCGACGCAGTCACCGTCCGGGTAGTCACCGAAGACGCCAACGGCAACCGCACCACAGTGAGCCACTTCAACAAGGCCTACAAAGGCAAGCTGGCCGCGGTACTAGCCACCTCGAGAAGCGAACCGTCCACTGTGGACCAGCTAGTACGGGTAATCACCAAAGCAGGCCTAACCGTAGAACGCACCGGCGACCACGCCCTGGAACTCCTCACCGACTGACCACAACGGCGAGGGAAATCCCACCCGATCAGCCAGCCGCAGAACACACCGACTCCACCCCGGGGCCGAGAAACCGCCCCCGATGCACCCAACAATCGGTGCACCCAGCCCCTCCCCCGCACCCCGATACGAAGCCTCCCTGCGGTCGGTGGGTGCTTGTCAAGGCATCTTTCCCGCCTTGACAAGCACCCACCGACCGTCAGCACAATCAAGCTTCGGGGTGCCCCGCCGCACCCGGCCCGCAATGTCGCCGCCAGGCGACGAGCAGCCCGAAGACTCAGCCCCGCCCAAGCACCGCCATCGCCGCATTACGCCCAGGAATCCCGCTAACCCCGCCCCCGCGAACCGCCCCAGCCCCGCACAACAACACCCTCTCGTACCCAGTCTCAACCCCCCAGCCCCCAGCCGTCTCGTCATCGCCATACGGCCAAGACAGGTCCCGGTGGAAAATATGCCCGCGCGGCAACCCAAGCTCCGCCTCGAGATCCAACGGCGTCTTGGCTTCAATACAGGCTTCCCCGTCCCCATCCGCCAGCAGACAGTCCTCGATCGGCTCCGCGAGCACGCTGTCCAACGACGACAGAGTGGCCCGCAATGCCTCCGCCCGCGCCCCGTCGTTGTCCGCTTCGAACAGCCGCGCCGGCATGTGCAAGCCGAACAACGTCAGCGTCTGCACCCCCGCCGCCCGCTCGGCCGGGCCAAGAATCGACGGATCAGTCAGCGAATGACAGTAGATCTCGCACGGCGGAACCGACGGGATCCGGCCCGCCGCGGCCTCCCGGTAGGCAGTTTCGAGCTGGGCAAACGATTCGTTGACGTGGAAGGTCCCGCCGAACGCGTCGCGCGGATCGACCGCCCGGTCCCGTAACCGAGGCAGCCGACGCAGCACCATGTTCACCTTCAGCTGCGCGCCTTCTGGCGACTCCGCAGGTTCTTCACCGAGCAACCGGGCGAGCGTGCGCGGCGCGACATTCGCCAGCACCCGCCCGCCGACCGCCACGCGTTCCGTATCCCCTTGGCGGTAACGAACTTCGCCATCCGGCGTCACCGAAAGCACCTCCGCGCCGGTGACCAGCACCGCTCCAGCGCGACGGGCGACGTCGGCGAGCGCATCGGTGACCGCGCCCATCCCGCCGACCGGAACGTCCCAGTCGCCCGTGCCGTTGCCGATGAGGTGGTAGAGCAGGCAACGGTTCTGCCGGAGCTGCTCGTCGTCCGCGGAAGCGAAAGTGCCGATCAACGCATCCGTGAGCACCACCCCGCGCACGACGTCGTCGTCGAACAGCTCGCGCAGCGTTTCCCCGGCCGGGCGCTCGAAGAACGTCGCCCACGCCTCATCGTCGCCGATCCGTTGCCGCAGCTCGGCGCGAGTCGGCAACGGCTCGGTCAGCGAAGCGAAGGTCACCTCCGCCACCCGTGCCGCCGAGGCGTAAAACCGTTGCCACGCCGCATAGTCCTTTGTGGACCCAGTGACCGCGCGGAACGACGCACCGGTCCGCTCGCCGTCCCCCGTGTCGACAAGGAGACCCGTGTCGCCGGCCGGAGTGTAGGACGACATCCGCCGCCTCCGCAGCCGGACGTCCAGCCCCAGCTCGGCCGCGATCCGCTTCGGCAGCAGGCTGACCAGGTACGAATAGCGCGAGAGCCGGACGTCCACGCCGGGAAAAGCGCGGAACGACACCGCCGCCCCGCCGATCTCCGCACGCCGTTCCAGCACCAGCACCGACCGTCCGGCCTGGGCCAGATAGGCAGCCGCGACGAGTCCGTTGTGCCCGCCGCCCACGATCACCGCGTCGTAGTCCACCGCCGCGAGCCTAATGCTTGACCCGGAGCGCGCTCCAGGTCTTAGCGTCGCCCGGGACAGCATCCAGCGCAGAAGGAGCGACCATGACCGACGTCCCGACCCGGAATCTCGGCGGACTGACGGTTTCCGCGCAAGGCTTGGGCTGCATGGGAATGAGCCACGGCTACGGCGCGGCCGACGACGCGCAGTCGATCGAAACGCTGCGCCACGCGATCGACCTCGGGGTGAATTTCCTGGACACCTCCGACTTCTACGGCTCCGGCCACAACGAGGAACTGATCGGCCGCGCGATCGCCGACCGCCGCGACGAGGTCGTGCTGGCCACGAAATTCGGTATCGCCAACCGACTCGGCGAGCCGACGCAGGTCCGGGGCGACGCCGCCTACGTGCGCCAGGCCTGCGACGCCTCGCTGCGGCGGCTCGGCATCGACCACATCGACCTGTACTACCTGCACCGCGTCGACCCGGACGTGCCGATCGAGGAAACCGTCGGCGCGATGGCAGAACTGGTGCGGGCAGGGAAAGTCCGGCACCTCGGGCTTTCCGAAGCGAGCGCGCAGACCATCCGGCGCGCGCACGCGGTGCACCCGATCGCGGCCTTGCAGAGCGAATGGTCGCTGTGGACCCGCGACCTGGAGGCGGAAATCGCGCCGGCCTGCCGCGAACTCGGCATCGGCATCGTCCCGTTCTCCCCGCTCGGCCGCGGCTTCCTGACCGGCCGCTACCGCACCACCGAAACGATGGCGGACAACGACGTGCGGCGCTACCAGCCCCGGTTCGCCGAGGGCAACCTCGACCGGAACCTCGCGATCGTGGCGAAACTCGAGGAACTGGCCGCCGCGAAGGGGGTCACGACCGGACAGCTGGCGCTGGCGTGGGTGCAGGCGCGCGGCGAGGACGTGGTGCCGATCCCAGGCACGCGACGGAAGCAGTATCTGGAGGAAAATCTCGCGGCCCTGACCATAACCCTCACCACCGACGATCTCGCCGCGATCGAGGAGGTGGCCGCGCCGGAGAACTTCGCCGGAGCCCGCTACGACGCGGCACACCTCGCGTTCGTCAACCGCTGACCTCGAGGCGGCGCTGGGCACCGGCGTTCCAGCGTCGCCCCTTCCCAGACCCTCTGGATCTTCGACGGCCGCTATGACTTCCAGCCGACCTTCCCGGGCTGATGGCTTCCGAGAAGGCCCCGCCAGGCTTCTCTCGCTCGAACGCGCTCCAGGCAAATCACCCGGACGCCGCGGTCCGCCTCACCCGCCGACCAAGCGCTCCACCGCGTCGAACGCCCGCATCAACCGCTCCCGATGCGACTCCGCCAGCTCAGTCAGGTCCTCCCCTTCCAGCCGCCGCCGGATCGTCTCCACCGCCACCGTCCGGTAAGCCGCCACCACCAGTGCGGCGACCAGCGGCGCGTCCCCGGAGAACCGCTCGTCCGCGGCGAGCTCGGCAGCCAGCTCGGCTTCCATCTCGTACCCGAACGCCCGCAGCCGCGCGATCAGCGCGGGCGACTCCGCGACCGTCCGCATCAGCGGCTCGATGTCGCCGGCGACGCCGGACAGCACGTGACCCTCTTCCAGCATCGTCAGCGCGAGCTGCCGCAACGCGTCCACCACGCCGCCAGTCCGTTCGCGAACCGCCGACCGCACCAGCCCGATCGCCTCCGGCAGGCGGTCCAGGAGCAGGTCCTCCTTGCGCTCGAAGTGCGAGAACACGGTCACCTTGGACACCCCGGCCGCGGCGGCGACCTCGGCGATCGTGACCTCGTCGAACCCGCGCTCCAGGAACAGCCCGGTCGCGACCTCGGCGATCCGCGCCCGCGTCTTCGCCCCGCCTCGATCGCCGCGATTGGGCATGATCCACCCTTCCGTGTCACCTTTACCTGGTAAGCTTACCCGGTAAGCACACTTGGTTAAGCCGTCCGGCACAGAGTAAAGGGGAGCACAACATGGAGCGGACTGAGGTGATCGTCGCGGGGGCCGGGCCCACCGGACTGTTCCTCGCTGGGGAGCTGGCGCTGCGCGGGGTGGCGGTGACGGTGCTGGACCGGCTGCCGGAGCCGGATCCGACGGTGAAGGCCGGGTCGGTCAACGTCGCCAGCGCCGAACTGTTCGACCGGCGCGGCCTGCTGCCCGCGGCGGAGGCGGCGCAGCGGCGATTCCTCGCGTCGGTCGGCACATTCGGCCCGACGGTCGAGGCCGCCACCCGAGGTGGCCGCCGGTTCCTGGCCGCCGGGCACTTCGCCGGTTTCCTGTTCGACAACGACCTGATCGACCAGAGCGACCCCGTGCTCGCCGCGCACCGAGCGGTGTCGGGCGGGCTCGGAGTGCCGCAGCAGGCCGTCGAGCAGATCCTCGGCGAACACTGCGCCAAGCTCGGCGTCGACCTCCGGCGCGGCGTCGAAGTACACGGCGTGCAGCCCGCCGACAAGTCCGTGACGGCGCAAACAAGCGCGGGCGAGCTCACCGCGTCCTGGCTCGTCGCGGCCGACGGAGGGCGGAGCGCCATCCGCAAGCAGCTCGGCATCGAGTTCGTCGGCACAGACCCGGAAATGACCGGCTACCAGGCGATCGCCGACTTCGAAGACGCGAGCGGCCTGCGCCCCGGCTGGACCTGGACACCGCGCGGCGTCTACGCATACGGCCCGGTCCCCGGCCGCATCTTCCTCAGCCGCTTCCGGCAGCCGCCGGAAGACCGAGACGTCCCGGTGTCGGTCGAAGAGCTGCAGGAGGCCGTCCGCGACGTCACCGGAGTCCCGGTGACCATCACCGGAATCCACGGCCGGGCAACGCGGTTCACCGACAACGCCCGCCAGGCTCGGCACTACCGGCACGGCCGCGTCTTCCTGGCCGGCGACGCGGCACATGTCCACTCCCCGCTAGGCGGACAAGGCTTGAACCTCGGCCTCGGCGACGCAGCGAACCTAGGCTGGAAGCTCGCCGCGACCGTCCAAGGCTGGGCCCCGGCAGGACTGCTCGACAGCTACGAAACCGAACGCCGCCCCATCGGCGCAGCAGTACTCGACTGGACCCGCGCCCAAGTCGCTCTCCTGCGCGGCGACGAACGCACCGAACAACTACGCAAAATCGTCGGCGGCGAACTGCTCAAGGTCCCGGCCGCGATGAACCGGATCGTGGCGCTGTCGTCCGGAATCCTGCAGCACTACGACGTCGCCGACAACGCCGCCGAACCAGTCGGCTCGCTCGCCGGAGACGAAGAACTGACCTCCGGCACCCGCCTGGCCGACCACGCCCACGACGGCCGTTTCGTACTCATCGACCGCTCCCCCGACGGCCGCTTCGCAACCCCCGACTTGGCCGACCGCCTCGCCTACGTCGCCGACCCAGCCGACGAGCCAAGCCTCCTGGTCCGCCCAGACGGCGTAATCGCGTGGGCAAGTTCGGGAGCCGACGACCAGAAACTCCTCGACACCGCACTCGCCCGCTGGGCAGGCGCGAAATAACTCGCCTGAACGAGCGGGCCGCCAAACCACCCCTCTCGCCCGCCCGGACGGCGCAACCGCGCGGACAAGTCCCGGCAACGACGGGCCACAAGCCCCACGACGCCGCACTCGCCCGCAGGACAGCCACGGCCCCACCCACGAGCCACGGCCCCTCGCCCACCCAGCCCGCGTGGCCGCTCAGGGACGTCCCGCAAACCGCAGCCAGAACCCCGTCGACACCACGCCCCCATGATCGGAGACACCACATAACCCAGCTCCGCGGCCCAACACACCGCCTCGCCAGCCCGGACAACGACGCGACCGTCCGGACAAGCCACGGCAACGGCGGACGAGAAGCCCCGCGACACCGCCCTCACGCACAGGACAGCCACGGCCCAACCCACGAGCCAAGGCCCTCCACCTACCCGACCACGCAAGCACATCCCGCACGCCACGCCCCCGGACACCGCGCCTACACAACGGGAGACAGGACACAGCCCAACTAGACGCCCACCGACCCCGCACTCACACGCCGCACAGCCACGGTCCAACCCACGAGCCAAGCCCCTCCACCCACCCGACCACGCAAGCACGCCGCACAAACCCCGACAAGACCCCCTCGACACCACACCCACCCGACGGGAGACACCACATGCCCCAGCTCAGTCCTCCAACCGCCAAACCAAGCCCTCCCCGACCAGAACCCCGCGTCCACCGAGCCACCACCAGAAACCCCACACCCCCGCAGCGGGAAGGAGCGAAATAAATCAGTTGCGCGAGTCCACAACGAGCGGCAAGGTAGTCGCCGTCCGGCGGGAAGCCGTCGGCTGCCGGAAGCAAGGGAGGTGCGTCGTGGAGATTGTCCGGGCGCTGTCCTGCCCTCTTCCGCCCGCCCGCCTCGGCTAGAGCACGCGCTCGCCCGGTGGGCACCCTGATCTAGGAGAACCCACCAGTGCGCGAGCACGATTTCGACGAATTTTCCGACGCCTCCGACTACTCCGACCGCCGGATGCGCCGTCGCCCCCGTTACGACGACATGCCCGCCCCGACCCGCCGGGGGCGGCTTACCGAAGCCGAGCGCGTCCGTCTCGCCCAGGTTCGCGAGGACGCCTACACCGAAACCGAACTGCCCGACGGCGCCGACCGCTGGACCACCTGGGGCGACGCCGACCAAGGTCCGCATCCTCGGCCCGACTGGGTGGTCACCGAACTCGCCGCGGTCGACACCGATCTCGGCGTGCTCAAGACCGGCAAGGAAGCGGACGTGCATCTGCTGCGCCGCAACCTTCCCGGAGAAGAAGGAGTTCTGCTGGCAGCCAAGCGATACCGCTCAGACGAGCACAAGCTGTTCCACCGCGACGCGGGTTATCTCGAGGGCAGGCGGATGCGCCGCTCCCGCGAGATGCGCGCGATGGCCGGGCGGACCTCGTTCGGCCGCAACCTGATCGCCGAACAGTGGGCGGTGGCGGAGTTCGCCGTCCTCAGTCGCTTGTGGACGATCGGGGCGCCGGTGCCGTATCCGGTGCAGCGGCACGGCACCGAGATCCTGCTGGAATTCCTCGGCGAACCCGACGGCACCGCCGCGCCCCGGCTGGCGCAGCTGCGTCCCGAACCGGACGAGCTGGCCGATTTGTGGGGGCAGGCGGTGTCAGCACTGGAACTCCTGGCGGGACAAGGACTCGCGCACGGCGACCTGTCCGCGTACAACCTCCTGGTGCACGAAGGCCACCTGATGGTGATCGACCTGCCCCAGGCGGTCGACGTGATCGCGAACCCGCGCGGCCGGGAATTCCTGGCCCGCGACGTCGCGAACCTCGCCGGCTGGTTCCACAGCCGCGGACTGTCCGAACAGGTCACCGACACCGATGACCTGGTGCGGGAACTGGAAACCGCGGCCGGTCTCGGCTGAGCGCGGGGGCGGGGCCGCGGCTGTGCGGCAGGCCACACCTGCGACCCCGCCCACAACCGCGCACCTGGGTGCGGGGCAACCGCGCTCTCTCAGGTAGAGTGTGTCAAGACCGCAACGGCGGCGTGGATGAGTTGGTGTCCGTCGCCTCCACAGTCCGCAGAAGGACTCGCGGCCATCCGAAGCAATTTCCGTCGGTGCGTCACGCCATGGCTCGGCGCACCGGGTCCGTCCCTGTGAACGCCCATCGCCACACCATCTTGCCCTGCCTGCGCGCGGGCAGCCCGGGCCTCCTTGCGACGTGCCACGTCCGAGAGGCATTTGTGACCATCACGTACGACTCCGGCCAGTCCGCCCGCTCCCGCGCGGGCCGCCCCGAGCGCAAGCCGCGGCACCGGCCTGCCGGTGGAGACGTTCTCCACGACGACACGGTGGAAACCCCCGCCGTGAAGACCTTCGCCCAGCTGGGCCTGCCCGAGCCGCTGCTGCGGGCGCTGTCCGAGGCGGGCATCGACGCGCCGTTCCCGATCCAGTCCGCGACCATCCCGGACGCGCTGGCCGGCCGCGACGTGCTGGGCCGCGCCCAGACCGGGTCCGGCAAGACGCTGGCCTTCGGCCTGGCCATCCTGGCCCGGCTCGACGGCGGCAAGGCCCGCCCGAAGCGCCCCCGCGCGCTCGTGCTGGTGCCGACCCGCGAACTGGCCATGCAGGTGGCCGACTCGCTGACCCCGCTCGCCAAGTCCCTCGGCCTGTGGTGCCGCACCGCGGTCGGCGGCATGTCGTTCGGCCGCCAGGCGGAATCGCTCGCCCGAGGCGTCGACCTGCTGATCGCCACCCCGGGACGGCTGTCGGACCACGTCCGCCAGGGCACCGCCTCGCTCGGCGACTGCAACTTCATCGCGCTCGACGAGGCCGACCAGATGGCCGACATGGGCTTCATGCCGCAGGTCCGCGAGATCATGGACCTGACCCCGCCCGGCGGGCAGCGGCTGCTGTTCTCCGCGACGCTCGACGGCGACGTCGACAAGCTGGTCCGGCAGTACCTGGCCGACCCGGTCACGCACTCGGTCGCGCCGTCGACCGCGAGCGTCACCACGATGGACCACCACCTGTTCCAGGTCTCGCACGCGGACAAGCAGGACATCATCACCCGGATCGGCGCCCGCGAGGGCCGCACGATCATGTTCGTCCGCACCAAGCACCACGTCGACCGGCTCACCGAGCGGCTGCGCGAGAGCGGCGTGCACGCGGTGGCCCTGCACGGCGGCAAGACCCAGGGCCAGCGCAACCGCGTCCTCGCCGACTTCAAGGAAGGCCACGCGGCGGTGCTGGTCGCCACCGACGTCGCCGCGCGCGGCATCCACGTGGACAACATCTCCCTGGTGCTGCACGTCGACCCGGCCGCGGACCACAAGGACTACCTGCACCGCGCGGGCCGCACCGCCCGGGCGGGCGCGTCCGGCATCGTCGTCACCCTGGTGACGCACGACCAGCGGCGCACCGTCCGCCGGATGACCGACCGGGCCGGCGTGCGCGCCGAGACCACGATGATCCGCACCGGGGACGAGGAACTGTCCCGCATCACCGGCGCCCGCGAGCCGAGCGGCGAGCCGGTGGTGGAGCGTCGCCGGGAATCCCCGCGCCGCTCGGGCGGCCGCGGCTTCGGCGGCGACCGCGGAAGCTTCCGAGGCCCGCGCGAAGGCGGCGGCTACCGCGGTTCGCGCGAAGGCAGCCGCGGCGGCTACGGCTCGCGAGATGACCGCGCTCCCCGCGAGGGTGGTTACAACCGCGGCTCGTACGAGGGCCGCAGCCCCCGCGAAGGCGGCTACGCACGCGAGGGCGGCTTCTCGCGTGAAGGCGGTCGCGAGGGCGGCTACTCACGTGAGGGCGGTCGCGAAGGCGGCTACGCACGCGAAGGTGGTTACGGCTCCCGCGAGAACCGCGGCGGTGGCGGTTACAGCCGAAGCCGCCAGCAGTCGCGCTTCGGCAGCGGCTCCGGTCGCCCTCAGCGCCCGAGCCGCGGCCCGCGCCGCGGACACGACGCCTGAGTGATTCCTGAAGAACGGCCCCGCTTCGGCGGGGCCGTTCTCCGTTTCCGGACATGTTTCGCCCGCTGCGCCGCACACCACAACGGACAAGCCCGGGCTCACCATCGGCCCGCGACGGTCACCGGACCCTGAAGCCGCTCGTCGGCACCGGGGCCGTCGCCGAGCGGAGTCCCCAGCCCACACCCCAGACAGAGCAGCCATCACCGAGCGGGGCCTCGTGCCGCCGCCAGCCCACACCCCGGCAGACGAGCCGTCACTCAGCAGGGATCTCGCACCATCATCAGCCCACACCCGGCAGAGCCGTCACCGAGCAGGGGCCTCGCGCCGCCATCAGTTCACGCCTCCGGCAGACGAGCCGTCATCGAGCAGCAGTCTCCTCCGCTCGCCAACGCAGCGGCGGTCGCTGAGCGGGAGTCTTGCCTACTGCAGCCCTCACCTCCGAAAGCCGCGTCCCGACGCAGCAGTCGTCACTGAACAGCACTCCAGCCCTCGGCCCCGCCCCGAAAGTCACTCCACCACAGCGACCGCCGACGAACAGGAGGCTCGCCCTCTGGCACAACGGCTGCCGCTGAGCAGGCAAATCCCCCACTGGACCACCTCCGCCAAGCCGACCGCCCGAAAGCCGCACACCCCGGCACAACGACCGCCCCCGAACCCGCCACTCACCCCCAACCAGGCCCAAAGTCACCACCCCACCCGGGTTTCCGTTGCCCCGCCCCGCTTCCCGCACTTCTCGAGGCGGGGGCCGCAAACACGTCACCCCGCCGGATGCGACACTGCCTTGGTGACTGACACTCCGCCGCTGCTGCCTGAGAACGTCTTCGACTGGCTTGAAACCGAAGGCCAGCGGCGTGCGGAAGCCGGTCTCTCCCGCCGGATGAACCCGCGGCCCGTGCAGCATTCTCTGCTCGACCTCGCGGGCAACGACTACCTCGGCCTCGCCCGCGACAAGCGCGTCGCCGGAGCAGCCGCCGCTGCCGCGTTGCGCTGGGGGGCCGGGGCTACCGGATCGCGGCTGCTCACCGGGTCGACCGAACTCCACGCGGAGCTCGAACACGAGCTTGCCCGGTTCTGCGGAGCTCAGGCGGCGCTGGTGTTCTCCTCCGGATTCACCGCCAACCTCGGCGCGGTAACAGCCCTGTCCGGGTCCGAATCGGCAATCGTCACCGACAAATACGTCCACACCTCGCTGGTCGAGGGCTGCCGACTGTCCCGTGCGGACATCGCGGCCGTCGATCACGCGTCTCCGTCGGCGATCAAGCACGCGCTGGCCACGCGCCGCAAACCGCGGGCGATCGTTGTCACGGACTCGGTTTTCTCCTCAGACGGCGAACTCGCGCCGCTGGGCGAACTCGCCGAAATCTGTCGTGCGCACAGTGCCGCGCTGGTCGTCAACGACGCGCACGGTTTCGGCGTCCTCGGCGAAGGCGGCCGGGGCGCGGTGCATGCCGCCGGTCTGTCGTCGGCACCGGACGTCGTCACCACGCTGACGCTTTCCCACGCCCTCGGCGCACAAGGCGGTGCCGTCGTGGGCCCGCGCCGCGTGATCCGGCATCTCGTGGACACCGCGCGCAGCTTCATCTTCGACACCGCGCTCGCGCCGGCCAGCGCTGCCGCCGCGTTAACTGCGTTGCAGGTGCTCAAATCCGAACCGGAATTGCCGTCAAAGGTCGTCGAGAACGCCGGAAACCTCGCGATGGGACTGAAGAACGCCGGTCTGCCGGTCGATCTCCCGGAAGCCGCCATCGTCGCCGTGCGGACGCCGTCGCCGCAAGCGGCCGCCGCGTGGGCGGAAGCCTGTGCGGAGCAAGGAATCCAGGTCGGGTGCTTCCGACCGCCCGCCGTGCCGGACGGCGTTTCCCGGCTGCGGCTCACCGCCCGCGCGGACCTCTCCGAGGCGGACGTCGACCGCGCGGTGAAGGTGATCGCGGCGACCGCTCCCCGCAGCTAGCCCGGCGGTGAGCGTTCTCGGGACGTACGCCACCGCGATCACCGCGCCGCCAACCCTGCGATCAGGCCGGACGGCGCATCGTGACGTGCGGAATCCCGTCCTCGAGGAACTCCTCGCCCTCAGCGACAAACCCGAACCGCGCGTACAGCTTCTGCGCGTAAGTCTGGGCGTCCAGCACGAACTCCCCCGTCGCCCCGTCCAGCGCGGCCTCCATCAGCCGCGCCGCCAGCCCCTGCCCGCGCGCCGATTTCGCGGTCACCACTCGCCCGATGCGCCGCCCGCCGCCCGGCTCGGCCAGGACGCGCAGGCAGGCCACGACCTCCGGGCCGGAAGTCAGCCACAGATGTTCCGTCTCCGGAAGCAGGTCGAGCCCGTCGATGTCCGCGTACACGCAGTCTTGTTCCACCACGAACACGTCCGACCGCAGCCGGAGAATCCCGTAGAGATCGGCAGCGGCGAGGTCCGGCCCGGCGGCGCGGTGCAGAGTCGTCACGCCACCTGCTTAACACAGCTCAGCCGAGCAGCCGCGGCTGGGACTGCGCCGCGATGTCGTCGGAGAACTGCGAAACCCGCGTGTACACGCCGGGCTTGCCCGGTTTTCCGCAGCCGTCGCCGAAGGACACGATGCCGACCAGCGTGTCGCCCTCGACAAGCGGGCCGCCGGAATCTCCCTGGCAGGCGTCCTGTCCGCCTTGCGGGTAGCCGGCGCACACCATGCTCGCCGGGTCGTAGGTGTCGTAGGCCGTTTTGCAGGCGGAGTCGCTGACCAGCGGCACGTCGGCGCTGCGCAGCACGTCCGACCGCTGCCCGCCTTCGGAAAGCCGTCCCCAGCCGAGCACGGTCGCCCGCGTGCCTTCCGCGTACCGCGTCTGGTCGTCCTTGCCCGCGAGCTTCGCCGCTTGATACGGCAGCCGCCCGCGCACGGTGAGGACCGCGATGTCGTCGCCCTTCGTCGGGTCGCTGAAGTCCGGGTTCACCCAGACCCGCGAGACACCGAGTTCCACGCCGTCGCTGCTGCGCTTGTCCTGGCGGCCGGCCACCACGCGGACCGACGACTTCGGCACGGCTTTCGCGCAGTGCGCGGCGGTCGCCACCGCGGACGGGCTCACGATCACCGCGCCGCAGAACTGCGAACCGCTCTGGTCGGTGAGGTACACCGCGTACGGGTGGTCGGCCAGCGAAGCTTCGCTGCCGCCGACGATGCGGGGCTGGGCGTGCGAACCGGGATCGGACGACGGCGTCGCCCAGGCCGAACCGACCGGGACCGCGATCGCGGCGGCGAGCAGCGTCCCCGCCGCGAGCAGGACCGGACGACGGAACTTCGCGGGCATGGGTTTTCCCTTCATCGGCACTACGACGGCACGGCCTGGACGCGCTCGGGAATCAACCGACTCCGGCGCGTGCACACACGGCCGCGATTACCCTAATCGGGCCAAGCCCAAAACGGTGTCACTGGAACGGGTGGACTCTTTCTGCCCCGAGCGCATTCGCTTAGCTGGAGTCATGCGACGGAAAACAGCCGCGACGGCCGGCGCAATGATCGGCTTTCTGCTGGCCGGATGTGCCAGCGGCACTCCCGCGGCACCCCCGCCGAGCCCGTTGACCGCGCCGTCGGCACCGCCCAGCCCGACACTTCCGGCAACTCGGACAGCGACGAGCGTGCCCGTCGTCACCTGGCAGGTGGGTGCTCGTCCGCTGCCGCTGCGCCCGGACGGCTTCGGCCAGATCCAGCCGACTCCACCCGAACTGGTGAACCGTTCGCTGCCGACCCAGGACTTCCTCCCACCGCCGGCCAGCACGACGTACACCGCGAAGATCGCCGAAGTACCCGACGCCGTGCTCAAGCGCAGCACCTGGCAGGCCGCCTGTCCGGTATCGGCGGCCGACCTCCGGTACGTCACGCTTTCCTTCTGGGGCTTCGATCATCGCGCGCACACCGGCGAGCTGCTGGTCCGCAAGGACGCCGCGGCAGCGGTGGTCAAGGCGTTCAGCGAGCTGTACGCGCAGCAGTTCCCGATCGAGGAAATGCGCATCACCTCCCCCGCCGAACTCGGCGCTCCGCCGACCGGCGACGGCAACGACACCAGCGCGTTCGTCTGCCGTCCGATGCGCGGGCAGAAGAACTGGTCCGCGCACGCGTACGGGCTCGCGGTCGACGTCAATCCGTTCTGCAATCCCTACACCAAGGACGATCTCGTCCTCCCGGAGCTGGCGTCCGCCTACCTCGACCGCGCGAAGGTGCGGCCGGGGATGGTCACCGCCGGCGGCCCGGTCGTACGCGCGTTCGCCGCGGCGGGCTGGCAGTGGGGCGGGGCGTGGAAGTCGCCGGTCGACCGGATGCACTTCACAGCCAACGGCGAGTGATCCGGGAACACCCGGGCGGGGTACCGGAGTTGACTAGGCTGGCAGCAGACCGCTTTCGGGAAGGACCGCCGTGCCGCACTACGACCTGGTGATCATCGGGACCGGATCGGGCAATTCGATCCTCGGGCCGGAGTTCGCCGACCTCCGGACGGCCATCGTCGAGAAGGGCGTGTTCGGCGGGACCTGCCTGAACGTCGGCTGCATCCCGACGAAGATGTTCGTCTACGCCGCCGACGTCGCCGCGACGCCCGCGGGCAGCTCGCGCCTCGGCGTGGACGAGCAGCTCACCGCGGTGCGCTGGCCGGACATCCGGGACCGGATCTTCGGCCGGATCGACCCGATCGCCGAGGGCGGCGCGGAGTACCGCGAGAACCACGAGGACAACCGCAACGTCGACGTCTACCGCGGCGAAGGCCGGTTCACCGGGATGAGGCAGCTGCGCGTCAGCTTCCCCGACGGCCGCCCGGACGAGGTCGTCACCGCCGAGAAGTTCGTGCTCGCCGCGGGCGGGCGCCCGGTGATCCCGGACGTGCCGGGACTGGCCGACACCGGCTACTACACCTCCGACACGATCATGCGGCTCGACGACCTGCCGCAGCGGATCGTCGTCCTCGGCGGCGGGTACATCGCGGCCGAGTTCGCGCACGTCTTCGCGTCGTTCGGCGTGGCGGTCACGCTGGTCAACCGTTCCGGCGCGCTGCTGCGCCAAGAGGACGCGGACGTCAGCGCCCGGTTCACCGAACTGGCTTCGCAGCGGTTCGACGTCCGGCTGGACCGCAAGACGGTCCGCGCGCGCCGCACGGACACCGGGGTCGCGCTGGACCTCGAAGGCCCGCAGGGCGCGGAGACGGTCGAGGCCGACCTGATCCTGGTCGCCACCGGCCGCAAGCCGAACTCCGATCTGCTCGACGTGGGCGCGACCGGCGTCGCCACCACCGAACGCGGGCACGTCGTGGTGGACGACTACCAGCAGACGTCCGTCGAAGGCATTTACGCGCTCGGGGACATCTCGTCGCCGCTGGAGCTGAAGCACGTCGCGAACCACGAAGCCCGGGTGGTGCAACACAATCTGCTGCACCCGGACGACCGGATCCAGGCCGACCACCGCTTCGTGCCGCACGCGGTGTTCACCTCGCCGCAGGTGGCGTCGGTCGGGCTGACCGAGGCGCAGGCGACCGAACGCGGACTGTCCTTTGTGGTCTCGAAGCAGGACTACGCGGGCATCGCCTACGGCTGGGCGATGGAGGACACCACCGGTTTCGCGAAGCTGCTGGCCGACCCGGCGACCGGCCAGCTGCTGGGCGCGCACATCATCGGACCGCAGGCGTCGACGGTGATCCAGCCGCTCATCCAGGCGATGAGCTTCGGCCTCGACGCGCGGTCGATGGCTCGCGGACAGTACTGGATCCACCCGGCGATGCCGGAACTGGTGGAGAACGCGCTGCTGAATCTGCCGCTGGACTGACTCCGGCGCTACCCAGAGTGGAGCGATTCCCGAATCGGGTAACAAGGATCTCGCGTTGTTAGGGTTCCCGCGGAGGTGCGGGGACTGACATGACGGACATGATCGCCGGGGAAATCGTGGTGCCGGCGGAGGAATTGGCCGCTCGCTGGAGCGAGGTCACGGATCTCGAGCTGATGTTCGCGGCGCGGCGAGCCGAACTCGGGACTACGGCCGCGACAGCGGCGCTGCTGGAGGAACTGCGGGCGAAGCCGGCCGAATGGACCGCGGAATGCCTCGCGGTAGCGGTGGCCGCACTGGACGACGTGCGGCGCACCGGGCAGTTGCCCGAGCCGTTCCTGGCAGCGCTGAACTGACAGGTGCGTGAGTGTTCAAGCCGGGGCGAATCGGCTTGAACACTCACGAAACCTCGTCAGACGAAGCGCCGCCGCCCCGACAGTGCGCCGAAGACCATCTGCGTCACCATCACCACCAGCAGCACGATCAGCGACACCGTCCAGCTGCCCGTCGCGTCGTGCAGCAGGCCGAAGACGAACGGGCCCACCGCCGCCAGCAGGTAGCCGAAGCCCTGCGCCATTCCCGACAGCCGCGCCGTTTCGGCTCCGGTGCGGGCTCGCAGCGCGATCACCGTCAGGGCCAGCGAGAACACGCTCATCCCGATGCCGAGCAGGAGGCTCCACAGCAGCGGCGAGAACCCGGGCGCGATGACCAAACCAAGCATGCCGGCCGCGCCGAAGACGCCCATTCCGACGATCCACGGGCTCTGGCTCTTCTGCCGCGCCGCGATCGGCGGGATCACCAGGCTGATCGGCACCGCGATCACCGAGATCAGGCCGAGCAGCAGGCCGGCGTCGGCCTTGCTCACGCCCGCGTCGATGAACACCTGCGGCAGCCAGCCCATCACGACGTAGGCGATGAACGACTGCAAGCCGAAGAAGATCGTGACGATCCACGCCAGCGGGCTGCGCATCAGCGACCGGGCGGGAGCCGAACCCGCGGCCGGACGCGGCGGACGGCCGGTGCCGCGCGCCGCGAGCAGCCACGCGACCAGCGCGATCGCCGACAGCACGCCCCAGCTGCCGAGCGCGGCCCGCCAGCCGCCGAGGGCCGATTCCAGCGGCGGGCTCAGCGCGGAACCCGCCGCGCCGCCGCCCTGCAGCGCCGCGGTGTAGACGCCGGTCATGAGCCCGACGCGGGCCGGGAACGAATCCTTGATGACCACCGGGATCAGCACGTTGACCAGCGCGATCCCGGCGGTGGCGACGAGCGTGCCGCCGAGCACGACGTACGGTCCGTCGAGCACCCGCACCACCAGGCCCGCGGTCAGCACGGTCAGCGCCAGGCCGATCGCCGGTCCGATGCCCAGACGGCGCGACAGCACGGGCGCGGCCAGGCCGGCCCCGGCGAAGCACAGGCCGGGCAGGGTCGTGAGGATGCTCGCCCACACCGCGGACGCGCCGAGGGTGCCGCGCATTTCCGCGAGCAGCGGGCCGACGCTCGTGATCGCCGGCCGCAGGTTCATCGCCGTCAGCACCACCGCGATCGCCAGCAGCACGCCGCCTGCCACCACGCCCGGCCGGCGACCGGCGGGCACCTCCTCCTCGAGGCTGCCTTCCAGCTCGAGCTCGAGCCGGTCGGAATAGGTGGCGGTGGACACGGCTGCGGAATCGGGGGAATCGGCGGGCATGTGCGCTACTATTCCATACATAGGATGATTGGATGAAGGGATCAGGCTGTGCCGTTGGCCACCACCCGCCGCGCCGGACTCGTCGACCAAGTCATCGAGCAGCTGCGCGAGGCGGTCACCGCCGGAGAATGGCCGATCGGGCACCGGATCCCGACCGAGCCGGAGCTGTCCGCGCAGCTGGGCGTCGGGCGCAACACGGTCCGCGAGGCCGTGCGCGCGCTGGCGCACACCGGGATCTTGGAAGTCCGCCAGGGCGACGGCACGTACGTGCGCGCGACGAGCGAAGTGTCCGGCGCGATCCGCCGCCTGTGCGGGACGGAACTGCGCGAGGTGCTGCACGTCCGGCGGCTGCTGGAGGTCGAGGGCGCCCGGCTGGCGGCGACCGCGCGCACCGACGAGGACTTGGCCGAGCTGCGGGTCCTCCTCAACCGGCGCGACACCGACTGGGACGAAGGCCGCCTCGACGATTTCGCCCGCAGCGACGCGGAGTTCCACCAGGTCGTGGTCCGCTGCGGGCACAACGGGCTGCTGCTGGAGCTGTACCGCGGACTGATGGAAGCCATCACCGCGAGCGTGGCGTCCACTTCGGACAATCCGGAGCACGCGGAGGAGATCCGGCACCGGGAGCTGGTGAACGCGATCGAAGCCCGCGACGCCGACCGGGCGGCCGCCGAAGCGGCCGGGTTCCTGGACGAGCTGATCGCGCGGGCCGAGGAGTTGTGAGCGGGAGATCCGGTTCGGGCCTCGTGAGTGCTTATCCCGGTTAGAACCGGGATCAACACTCACGACACCCCCTACGGCAGCGTCAGGATCTCCGCGCCGTCAGCCGTCACCACGAGGGTGTGCTCGAACTGGGCGGTCCACTTCTTGTCCTTCGTGGTGACCGTCCAGTCGTCGTCCCACAGGTCGTAGTCGATGGTGCCGAGCGTGATCATCGGCTCGATCGTGAAGGTCATGCCCTCCTCGATCAGCGTCTGCACCGAGGGCTCCTCGTAGTGCAGCACCGTCGGCGCGGTGTGGAAGGCCGGGCCGACGCCGTGGCCGGTGAAGTCGCGGACCACGCCGTAGCCGAAGCGCTTCGCGTACGCCTCGATCACCCGGCCGATCACGTTGAGCTGACGGCCGGGGCGGACCGCCTTGATCGCGCGTGCGGTCGCCTCGCGGGTGCGCTCGACCAGCAGGCGCACCTCCTCGGAGACGTCGCCGGCGAGGAAGGTCGCGTTGGTGTCGCCGTGCACGCCGCCGATGTAGGCGGTCACGTCGATGTTGCAGATGTCGCCGTCCTCGATCACGGTCGAGTCCGGGATGCCGTGGCAGATCACCTCGTTCAGCGAGGTGCAGCACGACTTCGGGTAGCCGCGGTAGCCGAGCGTGGACGGGTACGCGTGGTGGTCGAGCAGGAACTCGTGCACGACCTTGTCGATGTCGTCGGTCGTCGCGCCCGGCTTGACCGCCTTGCCGCCTTCTTCGAGCGCCTGCGCGGCGATCTTCGACGCGACCCGCATCGCCTCGATGACCTCGGGCGTGCGCACTCCGTTGCCGGTGTCCCGTTTCGGCGCCGGCCGGTCCACGTACTCGGGGCGGGCGATGTCGGCGGGGACGGCACGGCGCGGCGTCTGGACACCGGGCTTCAACGGGGCGCGAACGGACATGTCCCCAGCCTACGACCTCGTCCGGCCGCGGCGCAGCCAGCTCAGAACAGCACCGTCGCGTACTGGCCGACCTGCTGGAACCCGATCCGCCGGTACGCCGCGAGCGCGGGCGCGTTGAACCCGTTCACGTACAGGCTCGCGGTCCGGCCGAGGCCGTGGACCAGGCGATTCACCACCGCCGCCGTGCCCGCGGTGCCGAGCCCGCTGCCGCGCCGGTCCGGGTGCACCCACACGCCCTGGATCTGGCCGACCCGCGCGGACATCGCGCCGATCTCGGCCTTGAACACGACCTCGCCGTCCTCGAACCGGGCGAACGCGCGGCCGGTGGAGATCAGCTCGCTGACCCGGGCGCGGTAGCTGGCCCCGCCGTCGCCGGCGCGCGGGTCGACGCCGACCTCCTCGATGAACATCGCCACGGCCGCGGGCAGGTAGCGGTCCAGTTCGTGCGGGCGGACGGTCCGGACCTGCGGATCGGCGGGCACGAGCGGGTCGCCTTCCAGCGCCATCAGCGGCTGGTCGCCGCGCACTTCGCGGGCCGGTCCCCATTCCGCCGACAGCTCGTCCCAGAGCCCGAGCACCTGCGGCGCCGGACCGACGAGCGAGGAGCAGGTGCGCTGGCGACGCAGAGCCCGGTCGGCGAACGACCGCAGCGCCGAAGCGTTGCCGCGCAACGGGATCAGGTTGGGCCCGGCGAAGCACAGCCCGGTGAGCCGTCCGGCGCGCACCGGACGGGAATCGGCCGCCCACAGCTCGCCACCGAGCCGCCACGGGTCGAGACCGGCCGCCTCGACCCGGGCGCTGACCATGCAGCTGCCCACCGGGTCGGCGGC
The DNA here is from genome assembly GCF_046267895.1 of Amycolatopsis sp. GA6-003. Classification (NCBI taxonomy): domain Bacteria; kingdom Bacillati; phylum Actinomycetota; class Actinomycetes; order Pseudonocardiales; family Pseudonocardiaceae; genus Amycolatopsis; species Amycolatopsis sp. GA6-003. The sequence goes on from NZ_CP176499.1 coordinate 3,151,387, forward strand.
GAGTGCAGCGCGCACCGCCGGATAGTCCCGATCGTCGAGCAGCCGTGCACCTGCAAGCCGCAACACGGGGTCCAGAGTGCCAGATGAACCGGGTGAACGGAACGCGAGCCGGCCGACACGCTGAGATGAACAGCCCTCGCACCCGAACGGCGGCGCCCCGGCGAGCCTCGCCACCGACCGTGCCCGGACCGGGTGCGCGCACGCCGAAGCGCTCCGGAGGCACCCCGCCCGGGTGCCTCCGGAGCTTCTTCCCCAGCGGTCCGTGAAGGGAACCCTGGGGGAATCAGAGTCCGTGAATGGCTCCCTCACGGACGTTGGGCTCAGTGGTGCCGCGGAACCAAATGCAGCAGCCGCGAAGCGTGCGGTGCCAGCGTCGCGGTGAAGCTGTCCCGGCTCACGCCCAGGTTCCGATGCGTCCACAGATCCCGCACTGCCGCCGGGCCGTGCAGTCCCAGGTCCGCCCAGGACGCGGTCACCGGGGCTTCCGTCGAACCCAGGTTGAACAGCGCGACCGTCACGCCGCCGTGGCCGTCGGGGCTGAACCACACCTGCTGCTGGGTCGCCTGCGAGACCGGACGCGCCGGCCGTCCTGCCTGGTCGACAGCCAGCACCTCGCGGTTGGTGAGCAGTTTCAGGTCGTCCGGGTCGAGTTTGGTCAGGTCGGTGCCGAGCAGCAGCGGCGAGGCTTCGATCGCCCACAGCGTCATGACGCTCTGCCGTTCGTCCGGGGTGATGCCGTTCGCTTCGCCGTTGCCGACCTCGATCGAGTCCAGGTCGTTCCAGTGGCCCGGACCCGCGAATTGCGTCCACTTGGGAGCGTCGGCGAAGCGCAGTTTGACGCGGACATCCCAGTTCGTCAGGCCGACGCAGTGCGAGTAGCACTCGATGTCGCCCTCGATCCGCCAGCCGTTGCTGTAGCGCTGCCAGGTCGCGGCCTCGGCGATGCTGAGCGAATTGGACAGTTCCAAGTGGATCGGGCGGCCGGTGGCCTGGATCGCCGCGTGCCATTGCCGGATGTCCTCGCGGTTGTCCGCGGGGATCTTTCCGCCGCCGGGGCCGACGAAGTCCATTTTGATGTAGTCGACGCCCCACGAGGCCAGCTGCCGCGCCTGCGAGCGGACGTACGCGGCCGCGCCGGGCTTGCCGAAGTCGAGTTTCGCGGATTTGTCGTCCGCGGTGTTGCCCGCGCCGGGCATGACGATGTCGTGCACGCGGTACGGCGTGCCCTCGATCGGCGAATCGGCCGCGACCGCTTGCGCCGGAACGCCGGGCACCAGGTAGATGCCGAATTTCAGGCCGCGCTGGTGCAGGTACCTGGCCAGCGAGGCGACGCCGTTCGGGAACTTCTTCGGGTCCGCCGCGACCCGGCCGAACTCGTCGACGTGGTCGTTCCAGCCCGCGTCGATGTTGAGGTACCGGTAGCCGTACTTGGCGAGCTGGTCGTGCATGACGTCGGCCTGCGCCTTGATCGTCTCTTCGGTGAACTTCCGGCGCAGCGCGCTCCAGCTGCTCCAGCCCATCGGCGGCGTTCTCGCCACCGGCGTCCAGGACTCGACCGACTGGCTGTCCGCCGCGGCCGTTCCGGCCAGCGATCCGAAGAGCACCGCTGCCGCCGCGGCCAGCACACCGATCCGACTTCGCTTCATCGCGACCACCTCTCCCGGGGATCGCTTCGTTGTACGCGCGCCGAACCGGGGTCAGCAATGATTCATCAGATCAATGCCCGTTAACCGGGACGGAACCCGCCGACCGGACCACCCCTGTTCACCACCGTGAATGCCGGGAATATTCGCTCGCGACCTCTCGACACGGTCGACAATAGATCCTATCTTTCTTGCGGCGCAGGCTCGCGTCGTTCACTGGCGAACACGGAGGTCCCGGATGAAGCTCAGACCAGCGCGCTCCCTCGGGTTGGCCGCGGCGGTGGTGGCGGCGACCGCGCTGCTGCCCGCCGGCGCGGCCGCGGCGTGGCCGGGCAGCCAGGACGTGTACGTCTCGCCGTGGGGCAACGACTCCGGGTCCGGGGCCGCCTGGTCGCCGGTGCGCACGCTCCCCCGCGCCCAGCAGCTGGTCCGGCAACGCGCCGCGCACCTGCATTCCGACCTGACCGTGCACGTCGCCTCCGGCACCTACCGGCTCGACAAACCGCTGCAACTCGACGCGGCCGATTCCGGCACGAACGGCCACCGGGTCGTCTGGCAGGGCTCGCCGGGCACCGTGGTCAGCGGCGGCAAGCAGGTCACCGGCTGGCGTCCGGTCGCCGGGCGGCCGGGGCTTTACTCCGCGCCCGCGCCCGCCGGGCTGGACAACACCCGCCAGCTGTACGTCGACGGTGTCCGCGCGCAGCGGGCGTCCGGCCGGCTCCCGGTCAGCGTGAAGGCGACCGACACCGGATACACCGCCTCCGCGGACACCATGGCGCACTGGCGGAACCCGAGCGACCTCGAGCTGGTCTACACCAGCGGCGAGGAGCTGTGGAACGTCGAGCGCAACGGCCTCGGCCAGTGGACCGAGCCGCGCTGCCCGATCGCCTCGGCGCAGGGCACGACGATCACCATGGCGCAGCCGTGCTGGGACAACTCGACCCGGCGCGTGATGTTCGCCGACATCCCCGGCCGTTCGGTCAACATGGTCGGCCCCGGCGATCTCACCAACGGACGCCAGCCGTCCTATGTGGAGAATGCGTTCGAGCTGCTGGACACCCCCGGCGAGTGGTACCTCGACCGCTCCGCGCACACCGTGTACTACCTGCCGCGCAAGGGCGAGAACCCGCACTGGGCCGACGTCGAGATGCCCGCGCTGGAGAAGCTGGTGGACGGCCGCGGCACCGCCGAAGCGCCGATCCACGACATCTCGTTCCGCGGCATCCAGTTCTCCTACGCGACCTGGCTGGAACCGTCGTCGCCGGAAGGCTTCTCCGAAATCCAGGCCGGCTACCGGATCACCGGCGAACGCGGCTGGGCCACGCAGGGGCTGTGCCAGTTCACGCCCGGCGGCACCTGCCCGTACGCGGACTGGACGAAGGAACCCGGCAACGTCTCGATGTCGCACGGGCACCGGATCGAGTTCACCGACACCGTCTTCGCACACCTCGGCGCGGCCGGGCTCGACCTCGGCGAAGGCGCGCAGGACAGCACCGTGTCCGACAGCGTGTTCACCGACATCTCCGGCAACGGCGTCGAAATCGGCGGGGTCAGCAAGCCGAACGCGGCGGGCGCGGACCTGACCGCGCGGGTCAAGGTGACCAACACCCACCTGTACGGCATGCCGCGCGAATTCACCGGCGGGGTCCCGATCGTCAACGGGTATTCGCAGGACAATGTCGTGTCGCACAACCAGATCGACCACGTGGCGTACTCCGGCATTTCGATGGGCTGGGGCGGCTGGCCGGACAAGATCAAGCAGCCCGCGACGCCGAACGTTTCGCGCAACAACGTGGTGTCGAACAACCTGATCCACGACTACATGCTTTCGCTGGACGACGGCGGCGGCATCTACACCCAGGGCATCACCGGCCCGTCGCAGGCCGAGGGCGAGAAGGTGACCGGGAACGTCATCTACGACCAGTGGGGACTCGGGAAATCGGTCTACACCGACAACGGATGCACCTACGAAACCGTTTCCGGCAACGTGCTTTACCACGCGGCGTACGCCAACGTCGCCTCCACGCACGTCGACTACCGCGATTCGCTCGGCAACAACGACCCGACCGTCATCTCCGGCAACTACTGGGAGCAGGGCGATCCGGACGGCAACAAGAAGGGCGTCATCACGTCCGGCAACCACCTGCTGAACAACCCGGCCGCCGCGCCTAAGTCCATTGTGGACAACGCGGGGATCGAACCGGGCCACCGTTCGGTGCTGAACCGCCGGATCGACGGCGCGTCCGCTCCGCAGGCCCCGACGCGGATCGGCACCTTCTCGGTGTCCGGGCAGCTGTACGCGACCTGGAACCCGACGGTCGCGGAAAACGGCGCCCCGGTGCAGGACTACGTGCTGACCGCTTCGGACGGCAAGCACAGCGTGACGACTTCGGTGTCTGCCAAGGACTTCGCGCGCACCGGGTACACGGTGATCCCGAAGCTGACCGACGGCCAGACGTACACGGTCACGGTCGCCGCACGGAACCGGTACGGGATCGGCCTGCCGTCGCTGCCGTCGGCACCGGTCACCGTCGCGCAGCCGGGCACGCAGCTCGCGGCCGTCCCGACCGGGGCGAAGGCGCTGCCGAGCACCGACGCGGCGAGCATCCGCTGGACGCCGCCGAAGGAAACCGGGTCCACCCCGGTGATCGGCTACCGGATCACCGTGTCCGACGGCCGCACCATCGAGATCACCGGACGCGACACGATCGTCAGCCAGCCCACGCAGAAGGGCCTGACCCGCGTGGTGGACGGGTTGAAGCCCGGCACCGCGTACACGTTCACCATCGCCGCCGTCACCGGAACCGGCGTCGGCCCCGCGGTGTCGGTGCAAACCACCACCGCGTAACCCGGCCGATCGGCGCGTACCGGACCTCCCTGCCGGTGCGCGCCGATCACCGCAAGCGGAACGCCCGCCGATACGCCCCCGGAGTCGTCCCCACCCGCGCGCGGAACCGGCGGCGCAAATTCACCGCCGACACCAGGCCGACCCGCGTCGCGATCGCGTCCACCGGCAGATCGGTCTCCTCCAGCAACCGCCGCGCCTCGGCCACCCTTCTCGACAGCAGCCACGCGCCCGGACTCGTCCCCAGCTGATCCGCGAACCGGCGGGCCAACGTCCGCGGGGAGACCCGCAGGTAGGCAGCCAAATCCTCGACCGACAACGGCGTGTCCAGCCGCTCCCCCGCCCAGTCGAGCAGGCCGTCCAGCGCGTCCGCGGACGCTTGCGGCGGCGCGTACTGCACCTGCCCGCCCTCGCGGTGCGTCGGCATCACCATGTGCCGCGAGACGAGGGCCGCGTGCGCCGCTCCGTGATCCTGGCGGACCAGGTGCAGGCACAGGTCGATGCCCGCACCCGCGCCCGCGCTCGTGGCGACGTCGCCGTGGTCCACGTAGAGCACGTCCGGTTCCACGCGCACTGCCGGGAAATCGCGTCGCAGCTGCTCGGCTCGCGCCCAGTGCGTGGTCGCCGATCGTCCGTCCAGCAGCCCGGTCTGAGCCAGCGCGAAAACGCCCGAGCAGATCGTCACCAGCCGGGCGCCGCGTTTGTGCGCGTTCAGCAAAGCCCGGCGCACCTTCGGAGACAGCGGCGTCTCGACCGGCAGCCAGCCGGGGATCAGCACGGTGTCGGCCGTGGCGAGCCTGGAGAGCCCGTGGGAGACGTGCATCGAATACCCGGCCGAGGTCGGCACCGGGCCGGGATTCTCGGTGCACACGTCGAATTCGTAGTACTGCGGCACGCCGTCCCGCGGCGTGCCGAACACTTCGGCGCCGCAGCCGAGTTCGAACGTCGACTGCACCGGCCGGACCAGAGCGACCACGCGATGCATGGCAAGAAAGTACCCTATGACGTCTTTCCTGACACTGTCCCGCGCGCGCACGGGGAGCCAAGCTGGGACCCATGCATTCCGAAATCCTTGCTCAGCCGGGCTACACGTCGGTCCCGGTCGACGAAGCCCCGGTGAAGGACCTGTTCCCCGGCATCCGCCTCCGCCCGCTGTGGAAGGGCGAAAACGGCGCGCACGCCAACGTGGTCGAGTTCGATCCCGGCAGCACGTGGCCGGAGCGCGACGTGCACGAGCCGGGTCCCGAAGAAGTCTTCGTCGTGTCCGGCACCTTCAACGACGGTGCCCGCGACTACCCGGCGGGCACGTTCATCCACGCCCCGGCCGGGTCGTGGCATGTCCCCGCGACGGAGACCGGCTGCACGCTGTTCGTCTTCTACCCCGAAGGCTGAGCGCCCCGGTAAGTCCCGATCGTCCAAGCATTCCCTTCGGGATCGCGGACGGTGAACGTGTGCGAGCCGTAGCCGGTGTCGTGCAGCTCCAGGCTGATCTCGGCACCGGCTTCGCGCACGCGCGCGTAAATCTCGTCGACCCGGTCCGAGACCACGTACACCGCGCTGGCACCGGGTTTCATGTCGTCGTGCACGCCGTCCGCGGGACCGCCGCAGCTGCCCAGCATCACGGCACCTCCTTCCGGCCAACGAAGTTCGGCGTGCGCGACGCCGTTTTCTCCCGGGACCACGAGGGTTTCTTCGAAGCCGAGAACGTCGGTGAGGAAACGGATCGCGCCGCGGGCATCGCGGTAGCGGAAGGCTGGCCAGACTGTCGGTGGTGGAGTCATGCCATTGATTCTGTGGTGGCGGGCTTCGTGTCGTCTTGGAGAAACGGGAGCTCTGCGGGGAGAACGCCAGCCGTCAGCCGGGCGCTGCGCAGATCGGCGATGCCTGAGGATTGCTGGCTCGGCTCGTCCAGCACCTCGTTCTCGCCGGAGGCACTCCTGCCCTGAGCTGCGGCGTCCCTTCGGCGTTCGCTCAGCAGTGGCGCTCAAGCGGGATCGCCGTCGGCGGGCTGGTAACCCAGCGCTGGGAGCTCCTCGGCCATCCACGTCCGCGGCGAGCACCCGGCCAGCGCGCGCCACTCGTTCGAGAAGTGCGCCTGGTCGTAATACCCGGCGGCGTAAGCGATCCCAGCCAGATCGCGGTGCCCGGTCCGCAGCAGCCGGACCGCGCGTTCGAAGCGCAGCACGCGCGCCGCCTGTTTCGGGGGCAGGCCCAGTTCGGCGCGGAACCGCTCTCCCAGGTGCCGTCGGCTCCAGCCGACCTCGCGCGCCAGTTCGCCGACCCGCACCTGTCCGCCGCTGCGGCGCAGTTCGTGCCACGCCCGGTCCAGTTCCGGCGGCTGCTCGGCGGGCTCGACCGCCCGCGCGGCCAGTACCTCGTCGAGAATCGCGAACCGGGTGCGCCAATCGCCTGCCTCGGCGAGCCGGTCCGGAAGCCGGGCGAGGTCGCCGCCGAAGTCGGCGAGGTCGGTCACCCGGCCGGTCAGCTCGGCGGCCGTGACGCCCAGCAGCGTCCGCGCGCCGAGCGGATCCAGCTCCAGCTGCACCCCGCGCTGCACGCGATCCTGCGTGATCAGCGCGGGTTCGGTGTGCAGGCCGCCGACCACGCTCCGCAGCGCTCCGGCCCCGGCCAGCCCGGCGTACCGGATCGGCTCCTCGAGGCTGATCACGAGCGTGAGATGCCGCGACGGCAACCCGCGGTGCACCTCGAGGGTGACGTTCTCCTGCGCGTAGCCGACATACCGCGTGACCAGGCCCCGCAGCACCGGATGCGGCGGACGGACGGCCCAGCTGTGACTCACGCGACCAGGCTAGCCCGGAATCGGGCGGATTCTGCTACCACGGGAGAGCGGTCCCCACGACGAGGAGAAGCCCCGATGACGATCCAGGAACAGGCGCAGCAGCTCGAACTGCTGGCCGACCAGGTGCCGACCGGAATCGCGCTCGCCACGAAGGGCGAGCTGGAAGACCTGCAGGCCCAGGTCCTCGGTCTGCTCGGCGAAACCGGCACCGCGACCGCGATCCAGGGTTCGGTGCAGATCGCGATCCGGCAGATCGACGAGGTCGCGGCTTCGCTGGAAAACGTCCGGATCCAGATCCGCGAGGCGGCGCAACACCACCTGCGCGGCTGAGGTGGCCGGGTGAAGAGCCCCGGCCCCCGCGTCCGTGGAGTTGGGCACGCGGCTCTTCCTAAGCGGTACGAAAGCGAGGAGCCTGCGCTGGTCCTGGCGGACACACGAACGCGGCGTCGTCTTCGAGATCGCTTTCAGAACCGAGGCGGCCGACTAGCGTCCGTGAACGGGTCCTCCGCTTCGATCGCCGTCTGGCACACGGCTTCGGCCCAAAAGAAAAGGGCTCCTCGGCCGAAACCGAGAAGCCCTTTCCGCGAAGAAAAACTCAGCCGACGGTGACGCTCGGCGTACCCTCGCCGATCGATTCGCCGGATTCCTCGGCGATGCGCATGGCCTCTTCGATCAGGGTCTCCACGATCGCGTGCTCCGGCACGGTCTTGATGACCTCGCCCTTCACGAAGATCTGGCCCTTGCCGTTGCCGGACGCGACGCCGAGGTCGGCCTCGCGCGCTTCGCCGGGGCCGTTCACCACGCAGCCCATCACCGCGACGCGCAGCGGGATTTCCATCCCCTCCAGCCCGGCGGTGACCTGGTCGGCGAGCGTGTAGACGTCCACCTGCGCACGTCCGCACGACGGGCACGACACGATCTCCAGCTTCCGCGGCCGCAGGTTCAGCGACTGCAGGATCTGCGTGCCGACCTTGACCTCCTCCACCGGCGGCGCGGACAGCGACACCCGGATGGTGTCGCCGATGCCTTGGCGCAGCAGCGCGCCGAACGCGACGGCGGACTTGATCGTGCCCTGGAACGCGGGCCCGGCCTCGGTGACGCCGAGGTGCAGCGGGTAGTCGCACTGTTCGGCGAGGATCTCGTAGGCGCGCACCATCACGACCGGGTCGTTGTGCTTGACCGAGATCTTGATGTCGTGGAAATCGTGCTCGGCGAACAGCGAGGCCTCCCACATCGCCGATTCGGCGAGCGCTTCCGGGGTGGCCTTGCCGTACTTCTCCAGCAGCCGCTTGTCGAGCGACCCGGCGTTGACGCCGATCCGGATCGGCGTGCCGTGGTCCTTCGCGGCCTGCGCGATCTCCTTGACCTGGTCGTCGAACTTGCGGATGTTGCCCGGGTTCACCCGCACCGCGGCACAGCCTGCCTCGATCGCGGCGAACACGTACTTGGGCTGGAAGTGGATGTCGGCGATCACCGGGATCTGCGACTTCTTCGCGATCGCGGGCAGCGCCTCGGCGTCGTCGGCCGACGGGCACGCGACGCGCACGATGTCGCAGCCGGCCGCGGTCAGCTCGGCGATCTGCTGCAGGGTGGCGTTGACGTCGGAGGTCAGCGTCGTGGTCATCGACTGCACCGAGATCGGGTGGTCGCTGCCGACTCCCACCGACCCCACCATCAGCTGGCGGGTCTTGCGACGCTCGGCGAGAACGGGCGGGGGCAGAGCGGGCATACCTAACGCGACGGTCACGCTTCCAGCGTACCCACCCCACCCGGGCGCGGTTCAACGAAGTCAGCCGACGCGGTGAGCAGCGTTACCCCCGGTCGGGCGGCCGGGGGCGCGTGCGTGACCCGGCCGGTGCGCGCGGTTACTGCAGGCGGATCGGGTTGACGATGTCCGCCGTGACGGTGAGCAGCGTGACGCCGCCGCCGATCACCACCAGCACCATCGTGATCGCGGACAGCTTGGTGTAGTCGACCGGGCCGCCCGCGGGCTTGCCGCGCAGGCCGCGCAGCCAGTCGCGCACCCGCTCGTACCAGACGATCGCGATGTGCCCGCCGTCCATCGGCAGCAGCGGCAGCAGGTTGAACACGCCGATGAAGAAGTTCAGGCTGGCCAGCAGCAGCAGGAAGACCTGCCAGAGCCCGGCCTCGACCGCCTCGCCGCCGAGCCGGCTCGCGCCGACGACGCTGACCGGGGTGTCCGGGTCGCGTTCGCCGCCGAAGATCGAGTTGAAGACCGCCGGGATGCGCTTCGGGAAGGCCATCAGCCCGTCCCACGTGCGGGCGAACATGTCGCCGGTGAACGACGCCGCGCCGCCGAACGCGCCGACCGCGCTGTACTGGATGCTCCGCGCGACCCCGACGCCGACCGCGCCCACCGATTCGGTGCCGCCGTTCGCGGCCGGGCGGGTCACCTTGGGCACGTCCACGACGAACGTCTGCTGCGCCCCGCCGCGCTCGACGACCACCGGGACCGGCCCGGAGACCGCCTTGACCTGGGCCACCATCGCGTCCCAGGTCGGCGTCGGCTTGCCGGCCACCGAGACCACGACGTCGCCGGGCAGCAGGCCCGCCTTCTTCGCCGGGGCCGGGTCGCCGGGCTGGCAGACCGGGTTGTTGACCTGCGCGACCGTGGTGCCGCCGCGCACGCAGTCGGAGATGGTGGAGACGATCGGCTTCTGGTCGACGTTCGGCAGGCCCATCGTGGCCGCCATCGCATACAGCACGACGAAGCCGAGCAGGAAGTGCGTAATGGAACCGGCCGACATCACGACGGTCCGCTTCCAGGCCTTGAACCGCCACATCGCGCGCGGGGCCTCTTCGGGCGTGACCTCGTCGAGCGCGGTCATGCCCGCGATGTCGCAGAAGCCGCCGAGCGGGATCGCCTTGAGGCCGTACTCGGTCTCGCCGCGCCGGAAGGAGAACACCGTCGGGCCGAAGCCGACGAAGTACCGGCGGACCCGCATCCCGAACATCCGGGCGGTGACCATGTGGCCCGCTTCGTGCAACGCGACCGAAACACAGATCGCGAGCGCGAAAAGCACCACGCCGATCACATAGGCAAGCACGGGCCCAGCACCTCACCCCTCAGCCGCGACCCGCGAGGCGGTGGCGGCAGGTTTCGTCGTCTTCCACGGCTTCCGGCGGTGAGACCACCCGGGAAGTTTCGGGTTCAAGTATCCGCCGCCAGCGTGAAACCAGTGTTGCATCGTCCGGCGCGGCTTCGCGCACCGGTCGCGCTCATCCCAGCAGCTCGGCGGCCCGCGTGCGAGCCCACTGCTCGGCGGCGAGCACGTCCGCGACGTCGCGGGGTTCGCGCCGCCATTCGCCCGCGTCGGACACCACCTGCGCCACAGTGTCCACAATCGACAGGAACTTGGCCTTGCCCGCCAGGAACGCGGCCACCGATTCCTCGTTCGCCGCGTTGAAAACCGCGGGAAGGCAGCCGCCCGCGGTGCCCGCTTCGCGCGCCAGCTCGACGGCCGGGAACGCCTCGTTGTCGACCGGCTCGAAGGTCCAGCTCGCCGCCGTGTCCCAGGAACACGCGGCTGCCGCGCCGGGCACGCGGTGCGGCCAGTTCAGCGCCAGCGCGATCGGCAGCCGCATGTCCGGCGGGCTCGCCTGGGCGATCGTGGAGCCGTCGGCGAAGGTGACCATCGAGTGCACGATCGACTGCGGGTGCACCGTGACGTCGATCCGGGCCGGTTCTACGCCGAACAGCAGCGACGCCTCGATCAGCTCCAGGCCCTTGTTCACCAGCGTCGCCGAGTTGATGGTGACCAACCGGCCCATCGACCACGTCGGATGCGCCATCGCCTGTTCGACGGTGACCTCGCCGAGGTCCTCGCGCTTCTTCCCGCGGAACGGGCCGCCGGACGCGGTGAGCACGAGCCGCGCGACCTCGTTGCCGTCGCCGGACCGCAGCGCCTGCGCCATCGCCGAATGCTCGGAGTCGACCGGCACCAGCTGTCCCGGCTTCGCCGCGGCGAGCACCAGCGGACCGCCGGCGATGAGGGATTCCTTGTTGGCCAGCGCGAGCGTCGCGCCGGTGGCGAGCGCGCGCAGCGTCGGGTCGAGGCCTTGGGACCCGGGCAGCCCGTTGAGCACGACGTCGACCGGGACCGAATCGATCAGCTCGGCCACCGCGTCGGCACCGGCGAGGATGCGCGGAAGCCGGAACTCGCCCCGGGAGTACCCCCGGCGCTGCGCCTCGGCATACAGCGCGAGCTGCACGTCTTCGACCGCCGTGGGCTTCGTCACGGCGATGGCCGCTACTTCGTGCGCGATCGCCTGCTCGGCGAGCGCCGCCGGATCGGAACCGCCGGCGGCGAGGCCGGCGATCGTGAACAACTGCGGGTTACGTGCGGCGACGTCGAGCGCCTGGGTCCCGATCGACCCGGTGGAACCCAGCACGAGGACGCTTCGCGAAGTAGTCATCAGCAAGCATTATGGCCCGGGTCGTGTCCGTGCGGCGGCCAGCGGTGTGGGATCATGCGAGGGCACAATGTCAGGCGGTGTGAAGGAGTGGTCGTGGCAGGCAAGGCGGTCGAGAAGCGCCCCGAGGTCGACCCGCGCGACGAGCCGTCGGCGGAATGGGGCTGGCACGGCTCGTTCCCGAAGGCCACCCGCATCGCCGGCTGGGTGTCCGCGGCCATCCTGCTTGTGATGATCAAGGGCAACCACGAGAACAACACCGAGAACGTGTGGCTCGTCGGACTCGCCGCGTTCATCGTCCTGCTCCTGCTGCTCGACCTGCGCAAGAGCCGCACCGCCTGGCGCAAGTAAGCCCTGGCGCCCGGACCGCGCTTTCGCTAGTTTCCGGGCCCATGAAGCCACGCTGGGCCGCGCTCGCGGCCGCCGTCATCGCCGGTCTTTCCCTGTGCACCGCGAGCCCGGCCGGAGCTGCCCCCTCGATGAAGCCGCCTGTGGTGCGCTGCACCTTCACCCCGACGCCGGACAACCCGGCGGCGCGTCCCGTGCTGCGCCCGCTGCCGTTCGCGCTCACCCGCGGAACGGTCGACGTCACCTTCCACTACAACTACGGCCCGGTCACCGTGCGGCTCGACCGCGCCGGGGCCGCCCCGTGCGCCGTCGCGAACATGGCCAGCCTGGTGCTGCAGCGTTTCTACGACCGCTCGCAGTGCTGGCGGCTGACGAACTCCGCGCGCCTCGGCGTCCTGCAGTGCGGCGACATCTACGAGGTCGAAAAGGGCGGCCCGGGCTACAAATTCCCGGACGAGGTGACCGGCGCGGAGACCTACGAACGCGGCACCGTCGCGATGGGCAACCAGGGCCCGGGCACGAACGGGTCGGAATTCTTCATCGTGCACTCGTTCGCGCACATCCCGGCGAACTATTCGGTGCTCGGCAAGGTGGTGCGCGGCATGGACGTCCTGGACCGGATCGTGGCGGCCGGGATCATCCCGAGCGAACGCGGTCCGCTCGACGGGCTCCCGGCCAAGCCGGTCAGGATCGAGCGAGCCACCTACGGCTTCTGAGGTCCGGCTCCTCGCCGGGGGCCGTCAAGCATCCGGGTGGGCTGGGTCTCGTGAGCGGCGATCGCGGTTAGAACCGGGATCGCCACTCACGAGGGCCGGGCGTAAGCGCGCAGGAAAACGCCCACGCCGGACCGGATCACCGTTTCCCAGTCCTCCCCCGGCTCGGCCGCCGCGGCGCTGCCCGCGGTGAGCTGGACGAGGTGCACCGCGGCCAGCGACGGGTCTTCCAGTTCCAGGTGCCCTTCCGCGGCGAGCCTGCGCAGATGCCCGGCCAGCGCGAGCCGCACCCGGGTCGGGCCGCGTTCCTTCCAGGCCGCGACCGTCTCCGGGTCGATGTGGTCCAGGTCGGCCTGAATCTGCCGCACCAGCGCCCAGTGCGGTTCGGTTTCCGGGTCGCGTTTCGCCCACTGGAGGCCGAATTCCACGAGGTCGGCCTCCAGGTCGACGATCCGGCCGAGCAGTTTGTCGGCGACCGCGATCTGCCGCTGCGCAACCCGGTCCGAGCTGTCCAGGATCACCGCGCGGAACAGTCCGGCTTTGTCGCCGTAGTGGTTGTAGATCGTCCGCGAGGACACGCCCGCCTCGGCCGCGAGCACGTCGATGCTGGCGCGCGAGTAGCCGTCCCGGGCGAAAACCCGCAGGGCGCCGTCGAGCAGAGCGCGTTGTTTGTCCGTCCGCACTGGCTCAGTATGCCGAAGTACAACGACCGTTGCAAAAACTACAACGTCCGTTGTACCTTCGGGACATGACTTCACCGCTTCGCATCGCCGTCATCTCCGGAAGCACCCGTCCCGGCCGCCGGGCCACGCAGGTCGCCGAATGGACCCGCGACCGCGCCGCCGCCTTCCTCGGCGACCGGGCCGAGGTGCGGGTGCTCGACCTCGCCGAGATCGACCTGCCGTTCCTGGACGAGCCGATGCCCGCCGCGATCGGCGGCTACCGCAACGACCACACGCGGCACTGGGCACAGCTCGTCGACAGCTTCGACGGCTTCGTTTTCGTGACCCCCGAGTACAACCACTCCATGCCCGCGGCGCTCAAGAACGCCATCGACTTCCTGTTTTCCGAATGGGCCGACAAGGCCGCCGGTTTCGTCAGCTACGGAACCAACGGCGGCACGCGCGCGGTGGAACACCTGCGGCTCACCCTCGCCGAGGTGAAAGTCGCCTGCGTGCGCTCGCAAGTCGCGCTGGGTTTGTTCACCGACTTCGTCATTCCGGATATGGCCGAGCCCGGCACCTTCGCCCCCGCCGACCACCACGAAGGCATCCTGACGCGGATGCTGGGGGAACTTGTCGACTGGTCGACCGCGCTGCGCACCCTGCGGGTCTCGCGGTGACCCCCGCCACCGCCGCCCCGATCGACCGCGCGACCTGGCGGATCTGCTGGATCATCGTGTTCGGCGCGTTCGCGAGCGGGCTCGACGCGTCCGTCGTGACGATCGGCCTCGACTCGATCAGCAGCGACCTTGGCGCGGATCTCTCGGTGACGCAATGGGTCGCGAGCGGTTACCTGCTCGCGCTCGCCCTCTCGCTTCCGTTGACCGGCTGGCTGGCCCGACGCTTCGGCGCCGGCCGCGTGTGGCTGGTCGCGCTGGCCGGGTTCACCGTGGCGTCGGGATTGTGCGCGGTCGCGCCGGACGTCGTGCTGCTCATCGTTTTCCGCTTCCTGCAAGGTTTGGCGGGCGGCATCCTGATCCCGGCCGGGCAAACCGTTCTGGGACAACAGGTCGGCGCGGAACGGCTGGGCCGGGTGATGGCGACGCTCGGGATCGCGGTGAGCGTCGCCCCCGCGCTCGGCCCGCTCGCCGGAGGCCTGATCCTGCACGGTCTTTCGTGGCCGTGGCTGTTCCTGATCAACCTGCCGATCGGAGCGGTCGGCTTGTTCCTCGGCCTCCGGTACGTGCCGCGCGGCTCCCGAGAGGTCACCGGCAGGATCGATTGGGCCGGGCTGGCGTTGATCGCCGCCGGGTTGCCGCTGGTCCTGTACACCGTCACGACGTGGGGCGACACCGGACGGCTCGAATGGCCGATTCTGTTGCCGGGTCTCGTTTTGCTGGCTTGGTTCGTGGCGCGGTGCCGTCGGCATCCGCATCCGTTGCTGGACTTTTCCCTGTACCGCAACCGCCTTTACCGCGCGGCGAGCCTGGCCGCGGCCTTCAACGGCGCGCTGATCTTCGGCAGCGGGATCGTCGTGACGCTGTATTTCCAGCTGGGTCGGCACCTGGATTTCGTTGACACTGGCTTGAGTTTGCTCGGCTTCGCCGGTGCCACGGCGGCGATCGCGCCGATGACCGGGCGAGCGGTGGACCGGTACGGTGCCGCACCGGTTGCTTTGGTGGGCGCGGTGCTGGCGGTGGCGAGCACGGTGCCGTTCGTGTTCCTGCCGGTCGATGCGCCGGGGGTTTTGGTGCAGGTTTTGCTGGCCGGGTTCGGGGCTTCGGTGGCTTTGGTGAGCATGCCGATGGGGATCGCGGCGTACAAGACCGTTGAACCGGCTCGGCTTCCGGACGCTGCCGCGCAGGTGACGATCCTGCTGCGGGTGGGCGGATCTCTCGGGGGCGCGGTGTTCGCGGTGCTGATCGCGGGGCGGTTGCCGGATGTGGACACGGCATTCCGCCTGGGGTTCTTGGCGATCAGCGTAGGCGCGGTGGGGGCGCTCGGGACGGCGTGGCTGGTGCGGAGGGCCTCGTGAGTGGCAATCCCGGTTAGAACCGCGATTAGCACTCACGACACCATGGCCCCATGAGCACACCCCCAGACGGTCTCCCCGTCTACCGCGTCCTCACCGGTCCCGATGATTCCGCCTTCTGCCGCCGGGTCAGCGAAGCCCTCGCGCTCGGCTATCGCCTGCACGAGGGCCCCGCGCTGACCTTCAACGGCGAGAACGTGATCGTCGCCCAAGCCGTACTGTGGCCCGCTACCGATCGCTCTGCGGAGCAACCAGCTCGCTAGGCCCGCTACCGGATTCCCCGGCCACCGCGGCCAGTTCCTCCCCTACCGACTCCGACGCCTTCTTCCGGTCCTTCGTCAGCAGCGACGCCACCGCACCGATCAGGCACACCGCGATCGCGAAGCCGAACGCCACCGCGAGGCCGTCCTGGAACGGGCCCGAGATCAGGTTCGGGAAGAAGCTGCGGCCGGTCAGGAAGCTCGCCTGATCCGCGGGCAGGTGCGCGAGCTGGCCGCCCAGCAGCTGCTGGATCGGGTTGTATCCGAGGAACGCCGCGAACAGCACCGCGACCGCCGGCAGGTGCGCGACCTGGTTCGCGGCCGCCTCGGGGACGCCGTGCTGGGTCAGGCCCTGCGACATCGCGACCGGCAGGTGATCCGACAGACCGGCGATGATCAGGCTGAAGAAGAAACCGATCGACAGCACCATCGCCGCGTTCTGGAAGGTCGTCATCATGCCCGCGCCGGAACCTCGCGCGTCGGCGGGCAGGCTGTTCATCACCTCGGCGCGGTTGGGCGAGGAGAACATGCCCATGCCGATGCCGTTGAGCAGCAGGATCCCGGCGAACGCCCAGTAGTCGAAGTTCACCGGCAGCAGCGTCAGCAACAGGAACGTGAGCGCGGTGAGCACCAGGCCGCCGGAGGCGAGCGCGCGGCTGCCGATCCGGTCGGACAGGATGCCGGACGTCGGCGCGGCCACCAGGAAGCCGATGGTCAGCGGCAGCATGTAGATCCCGGCCCACAGCGGCGTCTGCTCGAACGTGAAACCGTGCTGCGGCAACCAGATTCCCTGCAGCCAGATGATCAGCACGAACTGCAGCCCGCCGCGGCCGAGCGACGCCGTCAGGTTCGCCAGGTTGCCCCAGCTGAACGAGCGGATCCGGAACAGCGACAGCCGGAACAGCGGGTTCGGCACCTTCGTCTCGATCACCACGAACGCGATCAGCACCGCGGCGCCGCCGATCAGGCAGGACAGCACCATCGGGCTGCCCCAGCCGGTCTGCGACGTGCCGTACGGCTGGATTCCGTAGGTGATCCCTACCAGCACCGCGATGAGGCCGACCGCGAAGGTGATGTTGCCCCACCAGTCCATTTTCGCGTGCTGGCGGACGCCGGTGTCGTGCAGTTTGACGTACGCCCACACCGTGCCGATCACGCCGAACGGCACCGACACCAGGAAAATCAGGTTCCAGTTCACCGGCGCGAGCACGCCGCCGACGACCAGGCCGAGGAACGAGCCCGCGATGGCCGCGACGCCGTTCATGCCGAGTGCGAGACCGCGCTGGTTGGCCGGGAAGGCGTCAGTGAGGATGGCCGACGAGTTCGCCATCAGGAACGCGCCGCCGACGCCCTGCACGATCCGCCAGCCGATCAGCCACAGCGCGGCCGCGTCGCCGTCGAACCAGGTGATCGCCAGCATGATCGAGGAAACGGTGAACACGGCGAAGCCGAGGTTGTACATCCTGGCCCGGCCGTACATGTCGCCGAGCCTGCCGAACGCCACCACCAGCACCGCGGTGACCACGAGGAAGCCCATGATCATCCACAGCAGGTAGCTCGTGTTCGACGGCTCCAGCGGGTTGATGCCGATGCCCTTGAAGATGTCGGGCAGCGCGATCAGCACGATGGAGGAGTTGATCGTCGCGATCAGCATCCCGAGCGTCGTGTTGGACAGCGCGATCCACTTGTACCGCGGACCGAGTTCCGCGATCGAATACGTCCTGCGCTCCGCCACTGTCGAAAACCCCTCTCCCAGCCGCTTCCCTTAGCTAGGCTAAGCAAGTTGGTTGCGGCAGGCAATCAATGCCGGAAAACGATGGGGAGACAAGGGTCACAAACGCGTGGCTATCCTTTGTGGACTATTTACTCCGCCCCCGAATCACCTTGGGACGGGACCTGCCACGACCTTTCCCGGATTGAGGATCCCGTGCGGGTCGAGGGCGTTCTTGACCGCGTGGTGCAGGCCGAGAACCGCTGGTCCCAGCTCTTTTTCGAGGCCGGGCCGCTTCAGCAGGCCGACGCCGTGCTCGCCGGTGACCGTCCCGCCGAGTTCGAGCGCGTCGGCGACGATGTCGTCGAACGCGGCCTGCGCGCGGCGCTGCGCGGCGTCGTCCCCGGCCGGCGTGATCAGCAGCGGATGCAGATTTCCGTCGCCGATATGCGCGATATTGGCGATTTGCGTATTGTGCCGTTCCGCCGCCGCGTCGATCCGGGCGAGCATTTCCGGCACCAGATGCGTCGGAACGCAGACGTCCTCGGTGAGCACCGGGCCGAGCCGTTCGAGCGCCGGGTAGGCCAGCCGCCGGGCGGCGAACAACGCGTCCGCCTCGGCCTCGTCGGTCGACTGCGCGGCCCAGGTCGCGCCCGCCTTTTCGAAGCACTCCACCATCACCGCGGCCTCGTGCCCGCCCGGCACGTCGCTGCGGCCGAGCAGCACCACGTTCGCGTCGGCGGACAAGCCCATGTTCTTCCACGCGTCCACCGCGGCCAGGCAATGCCGGTCCACCAGCTCGAGCGCCGACGGGACGATCCCGGCCGCGCGGATCGCCGCGGCCGCCTCCCCCGCCGCGACCGTCGAGTCGAAGTACCCGGCGACGGTCGCCTCCGGAGCGCGCTTCGCCCGCAGCCGCACGGTGATTTCGGTGATGACGCCGAGCGTCCCCTCCGACCCGACCATCAGCCCGGCGAGGTCGTACCCGGCCACGCCCTTCGCGGTGCGGCGGCCGAGCCGGACGAGTTCGCCGGTGCCGGTGACGACCTGCAGCCCGAGCACGTAGTCGCGGGTCACGCCGTACTTCACGCAGCACACGCCGCCCGCGTTGGTCGCGACGTTGCCGCCGATGGTCGACCACGGCGAGCTGGCCGGGTCCGGCGGATACCACAACCCGTGTTCGGCACAGGCCGCGCGGAGATCGTCGTTGACCACGCCCGGTTCGACCACGGCGAGCCGTTCCACCGGGTCGATTTCCTTGATCGCGGTCATCCGGTCGGTCGCCAGCACGACGCAGCCGGACAGCGCGTTCGCCCCGCCGGAGAGCCCGGTCCCCGCGCCGCGCGGCACCACCGGCGTGCCGTGTTTGAGGCATTGCCGCACGGTCGCCTGCACTTCGTCCGCGGTGCGCGGCCGGACCAGGACCGCCGGTTCGCCGTACGGGGCCCATTCCGCTTCGTCGTGCGCGTAGCCGCGCAGCACGTCGGGGTCCCGCACGATCCGGTCGTCCGGCAAGACGGTGTGCAGGTCGTCGATCAGCATGGGGCTCCCGCCTTCTTCCGGTCTGCTTTCCCCGTCAGGTTAGGTCGAAATCCGGGCGGCTCGTCCGACGTATCGGTGAGAGCGACCTTCGAGGAGGCAGCCATGACCACCACCGTCACCCGCCGCGGGATCGCGATGCTGCGTGCCGTCGCCGCCGGGCGCGGACGGCTGACCTGCAGCTGCGAACCGGATTTGTTCGTGGACGGCCTGCCGTGCAGCGACCAGTTCACCGCGCACGCGCTGGCCCGCGCCGGTCTGCTGCGCGCCGCGGAACCGGGGCCGCTCGGCCAGCCGGTGCCCGCGGTGCTGACCCCGGCCGGGGAAGCGCTGCTCGCCGCCGCCTGACCCGGCTACGCTGACCGGCGAGAAACGGGAGGGCGGAGCAGATGGCGTCCGGAGCATCCGGGACGGAGACGGCGCGGCGCAGGCGGCGCACCACGGTGGCCCTCAAGGAGTCCCTGCGGGAACTGCGCAATCAGCTGTCGCTGCTGAACCACCAGGTCGGCGGACGGCTGAAGCTCAAGGACGTCGACCTCGACTGCCTCGAACTGATCTCGTCGGCCGGACCGCTGAGCCCGAGCGCGCTCGCCCGCCGGGCGGGCCTGCACCCGGCGACCGTGACCGGCATCCTCGACCGGCTGCAGCGCGGCGGATGGGTGGTGCGCGAACGGGATCCCGACGCGGCCGACCGGCGCGCGGTCACCGTGCGCGCGGTGCCGGGACGCACGCAGGAGCTGTTCCGCGCGTACAGCGGGATGAGTTCGGCGATGGACGACCTGTGCGCCGGGTACACCGAGGACGAACTCCTGCTGATCGCCGGATTCCTGCGCCGCACCGCCGAAGCGGGCCGGGCCGCGACCGACGAGCTTTCCGGGGAATGAAGAAGGGCCTCGCCGCTTCGCCCGAGCGCGAAACGACGAGGCCCCGGTATCAGTCGCTCAGCTGTCGAGCGTGCCGTACACGATGATGTTGTCGAGATAGCTCTTCTTCTCGGGGTCGAACGCGCCGCCGCAGGTGATCAGCCGGATCTGCGAATCGGGCGTGTTGCCGTACACGGCTTCGGTGGGGAACGTCTTCTTCGCGATCTGGTCCACCTTGGTCACCGTGAACGAGGCCTTCGACCCGTCCTTGCGGCCGATGACGACCTTGTCGCCCTTCTTCATCTCGTGCAGCCGCCAGAAGATGCCCTTCTGGTGGTTGCCGTCGATGTGGCCGAGGACGACCGCCGGTCCGACCTGGCCCGGCTTCGGGCCGAAGTGGTACCAGCCCGCCTGCAGCGGCTGGTCCACCGGCGGCACCTGGACGGTCTTGTCGTCGTTGAGGCCGAGCGGCACCAGCGACGAATGCGCGTCGATGCTGGGAACGTCGAGCGAGACCGGGTCCGCGACCTCCTGGGCGGCCGCCGCGGCACTCGCCGGGGCCGCGGCGGGCGGAGCCTGATCCGCCGAACCGCAGCCCAGCAGGGCGAAGTTCGCGACGAAAGCCAGCAGGAGCGCGAAAAGCCCGAACCGGGAACGCGTCACCGGGCGGTCACCGCGGCCAGCGTGCCGTCGCCGGTCTCCGGCGCGCCGACCGGCACGACCTTGACCTGGCCCGGGCCCTCGGCGGGCGGGGTGCCCGGCTTGCTCGGCTGGGTGGTCGGCGGCGTGGTGGTGGGCGGGGTGCTCGGGTTGCCCGCGACCTTGGCGCAGGTGGCCGAGGCGAGGACGATGTCGCCCTTGCCGAGCGCGCCGGTGACGTCGCCGCCGAGGAGCTTGATGTGCAGCGCGTTGACGGTGAGGCTGCCGTCGGAGTGCTTGATCTGCTCGTTGACGATCACCTGCAGCACGCCGTCGACGCCGAGCTTCTGGTTCGGCTTGGTCGACACCGGGAGCTTGCCGATCTTGCCGAGGTCGAGGCCGGCCAGCTCGGACGAGGCGGTGATGCCGTCCGGAGTGGACTTGCACTCGGAGCTGATCACGCGGGCGGTGGGGGTGGAGCCGGCGAGCGGGGCGAGCACCGGGAGCGCGGCGTCGACGATCGAGGCCTTGGAGTCGACCGGCCCGGTGCTGCCGTCCTGCTTCGCCGAGCTGCTGATCACCTTGGCCGTGACCAGGCCCTTCAGTGGCACGTTCACCACCTGCGCGGACTCCGGGCCCGCGGTCGAGGAGGGCGCGATCTTGCCGGTGTCGACGGTGATCCCCTTGTCTCCGAGCACGCCGGGCAGCAGCGAGACCGAGGCGGAAGCGCCGTAGGCCGAGCCGGCGGGCGCCTCGGCGGCGAACGCCGACGGGGCGGCGGCGGTGGCGAGCAGAGCCAGCGCGGGAACGGCGACCGCTACGGTCCGTCCGCGCAGCAGGGCAGAACGCATGAATTGTCCTTCCGAACATCAAGAATGAAGCCGGCGCACGGATCCCCGAATCCACGCGTGACCGAGCACAACTGCCGGTCCCGGGCAGAGCGCGACATTATCAAGGCGCCCGGGAAACGCAAAGCAAGATCCGTCGCGCAGCGCGCCCGCCAGACGGTTCCAGTGACCACAATTATCGCAATTTCACCACTAAAGAGTGATGTAACGCGGCGGCTTCGCGACGGTTTTCTCACGCTGAGCTACCAGAACCGAGGCCCCGATGGCGGATTGCGCCTCGGTCCACCCGGAGGAGTGATCCTTCGGAGGGTCCGCGCCGGACACCCGCCGTAATGTGACCGCTACCGCCCCATTCCGGGTCCGCCAATTCGCGCCGGGAACGGGGCGGGCGCGGACGGAAATTGTCCACAGTGGAATGCGCGGGAGCGAAACGAGCGAACGGGGAAAAGGGTACGGTTTTCTTTCCCGGGGCGGTGACCAGCGACGACCCGCGATTGTGGACTCCGGGCGCGTTGTCCTGGCCGCTCGATCACTCCACCGCGACGGTGACCTGATAGAAAATCCCGGTCCGGTCCGGAAACACCAGCGCGCCCCGTTCGTCGGTCATCTTCCACAGGACGTGGCAGATTCCGGTGCCGGTCGGCGTCACCGGGACGCTCACCTCGACCAGCTGGCCCGGTTCGGCGTCCGGGACCGGGACGCGCGGCGGCGACGGGCACAGCACAGTGGTGCCTCCGGCGACCTGCAGATAGCGGCCGCGCCACGGCACCGAGCCGGTGTTCTTCAGCCGCCAGGTCTTCGTGAAAGTCTGGCCGTAGCGGGCTTTCGCGCCGTCCGGGAAGGTGACGTCGCCGGGCAGGCCGTCGCCGCCGAAGCCGGACGCGTCGCCGGGCAGCGGGTAGTCCGGGGCGGCGGTCCCGCGCTCGCGAGAGGACGGAGCGGCCAGGACCACCACCGCGGCCACGAGCCCGAGCACGACCAGCACGGCCGCGGCGACGACGATCGACCCCCAGCGACGGGGCTGGGCCGCGACCGGTTCGGCGGCGAAGGCCGGAGCTGGCGGCGGCGCACCGGCATCGGACGGGGACTCCGGAGCGGGCGGCGGCGCACCAGCATCAGCCGCGGAATCCGGGGCTGCAAAAGGTGCGCCCACCGAAGACGTCCGGGCCTCCGCACCGGACGGATCCCCGAACGACCGCCCCTCGACCGCTTCTTCCCAGCGCGCCAGCCATTCGCGCCGCACCGTCTCCTCGTCGCGGTCGAGGGCGGTCACTGCGAGGCTGCGGACGAACTCCCAGGTCGTCGGCCAGGACGGGACGCCGCGGCCGCGCGTGGCCGCCGAAAGCGCGGACTTCGACGCGGCCGCGCCGAGTTCGGTGCGCATGCGGTCGTAGGACGGGTCGCCTGCTTCCCGCTTCAGGTCCAGCAGCGCGCGGGCGAACCGGGCGACCGGACCCGCGCCGGCGTCGGGCACGATGTGCTTGCGGCCTCGGCGGGCCCGGGGCTGCCCGGCCGCGGGCTCGCTCATGACACCTCCCGTGATCGACATCGACCCTTGGAGGTTGCCAGGCGGCCCGGGACGGCGCAGCCCGGGCCCGCCCGCGGTTCAGCGGCCGGTGCTCAGAGCTTGCAGCCCTTCTGGATCCGCGCGACCGTGTGGTCCGCGCCGATGTGGAACTTCTTCTTGCCGCTGGTGCCGCCGTTGGTGGTCATGCACTGCACGCTCAACGCGCCGTCCATGTCCTTCAGCACGATGCCCGCGGACACCTTGTGCGAGCAGTGGTTGTTGAAGTAGACGGTGACGTTCGTCAACCCGTCGCCCCACGAGTAGTTGGCCTTCTTCCCGGACGGCTTCGAGCACTTGATGCTCGCGGTGTGCTTGCTCTGCGCGCTCGCCGGAGCCGCGGCCGCGGTCTCCGCCGACGCGGCGGGCGCGGCGATTCCGGCGAGTGCGATCCCCAGCGCGGAGGCGGCCGTCAGCGTCTTGCCGATCTTCACGGATGTCCCCTCGGACGAATTCGGAAATGGAGTACAGCCGGGAAATCCCGGTGCACTCATCCCAGCGCGCCGCCCGTTTTGTCCTCAACCGCTGGCTGTCCACGGTCAATGGCCGGAGTTGTCCACGCAGGTCAGCGAATTGTCCAGGGATCAGTCAGCCGGACCGCGCAGCGTCAGGACGACGCGTAAGACGTGTTCGACCGCCGACTCGAACATCGCGCCGCGCAGTTCGCCGCGCGTCTCGAGGTTGCGCGCGGCGAGGTCGAGCATCCGGTCCGGCCCGACGCGGCGGACGAGCAGCGCCGCGACCTCCTCGAGGTCGAGGCTCGGGTTGTCGAGCCGGGCGAGGGCGAACTCGATGATGAGCTCTTCGTCGGTCACCCCTGTCAGGGTAATCGCCAAACCGGGTTCAGCCGTCGTTCCGATAGCGCCCGTAGGGATAAGCCTCGACCAGGGTGACGCGCACGAGCGCGCCGCTGGGCACCTCGTACTCCCGCTGCTCCCCCGGCTTCGCGCCGTGCAGCGCCCGCCCGAGCGGCGAGTCCGGCGAGCAGACCTCGAGACCGGCGGCGGCCTCGGCGCGCGCGGCCAGCAGGAACGTCTCGACCCCGCCGTCGTCGTAGCGGACGGTCAGGACCATCCCGGGCTCGGCGATCCCGTCGTCGGGCGGGTCTTCGCCGACGACCGCGTTCCGCAGCAGGTCCTGGAGCTGCCGGATCCGCGCTTGCCGGTGCTGCCTGCGGTCGAGCCGGTCGTGCTCGGCCGCTCCCTCGTCGAGGCCGGGTTCGCGCTGCAGGGCGGCGAGTTCCGCGGCGAGGCGGGCGTGCGCGTCGGCGGTCAGCCAGGGACGCGAAGAGGTGGTCGACATGAGAGGCGCCTTTCGGAGGACGTCCGTGGGGGCCGGGCAAGCAGGAGGCGTCCAGCCCCCACGGACTTTCGAGGAGTCCCGCGGCGGTCAGCGGGGCTCGGGCTCGGTGCGGCGGTCGAGCACGCCGGCGTCGGCGGCGAACCAGCCCGCCGCTTTCACCAGGATGTCCCTTTCGGTGCGCAGCAAGGCGTTCTCCGCGCGGAGGAAGAGCAGCTCGGCGTGCTCGTCCCCGGTCAGCGGCGGACCGGCGGGGTCGGCGGGCAATCCCGGCTCAGCCACCGCGGGTCACCGCAGCGGATCGAACGGCCGCAGCGCTTCGGGCTGCCTGCCGGTGACGATCTGCTCGGCGAGCAGCTTCCCGGTGATCGCGCCGTGGGACAGGCCCCACATGCCGTGCCCGCCCGCGACGTACATCCCCGGCGCGCCGGTCCGGCCGATCACCGGCCGCCCGTCGGCGCTGACCGGGCGCGAGCCGACCCAGACGTCGGTGCGCCGGTCCCAGCGCAGGCCCTTGAGCAGCGGCCGGGCCGAGGCGACGATCGCGTCGACGCGTGCCGGGTACAGCGGGTCGTCCGGCTTGCGGAACTCCATCGTCCCGGCCACCCGCAGCCCGCCCTGGTACGGCGTGCACGCGACCCGGATGTCCGGCAGGTACATCGGGCTCGGCACCGGCTCGTCGGTCGGCACGGTGAAGGAGTAGCCGCGGCCGGCGCGCACCGGAACGCGCACGCCCCACTTGTGCGCCAGCTGCCCGAGCCACGCGCCGGTGGCGAGCACGACGGCGTTGGCATTGACGGTCTGGCCGTTCGCCGACAGCACGGTGTAGGCGTACTCGTGCCGGCGGATCGCGGCGACCTCGAACCGGTGCCGGATCGTGCCGCCGCGGCCGACCACCGCGCGGGCGAGCGATTCGACGAACCGGCCGGGGTCGACGTACCGCTGGCCGTCGATCCGGATACCGGCCCCGATCCGGTCGGTGACCTGCGGGAAGTGCTCGCGCAGCTCCGGTCCGGCGAGCTGGGTCCAGGACACCTTCTGCCCGGCGTCGCCGAGCCGGTCCAGTTCCTTGACCAGCGTTTGCGCCTTCGCCGAGGTTTCGAACAGAGCGGTGATCGGCGCGTCGATGGTCGGCGCGTCCACGCCGTTCGCGGTCAGGATGTCGAACGCTTCGAGGCATTGCTCGTTGAACGGCAGGTTCGCGCGCACCGCCCGGTTCCAGGAGCGGTGGGTGCAGTTCGCCGCGAAGCGGGCGAGGAACTGCCACAGCCTCGGGTCCGGAGTGGCCGGGACGTGCAGCGGAGCCTGCCGGTCGAGCAGGGTGCGCAGGCCGTAGCGGAGGACGGCGGGTTCGTTGAGCGGGATCGACAGCCCTGGCGAGAGCCAGCCGGCGTTGCCCCACGACGAGCCCGCCGCGATGCCCTCGCGGTCGACGACGGTCACCCGCACGCCGCGTTCCTGCAGGAACCAGGCGGTCGACAGGCCGACGATGCCCGCGCCGACCACGATCGCCGAACGCGGCTCGCCGCCTTTCCGGTCGAGATCGCCCATGTGTTCCTCCGCCGATGCCGTGCCGCTGGTTGTGCTGATGCGGCCAGGATGACCCGGATCCGGCGGATGGTCTTTGTCGAGTTCGGCCAATCGGCGCAGGGCGGTTTGTCCGGATCGGTCAATCCTGCGGATCGGCGACGGCCAGTTCGATGATCATCGCCAGCCGTTTCGCGGGCAGATCGAGCCGCAGCGGCGTCACGTCGGCCATCTTGCGCAGCCGGTAGCGGATGGTGTTGGGGTGCACGCCGAGCCGTTCGGCGGCTTCGGTGAGGTCGCCCTGGGTCTCCAGCCACGCGCGCAGGGTCGCGACGTAACTGGTCGAGTTGACCGCGTCGTGCCGGGCCAGGTCGGCGATCGGACCGCGTGCCGGGGCCCGGCCCGCTGCCGCCGCGGCGCGCAGGCGGAGGATCAGGATGTCGTCCCAGGACTCGTCGTACGCGACGGTCGCGCCGGGTTCCGGGCGGACGTCGTGCAGCGCGAGGCATTCGTCGGATTCCCGCCTGCTGGCGGGCAATTCCGCGGTGGACGCGGGTGCGCCGATCCCCGCCGCGACGGTGACCTGCGCGGGCAACGCGTCCCGGATCCCGTCGATCCACGCGCGAGCGGTCTCGACGTCCTCGCCGGGCAGGACGGTGTAGACGGTGTTGCTGAACAACGTGCTCCGGCCCGGCCGCGACCAGCCGAACCCGGTGGTCGCGCGCTCGAACGCGAGCAGCAGCGCGGCATGCCGTTCGTCGGCGATGTGCGCCTGGAGCGCGACCACGCGGAACCGGCCGGGCGGCAAGCCGAGCCTGCTCAGCACGGCGGCCGCGTCCGGAGTGCCTTCCAGCAGCCGGATCACCAGGTCCGATTCGACCTGCCGTTCGAGGTCAGCGCTCGCCCGCGACCGCAGCAAATGCAGCCCGACCGTGCGGGAGCTGTCGTGCAGGACGGTGCGCCGGACGTCGGACAGCGGCTCCTCGCACTCCACCCAGATCGACCCGAGCGTCTCGCGCCCGGCCCGGACCGCGACGACCATGCGCCCGGTGAGCCCGTGCTCGGGATCGGGCTCGACGAACAACGGCTCGTCCGACCCGGCGAGATGCGCGAACACTCCGCGGCGCTCGAACAGCTCGCGCACCTGGTCCGGCACTCGCCGCCCGAGGATCGTCTCCAGCCGCACGCGGTCCGCGCCCTGCTGACGGCTGGAGTACGCGAGCACTCGCGACAGCTGGTCCTCGATGGTGACCGCGCTGCCGAGTGCGTCGGCGAGGCTGTCGGCCAGCGCGAACAGATCGGTCGGACCGCGGCCGGATTCCGTCTCGCGGCCTTCGAGCACCAGGCCGTAGACCACGCCCGCGAGCTGTCCCCACGACACTTCCGGGTCCACCAGCAGCACCGCGACCCGGCCGTCCTCCGCCTTGGCCACCGCCTCCGGCCCCGGCGGCGTCGCTCCGCGCACCAACACGACCGACGCCCGCGCTTCGGCAGCCCGTTCGACGGCTTCGAGCACCGAATCGACGCCGACCGCGAGGTAGACGTCGCCGCGCAACCCGCGCGGGTCGGCGGGATCGTCCATCACCACGTCCCGCAGCGCCACCTCGCGCGCGACGGGACAGCAGCACAACCGCGCGCCGTACCCACCGAGGACGTTGACGAGCCGATCCAGCGTGACCATGCCCTGTTCATACCTGACGCGCTGCGGTTCGAGCCGTATCGTGCAGGTCATGCGGGCGCGGGTCGAGGACGTGCACGAGCTGGCGCTGGGGATGCCCCACGTCACGGTGGTGCGCGGCTCCCGAGGAAACCCCGTCTACCAGGTCGGCGGCAAGTCGTTCGTGTTCTTCCGGACGCCGCGGCCGGACGCGTTCGATCCGGAGACCGGGGAAAAATACCCGGACGTGATCGTGTTCTGGGTACCGTCCGAATCGGACAAGCAGGCGCTGGTCCAGGACCCGGACAGCCCGTTTTTCACCACCCCGCATTTCGACGGCCACCCGTCGGTGCTGATCCGCGCCGCCCATCTCGGCTCCTTGACCCGGCAGGAGCTGGCCGAGGTCGTCGAGGACGCTTGGCTGTCCCGGGCGTCCCCGCGCCGGCGCGAGGCGTGGCTGGCTGGACGCCCGGCTCGATAAGCGATCAGGAATCAAGAAGCGTCGGGGCTGGTGCCGGACTTAGCGTTCACGGCATGACTTCCTTCGACTTCGTCACCCTCGACGTTCCCGATGTCGCCGCCGCCGAGCGCTTCTACACCGCCGCGTTCGACCTCGGCGACCGGCTCCGCTTCCGGCAGGCCGCCGCGCCGAGCACCGGGTTCCGCGGATTCACCTTGTCGCTCACCGTTTCCCAGCCCGCCAACGCCGTCGCTTACCTCGACGCCGCCCTCGCCGCGGGGGCCGCTTCGCTGAAGCCGGCCGCCAAGTCGCTGTGGGGTTTCGGCGGCGTGGTGCAGGCTCCGGACGGCGCGATCTGGAAGGTCGCGACCTCCACGAAGAAGGACTCCGGCCCGGGAGTCCGGGAGTACGACCAGATGGTGCTGCTGCTGGGCGCTTCGGATGTCGCCGCGACCAAGCAGTTCTACGTCTCGCACGGGCTCGCGGTCGGCAAGAGCTACGGGCGCAAGTATGTGGAATTCGAGACGAGCCCGATCAAGCTGGCGCTTTACGGCCGGAAGGCACTGGCCAAGGACGCCGGGGTCCCCGAAGAGGGTTCGGGCGCGCATCTGCTGACCATCGGCGGGGACGCCGGGCGGATCACGGACCCGGACGGATTCGTGTGGGAGACTTCGGTTCTGGCCTCGTGAGTGGCTATGCCGGTTAGAACCGGCACGCGCACTCACGAGCAAGGAGGTGCGCGATGGCGACCGAAGTGCCGACGTTCTGCCCGCTGTGCGTGTCGAGGTGCGGGGCCACCGCGACGGTCGAGGACGGGCGGCTGCTCGCGCTCCGCCCGCTGCCCGGCCATCCGACCGGCGCCGCGATCTGCGTCAAAGGCAAGGCCGCGCCGGAGATCGTCGCGCATCCGGACCGGCTGCTGCATCCCCTCCGCCGCACCGCCCCGAAAGGCGCGGCCGACCCGGGGTGGGAACGCATCGGCTGGGACGAGGCGCTGGCGACCGTGGCGTCCCGGCTGACCGCGATCGCCGAGGAATCCGGTCCGGAAGCGGTGGTGTTCGGCAGCTCCTCGCCCTCGACGTCGGCGATGTCGGACACCGTCGAATGGCTGACCCGGTTGCGGCGCGCCTTCGGGAGTCCCAACTTCGTCAGCTACCTGGAACTCTGCGGCTGGGGCCGGCGCTTGGCCACGCTCTACACCTGGGGCGAGCCGGTGCCCGGCGCGTACCTGCCGGATCTCGACCACGCGCAGTGCGTCCTCTACTGGGGCTACAACCCGTCGGTCTCGCGGCTCGCGCACGCCACCGCGACCACCGCCGCGCTGCGCCGCGGGGCCAAGCTCGTCGTGGTCGATCCGCGGCGCGCCGGGCTGGCCAGCAAAGCCCACCAATGGCTGCGCGTGCGTCCCGGAACGGACGCGGCGCTGGCGTTGTCGCTCACGCACGTGATGATCGACAACGGTTGGTACGACAAGGAATTCGTCGAACGGTGGACCAACGCGGGGCAGCCGGTCGGTACCTCGAGCCGGGTATGGGACCTCATTGCCGAGGAATGCGCGAAGTATCCGCCCGAGGTCGCCCAAGAAATCACCGGCGTGCCCGCGGAGCAGATCGTCGCCACGGCCCGGCTGCTGTGGGAACAACGTCCGGTCGCGTTCTACACCTGGAGCGGACTGGAGCAGCACAGCAACTCGACCCAGACCGTACGCGCCATCGGCCAGCTCTACGCGCTCACCGGATGCATCGACGCGCCCGGCGGGAACGTGCTGTTCACCCCCGTGCCGACCAACCCGATCGACGGCCGGGAACTGCTGTCGCCCGAGCAGCGAGCCAAGGCCATCGGGGTGCAGGACCGTCCGCTCGGCCCGGCGAGGTTCGAGTTCGTCACCGGCGAGGATTTCTACCGCGCGGCTCTGGAGGGCGTGCCTTACTGGGCCCGCGCGCTGGTCAACTTCGGCGGCAACCTGGTCATGGCACACGGCGACAGCGCGCGGGGCCGAGACGCTCTCCGCGCGCTGGATTTCTTTGTCCACACCGATTTGTTCCTCAACCCGACCGCGGAACAGGCAGACCTCGTGCTGCCCGCGACCAGCGCGTGGGAAGCCGAAGCGCTGCGGATCGGGTTCGAGACGAGCCAGGCCGCGCAGTCGACTGTCCAATTGCGACAGCCGCTGGTGGCGGCGCGCGGCGAGGCAAGGCCGGATCTGCGGATCGTCTTCGATCTCGCCGTCGCGCTCGGTCTCGGCGACCAGTTCTTCCACGGAGACATCGAGGCGGCCTGGCGGTATCAGCTCGAACCCAGCGGTCTCACGCTCGACCGGCTGCGCGCCGCCCCGGAGGGAATCCGGCTGCCGCTGGAAACAGTCCACCGCAAGTACGAGCAACGCGGCTTCCGCACCCCGTCCGGCCTCGTCGAGTTGTACTCAGAAGCGTTCCTGGAACACGGCTATCCGCCGCTGCCGACCTTCACCGAGCCGTCGATCAGCCCGGTTTCCCGCCCGGATCTGGCGACGCGGTACCCGTTGATCCTCACCTGCGCGAAGTCGTTGTTCTTCTGCGAAACCCAGCATCGGGAAATCACCAGCCTGCGCAAATCCGCGCCCGAGCCGACCGTCGAAGTCCATCCCGAAACCGCTGCCGCCCGCGGGATCGGCGCCGGGGATTGGGTGCGGCTGGAGACGCCGTTGGGAAGCGTCCGCGCGAAGGCGAAGTTCAACGGCAACCTGCGCCCGAACGTCGTCTGCGGCCAGCACGGCTGGTGGCAACCCGCGGGGGAACTCGGCCAGCCCGGCTATCCGCCGTTCGGCGAAGGCAGCGCGAACCTCAACCTCGTGCTGAGCCAAGGCCCGAGCGATCCGATCAGCGGCAGCTCTCCGTTGCGGGCTTCGCTCTGTGAGATCGCGAAAGCGCATCCAGACTGATCTCGACTATCGCGCGGAGCTGCTTCGGACTCGTCCCAGCCCGGCTCATCACGGCCAGCGACTGGTTGACCGCCGCGAGGTGCACCGCGAAATCGTCGGCGTGCGGCAGTTTCGCGGCCCGCAACGCGGTCCGCAGCCGAGCGTGCTGCAGGCCCAGCGCTTCGGCAGCACGCGCCGCGATCTCCGGGCTCAGCACCGGGATGGCCATCGCGGTCTGGGCGACGAGACATCCGTCCGGCACGTCTGGATCGGCGATGCGGCCGAGGGTGACTTCGAAGAACTCCCGCACCGCCCGCACCGGATCCTCGGCCGCGTTCGACAGGGCCTGGTCGTACTTGTCCCCGTAACGCGCGGCGTAGCGGTCCAGGCAGCGCAGGTACAGCGCGTCTTTGTCGCCGAGCGAGGAGTAGATCGAACTGCGGTTCAGCCCGGTCGCCTTGGACAGGTCGTCCAGCGAGGTGTCCGCGTACCCCGCCCGCCAGAACTGGACCATCGCCGCGTCGAGCACGACGTCCATCTCGAACTGCTTCTTCCCGGCCATCCCGCACCTCCGTCGTGGTGTCCATGCTAACCATCTTGAACTGATCGGTTCAAGATGGGTTACGCTCGAGCCATGAACCCGATCCCCGAACTGCCGCTGCCCGACCTGCCCGGATTCGCCCACCGCTGGGTCGACGGGATCCATGCCGTGGAAGGCGGCCGGACGGACGGTCCCGCGCTCGTCCTGCTCGCCGGATTCCCGCAGACCTGGTGGGCCTGGCACAAAGCGATGCCCGGCCTCGCCGAACGCTTCCGCGTGGTCGCGATCGACCTGCCCGGACAGGGCCACTCCGAGCGCCCGCACGACAGCTACGACACGCACACCGTCGCGTCGCGCGTCCAGGCCGCGGTGACCGCGCTCGGCGTGCCGAAGTACTGGCTCGCCGCCCACGACATCGGCGCGTGGGTCGCCTTCTCGCTGGCGCTGAAACACGAAGACCGCCTGCACGGAGTCGCCCTGCTGGACGCGGGCATCCCCGGAATCACCCTCCCCGAGTCCATCCCCACGGACCCCGAGCGAGCCTGGAAGACCTGGCACTTCGCGTTCCACCTCGTGGCCGGCCTTCCCGAAACCCTGCTCACCGGCCGCGAACGCGAGTACGTCGACTGGTTCCTGAACGCCAAATCCCTGACCCCGTTCGACAGCACCGAAACCGGCCACTACGCCGCCGCGCTCGCCGCCGAAGGCGGTCTCCGGGCGTCCCTCGCCTACTACCGGGAGGCCGCGGAATCAGCACGCCAGAACCGGGCCGCGCTAGAACGACAGCATTTGACCGTCCCCGTCCTGGGAATCTCCAGCTCCCACGGCTCGATCCCCGACATGGCCGCGTCCCTCAGCCCGTGGGCGGACAACACGACCGGCGTCGTCCTCCCGAACGCCGGACACTTCATCCCGGACGAGCAACCGGACGCGGTCGTGGCCGCCTTGACCGAATTCGTCGCAGCCGCCGGGTAACGCCACGTCGGATTTGCGCCAGCGAGAGCGTCCTGGCGGTTCCAGACTGGCGAGCATGAGCGATGTCCTCGGCCGGTTCCTCGCCGCCAGCACCGAATTCGACCAGCGGCTGTCGTCCGTCCGCCCGGAACAGTGGGCGGCTCCGACGCCCTGCGCGGAATGGAACGTGCGCCAGCTCGTGAACCATCTGGTGCGCGGCAACCTCAACTACGTCGACCTCCTGGCCGGCGGCACCCGCGAGGAGTTCCTGCGCATGCGCGACGTGGACGCCCTGGGCGACGACCCGCTCACCGCGTATCCCGCGTCGGTGCGGCTGGTCGCCGTCGCCTTCGGCCGTCCCGGTGCGCTGGACGAGGTGCTCGACTACCCGCTCGGCAAGGTCACCGGCCGCCAGGCGCTGGCCGTGCGGGCCGCGGATTCGACCATCCACGCCTGGGATCTCGCGCGGGCTTTGGGCGGCAACGACCGTCTCGACCCGGCCCTGGTCACGTGGATCAGCGAGGATCTCGAAACGATCTATGCCGGGCTGGCGGAGTCTCCGGTCGCCGCCGAGACGACGCACCGGTTCTTCGCCGCTGCGGGGACGCCGAGCGAGTCAGCGTCCGGGCAGGACCGGTTGCTGCGGTTGCTGGGTCGCGACCCCGGCTGGCAGCCGAGCTGACCAGCGGCTCACGCCCGCCGCAACACCTTCTCCAGCGCCTCCGCCGTCGCTTCGAGGTCGGCCGCGATGTGGGCCGTGCTCAGGAAAACCTTGCCGGACGGCATGAACAGGAACTTCTCCCGCAGCATCCCTTCCAGGAGCACCGTCCAGAGCCCTCCCGTCCCGTGGAGCCCGGTCGCCCCGCCCTCGGGGACATACTGGAGAAGCGAGCCGACCCGGTTGAAGCCGCCGCTGCCCGGAACCGAAGCGAGCGCGCCGCCGACGAGGGCTTCGAAGGCGGCCGACGTCCGCTCAAGCGCCTCGTAGACTTCCGGATCGGCCAAGACGCGCATCGTCGCCTCGACGGCGGCCAGCGCGACCGGGTTGGCGTTGAAGGTCCCGGCGTGGGTGACGCCCGCCGTCACCTGGTCGATCAGGTCCGCCCGGCCGACGACGGCGCTCTGGGTGAATCCTCCGGCCATCGCCTTCCCGTACACGGAAAGGTCGGGAAGCACGCCGTACTTCTCCGCCGCGCCGCCGCGCGCGATCCGGAACCCGGCGATCACCTCGTCGAAGATCAGGACGACGCCGCGGCGGTCGCAGAGAGTTCGCAGGGCGGACAGGAACTCCGGGGCCGGCGCCTCGACCCCGGCGTTGCTCATCACCGGATCGACGAGCACCGCGGCGAGGTCTCGTTCGGCGGCCTCGTTCAGGAGACGTTCGGCCAGAGCCACGTCGTTGAAGCGCCCCACCACCAGGTCGTCCAGCACGCTGGGCGACTGTCCTTCGCCACCCGGCCGCGCCGGCCGGTCACTGTCCTCTTCGGACATTCCGGCGTACACGGTGTCGTGCCAGCCGTGGTAGCTCTTGGCGAACTTGAGGACGCGGCGGCGGCCGGTCGCGGCTCGAGCCAGGCGCAGGGCGACCTGCACCGCTTCGGTTCCGGTGTTGCTCCACACCAGCCGCTCGCCGTGCGGAACGGCTTCGAGGACTGCCTCCGCGGCGAGGTACTCGAGCGCGTGGCCGGTGCCGACCACCTGCATCTTCGCCGCGGTCTCGGACACGGCGGCCAGCACTCGCGGGTCGCCGTGTCCGAGCACGAGCGGGCCCCAGGCCAGCACGTAGTCGACGTACCGGTCGCCGTCCAGGTCCCAGACGTGCGCGCCCCGGGCCTCCCGCACGAAGAGCGGGTGGGGACGCATCGCGGCCCGCAGGCCGGACCCCACGCCGCCGCCGACGCTGCGGCGGGCTCGTTCGAAGGCGGTGCGCGACGATTCCAGAGCCATGCGAGGGTCCGTGCCTTTCGGGAGAAGTCCGGGCGTCAGTACTTGATCACCGAGCGGATGCCGATGCCGCGCTCGAGGTCGCCGAACGCCTCGTTGACGTCCGCCAGGTCGATCACGCGCGTCACCAGCGAGTCGAGATCGATGCGGTGGTGCAGATAGTGCTCGAGCAGCAGCGGGAAATCGACGTCGGGCCGGCTCGAGCCGTAGTTGGAACCGACGAGCGAAAGCTCCTGATCGGACATCACGAACGGGTCGATCGAGATCCGCACGCCGTCCGGTACCTGCCCGGCCACCACGGCTTTCCCGCCCCGCGCCAGCACTTCGTAGGCCGCCTCGATGGTGCGCGGCAATCCGATCGCCTCGATGGCGACGTCCACCCCGCGTCCGTCGGTGAGCTGCCGGACGCGATCGGCGAGGTTGTCCCGCCCGCTGTTGACGACGTCGGTCGCACCGAAAACCCGGGCCTGCTCCAGCTTCGCGTCGGAGAGGTCCGCGGCGATGATCTTGCGCGCGCCGGACAGCCGGGCGCCCTGAATCGCGTTCAGGCCGACGCCGCCGCAACCCAGCACCAGCACGGTGTCGCTCGGCCGGACCTTCGCCGTGTTGACCGCGGCCCCGACTCCGGTCGTCACGGCGCAGCCGACCAGGGCAGCCTGTTCGAATGGGGCGTCGCGGCGCACCGCGATCGCGGCCGATTCGGGCACGAGCGTGTACTGGCCGAACGTGCCGAGGCCGGCGAAGCTGTAGACGTCCCCTCCGTCCGCCGAGACGACCCGAGTCCGGCCGTCGAACGACAGGTGGTTGGCCGAATGCCGGCTGACCAGGTCGCAGAGGACCGGACGGCCGCTGACGCAGTAGCGGCACCGGCGGCAGGACGGGGTCCAGGACAGGACTACGTGATCGCCCTCGGCCAGGTTCGTGACTCCCTCGCCCACGCTTTCGACGATTCCGGCCCCTTCATGGCCCAGGATCATCGGCGAAGGCGTCTCCCATTCCCCGGCGACCACGTGCAGATCGCTGTGGCACACCCCGCTCGCCTTGAGCCGCACCAGCACCTCGCCGGGCGGCGGCGTGCTGGGGAGCGAAACCCGCTCGATGGTCAGCGGCGCGTCCGGCGCGGTGAAGACGGCGGCGTCGAATTCAACGGTCATCGCAGATTCCCCTCTGGTTCAGGCCCGAGCCGTGCGGATGAGCTTTTTGTTGGCGAACTCGTCGATCCCCGCCCGGCCGAGTTCCCGGCCGAAGCCGGACCGCTTGACCCCGCCGAACGGCAGTTCCGCGCCCTCGAGCCCGACGCCGTTGACGAAGACCATGCCCGCCTCGATCTGGTCGGCGACCCGCATCGCCTGCTCGGGATCCGTGGTGAACACGTAGGAACCCAGCCCGTACGGAGTGCTGTTGGCCAGTTCGACTGCTTCGGCTTCGGATTCCGCTCGATAGACCGTCGCGACCGGGCCGAACAATTCCTCGGCGGCGGACGGCGAATCCGACGACACCCCGGTCAGGACGCCAGGAGGAAAGAACGCGCCTTCGCGGCGTCCTTCGCCGATGAGGGTCGCGCCGTCGTCGACAGCCCGCTGCACCTGTGCTTCGAGGCGCTCCGCGGCTGCTGCCGAGGACAGCGGAGCCAGCCCGCCAGCGGTGGCGAGCACCTTTTTCGTGAATATGTCAAGGAATTCGTCGTAGAGATCGGCGACGACGATGACCCGCTTGCCCGCGTTGCAAGCCTGCCCGGCGTTCTCGAACCGGGCGTCCACCGCCGCCTGGGCGGTGGCTTCCAGGTCGGCGGAGGACAGCACGAGGAACGGGTCCGAGCCGCCCAGTTCGAGCACCGCCTTTTTGAGGTTTCGGCCCGCTTTTTCCGCGATTTCCGCGCCGGCCCGCTCGGAACCGGTGAAGGACACGCCGCGCACCCTGGGGTCGGCGATGGCGTCGGCGACCTGGTCGTTGGTCGCGTAGACGGTGCCGTAGCAGCCCTCGGGACAGCCGGCGTCGGCGAAGATGCGCTGCAGGGCCGCGGACGATTCCGGGCACTGCGGCGCGGGCTTGAGCACGATGGTGTTGCCCAGCACGAGGTTCGGCGCGGCGAACCGGGCGATCTGGTAGTACGGATAGTTCCAGGGCATGATGCCCAGCAGCGGGCCGATCGGCTGGCGGCGGATGAACGCCGTGCCCTCCCCCTCGAGCAGCTCGACGGGCTCGTCGGCGAGGAACTTGTGCGCGTTCGCGGCGTAGTACGCGTAGATCGACGCGCTGAACTCGACCTCCGCGACGGCCTCCGCCACTGGCTTGCCCATCTCCCGCTGCGCGATGCGGGCGAGTTCGCCGCTGCGCTCGTCGTGCAGGGCGGCGACGGTCCGCAGCACCTCGGCCCGCTCAGCCAGAGTGGTCTGCTTCGACCAGTCGCGGTAGGCATTCGCGGCCGCCTCGAGTGCCGACTCCATCGCCGCGTCGGTCGCGGCCGGATACTCCCGCACCAGCTCGCCGGTCGCTGGATCGACCACGGCGTACGACGGCGAGTTCATGACGCCGCACCCGCTTCCTGCGCTTTCTTCGCGCCCGAGGCCACGTTGTGGTTGTGCAGCGCGCGGTAGGCGAAGAAGTAGACGAAGCCCTGGGTGCCCCACGTCGCCAGCGCGGCGGTGTAGAAGAACGTGCGGTTCGCGTCGTCGAACGAGAAGGGGAAGAAGTCGTAGGTGATCGCGATGGTGGTGGCGGCCGCGGTGACCAGTCCGGTCCAGATCGCCGGCCATTTCGCGCCGGCGGTCCAGAGCCGCTTCACGAAGTACGCCAGGAAGCCTGCCGTGGCGAGGTTGACGACGACGTAGAACGCGGCGACCGCGAACGCACCGTGGTCGACCCAGGGGTCTTCGCCGTGGAAGTGCCGGAGGAACAACCCGGCCGCGGTGGCGAACGCGAACACGCCGATGTCGACGGCGAGGCTCGGCTTGTAGTGCCGGGTGACCCTCATCAAGCCCATGACCAGAATGAGCGTGATGCCGACCGACCGCGAGAAGGCGTCGAAGAAATACGCGATGTCGTAAAGGATGCTGCCCTCGCTGGCACCGAGCAGCGACCAGACGAGGAAGTTGCTGCCCGAAGTCGCGACGACCATCCATTCGAGGCCGAGCAGGTAATTGCCGTAGCGGCGGATGAATTTCCAGCCGAAGAAATAGCCGCAGAAAATCATCCATACGTCAGCGAGGAGGAAAAGGACGTCCTTCATCGCACCGGCACCTCCTGGAGTTCGCGCGCCGCGGCGGCCGCGACGCGCTCGGCGGCGCGCTGACCGGTCAGGACGGCGCCGTTCATGCAGCCTGCCCATTCGCCCGCCGTTTCGGTGCCCGCCCAGTGGACGCGCCCGTGCGGTTCGGTGAGGGCCGGGCCGTAAGTCGTGGTCGCGTAAGGGGCGACGGCCGGGTTCGGGCCTCCGGGAGCGAACGGTTCCGCTCCCCAGCAGTGGTCCAGGTAGTCGATGGGCGCGCTCGCCTGCGTGCCGTACAGCTGGACGAGCTGCTGGACGACCCTGCCGCGCCGGAGCTGCGGACTGAACCCGTCGAATACGCGAGGGTCGCAGAACGTCATCAAGATGCCCGGCCCGTGGACATCGGGCGAAACGTCGAAGGTGATGAACACGGTTCCGGTGTCGGTCAGTGCCTCGCCGGAAAGTCCGTTGGCCCGCCAGAACGGCTTTTCGTAGGCGACGAACGCCTTGCTCAGCACGCCCATGCGCCAGGTTTTCGCGAGTCCCTCGGCCTGTTCGGGCAGGGCCGGGTCGAATTCGATCTCGGCGCGTTGCGGCGTCGCGACGGTGACGATCGCGTACTTCGCCTTGATTTCCGCCGAATCGGTGCGCACCGTGACGCCGTGGCCGTCTTGCGAGATCCGGCGAACCGGCGTCCCGAGCACGACCCGGTCGCCCAGCTGCTCCGCGACCCGCTTCGCGATCTCCTGGGTCGTTTCGACGTACCGCTCCTGCTGCTGGCCGCCCTCCACGTCGAGCATGTGGTCCACGCCGCCCGCCGCGCGGATGTAGCGCAACGCGTGCAGCAGCGAGACGTCTCCCGGGCTGCAGCCCCACTGCACCTTGCTGACGATGGTCATCAGGGCGCGGGTGGCCGCCAGCGCGTGCTTCCGGTCGAGCCATTCGCCGAACGAGATCGCGTCGAATTCGCCGGCCTGGGGAGAATTCCAGGCCGCTTCGGCGTCGATGCTCGCGACCAGCTTGTTCAGCGCCTGCTGCACGCGGGCCATGTCGACCAGCGCCGCGGGCGAGACCGGGGGAATCGTGCCCTGGTAGGTGCGCCGCCGTCCGGCCATCCACAGCACGTTGCGGCCTTCGGCGAACTGTCCGGTCAGGGTGCACCCGGCCCGGCTCGCGAGGTCGCGGATCGCCGTGTGCCGCCGGGAGACCCAGGTCGCGCCGAGATCGACGCGCACCCCGGCGACTTCGCCGGACAGCGACCGGCCGCCGACCCGGTCGCGGCCTTCGAGGACGAGGACGGACTGGCCGGTGCTCACGAGCCGCTCGGCGGCGCTCAGGCCGGCGAACCCGGCGCCGACGACCACGACATCGACTGAAGCGACCTGGGGGCGGGTCGCTCGGGAACTCGACATGATTTCTCCTTTGCCCACGCGGCTTCGCGTGCGGTGAGAGGTGAGGGAATCGGTTCAGCGCACCCGGGCGGCCGCTCGAAGGGCCCGGCGCCGGCTGCCGTTGATCAGATCGGTGAAGCGGTCGAGCGCCCACACCATGCGCAAGCCGAGCGGGCCGACCATCGCGAAGGGAGGAAATTTCGGTTTCTCCGCCCAGATGCCGTCGAGATCCTCGTGCCGCGAGCCGTCCACGATCAGGTCGGCCAGGAGCGATCCGACGTACGGCGCCTGAGCCAATCCGTGTCCGTTGCACGCGATCGAGTAGTAGATGTCGTCCTCGAGCCGGCCGGCGATCGACAGCCAGGACGAGGTGATCGCGATCCAGCCGCCCCACGCCCGCGCCACGGCGACGTCGGCGAGCGAGGGGAACCGGGTCGCGAACGCACCGGCGAGTTCTTCGACCATCGCCCGGTCCGGGGCCTTCGCCGGCAACGGGTAAGTCTTGCCGCGCTCGACGCGCCGGACGCCGAACACGATCGTGCCCCGTGCGGTGAGCCGGTAGTGCTCCATGACCTGGTGCTGGGTGATGACGCCCGACCGGCTGGTCCAGCCCAGCGCGGCGAGCCGCTCCGGGGCGATCGGCTCGGTCTCCATCTCGATGAGCCACATCGGCACCGAAAGCCGCTTGGGGGTGATGTCCCATTCCCCCGAATACGCGTTCGTGGCGAGCACCGCCTTGTTCGCCCGCACAGTCCCGCCGGGCGTCGAGAGCACGACCTTGCCGCCGTGCCGCCGCACCTCGGTGACCTTGGTCCGTTCGAAAACCCGGGCCGAGGACGAGATCAGGGCGCGGCGCACTCCCCGGCTCAGCTTGCCCGGGTTCAGCATTCCGCCCACGGCCTCGCGCATGCCGCCGACGAAGGCGCGGGGAATGCCGAGTTCCTCGCTCGTGCCGACGCGACCGCGTCCGCCCGCGTGCCGGAGAATCGCCGCCAGGGTCCGCGTCCGGAGCATCTGCCCGTGCCCCACGGCGGCGAACGCGAGGCCGTTGGGCTCGTAGTCGCAGTCGATGCCGTGGGTCTTGATGAGGTCTTCGGCGAAGCTCGCGGAATTCTCGGCCAGCCGCACCATTCCGGGCACCTTCTTGGGATAGAAGAGGCTCAGCAGCCGGAGGTCCCCGCCCGGAACGCTCGCGATCTGGCCGCCGTTGCGCGAACTGGAGCCGTAGCCGCAGAACTCGGCCTCCAGCAGCACGACATCCTGGCCGCGCTCGGCGAGCCGCAGCGCCGTCGCCATGCCGCCCATGCCCCCGCCGACGACCGCGACGTCGCACGCGAGGTCGCCGTCGAGGCCGGGGAGAATGTCCGCGGGCGGGTCGATCCAGCCGCTGAAAGTGCTGTACTCGACGTTGTCGATCTTCATCGGGCCGCGCTCCGTTCAGGAAATCCGGGCATGGTTTCCCCCTTCGGTGACGCGCTTGGCGTGTTCCGAGACGTATTGGGTGATGGGCTCGACCAGCGCCTCGGGAATGTGGTGCCCCATGCCGGGAATGACGACGTGCTGCGCGGAGCGGATCGCCTTCACCGTCGCGGCGCCTCCGGTGGGGGCGACCAGCAGGTCCCGGTCGCCGTTGAGCACCAGGGTGGGCGCGGTGATCCGGCTCAGCTGCGCGGTCCGGTCCCCGGAGGCCTGGATCGCCTGGATCTGCCGGGCCGTGCCCTCGGCGAGGTCGCCGGCGGCGCGGTCCCAGCCGCGGGCCGCGACGGCGGCCTCGGCCGCGTCGTCGATGGGGTATCCCGTTCCGGCGATGTGGCTGGTGATCCGCAGGTGGGCGCGCACCGCCGCGGTCCTGGTCCGCGCCGGCGGGGCGGCGAGCAACCGCATCGTCGACAGCGCCGGCTGGCCGACCTTCTTCGCGCCCGTGGTCGAGAAGATCGAGGTCAGGGAGAGGACTCGCGCGGGTTCGGCCGCCGCGACCGTCTGCGCGATCATCCCGCCCATGGACCGGCCGACCAGGTGCACCCGGCTGATCCCGAGGTGGTCGAGAACACCGAGCGCGTCGGAGGCCATGTCCGCCAGCGAATAGGCGTCGC
This sequence comes from Amycolatopsis sp. GA6-003, assembly GCF_046267895.1. Classification (NCBI taxonomy): domain Bacteria; kingdom Bacillati; phylum Actinomycetota; class Actinomycetes; order Pseudonocardiales; family Pseudonocardiaceae; genus Amycolatopsis; species Amycolatopsis sp. GA6-003. Next base: position 3,192,261 of record NZ_CP176499.1, read on the forward strand.
CGCGGGGACGGGCGAGCAGCTGACGCCACAGCGCGGGCGGCGGGGCGGCCACGAAGGTGGACTGGCCGACGTCGCGGTTGTCCATCGTGACGACGCGGAAACCCCGAGCCACCAGGGAATCGACGAACGAGACGGGCCAGAACGTGAGGTCCTCGCCCAGCCCGGCGACGAGCAGGATCGCCGGGTCGGCCGGGTCGCCGTGGTCGCGGAAGCAGATCGTGATGCCGGACGGCAGCGCGGCGTACTGGTCGGGGTTCTCCTCAGACACGGGCCGACCGCCTCTCCCCGGGCGCCACCGCCGGCCGGGCGGCGCCGAACTCGAGGTGCTCGTCGGCGACCGGGCCGCGCAGCGCCTTGGCGTCCTCCGGGTAGGACATCGCCATCCGCCACGGGGCCGCCTGCCCCTGTTTGGGCAGCCGTTTCTCGGCGCGCTTGGCGTAGCCGGCCTTCAGGTCCATGACCGGCCGGTGCGGCATCCCCGGCGACGCGACCGCGACCACGCGGTCGTAGCCGCGGGCGTCCATGTGCCGGACCAGATCGATGAAGTAGCGGCACATCAGGCTCACCTTGAGCGTCCAGGACGAGGTCGTGTAGCCGATCGCCATCGCCCAGTTGGGAATCCCGCTCAGCAGCATCCCGCGGTAGGAGACCGAGTCCGCGATGTCGACCTCGCGCCCGTCGACCACGATCGGCATGCCGTCGAACAGCCGCAGGTTGAGCCCGGTCGCGGTGACGATGATGTCGGCTTCCAGCTCCTCGCCCGATTCCAGCACGATGCCGCGCTTGCTGAACCTCGTGATGGCGTCGGTGACGACGGAAGCGGTGCCGGCCTTGAGCGCGTCGAAGAAGTCTCCGTCCGGTGCCACGCACAGCCGCTGGTCCCACGGGTCGTAGGGCGGGTTGAAATGCTTGTCGACGTCGAATCCCTTGGGCAGCCGCTTGAGGTTCTCGCGCCGGATCAGCGCTCGCCCGAGCTTCGGGAACGCCCGCAGGCCTTTGACCGTCCCGTGTTCGACCCAGATGTTCTTGAACCTCGTCGCGGCGTATCCGCGCTTTTCTCCCAGCAGCTTCGTGAGAAGCGCGGCGACCCGGTCGACGCGGGGCAGCGCCATGATGTAGGTGGGCGTGCGCTGCAGCATCGTGACGTGCTGAGCGGTGCCTGCCATCGCGGGCACCAGCGTCACCGCGGTCGCGCCGCTGCCGATGACGACGACCTTTTTGCCGCGGTAGTCGAGGTTTTCGGGCCAGTGCTGCGGATGGACGATCGTCCCCGCGAAGTCTTCGCGCCCGGGGAACTCCGGGGTGAACCCCTTGTCGTACCGGTAATAGCCGGTGGCGGCGAACACCCACCTCGCCCGGATCGTCTTCGTCGTGGCCGATCCCGAGGCGGGATCCGAGACCTCCACGAGCAGCGTCCACCGCGAGTCCACTGTGGACCATTCCGCCCGCACGACCCGGTGGCGCAGCCGGATCAGCCGCCCCAGGTCGTTCTCCTCCACGGTTTCCTGGAGGTACTCCCGGATGAGCGGAGCGTCGGCGATCGCCGACTCGTGCCGCCACGGCTTGAACTCGTACCCGAAGGTGTGCAGGTCCGAATCCGACCGGATGCCCGGGTAGCGGAAAAGATCCCAGGTGCCGCCGATGTTGTCGCGGCCCTCCAGCACGACGAGCGATTTTCCGGGCAGTTCCCGGCTGAAATAGGTCGCCGCGCCGATTCCGGAGATTCCGGCTCCGATGACGACGACGTCGAATTCCTCGACCGCGTCGGACACCTCAGCTGTCATGTCTGCCTCTCCTCGCTGAGCCGGCTGCTGATGAGGCTTCACTGTCGCCAGCCGCGACGCCGGTCACAACGACAGCGAGCACCGGCTTCGCCCGGAGCCGGTGCACGATGCACTCCCCCGGCACAGGCCGTGCCGACTCGCCGGGCGCGAGGCACACTTCGGGGATGGAAGAGCTGTGGCCCCCGCCGCCCCCCGAGGTCGCCGAGGCGATCCGGTCCGTGTGCCAGCGACTCCTGGCGGACGCGGAAGCGCTGGTCGACGCCGTCACCAGGTCCACCCGCCGGGCGCCGTACAACCCGGCGGTGCTCACCGACGCGTCGCTGGGCGAGGAGGACCGCGAACTCAACCGCTCGGATCTCGTCCAATGGCTGACCTCGAACATCCAGCGCCCGGGACAGCGGGTGGAGCCTTACCTCGGCCCGAGGATCACCGCGTACATCGGCGATCTCGCCGCCCGCGGGATCGCGCCCGACTTCGCCGAGGGGTGGCGGGCGGCGCTGGGGCTCGGCTGGCGGCGGTGGCTGGAGGAATGCACGGCGCACTGCGCGGACCGCGAACTTCTCGTAGGCGTACTGGACGTGTCGGCGAAGTCGATGTTCCAGTACGCCCTCGACTCGGTCGCGACCCTGCGCGAGGCCAGCCTCGCCGCGGCGATGGGCAACGCGGACGCCGAGGCGATCTCCCTGATCCAGATGATCGCCAGCGGGGCGCCGATGTCCGAGGATTTCGCCGAGGGCCGCCTGCGCTACCGGATGGCGCGGTGGCACGTGGGCCTCGTGCTGTGGGTCGACGATCCCGGCCAGCAGGACGCGCTGGACCACGCGACCGCGTCGCTGCGCTCCGCGGACGCGGACCGGAGCACGCTGGTCGCCCGGGCCAGTGCCACCTCGCGCTGGATCTGGCTGTCCGGAGCGGAGACCCCGGACCTGCACCCGGCCGAGAAGATCGTGACGACGGCCGACGACGTACGCGTCGCGGCGGGGAGGCCGGGCCGCGGGCTCGACGGATTCCGGTCCAGCCACCAGGATGCTCTCGCGGCACAGGCGCTGATCGTCCGGCTCGGCTCCGACCGGCGGTTCACGGCCTACGCCGACGTCGAGCTGATCGACGCCCTCACGAAAGACCGAGCCAGCGCCCGCCGGTTCGTCGTCCACACTCTCGGCCCGCTGGCCGAAGCCGATCCGGCGCTACGGCAGGCACTCCTCACCTACGTGCAATGCGGTTTCAACACCACGCGCGCGGCCGCGAACCTCTACGCCCACCGCAACACCGTCGAACGGCGAGTCTCGCGCGCCAACGAGCTGTCGGTCGTCAAGGTCGAGAACAATCCCACCCATGTCGCGGCCGCGCTGCTGGTGCTGGACATCGCGCCGGAAGTCATGACGGCCAGCCCCAGCTGAACCTACGAGTTCTCCAGCTTCCGGAACCAGTGCAGTGCCGGAAGCGCCAGCAGGGTCGCCCCGGCGAGCCCCGCGAACGCGAGAGCCGGGCTGGCGACGAGGAAACCGACTGCCGTCGCCAGCACCACTCCGCCCAGATTGCCCGCCATCCAGATGAGCCCGGCGGCAGTGCTCTCCGCGTCGAGGGCGTGCCGTTCGCTCAGCGAAAGCACGATCGGCAACGCCGGCAGCAGCACGAAACCGGTCCCCAGCAACGCGAGGAAGGCCATCGGGACGCTCGGCACCAGTGCCAGGTGCAGGCAGGCCACGGCCGTGAACGCGATCCCCGCGCCCATGAGCCCGACCTCGCGGCCCCGCCGGTCCGCCCACACCGGCACGACCGCGCAGCCGAGCACCCCGGCGATCATGGTGCCCGCGAGAATGAGCCCGGCGGTGGATTCCGGGATTCCGGCCGGCGCCAGCAGCGGTTGCGCGAACGTCGCGAGCGCGATGAACGTGCCCATCGGGATGGCGACGACCGCGCACAACCGGCGGACGTAGCGATTCCCGAACGCCGCGCGGAAAGCCCGCAGGCCACCACTGGGGCTGGCCTGCGCCGGTGGCACGCGCAGTGCTCCGACCACACACAGCCCGGCGTCCAGTGCGATCAGCGCGGTGATCAGCGTGAGGGTGCGAATGTGACCCTCACCAGGCAAGAACGCGCCGAGCAGATAGCCGAGAACCATGCCGCCGAAGGTCGCCGAGGACGCGACGGCAATGCCCGTGGCACGGTCCTTCGCGGCCAGGTACCCCACGGCGAGACCCGGGATGGCGTTGAGGACGAACGGCTGGCCCGCCGCGGCGACGACCTGCCCGATGAAGGCCCAGGTGAAGTCGTCGCCGACCAGCCGCAGGAACGCTCCCGAAGCGGTCAGGACCGCCCCGAGGATCAGCGCCGGCCGGAGAAACCGGTCGAGCGCGATCCCCGCGGGAATCGCGAGAACCACGTAGATCAGCGGGAAAACCTGAGACAGCCAGCCGATATCGCTGACGGAAACGCCGAAATGCCGGGCGGCGTCCGCGGTCACCGGCGCGTAGTTCACGAAAAGCGCCTGGCTCGCGACCGCCAGCATCCCGAAGGCGAGAAAGACCGTCCACCGGCTCTTCGCCTGCTCCCGCACCCGCGGGATTTCGCGCACGACCCGGACTTTTCGGCGCGGAGCGGACAGACCGTACGAAGCGTCGCGCCTGCGGACGGAGCTTCCGATCACAACAGTGGCGACCGCGACCACGCCTGCGGCGGCAGCACCACGCACTCGTCGTTGAGGGGGCATCTGGGTGTCCTTGTCGCTCGAACGTGAGGCCCCACTGTCGCCATCGCGTTCGCGCTTGGGTACGACACCCCGCACCCCGATTCGCGCCGAGTGGTGCACCCGGCACCATCCCCCGCGGCGCGCTTCACCGCCCGCCGGTGCCCGCGACGGTCAGCGACCCAGCCAGGGTGCGAGCAGCTTCTCCAGCGCGTCGTCCGACAACGCGGCCGCTCCGCCGTGGAATTCGTGCCACCGGGCGGCCTCGCGGGCCGCGTGGTAGTCCACCTCGAACGCGCGCATCAGGACGTAGGTGAAGCTTCCCGAATCGAACCGCTCGCCCAGCAGGGTGCGGGCCGTCCGGGCCACGTCCACCGCGGTCTGGCGGCCGTTGACGTCAGCCAGCTTCAGTTCCTCAGCCGCCGGATCGAGCAGGCTCGGCGCACACAACAAGACAACTACTCCACTCTGAACTGTTAGCTCAACCTTCGGCGGCGAGCTGCCCGCAGGCCGCCGCGATGTCCTGACCGCGCGTATCCCGCACCGTGCAGGCGACGCCGCCCGCGTTGACCAGCCGCACGAACTCGCGCTCCACCGGCTTCGGCGATGCATCCCACTTACTGCCCGGCGTCGGATTCAACGGAATCACGTTCACGTGCACCAACTGGCCCAAGTGCTTCCGCAGCCGCTTCGCCAGCAACTCCGCCCGCCACGGCTGGTCGTTGATGTCCCGGATCAATGCGTACTCGATCGACACTCGACGGCCGGACGTATCGGCGTAATACCGGGCGGCGGAGAGAACCTCATCCACCGACCAACGATTGTTCACCGGCACCAGCGTGTCCCGCAGCTCATCGTCCGGCGTGTGCAACGACACCGCCACCCGAACCTGCATCCGCTCGTCCGCCAGCCTCCGGATCGCCGGAGCCAGACCCACCGTCGACACCGTCACCGAACGCTGACCAATCCCCAGGCCACCCGGCGCGGGATCAGTGATCCGGCGCACCGCCGCCACCACCCGCTTGTAGTTCGCCAGCGGTTCGCCCATGCCCATGAAGACGATGTTCGACAACCGTCCCGGGCCGCCGGGCATCGAACCGTCTCGCATGACCGCGGCGGCGTCGCGGACCTGGTCCACGATTTCCGCGGTCGAGAGGTTGCGGTCGAGGCCGCCCTGGCCGGTCGCGCAGAACGGGCACGCCATTCCGCAGCCGGCCTGGCTGGAGATGCACAGCGTCGCGCGGTCCGGGTAACGCATGAGCACGCTTTCCAGCAGCGTCCCGTCGTGCGCGCGCCACAGGGTCTTGCGGGTCGCGCCGCCGTCCGCGGCCAGTGCGCGGACCTCGGTGAGCAGCGGCGGCATCAGGTCCGCCACGAGCTTCTCGCGCGAGGCGGCCGGGATGTCGGTCATCTCCGCCGGGTCGACGGTGAGCCGCGAGAAGTAGTGGTTCGACAACTGCTTGGCGCGGAACGCCTTCTCCCCCAGCGCGACGACAGCCTCGGCTCGCTCGGCCACCGTGAGGTCGGCGAGATGGCGCGGCGGCAGGCCGCGCTTGGGCGCGTCGAAAACAAGAGGGAGGGCAGTCATGACCGATCAAGTGTCTCATACCCCCGAAACCGGCGCTCCTCCCCCTCGCGCGCGGCGGGCGGACCGGGGCAGCGGCCCGACCTGGCGCGATCCGGCCGCCGGGTCGCCGGATCGGCCGCCGACGAACGACGGGCGCGGTTCAACGGAAAAACACCCTACGAAAGTCGGATTGCCGAATGCTTTCCGGAATGAATTGCCTTATAGTCGACGCCGGGCGCGCACATAATCGACCGGCGTAGAAATATCGCCGCCGCGGGAACAGCAACGGAATACCGCCGTTCGTCGGTAGTCTCCGCAAACTTCGCGCGCGTAGCGTTCCGGGCGCATCGCTCCCCTTCCCCACCGGTCCGGGAATTCCCCGGCCCGGCCGGGCTTCCCCATTGGAGGACCCGTGAAAGTGCCTTCTTCGATTCTGCGCGCGATAGCGGCGGTCGCCGCCGCCGCGACGGCCGCGCTCGCCGTTCCCGCCGCCGCGGACGCGGGAGAAACGAACATCTCGATGCAGGCCCAGCAGAAAGACCAGTGGTGCTGGGACGCCAGCGGCAACACCATCGCCGCGTTCTGGGGCTATTCCCTGACCCAGACCCGGTTCTGCCAGATCGCGCACAACGAATCCGGCAGCGACTGCGCCAACCGGCAGGGCTATCTCAGCGACCAGCAAAGAGTTTTCCGCTACCTCGGCTTCCGCAACGCCGGCAGCTACAATTCCAACGGATACCGGCTCTCGTTCTCCGGCATCAAGAACCAGATCGACGCCGGGCAGCCCATCGGCACCCGGATCGGCTGGACGTCGGGCGGCGGCCACATGCACGTCCTCTACGGCTACGACGACTCCGACGGCAACATCGTCGAATACGGCGACCCGTGGCCGTCGAACAACCGCTACAACTCCATGAACTACAGCTACTACGTCTCCAACAACCAATTCGCCTGGACCCACACCGTCTACGGAATGGTGGGCTGACTCATGCTGCGAACCATCCTCCGCACCACCGTCGCATCGGGAGCCATCGCCGCCGCGGTGTTCGCCGCGAACCCGGCGTCCGCCGCCGAATCGCCGACCGGACCGTCCCCGTCGGACACCGCGGCGATCTCCGGCCTGCTCGCCAGCCCGGACACCGCCGCCCGTCTCGCGCACACGAAGTTCCCCGGCGCGGCGCCGGCAGCCGCGCACGCCACCCGCGCCGCGGCCGACGCCACCACGCAGATCCCGGTCTACGAACCGACCGCGGCCTTCATCGCTGGCGAATCGGACGTCCCCGCCGCACTCGCCTACGTCGCCTCCCCCGCCCATCTCGCCGACGGCCGCGCCGCGACCGTGTGGGCGCAGCCCAGCAAGGCCGGGTGGCAGGTCGTCAACGTCGCCTCGGGCAACGACGAACAGGTCCACGCGGCGGCCGCGCACGGCGGCTACCTGCTGCACGAACCGCAGGTCAACGCGTGGTACTCCGTCGCCGGCAACACCGTGACCGTCCTCGACGGCGCGGTCTCCGGCGTCCCGGCGGGCACCCGGGTGACCTTGGCGGCCTACCGGGCCGAACTGCAGAAACGCTACGGCGACAAGCTGCCCGGCTCGACCTACGACAAGACCGGCGCGGGCGGCGGCTACGCCGTGAACGCCCCGAACACCGACGGGGACGGAAGCCCGGCCATCGCGCTCTCCATCGGCGGAGCGGCCGCGGCAGCCGCGGGCGGCGCGTTCCTCCTGCGCCGCCGTTCCCAGCACAGCGAGTGATTCCTCCCGGCAGGGGCGTCCCCCAGCGCCCCTGCCGGGCTCTCCCCGCCGGAGCCGGCGAAGAGCAGAACTCCCTTAAGCCTGTTCCACCATCGCCGGAAGCTCGACCGGTTGCCGCAGCGCGTCGAGCACCGCGTTCACCGCCGCCCGCCGCGGCGAACCCCGCCGGGTGACCGCGACGATCGTGCGCGTCACCGGCGTCGCCAGCGCCCTCGTCGCGACCCGATACCGCGGATCCACCGCCAGCCCGGGCAGCAACGCGATCGACAGCCCGGCCTCGACGTGCTGCAAGGTCATCAGGTAATTGCTGAACCGGCACGCCACGCGCGGCTCGAACCCCGATTCCCGGCAGAGCCGCAGCGTCAGATTCGCCATGTACGACGGGGGAATGTCGAGCGCCCACGGTTCGCCCGCGTAGTCCGCGAGCACCGCCGGTCCGGGCGGTTCCGGCCGGTCGAGCGCGGTGACCAGCACGATCGGATCGGTCGCCAGCCGGATGATCTCGAGATCGGGGCCCAGCGGCAGGTCGGCGAAGTCGGTCGTGGTGATGACGACGTCGCTGTCGCCCGCCCGCAGCGCGGGGACGCTTTCGTGCGGTTCCCGTTCCGCCAGTTCGGTTTCCAGCCGCGGATAAGTCCGCGCGAGCCGGGTCGCGGCGGGCACGGCGAAGGTGTGGATCGCGCTCTGGAACGCGCCGATCCGCACCAGCCCGGCCGGTTCGTCGCCGCGCAGTTCGGCCTCGACCGCGTCGAGATGGTCGAGGATCGCGCGCGCCTGCCGGGCCAGCTTCTCCCCGGCGGGAGTCAACCGGACGCGGCGGCCGGTGCGTTCCAGCAGCCGGGTGCGGGTTTCGGTCTCCAGCAGCGCGAGCTGATGCGACACCGTCGAAGCGCTGAGATTCACGTCCTGCGCCACCGCGCGAACCGTGCCCAGCACCGCGAGCCTGCTCAACAGCCGCAGCCGCCACGGGTTCAACATGCCCCCATCGTTGTTCGATCCCATCGCACAAGCAAGCAGAAACTGTGAGATGGACGCGGCGCTCGGACCGGCTCTACCGTCGAAGACATGGCCACCGACACCTTCTGGTCCGACGTCGACCGGCACCTCGTCCGCTACGCCGGCCCCGGCTCGTTCACCGGCGAGATCATCGACCGCGCCGAGGGGAGCTTCGTCTTCACCGAGGACGGACGGCGGATCCTCGACTTCACGTCCGGGCAGATGAGCGCGATCCTCGGGCACGCGCATCCGGAGATCGTCGAGACCGTCCGGAAGCAGGCGGCGAAGCTCGACCACCTGTTCAGCGGGATGCTGAGCCGTCCGGTGGTCGACCTCGCCCGGCGGCTGGCCGAAACACTGCCGGACCTGCTGGAGAAGGCGCTGCTGCTCACCACCGGCGCCGAGTCCAACGAGGCCGCGCTGCGGATGGCCAAACTGGTGACCGGCAAGCACGAGGTCGTCTCGTTCGCCCGGTCCTGGCACGGGATGACGCAGGCCGCGGCGAGCGCCACCTACAGCGCGGGCCGCAAGGGCTACGGTCCGGGCGCGCCCGGCAACTTCGCGATTCCGGTGCCCAGCGGGCCGGACTGGCCGCAGCAGCTGGACCTGGCGTTCGACCTGATCGACGCGCAGTCGGTCGGCAGCCTCGCCGCCTGCCTGGTCGAGCCGATCCTCAGCTCCGGCGGAATTCTCGTGCCGCCGCCGGGCTATTTCCCCGCGCTGCAACGGAAATGCCGGGAACGCGGCATGCTGCTGATCCTCGACGAGGCGCAGACCGGGTTGTGCCGCACCGGAACCTGGTACGCCTTCGAGCACGACGGCGTGGTCCCGGACATCCTCACGGTGTCCAAAACGCTCGGTGCCGGTCTGCCGTTAGCCGCGGTGCTGACGAGCGCGGAAATCGAGCAGGAAGCCCACGAACGCGGGTACCTGTTCTTCACCACGCATGTCTCGGATCCGCTCCCGGCCGCGGTCGGAAACACTGTCCTGGACGTGCTGCTCCGCGATCGCCTGGACGAACGCGCCCGCCAGCTCGGCGACCGGCTGCGCACCGGGCTGGAGGAAATCGCGGCGCGGCACGAGGCGGTCGGCGAGATCCGCGGCCGTGGCCTGCTCGCCGGACTGGAACTGAGCGGCGGCGGACCGGACGCGGACAAGCTCGGCGCGCGCGTGACGCAGCGGTGCCTCGAACTCGGGCTGCACCTGAACATCGTGCAGCTGCCCGGCATGGGCGGGGTGTTCCGGATCGCGCCGCCGCTGACCGCCGCCGACGGCGAGATCGACCTCGGACTGTCCATTCTGGACGAGGCGATCGGGGACGTCTCGTAGCTCAGCGCGGGATGCGGCCCGCGATCGCGGTCGCCGCCTTCGTGCCGATGTCGCAGGTGTCCGCGGTGACGGTCACCACCTCGTGCGTCGTTACCGCGAGGAGGACCGCGCAGGTGCTGGCACCCGGGGCGGCGACCTCGATCGTGCCCGCCGGGTACCCGGCGATGTCGGGGATCGGCTTGACCGTCGGGTTCTTGAACAGGCCGAAGTAGCCCTTGAGATCGACCTCGGAGATGAAGATCCCGTAGCCGCTGCCCTGGCACCAGCGGCCGACGGTCTTGGCCGCGGCACCGCTCTTCTGGCTGAGTTCGGGCACGTCGGCGGGCTTGAGCAGGCTGCACGGGTCGGTGTTCGCGAGCGGGGTGTCGGACTTGCCGTCCGGCGCGGCACCGCGGTCGGAGGTCCGGACCGTCTGGTCGCCTCCCTCGGTGCTGCCGCCGCAAGCCGCGAGCCCCAGCACACCGGCCAGGACCACAGCGGCCGGCACTGCCACATTGCGCATCGATTCCCCCGGGGTTCGGTCTGTGCAGGGACAGTACGGCACCCGGAGTCCGGTTCCCCCTACTCCTCCCGGTTCAGGGGTGGGTCCCCGTACCGGCCGCGATTAGCGTGCGCGGGGTCAACACTGCTGCCGGGGGTGGGGAAATGCGGTCCAAAGCTACCGTCCTGATACTCGTTCTGACGCTGCTCGGCACCGCCCCAGCCGCGGCCTCCACGAGCACCGTCGCGCTCGACGGTCTCAGCCGTCCGGTCGACCTGCTCGTCGACAAATGGGGCGTCCCGCACATCTACGCCGCCAACACCTCGGACCTGTTCTACGCACAGGGATTCACCGTCGCCCGCGACCGGCTCTTCCAGCTCGACACGTGGCGCCGCCGAGGGCTCGGGTTGCTCAGCGAGGTGCTCGGCGAGTCCTATGTGGACCAGGACCGCGCCGCCCGGCTTTTCCTCTACCGCGGCGATATGCAGCGGGAATGGGCCGCCTACGGTCCCGAGGCCAAACTCGCCGCCACCCGGTTCGCCGAGGGGATCAACTCCTACGTCGACTGGCTCGCCAAGCACCCCGAAGCCGTCCCGCCGGAGTTCGGCAGGCTCGGGTACCAGCCGTCGCGCTGGCGGCCCGAGGACGTCGTCCGCATCCGCACGCACGCGATCGGCGAGAACCTCACGTGGGAGGTCGTCCGCGCGCAAATGGTGTGCCAGGCCGGGCCGAAGGCGAGCAAATACCTCCGCAGCCTGCACCCCGACCACGAGGCCGCGGTACCCGAAGGCCTCGATCCCTGTTCCGTCCCCGGCGACGTGCTTTCCGTCTACAACAAGGCGACCGCGGCCGTCACGTTCCCCCACGGCGTCGCCGGGTCGCAGGACATCGCCGACGCCACCAGCGGCAGCAACTCGTGGGCGATCGGCCCCGGCCGCACCGCCACCGGACGGCCGATCCTCGCCAGCGACCCGCACCGCCGCTCCGACTCGCTGCCGTCCGGCCGTTATGTCGCCCAGCTTTCCGCGCCCGGGCTGAACCTCACCGGCGCGGGCGAACCGTGGAACCCGGGCATCGCCATCGGGCACAACGATTCCGTCGCCTTCGGCCTGACGAACCTGCCGGTCGACCAGACCGACCTCTACGTCTACGACCTCGACCCCGCCGACCACGGCCGGTACCGCTACCGCGGCGGCTGGGAGCCGATCACCAAGATCACCGAAACCATCCCGGTGCTCGGCGGCCAGCCGGTGACCCGCGAACTGTCCTTCACCCGGCACGGCCCGATCGTGAAGGTCGACGAGGCGGCCCACCGGGCGTTCGCCGTGCGCACCGCGTGGACCGAACCGGGCAGCGCGGCGTATCTCGGCAGCCTGAACTACCAGCGGGCCCGCGACTTCAGCGAGTTCACCGCCGGAATGCGCACCTGGGGCACGCCCGGGTCGAACCTCGTCTACGCCGACGTCCACGGCGACCTCGGCTACGTCCCCGGCGCGCTGACCCCGCGCCGCACCGGGACCGGATACGACGGCCTGCTGCCCGTCCCCGGCGACGGCCGCTACGAGTGGAACGGCTTCCACGCCAACTCCGAGCTCCCGTGGCAGCACAACCCGCCTGCCGGATTCTTCTCCTCCGCCAACGACTACAACCTCCCGCCGAACTTCCCGGTGGTGTCCAACTACGAATGGCAGCTGCCGTACCGCAAGGAGCGGATCGACGAGCTGATCACGTCGACGCCGCGCGCCCGCGTCGCCGATTCGCTCGCCATCCAGCGCGACGAAAAATCCTTGCTGGCCACGCGGCTCGTCCCGTTCCTGCGGAATCTCTCCTCGACGGACGCGGACACCGCGAAAGCGCTCGACCTGCTGCGCGGTTTCGACGGCTTCGCCTCGGTGGATTCCGCGCCCGCCGCGCTGTACGAAACCTGGCTGCTGAAGTACCTCCACAGCGGCTGGGCGCACGCGACGCTCCCGCAAGCCGCCGCGGACATCCTCTCCAGCACCATCAATCCGGACTTCAGCCTCGTGCTCGCGTCCTTCGCCGACCCGGACGCGTGGTTCGGCCCGGGCGGCGCGGCCAAACGCGACAAGCTGATCCTCGACACCCTCCCGCTCGCTTTCCGCGACGTCGCCGGAAAACTCGGTGGCGACCCGGCGAAATGGCGCTGGGGCTCGCTGCAGTACCAGGAGTTCGTGCACCCGGCGGGAGGCCCGAACGTCGGCCCGAACCCGGCAGGCGGCGACTACCAGACCGTCCACCCGTCGTTCTTCCATCCGTTCACCTACCAGCAGCTCAACGGCGCGACCTTCAAAATGGCGCTCGACGTCGGCAATTGGGACGCGTCGCGGGCGATCAACGCGCCCGGCCAGTCCGGCGACCCGCGCAGCCCGCACTACCGCGACCTGAACGACCTGTGGGCGTCCGGCGGCTCGTTCCCCTTGCTGTCGAGCCGCCCGGCCGTCGAACGCAACCTCGACACCCGCATCCGGCTGATCCCGCGGGTCACTTCGGGAAGGTAGCCCGCGACCGGACGAGCGGAACCGCCGCGCCCGCCAGCACGATCGCGCAGCCGGTCTGCGCCAGCAGGAACCAGAGCGGGCACACGCCGGGGATCAGGTCGACGCCGACGATCGCGACCGGCGCGACGATCGCGACGAACCGCATCCGCTCGTAAGCCTTGCGCGATCCCCGTGTCGCGGCCGAAACCAGCCACCACGCGACCGCGGCGCTGACGGCCACCACCCCGGACCGGATCCACATGAAGCTGGACACCTCTCCGCCGGAGAGGGCCAGCACCGCGATCGCGCCGAGCACGACCGCGCTCACCGCTCCGTAAGCCACGACGAACCCCTTCGCCAAGCCGAGCAAGTCCCGTGCGGCGGGGCGTTCGATGGTCTGCATCACTGTTCTCCCTTGTGGTTTCCCGTTGTGCCAGCAACGCTAGGAAGCCGCGGCCGGGTCCGGTATGGGCCTGGCCGCTTGAGCAGGTGGGCCTGGACCCACTCCTGTCCTCGGGTGGCGGGAATCCGGCGGTTCGTGGTGCACAGTGGACCGGGAAGCCAGAGGGACAAGGGGACGAACCGATGCGAGTACTGCGGTCCTGGTCGCGCTCGTGCCGCTGGCCGGCGTCGTCGCGGCCTTCCTGGCACTGACGAACCTCCCGAGCGGCTACGCGGCCGGTCTGCTGGTCACGATCGCGACCGCGCCGTACGCGTGGCGGAGCGTCGCTCCGGTGGCCACCCGGTTCCTGGGCGCGTCCGCGACCATGGAGCTGGCCGACCGGGTCGACACCCTGACGGCGTTGCGCGCGGACACGACCATCGCGCAAGCCGCGGAAATCCGCCGTATCGAAAGGGATCTGCACGACGGCGCGCAAGCCCGGCTGGTCGCGCTCGGCCTCGCGCTGGCGACCGCGGAGAAGCTGATGGAGACGAATCGCGAGCAGGCCAAGGAATTGCTGCGCGACGCCCGGGCCGGCGCGGCCACGTCGCTCGCCGAATTGCGCGAGCTGGTCCGCGGCATCAGCCCGCCGGTGCTGAACGAACGCGGTCTCGTCGACGCGGTCCGCGCGATGGCGATGGACCTGCCGCTCGACGTGACCGTGGAAGCCGATCTGCCCCGTCCGCTCGATCCGCCGATCGAATCCGCGCTGTACTTCGGAATCGCCGAATTGCTCGCCAACGCGGTGAAGCACGCCCACGCGGCGCGGGTGCGGGTTTCCCTGTTGCAGGAAGGAAACCGGCTGTGTGCCGAGGTCGAGGACGACGGCCGCGGCGGGGCCGAAATCCGCCCGGCAGGCGGACTCGCCGGACTGCGCCGCCGCCTCGCGGTCTTCGACGGCACCGTGGAGATCACCAGTCCGGAAGGCGGGCCGACCCGAGCGTGGATGATGGTGCCCTGCGCATCGTCGTAGCCGAGGACCTCTACCTGCTGCGGGACGGGCTCGTCCGGCTCCTGCAGGCGTACGGCCACGAGGTGGTGGCGACCGCGACGACTGGTCCGGAAACCGTCGCCGTGGTCGACGTCCGGATGCCGCCGACGCAAACCGACGAGGGCCTGCGTGCGGTGCTCGCCGCGCGCCGCGAGACGCCCGGGCTGCCGGTGCTGATCCTGTCGCAGCACGTCGAGCAGCTCTACGCCCGCGAGCTGCTAGCCGACGGGGCCAGCGGCGTCGGATATCTGTTGAAGGACAGCGTTTTCGAGGCCGAACAGTTCATCGACGCCCTCGAACGCGTCGCGGCCGGCGGCACGGCGATGGACCCGGCGGTGGTCTCGAAACTGCTCACGAGCGGATCACCGGATCAGCGCCTCGGCTCGCTGACCGAACGCGAGCGTTCGGTGCTGGAGCTGATGGCGGAAGGCCTGTCCAACGCGGCCATCGCCGGCTGACCTACCTCAACTCGTGAGTGTTGATCACGGTTAGAACCGTGATCAACACTCACGACACCAGATTGCCGAAGCGGCGCAACGTTTCCTCCGCGCCCAGCGCCTGCGTGATCGAGTGCAGGTCCGGGCTGCGAGTCGACCCGGTGATCGCGATCCGGATGATCTGCGACGCCTCGCGGATCGAACCGGGGTAGGCGTCCGGATCCTTCTTGTACTCCTTGGCGTTCTTGGCGAACCCGTGCTTCGCCGCGACGTCGCGGATCTGCTGGAACCACTCCTGGCCGTCGTCGAGCTGCTGGTAGGCGGACACGAAGTCCGAGGCCACCGCGCGCACGACGTCCGCCGGAACGCCGAGCGCGGCGATCCGCTCGTCGTCGGGACCGGTAGCCGCCTGGTGCAGCTGCGGGAAGAAGAACCCGTAGACGGCGCGGAACTCGCTCCACTTCTTCAAGTCCTTGCGCGGGTTCTCGACGCCCTCGCGCTCCACCGCCAGCGCGCGCAACGCCAGCTCCCGCGAGGACTCCAGGACCGCCTTCAGCTCCGGGTCGAACCGCTGCGCCCATTCGAGCACCGCCGCGAGGATCTCCTCGCCGGACAGCGTCGCGACGTAGTCGGCGGCGAGGTCGTCCAGCTTCACCAGGTCCACGAGCGGACCGGCGACCCCGCACTCGTCGAGGTTGATCGGCGCGTCGAGCGCTTCGGGCAGCGGCATCTCGGCGAGCCGGCCGTTCGCCAGGCCGCGCAGGTAGTACAGCACCGCCGGGACCGGGTAGCCGGCTTCGAGGTAGAAGTCGACGGAGGCTTCCGGGTCCTTGCGCTTGGACAGCTTCCGCTTGCTGCCGCCCTCCTGCTTCATCAGCGGCGCGATGTGCGCGTACTGGATCGGCTCGAAGCCGAGCGCCTCGAAGAGCTGCTGGTGCGTGGGCACCGACGAGATCCACTCGTCGCCGCGGATCACCAGGTTCACCCGCATCAGGTGATCGTCGACCGCGTGCGCGAAGTGGTAGGTCGGCAGCCGCGGGCTCTGGTCGGAGCTCTTGAGGATCACCACGTCGTTGCGGTTGGCCTCGGCCTCGATGGTGCCGCGGATCGCGTCGGTGAAGCGCACGCGCTGGCCGGTGTCGTCGGGCGCGCGGAAGCGGACCACCCACGGCTCGCCCGCGTCGAGCTTCGCCTGTACGTCGGCCGGGTCGGCGTCGCGCCAGATCGCCCACGAGCCGTAGTAGCCCGTCGGGAGCTTCGTGGCCTGCTGCCGTGCGGTGATGGCCGCCAGCTCGTCCTTCGTCGCGAAGTCGATGTACGCGCGGCCTTCGCGCAGAAGGTGGCGTACGTAGGTGAGGTAGATCTGCTCGCGCTCGGACTGCCGGTACGGACCGTAGTCGCCGCCGCGCACCGCGTCCTCGTCGGCCTGCAGCCCGAAGTAGGCGAAGCCGCGCTCGAACTGCTCCAGCGCGCCCTCGACCTCGCGCGACTGGTCGGTGTCCTCGACGCGCACCAGGTAGCGGCCCTCGGAACGGCGCGCGACGTCCTGGTCGATCGTCGCGACGTAGATGCCGCCGATGTGCACGAAGCCGGTCGGCGACGGGCCGAACCGGGTCACCTTCGCGCCGTCGGGCAGCTGCCGGGCCGGATAGCGCTGTTCCCAGTGCTCAGGCTCGGGCAGATCCGCGGGGAACAGGGCGTCGATGACCGCACGGTCCAGCATCGGAGGTCGGGTCTCCCAGGTCGTTCGGGTGTTTTCGCTAGTGCTTCGAGTATCGCCGACCCCGGTGTCCGCCGGTCGGTCAGGTCCCCGGGTTGTCGTTACGGTTGCCAACCGACCGGTTCCGATATATCGTGAACGTGTCGCAACAGTTCGAGAAAGGAACCAAGACCATGAACCGACGACGACACCCCTTCCCCGGCGGACGCTCGTTCCCCGGCGGACATCACGAACACGGCGAGCACGAAAGGCACGGACGGTCCTCGTTCGGGCCGTGGGGCCGGGAATTCGGCGAGTTCGGCTTCGGGCCGGGCGGCCCTGGCGGGCGCGGACGGCGCGGCCACGGTCCGGGCGGACGCCGCGGCCCCAGGCGCGGACGGCGCGGCGACGTGCGGGCGGCGATCCTCGTCCTGCTCGCGGAACAGCCGCGGCACGGGTACGAGATCATCCGCGAGATCGGCGAGCGCAGTGGCGGGCTCTGGAAGCCCAGCCCCGGCTCGATCTACCCGACCCTGCAGATGCTGGCCGACGAGGGCCTGGTCGTGAGCCGCGACGAGAGCGGCAAGAAGCTCTTCGAGCTCACCGACGAGGGCCGCACCGCCGCCGAACAGCAGACCGGCACCCCGCCGTGGGAGCACTTCACCGACGACGTCGAACCGGTCGAGCACGATCTGCGCAAGGCAGGCGCGACGCTCGCCGCGGCCGTTGTGCAGGTGATGCGCGCGGGCAGCGAGAACCAGCAGGCCCGCGCGGTGGACGTGCTCAACGAAGCACGCCGGTCGATCTACTCGATCCTCGGCGAGGTCGAGGACGACGAGCCGGGCTCCGGCGAGGCAGCCGAGTGACCGGGCAGGACGAGGCCGGTGGGCTTGACGCGGCAATGCACGCGATAGCCCACCGGCAGCGTCACCTCGCCCGCTCCCGGGTTCAACCGGCGCGTGTCGGCGATCGCCCGCTGCGCGACCTTCGCGCTGAACTCGATCTTCAACACTGATTCCGCCGCGGCGAAGTCCGCGAAGCGCCAACGCGTGCGTACGCGCCGACAGTTGAAGCCGTGCGCGGCGAAGAAGCGTTCTACCGCAGGCGGGTCATAGTGCGGCAAATCTGCCCGCATCCACCCGCCGTACGGCTCACTGGTCACGTCGAGGTCGACGATCATGATCGAACCTCCGGGCCGCAGCACCCGTTCCGCTTCGCGCAATCCGGGTTCGCAGCCAGGGCCGAAGAAATACGCGGTGCGCGCGTGCACGATGTCCACACTGGCGTCGTCCACCGGCAACCGCTGCGCTCGTCCCACGCGAACCCGCACGTTCTCCAGGTCCCGCACCCGTCGTTCCGCGTCCCGCGCGAGCGGCGGGTGCGGTTCGATCCCGAGCACCGAACGCGCGTCCTCGGCGAAAAGCGGCAGGTGGTATCCGTCGCCGCAGCCGAGATCGAGGACGTCGAGACCGGTCCAGTCGCGCTCTTCGCGCAGTACGCGCCAAATCTCGCCGTCCGCGTCCTGCGCCCGGTTCTCCACGTCGTAGACGTGCTGGTGATACCAGATGTTCGGGCTGGGAACGACTTCTTCGGACGCCGCCGGACCGCGGAACAACCAGCGCACGGCACTCCTTTCCGTCTCGGGGGCGCCGGCGGGCGCGGCGGCTTTCCCGCTCAGAGCGTAGAACTCCGCCCGTCCGAATACACTTCTCCCTCGTCGGGGAGGAGACACGCAATGTCGATCGGCTGGCCAGGCTCCCGCACGATCCCCGCAGGGTTGCCCTGCTGGGTCGAGGTGGCGTGCCACGACGAAGCTCGCACCCAAGAGTTCTACTCCCGCCTTTTCGGCTGGGACTACGAAACCCGGCGCGATCCCGCGTCGCCCACCGGCCGGTACTCCATCGCCTCGAGCGACGGGGTGGCCGCCGGTGGTCTGTACCAAGCCGGGCCCCGCAGCGCGCCCGGCTGGACGCTGCAGCTCGCCGTGCCGCACACCGCGAGCGCGGCCGAATGGGTGGAACACCTGGGCGGCCAGGTGACGCTCGGGCCGATCGCGATCCCCGAGCGGGGCAGCATCGTGCACGCGATCGACGCGTGCGGCGCGCCGGTGGTGTTCTGGGAAGCCCCGCCGGACTGGCAGTTCGCGAGCGGCGTGCCCAACACGTTCAGCGGCGCGGACCTCAACACGCACGACGGCGTCGCCGCGGACCACTTCTACACCAAGCTGTTCAACTACTCGAGCCGTCAGGTCGGAGACGGCGAAAGCGTGGACTATGCGGAATATTCCATTGAGCACACGGCGGTGCTGTACCGCTACGTGATGGGTCCCGAATACCGCCGGGACACTCCCCCGCACTGGCTCGTGTACTTCGAGGTCGACCCCGCGCGCGGCGCGGACGCGGCGGCGGGCGAGGCGTTGATGCTGGGCGGTTCGGTGGTGATCGAGCCGTACGACACCCCGTTCGGCCGCACCGCGATCCTCGCCGATCCGGACGGCGCGGTGTTCGCGGTGATCGACCACTCGCGGGTGCTGGAAGACGTGGGCCGCGCCGAGGTCGACGACCCGTACGACGACTGAGGGATTCAGGCCGGGACGAAGGCCGACAGCAGCAGCCAGGACACGACGGCCGAGGGAAGCAGCGAGTCGAGACGGTCCATGATGCCGCCGTGGCCGGGCAGCAGCGTGCCCATGTCCTTGATGCCGAGGTCGCGTTTGATGAGCGATTCGACGAGGTCGCCGAGCGTCGCGGTGAGCACGATGGCCGCGCCGAAGATGACGCCCTGCCAGGCGTGGCCGTCCAGCATCAGGCTGATCGTGAGCACGCCCGCGACGATGCCCGCGATCATCGAACCGGCGAAGCCCTCCCAGGACTTCTTCGGGCTGATCGTGGGCGCCATCGGATGCTTGCCGCCGAGCACGCCGGCGATGTAGCCGCCGGTGTCGGAGGCGACCACGCCGATCAGGAACGTGAGCACCCGCCCGACCCCGTCGTGCGGCGGCACGAGCATGGCCGCGAACGCACCGAACAAGGGCAGGTACGCGGCAGCGAAAACGGAGGCGCTGACGTCGCGCACGTACCCCTTCGCGCCGCCGGGCAACCGCCACAGCAGACAGGCGAGCACGGTGAGCACGAACGCGGTGAGCGCGCCTTCCCGGCCGAACGGCCAGGCCAGCCAGATCATCGCCTGCCCGCCGACCAGCACCGGAATCAGCGCGACCTTGGTGTCCGCGACCCGCCGCAGCACCCCGGAGAACTCGAAAGTGCCGACCGCGATCGCGGCGGCGATGACCCCGATGAAGAGAAACCGAACGGTAAGCAGGGAAACGATGATCGCGGCCCCGAGCAACAGCCCGACGCCGATCGCAGCGGGAAGATTCCGCCCGGCCCGGGACGCCTTCTTCTCCGGTTCGGGCTTTTCGCCATTCACGGGGTCGGCTTCGGCATTCGCACCCTTGCCCGACCCGTCGGCAGGAACGGCCTTCGCGCCTTTGCCCGGCCCGCTCGCGGCTTTTCCGCCCTGGCCCGGCCCAACCGCAGCTTTCCCGCTCTGGCCCGGCCTGCCCGCAGGAATGCCCTTCGCACCCTTGCCCGGCCCGCCCGCGGCTTTCCCACCCTGGCTCAGCCCGCCCGCGGAAACGCCTTTCGCGCCTTCGTCCGATCCGCCCGCGGAAACGCCCTTCGCGCCCTTCGCCAGCCGGTCCGCGGTCTCCGCCTGATTCCCCAGCGCAGCACCGGATTCCGCGCGCGCATCCGCCGCGGAGTCCGTTTTCCGCTGCACGGCAGGCGGTTCCGGAGCCGGTTCCAGCCGCGAAACCGGGTCCGGCTCGGCGGCCGGGCCCGGTGGCGGGGTGTCGCTCACCCGCTCGTCGCGTTCCTCGCTCACCTGGCTCATCAGACCTCGAGCAGCTCTGCTTCCTTGTGTTTCACCAGCTCGTCGACCTGGTGCACGTAGGTGTCGGTGAGGTTCTGCAGCTCCTTCTCGGCGCGCGCGACCTCGTCCTCGCCCGCTTCGCCGTCCTTGGCGATGCGGTCGAGTTCTTCCTTGGCCTTGCGGCGGATGCTGCGGATCGAGACGCGGGCGTCCTCGCCCTTGCCCTTCGCGACCTTCACCATCTCCTTGCGCCGCTCCTCGGTGAGCTGCGGGATGACGATGCGGATGACGTTGCCGTCGTTGCTCGGGTTGACGCCGAGGTCGGACTCGCGGATCGCCTTCTCGATGGCGTTCAGCTGCGTCTGGTCGTAAGGCTTGATCAACGCCATCCGGGCCTCCGGCACGTTGACGCTGGCCAGCTGGTTCAGCGGCGTCGGCGCACCGTAGTACTCGACGACGATGCGGGAGAACATCGACGGGTGGGCCCGCCCGGTGCGCACCGACGTGAGGTCTTCCTTCGCGACGGACACCGCTTTTTCCATCTTCTCCTCGGCGTCGAGGAGGGTCTCGTCGATCACGGCTACTCCCGGTGTTGTGTTGTCGGACCTGAGCTTGATCCCAGCAGGTCTAGGCGGACGCCTCGTCGGCGGGGGTCGAGACCAGCGTGCCGATCCTCTCACCGCCCACCGCGCGGGCGATGTTGCCCTCGGTGAGCAGGTTGAACACGATGATCGGCATCTTGTTGTCCATGCAGAGGCTGAACGCGGTGGCGTCGGCGACCTTGAGGCCGCGCTCGAGCACCTCGCGGTGGCTGATCTCGTGGAACATCTTCGCGTCCGGGTCGGTCTTCGGGTCCGCGGTGTAGACGCCGTCCACGGCCTTGGCCATCAGCACGGCTTCGCAGCCGAGTTCGAGCGCGCGCTGCGCGGCGGCGGTGTCGGTGGAGAAGTACGGCATGCCGACGCCGGCGCCGAAGATCACGACGCGGCCCTTCTCGAGGTGCCGTTCCGCGCGGCGCGGGATGTAGGGCTCGGCGACCTGGCCCATCGTGATCGCGGTCTGCACGCGGGTCGGGAGGCCTTCCTTTTCGAGGAAGTCCTGCAGCGCGAGGCAGTTCATCACGGTGCCGAGCATCGCCATGTAGTCGGCGCGGTCGCGGTCCATGCCGCGCTGGGACAGCTCCGCGCCGCGGAAATAGTTGCCGCCGCCGATCACCACCGCGATCTGCACTCCGGTGCGCGCGACGTCGGCGATCTGCTGGGCGACGGAGTGCACGACGTCGGGGTCGACGCCCACCGCGCCGCCGCCGAACATCTCGCCGCCCAGTTTCAGCAGCACCCGGCGGTATCCGCCCTCGACCCGGTCCTCACCCATGTCTGTCGCCTCCTGCCCCTCGGTAGACCCGACTGTGCCCCGTCCCCGATGCGCGGAGACGGGGCACAGTGCCAGAACCTAGTCCCAGTGCCTCGCTCAGGCCTGGCCGACCTCGAACCGGGCGAACCGGGTCAGGGTCACGCCGGCCTCGTCGAGCAGGGCCTTGACGGTCTTCTTGTTGTCCTTGACCGACGGCTGCTCGAGCAGCACGTTGTCCTTGTAGTACGCGTTGACCTTGCCCTCGATGATCTTCGGCAGCGCCTGCTCGGGCTTGCCTTCCTCGCGGGCGGTCTGCTCGGCGATGCGGCGCTCGTTCTCGATGATCTCGGCCGGCACCTCCTCGCGGGTCAGGTACTTCGCGCGCAGCGCGGCGACCTGCATGGCGGCGCCGCGGGCGGCGTCGACGTCGTCGCCGGTGAACTCGACCAGCACGCCGACGGCCGGCGGGAGGTCGGAGCCGCGGCGGTGCAGGTAGATCGCGGTCTGGCCCTCGAACGACACCACGCGGCGCAGCTCGAGCTTCTCGCCGATGCGGGCCGAGAGCTCCTGCACGACCTCGTTGACCGGCTTGCCGCCCAGGTCAGCGGCCTTCAGCGCCTCGACGTCGCTGGTCTTCAGCGCCTTCGCGGTCTCGACGATCTTCGCCGCGAGCTGCTGGAACTCGTCGTTCTTGGCGACGAAGTCGGTCTCCGAGTCGAGCTCGATCATGACGCCGCCGTCGCCGGCGACCAGGCCCTCGGCGGTGGCACGCTCGGCGCGCTTGCCGACGTCCTTGGCGCCCTTGATGCGCAGGAACTCGACAGCCTTCTCGAAGTCGCCGTCGTTCTCCTCGAGGGCCTTCTTGCAGTCCATCATGCCCGCGCCGGTCATCTCGCGCAGGCGCTTCACGTCAGCGGCGGTGTAGTTCGCCATCGTGTTGAATCCGTCCGTTTCAGGTACGTGTGCGGTGAGCGCCGTCCGGGCGGCCCTGCGCGGACCGCCCGGACGGGGTGGATCAGGAGTTGGCCGGAGCCTGCTCGCCGGTCGCTTCCGCGGTCTCGGTCGCGGCAGCGGCCTCGGTCGCGTCGGCGGCGGCGGTCTCCGAGCCCGCGAGGAGCTCCTTCTCCCACTCGGCCAGCGGCTCGTCCGAAGCACCGGTCTCCGGCTTCGCGTCGGCCGAGGCGCCGTTGCGGCCGGAACGGGCCATCAGCCCGGCCGCGGCGGCCTCGGCGACGACCTTCGTCAGGAGCGCGGCGGAACGGATCGCGTCGTCGTTGCCCGGGATCGGGTAGTCGACCTCGTCCGGGTCGCAGTTGGTGTCGAGGATCGCGACGACCGGGATGTTGAGCTTGCGAGCCTCGCCGACGGCGATGTGCTCCTTCTTGGTGTCGACGATCCACACCGCGGACGGCACCTTGGCCATGTCCCGGATGCCGCCCAGGGTCTTCTCGAGCTTGTCCTTCTCGCGGGTCAGCGTGAGGATCTCGCGCTTGGTCAGGCCGGCGAAGCCGCCGGTCTGCTCCTGGGCCTCGAGCTCCTTCAGGCGGAGAAGGCGCTTGTGAACGGTCTGGAAGTTGGTCAGCATGCCGCCGAGCCAGCGCTGGTTCACGTAGGGCATGCCCACGCGCGCGGCCTCGTTGGCGATGGCTTCCTGAGCCTGCTTCTTGGTGCCGACGAACATGATGGTGCCGCCGTGCGCGACGGTTTCCTTGATGAACTCGTACGCACGGTCGATGTAGGTCAGCGTCTGCTGCAGGTCGATGATGTAGATGCCGTTGCGCTCGGTGAAGATGTAGCGCTTCATCTTCGGGTTCCACCGACGGGTCTGGTGCCCGAAGTGCACGCCGCTGTCGAGCAGCTGCTTCATGGTGACGACGGCCATTGCCGGAATCACACCTTTTCTGTACTCGCGCGCTCCCGCTGTCGGTTTCGACCCGCCCGCGGAGGCGCTGTTCCGGTTAGTCGCCCGCGACCGGGAGGTCATGGGCCCTGGTGCCGCGGCCGATGCCCGGACCCGCGGGTTCGAAGTGCGCAACCCCCAGGGACCGCCGGACACCGTGCGCCCCTCCGTCCGGGTTCCCGCCAGAAGCGGCCCGTCCGGGGACGCGCGCACGTGCACGCGAAGTCAGCCCAGCGAGTGGACTGCGGAATTGATTCTACCCCCTGCCACCAGGCCCGCCCCCGCGGGCGGCCTTCGCCCCGCCGGGGGTTGTCCACAACTGTGCCTGCCTGTGGACAACCCCCGCTGAACAGCCGGTTTCCGTCGGGCGGTGGTCGAGGATGGGGACATGACCACGACTCGTTCTTTTTCCGCAGGTTTCCGTCCCGCTGATTCCCTTGCTGCTGCCGCGCCGGGTTCGTCTTCGGCATCGAGTGCGGCCGGTGCGGAGGTCTCGCCGGTGCCTCGTCCGGACCGAGAGGCGAGCAGCCGAGGTGGTTCCTCGCCGCGTTCGTCCCCAGCACCGAGCACGGCCGGTGCGGAGGTCTCGCCTGTGCCCGGCGTGGGCAGAGGCCAGTCCGGCCGCTTGTCGAATCCGTCCCCAACCCCGAAAACAGCGTGCGCGGCACCCTCGCCTGTGCCCGGCCTGGACAGAGGCCAGTCCGGTCCCCCGCCGAAGCCATCCCCAACTCCGAACACAGCCTGCGCGGCACCCTCGCCTGTGTCCGGCCCGGGCAGAGGCCAGTCCGGTCGCACGCCGAATCCCTCCGCACCCCCGAACACAGCCTGCGCGGTGCCCTCGCCTGTGCCCCGCCCGGACAGAGAGGCAAGCAGCCAATCCGAACCCTCGCCGAATCCGTCTTCAAAACCGCGCGCGGCCTGTGCCGCGCACTCGCCCGCACCTCGCCCGGACCGAGAGGCGAGCAGCGAGTCCAGTCCCTCGCCACCGCTGGTGTCCCCGGGGTCGGAGACGCCTCACCCGGTAGTTCTGGCAACCGCCGCGCTGCTCGCTGAGCAGCCGTCCGCGGCCACCGCTCTCCTGGACCCAGGCGATACCGCCCGGCCCGCCGTTTCGACGCGCCCGCTCCCCAGGACCGGCCGTCACCGCAGAACACCCGCCAGACCGCCCAGAATCCGCACCGTTTTCCGCCGCGTCTGGAATCGCGCGACCTCCGCCGCCCGCCACACTCTCTTCATCTCCCGGAGGCTCGTCCGCCCACCGCACTCCCCGACGGCAGCGACCCTCTTGCCGAGGATCCGGATCTCCCTGCCGTGCGATTTCAGCTGGGGCCACCCGCCCCTGCGCCTGGCCGGAGCAGGCGGCGAACTCCGGTTGTTCAGCCAGCGCAGCCGCACAAGCACCACCCGAACGTGGCTGATCCTGGCGACGGTCTTGACTCTGTCCGCAGGTTCAGCAGCCCTGATCAACGCCCGAGCCGACGCCGCCTCCTTCCAGCCCGCCCCGGAGGAACCCGGCCGCCTGGCCTGGCCCCTGACGCCCCGCCCGCACGTCACCCGCAACTTCGAACCACCCGCGACCCCGTTCGGCCCCGGCCACCGAGGCGTAGACCTGGAAACCGCGGCCGGGCAACAGGTACTGGCGGCCGACAAGGGAGTAGTGGTGTTCGCCGGTCAAGTAGCCGGCCAGGGAGTAGTCGCCTTGGACCACGACGGCGGCCTCCACACCACCTATCTCCCGATCACCCCGACGGTCACCGCCGGAGACCAGATCTACCGCGGCCAGCCCCTGGGAACGGCGGCCCCAGGCCACCCCGGCTGCCCGACCGCCGCCTGCCTGCACTGGGGAGCCCGCCGCGGCACGGAATACATCGACCCGCTGGCCTTGGTCGGCACCCCAAGCCGGGTGCGGCTCAAGCCGTGGGCCGAAGGCCCGTGACGGTCCGCTCAATCCCACCCGCCAGAGCCGGGGTTGCTCGCGAAAATCCAGTCCCCGAAAGGAGGTGTGCGCAGGGAACGAGACGATAAGGGCGGTCGGTCTCAGAGGCACCCAACTCGCCGTCAACGGCCTGCTCCGCGAGCAATCTTGGCCAGGCGTCTACCAACCGGGCCATTCGCAGCGGGGCGATCCAGAACAACCAGCCACGCCTGCCACCAGCCACCACCGGCCACCAGCCACCACCGGCCACCGGGCACCGGGCAGGGGCCACTCGCGACCGCCGACCGTAGAGCGAGCCCGAGCCAAACCGCCCGGCCCGGCAGACCAATCCTCAACCGACAACTCCGTGGGAGGCCAACAGCCGAAACCACCTACGCCACCCAAGGTGGCCCACCGCTGGCCGCGGCAACCCGTCGCGACGGTCTGGCAGCCAGGCCGTCACAACGCAGTCAGCTTCCAGCCGTCGGGGTGCTTTCCAGCCAAAACCGCTTTCGCCGTGGCCTGAGTGGCACCAGGCAGCCCGCTGCAAACCCTCGCGGCGGTCCAGCAGCCAGCCTGTCGCGGTCTGGTCGATCCCGGCCGGAGGTCAGCCGCTGGGCTGTTCCATCAGCTTGGCGCGCAGCCGCATCACCGCGCGGGTGTGCAGTTGGCTCACGCGGGATTCCGTGACGCCGAGGACTTTGCCGATTTCCGCCAGGGTCAGGCTTTCGAAGTAGTAAAGGCTGACGACGATCTTGTCG
The DNA here is from genome assembly GCF_046267895.1 of Amycolatopsis sp. GA6-003. Classification (NCBI taxonomy): domain Bacteria; kingdom Bacillati; phylum Actinomycetota; class Actinomycetes; order Pseudonocardiales; family Pseudonocardiaceae; genus Amycolatopsis; species Amycolatopsis sp. GA6-003. Next base: position 3,218,732 of record NZ_CP176499.1, read on the forward strand.
CGGTCGGTGAGCTGCGCGATGGCTTCGGCGAGCTGGCGGCGGTTGTCCTGGTCCACGAGGACGGCCACCGGGTCGACCGCGCCGTCGTCGGGCAACGTGTCGACGAGCGAGCCGGCGTCTTTGCCCGCGGCGACGAGGTCTTCCAGTGCCACCACGCTGGTCAGGCGGAGCTGGCCGTAGAAGTCGCGCAGGTCGTCCAGGCTGATGCCCATCTCGCCGGCGAGTTCGGCGTCGGTCGGGGTGCGGTGCAGGCGGGCGCCCAGGCGTTCCAGGGCTCGGGCGGTTTCCTTCGCCTTGCTGCGCACCGCGCGCGGGACCCAGTCCTGGGAGCGCAGGTCGTCCAGGATCGCGCCGCGGATGCGTTGCATCGCGTATGTCTCGAAGCGCAGGCCGCGTTCCGGGTCGAATTTCTCGATCGCGTCGACCAGGCCGAAGATGCCCGACTGCACGAGGTCGCCGACGTCTACATGCGTCGGCAGACCGGTGCCGACCCGGCCCGCGACGTACTTCACCAGCGGTGCGTAGTGCAGCACCAGCCGGTCGCGCGAGGTCTGGTCCGGTTTGTCGGCGAACTGCTGCCACAGCGCCTGAATCCCCGCGTCGACGTCCTGACCAGGACGACCGTCCCCGTTGACGGCGTCCTGCACGCCGGGGCGTTCCGCCCCGGCTTCCGTGACCTGCGACGTGGAAGTCATTGCACGGTCGTTCTCGGCGTGCTGCTCAGTGTGGTCTCCGTGCTCGTGCGGATGCGCGTGCGCCGACGGTTCGGCCCTGCCGTCCCCGGCCGAGCCGCCGCCAGCCTCTTCAGGCCCGCGGGTGTGCTCGGTCATGGATCGCCTTCAGCCGATCGACGGTCACATGAGTGTAGAGCTGGGTCGTGGCCAGCGTAGCGTGACCAAGCAGTTCCTGAACGCTCCTGAGATCGGCACCTCCTTCGAGCAGATGGGTCGCGGCGGAATGCCTTAGCCCGTGCGGCCCCATGTCCGTTGCGCCGGGCACCGCGGCCACCGCCTCGTGCACCACGCGGCGCGCCGCGCGCGGGTCCAGCCGCTTGCCGCGGACGCCCAGGAACAGCGCCGCCGGCGACGTTTCCCCAGCCAGGGCGGGCCGTCCGTCCTCCAGCCACGCGGTCAGCGCCTCGGCCGCCGGGACGCCGAACGGGACGGTCCGCTCCTTGTCTCCCTTGCCGACCACCGAAATCACGCGGCGCGAAAAGTCCACGCTGCCGACGTCCAGCCCGCACAATTCCGCCACCCGAATGCCGGTTGCATACAGCAATTCGACCAACGCACGGTCACGCAGAGCAACCGGATCCCGTTCGGCTGCCCCTTTCGCGGAGGCGTCCATGAGCGCGTCGGCCTGCTCGGCGCGGAGCACGCCGGGCAGCGTCCGGTGGGTGCGCGGCGCGGCCAGCCGGCCGCCCGGATCCGACTTCAGCACACCGGTGCGGTGCGCCCAAGCCGTGAAGGTGCGCGCGGCCGCGGCGCGGCGCGCGAGGGTGGTGCGCCCGGCGCCGTCCGAGCGCTGCCTCGCGAGCCACGCGCGCAGCTGCGTGACGTCCAAGTCCTCAAAGCGCCGCGCGGGACGGTCGGCCTCCCCCACGGTCAGGAACGCCAACAGCGAAACGACGTCGCCGACGTACGCGCGCACGGTGTGCGGCGACAGCCCACGCTCCAGAGACAGATGCCGTTCGTAATCGGCCACCACCGACTCGGCCGACTCCGGCAATTCGGCGCGAAGAGCACGAAGATCGGGTCGTGGCGGGCGTTTCCGGTGTCCACCCGGACGCGGGACCGCGTCCTTGCGCGCACTCGCTGACGGCATGACGATTACGCTGCGCGAACCATCGCGATTGGTCAAGCATCGCCACGCCCATCATCGGCTGGCCGTTCGCACTATCTGCCGCCAGCCGGTCTCGCCGCGCACCGCGAAGCCGTCGATTTCCAGTGCGGGCAACAAGGCGCGAACTCGGGAAACGGGTACTCCCGCGCTTTCCGCGACCTCCTCCGGCGTCCGTCCGGCCCGGGGCAGCAACGCGTCGTAGACCCTCGACGCCTCCGGTCCGAGATTGTCCGTCGGCCGCCGAGTCTGCTCGGCCGCCGGAGCCGCGGTGCCGAATCGGCCCACGGTTTCGAGCACCTCGTCGACTGAGGTGACCAACGTGGCCTTGCATTCCCGGATCAGCGCGTGACAACCGGCTGAACTGCCTGAATGCACCGATCCCGGCATCGCCATCACCACCTTGCCGAGCGCGCCCGCGATGGTGGCGGTGTTGCGCGCGCCGCTGCGGATCCCAGCCTCCACAACGAGTGTGCCGTCGGTGAGACCTGCGATAAGGCGGTTGCGCACCAGGAATCGATGCCGCGCGGGCGGTGTCTTCGGCGCGTACTCGCTGACGATTGCCCCGCCCTCGGCGACGATGCGGTCCAGCAAGCCGCTGTTGCCGGTGGGATAGGCGTGGTCGACCGCGCAGCCGAGGAGCGCGACCGTGACCCCGCCGCCGCTGAGCGCGCCTCGATGGGCGGCGGCGTCGATGCCCAGGGCGGCACCGGAGAAGACCGGTACTTGTCGAGTTGCCAACGCATGGCCGATCTCGAGGGCGTTCTGCAGGCCGTAGTCCGTGGCCAGCCGAGCGCCGACGACCGCCACCGCGCGGTCCGCGACTTCGGCCAGGCTCGCGTGGCCGCGCACCCACAGCCCGAGCGGCGCGGCCACGTGCTTCACGCCGTTTCCGCTCGCGACCGCCAGCGACAACAACGGCCACGCAGGCCATTCGTGGTCTTCCGGAACTATGAGCCGGGCGCCGGCTTTGGCGGCCTCTTCGAGATCTTGTTCCGCGATCGTGGATTCCCGCCGCGCGGCCGTTTCGCGGAAAACCTTTTCGGGACAGTCCCCGGCCCGGACCCGCTCGGCCGCCGCGACCGGGCCGTGTGTGCCGACGAACTCCAGCAAGTGCGGTGCCGGTGGTTCGGCGACACCGAGCAGATAGGCGCGAGCGAGCCTCTCGGAGTCGGTCGCCGCGGTCTGGTCCTCGACGGCGATGCTCACGCCGCACCTCTTCGGCCGCCAGGGTTTTCAGAGCGGACGACCGCGAGGTGGCGATGCAGTGCCAGCCGTTCTCGAACCCGGACCGGGTCGTGTTCGGGGCGGACTTCCCGGTGCCGCACCGGATGCAGATGCCGGACGATCTTGTGCTGCGGCGTCTTCGGCCTGCGGTGCCGGGTGCGCGGCGAGGAGGAGGGGATGGCTCGGTGGGACATGGTGTATTCCTTTCGGTGAAGGTCCGGGCGGGCGGGTTTGCCTTTCCGGCGTTGGGACATCTGGTCGGCCATGGGGATCGGGTCGGTAAAGGTCCGGGCGGGTTTGCCTTTCCGGGGTTAGGACATCTGGTCGGGCAGGGGGATCGGGTCGGTAAAGGTCCGGGCGGGTTTGCCTTTCCGGGGTTAGGACATCTGGTCGGGCAGGGGAATCGGGTGCGGGTATTCGCCGCGGTGGGGGCGAACAGCCGGACGGGTTCGCTGGGCGCGGCTGAGCGGAGCACCAGAACCACCTGCCGCGGCCGGGCGATCCGCCGCGGCAATGCCCAAGCCGCGCGAAACCCGAGCCGGAAGCGGTCGGGCAGGGTCGAGCGACGAGACACCCGCGGCCAAGGCTCGATGGCAGAACAGCGGTCCATGGAGGGCGGACCCTGTCGCCTGGGCCGAGCGAGCTGATGCCACCGGGTTTCGGCCGAGGGCCGGGCTTGGTGTGGAGTTCGGTGCTCCCGGGACGAGGTCAGCCGGTTTTGCGTTCTCGGAAGTCCAGGGCCGCGGTGACATGGTCGGTGTCAGGTTGGGGCAGGGCGGCCAGGTCGGCCAAGGTCCAGGCGATGCGCAGGCATCGGTCGGCTCCTCGGGCGGTCAGCAGGCCGCGGTCCAGTGCTCGGTCCAGTACTGCGGTGGCGGGCGGCGGCAGCGCGAAATCTCGGCGCAGGACCGGGCCGGGGACTTCGGTGTTGGATTGCCAGCCGTGTTCTCGCCAGCGGTGTTTGGCGCGGTCTCGGGCGGCCAGGACTCGGGCTCGGACCGTTGAGGACGGTTCGGGGGTGGTGGATTGGTGCGCGGAAATGGCGGTCAGGGGGCGCAGGCGGACGCGGAGGTCTACTCGGTCCAGGAGGGGGCCGGAGAGGCGGGACAGGTAGCGGCGGCGGGTGGTGACCGAGCAGGTGCAGTCGGTTTCTCGGGGCGGAGCACAGGGGCACGGGTTGGTGGCGAGCACTAACTGGAACTGGGCGGGATAGCGGACGACGCCTTTGGCGCGGGCGATGCGGACTTCGCCTTCTTCCAGGACGGTGCGGAGCGAGTCGAGGCGCTGGTTGCCGAATTCGCAGGCCTCGTCCAGGAACAAGACCCCTCGGTGGGCTCGGCTGATGGCACCGGGGGCGGCTAGGCCGGTGCCGCCGCCGATGAGGGCCGGCGGGCTGATCGAGTGGTGCGGGGCGACGAACGGCGGGACTGCCACCAGGGGCGACGACTTCGACAGGGAGCCGTCTACGGAGTGGATGGCGGTTACTTCCAGGGACTCCTCCGGAGACAGATCAGGCAGCAGGCCGGGGAGGCGTCTGGCGAGCATGCTTTTGCCGACTCCGGGCGGGCCGGTCAGCAGGAGGTGGTGGCCGCCCGCCGCGGCGACTTCCAGGGCCCATCTCGCTTCTGGCTGGCCTACTACGTCGGCCAGATCGGGGACTGCCGCGGGGGCGGCCGCGGCAGGGGCGGCGGGCGGTTCCAGTTCGCCTTCGTCTTTGAGCCAGGCGATGAGTTCGGCCAGGCGGGCTGCTCCGGAGACTTCCAAGCCGTCCACCAGGGCGGCTTCCACCAGCGATTCGGTGGGGACCACGGCGCGTTCGTGGCCCGCGGCTTTGGCGGCGAGCAGGCCGGGGAGGACCCCGCGCACGGGGCGGATTCGGCCGTCCAGAGCCAGTTCTCCCAGCAGGATCGTGTGCAGGAGTTTGCGGGCTGGGACAGCGCCGATGGCGGCCAGGACCGCGGCGGCGATGCCCAGGTCGTAGCCGGAGCCCATTTTGGGGAGGTTGGCGGGCGACAGGGCCAGCGTGATTTTGCCGTCCGGCCAGGGTTGGCCGGAGTTGCGGACTGCCGAGCGGACTCGGTCCTTCGCTTCGCGGAGGCCAGCGTCGGGGAGGCCGACCAGGGTGACCCGGCTCAGGCCGCCGCCCAGGTCGGCTTCGATTTCCACTACGCGGCCTTCGATGCCGAGCAACGCGACGGACCAGGTTTTGGCGTGGGGCATCAGAAAGCTCCGACCAGATGCCGGACGACGGGCTCTTCGCCGGCCGGCGCGTAGACGGTCACGACGTCGTAGCGGACGCGGCACCAGCCGACCCGGTGTTCCTTCAGCCAGCGCATGGCGGCTCGGTGGACGCGGTCGATCTTGTCCGGAGTGACCGACTCCGCCGGAGTGCCGTAGGCGGTGCTGGAGCGGGTCTTGACCTCGCAGAAGATCACCCGGTCGCCCTCGGACAGGACCAGGTCCAGTTCGCCCTCGCGGCAATGCCAGTTGCGGCTGAGCAGGACCATGCCGGCGGCCTGCAGATGCCGGGCGGCCAGGTCCTCGCCCCAGCGGCCGAACGTCCGGCGCCAGTGCGCGCCGGGGTGCGGGCCGTCGTTCATGGTGTCCCCCTCGGACAAGCGTGAGCACCGCCGATCACGGTGCGTGTGCTGTCACCATCGCAGCGTGATCGAACCCCGCGCCAGGGCAATTCAGCGCAGCTGTGGATAACCCGGGGGTTGTGGATCAGCACTGGCCGGAGAGGGAGAAAGTCAGCCGGATTGTCGGTGCGGTGTGCAGGGGGCGGAGAACGACGAAGGCCACCCGGCAAGTGCCGGGTGGCCTCGTGGCCGAAGCGGGGATCAGCCCGAGAACGGGCCGTCCTCGGGGAGCCGCAGGTCGGGTTTGTCCAGCTCTTCGACGTTGACGTCCTTGAAGGTGATCACCCGGACGTGTTTCACGAACCGGGCGGGGCGGTACATGTCCCAGACCCAGGCGTCCGACATGCGCACCTCGAAATACACCTCGCCCCCGCCGTCGCGGACCTGGACGTCCACCGCGTTGGCCAGGTAGAACCGCCGCTCGGTCTCCACCACGTACGAGAACTGGCCCACTATGTCGCGGTACTCGCGGTACAGCGAGAGCTCCATCTCGGTCTCGTACTTCTCGAGATCCTCTGCGCTCATGAAATCCGCGCCCCTCCTCGCATTCGTCCTGCTCCGGCGGCGGAGCGTTCATTCTTACCCACCGAGCGGCCCGGGGCACGGACCGGCCCGCCCGCTTTTTCCAGGGCATTCTCCAGTGCAGCGTAGGTGAGCACGACCGGATGCGGGGCAGTGAGTCCGTGCGCGAGCGCGACGGTGGCGACATTCGTGTAGGACCAGCGGTGCACCGGGCTCGGACCGTGCTCACTCAGCGCAGCCAGATGGTCCGAGGTGCTGTAGCCCTTGTGCACGTCGAAGCCGTACACCGGCAACTCTTCGTGCAGGCCGGCCATGATCCGGTCCCTCGTCACCTTCGCCAGCACCGACGCCGCCGCGATGCTCGCGACACTGCGGTCTCCCTTGATCACCGCGACATTCGGCGCGGGGATGCCGGGAACGGGGAAGCCGTCGGTGAGGACGTATCCGGGATGGGTGCGCAGGCCGGCGACGGCGCGGCGCATGCCCTCCAGGTTCATCACCCGGATGCCCAGCAGGTCCACCTGCTCGGAGGGGATGACGATCACCGAGTAGTCGAGGGCGCGGTGCAGGACGCGGTCGTAAACCCGGTCCCGGGCCTTCGCGGTGAGCATTTTCGAATCGGTCAGCTCGGGCAATCGCGCGGCGTCGCCGGGACGGAGCACGCAGGAAGCCACCACGAGCGGGCCCGCGCAGGCTCCCGCACCGGCCTCGTCTACCCCGGCGACCGGGCCGAGACCGCGGCGTTCGAGTGCGCCTTGCAGACCCCAGAACAGCTCGCCGCGCACCACTGCCCGCGGCGGGCGCAGCGGTTCTGCCGGAGTACGGGGAGGAGGGAGAGTCACCGAAACACCACCCGGGAGTCGCGGACGACGGAACGCACCGCTTACCGTCTCCGGCCGGCCGCCTTGCGGAGGCCTGCCTTCAACCGGCGTCCGACGAAAAGCGTCGGCACCGCGGTGGCGAAGCCGATGCCGAGCGGCAGCCCTTGCTGCCACGCGGGCGCGCCGAGCGCGACCGGCTGGGCGTTCTGCTGCGGATTGTGGTCCGAAATCCCGCCCCAGCGGCTCGGCGGCAGCACGATGACGCGGGCCTTGCCGATGACGTCGTCCACCGGCACCGCGCCGTTGGGTCCGCCGCCGCCCTGGTAGCGCGAGTCGGCGGAGTTGTTGCGGTTGTCGCCCATCACCCAGACCGCGCCCTGCGGGACCTTCACCGGCGCGAACGACTCCTGCACGCGGTGATTCGGGTCTTCCCAGTGGATGTAGGGCTCGTCGAGGGCCTTGCCGTCGACGATCACCCGGTTGCGGTCGTCGCAGCACTGGACGGTCTGGCCGCCGGTGGCGATGACGCGCTTGACGAAGTCCCGCTCGTCCGGCGGCGCGAAGCCGACCAGCGAGCCGAGCCCGCGCAGCGCGCGCACGACGATGTTGCTCGACTCCTGCGGCGCGATCTCGTTCTCGGTCCACGCGGGCGGGCCCTTGAACACGATCACGTCCCCCGGGGAGGGGTCGGTGAAGTCGTAGGTGACGCGGTCGACCAGGATCCGGTCGCCGGTGCAGCCGGGACAGCCGTGCAGCGTGGACTCCATGGACCCCGACGGGATCATGTAGACCTTGGCGAGGAACGCCTGGATCACGATCGTGAGCACCAGTGCGATCACGATCAGGATCGGCAGTTCCTTCCAGAACGACCGCTTTTTCGAGGACTTGCCCCGCCGGTGCGACCCCCGACGCCCGCCGGACCGTTCCTGGTCCTCCTCCGGGCGTTCGGGGCCGTCCTCATCGGCGTTCCGCGACACAGGTTCGACCACGTCGCCAGGCTACCGGTAACCGGCTCGTCACTCAGGAGGCGGAGGTGGTCTCGCGGTTCTCGCGGCGCTCCTTGATCTTGGCCTTCTTGCCGCGCAGCTCGCGCAGGTAGTACAGCTTCGCCCGGCGGACGTCGCCGCGCTTGAAGACCTCGACCTGCGACAGGTTCGGCGAGTGCACCGGGAAGGTGCGCTCGACGCCGACGCCGAACGAAACCTTGCGCACGGTGAAGGTCTCCCGGATGCCGCCGCCCTGACGGCGGATCACGACGCCCTGGAAGACCTGGTTGCGCTCGCGGTTGCCCTCGATGACGCGGACGTGCACCTTGAGCGTGTCGCCGGGGCGGAAGTCCGGGATGTCGGAACGCAGTGACTGCGCGTCCAGCGCGTCCAGGGTGTTCATCGGTGGTCCGTCCTCGTATTCGTGTGGCTTACGTACAGCTTGAGCGCGCAGTGAAGCTCACTGCGACTAGCCCGGGGCTGATGGCATTCACGGCTGGCATTGCGACTTAACAGCCGCTGTGAGCGCTTGTAAAGCACCACGCGTCACGCCAACTAATCCATTATGGCAGAGGCGCCCGGGGACCTCGCACGGGGCCTATCCGGGGTGGTCGTCCAGCCCTTCGAGCACCTCGCGGTCCCGCTTGTCCAGGCTGCCCTCGGGCAGCCGGGCCAGCAGATCCGGCCGCCGCCGCGCGGTGCGTTCCAGTGCCTGGTCGCGCCGCCAGCGGTCGATCAGCGCGTGGTTGCCCGAGCGCAGCACGTCCGGCACCGCCAGGTCGCGCCACACCTCCGGGCGGGTGTAGCTGGGGCCTTCGAGCAGGCCGTCGGAGAACGAGTCCTCGGCGGCCGAGCGCGCGTTGCCGAGCACGCCGGGCAGCAGCCGGACCACCGCCTCGACGATCACCAGCACCGCGGCCTCTCCCCCGACCAGCACGTAGTCGCCGATGGAGACCTCGTCGACCGGCATCCGGCGGGCCGCGTCGTCGACGACCCGCTGGTCGATGCCCTCGTAGCGGCCGCAGGCGAACACCAGGTGCTTTTCCTCGGCGTAGGCGTGCGCCAGTTCCTGGGTGAACGGTTTGCCCGCCGGGGTCGGGACCACGAGCCGGGTCCCTTCGCCGCAGACGTCGTCCAGTGCCGGGCCCCAGATCTGCGGCTTCATGACCATGCCGGGGCCGCCGCCGTACGGCGCGTCGTCGACCGCGCGGTGCACGTCGTGGGTCCAGTCGCGCAGGTCGTGCACGCCGACCTCGATCAGGCCGCGGTCGATCGCCCGGCCCAGCAGTGCGGCGCGCAGCGGGTCCAGGTACTCGGGGAAAATGGTGACGACGTCGATGCGCAAGCGGTTACCAGTTCCAGTACTCGGTGGCCTGGGCGTGCCAAGGGCTCGGGAAGTCCTGGTCGATCGCGAAGGCCATGCCGAGCCCCTTCGCGATCTTCATGCTGCGGTGCAGCGTCTTGCGGATCGGCGATCCGGCGGGCAGCCCGTTGTCGTCCGACCAGGTCTCGGTCTGCGTGATGCACGTCCGCGCCCCGAAGCGGGCGCTGGAGCACGGAGCGGGCGCGCCCCAGGTCTGCAGATGTTCGAAGTGCACGACCTTGCCCGAGCTCTGCTCGGTGATCGTGCCGCGCGCGATGAGCCGGTAGTCGGCGGACGGCACGGTCCAGCGCACGTAGTGCTGGCGGCCGCCGTCGGACGGGATCGGCGTGCAGGTGGAACCGGTGCACGCGAACTCTTCGGTGACCCGCTCCGAGTAGTACGTGCCGTTGCCGTCCCAGCCGTCGATCAGCACCCAGTCGCCCGAGCGGACGAAGTGCTCGGCGGTCGCCGGCGGCCACGTGACCGGGTCGCCCCAGGTGATCTGCGATTCGGTGGCCGACTGCGGCGACCAGGCCCACTGGAACGCCTTCTCCCCCGGCGGCGCGTACTGGCCGGCGCTGCGCTGGAACATCAGCGAAAAGTCGCCGTACGCCGGCGAAGCGGCCTGCGCGGGCGGCGCGGCGAAAGCGGTGGCCAGAACTGCCGCGAAGGCGGCCTTGATCCAGAACTTCACGAACTCCCCCTCAGTCAGCGTCGAGGAGGCCTTCGGGCGGATCGAGCACGACCCGGCCCCCCGCGACGTCCACCACCGGGACGATGGCGCGGACGAAAGGTACCAACACCGAGCGTCCGTCGTGATCGAGTTCGAGCAATTCCCCGGCCGGCGAATGGACCACTTCGACGACCTTGCCGACGACCGTCCCGTCCGTCAGTTCGGCGCGGAGACCGGCCAGTTCGTGGTCGTAGAACTCGTCCGGGTCGCCGGTGGGGGGCAGCGCGTCGGTGTCCGCCAGCAGCAGGGCGCCGCGCAGGGTTTCCGCGACGTCGCGCGTGAGCACTTCCTCGAAACGCACCAGCAGCCGCCCGCTGTGTTCGCGGGCGGCTGCGATGGTGAGTTCTCTCGTGCTGCCGTCGCGCAGCTTCGTCGTGACGACCGCACCGATCGCGAACCGCTCCCGCGGCGAATCCGTGCGCACGTCGACCGCGAGCTCGCCGCGGATGCCGTGCGCCTTCGCGATACGGCCGACTACGACGTCCATACCTGACCGTTTCCGAGAATCTCGGGTCAGCGATCGGTGTCGACGACGTCCACGCGGACGCCGCGGCCGCCGATGCCGCCCATCACGGTGCGCAGAGCGGTCGCGGTGCGCCCGCCCCGGCCGATCACCTTGCCGAGATCGTCGGGGTGGACGTGCACCTCGAGCGTGCGGCCACGACGCGTGGTCAGCAGCTCGACCCGGACCTCGTCCGGGTTGTCGACGATCCCGCGCACCAGGTGCTCGAGGGAGTCGGCGAGGAAGCTCACTCGGACTTCTCGCCCTCGGCCGCTTCGCCGGCCTCGGCCTTGTCGGCCTTCTTCGGGGCCGACTTCTTCTTCGGCGTGACGGCCTCGGTGGAGGGCTCCTCGCCCGCCGCGGCCAGCGCCGCGTTGAACAGGTCCTGCTTGGACGGCTTCGGCTCGGCGACCTTCAGGGTGCCCTCGGCTCCCGGCAGGCCCTTGAACTTCTGCCAGTCGCCGGTGATCTCGAGGATGCGCTGGACCGGCTCGGTCGGCTGCGCGCCGACGCCCAGCCAGTACTGCGCCCGCTCGGTGTCGACCTCGATGAAGCTCGGCTCTTCCTTCGGGTGGTACTTGCCGATCGTCTCGATGGCCTTGCCGTCCCGGCGGGTGCGCGCGTCGGCGATGATGATGCGGTAGTACGGCGCACGGATCTTGCCGAGGCGCTGCAGCTTGATCTTGACGGCCACGGGTGTGGGTACTCCTCAGTGCTGTGTGGTGCAGGACGCGCGCGGAGCCCGTGGGGACAGGCTTGCGACGCCCGGAGGTCAGGAGCTTCCACACGGCGAGAGGGTCCGGCGGAAGCGGGCAAGCAAACATTCTGCCAGATGCCCGGCGCGGCGCACGCACAAGGCCCCGGTTAGGCGGGCGTGACCAGCGTCAGAAGGACGCGACGCCGAGCGCGCCGAGCAGGATCGCGACCGCCGGGAGGAAGTTGTTGACCGCGTGCGCGACGATGCTGCCCGCGAGCCTCCCGGTGGACAGCCGGGCCAGCCCGATCGGGATGGAGATCACCAGCAGCAGCGTGGTGCGCAGCGGTTCCAGGTGGCTGGCCGCGAACACCGCGGTGGACAGCAGGAAGGCGGCGACCCGGCCGAAGCGCTCGCTGCGCCACTGCAGCCGTTCGACCGCGCCCCAGAGCAGGCCGCGGTAGATGATCTCCTCGCAGATCGGCCCGAGCAGCCACAGGTAGCCGAACATCACCGCGGCGGCGGGCACGGACATCTTGCGGTCGTCGACCAGCGCGCTGATCGCCGAGGTCGCGTCCGCCGTGCCGACCAGCTGGGTCCACACGTAGGCGCTCAGCGAGGTGAGCACGAGGCCGAGCATGCCGAATTTGAGCCCGGTCCAGACGTCCGCCCAGCGCCATTCGAGCCGCAGGTCGAGTTTCGGGCCGTTGCCGCGCACGACGGTGATCAGCACCGCGGCTCCGGCGGCGATCATGGTGGGCAGCATCGTGCCGAGCAGCACCGTGCTGATCGGCAGCGGCCGGCCAGGGGCGGTCGGACCGGACAACGCGCCGATGAACGCGGCCGACGCCAGCAATACGGCTTCGACCAGCAGGAACGCCCCGAATCCCCAGCGGTGCGCCGGAAACGCGGTCGGTTCGGCCACGAAGTCCTCCGGGGTGAGCGCGCGAGAAAGTGGTTCACGGGGCTGTGATGTGGTCACGCCCGCCTCCCCGTGCTCGCTCTGCTCACCGGTCGAGCCTAGCGGCCGAAATGGTTTCGCACAGTACTCGACCGGTCACCGGTTTCCCTCAATGTCCGGTGAAGAGAAGCACGGCTGGCGGCAGGTTGTTGGCCGCGTGCGCGAGCACGCTCGCCGAGGTCCGGCCCGAATAATGCCGCGCCAGCCCGAGGACCAGACCCTGGCCGAACAGCGCGATCGTGCGCGTGGTCTCGCCGTGCAGCAGCGCGAACACCAGGGAGGTGAGCACCAGCACGACCCACGGCGGGATCTTGTAGTGCAGCAGGGCGTTCCACAGCGCGCCGCGCAGAAGCAGTTCCTCGGTGAGCGGGACGGCGACCACCAGCACCAGCGCGGTCGCGACGAGCCAGACCGGGCTGCCGCCGGACACGTCGGGCAGGTCGGTGAGCGGGCTGTCGGACACCTCGTCGCCGCCGAAGACCGCGATCTCGGCGGCGTTCAGCACGAAGCCGACGACGAGCGCGAGCAGACCGCAGGCGAGGCCGACGCGGACGTCGCGGCCCCGGGCGCGGAGGCCGAAGTCGCGTTCGAGGCCGGAGCCGTACCGCAGCGAGGAGATCGCCGGGCCGAGGCCGAGGACCAGGTTCGGCAGGAACGCCAGCAGCAGCAACGGTCCCGCGTACGCCTCGACCGGGTCGTCCTCGCCGACGTGCCGGTTGAACGCGGCCGCGGTGAGGAGGGTGACGAGGTAGTAGCCGGCTACTCCGAAAAAGAACGCGGCGAACGCCCAGTGCGCGCCCAGAATTCGCTTTCCCCCACCGTCTTCGGCCACGGGTTCACGCTATGTGCCTGCGCTGTGGCGCATCGAGGCGGGGTCGCCTCGTTTCTCCCGGCGCACGGCGGGTGCTTCAACGTGCGCTGCGCCTGCTCCGGTAGGCCGCGACGCTGGCCCGGTGCGCGCAGGTGCGGGTGCAGTACTGCTTCGAGCCGTTGCGCGAGAGATCCACGAAAGTGGCGCGGCAGGTCGGTCCGGCGCAGACGCCGAGACGGGTGGGGCCGAGCGTGGCGATCACGGAGGCCAGCGCGCTGAGCGTGGTCGCGGCAAGGTGCGCCGCGCAGCGGTCGGTGTCGGAGGTCACCTCGGTCCGCCAGCGGTCGTCCTCGTGGCGCAGTACCGGGGTGGCACGGCTGTGTCGCAGACCGTCGTTGAGCAGAGCCGCAGCTTCGCCAGGGTCCGCGCTCGCTCGCTCCAGCACCTCACGCACTGTCTCGCGCACCGCGCGGACTTCTGCCAGGTCAGCGCGAGTGAGCTGGCGCAGGCCGGTCCTCTGAGGATTGCCCGCGGGGTGGTCGGCGAGGAAGTCCCGGAGCTGTTCCACGGTCTCGAGCGCGTCCTCGCCCTTGACCGGCCGCAGGGTGTTGGCCAGGTCGACGGCCGTCTGGACCGCCGAGGCGGTGTAACACGCATCAAGCATTTGACGTGTCTCCTCACCGGTCTTTACTGTGACACTCATAGCCGCTCTCACGTGTCACACAATACTCGGAGAGACGAACCCGTAAAGGAGTCTTGCCATGGCCGCCGAGCCGTTCGAGGCGAGCGTCACTGACGCCGAGATCGCGGACCTGCGGGACCGATTGCGCCGGACGAGGTGGCCCGAGCCCGAGCCGGTGGACGACTGGTCCCAAGGATTGCCGCTGGCGTATGCGCGGGAGCTGTGCCGCAGCTGGGCCGAGGACTACGACTTCGGATTCGCCAAGCGGCTGAACGCCTACCCGCAGTACCGCGACACGATCGACGGACTGGGCATCCACTTCCTGCACGTCCGCTCGCCGGAACCGGACGCGTTCCCGCTCGTGCTCACACACGGGTGGCCGGGCTCGGTGCTCGAATTCCTCGAAATCCTCGGCCCGCTGACCGACCCCCGCGCGCACGGCGGCGACCCGGTAGACGCGTTCCACGTCGTCGCGCCGTCGCTGCCCGGCTACGGCTGGAGCGACAAACCGTCCACGACCGGATGGGGCGTCACCCGCATCGCACGCGCCTGGGACACGCTGATGGCCTCGCTGGGCTACCACCGATACGGAGCACAGGGCGGCGACTGGGGCTCGGCAGTGTCCGGCGCGCTCGGCGAAGTGGCGCCCGAACGCGTCGCCGCCGTCCACCTGAACCTGGGATCCGTGGCCGCGGGCACGTTCGCCGACCCGACGCCCGCGGAACTGGCGAACCTCCAAGCCGAAAAGGAGATGCAACGCACCGGCCGGGGCTACTCGGCGATCCAGTCGACCCGGCCGCAGACGCTCGGCTACGCCCTCACCGATTCCCCGGCGGGGCAAGCCGCCTGGATCGCCGAGAAGTTCTGGGCCTGGACGGACAACGACGGACACCCCGAGGACGCGCTGTCCCGGCAGACGATTCTCGACGAGATCTCGGTCTACTGGTTCACCGCGTCGGCCACATCCTCGGCACGCCTGTACTGGGAAAGCTTCGCCCACTTCCGGGACCAGGTCACCGCGCCGTCCGGGCTGTCGATCTACCCACGCGACATCACCCGCCCATCGCGACGCGAGGCCGAACTGCGGTTCACCGACCTGCGCTGGTTCGAGGAACTGCCCCGAGGCGGCCACTTCGCCGCACTGGAACAACCGGAATCACTGGTCGACCAGGTGCGCGGATTCTTCCGCCTCTTCCGCTGAGGAGTCCGTGCGCGCGGGTGCTCAGTGGAAGACGGTGCCGCCCAAGACGATGTGGGTCGGGTGGTGCAGAGCGGCGAGATCGGCGCGCGGGTCGTCGGCGTACACGATCAGGTCGGCCGGTGCGCCGTGTTCGATGCCGGGGTGGCCCAGCCATTCGCGGGCTTCCCAGGACGCGCTCGCGAGAGCCTGCGTACGCGACATTCCCGCCCGGTGGAGCGCTTCGACCTCGTCGGCGATACGGCCGTGCGCGACCATGCCGCCCGCGTCCGTGCCCGCGAAGACGCGTACGCCCGCTTCGACGGCCGAGGACACCATGTCAGCCACACCGGCGTGCAGTGCGCGCATGTGGGCCGCGTACGTCGGGTACTTGCCTGCCTTGTCCGCGATGCCCGGGAAGTTCTCGATGTTGATGAGCGTGGGCACCAACGCGACGTCGCGGCGCGCGAGTTCGGCGAGTTGGTCTGACGACAGCGCGGTGCCGTGTTCGAGACAGTCGATTCCCGCGCCGATCAAGCCTGGCAACGCCGCTTCGCCGAAGACGTGTGCGGTGACGCGTGCGCCGAGGTCGTGGGCGACCTGGATGGCTTCGGCGAGCACGTCGTCCGGCCACAGCGGGGCGAGGTCGCCTTGGCCGCGGTCGATCCAGTCGCCCACGAGCTTGACCCAGCCGTCGCCGTCGCGGGCCTGTTCGGCGACCGCTTCGGGCAGCAAAGCCGGGTCGTCCAGTTCGATCGCGAACCCGGGGAGATACCGCTTCGGCAGGGCCAGATGGCGTCCGCAGCGGATGATCGTGGGCAGGTCGGCGCGCGATTGCAGCGGCCGGACGTCGAGCGGCAGGCCGCAGTCGCGGATCAGCAGCGTGCCCGCGTCGCGGTCGGTCGCGGCCTGGTCCGCCGCCTCCTCCACCGACAGCCCGCCGCTCGGGCCGAGGCCCGGGTGGCAGTGCGCGTCGACGAGCCCGGGGACCACGAATCCGCCAGTGGACAGCGTGTCCGCGCCGGGAACCGGCTCGAAGGACAGCTTTCCGTCGTGGATCCAGAGGTCACGCGGTTCGCCGTCGGGCAGGACGGTGCCGGACAGGTGCAGCGGGCTCAATTGTTCTTCGGGTCCTTCGGCAGCTTGAACTTGGACGGGTCGAAGCCGGGCACGTCGTTCATGCCGCCGAGCTGGGACAGGTCCGGCATCCCGCCGGGCATCCCGCCGCCGGGGGGCAGCATCGGCATGCCGCCGGGAAGCCCGCCGCGCATCTTCGGCTGCGTCGGGCCCTTCTTGCCCTTCTTCCCCTTCTTGCCCTTGCGGTTCTTGCTCCCGCCGCCTCCGCCGAAGCCGAACCGGCCGGCCATCTGCGCCATCATCTTGCGCGCCTCGAAGAAGCGGTTGACCAGGTCGTTGACCTCGCGGACGGTCACGCCGGAGCCGTTCGCGATGCGCAGCCGGCGCGAGCCGTTGATGATCTTCGGGTCGGCGCGCTCGGCGGGCGTCATGCCGCGGATGATCGCCTGGAGCCGGTCGAGCTGCTTGTCGTCGACCGCGGCGAGCTGGTCTTTCATCTGGCCCGCGCCGGGCAGCATGCCGAGCAGGTTGCCGATCGGGCCCATCTTGCGCACCGCGAGCATCTGCTCGAGGAAGTCCTCCAGCGTGAGCTGGCCGCTGGTGAGCTTCTGCGCGGCCTGTTCGGCCTGCTCCTGGTCGAAGTGCTGTTCGGCCTGCTCGATCAGGGTCAGGACGTCGCCCATGCCCAGGATGCGCGAGGCCATCCGGTCCGGGTGGAACGTGTCGAAGTCTTCGAGCTTCTCGCCGTTGGACGCGAAGAGGATCGGCTGGCCGGTGACCTCGCGCACGGACAGCGCGGCGCCACCGCGGGCGTCGCCGTCGAGCTTCGTGAGCACCACGCCGGTGAAGCCGACGCCGTCGCGGAACGCCTCGGCCGTGGTGACCGCGTCCTGACCGATCATGGCGTCGACCACGAACAGGACCTCGTCCGGCTGCACGGCTTCACGGATGTCCGCGGCCTGCTTCATCAGCTCTTCGTCGACACCCAGGCGACCGGCGGTGTCGACCACCACGATGTCGTGCTGCGCGCGCTTGGCCTCTTCGATCGCGCGGCGGGCGACGTCGACCGGGTCGCCGACGCCGTTGCCCGGCTCCGGCGCGAACGTGACGACGCCCGCGCGCTCGCCGACCACCTGCAGCTGGGTGACCGCGTTCGGCCGCTGAAGGTCGCAGGCCACCAGCATCGGCGCGTGGCCCTGCTTCTTCAGCCACATCGCCAGCTTCCCGGCGAGCGTCGTCTTACCGGCGCCCTGGAGGCCGGCGAGCATGATCACCGACGGCGGGTTCTTCGCCAGGTGCAGCCGCCGCGTCTCGCCGCCGAGGATGCCGACGAGCTCCTCGTTGACGATCTTGACGACCTGCTGCGCCGGGTTCAGCGCCTGGGAGACCTCGGCGCCCTTCGCCCGGTCCTTGATCTTCGCGATGAACGCCTTGACCACCGGGAGCGCGACGTCCGCTTCCAGCAGCGCGATGCGGATCTCGCGCGCGGTGGCGTCGATGTCGGCGTCGGACAGCCGGCCCTTGCGCGAGAGCGACTGCAGGGCCGAGGTGAGCCGATCGGAGAGGGTGTCGAACACGGGGGTGCACGCTCCAGCTGGGTCGAAAGTTCGCGTGCCGGGCGGTGCTCGGCACCCCCGGCATCTTCCGAGGGTAGCCGCCCCGGCTGCCTGGCCTTCACGGGTACGGGAAGGGTGCTACGCAAGCGCGTACTAACTGGCCGAGCGACAACGGGTCAACCATGCGAAAACTGCTCGACCAGGCTCGGCAATTCAGTAAACATAGGCGTATGACATCAGCTACTGCCCGGCGTCCGACGCTCGCCGAACCGGCAGGAGACGAGGACGAACCGGTCCCGTTCCGGCGCATCGCGGCCCTGTTCCGGCCGCACCGGAGCGCGCTGGCCGGGCTGTGCGCGCTGCTGGTCCTGCAGGCGGGTCTGGGCGTGACCCCGCCGTTCCTGCTGCGGGAGATGCTGGACGACGCGCTGCCGCACCGCGACGCGCTGCTGGTGAGCCTGCTGGCCGCCGGGATGATCGCCGCCGCGCTCGGGTCCGGCGCGCTGAGCGTGCGGACCACCGGGCTGTCCACCACCATCGGCCAGCGCGTGATGAACGAGCTGCGGGTGGCGGTGTACAGCCATCTGCAGCGGATGTCGCTGGGCTTCTACACCCGGACCAAGACCGGCGAGGTGCTGTCGCGGGTGTTCAACGACATCGGCGGCGTGGACAACGTCGTGACCGGGACCGCCGCGGCGATCGTGCAGAACGGCACCACGGCGCTGGCGATCGCGGCGGCCATCCTGGCCATGGACTGGCAGCTGGGGCTGTTGTCGCTGGTCGTCGTGCCGTTGTTCCTGCTGTTCACGCTGCGCCTCGGCGGCAAGCAGCGGAAGCTCGCCCGCGGCCGGACGCGGCGGATGGCGCGGCTGACCACGATCGTCGAGGAATCGCTGTCGGTCACCGGCGTGCTGCTGGCCAAGACGATGGGCAACGCGAAGCTGATGCGCGACCGGTTCGCCGAGGAGTCGCGCGAGGTCGCGGCGCTGGAACGCAGTGCCGCGCTGGCCGGCCGGTGGCAGCGAGCGGCGAGGACGATGAGCCTGACGATCGTTCCTGCCCTGGTCTACTGGGCGGCCGGGCTCGAACTCGCTGGCGGTGCGGCTCCGATTTCGCTGGGCACTGTCGTCGCGTTCACCAGCATGCTGAACCGGCTGCTCGCTCCGGCGACGGCGATGCAGACAGTGGGGCAGAACGTCGCGTCGGCGAAGGCGTTGTTCGGGCGGATCTTCGAGGTGCTCGATCTGCCGGTGGAGATCGACGACCGGCCGGGCGCGCGTGAGCTGGTTCTCCGCGGCGGGGCGGTTTCGATGCGCGGGGTGTCGTTCCGCTACGACGACGAGGGGCCATGGACGTTGCGCGACATTGATCTCGACGTGCCTGCCGGGACCACGACGGCACTGGTCGGGTCGACGGGTTCCGGGAAGACGACGCTCGCTTACCTGGTCGCGCGGCTGTACGAGGCGACCGAGGGAAAGGTGTGCGTGGACGGGACGGACGTCCGGGACGTCACGCTCGCGTCGCTGGCCGCCGGGGTCGGGCTGGTGTCGCAGGAGACGTATCTGTTCCACGCGTCGGTCCGGGACAACCTGCGGTTCGCGAAGCCGGACGCCACCGACGAGGAGCTGGAGAACGCCGCGAAAGCCGCGCACATCCACGACACGCTGGCGGCGCTGCCGGAGGGCTACGACACGGTGGTCGGGGAACGCGGCTACCGGTTTTCCGGCGGGGAGAAGCAGCGGATGGCGATCGCGCGGATCCTGCTGCGCAATCCGCCGGTGCTGATCCTGGACGAGGCGACGAGTTCGCTCGACAACCGCACGGAGCGGGCCGTGCAGGCGGAACTGGACCGGCTCGCCGCGGGCCGCACGACGATCGCCGTCGCGCATCGGCTGTCCACTGTGGAGCATGCGGACCAGATCGCGGTGCTGGACGCCGGGCGGATCGTCGAGCGGGGGACGCACGCGGAGCTGCTCGCGGCGGACGGCAGGTATGCCGCGCTGGTGCGGGGAGAAACCGCCTAATGTGGCCTTATGCAGACCGAATCCGCCGACGAGCTGGCGACGCTGGCGCGGGCGGTGCGCGAGGGCGTCGGGCGGCTGAACTGGCGGATGCGCTCCGAGGCGGGCTCCCCCGCCCCGGGACCGGCCGTGCTGGCGGTGCTGTCGCGGCTGTACCGGGGCGGCACGCACACGCCGGGCGAGCTGGCCGAGGCCGAGCGGATCCATCCGCAGTCGCTGACGCGGATCCTGGCCTCGCTGGCCGAACGCGAATGGATCACCCGCACCCCGGACCCGGCGGACGGGCGGCGGTCGCTGATCGAGATCACCCCGGCCGGGCTGCGGGAGCTGCGCGCCTACTCGATCGCGCGGGAGAACTGGCTGGCCGCGGCCGTCGAACGGACGCTCAGCCCCACCGAACGGGAACTGCTCCGGCTCGCGGCCGGGCTGCTGACGCGGATCGCGGATTCCTGAGGCCCGGGAGTTCCGGGGCGGCCGCTCCCCACGGCCGTCCCCGGAACCGTGGCGGAAGAGCTCACCTCCCCAGGAGGCCTTCCGCCGCGGGCACGCGGAGCGGTTCCCCCTCGACCACCCGGCGTTGGCGAGAAGTCTGCCGTCCGGGTGCGGGCGCGCGGCAGCGTGAAGTCCCTCAATCGGGGCTGAGTAGAACTACTCAAACGCGGGTGTCGGGGCCCGCGGAGTCGCTCGTGAACTCGAAGAGCGGTTCGGCGTCGGAGAGTTCCTCGGCGGAGCAGCTGACCGCGCAGGCCGCGGCTTGGAGGACTTCGGTGAGGACTTCTACTTCCGACGGCGAGACGGTGGCCAGCGCCGGGTTGCGGACGTCCATCCGGCCGGCGAGGCCCGCCAGGGCGTGGGAGAGGGCGTGTTGCCCGGCGACCAGTTGGGTGACGACCTCGGAGAGTTCGCCGAGGGTGGCCGCGGAGCCGTCGCCGCGGAGGAGGGCGGAGAGTTCTTCGGCGCAGGTTCTCAGGTGCCCGGCCACGACTGTCGGCGGCAGCGAAAGCTCGGGCAGGTTCTCGTGACCTCGCACCGCGTTCACCTCGCCCCCTGGTCGGACCTGCCATCCTGCCACCGGAACCGGTGTTGTCGCTTCCGACACCCCGGACGGGTGAGCCCGGATGGCGCAATCCGGCCGGGTCTGCGTGCGCTGACCAGCTGTCCGTGAGGGCCTTCAGGAGACCGCGGCCAGCACGGCGTCGGTGATGCTCGCTCGCCACGACGGAGTGACCTGGCCGGAGCGCGGCGAGAGGGCGAACGAGTCGACCACGGCGCCTCCGAGGGTCGCGGCTTTCGCCCAGTGGACGTCGGCCTCGGCACGGCGCAGGGCGCTCGCCACGCGGAACAACAGGCCGATCTGGTCGGCGGCGCGCAGTTCGAGCACGACGGCGTCCGGGCCGCTCGTTTCGTCGTCGAACCACCGCACCATCGGCTTGACCTCTACTGGCGACGAGGTGGCGTAGTCGCGTTCCTTCGCGGCCAGGCGTTGGGTGAGCGGCATTGTTCCGGCTACCGCGCGGGCGAATTGTTCCCGCAACAGCGCGGGATCAGGTAGCGAACCGAACTTCGGGGAGGCGGTGAACACGCCTGCTCGGCCGCAGTGTTCGCGCAGGACTGCGGAGTGGACCTCCAGCGAGTTCAGTGCCAGCACTCCGGCCGCGGGGGCCAGCAGTTCCCGATCCGCGGGCACGGCCAGCAGGACCGTGACGACCTTGCCGTGTGCGGAGATCCGGATTTGGCCCACGCCGGTCCGGGCGGCCTCGGCGAGGAGTTCGCGCTGGTCGTCGTCCAGCGGCTCGGGCGGGGTGAAACCCTTGCCGTGCACTGCTTCCTCGCAGCCGCTGACCAGTTCGGCCAGCAGGCGGTCCTTCCAGTCGGTCCAGACGCCGGGGCCGGTCGCCAGCGAATCGGCCCGGGTGAGGGCGTGCAGGAGTTCCAGCAGGACGACGTCGCGGTCCAGGGTTTTCACCACGCGCGAGATGGTCGCGGGGTCGCCGATGTCGCGTCTGGTCGCGGTGTGCGGCAGCAGCAGGTGGTGGCGGACCATCGCGGACACTGTCGCGACGTCCGCGGGCGGCAGGCCCAGGCGTTGCGCTACCGAGGCGGAGATCTTCGCGCCCAACTCGGAGTGGTCGGCTTCGCGGCCCTTGCCGATGTCGTGCAGCAGTGCGCCGATCAACAGCAGGTCTGGCCTCGACACCGTGGTGGTCAGTTTCGCTGCTTCGACGCACGCTTGGACGAGGTGTCGGTCGACCGTCCACTGGTGCACTGGCGACCGTGGCGGCAGGTCGCGTACGGCACCCCATTCCGGGAACAGGCGCGCCCACAGGCCGGTGCGGTCGAGTGCTTCGACCGCGTCGACCAGGCCCTCCCCCGCGCCCAACATCTCGACGAGGGCGTTGCGGGCGTCGTCCGGCCACGGTTCGCGCAGTTCGGGTGCGGACTCCGCGAGGGTGCGCAAAGTACCTGGTGAGATGGGCTTTCGGGTACGCGCGGAGGCGGCTGCGGCGCGGAGCAACAGTGCCGGGTCTCGGGCGGGGAGCGCGTCTCGGGCCAGTGCGACCTCGTCGCCGTGAAGTACGACGCCCTCCGCCAGCGGGCGGCGGACCGGGCGACGGCCGAAGCGTGGGCGTGGTTGTTCCACAGTGGACCGAAGGGCGACGTCGACGGCGTACGCGATGGTTCGGCCCGCCCCGGAAAGCTTGCGTGCCAAGGCGAATCGGTCGCCCAGTTCCAGTTCGTGCGCTACGACGTCGGCGTCGGCGGCACCGAGGATGTCTCGCTCTCGACGCGATTCGCGGCGCAGTTCGGTGCGGACATCGAGCAGGAGTTGCTTGGCTGCCAACAGTTCTTCGCCCGGCCGCGCGGTGAGCTGTCCGGCCGCGAGCGCTTCCAGCACGCCGAAGTCGCGCAGGCCGCCGCGGCCGTGTTTGAGGTCCGGTTCGGCGGATTGGGCGATCTCGCCGCTGCGCCGCCACCGCGTGTGGACGGATTCGGCCAGCTCCGGAAGGCGTTTGCGGGCCGTGCGCCGCCACTGGTCCCGGGCGGCGGACGCGAGGCGTTCGGTGAGGCCCGGGTCGCCCGCGAGGTGCCGGGCGTCGAGGAGACCGAGCGCGGTGCGCAGGTCCTCCGCGGCGACCTTCAGCGCCTCGCCGGGGGTGCGGACCGAGTGGTCGAGGCCGACCCGCGCGTCCCACAGCGGGTACCACAGCGCGTCGGCGATCTTCCCGATCTGACTGTTTCCGTTGTGCAGCAACACCAAATCGAGATCGGAGTACGGCACCAGCTCCCGCCGCCCCAACCCCCCTACGGCGACCAGCGCGACACTTGGGTCCGCAGTGTCGACGCCGGCCGCCGCGGCTCCTTTCCCCAGCCAGAACTCGTAAAGATCGACCAGGGACGTCCGCAGTGCGGGCGCTCCGTGCCGTCCTTCGAGCAGCAGCGCAGTGGCTCGGGCGAGTTCTCCCCCGTCGGTCATCGGCTACAGCGCGTCCGTGCCGCGTTCGCCGGTGCGGACCCGGATGACCGTCTCCACCGGCGTCACCCAGACCTTCCCGTCGCCGATCTTGCCGGTGTGCGCGGCGGTCGTCACCGCGTCGAGGACCTTCTCGACGACGGCGTCGTCCACCACGACCTCGATCTTCAGCTTGGCCACGAAATCCACCGAGTACTCGGCCCCCCGGTAGACCTCGGTGTGGCCCTTCTGCCTGCCGTAGCCCTGTACCTCGCTCACCGTCATCCCGAGCACGCCCAGCTGCTCCAGCGAGGAGCGGACGTCGTCGAGCGTGAACGGCTTGACGATCGCGGTGATGAGCTTCATGCCTTGGTCTCCTCGAGTTTCGTGACGGGCTTGACCGGGAACGTCGTCGAGTGGCCGAGCCCGCCCATGCCGGTGAAGTCGTAGGCGCTCTCCGCGTGCTGGCCCTCGTCGATGCCGCTGACCTCGTGCTCGGTGCTGACGCGGAACCCGCCCGCCTTCTTGATCGCGAAGCCGATGATCAACGTCATGATGAACGAGTAGCCCAGTACCGCAAGCGCAGCGACCACCTGGATGCCCAGCTGCTTGAAGCCGCCGCCGTAGAACAGGCCGTCCGCGCCGGCCGAGTTCACGCTCTTGGTGGCGAAGAAGCCGATCAGCACGGTGCCGACGAGACCGCCGACGAGGTGCACGCCGACGACGTCGAGGGAGTCGTCGAAGCCGAGGCGGAACTTGAGAGAGATGGCCAGCGCGCACAGCACCCCGGCGATGACACCGATCGCGATCGAGCCGAGCGGGCTCACGAAACCGCAGGCGGGCGTGATGGCGACCAGCCCGGCGACCGCACCCGAGGCCGCGCCGAGCGTGGTCGGCTTGCCGAACTTCAGCTGTTCCACCAGCAGCCAGCCGAGCACCGCGGCCGCGGTCGCGACGGTGGTGTTGGTGAACGCGACGCCCGCGAGGTCGTTCGCGCCCAGCGCGGAGCCGGCGTTGAAGCCGTACCAGCCGAACCACAGCAGCGACGCGCCGAGCAGGACGAACGGGACGTTGTGCGGCCGGCCGGTGTCCTTCGGCCAGCCCTTGCGCTTGCCGAGCACCAGCGCGAGGGCGAGACCCGCGGCGCCGGCGTTGATGTGCACCGCCGTGCCGCCCGCGAAGTCGAGCGCCTTGAGCTGGTTGGCGATCCAGCCGCCCACCGAATCCTTGCCGGTGAAACCGTCGAACGAGAACACCCAGTGCGCGACCGGGAAATACACGACAATCACCCAGATCGCCACGAAAAGCGTCCAGCCCCAGAACTTCGCGCGATCCGCGATGGCCCCGGAAATGAGCGCCGGGGTGATGATCGCGAACATCAGCTGGAACATGCAGAACGCGAGCAGCGGCAGCGCGTCCGGACCGGGCCACGGAACGGGCGGCGGGCCCGCGCTGGCGAGTCCGACGAGCTTGCCGAACGCGTCCGACAGGCCGGCGTAGTCGAAGTTCCCGACCAGGCCGCCGAAAGCGTCGTCGCCGAAGGACAGCGAGAACCCGAAGAGCACCCACAGCACCCCGACTATCGCGAGCGCGATGAAGTTCATCATCAACATGTTCAAAACGCTCTTCGCGCGGACCATGCCGCCGTAGAAGAACGCGAGGCCCGGGGTCATGAGCATGACCAGCGCGGCGCTGATCAGCACCCAGGCGGTGTCTCCGGCGTTCAGCACAATCGTCCTCCCGTGCCGTGGGCAACTGCAGAGGAAGTGTTGGCCGCGGGTGTTTCGCCAGGCTTCGGTTCACGTTTCCCGCGCGTGAACTCCGGTGCGGTGGTTGTTACGGGGACGTTTCCGCGGACCCGGGGCGAAATGTCCGGTCAGGCAACCTCGTGGTCGAATACCGTCATGTCTTTGCCTGATCGGGTGATTGATGCACTGCGCTGTTCGGTGTGCGCGGAGCCGGTCTCGCTGACCGGCCGGACGCTGCGCTGCGAGCGGCGGCATGCCTTCGATCTGGCCCGGCAGGGTTACGTCAACCTGCTGCACGCGCGCATCCCGGCGGGGACGGCCGACACCGCGCCGATGGTGGACGCGCGGGCGGCGTTCTTGTCTTCGGGCGCGTACGAGCCGCTCGCCGACGCGGTCGCCGAGGCCGGTGCCGCGTCTGGATTGATCATCGACGCCGGGGCTGGGCCGGGCTACTACCTCTCGCGAGTCCTGGACGCCGCGCCGGACGCGGTCGGACTCGCACTGGACGTGTCGGCGATCGCGTTGCGGCGGGCAGCCCGGGCACATCCGCGGCTGGGCGCGGCGGTGTGGAACCTGTGGGAACCGTGGCCGGTGCGCGACGGGGTGGCTTCGGTGGTGCTGGACGTGTTCTCGCCGCGGAACGCCGCGGAGTTCCATCGGGTGCTCGAACCGGGCGGGAAACTGGTGGTGGCGTCGCCGTTGCCGGGACACCTCGCGGAGCTGGGCGATTTGGTGCTCGCGGTGGACTCGCGGAAGGAAGAACGGCTCGAAGCGACGTTGGGCGGGTTGTTCGCGCGGGAGTCCGGGGTGGAGGTGGTCCGGACGCAGACGTTCAGCGCGGCTCAGGTGCGGGATGTGGTCGCGATGGGCCCCGCGGGATTCCATCTGGACCGTGACGGGCGTCGGGAGCGGCTCGAAGCGGCCGAGGGGCGGGACGTGACGCTGGCGGTTTCGGTGAGCACTTGGCGGCGGGTGGAAGGTCCGTGACATGACGGACAGCCGGATCCGAAAAGCCGAACTGAACGACGTCGAGGCGATCTGCCGGTTCGGCGAAACGCACATCCCGCCGCACTACACGCCGCTGATCGGCGAAGCGGCGGCTCAGCGTCAGGTCCGCCAGTGGTGGAACGAAGCGCATCTCTCGGCCGCCGTGGCCGACGGTCGGGTCGTCGTCGCCGAAATCGGCGGACGCGTCGTGGGCGTCGGGCAGCTCGGGCCGGACCACGTCGTCTACAAGCTCTACCTGGACCCGGCGCACCGCGGCCACGGCCTGGGCCCGCGGCTGCTCGACGCCCTCGCCAGCCAACTGCCGGACAGCGTCGACCAGCTGCGCATCGAGCACTTCGCCGCCAACGTGCGAGCCGCGGCGTTCTACGAACGGGAAGGTTTCGCGGTCGAGCGGATCGAACCGGATCCGGGCGGGGATCCGGCGCTGGCCGTGGTCTGGAGAGCCCGTCCGATCACTCTCCGGGAGGAATGGCCGCCACCCCCGGCGCTGGGTTAGCGTGGCGCTCGATGAGCGAACGTACCTGGGGCTTCCGCACCCGCGCCCTGCACGCCGGCGGCACTCCCGATCCCACGACCGGGGCCCGTGCGGTGCCGATTTACCAGACCACCAGCTTCGTGTTCGAGGACGCGGCCGACGCGGCCAATCTGTTCGCGCTGCAGAAGTACGGGAACGTCTACAGCCGGATCGGCAACCCGACCGTCGCGGCGTTCGAGGAGCGCATCGCCAGTCTCGAGGGCGCTATCGGCGGGGTCGCGACGGCCAGCGGGCAGGCGGCCGAGTTCCTCACCTTCTCCGCGCTCGCGGAGGCCGGCGACCACATCGTGTCGGCGGCCGGGTTGTACGGCGGCACGGTCACCCAGCTCACCGGGACGCTCGCGCGGTTCGGCGTCGAGACCACGTTCGTGCACGGCGACACCGAGGAGTACGCCAAAGCGGTGACCGACCGCACGAAGCTGATCTACACCGAGGTGATCGGCAATCCGAGCGGTGCCATCGCGGACCTCGCCGGGCTGGCCGATCTCGCGCATTCGCACGGCATCCCGCTCGTGGTCGACGCGACGCTCGCCACGCCGTACCTCTGCCGTCCGATCGAGCACGGCGCGGACATCGTCCTGCACTCGGCCACGAAGTTCCTCGGCGGGCACGGCACGACGCTCGGCGGGGTCGTCGTCGAGGCCGGGACTTTCAACTGGGGCAACGGAAACTTCCCCCGGATGACCGAGACCGTCGACAGTTACGGCGGGCTCAAGTACTGGGAGAACTTCGGCGAGTACGCGTTCTGCACTCGGCTGCGCGCGGAGCAGTTGCGCGACATCGGCGCGGTGCTGTCGCCGCATTCGGCGTTTTTGCTGCTGCAGGGCGTGGAAACGCTGCCGCAGCGGATGGACGCGCACGTCGTCAACGCGCGGGCGATCGCGGAGTACCTGAACGCGGACCCGCGGGTCGCGTGGGTGTCCTACGCCGGGTTGCCGGATCATCCGGACCACGAGCGGGCTGCGCGGTACCTGCCGCAGGGGCCGGGCGCGGTGTTTTCGTTCGGGGTGAAGGGCGGGCGCGCGGCGGGCGAGAAGTTCGTGGAGTCGGTGGAACTGCTGTCGCACTTGGCGAACGTCGGCGACGCGCGGACGCTGGTGATCCATCCCGCCTCGACGACGCACGCGCAGTTGTCCGAGGACCAGCTCGCCGCGGCGGGCGTGGGCGCGGACCTGATCCGGCTGTCGGTCGGGCTGGAAGACGTCGAGGACCTGCTGTGGGACCTCGACCAGGCCCTCGGCAAGGCGGTGAACGCGTGAGCTACGACGTCGGAGCGGTCGAGCGGCGGCGTCTTCTCGGGCGCACGAAATCGGTGACGGTCGTGGGCGCGTCGGCGAATCCGGCGCGGCCGAGTTACTTCGTGGCGACGTATCTGCTGTCTTCGACGCGGTATGAAGTCAACTTCGTGAACCCGCGACTGGACACCTTGCTGGGGCGGCCGGTGTATCCGTCGCTGGCGGACGTGCCGGGCGAGCTGGATCTCGTGAGCGTGTTCCGCAAGCACGATGACCTCCCCGGCGTGGCCGAGGAGGTCATCGACGCGGGGGCGCGGACGTTGTGGCTCCAGCTCGGTTTGTGGCACGAACCGGTGGCCGACCGCGCCCGCGAGGCTGGGCTGGACGTGGTGATGAACCGCTGCGTGAAGATCGAACACGCGCGCTTCGCGGGCGGGCTGCATCTCGCCGGGTTCAACACCGGGGTGATCAGTTCCCGGCGGCAAACCGCACCCTGACCAGGGCGGCTACGGTTGCCGGGTACCCAGCTCCACGCTTTCCCCACCGCGGAAGGGTTTCCGGTCGAATACCGCGAGACCGGCTTCAGCTGACGGTCGCCACCAGGAACTCCTCCCCCGACGTCGTCAGCCCGTCCGGACGGCCCGACAGATACCGCTGGCTCAGCTCGGCCGCACTGACATGCTGGACGTCCTCAAACCCGCACTCCCGCGCGAAATCCAGCATCTCGTCCGGAGCGAAGAAGCTCACGAACGGCGTCCCGGCCGCCTTCGCGCCCTTCATCGCCGCCGCCCGGGCCGCGCGGTCGGGTTCGTCCAGGTACTCCTCCGGCATCTGGAACGTCATCGCCACCACGGTGCCCGGCGCGAACCCGGCGAGCGCGCGCAACGTCGCGGCGTTGGCCTCACGCGTCAAGTACATGCTGACTCCGGTGGACGCCACCACGGCAGGCTTCGAGACCTCGAAACCGTTGGCGGCCAAGCGTTCCGGCCACTGTTCGCCGGATTCGAAGTCGACCGGCACGAAGCGGTGCGGCGCGGGCAGCCCGAGTTCGGCCAGCCGCGCGCGCTTCCACTCCTGCGTGCCCGGCTGGTCGATCTCGAACACCCGGACGCCCAGTTCCGGCTCGCGCTGCGCGAACGTGTCCAGCCCGGCGCCGAGCAAGACGTACTGCGAGACCCCGCGTTCGCGCACCAGATCCTCGACAAACCGGCTGCGCACCGCGATTCCCGCGCGGAACCCGCGGGTGAAGGCGAGGTCCATGTCCGGCCGGGACCGCCAGTCCGGACCGGGATCGGCCAGCCGGAGGCCGATCTCGTCGACCAGCACGTGCGGCGGCGGATCGGCGAGCACGTGCAGCGCGCGCCACAACGCCACGCGCACCGCGGTGTGGTCGGGCTCGCTCACTTCGGGGCCCGCAGAACCCAGGTGCGGCCGTCCGGATCCCGCACGGTCATCTCGCGCGTGCCGTAGTGGGTGTCCTCGAACGGGGTGACGACGTCGAGTTCCGCGTCGACCGATTCGTCCGGCACCGCCACCACGAGGCTCGTCCGCGGCTCCTGGCTTTCCGGGACCTCGGCGACGAACACCGGCGGGCCGTCGCCGTTCGACAGCTGGCCCGAGTTGTGGTCGGTCTCGAAATCGAGGCTGAAACCGACGCGCTGCAGGAACTTCGCGGTCTTGCCCCAGTTGTGCGTTTCCAGGAAGAGCGTGGTGATGCCGTCGCTCATGTCAGCCGTCCTCTCGTTGTTCCGGCGGGGAGCCGAGATAAGCCCGCAAGGCCGCGGCGACCAGCGCGGACAGCGACTGCTCGGTCTCGATCGCCCGGTACTTCACCTGCTTGATCAGCTCTACCGGCAGGTAGACGTTGAATTGCTTGACCTCTTCACCGGTCATTCTAGGATGCTAGCAACCTAGCCGACGGCAAGCAAGGGCGGCGGAAGGCCGCCATGAGAGGGTGGAGGCATGGCGAAACCCTCCGGGCTGCAGATCAGGAACATCGTCGCCGCCGTCCTGATGGCTGCCGCGTTCGTGTTCAACCTGGTGACCGGCGGCCCGTGGTGGGTCACCGCGATCGTCGGCGTCGCGGCTCTGCTGTCGTCCTTCTCCGCCTACCTGAACCGGCCCAGCGCGCGCGGCTGACCCGTCCGGGCAGCCCGGCCCGGACGCTCGGGCAGGAAGATCGTCCCGTTCAGCCGTCGTCCGCACGGACGTCGCCTCCGGTTCAGCCGCCGCTGCTCTACTCGGCGCGGCCCGATCGCGGCAGGCGAAGGAGTGTTGGTGGCAGGGAACGGCTTCACCGTCCACCCGGACGAGTTGCACAAATTCAGCGACTACCTCGACAAGACGACCGTGCCCGCGGTGGACGACTCCGCGAAGGCGGTGGACGACGCCAACGGCGGCGACATCGACGCGTTCGGCGTCGTGCTCGCGCAGGTGCTCGCCATTCCCGCGCGGATCGCGCTGAAGGCCGTCTCCGACAATCTGCACGGCGTCGCGAAGGACGTGACCGACAGCGCGGACAAGACGCGCCAGGCCAGCGAGCAGTACCGCAAGGGCGACCAGGACCTCGCGAAGGCGTTCGACAAGTTCAAGCCGGAGCAGGTGAAATGAGCGCCGTCGTTCCCATCACCGAGTCGAACAGCACCACCGGCGCGGGAGTCGCGGACAGCTGGCACAGCGTCGTCTCGTCGATCCAGGAGATCCAGCACCTGCACGGCGCGGACGCCGCCGCGGTGGGGGTCGAACTCGGCGTGTCGATCGTCGGCGCGATCGCGGACACCGCGGCCTTCGTCCTCGACCCGTTCGGCAAGCTGATCGCGGCCGGGCTCGGCTGGCTGATCGAGCACATTTCCTTCCTCAAGGAGGGCCTCGACAAGCTGGCCGGCGACCCCGCGGCGATCAAGAAGATGGCCGAGGAACTGCACAAGACCGCGCAGAACCTGCGCAACGCGGCGAAGGACCTCGACACCACGCTGCAGCAGACTGTCGTCAGCTGGCAGGGCGAGGGCGCGGAGGCATTCAAGAAGAACATCGGCGACCGGCGCGGCCAGATCGACAGCGCCGGACAGGCGGTCGACGTCGCGGGCTACGTCGTGGAGACGACGATGGCCCTGGTCACCGTGGTGCGCTCGCTGATCCGCGACCTGATCACGACGTTCCTCGGCGACGTCATCGCGACCATGCTGATCGCGCTCGCGATGGCGGCGTTCACGTTCGGCGCGTCGATCGTCGTCGGGGTGGGCAACGTGATCCGGTCGGGGATCTCGCTGGCGCTGACGATCACGTCCAAGATCGCCCGGATAGTCGGCCTCGGCGGCCGGACCGCGAGCCGCCTGGCGCAACTGGCGGAGAAGGTCAAGCCCTCGCGCGGCGGCGGCTCGCACGGCGGCGGGAACAACCACGAGATGACCGACCTGGGCGGCAACCACGGCGGCGGGAACCACGGCGGCGGAGGCGGGGGAACCGGCGGCCAGGGCGGGCACGGCGGGAACAACACGCCGCACGAAGACGCTCCCGGCGGCAACAACCATCACGAGGATCCGCCGGGCGGGAACAACCACCACGAAGACCCGCCAGGCGGGAACACCCCGCACGAAGACACTCCCGGCGGCGGAAACCACGACAACACGCCCGGCGGCAACAACCACCACGAAGACACTCCGGGCGGGAACAACCACCACGAGGACTCGCCGGGCGGGAACAACAATCCGCACGAGGAGCGGCCGAACAACCAGCCGCACGAGGACGATCCGTTCGACACCTGGCTGGCCGCGGACCAGCACTTCAACCCGCCGCCCAACCGTCCGCACGACACCCCGGGCGGCACCCCCCACCACGAGGACTCCCCCGGCGGCAACCACCACGAGAATTCGCCGGGCACCAACTCCGGCCACGACAACACCCCGGGCGGGAACGGCCACCACGAGGACGCCCCTGGCGGCACCAACCATCACGAAGACCCGCCCGGCGGCAACACGAACCACGAAAACACGCCCGGTGGCAACAGCCACCACGAGGATCCGCCAGGCAACAACACCCCGCACGAAGACACGCCAGGCGGGAACAACACCAATCACGAAGACACCCCGGGCGGCAACAACCACCACGAAAACACCCCGGGCGGCAACAACCACGAGAACCCTCAAGGCACGGGCGGCGGAGGCAACACGGGCGGCGGAGGCGGGTCCAGCCCGCAGTCCCCGTTCAAGCCGTACGAGTTCAGCTGGATGAAGAAGCACGAAAGCTGGCTCGAGAACATGTGCAACCTCCCCCAGGTCCAGAAGTACACCGGCGGGAAGAACGTCTGGAAGGACATCGTCAAGGCCCCGGAGGAGTACTTCAAGAAGCACCCGGACGTCTACCCCTTCCTCAAGGGCCTCGCCGACGCCAAGAGCAGCAAGAACTTCGTCGGCTGGGTCGGCAAGGACGCGATCAACTTCGACAAGGCGATCACCGACATCCACATGCAGGCCGAGGAAGCCTGGAAGGCCTCGGACGAACAGTGGCGCCAGGAGCATCCGGACCCCGCCGGCGCGGAGTGACAGACCGAGGGCCGCCTTGAGGGAATCTGATTCCCTCAAGGCGGTCCTCACGGACGTTTGCCAGCAGAGACCGGAAGGGGCGGGAAGCTCAGTCGGACGTCTCGGCGAACCGCGCGGTCATGGCTTCCCGGCCGCGTTTGCTCAGTTCGCCGAACAGCCGCAGCCGGGCGAGGCCGCCGTCGGGGTAGATGTCCAGCCGGATTTCGGTTACCTCGGGGCCGTCGTCCGTCAGGGCGAACCGGTGCCGGGTGTCGGGCTGCAACCTGGTGCGCGGCAACAGTTCCACCCACTCGCCCTCGTCCAGGCGGCCGCTCACCGACGCCCAGCCGGGCGCGTTTCCCTTGAGGTTGCTGGTGTCCAGCTCGACGAACCGGATCAAGCCCGCGCCCGCCAGGCGCACCGTCGCCCAGTCGTTGCCGTCGTCGCGGCGGCGGGCGGTTTCCCAGCCCTCCGCCTGGTGCGCGGCCAGACCCGGCGACAGCATGTTGTTCGGCGACGAATAGAACATGTCGCTGCATCCGGTGACGACCGCGCCGTTCTCCAGCGCCGCCAAGTCCAGCGAGCGCGGGTCGAGCAACGCCGGATCCGGCACCGGCGAACCGTGCACGCGCAGTCGCGCGACGCCGCCGTCGGGGTGCTGGGTGAGGCGCACGTGGGTGTAGCGGCGCGGGGACGTCACCTTGTAGAAGTTCTCCGAGTCGCCGACCGCCGGTTCGTGGTCGACCAGGACGTCCCAGTCGGCGTCGTGGAGTTCGGCCGCGCTCGGGTAGCCAGGAACCGACGTCGCCGCCACGGACACGAACGGCGGGTAGTTGCCCTTGAAGAACGCCGTGTCCACCACCACCCCGGACACCACGCCGCCGAGGCCGAGGCGGACCAGGGCGTGGTCGTCGCCGGGTTCGCGGTGCCGCCGGGTCTCCCAGCCGTCGTACACCTGGCCCTTCGGGCCGAACGTTTCGGCGCGGTGCGCCGGCCGCCACGGGTTGACCAGGTTTTCCTTTTCGGCGAACAGTTCGTCGCTCGCCCACATCACGGTGCCCCCGAACAGGCGCGAGGCCAGATCGGGCTGGGCAGTCCACTCCGGACGGTCGGACACGTGCTCCTCCATCTCTTCAGCAATCGCCCCGGGTCAGCAAAGTCCCCCTCGGTTCGTCGCCGGTCACCGGTTCGCCGCGCAGCCACGTGCCGCGCACGACGCCGGCCAGCGGACGCTGGTCGTACGCGCTCACCGGGTTGCGGTGGGCGAGTTTCGCGACGTCCACGACAAACGCTTCGTCCGGCGCGAACACGCAGAAATCGGCGTCGCCGCCCGCTTCCAGTTTGCCCTTGCGCCTCATCCCGACCTGCGCGGCCGGCCGCTCGGCCATCCAGCGCACCACGTCGACCAGGCTGAAGCCGCGTTGCCGGGCCTGGGTCCAGATCGCGGGCAACCCGAGCTGCAGACTGGAAATACCGCCCCAAGCGAGGCCGAAATCGCCGGTGTCAAAGCGTTTCAGCTCCGGCGTGCACGGCGAATGGTCGCTCACGATCGTGTCGATCACCCCGTCGGCCAACCCCTGCCACAGCAATTCCCGGTTCGCCGCCTCGCGAATCGGCGGGCAGCACTTGAATTGCGTTGCCCCGTCCCGGATTTCCTCCGCGACGAACGACAGGTAATGCGGGCAGGTTTCCACCGACAGCGCGACCCCTTCGCGCCGGGCACTGGCGATCAGCGGCAGAGCGTCCGAAGAGGACAGATGCAGGATGTGCGCGCGGGCGCCCGTGCGCCGGGCCGCCTCGATCACGTGCGTGATGGCCAGGTTTTCCGCGCCGCGCGGACGGGAACCGAGGAAGTCCTGGTACTTCTCGCCGTGCGGATCGGGTGCTGCGTCGATCGCGTCGGAATCCTCCGCGTGCACGATCATCTGCGCGTCGAACGACTTCAGCTCGCGCATCGCCGATTCCAGGCCGGCCGCGTCCAGCGGCGGGAATTCGTCCACACCGGAGTGCAGCAGGAAGCACTTGAAGCCGAACACGCCCTCGTCGTGCAACCCGCGCAAATCGCCTTCGTTGCCCGGAATCGCGCCGCCCCAGAACCCGACGTCGACGTGCACGCGACCGCTCGCCGCCTTGCGCTTGACCTCCAGCGCGGCAACGTCGACCGTCGGCGGCAGGCTGTTGAGCGGCATGTCCACGATCGTCGTGACGCCGCCGGCGGCGGCCGCGCGCGTCGCGGTTTCGAAGCCCTCCCACTCGGCCCGGCCGGGGTCGTTGACGTGCACGTGGGTGTCCACGAGACCGGGCAGCAGCACCTCGTCCTCGGCCAGTTCGACGACCCGCGTGCCCGCCATCTCGACAACCCCGGCTTCCACGGCGACAATCCGGCCGTCGCGCACGCCGAT
This sequence comes from Amycolatopsis sp. GA6-003, assembly GCF_046267895.1. NCBI lineage: Bacteria > Bacillati > Actinomycetota > Actinomycetes > Pseudonocardiales > Pseudonocardiaceae > Amycolatopsis > Amycolatopsis sp. GA6-003. Next base: position 3,253,242 of record NZ_CP176499.1, read on the forward strand.
CGTCGCCGGCCCGAGACCGCCGGGGGTCACCGCACGCGCGGCCCGCACCACGAGGTCCATCGACGGCACCCTCCAGTTCCACGTTACGGAAATAGTCTTTCGCTCACCGAGATTAGACACGTCCTTCCCGGCTCGTCAACGCCGTCCCTCCCACGTTACGGTCACCCGGTGGAGTTGGAAGCCGAGTTCACCAGCGAGCCGTTCCGCGGCGAGGGCGCGCCGCCGGAGCACGCCGTCCGCGCCCGCGACGCCGCCGACGCGGCCGGGCTCGACACCGACTTCGGCCCGCTCGGCACCCTGGCCCGCGGGAGCGCCGACGAGCTGTTCGCCGCGTTGCCGTCGATCGCCCGCGCCGCCCTCGAAGGCGGGGCCACCCGGGTGACGCTGCAACTGCGCCGGACCGACGATTCCGACGCGAGCCCGGCCGTCGAACTCAACAGCGCGCTGGCGCGGTTGATCTCCGACGTGGAACGCGAACTCGGCTCGAAACTCCGCGATCTCGACCGCCCGGAAAAACAGCGCGCGGTCCGCCTGCTGCGCGAGCGAGGGGCCTTCAACCTGCGGAAATCGGTTTCGGCCGTCGCCGAGGAACTGGGCGTCACGCGGTTCACGGTCTACAACTACCTCAACCGGGAAGCCGACTGAACCAGGCGCGGGTTGCGATTCAACAAAGTGTTGACGCACGCTCGGCCCGGCCGTACGGTCAGCGGAACACCACCTCCCCGGAGGAGATTCCGTTGCCGCTCGCACTCGCCGAGTTCAACTCCGCCCCCGCCGCCGAACTCCGGCCGACGCTCACCGCCTGCCTGGCCGTGCCGCGCTGGGTCGACACGGTGCTCGCGGGCCGCCCGTACGCCGATTTCGCCGCGCTGAGCAAGGCCGCGGACAGCGCGACCCCGTTGCGCCGCAACGAGATCCGCGACGCGATCGCGGCGCATCCGAGAATCGGGGAACGGCCGAAGGGCACGGGCAGCGACGCGGACTGGTCCCGTTCGGAGCAGTCCGGCGTGGACAACGCGGACGAATTCGCCGCCGCCAACGCCGAGTACGAGGCCCGGTTCGGCCACGTGTTCCTGGTGTGCGCGAGCGGCCGCAGCGGCGAGGAGCTGCTCGCGAACCTGCGGTCCCGGCTCGGCAACGACCCGGAGACCGAACTCGACGTCGCCGGCGCGGAGCTGGCCAAGATCGCGCAACTGCGCCTGGCGAAAGCGGTATCAGCATGAGCCTCGTGACCACGCACGTCCTGGACACTTCCGCAGGCAAACCCGCCGCCGGGATCGCCGTGCGCTTCGAACGCCAGGACGGCTCACTGATCGCCGAGGGCAGCACCGACGACGACGGCCGCATCCGCGACCTCGGCCCGGACACGCTCGAGGCCGGGGTGTACCGGCTGGTCTTCGACACCGGGAGCTACCTCGGCCCGGAGGCGTTCTTCCCCGACGTCACGATCGCTTTTCGGATCGTCGACGGCACGTCGCACCACCACGTGCCGGTGCTGCTGAGCCCGTTCGCCTATTCCACCTATCGCGGGAGCTGACATGGGAATCTCGTTGGGCCCCAACCAGTACGGCAAGGCCGAGGTCCGCCTCGTCACCGTCCGGCGCACCGGCGGCGTGCACCACCTGCGCGACCTCACGGTGTCCTCGGCCCTGCGCGGCGACCTGTCGGCCACGCATCTCACCGGCGACAACTCCGCCGTGCTGGCCACCGACACCCAGAAGAACACCGTGTACGCGTTCGCCAAGCAGCAGGACGTCGGCGAGATCGAAGACTTCGCGCTGCGGCTCGGCCAGCACTTCGTCCGCACGCAGGAAAAGATCACCGGCGCGCGGATCTCCATCGAAGAGCAGGAATGGGACCGCATCACGGTGGACGGCGCGCCGCACGACCATTCGTTCAGCCGCTCCGGCGGCGAACGCCGCACCACCACCGTCACCGTGCACGCCGACCGCGCCTGGGTGGTGTCCGGAGTGGACGGTCTGACCGTGCTCAAGTCCACCGGGTCCGAATTCCACGGCTTCCCGAAAGACGAATACACCACGCTCGCCGAAACCGACGACCGCATTCTCGCCACCGCCGTGACCGCGCGCTGGCGCTACGAGGGCTTCACCGGGATCGACTGGGCCAAGAGCCATCGGGAGATCCGGCGGACGCTTCTGGAAACGTTCGCCACCAAGCACAGTCTTTCGCTGCAGCAGACCCTGTACGCGATGGGCGAAGCCGTGCTCAAGGCACGGCCGGAAGTAGCCGAAATCCGGTTCTCCCTGCCCAACAAGCACCATTTCCTCGTCGATCTAAGCCCCTTCGGCCTCGAGAACTCAGGCGAGGTGTTCTACGCCGCCGACCGCCCGTACGGCCTCATCGAAGGCACGGTGGTCCGCGACGAAGCCGAAGAGCCCGGCCCGGCCTGGACCGACGCCGTGCTCTAGCCCCGCCCCTCGTGAGTGGCAATCACGGTTCTAACCGTGAACGCCACTCACGACACTCCCCGGGAGAGCGCATGTCAGACACACAGGCACCTCCTTCTCGGCACCCCGTGGACGCGGCGCCTCCGCTGCCGCAGTTGATCCTCGGAGGAATCCAGCACGTAGCGGCCATGTACGCCGGAGTGGTGGCGCCACCGCTCGTCATCGGCGCGGCCGTCGGCCTCTCCCCCGGCCAGCTCGCGCTGCTGATCAGCGCGGCGCTGTTCACCGCGGGACTGGCCACCCTGTTGCAGACCCTCGGCTTCTGGCGCTTCGGCGCGAGACTGCCGCTGGTCAACGGCGTCACTTTCGCCGCGGTCGCACCGATCCTGTCCATCGCGGCGCAGCATCGCGACGGCAACGCGCTGGGCGTCGTTTACGGCGCCACGCTCGCCGGCGGCGTGTTCGTAGTGTTCGCCGCACCGTTTTTCTCCAAGCTGACGCGGTTTTTCCCGCCGGTGGTGACGGGGACGGTCATCACGCTCATCGGGATTTCGCTGCTGCCGGTCGCCGTGCAGTGGATCGCCGCGCAGCACAAATCGGCCAAGCCCAGCGGGTTGGTGCTGGCCGGGATCACGCTGGTCGCGGTGCTCGTCTTCACCCGGTTCCTGACCGGGTTCTGGAGCCGGATCGCGCTGCTGCTCGGCCTGGTCGTGGGCACCGTCGCGGCGTGGCCGATGGGCCAAGTCGACACGTCGACGCTGCGGCAGGCCCCGGTGTTCGGCATCGTGACCCCGTTCCACTTCGGCACGCCCGCGTTCGACATCGCGGCGATCGTCTCGATGCTCATCGTGATGCTCGTGGTGATGGCGGAAAGCACCGCCGACCTGCTGGCGCTCGGCGAAATCGTGGACCGGCCGACCACCAGCCGCGTGCTGGCCGACGGCCTGCGCGCGGACGGGCTCTCCACCGCCGTCGGCACGATCTTCGGCGGATTCGCCTGCACGGCGTTCGCGCAGAACATCGGGCTCGTGTCGCTCACCCGGATGGTGAGCCGGTACGTGGTCGCGGCCAGCGGCGTCGTGCTCGTGCTGCTGGGCGTTTTCCCGGTGACCGGCGGGATCATCGCGCTGGTGCCGCAGCCGGTGCTCGGCGGGGCCGGGCTGGTGCTGTTCGGCAGCGTCGCGGTGAGCGGCGTCCGGACGCTGGCGAAGGCGTCGTTCGAGCATCCGGTCAACGTCGCGATCGTCGCCGCGTCGCTCGGCGTCGGGCTGATCCCAATCGCCGTGCCGGACTTCTACTCCGGGTTCCCGGCCGCGCTGCAGGTCGTGCTCAACTCCGGGATCAGCGCGGGCTGCGTGACCGCGGTGGTGCTCAACCTGGTGCTCCGGCCGCGTTTGATAGAACGCTCTACTGTCCAGGAGCTATCCTCGGTGTCGTGACTGGCACCAAGGACCGCATCCTCGCCGCCGGGGCGGAGTTGTTCCGGCAAGGCGGCTACGCGGGCACCGGCATGAAGCAGATCGTCGAAAAGGCCGGCGCGCCCTTCGGGTCCGTGTACCACTTCTTCCCCGGCGGCAAGGAGCAGCTGGGCGAAGAAGTGGTACGCACCTCGGGGATGCAGTACGGGCAGCTGTTCGAAGTCTTCATCACGCCGGCGCCGGACCTGATCACCGGCCTCGAGACCTTCTTCGGGGCCGCGGTCACCACGCTGCTGGAGACGGACTACGTCGAGGGCTGCCCGATCGCGACCGTCGCGCTCGAAGTGGCGACCACGAACGAACCCCTGCGCAAGGCCACCGCGGACGTGTTCGAGGCGTGGACGCGGGCGGGCACCAAGGGATTTTCCGCGTTCGGCCTTCCCGAGGAGCACGCCCGCACGCTCACGCTCGCCTTGATCACCAGCTTGGAAGGCGCGTTCGTGTTGTGCCGCTCCATGCGGACGACTGAACCGATGGCGGTGGCGGGCGCGGCCGTGGTCGACGTAGCGCGACGGCTGCTGACCGAACTGGGTGACGACGGGAAACGCCGGCCCGCGGACGGTTAAGCTGGAAGCAGCATCCGGGGTCCGCGGGAGGTGGCCGGTGTTCGGTCTCAGCATCGACCACATCGTGATCGTGCTGCTCGCCGGGTTGTTCATCCTCGGCCCGGAACGGCTGCCGGAGGCGGCGCACTGGGTCGCGCAGACCCTGAAGCGGGCGCGGGGATTCGCGGCGGGCACCAAAGCGCAGCTGGAGGCGGAACTCGGCCCGGAGTACCAGGAGCTGCGGAAACCGTTGCAGGAACTGCAGTCCCTGCGGATCGGCACCCCGCGCGCGGCCGTGACGCGGTATTTCCTCGACGACACTCCCCCGGCCGCGCCGCCAGCCGCCCAGCCGGTTCCGGCGCCGGTTCCGTTGCGGGCGAACGAGCGGCCGCCGGTCGACCCCGACGCCACCTGATCATTCGGCCGCGCGCCACGCCCATCCGGCGAGCACGAGCAGTTCGACCAGTTCCAGCACCGCCATCAGCCGTTCCACGAGCCCGGTCGCGACGGTCGGCAGATGCTGCCCGAATGCGACATTGGCCGCGAACGGAATGAGAAACGGCAGAAAGAACGGCACGGCCGCTACTGCCAAAATACGCGACCAGCGCGCATAACCCCGCCATCGCGGCGCATTCCGGTGCGTCCATCCGAGCAGCCATCCGGCCAACGGCAAACTCACGCAACTGATCCCGGTCGCGCCGAGATGCACTTTGCCGACCCACGTGACCGCATTTCCCTGCGGGTCCTTCGTGAACAACGCGACCGCCGCGAGTCCGGCGCACCAGCCGAGCATCGCGACGACCGTCAGCGCCCCGCGCAGGATCTTCCGGCGGCGCAGGACCACGGCCACCACGACCGAACCGGCCGAGGCCAGCAGCATCGCCGCCGCCCACATCCACCAGCCGGGCGTCCAGGCGTAGTCGCTGAGCATCGCGCTGACCGGGTCGATCGGGCCCCAGTAGCGGTCGACGTGCAGCACCACCAGGAACGCGGCCGCGCCCAGCACCGCGGCCACCGCCACGCCGAGCGCGCGTTTCGTTCCTTTCGCCGACGGGGCTGGCGCCAGCGCCGGGACCGGCGCCGGGGTCAGTTCTGTCGCCACTGAAGGTTCTCCGCTCGCCCGCCCGCTTTCCGGAAAGCATATCCTGGCCGCGGAGTAGTCGCTTTAGGACAGTCCACCCGAATTGCCGGGCATTCTCAGCGTCCTGCCAGAAATCGGGACTGCCCTCGCGGCCGTTCGCCGAATGCTGACGACGGGATATCCATGCCTGCGCGATACGGAATTGCCTCAGCACCGCGGCCAGTCCGAGGAAACCCAGACCCGCGCCGAGACTCGCGGTGCCGAAGTCTGAGTTCGCTACCGGTCTTCCCTCAACCGAGCGCTCGCCTTCGCCATTTCGCCCGCGATCACCGTTTCGTCCGCCGTCGTGAGCCGCCCCTGGTCCACCACAGTCTTCCCGCCCACGAACAACTTCCGCAGCGGCGGCGGCGCGGCCAGGACCAGCGCCGCGACCGGATCGTCGATGCCCGCGTAGTTCAGCCCGTTCAGGTCCCACACCGCCAGGTCCGCGAGCTTCCCCGGCTCCACCGAGCCCAGCTCGCGCTCCCGGCCGAGGCAGCGCGCGCCGCCCAGGGTGCCGAGCCACAGCGCTTCCCGGGTCGTCAAGCCTGTCGGGCCGCCGCGTTGCCGGGCCTGCAGCAACGCCTGATGCAGTTCCTCCGCCAAGCCGCCGGATTCGCTCGAAGCCGCGCCGTCGACGCCCAGCCCGACCGGGGCGCCGGCGTCCAGCAAGTCGCGCACCGGGGCGATTCCGCTGCCCAGCCGGCCGTTGGACGTCGGGCAATGCGCCGAACCCGTCGCGGTCGCGCCGAACCGGCGGATCGCGTCCGGGGCGAGGTGCACGGTGTGCGCCAGCCAGACGTCCGCCGCCAGCCAGCCCAGTTTGTCCGCGTACTCGGCGGGGGTGAGGCCGGTTTCGGCGAGGCATTGCTTTTCCTCGTCCTGGGTTTCGGCCAGGTGCGTGTGCAACCGGACGCCCTTGCGCCGCGCCAATTCGGCCGACTCGGCCATCAGCCGCTCGGTGACGGTGAACGGCGAGCACGGGCCCGCCGCGATCTGCAGGTGCGCGCCCGGCGATGCGTCGTGATAGCGGTCGATCGCGGCTTCGGTGCCGAGAAGGGCGTCCTCGGCGGTCTCGACCAGGCTGTCCGGCGGCAGCCCGCCGTCCGATTCGCCCCGGTCCATCGAGCCGCGGACCAGGTGCAGCCGCAGCCCGATCCGCTCCCGCGCGGCGACGAGCGCGGCCACCTGGTCACCGCCGCCGGACGGGAAGACGTAGTGGTGGTCGGCGACCGTGGTGCAGCCGGACAGCGCGAGCCGCGCCATTCCGGCGCTGCCCGCGGCGTGCGTGATGCCCTCGTCCAGCTTGGCCCACACCGGGTACAGCGCGACCAGCCACTCGAACAGCGGGTGGTCGGCGGCGAGACCGCGGGTGGCCCATTGGTAGAGGTGATGGTGCGTGTTGACGAGGCCGGGCGTGACGAGGCAGCCGGCGGCATCGACGCGTTCGTCCGCCGTCCCCGGGTAGACGCCGTCGCCGACGGCGGCGATGCGGTCGTCCTCGATGACGACGTGCCCGCTGCGGTACTCGGGACCGCTGACCGTCGCGATCGCGGCGTTCTCGACGACTGTCCTCATGCGACCTCCTCAAGCTCGTGAGTGGCAATCCCGGTGAGAACCGGGATTGCCACTCACGAGTACCCGTCACAACGCCTTGGCCGCGCGATCCGCCACCAGGTTCAGGAACCGGCTCGGGTCGCTCAGCTCGCCGCCCTCGGCGAGCAACGCCATGCCGTGCAGCAGTTCCGCCGTTTCGGCCAGCGAGGCGTCCTCCGGGTGCTCGGCGAACGCCTTGTGCAGCCCGGTCACCAGCGGGTGCTCCGGGTTCAGCTCCAGCACCCGCTTCACCGGCGGCAGTTCCTGCCCCATCGCGCGGTACATCTTCTCCAGCGTCGGGGTCAGATCGCCCGCGTCGCCGACGATGCAGGACGGCGACGTGGTCAGCCGCGAGGACAGCCGGACCTCCTTGACGGTGTCGGACAGCGTCGCCGACATCCACTTCAGCAGGTCGGAGTACTCGGCCTTCTTCTCCTCGGTCGTCTCGTCGCCGAGGTCGACCTCGCCCTTCGCGACCGACTGGAACGTCTTGCCGTCGAAGCCGCTCACCGCGTCGGCCCACATCTCGTCGACCGGGTCGGTGAGGATCAGCACCTCGTACCCCTTGGCGCGGAACGCTTCCAGGTGCGGCGAGTTCTCGATGGTGGTGCGCGAATCGCCGGTCAGGTAGTAGATGTGCTCCTGGCCCTCCTTCATCCGCGACACGTAGTCGCGCAGCGAGGTGGGCTTCTCGGCGTGGTGCGTCGAGGCGAACGACGAGATCTCCAGGATCTGCTCCCGGTTCTCCGGGTCGTCGATCAGGCCTTCCTTGACCGCCCGGCCGAACTCGGCCCAGAACTTCGCGTACTTCTCGGCGTCCTCGGTCATCATGGTCTTGACCGTGGAGAGGATCTTCTTCTCCAGCCGCCGCCGGATCGCCCGGATCTGCCGGTCCTGCTGCAGGATCTCGCGCGACACGTTCAGCGACAGGTCCTGCGCGTCGACGACGCCCTTCACGAACCGCAGGTAGTTCGGCATCAGCGCTTCGCAGTCGTCCATGATGAACACGCGCTTGACGTACAGCTGCACGCCGCGCTTCGCGTCCCGCATGAACAGGTCCATCGGCGCGCGCGAGGGCAGGAACAGCAGCGCCTGGTACTCGAAGGTGCCCTCGGCCTGCATCCGGATCGTCTCGAGCGGGTCGGTCCAGTCGTGGCTGATGTGCTTGTAGAACTCGTGGTACTCCTCGTCGGAGACCTCGTCCTTCGAGCGCGCCCACAGCGCCTTCATCGAGTTGACGGTCTCGAGCCCCTCTTCGCCCTCGCCCGTCTTGGCCATCTGCACCGGCCAGGTGATGAAGTCGGAGTAGCGCTTGACGATCTCGCGCACCTTCCACGGCGACGTGTAGTCGTAGAGGTGGTCCTCGTCGTCGGCCGGCTTGAGGTGCAGCGTCACCGAGGTGCCCTGCGGCGCCTCGGAAAGCGACTCGATCGTGTAGGTGCCCTCGCCGGTGGATTCCCAGCGGACGCCCTCGTCGGCGCCCGCGCGCCGGGTCACCAGGGTGACCTTGTCGGCGACCATGAAACTGGAGTAGAAGCCGACGCCGAACTGCCCGATCAGGTCCTGCCCGGCGGATTCCTTCGACTCCTTCAGCTTGCGCAGGAAGTCGGCGGTGCCGGATTTCGCGATGGTGCCGATCAGGTTGACGACGTCGTCCCGGCTCATCCCGATGCCGTTGTCGCGCACGGTGAGGGTGCGCGCTTCGGCGTCGAGGAGGATCTCGATGTGCAGGTTGTCCGTGTCCGCCCGCAGATCCTTGTCTCGGTAGGTCTCCAGCTTCAGCTTGTCCAGCGCGTCGGAGGCGTTGGAGACCAGCTCGCGCAGGAAGATGTCCTTGTTCGAGTAGATCGAGTGGATCATCAGCTGCAGCAGCTGGCGCGCCTCGGACTGGAACTCCAGCGTTTCGACCGTCCCGGTTTCCTCAGCCATGGCTTTCGTGTTTCCTTTCGCCCCTGAAAGACCGGCGTGAAGTCTACCGAGGAGGGCCGACAGAACGAGCGGAGACCGCGAAGTCCGATTGCCGCCAGCAGTGCGGTCCCGGAATGGCGAGGCTGGTGCCCGTGACTGATCCCGCCGCCGTGCTCAACGGCATGTACCGAGCCGAAGCTGAGTATTTCGCCGCCGGCGGCCCCGGTTCGGCTTCTTTTGCCCCGCTGGCCCCGTATTTCGCCGAGGATGTCGTACTGCACCAGGCCGAGGGACTGCCTTTCGGCGGCGAGTGGCGCGGCCACTCCGGGATGGAGGAGTTCTTCCTCGCGATGAGCCGGACGTGGGAGTCGTTCGAGATCGGCGAGCAGGAGTTCCTCGCCCTCGGCGCGACGTCGGTGGTGCGCACCCAGGTCCGCGCCCGGACCCGGGCGACCGGGCGGGAGCTGGAGTTCCCGATCCTGCAGACGCTCCGGATCGAGGACGGGCGGATCGCCGAGGTGTGGCCGTTTTACTGGGACACGGCGGCGATCGCGAGTGCCTGACTCGTGAGTGCCTATCGCGGTTCTAACCGTGATAGGCACTCACGACGTCTCAGGCTTGCCGCCGCGCGTACGCCTCGATCCGGGCCACCTCGAACGGCAGCTCCGCCTCCGCCAGCGCACCGCAGTAGTACCCGCCGAGCAGATACCGCGCCAACGCCTCCGCCGTGGCAGGCTCATCGAGCACTCCGCCGGAGGTCTTCGACGCGTAGTCCTGCAGCCGCTTGGCCGCCGCCGGGGCGCCCTCGCGGTAGAAGGCGTACGTCGCCGCGTACCGGGTCGGCAGCTGGTGCGGATGCAGGTCCCAGCCCTGGTAGAACCCGTTCTCCAGCGACCGCCGCACCAGCCGCAGATGCTCCGCCCACGCGCCCGGCAGGTCGTCGCCCACCGGGAGCCGGTTGGTCGAACCGTCGGACAGCCGCACGCCCGTCCCGGCAGCCGCGACCTGCATCAGCTGCTTCGCGAAGTCGGCCGCCGGGTGCGCCATGCTCTGGTACGCCGCGCTGATGCCGAGACCCGCGCTGTAGTCGTAGGTCCCGTAGTGCAGCCCGGAACACCGGCCGTCCGCGGCCTGGATGATCCGCGCGACCGAGACCGTGCCGTCGGTCGAGAGGATCGACTGCGCGGTCTCGATCTGCACCTCGAACCGCAGTGCGCGGTCGGGGAGTCCGTACGCGGTTTCCAGCCGCCCCAACACTTCCGCGGCGACCTCGACCTGTTCGACCGCGGTGACCTTCGGCAGCGTCACCACGAATCCGTCCGGCAGCGAGCCTTCGGAGAGCAAGCCGGACAGGAACAGGTCGAGCGTCCGGATGCCGCGGCGCCGGGTCGCGGCTTCGAAGCTCTTGAACCGGATTCCGACGAACGGGGTGCCGCCGGTGGTCGCGAGGGTGCGCCCGGCGGCCTCCGCGGCCGCGTCCTCCGCTTCGTCGCCGGGACGGCCGTAGCCGTCCTCGAAGTCGATGCGGAGGTCCTCGATCGGCTCGGTGAGGAGCTTCTCGCGGACCCGCTCGGCCACCGCCGGGTCGAGGTTCAGCAGGTCGCCGTGCTCGACGAAGACCCGCATCGCCTGCTTGCCCCAGTCGGCGACCAGGCGCGTGCGGTACTGCGACGCCGGCACGTACACCGTGTGCACCGGACGACGGCCCGGAGACTCGCCGGGGTACTTCGCCGCCACGCGCGCGTCGGCCTCGGCCAACCGCGCGTCGGCGGCGGTGTAGACGTCCTCGGCGAGCCGTCCGCCGCCCATTACTGGATGTGCTCGTACGCCGGCAGGGTCAGGAAGTCCGGGAACTCGTCGGCCAGCGCGACCTGCTCGAACAGCTCGACCGCCGGCTTCAGCAGGTCGTCGGCGATCTCCGCGGCCAGCTCGCCGCGGACGTCGGCGACGACGCCGCGCACCAGCTCCGCGGTGACCTTCTCGCCGTTGTCCAGCTGCGTGCCGTTCTTGACCCACTGCCACACCTGCGACCGCGAAATCTCGGCCGTGGCGGCGTCTTCCATCAGGTTGTGGATCGCCGCCGCGCCGTTGCCGCCCAGCCACGAGGCGAGGTAGCGGATGCCGACGTCGACCGCCGCGCGCAGTCCGGCCGCGGTGGCGCTGCCCGGCGTCGAGGCGACGTCCAGCAGCTGGTCGGCGGTCACCCGCACGTCGTCGCGGGTGCGGTCCAGCTGGTTCGGCTTGTCGCCGAGGACCTTGTCGAACTCTTCCTTGCAGAGTGCGACCATGCCCGGGTGCGCGACCCACGAACCGTCGAAGCCGTCCCCGGCCTCCCGCGACTTGTCGGCGTGCACCTTCTCGAAGGCGCCCTTGTTGACCTCCGGGTCCTTGCTCGGGATGAACGCGGCCATGCCGCCGATCGCGAACGCGCCGCGCTTGTGGCAGGTGCGCACGAGCAGTTCGGTGTAGGCGCGCATGAACGGCGCGGTCATGGTGACCGAGTTGCGGTCCGGCAGCACGAACTTCTCGCCCGCGTCGCGGAAGTACTTGATGACGCTGAACAGGTAGTCCCAGCGGCCCGCGTTGAGGCCGGAGGCGTGCTCGCGCAGTTCGTAGAGGATCTCTTCCATCTCGAACGCGGCCGGGATGGTCTCGATCAGCACGGTCGCGCGGACGGTGCCGTGCGGGATGCCGAGCGCCTTCTCCGCGTGCGTGAACACGTCGTTCCACAGCCGCGCTTCGAGGTGGCTTTCCATCTTCGGCAGGTAGAAGTACGGGCCCTTGCCGCGGTTGAGCAGCTCCTGGGCGTTGTGGAAGAAGTACAGGCCGAAGTCGACCAGCGCGCCGACGCCCTTGCGGCCGCCGAAGGTCAGGTTCCGCTCGTCGAGGTGCCAGCCGCGCGGGCGGACCACGATGGTGGCGTGCTCGACGTCGGGCTTCAGCTCGTAGTGCTTGCCGTTCTGGTCGAGCGTGATCGTGCCGCGGATCGCGTCGAACAGGTTGACCTGGCCGCCCACCACGTTCGCCCAGTGCGGCGTGTTGGCGTCCTCGAAGTCGGCGAGCCACACCTTGGCGCCGGAGTTGAGGGCGTTGATGGTCATCTTGCGGTCGGTCGGGCCGGTGATCTCCACGCGGCGGTCGCGCAGCGCCTCCGGAGCGCCGGCGACCTGCCATTCGCCCTCGCGGATCTCCTTCGTCTCCGGGAGGAAATCGAGCCGTCCGGTCGTGCGGGCCTCCTCGCGCCGCTTCCCGCGCGCGACGAGGAGTTCGTCGCGCCGCGCGGCGTACTCGTCGTGCAAGCCCGCTACGAAAGCGAGGGCTTCCGGCGTCAGAATCTCGTCCCCACGCTCGACGGACCCGCCGAGAACCTGGACCTCAGACATGCGCAACACCCCGAGTAGTGCTTTGGATAACGTCCCTACGGTTTTTACCTGACGGACTATAGTTTCTGCATAGCGGAACATCAATCGGGTCTGTGAGGAGGACCACTGGTGGCGGCTGAGAAGAGCGGACGAGACGGCGGCGTCCAGTCCCTGCAGCGCGCGTTCGAGCTGCTGGAGCACCTGGCGGACACCGGCGGCGAGGCCAGCCTGTCGGAGCTGGCGACCCTGTCCGGGCTGCCGATGCCGACGATCCACCGGCTGATCCGCACGCTGGTGTCGCTGGGCTACGTCCGGCAGAACACCAACCGGCACTACGCGCTGGGCGCCCGGCTGATCCGGCTGGGCGAGAACGCCAGCATGCAGTTCGGCGCGTGGGCGCGGCCGCTGCTGGTGGAGCTGGTCGAGGAGGTCGGCGAAACGGCGAACCTGGCGGTGCTGGAACGCGACGAGGTGGTGTATGTCGCGCAGGTGCCGTCGAAGCACTCGATGCGGATGTTCACCGAGGTGGGACGGCGCTTGCTGCCGCACGGCACCGGCGTGGGCAAGGCGATGCTGGCGGAGCTGCCCGCCGACGAGGTCGCAGCGCTGCTGGAGCGCACCGGGATGCCCGCGTACACCGAACACACCTTCACCGATCCGGACGCGCTGGCGGTGGAGCTGAAGAAAATCGCCGGACAGGGTTACGCGCTGGACGAGGCGGAGCAGGAACTCGGAGTGCGCTGCATCGCGGTCGCGATCCCCGGCGCACCGGTGCCCGCCGCGGTGTCGGTGTCAGGCCCTTCCGGCCGACTGACGGCGGACGCGGTGAGCCACATCGCGCCGGTGGTGCAGAAGATCGCGGACCGGCTTTCGCAGCAGCTGCCGGTTACTTGAGTTCGCCTTTGAGGAGGTCCATCAGCAGCCCGTCGTGCCAGGTGCCGTCCAGCCCTTGCTCGTAGTCGCGGAGGATCCCGACGCGCCGGAAGCCGAGCTTCTCGTACACGTGGATCGCGCGGACGTTGGCCGCCGCCGGGTCGATGGTGATCCGGTGGTGCCCCTGGTCGAACAGCCGCTGCGCGAGAATCCGGATCGCCTCCGCGCCGAGCCCCAGCCCGTAGTGCTCCGGGTGCACGGCAAGGTCGATCCCAGCGTGCCGATAGCGCCGGGCGGTTTCCTCCCAGCCTTGGATCACGCCGACGGTCCGGCCCTGGTACTCGATGGCGTACGTCTGGTCCTCGTCTTCGGCGAGAAGCCCGTCGGTTTCCTCGTCGGGATCGCCCCACCACTGCGAAACTTCCGGAGCGGACAGAATCTCGTGCACTCGTGCCCGGTCGGCTTCGGTGAGGGGGCGGAGGGTTACGCGGGTCACTTCATCGGTTTCTGGTCGACCTGGACGTGGTATTGCACATCGGTGCCGTTCACCGCCCCGATTTTGGCGGTGAGCCCGACTTTCTGTCCGCTGGCGGTGAGTACGCACCGCATCGACTCCCCTTCGACGGCCTTGATCGGGCCAGGGCAGGCGACGGTGTCCGGCCGCTCGCCGATGGACCGCTGGAGTGCGTCGGAAATGCCTTTTTCGAAATTCTCCTTGGACACTTCCTTGCCGACGCTCACGCTCACCGAACACCCGGCGAGCAACAGCGCACCGGCAGCGAGCAGGACGGAACGGACGCGCATGGGTTCTTCTCCTAATGCCAGACGGAAGGGGGGATGCGGTCGAGGAGATCGCAGCGGAGATCGAGCGCGGGCAGCAGATACTTCGGGTCCCGGTGGTCGCTGACCTGGTCGAGAAAGTCGAGCTTGCCGCCGACCAGGGTGAACCCGCGGAATGTGCGGGGATCGGTTTTGAGGAACGCCGTCACCGCCGGATTCAGTACGGCGCGGGCGAAATCGGCGTTCCCGCTGCGCACTTCGTACCGAAGGTCGAACTCGGGGTCCCCGGTCTGCACGTCGCCCTGCCCGAGGTGCGCGTTGACCCGGCTGGACAACTCGGCGACGCGGCTGATCTGCAGCGCCGGACCGGTTCCCGGCCCGCGCACCCAGATCACTCTGAGCGTGTTGGTCTCGCCCTGCATCGGCGTCCGCACCCGGAAAGCCCCGGCGAGGAACGGCCTGCCGCGATGTGTCCCGGTGACGATCTCGCGCGCCTCGTAGACTTCCCGCCGGTTCAAGTACGGTCCGAGCGGGTTCATCACCTGCTCGACCACGTTCCGCTCGAGGTAGCGGTCGCCCTCGTCGAAATAGGCGCAGTAGGAGTCGTTGCGCTCCTCGTACCGCCACCCGCGCCGCCGCATCTCCTGCCGCAGCCGGGCCATGGCCTGTTCCTGGTCGCGTTTGACGGAACGGCCGTTCCAGACCAGGAACCAGACGAGCGCCCCGGCCAGGAGCACCGTCCCGCCGATGACGATCACCAGGATCAGCGCGACGCTCATCGCCGGCGCTCGTCCCCGTCGTCGAAGATGTCGACCGGTTCGAACTCTTCGTCCGCCACCCGCCTGCCCCGGCCGGCGAAAGCGGGCTGCGGACGGGCGGCCGGAACGGCGGCCACGGCGCTGACGGCGCTGACCGACGGCGGGCGGGACGCGCCGAACAACTCCACGTCGGAATCCAGGACCCGGTCCAGCAATTCGGTGTCGCCGAGTCCCCGGCGCACCACCTCGGCCTGCGCCCGCGCGACGTTCGCCTGCGCTTCGGAAATCGCCCGCAGCACGTCCGCGGCGAGCACTTCCCGGGCGGTTTCCGACGAACTCTCGCTGAACGTGATCGAGGTGATCCCGCCGCCGGGCCCGGCCACGACCGTGACCGCGCCGTCGGGAGACGTCGCCCGTCCTTGCGTTTCCTTGAGTTCGTCGTTCATCCGCCGGTACGCCTCGGCGCGCAGCCGGTTGTCGGTCGCGGCGGAATCGATCGCTTCGATCCGGGCGAGCAAGCGCCGGGCTGTTTCGTTCATCGGGTGGGCTTCTCCGGCTCGATGGTGTCAAGGAACTTCTGGAAATCGCCGATCACGTGCTCGAACTGGTCCTCCAGCAACGCGGACAGCACCACGTGCAGCACCGCGCTCCGCCGCGGGTCCCGCTGGTCCCGCATCAGCATGAACACCTGGAACTGCACGAGGTCGGCGGGTTTGCCCCGCAACGGGATGGTGAGCTTCACCGCCTGGGTCAACGCGGGATCCGACTCCGAGCCGACCTCGTTCCGCCTGCCGAGCCGGACGTCGGCGGCGCCGGCCGCGCGCAGTTTCTCGACCGCTTCGTCCCCGATCTCCGTGAGGACGGCGTTCTCCCGGACCTCCCCGGTGATCGAGATGTTGGGAGTGAACCCGTCCCGCGCCGACGCCGCCTTCAGGGCGACGAACGCCGCCCCCGCGGCGCCGACTTCGTCCGGCGGCACCGATTGCCAGCCCTCGGGCAACGAGAACTGGATCGGGACCGGAATAGTGGATGCCACTGCGTTTCTCCGAATCTGGGTCTGGTGTTCAGAAGCCTAGGAAGCCGGCGACGGCCCCGGCCGCGTTCGAGATGCCCTTGCCCACGTCGGAAACGACCTCGCCGACATCGTCGGCGACGTCCTTCACCGTGTCCACGACCTCGCCCGGATCGATCGCGATGTCGAACCCGATCTTGCCGCCGACGCCGAGGCCGACCCCGACGGAGGCGCCGAGGTGGAACTTGCCGTCGTCGCCCATGCCGACCTGGCCGCTCGCTTCCACCCCGACCCCGGCCCAGGCCTCGCCGTGCACCCCGGCCGACACGCCGCCGACCTCCGCGCTGACGTCGCCCTCGACCCGGCCGCCGGCAAACGCCTCGACCTGGCCCTGTGCCCCGGTCACGCCGATCGAGCCCTCGGCGGAAGCACTGGCCCCGATCTCGCCTTCGGCGGAACCCGTCAAGCCCGCGTGGTCGCCAAGGTGCAGTTCGCCTTCCGCGCTGCCCTTCGCCAAATACGCCTCGGCCGAGGCGCCGGCGTTGACGCCGAGGATGCTCGCGCCGGCATGCGCCTCGGCATGCGCGCCGAGCACCGCGCCCTCGATCTTTCCGCTGCCGCCGAACTGCTCGGACCCGAATGCGCCCTCGAGCGAACCGTCGAGCAGATCCACGCCCGCTTCCGCCGACACGGTCGATTCGTGGGTGTCGATCCCGAGCGATTCGAGCAGGCTGCCGATCTTGTCGCCGAACATCCCGTCCGACTGGCTGCCGAATTCGCCCTTGAAGCTCCGCCCGAAGCGGCCCTTCTGCCACCCGCCCGGGTCCTTCTCTTCGGACTTGCCCTTCTCGTCGTTCCCCTGGTCGACGAGTTCGCGGCGGTCGGCGCCGAACTCCTTGCCCTTGCCGACGTCCTTCGAGTACGTGCCGTCCTCGTCGCGGCTGAACCCGAGCGCCTCCGCGGTCATGCCGCCGACCTGTTCGAGCTTGGCGCGCGCGTTTTCGAGGATCTGCTGTGCCTCGGCCATGGCGGCGCGGCCGGGATCCACCAGCGGAGCGATGGCTTCCCCGATCGAACTGGCCCGCAGCATCTGCACCTGGTAGTCCGCGGCCGCGGCCCGCGAGGCCGCCTGCGCCTGGGTGAAGAGCTCGATCGCCCGTTGCGCTTCGCTCTGGCTCCAGGTCAGCGCGTCGCCGTAGTCGGCGAGCGCGGTCGCGCCCTTGCCCAGGACGCCGATCGTCTCGATCCAGTTCTTCGGCTCCTGTCCGAAGACTTCCCGGAACCGGTCCGCCGCGTCGCCGGACCACTCCCGGGGCGCGATCCCGCCGAGCCCCTCGGAAATCCCGGCCATCTTGTCGAGGTTGCGCACCAGCTCTTTCAGATCGCCGGAGAGCAGGTGCGGTTCGCCGGGGATCAGAGCCTTCGGGTCGGTGGTCTGCCCGAGTTCCGCCGTCATCAGAAGACCGGCCTGTTGCCGCCGCCGGAGGTGTCGCCGGAGGCACCGGGGAAGAGCTGCCGGGAACGCTCCGGGCTCATGATCCGCATCGGCCCGTCGTCGTCGATCGACCCGCTGATCCGCCCGGTCGCCCCGCCGGTCCAGCCGCCTCCGGGAACGTCGTGCGATCCCGCTTCGGGCTCGCCGAGCCGTTCGTTCAGCTGGCCCGGCGTGAGACCCCCGGTGAAACCGCCGCCGGGGGCGCCCTCGAGCCTGCTGCCGATCTTCGCTTCGCCTCCAGCGGCCTCGCCCAGGAGGTCGCCGAGCCCGGCGCCGAATTCGCCGATCGTCCCGGTCGCGGCAGCGTCGGATTGCGCGTACTTCCCGGCCGCCGTCCGCAGATCGTCGCCGTGGCCCTGGGCGATGCCGGTCAGCCGGGCGACCTCAGCCTGGATTTCCTCGACGAACCCGGCCCACCCGGCCTGGACGCCGCGGTGCCCGTAGTCGCCGCTCGGTCCTTGCCACAGCAGGCCCGCGGCACTGCCGACCACGTCCCCGATCGCATTCGCGGTCCGGAACAATTCTTCCGGGACCGCGCCGAAACCCCCCGACATGCCCACCCCTCGTAGTCGTAGCCGCGTTGCTACCCACCGTGGCAGGCCACGCTACAAGGATGTCCGGTTTAGCCGTTCTTCACTCGTCTGGGGGAATCAGCCCAGCAAAGCGTCCACGAACGCACCCGGCTCGAACGGCGCCAGGTCGTCCGGTCCCTCGCCGAGGCCCACGAGTTTCACCGGCACCCCCAGTTCCTTCTGGACCTGGAACACGATCCCGCCCTTGGCCGTGCCGTCCAGTTTGGTCAAGACGATGCCCGTCACGTCGATGACCTCGGCGAACACCCGTGCCTGCGCCAAGCCGTTCTGGCCCGTCGTGGCGTCCAGCACCAGCAGCACCTCGTCCACTCGCGCCTGCTTTTCCACGACTCGCTTCACCTTGCCGAGTTCGTCCATCAGGCCGGTCTTCGTGTGCAGGCGGCCCGCGGTGTCGACCAGCACCGTGTCCACGCCCTCGCTGATGCCCTGCTTGACCGCGTCGAACGCGACTGCCGCCGGGTCCGCGCCTTCCTTTCCTCGCACGACCGACGCGCCCACTCGCTCGCCCCACGTCTGGAGCTGGTCGGCCGCGGCGGCACGGAACGTGTCCGCCGCGCCGAGGACCACCGTTCCGCCTTGCGCCACCAGGACTCGGGCCAGTTTGCCGGTCGTCGTGGTCTTGCCGGTGCCGTTCACGCCCGCGACCAGCACCACCGCGGGCTGCTTCTTGCCGTCCACCTCGTGCGGGAGGGCGCGGACCGAACGTTCGGCGTCCGTGGACAGCGACGCGGTCAGCACCTCGTGCAGCAGTTCGCGCGCTTCCGCGGACGTGCGCACCGCGCGGCGGTTCAGTTCGTCGCGCAGGCGTTCCACGATCTGGGTCGTCGTGGCGGCGCCGAGGTCCGCCATCAGCAGGGTGTCTTCGACGTCCTGCCAGGAATCCTCGTCCAGGTCGCCGCCGCCGAGGAGGCCCAGCAGGCTCTGCCCGAACACCGAGCGGGACTTCGACAGGCGGCCGCGCAAGCGCTCGAGGCGGCCGGACGGGGACTCGATCTCCTCGATCTGCTCGGCCGTTCCCGGCACGACCGCTTCGGGAGCCTCTTCCTCCACCGGTTCGGGGAGCTTGACGTCGCGCACCGTGCGCTGGTCGGAATCGCGCGGGACGGCGGCGTCGTCGCCGACCGCGGGCTGGCCGTCGACTTCCGGCCGGTCCTCGACCGGATGCTCGACCACCGGCTCCGGCGCGGGCTCGGGAGCAGGCGGCGCCTCAGCGGTCGTCCCTCCGGGAGCCAGCGAAATCCCGCCGCTCGCGGCGTACCCGCCGCCCTTCGGCTTCTCCTCGACCTCGCGCTGTTCGGCGATGCTGATCCGCCGCTTGCGCGCGATGAGCAGCCCGGACGCCAGCAAGGCGACCAGGACGACGACGGCGACGACAACGATCCAGAACCAGGTGCTCGACACGCCACCATCCTGTCATCCGCGTGCCCGAGCCACCGGACACCCCACCGCGAAGCCAACGAGTAACGCGAACGGTTCCGATTCGGCCAAGACTCCACGAAGCGTCTTGCGCCACCCCTTCCGCGTTGACTAGACCACATCGGATGACCACCCCCGCCGGCCACTGTTTCCGCGTCCTCGGGCTGCTGTCGGGCACCTCCGTGGACGGGATCGACGTCGCGGTCGCCGAAATCCGCTCCGACAACGGGACCGTCGTCCTCACCCCGCTCGGCGAACTCGACGTGCCCTATCCCGCCGACCTCCGCGCCGACCTCCTCGACGCCCTCCCGCCGCGGCCGAGCAGCGCGCGGCAGCTGACCGTTCTCGACACCCGGGTCGGCCAGGCGTTCGCGGACGCGGCCGCGCGCGGGATCGCCGCGTACGGGCCGGTGGACGTGATCGCCTCGCTCGGCCAGACCGTCTACCACTGGGTCGAAAACGGCGTCGCGCTCGGCACGCTCCAGCTCGGCCAGCCGGCGTGGATCGCCGAGCGCACCGGAGTTCCGGTGATCGCCGACCTCCGCATCCGCGACATCACCGCGGGCGGCCAGGGCGCACCGCTGGCGAGCACGCTCGACGCGATGTGGCTGCGCGGCCTCGCCGAGGAGACCGGACGCCCGGTGGCCGCGCTCAACCTCGGCGGCATCGCGAACATCACCGTGGTCACCCAGTCCGACAAAGTGCTCGCGTACGACACCGGCCCGGCCAACGCGCTGCTCGATCTCGCCGCCGCGCACGTCAGCGACGGCAAGCTGTCCGCCGACGTCGACGGACGGCTCGCCCTCGCCGGTGCGGTCCGGAAAGACCTGCTCGACCGGCTGCTCGCCGACCCCTATTTCGCCGCCCCTCCCCCGAAATCCACGGGCAAAGAGCACTTCCACGCCGGCTACCTGGACGCGGCCCTGTCCGGACTGCCGCCGTTGTCCCCGGAGGATCTGCTGGCCACGCTCACCGAATTGACCGCCGCGACGGTCGCCGCGGAATGCCGTCGGCACGGCGCGGCGACCGTTGTCGCGTCCGGCGGCGGCGTCGCGAACCCGGCGACCATGGCCGCGCTGGCCCGGCAACTGCCCGACGGCGCGCTCCGCACCAGCGACGACCTCGGCCTCCCCGGCTCCGGCAAAGAGGCCTACCTGACCGCGCTGCTCGGCTGGCTGAGCTGGTGCGGCGTCCCGGCGACGCTGCCGTCGGCCACCGGAGCGAGCGGTCCCCGCCTGCTCGGCGCGCTGACGCCGGGTGCGGCGCCCCTGAATCTCCCCGCCCCGCTGGGGGGCGCCGCGACCCGGCTCCGGGTCGCGCAATCCGGGCAACCACGGTAGGAGAACCCCATGAATCCAGTCGATCTGGTGATCGTCATCGTGTACCTCGCGGCGATGCCGGTCATCGGCGTGCTGGTCGGACGCAGACAGAAGTCCGCGAACGACTATTTCGTCGGCGAACGCAGCATGCCGTGGTGGGCGGTCACGCTCTCGGTGGTGGCCACCGAGACGTCCACGCTCACCGTGATCTCCACGCCGGGGCTCGTGTTCGGCAGCGCCTTCCTGTTCCTGGAAGTCGCTTTCGGCTACATCATCGGCCGCGTGATCGCCGCGTTCGTGCTGCTGCCGCGCTATTTCCGCGGCAATTACGTGAGCGCGTACGAATTCCTCGGCCGCCGCTTCGGCCGCGGGCTGCAGGGCACCGCGTCGGTCACCTTCGTGGTGACGCGGCTGCTGGCCGAGGGACTGCGGCTGTTCGCCGGGGCGATCCCGATCAAGGCGATCCTCGGCCACTACGGCATCCACACCGAGTACTGGCACATCGTCGTGCTGCTGACCGCGCTCACCGTGGTCTACGCGTTCGTCGGCGGCATCAAGTCGGTGATCTGGGTGGACGTCATCCAGTGGTCGCTCTACATCCTCGGCGCGGTCGGCGCGGTGATCTTCCTGTCCACGAAGCTGCCGTCCGGCTGGACGCAGATCGCCTCGAGCCAGGGCCGGTTCCAGCTCACCGACTTCGCGTCGAACCTGCTCACCAACCCGTACGCGTTCCTCTGCGCGGTGGTCGGCGGCGCGTTCCTGTCAATGGCTTCGCACGGCGCGGACCAGCTGATCGTCGGACGGCTGCTTTCGTGCCGGAACCTGCGGGACGGCCAGCGCGCGCTGATCGGCTCGGCCTTCGTGGTGTTCGTCCAGTTCGCGCTGTTCCTGCTCGTCGGCGCGATGCTGTGGGTCTACACCGGCGGCAAGACCGGCGCGACGGCCACCGCGGTCGCGGCCGGGAAGATGTCCGGCGACGACGTGTTCTCCAACTTCATCGTCAACGACCTGCCGGTCGGCCTCGCCGGGCTCTTGATCGCCGGCATCCTCGCCTCGACCATGGGCGCGCTCGCGTCCGCGCTCAACGCGCTCTCCACCTCCACCATCGCCGACCTCTACCAGCGGTTCACGCACAAATCGATCGAGGACGCCAAACTGCTCCGGCACGGTCGCATGTGGACACTCATCTGGGCGGCGGTGTTCGCGGTGTTCGCCTCGATGTTCACCAACTCGAAGGACCCGGTGATCCAGCAGGGCCTCGGCATCGTCGGCTACACCTACGGCGCGCTGCTCGGCTCGTTCTTCCTCGGCCTGCTGGTGCGCAAGGCCCGGCAATCCGACGCGGTGATCGCGTTCGCCTGCTCGGTGGTCGGGATGGCTTTCCTGATCCTGTTCGTGAAATTCGACAAGGCGACCACCGAGGTGCACATCCACTTCGGCGCGGCGACCAAGACGCTCGTGCCGCTGGCGACGTATTGGTACACCTTCGCCGGGGTGCTGATCACGCTGCTCGTGGGCGGACTGCTGTCGCTGCGGCGGCGCGGCGCGGACCCGAATGTCGAGACGGTCGAGGAACCCGTGGAAACCCCTGCGTAGCAAGGACGGAAACGCGGCCCGGTCCCTTCGAAGCCGAGGGGACCGGGCCGCGTCCGCTCAGCGGATGACGACCCGCCGCAGCTTGCTCTTCGCGCGCGGCCACCGTCAGGCTCGCGGTTACGACGCCGGGACCGGTTCCTCCGCCGCGGTGCGCAGCCGCTGCGAGATCACCTTGGTGATGCCGTCGCCCTGCATGCTCACGCCGTACAGCGCGTCGGCGATCTCCATCGTCGGCTTCTGGTGCGTGATGATGATCAGCTGCGACGAATCGCGCAGCTGCTCCAGCAGGCCGATCAGCCGGCGCATGTTGGTGTCGTCCAGCGCCGCCTCGACCTCGTCCATCACGTAGAACGGCGAAGGGCGGGCCCGGAAGATCGCGACCAGCATGCCGACCGCCACCAGCGACTTCTCGCCGCCGGACAGCAGCGACAGCCGCTTGACCTTCTTGCCCGGCGGACGCGCCTCGACGTCCACGCCGGTGGCGAGCAGGTCGTTCGGCTCGGTGAGCACCATCCGGCCCTCGCCGCCGGGGAACAGCACGCCGAAGACGGTCTCGAACTCGCGCGCCACGTCCGCGTAGGCCGAGGTGAAGACCTCCAGGATCTTCTCGTCGACCTGCTTGATGACGGCCTCGAGGTCCTTGCGGGTGTCCTTGAGGTCTTCCAGCTGGGTGGAGAGGAACTTGTACCGCTCCTCCAGCGCCGCGAATTCCTCCAGCGCCAGCGGGTTCACCTTGCCCAGCAGGGTCAGGTCCTTCTCCGCGCGCTTGGCGCGGCGGGCCTGGGTTTCGCGGTCGTAGGGCATCGGCGGCGGCGGGGTGACGTCCTCGCCGCGTTCCTTGGCCGCCTCGTACTCGGCCATCTCGCCCGCGCTCGGCGGCACCGGCACGTTCGGGCCGTACTCCTCGACCAGGTCCGCCAGGCCGATGCCGAAGTCCTCGGCGATCTTGGCTTCCAGCGTTTCCAGCCGCAGCTTCTGCTCGGCGCGCAGCACCTCGTCGCGGTGCACGGCGTCGGTCAGCTTCTCCAGCTCGCCGGACAGCTCGCGCACCTTCGCGCGCACCGCGGTGAGCGCGGTTTCGCGGCTTTGGCGCTGGGCTTGGGCTTCGTCGCGCTCGGCGGCCGCGCGCTGCACGGACAGCTCGATCCGCTCCAGTGCGAACTCGCCGGCGTTGACGACCGCGTTCGCGATTTCCGCGCCGCGCTCGCGCGCTTCCCGTGCCTTGGCCGCGCGCTCGCGGGCCTGCTGTTCGGCGTAAGCCGCGCGGCGCAACGATTCCGCTCGTCCGGCGATGCTGCGCGCGCGTTCCTCGGCGGTGCGCTGCGCGAGCCGGGCTTCGACTTCTTCCTGCCGTACCACGGCAAGCTGCTCGGCCGCCTCGTCGCGTTCGGCGGTGTCCGGGTCGTCCTCGACCGGCTGCTCGGCGACCGCGGCGAGCCGTTCTTCCAGCTCTGCCAACTGTTCCAGCGCCTGCTCGCGGCTCTGCTCGACCTTCGCGCGCTGCTGGGTCAGCCGTTCGACCTCGGCCTGCGCGGACCGCGCCGCCTGCTGCAGCCGGTTGAGCCGCTCCGAGGACCGCGCCTTGCGCACCTTGGCTTCGCCGAGCGCGTCCTTCGCCTGGCTGACCTCTTCGCGCCGGGACTGCTGTTCGGCGCGGGCGCCCTCCAGTTCGGCGGAGTACCGCTCCAGCGCGCGTTCGGCGGTGCGCAAGCGTTCCTGCGCCTCGTCGACCGCCGCCTGGACCTCGATCACGCTCTCGCGCGCGGCGGAACCACCCGCGATCCAGGTGGCCCCGAAGACATCGCCCTCGGCGGTGACCGCACGCACTTCCGGGTGCTGCGCGACGAGCTGACGCGCGGCTTCCAGGTCCGGCACCAGCGCGAGCCGGTCCAGCGCCGTCTCGACCGCGGGCCGCAGCTGCTCCGGCGCGCTGACGACCTCGCGGGCCCAGCGCGCGCCCTCGGGCAGCGCCGGCCACGAGCTGGTGTCCACAGTGGACCCAGCACCGACCGGCACGATCCCGGCGCGGCCGGAATCGGTCTCCTTCAAGTACTTCAGCGCGGACAGCGCGTTCTCGCCGCCGGACACCGCGACCGCGTCGGCCACCGGTCCGAGCGCGGCGGCCAGCGCGACCTCGTGGCCCGGCTGCACGGTGAGCAACGCGGCGACCGAACCGAGCAGTCCCGGCAGTTCCGCAGAAGCTCCCAGCAGCGCGCCCGCGCCGTCCTTGCGCTTGAGCCCCATCGACAACGCCTCGACGCGCGCCTTCTCCGACGCGATCTCGCGCTCGGCGCCGCGTTCGGCCTTCACCAGCTCTTCGACGCGGGCCTTGGCGGCGTTGTTCGCCTCCACCGCACGGTCGTGGCGCTGCTGCAGCTCGGCGTCGTCGGATTCCTCCGTGCCGCCGGCGGCTTTCGCTTCTTCCAGCTCCTCGACCGCGATTTCGGCGCGCTCGGCCGCTTCCTGCAGCCCGACGGTGAGCCGGTCGACCTCTTCCGCGGTCGCGCCGTTCTTGCTGCGCAACGCTTCGACCTGACCGGTCAGCTTCGCCATGCCCTCGCGGCGGTCGGCGATCGCCCGGACCGCGGCCCAGTGCGCGCGCTCCGCGGCCTGCACCCGCTGTTCGAGTTCTTCCCGGCGCAGCACGGTTTCCGCGAGAAGTTCGCGGGCCTCCATGACGGCCTCGGTGAGTTCCTGCTCGCGTTCGGCGGCTTGTTCGGCTTCCGCGAGCAGCTCCTCCGGGTCCCGGCCGCCGGTCGGCGCGGAAACGTCGGAGGAAAGGTGCCGCTGCCGCTCCACCGCCAGCCGCACGGTGCCGCGCAGCCGTTCGGTGAGCGCGGACAGCTTGTACCACGTCTCCTGCGCGATCTGCAGCCGCGGCGCGTCCTCGGCGAGCGAAGCCTCCAGCTCGGCCTCTTCGGCGGACACGATTTCCAGCGCCTGCTCGACCTCGGCGCGGCGCTGGCGGGCGGTGCGCTCGTCGGCCTCGTCGCGGGCGATGGACTCGCGCTGGGTGACCAGGTCGTCGGCGAGCAGCCGGAGCCGGGCGTCGCGCAGGTCGGACTGCACCGACTGGGCCTTGCGGGCGATCTCGGCCTGCTTGCCCAGCGGTTTGAGCTGGCGGCGCAGCTCGGTGGTGAGGTCGGTGAGCCGGTCGAGGTTGCCCTGCATGTTGTTGAGCTTGCGCAGGGTCTGTTCTTTGCGCTTGCGGTGCTTGAGGACGCCCGCGGCCTCCTCGATGAACGCGCGCCGCTCCTCGGGCTTCGACTCGAGGATCGCCGACAGCTGGCCCTGCCCGACGATGACGTGCATCTCGCGGCCGATGCCGGAGTCCGACAGCAGTTCCTGGACGTCCATCAGCCGGCAGCGGTCGCCGTTGATCTCGTACTCGCTCGCGCCGTCGCGGAACATCCGGCGGGTGATGGAGACCTCGGCGTACTCGATCGGCAGCGCGCCGTCGGCATTGTCGATGGTGAGCGTGACCTCGGCGCGGCCGAGCGGGGCGCGGCCGGCGGTGCCGGCGAAGATGACGTCCTCCATCTTGCCGCCGCGCAGGTCCTTCGCGCCCTGGGTGCCCATGACCCAGCGCAGCGCGTCGAGGACGTTCGATTTTCCGGAGCCGTTCGGGCCGACCACGCAGGTGATGCCGGGTTCGAAGCGCAGCGTGGTCGCCGAGGCGAAGGACTTGAAGCCCTTGAGCGTCAGGCTTTTCAGGTGCACGTGCTGCCGACCCCTCTTGGCCACGGGTACTGGATGGCTACCGGTCCCCCGGTTCGCCGACAGGCTACCCGGGGGTTCGGGCGCGCCGTGGGAGGCCGGGCCGCCCGGGCGCGCCTAGCACAGGTTCCCAAGCCCCGGCAACCCCAAGCACCCCATCAGCCGCAGCCGTCCCACCGCTCTCAGCGTTCGGCGAAGCCGTCCAGCCCGCCCTTGGCGTCCGTCCAGCGTTCAACGACCTGATCCACTCGTCCGGGTGAGGTTCCCGAGCGCAGCGCGGCCAGCAGTCGCGCACAGTTGTCCCGGTCACCCTCCGCGACCACCTCGACACGGCCGTCCGGGAGGTTCCTGGCGAATCCGGTCAGCCCGAGTTCGAGCGCGCGGCTCCGGGTCCACCAGCGAAAACCGACACCCTGCACCTGCCCGTGCACCCAGGCGGCCAGCCGGACGGGCGATTCCTGCTCGTTCACCGGCCCCATCCTGCCGCACGCGCCCGGCTGCGGACCGTGACGGCCCCGTCCCTGGGCCGCGCGAACGGGTCCTGAGCGGTGATAACCTCCCGCCTGGCATCCGGGGCCGGAGCCCCGCTCCCCCGTGCCGCCCTCGACCTGAGCGTTGTCTCTTCTAAGGAGCCCGCATGTCCCGTCCCGACGGGCCTGAACCAAGCTCGGCGTCGCCGGAGATCGCGGTGAGCGCTGGCCGCACCGCACCGCCGAAGGGCGCGAGCGGGAGGCTCAGCCGCTCCGGCTACGCGATCCTGGGCGTCAGCGGCCTCGTGGTCGCCACCGCCTTCGCCGCGGTCGCCGAACTGGCCGGCCCCGGCTCGGTCGCCGACACCGCGACGACCAGCACCAGCGGCGGCGGAATGGGCGGCCAGCCGGTCGGCTCGCAGGTCGTCGTCCCGGGCAACGCCGTCCCCGGCGGCCCGATGACCGTCCCCGGTTCGCCGACCCCCGGCCAGACCGTCCCGCCGACCCCGACGACCGTGGTGGCGGTGGGCCCGGACGGCAAGCCGACGACGAGCGTGATCACGCCCCCGCCGAACGCGGGCCAGCCCGGCGGGCAGCCGGGCGGCGGACAGCCGACGCCGGGCGGCACCACGTCGCAACGCAGCGACCCGCCGACCAATCCCGGCGGCGGAACCACGACCCCTCCCTCGTCGCACACGGTGAACCCGCCGACGTCGACGTCGTCCGACCCGACCCACTCGTCGCCCCCGGACAGCCCGCCGCCCAGCTCCGGCAGCAGCTCCACCGGCGGCCAGCCGTCCTCGTCGCCGAGCGCGTCCACTTCGGACTCCAACCCGACGAGCCCCACCAGCCGCTGAAAGTCCGTGAGGGAATCCGATTCCCTCACGGCTTTACCGCCAGGTCAGATTTCGAAGCGGTACCCCATGCCGGGTTCAGTCAGCAAGTGCCGCGGCCGCGACGGTTCCGGCTCCAGCTTCCGCCGCAGCTGCGCCAAATACACGCGCAGGTAATGGGATTCCGTCTCGTACGACGGTCCCCACACCTCGTGCAGCAGCTGCTTCTGCGCCACCAACCGGCCGCGGTTGCGCACCAGCAGTTCCAGCACGCCCCATTCGGTTTTCGTCAGATGCACCTCGCGGCCCTCGCGCAGCACCTTCTTCGCCGCCAGGTCGATGGTGAACGATCCGGTGTCCACCACGGCTTCCGCGCCGTCCGTGCCCACCACCGACGAACGACGGACCGCCGCCCGCAACCGGGCCAGCAGTTCGTCCATTCCGAACGGTTTGGTGACGTAATCGTCGGCCCCCGCGTCGAGCGCCTGCACCTTGTCCGCGGAATCGCCGCGCGCGGAGAGCACGATGATCGGCACCGTGGTCCAGCCGCGCAGGCCCGCGATCACCTCGGTGCCGTCCAGATCCGGCAGGCCGAGGTCGAGCACGACCACGTCCGGTTTCGTTTCGGCGACCGCCTTCAGCGCGGCGGTGCCGTCGTGGGCGGTGATCACCTTGTACCCGCGCGCGTTGAGGTTGATCCGCAGCGCGCGCACGATCTGCGGTTCATCGTCGACGACCAGCACCGTGGCCGTTTGGTCGGCAGTCATCGCGCCGCGCCCTCCTCCGCCGATTCGGCTTCCACCAGTTCCCGGCCGGTGCAGGCCGGGAGCGAGATCACCACGGTCAACCCTCCGCCAGGAGTGTCCTCGGCGCGAACCGTACCGCCCATCGCCTCGGTGAACCCCTTCGCGACGGACAGGCCGAGCCCGACGCCCGGCGTCGAGTCCCGGTCCCCGCCCAGCCGCTGGAACGGCGCGAACGCGGATTCCGCGGCGCCCTTCCGCAACCCCTTGCCGTGGTCGACGATCCGCAGTTCCACGTACTCCGAATGCGCGCTCGCCCGTGCGGAAACGTCGCCGCCGCCGTGCCGGAGGGCGTTGTCGAGCACGTTCGCGATCACCCGTTCCAGGAGGCCGGGATCCGCTTGCACCGAAGGCAACCGCGCGTCGACGGAGACCTGCACGTTCTGCGAGTTGTCCACATTGGACAGCGCGTGCGCGACCACTTCGTCGTAGCCGACCGGCCGCAGATGCGGGGTGACCGCACCGGTGGCCAGCCGCGAGGAGTCGAGCAGGTTGTCGATCAGCCCGGCGAGCCGGTCGGCCGAAAGCTCGACGGCCTCCATCAGTTCCTCAGTGTCCTCATCGGACAGCGAAAGGTCCGGCGCGCGCAGGCTGCCGATCGCGGCCTTGATGGACGTGAGAGGCGTCCGCAAGTCATGCCCGACCGCGGACAGCAGCGTCGTGCGCAGTTCAGTCGCCTCGGCTTTCCGTTCCGCAGCTGCCGCGGCTGCCGCCATTCGCTGCTGCCGCAAGGCGAGCAACGCTTGTCCCGCAACAGCTTCCAATACGCGACGGTCCGCGGCGGGCAACGCGCGCCCGCGCAACGTCAGGTGGACATCGGCAGTCACTGCGATGTCCACATCGGCCTCATCCGGATCAGCGCACGGTTCACCGCCGGAGAGCGCGACCTTTTCCCACTTTCCGTTGCGTTTCTCCAGCAGCGTCACGGAAGTGAGGCCGAAGTTCTCCCGCACCTTTTCCAGCAACCGCTCGATCGGATTCGGATCGGTCAGCACGGTGCGCGCATAAGACGCCAGCAGCGACGCCTCCGTCCGGGCCCGCGCCGCCGCCACCCCGCGCCGGGCGGCCGAAGCGACGACGAGCGCCACCATCACCGCCACCACGACCATCGCGATCAACGTCACGACGTTCTGCGGGCTGTGCACATCCAGCGTGTACAGCGGCGGTGTGAAGAAGAAGTTCAACAGCCCCGCGCCGAAGACCGCGGCCACCAACGCCGGACCGAGCCCGCCCACCAGCGCGACGATTACGGTGGCCAGCACGAACAGAACCACGTCCGTGGAAAACTCGACCGCGTCGCGCAGCAGCACGCCGAGCCCGGTCGCGAGGAGCGGCGCCACGATGCTCAGCACCCAGCCCAGCACGAGCCGCGACGGTGCCAGCGGGCTCGTGCCCAGCCGCGCCCGCAGCCGTCCGCCGGCGTAGGAGTGCGTGACCATGTGCACGTCGATCGGCCCGGACTGCTGCACCACGGTCGCGCCGATGCCCTGGTCGAAAAGCCGCGCGATCCGGGAGCGCCGCGAAGTCCCCACCACCAGCTGAGTCGCGTTGACCCCGCGCGCGAAGTCGAGCAGCGCCGTGGGCACGTCGTCGCCGACCACCGTGTGAAAGGTCGCGCCGACCTCCTCGGCCAGCGTGCGGCAGCGGGCCATCGCGGTCGGCCCGATCCCGGCCAGGCCGTCTCCGCGCAGAATGTGCACGACCTGCAGTTCCGCGCCCGCCCGGGTGGCGATCCGGCTGGCCCGCCGGATCAGCGTCTCGCTTTCCGGACCGCCGGTGATCGACACGACCACCCGTTCGCGCGTTTCCCACGTATCGGTGATCTTCTGCTCGGCGCGATACCGCTGCAGCGCGACGTCGACCTGGTCGGCCACCCACAACAGGGCCAGTTCGCGCAACGCGGTGAGGTTGCCGGGCCGGAAGTAGTTGCCCAGCGCGGCGTCGATCCGCTCGGCCGGGTAGACGTTGCCGTGCGCGAGCCGCCGCCGCAGCGCCTCCGGCGTGATGTCCACCAGCTCCAGCTGCTCCGCCCGGCGCACGACCTCGTCCGGCACGGTCTCCTGCTGGGTGACGCCGGTGATCCGCTCGACCACGTCGTTGAGGCTCTGCAGGTGCTGGACGTTGACCGTGGACAGCACGTCGATGCCCGCTTCGAGCAGCTCGTCGATGTCCTGCCAGCGTTTCTCGTGCCGTCCGCCGGGCACGTTCGTGTGCGCCAGCTCGTCCACGACGACGACCTCGGGCGCGCGGGCGAGCACCGCGTCGAGGTCCATTTCGGCGAACTCGTGCCCGCGGTGGCGGACCGTGCGCCGCGGCACGATCTCCAGCCCGTCGAGCAGGTCGGCGGTCTTCTTCCGGCCGTGCGTCTCGACCAGGCCGACGACCACGTCGGTGCCGCGGTCGAGGCGGCGGCGCGCTTCGCCGAGCATGGCGAAGGTCTTGCCGACGCCCGGAGCCGCTCCGAGGTAGATCCGCAGTTCGCCTCGGCGCGGCTTCCGGGAGGGGTCAGAGGTGCTCACTGTGTCAGTGTGCGCCAGGAGCGGCCGAATGCACGGCAAGGTTGAGCCGGAGCACATTCACGCCCGGCACGCCGATCCCGTTGCCGGTGGTGTTGTCCGCGACCAGGTGCCGCACCTTGTCCTCGCTCAGCCCGGTGTTGCGGGCCACGCGAAGCACCTGCAGCTCGGCGTAGGCGACGCTGATCGCCGGGTCGAGGCCGGAACCCGAGGCGGTCACCGCGTCCGCGGGCACCTCCGCCGGGTTGACGCCCTCGCGTTTGGCGATCAGCTCCCGCCGCTGCGCGATGGCCTTCGCCAGATCCTCGTTGTACGGCCCCTTGTTGGACGGCCCCGACGTCGACGGGTCGCCCGGCCCGAGCACGTCCTTCGAACCGGCGGAGGGCCGGTTGTGGAACCACGGGTCGCGCGCGGCGTCGGCGGGCACCGGGTCGATCCCGATCAGCGACGAGCCGACGGCCTGGCCGTTCTGCGTCACCACCGAGCCCTCGGCGTTCCCCTGGAGGCCGGGAATGCGGGACACCGCCCACACGCCCAGCGGGTAGAGGATGCCGAGCAGCACGGTCATCGCGAGGAGCAGGCGCAGGCCCGCCCAGGTCTGCTTGAGCAAGACGTTCATGTCAGCCAATCCCTGGAATGTGGCGCACGATCAGGTCGATCACCCAGATCCCGAGGAACGGGCTGACGATCCCGCCGAGGCCGTAGACGAGCAGGTTGCGGCGCAGCAGCGCGGACGCCGACGACGGCCGGTACCGCACGCCGCGCAGGGCGAGCGGGATCAGCGCGACGATGATCAGCGCGTTGAAGATCACCGCGGACAGGATCGCCGACTTCGGCGTCGCCAGGTGCATGATGTTGAGCGCGCCGAGCTGGGCGAAGATGCTGGTGAACATCGCCGGCAGGATGGCGAAGTACTTCGCCAGGTCGTTCGCCACGCTGAACGTGGTGAGCGCGCCGCGGGTGATCAGCAGCTGTTTGCCGATGCCGACGATCTCGATCAGCTTCGTCGGGTTCGAATCGAGGTCGACCATGTTGCCGGCCTCCTTGGCCGCCATGGTCCCGGTGTTCATCGCCACGCCGACGTCGGACTGCGCGAGCGCGGGCGCGTCGTTCGTGCCGTCGCCGGTCATCGCGACGAGCCGCCCGCCCTCCTGCTCCTGCTTGATGAGCGCCATCTTGTCCTCGGGCTTGGCCTCGGCGAGATAGTCGTCGACACCGGCGTCCTCGGCAATGGCCTTCGCGGTGAGCGGGTTGTCGCCGGTGATCATCACCGTCTTGATGCCCATCGAGCGCAGTTCCTCGAACCGCTCCTTCATGCCCGGTTTCACCACGTCCGACAGCCGGATCACGCCGCGCACGAACGCCGTGCCGCCCGCCGCTTCCGCGACCACCAGCGGGGTTCCGCCCTGCTGGCTGATCTCGTCCACGACGCGTTCGGTCTCGTCCGGCACATCGCCGCCGCGGTCGCGCACCCATTGGCGCACCGCCGAAGTCGCGCCCTTGCGGACTTCGCGGCCATCGAGGTCGACACCGCTCATCCGGGTCTGCGCGGTGAACGGCACGAACTCGGCGAGCTTTTCGCTGTCGTCCGCTTTTCCGGGCAGCCCGTGCTGCTCGGCGATCAGCTCGACGATGCTGCGGCCTTCCGGCGTGCCGTCGGCGAGGCTGGACAGCCGGGCCGCGCGCGCCAGGTCGTCCACAGTGGACTCGCCGACCGGGATCAGCTCGGTCGCGCGCCGGTTGCCGAAGGTGATCGTGCCGGTCTTGTCCAGCAGCAGCGTCGATACGTCTCCGGCGGCTTCGACCGCGCGGCCGGAGGTGGCGAGGACGTTGCGCTGCACCAGCCGGTCCATCCCGGCGATGCCGATCGCGCTCAGCAGCGCGCCGATCGTCGTCGGGATCAGGCAGACCAGCAGCGCGGTCAGCACGATCACCGACTGCTCGCTGCCGGAGTAGGCCGCCATCGGCTGCAGCGCCACGACGGCGAGCAGGAAGATGATGGTCAGCGTCGACAGCAGGATGGTCAGCGCGATCTCGTTCGGCGTCTTCTGCCGGGAAGCGCCTTCCACCAACGCGATCATCCGGTCCACAAAGGACTCTCCGGGCTTGGTGCTGATCCGCACCACGATCCGGTCGCTCAGCACCGTGGTGCCGCCGGTCACCGCCGAACGGTCGCCGCCGGACTCCCGGATCACCGGAGCCGATTCGCCGGTGATGGCCGATTCGTCGACCGTGGCGATGCCCTCGACGACGTCGCCGTCGCCCGGGATCACCTGCCCGGCTTCGACCACCACGCGGTCGCCGACGCGCAGGTCCACCCCCGGCACCTGCTCCTCGGAACCGTCCTCGGTGAGCCGCCGCGCGACGGTCTCCTTTTTGGTCCGCCGCAAGGATTCCGCCTGCGCCTTGCCGCGCCCCTCGGCGACGGCCTCGGCCAGGTTCGCGAACACGACGGTGAACCACAGCCACACCGCGATCAGGATGGAGAACACGCTCGGGTCGGTGATCGCGAAGACGGTGGTCAGGACCGAACCGGCCCACACCACGAACATCACCGGGTTTTTGAGCTGATGGCGCGGGTTCAGCTTGCGCAGCGCGTCCGGCATGGACGACCACAGCTGCCTCGGGCTGAAGACACCGGCACCGACCCTTCCGGCGTTCTCGACGTGGTGCTGCGTCTCCTCTTCGGGAGTCCGCTCTTGAGTGATGGTCATGCCAACGCCTCCGCGATCGGCCCCAGCGCGAGGGCCGGGATGAACGTGAGGGCCGCGACGAGGACGACGGTGCCGGTCAGCAGCGTCCCGAACAGCGGCCCGGTGGTGGGCAGCGTGCCCGCGGTTTCCGGGACTTTCTTCTGCGCGGCAAGCGAACCCGCCAGGCAGAGCACCGCGACGATGGGCACGAACCGGCCGATCAGCATCGCCACCGACAGCGACGCCTGGAACCAGTCGCTGGTCGCGGTGAGGCCGCCGAAGGCGCTGCCGTTGTTGTTGCCCGCGGACGTGTAGCCGTACAGGACTTCCGACAGCCCGTGCGGACCCGAGTTGCCCAGCGCGTCCCGGGTTCCCGGCAGCATCAGCGCGATCCCGGAGCCGAGCAGGACCACGGTGGGCATCGCCAGCATCGCGATCGCCGCGCAGGTGACCTCGCGTTTGCCGAGCTTCTTGCCCAGGTACTCCGGCGTCCGGCCGACCATCAGCCCGGCGAGGAACATCGCGATCACGGCCATCACGAGGATGCCGTACATCCCGGTGCCGACGCCGCCCGGCGAAACCTCGCCGAAGAGCATGTTCAGCATCGTGCCCCCGCCGCCGAGCCCGGACAGGCTGTCGTGCGCGCCGTTCACCGCACCGGTCGAAGTGCCGGTGGTGGTGTCGGCGAACAACGACGTGCCGCCGATCCCGAACCGCTGTTCCTTGCCCTCGAGGTTCGCGCCCGCGGCCAGCGCCGCCGGGCTGTTCGTGCGTGCCTCGGAAGTCCAGATCACCGCGAGCATCGCGGTCCACAGACCGGCCATCACCGACAGCAGCACGTAACCCTGCTTCCGGTTGCCGACCAATTGCCCGAAGGCGCGGGTGAGGCAGACCGGGATCACCAGGATCAGGAACATCTCGACGACGTTGGTCCAGACGTTCGGGTTTTCGAACGGGTGCGCGGAGTTGGCGTTGAAGATGCCGCCGCCGTTCGTGCCCAGTTCCTTGATCACTTCCTGGCTCGCCGCCGGGGCGAGCGCGATCCGGCTGGTGCTGCCGTCCGGATTCGTCACCGCGACGCCGGAACGCAGGCTCTGCACCACGCCGAGCGCCACGAGCACGAGCGCGAACACGAACGCCATCGGCAGCAGCACGCGGATCGTGCCGCGGGTCAGGTCGACCCAGAAGTTGCCCAGCCGGTCGGTGCGCGAGCGGACGAACCCGCGCGTCACCGCGATCGCCACGGCGAGCCCGACGCCGGCGGACAGGAAGTTCTGCACGGTGAGCCCGGCCATCTGGACGAAGTGGCCCATGGTCGTCTCGGGGGTGTAGGACTGCCAGTTCGTGTTGGTCACGAAGGAAACCGCGGTGTTGAAGGCGACGGCGGGCGACACCGGCCCGCGGCCGAAGTTCCACGGCAGGATCGACTGCAGGCGCTGCAGCAGATACAGCAGGAGCACCGAGACGAACGAGAAGCCGAGCACGCCGGAGGCGTAGGTCTTCCAGTGCTGTTCGGTGCCCGGGTCGACCCGGACGATCTTGTACAGGGCCTTCTCGACCCGCAGGTGCTTCCCGGTGGAGAAGACGCGGGCGAGGTAGTCGCCGAGGGGTTTGTAGACCACCGCGAGGGCGACCAGGAGCACGCCGGCTTGCAGGAAGCCGGCCGCGACGTCACTCATCTCAGAATTTCTCCGGCCTCACGAGGGCGACGAACAGGTAGCCGAGGAGGCCAAGCGCCAGCAGCCCGCCGACGATGTTGGCCACGGTGCCCGCGCCGCTCACAGCTTCTCCAGCCCGCGCAGGACACCGGCGAGCACCGCGAAAACGCCGATGAGCAATAGGGCGTACAGCAAATCCGCCACGAGGCACCTCTCAGGAAGGGTCACCCGGCACGGGTGACCGTCGGTCGAGAGCCACTGTGCGGTCGTAGCGGAGCGTGAGCACCCGCGTCTGACGCCTCCTTGACGCCGCGACCTGGGGGCGTTTACGCGATCTTGACGCCCGGTGACCCGGGCCACTACGGCGGGCGGCATCCGGGTGATGCGGAGCGCGTGACGTTCTGTAGTTGGTGGGTGACTTGCGGCACAGCTGGTAGCGGATCAAGGACAGAGAGTGCAATTCGGGCAGACAAGCGCCGGGGTCCGTGTTACACCTGAGTAACCAATAGTTGTATCAACTAACTAACTAGGTTCAGGGAGGGCTCGTATGTGCGGAATCGCGGGCTGGGTTTCCTACGACACCGATCTCACGCAGCAGCAGGAGATCGCGGACGCGATGACCGAGACCATGGCCTGCCGAGGACCCGACGACCGCGGAACCTGGGTCCGCCGCTCGGTCGCGCTGGGCCATCGCCGGCTCGCCATCATCGACCTGCCGGGCGGCCGCCAGCCGATGAGCGTCAAGACCCCGAACGGCGAGGTCGCGATGGTCTACAGCGGCGAGGCGTACAACTTCTCCGAACTTCGTGAAGAACTCACCAAACTGGGGCACCGCTGGGAGACCGACAGCGACACCGAGGTCGTGCTGCACGGCTATCTGCAGTGGGGCACCGAGGTCGTGGACCACCTCAACGGCATGTACGCGTTCGCGATCTGGGACGAGCGCGACCAGAAGCTCGTGATGATCCGCGACCGGATGGGCATCAAGCCGTTCTACTACTACCCCACCCGCGACGGCGTCCTGTTCGGCTCCGAACCGAAGGCGATCCTGGCGAACCCGTTGGCACGCAAGGTGGTCGACAGCGACGGCCTGCGCGAGCTGATGGGCTTCACGAAGCGGCCGGGCTGGTCGCTGTGGAAGGGCATGTACGAGGTCGACCCGGCCACCGTCGTGACGGTGACCCGCGAAGGCATCAACACCCGCACCTACTGGAAGCTCGACGCGAAGGAGCACACCGACGACCAGGAGACGACGGTCGCGCGCGTGCGCGAGCTGATGACCGACATCGTCAACCGGCAGCTGATCGCCG
Organism: Amycolatopsis sp. GA6-003; assembly: GCF_046267895.1. NCBI lineage: Bacteria > Bacillati > Actinomycetota > Actinomycetes > Pseudonocardiales > Pseudonocardiaceae > Amycolatopsis > Amycolatopsis sp. GA6-003. The sequence continues at coordinate 3,289,501 of NZ_CP176499.1, forward strand.
ACGTCCCGCGCTGCGTGCTGCTGTCCGGCGGTCTCGACTCGAGCGCGGTCACCGGCCTCGCCGCCGCCCGGCTCGCCGAGGAAGGCGAGCAGCTGCGCACCTTCTCGGTCGACTTTTTCGGGCAGGAGGAGAACTTCCAGCCCGACGAAATGCGCGACACGCCCGATTCGCCCTACATCCGCGACGTCGCCAAGCTCGTCGGTTCGGCGCACCAGGACGTGATGCTGAACCCGGCCGACCTGAGCGACCCCGAGGTGCGCCGCGCGGTGCTGCGCGCCCGCGACATCCCGTCCGGGCTCGGCGACATGGACACGTCGTTGTACTTGCTGTTCAAGGCGATCCGGGCGGAATCGACGGTCGCGCTGTCCGGCGAATCGGCCGACGAGGTGTTCGGCGGGTACCGCTGGTTCCACGACGAGGCCGCGGTCAACGCGGACACCTTCCCGTGGCTGGCCTTCCGCAACAGCCTGATGGAGAACCGGGGTTCGCTGCTCGAACCGGGTCTCGCCGCGAAGCTGGACCTGGATTCCTACGTCGACGACCAGTACCGGACCGCGGTGTCCCAAGTGGACTTGCTGGACGGCGAATCCGAGCGGGAGTCCCGGATGCGGGTCATCTCGAACCTGCACCTGACCCGTTTCGTGCGGCAGCTGCTCGACCGCAAGGACCGGATGTCGATGGCGGTGGGCCTGGAAGTGCGCGTGCCGTTCTGCGACCACCGGCTGGTGGAGTACGTCTACAACGCGCCGTGGTCGCTGAAGACGTTCGACGGCCGGGAAAAGAGCCTGCTGCGGCACGCGACGAAGCACGTGCTGCCCGCGTCGGTGCGGGACCGGGTGAAGAGCCCGTATCCGTCCACTCAGGACCCGGGGTACGCGATCGCGCTGCAGCAGCAGGTCAAGGAAGCCTTGGCGCAGAAGGACAATCCGGTGTTCCAGATGGTCAGCCGGGAGTGGCTGCAGCAGTCGGCGGACACCGATCCGTCGGCGATCAGCCAGGCCCAGCGCGTCGGCATGGACCGGGCGCTGGACCTGCACCACTGGTTCGACATGTACTCGCCGGAGCTGGAACTCAACTGACCCGCTGTCCGTGAGGGGAAAGCTGAGTCTCTCAGAGTTCCCCTCACGGACCTTGGCCTCGCCCGGCGGTGCCGGGCCGGTCAGAAGTCCAGGTGCGCGTCGATCTCCGTGCCGCGGACGTCCAGTTCCGCACCGGCCCCGCTCAGCAGCCGCTGGGCCGCCGCGTTGTCCACTGTGGTCGTCGCGACGAACTTCGCCGCGCCGCCGTCGCGGGCCGCGTCCAGCAGCACCGCGGTCACCTTGCGCCCGATCCCGCGGCCGCGCGCCGAACGGCCGAGCCACACCCCGGCTTCGACCTCCAGCGCGGCCCGCCCGGACACCGGCCGCAGCCGGGCCGCCCCGCAGACCTGGCCGTCGACCTCCACGACCCACGTCGTCTCGATGGCGGTGTCCGGATTGAGCGATCGTCGGCGGTGAAAGGCGAGAAACGCTTCGCGGCGGGCTTCGGTCCATCCGGCGGGACCCTCCACCGGCGGCATGACCTCCGTCGGATCGGCGTCGGCCACCGCGGCTTCCAGCAGCCGCTCCAGCCCCTGCTCGTCGAGCGGGATCAGCACGATCTCGGATTCTCCCGATCCAGGCACGCCCCGCAGCTTGGCACGCGAAGCCGCCCGGCGCTACCCGATCGGCTTAGTCGTTACCAGGGAATCTGCTCGCCGAACCGGTCGAGGAACCGCAGCCCCGGCTCGCCCGCCCGCGCTTCGAGCACGTCGACGACCGCGGGCACGCTTTCTTCCGGCAGCAACGGCGCGTCCGGCCCGCCGAGCCGCGTCCGGTTGTGGCCGGGGTCGATGAGCAGTTTGGTGCGCCCGTCGCCCTCGTACCGGGTGGCGTAACTGCGCATGAGCTGGTTGAGCGCGGCCTTGCTCGCTTTGTACAGCTCGTATCCCGGTTCGACGTTCCTCGAGATACTGCCCTGTTCGGACGACATCACCGCGACCGTGCCGCCCGGCGCGACGAGATCGCGCAGTCCTTCGAGGACTCTCAACGGCCCCAACGCATTCGTGATCATCACTTCGGCGAACATCTCAGTGGGCACTTCGCTGATCGGCAGATTCCCACGGTCGATCGCCGCGTTCACGAAGAGCAGATCGAGCGGACCGTCCATTCTGTCTCTCAGCGCGGCGATCTGTGCTTCGTCGGTCATCTCGAGGTGCTCGGTCCGCATTCCCTCCAGCGGCACCGACCCGTCGCGAGTGGTCGCGATGACCTCCCATCCGCGCCGGTCCAGTTCGGTGACCAGCACCAATCCCAGTCCGCGCGAAGCCCCGACCACCACTGCCCGGCGTGCTGTCATGGCCGCTCCCTTGTCTAGACGCAACGTCACGTCTAGACAGTAGCACGGTAAGGTGTCCGGTATGCCCGCAGTCAATTCCCAGCCCCGCAGGGCACGCTCCGGCAACCGGCGCGACGAGGCCGCCCGCCTAGCGGTGCTCCACGCCGCCGACGACCTGCTGGTCGAGCACGGCTTCGGCGCATTGACCGTCGAAGCGATCGCGCGTCGCGCCGGCGTCGCGAAACAGACGATCTACCGCTGGTGGCCGTCCAAGGTCGAAATCCTGCTGGACACGCTGATCGAGGACAGCGCGAAACGCCTGCCGGTGCCGACGGACCTGCCGACGGCTGAGGGCATCCGCGCGTATCTGCGCGACTTCGCGCACTTCCTGACCGAGGACCCGGCGGGCAAATGCCTGCTCACCCTGCTGGCCGAGGCACAGCACGACGTCGGGACGGCGGCGCGCTTCCATGAGCGCTACTTGGAGCCGCGGCAGCTCGCCGAGCGCGAGATGCTGACGCGGGCCGCCGAATCAGGCGAGATTTCCCCGGTGCTGGACCCGGAGTCCACAAGGGACGCTTTGCTGGGGCCGATCGTCTACAGTGCACTGACCGGGGCGGCGGTACCGGCGGAGTTGGTGGATACGTTGGTGGAGAAGCTGCTTCGCCCGCGAGGTTGAAGCGCACACCTCGCTCGCCATGAGGCGGTCGGCGACGGACACGGCAACACAGCGGTGCTTTCCGGTCGCTTCGACGCGGAAGAACTCAACGCTCTCGCCGAGGTGCTCATATACTTTCCCGCCTACCGCCGCACCTCCGCGACCCGCACCGGACGGTTCTCCCTCCGCGAGACCTCGCACGCCTCCGCGATGTAGAACGCCTCCAACGCATCCCCCGCGCCCGCCGGCGACGGGATCCGCCGGGCGGCGACGTCCAGGAAGGCCCGCAGCTCGGCGGCATAAGCGGTCCGGAACCGTTCCATGAAGCCGGGATACGCCGGTCCCGGCAACGGTCCGACCCCCGGTTCCACCGACCGCAGCGGGGCCTGGTCGTCCAAGCCCACCACGGCGTTCCCCAGCGAGCCGAGGGCTTCGAAGCGCACGTCGTAGCCCGCGCCGTTGTAGCGCGTGAGCGAGACCGTCGCGAGGGTTCCGTCGTCGAGCGTCAGGGCGACCGCCGCGGTGTCGACGTCTCCGGCATCCGCGAAGAACTGCTCGCCTTTGTTGCCGCCCAAGGCGAAAACTTCCGCGACTTCCCGGCCGGTCACCCACCGGAGGATGTCGAAATCGTGCACCCCGCAGTCCCGGAACAGGCCGCCGGAATGCGCGACATAGGCGGCGGGCGGCGGGGCCGGGTCCAAAGTGGTCGCCCGGACGCTGTGCAGCCAGCCCAGTTCCCCGCTTTCCACCGCGACCCGCGCGGCCTGGTAGCCCGCGTCGAACCGGCGCTGGAAGCCGATCTGCACCGGGACGTCCGAGCCCGCGATCCGGTCGAGCACCGCGAGTGTGCCGGGGATGTCCGCGGCGACCGGCTTTTCGCAGAACACCGGCACTCCCGCGTCGACCGCCTGGATGATCAACTTCGGATGCGCGTCCGTGGCCGCCGCGATGACCAAACCGTCGAGACCAGCCCGGAACAGCGCATCGATTCCCTCAGCCGCCTCGACCCCGAGCCGAGCCGCGACCGACTGGGCTCGCGCGGGATCCACGTCCGCCACGACCACCGAAGCGACCTCGTCGAAGCCCGCCAGCGTTTCCGCGTGCGCGGTCCCGATCCGTCCGGCCCCTGCCAGTCCCAACCTCATCGCTGTGTCTCCCCTGAATTAGGCCCCGTGGTCTCCCGCACGACCAGGGACGGATGAAGCAGATGCCGCACCGGCTCGGTGCGCTCACCGCGTACGCGTTCCAGCAACGCGTCAAAAGCGAGCCGCGCCATCTCCGCGCGCGGCTGGTCCACTGTGGTCAGTGAAATGTGCCGCAGGGAAGCCAAGGACGTGTTGTCGTAGCCGACCACCGAAACGTCCTCCGGTACGCGTAACCCGTGTTCCTCGAGCGCCGAGATCGCCCCGACCGCGTTGAAGTCGTTGCCCGCGAGCAGCGCGGTCGGCGTCGGTGAATACACCGACAGCAATTCCTGCACAGCCTTCTCGCCCGCCGTGTCGGTGTGTTCGCTGCGCACCACGATCGGCTCCAGCCCGTGCGCTCGCATCGCCCGCTGGAAACCGCGCCGTCGCGCCGCGGCACCGGCCGCTCCCCCGCCGTCGAGATGCGCGATCCGCCGATGCCCCAGCTGGACCAGGTGCTCCACGGCCAACGCCGCGCCAGCCTCGCCGTCGTCGTTCACAGTATCCACAGTGGACAGACGAGAAGTGCGCGACACCAACACTACCGGACACTGCCGTGCCGCGGCTTCGATTGCCGCGGCTGGCACGACTGGCGACAACAGCACCACGCCAGCCGGACGAAAAGACAGCAGACTGCGCAACGCCGCCCCTTCCCGCGATGGCATCCGGCCACCGGTGTTGAGGATCAAATCGAATCCGGCCGATTGAGCCGCCGCGTCCAGCCCTTCCACGACGTCGGCGAAGAAGGCGTTGCGCAGATCGTTCACCATCACGCCGAGCACCGTCGAGGTCCGGCTCGCCAGAGACCGCGCCATGACGTGCGGCGAATACCCCAGTTCCTCGGCCGCTTTTAGCACCGCCGCGCGCCGTCGCGCCGAGACGTTCGGCGCGTTGCGCATCACGAGCGAAACCAGCGCCCGGGAAACCCCGGCGCGCGCGGCGACGTCCTCCATGGTGGGCTTCCCCATGCGAAAACCTCCCCGGAGAAGCGCTTGACGCGACGGTCCGGACGCTACAAGCTTAGAGCGCTCTAATCAAGGGCCCGTCCCCCGACCGGAGAGGGATCCATGACCGCGAAGATCCGCGTCGCCGCCGCCCCGATCTCGTGGGGAGTCTGCGAGGTGCCCGGCTGGGGACGAGTGCTCGACGCCCCGGCGGTGCTCGGGGAAATGGCCGGATTGGGCGTCACCGCAACGGAATTGGGCCCGCCCGGTTACCTGCCGCGCGAACCGGCCGAGCTGAAGAAGCTGCTGGGAATCCATCGGCTCGAACTCGTCGGCGGCTTCCTCGCCGTGCCGCTGCACGAAAATCCGGACGCGGCCGTCGCCGAAGCGGAAGACTCGGCGGCGCTGTTCGCGGCCTGCGGCGGCGGAACGCTCGTGCTCGCCGCAGCAACCGGCCTCGACGGTTACGACGAACGGCCCACTCTGACCGACGCCGAATGGTCCACTTTGGTCCGCACGGCAGGCAAGATCCGCGATACAGCAGCGAAACACGGCCTCCGAACGGTACTGCATCCCCACGTCGGCACCCACGTGGAGACCGAGGCCGAGGTCGAACGCTTCCTCGCCGATTCCGATCTCCAGCTCTGCCTCGACACCGGCCACCTGCTGATCGGCGGCACCGACCCGGTCGCGCTCGCCCGGCGGCACCCGCGGCGGATCGGCCACCTGCACCTCAAAGACGTCCGCGGCGAACTTGCCGACGCCGTTCGTGCGGGCGAACTTCCGTACGCCGAAGCCGTCGGCAAGGGGCTTTACGTGCCGCTGGGCGAGGGCGACGTCGACATCGAAGCCATGGTCCGCTCCGTCGTCGAAGCGGGCTACGACGGCTGGTACGTCCTAGAGCAGGACACCGCGCTGAGCGACGACAGCCCGGTGGACCGCCCCGGCAAGGACGTCGCGGCCAGCCTGTCGTATCTGCGCGCCATCACCGGCTGACGTTGGAAAACAAGCGAGGAGAGACAACGATGTCCCATCGCTGGGAGCGCGCACGGCGCTCCGGCCGCGCGGTGGCGGGCCTGCTGGCCGCGGGCTTGCTGCTGGCGGCGTGCACCGGTCCGGCCGCCGAGCCGAAGTCGACCGCGCCCGCCGCCGCGCCGACGCCGTCCGGACCGCTGAAGGTTTCGGTGATCACGCACGGCACCGCGGGCGACGCGTTCTGGAACGTGGTGAAAAACGGTGCTGAACAAGCGGGCAACGACCTTGGCGTGCAAGTTGAGTACACCTCGGACGGTGATCCGGGCGCGCAGGCGAAGCTGATCGACAACGCAGTCGCGCAGCAAACCGGCGGGCTCGTGGTGTCGATGGCGAACCCCGAGGCGCTCCGTCCGTCCATTGAGGCCGCGGTGCGCGCCGGAATCCCGGTGATCACCATCAACTCCGGCGAGGACAAAAGCGCGGCGTACGGCGCGCTCACGCACGTCGGACAGAACGAGTCGATCGCCGGACAGGAAGCCGGGAAGAAGTTCAAGGAACTCGGCAAGCACAAGCTGCTGTGCGTGATCCACGAGGCCGGAAACGTCGGGCAGGCGCAGCGGTGCGACGGCGCGAAGACCGGGTTCGCCGGCACCGTGCAGACGCTTCAGGTGGACATCTCCAACCCGACCGACGCCGAGTCCCGCATCCGCGGCGCGGTGCAGACCGATTCGTCGATCGACGCGGTCCTCACGCTGAACTCCCAGGTCGCCGCGCGGGCGGTGAGCGCGATCAAGTCGGTCAACGCGAAGGCGCAGGTCGCCACGTTCGACCTCAACTCCGACGTGGTGGCCGCGATCAAGGCCGGGGACGTGCTGTTCGCGGTCGACCAGCAGCAGTACGAACAGGGTTATCTACCGGTGCAGTTCCTGAAGCTGTACCGGGACAACGCGAACGTCGTCGGCGGCGGCAAACCGGTGCTCACCGGTCCCGACCTGGTCGACAAATCCACAGTGGACAAGGTCGGCCAGTACGTGCAAAGGGGCACCCGATGACGACCCTCGACGAACGGCTGGCGAAGCCACGGCTGACCGACCGGTTGGTGCTCCGCCCGGAGATCGGCGCGTTGCTCGGCGCGGTCGTGGTCTTCCTGTTCTTCACCTTCGCGTCCGACAAGTTCTTCAGCGCCAGCGGAGCCGCGACCTGGCTGGACGACGCGGCGACGCTGGGCATCATGGCGGTGGCCGTGTCGCTGCTGATGGTCGGCGGCGAGTTCGACCTGTCCGCGGGCGTGATGACCGCGTCGACCTCGCTGGTGACCGCGATCCTCGCCACCCAAGCGGGCTGGAACGTCTGGCTCGCACTGCTGGTCTCGCTGGTCTTCGCGCTGGCCGTCGGCGCGTTCAACGGCTGGCTGGTGATGAAAACCGGACTGCCGAGTTTCATCGTCACCCTCGGCACTTTCCTTGCCCTGCAAGGCTTGAACCTCGGCGTCACGCGACTGGTCACCGGAACCGTGCAGGTCTCCGGCATGCGCTCCACCGACGGTTACGCGTCCGCCGGGTTCGTCTTCGCCTCCACAGTGGACATCGGCGGCACGCCGTTCCAGATCTCCATCGTCTGGTGGCTCGGCGCGATCGCGGTGGCCGCGTGGCTGCTCGTGCGGACGCGCTTCGGCAACTGGATCTTCGCGGTCGGCGGTTCGGCGGCCAGCGCCCGCGCGGTCGGCGTTCCGGTGGTGCGCACGAAAATCCTGTTGTTCATGGGCACCGCGCTCGCCGGATGGCTCGTCGGCTCGATCAACATCCTGCGGTTCGCGAGCGTCCAGGCGAATCAGGGCATCGGGCTCGAATTCCAGTACATCATCGCCGCGGTGATCGGCGGCTGCCTGCTGACCGGCGGGTTCGGCTCGGCCGTCGGCGCGGCGATCGGAGCGCTGATCTTCGGCATGGCCCGTCAGGGCATCGTGTTCGCCGGCTGGGACAACGACTGGTTCATGCTGTTCCTCGGGATCATGCTGCTGGCGGCGGTCCTGGTCAACAACGCTTTGCGGCGGCGCGCGGAAAGGGTGCGGCGATGAACGCTCTCCTCGAAGTCAGGAACGTCGGCAAGCGGTACGGAACCGTGGTCGCGCTGCGCGAAGTGTCCACAGTGGTCAATGCGGGCGAGGTAACCTGCGTACTGGGCGACAACGGCGCCGGAAAGTCCACTTTGATCAAGATCCTCGCCGGGGTGCACCAGCACGACGAAGGCGAGTTCCTCGTCGAAGGCGCGCCGGTGCGGTTCGCCTCGCCCCGGGAAGCGCTGGACCGCGGAATCGCCACGGTGTATCAGGATCTCGCGGTGGTGCCGCTGATGAGCGTGTGGCGCAACTTCTTCCTCGGCTCCGAACCGACCGTCGGCTTCGGTCCGTTCCGCGCCCTGGACCGGCGCAAAGGCCGGGAGCTGACGAAGAAAGCCCTAGCCGACCTCGGCATCGACCTGCGGGACGTCGAACAGCCGGTCGGCACGCTGTCCGGCGGCGAACGGCAGTGCGTCGCGATCGCCCGCGCCATCCACTTCGGCGCGAAGGTGCTGATCCTGGACGAGCCGACGGCCGCATTGGGCGTGAAGCAGGCTGGGGTGGTGCTGAAGTACGTGGCCCAGGCCCGCGACCGGGGCCTGGGCGTCGTCCTGATCACGCACAACCCGCATCACGCGTATCCGGTGGCCGACCGTTTCCTGCTCCTCAAACGCGGCACGGCGCTCGGGTGCTACGAGAAGCCGGAGATCGAACTGCCGGAGCTGACCCGGCAGATGGCGGGAGGGGCGGAGCTGGAGGCGCTGGAGCACGAGCTGCGGTTAGGCGGGGCGTCGTGAGTGGCGATCACGGTTAGAACCGTGATCGCCACTCACAAGACCTTCTCCAGCCACGGCCGCACCACCGGCAGCACCGCCGCGGCCTGCATCGCCCCCATGTGGTCCAGCCCGTCCAGCACCTCCACCGTCCACCCGCGCGCCTCCAGCTCAGCCCGCTCCCGCAGCAACGGCCCCGCGATGTCGACTGTCACCCCGCCCCACCGCTCGCTGTACTCGATCCGATCCTCCGACCCCGCGAAGCACAACCGCGGACACGACAGCTCGACCGCCCGGTCGTCGAAATCCTGCAACGCCTCGTACAACGTCACGAACTGCTTCGTCTGCCCCGTCGACAACTGGACATCCACCGAATCCCAATCCCCCGGCTCAGCCACGGATGGCGACGCCGACGGCCCGGCCAGCGCCACCTCGTACGTCGCCCGGGTCACCGCGAGCATCGCCGCATACGGCCCGTCCAGCGGCGGATACCCGCCCATCACCAGCGCGTCCAGCCGATCCGTCCGCAACGCCAGCTGCAACCCGGACAACGCCAGCCACGAGTACCCGTAATACGAGAACCGCTCCGCCCCCACGGCGTCCGCCACGGCCAGGAAGTCGGCCGCGACCACGTCCGGCGTCAGCTCGGCCGGATGCGCCATCCGATGCCCCTGGTAGTCGAAGGCCACCACCCGGAACCCGGCGAATCCCTCGATCAGCGAACGGCCCAGCTCCGGGTCGGCGCCCCACTGCCGGGCCGCCTCGGCCTCCGGTCCTCCGGCCGGCCGGGGGTCGACCGGGAGCAGCAGCACCGGCCCGTCCCCGCGCACCTGCGCTTCGATCCGTGTTTCGTCGTGCAGAGTCGCTTCAGCCATCTCATCTCTTTACGTCGTAAAGTATCGTCGGGCACGACGGTACTATACGTCGTAAAGAGATGTCGAATCAGCGGGTGACGGCGGGCGAGGAGGCGTCGGAGACCAGCTTGCGCGGGGCCCCGGACCCGTCCGCGGGCACCGACCACACGGCGTTCTCCAGCCCGTACAGGATCGTGTGGTCGTCCTGCCAGAGCGCCTGGTCGTCGACGCTGCGGGTCTCGGCGAGCGCGGTCTCCCGCATCGTCTTGAGGTCGAGCACGGACAGCCGCCAGACGCCCTCGCCGACCTTCTTCTTGAACGCGATCCGCGTTTCGTCCGGCGAGAGCGACGGGCATTCCACGTTCTCCCGCAGCGCTTTGCCGCGGTAAGTGTCGTAGTCGCCTTCGATCAGGTACGTCTTGCCCTTGGTGCCCAGCGTCGAATAGAACCTCTTGCCGTCCTTGGCGAACGTGATGCCCCAGTAATTGACGTCCGCGGAGAAATACCGCTTCCCGTCGACCAGGACCGGCAGTTCCTCGATCGTCTTCTCCAGCTCGCCGTTGTCCAGCTGGTAAATCCCGGCACGGGTGGAAAACCCGGTAGCGGCATAGGAATCGCCGGTGACGAACACCGTCCAGTACACCCGTTTGCCGTCCGGCGAAACCCGCGCCCGGCTCGGCGTCCCCGGCAGGTAATCCTTGTGCGTCGTGGTGAAATTGCGGTCGAGAATACTGAAGTCGCTGACCGCGGGCAGCGTGCCCGGCCGCACCGCGAGGCACATCCCGGTCGACGCGGACACCGCGAACCGATCGCACTTCAGATCGCTGAACTTCGGCGCGGCACCAGGATCCGCGAGCGGAACGACGCCGACGTTGCCCGTTTTAGTGCTGCGAAAGAACAACTGCCCGGGCGCGAGCGAAAGGTGCTCGACTTTCCCCGGTTCGGCCGGGCTGGGCCGCGCGGCAACGGTGTACACCACCGCGGCCGCCGCGAGCACCACAGTTCCGACCACCGCGAGAAGGACTTTTTTCATTTGCGCACCGGCCTTGCGAAAGCGGCGCCGAGCGCCACGACAGCGAGCGCTCCGGCCGCCACGAGGACCGCGGGCTGGAGATCCCACAAGGTCCAGGCGAGTCCGAAGAGGACAGACGAGAGCATCCGGGCGGCCGCCTGTCCCGTTTGGACCACGGCCAGCCCGGTCGCCCGGAGATCAGCGGGCACCAACGGTCCGGCGGCAGCCATCAGCACCCCGTCGGTAGCCGCGTAGAACACGCCGTGCAGCCCCAACGCGAGAGCCGCGAGCCAGAATCCGGACACCGGCCCGCACAACGCGACCAGCGCGGCGACCAGCGCGACGTGCCCGCCGAGGAACACCGGCCAGCGCCCGATCCGGTCGGCCAGCTTGCCCAGCGGAACCGCCAGCGCCAAATACACCCCAGCGGTGCCGAGCGGCAGCAATGGGAAGAACGTCGCCGCGACGTCCCAGCGCCGCTGAAGCACCAGGTACACAAAGGAATCGCCGAGAGTCACGAATCCGAGCAGCGCCGCCCACACCGCCACGCGGCGGAAACCCCGCTCGCGCAGCAATCCGAAGGCGGCCTTCACGGACACCGCGGCCCGGTCGGCGATTTCCTGTTTATGGTCGCGGACGAACAACACGAGCAGCAGCACCGCGATCGCCGCGATGCAGAAACTGGTGAAGAACACCGACGTATAGCTGCCGAGGCTCAGCGCGAGCACGGCCATCGCGACGAGCGGGCCGAGGAACGCGCCGACGGTGTCCATCGCGCGGTGCACGCCGAACGACCGGCCGAGCGTGTCGGGCTCGCTGCTGAGCGAGATCAACGCGTCGCGCGGGGCGGTGCGCAGCCCCTTGCCGGTCCGGTCGGCGGCGAGCACCACGCCGATCGCCGCGACCGAAGAACCGGCCGCGACCAGGCCGAGCTTGCACACCGCGGACAAGCCGTAGCCGAACCCGGCGACCGCCTTGAGGCGGCGCCACCGGTCGGCCAGATGCCCGCCGAGCACGCGGACCACGGCGGTGGCTCCCGCGTAAAGCCCGTCGAGCAGGCCGAACTGCAGCGGGTTCAGCCCGAGGCCGAGCACCAGATACAGCGGGAGCACCGCGGTCACCATCTCCGAGGAGATGTCGGTGACCAGGCTGACCGCGCCGAGTGCGACGACGTTCGCCGACACCCGGCGCAGGCCGGCCTTCCGCTCGGTGCCCGCCGCGACGTCCGAACTACGGCTTGTCGCGATGTACATGACCGGCCCCTAGTTGTGGCAGGTGTAGGTCGGGCTGCTGTCCTGGACCTTGCCGTCGAGACCGATCAGCTGCTCGGAGAAGGTGGTGTCGGTCATCGTCAGCTTCAGCACGCCGAAGGTGTCCTTGAGCAGCTTCGCCGTGGTCGGGTGCGCGGAGTGCACCGGGTACGGGTTCGCGCCGCCCATGCCGCCGATGATCTCGACCGGGCCCGCCGGGTTCGCCTTGCCGCTCGCGTCCTGCGGCACGAACCGCTCGTAGTGGTGGTCGTGGCCGTTGAGGACCAGGTCGACCTTGTTCTGCGCGAACAGATCCCACAGCTGCTTGGAACCGCGCTGGTCGCCGTGGTCGCCGGAGCTCCACCGCGGGTGGTGGTAGTACGCCGCGACGCAGCCCTTGGTGTTCTTCGCCAGGTCCTGCTTGAGCCAGTTCATCTGGTCGGTGTCCTTGAGCTCGCCGCCGTCCTTGTCGTCGACGAAGCCGTTGGAGTCCAGCGCGATGAAGTGCCAGTTGCCCATTTCCCAGCTGTAGTACCGTTTGCCGTTCGGGGTGGCGATCTTGCCGAAGTACTGCTCGTAGGCCTTGAACGGCGTGTCGTCGTCGTAGGTCTCGTGGTTGCCGGGGATCGGGTGCGTGATGCTCTTGAACTTGCCCCAGGTCTTGTCGTAGTAGTCCTTGAAGTTCTGCAGCTTCAGTCCGACGTCGTCGGAGTCGTACTGGTTGTCGCCCATGGTGATCACCGCGGCCGGGTTCATGTCCTGGACGAGCTTCGCGGTCTTCGGGTGGATGCAGCTGGAGCTGCTCGCGGTGCACTGCTCGGCGATGTCGCCGGCCGCAGCGAGCACGAAGGTGTTGCCCGCGGTCCCCGGCTTCGTGTGCACCTTGACCGCGCCGCTGGCCGGCGAGGTGTTGCCGGCGGCGTCCTTGGCCCGGACGGTGTAGGTGTAGTCGGTGTCCGGCGAGAGGCCGTTGTCGGTGTAGGACGTGGTCGTGCTGGTGGCGACGGACTTGCCGTCCCGCAGCACCTCGTACCCGCTGACGCCGACGTTGTCCGTCGCGGCGGCCCAGGTCAGCGCGACGCTGTTCGGGCCGACCTCGCCCGCGGCGAGGTTCGACGGAGCGGTGGGCGCCTGGGTGTCCCCGGACGAGTCCGGCGTGCCGTACGCCTGAAGCTCCCACAGCGAGTAGCCGTACTTCGTGGCGCGCTCGGTGCCGACGAAGCGCAGGAACCGGCCGTGCCCGGACAATCCGGTGAGGTCGTCGGTGCCGCCGTCGCCGCTGGTGATCGTCGCGATCGACTTGAAGTTCTCGCCGTCGTCGGAGATCTCGATGCGGTACTTCTTGGCGTAGGCGGCTTCCCAGTTCAGCTTCACCCGGTGGATCGTGGCGGCCTGCCCGAGATCGACGCGCAGCCACTGGGCGTCGGCGCTGACCGCACTGGCCCAGCGGGTCTTGAGGTTCCCGTCGACGGCGTTCTCGCCGCTCAACGCGGACGTCTCGAGCGTGGACGTGCTGACGGGTTTTCCTTGGGACAGCAGCACATCGGCGGCAGCGGCGCTGGCGTCGCGCGCGGGCGAGACCGCGGCGGGCAACAGCACCACGGCGGCCGCCGGCAAGGCGAACCGGGCGATACTTCGGACACGGGACGAGGACACGTCGCACTCCTTCGGGCCGGACGGGAACAGGGCGGCGGCGTTACGGTTTTGCGGCGTCTCGTTGCGTTAGGAAAGTTTCCTAACTAAAACGGCAGAGTAGCGGGCCCGGTTTCTCCCGACAAGCCCGGAACGGACGTGAAACGATCAAGACCGCCCGATCAGCGGAATGGCCCGCTGCTGCTCCAGGGAAGTGCCGCGAAGGGAAAACCTGAGGGACGCTGGCGCTCACCGCCTGTCAGTGAAAGTGGCCCTCACGGAACTTCACCGCTCCAGCAGCCGCCGGACTTCCCGCACCGCCGCGCGCCCAGCCCGGTTCGCCCCCACCGTGCTGGCCGAAGGCCCGTACCCGACCAGGTGCAGCCGCGGCTCCGCGACCACGCGGGTCCCGTCCATCCGGATCCCGCCGCCGGGCGTCCGCAGGTGCAGCGGAGCCAGGTGGTCGATCGAGGCGCGGAACCCGGTCGCCCACAGGATGATGTCCGCGGGCTCGAAGCTGCCGTCCTCCCAGACGACCCCGTCGGGAACCAAGCGCGAGAACATCGGCCGCCGGTCCAGATATCCCGCCGCCCGACCGGCGAGCACCTGCGGCGTCACCGGCAAGTCCGTCACGCTCACGACGCTCTCCGGCGGCAACCCGGCCCGCACCCGCTGGTCGACCTTCGCCACCGCCATGCGCCCCCAGTCCTCGCTGAACTCTTCCTCGCGCCACACCGGCGGACGCCGCGTCACCCACACCGTCGAACGGGCGACCGGGCCGATCTCCATCAGCAGCTGCACCGCCGACGTCCCGCCGCCGACGACCACCACGCGCTGGTCGCGAAACTCCTCCGCGCCGCGGTAATCCGCCGTGTGCAGCTGCCGTCCGGCGAAACTGCCGGGGTAACGCGGCCAGAACGGCCGGTCCCAGGTCCCGGTCGCGCTGATCACCGCACGCGCCGCCCACGTCTCCGCGGGCGATTCGACCACCAGCCGCTCCCCCGCGCGCCGCACCGCGGTCACGTCGACCGGACGGTGCACCGGCAGGTCATACGTCTTCTCGAAGCGCGCGAAGTACTCCGACACGGCTTCGCTCGCCGGCCGCGCCGGGTCCGGGGTCCCGAACGCCATCCCCGGCAGGTCGTGGATCCCGTGCACCTTCCCGACGACCAGCGACGGCCACCGGTACTGCCACGCGCCGCCCGCGTGTTTGCCGTGGTCGAGCACGACGAACCCGCGTTCGTTGGCGAATCCGGCCCGGCGCAGGTGATACGCCGCCGACAGTCCGGCCTGCCCGGCCCCGATCACCACGACGTCGGTCTCGTGATCCGCAGTGCTCATACAACGTTCAACAATTGCCCGCGCCCGGTATTTCCGCTCAGACCGCCACTCGGTTCCGGCCGCCGTCTTTCGCCCGGTACAGCGCGGCGTCGGCGGACCGCAGCACCTCGTCAAGGGTGTTGCCCGCCTGCGGATAACACGCCACCCCGACGGACACGGAGAGTCCGCTGATCCGCAGCGGACCTCCCACCGACACGGTCAGCTCCCCCACCGCGACCCGCACCCGTTCGGCGATCCCGAGCACGTCCGTGCCGCCGGTCGCGGGCAGCAGGACTACGAATTCCTCGCCGCCGAACCGGCCGACGGTGTCGCTCTGCCGCACCGAGGACTCGATCGCCACGGCCACCGCGGCCAGCACCTCGTCGCCGGTGAGGTGGCCGTACGTGTCGTTGATGCGCTTGAAGTGGTCGAGATCGATCATCAGCACGGCGAACCCGCTGCCCGCCCCGCGCCGCCGAGCCCGGGTGAATTCGCGCGTCGCCAGCTCGTGCCAGCCCGCGGTGTTGAGCAGCCCCGTCTTCTCGTCGGTCACCACCGCCACCTGCAACTGCTGCTTGAGCAGGAGGTAGCGGTGCAGCAAGAACAACGGCGGCAACACGAACACCACGAGCACCGGCTGGTGGACGAACGCCAGCGCAGCGAGCCCGCCGAGACAGAGCGTCGCCAGCTCGAAGGCGTTGTCTTCCCAGGTGCCGACGAGGTCCGCGGGCGAGCGGCTGTTCGTGTACAGGTAGATGCCCGTCGCTACGAGCACCACGTTCACCAATTCGAAGACAGCTCCGGCCAAGGCGAGCGCGAGGACGCCGTACGCGGTGTCGAGCCGCGCTTGATCCAGACCGCCGATGGTCAACACCGCAGACGCCGCGAAGCACGACAGCATCGCCCACGCGGTGCTCGCCACGAAGCGATGCGCGGGCCGCGTACGCACGTGTCGCCACACTCGCAGCCACAGATGCAGGTACAGCACCAACGCCAGCAACGCGACCCAGGCCGGCGGAAGCAGGAACGCACCGGCGAGGTACCAGACGGACGTGACGTTGATGTGCGTCTGGCCGCTCATCCACCGCCGCAGCCGCTCGATCCGGCGCGACATTTCGGCCTGCGCGATGCCCAGCCCCACCAGCACGCCGAACGAGCTGACCTGCACCGGCCCGCCGAACCCGGTCGCGAGACCGGTCACCGTGAGCGCCGCGGCGAGGGCCTCGCACCCCATCGCGTAGCCGATCCACCGCCGCCGCGCGACCGCCCACATCGCCCAGCGCGGCGGCCAGCCGCGCCAAGCCGTCACCGCGTCGCGCACCCCGATGGGGACAGGTGCCTGCGTCACGGGCGCCCCCACGCGAAATTCGGCCTACGGAAGTTGCCCAGGGTAGCGGGTCCACTCCGAAGCTAGCCGAACCGAGCGAAAACTCGCCCGCGAACTGCCCGCCGGGCACGCTCTGGGTAGAGCGAGCGGGCGTTTCCCGGGCCGGTCAGCGGCGGCGCAGCTTCCGCACGACGGCCAGCACGATCAGCAGCACGACCGCGCCCGCGGCCACCGGAGCCAGCCGCTTCGCGACGGACTGCCCCGCGTAGTCGAGCAGGTCGATCGCCTCGGTCTCGCCGGTCGAACCGCCCGCCGGAACGCTCCGCAAGTGCGGCTTCTCCTCGGCGACCGGCTTCTCCCCGGGCTTCTCCTCGGCCGCGGGCTTTTCCTCGGGCTTCTCCTCGGCCTTCGCTTCCGGAGCCGGGGCCGCTTCGGCCGGGTTCTCCAGCGAGGCCGCGAGGTTCCCCGCGAAGGTGTCGAGGATCTTGCCGCCCACCTCGGAGATGAGGCCGCGCCCGAACTGCGCCGGACGTCCGGTGATCGCCAGGTCGGTGGCGACCGCGCCGTGCGTGCCGCCGTCGCGTTCGGTGAGCGTGAGGGTGACAGTCGCCGCCGCGGTGCCGCCGCCGCGGGCGTCCTTGCCAGACGCCTTGATGACGACCTTGCGCGCCGCCTCGTCCTTCTCCAGGAACTCGCCGGTTCCCTTGTACAGCAGCGAAATCGGACCCAGCTTGACCTTCACCGTGCCCGCGAAGGTGTCCCCCTCCACCTTGGTGAGCGAGGCGCCCGGCATGCACGGGGCGACCCGCTCCGGGTCGATGACGGCCTGCCAGACCTCCCCGATCGGGGCGGGGACGGTGAATTCGTGGTCGAGCCGCACGGGCCGACCTCCTCTCCTGCACACTGCTTCGAGCCGTTGCCGTCCACCTTACGGCCGTCTCCGGCGAAGCGTTGCCGCGAAGGACTCCTTGGGGGAAGCAGAGTCCCCCAAGGAGTCCTTCCCGGCCGGTCAGCTCAGGCGCCCACCGCCGCCGCGACGGCACGCCCGGTCAGCACCCGCGCGAGATGCTGGCGGTACTCGACGTCGGAATTGCCGTCCGCGACCGGGTTGGTGCCCTCGGCCGCGTGCGCGGCGGCCGCCCGGATCGTCTCCGCGTTGGCCTGCGCGCCGAGCAACGCCTGCTCCACGCCGGTCGCCCGGACGGGGGTCGCGCCCATGTTCGTGAGCGCCACCCGGGCTTCCTCGATCACGCCGCCCTCGGTGCGCACGGTGGCCGCCACCGCGCACATCGACCAGGCCTGGGCGACCCGGTTGAACTTCTCGTAGTGCGCCCGCCAGCCGGTGTGCTTGGGCAGCCGCACCTCGACGAGCAGCTCGTCCGGGGCCAGCGCGGTGGTGAAGTAGTCCTGGAAGAACTCCGCCGCGGGCACCGTGCGGCGCCCGTCCGGACCGGCCAGCACCAGCTCGCCGTCCAGCGCGAGCACCGGGGCCAGCAGGTCCCCTGCCGGGTCCGCGTGCGCGATCGCGCCGCCGAACGTGCCGCGGTGGCGCACCTGCGGGTCCGCGACGGTGTCGGTCGCTTCCTTCACCAGCGCCGCGTGCTCGGCGATCAACGGGTCGCGCTGGACCTCGTAATGCGTCGTCATCGCACCGACCACGAGCGCGTCGCCGTCCTCGCGCACGCCGCGCATTTCGGCGATTTTCCCGAGGTCGACCAGCGTAGTCGGCGCGGCCAGCCGCATCCGCAGCACGGGCAGCAGGCTTTGCCCGCCCGCGAGCACCTTGGCGTCCTCGCCCGCCGCGGCGAGCGCCTGCACGGCTTCGTCCACCGTGGACGGAGCGACGTAGTCGAACGGGGCCGGGATCACTGGGCACCTCCGGAGGCGTCGATCGAACCGAGACCGCCGCCGGCCTCGCCGCCGGGTCCGCCGGCGTCAGCGGCGCCGCCCCGCACCGCGTTCCACACGCGCATCGGCGTGAGCGGCATTTCGATGTCGTTCACCCCGAAGTGGCGCACCGCGTCGACCACGGCGTTGACCACGGCGGGCGTCGAGGCGATCGTGCCCGCCTCGCCGACTCCCTTGGCTCCCAACGGGTTCGTGGTCGACGGCGTTTCCGTGCGGTCCGTGGTGAACGACGGCAGGTCGGCCGCCGAGGGCAGCAGATAGTCGGCGAACGTGCCGGTGGTGAGCGTGCCGCTCTCGTCGTGCACGGCCTCCTCGAACAACGCCTGCGCGATGCCTTGTGCGAGCCCGCCGTGCACCTGGCCTTCCACGATCAGCGGGTTGACCACCTTGCCGACGTCGTCCACGCAGACGTACGAACGCAGTTTCACCTGGCCGGTCTCAGTGTCCACTTCGGCCGCGCACAGGTGCGTGCCGTGCGGGAAGGAGAAGTTCTCCGGATCGAAGGTGGCGTCGGAATCCAGCGACGGTTCGACACCGTCCGGCAGGTTGTGCGCGGCGAACACGGCGAGCGCGACGTCCTGGATCGTCGTCGACGAATCCGTGCCCTTCACGGTGAACTTGCCGCCGGAGAACTCGAGGTCGTCCTCCGAGCATTCCAGCAGATGCGCGGCGATCGGTTTCGCCTTCGCGACCACCTTCTCCGCCGCCTTGACGATCGCGATGCCGCCGACGACCAGTGACCGCGAACCGTAAGTGTCGAGGCCCTTGTGCGAGGACTGCGTGTCGCCGTGCAGCACTTCGACGTCCTCGAAGGCCACACCGAGCTGGTCGGCCACGATCTGGCTCCACGCCGTCTCGTGTCCCTGTCCGTGTGCCGACGCACCCGTGGTGACCTCGACCTTGCCGGTCGGCAGCATCCGCAGCGACGCGTATTCCCAGCCGCCAGCGCCGTAGTCGAGCGAGCCCAGCACCCGCGACGGCGCGAGCCCGCACATCTCGGTGAACGTCGAGACCCCGATGCCGAGCTGCACCGGATCGTTCGCCTCGCGGCGTTCCTTCTGCTCGCGGCGCAGCGCGTCGTAGCCGAAAAGCTCCTTCGCCTTTTCGGTCGCGGCCTCGTAGTTGCCGGAGTCGTAGGTGAGCCCGCAGACCGTGGTGAACGGGAATTCCTCGTGCTTGATCCAGTTCTTTTCGCGCAGCTCGATCGGGTCCATGCCGAGTTCGTCGGCCAGCTCGTCCATGATCCGCTCGATCGCGAACGTCGCTTCCGGACGGCCCGCGCCGCGGTAGGCGTCGGTGAGCGTGGTCGTGGTGAACACGTTGGTGCAGGCGAAGTGGTAGGCCGGGATCTTGTAGATCGCGTTGAACATGAACGCGCCGAGGATCGGCACGCCCGGCCCGACCAGGCCGTTGTACGCGCCGAGGTTGGCGAGCAGTTCGACCTTGAGCCCGGTGACCGTGCCGTCGGACTTCGCCGAGATCGTGATGTCCTGGATCTGGTCGCGGCCGTGGTGCGCGGCGAGCATCGTCTCGGACCGGGATTCGTTCCACTTCACCGGTTTGCCGAGCTTGTTCGCGACGAGCACGGTCATCATTTCCTCGGGCAGCACGCCGATCTTGCCGCCGAACCCGCCGCCGACGTCCGGCGCGATCACGCGCAGCTTGTGCTCCGGGATGCCCAGCGTCAGCGCGGACATCACGCGCAGGATGTGCGGCACCTGGGTGGCCGACCACATGGTCAGCTGCGCGCCGGTCGGGTCGACCACGCACGCGCGCGGCTCCATGAACGCGGGCACCAATCGCTGCTGGCGGAACCGCCGCTTCAGCACGACCTCCGAAGAGGACAGTGCCTCCTCGACGTTGCCGCCAGTGCCCGCCTCGGCCGAGTCGAAGACCCAGAACGCGTTCTTGTTGCTGCCGAGTTCCTCGTGCACCAGCGGCGCGTCCTCGGCGAGCGCGGCTTCGAGGTCGAGCACCGGCGGCAGTTCGTCGTACTCGACCTCGATCGCCTCGAGCGCGTCATGCGCCTCCGCGGACGACCGCGCGACCACCACAGCCACGCCCTCGCCAGCGAAATTCACCCGATCCGCCGCCAGCACCGGACGCCGCGGCGCAGCCATGTCCGGCGTGATCGGCCACGCGCACGGCATGCCGATCGCCCCCTCGGGATCGAGGTCAGCAGCGGTGTAAACGGCGACGACCCCGGGCGATTCCTTGGCCGCGGACGTGTCGATCGAAACGATCTTCGCGTGCGCCAGCGGACTCCGCAGCACCGCGAGATGCAGCATGCCCGGCAACGCGATGTTGTCCGTCCACCGAGTACGCCCGGTGATCAGCCGCTCGTCTTCCTTGCGCCGACGGGACTTTCCTACCTCAGGCTCGATCGTGGCAGTCATCATTCACCACCCACGCCGACGTGGTTGGCCTGCTCGATTTTCTCGGCTTCCGGCCCCGCACCAGGACTCATGTGCTTCGCGGCGGCGCGAACCGCCTTCACGATGTTCTGGTAACCGGTGCAGCGGCAAAGATTGCCCTCGAGCCCCTCGCGAACGGCCTGCTCGTCGGGGTCCGGGTTGTCCGCGAGCAGGTCGATGGACTGCATGATCATGCCCGGCGTGCAGAACCCGCACTGCAATGCGTGATTGTCGTGGAAGGCTTGCTGGACGGGGTGCAACTGGCCGTCGCGGGCCAGCCCCTCGATGGTGGTGACCTCGCATCCGTCGGCCTGCACGGCGAGAACGGAACAGGATTTCACGCTGTGTCCGTCGAGATGGACGGTGCACGCGCCGCAGTTGCTGGTGTCGCACCCGACAACGGTGCCCACCTTCCCGACTCGTTCCCGTAAGTAATGGACGAGCAGGGTGCGCGGCTCGACGTCATCGGTGTATTTCGTGCCGTCGACAGTGACGGTGATGCGCATCAAAGGCCTCCAAGTGCAAATGCCCGCCAACCCTCCCGGCGGAGGCGGCGGGCCGGTTCGGGAACGGCCAAGGCGCGATGCGTGATCGGCCTCACAGGGGAGCGTGCTACGCCTTTCGCGCGCGGACAAGTCCTGATGTCACACGTCGGTCCTGCCGTTCCGCAGGTGCGGGTTTGTCGCGCGTTTTGAGACGCAGTTGCGTGAAGCCGGACGGGTGATTTTTCAGCCCCGCCCTCGGCGGCGGATCTTCCCGGGGGGACGCGGTTTCGGGTCGGGGGTTCACCGGTTTCGTTGCTGGGCTGGGGTTTCCCGGTCGGGCTGCACCAGCCGCCGGTCTCGCGCCTCGCAGCAGCCGGTCAGCTGCCGAAATACTCAACTGCGCCGCCTGCCCGGATCTCGCTCTCGCACCGGGATCTCCCTCTCGCACCGGCCAACGATCCCGGCACGCACGGCGTCTGACGAACTCAGCTGTCCCGCCTCGCCAGCGCCACTCCCGGATCCCCAGCTGGGCCAGCCACCGGCCCCCGCAGCATCCTGTGAACCGCCGGACTACCCAGCAACCCACCTCACCGGCGCCACGCCCGAATCCCAACCGCACCAGCCGCTGGACCCCGGCCGAGAAGCATTCCGCGAACCGCCGGGCCGCCCAGCAGCCTGCCCCATCAGCGCCACTCCCGAATCTCCAGCCGCGCCAACCCACGGACCCCTGCCCGCACAGCGTCCCGCGAACCGCCGGACCACCCAGCAACCCACCTCACCGGCGCTACTCCCGAATCCCAACCGCACCAGCCGCCGGACCCCGGTCGAGAAGCCTCCCGCCAAGCCGCTGGACCATCCAGCAACCCGCCCCACCAGCGCCGCTCGAGAATCCCAGCCGCCGGTCCCGGCGCAAACGCTTGCCGCTCGCCGCCGTCCGGTCAGCTGTGGATCCGCCCGCTCAACGCCGCCAGCCGCTGTCCGGTCCCGCTCCAGCGCAGCGCGATGATCTCCGCCGCGATCGACACCGCCGTCTCCTCCGGCGTGCGCGCGCCGAGGTCGAGCCCGATCGGCGACGACAGGCGTTCCAGCTCGCTCTCGGTGATCCCCGCCTCGCGAAGCCGCGCGAACCGGTCGTCGTGCGTCTTGCGGGAACCCATCGCGCCGACGTACCCGACGTCGAGCCGCAGCGCGACCTCCAGCAGCGGCACGTCGAACTTCGGGTCGTGCGTGAGCACCGCGATCGCCGTCCGCCCGTCGATCCGGCCCGCCTCGGCCTCGGCCTTCAGATAGCGGTGCGGCCAGTCGACGACCACGTCGTGCGCCTCCGGGAACCGGCTGCTGGTCGCGAACACCGGGCGCGCGTCGCACACCGTCACCTGGTACCCGAGATAAGCACCCATCCGTGCCATCGCGGCGGCGAAGTCGATGGCGCCGAACACGAGCAGTCGCGGCGGCGGCTCGAAGGAGTTCACGAAAACCGCCATGCCCTCGCCGCGCCGCTGCCCGTCCGGTCCATAATGGAGCGTGCCGGTGCGTCCGGCGGCGAGGAGCCCGCGCGCGTCGTCCGCGACCGCGTCGTCCATCCGCGACGAGCCAAGGGACCCCTCGACCCGGTCCGGCCACACGATCATGTGCTCGCCGACCAGCCCGGGCGTCTCGTGCTCCACGATCGTGACCACCGCGACCGGCTCGCCGCCGCGCACCGATTCGACGACGCGCTCCAGCTCCGGCATCGATTCCCGGTCCACCGGCTCGACGTAGATGTCGATGATCCCGCCGCAGGTCAGCCCGACCGCGAAGGCGTCGTCGTCGCTGACCCCGTAGCGCTGCAGCACCGGCTTCCGCTCGGCGACGACCTCGTTGGCCAGCTCGTACACCGCGCCCTCGACGCAGCCGCCGGACACGCTCCCGACGACCGTGCCGTCCGGCGCGACCATCATCGACGCGCCCGGAGCCCGCGGCGCCGACGAGAACGTGGCCACCACCGTGCCGAGCCCGACCGTTTCGCCCGCCTGCCAGCGGCGGTACACGTCGTCCAGTACGTCACGCATCGGCAATCTCCCCGAGGAGTCGTTCCAACGTCGCCAGGCTGTGCCCGGCCAGCAGCCGGTCGATGTGCGGCAGGGCGGCCACGATGCCGGATTGGACCGGAGCATAACCCTCGTGCCCTGCGTGCGGATTCACCCAGAATACGGCGTGCGCGAGACGGCGCAGCCGGCCAAGCTGTTCGGCCAGCAGGCTGACGTCGCCGCGCTCCCACCCGTCGGAGAACACGGTGACTACCGCGCGTCGCGCGAACCCGCGTTGTCCCCAACGGTCGAGAAACACCCGCAGCGTCTCGCCAAGCCGTGTCCCACCAGCGAAATCGGGCACCGCGGTACCCGCGGCGAGCATGGCCTGCTCCGGATCGCGCTGCCGGAGCTGCCGGGACACTCGCGTCATCCGAGTGCCCAGCGTAAACACCTCGACCGACATCGGCGCCGCCCGCGCGACGACGTGCGCGAACCGCAGCAACGCGTCGGCATACGGGCTCATCGAGCCGGAAACGTCGATCAGCAAAACGACTTTCCGCGCCCGCGTCCCCCGCCGATGATGCGCCAGCCGAACGGGCTCGCCACCGGACGCGAGCATCGCCCGGAGAGTCCGCGCCGGATCAAGCGCACCCCGATGCGCAGCCGTCCGCCGCGCCGCTCGCCGACGAGGCAGCACGGGCCGCAACGTCGCCAGCAACTCGCGCAAATGCGCCCGCTCGGCCTTGGTGAGTTCGGCGAGATCCCGATGCCGCAACACCTCGTGATCGCTCGCCGCGACCCGCAGCGTGTCGTGAGATTCCTGGGTGCTGTCCCCGTCGCCGCCGGCCGCGACGAGCGGAGCGATCCGAGCCTGCTTCCGCACCGGAGTCCCCGACGTCGCCTTTGGGCTCTCGTCCCCCTCAAACCACCGTGCGAACGCTTTCTCGTAGCGAGGCAGGTCGTCGGGGTCGGAGCAAAGGGTCAACCGCCCGACCCAGTACAACTGCGTCGGACGAGCGACATCGACTTTCGCCACGGCGGACAGGTAAGCCTGCACCCGCCGCGCGTCACAGGCGACGCCCGCCTCCCGCAACGCCGCCGCGAACCCCGCATAACCAGCAAGCGGGTCAGCGACTTCGATGCTCATGCTCCCCATTGTGACCCCCACCCGGGAAACCGCGCCGCGACAGCCGATCCGGATTTGCCCGAACGCCCCTCACCCGCGACCGGTTCAGCCGCCCTGAGCCGCGACCGCTCGACCACAAGCCGCGGCCGGTCGCCCGTGATCTTGGCGCGCAGGAATTTCCGCCCGCGCGGAGGTTCCCGGCCAGCCAGAAGCTCTTGGGCACACGAGGGTTCCGGCTTGAGCTGCTCCAGCTCGCCAGTATTCCTCCGCACCGCCATTCCAGTGTGAACCGCGTCGAACCCACGGATGTTCCGGCTCGCGCCAACTCGACCCGCTCCGCGGCATCCGAGCAGCCTGCATGCCGTTCCATCCAGCGCGGGCCACCTTGCCCCTGCAGGAGAAGAACCGCACCACGAAGCGACGCCCAGCCGACACCACGGCTCGCACCCCCGGCCCTCCAGCCGAACGCCGCGTCCGCGCTCCAGCCTCGCCCGCCCGAACGCTCGCCGTTCCAGCCCTTCCTGCACAACGCAACAGCTCCCGCACCAGCCAGCCAGCCGAACGCCACGCTCACGCGCGGGCCTGCAGCCCAACGCCACAGCTCGCGCTACACCTCGGTCATCCGGCCAACCGCCATGCTCGCACTCCTGCCGCGCAGGGGAACGTTCGAGTCCATTGCCTCCGACCAAACGCCACAGCTCACGCTCCGACCTCTAGCCGAACGCCACGACTCACGCTCCGCCTCAGGCCCGTGGCCACGACTCACGCCCCGACCCTCCAGCCCAACGCCATGGCTCACTCCGGCCGTCCGGTCGCGCTCCCTGCGTCACGACTCACGCCCGGCCCTCCGGCCAAACGCCGCCGCACAGAAGCCCACGGAAACCCCGCACTCGAGGCCAAGCCGACACCGCACCAACTCCCCAGCCGGGTCGTCGCCCACGGCAAGCCAAGCACGCCACCCGCACCACGGTCCCGAAGGCTCCCGCCGGCCAAGGCGTCGGCGAAAGGGCGGCCGCGCACGCCGTCCCGCCTCCGGGACAGCGTGCGCGGACCGTGGTTGCGCGCAGCGGCCAGCCTCGGTAGCGCAAGGCGGGCGCGCGGAACCTTCAGGAAAGAACGGGAACTCAGCGGACAGCCAGGAGGGCAGTCCGGACGAAGTCGGTCACGAGCCCTCCTTCCGGCACAGTCACAGTCACAAGCTCAGGCAAATATCAGTGAAGTCGGCGAAGTCATTCAGTGATGCTTCAAGCATGCCCGATCCCCGCGGCCGCCGCAACGGAATTACCGCACAGTCCACAATAGACAGAACCTCAGGAGAACAGCGTGTCCAGCTTCGCCCGCACCCGGTCGAGGTCCTCGCTGTATTTCAGCACCGCGCCCAGGGTGCGCGCGGCCGTCGCGGCGTCTAGTTCGTCGCGCTGGAGAGCGAGCAAAGCCCTTGCCCAGTCGAGAGATTCGGCGACACCCGGCGGTTTCAAAAGGTCCATTGCCCGCAGCCGGTGCACGGCGTCGGCGATCTGGCGCGCGAGCGTCTCGCCGATCCCGGGCAGCCGACGGCGCAGGATGCTGATTTCCCGGGCCAGGTCCGGGTGCTCGAGCCAGTGGTAAAGGCACCGGCGCTTGAGCGCGTCGTGCACCTCGCGGGTCCGGTTGGACGTCAGCACGACGAGCGGCGGCTGCTCGGCCCGCACCTCGCCGTACTCCGGGATCGTGACCGTGTATTCGTCCAGCAACTGCAGCAGGAACGCCTCGAACTCGTCGTCCGCGCGATCGATCTCGTCCACCAGCAGCACACACGGCGTCGTAGTCAGCGCCTGCAGCAGCGGACGCGCGAGCAGGAAACGCTCCGTGTACAGCGAACGCTCGGCAGTTTCCGCGTCGAGCCGTCCGCCGTCGGCCGCTTCGAGGGCCCGCAGGTGCAGGAGCTGCCGAGGGAAGTCCCATTCGTAGAGCGCCTGCGCGGCGTCGATGCCCTCGTGACACTGAAGCCGCACCAACGGCCACTTCAGCGCCTCGGACAAGGCCAGCGCCAGCGAGGTCTTCCCGGTGCCCGGCTCGCCTTCGCAGAAGAGCGGACGCTGCATCTGCGTCGCGAGGAATCCCGCGGTGGCCAGCCCCTCGTCGGCGAGGTAACCGGTGGTGTCGAGGGCGGCCGCGAGCGCGTCGGGCGAGGCGAGGGACTCTGTCACGCCCCCGATCGTAGATCCGAGACCGTCAAGTTCGCCGTTCGCCGCCACCTGCCCTCCGATCCGACGGGTTCAGCCATGCTCCGGTAAGCCGCCTCTGGACTGCAGCTTCAGCGAAGCACTGTGCGCCGCCGCCTCGTCCGGACAAGACAAGCTCTCTCGCCAACCCAACGAGGCCCTTGCCGGATTTCCCTCGCCGACCGCACCGCGCACCACCGCACGATTCATCGCCGCTCCGCGCCAGGCCCGGCCAGGTCCCCGGGCCGATCGACGTCACTGCCGCTCCCGAGATCGCCGCACTCGACCAGCCGCACGTCAGCACGCCCGCGCAACCAGTCCCGCGCCCCGTGGTCCCCTCTCGCCGATCCCGCGATCTCGCCCCACCAACGCCGCCCGAACAGCACCGGATGCCCGGGAACCCCCTGGTAAGCGGCCCGCGCGACCGCGTCCTCGGAAGCCTCTCCGACGATCCGCTCGAGCGCCGCCGCCGGAACCCACGGCAAATCCACCAGGTGCACGAGCACCGCCACCGCCGGCTCCCCGGTCAGCGATTCCAGCCCAGCCTTCAGCGACTCCCCCATCCCGGCCTGCCACCGCGGAGCGAGCACCGCAGTGACGTCCGGCGGCAAGAGCTCCCGGACCTGCTCAGCCGACGCACCGACCACTACCCGCACCGAGGCGCATCCGGCCTCGGCCAGGTTCCGCACCGCTCGCCGGACCAGCGGCTCCCCGTCATACTCGACCAGCGCTTTGGGCCCGCCGAACCGCCTCCCCGCCCCGGCGGCGAGCAGCAGTCCGGCAACCGGTTGCGTCATCGGCGCTCCTCAGCCCTGGGCCGCACGCCCGGGCGCGACCGTGGCGAGTTCGGCCGAAATGGCGGCCGCGGTCTTGAGCAACGGCGGAACGAACTCGGTCCGGACAGTCTCGACCGACGTCCGGCTCGCGTGCGTCGAGATGTTGACCGCGGCGACCGCGCGCCCCGCCCGGTTGCGAATCGGCGCGGCGACCGAGCGAAGGCCTTCTTCGAGTTCCTGGTCGACCATCGCCCAGCCCTGCTCCCGGACCTTCGCCAGCTCGGCTTCGAGCGCGGTGCGGTGGGTGAGCGTGTGCGGGGTCAGCCGGTCGAGGTCGGCGACGATGAAATAGGCGTTGAGTTCGGTCCGGTCCATGTCGGCGAGCAGCACGTGCCCCATCGACGTGGCATGCGCGGGGAACCGCGTGCCGACGTTGATGCTCACCGTCATGATCCGCGACACCGCGACGCGCGCGACGTACACGATGTCGGCGATCTCCAGCACCGACACAGAACTCGACTCGTGCACCTCCGCCGACAGCCGCTCCAGGTGCGGTTGCGCGATCTCGGCCAGGCTGAGGCTGGACAGGTACGCGTAGCCGAGTTCCAGCACGCGCGCGGTGAGCGAGAAGTACTTCCCGTCGGTGCGGACGTAGCCGAGGTCCACGAGCGTGAGCAGGAACCGGCGCGCGGCCGCACGGGTCAGCCCGGTGGCACGTGCGACGTCGCTGAGCGTCGGATGCGGCGCCTCGGCGCTGAACGCCTTGATCACCGCCAGCCCGCGTTCCAGCGACTGCACGTGGTGCGCACCGCGTTCGGCCTGGTCGTCGGATTCCATGCGGCGAACCCTATCCGGCCGGCGGCTGGGCGGTGGGTTCTCCCAGCTCCGCGAGGACGCGCTGGGCGATGCCGATCGCGGTGTTCGCCGCCGGCACCCCCGCGTAGACGCCGGTGTGCAGCAGGACCTCGCGGATCTCGTCCGCGGTGAGCCCGTTGCGCACCGCCGCGCGGACGTGCATCGCCAGCTCGTCGTGGCAGTGCAGCGCGGTGAGCGCGGCCAGCGTGATGCAGCTGCGGGTCCGCCGGTCGAGGCCGTCGCGCGTCCACACCGAACCCCATGCCGCTTCGGTGATGTACTCCTGGAACGGCTTGCTGAACTCGGTGGTCCGCGCGACCGCCCGGTCGACATGTTCGTCGCCGAGCACCTCGCGGCGCACCCGCATGCCCGCCTCGTAGCGGTCTCCGGTCACTGGCCCTCCGTGATCCGCTCGAGGATCAGCCGGGTGAATTCCTCCGGCTGTTCATAGCTGCCCAGGTGCGCGGCGGAAGCGACGACCTCGAGCCGGGCGCCGGGGATCCCGTCCGCGATGGCCTTCCCGTGCGGTTCGGCGGGCGTCGACGGGTCTTCCGCACCCGCGATCACCAGCGTCGGGACGGAGATCTTCGGCAGGTCGCCGGTGAGGTCCATCCGCTCGATCACCTCGCAGCAGCCGGCGTACCCCTCGTCAGGCTGGGCCTCGATCATCTCGCGCAGGTACGCGACCTGGTCCGGATGCGCCTGCGCGTAACCCGGCGTAACCCAGCGCCCGACGCCGGCTTCCGCGACCGCCTTGGTGCCCTCCGCCCGCACGAGGCGTGCGCGATCGACCCACATCTCGGGCGGCCCGAGCCGCGCTGACGTGCAGCACAGCGTGAGGCTCGCCAACCGTTCCGCGGCGTGCGCGCCGAGCCACATCCCGGTCATCCCGCCGAGCGACAGGCCGACGAAATGCGCGCGCTCGACGCCGAGGTCATCGAGCAGCCCCAGCACGTCACCGCCCAGATCAGCCAGGTCGTACGGTCCCGGCGGCACCGGCGACGCCCCGTGGCCGCGCGTGTCGTACCGGACCACGCGGAACCCGCGTTCGGTCAGCGGCGCGACCTGCGGCTCCCACATCCGGTGGTCGCTGCCGATCGAGTTGGAGAACACCACCACCGGACCCGCCTCCGGGCCTTCGACGACCCGGTGCACCCGGACACTGCTCACGTTCGAACCTCCACAATGGACACGGCCGGTCAGACCGCGAAGAACACCGTCTCGCCTTCGCCTTGCAAACGCACGTCGAACCGGTAGTCGGCACCGTCCTTCTTGGCCAGCAACGTATCCCGCCGTTCCTCGGGAACGCTCGCCAGCACGGCGTCGCCGGCGTTGTCCTGGTCCTCGAAGTAAATGCGCGTGACGACCCGGTTCAGCAGCCCGCGGGCGAACACCGACACGTCGATGTGCCGCGCCTGCGGAGCCCCGGACGCGTCCGGCACGATGCCGGGCAGCACCGTGAGAATCCGGTACTGGCCCTGGTCGTCGGTCGGGCACCGGCCGAATCCGCGGAACGGAGCGGCGGGTTTGCCGCGCGGGTCGTCGGGGTGGTCGAACCCGCCGTCCGGATCGGCCTGCCACGTC
Source organism: Amycolatopsis sp. GA6-003 (assembly GCF_046267895.1). Lineage (NCBI taxonomy): Bacteria > Bacillati > Actinomycetota > Actinomycetes > Pseudonocardiales > Pseudonocardiaceae > Amycolatopsis > Amycolatopsis sp. GA6-003. Next base: position 3,319,208 of record NZ_CP176499.1, read on the forward strand.
TCGATCATCGCGTCGGGGACCGGGTTGCCCGCGCCGTCGTACACCCCGCCGCGGATCCACACCGCGCCTTCGGTGCCTTCCGGGACCACGAACGGCCCGTCGTCCCACGGCAGTCCGATGGACAGGTACGGCCCGACGGTCTGCGAAGGTGTGCTCTCCAGCCTCACTCGTCCTCCTCCTCGTCCTCGAACACCGACTGTTCGCGCCCGCGCACCACGATGTCGAACTGGAACGCCAACGCCCATTCTTCCTCGGTGCGGTCGAGGTCGAACCGGGAGATCATCCGCTGCCGCGCCTTCTCGTCCGGAATGGAGTTGAAGATCGGGTCCTGCGAGAACAGCGGATCGTCCGGGAAGTACATCTGGGTGACGAGCCGCTGGGTGAACGCCGAGCCGAACACCGAGAAGTGGATGTGCGCGGGACGCCAGGCGTTGTCGTGGTTCTTCCACGGGTACGCGCCGGGCTTGATGGTGGTGAACTCGTAGCGCCCGTCGTCGTCGGTCAGCGTGCGGCCGAGCCCGTCGAAGTTCGGGTCGAGCGGGGACGGCCAGCGGTCGCCGGTGTGCCGGTAGCGGCCGCCCGCGTTGGCCTGCCAGATCTCCACGAGCGAGTTGCGGATCGGCCGGCCGTCGCCGTCGAGAAGCCTGCCGGTGACGATGATCCGCTGGCCCTGCGGCTCGCCCGCGTGCTGGCGGGTGAGGTCGTTGTCGAACTCGCCGAGCCGCCCCGGGCCGAGCAGCGGACCGGTGACCTCGGTGAGCATCTGCGGCAGCAGGACCAGCGGCTGCTTCGGATGCCGCAGCGCGGTGGACCGGTACGGCGCGTAGTCGAGCGGCGGGTGGGTGCCGTCCGGATCGGGCCGGTACTGCGGCAGGCGCCGGTCGGTCGGTGTGGCCACGATGCCTCCCCTTTCTCAGCGATTCTCGAGCACGACAGCGAGACCCTGGCCGACGCCGATGCAGATCGCCGCGAGGCCCCAGCGACCGCCGGTGCGGCGGAGCTGGTGCGCCAGCGTGCCGATGATCCGGCCGCCGGACGCGCCGAGCGGGTGCCCGATCGCGATGGCCCCGCCGTTGACGTTGACGATCTCCGGGTCCAGCTTCGACCATTCTTTCAGGCAGGCCAGCGATTGCGCCGCGAACGCCTCGTTGAGTTCCACCGCCGCGAGGTCGTCCCAGCCGATGCCGGCCCGTTCCAGCGCGATTTCCGCGGCGCGCACCGGGCCGATGCCGAACACGTCCGGGTCGACCCCCGCGGCACCGCGTCCGGCGATCCGGGCCAGCGGCGTCTTGCCGAGCCGCTCGGCCGCGGCCTCGTCGCCGAGCAGCAACGCCGACGCACCGTCGTTCAGCGGCGACGCGTTGCCCGCCGTGACGGTGCCATTTTCCTTGCGGAACACCGTTTTCAGCTTCGCGAGCTTCTCGGGCGAGGAGTCCGGGCGGATGCCCTCGTCCCGGGTCAGCTCGACGCCTTCGACCGGAACCACGTGGTCGTCGTAGAAGCCCTCGTCCCACGCCCGCGCGGCGTTCACGTGACTGCGCGCGGCGAACGCGTCCTGCTCTTCTCGGCCGATGCCGTAACGCTCGGCGAGCAGTTCGGTCGACTCGCCGAGGGAAACGGTCCACTGCGACGGCATCGCCGGGTTGACCATCCGCCAGCCGAGCGCCGTGTTGTACAGCGTCTGGTTGCCGGCCGGGAAAGCCTTGTCCGGCTTCGGCATCACCAGCGGCGAGCGGCTCATCGACTCGACGCCGCCCGCGACCGCCAGCGACGCGTCGCCGACCTGGATCGCCCGGCTCGCCTGCATGGTCGCTTCGACGCCGGACCCGCACAGCCGGTTCACCGTCGCGCCGGGCACCGAGGTCGGCCATCCGGCGAGGAGCGCGGCCATCCGCGCCACGTTGCGGTTGTCCTCGCCCGCCCCGTTGGCGTCGCCGAGCAGCACTTCGTCTACAGTGGACGGATCGAGGCCGTTGCGCTCGGCTAGCGCCCGAAGGACACCCGCGGCCAGGTCGTCAGGACGCACTCCGGAAAGGGCGCCGCCATAGCGCCCGAAGGGAGTGCGGATCGCGTCGAGGATGTATGCGTCGCTCATTCGCCGGCCTTCTTCAGTTCGCGGAGCAGGGTCAGTTCGCGTTCGGTGGGCGCGGGGGTGGTCTTGAGGTCCGCGGCCGTCTTCAGTGTCCACCCCGTCGCTTCCACGACCTGGTCCAGCTCGACCCCGGGGTGCAGTTCGGTGAGCGTGAGCTCCGCGGTTTCCGGGTCGGGCCGCATCAGGCCGAGGTCCGTGACCACGAGCGTCGGCCCGGCTCCGCGCAGGCCGAGCCGTTCGCGGTCGCCGCGCCCGGAGCCGTGGCCGAACGACGTCACGAAGTCGACCTTGTCCACGAACGTCCGCTTGCTCTGCCGCAGCACGACGAATACTTCCTTGCAGGACGCGGCGATCTCCGGCGCCCCGCCCGCGCCGGGCAGGCGCACCTTCGGATCGCGGTAGTCGGAACCGATGACCGTGGTGTTGATGTTGCCGAATTTGTCGAGCTGCGCGGCACCGAGGAACCCGACGTCGATCCGGCCGGGCTGCAGCCAGTAGTTGAACACCTCGGGCACGCTGACGACCGCGTCGGCGGTGTCGGCCAGTTCGCCGTCGCCGATCGACAGCGGCAGCCTGCTGGGTTTCGCGCCGAGACAACCCGATTCGTAGATCAGCGTGAGGTTCGGGGCGTGCGTGCGCCGGGCCAGGTTCGCCGCCGTGCTGGGCAATCCGATCCCGACGAAGCACGACATGCCCTCGCCGAGCGCGCGGGCCGCGGCGATGCTCATCATCTCGTCAGCGGTGTACTCGCTCATGCCTTCACCCCGGTCAGGTCGTTCAGCCACTTGGCGAATTCCTCGCGGTCCCGTCCGATCTCGTCCCACGCTTGATACGCCGCGTTGTCTCGCTCGTAGTACCCGGCGGCATAGGACGGCGCCGCGCCGCGCGGCACCTCGGCCACCGCGGTGACCGCCCAGGACGGAAGGACCAGCGCGCCCGGCCGCGGCTCCAGCTCGTTCACGACCTCCTCGACGGTGACCAGCGACCGCTTCGCCGCGAGCACCGCTTCCTTCTGCACCCCCGCGATGCCCCACAGCTGAACGTTGCCCGCCCGGTCGGCCCGCTGTGCGTGCACGATCGTGACGTCCGGGTTCAGCGCGGGCACCGCGGTGAGCTGCTCGCCGGTGAACGGACAGGTGATCGGCTTGATCGTGTCCGTCTGCGCGGGCAGATCGGTGCCGGTGTAGCCGCGCAGCACGGCGAACGGCAACCCGGAAGCTCCTGCGACATAACGGTTCGCCATGCCCGCGTGGCTGTGTTCCTCGATCTCCAGCGGCGCCGGCCACGCGTGCTGCACGGCGTCGCGGAACCGGTGCAGCGAGCCGACCCCGGGGTTGCCGCCCCATGAAAAGATCAGCTTGCTCGCACACCCCGCGCCGATGAGCTGGTCGTAGACGATGTCCGGCGTCATCCGCACGAGCGTGAGGTTCCTCCTGCCCTGACGGATGATCTCGTGCCCGGCCGCCACGGGGATGAGGTGCGTGAAGCCTTCGAGAGCGACGGTGTCTCCGTCGTGCACCAGCTCGGCGACCGCCTCGCCGAGCGACAGCACCCTTGCCATCACGAGCCCTTCCGTCTGGATCTTCCTGTTTTCCGCCGTTCCGTGCTAGCGTGTTCGCATAGCGCACAGAAGTTCTACATGAGAACATAGCACGATCCGGCCGCCCGTGGGAGTGCCAAAGGGTGAAGCGGACGTCCGGAGAGACGGCACAAGACAACGCCAGGTTTTACGGCTTCGAGGGAGATGAGGTGATGCGATAAGACAACACGGTGCGCTAGGGGTCGGCGAACGGGTTTCGCGGCAAGCACAGAGCGGAGCAGTCGGCGGCAGACCGGATTTCGTTGCGTGGTACCGCAATGCGGAATCCGGGCGCTGTCGGCGTCGGCGAAGTTCTGTCGCGGCTGGACGCTCCGTCGCAGCTCAGGCGGGTGTCCGGCGGTGAGCGCGCCGCGAACCTCGCTCGAGCGGCACGGTCGGCATTAGGCTGCTCCGCATGCCGAAGATCGCTGTCACCCGCTGGATCCCGGACGAGGCCGTGCAGGTGCTCGGCGAAGCAGGCGAAGTCGAGATCTCGCCGGAGGACCGGCCGCTCACGTCCGAGGAACTGCGGAAGTTCGTCGCCGGATCGGCCGCGGTGGTGTCGATGCTGCACGACCGGATCGACGGCTCAGTCGCGGACGCGGCGGGTCCCGGACTGAAGGTCGTCGCGAACGTCGCGGTGGGCTACGACAACGTGGAGGTCAGTGCACTGGCCGAGCGCGGAGTCGTGGTCACCAACACGCCGGGCGTGCTCACCGACGCCACCGCGGACCTCGCGTTCGGGTTGCTGCTGGCCGTCTCGCGGCGGCTCGGCGAAGGCGAACGTTTGCTGCGCGCACGGCAGCCGTGGTCGTTCCACCTCGGCTTCCTTCTCGGGTCCGGCTTGCAGGGCAAGACGCTCGGCATCGTCGGGCTCGGGCAGATCGGCCGTGCGGTGGCGCAACGAGCGGCGGCGTTCGGGATGCGGGTCGTCTACTCCGGACGGTCGGCGAAACCGGACTTCGACGGCGAGTTCGTGTCGTTTGACGAACTGCTGCGGCGTTCCGACTTCGTGTCGCTGCACTGTCCGCTGACTCCCGAGACCCGGCACCTAGTCGACGCGAACGCGTTGCGGGCGATGAAGCCGACCGCGTACCTGGTGAACACCACGCGCGGTCCGGTGGTCGACGAGTCGGCGCTGGCCGACGCGCTCGAAGCCGGTGAGATCGCGGGCGCGGCGCTGGACGTATTCGAAAAGGAGCCGGACGTCGAACCTCGGTTGCTGGACCGCGACGACGTGGTGCTGACACCGCATCTCGGGTCGGCGACGGTGGAAACGCGGACGGCGATGGCGGTCTTGGCCGCACGCAATGTCGTCTCAGTGCTCGCCGGTGCCGAACCGCTGACGGAGGTAGGCCGATGACGCGGGTCGTGATCGCGCCGGACAAGTTCAAGGGAAGCCTGACCGCGGTCGAGGCGACGGATGCGATCGCGCAGGGCGTGCGCGATGCGTTGCCGGACGCCGAGATCTCCGCGTGCCCAGTCGCCGACGGCGGCGAAGGGACGTTGGAGGTGCTCGAGAACGCGGGCGGCTCCATGGTGCGGTTGTCGGTGCGAGGTCCGCTCGCCGATCCAGTCGACGCGAGGTACGTGCTGTTTGACGGCACGGCCTACGTCGAGTCGGCGCGAGCGTGCGGGATCGAGTTCGTGACGCCGAGCCGGGAAGTCGCGTTGGCCGCGCACACGTGGGGCGTCGGCGAGTTGCTGAACGATGCCCTCTCTCGCGGAGCACGGCGGCTCGTGCTGACCGTCGGCGGTACCGCTAGCACCGACGGCGGGGCTGGAATGCTGGCTGCGCTGGGTGCCAAAGTCCTCGACGCTTCCGGCGCACCAGTCGGTCTCGGCGGCGGGTCGCTGGCACAGGTGGCGCGCGTCGACCTGAGCCCTGCGCGCGAACGGCTGGGCACTGTGCCGGTCGCGGTCGCGACGGACGTGACGAATCCGCTCCTCGGCGCGAACGGAGCGGCGGCCGTGTTTGGTCCGCAGAAGGGGGCCCACCCGGACGACGTCCGTGCCCTCGACGAAGCACTGTCGCACTGGGCGAAAGCGCTTGTGCGGGCTGGCGCGCGCGACGTCTCCGACCTTGCCGGAGCCGGGGCTGGCGGAGGTGTCGCGGCGGGAGCGATCGCGGGTTTCGGCGCGACGGTCGAATCCGGCTTCGACCTGATCGCCGGCCTGACCGGCGTCGACACTGCTCTGAGCGGCGCGGACTTGGTGATCACCGGCGAAGGCTCACTGGACGAACAATCGCTGTCGGGCAAGGCCCCGGCCGGCATCGCGGCGCGGGCCGCACGGACGGGTGTTCCGCTGCTGGTGCTCGCCGGACGGATCCAGCTGGACACGGAGGCGCTGGCCGAGCTGGGAGTCGTGGGCAGCAGCGCGCTGATCAACCACGCGCCGTCGCTGGATTACGCCCGCTCCCACGCCGCGGAACTGCTGCGCGAACGGGCCGCAGTGCTAGTGCGGAACTGGCTGCGCGCCAGGTAGCAGAACGCCCCCGCGAGCAATCGCGGGAGCGCTTCTGCACAGCAACGCAGCCACCCCGTCGTCTGGACAACCCACCTTTCGGATGGCTGTGCCATCCAAAGGATCGGCCATGGAGCACCTCACCGGACTCGCCTGCGGTGAGGCATCCGGTACCGGCGAGCGGCCCACGGGGTTCAACGGACGGACACCGCCGCGCGAACCCCGTGGCCGGGTGTTGCTCGCGCAGTCCGTCAGGCGGACTGCTGCTGGGGCAGGACGGCGAAGGCGACGTCGCCGGTGTCGTCCTGCTGAACGTCGAGGACCTTGTCGTCGAGCAAGGCCGCAGCCTGCGGCTCGAGGAAGACCTTCGCCCCGCCGTCGGCGCCGACGACACGGTCGCCGTCCTCCGGTGCCGGGGCAACGGACAGTGCCAGCTGGGCACCGTCGCCTTCCATGCTCTGCAGCGCGAAGCGCAGGCCGCTCTGTTCGGAGTCACTGCCTTGTTCAGCGGTCAACGCGGTGATCGCCTCGGCGGCGGCTTCGGTAACGGTCAGCATCTTTCGGCCTTCCCTTCGTCGCAGTCGGATGCGCGCGGTCGGTTGCAGGGTGGTTTTTCACGCTAAAGGCGGCACGACGGTCGCGCAGTGTGAGCGCGAGGCCGTTGCCGCGAGGGTGGAACCTGTCACAAATACGTTTGAGATCACGATCTTCGGGCCATGGCCGACCGGATCGCGTCGGCGACCGTGCAGCCGCCGTGGTCGACCCGTTCGCCTTGTTCAGGCACCGGCCAGCCGGATCCAGCCGAGTCGGGCGACCCCGGCGCGGCATCGCCCCCGCCAGCAGACTCCCCAGCGGCAGACTTCTCGTCGACGGACTCCCCGGCGGCATCGGCCGATCCCTCGAACGGCCCGCCATGCACCGGCGGACGCACCTCCGGCTGCTCCGCGGCACGCTGGCTTTCCCGAACCTCGCCGGAAGCTGATTCGGCGCGCGCCGCGGCACCAGGCGCGGACGCGCGGACCGGGTCGACGCGAGAACTCACCGCATCGGGTGGTCGACCCTCACGGAGAGTGTCGTCACCAAGATCGCGCACGGGCACCTCCCCGCAGGTCCGGATTGTTCGTGGTGAGCTACCCGAGGCGGCCTCGAGTGAAACGGGCCGAACGGCTGTCGTCGGAATCACAGGGGTTTCCTGCGGTCCGCCAGGGCATGAGCGGACGAAGGGGAGTTAGCGTCGGCACTATGACCACCACCAGGTGGAAGCCGCGCGGCCGGATCAGGATCCGTCCCCGGCGCAAAGCCAGCAGCGACCCACTCGGCGATGACGCGCTGCCGGACTTTGGCACGCTCGGCACGACTCCGAGTCACCCGGATTTCGCCGAGGCCAGCGACCAGTACCGCGCAGCCGACAACGGTCTGGCCGTGCTGATCGACGAAGTCAGCACTCGCGCCTCCTTGGACTCCGGCACCGACCACCGCGGGAAGAACGCCCGTCGCCACTCAACGGCGAATCCGAGCACCGCTCGCCAGGAAACGACCGATAGCGATCAGCTGCCGCCGAATCCTGGACAGGCCAGTCGCCGCCCGACGACCGACGCCACCGCCTCTCGCCACGAAACGGCAACTGCCTCCGCACCCTCGCGACCGCCAGCCGCCGGAGCCGAAACCATCAGCCACGACCGGGTGCGCGACCCGAGCATCAATCGCCATAAATCGGCAAGCAGCAACGACGAGCTGCGACGGTCCGACCCCGCCGGACGCCACCCAACGACCGCTACGGACCCCCGTCGCCCTCGGCCAGCGAGTGGCGACGCCGGACTGCCGCGTTCGGACGCAAGCAACCCTCCCGCCAGTCGCCACTCAACGGCGAATCCGAACGAGCCAGCAGCAGCGAAAACCTCCGACCTCCTGTCGCCAAAAACCGGCAACAACATCTCCGCCGCAGCCACCCGCCCGCCGCGACCTGCGCCGGATCTCGAAACCAGCCCCGCCCACGGCCAGCCCCACCAGAGTCCGGCCGCGAGCCCCGCCACGCGTCCGACACCGCAGAGCGTCCATCGGCCAAACCGCCCCGACAAACGCACCGCACGTCGCGAGATCGGAGGACACGCCGCCTGGTATCTCGCCGCGGGGGTCGTCACCACCGGGCTGCAGGCGGTCCTCTTCCTCGTCTTCCGGCCGGAAATCGGCGCGCAATGGGCGAATCTCGTCGCGCTCGCGATCACGACGGCGGGCAACACCGAGTTCCACCGGCGTGTCACTTTCGCCAGCCGGAGCAGTCGCGCGGGCAAGCGGCATCTGCAGGATCTCGTCACTTTCGCCTTCTACGCAGGCTACGGATCGGTTGTCCTGGCGGTCCTCGACGCCGTCGTCGCGCACCCCTCGGCCGGGCAGCAGACCGCCGCCCTTCTCGCGGCCAGTTTCGTCGGCGGGGTCGTCCGGTTCGCCGTTCTGCGGTGGTGGGTTTTCGCCCGGGCGCGGCGTGACGGCGAGCCACAAGATCACCAACGGTAGTGGAACCCGTTCTACCCGCAGTGCGACCACTCTCAGTTGAGCTACCCGGCTATCACTCTTCGTGACGCGCAAAATCGGACATCCGCACATGCTGCGAGGCCGGATTCGTACTGTGCGTCGGCTGGTCTCGTTTGTGTCAAGACCGCTGCTGCTAACGGGGTATTCGTAGTTGAAATGTGGACGGTCGGCCTCCGGCCGCTTAAGGTTACGGAGCGTCGCAACGATCGCAGTGCTCGCCCGGTTCAATCGGAGTACTTGCGACCGCAACATCACAGAGTGTTGACCCCAAGACAAGCGACGGTCGCAGGGTTGCCGGGGAGACGACCATGACAGCACCGTCAAAGACGTCCCGTACTGCGGTGTCCGGCGTCGCGGGCTACGTGAGCCCTTCGACGCTGCCCCGGTCCGGCGGACGCCTGACCAAAGAAGACCTCGACCCGCTGGTACGCGCCGCGGGGCAGGGCGATCAAGCCGCGATCGCCGACCTGCTGCACGTGCTCCGCCCCGTCGTCGCCCGCTACTGCCGGGCCCGGATGGGCGGCCGCGACCTCTCTTACCTCGCCGCCGACGACGTCGCGCAGGACGTCTGCATGGCCGTCCTCAAGGCCCTTCCCGACTACCAGGACCGCGGCGGCTCCTTCCTCTACCTCGTGCACGCGATCGCGGCCAACAAGGTCGCCGACGCCTACCGGGCCGTCGCGCGCGACCGGTCCGAGCCGGTGCCCGAACTCCCGGAGCACCCGCTCTCCGGCGGCAATGAGCCGGAATCGCACGCGCTGCGCCTCGACCTCGGCAGCCGCCTGCAGGAGCTGCTCACCCGCCTCGCCCCGCTGCAGCAGGAAATCCTGGCGCTGCGGATCGTCGTCGGCCTCAGCGCTAACGAGACGGCCGAAACGCTGGGCATTTCGCCCGGCAACGTCCGGGTCACGCAGCACCGCGCGCTGTCCAAGCTCCGCGAGATGGTGCAGGGCCAGGACTTCTGAGTCGTTTCGTCACTCGAACGGCTGGAACGCCGCCGCGGACCGCCGAATCGGTCGACAGGCTCTGCTTCGCACGGCACTCTGGTTTTAGCCCGCCGCATCTTTCAGCTCATATACGCGTGCCGCCGTGCGCTCGAAGACCTCCAGACGTTCCGGGTCGCTCAGCCCGCCGGTCAGCGACACCGCCGCGTCCAGTACGACTTCGTACGCTGCCGCCAGTTCGCACACTGGCCAGTCGGAGCCGAACATGACCCGGTTCGCGCCGAACGACTCGAACACGTGGTCTGCGTAGCGGCGCAAATGGCCCACCTGCCATTCGCGCCAGTCGGCTTCCGTCACCAAGCCGGACAGCTTGCAGTGCACGTTGCCGTGCGCGGCCAGCGACGCCACGCCGTCCGACCACGGCTGCCATTTGCCGGCCGCGATGCCAGGCTTCGCGGCGTGGTCGAGGACCAGCCGCACGTCCGGCAACCGCTCGGCGACCTGCCGGGCGGCGGCGAGCTGTGCCGGTGCCACGAGCAGGTCGTAGACCAGGCCCGCGTTGCCGACCGCGGTCAGGCCGCGCAGGATCTCCGGGCGCAGCAGCCAGTCCGGGTCCGGCTCGTCCTCGACCTGGTGCCGGATGCCGACCAGCGGACCCAGTTCGCGCAGCCGGGCGAGCCGGTCGGCCACGTCCGGGGCAGCGAGGTCGACCCAGCCGACGACGCCCGCCACCAGTGGTTCGGATGCGGCTGTGGCCAGGAATTCCTCGGTTTCCGTCTCGTCCGAGACGGTCTGCACCAGCACGGTCGCGTGGACGCCCGCCGCGGTGGCCGCCGTGCGTAGATCGTCGACGGTGTACGGCTTGCGGATCGGAGCCAGCGCGTCGCCGGACATCCACGGGTATTCGCGGCGCGCCGGGTCCCACAGGTGGTGGTGCGAGTCGATCACTGGGCTCCTCCGGACGCGACGGGGCGGGCGGCCGACCGCAGGAGGCCGGCGTCGGCGAGGTCGTCCCACAGTACGGGCGGCACGTTCGCCGCTGCCCGGCGAACGTTCAGCGACACCTGCTCGGCGTCGTGCGCACCGACGACCACCGACACCACTGCCGGGTGCGTTCGCGGCAACGCGAGCGCGGCCTCGGGCAGCGAAACACCGTGTCGCGCACAGATTTCCGCGATCTTCTGTGCCTTTTCCACGAGATCCGCGGGCGCGGCCGCGTAATCGTAAATCGCACCGGGTTGCTCAGTGGCGAGGATTCCGCCGTTGAACACTCCGCCGGCCACGACACCGACGCCGCGTTCGACGCACAGCGGCAGCAACTCGTCCAACGCCGGCTGGTTCAGCAAGGTGTACCGGCCAGCCATCAGGACATGGTCAAGATCGAACCGGCGCACGAATTCCGCCAGCATCGGCGCCTGGTTCATCCCGGCCCCGATCGCCCCTACAACGCCCTGCTCGCGCAACTCCAGCAACGCCGGGAACGCACCCGAAACCGCTTCTTCGAAATGCTCGTCCGGATCGTGCACGTACACGAGATCAATGCGGTCGAGGCCCAGCCGGTCCAAGCTCGACTCGAGCGAACGCCACACCCCGTCGCGGCTGAAATCCCAGCGGCGGCGGTAAGTGGCGGGAACGTCGAAGCCCTGGTCGTCACGTTCGCCGGGGGCCACCGCGCGTGGTTCCAGCACTCTCCCGACTTTCGTGGACAGGACGTACTCGGCTCGCGGATACGCCGCCAGCGCGGCCCCGAGCCGTCGTTCGGACAGTCCGAGCCCGTAGTGCGGCGCGGTGTCGAAGTAGCGAATCCCCTCGTCCCACGCCCGCCGCACGCTCGCCGCGGCGATTTCGTCCGGCACCGCGTGGTAGAGGTTGCCCAGTTGCGCGCCGCCGAGTCCCAGCGGAGGAAGGTCCACGGTCACGCCTCCGCCGGGAGTTGCCACACCAGCCCGAGGCCGTGCGCGACGTCCGAACGGCCGAGGTCGAGCAGTTCGTTGATCCGTTTCTGCCACGCGATGTCGGCCGGATCGTCGGCGAGTTTCGCGCGCATCTGCTCGAAATCGTCTACTTCGACGAAGTGGAACAGGTCGAGCCCGTCGCGCCAGATCCGCCACGAACGCACGCCGGCGCGGCGCAGCGCGGCGTCCAGATCCGCCGGGATCACCGCGTGCACCTCCTCGTAGGTTTTCTCCATTCCGGGCTTGAGCCGGGTGCGCAAGGCGACCGTTTGCGGCGCCGGGCCGTGGGTCATCGTTCCTCCTGACGGGAGTCGTGGCACGCTGTTAGGGGTAAACATCCGAGGTCTCTGCAGGGAGGGCGGTCCCGATGCCCGTCACCGATGTCGCGATCGACAAGATCAAGGACATGATCATTTCGGGCGAGCTGGCTCCGGGCGACCGGCTCCCCAAGGAGGCCGAGCTCGCGCAGCGGCTGGGGCTGTCCCGCAGTTCGCTGAGGGAGGCGGTGAAGGCGCTGTGCCTGATCCGGGTGCTGGACGTGCGCCAGGGCGACGGCACCTACGTCACCAGCCTGGAACCGAACCTGCTGCTCGACGCGATGACCTTCGTCGTCGACTTCCATCGCGACGACACCGTGCTCGATTTCCTTGCCGTGCGGCGGATCCTGGAACCGGCGGCCACCGCGATGGCGGCGCTGCACATGCGCGACGAGGACGTCGCCGAACTCGGCGAGCTGCTCGGTGAACTGGAGGAATCGCCGACCGTCGAGGCGCTGGTGGCCAACGATCTGCAGTTCCACCGCAAAATCGCGGACGGTTCGGGCAATCCGGTGCTGTGTTCGCTGCTCGAAAGCCTCTCCGGCCCGACCGCGCGAGCCCGCATCTGGCGCGGCCTCACCCAGGAGGGCGCGGTAGCCCGGACCCGGGAACAACACGCCGCGATCTACGACGCGATCGCCGCACGCGAACCGGAACTGGCCCGCTCGTGGGCGACGGTGCACGTCGCCGGAGTGGAACAGTGGCTGCGAAGCACCCTGGTCGAGGACGCCGCGGCCGGCGACGAGGCTGAGCCTGCTGCCTCCTGAGCGGACGGCGTCGGTTCCTAAGCGGACAGCAGTTCCTGAACGGCTTGTTGTGGTGAGGGGTCCCTTCATTCCTTGGTGCTCGGAGTGAAGGGACCCCTCGCTCGTGCCCGATTGGCGTGACGGGGACTTTCGCGCCTGCCCGGCGGTGATGAAGGGGCCCTTCACGTCAGGACGCTCGAAGCGAAGGGACCCCTCGCTCCCACCTAGCTGGAGCGAGGGGGACTTTCGCGTCGATCGTGCGGCGGGGAACGGCGAGTGCCGAACCCGGAAAGGCGAAAGGACCCGTCGTACGCGCAGGGCCGAAACGCAGGAAACTCGTTCGCCGGCTGGCGGGATGAAGGGGCCCTTCACGAGCTTCCTCGCGACGCCATCCACCGCACCGGTCACCGCGCCATCCGACCGGCCGATCACCACACCGGCCAGCGAGCCACTCAGACCGACCGCGCCAGCCAATCGGCCAATGGCCAGACCAGTCACCGAGCTACCCCGGCGGACAACGCCACCCGACCGGCCAACCGTGCCAGCCAGCGAGCCACCCGGACCAACCACACCAGCCCACCAGCCAACGACCGCGCCACCCGACCAGCCAACCACCGCACCAGGCGCGAAGCCGCCCGAGCTTGTGCACCAAGAAGGTCGGATGATCACCGAACCTCCACCGATCAGGTCTGGGGCTTTCCGCCGGCATACCGGCTGATGATCAGAGCGATCAAAATGATCCCCCCGTAAATCGCCTTCAGCCATTCCGCCGGGACCTGGGCGATGCGCAGCAGGCTGTCCACCGACTGCAGCAGCAGGACCCCGGTCAGTGCGCCGACCAGGGTGCCTCGGCCGCCGTCCAGGGAGACGCCGCCGATCACCGCTGCGGCGAAGACCTGCAGGATCAGGCCGTCGCCCTGGTCGGCGCCCAGTGCGCCGACGTAGCCGGTGTACGCGAGGCCTCCGATCGCAGCCAGGACTCCGGCCACCACGAAGACCGCCCACGAGATGCGGTCTACCCGGATTCCCGCGGCCCGCGCCGCTTCTCGGTTGCCGCCGATCGCGTACAGCGAGCGGCCGACTCGGTGGTAGCGCAGGCCCAGTCCGAAGAGGACGAACAGCGCCGCCGCTAGCCAGACCGACATCGGGAGTCCGGCGAACGTCGTCGTCGCCAGCGCGGTGAACGCGTCCAGCTGGTCGAACAGCGTCTTGCCGTTCGTCGTGCCGATCTGGGTTCCGCGCAGGACCGTCAGCATCGCCAGCGTCACGATGAACGCGTTGAGCTTCAGCTTCACGATCAGGAAGCCGTTCACGAACCCGATCAGGGCTCCGACCACGGGGATCGCGACCAGGCCGAGCACTGAGGGCCATTCGGTGCCGAAGCCGGACGACGCCGCCGGGATGACCAGCATCGCGCCGATCGCCGGGGCGATGCCCATCGTGGATTCCAGCGACAGGTCGAACTTGCCGGTCAGCAGCACCAGCGATTCGCCCAGCACGACCAGCGACAACGCCGCCGCCGCGGAAAGGATGCTGATGATGTTGTCGAAGGTGAAGAACGTGTCGCTGATCAGCCCGCCGATCACGAACACCACCACGAGCGCGGGCAGCAGCGCCAGTTCGCGCAGCCACGCCGACTTCCGGCGCTTCGCCCGTACCGCGGGCAGCGCCGTCTGCGGGTCGCTCATCAGGTCAGTCATGGAGCCCGACTCCTTCGATATCCGCCACCAGGTCCCCGTCGGACCAGCCGGCCTGGTGAACGGCGGCCACCTCGCCGGCGCGCAACACCAGCACGCGGTCGGCCAGGCGCAGGTCGTCCAGCTCGTCGCTCACGAGCAGCACCGCCTTCCCCTCGGCCCGCACGCGGTCCACGACCGCGAGCAGGGCCTCCTTCGACTTCACATCCACTCCCGCGGTGGGGTTGATCAGCACCACCACGCGCGGATCGCTCTCCAATGCCCGGGCGAGCACGACTTTCTGCTGGTTCCCGCCGGACAGATCCGAAACCGGCTGGTCCGGGCTGGCCGCCACGATGTCGTAGTCGGTCAGGGCGCGCGCTCCGCGTTCGCGGCGGACCTTCGGGGACGCCAAGCCGCCGCGGCCCATCCGATCGAGCACGGACAGCGTCGCGTTGTCCATAATGGAGTGTTCCAGCACCAGGCCTTCGTGGTGCCGGTCCCGGGGGACACAGCCGATTCCCGCGCGCAGGGCGGCGGGAATGTCGCCCGAAGGCAGGCGTTTTCCGTTCACTGAAACGGTTCCTGAGGTGGGCGCGCGCAGGCCGTAGACCGTCTCGGCCACCTGATGTTTGCCGCTCGCGTTGCTCCCGGCGAGACCGACGACCTCGCCGCGGTGGACGCGGAGGGAGACGTCGTGGAAGCCGTCGCCAGACAACCCATCCACGGCGAGCACCTCTTCGGCGTCGACCGCAAGCGGGTCACGGGTGGCTGCGTCGCGCACGGCCAGGCCGCCCTGTTCCCCTGTCATCGCATCGACCAGCGCTGCGCGGCTGACCTCCTCGACGGGCGCGGTGAGCACATGCCGAGCGTCGCGCAGGACGGTAACCGCTTGACACACCTCGTAAACCTCGTGCAGGTGGTGCGAGATGAACAGGAAGGTGACGCCGTTTTCCTGCATCTGCCGCATGCGCGCGAAAAGCCGCTCGATGGCCTGACTGTCCAGCTGCGCGGTCGGTTCGTCCAGCACGATGAACCGGGCACCGTAACTCAACGCGCGGGCGATCTCGACGAACTGACGGTCCTCAACGGACAGTTCGCCAGCCGGAGTGTCCACATCGACCCGGACGTCCCACGAGTCCAGCAGCTCCCGCGCTTGCCGGCGCAGCTTCTTCCAGCCGATCGCGAAACCGCCCTGAGCTTGCCGGTTCAGGAACAGATTCTCCGCGACCGTCAGCTGCGGCACCACCATCGCGTGCTGGTACACGCACGCCACGCGCGCCTTCCAGTCGTCCTGTTTGGACAGCGGAGGCGCCGGTACCCCGCCGAAGGAAACGCTGCCAGTGTCCGTTTCGGACAGTCCAGTGAGGATGGACACCAGCGTGGACTTGCCCGCCCCGTTGCGGCCGACGAGTGCGTGTGACTCGCCGGGCCGCACGGTGAGGCTGACGTCGTGCAGCGCCACGGTAGGCCCGTACCGCTTCCCGACGCCGTCCGCCTGCACTACCGGCGCGCTCACAGGTTGTTACCCCACAACGCTTTGTCGTCCACGTTGTCCTTGGTCACGACCGGCGCGGGCAGCTGGTCTTCCAGGATGCCAGGGCTGATCTCGACGATCGTGGAGTCGTGGTCGGTCGGGCCGGGTTTGAACGTCTCGCCCGCCATCGCCTTCTTGAGCCAGTACATGCCGTACTTGGCGTAGGCGTCGGCAGGCTGCGAGACGGTCGCGTCCAGTTCGCCGTTGCGGATCGCGGTCAGCTCCTGCGGGATGCCGTCGTTGCTCACCAGCACCACGTGCTTCGGGTCGCCGACCGGGAAGAACAGGTTCTTGCGCTTGAGCGCCTGCTCGGTCGGCGCGAGGTAAACCCCGCCGGCCTGCATGTACACGCCCTTGATGTCCGGGTTCGCGGTCAGCAGACTGTCCAAACCGGACGAAGCCTTGTCCGCCTTCCATTCGGCGGCGACCTCGAGCACCTTGACATCCGGGTATTTCTGCTTCATGCACTCGCGGAACGCCGCCGACCGGTCACGGCCGTTGACCGACGCGAGGTCGCCCATCACCTGAACGACCTTGCCGCTCTTCACGCGCTTGCCGATTTCTTCGCACGCCTTGGTTCCGTAGGCCTTGTTGTCCGCCCGAACCACCATCGCGACCTTGCCGCTTTCCGGCGCGACGTCCACCGCGACCACCGGAACGCCCTTGTTCTCAGCCTGTTTCAGCCCGGCGACGACCGCGGCCGAGTCGAGCGGCGTGACGACGAGTCCCTTCACGCCCTGGCTGAGCAGCGTGCCGATGTCCGTGATGAGCTTGGCCGGATCGCTGTCGGCGTTCACCGTCGGCAGCGCGTCGAGCCCCTGCTCCTTCGCCATCTGCGGCACGTATTTGTTGTAGGCCTGCCAGAACGGCGAGGTCAGCAGGGGCAGGGTCGCCCCGACCTTGCCGGTGCCGCCGCCGCTCGCCGCTGCCGCCGGTTTGTCCTTAGTGGACCCGCACGCACCGAGCACCAAACCGCAGGCGGCCACCGCGGCGGCCAGCCGGATCACCTTCGTACGCACCGCATCCTCCTTGATGACAGGCCTTGTTGGCTAAGCAGATCAGTTCTGCACGGGTCCGCGCGGGCGCAGGCCGTACATGCCGCCGTCCACCGCGAGCGCGGTGCCGGTAGTCGATGCCGAAAGCGGGCTGGCCAGGTACGCGATCGCGTTCGCGACCTCGTCCGCGGTCACCAGCCTCCCCATCGGCTGGCGGGCGGCGAGCGCCTTCCGTTCCGCCTCCGGGTCCGCTGCGGTGTCGAGCAGCCTGCCGACCCACGGAGTGTCCGCGGTTCCGGGGCACACGCAGTTGACGCGGATCCGGTCCGGCAGGTGGTCGGTGGCCATCGCGAGGGTCAGCGACAGCACCGCGCCCTTCGTGGCCGAGTACAGCGCCCGCGCGGGCAACCCGGCCCACGCGGCGATCGAGCAGGTGTTCACGACTGCCGCCGCGGGCGAGTTTTTCAAGTGCGGCAAGGCAGCTCGCGCCGTACGCACCATTCCGACCACGTTCACGTCGTACGCGCGGTGCCATTCGTCGTCGTCATTCGCGGTGACGTCGCCCTGGGCACCGATTCCCGCATTGTTGATCAGGATGTCGAGCCGGCCGAAGCGTTCGGCCACCGCGTCGACCGCGGCACGCACCTCGGCGTCGGACGTGACATCGCAGCGGAATCCGGCCAGCGGCTCGGGCACCTCGTCGGTCTTGAGGTCGAGCACGGCCACCTTCGCGCCGCGCTGGGCCAGCAGGTTCGCCGTGGCCAGGCCGATGCCCGAAGCGCCGCCGGTGACCGCGGCGACCAAGCCGTCGAATTCGCTCACTGCGCGTTCTCCGTCCATTCAGGACCGTCCGGGAAACTGAACCGGCGCAGCGTAGCGTCGTGCATGCGCGCGGAAAAGCCCGGTGCGGTCGGGG
The DNA here is from genome assembly GCF_046267895.1 of Amycolatopsis sp. GA6-003. Taxonomy (NCBI): domain Bacteria; kingdom Bacillati; phylum Actinomycetota; class Actinomycetes; order Pseudonocardiales; family Pseudonocardiaceae; genus Amycolatopsis; species Amycolatopsis sp. GA6-003. The sequence continues at coordinate 3,336,963 of NZ_CP176499.1, forward strand.
CGAGGTACCGGCCGTCGCGCACGACGGCCGGATCGGTGAAGTGGTCGTGCAGGTGGTCTACCCATTCGATGGTGCGGTCTTCGTCCGAACCGGACACTGCCACGAAGTCGAACATGGACAGATGCCGCACCAGCTCGCACAACCCGACTCCGCCGGCGTGCGGACACACCGGAACGCCGAATTTGGCCGCCAGCAACAGGATCGCGAGATTCTCGTTCACTCCGCCGACGCGTGCGGCGTCCAGCTGCAGCACGTCAATCGCACCGGACTGCAGCAATTGCTTGAATACCACGCGGTTCTGCACGTGTTCGCCGGTGGCGACCTTGATCGGTGCGAGCGCCTTCGCGATGGCTGCGTGGCCGAGAACGTCGTCCGGCGAGGTCGGCTCTTCAATCCAATATGGATCGAACGGTGCCAGCGCGGTCATCCACGACACCGCCGTCGCGACGTCCCAGCGCTGATTCGCGTCGACCGCGATCCGGATTCCCGCACCGACAGTCTCGCGCGCCAGTTTCATTCGCCGGACATCGTCCTCGAGATTCCCGCCGACCTTCAACTTGATCATCTCGAAACCGTCGGCGACAGCCTGTTCGGCCAGCCGCACGAGTTTCGCGTCGGAGTAACCGAGCCAGCCCGCCGACGTGCTGTACGCGCGATATCCCTCGGCCTCGAGTTTGGCGATCCGTTCGGCTTTCCCGAATTCGGCGGCACGCAGGATGTCGAGCGCTTCCTGTTCGGTGAGCGCGTCGGACAGGTAGCGGAAGTCCACAAGGGACACCAGATCTTCCGGCGTCATCCGCGAAGCGAACTTCCACAAGGGAAGCCCGGCACGTCGTGCGGCGAGGTCCCACGCGGCGTTGACGATCGCACCGATCGCCATGTGCGCCACGCCTTTTTCCGGTCCCAGCCAACGGAATTGCGAGTCGCCGACCAACGCTCGCGAAAGGTCGCCGAGCGCTTCCGCGTCTTCCGGCACGTCACGGCCGACCACATGCGGTGCCAGCGCACGGATCGCGGCGGCTTGCACGTCGTTGCCGCGGCCGATGGTGAACGCGAGGCCGTAACCGTCCGGCCCGGCGTCGGTGTGCAGTTCGACGTAAGCCGCCGAATAGTCCGGATCCGGGTTCATCGCGTCCGAACCGTCGAGGTCGCGCGACGTCGGGAAACGGACGTCCCGGACCTCCATAGCCACGATTTTCGCCATGTCAGGCCTGCCCGAAAGTCTGGCGCTGCTTGCCGAGGCCGTCGATTTCCAGTTCGACGACGTCGCCCGCGCGCAGGTACGGCTTCGGTTCGGGCTGCCCGAGCGCGACGCCCTCCGGGGTGCCGGTGTTGATCAGGTCGCCGGGGCGCAGCACCATGAACTGGCTCAGGTAATGGATGATCTCGGCGACGCCGAACACCATGTCCTTTGTGGACGAATCCTGCACCTTCTCGCCGTTGACCCAGGTGCGCAGGCCGAGCGCCTGCGGGTCGGGGATCTCGTCGGCGGTCACCAGCTCCGGGCCGAGCGGGTTGAAGGTCTCGCAGTTCTTGCCCTTGTCCCACTGGCCGCCGCGGTGCAGCTGGAAATCGCGCTCGGAGACGTCGTTGGACACGACATACCCGGCGACGTGCGCCAGCGCTTCGTCCGCGCTTTCCAGGTAGCGGGCGGTTTTCCCGATGACGACGCCGAGTTCGACCTCCCAGTCGGTGGCCGTGGAGCCGCGCGGGATCAGCACCTCGTCGAACGGTCCGACCATGACGTCGGGGGCTTTCATGAACAGCACCGGTTCGGTCGGCACGGCCGCGCCGGTTTCCTCGGCGTGGCGGCGGTAGTTCATCCCGATGCAGACGATCTTGCCCGGCGCGGCGATCGGCGCGCCGACCCGCAGCCCGGCCTCGTCGGCGACCGGCAGCTCCCCGGCTTCGAGCGCCCGCGCGGCCTTGGCCGGGCCGTCGCCGGAGAGGAACGCGCCGTCGATGTCCGGCGTGACCCCGGAGAGGTCGTGGAGGGTGCCGTCACCGGCACGGACGAACGGACGCTCAGCCCCCGCTGCCCCGAGACGCACAAACCGCACGGACGAACCCCTCTCTCGACACCGTTCACGTGATACATCCGATGTATAGCGCACAGGTGGCGGGCAGATCTAGAGGGAAGGAGGATTTGCTGCGGAAATTGATCCGATCACCGGGCTGCCGGGCGGATAACGGACACTCGTCGTGGCGGGGAGGTCCCGCCACGACGGAGGAGACGGTGCGGCGCGGATGGGGACGGAAGACACGACAGGGCCGGACGAGCGGCATCCCGGCGGTGCGGCGAGATCGTTGTGTGCCGCTGAACGGGAATCGCCGTCGGAGGACAATCTGCCGCGGGGGTCTGCGGATCGCTCGGCGCCGGGGCGTTCGGGGGTTGGGCGCTCCGGGGCCGATCGGTCCAGGGTGAGCCGGGGGACGTCGGATCATTCCGCAGGTGAATATTCCGCTGACGGCTCTCTCGACATGGAGCATTCCGCCACCCACCACTCCACGTCCGACCACTCCGCTGCGGATCACTCCACAGCGGACCGACCTACGACGGACCATTCCGCAGCCGATCACTCCGCTGCGGGCCCTTGCGGCACGGAACATTCCACCGTCGACTACCCCACCGCGAACCGACCCACGACGGATTACTCCGCAGCCGATCACTCCGCGGCGACCCCATCCAGCACGGAGCATTCCAGCGTCGACCACTACACAGCGGACCGCCCCACGCCGGACCAACCCGCCGCCCAACACCCCACCGCGGCTCCATCCAGCGCGGAGCATTCCGCCGTCAACCACCCCACAGCCGATCACTCCACAGCGAACCACCCGACGCCGGACCAACCCGCAGCCGAACATTCCGGTGCGGGCCCTTCCGGCACGGAACATCCCACCCCCAACCACCCCACGGCCGACCACTCCGCAGCCCAACACCCCACCGCGACCCCACCCACCACGGAACACCCCGCCGATCACCCGGCCACCCTCCCCGACCGTCCGGCCCCGGGCAAGATCCGGCGGCTCCTCGTCCTCGGTGGCCTCTCCGCGTTCGGTCCGCTCTCCATCGACATGTATCTCCCCGCCCTCCCCCGGATGGCGGGCGACTTCCAGGCCTCCGACACCACCGTCCAGCTGACGCTCACCGCGTTCGTCGTCGGGCTGGCGGTCGGCCAGATCGTCGCTGGGCCGTTGTCGGATGCCTTGGGGCGGCGGCGGCCGTTGCTGGCCGGGCTGGGGCTGTACATCGCCGGGTCGGTCGCGGCGGCGGCTAGTCCTGGCGTTGAACTGCTGATCGCGGCTCGGAGCGTCCAGGCGCTCGGCGCGGCGGCTGGGATCGTGATCGCCCGCGCGGCCGTCCGCGACCTCTACACCGGCACCGCGATGACGAAGTTCTTCTCGCTTCTCCTGCTCGTCAACGGGCTCGCGCCGATCCTCGCTCCGGTGCTCGGCGGTCAACTGCTCACGTTCACGTCTTGGCGCGGCGTGTTCGTCGTCCTCACCGGGTTCGGCGTGCTGCTGCTCGGCGCGGTCGCGTTCGCGCTGCCGGAGCCGTTGCCGGTCGAGCGGCGGCATCCGGCGCGGCTGGGCGGCGTGCTTCGTACGTACGGGCGGCTGCTCGCCGATCGCACCTTTCTCGGCTATGCGCTCACGGCGGGGCTCAACTTCGCCGCGCTATTCGCGTACATCTCGGGTTCGTCGTTCGCGCTGCAGGACGTTTACCGCCTCAGCCCGCAGGAATACAGCGTCGTTTTCGGGCTCAACGGCGTCGGCATCGTGCTTGCCGGGCAGCTCAACGGATGGCTCGTCGGCCGGTTTCCTGAACGGACGCTGCTGCGTACCGGGCTGACGGTGTCGACGCTGTCCGGCCTGGCCACGCTGACCGCGGCGATCCTGCACCTTCCGTTGCCCGCGTTGCTGATTCCGTTGCTGCTCATGGTGTCCTGCATCGGAATCATCAGCCCGAACGCCAGTTCCCTCGCGCTCGCCGCACACGCGCGCACCGCGGGATCGGCGTCGGCGCTGCTGGGAGTGCTGCAGTTCGCGATCGGCGGGATCGCGACGCCGCTGGTCGGGCTCGGCGGGTCCGGCACGGCGGTTCCGATGACCGCCGTGATGGCCGGGTTCGGGGTGCTCGCCCTGCTGTCGTTCGCGACGCTGGCGGTCAGCCCAGGTCGGCGAGATTCCCGCTCCGGAGCTGGTCGTCGGTGACCGCGATGCGTTCGTCGACCAGCTTCTGCAGCGCGTCCCCGTCGTCCCACTGGTTGACGTTCAGCGCGGCCGAAACCTCATTGTCCGGGGTCACCCAGAACGCCGTGAAGTCGTAAGCCGCGAGGTCGCCGCGCACTACGACGCGGTCCCGGTCCAAGACCGCCAGGCCGCGGTATTCGCAGCCGATCGCCGGGCCGCCGCGGTCCGGGTCGTATTGGTCGGAGAAGAAGTACGGAGTGTTCAGGTACGGCTCGTTCGCGCCGAAGAGGTTGACTGCCACGTGCTCGCCCTGCGTACGCGCTGTCGCCCAGTGCTCGACGCGTACGCGGCGGCCGTAGCGCGGATGGAACTGCGAAGCGAGATCGCCGATCGCGTACACGTCAGGTGCCGCTGTACGCAGACCTGCGTCGACATCGACACCGCCGTCGTCGGCCAGCTCCAGGCCGGCAGCGTGTGCCAGCTCGACGCTGGGGGCAGCGCCCACAGCGATGAGCACAACGTCGGCGTACAGCTCTTCGCCACTCGACAGTCGGACGCCGGTCGCTGAGGTGTCACCGGTGATCGCTGCGACGCCTTCGCCGAGACGCCAGTGCACGCCGTGTTCTTCGTGCAGACGGTAGAACGCACCGGCCACTTCGTCGCCCAGGACGTTCGCGAGCGGCAGCTTCTCCGGAGCGACCACAGTCACCTCAGCGCCGTGCGTACGCGCGGCCGCGGCGGCTTCAGTGCCGATCCAGCCTGCGCCGACGATCAGTACCCGCTTCGCTGCTTCGAAAGCCTCACGCAGCCGCAGCGCGTCATCGAGAGTGCGAAGCGTGTAGAGGCCGGGCAGGTCGCCGCCGGGCACCTTCAATGTCCGCGGGCGCGAGCCAGTCGCTAAGACAAGACGGTCGTAGCGGTGTTCGCCTCCAGCGTCGTCGAGGACGAGGCGCGCACCCAGTTCTACCCGGGTCGCCGTGGTGCCGGAGAGCAGCTTGATGTCGTTCTCGGCCCAGTAGCCCTCTTCGCGCACCCAGTCGGGTTCGTCGGCGTTGCCGAGCAGCACTGCTTTCGACAGCGGCGGCAGCTCGTACGGCCGGTGCGGGCTGGAGCCGAGCAGCAGGACTTCGCCGTCGAGACTGCGTTCTCGAATGGTGGCCGCCGCGGTGGCGCCGGCCAGCCCTGATCCGACGATGACGATCTTCCGAGGTTCCGACATCCGTCCTCCCGAGTGCCCGCGGCGTGCGGTGGCCGACGCTACTCCGGTACGCGGCTGGTCACACCCCGTGGAAAACCGGCCAGTAGGCAATTCGGGTGAACCGGCGTAAGCCGCCCCGAAGCCGCCGGTCCCACTCGCGCACGAAGGACACGGGCACTACGTGATCGGAGGGCGAAGGCCGTGACAGCGCGGGACGACAGTGCGGTGCGGAACGAGTGGACGGTCGGCTGCCGGGACCTGGCGGGGCGGCGGCGCGACGTGACGGTGTTCGTGAGCAGCGACGACAAAGTCGTCCTGGTCGCACCGCCGGGAGAGGCGGCGGTGCTGGGCCCGCTGGAGGTCGGACGGCTGCGCGCGGCCCTGCGCGACGCCGTGGTGGCCACCGCGACGTCGGCTCGCCGCACCGGAACCGACTGACAACTACCGTTCCTACTCATCAGTAGGTAGAGTCGGCACCCGCAGACCCCGAAAGGTGCCGGCCATGACCACCTACTTCGTCACGGGCGCGACGGGCTTCCTCGGAAAGCGCCTGGTCGCCCGGTTGCTCGCGCGGCGGGACACGACCGCCGTCCACGTGCTCGTCCGCAACACCTCGCGCGACCGCCTGGCCGAACTCGCGCGGGAGTGGCCGAACGCCGACCGCCTGGTCCCCGCCGTCGGCGACCTCACCGAACCGCTGCTCGGCCTCGACCCGGCCGGCTACGACGGGGTCGACCACGTCGTCCACCTCGGCGCGATCTACGACTTCACCGCCGACGACGCGGCGAACCGGGCCGCGAACGTCGAGGGCACGCGGAACCTGCTCGCCTTCGCCGCGGCCGCCGGGGCGCGGCTGCTGCACCACGTTTCGTCCATCGCCGTCGCGGGCGATCACGCCGGCCGCTTCACCGAAGCCGACTTCGACCTCGGGCAGTCCTTCAGTTCTCCGTACCACGCCACGAAGTTCGAGGCCGAGAAGCTGGTCCGCGCGCAGTCCGACGTGCCGTTCCGCGTCTACCGGCCCTCGGCGGTCGTCGGCGATTCGCGCACCGGCGAGATGGACAAGATCGACGGGCCGTACTACTTCCTGCCCGCCATCTCGCGGCTCGCCGCGCTGCCGAAGCAGCTGCCGCTTGTCGCCCCTAATCTCGGGGCCACGAACCTCGTTCCGGTCGACTACGTCGTCGCCGCGATGGAAAACCTCATGCACCGCGAAGCGCCTTCGGGCAGTACGTACCACCTTGCTTCGCCGCGGCCGCAGAAGCTGCACGAGGTCTACAACGCCTTCGCCCGCGTTGCCGGAGCGCCGCGCGTACGCACGACTGTGCCGTCTCGCCTGCTTCGCAGCACAGCGTCTCGGCTCGCGACCGCTGTGGACCGTCTGCCGACTGGACGGGCGACGCGGGCCGCCGTGTTGACCGAGCTGGGAATTCCCCTCGAAGTACTCCCCCACCTGAACATGGAGGTGGAGTTCGACACCGCGCGCACCACTTCGGAGCTGTACGGCAGCGGCGTCCACCTTCCCGAGCTTCGCGACTACGCCGAACCGCTCTACCGCTACTGGCGCGCGCATCTCGACCCGGACCACGCTCGCCGTCCAGGGCTCGAAGGACGCGTTGTCCTCATTACCGGTGCGTCGTCCGGCATTGGCCGCGCGAGTGCGCTGGCTGTCGCGCGTCGCGGTGCGAAGGTGCTTCTCGTCGCGCGGCGTGCTGAAGAACTCGAAGACGTGCGTAGCGAGATCACCGCAGCAGGCGGCGAAGCGGCGGCGTACCCGTGCGACCTCACTGACGGCGAAGCGGTCGACAGTCTCGTAAAGGCGGTCCTCGCCGACCACGGTGCGGTGGACGTATTGGTGAACAACGCCGGACGGTCCATTCGACGCTCGGTGCAGCTGTCAACGGAACGCTTCCACGACTACGAACGCACCATGGCCATCAACTACTTCGGCCCCGTGCGGCTGACCCTCGGCCTGCTGCCCTCGATGATCGAACGCCGGTTCGGCCACGTCGTGAACGTCACCACGCAGGGCCTGCAGACCGACACGCCGCGGTTTTCCGCTTACCTGGCCTCGAAAGCCGCGCTCGAGGAGTTCGGCCTGACCGCCGGGCGGGAGACGCTGTCCGACGGCGTCACGTTCTCGTCGGTCCGGATGCCGTTGGTGCGCACCGACATGATCGCGCCGACCGGGTCGTACCGCGGGCTGCCCGCGAGTTCCCCGGAACGCGCCGCGGCGCTGGTGGTGAAGGCGATCGAGCGGCGGCCGCAGATCCTGAGCCTTCCCGAGGGCCGAGCCGCGGAACTGGCCTCGCTGGCAGCCCCTGACCTCGCCCGGTTCGCGGCGCATCTCGTGTACCGGGTGATGCCGGAATCCGCGCCGGAAGCCAAAAAGCGGCCCCGGCAGCCCGCCCCGGCGAAAGTCGCGGCGACGCTGACGCGGCTGGTGTGGCGAAGGAGGTCGTGAGTGTTCATGCCGGTTCTAACCGGGATCACCACTCACGAGTCCACCAGCAGGTCGTCCGGTGACTCGCTCGCCAACTCGGCCAGCACGTCCAGCGCGCTCGCCAACGTCTCCTCCGAAGGCGCGGACACCGCGATCCGCACCGCGTTCGGCGCGTGTCCCGGCACCACCGAAAACGCCGCCGCCGGGGACAACGCGATCCCCCGGCGGGCGGCGGCGGCCACGAAGGTCTCGGCCCGCCACTGCTCCGGCAGCACCCACCACCGGTGATAAGCCGAGGCGTCGCCGTACACCTGGAATCCCGCCAAACGTTCCGCGACGATCCTTGCCCGCACCCCGGCGTCGGCGCGCTTCGCCGCTTCGACCTCCGCCAGCACGCCACCAGTGATCCACCGCCGCGCCGCCTCCACGGAGAATCGGGACGCCGCCCAGCCGCCCGATCGGATCGCGCTCGCCAGTCGCGGGACCCACTGCGGCGGCACCACGAGGAATCCGGCGGTGAGCCCGGGCGCTACGCGTTTCGACAGGCTGTCCACGAAAACCGTCCGCTCCGGCATCAGCGCGGCGAGCGGTTCGGTGTCCGGGCGGAGAAACGTGTAGATGCCGTCCTCGACCACCGGCAGGTCCAGCCTGCGGACGGTCTCGGCCAGTTCGGCGCGGCGCTGCGGCGGCATCGTGGTGCCGAGCGGGTTGTGCAGGGTCGGCTGGACGTACAGCGCGCGCACCGGAGCGCTCGCCGCGAGCGCGGCCGGGACCAGGCCGTGCGCGTCGGTTTCGATCGGCACCAGTTCGATGCCCAGCCGGGTCGCCGCGGCTTTGACCACCGGATAGGTCAGGGATTCGACCGCCAGCCGTTCGCCGGTCGGCACGAACGCGGCGAGCGCGGCGGCGATGCCCTGCCGTCCGTTTCCGGCGACTAGCACCGAGTCCGGATCCGGCGTCCACGACCCGCGAGCGAGCATCGCGACCGCTGCCTCGCGGACCGCTTTGGTGCCCGCCGCGCCGAGCGGGTGCAGGGCGTCGGTGAAGACGTCCGCGCGCAGCACGGGTTCGAGCGCTCGCGCCAGTTTGGCCGATTGGCTTGGCAGCACGGCGAAGTTGAGCTCGAGGTCGACCCGCGCGTCGCCAGGTTCGGACAGCGCCGGTTCGGGGCCGGGCTTCGCCGCGCGCACGAAGGTGCCCCGGCCGACCTCGCCGATCGCCAGGCCGCGGCGGACGAGTTCGCCGTACACCCGGGCCGCGGTGGAGCCGGCGATGCCGCGGTCGCGTGCGAAGCGGCGCTGCGGCGGCAGCCGGTCGCCGGGCCGCAGCCGGCCGGCTTCGATGTCGGCGGCGAGTTCGTCCGCGACGACGCGGTAGTCGTCCATCCCACCCTCGCTCTGCCGGGATTCTCCCGGACGCATCATGGCACCGGCCGGTCACTGTTCGCTAATGCGACCCACGGAACTCCCCGAACGGGGGTCACTAGGTTAGCCTTACCTGTGTGGCACTGACGAGCGAAGGCACCCGACTGCACGCCGAGAACCTGACGCTGGCCTACGACGGCCGCACGGTCGCCGAACGGCTCGGCGTGGTCATCCCGGACAAGTCGTTCACGGTCATCGTCGGCCCCAACGCCTGCGGCAAGACGACGCTGCTGCGCGCGCTCGCCCGGATGCTGAAGCCGCGCGCGGGCTCGGTCTACCTCGACGGCGAGGTGATCTCCAGCTACGGCGCGAAGGAGGTCGCGCGGAGGCTCGGCCTGCTGCCGCAAAGCTCGATCGCGCCGGACGGGATCACCGTGTCCGACCTCGTCGCACGCGGCCGGTACCCGCACCAGAAACTGCTGCGCCAATGGTCCCGAGAGGACGCGATGGTAGTCGCCGACGCGATGCGCGCGACCGGCGTCGACGACCTCGCCGAGCGGATGGTGGACGAGCTGTCCGGCGGGCAGCGCCAGCGCGTCTGGATGGCGATGGCGCTGGCCCAGCAGACCGACCTGCTGCTGCTCGACGAGCCCACGACGTACCTGGACATCGCGCACCAGCTCGACATCCTGGACCTCTGCGCGACGCTGCACAGCGAACAGGGCCGCACGCTGGTCGCGGTGCTGCACGACCTCAACCACGCGGCCCGGTACGCGACCCACCTGATCGCGATGCGCGACGGGAAGGTGCTGGCCACCGGGACGCCGGAGGAGGTCGTGACGGCGGAGAACGTGGAGCGGATCTTCGAGCTGCCGTGCCGGGTGATGGAGTGCCCGGAGAGCGGGAGCCCGATGGTGATTCCGAAGGTCAGCCGCCGGGCGGCTTGATTCACCGGCGGGCCATGAAGGACCGCCACACGTTCGCCGGCGCCGACGAACCGGTCACCTTCTTGCCGTCCGCGTCGAGCAGCTTTCGGTTGTCGTCAGAACCGAGCCACACCGCCGTTGCCAGTTGGGGTGTGTAGCCGACTGCCCAGGCGTCCTGGTTGTCTCGCGAGTTGCCGCGTTCGAACTCGCCCGTGCGCAGAGCCGCCGGGCGGCCGTCCGGCAGGGTCGTCCTCAGCACGGAAGTCACGTCCTGTGCGACCTTCTCCGGAACCGCCGAGACCGGCTCGCTTTCGTGCTGCCACACGACTTTCCCGGACCGGTCGAGCACCTTGTCCACCAAATGCACCGGCGCGCGCATTCCGTTGGCGGCGTAGGTCGCGTACGCCCCGGCGACGTCGAGCGGGCGCATTGGGTACCGGCCGACGACGATGCCCGAGCCAATCGTGGCGCCGTCCTGTTCGCGCATCGTCGGCGTGCCGTCCACCTCGTCCGGAATTCCCGCCGAACGGGCCGCCGCGCTCACTTCGTCGACGCCGACCTTCTTGGAGACCGTGATGAACGGCGTGTCCGCGCCCGAGGCCAGCGCACTGCGCAAGGTGCAGGGCTGCGGGCATTTCGGCGGATAGTCGAACTTCTCGCCGAGGTACAGAATCTCTTTGGGAGCAGCTACTTTCTCGTCCAGCGACATCCCGTTCTTCAGCCCGGCCGCCGCGGTGAACGGGTAGAACGCCGAGCCCAGCGGATGGCCGGTTGCCGCATAATCCCGGACGCCGTTGTTGCCGCCGTCGTACGCGCGCACCGCACCGTTCGTCGGGTCGACGGCCACCAGTGCGCCGCGGAACTCCGCTGGCTCACCCTTCAACCGGTCGCTCAGCGCGGCGTGCGCGGCGGTCTGCAAGCCTGGGTCCAGAGTGGTCTGAACGGTGAGATTTCCTTGCTGCAAGCGGGAAAGCGAGAACCCGGCCGTCTCCAGTTCGGTGAGCACCCGCTGTTTGAGATGGTACTGGTCGTAGCTCAGGCTCACCCGCGTCTCCGCGGGCGGTTTGATCTCCGCGCCCGGATAAGCCATGCCGTCGGCATTCTTCAGATAACCGCGCTCGACCAGCTTGTCCCGCACATACCGCCAGCGCTTAGCCGCGTGCTCGTCCCCGGAAACCGCCGGATCGTGCACCGACGGAGACTGGATCATCCCGGCCAGGAAAGCGGCTTCGCTCCAGGTGATGGTGTTGTCGAGCGGACGGCCGAAGTACGCGTTCATCGCCGCGGCCGGGCCGAAAGTGTTGCGGCCGAAAGAGATGATGTTGACGTAGCTTTCGAAGATCTGTTCCTTGCTCTGTTCCTGGGTGATCTTCGTGGCGAGCACGAGCTCCTGCATTTTCCGCCAGAGCGTCGAATCCTCGTCGCCGGTCGATTTCTTGATGTACTGCTGGGTGATCCCGGACCCGCCGCCGACGCCGGTCAGGAACGCGCGGCCGATCCCGGTCGGGTCGAAGCCGGAGTTGGCCCAGAACGTCGGGTCCTCGGTGGCGACGATCGCGTCCCGCAGCTTCTGCGGGATCTGGTCGAACGGCACGAACCGCCGGTCGCCGCCCGGGGGCACGACGCGCACCAGCTCGCTGCCGTCGGCGTACTTCAGCGTGACCGTCTTGCCGAGCGAGGCGAGCACGTCCCGCGGGCTGCGGACGTCCATCAGCAGGTAGGCGATCCAGAAGGCGATCAGAGGCACGCCGATCGCGAACCCGGTCAGGTAATAAGCACCCCTGCGGATACGGCGCCACCGGCGACGGGTACCAGCGGATTGGTCACTCTCCGAGGCTGACTCCACGATTGAAGGACGACTGAACCAGTGACAAGGTTCTGTCGACCCGGTGAATTGCTCACGAGAGGAAGGCGCGCAGCAACGACGCCGTGCCCTCGACGTGTTCGGCCATCGCCTGCCGCGCGGCCACCGGATCGCCGGCCAGGATCGCGTCGACGATCGCCTCGTGCTGCGCGTTCGAATGCTCCAGATTGGGTTCGAGCAGCGGGATCCGGTCGAGCAGCTGGTTGACCCGGGTCCGCGCGTCGGCGACCGTGCTGGTCAGCGACGCGGACGCGGTCACCTCGGCGATCGCCAGGTGCAGCCGGGAATCCTTGCGCCGGTAGTCGGCGAGGCTGGCCGCCGACGCTTCCGCGAGCGTGCCGGTGAGATGCTGGCGGTCGGCCGGGCTCAACGTCCGCGCCGCGGCCGCCTCCGCGGCGCCGGTTTCCAGCACATGCCGCAGGCACAGCGCGTCTTCCAGCCCGGCCGCGTCCACCTCGCCGGTCGCGCGTTCCGCGGGCTCCGGCAGGTTCTCGTTCACGAACGTGCCGCCGTACCGCCCGCGCCGCGACTCGACGTACCCGGCGTCGGCCAGCGCGCGAATCGCCTCCCGCAGCGTCACCCGGCTCACGCCGAGCCGTTCGGCCAGCTCGCGCTCGGAGGGCAACCGGTCCCCCGCGCCGACCACCCCGAGCCGGATCGCCTGCAACAGCCGCTCGACGGTCTCCTCGAAGGCGTTCCCGGCCCGCACCGGCCGGAACAGGGCCGCGTTCGCGCTCACCACCGAGGTCGACTCCACCTGTCCGATTCTATGCTCCCTGATTGCAGAGAATTCTTTGCAAAGAGTTCTCTGTGGTCTAGGGTACGAGACATGCCCGACGAACGCCGCACTCGCCAGATCGACGCGCAAACCCTGCGCGCCCTGGCGCATCCGCTGCGGATGGAACTGCTCGACCTGCTGACCCTCGACGGCCCGGCCACCGCGACCGGGCTGGCCAAGCGCGTCGGGGAAAGCTCCGGCACCACGTCGTGGCACCTGCGGCAACTCGCCGAAACCGGGTTGGTCGTGGAGGACTCCGGCCGGGGCTCGAAGCGCGAACGCTGGTGGAAGGCGGCGCAGGATTCGACCCGGACGAGCGCGGCGGACTTCGTGCATCACCCGGAGATGGCCGGCTCGCTCATGGCCTTCCTGCACCACCACGTGGACCAGCGCTATCGCGAACAGTCCCGGTTCGTCGCCGAACTGCCGCGCTGGGCTGACGAATGGCGCGACAGCGCGACGCTCAGCAGCACCATGCTGACTCTCACGGCCGACGAAACCCGGCAGATGGCCGAAGAACTCGGGGCCGTGATCGAGCGCTACCGCCGCCCGGCCCGCCCCGGCGACGAGTCGGTGATCACGCACTGGGCGGCGTTCCCGCGCTCCGCCGCCGAAACCACGTCCGAGGGGGAATCCTGATGCACCCGTTCCTGCCCGAATACGCCGCGGCCCGGCAAGACGAACTGCGCGCCGTCGCGGGCGTCCGCTATTCGCCGACGACTCGCGCGCCCGTCCGGCAACGGTTCGGCTGGTGGCTCATCGAACTGGGCTTGCGGCTCGCGGCCCCGAAACGCCGGGAAGGGCTCCTCGAAGGAATCTGATTCCCTCGAAAAGCCCTTCCCGGAACGAAAATCAGCACTCGATGACGTTCACGGCCAACCCGCCGCGCGCGGTTTCCTTGTACTTCACCGACATGTCCGCGCCGGTTTCGCGCATGGTCTTGATCGCCTTGTCCAGCGTCACCACGTGGCTTCCGTCGCCGCGCATCGCCATCCGTGCGGCGTGGATCGCCTTCGACGCACCGACGGCGTTGCGTTCGATGCACGGGATCTGCACCAGCCCGCCCACCGGGTCGCACGTCAAGCCGAGGTGGTGCTCGACCCCGATCTCGGCCGCGTTCTCGACCTGCGCGGGCGATCCGCCCAGCACTTCGGTCAGTCCGGCAGCCGCCATCGCCGACGCCGAACCGACCTCGCCCTGGCAGCCGACCTCGGCGCCCGAGATCGAGCCGGTCTGCTTGAGGATCGAGCCGATCGCGCCGGCAGTGAGCAGGAACGTGACGATGCCGTCGTCCGAAGATCCGCGCACAAACCGTTGGTAGTAATGCAAAACCGCCGGAATGATCCCCGCCGCGCCGTTGGTGGGAGCAGTGACCACGCGCCCGCCCGCGGCGTTTTCCTCGTTGACTGCGAGCGCGTACAGGCTGACCCAGTCCATGGCGTACAACGGGTCGTCCGCGCCGTCTTCAGCGAGCAGCTTGTCGTGCAACGACTTGGCACGCCGCGGCACCTTCAACCCGCCAGGCAGCACGCCCTCGTGCGTGTACCCGTTCCGCACGCACTCGGCCATCACCTGCCAGATCCGCAGCAAGCCGTCCCGAATTTCCTCGCGGCTGCGCCAGGAAAGCTCGTTCCGCAGCATGATCTCGCTGATCGGCAGGCCGGTGTCCGCGCAATGCTTCAGCAGGTCCGCCCCGGTACGGAACGGGTACGGCACCGGCGTGGAATCCTCCACGAAAACCGGGTCGGTCTCGTACGACTGGTCGCGGACGAAACCGCCGCCGACGGAGTAGTACGTCCGTTCCCGCAGCAGCGAACCGTCCGCGGCGAAGGCCCGGAACACCATTCCGTTCGGATGCGCGGGCAGGGATTTCCGCCGGTGCATCGTCAGGTCGGTGTCCTCGGAGAACGCGACCGAATGCGTCCCGCCGACCGTCAGCCGCCCGGACTCCCGGATCGCCGCGACCTTGGCGGGCACCGTGTCGGTGTCGATTTCCTCCGGCCGCTCGCCGGAAAGCCCGAGCAGCACCGCCTTGTCGCTGCCGTGCCCGAATCCGGTCGCGCCGAGGGAGCCGAACAGCTCGGCCTGCACCCGCGCGACCGTGTCCAGCACGCCGTCCTCGACCAGACCGTCCACAAAGGTCTTGGCCGCCCGCATCGGGCCGACCGTGTGCGAACTCGACGGCCCGATGCCGATCGAAAACAGGTCGAAGACGCTGATCGCCATTGATCCGCCCCTTCTCTTAGTTCCTCGCCAGCACGCTGCTGGCTTCTTGCGCCGCCGGTCCTTCGGCGGTCAGGTGGGCGAGGTTCTCCGGCAATTCCTCGCCCCGGTGGGCCTTGGTCTGCGCGTACAACCGGCCCGCGCGGTAGGACGACCGCACCAGTGGCCCCGCCATCACACCCGGGAACCCGATCGCCTCAGCGGTTTTCGCGTGCTCCACGAACTCTTCCGGTTTGACCCACCGGTCGACCGGGTGATGCCGCGGCGACGGGCGCAGGTACTGGGTGATCGTGATGATCTCGCACCCGGCGTCGTAGAGGTCCTGCAAGGCGACCCCGACCTCCTCGGGGGTCTCGCCCATGCCCAGGATCAGGTTCGACTTCGTCACCAACCCCGCCGCCCGAGCCTGCGTGATCACATCCAACGACCGCGCGTACCGGAACCCGGGACGGATCCGCTTGAAAATCCGCGGCACCGTCTCCACGTTGTGCGCCAACACCTCCGGACGCGACCCGAACACCTCCGCCAACTGCTCCGGCTCCGCATTGAAATCCGGAATCAACAGCTCCACACCCGTGCCCGGGTTCAACGCGTGGATCTGCCGCACCGTCTCCGCATACAGCCACGCACCGCCGTCGGCGAGGTCATCCCGGGCCACACCGGTGATCGTCGAATACCGCAAACCCATCGCCTGCACGCTCTCGGCGACCTTCCGCGGCTCCGTCCGGTCCAGCTCAGCAGGCTTCCCGGTGTCGATCTGACAGAAATCACACCGCCGCGTGCACTGGTCACCACCGATCAGGAACGTCGCCTCCCGGTCCTCCCAACACTCGTAAATGTTGGGACAACCCGCCTCCTCACAGACGGTGTGGAGACCTTCGCGGCGCACCAGACCCTTGAGTTCGGTGAACTCCGGACCCATCCGCACCCGCGTCTTGATCCACGACGGCTTCTTCTCGATCGGCGTCTCGCTGTTGCGCACCTCAAGCCGCAACAACTTCCGCCCCTCGGGCTGCGCGCTCATCGGTTCAGGTCCGCGTACAGCGGGTGCTTCTTGGCCAGCAGCTCCACGCGGCCCCGCAGCGCCTGCTGGGCGGCCTCGTCGAAGTCCGGTTTCAGGGTCTCGGCGATGATGTCGGCGACCTCGGCGAAGTCGTCGGCGCCGAAACCGCGGGTGGCCAGCGCCGGGGTGCCGATCCGCAGGCCCGAGGTGACCATCGGCGGACGCGGGTCGAAGGGCACCGCGTTGCGGTTGACAGTGATCCCGACCGAGTGCAGCCGGTCCTCCGCCTCCTGCCCGTTGAGCTGGGAGTTCACCAGGTCGACCAGCACCAGGTGCACGTCGGTGCCGCCGGTGAGGACGCGGACGCCCGCCTCGGCGCAGTCGGTGCGCGACAGCCGGTCGGCGAGGATCTTCGCGCCTTCCAGGGTGCGCTCCTGGCGCTCGCGGAACCCGTCGGTCGCGGCGATCTTCAGCGCCACCGCCTTGGCCGCGATGACGTGCTCCAGCGGACCGCCCTGCTGGCCGGGGAACACCGCCGAGTTGATCTTCTTCGCCAGTTCCTGGCGGCACAGGATCAGCCCGCCGCGCGGGCCGCCGAGGGTCTTGTGCGTGGTGGTCGTGACGATGTCCGCGTGCGGCACCGGCGACGGGTGCAGCCCGGCGGCCACGAGGCCGGCGAAGTGCGCCATGTCGACCATCAGCTTGGCGTCGACCAGGTCGGCGATCCGGCGGAACTCGGCGAAGTCGAGCTGGCGCGGGTAGGCCGACCAGCCGGCCACGATCAGCTTCGGCTTGTGCTCGACCGCCAGCCGCTCGATCTCGGCGACGTCGACGATCCCGGTCTCCTTGTCGACGTGGTAGGCGACCACGTTGTACAGCTTGCCGGAGAAGTTGATCTTCATCCCGTGCGTCAGGTGGCCGCCGTGCGCGAGGTCGAGGCCGAGGATCGTGTCGCCCGGCTTCAGCACCGCGAACATCGCCGCCGCGTTCGCCTGCGCGCCCGAGTGCGGCTGCACGTTCGCGTGCTCCGCGCCGAACAGCGCCTTGGCCCGGTCGATCGCGAGCTGCTCGACGACGTCGACGTGCTCGCAGCCGCCGTAGTAGCGGCGGCCCGGGTAGCCCTCGGCGTACTTGTTGGTCAGCACCGAGCCCTGCGCCTCGAGCACGCCGACCGGCGCGAAGTTCTCCGAGGCGATCATCTCGAGCGTCGACTGCTGGCGGTCCAGCTCCGCGGCCACCGCGGCGGCGACCTCGGGGTCCACTTCGGACAGATGGGCGTCGAACGGGGCGGTCATCAGTTCTCCTGGGTCAGCTCGGCGTACGCGGACGCGTCGAGCAGCTCCGGGACGTCGCCCGAGAGCCGCACCTGCAGCAGCCATCCTTCGGTGTAGGGGTCGGAGTTGATGACCTCGGGGGTGTCCGATGTGGTCTCGTTCACCGCCACCACCTCGCCGCTGACCGGCGAGTACAGCTCGCTGACCGATTTCGTCGACTCGACCTCGCCGAACACCTCGCCGGCGGTGACCGTGTCGCCGACGCCGGGCAGCTGCACGAACACGATGTCGCCGAGCGAGCCGGCCGCGAACGCGGTGATGCCCACCGTCGCGACGCCGTCGTTGACCGACAGCCACTCGTGTTCCTTGGTGTAGGACAGGTTCTGGGGGATGGTGCTCATCGTTCGGGGGCCTCTCAGGCTCGGGAGTAGAAGGGCAGGGCGACGACCTCGACCGGCTCGACGCGGCCCCGGATGTCGACGGACAGCGCGGTGCCGGGCTCGGCGTGCTCCCGGTCTACATACGCCATGGCGATCGGGTAGCCCAGCGTCGGCGACAGCGCGCCGCTGGTGATCTCCCCGATAGTGGCATCCCCGGACAGCACGGCGTACCCGTGCCGCGGGGCGCGGCGGCCGGTGCCGCGCAGGCCGACCCGCACGCGCGGGACGTCGGCCTTCTTCAGCTCCTCCAGGGCCGCGCGGCCCACGAAGTCGCCCGGCTTCTCGAACTTCACGACCCGGCCGAGACCAGCCGCGAACGGGTTCAGCTCGCGGCTGAGTTCGTTGCCGTACAACGGCATTCCGGCTTCCAGCCGCAGCGTGTCGCGGCAGGCGAGCCCGCACGGGACCAGGCCGTGCTCCTGACCCGCCTCGGTCAGCAGCCGCCACAACGCCGGAGCCTCGGCGGCGGCAACGAACAGCTCGAAGCCGTCCTCGCCGGTGTAGCCGGTGCGGGCCAGCAGGACCTCGTGGCCCTTCACGACGGCGGGCACGCTCGCGTAGTACTTCAGCGCGCCGAGGTCGGCGTCGGTCACCGCGGCGAGCACGTCGACCGCCTTCGGGCCCTGCACCGCGATCAGCGCGGTGTCCGCGGACCGGTTCTCCACCGTCGCGTCGAAGCCGGCGACCCGCTCGGCCAGCGCGTCCGCGACCACGGTGGCGTTGCCCGCGTTGGCCACGACCAGGTACTCCTCGTCGGCGCGCCGATAGACGACCAGGTCGTCCAGCACGCCGCCGTCGGCGTCGCAGATCATCGTGTAGCGGGCGCGGCCCGGTTTCACGCCGGACAGGTTGCCGACCAGCGCGTAGTCGAGCACGTCGGCGGCCTGCGGGCCGCGGACGTGGATCTCGGCCATGTGCGACAGGTCGAACAGCCCGGCCGCCTCGCGCACGGCCTTGTGCTCGGCCAGTTCGCTGGCGTAGCGCACCGGCATCGACCAGCCGGCGAAATCGGTGAACAGCGCGCCGAGATCCTGGTGGACCTGGTGCAGGGGGGTTTCCGTCACGGGAAGCCTTTCGTTGTCGTGAGTGGCGATCGCGGTTCTAACCGGGATTGCCGCTCACGAGTCGTACGCGTCGAGGGGCGGGCAGGAGCAGACGAGGTTGCGGTCGCCGCGCGCCCCGTCGATCCGCCGCACCGGCGGCCAGTACTTGGTCTTGCGCGCCACGCCGGACGGGTACACCGCCAGCTCGCGGTCGTAGTCCGCGGTCCACTCGCCGGCGATCGACGAAGCGGTGTGCGGCGCGCCGCGCAGCGGGCTGGTCTCGGCGGTCCAGCGGCCGGCCGCGACCTCGTCGATCTCGCGGCGGATGGCGATCATCGCCTCGCAGAACCGGTCGATCTCGGCCAGGTCCTCGCTCTCGGTGGGCTCGACCATGAGCGTGCCCGCGACCGGGAAGGACATGGTCGGCGCGTGGAAGCCGTAGTCGATGAGCCGCTTCGCGACGTCGTCCACGGTCACGCCGGTTTCCTTGGTGATGCCGCGCAGGTCGAGGATGCACTCGTGCGCGACCAGGCCGTCCTGGCCGGTGTAGAGCACCGGGTAGTGCGGCGCGAGCCGGGCGGCGATGTAGTTGGCCGCGAGCACCGCGACCTTGGTGGCCTCGGTGAGCCCGGGCGCGCCCATCATCCGCACGTACGCCCAGGAGATCGGCAGGATCGACGCCGAGCCGTAGGGCGCGCCGCTGATCGGGCCGACGCCGGTGTCCGGTCCGGCCTGCGCGAGCAGCGGGTGGTTCGGCAGGTACGGCGCGAGGTGCGCGCGCGCCGCGACCGGGCCGACGCCGGGACCGCCGCCGCCGTGCGGGATGCAGAACGTCTTGTGCAGGTTCAGGTGCGAGACGTCGCCGCCGAACTCGCCCGGCTTCGCCAGGCCCAGCAGCGCGTTGAGGTTCGCGCCGTCGACGTACACCTGGCCGCCGCCGTCGTGCACGATCTTGGCGAGCCGCTCGATGCCGTGCTCGTAGACGCCGTGCGTGGACGGGTAGGTGACCATGATCGCGGCGAGGTCGGCGCGGTGCTGGTCCACTTTGGACTGCAGGTCTTCGAGGTCGACGTTGCCCTCGTCGGTGCACTTGACCACGACCACGCGCATCCCGGCGAGCACCGCGGACGCGGCGTTGGTGCCGTGCGCGGACGACGGGATCAGGCAGACGTCGCGCTCGGGCTGGCCGTTCGCCTGGTGGTAGGCGCGGATGGCCAGCAGCCCGGCGAGTTCGCCCTGGCTGCCCGCGTTCGGCTGCAGCGACACCTGGTCGTAGCCGGTGACCTCGGCCAGCCAGCCGGACAGCTGGCGGACCAGCTCGTGGTAGCCCTCGGCGTCCTCGGCCGGCGCGAACGGGTGGATGCCCGCGAACTCGCGCCAGCTGATCGGTTCCATTTCGGCGGTGGCGTTGAGCTTCATCGTGCACGAGCCGAGCGGGATCATCCCGCGGTCGAGCGCGAAGTCCTGGTCGGCGAGGCGGCGCAGGTAACGCAGCATCGACGTCTCGGACCGGTGCGAGTTGAACACCTCGTGCGTCAGGTAGCCGCTCTCGCGGGCGAGACCGTTCGGGAGCGCCTGCGCGGCTTCCCACGCACTGTCGACACCGAAGGCGCGAAGCACCTTCGCGAGCGTGTCGGGACGCGTGACCTCGTCGCAAGCGATGCGGACGTGGTCGGCGTCGATGTGACCGAGGTTGATCCCAGCTTCGCGTGCAGCCGCGTGCACCTCAGCGGCGCGGCCAGGCACCTTCGCGACGACAGTGTCGAAGAAGGCTTCGTGGGCGACTTCGACGCCACCGGCGCGCAGCGCGTTCGCGAGACCGGCCGCGAGTTCGTGAACCCGCGTCGCGATCGCCTTCAGTCCCTCAGGACCGTGGTAGACCGCGTACATCGCCGCGAGCACCGCGGGCAGCACCTGCGCGGTACAGATGTTGGAGGTCGCCTTCTCGCGACGGATGTGCTGCTCGCGCGTCTGCAGCGCGAGGCGGTACGCAGTGTTGCCGTCCGCGTCCACGGACACGCCCACCAGACGGCCAGGCAGCGACCGCTCCAGACCAGCGCGCACCGCCATGTACCCGGCGTGCGGACCGCCGTAGCCCAGCGGCACGCCGAAGCGCTGCGTGGAACCGACAGCGACGTCCGCGCCGAACTCGCCGGGCGCGGCGATCAAGGTGAGCGCGAGCAGGTCGGCAGCGACCGTGTACAGCGCGCCCGCGGCCTTCGCCGCTTCGGAAACCGCGTGGTAGAAACCGCGGCCGCGCAGCACGCCGGACGCGCCCGGGTACTGCACGATGACGCCGAAGAACTCCTCGGGCAGCCCGGTGAGCAGGTCGCGCACCTGCACGTCGATGCCGAGACCGGCGGCGCGCGTCCGCACGACCTCGATGGTCTGCGGAAGGCATTCGGCGTCGAGAACGACCACATTGGACTTCGACTTCGACGCGCGGCGCATCAGCGTCATCGCCTCGGCGGCCGCGGTGGACTCGTCGAGCATCGAGGCGTTGGCGATCGCCAGCCCGGTCAGGTCGGACACCGCGGTCTGGAAGTTCAGCAGCGCTTCGAGCCTGCCCTGCGAGATCTCCGGCTGGTACGGCGTGTACGCGGTGTACCAGGCCGGGTTCTCCAGCACGTTGCGGCGGATCACGCCGGGCGTGACGGTGTCGGAGTAGCCGAGGCCGATCATCTGCGTCATCGGCCGGTTGCGCGCGGCGAGCGCACGCAGCTCCGCGGTGGCCTCTTCCTCGGACGCGGGCGCGGGAAGCGCCAGGTCACCGGCAGTGCGGATAGCGGTCGGGACCGCCGCTTCCACGAGGGCGTCCAGGCTTCCGTAACCGCATTCGGCGAGCATCTTCGCCCGCTCGGCCTCGCCGGGACCGATGTGGCGGGTGTCGAAGGGGGTGGAGGTGATGGGAGCTCCTCGGGACGGGCACCGGGCGCGGCGGTGCACTGGGAACTCCCCCTCTGTCATGGGCACCTGAGAGTTTCACCGCGCGCTCGGCACGGCTTTCACCTTGGGTGAGGCGCGGGTGCGCCTGCTTTCCAGAGTGGCCTCGCCAAAAGCGGTAGCGGTTACCTGAGAGATTCCGGGGAGTTTGCTCCTTCGGTGTCCCACTGCTGACATGGGACTCTCCCGCTCCGGCTCGAACGGCCCTGTATGCGATTGTGGGTGCGGCCACTCTACCTGCCGCTTCACGCGCCAGTCTACCGCGCCCGGCTGTGACATGGCCTCGGCTCCGCCGAGGCGGCGAGATCGCCGGGAAGCCGATTTCTCCCTCCCGATTCAGTCCAGAAACCGGCGCGATCTCGCGCGCCGGTTTCCTTCACGGACAGTCACAGCGGGGTCACGTAAGCGCCCGAGATGCCGCCGTCGACGAGGAACTGCGCGGCGGTGATGAAGCTGGCGTCGTCGCTCGCCAGGAAGGCCACCGCGGCGGCGATCTCCTCCGGTTCGGCGAACCGGCCGACCGGGACGTGCACCAAACGGCGAGCCGCCCGCTCCGGGTCCTTCGCGAACAATTCCTTCAGCAGCGGCGTGTTGACCGGCCCCGGGCACAGCGCGTTGACGCGGATGTTCTCGCGCGCGAACTGCACGCCCAGCTCGCGCGTCATGGCGAGCACGCCGCCTTTCGAGGCGGTGTAGGAAATCTGCGACGTCGCGGCCCCCAGCACGGCCACGAACGACGCGGTGTTCACGATCGAACCGCGACCCTGGCGCTGCATGTGCGGCAGAACCGCCTTGCAGCACAGATACACCGACGTCAGGTTGACCCGCTGCACCTTCTCCCAGGCTTCGATTCCCGTGGTGAGGATCGAATCGTCCTCGGGCGGCGAGATGCCCGCGTTGTTGAACGCGACGTCGACCGCGCCGAACTCGTCGACCGTCGTCTGGAAAAGGGCCTCGACCTGGTCCGCGTCGGTGACGTCGACCTGGACGAACGCCCCGCCCACCGCGTCGGCGGCGGCCTTGCCCTGCTCCGGCGCGATGTCGCCGATCACCACCTTCGCGCCCTCGCTCGCCAGGCGCTTGGCGGTGGCGAGGCCGATGCCGCTCGCCCCGCCGGTGATCACCGCGACGCGGCCGTCAAAACGCTGCACCATTCATTCCTCCGTGCTCAGGAAAACGTTCTTCGTCTCGGTGAAGGCGGCGGCCGCGTCCGGGCCCAGCTCGCGGCCGAGACCGGACTGTTTGAAACCGCCGAAGGGCGTCCAGTAACGGACCGAGGAGTGCGAATTCACCGACAGGTTCCCGGATTCGACGCCGCGCGCGACCCGGAAAGCGCGGCCGACGTCGCGGGTCCAGATCGAGCCGGACAGACCGTATTCGGTGTCGTTGGCCATCCGCACGGCTTCAGCCTCGTCGCGGAAGCGGACCACCGCCACGACCGGGCCGAAGATCTCGTCGCGGGCCAGCGGATCGGCCAAGCCCGGCGGGAGCACGACGGTCGGCGCGAACCAGTAGCCCGGCCCGGACGGCGCGCTGCCGCGGAAGGCGACCGGCGTCTGTTCGGTGACGTAGGAGGAGACTTTCGCGTGGTGGTCCGCGGAAATCAGCGGGCCCATCTCGGTCGCCTCGTCGCCCGGATCGCCGACGACCACGCCCTGTACCGCGGGTTCCAGCAGTTCGAGGAACCGGTCGTAAACGGTGTCCTGCACCAGGATCAGCGACCGCGCGCAGCAGTCCTGCCCGGCGTTGTCGAACACCCCGTACGGCGCGGTCGCCGCGGCTTTCTCCACGTCGGCGTCGGCGAACACGATGTTGGCGTTCTTGCCGCCCAGCTCCAGCGTCACCCGCTTCACCTGCGCCGCGCAGCCGGCCATCACCTGCTTGCCGACCTCGGTCGAGCCGGTGAACACGACCTTGCGCACCGCCGGATGCGTGACAAACCGTTGCCCGACAACGGATCCCTTGCCCGGCAGCACCTGGAAGACGTCCTCCGGGAGTCCCGCCTCACGGGCGAGTTCGGCCAGCCGCAGCGCGGTGAGCGGGGTCAGCTCGGCCGGTTTGAGCACGACGGTGTTGCCCGCCGCGAGCGCCGGCGCGAAGCCCCAGCCCGCGATCGGCATCGGGAAGTTCCAGGGCACGATCACGCCGACGACGCCCAGCGGCTCGTGGAAGGTCACGTTGACGCCGCCGTCGACCGGAATCTGCTTGCCCAGCAAGCGTTCCGGCGCGCCCGCGGAGTATTCGAGCAGGTCCCGCACGTTGCCCGCTTCCCAGCGAGCGTTGCCGATGGTGTGCCCGGAGTTCTCGACCTCCAGCCGGGCGAGGTGTTCGAGATCGGCGTCGACCGCGTCCGCGAACCGGCGCAGCAGCCTCGCCCGGTCGCCCGGGGCGACCGCCCGCCAGGCCGGGAACGCGGCGTGCGCGCGGGCGATCGCGGCGTCGGTCTCCGCCTCGCTGGTCAGCTCGACCTGGCGGACCACTTCCGCGGTCGCCGGATTGCGCACCTCGAACGTCGTCATTTCCCCTCCTGCGCGGCGTTCACCAGCGCGGCGAACAGCCGGACGTCGTCGCCGTCCTGCTCCGGATGCCATTGCACGCCGAGCACGAACTCCCCCGGCAGCTCCGCGGCCTCGATCGTGCCGTCCTCCGCGTGCCCCGAGGCGAGCAAACCGGAGCCGAGCCGGTCAATCGCCTGATGGTGGTAACAGTGGACTTTCGTTTCCTGGCCCAGAATCGCCGCCGCC
This sequence comes from Amycolatopsis sp. GA6-003, assembly GCF_046267895.1. Classification (NCBI taxonomy): domain Bacteria; kingdom Bacillati; phylum Actinomycetota; class Actinomycetes; order Pseudonocardiales; family Pseudonocardiaceae; genus Amycolatopsis; species Amycolatopsis sp. GA6-003. The sequence continues at coordinate 3,361,400 of NZ_CP176499.1, forward strand.
CGCGTGCCGTCGACCAGGGTGACTGTGCTGGTGCCGAACGTCGCCGGGGCCGGCTGATGCGTCGCGTCGCCCAGGGTTTCCGGCAGGTGCTGCGTGAGCGTGCCGCCGAGCGCGACGCTCATCACCTGCAGCCCGCGGCACACGCCGAGCACCGGCTTTCCGGCCGCGCGCGCCGCCGCGAACAAGCCGAATTCGAACGCGTCGCGCTCTTCTCGCGTGTACGTCGCGGGGTGCGGCTCCTGGCCGTAACGGCTGGGTTCGACGTCCGCGCCGCCGGTGAGGACGAGACCGTCGATGCGCTCGACGAGCCTGGCGTACTGGTCGGTGACGGGTGGCAACAGCACCGGAATCCCGCCCGCCTTCACCACACAGTCCGCGTACACGCGGTGCAGCAGCGTCGCTTCGGTGTCCCAGGCCAGGAACTTCGCCTGTTCCGAATAGGTGCTGAGGCCGATGACAGGCGGGTCAGAGTCGTTCGAAACCACGGATGCGCTCCCAATCGGTCACAGCTCGCTCATACGCTTCGCGCTCGATCCGCGCGGCGTTGAGGTAATGGTCGACTACATCGGCACCGAAGGCATCTCGCGCGATACGGCTGCCTTCGAGCACTTGAGCCGCTTCAGCAAGCGTGACGGGCACAGTGGGCTTGTCGGACTCGTACGCGTTGCCTACGAACTCAGGCTCCAACGGTAGTTCGTTCTCGATGCCGTGCAGCCCCGCGGCGACCATCGCGGCGACAGCGAGGTACGGGTTCACGTCTCCGCCAGGTACCCGGTTCTCGACGCGCAACCCGTCACCGTGCCCGACAACGCGCAACGCGCACGTACGGTTGTCCGTGCCCCACGCGATCGCAGTCGGCGCGAAGCTGCCAGGGACGTAACGCTTGTAGGAGTTGATGTTCGGGGCGAAGAAGTACGTCAGCTCGCGCAACGCTGCCAGCTGTCCGGCGAGGAAGTGCTGCATCAGCTTCGAGAAGCCATGTTCGCCGTCGCCGGGAAGCACCGCTTCGCCGGACTTGCCGCGAAGGCTCAGGTGGATGTGACAGGAGTTGCCCTCGCGTTCGTTGTACTTCGCCATGAACGTGAGGCTCTTGCCCTCCTGCGCGGCGATCTCCTTCGCGCCGTTTTTGTAGATGCCGTGGTTGTCGCAGGTCGCGAGCGCTTCGGCGTAACGGAAGGCGATCTCGTGCTGACCCGGGTTGCACTCGCCCTTCGCCGACTCCGGATACAGGCCCGCGCCCGCCATCCCGTTGCGGATCCGGCGCAGCAGCGGCTCGATGCGCGCGGTGCCGAGCATGGAGTAGTCGACGTTGTACTGATTGGACGGTTTGAGGTCGTGGTAGCGCTTGTCCCACGCGGACTCGTAGGAGTCGTCGAACACGATGAACTCGAGTTCGGTGCCCACGTACGCCTTCAGGTCGAGTTCGGCGAGCCGGTCGAGCTGACGGCGCAGCACCTGGCGCGGCGAAACGGAAACCGGGCCGCCCTGCACGCGCTCGACGTCCGCGAGCACCAGCGCGGTGCCCTCCTGCCACGGGATCTCCCGCAGCGTCGCGAAATCCGGGCGGAGCACGAAGTCGCCGTAGCCGCTCTGCCAGGACGAGATGGCGTAGCCGTCGACGGTGTTCATGTCGACGTCCACCGCGAGCAGGTAGTTGCACGCCTCGGTCGCGTGGCCGGCCACCTCTTCGAGGAAGTACTCCGCCGAGCAGCGCTTGCCCTGCAGCCGCCCCTGCATGTCGGTGAGCGCGACGAGCACCGTGTCGATCGTGCCCGCCGTCACCCGTTCGCGGAGGTCTTCCAGCGTGAGCATTCCTCGCCTGGCCGCCATCGCATCGCCCCAAAGGTTCGGATCAGGTCCTTTGCGGCTTCTTCCTACCGGGCCGCCGGGGCGTGGTCAATCCACTAAAAGGTATTTTTTTAGACCTTTAAACGGATGCTTCGCCGACCTCACCCGTGCGGCGCCTGCTATGTCCGGGTTGCCCGGCTGAGAAGATACTGTGAATCCGGTGCGTCCGGGACCAAATCCGCCGCCTCGTGCGTTGGACCGGGCAAGAGAGGTGAGAGGGATGACTGAAGCATTCACGCAGACCACGTTCAGCCAGCAGCAGGCGCGGCCGCAGCTCCCGACGCTGCCCACCGGGTGGCCGATCGGGTCGTACGAGTCCTACGAGCAGGCCCAGCAGGCCGTCGACCACCTCGCGCACGCTGATTTCCCGGTCACCGACGTGACCATCGTCGGGGTCCAGCCGATGCTGGTGGAGCGCATCGCGGGCAAAATGAGCTGGAGCCGGATGCTCAGCAGCGCGGCCATGTCCGGCGCGGTGTTCGGCCTGTTCCTCGGCCTGGTGCTGAGCATGCTCAACCCGGCCGCCGGACTGCTGTCGATCGTGCTCGGCCTGGCCGCGGGTGTCGTGTTCAACGTGGCCTTCGGCGCACTGGGCTACGCGGCGAACCGCAACAAGCGCGGGTTCATCTCGCAGAGCCAGCTGGTCGCGCAGCGCTACGACGTGCTGGCGCAGCCGCGCAACGCCGAGAAGGGCCGCCAGCTGCTGGCGGACCTCGCGGCGCGCTCCGCCTTCAACCACTGAGTTCCGGCACTCGCCTCCCGGGCGCCCGGGCCGTTTCGCGGCCGGGGCGCCCGGTTTCGCGTTGCGGGCCTTCGCGGCGGGACGGACCCGGGCGGTCCAGCTGTGTCCCGGCCGAGCAGAACCGGTCTCGCACCCCCGGCCCATCGCCGCAGGACGAGCCCGCCGGTCCAGCTATCTCCCGGCCAAGCAGAACCGGCCTCGCGCCCCCGGCCCATCGCCGCAGGACGGACCCGGGCGGTCCAGCTGTATCCCGCCCAATCAGAACCGGTCTCGCACCCCGACCCTTCGCCGCAGGACGAGCCTGGTCGCCAGCCCCGCCGACCAGAACTGGATGCGCGATCCAAGACCCGGCAGCGGAACGAGCCCGCCCCAGCCAAGTCCGGGCCACCCAGAACCCGTTTCGCACTCCGGGGCTTCACCGCGGGACGAGCCCGCCGCCAATCCAGCCGACTCCCGGCCACCGAAACCGGTCCCGCGCCCGAGCCTCCTCGCGAGGCGCGGCTGCCCCGGCTCCCGGCGGTCCGGACTGTCGGGCTCGTGCCCCAGACCTCCCGCCGACCACCTAGCACCGGCTCACAAGCTGTCGCGGAGGCACCCCGCCTATTTGGTCGGCTGAGCAGCCTTCGTCGGCGGAACCGGCGTCGCCGAAGTCGCTGGAGCCTTCGGGATCACCGCCGCGAACGGCACCCCGTGATCCTCCCGGCAGTACCCGCGATAACCGTTGTAGCCGTTGACATTCCCGCGGTCGTCCTGCACTCCTTCGACGACCTTCGGGCGCGGGAACTGGTTGTCCTGCCCGGTCATCTGGCTCGTCCCGCTGTCCTTCTCGCAGCCGTAGCGCGTGATCGTGAGCGGGCGGCCGCGGTCGTCGTACAGGTAGACGTTCTCGAGCGGCTTGCCGTTCGCGTCGAAGACGTACACGTTGCTCAGTTCGTGCGAGCCGTAGCGCAGCGCCTCGTTGCCGTGAACGTCCTCGTACCTCGACGAGGCGTACACCGGGGCGGAGTTCGACGAGTACGTGCGGTCCCGGACCAGGTTGACCGCCGCGCCGAGGCCGCCGAACGCGCTGCCCACGACGAACGCCGACACCGGCACCGCGATCCACAGCATCCGCCCGTCGGCCTTGATCCGCGGGCCCGCCCACATCACCAGGCCCGCGCCGACGAGCAGCACCGGCAGCAGCAGGACCGCGTGCAGGTCGCGGATCATCAGCAGGAGCCCGAACGCCAGCAGCGCGAACCCGCAGACCACCCACCACGCCGGTTTCAGCGAGTTGAGATAGGCGAGCGCGCGGTCGGCCGACCGGTCCTCCCGCATCGACTTCAGCATCGCCCGCGCGCGGACCGCCTCCGGCAGCTCGCGGATCGCATCGACGCCGCGCAGCAGCAGGAACGCCACGCTCACCGCGAACACCGGGGCCAGCACGAGCATCCCGACCAGCGCGTCGGAATCGAAGCGCACCGCGGTGTAGAACGCGACCAGCGCCGTCCCCGCCGCGCAGAAAAGCAAGCCCCACAAGGCAAGCCGGGCTCCGAGCCGGCCCGGCTTCGCGGTCGGCAGGACTTCGGTCGCGGCTTCCGGAGCCGCCGGTGCGGGCGGGTAGCCGCCGGACGCCCGCAGCTCCGCCGCGTAGCTCTCCGGAGTGCCGAGCCGCGCGACGAGGTCCTCGACCCGCGCCGCCGCCCCGGCCTCCGCCTCCATCTCGGCCAGCTGCGGCCGGACGTCCTCGAGCAGTTCCTCGATCTCGTTCGCGGGCAGATCCGCGAGCGCGGTGCGCACCCTCGACAGGTACACCCGCGCGGCCGTCGGCTTGTCCGTGCTCATGCTGCCTCTCCCCGATTCGTGCCGCCTGCCCGCGCGGTCAGGCCCGCTCGTTCACCAAACTGTCCATAATGGACGCGAAGCTGCGCCACGTGCGCGCCGATTCGGCGAGCCGCGCCCTGCCCCGGTCGTTCAAGCTGTAGTACTTGCGGTGCGGGCCTTCTTCGCTCGGAACCACGTAGGACGTCAGCAAGCCCGCCTTGTACAGCCGCCGCAGCGTGCCGTACACCGATGCGTCCCCGACCTCCTCCAGGCCGGCGACGCGAAGTCTTCGCAGCACGTCGTAGCCGTACCCGTCGTCGTCGCGCAGCACCGCGAGGACCGCCAGGTCCAGCACTCCCTTGAGCAGCTGACTGATCTCCACGGCGTTCCTTCCCCGGTCCTGCGCGAGAGAAGGTACCACGCATAGCGCAGTAGTGTGCACGGCACGCGGCCATCCGGCGGTATCGCTGCCCATCCGTCCTGGTCAGCGGGAGCCGAACGGTCGGGTATACAGCGTAGACATCGTGGTCTACAGTGTAGACATGGCCGAGATTCCCACCGCCGAACGACTCGCGGCGGCAGCACGCGAGATCATCGCCGCCGAGGGCGCAGCGGCGGTCAGCATGCGCCGGGTCGCCGAAGCCGCCGGGGTCACCGCGATGGCGATCTACCGGCATTACGAAAACCGCGAGGTCCTGCTGCGCGCAGTCGCCGACGCCACCGGCCGCGAACTAGGCGCGGCATGGAAAGACCCGGCCCCCGGCGGCGAATGGCTCGACCGCTTCGACGCACTGCTGGACCGGTTCCTGGACTTCGCACTCGGCCAGCCACACCTGTACCGCTTCCTGATGACCGACGGCTGGACCCAAGCCCGCCTGTACCCGGACGGTTTCCGCGAACCCGGTTCGCCGCCGTTCACCGCCCTGGTCCGACTGATTGAAGAAGGCATGCGCGACGGCGTACTGCGCGAGGACGATCCGCTGGAAGCCGCGCTCACCGTCAGCACGCAGACGCAAGGCATGGTTCTGCACTACCTCGCCGGCCGCATGGGGGCAGCGGAACCCGAGTTCCGCGCACTATGCCGACGCACCTCCCGCAGGATCTTCGATGGCCTCAAAACCTAACGCCCACAGGCAAATCCGCACACAAACCCAAGCCACCGTGCAGCACCACCTCGCCGACAGCCTCGGCACAGCAGAACCCAAATTCCGCGCACTATGCCGACGCACCTCCCGGAGAATCCTCCATGGCCTCAACACCTAACGCCCGCTGGCAGGTCCCGGCCGCGCTCCTGTCGTCGGCGGTGCTTTTCTACTTCGGCACCGGACTCGCGCCGATCGCCGTCCTCACCTGGCTCGCGCCGTTTCCCGTGCTGTTGCTGGCGACTCGGGTCGGCGGCTGGACCGCCGCGGGCACCGCCTTCGGCGCTTTCCTGCTCGGCACCGCGAATATGTGGGCCTACCAAGCACATTCCGGCGACGAACCGCTGTGGCCGTTCGGGGCGGCCATCGATGTCGGGATGTCCCTGGTGTTCACGTTCGCGGTCTGGCTTTTCTGGGCCTTGGCACGCCGTCGCCGGACGCTGCTGGCCAGTCTGGCCGCACCGGCGGCGTGGACCGCGCTCTTGTATCTGATCGCCATCTCGAATCCGATGGGCATGATGGGTTCCCTGGCCAACGACCAGGGCGACGCGCCGCTCGTGCTGCAAACCGCTTCGTGGGCCGGGATGTGGGGCATCGAGTTTTTGGTGCTGCTGCCCGCTTCCGCGGTCGCCGCCATGTGCGCGCCCGGAGCGTCCCGGCTGCGCACCGGTGTCGTCACCGCAGTCCTGGTGACCCTGTCCCTCGGCGGCGGCGCCCTGCGCCTTTCCGCTTCGGGCGGTCCGTCGGTGCGAATGGCCGCGATCACGCAAAACGCGGGCTACCACTGGGGCCCTGAACTCGGCACCGCCCGCGGCCGAGCCCTGGTCCAAGACTACCTCGACCAAATTTCCGCCATGCCGGACGGCGTACAGCTCGTAGTGCTGCCCGAAGCTGCTTTCAGCGCCGAAGAAGAATGGCCGACCGCCCTGGTAGAACCAATGCGCCGCACCGCCAAGGCCCGAGGCACGGCGATCGTGGTCGGGTTCGAGTACTACGACCGACCAGGCAAACACAACTACGACTACGCACTGGCTTTCCCCGCCGACGGCGCCGCACCCGTTCGGTACCTGAAACACCACGACCTGGTGAGCCCACCCGGCCGAGACCTGGTGTTCGTCCCCGGCGCGCCCGCCCCGACCGGCTTGGTGATCTGCGGCGACACGACCTTCACCGCCCCCAGCCGCGACTACGCAGCCGCCGGCTCGCGAATCCTCGCCATCCCAGCGGAACTGGCAGTCCCGCCAGACAGCAACGACGAAGGCGGCTGGCAGCACACCCGCAACGCACTGCTCCGAGGTGTAGAAAGCGGACAGTCAATAGCACTGTCCGACGCAAACGGCACCCTGATGCTTTCCGACGGCTACGGCCGCATCCAAGCCGAAGCCCGAACCGGCGGCCCCACTCCGTTCACGTCGGTCGTCGCCGACGTTCCGGCAGGCCCCGGCCCAACGTTCCACACCAAATTCGGCGACTGGTTCGCCTGGCTCTCACTGGCAATTACGGTTGCGGGCTTGGTTTTCGCTCGACTTCGCACACCCAATCCACCCGCAGCCGCCAACCCCAAACCGCTGAACCACCCCTAAAAACCGCACCGCTGCACCCAAACATCGAGGCACCCAGCCCCAAACCCGCAGCCGGTGCACCCAAAGAGCGTGGCACCCAGCCCTAAAACCGCACCTCTGCACCCAAGAGCGAGGCACCCAGCCCCTCCCCCGCACCCCGATACGAAGCCTCCCTGCGGTTCGGGGGTGCTTGTCAAGGCATCTTTCCCGCCTTGACAAGCACCCCCGAACCGTCAGCACAATCAAGCTTCGGGGTGCCCCACGCAACCACCAACCGGCAATGTCGCCCCCCAGGGCGACGAGCCGTCACCCGACCCTCCCCCAGCTAAACCGACCTAGCCCGCCGCTGACACCTCGGACAAGAAAACGAAGACCGATTCATAAACGGCTCCCGCCGAATCGCCGTCCCGCACCGCCGACAAGGCATCCCCTCCTGCCCATACGCGTCAAGCGAACGCTCGAAATACCCAGACTCCCCATTCACGTTCACATAAAGCGCATCAAACGAAGTCCCGCCCGCCACCAAAGCCGCCGCCATCACGTCACTGGCAGCGGCCACCAACGCCCGCCCCTGAGCAGCCGTGAGCTTCTCCGTCGGCCGAGACCAATGCAGCTTCGCCCGCCACAACGCCTCGTCGGCATAGATGTTGCCCACCCCAGACACCAACGTCTGATCCAGCAGCGCCCGCTTCACCTCAGTCCGGCGCGACCGCAGCGCGCGCACCGCCGCCTCCGGATCGAACTTCGGATCCATCGGGTCCCGCGCGATGTGCGCGATAGTCCCCGGCAGGCTGTCACCGTCGACCTCGACCAGCTCGTCCAAAGCCAAGCCACCGAACGTCCGCTGGTCGACGAACCGCAACTCCGGGCCGCCGTCGGCGAAGCGGACCCGGACGCGCAGGTGTTTCTCGTCCGGCGCGTCCTCGGGCTGCACCAGCATCTGCCCGCTCATGCCGAGATGCGCCAGGACCGCCTCGCCGTCGGACAGTTCCAGCCACAGGTATTTGCCGCGCCGCCGGGCGGCCTCGATCGTGACTCCGGCGAGCCGTCCGGTGAAGTCGGCGGCTCCCTGGGCGTGCCGCCGGATGGCGCGGTCGTGCAGCACCTCGACGGCCCGGACGGTACGGCCGGCGACGTGCGCTTCGAGACCGGCGCGGACGGTCTCGACCTCGGGTAGTTCGGGCATGCCCTCATTCTGCCCGGCGCCCCCGACAATTCCGGGGCCGGTGCACAACCCGCGACGAGGCCGGGAGGACTCAGACGCCCCCGTCTGGCAGGAAAACCGGGCACAGCCGCCGGTCCGGCGCACAAAACGGGGCTGATCAGCGAATCTCGCCAACCAGCCCCGGAAAGAAGGGAGAACGCGTCAGCTCGCGTCGTCGCCCCTGCCGAGTTCCTCCGACAGGGCCCGCCAGGCGGTCTCCGCGGCCTTCTGCTCGGCTTCCTTCTTCGTGGTGCCGTTGCCCTCGCCCAGCGCGCGGCCCGCCACCAGCACGGTGGCGGTGAATTCCTTGCGGTGGTCGGGACCGCTGTCCTCGACGCGGTACTCGGGCACGCCGAGTCCCCCGGAGGCGGTCAGCTCCTGCAGGCTGGTCTTCCAGTCGAGGCCTGCCCCGCGCAGCGGAGCCTCGGCCAGCAACCCGTCGAAGAGGTGGTGCACGAGCTTGCGCGCGACCTCGATGCCGTGCGCGAGGTACGTGGCGCCGATGACGGCTTCGAGACCGTCGGCGAGGATGCTCGCCTTGTCCCGGCCGCCGGTGAGCTCTTCGCCCTTGCCCAGCAGCAGATGCGCCCCGAGCCCGCCCTCGCCGAGCCCGCGCGCGACGCCGGCCAGCGCGTGCATGTTGACGACGCTGGCGCGCAGCTTCGCGAGCTGGCCCTCGGGCAGGTCGGGGTGCGTGGTGTAGAGGTGGTCGGTGACGACGAGGCCGAGCACCGCGTCTCCGAGGAACTCCAGTCGCTCGTTCGGCGGCAGGCCGCCGTGCTCGTACGCGTACGAGCGGTGGGTGAGCGAAAGACGGAGCAGCTCGGGGTCGAGTTCGACCCCGAGCGCCTCGAGCAACGATGCGGGATCGGCCGCGGGTCCTCCGACGGGCTTACCCCCCATGGTCGGCTGCCCGCTCAGGCGGGCTCGACGACCTGGCGGCCGTTGTGCTGGCCGCAAGCCGGGCAAGCGACGTGCTGGATTTTCGGCTGGCGGCAGGCGCGGTTGGAGCAGGGCACCAGCTGAACCGGAGCCGCCTTCCACTGGCTGCGGCGGGAGCGCGTGTTGGATCGCGACATCTTCCGCTTCGGGACGGCCACGAGTAGATCTCCTTCAAACGGTCTGCTCGCGGATGCGAGCGAACTTGCTTTCTCCCGGATCGAGCTGGGCGCTCGTCAGGCTTGCTCTCCGGAGCCGTGCGCAGGCTTTTCGCCCGCGTTCTCGTCGAATCGCTCGACCAGCGCGGCCCACCGAGGGTCTATCTTCTCATGCCCGTGTCCGGGCTCGAGATCGGCCCACTTGACACCGCATTCGATGCACAGTCCGGGGCAGTCCTCGCGGCACAGCGGGGCGAGCGGAAGCGCCAGCACCACGGCGTCGCGGACGGTCGGCTCGAGGTCGATCCGGTCGTCGACCAGGCGAGGGATCTCGTCCTCGTCGGTGGTCTCCTCGGTGGCCGAGCCCGGATAGGCGAACAGCTCGGTGAGGTCGACCTCGACGTTCTCGGTGACCGGGTCGAGGCAGCGCGAGCACTCGCCGGTGGCGACCGCGGCGGCGGTGCCGGTGACGAGAACGCCCTCGACGACGGATTCGAGCATCAGGTCGAGCTCGACCGGCTCGCCTTCGCGGATTTCGAGCACGCCGGGCACGCCGAGCGAGGCCGGCACGGGCGCGCTGCGGCGCAGCTCCCGGCTGAGTCCCGCGCGGCGGCCGAGCTCACGGGTGTCGACCACCCACGGGCTGCGGTCGTCGAGCTGCGCGGGGCGGGGGTTCTGGGCAGGGTTTTCGGACATCGCCCACCAGCGTACGCAGCCCCCGCGCGGGTCGCCGCAGCGGCTGGTCAGACCCGGTGAACGAGGCCGCCGCGGGGGACCGGCGCGGGCCTGCCCGACGCTCTCGCCGCCGGGCCCGCGTTCGGCCGGTTCCGCGGCCTCGCGGGCGAGGGAAAACGCCTCAGACCTGGTAGTCGTACAGGGTGGAACGGCCGCCGCCGTGGCCGGTGGCGGGCGAGCGCAGGTGGTTGCGGCCCGAGTCGACGGTGCGCAGCGTGGTGGCCAGCAGTTCGGAGAACTCGGCCAGTTTGCCGTCCACGTACGCGTCGCAGTCGACGCGCTGCCGGTCGGCCTCGGCGTGCGCCTCGTCGACGATGCGCGCGGATTCGGCGTGCGCGGCCTGCACGACCTCGGTCTGCGAGACGAGCCGGGCCTGTTCGGCGCGGGCGTCCTCGATCGCGCGATCGTAGGCGTCGCGGCCGGCCTGGATCATCCGCTCGGATTCGGCGCGCGAGCGTTCGGTGAGGTTCTGGTACTCGGCCTGCCCGCTCGCGACCATGCGCTCGGCCTCGTTGTGCGCGTCGCTCAGCATCTGCTCCGCGCGGGCGCGCGCGTCGGCGAGGATGCGCTCGGCCTCGGACGTGGCGTCCGACACGGTCCGCTCGGCTTCCTCGTTCGCGCTGGCGACGGTCTCCCCCGCCTCCTTGCGCGCGGCCAGCAGCAGGTCGTCGCGTTTGTCGAGCACGTCCTGCGCGTCGTCCACTTCGCCGGGAAGCGCGTCGCGGACGTCGTCGAGCAGCTCGAGGACGTCGCCGCGGGGCACCACACAGCTGGACGTCATGGGAACCCCACGGGCCTCTTCGACGATCGTGACGAGCTCGTCGAGTGCCTCGAAAACCCGGTACACGGCCACTCCCTCAAGCAGTTTCCCCGATCACTGGCTTCCAGTCTGCCCGCTTCGCAGCCTGAACCGGTGAACGAGCACCCGACCGGGCGTGTCCTGGCCTCGCGGGGAAGGGGGCGGTCTCACCCGGCCGATGGGACCGCCCCCGACTGGCCGGGGTCAGCCCGCCAGATCGATCCTCTGGAAGGTGCCGTAGTGGTCCGGCGTGTAGACGAGCTCGCCGCCCTTGCCGGAGATCACGCGGTCTTCCGAGCCGACGTCGTACAGCGTGTAGTAGCCGGCGTCGCACGCGGGCAGGACGCCCTCGCGGTTCTGGTAGATCGTGCCGTCGCTGAGGGTGCCGGCGCGCACGCCGTCGACGACCTGCTTGGCGTCGTCGGACAACGTCGAGTAGCCGACCGGGCTCAGCTTCGACAGGTCGCCGCACTTCGCCGGGGTGCTGCCGCCGTCGATGTCGATGACCTGGAAGGTCGCGTAGTGGTCGCCGGTGTAGAAGTACTCGCCGCCCTGGCCGGTCACGATCCGGCGGGTGCCGCGCGTGCTCGAACCGGGCGTGGGCACGGTGTACTCGTGGTAGTAGCTCGACGCGCAGGAGGGCAGGATCCCCTCGCGGTTGGTGAAGACGACCCCGTCGTTCTTCGGGTACGGGAACGGCCCGTTCGTCTGGATCAGCTTGTAGGTGTCAGTCGCCTCCGGGGGCAGCGCCGACAGCTTGACGTGCGTGAAGCCGGACAGATCCCCACAGGAGTTCTGCTTCGGCTGCACGGACGCCGGAGCCGCCGGGGACAGCGGGACGGCCTCCGCGGCCGTGCCGAACCCCAGGAAACCGACCAGCAGTGCGAAAAGGACACCGACTATGCGGCTGCGGTTGTTGGTCATTTTCGGACGGTAACCCGGACGGGTAGTCCGCAGAATGACGCGAGGTGAACAGCTTCGGGCCGCGGCCGAAGTCCCGACGAAGGCAGTAATCCGTTCAGGCTAAATCGGCCGCTGGACTGGCCTCGCGGCCGGACGCGGTGCTCAGTCCTGTTTGGCGTAGACCGCGAGGAGGCGTTCGTGGACGACCGGCGGCACCAGGTTCTCGATGTCGCCGCCGAGCGCCGCGATCTCCTTGACCAGCGAGCTGGACACGAACCCGTACGCCGGGTTGTTGGCCATCAGCAGCGTTTCGAGGCCGGTGAGCTCGCGGTTCATCTGGGCCATCTGCAGCTCGTAGTCGAAGTCGCTGACCGAGCGCAGGCCCTTCGCGACCGCGGCGATGTCGTTGTCGCGGCAGTAGTCCACGAGCAGGCCCTGCCACGAATCGACGCGCACGTTCGGCAGTTCCGCGGTGATCTCGCGCAGGATCTCCATGCGTTCTTCGACGCTGAAGAGGCCCTTCTTGCTCTTGTTCACCCCCACCGCGACGACGACCTCGTCGAAGAGCTTCGAAGCCCGCTCGATGATGTCGAGATGTCCGTTGGTGGCCGGATCGTAAGAACCGGGACAGACCGCACGCCGCATGGCGCGGACGCTATCAAGCCGCGCCGCCGCGCGCGCTCTCGTGACGACTGCGTCACACCCCAGATGAGCTGTCGTACTCAGCCCAGTACAGCGCCGTGTCGCCGTAGCGCTTCTCGCGAAGCGGCTTGAAGGTCGACGGCCAGTCCGGAGCACCGTCGCGCGCAGCACGTTCGATCACCGTCAACGCGCCTTCAACGAGCCAGCCTCCACTGTGCAGCGAAGCGAGCACCGCGCCCAGCGAAGCAGCGTCGACCGCGTACGGCGGATCTGCGAGCACGACGTCGAACTGCACTGGCGCAGGCGCGGCGACCACGGTCTCGACCTGACCGGCGCGCACCGTGCCGCCTAGCCGCAACTCGGCGACGTTGCCGCGAAGCACGTCTGCCGCGCGACGATCGGCTTCCACGAACCACGCGTCCGCAGCACCGCGCGAAAGCGCTTCGAGACCGAGCGCGCCCGAGCCGGCGTAGAGGTCGAGCACGCGGGCGCCGTCCAGTTCACCGGCCACTTCGAGGGCGTTGAACAGTGCTTCCCGCACCCGCTCCGACGTCGGACGGGTGCCTTTGGGCGGCACCTTCAGCCGCCGTCCGCCCGCCTTCCCCGCCACGATCCTCGTCACCCGGCCATCTTCGCCCAAGGTCGCGATGTGGCATTGGGCAGGACTTGCCGAACCCGCGCGCGCGGGCGCGTAGAGTCGTCCTTCGCCCTCCAGGGGCGCGTTGATGGAGTTCAAGGGAGCGTTGCGTGTCCGAACCCCGGGTGAGACGGGCTGAGATCGCCGTCGAGCAGGCCCACGTCGACCGGGTCTACACGCGGCTCGCCGAGCTGCGGACCCAAGCCGAGGCGATGCGGGCCAAGGGCTACGAGCTGGGCCAGGGCGCACAGCGCGAAGCGATCTTCGAGCAGGCGTCGATGCTGTTCGAGCGCGACATGATGGTCTACCACGCGAACCAGACCCTGCAGACGCTCGACGCCGAGTACGAGGGCCTGGTCTTCGGCAGGCTCGACCACCTCGACCGCGAGCACATCTACGTGGGCCGCCTCGGCATCCGCGACACCGAGTTCGACAACCTGGTCACCGACTGGCGCGCGCCCGCGGCCGCGGCGTTTTACCAGGCCACCGCGGAAGAGCCGATGGACGTCGTGCGCCGCCGGGTGATCCGCTGCTCCGGGCAGACCGTGCTGGACGTGGACGACGACGTGCTGATCGCCGACGCCGTGCCCGAGGACATGCAGATCGTCGGCGAGGGCGCGCTGATGGCCGCGCTCGGCCGTTCGCGCGGCGAGAAGATGCGCGACATCGTGGCCACGATCCAGAAGGAACAGGACGAGGTCATCCGCGCGCCGTGGCGCGGGGTCACCGAGATCACCGGCGGTCCCGGCACCGGCAAGACGGCCGTGGCGTTGCACCGTGCGGCGTACCTGCTGTACCGGCACCGCCGTCAGCTCGGCGGCGCGGGCGTGCTGGTGATCGGCCCTTCGGGCGTCTTCACCACGTACATCTCGCGCGTGCTGCCGTCGATGGGCGAAACGAACGTAGAGCTGCGCGCCCTCGGCGAAGTGCTCGACGGTCTCGAAGCGACGCGACAGGACACGGCTGCGCTGGCCGCGATCAAGGGTTCGCTTCGGATGCGAAAGGTGCTTCTGCGCGCGTTGCGCGACACCCCGCCCGAAGCGCCGACGGAGCTGAAGATCGTCTATCGCGGCGAAGTCCTGAAGCTCACCGCGCGCGAGCTGGAGAAGGTGCGGCGCAAGGCGCACACGCAGGGCGCGCCGCCGAACCGTTCGCGCGTACGCGTCGCAGAGCTGTTGCTGGCCGCGCTGGCGGACAAGGCCGAGGAGTACGCGAAGGCGGACGGCAAGGAGATCGATCGCGCGGAGCTGATCAACGACCTCGGCGAGCGCATCGACTTCCACCGCTTCCTCGTGGTGTGGTGGCCGGTGCTGTACCCGGCGCAGGTGCTCAAGTGGCTCGGCGCCGAGAAGCGGATGGCCGCGGCGGCCAAGGGCATCCTGAACCGGAACGAGATCAGCCTGCTGTCGGCCGATTTCGCGGACCGTTCCCGCGGCTGGTCGGTCGCGGACGTCGCGTTGCTGGACGAATTGCGCGTGCTGGTCGGGCCGGAGCCGAAGCGCCGCCGTCGCCAGACCGTGGTCGAGGCGGCCCCGGAGCGCGGCGGTTCCGGCGGCGCGCCGCACCGTCCGGAGCACTACGACGAGTACTCGCACGTGGTCGTCGACGAATCGCAGGACCTTTCGCCGATGCAGTGGCGGATGATCGGCCGTCGCGGCAAGTACGCGAGCTGGACCGTCGTGGGCGACCCGGTGCAGAGTTCGTGGCCGGACCCGGACGAGGCGGCGCAGGCGCGCGACCAGGCGTTCGGCGTGAAGACCACGCGGCGGCGCTTCACGCTGCGCACGAACTACCGGAACTCGGCGGAGATCTTCGACCTGGCGGCGAAGGTCGTGGCCGGCCACGCGCGGGCCGACGAGCTGCCCAAGGCGGTGCGCACCACCGGAATCGAGCCGGAGGTCCGCCCGGTCGACCAGGCCGCCTTGGCGAGTGCGACGCAGACCGCGACGAAGGAACTGCTCGGCGCGGTCGAGGGCACGGTCGGTGTGATCACCGCCATGGACCGCGTCGAAGAGGTCGAAGGCTGGCTCGCCGGGCAGACCGACGAGCGGCTGAAGGTCGTCGGCAGCCTCGATTCGAAGGGCCTCGAGTACGACGCGGTCGTGCTGGTCGAGCCGATGGACCTGGTCACCGAGTCCTCGACCGGGCGGCGCGTGCTGTACGTCGCACTCACCCGGGCGACCCAGCAGCTGATCGTGCTCGCCTCGAACCCGGACTGGCTGCCCGCCTCGTGAGCGGCGATCGCGGCTAGAACCGTGATCGCCGCTCACGAGAAGGCGACCGGGAAGGGAACCGCCGCCCCGTGCGTTACGCCCTTACGTGACTTCCCTGCCTGACGTGCCGCTGTCCGTGCTCGACCTGTCCCCCGTTTCCGAAGGGAAGGGGGTCGGCGAGGCGCTGCGCAATACGCTCGATCTCGCCCGCAACGCCGAACGGCTGGGCTATCACCGGTACTGGCTCGCCGAGCACCACAACATGCCGGGCATCGCCAGCTCGGCCACGGCGGTGCTGATCGGGCACGTCGCGGACGCCACCGAGAGCATCCGCGTCGGCTCCGGCGGGATCATGCTGCCGAACCACGCGCCGCTCGTGGTCGCCGAGCAGTTCGGCACGCTGGAGGCGTTCCACCCGGGCCGGATCGACCTGGGCATCGGCCGCGCGCCGGGCACCGACCAGCGCACCGCGCTCGCGCTGCGCGGGCCGGGCGGGCTGTCCGCGGAGAACTTCCCCGAGCACCTGATGGAGCTGATCAGCTACTTCGAGCCGGACCCGGCGCGCGGCGTCAACGCGGTCACCGCCGAGGGCAACAAGCCGCCGGTGTGGCTGCTCGGTTCCTCCGGCTTCAGCGCGCAGCTGGCCGGACGGCTGGGGCTGCCGTTCTCCTTCGCGCACCACTTCGCGGCCGAGAACACGCTGCCGGCACTACGCCTGTACCGCGAGAACTTCCGTCCGTCCGAGGTGCTTTCAGAGCCGTACGTGATGCTGGGCGTGCAGGTGATCGCCGCCGAGACCGACGAGCGGGCGGAGTTCCTGGCCGGGCCGAGCGGGCTGACCTTCCTGAGCCTGCGCCGCGGCCGCCCGATCGCGCTGCCGACGCCGGAGGACGCCGCCGAGTACCCGTACACCGAGATGGACCGCGCGTTCCTGGCCGAGCGGTTCGGGTCGAGTATCGTCGGCGGGCCGGAGACCGTCCGGAAGGGTCTGGACCAGCTGCTGGCCGACACCGACGCGAACGAGCTGATGATCACCACCATGGTGCACGGGCATGAGGACCGGGTGCGCTCGTACGAGATCGTGGCGGACCTGAAGCGCTGATGGAGGTCTTCCACTGGCGCGGCCAAGAGGTTCGGTGGTCCCGGCAGGGTTCGGGGCCGCCGCTCGTGTTCTGCCACGGCACGCCGTGGTCGTCGAAGCTGTGGGAGCCGATCGCTTCGACCTTCGCGCCGGACTTCACGGTGTACCTGTGGGACATGCCGGGCTACGGCAGTTCCACCATGGCCGAGGGCCAGGACGTTTCGCTGGCCGCGCAGGGCGAGACGTTCGCCGCGCTGCTGGACCATTGGGGGCTCGAAGAGCCGGACGTGGTGGCGCACGACTACGGCGGCGCGGTCAGCCTGCGCGCGTTTCTGTTGCACGGCGCGGCTTACCGGTCGCTGGCGCTGGTGGACGTCGTCGCGCTGGCGCCGTGGGGTTCGGAGTTCTTCCGTCTGGTGGCGGAGAACGCGGCCGTGTTCGCGCAGCTGCCGCCGAATCTGCACGAAGCGCTGGTGCGGGAGTACATCGCGGGTGCCGCGCATCGTCCGTTGTCCGCCGAAGCGCACGACATGCTCGTCGCGCCATGGCTCGGTTCGACTGGACAGGCCGCCTTCTATAGGCAGATCGCGCAAGCAGATCAGCGCTACACCGACGAGATCGAACCGCGCTACCGCGACGTCAGCGTGCCCACGCTCGTGGTGTGGGGCATCGAGGACACCTGGATCCCGGTCGACCGCGCACACCGGCTCGCCGGGATGATCCCGGGGGCCGGACTGGAACTGGTCCGTTCGGCGGGGCACCTGATCCAGCTCGACGCACCCGAGGCTTTGACGGCTTCGCTGCACCGCTGGCTCGCTCGCTGAAATATCCGGAAACCGCCGCGCTGGTATTTATTTTCCTGCGCTGACAAGCGCATTCCCGGCAGTTGTCAAAATCGCACAAGAATTTCGCGGTTACGCCTCCGTGACCCCGCGGCAGAGGGCAAGTTCTTGTCTGCGGGCAAAGCCCTCGTTAGCGTACTGACCAGTAACGAAACCGCACGGTAACCCCCCGCCGACGCTTTCCTTCCCGCCGGTCCGCCAAACGGAGCAGCACCGGAACGGAAGTTCGGCGGGCATTCCGCCGTGCCCGGACATTGCTGGGAGGTCGGGCGATGGCGTTTCCCGGCGCCGCGGCACTGCACCAGACCGGACGGCTTTACGCACTGGGGCTCGACGTCGTCCGGCTGACGTTTCGCCGTCCGTTCCAGTTCCGCGAACTCGTGCAGCAGTTCTGGTTCATCGCGAGCGTGTCGATCCTGCCGACCGCGCTGGTGTCGATCCCGTTCGGCGCGGTGATCGCGCTGCACATCGGGTCGCTGACCACGCAGATCGGCGCGCAGTCGTTCACCGGCGCGGCGAGCGTGCTCGCGATCATCCAGCAGGCCAGCCCGATCGTGACCGCGCTGCTGATCGCGGGCGCGGGCGGCAGCGCGATGTGCGCCGATCTCGGGTCGCGCACCATCCGCGAGGAAATCGACGCGATGGAGGTGCTCGGGGTTTCGCCGATCCAGCGGCTGATCGTGCCGCGGGTGCTGGCCGCGATGGGCGTGGCGGTGTTCCTGAACGGCATGGTCAGCGTGGTCGGCGTGCTCGGCGGCTACTTCTTCAACGTGATCATGCAGGGCGGCACGCCGGGCGCGTACCTGGCGAGTTTCTCCGCGCTGGCCCAGCTGCCGGATCTGTGGATCAGCGAGATCAAGGCACTGCTGTTCGGGTTCGTCGCCGCGGTCGTCGCGTCGTATCGGGGGCTGAACCCGCGCGGCGGTCCGAAAGGCGTGGGCGACGCGGTGAACCAGTCCGTCGTGATCACGTTCCTGCTGCTGTTCGTGCTGAACCTGATCCTCACCACGGTGTACCTCCAGCTCGTGCCGCCGAAGGGAAGCTGATGGCCACCCCGACTCCGACGCGCGTGCTCGAGGCCATCGACCGCAGGCTGGGCTTCCTCGACACCCTCGGCGACCAGATCCTGTTCTTCCTGCGCGCGCTCGGCTGGGTGCCGCGCGCGGTGCGCCGGTACCTGCGCGAGATCGTCCGGCTGCTGGCCGAGGTGAGCTTCGGCAGCGGCGCGCTCGCGGTGATCGGCGGGACCATCGGCGTGATGGTCGGGATGACCGTGGCGACCGGTACTGTCGTTGGGCTGCAAGGGTATTCGGCGCTGAACCAGGTGGGCACGTCGGCGTTCGCGGGGTTCATTTCAGCGTACTTCAACACGCGTGAGATCGCGCCGTTGGTGGCCGGGCTGGCGTTGTCCGCGACGGTCGGCTGCGGGTTCACCGCGCAACTGGGCGCGATGCGGATCTCCGAGGAGATCGACGCGCTCGAGGTGATGGGCATCCCGAGCGTGCCGTATCTGGTCACCACCCGGGTGATCGCCGGGTTCATCGCGGTGATTCCGCTGTACGCGGTGGGGCTGTTGTCGTCGTATCTCGCGTCGCGGCAGGTCACCGTGTGGGGCTTCGGGCAGTCGGCTGGCACGTACGACCATTACTTCCTGCTGTTCCTGCCACCCGGCGACGTGCTGTGGTCGTTCGGGAAAGTGCTGATTTTCAGCGTCGTCGTGGTGCTCGCGCATTGCTACTACGGCTTCCGTGCGAGCGGCGGCCCGGCTGGCGTCGGGGTCGCGGTCGGCCGGGCGGTGCGGACGGCGATCGTCGCGATCAGCGTCCTGGACTTCTTCCTCAGCCTCGCGATCTGGGGCGCTACGACGACCGTGCAGGTGGCCGGATGAACCGGCGCTGGCACAAGACCGGAGTCCGCACCGCCGGGGTGCTGTTCCTGGCGGCGCTGTCGGCGTTCGTGCTGCTCACGGTGAAGATCTACAACAAGGACTTCACCCCCACGGTCCCGGTGACGCTGCAGGCCGATCGCGTCGGCAACCAGCTGCGCGCCGGCGGGCAGGTGAAGGCGCGCGGGGTCGTGGTCGGCGAAATCCGGGGCGTGCACGCGATCCGTGGCGGTGCGGAGATCTCGCTCGCACTGGACCCGGAGCAGGTGCGGTGGCTGCCGGTCAACGTGTCCGCGCTGCTGGTTCCCAAGACGCTGTTCGGCGAACGGTACGTCCAACTGTCCATTCCGGACACTGACCGGCAGCGGCCGCTGCGAGCCGGAGACGTGATCTCGCAGGACCGGTCGGCGAACGCGATCGAGCTGGAGCGCGTCTTCGACAACCTGCTCCCGGTGTTGAAAGCCGTTCAGCCGCAGAAACTGGCCACCACGCTGACTGCGGTCTCCACGGCATTGCAGGGCCGCGGCGCACAGTTGGGCCAGACGCTGGCGACCGCGTCGGATTACCTGCGGCGGTTCAACCCGAACCTGCCGCAGCTGGACCGAAACGTGCGCGATCTCGCCACCGTCACCCAGATGTACGGCGACATCGCGCCCGATCTGCTCGACGCGCTCACCGACGCGTCGGTCACGCTCGGCACGGTCAGTGCCAAGCGAATCGACCTCGGCTCGCTGTATCAGCAGGTCACCACGTCGTCGCGGGACCTCACGACGTTCCTGCGGCAGAACCGGAACAACCTCATCGCGTTGTCCGCGGACAGCCGCCGTCCGCTCGAAATCGGCGCTAAGTACTCCCCCAGCTTCCCTTGCACTCTACAGGCACTCACCGACTTGAAGCCGTCGATGGATCGGGTGCTCGGCGCCGGAACGAAGGAGCCCGGGCTGCACGTCGAGGTCACCGTGTCCAAGTCGCGCGGGAAATACGTGCCGGGCAAGGACAATCCGGCGTACACCGAGAAAACCGGCCCGCGCTGCTACCCGAGCGGAGTGATGCCGACCGCCGGAACCCCGGCGACCGTGCCGTCGACCGGTGACCTCGGCATCGCGAATTCGCCGCAGGAGCAGCAGTTTCTGGCCCCGCTGATCGCGCCTTCGCTGGGCGTTTCGACCGCTGACGTGCCGATGTGGAGCAGCGTGCTCGTCGGCCCGCTCTACCGCGGAACGGAGGTGACGGCGAAGTGAGAAACCTTGCCGCTCCCCTGGTCAAAAGCCTGATCTTCATCCTGGTCACCGTCCTCGCGACGGTCGTTCTCGCGTTGTCGATCACCGGCGGATCGGTCGGCGGAAGCAAGCGGTACGGGGCCACTTTCGTCGACGCCACCGCGTTGAACGTAGGCGATGACGTGCGGATTTCCGGGGTCAAGGTCGGGCAGATCGAAGGCCTCGACGTGGTCGACCGCAACCGCGCGCACGTCAGCTTCTCGCTGGAGAACGGCCGCACGGTGCCCGCCAACGTGACCGCGGTGATCAAGTACCGCAACATGGTCGGCCAGCGCTACCTCTCGCTGGAACGCCCGCGAGCCGCGGCCGGAGTATTGCCGCCGGGCGGCGAAATCCCGCTGGACCGCACGACGCCCGCGCTCGACCTGACCGACCTGTTCAACGGCTTCAAACCGCTTTTCCAGGCGCTGTCGCCGAAGGACGTCAACGACCTGTCCGGCGAGATTGTCCAGGTGCTGCAGGGAGAAGGCGGCACGGTGACCGAACTGCTGCAGCACACCGGGTCGCTCACCAGCACGCTCGCCAGCCGCGACAAGGTGATCGGCGAGGTGATCGGCAACCTGAACTCGGTGCTGAAAACCGTCAACGGCAAGGGCGATTCGCTCGCGACGCTGGTGTCGACCCTGCGCCAGCTCGTGTCCGGGCTCGCCGAGGACCGCACGGCGATCGGCGACGCGGTGTCCGGCCTGGCCGAGCTGACGCAGTCGACCAGCGGGCTGCTCACCGAGATCCGGCCCGGGCTCAAGGACAGCATCTCCGCTCTCGACGCGCTGACCCGGAACCTGAACAAGGGGGAGGCCGACGTGGACAAGGCACTGACCACGCTGCCCAAGAAGATGGACCGCATCGGCACGCTCGGGTCGTACGGCTCGTGGATGAACTTCTACCTGTGCAAAGCCGTCCTGGAAACGTCGCCGCCGCGCGGCGTGGCGGCGACCGCGGCGAGGTGTGGCGCGTGAAGTCGTTCCGGGAGCGCAATCCGCTCGTGCTGGGGATCGTCGGCAGCGTCGCGCTGGCCGCGGTGCTCACCGGTACGCTCAACTACCACCGCCTGCCGTTCCTCGGCGGCACCACCTACCAGGCCGAATTCACCGAGGCGGCCGGGCTGCAGGCGGACGACGAGGTGCGGATCGCCGGGATCAAGGTCGGCGAAGTGTCCGAAGTGGACTTGGACGACGACCACGTGCTGGTCAGCTTCCGGGTCAAGAACGCGTGGATCGGCGACCGGACGTCGGCGCAGATCAAGATCAAAACGTTGCTGGGCCGCAAGTTCCTCGCCCTCGACCCGGCCGGCCGGGCGGAGCAGAACCCGGACCGGCCGATCCCGCGCGACCGCACGGTGACCCCGTACGACGTGACCGACGCGTTCAACGGCCTCGCCGACACCGCGGGCGCGATCGACACGAAACAGCTCGCGACCAGCTTCTCCACGATCAGCGACACCTTCCGCAACTCGCCACAGCACGTCCGTACCGCGCTCGACGGGCTCAGCGCGCTGTCGAAGACAGTCTCGTCGCGCGACAACGAGATCGCCGAACTGCTGGCCAACGCACGCAAACTGACCACCACGATCGCCAACTCGAACGACGACTTCGAAAACCTCGTCAAGGACGGCGACCTGCTGCTCACCGAACTGGACCACCGCCGCGACGCGATCCACCAGTTGCTCGTCGGAACCCAGCAGCTCGCGAAACAGCTGTCCGGGCTGGTTTCGGACAACACCGCGCAGCTCGCTCCGGCGTTGCGGCAGCTCAACCAGGTGACGGACCTGCTGCAGCGCCAAGACGCGAACCTCGCGCAAAGCCTCAAGCTGGCCGGGCCGTACTTCCGCGTGCTGACCAACACCGCAGGCAACGGCCGCTGGATCGACAGCTACCTGTGCGGCCTCCTCCCGGAGAACCGCGATCCGTGCACCCCGCCGAAGGGAGGCGCGAAATGACCGCGCGCGCATACCGTTTCGTGGTTTTCCTCCTGGTCATGGCCTTGGTGATCTGCGGCGTCATGTGGTGGGTGTTCTCCGGATCCGGCCGATACCGCGTCACGGCGTACTTTTCGCGGGCTGTCGGCGTTTACAGCGGATCCGACGTCCGGGTGCTCGGGGTGAAGGTCGGCGAGGTCACCGCGGTCCTTCCGCAGGGCGGCCAGGTCCGGGTCGACTTGTCGGTAGATCCGCACATCCCGGTCGCCGCCGACACCACCGCGCTGGTGATCGCGCCGAGCGTGGTCGCCGACCGCTACGTCCAGCTGGGCAAACTCGCCCGAGGCGGCCCGCGCCTGGCCGACGGCGCGGTCATCGGCACCGACCGCACCGGCACGCCGGTGGAGCTGGACCAGCTGTACTCGAGCCTCGACACGCTGAGCAAAGCCCTCGGCCCGAACGGTGCGAACTCGAACGGCGCGCTGTCCGACCTCCTCCGCACCGGCGCGGCGAACCTCGACGGCAACGGCAAGGCGTTCAACACGTCCGTCCGCGACTTCGCCCGCCTCGCCCGCACGCTGGCGGGCAACTCGTCGGACCTGTTCGGAACGGTCGACGAGCTGCAGAAGTTCACCACCATGCTCGCCACGAACGACCGGCAGGTCGCGGACGTGAACCAGCAGCTGGCCAAGGTGTCGGCCACCCTCGCGGCGAACCGCGGCGAGCTGTCCGGGGCCCTGCGCTCGCTCGGCAGCGCGCTGGCCTCGGTCCAGGGCTTCATCCGGGACAACCGGGCCGCCCTCAAGTCCAATGTGGACAAACTGGCCAAGACAACGCAGACGCTGGCGGACCAACGCGCTTCGCTCGCCGAAACGCTGGACGTCGCCCCACTGGCCGCGCAGAACGTGCTGAACGCGATCGACCCGGAGACCGGACGCCTGCAAGGCCGTGCCAACTTGCTGGATTACCTGCCGTTCCCGGCGACGGACGCGGCCGTGACGGGAGGCGGCCGATGAAGGCGCGACGGCTTGTCCTGGCCCTGGCGGTAAGCACGCTCGCCGGCTGCGCGGCCCCCGGCGGCTTCCGGGGCGTCTACGACCTCCCGCTCCCCGGCGGCGCGGACCTCGGCGCGCATCCGTACGAGGTCACCGTCCAGTTCGCCGACGTCCTGGACCTGGTCCCGCAGGCCGCGGTGAAGGTGGACGACGTTCCCGTTGGCCGCGTCCAGTCGATCCGGCTGGGCGCCGACGGCTGGACCGCCGAAACCGTCCTGGCCGTGAACGGCGACGTCCACCTGCCCGCGAACGCCGTCGCCCGGCTGCGGCAATCGTCGCTGCTGGGCGAGAAGTTCGTGGAACTGGCCGCGCCGGTCGCCTCCCCCTCCGGACAGCTGGCGGACAAAGCCGTCATCCCGGTGTCGCGGACCAACCGCAACCCGGAGTTCGAGGAGATCTTCGGCGCGCTGTCCCTGCTGCTCAACGGCGGCGGGATCGAGCAGTTGCAGACGATCAACCGCGAGCTGACCAAGGCAATGGACGGCAACGAGGAGGAGATCCGCAGCTTCCTGTCCGGGGTCAACCAGCTGATGACGAACCTCGACGCCCACCGCCGCGACATCACCGCCGCGCTGGACGGCCTCAACCACCTGTCGGCGTCGCTGGCCGACCGGAACCAGCAGATCGCCGACGCCCTCACCGACCTGACCCCAGGCTTGAAAACCCTCACCGACCAGCGACCGCAGCTGGTGACGATGCTGCAGTCGCTGGACCAGCTGTCCACAGTGGCCACCGACGTCGCGAACAAGAGCCGCGACGACCTGGCCGCCGACCTGCGCGCCCTCGCCCCCATCCTGCGCCGTCTCGCCGATGCCGGGCAAAACCTGCCCCGAGCGCTGGAAATCCTCCCTTCGTTCCCCTTCACCGACCCCGTGCTGGACGCGCTCAAAGGCGACTACCTGAACGTCTACGCCACGGTGACTCCCGGCGCTGGCGTCCCGCTGCCTCCGCCCGGCCAAGGCGTCCCGCCAGGACTCCCTACGCTGCCGCCCCCGTCCGGGGGCCGCTGATGCTCACCAGACGGATC
This sequence comes from Amycolatopsis sp. GA6-003, assembly GCF_046267895.1. Lineage (NCBI taxonomy): Bacteria > Bacillati > Actinomycetota > Actinomycetes > Pseudonocardiales > Pseudonocardiaceae > Amycolatopsis > Amycolatopsis sp. GA6-003. The sequence continues at coordinate 3,385,815 of NZ_CP176499.1, forward strand.
CGGCTGCAGGTCATCGCCTTCGTGGTAGTCGCGTTGGCCGCGACCTCGTTCGTCGGCGCGAAATACGCCGGAATCGCGCGCCTGTTCGGTGCCGGGACCTACACCGTGCGCCTCGAATTATCGGAAGGCGGCGGCATCTTCACCAACGGCGAGGTCACCTACCGAGGCGTCGCTGTCGGCCGGATCGGCCAGCTGCGCCTGACCGAGCACGGCATGGAAGCAGACCTGCTGCTGGACACCTCCTCGCCAAGGATCCCTTCGAACGCCCGAGCCATCGTCGCGAACCGCTCCGCCGTCGGCGAGCAGTACGTCGACCTGCAACCGTCCGGCACCCAGGGCCCGTACCTGGAGGACGGCAGCGTCATCCCTCGCAGCTCAACTGTCCTGCCCTTGCCAGTGCAGACCTTCCTGTCCGATGTGGACGCGCTGACCGCCTCGGTGCCGACCGAAGACCTGCGCACCGTGGTGAACGAACTGGACAACGCCCTGCAAGGCAGCGGCCCAGACCTGCAACTGCTGATGGACACCGCGAGGTCCTTCACCGACTCCGCCTCGACCCACCTCCCCCAGACAACAAAACTCATCAACGACGGTTCGACGGTCCTGAAAACGCAAGCCGAGTCCTCGACCGCATGGCGAGAGTTCAGCCGAAACGCCCACCTGTTCGCCTCGCAGCTAGCGTCCTCGGACGGCGACCTGCGCCAGCTGATCGCCACCGCCCCGCCGGCCGCTTCCCAGGTCACGGGCTTGCTTCGCGACAACAGCCCAGGCCTGCCAATCCTGCTGGCAAACCTGCTGACGACGGCCGACGTCTTCAGCGCCCGAACCGACGGCGTGGAGCAACTGCTGGTGACCCTGCCGAAAACCGTAGCCGCGACGTCGTCAGCCATCACCCCAGACAGCGGACGATTGTCGCTGGCCTTGACGTTCTTCGACCCGCCACCGTGCCGGAAAGGGTACGAGAGCACGAAAATCCGCAGCAGCGCCGAACTGCCCGTACTCCCGTTCAACACCTCCGCAGCTTGCACCCTGCCCGCCGGAGACCCGTCCTCGGTGCGAGGGGCCCAGCACGCTCCGCACCCAGGGGTCCCGGAACCAGCCAAACCCGACGGCCTTCCCGGGGTGGCATCGGGGCTCGCGACGTCGACCGATCTGGAGGAGATGCTGTGGCTACGCCGGGGAAACTGAAGACCTCACCGGGGGCGGTTTGTTCTGACGGTGTCGCATTGCCTCCTGCGGCGGAGCCTTCTGCTGCGCGGGGCGTCGGTGGTTCCGCTTTCGCCGAGCGTGCTGCCGCACGTCCCGCCAACGACTCCGCTCCTGCTGAATCCGCTGCCGCGCGACCCGCCAGCAACTCCGCCTCCGCCGAAGCTGATGCCGCGCGCCTCGCCAATGACTCCACACCGGCCAAGTCTGCCGCCGCGCGACCCGCCAGCAACTCCACTCCTGCTGAATCCGCTGCCGCGCGACCCACCAACGATTCCGCCTCCGCCGAACCTGCCGCCGCACGTCTCGCCAACGACCCAGCCTCCTCCGAACCAGATACTGCGCGCCTCGCCAATAACTCCGCTCGCGCCGAGTCTCCTGCCGCGCGACCCGCCAGCGACCCCGCCTCCACGCCGGACGCCTCCGCCGAACCTGCTGATCCCTCTCCCATCACCAGGCGCGCCGCGTCCCATCCAGCCGACACTGACGCGTCCACCACCGAAACCGCAGCATCACCGAACCCGTCCGCTCCCGCCGTTCCCTCCTCCCCGCGCCTGAACACCACCAACCCCCGTCGCACCCTGACGTGGGCAGCCGGAATCGCCCTGACCGCAGCAGCCGCCTTCGCTGCCTGGTCAGCCTGGTCGTGGCACGCCGCCGCGACCTCCCCCGCCGCGACCGCCGGCGCGGCCAGAGACGAGGCCGTCACCGCCGGACGCACCCTGATCGCCACGGTCACCACCTTCAACCCCCAGCACCGCGACCAAGACCTAGCCCACTGGCAAGCCGCGACGACCGGCGCTCTCCAGACGTCCCTGCCCGGCAACGTCCCACCCGACGGCTCCGCCACCACCGGCCACGTCCTCGACGCCGGACTCTCCGACCTGGACACCGAAGCCGGTACCGCGAAACTCCTCGCCTCGGTGGAAATCACCGTAACCGAGAACGGCACCGCACAGCCGGTCCGCCGCACCCGCTTAGCCGCGACGATGGCCCGCACAGCCTCCGGCTGGAAACTCAGCTCACTGGAACAGCTGGGGGTGGCCGGATCGTGAACCTCCCCCCGCGCAAGTCCCGGCGAGGCACAGAGCCTGCCGATTCCCCTACGGCCACCAGCGAATCCGACCCCCCTCCCGCCGTCACTGCCGAGTCCGCCCGGCCAAACGCGACCAGCGCGGACCACGCACCCATCGCAGCCAAAGCCACCCGGCCAAACGCAGAACCGGCTTCTGTCAAAGCTGAAGCGGCCCAAGCAAACCCGGCCAACGCAGTCCAGACACCCATCGCCACCGAACTCACCGCGCCAAGCAAACCCAGCACAGACCACCCTCCCCTCACCGACGGACCCGACCGGCCAAGCGCAGCCAATGCGGACCAGGCACCCGTCGCGGCCAAAGCCGCCCAGCCAGACACCGCTGACACAGACCGCGCATGCGTCACCACCGGCCCCACCCAGCCTTCCGACTCCGAGCCCGTTGCCACCCAAACCTCCGGTCCTGTTGCCACCCGACCCTCTGAGCCTGACCCCGTGTCCACCCAGCTCTCCGAACCCGACCCCATTGCCACCGAGCCGACCCCACCTCCCACCGATCCCGATCCCTCCCCTTCCCCCAAGACAAACCGCCTTCCCGCACTCCTCCTGGCCTTGACCGTCCTCCTCACCGCCGTCGGCGTCTGGTGCACCGTCGAAGCCCGCTCCACCACCGCGTCCACCGCCTCCTCGAATCACGCGCTGACCGATCAGCCCGGCACCGCCGCCGTCACGTCCGCGGTCAGCCTCACCCTCAACAAGATCTTCTCCTATACCTACGACAAAACCGGCGTCACCGAGAACGCCGCAGCCACCTTGCTGCGCGGCCGCGCCCGCGATTCCTACGCGAAACTCTTCGCCCAGGTCCGCACAATGGCCCCGAATCAACAGCTGAGCCTCACCTCGCGAGTCTCCGCCACCTCCGTCCAGCAACTCACCGAAGACCACGCACAGTTGCTCGTCTTCCTCGACCAGTCCGCCGTAAGAGGGAATTCCGCCACTCCGGAGACAGCCGCGGCACAACTGGCCGTCACCGCGGAGCGCATGGACGGAAACTGGTTCGTCACCGATCTCGTGCCCCGATGAAATTCTGTTTCCTCACCGCCGAAGGAGTACCGTCATGCCCATTTTCCGGCTCGCCCGAATCGGCGTGCTCGCAGCAGCCGCCGCGACCGCGGTCAGTCTCGCCTCCGCAGTTCCCGCAGCAGCGACCGAAATACCCATTCCGATCTCCTACTCGGTCACCGGCAGCACCGTAGTAAAGAAAACCGGCAGCACTCTCAACCTCGGCCCGGGCAGCCTCGCCGGGAATCTCCTGGTCGACGACCAAACCGGAGCCGTCGGTCTCAACGCCAATCTGCAATTGCCGCCGTCCACCGCCAACATTTCGCTGCTCGCAGGCGGATTCCGGATCAAGGCGAAGGTCACCGTGATCCCGACCGCGCCCGCGACCGGCAGTCTCGCGAACGGCACCCTCACCACGCACGAAACCGCGAACATGGAGATCAGCGACATCTGGGCGGGCCCGATCGTGCCGGTCTTCCCGGTGCCGACCGTGCCCGGCAGCTGCACCACCGTCAAGCCGATCGACCTGACCCTGACCGCGGCGAACGTCGACATCACCAAGCCGATCACCCTCACCGGAAATTACGCCATTCCGGAATTCAAGAACTGCTTCATCGCCGATCTCGCACTCGGCGCACTGGTGTCCGGACCGGACAACACCATCTCCCTGACGCTGACCTCCAAGAGCTGATCAACCACACGAAAACGGAGTACCGGAAACTGTTCCGGTACTCCGTTTTTCGCATACTCGATCTTCCCGAAATTGTCAGCAGCACACGAGACGCCGATACTGTTTACTCGGACGATGACAAAAGAATCGGTCCAGTTTCCGAACCACAGAACAGGCGCATACCAGGGTTGTTGCCGACTGAACTCGCGGGTAACCTTGGACTCGCGGCCGGTAGTCCCCACCGAGCCGATTCCCGTTCCCGAAGACTTGATCCGGAACGGAATCCGCGGAAACCTCCGCCCCCACCGCGCAGGATCGCCGCGAAAACTGCAGTCCGATCTAAGGAGAATGGTATGCCCCGGCTCAGCAAACTGTCCACGGGCGTGGTGACCGGCGTCGCCGTAGGCGCGATCGCGGTCCTGACCGCGGGCACGGCCTCGGCCGCCACCGCGACCTACAAGGCCGGCCCCGCGAACTACAGCTGCACGTTCCCGGCCATCCCGCCGCAGACCGTGGCGGTCACCGCGCAGTTCGACGGCCCGGACACGATCCCGGTGAACGGCACCACGACGCCGTCCAACGTGTCCGGCACCGCGACCATCACCGCGCTGGTCCACGCGCTGCTCACCGCCGCCGGGTACGACGGCATCCGCGGCACCGCCGACGTCCCGATCACCGTCGACAACGGTTCGCTGTCCCCGTCGTCCGCCTCCGGCCTGCAGATCCCGGAGCAGATCTACCCGGCGGGCGGCGCGATCACGGTGAACATCGCGCAGACGTCGACGTCGACGATCCCGACCTATACCGCGCCGAGCAGCCCCGGCTCGGTGACATTCGGCCTCGACACGACGCTCTCCGCCCAGCTCGAATTCCACAAGCCGTCGGACGACAGCTGGACCCCGTGGACCATGACGTGCACCGCCCCGTCGGGCACGAACTTCAGCCCGTCGGGCACCATTTCCTGACCCGGCCTCGACGGAGGGGCGGCTGGATGCCGTCCCTCCGTCGTCGTTTCGCCGGACTGTCAGGCACCGATTCGGCTTCTCCCGCAGCGAGAATCGGCCCAGCGACAGGGAACCAGCGCCGAGTACGGCAACAGCACTCCGTCTAGGGAAGAGGCCGCCCCGGCTGCGCAACCTTCTCCCGGCCCGACGTTGGGCAAGCTTTCACTTCCAGAACAAAGAACCCGCACAGCCAGCCCTCTCCAACGCGCTCAGGAACCGCCCCGACGTCCCACGATTCCTTCTCAGCGCAACGGATTTCCGGGGAACCGGCCAGTCAGCGACGACAGGGAACCGACCGGTCCGTGATCACAAGGCCGAACTCGTAGCCCGCCGACGCACCGGTGACCGGCCCGCACACCGGCGGCTTCGGCACCGTCGCCTGACTGTACGAGTTGTTGCCCCAGGCGACCAGCGACCCGTCCGCCTTGATCGCCAAGTTGTGGTTCCACCCCGCGTCGATGGCGACAACCCCGGTTTTGGCCGCTGCGGGAACGTTGGTCTGCCCGTAGTTGTCGTGCCCCCAGGCGAGCACGCCGCCGTCCTTCAGCGCGAGGCTGTGCTCATACCCGGCCGAAATGGCGGTCACCCCGGACTGCGCCGCCGCGGGAACGGCCGACTGGCCGAAAGCGTTGCTGCCCCAGGCAAGGACAACGCCGTTCTTCAGCACGAGATTGTGGTCCCCGCCCGCCGAGATCGCGTCGACACCGGACTGGGCGAAGTCCGGCACGTCCGCCCGGCTGCCCCAGCTCACCACCTGGCCGTTCCGCAGCAACGCGAGGCTGTGCACCGTACTGGCGGAGATCGCGGTGACCCCGCTGGACACCGATGCCGGAAGCTCCGTCTGGCCGTACCAGTCGTTGCCCCACGCGTAGACCTTGCCATTCTTGAGGGCAAGCCCGTGCAGCCAGCCAGCGGCGATCTGGGTGGTGCCGGACGACAGGTCCGCCGGCACCTCGCTTTCGCCGAAATTGTTGTCGCCCCAGGCGAGCACGGCACCGTTCTTGAGCGCCAGCCCGAACAATCCGCCGGCCGAAACCGCGGAGAGGCCGGACGTGGTGGCCGCCGGCAGTCCCGACATGCCCCGGGTCCCCCACTGGTAGATACCCCCGGCCGCCGTCAACTGCGGCACATTCGCCGCGCCGGCCGCGCTTCCCGCTGCGTCAAACTGCGTCGCGGGCAGTGAACCCGCCGACTTCGGCTGCAGCGCGTTCACTGCGACTGCCGGGCCGCTCGACGCAGCCCCGGCCCCCACCACGACGACCGCAGCGACCGCCGCCGCACCCTTGCCCCATCGCCGGTGTCCGGCCGCCATCGCAGCTCCTTCCTCCGAACGTCTGGCAAAGATGATTCCAGCCCCGCGGCCCCTCGCGGCAAACGTGCGAGTTCTTTGTCAGAATCCGATGAAAACCCGATCCCGAACTAGCCCATGAATCTAAGAAAACCCCTTGGGAACAACGGAAAACCGTCGTCGCCCGGACATGCTTGCGCCCCGGCGAAACTCACCGGTAACTTCGCTCGGAAGCCATTTCTCGGGTCCGACGGGCGAGGAGGCGCACCATGCCGGAATCACGCGGCCGGACTACCCGCCGCCGGACGACTTTCGCCGCTCTCGCAGTCCTCGCCGCACTGTCGATCGGCACCGGAGCGCTCACCGGCGTCAGCTCCGCCTCGACCGAGACGTCCACGCCTGGCGCCCCGCCGCCGCCTTCGGCCGGTGAGCAACAAGTCAGCAAAGACGTCGTCCTCGACTGTCCCTTCGCCGCCCCCGCGGGCTCCCAGCAAATCACCCTCACCGCTTCCGCCACAGTACCCGCGACGGTACAAGTCGGCTCCGGATTAAAATTCCGCTCTCTGACCGCATCTTTCCTCCTCCCCCACACCGTCGCCACCCAATTGGTGCCGACGTCCTCAGACGGCATTCGCGGCGGTCTCACCCTTGACCTGACGGCACATCAAGGGGACAAGCACGCCGCGATCCCCATCCCCTTCACGATCGCCGCGACCCCGTTGCCAGAAAACGGCGACATCAAGCTCACCGCCACCGCAGACCTGCCGGAACAGGCGATCACCGTCCCCGGCAAGGTCAGCTTCGACCTCGGTGCCCCGACCATCGCATTGAAGTCTGCTGCCGAGGGTGCTGCCGAAGCGACTCCAGTCGCCTGCACCCTGCTCCCGGACCAGACGACGACTCTGACGTCGATCCTCGCAACCCAAGCCCCGGCCGCCACCCCGAGCCCGGACAAGCCGAAGCCCCCGCCGGCACCGACCCCGCCCGCCGCCGAACGCGACGCAGTCACGCCGAAAGACGACGGCTTCCCGCTCGTCACCCCGCTCAACTACGTCCAGGTCACCGCGACTTCCTCGATCTACCGGCTGGGAGCCACCGTCGCCAGCAGCAAAACCGGAGTGCTCAACGGATCCTGGACGGTGATCCTCGACCCTCCCGACTACATCCCGCGCGACCCGAGCACGATCTCCGGCGTCGTCGGTTTCCGGCCAGTCACCGCGACCTTCCTCGGTTTCGGCTTCGTGCCGGTGACCGCGACTGTCGAGTTCCTGCCCGTCGACTACCGCAATTCCCAGCTGATCGACCTCACCGGCCAACTCTGGGGCGGCGTCCACCTGACCACCCGTGTCCAGGTGATGGCCCGGATGAGCAACGCCAAAGTCAACGGCGTGCCACTGGACCTCGGCCCGGATTGCGTCACCGCCAAACCAGTCTCCCTCAACCTGTCCGGCAAATACAACGCCACGACGGGCGGCATCATCAGCACCGACCCGAATTCGCCCGACCCCGACTACCGCGGCTTCGCCCTGCCGCCCTTCGTGCACTGCGGCACCACCGAACCGCTCAGTCCGCTGCTCACCGGCATGGCCTCCACCGCGGAGAACCTGAACCAGGCCAAGGTGGTCAACGTCAACTTCGTCGAATGCGCCTCGAACAAGTTCCCGGACCACACGAAGTGCAAGCCGATCCCGGACACTCCTCCCCGCTGAAGCCGAGCCGACGCCTCGCCTGCCGGAATAGCCGAAATTCGGCGAAAAGATGAGAACCTTCAACGGAACGAGGTTCCGCCCTCCATTCGCTCCCAGTCACCAGCCCGGTCGACGAGCCGGGCATGCCCGAAATCGGCGACCTGCTCACTCATCCCGCTCCGAGACCCGCCACGGCACGCCATGCGCCCCAGCTCAGTCCCTCCGCCAAATCACGGCTCGACAGAACAGCGCCGCACGGTCTCGTGAAACTGTGGAGGCATCGCAGGCCGACCGCCGCCAATCGAAGGCGACGGCCTGGGCCCCAGACATGCACCACGGATTCGTGACGCATAGTCCGCTTCGCACGCGACACGAAGACCCTGCCGGATTCGGCGACAGCCACCGATACCGCGAAACGCCCGCCGTCATTTGCCACGCCATAGCCCTCCGACCGGCGGAACCCACAGCTTTCGCCACTCAGCGGCGACTGGGCGAGTCCTCGCACGAGGATGGCCGACGACTGGCTGGCACCACGGTCGTCCCGGTCAGGTGCGGACGCCACGACGGTCCCGGCCGCGGCCGGTCGTCCGCGGTCGCGCGCAAGACCAGTTCCATTTCGAATCGCGCCGCCGGATCGCGCAGCAGTTCGCCGAACGTCGCCTGCAATTGGCGCATGCGGTACCGCACCGTCTGCGGATGGACTTGCAGCCGCTCGGCGATTTCGACCACGTTCGCCTGGCTGTCGAGCCAAGCCCGCAGCGTTTCGAGCAGCCGGTCCTGCTGCTTGTCAGTCATGTCCGTCAAGGGGGCGAAAAGCCGGGTGCGGAGGAGGTCGATCAGCGCGTCGTCCGAATGCACCAGCAAGGCAGCGAGGTGTTCCTCCGCTCGGAGCACTCGCTCACCAGGGATTCGCCCCCTATCGGCGAGAACCAGCGTTCGGCGTGCCCACCGCAGGGAATCGGCGAGGCTCGCCAGCGGCACGCACGGCCCGACGGACAGGCGGCAATTCGGCAAGGCGGCCTGAAGAGTCGCCAGCCGGGCGCCAGTGACCGCGCCGGGCACGACGATGCACGGTTCAGCGGAGTCCAGCTCGGCCAGGATGTCCGAGTCCAGCGTCGCGTGCCGGCGGGCCCTGCCGTTCAGCGGCGATTGGACGGCTATCGGCGATGCCTGTTCCGGCACAGCCCAACCGGTGAGCTGCGCCAGCTCCGCGATCGCCTTCGGCGGGGCCGGCGGCACCTCCAGCAGGACGCCGAGCAGCCGTCGCCGCCAAGTGTCCAATGCGCCGGCGGTGCGGGCTTTCGCCTCTAAATAGCCATCCAGCGCGACCGACGCCAATTCGTCCATAAACGCCAACATCGCATCAGCCAGCTGCGACATCACCGCCGACGAAAGGCCGGCTCGCCGTCCGACGCGCATGATCCGGCGCCACGACACCCGCGCGCCCACCCGATAGGCCGACTGCAGGGTGTCGAGGCTCCGCCCCTCGCGCATCTCGTTCTGCCCGAGCCGGTGGTGCACCTCGTGCGACTGTTCCTTCGACGCCCGCGGATCGGCGATCTGCGCGACGAACAACGTGATCGCATACTCGACGCCCGCTCGGATCGATCTCCCGTACGGACCGTCGAGCGGCCGCGCGTAGGCGGGAATCGTCGCGCGGATCTCGTCGACGATCTCGGCGGACAGGCTCGCCAGCTCGGGCCGCAGGATCTCGGCGAGTTTGCGCGGCAGCGCAGCCGACGGCACAGCGTGATCGAGTCCCCGCTCCACCGACATCGCAGCTCCTTCGCTCCGCCCCGGTTCCCCGGCCGCGCCTCCGCGCTGCCGGAAGCCCCCGCATCCATTGAGGGGTGACACCCGACACATCGAAAATCCCACGCCAAATGTGTCATCAGTCCGCGAAGAAACCGATTTCTTGTCACGTTCGTGACAAGTTCACGAGGTCGAAGGAGCACATCGCGACAACACACCACCGGGCGCACTACGTCATGCGTGCAAACGGGGCAACCCTCATGCCTGCCTTCAGCGGCGACCCGGACGGGCAGCGAAAACGACCACGGAGCGTCACCCGGCAGGACGCGCAACCCTCTTGTAGCATGCACTTGATACAAGAGGGAGGGGTCCACGATGCAACTCGACTCGGCGCTCGCCGTCGCGGGCATCACCGGCCTGTTCGGGCTGATCATCCTCGTCGCGTTGTGGCCGGGCGAGAAGCAAGGTGCCCGGTTGCTCGCGAAATGGGGCGTGCGGAACCCGACCGCCGACCAAGTGCCGGTGGCCGTGCGCTACCTGCGCCGTCGGCGATTCTGGTATCCGTGGCTGTTCCTCGGCCTCCCCCTCATCCCGGGCGCGACGAATCTGGTCGGCGAACGGACCGCGAACTCGCTGGTGTTCGTGGTGCTGCTCGGCGGGCTGGCCGCCGAAATCCTCGCCCAGCGCCCCTCGCGGGGACCCCGCAGGGAAGCTGTGCTGGCACCACGCGGCGTGCTCGATTTCGCTCCGTTGTGGACGGTCGTCGTCTCCGGGCTGGCCACCGTCGCCGCCGTCGGGCATCTCGCCGTTTTGCGGCAATGGGGCCCGCTCGCGGTGACCGTCGGCGCGGCCGCGGTGGCGTGGACCATCGTGCTCCTCGCGGTGCGGCGTCCGGCGGCCGGCGACCCGGAAGTCGACCAGGCACTGCGAGTTCGCAGCGCCCGCGTCGCTCTCGGGCTCGGCACCGGAACGGCTGCCACGCTCGGCTGGACGGTCGGGGACCTCACCTCGTTCCTCGCGTTCGTGGCCACCGTCGCCGCGTTCCTCGCGATCGTCGGCCCGCCGCCGAAGCAGCGCGCGGCAACAACCACGGCAGCGCGGTAGATGCCGCTGCGAGTGGTGGTCGACGCCGAAAGCGGGGTTCCGCCCTGGCGTCAGGTGCACGACCAGATAGTCCGCGCGATCACGACCGGCTCCCTTGCCCGGGACGCCCGTCTGCCGCCGATCCGTCAGCTTTCGAGGGACCTCGGACTCGCCTCCGGGACTGTCGCCCGCGTGTACCGCGAACTCGAGTCCGCCGGATGGGTCACCACCGCACGGGCACGCGGAACCGTCGTGACCGGCCCGGCCGAACGACCGGAGCCGGGCACGCTGCTTCGCGCCGCGGCCGCCGAATACGCCCGGCACAGCCGGGAACTCGGGGTCACGCCGGACGACGCCGTCGACGCCGTGCGCGCGGCATTGGCGAGCCTGGACGCACCGCCGCGGTGAACCCGCCTCGATCGTCCGGCCGGCGCGGTTTTCGCCGTTCTGTGAACCGTCTTCCGCACGGTCTCGGGCACACCTCCTTATGGCCCGTGCGTTCCCGTGGTCCACTCACCGGACGAGGCGCGGATCTCACCGCCTCGATGCGGAGGGGTCAGCCCTCCATCAGCACCCTCCCCACTGCGGCCAGCACGGGTTCCAGCGCGGCGACCTCCGTGCCGACGCATTCCGTGATGCCCGCACCGACGACCTCCATTCCGGAAAGCCCGTCGATTGCTTCCACTAATTCGGCGATCGTGAGCCCGCCCGGCTCCGGATAATTCACTCCAGGGAACTCGGCGGGATCAAGAATGTCCAGATCCACATGCAGATAAACGCGGTCCGCTCCCGCGGAGTTCAGCGCTCCGGCGACGTCGTCGGAGCGCACGGCGAGACCACCGGCGATGGCTTCCTCTTCCGCGGAATCGAGCGAGCGGGTGCCGAACAGCACCGCCCGGCCTCGTTCGAGAGCCGGGCTCGCGGCGAAATCCTTGTCGCCCTCGCCGAGCAACGACCGCAGCACCATGCCGTGGTACGCGCCTGAAGGCGACGAATCCGCCGTGTTCAAGTCCGCGTGCGCATCGAACCACGCGACGCCAAGCGTTGCGCCGTAACGGAAACGCGCGACGCCGACCGGGACCAGCTCAACGCCGCAGTCGCCGCCGATCGTGAGCACCGGACCTTCCGGTGCTTCGAGCGCAGCGAGCTGCAACTGCCGGTTCGTGCCCGTGAGCACGGCCCGGTTGGCTATTCCGGCGACGACGTCGGACGTCGCTGCGTCCTGACGTACGTGGTGCACCGGCTTGCCGAGCACGTGCCCGGCCAGTTCGGAAAGTGCGCGGCAGCCCTCGATCAGCCCCTTCGCTCGGGGACTGATCGCGCCCTGCCATTGCGGCACCGCGTTGATCAGCATGCATCGACGCTAGCGCGAACACCCCGGAAAAAGCGAGCAGTAAATGGTGCGAGGGGCCCCCTCGCTCCGTTTTGGAGCGAAGGGACCCCTCGTGCGCTAAAAAGTGGCGCGAAAGCGGGCTATTCGAGCACGATGAGAAGGTCCCCGCCCTCGACCTGCTGAACGGAGGTGATTGCCAGCCGACCGACTTTGCCCGCCGCCGAAGCGGTGATCGACGCTTCCATCTTCATGGCCTCGATCGTCGCCACGGTCGCACCGGCCGCGACCTCGTCGCCCTCGGCCACCTGTAGCGTCACCACGCCGGCGAACGGCGCGGCGATCTGCTTCGGGTTGCCCTTCTCGGCCTTTTCGGTGGCCGGGATGTCCGAGGCGATGGACCGGTCCCGGATCTGGATCGGCCGGAGCTGGCCGTTGAGCGTGGACATGACGGTCCGCATGCCGCGTTCGTCGGCCTCGCCGATGGCTTCCAGCTCGATGAGCAGCCGGACGCCGGGTTCGAGGTCGACCGAGTACTCCTCGCCCGGGCGCAGGCCGTAGAAGAAGTCCTTGCTCGGGAGCACGCTGGTGTCGCCGTAGGCCTCGCGGTGCGCGAGGAATTCCTTCGTGGGCCCGGGGAACAGCAGCCGGTTCAGCGCGCCGCGGCGGTTGTCGGCGAGTTCCTTGTGGTCCTCTTCGGACAGTTCGGCGACCGGTTTCGCCGCCGAACGGCCTTCGAGGGCCTTGGTGCGGAACGGTTCCGGCCAGCCGCCAGGCGGGTCGCCCAGTTCACCGCGCAGGAATCCGATCACCGAATCGGGGATGTCGAACTTGTTCGGCTCCGCCTCGAAGTCCTCCGGGGAGACGCCGGCGCCGACGAGGTGCAGCGCCAGGTCGCCGACCACCTTGGACGAGGGCGTGACCTTCACGAGGTGGCCGAGGATCTTGTCCGCCGCGGCGTACATGGCCTCGATGTCCTCGAAGCGGTCGCCGAGGCCCAGCGCGATCGCCTGCGTGCGCAGATTGGAGAGCTGGCCGCCGGGGATCTCGTGGTCGTAGACGCGCCCGGTGGGCGACGCGAGACCAGCCTCGAACGGGGCGTAGATCTTGCGGACGCTTTCCCAGTACGGCTCCAGGTCGCCGATCGCGTGCAGGTCGAGGCCGGTGCTGCGGTCGGAGTGGTCGGTGGCCGCGACGATCGAGCCGAGCGACGGCTGCGACGTGGTGCCCGCCATCGACGACACGGCGCCGTCCACGGCGTCGGCACCGGCCTGGATGGCGGCCAGGTAGGTGGCGAGTTGGCCGCCTGCGGTGTCGTGCGTGTGGATGTGCACCGGGAGGTCGAATTCCTTGCGCAGCGCGGTCACCAGCCGAGCCGCGGCGGGCGCGCGGAGCAGGCCGGCCATGTCCTTGATCGCCAGGACGTGCGCCCCGGCTCCGACGATCTGCTCGGCGAGCTTGAGGTAGTAGTCGAGCGTGTAGAGCTTTTCGTTCGGATCGGACAGATCGGAGGTGTAACAGAGCGCGACCTCGGCGACCGCGGTGCCGGTGGCGCGGACGGCGTCGATGGCCGGCCGCATCTGCTCGACGTCGTTGAGCGCGTCGAAGATGCGGAAGATGTCGATGCCGGTCGCGGTGGCCTCCTCGACGAAGGCCGTGGTGACCTCGGTCGGATAAGGCGTGTAGCCCACGGTGTTGCGACCGCGCAGCAGCATCTGCAGACAGATGTTCGGCACGGCCTTGCGCAGCTGCTCCAGCCGTTCCCACGGGTCCTCGGCGAGGAAACGCAGCGCGACGTCGTAGGTCGCGCCGCCCCAGCACTCCAGGGACAGCAGCTGCGGCACAGTCGCGGCGACCACCGGCGCGACGGCGAGCAGGTCCTTCGTCCGGACGCGCGTCGCGAGCAGCGACTGGTGCGCGTCGCGGAAGGTGGTGTCCGTGACGCCGAGCTGCGGCGTTTCCCGCAGCCAGCGCGCGAATCCCTCCGGGCCGAGTTCGGTCAGCTTCTGCTTGGAGCCGTCCGGCGGAATGAGATCCGCGGGCAGCTTCGGCAGCTTCGTCACGGCGTCGGGGGTGCGCGGACGCTCGCCGTTCGGCCGGTTCACCGTCTGGTCGGCGAGGTAGGTCAGCAGGCGCGTGCCGCGGTCGGCGGAGTGCCGGGCGGTCAGCAGGTGCGGCCGTTCCTCGATGAACGACGTGGTGACGTTGCCCTCGCGGAAGTCCGGATCGTCCAGCACCGCCTGGAGGAACGGGATGTTCGTCGCCACTCCGCGGATCCGGAATTCGGCGACCGCGCGGCGGGCCCGGCCGACCGCGGTGCGGAAATCGCGGCCGCGGCAGGTGAGTTTTACCAGCAGGGAGTCGAAGTGCGCGCTGATCTCGGTGCCGGAGAACGCGGTTCCGCCGTCGAGCCGGATGCCCGAACCGCCCGGCGAGCGGTAGGCGCTGATCATGCCGATGTCCGGACGGAATCCGTTGGCCGGGTCCTCGGTCGTGATGCGGCACTGGAGCGCGGCCCCGCGCAGGTAGATCTTGTCCTGCGACAGGCCGAGGTCGGCGAGAGTCTCGCCGGCGGCGATCCGCAGCTGGGACTGCACGAGGTCGACGTCGGTGACCTCTTCGGTGACCGTGTGCTCGACCTGGATGCGCGGGTTCATCTCGATGAACACGTGCTTGCCTTCGCGGTCCAGCAGGAATTCGACGGTGCCCGCGTTGCGGTAGCCGATCTGCCGGGCGAATTTCACGGCGTCGGCGCAGATGCGGTCGCGCAGTTCGGGGTCGAGGTTCGGCGCGGGGGCCAGCTCGACGACCTTCTGGTGGCGGCGCTGCACGGAACAGTCGCGTTCGAAGAGGTGGATCACGTTGCCCTCGCCGTCGGCGAGGATCTGGACCTCGATGTGCCGCGGTTCGACCACGGCCTTCTCCAGGAACACCGTCGGGTCGCCGAACGCTGACTCGGCCTCGCGCGCGGCCGCCTCGATCGACTCGCGCAGCAACGCCGGGTCCTCGACGCGGCGCATGCCCCGGCCGCCTCCGCCGGCGACCGCCTTGACGAACACCGGGAAGCCGAGTTCGTCGGCCGCCGCGACCAGTTCGTCGACGTTGCTGGACGGCTGCGACGAACCGAGCACCGGGACGCCTGCCTCGCGCGCCGCCTTGACCGCGCGCGCCTTGTTGCCGGTGAGTTCGAGGATTTCGGCGCTCGGGCCGACGAAGGTGATCCCCGCTTCTTCGCAGGCCATGGCCAGGTCGGGGTTCTCCGACAGGAAGCCGTAGCCCGGATAGACCGCGTCCGCGCCCGCCTTCTTGGCGGCCTTGACGATCTCCTCGACCGAGAGGTAGGCGCGGACCGGATGGCCCGGTTCGCCGATCTCGTAGGCCTCGTCGGCCTTCAGCCGGTGCAGCGAGTTGCGGTCTTCGTGCGGAAACACAGCGACTGTGCCCGCGCCCAGTTCGTAGCCTGCGCGGAACGCCCGGATCGCGATTTCGCCGCGATTGGCCACCAGCACTTTGCGGAACATGCCCGGTCCTTCCCTTTTCGGATCGGTATCGAAGGCACGTTACCCGGTGAGTCCCGCAGTGCGGGAGCCGTAGTCCAGGTGATGGACATCATGCACGCCGACCTGCATGCATGATGCTGGCCGAGCCGCCGCGCCGCAACCGTCAGGGCGTTCCCGCAGGCAGTGTGCACAGCAGCCGATTCGCGGTTCCGGAGGGCGCATTCTTGACCACGTTCTGCGTTGCGTCCTGCACAATTGCTTCGCTGACCGCATTGGGCGCGGCGTCGGGGTGCGCGGACCGGTAGAGGGCCACGGCGCCAGCTGCCACCGCAGCGGCCATGGAGGTCCCGGACAACGTCCCGACCTCCGCGGTACCGGCGATGGGCGCGGGGATGTCGACGCCCGGCGCGTACAGGTCGAGCGGCATGCCGAAGTTCGAGAACGGCGCGACCTGGTCTTGGACATCGGTCGCGCCCACGGTAAGGGCTTCCGGCACTCGCGCGGGCGAAGTTTGGCTGGCGTCAGTGCTGCCCTCCCCTGCCGGAACCACGATCGGCATGACCGCGGCGACTCCCTTGACCGCGTTGTCGAGCTGTTCGTTCGGCACGCCGCCGATGCCCAGCACCGCGACCGCTGGTTGGTGTGCGTTCTGGGCTACCCAGTTCAGACCCGCGATAATCGTGTCGGTCGCGCCGCCGCCGGCCTTGTCGAGAACCCGGACCGGGAAGATCTGCGCGCCTTTGGCGACGCCGTAGCTGTGTCCCGCGACGATTCCCGCGACCCGGGTGCCGTGGCCGTTGGTGTCCGACGTGTCCGTGCCAGTGGTGAGGAAATCCTTGCCGGGCAGGACCCGGTCCCGCAGATCCGGGTGTTTGGCGTCGACACCACTGTCGATCACGTAGACGGTGACGCCGGATCCGTCCGAGTCGTAGTGGTACTTCTGATCGAGACCGGTTCGCTGATCGATCCGGTCGAGCGCCCAGCTCGGCGGGTTGGCCTGAATCCCGCTCGCCGCCAGCGCGGCCGGTTGCACCCCGGCGACCAGCAGAAATGTCAGAGTTGCCGAAAAAAGGCCACGCGCCGCTCGGTTCCGCATGCCTGCGGTCGTATCCCGGTCGCCATCCAACGGCAACTCGACGTCACACGATGGGCTGGTCCCGGTCCGACGGTCGGCCGCCTGGCCGTACCAACAAACGACAGGTGCGGAGGGGCGATGACCTGCACCTGCCGATGTTTCGCCGCTAGGCGGCTAACTGCTGACCGACCGACAGGTTTCGCCGCTAGGCGGCCAACTGTTGGCCAACCGCCAGGTCTCGCCGCTAGGTGGCCAACGGACGGCCGATCGACAAGCCCCCCGTTACGTGGCCAACGGGTGGCCGATCAACAGGTCTCGCCGCTGAGTGGCCAACGGACGGCCGGTCGAGAGATGTCGCCGTTAACTGGCCAACCGTTGGCAGTCCGCCAGCTACTTCGCCGCTGGGACGTGCGCGCTCACCGACATTGTCGGCAGGTAGACCAGCGCGTCGAAGGCCTGCACGACGTCGACCTTCGTGAACATGTGCGCGTGCCGCATGCTCGAGGGTCCGGTCAGTCCTCGCGCTCGGTCTGGCCGCAAATCGACCACGCACGGATCCGCGCCGGTCAAAGCCGCTTCGACGCTGCCCTCGACGGGCGGCTCCAGTTCCTGTCCATAGACCCGGAACCCGAGACGCTCGCTCTCGTCCGGTTCGAGGCCGGTGGTCGTGCCGGTGCCCGCGGTCAGGCCGAGGGCGAAGTAGTCGTCGCCGAACTCCTCGGCGAGGTGCGTGCCTGCGGAAGGGAACGTCATGGTCGGCAAAGCGGCGAACGGCACCCGCTGGAGGTGTCCGTTGTGGACCATCACCACGATTTTCTCGCCTTCGCCATACAGCTCGCGAAGCAGCTTCACTGTTGAAGCCATGTACGTGTCGCGAGACGACCCCTGGAGTGACGGTGCTGTTCCCGCCATCATCGCGCTCAGCTCACGCAGGTACGTGTCGACGCGAAGCGCGCCGACCGCGTGGTGTTCCGCAATTGCGTACCGGGCCGGGTCAGTCCGTTGCCGATAAACTGGCGACAAAGAACGAAGGTGCGCTACGAGCGTGGACAACGCAGCCGTGGCCGCGTCCCGCTCCGCGGCGGCCATTGCCGCATAACGGCCAGGCGCGACCGCGTTGCTGACCGCCGAATACGGCTCGGAGGCGGTGATCGCGGCGTCGACCAGCGGAAGAACCTCCGGATCGACCTCCTCCACGAAGCCGCGGACGATCCGCAACGCCGGCTGCGGCGAACCGCTCGAGCTGGGCAAGTCGAGTCCGGAGTAGCGGAGGCCGCCATGGCTGCGCATCCAGGTCAGCATTTCGTGCACCTCGACCGAATCGCCGAGGGAAAAGGTAAATCCTTCTCGTGCGACCTCGGCGACTGTGCCGGGACCACCGCTCAGCCACTGCTGCACCAAGTCGCCCTCGGCGAATCCCGATTCGAAGCCGAGCACCGTGAACCCGTGGTCCTCGACGAGGCGGCGGAGCAACCGGGTGCGCAGTTCGCCGAACTCGCGGATGTGGTGGTTGTTCTCGCCGATCGCGACGATGCGCGCGTCACCGATCAGGCTGGTGATCGAGGCGACGTCGCCATCCAGCGGCGAACGGGTGCTCAGCGGTGTCATACTGAGGACACTAATGCAACAGGGGTAGCGATTGGCAACCGAGTCACCAGGGACCAGCCGGCCGGGCGGGCGCACGGAACGCACGCGCGTCGCCGTTTTGCGGGCGACGCTCGATCTGCTGGCGGAGGTCGGGTTCACCGAACTGACGGTCGAGGCCGTCGCCGAACGATCCGGCGTGCACAAGACGACGGTTTACCGCCGGTGGGAATCGCTCGAAGGACTGGTCGCGGCCGCGTTGCGGTTCGGTGCCGGCGAACCGTGGAGCCCGTCGGACACCGGTTCGCTTGTTGCCGATTTGCGGCAAATGGCGTTGGACGTGGTGCTCGCGTTGACCGCTCCGGGGCAACGCGAGCTTCCGACCGCTGCGGTGCTGGCGGCGTTCCACTCGGAACGGGCAGCCGAGGCGTTGCGGGAGTTTTATCAGGACCGGCATGCCAGGGCCGCGGTGATCGTGGAGCGGGCGGTCGCGCGCGGAGAAGTTCCGGCCGACACCGATCCGGACGAGGTGACGCGGACAGTGTGCGGGCCGGTGTTCTACCGGCTGTTCGTGTCGCGGGAACCGGTGTCGGAGGAGACGGCTGAGGTCGCGGCGGAGGCGGGGGCTGCGGCTGCTCGGGCGGGGGTGTTGGGCAGGAGGTTGCCGGGGAATGGCGACGGAGGTTGATTCCGGGGCTGGGCCGAGGTTGTTGCCCGGGGCGGGTTAGGGGTCGTTGCCGGAAAATGGCGACGGGTGGAGCGGGGCGGCTGGGGACGGGCTCGTCTGTTGCCGCGGAACGGCTAAAGACGAGCGGGGCTGGTGGATGAGGTGGTTTCGGAATTGCCGCGAAACGGCGAACGTCCCGTGTCGAGCCGGGGTTGAGCATCTGTGCTCAGCGGAGGCGAGGCGGTTGGGGAGCGGTCTCGCAGGCTGGTGGCCGCTGGATGGCGACGAGGTCGAGCGTTCGGGTGGCGGATTTAGGAGATGGCGGCAGCACCTAGTGCCCGGGGTGTGCGCGGACTCGACAGTCGCCACCGAATGACGGCAACGCTGAGCAGGCCGAGGCGGGCAGACTCCGCAGTCACCGGCGAGTGGCGACAGCGCCGAACAGGCCGAGACGCGCGGAGCGGACAGTCGCCACTGAATGGCGACAACTCCGAGCGGCCCAGGCGCGCGGACCGGGCAGTCGCCGCCGAGTGGCGACAGCACCGAACAGGCCGA
Source organism: Amycolatopsis sp. GA6-003 (assembly GCF_046267895.1). NCBI lineage: Bacteria > Bacillati > Actinomycetota > Actinomycetes > Pseudonocardiales > Pseudonocardiaceae > Amycolatopsis > Amycolatopsis sp. GA6-003. Next base: position 3,405,312 of record NZ_CP176499.1, read on the forward strand.
GACGCGCGGGCCGGGCAGTCGCCACTGAATGGCGACAACTCCGAGCGGCCCAGGCGCGCGGACCGGGCAGTCGCCGCTCAATGGCGACAACGCCAAGCAGACCGAAGCCAAGCAGACCGAAGCGGGCAGACTACGCAGACGCCATCGAATGGCGACAAAGCCGGGTGCCCGGAGGCGCGGACCAGGCAGTCGTCACCTAACGGCGACAACGCCGAGAACGTCGGGCTCGCGGACCTGGCAGTCGCCGCGAAACGGTGACGGGCGAAGCCTGTTTGAGGAACAGGGTGGCTAGGCAGTTGCCGCACAACGGCGACGGGCACAGCGCGCGCTTGAGGAACAGGGTTGGTGGGCAGTCGCCGCTCGGTCGCGGATCGTAGGGCTGTGGCTGCGTTCGCGACAACAGCGGGGACGGGACGGGGGCGGGTCGTCTGCCGGTGGCTGGATGCAGCGGTCGTCGGTAGGCGGCGGTTCGGCGACGGCGACGGCGACGGCGACGGCGACGGCGACGGCGACGGCGACGGCGACGGCGACGGCGACGGCGACGGCGACGGCGACGGCGAGAAGCTACCTAGGGAGCGAGACCGAGCAGTAGCTAACGAGAGCAAAGAGACAGGCGGCGGCACGAAGCAACGAAGCAACGAAGCAACGAAGCAACGAAGCAACGAAGCAACGAAGCAACGAAGCAACGAAGCAACGAAGCAACGAAGCAACGAAGCAACGAAGCAACGAAGCAACGAAGCAACGAAGCCTACTCCCCCAACACCACCCGATACCGGACCTCCTCCAACGTCACCGCCCCGTCGGACATCGTCTCTACCTTGGTCTTTCCGTCCGGGACCCACCCGGCCCGCTCGTAGAACGCGCGGGCTCTTGTGTTCGTCGACAGCACCCACAGCGTCGCCGTCTCGAACCGGGTCGACAGGCTGCGCAGGCACTCCTCGTGCAGCGCACGGCCTGTCCCCCGGCCCCACTCGGACGGCAGGAGGTAGATCGATGACAGTTCGCCCGTTTTCGGGGTGGCGTCGTCGTCTCGGCTGGGGCCGAAGACTGCGAAGCCGATGACCTCGTTCGCCACCCGGGCCGTGAGGATGGTGTGCGGGCGGGAAGGGTCTGCCAGGTTCGAAGCCCAGAACCGTTCCCTCGTCTCGATCGACAGGGCGGACAGGAAGTCGTCCGGCAGCAGGCCTGCGTAGGCCGCTTGCCAGGAGGCGACGTGGACTGTTGCGATGCCTGCCGCGTCGGATGGGGTTGCGGGGCGGATTTCCGGGGCGGGCACCGGTACCTCCAGGGGGTCGAGCGGGCTTCTGGCAGTTCAGCACGAGAGCACGCCTGCTCGCACGTGATTTGCCCGGGCGGCCACAAAGGACAGTCGGAGGGGAAAGTTCGGGCAAAGGGCTCCGGGAGTTCAGGCATCGCCGCCTCGTCTCGGCGGCGGCTGGGGGCATCGGCCGATAGCCTCGTCGGATTGGCGGATCATGCTCCGCTCATTCGTCCTGCCCGTGCGCACCAGGAAATGGGACAACCGATGACCAACCCGTTGATCGCACCGGTCAAGGAGACGTCGGCGATGGCCGGGGTGCCGTTGCTGGAGGACGCGACCGGCCTCAAGACCGCGATCGAGAGCAAGAACTGGGCGGCCGTCGCGATCGGGGCGGTGGGGACCGCGCTGGATGTGCTCACCGCGGTGATGGATCCGTTCGGCGCGATTTTCGCCGCGGGGGTCGGGTGGCTGATGGAGCATGTCGGGCCGTTGAAGGAGGCGCTTGACGCGTTGACCGGCAACGCGGACGAGATCAAGTCCCAGTCGGAGACGTGGACGAATGTCGCCAAGGAGCTGGAGAGCGTTTCGGCGGAGCTGACGGAGCTGGTCAAGAAGGATCTGCAGGACTGGCAGGGCGAGGCGGCCGACGCCTACCGCAAGAAGGCCGAGGACACTTCCGCGCTGATCGCCAGCGCGCAGAAGGGCAGCGAGGGCGCGGCGAGCGGGGTGAAGACCGCGGGGGAAATCGTCGCCGCGGTGCGGTCGTTGGTTCGGGACACGATCGCGGATCTGGTCGGGCACTTGATTTCGTGGGCGCTGCAGGTGGTGTTCACGCTTGGGATCGGGATGGCCTGGGTGGTGCCGCAGGTGATTTCCGCGGTGGCGAAGACGGCTTCGAAGATCACGCAGGTCACGACGAAGCTGGTGAAGGCGCTCAAGGCGCTGATCCCGCTTCTGAAGAAGGCCGGGACGCTGTTCGCGGACGCGGGGAAGGCGTTGAAGGGGCTCAAGGGCGGCAAAACCAAGCCTAGCCCCAAGCCGAAGGACATCAACGTCAAATCCGGGGACAGCGCCCGGTCGCATCCCGGCGGGGACGAGGGCACGCATACCTCCAGCGCCGGAAGCGGCGGCAGAGGCGGCGGCACCGGCGGGCACCACGGCGATTCCGGCAACACGAACGGCAACCACGAAAACAGCGGGCAGGACGGCCTCACCTCGGTCTCCGGCAGTTCCTCGCCAGGAGGAGGCGGGAACGGCGGCGGCTCCCGGTCGCTCGACAAACAGGGCGAGAACTCGCGCGGCCTCGACAACATCTGCACCACCGGCGATCCGATCGACGTCGCCAGCGGCCAGATGGTGATGGCCGAGACCGACGCGACCTTCCTCAGCGCGCTGCCGATGGTCTTCGAGCGCACGCACTTCTCGTCGTTCCGCGCTGGCGGCTGGCTCGGCCCGGCTTGGGTGTCCACTTTGGACGAGCGGATCGAGGTGCACGAGGACCAGGTGTGGTTCGCCGGCGCGGACGGGATCGTCCAGGTGTTCCCCCGCCCCCGCGGCGACCAGTGGGTCGCCGCCGAGCACGGGCCCGCGCGGTATCTCGCCGAGGAACCCGGCGGCGGGTTCGTCCTCGAAGACCGCGAAAGCGAGCGGGTGCTGACCTTCGAGCGAGGCTCCGGCCCGGTCCGGCCGATCCGTTCGATCAGCGGCCGCGGCAAGGAGCACATCCACTTCCAGCGCGACCAGCACGGCACGCCGGTCGCGATGCGGCACAGCGGCGGCTACCTGATCCAGATCGCCACCGAAGGCGGGCTCGTGACCGGCCTGTCCACGGTGACCGGCGACGGGGACGAGGTGCCGCTGGTTCGCTACGGCTACACCGACGGCAATTTGACCGAGATCATCAACGAATCCGGCCTTCCGTTCCGCTACGCCTACGACAGTTTCGGGCGGATCGTCGAATGGACCGACCGCAACGGCGAGTGGTACCGCTTCCACTACGACCGCGAGGGCCGGGTCGTGCGCACCGAGGGCTCCGGCGACTGCCTCACCGTCACCATGGACTACGACCTGGCCGCGCGGATCACCCACGTCGTCGATTCGCTGGGCCGTCGCAGTGCCTACCACCTGAACGAAACCGGCCGGGTCGTGCGCGAAGTCGACCCGACGGGCGCGGCGCGCTCCTACGAATGGGACGCGCTGGACCGGCTGGTCGGCGAAACCGACGAACTGGGCAGGCGGCGGACCTACCGCTACGACGAGATGAACAACCTGGTCGCCCTCCAGCGGCCGGACGGCACGGAATTGACCATCGAGCGCAACGATTTCGGCCAGGCGGTCCGCATGGCCGAGGCGCCGGGCGTCGAAACCCGGTGGGAATACGACGAACGCGGCAACGTGACCCGCGTTGTCGAACCGGGCGGCGGGATCACCAGCTACACCTACGACGAGTGGGGGCACGTCGCGTCGGTAACCGATCCGAACGGCTCGACGCTGACCGTGGTGTCCGACGACGCGGGCAATCCGATCACCGTCACCGACGCCCGCGGCGCGACGACTGCCTACGCCTACGACTGTTTCGGCAGGCTTTCCGCGATCGTCGATCCGAACGGCGCGACCGAGGAATTCGGCTACACCGTCGACGGCGCGCTCGCCTGGCACCGGCTGCCGGACGGGTCGACGGAGGAATGGCGCTACGACGGCGAAGGCAACAACCGCCTGCACTCCGACGCCTCCTCGGCGCTCACCCAGCGGGAGGTGACCCACTTCGACCTGGTCTCGGCCGAGATCCGGCCGGACGGCACCCGGCTCGAATACTCTTACGACACCGAACTCCGGCTCACCGCGGTGACCAACGAACAGGGCCAGGTCTGGCGCTACGAATACGACCTGGCCGGCAACCTCTCCCGCGAGACCGACTTCGGCGGCGCTTCCACGTCCTACGGCTACAACGCCGCCGGCGAGCTGACCGAAATCCGCAACGAGGCGGGCGAGGTCGTCACCCTGCTCCGCGACGTGCGCGGCAACATCGCCGAGGAGATCGTCGAAGGACCGTCCGGGACCCTGCGCACCCGCTTCGAGTACGACGTCCTCGGCGAACTCGTCGCTCTCGACGACGGGACGACCCGCGTCGAGTACACCCGGGACGCGGCCGGCCGGATCGTCGGCGAAACGGTCAACGGCCGCACCGTCCGCTCCGCATTCGACTCCTCCGGCAACCAGATCCGGCGGCAGACGCCGTCCGGAGCGGAAAGCGTCTGGGAATACCGCGAAGCCGGCGTCCCGGCCGCGGTGCGGGCCGCGGGCCGGACCACCCGGTTCGAGTACGACCGGGCGGGCCGCGAAACCCTCCGCGCGTTCGGCCAGGACGCGGCGATCGTCCGCTCCTGGACCCCTGCCGGACGGCTCGCCCGGCAGGCGGTGCGGTCCGCGAGCGGCGAATTCGGCCAGGACCGGCAGTACCACTACCGGCCCGACGGACTTCCCGACCGGATCGACGACCGCACGGCCGGATCGCGCTGGCTCGCGATGGACGTCCGGGGCCGGGTGATCTCGGTGCGCGCCCGGGGCTGGAACGAGCAGTACGCCTACGATCCGACCGGACGGCTCGTCGACGCCGACTGGCCCGCGCCCGAAGACGAGGACCGGCGCGGCAGGCGGGCCGGACCCGCTTCGGTGATCACCGAAGCCGGCGGCGTCCGCTACACCTACGACCAGGCCGGCCGGATGCGCACCCGGCGGCACGAGGACGGCCGGACCTGGACCTACGCCTGGGGTCCGCTGAACCGGCTCGTCGCGGTCGAGGTCCCGGACGGCACGGCCTGGCGCTACACCTACGACCCGCTCGGCCGCCGGATCCGCAAGGAACACTTCGCCGCCGACCGGAGGACGCTGCTCGAACGCGTCGACTTCGCCTGGGACGGCGAAACACTGGCCGAGGCGACCAGGTCCGGCCCGAACACCGCCGAAACCACGGTGTGGGACTACGAACCGGATTCCTTCGTGCCGCTGCTGCAGCGCCGGCGCACCGGTTCCGCGGACCAGCACCGCGTCGACGAGCAGTTCTTCGCCATCGTGGCCGAACCGTCCGGCACGCCGACCGAACTGCTCGACGAACGCGGCGAGATCGTCTGGCAGGCCCGCAGCAGCCTGTTCGGCGTGGTGGTCGCCGAGTCCGGGGAAACCGGGAGCCCGCTCCGGTTCCAGGGCCAGTATTTCGACGAGGAAACCGGGCTGCACTACAACTTCCACCGGTACTACGACCCGGTGCTCGCCCGCTACCTCAGCCCGGACCCGCTCGGGCTCGGCGGCGGGCTGGACCCGCACGCCTACGTCAGCAACCCGCACGTCTCGGTCGACCCGCTCGGCCTCGTCGGCGGGTCCTGCAACACCTCCCGCGGCCTCGGCGGCGGGCAGGGCCCCGGCGGCGGTTCCCAGCGCGGCCGGAGCCGCCTGCGCACGCCCAGCCCCGGCCCGAGCGGGGAACGGCGGGTGCGGTCCCCCGGCGGCCGGGTCTACCAGGAGGGGCCGCCGACCATCGCGGCCGGCGCGCGCAGGCGCGAGCACTACGGCTACAAGAACCTGTCGCACCGGCATTCCAAGATGCGGCCGCTGTTCGAGCAGCACGCGGTTTCGCCGCCGCCGACGTTCCGCAGGCGCGGCGAGGACACGAAGTGGTACATGGACCCGAGGCGGCGCTACCAGACGTACGACTACCTGGGCAATCCCACCGGCATCGTCCGCGGCCACAGCAATGTCGTGATGGGCCACAACCCGTCGGCCGGAACCCACTTCAACCAGACCGGCATTCACCAGACTCCCGCGCAGAACTTCGCGCACAACTCCGACGTCCGGATCTTCAAGCACCTCGAACCGGCGAAAGCCTCCGCCGCGAGCGGATCCCAGGAGCCCAGGTTCAAGGCCCCGGACCCGTCGAACTCCAACCGGGTCTACTGGGACAAGAACCAATCCGGCTACGTGGGCAATCCGGAACACGACTGGGATCTGGTGCCGCCGAAACCGAGCCGGTCCTCCGGCGGCGGCAGTTACGGAGGCAGCTACGGCGGCAGCAGCCACGGCGGGAGCTACGGCGGCAGTTACGGAGGCGGCAGCAGCAGCCGCAGGAATCGCGGCTACGACTCCGACGACGACCTCTACGACGCCTGACGCACCGCGAAACCCGCCGCCACCAAGCAAAAGGCGTGGCCCGGAAACCCCGGGCCACGCCTCAGCCGAAACCAGCGCGTCAGCTCTTCTCCAGGTACTCCGCCCGCTCCAGGTCGACCACGTCGGCCACCATCTGCGCCAGGCCCGGCAGCGAAGCCAGCTCCGGATCGCCCGCCACCAGCTCCTGCGCCTGTGCCCGCGCCTCGGTGATCAGGTCCTCGTCGCGCAGCAGCGACAGCAGCTTCAGCCCGGACCGCTTGCCCGACTGGGCCGCGCCGAGGATGTCGCCCTCGCGGCGCAGCTCCAAGTCCAACCGGGACAGTTCGAACCCGTCCGTGGTGGACTCGACCGCGGCCAGCCGTTCGCGCGTGGACGTGCCGTCGAGGGTTTCCGTGACCAGCAAGCACAATCCGGGCACGCTCCCCCGCCCGACGCGGCCGCGCAGCTGGTGCAGCTGGCTCACGCCGAAGCGGTCGGCGTCGAGGATGACCATCGCCGTCGCGTTGGGGACGTTCACGCCGACCTCGACCACCGTCGTCGCGACCAGCACCTCGATCTTCCCCGCGCCGAACGCCCGCATGACGGCGTCCTTCTCGTCGGTCGGCATCCGGCCGTGCAGCGCGGCGATCTTCAACCCCTTCAACGCGCCGTTGGCGAGGTCCGGCGCGACGTCCAGCACCGCGAGCGGCGGGCGTTTGTCGCTCTTGTCCGACGGAGGTTCGTCGCCGATCCGCGGGCACACGACGTACGCCTGGTGCCCCTTGCCTACTTCCTCGCGGACCCGCTGCCACACCCGGTCGAACCACGCCGGTTTCTCCGCGACCGGCACGACTGTCGTCTTGATCGGCGAGCGACCGACCGGCATTTCGCGCAGCGCCGAGATTTCCAGGTCGCCGTAGACCGTCATGGCGACCGTGCGCGGGATCGGCGTCGCCGTCATGACCAGCACGTGCGGACTCGTCGAATCGGCCCCGCGGGAGCGCAGCGCGTCCCGTTGCTCCACGCCGAACCGGTGCTGTTCGTCCACGACCACGAGCCCGAGATCGGCGAACTGCACGGTGTCCTGGATCAGCGCGTGCGTGCCGACGACGATGCCCGCCTCGCCGCTTACCGTCTCCAGCAACGCTTTCTTGCGTTCCTTCGCGCCCATCGACCCGGTGAGCAGCGTGATCCGGGTGGCTTTCTCGGCCGCGCCCAGCTCGCCCGCCATGCCGAGGTCGCCGAGCATTTCGCGCAGCGAGCGCGCGTGCTGCGCGGCCAGCACCTCGGTGGGCGCGAGCATCGCCGCCTGCCGCCCGGAATCGACGATCTGCAGCATCGCCCGCAGCGCGACCACCGTCTTGCCGGAACCGACCTCGCCCTGCAGCAACCGGTTCATCGGATGCTCGGTCGACAGGTCGGCCGCGATCTCGTCGCCGATCGCGCGCTGGCCCGCGGTGAGGTCGAACGGCAGCCGCTTGTCGAACGCGTCGAGCAGGCCGCCGTCGACGTGCGGGCTCGCCTTCGCCGGACGCGACACCGCGGAATGCCGCCGCTGCGCGAAAATCAGCTGCACGGCCATCGCTTCGTCCCACTTGAGCCGGTGCCGCGACGACTCCAGGTGCGCCCAGTCCTCCGGACGGTGGATGCCGCGCAGCGCGCGCTCGAGGCCAGGCAATCCGTGCCGCTTGCGCAGTTCCTCGGGCATCGGGTCCTCGCCGACCTCCAGCACGTCCAGCACCTGCCGCACGCATTTGGCGATCGACCACGTCGGCATGCCTTGCGCCGCCGGGTAAACCGGGATGATCTCGGCGAGGAAGTTGTCGACCGCCTCGGCCTCGCGTTCGGCGTCGAGCAGTTCGTACTCCGGGTTGGCCAGCTGCAGCGTGTCCCGGAACGCGGTGACCTTGCCCGCGAACAGCCCCGTCTTGCCGGGGACCAGCTCCTTCTCGCGCCACGCCTGGTTGAAGAACGCGCACGCGAGCCGCCGCTTGCCGTCGGTGATCACCATGTCGAGGATGGTGCCGTTGCGGGATTTCATCCGGCGCTTGCTGATCTTCTCGATCCGCGCCAGCACGGTCGCGTGCTCGCCCAGTTCCAGCCCGGCGATGTCGGTCAGCTCGCCGCGTTCGGCGTACCGGCGCGGATAATGGCGCAGCAGATCGGAAACCGTCTCGATGCCGAGCGCGGTCGACAACGCCTTCGCCGTTTTCGCGCCCAGCAGAAGCGGGAGCTTGTCGCGAAGCCCGGCCATGATTATTCGACCCCCATCAGCAGCACAGCGTCGCTTTGCCCGCCGGCGTAACTCGTCAACTCCACCTCGGGGTGTTCCAGCCGCAGTTGCTCGGCGAGTTCGGCGGCCACCCTCGGCGGTGCGTCCGCCCCGCTCAGCACGGTGACCAGCTCGCCGCCGAGCGCCAGCATCCGGTTCAGCACGCTGACCGCGGCCGCGACGAGATTCGTCGCCGACGCCGGGGCGGGCTCGATCAGCACCACCTCGTCGTCGACCAGGCCGATCACGTCGCCGGACTGGGCCCGGCCCACCCAGGTTAGCGACTCCTCGTGCGCGATCCGCAGCTCGCCACGCCTGGTCGCGGCGGCCGCCTCGGCCATCGCGACGACGTCGTCGTTGACCCGGCGGCCGCTGTCGTGCACCGCGAGCGCGGCCAGCACCTGCACCGGCGACGCGCACGGGATGACCACGACGTCGCGCTCGCCCGCCATCGGATGCCCGGCCGCGGCGTCGGCGGCCGCGGTGAGGTCCGGTCCGCCCGGCAGGACGCTCAGATGCTGTCCGGCCGCCTCGTTGAACAGCCCGATCATGTCCTCGACGCTGGGGAGTTCGCCGTCGGGCACCGCCAGCACCGCGACGCCCTCGGCCCGCAGCAGTTCGGCGAGCCCGCCGCCGCGCACCACCGCGACCACGGACCGGTCGAGGCCGCCTCCGGGTTCGATCGGCGTCGGCGTGCGCAGCGGTTCGACGCGGATCTTCCGCGGCCGGCCCAGCTGCAGCCCGGCTTCGATCGCCGCGCCGATGTCCGCGCAATGGACGTGTACCGCGTGGCTGCCCGAACCGTCCCCGGCCACGGTCACGCTGTCGCCGAAGCCGCTCAGCTCCTTCCGCAACGCGGGCAGGCGGGCTTCGTCGACCTCGTCCAGCAAGTACATGACCTCCCACGCGTACGGCGCCGGCTCCGGCAGCGAAGCGACCGCCTTCAGGTCGTGTCCAGGGTCCACGGGTTCGCCGGTGATCACGCCGGCCAGCGCGTCGAGCACCGCGACCAGACCGCGGCCTCCCGCGTCGACGACCCCCGCCTTGGCCAGCGCGGGAAGCTGCTTGGGCGTCTCCTCCAAAGCCGCCGCAGCCACCGTGACGACCTCGCGCGCGACCTCGGGCAACGTCCGCGTCGAGCCCCGGACGGCGGCGGCCACGGTGTGCAGGACGGTCAGCATCGTCCCGGCGACCGGCCTGCTGACCGCGCCCGTGGCGGCCTGGTCCGCCTGCCCGAGCGCGGCGGCGAGACCAGCCCCGTCGAGGTCCCCGCCGGCGGCCGCCCAGTCGGCCATCCCCCGCATGACCTGGGAGAGGATCACGCCCGAATTGCCCCGCGCGTGCGCCACCGCCCCGCGCGCCAATGCGGCCAGCGCCTCGGCCGCGCCGTCCGGCTCCGCCGCGGCGAGCGCCTCGTGCGCGCCGGTCATCGTGTACAGCAGGTTGGAGCCGGTGTCGGAGTCCGCGACCGGGTAGACGTTGATGCCGTCGATCGCCCCGCGCAGCCTGTCCAAGCTGCGCACCGAAGCCGCCGCCCAGCCCCGCACCGCCGCCGCGTCCAGCACCCGCACCCCGTAACCTCCTAGCCGGTCCCCGCGAGGGTAACGACCCCGCGGCAAGGCCCCGGAGACCACTCGTTACTATGGTCGAGTTGCCCGGCCCGTTCGGGCGCGCATTCTTTGTCCCATATCCAGAGGAGTTCGACGTGGCTGCCGTGTGCGACGTCTGTGGCAAGGGACCCGGCTTCGGCAAGTCGGTCTCGCACTCCCACCGGCGTACCAACCGCCGGTGGAACCCGAACATCCAGGTTGTGCACGCGAAGGTCGGCGTGTCCCAGCGCAAGCGGCTCAACGCCTGCACCTCGTGCATCAAGGCTGGCAAGGTCGTCCGCGGGTAGCGACAACGTGAAGGATGGCGAGTGCTCGTGGAGAGCACTCGCCATTTTTCTGCGCTCAGGTGTCTTCCGGGGGTCGAACCCCCGGGCCCCCGCCAGGGGGCAAGCCCCCTGGACCCCCGCGTGGGGTCACCTTCGGGGTAAAGCTGCAGGAAAAGGGGCGAGCGCTTCGGCACTCGCCCCTTTTTCGTCACCTCAGGAAGTCCGCCAGCACCCCGCGCAGGGTCTCCGGCGCGTTCAGCACACCGTGATCCTGGCCGGGAATCTCCTCCCATCGCCCGTGCCCGACCGCGGCCGCGACGGCCTTCGCCGACGACGTCATCCACGCCTCCCCAGCGCCGCCGGACAGGGACAGCACCGGGACGGTGATCGCCGCCAGCCGGTCCGTCGGCAGGTGGTTGCCGCGGCCGCAGACGGTCAGGTCGTACGGCAGGGTGTGCGCCAAGCCGACGAACCAGCCCCACACCGGCGCGGCCTTCATCGACTCCACGATCTCCTTCGGCGTCCCGGTGCCCTCGACCAGGAACAGCTCGACCGCGCCGTCCCGGTCGTCGTCGGCGAGCCGGGCGCTGACCCGGTCCACCAGGTCTTCGGCGGGACGCGGGCGGTCGCCGACGACGAACGGCGGTTCGTACACCGCCGCCTTCGTGATCGGCAGGCCCCGCGCCGCCGCTTCCAGGGCCAGGATCGCGCCGGACGAGTGCCCGAACACCGCGGCCGAGCCGCCGACGGCCTCGATCAGCACTTCCAGGTCGTCGATCTCGCGCTCGACCGCGTAGACCTGCGCGTCGCCGCTGTCGCCGCGGCCTCGCCGGTCGTAGGCGATCGCGGTGAAACCGGCGTCGGCGAGCACCGAGGCGAGCCCGGCGACGGTCGTCCGGTCGTTCACCGCGCCGCCGACCAGCAGCACCGGCGAGCCCGAGCCGTAGGTGTCGAAGGCGATCGGGGTGCCGTCGGCGGACGTGACGGTGGCGGTCATGGTTTTCCTCCAGGGTTTCAGCCGGTGCTTACCCTGGTGGTCGGAACCGGCCGCGGGAACAGGACACGCCGCGTCAGGGAAGTTTCCAGTCGAGCGGTTCCGCGCCCTGCTGGACCAGAAGCTGGTTCGCCCGGCTGAACGGACGCGACCCGAAGAACCCGTTGCGCGCCGACAGCGGGCTCGGATGCGCCGATTCGATGCACGGCACGTCGCCGAGCATCGGCCGCAGGTTCCGCGCGTTGCGGCCCCACAGGATCGCCACCAGCGGGCCGCCGCGCGCGGCGAGCGCCTTGATCGCCTGCTCGGTGACCTGCTCCCAGCCCTTGCCCTGGTGCGAGTTGGACTTGTACGGCTGCACGGTGAGCGACCGGTTCAGCAGCAGCACGCCGCGCTCCGCCCACGGCGTCAGATCGCCGTTGGACGGGGTCGGGTGGCCCAGGTCCTCGCAGTACTCCTGGTAGATGTTGATCAGGCTCTTCGGGATCGGCCGCACGTCCGGGGCCACCGAGAAGCTCAGCCCGACCGCGTGCCCGGGGGTCGGGTACGGGTCCTGGCCGACGATCAGCACGCGGACGTCGTCGAACGGCTGCTTGAACGCGCGCAGCACGTGCTCGCCCGCGGGAAGATAAGTGCGGCCCGCGGCGATCTCGGCGCGGAGGAACTCCCCCATCGCGGCGACCTGTGCGGCCACCGGCTCAAGGGCTTTCGCCCAGCCAGCTTCGACGATTTCGTCCAGCGGTCGTCCAGTCACGGCCCGCGAGCCTAGCGCCACGTGCCGGGCGTCACTGTGGCGGGTCCAGCCTGCGCAACTCGGCCCGGAAGCGGGCTCCGCGCCGGACATAGGAATCCACCACCGCGGCGATCTGGTCTTCCGAAAACGACTTGTTCGGCCGCGTTTTCGCCGGAACTCCCAGTGCGATCTCGCCGGTGCCGACCGTCGATTCGTACGACAGCACCGCGCCCGCGCCGACCATCCCGCCGTCCTCGATCACGCTTCCGTTCAGCACCACCGAACCCGACGCGATGAGGCAGCCGGTGCCGATCTTCGCGCCCTCGATGTGCACCGAATGCCCGACCGCCGAGGACGGGCCGAGGATCGTCGGATGCCGCGCGGTGCAGTGGATGACGCAGCCGTCCTGCACGTTCGAGCGGTCGCCGATCTCGATGTACCCGTGGTCGCCGCGCAGCACGGTCTGCGGCCAGACCGAGGCGCGCGCGCCGATCCGGACGTCGCCGATCACGGTGGCGTCGGGATGGACGTAGGCGTCCGGGTGGATCGTCGGGACCAGGTCGCCGAGCGCGTAGATGGCCAATGCCGCCTCCGGGTCAGTAGTCGGGCGCGAGATCCTTGCCGTAATACCGGCTTTCGGGCAGATCGCCGTAATAACCGAAAGCCGGGATCTCGGCATAGCCCGACGAACGGTAGAGGGCGATCGCCTCCGGCTGCTCGGTGCCCGTCTCCAGGACCACCCGGCGCCGTCCGGCGGCGACCGCGGTGCGTTCCAGTTCGGCGAGCATCGCGCGGGCGAAACCGCGGCCCCGCGCGGATTCGACCACGTACATCCGTTTCAGCTCGACGTCGCCGGGCCGGAACGTCGGCTCGGGACCGTCGTGCGCGCGCCACGCGCCGGACGCCACCGGCACGTCGTCCAGGTAGCCGACCAGGAACAGGCCCCGCGGCGGCGCGAACTCCGCGGGGTCCATCGGGGTCTCGTCCTCGGAGCCGTACCGGCGCACGTACTCCAGCTGCACCTCGGCCATCAGCTTGGCGGCGTCGGGATGGTCGAAGGCCATGACACGAATGTCCACGGCACCAGCCTAATGAAGGATCACTGCTGCCAGTGCTCCCAGCCGCCCTGCTGGTCGTACTCCCGTCCGTCCACAGTGACCCCGGAGCCGGGCATGGTGACCACGCCGATCTTGCGCCAGCCGTCCGGCAGGTCGTCGAACGGCGGGAACGTCGCGACCAGCGCGTGGTCCTCGCCGCCGGTCAGCACCCACTGCAGCGGGTCCGCGCCGAGCGCGCTGCCGACCTCCTTCAGCCGCGTCGGCACCTCGAGCAGCGCGGTCTGCACGTCGAGCCCGACCTCGGAAGCCGCGGCCAGGTGCGCGAGGTCGGCGAGCAAGCCGTCCGAGATGTCCATCATCGACGTCGCGCCGGCGAGCGCGGCCTGCGGACCGGCCGCGTACGGCGGTTCCGGGCAGCGCTGCGCGTTCACCACGCCGACCGGCGACCGGAAGCCGCGGCGCAGCACGGCGAGCCCGGCCGCGGCCCAGCCGAGCCGTCCGCACACCGCGAGCACGTCGCCGGGACGCGCGCCGGACCGGGTCACCGGTTCGCGGTCTTCGAGGTCGCCCAATGCGGTGACGCTGAGCACGAGCTGGTCCGCGCTCACCAGGTCCCCGCCGGACACTCCGATCCCGGCCGAACCCGCCTCGGCCCACATGCCGTCCATGATCTCGGTCACGACCTGCGCCGGGGTGTCCGCCGGGCACGCGATCCCGACGACCACCGAAGTCGGCTTCGCCCCCATCGCCGCGACGTCGGACAGATTCACCGCGACCGCCTTGCGCCCGACCTGCTCCGGGCTCGACCAGTCGAGCCGGAAGTGCACGCCGTGGACCAGCACGTCGGTCGTCACGACCACGCGGCCGTCCGGCGCGGCCAGAACCGCCGCGTCGTCGCCCGGGCCCAGCAGTGTCGACGGCGGCTGCGCGCGTCCTTCGGTGACCCGCCGGATCAGGCCGAACTCGCCTGTCGCGGCCACCGAGTGCTCGTCCGGTGACACCGGTCACCTCCTGTTTCCCTCGCCTGTGTCGGATCGGCCACCGACAATCGGATCCCCTAGGTTTTTCCCAGGGCTGGCGCTACGTTTCCTACACCGTCTACACCGTTCCTACCTCGACTAGACCGCCACCGACGAAAGGGCACGCCGTGGTCCACGCATACATCCTCATCCAGACCGAGGTCGGCAAGGCGGCCGCGGTGGCTGCGGAGATCGCCGGGGTCCCGGGCGTGACCAGCTCCGAGGACGTCACCGGACCGTACGACGTGATCGTGCGCGCCGCCGCGGACACTGTGGACCAGCTCGGCCAGCTCGTGGTCGCCCGTGTGCAGAACGTGGAAGGGATCACGCGCACGCTGACCTGCCCGGTCGTGCATCTCTGAGCCGTGGTCCACTGAGCCGGTGGCAGACACCGACACCGGGGCCCCGCCGAAGGTCGTCCTCGTCACCGCGTCGTTGCTCGTGGCCGCGCTGGCGGTCGCGGTCGCGGTCGTCGCGCTGACGAAGAACTCCTCCGGGCAGCCCGAGCAGAACCAGCCGCTCGCGCTCGTGTCCGTACCCGCGCCGCAGGCCGGGTCGCCGGACTGCGCGAAGCTGATCGCCGGGGTCCCGGGCACGCTCACGTCGAACGGCAAGGAACTCTCGCCGCGCACGCTCGCCGAGCCCGCGCCGAAGGCCACCGTCGCGTGGGGCGAACCGGACCCGGTCGTGCTGCGCTGCGGCCTCGAACGCCCGCCGGAGCTGACCCGGACCGCGCAGCTGCGGGTGGTCAACAAGGTGCAGTGGCTGCAGATCGAGCAGGGCGGCTCGGCCACCTGGTACGCGGTCGACCGGCCGGTGTACGTCGCGCTGACCGTCCCGGCGAGCGCGGGCACCGGTCCGCTGCAGGCCATTTCGGACGCGATCTCGGCGAAGCTGCCGGTCAAGCCTTTGACGTTCTAGCCGCGATCGTTTCCAGCGATTCGCCGGTGGTGCGCGGGCCGAGCACGGCCACGTCGATCATCAGCAGCACCATCGCGCCCGCGACCACGGCGAACATCGTCGTCGCGCCCGCCGAATGCAGGATCGGCAGCAGCACGAACGGCATCGCGGCCGTCGCCAGCCGCGACAGCGCGTAGGCCGAACCGGCCGCGGTGCCGCGCAGCGACGTCGGGAACAGCTCGCCCTGGTAGGTGTGGAAGGCGTTGGAGAAGACGTTGCTGACGGCGGTGTAGCAGAAGCCGAACACCGCGATCAGCACGCCGGAAGTCGCGTAGCCGAAGGCAAGGCCGAACACCGCCATCGCCGCCGCGCTCGCGACGATCAGCCACTTGCGTTCCAGCCGTTCGATGATCGGGATGGACAGCGCTGAGCCGATCGGATAGCCGAGGAAGGTGAGCGCGGCGAAGGTCAGCGAGCTGACCAGGCCGAAACCCTTGGCCGCCAGCACAATCGGCACCAGCGAACCGAAACCGTAGTAGCCGAACGCCTGCAGCAGCTGGAACACGTACAGCATCGCCGTGCGGCGGAACCACGGCGGACGCAGCAACGCCGACGCGCGAACCGGTTCGGGCGCGGGCGGTTCCGGCTCCGGTTCGGGCAACGGCTGCGGCGCGCTCGCTTCGAGCTTGCGCACGATCTCGTCCGCTTCGCCGATTCTTCCTTGCGCCGCAAGCCAACGCGGTGACTCCGGCAGCGTGAACCGCAGCGCCCACACGACCGCCGCGCCCAGCGCGCCGATCACGAACAGCCAGCGCCAGCCGTCGATGCCGAGCGGCGCGTGGCCGACGAGCGCGCGGGCGAGGAATCCGGCAGCGGGGACCCCGCAGAAGCCGATCGTGTAGGCCCAGGCGGTCGCGCGACCGCGAGCGCGGGCGGGCAGCAGGTCGGCGAGATAGGCGTCGGCGACCGGCAGTTCCGCGCCGATGCCGATCCCGGCGATGAAACGGCAGATCACCAGCATCCACACGTCGGTGCTGAACGCGCCGAGCAGGGTGAACACCGAGTACAGGCCCAGGGTGAGCAGGAACGCGCGGCGCCGGCCGAGCCGGTCGGCCAGCCTGCCGAGGAACACCGCGCCCACGAACGCGCCGACGAACGCCGACGCCAGGACGTACTTCAGCGTCGTCGGGGTGACGCCGAACTCCTTGGTGAGGACGGTGCTGATGGTCGCGGCGAGGAACAGGTCGTAGAGGTCGAAAAAGGTGGCGATCCCGACCACGCCGACGAAGTACCGGTGCCGCCGGGTGACTGGGAGCCGGTCGAGCCGGGAAGCGATCTGCACGCGCTGTTTCCTCACGACGGGGACCTGCTGGGCTTGTTCGACGGGCATCGTAAGCACACGCGAGCGGCGCCGAGAACTTCGCTCAGCAACCGGCCGCGGGCGGCGTCGTGCCGGTCCTCGAGCGCCGAGGCGGCGAGCAGGTTCGTTTTCAGGGCAGGCGGCGTGCGCAGTCCGGAGAAGCCGCGGACCCGGTCGATCAGCGCAGGCCGGTGCCCCGGGCGAGCGCGGTGTCGATCAGGGTCGACAGCAGCGTCGGGTAGTCCACCCCGGTCACTTCCCACATCTTCGGGTAGGCGGACTTCGTGGTGAACCCGGGCATCGTGTTGACCTCGTTGATCACCAGGTCGCCCTCCTCGGTCACGAAGAAGTCGACGCGGGCCAGGCCCTGGCAGTCGAGCGCGCGGAACGCCTCGACGGCCATCGCGCGCAGCCGGTCGGCGAGCGCGTCGTCCAGTTTGGCCGGGATGTCCAGTTCGGCGTCCTCGCCGAGGTACTTGGTTTCGAAGTCGTACCAGGCGTCCTCGCCCTCGGCGAGCACCCGGATCTCCGCCGGGAGCGACGCCTCGACGCGGCCGTCCGGGAATTCCAGCACGCCGCATTCGACCTCGCGCCCGCGCACCGCGGCCTCGACGAGCACCTTCGGGTCGGTGCGCCGGGCCAGTTCGATCGCGGCGCCCAGGCCGGCCCAGTCGGCGACGCGCGAGATGCCGACCGACGAACCGGCGCGCGAGGGCTTCACGAACACCGGCAGGCCAAGGCGTTCGCGGTCCGCTTCGGCCAAAGTGGACTGTCCGCGGCGCAGCGCGGCGTAGGTGCCGACCGGCAGCCCCTCCGCGGCGAGCAGCTTCTTGGCATATTCCTTGTCCATCGCCGCCGCGCTGGCGAACACGCCGGGGCCGACGTACGGGATGTCGGCGAGTTCGAGCAGGCCCTGGATGGTGCCGTCCTCGCCGAAGGCGCCGTGCAGCACCGGGAAGACGACGTCGACGGTGCCGAGCACCTCGGTGGCCTGGCCGGGGTCGACCGTGCGCAGCTCGCGGCTGGTCGGGTCGCCGGCGAGCACGAGCGCGCGGCCGGACTCGACCGACGGCAGCTCGCGGCCCCGGATGCTGAGCTGCTTCGGGTCGCCGGTGCCGAGCACCCAGCCGCCGCTCGGCGTGACGCCGACCGGGAGCACCTCGAAGCGGTCCGGATCCAGGTTCGAGATCACGCTGCCCGCGGACAGGCACGAGATGGTGTGCTCGCTGCTGCGGCCACCGAACACGACCGCGACCCGGATCTTTTCAGCGCTCATAGCCGGTCACCGTACCGGGTGAGCATCGCCGGCAGCGCGCGCCGGGGGTGTCCGCGCTGGTCGGACGGCGTGCGAGCCCGAGGTCCGAGCCGAGCCGGTCAGCGGAGAAGGTCCACCAGCGTCGGCACCGCGGCCATCAACGCTTCCCGCGAACAACCCGCGTACCCCAGCGCGATGCCGTACACCGTCGGCGTTCCCGCGAAATGCCGCGCCAGCCCGTCCAGCCGGATCGAATGCCGCTCCGCCGCCGCGATCAGCTCGGCCTCCGCCTCGGCGCTCTCGGCGGGCACCACCAGGTGTGCACCGGCGTCGTCGCCGACGAACGGGATCCCGGCGTTCGACAGCGCGGCCACCAGCACCGTCCGGCGTTCGGCCATTTCCCGGCGCAGTTTCCGCAGGTGCCGGCCCAGATCGCCGGTCCGGGCCAGTTCGACCAGCACCCGCTGACCGGCCGGCGACGGACGGGTTCCGGTGAGATCCCGGTACGCCAGAATGGAATCGGCCACCGCGGCGGGCGCGACGAGCCAGCCCGCGCCGAGCGTCGGGGTGAGGATTTTGCTGGTGGTCCCGAGGTGCACGACGACGTCCGGGGCGAGCGCGGCCAGCATCGGCAGCGGGGCGACGTCGAAGCGCAGCTCGCCGTCGTAGTCGTCCTCGATGACCAGCATGCCTTCCGCGCGAGCGCGTTCCACGAGCTGCACGCGGCGGGCCGCGCTCATCCTGCTGCCCATCGGGTACTGGTGCGCGGGCGAGCAGTAAACCGCGCGCGCTCCGGCCGGAATCGCGTCCGGGCGCAGGCCTTCCTCGTCCACCGGCACGCCCACGACGGTGAGCCCGGCCTGCCGGAACGCTTGCACCGCACGCTGATAACCCGGTTCCTCGAAGGCGACGACCGCACCTCGGCGCAGCACCGCGGCGGCGAGTTCCACGACCGCCGCGGTCGTCCCGCCGGTCGCCAGCACCGAGCCCGCGGCCAGACCGCGGTGGCGCAGCAGGTGTTCCGACACAGTCGCGCGGTATTCCGGCAACCCCGCGCGGTGCGCGCGCGTGAGCGGCTCGGGATCGGCGGCCGCGCGCCACGCCCGCCGCCAGGCCGCGCGATCGAGCCCGCCCGCCCACGGCGTACCCGGCGCGAGGTCGAGCAGCGGAGCCGATTCGGCCTCGGCGAGCAGAGAACCGGGCACCGTGACGGACGCGGCGGCGCGGGTCGGCGGAGTGGTCACGTAGGTGCCGGAACCGTGCCGGCCGGCGATCCAGCCTTCGGCGTGAAGTTGCTCGTACGCAGCGGAAGTGACCGTGCGCGAGACTCCGAGCCGTTCCGCCAGTGCGCGCGTGGACGGCAGCCGGTCACCGCCGCGGAGGTGTCCGCCCGCCGCGGCTTCGCGCAGCGCGTCGGCCAGCTGCACGGCCAGCGGGGTGGCCGCTTCGCGGTCGAGACTCACCGGCAGGGCGGTGTCGGCGTAGGACACGGCGGACCTCCGTTCACAGCGAAGTGGACTTCTCAAGTGTAGAAGAAGTGGACATTCAACGTAGCCACTTGCTCGCCGCACACTGAACGCATGAGCAGCCTTTCGCCCACCGAACGCACCACGCTCGGCCGCAAACGCCACCGCGCCGCCAGCGAGCGCGCCGTGCTGCACGCCGTGCTCGACGAGGCGCTGATCTGCCACCTCGGCGTGGTCCGCGACGGCGTCCCGCTGGTGCTGCCCACCGGATACGGCCGCGCCGGCGACACCCTGTACCTGCATGGTTCCACGGGCGCGGCCAGTCTGCGAGCCGCCACCGGGGAAACCGACGTCTGCGTGACGGTCACCCTGCTCGACGGGATCGTCTACTGCCGCTCGGTGAACAACCACTCGGTCAACTACCGCAGCGCGGTCATCCTCGGCAAGGCCCGGCTGGTGACCGACCCGGACGAGAAAATGCACGGCCTGCACGTGCTCACCGACCACCTCTCCCCCGGTTCGTGGGAACACGCCCGGCCGGTGAACAAGAAAGAATTCGCCGCGGTTTCGGTCATCGCGCTCGACCTGACGGAAGCCTCGGTGAAACTCCGCGCCGAAGGACCGGACGACGAGCCGGAAGACGTCGCCGCCAACGCCGCCTGGGCCGGGGTGCTGCCGGTGCGCACGGTCTTCGGCGAGCCGGAACCTTCCGCCGACCTGCCGCCAGGCTGGACCGTTCCCGAGCACGTCACCGCGCGCGTCACGCAGACAACGGCAGCCGCACGGTAAACACCGTCCGCCCGGGGCGGCTGTCCACCGAGACCGTCCCGCCGTGCTCCACCACCAGCGAATGCACCACCGCCAACCCCAGGCCGGTGCCGCCCGCGGCGCGGGTCCGGGAGTTGTCGACGCGATAGAACCGGTCGAAAATCCGCTGCTGATCCTCCGCGGAAATTCCCGGCCCGGCGTCGGCGACGGTGGCGACGGCCATTCCGTCCGCCGCCGTCACCGCCAGCTCCACCGGGGTTCCTTCCGCGGTGTGCACGGCCGCGTTCGCCAGCAGGTTGTCCAGGACTTGCCGCAGCCGCGCCGGATCCGCGTGCAGCAGCACGGGTTCCTCCGGAATCGACACCGTCAGCGGATGTCCCGGACGACCGGCCCGGAACGCGTCCGCGGCAGCCGCGGCGACCTCCGTGAGATCCATTCGCCGCGGGCGCACCGGCGGTTCGACATCGCGGGCGTCCAGCCGGGCGAGCAGCAGGAGATCGTCGACCAGCACGCTCATCCGCGCGGTCTCGGCCCGGATTTTCTCCAGGTGCGCCTCGCGTTCCTCCGGCTCGTTCGCGGCGGCGTACCGGAAAAGATCGGCGTAGCCGCGGATCGACGTCAACGGGGTCCGCAGTTCATGCGAAGCATCGGCGACGAACCGGCGCAGCCGATCGTTCGCCTCGGTGCGCGCGGCCAGCGAGGATTCGATGTGGCTCAACATCAAATTGAACGCCGTCCGCAGCTCCTCGACCTCCGCGCCACCACCAGTTCCGGACGCGCGCACCGGCAACGCCGCGGTCGCGGTGAGATCGTGTGAAGCGATGTCGTGCGCGGTGCCAGCCATGTCCGACAACGGCCGCAAGCCACGCCGCAGTACGACCCGGCCAGCGACGACGAGAATCGCCAACGCGATCAGGAACGCGATCACTTCGATCAACATCAGCTGCTGCACCGTGTTGTCGAGATCGGCCTGCGGCGCGGCACTCAACAGCACGGTGCCCGCGGTCCCGTTCTGCGACGTCTCCACCGGGCACGCGCGGACGCGGTAGGAACCCTGGCCGGGCAAGGCGATCGTGCGGAAAAGGTCGCCGCCAGTCGCTTCTTCGGCAATGCGCGCCAACGGCCGCACGTCGTTCGGCAAGGTGCTGCCCGGCTGCGGAACGGCGTGTCCCTCCCGCACCTCGAAAACCGCGGAGTACCAGGAGTAGACGACTTCCGGGCTGTCCTTCGACTCGCGCAGATGCGGCACCTGGGCGACCTGGCTCGTCTTGAGCTGTTCGTCGAGCCGCCGGTTGAGGTAGTCGTGCATCAGCTCGACGGTCAGCGCCCCGACGATCGCGAACACCACCAGCGACAGCGCGCCCAGCCCGAACGCCAGCCGCGTGCCCAGCCGCGAAGCGCGCCAAGCCCGGTACCACCGGCGAGCCCAGCGCCCGATCCGGTTCACCGGCCCGCCTGCCGCACGGAATACCCGACGCCGCGCACGGTGTGGATCAGCGGTTCGGCCTCCGTGTCGAGCTTGCGCCGCAACCGGGAGACGGCGAGTTCGACCACATTGGACCGTCCGCCGAAGTCGTACTCCCAGACGTGGTCGAGGATCTGCGCCTTCGTGAGCACCGCCGGCGAGCGCCGCATCAGGTAGCGCAGCAGTTCGTACTCGGTCGGCGTCAGCTCGGCGAGCCTGCCGCCGCGGCGGACTTCGTGCGTCTCCTCGTCCAAAGTGAGATCGCCCACCTGCAGCACGACCGGGCGGGGGTCCGGCTTCTCCGACGTCCGCCGCAGCACCGCGCGCAGCCGCGCCATCAGCTCCTCGACGGAGAACGGCTTGACGAGGTAGTCGTCACCCCCGCGGGTGAGGCCGGCGATGCGGTCGGCGGTCGCGTCCTTCGCGGTCAGGAACACAACCGGGACCGCGTCGTGCTTCTCGCGCAGTTTGTCGAGCACGGTGAAGCCGTCGAAGTCGGGCAGCATGAGGTCGAGCACGACGATGTCGGGAGCGAACTCCGCGGCGCGCGCGAGCGCGTCCGCGCCGCATCCGGCCGTCACGGCCTGCCAGCCCTCGTACCGGGCGACGGTCGCGACCAGGTCGGCGATGTGCGGTTCGTCGTCCACGACGAGCAGCCGCACCGGATTCGGGTTCTCCACCCCGCCATCCTCCGCGACTTCCGCGCGGGCGCGCGAGCCGAACCCCGAGCTGACAGCCACTCGACAGGAAATCCCTCGCGCGCATCGGGCATTCCGGGCAGACTCCGCCCCGGAAACCCTGAGCACAAGGAGCCCGATGACCTCAGTCGTGGACAACATCACCGTCGATTGCGCGGACCCGTGGGAACTGGCCCAGTTCTGGACCAAAGTGACCGGACGCCCGGTCGGCGAGGACGACCGTCAGGGCGACCCGGAAATCGGCATCAGGCTCGACTCCGGCGTCACGCTGCTGTTCATCGCCGTCCCCGAACCCAAGGCGGGCAAGAACCGGCTGCACCTCTGCCTGAAGCCGGAGGACCGGACCCGCGACGAAGAGGTGGACCGGCTGCTCGAGCTGGGCGCGACCCTGCACTCCGACCACCGCCGCGAGGACGGCAGCGGCTGGGCGGTTCTCCAGGACCCGGAAGGCAACGAATTTTGCGTCCTGCGCAGCACGGCGGAGAAGGCATGAGTGATTCGTTCGAGATCAACCGCGCCAACTGGGACGACCGCGCGCCGATCCACGCGCGCTCGGCGTACTACGAGTTCGACAAGTTCAAGTCCGATCCCGCGCATCTGAGCCAGGTCGTGCGCTTCGACCAGCCCCGCCTCGGCGACGTTTCCGGGCTGCGCACCGTGCACCTGCAGTGCCACATCGGCACGGACACGCTGTCGCTGCACCGGCTCGGGGCCAAGATCTCTGGTCTGGACCTTTCCCCGGCGTCGCTCGCCGAGGCGCGCAAGCTCGCCGAGGCCGCCGGCGCGGACATCGACTACCACGAGGCGAACGTCTACGACGCGGTGGAAGTCTTCGGCGAGAACACGTTCGACCTGGTCTACACCGGGGTCGGCGCGCTCTGCTGGCTGCCGAAAATCTCGCGGTGGGCGGAGGTCGTCGCGCGGCTGCTGCGGCCGGGCGGACGGCTGTTCATGCGCGAAGGCCATCCGATGCTGTGGACGCTCGACGAGGAATCCGAACGCGCGTGGCCGAAGTACGACTATTTCGAGCACGACGAACCGCTCGTGTTCAGCGACGACACCACGTACGTCGACACCGACGAACCGATGCGCACGACGACCACGCACAGCTGGAACCATTCGCTCGGCGAGGTCGTCACCGCGCTGCTCGACCAGGGCCTGATCCTGACCGGCCTGACCGAGCACGACACCGCGGCGTGGAACGCGTTGCCGCACGAGATGGAAGAGGCCGGGGGCGGCGAATGGCGGCTGCGCGACCGCTCGCGCCGGATCGCCGCGAGCTACACCCTGCAGGCGCGGCGCCCCGCATAGAGTGCGGGACATGACTCGCATCGCCGTCGCCGCGCTGGGCGGCACCATCTCGATGGCTCCCGGACGTTCGCTCGAGGACGGCGTCGTACCGCGGCTGAGCGCCGAGGATCTGCTGGGAGAACTGGGTTCCCGGCTGCCGATGGAGGTCACCGCGGCGACGCTGGCCGGATTGTCGAGTTCGTCGATGGACTACGCGACGCTCGCCCGGACCCGGGAGTGGGGCATCGAGCAGATCGAGGCGGGCGCGGACGGTCTCGTGGTGGTGCAGGGCACGGACACGCTGGAGGAAACGGCGTACCTGTTCGACCTCACGTGGCCGTCCGACGCGCCGGTGGTGATCACCGGCGCGATGCGGAACCCGAGCCTGCCCAGCCCGGACGGACAGGCGAACCTCCTCGCCGCGCTCGCCGTCGCCGCCGATCCGCGCAGCCGCGGCCGGGGCGCGCTGGTGGCGTTCAACGACGACGTGCACGCGGCGCGGTGGGTGCGGAAGACGCATTCCAGCCACGTCGAAACGTTTTCGTCGCGGCCGGCGGGTCCGCTCGGCATGGTCGCCGAAGGATCGGTGCACTACTTCCACCCGTCGCCGCCGCGCCTGCCGGTGCTGCCGGGAGCCGGAACCGTCGACCTCGTTCCGCTGCTGGAATCGGGGCTCGAAGACACCGGCGAACTACTGTCGCTGGTGCTCAAGAACGGCGCGCGCGGCGTAGTGGTGGCCGCCAACGGCGTCGGACACGTGTCGACGGCGACGGCGGACGTGATCGCGGCGGCGGAAGTGCCGGTTGTCATCGCCTCCCGGACCGGTGCGGGCCCGACTTTCCGGAGTACTTACGGGTTCCACGGCTCCGAATCGAGCCTGATCCGGATGGGCGCGACCATGGCCGGCTGGCTGTGCCCGCGGAAATCGCGGGTCCTGCTGCAGGTTCTGCTCGCGGCGGGCGTGAGCCGGGAGGAGATCGAGCGGCAGTTCAGACTACGCGGCGACCTCGACTCGTGAGTGTTGATCCCGGTTCTCACCGTGATGAGCACTCACGAGCTCAGAGCTGGCCCGTCGACCGGATTCGCCTGGTACGACCGCATCTGCCGGCCGCCCTGGCGGTAGACGTGCACGCTGATCGCCGGGTCCGGGCCGTCGTTGCGCACCTCGTGCACGTAGCCCGGCCCGAACACCCGCGACTGCCCGGCGGACAGCCCGTGCACCTCGGTCACCGCACGGCCGCCCGGGGCGCGCCGCGCGACGGTTTCGGTCAGCCGCCCGGACACGACGGTGAACGCACCGGTCGAGAAGGCGTGGTCGTGCAGGTCGGTGTGCTGGCCGGGAAGCCAGCTGAGCAGCCAGATCTCCTGGTCGTCGGTGCGTTCGACGAGGGCGGAGAACCGCTGGTCGGGGTCATAGCGCAGCAGGCTGCCCCAGCGTTCCCGGTCGGCGGCCACGTCGACGGCGACGCGGACCGGGTGGCGCAGGGCGGGGTTCTCGGGACGCAGCAGGGTGTTGTCCGGAACGGCGAACATGAAAAGAAGTCCTCACGGGAAGAAGATGAGTGTCGAACTGGCCGGGGCGGGGTTCACCGACAACAGCGACACGACATGCCCATGACGGGGCGGAGGTCGGCAGACCCCGGCCGCATCGTCATCTCGCACGTCAGCATGCCGCACAGCGAACCAGCCCCGGACCGCCCGGTCAACCCGTCTCACCCGCTGGACCGCCCAGGTGAGCGCGGGTTCACACCCTGGTGGGGGGCAACGCCGGTCCTCACCGGCGCCAGCACTCACGAGCCCCGGGCCACCGCGCTTCGCCGCCAAGCCCGGCCCGCTCGTCGTGAGCGGCAGTCCCGGTTCTAACCGGGACAAACACTCACGGCCACTCCGGCTTCCGCGAGCGTCCCAGCAGCTCCGCGCCCGCCTGCCGCGGGTCGACGCCCTCGTGGCAGACCCGGTACATCGCGTCCGTGATCGGCATGTCGGCCCCGTGCCGCTGCGCCAGTTCGCGGATCGACGAGCACGACGCGACGCCCTCCGCGACCTGGCCGCCGGTCGCCGCCTGCGCCTCGGCCAGGGTTTCGCCGCGGCCGAGCCGTTCGCCGAAGGTGCGGTTGCGCGACAACGGGGACGAGCACGTCGCCACCAGGTCGCCGAGCCCGGCGAGACCGGCGAACGTCAGCGGGTCCGCGCCGAGTTTCGCGCCGAGCCGCGCCATTTCGGCGAGGCCGCGCGTGATGAGCGTCGCCATCGTGTTCGCGCCGAGGCCCATCCCGGCGGCCATCCCGCAGCTGAGCGCGATCACGTTCTTGCACGCGCCGCCCAGCTCGCAGCCCACCACGTCGGTGTTGGTGTAGGGCCGGAAATACTGATTCGACGTCGCCTGCTGCACCGCCTTCGCCCGCTCGTGGTCGGCGCACGCGAGCACCGCGGCGGCGGGCTGCCCGGCGGCGATCTCGCGGGCCAGGTTCGGCCCGGACACCACCACGATCTCGCCCGGATCGACCTCGGCGAGTTCGGCGATCACCTCGCTCATCCGCTTCAGCGTGCCCAGTTCCACGCCCTTGGCCAGGCTGACCAGGATCGCCTCGGGCGGCAGCTGCGGCCGCCAGCCGGTGAGGTTCGCGCGCAGGCTCTGGCTCGGCACCCCGAGCACGACCGCCTGCGCGCCGTCGAGCGCCTCGGCCGCGTCGGACGTCGCGGTGATCCGTTCCGGCAACGACGTTCCCGGAAGGTACGACTCGTTGGTGTGCCGTTCCCGGATCTCCTCGGCGACGCTTTCCCGGCGCGCCCACATCGTCACGTCCCGGCCCGCGTCGCCGAGCACCTTCGCGAACGCGGTGCCCCACGAACCCGCGCCGAGCACGGTGACCCGCTGCACGTCGGCGGCGAAACCCGCCATCAGGCACCGTCCTCCGGCTTCTCGGCCTCCGCCTTGGGCTCGGCGGTGACCTCCGCTTTGGCGTCCGCGTCGGCCGCCGCCTTGGTCTCCGCCTTGGTTTCCGGAACAGCGTCCGTCCCCGGCTTCTTCGCCGGCGGTTCCTCCTGCCGGATCTCCGCCAGCAGCCGGGTCACCTCGTCCATCAGCACGGCGGTGACCTCGCGCAGCGTCGAGGCGCTGCGCGGATTCCCGCCCCGGTACGCGGACAGGTCGATCGGATCGCCGACCAGGTGCGTCACCGTCTTGCGCGGGAACGGCGTGAACTTCTTGGTGTAGCCGTTGAAGATCTGGTTCGTGCCCCAGCGCGCGATCGGGATCACCGGCACGTCGTTCTGCAGCGCCAGCCGCGCCGCGCCGCTGTAGGCCTCCTTCGGCCAGCCCAGCGGGTCCTTCGTGATGGTGCCCTCGGGGTAGATCACGATGACCTTGCCCTCCTGCAGCGCCTGGTGCGCGGCCTTGAGGCTGTCGCCCGCCGCGCTCGACCCGCGCTCCACCGGGATCTGCCCGGACCCGGTCACGATCCGGCCGAAGACCGGCACGTTCTTCAGGCTCGCCTTCAGGAAGAACCGCGGCACCCGCTTCTGCCGGTGCACGAACACCGCGTCGACCGCCGGGTCCAGGTGCGAGATGTGGTTCATCACCAGCACCGCGGGCCCTTGCCGGGGGATTTTCTCCGCGCCGAGGTACACCCGCTTGCCGATGGCGGTCAGCGGGTAGAACGCGGCGGCGGCCAGCCCCACCCAGAATCCGCCCTTCTCACGCCGTGCCACAGTTCTCCTCCTCGGATCGCCTCTGCTCCGGGTGATCCTGCCGCGCCCCGGTTCGCGCAGTCCAGGGAGGGTGCGCTCACGCACGCGCGCGGCGGGTTTCGGGTAAAGATGGACAGGTGGACGCAGACCTGGTCATGCCGCTGAAACCGCCGGGCGCGGGCAAGTCCCGGCTGCGCGGGGCGGTCGCCGCGCACCGGCACGCGGACCTCGTGCTGGCGCTGGCCTGCGACACGCTGGCCGCGGTCACGTCGGTCGCCCGGGTCCGGCGCGTGCTCGTGGTCACCTCCGATCCGGCCGCGCTGTCCGAATTGGCCGGTCTCGGCGTCGAGCTGGCCGCCGAACCGGCGGGCGGCGGGCTCAACGAGGCGCTGCGGCACGGCGCGCAGCTGCTGCGCACGGACGCGCCGGACGGGGTGGTGGGCGCGCTCCAAGCGGATCTTCCCGCGTTGCGAGCGGTGGATCTGGAGCAGGCGCTGACCGAAGCCGCCGGCCGCCGCGCGATGGTTTCCGACCGCCAGGGCACCGGGACCACGCTGTTGCTGTCCGCGCCGGGGAAACCTCTCGACCCGCGTTTCGGAGCCGGCTCCGCGGAGCTGCACCGGGCGTCCGGTGCGATCCCGCTCACCCAGACCTTGCCGTCGCTGCGCAGCGACGTCGACACCGAAGATGATCTCCGCCACGCCGCGCGGCTCGGCCTCGGGAAGCGCACCGCGGCATTGCTCCCGGCCGATCGGGCGCAATCGCGCTGAGGTGTTCACTCGACCTTCATCGCGGCCTGCGCAAACCGCGGCTTCGTAGTGAACAATGGGCAGCGTGAGCACAGAAGACGGCAGCACTCCGGCCCGGCGGCGCGTGAAAAGCGGCAGCAGCGCAACCCCCTCGTCCCCGGCCCCGCGCACCGCGGGCAGGAAGGCGACCTCGCGCGGGAACGCTGACGCCGCCGCGGCCCGTCGGGCGAAACCCAAGGCGGCTTCGGCGGAGGACAACGCCAAACCGGCCAAGCGCAAAACCTCCTCGAGCGCGCTGCGCACCACGGCGAAGAAACCCGCCGCACCGCCCGCCGTCACCAAAGCCGCCGTCCGACAGCGCCGGACCACGACGGAGAGCGGCGAAGAATTCCGCTCCGTCCCGTCGGCCCCGCCCGCGGTCACGTCCGCGCCCACCGCCGTCGAATCGCTTCCCGACGACCGCTATTTCAACCGCGAGCTGTCCTGGCTCGACTTCAACGCCCGCGTGCTCGCGCTGGCCGAGGACGAATCGCAGCCGCTGCTCGAACGGGCCAAGTTCCTCGCCATTTTCGCGTCCAATTTGGACGAGTTCTACATGGTCCGGGTCGCCGGGCTGAAACGGCGCGACGAAACCGGCCTGTCGGTGCGCAGCGCGGACGGGCTCACGCCGCGCGAACAGCTGGACTACATCGCCAAGCGCAACCAGGACCTCGTCGAACGGCACACCGCCGCGTTCGAGGAGCACCTGCGCCCGCAGCTGGCCGAGCAGGACATCCGGATCGTCGGCTGGGCCGACCTGTCCGGGGCCGACCAGCTGCGGCTGTCGAGCTACTTCTCCGAGCAGATCTTCCCGGTGCTCACGCCGCTCGCGGTCGACCCGGCGCACCCGTTCCCGTACATCTCCGGGCTGTCGCTCAACCTCGCGGTGACGGTGCGGGACCCGCAGGGCGGGCTCGAACGGTTCGCCCGCGTGAAGGTGCCGAGCAACGTGCCGCGGCTGATGCGCGTGGAAACCGAACGCGGCAACCGGTCCGCCACCTTCCTTCCGCTCGAGGAACTGATCTCCGCGCACCTGAGCGATCTGTTCACCGGCATGGAGGTGACCGAGCACCACGTCTTCCGCGTCACCCGCAACGCCGACTTCGAGGTCGAGGAAGACCGCGACGAGGACCTGTTGCAGGCCTTGGAACGCGAGCTGGCGCAGCGCCGGTTCGGCCCGCCGGTGCGGCTCGAAGTGGCGCAGGACATGAGCGAGCACATGCTCGAACTGCTGCTGCGCGAGCTGGAAGTCGATCCCGAGGACGTCGTCGAGGTGCCCGGGCTGCTCGACCTCACCTGCCTGTTCCAGCTGTCGGCGGTCGACCGCAAGGAGCTGAAGGACCGGCCGTTCGTGCCCGCGACGCATCCGGCGTTCGGCGAACGCGAGACGCCCAAGAGCGTGTTCGCGACGCTGCGCGAGGGCGACGTGCTGGTGCACCACCCCTACGATTCGTTCTCCACGAGCGTGCAGCGGTTCATCGAACAGGCCGCGGCCGATGCGAAGGTGCTGGCGATCAAGCAGACGCTGTACCGGACGTCGGGCGATTCGCCGATCGTGGACGCGCTGATCGACGCCGCCGAGGCGGGCAAGCAGGTCGTGGCGCTGGTGGAGATCAAGGCGCGGTTCGACGAGCAGGCCAACATCACCTGGGCGCGCACGCTGGAACGCGCGGGCGTGCACGTCGTGTACGGCTTGGTGGGCCTCAAAACGCACTGCAAGGTGTCGATGGTGGTGCGGCAGGAGGGTTCGACCATCCGCCGCTACTGCCACATCGGCACCGGCAACTACAACCCGAAGACCGCGCGGCTGTACGAAGACCTCGGCCTGCTGACGGCGGACCCGAGCATCGGCGCGGACATCACCGACCTGTTCAACGTCCTCACCGGCTACTCGCGCCAGGACACCTACCGCACGATCCTCACGTCGCCGCACGGCATCCGCCGCGGCATCGTGCGCGCGATCGGCGAGGAGATCGAACTCGCGCGCGCCGGGCTCGAAGCGGGCATCCGGATCAAGTGCAACTCGCTCGTCGACGAGCAGGTGATCGACGCGCTGTACCACGCTTCGCAGGCCGGCGTTCCGGTCGACGTGGTGGTGCGCGGGATCTGCTCGCTGAAGCCGGGCGTCGAGGGACTGAGCGAGAACATCCGGGTCCGCTCGATCCTCGGCCGGTTCCTCGAGCATTCGCGGGTGTTCCACTTCCGCGCCGGCGGCACGCACTGGATCGGCAGCGCGGACATGATGCACCGCAACCTCGACCGGCGGATCGAGGCGCTGGTGCGGGTCAAGGACCCGAAGCTGACGCGGCAGCTGGACGAGGTGTTCGATTCGGCGCTCGACCCGCACACGCGCTGCTGGGTGCTCAGTTCCTCCGGCGAATGGCAGCCGTTCCCGGCCGCCGGTTCGCAGGTGCGCGACCACCAGCTCGAACTCGCGAAGCGGCACGGGGCCGTCGGATGAGCGTGGACGTCCGGGCCGCCGGCGCGGTGCTGTGGCGGCACGCCGGGGACGGGATCGAGGTCGCCCTGGTGCACCGGCCCCGCTACGGCGATTGGTCGCTGCCGAAGGGAAAGGTCGACCCCGGCGAAACGCTCGCCGCCACCGCGGTGCGCGAGATCGCCGAGGAGACCGGGTTCCGCGCGGTGCTGGGCCGCTATGTGGCGCAGACGACGTACGAGGTGCCGGGGAAGAACGACGGACGGCTGCTGCGCAAGAGCGTCGACTACTTCAGCGCCGAAGCCGTCGCGGGAACCTTCGAGCCGAACGAAGAGGTCGACGAACTGCGCTGGCTGCCCCCGGTCGAGGCCGAACGGCTGCTCACGCGCCCGGCGGATGTGCGGGTGCTGCGCGAGTTCTGCGCCCTCCCGCCCGCGCTGACGACGGTGTTGCTGGTGCGGCACGCCAAGGCGGGCAAACGCGAGGACTGGACCGGCGACGACGACCTCCGTCCGCTGTCGGAAGCCGGGCAACGCCAAGCCGCCGCCCTGCGGGACCTGCTGCCGCTCTTCGGCCCCGACCGGGTGTTCTCCGCGCCGCGGCTGCGATGCGTGCAGACCGTCGGCGGAATCGCGGACGCACTCGGCGTCGAGGTGCGGCACGAGCCGTTGCTGTCGGAAGAGGGCTACTGGCCGGACCCGCTGCTCGGAATCCGCCGCCTGCTGGCGATCGCCGCCGACGGGGGCACTCCGCTGATCAGCAGCCAGGGCGGCGTGATCCCGGACCTGGTGAGCGCGCTGGCCGACCGGGACGGCCTGGAACTGCCCGCCGCCCGCGACGGGGTGGTGCCGAGCAAGAAGGGCTCGCTGTGGGTCCTGTCGTTCTGTCCCGGCGACGACGGACCGGTTCTGGTGGGCGCGGATTATTACCCGAGCCCGCTGCCCGCTCCGGTGCCTTCGGCAGGCTGATCTTTTTCGCGGGGCCCGGCGTCGCTTCGGCGATGCCGGGCCCTTCTCGTGAACGCACTTCCACCCCATTCGGCGGCGGATTCTATAGAGACGGGTATTGCGCCGCGGTTATCTCCGGTCCCGGCATAAGCGACGTCCGAGACAGCCGTGCCGGGCCCCATTACCCCCGGCGGGGATTTGTCTCCGGGCGCCGGATTAGCCCTCTCGGACGGTGCGGCGGGAATCCGATTGCCTTCCCCGGCTGCCTCGGCGCAGATGGATCTGTTGTCTTATCAGCAAATTCGGCGAGGCTCTTTCCGGTGCCCGAAGGACCCGCCGACCTCGGAAAACGGTGCCTTCACGCGGCCACGGCCCACGCTGTTCAGCCCACTTCCGCGAACTGGTCCGCCACCACAGCTGCCTTGCCCAGAAACCCTGCGACCACAACGGCTGGGCCGCCCTGCCGACCGCCGTACCCGCTCGCCAAGCCTCGAAACCCCGCCAACCACAACGCTCAGCCGCCCTGCCGGCCAGGCCGTCCCCGCCATCCGCCCGCCGCGTCCGCGGGCAGCCCAGCCCGCCCCTCCAAGCCTCCGCCGAACTCGGTCCCGACAATCACCGCGCCACCACGACAACTCAGCCCCGGCCCGCCCAGCCGAAACCCAAGCCCCCGCAACACCGCGCCTCTTCCCCTTCCGACAACCCCGCCCAGCCGGAACCGAGCCGCGGCAACGCCTCACCTCTCCCCGCCCAGCGACCCCACCCAGCCGAAACCAAGCCCCCGCAAGGCCGCGTCCCTCCCCTCCCGGCAACACCGCCCAGCCCAAACTGAGCCCTGGTAACGCCTCGCCTCTCCCCCTCGCGGCAGCCCCGCCCAGCCGAAACCAAGCCCCCACAACACCGCGTCCCTCCCCTCCCGGCAACACCGCCCAGCCGAAACCAAGCCCCCACAACGCCGCGCCTCTCCCCCGCCCGGCGACCCCACCCAGCCGAAACCAAGCCCCCGCAACACCGCGCCCCTCCCCCGCCCGACAACCCCGCCCGCCGCATGGACTTCCGTCCATTCAGCCGGTCACGTCCCCGATACGCGGCAGGGCCCCGACCTCACCCGAGGTCGGGGCCCTGCCGCGAAACGAATACCGGGGCTGTTACTTCTTCTTGGCCGCCGAGGTGCGCTTCGCCGGGGCCTTCTTGGCCGCGGCCGTGGTCTTCTTCGCCGCCGCGGTGGTGGTCTTGGCGGCGGGCTTGGCGGCTGCCTTCGCCCGCGTGGTGGTGGCCTTCGGGGCCGCCTTGGCGCGGGTGGCGGTCGACTTCGCCGCGGTCGCGCGGGTCGTCGTCTTGGTCGCGGCGGCCTTGGCGGGAGCCTTGGCCGCGGTGGCGCGGGTGCGCGTGGCGGCGGGCTTCGCCGCCGTGGCACGGGTGCTGCGCGTGGTCGTCGAGGCGGCGCGGGCGGTGGTGGCGCGCGCGGTGGTGCCGGTGGCCCGCTTCGCCGCCGTGGCCTTCGGCAGCTTCTTCGAACCGGAAATCACGTCCTTGAACGTGGTGCCCGCGCGGAACGCCGGAACGTTCGTCTTCTTCACTCGCACGGCTTCGCCGGTGCGCGGGTTGCGCGCGGTGCGGGCGGCACGAGCGCGCTTCTCGAACACCCCGAAGCCGGTGATGTTCACCTTTTCGCCCTTGTTGACCGTCCGGATGATGATGTCGACGAGACCGTCGACGGCCTCCGAAGCAACCTTTTTGTCGCCCAGGCGCTCCGACAGCGCCTCGATCAGCTGGGCCTTGTTGGCCATTCCAGTCCCTCCAAGAAGAACTCTTCGTCCACGGCCAGGTCGGCCGGCTAACGCACACGGTATTACCAAGACAGCACAAATTCCAAACGGCACGCGAAATTTTCCCTTGCGGCGGGAACGGTTCCGCCCTCCCGAAGGACCCGATTCCGGTCCCGGGAGGCGCCGTTTGGCGTGGGCGAAGAGGGGCCCGCCGGGGGTGGATTCCCTTTCCGAGCAGGGAATCCGCCCCCGGCGGAGCAGGTCAGGAGGTGGCGGCGGGAAGCGTCACGGGCTTCCAGGAAGGCCGCTGGGACTCGAACGCGTCGATGTCCCCCGCGTGGCGCAGAGTCAGCGCGATGTCGTCGAGCCCTTCGAGCAGCCGCCAGCGGACGTAGTCGTCGATCTGGAAGGGCGCGGTGAAGTCCTTGGCCCGCACGGTCTTGGCCTCGAGGTCCACCGACACCTCGGTGCCGGGCTCGTTCTCCAGCAGCTTCCAGAGCAGTTCGACGTCCGACTGCTCGCACTGCGCGGCGACGAGGCCGCCCTTGCCGGAGTTGCCGCGGAAGATGTCGGCGAACCGGGACGAGATGACGACCCGGAAGCCGTAGTCCAGCAACGCCCACACGGCGTGCTCGCGCGACGAACCGGTGCCGAAGTCCGGCCCGGCGACGAGCACGGACCCGTTGGCGAACGGTTCCTGATTGAGGATGAAGTCCTCCTGCGCGCGCCAGGCGGCGAACAGCCCGTCCTCGAATCCGGTGCGGGTCACGCGCTTGAGGTAGACGGCCGGGATGATCTGGTCAGTGTCCACGTTGGACCTGCGCAGCGGGACCCCGATCCCGGTGTGCTGGGTGAACGGTTCCATGGGAGTGGCTCCTCTCGGGGAAGTCAGGCGGGCAGGTCGGCGGGCGAGGACAGGGTCCCGCGCACGGCGGTGGCGGCGGCCACGAGCGGCGAGACGAGGTGCGTGCGCCCGCCCTTGCCCTGCCGTCCCTCGAAGTTGCGGTTGGAGGTGGACGCGCTGCGCTCGCCGGGGGCGAGCTGGTCCGGGTTCATCCCGAGACACATGGAGCAACCGGCCTGCCGCCATTCGGCTCCCGCCTCGGCGAAGATCTTGTCCAGTCCTTCCTCCTCGGCGGTCTTGCGCACCCGCATCGAACCGGGCACCACGAGCATCCGGACCGAATCGGCCACCTTCCGCCCGCGCAGCACCTCGGCCGCGGCGCGCAGGTCCTCGATCCGGCCGTTGGTGCAGGAGCCGAGGAACACGGTGTCGACCGCGATCTCGCGCAGCGGCGTGCCCGGCTTCAGATCCATGTAGGACAGGGCCTTCTCAGCGGCGAAGCGCGCGTTCTCGTCCGGGATCTCGGCCGGGTCGGGCACCGATTCGCCCAGCGGCAGGCCCTGCCCGGGGTTGGTGCCCCAGGTCACGAACGGCGTCAGCTGGTCCGCGTCGAGGTGGACCTCGGCGTCGAATTCGGCGCCCTCGTCGGTGCGCAGCTCGCGCCAGGCGGCGACGGCGGCGTCCCAGTCCTCGCCCTTCGGGGCGTGCGGACGGCCCTTCAGGTAGGCGAAGGTGGTCTCGTCCGGCGCGATCATGCCGGCCCGCGCGCCCGCCTCGATCGACATGTTGCAGATGGTCATCCGGGCTTCCATCGACAGCTCTTCGATGGCCTTGCCGCGGTACTCGAGGACGTAGCCCTGTCCGCCGCCGGTGCCGATTTTGGCGATCACCGCGAGGATCACGTCCTTGGCGGTGACGCCCGGCTGCAGCGTGCCGTCGACGTTGACCGCCATCGTCTTGAACGGCCGCAGCGGCAGCGTCTGGGTGGCGAGCACGTGCTCGACCTCGGAAGTGCCGATGCCGAACGCCATCGCGCCGAACGCGCCGTGCGTGGAGGTGTGACTGTCGCCGCACACCACGGTGGTGCCCGGCTGGGTCAGCCCGAGCTGCGGCCCGATCACGTGCACGATGCCCTGTTCGGCGTCGCCCATCGGGTGCAGCCGGACGCCGAACTCCTTGCAGTTGCGGCGAAGCGTCTCGACCTGGGTCCGCGACACCGGGTCGGCGATCGGGAGGTCGATGTCCACCGTGGGGACGTTGTGGTCCTCGGTGGCGATGGTGAGGTCGGGGCGGCGCACCTTCCGCCCGGCCAGCCGCAGTCCGTCGAACGCCTGCGGGCTGGTCACTTCGTGCACCAGGTGGAGGTCGATGTAGAGCAGATCCGGCTCGGCGCCTT
Organism: Amycolatopsis sp. GA6-003; assembly: GCF_046267895.1. NCBI lineage: Bacteria > Bacillati > Actinomycetota > Actinomycetes > Pseudonocardiales > Pseudonocardiaceae > Amycolatopsis > Amycolatopsis sp. GA6-003. Next base: position 3,440,740 of record NZ_CP176499.1, read on the forward strand.
CGCCTCGGCGCACGAGGTGGCTGTCCCACACCTTCTCCGCCAGCGTGCGAGCCTTGCCGGTGGGGCTGGTCATCTCCGGCTCCTTCCTCGGGATCGGCCGGGAGCACGGAACCCGGACGTGCCGGTGAGGAGGGGGCAGCCGCGGCTGTCCGCGGCTCCGGGTTTCGTTTTTCCCAGATTCTGGACTTCCCACACTGCGGGAAGATAGTATCGCGTCGTGGGACAGCATAGCGGTATCGGAGTACTGGACAAAGCCGTGGCCGTGCTGCAGGCGGTCGCCGAGGACCCGTGCGGGCTGGCGGAACTCTGCACGCGCACCGGTCTTCCTCGCGCGACCGCGCACCGGCTCGCGGTCGGGCTCGAAGTGCATCGCCTGTTGCGGCGGGGCCCGGACGGACGCTGGCGGCCGGGCACCGCGCTCGCCGAACTGGCGGGCGGCTCGACCGACCCGTTGCTCGACGCGGCGAGCTCGGTGCTGCCGAAGCTTCGGGACATCACCGGCGAAAGCGTTCAGCTTTACCGGCGCGACGGCGTGCAGCGCGTGTGCGTTTCGACGGCGGAACCGCCGAGCGGTTTGCGCGACACGGTCCCGATCGGTTCGCGCCTGCCGATGACGGCGGGCTCGGGCGCGAAGGTCCTTGCCGCGTGGTCGGATCCGCACACGCAGCGGACGATCCTCGCCGACGCGGTTTACGGCGAACGCACGCTGCTCGAAGTCCGCCGCCGCGGCTGGGCGCAAAGCGTCGCCGAACGCGAACCGGGCGTCGCGAGCGTTTCGGCGCCGGTGCGCGATTCCTCCGGCACCGTCGTGGCCGCGGTCTCAGTGTCCGGCCCCATCGAACGCATAGGGCGCAAGCCCGGCGCCCGATGGGCAGCGGACCTCCTCGCCGCCGCCGACGCGCTCCAGGAACGCCTCTGACGCCTCGCTCCCACCACGCGCCAACCCCAGGCCGCCTCCCCGCCGCACCGGCGGGAGGCGGCCTTTTTTCGCGCAGCCGTTCCTCGCCGGCTTCACAACCGGCGAACGCACTCCGCTCAACGCGTGCCCTCGGCTGGGCGCGAAACGCCGCCGGACGCGAGCCCCCGATTCCTCCGGCACCGCACCGGCGGTCCGGCCGAACACCTCAGCCCCCTCCGCGCCTCCGGCAAAGCGAACCCGCTCGCCCGAACGCACCCCGCGGCCGGAACCCCCAAGCATCACCGAACCCGGCTCTGCGAGCGTTCCCTTCCCGCGCCCGATTCCTCCGCCACAACCGCCACCGCATCACCGCCCCGGCCGTCAGAACCGCCACCGCACCACTGCAACAACCGTCAGAACCGCCGCCCCTCCGCCAGAACCGCCACAAGCGGCAGAACCGCCGCCGCCCCTCCGCCACAACCGCCAGTGCGCCACCGCCCCGGCCGAACGCACCCGGCGGCCAAGACCCCAAGCGCCGCCGAAACCGACACCGCGAGCGCTCCCGTCCCCCATTCCGCCACCGTGCCGAGCCGCCGACCGCGAACCGGCGCGATCGGCGGCCCGTCTCCCCGCCGCCGTCCCGCTCCGGCAACGCCTCCGGCACCCCCGCTCCCGCCGCGCCCCAACCCCGGCCGGTGTCCCGCCACGCCCGTGCGGGGCAGCCTTTTTCGCGCGGTTTTCGATCGTCCTCAGTAGACCGTCCGGCCGCTTCGGGGGTCGCCCGAGCGACCGCGCGCGACCCCGCCGCACCACCTCAAGAAAAGGCAAAACCGCAGGACAACGGGTGTCTACATGCGACTTTGCCGGTGCCGCAAGCACTCTCGCGCGTCTTCCGGCCAGTGAAAGAATCCGGCGACCCGGCCCGTCCGCGCGCTCTCCGGTTGCCCGACACGGCAACGAAAAAGGCAGGTCCCGATTGGACTTGCGAAGTCTATGGGTGATAATGACTGCGTTCGGCCTGTATGGCCGTATAAAACAAGTTCTGGTTGGAGGAACTGGAATGGCCAACAAGGCCCAGCTGATCGAAGCTCTGTCGGAGCGCATCGGCGACAAGAAGGCAGCCGCGGAAGCCGTCGACGGTCTCGTCGACATCATCATCCGCACCGTCCACAAGGGCGAAAAGGTCACGATCACCGGCTTCGGCGTCTTCGAAAAGCGCGCTCGTGCCGCCCGCACCGCGCGCAACCCGCGCACCGGCGAAGCCGTGCGGGTCAAGAAGACCAACGTTCCGGCGTTCCGCGCGGGCACCACGTTCAAGGACGTCATCTCCGGCTCCAAGAAGCTGCCGAAGGCGACTGCCGTGAAGCGGGCGACCGCCAGCACCGCGAAGGCGACCGCCACCCGCGCCACGGCGTCGACCACCACTCGCGCCAAGGCCGCCGCCGCCAAGCCGGCCGCCACCCGCACCCGCGCCACCGCGGCCAAGGCTCCCGCCAAGGCCACCGCCGCGAAGGCCACCACCACCCGCGCCAAGGCGACCGCCACCAAGGCCACCACGGCCAAGGCGGCTCCGAAGGCCACCACCACGCGGGCGAAGGCCGCCGCCAAGCCGGCCGCCAAGAAGACCACGGCGACCGCGAAGAAGGCTCCGGCCAAGCGCACCTCGGCCGCGAAGAAGAAGTAACTCCGGTTCTCCGGAACCTGACGACAAGCCCCGCCCGGCTTCTCCCCGGGCGGGGCTTGTCGCATCTCTGCCCTTTTTTCCTGCCCCGCGCGCACCGTCCGGCCTCCGCAGCGGGCTCGGCACCGGCGACGAACCCGCGCCGCTGATTCCGAAACAGCACCAAAGCGTCCGACTCGGCGGGACTTGCCGCATCCCTGCCCGCACCGCCCCACCTCCACAGCAGGCACGACACCGGCGACTAACCCGCGCCACCGATTTCCGAAAGCACCAAAGCGTCCGACCCGGCAGGCTCGTCGCAGCCCTGCCCTCTCCTCCCCCACCCGCACCGTCCCGCCTCCGCAGCCGGCGCGGCACCGAACCCACGCCGCCGATTTCCGAAGCAGCACCAGAGCGTTCGACGGGCCGCCGCCAAGATCCGTTGGCACGCCTGCCCGTCCGAACCTCGCGGACCGCGAAGCCTCCACCGGGGCCTCCGCGGCGGGCATTGTCCCCGCCGGACCACATCCGCGCAGCGCGAAGGAAATCGAGGACCCACCCCGCCGTTTCCCTGAGCACACCGGCCATCTCGAGCCCGCGGCCAGTCGATCACCTGTTCCCCCAAGCAACTGCACCTACCGGCGCGAAGCGTTTCCTTGCCGTGTCCGGTCCGGCACCATGCGTGGCCGTCGGGTGTCCGCGGTCACCCGGGCCGCGCACGGTCCACAACAGACTTTCGGGTTGTTATGCGAACGTGACAACCACGCACCGTGGCCACCGGTAATCCAGTCGGGCGAACAGCCGATTCCGGACTGGTTTCGCCAGCGCACACCGTCTTTTCCCCGCCGCCGCACCGGTGTCTCTCGGGCGCGCGCACCGCGCCGGCGAAAGTGGGTGCCGGGCCACGAAAACCGGCCGTCATCGGTGAACCGGTCGCGCGATCGGCTCCGATCAGTGTTGGTCTATGCAATCATGTCGCCCGGCAAAGGACCCCGAATGCGAGAACATGAGACGACTGTGCCGATAGTTCGTGTGGAGAAGCTGTACAAAGTGTTCGGCCGCCGGGCGGAAGAAGCGGTCGGCAAGCTGGAGAACGGCGCGGACCGCGCCGAATTGGACCTGCCCGGCGTGACCGCGGCGGTGATCGACGCCTCCTTCACCGTGGAGCGCGGCGAAATTTTCGTGGTGATGGGACTGTCCGGTTCGGGCAAGTCGACCCTGCTGCGCACCCTGAACGGATTGCTCCCGGCCACCTCCGGCCGGGTTCTGGTGGACGACATCGACCTCACCGACAAGTCCGCGGGACAGGTGCGCGAGCTGCGCCAGCGGCGGATGAGCATGGTGTTCCAGCACTTCGCGCTGTTCCCGCACCGCACCGTCGCGGAGAATGTCGCCTACGGGCTGAGCGTGCAGAACGCGCCGCGCGAGCGGCAGCGCGAACGCACCGCCGAAGCACTGGAGATGGTCGGCCTCACCGGATGGGAGGACCGGTTGCCCGGTCAGCTTTCCGGCGGCATGCGCCAGCGCGTCGGCCTCGCCCGCGCGCTGGCCGCGGACACCGAGATCCTGCTGATGGACGAGGCGTTCAGCGCGCTGGACCCGTTGATCCGCAAGGAGATGCAGGACCAGCTCCTGATCCTGCAGCGACAGCTGGGCAAAACGATCGTGTTCATCACGCACGACCTCAACGAGGCCATGCGCCTCGGCGACCGGATCGCGATGATGCGCGACGGCCGGATCGTGCAGGTTTCGACCGCGCAGGAGATGCTCACCGCGCCGGCCGACGAATACGTCGCGAAGTTCGTGCGCGACGTCGACCGCTCCCGGGTGCTCACCGCGTCGGCCGTCATGGCGCCCGCGGAAATCTCGTTCACCCCGGCCACCACCGTCGCCGAAGCGCGGGAAACGATGCTCCGGAACGAACTTTCCGGCGTGCTCGTCACCGAGGACGGCAAGTTCGCCGGAGCGGTCGACCGCCGCGCGGTGAGCGAGGCCGCCGACCGCGGCACCGAAACGATCGCCGCGCTGGTCGACCGGTCCGCCGCGCGCACCGGCCCGGAAACCCAGATGGCCGAACTGTTCGGCCACGCCGCTTCCGCACCCGCGCCGCTCGCGGTGGTCGACGCCGACGGCACGCTGCTCGGCGCGGTGACCCGCGAGGCGCTGCTGAACGCGCTGAGCACCGGAGAAAACGACGACCAGGAGGTGAACGCCCGTGTCTGACAACGTCCTCGTCGGCGACCTGCCGCAGATTCCCGTCGGCACCTGGTTCAAGGCGGTCATCGACTGGCTGCAGGGCAACATCGGCCCGTTCTTCGATTTCGTCGACAAGATCGTCAACGGCGCGGTCACCGGGCTCGCCTCCGGGCTGACCTGGCTGCCGTGGCCGGTGCTGGTCGTGGTGTTCGCCGGGCTCGGCTGGTGGCTGCGCGGCTGGAAGTTCGGCCTCGGCTCGGCGATCGGGTTCGCGCTCATCGACAGCCTGCGCGAATTCCCGTCCGCGATGCAGACGCTGTCGCAGGTGCTGATTTCCGGCGTGGTCGCGGTGGCGATCGCGGTGCCGGTCGGGATCGCGGCCGCGCGCAACGAAACGGTGAGCCGGCTCGTGAAGCCGATCCTGGACTTCATGCAGACGCTGCCCGCGTTCGTCTACCTGATCCCGGTCATTTTCTTCTTCTCGATCGGCCCGGTGCCGGGCGTGGTGGCGACCGTCGTGTTCTCGCTTCCGCCGGGCGTGCGGCTGACCGAACTCGGCATCCGCCAGGTCGACCCGGAAATGGTCGAGGCGGGCGAGGCGTTCGGCTCGCCGCCGCGGCGGATCCTGCGGGAGATCCAGATCCCGCTCGCGATGCCGTCGATCATGGCCGGCATCAACCAGATCATCATGCTGTCGCTGTCCATGGTCGTGATCTCCGGCATGGTCGGCGCTCCCGGGCTCGGCGCCGAGGTCTACGCCGCGGTCACGAGCCTGAAGCTGGACCTGGGTTTCAACGCCGGTCTCGGCGTTGTCGTGCTGGCCATTTACCTCGACCGGCTCACTTCCTCGCTGGGGGCGCGCTCCGCGGTGGGACGCGCCCTCCGCCGGGCCGACGCGGCCTGATCCACCTCCACCGCAACGAGAAAGGACGAACGAGTGCGCACTTCGAAACGGCTCAGCCGGATCCTCGCCGTGGGCGCCGCCGTGACGGCCCTGGTCGGCCTCACCGCGGCGTGCGGCGGCCGGGAGTCCCAGTCGAACAACAGCCAGGAAGCCAAGAGCGTCACCATCGGCTACATCAACTGGGACGAGGACGTCGCCCTCACCAACCTGTACCAGGCGGTGCTGGAGGAGAAGGGGTACCAGGTCAAGACGCAGATGCTCGACGTCGGCCCGATCTACGCGGGTCTCGCGAAGGGCGACGTCGACCTGTTCCTCGACTCGTGGCTGCCCGCGACGCACAAGCAGTACTGGGACCAGTACCAGAACCAGGTCGAAGACCTCGGCGTCTGGTACGACAACGCGACCCTCAACCTCGCCGTGCCCGACTACGTGAGCGACGTCAACAGCATCGCCGACCTCAAGGACAAGGCGAGCATGTTCGGCGGCAAGATCACCGGCATCGAGGCGAGCGCGGGCGAGACCGGCATCGTGCAGAAGAACGCGATCCCGCAGTACGGCCTCGACGGCGCGATGACCCTGCAGAACTCGTCGACCACCGCGATGCTGGCCGCGCTCGACAGCTCGATCAAGGCGAAGAAGCCGATCGTCGTGACGCTGTGGCACCCGCACTGGGCGTACTCGCGTTACCAGCTCAAGGACCTCAAGGACCCGAAGGGCGCGATGGGCAAGGGCGAGCAGCTGCACGCGCTGGGCCGCAAGGGCTTCGGGAAGGACTTCCCAGCGCTGGCCGCCGTGGCGAAGAGGCTGAAGATGTCCGACGAGGACCTCGGTTCGCTCGAGGACGCGATCCAGAAGGCCCCGAAGGGCCAGGAAAAGACCGCCGCCAAGCAGTGGGCGGATCAGCACAAGCAGTTCGTGGACCAGGCTTTCGCCGGTCTCTGAGCCCGTGCCGCACGACCCCGCCTCCCGTTCGCCGGGACGGCGGGGTCGTTTCTTTTTCAGCAGGCAAGGGCAGCTGAGGTGGCCCGATTCCCGCCTGATTCGTTGCCCAGCACCGTTATCGAGCGGAATCCGCCGCGCGATGCGGCACACTGGGCACATGTCTCGCGCGCCGATCTCTGCCCGCACCGACGTACCCGACGACGTCGACGCGGTCACCGAAGCCGTGCTCACCGCGTCCCGGCTGCTGGTCGCGGTGTCCGCGCGGTCCATCGCCTCCGCGGGCGACCTCATCACGGTGCCGCAGTTCCGGCTCCTGGTGGTGCTGCATTCCCGCGGCCCGCTGAAACAGGCCGCGCTCGCCGAGCACCTCGGCGTCACGCCTTCCACCGCGAGCCGGATGATCGACCGCCTGGTCGCGGTCGCTTTGGTCGCCCGGCTGGGCAATCCGTCGTCCCGGCGCGAGGTCGTCATCGAACTCACCCGCGAAGGCGACCGGATCGTCCGCGTCGTCACCCAGCGGCGCCGGCGCGAAATCGCGGCCATCGTGGAGAAAATGCCCGAATCGGCCCGCCGCGGCCTGGTCGGCGCGCTGACCGCGTTCGCCGAAGCCGGCGGCGAACCACCGGCCGGAAACCCAGCCGAGGCCGTCTGGGTCTAGCTTTCCGCCGCCACCGCGCGAATCCCGGCGGCCACCTCTTTCGCCGACGGGGCCTCCTCCGGGTCGAGCAGCCACTGCACCATCAGCCCGATCACCAGCGCGCTCTGCACCGCCCCGCCGACCCCGGCCCGCGCCTCCCGCAGCCCCTGCACCAGATGCCGCCGGACGTCCGGTGACCGCTCGGCCTGCACGAGCGCCTCGAGCTGCGCGACCCACAGCGCCCGGTGCTCGCCGAAGCTGTCGATCAGCCGCTCGAGCCCCGGCTCGGACAGGTCGAACGACGAATCCGCGACCTGCCCGCCCAGTTCGTCGACCGCCGCGACCAGCGCCTGCGTCAGCAACGCGTCCCGCGACCCGAAGTGGTAGCCGATCGCCGCGTGACTGACCCCGGCCGCGGCCGCGATGTCGCGCACCGTCGTGTTGCCCCAGCCCCGCTCGATCAAGCAGCGCTTCGCCCCGGCCAGCAGATCCTCGCGATTGCCCATGGCGCCAGCGTAGCGGACCTATTGCCCAAATGGTTTATCCGAATGGTTTGACCAAATGGACAAACCGAGGCTACGGTCTCCCCCATGAACGTGCTGATCTCCGGAGCCGGCGTGGCCGGCGCCACCCTCGCCGAACTCCTCACCCGCTCCGGCCACCGCGTGACGATCGCCGAACGCGCCCCCGCCCTCCGGCACACCGGTTACGCAGTGGATTTCCGCGGCGCCGCCTTCGATGTCCTCTCCGAGCTGGGCATCCTCGACGACGTCCGCCGGCACGACACGAAGATGACCGGAACCGCCATCGTGGACCGCGACGGCGTCCAGGTGGACCTGCTGCCCGCCGAAGCTTTCGCGGGCGAGCTGGAGGTGCCGAAGCACGTCCTGAACGAGCTGCTGTACGCCCTGACTGTCGATCATGTCGAGTACCGCTTCGGCACCTCGATCGCGTCGCTGACGCAAACTGAGGCCGCCGTGACCGCCGAACTGACCGACGGCTCGACGGAGACTTACGACCTCGTTTTCGGCGCGGACGGCGTGTACTCGAAGGTCCGCCAACTCGCCTTCGCCCCGCACTCGGCGGTGTTGCAGCACCTAGGCCTCTCGGGTGCGGGCTTCACCATGCCGAACTTCCTCAACCTGGACCACAGCGGCCTCCTCCGCACCTCCGACGGCACCGCGGTCTACCTGTTCAGCTCAGCGGATCCGGATCGTCTCACCGTGAGCCTGTCCTTCGGAACGCCCTCCGGGGCACTGGACCGTCTTCCCCGAGCCGAGCAGGAAGCAGCTACGCGAGCCGCTTTCGCCGGTGACGCTTGGCACACGCCTCGCCTGCTGGCGGCGATGTCGGAAGCGTCGGATTTCTACTTCAGCTCAAGCACGCAGGTGCACCTCGACCGCTGGTCGACCGGGCGGATCGCCCTCGTCGGAGACGCCGGATACTGCGCCGCGCCCACGGCGGGGATGGGCACCTCGCAGGCCCTGCTGGGCGCCCGTTCGCTGGCCCGGCACCTGGCGGACGCGGCGTACCCGGAGGCTTTCGCCGAGTACGAGGCCGAACTCCGGCCGTATGTGGCGGAAAACCAGGCGAATGGCCGCTCGGCGGCGACAATGTTCGGCGGCGCGCGGCAGGATTGATCTTGGCTTTTCGCTCGTCGCCCCCGGCTCTGCGCTGAATCCTCCGGTTTCCGGGCTTTCCCCGCGAACACAACAAAACCCGGTTGACCTTGATGATCAACCGGGCTGGCTGTACCCCCGATGGGATTCGAACCCACGCTACCGGCGTGAGAGGCCGGCGTCCTAGGCCGCTAGACGACGGGGGCTTAGGAACTTCCCCGTTTCCGGGGCGTTTCTTGCGAGAGAGAACTTACCAGAAGCGATTTTCGCGCTTCCGAGAGGGGGTCCTCTCTGCAGCTGGGGTACCAGGACTCGAACCTAGACTAACTGGACCAGAACCAGTCGTGCTGCCAATTACACCATACCCCAGTGAGGTACTTTCCCGGTTGCCCAGGTCAGTGCCGCACGAGAAGAAATACTAGAACATCCCGCCGCGGACCGTCGCAGCGGGGGTCCCCGCCGCGCGCGGGGCGGGGACGCCGACCGTCGCGTACTCCGAAACCAGCAGCTCAGGAAGCTCGTCGAGCCCGGTCACGGTGTGCACCCCCTCCGGCGCGCGCTCGCCGGTGCGACTGGTCCCGTCGCGGTCGAGCCACACCGCGCCGAGCCCGGCGTCGAACGCGCCGATGGCGTCGGTGTCGAGCTTGTCCCCGACGTGCACGGTGCGTTCCGGCGGGCAGTCCAGCGCCAGGCATACCGAGTGGAACATCACCGGATCGGGTTTCGCGACCCCGACTTCGCCCGCGATCGCCACGTGGTCGAAAAACGGCGCGAGCCCGAGTTCCGCGATTTTGCGCCGCTGATGAACCCCTGAGGCGTTCGTCACGGCGGCGAGCCGAAGCCCGGCGGCGCGCAGCCATTCCAGGCACGGAAGAACGTCGTCGAACAGCCGCCAGGACCGAGCCAGAATCTCCAGCCGGCGCGCCTCGAACGCGCTCACTTGCGCGGAATCCCCGAAGATCCCCAACTCGGCGAGGAAACATTCCGTGCGCCGGTGATGCATCACGTCGTAGCCGAGCTTCCCCGCGACGACCAGCGCGACGTGCTCCTCGGTGATCAAATCCCACAACGGCCAAAGATCGTCGCGCCCGGTCAGCGCGTGCAGAGTGCGGCGGATCGCGGCGGTGCAGTCGATCAACGTGTCGTCGATGTCGAGACAGACCAGGCTCAGCTCAGGAGGCGCCCACGGTTCGCGGCCGGCAGCGGCCGGCGGGGCAGCATGAGCACGCGACAGAGCGGCCGGGGCGAAATCCACCCCGTGAGGCTAGGGCACTCGCCGCGTTCGCAACGCGGCCAAAAAGGTGATTACCGCGAAGCCGTTGCCGCTGACCGGCTCTACTGCCGGTGCGCAAAGTGTCCGCCCGGTGACGTTCACCACCGCCCCAGAGGGCCGAGCGGGTGAAAGACGCTTACTCCACGCTCCCCCGAAACTTGCCAATTCAGAACGATCTCCTCCCCCGTTCGCGCCGCTACCCCGTCGTGGGTTCGCCGAGAAACCCAGTCGCCCCAACCCTTTCCCGCCCCGGCGTCCACGCCCCGGCGCCCCCTGACTGTCCTCAAAGCAACAACAACCACGCATAAGTTCCGCCGCCGAACCAACCGCCCGAAATCCCTTTCCGGAAATTGCCGCCGCCTCACCCTTTCCGCCCTCGCCCGAGATCCACATACGTGAACCACGCGCTATTACGCAAACTCCCCACATTCTGGCCCCTGCGCGACAACATCAACTCCGCTGTCGGCGCCAGCCAGTCGACTTCCCGTCCTCCGCGATGCCTCACCCCTCACCGCGTCCGGCAGGCCACCCCGCTCACTCTTCCTTCGCCCCCTCAGCACCCCGACTTCTTCCTCCCCGTCCACCCGTTTCACCCCCGTCCGCACACCTCGCCCCGACGCCCCAACCACTTCCGCCACCACTCCCTGTCCGCCACTCCCCTCCACCGCTCCCCTCCTCCGCTCCCCGCAAGCCGCCCCGCGACGTCCCCCGCACAAACCCCTCCGAAACCCTCGCTCCCTCGCGATCCCCAACGCACCCCATCGGCCGACTTGACGCACCCTCCGCCCAAGGTGCACCATCACCTTATTCAACAGACGATGAATAAGAGGGAGCTGGGGAAGATGACCGAGCACACGGGCTGCGTCATCGTCGGCGGCGGACCGGCAGGCATGGTGGCGGGCTTGCTCCTGGCCCGAGCGGGCGTGGAGGTCACCGTGCTGGAAAAGCACGCGGACTTTCTCCGCGATTTCCGCGGCGACACAGTCCACCCGTCCACCCTCACGCTCCTGGACGAACTGGGCCTCGGCGAGAAATTCGAAGCCCTGCCGCACACCAAGGTGACCACAGTCGGAATCCCGGCCCCGAACGGCGACGCTCTGACCCTCGCCGACCTGTCCCGCCTGAAGGTCCACCGCCCGTACGTAGCGATGGTCCCCCAATGGGATTTCCTGGACCTGCTCGCCGAAACGGCGCAGAAGGAGCCGACCTTCACCCTCCGCCTGGAAACCGAAATGACCGGCCTCCTCCGCTCAGGCCGCCGAGTAACCGGCGTCCGCTACCGCACCGCCGACGGCGCCGAAGGCGAACTGAACGCAAACCTGGTCATCGCCGCGGACGGCCGCTGGTCCCTGGCCCGCCGCTCCGCCGGCCTCACCCCGCGCGAGTACTACACCCCGTTCGACGCCTGGTGGTTCCGGCTTCCCCGCAAGGCGGAGGAACAGGAAGCCACGCTGGTGCCGAGGATGCGCAACCGCCGCTTCGCGGTGCCGTTGCCGCGCAAGGGCTACTACCAGATCGCCTACCTCGCCCCGAAGGGCAAAGACCTCAACGACGCCGGCATCGAAAGCTTCCGCCGCGACGTCACCGAGGTCTGCCCGGAATTCGCCGACCGCGTGCACGAACTGAAGTCGATGGACGACGTCAAGTTCCTCAACGTCCGCCTCAACCGCCTGCACCGCTGGCACGTCGACGGCCTGCTGTGCATCGGAGACGCCGCCCACGCGATGTCCCCGGTAGGAGGCGTCGGAATCAACCTCGCGGTACAAGACGCCGTCGCCGCCGCGAGGCTACTGGCCGACCCGCTCCTCCGAGGCAAACCGACCGAAAAGGACCTCGCCGAAGTCCGCCGCCGTCGCCTCCTGCCGACCGTCGCCGTCCAAGGCCTGCAACGCCTTCTCCACCGCCGCGTGATGGGCCCCGTGATGACCGGCCGCACCGACGGCCCCCCGCCGCAGTTGATCGCCCTGCTCAAGCGCTTCCCGCAACTCTCGCGAGTCCCGGCCTACCTCATCGGCGTAGGCATCCGCCGGGAATCGGCCCCACCCTTCGCCCGCCGCCCCACGGAACCGGCTAGCCGCTGACCCCCCCACCCACCTCGCCGTCAACCAGCACACCATCACCTGCTCACCCACCCACCGGCAACCACCCCCGGCCGGTGGGCCCGGACCACCCAAAGACGCCCCGCTCTCGCCACCCTCCGGCAACGACACCACCGGACACGAGCCGGCCTCGCCCTCAAACGGCAACCGCGAGTCGCTCACCCAGCAGCCGATCCCCCTCGCCACTGAACGGCAAAAGCCCCCGACGACCCAGCAGCCGAGCACCCCACCGGGCACTCTCACCACCCAACGGCAACAGCCCCCACCGCCACCCACCCATGCGGCAACAACCTCTCGCCGCCCAGCGGCAACAACATCGTCACTCACCAACCGAGCGTCAACTCGCCTCAGCCACTGAACGGCAACAGCGCCAACGCCCCACGACCGGAGCGCCCAGTCACCATTCGCCATTCAATGGCAACAGCGCCAACCGCCCACCCCCGGAACGCCAGCCAGCACTCGCCGCTCAACGGCAACAGCACCGACCACCCACTACCGGAACGCCGACCACCATTCGCCACTCAACGGCAACAGCACCGCCAGCTCACCAATCCCGGCACCCGCCAGCCGCCCAACGGCAACAAGCCCGAGCCGCCGCCCAGCCATCCCCCAGGCTCAGAAAAACCAGCCCCGACCAGGGATTCGCCACTAATCGGCAACACCCGAACCCACCCGCCGAGCCACTGTCGCCACTCAACGGCGACGGCCAGCTCAGATGTCCTGCACCGGGTTGGTCAGAGTCCCAATGCCGTCGATCGTGATGGACACCGACTGCCCGTCGACGATCGGGCCGACCCCTTCCGGCGTGCCGGTCAGGATCACGTCGCCGGGAAGAAGCGTCATCACCCGCGACACGAACTCGACCAGTTCGGGCACCTTGTGCACGAGGTCCGACGTCCGGCCGTCCTGCTTCAGCTCGCCGTCGACCTCGCTGCGGAGCGCTAGGTCGGACGGGTCGATCGACGTGTCGATCCACGGACCGAGCGGGCAGAAGGTGTCGAACCCCTTCGCCCGGCCCCACTGGCCGTCGGACTTCTGCAGGTCACGCGCGCTCACGTCGTTCGCGACCGTGTAGCCGAGGATCACGCTGGACGCGCGGGCCGCGGGCACGTTCTTGACCGGCTGTCCGATGACGACCGCGAGCTCGCCCTCGAAGTCGACACGCCCGACGTCCGACGGACGGCGGATCGGAGCGTTCGGCCCGACCACCGTCGTGGACGGCTTGATGAACAGCATCGGCGCGGACGGCACCTCGTTGCCGAACTCCGCCGCGTGCTTCGCGTAGTTCCGGCCGACGGCGATCACCTTCGACGGCAGGATCGGCGCGAGCAGCCGGACGTCGGCCAGCGGCCAGCGCTTGCCGGTGAAGTTCGGCTGGCCGAACGGGTGTTCCGCGATCTCCAGGACCTGGGCATCGTCGCCGTCCCCCTCGATCGAAGCGAACGCGACACCACTGGGATGAGCAATACGAGCTAGACGCACAACACCAGTCTACGTACCCCCACCGACTGTCGCGCACCCCGAGCGTGCGCGACAGTCCCCCTCGCTCCGTTTCGCACGACAGGACCCGTCACACCAGCTGACCGGCCGTCACCGCACCGGCGCGAAAGGACCCGTCACGCCAGCGAAACCACCCACTCCCGCACGAACAGCCACCAGCGATCTGCGCCACCCCAAGACCACCCGGCGCACGTCCAAATCCAACGCACCCGGAAGTCCCGGCTCACCCGCCCACGGAAGCCACCCCCAGCTCAGACACAGACTCCGCCGCGATCGTCAGGCTCTTGTGGACCAACGCGTCGCACATGGCCAGCCAGCTCGCCTCGACGATGTTGCCGTGCACCCCCACCGTCGTCCATTCGTGTTCGCCGTCACTACTTTCGAGAAGCACCCGTGTCACAGCGTCCGTACCAGGATTCGACGGCAGGATCCGCACCTTGTAATCCGCCAGCTCCACGCTGTCCAACCAGGACAGATACGGCGTCAACGCCTGGCGCAACGCCGCGTCGAGGGCGTGCACCGGACCGTTCCCTTCCGCGGTCGCGATGACTCGTTCGCCCGCGACGTGCACCTTCACCGTCGCCTCGGAAACGACCTCGCCGTCCAGGCGGTGGTCCAGCACCACCCGGTACGACTCGAGCTCGAACGGCGGCGGATCCGACTTCTCGCCGGAATCCTCCTCGACCTCGCGGCGCAGCAACAGTCCCAGCGAAGCGTCGGCCGCTTCGAACGACCAGCCCTCCGATTCGAGTTCCTTCACCTTCCGCACCGCGTTCGTCAGTGCGTCGGGACGGCCGGCAAGGTCGACCCCGAGTTCACGTCCCTTGAGCTCGAGGCTGGCCCTGCCGGCCATCTCAGTGACCAGCACTCGCATGCCGTTGCCGACAGAAGACGGATCGATGTGGTTGTACAACAACGGATCCACCTTGATCGCGCTCGCGTGCAGCCCCGCCTTGTGGGCGAAAGCGGACGACCCGACGTAAGCCTGGTGGGTGTCGGGTGCGAGGTTGGCGATTTCGGCCAAGGCATGGGAGACGCGAGTGAGCTCGGCGGCTCCTCCGGTCGGGAGGACGTCCATCCCGAGTTTGGTCACGAGGTTTCCCGTCACGGCGAACAGGTCGGCGTTGCCCGCCCGTTCCCCGTAGCCGTTCGCGGTGCACTGCACGTGCGTCGCGCCGGCCTGTACCGCGGCGACAGAGTTCGCCACGGCACAGGAAGTGTCATCCTGGCAATGGATTCCAAGCCGGAATCCGGTCTTTTCTTTGATTTCTCCTACGGTTTCGGCAAGTCCTAACGGCAGTTGCCCACCGTTGGTGTCGCACAGCACGAGAACATCCGCGCCAGCGTGCGCCGCCGCGTCGAGCACCCGCAGCGAAGTTTCGGGCGAGAAAGAATAGCCGTCAAAAAAGTGTTCCGCGTCAAGGAAAACTCGCCGTCCTTCACCAACGAGGAACGCGACTGTGTCCCGCACCATCGCGCACGCCTCGTCGACATCCACCCGCAGCGCCCGCTCGATGTGCCGAAGGTCCGATTTGGCCACCAAGGTGATGACCGGAGCCTCCGAATCGACCAACGCGCGGACCTGCGGATCTTTGTCCGCGGCAGTGCCCGCCTTGCGCGTCGAGCCGAACGCGACGAGTGCGGCGTGCTTGAGCGGCAGTTCTCCCTTTGCCGCGCGGGAAAAGAACTCCGTGTCCTTCGGCAGCGCACCCGGCCAGCCGCCCTCGATGAACCCGACACCCAATTCGTCCAGCAGCCGCGCGACGGCCAGTTTGTCCGTGACGGAGTAGGTGATTCCTTCGCGCTGAGCACCGTCGCGCAAAGTGGTGTCGTAGAGGTGGAAGGCATCGCCGAGCGGCGTGCCGGCGGGTTCCGTGCGGGTCACGGTGTTCTCCTTGTGGCGGGGCAGAACCTGGTCCAGGCAACAAAAAAACCTCCCGCATGGGTGCGAGAGGTTGCGCGCCGGTAGCTCTTGTGGAGCGTCTATCCGGCGCGCAAGGCAATAATGACGGAGATGGCGGTCATATCGGCCATCATGCCACAGCTTCGCCCGGCTTCCAAGCGCCGGGCGAAGCGTCCCACCTTGTGAGAGCCGTCAGCCGGGCAGATTCGCCAGGTAGCGACCGAATTCTTCGACCGCGGCCGCGTTCCGCGGACCCTCCACCAAAGCCGCGTACGGCAGCGCGAAGAAGCGCCCTTCCTTCACCGCCGGGATGTCGCGCAGACCGGGACGCGAGCGGAGGAAGTTCTCCTTGTCGGCCACGGTGCCGACCTCGCCGCTGTAGTCGTTGATGAGGATGACGTCCGGCGCGCGCTGGACCACGGCCTCCCAGCTGACGCTGGTCCAGCTGTCGTTGAGGTCTGCGAAGATGTTGGCACCACCCGATTTGGTGATGATTTCGTCCGGACCCGCGTTCCGCCCGGAGGTGAACGGCTGGTCACGGCCGTCGTCGTAGAGGAACACCTTCGGCTTCGGCCGTCCGGCCTGAACCGCGTTGGTGACAGCGGCCACCCGCGAGCGGTACTCTTCGATCAAACGTTCTGCACGATCACTGATTCCGAAGATTTTTCCCAGATTGCGCACATCTGTGTACAGCGCGTCGAGCGGTCGCATGATGCCCCGTTGCTTGCCATTCCCATTGCGGCATGCCTCGGTGAGCAAGTAGCTGGAGATCCCCAGCTTCGCCAGGGAATCCGGGGTGAATCCGGTTGCCTCCGAGAAGCCGTAGTTCCAGCCCGCGAACACGAGGTCCGCTCCCGCGCCTTGCACCACCTCACGGTTGATCTTCTCCGCGAGCTTGGGCACCTTGGCGAAATCGGCTTTCCAGGGCGACGAGGCCACGCCCCCGGACTGTCCTTTGTCGACCACGTATCCGGCCATCCGGTCGCCCAGGCCGAGCGCGAACATCAGCTCGGTGATGCCGATGTCGTTCGTAACGACCCGAGAAGGAGGTTTGGACACGGTCAACGACGAACCGCAGTTGGTCACCGTCACCGGAAACCCGGCCGGTGCGGCCCCGCCGTTCCCTTCGGACACCTGAGCACCGCATCCGGTGGCGGCGAGGGCGACCGTCACGAGCAACGCGACTGTCCTACGCATGACTGTCCTCCTGGGACTCGAGCAGGTCGAACAACAACTGCGGACGCCCGGTGGCGGGGTGCGGCACCACATGCCCGCGCACCCCGAACACGTCGGCGAGCAAAGCAGGCGTGAGCACCTCGGCCGGGGTCCCGCTCGCGACGAGGCGGCCGTGGTCGAGCACATGCACCATGTCGCACACGGCGGCGGCCAGGTTCAGGTCGTGGAGCGCGGCCAGCACCGTCGGCCCGCTGGCGCGAGCGAGCGCGAGCACTTCGAGCTGATGCCGGATGTCGAGGTGGTTGGTCGGCTCGTCGAGCACCAGGATCCGAGGCTGCTGCGCGAGTGCCCGCGCGATCAGCACCCGTTGCCGTTCGCCGCCGGACAAGGTGAGCACGCCGCGATCGGCAAGATGCGCCAGCCCGACTTGAGCCAGCGCGTCGGCGCACACCCGATGGTCGGCCGCGCTCATCCGGTCGAGCACCCCGTGATGCGGCATTCGTCCCATCGCCACCACTTCAGCGACGGTGAAGTCGAACTCCGCGTGCGATTCCTGCACGACCGCGGCGATCGCGCGCGCCCTCTTGCGCGGAGCCATGCCGTCCACCGGCTGTCCGTCGACCAGGACCACTCCAGCTGATGGCTTGAGCACTTGGTAAACGGCGCGCAGGGTGGTCGACTTTCCGCTGCCGTTCGGCCCGAGCAGCCCGACGAATTGGCCTTGCCGAGCTTCGAGGGTCACGTCATCGACCAGCTTGCGGCCGGCCGCGGTGACGCTGACGCCGTTGAGCGAGAGGTCCATTCACGCACCTCCGAACACGTAAGAGCGACGGCGCATCAACAGCAGGAACGCCGGCACACCGACCGCCGCGGTAAGCACCCCGATCGGCAACTCCTCCGGCGCGGCGAGCACCCGTGCCGCAACATCCACCCACACCAGGAAAACCGCACCAGCGAGCGGTGCCACGGCGAGCACGCGGCGATGGTCCGCCCCGACGACCAGCCGCACCAGATGCGGAAGGATCAGCCCGACGAATCCGATCGCTCCGCTCACCGCGACCAGAACCCCGGTCATAGCTGCGCAAACGATGAACAAGAGAATCCGCAGCTTCCCGACGTCGACGCCAAGCGTCGTCGCCGCTTCGTCGCCCATGGCGAGCGCGTTGAGCCGGCCGGCCAGCGCCAGCAACAACAAGACCCCGCCGACCACCACGATCGCGGCGACCGGCAACGTGCCCCAATTCGCCCCGGCGAGACTGCCAAGCAGCCAAAACAGCGCTGACCGCGCGGCCTCGCCATTCGGCGCTTGGAAGACGATGACCGTGGTAATCGCGAAAAACCCGTAAGACAAGGTCGTCCCAGTCAGCACCAGCCGCAGCGGTGTGAGCCCTTGCCGCGTACGGGCGACGAGATAAACGATCAAGGTCGCGGCGAGCGCAGCCACGAACGCTCCGGCCGACAACGCATAGATCCCGAGCGAGGCGAAGACGCCGAACAACGTCACCGCCGTCGCCCCGACGGATGCGCCAGAGGAAATCCCCAGCACATACGGCTCGGCGAGCGCGTTGCGCACCATCGCTTGAATCGCGACGCCGACAGTCGACAACCCAGCCCCGACGACCACCGCGAGCAGAACGCGAGGAAGCCGGAGGTCCCAAATGATCCGATAATCCCCGACCTCGTCCGGACCGATCGTCCCGCCGAACAACCCAGCGCGGAGAAAGGCCCACGTGTGAGTGACCGGCACCGCCACCGTCCCGATCCCGACCGCGGCGACAACCGACCCGAGCAACGCCACCGCAAGCCCGAGAAGCACCGGCGTCAACGACCGTCGCCGCTTACCGGCAACATCCCCGACCTGGGATTCGCCACTCAACGGCGACGCAACTTGCTGACCCCGAGCTTCGCCAATCCGCGGCGACTCGACCCGCTTCCTCCGGAATTCGCCAACCGGCGGCGACGCTTGCCCCTCGCCCAAGGATTGGCCATCCAGCGGCGAGACCGCACGAGCGCCGGAGCCAGTCAGTTCACGACTAACCGAGTGCTCGACCAACGACTCGTCAATCGGTGGCTCACCGCGGTGCACCGTGTTGCCGCGAAATGGCGAATCCGCCCCCGCAGCAAAGTCGCTCTGGTGGCGCGAGTCGCGGATACCGCCGTCGCCGCTGGATGGCGAATCGCCTGAACCGCCGTCGCCGTTCAGCGGCGAATGGCCCGAAGCAAGCCGTCCACTGGAACGAGAACCGGCCGACCCACCGTCGCCGCCAGACGGCGAATCGTCCTCGCCACTGCCGCTCGAACTACCCGATGCGTCCTCGCCACCCAGCGGCGAAACACCGGAACCGCCCTCAACCCACGAACTCGAGCCGGCTGGCCCACCTTCGCCTCTCGGTCGCCAAAGGTCCGAGACATCACCACCACGCGAAGCCGACCCGCCCGGCACACTTTCGCCGTTCGGCGGCAAAACACTCGAGACACCGCCAACGTGCGAACTCGAACTGCCCAGCACACCCTCGCCACCAGACGGTAAGGCACTCGAGACATCACCAACACGCGAGGTCGAACTGCCGGGCACATCGTCGCCGTTCAGCGGCGAAAGGTCCGAAGCACCACCAGCAGGCGAACTCAACCCGCTCGGCGCGCCCTCGCCGCTCAGCGGCGAAACGTCCAGAACA
Source organism: Amycolatopsis sp. GA6-003 (assembly GCF_046267895.1). Lineage (NCBI taxonomy): Bacteria > Bacillati > Actinomycetota > Actinomycetes > Pseudonocardiales > Pseudonocardiaceae > Amycolatopsis > Amycolatopsis sp. GA6-003. The sequence continues at coordinate 3,460,222 of NZ_CP176499.1, forward strand.
CCGTCGCCGCCAGACGGCGAAGGAACAGAAGCACCCTCGCCACCAGACGGCGTACGGCCAGAAGCACCCTCCCCATCAACAGGCGAAGCAGCACCAGAACCACCCGCTAGCGAGCCACCACCAGACGGCCCCGAAGCACTCTCGCCACTCAACGGCGAAAAACAGCCGCCCCCGCTACCCCCAGCCGATTCACCCCCGGCAGCAGGCGGCGAAGCCCCATAACCACCGTCGCCAATACCCGGCGACCCCCCAGCCCCGCCCACGACGGCCCCAGCACAACCAGAAGATCGTTCAAACGAAGACGAAGGAGAAGACGAAGACACCACCGGCGACGACCCAATCAAGACATTGGGCCCGCAAAAGACGGCAGCCGCCCGTGGCGGGAGTGTCGTCTCCCGCAGACCACGACGGGAGGGGACGAGGTTCGAGGAACCTCCGCCGGTATCGGGCTCGCCTTCGGCTCCCATGAGGGAGCCGAAGGCCTACCGTTGCGGGTCAGCGCCGGATTTCGACCGGCTTCCGCGGCGGGGGTCCGAAAAGCTCAGGACGGAGTCAGCCGGCCTGACGTGCGTTCGACGAGACCAGCGCCGCGAGGCGGTCGCCGATTGCCTGGGTCGCGCCGGGGGACGACTGGTCGCGCGTGGCGAGATCGAACGCCACCGAGGCTTCGATGCGCCGCGCCGCTTCCTTCTGGCCGAGGTGGTCCAGCAGGAGCGACACCGACAGCACCGCGGCGGTCGGGTCGGCCAGGCCCTGTCCGGCGATGTCCGGCGCGCTGCCGTGCACCGGCTCGAACATGCTCGGGTTCCGGCGCGTGATGTCGAGGTTGCCGCTGGCCGCGAGGCCGATGCCGCCGGTCACCGCGGCCGCGAGGTCGGTGATGATGTCGCCGAACAGGTTGTCGGTGACGATCACGTCGAACCGCGACGGGTCGGTGACCAGGTGGATCGTGGCGGCGTCCACGTGCGAGTACGCGACGGTGACGTCCGGGTGCTCCAGCGAAACCTCTTCGACGATCCGCGACCACAGCGAACCCGCGTGCTCCAGCACGTTGGTCTTGTGCACGAGCGTGAGGTGCTTGCGCGGCCGCTCTTCGGCGCGGTTGAACGCGTCCGCGACCACGCGCCGCACGCCGAAGGCCGTGTTGACGCTGACCTCGGTGGCGATCTCGTGCTCGGTGTCCTTGCGCAGCAGACCGCCGTTGCCCGCGTACGGGCCTTCAGTGCCTTCGCGCACCACGACCATGTCGACGTCCCCGGCGTCGGCCAGCGGGCCGCGCACCCCGGGGTACAGCCGCGCCGGGCGCAGGTTCACGTGGTGGTCCAGTTCGAACCGCAGCCGCAGCAGCAGGCCGCGCTCGAGGATGCCGCTGGGCACCGTCGGGTCGCCGACCGCGCCGAGCAGGATCGCGTCGTGCTGGCGCAGTTCGCCGAGCACCGACTCCGGGAGCAGCTCCCCGGTGGCGTGCCACCGCGAGGCGCCGAGGTCGTAGTTCGTGATCTCCGCCGCCGGTGCTACCTCACCGAGCACCTTGAGCGCCTCGGAGACCACCTCGGGCCCGATCCCGTCCCCTGGGATCACCGCGAGCCGCATCCACACACCTCCGTAGCCCAGGCCACCGGGCGCACCGATGGCCCATTCGCACAAAAACGCCAGCAGCGGAAGGTTACCGGCCGTAGACAAGGTGCCGTAGCCGCACCACCCTTATGCCGCATCCTCCCACAGGGTGAGACACCCGTTCGGGCGAACGGAAACGGGGGCTTGCCCAGGCCGGACAGCCTGCGCAAGCCCCCGCGTCCCGCTATGCGGCCACTTCCGCGGCGCACCTCAAGTTCCCCTCATCGGGTGAACCGGGTCAGCCGCGCGGGACCTCCGATTCGATCCGCACGACCGAGGCGCGCTGCCCGGTCGCGTTGTGGTGCTCGATCGCCAGCAGGCCCTTCGCCTTGTCCCCGGCGACGGCGGCCTTGTTGCGGTTGACCACCAGAGCCGTGCCCGGCTTGGCGACGTAGCCCAGCGCCGCGTCGCCGCCGCCCTGGACCGAGTACGCCGGCGCGAGCGCGTCGAACGACAGCGGAGTGCTGACCTGGTCGATCAACCCGTTCGAGGTACCCGGCGCGACGTAGTACCCGGCGGTGCCGACCGTGTAGCTGATCCGGTGCGACGCCTCCTTCGGGTCGATCCCGAGCGCGGCGATGCTGACCGGCAGCACCATCACGTTCGAGTCGAACACGTTGGTGTCGACGTCGCCGAGCTGGCCGTTGATCGCCTGCAGGTCCACCGACGGGTTGCCCGGCTTGGTCAGCGACACCGTGTTGACGAGCAGCACGTCCGACCCCTTCGCCTTCGTCACGAAGGTTTCGAAGTCCGGCTTGCCGTCGCCGGTGGTGTCGATGTCCACGAACGGCACCGTGTTGCTGCCAAGGTTCGCGAAATCGCTCCAGGTCGTGATGCCGAACGCCAGCGTCGCGTTCTCCGGCTCCCCCTGCGCCTTGGCGAGCGGGGCCGTCGACGCCGCGCCGATGTAGCGCAGGTCGCCGCCCTTCGCGGTGCGGTTGAGGGTGCAGTCGGACGTGACGTGCGAGTCGCATTCCGGCAGCTGCGGCGATTCGGCCTGCAGTTCGAGCACGCTGATCAGCGAGCGGTACCGCTGGGAGCCGCTGCCCTGGTCGATGCCCTTGCCGCCGAGGTTCAGCACGGCCTGGTCGGCGTTCGCGCCGAAGCGCACGCCGCCCGGGGTGGTGATCGCCGAAACCGGTTTCGGCGCCGAGTACACGGCCACCCGCAGCGGAACGGTCGCGCCGTTCTTCGGGGTGAACGCGATCCGGCCCGAAGCGTCGGCCACGAACTGGCGGGCGAGCCCGGCCTGGGAAGCCGCCATGGTCGGGTCGAGAACCTTGCGCAGCGCCTTCGGATCGGTGATCTTCAGCGTCACCTTCACCGTCGCGACCCCGCGCGGGTTCAGCTTCACCGAGGTCTTGTCCACTGTGTACTCAACGCCGGGCAGGCTGTTGACCGCCTCGTAGCCCACCGAGTACTCGGCCGCCTTGACGCCCTTGTTGACCACCTTGATCGTCTTGCTCAAGGTGACCGGACCCGCCGCCTCGACGGTGCCGAACGTGACGCTCACCGCGCCCGGGTCGTCCTGCACGTACGCGAGAACCTGGTTGTCCAGCGCGGCTTTCGCGTCGATCCGGCCGGCGCCCACGCGCTGCGGGCCGTAGGTGTGGCCCGCGCCGTCGGTGATGTCGTGCACCGCGGTGCCCACGACGTCGGCCTTGACCTCCTCGACGCTCCAGTCCGGATGCGCCTGGCGGACCAGCGCCGTGATGCCCGACGTGTGCGGCGCGGCCATCGACGTGCCCGAGATGACCAGCCGCTCGTTGCCGCTGCCGCGGAACGCCGACGTGATCGTGTCGCCAGGCGCGGCGACGTCCGGCTTCACCGACGGACCGCGTCCGCCGCGCGAAGTGAACGAGCTTGGAGTGTCCACAATAGACTGGTCATACGTCTGCAGCGTGGTCCGCCCGGCGCCGTACAGCCGCACGGTCAGCGTGCCCGCGGTCAGCCCCGCCCGCACGGCCTGGGTGGCCTTGCCGGTGAGCTGGAACATCGGAACCGCCGCGTTGCCCGCGATCCCCGCGCCGAAATGCTCCACAGTGGACGAAAGCAGCACGCCCTTGGCGCCCGCGGCCTGCGCGTTGTTGGCCCGCGCGGCAGACCCGCACGGCCGGGTGGCGTCGTTGTCGTCCCACTCCAGCCACGCGATCTTGCCCGCGACCTTCGCCTTGTCCTCAGCCGAATAGGCGGCGCAACCGGCGTTGTTGCCCGCCGAAATCGGCACCACCGGCGCGGTGAGGTCGAGGGTGTCGTAGCCGGTGTACTCCTGGCTGTACTGGCCCGGCTGCGGTCCGGCGGTCGGCGTCTTGACCTCGATCGCGTCCCGCAGTTCGCCCGCGTCGCGGCTGCTGGCCACGGTGAGCGCTTCCGGGGTGTTGCCCGGCGAGCCGGCGATGTCGTTGATGTCGCCGCCGTTGCCCGCCGAGATCACCGGCAGCACGTTGTTCTGCGCGAGCTTGCGCACGAACAGCGAGTCCGGGTCGTCCGGCGCGCCGAAGTCGCTGCCCAGCGACAGGTTCACGACGTCGAGGTGGTCGGTGAAGTCGCCGTCGCCGTCCGGGTCGAGCGCCCAGTCGAGCGCCTGCGAGGTGACGTTCGTGGAACCCTTGCAGCCGAAGACCTTGATCGCGTACAGCAGCGCCTTGGGCGCGGTGCCCGGGCCGATCCGCATGGCGTCGAGGGTCTTCTTGTTCAGCTTCTTGTAGTCGCCGGTGAACGTGCTGCCGTCGGCGTTCACGCCGAAGCCGCCGATCGTGCCCGCGACGTGCGTGCCGTGCTCGCCGCACGCGATCGGGTTGGGGTCCGGTTTCGGCGTCGGCGACCCGGTCTTGCCCGCCGAGTCGTAGTCGTCGCCGACGAGGTCGGTGCCGCCGACCACCTTGGCGCTCGGGAACAGCGGCGACGGCTTGGCCCGGTCGACCGCCTGGTACGCCTCGGGCGTGCCGGGACCGCCGAAGTCGGCGTGGGTGTAGTCGATGCCGTCGTCGATCACGCCGACGCGGATGTTGTCGCCGAACTTGCCCGTTTTCTGCCAGCTGGCAAGCGTGTTGGTGAGCTGTTCGGCACTCGCGTTGGTGCGGTTCTTCGGCACGACCGTGCGCACCGAGACGACGTCCGGCCGTTCCGCGAGCTGGCGGATCTTGGCCGCGTCCGCGGTGACGACCGCGCCGGGCACCGCGTTGGCCGTCTGCGTGACCAGCTTCGTGCCGGCGTCCGCGGACCGCAGCTGTCCGACGACGGAGCTGACCGCCGCGGCGACGTCGGCCTTGGCCGCCTTCGCCGCCTGCTTGGCCTTCTCCTTGCCCTTGCCCTGCTCCTCCTTGAACGCGTCCACCGCGGGTTTCTTCGCCAGCTCGACGAACGCGGTGATCTGGCCCTGCGCCGCGCTCAGCCGGGGCGAAAGCTTGCCCTCGACCTTGCTCGCGTCGATCTTGGCCGGAGCGACCGGCTCGGCCAGCGGCGCGCCCTGCGCGGACGCGGCGGGCACGGCGACGGCCGCCGCCAGCACCACCGCGGAACCCACGACCACCGAGCGGGCAGCCCACCCGGGCAACCGGGTTCTGCTCATGAGTAACCCCTTCTCGAGGCCCGGATCACGAACCTGCCCGCGCTCCCCATTCGCACCCCCGACGGTGAGCACCGGCGCCGCACCGTGCTCTCACGGCGCGTGGTTCAGCCTCGCGGCAAGAACCTAGCTGTCCGAAACCCCTACTTTCGTGCGGAAAAACGTCCGTTACCCGAATGTTGCCGGTGCGGGCGGACGCCAGAACGGCCCCTTCCCCGGGAGTCCGGGAAAGGGGCCGTTCGGCGTGCTGGGGACTAGCTGAAGTCGACGGCGCGGATGGTGTGCGCCCCGACGGTGGCTCCGATCGGCTCGAGCACGTTCGTGTCCACGTGCCGGTCGACGCGCAGCAGCATGATCGAGTCGGAACCGTCGGTGCTCTGGCTGATCTGCGCGGCCTCGATGTTGATGCCCGCCTCGCCGAGCAGCGTGCCGACGCGGCCCATGACGCCGGGCCGGTCCGGGTACTCGATCACCAGCACGTCGCCCTCGGCGCGCAGGTCGAAGTGCCTTCCCTTGACCTCGACGATCTTCTCGACCTCGTCCTTGCCGGTGACCGAACCGGACACGGTGAGCGTCGCGCCGTCGCCGTGCACCGCGCGGAGCGTGACCAGGCTGCGGAACTTCGGGCTTTCCGACTCGGCGACCAGCTCCGCCTGCACGCCGAGTTCCTCGGCCAGCCGCGGCGCGTTGACGAAGGTGACCTGGTCCTCGACCACGCCCGAGAAGAGCCCGCGCAGCGCGGCCAGCTTCAGCACCGCGGTGTCTTCGCTGGAGATCTCGCCCTTGACCTCGACGGTCAGCGACGTCGGCGCCTTCGGGTTCAGCGCGGTCAGCACCTGGCCGAGCTTCTGGGTAAGCGACAGGTACGGCCGCACGTGCTCGCCGACCGCGCCGCCGCCGGACACGTTCACCGCGTCCGGCACGAAGTCGCCGCGCAGCGCCAGCAGCACCGAACGCGCGACGTCCGTGCCCGCGCGGTCCTGCGCCTCGGCGGTGGACGCGCCGAGGTGCGGCGTGACGACGACGTTCGGCAGGTTGAACAGCGGGCTCTCGGTGGTCGGCTCGGTGACGAACACGTCGATGCCGGCACCGCCGACGTGTCCGCTGCGCACCGCGTCGGCCAGCGCTTCCTCGACGATGAGACCGCCGCGGGCGGCGTTGACGATGATCACGCCGGGCTTGGTCTTCTTGAGCGCCTCGGCGTCGATGAGCCCCTTGGTCTCCGGCGTCTTCGGCAGGTGGATGGAGATCGCGTCGGCGCGTTCCAGCAGCTCGTCGAGGGTGACCAGCTCGATGCCCAGCTGGGCGGCGCGCGCGGCCGAGACGTAGGGGTCGTACGCGATGAGCTTGGTCCCGAAGGCGGCGAGCCGCTGGGCGAACAGCTGGCCGATCTTGCCGAGCCCGACGACGCCGACCGTCTTGCCGTTGATCTCGACGCCGGAAAACGAGCTGCGCTTCCACTCGCCGCCGCGCAGGCTCTGGTCGGCGGCGGGAACGCGGCGGGCAACCGCGAGCAGCAGCGCGACCGCGTGCTCGGCAGCGGAGACGATGTTCGACGTCGGCGCGTTCACGACGAGCACCCCGCGCTCGGTGGCGGCCGGGACCTCGACGTTGTCCAGGCCCACGCCCGCGCGGGCGACGACCTTCAGCTGAGTCGTCGCCCCGAGCACCTCGGCGTCGACCTTGGTGGCGGATCGGACCAGAAGCGCGTCGGCGCTCTTCACCGCCTCGAGCAGAGCGGGACGGTCGGTGCCGTCCACGTGCCGGACCTCTACCTCTTCACCGAACACACTCAGCACGGAGGGCGCGAGCTTCTCCGCGATGAGGACTACGGGTTTGCTGGGCTTGGTCACGATGCGGCTCCCACTATCTGGTCACGAAATCGAGGACGCTCTCTCGCGGCGCACGTCGTTGTGCCCGGACTCGCGGGAGTTTAACGCGGTGCGCTGACAGCCCGCTGCCCCCGCTGTTCACTTGTTCGTAATCCGGTGAAGACAAGCGTCATCAGGCGCTCTGTACCGCCTTCTCCCGGAAGGTGGGATCCGGCCCAGGAAGCACCGTGCAGCAACAAAAGCAGCTCCCGGACCGTCACGTCGGCGCGGAAAACGCCGGCCGCCTGCGCCCTGTCCACTAGGTGGGACGCGGCTTCCCGCATCGCTTCGCAGGACGCGTGCAGCCGCGACTCCGGATCGTCGAAGGCGTCGGCCAGCATTTCGGTAAGGCCGCGGTAAACGGCGGAGGTTTCGCCGAAGCCGATGAGCCAGGTGTACAGCCCGTCGAGCGGATCGTCGGCGAGCAGCAGCTCGCGCGCCCTTTCCGCCTGGGTGTCGAAGCGGTCCCGCAGCAGCGTCTCGATCAGGTCTTCCCTGGTCGGGAAGTGGCGATAGAGGGTGCCGATCCCGACGCCGGCACTGCGGGCGACGTCTTCGAGCGAGGCGTCGACGCCTCGCTCGGCGAAGGCACGCCTCGCTTCGACCAGCAGGCGTTCGTAGTTGCGGCGGGCGTCCGCGCGCATCGGCTTGGCGTCGCTCATCTCGGGTCTCAGCTTATCCCGTGACAAATCGGAGGGGTCCTCCGTATAGTAACCGGAGGCAGCCTCTGTTTTAGGGTGCGTCCTCAGTGGACGTACCGGCCTTGGCTGCTCCGGGATCAATGCCGCGCTCCTGCGGCCTGGAAACTTCTTGGAGTCCGTTGTGGATTTGTTCGCGAAATTCGCCGCCGACACGGAAGGCGAGGCGCAATGACAGTCGGGATCTGGACATTCGCCTTTGACGGCAAGGAAATCGGCGAAGTACGCGCGGCCGCCCGCGAGGTCGAGTCGCTGGGCTTCACGGCGCTGTGGTTCGGCGAATACCGCGGGCGGGAGGCGTTCACTCAGGCCGCGTTGCTGCTCGAAGCGACCACGACCTTGACCGTGGCAACCGGAATCGCCCGGTTTTCCGAACGGTCTGCGGCATCCGCCGAAGCCGCGGGACGCACACTGGCAGAGGCGTATCCGGGACGGTTCACGCTGGGGCTGGGCGGGCATCGACCTGGCGGCGGAGGCAGCGCGATGCAGGACTACCTCGACGCCATGGACGCAGCGGATCTGGACTTTGCTTCTGATTCCCGACCGCGTCGGCTTCTAGCCGCGCTCGGACCCAAAATGCTGAAACTCGCGGCAACCCAGGCCGACGGCGCACACCCCTACTTCGTCCCTCCCGAGCATACGGCGTTCGCCCGGGAAACGCTCGGACCGGACGCGTACCTCGCCGTCGAACAAGCCGTTGTCCTCGACGCAGATCCATTGCGAGCGCGGCAAATCGCTCGCGAACACGTCGCCGGCTACGTGCGGATGGCTCCACACCAACGAGCGAATCTCCGCCGCCTCGGCTACTCCGAGGAAGACCTGGCCGACGGCGGCAGCGGCCGGCTCGTCGACGCCATCGTGGCCTACCGCAGCGAGCAGGAAGTCGCCGACCGAATCCGCGCACACCTCGACGCCGGCGCGGACCACGTCTGCGTCCAGGTCCTCGCCGCCGGACCGGAGATCCCGCTGGACGGCTGGCGTCGCCTCGCTCCGCTGGTTCCCTGACTCCCGGTGGGGCTTTCGAGGCTTCTCCCGGAAGCCCCACCGCGACCAGCACCCGACGTCTCCGCCGACCCAGCCGACCCGTACTCGCCGAAGCAGCCCAGACCCCGGAAAACCCAGCTCACCATGGATTCGCCACTAAACGGCGAAACTCTTCATCCCCTGCATACGGCCACTTTCCCGTTCAACACCGACGTTCCCACACTGCCCGGCCCGCCACGGCCACCCCAGCGAACACTTCCCCTGAACGGGCGATCCGGACGAGACGGTTTCGCCGTTCAGCGGCCACCACCCGCTGTTATCTTCGCGGAACGCCTCGCCCGCGTTCGCCCCCGGGAGCCGCCGGTGTTCACGAAACTCGCCATCGCCGCGTCCCGAATGGTCGAACTCGTCCTGCTGACGCTCGGGATCGCCACCTTCATCCAAGACGACAATGTCCTCGTCCTCCTCTTACGGGACCTGCTCGCTCTGGTCTACCTCGGCATCCGGGTCGCGCGAGTGTCCCGCAGCCGGAAAATCGACCACACCGACGCCCGGTGGCTGAAAGGCGTTCTGGGCCGTCGGCTCGGACTGTTGTTCACCCTGTTGACCAGCCTCGTCGGCGTCACCGCCGGACTGTCGATCGTCCTGCCGGAAACGGCGGGCATCGACCCGGACCAAGCGAAAATCGTCGGCGTTCCGGCGGTCCTGCTGGCCTGGGCGATCCTGCACTTCGGCTACGCGGAACGCTACGCCCAGAAGTACTACGACAGCCTCCCGACGCAACACTTCCGCTTCCCCGAAACCGAACGCCCCATACTGGCCGATTTCACCTATTTCGCGTTCACCATCGGGACGAGCTTCGCGGTCTCGGACGTCGAAACGCGAACGACGTCGATCCGTTCCCTGGTGCTCGCGCACAGCGTCCTGTCCTTCATGTACAACACGGCCACGCTCGGCATCGCGGTCAGCGTCATCACCGGCGGACGTTGACCCTTCTGAGCTACAGTGGTTCTCGCGCGGCAGGGGCCGCGTCCTGTCCGCGGAAAGGGCTGAGCCCACCCCCGTACCACGAGTTGCCGAGCTTTCCTTCTTCCCTGCCCGGTGCCGGCGGACCACGGGCGCGCAAGGGAAGGAAGGACTTCCGATGACGGCCTTGCCCGCCAACCCCGACCTCGGCCAGCTCCGCAAACAGGCGAAGGAACTCGCCCGCGCCGACTCGGTCGCCCTGTCGGAAGCGCAGTTCCGGCTCGCCCGCCGCTACGGATTCCCCAGCTGGCCGCAACTTCAGGCGTACGTCCGCCGCATCGCCGAACACGGCCCGGACGTCCAGCACGCGTACCACCAGGACGTCGAGTACTACCGCGACCGCGCCACCGGCCTCCTCGCCTCCGCCGAAGACGGCACCCCGGACGCCCGCGCCGCCTTCGCCCGGCACGAACAACCGCTGACCCGCACCGGCGCGCTCACCGTCATCGCCCGCGAGCACGGCTTCCCGGCCTGGCGGGCATTGAAAGCCCACGTCGAGGATTTGCCGAAAAACGGCGAACCGTTCGCCCGGGCTTATCAGCTGGTAGAAGCCCGAGACGTCGACGGGCTGACGACGCTGCTGACCGAAGCTCCGCACCTGGCCCGCGCCCGAGGCACCAACGGAAACGATCTTCTCGGCATGGCCGCCGCGACCCATGACGAACGCCTCGTCCGCGTCCTGCTCGCCCACGGTGCCGACCCCGCGCGAGCCAACGCACACGGATGGACTGCCTTACATCAAGCCGCCTACAGCAACTTACCACTGATCGCCGACCTTTTGCTCAACGCCGGCGCGCCCTTGACCGTATCCGGCCGCGGCGACGGCGGAACGCCGCTCATTGTGGCCCTGTTTTGGGGAAATCGCGCTGTTGCCGAAAAACTGGCAACGCACGAACGGTCCCCTCGCAACCTTCGCGTCGCAGCCGGTCTCGGCGACGCCGCACTGCTGGATGAACTCGTCAGTCCAAAGGGGACTCTTTCCCCAGCGGCCGGCGCACACCGTGAGTTCTACCGTCCACACAGCGGTTTTCCCTTCTGGAAGCCAACAAACGACCCAGCAGAGATCCTCGACGAGTCCCTCGCCTGGGCCTCCCGCAACAACCAAGTAGCCGCACTCCGCACCCTGGCCGCCCGCGGCGCGAACCTGGACGCCGACGTCTACCGCGGCACCGCCCTCGCCTGGGCGGCGACGTGTGGCCACTCAGCGGCAACAGAAACGCTTCTGTCACTGGGCGCGAACGTCAACCAGATCGGCACCTTCGGCGGCCCACGCCACGGCGCCGGTGTCACGGCGCTGCACCTGGCCGCCCAAAGCAACCGCCTGGACGTCATCGAAATCCTCGCATCCGCCGGCGCCGACCTCACCGCCCGCGACGCCCTCTGGGACAGCACCCCCGAAGGCTGGGCCGAAGCCTGCGACAGCCCCGACGCCCGAGAACTACTGCGCCGCCTCAGTCGCCACTAATCGGCAACTCCCGACAGTAGACAACCGGAGTAGACAGTCCGTATCGTAACGGACTACCGACTCCGGTTAATCGACCCCGCGGAGACCCTCATGCCCACCGCACGCGACCTGTTCGACCAGCTCTCCACCGGAATCACCGACGGCCGCTTCGCCGACCTCGCACAGCTCTACGCGGAGGACACCGTCGTCGAACACCCCACCGCCGTCCCGAGGCCCGGCCGCATAGAAGGCCGAGCCGCGGTGCACGACCGTTTCGTCAGCGGCCTGGGCCAGCTCCTTCGGCTCAACCGCCACGACGTCACCATCCACGAAACCGCCGACCCCGAAGTCATCGTCGCCGAATACCAGTACACCGCCGAGTCGCGAAAAACCGGCCGGACGGCCGAAACGGCGAACATCCAAGTCCTCCGCGCCCGCGACGGGCTCCTCATCCACACCCGCGACTACCACGACTACCTGCGCCTAGCCGCCATCCAAAACGCCGCTGGCGACTTAGCCGAGGCCTACGCCCAAGCGCCCGCTTACGAATCCCGCCCCATCGCCCCGCGCCCGTCCGAACTCTTCTCCCCGAACAGCCGTGAAGGCGTATTCCAACGAGTCGTCTTCGGCGTCGCCGACGGACGCTGGTCCGAACTCCCCGACCTCTATGCGGCAAAGACCGATGTCCGCCACCCGTTCCTGCCCGGAGCCCCCGGCCTCCGCACCCGAGACGACCTGCGCGCCCACTTCGCCATCGGTGCCGCAGCAGGATTCCGCATCGAGGTGACCGATCTGGTACTCCACCTGAGCACCGACCCAGAAGTCATCATCGGCGAATCGACCTATGTAGGCGAAACCAGCTCCGGCACCCCGTTTCAGGTGAACAACATCTTCGCAATGCGCATCCGAGACGGTGAAATCGTCGAATCCCGCGACTACGGAGACCACCTCGCCCTGGCCGCAGCCACCGGTCGACTGCCGGAACTAATCGCCCGCGTCGCCGAATAGCGGCAACTCGACCACGCTGTCGCCACTAAACGGCAACGCCTCACTGGACGCCAGACGCGACCGCTCCACGGCAGCCCAGCACTGTGTCGCCACTAAACGGCGACACCCTCATCAAGGCTGGACGCCGTCACCTCGCAACGACGGCGTCCCAACGTTGCCGCTCAGTGGCGAGTCACCGCCACGCCGTCCGATGACCCAGCCGTTGAAACGCCCGTCGCCATTTAGCGGCAACATCCACCACCGCGGCCTGCCTGCAGAACAAGCACGCTGAGAGCCGTCGCCGCTCAGAGGCAACGTCGCCGTCACGCTCATCGCCACCCAACGACTACAGCCGTCACTATGCGCCGCCGCGTCCGTCGCCATTCAGCGGAAACATCTGCCGCCACAGCTCTCGCCGCGCATCGGCAACCACTCACTACTCCGCCCCTCGCCGTTCAATGGCAAACACCCGCCATCCCGACCCCTCGCCGTCCGACGACAAACACCCGTGCCCCGGCCTCCCTCAATCGGCGAACACCCGACCGTTGCCGGTCGACAACCGTCCCTGCAGCTTTCGCCAATCAACGGCAACTCACCTCGCAAGCCGCCAACCACCCGGCCCGGCCTGTCGCCACTAAACGGCAACGAGCCCCGCAGCAACTTTCGCCATTAAATGGCAAAAGCCCCTGACCAGCACCGATCGCCGAAAACCTCCGCCAACCGCCCGCACCGCCTAGCTGATTTCAGAGCCCCCACCAACGCCCTCACGCTCTTCCACCACCCTCACCAGAACCGAAGCCACCAACGCGACATCCCGATCCCCATCCCCCGCCAACCGCCGCAACGCCTCGTGCGCGAGTGTCCCCGGCATCTCCGCAAGCGCCTGCGTCAACCGGATCCGCACCGCCGAATCCACCGGATGCGCCGCCAACGCATCGACCAACGCGCCGACAATCCCGTCCACTCCCCCATCCGCCAACGCACCCAAAACTTCAGCCGCCTCGACGTCGTTTCGCCCCTCGACGACCATTTCGACCAGCGTCGGCACAGCCTCCTTCGCTCCGCGTGCGCCTAAAGCAAGTGCCGCATGCCGACGGACCACAGCGTCTGAACCCGCGAGCGCGTCCATCAACACCGCAGTCACCTCTTCGCCGGGCAACTCAATAAGTGCCAGGATCGCGCGCCGGCGGACCTCGGCGTCTTCCGAACCGAGACCAGCCGCCACATTCGCCACCCCGTCGCCATCGGTTCGAGCGAGGGCCCAGCGCAGTGCGCCGGCGACATTCGGATCGGATTCGGCGAGAACCGCTTTGGCCAGGACCTCAGCCGGAACCGGCACATCGTCGGCGGGAGCCAGGACGGTTTGCTGCCGTCGCGCGGCACCCGGCGAGCTGAGCCCGCGCAACAGCTCGACGATGCGCAAGGCAGCTTCCCAACCGGAGGGTGCCGAGGCATCGACCGCACGGAGCCGGTCAAGTAGCTCCTGTTCCCGCTTCAGCCGGTCTTCGGTCCGCCGGATGAGGTCGCCGACCAGCTCCGACGGCACGAAGGCGGGATCTTCCAGCGCCCGGCCGATCTGCCGCAGCGACATCCCGAGCGACCGCAGGCTTTCCACATGGAAGATGCGGCGAATGTCGTCCGCGGAGTACTCGCGATAGCCGCCCACGGTGCGGCCGGTCGGCCGCACCAGCCCGAGGGCGTCGTAGTGCCGGAGCATCCGGGTACTGACCCCCGAGCGGCGGGCGACCTCGCCGATCAGCACGCGATTTCCTGAGCCCGCTCGGGACCGAGCGCGACGATCCGTTTCGCCTCGTCCACGGCCTGGTCGAAACCGGTGTCCGGGTCATGGAGCAGCCGCAAGGTGACGGCGGCGTGTGCCCGGACGGCCGGGTCTGGGCTCGTCACTGTGTCCTCCAAGACCGGCTCGATGACGGGACCGAGCGCGACCAACGCCCGGCTGAGGCTGAGCTGCACGGTTCGGTCGCCACGACCGAGCTGAGTCACAAGTTCCGCAGCCAGCCCGGCCTTGTCGCCGTCCGGCACGAGGACGACAGCCGCTCGCCACGCGCTTCTCGCGACCTCGTCGTCGGCGTCGCACAGCAACGATCGGGTGATCGCTGGCCACGCGTTCTTGTCGCCGATTTTGGACAACGTGTGCAGCGACTGGCTCCGGGCCTGCGCCACCGGGGACCGCAGCTCCGTGAGAAGCCGCGGCACGGTGTCCTCCGCCGGGAACCGGGTCAACGCCCAGGTGAGCATGTCGCGCACGAAAAAGTCCGGCTCGATCGCGCACCGTGCGACGAGCGTCTCCACGAGACGAGGGTCGTCCGGGTGCGTTCCGACCGTCAGGGCGGCCTGCAGCCGCGTCGACGAGTTTCCGGCACCCAACGCCTCGATCAGCCGCGTGAGCTGGGAATTCATCTGTGTCGAGTTCATCGGGATCACCTCCGCCGACCAGTGAAGACCTTGTCACAATGTCAATGTCAAACCCGGCAGGCAAAAGGAACCGTCGCCGTTCAGTGGCGAAAACGGTGTCGCCGCTCAGTGGCGAATCCGGCCTACGCCCGATCTGCACCGACAGCGACGCCGACGATCGTGCACGGTTCGACGCCGTGGTTTCGCCAGGCGTGCCGCGTACCGTTCTGGACGAGGACATCGCCTGCCCGCAAGACCGTCTGATCCCCGTCATCCAGCTCCAGCGTGACCTCGCCCGAGACGACCAGGACGTAATCGAGGGTGTCGGTGGTGTGCATGCCCGGCGCGTCAGGCTCCATTGCGGCGACCGCACCCGGTGCCTGTCGCTCCAGTTCTTCCCACGCTGCCGCCACGTCGAGATCCGGCGCCGGCGTCAGCTCGCCAGGCGCGATCGTGTTGATCATGAACCGCGAACCGTCCCGCGGCGGGTAATACGCCTCAGCCCGATGCGGCGAGCCGTCGTCGGGAAATACCGGTCGCTCGTCCCTGCCCCACAGCCGGTAGATCGCGCAGCCCGGCATCAAGCCGGAGGCGATCGGCTCGACGGCGCCATCGGCGACTACCCGGGCCTTGCCGTCGGAGTCGTGCCCGGTGACCACTCGGCGAACCTTCGCGTGTGCCATCACTTCGCCCCTCAGTACGGCACCGTATGGATACGGCTGCGTATGGATACGGTTGCGTATGGATACGGTTGCGTATGGATACGCCACCGTATCCAGTGCGGACAGGGCCGTCAATACGGTGGCGTATCCTCCGCGCATGGTGAACGACTCGCCCCGGCTGTCCGCCGAGGACTGGACGCGGGCCGCGCTGAAGGCGATCGCGGAGGGCGGGCTGGCCGCGGTCGGAGTAGAACCGCTCGCGCGGACGCTCGGCGTGACCAAGGGCAGTTTCTACGCGCACTTCCGCAACCGGGACGAGCTGATCACCGCGGCTCTCGCCGATTGGGGGCGAAACCACGGCGAAGCGGGGCTCGCCAAGTACGCCGCAATCGCCGATCCGCGGCAACGGCTGCGCGAACTGCTCACCGCCGTCGTGCGCGCCGTCCAGCCGTTGGCCCCGTCGGTGCACCTGAGCCTGCTCGGCGATCGCAACGACCCGCGGGTCAAGGACGCGGTCAGCCGCGTCAACCAAGCCCGACTCAACCTTCTGACCAGCACGTATCGCGAACTCGGCCTCCCGGCGGACCAAGCCGAGCACCGGGCACGAGTCGCGTACGCGGCCATTCTCGGGCTGTTGCACCTAGCCCAAACCGAGCCGGATTCGCCAAGTCCCGACGCACTCGCCGACGCAGCGGCCGCGATCTTCCTGCCGTCCTGAAAGTCAGCCCACAGGTACATCACTGGCGTCCTGGCGGGCGATCCGTCGGGACACGAACGGGTCCGGCTGGACGGAATGGCCGCGAAACGGCGAAAACCTGATCGGCCACGCAGCCGTCACCCCGGCGAACTCGTGTGCCGGAGCCAAGCCGGTTTCCCACGTCCGCACTGGTCTCCAGCCGCGGACTGCCGATCAGACCACCGCACTCATCGCGACGCTCGGAGCCATCTGCTCCAGACAACCCACCGCCGCGCGGGAAACGCCACAACCGCACTGACGAAGACCTCGGACCTGGGCAATCACGCCGCGAACCACGGATTCGCCACTAAACGGCAACAGCCGTCCAAAGGCACCGCGGCCGGATCTCCATCCAGCCAGAACCCATGGGTCCGAAGACCTACTCCGGCAACTCGAACTCCCCGTCCCGAACCCCGCGAGTGAACGCGTCCCACTCCGAAGGCGTGAAAACCAGCACCGCCCCGTCCGGATCGGTCGGCTGCCGGATGGCCACGTAGGTCACCCCGTCCGAGTGCGGGACGAACGCGTACTCCGCGCAATGCTCCAGGGTCACGCCCGCCGGTTCGGCGCGGATCCAGGTCGCGCCGGTGAGGTCGAGTTCGTGCCGGATGTGCGCCTTGTCGTCGGTCGGGCGGCTCATCGGCACAGCGTATCCGCCATTCAGCGGCAACGCCTGGAACGAAAGAGACCCTGCCGTCCGGCGAACGGACGACAGGGCCTCCTCCTGAGGAAACCGGTCAGGCGGTCTCGGTGATCGGCCGGTCCACCCACGACATCAGGTCGCGGAGCTTCTTGCCGGTCTTCTCGATCGGGTGCTGGTTGCCCTGCTCCTCGAGCTTCGTGAAGTTCGGCCGGCCTGCCTCGTCCTCAGCCACCCATTCGCGGGCGAAGGTGCCGTCCTGGATCTCGCCCAGGATCTTCTTCATCTCCTCCTTGACGGCCGGCGAGATGACGCGCGGGCCGCGGGTGAGGTCGCCGTACTCGGCGGTGTCGGAGATGGAGTAGCGCTGGCGCGCGATGCCGCCCTCGTACATCAGGTCGACGATCAGCTTCAGCTCGTGCAGCACCTCGAAGTAGGCGATCTCCGGGGCGTAGCCAGCCTCGGTGAGCACCTCGAAACCGGTCTGCACCAGCGCGGACGCGCCGCCGCACAGCACGGCCTGCTCGCCGAAGAGGTCGGTCTCGGTCTCCTCGGTGAAGGTCGTCTTGATGACGCCGGCCCGCGCGCCGCCGATCGCCGCGGCGTAGGAGAGCGCGAGCGCCTGCGCGTTGCCCGAAGCGTCCTGCTCGACCGCGATCAGGCAGGGCACGCCCTTGCCGTCCACGAACTGGCGGCGGACCAGGTGGCCCGGGCCCTTCGGGGCGACCATCGCGACGTCGACGTTCGCCGGCGGCTTGATCAGGTCGTACCGGATGTTGAAGCCGTGGCCGAAGAAGAGCGCGTCGCCGTCCTTGAGGTGCGGCGCGATGTGCTCTTCGTAGATGAAGCGCTGCTTCGTGTCCGGAGCGAGGATCATGATCACGTCGGCCTCGGCGGCCGCCTCGGCGACCGACAGCACGCGCAGGCCCTGCTCCTCGGCCTTCGCCCGGGACTTGGACCCCTCCTGCAGGCCGATCCGGACGTCGACGCCCGAGTCGCGCAGGCTGAGCGAGTGCGCGTGGCCCTGGCTGCCGTAGCCGATCACGGCGACCTTGCGACCCTGGATGATCGACAGGTCGGCGTCGTCGTCGTAGAAGATTTCCACTGCCATGGGGGGTACTACTTCCTTCCGTACTTACACGAAATCTGAGGTTCAGCGGGGAGAAGTGGCGGTGATCGAGCGGGCCCCGCGGCCCACCGCGACCATGCCGGACTGGACGAGTTCGCGGATGCCGTACGGCTCCAGCATCCGCAGCAGCGCGCCGATCTTGTCCGACGTCCCGGTCGCCTCGACGGTGAGCGCCTCCGGCGAGACGTCCACCACCTTGGCGCGGAAGAGCTGGACGGTCTCGAGGACCTGGCTGCGCACGGTGGCGTCCGCCCTGACCTTCACGAGCAGCAGTTCGCGCTGCACCGCGCTGCCGGCTTCCAGCTCGACGATCTTGATCACGTTCACCAGCTTGTTGAGCTGTTTGGTCACCTGTTCGAGCGGTAGCTCTTCGACGGCGACCACGATCGTCATCCGGGACACCTCGGGGTTCTCCGTGGGCCCGACAGCAAGGGACTCGATGTTGAAGCCGCGGCGGGAGAACAGTCCGGAGACCCGGGCGAGCACGCCGGGCTTGTTCTCGACCAGCACGCTCAGCGTGTGGACAGTCATGCTTGCTCTCCCTCCGCGGCGGCGGCCTCGGCAGCGGCTTCCTGCGAAACCTCGTCGTCGTCGAACAGCGGCCGGATGCCGCGGACGGCCATGATCTCGTCGTTCCCGGTGCCCGCGGCGACCATCGGCCACACCTGGGCATCCTTCCCCACGACGAAATCGATCACGACGGGGCGGTCGTTGATTTCCATCGCGCGCCGGATCGTCGCGTCGACGTCCTCCTTGGCCTCGCAGCGCAGGCCCGCGCAGCCGAGCGCCTCGGCCAGCAGCGTGAAGTCCGGGATGCGGTGCTTGTGCGTGCCGAGATCGGTGTTGGAGTACCGCTCGGAGTAGAACAGGTTCTGCCACTGGCGGACCATGCCGAGGTTGCCGTTGTTGATCACGGCGACCTTGATCGGCGCGCCTTCGATGGCGCACGTGGCGAGTTCCTGGTTGGTCATCTGGAAGCAGCCGTCGCCGTCGATCGCCCACACCTGCGTGTCCGGCAGGCCGAACTGCGCGCCCATCGCGGCCGGGACGGCGAAGCCCATGGTGCCGAGGCCGCCGGAGTTGATCCAGGTGCGCGGCTTCTCGTACTTGACGAACTGCGCGGCCCACATCTGGTGCTGCCCGACGCCCGCGGCGTACACCGCGTCCGGGCCGACCAGCTCGCCGATCCGCTCGATGACGTACTGCGGCGACAGCGAACCGTCGTCGGGCCATTCGTAGCCCGCCGGGTAGTCCTCGCGCCACGAATCGACCTGCGTCCACCAGTCGCTCAGGTCCGGACGGGCGCGCTCGAACTCGGTCTTCACCGCTTCGATCAGCTCGCCGATGATCTCCTTGCAGTCGCCGACGATCGGCACGTCCGCCTTGCGGTTCTTGGAGATCTCGGCCGGGTCGATGTCCGCGTGGACGATCTTCGCGTCCGGCGCGAACGACGACAGCTGGCCGGTGACCCGGTCGTCGAACCGGGCGCCGAGCGCGACCAGCAGGTCAGCGCGCTGCATCGAGGCGACCGCGGCGACGGAGCCGTGCATGCCGGGCATGCCGACGTGCTGACGGTGCGAATCGGGGAACGCGCCGCGCGCCATCAGCGTGGTCGCGACCGGGATGCCGGTCAGCTCGGCGAGTTCGCGCAGCTGCTGCGACGCCTCGGCCTTGATCACGCCGCCGCCGACGTACAGCACCGGCCGCTGGGCCTGCGCGATCAGCTTCGCGGCCTCGCGGACCTGCTTGCCGTGCGGCCGCAGCGTCGGGCGGTAGCCGGGCAGCCGGAGTTCGGGCGGCCAGGAGAACGAGGTCATCTCCTGCAGCACGTCCTTGGGGATGTCCACCAGGACCGGACCGGGGCGTCCGGTCGCGGCCAGGTGGAACGCCTCGGCGATCGCCCTCGGGATTTCCGCCGGGTCGGTGACGAGAAAGTTGTGCTTGGTGATCGGCATGGTGATGCCGCAGATGTCGGCTTCCTGGAACGCGTCGGTGCCGATCAGGCTGCGCGACTGCTGCCCGGTGATGGCGACGACCGGGACCGAGTCCATGTTGGCGTCGGCCAGCGGGGTGACGAGGTTCGTGGCCCCCGGACCCGAGGTCGCCATGCAGACGCCGACCTTGCCGGTCGCCTGCGCGTAGCCGGTGGCGGCGTGCCCGGCGCCCTGCTCGTGGCGGACCAGGACGTGCCGGACCTTCGTGGAGTCGAGCAACGGGTCGTAGGCGGGAAGGATGGTGCCACCCGGAATGCCGAACACGACCTCCGCGCCGACCGCCTCGAGCGAGCGGACGAGCGACTGCGCGCCGGTCACGCGCACCGGCGTACCCGCCGGCGGGGCGGGCTTCGGACGTGCTCCTGGGACACCGGGCGCGGTCGGCCCGGGCTTCGCGTCGCTGCGCGACGTGGCACTGGTCATCGGTTCTGCCTCGTGGGTTCTCGGTGTCACTCGTTCGGGTTGTCTGGGCCGTACTTCCGGTCGGGGAACCGGTTTCACGCAACAAAAAACCCTCGCCGACCGTAAGGTCGCACGAGGGTCGCGCGTCGACGCAGAGGACTCTTCCTAAGCGTCGGCGCGCTTGGGAAGTACGAGACCGGTCTGCGTAATCACGGCCCCGACGTTAGTCGCGCGCCCGGGCGAGTGTCAACTCTACGGGACGGCGGTTCCGCATCGTGGACGGCCAGTACTGCCCGCGCGCGACCCGGGCGCAGGTCGCTCGCGGCGTCGGTGCACCATTCCTTCGTGGCCAAGAAACAGCAGGACCAGCGTGCGGACGAGGGCCGGAAGGCCGTGTTCCGGATCCCGACCACGGCGTATCTCGCGATCGGTCTGCTGACCGTCTGTGTGACACCGATCGCACTGGGCGAGATCGGCGGATTCCAGTGGCTGTACGTCTTCCCGCTCGCGCTGCTCGTGTTCGTCGCGCGCACGCGCACCGTCGCGACCCGCGAGGGACTGCACGTCCGGACCGTCTTCGGCAAGCGCGACCTGCCGTGGTCGTCGCTCAAGGGCCTGGCGATCACGAACAAAGCCCGCGTGCGCGCGGTTCTCGGCGACGACACCCAGGTCAGCCTTCCCACGGTGCGGACGCGGCACCTTCCGGTACTGGCTCTGGTGAGCGAGGGCAAGATCAAGGACCCGTCGGGCGTGCTGAGCGACGAGGAACTCGCTGGGCGGAAACCGGCCGCTGAGACCGCACCGGACGCCGCGCCAGAGCCCGCTCCGGAACCCGCTCCCGAGCCCTCCCCCGGGCCCGTCGCACCGGAGCCTGCCGCCGACGCGGAACGGACCGGCGGCGGCAACGGCAAACCCGCCGAGTAGAATTGGTAGGACCAGTTTGCGGAGCCGTAGTTCCCCTCCGCCTGGTTCAGCCTTCTGACCTGGGAGAATGCCGTGCCGCACCTCCGTTCCCGGACCACCACCCACGGTCGCAACGCGGCGGGCGCACGCTCGCTCTGGCGTGCGACCGGAATGACCGACAGCGATTTCGGCAAGCCGATCGTCGCGATCGCCAACTCCTACACCCAGTTCGTGCCCGGCCACGTGCACCTCAAGGACCTCGGCGAGATCGTCGCCGAGGCGGTCGCCGAAGCCGGCGGCATCGCGCGCGAGTTCCACACGATCGCGGTCGACGACGGCATCGCGATGGGCCACTCGGGCATGCTCTACTCGCTGCCCTCGCGCGAGATCATCGCGGACTCGGTGGAGTACATGGTCAACGCGCACCAGGCCGACGCGCTGGTGTGCATCTCCAACTGCGACAAGATCACGCCGGGCATGCTCAACGCCGCGATGCGGCTCAACATCCCGACCGTGTTCGTCTCCGGCGGTCCGATGGAGGCCGGCAAGGCGGTGGTCGTCGAAGGCGTCGCGCAGGCCCCAACGGACCTGATCACCACCATCGCGGCGTCCGCGAACTCGGCGATCGACGAGGCCGGTCTGGCCGAGGTCGAGCGCTCCGCCTGCCCGACCTGCGGTTCGTGCTCCGGCATGTTCACCGCGAACTCGATGAACTGCCTCACCGAAGCGCTGGGGTTGTCGTTGCCGGGCAACGGTTCCACGCTCGCGACGCACGCGGCCCGGCGAGAGCTGTTCTCCAACGCCGGACGCACGGTGGTCGAACTGTGCAAGCGCTGGTACGGCTCCGACGACGAGTCGGTGCTGCCGCGTTCGATCGCCACGAAGAAGGCGTTCGAGAACGCGATGGCGCTCGACATGGCCATGGGCGGGTCGACGAACACCGTGCTGCACATCCTCGCCGCCGCGCAGGAAGGCGAGGTCGACTTCACGATCAGCGACATCGACGCCATCGGGCGGCGGGTGCCGTGCCTGTCGAAGGTCGCGCCGAACTCCGACTACCACATGGAAGACGTCCACCGGGCCGGCGGAATCCCCGCCATCCTGGGCGAGCTGTACCGCGGCGGTCTCCTGAACACCGACGTGCACGCGGTCCACGCGCCGGACCTCGCCACGTGGCTGAACGAGTGGGACATCCGCGCCGAGTCTCCGTCGGAGAAGGCGCTGGAGCTGTTCCACGCCGCGCCGGGCGGGGTCCGGACCACGCAGGCGTTCTCGACGGAAAACCGCTGGTCGTCGCTGGACACTGATGCCGTCGGCGGCTGCATCCGCGACGTCGAACACGCCTACACGAAGGACGGTGGCCTCGCGATCCTGCGCGGCAACCTGGCCGAGAACGGCGCAGTGATCAAGTCCGCGGGCATCGACGAAGACCTGTGGCACTTCCAGGGCCCGGCTCGGGTGCTGGAGAGCCAGGAGGAGGCCGTGTCGGCGATCCTCAAGAAGGAGATCCAGCCGGGCGAGGTGCTGGTCATCCGCTACGAGGGCCCGGCGGGCGGCCCCGGCATGCAGGAAATGCTGCACCCGACGGCGTTCCTCAAGGGTTCCGGCCTCGGCAAGAAGTGCGCCCTGATCACCGACGGCCGCTTCTCCGGCGGCTCCTCGGGCATCTCGGTCGGCCACATCTCGCCGGAAGCCGCCGCGGGCGGGCTGATCGGCCTGGTGGAGAACGGCGACCAGATCATCTTGGACGTCCACGAGCGCCGGCTCGAGCTGCTCGTCGACCCCGAGATCCTGGCCGAGCGGCGGGCGAAGATGGAAGCTTCGGAGCGTCCGTGGCAGCCGAAGGACCGGGAGCGCCCGATCACCTCCGCGCTGCGGGCCTACGCCCGGATGGCCACCTCGGCCGACACCGGCGCGGTTCGGGATCCGAACCGCTGATCCTGCCCGATTGCTTCTGCTGGGAGGGGGCCCGCGCGTGGTGCGTGGGCCCCTTTTCGGTGTCGCGACCAAGTCGGCTTCCACCGCCGAAATCTCGGACGCGCTCCCCGCCAGATCCCGGTCGGCGCGATTCGCCGCTAAACGGCCACCGGTCAGCACGGGCCAGCCCGCGTCCCCGGTCCACAACATTCGCCGCTAAACGGCGAACGCTCCTCGCGCGGGTCAGCCCAAGCTTCTGATCGACGCGATTCGCCACTCACCGGCAAACAGCCGATTCCGGGTTAGCCCACGACTCCGAGCGGTGCGAATCGCCATTGAACGGCCACCGGTCGCCCCGCCCACGCCGAGACTCCGCCTCCAGCCGTGGCACCCTGCGCCTGCCGTCGCCGCTCACGGGCCAACCCACCAGGCAACTAGCCCCCGATTTCCGCCCTGACCAGGCATTCGCCACTAAACGGCAACACCTGGCCAGCCTGGTCAACGGCCGGATCACTTCGCCAGGCCCAACGTTGCTTCCAGCCGACTCGGCAGGGTCAGAGACGCAAACTCCAGCCGGGTCCGCGAGCCCGCGAGTCCGCAGGTCACGGGTCAGCGAGTCGCAGGTCGCGGATCCGCAGGTCGCGAGTCCGCGAGTCAGCAAGTCATCGGGTCAGAACGATGACCACCACAGAAGCAGCCGCAGCCAGCAGCAACGAGATGAGCCCGAGCGGCAACGGCCGCTTCCGCCACGGCGTGTTCCGCTCCAGCGAAATGGTGCCCGCGCCGGTGAAGATCAGCGTCAGTGCGCAGAGGCCCAGCAGCAGCTCGTACTCCCAGCCCTGACCGGTGCCCTGGAAGAAGCCGCCGTGGAACTTCGCGTAGACGATGTTCGCGGCCACGCCCAGCAGCCCGGCCGCGGCGAGCGGGGTGAACAGGCCGACGATCACCAGCGCACCGCCCGCGACCTCGGTGATGCCGGTGATCCAGGACAGCAGCGTCGTCTGCTTGTGGTACCCGAACATCTCGAGCACGTGCGCGAACCCGCCGACGCCCGGTCCGCCGAAAGCGCCGAACAAATGCTGCAGGCCGTGCGCACCCATGATCACGCCGAGCCCCAGGCGCAGGACGAGCAGGCCGAAGCCGAGACCGCCCTGCCGGGGTTCGTCGTAGTCGTTGCCGGCAGAGTCCTCGACACCGGACAGCACGCTGGTCTGGTAGTCGTCCCCTTGAGTGGTCACGCGGCGAAGATTAGGGGATTCAGCCGTGCCCCGCGAGCGAGCACGCCGAGGTCAGGGGCTCTTTCAGGGTTCACCCTGAGTGCCAGGCCGACAGCCGGGAAATGATCAGTATTCGCCGCGCACGAGATTGCCAGGTAACTCTCCGCCAGCGTACCGGGCGATTTCCGCCGCGGCCACCAAATAAGCGCGCCGCCGGACGCCCCGCACCGCTCCGGCGACGTGCGGCGTCAGCACGAAACCGGGCGCTGTCCACAGCGGATGGTCCGCCGGCAACGGCTCGGGATCGGTCACGTCGAGCGCGGCCCGAAGCCTCCCCGCCGCGAGTTCCGCCGCCAGCGCGTCGGTCACCACAACCGGCCCTTGAGCAGCATTCACCAGCACCGCGTCATCACGCATCGCGGCAAGAAAATCGGCGTCGACCATGCCTCTCGTCCGCGACGTGAGGGGGACCATCATGACCACCACATCGTGGTGCGGCAGCAGCTCCGGCAGCTCATCAACGCCGTGCACGCCCTCGCGCGCAGACATCCCGACCATCGTGCAACGGACGTCGAACGGCTCCAGCCGACGGCGCAACTGCCGCCCGACGTCGCCAGCCCCGACGATCAGCACACGCTGACCTTGCAAGGTGTCGGACGGCAGCTGCTCCCAGTGTCCGGCCCGTTGCGCCGCCGCGTAGACGTCCAGATTCCGGTACATCGACAACAGGACGCCGACAACCCACTCCGCCATGCTGCCACTGTGCGCACCGCGGCAGGTGGACAACAGAACGCCGTCCGGGACGCGGCCGACCCAGTCCTCCGCTCCAGCGGTCAGGAGCTGCACCAGCTTGAGGTTCGGCAGATCGCTCCAGATGTCGTCGCCGGTCGAAGCCATGGGCGGGACGAGCACCTCGGCTTTCGCAGCCTCCGGCGGCAGCGGACGACCCCATTCGTAGCGCACCGCGTTGACGAGAGGGATTTCGGACAGCACGGCGACACCCTCGTCGTCCGGGACCAGCACGGTGACTGTCATGATCACCACGGTAACCACTTACCAGTGGCTCACGCCGCGCCACCTAGGCTGGGACATCATGCGTACCCGGTACCGGTGGTCGGCGCCGCTGGCCCTCCTCGCCTGCGGCGGCCTCGTGCTTTCCGGCTGCGCCCGGTTCGACGACACCGCCGCCGGCCAGACGTTCACCCCCGCGCCGGTGCCGAGCCCCGAATCTCCGCCGCATGTCCAGGAGCACGGCGACGGCCCCGGTCGCGGTCCCCGCACCGGCCCCGCGCAAGCGCCGCCCTCGCCCGTTCCGCCTCCGCAGGGCTGCAAGGACTTCGACAAGGCCGTCATCGCCACCTGCCTGGACACAGTCGCCGCCGTCGCCGGACTTCCCGGCGAGGGGTCCGCGCCAGCCGCTCTCGCCGGTGAACGGAAAACCGGGCGGGTCATGCTGGCCAGCTCCGGACACGACGCGACGTCGTTCGCGCAGCTGGACGTCCGGGCCGACGGCGACGGCGGGCTCACCAGCCTGGCGCTGTCGCCGAGCTATGTCGAGGACCAGCTGGTCTTCGCCTACGTCACCACGGCTTCGGACAACCGGGTCGTGCGCTTCGCCAAGGGCCAGGCCCCCAAGCCGGTGCTGACCGGAATCCCGAAAGGCCCGACGGGCAACCGCGGCGCGCTGGCCAGCGACGGAAGCGGCGCACTCCTCGTCGCGACGGGCGACGCCGGCAACCCGGCCGCAGCGGCGGACCCGAATTCCTTGGCAGGCAAGGTCCTGCGGATCGACGTGTCCGGAAAACCGGCGGCCGGGAATCCCAAGCCCGGATCCGCCGTCTACGCCTCGGGCCTGCACTCCCCCGGCGGCATCTGCCGTTCGTCCGACGGGAAGCGCGCGTGGGTGACCGATCACCCGGCCAACGGCCCGGACGCCGTGTACCGCCTCCAGTCCGGACAACCGCTCAGCACGCCCGCGTGGACCTGGCAGGACAAGCCTTCCCTCGGCGGCTGCGTCGATTTCGTCGACGCGAACGGCATCCTCGGCATCGCGTCGTCCACCGGGTTGCAGAACGTGCCGGTCAACAAGGACGGCGCGGTCACCGGCAAGCCGACGGTCACCCTCGACGGCAAAAGCAAGTCCGCCACGACGTACGGCCGGCTCTCCGCGATAAGCATGATCAACCCCCAGCTGGCCGTCGCCGGAACCGTCAACAAGGACGGCGGCAAACCTGTCTCCAGCGACGACCGCGTGGTCCTGATCGTGGTGAGCGACACGGGCGGCGGTCCGGGCAAGGACTGACGCCCGGGTGCACCGTGACCGAGCGCTTCCGGGCCCGGGAGTGCGGTTGACCTGCGATTAGCCGTTTAGCGGCGACAGCTGATCCGGTCCACCTCCCCCGGTGATGACCGGTCTCCTCGAGCTGGCTGTTGAGGCTCTTTTCGACCGCATCGAGTCCGGCCGGAGTCGCCGCTAAACGGCGACAACCCCTAACCATCGATCGGCACCAAACCGGTGCCGACCCAGATCGACACCCGCCGCGACATCAGCGTCGGCGTCCGGGCGGCGTCGGCATCAGCGTGGGCATCCGGGCGGCGTCGGCATCAGCGTGGGCATCCGGGCGGCGTCGGCGTCGGCGTCGGCGTCGGCCGAGAGACATCACCGTCGCCACTTAACGGCAACTCCGGAGGTCCGCCGCTGCCCTAATGCCCCCAACGGCAAACTTCAATGGCGACGACCTCCGCGACGACCCTCGTCGCCACTCAACGGCAAATCCGTTGAGAGCCATCCCTCAAGCGGTGCACCCCATCGCCGCTCAACGGCGAATCCACCAACACCGCCGCTCAGCTGAGCGCACCGGATCGCCGCTCAACGGCAACTCCGCGAAGAGCCACCACTCGATCCGAGTGCCCTGTCGCCACGCAGCGGCGAATCCACCGAACCCCACGCCGACGAGAGACCAATCCTCCCGTCGCCATTGAACGGCGAATCCGCCAAAGCTCAGCGCGGGCAAACCCGTCTCGCCATTCAGCGGCGACGACGCGAAGCCCGGCTCTCCGCCCGAGCAGCCCGGATGTCCACGATCGCCACCGCGGCCGACCCGACCGCGAACACCATCCCCAGATACCGCCCGAGCCCGCCAGAGATCGACACGCCCGCGGCGTCCAGGAACGCACGCTGGTCGCTGTCGAAGACCCAGTCCAGCGTCGACCAGCCGATCACCATCAGCAACACCGTCGTCAAGCAGCCCACCAGCCACAGCTGCGGCAGCCCGCTCACTCGTGCCTTCGTGACCTGCCCGAACAGCACCACGGCAAGTCCCACCACAGCGAGCAGCAGCGGCGGCCCCCACGAGAAGAGATCCGAATGCCACGCGGTGCGCACGACGTCGCTGTGCGGCAACGTCTTGAACGCCTCGCGGACGTCGGACGTCGCGGTGTCCGCCGACAACACGGTCCAAGGCAGGAACGTCGACCCGACCGCGAGCAGCCCGGCCACCAAGCCGAGCCACTCGCGCCAGGTGACGCGCATAACCCACTGACCTGCACGAACAGCACGACCATGGGTCAAACGTGGGATGGAGGGGCGACCTTCCGAGGAGTTCCCGTGCACAACAAAACGCTACCAACCACCCCCATTTCGGCCGCTCACAGCAAGCCAGCGAAGAGGCAGCCCTGCGAGACCCCGAAGGGCTCTGCACTGTCCAGCTGCATCGAGAGCCTGGCCGAGGGATGGATCGGTCGCGCTGACGCCGACATGCTCGCGAGCGCAGTCGAGCAGGCGAAGACCGTTTCGGTAGTCGCCGTGCTGCAGGTATCGAGTGCTGCGGTGGTACGCGCTGATCGCGATCCGCAGCGGGTCTCCCGTGCGCGGGGCGAGCTGGATGTGTCGTTCGGACGCGATCGCGGCGACTCGGCTTGCCGGAAACGTCCGGCGACAGTCGCCGAAATCCGGCCCTCCGGCCGCGGGTCGTCATAGGCGTCGAGAGCGCTGCGCAGGTCGGCGACGCCGGCGGATTGTTGGCTCGGTTCGTCCAGCACTTCGTTCTCATGCGTGCCGTAGAGCGTGGAGACCTTGATACCGAGCGCTCGGGCAGTGCCGGCCACGAAAGCGGCGCTCGGCGGCTTTGTCCCCTGCTCCACTTTTTGACCAGGAAGGTCGAGAAGTTCGTACGCTGCGCAAGTTGCGACTGACTAAGGCCCTTGAGCTTGCGAGCAGCTTTGAGCCGGTCGGCAACGCTGCCTCCGGGAAGTTCGGGGACGTGCATTCGGTGTCTCCTGCCGTCGGCCGGTGTCCCTTTGGTTTCCCTTTAGCGTCGCAATCGCTCTTAGCCTCACGAAAGTAACTGTCAGCAACGAAACCTGTGGGGAGGGTTCGCGTCATGACAGCGTGGACAACGCAGCGCCACCACGGGCCACGCACGTCGGACCTGGCGTTGCGGGTGTACACCGACCCGACCGACGGAATCGGAAGACGACGCACCGCTACTGGAAGCGGGAGCTTGCCGACCCGTCGGTGCGGTGGTTGATCCCGTGGTGCTCGTTCGGCAACTCTTACCCGGAACGCCACGAGCGCAGCGAGATCGACCTGACCAGGTTCGTCGATGCCGACTGGTGCACCGGTTGCACAGGGCTGGCCGCGCAATGACCGCGGCAGCGCCACAACGTCGAAGCAACACCTACCGGCGACGCCACCACTCGGACGACGAATGCGGGATCAATCCCCTTGTTCCTCTTCGCTGACTGGCTGCGTCAGGCTCCGGGTTCGCCCGGACGGGCCCGCCGCGCACGACGACGCGGATCCGGCTCGCCTGCAAAGCGTGCGGAGCTACCGCCACGGCGACAGACCGCAGGTGCGGCGAATGCGGCGAGCCCTTCTGGGCCTGCGGCAAATAGACCCCCGAGTGCCGCGACGGCAATCCCCCGACACGCCGCGGCACCGGGTGCGCCCCCACCGGGCCGGGCGCCGGGGGCGGTGGCCTCTCCCGAAGATCACCGTCCCCATCCACAGACTTGCGACGACGGGACAGCGAATGGCCGACACGCCAGAAGAGGCACGCGCGAAACGGATCGAGCTAAACCGCCGGATGCTCAAATCCTGGCGTGCCGGTGAGTCGGTCATCGAGATCGCTCGGGAGCACGGGCTGTCGCTGAGCTGGACAGGGCGGCTGCTGCGGCATGAAGGGGCCGTGCTGCCGCCCATCCGACAGGGCGTGAAGCGCACCGACCTCGACATCGAACAGATCATTCTCGATTACGAAAACGGCGCATCCATACAGGCAGTCGCCGACGCACACAGCACGTGCTATGCCACGATCCGTCGGCTCCTGAAGAAACACAAGGTGACGATTCGCCCGCACGGCGGCCAGAACGCCATCGAGCTCTCGCCCCTGCTAACCCTCCGATCCCGCACATAAATGCCGCACGTCCACATGCTTCCCTCTCTCAGGTGCGTGGCGGGGCGGTTCCGTTGTCCGGTGACATGTGCCGGTCGAGCGACGCGCCACGGCGGTGATCTAGCGTTCACGGGTCCTTCGGCGCTGCACATCAGGTCGTGCCACGCGTCGCTTCTCCTCCTCCTGCGTAGTTCTACCTAGCTGCGCCTAGGTAGGTCTTCGCGTGTTCGCTGGCGAGCCCCCCGTTTGAGGGGGAGACGCCGTTGATCTCCGAGCCCCGGCGCCCGTAACGTGACTCTCGGTTATGGGAGGGGGAGGCTGATGGGGTTTACGAGTGTGCCGGAGGCGTTGAGAGCGGCGGGGCGGTCCGCGGGGGAGAAAGCGGCGGGTCTGCGGGGCGGGGATTGCGCGGGTCTGGTCGGGCGGGTCTCGGGTGCGATGCGGGGCGGGAAGGCCGGGGCGGCGGCCGGGGGCTGTCAAGAAGCGTTGTCGTCGACGTTCGCGCAGTGGTGTGCTCAGGCGCAGCGGTTCGGGGAGAACCTGGGAGTCGCGGCCGACCGGTACGCGCGCGGCGACCAGGCCGCCGCGGGGGTGTTCCCGACCGCTCCGACGATGCGGGGGCCGCGCTGATGGTGTCGCTGGCCGACGTGCGCGCCTGGGACCCGGGCGTGCTGGACGAGGTCTGCTCCGGCGTGCAGGCGAAGGTGCAGGTCCTGACCAACGAGGGCGACGACTACGGCAAACTGCTCCCGGTGGACGGCTGGAGCGGTCCCGCCGCCGAGGGCGCGGCCGCCCAGCACAAGACCCACATGCAGGGCCTGGACACCTACGTCGCCGGAGCCGCCGCGATCGGCAAAGCCGTCGGGCAGGCCGCCGACGCGGTCCTCGCGGTGCAGGCCGCGATCAAGAACGCCGACGAGCTGGCCCGCAAATACGGGTTCGCGATCACCGCCGACGGCGCGATCGCCTGCGTCTACGGCGGTGACCCGCCACCGGAACTGCACCCGCAGGACCGGGCACGAGCACAACAGCAACTCGCCGACGATATCGCGCAGATCCTGCGCACCGCCGAAGACATCGACAGCGACCTCGCCGCAGTCCTGGACAAAGCCGCCGCCGGCCAATTCGGCACCGGCAACGAATCCACCGTCGCCGCCGCAGCCGCCGACGGGCTGAAAGCACCGGGGATGACGTTCCCGGAGCCGCCGCCGAACGCCACCCCGGCGCAGAACGCGGCCTGGTGGGCTACCCTGCCCGCCTCCGCCCGCGACGCCCTCATCCGCGACCGGCCCAGTGTGATCGGTGCGATGGACGGGCTGCCCGCGGTTGACCGGGACAAGGCGAACAGGGTCGTGCTCGACCGGGATTACGCGGACCTGCGCCGCCAACGCGACGACCTGCAACATCGCATGGACGGGCTGAAAATGTCCGATCCGCAACAGCAGAACGAGCACCACGACCTGCAAGTCCAGCTCGACGCGCTCAACGAGAAGATCTCGTCGCTGGACGCCGTCCACGACACCCTGGCCAAGGGAAACCGGCAGCTGCTGTTCCTCGACAGCACCCATCCCCGGGTCGAGGCCGCGATCGCGGTCGGCGACGTGGACAAAGCGGCTAACGTCGCCGTGTTCACCCCAGGGTTCACCACCACGGTGAACGGCGACCTCGCACAGTACGACACGAACATGGACGATATGAAACGGATGGCCGACCGGATTGATTTTCGCCATGGCGGCGGGCCGACAGCGGCGGTGACGTGGATCGGGTATCAGGCCCCGCAGTGGAGCGGGATCGCGAACCCCGACCAGTCGGTGCTCACTCCGCACGCTGCGCAGGCCGGTGGCGAGAGCCTCGCGAAGTTCTACAACGGGATCGGCGCGGGGCACGAGGCGTCGAACACACCGCTGCACCTGACCGCCCTCGGCCACAGCTACGGCTCCAGCACCACCGGCTACGCTCTCAGCCACGACACCCCGGTGCAGGACGCGATGCTGTTCGGCTCACCCGGCCAGGGCGCCGAGCACCTCAAGGTCCCGCAAGGCCACCTTTTCGCCGCACAGGACGCCGGGGACACCCTCGTGCCCAACTACGGCAACACCGGAGTGCTCGGACCCAGCCCCTACTTCAGCCCGGACGCGAGCAACTACCACCAGATGTCCACCGACGCCAGCCTCACCGAAGCAGGCCCGCTCAACGCCACCGAAGGACACAGCGGCTACCTCGACGCCCAGTCGACCAGCATGTACAACATGGCCGCCATCACCACCGGACATCCCGACCTCGCCCAGTACAAGGGCACCGTCCTCGCCGAAGGCCCCCGATGACGCCGCACCCCAGCCGCCTGCACGCGGCGCTCGCCGTAGCCCTGACCGCCGCCGCTCTGACCGCGTGCAGCGTCGAGAAATCGCCCTTCCCAGGAGACAACGTGGACCGAGACCCCGCAGAAGTCTGGGCCGCACTGATGCGCCTGCCCGACACCGACCAAGCCCGCCAGCAATACCAGCAACTCGACACTGAACTCCGCCAAGCCCTCACCGCCGCCATCCCCAAACTGACGCCCTGGACGCCGCTTGGCAACGGCTCGCGAGCAGCGTGCGGCGCACGATTCCCCGGCGTCGGCAACGACGGCGAACAGGCAAGCCTCGGTGACCACGGGGTGACCGGGAACCTGCCGGACGCCGACTACGAGAAAGCGCTCGTTGTCATTGGATCCGTCGCGCAACGCTACGGATTCGACCCGCGACCCCAGCGTCTGCACGACGCGCCCGGATCACACGACGCCGTCTTCCATAACCGGACCGATGAAGGAGCGATCTCCTTCGGCACCGCGCTCAACACCAGCCTTGGCCTCGACCTTGGCTGTCGCCTCTTCCCTGCGGCCAAGCAACGTGGCACCCCGTCGGCCACGCCCTAGCCGGGCGCACCGACCCGCCATCTGCTCAGTTCCGCCCCGCCGCGCCCCCTCGGTTGCGCGGCGGGGCGGTTCCATGCCAGGTTAGTCTTGGTCGAGCTTGGCGACCGGCACGACACGGCGACGCACGAGCACGCTGCTCACGACGGACAGGATCGCGCCGGCGGTGGACACGATCAGGTTGACGGTCTGGTCCGGTTCTTTGTCGAGCCGCCAGCTGCGTCGATCCGCTGCGGGTTGGACGTGGCCCAAAGATGGTTCAGCCCGGAGCCCGGCGTCGGGCCGAAGAAGGCGACCTTCTTCACGGTCATCGGCACCCAGCCGAGCGAGATCACCATTTTCGTGGCGTTCTTCGGGACGACGGTAGTGACGCACGCGTCCTTCCCGTTGGTGGGCCTGAGTTCGCGGTCGGGCATGTCTTCCTCCTCGGTGCGGGGTGGGGCCGCCGGTGCTTTGCCGACGGCTGTGACGTGGGCGCGGAACCCGGTCATGTCGAAATTGGGGTCGCTCTTTCGGCCCCGCGGCGAGCACACTTCTTTGTGGCGGAGCACGGCCGCGACCGGCCGGCTGAACGCGGTGCACAGTCGCGCGTACGCGTCGAGCTGCACCTCGGGCTAGTCGTCCGCCCCGGTCGCCTCGGCCTCGATTCCGACCGAGTAGTTGTTCGACCAGTCGTTGTTCAGCACCGCGCCGGCGTGCCAGCACAACCCGGCGGCGGCGACGTAAACGGTGCCGTCGCGGCCGAGCACGTAGTGCGCAAGCGGACCGGCGAGGTCCGACCGTCCATTCTGGACAACGCCGAGCGAGGGTGCGTTGCCGCTGGGGGAACCGGCGGTGTGGTGGCAGACGACGGCGCGGACGCCGGACATCTGCCCGTGCCCGCGGGTGCGCCAGCCGGGTTGCTCGACGACGCGCAGCCCGGCGGACCGCGCGATATCGGCGAGCATGGTCAGCATCATGGTTCAGCCTCCGAGTATCGCTGCGGCGATGGTCCCCGCGGCTCCGCCACCGAGGGCCATCCATACTTTTCGTTCCAGGGCGCGGATTCTGGCCTCGTGGTCGCTGTCGCGTTTCTCCACGGCGTCCACTTTGTCCACCAGCTTCGCCGCGATTTCCTTGGTGGCGATCACTTGGTCGTAGATCTTGTCCAACGTGATGACCACTCCGCCGTCGTTGCTCATTTCCCTCACCCGAGCCTGACGAGGTCGATCGACGTGGCCTGCCCGAAGGTGACCGCGTTGTCGGCGGTTCCGGACGACTGCCAGAAGCTCGCGGTGAAGTAGCAGTCGCTGCTCGGCGCGAAGCCGATTCCGGACACGTTGTAGTTGGCGGCGCCGGAACCCGCGATCGGCCGACATCATGCCTTCGGCATTCGCGGAGACTTCGGCCATGAGCCGCGCGGTCGCGGCCTCACGCTGCTCGGCGAACGACGCGACCGTGGCCTCGATCCGGTCGGCGGCATCGCCGGGCGCGAGGGTTCCCGCGCGCAGCCCAGCGAGGTCGGCGGTCACCAGTTGCTGAAGACGGGACACCGTGAACACAGGCGAGACGGCGGCCGCCAAGGGGGTTGCGGCCACCACGCAGTGCGACAGGAGTTCGGCAGAGCCGTCGAGCGAGCCAGGGTGGAGCGCGGCTGGACTGCCGACGAGGCAGCTCGCCGAGCGGGCGTAGCCCCGAAAACCTGGCAGCCATCGAAGACGGAGTTCCGGTTCGCCCTCTTACGATCGCAAAGCTGGACAACCTATTCGGGCTCCCCGGCGGCGTCTCATTTGATGCATACACCGGAGAAATCGACGCAGCTGAAGTATTCCAAATGTCACCTAAGAAAAATACAATGAGAGAGCCTGAGCGAAAAGGCGATCCCGGAGTCGCAAACCCGAGTCTCACCGATCGCATAAGCGTTCTTGGCCTCGCCGAACTGAGAAGACTGCGCGACGTGATCGACGGCGCAATCGGAGCGCTCGTGAAGTCTGAGCGGAACTCACTCGCGATGCAGGTGGCAGCAGTCGAAGAGTCCTTAGCGATGGCGCGAGAGCAGCGCGCCAGGCTCGTTGCATCAGTCGAGGATGCGCGCCATTCTGGCAATAAAGAGCTACAGGAGAAACTGAACCTAACTGCAGTATCCGCAACAGACGCCGAACTTGTGGCCATCCATCAATTCTACGAAGCACGCGCAAGGTTGCACCAGTTCAAAGACAGGGAGACAGAAAAGAACGGAGGCAGAAAAATAGAATTCTACGATCCCACCGCAGCAGAAAGCCGTGCAAGTTACCTGCAATCGCGCATAATGGCAACACGGGCCAGCACTGAAGATTGGGCGCGTACAATTATAGATGCCGCCAACAACAATGATGAAGACCTGTTGCGCCGCGCACAAGAATCGCTTCTTAGAGCGGAGCAGTCGCGCGAGGTGTACACCGCCGAACTTCGCGGTTTAACACAACGTCATCCCTCGATGCACGACTCCTACAGAGTCTCTTCATTCAACACGCTGCCAACTGATCTGACCGGCGAAAGGAGTGAACATGCCGAGCACAGAGAAGCTCCCGAGCAGTAAATACCGCGGCCTGTACCGCGACGCCGAGGGCGACAGACAGCGCGTCCCCGGGACATTCGCTCGCGAGCAGGATGCGTTCGACGCCGCGGTGGACGCTCAGGCGAAGGCGAAACGCACCGCTCAGGTGAAGGACGGGACGCTGCCGCCGAGCACGCTGTGGGGCGCCTGGGGGGAGGAGTTGAGCAAGGAACGCGCGAAGCTGCCGTCGGAAACTCCGTCGAAGGAGGCCAGCATCGCGAGCAAGTGGCTGATTCCCCAGTGGTCCGAGACGCCGCTGAACCGGATCACGCGGAAGGCGGTGAAGAAGTGGGTCGCGACCGAATTGAAGGAGCGGCCGAGGATGTCACCGGCGTACGCGCACAAGATTTTCTCGGTGTTCCGGATCAGCATGAACAAGGCGGTCGACGAGGAGATCTTGGACGCGAGCCCGTGCTTCAAGATCGAGCTTCCGGAGCTGCGAAAGAAGGCGAAGTCGTACGTCAGCGTCGAGAACGCGGCCGCGATGCGGCCGCACTTTCCCGGAGAAGGCGAGCTTCTACGCTGACATGATCGAGTTCGGCTTGGAGGTTGGGATGCGGCCCAGCGAACTCGCCGGGCTCCGCGCACACCGGATCTATCGGAAGCGCCGCAAGGTGCTCGTGACCGACGTGTGCACCACCCGACGCAAGGTGGTCCGCGGCCACCCCGGGGACGGTGATATCCATCACGTTCCACTGAGCGCCGCTGCCCTGCGCATCGTCGATCGGCGGCTGGACGGCCGCGACGCTGATGCCGGGTGCGGGGTCGATCACCTCGACGGCACCGACTGCAAACACCCACTCGTGTTCGTGAACACCCTCGGCCGACCGGTCAACGCGAACATGCTGAGCGCGCAGATGCGCGCCGCTGCCGAAAACGCCGAGATCGGGTCGAAGAGCGGCTACGCCATCCGCCGCAGCTTCGCGACCCGCACCATCGAGGGCGGCGCGGACCCGTTCGCCGTGCAGCGAGTGATGGGCCACGCCGACCTCGAGGAGCTGGCGGGCTACGTGCAGGAGACGCCGGAGGCCGACTCCCGGATGCTGGCGGCGCTCGGCGAGCGGCAGCCCCCGAAGGCCGTGGGACCGCGTGGGACGGACCGTGGGACCAACCCCCGCAACCAGACGCTCCGAACCGTTACCAAGCCAGACGGCGCGAACGCCGTCTGACCAGGTACAACAGTCCTAGAAACTACCTTCCGTTCCCCCAGGTGCCGATCCGCGTTTTCGCAGGTCAGAGCCAGTGCGCCACTCGCGCCAGGTGACGCGTCGGAGCGAGAAAGCCACTCAGGACCCGACGCGCTCGATGATCAGCTCGCGCACCCGCTTGGCGTCGGCCTGGCCCTTGGTCGCCTTCATGACCGCGCCGACGATCGCGCCCGCCGCGGCCACCTTGCCGCCGCGGATCTTGTCGGCGATGTCCGGCTGCGCGGCCAGGGCTTCGTCAACGGCGGTGAGCAGCGCCGAATCGTCGGAGACGACCTTCAGACCGCGCTTCTCGACGACCTCGCGCGGCGAACCCTCGCCCGCGAGAACGCCCTGCACGACCTCCTTGGCGAGCTTGTTCGTCAGCTCCCCGGAGGACACGAGCCCGATCACCTCGGCGACCTGCGCCGGCGTGATCGCCAGCTCGGCCAGTTCGACCTCGCGCGCGTTCGCTTCCTGCGCCAGCGTGTTGACCCACCAGCCGCGTGCCTCGTCCGGCGTCGCGCCGGCTTCGACCGTCGCCGCCACGAGGTCGACGGCTCCGACGTTCAGCAGGTCGCGCAGCGCTTCGTCCGAGAGCTTCCACTCTTCCTGGATCCGCTTGCGCCGCTCCCACGGCATCTCCGGCAGCGTCGCGCGCAGCTCCTCGACCCATTCGCGCGACGGCGCGATCGGCACGAGGTCGGGCTCCGGGAAGTACCGATAGTCCTCCGCGGTTTCCTTGGCGCGCCCGGACGACGTGGTGCCGTCGGCTTCCTGGAAGTGCCGCGTCTCCTGCCGGATCGACCCGCCTTCGGCGAGAATCGCCGCCTGGCGCGTCATCTCGTACCGCACCGCGCGCTCGACGCTGCGCAGCGAGTTGACGTTCTTGGTCTCGGTGCGCGTGCCGAATTCCGTGGCGTCCTTGGCCATCAGCGACACGTTCGCGTCGCAGCGCAGCGAGCCCTGGTCCATGCGGACGTCGGACACGTCGAGCGCTCGCAGCAGGTCGCGCAACGCGGTGACGTACGCGCGCGCTACCTCGGGCGCCCGTTCGCCGGTGCCGGTGATCGGCTTCGTGACGATTTCGATCAGCGGCACGCCGGCGCGGTTGTAGTCGAGCAGCGAGTGCTCGGCGCCGTGGATCCGGCCAGTCGCGCCGCCGATGTGCAGCGACTTGCCGGTGTCCTCCTCCATGTGCGCGCGCTCGATCTCGACGCGCACGACCTCGCCGTCGTCCAGCGTCACGTCGAGGTAGCCGTCGAACGCGATCGGCTCGTCGTACTGCGACGTCTGAAAGTTCTTCGGCATGTCCGGGTAGAAGTAGTTCTTCCGGGCGAACCGGCACCACTCCGCGATCTCGCAGTTGAGCGCGAGCCCGATCCGGATCGCGCCCTCGACCGCCTTGCCGTTCACGACCGGCAGCGACCCGGGCAGTCCGAGGCAGGTCGGGCACGTCTTGGTGTTCGGCTCGCCGCCGAACTCGTTGACGCAGCCGCAGAACATCTTCGTGTTCGTGCTGAGCTCCACGTGGACCTCGAGCCCGAGCACGGGATCGAACCGCTCGACGACCTCGGCGTAGTCCATCAACTCGGCCACGGCAGTCACTTCGTTCCTCCCAGCTCCGGAACCTGGTGCACGAGCGAGCCGCCGGCAGCGGCGTCGCGCGCGGCCTCGTACGCGGCGCCGACGCGGTACAGCCGGTCGTCGGCGAGCGCCGGGGCCATGATCTGCAGGCCGACCGGCAGCCCGTCCTCGTCGGACAGTCCGCTCGGGACGCTCATCGCGGCGTTGCCCGCGAGGTTCGACGGGATGGTGCACAGGTCGGCGAGGTACATCGCCATCGGGTCGTCCACGCGCTCGCCGAGCTTGAACGCCGTGGTCGGCGTCGTCGGCGACACGAGCACGTCGACCTTCTCGAAGGCCTGGGTGAAGTCGCGCGTGATGAGCGTGCGCACCTTCTGCGCGGAGCCGTAGTACGCGTCGTAGTAACCCGACGAAAGCGCGTACGTGCCCAGCATGATGCGACGCTTCACTTCAGCGCCGAAGCCCTTCTCGCGGGTCAGCGACATGACTTCTTCAGCGCTGTGCTGGCCGTCGTCCGAGACGCGCAGGCCGTATCGCATAGCGTCGAAGCGCGCGAGGTTCGACGACGCCTCGCTCGGCGCGATCAAGTAGTACGCGGGCAGCGCGTATGTGAAGTGCGGGCACGACACCTCGACTACTTCGGCACCGAGAGCGCGAAGCTGCTCCACAGCAGCCTCGAACGACCGCAGCACGCCTGCCTGGTAACCGTCGCCGCCGAACTCCTTCACGACGCCGACGCGTACGCCGGACAGGTCGCCCTTCGCGCCTTCGCGCGCGGCGGCGACAACCGGCGGCACAGGTGCGTTGATGGACGTCGAGTCCATCGGGTCGTGGCCAGCGATCGCTTCGTGCAGCAGCGCGGCGTCAAGCACCGTACGCGCGCACGGTCCGGCCTGGTCGAGCGAAGACGAGAACGCTACGAGCCCGTAGCGCGACACTCCGCCGTACGTCGGCTTCACGCCCACAGTGCCGGTGACAGCGCCCGGCTGGCGGATCGAGCCGCCAGTGTCCGTGCCGATCGCGAGAGCGGCCTCGAACGCCGAAATCGCCGCGGAGGAGCCACCGCCCGAACCGCCCGGGATGCGCGCGTGGTCCCACGGGTTGTGCGTCGGGCCGTACGCCGAGTTCTCCGTGGAGGAGCCCATCGCGAACTCGTCCATGTTCGTCTTGCCGAGGATCACGACGCCTGCTTCGCGCAGCTTGCGCGTGACAGTCGCGTCGTACGGCGGCAGCCATCCCTCGAGCGTCCGGGACCCGCAGGTCGTCGGCATGCCCTTCGTGGTCAGCACGTCCTTCAGCGCCAGTGGGACGCCCGCCAGCGGCGACGCCGGCTGCTCCCCCGCGGCCAGCTGCTCGTCGACCGCCTTGGCCGCGCCGAGCGCGCCTTCCGTGTCGACGTGCAGGAACGCGTGCACGTGGTCGTCCACCGCGGCGATCCGGTCCAGGTGCGCCTGCGCGACCTCGACCGCGGACACCTCGCGCGCGTGGATCTTCGCCGCCAGCTCGGCGGCGGTCAGCTTGACGAGTTCGCTCACTGTTCTTCTCCCAGGATCCGCGGCACCCGGAACCGGCCTTCCTCGGCCGCCGGCGCGGCGGCCAGCGCTTCCTGCTGCTCGAGGCTGGGCCGGACGGTGTCCTCGCGGAAGACGTTCGTCAGCGGCACGGCGTGCGAGGTCGGCGGGACGTCCTCCGCGGCGACTTCGCTGACCTTCGCCACCGAGTCCAGGATCTGGTCGAGCTGGCCGGCGAAAACGTCCAGCTCGTCGTCGGTCACGGCCAGCCTGGCCAGCCTGGCGAGGTGTGCGACCTCGTCTCGGGAAATGTTGGGCACGCGGGTGACTCCCGGGGTGTGCTGTGCGGGTGCTCTCGGAAGCTGCAAGTCTATGGTGACGGCGTCGGACGGTTCGACCGGGTTATCGGGCCGCGGGCGCCGGGCAGGGCGTCCCGCTTGCCGGACGGCGGGCCCCCGCGGGTACCCGGTCTGTCACAATCGGCGCCCGGCAAGCGCGTCCCACGACAGGGCTGGGACGCCTGAGGCGAGAGGGGCGCGTGGTGTCGTTCCTGATCCGGGTCCAGCTACCGGACTCCCCCGGCACCCTCGGCGCGGTCGCGACCGCGCTCGGCACGGTCGGGGCCGACATCCTGAGCGTGGACGTGGTGGAACGCGGCGGCGGGCTCGCGATCGACGACCTGGTGGTCGAACTCCCGTCAGGCCGGCTCCCGGACGCGCTGATCACCGCGGCCGAAAGCGTGGAAGGCGTCGAGGTCGACGCGGTGCGGCCGTACGCGGGCATTCTCGACACCCATCGCGAGCTCGAGCTGGTCGAGGAGATCGCCGCGCAGCCGAAAGCCGGGCTGGACTTGCTCGCCGAAGGTGTGCCGAAGATCATTCGAGCCGGGTGGGCGGTGATCGTCGAGCACTCGGAATCGGGGCCTCGGCGCTTGGCTTCGTCGAGCGCGGCTCCGGAGAACCCGTTCACGGATTTGCCGTGGCTGCC
This sequence comes from Amycolatopsis sp. GA6-003, assembly GCF_046267895.1. Classification (NCBI taxonomy): domain Bacteria; kingdom Bacillati; phylum Actinomycetota; class Actinomycetes; order Pseudonocardiales; family Pseudonocardiaceae; genus Amycolatopsis; species Amycolatopsis sp. GA6-003. The sequence goes on from NZ_CP176499.1 coordinate 3,500,583, forward strand.
GCTGGAGCGAGCGACCGTCTTGGACGGCGAGGATTCGTGGGTCCCGGAGACGTGGAAGGAACTCGGCACCGAGCTGGCCGCTACTCCGCTGGGCAAGCCGGGGAAGGCAATGCTCGTCGCCCGGCCGGGCGGGCCCAACTTCCGTGCCGCCGAGGTCGCTCGGCTGGCACACTTCGCCGGGATCGTCGCGGTGGTTCTGGACGGGTGACCCATACCTTGGGTCGCCTGTCCTGAAGATTCGCGGGCCGCCGCGTCGAGAGTTCGGCCGAGCTGCTGACCTCTCGGTTGCCGCCAATCGGCCAATCAGCCTGTCGAACGCCGGTGGTCGGCACCCGGTTCGCGGCTGGCCCAGCCGTTCGTTGCCCGGGTTCAGTCGCCGTCCGCTGTCCTCAAGTGCAGACAATCCCCCTCATCAAGGTGAGATTGACGACCGAATTCGCTGACAGCCCGGACGGCGCCAATCAGCACTTGTCGGCATAGAGGGTCACGACCGTGTCAGCAGGCACCACGGTCCCGGGCTTCGGATCCTGCCCGGTCTGACACCAGTTCCGGTCGATGATCATCATCCGCTTCTTCCCGGACGAATCGACCTCGCGCAGGTTGTAGAGCCCAGCCGCCTGCATGGCGTCCTGCGCGTCCTGATGATTCATGCCGGACACGTCAGGGACCTTGATTGTTGCCGGCTGTGCAGCGCTGACCGGCGCGCTTGCGGGTACTGTCGCGGACTGGGTGGCCGTCGCGATCACCGTCTCCGTCGCGACCGTCTTGGAGGTACCACCCGGCTGCGGCGCAGCGTTGCACGCGACGGCAAGAAACGCGGCAACACCGATGACCGGGACGGCAGCTTGAACGAACTTCGCCATGATCACGCTTCCTCGATACGAGTCAGTACTTCACGCGTGACAGCTTGAGTCGAAGCCAGACATCTACCCGTTACAACCGTAGCCGGTTGAAGCTCGCCAAACAGACCCTCCACTCGCGACCGTCCACCAGCGACGGCCGTGACCGTTCACGTCCGGCCGACGCTCTCCGCGAGGCCCGCCAAGGCGCCCGCCAGCTCCCGACGAGAGCCGGGAGAGGTTCGCCAAACCGTCGCCACTCAACGGCGAATACCGGCGGCGAACCCCGCCCAACGCTTTCGCCAAAAATCGGCAAAAGACTCTGACCTGCGATAACGGACCTCAGAAGCCGTATTCGTAGGCGATCAGGTTGACTCCCGGATGCGGATGCCAGTCCCGTTCCGGCAGCCTCCGGAACCCGATCCGTTCGTAGAGCCGGTGCGCCTTCCGCATCACGTCGAGGCTGCTCAGCACGACCCTGTCAACGCCGAGTTCGCGGCCGCGGTCCAGCACTGCCTGGGTGAGCGCCTCCCCGACCCCTCGCCCGCGCGCCGCCTCCGCGACCGCCAGCATGCGGAACTCCAGCTCCCCCGGCCGGGAAATCTCGGACAGCTCGCTGCCCGGCTGGACGACCGCGACCGACCCCACGACCTGGCCGTCCGGATCGACCGCGACCAGCAACTCGGCGTGCTCCGCCCGCCCCGAGACGTCGCGAAGCTTCGCCTCGTAAGCGGCGTCAGTCTCGAAGAATCCCTCGATCCGGTAAGCCTCGACGGTCACCTCGCCGAGCACATCGAACTCCTCGCGCCGCGCCGGACGGATCACGATCTCACTCATCGCCGCCCTCGGCTCCCTCGTCGGCACCGGTGTCGAGCGCCAGTTCCGCAGCCGCCTCCGGGCCGCGCTCCAGCAACGCACGGAACCCGTTCTCGTCCAGCACCGGCACCTTCAACTGCACCGCCTTGTCGTACTTCGACCCCGGAGCCTCGCCCACCACGACGAACGCCGTCTTCTTCGACACCGACCCGGCGGCCTTACCGCCGCGCGCCATGACGGCTTCCTTCGCTTCGTCACGGGAAAACCCGTCGAGCGAACCGGTCACCACGATCGACAGCCCTTCGAGGTTGCGCGGGATGGACTCGTCGCGCTCCTCCTCCATCCGGACCCCGGCCCGTCGCCATTTTTCGACGATTTGCCGGTGCCAGTCGACCTCGAACCATTCCTGCACCGCGTGCGCGATGGTCGGGCCGACGCCATCGACGTCCGCTAGTTCTTCCTCGGTCGCGTCCTCGATTCGTTGCAGAGAACCGAATTCGCGCGCCAATGCCTGCGCCGCGGTCGGCCCGACATGCCGGATCGACAGTGCGACGATCACCTTCCACAGCGGACGATCCTTCGCCGAATCGAGGTTCGCCAGGAGCTTCCGCGCATTCGCCGACAGCTCGCCGGCTTTGGTGCGGAACAACTCCACCTCGGCGAGCGAATCCTCGTTGAGGTCGAACACGTCGCCCTCGTCGGCGACCACCCTGGCGTTGAGCAGCGCGACCGCCGCTTCATAACCGAGCACCTCGATGTCGAACGCACCGCGACCGGCGAGATGGAACAGCCGTTCCCGCAACTGCGCAGGACAGAACCGCGTGTTCGGACAGCGGATGTCCTTGTCGCCTTCCTTTTCATAGGCGAGCGTCGTGCCGCATTCCGGGCATTCGGTCGGCATCACGAACTCGCGTTCGGCACCGGTCCGCGCGTCGACGACGGGTCCCAGCACCTCGGGAATCACTTCGCCGGCCTTACGGATCACGATCCGATCGCCGATCAGCACGCCCTTGCGCTTGACTTCCTCCTGGTTGTGCAGGGTCGCGCGCGCGACCGTCGAGCCCGCGACCTTGACCGGCTCGGTGACGGCGAACGGCGTGACCCGGCCCGTGCGCCCCACGCCGACCTGGATGTCGAGCAGCGTCGTGATCGCTTCTTCCGGCGGATATTTGTACGCGATCGCCCACCGCGGCGCACGCGACGTGGTGCCGAGCCGACGTTGCAAGGCGACCTGGTCGACCTTGATCACCACACCGTCGATCTCGTGCCCGGCGTCGTGCCGATGTTCACCCCAATAGGCGATGTGCTCGGTGAGTTCCTTGCCAGTCCGCAGTACTCGCGTGTGCGGCGACACTGGCAGTCCCCAGGCCGCCAGCGCGTCGTACGCGTGCGACTGCGTGACGGGCTCGAAACCGTCGCGCTTGCCGAGGCCGTGGCAGATCAGCCGCAGCCGACGTTCCCTGGTGATTTTCGGGTCTTTCTGCCGCAGCGACCCGGCAGCCGTGTTGCGCGGGTTCGCATACGGCAGCTTGCCCGCCTCGACCATCTTCGCGTTGAGCTCGAGGAAGTCCTCGACGCGGAAGTAGACCTCGCCGCGCACCTCGACGAGCTTCGGCACCGGGAACTCGTCGGTGCCGGTGAGCTGGTCCGGTACCTGGTCGAGGGTGCGGATGTTGAGCGTGACGTCCTCGCCGGTACGCCCGTCACCGCGGGTAAGCCCCCTGGTGAGCTTGCCGTTTTCGTAGAGCAGGTTGACGGCCAGGCCGTCGATCTTCAGCTCGGCCAGGTACTCCGTGGACCCGATTTCCTTCTCGACGCGCTCGACCCAGGCGAGGAATTCGTCGGTGTCGAAGACGTTGTCCAGGCTCAGCATGCGCTCGAGGTGGTCGTGCGCGGTGAACTCGGTGGAGAACGTGCCGCCGACGTTCTGGGTCGGCGAATCCGGCGTGACCAGCGCCGGGTACTCGTCCTCGATCTCCTGAAGGTCGCCGAGGAGCGCGTCGAACTGGCCGTCGGAGATGATCGGCGAATCCAGCACGTAGTACCGGAACTGATGGCCGCGGATCTCCTCGGCGAGCGCTCCGTGGCGCTCGCGCACGTCGGCCGGTACGTCGGTCACGTCCTGGGCGGCCTCCACGGCCACCTGGTCTGGGGGAAGGTCGGTGCTGCTCACGGGTGGTGAGCCTAGCCGGAGGCACCGACACTTTCGTCCGGTTGCTCCGTCAGCCCGCGGACCAGCTCCCGGAACTCCAGCAGATCGATCGTGCCCTCCGGCGCGGCCTCGGCGGTCTCGACCCGGCGCAGCCGCTCGGCGGCCAGACGCTCGCCCAGCGTCGCGTCGAGCGGCAGGAACGTCATCGTGGTGCGCGAATCCTCGTCCAGATCCGCGAAAGCGGGATGGTGGACCGCGACGTCGACCACCCCGTCGTCCACCTGCGCGACGACCCGGACGTCGGCCAGCGAGATGCGGTGTTCGCCCAGATTGACCGTTACCTCGGTGGGGTCCGGGACCGGAGGCACCGAATCGTGGTACTCCCAGATCGCGTCGTCCGGCGGTCCGGCCGCTTTCCACGCGTCGGTGTACGGGCGCAGCTCCGGGTCTTCCTGCCCGCTGACGACCAACGCGTAGATGGCGGTCCGGCCGCGTTCGAGCGAGAAATGCAGCCGCGGGTGGAACGTCTCGACCAGCACGCACAGGTCGTGCTCGACCCGATGCGGCTCGCCCTCGCCCAGCGCAGCACTGATCTCGGGCAGGAGGTCGTACCACCCTTCCCAGAACGCAGCTGCCGCAGCGACCGCGTCGGACGGCACGTGCTGCTCAGGCCACGGCGTACGAGGATCCGGCGGCGCGGCTTCGGTGTCGGCTCCCGAGCGGCGACGGAACAAACGCATGATTCGGAATTTCCCCCGGTTGTTTCTCTTCACCAGCCACGGTACGCGGCGCGACGGCAGCACGTCCGCGGAATCACCACTTCTCCGGCGGCTCCACGAACGCTTTGCCCAGGTCGCGACTAAGAGCGAGGGCGCGGCGCATCCACTCGTTCGTGGCACCGGCCAGACCGCACGCAGGCGTCGGAACAGCACGCTCAGCCAGGATGGAACGGTTGAACCCCAGCCGGTCCACGAGCTTGAGCGCCGGCGACGCGACGTCCTTCAGCCCCGGAACCGTCACCGGGTCAGTTGCCGGCACGAGGCCCAAGAAGAACGAAATCCCGCTGTCCCAAGCCTCGCCGATTTCGTCCAGAAGCTCGGCAGACGCCCCGGCGAGCATGCTGATGTCGAACGCGACAGCCCCGGCGCCCGCGGCACGGAAGAGCGCGATCGGCGGCCGCGGAGCGCAGCAGTGGACGATGACCGGCTGCCCGGTCATCGCGCCGATCCGTTCGATCGTCGTGGCAAGCAGCTCCCGGACCTCGGGCTCAGGCACCGCGGGGACGTTGCCGTATCCCGACGGAGTAGGCAGTTTTCCGGCGAGAACAGCGGGCAACGTCGGCTCGTCGAGCTGCACGACCACCGGCGCGTCAGTCCTCGCGGTCAGCTCCGCGACGTGCTGAGCAAGCCCGTCGAGCAGCGACGAGGTGAAGTCCCGCAACGCCCCGCGGTCAGTAAGCACCCGGTGCCCGCGGGCGAGCTCGACCCCCGCGCCGAGCGTCCAGGGCCCGGCGATCTGGGTCTTGAGAACCGCCGGCGCACCAGCGTTCTCACGGGCGGCCTGGACTGCGTCGAGGTCCCACTGGAGCAGGTCGCGCCCCCGCCGATGGTCGTGCCCGGGCCTCCCGGCGACGCGGTAACCGCTGGGCACCACCTCGATCGCGAGGTCGACGAGCAACGCCGCGGTCCGTCCGACCAGGTCGGCACCGACGCCGCGAGCCGGCAATTCGGGCACATACGGGAAGCCGGGAAGCTCTCCGAACACCACGGCAGCGGCCTCGACGGGATCGGTCCCCGGCATGGACCCGATTCCAGTCGCCGCGCCCGCGGGCCAAGGTCGTTCACTCACAGGCCGGATTGTCGCGGAACGGGCGGCCGCCGTCCGCACCGCCCCTGCGGACAAGCTTCACCCGACCGCGCGGCAATAGCCGGACATTCGCCGCATATCCCTTTGCCTGCACCGAATTCGCGGTCATCGCGTTAGTCTGGATCGTCATGACCAGCCCCGCCCCGCCACCGCCCGGCAAAACACCCGGCGACGCATCCGCCCGGGAGCCGCGGCAGGGCAGCATGCCCGGAGCACCGTACCGCCGGGCGTCAAACCGCTCCTTTGAGCGGACCCTCTTCACTGAGCCGGTCCTTTACGTCAGCCGCGAGGCAAAGCCGACCGCCGCCGGCCAGGAGTACGGCGTATTCGACCGCCACGGCCTCCGCATCGGCGGGGTTGCTGTCACAACGCCCAGCTTCCTGCGCAAAGTCATTCAGCGTCTGCGGAAATCCGACCAGTACGTAAGCCGCAAGTTCGAGGTCCGTGACGCGAGCCAAAGCACTGTCCTCAAGGTCGCGAAACCGTCGAAGGATCCGCTGGCCCGCTTCGTAGTCACCCGCGCGGACGGGACGCCAATCGGCGAAATCATCCCGACCGACGCCGGCCGCGTCCGTTTCGCTCTTCGCACCGAAGGCAAGACAATCGCAACCGTCGTCGCCAGTGGCCGGCAACGACGGGAAATCACCGTCGAGGACGCGGCTGGCACCGAGGTAGCCCGCGTCGGACAACCATCGCCGGAGCTTTCGCCGGTCAGCGGCGACTCCTACCTTGTCGAGATCCCGCTGCAGGTCCCCGAGCCGCTGGCCAGCATGCTCGTCGCGACAACGTTGACTATCGACATCGCGCTCACCGCATGACCCGGTTGACCACGTGACCGGAGTCTCAGTCCCGCCAGGTGGACAGCGACCGAATTACGGCCCAATGTAAGGAAAGTCCGGGACGCCGAAGTCCCGCCTGGACGGAGGTCGCCGTGGAGCCGTTGCCCGAAGGCAGTAACTTGAACTGGGCCGATCCCGGGGTCTACGAAGTGGCCGCGGGCGTCTACCGGATCCCCTTGCCGTTGCCCAACGACGGCCTGCGCGCAGTCAACGTCTACGCCGTCACCGACGGCACGAACCTCGTGCTCGTCGACTCAGGGTGGGCCCTCACCGAGTCTCGCCAATTACTGGCCGACGCGCTCAAGGCGATCGACGCCGAACTCGGCGACGTCCGCGAGTTCCTCATCACCCACGTTCACCGCGACCACTACACGCAGGCAGTCGCGCTTCGACGCGAGTTCGGCAACCGGATCGCTCTCGGCAAGCTCGAGCAACCTTCGCTCGACGCGAGCGCCAACCCGAACCAGTTCCCCATGCAAGCCCAGCTCGACCTCCTTCGGCTCAGCGGCGGACAAGAAGTCATCACCGCGCTCAGCAAGCTGTTCGGTTTGGAACCTCGCCACACAGAGGCAAATCTCTGGGAAGAGCCGGACGAATGGCTGACGCCTGGCCGGCGAGCAGTGCTGCCCGACCGCGAGTTCGAAGTGGTCCACACCCCAGGACACACCAACGGCCATGTGGTTTTCGTCGACGGCGCGGCCAACCTGTTGTTCTCAGGCGACCACGTGCTCCCGCACATCACTCCGTCGATCGGCTTCCAGCCAGTTCCGGCTGAGTTGCCGCTGAACGACTATCTCGACTCCCTCCGTCTGGTTCGAGGCATGCCGGACCGTCGCATGCTGCCTGCGCACGGCCCGGTCACCGACAGCGTGCACGCCCGCATCGATGAACTTCTAGAACACCACCGGCAACGGCTCGAAACGATGGCGGCTCAGATTGCAGCCGGAGCAAGCACCGCTCATGAAGCCGCCAACCGCCTCGGCTGGACCCGCCGCGGCCGCAAACTGTCCGAAATGGACGCATTCAACCAGATGCTCGCCGTCCTGGAGACCGGTGCGCACCTGGATCTACTGGTCTCGCAGAACAAGCTCGAAGCCGAAGACGTCGACGGCATTCGCCGCTACAAGACCACGTAGGAGCCAACCGCCCACGGCTCACCCGGTGGAATACTGACCCGCGTGCCTCCTATCACTGTGAGACGAGCTCGCGCCGACGATGTCGAAGCGATCGTTCAAATGCTTGCGGATGACCAACTCGGAGCAACCCGCGACTCACCAGCTGACCTGGAGCCCTACCTGCAAGCGTTCAAAGCCATTGCCGCAGACCCGAATCAGCTGCTGGTAGTCGCAACCTCAAACGACCGACCGGTAGCAACACTTCAGCTGACGATCATCCCTGGCCTCGCGCGGCGTGGGGCACTTCGCGGGCAGATCGAAGCTGTGCGGGTACACCGCGATCACCGCGGTTCAGGCATGGGCGCACAACTCGTGCAGTGGGCCATCGACGAATCGCGACGACGCGGCTGCAACCTAGTCCAGCTCACCTCGGATACAACGAGAACGGCAGCGCACCGCTTCTACGAAAGACTGGGCTTTGTCGCGAGTCACACGGGCTTCAAGCTGCATCTCTGATCACCCCCTCCACGCAGCTTCAGCCGGACACGCGCTCGATCACCCGGCTTCCACCGTGCCAGAGTCGTCACGCAAAAGCCAAGCTATTGCACGAGGGGCCCCTTCGTGCAATTTAGCTGACTGTGCTCGAATAAGTGCGTATCGTGACGAACATGAGCAAGTCGACCACGCCGGCGGAGCACTCCGGCAAGACCAAGAACACCACCGAAACCGCAGACCTCGCCTTCCTGCTTCGCGCCATGCACGCGAACCTCAACCTTCTCGATCGCCTGCAGCCAGACCAGCTGATGGCGGCGGTGAAGGACGCGAACCGCCAGATCGCCCGACTGCAGGCGTTGCAGCTGCATTGCATGGCGGGCATGCGAAGACGAAGATCAGACCCGCACGAGCTGGCGTGCGAGTTCGCGCTTGCCTTGCGTATCACCGATACCCGAGCCGGAGCGATGATCGCCGCCGCCGAAGCTCTGGCTCAGCGCCTGCCTCGAATCTTCCGGCTGATGGATGAGGGAAAGTTCGATCTCTATCGCGCCATGAAGGTCACCGACGGCACCAGCCAGTTGTCCGACCGCCATGCACGGATGGTCGACTACCTGCTCGAACACCGGCTCGAGGACAAGAATCCGACCCAAGTCCGCAAGGCAACCGCTTACGCCGCAACAAAAATCGACCCCGACGGTGCGATGAACCGACTGGCTCAACGGAAAGCCGAGCGGCGCGTCATCCTGCAGCACCAAAGCGAAGGCATCTCGCGGCTCTCCGTCGACAACGCCTCGACCGACAAAGCCACAGCGGCCTACCTCCGCGTGGACAAGATCGCTCGATCGCTCAAAACAGGCGACGAGAAACGCACTCTCGACCAGCTGCGCGCTGACGTCGCGATCGATCTCCTGCTCAGCGGCAAAGGCGGCGTTCCAGAGCAAACCGAGGTGTACCTCTATGTCGATCTGAAGACATACCTCGGCCTCAACGACGATCCCGGCGAACTCGCCGGCCACGGTCACATCCCGGCCGAGCTCGCGCGCCACATCGCCACTGGTCCCGACACGGTTGTCCGCCGGGTCATCACCGACCCGCTGACCGGGCAGGTGATCGAGGTCGGCAAGTTCCGGCACCGGCCGAGCATCGATGTCGACGAGTTCGTGCGGATCCGCGACCGCGAGTGCCGACAGCCCGGCTGTCCTCGGCCCGCGCAGAACTGCCTCACGGAACCGACTGGGCCTGATTCCGCGGACACAGACTCGACTCTGAGCTACTGCCTACGCCACCGCCGTCTCAAGAATCGAGCCGACTGGAGCTACGAGGTCATGCAGGACGGGAAGCTGATTGTCACGACACCGACAGGCGAGAAAGCTGAAAGCGCACCTCCGCCGCTGCACGACCCTCAACCCACGCCGGAACAACCTGGAGAGGAACGCCTAGGCGCATAAGAAGATCAGCGCGTGCCTGAGATCTTGGCGCTCCCGAGCACGAGGTCACCCGCCTGGTCGTCTCGCCGATAAAGGACAACTACCTGGCCAGGTGCCACCCCGCGCAAAGGCTCGCGCAACTGGATGGAGACTCGACCGTCTTCGCCTACTTCGGCGACCGCATCGGCAATGCCTCCATGCGCACGGACCTGGACGGTGCACTCGGTCGGTCCGTCCAGGGCTCGTCCGCTCGGCCAGATCGCCCGGTCCGCGTCGATGGCGTGGACACCAAGGTCTGCCGACGACCCGACCTTCACCGTGCCCGAAACAGGTTCGAGCGAAAGGACATACCGCGGTCGCCCGTCAGCGGCCGGCGCGTCGATGCCGAGGCCTTTCCGCTGGCCCACGGTGAATCCGTGCACGCCAGTGTGACGCCCGAGCACCGCACCTGTCTCTGCGTCGACAAGTTCACCGGGACGCTCGCCGAGCCGCTTCTCCAAGAACTTCTTGGTGTCGCCGTCCGGGATGAAGCAGATGTCGTGACTGTCCGGCTTCCGCGCAACGGAAAGCCCGCGCTGCTCCGCCTCGGCACGCACGTCCGACTTCCAGGAGTCGCCCAGAGGAAACATCGCATGACGAAGCTGCTCTGGCTGCAGTGAAGCCAGCACGTATGACTGGTCCTTGCCCTCGTCCGCGCTCCGGCGAAGCTCCAACTCGCCATCGACGGTCGCCAGGCGCGCATAGTGGCCAGTCGCAACGGCGTCGAAGCCAAGAGCGAGCGCTTTCTCAAGCAGCGCTTCGAACTTGATCTTCTCGTTGCAAGTCACGCAAGGGTTCGGGGTACGACCGGCGGCATACTCGCCGACGAACGTCTCGACGACTTCTTCCGTGAAGCGCTCCGCAAAATCCCAGATGTAGAACGGGATACCGAGGATGTCCGCGGCCCGCCGGGCGTCGTGTGAATCCTCGATAGTGCAGCAGCCGCGGGAACCGGTCCGCAGCGTGCCAGGTTGTGCTGAAAGCGCCAGGTGCACTCCGACGACGTCGTGACCGGCATCCACTGCACGCGCAGCGGCGACAGCCGAGTCGACCCCTCCGCTCATTGCGGCCAGTACGCGCATTCTCTACACCTCTTGCTTCTGGGTCTGCTTGCGCATGCCGGCGAGGCCGGCCTGTCGGGCGCGGGCGACGACGCCGCCGATCTCGCGGGCCAGGGTATGCACGTCGTCCAGTGTCGACGTGTGGCCAAGCGAGAATCGAAGCGAACCGCGAGCTGCGGCGGCGTCTGCGCCCATTGCCAGGAGGACGTGACTTGGCTGCGCGACACCCGCGGTGCACGCCGAGCCGGTGGAGCACTCAATGCCTTTGGCGTCCAAGAGCATCAACAGACTGTCACCTGCGCAGCCGGGGAAAGTGAAGTGAGCGTGGCTGGGCAAACGCTCGCCGTCGCGGCCATTGAGAATCGCGTCCGGGACCTCGCGCAGGACCGCGGCGACGAGTTCGTCGCGCAGCTTCTCAACCCGGTCCGCATACTCAGCGCGGCCGCTGATCGCCGCTTGGACCGCAGCGGCGAAGCCGACAATCGCCGGGACGTCGAGGGTGCCTGACCGGACGCTGCGCTCCTGACCCCCGCCGTGGAGGACTGGGACACACGAAGTGTCACGGTCAAGGAGAAGAGCACCTACGCCATATGGGCCGCCGAGCTTGTGACCGGTCAGTGTGAGTGCCGCTGCACCGGATGCGGTGAAATCGACGGGGACTGCGCCGACCGCCTGGACGGCATCGGTGTGCAGGGGAACCCCGTATTCGATGCAGACCTCGGCGAGAGCGGCGATCGGATTGACAGTGCCGACCTCGTTGTTTGCCCACATCACCGTTGCCAGCGCGACAGTCTCCGGTGCCGACTCAATCGCGGCTCGAAGCGTTTCCGGCGGCACCCGGCCCTGGTCGTCTACCTCGAGCCAGGTGATCTCGGCGTCAGAGTGCTGCTCCAGCCACTCGACCGTGTCGAGGACCGCGTGATGCTCGACGGTGCTGCAAAGAATGCGGCGGCGAGCGGAGTCCTCGCCGTGACGGGCCCAAAAGATGCCCTTGACCGCGAGGTTGTCACTCTCCGTGCCGCCACCGGTGAAAATGACTTCCGACGGACGCGCGCCCAGAGCGGCGGCGATCACTTCGCGCGCTTCCTCGACAGCACGCCGAGCCCGCCGGCCCGAAGAATGCAGCGCGGAGGCGTTGCCCACGGTGGACAAAGCCTCAGTCATCGCCGCAATGGCTTCGGGCAGCATCGGAGTCGTTGCCGCATGGTCGAGATAGGTCATCGCTCTACCAGGGTAGACCGATGCGGCCTGTGACGAAGCTCGCCCCGGGCCGCGGAGTGGCACGTCACACCTGTTTCGGCCACCTGCTCGTGAGCCGGACGCCGAGCAGCGCCAGCAGGACGAGGACGACACTGAGCAGTCCCATCGCGGCAGACGGCTGAGCGGCGGACGCGACGGCGGCCAGGAGCACCCCGCCGAGGCCGATGAGCAGCGCTGATCCGACCCAGTCGGCGAGTTGCATCGCGGAGGTGTTGAAGCCCCGCTCCCCCTCCGGCGAATAGCGCAGGAGGAGGACCGAGATGGCGGGCATCGCGATTCCCATCCCCGCTCCGCCGACCGCGCAGACCGCGAAGGCCACCCAGGCCGGGAACCACGGTTGGGCGACAAAACCGAAGCCGACCAGGCCAGCCGCGACGAGCGCGAAGCCGGTACGCAGCGATGCCTCCCGGGACCAGTCGAGGAACCGGCCTTGGAGGGCGGACGCGGCGGACCAGCCAAGCGCGGTGATAGTCAGCGGCAGGCCTGCGAGCGCAGGGCTGTAGCCGTGGACGGCGGTCATGGTCAGCGGGAGGTACGCCTCCATCCCCGCATATGCGCCGGCGATCAGGGCTCGGGAGGCGACCACCGTGGGCAATCCGGGACGAGAGGTCATGGTTCCGGCAGGCAGGAGCTTGCGCAGTGCGATAGCTAACGCGATAAGGCCCAATGCTCCATACGCGATCGCGGCAGGTGATGGATGCTGCGCGGCCCAGCTCAGGGCGGCGACGCCGAGCGCAGCGACGACAGCGGGCACGACGCCCGCGCGACGTCCAGCTGGCAGCGGCGCGTGGGCGGGCAACCGGCGAGTGATCTTGTAGAGGAGGACGACGCCGATCCCGACCAGCGGAAGCAGCCCGAGGAAGACCCATCGCCAGCCCACGGTCACGGTCACCAAACCGGCGACGGACGGGCCGATGACGGCTGGCAGGACCCAAGCGGCCGCGTTGGCCGCATAGATGACGGGGCGTTCGCGGTCGGTGAACGTCAGGGCGATCAGTAGTGAGACGGACACCAGCAGAAATCCCGAGCCGAAGCCCTGCAGCGCACGGCCGACCAGGAGCATCGGCATCGTTGTGGCGATACCCGCGACAGCCAGTCCTGCGGCGAACAATGCCGGGCCTACCAAGAGAGCTGGTGCTGGGCCTCTTCGGTCGCCAAGCCGTCCGGACAAGACGGTGGCAACGACGCTCGCCACCAGGAACGTGGTGAACGGCCAGGAGTAGAGCGCGAGACCGTGGAGTTCGGCGACCAGCGTCGGCATCGCGGTGGCGACGCCCATGTTTTCAAAGGCCACCAGCGTGACCACAAGCAGCAGGCCGACGGTGACGAGGCGGTGTTCGCGATTCCAGAGGACGCTTTTTCGAGGCTGCGCTTCGACGGTCTGGCTCATGATCGCGAGCTTGCAACCTCCAGTGCCCTGGAGGTCAAGTCGCCCGCCGACCGTTCGGGGTGCCCCGTGGGAGCACATCGCATCGGGGCGGAGTTCGAGGCTTCGGGTTGACGTGCCGCGGCTCGGACCGGGCTCGCGGAAGTCCGTCGATGCCGTAGCGGGGTTATCGAGGGGCGTTCGGCTCAGGAAGTCGATGACGCGGGGTAGCTGCCGACGTCGTAGTGGTCACCTAGATCGATGGATCAGGCTCCCTTGCGGCTAGGGGTTGTTCTGTCTTCGTCATGAGGCCCGGTCAGGCCGGGATGGTCGAGGGCGACAAAGTGCGGCTGTTGCCGTTGACTGGCGAATCGAGCGTGCGGTTCGGAATGCGCCGGATGCTGGTTGGCTTAAGTAGGACGTACGGCGACCGAAGGAGAGTGCGAACCGAGATGCGAGCCATCACTTTCGCCGAGTACGGCGGGCCCGAAGTGTTGCGACTGGAAGAGGTTCCGGCACCGGAGCCCGGTGAGGGGCAGGTCCGGGTTGCAGTCCGGCGCGCGGGGGTCAACCCGATCGACTGGAAGATTCGTTCTGGGGCGATGGCCGGCGGTGCGGCGCTCGAAGGCCCGCAGATCCCGGGGCTGGAGATCGCCGGAGTGGTCGACGCAGTGGGCGACGGCGCCGAGTTCCGCGTCGGCGATGAGGTGTTTGGCTGGTCGGCAACCGGCGGGTACGCGGAATTCGCGCTCGGAGGCGCGATCGTTCGCAAACCGGCCGACCTCTCCTGGGATGACGCGGCGGCGTTGCCGGTTGCTGGCGAAACCGCGTTGCGCGTGTTGCGTCTGCTCGACGTCAAGGCTGGCGAGCTGTTGCTTGTCCATGGAGCGAGTGGCGCTGTCGGTCGTTTCGCTACACAAATCGCGGTCGCGTTGGGTGCGACGGTGATCGGAACGGCTGGACAGCACAATCTCGATGAGGTGAAAGCGCTGGGCGCGATTCCGGTCCGTTACGGCGACGGGTGGCTGGAACGGGTCCGTGAAGTGGCGGACCGACCTGTCGACGCGGTGTTCGACGCGTCCGGTCATGGCGTTTTGCCGGAATCGATCGAGTTGCGAGGATCGAAGGAGCGCATCGTGACCATTGCCGACGGTGCGGCGTTCCAGCTCGGTTTGCCGTTCTCGTCTGGCGGACAGGACGAGCAGACGCAGGCAGTGCTGAACGAGATCCTCGGTTATGTACGCAATGGGCTGCAGATTGCGCAGGGGAAGGCCTTTTCGCTTGAGGAAGCAGCGGCTGCGCAGGAAGAGAGCCGGAAGGGGCACCCCGGCGGGAAGCTGACAATTGCCGTTTCCTGACCACGATCGTCGGCTAGGCTCGGCGAAGGTGCAGCTCGGGTGGAGCTGACGGATTGGCCTCGCCAGTTAGCGGCTACCGCGGCAAGTGGGCTGTTGCCGTTGAGTGGCGAAAGCCGAGCGCCGCGAGTGGACGCGCCGAGGCGAGCGGCTGTCGCCACTCAGCGGCGAAACGGATACGGAGTGCAGGAACCAACGTGCGCTGACGCGGGTCATTCGTGGCTATGCGGCGGCGACGGGATGATGAAGCGGCGGTCGCGAGAGACGAGCTGAGACGCCGTAGTCGTTTGGCGGCGAGGCGAGTCGGATGGTTGTCGCCGTTGAGTGGCGAATGGGTTGGCTGCGGTCAGCCGGAAAGCTGGTCGGCGAGGGTCGGAGAGCTGCTGAGGGGTGTCGCCAAAAAACGGCAACACCCCTGAGCGGCCCGGTGACCAGGGTGTTCGTCAATGCACAACCGGCTGGGAGGACGCTGGGCGGCCGACCCGGGCCCGGCGACGCTGCGGCGGGATGCGGACTGTGCCGAGGGCCGAATGGACAGCGGCCTCGGCAAGAGCGGCCAGTGACCGGCGGTCTTCGGCGCGGCCCGGGGCGATCTCCGGGCACACGTGCACTTCCAGGACCAGACCGCGCAGCGCGGCGACGCGGCGCAAGGACGCGATGAGCGACTCCGGCCCGATGAACGCCGGCTGGCTGGTTTCGCGGCCGTCGGCGAGGCGGTAGCGCAGGGCGATCGGCCGGACCGGGACTCCGCCGTCGATCGCGGCTTGGAAGGTGGCCGTCGTGAAGCGGCCGGAAGCCAGGCCGCACCAGGTGGTGCCCTCGGGAGTGACGTTGACTAGCGCGCCGGCGCGGAGGGTGTCGGCGAGTTCGGCCATGGTGTCCGGCAGGGTGCGCAAACGGTTGCGGTCCAGGAAAATGCTCCCGCCGCGACGGACGAGCGTGCCCAGGACCGGCCAGGAGCCGATCTCGATCTTCGCGAGCGCGCGCATCGGGCGCAGTGCGTTGATGGCGATGATGTCCAGCCACGAGATGTGGTTGTTCACCACGAGCGCGCCGCGGCCGGCCGGAGCGGCGAGGAAGTCCGCACCGCCCACTACAGACATCCGCACGCCGAAGGACCTCAGCACCGCCCGGAAAATCCGGCGCACCAAGCGTTCCCGGCTCCGGCCGCGGATCACCAGCAATGCCGGCGCGATCAGCAGCGCCGCGAAGACCACCGAAATGGCTGCGGTGAAGCGCAGCATCCGTCGTGGCAAACTGACCGTGGGTGCACCCTCGGTCAGACAACCGTCACCGCAGGGCGACGTCGGCATCCAGGCGTGGCTCATCCTTGCGCTCCAAGGAAGAACTTCAAGTACCGCTCGTCGACCTGCTGCAGATCAAGAAGGACGAAGAAGTCCGCGACCCCGAAGTCGGCGTCGAGGGCCGGCGGGCCGCACACCTTGGCACCCAGCCGCACGTAACCCTTGATCAGCGGCGGAAGCATGGCTCGGTCGGGACGCGCGACCGCGCCGGGGTCCCACGGGTTCAGCGGCGAGACGCGCAACGAGTCGTCGGCGTGATGCTTAGTGCGCAAGACATCCCAGACCCCCGCGGCGTAGCTGCCGCCATCATTCAGCTGGACCGAAGCGCAGCCGGCGAGATAGCGGTGTCCGGAAAGGAGCATGTAGCGCGCGATCCCGGCCCACACCAGGCTCACGACAGCACCACTGCGATGGTCGGGGTGGACACAGGAACGTCCGGTCTCGACCAAGGACGGCCGCAGCGCGGCGAGCGTCGTCAGGTCGAACTCGCTGTCGGAATAGAGCTTTCCGGCCTGCGCGGCACGCTCGGGCGGGAGCATGCGGTAGCAGCCGACGATCTCGCCGGTGTTGTCGTCGCGGACCACCAGGTGGTCGCAGAATTCGTCGAAGTAGTCGACGTCCCGGCCGGGCTCCGGGGAATGCAGCTCCGCCCCCATCTCCTCGGCGAAAACCCGGTATCGCAGTTTCTGCGCGGCGAGCACTTCATCGTTCCCGTTGGCGACCAGAAGCGAATACCGCGGCGCGCCTGCGGGAAGGTCGGCACCCGCCTGATCAGTACTGACGAGGAGCTGTGACGACGTCATGGTCAAGGTGTACCTGCCGGTAAGCGGCCTCGGAGAGTGCCAATCGATGACCGGTCAGTGCACGTTGAGTTAATTGCCGGTTCTCAGGTTCCTCTCAGACTCCCGAGAAGCTTCCGGAGAACGCGGAAGGCCGCCGCGTGGCGAGCACGCGACGGCCTTCGGAGCGAAAGAAAACGTCAGCCCTTGCGCTTGTCGACAGCCTCGGTCAGCTGCGGCGCGACGTTGAACAGGTCGCCCACCACACCGAAGTCGGCGATCTCGAAGATCGGAGCCTCGGCGTCCTTGTTGACCGCGATGATCGTCTTCGACGTCTGCATGCCGGCGCGGTGCTGGATCGCGCCGGAGATGCCGAGCGCGATGTACAGCTGCGGCGACACCGTCTTGCCGGTCTGTCCGACCTGGAACTGCGCCGGGTAGTAGCCGGAGTCGACCGCCGCACGGGACGCGCCGACAGCCGCGCCGAGCGAGTCGGCCAGCTTCTCCACGACGTCGAACTTCTCGGCCGAACCGACGCCCCGGCCGCCGGACACGACGATCGACGCCTCGGTCAGTTCCGGACGGTCGCCGCCCACGACCGGCTCGATGCCGGTGATCTTGGCGGACTTCGCCGGGTCCTGCGCCGGGATCTCGACGGTCTCCTCGGCGGCCGCGCCGTCGGCGGCCTCCGCCTCGACCGCACCCGGACGCACCGACACGACCGGCGCGCCCTTGGCGGCCTTCGCCTTCACGGAGAACGCGCCGCCGAAGATGGACTGGTCCACGGTGCCGTCGGCGTTGACCCCGACGGCGTCGTAGAGCAGACCGGAGCCGAGCCGCAGCGCGACCCGCGCGGCCACCTCCTTGCCCTCGGCGCTGGCGGCGACGAGCACCGCGGCCGGGGAGACCTGCTCGGCGAGCTTCGTGAGCACGTCGACCTTCGGGGTCACCAGGTAACCAGTGGCGTCGTCGCCCTCGGCGACGTACACCTTCGCCGCGCCGTGGCCGGCGAGCGCTTCCTTGGCCTTCGCCGCGGTGCCGGTCGGGCCCACCACGACGGCGGAGGGCTCGCCGAGGGCGCGCGCGGCGGTCAGCAGCTCGAGCGTGACCTTCTTGACATCACCGTCGACGTGGTCGACGAGGACGAGTACTTCAGCCATTTTCCGGAATCCTCCTCGAAACCGTGTCTCAGATGAGCTTCTGCGCGACCAGGTACTCGGCGACCTTCGTGCCGCCGTCGCCCTCGTCCTCGACCTTCTCGCCCGCGGTGCGCGGCGGCTTCGGCGAGGCCTCGACGACCGTCGACCACGCGTTGGCGAGACCGACCTCGCCCGCGTCGATGCCCAGGTCGGCGATGGTCAGCGTCTCGACCGGCTTCTTCTTCGCGGCCATGATGCCCTTGAACGACGGGTAACGCGGCTCGTTGATCTTCTCGCTCACGCTCACCAGCGCCGGCAGGTTCGCCTCGAGGTGGGTGATGCCGTCTTCGGTCTCGCGGTCCGCCTTCACGGAGGAACCCTCGACGGTCAGCTGGCGCACGTAGGTCAGCTGCGGCACGCCGAGCAGCTCGGCGAGGATCGCGGGCACGGCGGCGCCGCGGCCGTCGGACGCCTCGTTGCCGGCCAGGATCAGGTCGAAGCCCTCGACCTTGCCGACGGCGGCGGCGAGGACCTTCGCGGTCGCGATCGCGTCGGAGCCGTGCAGCGCCTCGTCGGAAACGTGGATGGCCTTGTCGGCGCCCATGGAGAGCGCCTTGCGGATCGCGTCGGTCGCGCGGTCCGGGCCGACCGAAATCACGGTGACCTCGCCCTCGCCGGCTTCCTTGATCTTGAGGGCCTCTTCGACGGCCTTCTCGTTGATCTCGTCGAGCACGGCGTCGGCGGATTCGCGGTCAAGGGTGTTGTCGGAACCGGAGAGCTTCCGCTCCGAGTAGGTGTCCGGTACCTGCTTGACCAGGACAACGATGTTCGTCATGGGTCTTCTTCGACCTCCCGGTTGGGGCCGGCTCTCGGCCGCGGGACAGTGCTCTACTGAGCGGTAGATTAGGGGCAATTCCGCGGCCGGACCCCTCGAGGTGACGGCATTCACCTGGATGAGCAATCTAATGGGACCATCGTCCTAATAGTTTGCCGGTTAGCCCGTCCAGCGCGCCGCTCGCCCGATCGGAGCAACGGTCACTTACTCGCAGTAGGCCGTTAGGGGTTACGCTCCGGCACCATGTCCGCGCACATCGCCGTAGTCACCGACTCGACCTCGTGCCTGCCCGAGCAACTCGCCGCCCAGTGGCGAATCAGTGTCGTCCAGGTCCAGCTGCACGTCGGCGACCAGACGGACGACGAGCACCGCTTCGACCGGAGCGAGCTCATCCAGACGATGAAATCCGGCGCGACCGTCACGACTTCGCCGCCCGATCCGGGTGCGTTTTTCTGGAGCTACCAGGACGCGGCTTCCGCCGGTGCGTCCGCCATCGTGAGCCTGCACATCTCCGGACGGCTTTCGCAGACCGTCGAGGCCGCCCGCGAAGCCGCCCAGCAGGTCCGGATTCCGGTGCACATCCTCGACAGCGGGACGGCGAGCATGAGCCTCGGCTACGCCGCGGTGTCCGCCGCCCGCGTCGCCGGGGCCGGCGGACAGCTCGAGCGGGTCCTGGACGCCGCGGAACGGCGAGTGCGCAGCTCGACCGAACTGATCTACGTCGACACGCTTGAGTACTTGCGGCGGTCGGGACGGATCGGCGCCGCCCAGTCGATGCTCGGAAGTGCGTTCGCGATCAAGCCGCTGCTCACCGTCCGCAATGGAGAAGTCAGCCCGCTCGCCCGCGTTCCCGGCACTAAACGAGCGATGAACCGGCTCGTCGACCTGGCGGTGAAGGCCGCCGGCGACCAGCCCGTGGACCTCGCGGTGACCCGGTTCGGCTCCGACGAGAGCGAGGTCGTCCAGCGGCTCCGGGAGCGCGTCCCGGGCGCGGGCGAGATCGTGGTGGGCGACGCGAGCACCGTGATCGGCGCCCACGTCGGCCCGGGTGCGCTCAGCATCACGGTGTCGCCGTCGAACTGACCTCGATTCGCCGCCCGGGGACCAAAAGCACCACGAGCGGCAGCAGGACCGTCACCGCGAGCCCGCCGATGATGAGCACCTGGTCGAGCTGCGGATAGTGCCCGACGTGCCCTGCGTGGTAGACGAGGTGCGGGACAGCGAACAGCAGTGCCGCGATCGCCACCAAGCGCGCGACAGTTGTGGTGCCCATCACGGCCGCGCCGACCAGCATCGCGCCGAGCGCCAGGCTGAGGCCGCCGAAATCGATGATGAAGTGCTCGTTGTAGGGCCCGTCCATGGAGACCCAGCCGTGCCGGAAACCGGGAAAGTCCTGGTAGAACCCCATCGGATCGAGCAGCGGCCACAGCCCCTGCACCAGGGTGTAGAGGCCGAGCAGAATCAGGAGGATGCGCGTGATCGTCCGTTGCATACGGCTGGAACGAGACGGCTGCGCGAAACGTGACAGGCGCTAGGGTCGCGCAGGTGACCAACGCAGCCACCCGGGCCGAGGCACTGCACCTCACCGGCGAACGGACCGTCCCCGGCATCCCCGAGGAGAATTACTGGTTCCGCCGCCATGAAGCCGCGTACCTCGCCCTACTCCCCCACTGTGCCGACGCGACCGTGCTCGAAGCCGGCTGCGGCGAGGGCTACGGCGCCGGGCTCATCGCCCAGCACGCCCGGCGAGTGCTCGCGCTGGACTACGACGTGCCGACCACCGAGCACGTCGCACGCCGGTACCCGGATGTCGCCGTCGCGCGGGCGAATCTGGCGCACCTCCCCTTGCGGGACGCCGCGGTCGATGTAGTGGCGAACTTCCAGGTGATCGAGCATCTCTGGGACCAGGGCGGATTTCTCGCCGAATGCTTCCGAGTCCTGCGCCCAGGCGGGAAACTGCTGGTCACGACCCCGAACAGGCTCACCTTCACGCCGGACAGCGACACCCCGCTCAACCCGTTCCACACGCGCGAACTGGCACCGTCCGAAATGGACGACCTGCTGCGCGCCGCCGGGTTCACCGTCGCGGAGCTGAACGGGCTGCACCACGCGGAATCCCTGCGCACTGTCGAAACCCGCTACGGCGGCTCCATCATCGACGCGCAACTGGACGTCGTAATGGGCTCCCTTCCCGGACAAGCCACGTGGCCAGCTGATCTCCTCGCGGACGTCGCCGCGATTCGAGCCGACGACTTCGCCGTGCACGGCGATGACCTCGACGCGAGCCTCGACCTGGTGGCTGTGGCGGTGCGCCCGTGAGCACCCGGAACCCCGCATCCGAAGGCACGTTCTGCCTCGTTCTGCACAGCCACTTGCCGTGGCTGCCGCACCATGGCAGCTGGCCGGTCGGCGAAGAATGGCTGTACCAGGCGTGGACGCATTCGTACCTGCCGGTCGTCGACCTGCTGCGCCGTTTCGCCGCTGAGGGGCGACGCGATGTCTTGACGCTCGGCATGACACCGGTGCTCGCCGCGCAACTCGACGATCCGTACGCCATCCGCGCATGCCATGACTGGGTCGGTCACTGGCAGCTGCGCACGCAGCACGCAGCCACGCTCTGGCGCGGCGATCCCCTGCTGCGGGACCTCGCCGCCGCCGAGCACCAGGCCGCGATGCACGCCACCGAGGAACTGGAAACGCGCTGGCGGCACGGTTTCTCGCCGATTCTTCGGTCGCTTGTGGACAGCGAGACGATCGAGCTGCTCGGCGGACCGCTGGCGCATCCGTTCCAGCCATTGCTGGACCAGCGAGTGCGACGGTTCGCCCTCCAAGCGGGGTTGGAGGACACCGCGCTGCGCATTGGCCGCGCACAAGAAGGTATATGGGCACCTGAATGTGGTTATGCACCGGGAATGGAGCGAGATTATCACGAGGCTGGCGTGCGGCGCTTCCTTGTCGACGGCCCTTCACTCCATGGTGACACTTCGTCCGCGCATCCCGTCGGCGACTCCGACGTCGTCTGCTTCGGCCGCGATCTTGAGGTCACCTACCGGGTTTGGTCGCCGAAAGCGGGTTACCCAGGACACGCGGCATACCGGGATTTCCACACCTGGGCGCACGAAGTCGGACTGAAGGCGTCGCGCGTCACCGGAAAAACCGTTGAGCCACAAGATAAAGCTCCATACGACCCGGCACTCGCCGCGGATGTTTTAGGGTCGCACGTCAAGGACTTCGTCGAAACAGTCGTCGCGCGGCTGCGGTCTCTGCGCGAACAACACGGCCGCGAATCGCTGGTGGTTGCGGCCTACGACACGGAGCTCTTCGGACACTGGTGGCACGAGGGTCCCGCGTGGCTTGAAGGAATTCTGCGCGCGTTGCCCGAAGCAGGAGTCCGGGTAACCACGTTGCGCGGCGCACTCGAAGCCGGCCATCTAGGCGAACCCGTCCAGCTGCCCGCATCCTCATGGGGATCCGGCAAGGACTGGCGAGTCTGGGACGGCGAACAGGTGGCGGACATGGTGCAGGACAACACCGCGTTGCAGACCCGCCTGCTCGACCTGGTCGACCGGCACGATGGGACCACTCGCGACGCCGTCGCTGATCAAGCCGTCGCCGAGGCGATGATGGCGCTGTCCAGCGACTGGGCGTTCATGGTCACCAAAGATTCCGCCGCGGACTACGCTCGCCGGCGCGCCCGGGTGCACACCGAACGATTCGATGCCCTGGCCGGGTTGTTGCGCAGCGGTGATCGTGCTCGCGCGCTTGCCTTGGCCGAGGAATACCGCCGGGCCGACGGCCCGTTCGGACATCTGGACGCGCGCGCCCTGCGCCGTCCTCCCGCATGACGACCGAAGGGAATTCCATGGGAATCCGCGACCTTCCCCTCAAAACCCTGTCCGGCGAAGACGCCACTCTCGGCGGTCCGCTGGCCGGCAAGACGCTGCTGGTGGTGAACGTGGCGTCGAAGTGCGGGCTGACGCCGCAGTACTCCGGTTTGGAACGGCTGCAGGAACGCTACGGCGACAAAGGTTTCTCGGTCGTCGGGTTCCCGTGCAACCAGTTCGCCGGCCAGGAGCCAGGCACGGCGGAGGAAATCCAGACGTTCTGCTCCACCACGTACGGAGTGTCGTTCCCGCTGTTCGAGAAGATCGACGTCAACGGGGAACACCGGCACCCGCTGTACGCGAGCATCACGGAAACTCCCGACGCGGACGGCGAAGCCGGCGACGTGCAGTGGAACTTCGAGAAGTTCCTGATCAGCCCGGACGGCGAGGTGCTCGGTCGGTTCCGCCCGCGCACGGAGCCGGAAGACGAGACCATCATCGCGGCGATCGAAGCGGCTCTGCCTGCTTGAGCTTCGCTCCTGCTCTCCGGCCAGCGTTTACCGCGGCCGGAGAGCTTTTGCCGTTTTTCGGCGACTCTCGGCCGACGCGGAAGCGGCAGGCCTGCGGAGAAGCAGCTCTGCCTCTTGGTTTCAGCCGTTGCCGCTCAGCGGCGAAACTCGGGCGTTCGACGTCTCTGCTCGCCTGCGGCTGTTGCCTCTCAACGGCGACTAACGACGTGAGTCGCCATTGAGCAGACGTCGCCACGCAGCACAATGTCAGCCGTGCGCCGACGACGAGGAGGCCGTTGCCGTCCAGAGGCAAATTCGACGCCACAAGTCGCCGCGGCGGACTAGTCGCTGCCCGGCGACCGCGAGGCAAGTCGTCCGAGCGGAAGACATCGCTCGCCAACGTCGAAGAACCGTTGGCCAGCTTGTCAGGCCGTTGGCCAGCTTGTCGCCAGTAAACGGCGAATCGCAAGCCGGCCTGGCTCGGTCCCAGGCCGCAGTCCCGATGCGGGACTGCACATCTTGCGTTGCCGTTTAGAGGCGAATCGCAGGTCAACGGCCGTCCGGAGCCTCGCCGGCCAGCTCGGCAGCGGTCTTCACCTCGGGGTGCGAACCCCGCGCGATCACCGCTCGGTTGTGGTTCGCGGCGTCGGCGAAGTCGAGTTTCTGCACTCGCCGGTCGTAGGTGAGGAGGCCGTTCACTTCGTTCTCTACATCAGTGGTCTGAGTGTAGATCGCACCGGACAACCCCCGGTCGGAAACCAGTCTTTCGAGGCGTTCGCTCACCTCTGCGTACCGTCGAGTGAGGTGCGCTGAATCGGTCGTCATTTCGTAAGCATTGGGCGGACCTGGCCAAACGTGGCCTTCGAGAACCAAGCCCAGGCCGCCGTATTCGCCGTCCACCAGTGCGCGATGGTCCCCCTCGTGCGGTTCGCCCGGCCCGACGTAGGTGTGATCGTCGTAGATGTCGCCGGCACCGGTGTCCGGGCGAGAGAAACAGCAGTTCACTCCGCTGTTGGCGATCACCAGCCGCGTCGGGTCGAGTTCCTTGACGAGTGCCGCGATGCGGGCCGTGTCGAATTCTCCCCAGCCTTCGTTGAACGGCACCCAGGCGACGATCGACGTGACATTGCGCAGTTGCGCGACCATTTCCCGCAGCTCGGCCTCGAATCGCCGTTGTCCTTCGGGCAACGGATCCGGCGCGTGCCCGGGCGGCCCGGCGAAGGAGACGACCAGAGACGGCATGTCCTGCCATACGGCCAAACCCAGGCGGTCCGCCCAGTAGTACCAGCGCGCGGGCTCGACCTTGACGTGTTTGCGAACCAGGTTGAAGCCGAGTTCTTTCGTCTTCTCGAGGTCGAACCGGAGCGCCTCGTCGGTCGGCGCGGTGTAACCGCCGTCCGGCCAGTATCCCTGGTCGAGTGGTCCGTGCAGGAAGGTGATCCGGCCGTTCACAGCGATCCGTGGCCGTCCGTCGACATCCGGGACGATTTCTACCGTTCGCAGGCCGCAATAACTGGCAACTTCGTCCAGGACGTCACCGTGCGCATCCAGGAGCCGGACAGTGAGGTCGTAGAGAAATGGGTCGTCAGGGGACCACGGGTGTGGTTCCGGGAGATTTGCCCGCAGCCGCGCACCGGCGGTGCCTCGTACGCACACTGCCTCGTCGCCGTTTGGCGGCGAAACGATCAACTCCACCTCAGCACCGCCAGTGACCTGCGGCAACACCGACACGCCCGACAGGTCTGAAGCGACTTCGAGGGCGGAAATGCGCTCGTTCGGCACCGGCTCGACCCAGACGGTCTGCCAAATTCCCGACGTCGGCGTGTAGCAAATACCGCCAGGTTCGTTGCGCTGCTTGCCGATCGGGTACGGCTCGATGTCCGTGCGGTCCTCGACGCGAACGGTAATTTCCTGCGGTCCCGATGCACGGAGCGCGTCTGTGATGTCCGCGGAGAACGACGTGTACCCGCCCTCATGGGTGACCACCGACTGGTTGTTGACCCGCACCTCGGCTTTCTGGTCGACTGCACCGAAATGCAGCAAGACCCGTTGCCCACTCCAGCTTTCCGGGAGCTCGAACAACCGCCGGTACCACAGGACCTCGTCGCGTCGGCCGATTCCGGACAGCGCCGATTCCGGCGCGAACGGGACCAGGATGCGCTCGTTGTACCCGACGGGTCGCGGCTCCGTGGGCGAAGCGGGCCATCCCGCGTACTCCCAGACACCGTTGAGGCTCAGCCATTCCGGCCGGCGAAGCTGGGGGCGCGGGTACTCGGGCAGCACTGCGGCCGGGTCGACTCGGTCGGTCCACGGGGTGGTCAGCGGCGGGTCCGCTCGCTGCCATTCGGGCTCTGGTGGAGTCATCGCCATTCATGGTGGCAGAGAATCGCGGTCCGCGGCATGGGTTGACGGCTGCTCGGACCGGGCTAGCGAAGACTCGATGGCGATGTTGGCTGCCGGTGGTCGACGGCTGGCAACTGGTTCTCGGCAGGCTTCCTCACCCCGGCGAGAGCGGAGCCACCGCCGTCGATTACCGATTCGCCACTCAGTGGCTAATAGGTGGTCAGCCGCTGGTGAGCGCCTTCGCCCCCGCGCTCACGGGGCGAGCGACGGTGAGTAGGAGCGCTCGTCGCCGCAGATGGCCGTTGCTGGGAACTCGCGTCGCTCGGTGCTGCGCGGGCAGGGTGCTGAGCTGCGCGGATGTGGTCGTCACGGGTTGGCCGACTGACGAGGTGGAGCTGTTGCCGTTTTTTGGCGAAACGCTCTGACCAGCCGTTTCTGTCCTGCTCCAGCAGCTTTTCGCCAGGTGGCGACGAAGCTTTGCGCCAGTCGTTCGGGCGGCCGCCCCGGGGTAAGCGACTGGCGAGTAACCTCGGGCCATGCGCGTGCTGATGTTGTCCTGGGAGTATCCGCCGGTGGTCATCGGCGGGCTGGCCCGGCACGTGCACGCGCTGGCGCGGCATCTCGCGCAGCAGGGCCACGACGTTGTCGTCCTCTGCCGGCACACCGCGGGCACCGACGCCTCGACGCATCCGCGCAGCGATCGGGTCATCGAAGGGGTCCGGGTCGTCCGCGTCGCCGAGGACCCGATGCACCTGACTTTCGAGCGGGACCTCGTCGCGTGGACGCTCGCGATGGGCCACGCCATGATCCGGGCGGCGCAGGATTTGCTCCGCACGTGGCAGCCCGATGTCGTGCATGCGCACGACTGGCTGGTCACCCATCCGGCGATCGCGGTCGCCGAGGCTGCTCGGGTGCCGCTCGTCGGGACGATTCACGCGACGGAAGCGGGGCGGCATTCGGGGTGGCTGTCGCATCCGCTCAACCAGCAGGTGCATTCGGTCGAATGGTGGCTGGCCAACCGCGCCGACGCGGTGATCACCTGTTCGCAGGCCATGCGCAAGGAAGTCGCGCACCTCTTCGAGATCGACCCGGCTGACGTCGCGGTGATCCACAACGGCATCGAGGGACGCAGCTGGCGGGTGTCGTCCGGCGAAGTCGCGCGGATGCGGGAGCAGCACAGTCCGGACGGGGCTCCGTTCCTGCTGTTCTTCGGCAGGTTGGAGTGGGAAAAGGGCGTGCAAGACCTGCTGGCGGCGTTGCCCAGGATCCGCCGCCGGTTCCCGGGGACCCGGGTGGTCGTCGCCGGAAAAGGGCGACATCACGACGAGCTTGTCGCGCAGGCTCGCAAGCTGCGGATTCGCCGGGCGGTGGACTTCGTCGGCCATCTCTCCGACCGCGACCTGCGCGCTCTCCTGGCCGCGGCCGACGCGGTCGTGCTGCCGAGCCGGTACGAGCCGTTCGGGATCGTCGCGCTGGAGGCTGCCGCGGCGAAAGCACCGCTGGTGGCGTCGACCGCGGGCGGGCTCGGCGAGGTGGTCATCGACGGGGAGACCGGCTTGGCTTTCGCGCCGGGTGACGTCGCTGGCCTCGCCTCGTCCGTGGTGACGGTCTTGAGCGACGTTCCGGCCGCGACCCGGCGGGCGCGTGCGGCGCAGGCCCGTCTTGGTGCGGACTTCGATTGGGGACGGATCGCGGAGGCGACCGTCGAGGTTTACCGGAAGGCTCGAGTCGGCGAGCCGGTAGAGTTGGGACGGCCCAAGATCGCGACCGGCAACGCGTTCGAGGTGTAGGAAACGCCGGCCGGCCGCGGTTCGCGGGATTCGCCGTTCAGTGGCGAATGCCTGGTCAGGGTGCTTGTCAGCGGGGGTCGACGGCGGCGATGAGGTCGCGGTAGTCGGGGTCTGCTGCCATCCGGTCGAAAGCGCTCGCCAGCGCGGCTTCGTAGATCGGGACGGCTTTGCGCAACGTGGTTCGTCCGGCGTCGGTGATTCCGGTGTAGACGCCGCGGCGGTCGTGCTCGCAGAGGCGGCGTTCGGTGAGGCCGGTCCGCTCCAGCCGGCCGACCAGGCGGGTCGCGGAGCTTTGGTTGAGCGACGTCGCGTCCGCGAGTTCCTGCATGCGGAGTTCGCCGTCGGGGCGACCGGCCAGCGACATGAGGGCGACGAATTCCGAGAATCCCAGGTGCAGCTGCCGTTGCAAGGCTTGTTCGACCTCGTGGTCGATGCGGCTGCGCAGTGCCACCATGCGGGGCCACATCGCGCCGAGGGTGGTGAGTTTCGCCCCTGCCTGCTTGCGGCCAGGGGAAGGTGTGGTGGTCACGCGAACGACCTCTCCGGCAAAGCCTTGTCCGGCATCGAGAAGTGACGCCGAGACCTCTTGTATAGCACATGTGCGTGCATGCAATTGGGCGCTCGTCAAGCCCCTCATCGCCTGAACCGTGGTTGATCTGGGTGGTGTTGAACCGGTGCGAGGACTCGGCATTCTGGTTGCGCGGTGACCTGGGGAGCCAGGCGGAGTCGGTCAGGCCAATGTCTGCAGGAACTGCCGCAGCAACGGGTTGACCTGCTCTGGATGAGTCAGGGTCGGCGTGTGGGCCGCGCCGCGGATTACCTGCACATCGCTGGCGTTGGGGAGGCGCTCGCTCAGCAGGTCCATGCGGTCGCGCGGGAGTGAGACGTCTTGTTCGCCCCACATCAGCAACGTCGGGCAGGTGATTTCGTTCAAGCGGTCCGAGACGTCGTCTCGCTCCAGCAGGCAGTGCGCAGCCAGGCCAAGCGGGAGCGCGGGTGCGGCACGCCATCGTGCGCGTAGCTCGGCACGCAGGTCGGACTCTCCAAGCAATTGCGTCGACAGGGGTATGATGAGGTCATCAATTGGGCCGTATTCGCGCAAGGCGGCGAACATCTCGCCGTAGGCTGCCTTGTCGGCTGGATCGCACGGTGTCGCTTCGGTGTCCCACAGCACCAGGCCTGCGACACGTTCGGGTGCCAGCAACGCAATGCGTAGTGCCGTGAAGCCTCCTTGGGACAGTCCACCTGCGACGGCGCGTTCGATGCCCAGGTGGTCCAGCAGGCCGAGCGCGTCTCTGGCTTGGTCCCAATAGGTGTACAGCGCGTCGGACTCGTCTGGGGTTTGCCCGTGGCCGCGGGCGTCCCAGGTGATCAGACGCCACTCCGGCGCGAGCGCCGCTGCTTGCGGTGAGAAGGTGGAGTGGTCCAGGAAGTAGCCGTGGCCCAGGAGCAAAGCCGGTCCGTCTCCCCCGGTGTCGGCGAAGAAGATCGGGCGGTCGTTGACTGTCGCCATGGGCATTCGGCTGGCCTCCAGGTTCGTCGCAAACAGTGGTGCCGCGCCGGTGCAGCGTAGTGACAAACGTCTTCGCGTTGGCCAGAAATCGGCGAGTTCCGTGCCGATTGATGGGGTTCGGTGGGACGTCGGGTGGATACGGTCAGTCGTCAGTCTTCGCCGAATCGGTTGAGCCTCCGGCGAGTTTGAGGCAGATGACTCCGGCGATGATCACTGCCAGGAACAGGATGCGCAGCGGTCCCAGACTTTCGCCGAAGATGATCGCGCCGAAGATCGCGGCACCGCTCGCGCCGATGCCGGTCCAGACCGCGTAGCCGACGCCGACGTCGATGGTGCGCAAGGCCAGGCTGAGCGTGAAGATCGTTGCCGCGGCGGCGACCACCGTGGCGATCGACCACGGCAGGTTGGTGAAGCCGCGGCTGCCGTCAGTGCTGACGGCGAACGCTATTTCGCAGACTCCAGCGAAGAGGAGAATGCCCCATGCGCGGCGAGTGGTCTGCGCCTTTCCCGGCACGATGACCGGTGCGGCTTCGGGCTGAACGGACATGGCGGAAATCCTTTCGGGAGCGGGAAGACGGTGGTCAGGCACCGGTCAGCTGGAGGCCAACGATGCCGACGATCACCAGGCCGAAGCCGATGAGCTTGCGCCAGCTGAGCTTCTCTTTGAAGATCAGCGCGCCCAGCAGGACGATGCCGACCGAGCCGAGACCGGTCCAGATCGCGTAGCCGACGCCGACGTCCAAGGTCAGCAGGGCTCGGCTGAGGAAGAAGATGCCGCCGGCTGCCATCACCAGCGTGAACACCGACGGCCACAGTTTGGTGAATCCGTCCGTGGCATTGGCTCCGAGCGCGAAGGCGATCTCGAAGAACACGGCGATGCCGAGGTAAAGCCAGTGCATGGTTTCTCCGGGTGCGAGTCAGATCGGAAGCTGCCCGGCAACTCGCCGGTGACGCTCCCCCAGGTAGTTACATGTGCAATATATGTATGTCGAATCAAATAAGCAAGGGGTGTTCGGCGGGTGGGCGGGAGCTGTCGAGAGTGACCTCGAGCGGAAGCGAGTCGCGGCGGCTACCCGGGTGATCGATGCTGGGAAAGTGGCGTTGACCAGGTATTCGCCACTGAGCGGCAACAGCGGTTCGGGCGAGCGAGGTCGGAGCTGGAGAGTTCGGCGCAGCCCGTTCGGCGCGGCCCGTTCGCACTGGCAGGACAGGGCAGGGAGGCAGACTTTCGGCGGGATCGTTCGGCTCGCGAGCGCGACGACTGGGCGCGATTAACGGGTCTGGGCTCCGATTGGGCGGGGCGGACGAGGTTAACCTGGCATGGGCTTAGCGCAGTTCGGACGAGTCTGACGGCGGCGTCGGATGGCACGTCCGAATCGAGTACCGGCAGCGGAAGGGGTCCCGGCACCGAAGGAGGGTCGTGCTTGAGCGAGGTCTAGCGCTGGGCAGGGATTCGCCGCTGAGCGACCACGGCAACAGCTCGAGCAGCATCCGAGATTCCAAACGGGCACGAGCGGGGGGCCGAGTGAAACCGGAAGCAGGCTAAGCAAAAGCCCCGGCCCAGAGCGCCAAGAACCCCGCGAAAACCGAAACCCGCGCCTCTCGCCACTCAGCGGCGAAAGAGCGCGGGTCCGGAAAGACCCGGGTCCGGTGGCGGGGAGCCTCCGCCACCGGACCCGTCCCAGCACCCTCCCAAAAAGTGGTGCTGGGTAACCGGTCGCCGGTGGTCAGGTCACTGGCGACCGGAGCCTGTCACCGCTCGGTCAGGTAGCGGGCGTAGGCGACAGTCGTGAGGAAGCTCGGCAGCTTTTCGCCGAGGGCGGTTTCGGTGAAGATCTCGCGGGCGTCGTCGAGGCGGGCCGACGGGCCGAGGTCGGTGCGGACCTTCGCCAGTTCGTCGTCCAGGAATTCGACGGCCAGCTCGTGGGTCAGCGCCGTGCCGTCCTCGAGCTTCGTGCCGTTGCGGATCCACTGCCACACCTGGCACCGCGCGATCTCGGCCGTCGCGGCGTCCTCCATGAGGTTGTGGATCGCGGCGGCACCAGTGCCGCGCAGCCAGGAGTCGATGTAGCGGAGGGCGACGTTGATGTTCGCCCGCACCCCCGCTTCGGTGACCTCGCCGCCGGCACTCGCGACGTCGAGCAGGTCCGAAGCGTCGACCTTCACGTCCTCGCGCAGCTTGCCGAGCTGGTTCGGCCAGCCGCCGAGCACGCGGTCGAACACCTCGCGGCACACCGGGACCAGGCCGGGGTGCGCGACCCACGAGCCGTCGAAGCCGTCGCCTGCCTCGCGTTCCTTGTCCTGGCGGACCTTCTCCAGCGCGTTTTCGTTGACGACCGGGTCCTTGCTCGGGATGAACGCCGCCATGCCGCCGATCGCGTGCGCCCCGCGGCGGTGGCAGGTGCTGACGAGCAGTTCGGTGTAGGCGCGCATGAAGGGGACCGTCATCGTCACCTGGGCGCGGTCCGGCAACACGAAGTCGGCACCGTGCGCCGAGAAGTTCTTGATGACGCTGAAGATGTAGTCCCAGCGTCCGGCGTTGAGGCCGGCCGCGTGTTCGCGCAGTTCATAGAGGATCTCGTCCATCTCGAAGGCCGCGGTGATCGTCTCGATCAGCACGGTCGCGCGGATCGTGCCGCGCGGGATGCCGAGTTCCTTCTGCGCCAGCAGGAACACGTCGTTCCACAGCCGCGCTTCCTGGTGGCTTTCCAGCTTCGGCAGGTAGAAGTACGGGCCGCTGCCGCGGGCCAGGAGCTGCCGGGCGTTGTGGAAGAAGTACAGGCCGAAGTCCACGAGGCTCGCCGAAACCGGGCGGCCGTCGATGCGGATGTGCTTCTCGACCAGGTGCCAGCCGCGCGGGCGGGCGACGATCGTCGCCGGGTCGTCGCCGATCGTGTAGCGCTTGCCGGCCTCGGTGGTGAAGTCGATGTTGCGGCGGATGGCGTCGAACAGGTTGAGCTGGCCGTCGATGACGTTGTGCCAGGTCGGCGAGGTCGCGTCCTCGAAGTCCGCCAGCCACACCTTCGCACCGGAGTTGAGCGCGTTGACCGTCATCTTCCGGTCGGTCGGGCCGGTGATCTCGACGCGCCGGTCCTCCAGGCCGGGCGCGACCGGGGCGACGTGCCAGCTCTCGTCCGCCCGGATCGACCGCGTCTCGGGCAGGAAGTCCAGCTGCTCCTCCCCCGACTGCAGCCGCTCGCGACGGCGGCGGCGCTCGTCGAGGAGTTCGCGGCGGCGTCCGGCGAAGGTGTTGTCGAGTTTGGCTACGAAGTCCAGTGCTGCCGGGGTGAGGATCTCGGCGAACCGGCCATCGGCGGGCCCGGTGACCTCGAGGCGGGTGTTCAACGTGTCAGCCATCTCGTACCTCCGCGAAGGGGGAAAGGAAGGGCGCGGGCCGGCGACCGGAATCGCCGGCCCGCGGGGGTTCGTCAGTGGAACTGGTCTTCTTCGGTCGAACCCTTGAGCGCGGTGGTCGAGCTCTCCGGGTTCAGCGCGGTGGACACCAGGTCGAACCAGCCGGTGCCGACCTCGCGCTGGTGCTTCGTCGCGGTGTAGCCGCGCTCCTCCGAAGCGAACTCGCGCTCCTGCAGGTCGACGTAGGCGCTCATGCCGTTGCGGGCGTAGCCGTGCGCCAGGTCGAACATCGAGTAGTTCAGCGCGTGGAAACCGGCCAGCGTGATGAACTGGAACTTGTAGCCCATGGCGCCGAGCTCGCGCTGGAACCGCGCGATGGTGTCGTCGTCGAGGTGCTTCTTCCAGTTGAACGACGGCGAGCAGTTGTAGGCCAGCATCTGGTCCGGGTACTGCGCCTTGATCGCCTCGGCGTACTTGCGGGCGACCTCGAGGTCCGGCGTGGAGGTCTCCATCCACAGCAGGTCGGCGTACTGCGCGTAGGCCAGGCCGCGGTCGATGCACGGCTCGATGCCGTTGTTGACCTCGTAGAAGCCCTCGGAGGTGCGGCCGCCGGTGAGGTACTTGCGGTCGCGCTCGTCGACGTCGCTGGTCAGCAGGGTCGCGGCCTGCGCGTCGGTGCGGGCGACGACCAGGGTCGGCACGTTCAGCACGTCGGCGGCGAGCCGGGCGGCGTTCAGGGTGCGCTCGTGCTGCTTGGTCGGGATGAGGACCTTGCCGCCGAGGTGGCCGCACTTCTTCTCCGACGCCAGCTGGTCTTCCCAGTGCACACCCGCCGCACCGGCCGCGATCATGCCCTTCATCAGCTCGAACGCGTTCAGCGGACCGCCGAAGCCGGCTTCCGCGTCGGCGACGATCGGGGCGAACCAGTCGATGTCGCCGTTGCCCTCGGCCCAGTTGATCTGGTCGGCGCGGCCCAGCGCGTTGTTGATGCGGCGGACGACGGCCGGGACCGAGTTGGCCGGGTAGAGGCTCTGGTCCGGGTAGGTCTGGCCGGCGAGGTTGGCGTCGGCGGCGACCTGCCAGCCGGACAGGTAGATGGCCTTCAGGCCGGCGCGCACCTGCTGCACGGCCTGGTTGCCGGTGAGCGCGCCCAGCGCGTGGACGTAGTCCTCGCTGTGCAGCAGCTCCCACAGCTTCTCCGCGCCGCGGCGGGCGAGGGTGTGCTCTTCGACGACAGAACCGCGAAGCTTCACCACGTCGGCGGCGGAGTAGGTCCGCTGGACACCCGCCCAGCGGGGGTCGGTCTTCCACTGCTCGGCCAGCTCGGCCGCCGCCTGCTCGAGCTGATTGGCCTGCTCGGTCATCGGACTCTCCCGTGTTGCGAAGTTTGCGATTGCTCGCCTTGCCTGGTCCCGACCCTGACACGAGCAGGAAAACCTGGTCTACCGCTCCAATTTGCCAATTTCTGCGAAGTTTGCCTAGCATGTTGCAAAGGTTGCGAATCGGCGGTTCGCAACCGCAGCGAAAATTCGCGGGCTTGATCGTTCACGTAATCGTTCAGGCCCGGAAACCTTCCGGCCGGACGGAGCACTCATGGACAAAACTTTCGCCGGGGCGCGACTGCGGCATCTTCGCGAAAGCCGGTCGATGAGCCAGGCGGATCTCGCCCGTGTGCTCGAGATCTCACCCAGTTACCTCAATCAGATCGAGCACAACTCGCGCCCGCTGACCGTGCCCGTGCTGCTGCGGATCACGCAGGCGTTCGGGGTCGACACCGAGTTCTTCGCCAACAACGACACCTCGCGGCTCGTCGCCGACGTGAAGGAAGCCCTGCTCGACGAGGCTGTGGGCGTCGAAGCGACCATGAGCGAGCTGAACGACCTGGCCAGCAACCTGCCGTCGATCGCACAGGCGCTGGTGAAGCTGCACCGCAGCTACCGCAACGCCGTCGAGAGCACCGCTGCGCTGACCACGGAAAACGGCCTTGGCCTGCACGGGAGCGCCGCCGCACCGCTGCCGCACGAGGAGGTCCGCGACTTCTTCTACGAGCGGGAGAACTACGTCGCCGAACTGGACGAGCGGGCGGAGAAGATGGCCGCGCAGATCCCGCTGCGGCGCGGGTCGGTGCTCGGGTCGCTCAAGGAACGGCTGTGGCAGCGCTACGGCGTCGACGTGACGAACGAGGGCATCAACGAATCCGCAGGTGAACAGCATCGGTACGAACCGGCGACGCGGGTGTTGCGGCTGGCGCCAAGCCTGCGCGTCGGGCAGCAGGCGTTCCGGATGGCGTCCCAGATCGCGCTGCTGGAATACGACGACCTGATCACCGAACTCGCGGATTCGTGGGCGTTTTCCGGCCCGGCCGCGAGGACGCTCGCGCGCGTCGGCCTGGCGAACTACTTCGCCGGCGCGCTGATCCTGCCGTACGGCCCGTTCCTGGCCGCGGCCGAGGAGTTCCGGTACGACATCGAGCGGCTTTGCGACCACTTCGGCGTCGGGTTCGAGACCACGTGCCACCGGCTGTCGACTCTTCAGCGGCCAAAGCAGCGCGGCGTGCCGTTCTCGTTCGTGCGGGTCGACCGGGCCGGGAACATGTCGAAACGCCAGTCGGCGGCGGGTTTCCACTTCTCCCGCGTCGGCGGCGCTTGTCCCCTGTGGAACATCTACGAGGCCTTCACCTCGCCGGGCAAGATCCTCACGCAGATCGCCGCGCTGCCCGACGGCAAGCGGTACTTCTGGGTCGCGCGGACGGTGTCGCGCAATATCGGCGGCTACGGCAGTCCGGGCAAGACGTTCACCGTCGGCCTCGGCTGCGAACTGCGGCACGCGGGCCGGCTGATCTACTCGACCGGCCTTGACCTGGACGAACCCGCCGCCGCGACGCCGATCGGCATGGGGTGCAAGGTGTGCGACCGGCCGGCCTGTTCGCAACGCGCGTTTCCGGCGATCGGCAAACCGCTCACGGTGGACGAAAACACCAGCACCTTCGTCCCGTACCCGGCGGTGCCGAAGACGTGAACGCGGTCGGTGACGTGAGTGCCCCGGACGTGTTCACCGGGTGCGAAGTACATTCACCCGAGTGCACGACATCGACACGGTGAACGCAGAACTGGTCGAGCAGGCCGCCGAACGGCTCGCGGGCGTGGTCACACGCACGCCCCTAGAGCCCAACGCGCGCCTCTCGTCCCGCGTAGACGCGCGCGTCTGGCTTAAGCGCGAAGACCAGCAGACGGTCCGCTCGTACAAGATCCGCGGCGCGTACAACTTCATCGTGCAGCTCGACGCGGAGACGCGGGCGCGCGGTGTCGTATGCGCGAGCGCGGGCAACCACGCGCAAGGTGTCGCGTACGCGTGTCGCCGTTTAGGGGCGAATGGTCGCGTGTACGTGCCGGGCACGACGCCTCGGCAGAAGCGCGAGCGCATTGCGGCGCTCGGCGGCGCGCACATTGAGGTCATCGTTGTCGGCGAGACGTACGAAGACGCTTTCGCCGCGGCGAAAGACGACGCCCACCGCACTGGGGCGACGCTCGTGCCGGCGTTCGACGACGTGCGCACTGTGGCCGGTCAGGGCACTGTCGCGCTTGAAGTGGTTTCGCAGCTCGGCTTCGTGCCGGATGTCCTGGTGGTGCCGGTTGGCGGCGGCGGGCTGCTGGCCGGGATCGCGACGTGGGTGCGCGAGCGGCATCCGGAGATCCGGGTCGTCGGCGTCGAACCGGCAGGTGCGATGTGCATGGCAGCGGCTCTCGAAGCGGGCGAACCGGTGCGGATCGACGCGGTCGACCCGTTCGTGGACGGTGCCGCGGTGCGCGAGGCCGGCCGGGTGACGTTCCCGCTGATCCGGGACAGCGGAGCGGAGCTGACGTCCGTCGACGAGGGCGCGGTGTGCACGGAAATGCTGTCGATGTACCAGTCGGACGGCATCATCGCCGAACCCGCGGGTGCGCTCGCGGCCGCTTCGCTCGGAACCAGCGTTCAGGTCGAGCCGGGGCAGACGGTGGTGTGCGTCGTGTCCGGCGGCAACAACGACGTCAGCCGGTACAGCGAAATCCTCGAACGTTCGCTGATGCACGAGGGGCTGAAGCACTACTTCCTGGTCAGCTTCCCGCAGGAACCCGGGGCGCTCCGACGTTTCCTTGACGAAATCCTCGGTCCGGAGGACGACATCACGCGGTTCGAGTACATCAAGCGCAACAACCGGGAGATCGGCCCGGCGCTGATCGGCGTCGAAATCCCGCGACGTGCGGACCTGCCGGGGCTCCTGGCGCGGCTGGGGAAGAGTCCGCTGCAGGTGGAGCGGGTGGAGCCGGGGAGTCCGTTGTTCCACTTCCTGCTCTGAGACGCCGCTGCGCACTTGCGCGGCGCGTCGAGCATGTTGGCAGCACCGCGGTCCCCGGCCTGACCGCTAAACCGATCATCGAGCTCGCTACCCCCGCGACGACCCGCCCGCTGTTGTCGCCAGTTTGCGGCGAATCGGCTACCGGTACGAAGGCGATCTCGGCATTCCTGGCCGATAGACTTCGCTCGGCCTCCCGGAACCCCACCCGGATCGCCTTTACGCCTGCGCCGCCGACAATGTGAATCTCGCCCGGGTACTCGCGTTCAGGGCTTCCTGCGCCCCCGGACACCGCTCACCGGTGAGCGACGCTGAAGCGTTCACTCGCCCCTCGCTTCCGTACCGACCGCGCCGCTTACACCGTAGCGAAGACCGCTTTCATCGCCGACGTAACGGCAACGCCACTGTCGGAGCCCTCTCATCGGCGGCCTCGGCCGAGGGCAGTCAGACAGTTCGGTTCCTGCCACCGAGCGGCTGATCGAGCCTGATACGGGATCGTTTACGCAGGTCAGCGCGATTCGCCAAAAAACGGCAACACCGTTCAGTCGAGCTCGGCGCTGCCCTCGCGGTAGATCTTCGCCGACTTGATGCGGTCTCCGGACAACCGATAGAAGCCGGCGATGGCGAAAACGTGCTCCTCGCCGTTGTGGGTGAGCCGTTCGGTCAATTGGGCGGCGACCTGGTCACCGTCCGCGAGGACGTTCTCGACCGTCAACGTCGGGAGAAGTTGTTCCATCGCACCGCTGAACAACTCTGTGAGCTCGTCGCGTCCGCGCGCGACGCTGCTGCCGGTGATCCAGACCGCGTCGTCGGTGAAGCCGTCGAGGAGCGCTTGAAGGTCACGGTTGTTGAAGGCGGCGACGTGCCGATCCAGGGCTTCGCTCATATGGCGAGGCTATCGACGCTGTCAGGCCATTTTCGCCGCCGGACTCCACTCGCGGGATGGCTGCGTCAGCTGTCGCCGAGCGTTTTCTGCAGTGCCTTGTTCGCTTTGCGCGCCATGTCGGCGACCGCCTCGCGCCGGGCCGCATCCGCGGCGTAGTCGTCCTCGCGGTTGCGGACCACCCGGGCTGGTGAACCGACCGCGATCGAGTAGTCCGGGATGTCACCGCGCACCACTGCGTGCGCGCCGAGCACGCTTCCGCGGCCGACACGCGTGCCCTTGAGGACGCTGACCTTCGTGCCGAGCCACGTGTCCGGGCCGATCCGGACCGGCGACTTGACGATGCCCTGGTCCTTGATCGGCACGTGGATGTCCGCGGTCACGTGGTCGAAGTCGCAGATGTACACCCAGTCGGCGACGAGCGTGGCGGCGCCGAGCTCGATGTCGAGGTAGCAGTTGATCACGTTCTGCCGCCCGAACACCGACTTGTCGCCGATGCGAAGGGACCCCTCGTGACAGCGGATGGCGTTGCCGTCGCCGATGTGCACCCAGCGGCCGATCTCCATCCGGCCGTATCCGGGACGGCAGTGGATCTCGACGTTCTTGCCGAGGAACACCATGCCGCGCAGGATGATGTGCGGGTTCGCGATGCGGAATTTGAGCAGCCGGTAGTAGCGCACGAGGTACCACGGCGTGTACGCGCGGTTGCGCAGCACCCAGCGCAGCGAGTCGGCCGTCAGGAACTTCGCCTGGTGCGGGTCCCGCCGGGCCCGCCGCCAGGCGCGCACGCGCGACAACGCGGGCGCACCCCACATCGACGTCATGCCTCTGACCGTAACCTGTGGATGACGGCCGGCCACAGGCAAGGGGAGCAGGATGGGGACCAAGCTGATCATCGACACCGACCCCGGCGTCGATGATGCTTTCGCGATCGCACTGGCCGCGAGGTCGGCGGACGTCGACCTGCTGGCCGTGACGACGGTTTTCGGCAACGTTCCGCTGACCACGACAACCTCGAACGCGCGCCGGCTGCTGCAGTTGTGCGACCGCCCGGACGTACCGGTTGCCGCGGGTGCCGCACGGCCCCTTCTCTACCGCGAACTGCACCGGTCGAGCACCGTGCACGGCTCCGACGGACTTTCCGGGCACGCCGCTTCGCTGCCCGACGCCACCCGCCCGCTCGAGAAGTCCGACGCGGTCAGCCTGATGGTCTCGCTGCTCGAGGCCTCGGACGAACCGGTGACCATCGCGCCGATCGGCCCGCTCACGAACATCGCCGCCCTGCTCGCGGCCCACCCCGGTGTGCGTTCGAAGATCGCGCGAATCGTGCTGATGGGCGGCGCGATCACGCTCGGCAACTCGACCGCCGTGTCCGAATTCAACATCTGGGCCGACCCGGACGCGGCACGGCGCGTGCTCGCCGAGGACGACGTCCCGTGCGTGATGGTCCCCCTCGACCTCACTCACCGGTGCGCGGTCGACAGCACGTGGCTGGCGAAACTCGCCGCGTCCGGCCCGATCGGGCAGGCGCTGAACTCGTTCACGCCGGATTACCTCGCGCACTACCGGCAGGTGCTCGGCTACGAAGGCATCGTCCTGCACGACGCGGTGGCCGTCGCCGAGGCGATCCGTCCGGGTCTCCTGCACACGGAGACTTACCCGGTCGACATCGACTCCGGCTTCGGCCCGACCCGCGGCATGACGATCGTCGACCGGAGGGCGGTGCCGAGCAGGTCAACGGGACGGCCGGTCGAGGTGGCAGTGGACACGGAGCTGGACGCGCTGCGGGAGTTCGTGCTGTCGAGACTCGCCGGGGGCCGGTGATGGGGCGGGGCGGGGGGTCGCCGCTGGATGGCGAATCGCAGGTCACGCCTGGTGCGGCGGGTGTGGGCGGTGGGGAGACTGAGGGCTCGGGGGCGTTGCCGGTTGGGGGCGAATCGGGTTGCTCGGGTGGTTCGGGCATGGGCGGGGCGTCGCCGCTGAATGGCGAAACGGTCGGCTCGAGCGGTCCGGGCGTGGACGGCACGTCGCCGCTGAGTGGCCAAACGAGTGGCTTGAGTGGTTCAGGCGTCGACGGTGCGTCGCCGCTGAATGGCGAAACGGTCGACTCGAGCGGTCCGGGCGTCGACGGCACGTCGCCGCCGAGCGGCCAACCGGATGGCTCCGGTGATCCGTCCGCGAACAAGGTCTCGCCACTGAATGGCGAATCGGTTGGCTCCGGTGATCCGTCCGCGAGCGGGGTCTCGCCACTGAATGGCGAATTGGCTGGCTCGAGTGGTTCGGCCGCGGGCGGGGCCTCGCCGCTGAGTGGCCCCACGGGTGGCCCCGGCGATCCGTCCGCGAATGAGGTCTCGCCACTGAACGGCGAAACGGTTGGCTCAAGTGGTTTGGCCGTGGATGGTTCGTCGGCGTTGGTAGGCGAAAATCCGGCTTCGACCAGGGTGTCGCCGCTGAGTGGCGAGACCTCCGGGCTGGCTGATCGGTCGTCGCGGGGTGGTGGGGCGGCCGAGGTGACCGGGGAGTCGCCGTTGGGTGGCGGTGCCGTGGACTTGGCTAGCGAGTCGCCGGTCAGTGGCGACATGGCCGTACCGGCCAGCGGGTCGCCGCTCAGCGACGAGGCGTCTGACGTGACCGGGGCGTCGTCCCTGGGTGGCGACGTATCTCGGGCGGCCAGCTCGCCTGCTGGTGGTGATGCGACTGCGCTGACCAGCGAGTCGCCATTTAGTGGCGAATCGGCGCGGGCGTCGGAGGGCGAAGCGGGCGCGCGTTCTACGGGGCAGGGTTTTCTCGCACGGAATCGGCGCGCCGCGGTGGTGTTGGCGGCGGTTGTGGTGGTTGTGGCGGCGTTGGTTGTCGCGGTGCGGGTTTTGCCGGGCGGTGATGTCGGTGAGGCGGACTCCGGAAGTGTCGCGGCGACGTCGTCGTTGAGGCCCAGTGCTTCGTCGTCCGCCTCTGTTGCGCCCACGTCTGTGGTGCCTACTCAGCCTGGGGTGCCGCGGGCTGGGGAGTTCGGGGCGTGGGCTTCGCGGACTAGTCAGTGGCTCGACATTCCGTTGCGGGCGATGAACGGGTATGCGCAGGCGACCGTCACGCTCAGCAAGGAACAGCCTGACTGTCACCTGTCTTGGATCACTCTCGCTGCGATCGGGAAGGTCACCAGCGATCACGGGCGGGCGCAGGGTGATCGAGTCGGGGAAAACGGGACTCTCGCGAAACCGCTTGGCACGGTGGAGGTTCTCGACTTTTATCACCGGCCGGTGTCGACACCGGGGGCGGCCGGGCCGTTGCAGCTCTCGCCCGCGGTGTGGAGCAAGTGGCAGCGCAGTGCGTCCGGCGGCAAGCCGGATATTCAGAACATCGACGACTCGGCGCTCACGGCTGGCCGTGCTCTCTGCGCGAATGGCCGCGATTTGGCGACGGACTGGTGGAACGGGGTCGCCACGTTAGAGCCGGCACCGGTCGTGCTGCATCGGACTCTTGCGACTACCAACGTCTACGGCACGGTCGGCCAGAGTGATCAGCCGCCCAATCCGGCGGTGCTTACGGCGGTCGACTTCGCGATCGATCAGATCGGGCTGCCGTACGTCTGGGGCGGCAACGGCACTCGCGACGCCGACCCCGGGTTTGACTGTTCCGGTTTGACCACCGCGGCTTACGCGAGCGCTAACGTCAAGCTGATGCGGACGGCGGACACGCAGTTCCGCAGCATCCCCCATGTGAGCGAACCTCAATTGGGCGATTTGATCTTCTACGGTGCGCCCGCTACGAAGATCCACCACGTCGGGCTTTACATCGGGAATCAGCAGATGATCGACGCGCCGCAGACTGGGCAGGCGGTGCAGGTTCATCCGTATCGGAAGCCTGGCGACGACTACGCGGGGGCGGGGCGGCCGACTGCCTGACCTGCGCGGGAGCGTCTCGGAAGAGAAGCTGTGCTGCCTCGCGGGGTGAGGGTGTTTCCGAATAGATTTCGTGGTGGGTGGGCTTTCGCCGTTTAGTGGCGAGAGAGTGTGGGAGCCCGGAGCGGTCGGCTGGTGAGCAGCGATGGGCCGGGGTCCGAGGGCGCGGCTTGGGCGAAGTGGTCAGCTCGGCTAGTCGGTGAGGCCGAGTTGTTCCAGCAAGGCTGCGCCGGCGACGAAGGCTTGCGCCGCGAGTGGGCCGTCGCCGTCGGCGAGGCGGCGGTATTCTCGGAGGGCCGCGCGGTGGTCGCCTAGGTGGCGGTAGCTGTCTGCCAGCAGGTATCTGGCTTGGTCGCTGGCGTCGCTTTCAGGGGCGAGCAGTTCGGTGGCGCGTTGGCTTGCGTCGACGGCGTCTTCGTAGCGGCCTGCGGCGAGGTTGGCTTGGGCCAGCTGATGCCACTGTTCGGCGGTGTCCTCGCCGCGCAGGGCGGCTTGGCCGATGGCTTCGGCGAAGTCGTCGACGGAGTCCGCGGGGTTGGGCCGGGAGCAGCCGCGCAGGTAGCGCATTCGCCCGATCAAGCGAGGCATTCCTGGGGGCGGGGCGGCTAAGATGCTGTCGAGGACCTCAAGGTATCCGTCATGGTGTGTGAGTTGTTCTAGTGCCTCCAAGGCTTTTTCCGGTGCGCGTGCGGTAATGAGTGCGTCCAGCGCGGCTGTCGCAGTGGCGAGCGACGGGCGTAGCGTGGCGTCGAGAATCAAGAGCGTGCCTCGCGCTAAATGGTCGGACGCTGCCTCGGCGTGTCGTTGGCCGCGCGCTAATGCGGCTAGTGCGTCGGCGTGTGCGCCTTGGCTGGCGAGGAGATAGGCCAGCCAGTATTCGCCCCAGGCGCAATGGGTGTCGTTGCCGGAGCGGCGCAGTTGTTCGACGGCGGCCGCGGCGCTCGCGACGGCTTCGTCGGGGCGGCCGGCGTGGGCTGTCCACAGGCTGAGCCAGCATTCGGCGAGCAGGGCGCGGGGTTCGTCGTGGTACCGGTAGTGGAGGTCGATGGCGTAACGCAGCGCTGGTTCGGTTTCCTCGCTCTGGAAGAACTTCGCTCGCAGCTCGATCAGTCGCGCGGAGAGGTGCGGAGGGAGGTCGTCGGGCACGAGGGTCAGGCAGGCGCGTGCTTCGTCGGCCTCGCAGCGCAGGTCGTGCCATTCCGCGCGGGCGAGGAGAGCCTCGTCGGACAGTCCGGGCGGCGGCAGGAGATTCAGCGGCGGGCGGCTGGTCGGTTCGAGCGGCAGGAAGTCGGTGAGCGGCTCGGCGGCGAGACGGGCGCGGATCCGGTCGCCTTGGAAAGTGTTGCCGTTGCGGCGGTCGAACTGGTCGGCCAGGTCCAGGGCGAGGCGGCGCATGCGGCGGGCGAGAACCCGCAGCGGGACCGTGTTGGGGTCGTCCGGTCCCAGATCCAGCACGGTATCCCCGCGGCCGGCGCGGACCAGCGCGCTGGCCAGCACCGCGGCCGAGGCAGCGAATTCCATGGTGCCGAACGGGCGTTGCCGCTTCTCGAAACCCGCCATCGCGGCCAGCCAGTCGACGCCTGCGAGCGTGTTGCCGGTCAGCGCGCAAAACTCGATGATGCGGCCGAGGTTTTCCGGCGAATAGAACTCGCCGAACATGGCACGCCGGATCCGGCGGAAGGTCAGCGCCGCCAGGTCCCATTCGCCGGCGCGGGCCAGCGGCAGCAGCATCAGGCAGCGGGCCAGCGCGACCGGCTCGCCGGAGGACACAGGGTTCTCCAGCATGCCGGCCGCGATTCGCCGCGCGCGGGCCACGTCTCCCTTGCCCAGGTAGTGGTCGATCGCGATGACGTCGAGCCATCGGTCGTCTTCGTCGGTCGGCGCGGTGGCGACCCAGCGCAGGTAGGCCTTGTCGGCGGTCGGCCAATCGCCGAGGTGCGCGGCTACTCCGCGCTGCGCCGAGTAGATCTCGTGCTGCGGCAAGCCGGCGGCGGTGTACCGGTCCTCCACTCCTCGCAGGGAGGACCGGATTTCGGCGAGGCTGACGTCGGGGAAGTCGACCATGCATTCGACCAGCCAGGCGTACCAGCCAAGCAGTTCGGCCTCTTCGTTCCGGTCGAATTGCCACCGGCGCTGGTCGTACGCGTCAAGACATTCGAAGAGCAGGCGGCGCGTCTGAACCCATTGCCCGTCGAGGCGATACGCTTCGGCGAGCATCCGACGGGAACGGAACGCGGCCTGGGGTTCCCGCAGGCGGTCGGCCGTTCTTACCGCGTCGACCAGCAGCGCGGTTCTCTCCGCACCGTGGTCCATGGCGTGCGCCGTCCGCAACGACAACCACAGATTCGCGACTTGGTCCGTCGTGTCCACGGCCAAAATCTAGCGGATGCGGACCACGAAACTCTCCTGCGGCAACAAATAACCTGCTTCACGTTTACTGTGTTGGGCAGTGGACGCGTTCACCGTTGCCGGACGAGATCGGCGGAAACGTTCCAGAGTTGGCGCGCGGTCCCGTCGTCGCGGGCCCAGCGTTTGACGGCGTGGCTGTTGCCTGTCAAGTCGACGTCGTCGGGAACTGTCGCGGCTTCGTTGCCATCATCCAGGTAATGACCACCGTTATGGGCGAATTCCGGGGCGGTCGCGGCGACGAGAGTGGTGGCCGCGCCTTGGCTGACGGTTTTGTACGCGAAGACTCCAGCGGCTTCGAGCCGGTCCAGGTGGTCGTTCATGTCCTGGGTGAAATCTCGTTGCAGGCCAGTGGAAACTCCGCCGGGGTTGACCGCGTTGGCGACGATTCCGTCGGCCGCCCACCGGCGGGTCGCTTCCACCGCGAACAGCGAGTTGGCCGTTTTCGACTGCCCGTAAGCCAGTTGGGGGTCGTAGGCGCGGCGGGTAAAGTGGAGATCATCAAAGACAACAGGTGAGTACATGTGCGCGCCGGAAGTCACCGCGACGATTCGGGCCGCTCCTCGCTGGTTCGCGCCTGCGGCTAGGGCGTCGTGCAGGCCCAGTGCCAGCGCGAAGTGGCCGAGGTGATTCGTGGCGAACTGCAGTTCCCAACCCTGCGGAGTGCGGCCCAGGGTCGGGCGCATGACGCCGGCATTGTTGATCAGCAGGTGCAGCGGGCCGTCCCAGCTGGCGGCGAAG
Organism: Amycolatopsis sp. GA6-003; assembly: GCF_046267895.1. Lineage (NCBI taxonomy): Bacteria > Bacillati > Actinomycetota > Actinomycetes > Pseudonocardiales > Pseudonocardiaceae > Amycolatopsis > Amycolatopsis sp. GA6-003. The sequence continues at coordinate 3,544,865 of NZ_CP176499.1, forward strand.
CGGGTGACGGTTGCCAGGTCGGCCAGCTCCAGGTGCGCGGCGCGGACGGCGCGGTTTCCGGTGGATGCGGAGATTTCGTCGGCGACGTTCGCGCCTAGGGCGGTGTCGCGTACGGCCAGGATGACGTCCGCGCCGACGGAGGCGAGCGCGCGGGCTGTTTCGCGGCCCAGGCCGGACGTGGCACCGGTGACGATTGCGCGGATGCCGACGAGGTCCAGTCCTGCGACTACGTCGTCGGCGGTGCTGGTGGCGTCGAAGGCTGTGCGGATTAGGGAGGGTTGGGGCACTCTTCGTACTATACGCAGTGGACGTGTTTTGTATAGTGGGTCCATGGGCAGCGATCGGCGCACGCAGGTACTGGACTCGGCCTTGGAGGTGTTCGCGCGTTACGGCTATCGCAAGGCGTCGATGGACGACGTCGCGAAGGCTGCGGACATCTCGCGGCCTGGTCTGTACCTCTACTTCTCCTCAAAGCCGGAGCTGTTCCGTGCCACCGTGCGGCATTCGCTCGACGGCAGCATCGAGGCGGCTCGGCTCGCTCTCGCCGATGTGCGGCGACCGCTGCGCGAACGGCTGATCGAGGCGTTCGATCACTGGGCCGGTCGGTACGTCGGGCCGATGGCCGCGGAGATCGGCGTGCTGATCGACTCGAATCCCGACCTGCTGGGCACCATGCCGGCTGAATACCCGAAGCGGTTTCGCGCGCTCGTCGTCGAGGCGATCGGCGGACACTCCCCCGCCGACGTCGCTGGCACGCTGATCAGTACCGCGATCGGGATCAAGCACGACGCGGAAACGCGCGACGAATTCCGGGCCCGGATGACTGTCGCGGTCGACCTTTACTGCGGGCGCTGAAACTCAGACGGGCGGCCAGTCGCGCATGGCCGTGTCAGCGACTTCCTGCAGCTCCGCGCGAGTCGCGCCGCTGGCCGCTTCGACGGCGATTCCGAACGCGACCGTCATGACGTAGCGAGCCAGCCGGGCCGCGTCGGCGTTCGGCGGCAAATCGTGTTCCGCGATGGCGCGCTGGAATCTTTTCTCGAGGGCTCGGCGAGCGGCGTTTCGCCACTCGATCAGCAGTTCACGCGCCGGATTGCCTAGTTCTCCGGCTGCCAATGAGCCTTGGACGCCAAGGCAACCCGGCGGGCAGTCGGGATCGGTCGTCGCCCGGACGGCGCCGTTGAGTATCGCGGCAGCCACTTTCTCGGCGGTCGGCTCCGCCCAGGCCCGCGGGCCATACGAAGCGGGGCCTTCGCTATAGAGCGCCAAGGCCTTGCGGAAGAGCTGCTCTTTGTTGCCGAAAGCCGCGTACATGCTGGTTTTCGTGATGCCCATGGCCCCAGTCAGGTCGGCCAGGCTGGCCCCTTCGTAGCCCCGCTCCCAGAACACCAGCATGGCGCGGTGCAGCGCCTCGTCGGCGTCGAATCCGCGCGGGCGGCCGATGTGCGCCTTGTCCTGACTGGTCACCCCGCCAGCATACCCCTTCGGTACCGATCGGTTCAGAAGTGCTACGGTCACCTTCAGCACCGATCGGTACCGAACTACCCGGAGGTCAGCAAATGGGACAGCTCGAGGGCAAGACAGCAGTCGTGACCGGCGGCAGCAGCGGGATCGGCTTGGCTGCCGCCGAACGGCTCGCTGCCGAGGGCGCGCACGTCTTCATCACCGGACGGAACCAAGAAGCACTGGACGCGGCGGCGAAGTCCATCGGTTCGGCCACCGCGGTGCCCGGCGACATCGCCGACCTGGCCGACCTGGATCGGCTTTACGACGCGGTTCGCGCTCGCGGCAAGGGACTTGACGTCGTCTTCGCGAATGCGGCAGCGGGATCCTTCGCGAGCCTGGAGGAGACCACCGCGGAGCACTTCGACCAGGTCTTCGGCACCAACGTCCGCGGGACGCTCTTCACCGTTCAGAAAGCGTTGCCACTCCTCAACAAGGGCGCGTCAGTGATCCTGAATTCGTCGGTGCGAGCGGACGACGGCCTCGCGTCGTTCGGGACCTATTCCGCGTCCAAGGCCGCCCTTCGTTCCTACGCCCGGACTTGGGCCAACGAATTGAAGGACCGCGGCATCCGGGTCAACGTGGTTTCGCCGGGGACGATCGACACGCCAGTGCTCGAGAAGGCGGTCGGCGCGGAGAAAGTCGATGAGGCGCGGGCGAGTTTCGCGGCGCGGGTTCCGCTCGGCCGGATGGGAACGCCGCGCGAGGTAGCTGAGGCCGTGGTGTTCCTGGCGTCGGAGCGGAGCAGCTTCATCCTCGGCGCGAACATCTACGTCGACGGCGGCGAAAAGCAGTTCTGACCAGCAGGAGCGCGGGGACAACGGCGTCCTCGCGCAAGTTCACCCTGGCGGGCGGCTATACATGGGTATAGCATGTTGTTCATGCGTATAGTGACGATGTCATGACCGACCCCGACGACCTGACCGCCCGCGCCCGGATCCGCGACGCGGCGATGCGACACTTCGGCGAACACGGCTTCGAACGCGCCACGATCCGGGGCATCGCGGTGGAAGCCGGGGTGTCCCTGGGATTGGTGCGGCACCATTTCGGCTCCAAACAAGCACTCCGCGAGGCGTGCGACGCGCACCTGATCAAGCTCATCCGCCAGCTCAACGACCAGGTGCCGGAAGACTTGGCCGCCAGCATCACGGCGAATCCCGTGGCGGCGGCGCGCATCGCCGTGGGGCCGTATCGGGATTATCTCGTCCGGGCGCTGGTCGAAGGCGGCGTCGCGCCGTTGTTCGACGAGATGGTCGAGCTCGGCACGAGCCGGCTCGTCGCCGCTGATCGGCAACGGCCGGATCCGCCGACGGTCGACGCCAAGGTCCGCGCCGCGATCGGCACCGCGATGGCGTTGTCGATCACCGTGCTGCATCAGCACATTTCCCGTGCGGCGGGCGTGGACATCCTCAGCCCGGCGGGCGACAACATGCTCGCCCGCGCGCTGATCGACATCTATTCGCATCCACAGCTCAGCCTCGACGAAGCGCGGGCGGCGCTCGCTCGCCTGCCCGCGGAAGGAAACTGACATGCCGCACGCCACGATTCCCCGCATCCCGCCGCTCGGACTCGGCGAGATGGCTCCTGAGCAGCGAAAGCTGGCGAAGCTCGGCGCGGACACCGTGATCCAGGTTCTGGCCCGCGCGCCGGAAGTGATGAAGGCGTCCGGCGAGCTGGGCGCTTACCTGTTGGGCCAAGGCAAACTCCATCCGCGGATTCGCGAGCTGGCGATCCTTCGCGTCGCGCTCCGGTGCGACGCGCCCTATGAATGGGCGAACCACGCGCCCGCCGCGCTGGGCGGGGGCGCGACCGAAGCCGAGATCTCCGCCCTTACCGATCCGGACGCCAGCTGGCCGCCCGAGGACGACGCGGTGCTGCGCGCTGTCGACGAACTGTGCGCGAATGTCTTCGTGTCCGACGAAACCTGGACAGCTCTCGCCGCGACCCGCGACCACGCCGAGATCATCGAGATCCTGTTCCTCGTCGGCTACTACCGGATGATGGCGGGGTTCCTGAATTCCGCGGGTGTCCCGGTGAAACCCGGGCAACCGGCGCTCGGCGAACCTCCGGCGCCCGTGGCACTCCCGGACCACGAGTCCCGGCCCGCCAGCGGGAAAACCGGCCCGGACGGCAGGTGGAAGGTCACGTTCATCCATCCGGCGGGGAGCAAGGACCTGCTCCTCGACCTCACGACCGACGGCTCGACGGTGTCCGGGTCCATTTTCGACACTCAACTGAAGGTGACCGTCCCCATCGTGTCCGGGAAGGTCGACGGGCCGGAGGTGGCCTTCACCGCGTTGGTGACCGATCCGGCGCGCTTCGAGGTGAGCGTGACCGGCATGGTCGACGGGGACGTGTTCTCCGGCTCCGTCACGATTTCCGGCGGCGGCACCTTCCCGCTGTCCGGGGTTCGGGAGGTCAGTCCCAGTAATTGAACAGAGCTTCGCCGACCGTCGCTGGTTTCCAGTACGCGAGGTTGGATCGAGTGAGGTGTGGCCAGTCTTCGGCGACGAAGGGACGTTCGAGGTCGGCTGGAGTGAGCACCCGGAACTGCTCCGTTTCCGCGAGCACGGCGGCCAGTTCCGGTTCGTCGGCGAACTCGAGCGGTCCGGAATCGCGGGCCGGCGCGAACTCGAACGAGCGAGGCCGGGCGAGCGCGAGCACCGGGACGTCGCGGGCGGCGACGACCGAGATCGTGCGGTCCGGATACTCGACGACGGCTTGCCAGAAATTCGGCGTGCCGTTCGGGACGCGGAAGTCGGCGACCGTTCCGCCGGTGCGCCGGGCGAAGTCGTAACAGAGACGGCGAACCTCGCGAACCTCGACCACCGCCGCATTCTACGCGGCCCGTCCCCCGGCGGTGGACGCGGAATTGCGGCGGGCGGGGACGGGTGGTCTTCTTGGCTCAAGATCGAAAGGTGAGCCGCCATGCCGTACGCGTACACATTCGACCAGATCCGCGACCGGCCGGTCACCGTGTTCGGTGCCGGGACGCTGGGCAGGCGCATCGCGCTGATGTTCGCCTCGCGCGGCGGGACTGTCCGGATCAGCGACCCGAACGCCGAACAGGTCGCGGCGGCGGCGGAATACGTCGCGGAGGCGTTGCCCGTCGTGCTCGAGAAACGCGGCAGCGGCGAGATCGGCCGGGTCGAGGACGCGGCGTCGATGGAGGACGCGTTGCGCGACGCGTGGCTCGTCGTGGAAGCGGTGCCGGAACGGCTGGATCTCAAAATCCCGCTGTGGGGCCGAATCGACGAGGCCGCGCCTGCCGACGCCATCTTCGCCACGAACTCGTCGTCGTATCCGTCGCGGATGATGGCCGAAAAGGTGCGCGACAAATCGCGGTTGTGCAACATCCACTTCTACATGCCGCCGACGGCGAACGCGGTCGACCTCATGTCGGACGGCGAAACCAGCCGCGCCGTGCTCGACACGCTGCTCGGGGTGCTGCCGGAGTTCGGCATTCATCCGTTCGAGGCGCGCAAGGAAAGCGTCGGTTTCATCTTCAACCGCGTGTGGGCGGCGATCAAACGGGAGTCGCTGGCCGTCGTCGCGGAGGGCGTCGCCCGGCCGGAGGACGTGGACGGGATGTTCAAGATCAACTGGCATCTGCCGTACGGGCCGTTCCAGATGATGGACCAAGTCGGCTTGGACGTCGTGCTGGACATCGAAAACCATTACGCCGACGAGAATCCGCATCTGCCGGCCGGGCCGCGGGAGTTGCTGCGCAGCTACGTCGACGCGGGGAAGCTCGGGATCAAGTCCGGGGAGGGGTTTTACTCGTACGGCTGAATCGGCGACGGCACGACCTCGAACCACGGCCCGTCGTCCTTCACCGCGAGCGCGGTGTGGTGGCTACCGACCGTCGGGGTCAGCTGCGGCGCGAGGAGTCGGGCGTCCGGGCAGATCGCGCGGACACCGAGCACCATCGGCAGCCGGTGCGGTGCCAAGACGTCCCCCGACCAACCAGCCAGCGGCTGGAACCGTTTGGAGACAATGGTTCGCGACCGAGCCGTCGTGCTGAATGCGGAACACAACAGGGTCTGGCCTGAGCGCGGATTCAGCAAACGTCCGCACCCAGGCCAGCACCGAGTTGCCAGAGTCAGCCGCTCAATCCAACGAGACCGCGACTTCCTCCAGCGCGTCCATCGACTCCTGCATGCCGCCCTCCATCCCGGACTCCAGAATGGTGTCGCGGAGCTCCTTGGTGTGCGTTTCCATCAGCATGGTCACCGTGGTGCGGTCGCCCGCTTCGGCGAACGTCACGGTGACCACGGGGGCCTCCACGTCCGCGGCTCCCGGGGTTTCGTAGACCTCGGTGTGAACGAGGCGTTCATTGGGCGTTATTTCTCGGTATTCGCCGTGAAAGGCGACCTCGAAATCGCCGTTCGCCACCATCACGTACCGCCATTGGCCGCCGACTCGCAGGTCGATGTCCACCGACGTCACCGTGCCGTGCTTGCCCGCCCACCAGCGCTTCACCAGGTCCGGCGTGGTCCAGGCGCGGTACACGCGGTGCCGCGGGGCGGCGAAATCGCGGGTGATCAGGATCTGGTCGTCAGCGGGCAGGGTCACCTTCGCCGTGCCGGTCGTCGTCTCGGTCGTGGTCTTCCTCCTCGGTCGCGCCCATTTCGTCCAGCACGGCGTCCAGCGAGGCGAACCGTTCCTCCCAGGAACGTTCGTAGCGGCGCACCCAGTCGTGAATCGGTTTGAGGGCCCGGCCGTTCAGCCGGTAAAGCCGTTGCCTGCCCTCGTCCCGCACCTCGACCGCGCCGACCTCGCGCAGCACCCGCAAATGCTTCGACACCTGCGGTTGCCCCAGGCCCAGCACGCGGACGAGGTCGTTCACCGGACGTTCGCCCTCGGCCAGGACGTCCAGGATTTCCCGGCGCCGCGGTTCGGCGACGGCGTTGAAGACGTCCGCGGTGGTCGCTGCCCGTGCCATGCGGCAATCATATGCCGATATGGGTATGCGTCAAGAGGCAGGCCGGGCGCGGACGTGGAATCGCTCTCCTTGCGGGCCGAAGAGGGCCAGGATCTCGCAGACCTCGGAGCCGGCGTTGCCGAACCAGTGCGGAACGTGCGTGTCGAACTCGGCGACCTCGCCCGGACGGAGGAGCACGTCGTGCTCGCCGAGCAGCAGGCGCAACTGTCCGGAAAGGACGTACATCCACTCGTACCCCTCGTGGACCCGCAGGTCCGGGGGCTCGGCGGAGGGCTCGGGCGGCAGGAGCATCTTGTACGCGCGCAGCCCGCCCGGACGCCGGGTGAGCGGCAGATAGGTCCGGCCGTGCCGGACGAACGGTTTCGGGTGCAAGCGCGGGTCGCCGGGCGGGGGCGCGCCGACGAGCTCGTCGAGCGGGACCCGGTAGGCGCGGGCCAGGGCGAGCAGCAGCTCCAGGGTCGGTTTGCGCTGGCCGGATTCGAGCCGCGACAGGGTGCTCACCGAGATCCCGGTGGTTTCCGAGAGGCCGGCCAGCGTCGCGTTGCGCTGTTTGCGCAGGGCGCGCAGCCTCGGGCCGACCGCGTGCAGGACCTCGCCGAGGTCCTGGTCGTCTTCGCTCATGCCGCCCAATTTGCCACTTCGGCAAAGAACTTTGTCAAGTCGGCGCGTTCTCCGGATAGTCCGTGGCACGGGGACGACAGGAGGATCCAGTGGACGAGAAGTACGACGTGGTGGTGGTCGGCGGCGGTGCGGCCGGGCTCAGCGGGGCGGTGGCGCTCGCGCGATCCCGGCGGTCGGTGCTGGTCGTGGACTCCGGCGAACCGCGCAACGCGCCCGCCGGGCACGTGCACAACTACCTGGGCCGCGAAAGCACGCCGCCGGCCGAGCTGCTCTCGCTCGGTCGCGCGGAGCTGGCCGGGTACGGCGGCGAGGTGCTCGCCCAGACGGTGACGTCGATTGCCAAGGGAGACAACGGGTTCGAGGTCTCGCTGGCCGACGGACGGCGCACGCACGCGCGGCGGGTGCTGGTCGCGACCGGTCTCGTGGACGAGCTGCCCGAGGTCGCCGGGCTGGCAGCGCGCTGGGGACGGGACGTGCTGCATTGCCCGTACTGCCACGGCTGGGAGGTTCGAGACCGGGCGATCGGCGTGTTGTCGACCGGCCCGATGACCCTGCACCAGGCGCTGATGTGGCGGCAGCTGAGCGACGACGTGGTCGTTTTCCGGCACACGCACGCGGATTTCGACGAGGCTCCGCTGCTGGCCCGCGGAATCCGGATCGTGGATGGAGTCGTCGTCGCGGTCGAGGCCGAGGGTGACCAGCTGACCGGGGTGCGGCTCGAATCGGGCGAGGTCGTGGCGCGCGAGGCGCTGGCGGTCGCGGCGCCGGCCAGGACGCGGGCGGACTTTCTCGCGCCGCTCGGCATCGAACCGGAACCGGTGGAGTTCAACGGTTTCGTGATCGGCACCCGGGTGCCCGCGGACGCGACCGGCCGGACGGCCGTGCCCGGCTTGTGGGTGGCGGGGAACGTCACGGACATGCGGGCGCAGGTCGTGGTTTCGGCCGCGGCGGGGTTGACGGCCGGGGCGGCGATCAACGGCGACCTGGTCGAGGAGGAGGCCGCGGAAGCCGTGCGGCTGCGGGAAATGCCGTTCTCGCACGAGATGGAGCGGGAGGTCGCGCGGGCCAACGAGCAGCACGCGGCGCCGCCGTTCGATCGCGCTTCCTGGGAGGAGCGGTATCGCTCGCGGGACGAAATCTGGAGCGGGCGGCCGAACGACCAGCTCGTGACCGAGGCTCGCGACCTGAAACCGGGGCACGCGCTGGACGCGGGCTGCGGCGAGGGCGGCGACGCGCTGTGGCTTGCGCAGCAGGGCTGGCGCGTGACGGCGGTCGACTTCTCCGCGACGGCCATCGACCGCGGGCGGGCGCAGGCGGCGAAACTCGGGGTGGCGGACCGGATCACGTGGCTCGCCGCGGACCTGTCCGAATGGGTGCCGGAGTCGAAGTTCGACCTGGTGACGTCGCATTTCCTGCACATTCCGTCGGCGGCCCGCACGGCGGCGTTCGCGCGGCTCGCGGACGCGGTGGCGCCGGGCGGGACGCTGCTGGTGGTGGGGCACGACCCCGCGGATCACCACGCCGGGCGGCCGCACATGCCGGACATGATGTTCACGGCCGAGGAGGTGGCGGAGACGCTGGACCAGTCGTGGGATTCGGTGGCCGCGGAGGTGCGCGAGCGGGCCGCGGCGGACGGGGAGACGGTGGTTCGGGACACGGTGCTGGTGGCACGGAAGAGGTGAGGGGTGGCTTCGGTCCGGCCGGGTGGGGCTCGGCCGGGCTGGAGGCGTTTGGGGTGCCGAGACAAGCGCGGAAGGAAGTGGGGGCGGTGGGTTCAGCGGTGGCGGCCGGTGAGGCGGGAGTGGCGGCTCGGCCAGGCCGGAGACGTTTGAGGCGCCGAGGCACGTGCCGAACGAAGCGGGACGGCGGGCACGGAGGCGGCGGCCAAGTTAGGCGGGAGCGGCAGCTCGGCCAGGCCGGAGACGTTTGAGGTACCGAGACAAGCGCGGACGGAAGTGGGGGCGGTTGGTTCAGAGGTGGCGGCCGGTTAGTCGGGAGGCGGTGGGTTGGCCAGGCTGGGGCGGGGCAAGCAGCGAAAGCGTCCCCGAGCAAGGCCGCCCAGCGACACCTCTCAGGGAAGCGGGCCCGCGGCTCGGCCGGGCTGGAGGTGGGGCGGTGAAAAGCATGGTCGAGGAAAGGCGCGCGACGAGCAACTCCCGTCGGAGCGGGCCTGACCCGGGACGCGGGAAGCACCTGGCTGGACGGCGCGCAGCGAACCCGCGTCAGGCGTGGTGTATGGATTCCACTGTGTACAGGTGCGGGTCGTCCTCGGCCAGGGCCGTGGCGGCGGACATGTGCTCGCGGCAGTGCGGGTCGGCGAGCATGGCGTGGAACGCATCGGCACTGGCCCACTGGGCGTAGTTCACCACGCGGGTTCCGTCGGTGCTCGCGTGGATGTTCGCGGATACGAAGCCGGGACGGTGGCGCATGACCTCCTCCGTCGCTGTCGTCAGGACGGCGACCAAGGCCTGCTGCTTTTCCGGGGCTACGGTGAAGACGTTGACCAGGGTGGCGACGTCGGCGTCGGTGCTGATAGTCGTCATGGCTCCTCCTTCGACCTGACTGGCAGACGCAGTATGTGTAAGGTTCCTGTCATGAGTCAAGAGACGACGCGGCGGCCGGGGTATCTCGTGAAGCGGGTGCAGCAGGCGTTTCGGCAGGTGTCGGACGAGCGGTTGCGGCCGATCGGGTTGTCGATGTCGCAGTACGCCGTGCTGGTCGCCTTGGCGGAGAATCCGGGGGCGTCGTCGGCCGAGTTGGCGCGGCGGTGTTTTGTGACGCGGCAGTCGTTGCGGGATGTGCTGACCGGGTTGAAGACGGCTGGACTGGTCGCGGTTGCCGAGGAGGCGTCGGCTGGGCGGGCGCGGCCGGTGCGGCTCACCGCGGATGGGGAAGCTCGGCTGGGAGACGCGCATCGAGTGGTGGGCGAGGTCGAGGAGCGGATGCTGGCCGGGATGTCGGAGTCGGAGCGGCGGCGGCTGGCTGGGCTGTTGAGCATCTGTGCGGAGAATCTGGCGTCCGAGGATCGGTGAGATCGGCGGACCGCCGGGAGGGGAAAGATCGCGCGGCAGTGCGTTGAGCTGGTGAAGTGCGTCTCCTGCCGGTGGGGCTCGGAGCCGGGGGTGCAGTGTTCGAGGATCTGGCACCGGCTCGCCATGACACGGGCGAATCCCGCTCAGCGGGACGGATCGGCCTACTAATGGAGTATGGCCTCTGCGGAGTTATTGGTCTATACCATTTGGACAGGGGTTCACCGCCCCTCGGTCCTCACCGTGGAGGTTCCACCTATGCGTCTCCCCTCCCCCCGGAAACTGGCGGCCGCGCTCGGCGGGTTGCTGGCCGCAGCCGGACTGGCGGTCCCGCCGAGCGCCGCGGCGAGCAGCTCGTCGATCGCGCTCGCGCCCTATGTGGACATGGGCGCTTGGCCGTCGCCCGTGTTGTCTTCGATGTCCGCGCAGAGCGGCATCAAGAGTTTCACCCTCGGCTTCGTCACCGGAGCTGCCTGCAAGGCCAGCTGGTTCGCGGCCTACGACCCTCGGCAGGGGTGGCAGTCCGACGAGATCGCGAAGATCCGCGCGGCGGGCGGGGACGTCAAAGTCTCCTTCGGCGGCGCGTCCGGCGTCGAGCTCGCGCAGGCGTGCGGGGACGTCAATTCGCTGGCCGGCGAGTACGAGGCGGTGATCAAAGCCTACGACCTCAAGTATATCGACATCGACATCGAGGGCGCGGCGGTCGCCGATCCCGGTTCGATCAAACTTCGTTCGCAGGCACTGAAAAAGGTGCAGGACGACAATCCCGGGCTCAAGATTTCCCTGACCCTGCCGGTGCTTCCCACCGGGCTCACCTCGGACGGAGTGAACGTCGTGACCTCCGCGCGGGACGCGGGCGTCGACCTCGACCTGGTGAACGTGATGGCGATGGACTACTACCAGGGCTCCGGCGACCAAGGGGCCAAGGCGATCCAGGCGGCGCGATCCACGCAGGCGCAACTGAAATCGGCGCTCGGACTGTCCGATGCGGACGCTTGGCGGAAGGTCGGGCTCACGCCGATGCTGGGCGTCAACGATTCGCAGAACGAGATCTTCTACCAAAAGGACGCCAGCGCCGTGGTGAGCTTCGCGCAGAGTGTCCACATCGGAATGCTGTCGTTCTGGGAACTCGGCCGCGACGCGAACGCGTGCAACGGGCCGCTCTACCGGTGCACCAACATTTCCCAGCAGCCGTACGAATTCTCGAGGATCTTCGCCGGGTATTCCGGCTGAGAAGAGACGGAGCGGCCCGGGCCCGGCGCGGGACCCGGGCTGCTTCCGGTAAAGACTCAGGGCAGGTAGTACATCGGGTTCGGCAGCTTCACCGGGTGATCGGCGTAGCCGCCTTCGAGGTCGCTGAACTGGTCGCCGAGGTTGAGCACGATGTGCGCGCCGGTCGACTGGATGTGCGCGCGGGTGCCCGACTTGTACTGCACGGTGTTGCAAGTCAGCCCGCACGGCAGGTAGTCCGGCGGGGTGGTCTTCGGCTTGAAGTACGCGCCGGCCGGGGTCGGGTAGCCCTCGTTCGCGAGGTTCTTGAGCGACTGCGGGCCCTGCTTGTCGTTGCGGCCGGTCAGGAAGTAGATCCGCACGCCGCGGTCGGCGGCCCACTTCGCCAGTTCCAGCACCGGCTTGTTGGCCTCGAAAGTGCCGTCGTCGATGGCTTTCTGCTGCTTCACCGGGTCGAAGCCGAAGTCGTTGTCGGCTTCCCAGCCGTAGGTGACCTCGGACGTGTCGTCCACGTCGAGCACGATCGCCGGGTTCTTCACCTTCCCCAGCTTCTGCTGCAGGTACCGCTTCGCGTCGGCGACCACGCGCTTGGTGTCGGTGACGAACCGGCTGGTTTCGGAGTAGTGGTGCTTGCCGGACGCGTCGAGCCAGTCGCCGTAGTACGCCTTGACGTCGTTCTTCACCTGGCCGATGTTGGCCGGTTCGCGGCCGTGCGCGGCGGTGGCCGCGTCCGATCCGGCGAGCGCGGTCGCGCCGCCTGCGACGGTGGCGCCGACGGCCGCCGCGGCGGCCAGTTTGACGAGAGCGGGAAAACGTGACACAGCGACCCTCCAGTGGTGATTCGTCAACCCGCCGAACTTACGCCGCGTTCCCCGGCTTGAAAACCCTCCGTTGGGATGCGTTCGGCCCGGCAGACGAACGCCACCGGCGACCGGCCGATTCGCGTCAGCACCACAGTGGACTCTTCACTGCCGCGCGGTTTTAGCTTGCGCCGCAAGGCGTCCGGGTCTACCTCAAGGCCGCGGACGAGGATCTCCAGCCGTCCGACGTCGAGCTTCTTCAACGCCTGCCCAAGCGTTTTTTCCCGGTACGGCAACTGTTCCAGCACCCGGAACGCACGCACTCCCGGCGGCGGCGTGTCACCGGTAAGGTAGGCGATGCGTTCGTCCAGCTGCCACAAGCCGTGCCGCGCGGCGTAATGGCGCACGAGGCCTGCCCGCACGACCGCGCCGTCCGGGTCGATCAGCCACTCCCCTGCCGCCCGCACGGGGATGTCGTCCGGTTCCGCGTCGGTGAGAGTCCACTGTGCACCGTCCGAACGCAACACTGTCGCGCGGCGCGTCACGCCGGACGAAAGCCCTCGCCACAGGCAGGCTTCGCGGACTTGGCCGTCGAGCGACACGAGTTCGACCTCGTCCGCCCACGGCGCGATGGAGAAATCCATGCCGGGGCCGCATTTCACCGACAGGACCCGGCCGGGGTAGGCAGCCACGAGTTCGTCCAGCGGCGGCAGAAAGTCGGCCGGACGCCACACCCGGCGGCCCGCGGAATCACGGCGGGCGGGGTCGGCGACCACGGCGGTGTCGCGGGAAACCGGACGCAAGGCGTCAGCACGCGCGACAAGCGGCGAAACTCCGGCGGCGGAAGCGTTGTGCCGAGCCATTCCCAACCGCACCGGGTCCACATCGGACCCCACAGCCACCGACGCGACCCGAGACAGTTCAACCAGGTCCGCGCCGACCGAGCAGGTGACGTCATGCACCGGCAACCCCGCGAGCCGGGAAGCCCGGTGCCGGGCCACCGGAGTCGCGCTCGCCTGCTGCAGGGCGTCGCCAGTGAACAGCCAATCCGCGGAGGCAGCGAGCTTCAAGGCCGATTTACGCCGCAGCGCAACGGTTTCCAGCACCGGCGAAGCGTGCTCCCCGACCAGGCGACGAGCCATGGTGACGTCCGCGATCCGCGAACCGTCCAAAGCGGAACACTCGGCGAGCGCCGCCCGTCCCGCGCCGGAGCGCAGGAAGGCGACGTCGTCGAGCGTGAAACTGTAGGGCAATTCAGGACGGCCGTTTGGTCCCGGTGATCATCACGTTGTAGAACAGCTCGCGCGGCAGCACCTTCGACAGCACCTTCTTGTCCAAAGCGGACAGCCGCAGCCACAGGTGGTAGGCGAACAGCCGCCAGCGCACGGTGAGCTTTTCCTGCGGCACCGCGGCCTCGAAGGTGCGGATCGGCCAGCCGGCCAGCGCCGCCGAGAACTCCTCGGTGACCGCGCGGACGTCCTGCGCACCGGCCCCGCGCGCCATCGCTTCCAGCTCCGACGGGTCGAAGGTGTGGATGTCGACCACGGCCTCCAGCGCCGCCGCGCGCGACGATTCGTCCAATTCGGACTGCGGACGCCGCCAGCCGCTCAGCGCGGGCAGCTTCGTGACGTTCGTGGTCAGGAACCAGGTGAGCTGGCCGAGCCGGCGGGCGTAGCGGTCGCCGATTTTCGTCGGCTCGCCGGCGAACACGAACCGCCCGCCCGGCTTGAGCACGCGCAGCACCTCGCCGAACGCCTGGCGCACGTCCGGGATGTGGTGCAGCACCGCGTGCCCGACCACGAGGTCGAACGTGTTGTCGTCGTAGGGGATCCGCTCCGCGTCGGCAACCCGGCCGTCGACGTCGAGGCCGAGGTTCTCGGCGTTGCGCAGCGCCACCTGCACCATGCCCGGCGACAGGTCGGTGACCGAACCCTTCTTCGCGACGCCGCCCTGCATCAGGTTCAGCAGGAAGAACCCGGTGCCGCTGCCCAGTTCCATCGCGTGCTGGTAGGGCTGGCCGTCCTCGCCGGCCACCGCGTTGAACACGTCGGTGGCGTAGGAGATGCAGCGCTCGTCGTAGGAAATCGACCACTTCTCGTCGTACGTCCCGGCTTCCCAGTCGTGGTAGAGGACGTTCGCGAGCTTCGGGTCGGCGTAGGCCGCCTTGACCTCGTCTTCGGTGGCGTGCGGGTTCGGCGCCGGGTCGGACACGGAAGTCACTTCCCCTCGAAGCTGGCCTTGCCGGGGCCGTTGTCGATGAACGACTGCATGCCGTTCTTCTGGTCCTCGGTCGCCCACAGCGCGGTGAACAGCTGCGTCTCGATCTTCAGGCCGGTGGCCAGGTCCACGTCGAGGCCGGAGTCGATCGCCGCCTTGGCCGCGCGCAGCGCCACCGCCGGGCCGTTCACGAACTGCGAGGCCCACTTGTGCGCCGCCGCGTACACGTCGTCCGGCGCCACGACCTCGTCGACGATGCCCAGCTTGAGCGCCTCGTCGGCCTTCACGAAGCGGCCGGTGAAGATCAGGTCCTTGGCCTTGCTCGGGCCGATCAGCCGGGTGAGCCGCTGCGTGCCGCCCGCGCCGGGGATGATGCCGAGCTGGATTTCCGGCTGGCCGACCTTCACGTTGTCGCCCGCGATCCGCCAGTCCGCGGTGAGCGCCAGTTCGAGGCCGCCGCCGAGGGCGTAGCCGGTGATCGCGCAGACGACCGGCTTCGGGATGTTCGCGACCCGGGCGAGCGACGCGGTCAGCTCGGCGCCGAACTTCGCGATCTCCGGGTACGTGCGGGAGGCCATCTCCTTGATGTCCGCGCCGCCGGCGAAGGTCTTCTCGCCGCCGTAGAGGATCACCGCGCGCACGTCGTCGCGGTCGGACGCCTCGCGCGCGGCCTCGGCGAGCTCGGCCTGCACCTGGTTGTTCAGCGCGTTGACCGGCGGCCGGTCCAGCCGGATCGTGCCGACCCCGCCCTCGACTTCCAGGGTTACGAACTCTCCCACGGGATTCCTCCTCGTTGACGAACTGACAGCAGGCTACCGGCCGGTAAGCGCAAACCTACCTGCGGCGGGCGAAGAACCGCTCGCCCGAACGCTGCAGCACCAGGTCCTGGTCGAACGTCTTGGACAGGTTCTCGCTGGTGATCACGTCGTCGACCAGCCCGGACACCACCGCGCGGCCCTCGCGCAGCAGCAGCGCGTGGGTGAAGCCCGGCGGGATCTCCTCGACGTGGTGGGTGACCAGCACCATCGCCGGCGCGTCCGGGTCCATCGCGAGCGCCGACAGCCGGGCCACGAGGTCCTCGCGGCCGCCGAGGTCGAGGCCGGCGGCGGGCTCGTCGAGCAGCAGCAGCTCCGGGTCGGTCATCAGCGACCGGGCGATCAGCACGCGTTTGCGCTCGCCCTCGCTGAGCGTGCCGAACGTGCGCTCGGCCAGGTGCGCGATGCCGAGCGTGCCGAGCAGTTCGGTGGCCCGGTCGAGGTCCATCCGGTCGTACCGCTCGCGCCAGCGGCCCATCACCGCGTACCCGGCGCTGACCACGACGTCGCCGACGCGCTCGTCGCCGGGCACGCGCTGGGCGATCGCGGCGGAGGTGAACCCGATGCGCGGGCGCAGGTCGAAGACGTTCACCTTGCCGATCCGGTCGCCGAGCAGGTCGACGGTGCCGGAGGTGGGGTGGAGTTCGGCGGCGGCCAGGCGCAGCAGGGTGGTCTTGCCGGCCCCGTTGGGCCCGAGCACCACCCATCGCTCGTCCAGCTCCACCGCCCAGTCGAGGGCCGCGAGGAGGTCGTTTCCGGTACGGCGGACGCCGACACCGGACATCCGCACGACGAGGTCGTCAGGATCGCTGGGCAGGATCGGCTCGCTCACGGGCCCCATTGTGGCGGTCGCCCGGGCGCGGGCGCGCACCCGCCCGGGCGTAACGCTCGATGCCAGGAACTTGAGCGGGCGCCCGGGGCCGGTGCGGACCGGCAACCGCGCGCCGGGTGTCCAGCGGATGGGACGAGCGGCCTTGATCGCGACGCTGTGGCAGCATCCAGGCCATGACCAGGTCCGCGCGCCCCGTGTTCTGGCGCCGTCGCGCGATCGACCTGCTCCTGGTCGCTTCCAGCGGATGTAGCCGGGCGCGGCACGCACGCTGATCCTCGTCGGCGTGCCGCGCTGCCTCGCGCCCCGGCACTTTTCCGACATATTCCAGGAGCCTCCGTTGACCACGTCCATCGTCCGTCCGGAAGTCGAGATCCACCCCCAGCTGACCGATCCGCTGCTGCCCGAGCTGCTGCACCCGGCGCGGCTGCTCTGGACGCCGCGCGAGCTGGCCGAGCTGACCCGCACCGTCACCACCGAACTGACCACCAGCCTGCGCGAGGTCCTGCGCTTCGACGAAGACCGGCGCTGGTGGGCACGCCTGGCCCTGACCGACGGCGTCGAGCTGTGGCTGCTGTCGTGGCTGCCCGGCCAGCACACGAAGCCGCACGACCACGGCGGCGCGTCCGGTTCGTTCACCGTGCTGCAGGGCGAACTCGGCGAGGAGTACCGCTACCCCGGCGGCCCGGTGCGCCGCCGTACGCACACCGCCGGGCAGGGCATCGGCTTCGGCGCGGGGCGCGCGCACCAGGTGCTCGGCGTCGGCGACGAACCGGCCGCCAGCGTGCACGCCTACTCGCCGCCGCTGGTGCCGACCCGCGAGTACGCGAGCCTCGCCGACGTGCCGAACGAGATCCCGCCGCTTCCTGCCATTGTGCGGTCATGACCGCACTGGACGAGTTCCTCTCCGCCGCCCGGTCCACCTTGGACCGGGCGGACCCGGCGCGCGCCGCGGACCTGCAGGCCGACGGCGCGCTGATCGTGGACATCCGGCCGTACGCCAACCGGGTCGCCGAGGGCGAGATCCCCGGGTCGGTGGTGGTCGAGCGGATCCACCTGGAATGGCGGCTGGCTCCGGAGAGCGAATGGCGGCTGCCCGGGGTTTCCGCGGAGACCGTCGCGGTGGTGGTGTGCAACGAGGGGTACGCGTCGAGCCTCGCGGCGGCGGATCTGCAACGGCTGGGGCTGGCCAAGGCCACCGACCTCGTCGGCGGGTTCCGGGCGTGGGCCGCGGCCGGGTTGCCGGTGCGAAAAGGCGGTTCGCGGGCGGTCGACTGACTGGCTCAGCGGTCCGGTTCCAGGCGGGCCGAGATCGTGCCGATGCTCGCCTGGAAATGCCGGAGGACCGCGTCGCTGAGCGCCTGCAGGTGCGGGTTCTGCCCGCCCGGCACCGGAAACTGCGCGCGGTCCCATTCCGGCTGCCGGGTCTGCGTCGGCAGGTTCAGCACCACCGGGCGTTCGGCCGCCGACGGACGTTCGACGGTGACCGCGCGCTGCTGCGGGAGCGCGTCCAAAGTGGGCTGAAGCTCGTCGAGCCGCTCGGTGGCCAGGTCCAGCGCTTGGGCGGCCTCGTCGGCGCACCGGCCGCGTTCGGACAGCAGCGTGGGCTCGTCTTCGCCGTCGAGCAGGCGGTTCTTCAAGCTCTGCGCGGCATCGGCGTACCGGTACAAAGCCGCCGCGGCGACCCGATGGGCTTCCGCGGCGGTTTCGGCCTGCGCGCGCTGTTTCTCGCGCACCGTGGCGTACGCCTCGGCACCCGTGCCGGTCCACTCCGGCAGGGCGTGCTCCTCCAGCCCCGCGGCGAGCGGGTCCAGCAGGCGGGCGAGCCAGCCGCACCGGTCGGCCTCGGCGCGCATCAGCGACGAGATGTCGTCGGACCACTCCGCCATCAGCCGAGAACCGTCCGGATCTCGCTCGGGCCGTTGTCCTCCGGCGGCTTGTCGGCGATCTCTTCGATCGCGGCGGCGGCATCGGATTCGTAAGCGGCGTACTGCTTCGCGGCCGTTTCGAGCCGCTCGGCGAGCCGGGCGAGGTCGGTCGAGACCAGGTCTGCGGCGCGCAGGGAAGCGGCCTGGAAGCGCTCCAGGCTGCGCGCCAGCAGCACCTCGCCTGCCCGGCTGGGCTGGGCGCTGTAGCGAAGCGCGCCACGCCGGTGTTTCGCGTCCGCGTTCAGTTCGGCCAGGCCGTCGGCGGCCTGGCCGAGCTGCGCGGGATCGGTTTCGTACCCGGTCATCGCGGCTCCGTTCCGGCGATCTCCCGCACCACCGACAGCGGCAGCGACAGCATCCGTTCGGTTCCGCCGCCGAAGCCCGCGTTCGGGTTCACCAGCAGCCCCGCCGTCGCGCGGGCGGCGGCCCGCGCGGCTTCCCGGCCCGAGCACGACCGGACGCTCGTCCACCGCTGTCCCAGCGCTTTCCCGTATTCGCCGAGCCCGCGGTCGTTGGTGAACACGCAGCACCAGTCGCCCGCCCCGCCCAGCGAAGCGATCAGCAGTTCCTTGCCGACGAACGGCATCCGCACGGTGTCCTCGGGGAATTTCGCCAGCACGAGCCGGGGCACGTCCGCGAGCGCGTCGAGCACGTGCTCTTCCGGACGCGCCGGCGGAGGCTCCAGCAGCGCACGGGCGGCGGCCAGCTCGGCCGGGCCGAGCGGCGGCAGCGGGCGGACGAGGCTTTCCTTGATCCGGCGGGTGAACAGTTCCCGCTGCTCATCGAATTTGGTGCGGCTGATGCCGAGCCCGGCGCACCGCCCCGCCAGTTTCGCGTTCTCCTCGTCGCGCGGGAGGCCGACGTTGAACGCCGCCCAGAACACGCGGGAGAGCCGGTCGTCGCCGAAGCTCTCGAGCACCGCGGCGAGCCGCGCGACGACGACCACGCGCACGTCCGCCGCGGGCGCCGCGGCCGGGATCTGCCAGCGGCCGCACAGTTCCGCGCCGAGCCGGCGGCGCAGGTCTTCGTGCCAGACGCCGCTTCCCTTGTGCAATCCCTCCACCGCTTTGCGCAACGCGACGCTCATCGGCGGTTCCGGGCGCGACCAGCTCACGCGGACTCCCCCTTTGTCGATCACGGGCAAGGATCCTAAACGACATTTCGCCGCCGTCCGTTCCTGGAATATTCCTTGTCGAACGCCCGCCCCCGCGTTTTCCTGGGAAAACGGGGAAAAGTCCCGGCTGGCACCGGGTCAACAACGGGAAAAATCCCGGGAAAATCACGCCAGGATTACTCAGCGGCAATTCGGGATGACGACGCGTATCGCCTCCGGGCTCACGACTTTCCCGCGAGAATCACCGGAACAGCGGTGTACCCCGCCGGACCGCGGCTACGTTCACGACGAAAGCGTCCACGGGAAAGAAATGGAGCGATCCGGTGGAACTGTTCGTGATTGTCGTGCTGGCCTGGACGAACGGCGTGTGCCTCACCGCCGTCGGAGTGTGCTGGAACGCGCGGCGGCGCCTGGAGCGGAAACTGGCCGAACGGGAGACGGAATGCCGCCACTGAGCCCGGCCGGCCGGCTTCCGCCGTCGACCGGTTCAGGCGAGCACGACGCGCGCCAGCTCCGCCGGGCTGGCCAGCAGCGGGTGCTTGGGCAGCACCCGCACCGTGTAGCCGACCGAGCCGGCGCGCGGCAGCCGCAGGGTCGCGGCGAACGCGCCGATGCCGTCCGGGATCATCGGCACCTGCACCGAATCCGCGAGTTCGTCCCCGTCGCCGACCTGGCCGACCACGGCTTGGATGTCCACTTCGGACGGATCGAGCCCGGCGAGGTCGATCCGGGCGCGGATGGTGACCTCGGTGCCCACCACGAGCCGTTCGGTGTGGTCGTACTGGAGTTCGGCGTCGAAGATCCGCACGCGCGGCCAGGCGACCTCCAGTTTGGTCCGGTAGTCGGCCAGCGAAAGCGCGCCCTGGTGGCCGTTGCCGGTGGCGGCGGCCACCATCCGCGACGCGGGCAGGTAACCGGAATCGACGTACTCGCGCACCATCCGCGACGCCTGCACGCGCGGGCCCAGCGTTTCGAGCGTGTGCCACACCATCGCGAGCCAGCCGGTCGGCACGCCGTCCTCGCCGGTGTCGTAGTACAGCGGCGCGATCTGCTGGCCGAGCAGGTCGTACAGCGCCGCGGCTTCGAGGTCGTCGCGGCGGAGCGGGTCGGTGACGCCGTCCGCGGTGGGGATGGCCCAGCCGTTCGAGCCGTCGTAGCACTCGTCCCACCAGCCGTCCTTGATGGACAGGTTGAGGCCGCCGTTGAGCGCGCTCTTCATGCCCGACGTGCCGCACGCCTCCAGCGTCCGCACCGGGTTGTTCAGCCACACGTCGCAGCCGCGGTAGAGGTAGCGGGCCATCGACATGTCGTAGTCCGGCAGGAAGACGATCCGGTGCCGCACCGCGGGATCGTCGACGAACCGCACGATCTGCTGGATCAGCTGCTTGCCGTTCTCGTCGGCGGGATGCGATTTGCCGCCGATCACGATCTGGATCGGCCGTTTTTCGTCCAGCAGCAGCGCGCGCAGCCGGTCCGGATCGCGCAGCATCAGCGTGAGCCGCTTGTACGTCGGCACGCGGCGGGCGAAGCCGACGGTCAGCACGTCCGGATCGAAAACGCGGTCGGTCCAGCCCAGTTCCAGCGCTGAGGCGCCGCGCTGCATCCACGCCGCGCGCACCCGCCGCCGGACCTCGCCGACCAGCTTCTCCCGCAGTTCCCGGCGCAGTTCCCACAGCTGCTGGTCGCTGACGCCGTCGCGCAGCGAACTGTCCGGCGTGCGTCCTTCGTGGCCGAACTCCTCGTGGTTGCCGCCGAGCAGCGCGCTCAGCTCGCGCGCCACCCAGGTCGGCCCGTGCACGCCGTTGGTGATGGACGAGATCGGCACCTCGGCCTCGTCGAAACCGGGCCACAGCCGGGAAAACATCCGGCGCGTGACGCGGCCGTGCAGTTCGGAGACGCCGTTCGCGCGCTGCGCCAGCCGCAGTCCCATGTGCGCCATGTTGAACAGGCCGGGGTTGTCCTCCGCGCCGAGCTGCAGCACGCGCCGGACGTCGACGTCCGGGACGAGCCTGCCGTCGGAGAAATACCGCTGCACGAGGTCGACCGGGAAACGGTCGATGCCCGCGCTGACCGGGGTGTGGGTGGTGAACACGGTGCCGGCGCGGACCGCGGGCAGCGCCTCGTCGAAGGCGAGCCCGTCGGACTGGATGATCTCGCGGGCGCGCTCCAGCCCGAGGAATCCGGCGTGGCCCTCGTTGGTGTGGAACACCTTCGGCTGCGGATGCCCGGTCAGCTCGCAGAACTTCCGCACCGCGCGGAACCCGCCGATGCCGGCCAGGATCTCCTGCCGGATCCGGTGGTCGGCGTCGCCCCCGTAGAGCCGGTCGGTGACCGAGCGGAGGTCCTCGTCGTTGGCCTCGATGTCGGTGTCGAGCAGCAGCAGCGGGATCCGGCCGACGCGCGCCCGCCACATCTGCGCGCGCAGGTCCCGCCCGCCCGGCATGGCGACCTCGACCAGCACCGGGCGGCCGGCCTCGGTCACCAGCTCCAGCGGGAAGGCGTTCGGGTCGATCACCGGGTAGTGCTCGACCTGCCAGCCGTCGAGCGACAGGCCCTGGCGGAAGTAGCCGGACCGGTACAGCAGGCCGACGCCGACCATCGGCACGCCGAGGTCCGAAGCCGCCTTGAGGTGGTCGCCGGCGAGCACGCCGAGGCCGCCGGAGTAGTTCGGCAGCGCCTCGGTGACCCCGAACTCCATCGAGAAGTACGCGACCGCCTGCGGCAGGCCCTCATCGGTGCGCCGCTGGTACCAGCGCGGTTCGGTGAGGTAGCGCTCCAGCCCGGCCGCGGCCTCGCGGGTGCGGCGCAGGAAGTCCTCGTCCTTCGCCAGCTCCTCGAGCCGCTCCGGCGGCAGCGCGGTGAGCATGCGCAGCGGGTCGCGGATCTTGTTGAACAGCTCGGCGTCCATCGAGGCGAACAGGTCGCGCGTCGGCGGATGCCAGGTCCAGCGGAGGTTGGTCGCGAGTGCGCCGAGCCCGGCGAGCGGCTCGGGCAGGCTGGCGCGGACGGTGAACCGGCGAACTGCACGCATGGTCAGCGACGATATCCGGCCCGCTTCGCGCGCGCTCGCACCCCACTTCGGGGATTGTCCGCGCAGTGCGCCGTCCGGGTCAGTAATGTCCGGGTTCGTTGTCGGACGCGGAAGTGGAACGAGGGAACATGAGCCGAGGGGGACGCCGGTACGCGCTGGTCGCGCTGGTCGCGGCGACCGTGCTGGGGACGGCCGCGTGCGGGGACAAGGCTCCCGCGGCGACGCCGGGCGCCGGGAACGTCGCCGGGCTGCCGGTCACGCACTTCGAGAGCGGGCTGCGTTCCGGCGCGCCGAAGCCGGACCTGCGGGTGCGCAACGCCGGCGGCGGCGAGGACGACCAGCTGGCCACCGCCGCGATCGCGGACGTGCAGGCGTACTGGAGCGAGGCGCTGCCCGCGGAGTTCGGCGGCAAGCAGTTCGAGCCGGTCAAGTCGCTGCTGTCGTACGACTCGAAGCGCGACACCGAGGACACCGCGTGCGGCAGCGTCAAGCAGCTGGTGAACGCGTTCTACTGCGCGGGCGACGATTCGGTGGCGTGGGACCGCGGCGTGCTGCTGCCGATGCTGCGCAAGCGGTTCGGCCCGATGGCGGTGGTGACCGTGCTGGCGCACGAGTTCGGCCACGCGATCCAGTACCGGCTCGGGGCCGCGGCGGGGATCTCGAAGTCGACGCCGACCGTCGTGAAGGAACAGCAGGCGGACTGCTTCGCCGGCGGGTACTTCCGGTGGGTCGCCGAGGACAAGAGCAAGTTCTACCGGGTGTCGACGGCGGAGGGGCTGGACCAGATCCTGGCGGCGATGTTCTTCATCCGCGACCAGGCCGGGACCAGCGCGACGGACCGGCAGGCGCACGGGACCGCGTTCGACCGGACGTACGCGTTCCAGGCCGGGTTCGAGAAGGGGCCGAAGGAATGCGCGGGGATGAACGCGCAGAACGTGCAGAAGCGGTTGACCGAGCGGCCGTTCGACTCCGGGGACCGGGGGAAGGGCGACGTCCGGTTCGACGAGCAGCTGCTGGCCAGGGTGAAGGCCAGCCTTGACGAGGCGTTCAAGGGGGCCGGGGTGCAGGGGCCGCAGTTCCGGGCCGGGTCGGGCAGCTGCCCCGGCGGGCCGAGCACGCCGCCCGCGTCTTATTGCCCCAACGACAACACGGTGGCTTTCGACCAGCGGGCATTGGAGCGGCTGGCCGAGCCGGTGGACCAGGAAGCCGAGATGGCCGGGAAGGCCGGGGGCGGGCTCGGCGACTTCGCCGCTTTCGCCGAGCTGGCGTCGCGGTATGCGATCGGGGTGCAGAAGGGCGTGGGGGCGTCGATCGACACGCCCAATGCCGGGCTGCGGACGGCCTGTCTGGTGGGGGCTTGGGCAGCGTTCTCGAACCATCCGACCGGGGGTGTGAAGCTGAAGCTCTCCTCCGGGGATCTGGACGAGGCGATCGCGGACTTGCTGCGGCCGGACGGGCTGGTGTCGGCGAACGTGAACGGCGAGCGGCCGGACAGCGGGTTCGACCGGGTCGAGGCGCTGCGGCGGGGATATCTCGAGGGCTCGTCTTCCTGCTCGAAGCTGTACGCCTGACAGCGAAAAGGGCCGCACCCGTTCCGGTGCGGCCCTTTTCGTCAGCTCAGAACAGGGCGCTCGCCAGGTCCCGCCGGGCCTTCGAGACCCGCTCGTCGGCCGGGTCGAAGAGGTCGAACAACGCCACCAGGTGTTCCCGGACCCGGTTGCGGTCGTCGCCGGAGGTGCGGCGGACGACGTCGACCAACCGCCGGAACGCGCCTTCCACGTCCTGCTCCGCGATGTCCAGGTCGGCGGCCGCGAGCTGGGCGTCGATGTCCTTCGGGTCGGCCGCGGCCTTCTCGCGGGCGCTCGGGTCGGCCGCTTCGGCGCGGGCGGTGAACTTGACCTGGGCCAGGGCGTTCTTCGCCAGTTCGTTGGCCGGTTCGGCGTCCAGGATGCGCTCGTACGCGGCCTGCGCGGCGGCGTAGTCGCCCCGTTCGAAGGCTTCCTCGGCCTCGGTGAAGCGCGGGTCTTCCGGCTCCTCCACCGGGCCGCGGGCCTCTTCGGCGGCGCGGATGCCGGGCAGGCGGTCGCGCAGGGCGTCGAGCAGCGAGCCCAGCCACTTGCGGATTTCCGGCTCCGGCAGCGCGCCGGAGAAGGCGTCCACGGGCTGGCCGCCGGCGATGGCGACGATCGTCGGGATCGACTGGGCTCCGAAGAGCTGCGCGATGCGCGGGTTGGCGTCCACGTCGACCTTCGCGAGCACCCAGGCGCCGCCCGCTTCGCCGGCCAGGCGTTCCAGCACCGGGCTCAGCTGCTTGCACGGCCCGCACCATTCGGCCCACAGGTCGACGACCACGAGCTGGTTGAGCGAGCGTTCGACGACGTCGGCCTGGAAGGTGGCCTCGGTGACCTCGAGCACCGCGTCCGAGGGCGGCGCGGAGGCACTCGGCTCGCCGCCGGACGGGCGCGCGGGCGGGGCCTGCGGCTGGTTCCGGTTCGCCTCCGCCCTGGCTTTGAGCGCGGACAGGTCGACCGCGCCGGACAACGCGGCGGACAACGCCGCTGAGTTCGCTGCAGATCCGCGTGGGTGTGTCACGCCCTCCATCCTGGCACGCCTCGCCGCGAGAGTTCAGCAGCAGCCCCGAGGTTCGCTTTTGGCATGGGCACCCCGCTGAGGCATGCTTCCGGCGAGGACAACGAGGAGGCCCGAGGATGCTGAGCCGGCGCAACGCCACGGTGGCCGCCGCCGTGGTGGTCGCGGTCGCGTGGATTGCCAGCATCACGCTGACCGTCGCGCACCAGGACCCGCCGGGTGCGGCGTCCCCGCCGGAACTGCGCGCGGAACTGACCGCCGCGCTGGCCGGGCGGGACGCGGACGCGCTCGCCGGGCTCTTCGACGTCCCCGGTTCCGGCGGCGACGATCTCGCGAAGGACTACGTCAACGTCCTCAAGGACGGCAACGCACACGACCTCTCCGTGCAGCTTTCCCCGGACGAACACTCCCCCACGACCGCCGTCGTGCGCGGGAAGACCGGCACCGGCGAGCAGTTCAGCTACCGGCTCGCGGTGACCAGCGCCAAAGGACGCTGGACCGTCGCCTTCACCCCGCCGATCCCGTAGCTCAGTCCTCGCGCAGGTGCGCTTCCACCCGCTCGACCTTCGCGGTCAGCTGGCCGGAGTCGTAACCGGGACGGATGTCGGCCTTCAGCACCAGCCCGACCCGCGCCGAGCCCTCGCCCGCGGCCTCGACCGCCTTTTTCACGACCGCCATCACCTCGTCCCACTCACCTTCGACTTCGGTGAACATGGAACTGGTCGAGTTCGGCAGCCCGGATTCGCGCACCACCTTCACCGCGCGCGCGACGGCCTCGCTCACTCCGCCGTCCGGCTCCGCCGCCGAGGGGCTCACGCTGAACGCGACGATCATGTGGCTTCCTTTCCCTGTTCTCCCATACCGACCCCCACGACCGGGGTACCCGCTGGTAGCTTCGGTTGCCATGAACCGTCCGCTGCCGTTCGATCCGATCGCCCGTGCCGCGCAGCTGTGGGAAGACCGGATCGGCCCGGCCGGAACCATGGCCGCGGTCACCGGTGTGATGCGGGTGCAGCAGATCATCCAGTCGGCGGTCGACGGCGCGCTGAAGCCGCACGGCCTCACCTTCGCCCGCTACGAGGCGCTCGTGCTGCTCACCTTCTCCCGCAACGCGCGGCTGCCGATGCGGGTGATGGGCGAACGGCTGCAACTGCATCCCACCAGCGTCACCAACATAGTGGACCGGCTCGAACGCGACGGGCTCGTCAAGCGCGTGCCGCATCCCACCGACCGGCGCACCACGCTCGTCGAGATCACCGACGAGGGCCGCGCGCTGCGGGAGGCCGCCACCGCCGCGGTGACCGACATCGACTTCGGGCTCACCGGGCTCACCGAGCGGCAGGTGGAGCAGCTGACCGAGCTGCTCACCAAGGTCCGCAAGTCCGCGGGCGACTTCACCTCGTAACGCACGAAGGGCCCACGCGGTCGTCGCGTGGGCCCTCCGGAAAAGCGAAGATCAGGCGTTCACAGTCTCGCGCGTGCGCACGAAGAGGCCGACGCCGCCGTGGGACAGCCGCTGCGGGCCGTCGAGCTTGCCGTTGCGCAGCGCCCACTTCTCGAACAGCCAGGTGAACAGCGGCGGGATGCTCGCGAGCAGCGCCAGCGTCAGCGTCTTGCCGCGCCAGCCCAGCGGCTTCGCCACGGACAGGGAGGTGATCACGTACAGGACGAAGACGACGCCGTGCACCATGCCGAGGACGGGAACGCCGCCCTCATTGGACGCGTCGACGACGTACTTGAGAAACATCCCGATCAGCAAGCCGAGCCAGGACAGAGCCTCGGCGACTGCGGCCACGCGGAACACGAGAGCGGCCTTGCTGGACACGACATCCTCCTGTGCGTCACCTGGTGCGTGCTGACTGCACACACAAAAACACGTCCGACGGACTGTCCAAGGCGGACGGAACCGCCTGGCGTCAACAGCACTGTCGAACGGGTATGAGACCAGTGTGAGGCGTGACCGGCCTCACCGGAACACCGGGGCCCGTGACTCTGGTCACGAGCGATCGCGGCAAAGGTCTGCACCAATTCCGGACGGCAGGCGGAAACGGGCGGGAAATGCCCGGTTAACGGGAAAGACCGCCTCCCGATCCCAAGATCCGGGAGGCGGTCTTCACCGACTGTCCACGATCGAACACTAACCGGCACAAGGAGAAGGCGGCGCGGACGAGCGTGACGTTCCCCACGTGGCTCGCGGCGCGTCGCCGGTCAGCGAGAAGTCCAGAGTGGACCCGCGGCGCAGTTGTTCGAGGCTGACGAACGTTTTGTCCGACGCCGTGCCGTTGACGCGCAGCCCGGAGACGTACTGCAGCTGCGCTCCGTGCGCGCCGCGCGCGGTGATGGTGACGTCGCGGCCGTTCGGCAGGTGCAGCACGGACTTGGCGAACCGCGGCGCGTTGAGCACGAAGTCGCCGGTGCCCGGGACGGCCGGGTAGAGGCCGAGCGCGCTGAAGACGTACCAGGCGGACATGGTGCCGAGGTCGTCGTTGCCGGTGACGCCGTTGGGGGCGTTCGTGAACAGCGTGTGCGCGGCCCGCACGACCGCGGAGGTCTTCCACGGCTGCCCGGTGAGCGTGTACATCCACGGCGAGTGCAAATCGGGCTCGTTGTTGGGGTTGTAGCGGAACTGGCGGTAGTAGTCGTACGGGCCGACGACCCACTTCTCGTGCGCGGTCTTCGCCGGGTCCTTCACCAGGTCGTCGTAGGCGAAGAAGTCGTCGAGCCGCTTGCCCGCGTTGGCCGCGCCGCCCATCTTCGCGACCAGGCCGGGCACGTCCTGCTGCACCAGCCACTGGTACTGCCACGCGGTGCCTTCGTGGAAGCCATCCTGGCCCTGCGGGCTGTACGGGCCGTCGGCCGGGGTGTACCAGCTGCCGCCGCTCACCTTCGGGCGGAAGTAGCCGGTGAAGCCGCGGTCGGTCACCGACGGATCCCACAGCGTCGCGTACGTCCGGCCCTTGGCCGCCAGCTGCTTCGCGTCTTGCTCGCGGCCGAGCGCGGAGGCCATCACGGAGAGGGAGCAGTCGGCGAGGGCGTACTCCAGCGTGGCGGACGCGCCGTGGGCCGGGTCGGTGTCCTGGCCCTTTTTCGGGAAGTTCGGGTCGTACTGGACGAATCCGTCGGCCTGGTAGCTCGCGTTGCCGGAGCGGCCCTGGAACGGCGACGACGCGGGCGGGATCTCGCGGGAGTTCTGCAGCAGCGCTTGGTAGGCGTGCGTTTCGTTGCCGCTCAGCGCGCCGAATCGCCACAGGTCGACCAGGAACGGCGTGACGGGATCACCGGTCATGGTGTTCGTTTCCTGGCTCGCGTACGCCCAGCGCGGGAGCCAGCCGCCCTGGTCGTGGATGGCGAGGATGCTCTTCGCGATGTCGCGGGCCCGGTCCGGTTTGAGCAGGGCCAGCAGCTGGTTTTGCGAGCGGTAAGTGTCCCAGAGGGAGAAGAAGTCGTAGTACGTCCAGCCGATCGCGCGGTGGATCTTCTTGTCGAAGCCGTAGTACCGGCCGTCTGCGTCGTTCGCGGTCAGCGGTTGCAAGAAGGCGTGGTAGAGCGAGGTGTAGAAGACCGTGCGGTCGTCCGGGGTGCCGCCGGTGATGTCCACACTGGACAGTTCGCGCCGCCAGTCCCGCTGGACGTCGTTCTTCACCGCGTCGAACGGACGGACGCGCGAGGCGGCGAGGTTCGTGTCCGCGCCGCGAGCGTCCACTTGGGAAATCGACGTGGTGGCAGTGACTTGGCCGCCCTTCGGGAAGGTCAGCCATGCGCCGCGCAAGCCCGCGCCGCCCTGTGCCGAGCGGCTGCCCGGCGTGCCGCCCTCCGGCGACCACGTGCCGTAGGAAGAGAACGGCTGGTCGAATTTCGTGGTGAAGTAAGTGGTGTAGGGCTTTCCGCCGCAGAAGGCTTGGGATTCGACGGTGCCCGCGATGGTGTGGTCGTCGACGATCCGGACGCTGCTGCCGGTGACCGGCTCCTTCGCGTTGGCCTGTCCGACATTCACGAAAACGTTGGCCGGGCCGGGTTTCGCGAATGTGTACCGTTCGACGCCGCTGCGGGTGCTGGCGGTGGTTTCGACGTCGATGCCGCCGTAGCCGGTGAGATGCACTTTGTAGTAGCCGGGTTTGCCGACTTCGCCTTCGTGTGTGTACGGCGCGGCGTATTTGGTTTGGTCGAAGGTCGCGGGCTTGCTGGTGTCGAAAGCCGCGCCCGGGCCGATTTCGCCGGTGGTGGGCAGCATGGACACCAGGCCGCCTTGTTCCCAGCAACCCGCCCCGGACAGGAAGAAATGGCCGAAGCCGCGGATCGCGGTGTCGGTGTAGAGGTATCCGGCGTAATGCGTGGTGATCGGGCTGGATTGCACCATGCCGAACGGCGCGGAGGCGCCCGGGAAAGTGTTGCCCTCATCTTGCGTGCCGATGAAGGTGTTGACCGCGTCCAGCGGATCTGCTGGACGCGCTTGTGCCGCCACCGGCGTGAGCCCGGCCGCGGTCACCGCGAGCGCCAGCGCGCCCGCCAAAACCCTGCTCCTCATGAGACTCCTCTGGGAAAAGTCCGTGAGGGGAACCCTGAAGGAAGCTGAGTCCCTCAGGGTTCCCCTCACGGAAGGTCAGCCCGCGGCGATGGCGAAGACGTGCAGGTCTCCGCCGCTGACGCCGCTCGGCAGTGTCACGCTCGCGACGGTTTTGCCCGCGGCCAGCGTGATCGGCGCGGTGGCGAACACCATCGTGCGGATCTGCTGCGGGTCGCCGCCCGCGGAGTTGCGGTACGGCGTGGACAGGACGATCCGGTTGCCGAACGCCGGCTGCGCTCCGCCGCCGCCCAGGGTCCAGTCGGAGAATCCGATGGTGGCGGTCGACTTGCTGCCGTCGGTGTAGGTGACGGTGAGCGTGCCTTGGGCGTTGCCGTTGCTGGCCGCGCCGAGCAGCGCGAGCCGTCCCGAACCGGTGAGGTTGATCGTCTGCCCTGCGGCGACCACGTTGTCCGGGTCGCCCACCGGGTACGACGGCCAGGTGAAGTTCAGCCCGTCGCTCGACACCGTGCTGCCCGGCTTGGCCCCGGCCTTGGCCAGCGCGTCCGCGGAGTAGCTCCAGCCGCCGCCGTCGAAGTTGCCCGCCGCCGAGTTCGCGTCCGGTGACAGACCGGTGTTGTTCACCGTGGCCAGCCAGCTGTTCGGCTTCGCCACCAGGACGGTCAGCACCGCCTGGACGTCCGCGAGACCCGGCGAGGAGAAGGTGACCGGGATCCGGCGCGGGCCGTCGGAGGTGCCCGCCGGAACGCTCACCGTCACGTCAGCGTGCCCCTTGCCCGCCGCCGGGACCTGGACGGAACCGGTCGCCGGGGTCAGCGTGATGCCGTCCGCGCTGCCCGCCGAATAGGTCCAGGTCCTCGCGGTGCCGGACAGGTCCTGCACGCCCACCGAAGCGGTCGCGGTCGTGCCAGCGGGCACCACCGCGCGTGCCGGGTCCACAAAGGACAGGCTCGGCTTCTCCTGCTCGCGGAACGACGGCGGCGCGTCGGCCGGAGCGGAACCCCACGCGGTCGCGGTCGTCGAGCGGGTGAAGTCCAGCTTGCCGCCCTGAGATATCAATCCTTCCGGCAGCCATGCCTTGCTGGCCGCACTGCCGTTCACCTTCAGGCCGCTGGTGTACTCGCCGGTGCCGGGAGCGTTGACGGTGATCTTCTTGCCCGCCCCGGTGGTCACCTCGGCGTGCGCGAATCGCGGGGTGGTCAGCACGGTTTCGGCGCGGCCCGGGATCTCCGGGTAGACGCCGAGCGCGGACCAGACATACCAGGAGGACATCTGCCCGAGGTCGTCGTTGCCGATCAGGCCTTCCGGACGCGGGTTGTACAGCTCGTCCATCGCCCGGCGAACGATGTTCTGCGTCTTCGCCGGAGCACCGGCGAACGAGTACACGTACGGCGCGTTCGAGTTCGGCTCGTTGCCCAGGAACGCGTACGGCTCATGGGTTCCGGCGTTCAGCTTGGTGAAGAACGTGTCCAAACGCGACTGCGTCGCGGTGTTGCCGCCGAACGCGGTCACGAGACCGGCGAGGTCGTACGGGACCATCCAGTCGTACTGCGCGCCGTTGCCCTCGACCCAGCCCTGCGAACTGGCCGGGTCGTAGTTCGCGGAGAACGAGCCGTCGGAGTTGCGCGGCTGCAGGTGTCCGCTGCCCGGGTTGTAGAGGTTCTGCCAGTACTGCGCGCGTTTCATGAACGTGGTGTACGTGGCGCTGTCGCCGAGCCGCTTCGCGAACTGGGCGATGGCGAAGTCCGCGCTCGTGTACTCCAGCGTGTCCGCCGCCGCGCCGGGCACGTAGCCGAGGCGCTGGTAGTCCTGCAGACCCGGACGCTCGACGTAACCCTGGGTCGGCTGCGTCGCGCCCTTGAGCATGAGCAGCAACGCTTTCTGCGCGTCGAAGTCACGCGCGCCGAACGCGTAGGCGCTGGAGACGATGATGTGGTACGGATCCCCGTTCATCACGCCGGTGTAGTCGTTCGCCACCGTCCAGCGGTCCCACGAACCGCCCTGTTCGGCGAAGGCCATCATCGAGCGCACGAGATCGGAGGTCTGCTTCGGCGCGATCGTGGCCAGCAACGGAACCTCGGAGCGGTAGATATCCCAACCGGAGATGTTGGTGTACATCGCGTGCCCGCGCTCCGCCTGGTGGATCCGGCCGTCGAAGCCGGGGTACCGGCCGTCCACATCGGAGAATACGTTCGGCTGGATCAGCGAGTGGTACAGCGAGGTGTAGAACGTCGTGGTGTCGGCGTCGCTGCCGCCGCTGACCTGGATCTTGCCGAGCTGGTCGTTCCACGCCTGCCGGGCGGACGCGGCCACCGCCTCGAACGACTTCTTGCCGTTGTTCTCCGCCTTCAGGTTCGCCTTCGCCCCGTCGACGGACACAAAGGACAGTCCAACTTGGACATTGACCTGTGCGCCGTTGAGGTTCGGGAACGTCACGTACCCGCCGCTGCCCGGTCCGCTGACCGTGGTGTCCTGCGGTTTCGCCGCGGCTGGACGCGCCAGCGAAGCGCCGATCCCGTTGGGCTGCGCGACTTTCGCCTTCGCGCCGCCGGTCTCCGCGGTCTTGCCCGGGGTCACCGCGCCGTTCTTCCACGTCCCGACGGACTCGAACGGGGTGTCGAACTTCGCCGAGAAATAGATCCGGTAGGAATCCTTGGCGCCGCAGAACCGGCCGCTGGTCGCCCAGCCGCTGATGGTGTCCTTGCCGATGCTGATCGACGCGTCGTCGGTGCCGTTGACCGAGCCGGAAGTGTTGACCAGCAACGTCGACGCCGCACCCGCCGGGTAGGTGAACCGGCCGGAACCGGTGCGCTGGGTCGCGGTCAGCTCGACCTTCGCGCCGTTGTCGAGGGCGACGTCGTACGCGCCCGCGGTCGCGTGCTCGTTCTGGTGCGAGAACGTCGAGGTGTAATGGCCCGGATCGGTCGCCGGCGACGTGCTGATCTCGCCGACGTACGGCATGAACGGCAGGTCCTGGTAGGTGGTGCAGCCCGCGCCGGAAAGGTGCGTGAGGCTGAACCCGGTGATCGTGGTGTCGTCGTAGAAATAGCCGCCCGGCTGGGATTTCTTCGTGTCCGGGCTCCACTGCACCATCCCGAACGGCGCGACCGCGCCGGGGAAGGTGTTGCCCGCGCCGCCGCCGGTTCCGTGGTCCGCGCCGCCGGGCCGGGTGCCGACGAACGGGTTCACCCACTTCGCCGGGTCGGCGGCTTTCGCGGAATCGGCCGGTGCGGGATCGGCCAGTGCGGGGGCGGCGGGGGCCAGGGAAGCCCCTGTCGCCACGACCGCGGATGTCAGGAAGATCAGTCCGGCTCTCCAGCGCGCTCGCGCCATCGCCATCGCCTCTCCAGTTCCTCCGGCGCGAACCCGCCGCCACCGACTCGAGGCATCGATGACAACCTTGTCGCGCACCGTCGATGCGGGCCACCTTGGGCAATGGCTCACCGGATCGTCAAGACCGCGGTGAGAGCCTGTCCGATTCGAGACAACGATGTCCACCATCCGCACCAGCGGATTCGGCGAAGCGGGCAGCCCGAAGCGGCAAGCATTGACAGCGCGGGCGCGGATGGTGTCCAATCCCCCGCATTATGACAACGTTGTCTCACTCGGGCCGGGACGCGGACGGGCTTCCCCGCCCCGCCAGCAGGCGGGCCACGATGAGCGATGTGGCGCGGCTGGCCGGCGTCAGCATCAAAACGGTGTCGCGGGTCGTCAACGACGAGCCCGCGGTGCATCCGGACACCGCCGAACGCGTGGTGGCCGCGATCGAACAGCTGGGGTTCCGGCGGAACCTCGGTGCCCGCAACCTGCGCCGCGGCTCGACCACCGGCACCATCGGCCTGGTCGTCGAGGACGTCGGCAACCCCTTCTACTCCGAGCTGAACCGCGCGGTGGAACGGATCGCGACGTCGTTCGGCAGGCACGTGCTGACCGGGTCGTCCGGCGAGAACTCCGACCGCGAACGCGAGCTGTCGCTGGAGTTCTGCGCGCGGCGCGTGGACGGGCTGCTGATCGTGCCCGCCGGGCTGCAGCACGGCTATCTGGTGCCGGAGATGCGCGCGGGCACGCCGGTGGTGTTCCTCGACCGCCCGGCCGGCGACATCGTGGCCGACACCGTGCTCGTCGACAACCTCGGCGGCACCATCGAGGCGGTCGGCCACCTCGTGCGGCACGGCCACCGCCGGATCGCGTTCCTCGGCGACAGCCCGGACATCTTCACCGCCGCCGAACGCCTGCGCGGGTTCCGGGAAGGCTGTGTGCGCAACGGGATCTCCTACGACGAGAGCCTCGTGGCGATGCAGACGCCGACGCCGGAAACCGTCGGACAGGCCGTGCGCAAGCTGGTCGACGGCCCGAATCCGGCCACCGCCGTGATCGCGGGCAACAACCGGGTCGCGGTGCACCTGCTGCGCGCGCTCGCGCACGCCGAACGACGGCCCGCCCTGGTGAGCTTCGACGATTTCGAACTGGCGGACCTGCTCGACCCGCCGGTCACCGTGATCGCCCACGACGTCAGCGCCCTCGGCCGCGCTGCGGCCGAGCTGCTGTTCGCCCGCATCCAGGGCGACCAGTCCGCCCCGAGAAAGGTAGTTCTGCCCGTGCACCTAGTCGCCCGCGGTTCCGGTGAGGCCGCCCTGTGACCCAGCACCTCGAGCCGGTCTCGCTCCCGGCCAACCAGCCGCCGCAGTTCTACCGGGGCGGCGACGCGATCGCCGCCCTGCGCGGGGCCAGCGGCACCGACTCGAAATTCGGGCCGGAGGACTGGGTCGGTTCCGTCACCACCATGTTCGGCCAGGAGACCAACGGCCTCACCAAGCTGCCCAGCGGGATCTGGCTGCGCGACGCGATCCGCGCGGACGCCGAGGCGTGGCTGGGCGCGGCGCACGTCGCCAAGCTCGGCGATTCGACCGGTCTGCTGGTGAAGCTGCTCGACGCCGGACAGCGGCTTCCGGTGCACTTCCACCCGTCGGATTCCTTCGCCCGCAAGCACTTCGACTCGCACTTCGGCAAGACCGAGGCGTGGATCGTGGTCGGCACCTACGGCGACGACCCGCGCGTGTACCCGGGTTTCCGGGAGACGCTGAGCAAGGAAACCGTCGCCGAGTGGACCCGCGAGCAGGACGCGCCGAGCATGCTGGGCGCGCTCAACAGCATCCCGGTTCAGCCCGGCGACACGGTCTACATCCCGGCCGGGCTGCCGCACGCGATCGGCGAGGGCGTGTTCGTGGTCGAACTGCAGCAGCCGACGGACTTCTCGCTGACCCTGGAATGGCGCGATTTCCTCGCCTCGCCGGAAAAGGGCCACCTCGGGATCGGCTTCGACACCGCGATCGAAACGCTCGACACCTCGGGCTGGGACGACGACCGGCTCAAGACGATCGTGAAGCACACCTCCGGCGCCGAAGCGACCACAGTGGACTTGCTCGCGCCGGACTCGGCGGAGTTCTTCCGCGCCGACCGGATCCAGTTGTCCGGCAACGCGTTCTCGCTCGACCCGTCGTTCAGCGTGCTCGTCGCGCTCGACGGCGAGGGCACCCTGCGCACCGAGAACGGCGGCGAGTTCCCGGTGGCCAAGGGCGACACCTACGCGGTGCCGTACTCCGCGGGCCAGACCGAACTGTCCGGCTCGCTCACCGTCATCCGCTGCCGTCCGCCCGCCCCGGAAAGGAGTTAGCGCCGATGAGCGAGATCCTGCTCGAAGCGGTGGACCTGACCAAGCACTACGGATCGGTGGAAGCCTTGGGCGGCGCGTCTTTCCAGGCGCGCGCGGGCGAGGTGACCGCACTGATCGGCGACAACGGCGCGGGCAAGTCCACGCTCGTGAAGTGCCTGTCCGGGGCCGAACAGCCGACGTCGGGCCGGATCTTGCTCGAAGGCACGGAAGTCCGCCTGGACTCGCCGGTGGCCGCGCGCCGGCTCGGCATCGAGACGGTGTACCAGGATCTCGCCGTCGCGCCGGACCTCGACCCGGCGGCGAATCTGTTCCTCGGCCGGGAAATCCCGCGCAAGGGCCTGCTGGGCAAGCTCGGCATGCTCGACAAGGCGGAAATGCGCCGGCAGGCGGTCGCCGAGTTCGAGAAGCTCGGCGTCAAGCTGCAGAGCACCGAGGTGCCGATCGGCTCCCTGTCCGGCGGGCAGCGGCAAAGCGTCGCGGTGGCCCGGTCGGTGGCGTGGGCGTCGAAGGTCGTGTTCATGGACGAACCGACCGCGGCGCTGGGCGTGCGGCAGCGCGGACGGGTGCTGGACGTGATCAAGAAAGTCCGGGACAAGGGCATCGCGGTGGTGCTGATCAGCCACAACATGCCCGACGTGCTTTCGGTGGCGGACCGGGTCGAGGTGCTGCTGCAGGGCAGGCGCGTCGCCCGGTTCGCCGGCGCGGACACGAAACTCGAGGACCTGGTCGCGGCGATGACCGGCTCGCTGGTCCAGGAGGAGGCGGCCTGATGAGCACCCCGGTGAAGGACATTCAGACCACTGTGGACGGCGAGTTCGTCAAGCCGCCGCTGGGGAAACGGCTCGTCGGGGCCAACACGTTCTGGATCGCGCTCGTGCTGGTCGCGCTGATCGCGGTGTTCACCGCCATCGCGCCCGCCGAGTTCGCGACCCTGTTCACCTTCCAGACGCTGCTGATCGAAACGTCCGTGCTGCTGGTGCTTTCGGTCGGCATGACGTTCGTGATCATCACCTCCGGCATCGACCTGTCCGTCGGATCGGTGCTGATCTTCGCCGGGATGGTCGCGGGCAAGACCATGGAAGCGCTCAGCGGCGGCGACGCCTCGCACGCGGGCTGGGGCGTGATCACCGCCGGGCTGGTCGCGGCGGTGCTGGCGGGGGCGGTCTGGGGCCTGATCAACGGATTCCTCATCGCCGTGGCGGGCATCCCGCCGCTGATCGTCACGCTCGGCACCATGGGCGCCGCGCTCGGCGTGTCGCTGCTGCTCAACAGCGGATCGGACGTGCGCAGCGTGCCGGCCGAACTGAACAAGGTCCTCGGGTACGGCACGTCGTTCGGCGGGATCCCGAACCTCGTGCTGGTGGCCGTGGTGATCACGCTGATCGGCTCCTGGCTGCTGCACACCACGCGGTTCGGCCGCTACACGTTCGCCGTCGGTTCGAACGCCGAGGCGGCGCGCCGGGCGGGCATCGGCGTGACCGCGCACCTGCTGAAGGTGTACCTGCTCACCGGTTTCCTCGCCGGGGTCGCGGGTTTCATGTCGCTCGCCTACTACGCGTCGACCACGATTTCCGCGCACACCAACGACAATCTCAACTCCATCTCCGCGACGGTGATGGGCGGCACGAGCCTCTTCGGCGGCGTCGGCTCGATGCTGGGCACGGTGATCGGGGTGTTCATCCCGGCGGTGCTGCGGAAGGGCTTCAACATCACGCACGTGCAGGACTACTGGCAGTACATCGCGGTCGGCGCGGTCCTGGTCGCGGCGGTGTGGTTCGACCAGCGCCACCGGCGCAAACGCAACTCCCGCTGAATCGGTCCCCGAGTACAAAGAGGTGCTTACGATGAAATTCAGCAAAACCGTCCTCGCCGCGGGGACCCTCGCGTCCGCGGCGATGCTGGTGGCCGCGTGCGGCGCCGGGCAGGTGGGGCAGAGCGGGTCCGGGGACAAACCCGGCGGCAACTCCGCGAACAGCAAGAAGCTCGCGCTGGTGCCGGGCGTGCAAGCAGAGCCGTTCTACATCTCGATGCAGTGCGGCGCGCAGGAAGAAGCGAAGAAGCTCGGCTACGAACTGACCGTGCAGGCACCGCAGAAATTCGACGCGGCGATGCAGACGTCGATCGTCAACGCGATGGGGTCCAACCCTCCCGCCGCGCTGCTCATCGCCCCGACCGACGACCAGGCCATGTTCGCGCCGATCCAGCAGGTGAAGAACCGCGGCGCGAAGATCGTCGAGGTCGACACGTCGCTCAAGGACAAGAGCGTCGCGGTGTCGTCGGTTTCCTCGGACAACGCCGAGGGCGGCAAGCTGGCCGCGCAGACCATGGCGAAGCTGGTCGGCGACAAGCCGGGTTCGGTGCTGGTCCTCGACACCATCGCGGGCACGTCCACCACGGCCGCCCGGGCGAAGGGCTTCGAGGACGAGTTGAAGAACCACCCGAACCTCAAGTCGGTGGGCGTCCAGTTCACCCAGAACGAACCGGAGCAGGCCGCGTCGAAGGTGACCGCGGCGCTCGTCTCGACGCCGGACCTCGTCGGGATTTTCGCCACCAACCTCAACACCGGCGAGGGCGCGGCGACCGGCCTGCGCAACGCGGGCAAGATCGGCAAGGTCAACCTGGTCGGGTTCGACGCCAGCCCGTCCGAAGTGGACGGTCTGAAGAAGGGCGAGTACCAGGCGCTCATCGCGCAGGACCCGGCGCAGATCGGCACCAAGGGCGTCGACCAGGCGGTGGCCGCGCACGAGGGCAAGCCGAACGAGCGGAACCTGACCGCGCAGCTGCACTCGATCACCAAGGACGACCTGGACGCCAACTCGAAGTACTTCTACAAGCAGAGCTGCTGACCGCTGGTCCGGCCGAAGGGGACTTTTCGCGCGGAAAGTCCCCTTCGCCATGTTACGGGCTAGGATCTACTCCCCCAGGTACCTGAGGGGAGGCTCGTCGATGACCGAAAGTGCCCGGCTGCGGTGGCGCTCCCGCCCGGACGCCGTCGGCGTGCTCGGCGCGGCGCGGAAAGTCTCCGACGACCTGAAGGACGGCCTGTCCGGGGTCCGCGCGCGACGCGCCGCCCACGGTCTGCGGCGGCTGTTCGACGTCCCCGGGCTGGGGCTCTCCGACCTGTCCGGCACCCTGATGTGGTCCGGCCGCCCTGGCGCCGACGACGCGGTGTCCCAGATCCTGGACGACGTGCTGCACCGGGAAGAGCCGATCACCTCGCGTGGCGTGACCGCGGTTCCGCTGCACGTCCACGACGAACTGGTGGGTGCGTTGCTGCTGGTCGGCGAGGTTTCCAGCGGGGTGCCCCGGCAAGCCGCGGACCTGGTCGTGCAGGCTCTGGAGCGCGGTCGGCTCGAAGCGTCGGCGGACCAGGCCGCGCAAGCCGAACTCCGGGCGCTGCGCGCGGAGATGTCGCCGCATTTCGTCTACAACGCCCTGACCGTGATCGCCTCGTTCGTCCGATCGGAACCGGACCGCGCCCGCGACCTGATGCTCGATTTCGCCGACTACACCCGCTACAGCCTGTCGAGGCACGGCGAGTACACCGTCGTCGCCGAGGAGTTCCGCGCGGTGGAAACGTATCTCGCGCTGCAGCGGGCGGTGCTGGGCGAAAGACTGAAGGTGCAGGTGCGGGTCGCGCCGGAAGTGCTTGCGGTGGCGGTGCCGTACCTGGTACTCGAACCCCTCGTGGAAAACGCGATCCGGCACGGCATCGAGCCGCGGTCGGGCACCGGGCTCGTCCAGGTGCACGGACAGGCGGAAGGGAACGACTGCGTGATCAGCGTCGAGGACGACGGGGTCGGCATGGAGCCCGAGCGCGCCGCGGCCATCCTCGCGGGCAGCGGCGACGGCACCGGGCTCGGACTGGCCAATGTGGACAGACGATTGCGCACCGTGTACGGGGCCTGGTACGGGCTGACGGTGGAAACGGCGGTCGGCGAGGGCACCCGGGTCGTCCTGCGCGTGCCGCGGTTCCAGCCGGGGGTGCTGCCGTGAGCGGGCTGCGGGTGCTGGCGGTCGACGACCTCGCGCCGGCCCTGGCCGAACTGTGCCGGATGCTGCGGGAGGCGCCGGAAGTCGGCGAGGTCGTCGGCGCGAGCGATGCGTTGAAGGCGTTGAAACTGTTGCAGGCAGACCATTTCGACGCGGTTTTCCTCGACATTTCCATGCCTGGCCTGGACGGGCTGGAACTCGCGTCGCTGCTGGCGAAACTGTCCGAACCGCCGGTGATCGTGTTCGTCACCGCGCACGACGGGCACGCGGTGACCGCGTACGGCATCGGCGCGGTGGACTACCTGCTCAAACCGGTGCGCACGGAACGCCTTTCCGCCGCGTTGGCGAAGGTGACCCGGTTGGCGCCAAGCGGTGTTCGGCGGTCCACGCCGGACGCGATGGCCGCGCTGCCGGTCGATTCCGGCGGCCGCACGCGGTACGTCCGCCGCGACGACGTGCTGTTCGCCGAAGCCAACGGCGATTACGTCCGGCTCCACACCCGCAACGGCGTGCATCCGGTGCGAATGCCGATCTCGCGGCTCGAGGAATATTGGGAGGGCACCGGTTTTACCCGGGTGCACCGCGGGTTTTTGCTCGCGGTGAGCGCGGTGCTGGAGCTGCGGAGCGACACGACGGGCGGGCTGCTGGCGCACACCGAGGCCGGTGATGTGCCGGTGAGCCGACGGCATGCGCGCGATCTCCGGGACCGGTTGCTGGAGGCGGCGCAGCGCGGGCAGCTCGGGAGTGCCCGGTGAGCGGCGGAGCGCGGGCAGTTCGGGAGCAGCCGGGGAGCGGTGCGGTTAGGTGCCTGCTTGCGTCTCGTGAGTGGCGTTCCCGGTTAGAACCGGGATCGCCGCGCACGAGGTTTGCGCGGGCCGTCCGGTGAGCCGCACCAAACGTGTCGCCGTCACCAGTCCGCAGACCAGGCTCGCCCGGTCGCGGCGGCTCGAACGCGGCCGGTGGCGGATGCCCCGGCTGCGCGCGCCGGAAGCGGAACGCGCGGCGGTCCTGTACCGGATCCAGCGGCGTCGCGGGATTCCCGCGCTGGTGGCGATGTTCGTGCTGGTGCTGGGTTTGCCGGTGCTGTTCTCGCTCGCCCCGTCGCTCGACGCCGTGCGGCTGTGGGGAATTCCGCTGTCCTGGCTGCTGATCGCGGTCCTGCCGTACCCGGTGCTGGCCGGGCTCTCCTGGTGGCAGCTGCGCCGCGCGGAGAAGATCGAGGACGATCGGTGAGATGGACATCGCGCTCGCGGTAGCCCCGGTCGTCCTCGTCACGCTGCTCATCGGCGTGCGCGGGGTCGCCGCCATGCGCACCACCTCCGACTTCCTCGTGGCGTCCCGGCGCATCTCCCCCTTCGTCAACTCCGCCGCGGTCTCCGGCGAGTACCTCTCCGCGGCGTCGTTCCTCGGGGTCGCCGGGTTGATGGTGAAGGACGGCGTCGGCGCGCTCTGGTACCCGGTCGGCTTCACCGCGGGATACGTTGCGATGCTGGTCCTCGTCGCCGCGCCGATGCGCAGATCCGGCGCACTCACCGTCCCCGACTTCGCCGAAGCACGCCTCGCCTCCCCCGCGCTACGCCGCCTCGCCGCGGTCGTCGTGCTGGTGATCGGCACCATTTACGTAGTCCCGCAATTCCGCACCGCCGGGCTGGTGCTCACCGCGGTCGGCGGGACTCCGTACTGGGTCGGCGTGGTCATCGCGGGCACCGCGGTCAGCGTCACGCTCGCGCTCGGCGGGATGCGCGCGGCGACGTACGTCCAGGCGTTCCAGTTCTTCCTGAAACTCGTGCTGTTCCTCGTCCCCGCGTTGTGGCTGGTGCTCCAGATCGGTGCCGAAACCCGCGACGCGAGCCTTACCCCGGTCGAGTTCACCCGCTTCTCGCACGCCACCCCGGTGCAGTTCGACCACGACGTCACCCTCACCTTCCGCGAACCCACCGCGATCGAGAACCGCGGCACGGTCGCGCCCGGGCAACTGGTGGTGCACAAAGGAGAACAGCTCACCTTCGCCGCCGGGGCACAGGTCCCGGGCGTCAGCGGCGAGGTCGCGCTCGGCGGCCCGGACTGGCAACGCCCGCTGCTGGAAATCGACAAGGGCTACCCGCTGCTCGGCACCTGGGCGGTCCTCATCGCGACCGTCCTCGGCACAATGGGCCTCCCGCACGTCCTGATGCGCTTCCACACCAGCCCGGACGGCCGCGCCGCGCGCCGCACCGCTGCGATTACCGTGGCGCTGCTTGGGGTTTTCTACCTTTTCCCCGGCGTCTACGGCGTGCTCGGCCGGGTGCTCGTGCCGCAGCTGTACCTGTCCGGCAACACCGACACCGTGGTCGTCGCGCTGCCGTCGCAAGTGGATCACAGCTGGGCCGGGCAGTTGTTCACCGCGCTGCTCACCGCGGGCGCGTTCGCCGCGTTCTTGGCGACGTCGCTGGGGCTGCTGCTGGTGATGTCCGGCGCGCTCGCCTACGACCTGATGCCTGGTGGGCTGCGCCGCCTGCGGGTGACCGTCGGGTTCGCCGCGATCGCGATGGTGCTGCTCGCGCTGCCGTCCGCGCGGCTCGACGCCGGGGTGCTGGTGACGTGGGGGTTCACCGTCGCCGCCTCGACGTTCTGCCCGCTTCTCGTGCTCGGCATCTGGTGGCAGCGGCTCACCGCGGCCGGCGCGATCGCCGGGGTGCTGACCGGGCTGGCCGCCTCCTCCGGGTCGATCTTGTTCGCGCTGGCCGGACCGCCGATGCGAGGCTGGGTGGCGATCTTGGTCTCGCAACCGGCACCCTGGTCGGTACCGCTCGCGTTCGGCGTGATGATCGCGGTGTCACTGCGCGGGCGCCCACCGTCCTGGGCCGGGGCCGCGATGTTGCGGTTGCATCTCGACGAAGGCCCTTCGTCCGCTTCCGGGGACCGTTCGTCAACCGTTCGTCGTGCGGCGAGGCGTTTGAGCCGCTGACGCCTTCCCTCGCCCCGGCGTCCTCCCTACTGTGTCGCGCACCACATCCGCAGCGTCGCACAAGGGAGATCCCATGAGCGCAGGCGACCCGTCCGGCGCGCCGCCGGACCCGACCTGGGAGCAGGTGCACGACAGCGCCGAGTTCCGCCAACTCCGCGGGCGGCTCCGCCGGTTCGTCTTCCCGATGGCCGGACTCTTCCTCGCCTGGTACCTGCTCTACGTCCTGCTCGCCGACTACGCGCACGGCTTCAT
Source organism: Amycolatopsis sp. GA6-003 (assembly GCF_046267895.1). Classification (NCBI taxonomy): domain Bacteria; kingdom Bacillati; phylum Actinomycetota; class Actinomycetes; order Pseudonocardiales; family Pseudonocardiaceae; genus Amycolatopsis; species Amycolatopsis sp. GA6-003. The sequence goes on from NZ_CP176499.1 coordinate 3,586,904, forward strand.
GAGCACGAAGATCGCCGGCAACTTCACCGTCGGCCTGCTTTTCGGGCTGCTGCAGTTCGTGTCCACGTTCCTGATCACGTGGCTGTACGTGCGCTACGCCAACAAGAAGCTCGACCCGCTGGCTGAGCGGATCAGGGACGACATCGAGAACCCGGCGAAGGAGGGGGCGTGAAGACACTCGCCGCGAGCGTCGAAGGAAGCAACCCGGCGCTCAACATCACCATCTTCGCGCTGTTCGTGGTCATCACCCTGGTGATCGTGTTCCGCGCGAGCCGCAACACGAAGACCGCGTCCGACTACTACGCGGCCGGCCGCGCGTTCACCGGCCCGCAGAACGGCATCGCGATCTCCGGCGACTACCTGTCGGCGGCGTCGTTCCTCGGCATCGCCGGCGCCATCGCGGTGTACGGCTACGACGGGTTCCTGTACTCGATCGGCTTCCTGGTGGCGTGGCTGGTCGCGCTGCTGCTGGTGGCGGAACTGCTGCGCAACACCGGCAAGTTCACCATGGGCGACGTGCTGGCGTTCCGGATGAAACAGCGTCCGGTGCGCGCGGCGGCGGCGATTTCCACGCTCGTGGTGTCGTTCTTCTACCTGCTGGCGCAGATGGCCGGCGCGGGCGGGCTGGTCGCGCTGCTGCTGGGCATCGAGGGCAAGGCCGCGCAGTCGCTGGTGATCGCGGTGGTCGGCGTGATCATGATCGCCTACGTCCTGATCGGCGGCATGAAGGGCACCACGTGGGTGCAGATCATCAAGGCGGCGCTGCTGATCGTCGGCGCGCTGGCGATGACGCTGTGGGTGCTCGGCAAGTACGGCTTCAACTTCTCCTCCCTGCTGCAGGGCGCGGTCGACAAGGCGGGCAAGGCCGGCGAAGCGCTGCTCGGGCCGGGCAAGCAGTACGGCAAGGACGGCACGACGAAGCTGGACTTCTTCTCCCTCGGCATCGCGCTGGTGCTGGGCACCGCGGGCCTGCCGCACGTGCTGATGCGCTTCTACACGGTGCCGACCGCGCGCGAGGCGCGGCGTTCGGTGGTGTGGGCGATCGTGCTGATCGGCGTGTTCTACCTGTTCACCCTGGTGCTCGGCTACGGCGCGGGCGCGCTGGTCGGACCGGACGCGATCAAGAAGGCGCCCGGCGGCGTGAACTCCGCGGCGCCGTTGCTGGCGCTGAACCTCGGCGGTCCGGTGCTGCTCGGGTTGATCTCGGCGATCGCGTTCGCCACGATCCTCGCCGTGGTGGCGGGTCTGACGATCACCGCGTCCGCCTCGTTCGCGCACGACGTCTACGCGAACGTGCTGAAGAAGGGCAAGGCCAACACCGGGTCGGAGGTCCGCGTCGCGCGGATCACCGCCGTGGTGATCGGCATCGTCGCGATTCTCGGCGGCATTCTGGCGAACGGGCAGAACGTCGCGTTCCTGGTGGCGCTGGCCTTCGCGGTGGCGGCCTCGGCGAACCTGCCGACGATTCTGTACTCGCTGTTCTGGAAACGGTTCAACACCCAGGGCGCGCTGTGGAGCATTTACGGCGGGCTGATCGTGACGATCGTGCTCATCGTGTTCTCGCCCGCCGTTTCCGGGAAGCCGGTCGACCCGAAGACCGGCAAGAGCGCGTCGATGCTGCAGGGCGTGGACTTCCACTGGTTCCCGCTCGACAACCCGGGTCTGGTGTCGATCCCGATCGCGTTCGTTCTCGGCTGGCTGGGCACGATCCTGTCGAAGGAACACGACCAGGCGAAGTTCGCCGAAATGGAAGTACGGGCACTGACCGGCGCGGGCGCGGAAAAGGCCGTGCAGCACTGATTCTCAGCGCAAGGAAACCGCTGGGCGCCGCTTTTGCCGCGGCGCCCAGCGGTTTTTCAGTACGGCAGCTTCCCCTGCGCGATCTCGCCGAGCGTGCTTTCCAGCAGGCTCCGCAGATACCGCCACAATCCCGCGCCGAGCGAAATCCGGGCTACCCCCAGTTCTGCGAGCCCGGCCAGCCCCGGACCGCCGGGAAGCGCCGAAGCGTTGACCGGACCGCCGACCTGACGGACGAATTCGGCCAGCACTTCCGGCGAACGCACGAGAATCGGGTACACGCAGTCGGCCCCGGCTTCGAGATACGCCCGCCCGCGCGCGACAGCATCGTCGAGTACTGCCTGCTCGTCCGGTGCGCCGAGGAACGAATCCACCCGGGCGTTGAGCACCAGCCCGTCGCCGGCCGCCTGCCGCAGTCCGGCGATCCGCTCGGCTTGCTCGGCCGCCGGGCGCAGCGCGCCCCGGCTGTGGTCGGTGTCCTCGATGTTGCAGCCGACCGCACCGATTTCCTTCAGCCGGGCCGCGAGTTCGGCCGGAGCCAAGCCGTACCCGGCCTCGGCGTCCACGGTCACCGGCACCGACACCGCGTCCACGATCCGCTTGGCCGCCGCGAGCATCTCGTCCGCCGCCGCCCCTTCGTGGTCGGCGTGCCCGAGCGCCGCCGCGACCGCCGCGGAACTCGTTGCCACCACGGGGAATCCGGCCGCTTCCACCGCCTTCGCGGTATCCGCGTCCCAAGCGTTCGGCAGAAGCAACGGCTTCCCGGGCACATGCAGCGCCCGCAACTGCTCGGCGCTCACTCCGCACGCTCCGGCAACTCGGCGTGACTCGTGACCATGAGCCGGTTCCAGGTGTTGATGGCGACGATGCACCACGCCAGCGCGCGGTACTGGTCCTCGGTGAACACGCGGACCGCCTCGGCGTAAACGTCTTCCGGCACGTCCTTGTGGTCCGAGATGAGCGTCATCGCCTCGGTGTACGCGAGCGCGGCGCGTTCCTGTTCGGTGAACAGGTCGGTCTCGCGCCAGCCTTCGAGCACGTAAAGCCGCCGCGGCGATTCCCCGGCCGCGACGGCCTCCGCCGCGTGCATGTCCAGGCAGTAGGCGCATCCGTTGATCTGCGACGCGCGCATCTTGACCAGCTCGATGAGCTTCACGTCGAGCCCCGCGTTCGCGCTGGCCTTCTTCACCTCGCCCTGCAAGTGGGACATCGCTTGATACAACGCGCCCGTCGCGAGCGCGATTCGCTTCGTCATGCCACCCACGCTAATCAGGATTGGCCTAACCGGGTGGTCCAGTTCAGCGTGGACGGCTTGGGCCAGTCAGGCGCGCGGCCGGGCGTTGCGGAGCCGGATCCCGCTGAACCCCGTGGTGCTGGCGGTCACCGCAGCGGTATTCGACGGCGTGGACCCGGTCGTCGCCGCCGAGAATGCGTTCCCGGTCGGCGTCCGTGGTCAGCGGCGTGGCCCACGCCATCGCCCGCGGGCACTGTCGCGGGAACCCATAATCCGGACAGCGGGCGGCGTCGACTGCCCAGACGTACCGCTGCGGTTGCCGGGCAGTCGCCGCGACGTGGGGCATGAACCGCGTGATCCCCGGGTCCGCGGAAAAGTGCAGTACCTGGCCAGGCTCTGGACGCATCCGCCCGTTGTCCCGCTCGGTCAGCGACCGCAGAACAGGCAAAGCGGCAAAACCAGCTCCAGATCCGTCTTCCGCACCGGTTTCCCGTCCACCGGCGTCTTCCCCGGCGGCGTGTCCGCGTCCGGTTCGATGCCGCCCGCCGCGACGCGGTCCAGCGTGCGCAGTCCGGCCTCGCCGACCGTGCCGAAGACCGTGTAGTTCGGCAGCAGGCTGGAATCTCCGTACACCACGAAGAACTGCGAGCCGTTCGTGTCCGGGCCGGCGTTCGCCATCGCCAGCAGGCCGCGGGCGTACGTGCGGCGCTTGCCGGTCGGGTCGGTCGGGGCGGGCGGGAGCGTCGTCGGGAGTTCGTCGCGGAACTTGTAGCCCGGCCCGCCCTCGCCGGTGCCCGACGGGTCGCCGCACTGCAGGACCTTCAGCGTCGGGTACGCGGTGAGCCGGTGGCAGGTCGTCTGGTTGTAGAAACCGTGGGCGGCCAGGTGCAGGAAGCTCTGCACGGTGCACGGGGCCTGCGCGCGGTCGAGCTTCAGCGGAAGCAGGCCCTGGTTGGAGAACACGGCGACGTCGACACTGCCGTGGTTCGGCGTGTGCTTCGGGTCGCGCGGCAGCGAAACCGGGCGCACCGCGGGATCGTCCGGAGTCGAGGTGTACTGGCACGGCCCCGACGTGACCTTCGGCGGTGCCGAGTCCGCGGCCGAAGCCGGTACCGCGACGGCGACCAGCGACAACGCGGTCAGCACGGACACGAGCAGTCTTTTCATTCCGGTTCCCTCCCAGTGCACGGAGGATCGCAGTATAGGGACGGGAAACTGCCCGCGCTTCCGGCGAAAGTCGCATCCTGACCGGTTCCTGACACCCGCGTCCTACGGTGCGGTTTCATGATCGCTTCCCTCCTCGCCGGACTGGTCGCCGGGCTGCTGGCCGTCCCCGCCGGTCCGGTGCGGCAACCGCTCGCGTCGTCCGCCGCCGAACAGCAGGCGGTGCTCGCCTACTGGACCCCGCAACGCTTGGCCGCGCTGACCGAACCGTCGTCGCAGAATCCGCCGAAGAGCGGTCCGGACGGAGCCCCGTGGCCGGATCCGCTCCCGAAGACCGTCGGCCGGCTCTTCTACACCGACCACGGCGAGGACGCGAGCTGCACGGCGACCGTCGTGCGCAGCAAGAACCGCAGCACGATCGTCACGGCCGGGCACTGCGTCAACAACACCGATCTCCTCGGCGAGCACAACGCCTGGAACGCACACGTCATGTTCGTCCCCGGCTACCGCGACGGCCAGGCGCCGTACGGGAAGTTCGCCGCCCGGTTCGGCGTCGTCGACCGCACCTGGCTCGCGAACGACCAGCAGGACGGGCGGAAATACGACACCTACGACCAAGCCTTCGCGGTCCTCGGCCCGAACGAGTCCGGACAGCTGGTGCAGGACGCGGTCGGCGCGCAGCAGATCGGTTTCGACCTTCCGGGCGCGGCGAAGGTGACCCAGTTCGGCTACCCGCGGGCGGCGTCCGATCTGGCTCGCGAAGGACTGCCGGAGTACACCGGGGCGAGGCTGGCGTATTGCACTGGCACCGCCCGGCAGTGGCCCGGCACGCCGGCGCACCCGGATTCTCCCGACCAGTGGGGCACGGCGTGCGTCATGGGCGGCGGTTCGAGCGGCGGTCCCCGGTTGCGCGACTTCGACCCGGCGACCGGTTCGGGCATTGTCGTCGGAGACAACACGCATGCGGGATTCTTTGCCGCGAACGGAAAACCGTGCACCTATGACGAGGGCTGCACTCGGTATCTGGTCGGACCGCAGTTCAGCAGCAAGGTGACCAAGCCGCTGTACGAAGCCGCGCAGCGTTAGCGCTTCAGCTCCGCGATCAACTGGTCCGCCGCCGCGAACGGGTCCAGCTCCCGGGCCACCACTCGCGCCGCCACGTCGCCCAGCCGGTCGCCGTCCCGGAGGTCCGCCAGCTCCGCGTGCAACCTCCGCAAGGCGATCGCGGCGACTTCCTCCCGGGCGCGAGCGGCGCGGCGGCGGTCCAATTCCCCGTGCGCCACAAGCCATTCGTGGTGCGTGCGCAACGCCGACACCACCTCGTCGACGCCCTCGCCCTTCGCCGCCACCGTGCGGACGATCGGCTGCCGCCAGCTCGGTCCGCGCACTTCACGACGGGCCAGGGTGATCATCTGCTTGAGGTCGTGCACCGTCGCGTCGGCGCCGTCGCGGTCGGCTTTGTTGACCACGAACACGTCCGCGATTTCCAGCACCCCGGCTTTCGCCGCCTGGATGCCGTCGCCCATGCCCGGGGCCAGCAGCACCACCGTGGTGTCGGCCAGTTTCACGACGTCCACTTCGGACTGTCCAACCCCGACAGTCTCGATCAGCACCACGTCGAACCCGGCGGCGTCCAGCACCCGCACCGCCTGCGGGGTCGCCCAGGACAGGCCGCCGAGGTGCCCCCGGGTGGCCATCGAGCGGATGAAGACCCCGGGATCGGTGGCGTGCTCGGTCATCCGGATCCGGTCGCCGAGCAAAGCCCCGCCGGAGAACGGCGACGACGGGTCGATCGCCAGCACCCCGACCCGCAATCCCTCGCCGCGCAACGCGGTGAGCAGCGCGGACGTCGACGTCGATTTCCCGACCCCAGGAGGCCCGGTGAGCCCGACGACGCGAGCCCGCCCGGTGTACGGCGTCAAAGCGCGGGCGATGTCCGCGGCTTGCGGCGACGAAGCAGTGTCCGACTCAATGAGCGAAATGAGCCGGGCGACCGCGCGCGGCTGTCCTTCCCGCGCGCGGCCGACCAGCTCGTCGAGGTCCGGGCCGGCCAACTTACGCCGACGGAACGCGGATCAGCAGCGCGTCGCCCTGGCCGCCGCCACCGCACAGCGCGGCCGCGCCGAGACCGCCGCCGCGCCGGCGCAGCTCGTGCACCAGGTGCACCGCCAGCCGCGCCCCGGACGCGCCGATCGGGTGGCCGAGCGCGATCGCGCCGCCGTTGACGTTCACCTTCGACTCGTCCAGCCCGAGCTTCTCGCTCGACACCAGGCCGACCGCGGCGAACGCCTCGTTGATCTCCACCAGGTCCAGGTCGGACACGTCCAGCTTCGCCTTCTTCAGCGCGGCGCGGATCGCGTTCGACGGCTGCTCGTGCAGGCTCGCGTCCGGACCGGCGACGACGCCGTGCGCGCCGATCTCGGCCAGCGGCGTGATGCCCAGTTCGGCCGCCTTCTCCGGGCTGGCCACGATCACCGCGGCCGCGCCGTCGGAAATCTGCGACGCCGAACCGGCGGTGATGGTGCCGTCCGAGGCGAACGCTGGACGCAGCTTCGCGAGGCTCTCGCCGGTGGTGTCCGCCCGCACGCCCTCGTCAGTGGAAAACACCACCGGGTCGCCCTTGCGCTGCGGAATCGACACCGGCGCGATCTCCTCGCGGAAGAACCCGGCCTCGATCGCGGCGGCGGCGCGCTGGTGCGAACGCGCGGAGAACGCGTCCTGCTGCTCGCGGGTCACGCCGTAGCGGCTGTTGTACTTCTCCGTCGACGAGCCCATCGCGACCTGGTCGAACGCGCAGAACAGGCCGTCGTAGGCCATGTGGTCGACCAGCGTGGTGTCGCCGTACTTGAAGCCGGAACGGGACTTCGGCAGCAGGTGCGGCGCCTGGGTCATCGACTCCTGGCCGCCCGCGACGACGAGGTCGAACTCGCCCGCGCGGATCAGCTGGTCGGCGAGCGCGATCGCGTCGAGGCCGGACAGGCAGACCTTGTTGATGGTCAGCGCCGGGACGTCCATCGGGATGCCCGCGGCGACCGCGGCCTGGCGCGCCGGGATCTGGCCCGCGCCGGCGGTGAGCACCTGGCCCATGATCGTGTACTGGACCTGGTCCGGGGAGACGCCGGCGCGCTCGAGCGCGGCCTTGATCGCGATCCCGCCCAGCTGGGCTCCCGAGAAGTCCTTCAACGAGCCGAGCAGCCGCCCGATCGGGGTACGGGCAGCGCCCAGGATCACGGAACCGGACACGTCGTCCTCCAAAGCATCGGTGCACTGGCAGTGTTCCCACGATACGGCCTGCGCGGGGTTCGCGGTGCGTCTTGATGGAGCCAGTGTGAGGGGGCGCACGCGGGGTTCCGCGAGGCCCGCCGGGGCTTATCCTCCCCGGTATGGACACCGAGCCCAGCGCATCCGTGCTCAAGCCGTTCGTGACCGCGATCGACCACGTCGGCATCGCCGTGCCCGACCTCGACGCGGCCATCGCCTTCCACCGCGACCACTTCGGCCTGGAGGTCGCGCACGAGGAGGTGAACGACGAGCAGGGCGTGCGCGAGGCGATGCTGCGCGCCCCGGGTGCCGCGGGCACCGAGACGATGATCCAGCTGCTCGCCCCGTCCCGGGACGATTCCACGATCGCCAAGTTCATCGGCCGCAACGGGCCGGGCCTGCAGCAGCTCGCACTGCGAGTGTCCGATGTGGACGCCGCCGCGGCGGCGCTGCGGGAGAAGGGGCTGCGGCTGCTGTACGACGAGGCCAAGCGCGGGACGTCGAACAGCCGGGTCAACTTCGTCCACCCGAAGGACGCGGGCGGGGTTTTGGTCGAGCTGGTGGAGCCCGCCGCCTCCGCGCACTGAATCGCGGGGGGTCGTGAGCGGCGATCGCGGTTCTAACCGGGATGAACGCTCACGAGCACCCTCACACCGCCGAAGCGGGCGGCGTCCCCTTGCCCGCCCGGGCGGACAACGCGTTCGCCACGAACGTCAGCTCGCCGTCGAACTCCGCGGGCCGGTCGTCGCCGGTGTGCCGGGCCGTCGCGTGCCGGTGGGTGACCGCGCGCGCCAAAAGGCCCGACGCGTGGTCGATGTCCGCTCCGGCGAGCCGCCCGCCGGTGGCGGCCACGATCACCGACCGCATCAGCCGGACCAGTTGCTGGAAGCGTTCGGACAGCGCGTCGCGGACCACGTGGTGGGTGTCGGCCTCGCGCCACAGCAGGTGCGAGAGCCCGAGCGAACCGGTGAACCGGCGGTCGAGTTCGCCGACCAGTCTGCGCAGGGAACCCGCCAGGTCGCCCGGAACGACGACCGCGGCGGGTTCGATGCGTTCGTCCGGCAGCCGGTCGACCAAGGCGGCCAGCAGGTCGGACTTGCGGCGGAAGTAATAGTGGACCAGGCCCTTCGGGACCCCGGCGCGCTCCGCGATGCGGGACGTCGGGGTCGCTTCGAAGCCGGACTCGGCGAACAGCTCCTCCGCCGCGCACAGGATCCGTTCTTTCGCCGAGTCGTCGGTCATGTCCGCCTTCCTCGTCAGGGCTCCGCTGCCCCGATCAGTGCTGGCCAGCCATCCGGTGCGCGGCGTTGGCCTCCGGCATCGCGGCCGCGCCGGCGATGATCGTCAGCGCACCGGCCACCCAGGACGTCCACGACGCCCCGTTGAGTTCCGTGTACCCCATCACCCACGGCGCGATGAACAGCAACGCGCCGAGGACGATCTGCACGCCCTCGCCGTAAACCATGCTCGGCGCCGCGAGCGACACCAGGCCGTCGATCGCGATCAGCGCGCCGAGGATCACCATCGTCCACACCATCGTGGTGTTCGTGCTCAGCCAAAGGGGTGAAAGAGCGGCGACAACACCGATGACGACCTCGGCCCAGTCGTAGGGCCGCGTCCAGGCGCGCGTCGAGACTTCACTCATTCGTGCTCACCTCCGCCGGAAAAGAGCCGTTCAGGGAGATTTCCCACTCCCGACTATGCGCCTTGACTGGCCAGCCGGTCAAGATTCGTGCGTCACACTTCGACTCGTGTACGGGGTGTCTGTCTCGTACAGTGAGGCCCCCGGTTACCGACGAGTAATTTCGTCCTGTCGCGCCGCGACCGACCCCTGGAGGTTCCCGATGACGCACCTCGACGAGATCCAGCAGGCGATCTTGAACGGCCGCCTCGACGCGATCGCCGAGCTGCCCGTGCCCGAGAGCTACCGGGGCGTCACCGTGCACGCCGACGAGGTCGACATGTTCGAGGGCCTGGAAAGCCGGGACAAGGACCCGCGCCGTTCGCTGCACGTGGACGAGGTGCCGACGCCGGAGCTGGGTCCGGGCGAGGCGCTGGTCGCGGTGATGGCCAGCGCGATCAACTACAACACCGTGTGGACGTCGATCTTCGAGCCGATCCCGACGTTCAAGTTCCTGCGCAAGTACGGCAAGCTCTCGCCGCTGGCCAAGCGGCACGACCTGCCGTATCACGTGGTCGGCTCCGATCTGTCCGGCGTGGTGCTGCGCACCGGTGCGGGCGTGCACAACTGGAAGCCGGGCGACGAGGTCGTCGCGCACTGCCTGAACGTCGAGCTGGAGGGCCCGGACGGGCACAACGACACGATGCTCGACACCGAGCAGCGGATCTGGGGCTTCGAGACGAACTTCGGCGGGCTCGCCGAGATCGCGCTGGTCAAGGCGAACCAGCTGATGCCGAAGCCGGGGCACCTGACCTGGGAGGAAGCCGCCTCCCCCGGGCTGGTGAACTCGACCGCGTACCGGCAGCTGGTGTCGCGCAACGGCGCGGACATGAAGCAGGGCGACGTCGTGCTGATCTGGGGCGCGTCGGGCGGTCTGGGCTCGTACGCGACGCAGTACGCGCTCAACGGCGGCGCGATCCCGGTGTGCGTCGTGTCCAGCCCGGAGAAGGCGGAGATCTGCCGGAAGCTGGGCGCGGAGCTGATCATCGACCGCACCGCCGAGGGCTACCAGTTCTGGAAGAACGAGAACGAGCAAGACCCGAAGGAATGGCAGCGGTTCGGCGCGAAGATCCGCGAGCTGACCGGCGGCGAGGATCCGGACATCGTGTTCGAGCACCCGGGCCGCGAGACCTTCGGCGCGTCCGTGTACGCGGCGCGCAAGGGCGGCACCATCGTCACCTGTGCGTCCACGTCCGGGTATATGCACCAGTACGACAACCGGTACCTGTGGATGAACCTGAAGCGGATCATCGGCTCGCACTTCGCGAACTACCGCGAATCGTGGGAGGCCAACCGGCTGATCGCGAAGGGCCTCATCCACCCGACGCTGTCGAAGACGTACTCGCTCGAGGAAACCGGCCAGGCCGCCCTTGACGTGCACCGCAACGCGCACCAGGGCAAGGTCGGCGTGCTCGCGCTGGCCCCCGAGGAAGGGCTCGGCGTGCGCGACGAGGAGCTGCGCGCGAAGCACCTCGACGGCATCAACGCCTTCCGCGGGGCGTGAGGGCAGACCACCTGCCTCTTCGGTCCGGCCGCTCGCCGCACGAGCGGCCGGACCCCGTGGGTGCTCACCCGTCCGTGACCGCGGAGCGACTACGGTGGTGTCATGAGTCTTGGCGATGAACGCGAACTCGTGCCGCTGGGAGCCGGCTTCGACGTAGCGAAGCGGGGATACAGCCGGGCCCAGGTCGACGAACACCTGGAACGGCTCGACGGCGACCTGAAGATGCTCACCGCCGACCGCGACGCCGCCATCGCCCAAGCCGGCGATCTGGCCCGGCAGCTGGAGGTCGCGCGCGGCGAGATCGCCGACCTGCGCGGTCAGGTCGACCGGCTCGCGCAGCCGCCGACGAGCGTCGAGGGCCTGTCCGAGCGCCTCCAGCGGATGCTGCGGCTGGCGCAGGACGAGGCCGCGGACACCCGCGCCAGGGCCGAGGCCGAGGCGGGCCACATCCGGGCCAAGGCGGAGACCGACGCCAGCGCCATGCGCGCCCGGTACGAGCAGCTGCTCACCGAGCTGGACCTGCGCCGCAAGGAGATGGAAGCCGAGCACCGCAAGGTGCTCGAGGACGCGCGCACCGAGGCCAAGCGGATCACCGACGAGGCCGAGGCCGAGCGCAAGAAGCTCGACGCGGAGTCCGAGGCCCGCCGCACGCAGGTCGAGGAGGACTTCGAGATCGCCATGGCCACGCGCCGGGCCGAGGCGATGCGCGTGCTGGCCGAGCAGGAGGCGGCCAGCAAGGCCGAAGCCGAGCGCCGGGTCCGCGAGGCCGCCGAGGACGCGGCCGCGATCCGGGCGAAGGTGCTGGAAGAGGAGACGGCCGCGAAGGCCGACATCGACCGCCGCCAGCGCGAATCGGTCGCCGACGCGAACAAGCGCCGTCAGGACTCGATCACCGAGGCCAACGCGCGGCTCGCGGAAGCGGCCGACGAGGCCCGCCGCCGCGTGCGCACCGCCACCGACGAGTCCAACCGCCGGATCACCCAGGCCAACGAGCGGGTCGAGGCCCTGCGCGCGGTCCGGGCGAGCCTGGCCGAGCAGGTCCGGGCGGCCCGCACCGTGCTGGCCGAGGCGCAGCACGTGCTCGGCGAGATGGACGGCGAGGTGCCCGCGGACATCAAGGCCGAGACCGCCAACGGGTCCGGGCCCAAGTCCGGAGCCAACGGCTCGCCGAGCGGCGGCAAAGCGGCCACGCCTGCCCCGCCTGCCCCGCCGCCCGCACCCGGCAAGGCGGCCCCGGGCGGCGGAGCCACGGCCGCGAAGACCGGCAAGCCCAGCACTCCGGCCGGGCAGAACTCCGCTGGTCAGAGCGGCAAGAACGCCCCGGCGGCCAGCGGGAAGCCGGTGGCGGGCGGCGATGTCGAGCAGACCGTCCGGCTGCGCACGTCCGACGTGCCCAAGCCGCAGCCGCAACCGCGTCCGGCGGGAAAACCGACTGGCGAGTAACCTTCCCCCGCGAAGGGGCCGCGCCGCCCCGCTGACCGATTCGCCGGGAGGTTGTGGATGGCTGTCTATCGGACTGTGGTGGTGGGCACGGACGGGTCCGACTCGTCCTTCGCCGCGGTGGACAAGGCCGCCGGAGTGGCTGCCGACGCGGGGGCGACGCTGGTCGTCGTCTGCGCGTACCACCCGGCCAGCCGCCAAGACGTGGAACGCGCGCAGGACGAACTGGGCGACGAGGCCTACCAGGTGGTCGGGTCCGCGCCCGCGGAGGACACGCTGCAGTCCGCCCGGGACCGCGCGGCGAAGGCCGGAGCCACGAAGATCGAAACGGTCGCCCTCGAGGGCCAGCCGGTCGACATGCTGCGGAAGGTCGTGAAGGACCGCGGGGCCGATCTGCTCGTGGTCGGCAACCGCGGCCTCAACACCCTGGCCGGGCGGATCCTGGGCTCGGTGCCGTCGGAGGTGGCCCGGAAGTCGGGCGTCGACGTGCTGATCGTGCACACCACCTGAGGCCGTGGCCGATACTTCCCGGGACCTGCAGCAGCGGCTGGAACGCGCCCTGCTGGGCGGGCCCCGCCGCTACACCCGGCTCGAAGTCGCGAAACGGGCCGGTGTGCCCGAAGAACGCTCGCGCCGGCTGTGGCGGGCCCTGGGTTTCGCCACCGTCGAGGACGACGAGGTGGTCTTCACCGACGCGGACGTCGAAGCGATGCGCATCGCCGACGGCCTGGTGAGTTCGGGCCTGGTCGCGCCGGGCATGGAAGTCGCGGTGACCCGTGCCCTCGGCCAGCATCTGTCCAGGCTGGCCGAGTGGCAGGTCCACATGCTGTGGGAACTGATCACGGAAAACCCGGAACTGGCCCGCAGCGACCGCCAGGTGACTCGGCTGGTCGAACGCCTGCTCCCCGAACTGGAGCAAGTGCAAAGCTACGTCTGGCGCCGCCACCTGGCCGCCTTCGCCGGACGCGCCTTCGCCAGCCCAGACGAGGACCTGGAAACACGCGCTCTGGTAGTCGGCTTCGTAGACATGGTCGGCTACACGCGTTTCACGAGAGAAGCAGACGAAGAAGAACTAACCCAAGTCCTGGACGGCTTCGAGTCTTTGGCGACGGAAGTCATCGCAGAACACCACGGCAGAGTAGTGAAAATGATCGGCGACGAAGTCCTCTTCGTCACCGACACCCCCGCGGACGGCGCGGAAATCGCCCTGACGCTAGCCGAACGCACCGGCGAAGACGGCGGCCTGCCCCCAGTCCGAGGCGGAATGGCGTCGGGAAGAGTCCTGTCCCGCTTCGGCGACGTCTACGGCTCCGTGGTGAACCTGGCCGCCCGGCTCACTTCAGCCGCCCGCCCCGGAACCGTGCTGGTAGACCGAGAACTGGCCGCAGAACTGGAATCACTGCCCCAGTTCGACCTACGCACCCGCCGCCCGATCGCAGTCCGCGGCTACAACCGCCTGCGCCCCTCCGCCCTGCGCCGAGCAAAAGACAAACCCACCGGCCGCTTCGCCTCTTCCCAGCAACTGGCCGCGGAAATGCTGGGCCTAGGCGACCCACCCCCGCCGGAAACCCCAGACCCAGAAGACTTCCCCACCCCACGCAAACGCCGCCGACGCCGCTAACCGTCCGCGAGACCCTAAAACCGCAGCCGCTGCACCCAAAAATCGAGGCACCCAGCCCCTCCCCCACACCCCGATACGAAGCCTCCCTGCGGTCTGGGGGTGCTTGTCAAGGCATCTTTCCCGCCTTGACAAGCACCCCCAGACCGTCAGCACAATCAAGCTTCGGGGTGCCCCACGCAACCACTAACCGGCAATGTCGCCCGCCAGGGCGACGAGCCGAAATCAAGCATCAAAATCCACAGTAACCCGCTCAGAAACCGGATGCGACTGGCAAGTCAGCACAAACCCAGCCTCCACCTCAGCCTTCTCCAACGCGAAATTCCGCCGCATCTCCACCGCCCCCTCGGTCACCCGGGCCCGGCAAGTCCCGCAAACCCCGCCCTTGCAAGCAAACGGCAAATCCGGCCGAAACCGCTGCGCCCCGTCCAACACCGACGATTCCCGAGGCAAACTCATCGTCGTAGACCGCCCGTCCAGCACCAGCGTCACCTCGGACGAAGCCCCAGCCACCGCGGGATCGACATGTTTGACCGGCTCCGGCGGCACGTCGTCCACATAGAACAGCTCCTGATGCACCCGCTCCTCCGGCACCCCCAGCGCAGCCAGAACATCCTGAGCCGAAGTCACCATCCCGAACGGCCCGCACAGCCAGAAATGATCGACATCCTCGACCGGCACGATTGATGCGAACAACGCCCGCAGCTTGTCCGCGTCCAACCGCCCCGTGAACAACTCAGCCTCACGCGGCTCCCGGGACAGCACATGCACCAGCTCCAGCCGAGCCGGATACCGATCCTTCAAATCCGCCAGCTCGTCAGCGAACATCACCGTGTCCGTCCGCCGGTTGCCGTAAAGCACAGTCACCGAAGCGTCCGGCGTAGCCAGCAGCGAAGCCGCGATCGACAACACCGGCGTAATCCCTGACCCAGCAGCGATCAGCACATGATGACCACCAGCGCCAAGATCAGGAGTAAACGACCCAGCGGGCGCGGAAACCTCGACCACATCCCCCGGCCGAACCTCATTGACCAGCCAAGACGAGAACACCCCGTCCGGCACCAGCCGCACCCCGACCCGAGGCCGCTCCCCCACCGCCGCACAGATCGAATACGACCGCCGCTCCTCCCGCCCGTCAACAACCCGGCGCAAGGTCAACGACTGCCCAGGCGCGAAGGCATACACCGAGGCCAGCTCGGCAGGCACGTCGAACGTCACGGCCACAGCGTCGTCGCAAAGCCGCTCAACCTCAGCCACCCGCAACGGATGGAACCCGGCACGGCGGGAAACGGTGGCAGTCACTCAAATCTCCTTGACGTGTTCGAACGGCTCCCAGCAAGACCGGCACCGCCGCAACGCTTTGCATGCGGTCGCACTGAACCGAGACTGCTCTTCGGTATCCATCGACCCGCACCGCGGACAAGCCACCCGTCGCACCGAAGGCCCTAGCGTCAACGGAATCGGGCCCGACCGCCGCGGCGCGGCCCCCGGCGGCGCGATCCCCGCCTCCGCCAGCTTCCGCCGCCCGTCCTCGCTGATCCAATCCGACGTCCAAGCCGGTTCCAGCACCGTACGGATATCCACCTCGGCATACCCCGCACCGCGCAGCGCATGCTCCAGGTCGTCCCGCATAGTGTCCATAGCCGGGCAACCGGTATAAGTCGGCGTAATGGAAACCGTCACCCGACCGTCCTCTTCGGACACTTCGCGCAACACGCCGAGATCCGCGAGCGTCAGCATCGGCAACTCGGGATCAGTGACCGTCGAGGCCACCGCCAGCGCGGTCACCACGACGCCCCCGGCATCGCCCGAGCCACGCTCTGCAGCTCAGCCAGCAGGAACCCCATCTGCTCGGTATGCACCCCATCGCGCCCAGTACGCCCGGAAACCCCGGCGATAGCCCCGATCTCCGGCCGCGCCAAGGTAGCCGCCGCCAACGCCTGATCCATCACCGCGTCGAACTCCGGCCGCAACGAAGCCGCGTCCACCAGCTCATCCGGATGCGTCGCGAACAGTTCCTCGACATACGGCCACACCGCGGCCAGCCCCTCGGCCATCCGCTCATGCGACAACGGCGTCCCGTCGCCCAACCGCACCAGCCACTGCGCGGCGTAATCCCGGTGATAGGCCAATTCCTTCACACCCTTGGCCGCGATAGCCGCCAGCACCGGGTCCACACTGGACTCCAGCTTCTGGAACAACGCCAGCCGCCAAGTCGAGAACACGAACAGCTGCGCGATCAGATGCCCGAAATGCCCACCGCCCAGCTCAGCCAGCCGCACGTTCCGGAACTCGTTCTCCGCGCGCAAGAACGCCAACGTGTCCTCAGAACGATCCGTGCCGTCCGCCTTGCCGGACCGGGCCAGCAGCAACCGGGCCTGGCCGAGCAGGTCGAGGGCGATGTTCGCGATCGCGACCTCGTCCTCCAGCTCCGGCGCGTTGCTCACCCACTCCTGCAACCGGTGCGAGAAGATCAACGCGTCGTCACCCAGCATCAGGCAGTACGCGGCCAGCCGCGCACCGTCCACTCCGGACGGCACCGAAGTGTCCACTCCGGACAGCGGATCGGCGAAGCCGGTACCGAAGGCCCACCGGGCGTCGTTGTCCTCGGTGATGGCTTCGTAGACGTTGTCGAAAGACATCCCAGACCTCACATGTGCGGAACGTTGTCGGGAATGTCGTAGAACGTCGGGTGCCGGTACACCTTGTCGCCGCTGGGCGCGAAGAACGGATCCTTCTCGTCCGGCGACGACGCGGTGATGTCCGAGGCGCGCACGACCCAGATCGACACCCCTTCATTGCGGCGCGTGTAGAGATCGCGCGCGTGGTGCAGCGCCATCTCGTCGTCCGCCGCGTGCAGCGAACCCACGTGCACGTGGTTCAGTCCGCGCTTCCCGCGGACGAAAACCTCGTACAACGGCCAGTCGTGCTTCATGCCGAAACCTCTTTCTTGGCCGCGTGCGCCGCGGCAGCTTCCCGAACCCAGGCACCTTCTTCGTGCGCCCGCCGCCGGTGCGCGATCCGCTGCGCGTTGCACGGCCCGTTGCCCTTGAGCACGTTCTTGAACTCGTCCCAGTCGACCGCGCCGAAGTCGTAGTGCTGGCGCTCTTCGTTCCAGCGCAGCTCCGGGTCCGGGAAGGTCACGCCGAGCGCCTCGGCCTGCGGCACGGACATGTCGACAAAGCGCTGCCGCAGCTCGTCATTGGTGTGCCGCTTGATCTTCCACGCCATCGACTGCGCGGTGTTCGGCGAATCCGCGTCCGGCGGGCCGAACATCATCAGCGACGGCCACCACCAGCGGTTCACCGCCTCCTGCACCATGTCCCGCTGCTGCTGGGTCCCGCGCATCATGGTCATCAGCAGTTCGTAGCCCTGCCGCTGGTGGAAGGACTCCTCCTTGCAGATCCGGATCATCGCCCGCGCGTACGGCCCGTACGACGACCGGCACAGCGGCACCTGGTTGCAGATCGCCGCGCCGTCCACCAGCCAGCCGATCACGCCGACGTCGGCGAAGGTCAGCGTCGGGTAGTTGAAGATCGACGAGTACTTCTGCTTGCCGTTGATCAGCTTGTCGGTGAGGTCCGCGCGGTCCGCGCCGAGCGTCGCCGCCGCGGAGTACAGGTACAGCCCGTGCCCGGCCTCGTCCTGCACCTTCGCGAGCAGGATCGCCTTGCGCCGCAACGAAGGCGCGCGCGTGATCCAGTTGCCCTCCGGCTGCATGCCGATGATTTCCGAATGCGCGTGCTGCGCGATCTGGCGGATCATCGTCTTGCGGTAGCCCTCGGGGATCCAGTCGCGCGGTTCGATGCGCTGGTCCCGTTCGATGGTGTGCTCGAACTGGGTCTCCAAATCGGCTACAGCGGTCACGGCTGCTCCTTCGAGACGAGGGTGAGCACGTCGTACTTCGCGACCGAGTCGCCGTTCTGATTGGTGACGTCGGCGTCCCAGCGGACTTCGCCGTACTCCTGGTCGATCCGCGGCGTGATCTGCTTGGCGGTCAAGGTGACCGTCAGCTGGTCGTCCACCTTCACCGGCGTGAGGAAGCGCAGGTTTTCCAGGCCGTAGTTGGCCAGCACCGGGCCCGGCTCGGGCGAGACGAACAGGCCCGCCGCGAACGAGACGACCAGGTAGCCGTGCGCCACGATGCCGCCGAACAGCGGGTTGGCCGCGGCCGCCGCTTCATCGGTGTGCGCGTAGAAGGTGTCGCCGGTGAACTCGGCGAAGTGGTCGATGTCGGCGCGGGTGACGGTGCGCGGACCGGCCACCACGGTGTCGCCGATGCTCAGCTCCGCCAGCGACTTCCGGAACGGGTGCTCGCCTTCGACGCGCGGCCCGCCCTCGACCCACCGGCCGGTGACCGTGCCGAGCACCTTCGGGCTGCCCTGCACGGCCGTGCGCTGCATGTGGTGCAGCACGCCGCGGATACCGCCCATCTCCTCGCCGCCGCCCGCGCGACCGGGGCCGCCGTGCACCAGCTGCGGCATCGGCGAACCGTGCCCGGTGGATTCCTTCGCGTCCTCGCTGTCGAGCACGAGCAGCCGGCCGTGGTACGGCGCGACGCCCAGCACGATCTCGCGGGCGAACACCGGGTCGCCGGTCACGACGGACCCGGCCAGGCTGCCACCGCCGCGCGCCGCGAACTCGATGACCTGCTTGACCGACGTGTACGGCATCAGCGTGGACACCGGGCCGAACGCCTCGACCTCGTGCGGTTCGGCGCGTTCCGGGTCCGCCTTGAGCAGGATCGGCGAGATGAACGCGCCGGTCGCCTCGTCGCCGTCCACCACGTCGACGTGCTCCGGGTCGCCGAAGACGATGCTGCCCGCGTCGAGCAGCGCCTTCAGCGAACGGCGTACTTCTTCCCTCTGCTCCAGGCTGGCCAACGCGCCCATCCGGACACCCTCGGCGCTCGGGTTGCCGACGGTCACCTTGGCGAGCCGGGCGCTGACCGCTTCGGCGACGTCGTCCAGCATCTCGGCCGGGACGAACGCGCGGCGGATCGCGGTGCACTTCTGGCCCGCCTTCACCGTCATCTCGGTGACCAGCTGCTTGACGAAGAGGTCGAACTCCGGCGTGGACGGCCGGGCGTCCGGGGCGAGGATCGAGCAGTTCAGCGAGTCGGCCTCGGCGTTGAACCGCACCGAGTTCCGCACGATCGCCGGGTGCGCGCGCAGCTTCTGCGCGGTGGACGCGGAACCGGTGAACGACACCAGGTCCTGCGCGGTGACGTGGTCGAGCAGGTCGCCGACGCTGCCCGCGACGAACTGCACCGCGCCCTCGGGCAGGATCCCGGAATCGACGATCAGCTCCACGAGCCGCGCGGTCAGGTACGCGGTCTGGCTGGCCGGTTTGATCAGGCTCGGCACGCCGGCGAGGAACGCGGGCGCGAACTTCTCCAGGGGGCCCCATACCGGGAAGTTGAAGGCGTTGATCTGGATCGCGACGCCCTGCAGCGGCGTGGCGATGTGCTGCGCGACGAACGTGCCGCCGCGGCTCAGCGGCTCAACCGCGCCCTCGACGTACACCGTGTCGTTCGGCAGCTCGCGCTTGCCCTTCGAGCCGTAGCTGAACAGGACGCCGATGCCGCCGTCGATGTCGAACTTCGAGTCGCCGAGCGTCGCGCCCGTGCGCGCCGACAGCGCGTACAGCTCTTCGCGGTGCTCGCGGAGGTGCGAGGCGAGCGCCTTCAGCAGCGCGGCCCGCTGATGGAACGTCAGCTTCCGCAGCGCCGGACCGCCGACCTTGCGGCCGTACTCGAGCGCCGCGGCGAAGTCGATCCCCTCCGACGAAATCCGGGCCACTTCCTCCCCGGTCGCCGCGTCGTGCAACGGAGCGCCCTCGCCAGGCGCCGTGTGCCATCCCCCGGAGACGTAGCTGCGGAGCAGAACCATGCCGACCCTCTCGCCGAATTACCAACCGGACGTTCAGTAATTCGCAGGATAGCCGTTCCCCCCGCTGATCGGAACCCCCGCATTGCTTGACACCGCCGAAGCCGCGGCCTTTACTGGGCTCCAGCCGGGATTACCGGCCATTCGGTCAGTAAGTCACCGTCCCGGAGGCCTAGCTCGTGACCCGCAACGCCGCGCACGCCATGTTCGACACCGACGAGGCGTCCCGCGCCCTCGGCATCGAACTCGTCGAGGCGGCCGACGGCCGGGCGGTGGCGACGATGAAGGTCACCGAGACGATGGTCAACGGGCACGACATCGCTCACGGCGGTTACGTGTTCCTGCTCGCCGACACCGCTTTCGCCCTCGCCTGCAACACGCACGGACCGGTCACCGTCGCCGCGGGCGCGGAAATCTCGTTCGTCGCCGCCGGAAAACTGGGCGACCACCTCGTCGCGACGGCCGCCGAGCGCACCCGCTACGGCCGCAACGGCATCTACGACGTCACGGTGCACCGGGAGACCCCCGGCGGGCCCGAGGTCGTCGCCGAATTCCGCGGCCGCAGCCGCGTCATCGAGAAAACCCGGGAACCACAGTGACTGCCGATCTCTCCGAAACCCTCAGCGCCGACGAGCTGGCCGCGCTCCAGCTGGAACGGCTGCAGTGGACCCTGCGGCACGCGTACGAGAACGTCCCGCTGTACCGCAAGAAGTTCGCCGAAGCGGGCGTGCACCCGGACGACTGCCGCGAGCTGGGCGACCTGACGAAGTTCCCCTTCACCACCAAGGCCGACCTGCGCGAGAGCTATCCGTTCGGGATGTTCGCGGTGCCGCAGGACCAGATCCGCCGGCTGCACGCGTCCAGCGGCACCACCGGGAAGCCGACCGTCGTCGGATACACCGAGGACGACCTCGACACCTGGGCCACGGTGATGGCGCGCTCGATCCACGCCGCGGGCGGCCGGCCAGGGCACAAGGTGCACGTCGCGTACGGATACGGCCTGTTCACCGGCGGACTCGGTGCGCATTACGGCGCGGAAAAGCTTGGCTGCACGGTGATTCCGGCGTCCGGCGGCATGACCGCCCGGCAGGTCCAGCTGATCACGGACTTCAAGCCGGAAATCATCATGATCACGCCGTCGTACATGCTGACGCTGCTCGACGAGTTCGAGCGCCAGGGCGTGGATCCGCGGGCCAGCTCGCTCAAGGTCGGCATTTTCGGCGCGGAACCGTGGACCGAGCAGATGCGGTCCGAGATCGAGGAACGGTTCGACCTGGACGCGGTCGACATCTACGGCCTGTCCGAGGTGATGGGCCCGGGCG
This sequence comes from Amycolatopsis sp. GA6-003, assembly GCF_046267895.1. Lineage (NCBI taxonomy): Bacteria > Bacillati > Actinomycetota > Actinomycetes > Pseudonocardiales > Pseudonocardiaceae > Amycolatopsis > Amycolatopsis sp. GA6-003. The sequence goes on from NZ_CP176499.1 coordinate 3,607,813, forward strand.
TCGCGCAGGAATGCGCGGAAACCAAGGACGGCCTGCACATCTGGGAGGACCACTTCTTCCCCGAGGTGATCGACCCGTTCACCGAGCAGGTGCTGCCCGAGGGCGAACGCGGCGAACTGCTGTTCACGTCGCTGACCAAGCAGGCGCTGCCGATCATCCGCTACCGCACGCGCGACCTGACGCGTCTGCTTCCCGGCACCGCGCGTCCGGCCTTCCGCCGGATGGAGAAGGTGACCGGCCGCAGCGACGACCTGATCATTGTGCGCGGCGTCAACGTTTTCCCCACGCAGATCGAGGAAATCGTGCTGCGCACCGAGGGACTGAGCCCGCATTTCCAGCTGGTCCGCTCGACCCGCGGCCGCCTGGACCACCTGACTGTGCGCGTCGAAGCCCGCGCCGACACCACCGCCGAGGGCCGGTCCGCGGCGGCGTCCGCGGTGGCCGCCGGGGTGAAGGACGGCGTCGGGGTAAGCGTTTCGGTGGAGGTCGTGGACCCGGACACGCTGGAGCGCTCGCTCGGTAAAATGCGCCGCGTGCTGGACGAACGCTCGTGACCGCCCCCGCCCGCCGCGGCCGGCCCGGCTACGACCTGGAGTCGCTGCTCCAGGTCGCGGTCAAGCTTTTCAACGACCGCGGCTACGACGGGACCAGCATGGAGGACCTGTCGCGCAAGCTCGGCATCACGAAATCCGCGATCTACCACCACGTCCCGAGCAAGGAAGAACTGCTGCGCCTGGCGGTGGACCGGGCTTTGGACGGGCTTTTCGAGGTCGCGGAATCGACGGAGGCACTGGACGGGCGCGCGATCGACCGTCTGGAGCACCTGGTGCGCGGAAGCGTCTTGGTGCTGGCGGACCGGTTGCCGTTCGTGACGCTGCTGCTGCGGGTGCGAGGCAATACGAAGGCCGAACGAGCGGCACTGGCGCGACGGCGCGAGTTCGACCATCTGGTGACGGATCTGGTCAAGCAGGCCGAGGCGGAAGGGGACGTCCGCCCGGACATCGACCCGGCGATCGCGGCGCGGTTGCTGTTCGGGACGGTGAACTCGCTGATCGAGTGGTACCGGCCGCGGCGCGGGGCATCGCCGGAGGAGCTGGCGGACGCGGTGTGCAAGATGGCGTTCGACGGGTTGCGCGCTTGACTGCGGTTCACTGCCAGCTGGCTTCGAAATCAGGGTCGGACTGCTGTATCGCCGCCAGAAAGTCGGCCGCGGCGAATGCTTCGCCAGGGGCCAGCGCGCCAGAGCCTCGGTACCGGCCGTCGAGAAGCCGGACGGCTGCTTCGGCCAGCATCGGGGCGGTCGTGGCGTAGATGTCGCGCCCGGTCGCGCTGCCGCGGCGACGCTGCGCACCGGAGCCGGCTGTCACTTCGACGGCAAAGCGTTGTGCCGAGCGCCCGCGCTCGTCGCCGGCGTGCGGGGCCGGAGTGTCCGGGTCGTGGAGGTCGTCGAGCGGGGCGGTGTTCAGCCAGGAGCGCAGTGTTTTGACCTTGAGATGCCGGTCGATGGTGACGACCTCGGAAAACGGAAGCTCCACAGTGGACTGTGCCCCGATCGGCTCCGGGAAGTCCCACTTGCCGGTCGGCGCCGGGGCGGGGAGCGGGACGAGGGCGCCGTCGCGGATCACCTGCCGAGTCGCGGTGTTGCGCGCGCCGGTGGCCCGGGTGCCCGCCGTGGGCCACCACCGGTCGAGTCCGATGGCGATCTCGGCCTCGGCGGCGGACGTTTCGGGACCGAGCACTGCGGTGAGGAGCAGGTCAGCCAGTCCGCCGTAGAACGCCATGGCGGCCACTACGGCTGTCCCGGCCGAGCGGGCGGGCGCGTCGAGTTCGCGGTAGAGCTGCTGGACGGCTGGCTGCTCAGCGGTGACGTCCAGGTAGTGGGTGCCGGTCTCGACGGCTGCCGTCGCCAGCGGGAGCGCGGTGTCCAGAAACGGTCCGGCGCAGTTGATCACGACCGCGACGTCGTCCAGGAGCGCCCGCAGGCCGGGGCCGTCCTCGATGCTCGCCGCACGCCGGTCCAAATCGGCGAACCGCGGGAGACTGCGCCCCGCGACCACCGGCGGAAGACCGCGGCGCAGCAACTCGGCGACCACGAACCTTCCGGTGTGCCCGCTCGCGCCATAAACCAGAACACGCTGGAAATCTGCCATGACGCCAATCCTGGACGCTGTCCCGCGTCACCAGTGAGTGTCTGAAAGGACGAGTTGCGTACAGTATCGGACATGCCGCGTCTGGTGCTGGTCCTGCATGAGCACGCGATGCTGTACGAGGTCGCGATCGCCGCGGAAGTCTTCGGCGTCGACCGTTCGGCTCTCTCCCCCGTCGGCACCTGGTACGACGTCGTCGTCGCTTGCTCGGACAGGTCGCCGCGGCACTGGCTGCCGCACCTGCCCGCGATCGGCGTCTCGGAAATCGGCGAAGCCGCCGCCGACCTGATCGTGGTCCCTTCCACGGATTCTCCCGGCGAGGAGATCGATCCAGCGCTCGCGGCCGCGCTCCGGGAGGCGCACGCGCGGGGAATCCGGATCGCGGCCCTGTGCACCGGCTCGTTCGTCCTCGCCGAGGCGGGGCTGCTGGACGACCGGATCGCGACCACCCACTGGATGCACGCGGACGACCTGGCCCGCCGTTATCCGCAGGTGAAAGTGCGTTCCGACGTGCTCTACGTCGACGAGGGCGACATCCTCACTTCCGCGGGCAAGACGGCCGCCCTCGACCTGTGCCTGCACCTGGTGCGCCGGGACCTGGGCGCGGCAGTCGCCAACGACCTCGGCCGCAGGCTGGTCGTCCCGCCCCATCGGCACGGCGGCCAGGCGCAGTTCGTGTCGCCGCCGCCTCCCCGCGGAGGTTCCGGACTGGCCCGCACCGCGGAGTGGGCGCGGTCCCGGCTGGACCAGCCGCTCACGGTCGTCGACCTCGCCCGGCACGCCGGACTCAGCTCGCGGCAACTCGCCCGCCGGATGCGTGCCGAATTCGGCACCGCACCGCTGAACTGGCTGCATCAGCAGCGGCTCGCCCGCGCGCAGGAACTTCTCGAGCGCACGGATTCCTCGGTCGGCCAGATCGCCGCGAGCTGCGGAATGGGCAGCGCCGCCACCTTGCGCCGGCACTTCCGCGACGCACTGGGCGTTTCGCCGTCCGAATACCGTGCGACGTTCCGGTTGACCTGATGCAGCGCTAGGGCGTTTCCTCCCGGGCCGGAGCAGGCATAGTCACCACAAACCCGGTACTCCGCCCCACATCGTCCAGCAGCCAGCCCATCCGCTTGACCGTCCGCAGGATCAGCGCCGAGTCCACCACCGACAGCGGCGCCAGGTCCTGTTCCAGATATTCCTGCATCCGCATCGACTCCTCGATCGACCGCATCCACGTGGTCACCAGAAGATTCGCCGGACCGGGCAGGCTCGCCATCTGCCGCACCGTCGGGTTGGCGCGCAAGCGATCCACGCACGTCGACACGTGTGCCACCGGGACCTGGCACCACCAGTTGACCACGATCGGCGACGGCGTCAGCCCCTGTGCGATCTCGCAGCGGAACGTCAACGCATCGGCGCCCAGCAGGTGGCCGAGCTGGCGGCGCACGGTCGACACCGGACGGCCGGTGATCCGCGCCAGGTCCGCGGCGCTGCGCCGGCCGTCCTCGCCCAGGGCCACCGTCAGCGGAGCGTAAGGCTCTTCCCACGGCTGCAGTTTCGCCGTCCGCCCGCCGCCGATGGACGGGAGTTGCGACAGGGCCTGCACGCGCCGTCGGTCGAGTGCGCCCACTCGCCATGAGCTGCCTTCGACGTGCAGTCGCGACGCCAGGTGCGATCGCGTGTTGAGCACGCCGGGCAGGCTGGGGATCGCGTCCAGCAGCAGGGCGGAGAGGTCGCGCAAACCGAGGCCGAAAACGGTCAGCACCAGGCTGTATTCGCGCGAAGCTTCCTCGATGCTGGCCACCGAGGGCCACGTCGACAGTTCCCGGATCAGCTCTCGCACCTGGCCGCTCGCGCAGCGGATTTCCACGTACGCGGCCTGCACCTGGTACAGCCCGGGCACGTGCGGATACGCCGTCACCCACGCCGCTCCCCCGTCGCGCAGCCGCTCCCAGCGCCGGGCCAGCGTCACCGGGGAGGAGTCGAGTGCCGCGGCCAGTTGCGTCCAGGTGGCGCGGGGGCGCAGTTGCAGTGCGTGGATGAGCGAAAAGTCTTCCTCCTCCAGTGCTTCGATCATTGTTTCTTCTCCAGAAGGCGGCTTTGCGAGCGATTCCGACAACTCTAACGCGATATCGGGCGTGAGTTCGCACACTCGACCACCAAGACGCCGTTCCCCGACGAAGAGGAGCCGAGCCGGTGGACCTCCACGAAGACGCCCGCAGCCAGCAGGACGACCTGGCGCAGCTGCGCCGCGAACTGCACCGCGAGCCTGAGATCGGCCTCGACCTGCCGCGCACCCAGGAACGGGTCCTGCGCGAACTCGACGGGCTCGGGCTGGAGATCTCGACCGGAACCGAAACGACGTCGGTGACCGCCGTGCTCCGCGGCGAGGGTTCGGCTCGCGACGCGGCTCAGCCGCGCACGGTTCTGTTGCGGGCGGACATGGACGCGCTTCCGGTTCAGGAGGCGACCGGGCTCGATTTCGCTGCCACCAACGGCGCGATGCACGCGTGCGGCCACGATTTGCACACCACGTCGCTGGTCGGTGCGGCCCGGCTGCTGCACACCCACCGCGACCGGCTCAACGGCGACGTCGTCCTGATGTTCCAGCCCGGCGAAGAAGGCTGGGACGGCGCGGGCGTGATGCTGAAGGAAGGCGTACTCGACGCCGCCGGCCGACGCGTTGACGCCGCGTACGGGCTGCACGTCTTCTCCTCGATGCTGCCCAGCGGCCAGTTCGCCAGCCGTCCCGGAACGCTGATGTCCGCCTCGCACAAGCTGCTGGTGACCGTGCACGGCGAAGGCGGCCACGGGTCGATGCCGCACCGCGCCAAGGACCCGATCTCGGCCGCCGCGGCGATGATTACCGCGCTGCAGACGATGATCACGCGTCGTCTGGACATCTTCGACCCGGCCGTGCTGACCGTCGGCGTCATCCGCGGCGGAACGAAGCGCAACGTCATCCCGGCGACCGCCGAGTTCGAGGCCACCGTCCGCTGCTTCTCCGACGACACCGCCGCGCTGCTCGACACCGCGATCCGCGAAACGATCGACGGTGTCGCGCGGGCGAACGGCGTCACCGCGGATGTCGTGTTCGAGAACGAATATCCAGTGACCGTAACGGATGCCGACGAGACGGCGTTCGGCGCCGAGGTCGTCCGCGAGACGATCGGCGAGCAGTACTACACCGATCTGCCCAACCCGGTCGCCGGTTCCGAGGACTTCTCCCGCGTGCTCGCCGCGGTGCCGGGAACCTTTCTCGGCCTCGGCGCGCTGATGCCGGGCCTCGAACCGCACACCGCGCCCAACAACCACAGCCCGTACGCCGATTTCGACCCGTCCGTGCTGTCCCGTGCCGCCACCGTTTACGCCGAACTCGCCGTCCGCCGGCTCGACCGGTTCGCCGAAGGAGCACTGCGATGACTTCTGTGGTCCCAGACCGGCGCCGCACCCTCTTGGGGCTCGGTGCCGGCAACGCGATGGAATGGTTCGACTGGAACGTCTACGCCACGTTCGCGTCGTTCTTCGCCGCGCAGTTCTTCAACGCCCACAGCGCGGTTTCGGCTCTGCTGAGCACGCTGGCGGTGTTCGCGGTCGGGTTCGCCGCGCGGCCGATCGGCGGGTGGGTGTTCGGCTGGATCGCCGACCGCAAGGGCCGGCAGCTGGCGATGTCGCTGACCGTCGCGATCGCCGCCGCGGGCAGCCTGGTCATCGGCCTTTCCCCGACCTACGGCCAAATCGGCGTGTGGGCGTCGGTGATCCTCGTGGTCGCGCGGCTGGCGCAAGGCCTCGCGCACGGCGGCGAACTGCCGTCCGCGCAGACCTACATCGCCGAAGTCGCGCCGCCCGCCCGCCGCGGACTGTGGTCGAGCCTCATCTACTTCTCCGGCACCTGCGGCGTGCTCGTCGGCACCCTGCTCGGCGCGGTGCTCTCCGGCGTGCTGAGCCACGAGCAGATGCTCTCCTTCGGCTGGCGGATCCCGTTCATCCTCGGCGGCGTTTTCGGGATCTACTCGCTTTACGTGCGGCTGCGCATGCGCGAGACCGAGGTTTTCCAGGCCGCGAAGAAGGACACGGCGAAGGAGAAGGGCCAGATCTGGCAGACGATCAAGCAGAACCCGAAGCTGCTCGCGCAGGTCGTCGGGCTCACCGTCGGCGCGACGGTCATCTACTACATGTGGGCCGTCGCCGCGCCGTCGTACGCGATCACCGTGCGCGGCGTCCCCCCGACCGGCGCGCTGTGGGCGGGCGTGTTCGCGAACGTGGTCTTCCTGGTCGCCTTGCCGCTGTGGGGCATGCTGTCCGACCGCATCGGCCGCAAACCGGTGCTGTTCCTCGCGATCGCGGGCCTGCTCCTGCTGAGCTTCCCGCTGAACGCGATGGTCGGGCACGAACCGTGGCAGCTGTTCGTGGCGATGTCGATCGCGCTGCTGTTCATGGCCGGGTTCTCCTCGATCGGCCCGGCGGTCTACGCGGAGATCTTCCCGACCCGCATCCGAGCGGTCGGAGTCGGCGTGCCGTATTCGATCGCGGTCGCGGCCTTCGGCGGCACGGCGCCGTACTTGCAGACGCTGTTCGCCGGGAACGGGCATCCGTCGCTGTTCATCATCTACGGGATCGTGCTGATGGTGGTCAGTGCGCTGGTGGTGTTCACGCTGCCGGAAACCCGGGGCGTGGACCTGCGGGAGAAGGCCGAGACCCCCGACCGGGCGGTCACCGGGTCAGGGGCGTAAGGCCGGGTAGGGCTTCAGCGTGATGGCGTTCGCCGAGCGCTGAAGCCCGCCCAGCATCCGGTGCCTGCCCGGCAGATGCGGCAGCGCACGCAGGAAGGCGTTGCGCAACCGGATGCCAGTCCGGGTCCGCGGGGCGAATCCGCTGGCTCCGCCGGGCGGGCGTTTCCGGTTCGCTGCCACGTAATCCCGCATCTCGTCGGCGTAGCGGGCGAAGGCGGTCCTCGGATCGTCCACAGTGGATAGTTCACCGGCGAGGACGTAGGCGCCGACGAGCGCCAGGCTGGTTCCCATGCCGAGCGAGCCGCCGAAGGCCGCGTCGCCGAGCAGGACCGTGCGGCCGCGGTGCCATTCGGTCAGCCGGACCTCCCCGGCGCGGGAGAAGTACAGGTCGTCCGGGAGCTGCTCCAGGAGCGCGGGGATTTCCCATCCGGCGCCGGCGAACGCCTCGGCGACCACCGCGGCCGGGTTTTCTTCCGGGGCAAGCGGTTTCGGCGAGACGAAACCGACCAGGACCCGGCATTCTCCCGAGGCGCCCAACGGGTACAGCATGACGACGCGGCCGCCGACGCCGTTGCCCGCGGGCAGGTTGCAGACGGTCTCCCAGCCGTCGAGGTCGAGCCGCGTCCGGGCCGGGAAGTACCCGAGGTGGTAGCCCAGGTCGCGAACGGAGTCCGGGCCGAACACCAGCGACCGCACACCCGAGCCGATTCCGTCCGCGCCGACCACGACGTCGAACGTTCGCGCCGGCCCGCGAGCGAAGGCGGCACGGATCCCGTCGGGCTTTTCGTCCAGCGCGGTGATTTCGGTGCGGTACTCGATGTCGACGCCAGCGGCGTCGTGCAGGATCCGGACGAGGTCGCTGCGAAGGATTTCGAGGTCCGCGACCACCCCGCCGGAATCGCCGAGCGCGTCCGCCGCCATCTCCGCCGCTCGACGGCCGCGTTCGTCGACCCACGCGATGCCGCGGATGCCGGTGTGCGCGGCGCGGACTTCGTCCAGCAGTCCCATCCGCGCGACGACCTCCCGGGCCGCGCCGCGAAGGTCGACCGCCTGCCCGCCCTGGCGCGGGCCAGGGGCGCGTTCGACCAGCGTCGGGTGAAAACCGTGCTGCCGCAGCCAGTAAGCGAGGGATAGTCCGGCGACACCCGCGCCGGAAATCAGGACAGTGCGCATGTGTACACCGTACGAGCGCTTTTCCGGCGAGTACCTTTGTTCTAGTGCAGTTCTTCTGCCGCACCACAAGAGCGGCGGAGCGCACTAGTGCACTGGAGGCGGCGATGGACCCCGCGCCCTACCAGCGGATCGTGGCCGAGATCCGCGAGCGCATCACGAGCGGGCGGCTCCGGCCGGGTGACCGCGCGCCGTCGACCCGGCAGATCACCCGGGAATGGGGCGTCGCGATGGCGACCGCGACGAAGGTCATCGCCGAACTGCGCGACCAAGGGCTGGTCGACCCCAAACCGGGCGCGGGCACCGTCGTGCGTTCGGTGCGGCGGGAACGGGAACCGGAGCTGAGCCGGGACCGGATCGTGCGCGTCGCCGTCGAAATCGCCGACGCGGACGGGTTGCCCGCGGTGTCGATGCGGCGGATCGCCACCGAACTCGGCGCGGCGACGATGTCGCTGTACCGGCACGTCGGCGACAAGGACGAACTGGTCCACCTGATGGCCGACGTCGTCGCGGGCGAAGAGATCCGCCGCGAACCGCCGGTTCCGTGGCGTGCGTGCCTGGAACACACCGTCCGTCTCTTGTGGACGGTGTGCCGGCGTCATCCGTGGGTCGCCGAGGCGCTGTCCATGACGCGGCCGCGGCCCGCGCCGAATCTGATGCGCTACTCCGAGTGGGCGCTGGCCGCACTGCACCGGGCCGGGCTGCCCGAGGGGGAACTGCTTCTCGTGCACCTGAATCTGTTCGGCCACGTCCGGGGCCTGGCGCTCACCTGGCAGTCGGAGGCGTGGGCGCGCCAGGACACCGGCCTCGCCAACGACGCGTGGCTCGACGGCCACGAGGCCGAGTTCCGCCGGATCGTCGAGACCGGCCGCTACCCCGCCCTCGACCGCCTGACGAGCATCCAGACCCGGCTCACCCTCGACCAGACCTTCGAGTACGGCCTGCGTCTGCTCCTCGACGGCGTCGAACGGCGGCTGAACCGTCCTTGAGCCGGCTCAGGGCTGATTCTCCCCGAGCTGCCACCACAGCGCCGCCCTCAGGTGTTCGATCAGCGTCTCGTCGTCCTCCTCGGTCGGCTCGGCCCCCAGCGGGACCCAGCGCTCCTCCACCAGTTCGCCGTCGTCGTAGCTGCTGATCAGTATTCCCGGATACGACACCGTCAGCTCGTCCTCCGGGCAGCCGGTCGCGCACGGCCGGTCGTCCATCCGGACGTGCCGGCAGTGCAGCCGCACCCCGACCCACCGGCCGGGCGGCCGAGGCCGCTGGTCCGTGCCCTCCATCACCCGCTCCCGCTCCGCCCCAGGTCCCCCGGCTGAAGGTCGCGGCCGGGGGCGCCGGAGTTACCGGCCGGTTGTTCCGGTTGGGTAACGGCATCCGGCGCCGGCGGCTCCGCGCCGTGTTGACAACGACGTCGCCCGGCGGCGAGGCTGGCCCGGTGAGCAGCGGAACCCGGCGGCGGCTGGACCCCGCCGAGCGCCGCGCGGAGATCCTCGCCGCGGCCCGGCGGTGCTTCGGCGCGGGCAGCTACTCCTCGGTGTCCACTTCGGACATCGCGGCGGCGGCGGGAGTGGCCCGGCCGCTGATCAACCACTATTTCGGCGGCAAACGCGAGCTGTATCTCGAAGTGGTGCGGCAGATGACGATCGTGCCGGCCCCGGTCGTCGACGCGCTGCCGGACGGCCCGCCGCGGCTGCGTCTCGAGGTCGGCATCGACCGGTGGATCGACGTCGTGGAACGCAACCGCGACGCCTGGCTCACGGTGATCGACGCGGCGCACGACCCGGAGGTCGAGCGGATCATGCGGGAGGCGGACGAGATCGCCGCCGACCGCGTGCTCGCCGCCGCCCTGCTGCCCGCGAACGGGCATCCGCAGCTGCGGGCGATGATCCGCGCATACGGCGGCATGCTGCGCGCCGCGTCCCGGGAATGGCTGGTCCGCGGCACACTGGAACGAGCCGAACTGCGCACGTTCCTGGTCGAAACGCTGGTGCAACTGCTGGAAACCACCTACCCGGCCGTGCTGGCGCAGCACACCTCCGGAGCGGGCAGCGGCGGCTGAACCGCCCGGAACGCGGGCAGGATCGTCAGGACAGCGGCCACCGCCATCGCGGCGCCGAGGACGATCGGCGCGCGCAGGCCGTACGGTTCGATCAGGCTGGCCCCGACCGACGAGCCGAGCATCACCCCGAGCGTGATGAACGACGAGTGCACCGTGTTGACCAGCGGGCTCGGGTTCCCGGCCCGCTGCACCCGCACCGCCATCGCCGGGTTCATCGTCACCCCGGCCAGTCCGATCGCGAGCAGGAACCCCACCGCCGCCGCGGGCACGTCGGTGAACAGCGCGAAGCCGGTGAGGAAGAGCGCGTTCAGGAGCGTGCCGGCGGCGAGCGTCGAGACGGGGTGCCGGTCGGCGAGCCTGCCGACGACGCTGTTGCCGACGACCGTGGCCGCGCCGTAGCCGAGCAGCAGCACCGGGACCGTGTCCGCGGAGAACCCGCTCACCTGGGTCAGGATCGGAGTGAAGAAGCTGAACGCGGAAAACGTCGCGCCGATGATCAGCGTGCTGGAGACGAGCGCGAGAAGCAGCCGCGGACGACGGAAAACGCGGAAGTCCGCGGCTTCCCGGCGTTCGGCCCGCCCCGGATCGCGCACCTGGAACTGAGTCAGCAGCGCGGCGAGGACGGTCAGCACGGTGATCGTCCAGAACGCCGCCCGCCAGCCGAAATGGCCGCCCGCGAAGGTCGCCAGCGGCAGCCCGAGCAGGGTGCCGAGCATGAGCCCGTTCATCGCGACGCCGATCGCCCGGCCGCGCATCCGTTCGCCGGCCAGCTGCCCGCACAGGGAGATCGCGATGCCGAAGAACGCTTGGGACGCGACGCCGCTGACCACGCGGGCGACCACCATCGCCGAATACGTCGTCGCGAGCGCGGCCAGCACGTTGCCGGCCAAGAACACCGCGAAGACGACCATCAGCGCGGCTTTCGGCCGGACGCGCAGCAAAGCCACCGTCAGCACCGGGCCGCCGACCGCCATCGCGACGGCGAACACGGTGATGAGATAGCCGATCTGCGCGACCTCGACGCCGAGTCCGGCGGCTAGCTGCGGCATCAGCCCGGCTACCGCGAATTCGCTGGTGACCATGGCGAAGATGCCAGCGGCCAGTACATAGACCGCGGACGGCACACGGGACATGGGAAACCCTTTCCTGTAACGATCGGTTCAAAACTTGGCCAGCGGGAAGCCGGAAGGGACGGGATTACGGACGAAGCGCCCGGGCGGCCGCCTGGACGATGTCGGCAAGCCGGGCCAGCGGCGCACCGCCTTGCGCGGAGATCCGCAGCCCCGCGACGCTGGCGTTCACATACGCGGCCAGCCCCTCCGCCGGAACCTCAGCGGTGACTTCACCCGCCGCTTGACCTGCCCGCAAGAGGTCGGTCAGCAAGCGCAGCCGGGCATCGGTGTCCCGGGCCACCTGCTCCAGGAACTCCGCGTTCTCGGTGTCGCCGGCCAGTTCCGCGACGGAGTTGACCGCGAGACATCCGCTCGGCGCACCGGTGCTCGACCGCTCGGCTTCCTCGAGGACCACCTTCGTCAGGTAAGCCTCGATCCGCGACACCGCGTCGCCCTTCTTCGCGATGACCTCGGCCGTGGCTTGCGCGGTGGCATCGAGATAGCGGGCAAGGCATTCCGCGAACAGCGCGCCTTTGCTGCCGAACGTGTTGTACAGGCTGCTGCGGCCGAGACCGGTTGCCTGACACAGTTCTTCGGCGCTGGTCGCGTGAAAGCCGCGCCGCCAGAACAGCTCAGTGGCGGCGGTGAGCACTTGCTCGCGATCGAAGGTACGCGGTCGGGCCATGCGGGCAGCCTACGGCATTGTGTAACGCAGTGTCCATAACGGGGGGCTCAGCGGTTGCGACGGGCGTACGCGGCGGGCGTCGTGCCGGTCCAGCGTTTGAAGGCGTAGATGAAGCTCGACGCTTCGGCATAGCCAAGACGCAAGGCGACGTCGTCAACGGACAATGCGCCGGTGTCGAGCATCTCCTCCGCGAGCGTCTGGCGGACTTCGTCGAGCAGCTGGCGGTAGCCGGTACCCGCTTCGGTCAGCCGCCGGCGCAGGGTTCGCGTGCTGAGGGTGAGCTGGCGGGCGATCTCGTCCATCCCGGCGTCCGCGCCGCCCAGCCGCACCAGTCGTTCGCGCACCAGCTGCGGGACTCCCGAGCGTGCGCGGCGGCGGGCGACCAGGGCGTCGCATTGCGCGGCGCACAGTGCGACGGTTTGTTCGTTGGCCTGCGGCAACGGGCGGTTCAGCAGATCGGGGTCGAAGATCGCCTGATGCTCGGCCGCACCGAAAATCGGGTCGATCCCGAAAGCCGTCCGGTACGAGTCCACAAAGGACGAAGACGGAAAACGGAACTCCAGTCCCGCCAGGGAAATCTCCGGCAGCAGGTCCCGCATGACGGTGCAGATCGCGGACAGGTCGCGCAGCGCGAGGAACCGGGCGACGTCGTCTGGCACCCGCGAATCGTCCAGCACCAGGCGGAGTCCGGCAGCGTCCAGCTCGACGTGCGGAATACAGAAGGTGAAGGACAAATCCAGATACCGCAACGCGAAGACCATCGCGTCGCGCATCGTCGGGCTGCTGATGCAGGCGAAGCCGAAAATGCCGAACGTCGTCACGCGGTACCGGCAGCCGAGGCTGAGCGCGACGTCGTCGCCCGAGCCGACCGTCGCCAGCAAGGCGCGCACCACCGCCAGCTCCTGCCGCGCGTCGAGCTGCCGATCCGGCGCGCGCAGTTCCTCGACCTGGAGGCCGGGCAGCGAGACGCCGCGGTCCTCGGCGAACCGGTGCATGAGCAGGACGCTCGCCGTGCCGCGCGGGAAGTCCCAGTCGCGGATGGCGGGTGCGGCTAGCTCGGCCATGGCCGGAATTATGGATGAACCGGCCGCCCGCGTGCCGTTCGAGGGCCAAAACTGTCGGGGCCGCTCGTTAAGCTCCCGCCGTGCACCTTTCCCGCCGCGTCCTCAACCGCGCGACCCTCCACCGGCAACTGCTCCTCAAGCCCGCCAAGATGCCGGTTCTCGACGCCGTCGCACACCTCGCCGGCCTGCAAGCGCAGGCTCCGTCCCCGCCGTATTACGCGTTGTGGTGCCGGGTGCAAGGGTTTCAGCCGGACCAACTGGCGAGCCTGCTGCTCGACCGCAGCGTGGTGCGGATGGTGCTGATGCGCGGCACCGTGCACCTCGTCCCGGCCGCCGACGCGCTGGCGTGGCGTCCGCTCGTGCAGGTCGTCATGGACCGCGCCCTGACCGCGGCCAACCAGCACCGGGAACCGCTGGCGAAACTCGACCACGACGCGGTGGCGAAGACGACCGCCGAACTGCTGCGCGAACGGCCGTATTCGAGCGATCAGCTCGGCAAGGCGCTGGTCGAGCACTATCCGGAGACACCGGCCGCGTCGCTGATGTTCCTCGTCCGGGCCATCCTGCCGCTCGTGCAGATCCCGCCGCGCGGCGTGTGGGGCAAGGCCGGGCAGCCGACCTACCAGGTCGCGGACCATTGGCTCGACGGCGTCGCCGCGCCGGAACCGTCCGCCGCCGAACTGATCCGCCGCTACCTCGCCGCGTTCGGCCCGGCGACGGTGGCGGACATGCAGGCCTGGGCGGGCGTCACGAAGCTCGGCGAGGTGGTCGAGGGGATGGATCTGCGCACCTACCGCGCTCCCGAAGGCCGCACGCTCTACGACCTGCCGGACGCCACGCTGCCCGACGAGGACACGCCCGTCCCGCCGCGGCTGCTCGGTCCGTTCGACCAGACGCTGCTGTCCTACGCCGACCGCACGCGGATGATCAGCGACGAGCACCGCAAGCGCGTGATCACCGTCAACGGCCTGGTCAAAGGCACCCTCCTGGTCGACGGCCAGGTCCGCGGCGGTTGGGAAACCACGACCACCCGCGGGTCGGCGACGCTGGTCCTCACGCCGTTCGAACGGCTCTCGAAACGCGACACCGCCGCGCTGGAGAGCAACGCGCGGAAGCTGCTCGCCTGGACCGAACCCGGCAAGACGCACGAGGTCCAGGTCGTGCCCGGATAACCGCGTCCACTGGCCGGAATTCTCGATCGAGTGGCCGTTCGTGCCCTTCCGCACCGGCGGCCGCCTGCGTAGCTTCGGCCTATGGACGACACCCCGTCGGTGCTGATAGTGGGCACCGGATTCGGCGGAATCGGCGCCGCGATCGAGCTGAAGCGCGCCGGTTTCCCGAACGTCACGATCCTGGAGCGGGCGACCGAACCGGGCGGCGTGTGGCGCGAGAACACCTATCCCGGCGCGGCCTGCGACATCCCGTCGCCGCTGTACTCGTTCTCCTACGAGCCCAACCCGGACTGGCCGAAGCGGTACGCGATGCAGCCGGACATCCACGCCTACCTCAAGCGCGTCATCGCGAAGTACGGCATCGAACCGCACATCCGCTACGGCCGCGAAGTCACGTCCGCGACCTACGACAACGGCCGCTGGCGGGTCGAAACCGCGCAGGGCGAAACGTTCGAGGCGGACGTCTTCGTGCCCGCCGTCGGCCAGTTGTCGCGGCCCGCGTTCCCCTCGATCCCCGGCCGCGAGACCTTCTCCGGCGAAGCATTCCATTCCGCGGAGTGGAACCACGAAATCTCGTTGGCGGGCAAGCGGATCGCGGTGATCGGCACCGGCGCGAGCGCGATCCAGTTCGTGCCGGAGATCCGCAAGGAAGCCGCGCACGTCACCATTTTCCAGCGCACGCCGCCGTACACCATGGCCAAGAACGACGGCCGCTACAAAGCCTGGCAGCAGCGGCTTTTCCGTCGCCTGCCGAAGACACAGCTGCTCGGCCGCGCGCGGATCTTCCTGCTCGCCGAGTACGCCACCTACGGCATGACGAAACACCCGGTGCTGACCAAGATCTTCGAGCTGCGCACCGCTCAGCTGCGCCGGCGTCATCTCAAGGACCGCACGCTGCGCCGCAAAGTCACGCCGAACTATCCGTTGGGCTGCAAGCGGATCCTGTTCACCAACGACTACCTGCCCGCGCTCGCCCAGCCGAACGTCTCCGTCGAAACGTCCTCGATCACGGAGATCACCCCGCGCGGCGTGCGCACCGCGGACGGCGTGGAGCACGAGGCGGACGTGCTGATCTACGGCACCGGATTCAAGGCGACGGAATTCCTCGGCCCGATGAAGGTGTTCGGCCGCGACGGCCGGTCGCTGGCCGAGGCGTGGAGCGGCGGCGCGCGGGCGTACCTCGGCTTGACCGTGCCGGGATTTCCGAACATGTTCTGCGTCTACGGCCCCAACACCAACCTCGGCGCCGGTTCGATCATCTACATGATCGAGCGGCAAGCCCGCTATCTCCGCCAGGCTGTCGAGCACCTCGCCCGGCCGGGCGTCGCGGCGCTGGAGGTGCGGGCCGAGGTCGAACAGCGTTACGACCGCGAAGTGCAAGCGCGGCTTTCGCACAGCGTCTGGAGCGGCTGCACGAGCTGGTACCGCCAGGAAAACGGCCGGGTGAGCACCAACTGGCCCGGACTGGTCACCGAATACGACCGCCGGACCAGGGTCCTCGACCCGGCCGACTACCTGGTGCGCTCGTGAGTGGCGATCACGGTGAGAACCGTGATCGCCACTCACGAGCTTTTCCTCAGGGCAGGTTCTTCAGGCCCGCGCTGACCGTGTTGGCGAAGGAGTAGCCGTTCGACGCGTCCCAGTTGATGGACCAGGTCATCGCGCCGCGGAACTCCGGATACGTGGTCGACGGCTTGAACGACGCGCAGCCGGTGCCCTTGGCCATGCAGTTCATCGCCGACACGACGTTCGACGGCGACTGGTACCCGCCGCCCGCCGCCGAGCCCGAGGCCGGCAGCCCGAACGCGACCTGGTCGGCCCGCAGGCCGCCCTGCAGCTGGATGCACGAGAGCGCGGTGAGGAAGTCGACGGTGCCCTGGGAGTAGACGTTCCCGTTGCAGCCGTTCATCGCGCCCGAGTTGTAGTACTGCATGTTGACGACGGTGAGGATGTCCTTGACGTTCAGCGCCAGCTGGAAGTAGCCGCCCTGGGTGGACTGCATGTCGATCGTCTGCGGCGCCATGGTGATCACCGAGCCGCCGCCGTCGTGGATGCTGCGCAGCGCCTGTCCCATGTAGGTGGCGTTGATGCCGTTCTCCAGGTCGATGTCGACGCCGTCGAAGCCGTAAGTGGAGATCAGCTGCTTCACCGAGCTGGCGAAGTTGCTCGCCGACTGGCTGTCGCCGACGCTGATCGTGCCCTTCTCGCCGCCGACCGAGATGATCACCTTCTGGCCGCGCGCCTGCACGGTCTTGATGTCCGCGCGGAACTGCGCGTCGGTGTAGCCGCCGAGTTTCGCCGACAACGCCGGGTCGAGAGTGAAGCTCACCGCGCCGGGCGTCGTGGTGGCGTCGGCGAAAGCGATCGCGATGACGTTGTACGTCGTGGGCACGTCCGCGAGCTTCAGCGTCTTCGCGCCGTTGTCGAAGTTCTGCCAGTAGCCGGTGAGGATGTGCTTCGGCAGGTCGCCGTTGTGCGGCGGCGTGCTGGTGGTCGTAGTCGGGGTGGTCGGCGTCGTGGGAGTGGTGGACTTCGTCGGCGAAGTCGGTGTGGTGGACGTCGTGGGCGGGGTGCCGGGGCCGTCGAGGTTGACGTCGTCGGCGAGGTAGGCGGGCTGGCCGTACCAGCCGTGCAGGTACACCGTGAGGCTCGTGGAGGAGCCGGTGGTGAAGCTCAGGCTGAGCTGCTGCCAGCCGGTCGCGCCGGGCGTCCAGGTGTTCTGCACCGCGGAGCCGGAGACGCCGAGGTAGACGTAGCTGCCCTGGACCCACGCGGACAGCTTGTACGCGGTGTTAGGCGCCACGGTGACCTGCTGGGAGCACTGCCCGGTGTCGGAGCCCGAGGGCGCCGCGCTCAGCGAGTGGCTGCCGTCGTGCGCCTGGGCCGACACGACCGAGGCGGTGCCGGTGCAGGTCCAGCCGGAGAGCGAGCCGCTCTCGAAGCCGGGATTGGCGAGGATGTTCGCGGCCGAAGCGCTGCCGGTGCCGAGGGCCAGCGTGACACCGAGCGCGAGCGCGACCGAGGCCAGCAGGGACACCAGGGCAGGCAGCCGCCGGGGGGACGGGTGTGGGGACACGGGCAGACCTCCGCACGACAGTGAGCCAGGTCACCTCAAAATGGACTAGACCAATACGGATGTCAAGGAACTTCCGGAGGTGCTTCGGCGGGCCATGCGCGGCGGGCCGGGCGGGCAGCGGCACAATGCAGGCTCGGAGCAACCCGAGACGAAGCAGGAGCCTGGTTTTGAGCGTGCAGTCGGTCGAGCAGCGGATCGCCGAAGAGCTGGGGGTGCGCGAAGGGCAGGTCAAGGCCGCCGTGACCCTCCTCGACGAGGGGTCCACGGTGCCGTTCATCGCCCGGTACCGCAAGGAAGTCACCGGAGAGCTGGACGACGCGCAGCTGCGCACGCTCGAGGAGCGGCTGCGCTACCTGCGCGAGCTGGACGAGCGCCGCGCCGCGGTCCTGGAGTCCATCCGGAGCCAGGGCAAGCTGGACGAGGCCCTCGAGGCGCAGATCCTCGCCGCGGACACCAAGTCGCGGCTGGAGGACATCTACCTCCCGTACAAGCCGAAGCGGCGGACCAAGGCGCAGATCGCCCGCGAGGCCGGCCTGGAGCCGCTGGCCGACGGCCTGCTGAACGACCCGACGAAGGACCCACAGGCGGCCGCCGCGGTGTTCGTCGACGCGGACAAGGGCGTCGCGGACGCGCAGGCCGCCCTCGACGGCGCGCGCGCCATCCTGGTCGAGCGCTTCGCCGAGGACGCCGACCTGATCGGCGAGCTGCGCGAGAAGATGTGGGCCGAGGGCCACCTGTCGTCGAAGGTCCGCCCGGGCAAGGAGACCGACGGGGCCAAGTTCTCCGACTACTTCGACTTCTCCGAGCCCTACACCAAGCTCCCCTCGCACCGGATCCTCGCGATGCTGCGCGGCGAGAAGGAGGAGATCCTCGATCTCACGATGGAGCCGTCCGAGCCGGTGGCCGAGGACGCTCCGGTCCGCGTCGGCCCGACCGAGTACGAGCAGCGCATCGCCGCCCGGTTCGGGATCAGCCAGCAGGACCGCCCGGCGGACAAGTGGCTCGGCGACACCGTGCGCTGGGCCTGGCGCACCAAGATCCTCCTGCACCTGGGCATCGACCTGCGGATGCGGCTGCGCCAGTCGGCCGAGGACGACGCCGTGCGCGTGTTCGCGGCGAACCTGCGCGACCTGCTGCTGGCCGCCCCGGCGGGCACCCGCGCGACGATGGGCCTCGACCCGGGCTTCCGCACCGGCGTGAAGGTGGCCGTGGTCGACCCGACCGG
Source organism: Amycolatopsis sp. GA6-003 (assembly GCF_046267895.1). Taxonomy (NCBI): domain Bacteria; kingdom Bacillati; phylum Actinomycetota; class Actinomycetes; order Pseudonocardiales; family Pseudonocardiaceae; genus Amycolatopsis; species Amycolatopsis sp. GA6-003. Next base: position 3,626,244 of record NZ_CP176499.1, read on the forward strand.
CAAGGTCGTCGACACCCACGTGATCTACCCGCACCAGCCGGCGAACAAATGGGACCAGTCGATCGCCGAGCTGGCGGCGCTGGCCAAGAAGCACAACGTCGACCTGATCTCGATCGGCAACGGCACCGCCTCGCGCGAAACCGACAAGCTGGCGATCGAGCTGATCAAGAAGCACCCGGAGCTGAAGCTCACCAAGGCGGTCGTGTCCGAGGCGGGCGCGTCGGTGTACTCGGCTTCGGCGTTCGCTTCGCAGGAACTGCCGGGCATGGACGTCTCGCTGCGCGGCGCGGTCTCGATCGCGCGGCGGCTGCAGGACCCGCTGGCCGAACTGGTGAAGATCGACCCGAAGTCGATCGGCGTCGGCCAGTACCAGCACGACCTGTCCGAGGTGTCGCTGTCGCGGTCGCTGGACGCGGTGGTCGAGGACTGCGTGAACGCGGTCGGCGTGGACGTGAACACCGCGTCCGCGCCGCTGCTGACGCGGGTTTCGGGCATCACGACGTCGCTCGCGGAGAACATCGTGGCGCACCGGGACAGCAACGGCCCGTTCCGCACCCGCACCGCGCTCAAGGAGGTCCCGCGGCTCGGCCCGAAGGCGTTCGAGCAGTGCGCGGGCTTCCTCCGCATCCCGGACGGCGACGACCCGCTCGACGCGTCCTCGGTGCACCCGGAGGCCTACCCGGTCGTGCGGCGGATCCTCGACCGCACCGGCACCGGCATCCGCGAGCTGATCGGCAACGCGCGGACCCTGCAGTCGCTGAAGCCCGCCGAGTTCGTCGACGACACCTTCGGGCTCCCGACGGTCACCGACATCCTGGCCGAGCTGGAGAAACCGGGCCGCGACCCGCGTCCGGCGTTCAAGACCGCGACCTTCGCCGAGGGCGTCGAGAAGATCGCCGACCTCAAGCCGGGCATGCGCCTGGAGGGCGTGGTGACGAACGTGGCCGCGTTCGGCGCGTTCATCGACGTCGGCGTGCACCAGGACGGCCTCGCGCACGTTTCGGCGCTGTCGAAGAACTTCGTGAAGGACCCGCGCGACGTCGTGAAGCCGGGCGACATCGTCAAGGTGAAGGTGCTGGACGTCGACGTGCCGCGCAAGCGGATCTCGCTGACGCTGCGCTTGGACGACGAGCCCGGCGCGGGCAACAACCGCGGCGGTGGCGGCGGCCGGGACCGCGGCCAGAGCGGCGGCGGTCAGCGCCGGAACCAGCCGCAGCAGCGCGGCGGCCGGGACCGTCGTGACTCCGGAGGCGGCGGCGCGATGGCGGAAGCGCTGCGGCGCGCCGGATTCGGCAAGTAACGCAGAGACGGAAACGGCCTCCACGCTTTCGAGCGCGGAGGCCGTTTCCGTGGGGTGGCTTACGGATTCATCTCGTACGCGCCGGAAAGCTCGCGCACCTTCTCCCACACGCGGCCGAACCGTTCGTGGTCCACCACCGGCTTCCGCAGCGCGGCCAGTGCCAGCTCCTGCTGCTTCTCCGTGGAACTCGGCTTCCCGTGCAGCTCGACCGCCGCGACGCTGAAGTCCTGCACCAGCACGGCGAACAGCTGGTCCAGCACATCGTCGGACACGCCGGTCAGCTCGGCCTGCTCCAGGATCAGCTGCCCGTACACGACGAGGGTGAACAGCTCGGTCAGCGCGAGCCCGAAGTCCAGGTCCTTCTGCTGCGCCTCGTCCGGCGTCGCCTCGGAAAGCAGGCGCACCAGCACGTCGGCCTGTTCGGTGAACCGGGCGACGTTCGGCAGGTGCTTCGCGTTCTCGTACGCCGGTTTCCAGTCGTGGAACCGGATCTTCGACAACCCGCGCGCCGGGCCCTGGCGGAACAGGAAATCGTCGTCGGAGGCGTCGTCGCGGGTCGGCACCGCCGGGTATTCCTGCGGGGCGAACAGGTACGCGGGCATGAACTTCGCGATCAGCGCGAGGTTCACCGCGACCGTGCCCTCAAGTTTGGGCAGGCCGTCGATGTCGTTCTTGGCCATCGCGAGATAGGTGTCGGCCTCGAACCCCTTGGCCGCCACGACGTCCGCGACCAGCCCGATCACCTTCTGCGCCTCGGTGGTCACCTTCATCTTGGTGATCGGGTTGTACAGCAGGTAGCGGCGGTCCTGCTGGTTCGCCGAGCGGAAGTAGTCGATCGCGCGGTCGGAGAACAGCTTCATCCCGGTCAACCGCGCGTAGGCCTCGACGAATTCGCGGCGCACGTGCGGGAAATCGGTGACCGGGTTGCCGTACAGGATCCGGTTCTGCGCGTGCGTGATCGCCTCGTACAGCGAATGCGTCGCCATTCCGATGCCGCCGAAGCACAGGTTGAACTTGCCGATGTTGACCGTGTTCAGCGCGGCACTGAAGGCTTCAGCCCCAGTGTGGAGAATGTCCTCGGCGCGCACCGGGTAATCCTCGAGGCGGAATTCCGCGACGTACATCTGCGACGGCACGATGTTCTTCACGACGTGGTAATTCGGGTGCTCGGAATCGGCGTAGAAGAACACGTACTGCTCAGGTCCTTCGACGCCGTCGATCCGGCCGAACACCGACACCGTGCGCGCGCAGTTTCCATTGCCGATGTAGTACTTCGACCCGTTCGCACGGTAGCCGCCCTCGCCGTCCGGGGTGAGCACGAGGTCGGTGGAGTAAATGTCCGCGCCGTGTTCTTTTTCGGACAGTCCGAACGCGCCGACGCCACCCTCGGCCAATGCTTCCGCGGCACGCTTGCGGGCGGCCGCGTTTCCGCTCTGCCATACCGGTCCGAGGCCGAGAACGGTAACTTGAAAGGGGTACCAATAATTGAGTCCATAGAAGCCGAGAATTTCCGCCAGCGCGGCGATCCGGCTGGTGTCCCAGCGTTTGTCCGGATTTCCGGCGGAATCCGCGGCCGGGGTCAGGAAGGTGGCGAACAGTCCTTCCTTGCCCGCGAACTCCAGGAAATCGGCGTAGAACTCGCGGTCGTGATACGCCTGCGCGAGACGGCGTTTGCCGCGCGCTTCGAACCAGTCGATCGTCGCCCGCAGCAAGCGCTGGGTCTCCGGGTCGAACTTCCGGGCGTCGTAGTCCCGCGGGTTCAGCAGCGCCGTCGCCGTTTCGCTCATCGCATCTCCAGGTCAGCTGATATTACTGCCCGGTAACTTTAGCGCGGTGCGACCGCCGAACTCCACCGCGTCCACCCGGCCGCGGCCATCGCGGCGGAAACGCGCGCTGGGCCTGCGGGTGTCCGAGGCGCGGGCGAGCACGTCCTCGGCGACGAAGACGACCTCGAACGGCGGCGCGGAGAGGATGTCCGGATCGTCGGTGTCGAGGATCATCTGCGCCCAGAGCGAGCCGTCGCGCTCGGTGACCTCGAAGACGAGCGAGCCGGTCCGATACCGTCCAGGGCAGTCGCCCGGGTCGATCGCCCGGGGCGGACGACTGCCCGGTTTCGGCAGGTGAGCCAGGTTCTCCAGGCACCAGTCGACGACCCGCGGGCCGAGCGCCCCGCCGCCCGCGCTGTTGGTGAGCACGTTGACCGCGAAGTTCTCGCTCGGCACCATGACGAACTCCGACAGCTGCAGATTGCTGATGTTCCCGCCGTGCCGCACCAGCTGCGCGTCGCCGTGGCTCAGCCGCAGCCAGGACAGCCCGACCTCCTCGAACGGCAACGCGCCCTTGCGCTGCGCGGCGTGCATCAGCCGACGGGCCTCGGCACTCAGCACTTCCCCGCCGGTCAGCTGGAATCGAGCCCATTTCAGCTGGTCACGGGCGGTCGACCAGAGACCGCCGGCCGGCGCGTCCGCCCGGGCGAGCCCGACGGTGTGCGCGACCGCCGGGCCGTCCTCGCGCAGCGCGTGCCCGACCGCGTGCCGCCGGGTCAGCACCTCCCAGGGCTGGAAGAACGAATCGGTCATGCCGAGCGGTTCGAGCAGCCGGGTGCGGACCAGGTCCTCGTAGGTGCCGCCGGAGACCGCCTCGGCGACGCGGCCGGCCAGCAGGAATCCGGCGTTGCAGTAGGAGAACGCCTCGCCGACCGGGAACACCTGCGGCAGCTCGTCGAACCCCTGCACCGCGCGAGCGAGCGCGTCGTCGCCCCAGCCGGTGTCGACCTCGATGTCGCCGAGGAAGCCGGAGGAATGCGTGAGGAGGTGGCGCAGCGTCACCGTCTTGGCCGCGAGCGGATCGGACAGCCGCAGATCCGGGAGGTACTCGATCACCGGCTGGTCCAGTTCGAGCACGCCGTCCTCGACCAGCACGAGCACCGCGGCGGCGGCGAACGTCTTGCTGGTGGAGCCGATCATGAACAGCGTGTCGTCGTCCACCGGCGTTCCGGTGTCCACACTGGACACTCCGGCGGTCAGCAGGGTTTCGTTGCCCTCGTGGAAAATCCCCACCGAGACGCCGGGCACGTTCGCTTCCCGCGCCCATTCGCCCAGCAGTCCCCGGAGTTCGTCTGCGCTCATGCGGCCAGCCTCGCACCCGCCGGCGCGGCGGCGATGGTGGAAACGGACGAACATCGCGCGTCCGCTTCGTCGGTTCGCGCGTGGCGGCCTGCGGGCGATATCACGTAGCCCGCCGGATCTTGGGACGGTATAGTGGAGCGTGCGGTCCGCTCAGTTCTGCCTCGGACCGCGTTTCGATGTTGTCGACGACCACGCGCCGCAGCCACCCGAGGCCGCGCCGGGCAGGACAACCGCGCTACGTACGGAGATACGGGACGCTTTCGCGTCCGCACCAACCATGACGACTTTCACTGAACTCGGCCTGCCCAAGCCCCTGGTCGACGCACTCGCCGCGCAGGGCGTCACCGAGCCGTTCCCGATCCAGGCCGCCACGCTCCCGCACACGCTGGCGGGCCGCGACGTGCTCGGCCGCGGCCGCACCGGCTCCGGCAAGACCTACGGCTTCGTGCTGCCCGTGCTGGCCCGCCTCGCCGCCGGCCCCACCCGGCGCCGCCCCGGCCGGCCGCGGGCGCTGATCCTCGCCCCGACGCGCGAGCTGGCCACCCAGATCGAGGCCGCGATCGTGCCGCTGGCGCGTCCGCTCGGCCTCAAGGCCACCACGATTTTCGGCGGCGTGAGCGCGAACCCGCAGATCACCCGCCTGCGCGACGGCGTCGACATCGTCGTCGCCTGCCCCGGACGGCTCGCCGACCACATGCGCTCCGGCGAGGCGAAGCTGGACAAGATCGAGATCACCGTCCTCGACGAGGCCGACCACATGGCCGACCTGGGCTTCCTGCCCGAGGTCCGCCGCATCATGGCGGCCACTCCCGAGCGCGGCCAGCGCATGCTGTTCTCCGCGACGCTCGACAACGGCATCGACGTGCTGGCGAAGCGCTTCATGAACGACCCGATGCTGCACAGCGTCGATTCGGCGCAGTCGCCCGTCTCCACGATGACGCACCACGTGCTGCACCTCGAGGAAACGCACCGCCTGCCGGTCCTGGTCGACCTGACCGCGGCGCCGGGCCGCACCCTGGTCTTCACCCGCACGAAGCACCGCGCGAAGGCGCTCACGCGCAAACTCGTCGCGAGCGGCGTCCCCGCGGTCGAACTGCACGGCAACCTCGGCCAGAACGCGCGCACGCGCAACCTGGAAGCGTTCTCGTCGGGCACCGCGAAAACCCTGGTGGCCACGGACATCGCGGCCCGGGGCATCCACGTGGACGACGTCACGCTGGTGATCCACGCCGACCCGCCGGTCGAGCACAAGGCGTACCTGCACCGCTCCGGCCGCACCGCGCGGGCGGGCGCGTCGGGCACCGTGGTGACGCTGATGACCGACGAGCAGGTCGCGGATGTCCGCGCGCTGACCCGCAAGGCCGGGATCTCGCCGACCACCACGCGGATCTCGCCGTCGCACCCGCTGCTGGCCGAGCTGGCCCCTGGGGACCGCTCGTTCACCGCTTCGCCGCGCCGTCCGGTGGTGGACAACCGCCCGAAGACGGTGACCGCTTCCGGTGCCGCGCCGGGCGCCGGCCGACGCCGCGGCGCGCCTTCGGAAAACCGAGGCGGGCTCGGCGCCCGGACCGGTTCGCAGTCCCGGCGTTCCGGCGGCGGCCGCGGCGGACCTCGGCAGGGGACGGAGCCGCGCGCTGCTCGAGCTGCTTCGGGTTCGGAGCGGCAGCCGGGGCAGGCTCGCCGCGAGGACCAGCGCCGCGGTTCCGGCACCGGCCGTACCGCTGGCGCCGACCGGCGCGGATCGGGTCAGCCCTCGCGCAACCGGCGCAACGGTTCCGGCGGGCGGCGGCAGCCGAACTCTTAAGGAGCGTCCAGGAGCGGGACCCGGGGTGCGCACCGTTTGCTCAGTGGCTGAGCAGGTAGAGCACGAAGGGTCCCGCCCCCAGCAACAACAAGGCCGCGGCGTTCGTCTTCCGGTACTCCACCAGCAACGCCACGAACTCCCGCAAGAACGCGCTGGGCACGAAGTACGACGCCGTCCTCGCCCCGATCACGTTGAGCCGCAACCCCAGCTGCCGTGCCAGCACCGCCGTGCGGAAGACGTGGTAGTTGTTCGTCACCGCCAGGATCGGGCCGGAAAACCCGCGCTGCTCCAGCAAAGCGACGCTGAACCGCAGGTTCTCGCCGGTGGTCGTCGCGCGGTCCTCCAGCACGATCTGGTCCGCGGGCACCCCGGCCGCGACGAGATACCGCGCCATCGCATCGGCTTCCGAGGTCAGTTCGTCCGCGCCCTGGCCGCCGGACACCACGAGCAACGCACCCGGCGACCGCTGCTGCACCTGCACCGCGCGGTCGAGCCGGCTGGCCAGCAGCGGCGGCACCCGGTCGCCTCGCAGTCCGGAGCCGAGAACGACCACCGCGCCGGCGCGGGCGCGGCGGGTGACCCGGCTGTAGAGAATCGAGTACAGCAGCAACGCGGTGAACAAAAACGCGAGATAGCCCGTCACGAAGAGCACCGCCATCGCGGCCACCCGCAGCAGCGGCTGATCGTCGAAAACGAGCGAACTCACCGCGAGCGCGAACACCGCGAGCAGGCCCAGCCCGGCCAGCAGCGACAGCAGGTTCGCCAGCCGCCGCCCTTCCCGCCGCAGCATCACGACGCCGTTCGCGATCAACGCCCACGGCAGGGCCAGCGCGCCGAGCCCGCCGACGAGCGCCACCAGCGCGATGACCGCGATCTGGGCCCATTCGACGTGGTTGAACAACGACAGCAGCCACAGCCCGGTGAAGAAGAGCGCGACCAGGAACCACACCGCGTTGCCGACCCGTCGGGGCTCGCGCGCGAACCGTACGGCGAACACGAGCACGGAAGCCAGCGCGAACAGCCCGGAGGTCATGGTCCAGCATTCTGTCTGGCGTGCCCGTGCGTCGTGCGGGCAGGTACTCAGAGTGACGTCGTCAGGCCCCGCGCGCGCAGCACCGACCGCTCCAGCGGGCGGAACACGGCCAGTTCGATCGCCACCCCGACGAACAGGATCAGGAAGATCGCCGCGATCACCATGGGCATCGAGTTGTACGACGAACCGTCGTTCAAATACGTGCCCAGCCCGACGCCGAGGCTCGGCGACCGGGCGATCAGTTCCGCGGCCATCAGCGAACGCCACGAGAACGCCCAGCCCTGTTTGAGCCCGGCCAGGAACCCGGGCAGCGCGGCGGGCAGCAGGATGTGCCGGGCCGCGGCGAACCGGCCGGCTCCCATCACCTTGCCGACGCGCGGCAGGATCGGCGGGATCTGGTCGATGCCCGCCACGAGGCCGTTCGCGATCGACGGGACCGAGCCGAGCAGCACCACGAAGTAGATCGCCGCGTCGTTGATGCCGAACCAGATCACCGCGGCGGGCACCCAGGCCACCGACGGCAGGCTCTGCAATCCGCTCAGCAGCGGGCCGATCGCGGCGCGCACCACGCGGACCTTCGCCACCAGGATGCCCAGCGGCGTGCCGATGAGCACCCCGGCGGCGAAGCCGAGCGCGGCGCGGTGCACGGAGGTCCAGACGAAGCCGAACACCGAACCGTCGGTGACCGTCCTCCAGAACTCGGCCCAGACGTCCAGCGGCGCGGGCAGCGTCGTTTCCGGCCAGAACGCGGCGGCCCACAGGATCTGCCAGAGGGCGATCAGCAGCACGAGCGCGCCGACCGGCGGCAGGAATCCGCGCACGAACCGGCGGCGCAGCGACGTCGGCCGCGCGCCGGCGGGGGTGTCGAGCCGGTCCAGGCCGGCACCGACGGCTTCGTCGAGGTCGGGGGCCGCCTGGTCAGGCTGCGGCATGGGTGCTGATCACCTTTCGCAGATCGGCTGTGATCTCCTCGGCCAGCAGTTCGGCGTCGGCGGACGGCACGTCGTGCCATTCGCGCACGACGCGACCCGGACGCGACGACAGCAGCACCACTCGCTGGCCAAGCCGGACTGCCTCGCGCACATCGTGCGTCACGAACAGCACCGACGTACCGGTGCTGCGCCACACCCGCAGCAGCTCGCCCTGCAGCACGTCGCGGGTGATCGCGTCGAGCGCGGCGAACGGTTCGTCCATGAGCAGCAACGCGTTGCCGTCGTCGCCGCCGACGCGGTGGGTCGCGGCGAGCGCGCGGGCCAGCGCGACCCGCTGCCGCATCCCGCCGGACAGCTCGTGCGGACGCTTGCGCGCGGCGTCGCTCAGCCGCACCAGGTCCAGCAGCTCAGCGGCCTTCTCGCGGCGCTCGGAGCGGCCGAAGCCGGCGAGCCGCAGCGGCAGTTCCACGTTCCGGGACGCGGTCAGCCACGGCATCAGCGCGGCCTCCTGGAACATCACCGCGGGCCGCGAAGTGGTGAGAGTGATCTCACCGGCGGACGGCTGGTCGAGACCGGCGACGAGGTTCAGCAGCGTGCTCTTGCCGCAGCCGGACGCGCCGAGCAGGCAGACGAACTCGCCCGGTTCGACGGTGAGGTCGACCCCGTCGAGCGCGGTCACCGCGCTGCCCGCGGTGCCGAACACCTTGCCGACGCGGTCGAGGTGCACGGCGGCGGTCACTGGTCGCGCCAAGGTGGTGGTCATCGCGGATCGCCTTCCGGTCGGGACGTCACTTCGCCAGTTCGGGCGCGTTGACGGCGGGCAGCTGCTGTGCCTTGAGGACCTCGTTGAGCGGGCCGAAGTCGGCGAACCCCTTCAGGTCCACCACCTTGTCGACCACGCCCGCGGTCACCGAGTCCTTGGCCAGCTGCGGGAACTGCGCGGGCACCGGGTCGGTGGTCAGTTCGATGTTCGCGAAGGCGCGGTCGAGCACGGCCGGGCTGAGCGAGCTGCCGGACAGCTCCTTGAGCGCGCCGTTGACGACGGTCTTCGCCTCGGCCGGGTTCTTCTTCGCCCAGTCGATCGCCTGCAGCTCGCCCTTCAGCAGCGCGCGCACGGTGTCCGGGTGCTGCTTGAGGAATTCGCTGCGCACGATCGCGACGGTGGTCGGGAACCGGCCGTTGGGCCACAGCGACTTCTCGTCCACCAGCACCTTCGCGCCCGCGTCGGTGACCAGCCGCGACGACCACGGCTCGGGCAGCCAGCCGCCGTCGACCTCGCCCTTGCGGAACGCGTCGAGCGTCTTCGGGTTGTCCAGGTTGGTCACGTTGACCTGGCCGGTGAGGTGCTTCTCGGCGAGGAACTTCTTGAGCGCGACGTCCTGGGTGTTGGCCAGCTGCGGCGTCGCGATCGTCTTGCCCTTGAGCTGATCGACCGAGTCGATGCCCGGCTTGACCACCAGCTGGGCGCCGCCGGTGACCGCGCCGGCCACGAGCTGGATCGCGCCCTTGGACTTGGTGAAGGCGTTGATCGCCGGCCCGGAGCCGATGAACGCGACGTCGAGCGAACCGCCGAGCAGCGCGTTCACTTCGGACGGACCGGCGTTGAACGTCTGTGTCGTGAGTTTCGTGCCGCCGAGGTTCTGCGCGAAGAAGTTCTTCTTGACCCCGATCAGCGCGGGCGTGTGCGTCACGTTCGGGAAGAAGCCGACGCGCACCTCCCCGGCGGCGCCCTGGTTGGCGGCGGCCTCGGTGCGGTCCGCGCGGGAACACCCGGCGAGCGCCCCGAGCGCCGTCAGCGCGGCGAGTGCGGAAGCGAGCAATCGGGTTCGCGGAAATGTACGCACAAATGGCCCTTTCGCGGTCAACGGAACGCGGGGAGAATGACACGTTCACCCGCGAGACTGCATAGGCATCCGCATCCCGGGAAATTGTGTGGGATTACTTGACAGGCCCGGGCCTCACCTGCTTGTCAGGAGCGAGACGTCGCCGAACTCGTGCCACAGATACTCCCTTCGCACTGCCGCGTCGTAAGCCCGCTGCACCAGCTCCGGCCCCACGACGGCTTCGAGAAGCAGCAAATGAGAAGCCTCGGGAGGGTGCAGTCCGGTGAGCAACCCGTCGACCGCGCGGGCGGGCCGGTCCGGACCGAGCACCAGTTCCGTCCATCCCGCCGCCGCGGTGACGAGTCCGCCTGGATTCGCCGCCGATTCGATCGCGCGCACCGCCGTTGTCCCTACTGCGATAACGCGTCCACCCTGGTCCCGTACCCAATTGACCAACGCGGCCGTCGTCGCCGGAACGCGAAATCGTTCGCCGTACGGCGGTTCTCCGGCTTCCGGCGAGGAGACGCCGGTGTGCAACAAGATCGGCGCGAACAACACCCCCCGAGAGACGAGTCGGGTGACCAGCTCCGCGGTGAACGGCCGGGCCGCGCTCGGCATTTCCGCCGAACCCGGGTCGAGCGCGAACACCGTCTGGTAATTCGGCAACGGCCACGCGCGCGGGACATAGCCGTAGCGGATCGGCCGACCGACCTTCGCGAGATACCGGGGCACCTCGCCTTCCACTTCGATCTTCGCGCGCCACAACCGTTGCGCACCGGCGACGTGCGGCTCGCTGAGGGTGACGACGGCACCGGCGGGCAGGTTGAGCCGCTCCCCCGCGTGGCCGTCGAGGAGAGGCCCGCCGGGCGCGCGGAGTTCGACGACCCAGGTGCCGTCGTCGAGTTCGGTGGAGAAGTGGAGGGTGATGACGTGGTCGCCCCGGACCGCGTCGACGGCGGCGGGCAGCGTGCCGGAAGTGTTGATTACCAGCAAATCTCCGGGCTGCAAGAACTCAGCCAAGTCCCGGAAAGTGGCGTGCTGCACGCCTGCCGGACCGGCCGCGAGCAGCCGTACTTCATCCCGGGCGAGCCCGCGCGCTTCGGGCGGCACGGACGCACTCCGGCCTTCGGCCAGGTCGAACCGGGTACGCGGAGCGGTCATGACCGCACCAGCAGATCGGTTGCCTTGAACCGGCCGCTCGGCGGGCGTTCCTCCAGCAGCCGAAGGAAAGCCGGTACCGCGGTCTCCGGCAGCGGCCGGTCCGAAATGTCCTCGCCCGGGAAAGCCGCTTGGTGCATGGCCGTGCGCAGATCGCCGGGATCGACGGCGTACACCGCGAGGTCCGGGTTTTCCACGCCGAGCACCGCGCTCACGTGGTCCAGCGCGGCTTTCGCCGAACCGTAACCGCCCCAGCCCTCATACGCCTCCACCGCGGCGTCGGAGCTGATGTTGATCAGCACTCCCGTTGCCGCGGCGAGCGCGGGCAATAGCAGCCGGGAGAGCGCGAGCGGCGCGAAAACGTTGGTGCGGAAGACAGTTTCCAGCTCGTCCGGCGGATACTCGGCCAGCGGCGGCAGCGGGCTGACGCCGAGCGTGCTGGCGTTGTTGACGAGCAGGTCGAGCCGGGGTCCGGCGGTTTCGGCGAGCTGGGCGCGATGCGCGGGATCGGTGACGTCGCCGGGAACCGGGGTGAACCCGGCGTCCGCCGCGGCGGCGCGCAGCGTTTCCGGGTCGCGTCCGGTGCCCAGCACTGTCCATTCGCGACGGACGAGGGCCGAGGCGAGCGCCCGGCCCAGACCGGCGGAAGCGCCGGTGACAACAGCTACTGGCATGGGTCCCTCCAGAAAGTAGGCACCTGCCAGCGTGCGACCTCTACCTTACTGGAGGTCAACTGCCCGGCGGCCGCGCAGCAGGAGATACGCCAGCAGCGAAACCACGAACCCGGCGTAGTAAGCCAGATCCGCGCCGTGCAGCGCGGCGGCGACCGGTCCGGTGTAGACAGTCGTGTTCATGAACGGCACCGCCGCCGCGAAACCGACCACGAACGCCACGATCGCGGCCCAGCCGCGCACCGGACGCTGCAGCTCAGCCAGCACATCGACCTCGCGGCCACGACGCGTGCGGCGCAGCCAATCCGGTACGACGACGCCGAGGAACGGCGGGATCCAGTAACTCACCACCAGCAGCACGTTCTGGAACTTCGCCGCCAAATCGCCGCTGTGCATCCAGAGGATCAGCGCGAACGCCAGCACCGTCACGACCACCGCCGACACCGGACGCCGCACCCGCACGCCGACGGTCTGCAGCGCGAGCGAGCCGCTGTAGTCGTTCATCGCGTTGGACGACACCGCGGCCAGCGCGATCACCAGCAACGCCACCGCGCCCAGCACCCCGCCGCCGAGCAGCGTCGACACCCCGGCGGCGGTCTGGTCGCCCAATGCCGTGCCGAGCGCGAGACCGATGCCCTCGCCGATCGCGTACGACGCGGTCAGCCCGAGCAGAGTGAACCAGAAGACGCCGCTCGGCCGCGTCGAGGCGGGCAGGTAACGACTGAAATCGGACGCATAAGGAGCCCAGGAAATAGCGAGGCTGAGCGTAATGGTGGAAAACAGCACCACCGCACCGGCGAAATCGCCGCCGGTCGCGGAATCGGCGAACGTGATCGGGTGATCAAGCACCACCTTTACCGCGAGCGCGACAAATGCGACAACCAGCACCACACTCATCACGGCCTGGACCCGGTGGATCACCGCGTAGCCGAACACGCCGAGCGTGCACTGCAGCACCAGCACCACGAGCACCGCGGCCCAGAACGGCAGCCCGGTGAGCTGGGCCAGCGCTTCGCCGCCGAACAACCCGACCAGCGCGTCCCACGCGATCGAACCAAGCCATTGCACCAGGCCGGGCAGCACGACGCCGCGGCCGAACGGGAGCCGCGCGAGCGGCAGCTGGCCGGTTCCGGTGCGCGGACCCCAGGTGGACAGCCACGCGACCGGCAGCGAACCGACCACGGTCCCGAGCAGCGCGATGACGAACCCGGTGGTGAAGCCGAGCCCGAGCGTCGCGCCGAGGGTGCCGGTGAACACGGCGGTCATGGTGAGGTTCGGCGCGAACCACACGCCCGCCAGCCGCCACGGCCTGCCGAACCGGTTCGCGTGCGGGATCGGGGTGATTCCGTGCGTTTCGATCGCGAAATCCCCTGCTCCGGACGGCATCCGTCCCCCGAAGACCTCGGCGTCGATCCCGCTCATTCCCTGCCCTTTCTCCCGGCTGACCCGTGAGTCTGAACCGGAGCCCCCGGCCGCGCCAATACTCTGTGGCGTTCCCGACCCGTTCCCGGCAAGATCGCCGCGATGGGGGAAGGACGCGCCACGCCGCTGCGCCATCGCGCGTTCGCCGTTTTCTACGCCGGACGCCTGGTCTCGCTGCTGGGCAGCGCGATGACCCCGGTCGCCCTGTCGTTCGCGGTGCTCGGCAGCAGCCACCGCCCGACCGACCTCGGCGTCGTGCTCGCCGCCGGGATCGTGCCGCTGCTGGCGTTCCTGCTCGTCGGCGGCGCGGTCGGCGACCGGTTCCCGCGCAACCGGGTGCTGCGGCTGTCGAACCTCGGCGCGGGCGCGGCGCAGCTGGCCGCCGCGGCCGTCCTGCTCACCGGCCACTACTCGCTGGCCGCGCTGGCCGGCACCGAGTTCCTCGGCGGGATCTGCACCGCGTTCACCACTCCGGCACTGCGCGGGATCGTGCCGCAGATCGTCCCGCCGGAGTCTCTGCGCCAGGCGAACTCGCTGCTGGCGACCAGCAAGAACCTCACCAAGGTCGGCGGCCCGGCCGTGGCCGGGGTGCTGGTCGGCACGGTCGGCGGCGGCTGGACGATCGCCGCGGACGGGGTGTCGTTCGTGCTCGCCGCCTTGCTCTACCAGACAATCACCTTGCCCCCGGCGAAGCACTCCGAGCAGGACAGTGTCTTGCGCAGTGTGCGAACCGGCTGGCGGGAGTTTTGGCGGATCGGCTGGCTGTGGCGGGTGGTCACGGCGTTCACCGTCTACAACATCGTCTTCACCGGTGGCTGGCTGGTGCTCGGGCCCGGCATCGCGCAGGACACGATCGGCGCGACCGCGTGGGGCCTGGTGCTGAGTTCGCGCGCTGTCGGCGCGTTGCTGTCCGGGCTGGTGATGTACCGGCTCGCACCGCGGCGATTGCTGCCGCTGGGACTGATGTGCGCGGCCGTGACCGCGTTGCCGTTGCTCGCGCTCGGCCTGCACGCGGCCTTCGCCGTGCTGGCCGTGGCGAGTTTCCTGGCCGGATTCGGCCAAGGCGTCATGGGCGTCGCCTGGGACACGACTATGCAGGAGAACATCCCGCGGCAGCTGCTGTCGCGGATGGCGGCGTTCGACGATTTCGGTTCCTACGCGGGCATTCCGGTCGGCGAACTCCTGGCCGGGCCGCTCGGGTCCGCGTTCGGCGCGCCGCAGGTGGTCCTGATCGGCGGATTCCTCCTGGCCGCCACCGCGCTGTCCCCGCTGCGTTCCCACACCGTCCGCGCGATTCGGCACCCGCCGGTCCGCGTGCCGTGAAAGAAGGGCCTGCCAGGAGATCCCGGCAGGCCCTTCTCTTTCCCTCCTCGGTCACACCAGCAACAGGAACGCCACTCCGTTCGGCGAGCCGAGGCCCGTCACGTCGTCGTAGCCCTTGGTCGTGTGGATCGTCAGGTTCGGGTAGTCGAGCACCCGGGCCGAGGTCTTCAGCCCGGCCGAGGCGTCGACGCCGTTGGCGAAGTCCACGCGCTGCACCGCGCCGTCGACGTGCTGCACGTCGTGGATCGCCGACGTGCGCGACGTCAGCTGGTACAGCACCGGGTTGATGAACCCGTGGTGGACGTGGTCGAGGCTGTCGGCCACCGCCATCACGCCCGCGAACACCGGCGACGCGAGGCTCGTGCCGCCGATCCGGTACTGGTCGTAGTAGACGCCGTCCGGGAAGGTCTGCGTCTGCCCGACCAGGAAGCCGGTGTTGGGGTCGGCGACCGCGGAGATGTCCGGGACCACGCGGCCCTTCGCGCCGCCGGTCTGGTTCTTCGTGGACAGCGCGTCCGGCACGATTCCCTTCTGGTAGAAGGGCTGGCCGAACAGCCGGCTCGTGCCGCCGCCCGCGCCGCCGTTGAACGCGCCCGGGAACGCCGGGGTGTAGACGCCGTTGGTCAGCGTCGACTTGCCGGTCTCCCAGCCGGTTTCGAAGATCCGCTTGCCGTCCTTGCCGACCGCCAGCGACGTGCCGCCGACCGCGGTCACCCACGGAGCCGACGCGGAGAAGTCCGGCGACGGCGTGCCGAGGCGGGCGACCTCGTCCCCGTTGTCGCCGGAGGAGAAGTACACGCCGATGCCCTCGAGCACCGCCTGCAGCGAGATGTGGTTGAACACCTTGACCTCGGCGGCCGGGATGTCCTCGCCGGTGTCGCCGTAGGAGTTGGAGATGATGTCGGCCTTGTGGCCCGCGACGACGTAGTTCAGCGCGGTGTCCAGCGACAGGTCTTCGCAGTCCTGCCCGCCGACGTACAGGATGTCCGCCCCCGGCGCGAGCCCGTGCGCGGCCTCGACGTCCAGGGTTTCCTCGCCGTACCAGCCGGAAGCGTCGCACTGGTCGGGTCCTTCGAGGACCGGGTTGGGCGGGAAGATGTGCTGTTTGAACTGCTGCTGGGTCAGCGGGTGCGCCGGATCGTTGCGCTTGGCGTACTCCGAGGCGTCGGCGTAGATCGTCGGCGACGCGAACGCGTCCACGATGGCGATCGTGGTGCCGCGGCCGTCCGCACCGAACTTCGCGACCTGGTCCAGTCCGTACGCCGAACGCAGCTGCGCGGGCGTGTAGCCGCACGGCGCGTAGGGAAGCTGCTTGCCGTTGTACGCCGGGTCAGTCGTGTCGGTTTTCTCGCCGTAGTAAGCACTGCACGGCCCAGAATTGCGGAACCCGTTGCTGGGCGGCGCGGTCGACGGGCTGCCCTGCACCCGCGACTGCTTCTTCGCGACCGGGTCCGCCCCGTCGGTGTGGTCCGGCTTGAACAGATTCGTCGCCTGGTCGACGCCGATCACGCCGAGCACGTCCTTCGCCAGCGAGGCCGGAACGGACAGGTCCTTGTCCGCCGCCCGCAACGTCTGCCCCTTGACCTGGTACTTGCCCAAGGTCACGGCGAACGCGCGCTGCACCTGATCGGCGGTACCGGTCGCCTCGACGTAGGCTCGGTTGGACGGCACCTCGCCAATCCGGAATCCGCTTGCCGACAGCCAATTCTTGACCGCGGACACCGTCTGGTCGCTGGCCGCGAACTGGTCCCGCACCTGATCCGGCGACAAATAATGCCGGTAGCCGCGACTGTTCGGATCGGACACCGACTGCGCGGCCGCCTCGGCCGCGCCCTGGTCCTTGAGGTTCAAGTAAACCCGAAAGTCCATAGTGGACGACCCAGCGGTGTCGGCCACCTTGGACTGAGGATTGGCCCACAACGGATGCGATTGCGGAATGTCCGCCCGCCCCTGAGCCGACGCCACGGCGGGCGAAGCGGCTAAACCGCCCGCGACCGCCAGCGAAAGAAACATGGTGACGCTTCTACGCACAGCAACTCCCTCGTGTTGCGCGGCCTCAACCCCGCCTGCCGCCGCAACGAGATTAGGACCGCCCCCACCCGCCAGGGAAGCATCCGGCTCCCCGGTGCGGAACCGTTATCTGCCCCCCCTCACCGCACACAAGGGACAGTTGCGGCCAAAGTCCGTTTTCCCCCGCACCGTCCACACCGGAATGTGCCGGAAAAAGAAAAACGCCCGTTTTCAGCACGCACTACACAGCACGAGACGCCCCGCCGCACCACCTACGAACGTCGCACACTCCCGACCACCAACACCCCAACACTCACCCACCCCCTCACTTCCCTAAACAGGCACCTCTGCACCCAAACAGCGAGGCACCCAGCCCCTCCCCCACACCCCGATACGAAGCCTCCCTGCGGTTCGTCAGCACAATCGGGCTTCGGGGTGCCCCACGCCGGGCTGGGGCGCAATGTCGCCGCCAGGCGACGAGCCGCCCACCCACAAACAAACCCCCAGTGACATCCCCCCGAGATATCACCCCATATGGGGTATTCCTCCCCCAGCGGATCTAGCTAACCGCCCCCAACGCTCCTAGCATGCCGACCATGGGGACCTTGCCGCCAAGGCGGGTAAATTGATTTCGCTGACCTTCCGGATCCTGGGGCCGCTGGAGGTCGTCGCCGAGGGCCGGGCCGTGCCTTTGGGCGGCCCGAAGCCCCGGCTGCTGCTGGCCGCGCTGGCCCTGCAACCGAACATCGTCGTCTCCACCGAGGCGCTGGTCGAAGTCCTGTGGCCGACCACCGCCCCCCGCTCCGCCGCCGCCAACATCCGCACCTATGTCCACTCGCTCCGCCGCCGCCTGGCCGAAACCTCCCCCGACCTGGCCGACCGCATCACCAGCCGCGCCTCCGGCTACCTCCTCACCGTCCCGGAAGACGAACTGGACCACCTGGTCTTCACGAGACTGGCCACCCAGGCCTGGGAATCCCAAGACGACCCGGAAGCCGCCCTGGCCCTGCTGGACCAGGCACACTCCCTCTGGCGCGGCGAAGTGCTGGAAGGCCTGCCCCACGACCCGACCTGGGGCCCCACCGTCGCCCGCCTCGACGAACTGCGCCTGGCGGTACAAGAACAACGCCTGCGCGCCCGTCTCGCACTGGGCCGCCACAACGAAGTCATCGCCGAACTCCGCGCTCTGGTCACCGAACACCCGCTGCGCGAAGAACTCTGGCACCACCTCATCACGGCCCTGCGCGACGCGGGGCGCGCCACCGAAGCCGCGGAAGCGTACGAGCTGGTCGAACAAACCCTCGCCGACGAACTGTCCGCGAGCCCCGGCGCCGCGCTCCGCGAACTCCGCACCACCCTCGAAGTCCCGTGCGCCAAAGTCCCGCCGATCTGCCAGCTCCCCCTTGACCTGCCGGATTTCACCGGCCGCGGCGAGGTGACCGAGCACCTGGTCGCGAAACTGCGCCGGCACGCCGAAGCGGAACGCCCCGCGGTCGTCGTCCTGTCCGGCGCGCCCGGCATCGGCAAATCCTCGATCGCCGTCCGGGTGGCGCACGCGGTCCGCGCCGTGTTCCCCGACGGGCAGTTGCATGTGGACTTGGCCGGGACCTCGTCGTCGCCGCGCTCGCCGCTGAGCGTCCTGGCCGAACTTCTGCGCGCGCTGGGCATCCCGGATTCCGGTCTGCCCCGGGACCTGGCAGAACGGTCCGCGCTCCTGCGTTCGCAGCTCGCCGGACGCCGGATGTGCATCGTCCTCGACGACGCGGGCAGCGCCGCCCAGGTACGCCCGCTGCTCCCCGGCGCGGGCGGGTCCGCGGTGCTGGTCACCAGCCGGATCCGGCTGCCCGACCTCCCCGGAGCGCTGCCGGTCGACGTCGACCTGCTGCCCGAGCAGGAAGCCGCCCGGCTGCTGGAAGGCATCGTCGGCCGCGAACGGGTGGCCGCCGAACCCGAGGACGCCGCGGCGATCCTGCGCCAGTGCGGGCATCTGCCGCTGGCCATCCGGGTGGCCGGGGCCAAGCTCACCCACCGGCCGGCCTGGTCGCTGCGCATCCTCGCCGACCGCCTCCACGACGAGCACCGCCGCCTGGACGAGCTGCGCGTCGGCGACCTGGCCGTCCGGGCGAGCGTGACCCTGAGCTACGACCTCCTGCCGATGTCCGCCGCCGCGGCCTTCCGCCGGCTCGGCGCGCTGGGCCCGGTCCAATTCCCCGCCTGGGCAGTGGCCGCCGTGCTGGGCCGCCCGTCCGCCGACGACGTCCTCGACGTGCTCGTCGACGCCCACCTCGTGGAACTGGTCGCCACCGACGTCGCGGGCCAACCGCGCTACCGCCTGCACGACCTCCTGCGCGTCTACGCCGCGGAGCTGGCCGGGCCCGACGAAACCCGCGCCGCCGTCGGCCGCGTGCTGGAGGGATATCTAGCGCTGGCAGTAGAAGCCGCCGAGCGCATGCCGATCCACTTCTTCGGCCAGTACCACGACGACGCCGACCTGCCCCTGCCGCCGGACGCGGACCGCCTGCTGACCGACCCCGCGGCCTGGTTCGCCGCCGAACGCGCCACCTGCGTCGCCGCCGTCGGGCTGGCCGCCGAACACGGTTTCGACGACCTGACCTGGCGGCTCACCGTCGCCCTCACGCCGTACTTCGACCTCCGCGGCCACCAGGACGACTGGCACGCCACCCATCTGCTCGCGCTGGAAGCAGCCCGCCGGGCAGGCGCGGTCCGCAGCGAGGCGGTCGTCCAGCGCAACCTCGGCCAAGTCCTGCTGTACCAGGACAACGACGCGGACGCGATGGTCGCCTTCGAGGCAGCACGCGAGCTGTACCAGCGCATCGGCGACCAGCAAGGACTCGGCGAGGCTTACGCCGGTCTCGGCACTGTGCTGCGGATGCAAGGCCGGACCGACCGCGCGCTCGAACCCTGCCACGAAGCGCTCCGGCTGTTCCGCGAAGCGGGCGATCCGCACGGGGAAGCGGTGATCCGGATCGCGATCGGCTCGATCTGGGTCGCGCGCAAGTGCTACGCGACCGCGCGCCGCTGGTACACCGACGCGCTGGAGCTGTCCTGCGAAATCGGCGACCGGCACCGCGAAGCCCATGCGCTGCAACGACTCGGGCTCCTGCACCAACGCGAGGGCAACCTCGCCGAAGCCCGCGAACACGTCACGCGCGCCATCGCCGTGTTCACCGATCTCGGCGACGACCACTGTGTCGGCTACGCGAACCAAAACCTGGGCGCATTGTGCCTGTACAGCGGCGATCTCGCCCACGCGCAGCTGCTGCTGGTGAACTCGCTGAGCGTGCACCGCCGCAACGGAGACCGCCGTTCCGAAGCCGAAGTGTCCCAGCTCCTCGGCGAGCTCCACTCCGCGCTCAGCCAGCCGGAACGGTCGCGCAGCTACGCCGAACGCGCGCGGGCGATCCGCCGCGAACTGTCCGCCGGCGCCCCGGTCGACGACCGGCCGCGCAAGACCGGACCGCACCGGATCGTGTCCGCCTGACGCGCGGGCCCGGTTGCGCGGCCAAACCCGCGCGCCGGGCCACGATGCGCTGATGAACACGTGGAAAGCCGCTGGTCACGTCCTTCTGGCGGTAGCAGTTGTCGCTTTGTCGACTCCGGCACCCGTCTCGGCCAAGCCGAAGCACGGCAGGAGAGTGCTGGAAAGACCGCTGACCTACCGCCTCTACGCGACCCGCGAAGGACTCGTCGGCGGCACCACCTCGAGCGGCCACCGGATCACCGAACGGGACCATTTCGTCGCGCTCCCGTCGACGAAAACGGTGTCGCCAAAGGGAAAAGGCGCGTTCACCGTCCGGGTGTGCCGCACCGACGGCACCCGCTGCGAGTACGCGCCGGTGTGGGATGTCGGACCGTGGAACGAACACGACGACTACTGGAACCCCGCCGACCGTCGCGCGAAATTCGGTTCACTGCCGCAAGGCGTGCCGGAAGCCCAAGCGGCATACCAAGACGGCTTCAACGGCGGCAAGGACGAACGCGGCCGCACCGTGCGCAACCCAGCGGGTCTCGACCTTGCCGACGGCACGTTCTGGGACGGCCTCGGCCTGAAAGGCAGCAGCTACGTGGACGTCACTTTCCTGTGGACCGGCGACTCTCCGGCCACCGCGGTGGTGACCGGCGGGGCGCCCCTGGTGGTGCGCACGTCCGCGAGCGACGACGCACCGCCAGCCGGATTGGCCGCCGTCGGCGCGCAGGTGCCGATCGAGTGTTCCGTGTCGGACGGCGCCACGCGCTGGAACCGGATCGGCCCCGGACACTATGTGCCCGAGGCCGATCTCCGCGCCGACACCGCCGTGCCGTCCTGCTGAAACTCAGTGATGGTGGTGGGCGTGCACGACGGCGTGCCCCCGGCCGCGGCCGATCATCCACTTGTTGACCGGAACCGTGACCACGAAGGCGATCGCGAGCGACAACACCAGCGACAGCCAGAACAAGCCGCTCGACAGTCCCGCGTCCATCGCACCCGGGATCGCCACGACGACGGTGTTGTCGATGACCTCCATGACCGCGATCGACACCGTGTCGGCGGCGAGCGCGACCTTGAAGGCGGCCCCGAGCGCGAGCCCCGACTTGAGCACGCCGCGCATGGTGAGGGCGTAGCCGAAGACGAACGCCAGCGCGATGGACAGCACCACGGTGGCGGCGTTGTGCAGGCCGAGCGCGGTGCCGAGGACCATGCCGAGCACTTCGCCGATGGCACACCCGGTGAGGCAGTGCAGCGTCGCTTGAGCGGCGGTGGACCAAGACGCTCCGTGCTGGTGTTCGTTCATGCCGCCGACTATACCCCTCAGGGGTATCAAGGGTGCAAGGTCGCCCGATGTGATGACTGTCGCCCGGCGGCTCCGGTGAATCGGTATAACGGGAGGGGTAGTGATCAACTCGGCGCTCGCGGCACCGGCGGACGGTAAGGCCGGAGTCCGAATTGGACGGTCTGCTGACCGCTGTTCGCCTCAGGCGCCGCACCCGCTCCCGACCCGTGCGCCGAGGGCAAGGCCGCGCGCTGCCCGCCGGGAAGTGCGGACGAAACGTGCCCAGCGGGCGGAGAGGAGGCTGCGCCGTCCGGCGGTTGAACTCGCTTGCGTAACCGTTTGGTCGCGTTCGGTTGACCCCCTGCCGCCACTGGCCCTACCTTCGGCTCCCAGGTACATAGCCGGGGAACGGTGGGGGATGCGAGGGCGGACCAAAACGCTCGTGCTGGGTGCGGCGCTCGTGGCGACCGCGGCGGCGCTGGCGGGCAGTTGCTCGCCGGTCCTGTCGGACTCGGCTCCGGAGCCGGCGAAAATCGCCTTCGTGCCGAAGATCGGCGGCATCCCGTACTTCGACGCGATGAACGCCGGCGGCATGCTGGCCTCCGAACGGCTCGGCGCGAAGTGGCTCCTGCGCGCCCCGGCGTCGGTCGACCCGGCCGCGCAGACGGCGATCCTGCGGCAGCTCATCGCCGAACGCGTGGACGTCATCGCGGTCGCGCCCAACGATCCGGCGGAGCTGGCCCCGACGATCGCGGAGGCGCGGGCGAAGGGCATCCACGTGCTCACCGCGGACACCGACGCCGCCGATTCGCAGCGCGAGGTCTTCGTCAACCAGACGACCGCCGAGGGCATCGGCTCGGCGCTGGTCGACTCGTTGATGAAGAAGACCGGCGGCGCCGGCGAGTACGCGATCGTGTCGTGCGGGCGGACCGCGGCGAACCTCAACTCGTGGATCGAAGCCGAGAAAACCTATGCGGCACAGCACTATCCGCGAGCGAAGCTGGTCGAGACCGGGTATGCCGACGAGGACACCACCACCGCCACGAAGCTGGCGAAGGAAATCCTCAACCGGCATCCGAAGCTCACCGGGCTGATCGGCCAGTGCACGACCGCGACGCCCGGCATCGCGCGGGCGGTGCGTGATCAGCAGAAGATCGGCCAGGTCTTCACCGTCGGCACCGGCACGCCCCAGACGATGAAGCCGTACCTGGTCGACGGTTCCTGTTCCATGACGGTGCTGTGGAACGTCGAATCCCTCGGCTACCTCACCGCCTGGACCGCCCAGCAGCTCGCGACCGGCACCCCGCTCCGGCCCAAGAACAACGTGAGCCCGGAGCTTCCCGCGGTGCGCTACGACGCGGCCACCCAGACGATCCTGCTCGGCGATCCCCTGCTGATCACGCAGAACAACGTGGATCAGTTCAAGTACTGACCGAGCTTCAGCGCACGTCGACGGTCACCGTCACCGTGCGCGTCCGCGCTGGCAGCTTCGTCAGGTCCACCTGCAAGTACTCGCCGTCGTCCTGGCGGCCGTTCGGCTGCGTCTTGGCGTGCAAGGTGTACGGGGCCGCCGAATTCGCGACCCCGTCGATGCCGAAGTCGCTGTCGTTGCTGATCACCACGGTGCGGCCGCCGTCCGTCGTCGCGACGCCTTCGACCTTGTCGTGCCCGAAGAAGCCGCCGCTCGGGTCCAGCCCGGTCACCAGGCCCCCGACGTCGAGGAACAGCTTCTTCGCCACCGGTGTCACGCCGACCTTCGCCAAGGCGTCCGCAGCCTCCGCGGTGGTGGCCTTGCCGACGTACGCCTCGACGCTCTTGCCGCCGTCGACGAGCAGCCCGCCCTTGGCCGCGTCGTAGGTCGCGCCCGGCACGTTGGCCGCCGGTCCGAGATCCGTCGCCTTGCTCAGGTCGATCTCGAACAGCTTCTTGTACGCGCCCGGCCCGGCCTTGCCGTCGCGTTCGTCCACGAGGAACCGGGTCGCCGACAATGCGGTGATCTCGGAGACCGCGGTGCTGTTCTCGTCCGGATTGTCGAGCAGGTAGGCGTATTCGTGCGTGGCGCGGGTCTTCAGATCCACCGTCACGATCCGCAGCGCGGGCACCTTGCTGGGCTTCTTCGTGAGGTCCGGCTGCTGCAGCGCGGACTGCATGATGCCGACGAGCGTCCGCCCGTCCGGCGTGACCGCGAGGCCCTCCATGCCCTTGTTCGGCACGCGGTTCTTCAGTTCCTTCGGCAGCGAACCGTCGAACGGCGAGAGCCGCTCGATCGCGCGGCCGTCCGCGCGGAAGTGCGTGACGAACGGGCCGTACTCGTCCGACACCCAGAACGTCCCGTCGCGTTGCGCGACGAGCCCTTCGGAGTCGTAGCCATTCGGCGACGCGGGCAGTTTCGCGCCATTCAGGTCCACGATGGTCTCGCCGGTGTTCGCCAAGGTGCTGACCTGGCCGTTGTACGGCGAACCGTCGCCCGCGCGCAGCGGAATCCTGCGCTCCAGCACGGCTTTCCCGCCCTTGAGCCGGAACTTGCCGATCGCGGGCGTGAACGACGGAAGCGGCTCCACTTTGGACCCGTCCGGCGCGTCGACGTTCGGGCCGCGGTCGGTGAGGCCGTAGAACTCGTCGCGCGAACCCGGCACCGGGGCGAGCGCGGACCCGTACCCGCCGCCGGTGATCTTGACGCCGCCGACGGCGCCGAGCGGCGGCAAGTCCGTCGGATACAACCGGACGGCGTCGCTCACGGTGTAGGTGAAGGTGTCGCGCCCGGTGAACCCGGCGGCGGGCGTGTAGCGGAACGATCCGTCCGGGCCGATGGCCAGCGCGCCGTGACTGGGCTCGGTGTGCCGCACCACCGCGCCGTCGCGCTGCGCGTCGCCGCGCACCTGCAGCGGGTGCCCGGCCCGCACCCGGTAATGGTCGTCCGGGCGGCCCTTGGCCTCGGCCGGGCCCGCGGCGGCCAGCGGCAGCACCAGCACCCCGGCGACCAGCGCGATCTTCACGCGTTTCATCGGCTTTCTCCTCCTCTGGCGTCGCTTCGACGCTCGAGGGAGTCTCGACGGCCGAGTTGGACAGCGTCCGTCATCGAGACGACTGCCGCGTTAACGAGCGCGCCGTGCACGAGCCGCTACTGCACCTCCTCCGACGAGCAGCAGGATCGCCGCGACCCCCCAGCGACGCTGCTTCTTGACGTTGTCGCGCGCCTTCGTCGCCCATTTCTCGGGCGGCTTCGGGACTGCCTTCACCGGAGCGGCGCGCGACGGCACCGGGGGCTGGGGTGCCGGGATGGGCTGGATGATCGCGTCCGGCGGCTCCGGTTGCGGGGGTGGCGGCGGTTGCGGGGGTGTCGGGGGCGGGGTCGGCGCGATTGGCTGCGGCGGGGTCGGGGATGGCGGCGTCAAGGATGGCACCGGAGCGGGAGACGGTGTGGGGCTCGCCGAGGTCGACGGGGGTGGCGTCGGCGGCGGTGTCGTAGGTGTCGTGGGCGGTGGAGTCGGCGATGTCGAGGACGACGGAGGCGGAGGTGGCGGCGGGGGTTCGGCCAAACACCCGGCACCGTCGGACATCACCAGCGGCGGCCCGGTGCTCACCTCGACCGCGGAGCCGCCGTCCAGCCGGTACGTGACGCTCCGCCCGTCGATCCAGTTCGCGGTCGCGTAGAGCTTGCGGTCCGGTCCGAACACGACGGCACCATAAGTCGCCTCCGGAAACCGCTCCCCCGGCACCTTCGCGACCTTCCCCGACACCGGGTTCACCGTGACCACCGCGCCCTCGCCCGTGGACGAAACCCCGTACAGCAGACCGTCTTCCGGGTTGTACGCGAAATCGTCGACCCCGGAGGCGAGCCACCACGGATGCAGCAAAACCGGCCCAGTCGCGGTGAGATAACCAGAACTGCGCGGGTCAACGTCCACTGTGTACAGACTGGTCGCCCGCTTCACGTACCAGGAATTGCCGGACATCGCCCCGGCCGTCGCGCCAGTCACCCAGCTCCAGACGCCGTGGTGGGTGTCGCGGCCGACCGCGCCGAGGTCGGTCAGCTCGCCGTCGGAGTCGATCCGTACCGCGTGCCAGCCGTCGTGGAAGCGCCCGTCAGCGACGCCGTACGTCACGTCCTGCGCCGCCGAATACGCGATGGCGTTCAGCGCGAAAGGGCTGTGGTGCAACAGATGCCGCGCGCCGGAGGGCAACGTGAGCCGCACGATGTCGGACGACCACCCGTTGCGGCTTTCGACCTGCAGCACCCGGCACGACGTCGCGGCCGCACGCTGGCGAGCCGGTGCCAGCCATCCGGACGCGACGAGCAGCCCGGCGACCGCGGCCGCGGCGGCCACCACCGTCAGGTACCGGGAACCTCGCACCGGTCAGCCGAGCCGCGAGATCGCCGAGGTGAACGCGTCCGGACGCACGTTCGCGCCTCCGGCATAAGGGTTCTGCAGCTGGTAGATCGCATAGAGCAGCAGGACGATCGTGCCGGCCAGCGTGGACACGATCACCAGGTGCGCGGCCATCCGCGTGCCGCCGAAGAGGTTCGGCAGCAGGATCGAAATGACGCTGCCGAGGATGAGCGCGAACCACATGACCGAGCCGATGCCGTCGGTTTCCGCGCCGGTGAGCCGGGTCTGCCGGGCCTGGTACACCTGCCAGAGCTGGGCGGCTGCGTCCTTCTTCCGGTCGTTCGTCCAATCGTCGCTGGCCTGCGCGCCCGCCACGACGCGGCGCATCTGGTCGAGCTGCGTCCAGCCGGTGTCCGGAACCGGCCCGTCGTCGATGAGCCGGGGCCACTCCTGCTTCGACACCGTCGTCGCGTACGCGATCGCCAGGTGCCGCACCTGCTCGCCGGTGTCGCCGGGCAGCGCCTGCGCCGACCAAGTGGCGGCGACCAGGCCCTCCGCCTCGGTGTAGGAACCCTCGCGCGTGGCCGTGACGGCGTCGAACAGCGAGATCAGCACGAACGCGACCAGCACCGCGTGCAGCCCGCCGACGATGGTGAACACCTGGCCCGCGGCGTCGTTGTTGTCGCGACGGCCCTCGTCCCAGCCGAAGCGCCGGACGAGATAGCCGATCACCGCGGCGACGATCGCCCCGCCGACGACCCAGAACACCCCGGTCACGTAGACGTTCATCCGGTTCCTTTCGCGCGGCTGAATACGCTGGCCGACGCTATCCAGCCGATTCCGGAACGGACAACGGCGAAACCCGCGATTCAGCCGGGTGGCCGTCCACCGCCCGAGCGGTTCGCCGGATCGGAGCAACCGGCCGCCTACGCGTTCCCCCGATCGCCCTTGCTCGGCAAGGGAAAGTGCCTCGTTTTCCAGCTGCGCGCCCACGTCCGGGTTACGGCAGCAGACCCACGGTGACGCGCCCTCGGTTGTCGGACTGACAACAGCACCCGCGAGGTCCGAAAAGGACCTTCGGCAAACAGGTGAATCGAACCCGGCTACCCGATCGAGTGATTGTCGAGATCATCCGCCTTGCTATGTTGATGCGCGGCGCCGCTTACGATTCGCATTCCTCTTCCGGAAAACACCGCTCCGTTGTGTTCCCGGCGTTTTCGACGTTAGGTGGTTTCGCAGTGACCGTCCCGAGCCCCTCCGCACTGTCCACTGTGGCCGCCGCGCCGCGTCCGGAAACGGGAAAACGATGACGACGGTCGACGCGCGCACCGGCCCCCGCTCCGTGGCCGAGGTGCTGGACTGGAGCCGGAGCCGATGGGAACCGGCGATGCGCGCGGCGGTGGACCGGCTGCCCGTCTCGATGCGCCGGATCGCCGGTTACCACCTCGGCTGGTGGGACGAGACGGGGACGCCGACAAATGCGTCCGGCGGCAAAGCCCTGCGCCCGGCGCTGGCTCTGCTGTGCGCCGAGGCCTGCGGCGGAGACCCGGAAGACGCGATCCCCGCCGCGGTCGCGGTGGAACTGGCGCACAACTTCTCCCTGCTGCACGACGACGTCATGGACGGCGACCGCACCCGACGCCATCGCCCCACCGCGTGGACCGTCTTCGGCACCGGACAAGCCGTGCTCGCCGGAGATTCCCTGCTCGCGCTGGCCTTCGACGTCCTGTCCCCCGACGGCCCAGCCGCCGCCCGCCTCCTGAGCACCGCGGTGCTCGACCTGCTGCACGGCCAGCACGAGGATCTGGCGTTCGAACAGCGAACGAACGTCGAGGTAGCGGAATGCGTCCGAATGGCCGAGGGCAAAACGGCGGCCCTGCTGAGCGCGGCCTGCACGCTGGGAGTACTGGTAGTCGGCGGCCGAGGCGAACACGTCGAACGCTTCAGCCGCTTCGGCCGGTCGCTAGGCCTGGCGTTCCAACACGTAGACGACCTCCTAGGCATCTGGGGCGACCCGTCCGTCACCGGCAAACCGGTGTACTCGGACCTGCGCAGCCGAAAGAAATCCCTCCCGGTAGTCGCCGCACTCACGTCCGGCACCTCAGCCGGCCAGGAACTGGCGATGCTGTACCGGCACCCGTTGCCGGACGACCGCCTGGCCAAAGCCGCAACCTTGATCGACGAAGCCGGCGGCCGGTCGTGGAGCCACGCCCAGGCAGACGAGCTGCTCACCGACGCACTGACCGCCCTGACCTCCGCCAACCCAGCCCCGCGAGCAACGGCCGAACTGACTGCATTGGCCCAGCTGATCACCCGCCGGGACCACTGACCCGGACACTGGCCGGTCGCCCGTTCAGGGCGGTCGGCCATTCAGGACGGTCGCCTGTCTTGAAACTTCCGCCCGCCAAGAGCGGGTCACTTGCCCAGGGCGGTCGCCCGACCAGGACGGTCGCCCGACCTGAACGATCGTTTGCCCTAGCTACCGTCCACCCAAGACGGGTCACCTGCCCTGGCCAACCGCCCAGTTAGGGCGGTCGCCCTGCTCTGACCAACCGCCCGCCCTGGGCGACCGCCCAGGGCGATCGCCCGGGGCAGGCGACCGCCCGACTTCAACCCTTGTCCCTCAGGACAGTCGCCCAACCAGGGCGATCGCCCAGGACGATCGCCCTGATCCCGCCTGGCCGAGCACATCCCCATTCACCGACGAGCACCTCCGCGCAAGCCCAACGCAACACCACCAGCCCCGCGCCACGCGCCCACCGCCACAGCGAAACCAACCCGACCCGTCACCGCCCCGGGCGGCTCAACCCCTCATCCCCAGCACCCCGGGAAAGCACCACCTCGTCGGTATTCGCGAGCGCTTCCTTCCCCCGCTGCGTCGGCGGCGCGGTCGTCAAGTCCCGCAGCCGGATCGGCGGCCCGAGGTCGATCAGCGTCGGCACGTACTCCGCCTTCTCCACCGCCCACTTCCCGCCCGCGCGGCTGAACCGGAACCGCGCCGCGACCCCTTCCTCGGTGGACCCGCGCGGTTCGTCGTGCCGCGCGACCTCATTGCCGAGCCCGAACGCCACCCACTTCCCGCCGACTTTCTGGAACGGCTGCACCACATGCGCGTGATGCCCGACGATCAAGTCGAGATCCGGCGACGCCGTCAGCTTCTGCGCCAGCTTCTTCTGCTCAGCCGTCACCTCGTGCTGATACTCGACGCCCCAATGCAGGCTCGCGATCACGACCTCCGCCCCCGCCGCCTTCGCCTCGCGCGCCGCGGCCAGGATCTCCTCGGGGTCGATTTCGTTGGCCAGCCACGGTTTCCCGGCCGGCCGCTTGATCCCGTTGAACCCGAACGAATAAGACAGCTGCGCGACCTTCACCCCGTGCACGTCCAGAATCAGCGGTTTCCCCGCTTCCTCGGCCGAACGCGCGGAGCCGGTGTGCTTCAACCCGGTCTGGTCGAGCTTGTCCAACGTCCGCTGAACACCCGCCGCGCCCTGGTCGAGTGTGTGGTTCGACGCGGTGGAACAGGTGTCGTAGCCGGTGTCCTTCAACGCGTCCGCGATCTCCGGCGGCGCGCTGAACGACGGATACCCGCTGTACGGCCCGCCTTCCGGCGCGAGCGGCGTTTCGAGGTGGCAGATCCCCAGATCCGCGCCGGACACGAGCGGTTTGACCCCGGCGAACAGCTGCCGGTAGTCGATCTTCCCGCCGCCGTCCGCCTCGGCCTGCTCGGTGAGCCGCGGGTGGATCAGCACGTCCCCGGTCGCCACGACGGTGAACGAATCCGGCGAAGCGGCCACCGACGACGGCCCGGCCGACGACCGTCGCGGGGCGGCTTCGCTCCCGCACGCCGTCAGCATCAGCGCGACCCCGGCGAGGGCGGCGGCGCGGCGGGTGTTCGTCATCATCATCCCCTTTGCCCGACTGCCCGGCACATCCTTCCGTATCACTCTTGTGGGTTAACACCCCGGTCGTGACCAGGCGAAATGCTCAGGCCAGGCAGTCGAAGGGCTCTCCGCGAGTCAGCGCGGGATCGGTCTGGTCGAACGTCCGCGCGACCCCCGGACCGGACGTGCGCGTCTCGAACCGGACCGTCACCCGGCCGTGCCCCGCGCCCTGCACCCAGCCCGTGCCGTACTCGGCGTGCACCACGTCGTCGCCCGGCCGCCATCCCGACGACGACACCGGCGCACTCCCGCCCGGCGACGGGGCCGAAGTGACGACCGGCTCCTCCGTCGCAGCGGGCACGGTCAAGCTGAACAACGCGTCCTGATGCGGCACCGAAAGCCCGCTGAACGCCACGCCCGCCAGCCGCACTCCGCCGAACTCCTGCGGGTCGAGCAGCAGCCGTTCCGCGGTAGCCGCAAGCTGTTCGAGGTCGTCGGTGGGCGACGCGGTGGTTTCGGAGCGGGTCACCGTGCTCATGTCCGTGTGCCGCAGCTTGATCACCACCGTGCGCGCGACCCGCCCCGCCTTCACCAGCCGAGCGTGCGCGCCAGCCGCGATTTTCCTTACCTCAGCCCGCAATCGGACGAGATCGACCACGTCCACGTCGAAGGTCGTCTCCGCGCTCACCTGCTTGGCCTCGCCGCGCTCCGCGACCGGACGATCGTCGAATCCGCTTGCCAGCCGCCGCAAATCGCGACCAACGACGCCGCCGAGCGTCGACACCGCGTCCGGCTCCGGCAACGCCGCCAGCTCGCCCAAGGTGAGCACGCCGATCGTGCGCAGTTTCGCTTCCGCTACCGGCCCGATCCCCCACAACGCGCGCACTGGCAATGGAGCCAGAAACTCGCGTTCGGTCCCCGGCGGAACCACGAGCAGGCCGTCCGGCTTCGCCCGGTCCGAACCGATTTTCGCGACCTGCTTCCCAGTCCCCGCCCCGATCGACGCGGTCAGCCCGGTCTGTTCCCGGATCCGCGCCCGCAGATTCTCGGCCCATTCGGTCACCTGCTCGACCGACGCGCCAGCCAGCGCGGGCGGTTCGGCGAACGCCTCGTCGAGGGAAATCCGTTCCAGCACCGGCGCGACCTCGCCGACGACGTCGAACACCTGCTTGCTCAGCACTTCGTACAACCGGAACCGCGGCGGCAGCACCACGCCGCCAGCCGGTAGCAGCCGGCGAGCCTGGGACATCGGCATCGCCGAACGCACGCCGTACTCGCGGGATTCGTAACTAGCCCCGGCTACGACACCACGGTGCCCAGTGCCGCCGACCACCACCGCGCGTCCGCGCAGCGTCGGCCGCGTGAGCTGCTCGGCGGAGGCGTAGAACGCGTCGAGGTCCAGGTGCACGACCCAACGAGACATGTCAGGTTCCAGCGTCCAGGAGCCGTTGCAAGGCCTTGGTGTACGTCTCGAACGCGGCGCGGCCCTTGCTCGTGAGCCGCACCAGCGTGACCGGCGTGCGGTGCTCGTAAGCCTTGGTGATCTCGACGTACTCAGCGTCCTCGAGTTTGCGCAGATGCGTCGAGAGGTTGCCCGCGGTCATTTCCAGCAGCTGCTGCAGCCGGGGGAAGGTGATCTGGTCGGCGGGACGCAGCCCGGCGAGCGCGACCGTGACGCGCAGCCGTGCCTGCGCGTGGATGACGGGGTCCAGCTCCGGCAGGTCAGCCACGGGGCCGCACCACGTAGACCAGCGCCGCGACCGCGAATCCGCCGCCGCCGGCGAGCGAGAGGACGAGGAAGTTGCCCGGCACGCCGACCAGGACGCTCGCCCCACTGCACACGATGATCCAGCCGCCGAGGAAGTACTGCCGCAGGTCCTGCCACACCATCCCGCCCGCGAGGTAGAGCGCGCCGGTCAGCAGCAGCGACGTTCCCGACCACAGCAACGGCACGAGATCCGAGCCTTCCGGGAGGAGCTTGGTGATCCGGATGTCGATCAGGCACATCGCGGCGAACGAGATCGCCCACGCCCAGCCGTACATCGCGCCGATCCGCCTGGACGGGCCGCGGATCCCCCGGCTGGGTTTGCTGCCGTGCCAAGCGGAGTACGCGATCGCGCCCATCATCAGCACCGCGACGACGATCCCCGCGACCCAGCCGGGCAGCAGCGCCGCCGCCCGCTCGTCGGAGAGATAAACGAGTCCCCAGCCGACGAGCCAGGTGAACGCCCAGACGCCGAACAGACGCGCCGGGCTGACTCGCAGCTCCCGGCGCGTCCGCTCGTGCTGAAGGGCGATGAGTTCGAGCGACTCCGCCGCGGACAGCGACTCGCCCTCGTCCTCGACGGGGTCCCCCGCGTCGTTGTTCACCCCGGACCGCCCTTCCCCCGTACTGACCCCGCATGCAGCACGGAAGCTAACACGTCACGCGACTTTCACCGGGCCCAGCCGGAACCGCCGCACCACCACGAGCGCGGGCACGACCAGCCACGCCGCCAGCACGCCCACCGCGAGACCGAGCCCGCCCGCGTGATCCACCGGCAGCGTGCCGACGCGGCCGAGCCAGTACGTAGGAAAGAAATGCGCGAGCGCGGTCATCCATTCCGGCAAGAACGAGAGCGGCATCCACAGCCCGCCGAACACGCCGAGCGGAAGCATCAACGCACCGGTCATCGCGCCGACCGTGTCGCCCTTGCCGAACAACCCCAGCAGCAGTCCGAGCACCGCGAACGGCAACGCGCCCAGCCACAGCGAGACCCCGCTGAGCAGCCACTGCGCCGCCGTGAGTTCCACCCCGCGCAGCGCACCGGCCACGAAGATCACCAGAACCACCGGCAACGCCATCGCCATCGAGGACGCGATCTTCACCGCGAGATAGCCGGGTCCGCGCATCGGGGTGAGCCGAAGCTGCCGCTGCCAGCCGTCGGTCCGCTCGGTCGCGACGCGGGTGCCGGTGAACAGCGCGCCGCTCATCGCGCCGTACGCGCCCATGTTGATCATCGTCGTGACGCTGGCCTTGATGCCGCCCGCCCCGACCTGGTCGCCGAACAGCCCGCCGAACAGAAGGAACATGCCGAGCGGAACCGCGATGGTGAACAACGCGAACTGCGGGCTGCGGACGATCCGCAGAATCTCCAAGCGGAGGTAGACGAGGTTCATCGGAGCGCTCCCTGCGGTTCGTCGGAGGTGAGGGCGAGGAACGCTTCCTCCAGCCCCGCGGAGGTGATCTCGATCGAGCTGGCCCGCGGGAACGCCGCGAGCAACGCCCGGATCGCCAGGTCGGAGTCGGTGCAGTCCAATTCCGTACGATCGCCCTGTACGACTGCCCTGGCGACCCCGTCGAGCGCAGCCAACGCTTCCGTACGGGCGCCCTGTACGACTGCCCTGATCACTCGCCCGGACACGTTCGCGCGCACCTCGTCGACCGCCCCGTCCGCGACGACCTTCCCGTGCCGCATCAACACGACGCGATCCGCGTAGTCCTCGGCCTCGGCGAGGTAATGCGTCGCGAAGAGGACGGTCCGCCCGGTCGCGGTGAACTCGTGCATCGACGCCCAGAACTCGCGCCGCGCGTCGACGTCCAGCGCCGCCGTCGGCTCGTCGAGGATCAGCAGCTCCGGGTCGCCGGCGAGAGCGAGCGCGTACCGGACCCGCTGCAGCTGCCCGCCGGACAGCTTCCCGCACCGCCGCCTGGCGAACTCCCCGATCCCGGCCCGGGCGTACACCTCCTCGGCCGGGAGCGGATTCCGGAACATCGACCGATGCAGCTCGACCAGCTCGGCAGGCGTGACGTCCCGCAGCAGGAACCCGTTCTGCACCATCGCCGCGAGCCGCCCGGAGTCGAGCGCCGCCCGAGGCGCGCCGCCGAACACCTCGACGCTCCCCTCGTCCGGCGAGGTGAGCCCCAGCAGCATGTGGATCGTGGTCGATTTGCCCGCGCCGTTCGGACCCAGCAGTGCGACGACCTCGCCCCGCCGCACGGTCAAGGACATGCCGTCGACCGCGCGGACCTGCTTGAACTGCTTCACCAGGCCGGTCAGCCTGAACGCTTCTGTCATCTCGTCCCCCAGTGCTTCGCCGTCCTGAACTTTGTAACACAAAGTTGGTTGCGCTGAAAAGTGGTGTGCGATGTCGAGTCGTTGCCCGCGGCAAGCACGCACTGGCTGCGCCCGGTTAATCCGGTTGCTCCCCGAGACCGGCCGCACTACCGTCCCGGTCCATGACGATCTTCGCCCGCTGCCGCCAGTCCTGATCCCGGCACGACTTTCCGGGCCGCCCGCCACCGGGCGGCCCCCGCTCTGCGTGCCGGACCGCATCTCGTCCGGAAAGGACACTCGCGCCTCATGGGCAAGCACCTCGTCATGGTCGGCTGTTCCGCGCCGAGCCACGTTTATCCGTCGCTGGGAATCATTCGCGAGCTAGTGCGACGCGGGCACCGGGTCAGCTACGTCGTGGGAGAACCGCTCGCCGAGCTGGTCGAAGAGACCGGCGCGGACGTCGTCGCGCATCCCACGATCTTCCCGCTCGGCCCGGACGCGGAATGGCCGGAGGACCCGGCCGAAGCGATGCGCGTCTTCCTCGACGAAGCGATCGCGATCCACCCGCGGCTGACCGAAACCTTCGACCAGGACCGGCCGGACCTGCTGCTCTACGACATCGGCGGCCTCGGCGCCCCGCTGCTCGGCCTCCGTTACGACGTGCCCGCGGTGCAGCTGTCGCCCACCTACGTCGCCTGGGACGGCTACGAGGAAGAACTCGCCGAAGTCCTCGAACCGATCCGCACCTCGCCGTCCGGAGTGGACTATCACCGGACGTTCACCGAGTGGCTGGCGGAAAACGGGGTCGCCGAAGACGCCTGGACGTGGCTCGCGCGTCCAGGGCCGATCCTGTCCCTGATCCCGCGCGCGATGCAACCGAACGCCGACCGCGTGCCGCGGGACCGCGTCCAGTTCGTCGGCCCGTGCCTCGATCCGGTGCGCGCGGCAGAGCACTGGACGCCGCCGTCCGACGGGAAACCCGTGCTGCTCGTGTCGTTCGGCACCGCGTACAACGACCAGCTGGACATCTATCGCCACTGCAGCACCGAATTCGAGGACTGGCACGTCGTGCTGTCGATCGGCAAGCACGTGTCGAAGGACGACCTCGGCCCGCTGCCGGAGTCGGTCGAGGTGCACGAAACGGTGCCACAGCTGGCGATCCTCGACGTCGCGTCCGCCTTCATCACGCACGCCGGCATGGGCGGCTGCACGGAATCCTTGTGGTACGGCGTCCCGACAGTCGCCATTCCCCAGGCTGTCGACCAGTTCGGCAACGCCGCGCGGCTGGAGGCGTTGGGAGTCGGCAAGCATCTGCCCGCGGACCAGGTGACCGCCAAGTCCCTCCGCGAAGCCGTCGAGGAGGTCAGCAGTTCGCCGGACGTCGCCGCGCGATTGGCCGAGCTTCGTGCGGAAATCCGGGCCCACGGCGGGATCGCCGCGGCCGCGGACGCGGTGGAGCGGTTCCTGCGCTGAGTGCCCGCCCGGGCTTGGCAGCAAGCCCGGGCGGCACGGCTATCCGGCCCGGATCTCGTTGAGGTAGTTGTAAATCGTGTACCGCGTGACCTCAAGCTGCCCGGCCAGATGGTCCACCGCGTCCTTGATCAGGAAGTACCCGGCCTCGTCCAGCTCACGGACCACCGCCGATTTGTGCCGCTTCTTCATCAGCTCCACCGGAATCCCGGACTTCCCGATCGCACGTCCGACGAGGAACCGCTGCAGGCTGTCGACGTCGGGCAGGAACGTCTCCTCCCGCCGTTCCTCAGACGTCTGCGCCGCGGCCGGAAGTTCGCTGTTCACGCACAAACACCCGATCGCCGTACCCTCGGCGTCGCGCAGAAACAGCGTGGACGAACGGATTTCGCGGCCGTCGGGACTGTGCGTGCGGTAGTTGGTCAGGTCCTGCGTCGTACCGCGCCGGACGAGCCCGAGCAGCAGATCCGTCATCGGCCCGCCGACCGAGCGGCCGGTGAGGTCCCCCGCGATCGCGACGATCGAGTCCGGCAGCCGCGACAGGTCGTGCAGCAGCACCTCGTTGCCCGGTCCGAGCATCGCCGCCAGCCCGTCCACCGCCGGGATCAACGCGGTGAGCAGCTCGTGCGTCGCGGTGCCCGAAGCCGACGCGACCGGCACGACCCGGCGAGGCCGCAGCAGCTTCTCCAGCGCATCCCGCACGAGGTCGGCAGCCGCCGCCGGGGTCGACGCGTGCGGCGACAGCCGGATGTGCTCCGGACGCACTGTCGCCGCGATCCCCGCGGCCGTCAGCGCGGCGCCGACCTGCTCGGCTGCCTTGCCCGGCAAGGAGAACGCGAGGATTCCAGCCCGCCGCTCGGTCGCCGACACGATCTCCGCGCCGAACGAACGCAGCACGTCCTCCAGCTCGCCGACGCGTTCGTCGATCCGGTCCGCGATCGCCGCGACGCCGGTTTCCTCGACCAGTTCGAGCGCCGCCGCGAACGCGCCGGACGTGACCGGGCTGAGGTTCGAGATCGACCAGCTCGCCGCGGTCGGATCGGCCGGGTGGATCTCGTTGTCGAACAGGCCCGGGTCGCGCGCGCCGGTCCAGCCGGACAGGATCGGGTCCATCCGCGTCAGCGCCCGGTCGGACAGCACCGCGAATCCGGTGCCCCAGCCCGCCCGCAGCCATTTCTGCCCGCCGACCACGAGCACGTCGGCGACCTCCCACGGCGCGTCGACCACCCCGAAGCCCTGGATCCCGTCGACCACCAGCAGCCGGTCACCCACCACCTCGCGCAACGCGGCGAGATCGGCTCGATAACCGGTGCGGAAATCAACCGCGCTCACCGAGACGACCGTGGTTTCCGGCGTGAGTGCGTCCGCGAGACGGTCAGGGGTGACGTAACCGCCCTCCAGCCGCCGCATCCGCACCCGCCCGGCCTGCTCGGCGCGCGCCCACGGGTATGTGTTGGCCGGGAACTCCGCGGCCGACACGAGCACTTCGCCGTGGCTGTTGAACGCCGCCTGGAACAGGCCGAGACTGGTGTGCGGGAGCAGCACGGTGTGGTCGGTGTCGCTGCCGCAGAGCCGCGCGGCCGCCGCCTTCGCCCGGATTTCCTGCCGCATCAGCTCGTCCACAGTGGACGGACCGGCCTTGGTCGTCGCCTCCAGCAGCCGCGCGGTCGTGTCGAGCACGGCGTGCGACGGCGGCCCGAACCGCGCGAAATCGAGGTATCCCGCGGGCTCGTCGAACTGGAGCAGGTACCGCGGCGGGATCCGGGTCACGAGAGGACCCGCGCGAGGAACTGCCGCGTCCGCTCGTGTTCCGGGGTCTTCAGCACCCGCTCCGGCGGCCCGGTTTCGACCACCGCGCCGTCGGCGAGGAACACCACCTCGTCGGCGGCCTCCGCGGCGAAGGCCATCTCGTGCGTCACGACCACCATCGTCATCCCCTCCCGAGCCAACGTACCCATCACCGCGAGCACCTCCCCGACCAGTTCCGGGTCCAGCGCGGACGTCGGCTCGTCGAACAGCATGAGCTTCGGCTTCATCGCCAGCGACCGGGCGATCGCCACGCGCTGCTGCTGCCCGCCGGACAGTTGCCCTGGGTAAGCGCCCGCCCGGTCCGCGAGCCCGACCCGGTCGAGCAGGTCCAGCGCCTCTTTCCGGGCCCGCGCCGGATCGGCGCCGAGCACCCGCACCGGCCCCTCGACCACGTTCTCCAGCGCCGTCCGGTGCCCGAACAGGTTGAACCGCTGGAAAACCATGCCGATGTCCCGGCGCTGCCGCGCGACGTCCTTCTCCCGCAGCTCGTACAGCTTGCCGCCGCGCAGTTTGAACCCGATCGGCTCGCCGTCGACCCAGACCTGGCCGCCGTCGATCGTTTCGAGATGGTTGAGGCAGCGCAGAAACGTGCTCTTGCCCGCCCCGGACGGCCCGAGCAGGCACACCACCTGTCCTTTGCGGACCTCCAGATCGATTCCCTTGAGCACCTCGGTGTGCCCGTAGTTCTTCCGTACCCCGACAGCTTTCAGCAGCGGCTCAGACACGGGCACCCCTCACCAGCGGCATCCCCTTAAGGGCCTTCCCCACCCGCGCCGCCGGGCTCCGGTCAGCCGCCCCGAACGATCGTTCGAGGTAGTGCTGGCCGACTCCGGCGACGGTCACGACGACCAGGTACCAGATCGCCGCCGCGATCAGCGTCTCCATCACCAGCAGGTTGTTGGACGAGATGTTGTTGGCCGCGTGGATCAGCTCGGTCACCCCGATCACCGACGCCATCGACGTGCCCTTGAGCATGTTGATGAAGTCGTTGCCGGTCGGCGGGATGATCACGCGCATCGCCTGCGGCAGCACGACCCGGCGCAGCGTCGCGCCAGGCGTCATGCCGATGGACTT
Source organism: Amycolatopsis sp. GA6-003 (assembly GCF_046267895.1). NCBI lineage: Bacteria > Bacillati > Actinomycetota > Actinomycetes > Pseudonocardiales > Pseudonocardiaceae > Amycolatopsis > Amycolatopsis sp. GA6-003. The sequence goes on from NZ_CP176499.1 coordinate 3,664,222, forward strand.
CGCCGCCTCGGTCTGTCCGGAGTCGACGCTGGTCAGCCCGGCGCGGACGATCTCCGCCATGTACGCGCTCTCGTTCAACGCCAGCCCGAGCAGGGCCGCGGTGAACGCGCTGATCAGCACGTTCGTCGGCTCGTGGACGAGGTAGCCGCCGAACGGCAGCGGGATCGAGAAGGTCGGGAAGATCAGGGCCAGGTTGTACCAAATCAGGATCTGCAGCAGCACCGGAAGCCCGCGGAACAGCCAGATGTAGACCGTCGCGAACCACTTCGCGACCGGGTTGGCGCTGAGCCGCAGCAACGCGATCAGGATGCCGAGCGCGATCGCGATCGCCTGCGCGAGCACCGCCAGCACGACGGTGTTGAGCAGGCCGAGCGCCATCACGCGATAGAAGACGAAGTCGGGTACCGAGCCCCATTCGATCTGCGCCTGCGCGAGCGCGAAACCCAACAGCACCAGCAGCGCGACGATCACTGCCGCGCTGACCCAGCGTCCCCAATGCCGCAGCCGGACGATCGGCAGCGGTTCAGCTTCCGCCATTGACGGCCGCCTCCTTGATCGCGCCCTGCTCGACGCCCCACGACTGCAGGATCTTGCCGTAGGTCCCGTCGGCGACGAGCGACTGCAACGCCTGCTTGACGGCGTCGCGCAGCTTCGAGTTGCTCTTCGCGAAGCCCATCCCGTACGGCCCGCCCTCGATCGGCTGGCCAGGCACGACCTCGAAGAACTTGCCGTCGCCCGCCGTGCGCGAGATGTACACCGCGCTCGGCAGGTCGTTGAGGATCGCCGCGACCCGGCCGGTGCGCAGCTGGTTCTGGTTCTGGTTGTCGCTGTCGGTCGCGGTGACCGTGACCGCCGGCTTGCCCGCCTGGGTGCATTTCGCGCTCTGCGCGGCGGCGAACTTCTGGTGGCTGGTGCCCTGCACGACCGCCACGTTCTTGCCGCACAACGTGTCCGGCCCGGTGATGCCGTCCGGGTTGCCCTTGCGGATCATGATCGTGATGCCGGACGAGAAGTAGTCGACGAAGTCGATCTGCTTCTGGCGTTCCTTGGTGTCGTTCATCGCGGCCATGGTCAGATCGACGCGGCCGGACTGCAGGCTCGTGATCAGCGACCCGAACGCCAAGTCCTGGTACTGGACGGTCACCCCGAGTTTCGCCCCGACCGCCTTGGCGAGATCGACCTCGTAGCCGATCGGCGTCTTGCCGTCCGCGGCGTAGAAGTTGTTCGGAGCCGACTGGATGTTGGAGGCCAGCCGCAAGGTCTTGGCCTGCCCCACAGCCGGCGGCAACTCTCCGGCGAGCTGCGGATCGGCCTTGATCGCCCCGAGCAACGCGGTGTTGTCCGGAATAGCGCTCGGCTTCTGCTGCTGCCCGCCGCCGGCCCCGTCAGGACCTCCTCCACAAGCGGCAGCGAACACGAGCAAGCCGCCCAGCAGCGCGGCCTGCCAGGCACGGGAACGAAGCGACGACATGCGGATCCTCCAGGACGTCGTTGGTTCCGCGGGACGCTACAACTGGTTGTTAAAGAGGTCAACAAGCAGTTGAAATTCTGTCTCGTCTAGCGTGCGGACATGACACTCGACGAGAGCTTCCGCCAGTTCTGGACCGAACGGCGGCTCGCCTCGCTCACGACGGTGCGCCCCAACGGAACCCCGCACGTAGTAGCCGTCGGCGTGACGGTCGATTTCGACCAGGGCATCGCCCGCGTGATCGCCTCCGGGACCTCGTACAAGGCCCGGCTGATCCGCACCGCCGGCGACGCCGGATTGGCCGCCGCGGTGTGCCAGTTCGAAGGCCGGACCTGGTCCACGCTGGAAGGCCGAATCCGCCTCCTCGACGACGCCGCGTCCGTCCGCGACGCCGAAGAGCGCTACGCCCAGCGGTACCGGAAACCGCGGGAGAACCCGCAGCGCGTTGTCTTGGAACTCACCATCGGACGGGTGCTGGGCAACGCCTGAGCTACCGGTCTTCCGGACGATCGCCCTGGGCGAATGGCCTGGGCGATCGCCCGGGTCGGCTGTCCTGGTCAGCTGTCCTGGTCGCTCGCCCAGGGCAGACGTCCCGGTCGATCGCCCTCCTCAACCGCTCCAGTCAGCCGTCCACACCGACCGGCTCGGTCGTCTGCCCCGGCCGATCGCCCTGATCCAGTCCCGACCAGACGCCCCAATCAGTCGACTCGGTTCGACTGCTCCAGCCGACCGCCCTATGCACCAGCTTCAACCCATTGCCCGCCAACCGCCGCAACGAATCACCCGGCCAATCGCCCTGGTCGCCCGCCTAGGGCGATCGCCCAGGGCAACTGTCCGGGGCAACCGTCCGGGTCGAGCGTCCCGGACGATCACCCAGAACCACCCATCCAGATTGGCCCTCCAGGGCAACCGTCCAGGGCAACCGTCCCGCCCCATCGCCCTGGACACCCGTCCAGGTCGGCCGCCTAGGGCAATCGCCCGGGTCACCCATCCCGACCAATCGCCCGGGTCAACCACCCCAGTCGACCGTCCCCACAACCGCCCCAGTCAGCCGCTCTCGCCAACCGCCCGTCCCGGCACCAAGTCCCAGTCCTCCCGGCCGCAACCACGAACCCGGACGATCGCCCCGGACGACTGCCCCGGTCACACGAACTGCGCCAGCAACCCTTCCGCACTGCGCACCACAACCTGCGCCGCGGCCCGCTCCGCCAACGCCCGATCCGGCCGCTCCGCCTCGTGCCGCCACCGCATCACCGCGTCAAGCCCGGCTTCATACATCTCGCGCGGGTCCGTACCCTCCGCAAGCCCCAGCCGTTCCTCCGACGTTGTCCCCTCCGCGCCCAGCAACCGAACGGCTTCCTCTGCCGATTCCCCCGCCAGCGCCGTACGCCCGCCCCGAATGTCCGCGATCAGCCGCAACTCGCGAAAGTCGTGCGCACTCGCCGAAAACCGCTCAACCCGCGCCGCAAGCCGATCACTGTGCGGCCGAGGCTCCGCGTTCAGCACAGTCTCCAACCGAAGCAACGCCGTCCGCGCACGCAACGCGTCCGCACGCGCGGCGAAGCAACCCGCAATAGTGTCGCGAAGCTCGCCAAGCCCACTACGCCGCACCAACTCCGCCGACAGCTTCACCCGGTCGTCACACCCCGTACGAATCAGCGTCAGCGCAAGCTTCACCCCGAACAGTCCGAAGCGCACCACTAACGACCGTCGCGTCTCGACCGACACCGGTCCCGGAAACGCCGGATCCGTAAACGAATCCACCGACAGCAGATACCGCTCCAACTCCTCACGAGGCACAGCCGCGAAGGCCGCGAGAAGCTCGAACTCGTCATCAGTGAACGCGCGCGCCCCGTACGCAAGCAGCGCCGCCACCGCGATCACGCCTTGGAATCCACTACACAGTGGATCTTCGCGCCACGCACGCCGCGCAATCTGCTTCGCGGTAAGCAGTGCGTCAATCCGCCCCGCGCCGGTCTCGTCCGCGCGCGCGAGCACCAGGATCGTGTCGACGGCTGTCTGGCGCGCGAACGCTGAAGGCGCTGCCGGGCGCAGCGTCGCCAACTGCTCGGGCTCAAGGTGACGCAGCAACTGTATGGATGCATCGGTGAGCGTCGACGGATGCGGCGCATCGAGAAACTCCAGATCGCGCAACGCCCGCGTCGGCCAATCCCCCAGCGCGGCAGCCAACGTGGACTTCCCCGTCCCCGCAGCACCGCCAATGCCTACGCGAAGCGGCTCGTCGAGATGGTCCAGCGCTTCCCGCAGCACCGCCGAAGCCCTCGGACTGTCGCGGTAGTACCCACAAGCATCCGCCAGAAGAGCCCGAACGTCCTCAACCACGCGCGACACCACTCCTCACTCGACTCACCCGGCACAGCCCCGAACATCCTCGACTACCCGGCAACGCGCCGCTCACCGAATCCCGAAGCCGACCATCGCCACTTCAGCCGACCTCTCCCCGAAACGCCGGATCGCCCGAGAACGCCCCCTCCAACGCGCAGAAGCCTCGCCTCGTCCAGTCAGCACTGGACCCCGCCAAAGCCCCGGCTCAGCGAACCAACGCGACCGTCCGCAGAAAGCGCCGCCCAGCCCGAAGCCGCATCGACAGCGCACCATCAGCTCGACGCGCGAGAACGACCAGCCAGCACCCGTCAGCACACAGAGAGCCGCCAACCCCGCCGAATCACACCGAGCCCAGGTCGCACAAGCAACTCCTCGATGCCTGGTCCGACAAAATCACGAACTCCAGCCAGCAGAACTACCAGCACCAGAATCCGCCGGGCCCGCTGAGGTCACGCGGGCAGCTCCTTAGGCACCCGATTAGCCAGCATCCCCAGCTCCCCAGCCCGCTTGTGCAACCCCGCGAGCCGGTCGATCTCGCGCCGCAGCGCCGCACTTCGCCGCTCCCGCTCGGCCGACCCGGCGATGATCATCTCGCGTTCCCGCGTCAGCTCGTCGGCAAGACCGTCCGCCAGCTCGGTGAAGTGGTCCCGCAACCGTCGGTGCACCTGGCGGATCGCGTCGCGGCACTCCTTGCTGAACCGCAGGAACACGTCGTCGACATGCCGTTGCGCGGTCATCTTGGCCACCGCCTGCCGACGTTGCAGCCGCATGCCGCCCTCGTCGCTGATCGTCTTCGCCGCGAACGCGACACCGGCGCCGATCGACACCGGGTTGATCAGCGGCAACCCCGCCAACCCGGTCACCAGACCGAACATCAGCACGCCGCCGTACGAACCGCGCAAACCGGTGAACGCCTTCTGCCCGATCTTGAACCGTTCGATCCGCGGCTGCCGCACCTCGGCGATCCGGTCCGCGCCGGAGTCGCTCAAGGGCAGTTCCGGCAGGTCGTACTGCGCGCCGAAGGTCACCGCCACCGCCTGCGCGATCCATTCCGCGCGCTCAGCCGCGAAGGTGTAGGTCGTCTCGACCGCTTCCGCGAGAGTGCTGTCCAGCCACGGACCGAACTCGTCCCACACCTTCACCGGGTCTCCGCGGTCGAAGGTCTCGTCGATCGTCTCCACGATCTTCCGGGTGCGTTCGCGCAGGTCGTACTCCGCGTCGGACTGCAAGTCAGCGATCTCGTCCGCCAGCAGATTCTGCCAGCGACTATTGCGCCGGCGCAGCTCGTCAGCGCGACGTTGCGAACGCTGCAGCAACGTCGTCTGGTCGACGCCCGCTTCCTGCCCCGCCGCCTCGGCACGTGCCCGCAACGTCTCGACCAACTCCGCCGCTGCCGCACGCACACTCACTGCGGCAAGCAACGCGGCCGTGCTTTCGGCGGGCCGCGAAACCTGCGTCGCGATCCAGGAAAGCAACTCCGGGAACCCGGACCGTGCGTTGAGGTCTTGATCGCCGCCCTTGGCCGCGGCGAAACGCACCGTCGCCGACACCGGCAGCACCGGCGAATCAATCCCGGCCGCGGACAGCGCGGTCCGGTTCTGTTCCGCGACCGTGCGCCATCCGGCACTGACATCGATCTTGGTCAGCGCGACGACCACGTGCGGGCACCAGGTCCGGATGTGATGCGCCAACGCCAGTTCGGCTTGATCCAGCGGAGCGGCGGCGTCGGAAACAAGGATGACCGCGTCGGCGTCCGCGAGAACGTCAAGAGCGGCAGCGGTGCGAGGCGACCTCGGGTCGCCGATCGCCGGAGTGTCGATGAGCACCAAACCCGCGGACAGCAAATCGCGCGGCACCCCGACTTCGACCCGCCGCAGCGACCCAGCCGGCCGAGCGCCGACCTCGCCGGTCAGCTTCTCGATCTCGACTGGGATGCGTTCGTCGGCGCGTCCGACAAGCGTCGCGCTGGGTTCGGCCGCGTACGCGATTTCGATCGGCACCGCGGGAGTCGCCGCGTCGCCGACCGGGCAGACCGGCGCGTTGAGCACCGCGTTGACCAGGTAGCCCTTGCCTTGTTTCGGGAAGCCGAGCACCGCGACCCGCGTGCCCCCCGGCGGCCGGTCCTGACGTCGGCGAAGGCGCTGCGCCAGGTCTTCGCGGCCGTGCGTCCGGCAGGCATCCGAGGTCTCGGCGAGCACTTCGAGCCAAGCTGGAGCCGTCACGGCGAACCAGTGTCCCCCGTGTACGGGGAGTATCCGAACCGGGTGGTGGCTCCGCGGTCGCACCCAGACCGCGGAGCCACTCCCGAATTACCCTTGCTCAGAGGGAAATGTGCAGCTCACCGCCGCCGTGCGAGGTCTCCGCGCCGGCGTGCAGGTCAAGGCCGAGGCCCTGGTGCCCGAGGTCGGAGACCGTCGAGACGGTGTCGTGCACCATGCCGACACCAGCGTCGGTCCCGGTGTGCGCCTCGGTCGCGGCGTCGGAACGCTCGGCCTCGCCGTGCGAGACGAGCGAGTGCGCCTGCTGGGTCACGCCGTTCACAGCGTGGTTCAGGCCGTCGGCGCTGAGCGTGTTGCTCAGGCTGCCGACGTTCTCGGTGACGGTCCCGACCGCGTCGCTGACGTGCCCGGCAATCCCGCCGCCAGCCTCGGTCGCGTGGTCGGCGACCTGCCCGGCGGAGTTCGCGACCGGCAAGTCGCCGACGCTGACCGGCGAAGCCGCGGCGAGCTCACCGCCGACGTGCTGCACCTGCGAGACGGCACCGTCAGCCGCGGTGGCCACCTGGCCGCTCGCCTGCGCGACGGCGCTGGAGTCGAGGCCGCTGGCCAGGTCATTGCCCAAGGCGAGTGCACTGGTCGGGTTCTGCACCAGCGCGGTGACCGACGCGGCAGCGTTCTGCACGTCGCCGAGCCCCGGCGCCGCGGGCAGCCCCGGAACGGCGGGAGCACCCGGCACCGCCGGAACCGACGGCAGCTCGCCAGCGGTCGGCAGCCCCGGAACGGCCGGAACCGCGCTGGCAACGTCACCGACGCCCGGCAGCGCACCGACACCCGGAAGAGCATCGGCGCGCGGCAGCTCACCGAGACCGGGCAGCTCGCCCACACCAGGCACCGCCGGCAGCTCGCCAAGGCCCGACAGCTCGCCCACGCCCGGCACCGCCGGAAGCTCACCGAGGCCCGGCAGCTCACCGGCCGCGGGCAGCGCCGAAGCACCAGCCACGTCGCTGACGACGGGCAGGTCGCCGACGGCAGGCAGCGCACCCGCGCCCGGCAACTCGCCGAGACCAGGCAGCTCGCCGACGCCCGGCACCGCGGGCAGCTCACCAACACCCGGCAGCTCGCCCACGCCAGGCACCGCCGGCAGCTCACCGAGACCCGGGAGCCCAGGCGTGCCCGCGGAGGTAGACGCGCCGCCAGCCGCGACGCCGAGCGAAGCGGTGAGCGCCTGCAGCTGCTCGATCGCACCCTGCGGACCGTCGCCGAGCGCGGTGGTCAGGTCGCCCGCCTGGGGCAGGTGGCCGAGCGAGGCCAGATGGTCCACCGGGACGTAGTCGAGCACCAGCGGCGCGACCTCGTTCACGTCGGCGGCGCTGATGTCGCCCAGCCCAGCGGCGGCCAGCGCGGCCTGCGGGTCCTGGCCGAAAGCGGCGAGCGCGGACGGGTCTTGGAGCAAGGTAAGCGTGAAGTCGTGCAGAGTCTGCACCGAATCCATGGGGGGATCTCCACTTGTCGTGATTACGGGGAATGCCCGGCCCTCCCCGGCCGGGCGTGGCGCTCAAGCTAGGGACGGGGCACCCCCGCTCACATCGGGGTTTACACCCAGTCGCGCCTCGCTCAGCCGTTAGGGGGTCGATATGAGATCGTTAGGGAGTTAGGGGATCGGACACGCGGAACCCGGTTGGGTTAAATCCCACCCCACTCTTGCCCGTCTGACCCGAACGGGTGAGGATGCGTATCCGTTCAGTGAGTTACGCCCCTTGGCCGAACCCTGACTGCGACGAAGGGAGGAAGCGGCGGTGCCCTACGTGCTCGGCATCGACCTCGGCGCTGCCCGGACCCACGCCGCGCTCCGTCGCCGGCAAGGTGACCGGTGGGACGATCCCGAGCCGTTGTGGCTGGGCGAGACCTCGCCGGCCACCGCGACCGCGCTCTTCCTCGACGACGAGGGCTACCTGCTCACCGGCGACGCGGCCACCCAAGCCGGTGCCGCCGTCCCGTCCCGGCTGATCACTGGGTTCCACCGCCGCATCGGCGACGACGTGCCGGTCTTCATCGGCAGCGAACCGTTCACGCCGGAATCCCTGACGACAGTCTTCATCGAAGGCATCGCCGACGTCGCGGCCAGCCAGGCCGGCGGACCGCCCCGCCAACTCGTCATCACCCACCCCGGTGACTGGGGTGGTTACCGACGCGAACTCCTGCGCCAGTCGCTGGCGGAGTCCGGTTTCAACGCGGTCACCCTCGTTCCCAGCGCGATCGCCGCCCTTTACGCCCACCTTCCGGAGCCCGGAGCGGGCGACCGGACAGCCGCGGTGTGCGAGTTCGGCCCGGACGGCGTCACCGTCACCTTGGCGACCGCCTCGGGAGCCAGCGGCTGGATCGCCCGGAACAGCACCGAAGGCGTCGCGCCGAATTCTGTGGTCAAGACCGCGTTCGGCCTCGCGCAGGCGGCCAACGTCGCCCCGGAGTCGCTGGCGGGCATCGTGTTCTGCGGCGAACCCGGCCCGGGCACCCGCCCAGGGCGACTGCCCTGCCCGTTCTTCACCGGCCCGCAGCCCGCGGACACCGCCGCCATCGGTGCCGGAATCCTCGCCAGCCAACGGACGAGGCCGCTCGCGCGACGGGAAGCCCCCGCTCCCGAAACCACGCTGCTGCCGCGAGTCGACCGCGAACCCGAACTTCCCGAGAGACCCGAGCGGCCGCCGGTGGAGATCACTCCATTCACGCTGCCGGAGCCCGAGGGCGCTGCCAAACTGTTGCGTCGATGGCGACCGCTCGCCGCCGCCGCGGCAGTGCTGGCGATCAGCTCCTCGGTCCTGATCGCGGTCCTCACGTCCCACGAAGCGACCGCCGACAAGGAACCCGTTTCTCCCCGTCCCCCTGTCCTGAGCTCGTGCGCCCACCCAGCCACAGCTCCCTCCGGTGAAGGTCACTGTTGAACGCTCTGCTGGCGAAAACCGGCAACGACGCCGTCCATCCCGCAGCCCGCCGCCTCTTTGAACAACTCGCCGACACCCCCGCAGCCCCAGTCCGGCTCGTGGTCGTCGCACCCGGCGGCTACGGCAAGACTGCTCTGTTGGGCGCCCTCGACCGCAGCTACCGCGAAGCGGGAGTCGAGGCGACCGTCGTCGACGACGCCGACCAGCTCGACGACGAGGACCTGACCAGGCTGACCATGCTCGCGGCCGCCAAAGAGGGACCGCTCGTGGTGGCGCATCGCCCGAACCCTCGCGCGCAAGCACTGCGGTCCCTTGGCGAAACGCTGCTGCTGCCGCCGTTGACCGTCGACGAAGTCGGCAAGCTCGCGAAACAACTCACCGGCCGCACCGCAGACGCCTCCGCCCTGCACGCCAGCACCGGCGGTGTCCCCCGCCTCGTAGAACGAGTCGTCACTGCCCGGCTCGCCGACTTCCGCGCCGAGCTGGCTGCCCTCGACGACGACGTTCTCCGCTACCTCATCGCCGCCGAGGCCGGTGCCGCGCGCAACCTCGACCTGTTGTGTTCGCTGCTTGAGCGCACACCAGACGAACTGCCCGAAGTCGTCGACGGAGCCCGTGCCACCGGCCTCCTCGACGCCGAAGACGTTCTCCTGCCCGCCGCCGCCGAAGCAGTGCGTGCCTACGGACCGCCAGCCCGTCGCCTAGCAGTCCTGCAACAACTCGTGGAAGCACAGCTAACTCGCGGCCTGCCTGTGCTCGACCTCGCGACGTCACTGCTCGACGCCGGCAGCTCCGGAGCCTCCGCGGCTACAGCATTCGCAACCGCCGCAAGCGAAGCACTCCCCACCGATCCAAAGCACGCCGCACGCCTCTTCGAAGCCGCAGCCGAGGCGGGCGCCCGTGACGCCGCGACCACTACCGGCTGGGCCCGCGCCGCTGCACTGTCTGGGGATCTCGACACCGCCCTCCGCCTAGGCGACGGCATGTTGTCCGGCGAAGACCCAGAAGCGCGAGCCGCCGGTGCCGAGATCGCCGCAACGGTCCTGGCTCACCGCGGCGAATTGGCGCGCACCGCAGAGCTGTACCGCTGGGCCGCAGCCACGGACAGCTTGTCCCGTCAACACGCAGCCACACCCGCGTCCAACAGCGGCGATGGCTCCACCTCGACCCAATCCGGCAACGAACCCCTCCCTGCCTCAGCAACGAGCCACCAAGCCGCGACCCACCAGACCCCAGGCAACTCGGCAGATCCCCGAGCTTCCGCACTCCCCCTCGACACAAACACCGCCGGGCCACACACCGACGCCGCTGCTGCGACATCACCCAGCTACGTGCCCAACAGCAATCCCGCGTTCCCCAAGCCACCCCAGCCAACTGGCGAAAGTTATCGCTGGGTAGGCCCCGGCGCGGTGGACGCGTTCGCCACGATCGCCCTCGTCGGAACAGGCCAGACCACCGACGGTCAAGCTATCGCCAACGTCCCGATGCCGGGAGTCGCGCCGACGTTGTTCACCGGTGCCGCAGCGCGAACGGCGAACGGGATCGTGGAGTCGGTGTTCGGTTGCGGAACAGAGGCATTGCCGACGCTGGTAGGTGCCGCCGCGATGCTCGAGCCAGCGGTCGGCGGCGCGCCGCTTCCGGACAGCCCGGCCGCACTCGCCGCACTCGCGGGCCTGCACGCAGGTGAGCTTGCGCTCGCCGAATCAGTGCTGGAACGAGCGTTAGCGAGCAGCGTCGGCGGCGACCTTCTTGCCACCCGGCACCGGTTGCTACTCGGCTGGGTCGCGATGACCGGCGGCCACCTCGCCGCCGCGATTGAGCACCGAGACGCTGTCGCTGGCACCAAACTCGAGGCGCGCGACGAACTGTTCTTCGCGACACTGGAACTCGGCCTCGCCCGGCGGGCGAGCGATCTGGTTGGACTGCAACAGTCGTGGGAGCGGGCCTATCAAGCGTCCATGCGTCAGCAAGTGGACTTGTTCACGCTGTTGCCGTTGGGCGAACTGGCAATCGCAGCCGCTCGGACCGGTGCGCACGCCAAGCTCTCCCGTCGGCTAGAGCGTGCCCACGCCATGCTGGACCGTCTCGGCAACCCTCCATTGTGGACTGTTTCGTTGTGCTGGCATGAATTGCACGCCGCGATCACCACTGAAGACCGCGCCACTGCTGAACGGCAACTGGCAGCGCTGAACCGTTTCGCCGATTGCGGCCGCTACCCAGCCGCACTCGCCCGCGCTGCCGGGTGCTGGCTTGCCGTGCTCGGCGGCACGTTCGATCCCGGCGAAATCTCCGCAGCCGCCGCGGAGCTTCACGAGCTGGACTTGTGCTGGGACGCTGCCCGATTGGCCGGCCAAGCCGCGATCCGCACCTCTGACCGCAAGGCGATGGTCCAACTCCTCGAAGCGGCTCGGCAGTTCCAAGGCACGACTGGGCGTCTCGAGTCCGCCGCCCCGACGCCAGGCTCAGCGACCGGCTTGAGCGCGCTCAGCGAACGTGAACTGGAAGTCGCCCGCCTGGTGGTCGACGGCCTGACTTACAAACAAGCTGGCAGCAAACTCTTCATCTCGGGCAAGACTGTCGAACACCATATGGCGCGCATCCGCGGCAAACTCGGTGCCGCAGACCGTCGCGAACTGCTCGCGACTCTGCGCGAACTGCTCGCCAAGCCGACCATGAACTGACTCGCGGGCGGCCTCAGTCCCGGCTGGGGCCGAAACGCTCAGTCCGGATCGACTGCGGCGAATGCCCCAGCGCGAGCATGATGTCTGCGGCAGTCTCTACGAACCCAGTCGGTCCGCAAATGTACGTTGTGGCACCGAAATCAGGTGGCCACGCGGCGGTGTTCAACGTGGCAACGTCGAGACGCCGCGGTATTCCGGATCGGCCTTCTGGCAGCTCCCGCGTGTAGACGTAAGTGATGTCCAAGCCTGCGTATGGTCGGCGCAGTTCTTCGGCGTAGTACAGCTCTGCCGGAGTGCGCAGCGAATAGACCAGCCGGAACAGCGCTTTGCTGCCAGCTTGGCGACGAGCCCGGATCATCGCCATCAACGGCACGATGCCTGCGCCGCCGGCGACAAGCAGGACCGGGGCGGAATCGGTGGGACGCCAGACGAACCAGCCGCCGATCGGGCCGCGGATCTCGACCGGGTCACCGATCGCGTAGCGGCCGGTGAGGTGTTCGGACACTTCGCCGTCGGCCACCCGTTGCACGGTCAGTTCGATCCGGTCTCCGTTTGCCGGTGCGGCGAGCGAGTAGCTGCGTTGCGCCGTGTAGCCGTCAGCCGCGGTGAGGCGGACGTCAACATGCTGCCCTGCGAGATGGCCCGGCCATCCGGGGAGGTCGAAGATCAGGGTGCGCGCGGTCGGTGTCTCCTGCCGAATCTCGGCAAGCCGGGCGACGCGCCACGCTAGTCGCCCTGATACCGCTGTTCCCGCCATGGATCTCCGTAATCGTGGTAGCCGGCCGTTTCCCAGAAGCCCGGATCATCCTTTGTGGACAGCCTCAGCTCGCGCACCCACTTCGCGGACTTCCAGAAGTAGAGGTGCGGCACCAGCAGCCTGGCGGGGCCGCCGTGTTCCGGTGTGAGGGGCTTGCCGCCGTACTCGTAGGCGATCCAGGCTTGTCCGTTGAGGAGGTCCGCGAGCGGAAGGTTTGTGGTGTAGCCGCCGTAGGAGTGCGCCATGACGTAATCAGCATCCGTATCGAGATCACCGACGAGCGCATCCACTGGCACGCCTCGCCAATGGGTGTCCAGTTTGGACCATTGAGTGACGCAGTGGATGTCGACCGTGATCTTCTCGCTCGGAAGAGCCATCAGTTCCGGCCACGACCACGAGCGACGTTCGCCGCGCTCGGTCACGACCGCGAACTCCCACCGCTCTGTGCTCACCCGTGGGGTGGGCCCGGCAGAGAGAACCGGGAAGTCTTCGGCGAGATACTGCCCTGGCGGCAGCCGCGGGTCGGCACCGCGGGCGCGTCCGGTGAAGCCTGGCGTGACGACTCCCATCGCGCTCCCTCCGGACATCTCCGACAGCTCAGCCCTTCAGACGCGAGACTACCCGCGCACCTGCAGCCCAAGCGACGTGACGAGCACCGCCGCCTGTTCCGGGGACACGATCGCGCCGGTCAGCGACGCACGGGTCAGGTCAAGGGACGACAGGTCGCTTCCCCGCAGCTCGGCGCGGGTGAGGTCGATGTCCTGCAGCTCCGCACTCGACAAGTCCACGTCGGTGAACACTGCTCCCGAGCACTTCGCTTTGGCGAGGTCCGCTTCCCGCATCCGGACGCCTTGGAACGTGACTCCACGCAGGTCGGCACCGTTCAGACCGACGAAGGACCAGTCTCCGCCCATCACGCGCAACGGCCGCAAGCCGCAGTCCTGGAATCGGCTGCCGACCAGCTTGCATCCGGTGAACTCGGCATCGAACAGATTGCACCCTTTGAATGAGCAACCTGTGAACGCGGAGTCAGTGTGCCGGGAGGCGTTGAACTGGACATTTCCGAACACGCAGTCCAAGAAGGCCACACCGCGCGTGACCGCCTCGGTGAGGTCGACCTGGTGGAACTCACAACGCACGAACCGACCAGCGGTGAACTCCTCCGCGTACCAGTCTTCCCGCCGGTAGACGCGGTCCTCGACCGTCTCGACGCCAGCTGGCTCTTGGTCGTGTTCAGACATTCGCCAAGCCTAGTTCGCTGCCGTGTCAGCCGGGTACGGGCGCGGCGGCATACGTATCGTCGCCGCACGATTCCGGCCGGTGGTGGCCAGAATCACCGGGATCGCGGCACCTGCCGTGCTGCCTGTGCTCGGCTGGCTTGCGTGGTCGACCTCTTTCCCTCCGTTACGCGGCTCATCCCACAGCGAGCAGCGGTCTCTTCAGGACAGCCATACGATGGCTTGATGAGCGAAGGCCGATGGTTCGATGCCTGGGTGCCCTGGCCCGAACTGTCGGGCCTGGCCGCAGCGGGCCGGGCGCTGCTGCCCGCAGTGCCCGCGACCCCTGCCGCGCTCGTCCGAACCGTCACCGAGCAATTGGTGGGCCGTCGCCTCACGACCACGGTGCAAGGCCACGAGGTCGGCCTCACCCTCACCGAACTCGACTACCCGGCGGACTCGCTACGTCTGGCCACCGGCCGGGTGGGAGACGTCCGCATTGTCGCCGAAGATGTCGACTGGCCCGTTCCGGTCAGTTCGGCGGCCCCCGTTCAGCACGGCGCTGGCCGCATGGCCGGCACTGCCCGCTCATCTCGAACTGGAGCGGCCGCAGCAGCGTCGCACGCGCATGGCGAAACGAAGGACCCGACCACCGCGGACGCATTCGGCACGCCTGCCGCGACGGGCACTCGGCCTCCCGCCGACGAAACGAGCGAGACGGACGGCCTGCCGGACGCGGTTGGTCTTGCGCCTGGTCGCACCGCACGGTTCGCCGACGACCGAACTGACGTACGCCTGCCCGGTCCACAAGAGAACAGGGCATCGTCGGATTCTGGTCAGGCGCAACGTGATCGCCGAATCGCGGAAGCCACACCAGGTGCGGCAGCAGGGAAATCCATTTCGGGGCCTGACGCAGCACACGCGGGAACGTACGGATCTGAACAACCGACTTCTCGACGTGGCTCCGGACGGGCGTCCACCAGTCGCGAAGCCGATCCGGCAACTCGGCCAGCTGACGGATCGCCTGCACAGCCAGATGTCGGCCGTATTCCGCTGCGGCGCGTAACCGTGCTCGCCAAGGACGTACGGCTTCGCGGATTGCCTTCGCCAGCGGTGATTCCCGGATCTGTCGAGCTGGAGATAGAAGTGAGCGGGACCGTGGTGCGGGATCGGGTTGCCGCGGCACGTCCGGACCTGGTCGCGACGCCGCATGCGGAAGGCTTTCGGGTGCGCTGGCGGAAGCGTCCGCGCTGGGGTTTCCTGACACTCGTCGCAGACATCGAAGACGAAGCGATAGTGCTGACCCCGACCGCGCTCCGCCTCGGACGGTGGGCGAGGCGTCCGCCGAAGCGGATCCGGCCGATCGTGCTTCCTCTCCCGGATCTGCCGAAAGGGTTGCGCCTGACCGGAATCCGGCCGGACGAAGGCAAGCTCGCGCTGACGATCGCAGCCGACGAATGGCCTGGCCGACTTGCCCGGATTCCGTTGCCGGACCTGCTGACCTGGCTGACCACTGCGGCAATGACACTGACACTTCCCGGATTCGGATCACGGTCCCTCCCCTGAACCGGCGGCGGCGCCCACCGGGCCCCCTCTGGACCCGAGCAACGGACGCGACGCTGCCGTATTCCAGAGTGCTCGAACATCCGTTCGGAATCATCACTCGATCGGGGATAGATCGAAAACCGTTGGCGCACAAGGGAAACGCGAAAACAGCCCGAAATCCTGTCGGTGCGGTCGGCTAACCTCGGAATCGAGCCGTCAGTTCGCTCCGAGGGGATGCCACCGATGACAACCACCGCAGCACTACTCCGAAGAACCCGAAGATCCCGGTACCGCGCTGGGACTTCGCAGACAACCGCGCGTTCAGAGCGACGCTTGCTCCTCCACCGGGAGGCAGACCTCGAACCGGGTGTCCCCCGGTTCCGACGTCACTTTGATGTCGCCCGAATGCCGTTCCACGACGATCCGCCACGAGATGTCCAGCCCGAGACCGGTGCCTTCGCCCACGCCCTTCGTGGTGAAAAACGGCTCGAAGATGCGCTGGCGAACCTCTTCCGGGATCCCCGGACCGGTGTCGCCGATCTCGACGCGCACCTGTTTTCCGACCTGCCAGGTGCGCAGGGTCAGCGTTCCCTGGCCGCCCATGGCGCCGACGGCGTTGTCGATGATGTTGGTCCACACCTGGTTCAGCTCGGCGGCGTAGGCGGGAACCCGGTCGATCGAGCAGTCGTACTCCTTGACCACGCGGATTCCCTCGCCGAGCTTGCCCGACATCATCACGAGCGTGGAGTCGAGTCCTTCATGGACATCGATGAACTGGTGCGGCGCTCGGTCCATTTGCGAGTACTGCTTCGCCGCGCCGACGAGCGTGGAAACCCGGCTGGTCGAGTCTTCGATCTCGCCCATCAGCATTTCGGTTTCGAGCGCGTACGCGAGCCAGCGGATCGCACCGTCGAGCAGTCCTTCGCCCACCGACTCGAGGACGTGGTCGAGATTCTCCGGCGTGAGCCCAGCCGCGACGAAGATGCTGGCGAGGTCCCAGCCCTGGTCGATGCCGTGTTCGTCGAACCAGTCGCCGATCTCGTCCTCGCGGTCGGCCTGCTGCATCGCGGAGAGCTTCGGCGCGTCGCCGACCTGCTTCACCAAGCGTTCCTGCACGTCGAGCAGCAATTCGAGCAGGTTCGGGTCAATGTCTTTCTTCGCCAGGATCGCCAGCTTGTGCCGCATGCCGGCGACTCGCTCCCGCAATGCGGCAGTCGCCCGTACCGCGGCCGCGGCCGGGTTGTTGAGTTCGTGCATGAGCCCCGCGGACAGCTCGCCGAGCGCGACGAGCCTACGACGCGACGACACCAGCGCGTCGGTGTTGCGCCAGCCGAGATACATCCCCTCCAGCAGGTGCGCCGCCATCGGGAACCACTGGCGGAATTCGACGGCGAATTCCGCGGCGGGAAGCGTGAGGAAAGTCAGGTCGCTGACGGCGTAGATCGTCGCACCGTAGGTGGCTTCGCTGTCCTGGTAAGCCAGGAACTGCGTTGCGCCGCAATAGGAACCGCGCTGGTCGGACCGCTTCATCTCGACCTCGGCACCGGCCACCACGCGGGTCATCCGCAGCGCGCCGTTGAGCAGGACGTAGAAGCACGTGGCCGGGTCGCCCTCGCGGATCACCACGGAGTCCGCTTTGAACTCCTCTCGCACCGCGTTCTGCTCGATCCAGTCGAGCTGCGCGTCGGAGAGATGTTCAAACAAGAACAGGCCGCGGAGTTCCTCGCGCGGCAAAGCGGGCTGAGTCACTGTTCCTCCAAGTAGCGGTGGACCAGGGTCACGGCCATGGCACCTTCGCCGACGGCGGACGCCACGCGTTTCACCGACTGCGAGCGCACGTCTCCGGCCACGAACACGCCGGGCACTGACGACTCCAGGTAATGCGGATCGCGGTCCAGGGTCCAGCCCGGCGGCCTGCGTCCGTCTTCCACGAGGTCTGGGCCGGTCCGGACGAATCCGTGCGCGTCCCGCAGAACGCTTTCCCCCAGCCACTCCGTGCGAGGAGCGGCTCCGATGAAGATGAAGAGGTGTTCCGTGTCCAGTTTCTCGGTCACGCCGTCTTTGCAGACCGTGATGGCTTCGAGGTGATCGTCCCCGTGAGCTTTGACCACCGTGGTGTGCGTGCGGACGTGGATGTTCTCGATGGCAGCGATCTGCTCGATGAGGTAGTGCGACATCGACGATTCCAGCGACGCGCCGCGCACCAGCAGCGTGACGTCGGTGGCGTGCTGCGCGAAGAACACCGCTGCCTGCCCCGCGGAGTTCGCGCCGCCGACGATGTACACGTGGTCGTTCGAGCACTCAGGTGCTTCCGTCGCGGCGGAGCCGTAGAAGACGCCCCGTCCGGTCAGCTCGGCGATTCCCTCGGCCTCCAGCGCGCGGTAATTGACGCCGCTGGAAAGGATCACGGAGTGCGCCGCAATCTCGGATCCGTCGCCGAAGATCACGACGCGGCTCGACCCGCGCGCTTCCAGCCCCACGACGTCGCGCGCCGTGAGCACCTCGGCGCCAAACTTCTGCGCCTGGCGACGGGCCCGGTCCGTGAGCTGCGCGCCGGACACTCCGTCCGGGAAGCCCAGGTAGTTCTCGATCCGGGAGCTGGTTCCGGCCTGGCCGCCAGTGGCCTTGCGCTCGACCAGCACGGTCCGCAACCCCTCGGAAGCGCCGTACACCGCGGCACCGAGTCCGGCCGGGCCGCCGCCGATCACCACCAGGTCGTAGAAGTCCTGCGCGGGCTGCGTCGAAAGGCCCACCGCATCGGCGATCTCGCTGCCCGATGGCTGTTTCAGCACCGTGCCGTCCGGCGTCACGACGACCGGGATGTCGGTCTCGCACGCGCCGGCGGCCTGGAGGATGCGGCCGGCTTCCTCGTCGTCGACCGAGTACCAGCGGTACGGGACGGCGTTGCGAGCGAGGAAGT
The DNA here is from genome assembly GCF_046267895.1 of Amycolatopsis sp. GA6-003. NCBI lineage: Bacteria > Bacillati > Actinomycetota > Actinomycetes > Pseudonocardiales > Pseudonocardiaceae > Amycolatopsis > Amycolatopsis sp. GA6-003. The sequence continues at coordinate 3,682,314 of NZ_CP176499.1, forward strand.
CGCGCATCCGGAACGACGGAGCCGAGTACCGGTGCCCGATCAGCTTCGTCTCTTCCACCGGACGGTCGCCGACCGCGAGCCAGGTCTCGACGAGGGAGTCGATGACCGGGTACAGCTTCTCCTCGGGCGGGTCCCAGGGCTTGAGCAGATAGTGGTCGACGTCGACCACGTTGATCGCCTGGATCGCGGCGTCGGTGTCGGCGTAGGCCGTCAGCAGCGCGCGACGGGCGTTGGGGAAGAGGTCCATCGCCTTCTCCAGGAAGACGATGCCGTCCATGTGCGGCATGCGGTAGTCGGCGAGGATCGCCGCGACGGCGTCGCCGCGCAGCTTGATCTCGCGGAGCGCGTCGAGGGCGTCGGCCCCCGAGTCGGCACGGATGACGCGGTAGTCCTTGCCGTAGCGGCGACGCAGGTCGCGCGCCACCGACCGCGAAACGGCGGGGTCGTCGTCGACGGTCATCAGGATCGGCTGGCTCACACGGCACAGCCTACGGTGTCCCGTCCGCTGCCGTGGCAAGCAACGGAACCAGGGACCGGTGCCCGTCGCGGCCGCCACCGCGGCGGGCACCGGTTGTCCAGGTGGCGGCTACGGATAGCGCACCAAGTTCACCGGTTTCGTTCCCGCCGGGGTGGTCGCGCCGCTCTCGTTGATCACGTGCGTGATCGATCCCTGGTGGTTGAGCGAAACCGTCACCAGGTCGTGGAACCGCACATCGGGGGCGGTTGGGGCGGCGAAGGCGTGCGAGCAGGCCACCGACGGGTTCGCGTTGAAGAAGCAGTAGCTTCCCAAGCCCCAGGCTTCGTGGCTGGTCACGTCCGGGGCGACCTGGTAGGCGGCGTAGCCCGCGCTCTCGCCGTTCATCCAGGCCGCCTGGTCGGGAACGTCATAGGGCATCTCGTTCTGGAAGAAGTAGGTGCGGCCGCCGTTTCCGTTCCAGGTCACCTGCGTCTTCTGGAAGTGCTCGACGAACAACCCGTAGACGGTCACGTTCTTGCCGTTCACCACGAGACCGGTGTCGGCGGTGTTGGAGCTCCAGCCGACATCACTGTCCTCGGCTCCGTGGTCGGCCCGCCAAAGCCACAGGTGGTCGCCGAGCACGTCGTTGCTGTTGATGACGAGGCTGGTGCGCGCTTTGCCGGCGGCGGCGCCTCCGATACGGAAGAACACGTCGTGCAGCGAGGTCGGGTTGGCCGAATGGTCCGTGTCCGATCCCGGATCCCCGACCTGCATGAGCACCGCCGACGAGGTCGTCCCGGCGTCGATCAGCAGGCCGGCGATCTTCACCCCGTCCACGTCTTCGACAACCACCGCGGTGATCCCGCCGTCCGGCACCAGGGTCGCGATGCCGAGGCCGAGGACAACGGTGTCCGCGCGGGTGACGCGGAGCGGCTGATCAAGGTGATACACGCCGGGGGTGATCAGCAGGTTCTTTCCCGCCGTCAGCGCCGCGTTCATCTCGGCTGCGGTGGTGCCGGGCTTCGCGATGCAGAACTGGTCGATCGGCAACGAAGTACCGGGCGCGCTGTCGTGTTCCCAGGTGACCCCGGAGGTGTTGTGTCGCAGTGCGGGCACGAACACTCGGTAGTGCCCGGACTCGTCGACCTGGAGGCACGGCTTCTCGCGGACGACCGGGGTGTGGTCGATCGTCGTGTACGGCGGATCCGGGAAGGTGCCCGCGGGAGCGCCGTCTACCCCGACGAACACCATGTTCCAGGTGGACCCGGTCCAGCCGCCGAATCGCGAATCCCGCGAGATCCATTGCTGTTGCGAGCCGGAACGAACCTGCCCGTCGATCTTCGTGTCCGAGATCCAGCCGCCGCTAGACCAGCCACCGCCGTGATCGAGGCGCAGGTCGCCGCGGACGTGCATGCGCCGGTATGGGCTCGCCTGCGAAACCGCCCACTGATCCGCGCCCCCGACGGGGTTCACTGACAGGTTTTCCGCGCCGCGCCAGAAGTTCTGGGTCGCGTTGTTCGGGGGGAACCAGTCCGCCTCTACGTGGACGGCGCCGTTGATTGTCACGGCGTCAGGGGTGCTGCCCAATCCGAGGATTTGGGTGTAGAAGCCGACGTTGACGTCGTTGGAGTACGTGCCCGGCTTGAACAGGACCGCGTAGCGCTGACTGCCGAACTGGTTCTTCTCCTGCTCCGCGAAGATCGTGTCCAGCGTGCGCTGGATGCTCGCGCTCGGCATCGACGGATCGAATACGACGACGTTCGGCCCCAGGTCCACTTGTCCCGGCGGCGGAGAAGTAGTGCCACCCACGGAGGTCAGTGTGAACGACCGGTCGGCCGGGCCATGACGGCCGTGCCGCTGCGGCTTCTCGCGGTCCGCAGTCAGTCCAGCCGGGCACGGTTCATGGTCTCGGCCGGGGTCAAGATCGACAACCGCAGCAGTCGGATGCGCTGGCCATTGCGGGTTGGGCTGGCTGGACGGCTGGCGCGGCGGGACTGTGTCGCAGGGGACCTTCGAGGCGTTCCGGTCGTTCGGTAGCGGAAGCCGGAAGGACCTGGTGGTCCTCTCTGTATCGCCCTCATGGGTGAGGTGAAAGTGCCAATCGTGCGCGTTTGTTCCGGCGGCGGTGTACGGGTGGGCCAGCGAGCCGGGCGTAGCTAGCGGAAGTGCGGCGCCTCGCTGGGCGTTCACCGCCGGGGCTTGGCTGGGCCGTGCTGGGGTGTTCGTCTCGAAGGACTGACGGAGCAGCACTCTGCTGCTGCACGTGGGGAGGCGGCTGGCCGAGATCAGAGGCGGCAGGGCTAGGGCAGCCACTCTCCGTGATTCGGGACTCATCGCACCTCCTCGCCGAGACCGGACCATCAGGCGACCCGGCCGGGGGTTGCGGTCCGCTGCGTGGCAGGGGGTGGCTCGACGTCGCGACTGCGGAGGAATGTAACCGCGGACACACCCGGACTCAACGCAAACCTGAAGAAAAGTCAGGAAGGGCAGTCGACCTGCACTAATACGCTCGGAGCCGGTCACTTCACTAGGCGTCTGGCCAGCTTGACGCCGCCTTCGAGCGCGCCTGCGGCGCATAACCGACCCCCTGCCGCGAGGCTGAAAGGCGGGGTGTACTGTATGTCCATACGAGATGCGGAGTTCACCTCTGCTTCGGGGCTATGGCGCAGCTGGTAGCGCACCTCACTGGCAGTGAGGGGGTCAGGGGTTCGAGTCCCCTTAGCTCCACAAGTTGCATATGAACCCTTCGGCCACATCAGGTTGGCCGGAGGGTTTTTGCATTCGCGTCCTTAGCTGAGGTGACCGGTCTAGGTCGCCTGGGGTGGATGTTGGGGGTCCGCAGCCTGCCTTGAAAGCCCGGCGGACGAGTCGGCATGGTTCGCGGGCGGCGGTGGCAACTGGCGGGATGTTGTCGCGCTCGGGTGGCTTGGCCGGTTGCTGGCTTGGCGGCGCGTCAGTGTCCAGCGCGGTGAGTTCGCGCGACTGCGTCGGTTCGAAGTATTCGGCGGGGGCGCGTGGGTATGTCGCTCTAGCCAAGCAAATCCGCGGGGTGGGTTTGCCGCTTGACGGCTGTTGCTTGTCGCGGTGGCGGCTCGAGCTCACGACGGCTAGGACACGCGATAGGGCCGCGTCCGGAGGCGAACTGGTTGTGGACTCGGCGAATAGGGGCAACCGGCTGTCGCGGTGGCGGTGTCGGATCGGCGGGAGTGCAGAGCGCGCAGCGTGGCGGGATGCCTCGGGCTAAGTGTTGGGCGTGGGGCAGTCCGTTGGCCCGGGTTCGGAGGCGCCAGCCGTTGGCCGTCGAGGGAGGGCTTCGGTGGGGAACGTGTTCCCGGGTTTGTTGATTTGCGCCGCTTGGCATCCAATGCGGGGAACTGTCCGGGTCGTGGCATGGTGCCGGACATCGTTGGCTGGGCGGGAAAGACAGAGCGCGACTACCTGGGCTGGCCGAGATGTCTTGCACGGGGCGATGCTGTTTGTCGACGGGACGGAGGCGCAGTCGCCCAGTGTGGGAGTAGTGGCGAGACGGTGATTCACGCGGGGATCCAGCCTGGGGGGTCGCCTTCGGCGGGTGGCGCTGGAGGGTTACGCGGCGGGGCGAGGTAAGGATGATCGCTGCGTTGAGCTGTCTCGAAAACCTTCGGTCTTGGTCGTCTGGGTGCCGGGACCGGCAGAGCGGCATGAGGAAGCGAGAAGGTCGAAGCAGCGGTTGGCGGCCGACACCTAAGCACAGGGCCGAGACGGGGCGGATCGGGTGTGCTTCAGAGAGGAGGCCGTGGGCGGGAGTCAGACGCGGCGCGACGAGGGCTGCCCTGGCGAAAGTACGGAAGTTCGCAAAATTCCCCTGTTACCACCCGGCCGACCCAGGAGCGGCGGATTGCACACTGGCGCAATTGCGGCATTCCGTCCCAGCAGCCGAGAGGGCGAGCCGCGGTGTCGAATGTCGCGGGCGACTCTGGGGAACAACGGAAACACCCTGCGTCGCCAGCCCGCTAATAAATAACCATTCGCCGACTCCGCGACAACGGGCAAAAATAATGCCCGGAACTGCAAATAGAACTCACCCCATGCCGAAAAATGCGGCTCCGCCCCGGCCGCGATAATTGATTCAACACCGTACCGGCGAGTACGACAAGGTATTCGCCGGTGAACGGGGCGCTGGTGGAGGTACCACCACTGTCCTGACTGGTGCCAGCACCACCATCGGGAGGTCGGGGGCCAGAAATGGGGAACGGCCTTCCTATTGCTAGCGGGAAACTGTCGCGCATGACGCCAACTCATTACCCCAATCGGAGGTAGACCGACTTTTCAACGTCTGACATGCTCGGCTCGGCCGACAGCTCGGTGCGTGGGGTCACTTGAGACGGGCTATTTTTCCTCAGGGGTAGATATGGAAATTGAGCTATTGGGATCGGTGACGCTCAGGCAAGCCGGCCGCGGGCATGGAGTCGCGTCGCGGAAGGTGCGGACTGTGCTCGCGTTGCTGGCCTTGTCGCCGGGGGTTCCGTTGTCCCTGGACACTCTCGCGGACGAGCTGTGGGCGGACAAACCGGTCGCGAACGTGCGCAACGCTTTGCAGGCCAATATCGCCCGGTTGCGGAAGCTCGTGTTCAACGTGACCGGCGAGCGCGAGGTGGTTCGCACGGTCAGCAGCGGTTACCTGATGACCGTGCCCGCCGAGGCCGTTGACGCGCATCGGTTTTCTGCGTTGGCTCAGCGTGGCGCCGCGCTGCTCGGGCCGGATCCGCGTGGGGCGATCACGGTCTTCGAGCAAGCGTTGCGGCTCTGGCGCGGGCCGGCGTTACTCGACGTGGCCGACTGCACTCGCTGCCGGATGGCGGCCGAGCAGCTCAACGAGCATCGGCTCACCGTGCAGGAGGACCTGATCTCCGCGCGTCTGCAAGTCGGGGAACACCACGGGCTTTCGCACGACCTGAAGCAGCTCGTCGCGGAGAACCCGGCTCGGGAGCGGCTCAGCGAGTACCTGATGATCTCGCTTTACCGCGACGGCAGGCAGGGCGAGGCGGTGTCCGTTTTCCACAGCACCCGGAAGTGGCTGAGCGCCGAACTCGGGCTGGAGCCCGGGCCGGGGCTGCGCCGGTTGTACCAGTCCATCCTGATGCAGGACCAGGTTCTCGACTGAACCGTCGTTTTGGCTTCCACGGCGTCAGCATGGCAGCCCTCGATGACCGCCTGCTGACACCGCGCCGACGGGGCCTTCGCGTCAGGGCGCTGTCAGAAGCGCGTCACCGGTCGTCGCTAGTTTTCGGGCCGATCACCGGAAAAGGTCCCTGACGATCGGAAGTGCCCCATGACGACAGCCGTCTCCGAACGGATGCAGCAGATCCGCGAGATCGTCTGCACGCACCTCGAGCTCGACAACGCGGAGCTCACCGAAACCAGCGATTTCGCCGACGACCACGAGGCGGATTCGCTGTCGCTGATGGACGTGCTGGCCGCGCTGGAGAAGAAGTTCGGCGTCACCATCGACCAAGGCCAGTTCGCCCGGATGACCAACCTGCGCGCGGTGTACGAGGTCGTCTCGGAATCCGCGAGCTGGTAGAGACCATGTCGACGAGTATCGGGCGCCGGGTGGTCATCACCGGATGCGGTGTCGTGTCGAGCATCGGCATCGGGGTCCGGGAGTTCACCGCCGCACTGCGCGCCGGGCGCAGCAACGTCCGGCCGATCTCGGTGTTCGACACCGCCGGGTTCGCTCACGACAACGGCTGCGAGGTCGCCGACTTCGAGCCGGCGCGGTGGATCCGCACGCTCGACCCTGGCGACCTCGGCCGGGCGAGCCGGTTCTCCACCGCGGCCGCGCGGCTCGCGGTCGAGGATTCCGGGTTGCCGCTGGAAACCCTGCGTGCCGCGCGCACGCTCGTCTCGGTGGGCAGCACCGACGGCGAGGCGCACGAACTCGACGGGCTGGTGCGGCAGGAACTCTCCGCAGGGCTGGCCGGTCTCGACCCGAAGCTGGTGCGCCGCATCTCCGCGGGACGGCTGGCCACGTCGATCGCGCGCGAGCTGGAACTGGCCGACGTCGAGACCGGGACCATCGCGACGGCGTGTTCGGCGGGCAACTACGCCATCGGCAACTCGCTCGACGCGATCCGGTGCGGGGACGCCGAGTTCGCCCTCTGCGGCGGCGCGGACGCGCTGTGCCGCAAGACGTTCACCTCGTTCTACCGGTTGCGCAGCATCGCCCCGGACTGCTGCCGTCCGTTCGACCGCAACCGGATGGGCATCCTCACCGGCGAGGGGGCGGGAATTCTTCTGCTGGAAAGCCTCGACTCCGCGCTCGCCCGCGGCGCCCGGATCTACGCGGAAGTGCTGGGCTACGGCATGTCCTGCGACGCGCATCATCCGGTGGCTCCGCATCAGGCCGGGATCGCCCGCTGCATGGAACTGGCACTGGCCGACGCCGGGGTCAAACCCGCCGAGATCGACCTGATCTCCGCGCACGGCACCGGGACGAAAGCCAACGACATGACCGAGTCCGCGGCGATCCGCGACCTTTTCGGGCCGAAGCCGCCGCGCACCGTGTCGATGAAATCCATGCTCGGGCACTCCATGGGCGCGGCGAGCGCGCTGGCCGCGATCGGCTGTTCGATCGCGCTCACCGAGCAGTTCATCCCGCCCACCATCAACCACCGCGACACCGACCCGGACTGCCCGATCGACTGCGTCCCCAACGAATCCGTCGACGCCGACCTCGACATCGTGCAGAACAACGGCTGGGCCTTCGGCGGCAACAACGCCGTGGTCCTGCTCGGCCGGTACGAACGGCAACCCCGAGAGGAGGCCTTGCGGTGACCGCACCTGCCCGGCGCCGTCCGGTCATCTCGGCCTGGACCGCCATCTCCCCCTTCGGCTACGGCCGGGAAGCGTTCGCTGACGGCGTCCGCTCCCGGCGCGAGCCCGCCCTCGACCCCGGCGCGCAAGGCGATCCGGCGGCGATCGTGCCCGGCTTCGACGTGCGCGAGATGTTCGGCCGCAAGAAGACCCGGGCGATGAACCGGGTCAGCGGGCTCACCGTGGCGGCCGCGCAGCAGCTGCTCGCCGACATGGAACTGGCTCCGGACGGCGACCGCGAGCACATCGGGTTCGTGCTCGGCACCACGACCGGCAGCGCGCAGAGCATGATGGACCTGACCCGCGCGTCGATCACCGGCGAACAGCCGGATCACGTCGAACCCGCGGCGGTTCCCGGCACCGTGATGAACTGCGCGGCCGGGCAGGCCGCGATCTGGCACCGCCTCAGGGGTCCTAACGCGACGATCGCGGCCGGGCGCACCACTGGGTTGCAGGCGTTGAACTACGCCCGCCGGCTGCTGATGACCGAACGCGCGGCTCAGGTGCTGTGCGGTGCGGCCGAGGAGCATTCCGCGGCGCGGTCTTGGCTGGAACACCACCGGCGCGGCGGGGCGGCGACGCTCGGCGAAGGCTGTGCGATGTTCCTGCTCGAACCGGCGGACTCGGCGGATCCGCGCAGCGTGCTGGCGACGCTCAGCGGCATCGACTCGCGGATCTGCCTCGACGGCGACCTCGCCGGAACTTTGCACGCCACCGTGTCCTCGCTGCTGAACCGGTCTGGCGTGGCCAAGGAACGAGTGTGGGCGGCGGTCGGCAGTGGCTTCCCCGTCGGCTCGGACCGTCCCGAGGACGCGACGCTGCGGCAGTTGTTCGGCGACGAGGTGACGGACCGCGTGCCGCCGGTGGACCTCATCGGTGACACGTCGGCGGCGACCGCGCTGTTCGGGCTGGCCTCCGTGCTCAGCATCGCCGACGGAGCGGACCTCGACGAGCAGGACCACATCGTCGTCACCGCTTGCGACGACGACGGTTCGGTGGCCTGCGCGTTGCTGCAGCTCGGCGGTGCGCGATGAGCAGAACCGCGCTCGTCACCGGCGGCTCCCGCGGGATCGGCCGGGCGGTCGTGCTCCGCCTGGCACAGGACGGCTTCGACGTCGCCTTTTGCTACCACAGCAACCAAACCGCGGCGGACGTCCTGGTCAAGGAGGTGCTCGACCTGGGCGTCCGGGTCGAGGCCGCCCAGGTCGACGTGGCCGACGGCGAGGCGGTCACGGCGTGGGTGGAGCGCACGGCCGACGAGTTCGGGGCGCCGGACGCGCTGGTCACCTCGGCCGGGATCACCCGGGACGGTTCGCTCGCGCTGATGTCCGAACCGGACTGGTCGAGTGTGCTGCGCACGAACCTGGACGGCGTTTTCCACGCGTGCCGTCCCGCCGTGTTCCGGATGCTCAAACGCCGTTCCGGAAGCGTCGTGACGCTTTCCTCGGTGTCCGGCGTGCACGGCAATCCGACGCAGACCAACTACTCCGCGGCCAAGAGCGGCGTGCTCGGTTTCACCAAGGCGCTGGCCAAGGAAGTCGGCCGGTACGGGGTGCGGGTCAACTCCGTCGCGCCGGGCCTGATCGAGACCGACATGCTCGGCAAGCTGAGCGAAGCGACCCGCGAGAAGATGCTGCGCGCCGTCCCGCTGCGGCGCTTCGGCCGGCCCGAAGAGGTGGCGGACCTGGTGTCGTTCCTGGTTTCCGAACGCGCCTCCTACATCACCGGCAGCGTCTTCGAGGTGGACGGCGGCTTCGTCGTCTAGCCGAACGTTCCCCGCGGCAGCGCAGGCAGCGCGTGCCGCGTCCTGTCCGTGCGCTGGCGAAAGGACGTCATGAGCGCCGAGAACGGTTTCATCCCGCGGCTCAAGACCGCGGTTTTAGGCACGGCCGACCGGCCGCTGGTGTTCGTCGGCAACTTCGAGGTCGAGGAGCAGTGGGCGGTCGACGAGCAGGGACTGCCCCGGGTGTCCGCCCCGGGCGGCACGGCGGTCGTCAACAGCATGGACGAGTTCGCCTTGCTGCTGGGCGGAAAGCGGGATCACGTGGTGCTCAAGCACGCGCCGGATCCCGGTTACCGCGGCTATCTGGAAGGGCTCGGCCTCGACCTGCCGCAGATCCACGTGATCGCCGACCCGGATCCGGCGCGCACGGTCAGCCAGGACGCTCTCCACGATCCGTGGCTGATCGCCGCGCTGTCCGCGCTGCGCGCCGACGACGCGCATCTGCTCGCCCACGGTGTCTCCGCGGTGGAGGAAGAACTGGCTGCCGCGACGGGATTGCCGCTGGCCGCGCCGGATGCGGCCCGGTGCAAGGCGGTGAACAGCAAGATCTACAGCCGCCGCATCGCGGCCAAGCTCGGGTTGCGCCAGCCGAACGGCTGGGCGTGCGACACGCTCGAGCTGCTCGACGAGGCCGTCGCCGCGGCCGCCGAGGTGCTCGCTGCCGGGCGTCGCGTCGTCGTCAAGGAGGCGTTCGGGGTGTCCGGCAAGGGGATCTCGGTGGTCTCCGACGAGCGCAGGCTCGACCGGTTGCGCCGGATGATCTCCGCGACCGCCCGCCGGAAGGGCCGCGACCGGATCGCGTTCGTCCTCGAGGAGTGGGTCGACAAGCGCGCCGACCTCAACTACCAGTTCACCGTGAGCCGCGACGGTTCGGTGCGCTTCGACTTCGTCAAGGAGCTGATCACCGAAAACGGCGTCCACAAAGGACACCGGATTCCGCCTCGGCTGGACGAAGCGCAGCTCGAGACCATCCGGTCCGCGGCACAGGCGCTCGGCGGGCAGCTCGCCGCCGACGGCTACTACGGCGTCGTCGGGGTGGACGCGATCGTCGAACCGGACGGCGGTGTCTTCCCGGTGCTGGAAATCAACGCCCGCAACAACATGTCCACCTATCAGGTGCCGATCCAGGAACGCTTCGTCACCGCGGGAGAGACCGCGATGGCCCGGCACTACTCGCTGCGGCTCGGCGCCAGCGTGGGCTTCGACCGGGTCCGCGACGCGCTCGGCGATCTGCTCTTCGACGGCACGGGCAGCGGCCTGCTGGTGAACAACTTCGCCACCGTCAACGCCGGCGCGCAGACCGCGGACGGCGCCCCGTTCGCCGGCCGCCTCTACGGCGTGCTCATCGGGGATTCGGCCGCCGAGGTCGACCGGATCGACGCGCGGGTCGAACGCGCGCTGGCCGTCCTGCAGCAGGCCTGAGCCCCCGTTTCCGCCCAGCCGAAGACTAAGGAAATTCTGTGACTGAAACCGTTCCGGAGTTCGCCGTCGTGTCCGGCGCCCAGGTGCACCAGGTGCTCGACGGCGCCGAGAAACACCTGGTCGAGCTGATCGAGGCGGCCTACCGGCTGCACGGGCGGCAGGCGACCGTCAACCCGCCCTCCTACTTCCTCCGGTTCCCGGACCGGCCGGCCGCGCGCATCATCGCGCTGCCCGCCTCGGTCGGCGGCGAGGTCGCGGTGGACGGGGTCAAGTGGATCTCCAGCTTCCCGGAGAACGTCCGCACCGGGCTGCCGCGCGCCTCGGCCGTGCTGATCCTCAACGACCAGGCGACCGGGTACCCGCTGGCCTGCATGGAAAGCTCGATCATCAGCGCCAGCCGGACCGCGGCGTCGGCGGCGCTGGCGGCCGACTGGCTCAGCCGGCGCGGCGAACGGCCGCGACGGCTCGGGTTCGTCGGCACCGGGCTCATCGCGCGCTACGTGCACCGGTTCCTGCTCGGCACCGGCTGGGACTTCGACGAGACCGCGGTGTTCGACCTCTCCCCCGAGCACGCCGCGGGCTTCCGGGGCTACCTGGAAAGCACCGGCGCGAACGGGATTTCGGTGCGCGAAAGCGCCGAGGAGCTGATCCGCGGCAGCGACCTGATCGTGTTCGCCACCGTCGCCGGGGAACCGCACGTGCACGATCCGGCCTGGTTCGCGCACAACCCGCTGGTGCTGAACGTTTCCCTGCGCGACCTGTCCACCGAGGTGATCCTGGCGTCGGCCAACGTGGTGGACGACGTCGAACACTGCCTGAAGGCCAACACGTCGGTGCACCTGGCCGAACAGGCCACCGGCGGACGCGACTTCCTCGACGGCACCCTCTTCGACGTCCTGACCGGGGCACTCGCCCTGACCGCGGACCGGCCGCTGGTGTTCTCGCCGTTCGGGCTCGGCGTGCTCGACCTCGCCGTCGGCAAGCACGTCCTGGACGAACTGCGCCGCCGCGGCGAACTGCGCGAGGTGGGCGACTTCTTCTTCGAACTCGACCGCTACGGCGCCCGCTGATGCCGATCATCACCAGTCCGCACGAGTTCAACGTCGACGACCTGTTCGTCGACCTGTACGGGTGCACCGGGCGATCGCTCTACCTCAAATGCGAGGGCTTCAACTTCGCCGGTTCGATCAAGATCAAGGCCGCGACCGAGATGATCGACGCGGCCGAACTGGACGGCACGCTGAGACCGGGCGCGACGCTCGTGGAGAGTTCGTCGGGCAACCTCGGGGTGGCGCTGAGCCTCGTCGCCGCCAGCCGGGGCTACCGGTTCGTCTGCGTCACCGATTCCCGCTGCACCCTCGGCGCCCGGCAGCTGATGCAGACGCTGGGCGCCGAGGTGCACGTGATCACCGAACCGCATCCGGAAGACGGCCTGCTCGGCGCGCGGATCGCGCACGTGCGGCGGCTGTGCGCCGAGGGCGCCGACCGGGTGTGGCTCAACCAGTACGCGAACGCGGGCAACTGGCAGGCGCACTACCGCACCACCGGTCCGCAGATCGCGAGTTCGTTCCCCGGCGCCGACGTGGCGTTCATCGGGGCGGGCACCACCGGCACGCTGATGGGCTGCGCGCGGTACCTGCGCGAACACTGTCCCGGAATGCGCGTGGTAGCCGTCGACACCGTGGGTTCGGTGACCTTCGGGACGCCGGCCGCGCCGCGGATGATCCCCGGTCTGGGCACCGGGGTCCGGCCCCCGCTGCTCGACGAGTCCTATGTGGACGATGTGGTGCACGTGCCGGAGCTCGACACCGTGCGCATGTGCCGCCGTCTCGTGCGGGCGGGTTTCCTGTTCGGCGGCTCGACCGGCACCGTCGTCGCCGGCGCGCTGGACTGGCTCGACCGGCACGAGCACGGCGAAAACCTCACCGCGGTGGCGGTCTCCCCCGACCTCGGCGACCGCTACCTCGACACGGTCTACCACGACCAGTGGGTGGCCGACCTCTACGGAGCCGCGGCGCTCGCCCCGCCCGCCGCGCTCGGGAGCTAGTACCACTCGAAATCGAGGTGCCACGCCCAGTGTGCGCACGATCACGAGGAGCCATCCTTAGACCGTCCGGCTTGCCGCCTGCGCGGCGGGAGGCCTGAAGCGGCCCAAGGAGTTCGGCATTGCGAACGCTACCTCTGCTCCGTCTCGCGCGCTGGTGTGCCGGACACCCCGGCCCGGTCCTGTGCGCGTGGCTGCTGTTCCTGGTCGCGGCGGCGGGCGAGGGCCTCGCCGCCGCGACCGGAGGCTCCGCGAACGCCGGTTCCGTCCTCGCGGTCGGCTGCCCGCTCACCGCGCTGCTGCTGGTGCTGGTGCTGGGTTCGCTGCGGCTGGCCGCGCTCGCGTTCGGCTATCTCGCGACGGTCGGGGCCGGTGCGCTCGGGGTGCTGACGGCGATCGCCGAAGCCGGGACGGGCTCGTTCGGCAACTGGAACCTCGTTCTCCTGCCCGGCATCACGAGCGCGGCCAACCATCTGCTGATCGCCGTCCGCAGGCAGCAGGAGATGCCGCCGGGCAAGCACGACGCGTCCGACACCGCGCAGATCGTCGCGTCGGCCGCCGGGCGGACCGCGCTCGTCACCGGGCTCGCGATGCTGGCGGCGATGACCGGGCTGTACCTGACCGGCGAACCGCAGGTCATGCGGTTGGCCGAGGCCGTGGTCCTGGTCGTTCTGGTGGAAGCCGCCGCGGCGCTGACTTTGCTTCCGGTGCTGCTGACCCGGATCTCAGTCCCGGTGCGGAGGCCGTTCCAGTGGCACTGGCTGCCGCGGTTCGTCGCCCGCCTGCCCGCGACCTGGCGCTACCGCAGCGCGGCGGGACTCATCGGCACGCTGGCGGGCACCGGCGCGGCGCTCGGGTACGTCGTCTACCGCTATCTCGAATCGCCGACGCTGCCGCCCTTGCCGTTGGCGCTGCTGATCGGCCTGACCTCGCTGGCGGTGATCACGGCTTTCCGGCCGATGGTGGTCGCGCTGACGACCGCGGTGCTTTCGGTGCTCTCCGCGCTTTTCGCGCTGACCATGCTCACCTGCCTGGACCCGCCGGCTCCGACGTGGCTGCCCGTGGCGTTGGTGGCCGTGCTCGCCGCGCCGACCACCGACCTGCATGTCTGCCTGCTGCACCACTTCCGCGTCGAGGCGCTGACCGGGATGTCGCCGCAGCACGTGCTCGCCGAAGGGCTGCGGCGCGGCACCGTGGCGATCTCCAGCGCGAGTGTGGTGTCGATCGGCGTGTTCAGCGCTCTCGGGATCGCTGGCGCCGGCGAGCTGAGCGAGTTCGGCTGGGCGGCCGCGGCGGCGCTGGCGATGGACGTGCTGGTGATCCGGTTGGTGCTGTTGCCCTTGCTGCTCTCATTGGCCGGCCCGGTCCGCTGGTGGCGGCGGACCGGGCCGGGGGCTGCGCGAAAGTGAGAGGCTCGGGTCACCCGGTGGTCGGGTGCCCGGTGAGGTCGAGGAAGGCTTCGTCAAGGGTCGGTCTGCGCAGCGCGAAGTCCGCCAGTGCGACGCCGCGTTCGTGCAGCGCGTTCGCCGCCGCGGCGATCCCGCCGCTCTCGTCGAGCAGTTCGAGGGAGATGCTGCACCGGCGTTCGTCCACGACCGGGACGCCCACTGCGACAGGTGTCAGGGCCGCCACTGCGTCCGCGAGGCCTTCGGGGTGCGCGACGGCGACCTCCAGCCGTTCCCGGCCGACCTTGCGCTTGAGTTCGTCCGCAGTGCCCTCGGCGACGCTTCGGCCCTTGTCGATGACCACGATCCGGTCCGCGAGGTAGTCGGCTTCCTCGAGGTACTGCGTGGTGAGCAAGACCGTGACGCCCTCGCTGACCAGTTCGCGGACCATCGTCCACAAGCCCATCCGGCTCGCCGGGTCGAGTCCCGTGGTCGGTTCGTCCAGGAACAGCACCGACGGACGCGCGACGAGGCAGGTCGCGAGGTCCAGTCGACGGCGCATCCCGCCGGAGTACGTGCCGACTGCGCGGTCTGCCGCCTCGGCCAGGTTGAACCGCTCCAGCAGTTCGCCCGCCCGAGCGCGCGCTCCTCGACGGCCGAGGTGCAGAAGCCGGCCCAGCAGCACCAGGTTCTGCCGTCCGGTCAACAGTTCGTCCACGGCCGCGTACTGGCCGGCGAGCGCGATGTGCCGCTGGACTTGCTTGCGTTCCCGCACGATGTCGTGTCCGGCGACCAGCGCGCGGCCGCTGTCCGGCGGAAGCAGGGTCGCGAGCATCCGGACCGTGGTGGTCTTGCCGGCGCCGTTCGGCCCGAGCAGGCCCAGCACGGTGCCGGGCGGAACGGCGAGGTCGACGCCGGCGAGCGCTTCGTGGTCGCCGTAGCGTTTGCGGAGGCCCTCGGCTTCGATTGCGAGTTCTCCCATGTCAGCCTGCTTCCCGGACGTTTTCGGGCGACAGATCGGTCCAGTGGCCCGAAATGTGCGCCAGGGCTTCTTCGCGGCTGCTCTCGCCGAGCGAAACCCGCCAACCGGGCGGGATTTCCGCGAAGGACGGCCAGAGGCTGTACTGCCGGGCGTCGTTGACCAGGACCAGGAAGGTGGCGTTCTGGTCGTCGAACGGGTTTGTCATCGCGTACTCCGGATCGGTTAGGCGAGGCGGTAGCGGCGGAAGCTGAGCAGGGTCGCCGCGGCGAAGAGCACGACCAGCGTCACCGCGACGACGACGCCGGGATGCTGGGCGGGGAACGAACTGTCCGCCGGCAACGGCACGCCCCACAACTGGCGGCACAGCGTCGTGACGGAGCTGACCGGGTTCCATTCGGCGATCGGCCGCACCCAGGACGGGAGCTGGCTGACCGCCATGAACGCGTTGGACAGAAAGGAAAGCCCGAGCGTCAGCACCGCGCCGACGCCGTCGATCGATTCGGGATTGCCCATGGACAGCCCGAGCAGCACACCGACCCAGATCATCACGTACAGGAAGAGGGCGAGCACGGCCAATCCGGCGAGTAGAGCGGGGAACCCGGCGTGCACGCGACCGCCGACCGCCAGCCCGATCCCGGCGACGATCGCCAGCGCCACGAAGCCGACCAGCGCGTCGCCGATGGTGTGGCCGAACAGCACGGCGGGGCGCGAGATCGGCAGCGAGCGGAACCGGTCGGTGAGACCGCCCTTGAGGTCCATCGCCACCGCGATCGCGGTCGGCGCGACTCCCGCGAGCCCGACTTGCATGAGCGCGGCCGGGAACAGGAACTCCGGGTAGCTGCCGCCGCCTTCGACGCTCACCGCGCCCTTGAAGACGTAGCCGATGGCCAGCATGGTGATCAGCGAGTTGAGGGTGATCGCCAGGAGCCGGCCGGGGACTTTGCGCAGGTGGGTCAACCGGCGTCCGGCCAGTGCGAAGGTTTCGACGAACGCCGCTGCCCGCGGAGGGTGCGCCGGGGTGGTCATTGCGGTCACTGCGACTCCTCGTTGCTCGCCAGCGTTTCGGCCACCACGGCGCCGACCTCGGCCTGTGGTCGCGGGTCCATCAGGTATTCGTGGCCGCACTCGATCCGGTTCGCTCGCACCGGGCCCGCCACGTGCGGCGCCCAGCGGCGCACTCGTTCGGCCACCTCGGCATCGGTCAGTCCCTCGGCCGCGACGAACAGCTCGAGCGCGCCGCTGAATCTCGCCGGGCGGTACCGGTGGGCCAGCGCGGCGTTGTTGTCCATCACGGCGAGGACGCGGGTCATGCGTTCCTCGCCGATGTCGGCCAGCCTGCTGTCCCCCTGCCGCAGCACGGCGATGACGTCGGCTGGGGTCAGCTCGGCACCGGCGGCGGTGTCGTGGAAGCCCACGTGTTCCAGGAAGTCGACGAGCAGCTCGTGCCGGGACGGCGCTGGTTCGGCTCCGTCCGGTGGGTAGCTGTCCAAAATGGACAGCGAGCCGACCGGTTCTCCTTCGGACTCCAGGCGTACGGCGAGTTCGAAGGCCAGCAGACCGCCGTAGGACCAGCCGAGCAGGTGGTACGGGCCGTGCGGCTGGACGCGGCGGAGGCGGTTCAGGTAGTCCTCGGCGACCTGTTCGACCGAGTCCGGGAACTGCTCGGCGCCGCTGATTCCGGGCGATTGCAGGCCGTAGACCGGACGGCCGGGCAGGTGCGCGGCCAGGCCGAGGTAGGGCAGGCTCAGGCCGAGCCCGGCGTGCAGGCAGAACAGCGGCGGTTTCGTCCCGGTCGGGCGGATCGGCAGGAGCGGGGCGAACGGGTCGGGCAGGTCCGCGAGATCCGGTTCGGCTCGTTCGGCGAGTGCGGCCAGGCGTTCGACGCTGCCGTGGGTCAGGACGTCGGCGACTGTCAGCCGGAGTCCGGCTCGGCGGGCCAGCGCGACCAGCCGGACGGACTGCAGGCTGTTGCCGCCCAGTTCGAAGAACCCGGTCCGGACGTCGATCTCGGCGAGGCCAAGGGTTTCCGCGAACGCGGCCCGCAGCAGTTCGACGGATTCGCCCGGGTCCTGGCTCGGCGGTGCGGTGGGGGTGGGCAGGGCGGAGCGGTCCAGCGTGCCGTCCGGAGCGACCGGGATGGTGTCGAGTTCCGCGAAGGCGCTCGGGATCAGGTAATCGGGGAGTTCGGCCGCGAGTGCTTCGCGCAGGGCCAGCGGGTCGACGCCGCGTTCCCATTGCGGGACCACGTAGGCGAGCAGTGCGTCGTCCTCGGCGATTACGGCAGCTGCGGCCACCGAGGGCTGACGGTGCAGGGCCGCTTCGATTTGGCCGAGCGGGATCGCGAAGCCGCGTACCTGGGCCTCGCGGAGCACTTCGATGGTTCCGTCCAAGCGGAGACGGGCGGGGCGACCGGACGGTGCGCCAGCCAAGTACAGCTCTCCTCGGCCACCGCGCGGCACCGGCTGCAGTTGCTGGTCGAGGACGTCGGCGCGGCTGTGCGCGAACGGGCGTCCGTTGACCAGCGAGAGCCAGCCGGACGCCGCGGTTCCCTCGCAGTTGAGTGCTCCGTCGAGGAATTCCTCGCCGAAGTTCAGCACCCGGGTGCCCGGTCGCAGTGCCAGCATTTTCGCGATGTTCGGGGTCAGGACGACGACGCTCGGGTCCGCCGACGAGGCGAGTTCCGCGATCTCCGCGGCGGGGGCGACGGTCACCACCGCGCCGACGTGCAACGCGGCGAGCACGACCGGCAGCGCGAATTCGGTGTCCGGGGCCAGGACGCGGTCGCTGGCCGTGAGCGGCAATTCGGTCAGCAGCGCGGCGATGGTCGCGGCCAAGGCATCCCGGCTGAAGACCGCTTCTCCGCGATAGGCCAACTCCGCGCCAGACACCGAGACCGTGAGGTCGGTGTCGGCGAATCCGGAAACGTCCGCGGGCACGGTATAGCGAGACGGGCCGTCTGCGGGCGTCCAGGCCGCGCCGATGGCGAGGACGGCGAAGATCGCTGCCCAGCGGTCGCGGCCCGGGGGCAGGTCGACGAGCACCGTCTCCCCCGGCCCCGCGCCTTGGGCCAGCAACGCCCGGGCGACGCGGTTGGCTTGTTCGCGCAGGCCGACGTCTCCCGGGGCCAGCAAGCCGTCGGGAACCTCGAGCGACGGCTCGGCTGGGGTGGCCCGCTCGGCGGAAGTGCGCAGGTCGATCCGGCTCAACGACTGTCCGGGGGCCTCGGCGGCGGCCGTCAGGAGGAGGGTCAACCGGTCCACGAGCAGGTGCGCGGTTTCCGCGGTGAAGGCGTCGGCGTTGTATTCGAGCGTGCCTTCCAGACCGCGTTCGCCCTTGTGCTGGCCCAGCTGGAAGGTCAGGTCGAACTTGAACTTCTTGTGCGTCGGGGCGAGCAGTTCGGGGCGCGCGGTCAGGCTGCCGAGGCTGACTTCGGAGGGCGGCACGTCGTAGAAGGACAGCAGCACCCCGAACAACGGCTGCCGCGACATCGACCGGGCCGGTTGCGTTGCCTCCAGCAGCCGTTCGAAGGGCAGTTCCTGGTGGGCGTAAGCGGCGAGGTCGGCGTCGCGGACTCGCGCGACCAGTTCGGCGAAGCTCGGGTCGCCGCTGGTGTCGGTGCGCAGGACCAGCGTGTTGACGAAGAAGCCGACGAGGTCGTGCAAGGCTTCGTCCGGACGGCCGGCGACCAGGCTGCCGAGCGGGATATCTGTTCCCGCGCCGAGCCGGGTGAGCAGCGTGGCCAGTGCGGCTTGGACGACCATGAACAGGCTCGCACCCTGCTCGTGAGCGAGCCGCGAGAGACCGCGATGCACGGCGGACGGGACGGCGAACTCGATGGTCCCGCCGTGGTAGCTGGCGGACGCGCGGCGCGGCAGGTCGACCGGCAGCGCCAGTTCGCCGGGCATTCCGGCGAGCGTCTCCCGCCAGTGCTTCAGCAGGCGGGCGGATTCGCCGTCCTGGGGGTCGTCCAGCAGGGAGTGCTGCCAGACCGAGTAGTCCGCGTACTGGGCGGGCAGTTCGGTCCACTGTGGACTCTTGCCGGACCGCCGGGCCTCGTAGGCGGTAGCGAGGTCTCGGGCGAGCACGTCGACCGACCAGGCGTCTCCGGCGATGTGGTGCAGGACCAGCAGGAGTACGTGGTCGCCGTTCTGGTCGGGACCGAACAGCTTGCTGCACAACGGGAGGTCGGCGGACAGATCGAAGCCGCGGGCGACTTCCCCGGCCAGCGTGGCGGCGAGGTCCTCCGGCAGCGGGGCGAGGCGCAGCGGCTCTCCCGCGTCGAGCACGCGTTGGAACGGCACGCCGTCGGTGTCCGGGAAGACCGTGCGCAGGATTTCGTGGCGTGCGGTCAGGTCGTCGACGGCTGCGGCGAGCGCGGAGCGGTCCAGTTCTCCGGAAAGCCGCACGGCGAGGGGGATGGTGTAGCCGCCGTGTTCGCCTTCGAGCCGGTTGAGGAACCACATGCGCTGCTGGGCGTACGACAGCGGCAGCGGATCGGGACGGTCCAGCTTGCGGAACGCCGCGCGCGCCTGGCCGGCCGACGCGAGCCGTCCGGCCAGCGCGGCGACGGTGCGGGCCTCGAACAGATCCCGCAGCGGCAGTTCGACGTTCAGTTCCGACCGGATCCGGCTGACCAGCGCGGTGGCCAGGAGGGAATGGCCGCCGAGGGCGAAGAAGTCGTCGTCGATTCCGGCTTCGGCGACTCCCAGCACCTCGGCGTAGAGCCGGGTCAGTTGTTCCTCGACCGGGGTGCGCGGGCCGCGTTTCTCTTGGCCCATCAGGTGTTCCGGGGCGGGCAGGGCCTTGCGGTCCACCTTGCCGTGCGGCGTCAGCGGGAGCCGGTCGAGTACGACGATCGCGCTGGGCACCATGTACGCGGGCAGCAGTTCGGCCAGCTGGGCGTGCAGTTCTTCGGGGCGGGCGGTTCCCGCGACGTAGCCGACGAGGTGCCGGTTGGCCGCGTCGGAACCTTGCACGACCACCACCGCGTCGGTGACCGATTCCTGCGCGAGCAGACCGGCTTCGATTTCGCCGAGTTCGATGCGGTGGCCGCGGATCTTGACCTGGAAGTCGCGGCGCTCGATGAACTCCAGCGCCCCGTCGGCCCGGCACACGACGCGGTCGCCGGTGCGGTACATCCGCGTTCCCGGCTCGCCGAAGGGGTCCGCCACGAACACCGAGCCGGTCTTGGCCGGATCGCCGACGTAACCGCGGCCGACCACCAAACCGCCGACGTACAGCTCGCCGGCGGCACCTGGCGGGACCGGACGCAACTCGTCGCCCAGCACGTACAGCCGGGTGTTCCGCACCGGAAGGCCGATCGGCACCCGCAGGCCCGGTACATCGTCCACACTGGACAGAACGGCGTGGGTCACGTCGTCGGAGCATTCGGTCGGCCCGTAGGCGTTCATCATCGGGATGTCGGGGAAGTACGCGAACCAGCGCACGCACAGGTCCGGCGGCAACGCCTCGCCGGTCACGACCAGCCACCGCAACCCGGTCAGGTCCGGCGGGCTGCCCGCGTCCCAGAAGTCCAGCGCGGCACGAAGCAACGACGGCACGACTTCCAGCACCGACATGCCCAGACCGAACAGCGCGTCCGGATCGGCGGCCGTCTCCCGGCTCACCGCCCGGACTTGCGCGCCGACCAGCAGCGGGGCCAGCATCTGCCAGACCGACACGTCGAAGGTCAGCGGCGCGTTCTGCACCAGCACGTCCGGCGGCTCCAGCGACAGGTCTTCCACCTTGGCCAGCAGGTGGTTGACCATCCCGCGGCGGGACACCATCGCGCCCTTGGGGCGGCCGGTGGACCCGGACGTGAAGATCAAATACGCCACGTCGTCGTCCGCGCCGACGACCGGGGCCAGCTCGGCGTCCACGGCGCCGTCCAACTCCACGACCGCTACCGGCAGGCTGTCCGCGATCTCCCGGAATTCCGGAGCCGCGATCACGCAGGCCGCGCCGCTGTCTTCCACCAGCCCTCTCAGCCGGGCGAGCGGCAGCGTCGGATCCAGCGGTACGTAGGCGCCACCTGCGCCAAGGACGCCGAGGACCGCCGAGATGAAGCCGATCCCGGGACCGGCGAGCACCCCCGCTACCCGGCCTTGCGGCAGCCGCCGCGAGAGTGCCGAGGCCAATCCGACCAGCTCGGCGTAGCTCACCGAACCGGAGTCATCGACCACCGCGACCGCGTCCGGGGCCTGCGCGCGGACCCGTTCGACCACGCCCGCGCCGATCGGGCCGGTCGCGCCCAGCAGGAAGGTCTCCGCTGGCTCGGCCACCACGTCGATCCGGCCCAGCGGGCGGTCCGGATCGCCGAGCACCGTGTCGAGCAGCGCCCGGAACTGCTGCGCCAGCTCGCGGACGCGGTCGTCGCCGAAGGCTTCGCGGAGGTAGTCGAAGCGGAAGGCCAGGGAGGCGTGCGGTTCCACCACGAGGCTGAGCGGGTAGTGCCGCGAATCGAGCGTCACCGCGTCGACCACGCGGACGTCCTCGCCAAGTTTCACCAGCGGTCCGCCATCGCCGGCGGGGACGTTCTCGAACACCACTGCGGTGTCGAAGAGTTCTCCGCTGTCCGGGATGGCTCCGCTCAGTTGTGCCTGCCCGATGTGCTGGTAAGACACCATCGCGGCTTGTTGAGATCCCAGTTCGGCGAGCAGCTCGCGGACCGGGCGGGCCGGGTCGAGGCGGGCCCGGACCGGCACGGTGTTCACGAACATGCCGACCATCGTTTCGACGCCCGGCAGTTCGGCGGGGCGTCCGGAAGCCACCGCGCCGAAGACCACGTCCTGCTGCCCGGCCAGCCGGCCGACCAGAATCGCCCAGCACGCCTGCACGATCGTGCTGACCGTCAGTTCGTGTTCGCGCGCCCACGCGTAGAGGTGCGCAGTGTCGCTTTCGGACAGTGTTAACTCGACTGTCGCGGGTAGGGTCTCGGCTGCAGGAAGATCTGGGGCGACGCGGGTCGGTCCGGGCAGGCCCTCCAGCAGGTCTTGCCAGGCTTTCCGTCCGGCTTCCTGGTCTTGCCGGGACAGCCAGGCCAGGTAGTCCCGCATCTGCGGCACCGCGGGCAGTTCCGTCCGCGCGCCGCCTGCGTACAGCTTCGCCAGCTCGTCGATGAGGATGGGGACCGACCAGCCGTCGGTGGCGATGTGGTGTGCGCTCCAGAGGAACCGGTACCGCTCGGCGGCGACCCGGATCAGCGTGAACCGGACCAGCGGCGGCCGCGCGAGGTCGAAGCGGCGCAACCGGTCCTGCTCGACTAGCCGCCGCAGCTCTGCCTCGCGGTCCTCCTCCGGGAGCCCGGTGAGGTCGATTTCGGTCCACGGCAGCTCGACCGATTCGGCGACCAGTTGCACCGGCTCCCCGTTGCGACGCCGGCGGAAATATCCGCGCAGGGCGGTGTGGCGGGTCAGCAACGTGGCGCAGGCATCCCGGACCGCAGTGGTGTCCAGCGGCCCTTCAAGATCGGCGATTGCTTGTACCGCATAGAAATCCACGCCCTCGGTGTCGAGTTCGGCGTGGAAGAGCATGCCTTGCTGCAACGGTGCCAGCGGAAGCACTTCCTCGACCGGCCCGGCCCGCAGCTCGTCCAGCTCTCCCGGGGCGAGTTCGATCAAGGCGGTGGTTTGGAGGGCAACCTCCTCCCCCACCGGGACCGCGTTCTCTGCGATCGCCGCCGGGGTGCGCGCTTCCAGCAGGTCGCGCGGGGTGATGACGAGCCCGGCCTTGCGCGCGCGGCTGACCACCTGGATCGAGCTGACGCTGTCGCCGCCGAGGGCGAAGAAGTTGTCGTCGATGTAGACCTTCGGCACCGTCAGCACCTCGGCGAGCACGTCGCACAGGATGGCCTCGACGGCGTTGCGCGGCGCCCGGCCGACTGCTTCGGCGGCGAAATCGGGCTCGGGCAGCGCGTCCCGGTCGACCTTTCCGTGCACGGTCAACGGCAGCGCGTCGAGCACGACCATCGCGGGCGGCACCAGGTAGTCCGGCAGCCGCTGCTGCAGTTCGCTGCGCACGGAAGGGATGTCCACCGGCCCCGTTCCGACCAGGTACCCGGCGAGCCGTTTGGTGCCAGCGGCGTCGGAGCACACCACCACGACCGCGTCCGCGATCTCCGGCAGCTCGCGCAGGGTCGCCTCGATCTCGCCGAGTTCGATGCGGTGGCCGCGGATCTTGACCTGGAAGTCGCGGCGCTCGATGAACTCCAGCGCCCCGTCGGAGCGGCGCACCACCCGGTCGCCAGTCCGGTACATCCGGGTGCCCGGCTCGCCGAACGGATCCGCGACGAACACCGAACCCGTCTTGCCCGGATCGCCCACGTAACCACGGCCGACCACCAAACCGCCGACATACAGTTCGCCCGCGGCGCCCGCGGGAACGGGACGCAACTCGTCGCTCAGCACGTACAGCCGCGTGTTCCGCACCGGAAGACCGATCGGCGTCCGCAACCCACGGACATCGTCCACACTGGACAGAACCGCGTGCGTCACGTCGTCCGAGCATTCGGTCGGGCCATAGGCGTTCACCAGCGGGATCTCCGGGAAGTACCCGAACCAGCGCACGCACAGGTCCGGCGGCAATGCCTCGCCGGTCACGACCAGCCACCGCAACCCGGTCAGGTCCGGCGCCCCGCCGGCGTCCCAGAAGTCCAACGCCGCCCGCAGCAACGACGGCACGACCTCCAGCACGGACATGCCCAGCCCGAACAACGCTTCCGGATCCGCCGCGACCCGCCGGTCCACCACGCGGACCTGACCGCCGACCACCAGCGGCGCGAGCATCTGCCACACCGACACGTCGAACGTCAGCGGCGCGTTCTGCACCAGCACGTCCGACGGCTCCAGCGACAGGTCCTCCACCTTCGCCAGCAAGTGGTTCATCATCCCGAGCCGGGACACCATCGCGCCCTTGGGGCGGCCGGTGGACCCGGAAGTGAAGATCACATACGCCACGTCGTCGTCCGCGCCGACGACCGGGGCCAGTTCGGTGTCCACCGTGCCGTCCAGCTCCACGACGTCCACCGCCAGTTCCGCGGCGACGTCCCGGAATTCCGGAGCCGCGATCACGCAGGCCGCACCGCTGTCCGCCACCAGATCGCGCAACCGGGCCAACGGCAGCGTCGGATCCAACGGCACATAAGCACCACCGGCGCCCAGCACACCGAGAACCGCCGAGATGAAGCCACTTCCCGGTCCAGCGAGCACGCCGACCACGCGTCCGGCGGGCAACCGCCGCGACAACGCCGAGGCCATTCCGACCAAGTCCGCATAACGCACTGAACCGGCCGCGTCGACCACCGCGACCGCGTCCGGATCCTGGGCGCGCACCCGCTCCACCACGCCCGCACCCACCGGGCCGACAGCGCCCAGCCCGGCGGCGAGCAGTTCCGCCCGCTCGCGCGGATCGACCACGTCGACGTGCGCGAGCGGCGCGTCCGGATCGGCGCGCGCGAAGCGGTCCAGGAATCCGGCGAACCGGTGCAGATGAGTGTCCACTCCGGACTCGTCGTACAGGTCGGGGTTGCCGTTGAGGTGCAGTTCGATCCCGCCGCCGGGTTCGTCGAGGACGGTGATCGACAGGTCGTTGGTGATCCCGGTGGACAGGTTCCGCACCCGGGTCACGCAGTCGCCCAGCCGCAGCCCGGGGTCGGCGGGCAGCACGTTGACGAAGGGACCGCCGAACGGCCGCCGCTCGTCGCTGCGCACGCCGATGTCGCGGCGGATCTGGTTGACGTGGTAGCGCTGGTGCTTGAGCGTGCGAGCGAGTTCCCGGGAAGCCTGCTTCAGCAGCAGCTGCCGGGTCATCGCGGGCGTGACCCGCATTTTCAACGGCAGGTAGTTCGCCATCATCCCGGGAATCGTCCGGGTCCGGACCCCCGCGCGGGCGGCGACCGGAACGGTCAGCATCAGGTCTTGGATCCCGGAGAGGCGTTCGGTGTAGGCGGCCATCGCGGCGAGCAGGAAGGTCGGCAGGGTCACCCCGGCCTCCGCCACCGCCTTGCGTGCCGCGGCGGCCGCGTCGGCGGGCAGGGCGAGGGTGCGGCGCAGGAAGCCGCGCGCCGGTGCGGGTTCCTTGCCGGACAGGCTGATCAGGTCCGGGACGGTGCGGAAGTGATTGCTCCAGAACTCGCGGTCGCGGCGAAGGTGCGTGGAGTTCTGGTAGGCGAGTTCGGATTCCAGCAGGTCCCGGAACGGCGGCAGCGGACGGCCCGCGGGCTCCTTGCCGGTCCGCACCGCGGTGTACAGCTCGCCCATCCGGCGGTGGCAGATCGCGGCGCTGAACCCGTCGCCCACCAGATGGTGGGTGGTGAGATACCAGAAGCGCCGGCGCGGGCCCAGCGTGAGCAGAGCCGCGCGGAACAGCGGGAAATCAGTGACCGAGAACGGCCGGGCCAGGTCCTCGTGCATCCACGCGAGCGCGGCCGCCTCGGGGTCCGGTTCGCTGGACAGGTCGAGGAAGCGGACTGGCAATTCGGCGAGCGGTTCGACCACCTGGCGCGGTTCGCCGTCCACCTCGAAGAAGCGGGCGCGGAAGCACTCGGCCTCCTCGGTGAGCAGGCGGAACGCTTCGGTGAACACGGCCACGTCCAGGTCGCCGGAGATGTCCAGGTAGTCGGCCATCGCGTAGGCAAGGCCGCCTCCGGACAGCTGCTCGTCGAACCAGACGTCGGTCTGGGCCGTGGACAGGGGCAGGCTCGTCTCGACAGCAGTCATCGCGGCACCTCGGAAAGTCGGTCGGTGGTCTGCCCGGGCACGCGGCCGAACGCGTCGGCGGCCCAATGGTCCCGGTAGACGGTGTCCAGGTAGTGGTCGCCCAGGTCCGGGGAAATCGCCACGGCGGTCAGGTCGCGGTCCTCGCGGGCGAGCCAGGACAGCGATCCGGCGACGACGGTGCCGGTCGAACCGCCGAACAGGAAGCCGCGGCGCACCAGCGTCCGGCACGTCTCCACGGTTTCGGCTTCCTCGACGTGCACCACGTCGTCCACCAAGGACTCGTCGAGCAGCGCCGGCCGGATCGCCGAACCGAGCCCGGGAATCCGCCGCGGTCCGGGCGGGCCGCCGAAGCTCACCGAGCCGACGCTGTCCACCGCCACCACGCGGATCGACCGGCGCGCCTCGCGCAGGTACCGGGCGCAGCCCATCAGGGTCCCGGCCGTGCCGGTGCCGACGAACAGCACGTCGAGGCCGGGGAACATGCGCAGGATCTCCGGGCCGGTGGTCCGGTAGTGCGCGGTCCAGTTGCCCGGGTTGGTGTGCTGGTCGAGCCAGACGTAATCCTCGTGCTCCGCGCACAAGCTCTCCACCAGCCGCTG
The DNA here is from genome assembly GCF_046267895.1 of Amycolatopsis sp. GA6-003. NCBI lineage: Bacteria > Bacillati > Actinomycetota > Actinomycetes > Pseudonocardiales > Pseudonocardiaceae > Amycolatopsis > Amycolatopsis sp. GA6-003. The sequence goes on from NZ_CP176499.1 coordinate 3,708,556, forward strand.
CCGCGCGCCGACCAGGCCGTCGACCGGATGCGGTTCGGTCAGCACCCGCACCTCGGCGCCGTAGTTCTGCATCAGCTGCCGCGCGGACAGCGTGCAGTGGTCGTCGGTGACGCAGATGAACCGGTATCCCCGGCTGGCCGCGACCATCGCGAGCGCCACGCCGATGTTCCCGGAGGAACTCTCGACGATCGTCCGGCCGGGACGCAGCGTGCCGTCCCGTTCGGCGCGTTCGACGATTTCCAGCGCGGCCTTGAGCTTGATCGACCCGGCGAAGTTGAACCCCTCGCACTTGACGAACAGGTCGCGGCCGACGAACCGGCGCAGGTCGACGTACAGATCCGGGACGGTGAACTCCTGAGGGGCGGATATCACCCGCACGGCGAACCTCCGGTGCGCGAGGGGGCGCTCAGCGCCGGGAACGACTCGCCCCGGCCGGCTTTTCCGGCGAGCAGCCCGGTGAAGACGATGAGTTTCTGGATGTTCGCGGCGCCTTCCATGAACTCGACGCCGCGGGCGTCGCGAATCAGCTTGTCCAGCAAGGGATGCGTCCAGCGCGCGCTCGGTCCGAAGAACCGGCAGGCCGCTCTGGTCGCGTCCTCGGCGAGCCGGCTCGCCTCGGCTTTGGCCGACGAGGCCAGGTGCCCGCCGCGGCTGCCGCCCGCGTCCACCTCCATCGCCGCGAGGTGCACGAGGTTCCGGACGCTCTCGATCCGGTAGCCCAGCTGATCCCATTCGGCCGCCGCGCCGCCGGCGAGCAGGCCGCCTTCGGCGCGGACGTACTCGTGCGCGGCTCGCGCGATGCCGATCGCGATAGCCGCGACACCGGGCCGGAGCCGGTTGAACGTCAACGTGGCGGCCCACATTCCGCGTCGGGTCGGGGAAAGATGGCGGCCCAGCACGCGGTCCGCCGGGATCCGCACCTCGTCGAACTCCACCGCGCAGAACCGGGCGCCGCGCAAGCCGAGCATGCCCAGTGGTTCGGCGTGGAAGCCGGCGGAAGCGGTGTCCAGCAGGACCGCCCGTACGCCGAGCGGGCCGGGCGCGGTGCGGGCGAAAACCACGCCCAGGCCTGCCCGGGAAGCGTTGCCGACATACCGCTTGCGTCCATTCAGGACGAAGTCGCCGTCCGGTCCGGGCGTGAGACTGGTGGTGAGCGCGTTCGCGTCGGAGCCGACGTCGGGTTCGGTGAGCGCGAAGAAAGTCCACGTTGGACGGTCGAGGAGCCTGCCGTAGAACCAGGCTTTCTGCTCGTCGTCGGCGAGCACGTCGATCAGGACGCCGGACATCGACGCGCCCGGTGCGGCGAGTGTCGCGCCCGCGTCGCCCCGGGCGAACTCCTCCAGCAGCACCGTCCGTTCCAGCGCGGTCATCCCGTGGAACCGGTGCCCGGCGACGTTGATGCCCTCCGAACCGTACTCCCCCGGGACCAGCAGCTGCGCCATGCAGCGCACCGCGGGCAGGTCGGCGAACTGGGTGATGGCCTCGGGATCGCGGTCGAGCACCGCACCGGCCGCACGGAGGTCGGTTGCCCATTCCGCGGCCAGCTCCCGTAGCGCCAGCAAGGGTTCGGTCAGTACCGTGCCCGTCACGTTGTCCCCATTTCGTGCACGCTCGCGAGCAGCTCCGAGACGTCGGCGACCTCGCCCGGCCCGCCCGCGAGGAAACCCTTCGCTCCCAGCAATCCGAGCAGTTTCCGATCCACATCGGACAGACACTGGTGCAGATACCGCACTCGCGCGGGAGCCAGGTTCCCGTCCGCCAGCAGATCCGCTTCTACCGCCAGTTGCCCGGTCAACGCGGTCGCGAGGCAGTCCTGGATCATCTGCTTGCGCAGCAAGGACTCCTCCCCCGAACGCCGCTCGCCCAAGTACTGCAGGCACTCGTCGAGCAGCCACTGCGAAAGCCCCAGCCGCACCCACACCAGGTCCGGGCCCGCGGGCGCTCCCGCCAGACCCCGGGCGAACACGACCGCGCCGCCGGGAAGATCGGCTTCCCGCAGGATTTCCGTCCCGGCGGGCAGTTCTCCCGCCGGGACCGCCGCGATCGCGCCGGCCCGCTGCGCCGTCGGCAGCAGTTTGAGCGCGGGCGCGACACCCTGCTCCCGGGCGACCCGCCGGCACTCCTGCCACCGCACCGGGTCAGGCACGGATTTCCGCGATGACGAACGCGGCGAGCGAACGCACCGATTCGAAGTGCTGCATTTCCAGGTTCTCGGTGTCGAACTCGATGCCGAACGTGTCCTCGAGCTGCATCAGCAGCTCCAGCACGCCGGTCGAATCGAGGCCGGCGTCGGACAGCCGGGTGTCCGCGGACAGGTCGGCGACGTCCCGTTCGAGCACCGTGCCCAGCGCGCCGGTGATGCCCTCGACGACCCGGTCCTCGGTCAGGGTCTGCGCGATCTCAGTCATGGCTCTCCTTTTTCCTTCCACAGGGTTCAGCGCGCCGTCGGCGCGAATCCGCGGGCCTCGCGGCGGGCCTGGCCGCGGGAAATCCGCAGCGGATCCCAGTCGCGGCCGCGTTCGGGCAGCAGGGCTCGGTCGGCGAAGACCGCGCCGTCGTAGGCTTCGGCCAGCACCGGCCGGTCGAGAATCGCTTCGGCGCACTGCGCACCGCCGACCGCGGCACCGACGACTCCCCCGCCGTGGATGTCCTGTCCGGCGACGAACAGTCCTTCGACCGCGGTCCGCACATCCGGCCGCCGCCCGTGCGGGCCCCAGGACTGCAGTCCGTACGCAGCTCCGCCGGTGGCCAGGGTGTAGCGCTCCTGCGTGAGCGGGGTAGCCGATTCGAGGTAGACGATGCGGTCCCGGAACGGGCCGAGCACCTCTTCGGCACGGTCGAGCAGGCGGGCGGCGAGTTTCTCTTTAGCCGCGTGATATTCGGCCACACGCCGGTAGCGGAACCCGGACGCCGGCCCGTCGCTCACGCCCCACTGCGCGTAGCCGGGCGGGCACGCGGTCATGATCTGGAGGTTCGTGTGCCCAGGCGGGCAGACCGCGGGGTTGCCGGGATCCTTGTGCGAGGCGGACGAGATGAACACGAACGGCAGCTCGTCGAACTGGCCCGCTTCCGTTCGGGCGTAAGCACTTTCGACGTCGCCGCTCGGCCAGTACCAGATGTTGGCCTCGGACGCTTCAGGCAATTCCGCGGCCACCACCGCATAACTGGTGACCAGCGGCAGCCGCATGACCGCGTCCTCGGTACGGCGGACGACGCCTTCGGGGAGGTTTTCCCGGCCACCGCACAACTCCAGCACCGTGCGCCGATAGTCCGCATTGGACACCACCAGCGGCGCGCGCAGCACTTCGCCGTCCGTCAGCTCGACACCGGCCGCGCGCCCGTGCTCGATCAGAATCCGCGCGGCGCGAGCTTTGGTGCGCAGCTGGCCGCCGTGCGTTTCGAGTTGCTCCACCAGCGCGGCGGCCAGCATCTGACCCCCGCCCACCGGGTAGTACGCGCCGCCGGTCAGGTAGTCGTCAAGCATGCGAATGTGCGCGGCGACAACGGTGTTCGCCGGGGAGGACGCGTAGTTGCCGGACTGCGCGGCCAGCACGGTGCGCGCGGCGGTCGAGAGTCCACAATGGTCGAACAACCGGCTCAGGCTGCGGCGGCTCCAGCGCACCACCGCGGCCGAACCGCCCAATACCGGCTGAGCGCTCGCCGGATACCGGGCCGACGCGGCGATCTCGCCGCAGATCGCCAGATACTCCTGAAGTCCCGGAGCCTCCGCCGGAAACGCCGCCCGCAGCCGATCCCCGTATCGGGACCAGCCTTCCGGCACGTCGAGCCGCACGCCCGGCAGCACGATCCGGTCGAAGCCGTCCGGGTCGAGGCGGCGGAACCGCACCCGGTCCCCGACGCCGAGCCCGGCCAGCAGCGACGGGAGCAGCCCGCCGGGACCGCAGTCGCCGAGGTAGTGCACGCCGATGTCGAACTCGTAGGAGCGCCGCCGCCGGAACATGTGGCAGTTGCCGCCCGCCACGTCGTGCTGTTCGAGCACCAGGACCCGGCGGCCGAAGGCGGCGAGGTAGCCGGCGCAGACGAGGCCGCCGATCCCGGACCCGATCACGATCGCGTCCCAGGAAGGGCTTCCCGCCTCGTTCGGACTCATGCCGGTGACGCTACGGCGGGGCGGTGACCCCGGGCTGACCGCGCGCTGACAGCTGGGGGCAGTCAGCGGCGGGCGGTCGCCCAGGGGTCACCTATTCAGGAGAGAGCATGGCGATCGAGGTCTTTCCGCGCACCGCGAGCCACGTCGGGAAGAGCGTGGCGACCATGCTTACCACGACCGCGAGCAAGACCACCACGGCATAAATCCACAATGGACCAAATGGCAGCCAGCTGTCGGACACCGCCTGGCTGAACGGGACCAGCATGGCGAGCGCCACGGCGGTGCCGAGGACCACGCCGATGATCGCGACGACCATGCCCTCCACGGCCATCACGCCCAGCACCTGCGCCCGGCTCGACCCGGCGAGGCGCTGCAGCCCGAACTCGCGCCGCCGGTGCGCGGTCGAGAGCACGAGCGTGTTCACCACCGAGATCGCCGCGTAGAGCAGGATCATGCCGACCACGAGGTAGTTGACCCAGGCGTTCGCTTCCTGTTCCTGCACGAACTTCGCGGTGAGCGTGTCCCGGTTCGCGACCTGCACGCCGGGCGAGGACTGCGCCAGCCCGTCGAGCGTGCTCATCAGCTGCGAGACGCTCGTTCCCGCCGCCGCGGTGACGAGCACCTGCGACGCGATCCCGTCGGTCGTGTGCGGAGCCAGCGTGCCGGCGGGCAGCAACGCGGTCGCGAACGCTGGCGCGGACCGCAGCGTCGCCACTACCCGCAGGCGCACCTGTGCCCCGTCGCCGAGCCGCAGCCCGATCTCGTCGCCGACCTTGACGCGCAGCCGATCCGCGTGGTCGAGCGGAAGCGCGATGGTGTTGCCCCGCAAGGCGTCCAGCGAGCCGGCAGCGACCTCCGCCGCCCGGGTCTTCGCGACCGCATCGCCGGTGACCCCGGTCAGCGCGAGCCCGTCCTCGTCCTGGCCAGGGTCGGACGGTTTCTCGTTGTAGCCCTTGCTGGTCACGTACGCCGAAGCGGTGCCGACCCCGGGCAGCGAGCGGACCTTGTCGAGCAACCCCGTGCTGACGTCGCCGGTCGACGAGGTGACCACCGCGTCTGCCGACAGGTTCGACGCGTACTTCTGCTTCGCCGATTCCACCTGCGTGGTCTGGAAGTAGAGCATGAACACGGCCAGCGTCGTGGCGAGCATGACCGGCACGACCGCACCGGACATCGGCAGCCAGCGCACCCGGGCGTTGGCCATCGCGAGATAGCCGGACAGCCCGCTCACCGCGCGCACCGGAACCCGCAGCACCGCGACCATCGCCCGGGTGATCCCCGGCGCGAACAGCGCGACCGCCGCCGCGACGAGCGTGACCGCCGGCCCGGCCGTGCTGGCCGCGAGCGGCCCGTCCATCACGGTGATCGTCAGATACGCCAGCGCCACCCCGCCGACCAGGCTGCCGATGCCCCACCAGAGCCGGAACGACGTCAGCCAGCGCTTCGGCGAGACCGCTTCCTGCATCGCCTCCACCGGACGCGTCCGCCCGGCGTACCGCGCCGCGACGAACCCCGCGCCCCACGCGGACAGCAGGCCGACGAGCACGCCCGCCGCGGTCGGAATCCAGTCCTGGTGATACGCCAGCACCGGTTCGAAGACGCCGAACCCGGACAGCCGGTCGAACAGCCAATTCCCCAGCAATTCCCCCGGGAAGGCCGCCAAAACCGTCGCAAGCACCCCGATCACCATGGATTCCGCGGTGATCATGCGGCTGACCTGCTGAGGCGTCGCGCCGACCGCACGCAGCAGCGCGACCTCGCGCCGCCGCTGCTGCACCGACAGGCCCAGCGTGCTGGCCACCACGAACAACGCCACCTGCACGGCCAGCCCGCCGAACACCCCGGCCAGGATCACCAGGATTTCCCCGCCGTCGCTCGCCTGGGCGAACTCGGCCGTCCCCCGGGCCACGCCGGTCAGCGCGACCGCGTGCTGGTCTCGCACCGCGTTCGCGATCTGGGTGCTCAGCGCGGCTGGGTCGGTGCCCGCCGTGGGAAGCACGGCGAACGCGTCGACCTGGCCGGTCGCGGGCGTCAGCGCGAGCGCGTCTTCGTGGGAGAAGAACACCGCGTCGGAAGCCATTTTCCCGCTCGCCGCCGCGATTCCGACGACCTGGAAGGACCGGACTCCGCCGCGCACGGCAATCTGCACCGCACCGCCCGGCGCGACCCCGGTGGCCGCGGCCGTCGGCTGGTCGAGCACGACTTCGCCGCCGCGCTGCGGAGCCCGGCCGCCGGTCAGCGAATACGGGGCCAGCTCGGCGGTCGCCCAGTCGTGCCCCAACGCGGTGCCGCGCACCAGCTTCACGTCCGGATCGGCGGGCAGCGTCGCCGGAATCGACACGTCGGGAATGACCTTCGCGACGCCCGGCACAGCCGCGATCGCGGCCCCGAGCGACGCGTCCAGGCGCACCCGTTCGGGCAGTGTCGCGGATTCGTGGTCCTCGTCCTCGGTGCCCGGGTTCGTCGGCGGCAGGTTGTAGTGCTGGTCGCCCGCGACGACCACCGGGGCCTCGGCCAGCCGCTGCGGCGGCACCCGCGGCGAGATCCCGGTCTGCATGAGCCCGCCGCACGCCATCACGATCGCGGTGCCGACGAGCAGCGCGACGAACGTCGCGGTGAATCCGGCCTTGCGGAACCGGAGCGTGCTCAGAGCCAGGCGCAGCATCAGCGCACCGTCCCGACAGTGTTCCGGCCGTCGCGGCCGAGCCGCGCCGTGCGTGCGCTCAACGCGGTCAGCCCGCGCGCGACCTCGTCCACGGTCGGTTCGTGCAACTCGCCGGCGAACTGCCCGTCGGCGAGGAACAGCACCCGGTCGGCGTAGGAAGCGGCGACCGGATCGTGCGTCACCATCACGATGGTCTGCCCCTCGGCCCGCACCGCGGTGCGCAGCAGGTCCAGGATCTCGCTCGCCGACGTCGTGTCCAGCGCGCCGGTCGGCTCGTCGGCGAACGTCACGTGCGGACGGCTGACCAGCGCGCGGGCGATCGCCACGCGCTGTTGTTGGCCGCCGGACAATTCACCGGGGCGGTGCCCGCGCCGTCCGCCGAGCCCGACCTGCTCGACGACCCGGTTCACCAGCGCTGGATCCGCCCGTTTGCCCGCCAGCCGCAGCGGAAGGGTGACGTTGTCGATCACGTCGAGCGACGGCAGCAGGTTGAACTGCTGGAAAATGAACCCGATGCGGTCGCGGCGCATCCGGGTCAGCTGCGCCTCGTCGAGCCGTCCGAGGTCCTGGCCGGCCAGCACGACCGTGCCGGAATCGGGCTGGTCGAGACCCGCCGCGCAGTGCAGCAGCGTGCTCTTGCCCGAACCGGACGGCCCCATCACCGCGGTGAAACTGCCGCGGGAGAACGAAACGGAAATCCCGTCGAGTGCGACGACGCGGGCCCGGTTCCCTCCGTAGAACTTGGTGACGGAGCGGAGCGTCACCGCATCCGTGCTTGGCTGTCCGGACTGGTACATCGGTCACTCTCCCAGGCGCGTCGGGCTATGGAAGAAAGCTACGAGCGCCGGGGGCCGATTCCGATAGTGCTAGCTCTTCGATCCGGACGGGTCCTAGCACCCCTGCCGGGAAAGCCCGGAACAGCACATAATCGGGATATGCCCACCACCGATGCCCGCGAGCCGGCGCCCTGGTTCGCGAGGGGCGGCCTCGCGGTCCTGCACAGCACCGCGCTGGGCCTGCTCGCACCGGTCGAAGTGGCGCTTTTCGCACTCCTCGCCTGCGCTGCTTCGCTGCTGGGCCTGGGAGTCGGGGTGTTCCTGATTCCCCCGGTGGTCTACGCCGTCCGCGCGGTCGCCAATCTGCAGCGGAAACTGCACGGTTCCTGGACCGGACGGGAGGTGCCGGAACCGTATCTCCCGCTGCCCGAGGGCACCCGGTTCTTTCAGGTGTTCGCGCGGTTGCTGGCCGACCGCGCCACCTGGCGGGACACCGCCTGGCTGCTGGTCGACTGCACGATCGGCTGCCTGCTCACGCTGGCCCCGCTGGCCCTCGTCGTCGACGGCGTGCGCGGGCTGCTGATGCCGCTGCTCTACCCGGTTCTGGACGATCTGTGGCTCGGCGATTGGTATGTCGCGCTGCCCGTGGACAATCCGGCGGTCGCCTGGATCGCCGTCGTGCTGGGCCTGCTGCATTTCCCGCTCGCGCTCTGGGCCGCCCCGCACCTGGTGAAGCTGCACGCGGCGCTGGCGGCCAAATTCCTTTCCCCGTCCGAAAGCACCGTCCTCGCCCAGCGCGTGCAGCACCTCACCACCACCCGGGACGACGCGGTCGGTCACCAGGCGCTGGAACTGCGCCGGATCGAACGCAATCTGCACGACGGCGCGCAAGCCCGGCTGGTCGCGATGGGCATGACGCTCGACGCGGCGGCGAAACTCGCCGAACGGCAGCCGGAAGCGGCGAAGAGCCTGCTGGAAGAGGCCAAGGCGAGTTCGGTGAAAGCCCTGCAGGAACTGCGCGCCCTGGTGCGCGGGATCCAGCCGCCGGTGCTGGTCGACCGCGGGCTCGCCGACGCGGTCCGCGAACTCGGGATGGAAGCGACGCTCGAGATGGAGACCACCGTCGACCTCCCCGGCCGGTTCGCGCCCGCCGTCGAGACGGCCGCGTATTTCACCGTTTCCGAGGTGCTCAACAACGCGATGAAGCATTCCGGCGCGGATTCCGGGAAAATCGACGTGCACCATTCCGCCGGACGGCTGTCCATCACGGTCACCGACTACGGCAAGGGCGGCGCGGACCCGGCGAAGGGCACCGGCCTGCGGGAACTCGAACGCAGGCTCGCGCCGCTGGACGGATTCCTCACCGTGCTCAGCCCGCTCGGCGGACCGACCTCGGTGGTCATCGAAATCCCCTGCCTGCCGGTCGGCTGACCGCCGGGCTTGCAGGGGAACTCGGACAAGGTGTGGTGGAACCTGGGTGGTTTCGTCGGTGTCTTGGGCTAGGCGGCGGGCTGCTTCGGTTTCGATGGGCCGTGGGGTTCACCAGCCCCAGCAAGGGAAACCGTGCCCGGATCCCGTCCCAGGATGCGGCGGGCTCCGGGCCGGTCCTGCACCGGCCACGCCCAGCAGCAGCTGCGGGTCCCGCCCGTCGCCCCACGGACCATGGCGATGGGGGCGGAGCCTCAGCGGCGCAGGTACGCGAGCACCGCCTGCACCCGGCGGTTGCTGTCCTCGGACACCGGCAGCTGCAGTTTCGCCAGGATGTTGTTGATGTGCTTGGACACCGCCTTTTCGGTGACGTACAGCTCGGTGGCGATGTTGCTGTTGGACCGGCCCTCGGCGATCAGCCGGAGCACCTCGTTCTCCCTCGGGGTGAGGCTTTCCAGCGCCTGGTCGCGCGTGTTGTGCGTGAACAGCCGCGACACCACCTCGGGGTCCATCATCGTGTTGCCCGCGGCGACCCCGCGCAGCACGTCGACGAAGTGGTCGCCGTCGAGCACCCGGTCCTTGAGCTGGTAGCCGACCGCGCCCGCGCCGTCGGCCAGCAATTCGTTGACGTACAAGCGTTCGACGTACTGCGACAGCACCAGCACCGGAAGCCCGGGCACCTGGCGGCGCGCCTCGATCGCGGCGCGCAGGCCCTCGTCGGTGAACGACGGCGGAAGCCGGATGTCGACCACGCCGACGTCCGGCTTCTCCGTGACCAGCGCGGCGAGCAGATCCGGGCCGTTGTCGAGCGCCGCGACGATCGTCATCCCGTGCGCTTCGAGCAACCGGACCAGCCCGTCGCGGAGCAGGAACTGGTCTTCGCCGATGACCACGCGCACAGAGCTTCACCTTTTCTTCGCCGCGGCAGTTCCGCTCCCGATTATAGGGGCGCGGACGGCTCGTTTTCTCCGGCGAAGGCGCACATTCCCAAAGTTCCGCGCATCGGGTCGTAATCGGCGAGCACCGCGGGCGGGCCGGCCCACAGCGCGGTGGCGGAACGTCCTTCCGCGACCGGTCCGCCGGTCAGGCCGGGTCCATAACGGTCCGCTGGGGCGAGCCGATCAGCCTCGCTCCGCGCGTCGGCTGGGTCGATTCCGGGCAGCAGCGCGACCCGGGTGCTGCCCGCTCCGGTCTCGAACAGCAGCGCGGCCGCCGCGTCGGCTGGCGGCCGTACTCCGGCGTACGGCATTCCGCGCTGCTCCATGATGAGGATCAGCACGCGCCGCATCGGCTTTCGGCGCACGTATCCGGCCGCGACCCGCAGAGCGAGGAAACCGGCGAGCGGGCCTTGTCCGGAAACCGAGTACGTCATCGGGCCGCCCGGCAGCACCGCGGTCAGGTTGACCGGAGCGGACAGGCGCGGGTCGAAATCGGGTCCGTCGTGGGCGACGACGACCAGGTCGATCGGCTCGTTCACCTGACCGTGCAGCAATTCCCGGGCCAGGGTGAGGAACGTGTTGCCACGTGCGGTGGCGACCAGGTCCGGCGAGTAGCCGACGTCGTGTCCGGCGGCCAGATCGGTGAAGTACCGCGTCATGATCGGACCGTCGAGCCGATCGGCGCCGGACTCGAATCGCCGGTGCAGCGCGATTTTCAACCCCATCGGCAGCACGGCGAACGGCGAGGTGCGCGTGGCCGCGACGGGAGCGCCGGCACTGAACATCAGCCCTCCACCGCGGGAACCGGCAATCGGTGCAGGTGCTGGCGGCGCAACAGGTCCTCCGGCTGGTCCCGCTCGCTGATCACATAGGACTGTCCATCGTGGACCAGCACCTCGGCGGGATAGCCGTGGCTGAGGAACAGCACCGGCGAGGCGCTCGGGCCGTAGGCACCGGAGCGTTCCACGCCGATCAGGTCGCCGGGCCGCACCGGCGGCAGCGGGATTTTCTTGCCCAGCACGTCGTTCGGGGTGCACAGCGGTCCGGTGATCTGCCAGGTTTCGGTGGCCGGTTCGTCGATCCGGTTGAGCAGCCGCATCGGGAAATCGCGTTTGACGTAGGAGCCGACGCCGACCGCCGCCATGTGGTGGTTGGTGCCGCCGTCGGCGACCGCGAAGTTCTGCCCCAGCGAGGTTTTGACGTAGCGGACCCGCACGACGTACGTGCCGCTCATCGCGGTGAGGTAGCGGCCCAGCTCCATCACCAGCCGGGTGCCGGGATGCCGGGTGGCGAACTCGTCGATCACCGGGTTGAGCCGCGAGGTCAGCAGCTCGAGGTCGAGGTCGCGTTCGCCGTCGAAATACGCCACGCCGAGCCCGCCGCCGACGTCGACCAGGTCGAGCCCGAAGCCCAGCCGCGCGGACAGCTGCTCGGCGAGTGCGAAGATGCGAGTGGTGTTCTCCACCACCGATTCCTCGCTGAGAATGCGCGTGCCCATGTACACCTGCACACCCATGATCCGCACGTGCGCGTGCCGGGAAACCAGGTCTTCGGCGGCGAACAGCTGTTCCTCGTCGATGCCGAACTGCCGCGGCTTTCCGCCCATGGTCAGCCCGGAGCCCTTGACCGCGAAGCTCGGATTGACCCGCAACGCCACCCGCGCCCGCACTCCGCGCGCCGCGGCGAGCCGGTCGATCAACGCCAGTTCCCCGAAGGATTCGCAGACGATCGCGGCGATGTCCTCGTCCAGACAGGCTTCGAGTTCCGCCTGGCTCTTGCCGGGACCGAGGAAAATGATGTCCCCCGGCTCGACTCCGGCCCGGCGCGCGGTGCGCAGTTCGGCGAGGCTCGACACCTCGGCGCGGGCCCCGTTGTCGTGCAGCACAGCCAGAATCGACACGTTCGGATTCGACTTGAGCGAGAAGAAGACCTCCATCCGGTCGTGCAGTTCCCGCCGCAGCCGGGCCATCCGGCCGGACAGCTCGCCGCCGTCGTAGACGAACAGCGGAGTGCCGTAGCGGTCCGCCAGTTCGGTGATCCCGACGCCCTCGATCTCCAGTTCCGTACTCATCAGGTTCTGCTCCTAGTGTTCGAAGACCATCGCGGAAAACGTCGAGCCGAGGCCGACCGAAACCATCAGGTAGCGCTCGCCCGGGTTCAGCAGCCCGAGCCGGATCGCGGTGTGGTAGTTGAGAAACGGGTCCGCGCAGAAGCAATGGCCGGTGCGCGGGACGTTGCCGAGGAAGATCCGTTTGCGCGGCACGGCCATCGCCTCCGCCGCGCGGATCCACGAAACCTTGTTGACGTTGTGCGGAAGCACGAGCGCGAGCTCGCCCGCCGCGCACCCGGCGGCCTCGAGCGCGGCGCGGGTGACGTCGCCCAGCGCGTCCGGATAGATCTGCCGGAAGACCTTGTTCTGCTCTTCGTTCGTGATCACCTCGCCGCCGGGACCGCCGAGCGTCGTCGTGGCGTACCCGAGCAGCCGATCCCGTTGCCCGCCAGGGGCGACCAGCACCGCGGCGGTCCCCTCGCCCATGATCGCGACGTCCGGGATGATCTGCGCGGCCGGGGTGAATGCCTTCTCCCCGGCGAGAATCAGCGCCAGCGCGTCCGGGTCGCCGTCCTGTTCGAGCAGCGCGCCGGCGAGGTCGAGCGCCAGCAACCCGGACGCGCACGCGTGGTCGGTGACGGTGAAGGCGAGCGCGTGCCGCAATCCCAGCCGCTGCTGCACCTCGGCCAGCGGATCGAACGGATACGGCGACGCCGCGGGCACGGTCTTCGGCCGCAGCACGTACCGGACGCGCTCCTCGACCCCGGCGAACCCGTCGAGCTTCGCGACCGCGCCGAGCAGCATCTCGGCCTCGGACTCGGGCGACCGGCAGACCTCGGACAACCCGTAAATCCGATGCAGCCTGCGCAACTGGGCGTCGGTGAGGCCAAGCGCGCCCTGCAGCGCCGCGATCGGCACCGCGGCGGGCAGGTAACTGGACACAGACATCAGGCACGTCACCCCGACAGCGTCCCAACCGGCACTGACGCGCCGCTGACGCGCGGCTTTCACCCGGTCGCGCACCCCCGCACGACCGCGGCGGCCGTCGACGCCGAAATGGACGCCCGGCTCGGCGGCGAGCCGGGCCAGTCGCTCACCCGGCTGAGGGGCAAGCGGCAGCGTCCCGGACGGCGGTGATCAGCGGGATTCCGCTCGTCCGGCTACCGTCGAAAGCATGCGCGTACTCGTCGCCGGAGCTTCCGGGTTCGTCGGCAGACGGTTGTGCCCGGCGCTGAAAGACGCCGGGCACGACGTGCTCGCCATGACCCGCCGCCCCGACCACTATCGCGGCGCGGGCGAGCCGGTCTACGGCGACGTCGCCGACATCGGTTCGCTGCGGGACGCGCTCAAGAACGTCGACGTCGCCTACTACCTCGTGCATTCCCTGGACAGCACCGATTTCCAGCAGCGCGACGCCGCCGCCGCCCGGGCCTTCGCGCGGGCCTCGGCGGACGCGGGCGTGCGGCGGATCGTCTACCTCGGCGGGCTCGGCGACGACGGCGACTCGCTGTCGGAGCATCTGGCCAGCAGGCGCGAGGTCGAACGGCTGCTGGCCGAAACCGGCGTGCCGGTGACCGTGCTGCGCGCGGGGATCGTCATCGGGCACGGCGGCACGTCGTGGGAACTCACCCGCCAGCTCGTCGAGCGCCTGCCGGTGATGATCACCCCGCGCTGGGTCGGCACGCGCACCCAGCCGATCGCGCTCGCCGACGTCGTCCGCTACCTGACCGGCGTGCTGGAGCATCCGGAGACCGCGGGCGCGACGTTCGACATCGGCGGCCCGGAAGTGCTGACCTACCGGGACATGCTGCAGCGCGTCGCGGTCATGGAGGGCAGGATGCTGGCGATCGTGCCGGTCCCGCTGCTCACGCCCCGGCTGTCGTCCTACTGGCTTTCGCTGGTCGCCGACATCGACGCCACGACCGGGCGCGCGCTGATCGATTCGATGGGCAACGAGGTCGTCGTCCGCGACGACGCGATCCGCCGGATCGTCGAATTCGAGCCGATGGGCTACGACGACGCCGTGCTGCAGGCGCTCGGCGAACGAGCGAGACAGCGGCGGGCCAGGTGAAAGCGTTCCTGACGGCGGTGACCGCGGCGGGGTCCGGGCTGCTGGGCGCGTCCTTGGCCAGCAAACCGGGTTCCCGCCGGTTTCACGCATTGACCGCTTCGGTGGCGGCGACCTGGTTCGCCGGAGCACGCACTGCCGGACCGGTGTCCCGAGGTCGGCCGGACGTCGTGCAGCCAGTGCTCGTGGGCGCGGGCGCGTTCGGGGTGTTTTACGGCTGTGCGCTGGTCGCCCGCCGGATTCCGGTGCTGCGCCGGGCAATCACCGGCGTGCTCGGCCATGCCCACCACGGCTCGACGCCTACCGTGGTGACGACGGCGCTCGTAACCGGTGTCGCGGAAGAGGTTTTCTTCCGCGGCGCGCTTTACGACGCGTTCGGCGCGCGAGACTCGACCGTGCTGTACGTGCTGTCCACGACAGCGACGCGGAATCCGGCTTTGGTGCTGGCGTCCGCGACCATGGGAACGCTCTTCACGCTGCAACGCCGTTGGGGCGGCGGAGCGCGAGCGCCGATGCTGACGCACGTGACCTGGTCCGCCTTGATGATCGGCTTCCTGCCGCGGCTGTTCCCGCCTCAGGATTCCAGCAGCGGCGGAGTCGGTCCGTAAGCATTGGCGCGGGCGGCCCGGGCGCGGGCCCCCGGGATGCCGGTGAGCAGGCGCAGCAGCCGATACGGCGGGGCGGCGGGACGACCGCGTTCCCTCGCCCGGGCAGCCCGCTGTTCGAGCCGGACCTGCTGGGCCTGCACCTGCCGGATCGCGGGTTCGCGTTCGGCTTGGATCCGCGCGAGCGCGGCGTCGGACAACTCCCGCCCGAGATGGTTGGCCGCGGCGACGGCGTCCTGGACCGCCATGAGGATCCCGTTGCCGCCGACCGGCGAGATGACGTGCGCGGCGTCGCCGATCAGCAGCAGCCCCGGCCGCCACCAGCGCTCCACCTGGGAAATGTCGACCGACAGCAGGGTCGCCTGGCCGAAGTCGGTCAGCAGATCGGCGCGGTCGGCCAGCCACGGCACGTGCTCGGCGAGGAATGTCCTCATCGGACCGACGCCCTGCTCCCGGGCTTCGGCGTAGCCGCCCTTGGGCAGGCTGTAGCCGACCTGCCAGCCGCTGGTCCCGGCGAGCAGGCCGACGTAGTGGTCCCGTCCGAAGAAAAGGTCCACGTCGGCGTCCGGCGGGTCTTCGGGACGGTGCGGCAGCCGGAACCACAGCAGGTCGGTGGTGGCGCCGAGCGAGCGGGCCGGAGCGTCCGCGAGACGGCGGATGCGGGAAAACCGGCCGTCCGCGCCCACCACGAGCGTCGCGGGCTGGTCGTGGGTTCCGGTGTCGTCGCGGTAGCGGACGCCGGTGACGCGACCGTCGCCGTCGCGGATCAGGTCGACGACTTTGGCTCCGGTGCGCACGTGCGCAGCGGGCAACGCAGCGGTTTCGGTCGCGAGGAAATCGAGGAAACGCGCCTGCGGCATGAGGGCGACGTAGTTGTACGGAGTGGAAAGCTTGCCGTAGTCGGCGGTGGTAATCGACCCGGCCGGGGTGTGGAGCCGGAAGAAGCGGGCTTTGTGGTGCGGCAGCGCGAGCAGCCGGTCGGCGAGGCCGAGCCAGTCGAGCAACTCGAGGGTGTAGGGGTGCAGCGAATCGCCGCGGAAGTCTCGGTCGAAGTCCTGGTGCGCTTCCAGCAGCGTGACCGGGATTCCGGCCCGCCCGAGCAGGTAGGCGAGCACCATTCCGCCCGGACCGCCGCCGACGACGACCACGGGCGCCCCGGCCGTCCTTCCGCCAGCGGGACTGCCCTGGGCGAGTTCGCTAGATTTTCTAGCCATATGCCCCAGTGTAGCCCACCGTTAGAATTTCTAGCTACTATGCGCCCCGTGGCGGACAAGCAGGCGGCGCGGGAGATCTCCCTGGCGGTGCGGCGGCTGCTGCAAGCGGGCCGCGGCATGCAGGCGGCGCTGGCGCGCAGGCTGTCGCTGCGGGTCACCGACGTGCAGGCGCTCGACCAGGTCGTGTCCAGCCCGGAGCCGATCGGGCCGGGCGAACTGGGCGCCCGGCTCGGCATCACCTCGGCGTCGGCGACCGTGCTGGTCGACCGGCTCGCCGCCGCCGGGCACCTGGCCCGCCGCGCCGACCCGGCCGACCGGCGGCGGGTCCACCTCGAGGCCACCGGCCACGCCCGCGAGGACGTCCGGACCGCGCTGGGCCCGCTGCTCGCCGACCTCGAAGCCATCACCGAGCGGCTGGAACCCGAGCACGTGCCGGTTGTCCTGTCCTTCCTGGACGACGTCGCGGCCGCGATGCGCGCCTACGACCGGCGCTGAACCGGCTGCGCGCCCCGCTTCCGGGTCAACAGCGTCCACCCGATCAGCCCCGCGAACGCGACGACCAGCAACGCCTGCGAACAAGCCGCCGCGGTATCGAACGGCAGCGTGTACACGCCCACGATGCGAAGCACGGAATCGGCGGTCAGCCCAAGACCCCACACCAGCGAGAGCTGGTACCAGCGCCGCCGCAACGTCGCATCATGTGCGGTGGCCTCGAATTCCCGCTGTTGCTCGCCGCCCGCCGAATGCGCGAAGCGCCGCGCCGCGTAGTACGCGAGCGGACGGTTGAGAACGCAGCTGCCAACCAAGGCCACGCCGGCGCAGAAGGTGGTCACCGATTCCTTCGCCAGCAACAGGCGCGGATCGCCGGTGAGGAAGCTCAACCCGAGCCCCAGACCGAAAAGCAGCATGAGGAACGACGAGAACAGATCGAGCCGCCGCTGCGCCACCGCGACCCAGACCGTCCGCGCTCCGGCGACGATCGTGCCGATCAGCAGGGACACGTAGGCGCTCGCGCCGAGCAGGTTGGCCGCGTAGTAGGCGACGACGGAGAGGCCGACGTCCAGGAACAGCGTGGTGATCATCGTGCGGGCGTGCGTGGTCATGCCGTACTCCCCGATTTTTGGCTCGGCTGCTGGGATTCGAGGAGAAACGCTACGGTCGCCCTCACCGGGCGTCTTGCCGCCGCGGGCGTATCCCGGGTGGAGAAATCCGGGCTCGGGTGGAGGGATTTCTCCACCCGGGGATACGCCGCGCACCGCACGACTTCGAAGCCGTTCCTCCGTAGTTTTCTCGGCATCGGAGCACAAGCGAAAGGCAGGAACCACCCATGAGCGGACCCGTGGAAATCGTCCTGATCGCGGCGGCGATCGGCTACCTGATGGTGCGGCGGGTGATCGGCGAACCCGCGCAGGCCAAGCAGATGCTCATCCTGCCCGCGGTGCTGACGATCGTCGGGCTCAGCACGCTGTCCGGCGAGGTGAAAACCGCGGCCTCGCTGGTGTTCCTCGTCGGGACCGCGGCGATCAGCGTCGTCCTCGGCGCGCTGCGCGGAGCGACGGTGCGGATTTCTCAGCGCGACGGGGTCGCGTTCGTCCGCTACACCGCGGTGACCGTCGGGCTGTGGGTGGCGAACATCGTGGTCAAGGTCGGCGTGAACCTCGCGCTCGACGCGTTCGACCCGCAGGACGCCGGCGGTGTCTCCAACAGCCTGCTGCTCACCCTGGGCGTCGGCATCCTCGCCGAAGGGCTGGTCGTGCTCTACCGCGCGCTGCGCGCCGGACACCAGGTCATGTGGGCCCAGGGCAGCGACGGCGCGCCCGCGCAGACCTCGCCGCTGCTGGACAACCTCCAGCGCAACCTCACCGGCCGTCCGGCCGGATGGAACACTCAGTCCGCCGCCGACGACGCCCGGCCGACGAGGAGGAACCTGGTCCCATGAGGACGCTGGAGCGGACGCCCGCGCTTCTCGGGCAGTACCGGGACGAGCTGATCCAGCCCGTCCTCGTCCTCACCGCGATCGCCTGCACCGCGGTTCAGTGGCCGGACGCGTCCATCGCGTACCGGCCATTGGCCTTGCCGCTGTTCGTTCTCACCTCGCTCGCCGCGCTCGGCTCGCTGCTGCCCTGGTCCCGGCTGGCCGGGAACCTGCAGATCGCCCTGATGAGCCTGTACCTGCTGTTCAGCTCGCTGCTCATGCCGCTGGTGCATCCGACGTTCGCGGCGATGTTCCCGTTCGTCGCCGCGTCCGCCGCGGGGATCAAGCTGGCGTCCCGCCGGGCCGCGGTGACCATCGCGTCCTGCGGAGCCGTCGTCGCGGCCGGGACGACCTGGGTGGTCGGGCAGCTTTCGCCGGACTTCGTGCAATGGCCGGTGTGGCTGACGCTGACCGTGGCCCTCCCGGTCGCCTTCGGCATCTCGCATCGCGACCGCGCCGACGCCATCCGCAGCGCACAGCGCGCCGCCGAATCGGCCCAGCGCGCCCGCGAGTCCGAAGCCCGCGAGGCAGCGCTCGTCGAACGAGGCCGGATCGCGCGCGAGATCCACGACGTCCTCGGCCATTCGCTTTCCGGGATCGCGTTGCAGCTGGACCTGGCCGACGCCCTGCGCGACAGCGGCCGCGACGAGGAAGCAGCCGCCGCGGTCCGCAAGGCACGCGCCATCGCCGTCGACTCGATCAGCGAGACCCGCCGTGCGGTGCAGGCGCTGCGCGAGGACACCTTGCCGTTGCCCGAGACGTTGCGCCAGCTGGCCGAACACGCCTCAGCCGAGTTCTCGATCGAAGGCGAGGCCGGCGAGGTCGGCCCGGAAACCACGCACACCGTGGTCCGGGCGGCACAGGAGGCGATGACCAACGCGGCGAAGCACGCGCCGGGCGCGTCCCGGAGCCTCCGGCTGGCCTTCACCGCCGATCGGGTAAAGCTGACCGTGCGCAACGGGCCCGCGACCGAACCCCTCCGCGCCGAACTGGCCGGCGGCTCCGGCGTCGGGCTCGTCGGCATGCGCGAACGCGCCGCCCTGCTCGGCGGCACCCTGCGAGCAGGCCCGGCCGGCGACGGCTGGACCGTGGAACTGGAGCTGCCCCGATGACCGACCGCCCGATCACCCTCGTTGTCGTCGACGACCAGGCGACTGTCCGCGAAGCGCTCGCGGTCATGCTCGATCTCGCCGAGGACGTCGACGTCGTCGCGACCGCGACCAACGGCGCGGAAGCCGTCCAGGCGGCGCGGGAGCACAGCCCGGACGTGGTGCTGATGGACCTCAACATGCCGGTGCTGGACGGGGTCGGCGCGACCGGGCGAATCCGCGAAAACCAGCCGGACACCACGGTTCTCGTGCTCACCACGTTCGACGACGACGAATCGATCCTGGCCGCCCTGCAGGCGGGGGCCAGCGGGTATCTGACCAAGGAAGCGGACCGCACCACGATCCTGCACGCGGTGCGCACCGCGGCACAGGGCCAGACCGTGCTCTCGCCCGAGGTGCAGCGACGACTGCTCGCACTGGCCGCGAAACCGGCCCGGCCCGCCGAACCGGATCTCGGGCTGACCGCCCGCGAACGGGAAATCCTGGGCCTGATCGGCGACGGCCTGCGGAATCCGGAAATCGCCGCGAGGTTGGTCATCAGCGAGGCTACGGTGAAGACCCATATCAACAATCTTTTCGCCAAGGCTGGGTTCCACTCCCGTGCCGACGCTGTGCGTTATGCGTTGAACCATCAGGACGGCTTGCGCTCGCGTTAACCGAAGCCGCGAGCACCCGGACCAGAGCCAGCCCGATCGACCACTGGCTGGTGCTGGGTCGGTGGCATTCCGGCGGTGGCGGGATTTTCTTACCCGGGCAGGTCTTCGAGGCTGAGCCGGAACCAGTCGTCCCGGGTCACGACGTGCAAATCCGCGCCCCGCCCGAAAACCCGGGCCTCGCGCGGCACTTCTTGCCCGTCGGGGAGGACGAGCCGGTACTCGCCGGTCGCCCGGAGCCGGTCGCCGTCCAGGACCCCGGCGACCAGCCGATCCCGGTCCGGCCCGTAACCGCCGTACAACGCGATCCGGGAGCCCCGTATTGCCAAAGCAGTGGCGCTGCGGATTTCGTTGTGCCATCCGGTCACGCCACCGGCGCGGATCCGGACGATGGGCCAGTCGGGGTAGAAGCACGCCCACGCGGTGTCGCCGTCGACGTTGAGCGCGTAGCAGTCCGGAACATAGCCCCACGCCATCTGTGCAGACCAGGGGTAGCGCCATTCCTCAGTCAAGTCGGCCGAGAACCGGACCGGCCCGCTCCGCTCGAAGCAGCCGACCCAGATCTCGCCGCTGCCGGTGGCCTGCACGTGGCCGATTCCGTCGCCGAAAGTCTGCTCGGCCACCGCTTCGCCCTCGGCGTCGTAGACAATCGCGTTGCGCTCCGGCCGCCAATCGCACCGAGCCCCGGCAACCAAGACGCGACCGCCCGGCAGCGGTTGCACCATCGGATGTGCCAGCCGAAGATCCGGAATCCGCGCGGCGACCGCCATCTCCGGAACGTGCACCGTCACCCGCACGCCCGAAACCGCCGCCGCGCGGTCCGACCACACGGCCATCAACTCGCCCAGCGGGCCGATGGACTCCGAGATCCGCGCGTCCCCCCCGCCGCGGCGGCACGATCCGCGCGTGATGCCAAGCGGGAACCGTCGGCAAAGCCAAGACTTCCGCCCGGCGCGCCGAATCCCTCCGCTCCCCCATCGAGATATCCGACCACACCGACCTCCGCTGGCTCCACCGCATTTCCCCGCCAGCCCCGCGCGGTCACGGATACCACCTCGGCAACTCAACTCGGGCTGAGGTCAAGGCGATCCACCGCCGACCGCAAATATTCGCGAACCGACTCCGCTTCCGACGAGCCGATGCGGTCGAAGATCTCCAGCGCCGCGGTCAAATGCTCCCGCGCCGCGTCCCGATCGCCTCGCGAAACCGCGTACCTGCCGAGCCCGGCCAATGCTTGGGCCTGCTCCAGCGGGCTGTTCACCTCCCGGGCCAGCGGCAGCGCCCTCCGGTACCGCGCGCCCGCCTCCTCCACCTGTCCGGTCGCCAGCAGCAGCGCGCCCATGTGGTTGAGCGTCTCGGCCTTGCCCAGCTGGTTGCCCAGTTCGGTGAAGATGGCCAACGCCTCGGCGTGGCACTTCTCCGCGGCCTCGACCTGCCCGAGAAGACGTTGTGCCGCACCGAGTTCGTTCAGCCCGAATCCTTCGCCCAGCCGGTCGCCCAGCGCGCGGGAGATCGCCAGCGCCTCGTGATGCGCCTCGACCGCCTTCCCCGGTTCGCCGATCATCCGCCAGGCCACGGCCAGGCTGTTCAGCGCGAACGATTCGTGGAAGCCGTCACCGAGTCTGCGGAAACCGCTCACGGCGCGGGTGTTCGCCTCGACCGCGCCGGGGAAATCGCCGAGTGCCCGCCGCGCGACTCCCAGTTCGTTCCAGGCGTCCGCCTGTCCCAGGAGATCGCCCAGTTCCTCGTAAATGCTCAGCGCGTGCTCGTTCGAGCCGACCGCGGCCCGGTAATCGCCGCCGACCAGGTACAGGATGCCGAGTTCGTTGCGGGCGTGCGCTTCCCCGCTGCGGTCGCCGAGTTTGATCGCCATCTCGAGCACCCGCTGGAAAATTTCGATCGCGCCGGGATAGTTGTCGAGACAGCGCCGCACCGCGCCGAGTTGGCTGAGCGCGGAGGCCTGCCCTGCCTCGTCCCGCAGCCTGGTGTAGCTCTCCAGCGCGGAGGCGTGCGAGACCGCGGCGGCCGGGTAGTCGCCGATCCGCCGTTGCACGCTCCCCAGGTGGTTCAGGGCATGCGCCCGCGCCGCCTCGTCGCCGAGGTGCTCCGCCGCGCGCACCGCGGAATCATGCAGCCGCAACGCCCGGTCCCAAGGCCCGGCGACGTAAAGAAACTTGGCCAGGCACGCCGACAGATCGACGACCTGGTGCTGCCAGCCGTGCCGGATGGCGTGGTCCGCGCAGGCGAGCAGGTTGACGGCCTCGACCCGCATCCACCGCCACGCCTCGACGCTGCTGCCCATCCGGGTGCCGCGTGCGCCGCGACGCCGGGGCGGGCGGCTTTCGCGGAGTCCGTCGGTGGTCACGTCCTTGGCGATGTGCACGGCCGCGTCGGCGGCGGTGTCGCAGTAGTAGTCGAAAAGCCTGCTGACGGCTCGCTCGTTCTCCTGCGGGTCGTCGGCGTCGCTGAGGTTCCGGGAGTACTCGCGGATCAGGTCGTGCAGCCGGTAGCGGTCGAAAGCGGGCTCCTCGAGCATGTGGTCGTCGTAGAGGGCGCCGAGGTGCGCGCCGGCCTCGGCCACCGGAAGGTCCGCCATCGCCGCGGTCGCGTGCGCGTCCAGTTCCGGGCCGGGGTGCAGGCCGATGCGCCGGAAGAACTGCTGCTGGCCGGGGCCGAGTTCGCGGTAGGACAGGTCGAAGGCGGCGGCCACCTCGATGTCCTCCGCCCGCAGCCGGCCGAGCCGGTCGTGCGTCGAATCCAGTTCGTCCGCCAGGTCCTTGACAGTCCACTGTGGACGGCTACGGAGCCTTCCGGCCAGCAGGGTCACCGCCAGCGGCAGCCATCCGCACAACCGCACCACGCGCTCGACCGCTTCGCTCTCCTCGGGCCGGATCGCGCGGCCGGACAACCGCACGAACAACGCGGACGCCTCCTCGGCGGGCAGCACGTCCAGCGCCACCGAAACCGCCCCGTCGAGCGCGGTGAGCCGGCGGCGGCTGGTGGTGATCACCAGCGAGCCGCTCGCCGCCGGAAGCAGCGGTTCGACCTGCTGGTGGCTCAGCGCGTCGTCCAGGATCAGCAGCACCCGCTTGTCCGCCAGCCGGTCGCGCCACAGCGCCGCCCTGGCGTCGAGCCCGGCCGGCATCTGCCGCGCGGTCACCCCGATCATGGTCAGCAGCGACGCGAGCGCGTCCACCGCTTCCACCGGCCGTTCCCCCGGGGTGTGCCCGTGCAGCCGCAGGAACAGCTGACCGTCCGGGAACCGGTCCGCGAGAAGGTGCCCGGCGTGCACGGCGAGCGCGGTTTTCCCGACTCCGGCCATGCCGTCGATCGCGTGGATCGCGACCATCCGGCCGGTGTGCACCGTGTCGGCGATCTCCTTGAGCACCTTCTTCAGTTCCGCGGTCCGGCCGGTGAACGCGGGCGCGTCCCGGGGAAGCGTGCGTTTCGCCAGCCGGCCGTTCGCGCTCTCCCGCTCGCGCCGCGGCGCCGGAACCGGCGGGTCGGCGGGCGGAGGGACCACGGACGGCGGTTCGCCGAAGGGGTCGCCGGGCAGGCTCGCCCAGCCGGTCGTCTCGCTTCCCTTGAGCGACACCGGAAGGGGCCGCCACGTCTCCGCGCGGCTGTCGTGGCTGTGCCGCACGACCTCGTCGAAGAACCACTCCGAAACCATCATCGCGAGAACGCTCGAAGACCCGGCCAGCGCGGACTTCAACGCGGTCGAGTCGACCAGCCGAAACGCGAGGACGACCGCGTTCGACGTCACGCCGTGCTGGTCGTAATGCACCTCGCCGCCGTGCACGGCGAGCCGCAGCCGGAGCTGTTCTGCCGCGTCGGCGACCCGGTTGTGCACCTCCAGCGTCTCGACGATCGCGCCGGGAAGCGTTTCCGTGAAGACCGCTTTCGGCACCTCCGGCGGAGCGAGCACGAGCACCCCGTCGCCGCGGTCCTCGTGGTAGCACGCCTCCCAGGGGATGCCCGCTTGCCGGAACGCCCGGCGCAGCGTCTGGTACATCGTGTCGCGGACGGAAAGCTGGTTCCCGTTCGTCCGGCTCCGGTCGCTGAACCCTTCGACGTCGGCGACGAGGATCGTCCGGTGCACCGCCGCGGCGCGGGACTGGCCGTTCCCGTGTCCGGGCAGCAGGCCGAGGACGAACCGCTTGACCTGCCCGTAGACGAGCGAATCGCGGTCCGCGGGCTTGCAGATGCCCACGTGGTCCGCATCGACCGGAATCGGCCGGACCCTCGGCAGGCCCGGATTGGCCGACGCCTCGTCCACCACCCGGACCCGGCGGGTCAGCCGCGTTTCGAAGAACACCAGGTTGGCGATCCCGGTCTCGTCGGCCCAATCCCGGTACCGGTCGTTGAGCTGCCGCAGATACGCGCTGTTGCGGCGCAGGTCTTCGACCGCGGGCGTGCCCCGGTACAGCACGCCCAGCGCGTCCACCGCCCTGGTCAGCCCGGAACCGGTGTGCGGCGTGCCCAGGAACACGACGCCCTTCGCCGCCTTCGCGAAGCACGCGAAATCGGTCCGGCTCTCGGCGGCGTGCAGCAGGATCTCCTTCACCAGCAGGCCGCCCATGCTGTGCGTGACGAAGCACAGCGGACGCTCGCCGAGACCGGCGTTCTGCAGCTGCGCCATCAGGTTGACCGCCCGGTCCGGCACCGGCATCGACCGGCCGCGCCATCCGCTCGACCAGGCGTCGTACCCCACGGTCCACACCGCGACCCCGGCGAGATCGGCGGCCAGCCACCTGGGCCAGAACGTCCCGTCGCCGCCGCGGCGCCACGACGCGCGGGCATCGCCGTCCAGCCCGTGGACGAACACGACGTCCAGAACCGCCGGACGCGGGACATGCACTGCCACGACCGCCGTCACTGCCGATCTCCCCTGCGCGTCCGCCCTTCACGCCCCCATAGCCGCCACCGGCCCGCCTTCGCGAGCGACCGGCAGAATCCGGGCAGGCCGCTCCGTCGGTTCAACGGTCGCACGGCTCGTTGTCGATGGACAAGAGCCGCCCGGTACCGCGATCGGGCCGGGCTGAGCCGGGCCGACCGGGGCCAAGCTGCGAAAACAGTCGTGGTTCTCGCGGATTTGTCGCTATCGCGCCGAGAAGTGCCGCCGCCACTGCGGTTTTCCGCGTTCCCGAGGGCGGAGATATCGTCCGTGTATCGGAAACCGCATACGTGCTGGCAACATCCCGCGGCCTTGACTGGCGGACATGACCTACCGCGAACCGGCACGCACCACCGGCCTTCGGGTCCGCTCGCTGGTTCCGGCGCCCGGGATCACCGTCTACGGCTGCGGGCCCGACGAAGCCGCCCTGGTCCGCGAGGCGGTGTCCCGCCTGGGGGTGACACCGACTGTCACCGCGGCGGCCCTGTCCGAGGACACCGTCGAACTCGCCGCCGGGAGCCGGTGCGTCAGCGTCAGCCACAAAACCCGGATCACCAACGCCACCCTGCGCGCACTCGGCGAGATCGGCGTCGAGTATCTCTCCACGCGCAGCATCGGGTGCAATCATCTCGACGTCGGATACGCCGAGAAAATCGGGATTTCGGTGGAAAACGTCGCGTACTCGCCGGACAGCGTCGCCGACTTCACGCTCATGCTGATGCTGATGGCGATCCGCAACGCTAAATCCCTCATCCGGCGGACCGACGCCCACGATTACCGGTTGAGCGATCGTCCCGGAAAAGAACTGCGAGACCTCACCGTGGGCGTCATCGGAACCGGCCGGATCGGCGCGGCGGTCATCGACCGGCTGCGGGGTTTCGGCGGGCAGAAGCTGGCTTACGACCTTCGCCCCCGGACGTCGGCCGATTACGTTTCCCTCGACGATTTGCTGCGGCAGAGCGACATCGTCACCCTGCACCCGCCGCTCACCCCGGAAACCCGGCATCTCCTGGACCGGCGGCGGATCGAGCAGATGAAACCCGGGGCGATCGTCGTCAACACCGGGCGCGGCGGATTGATCGACACCGAAGCGCTGGTGTCCGCGCTGGAAAGCGGCAGGCTGGGCGGCGCGGCCTTGGACGTCCTCGAAGGCGAGGAAGGGATGTTCTACTCCGACTGCCGCCGGAAACCGATCGAAAACACCGTACTGGCGCGGCTGCAGAAAATGCCGAACGTGCTGATCAGTCCGCACACCGCGTACTACACCGACCACGCACTGCGCGACGCGGTCGAAAACAGTCTCCTCAACTGCCTGAATTTCGAAAGCTGGACAAACCATGGTTAAGCTCAAGGTCGGCGTCGTCTTCGGCGGAATTTCCGAGGAACACCCCGTCTCGGTCAAATCCGCGCGCGAGGTCGCGAAGCACCTCGACCCGGAAAAGTACGAGCCGTACTGGATCGGGATCGCCAAGGACGGTTCCTGGAAGCTGTGCGACGGCCCCGGCGAAGCGTGGGAGGCCGGCGGCCGCCCGGCGATGCTGTCGCCGGACCGGAGCGTCCACGGGCTGCTGGTCGAGGGCCGGGGCGGATACGAACCGGTCCGGCTGGACGTGGTGCTGCCGGTGCTGCACGGCAAACTCGGCGAGGACGGCGCGATGCAGGGCCTGCTGGAGCTGTCCGGAATCCCGTACGCGGGCTGCGACGTGCAGAGTTCCGCGCTGTGCATGGACAAATCCCTCGCCTACCTGGTGGTCGACAGCGCGGGCATCGCCACGCCGAACTTCTGGGCCGGCCGGGCGGACGAGGACCTCGACGCGGGCAAGTTCGCCTACCCCGTCTTCGTGAAACCGGCCCGGTCCGGTTCGTCGTTCGGGGTCACCAAGGTCTCGCGCGAGGAGGACCTGCCGGCCGCGATCGCGGACGCGGCGCGGTTCGACTCCAAGGTGCTGATCGAGGAAGCGGTCGAAGGCAGCGAGGTCGGCTGCGCGGTCTTGGGCAACGGCGCGGACCTGATCGTCGGCGAACCGGACCAGATCCGGCTGTCGCACGGGTTCTTCAAGATCCACCAGGAGGACAACCCGGAAAGCGGCTCCGAGAACTCGACCATCCTCGTCCCCGCGGACATCTCGGCCGAGGCCCGCGCCCGGGTCCAGGCGACCGCGCGGACCATCTACCGCGCGCTGGGCTGCCGAGGACTCGCCCGCGTCGACCTGTTCCTGCTGGAAGACGGCACCGCCATGCTCAACGAGGTCAACACCTTCCCCGGGCTGACTTCCTACAGCCGCTATCCGCGGATGATGGCGGCGGCTGGGCTGTCGTTCCCCGAACTGCTCGACCGGATGGTGTCGCTCGCGTTGGCCGGGACGCCCCGATGAAGCCCGGGTTCGCCTACCTCGACGAGGCCGCGCCCGGGATCCGCTGGGACGCCAAGTACGCCACCTGGGACAACTTCACCGGCAAACCGGTCGACGGCTACCTGGCGAACCGGATCATCGGCACCGAAGCCTTGTGCGCCGCACTGCAAAGCGCGCAGGACAAGGCCGCGACGCTGGGCTTCGGCCTGCTGATCTGGGACGGCTACCGGCCGCAGCGCGCCGTGGACTGCTTCCTCCGCTGGGCGAAACAACCGGAGGACGGCCGGACAAAGCGTCAGCACTACCCGAACCTCAATCGCACGGAGATGTTCGAAAACGGTTACGTGGCAGCCAAATCCGGGCACACCCGTGGCAGCACAGTGGATTTGACGCTGTACTACCTGGACACCGGCGAACTCGTTCCCATGGGCGGCGGCTTCGACCTGATGGACGTCGTCTCCCACCACGGCGCGCCCGGCCTCCCCTCGGCCGAGGCAGCGAACCGGCAGCATCTCCGTTCCGTCATGGAGGACTGCGGTTTCGCCGCCTACGAAGCCGAGTGGTGGCACTACACGCTGAAGGACGAGCCCTACCCAGACACCTACTTCGATTTCCCCGTCGCCTAAATGGACGCTCAACCACCACGCGTCGTCGTCGCCGGAGGCCATTCAGCCGGGCACATCGAACCCGCGCTGAACTTCGCCGACGCACTGCGACAGCTGGCTCCCGCCGCCGAGATCACCGCGCTCGGCACCGTCCGCGGCCTGGACACGACGCTGATCCCGGCCCGCGGCTACCCGCTCGAACTCATCCCGCCGGTCCCGTTGCCGCGCAAGGCAACCCGGGCCCTGCTGCACACCCCGTCCCGGCTGCGCCAGGCGATCCGGGCCGCCGGGACGGTGCTCGACCGGGTCCGCGCGGACGTCGTAGTGGGCTTCGGCGGCTACGTCGCCGCCCCGGCCTACCTGGCCGCCCGCCAACGCCGGCTGCCGATCGTCGTCCACGAGGCGAACGTCCGGCCCGGCGCGGCCAATCGCCTGGCCGCGCTTTTGACCCCGCACGTGTACACCGCCTCCCCGGACGTCCGGTTGAAACACGGCACCGCGATCGGGATCCCGCTGCGTCCGGCGATCACCGGACTCGACCGTCCCGCAGCCCGCGAAGCAGCCCGCCGCCGGTTCGGCCTCCGCCCCGACGGTCCGGTGCTGCTGGTCACCGGCGGTTCGCAAGGCGCCAAATCGATCAACGCCGCCGCGTCCGGCGCGGCTGCCGCGCTGCTGGCGGCCGGGGTGCAAGTCCTGCACCTCACCGGCCCGCAGCACACCGTCGAAGCCGACGACCCGTCGTATGCGGTCCTGCCGTTCGTCGACGAAATGCAGTACGCCTACGCCGCGGCCGATTTCGCGCTCTGCCGTTCCGGCGCGATGACCTGCGCCGAGCTGGCCGCCGTCGGGCTCCCCGCCGCGTTCGTCCCGCTGCCCGACCGCGGCGGCGAACAACGCCTGAACGCCGGCCCGGTCGTCGCGGCCGGCGGCGCGCTGCTGGTCCACGACGCCGACCTCACCCCGGCCTGGATCGAATCCGCCCTGCTCCCGATCCTCGCCGACCCGGCCCGCATCACGGCGATGTCCGCCCGCGCCTCCGCGACCGGAGCACCCAACGCCGGAACCGTCCTAGCGCGCCACGTCCTGGCCATCGCCGAACGACATCGACCCGCCAGGTAGCCGCACCGTCACCCGAAGGCCGCCAGTCGCGCCCGGCGCCAGCGAAAGCGTCCCGTCGTGCGCCTGCGCGATGCTCTTCACGATCGCCAGGCCGAGCCCGACCCCCGCGTGGTCAGAGTGGTCCCGGCGGACCCGCTCGGTGCCGCGCTGGAACGGCTCGGTGAACGTCCAGATCCGCTCCGGGCTGACTTCCTCGCCGGTGTTTTCCACGACGAGCGTGCTCGACGTCGCGCTGGCGGTGGTGCGGACCCGCACGGTCCCGCCTTCCGGCAGGTTGTGCACGATGGCGTTGTGCAGCAGGTTCGTGGTCAGCTGCAGCAACAGCGCCCGAGACCCGCGCACGGCGGTGATGTCGCCCGAGGTCTCGATGGTCACGCCGTGCTTCTCGGCCAGCGGCAACAGCGTCTCGGCGGCTTCTTCCGCCAGCAGCGACAGGTCGACCGGCTCCCGGGTGAACGACCGCTGATCCGCGCGGCTGAGCAGCAGCAACGCTTCGGTGAGTTCGATCGCCCGGGCGTTCACGACGCGGAGCCGCTCGTGGAGTTCGCCGACGTCGCGGTCCGGATCGTCGCGGGCGACTTCGAGCAGGCTCTGCGTGATCGCCAGCGGGGTGCGCAGTTCGTGGGAGGCGTTGGCGGCGAATCTCCGCTGTTCGGCGACGTGCGCGTCGAGGCGGGCGAGCATGGCGTCGAAGCTGTCGGCGAGTTCGCGGAACTCGTCGTCGCGGCCTTCCAATTCGATCCGGTGCGCCAGCGACCCGGTCGCGGCCCGCCGGGTCGCGGCGGTGATCCGGTTCAGCGGGGCGAGCATGCGCCCGGCGAGGACCCAGCCGCCCAGCAGGCCGAAGACCAGCAGGAACAGCATCACGACGGCCGCGTCCGGCGCGAAGTCCTTGATCAGGTCGCGGCCGGACGGCGCCATCACCACCGGCATCACTTCCAGCGCCCGGTTCTGGTAGTCCAGCAGGAACACGGCCACCGCGCCGAGCAGCAGCGTCCCGGCGAGCAGGAGAAATCCGGCGTAGCTGAGGGTCAGTTTGAGCCGGACGCTCATCCCGGGCTCGCGGATCATCCGCCGTCCGATCCGTCGTCGATGCGGTAGCCGACCCCCGGCACGGTCGCGACCAGCCACGGTTCGCCGAGCCGTTTGCGCAGCGCCGAGACCGTGATGCGGACGGCGTTGGTGAACGGGTCCGCGTTCTCGTCCCAGGCCCGCTCGAGCAGTTCCTCGGCGCTGACCACCCCTCCCTCGGCCGCGACGAGCACCTCCAGCACGGCGAACTGCTTCCGGGTCAGCGCGACGTACCGGCCGTCCCGGTAGACCTCGCGGCGGAACGGGTCCAGCTTCAGCCCCGCGATTTCCCGCACCGGCGGCCGGTTGTACGCGCGCCTGCGGTCGAGCGCACGCAGCCGGAGCACCAGTTCCCGCATCTCGAACGGTTTGGTGAGGTAGTCGTCGGCCCCGAGTTCGAACCCGGAGACCTTGTCGTCGAGCCGGTCGGCGGCGGTCAGCATCAGGATCGGCATGCCGCTGCCGGACGCGACGACGCGTTTCGCGATCTCGTCGCCCGACGGACCGGGGATGTCCCGGTCCAGCACCGCCATGTCGTACGCGTTGACGCTCAGCATTTCCAGCGCGGTGTCGCCGTCCCCGGCGAGGTCGGCCGCGATCGCTTCCAGCCGCAACCCGTCCCGGATGGCCTCGGCCAGGTAGGGCTCGTCCTCGACGATCAGCACCCGCATGGGCTCGATGCTACGAGCAGGCGCGTATCGCTGGCATATTCGAAACCGCGTACGCGCTGGCAACACCGGTTCGCCTTGGCTGAACGCCATGACCCGCAGCGAATCAGCACGACGTCCGGCTCTCGCCGGCTTCCGGCGAACCGTCCGCCAGGTGCTTCGCCGTCGTGGCGCACTGAGCGAAGCGGACGGTGCCGTCCCCCACGGCACGACGGTGTTCGCCGAGATTCCGGCCGTGGCCAATCTCGACCCGGTGTTCCTGGAGGCGCTGCGCCGAGCGGCGAAGGACGCCGCCGAGGACGGCATCGAGTTCCGCGTCAACAGCGGCTGGCGTTCCCCGGAGTATCAGAATCAGCTTCGCCGCAAAGCGATCGCCAAGTACGGCTCGGAGCGGGAAGCCGCTCGCTGGGTAGCGACCGCGGACCGGTCCGCGCACGTCTTGGGGAACGCGATCGACCTCGGCCCCTCCGAAGCCACGGCCTGGCTTGCCGAACACGGTGCCGCGTATGGACTGTGCCAGATCTACCGGAACGAACCGTGGCATTACGAACTGCGGCCGGAAGCCGTTCTCCAGGGCTGTCCGCCGATGTACGCGGACCCTTCGCACGATCCGAGGCTGCGGGGGTGAGCCGGGCCGGAAAACCCGGTGACTTCCGTGATCGTCTTCGTGACAATCGCGGCCATGGAGGAGATCGAGATCATCGTCGCCCACCACGAGCGCGCGACCCTGCGCGTCGGCGACGTGTTCCTGAAGGTCGACACCGATCAGGCGCGCGCCGACGCCGAGGTCGCGGCGATGGCGCTGGCCCCGGTGCCGACTCCGGAAATCCTCTGGCGCAACCCGCCCGTGCTCGCGCTCGCCGCCCTGCCCGGACGCGAACTCGGCCGCCCCGGCAAGCCGTCGACCGCGTCGCCGGAGGCCTGGGCCGCCGCGGGCGCCGCCGCCCGGAAACTGCACGAGGCGCCGCTGCCGCCGTCGCCTGGCTGGGACCCCGACGAACTCGCCGAGAACGTCGACCGCGAATGCGCGCGGCTGATCGCGAACGACGTCCTCCCCGCCGACCTGGTCACCCGCAACCACAAGATCGCCAAGGCCGCGCTGCGCCCGTGGACCCCGGCGTTCACCCACGGCGACTTTCAGGTCGCGCACATCTTCGTCGAGAACGACGAGGTGACCGGCGTCCTCGACTGGTCCGAAGCCGCCCAGGGCGACGCGCTGTTCGACCTCGCCGCCCTGACGCTCGCCCACCAGGAACACCTCCCCGACGTCCTGGCCGGCTACGGTGCCGACGTCGACCTCGACGTCCTCCGGGCCTGGTGGTCGCTGCGCAGCCTGCGGGTCGTCCACTGGCTGGTCGGACACGGCTTCGACCCGGCGCCGGAGGTCGCGGTCTTGGAGGCCCAACTATTCTAGTACTAGAATAGCGAGGTGCCCGCCCTCACCGACGCCGAACTGACCGTCCTCGGCCTGCTTGTCGAGCAGCCCCGGCACGGCTACGAGCTGGAGCGGGTGATCGAAGACCGCGGCATCCGCGCGTGGACCGCGCTCGGCTTCTCCTCGATCTATTACATCCTCGACAAACTGGCCAAGCGCGGCCTGATCGAAACCACCGGCGCTCCCCGCTCCGGAAAATCGCGGGCGACCTTCCAAGCCACCCCGGCCGGCGTCGAACTCTGCGCGGACGCCACCCGCGAAGCACTCGCCGCACTCACGCCGGTCCACGCGCGCGTCCTCATCGCCATGGCCAACAGCCCGGTCCTGCCGGACGCGGAAGTGCGTTCCGGATTGACCGCGCGATTAGCCGCGGTCCGCGAACAACTCGCCGAAGTCCAGGCGACGCGCGCCCGCCAAGAACCCCTCCCCGACGCCGCGGCAGCGATCTTCGACTACAGCGAAGCGATGCTCACGGCCGACCTCACCTGGACCGAAACCGTCCTCGCCAAGGAGACCGCGATGGAGAAGTACGACGTCAAGAAGGCCCACCGCGCGCTGTACTCGCCGTCGTCCAAGGACTTCACCGTCGTGGACGTCCCCGCGCTGCAGTACCTCGCCGTCGACGGGCACGGAGACCCGAACACCGCGCCGGAGTACCAGAACGCCGTCGAAGCGCTGTACGGAATCGCGTACTCGATCAAGTTCGCCAGCAAGAAAAACCTCGGCCGGGACTTCGTCGTCGGACCTCTCGAAGGGCTGTGGCGAGCCGACGACCCGGCCGTCTTCGTTGCCCGGGACAAAGCGAAGTGGGACTGGACGATGCTGATCAATCAGCCGGACTGGGTCACCGAGGAGATGGTCCGGGAAGCCGCCGAAAGCGTCG
The DNA here is from genome assembly GCF_046267895.1 of Amycolatopsis sp. GA6-003. Classification (NCBI taxonomy): domain Bacteria; kingdom Bacillati; phylum Actinomycetota; class Actinomycetes; order Pseudonocardiales; family Pseudonocardiaceae; genus Amycolatopsis; species Amycolatopsis sp. GA6-003. The sequence goes on from NZ_CP176499.1 coordinate 3,741,180, forward strand.
CGAAGAAGAAGGACAATCCGGCGCTCGCCGAAGTCCGGCTGCGCACGTTGACCGAAGGCGCCAGCGTCCAGATTCTGCACCTCGGCTCATACGACGACGAAACGCCGACGCTGCACCGGCTCCACGACGAATATCTTCCCGAGCACGGCCTGACCTTCAACGGCGACCATCACGAGATTTATTTAAGCGACCCGCGCCGCACCGCGCCGGACAAGCTGAAGACCGTCCTGCGGCAGCCGGTCAAGCCTCTTGGAACACGATCTGCTCCGGCGGAATCGTGAGCTTCAAGGTCTGCCGCCGGACCGACAGGAGCGTGCTGAGTTCCGTGGCGTGCCCGTCGGGAATGGTGAAAAGCCGGTCGTCGCGGGTGTCGACGTAGTCCGCGAACCCGGCGAGCGAAACCCCGCCGGTCTCGTCCAGGCTCAGGTAATCGGCCAGCCGGCGGAACAGTTTCGGCAACAGCACCACCTGGTCGCGCAATTGAGCGCGGCTGGTCAGCCGGAACCCGCTGGTGGTCACGTCGTGCTCCCACACGCCCTTGCCCGCGGTGCGCGCCGCGACCGCCGCGTCGGCCATCGCCTGCCGGAGATCCGGGTACAGCTTGGAGTAGAACGTCGGATATGCCAGCCCGGTTTCGAGCAGACGGAAATTCGCCGACGCCTTCAGCGCTTTCGGATCAAGATGCACGGATCCGCCGTCCGTGGAACGCCCCGCGCGCTGCCCGGGAAACGCGAACGCGACCGCGCGGCCGTACTTGTCGGCGAACCGGGTCAGGATGTGCCCGCTCGTCTCCCCCGGCGTGCTGGTGGAAACGCGGCCGCCTTCGTCGCGCTCGACCTTCGTGAAACCGAGGTACCGCAACAGTTCCGCCCCGGCGGCGTCGGCCAGCTCCCGGGGCTGCCGCCACAACTCGGCCCCGGCGACCCGCGGCCGGTAATGCGTTTCGAGCGCGTCGATCCCGTCGAGGCGCAACTGCACCCCGCCGCGGGAATTCGTCCGCACCCTCAGGTGCGCGGCGGAAAACGCGTCGGCGCGATCGGGATAGAACCGCACCGAATCCCCGTCCGGCGAGGCCCCGACGACCCGGAATTGACCTTTGATCAATGTCAACGGCACGAGAACGACGGTAACCGCCGGACCGGCCGGCGGTTACCGTGTTTCCCGAGCCGTCACCGACCGGTCACTCGTGTTGTTACCACTTGTCACGCACCGGATTCCTCCGTGCGTGCGCGGTTACTGGCAGGCTTCGCAGTCCGGGTCGTCGATCCGGCAGGCGGCGCCGTCGACGAGCGGGAAGTCGAAGTCGTCCAGAACGGGAACGACCGAGGCGGACTCTTCTGGCGTGGTGGGAGCAGACATATCCGTTGTAGCGCTCAAGATCGCGGAACATTCCGTGACGCCCGCCACAGCTCAGGCCACCCAGTCCGGAAGAATCTTGTCCCCGTCGGCGGTCGCGCAGGCAGGCACCACGCCCGTCCGATACACCCGCGTGCTCCCCGGCGCGCACACGATCGCCACCATGCCGCTGCGCGCGTCCGCCCGCACCTGCCGCTCCGCGTCGGCGGGCAGCACCACCGTCTCCCCCTTCTCCACAGTCTCGACGACGCCGCTCACCGTGACCTCCGCACCGCCGTCGAGAATCGTCCACACCTGCTCGGTGTCGAACGTGTGCACCGGCCCGACCGCGCCGGGCGCCATCTCCACTCTCCAGACCGCCTGCTGGCTGCCGCCTTGCGTCGGCGACGCCAGCGTCGTCATCACCGCGTTGGACGTCTCCGTCCGACGGCTCTCCCGGATTACCGGCATGCTGCGCTCCCCGTTAAGGTAGACAATCAGGTTGTCCATATAGTCAACGAGGTTGTCTACCCATGTCAAGCGATCCGCCCGGATACGAGCTGCCGCTGCGCCTGCTGTTCGGCTTCCGCAGCCTGATCGACAGCCTGCACGCCGAACTGGCGAAGCAGGGTCACCCCGACGTGCGTCCGATGCACGGCTTCGTCTTCCAGGCGATCGGCCCGTCTGGCACGACCGCCGTGGAACTGGGCCGCACGCTCGGGGTCACGAAACAAGCCGCGGGCAAGACGATCGATACCTTGGAACGGCTCGGGTACGTCCACCGGGAACGCGACCCCGGCGACGGCCGCCGCATGCTGGTGCGGCTGACCGACCGGGGCCTGGACTGCCTGGCCGCCTCGGCCCGGATCTTCGACCGGCTGCGGGCCGAATGGGCGGAAACGCTGGGCGCCGGACGGCTTCGCGCGCTGGAGGACGACCTGCGGAAGGTCACCTCCCCGGAGTCCGCGCGCCTGGACCTGCCGGGGTGGTTCTCCGGCCACTGATCATCCGCGGTGCGCCCTCATCGGCGAAGACTGATCGGCGGCACCGTCGCCCCGCGCAGGGTTGGTGCGTCAATCGACACCGGTTGATATGCCAACCTCGGCAGCCGCTCCACCATCGTCTCCACCGACGCTTCCCCGTTCGTGCCGAAGAAGAACGCCCACTCATGCTCCGGCGACCCGAAGTAGACCGGCGCCGGGAAGACTTCCTCGAACCGCCGCCAGCACTTCACCAGCGTGGAGTTCCGCCACAACGTCGGGCATCCGCCCTGGTACGCCACTACTCCCCCGGGCGTCAGCAACGACCGGCACCGCGCCAGGAATTCCTTGCCGTACAACCGATTGTGCTGCGCGTCAACGTCGTCCTGCTCGTCCGGCAGATCCACCAGCACCACGTCGTACTTCTCGGCGCAAGCGTGGACGTACTCCCACCCATCGGCATAGTGCACCCCGACCGGCCCCTCGCCGCGCTCCGCCCGGGCCAGCTCAGCCGGCGTGTACCCGTAGGGAAGATGTTCCGCGCAAAGCCGGACCGCCTCGGCGTCGATGTCCACGTGGTCGACCGAAGCCCCCGCCTCGGCCGCGATCTGACATACCACGCCTTCGCTGGACCCGACCACCAGCACGCGGTCCACAGTGGACGCCAGCAGCAGTGCCGGGACCAGCAACGCCTCGTGATATACCAACTGGCTGAACTCGGTGCTTTGCCGCTCGTCGTCGCAGAACAGCGAAATCCCCTGCGCCGTTTTGCCGATCACCAGGTGCTGGTAGGCGGTCCGCGTGTCGACCAGCACGTCCGAAACGTGCCACTGCCGCAGCAACCCCGCGCCGACCGGTTCCTCGATGTTCAACTGTCTTCCTGTCCTCTGTGGATAGTGGTGACCCGGGAAACGCTCGCGCCGAGCAAATCCCGCAGCATCTGAACCGCCAGCTCCGGATCCGCCTTGCGCCCGCAGGTGAACACGTCCACGAACGCCGCCCCGCGCTCCGGATACGTGTGAATCGAAGCGTGCGACTCCGACAGCAACGCCATCGCCGTCACCCCGTGCGGTTCGAACTGCTTGTACGTCACTTCGCACACCGTCGCGCCGGCCTTGTCCAGCGCACGTTCCAGGCTCTCGCACAACACCGCCGGATCGTCGAGCAACTCCGCGGACATCCCGGAAAACTCGGCCAGCACGTGCCGGCCGGCGAATTCCCCGACCCCGCCGGCCTCCCCGCCGACGAAGTACGACCGCAACGGCGAAAACCCGTTGAACGACACCGAAGAATAACTTTGCGTATACGCGCCGGTGTCCGGAATGTCGACGTAATCCCCGGCCCGCAACGCCAACGGCAACCGATACGGCGTGCGCTGATAAAGCACGTCGTCCCCGTCGCAGGTCGGCCCCGCGACCACGACCGGCCCGTCCGGACCGCCGTCATGCGCGGTGACCAGCCGGTACGCGATCGCCTCGTTTTCTGTCTCGGCCAGCCCGCCGTACCGGCCGATGTCGAGGTACACCCAGCGTTTCTCGTCCGCCTCGGCTTTGCGCGAAACCAGCACCACCTCGCTGCGAATCACCCCCGCCGAGGCAACCACCGCCCGCCCCGGCTCGTACGACAACTCGGGCGCCACCGCGAAATGCCGCCCCACCGATTCGCGAATAACCGCCGCATACTCCGCCAACGGCGGCGGCTCGGTCCGATAGCCCACCGGAAACCCGCCGCCGATATTCAATCCCCGCAGGGAAACCCCGCGCTCCGCCACCGCACGCGTCACCTCACCCGCGGCCGCGATCCCGACTTCCCAAGCCCGCGGGTCGACATGCTGCGACCCCACGTGAAACGCGACCCCCTCCGGATCCAGCCCCAGCTCCGCGGCCCGCACGAGCAACTCGACCGCCATCGCGGGGTCGCATCCGAACTTGCGCCCGAACGGCGTCTGCGACCCAGGACTGTCCACGAGGATCCGGCACGAAACAGTCGCCCCCGGCGCGAACTCCGCGATCTTCTCCAGCTCCGCCAAGCTGTCAAAGGCAAACCGCCGAACCCCGGCCCGGTGGGCGAATTCGATGTCCCGTGCCTTCTTCACCGTGTTGCCATAGGACAGCAACTCCGGCCGCACCCCTTGCGCGAGACACAACTCGATCTCCTCGCGCCCCGCGACATCGAACCCCGCCCCAGCCTGCCGAAGGACCCGCACCACCTCCGGCGCCGGATTGGCCTTGACCGCGTAGTACATCCGCGCTTCCGGCAGCACCCGCCGGAGCCGCTCGCAATTCCCGCGCACGACGTCGAGGTCCACGACCAGACACGGCGTCGGCGGCTGCCGTTCCTCCAGGAACGCCTGGCAGCGCCCTAGCACCTGCGAGAACCCTTCAGTCACAACGCCCGAGTATAGGTGCCGGTTTCACCGCAGCAGCTCTGCCAGCCTCCGCCGCGCGAACCCTACGAACGGTACACAGTCCATTACCTGACAGTCCGCGCCGCCGATCTTCCCGCGCCGCACCCCGCCCGTCTCCTCGAATTCCGCCCCGACCTGAGGAAAGAAGCGCCCGTTGTCGTCCCCCACGTCGTCGGTCCGCACCCACACCCGCTCGCCGTCCACCAGGTACGGAAACCGCCGGACCTTCCGCCGATGACGCGGCACGAGCGATTCGGCGTAGTGCAGGAACGAGTTCCGGTCATGCCCGACCCCGAGCAGCACGATCAGCGCCTCCTCCCGATACAGCCACTCGAACGGAGACCCGGGCCCCACCGCATACGCCAGCGGCTGCCGACGCGTCCCCCGCCCCCACGTAGTCCGGAAACGGATCCGCCACCTGCGGCGTAAACGCAGGCACCACGACGGTCCCCGCAGCCCTCAACAACCCCCGAACCACCGCATCCGCGCCACCCTCAACTCTCCCCAACGCAGACAACGACGAATGCACAATCACCACCCCACCAGAAACCCCCAGCTCCCGAACCCCCGCACCCACCACATCCGCATCCACCACACCCACGACCGCCACCCTCCCACCCAACGCACCACAAACGACCACTCCACCCCCGCCCCTCGCCCCCGCCGCAGTTAGCACTGGCTCGGCGCTGTCAAGGGTGGACGCGCCAGCGGCCATCGCGCAGCGACGCCGAAGGCGCCCTTGATAGCGCCGAGCCAGTGCTAAACAATCAAAAGCGAGGGAGTCCCCTGAACCACAAGCAACCCACAACGCAACCCACAATCACCACGCAACCGGCAACCTCTGCACCCCGTAAATATTCTGCAACTCAGGCCGCAAACGCACCTCCCCGTCCACCCGCAACCGAGGAAACCTCCGTACCAACGCAGGCAACGCCACCGTCATCTCCACCCGCGCCAACTGCTGCCCCAGACACTGATGAATCCCATGCCCAAACCCGACATGCCCCACCGCCGACCGCCGCACGTCCAGCTCGTCCGGCCGTGCGAACTTCCGCGGATCCCGGTTGGCCGCCTGCACCGACAGCACCACCGTCTCCCCGGCCCGGATCACCTGCCCGCCGACCTCGACGTCCTCCAGCGCGGCCCGCACTCCGGTATGCGCGACGGACAGGTACCGCATCAGCTCCTCGACCGCCCCGCCGGCGGCCGCCGGTTCGTCCCGGACCACCGCCCACTGCTCGGGATGGCACAACAGCGCATAAGTCCCCAGCGCCAGCATGTTCGCCGTCGTGTCGAGCCCGGCCGCCAGCAGGAACGTCCCCAGCCCGGCCAGTTCCTCGTCGGTCAGATCGCTGCTGGTCAGGTCGCTGAAGAGGTCGTCCGTGGGCGTGGCCCGCTTAGCCGGCACCAGCGAAGCCACATACTCCTGCAGCTGTCCATAAGCAGTCATCCTCTCCTCTTCGGAAAGATCAACATCGCTGATCGCCGCCGCGTCGCCGAGAAAAGAAGCCCGATCCGAATAAGGCACCCCGAGCAATTCGCAAATCATCACCGCGGGCACCGGATACGCATAGGCCTCGAGAAGATCGACCCCGGGCCCGGTTTTCTCCATCGCGTCCAGGTACTCTTCCGCGACCTCGGCCACGCGATCGCTGAGCAACCGCATCCGCCGGACCGTGAACTTCCCCGTCAGCAGCTTCCGGAACCGCGTGTGCTCCGGCGCGTCGATCCCCGTCATGTCCCCGACCGGAGCCGGCGGCAGTTCCGGGTATTCCTCCATTCCGGGAAACGGATAGTGCCACAATTCGTACCGGTTGCTGAACCGCTGGTCCCCCAGAATCGCCCGGACCTCCGCGTGCCCGGTGGCCAGCCAGCCGACGTGGCCGTCCGGGAACGCCATCCGCGTCAGCGGGGCCCGCTCCCGCACCGCGGTCAGCGAAGGCGGCGGATCGAACGGGCAACCCGGCGCCCGCCCCGTCGGAACCCCTTGCACGATCTCCTCGTCCATCATCCCCCATACCCCTTTCAGCGCGCGTATTCGCGATTGAAAAGCTTCTTGGACCAGAGATAGCCGCCGATGCCCATGACGGCGCACCAGCCGAGCGCGAACCACAGGTGATTGCCGAGCGGCCGGTCGAGCAGCAGCGCGCGCAGGGTTTCGATGATCGGCGTGAACGGCTGGTATTCGGCGAACCACCGCAGCGCGCCCGGCATCGAATCGGCCGGCACGAATCCGCTGCCGAGGAAAGGCAGGAGCAGCAACGGCATCGGCGTGTTGCTGGCCGATTCGACGCTCTTGCTCACCTGTCCGAGCGCGACGCACAGCCACACCAGCGCGAGCGCCACCACCACGAGGAACCCGACCGCGGCGAACCACGAACCGACCCCGGCGGCGGGCCGGAACCCGACCAGCAACGCGACCCCGGTGACCACCACGAGCCCGAACAACGCTTGCAGCACACTGCCGAGCACGTGCCCGGTCAGCACCGAAACCCGCGCGATGTGCATGGTCCGGAACCGGGCGATGACCCCTTCGGTCAAGTCCATCGCCACCGAAATCGCCGTTCCCTGCACGGTGGCGGTAATGGTCATCAGCAGAATCGTCGGCGCGACGAAGTTGGCGTATTCGGCTCTGCCGCCGCCTGCCCCGCCTAGTCCGGCGCCTAGGGTGCCGCCGAAAACATAAACGAACAGCAGCAGGAACACCACCGGCATTCCGACGAGCATGATCGTCAGCGACGGATACCGGAGCATGTGCTTGAGGTTCCGGCGCAGCATGGTCAGCGAATCGCGCACCGGGTGGAAGCGCAGGTCCGGTCGGGCGAGAGCGGGGGCAGTCATCGGGAAGTCACCTTTTCGTCAGTCGAGTTGCCAGTGAGGGCAAGGAAAACGTCGTCGAGATCGGGAGTGTGCACGGACAGTTCGCCGACCTTCACCGACAACGCGTCGAGCTGGTCGATCAACGCCTTGAGCGACTGCAGACTGCCGTCGCTCGGCACGCGCAGCACCAGCGCGTCGTTCTGCCGCGACGACTCGCTCAGCGCACGCTGGGCGTCCACGAGGTCGGCCTCTTCTGCGAAACGCAATTGAACGTGCCCGCCCGGAATTTGCCGCTTCAGTTCTTCCGCGGTGCCTTCGGCGACAATCCGCCCGTGGTCGAGCACCGCGATCCGGTCGGCCAGTTCGTCGGCCTCTTCGAGGTATTGCGTAGTAAGGAAAATCGTGACCCCGCCGGACACCAGCTTGCGCACGATTTCCCACATCGCCCGGCGGCTGCGCGGGTCGAGGCCGGTGGTCGGCTCGTCGAGGAAAATCACCTGCGGGCTGCCGACCAGCGTCAGCGCGAGGTCGAGACGACGCCGCATGCCGCCGGAGTAGGTCGACACCGGTTTCTTGGCCGCTTCGACGAGATCGAACTGTTCGAGCAGTTCGTCCGTGCGCTGCCGCCGGGCGGTCCGGTCGAGGTGGTGCAGATCGGCCATCAGGAGCAGGTTTTCCTCGCCGGTCAGCAGATTGTCGACGGCGGAGAACTGCCCGGTGACGCCGATCGAGGCGCGCACCCCGTCCGCCTCCGCGGCCAGGTCGTATCCGGCGACCTGCGCCGCGCCGGCGTCGGCATTGATCAATGTGGACAGAATCTTCACCGTGGTGGTCTTGCCCGCGCCGTTCGCGCCGAGCAGCGAGAAGACCGTGCCGCGGGCGACGGTGAGGTCGATGCCGTCGAGCACGACGTGGTCCCCGAAGGATTTGCGGAGTCCGGTCGCGGCGATGGCAGGCCGGGAATGGTTGCTGGACATGGGTTTCTCCAAAACTGGGATCAGGAGCGGTGGATGACGATCTCGCCGAACGCGGTGTGCCCGCGGACCTCGACGGTCTCCTTGGACTCGCCCGGGCTGGCCGACGTCTCGAGCTGGTTGCGCACGTGGCCGAAGTTGGTCTTCACGTCGAGCCAGGCCGCGGTGCCCTCGGCGATCCCGATCCGCAGGTCGCCGATCGCGCTCTCGAGCAGGACCGAACCGCGGACGACCTCGCCGAGCCGGATGGCGCCGTTGGACGTTTTCGCGTCGACCCCGGCGCCGGCGTGTTCGACGGTGATGTCGCCGTTGGCCGCGCGCACCCGCACGTCACCGGCCGCGGACTCGATCGTGGTGTCCCCGTTGGAGTTCTTGACCACGGCGGTCCCGTCGACCGGGCCGAGCCGGACCTTGCCGGACGAGGTGGCGACCTCGGCGTCGCCCGCGACGCCCTCGACCGTGACATGGCCGACCGAGGTGTCGACGCGCAGCGGGCCGGTGCGGTCGAGGCTGACGTTCCCGGCGGCGGTCTTGAACCGGGACTGCCCGAGCTGTCCGGTGCTCTGGAACGCCCCCGCCTGCACCTCGGCGGAAATCCGCGAGCCGGTAGGCAGTTCGACCGTCACGTCGACCGAACGGGTCTTGCGGGAGAAGTCGAACGCCCGCATCTTCGGGCCGGTGATGTGCAGCGTGCCGTTGCTGTAGTCGACGCGGACCTGCTTGGCGGTCTTCACGTCGGAGGAGTCCGTCTCGTCGGTCGGGCGGACGTCGACGACCGTGTCGGCGCGGTCGCTCGCGGCGAACCGGACCTGGCCGACGCCGAGCTCGAGCGTGACGGAAATCGGGTCGGGCGTAGCGAATTCAGGCATGGTTGTCCCCACATCGGTATTGGGTGTGCCGTCTCCGCAGGTCAGAGACGGGTGAAGGAATTAGCGGAAAACGGGGCTACCGGACCCAGCCGGTAAAGCTCTGCTTGGAAAACGTGCCGCCGGGGGTCTCGAACCGCTGTTCGCGTTCGGGCCGCTGCTGCAGCGCCGCGGTGGCCGCCCGGACGAGCCAGGCGTTGACCGAACGGCCCTCCTTGGCGGCGGCCTCCTCGACCGCGGCCTTGAGCTGTTCGGGCAGCCGCACGTTGATCCGCGCGGACGGGCCGTCCTCGGAGAACAGCGGTTCGGCCTCCGCCGCCGGTTCGGCCGCGGGCGCGGCGGACTGAGCGGGTTCGGCGGGCGGCGCGGTCACGACGAAGTTCGGGTCGCGGCCGCGCAGGCGCAGTTCGACCGAGCCGGGCGCGAGGTCCCGGGTGATCTCGTCGACGGCGCCGGACAGGGTGTCCAGGAGGGTCATCCGGATCGCCGATTCGAGCGATCCGGTGAGCCGCTCGACCAGCGCGCGTCCCTCTTCGCCGCCGGCCTCGGCCAGCGTCGCGAATTCCCGCCCGAGGTTGCTTACGTACGTGGTCAAGTCCATGGCACCACTATGGCACACGCTTGGCACCATCACAAGCCATGGTGGCTCAGTTTGGCATCACTTCGGCACCGACTACAGTAAAAGGCCAGGTCATAGCGTGGTGCCACGGAGGAAATCCGGTGCCACGAGACGGCACCACTGCCGGTCTACTTGACCGCCTTCGCGACCGGCAGGTCGATTCCGGCCCGGAAATGCGGGCACTCGTCCAGCGGCCCGTCGTGCTGGCACCGCACGAGGTGCTGCAGGTACGACTGCGCGTCGAGCAGCCGCGTCACCTGCTCCTGGATCGCCTCGATCCGGGCGGCGACCGTGCTCCGCCAGTCGCCGGTCTGGCCGGGTGCGTTGAGCAGCACCGCGATGTCGTCGAGACTCAGGTGGCCGGTTTCGCGCCAGACGCGGATCAGCGCGATCCGGTAGAGCTGGTCCTGGTCGTAGAACCGCCAGCCGGAGCGGCGGTGCGGCTCGATCAGGCCGCAGCTCTCCCAGTAGTGCAGCGTCGACACCGGCACGTCGAAGCGCGCCGACACCTCGCCGATCGAGTACAGGTCCATACCTCATTGCACCGCACCTCGACCACCGGAAGCAAGGCTAGGCTAACCTATTCAACGGCGACGATGCGTTCGACGGCCGCGGTGATCAATTGCTCCCGCTCCGCCTCGGAGAAAACATCCGGCAGCGTCAGCTGTTCGACGATCAACCAGTTCAACGCGAGGATCAGCAGCTTGACCGCCGTGGCGTCGCCGGGCAGCCCGGAGGCTTCGTGGTACGCGACATTCGCGTCGACATCCGCGCGGACCCGCTCCGTCAGCACCTTGCGCAACTCCGGCCGCCGAGTGGCCTCGAGCCGGAGTTCCAGCAACGCGAGATATCCCGTGCGAAACGCCGCGACCCGGCTGACCAGCTCGCGCATCAACTGGGCGTACGACTCCCGATCGCCGCGCGCCGGCGGGATCGAGTCGTCGTCGGGCTGCAGCCGCTCGTACACCCGAGCACCGGCCTGGGTGAAAAGCTCGTCCCGGTTGGCGAAGTAGTTCGACGCGGTGCCCGCGGGCACGCCGGCCTCCCCGTCGACCGCGCGAAACGTCAGCCCGCGCGCCCCCTCGCGCGCCAGAACCTCGATCGCCGCGTCGACGAGCGCCGCCCGCCGCTGGTCGTTCCTCCGCACCATTTGACACCACTCCAGTTGTAGTTGTACGGTTCAAACTACTTCAACCATAGTACTACAGATGGAGTTACTAGATGCGCAAGCTCGTGTACTACGTCGCGGTCACCCTCGACGGCCGCATCGCCGGCCCCGCGGGCGAGTTCGACTTCTTCCCGCAGGGCGACGCCGAACAGACCGCCGCTTATATGGGATTCATGAACACGCTGTACCCGGAAACCGTCCCGACGGCCTTCCGCGCGGCTTTCGGTGTCGCGGACGTCCCGAACCGCCGGTTCGACACCGTCCTGATGGGCCGCGCGACCCACCAGCTCGACCCGGCCATCCCGAGTCCGTATGCCCACCTGCGGCAGTACGTCGTGTCGAGCACTCTGAAACCGGACCTCGACCCAGCGGTGACCGTCGTCCCCGGCGACCCGGTCGGCCTGGTGAGAGACCTGAAGAAGGAGGAAACCGGCAAAGACATCTGGCTGTGCGGCGGCGGCAAACTGGCCGGGGCGCTGCTGCCGGAAATCGACGAGATCGTGCTGAAGAGCTACCCGGTCGTGGCGGGCGCGGGAATCCCGATGGTGGAGGGCGGGTTCGATCCGACGGTGTTCTCGGTGGCGGAACGAACGGCCTTTCCCAATGGGGTGACGGCTACCCGGCTGGTGCGGAAGTAGCCGGGTGCCGCGTCGGGGCCCAGGCGCAGGAAGGCCATTCGGCTAGAACCGCCCCCCCCATAGCAATCGCGCCCCACGGAAACGGCCTCACCGAACCAGCGCCAGCCGCCCGGACGTCCGGGCTGAACCGGAGCCGGGTTGAGCGGAATCCCGCACCGCCGCGCCGCCTCTGGGAACGAATCCGGCTAACCACCCACCACGGCCGGGGCAAGCAGGAGCAATCGGGCCAGAACTAAGCCAAATCCCGCACCAACCGAGCCACCTCCGGGAACAGTTCCGCCGGGCCAGCCGCCGCGACGTAGGCGTCTGGGCGCAGCAGCACGAATCCCTCTCGCGAACCGCCCAGGCTGAAGTGGGTCACCGTGCCCGGCATCCGGGTCGCCAAGGCTGCGGCTCGGGTGGCGAGTTCGCTGTTCGGCGGGCCGAACGTCACGAGCTGGAACTGTCCGGCCAGGTCCCGGTCCGGTTTCGGCTGCCAGCGCGGGTCGCGGGTTCCGGGGCGCGGCCAGGAGCGCGCGGCGGCGAGTTTTCCGCTGCCGGGCAACGGGTTCGGGCATTCCGAACGCCATCCGGCCAGGGTGGGGGCGAATTTCCGTTCCAGCACCCCGCTCGACTGGGCCAGTCGCCAGGCCAGGTTGCGCACCTTGCGCGCGACCGGGCCGGCCACCGATTGCCGCGCCATCATGCCGGTCGCGCGGAGGGTTTGCTGGATCGCGGAGCGGCGTTCCGGGTCGTAGGTGTCGAGGATCGCCGGGGCGAGGCGGCCGTGGTGTACGCCCGCCAGTTTCCACGCCAGGTTGCGGCCGTCGGGGATGCCCAGGTTCAGGCCTTGCCCACCGATCGGGCTGTGCACGTGCGCGGCGTCGCCGACCAGGAAAACGCGGTCCGCGCGGAGGTTGGCGGCGATGCGTTCGTCGCTGGAGAAAGTCGTGATGGTCCGCAGCGACGCGACTTTCAGGCCGCCCGGGCCGCGTTCGTCCAGGAGGCGTTGTACTTGCGGTTCGTCCGGCTTCGCGCCGGGCGGAAGGGCGCCCGAGATCCGGAATTCGCCACCGGGCAGAGGTGCCAGCAGCAGGACGCCGGCGTCGCTGAGGAAGTAGTGGACCTCGTCGCGGCGGAGGTCGCCTTCGAGGGTTCCTTCGGCCAGCAGGAACGAGACCGGGATGTGCTCGCCGTCGAAGGCGATGTCGAGTTGGTTGCGCACTTCGCTACGGTGACCGTCGGCGCCGATCACCCAGTCGGCCTCGAATTCGCGGGCGGTGCCGTCGTCGGCGGTGGCCGCGACGAGCACCGATTCCGTCCCGGGCACGACTTTCGTCACGCGCACGCCTCGTTCGACGGTGCCGCCGAAGTCGTGCACGGCCTGTTCCAGCAACGCGGTCGTCTTCTCCTGCGGAAGCACGAGCGGCCGGTTGTCGTCGTTGAGCGCGACGCGCGCGCCCACGCCGGACGGCAGGTGGTAGTGCAACGCCGCCGGACCGAGCCCCTGCTCGCGCGCGCGATCGGCGACGCCGAGTTCGGTCAGCACCTCCAGCACTGGCGGCCACAACAGGATCGCGCGGGATCCGGCACCCGGTTCGGGCGCGGCGTCCACGACGGTCACCGGCACGTCGAGCCGCGCCAACTCCGCCGCGACCGCGAGCCCGCACGGCCCGGCTCCGATGACCAGGACTGTCGTTCGCTCAGTCATGACTTTTCCACCGCCAGCTTCTCCAACCATTCGTGTACCGCCTTCGCGGCGTCGTCGGCCGCGTTTTCGAGAATCGTGAAGTGATCCCCGGCCAGGTCCGTCGTCTGGTGCGGGGCAGGCCATTCCGCGCGGGGGCCCGTCGTGGCCCGGGCCAGGAGGACCGGGGCGTCGATCTCCGCCGGGGAGTACGTCCGCACCAGGTCGAGGTATGCGCCCATCGCGGTGAGCCGGGTGTCGTCGGCCAGGTCGGTTTCGGCCAGGCGGGTCGCCATTCCGTCCAGGACGCCGGACCACGCGGCCGGGTCCGGGCCGAGGACGAAGGTGTCGAGCAAGACCACCGCGAGCGGAGTTCGCTTGAGTGCGGCGGCTACGGCGTTGGCGAGGAGGCCGCCGGACGAGTAGCCGACCAGGACGAATGGTCCTTCGGTCTTCTCCACCTCTGCGGCCAGCGTTTCGACCAGGGTTTCGAGACTGTCCGGAAGCGCCTCCCCGGCTTGGAAACCCGGCAGCGAGAGTGCGGACACTGGTCTTTCGTCCCGCAGAGCCGCGGCGAAGCGGGCGAACTGGTGTGGTCCCGAGGTGGCCAGCACGGACGGGAGGCAGACCAGTTTCGGCGCCGTTCCGGACGTCGTGAGCGGGACGGTGGTGGATGCTCCCTCGTGCGGTTGGGCCGTGGGACGGAGTTTGGCCGCGGCGGTGAGGACATCCACGAACTCGGGAAGTTTGCCGGACTCCTGGGCTTGCTTCAGGAGAGTAGCCAGCGGACTGTAGACAGCCTGCGGTCCGCCGAATTCACCATTAAGTCGGTGGGCTAACGCAGCCGGGGTGGGGTGTTCGAGGAACGCGGATACTGGCACCCGCAAGCCGGTCGCGGCGTTGAGACGGTTGCGGAGGTCCACTGTGGTCAGTGAGTCGAAGCCGTGTTCCAGGAAGCGGCGGCCGGGGTCTACTGAGGCTGCCGAGGAATGGCCCAGTACGGCGGCGGCTTGGTCGCGGATCAGGTCGAGGAGGGCCTCGTGGCGTTCCTCGGCGGGCAGTGCGGCGAGGCGGTCGGCTAGGCCGGATTCGGTGGCCGCCGGGACAACGCGGGGGGCTAGGTCGGCGATCAGCGGACGGTCGCCGTTGGTGCGGTAGGCGTCGGCGAAGGTTGGCCAGTCCAAGTCGGCCAGCATGACGTGGGACTCGCTGAGAGAGAGCGCGGACATTGCCCGCGCCGGGTCGAGCAAGCGGATTCCCCTGCTGCCCAGGCGTTCGCGGCGTACGGTGTCGGCTTCCTCGCCGGTTGCCCACGGACCCCAGGCGATGGAGAACGTTCCGTCTTGTTCGGCTAGTGCGTCCAATGTGGCCGTGACGGCGGCGTAGACGCCTTGTCCGACACCGCCGAAAGTGCCGGAGATCGAGGAGAACAGGATCAGCGGGGCATTGGCCAGTTCGTGGAGATTTCGGGCACCGGCTACTCCGGACTCGAACATTTCCGGCGTCAAGTTCTCCAGTGCGCCTTCTTCCAGCGGAACGGCGGTGTGCACGATTGCGGAAAGTTCCTGTCCAGCAAGAAGGTCGGCGACTGCAGCGCGATCGGTGAGGTCGCATTCGACTACCGGCCCGTTGATCGAACCAGCGTGTCCTGGTTGGACAGTCCGG
This sequence comes from Amycolatopsis sp. GA6-003, assembly GCF_046267895.1. NCBI lineage: Bacteria > Bacillati > Actinomycetota > Actinomycetes > Pseudonocardiales > Pseudonocardiaceae > Amycolatopsis > Amycolatopsis sp. GA6-003. The sequence goes on from NZ_CP176499.1 coordinate 3,756,318, forward strand.
ATCAGTTCCGCGGAAGTGTTGTCAGCGAGCCATCGGGCGACGTGAGCGCCCATCGGCGTATCGGCACCGGTGACGAGGACGGTTCCTTGCCACGACCAGGTTCCGACGCTCGGTGTTGCCCGGACCAGGCGGCGCGCGAGCAAGCCTGCGTTTCGTACCGCGATCTGGTCTTCGCCGGTGTCGCCGGACAGTGCGGCTGACCACAGCGCGGCGGTCGGTTCGTCGAGCGATTCCGGGAGGTCGATGACGCCGCCCCACAGGCCCGGGCGCTCCACCGCGATGGCTGCGGCGAGACCCCAGATCGCCGCCTGGCCAGGGTCTGGCGTCGTGCCGGCAGCCGAGACTGCGCCGGAGGTTGTCAGCCACAGCGGGACGTCGGTGTCGAGTGCGCGGACTAGCGCGAGCGTGTCTGCGAAATCGAGGAGGGAGATGATTCCCCGGATATCGGGCTGGTTCAGGAGGTCTCGGTCGAGCTTCGAGGCCCGGGTGAGGTTCGCGCCGCGGCGGGCGAGAGCGTCCAGGCAGTGGTCGGCCCAGGCATTGCCATCTGGTGCCACGGCGAGCCAGTGGCCGGAAAGCGTCGTGGTCGTCGGCTCCGGCATTGGCCGCCAGGTGATCCGGTAGCGCCAGGAGTCCTCAATGGACTTCTCCTGCCGGCGGCGGTGCCACGCGTTGAGCGCGGGCAGCACTTCGGAAAGCGATTCCTCGCCGACGTTCAGCGCACGCGACAACTCGCCTGCGTCGGCTCGTTCGACGGCGTCCCAGAAACCAGCCTCGACCGGATCCGCCGAAGTCGCCGGGCGAACTTCCGGCCAGTACGTTTCGTGCTGGAAGGCGTAGGTGGGCAGGGTGACGCGCCGTGGTTCCGCGCCTTCGAAAGCCGGGGCGAAATCCACCGGCAGGCCGTGCACTCGTGCGTCAGCGGCGGAAAGGAGGAAGCGCGGCAAGCCGCCCTCGTCGCGGCGGAGCGAGCCGACCGTCACGACCTCGACGCCAGCGTCCTCGCCGGTTTCCGTGATCGACGACGTGAGCACCGGATGTGGGCTGGCCTCGAGGAAGAACCGATGTCCGGCTGCGATGAGGGCGCGGATACCGCCGTCGAAGTTGACCATCTCGCGGACGTTGTCGTACCAGTATTCGGCGGTGAGTGATTCGGTCGGCACGAACTCGCCGGTTACTGTGGAGCAGAACGGGATTCCGCCCGGTCGCGGGGTGATGTCGGCGACCATCTTCAGGAATCGTTCGCGCAACGGTTCGAGTTTCGGAGAGTGCGAGGCCACTGTGGACACTGCCCGGGTGCGGATTCCGTCCGCGGTGCAGCCAGCCACGAACTCCTCTAACGGTGCGAGTTCTCCAACCACCGTAACCGCGTTCGGACTGTTGATGCCGCCGATGGTCAGCTGTCCAGCGAAGGCGGCGAGGCGTTGTTCCACTTGTGCAGCCGGTTCCCCGACAGCTACTACGGCACCGCGACCCTCCAATTCCTCGGCGAACAACCGGCTGCGCAGAACGACGATCTTCGCCGCGTCCGCAAGGGACAGCGCACCCGCGACACAAGCCGCGGCGACTTCGCCCTGACTGCTTCCGACAACAGCGGCCGGGGCAACGCCATAGGACTTCCACAGTTCCGCCAGCGAGACCATCACCGAGAACAGCACCGGCTGCACGACATCGATCCGCTTCAACAATGTTGCGTCGCGGATCGCTTCCCGCAGCGACCAGTCCACCAGTCCGGAAAGGACCTTCTCGCACTCCGCCATCGAACGCGCGAATGCGGGAGCCGAGTCCAGCAGACCAACCGCCATTCCTACCCATTCGGACCCTTGTCCGGGGAAGACGAACACCGCTTGCTCCACTGGCTGCGCAACACCGCGCACCAACGCTGGGTCTTCTTCCCCCGATGCCAACGCCCGCAGGGCGCGGCTGGCGGTAGCCCGGTCGTCGGCCACGACTGCTGCCCGATGTTCGAAGTCCGGCGAGCGCAGCAGTGACCAGCCGAGGTCGGCGAGTCGTTCCGGCCCCTCAACGAAGGGCAGCAAACGCTCGGCCTGCGCTCGTACTGCGGCCTCGGTGCGGCCGGAAACCAGCAGCGGGACAGCTGCGGCGAACTCGGGTGAGATGGCAACTGACTCAGGTTGATATTCCAGGATCACGTGCGCGTTGGTGCCGCTGATGCCGAACGCCGATACCCCAGCCCGGCGCGGCCGGTCCGAATCAGGCCACGGTCGCGGTTCCGTGAGCAGTTCGACGCCGCCTCGCGCGAAGTCGATTTTCGGAGACGGCTCGTCCACGTGCAACGTCTTGGGCAGAGTTCCGGCCCGGAGCGCCATGACCATTTTGATCACGCCCGCGACTCCCGCGGCCGCACCGGCATGGCCGAGGTTCGACTTGAGCGAGCCCAACCACAGTGGACGGTCGCCTGGCCGATTCCGGCCGTAGGTGGCGAGCAAGGCGTTGGCTTCAATGGGATCGCCGAGTTCGGTACCGGTGCCGTGTGCCTCGACCGCATCGACGTCGGACGCCGGAACCCCTGCATCGGCGAGTGCTTGACGGATCACGCGTTCCTGCGAAGGCCCGTTCGGTGCGGTGAGGCCGTTGCTCGCCCCGTCGGAATTGATCGCGCTGCCACGCACCACGGCTAACACTGGATGTCCGTGCCGTTCCGCCTCGGAAAGCCGTTCCAGGACAAGGATTCCAGCACCTTCCGACCAAGCGGTGCCGTCGGCGGCGGCAGCAAAGGCCTTGACTCGACCGTCTGGAGCCATCCCGCGTTGACGGCTCATCTCGACGTAACCGGCAGGAGTGCTCAGCACGGAAACCCCGCCAGCCAACGCGAGTGAGCATTCGTCGCGCCGCAGCGCGCGGCAGGCCAGGTGGAGCGCGACCAGCGACGAGGAACACGCAGTGTCCACCGTGAGCGACGGGCCTTCAAAGCCGTAAGTGTAAGAAAGCCGACCGGACAGCACGCTCCCCGCGTTGCCGGTCATCAGGTAACCGCCGAGGTCTTCGGTCGCTTGCGAGACGACCATGCTGTAGTCCGGCGCGCCGCTGCCGACGAACACTCCGGTCGCACTTCCCCGCAATGCGGCCAGATCGAAGCCGGTGCGTTCGAGCGCCTCCCAGGAAACTTCCAGCAGGAGACGCTGTTGCGGATCCATCGCCAGCGCCTCGCGCGGGGAGATTCCGAAGAACCCGGCATCGAAACCGCCTACTTCCGAAAGGAATCCGCCCTCGCGGACGTAGGTGGTGCCGACGTGGTCCGGGTCCGGGTGGAACAGTCCGTCCAGGTCCCAGCCGCGGTCGGCGGGGAAACCGGAGATCGCGTCGCGGCCCTCGTCGACCAGCTGCCACAAGTCTTCCGGAGACCGCACGCGGCCGGGATAGCGGCAGGCCATCGACACGACGGCAATGGGTTCCGTCGCCCGGTCCTGGATTTCCTTCAGCCGTTTCCGGGTGTCGTGCAGATCGACGGTGACCTTGCGCAGGTATTCGCGAAGCCGCTCGGCGTCACTCATGTCAGTTCAGCTCCGTGTCGATGAACCGGAAGATCTCCTCGTCGGACGCCGCCCCGAGCCGGTCCGCGACCGTTTCGTCCTCGGCTTCCGGCGTCAGCTCCGCGACGAGCGCGGCTAGCCGTTCCCGGACGCGGCGGCGAGTGTCCGCATCGGACTCCGCGGTCAGCATCCCCTGCAGCCGGTCGAGTTCCTCGTCCACGGAACCCGCTGGCGCACCGGGTGATTGCGCCGCCACGAGCTGGGCGCGGAGATGCCGCGCGAGGTCGGCGGGAGTCGGGTAGTCGAAGACGACGGTGGCCGCCAGCCGCACGCCGGTGGCGGCACCGAGCCGGTTCCGGAGGTCGACCGCGGCGAGCGAGTCGAAGCCCAGTTCGCGGAAGGCTCGTCCGGCCGGCAACGTCGCCGGGTCAGGATGGGACAGTACGGCCGCGACCGCGTCGCGGACCAGTTCGGTCAGCTCGCGCATCTGGTCCTCTTCGGACAGTCCGGTCAGCTTGGCCACCAGCGATGGCTCGGCCGCGCTGTCGTTCTCCGGCGCAGTCGCCAATTCCTCGAACAGCGCACTCGGGCGTACCGCGGTGAACGCGGGCAGGAACCGAGTCCAGTCGATATCCGCGAGAACGACAGTCGGATCGCCATTCGCCACCGCGTCGGCCAAGGCGGGGAGGGCACGCTCGGCGGCCAGCGCAAAGACTCCGCGGCGGCGGAGTTGTTCGCGGCGGTCGCGCTCGGTCTCGGCGTCGGCCGCGCCCAATCCCGCGCCCGCCCACGGCCCCCAAGCGACCGAGGTGGCGGGCAATCCCTTCTGCCGCCGGTGTTCGGCCAGTGCGTCCAGGAAGGCATTGGCTGCCCCGAACGCACCTTGCTCGGCCGCGCCCCAGACACCGGAGACCGACGAGAAGAGCACAAAAGCGTCCACATCGGACACCAGCTCGTGGAGGTTGACCGCACCAAGCACCTTTGTCCGTACCGCCGCGGTCAGGGCGTCTGCGGTGAGGTCGGCCAGCGCGCCGGAAGTAACCTCACCCGCTCCGTGGATGACGGCGGTCAGCTCACCGGGGATCGCAGCCAGCACCTGGGACAGCGCGTCCCGGTCGGCGACGTCGCACACCTCGCGAACGACTGGAACCCCGACGTCGTCCGGAAGAGGTTCGCTCGTGCCGTCGCTCAGCACCACCACTCGTTCCGCGCCGTTTTCGGCCAACCATCGGACGGTGGCCTCGCTCGACTGGCTGGGGCCTTCGGTGAGCAGCACCGTGCCGCGCGGTTGCCAGCGGGCGTCGGTCCGCAGTGGAGCGGGCGCAAGACGGCGGACGAACACTGTGGACTCGCGGATCGCCACTTGGTCCTCGTCCCCGGCCAGCACGGCGGGAAGCAGCGCGGGATCGTCGAGGTCGACGACGCCACCGCGGCGGCGCGGGTATTCGAGGGCGGCCGTTCGGGCCAATCCCCACGCCATGGCTTGCCGAGGTGCATTGACCTCGTCCTCCGGAGCGGCAGCGATCGCACCGGAGGTGACCAGCCACAGTGGAGTGTCGCCAACGGACTTGATCAGGTCCAGAGTGGATTCGAGGCCGTCCTCGGCAAGGGCAAGCAGCGAGACGATGCCGTCCGCCTCGTCGATCGGCGAGCCCGGCGAAACGGTGACCACCGAGGCACCGGCTGCCTCCAGTGCCTGGGTATAGGCCGGATTTTCCTCCTTCGACACCAGCACCCACCGGCCAGTCAGTCGAGCCTCGGCGACCGGCTGTGGGCGCCACACTGTCCGGTACCGCCAGGAATCCACCTCGGTGCGCTGCTGGCTCTTCTTGCGCCACTCGGACAGCGCGGGAAGCACCGGGGCGAGCGCACCCTCGTCCACTCCGAGCAACGTCGCCAGCGAATCGCTCTCGACGGCAGCCCAGAAGCTGGCGTCTTCCGCGTCGCCGCTGGTCGCGGGTGCGTCGAGCCAGTACCGCTGGCGCTGGAAGGCATACGTCGGCGGCTCGGCGGGCCGGATCCCGGCGGGGAACGCCGCCGCCCACTCGACCTTCACGCCCTGCACATAGGCCTCGGCGGCGGACTGCTGGAAGCGGTCGAGGCCGCCGTCGTCGCGCCGGAGCGAGCCGACCGTCACCGCGTCCGGCACGCTCTCCGCGATCGTCGGAACGAGCACCGGATGCGGGCTGACCTCGAGGAACGCCCGGTACCCGGCTGCGTAAAGCGCGCGTACCGACTGATCGAAGTGGACGGTCTGGCGGAGGTTCCGGTACCAGTACCCGGCGTCGAGGCCGTCGGTGTCGAGCCAGTCTCCGGTGACCGTCGAATAGAACGGGACCGCGGCCGGTCCGGCGATGCTCCCGGCGAGTTGCGCGGCGAGCTGGTCCTGAATGGCCTCGACCTGGCTGGAATGCGACGCGTAGTCCACCGCGATCCGCCGGGCCCGGATGTCGCGGGATTCGCACACCTCCAGCAGCTTGTCGACGGCCGCCGGGGTGCCGGAGACCACCGTGGACGACGGGCCGTTGACCGCCGCTACCTCCAGGTCGACAAGCAGGTCGGTCAGGTCCTCGACCGGCAGAGCGACTGAGACCATCCCGCCCTGCCCGGCCAGCACCTTCCCAATCAGCTGACTCCGCAACGCAACAACGCGTGCACCGTCTGTTAAGGACAGTGCTCCGGCAACGCAGGCGGCGGCGATCTCGCCCTGGCTGTGTCCGATCACCGCGGCCGGCTCCACGCCGTAGGAACGCCACAACTCGGCCAGCGAGACCATCACGGCCCACGACACCGGCTGCACGACGTCGACCCGTTCCAGCAGCGAGGCATCGGTCAGCGCGTCTTCCAGGGACCAGTCCACGAACTCGCTGAGCGCGGCCGCGCACTCCCCCAGCCGGCCCGCGAACACCTCCGAGCTCGCCGCCAGCTCGCGCGCCATCCCGACCCACTGCGAACCCTGGCCGGGGAACACGAACGCCACCTGTCCGGCGGCGCGGGTCGTCCCCTCGACCACGCCCGCTGCCGGGTTTCCGCTGCTCAGCGCATCGAGGCCAGCGGCAAGCGCGGCCCGGTCAGCCGCGAGCAGGACGGCGCGGTTCTCGAAAGCCGTCCGTGCTGTCGCGAGCGTGTAGGCGGCACCGGCCCAGTCGGCTTCGTCGTCAAGCCAAGCCCGCAGCCGCGCCGCCTGCGCACGCAGCGCGGGTTCTCCCCGACCGGACAACACCACCGGTACCGGAGCGTCCACTTGCGACGCCGGCTCGGCGGCCGGCGGCTGTTCCACGATCACGTGTGCGTTCGTGCCGCTGATGCCGAACGACGACACCGCGGCCCGGCGCGGACGGTCGCCCTCCGGCCACTCCACCGGCTCGGTGAGCAGCTGGACCGCTCCGCTTTCCCAATCCACGTGCGGCGTCGGCGCGTCCACGTGCAGCGTGCGCGGCAGGAGGCCGTCTCGCATGGCCAGCACCATTTTGATCACGCCCGCGACCCCGGCCGCGGCTTGGGTGTGGCCGATGTTCGACTTGATCGACCCCAGCCACAGTGGACGGTCCCGCTCCTGCCCGTAGGTCGCGAGCAAGGCCTGCGCTTCGATCGGGTCGCCGAGCGCGGTGCCGGTGCCGTGTGCTTCCACCGCGTCGATGTCCTTAGTGGACAGACCCGCCGACTGCAGCGCGGTGCGGATCACGCGTTCCTGTGACGGGCCGTTCGGCGCGGTCAAGCCGTTGGAGGCTCCGTCCTGGTTTACGGCCGAGCCGCGGAGGACAGCCAGGATCCGGCGGCCGTTGCGCTTGGCGTCCGACAGCCGTTCCAGCAGCAGGATGCCCGCGCCTTCGCCCCAGACCGTGCCGTCGGCATTCGCCGAAAACGCCTTGCACCGGCCGTCCGGCGCGAGACCGCGCTGGCGGCTGAACTCGGTGAACAAGCCAGGCGTGGCGAGCACGGTCACGCCACCGGCCAACGCGAGGGCGCACTCCCCGGCCCGCAGCGACTGCGCGGCCAAGTGCATTGCCACCAACGAGGACGAGCACGCAGTGTCCACAGTGACCGCTGGGCCTTCGAGACCGAACGAGTACGAAACCCGGCCCGAGGCCACGCTTCCGGCGGTTCCGGCCCCGAGGTAGCCCTCGGCTTCCTCCGGCAGGACCGGCATCCGGCTGGCGTAGTCGTGGTGCATGACCCCGGCGAACACCCCGGTGCGGCTGCCGCGGACGGAGGTCGGGTCGATCCCGGCGCGCTCGAAAGCCTCCCACGAGACCTCGAGCAGCAACCGCTGCTGCGGGTCCATCGCGACGGCCTCGCGGGGGCTGATCCCGAAGAACTCCGCGTCGAACTCCGCCGCGCCGGCGAGGAATCCGCCTTCGGTGACATAGCTCGTGCCGGGGTGGTCGGGGTCGGGGTGGTAGAGCCGGTCGAGGTCCCAGCCCCGGTCGGCGGGGAACGGCGAAATGCCGCTTCCGTCTCCGACGACCAGGTTCCACAGGTCTTCCGGCGTCTCGACACCGCCGGGGTACCGGCAGGCCATGCCGACGATCGCGATCGGCTCGTCCGACGGGGCGGTCATCACGGCGCGTTGGGTCGTTGTCTGCTCGGTGAGCCTCGACAGCAGGTAGTCCACCACGGACTCGGTCGTCGGATGGTCGAACACCAACGTGGTCGGCAGGCGCAATCCGCTCACTGTGGACAGTCGATTGCGCAATTCGACTGAGGTCAGCGAATCGAACCCAAGGTCGTTGAACGCGCGGTGCTCGTCGACGGGCTCCTCGTGCCCGAGGGTCGCGGCTACCGCCGACCGCACGGTGTCCAGCAGCAAGCGTCGGCGGCCTGCTTCGTCCAAAGCGGCCAGTTCTCCGCCCAAGCTTGACGTACTGGCCACAGTGGACTTCGCCGGGACGCGAATCAGACTGCGCAGAAGTACTGGATTCTCCCCCGTCTTCGCGCGTTCGCGGAGCGCGGGAAGATTCAACCGGAGGGGCACCGACAGCGGCGGTCCGGCAACTGCCGCGTCGAACAGTCGCAGGCCCTCTTCCGGCGTGAGCGGAGTGAGGCCAAGGCGTTCGATGCGGCGGCGGGAAGCCTCGTCCAATGCGCCCGCCATGCCGGACGCCCACGGGCCCCAGGCCAGCGACACCGCGGAAAGCCCGTCGGCCGCCCGCTGGCGGGCGATGGCGTCGAGATAGGCGTTGGCCGCGGCGTAGTTGCCCTGGCCGGGACTGCCCAGGATGCCTGCCGCGGAGGAGAACAACACGAACCGCGGAACGTCCGGGGTCAGCTCGTGAAGGTTCCAGGCCGCAGTTGCCTTGGCGTGGAAGACCTGATCGATGCGTTCTGGCGTCAGGGATTCCACGACACCGTCGTCCAGAACGCCCGCTGCGTGCACGACGGCACCGAGATTGTCGATCGAGGCGAGCAAGGCTGCCGTCGCGGCGCGGTCGGCGACGTCGCAGGCCTCGATCCGGACGGTCGCGCCGAGTTCCGACAATTCGGTTTCGAGGTCCGCTGCCCCGGTCGCGGCACGGCCTCGGCGGCCGACGAGGACCAGTTCTCGCACACCGCGTTCGGCGACCAGGTGCCGGGCCAGCAACGAGCCGAGACCGCCGGTGCCACCGGTGATCAGCACGGTGCCGGACCATTCATCATCCACAGTGGACTGCATGCGGACCAGGCGCGGGACAAACGCTTTGCCGTCCCGCAAAGAGAGCTGCGGCTCGCCCGACGCCAATGCACCGCTGAGGTCCGGGGCGTCGGTTTCGGCTTCTATCAGGACGAACCGGCCCGGATTCTCCGCCTGGGCCGAACGGACCAACCCGCGGACGGCCGCACCAGCCGGGTTCGCGCCGGTGAGCACGACCAGCTTGGCTTGAGCGAACCGTTCGTCTTCCAGCCACTTCTGGAGGATCGGCAACACGCGATGCAGTTCAGCCAGCGTGTCGTCTGCGGAACTGCGCAGCACCACGAACTCCGCTGTCTCGCTGAGTTCGTCGTCCAACATGGAATACCGCACGTCCGCGGCGGGAAGCTCGATCGGCTGCCAGTCCACAGTGAACAACGCGTCGTCCACCTGCTGATTCAGCGAAACCGGCCGCAGTGCCAGCGATTCCACCGAAAGAACCGGCCGACCGTGCTGATCCGCTGCGGTCACCGAGTATCCGCCGGGAACCGGAGTCAACCGTACTTTCAGCGCACGAGCGCCGGTCGCGTGCAGCGTGACGCCGCTCCAGGAGAACGGGAGCGACGCGGTGCCGGTTTCGTCGATAGCAGCCAAGGCATGCAAGGCCGCGTCCAGCAGCGCCGGGTGCAGGCCGAAGGCTTCCGGCTCGATCTCGTCCGGGAGCGCGACCAAGGCGAGCAGGCCACCGTCCGGAAGCCATACCTTGCGCAGGCCGCGGAATACCGGACCGTAGTCGAGGCCACGATCCGCCATCGTCGCGTACAGCTCGTCTATGGCTACTTCGGACTCACCGTCCGGCAGCGTCGGCCATTCCGCCTCGACCGGCTCGGTCGGTGCCAAGACCCCACGCGCGTGCCGCGTCCACGGCAGCGCCGGGTCCGGCCGCGAATAGCACTCCAGTTCACGGCGACCGGATTCGTCTGGTTCCCCCACGACAAGCTGGACGGTCGCGCTCCCGTCCGCCGGAAGCACGAGCGGGGTGTCCATGATCAGCTCGGCGAGGGTTCCGCAACCCAGCTCGGCTCCGGCCCGGAGAGCCAGTTCCAGCAACGAAGTCCCGGACACCACGATCTGCCCGGACACCACGTGATCGGCCAGCCAAGGCTGCGCGGAAACGGAAAGCCGGCCGGTGAACACCGCGCGATCACCGTCGGCCAGCGCGACGCTCGCGCCGAGCAGCGGGTGCTCGATCGGCGCGAGTCCGGCTGCGGCGGCGTCGCGTTCCGGAGTGGCGAGCCAGAAGTGCCGGTGCTGGAACGCATACGTCGGCAGGTCCACCTCCGCGGCCTCACGCCCGGCGAACACCGAAGTCCACTCCGGACTGAAGCCGTGCACGTGGAGCCGAGCCACCGTCTCCAGCAACGAGGCGACTTCCGGACGATCCTTGCGCAGCGAAGGCACCAGCAACGCGTCCGCCGTTTCCGGCAGGCAATCCGCAGTGGTCGCGGTCAGCACACTGGCCGGGCCAACCTCCACAAAGGCCGTTGCCCCCAACTCCGCCAGAGTGCGTACGGCCGGGAAGAATCGGACGCCTTGCCGCAAATGCCGCACCCAGTAGTCCGGGGTACGCATTTCTTCCGAGGAGACGAGCTGTCCAGTTACCGTCGACACGATCGGCAGGGCCGGTTCGCCGAACGTCACCGCGGCGACGGCCTCCCGGAATTCCCCGAGAATCTCGTCCATCTGCGGGGAATGCGCCGCAACGCTTACTTCGAGCCGACGCGTTCGGCGGCCCCGTTCACGCCACTGCGCAGCGATCTCGGCGACAACGGCATCGTCTCCGGACAGCACGAGCGACGTGGGTCCGTTGACAGCGGCGATGCCAACCTCGTGGTCGCGGCCGGCGAGCGTCGGGGCCATTTCGTCCTCGGTGGCCTCGATCGCGAACATCGCACCGGTGCCGGACGTCCGGTCCATCAGCCGAGCCCGCGCGCCGACCACCGCGGCGGCGTCGGCCAGCGTCAGCACCCCGGAAACGTGCGCGCACGCCAGCTCACCGGCCGAATGCCCGGCCAGGTAATCCGGGCGCAAACCCCAGTGTTCGAGCAGCCGGTACAACGCGACTTCGGTGGCGAACAGCGCGGCCTGCGTGTAGCCGGTCCGTTCCAGCAATGCGGCCTCGGGAGAGCCTTCGTCGGCGAAAACAATGTCGCGAATTCCACGCGGAAGGTGCGGGTCGAGCGCCTCGCAAGCCTCGGCGAAAGCCGCCGCGAAGACCGGGAATTCGGCACTGAGTTCCCGTCCCGCACCGAGCCGTTGCGATCCTTGCCCGGAGAAGGTGAAGGCGAGTTTGCCTGCCTCCGCCCGCCCTTTGGCCACGTTTGGCGCGTCGACGCCCTCGGAGAGCGCGGCGAGACCGGCACGGAAATCACTGAGCACGGCCGCGCGATAAGGGTGCGCGGTCCGCCTCGTGGCGAGTGCCCGTGCGAGGTCCGGCTCGTCCACTATCGACAGAAGGCGGGCGGCTTGATCGGCGAGTGCTTTCGGTGACCGAGCGGACAGCACCAACGGCGCGTCGAGCGGCTTCCCGGAAGGAGCCTCGGCAACCGGGGCCTGTTCAAGGATGATGTGCGCGTTGGTGCCGCTCACACCAAACGACGAGACCGCCGACCGGCGTGGCCGATCGGTTTCCGGCCACTCCGTTGGCTCGGTCAGCAGCCGCACGGCACCGGAATGCCAGTCGACGTGCGGCGACGGTTCATCGACGTGCAACGTGCGCGGCAACAGGCCGTCTCGCATGGCCAGCACCATCTTGATCACGCCCGCTACCCCGGAAGCGGCCTGTGTATGTCCGATGTTGGACTTCACCGAACCGAGCCACAGTGGACGGTCCCGGCCCCGGCCGTAGGTGGCCAGCAGCGCGCCAGCCTCGATCGGGTCGCCCAGCGACGTTCCGGTGCCGTGTCCTTCCACCGCATCGATGTCCGTTGTGGACAGACCAGCGGAAGCCAGCGCGGCCCGGATCACTCGCTCCTGCGAGGGGCCGTTCGGCGCGGTCAGACCGTTGGACGCGCCGTCCTGGTTCACCGCCGAGCCCCGCACCACCGCCAGAACGCGATGCCCATTGCGTTCGGCGTCGGAAAGCCGCTCCAGCAGCAACATTCCCGCGCCCTCGGCCCAGGCCGTGCCGTCGGCGGCTCCGGCGAAGGCCTTGCACCGGCCGTCCGGAGCCAGCCCGCGCTGGCGGCTGAACTCGGTGAACAAACCGGGCGTGGCCATCACGGTCGCCCCGCCGGCCAGGGCGAGATCGCATTCGCCGCGGCGAAGTGCGTGCCCGGCGAGGTGCATCGCGACAAGCGACGACGAGCACGCCGTGTCGACGGTCATCGCCGGGCCCTCGAAGCCGAACGTGTAGGAAATGCGGCCGGACGCGACGCTTGCCGCGCTGCCGGTCAGCCGGTGGCCTTCGCCGCCGGGCACGGGTTGGTGCAGCATCGGGCCGTAGTCCTGGCGCATCGCGCCGACGAAAACCCCGGTTTGGCTTCCGCGCACCGCCGCCGGGTCGATGCCGGCGCGTTCGAGCGCTTCCCAGGAGGTTTCGAGCAACAGCCGTTGCTGCGGGTCCATCGCGCGAGCTTCGCGTGGACTGATTCCGAAAAAGTCCGCGTCGAATTCCGCGGCGGAGGCGAGGAATCCGCCTTGGGTGACGTAACTGGTCCCGGACCGGTCGGGGTCGTCGTCGAACAGCGTATCCAGATTCCAACCGCGGTCGCGGGGGAATTCGGTGACGCCGTCGCCGTCCCGCAGGAGGAACTGCCAGAACTGTTCCGGGGTACGCGTGTCGCCGGGGAACCGGCAGGCCATGCCGATAATCGCGATCGGCTCGTCGTCGGCGACCGCCTGCTGGACCGGCACCACGGGTTCCGGTTCCGCGGAACGGCCGAGGTGCGCCGCGAGCGCGGCCGGGGTCGGGTAGTCGAACACCAGGGTCGCGGGCAATGCGGTCGCGGTCGCGGCAGCGAGCCGGTTGCGCAATTCCACTGCGGACAGCGAGTCGAACCCAAGGTCGGTGAACGCGCGCTGCGGGTCGATCGCCGAGGCTCCGGGATAGCCGAGGACGGCGGCGACCTCCGCGCACACGAGTTCCTCGAAGTTGTCCACCTGCTGCGGTGCCGGCTCCGCGGTTCTGGCCGCGGCACGACGGATCGGGGCTTTGATCAAGCCGCGCAACGGCCACGGAACCGTTTCCGCGCGCTCCGGGCGGAGTTTCAGCGGTACCAGCACCGGCTCGTCGACCGCCATCGCGGCGTCGAGGAGGGCCAAGCCTTCCTCCGCCGACAACGCGCCTACTCCGGAACGGGCGATGCGGGCCAAGTCGGCGTCGGTCAATTCGCCGGTGAGCGTGCTGCTCGGCGCCCACAATCCCCAGGCCAGGGATTGCGCGGGCAGACCGGCTGCGCGCCGATGCCGCGCGAGCGCGTCCAGGGCGGCGTTCGCGGCCGCGTAATTCGCCTGTCCCGGTCCACCTAGGACCCCGGTAGCCGAAGAGAACAGGACGAATGCGGCGAGATCCAGGTGTTGGGTCGCGGTGTGCAGCTGCCACGCCGCGTCGATCTTCGGTCGCAGCACCGCGTCGATGCGCTCCGGAGTGAGCGATTCGACCGTTCCGTCATCGGTGATTCCGGCCGCGTGGAAGACCGCGGTCAGCGGGTGCTCCGCCGGGATCTCGCTGAGCACTGTGGACAGTGCACTTGGGTCGGTGACGTCGCAGGCGGCGACCGTGACCGTCGCGTCCAGATCGGACAGATCTTCGGCGGTACCGCGCCGGCTGACCAGCAGCAGATGCCGGACGCCGTGTTCGGCGACGAGGTGCCGCGCGACCAGGCGGCCGAGCGTGCCGGTGCCGCCGGTGATCAGGACGGTGCCGTCCGGGTCGAGCCGCCGGGGCAGGGTGAGCACGACCTTGCCGGTGTGTTTCGCCTGGCTGAGGAACCGGAACGCGTCGCGCGCGCCGGCGACCGGCCAGCTGGTGACCGGCGGGAGCCGCAGCGCGCCTTGGTCGAACAGCGCGAGCACGTCGGCGAGGAGTGCCCGGATGTCGTCCGGCGGGACGCGCATCAGATCGAACGGTTGATATCTCAGTTCGGGATAGGTCGCCGGGTCGCGCAGGTCGGTCTTGCCCATCTCCAGGAACCGTCCGCCCGGGCGCAGCAGGCCCAGCGAGGCGTCGGCGAACTCGCCGGTCAGGGAGTTGAGGACGACGTCGACCTGGCTGAACTTGTCCGCGAACTCGAGCGTGCGGGACGAGGCAATCCGCTCGTCGTCGAGGCCGAGTTCGCGCAGCGTGTCCCATTTGCCGGGACTGGCGGTGCCGAACACCTTCGCGCCGAGGTGCCGGGCCAGCTGCACGGCCGCGACGCCGACGCCACCGGCCGCGGAGTGGATCAGCACCGATTCGCCGGCGGTGAGACCGCCCAGTTTGACCAGCCCGAGGTACGCGGTGAGGTACGCGATCGGGACGGCGGCCGCTTCCTCGAAGGACCAACTGTCCGGAATGGCCGCGACCAGCCGGTGGTCGGCGATGGCGACCGGGCCGAAGGAGCCGCCGAACATCCCGGTCACGCGGTCGCCGACGGCCAGGTCCGGCACCCCCGGCCCGACCTCGGTGATCACCCCCGCGCCCTCCCCGCCGAGCGCGACCTCGTCCGGGTACATGCCGAGGGCGAGCAGGACGTCGCGGAAGTTCACGCCAGCGGCGCGGACGGCGATCCGGACCTGCCCCTCGGCGAGTGGTTCGCCGGCCTCCGGGCAGGGGACGAACGCGAGATTGTCGAGCGTGCCCCGGGCGGTGACGTCCAGCCGCCAGGGTCCGTCGGGCGGGGTCAGCTCCGGGCGGGCGAGGCGGGGCACGCGGACTTCCCCGGCGCGGAAGGAGAATTGCGGTTCGCCGGTGGCGAGCGCGGCACCGAGCAGCGGCGGCGCGACGTCGGGGTCTTCCAGCTCGGCGATGACGATGCGTCCGGAGTGTTCGGCCTGCGCGGAACGGAGAAGGCCCTGTACCGCAGCACCGGGGAGCCCTTCGGTGGTGACCACGACCAGACGGGAGAACCGTTCCGCGGCCAGGAATTCCTGCACTGTCCGCAGCATTTCGCGCGTCGCCGCGCCGACCTCGGCGTCAGCGGCACGGACGACTACTGTGTCAAAACCCTCCGGAATTGCCGCGAGGTCCACAAAGGACTCCGCGTCGAGGCCGCGCATCGGTGGGCCGACGATGGCCCAGCGTCCGTCGATTGAGGACGGTTCCAGCGGCAGGACTTCCGCGTTCAGCCGGAAAAGCGAGTCGTGCGCGGTGCGTCGGGCCGGGGCTCCGAGCGGGCGCAACGCCAGAGCACCGATTGTCGCGACGGGTGCGCCGGTGTCGTCGGCGAGGTCGATTGCCACCGAGCCGTTGCCAGGGGTGAGCCGGACGCGCAGGGACCGGGCACCGGTGGCGTGCACCTGGATGTCTTGCCAGGAAAAGGGAAGCTGCGCGGTTTCGCCACCGGTGAGGACAAGTGCGTGCAGGGACGCGTCGAGCAAGGCCGGGTGGAGGTCGAAGCGCTGCGCGGCTGGGGTTCCGGTCGGCGCGATGTGGGCATAGAGGGTGTCGCCGTCGCGCCAGGCCGCGCGGAGATTACGGAAGGCGGGACCGTAGCTCAGGCCGGAGTTTTCGAGTTGTTCGTAGAGGCCGTCGAGGTCGACCGGGGTCGCGTTGGGCGGCCATTCGGCGAGTCCGGCCGCGGTTGCGCTCGCCTGCTCGCTGAGCAGGCCGGTCGCGTGCTGGGTCCAGTCTTGCTCGCTGCCGGCTTCCGGGCGCGAGTGGATTTCGAGGGTCCAGCGGCCGGGCACGGTGTCCGGACGCGCCCATACCCGCAGGTCGGCGGCTTCTCCCTCGGGCAGCACGAGCGGGGCGTGCAAGGTCAGCTCGTCGACGGTCGCGCAGCCGATGTGGTTGCCCGCTTGGAGCGCCAGTTCGACAAACGCCGCGCCGGGGAAGAGGACCGCGCCGGAGACCTGGTGGTCGGCCAGCCACGGCTGGGATGCAACCGACAACCGTCCAGTGAGGAGCGTTCCCGCCGAACCGGGCAGGGTGATGACCGCGCGTACCAACGGGTGTTCGGCGTCGCGAGCGCCGGCCGCGGCCAGTTGTCCGCGTCGAGGCTGGGGTTCGAGCCAGTACTGGTCATGCTGGAACGGATACGTCGGCAGCTCGACCCGGCGGGCACCGGTGCCGGCGAACACCGCAGCCCAGTCGACCTCGACGCCAGCGGCGTGCAGGCGGCCGAGCGTGGTGAGCAGGGTGGCCGGTTCGGGGCGGCCCTTGCGGGTGGCGGCACCGGCGACGGCCTCGGCTGGCGCGAGTGCGGTCAGCACGCCGTCCGGGCCCAGCTCTAGGTAACGCGTGACGCCGTGCTCGGCCAGCGTCTGCAGTCCATTGTGGAATCGCACGGCTTCCCGGACGTGCCGTACCCAGTACGACGGTTCGTGCAGTTCGGTGCCGATCTCGCCGGTCAGGTTGGAGATCACCGGAACCACCGGAGCGGTGTAGTCGATACTCGCGGCGATCTCGCCGAACTCGGCCAGCATCGCGGTCATCCGGTGCGAATGGAACGCGTGCGACACCGTCAGCCGCTTCGTCTTGCGTCCCTCGGTTCGCCAACTCTCCGCGACCCGCAGTACCGCGTACTCGTCTCCGGAAATGACGACCGACCGCGGACCGTTGACCGCGGCGAGGTCCGCGCCATCGGTAAGGCTCGGAATGACCTCGTCCTCGGTCGCTTCGATCGCCACCATGGCCCCGCCGCGCGGCAGCGCCTGCATCAGCCGGCCGCGCGCGGCGACCAGTTTCGCCGCGTCGGCAAGGGAAAACACGCCCGCGACATGTGCGGCGGCGAGTTCGCCGATCGAGTGGCCGATCAGGTAGTCCGGCTTCACGCCCCACGACGAAACCAGCCGGAACAGCGAGACCTCGATCGCGAACAACCCGACCTGTGTGTACTGCGTCTCGTGCACCAGCTCGCTGTCGCCGAAGACGACGTCCTTCACCGGCCGGTCCAGGAACGGATCCAGCTGTGCGCAGATCTCGTCGAAGGCTTCGGCGAAAACGCTGAACGTCTCGTACAGCTCCCGGCCCATCCCTGGCCGTTGCGCACCCTGACCAGAGAACGAAAAGGCCAGCCGTCCGGACGCGGCGGGACTCGACGTCAGCTCGGTGAGCGCGGCGCGGAGTTCGGCACGGTCGGCGCCGAGCACGACTGCGCGGTGGTCGAGGGTGGCGCGGGTTGCGGCGAGCGAGTACCCGATGTCCATCGGGTCAGCGTCCACTTCGGCCAGTCGCCGGGCTTGCTCCCGCAGAGCCGCTTCGGTTTTCCCGGAGAGCACCCACGGAATCGCCGGAAGTGTCCTTCGTGGACTGTCCTCGATCGCCGCGTCCGGAGCCTGCTCGATGATGGTGTGCGCGTTCGTCCCCGAGATGCCGAACGATGAGACGGCGGCGCGCCGAGGACGTCCGGTCTCCGGCCATGGCTGCGCTTCGGTGAGCAGTTCTACGGCACCGCTGTTCCAGTCGACGTGCGGGGAAGGCTCGTCCACATGCAACGTCTTCGGCAGCATTCCGGCGCGAATCGCTTGCACCATCTTGATCACGCCCGCGACGCCGGACGCGGCCTGGGTGTGTCCGAGGTTGGACTTCAGCGAACCAAGCCACAGTGGACGTTCGCGGCCTTGACCGTAGGTCGCGAGCAACGCGCCGGCCTCGATCGGATCGCCCAGCGCGGTGCCGGTGCCGTGCGCTTCCACGACGTCGATCTGGTCCGGGGTCAGCGCGGAGTTCGTGAGCGCCTGCACGATCACGCGTTCCTGCGACGGGCCGTTCGGCGCGGTCAGGCCGTTGGACGCGCCGTCCTGGTTCACCGCCGACCCGCGGATGACAGCCAGCACCTGGTGCCCGTTGCGCTCAGCGTCCGACAACCGCTCCAGGACCAGCAGGCCGACGCCTTCCGACCAGCCAGTACCGTCCGCGCCGGCGGAGAACGATTTGCACCGGCCGTCCGCCGCCAACCCGCCGAGTTTGCCGAATTCCACGAAGGTGCCCGGGTTCGGCATCACCGTCACGCCGCCGGCCAGCGCGAGCGAACACTCCCCGGACCGCAGCGATTGGGCGGCCAAATGCAGTGCCACCAACGAAGACGAGCACGCAGTGTCCACAGTGACCGCTGGACCTTCGAGCCCGAAGGTGTAGGAGATGCGTCCAGTAAGGATACTGGCAGCGTTGCCGTGCCCGACGAAACCGGCCAGCTCCTCCGGCACCGCGTCCATCAGGGTCGCGTAGTCGTAATACATCACACCGGAAAAAACGCCGGTTTGGCTTCCCCGCAACGAAAGCGGGTCGATTCCGGCCCGCTCGAATGCTTCCCACGCGACTTCCAGCAGCAGCCGTTGCTGCGGGTCCATCGCGAGCGCGGCGCGCGGGCTGATGCCGAACAGAGTCGGGTCGAACGCACCGGCATCGGCGAGAAAGCCGCCTGCGCCAACGGGAACGTCGCGGGTGTCCCAGCCGCGGTCGCTGGGGAACGGCGAAATCGCATCACGCCCCTCGGCGACCAGATCCCACAACTCCTCCGGCGAGGAAACGCCGCCCGGGTAACGGCAAGCCATGCCGACGATCGCCAACGGCTCCCGCCGCGCGTTTTCGACCTCGCGCAGCCGTTGCTGTGCCTGCTGGGCTTCCGCGAGCGCGCGTTTCAGGTATTCGCGGAGCTTGTCCTCACCGGCCATGCGTGTCTGTCCCCTTAGCTCAGTTCGCGCCGAGGCCGTCGACGAGGTCGAACAACTCGTCGTCGCTGGCGGAAGAAAGGTCGTGCTCACCGGCCGGAGCCGGTTCGGTGCCGGTCCATTTCGCCAGCAGCGCGGAAAGCCGCATCGCGATCTTCGGCCGGTCGAGCGCCTCGGCGTTTTCCAGCGCCGCTTCGAGCCGGTCGAACTCCGCGCCGAGCGCCGGGTCCGCGGTTCCGTCCGCCGACGGCAGCCGGCGGTGCAGATGCTCGGCGAGCGCGGCCGGGGTCGGATGGTCGAAAACCACCGTCGGCGGAAGGGAAACGCCGGTGGCGGCGGCGAGCCGGTTGCGGAGTTCCACGACTGCCAGCGAATCGAAGCCGAGGTCGGCGAACGCGAGGTCGGGCCCGATCGCGTCCGCCGTGGCGTAGCCGAGGACGGTGGCGGACTCGGCGCGGACCAGATCGGCGAGCGCCTGCTGACGCTCCATTCCGGACAGTGCCGAGACGTCCAGGCGCGCGGCTCGCTTGGTGCTCCGGGTTTCGCCGGTCGGGACCAACCGGCGGAGCATCGCCGGCACCTGCCCGGCCGCACGCACCGCCGCCGGGTCGAGTCCTATCGCGACTGGTGCCGGATCGCCCGAAGCAAGGGCGGCGTCGAAGAGGCTGAGCGCGGTTTCGGTGGGCAGCGGAGTCAGTCCGGCGCGGCCGATCCGGGCTCGGTCGGCGTCGCTGAGCTTGCCGGTGATTCCGCTGCTTCGCTCCCACAGGCCCCAGACGATCGACGTCGCGGGCTGGCCGGCTTCCCGGCGGCGGCGGGCGAGTGCGTCGAGGGCCGCGTTGGCGGCCGAGTACGCGCCCTGGCCCGGGTTGCCCAGCGTCCCGGAAGCGGAGGAGAACAGGACGAACGCGTCGAGATTCTCGGTCAGCTCGTCGAGGATCAGCGCGCCTTCGACCTTCGGGCGCGCGACGGCGGCCAGCCGCTCCTCGGTGAGTGACGTGACAACCCCGTCGTCGGTCACTCCGGCCGCGTGGATTACCGCGGTGACCTGGTGTTCCTTCAGCACGCCAGCCACGGTTTCGCGGTCGGTGAGATCGCAGGCGACCACGGTGACGTCGGCGGTCAGCTGCTCGACCTCGCCACCGGTGCGGCTGAGCAGCACGAGCCGCCGCACGCCGTGTTCGGTGACCAGGTGCCGGGCGACGAGCTGGCCGAGCGTGCCGGTGCCGCCGGTGATGAGCACGGTGCCGTCCGGATTCCAGGCGAACCGCTCGCCGGCGGCGGGCAGCCGCACCAGGCGTGGCACGGACACGCGGCCGTTTCGGACCCGGACCTGCGGTTCGCCCAGCGCGGAGAGGCCCGCGGGCGGCACGTCGGCGTCGAGGTCGGCCAGGATGAACTGGCCCGGATGCTCGGCCTGCACCGACCGGATGAGGCCGGAGACCGCCGCGGCGGCCGGGTCGGTGTCGGCGTGCTTGGTGCACACGATGAGCGGAGTGGTTCGCGGTTCGGCCACCCAGTCCTGCACCTTCGCGAGCGCTTCAGCCGCAGTGGCACCCGGCGCGAGGACGGCTTCTTCAGTGGTCGTTTCCGCGAATTCCGCGTCGAACCACTCGACGCCGAAGAGGGATTCGTGGCTGCCGAGCTGCCCGGCGGACACCGGACGGACGGCGAGGGACTCGATCGACAGCACCGGTGCGCCGTGGGCGTCGGTCATCTCGACCGCCACGGTGTCGGTGCCGGTCTCGGTGAGCCGCACGCGCACCGCCGACGCTCCGCTCGCGTGCAGGGTCAGCCCGCGCCAGGCGAACGGCAGCACCAGCCGGGAGCCGACGAGGTGCCGGACCGCGTGCAGGGCGGAATCCAGCAGCGCCGGATGGATGCCGTACCGCGCCGCTTCCGCCCGATCGGCGAGGTCGACCTCGGCAAAGATCTCAGTGCCGGACTGCCAGGCCGCGCGCAATCCTTGGAAGGACGGGCCGTAGCCGAGGCCGACTTCCGCCAGGTCCGCATAGGTGGCGGATACGTCGACCGGAGCGCCGTCGGTAGACCACGACAGCTGAGATGGCACCGGAGCAGCGCTGGAAAGCGTCGCTCGCGCGTGGCAGGTCCACTCGCCACCGGCGGGGCGTGCGTGAACGGTCAGCGGACGGCGACCGGTCGCGTCGGTTTCGCCTGCCTTGAGCTGCACCTCCGCCGGACCGTCGAGGACGAGCGGGGTCTCGAGGACGAGTTCCTCGACGGTCGAACAGCCGGTTTCGGCGGCGGCGTGCAAGGCCAGCTCGGCGATCGCGCTGCCGGGGACCACGGTCGCGCCCAGCACGACGTGCTCGGCGAGCCACGGCTGGTCGCCGGCAGACAATCGACCGGTCAGCAGTACCCCGCCCTCGGCGACCTCCACCTTCTCGCCGAGCAGCGGATGACCTGCGCGGACGCCGTCCAGCCAATAGCGGTCGCGTTGGAAGGCATAAGTCGGCAAGTCGATAAGGTTCGCTTCGAAGGAGCCCCAGTCGGGCGGGGTGCCATGCAGGTACAACTGCGCGGCGGCGGTGGTGATGGTGCTGGTTTCGGGCTGGTCGCGGTGCATCATCGGGATGAACGCCGCGTCGCTCAGACATTCCGCGCCGGCGGCCGACAGCGCACGGTCGGGGCCGAGTTCGAGGAAGGTTCGCGCGTCCACGGTGGTGTTCGCCTTGGTGACAGCGTCAGCGAAGCGCACGGTGTCGGCGATGTTGCGGACCCAGTAGTCCGGCATCGCGGGGTCCCCGCTGGAGATGAACGGGAGACGCGGACGGTGGTATTCCACCGATTCGGCGACCTTGCGGAATTCCTCGAGGATCGGCTGCATCCGCGGCGAGTGGAAGGCGTGGCTGACGCGCAGCCGTCGCGTGCGATGTCCTTCGGCGGCAAGGGATTCGGCGAGCGCCTCGACCGCGTCCTCATCGCCGGAGAGCACCACCGACTCCGGGCCGTTGACCGCGGCCAGCGCAACTGCCGGGGTGAGCCTCGGCCGCACCGTCTCTTCCGAAGCCGACACCGCGATCATCGCGCCGCCCTCCGGCAGCGCATCCATCAACCGGCCGCGCGCGACCACGAGCCGCGCCGCGTCGTTCAGGGAGAAAATGCCCGCCGCACAAGCCGCGGTGAGTTCGCCGACGGAATGCCCGAGTACGCAGGCGGGTTCGATGCCCCACGATTCCACGAGCCGCCACAGCCCCATGCCGACCGCGAACAGTCCACTTTGGGCATACTGAGTGCGCTCCAGCAGCTTTTCCTCGGTGCCCCAGACGACTTCGCGCAGTTCCTGGCCAACCGCCGCGCACGCTTCGTCGAAGGCCGCGGCAAAGACCGGGAAGCGGGCGTAGGCGTCACGGCCCATGCCCAGCCGCTGCGAGCCCTGGCCGGGGAACATGCACGCGACTCCCCCGGGCGTTCGGCTGGCGGTGCCGCGGAGGACGCCCGCGGGATCCCGGCCGTCGGCGAGGGCATCGAGCTTCTCCAGCAAGTCAGCCCGGTCGTCCGCGAGTACGGCGCCTCGGTCCGGCAAGGCCGCCCGGGTCACTGCCGACGAGTAGCCGAGATCGGCGATTTCCAGGTCCGGATGGGCGGTCGCGTAGTCCCGCAGCTGCGCGGCTTGCGCCCGCATCGCTGCCACACCGCGACCGGAGACCACGACCGGTACGGGACCGGTGACCGTCCGGGTCGCGACCTCCATCGGCGGCGCCTGCTCAAGGATCACGTGCGCGTTCGTTCCGCTGATCCCGAACGACGACACGCCAGCCCGCCGCGGCCGGTCCACCGTCGGCCAGTCCACCGGTTCGGACAACAGCCGGACCGCGCCGCTGTCCCAGTCCACATGCGACGACGGATTGTCCACATGCAACGTCTTCGGCAGCGAACCGGCCCGGATCGCCTGCACCATCTTGATCACGCCCGCCACGCCTGAGGCCGCCAGCGTGTGGCCGATGTTGGACTTCAACGCACCTAGCCACAGTGGACGGTCGCGATCCTGGCCGTAAGTCGCCAGCAGAGCCTGCGCTTCGATCGGATCGCCGAGCGCTGTCCCGGTGCCATGTGCCTCAACGGCGTCAACGTCCTCAGTGGACAACCCCGCCGCGGCGAGCGCGGCCCGGATGACGCGTTCCTGCGACGGACCGTTCGGCGCGGTCAACCCATTCGACGCGCCGTCTTGGTTCACCGCCGAGCCGCGCACCACGGCCAGCACGCGGTGTCCGTTGCGTTCGGCGTCCGAAAGCCGTTCCAGCACCAGCAGACCGACGCCCTCGGCCATGCCCATGCCGTTCGCGCCCGCGGAGAACGCCTTGCACCGGCCGTCCGGCGCGAGGACTCGCTGGCGGCTGAACTCCACAAACGTGCCCGGGGTGGCGAGCACCGTCACGCCACCGGCCAACGCGAGCGTGCATTCTCCGGCGCGCAGCGACTGGGTCGCCAAGTGCAGCGCTACCAAGGACGTCGAACACGCAGTGTCCACAGTGACCGCAGGGCCCTCGAAGCCGAAGCTGTACGAGACGCGTCCGGAAGCGACACTCGGCACCACGCCGGTGACCAGGTTGCCTTCTACTCGCGGTGGCGCGATCGCGAGTCCTGGCCCGTATTCCTGGTAGTTCTGCCCGACGAACACCCCGGTTCGGCTGCCCCGCAACGACAACGGGTCGATCCGGCCGTGTTCGAGGGATTCCCACGCGGTTTCCAGCAGCAGCCGTTGCTGCGGGTCCATCGCCAGCGCCTCGCGCGGGCTGATCCCGAACAACCCGGCGTCGAACGAACCGGGGTCGTCCAGGAAACCGCCCGCGCGGACATACGACCGGCCGGACCGCGCCGGGTCGGGGTCGTACAGAGCCTCGAGGTCCCAGCCCCGGTCCGCCGGGAACGGCGAAATCGCGTCGCGGCCCTCGGCCACGAACCGCCACAGGTCCTCGGGCGAGCGCACGCCGCCGGGGTAGCGGCAGGCCATCCCGACGATCGCGATCGGCTCGCGCCGCGCCTCCTCCAGCTCCCGCACGCGCTGTTTCGCCTTGCGCAGGTCGGTCGTCACGCGCTTGAGGTAGTCGCGCAGCCGGTCCTCGTCAGCCATCCGATTCCCCTAGTCCAAGCCCAGTTCGCGGTCGATGAGGTCGAACATCTCGTCGTCGGTCGCCGCGCCGAGGTCGTCGTCCGGCTCGTCCCGCACCGCCGCGAGCATCGCGCGCAACCGCTCGGCCACGTCCGCGCGCTCCCCTTCGTCCACTGCGGACAGCCGAGCGGCGAGCCGGTCCAGCTCGGTTCCGATCGAGACGGTCGCGGGAGCGATCCGCGACCGCAGGTGTTCGGCGACCGCGACCGGCGTCGGATGGTCGAACACCAGCGTCGCGGGCAGCCGGAGGCCGATCCGTTCGCCCAGCCGGGCGCGCAGCTCCATCGCGGTCAGCGAGTCGTACCCGAGGTCGCGGAACGGCTGGTCATCGCCGACGGCCTCGGGGCCGTGGTGCCCCAGAACGAGTGCCGCTTGTTCGCGGACGAGCCGCAGCAGGGTGGCGCGTTGCTCCACTTCGGACATCTCGGCTAGCCGACCGGCCAAAGCGGTCTCTACTTGCGGGGCCGGTTCGTTCAACGCCTGCACGGCTTCCGGTACACCGGTCAGCAGCGGCCGGGAACGCGCGGAGGTGAACAACGGGACGAACCGCGCCCAGTCGACGTCGGCCACGGCGACCATCGCCTTGTCCTGTCCGAGAATCCGGCGCAGGGCAGCGAGCGCGGGCCGGGTTCCGATCAGCGGCAAACCCTGCCGCCGCAACTGATCCGGATCGACTCCGGCGGGGAACTTCGCCCCGTCCCAGACGCCCCAGGCCACCGAAGTCACCGGGTGCCCCTCGGCACGCAGCCGCACCGCGAGCGCGTCGAGGTAGGCGTTTCCGGCTGCGTAAGCGCCGTGGTCACCGCTGCCCCAGACGCCCGCGATGGACGAGAAGAACACCAGCGCGTCGAGTTCGTCGTAGTCGAGCAGCCGCGCCAGGTTCTCCGCACCGGCGACCTTCGCCTCGACGACCGCGGCGAATTCGGCCAGATCGATGTCCTTCACCGCGCCGAGCTTCATCAACGCGGCGGCGTGGAAAACCGAACGCACGACGCAACCGCGTTCGCGGAGACTGCCGAGAAGCTTCGCGACGGCGTCCGGATCCGCGATGTCGCAGGCCGCGATGGTGACCTCCGCGCCGAGTCCGGTCAGCTCGGCTTCGAGTTCCGCGGTGCCGTCGGCGGCCGGGCCGCTGCGGCTGACCAGGACCACGTGCGCCGCGCCTTCGCGGACCAGCCAGCGGGCGATGTCCGGGCCGAGCGCGCCGGTGCCGCCGGTGACGATCGCGGTGTCCCGGGCCTGCCAGCTCCGTCCCCCGGCCGCCGGCGCGCGCACGAGGCGGGCGACCTGCACTCCGTCCAGGCCGATGGCGAACTGGTCCTCGTCGCCCCAAGCTCCGGCGATGGCGTGCTTCACCGCCGCCAGCTCGGCCGGACCGATCTGCTCCGGCAGGTCGATCAGGCCACCCCAGGTCTTCGGGTGTTCGAGGGCCACGACCCGGCCCAGGCCCCACATCTGCGCCTGCATCGGGTCCGGTTCGCTTACCGCGCCGCGGGTGATCGTCCACAACGGAAGGTCGTGGTCGAGCAATGCCTTTGCCAGCGCGAGACTTCCCGCGACGCCGCGCGACAGCATCGGGTAATCCGGATGCGGCCGGTCATCCGCCGCGAGCAAGGAAACAAGTGCGGCCGGGCGGCCTATCTCGGCGACCGCGGCGGCGACATTCTCCGGATCGACCTCGATCACTCGTGCTTCCAGTCCATCCAGGACCGTCGCTGCCCAACCCCGGTGTCCAGCAGGAACCAGCGCCACCAACGGTCCTGGTTCAGCTTCCGCCGGAACACCGGCCGGTTGCCACTCCACCGCGTAACGCCACTTGTCCACTGGGGACTGTCCGGATCCGACCGGCCAGAACCGCTGGTGCTGGAACGCGTAACCCGGCAGCTCCACCGGACGTGCGGGCGCGACCGGGAACGTCTTCGCCCAGTCGACAGCGACCCCGCGCACGTGCGCTTCGGCCGCCGACGACAGGAACCGGTCGAGACCGCCGTCATCGCGCCGGAGCGTGGTGAGGACGAGCGCCGAGCTGTCCGCGGCGTCGATGGTTTCCTGAATTCCCTGCGCAACCACCGGATGCGGGCTGACCTCGAGGAAGGTGCCGAAGCGGTCCCACAGCGCGGCCCGGATCGATTCCTCGAAACGCACCGTCTGGCGGAGGTTCGTGTACCAGTAGTCCCCGTCGAGCCCGTGAGTGTCGATCACTGCGCCGTGCACGGTGGAATAGAAGGCGATTTCCGTACTGCGCGGAGTAATTTCCGCAAGCTGCTCGACCAGCCGGTCGCGAAGGGACTCGACCTGGGTGGAGTGCGACGCGTAGTCCACCGCGATCCGCCGGGCCCGGATCTCGCGGGATTCGCACACCTCTAGCAACTTCTCGACCGCTTCCGGACTTCCGGAGACCACTGTGGACGACGGTCCGTTCACCGCCGCGACTTCCAGCTCGCCCAGCAGGTCCGCCAGGTCGCCGACCGGGAGCGCCACCGAAACCATGCCGCCCTGGCCAGCCAGGACTTCGCTGATCAGCTGGCTCCGCAACGCCACTACGCGCGCGCCGTCCCGCAACGACAACGCTCCCGCCACGCAGGCCGCGGCGATCTCGCCTTGGCTGTGCCCGATCACCGCGGCCGGTTCCACTCCGCACGAACGCCACAGGCCGGCCAACGCCACCATCACGGCCCATGAAGCGGGCTGTACGACGTCGACGCGGTCCAGCAACGCGCTGTCCGCCAACGCTTCGTCCAGCGACCAGTCCACGAATTCGTCCAGCGCCGCCGCACATTCCGCCAGCCGCGCCGCGAATTCCTCCGATTCCGCGGCCAGTTCCCGCGCCATTCCGACCCATTGCGAACCCTGGCCCGGGAACACGAACACCACCCGGCCCGGCGAATTCGAGGCGGTGCCTCGGAGTACTCCCGGCACCTCGCGACCAGCAGCGAGCGCGCCGAGCTTCTGCAGCAGGTCGTCCCGGGTGGACGCAATCACGACGCCTCGGTCCGGCAGCGCCGCGCGCGTCACCGCGGAGGCGTAACCGATCTCGGCGACGGTCAGCTCCGGACGCTCGAGCGCGAATTCCCGCAGCCGTGCCGCCTGAGCGGCCAACGCCGCTTCTCCGCGTCCCGAAACCAGCACGGGCACCGGACCCGCAGCGGGAATCGGCTCTCGCTCGACGACCGGCCCTTGCTCAAGGATGACATGCGCGTTGGTCCCGCTGATCCCGAACGACGACACCCCAGCCCGGCGCGGCCGGTCCACCGCGGGCCACTCGACGGGGTCCGTCAGCAATTCCACCGCACCAGCCGACCAATCGACGTGCGGGGAAGGTTCGTCCACATGCAACGTTCGCGGCAACAGCCCGTCCCGCATGGCCAGCACCATCTTGATGACCCCAGCCACGCCGGATGCCGCCTGCGTATGCCCGAGGTTCGACTTCAGCGAACCAAGCCACAGTGGACGCTCGCGCTCCTGGCCGTAAGTGGCCAGCAATGCCTGCGCCTCAATCGGATCGCCCAGCGCCGTGCCAGTACCGTGCGCCTCGACCGCGTCAATGTCCTGTGTGGACAGACCCGCCGAAGCCAGCGCCGCACGAATCACCCGCTCCTGCGAAGGCCCGTTCGGCGCGGTCAGCCCATTCGACGCACCGTCGGAGTTCACCGCCGAGCCACGCACGATCGCCAGCACCCGGTGCCCGTTGCGCTCCGCGTCCGAAAGCCGTTCCAGCACCAGCATGCCGACGCCCTCGGCCCAACCGGTTCCGTCGGCCGCGGCGGCGAAGGGCTTGCACCGGCCGTCCGGCGCCAGACCGCGCTGGCGGCTGAACTCGGTGAACGTGGTCGGCGTCGCCATCACCGCGACCCCGCCGGCCAACGCGAGCGAACACTCCCCGGAGCGCAGCGATTGCGCCGCCAAATGCAACGCCACCAGCGACGACGAGCACGCAGTGTCCACAGTGACCGCAGGCCCTTCGAGACCGAACGAGTACGCCACCCGGCCCGACGCGACGCTCCCGCTGGTCCCGGTCAGCACCTGGCCTTCCAGCTCGTCCGGAATCTCGCCGAACGCCGCGCTGTAGTCGTGGTACATCACGCCCGCGAACACCCCGGCGCGGCTGCCGCGCAGAGACAACGGGTCGATCCCGGCCCGCTCGAACGCCTCCCACGAGGTCTCCAGCAACAGCCGCTGCTGCGGATCCGTCGCCAGCGCTTCCCGCGGCGAAATCCCGAACAGCGCGGCATCGAATTCCGCCGCACCGGCCAGGAAACCGCCCTGCCGGACGTAGCTGGTGCCGGGGTGGTCGGGGTCGGCGTTGAACAACGCGTCGACGTCCCAGCCGCGGTCGTCGGGGAATTCGCCGATCGCGTCGCCGCCCTCGGCGACGAACCGCCACAGCTGCTCGGGCGAATCGATCCCGCCCGGATACCGGCAGGCCATGCCGACGATCGCGATCGGTTCGTCGGCGCGGGCGGCTGGTTCGGCCGGGACCGGGCGTTTCGCGCCGACCAGCTGGCCGCGCAGGTAACCCGCGAGCGCGGCCGGCGTCGGATGGTCGAAGACGGCGGTGGCCGGCAGCCGCAATCCGGTCAAGCGGCTCAACCGGTTGCGCAGTTCGACGCCGGTCAGCGAGTCGAAGCCGAAGTCCTTGAACGGCCGGTCCGGCGACAACCCCGCCGGATCGGAATGCCCGAGCACCACCGCGACCTGCGCCACCACGAGGTCGAGCGCGTGCTGCTCGCCGTCGGTGCCGGTGAGCCGGTTCAGCAGCGCACCGGCGTCCACTGTGGTCGAACGGGGCACCAGTCCGCGCAAAACCGCGGGCAGCAGACCGTCGCGGTCTTGTGCCCGCAAGGCGGCGAGGTCGAGGCGGACCGGGACGAGCACCGGTTCGTCGAGCGCGGTCGCGGTGTCGAAGAGGGCCAGGCCCTCGTCGGCGGACAGCGGAATCACGCCGGCCCGCGCCATCCGGGACACGTCGACGTCGCTGAGGTGCTCGGTCATCTCGCTGCGGTCCGCCCAGAAACCCCAGGCCAGCGAGGACGCGGGCAAACCGCGCGCGCGACGGTCGGCGGCCAGTGCGTCGAGCACCGCGTTCGCGGCGGCGTACGCGGCCTGCCCCGGACTGCCGAAGGTGCCCGCGATCGAGGAGAACAGGACGAACGCGTCGAGGTCGCCGGTCAGCTCGTCCAGGTTGCGCGCGCCCTCGACCTTGGCGCGCATGACGTGCTCGATCCGTTCCGCGGTCAGCGATTCGAGCACCGCGTCGTCCAGGACCCCGGCAGCATGGACGACCGCGTTGACCGGGTGTTCCGCGAGCAGGGCCGCGACCGCGTCCCGGTCGGCGACATCGCACTCGGCCACGGTGACTGAGCAGTCCTGTTCGGACAGTTCACTGTGGAGATCCGTCATGCCGGGAGCCGCGGCACCTCGCCGGCTGGCGAGCACCAGCCGGCGCACCCCGTGCTCCGCCACCAGATGCCGGGCGATCAGCTTGCCGAGCGTTCCTCCGGCACCGGTGATCAGCACGGCGGAATGCGGTCCCCACGGCGACTTCGCCGCCGGGCCAGTCGCTTTCGTCAGCCGCGGGACCAGAACTCGGCCAGCGCGGAGCGCGAGTTGCGGCTCCCCGGCGGCTACCGCGCGGGCGAGCAACCGCTCGTCGCCGTCCTCGACCAGGACAAAGCGGCCGGGATGTTCCGACTGTGCCGAACGCACCAATCCCCAGACCGCTGCCGCTTCCACGGAATCGCTGGTCACGATGGCAAGGCGGGATTCGGCGAACCGTTCTTCGGCAAGCCATTGCTGAACCACCGCGAGCGCCCGGCCCGGAGTGTCCGCCCGGACCCCGACCGCGGACGGCACCTCGTCTACTTCGGACAGTTCGCTCACCAGCCGCAAAGAACCCGCGGCGGGCACGGAAATCGGCGACCATTCGACGCGGTACAGCGATTCGTGCTGTCCGGTGCCGAGTTGGTTCATCGTCACCGGGCGGAACGCGACCGAGTCCACAGTGGCCACTGCGTTGCCGCGCTCGTCGGCAAGGTCAATAGCACCGGCTGAAGTCAGGCGGACACGCAGAGTGGTCGCACTCGTCGGGTACAGCCGCACTCCGTTGAACGAGAACGGCAGCATCGTGTCGCCTGAGTCCGGAAGGAGGGCGTGCAGTGCGGCGTCCAACAACGCAGGATGGACGACGTGCTCACCGGGCGCTTCGGGCAGAGCGATCTCGGCGAACCTCTCCTCGCCGCGACGCCACAGCTTCCGCAGGCCCTGGAAAACCGGACCGTAGCCGTAACCGCGATCGGCCAGCGCCTCGTAGGGAGACGGCAGCTCGACGGCCCCTGCTGGCGGCCACGCGCGGAGGTCGGCCACCGGACGGCTGCCTGCGCTGAGTACCCCGGTCGCGTGCCGAGTCCAGTCAACGCTCGGATCCGTCCGGGAGTAGATCTCCACGGTGCGGCGGCCATCGTCCCCGGCCGGCCCGACCGTCAACTGCATCAGGACCCCGTCCTGGTCCGGCACGACGAGCGGAGCCTGCAGCGTGAGTTCTTCGACATACGGACAGCCGAGTTGCGCCCCGGCCCAGGCCGCTTGCTCGACGAACGCGGTGCCCGGCAGCACGACTGTACCCAACACAGCGTGCTCAGCGAGCCAGGAATGCTTGCGGACAGTCACCTTTCCGGTAGCCAGCAGCGGATACGCCCCAGCGACCGACGTAACCGCGCCCAGCAACGGATGCGTGGACGACTGCAGGCCGAGCGCCACCGGATCCGCGGAACCGGCCGGGGTTTCAAGCCAGTAGTGCTGATGCTGGAACGCATACGTGGGCAGTTCGAGCGCGGGCCCGGTTCCGGTGATCGGCCAGTTCACCGCGACTCCGCGGACATAGGCCTCCGCCAGCGACGTCCGGAACCGCTCGGAACCGCCTTCGTCGCGGCGCAGCGAGCCCACCGCCACCGCGCCGGAGACGGTGTCCTCCACATTGGCCACCAGCAGCGGATGCGGGCTGGCCTCGACAAAGAACCGGTTCCCCGCCTCGGCCGCCGCCCGGACCGCCTGTTCGAAGCGGACTGTCTCGCGAAGATTCCGGTACCAGTACTCGGCGTCCAGCTCAGCGGTGTCGATCCGGGTGCCGGTGACCGTGGAGTAGAACGGGACCTCCGACGGGCGCGGCGCGATCCCGGACAGCAACTCCACCAGCTGTGCGCGGAGCGGCTCGACCTGTGCGGAGTGCGCGGCGTAGTCCACCGGGATCAGCCGGGCCCGCGCACCCTCCGCGGTGAATTCCGCGAGCAGCCTCGTCAGCTCGGCCGGATCGCCGGACAGCACGACCGCCGACGGACCGTTCACCGCCGCGATCGAAACCTTACGGGTAAGCCGAGGCTCCACTGAGGACGCTGGCAGCAGCACCGACAGCATGCCGCCGGGCTCCGACAAGCCAGTCAGCACCTTGCCCCGCAAGGCCACGACCGCCGCCGCGTCCTCCAGCGGCAACGCCCCCGCGACACAGGCCGCGGCGATTTCTCCCTGCGAGTGCCCGATCACCGCCGAAGGCTCGACACCATGGGACCGCCACAGTTCCGCCAGCGACACCATCACCGCGAACAACGCGGGCTGCACCACGTCGACTCGTTCGAGCGCGGCGGCATCGCCGAGCACTTCGAGCAGCTTCCAGTCCACATGCGCCTGCAGCGCGTCCGCGCAGGCATTCAACCGGTCGGCGAACACCGGCGACTCGGCGAGCAAC
The DNA here is from genome assembly GCF_046267895.1 of Amycolatopsis sp. GA6-003. Lineage (NCBI taxonomy): Bacteria > Bacillati > Actinomycetota > Actinomycetes > Pseudonocardiales > Pseudonocardiaceae > Amycolatopsis > Amycolatopsis sp. GA6-003. Next base: position 3,788,105 of record NZ_CP176499.1, read on the forward strand.
CGCTGCGCCATACCCGCCCATTGGCCACCCTGACCAGGGAAGACGAACGTGATGCCGCCGGTAACGTCTGCGGTGCCTTGGACGATGCCCGGTGCTTCGCGGCCGTCCGCCAACGCGTGCAACTGCTGCAGCAGCTCGGCCCGATCACCAGCCAGCAAGGCCGCTCGGTGTTCGAGCGCGGCTCGGGTCGTCACGCTGGCGTACGCGAGATCGGCGACGGTCGCTTCTGGACGGTCCGCCACGAAGTCCCGAAGCCGCGCAGCTTGCGCTAGTACCGCAGCCTCACTCTGGCCGGAGAGCAACACCGGTGCCGCGCCCTCGACCGTCGAGTCCACAGTGGCCGGAGCCTGTTCCACGATGACATGCGCGTTGGTGCCGCTGATCCCGAACGACGACACTCCAGCTCGCCGCGGCCGCTCCACCGCGGGCCACTCCACGGTCTCGGTGAGCAGCTCCACCGCGCCAGCAGACCAATCGACGTGCGACGAAGGTTCGGCCACATGCAACGTCCGCGGCAGCACCCCGTCGCGCATCGCCAGGACCATCTTGAGCACTCCGGCTACCCCGGCCGCAGCTTGCGTGTGCCCGATATTGGACTTGACCGAGCCCAGCCACAGTGGACGCTCCCGGCCCTGCCCGTAGGTGGCCAACAAGGCTTGCGCTTCGATCGGATCCCCGAGCGCCGTGCCAGTGCCGTGTGCTTCGACCGCGTCCACGTCCTGAGTGGACAGACCCGCCGAAGCCAGCGCCGCCCGGATCACCCGCTCCTGCGCCGGACCATTCGGTGCGGTCAACCCATTCGACGCACCGTCCTGATTGATCGCCGACCCGCGCAGCACGCCGAGAATCAGCCGTCCGTTGCGTTGCGCCAGCGAAAGCGGCTCCAGCAACAGCATTCCGACGCCTTCAGCCCACGCCGTTCCGTCCGCGTCCGAGGAAAACGCCTTGCACCGGCCGTCCGGAGCCAACCCGCGCTGCCTGCTGAACTCGGTGAACATCCCCGGCGACGCCAGCACGGTCACCCCGCCCGCCAACGCCAGCGAACACTCCCCGGACCGCAGCGACTGCGCCGCCAAATGCAGAGCCACCAGCGACGACGAGCACGCAGTGTCCACCGTGACCGCGGGGCCTTCAAGCCCGAACGAGTACGACACCCGGCCCGAAGCGACACTCGGCGTGGTGCCGGTCAGCACATAACCGTCCCCTTCGGACGATTCGTGCATCCGCGCGCCGTAATCCTGCGCGGTGGCACCGACGAACACTCCAGTCCGGCTGCCTCGCAGTGACCGTGGGTCGATCCCGGCGTGTTCGAACGCCTCCCACGACGTCTCCAACAGCAACCGCTGCTGCGGATCCATCGCCAACGCCTCACGCGGCGAGATGCCGAACAACGCCGCGTCGAATTCCGCCGCACCAGTGAGGAAACCGCCCTGCCGGACGTAACTCGTGCCGGACAACCGGGTCAAGTCCCAGCCTCGATCGTCCGGGAAGCCGCCGATCGCGTCGCCTTCGCCGCGGACGAACTGCCAGAACTGTTCCGGCCCGTCGATGCCGCCGGGGAACCGGCACGCCATTCCAACGATCGCGACCGGCTCGTCAACGGAGGTCACGACCTCGTCCGGCACCGTCTCGGGAGCACCGGCCAGCGCAGCGGCCACCGCCTCCGGCGTCGGATGGTCGAACAACGTCGCGGGCGAAACTCGCCGCCCGAGCGCCTCGCTCAGCCGGTCGCTCAACTCGACCAGCATCAACGACCCGAAACCCAAATCCTTGAACGGCCGCCGCACATCGACCGCGTCCGGCGACCCGTGCTCCAGCACCGCCGCGGCGTGCCGCCGGACCAGCTCCAGAACAGGAACGTCCACAGTAGACTTCACTGGAGCTCGGTCGCTCACCGCACCTGGCCAGTACCGCTGCCGCTGGAACGGATACGTCGGCAACTTCACCCGGTGCGCACCGTGCGTGGTATAGAACGACTGCCAGTCCACCGAAAGCCCGCGAACGTGGGCCCGCGCCACCGCTTCGAGCAGCGCCCGAACCTCGTCCCGATCGCGTCCCCGCAGTACCGGCAGAAACGCGGCCGCGGAGGAATCGCGCCCCAGCACGGACAACGTTCCGTCCGGGCCTAGCTCCACAAAGGTCGTCACGCCGAGTTCGCCGCACCGCCGGACCCCGTCGGCGAACCGCACCGCCTCCCGCGCGTGCCGAGCCCAGTACTCCGGCGACCGGATCTCCTCGGCGGTCAGCTCGCGACCAGTCACATTGGACACCACCGGCAGCCACGGGTCCTGCCACGCCACCGTCGACGCGACCGCACGGAACTCCGCCAGCATCGGCTCCATCAACGGCGAATGGAACGCGTGGCTGACCCGCAGCCGCCGGGTCTTCCGGCCCCGCGCCGCCCACCGCTGCGCGATCTCCAGCACCGCGTTCTCAGCACCGGACAACACCGTCGCCGACGGCCCATTGACCGCCGCGATCGCGACGTCGGGCCGCTCCTCCACTTCGGACCGCAGCTCGGCTTCGCTCGCCCGCACCGAGACCATCGCGCCGCCCGGCAACGCCTGCATCAACCGTCCCCGCGCGGCCACCAGCGCACACGCGTCCGACAGCGACAAGGCACCGGCCGCGTAGACCGCGGCCAGTTCGCCGACGGAGTGTCCAAGCAGGACATCCGCTGTCAGGCCCCATTCCGTCAGCAGGCGGAACAACGCCACCTCGAGGGCGAACAACGCGGGCTGGGTGTACGCGGTCTCGTCCAATGTGGACTCGGCAGAGAACATCACCTCCCGCAAGGGCTGCTCGAGATGCGGGCCAAACGCCGCGCACACCTCGTCCAGCGCCGTCGCGAAGACCTCGAATCGCTCGTAGAGCGCCCGCCCCATTCCGGCCCACTGGCTGCCCTGCCCGGTGAACAGGAACGCCACCTCACCGGGTACCGGCGTGCCCTGGATCGTCCCGGCACCGGACGCGAGCGCGGCCAAACCGGAGTCGACCTCAGCCGCGTCCGCGGCCACCACGACCGCTCGCCGCTCCAGCGCGGCCCGAGTCGTCGCCAGCGAGTAGCCAAGGTCCGCCGGAGCCGCCGCTACCTCGCGCAGCCGGGCCGCCAGCTCCCCCAGCGCGGTCTCGTCGCGCGCGGACAGCGGGAGCAAAACCGGCAGGTCAGAGTCGGTCCGCGCGGTGCTGGCCGCCCATCCCGACAGCACCAGGTGACAGTTCGTCCCGCCCATCCCGAACGAACTGACCCCGACCCGCGCCGACTCCGGCAGCGGCTCGGCCGAGGTGACCATCCGCATCCGCGTCTCGGCGAACGGGATCGCCGGATGAGGCGTCTCGAAGTTCCGGCTCGGCGGCACCGACTGGTGCGCCACGCACAGCACCGCCTTGAGCAGCCCGGCGATCCCGGCCGCGCCCTCGAGATGCCCGATGTTCGTCTTGACCGACCCGACCAGCAGTTCCCGCTCCGCGGCATACACCCGCCCGAGCGCCGCCGCCTCGATCGGATCGCCCAGCGGCGTACCAGTCCCGTGAAGCTCCACATAGGACACTTCACTCGGCGAGATCCCGGCCTGGCGGCAAGCCAGCCGCAGCACTTCCTCTTGCGATTCCTGGCTCGGCGCGGTCAATCCGGCACCGCCGCCGTCGTTGTTGACCGCGCTCCCCTGGATGACCGCGTAGATCGAATCGCCGTCCGCGAGCGCCCGAGAGAGCGTCTTCAACACGACGACCCCGCCGCCTTCACCACGCGCATATCCGTTGGCACGTGCGTCAAACGTGTAGCTGCGCCCGTCCGGAGACAACGCGCCGAAGGCCTCGATGACGTCGTGCGCACCTTGAGTGAGGTTGAGATTCACCCCACCCGCGAGCGCGATTTCGCACTCGCCGTCCCGCAAACTGCGGCTGGCCAAGTGCACCGCGACCAACGACGACGACTGCGCGCTGTCAACGGTGAGACTCGGCCCGCGCAGCCCGAGCGCGTACGAGACCCGGTTGGCGATCAGACCGCGGCTCAGCCCAGTGGCGGTGTGCTGCGAAACGGTCTCGGTGACCGAGCCGAAATCTCCCGAGATAGCCCCGAAAAACACGCCGACCCGACCGTTGCCGGGCACCGTGCCGGCGTCTTCCAGCGCCTCCCAGGACAGCTCCAGCATCAACCGCTGCTGCGGGTCGGTGACCGCCGCCTCGCGCGGGGAAATGCCGAAGAACTGCGCGTCGAACTGGTCGACCTGGTCGAGGAAACCGGCCCGCAGCGGCTGGCCGTCCGGGCGGTGCAGCGGCTCCGGGCCACCGGGGACGAAGCGGGTCGTGCGTGCTTCCCCGACCGCCTCCGCCCCGTCCCGCAGCAGCTTCCAGAACTCGGCCGGGTTCGCTGCCCCCGGCAGCCGGCAGGACATCCCGACGACCGCGATCGGATCGTCTTCTCTCGCCGAACTCACTGGACGCACCACCCCCCGGGGGTCGATCAAGCAGCGTTGAGCAAAACGGGTAGATCCGCGTAACCGCGCAGCACGAGGTTGTCGATGCGGGTCGCGTCCGCGTCCGTGCGCTCGATCCGGTACCGCGTGACCAGTTCGGTGAGCGCGACCTGCGTGGACAGCCGGGCCAGCGGCGCCCCGACGCAGAAGTGCGCGCCGACGCCGAACCCGAGGTTGCGTTCGGGCTTGCGGCGGACGTCGAGGGAATCCGCGTTCTCGAAGGCGCGCGGATCGTGGTTGGCCGCGCCGACCATGATCGTCACCGCCTCGCCCGCGGCGACCGGCTGACCGGCGATTTCGGTGTCCTCCAAGGCCAGCCGCATCCCGGCGACCTGCACCGGCGAGTCGAAGCGCAGCAGTTCCTCGACCACGCCGACGGCCTCGCCCGGGTTCGCGCGGAACCACTCCAGCTGTTCCGGATACCGCAACAACGCCGCGACGCCGTTGCCGATCAGGTGCGCGGTGGACAGATAGCCCGCCGACAGCAGCAGCCGGCACGTGCTGACCAGCTCGGTGCGGCTGAGCCGGTCCCCGTCCTCGGCGACCGCGACCAGCGCGCTGACCAGGTCCGCCCGCGGTTCGGCCTGCCGGAGCCGGGCCAGCTCGGCGAAATACTCGTCGAACTCGGTGCGGGCACGGTCGCGCTGCTCGGTTTCCTCCGCCGTCAGCATGAAATCCGGGTCGAGCCCGCGGCCGAGCGCGGCAGACCACTGCTCGAACAGCGGTTTGTCCTCCGCGGGCACGCCGAGCAGTTCGGAGATCAACTGGGACGGCAGCGCCAGCGCGAGCGACGTCATCAGGTTCACCGGTTCGCCCGCGGCCTGCGCGAGCAACCCGCTGGCCAGCTCCTCGGCCCGCGAGCGCAGCTTCTCGATCATCGACGCGGAGAACGCTTTCGTAACGAGCCTGCGGATCCGGGTGTGGTCCGGCGGGTCGAGGAAAACGAACGGCCGGACCTCCTCGCCGTCGGCGTTCGTGGTGATCTGCGACGCGACGAGGCTGCCGTCGCCGTGGCCGAAGCTGCGGTTGCGCAACACCTCGGAACACTCCGGGAACCCGGTCACCACCCACATGCCCGGCGCGGTCCGCAGGGCCGGGGCCTGCTCGCGCATCGAGCGGAACACCGGGTACGGGTCGGCGCGGAACCCGGGATCGGACGGGTCGAACGGGAAAAGATTCGCCAGCGCAGCGGTTTCGGACATGACGGGACACCAATCGGTTCGGCGGTGCGTCGGTCGAGTTCGGGGTGCCCGGCCGCGGACCGGTGCGGCCGGGAGCGGCGCGTCAGGCGGGAACGAACTCCACCGGCATCTCGAGCGCGACCGTGTGCTTGTTGTTGCGGGCCCACGGAACCGGCCCGGTCAGCCGCACCTGCGCGACCTGGTCGAGCAGTTCGGTGAACAGCGCGCGCAGTTCGGACCGGGCGAGCGTGAGCCCGAGACAGGTGTGCGTGCCGTGGCCGAAGGCGAGATGCGGGTTCGGGTCGCGGCGGATGTCGAAGGTGTCCGGGTTCGGAAAGACCTCCGGATCGCGGTTCGCCGACGCCCACCAGAGCGTGACTTTCTCGCCCTTCCGGATCAGGTGGCCGCCGAACTCGATGTCCTCGGTGGCCGTGCGCCGGTTGTACGGGGTCGGGCTCGACCAGCGCAGCATCTCCTCGATCGCGCCGTCCAGCAGCGACCGGTCCGCGCGCAGGGCACGCCACTGGTCGGGCCGCTCCGCCAGCGCCAGCATGCCGATCGCGATCGCGTTGCGGGTCGGTTCGGTGCCGGCCAGCGAAAGCAGGTTGAAGAACACCTCGCGTTCGTAGTCCGACAGCGGCGCGACGCCTTCGACCTCGGGCAGATCGGCGTGGATGACCCCGGACAGGAAGTCGTCGCCCGGATCGGCGCGTTTGGCCGCTACGAGTTCGCGGCTGTAGTTGTACATGTCGAGCAGCACCGACTGGCTGCGCTCGCTCGACTCGCCCGAATCGCGGTCCTCGTAGCCCATCGCGACGTCGGTCCAGCCGATCAGGCGGTCCCAGTCCTCGGCCGGAACTCCCAGCAGCGCGGCCATGATCTCGACCGAGAACCGGCCGGCGACCGCGGTCTGGAAGTCGCCGGAACCGAGCTTGACCGCCCGGGACACGACGGCCGCGGCGCGGTCGCGGACCACCGGTTCGAGCTTGCCGAGCCCGGCGCCGGTGACCATCGGCGCGACCAGGTCCTTGAGCAGCCGGTGCCGGGGATCGTCCATCATGTTCAGCATGCCGCCGGAGTACGTCCCGGCGGGAAGGTCGTCGAGGTGCGTGCCTCCGCCCTCGCGGGAGCCGCCGCCCTGCGACGAGAAAACCGGGTTCTGCGCCGCTTCGACGATGTCGTGGTACCGGCTGAGCACCCAGAAATCCTCGCCGTCGCGGGTGCGGCCCGGCGGATGCCGCAGCACCGGAGCGGACTCGCGCAGCCGAGCGAAAACGTCGTACGGGAAACCGGCGGCGAACCGGTCCTGATCGGAGAGGTCGAACCCGCCGAGGATCTCGGGAAGATCCTGACCGGTGACTTCGGCAGCCCCGCGTGAAGTGGACAGGGCAGGTTGTTGTGCCACTCTTGCGACCCCCAGCGCATTCCGTGATTGAGCCCGACATTGCCGCACGGATCCGAACTACGTCAAGCCTCCGGTTGGGCCTATCCAGCCGGTACCGTCTCGGTCGCGCCGCGTGTCCGTCGCAACCGCACCGCGCTGACCTGCGCATATTCCGGGCAATCCGAGGCCAACCGACCACAAAGGACTACTGCCCGCACGCGTCCGGTCACTTCCCGGAGCCGCCCGGAAGCATATTTCGTCACGGGAATTTCGCACTGCTCCATTCTCGACAGAGCCGCGATATCGGAAACGCCGGCCATTTCCGCTGCACGTCCCGGCTTGCCCGGTCGGCAAGTTAGTGCGGACGGCCGGACGAATTACGTTAACTGCGGCGCATATTCCCGCCGGAATGCGGTTGCGGCACCGCGGCCGGCCCGGTACGGCGCGTCTTCGAGCCGTTCTCGAGGCAGCATTCAGCGGGATGTGCGGTTCTCCTCGCCCGGTGCCGCTTCGCGCCCATGCCGGTCAGTCGCGGAACTCCACCGGCAGTTCGGCGAGCCCGCGCATCACCACGTTCGGCACCCGGCTCGGTTCCCCGGCGAGCACCAGGTCGTGGTCGAGCAGCGCGTCCACCGCGGACTGCGCGGCGAGCCTCGCGACCGGAGCGCCGACACAGAAGTGGATGCCGAGCCCGAACGCGAGAGTGCGGCTCGCCGGGCGGGCGACCCGCAGCTCCTCCGGGTCCTCGCACAGCGCGGGGTCGCGGTTGGCCGCGCCGAGCAGCAGCATCAGCTGCTCCCCCGGCTGGAACGCGGTCCCGCCGATCTCCGCTTCGGCGAGCACGGTCCGGGAGACCACCTGGACCGGAGCGTCGAACCGCAGCATTTCCTCGACCGCACCGGGGATCGCGTCGCGGTGGGCGCGCAGCCATTCGAGCTGGCCGGGCGTCCGCAGCAGCGCGAGCATGCCGTTGCCGATCAGGTTCACCGTGGTCGCGTAGCCCGCGCCGAGCAGCAGCGTGCAGGTGACCAGGATTTCGAACTCGGTGAGCCGGTCGCCCGCTTCCTCGGCGGCGACCAGGTTGCTGACGAGGTCGTCGCCCGGCTTGCCGCGGCGGGCCTCGACGAGCGTCGCGAAGTACTCGCGCAGTTCGCGGCGGCCGTTGTCGCGTTTGGCGATTTCCTCTGGCGTCAGGAAGAAACTCGGGTCGAGGCCGCGGGCGATGTCGCTGGTCAGCTGACGGAAGCGCGGCTCGTGTTCGGGTTCGACGGCCATCAGCTCGCCGAGCAGCAACGCCGGCAGCGGATGCGCGACCGCCGACATCAGGTCGGTCGTTCCGCTCGCCACCGCCGCGCCGACCAGCTCGTTCGCCAGTTCGCGCGCCCGGTCGCGCATCCGGTCGACCCGGCGCGCGGCGAACGCTTTGCTGACCAGCGTGCGGATCCGCGTGTGCTCCGGCGGGTCGGCGAAGATGAACGGCCGCACTACGGAACCGTCCTCGGCCGTGTTGAAGTGGTCGGCGACCGTGGCTCCGTCTCCCCAGCCGAACCGGGGGTCGCGCAGCACGGCGGAACAGTCCTCGAAACCGGTCAGCGTCCAGATGCCCGCCGGCGTCCGCACGATCGGGCTTTCCTCGCGCAGCTTGCGGTAGGTCGGGTACGGATCGCTGAGGAAGGCGGGATCGAACGGGTCGTACGGCAGCAGCTGGGCGAGCAAGCCGGCATCGGCAGTCATCGGCGTCCTCCTCGGGCGAGTCGGGGAGGTCCGGGAAACCCTTGGCAGCACAAGGAATCGGGCAGAAGAAATCCCCCGAGTCCTCATCGAACATCCCCAGTGCGGCGACCGGCCTCGTCACCTCCGGCAACCATTGCAGGCGGCCGCGCGAATTGTCAACCGGCCCTGACGCCCCGGACGCGGCCGGTCACCGAGAGCCGCCAAAGACTCCCGGTGACCGGTTTTTCCGTTGTGCCGCAGCGGTCAGCCGAACTGGTCCGGGTCCGGCCCGGTGCGCAGGCCGCGGTCGGCGGCGGCGATCGCGGCAAGGTCCTCTTCGGTCAGTTCGAAGTCGAAGACGTCGAGGTTCTCCCGGATCCGGGCCGGGGTCACGGACTTCGGGATCACGATGTTGCCCAGCTGCAGGTGCCAGCGCAGCACCACCTGCGCGGCGGATTTCCCGGTGCGCGCGGCGATCCCGGCGATCGCCGGGTCGGCCAGCACCGCGCCCTGGGCGAGCGGGCTCCACGCTTCGGTCGCGATGCCGTGTTCGGCGTGGAAGGCGCGCAGCTCGGCCTGCTGGAGGCCGGGGTGCAGCTCGATCTGGTTGACCGCGGGCACGAGGCCGCTGTTGTCGAGCAGGCGGCGCAGGTGCGCGGGCTGGAAGTTCGACACGCCGGCGGCGCGGACGCGGCCGTCCTTGGCGAGCTGTTCCAGGGCGCGCCAGGTGTCGAGGTAGCGGTCGCGGGCGGGCGCCGGCCAGTGGATCAGGTAGAGGTCGACGTAGTCGAGACCGAGTTTCGCGAGGCTGGCGTCGAAGGCGCGCAGGGTCGAGTCGTAACCCTGGTCCTCGTTCCACAGCTTGGTGGTGACGAAGAGGTCCTCGCGGGAGATCCCGGACTCGGCGATGGCGCGGCCGACGCCGGCTTCGTTGCCGTAGATCGCGGCGGTGTCGATGCTGCGGTAGCCGGCTTCGAGAGCGCTGGCGACCGCGGCGGTCGTCTCCTCGTCCGGGACCTGGAAGACCCCGAAGCCGAGTTGCGGGATTTCGACCCCGTTGTTGAGGCGGATGTTCATGGGACTTGCCTTTCTCAGTGCTGAACCAGGGGTTCGGCCGCGGCGACGCGCGGGCGCCGCTCGAGCGCGGCCGACAGGACCGCGAGGCCGAGCGCGGAACCGGCGAGCGCGACCCCGACCCAGTTCGGCGCGGTGTAGCCGAATCCGGCGGAAATCACCACGCCGCCGAGCCACGCGGACAACGCGTTGCCGAGGTTGAACGCGCCGATGTTGACGACGGACGCGAGCGTCGGCGCGCCGTGCGCCTGGTCGAGAACGCGCTTCTGCAGCGGCGGCACGGTGGCGAAGCCGAGCGCGCCGATCAGCAGAATCGTTGCCGCGGCGAGGATTTTGCTGTGCGCGGTGACGGTGAACAGCGCCAGGACGAGCGCGAGCCCGCCGAGGCTGACGTACAGCATCGGCATGAGCTTGCGGTCGGCGAACCGGCCGCCGGTGAGGTTGCCGAGGAACATGCCGACGCCGAACAGCACCAGCAGCCAGGTCACCGCGCCCGCCGAGTACCCGGCGATCTCGGTCATCATCGGGGCGATGTAGGTGATCGCGGCGAAGACCCCGCCGAAGCCGAGCACGGTCATCGCCATCGCGAGGACGACCTGGACGTTCCGGAACGCGGCCAGTTCCTTGCGCAGATGCGCGCCCTCGGGCCGGGGCAGGTCCGGCACCAGCTTCGCGACCCCGGCCAGCCCGACGACGCCGAGCGCCGCGACGATCCCGAAGGTGACCCGCCAGCCGACCGCCTGCCCGACGAACGTGCCGAGCGGCACGCCGACGATGTTGGCGACCGTGAGCCCGGTGAACATGATCGCGATCGCCCCGGCCCGCTTGTCCGGCGCGACGAGTTCCGCCGCGACGACCGAGCCGATCCCGAAGAACGCCCCGTGCGCGAGCGACGCGACGATCCGCCCGGCGAGCATGACCCCGAACACGGGCGCGACCGCCGACAGCAGGTTTCCGGCGATGAACAGGCCCATGAGCAGCATGAGCATGGTCTTCCGGTTGATCTTCGTGCCGAGAATCGTCATCACCGGGGCTCCGGCGACGACCCCGAGCGCGTAACCGGTCACCAGGAATCCCGCGGCCGGGATGGACACCCCGAACTCGGCGGCGATCTCCGGGAGCAGGCCCATGATCACGAATTCGGTGGTGCCGATCCCGAACGCGCCGATGGCCAGCGCTACCAGTGCTAGTGGCATGAGCCCGCGTCTCCTTGGTTCCGTGGTCTGTGTGTGGATGCTCCTTGTCGGCTCTCGCAATAGTTGCATACGCGGCATGTTGTTGGCGCATGTTGTTGATGAGGGTCACAGTTGGGAGGACGGTCCCGGAGACGGGGGCGATCGGTGAGGCGGCGGGCATTCCGCTCGAGGTATCGCGGCAGGAGGCCGCGACACGGGGAGCCGAGAGCAGTCGATTGGCCGCGGACCGGGTCCGGAAGACCCGGGGAGGCCGTCGGCTCGATCCAGGAGGTCGGAGATCGCGGGCTGTCTCGTCGGCACCGGCCTGAGGCAGGCGATCCGCATTCCGGGAGCGGGGAATCTTGGGTCCCCACGAGCAACCGGACACCCGCCGCGGTCAGGTCCGGCAGGACCTCGGCGATCCGGTCGACCTGATATCTCACCGGACGGCGTGTGGCACCTCAAGTCCTCAATGGACTAACTCGTCGGCAGGCGCGCGAAGTTCCATCCTCCACCAGGCGCACCGAGGCAACCGGCGGTCCGGGACTCAGCCCGCCAACCGGTCGAGTGCTTCCTTGAGCCGCGGAACCCAGGCTTCGTGCTCCGGTTTCATCAGCACCGACCGGAGGATGGTGACGGTCTCGGCATCGCGTTCGACGTCCGGGTGCAGCGCGGCGAAGGCGTCCGCGTCGACGCGCAGAGTGGACAGGTACAGCGGGTTGTCCGGATCGGCCATGCCGTTCTGGAGAATGGCGTTGGCGGCTTCGGTGATCTCGCTCATCCGCGTCCGTCGCGGCCAGTAGGCGACGATGTCCAACGCGGGTTCGAGGTGCAGCGCGAAACGGTCGGATTCCTTGAGCAGCGCGGCGAAATCGTTCGCCGCTCGACGGCACGCGGCCAGCACTCGGCCGAGCCCGCGGTCCCGCTCCAGCGGAAACGCTTGCAGGGTAAGCCAAAGTGCACCGGCCGCGGCACCCGCGCGGGAGCATTCCAGGGAAATCTCGCCGAGGTGCAATTCGTCGGAAGTGAAGTAGGTATAGGGAGAATCGTGTTTGTAGAACCGGCCGACCGCCGGCTCCGCGAACACCACCGCGCCGCATCCGTATGGCTGAAGCCCGTGTTTGTGCGGGTCGACGACAACCGAATCGCACGAGCCGATCGCGCGGTAGGCCTCGTACTCGTCCAGCAGGGTGTAAAACCCGCCGTACGCGCCGTCGACGTGCAGGCGGATTCCGTACCGTTCCTTCAGCGCGAGGGCCTGCTGGATGTCGTCCACCGCCCCGAGTCCGGTCGTTCCCGGCGTCAGCACCACCGTGCCGACCCCGCCACGGCGGACTTCAGCTTCGACAGCTGACATATCAACGCGTCCGTCGGGAAGTGCCCGCACCGCGCGGGATTCGACCCCGAGGACCTGGCACATCCGGCCGTGCGTGTAGTGCGCGTCCCGGGAGTGGACGACCGCTTTGCCGGGCGCCAGTTCGCGGGCGACCCAGAGGGCTTCGAGGTTCGCGATCGTCCCGCTGGAGGTGAGGTGCCCGAGCGACGGCTGCGCGAACCCGAACATCCGCGCCAGGTCCGCGATCACCTCGACCTCCATCGGCGAGGTGGCCTGCGAAGCGTCGAGCGCGTGGTTGTTCGGGTTGACCACCATCGCGGCGAGGTAGGCGGCGACCGCGACCGGATGCGGCGGTTTGAGCATCTGGCCCGCATAGCGGGGGTGGAAGAAGGGGAACGACGCGTCCATCCGGGCGGCGTAGGCGTCGAGCAGCGCGGGAAGATCGACGTCCGGCCGGCTCGCCGGGGAGGGGGTGAACGGACCCCACTTGCGTTCCCACGCCTCGACGCCGCGGAGAGCCTGGTCGATCAGTTCGCGCCGGTCCATGCGTCACCTCGTCGGTCGCCGGTTGCTGCCCCTCGGGCACCCTATCGGCCCGCGGGCAGCGGATTGGGTTTCCGGAGCCGGCGATCTAAGGTGTGCCGACGTTTCTTTCGCGCGGTGAGGAGCTTTCCGATGACCGACGAACCCCGTCCGCAGAGCGTGCCGCCGGCCGGACCCGCACCGATGCCGGGCCCCGCGCAGCCACCGGCGCAGTGGGCCGGGCAGCCGCAGCAGTGGGCCGGTCAGCCGAACCTCCAGCAGTACCCGGGGTATCCGGGGTATCCGCCCGCCCTGCCCGCTCCGGCGAACGGCGTCTGGCTGGGGGTGGCGGCGCTGGTGCTCGGGGTGCTCGGCTGCGTGGTCCCGCTGCTGCCGATCGACCTGACCGGCATCCGCGCGTACCTCGCGTTCCCCTTCGGCGTGGCCGGGCTGACCTGCGGACTCGTCGGCGTCGTCGGACGGCGCACCGGCAAGCCGGTGTCGGCGGTCGGCATCGCGATCTCGGCGATCGCGCTGGTGCTCGGAGTGGTCATGCTCGCCAATTACGTCGGGGGGTGACGTTCTGCCCTGAGCGGAACCGCTGTCGCCGCGGGCCCGGCGGATGCCAGGCTGGGCCTATGGCGGACATCCTTCCTTTCCACCAGCGCCGCGCCCCCGCCCGGGACGACGAGGCGGAGCCGCTGTGGCGCGAGGTCCTCGGCCGCAGCCTCCGCGCCGAACGGGAAAACCAGGGCGAGCGGCTCGTCGACGTCGCCGAGCGGGCCGGGATCTCGCCGCAGTACCTGTCGGAGATCGAGCGCGGCCGGAAGGAACCGTCGAGCGAGATGATCGCCGCGGTGACGGGCGCGCTCGGGGTCACTCTGGCCGGACTGCTGAGCGGAATCGCCGGGGACCTGCGACGGATCAGCGTGGTGGGACCGCGCCCGTCGCGCCGTCCGGCCGGACCGGTGCTGATGGCTGCTTGATTCCGCCCGCGGGATCGCCGGGCTTTGACCACGGCCCGCGCACCGTCCGCCGGATGCTTGCCGAAGACAGCCTTGGCCAAGGCGCGAAGCCGCAAGCCGGATTCGCGCCCACGGCAGCCCGGACCAAAGAGGAAGCCGCAGTCCGACCCCCGCGCCCACGGCAACCTCAACCGAGGCACGAAACCGCCCACGGCAGCCCGAACCAAAGCGCGACACCGCAACCCGACCCCGCGCCCACGACAGCCCGAACCGAGGCGCGAAGCCGCAGGCCGGAACCCCAGACCGGCCTGCGCCCCGCTCACGGACGGGCTTCGATCACCTGGTCCGCCAGTCCGTACTCCACCGCCCCGGCCGCGTCGAACACCCGGTCCCGGTCGGTGTCGTGGCGCAGTTCCGCCACGTCGTGGCCGGTGTGCCGGGACGTGATCTCCTCCAGTTGCGTCCGGACCCGGATCACCTCGTCCGCTTGCAGGATCAGGTCCGGGATCGTCCCGCGGCCCTGCGCGGCGGGCTGGTGCAGCACGACCCGCGCGTGCGGCAGCACCGACCGGCGGCCCGCCTCGCCCGCGGCCAGCAGAACCGCGCCGGTGGCCACCGCTTGGCCGACGCAGGTCGTCGCCACCGGGGCCTTGATGAAGCGCATCGTGTCGTACAGCGCCAGCATCGCGGCCGGGTCGCCGCCCTCGGAATTGATGTACAGGTTGATTTCCTGCTCCGGGTTGTCCGACTCCAGGAACAGCAGCTGCGCGATCAACGCGTTCGCGACGCCCGAGTCGATCGCCGTGCCCAGGTACACGATCCGTTCCGACAGCAGGTGCGAGTAGACGTCCATGATCCGCTCGCCGCCGGGACTGCGGGTCACGACGTTCGGGATGGTGTAGGTGCTCATGCGCGTACCCCCAGGCCCATCGCGTGCGTGCGCACCGGCACGACCTGCTCAAGGCGGTCGACGATCTGGTCGATGAAGCCGTAGTCCTTCGCCTCCGCGGCGGTGTACCACCGGTCGTGCAGGGAATCGGCGAAAATGCGGTCGAACGGCTGTCCGGTGTCCTGCGCGATGAGGCCCAGCACGGTGTCCCGCGTGTAGCGCAGGTCGTCGGCCTGCACCTCGACCTCCACGGCCGAGCCGCCGATGCCCGCCGAGCCCTGGTGCATCAGGATTCGGGCGTGCGGCAGGGCGAATCGCTTCCCGGGCGTGCCCGCGGACAGCAGGAACTGCCCGGCGCTGCACGCCAATCCGAGCGCGAGCGTCGACACGTCGCACGGCACCAGCCGCATCACGTCGCGGATCGCGAGCATCGACGGGACCGAACCGCCGGGCGAATGGATCCACAGCGCGATGTCCTTGACCGGGTCTTCGCCGGCCAGGGACAGCATCTGGGTCGCGAGGACCGTCCCGTTGTCGTCGTCGAGCACGCCGTCCAGTACGAGGACCCGCTGGCTCAGGAACCGTTCCCGAAGCCGCTGGTCGAACATCGGCGGAGTCGATTCGTTGGTCATGCCCCGACTGTGCCGCCGCGGGACCCGGCGCCGCCGCTTTCGCTGCCGACGGCAGATCTGCTGTGAGCAGCGCAGAAAGTCAGCCGGTTTTGCGCACCAGGTTCGTGTACCCGGCCAGCGCCAGCGTCGCCAGTCCCCACACCGCGACCTGCACGCTCCAGATCGCCACGGTGAACACCTGGCCGGAAACGCTGGCCGTGTCGAGGTCGCACCGGCTCCGCAGACCGGTCGGCGCGATCGGCAGCCCGCGATCCAGTCCCAGGCCGATCAGCTCGACCGGCGAACACGCGGCACCCGTCGCGACCCGTTCCGCCGCGTGGTGTCCCGGCCGGGTTTCCGTTGCGCCGGCCCACAATCCGAGCGCTCCGGCGGCGACGAGCGCGAGCAGCAACGCCGCCGCCGTACGCCGGGCGCGGTAGCCGTATCCGGCCAGCGTGCCCCAGATCCAGTGGAACCCGCGCGACATCCGCCCGCCGAGGGCTTCCGGCGACCGGCGGCGCAGGTCGTCCTGCTGCGCGATCAGGATCGCACGCGCGTTGCCGTCGTGGCCCGCGGTCCGTTCGACTGCCGCCAGCTTCTGGTACCCGGTGGCGTCGTAGTACTCGGTGTGGCAGCGAAGCAGGTGCAGCCACCTCCGCCAGCCGAACGCGGGATCGATGGCGGCGTAGGTGAATCCGTCCAGCCAGGCCAGTTCGGGATGGTCGCACTCGGCGCTCGTGCTGCCGTCGGGACACACGAGGCCGCCCGGCATGAACACCGTGGTGGCTTTCGCGTCGGAAAGCCCGAGCAGCCGCCCTTCCGGCGACGTGACGCGCGTGGTCGCGGAGAACTCGAGCTGTCCGCCGATTTGTGCGCCCTGCAACCGCACCGCGCCGATCTCGCCGTTGCCGCTCAGTTCCGAGTCCCGGATCAGCATGCTGCGGCCGACCGTCAGGTTGTCCGCCTCGATCGCCGGCCCCCGGTCGTTGGAGACCGTGATGCTCTGACACTCCAGCGGACCGCCGATGCTCGCGCCGTTGAGGTGGAGCGCCCCGTCGGCCGACGAGCCGGTGATCCGGGTGCCCTGATGCAGGTACAGCCCGCTGCCCAGCTCCGCCGAACTCGCCTCCAGCGCGAGCCCGTCCGGATTGGAGATCTCCGCGTCCCGGCACAGCAGGCTCCCGCCGAGGTGCGCGCCGATCAGCCGGATCGCCCCGTCCGAGCTGTTCCCGGTGATCCGCACGCCGTCGGACAGGTGCAGGTCCCCTTCGATCCGCACCCGGGAGGCGTGCAGGCCCGGCATCCGCCCGCCGATCAGGTACAGGTGCGGCAGCCGCGCCTGGCGGGCGAGCACCGGCCCGTCGAAAACGCAGGCGAGCAGCACCATCCCGGCGATCGCGGTGGCGCCGTCGAGGTTCAGCTCGCCGGTGATCCGCGCCCGCGCCAGCATGATCCCGCGCGGGTCGAGGTCGCCGTGCCTGCCGAGCAGCAGGTCGCGGAGGACCTCCGCGCGCACGAGGTGGTCCGGGCTTTCGGTTTCGGCCAGCTCGGCGACGTCGATCGGGGCGGCGCCGAGCAGTTCGCCTTCGCGGGCCGATTCGACCAGACGGCGTTCGAAATCGCTCAGCTCGGACACCCGGGGCGCAGTCACGCCCGAGATCATGCCTGGTCCGGGGCTCAGCCGCGACCGCGCTCGAGCTGGTCGGCGAGGTCCGCGAGCCCGTCCGCCCGCAGGTCGAACCGGTCGGCGGGGCCCGGCGGGTCACCGACCGGACGCCCGACGTACGCGGTCCGGAGTCCGGCTTCCTGCGCCCCGCGCAGGTCCCAGGCGTGCGCGGCGACCATCAGCAGCCGCTCCGGCGCGCGGCCCGCGACGTCGATGGCGAGCCGGTAGACGTCCGGAGCCGGCTTGTAGGTGCGGGCGTCCTCGGCGGACAACACGGTGTGCCAGCGCAGGCCGGCGTTCGCGCACAGGTCGAGCAACCCGGTCCGGCTCGCGTTGGACAGTCCGACCAGCGGGAATCGCTCGGCCAGACGGGAGAGGCCGTCGACAGTGTCCGGCCACGGCGGCAGTTGCCGAGCCGCGAGCGCCAGCTCGGCCGCATCACCAGCACCGACCGCGTCGGCGACGGCTTGCGCGGCTTCGCGATCGAGGACGTCGCTCGCGACGAACGGCCGCTCCCCGGCCACGATGCGAGCCTGCTCTTGCTCGACCTTCTTCTGCCACACCGAAAGCAGCTCTTCGACCTCCGCGGCGGCGAGCGACGGCGCGAATTTCCGGATCCCCGCCCGGATTCCGGCTGGTTCGTCGACGAGCGTGCCGAGCACGTCGAACACGAGCACCTCGATGTCCATGATCGCAACCTATCCGGCCGTCCCGCACCGGGCAACCAGCGCCGTTCGCGGTGCCCGCCAGCTGTTCAATGTCCACAGTGGACTCAAACCGGCGCGATCGCGTCCGCCCGGGCCACCGAACAGGCCTGGCTGAGCCAGCGCTAGTCCGCCGCGGCAGCCTTCCGCAGCGCGAAAAACGCCGCCACCACGACCGCGAGCCCGATGACGTACCCGAGCACCAGCAGCCCGACGCGCCCGCTGAAGTTGCCGCCCACCGGCGGAAGCACCACCGAAAACACCGCCACCAGCGTGATCGCCACGGACCGCACGCGCCCGGCGGGCAGCGACGCGGCCAGCGGAATCACCGCCCACAGCAGGTACCACGGCTGCACGACGGGCCCGAACACCACCACCGCGCTCAGCATCAGCCCGAGGGACCGGACCGCGTCGATCCGGCCGGTCCACTGCTGCCGCAGCACCACGGCGATCCCCGCCGCGGTGAGCACGTACCCGATGATCTTGCCGACGCCGATCATCGTCTGCGTAACGTGCGCGCCGAACAGCGAACCGATGCCGCCGACCAGGAAGCCGAACCAGTTCGTGGGTGCCATCCAGCTGTTGACCTCGCCGGAGGTCGTCAGCGCCGACACCCAGCCGAACCCGATCCCGGACGCCAGCGAAACCGCCGCGGACACCGCCGCGAAAACCACGGCCATCGCCGCGCCGGCGAGCAGGAATTCGCCGATCCGCCCGCGCCGGCGGGCAAGTGCCGTACCGACCGCGGCCAGCGCGACCAGCGCGGGCACCTTCACCTCCGCGCCGAGCGCGATGAGCAGCACCCCTCCCGCGAGGGGCCACCAGCGGATCCGGTCGCCCATCGCGTCCAGCGCGACCGCCACGCCCGCGAGCATCAGGCCGAGCATGAGGGAGTCGTTGTGCATCCCGGCGACCACGTGCCACAGCACCAGCGGGTTCAACACGCCCAGCCACAACGCGACCCGCGGCGACGCTCCCGCCGCGGCCGCCAGCCGCGGCACCGCCCATGCGATCAAGACGAGCCCGGCCACCTCGACCAGCCGGTGCAACGCCACGCCGACGATCGGGTTTCCGCCGGACACCTGCGCGATGACCCGTTCGACCGCACCGAACAACGGCCCGTACGGCGACGGCGTCTCGCGCCAGTAAACGCTGACCCGCCCGACGATGTCCGACGCCGCGCCCAGCGCTTGCCGCGGCCCGACGACGTTGAGGTCGAACCCGTGCGCGGCCACCGCACCCTGTGCGAGGTAGCTGAAGACGTCTCCGCTGAACAACGGCGGCACGACGAGCAACGGCCCGCACCACAACGCGAGCGTCCACTTGAGCCAGCCCGCGCCGGGCACGTCCGCGGCGAGGATACGGCCGCCCAGCAGCGCCCACGCGAGCACCACCAGCCCGACCCCGGCGATTCCGCCCGCGAAGGGCAGCACCCCGGACGTCCCGGCGGCCCCGGCGTACACCGCGACGGCAAGCAGCAGCACGCCGCCGAAGCCGGTCCAGCGCAGGCTCGCCGCGGACGCGAAACCGAAGAACCGCACGGGCCGCGAGAGCGTGACCGGCTGATCAGACATGCGCCGATCGTAGTAGCCGCCCCCGGTTACCGGTCCGGGAAGGGCTGTTTGAGGGGATCTGCTTCCCTCAAACAACCCTTCCCGGATCACGCCGCGGCAAGGTCCACAAAGGACTCCGTCAGTTCTGGTCCCGGGTGATCACGCCGCAGGCGAACCGGGAACCCGCGTCGCCGGTCGCCTTGGTTTTTTCGTCCGGCACCGGAGCGTTGGGGTCGCCCCGGACGCTGTAGCGGTCGGCGGGGATGTTCGCGAAATTGTCGGACTTCGAATGCACGATGATCGCGGTCCCGTCAGGCCCGAACAACTGGTCCAGCGTGAAGGTGTCCAGGAGGAACTTGACGTAACCGCGGCCGTTCGAGCGCACCTGCACCGGAAGCAGCTGGCCGATGGGCAGTCCGGTGTGGTGGTCCATCGGCATCAGGTGCCCGCCCGCCGCGGTGAACGGGTTTTTCGGGTCGCCGACGGTGCAGTTTCCCTTTTCGTGGACGTGCATGCCGTGGAAACCGGGGGTGAAATGCCCGGTGAGGTACACCTCGACCCAGACCGCGTGCGAGCGGCTGTCGGCGGTGAACCACGCGGTCCCGACCTCGTTGCCCTTGGCGTCCTTCAGCGTGGCGGAGGCGGAATCGCCGTCGCGGTAAGCCGCCCCGGCCGGCTGCCGGGCCGATTCCGGCGCCTGCTGGCCGCTGTGGCTGCTGGCCGCCGGCGCGACGCCCATGACCAGTGCGCAGGCACCCAACGCGCCTGCCACCCACTTCTTTCTGCGCACGGTATCTCCCTGAGGGCACTGGTGATCTCTGACCGCTCCAGAATCGGGCCTCGGCTTCCCGGTGACCAGGGGCCAGATGGAACTAACCGGGTCCTGCGCGCGGCGGAATATCCACCTTGCGCGAATCCCCGGTCAGGAAGAATGCTGCGCGATCAGCCGTTTCACCATCTCGTACGCCGGTTTCGCGGAATAGTCGTCCCGCAGCAGCCCGAACCGATTTTCGCGCGGGCCGCTCGACAGCCCGTCCCGCAGCCCGAAAATCTCGTAGGTGTCCACGCCTGCCTCGGCCGCCAGCCCGAACACCGTGCGCGCCACGGATTCCATCACCCGCACCTGTTGTTCCTCCGAATTCTCCGGTCCGGTCGGCCAGCCGGTTTCGGTGATGTGCAGCGGCACGCTCGCCGGAATCCCGATCGCCGACGCGGATTCGCGAAAGGACCGCACGACGTGGGTCACCGCACCGGCCAGCGCGCCGGCGGGCACCGGGCGGAAGACGTCCGGGAAGAAGTCCAGGCCGAGGTAGTCCACCCGGGCCAGCACCTCCGGGTCCACCGCCGAGCGCACCGCCGCCCAGAACGGATCGCCGGGCAACGCGACCGCGGCGTTGAACCCGATCGCCACGTCGACCCCCAGCCGCGCCCGTTCGTCCAGCGCCGCCGCGAGCCCGGCGCCGAGCGCTTCGTAACAACCCGGACTGCCGCCGTCCAGCGGCGCGGCCACGTTCACCTCCTCGCAGACCTGCAGTTTTCCGCCGCCCAACTCGGCGACCTCGCGCACCGCGGCGCGCACCGCGCCGGCGAACCCGTCCGGATCGGCCTCCGGACTGCCGTAGCCGAGGACGTAGTCGACCACCCGCCCGTCGCCGAGGTACGGCACCGGATCGGGCGGCGTCGGCTCGTGCGGACCCCGGTAGTTGCGGTAACAGCGCACGTAAAACCGTTCCGTGCCCTTCGCCAGGTCCCGCAACGCTTCCGCGGTCCGTTCGACGTCCTCCGGCGGCGCGTCGATGAACGTGTCCAGCCGCACCAGGTCCGCGCTGACCACGCCGGGCCACACGCCAAAGGCGATCATGAGCATCTCCTCCATTAGTCGTATACGAGCAATATACTCGTATACGACTATCGTGCGCTACCCTGGTCCGGTGCCGACGAACGCTCTCGACAACCCGCTCGTGCTGCCGATGCTGGGCCTGCTCGTGGAAAGCCCGCGCCACCAGTACGCGCTCCTGCGCGAACTCCGCACGCGCTATCCGTTCCTGAACCCGAAGACGTCGACGGTGTACACGCTGGTCAGCACGCTGACCCGGAACGGTCTCGTGGAACCGGACGGCGACGGCGACCCGCAGCCGGTGCGGCTGACCGAGGCGGGTCTCGCCGATTTCCGCGAACGGATCGAGCGGCAGCTGCGCGACGCCGACCCGAACCTCGACTCCCGGTTCCTGATCGCGCTGGCCTACCTCGGCGCGCTGCCGCCGGCGCGCGCGGTGACTCTGCTGCGCGACCGGGCGGCCCGGGTCAGCGACCAGCACCGCGAGCTGGCCAAGAGGCTCGACGACGCCGCCTTGCCGGAGATGCAGATGATCGAAGCGCATTTCCTGGTTTCCCGGCTCCGGCACGACGCCGACTGGCTCGCCCGCACCGCGGCCCGGATCGAGAGCGGAGACCTCGTCCCGCCCCGGTAAGCACAGCTTTCATCGCGATTTCATCGCCGTCTCTTACTGTGCGCGAGTGCCCGGCCGCAGCTGGCCGGGCAGAGGCGAAGGCGGGGGATGACCGGAGAATCCGGATCAGTGGGTCGACGCCGCGTCGGCCGGGGTGGAGAACCTGGCCGACTCGGCGCGCGACCCACGGGCGATTCGCATGCTGTCGAGCAACCCCATGCCGAAGCCGCCGGGCGACCCGACTGGGGGCGCAGTCGTCGCCGCGGCAGGAGCGAGTGCGGGCGGCGGGGCCAGCCTGTTCGCCGCGAATGTCCAGGCGGCCGAACAGAAAGCCGAAGCGGTGCAGCGCTACGAAGCCAGCACTGAGGACGGAGTTGGCTCGGCTTCTTCTGCGGAGTCGCCGCATTCGCAGTACCCGGGTCAGGATCTCCCGCGCACTACTGCGCAGCAGAGCTGACGAGTTCGACCTCGAAACCGTCGTCGTTCTGCAAGTACGCGGCATAGTGCTCCGCGCCGCCCGCATAGGGATGTTTCTCCGGGAACATCAGCTGCCACCCGTGCCGGGCGGCGTCGGCGGCCATCTGCTCGACCGTCGCGGCGTCCCAGTCCTGGAACCGCTGATATCCCAGTTCTTCCAGCAGCCATCCGAGCGACGCGACCGCGCGGCCGAGGTCCGGCACCCACAACTCGACATGGTGCAGGGTCCCGTGTGCACTCACGAGCCAAGCACCACCCGAAGTTCCCGATCCAGCTCCGCCCCCGGTTCGACGTCCAGGTCCGCGCGCAATCGTTCCCGCGTCCGGCGATGGACCGCCAGTGCGTCTGCCCGGCGGCCGCCCCGATGGAGTGCCCGCATCAGCAACACCGCCAACGGTTCCCGATGCGGGTGCACTGCCAGCAATGCCGACAGCTCGTGCACCACGTCGTCCGTGCGGCCCAGTTTCAGCTGCAGCACAGCCTTTTCCTGCACCAACGTCAGCCGCCGCTCGGTCAGGCGCAGGCGTTCCCCTTCTACGAACGGACCGGGCAGCCCGGCCAGCGGTTCGCCGTGGAAGAGGGCCAGCGCGCCGTCGTACGCGGCGACCGCGGCCGCTGGGTCGCCGCCTCGGGTGGCGGTCGTGGCTTCCGAGATCCGGTCGGTCAGCTCGCTGACATCCAGTCGCACCCGTTCCCCGGCGAAGCGGTATCCGCCGCGGTCGCTCCCGATGACTGAGTCTTCCGTTCGTTCACCAGCTCCGCGCAGGCATTTCCGCAACCGATGCACGTAGACCGGCACCACTCGGCCACCGGTTCCGGGCGGTTCCAGCCCCCACACGCCGTCGAGCAGCTCCCCGGGGCTCACCGTCTCGCCCGGACGCAGGACCAGCGCCGCCAGCAGTGCCTGTTGCCGCACCGGGCCGAGGTCCAGCAGGTTCGGGCCTCGCCAGGCCTGCAGCGGGCCGAGCACGCTGAACCGCAGCGAGTCCGGGCCGACCGGGGCGGGCGCCGCGCCGGGGGTGACCAGGCCGTGGTCGAAGGCGTACACGATGGCCGCCGCCCGGTCGCGGAGGCGGAGTTTCGCGCGCACCCGCTCGTAGTGCGCCTCGACCGTGGTCGCGGAAATCCCCAGCGTTCCGGCGATTTCCGCGTCCGTCAGCCCCCGGGCCACCGCGGTGAGCACGTCCAGTTCGCGCGGGGTCAACAACCCGGACGGCATCGTCGGACGGTCCGTCGTCGCCTCGCGGTAGGTCGTGAGCACGCGTCCGGTGACCGCCGGATCGAGCCACGCCTCGCCCATCGCGACGGCTCGCACCGCGCGGATCAGGTCCTCCGCGGGCGAATCCTTCAGCACATACCCGACCGCGCCCGCGCGCAGCACTCCGGCGAGCAGCTCGTCGTCGTCGAACGTGGTCAGCGCGAGCACCGGCGGGCGCGGGCCGGCCGCGCGCAGCCGGCGCGTCGCCTCGATGCCGTCGACCCGCTTCATCCGCAGGTCCATCACCACGACATCGACCCCGCCCGCCGCTTCGAGCGCGGCCGGGACCTCGTCGCCGTCGGCGCACTCCCCCGCCACCACGAACCCGTCGCGGCGCCGCAGGATCAACCGCAACCCGGACCGCACCAGCTCCTGATCGTCGACGAGCAACACCCGCGTTTCCCCGGCGGCAGCGGTCACGACCCCGCCTCGCGCGCCAGCGGAACCGTCACGTCGACCACCCACTCGCCCCCCTCGGGTCCGGCAGTCAGCCGCGCGCCCAGCTGATCCGCGCGCGCCGCCATGCCCGCCAACCCCGAACCGCCCGAGCCGCGCGCCGCGCCGTGGTGTCCATTGCGGACGGTCAACCGCGCGTCCGCGCCGCCGATCTCCAGCCGTACCAACGCCTTCTCCCCCGGGGCATGTTTGACCACGTTCGCCAGCGACTCCTGGGCGATCCGGTAGAGCCCCAGCCCCACCGTGGCATCGACCGCGGACACGTCCCCCTCCAGTTCGTAGTCCGCGGCCAGCCCGGCCGCGCACGTTTCCGCCACCAGGTCCGCGAGGTCGCCCGCACCGGGCAACGCCCGCGTCCCCGCCGACTCCTGCGCGAGCAATCCAACCGTGCGCCGGATATCGGCCATCGCCGCCCGTCCGATCCGCTCCGCTTCGGTGAGCGCCGCGACGGCTTCGTCGATGTCGCGATCCGTGCGCAATCCGTGCCGCGCGCCCGTGACGTGCAGCAACGTGATGCTCAGCGAATGCGCGACGACGTCGTGCACCTCGCGCGCGATCCGCTGCCGCTCGCCGAGCATCGCCTGTTCGCGCACCGCCTCCTGCTTGCCGCGTTCGGCGTCCAGCGCGCGCACGTACCAGCGCAGCATGAACCCGGCGGCCATCCCGACCACCACCGCCAGCTGGTACACCGGAGCCCCGACCAGCCCGACGGTCAGCGCGGCCGCCCCGAGCACCGCGATCGCCCCGCCGGTCGAGGCGAACGCGACCCGCGGCGGTGCGATCGACCCCAGTTCGCCGGCGAGCACGATCATCGGCATCGGCGCGAAGTCCGGCACCACCGGGTGCGTCAGCAGCAGCCCGGTCCCGGCGAGCACCCCGAGCGCCTTCAGCCACGACGGAGCGAGCCGCCCGGTGCAGATCCACAGCAGCGTCGACGACGTGGCCAGCAGAAACCCGGCGATCGCCACCGGCAGCGCGGGCCCCACCCGCTGGCCGACCGCGACCACCAGCCCGATCACCGTGAAGGCGGTCGTCCCCAGCGGAACCCACCAGGGCAGCGTGAGCCCGGACTGGGCCAAGCCGTCCGCCAGCCGGCCCCGCAACCGGTCCTTCGCTGTCTCCCACACGGGGTCCAGCCTAGAAAACCGCGTCGGAAGCCGCCCGGGGCCGCACCGATACCATGCCGCGTGCGCTTCGCTCGGCTCGTTCTCCTGCTGACTCTGCTTCCCCTCGCCGCGTGCGCGACCGGCAAGGACGCGGTCAGCCAGTCGGACACCTTCGAATTCGTCTCGCCGGGCGGGCGGACGACCATCCACTATCCGGCGCCGGAGCGCAAAAAGGCCGCGAACGTCAAGGGCCAGAGCCTGCGCGAGCCCGGCAGGGACCTCTCGCTGGCCGACTACTCCGGGAAAGTCGTCCTGCTCAACCTCTGGGGCGCCTGGTGCGGGCCGTGCCGGGCCGAAGCGCGCACGCTGCAGGCCATCGCCGACTCCGGCCGCGACCGCGGCATCCGGGTGCTCGGCATCAACGTCCGCGACAACCCGAAGTACGCCGCCGACTTCGTCAAGGACCTCGGGCTCGGCTACGAGTCGATCTTCGACCCGTCCGGCCGGGTCGCCCTGCAGTTGCGCGGCCTCCCGCTGAGCGCGGTGCCGATCTCGCTGATCGTGGACAAACAGCAGCGGGTCGCCGCGGTCTACCTCGGCGCGGTCCGGCGGACCGACGTCCAGCCCGCCCTGGACCGCGTGCTCGCCGAGTAGCCCGGCCAAGGTCCAGACCGTTCGGGCCGCGTGCGCCTACCATGGGCGGATGACCGCGAGTGGCTACAACCGCCGGGAACGTCCCGCCAAGCCCGCGCTGAGCCGCGAAGGCATCATCGCGGCCGCTCTCGACGTCGTGCGCCGCGAAGGAGCCGAGCGCGTCACCATGCGGCGGCTCGCGAAGGAACTGGACACCGGCCCGGCCTCGCTCTACGTCTACGTCCGCGACACCGACGAACTCCACGCCGCGGTGCTTGACGAACTCCTCGGCGAGGTCCCGGCCGCCGGCGCCGCCGAGGGCGACTGGCGGAGTCGCTTGTGGACAGTCATGTCCACCTACCGCGACGTCCTCTACGCCCACCCCGGGCTCGCCCGCGTCGCGCTCGTGACGCCGTTGCACGGGCCGAACTACCTCGCCGTCGTCGACACCGTGCTCGGCCTGCTCGCCGAAGCCGGCGTGCCGTCCGGCCCGGCCGCGTGGACGGTCGACCTGCTGCTGCTCGTCGCCACCGCCAGCGCGGTCGAGCACAGCACCCGCAAGGACCGCCCGGACTCGGAACGCAAGCACGACGCGCTCGCCGAAACCGTCCGCGGCCTTTCCCCCGAAACGCATCCGCACATCGCCGCGGCGAGCGAAAACCTGTTCTCCGGCAATGCCGAAACGCGGTCTCGGTGGGCGATCGACGCCCTTCTCAACGGCGCGCGCACGACCCAGCTGCCCGGCTGAGGTGGTTCAGACCACCAGCGGCACCAGGGTTTCCGCGCGTCCATCATGGACCAGTACGCCGGAATAGCGGCGATTACGGGCGCAATGTCCGCTTGATCGATCCGCTCCAATTCGGCAGTTGATGCGCTCCCTCCTTTCGTAGGTTCCCGGAAAATTTCCGCCGATCTACCTTTGCTCTGGCCGGATCCGCCTCCCCCACCCTTTCCGATTTCTTTTTCTGCAGGTCCAAAGGAGCACCAGGATGCAGATCAGAAAAACGTCCGCACTCGTTTCCCTGCTCGCCGCGGCCGGCCTCGCCGCGGCGATGGGCGCGACCCCGGCCTCCGCGGCCGCCGCCCAGCATCACCCGCAGCACCTCAAGCACGGCCTCGGACTGAACATCGCCGGACTGAAGGCCGAGCAGGCCAAAAAACACGCCCGCGCGAACTCCGCGCTCCCCGTGCATCCGCGCGCCACGGCCGAACTGCCCTCCAGCGGCGACCTCACCCAGTACGCCAACGCGCCCGGCGACCAGGGCCAGGTCGGTTCGTGCGTCACCTGGGCCACCGGCTACACCGGCTACGGCGTGCTGATGAACGAACAGGGCATCAGCGGCGGCCCGATGGCCCCGATGTTCATTTACTCCCAGATCGCCAAGGGCAACGACCAGGGCACCTGGGCGAGCGTCGCGCTTCCGATGGAACAGAAGCAGGGCATCGACACGAAATCCGACTACTGGCAGGGCGATTTCGACTACACCACCCAGCCCGACCAGAACGAACGGGCGAATGCGGCGCACTACAAGCTTTCCGGCTACACGCAATTGTCGACGAGCGGCGACGCGGCCCGTTCCGACATCGAGAACGCCATTTCCCAGGGCGAGCCGGTGGCGATCGGGTTCACCGTGCACCAGAGCTTCATGAACCTGGACTCGTCCACCGCGAGCGATTACTCGTACCTGCCCGGCGATTCGAACAGCGACCCGGTCGTCGGCGGGCACGAGGTGACCATCGTGGCCTACAACGAGCAGGGCGTGAAGATCGAGAACAGCTGGGGATCCGGCTGGGGCGACGGCGGTTTCGTGACGGTGCCGTGGTCGTTCTTCAGCACCGGCGACGTCGACGAGGTCAACGCGATGGGCAAGCTCGTCCAGAGCTGACGCCTAGGCGATGAAAAGGCAAAGGGCTCCTCGCGGGAATTCCCGCGAGGAGCCCTTCGTCCGCTCAGCGGATCAGGAAACTCAGACCAGGTCGTACCGGTCGTTGTTCATGACCTTGTGCCACGCGGCGACGAAGTCGCGGACGAACTTCTCCTTGGCGTCGTCGCTGCCGTAGACCTCGGCGAGCGCGCGCAGTTCGGAGTTCGAGCCGAACACCAGGTCGTTGCGGGTGCCGGTCCACTTGACCTCGCCGGTGGCGAGATCGCGGCCCTCGAAGGACTCCGCGTTCGGGCCCTCGCCGTCGGCGGGCTTCCATTCGGTGCCCATGTCGAGCAGGTTGACGAAGAAGTCGTTCGTCAGCGTGCCCGGCCGGTCGGTGAACACGCCCAGGGACGAGTTCTGGTAGTTCGCGCCCAGCACGCGCAGGCCGCCGACCAGCACGGTCATCTCCGGCGCGCTCAGGTTGAGCAGGTTCGCCTTGTCCACCAGCAGGTACTCCGACGGCAGCCGGTTGGCCTTGCCGCGGTAGTTGCGGAACCCGTCGGCCTTCGGCTCGAGCGGCGCGAACGACTCGACGTCGGTCTGCTCCTGCGAAGCGTCGGTGCGGCCCGGCGTGAACGGAACGGTGATGTCGACGCCGCCGTCCTTCGCCGCCTTCTCCACGCCCGCCGCGCCGGCCAGCACGATCAGGTCGGCGAGCGAGATCTTCTTGCCGCCGGTCTGCGCGCTGTTGAACGCTTCCTGGACGCCCTCGAGCGTGCGCAGCACCTGCGCCAGCTCGTCCGGCTCGTTGACCTCCCAGCCGCGCTGCGGCTCGAGGCGGATGCGGGCGCCGTTCGCGCCGCCGCGCTTGTCGCTGTGCCGGTAGGTCGAGGCCGACGCCCACGCGGTGGACACCAGCTGCGACACCGACAGGCCGGACTCGAGGATCTTCGCCTTGAGCGCCGCCACGTCCGCGTCGTCGACCAGCTCGTGGTCGACCGCCGGGACCGGGTCCTGCCAGATCAACTCTTCCTGCGGCACCAGCGGGCCGAGGTAGCGCTGGATCGGGCCCATGTCGCGGTGGGTCAGCTTGAACCAGGCGCGGGCGAAGGCGTCCGCGAACTGGTCCGGGTTCTCGTAGAACCGGCGCGAGATCGGCTCGTAGATCGGGTCGAAGCGCAGCGCCAGGTCGGTCGTCAGCATGCTCGGCGCCCGGTTGAGGTCACCGGTCTCCGGGTCCGGCACGGTGTTCGCCGCGGCGTTGTTCTTCGGCTTCCACTGGTGCGCGCCCGCCGGGCTCTTCGTCAGCTCCCACTCGTAGGTGAAGAGGTTGTGGAAGAACCAGTTGCTCCACTTGGTCGGGGTGGGGGTCCAGGTGACCTCCAGCCCGCTCGTGATCGCGTCCCGGCCCTTGCCGCTGCCGAAGCTGTTCTTCCAGCCGAGGCCCATCTGCTCGATCGGGGCGCCTTCCGGCTCCGCGCCCACGTGCACGTCCGCGTCGGCCGCGCCGTGCGTCTTGCCGAAGGTGTGGCCGCCCGCGATCAGCGCGACGGTCTCCTCGTCGTTCATCGCCATCCGGCCGAACGTCTCGCGGATGTCGCGCGCCGCGGCGATCGGGTCCGGGTTGCCGTTGGGGCCTTCCGGGTTCACGTAGATGAGGCCCATCTGGACCGCGGCCAGCGGGTTCTCCAGCTCGCGGTCGCCGGAGTAGCGCTCGTCGCCGAGCCAGGTGCGCTCCGGGCCCCAGTACACGTCCTCGTCCGGCTCCCACACGTCCGCGCGGCCGCCGGCGAAGCCGAAGGTCTTGAAGCCCATCGTCTCGAGCGCGCGGTTGCCGGCGAAGATCATCAGGTCGGCCCACGAGATCTTCTTGCCGTACTTCTTCTTGACCGGCCACAGCAGACGGCGAGCCTTGTCCAGGTTTCCGTTGTCCGGCCAGCTGTTCAGCGGCGCGAACCGCTGCTGCCCGGCGCCGGCCCCGCCGCGGCCGTCGTCGATCCGGTAGGTGCCCGCGCTGTGCCAGGCCATCCGGATGAACAGCGGGCCGTAGTTGCCGAAGTCGGCGGGCCACCACTCCTGGGAGTCGGTGAGCACCGCGTCGACGTCGCGGGCGAGGGCGTCGAGGTCGAGGCTCAAGAATTCCTTGGCGTAGTCGAAGCCGTCGTCCATCGGGTCCGCCACGGCGGGGTGCTTCCGGAGGATCTTCAGGTTGAGCTGGTTCGGCCACCAGTCGCGGCTGCTGCCGCCCTCGGTCGGGTGCGCGAAGCGGCCCGTGTGGACCGGGCACCCGCCAGCGGTCTCCTCATTCATCTCGCCGACTTCGGCGTTCGGGGTGTCAGACACGGGAATCCTTCCGGAACTCAGAATCAGTTTGCTGCCGTCGAACAGGCGGGGCATCGGCCCCAGTAGACGACCTCGGCCTCGTCGATGACGAAACCGTGTGCTTCGGAAGCGGTCAGGCAAGGCGCTTCCCCGACCGCGCAGTCGACGTCCTCGATGGCACCGCACGAGCGGCACACGACGTGGTGGTGGTTGTCCCCTACCCGGGCCTCGTACCGCGCGACCGAACCGGGCGGCTGGATGCGCCGCAGCAGCCCCGCTTCGGTGAGCGCGCGCAGCACGTCGTAAACGGCCTGGTGGGAAACCTCGCCGAGGTCCGCGCGCACCATGCCGATGACGGACTCGGTGTCCGCGTGCGCATGGGCGTGCACCGCGGAGAGCACGGCCAGCCGGGGGCGCGTGATCCGCAACTGCACTCCGCGCAGCATCTGCTCGAAGTCCGCGGTCGTCGGCATGCCCCGGAGTCTGCCCCATTTTCTGGAATGAATCAAGAATCTGTCACCCGGTCCGGGTGTCCTCCTCCTGGCGGTCGCTTGACAGCCTCGAAGGTCTACGGTGAGTAGGCCACAGAGACGTCCGACACATCCGAGGTGACGCCAGAAATGACCGAGGCCGTCGAATCGCCCAGTTCGCACCCGGTCGGGGTCGATATCACGCGAGCGAGCATTGCCCGGGTGTACGACGCCGCCCTGAACGGCACGAACAACTACGAGATCGACCGCAGGGTGCTCGACCAGGTGCGCACCGTGGCCCCGGAGGTCAACGACCTCGCCTGGGCCAACCGCAACTTCCTCATCCGCGCCTGCCGGTTCCTCGCCACCCAGGGCAGGGTCGCCCAGTACCTCGACTGCGGCTCCGGCCTGCCCACCGCGGAGAACACGCACCAGGTCGTGCAGCGGATCATCCCCGAGGCCCGCGTGCTGTACGTGGACAACGACCCGGTGGTCCTCGCGCACGGGCGCGCGCTGCTCGAGGAGAACGAGAACACCCGGTTCATGGAAGCGGACATCTTCAAGCCGCCGCAGATCCTCGAGAACGAGACCGCGCGCGAGTTCCTCGACTGGAGCAAGCCGATCGCGTTGCTGCACAACGGAACCCTGCACCACTACCTCGGCGACGACTACGAGGAGATGATGCGGGCCTACGTCGACGCGCTGCCGTCCGGGTCGTTCGTGGTGGTCGCGCACTTCCTCGACCCGCAGACGCCCGAGCACAGCGAGATCGCCCGGCGGATGGAAGAGAAGTTCACGCACAGCCCGATGGGCAGCGGCCTGTTCCGCACGTGGGACGAGATCAAGCGGATGTTCGGCGGAGCCGAACTGGTCGAGCCGGGCCTGGTGCTGTGCGAGGACTGGTGGCCGGACGGCCCGCGGTACCAGCCGCTGAACCAGGTCCAGGAGTGCATCGCCGGCGGGGTCGCCCGGAAGCCCTGACGCCCTTTCGTTTCGAGGCCTCCTCGCGGGATTCCCGCGGGGAGGCCTTTTCGCTCAGTCGAGGACGCGGTAGTCCAGATCGGACAACGGCGAATCCGGGTTGAGCTCGACGCCGACCGTGCGCAGCGTGTCGTCGAGGATCGACCAGACCCAGCGCGCGAGCAGCTGGCGCAGGTCGTCGCGGTCGATGCCGCGCGGGGTGTCGAGCCAGTGCGCGGTGCTGGACTCGACCAGCCCGACCAGTCCGTACGCGATGGTCTCGCCGACCCGCTGGTCCGCGCCGAACAGGCCGAGGTAGTACTCGAACAGCACGGTCAGCTGCCGGGCGATCGCGGTCTTCACGTCCGCGACGACGTCGCGCGGCCCGGTCACCGACTGCCGCATCAGATATTGGTAAAGCGCGCGGTGTTCGGAAAGCCATTCGATGTGCGCGCCGATCGTCGCGTGCACTATTTCGCGCGGAGTGCCGGAAACTCCCCACAGCGGAGCGAATTGCGCGCCGATCATTTCCGCCGCGCGCAACGCGATCGCGCGCTGCAGATCGGCGGTGTCGGCGAAATGCTTGTAAATGCGCGTGCGGGCCACCCCGGCCTCGTCGGCGATCTGCTCGGTGGACACCTCCGGCCCGTACCGGGCGATCGCCCGCATCCCGGCTTCCACGAACTCCCGGCGCCGGCGTTCGCGCTGCCCTGCCCACCGGGCGGCCCGCCCGTCGGGCGGAGTACCTGAGGACGTCATCCGCGCGAGTGTATCGCCGGGTCACCTATCGGATACGCCGCTGTACCTGTTACTTTGGGTATAGAGGGATGACTGTCCGTGGTCGGGGTTGCCTCGATATAGCAGTCGCGCGCACGGCGGCCGTTGCTTCGATGTGACTCAGAACACGGACCGGGAGTGCGTCATCGGCGCGAGGGGAGCGAGTCGCGTCGGTGAAGCGAGCGTCGCCCACAAGGGTGGCGTGCAGGGAGGAACACATGGACGGCGAACAGCACCGGCCCGAACTGTCCACCGGCCACCGGGTCATCTACCTGGTCGGCAAGCGCACCGGCAGGCGCCAGCTGTGCCGGCGCGGAGTGGTCACCGGAGCCCCGGTCACCGACGACGCCACCGCGGTCACCTGGGTCCCGGTCCAGGTCGACGGCCAGGCGAGAGACGCGGATCCGCAGTGGATCGCGGCCGACGCGATCATCGACGTGGTGAGTGCGTCGTGAGCGCCGAGCAGGCCGTGGCCACCCCGATTTTCGACGGCGTGGTCGCCGAGGCCGGGCTGGACTGGTCCGAAGAGGACGTTCCCGAGGGCGGGGCGGAGGAGAAGCCCGGCTCCTCGGGCAAGTAGCCACCGGGTTCAGCGGGCCGTGCGCCGGCCTCAGGCACGCGCGTACGCCCAATCGGGGTCACCTGTTTGCGCGTTCGATACTGCACTCGTCCGAGTGAATCGCATCGCGCCGGACGTCGGTGAAGGCTGCCCTTGTGCGGACGGCTCGCAGCACCGCGTCTGGTTCGCGCGGTGTCGCTTCCGCCTGCGCGAAATTGCCCCGGACCGCTTGTCGCCAGCCCTCCACCGAATACTCCGGATTCCGGCAAAGGATCAACGCCGGGCTTCCTCCAAATACCGCAGCACCGCGGCAACCCGCCGGTCCGCGCTGTCGTCCGGGGCCAAATCGAGTTTCGCGAAAATGCTGCGAATGTGTTTGTGCACCGCGCCGTCGGTCACCACGAGCCGTTCGGCGATCGCGCCATTTCCCCATCCTTCGGCCATCAGCGCCAGCACCTCCCGTTCGCGCGGGCTGAGCCGTTCCAGCCCGGAATCCGCGCGGGTTCGGGTCAGCAGCTGCGCCACCACTTCCGGATCGATCGCCGTCCCGCCGCCGGCCACCCGGTTGAGCGCCTCCATGAACTCCTCGACCCGGCCGACGCGTTCCTTCAGCAGGTACCCGAGCCGCGCGCTGCCGCTGCCCAGCAGGTCGGTCGCGAAGGCCTGCTCGACATACGCCGACAGCACCAGCACCGCCAGGCCCGGCCGCCGGCGACGGGCTTCGACCGCCGCGACGATGCCCTCGTCGGAGTGCGTCGGCGGCATCCGGACGTCCACGACCGCGGTGTCCGGCTCGTGTTCGTCCACCGCAGCAAGGAAATCGGCCGGGTTGCCGGCAGTCGCGACGACGTCCAGCCCCTCCGCGCGCAGCAGCAGCGCAAGACCCTCGCGCAGCAACGGGTCGTCCTCGGCGATCACAATCCGCATGGCAGGCTCACAGTCAAGGTAGTCGGTCCGCCGGTGGGACTCGCCAGCGCGAAGGCTCCGTCGAGCGCCTCGACCCGGCGGCGCATTCCGCCGAGTCCGGAGCCGCCGGTTTCCGCCGCGCCGCCGCGGCCGTTGTCGGTGATGCGGAGGTGGAGCACGTCGTTCTCCCGGCGCAACACCACCTCGACGCTGCTGGCCCCGCTGTGTTTGGCGACGTTCGTCAGCGCCTCGGCGACCACGAAATACACCGACGCCTCCACCGAAACGGCGTACCGGCCGGGCAGGTCGGCGTCGACCGTGCACGGCACCGGGCAGTCCGCGGCGAGCGCGGTCAACGCGTCGGCGAGGCTCCGGTCGGCCAGCACGGGCGGCAGGATGCTGCGCACCACCGCGCGCAATTCGGCGAGCGCGGTCTCGGTGGCTTCCTGCGCCCGGCCGAGTATTTCGTCCACGTCCGCCGAACCTCGGCCGGCTGCCCGGCGGGCCGCGCCGACCAGCACGTTCACCGCGACCAGCCGGTTTTGCGTGCCGTCGTGCAGCGCGCGCTCGATGCGGCGCAGTTCGGCGGAATGCGCGTCGAGCGCGGCGGCCCGGGTGGCGGCGAGGTGAGCGATCCGGAGGGTGACGTCGGCGTCCGAGCCCGCGGGCAGCAGCCGTCGGCCGGGCAACGCTTGCAGCCGCGCCATCGCGGGCAGCAGCGCGACCGAGACGAACGCCCACGCGACGCCGAGCAACGACACCGGAAGGGATTCCGCCAGGCTGTGCACTGGCCAGCCGAGCGACGCCGTCGCGTCGTCCGGCGGGAGCAAGTACCAGTAGAGCGGGAAAAGCCCGTCGCGCGCGGTGTTGAGCACGATCGTCAGTGCGAGGAAGCCGAGCAGGAAACCCGCCACTGAGTGCACCGCGACCCACAGCAGTTCGCGTTGCACCGTGCGGTCGCGCAAGGCCGCGCCGAGCCGTTCGGGACCCGGACCGGGACTGATCACGTCCGGCTTCATCGCGGTAAGCCGGATGCGCTCCCGGTCGGCGACCGCGTGCACGACCCGCAGCATCGGCCGCGCCAGCACCAGTCCGACGCCCACGAGGCTCAGCACCGCGACCGCGGCCACCCCCAGCAGCACCAGAAGCGCCAGCACGGAAGTGCCGATCCCGCCGACGAGGTGTTCCAGCGCGTCGAGGGCAGCCCGGACGCGCACGGTCCACGGACGCGGCCGGGGTTCGCCTGCGGTTGCCATCGCACCTCCTACGCCGCCGAACCCTAGCCCAGAAATGCACCCCGCCGGCGCTGCGGAGCAAAGGAGTACAGCCTGCTGTACCTCGATCCTCCCGCGCACGGGATCGTTCTGGCGAGCCCCGATTCGTAGCGTTCCCGGCATGACGAAATCACCTCCTCGGCCACTGCTCTGGGGCGTGCTGGTGCTCAGCGCCGCGGCCAACGCCGTCACCTCGGCCCTCGGCGTCAACTTCCTGCTGAGCACCGTTTTCGGCGTCGTCACCCTCGCCGCGGGAATCGCGCTCGTCGCGAACTACCGCACCCACCGCTAGAACGTCCACAAAGGACCGCCATGACCGCACTACGCGCTTTCGTCGCACGCCGTCCGATCGCGACCTTCTTCGCCCTCGCCATCACACTGAGCTGGCTCGCCTGGCTCCCATACGTACTCTCGGACAACGGCCTCGGCATCGTCCACTTCGGATTCCCGCCGGTCCTCGGCACGACGCAGATCCTGGGCATGCTCCCCGGTGCTTACCTCGGCCCGATCTTCTCCGCGTTCCTCGTCACCGCACTCGCCGAAGGCCGTCCCGGACTGCGCGCATGGGTCGGCCGGTTACTGCGGTGGCGAGTGAACTGGCGGTGGTACGCACTCGCCGTCTTCGCCGTACCCGTCGTGCTAACGCTCGCCAGCCTGCCGTTCGCGGGATCGTTCCGGATCCCCGCCGCGTCGCTGATCCTGGTGTGGGCCTTGGGTTTCGTGCTGCAGGTGCTCACCACCGGCCTCGCCGAAGAACCCGGCTGGCGCGATTTCGCCCTGCCGCATTTGCAGCCGAAGTACGGTCCGTTGCGCGGCACGCTGATCCTCGGCCCGCTGTGGGGCGTCTGGCATCTGCCGCTGTTCTTCACCGAATGGGGCCGCTGGCCGAACGTGCCGGTCTGGTCAGTGCTGGAGTTCGTCGCGACCGCCATCGCGATCAGCTTCGTGATGACCTGGGTGTTCAACCGCAGCGGCGAGAGCCTGCCGATCGCATTGCTGCTGCACGCCGGGATCAACAACTACCTGTCCGTCGCGTGGGCGGAACTCTTCCCCAGCGCGGATCCGAAACTCGCCGAGCACCTGCTGTTCGCCGCGTTCGCCGCCGCCGCGCTGATCGTGCTCGCCGCGACCAAGGGCCGTCTCGGCTATCCCCGTCCGGCGCGCGAATTCCAGGTGGTTCAGTAGTAAATCTGGCCGGGGACGCCGCCGCCGACCGCGATGGCGTCTCCGTTGATCGCGACGCTGCGCGGCGACGCCAGGAACGCCACCACGTCCGCCACCTCCGCCGCCGTCACCAGCCGCCCGATGCTCACCCCGGCGGTGAGGCCTTTTTCCAGCTCCGCCACGGAAATCCCCCGCGCCGCGGCGATGTCGGCGAACTTCTCCGGCGTCCGCTCGGTGACGGTGTAGCCCGGATGCACGACCGTCACGGTGATGCCCTGCGGCCCGAGTTCGTCGGCGAGATTCTTGGTCATCGCCGCGACCGCGACGTTGCGGATCGAGCCGAATGTCGAACCGGCCAGCCGCGCGTTGAGCCCGCTGACGTTCACGATCCGGCCCCAGCCGCGCTCGCGCATCCCCGGCGCGAGCGCGCGGGCGCACCGCAGGTAGCCGAGCACCTTGGTCTCGATCTCGAGGCGCAGGTCGTCGTCGCGCAGATCGTGCAGCGGCGTCCGGACCCCGCTCGACGCCGGTGCCGCGCAGTTGACCAGGACGTCCGCCGCCCCGAACTCCGCCTTGACCCGCTCCGCCATCGCCGCGACCGCAGCGTCGTCGGTGGTGTCCGCCGGCACCGCGACGACCTTCGTGCCGTGCCTGCCGACGCTCTCCACCGCAGCGGCGAGCGCCTGGCCGTCCCGGGCGACGAGCGCGAGGTCCGCCCCCTCCGCCGCGAGCACCTCGGCGACCGCCAGCCCGATCCCGCGGTTGGCCCCCGTGACGACCGCGCACTTGCCCTTCAACCCGAGATCCACGACTTCTCCCTCAACGACGACGGCGAGGCTTCCCCCGCCCGCCAGACTTGGGCACGTTCCGGCGCCGGTCCGGTTCGCGCTGCTTCTTCTTGGCCGGCGCCGCCTTGCCGGTCTTCGCCTGCGTTTCCTGCTGCCCGCGAGTGCTGTTCACCGTGCGCCCGCGGACGATCCCGATGAACTGCTCCACGAGATCGCTGGTCTCCCCCTCCGGCCACGACAACGCGACCCGCGACTGCGGCGCGTCGACCACCGGCCGATACGTGAGGTCCCGCCGATGATGCAACCGCGCGAGCGACTGCGGCACCATCAGCACGCCGACGCCCGCCGCCACCAGCTCAATCGCGTCGCCGGTCGTCTCCGGCCGCTCCAGCGCGGGCTTGCCGGGCAGCTGCTCCCAGCCGAGCGAATCGTCGAGCGGATGCAGCACAAGCTCGTCCGCGAGGTCCGCAATGGACACCTCGTCGGCCGCCGAGACCAGGTGCTCCTTGGGCACGACGACCACCGTGGCCTCGGTGTAGAGGGGGATCGCGTGCAGCCCTTCGCGGTCGTCGGACAGCCGCAGCAACGCCGCGTCCACCCCACCCTCGCGCACGACGCCGGCGGCCTCGGCGGCAGTGACCGCGACCAGCTCAAGCGGCACTTCGGGATTGCGTTCGCCCCAGATCCGGACCCACTTCGCGGGGGTCGCACCCGGAACGTAGGCGAGCCGGAACGCCGAGGCCTGGTCGGCTCCTGTCACGTGGCAAGGCTACCGGCGAGGATGGCCGGTTAGGCTGGTGGGCATGACGGCGCAGAAGACCCCCCAGACCATGAAGCCGGCGACGGCAGCGAAGAAGCTGGGCGTCTACCTCGAAGCGACCCCCGCAGAATTCCGCGCGGGCGCCGTCTCGCGCGACGAGCTGAACGCCCTGCAGAACGACCCCCCGGAATGGCTGCGCGACCTCCGCCGCAACGGCCCGCACCCGCGCCCGGTGGTAGCAGCGAAACTGGGAGTCTCCATCGGCGGCCTGGCCCGAGGCGGCATCACCGAAGCCCTGACGACGGAACAGATCGAGGCCCTCAAGACCGAAAACCCGACCTGGCTGCAACGCGAACGCGAAACCCAGGCCGAGGTACGCCGCGAAGCCGCGAGGCTGAACGCGGAGAAGGACGAGTAGGTCCGTCCACTTCGGATCTGGTTTGTGGTCCGTCGGGGGAGCCTTCACGGACTCTGATTCCCCCAGGGTTCCCGCCGCAAGCTGCGAGGGGACCCTTCACCACATTCGGCACGCGACCCACGTCCCCGTGAGAGCCACCTCCACAGACCTTGATCCCCCCAGGATTCCCCTCACGGCCCAGCCGCAGACCGTGAGGAACCCCTTGACGGGCTTGGATTCCCTCACGGGAACCTTCACAACCTCCCTCCGCCGGGAATACGCCCCAACGCCGCTGAGGTACGTCCCACGCACCTCAGCGCACACTGGCCCGCTCTCCCCAACGCACCAACCCACCCAAGCCGCGCCCCCAACCGCAGCCGCTGCACCCAAACATCGAGGCACCCAGCCCCTCCCCCAACCCCGATACGAAGCCTCCCTGCGGGCGGTGGGTGCTTGTCAAGGCATCTTTCCCGCCTTGACAAGCACCCACCGCCCGTCAGCACAATGAAAATTCGGGGTGCCCCACGCAACCCATCAAAAAGCAATGTCGCCCGCCAGGGCGACGAGCCGAACCCTCACAACCACCCCCGCTCCTCAGCAACCCGAACCGCCCCCATCCGATTCCTCGCTCCGGTCTTCGCAATAGCCCCGGACAAATAATTCCGAACCGTCCCCTCCGACAAATACAAACTCCCCGCGATCTCCGCCACCGACCCCCCACCCCGAGCAGCGATCAACACATCCCTCTCCCGAGCAGTCAACGGCGATTCCCCCGCGGCCAACGTCGCCACCGCCAATGCCGGATCCACCACCCGCTCCCCCGCCATCACCCGCCGAATAGCGTCCCCCAACGCCTCCGCCGGCGCATCCTTGACCACAAACCCCACAGCCCCAGCCTCCATCGCCCGCCGCAAATACCCAGCCCGCCCGAACGTCGTCAAAACCACCACCCGGCACTCAGGCACCTGCTCAGCCAATACCGCCGCCGCGGTCAACCCGTCCAACCCCGGCATCTCGATGTCCAGCAACGCGACATCCGGCCGATGCGCGAGCGCGGCCCCCACCACCTCATCCCCCCGCCCCACCTGCGCGACCACCTCGAAATCGTCCTCGAGACCCAGCAAGGTCGCCAGCGCCTGCCGCACCAGCGCCTGATCGTCCGCGAGCAGCAACCGCACAGTCATTCCATCGTCACCCGCAACCGCCACCCGCGAGGCCGGACCGGCCCCGCCTCCATCCGACCGCCAGCCGCGGAAACCCGATCCCGCAATCCCGACAATCCATTCCCGGGATCCGCGGCAGAACCGATCCCGTCGTCCCGGATTTCCACGGAAGAACCGGAAACAATCACCGCACAAGCGCTCGCCCGGGAATGCCGGACCACGTTGGTCAACCCCTCCCGAACGACCCACCCGAACAACTCCTGATGCGGACCATCGACCGAAAGAGGAAAGTCCGCCCGGATCCCCGCCGCCCGCAGCAATTCCCGTCCCCGCGCGAGTTCCCCGGCCAGCGTCACCTCCCGATATCCGGAAACCGCCGCCCGGACATCCGCCAGCGCCTGCCGCGACAACTGCTCGACCTCGCCGATCTCCTCGGCCACCCGCTCATCCCCCTTGTCCGCGAGCCGGCGAGCGAGATTGCTCTTCACCGTGATCGCGGTAAGCGAATGCCCCAGAAGATCGTGCAAATCCCGCGAAATCCGCGACCGTTCCGCGTCCGCGGCCAATCGCTGCACCTCCGCCCGCGCCTGCACCAGCGCCCGGTTCGCCCGCAACGCCTCCGCGAACGCGACGACCACCAGCACGGTGAACACCAATGCCGCCGCCTGCGCCCAGCCCGGGTCCGTATGCCAGACCGCCCACGGCACCACCACGGTCGCCACCGCGGCGACTGGAACCAGGCCCGCACCCCAGCGCGGCAGCCGCGGCACCGCGAGCGAAACCACCACGGCCAGCAGGTAAAACGCGTTCGCGCGGGCGATCGGCAGCACGACGGCGAACAGCACCGGCAACACCCCGGTCAGGATCCAGAAAAGGCGGCTCCGAAACGAGTAAGCAGCGACGGCCGCCCCGATGTAGCACGCGCAGAACGCCAGCAGCGCCACCACCGCCAGCGGTCGGTCCGCCGTCTGGGCGAGGACGATCAGCGGATACACCAGGAGGCCGGCGTCCAGCACGAGCCGGCGCCAGCCCAGTACCCAGCGTTGCGCGTCGGAATCGGGGCCGCGGTCCACGTCCGGCACGCTACTCGGAGAACAGCGAACGCACGCGCCGTCCGTTGACCAGTACGACCACCGCCAGCAGCAGCACCCCGCAGACGCCCTGCTCAAGCCGAACCCACAGCGGCAGGAACCCCGGAATGGACACGATGACGACGATCGCGACCGTCATCACCGCCGAGACGATCCGCAGCCGCAGCAGCCCTCGTTTGGACCCGCGAGCCGCGCTTCGCGCGAACAGGAAGGTGAGCAACGCGCTGGCCGCCACGATCGTGGCGCGGACCCAGACGACGTCGGTAACCATCGACGGGTTGTCGCGGAAGAGGAAGATCGCGCCGAGGGTGAGCACGCTCAGCGCCAGGTAAGCCCCGGTGAGGACGAGGACCGTCCGTATCCGGGGTTGGTCGGAAACCGTTGCGGAGCGGGAGTTCATGACTGTCCTTTCCGGACCGCGGATCGGCCCGGAGGATCCGGAGCCGCTTGCCCGTCCCATGGTGCGCGGACGGGCAAGCGGGCCGTAGTGTCACCGCGCATCGGTGCGCGATGACATTTGTCAGAACCCGGTCATCCGCGCCGTCAGCGGGCAGCCGTGAGCTTCGGCCCGATCGCCGCGCCGACGATCACGAGCACCCCGCCGAGGAGGAGCAGATACGCGCCGAGGCCGATCTTCGACAGGTCCTCGGAGAACATCGCGACGATGCCCGAGGCGTGGAGAATCAGCATCACGGTGGCCCGGCCCGCGAAGACGGTGCGGTACCACCAGAAGTTCGGCGGAGTCAGCTCGCGGGTGCGGATCCCGCTCAGCCAGAACGCCGACTTCTTCGTGCGGAGCGCGCCGAGTACCCACGGGAGGCTGGAGCCCAGCGTCGCGGCGATCACGATGAAGGCGAGGAACCGCACGTACATCGCGGCGAAGCTGTCCATGCCGGACGTCATCTTGCCGAAGGCGTCGATGAAGGTGACCGAGGCGCTTTGGGAGCCCAGGGTGAACGTGACCCAGGGGATGAAGAGGGCGACGATCTCGAGGATGCAGCCGAGGACCACCGGGATGGCGCCGAGACCGGGTTTGGTGAGCGGCTGATTCGGGGCCGGATAGCCCTGTGCGGCGTAACCGGCGCCCGGCGGCTGCGGCTGGGCGGGATAGCCCGGCTGTTGTGCTGGATAACCCTGCTGGCCGGGGTAGGCCGCTTGGCCCGGGTACGGCTGACCCGGTTGCCCCGGGTACTGCCCCGGCTGCGCGGCCTGGCCCGGGTACGAGCCCGGCGCGGGCTGGCCCGGCTGGGGTTGGCCCGGGTACGAGCCCGGCTGGGGCTGGCCCGGTTGAGCCGGTCCCGGTTGCCCCGGGTACTGCCCGGCCTGGCCCGGGTACGCACCCGGCGCGGGCTGGCCGTACTGCGGAGACTGCCCAGGCTGCTGCGGATAGCCCGGCTGCTGGTGACCGGCTCCCGGAGGAGGCGCCTGCCATCCCGGCGGGACCGCACCCGGCTCCTGCGGCGTGCCCGGCTGTTCCTGTGGACCCCCTGAGGTACTCATGGCCGCCGATGGTAACGGCCGCACCGGCGCGGCGAACGGGGAAAGCCCGGCTCGGCCATGACGAGTCCGCACCTGGGGACCGATAGATCCCGCCACAACGAAGCCGCTGACCAGCGCGGAGACCGCCAAGCAGGGCCTGCGCTGCGCGTCCAGCCGCGCAGCGCAGACCGGTCTCACTCCGCCGAGGTCACCGGGCAGCGCGCAGGATCAGCTCCGCGACCGCGTCCGGCTGCGAAACCAGCACCGCGTGCGAAGCGTCCGGCACCTCGACGACCTCCGCGTCCGCGCGTTCCGCCATGAACCGCTGCGC
Organism: Amycolatopsis sp. GA6-003; assembly: GCF_046267895.1. NCBI lineage: Bacteria > Bacillati > Actinomycetota > Actinomycetes > Pseudonocardiales > Pseudonocardiaceae > Amycolatopsis > Amycolatopsis sp. GA6-003. The sequence goes on from NZ_CP176499.1 coordinate 3,830,045, forward strand.
CGCGGGCGGGATGTTCTTGTCCGCGGTCGGGATCAGGCTGTACACCGGCAGGTCCTTCCACGCCGGCGCGGGCGAGGCCTCGTCCAAGGCCGCGGCGGCGATCGGACGCTGGCCCGCCGCCATCAGACTGGCCTGCTCGGCCGGGACGTCCGCCGCGAACTGCTGGTGGAACAGGTCCTGCCGGACGTAGAGGTCGACGCCGTTCGCCAAAGCGACCTGCTCCAGCGTCTCCCCCAGAGTCCCGCCGGGGAACTTCCCAGCCAGCTCACCGGCGCTCTCGCCCTCGTCCGGGAGGAAACCGGCGATATAGACCAGCGCCCGCACCCCGGGGTGCCCCGCCGCCGCGGCGGAGATCACCGAGCCGCCGTAGGAGTGGCCGACCAGGACGATCGGGCCCTCGACGCTGTCCAGCAAAGACCGCACGTACGCGGCGTCCTCGGCGACTCCGCGCAGCGGGTTCGCCGCGGCGAGCACCCGGTGCCCCTCCGCTCGCAGCCGCTCGATCGTCCCGTTCCAGCTGGACGAATCCGCGAACGCGCCGTGCACCAGAACGACAGTGGCAGTCATGTGGTCCTCCTCAGGGAAAGTTCCGAACAGGACCCACAGTACAACTAAGTTGTGCACAATCAAGTTGTACTCAATGAGATGCCGGTCACTGTTCGCGATACGCCCGGGGCGGGGCACCGAGCAGGCGGCTGAACATCGTCGTGAAGGCGGCGGGGCTTTCGTAGCCGAGCGAGACCGCGACCTCGGCCACCGGAAGGTCGGCGGCCAGCAGCGGGAGCGCGTGCAGCACACAGGCCCGCTCGCGCCAGCGGGCGAAGCTCAGTCCCGTTTCGGCACGGAACAGCCGGTGCAGCGTCCGCTCGCTGACGTGCAACTCCGCCGCCCAGCGAGACGGCGGATCGTGCACATCCGGAGAGTCCGAAAAGGACCGACAGAGTGCGCGCAAGCCCTCGTGGCGCGGCCACGGAAGTTCAAGCGGCAACGGCACACAGCGGGAGATTTCGTGCAGCAGAAGGGAAATCAGCGTGGCATCGCGGCCGCGGCGCGGGTATTCGGGCGCGACGTCGACGGCTTCCCGAAGCAGTTCCCGCAGCAACGGCGAAACGTCGACGGTCTGGCAGCGGCGCGGAAACCACGGCACAGCGGACGGTTCCAGATAGAGACTGCGCGTGGTCACGTTCATCATCACGACGCTGTGGTCGGTCTCCGGCGGGATGAGCACCGCGCGCCGGGTCGGGACGGTCCAGGTTCCGTCGGCCGTTCCTACGCGCATGGAACCGGTCGCGCCGTAGAGAAACTGCGCGCGGCGGTGGCGATGCGGCGGCAGGAAGTGGTCCGGAGGGTAGTCCGTGCTGATCGCGAGCACGGCCCGCGGCAGGGCGTCAACCTCGGACAACGGAACGTTGCGCATGCGTCCAGGGTAGGTGTCCAGTTCTCGAAAGAACCTGGCGAATCTTCGGATGCACGCCGCACCGGTGACGACCTACCTTGAGGCCAGTGTGGACTTCGATCTTGCTTCTCCTGCTCTTCGGCTGCCTCAGCGGCGTCACGACCGTCCTGTTCGGTTTCGGCGGCGGCTTCGTCACCGTGCCGGTGGTCGCGGCGGTCAGCAGCCGTGGCGACGCCATGCATGTCGCGGTCGCTACGTCCACCGCGGTGATGGTGGTGAACGCGGTCAGCGCGACCGTCGTGCAAGCCCGCGCCGGACGTCTCCGCCGCGAGTACCTCTGGCCGCTCGCCGCGTTCGTCGCGATCGGCGCCGTGGCGGGTTCGGTGGCCGCGACCTACGCGGGCGACGGACTGTTGCGCGTCCTGTTCGTCGCCTACCTGGCAGTGACCATTGTGGACAGCCTGGCTCGCGGTGGATTCCTTAAGCCGCAGGGAGAACCCAAACCGTTGAGCACGTTCACGACTACCGCGGGCGGCGTCGGAATCGGTGCGGTGGCGAGTTTTCTTGGGGTGGGCGGCAGCGTCATGACAGTGCCGCTGCTGCGCCGCAAGGGACTGCCGATGGCGGACGCGGCCGCGATGGCGAACCCGCTCAGCGTGCCGGTCGCGGTGGTGGCGACAGCGGTCTACGCGACGGCGGGCGGCGGACCGTCGGGGTACCTCGATCCCGTCGCGGGCGCGGCGCTGCTGGCCGGTTCGCTGCCGACGATCGCGCTCGTCCGGCGCGTCGCCGACCGGTTGCCGGACAAGGTGCACGCCGTCGCCTACGTGGCGCTGCTGGCGGCGGCGCTGATCGCGGTCGCGGTCAGTTGATGACGGACCGGACGGTCTCCTCGTCGCGGGCGACGACCGTGGTGCCGTCGTCCGCGGTGATGATCGGACGCTGGATCAGCTCCGGGTGCTCGGCGAGCGCGGCGATCCACCGTGGACGGTCCTCCGGAGTCCGGGACCAGGATTTCAGCTCGAGTTCACCGGCGATTTTCTCGCCGGTGCGGGTGATGTCCCACGGGTCGAGGCCGAGCCGGTCGAGCACCGCGACGAGTTCCGCCTCGGTCGGCGGGTCCTCCAGATAGCGGCGCACGGTGTACTCCGCACCGGCCTCGTCGAGCAGCGACACCGCCGAGCGGCACTTGGAACAACGCGGGTTCACCCAGATCTCCACCCGCGCAGTTTACCCTCCCCGTACCGCGCGGAGTCCTTGGCGGACAAGAGCCTTCGCTGCGTCCTGCATCACCTGCCCGGACCGGGTGGAACGGGCGTACCGTTCGTACATGACCCTGCCTCTGACCACCGACCGTCTCGTGATCCGGGACTGGACGGTCGACGACGCCGAAGCCGCGTTTCAGATTTACGGTTCCGCCGATGTGACGCATTGGCTGACTCCCGCGATGGACCGGGTCGCGGACGCCGCCGCGATGCGCTCGGTGCTGCAGGCCTGGGTGGAGGCGCAGCCCAATTTGATTCCGCCTCGGGGGAAGTGGGCGGTCGAGCGTCGTTCCGACGGGCGGGTGGTCGGCGGGCTGGGGATTCGGTTGCTGCCTCCTTACCGGGAGGATTTGGAGCTGAGCTGGCAGTTGCGGCCCGAGGAGTGGGGGCACGGGTACGCGACCGAGGCCGCGCGGGCGTTGGTGGAGTGGGCGTTTTCGCAGGACGGGACCGATGAGTTGTTCGCGGTTGCTCGGCCGAGTAATTCGCGGGCTATTGCTACTGCGGAGCGGATTGGGATGCAGTGGGTTGGGGAGACTACTAAGTATTACGATTTGAGGTTGCAGGTTTATCGGGTTCGGCGGGGGGATGTTGTTTGAGTTTCTCTCCGTTTTGACGGCTCGTCGCCTGGCGGCGACATTGCCGGTGAGTGGTTGCGTGGGGCCCCCGAAGCTTGATTGTGCTGACGGTTCGGGGGTGCTTGTCAAGGCGGGAAAGATGCCTTGACAAGCACCCCCGAACCGCAGGGAGGCTTCGTATCGGGGGCGGGGGGAGGTGTGGGTGCCTCGCTGTTTGGGTGCAGCGGTGCCTGTTTTTGGGCCGTGAGGGGGACCCTGGGGGGATTAGGGGTCGCGAGGGTTCCCCTCACGGGACGTTTGCCGTCTCCTGTTAGTCAAGGGGTGGCGGCTGCGGGGGTCCAGAGTTCGTCGATTTCCCGTTCTGCGGCGGCTAGGCTTTCCGCGGCGTGCGGGCGGAATTCGGCCAGGCTCGGGTTTACTTCTGCCATGGTGAATTCCGCCGTAATGAACCGCGGTTCCAAGCCGGTCAGGGAAAGGCCGTGCGGGAGCCAGCCTTCTGCGTGGTCCCAGCCGTGGCGGGGGGTGCCTTCGCCGTAGCCTCCGCCTCGGCTTGCCAGCACCAGGAGTTCTCGTCCTTTCCCCAGGACTGACGGGTCGTCGCCCGCGGAGGCGATCAGGCGGTCCACCCAGGCTTTCACCGAGCTGGGGGCGCCGTAGTTGTAGAGCGGCAGGCCCAGCACCACCGTGTCCGCGGCCAGGACCTCCGCCACTAGCTCTTCGCCGATTCGGGCGGCTTTTCGATGGGCCTCGGTGTGTTCTGCCGCGGGGGTGATTCGGGCTTCCCAGGCCAGTGGATCCAGGTGCGGCACCGGGTTCGCGCCGAGATCTCGGTAGGTCACCGTCCCGTCGGGGTGGGCGGTTCGCCAGGCCTGGGCGGCCCTCGCGCTGAGTTTGCGGCTCACCGAGCGGTCGCCGTTGATGCTGGAGTCGAGGTGCAGCAGGTGTGCCATGTCGATGACCATCCATAGATAGTTTGTGTTGGACAAACCATTTATAGCACGGCAGCCACCCGAGGTGTCTCGTAGAATGGACACATGGCTCCGCTGCCGCTCGTCGCACAGGCTCCGCGCAGGTCTGGTGCGTTGCTCGAGCACTTCGCGCGCCGGATTCGGCTGCGCGCGGAGAGTGTGCTCGCTCCGTTCGGGCTGCGGCCGCGGCACTTGATCGCGCTGACCGTCCTCCAGACTCGCGGTTCCAGCACCCAGCAGTCGCTCGCGCAGATCCTCGAGATGGACAGCACCAACGTCGTCGGCCTGCTCAACGACCTCGAGGCCGACCAGCTGATCGAGCGGCGGCGTTCGCCGGAGGACCGCAGGCGGCACGTCGTCGTGCTGACCGAACGGGGCGCCAAGGAGCTGGCCCGGGCCGAGGCGGCGCTCGCGGCCGTCGAGGACGAGGTCTTCGCGGCGCTCGATCCGGACCAGCGCGAGCAGCTCTACAACTTGCTGGTGCAAGCGGCTTCCGGAACGGTCGACAGCAGCTCCTGCACCGAGGAGCCTCCGACCTGCTGACGGGAGGGCCAGCGAATGGACGGCGCCGCCGAGCGGCTGGCGAAGTACCGCGCCATGCGCAACTTCGCGAAGACCGACGAGCCAGCCGGCGCGGACGCCCCGAAGGAGCCTGGCTACCGCTTCGTCGTGCAGCGGCACCGGGCGCGGCGGAAGCACTACGATTTCCGGCTTGAGCTGGGCGGCGTGCTGGTCAGCTGGGCGGTGCCGAAGGGGCCGACGCTCGATCCGAAGGCGCGGCGGATGGCCGTGCACGTCGAGGACCATCCGCTGGAGTACGCCGATTTCGAGGGCGTCATCCCGCGCGGCGAGTACGGCGGCGGCGACGTGATCGTGTGGGACCGCGGACGCTGGGAGCCGGTCGACACCGACGATCCCGAGCAGGCCCTCGCGGACGGGAACCTGCACTTCGACCTGTACGGCGAGAAGCTGGCCGGGCGCTTCGTGCTGATCCGTCCCAAGAAGGACGACGACGGCAAGCAGTGGTTCCTGCTGCACAAGCAGGACGACCACGCCACCCCGGGCTGGGACGCCGAGGACTATCCGAAGTCGGTGAAAAGCGGGCTCACCAACGACGAGATCGCGGCCGCTCCGCCCGCGTTGTGGCGCAGCGATCTGCCGGCGACCGAGGCCGAGGTCCCGCTGCACGCGGTGTTCGAACCGGCGTCCGAAGAAGACCTCGAAGCGCTGGGCGAGCTGGGCAAACAGGGCACGTGGACGGTCGCCGGGCAGCAGCTGAAGGTGACCAATCTCGACAAGATCTTGATCCCGGGCCGCGAGGGCGAAGCGCCGATCACCAAACGCGAGCTGATCGAGTACTACACCCGCATCGCGCCGACGATGCTCCCCTACCTCGCCGGCCGCGCGCTCAACACCCATCGGTTCCCCGGCGGCATCGAGAAGCCCGGGTTCTGGCACAAAGAGGTCCCCGACCACGCGCCGGAGTGGCTGCGCCGCTGGCATTACGAGGCAGCCGACCCCGGCGACGTGCAGCAGTATCTCGTGCCGTCGGGGGTCGCGGATCTGGCCTGGCTGGCCAATTTCGCCGCGCTGGAACTGCACGCCTGGACGTCGCGCACATCCGACGTCGAGCATCCGACCTGGCTGCTCTTCGACATCGACCCCGGCTCCGAGACGTCCTTCGACGACGTCCTCGCGCTCGCCCGGCTGCACCGCACCGCGCTCGACCACTTCGGGCTCGTCGGGCGGCCGAAGACCACGGGACAGCGCGGGATCCAGATCTGGGTGCCGGTCGAACCGCGCTACACCTACGCCGAGACCAGGGCGTGGGCGGAAACCGTGTCGAAGTCGATCGGCAAGATCGTGCCGGACCTGGTGAGCTGGGCGTGGCACAAAGACCGCCGCGGCGGGCTGGCGCGGCTCGACTACACGCAGAACGTGCTGAACAAAACCCTCGTCGCGCCCTACAGCGTGCGGCCGAAGCCCGGGGCGCCGGTGTCCGTCCCGCTGGAGTGGGACGAACTCGACGACCCCGACCTCACTCCGGATCGGTGGACGATCCGGACGGTGCTCGATCGCGTGGCGAAGGCGGGAGATCCGTTCGCGCAGCTGCTCGACGTGCACCAACGCCTGCCGCGGCTGTCGTGAGAATCCCCGCCGCGGCCACGACGGCGAACCCGGTCAGCAGAAAGCGCGCGGACGTCACCATCGACGGCGCGCCCAAGTTCACCAGCAGACCGGCGATCGAGGCGCCGAACGCGGTCGCCATCGTGAGCACGGTCGCGATCGCGGCCGCTGCTTGCTGACCGCTGGCCATCGCGGCGACCGACAGGTGCGGCATGGCGATGCCGATCCCGGCGCCCCCGGCGAGAAGGACGACCAGCCACGCCAGCACCGACGCGTTTTCCTTCTGCAGCAAGGCAAGTACGACGAAGGCGGCGGCCAGCAGCGTCGGTCCGGCCAGGCAGAGCAGCCGGACGCGGCGGGCCGAGGAGCTGACGATCTGCCCGGCGGACCAGCCGAAGGACAGCGCGGCGGAGAAGAAACCCGCTGCGGCGGGCGGCAATCCGCCGAGGTGCTGACCGAACAGCGGCAGGAACGACTCGACCGAGACTCCGGCGGCGAGGCACATGATGGTGAGGTAGATCCACCGCAGCGGCGAGCCGGACTCGTAGGTCTCCGCGGGCAGCACTCGGGCCGCGGCGCGCTTCTCGACGAGCAGAAACGCTGCGACGAAACCGAATCCGAGCACGATGAACGCGGCCATCCCGACGACGTTGGTCAAGATGCCGGCAATGCTCACCGCCCCGACCGCGGCTACGACGGCCACCAGCGCGAAGGTCGGCACCGGTGCCGCCGCGCCGCTTCGCTCGCTGCGCGGAAGCGCCCGCGGTACCAGCGCCGCGATGACGACCGCCGCGACCGCCAGCACAACGAACGCCGCCCGCCACGAACCGAATTGCGCGAACAACCCGCCGAGCGCCGGGCCGACGAGGTTGCCGACCCCGAACATCGCGGAAATCAACGCGCTCCCCCGTGCCCACAAATGCTGCGGGAGTGCCGAATGAATCACCGCGAACCCGAGTCCGGTCAGCAATCCGGCGCCCAATCCCTGCACTCCCCGACCGGCCAGCAGCACCGGCATCGCCGGGCTCACCGCGCACACCACCGAGCCCGCCGCGAAAACGCCGAACCCCAGGTAGTACGCCGCCGCGTTGCCGAGTCGGGCGAGCGCCCGGCTGACGAACATCGTCGCGACGACCTGCGCGACGAGGAACGCCGTCATGTTCCACGCGTAAAGCCGCTCCCCGCCGATGTCGGCGACCGCGGTCGGCAAAAGGCTTGCTGCCACATAGATGTTGACCGCGCCGACCAGCACTCCACCGGCCAGCACGACCGCGGTGCTGAAATGCGCTCCCAATTCGCGCCACGAACCCATTCGCTTCTCCTCCCGGATGCGTTTGCGGTCGCATCATGTCCGGGCGGGAGGCCCCGGTAATCAGACAAATCAGGCGTGAACTGCGTCACAATTTGGTGAGCACCACCAGATAACGGCACGGCTTCGCGCCCGGGTTCTCATACGCGCAGTCGACCGGGCGGCCCAGCTGCAGGCAGTCGCCTTCGGCGAGTTCGTGCACGACTTCGCCTTCGTGGAAACGCAATCGGCCGGACAGCACCCAGATCTGATGGTCGGCGAAGGCGTAGGAACTGGCCGGAAATCCGGCTTTCGCGCCCGGCGGGAGGTCGATTTCCACCAGCTCGGCAGCTCCGTGACCAGGCGGCGAGACCGCGCGGCGCAGGTAGCCGGTGACCGGGTCCTGCCAGGTCGGCTGATCCTCGCGGCGGACGAGGCGGCGATCGTCGCCCTCCGCACGGGCGATGAGTTCGGACAGCGTGAGCCCGAGCGCGGTGGCGAGCCGGCTCAGCAGGACGGCAGTCGGCTGCGCTTCGCCGCGCTCGATTTTGCCGATCATGGCACGGGAAACGCCGGAACGTTCGGCAAGCACACCCGCGGACAACCCGCGGTCCTGCCGGGCTTCACGCACCGCCGCGGCGAGCGAAGCGGAGAGGGGATCGGTCACAGTGGTCGACTATAGCAGCGGATCGTGTCTACTATCGTGCACATGTTGATCCGACCTGCCGAAGAACGGGACGCCGAGGCGTGCGCGGCGATCTACGCGCCGTACGTCCGGGACACCGCGATCAGCTTCGAGACCGAACCACCGACGCCGACGGAAATGGCCGCGCGGATCGCGAAGGCGACGAAGTCGCACGCGTGGCTGGTACTGGAAATGGACGGCTCAGTGGTCGGATACGCGTACGGCAGCCCGCACAAGGAGCGCGCGGCTTACCGCTGGTCGTGCGAGGTGAGCGTGTACCTCGCCCAAGACCGTCGACGCGCGGGCGGCGGAAAAGCCTTGTACGAAGCCCTTTTCGCTCGCCTCGCCGAACGCGGCTTCCGGATGGCGGTGGCCGGAATGACGCAGCCGAACGAGCCGAGCGTCGGACTGCACGAGGCAATGGGCTTCGAACTCATCGGCACTTACCGCAGGATCGGCTGGAAACACGGCACCTGGCGCGACGTCACCTGGATGCAACGAGAACTCGGGCCAGGCACCGCGCCAGACGAACCGCGTTAATCCACCCCGAGGTCCAGTTCTTCGATGTCGTGTTCCAGCCGGGCGCGCCAGGACCACTTCGGTTCCGTCCAGTCGGTGTCCGACGGCGGCGGCTCCCCCAGCGGCAGCGCGGGATCGACCACGCCGTGCGTCACCCGGTAGGCCAGCGCGGACGTCGCCGCGCGGATCCACTTGTCCCCCGCCGCACCGGAAGGCGGCGCGACCCCGAACGCGTGCGTGAACCACACCGGCAGCAACGCGCTCGACCCGATCGCCTCGGTGATTCGTTCGCGCAGCCGGGAATGCAGCTCCTCCCAGTCCCGCTCGCACTTCTCGATCTGCGGCAGCACCCGGGTCCGCGTCACCTCGTCCGCTGCCAGAACCTGGTGCGCTGCTTCGGCATCCTGCAGTGCGGCGGGCAGCTGCCGATCCAGCACACCCCGCCGTCGAGCGACCACTTCGGGCAGGCGCGACTCCGCGTCGTCCCGTTCCGGCGTGCCGCGTTCGGCTTTCGCCAGCACTTCCAGCACCGCGATGAGCGCTTCTTCGCTCTGCGCCAACGCTTCCCGTGCCTGCGGCAACCGCGCGACGTCCTCTTCGTACGGTCGGCGCTGACTCGGCGTGAGCAGCTGCGCGGCGAGGCTGTGCCGCCGTTCCGCCTCCGCGGCGAGCTGCCGCAACTGCGGGCCGACGTCATCCAGGTCGACCACCGGCACTTTTTCCGACACCCGCACCGCGCGTTCGAGCACCAGCAGCCGCTGCCGGAGCCGTTCGAGCTGCCGGGCCGTGTGGTCCAGCCGGGTTTCGTGCCGGGAGTGGGTTTCGGTGAACGACTCGACCGTCTCGCGCAGTTCGGACAGCTCGCGAGCGGTGCGGTTTTCCAGCTCGTCGACGGTCTCCTGCATACCGCCGACCGTGTCGGTGAGGGCAAGGAGTTCCGGATCGGTCTCCGGGCCCTCCTCGGCCGGGTAGTACTCGGTGTCGCGGTAGTACTCGGAGTAGGTCACCGCGCCTCCTGCACCAGGAACGCCACGGTCGCCATCGTGGCGAGCGCGGCCAGGATGACCACGATCGACTGCGCGCTCGGCCCGGCCCCGATGAGCGCGACCGTGGTGAAGATCGCGGCCAGCGCACCGCTGTACGCAGCGCGCTGCCGCCGGTTGACCATCAACGGCGTCGGCCCGAGCGGCCCGAACGCGATCCGCAGTCCCGCGCCCAGCAGCGGCAACGCGAGCAGCAGCCAGATCACGTTGAGCGCGCCGAACAGCATCATCGCCCCGCTCACCATCCCGACCGCGACCGGCGCGACCGCCAGGTACAGCGTCGTCCGCTGCACCCTCCCGCGCTTCGCCTCCAACCGGGCGAGCCGCACCTGCTCGACCGCGACGTCGACTTCCTTCTCGGTGCGCAGCAGCGCCTCCGCCCGCTCGACCAAGGCGTCGAGCGTCTGCGTGCGTTCGTCGTCCGCCTGGCCCGGCAGCTGCGCCAGACCCGCACGAAGCTCGCGGCGGAGCGCGGACGCGCGCGCCATCACGTGGTCGCGCTGGTCCTCGGCAGGCGTAGTCACCTGGCCACTGTAGGTACGAAGCACGCCGAACCCCGGGAACGACGCGACTTCAGGCGGATCCGGTCAGAGGCGCAGCAGGTCCTTGCCCAGCCGGGGCGTCATCCGTCTCGCGCCGGCGCCGAGGTAGCCCACCTTCCACGACTGCTGGCGCGCGGCGACCGCACCGGCGGACGTCACTACCGGTTCTTGCGCCGAATCTTGATCGCACGCAAGTCGGTCACCGCGTAGTTCAGATCCCGGCACGGCAGGCCATGCTCCTCCAACGCGGCGAGCGCGCCGTCCTTCGCCGCGCGTTCGTCGTCGTCCGGCCCGGCCGGGACCTGGCAGCGGAAGGTGAACGCCGTCGCGTTGACGTCGTGCGTGAAGGTGCCTTCCTCGGTGAAGGCGACGTCGGCCTTGGCCGCCAGCGAGGCACGGGCCTGCGCGTCGAGAGGGTCGAATTTGCCGCGGATGATGACGCGGAACGCGTCCATGTCAGGTGTCCTTCCGGGTCGCATAAGTCAGTACTTGTTCGCTGAGCAGGCCTTCCACCGCGTCGAGGAGCGTCAGTGCGGCCTCCGCGATGTCGTCCGGCCGCTCGCCGGCGACGGTGCGTTTGCCGATCTCGCCGTACAGCAGGCTGTGCACCCATCCGATCTGCGCGGCGACCAGCCCCGGCACCGGATCCCCTGGCGCCGCACCGGTTTCCGCGGTCAGCAGGTCGGCAAGTTCGGCGACCATCTGCTCGCCGAGGTCTCGCAGCCGGGCCGCGAGCGTGGGCGCGGCCAGCATCATCGGCAGCACCCGGCCGAACCCCGGGCTGAGCCCGATCGTCCGCGAGCGTTGCCGGATCTCGCCGCGCAGGCGGTCCAGCACCGCGCGAGCCGCGGAGACCCCCGGCTCCCGCGCCCGCACGATCTCGGCCAGCCGCCCGGCCGAGGCTTCGGACGGCGGCAGCACCAGGTCCTCCTTGACGCGGAAGTAGTTGTAGACCGTGTTGACCGCGACGTCGGCGGCCTCGGCCACCTCCGCGATCGTCACCGCGTCGAATCCGCGCTCGACGAACATCCGCAGCGCGGTTTCCGCGATGCGCCGCGTCGTCTCCTGCTTCTTCCGCTCCCGAAGTCCCACCCGGAAAGTGAAGCAGACTGCAAACTTAGTGTCGACTCCATTTTTTTGCCGCCGGATCTCCGGGAGATCCCGGAGGACGGGACAGCGGCCGAAGCGGCATCATCGACCAGGTGCGGATCGGTTTGCTGGGCCCGCTGGAGGTCCGGAACGACGACGGTGCCGCAGTCGAGATCGCCGGCGCCCGGTTGCGGACGCTGCTGAGCGCCCTCGCGCTGGAGCCCGGCCGGATCGTCCCGGCCGGGCGGCTGGTCGACGCCGTCTGGGGGACGCGTCCGCCGGCCACCGCCAACGCGCTGCAGGCGCTCGTCTCGCGGCTTCGCCGGATCGGCACCCGGCTCGACTCCACGCCGTCCGGCTACCGGCTGCCCGAGGCGACCGTGGACGCGACCCGGTTCGAGGAACTGGTCGCCACTGCGCGAACCCTGCCTGACGAGAAGCGCGTCGTGCTGCTGCGCGAGGCACTCAACCTGTGGCGCGGCCCGGCGCTCGGCGATGTCTCGGACGCACAGTTCTTCCAAGGCCACATCGTGCGGCTGAACGAGCTGCGGCTGTCCGCCACTGAGGAGTACGCCGAAGCCGTGCTCCGGCTGGGCCACGGCGCGGATCTCGTGGAAGAGCTGTCGAGACTGCTGGCCGAGAACCCGTTGCGCGAACGGCTGGCCGCGGCGCTGATGCGGTCCCTGCAAGCCGCCGGCCGACCGGCTGAAGCCTTGCAGGTGTTCGCGCGGATCCGGAGGGCGCTGGCGGACGAACTCGGCACCGATCCGGCTCCCGAATTGTCCGCCGCGCACACCAAAATCCTTCGCGAAACCGTGGCGAACGAGGACATCGCGCGCACGAACCTGCGGGCCGGGCTGACCAGTTTCGTCGGCCGGAACTCCGAGGTCGCCCGCGTGGCCAAGCTCGTCGGCGAGTACCGGCTCACCACGTTGACCGGGCCCGGCGGGGCCGGGAAGACGCGGCTGGCCACGGAAACCGGACGGCAGCTGCTGACCGGACGCAGCGGCGTGTGGTTCGCCGAACTGGCCCCGGTCACGAGCGGCGCGGACGTCCCGCAGGCCGTGCTCGACGCGCTGCGCCAGCGCGAGCAGAGGTACCGCGGATCGCTCGCCAACAGCAGTCCGCGCGAGCGGGCGGCGAGGGCGCTGCGGGACCGGGACGCGGTGCTGGTGCTCGACAATTGCGAGCACGTCATCGAGGCCGCCGCGGAACTGGCCGAATACCTGCTCGGCGAATGTCCGCGGCTGCGCATTCTCGCGACCAGCCGGGAACCCTTGGCGGTGACCGGGGAAGCGCTCTGGCCGGTGGAACCGCTGACTCTGCCCGCGGAAGGCGCGACAGCGGTCGAAGCGAGGTCGTGTGCTTCGGTACGCCTGCTGGCCGACCGAGCCGCCGCGGTGCGGCCAGGATTCGCCGTCGATGAGTCCACTGTGGACGATGTGGTGCGGATTTGCCGGGCGCTCGACGGAATGCCGCTGGCGGTGGAGCTGGCCGCCGCCCGGCTGCGGTCGCTGAGCATCTCGCAGCTCGCGGCCCGGCTCGACGACCGGTTCCGCCTGCTCACCGCGGGCAGCCGGACCGCGCTGCCGCGGCACCGGACGCTGCGCGCGGTGGTCGACTGGAGCTGGGACCTGCTGGAACCGGGCGAACGGCAGCTGCTGCGCCGGTTGTCGGTGTTCTCCGGCGGCGCGACCGCGGCGGCCGCGGAAGCGGTCTGCGGCGGGACGTCCGAGCTGCTCAGCGCGCTTGTCGACAAATCGCTGCTGACGGTTTCCGCGGACGCCGAACCGCGCTACCGGATGCTCGAGACGATCAAGGCGTACGGCCTCGAACAGCTCACCCTGGCCGGCGAACGCGAGGAACTGCGGCAAGCGCACGCCGAGTGGTTCGCCTCCTTCGCCGAAACCGGCGACAAGTACCTGCGCCGGGCCGAGCAGATCGAATGGCTGGCGCGCTTCGCCGCCGAGCACGGCAATCTGATCTCAGCGATACGCGGTGCCATCGCCGCCGGCGAAGCCGCGACGGCACTGCGGCTGGCGACGTCGTGCGCGTGGTTCTGGATGCTGACCGGGCACAAAACCGAGGCACAGGAACTCATCGAGGCGGCGCTGGCGTTGCCCGGAGAGACCGACCGCGAACTGCGCGCGATGGGGTACGCGATGGCCGCGTTGCTGCTGACCGTCGGGATGACCGACGAAAGCTCTGCCGACGGGCTGAGCCGCCGAGCGCTCGAACTCAGCCGCGGCAGCGAGAATTCGCTGCTGCGGTGCATTATCCCGGTGCTCACGCAGACCGACGCCAGCGCCGGCGAGTCCGCGTTGGCCGAATTGCTGTCCGACGAGGACCCGTGGCTGCGCGCCCACGCCCGGCTGCACCGGGCACGGACGCAGCTGAACCTCCGGCACGATTCGGCCGCGCAGGAAGCCGACATCCGCGAGGCCGTCCGGCTGTTCCGGCTGAGCGGGGAACGCTGGGGGATCTCACTGGCGCTGAACAGCCTCGCCGAGGTCGTCGGCCGGCGCGGCGAACTGGAGGAAGCCGTTTCGTGCTACGAGGAATCGATCGAAGTCGTCTCGGAACTCGGGTCGGCCGAAGAAGTCCTCTTCGCCCGCGGCCGGCAAGCGCAGCTGTTCTGGCAACTCGGTGACGAGGCAGCCGCCGCGTCCGCGATAGCCGCCGCCGACCGCGAGGCGCGAAGCATCTCGTACCCCGATCCGCTCGCTCTTCTGGCACAGACGAAAGCCGACCTGGCCCGCTGGCGCGGCGACCTGGCGGAAGCCCGGCTGGAACTGAACCGCGCCGAAGCGTTGCTGAGCGAGGTCTCGCCGCATCCGTTGTTCCGCGCGATACTCCAGCATTCGCACGCTTACCTGGACGCCCAAACCGGTGACCTCGCCGCGGCCCGGGACCGCCGCCGCGAAGCACTCGCCTTGGCCGCGGAAGCCGGCGAGGCGCTGTATCTGTCGATCGTCCTCGTGGGCATCGCCGACCACGCGCTGTGCGTCGGCCGTCCGGTCGCCGCCGCCGATCTCCTGGCCGCCGGAGACCGCCTCCGCGGCGGCCCGCACCTGGCCCTCCCCGACGCGACCGCCGCCGTGGCCGCCGTCCAAGCCCAGCCGTCAGGCACGGTCGACGACCCGGTCGCCCTCGCTTACGACGTCCTCGGCTGACGAATCCACCGCAACGCGATCGCTCGCGCCCGGTAAGCCGGAACCGCCTCGACACGCTGGCACAGGTGCTCGGCTCGAACCGCGCCCGCCACCTCCTGCTCGCCGAACGCCGCGTCCCGCGGTTGCTCGGCGTCCCTTCCCGCTAACCGGTGCCGAAACCGCCCTGTCCGAAGCACTTCTTGTGGCATCATCCGCCGGTGACCGGCGAGCGGAGCGACCCGCATTCGATCGAGGAGGAAGACCTCGAGGATTTCGACTCGTGGACCGCGCAGGCCGCGCTGGCCTCCCTGATCGACGAAACGCTCAGCTCCCCCGAGGTCACCCGCCTGCTCGCCCGCGAATCGCTGCGCACCGAGGTCGTCCGCGAAGAGCTGTTCGCGAACGAGACCCTGCTCGCGAAGATCCGGACGCTGCAGGACCAAGTCATGGCCGAGGGCGACCGAGGGTTCCGTCCGCGCAACCGGGCGGTGTCGCCGCGCGAGGTGGCCTGGCTGCTCGTCGCGATGCTGCTCGGGCTCGCCTACCTCAGCCTGATGACCGCCGCCTGGGGCCGGCTTCCGCTGTTTTTCCGGATTTTCTCCGGAATGATGATGCCGTGCGTCCTCTTCGCGACCGGCGCGCTCGCCGTCCGCAAGGTCGCCTCGCTGCGCGAGTGGATCAACCCGGACGCCATGCAGTTCCACGAGGAGCAGTTCGGCCTCGGCCCGCGCCGTTCGTTCGCCGCGCGCGAGATCGTGCTTCCCGAGGCCCGCGACGTCATCTCCGCGCACCGGCGGCTGCACTTCGGCACGACGCTGGTTTTCGAGCAGCAATACGACCTCGGCGAGGAGGACAGCACCCGGATCGTGCCGACCGCGGCGGCGAAACGGATCCGGCGGGTCCTCGAACGCGCGGGTTCCGGCGCGGTCGCGCTCGGCGGGCAACGCGGGTCCGGCAAAACCACCGCGATCCGTTCCATGCAACGCGGTCTGCTGCACGGCAGCGAAAACCCGGCGCCACTGGTGGTGGTCGCCTCCGCCCCGGCCACCTACGACGCCCGCGATTTCGTGCTGCACCTGCACAAACTGCTGTGCCAGGCGGTCCTCGAACGGATCCGGCAGACGGTGGGGCCGGAACTCGGCTGGCGCTGGTGGGCCCGCCGGTTCTGGCGCGGATCGGCCGACCTCGCCGGGTCGGCGGCGCTCGGCTGGGCGATCGGCGGCGTGCTGTGGAACGGGAACTTCACGCGGTTTCCGGTCGAGCTGTGGCAGACCATCGCCAAGGTGCGCTTCCCCGACCTGCTGGGTCCACTGTGGACAGAGCAGCCGGTGGGCAACCGGATCGCCCTGTGCGTGGTCGCGGTCCTGGCGCTCCGCTGGGGATGGAAACTTCTCGCCTCGGCAACCAGCGCAGTACTGTTCTTCCTGCGGCGGAAATCCTCCGCCGGACCACGCGCCCTCGAAGCCGAAGCACGACGCCAGCTGCTCCGGATCCAGTACCTGCTGACCTATACCACCGGCTGGTCCGGCAAGCTCGCCGTCCCGGCAGGCGGCGAACTGGGCCGCACCCGCACCACGCAACGAGCCGAACAGCAGCTCACGCATCCGGAAGTCGTCGACGAGTTCCGCGCGTTCGCCCAGCTGACCGCCGAGTCGCTGCGCGAGGAAGGCATCACCGACCGGGTCGTCGTCGCGATCGACGAGCTGGACAAGATCGGCGAGCAGGACAAGGCCCAGCAGCTGGTGAACGACATCAAGGGCATCTTCGGCGTGCCCGGCTGCCTGTACTTCGTGGCGGTGTCCGACGACGCGGTGCTCAGCTTCGAGCAACGCGGACTGGCCGTGCGCGACGCCTTCGACAGCGCGTTTTCCGAGGTGGTGCGCCTGGAGCCGTTCACGCTGGACGAAAGCAGGCTGTGGATCGCGCAGCGGCTGCCCGGCGTCCCGGAGCAGTTCTGCTACCTCGGCCACTGCCTCTCCGGCGGCCTGCCGCGCGACCTGCGCCGCACCACGATCGACATGGTGGACGTGACGATCGAACATTACGAACCGTCGCTGTCGACGGTCACCGGCATCCTGGTCCGCGCCGACCTGACCGCCAAAGCGAGCGGGTTCACCGCGCAAGCTCGCGGACTCGCGCAGACGCCGGAGCTGACCGAACTGTGGCCGAAGCTGCTCCGCATCCCCGACACTCACGAGGCGGGCGAACTCGCCGAACTCGCCGCCGAACTCCACGAAGGCGCGACCCCCGACCTCGCCGACGCGGTCAACCGGCTCCGCCTGCACAGCAGCGCGTTCGTCCTCTTCTGCGCGACCGTGCTGGACGTGTTCACCGACACCCTCACCAAGCCGCGGCTCACCCCGGGCCTGCACGAACTGGCCGTCGCCCGGCGGCATCTCGCACTGGATCCGCACCTCGCGTGGGCCGCTCTGAACGAGTTTCGCAAGGCACACGACCTGCCGCTGCCCGCCCAGGCATAACCACTGCTTCTGGAGCACGGAACAACCAGCTCTTGGACTTATCGCCCCGCCGCTTTTAGCGTTGCTCCCATGACCACCTACGTCCTCGTCCCCGGCGCCTGCCACGGCGGCTGGTGCTTCGACCGCCTGACCGGCCAACTGCGCGACCGCGGCCACCGCGTGCTCCCGCTGACGCTCACCGGGCTCAGCGAGCGGCAGCACCTGCTGCACGCCGGGGTCAATCTCGACACACACATCGAGGACCTCGTCCGCGCGATGCAGGCTGAACAGGTCGAACGCGCCGTCCTGGTCGGCCACAGCTACGGCGGGATGGTCGTCACCGGCGCCGCCGACCGCGTGCCGGAACTGGTCGACGCGCTGGTGTACCTCGACGCTTTCGTCCCGGAAAACGGCGACTCCTGCTGGAGTCTGACCGACGACCTGCAGCGCGAGTGGTACCTGAGCGTCGGCGAGACCGGATACGCCGTCCCGCCGCTGCCGTTCTTCGACCCCCGCGCGTCCGCACACCCGCTGGCGACCCTGCTGCAGTCGATCCGGCTGGACGGAGACCTGAGCCGATTCCGCCGCCGGGACTACGTGTACGCCCGGATCTGGGACGGCGGCTCCCCGTTCGAACCGACTTACCGGCGGCTCCTCGAAGATCCACAGTGGACTGTGCACGCGCTGGAAAGCAAGCACGACCTGATGCGGGACGCACCGGAGGAACTGCTGCGGATCCTTCTCGACGCCGGCGAGGAATGACGGCCTCGTGAGTGTTCTTCCCGGTTAGAACCGGGAAGAACACTCACGACGCCAGCGCAGGCACCCGCTCCCCCACTGGCGGCGGCCCCGGCGGCGTCCCGTCCCCGAAGGGCCTCCCGCCCAGTTCCTCCCGCCCGTGCGGCGTCAGCCATCCGGCCAGGTCCGGTCCCAGCGGCACGATCCCGGTCGGGTTCACGTTCCGGTGCACCACGTAGTAATGCTCCTTGATCTGCCCGAAATCGATCGTGTCCCCGAACCCCGGGGTCTGGAACAGATCCCGCGCGTACGCCCACAGCACCGGCATCTCCGTGAGCTTCTGCCGGTTGCACTTGAAATGCCCGTGGTACACCGCGTCGAAGCGGACCAGCGTCGTGAACAGCCGGATATCCGCCTCGGTGATCGTGTCGCCCACCAGGTACCGCTGATCGGTCAACCGCGAGGAAAGCCAATCCAGCCGGGAGAACAACGCACGATAAGCCTCTTCGTAAGCCTCCTGCGAAGTGGCGAAACCCGCTTTGTACACCCCGTTGTTCACGTCCCGGAACACCTTCTCCGCGACGTCCTCGATCTCGTCACGCAGCCGCTCCGGATACAGTTCCGGCGCACCGTCACGGTGGTAGGCACCCCATTCCAGCGACAGATCGATCGTGATCTGCTTGAAGTCGTTCGTCACGATCTGTCCACTCGGGACGTCCACAATGGACGGCACGGTGATCCCGCGCGGATAGTCCGGATACCGCGCGAAAAACGCCTCCTGCAGCCGTTCGATGCCGAGCACCGGATCGCGGCCGCCGGGGTCGAGGTCGAAGGTCCAGCTGCGCTCGTCGTGCGTCGGGCCGCACAGGCCCATCGACAGCACCTCCTCGAGGCCCAGCAGCCGGCGCACGATCGACGCGCGGTTCGCCCACGGGCACGCTCGCGCGATCACCAGCCGGTAGCGGCCCGGCTCCACCGGCCAGCCGTCGCGGCCGTCGGCGGTGATGCGGTCGGAGATGTAGTTCGTGTCGCGCTTGAACTCACCCTGGTCGGGCATCGGAAGCCTTTCGTCGGGATCAGGTCTGGTCGCCCGGGAAGGCGGAACAGTCCGGCGGCTCCAGCGCGGCGGCCAGCCGGGCGAGGATCGGGCCCGCGGCGCGGACCTCCTCGGGCGAGAGGTGGTCGAACAGGAACGAACGCACCCGTTCGAGATGCCCGGGATAGGCGGCGGCCAGCTTCGCGTGCCCCAATTCGGTGAGCGTCGCGTGCGCGGCCCGCCGGTCCTGCGGGCACTTCACTTTCTTGACCAGGCCCCGGCGCACCATCGCCTCCACGACCCGGCTGATCCGGCTCAGCGACAGCGCCGTGGCCTGCGCCAGATCGGTGAGCCGCAGCCTGCCTTCGGGCGCCTCCGCCAGCGACACGAGCACGGTGTAATCCGTCAGCGAGACGCCGTTGTCGTGCGCGAACTGGTCCTCGAGAGCCCTCGGCAGGACTGTGACGAGGCGCATCAGCGGACGCCACACCGCCTCTTCTTCGCTGGTCAGCGGGGTTCTGGTCACCACAGAGGGGGAGTATATCCGACACTTGCTCGCGCAATCAGTTATTGTGGGCTACAGTGCTAGTTGAACACTCAACCAAGGACCCGAAGGAACGGAACACATGACCAGCGCGACCACCTACGCCCACCTGACCGGCACCTACACGATCGACGCCGCGCACAGCCGGATCGGCTTCGTCGCCCGCCACGCCATGGTCACCAAGGTCCGCGGCTCCTTCAACGAGTTCGAGGGCTCGTTCACCCTGGACGGCGAGAACCCGGCCAACTCGAGCGCGAACGTGACCATCCAGACCAAGAGCGTCGACACCCGCAACGCGGACCGCGACGGCCACCTGCGCAACAACGACTTCCTGTCGGTCGACCAGTTCCCGACCATCACCTTCTCCTCCACCGGCATCAAGCAGACCGGCGAGGACACCTTCGACGTGACCGGCGACCTGACCGTCAAGGGCATCACCAAGTCGGTCACCATCCCGTTCGAGTTCGGCGGCTCCGCGAAGGACCCGTTCGGCAACGACCGCGTCGGCTTCGAGGGCTCGACCACGATCAACCGCAGCGACTACGGCGTCACCTTCAACGCCGCACTCGAGACCGGCGGCGTGCTGGTGTCGGACAAGATCACCCTCGAGTTCGAGATCTCCGCGATCAAGAACGCCTGAACGAACAGCCGGTGAAGGGTTCCGACACCCTTCACCGGCTCAGCCGTCGAGCGCGGTGCCGTAAAGCCGCTCGACCGGGAGCCGGATCACGACGCGCCGCTCCTCCACCTGCTGCTTCAGGAACGCCTCCGCGTCCTCCGGAAGCATCGCGAGCAGCTCCCGCCCGACCGCGTCGCCGGGAACCTCGGTGACCGCGGAAACCTCCGCCTGCCCCTCAGCGACGGCGAACGACCAGACGTCACCGCCCTGGACGTGCAGCGTCGCGCGCGGGTTGCGGCGCAGGTGACCGACCTCGCTGCGGTCGGCCGTCGTGGAAAACCGCAGCATCCGGGCGTCGGGATCCCACCTGTACAGCATGGTCGTCAGATGCGGCTGACCGTTGCGTTTGATCGTGGCGAGCGTGCCGAACCGCTGCTGGCCGAGCAGCGCGGAAAGCGCTTCGTCAGACAGCTTCCGGGGCGCGGGTCCTTGACTCATACCCGTGCTCAACTCGCCGCCGCTCCGGCGAATTTCCCCCGGCTGCCCCTATTTCCCGCCACGCAACCCGGCGATCCCCACCTCGAGCGCGGCTTCGAGATGCTGCGGCTCTCCGGTAGTCAGCAGCATCAAGACCCCGCCCTGCACCCCGGCCAGCAGCGCCGACGCCGCCTGCTTCGGATCCAGCCCGGGCCGGACCTCCCCCGCCGCCCGCAGGTTCTCGATCCCCGCGGTCAGCTCGCCCAGCCACCGCCGCATCAGCTGCGTCACCACTGCCTGCGCCCCCGGCGTGTTGCGGCCGATCTGCGACATCACCACGTTCAGCGGACAGTGCCTGCCCTGCTCGGTGTAGTGCGCGAGCACCACCTGCTGCCAGGTCCGGAAATCGTCCCAGGTGCGCAGCGTGCCGAGCGCCGGCTGCTGCACCTCCAGCACCCGGTCCGCCTCCCAGCGCGCGACGGCCAGCAGCAGTTCTTCCTTGCCGTCCGGGAAGTAGTGGAACAGCTGGCTCTTGCTGGTCTTGGTGTGCGCGCGCACGTCGTCGAGCGTCGTCGCGAGCACGCCGCGGTCGCGGATCACCTCGGCCGCGCCCTCCACGATCCGCTGCCGCGTGGCCTCGCCCTTGCGCGTGAGCGTCATTCGCCCGCCTCCCGATTGGACCTGCCAGTCCACTCTATCCGGGAAGCTCAGAACGCGGTGCCTCCGTCGGACCAGGACGTCTCGCCGAAGTCCTCGTCGTCCACCGGCGCGCGGCGCGGTCGCGGCCGTTCCGGCTCTTGCCCGGCCTCAGGTTCCTCGACGGGCTCGGCTTCCGCCTCCGGCGCGCCGTTCGGCCAGACGCACGGCGACGTCGCGCCCAGATACAGCTTCCCGAGTTCGTTGGCCTGCAACGACATGTCGAAGCCGTCCCGCTCGTTGCGCGCGAAGACGTACTGGTCGGTGGGCCGCCGGTCGGTCAGCACGGTGAAGCCGTGCCCCTGCCACCACTTCACGACGGCGTCGAACTGCGCGGCGAAGGTGTCCGGTTCGAGGCCGGTCACCTCGTAGGTGGCGGAGATCTCGAACCGCCCGGCCGGACCGTGGTCGGTCGGATCGGTGCATTCGGAACGGTTGCGGGAGAACAGTTCCCGGCCGGCCGGCGCGGGCAGCACGGAGAACGCGCCGCGGACGTAGTCCTCGACCCGGTCGCGGGCTTCGGTTTCGGTGATCGTGGGGGTCATGGCTCCACCTCCTGGGGAGCAGGCTACGAGGGGAAGGGCGGCGAGGCAGGCCAGCGCGGCACGGCGCGCCGTCACGCCGGCAGCCCGGCGATGATCCGGCCGAAGCTGCGCAGCGACGGGTTGTTGTCCTCCCAGTATTGGCTGTGCGCGGCCCCGGACAGGCCGCCCTCGTACCACGGGCCCTTGTCTCCCGGCGCGGATGCGAAGACCTGGCCGCCGAATCCGTCGCCGGCCGGGCTCGGGCCGAGCGGATCGTGGCCGCCGACGCCGATGTTGGTGATCTTGATCAGGTCGTGTTCCGCGACCGTGGAGTGCACGTGCTGGGCGACCTGGTCCTGCGGGATGCCGTCGAGGTGCAACTGGTTCGCGTGTTCGACGCCGACGCCGGGACTGCCGACGAAGATCAGGTCATCGGCATTCAGCCCGCCGTCGCGAGCCGCGTGGCCGATCACCGTCGTGCCGTAGCTGTGGCCGAGCACGGTGTTGTGCGACGGCGCGCCTTCGTGCGAAGCTCGCAGGCCGTCCTCGAATTTCGCCAACGCGTCCTTGCCGCCGTCGGCGTATTTCTCGCTGGCGGCGTTCACTAGTTCGTCCGGCGCGTCGTAGCCGACCCAGGTAATCACTGACGTGGACGGCGAGCCCGCCATCGTCGCCGACTGCCACATTTTGTCCGACCGGCCGAGATCTCCGCCGATTTTGGCCAGTTCACTGCCGGTGCCGGGCACGTAGGTGGCGACATTCGCTGCGGTGTCTGGATTTCCGGCCGCGACCACCGCGGTGCCGTCGCCGCTGACGTCGAGCGAAATCAGGAATGCGGGCGGTTTGCCGTCGCCGGTGGCCGCGAGCCGGTCGCGGATCGCGGTGAGGCCGCGCAGCTGTGCGTCGCCGCCTTTGCGTTTGTCGATTTCCCGTTGCAGCACAACGCGATTCGCCGCGTCGCGGTCGACCACCGGGATGCCGTCGAGGTTGCGGATCAGATCGGGGTTGTCCCGCAGGATCGAGGACTGCGCAGAGTCGGACAGGCTGTCCCACCACGCCCGGTTCTCCGCCGGGGTGCCGTTCGGTTTCGGCTGGCTGCTGGTCGCCATCGCCAGCGCGACCATCCCGGCGCCACTGCTTTCGCCGTTGACCGCACGGTCGAGCACGACGGTGAGGTCAGCGTCGATTTCGGTGGCGTCGCGGAGAATCCGGCCGACGCGGTCGGCGACCTCGGCCTGCCGCTCGGGTTCCCCGCTGACCCCGCCGCCGTCGTCGATCCGCATTCCGTTGCGCGAGGCGAAATCGTCGACCTCGCGCACCGCCGAGCTGATTCGCTCGACCGCCAGCTGCGCGTCGTGCACCCCGCGCCGGACCGCCGACACGTCCGTGGTCAACTGGCGCAATTCCGCGGTCAGCGCAGTGCCTTTGGCGGTCGCCGCGTCGGCTGCGTCGCCTTGCCAGGCACCGAACTTCGTCATGGCGTCGGCGTCGTCGTTCGCCGCGGTGAGCCGGGCGGCCCGAACACCGAGCGCGTCGACTGCCGCGGCGAGGCCAGCCGGGTTCCAGCGCCGGACGTCTCCCCAGGTGATCATCGGCCGGCCGCCGCGATCTCGCCGGTCGCGTTCTGGTCGGCGCCGCGGTAACCGGCCGCGGCCTGGTCGAGGTTCCCCGCGTAGGCCTCGGTGCCGGCGGTCCACTTCGGAACGGCGCGACCCCAGGCTCCGGACAGGCGATCCGCCGCGGCCACGCTCGTGCCGCCGGCCAGCCCGACCCCGGCGAGCGCGCCCGCGAGGTCGGCCGCCCGCACGGCCGCCGCCGCCTCCCTTGCCCGTCCGGCCGCGGTCGCGACCTCCCCCGGAGCGACCTCGAAACCCGTTCCCATGCGCATCTCCCCCACCGCGGCGACCGGACGCCCCGTACGACGGTAGTCCCCGGCAGCCGGTTCCCCACAGTTCGAGCTTCCGGGGAACTCCTGACCCCAAGGCCCTGACCTGCGCAAACGCTCGCCTACCTTGTCCACATATGTGAACGCTAGTCACGTGACTGAATAGTTATCAGCCCGCGTCTTGCCCGCCGGTGACCAGCGTGTGACTGTGTACGGCGAAGTTCGTACCGGAGCTGGCCGGGCCGGCGCGCGGCGAGGAAAGGCGCCCCGCGGCGGCGGGTCCGGCCGGTTCCGCAGTGCTGGAGAAGTCCGGCAGTCCTTGTCCCCTCGACCCCCATTCGTCCGGCCAGGACGGCGCTGCCCTCGCGGGCAGCGGACCAGGACCGGCCGGCCATCCCGGAAAGAGACGGCTCGGCAATGACACAGACAGCCGCGGCGCGGCGGCCCATCGGCAGAACGACGCTGTATTTCTTCGGTGCCCTCGGCGGCATCCTGTTCGGGTACGACCTCGGGGTCATTTCCGGGGTGTTGCCGTTCATCGGGAAACTCTGGGGCCTGTCCGGCTGGGACAAGGGCGTCATCACCGCGAGCATTTCGATCGGTGCGATTCTCGGCGCGAGTTTCTCCTCCCGGCTCAACGAAAGGCTCGGCCGCCGCCGGACGATCATGACGGCCGCGGTCGTCGTCATCGCCGGCACGCTCGCGGCCACGTTTTCGCCGACGTTCGCGTTGCTGATCATTTCCCGGCTGGTGATCGGCGTCGGCATCGGATTGTCGTCTTCGACGGTCCCGACCTACCTGTCGGAACTCGCTCCGGCCCGGCTGCGCGGGGCGATGGGCGCGCTGAACCAGATCTTCATCGTGCTCGGCATCCTGATCGCGTTCCTGGTCAGCTACGGGCTCGGCAGTTCGGGCAACTGGCGGCTGATGTTCGCCGGTGCCATCGTGCCCGCGGTGATCCTGCTGGCGGGACTGGTGTTCCTGCCCGAAACGCCGCGCTGGCTCGTCGCGAACGGCCACGAGGAACAGGCGCGCGCGGTCCTGCTCAGCTCGCACGGCGGCGGCGTGAACGTCGACGAGGAGATCGGCACGATCCGCGAGGTGATCCGGCTCGACTCGGAATCGGCGAAGACCCGCTTCCGCGACCTGCTGACGCCGACCGTGCGGCCGATGCTCGTGGTGGCCCTGCTGCTCGCGATCGGCCAGCAGTTCAGCGGCGTGAACGCGGTCAACGCGTACTTCCCGACGATGCTGATCGGCCTCGGGTTCGCGACCCAGGCGGCGCTGCTGTCCGGCGTGCTGCTGGGCGTGACCAAATTCCTGTTCACCGCGTGGGTCGTGTTCGTGGTCGACCGGTGGGGCCGCAAGCCGCTGCTGCTGATCGGCAACGTGCTGATGGTCGTCACGCTGGTCGCGGCCGGGTTCATCGTGCTGGAGGTGCACGACACCGCGACCAAGGGCATCCTGATGCTGGTCGCGATGGTGCTGTACCTGGTCGGCTACGAACTGGGCTGGGGCGCGGTCGTGTGGGTCATGATGGCCGAGGTGTTCCCGCTGAAGGTGCGCGCCGCGGGCATGGGCGTGAGCAGCGTCGTGCTGTGGGCCGCGACCGGCATCATCAGCGCCGTGTTCCCGATCATCTCCGACCCGGGCGCGCTCGGCCTCGGCGGTTCGATGTTCCTGTTCGCGGGCATCAACGTGGTCCTGTTCTTCCTCACGAAGTGGCTCGTCCCGGAAACCAAGGGCCGGACGCTGGAGGAAATCGAACTCGACCTGCGCGGACGCACGCAGGCGAAGGCCCGCGCCTGATTTTCCTCTCGGGGTACCGCCGGGCGGCAGGGGTTTCCCTTGCCGCCCGGCGGTTTTTTCATCGCCCGAGCATCCGGTACCGCCGGGTGGCGAGCGGGAGGAACACCGCGGTCAGCACCGCGGGCCACCCCGTCGCGAGCAGCACCGAATGCTCCGCCGCCCAGCCGTTCGCCGCCCACGCGGGATTGCCCGCCAGCTCGCGCACCGCTCCAGCGGTCGCGGTGAGCGGATTCCAGGTCGCGACCGCGCTCAGCCAGGCGGGCATGGTGTCCGGGGAAACGAAAACGCCGGAAAGGAATCCGACCGGCCACACCAGCACCTGCACCGAAACCGCCGATTCCGGCGTCTTCAGCAGCAGCCCGAGGTAAATCCCGACCCAGACGAAGGCGAACCGCAACCACAGCAGCAGCCCGACCGCGCCCAGCACCGACGCCTGCTGCGGACGCCAGCCCAGCGCCAGCCCGGCCCCCATCATCACGATCAGCCCGGCGGCCGCGCTGATCAGATCGGCGAGACAACGTCCGGTCAGCACCGCAAGCCCGCTGACCGGCATCGCGCGAATCCGCTCGGTCACGCCCTTCGAGGCGTCGGAGACCACCGCGAGAACGGTCGATTCCAACCCGAACAGCATGGTCATCGCGAGCATGCCGGGAATGAGGAAATCGATGTACGCGCCGTCCCGGATGGCCATCGCGCCGCCGAAAAGCTGGCCGAACATCACCACGATCAGGACCGGGAACAGCAACGTGACCGCGATCGAGACCGGACGCTGCTTCCAGTGCACCAGGATCCGCCGGGTCAGGACGGCGGTGTGGGTCAGCCAGGACACGTGCCCTGGCACTATGGCGGGGACGGTCATCGAACCTCCTCGGAAGCGTTGGCGGACAAGGCTTTTCCGGTCGTTCCCGCAGCCTCCGCCGGACGAGCGCGTCCGGTCAGATGCAGGAAAACCTCGTCCAGCGTCGGCTTGCGGACAACCGTCTCCACCCGATCCGGCCCGACCTTCGCCTTCAGCTCGTCCGGCGTGCCCGCGGCGACGACGCGCCCCGCGTCGAGGACCGCGATCCGGTCGGCGAGCTGGTCGGCTTCCTCCAGGTACTGCGTGGTCAGCAGCACCGTGGTGCCGCTGCCGGCCAGTGCGCGGACGTCCGCCCAGACGTCGAGGCGAGCTGCCGGATCGAGCCCGGTGGTCGGTTCGTCGAGGAAGAGCACCGCCGGGTTCAGCAGAAGCCCGGCGGCCAGGTCCAGCTTGCGCCGCATGCCGCCGGAGTAACCGGACACCGACCGGCCCGCCGCTTCGGCGAGACCGAACCGTTCGAGCAGTTCCGTCGCGCGCGCCCGGGCCGCCCGCGCCGGCAATCCGCCGAGCCTGCCGAACAGTTCGAGGTTCTGCCTGCCGGTCAGGATCTCGTCGACCGAGGCGTTCTGCCCGACCAGCCCGATCCGCCGCCGCACCTCGTCCGGTTCGGCGACCGCGTCGAAGCCCGCCACCCGCACCTCGCCCGCGTCCGGGCGCAGCAACGTGGTCAGAATCCGGACCGCGGTCGTCTTGCCCGCGCCGTTGGGACCGAGCAGCCCGCACACCGTCCCCGGCTCGACCCGCAGGTCGAACCCGTCCAGCGCGGCCCGCTCGCCGTACCGCTTCCGCACCCCGCTCGCCGCGAGGCCGCCTACTCCGTATGCCATACGAAGAAGGCTAGCACACCACTCCGTATTGCCTACGGAGTAAACTTCCTATGCTGGTCACGTGAGCACTGACGGCAACCCCGGCGATCCCGCCGCGACGATCGCGCTGCTGTGGGGCACCCGCCGGCTGCCGCGGCGCGGCCCGAAGCACGGACTGACCCCGGCCCGGATCGTCGACGCGGCGGTCGAGGTCGCCGACGCCGAACAGGACCTGGCGACCCTGTCGATGCGCCGGGTCGCCGAATCGCTGGGCGTCGGGACGATGTCGCTCTACACCTACGTTTCGTCGCGCACGGAACTGGTCGAAGCGATGGTCGACGCGGTCTACGGCGAAGCGGTGGCCGAACTGTCCGAAATAGACTGTGACGACTGGCGCGAGGGCCTCCGCCGCGTCGCCGCCGTCAACTGGGCGATGTACCTGCGGCATCCGTGGCTGCTGCAGGTCTTCACCGGCCGCCCGACGCTGGGCCCGCACGCGATCGCGAAGTACGACCTGGAGCTGGCGGTCATCGACGGCATCGGGCTGTCGGACGTCGAAATGGACTCGACGATCACCCTGCTGGCCAACCACGTGGAAGGCCTGGCGCGCCGCAAGGTCGAGGCCGCGCGCGTCGTGCGGCAAACCGGAATGACCGACCAGCAATGGTGGGCCGCGACCGCCCCCGCGCTGGCGGAGGTCTACGAACCGCGCCGCTTCCCGGTCGCGGATCGGGTCGGAGCCACCGCCGGGCAAACGCACCAGGCTCCGTACAGCGTCGACCACGAGTACGCGTTCGGGCTGGACCGCCTGATCGAAGGCATTGCCGCGCTGGTCAACCGATCCGCTGAGTAGCGTCCCGCTCCCTGCGCGGCGAACCCGGCGCCCTCAGGGAATCTGGGCCAAGTGGTCGGCGAGGATTTCTTCGAACGCGGCCCGTCGATCCGCCCCGAGGGGACGGACCTCGCGAGCGAAGTAGGCCAGCGCGGGAAAGCGTTCGGGATCCGCGCCGAGCACCGCGACGCGGAACTGCTCCAGCCCCTGTTCGAACTCCTCGGCAGTGATGGAGCTGATGCCAGCCTCGGCGGCGATCAGCGCGGCGATCAGGACCACGATGCGGTGGTACCGCACCGGGACCTGCTCGTCCGGCACCCCGGCCGCGCGCAGGGCCTGCAGCAATTCCTCCATGACCAACCGGGATCCGGTGCCGCCGGACGCGTAGCGGCCCCACACCGTGGCGAGCTGGGGCTGCTCCCCGAAGGCCTCGTGCAGGCGCAGGGCCAGCGCGGTGATCCGCTGTTTCCCGGTGCCTTCCGGACGGTAGCCGTCCATGGCGGCCAGCAGGATCCGGTCCGCGACCGCGCGCAGCAGTTCGGTTTTGTTGCGGAAGTGCCGGTAAAGGCTGGAGGGATCGGTCCCCAATGCCGCGGCGAGCTTGCGCACGCTGAACGAGTCGGCGTCGCTCGTGCGCAGCAGGTCTTCCGCGGTGTCCAGGATTTCGTCGGTCGACCATCGCCTGCGGCCAGTCATCTCGCCCCTCTCGTCCGGACCAGCATAACCTATGCACTTGCCGATGCACACACCGTGTGCATAATGAGGACAAGCCACTGGGGCACTACGACGCACCCGGCGTTCCAGCCGGGAGAAAAGACGGAACCATGAGTGAATCCATTGCTCCGGCGAGACCGCCGGAGCCGGACTTCTCGGTGATCACGCCCGAGGAACTGCTGGTCTACCGCGAAGCGGAGAACCGCTTCCGGGCTTCCAGCGCGGCATACCCGCTCATCGGGGAGCCGAGTCCCGACGCCGAGATCGAGTGGCGAGAGATCGCTCTGCCCGGCCGCGCCCTGCCGGTCCGGGTCTACCGGCCGAGGTCGGAAGCCGCCCTGCCATTGGTGGTCCATGTCCACGGAGGCGGCTTTGTCGGCACCGCGGCACAGTGCGATTGGACCAACAGCCACGCCGCCGCACGGCTTCCCGCCGTCGTGGTCTCGGTAGAACACCGCCTCCTCGTCCCCGACAGCCCCCTCGCGAACGCCGCCGACGACGGCTGGGACACGCTCCAACACCTGGTGCGGCACGCCGCGCAGTGGGGCGTCGACCCCACGCGCGTGGCCGTCTTCGGCGAGAGCTGCGGTGCGCTGATCAGCGCCCTAACTGCCGTCCGTGCCAAGGAAAATGGCCTGGAACTCAAGGCGCAGGTGCTGGTCAACCCGGTCGCCGACGTGACCGAGACGATGTTCGACTACCCCTCCATCGCCGAACACGCGTACCGCCCGAGCGGAGCCCTGCCGCTGCTGAAGCTCTTCCAGCGGCTCGCTGTCCCGCCGGGAGCTGACGCCAAGGTCGTCTCGCCGTTGCACACCACCGATTTGAGCGGCCTCGCCCCAGCGCTGGTGGTAGTGCCCACCCAAGACGTGGTCGCCGACCACGGCCGTCGCTACGCCGAACGGCTGCGCGAGGCGGGAACTTCCGTGCAGCTCTCCGAATACCCGGGCGCGAAACACGCGTTCCTCACCCTTCCCGGCGTGGAACCGCAGGCCGAAGCCGCACAGGCAGAAATCCTCGCGTTCCTCGGCGAGGCTCTGGCGAAGTGACGGAGGAACACATGCACCGCATCTCCCGGCTAGGTCTCGGCTGCATGAGCATGACCGGCTCCTACGGCCGCACCGACCCGCGCGAAGCCGCAGCCACCCTGCTCGAGGCCCTCGATTCAGGGGTCACCATGTTCGACACCGGTGACTTCTACGCCGACGGAGCCAACGAGGAACTCCTCGGCCGGACCCTCGCGCGGCACCGCGACCGTATCGTGCTGGCCACGAAAACCGGAGTCCGACGCACCGCCGAGGGCCTGGTGCCCGCCGGTTCGCCCGAGGACCTGCGGCGTGCCTGCGACGCGTCATTGCGCCGGCTGCGCACCGATCACGTCGACCTGTACTACCTCGCCCGCGTCGATCCGACCGTGCCGATCGAGGAGTCAGTGGGCGCCTTGGCCGACCTGGTCGCCCAAGGCAAAGCACGCCGCATCGGCTTGTCCGAAGTCTCGTCCGCCACTCTCCGCCGCGCCCACGCGGTCCATCCGATCAGCGCCGTCCAGACCGAATACTCGTTGTGGGAACGGCACGTCGAACGCGACATCCTGCCCGCTATCCGCAGCATCGACGCCATCCTGGTCGCCTACAGCCCGCTCGGCCGGGGCCTGCTCACCGGGGCCGTCCGCAGCACCACGCGCTACGAACCCGGTGACTTCCGTGCCACCGCTCCCCGCTACAACGGCGACGCACTCAAAGCCAACCTCGCCATTGTCGACGCCGTCACGCACCTCGCCGCCGCGAAAGGCGTTACGCCCGCGCAAATCGCGCTCGCCTGGCTTCTCGCCCGCGGCAACGACATCGTCCCGATCCCCGGCAGCTCCCGCCGCGCACACCTGCGCGACAACCTGGCCGCCCTCGACCTGCAGCTCACCGCAGCCGATCTTCGCGACATCGACGCCGCCGTCCCCGACACCGGAGCCGCCGGCGCCCGCTACGGCGAATCCGGCAGCGCCCTCATCGACCACCGCACTGACGAAAGAAAACCCTGATGGCACAACCATTCCGAGGACCGCTCGCCGCACTATACGCGGGCCTCGCGCTCACCGTCCTCGCGACAATCGCCGCCTACGTCGACCACAGCACCACCCACCTGCTGGCCGAGCACATCCAGGCTGGGTATCCCGCCTACTCGCAGAGCCAGATCGACTCGGCAGGCACCACTTATCTGGTCGTGTTGTCGGTCATCGGAGCATTCGGCGTGCTCGGCTGGCTCACCACGATCTGGGCCGTCAAGGCAGGCAAGCGATGGACTCGCCCCGCCGCGACCGTGCTGCTCGTGCTCGGCATCGGCACCGGACTGGCCGGATTGCTGACCAAGGACACCTCCGGCGCGACCGGCCTGCCGCCGGCACTGGGCTTGGCCGGGGTGATCCCTTGTCTGGCAGGCGTTCTCGCGGTTGTTTTGCTGTGGAGAGAAAGGAACTCGGCGTGAACCGACCCCACGCGTCCGTGCAGCACACCATCGGCATCATCGGCGTGGGCGAGATCGGCAAGGCCCTCGTCGAAGGCTTGCGCCACGAGGGCGGCGCTTCCCCGGCGATCTTCCTCTCTCCGCGGGGAACCCGCACCGCCGCCGAACTGTCCGAACGCTTCGAGGGCGTCCAGGTGTGCGCCGACAACCAGGAAGTGGTCGACCGGGCGGAGGTGGTGATCCTCGCCGTGCGCCGCCAGGACCACGCGGATGCGCTCGGCGAGCTGAAGGTGGACGACGGCAAGACCGTGGTCAGCCTGATCGCCGGAGTCTCCGTCGATGCCTTGCGCCGTAACCTCGGCACCGCTGCCCCGATAGTCCGCGCCATCCCGCTGCCCGCCGCACGCGAACGTCGATCCGTCACGGTGACCACGCCCGCACACCCAACGGTGGACGCTCTCTTCGACCAACTAGGCAGGTCGTTGCCGGTGGCCGACGAGGAGGCCTTCAACGTCTTCTCCGCCCTGACCGGAACCCTCACCGCCCACTACGCCTACCTCGCGACGCTCACCGCGTGGGCCACCAGCCACGGCATCCCCGCCGAGTCCGCCGAACGGTATGTGCGCGGCCTCTTCGAAAACGTCGGCCGCGCGCTGAACGACGAGAGCCGCTCCCTGGATCAGCTCGCCGCCGACCACGAGACCCCCAAGGGAAACAACGAGCGAATCCGCACGACGTGGTTCGATCCAGGCAATGCCAACGCTCTCAAGGAAGCCCTGGACGGTCTCCTCGCCGACCTGACCTAACGGCTTCCCGGGCGAGGCCGAGTGCCCGCGCCTAGTTGGGCGCACCGCTCGCAGGTGGGTGGCCGGGTGCGGGATGGGGCCTGGGCATAGTCCCGCCGCACCCGTTGCGAGGACAGGAGCCGACCACGGGCGACCACGGGCATTCGCAGGCGACCACGGTCGCCGCCGTTCGCGGGCGTTCGCGGGCGTTCGCGGGCGTTCGCGGGCGTTCGCGGGCGTTCGCGGGCGACGAATGCAATCACCGGTGTCAAAGCGGAAGCCAGCGCACCAGGCGAGGGAGGCTCTCCCCCCATACCTGGCCGCCAGACACTCCCGGCGGCCAGGCACCTGCCACCCTGCTCGAGCCGACTCCCGGCCACGCACCTGCTTTCCCGGCAGAACCACGAAGACCCCTCGCAAACAGCCAGTTCACCGCCCACTCCCGGCTAATCGCCCTGCGCGGGAAGCACGCACCCGACACCGGAGCCACGAGCATCACCATTCCGAAGCCGGACAATGACGTCTCGCCATTTCGCGCAAGCCCTCCGGACCACCGCGCAGCGTCCGGAGGACCACCGCAGTCGATCAATCCAGCAGCTCAGCCCTCAAAGCCAGACCACAACCTCCCACACCCTCACGCAAAGCCGCCCACACCACAGCGAACCCGCTGCAGTACCACCACACTCGATCAGCCCTGCAGCTCAACCCTCAAAACCAGATCACAACCTCCCACACCCTCACCCAAAGCCGCCCGAACCACAGCGAACCCGCCACACCACCACCACACTCAACCAACCCAGCAGCTCAACCCTCAAAACCAGACCACAACCTCCCACACCCTCACCCAAAGCCGCCCGAACCAAAGCCAGCCCGCCACAGCACCACCGCACTCAACCAACCCAGCAGCTCAACCCTCAAAACCAGACCACAACCCCCACACCCTCACGCAAAGCCACCCACACCACAGCAAACCCGCCACAACACCACCACACTCGATCAATCCGGCAGCATCGGCATCTCCATCCCCGCCTCGTGGCTCAGCAGCGCCGCCCGGGTCAACGCGGCCGCGCCGAAGCGGTTTCGCAATGCGTCCACCGCTGAATCCAGCGCCGTCGCCTCCGCGGACATCGCTGGGCTGGCCGGTTGGTCCAGCGGCAGCGCCAACTGCACCGCGCCATGGCTGTCGAGGTTCGAGAACGACAGGCCCAGCAACGTCAAACCCCGGTCGTACACCAGCGGTTGCGCCGCCGACAGCAGACCGCGGGCCGCGTACAGCAGCGTTTCCGTGTGGTCGGTGCTGTCGGCGAGCGTGTGCGACCTCGTGGCGCGGGTGAAGTCTGCGAAGCGCATGCGCAGCACCACCGTCCGGCACACCCGCGACGCGCCGCGCAGCCGCCGCGCCAAACGGTCCACAATGGACACCACAATCTCGTCCAGTTCGGCAGGCGACCGTGAGCGGCGGCCCAGTGCGCGTTGCGAGCCGATCGAGCGGCGGCGTTTTCCCGGCTGCACCGCGCGCGGGTCGCGGCCGTGCGCCAGGGCGTGCAGGTGGCGTCCAGTGCCTGGGCCCAGCATGGAGACCAGCGCGGCCTCGGGCAGTTCGGCGACTTGGCGCACGGTGCGCACGCCCCGCTCCCGCAGCTTCGCCGACGTCACCTTCCCCACTCCCCACAACCGCTCCACCGGCAGCGGATGCAGGAATTCCAGCTCGCGCTCCGGCGGCACCACCAGCAGGCCGTCCGGTTTCGCGACGCCGCTCGCCACCTTCGCGAGGAATTTCGTGCGCGCCACCCCTACCGTGATCGGCAGCCCGACCCGCGCCAGCACCTCCGCGCGCAACCGCACCGCGATTTCCGACGGGCTCCCGGCGATCCGCCGCAACCCGCCGACGTCCAAGAAAGCTTCGTCGATCGACACCCCTTCCACCGCCGGCGTGGTCTGCCGGAACACCTCGAACACCGCCTTGCTCGCCGCGCTGTAGACCGACATCCGCGGCGGCACCACCACGGCATGCGGGCACAACCTCCTCGCCTGCGCCCCGCCCATCGCGGTGCGCACGCCCAACGCCTTGGCCTCGTAGCTCGCGGCCAGCACCACACCGCCGCCCACGATCACCGGCCTGCCGCGCAGCCGGGGATCGTCGCGCTGCTCGACCGAGGCGTAGAACGCGTCGAGATCGGCGTGGAGGATCGGTCCTTCGCTCGTCACGAACATATGTTCGCATCGAACCCCGACAAAAACCGGGATCCGTTCACTCGAACGGAGTAGAAAACTTTCCCGGAGCCGAGACGGAACGCGCTAATCTCTCCCCCGTGCGGCTCGCCCTGTTCGACCTCGACACCACGCTCGTCGATCGCGCGGAGGGATTCCGCCGCTGGGTGTGGGAGTTCTGCGCGGAGCACCGGCTCGCCGACGCGGACGCCGCCTGGCTCATCGCCGCCGACGACCGCGGGCGCGCCGACCGGGCGACGTTCTTCAAGAACGTCCGCGAACGGTTCGACCTGCAAGAAGCCGACCTCGAAGCCGCCTACCGCGAACGCCATCCCGCGCTCGTCCCTGCCGCCCCCGGCGTACTGGCCGGATTGCCCCGGCTGCGCGCGGCGGGCTGGCGGATCGGCGTCCTCGGCGAGGGCGAACCGCAGCTCGCCACGCTGTTGTGCACCGGCATCGCCGGGCTCGTGGACGGCTGGGCGCTCGCCGGGCCGGACGGACTGTCCACATCGGACCCGAAGCTGTTCGCCCTCGCCGCCGAACGCTGCGAAACCACGCTGGACGACGCCTGGCTGGTCGGCGCGGACGTCGAACCCGCACGGTCGGCCGGATTGCGCACCGTGCGGGTCGGCCCGGAGCGCGACACCGCCGCGGCGATCGCGCTCCTGCTCGAGAGCTAGTTCTCGGTGTCGATCTGCCAGGTGCCGTTGCGCTGCGACATCGTGTAGACGTGCGACTCGGTCGTAGTGCCGCCGCTGGCGCGATGGTAGGTGATCCTCGCGCTGAGCTTGTTCTCGCCGATGACCTGGACGTCGTTCGCGGTCACCGAACTGAACTGGCTCCACCACGACTTGTACCGCTCGAAGGTCTGCTTCTTCGCGGCCCGGAACCCGTCGCTGAGCATCGCCCAGCCGCCATCCAGATTGCCCGGAAGGTACGAGAAGTAGGTGCGCAGCGCGGCCGCCATCGCCTCCGGCGAGTTCGTCGCCGAGCTGGACGGCGGAGGGCTGCTCGACGGCGGAGTCGACGGCTGCGTCGAGGTTGCCGGTTGCGAAGCGGACGAAGGCGCCGGAGCACTGCTGGCCGAGGAACTCACCGCGGCGGGCGGCGGGTTCGCGGCCGGCTCCTCCTGCCCGTGGTTGCGGGTGAGGAGGACAGTGACGATCACGGCGACCACGACGAGCAGCGCGCCCGCCCCGGCGAAGATCATCCCGCGCCGTCTTCGGTCCGAACCCGCGGGCGGCGCGGCGGCGCCCGCGGCCGGAACCGCGACCGTGGCCGGCACGACCGGCGGTTTGGCGTCCGGCAGCGTCGGCGGCTCCGGAACGGTCGCGACCGGAGTGACGCCGCCGTCGAGTTTGCGCAGTTCCTCGACGACCTCGGCCATCGACGGCCGGTCCTCCGGCTTGAGTTCCAGCAGCTTCAGCAGCAGCGGCTCGAGCTTCCCGGCCTGTTTCGGCGGGTTGATCGAACCGCTGGAAACCCGGTACAGCAAGGCGATCGCGTTGTCCGCGGTGCCGAACGGCGGGTCGCCCTCCACCGCCATGTACAGCGTCGCGCCGAGAGCGAACACGTCGGACGCGAACGTCGCCTCCTCGCCGCGGGCGACCTCGGGCGCGAGGAACGCGGGCGTGCCGGAGATCTCGCCGGTCGCGGTGAGCGTGACGTCGCCGACCGCGCGGGAAATGCCGAAATCGGTCACCTTGACCGTGCTGCCGTCGTCGCCGAGCAGGACATTGCCCGGTTTGACATCCCGGTGCACGATGCCCGCCCGGTGCGCGGCGGCGAGCACGCCGGCCAGCTGCACCGCGAAGGAGATCGCCTCGTCGACGCTCAGCGGCCCGTCCTCGCGCAGTTTCACCGCGAGGCTGCGCGAGGGCAGGTACTCCATGATCAGCCACGGCCGGTCCTCGTGCTCGACCACGTTGAACACCGAGATCGCGTTCGGATGCTGCAGCCGGGCGGCGATGCGGGCCTCGCGCATGGCGCGGTTGCGGGCTTCCTCGACCTTGTCCTCGCCCTGGTTCACGGGCATGAGGAGTTCCTTGACCGCGACGACGCGGCCGAGGATCTTGTCCTCCCCGCGCCAGACCATCCCCATCGCGCCGCTGCCGATCAGTTCGACGAGCTCGTAGCGACCGGCGACCTGCCGGCTCTCCTCGGTCAACGGAAAACCCTTCGGTGCGACATCATCCACGGACGGCGATCACCCAGTTTTCCACGGACGGCCGGAGCCGGATCCGCGACCCACCCGCGCCCGGCCGGGGTTGCTCCGGGTGGCCGAGTCACGACAGGGTGAGCACATGACCACGACGGCGCCGTCCTTCCGGAGCGTGTTCCGGATGGGCGAATTCCGTGCGCTCTGGCTCGCGCACGTGCTGTCGGTGGCAGGTGACCAACTAGCGCGGGTCGCGCTGACTGTGTTGGTGTTCAACCGAACGGCGTCCGCGGGCTGGGCCGCCGGGACGTACGCGCTCACCTATTTGCCGGACCTTCTCGGTGGTGCGCTCGGCGGACTCGCCGACCGGTTCCCGCGGCGGACGGTGCTCGTGGTCGCCGATGTCGTACGCGCAGTGCTGGTCGCGCTGATGGCGATTCCCGGCATGCCCTGGCCGGTCGCCGCCGGACTGCTCGTAGTCGTCCAACTCGCGGCCGGACCGTTTCAGGCGGCTCGGCAGGCGGTCCTGCCGGACCTGCTGGGCGAGGAGAAGCTGGCGACCGGCCAAGCGATCCTCTCTTCGACGTACCAGGCCGCACTGGTGATCGGCTTCGGCGCGGGCGCCGCGGTGGTCGCGTGGCTCGGGGTTTCGGGCGCGCTGTGGGCGGACGCGGTGACGTTCGCGGTGTCGGCAGCCGCGCTGCGCTGGGGTTTGGGGCGGTACCCGGTCTCGAAGGTGTCCGAACACGCGCCGCAATGGGCGTCGCTGAAGGCCGGTTGCCGGCTTGTCGCGCGGGACCGGAAACTGCGGTCGCTGCTGGCGATCGCGTGCTGCTGCGGGTTTTACGTGGTGCCGGAGGGCCTGGCGGTGCCAGTCGCGGCGCAACTCGGCGGCACGGGCGTGCTCGGCTGGCTGCTGGTGGCGAACCCGATCGGGACGCTGCTCGGCGCGCTGCTGATCAGCCGGTTGCCGCGAGCGCGGCAGGTGCGGTGGCTGGGCCCGCTCGCGGTGGCGAGCAGCCTCGTCCTGCTGCCGACCGGCTGGACGCCCGCGTTGCCGGTGGTCGTGGCGGTGTGGACGGTGTCCGGGATGTTCTCCGCGCACGACTTGATCACCCAGGTGCAGTACAGCCTCGCCGCGCCGCCGGAACAGCGCGGCCAGGTGATCGGAGTCGCGATCGCGGCACTGCGGGCGGCGCAGGGCCTGACGATCGCCGCCGCGGGCGCACTGGCACTGGCCTTCGCCCCGACGACGGTGGTCGCGATCGCCGCGGTCGCCGGAGCTGGCTGCGCCGGAGCGGCCGGAATCGCGTGGACGCGAGCGGCCCGCGCGGCGCGGCCCCGCCGAACTCCCCTCGACGAGGCCACCCCACCTCCCGCGCCGTAATCCGCGGGACGAGCGCGCCGCGGGACTGGTTTCGGTCACGTCCAGTTGTTGTCACGCATGCCCTCTCACCTCCTCGTGGGCGGGATGGGCGGTCAGCGGGTCCAGTTGTTGTCGCGCATGGGGACGGCTCCTTTCGCGGCTTGGCGGTCGGTTGGTTGCGGGATTCAGCGGATCCAGTTGTTGTCACGCACGGCGACGGCTCCCTTCGCGGCTCGGCGGACGGGCGGTTGCGGGATTCAGCGGATCCAGTTGTTGTCGCGCACGGCGATGTCTCCTTCTCGGGCAAGGCGGATCGGCGGGGCTTCAGCAGGTCCAGTTGTTGTCACGCACGGCAGCGGCTCCCTTCGCGGCTCGATGGCGGTGGTCGGCGGAACTCAGCGGGTCCAGTTGTTGTCGCGCATGGCAGCGACTCCTTTCGCGGCTCGACGGCTGGCGGTTGCGGACGTTCAGCGAGTCCAGTTGTTGTCACGCATCTCGAATGGCTCCCTTCATGAGTCCATAGGCAGTGGTCGACGGAGATTCAGCGGTTCCAGTTGTTGTCGCGCACGGCGGCAGCTCCCCTCGCGAATCGGCGGTCGACAGTCGGCGGTCGGCAGGTTCAGCGAGTCCAGTTGTTGTCGCGCATGGCAGTCGTTCACCTCCTTCCTTCGCATTTCGTGCAGTTGTTTCAGCCGGTTCAGCGGGTCCAGTTGTTGTCACGCATCGCGGTCGTCTCCTTTCTGTCCGGATATCTCGATCACCTGGCAGTCCTCAGCGGGTCCAGTTGTTGTCGCGCATCGAAAGCCGCCTCCTTTCCGTTTTCGTTTCCGCATCCCGGATTCCCGGCGTGGCTCGGTTCACCAGTTGTTGTCCCGCACTGTGGGCACCTCCTCCCGTCTGCGAAGAGCTGCGGCGGCCGAAGTCTCGACCTCGAGTTGAGACCGCGACCGGGACCGCGGTCACCGGAGAGCGGTCCAGTTGTTGTCGCGCACGGTCGTCACCTCCGTTTCAGAGTCGCGCCTTCGGCGGTTTTCGCACGTCATCGCCGGGAGGACGGTCACCGAAAGTGGCCATGGGAGCCCAAAAGGGACCCTCGTGGATTCCCTGGTCCGGCCCGGATTCGGAGCCGCTGGCAACTACTCACAGTGGCCACCTCCCCTCGCCGGTCGCCTGACGCTGGGCTGTCCGGGCGAAATCGCCCCGGTGCTTCCCAGAGTCCGGACGACCGGCAGCACACAACGCGCCTCGTCGTTTACCGTAGAAGCCAATCGGGTGAGGTGAAGAGTGCGCGGACGAGTTGCCGGGTGGTTCACAGGCTGGCGCCTATGGCGATTGCCCTCTCACGTCCGCATGTACGTGCTGCTGGTGAACGTCGTGGCAGTCGGCACCACCCTCGCCACCGCGTGGCTCGCGCCGGTGCGTCAGATCGACCTGATCCGCTTCGGCGTGCTCGCCGTGTGCGCGGCGCTCGCGATCGAGGCGACCCGGCACATCGAGCGGCAACGCGAGTACAGCCGAGCACCCACCGTCGCGTACGTCGACACCAAAGCCGTGTGGAGCATCGCCGCCGTGGTCGCGCTGCCGGCGATCCTCGCGTCGGCGATGGTCGTGCTCACCTACGCCGTCGCCTGGTGGCGGATCTGGCCGCGCGAACGGCCGGTCCTGCCGCACCGCTGGATTTTCTCCTGCGCGTCCGTCCTGTGCGGCACGCAAGCCGCCGTCGCGGTGCTCGCGCTCGGCATGCACGCCTATCCCGGGGTGCTCGCCGACGGCTTCGGCCCGGGGCTGCTCGACCTCGTCGTCTTCGTGCTCGCCGCCGGGTTGCGCTGGGCGATCAACACCGCGCTCGTCATGGTCGCGATCGCGCTGTCGAGCCCGCCGCGGTCGTTCGGCGACCTGTTCTCCGGCTTCGGCGACCAGCTCCTCGAAGCGGGCGCGATCGGGCTCGGCCTGGTCACCGCGGCGCTCCTGCTGCTGGCCAACCCGCTGATCCTGGCGGGCGTCGTGATCGCGCTCGTGGCACTGCACCGCGGGCTGCTGCTCACCCAGTTCCAGCGCGACGCGCGCACCGACGTCACCACCGGGCTGGCCACCAAACGCTGGTGGCGCACGGTCGCCGAGCGCTACCTCGAGCGCGCGCGGGCGAACCAGGACAGCGTCGGCGTGCTGCTGCTCGACCTCGACCACTTCAAGGCGATCAACGACACCTACGGCCACCCCACCGGCGACCTAGTGCTGCGCGAGATCGCGCTGTCGCTGCGCGACGAGGTCCGCGAGCAGGACGTGTGCGGCCGCTGGGGCGGCGAGGAGTTCGCGATCGCGCTGCCGGACATCCCGAGCGCCGAGCACCTCGGCCACATCGCCGACCGCATCCGGCGGCGGATCCCGCAGGTGGTCGTCGCGCTGCCGGACCAGGACTCGGTGATCAGCGACCTGACCGTCTCGATCGGCTGCGCGCTGTACCCGGCGAAGCACCTCGCCAGCGTCGACGACGTGCTGGTCGCCGCCGACGCCGCGCTGTACCGGGCCAAGCAGGCGGGCCGGAACCGGGTCGAGCTGGCGAGTGCTTGACCGCCCTCTCGGGCCACCGCTAGAACTCGTCTCATGGACTGGACTTTCGAGGTCGTCGTCGTGCCGGTATCCGACGTGGACCGGGCGAAAGCGTTCTACGTCGACCAGGTCGGCTTCACCCTCGACCACGACATCAGTCCCGGCCCCGGCCAGCGCCTGGTGCAGCTGACGCCGCCGGGATCGGGCTGTTCGATCGTCCTGGGCAAGGGCATGGTGCCGGACATGCCGCCGGGGTCGCTGAAGGGCCTGCAGCTGGTCGTCGCCGACGTGCGCAAGGCCCGCGAGGAACTGGTCGAACGCGGCGTCGAGGTCAGCGAACTCCAGCTCTACGGCCCCGACCCGGGCACCGGCGCGCTCGAAGACCTCGACAACATCGGGTTCGTCCACTTCTCCGACCCCGACGGCAACGGCTGGTCCGTCCAGCAGATATCCGCCCGCGCCAAGCGGTAAGCGGCTAATCCACCAGCGCACCGGTCGTCGTGCAGGCCCGGTCGGACGTCACAGGTAACCGGCTAATCCACCAGCGCACCACAGCTGACGTTCACCGTGGCCGCAGTCATCGTCCGAGCCCGATCGGACGCCACAAACGCCGCGACCGCACCCACATCAGCCAACGTCGCCGTGCGTCCGAGCATGGTTGGCTCGGCTAGTTCCGCGGCGAGTTCTTCGGCGCCGGGGAAATCCGCGGGAAGGGTTTCCGGGATGCCGCCGGTTCGGAGGGTCACCGTGCGCACGCCGTATCGGCCGAGTTCGGCGGCTAGTTGGCGGCGCATTGCTTCCAACGCGGAGAAGCCGACTTGCAGGCCGCCGACCGCGTGGTTGCGTACTGGGTCTCCGTCGCCGCCGAAGAGGAGGACGACGCCGTTGCCTTGGCGCTTCATGTGGCGGCCCGCGGCGCGCATGGTGAGAAACGTGGTGCGGACGCCGTTGACCACCGGCTGTTCGTAATCGGCCAGCGACATCTCGACCATGGGCGTTCCCTGGACATCTCCGTGGCTGATCACGTTCACCGAGATGTCGAGACTGCCCGCGGCTTCGACGACGGCGTCGGCATGCGCGTCGACGGACTTCTCGTCGAGCGCGTCGACTACCGCGACCTCAGCCTCGCCGCCAGCGGCGCGGATGTCGTCGGCGACTCGGTCCAGCTTTTCGCGGGTGCGTCCGGCCAGGAAGACCCGCGCGCCCTCCTCCGCGAACGCCCTGGCGAACGCGCCGCCGATTCCTCCGCCAGCGCCGTACACGACCGCGTTCTTGCCTTCGAGCAGCATTTTCTCCGGCTCCCTTCTCGTGTCTGTCACCAGTACGTCGAGCGGGGAGCCGGGGAATCGACCTCAGGGGCGGGTCGCACCCATCGGGTTGGGAATCGGCACACCTCCGCTGTCGATGATGCGCCGGCTCAGCGGGACCGCCAGTTCCAGCACCCGGTCGACGCCTGCCGGACCCAGTGCTTCGAGCGGAGCGGCAGCCAGCAGGTCGGTGGTTTCTTCAATGGTGCGGCGGACTTCCGCGCCCGCCGGGGTCAGCCCCTCGGCGTCGAGCAGGCCGCGCTCGACCAGGTTTTCCGTTGCCGCAGACCATTCCTCGTCGGTCCAGCCACGGGCGCGCTGGACTTGCTCGCGGGCGGTAGCTCCCGTGGCGACGTGGCTGAGGGTGGTTTCCAGCCCGGTCAGACCAGCCGCGACCGCGGCTAGGACGTGCCCGTCGCCGCGGTGTTCGCGCAGCACCGCGGTCGCCAGCCACAACCGGGCCAGCGGCCGGTCCGGGCGAGGCACTGCGGACCAGGCCGCGGCGAGCGGGCGGGCGTCGAACTGGCAGGCGGCGGCCGCCTGTTCCAGCAACGTGGCCAGTTCGTCCACGCTTTCCGGCCCGAGCAGCCGCGTCAAGGCCGCTTCGACCGCTTCCACCCGCGTGCGCACGACGTCGGCCGGAGAGGCGAACGACCACGCGTCGGGCAGCGCTCGCTCGACC
The DNA here is from genome assembly GCF_046267895.1 of Amycolatopsis sp. GA6-003. NCBI lineage: Bacteria > Bacillati > Actinomycetota > Actinomycetes > Pseudonocardiales > Pseudonocardiaceae > Amycolatopsis > Amycolatopsis sp. GA6-003. The sequence goes on from NZ_CP176499.1 coordinate 3,872,211, forward strand.
ATCCGCGGTGCGAAGCCGAAGAACATCGACGTGACCGGTTCCGGGCCGATCGGGCCGAGTGGCGCCGCTCGGCCCGCGAAGTAGCCCATCCACCAGCCGCGCAGGCCGACGTCCTTCGCCGCCGCGGCGGGTTCCGGGGCGAAGTAGACGACTGCGTGCAGAGGTTCGATGGCTGTCCAGAGGTCTCGGGCCGGGTTCGGCTTCATGCGACCGACTCTAAGCCCGGGGTACGACAAAAACGGGCGCGCGAAAAAGAAGCCCGCCGCCCCGGGAGAGGGGCGACGGGCCGTGGAGCCGAAAAACCTCAGGCGAGTTCGAGGCCGTAGGACTGCAGTTCCAGAGTCAGCGGGTAGAAGTAGCTGGTCTGGGTGTCGCCGCCGGAGAGGGTGCCGAGGCCCTTCTCGCCGTCGTACGCCGGGCCGCCCGAGTCGCCGTGGTCGGTGTGGGCGGTGGTGCCGAACTCGTGGTTCAGGACGCCGACGTCGAAGTTGACCGACTCGTCCACCGAGGTGACCTCGCCGCTGCCGCCGCCGGTCGTCTGGCCCATCTTCTCGATCTGCTCGCCGACGGTCGGGGTGCCGGCGCTGGTGATCTGCTGGCCGGTGTTGATCGCGCCGGGGCCGGTGCCGTTCGGGCGGGTCAGCAGGCCGGAGTCGGCTCCGGGGCAGTCGCTTTCGACGACCTGGGCGCCGGAAACGTCGCCGCCGGACCAGGTGCCGCCCTCGTTGGTGCAGTGGCCCGCGGTCAGCATGTACGGCTGGCCGCCCTTGGTCACGTTGAACCCGAGCGAGCAGGTGAACTGGCCGTTGTTGATGGAGTCGCCGTCCGCGATGTAGGTGGACAGCTTGCCCGAGCGGTGCTCGACGCGCGCCGCGTCGCCCAGCTTCGCCGCGGCGGCGGTGACCTTGTCCTTCGTGGCCTGGGACGCCGAGTCGTAGATCTTCACCACGACCTGGTTGGTCTTGGTGTCGATGCCCCACGACGTCTGCGGCACGTTCTTCACGGTGTCCATCTGGTTCTTCGCGCCGGTGAGCGCGGTGAAGCTGTGCTTGACGAGCTTGGTCGCGAAGCCGGCGGCCTTGGCCTTCTCCTGCGCCGCGGCGTCGGTGACGTTCAGCACCGCCTTGCCGCGTTCGAGGTAGATGCCGCCGTTTCCGGCGCCGAGCGTGTCGGCGACCTGCGTCGCCTGGGTGATCGCCTGTGCCTGCATCTGGGCGAACGCCATCGGGCTTGCCGAGGCGGCGTTCACGCACATGCCCGCGGTCAACGCCGCGGCCGACAGTGCGGTGAATCCCGCGACGAGCGTCTTCCGGGAAGTCATGGATCTTCCTCCAGGTGGGCTGAAACCGACCGGTGGGACGCCCCACACTTTTGTTGCCCGGCAACCAACGCGAAACCGACGAAGGTTGGTTAATAACCAAAAAATGCGGACCAATCGGACATAGCTGCGCCGTTCGGACCACCTGGAATCCCCCGAACGGCACCGCTGACCTGCGTCAGTGCTGCCCGGGCCACCGGACGTGCTCGGCGTAGCCCTCGTTCTTGCGCAGGTACCCGGCGATGAACGGGCACACCGGAACGATTACGCCGCCGCGCGCCACGACGTCGTCCAGCGCGGCCTTCGCCAGCACCTTGCCGAGCCCGCGGCCGCCGAACTCGTCGCCGATCTCGGTGTGGGTGAAGACGGTTTCGGTGTCCTTCGGGGTGAACTCGGCGAAGCCGGCGAGCTTGCCGTCCGCATACACTTCGTAGCGGTTTTCGCTGTCGTTGCGGGAGACGCGGGGTTCTTCTTCGCTCATCTTCGGCTCCTCGTGGTCGCTTCCCGTTCGCCGTCCCGATCTCCACCATCGAGCGACGCGGTTGTACTCAGCGCCCATCAAAACAGCCCTCGTCCTCGGCCGCATGAGCGATGCGCGGCGATCTCAGGAGTGGCGTGCCGGCGCGGGTCTTCCGCCGCGCCGGTGCGGTCTGTTTGCCTCGGGGAGTCGGTACCCGCGACCGCGAGGGGAGCCCGCGTGCAGCCGTTCGTCCTGCCCGAGTTCTATCTGTCGTACCCGGCCCGGCTGAACCCGCACCTGGACGGCGCGCGGAAGCACAGCAAGGCGTGGGCGTACTCGATGGACATGATCGACGTGCCCCAGCACGGCACCGTCATCTGGAACGAGCACGACCTCGACTCCCACGACTACGCGCTGCTGTGCTCCTACACCCATCCCGACGCCGCCCCTCGGGAACTCGACCTCGTCACGGATTGGTACGTCTGGGTCTTCTACTTCGACGACCATTTCCTGGAACTGTTCAAACGCACCGGCGACATCGACCACGCACGCGCTTACCTGGACCGGATCGCGCGTTTCATGCCCGCCGAAGGCGCGATCACCGAAACGCCGGAAAACCCCGTCGAACGCGGCCTGACCGACCTGTGGAACCGCACCGTCCCGCATCGTTCGCCAGGCTGGCGACGACGCTTCCGCGAAAGCACGCGCAACCTCCTCGATGAATCTCTCTGGGAACTGGCCAACATCAACGAAAGCCGGGTAGCGAACCCCATCGAATACGTCGCCATGCGCCGCAAAGTCGGCGGCGCGCCCTGGTCGGCGAACCTGATCGAACACTCCCTGAACGCCGAGGTCCCCGACGAAATCGCGGCCAAACGCCCGATGGAAGTCCTGCGCGACTGCTTCGCCGACGCCGTCCACCTGCGCAACGACCTCTTCTCCTACCAGCGGGAAGTCGAAGACGAAGGCGAACTCTCCAACAGCGTCCTGGTCTTCGAAAAGTTCCTGGGCTGCACCACGCAGGAAGCCGCGAACGCGGTGAACGACCTGCTGACCTCGCGCCTGCACCAATTCGAACACACCGCCCTCACCGAAGTCCCCGCGCTGTTCGACGAAAACGGCGTACAACTAGCCGGACGAGCCGAAACCCTCGCGTACGTCAAAGGCCTGCAAGACTGGCAATCCGGCGGGCACGAATGGCACCTGCGCTCAAGCCGCTACATGAACAAGGGCGCCCTAGACGCCCGCGGCGGCCCAGAAATCCTAGGCGGCCCTTCTGGACTAGGCACCTCCGCCGCCCGCATTTTCCGCTCCGTCGCCACCACCGCGCCCCAACGCACGCGAGCGTTCACCCACCAGCCATACGAACAATTAGGCCCAGTCGCTATACCTTCCCTCCCTTTGCCCTTTCCCCTGCAACTGAGCTCGCACTTAGCCGCGGAACGCAAGAAAATCACCGATTGGCCGCAACGCATGGGCCTGCTGTCGGAGGGACTCTGGAACGCCGTCCGCTTGCGCAAGACCGACATCCCGCTGGCCTCCGCCGGCCTCTGCCCCGCCGCGCCTCCGGAGCAATTGACCCTCACCACCGACTGGCTCACCTGGGGCACCTACGCCGACGACTACTACGCGGAAGTCCTCGCACACGACCTCTCCGCGGCCAGGCTGACCACCGAACGCCTCAAACTCTTCATGCCCGCCAACGGCGAACCCCCGCCCCCACCGCAAACCGCACTGGAAACCGGCCTGGCCGATCTCTGGCAACGCACCACCGGTCCACTGAGCCCCGCCGAACGCGAAGCCTTCCGCGCCACGGTCGAGTCCATGATCGACTCCTGGGTGTGGGAAGTGGCCAACCAGGCCCAAAACCGCATCCCGGACCCCATCGACTACGTCGAAATGCGCCGCCGCACCTTCGGCTCCGAACTGGTGACCAGCATCAGCCGCCTGACCAACAGCCGCACCGTACCGCCGGAAATCCACCGGAACCGAGTCATCGAAGCCTTGGAGGATTCGGCCGCCGACTACGCCTCGCTGATCAACGATTTGTTCTCCTACCGCAAGGAAATCGAGTACGAAGGCGGCCTGCACAACGCCGTGCTGGTAGTCCGGTCCTTCCTGGACGTGGAACAAGACCGAGCCCTCCAGATCGTCGCCGACCTGGCCCAAGCAAGACTGGCCGAGTTCCAGCACGCAGCAGACGTAGGACTGCCAGGACTCTTCACTGACTACAACCTGGACGCGAAAGCACGCGACACCCTCACCGATTACGCGGATTTGCTGAAGAACCTGATGACCGGCATCGCGAACTGGCACCACAATTCCGCCAGGTACACCGACGAAGAACTGGACCGAGTCCGAGCAGCACAATCCCCTGCCGAGCCAATCGACACCGCCAACGCCCTAAAACACCCAGGCTGCACCGGCACCACCCCACCCCAGGCAGGCGAAAAACCCCGCCTCCACCTGGCCGCCACCGGCCTGGGCACCCAATCCCTGCACATCCCCACCCCAGCCAACTCCACCACCGGCCCGTAAGGGCCACCTTCACAGACTCAGAGCCCTAAACCGCACCGCTGCACCCAAACAGCGAGGCACCCACCCCTCCCCCCGCCCCCGATACGAAGCCTCCCTGCGGTTCGGGGGTGCTTGTCAAGGCATCTTTCCCGCCTTGACAAGCACCCCCGAACCGTCAGCACAATCAAGCTTCGGGGGCCCCACGCAACCCATAAAAAGCAATGTCGCCCCCTAGGGCGACGAGCCGAAACACCCCCCGAAACAGGTGCGCCCCACCACTCCGCCGAGCATCCCCGCGCACCTCCGGCAATACTCGAACCGTGACCAGCCCAACCCTCCACTTCCTAGGCCACGCGACCACCCGCGTGGAACTAGCCGGCCAGGTCGCCCTCACCGACCCAGTCCTCACCCGCTGGATCGGCCCCCTGACCCGAGTAGTCCCGAAACCGGACGTCTCAGCCTGGACCGGAGCGGACCTAGTCCTCATCTCCCACCTCCACGGCGACCACCTCCACCTCCCCTCCCTGAAGCTCCTGGGCAGAGCCACGAGAATCGTCGTCCCCAGAGGCGCCGGCTCCTGGCTGGCCAAACAGGGCTTCACCGAGGTGGAGGAACTCTCCCCAGGCCAAACCATCACCTCCGGCGACCTGCGCATCACCGCCACGACCGCGGTCCACTCCGGCCACCGCTGGGGCCCCCGCCTCACCCACGGCCCGCAAAGCCCCGCCCTGGGCCACCTCCTCGAGGGCGACAACCAGCGGATCTACTCGGCAGGCGACACCGACCTCTTCCCCGGCATGGCCGACCTGGGCCCGGTAGACGTAGCGCTCCTCCCGGTCTGGGGCTGGGGCCCCAACCTCGGCCCCGGCCACCTCACCCCGGAACGAGCCGCCGAAGCCGCCGCCCTGCTGCGGGCCCGAACGGCGGTCCCGGTCCACTGGGGCACCCTCGCCGTCCCCGGCCTGCACCGCACCGCCAAGATGCGCCGACTCCTCGTGGAACCCCCGCGCACCTTCGCGCACCACGTCCGCCGCATGGGCCTGGACACCGAGGTGCTGCACACCCGCCCCGGCTCCGACGTCCTGCTCCCTGCCCGCGAGGAGCGCGGGTGAATTGGACAGACCCGTCAGCGATCGGCTACCCGGCGCTGTTCGGCGGAGTACTGCTCGGCTCGGTAATCCCGATCGTCCCGACCGGCGCGCTCGTCGGCGCGGCGGCCGCGGTCGCGATGACCACCGACCACCTCTCGCTCCCGCTGGTCATCCTGCTGGCGGTCGCGGGCGCGTACCTCGGTGACGTGATCACCTTCGCCGTCCCGAGGTTCGGCAGTGAACCGCTGCTGCGCTTCGTCGAACGACGCCAGCAGGCCGAACGCCTCGCGAAGGGCCGCGAGCAGTTCGCGAGGCGCGGCTGGCAGCTCGTGGTGATCGGCCGCCTGGTACCCGCCGGGCGCATCCCCGTGCTGCTCGCCGCGGGCACGCTCGGCTATCCCTGGCGCAAGTTCCTGCCGTCCGGCCTCCTGGCCTGCGTGCTGTGGGCGGTGGCGTACTCGCTGCTGGGCATCCTCAGCGGCGGCATCTTCGACTCGCCGCTGATCGCGACGCTGCTCGCCACCGCGCTGGTGCTGCTGGTGACCGTGCTGACCACGCTGATCTCCAAGAAACGGGCGGCCCATCAGACGGGAGGACACCGATGACGACCCCTGCTCCGGCGAAGGGCCGGTTGTTGCGCGGCGGCCGGGTCGTCGCGCGGGTCCTGCTGGTCTGGGTGGCGGTCACCGGTGCGTTGCGGCTGCTCGACGCGTGGCTCGACGGGTTCACGATGCAGTCGTGGTGGCAGCCGACGGTGTGCGCGCTGCTTCTCGGGCTGCTCGTCTCCGTGGTGTGGCCGCTCGTGGTGCGGGTGGCGTGGCCGATCGCGTACTTCACCCTCGGCGTCGGCACGTACGTCCTGCTCAGCGCCGCCGCGTTGGCGATCCTGCAGGCCGTGCCCGGCGTGGAACTGCATGGCTTCTCGACCGCGGTCGTCATCACCGTCGCGATGTCCGCGGTGGGCGCGGTGATCTCCAGCGTGCTGGCCGTCGACGAGGACGAGATCTTCTTCCGTCGCGCCGCTCGCCGTCGCCGGAAAGCGAAGCACCGCACCGATTTCGCCGATGAACCGCCAGGCGTGGTCTTCCTGCAGATCGACGGGCTCGGCTACGACACCGTCCGCCGCGCCATCCGGGACGGCGACATGCCGACCTTCGCCAAGTGGCTGTCCGAGGGCACGCATTCGCTCACCCGCTGGCACACCGACTGGAGTTCGCAGACCGGCGCGAGCGTCTGCGGGATCCTGCACGGTTCGAACCACGACATCCTCGGTTTCCGCTGGTACGAAAAGGATCGCGACCACGTCATGGCGTGCGCGCACCCGGCCGACGCGGCGGAGATCGAGCGGCGGCACAGCGACGGACGCGGCCTGCTGTCGATCGACGGCGCGAGCCACGGCAACCTGTTCTCCGGCGATGCCCCGCACGTCAGCCTGACCATGAGTTCGGTGCCGGTGCTGACGCCGCGCAAGCGTCGCCGGGACCGGGTCGGCGCGGGTTATCGCGCCTACTTCGCCAATCCGGTCAACGTGTTGCGCACCTTCGGCGTCGCGCTCGCCGACGTCGTCCGCGAACTGTCCGCTGCCGCCAAGCAGCGCCGCGCCGGCGTGCTGCCGCGGATCCCGCGCGGCGGCATCTACCCGCTCGCCCGGCCGGGCACGACAGTGATCGCGCGCGACGTCGTGGTCTCCGCGATCATCGGCGACATGCTCGCCGGGCGGCCGGTGGTGTACGCGGATTTCCTCGGCTACGACGAGGTCGCGCACCACTCCGGCATCGAACGGTTCGACACGCTGGAGGTGCTGCGGTCGATCGACCAGCAGTTCGCCCGGCTGCAGCGGGCCGGTCGGCTTTCGCCGCGGAAGTACCACATCGTCGGGCTCTCCGATCACGGGCAAACCCAGGGCCAGGCGTTCGTCGACCGGTTCGGCGAGACCATCGAAGCGCTCATCGGACGGCTCTGCGGCGGCGAACCCGTTGCCGAACAAGGAAAGCGTCGCCAGGCGGAGAGCTGGCAGGTCAACGCGGCACTCGCCGAGGCGAGCGCGAGCGGCGGCCTGATCGCGCGCCGGCTGCGGGCCCGGGTCGAAGGCGCGGAAGGAGCGGAGAACCGGCCGCGCACCGCGACCGGCTCGCCGGGGCAGGTCACGCGGGTGGCGCCCGGGGTCGTCGCGGTGGTGTCCGGGCATCTGGCGATGGTGTCGTTCACCGAGCACGAGGGCCGGGTCGAGCTGGAGACGATCGAACGCGAGTACCCGGATCTGCTGCCGACGCTGGTCGACCACGACGGCGTCGGATTCCTGCTCGTCCGCAGCCGCGAATTCGGGCCGGTGGTGCTGGGCCGGGACGGGTTGAAGCGGCTCGCCACCGGCGTCGTGATCGGCGAGGACCCGCTGGCCGACTACGGTCCGTACGCCGCCGAGCTGGTCCAGCGCGTCGACAGTTTCCCGCACTGTGCGGACATCATGATCAACAGCCGGTACGACCCGGACTCCGACCAGTCCTCGCCGTTCGAACGGCACGTCGGCTCGCACGGCGCGCTCGGCGGACCGCAGCAACGCGGATTCCTGCTGTATCCGCGAGAATTCCCGGCACCCGGCGAACCCGTCGGCGCGGAGGCCGTGCACCGCGTGTTCCGCGACTGGCTTACCTTCCTCGGCCACCCGGAACCCGGTGCAGCCGAAGAAAAACCCGCTATCGTCACCTCGGAGGCAGTGTCATGAGCAACCCCATCGTCTACGGCGCGAGCTGGTGCCCGGACGTCAAACGCAGCCGTGCGCTGCTCGACGCGAAAGGCGTCGAGTACGACTACGTGGACGTCGAGGCCGACCCCGCCGCCGAAGCCCGCGTACGCCAGCTGCAGGACGGCGCGCGCCGCATCCCGACCATCGTCTTCGCTGACGGCAGCCACCTCGTGGAGCCGAGCGATGACGAGCTGAACGCCCACCTGTCCCGGTGACGCCGCTGACCGAACTCCCGCTGGGCACGCGGGTTGTGGTGCGGTACCGGATCGAGGGCGGGTTCACCGACGCCCTTGGTCCGCTGCGTGCCCGCGACGCCGAGACGTGCACCGTCGAGACGAAACGCGGCCTGGTTGTCGTGCCGCTGGCCGCGGTGGTCGCGGCGAAGCCGGTGCCACCTCCTCCGCAGCGGAAATCGAGTGGCCCGCCCGAGCAGAATTTGTGACGATCGAGTTATGCGCACTTTCGACGAGTTGGTAGCCGAAGCCGCGTCAGTCTCCGTGGACGGCTGGGATTTCTCCTGGCTCGAAGGCCGGGCCAGCGAGCAGCGGCCGTCCTGGGGTTATCAGCGGCTGCTCGGCGAACGGCTGCGGGACGTCCAGTCCGTTGTGGACATCCAGACCGGCGGTGGCGAAGTGCTGGCGGGAGTGCCGGTCCTGCCGCCGTTGACGGTCGCCACCGAATCGTGGCCGCCGAACATCGAGAAGGCCGCCGCGTTGCTCGAACCGCGTGGGGCGACCGTCGTCGCGGACACCGACGAGCCGCCGCTTCCGTTTCAGGACAACACGTTCGAAATGGTCGTCAGCAGGCATCCGGTCACCGTCTGGTGGGACGAGATCGCGCGGGTGCTCAAGCCGGGCGGGAGTTATCTCTCGCAGCAGGTTGGGCCGTGGAGCGTGTTCGAGCTGGTCGAGTACTTCCTCGGGCCGCAGCCGCCGGAGGTCCGCAACGGCCGGCATCCGGACCACGCGAAGGCCGGGGCGGAGAAGGCCGGGCTCGAGGTGGTGGATTTGCGGTTCGAGGAACTGCGCACGGAGTTCCACGACGTCGGCGCGGTGATTTACTTCCTGCGCAAGGTGATCTGGATGGTCCCGGGGTTCACTGTGGACAAATACCTGCCGCGGCTGCGTGAGCTGCACGAGGAGCTGCAGAAGGGGCCGTTCGTCGCGACGACTACTCGGTACCTGATCGAGGCACGCAAGCCCTCGTGAGTGGCAATGCCGGTTCTAACCGGGATAAACACTCACGAGAACCGAGCGACAGCCGCCTCGATCCCGTCCGCCAGCACCGCCACGCCGGCCTCGAAACTCAGCCGCGCCTCATGCTCCAAATAGGACACCCCGGCCGGCGGCGGCGCACCCTCCGAACCGAGCCGCGCGACGTTCGGATACCGCTGCGCCAGATCCGGGGCCAGCTCACCGAGCGCTGCCGTCCGCGCCCGCCACCAGTCCTCATCGGACAGTCCGGTTTCCTTCAGCGCCAGCCGCGATTCGGCGGCGATCTGCACCGTGCCGCGCACGACGTTGAGCAGCGCGCCCACCAGCCGGCGCACCTGACCGGCGGGCAGTCCGGTCGCGAACAGCACCCGCAGCACCGTTTCCTGCATCCGGAACTCCCCCGGGCCCAGCACCGGCCGCGCGTAGGAAACCTGCAGCAGCCACGGGTGCCGCAGATGGAATTCCCACAGGTCGCCGGCCAGTTCGAGCAAAGCGGGACGCCAGCCGCCGGACAGGTCGTGGTCGGCGCGCAGATCGCCGAACGCCTGGTCGCACATCAGGTCGATCAGCTCGGTTTTGCTCGGCACGTACGTGTACAGCGCCATCGCCGTGCGCCCGAGCCGTTCGCCGACCGCGCGCATCGACAGCGCCGCCATGCCCTCGGCGTCCGCGAGTTCGATGGCCGCGGCCACGATGCGGTCCACGCTCAGCGCGGGTTTCGGCCCCGGCGCGCTGCGCGGTTCGCTGCCCGCGCGCCACAGCAGCTCCATAGAACGGCGGGCGTCGCCCTGCCCCGCGAACACGACCACCGGCGACCCCTTTCCCCTTACAGGATAAAGGACCGCCGGGGCCGCCGGCTCAGCCGTCCACCTCGATCGCGAGCGCCGGGCACAGCTGCGCCGCTTCCTTCGCCTTCGCGTGCAGTTCCGCGGGCGGGTTTTCCTGGAGCAGCAGCACGATCCCGTCGTCGTCGCGCTGGTCGAACACCTCGGGCGCGACGAGCACGCACTGCCCGGCCCCGACGCAGCGGGACTGGTCGATCGCCACCTTCATCTCCCGGCTCCTTTCACCAGGTCACGGGGAGTGCGTGCACCCCGTAGACGACCATGTCGTGCTTGAACTTCAGCTCTTCGAGCGGCGCGGCCAGCCGCAGCGTCGGGATCCGCCGGTACAGCGTCCGGTACACCACCTGCAGTTCGACCCGCGCGAGCGGCTGGCCGAGGCACTGGTGCACGCCGTAGCCGAACGCGACGTGGTGGCGGGCCTGGCGGGTGACGTCGAGCTTGTCCGGCTCGGGGAACTGCGTCTCGTCGCGGTTGGCGACGTCGGTGGCCGCGATCAGGCCCTCGCCCGCGCGCACGGTCTGCCCGCCGATCTCCAGGTCTTCGAGCGCGACGCGGCGGCGTCCGGAGTGGACGATCGTCAGGTAGCGCAGCAGCTCCTCGACCGCGTTGGCCAGCAAGGCGTCGTCGCCGTCGCGGACCGCGGCGAGCTGATCCGGGTGCTCCAGCAACGCGACCGTGCCGAGCGCGATCATGTTCGCCGTGGTTTCGTGCCCGGCCACGAGCAGCAGCTGGCCCATCGAAGCCGCTTCCTCGACGGTCATCGCACCGGTCGCGACCTGACCCGTCGCGAGCCGGCTGAACACGTCGTCGGCCGGATCGCCGATCTTCTTCTCCACCAGCCGCGCGAGGTAGTCGAGCAGTTCCTCGGCCGCGGCGAGCGACTGTTCGGCAGTCGCCTCCCGGGAGACCAGGATCTTGCTGCAGCGGTGGAAAAACTCGCGGTCGTCGTACGGCACGCCGAGCAGTTCGCAGATCACCAGGGACGGCACCGGCAGCGCGAACGCCTGCACGAGATCGGCGGGTTTCGGCCCGGCCAGCATCTCGTCCAGCAGCTCGTCGACGATCTGCTGGATCCGCGGCCGCATCCGCTGGACCTTCTTCACCATGAAATCGCCGGTCAGCAGCCGTCGCTGGGCCGCGTGCTTCGGATCGTCCATGCCGATGAACGACTTGAACCGGTTGCGCCGCGCCTTGATCCCGGGCGTCTGCGCCGGATAGCCGGCGCGGTCGGGATCGGCGCTCACCCGCGGGTCGGCGAGCATCGCGCGGACGTCTTCGTAGCGGGTGAGCAGCCACGGTTCGCTGCCGTCCCAGATCCGCACGCGCGACACCGGCTCGTCGCGCAGCTTGCGCTCGAGGCCGGGCGGCGGATCGAACGGGCAGCGCCCGCGCGCCATCGGGAACCGCTCTGCCGGCCGGGCGTCGGCCATGACCGCCTCCTGGAGAAGTCGCCAAACGATCGTTCGGATACTTACAGAACATATGTTAGGAGATGTGGTGAACGACTGACCAGACGCGCGGGTCAAGATCACCGGGATGGCCGCGGACGAGGGTGGCAAACGGGAGAAAACGCCCGTGGGTCAAGCGAAAATGAGCGACAGCAGCTCGTCGGCGAAGCTCACGACGGCGTCCTCGTTCGGCTGTTTTCCGGACGAATGGAACAGCGCGACGCGGCCGTGCGCACCGACGAACGCGATCACCCCGGCCCGGTCGGCGGGCACGCGGAGCGCGGCCCCGGACTCGGCGCAGCGGGCGAACGCGGCGGTGATCCGGTCGATGAGGTCGATCGTCGGGCCCTGCGGCCGGACCTCCGGCGACGTGCGGCTGGCCCCGTTGGCGGTCATCAGCCGGTAGTGGCCGGGGTTGTCCATCGCGAACCGGCAGTACGCGTGCAGCAGCGCCCGGACCCGGCCCACCGGATCGGCCGCGGGCACCCGGGATTCGGCCGCTTCCATCGCGAGCCGCAGCCGGCCGAACTCGTGCTCGACGAGTCCGGCGACGAGCGCGGCCCGGTCGCTGAAGTGCTGGTAGATGCTGGCCGGGGCGATGCCGACGGCACGGGCGACGCCGCGGATGGTGAGCGCGTCCTCGCCGCCGAGTTCCGACAGGAGCCTGCTGGCCGCGGCGAGGATTTCCCCGCGCAGCCGTTCGCCCTCGCCCCAGCGGTTGCGCGTGCGGGCCTGGACTTCTTCGGACACCTGCCCATTGTTACCGCTCGGCCTGCCCGGTCCCGCTCCGGCCCGCCGCGGATGTCGGTCGTTTCGTCGTCCGTCAGCCATCCGGGGTTCACCGGCTGGGCGAGGGCGGTCGATAGCGTTCGCCGGTGGACGATCAGGGGTGGCTGGACGACTTCCAGCGGCGGATTGACGAGATGCAGGCGAAAAGCCTTGCGCTGCAGGAGACCTTGAGCACCGCGGAGGGCCGCGCCAAATCGGGCGACGGGCTCGTGTCGGTTTCGGTGACTCCGAACGGCGCGCTCAAGAACCTCGAAATCGACGACCGCGCCCTGCGGCACGGCGGCGCCCGGCTGACCGCCTCGATCATGGACGCCTACGGCAAAGCCCAGCGCCAGGTGTCGCGCGACGTCATCAACGCGTTCGAGCCGATCGCCGGCGACAGCGAGATGATGACCGTGGTCAAGTCGTATCTGCCGGAGCCCGAGGAAGAGCCGGAACCACCGGCCGAGCCGCCCGCGCGTTATTCGGGACCTCCGCCGGGCAGCACCACGCCGCCGGGCAGCGCGGCCTACGGACGCCCGACGCCTCCGCCAGGCGGCGCGACGCACAGCCGTCCGCCGATGCCGCCTCCCGGCAACACCCCGCCGCCGCCCCCGGCCGCGCCCGAACCGCCGCGGCCGACGTCCGGTCCGCACCGCCGGCGCGCCGCGGGCGAGGACGACGACGAGATGCAGCCGTGGTGACCTCTCGTGAGTGGCGTTCACGGTTCTAACCGCGAACGCCACTCACGACCGGGCTGTCAACCCGTCGTTAGTGCTGGGAAATCACCATTTGCCGGACCGTACGAAAGGGGGGTCACAATCCGGGAGCTTCTGCCTACTTTGGGTTGAGCGCGCGCAAACCCGGCAAACTCCCTTATCCCCCCAGGAGCTTTCTTATGTCCAGGAAGTTCGTGCTGTCCGGCGCGGTGGCACTCGCTCTGGCCGCCGCCCCGCTCTCGGGCGCCGTAGCGGTCGCCGCTCCGGCTCCTTCCGCGGTCGCGGCCGCCACGGTCTACTACTCGACGTCCGGCGCGCCGTCGTTCCGGGCCGCGATCAACGCGGGCGCGGCGAACTGGAACCGCGCGGTGACCAACGTGAAGCTGGTCGAACGGTCGTCCGGGGCCACGCTGCGGTACGTCGAGGGCAACGACCCGCGCGGTTCGTACGCGCAGACCGACGGGCACGGCCACGGCACCATCTTCATCGACTACACCCAGGCCCGCCAATACGACAACACGCGGATCACCGCGCACGAGACCGGCCACGCGCTCGGCCTGCCGGACCACTACTCGGGCCCGTGCTCCGAGCTGATGTCGGGCGGCGGCCCCGGCCCGTCCTGCCACAACGCCAACCCGAACGCCCAGGAAGCCTCTCGCGTGCAGCGGCTGTGGGCCAACGGGCTCAGCGCGGTCTCCGGTCCGCAGCAGCGGATCTACGACCACGCCGGCTGAGCCGGATGAGCGAGCGGCGGCCGGGCGCGTCCCGGCCGCCGCTTTCGCTGTCAAGGCTTCCGCGCCGGATAGCGCCGTTCGGACTCCGATCGAGGTCGGAATCCGCCCTGTCTCGCTGAGTGGGGAATGCCCTCGGACCGCCGGTGGTTGGCTTGCCTTCAGACGAAAGGGAGGCATTTCATGGCGGAAATCGTTCTGGTTCACGGTTCCTGGGCCGATGGGTCGGTGTGGCTGGAGGTGATCGAGGCACTGCACCGGCAGGGGCACCGGGCCCGCGCGGTACACCTGCCGATGACTTCGTTCGCCGACGACATCGCCGAGGTCCGCCGGGAAATCGCCGCCCTCGGCGGCCCGGTCGTGCTGGCCGCCCATTCCTACGGCGGTGCGGTGATTTCCGGTGCGGCGAAGGACAATCCGCAGGTCAACGCGCTGGCTTACTTCGCGGCGTATGTTCCCGACGAAGGCGAGACCGTGCCTTCGCTGAACGCCCACTTCCCGGACGCCCCCGGTGGTGCCGCGATGGTGTTCCACGAAGACGGCTGGTCGTCGCTCGACCCGGACCACTTCCACGACGCCCTCGCCGCCGACGTGCCTCCCGAACGAGCCGCCGCGCTGGCCGCGGTGCAACGACGCGCCCGCGCCGACTGCTTCGTCGCGCCCGCGGGTCCGGGGGCCTGGCGTGACCTGCCGACCGCTTACGCGGTGTCCACAGAGGACCGGATTCTCCACCCGGACCTGCAGCGGTGGCTCGCGGAGCGGGCGGGGGCGGACTGTGTCGAGCTGGCGGCCAGTCACTATTCGCTGCTCTCGCAACCGGAGGCGGTGGCTGCGGTGATCGACAAGGTCGCGGTGCGCGGCGAGCAGCGGTAAATCAGTTGCCCAGCCGCGTTCGGACAGCCGAGTATTCCGGCCATGACCACCGAACCGGCCCGCCATCGTCCGTCCCACTGCCCGCTCGAAAGCGGCAAGCAGCAGACGGCTCAGGAAGGGACCCGCCAGGCAGTGCGATGAGCGCCGCGCTGGTCGCGGGGCTCATCGCCGGGTACGGGATCGCCATGCCGGTCGGCGCGATCGGCGTTTACCTGGTCGAACTCACCGCTCGCACGTCGTGGCGGGTCGGGGCGGCCGCGGCGATGGGTGTGGCCACCGCGGACGGCGTCTACGCCGTTCTCGCCACCGCCGGCGGGGCCGCGCTGGCTCCGCTGCTCGCCCCGATCACCGTTCCGCTACGCCTGACCTCCGCCGTCGCACTGCTCATGCTCGCCGGATGGACGGCGATCCGGGCCATCCGACGTTACCGATCCGCCGAATCTCCCTTGGCAGCACCGGAACCGCATCCACTGCGGGCCTATGCGACCCTGCTCGGCCTGACCCTGCTCAACCCCACCACCGTCATCTACTTCACCGCGCTCGTCCTCGGCGAGCGACCGGCCAACGGCACCGTGTTCGCGGCAGCCGCGTTCGCTGCTTCGGCCAGCTGGCAACTGCTGCTGGCGGTCGGCGGAGCGTTGCTCGGACGCGGTCTCACCGGTCCGCGCGGACGGCTCGGCACCGCCTTGCTGTCCAGCGCGGTGATTCTCGTGCTGGCGGTGCGGCTTTTCTAGGAGGCGACCGTGCTTTCCCTTACCTCAAGGGAAAACGGCGGTTGCACCGAACGCGGCTCAGCGCTCTCGGTACCGGCGAGGCGGCGGTGGATCAGGTCGATCGCGGCCTCGGCGATCGCCGCCTTGTCCGGCGAGATCGTGGTGAGCGCGGGCAGGCTGAACGCGCTCTCCTCGGTGTTGTCGAAGCCGACGATCGCGATGTCCTCCGGAACCCGGAGCCCCTGTTCGGCCGCCGAACGCAACGCGCCGACGGCCAGCAGGTCGTTGAAGCAGAACACCGCGTCCGGCGGTTCTTCCTGTGCCAGCAAGCGTTTCATCGCCGCGGCCCCCTCGGCGCGGTGATACTTCGCCACCGGCTCCACCAAGGAATCCGCCCACGGCAACCCAGCGTCGGCCAGCGCGGCCCGGTAGCCCGCGAGCCGCAGCGACGACGTCCCGCGCTGAGGGTTCGCGCCGATCGCGGCGATCCGGCGACGGCCGAGCGAGACCAGATGCGACACCGCCACCTGAGCGGCCCGCACGTTGTCGATCGCCACCCGGTCCAGCGCGACGTCCACCGCGTGCTCGCCCAGCAGCACCAACGGGATTTGCCCGTCCGCAGCGGGGAAATCCGCCGCCTCGAGCGCTTCCGGATGCACGAGCGCGCCGTCGACCAGATGCGGGCCCAGCGAGTCCACAGTGGCCCGTTCCCGGTCGCGGGTTCCTTGCGTCTGCTCGATCAGCACGCTCCACCCGCGACGCTGCGCGGCGGTGATCACCAGCCCGGCCATTTCGCCGAAGTACGGAATGCTCAGCTCCGGCACCATCAACGCCAGGAACCCGGTCCTCCCCCGGCGCAGGTTGCGCGCGCCGACGTTCGGCCGGTACCCGGTCGCGGCCAGTGCCTCCTCGACGCGCCGCCGGTTCTCGGGCTTCACGAACGCGTAGCCGTTCACCACGTTCGACACGGTTTTCACCGAAACGCCCGCCAGCGTCGCGACGTCCTTCAAGGTCACGGCCACGCCGACTCCTCATCTCTCCGCCCAGAGCCCATCACGAGCCCGCGAGGCTCTCGGCAGCAGCCCCGACGACCACGTAGTGTAGCGACGTTGTGCCTGTTTACAACGTTGTTCCAACGATGTAAAAATAGCCGCAGCTCAGCGTCGTGACGGACGTCACTACGCCGAGCGGGTTGCCCCAGTCGTCGGCTGCGAGGAGTCCGCCGTGTCCCCGTCCGTCCCTGCCCGCTTCGCTCTGGTCGCCGGCGCCGCCACGGCACTCGTGCTCGCCGGCTGCACCAGCCGCGAGGAAACCCCGGCCGCGCAAAGCAACGGCTCCGGTCCGGCCGCCTCGGCCGCGTCCTCCGCGCCGTCCGCCGACGGCTGCACCCTCGGCAAGACCGGCTACCCGAAGCTCGACCCGAAGACCGCGATCGTCGGCTTCTCCCAGTCGGAGAAGGAGGCGAACCCGTTCCGGATCGCCGAGACCCAGTCCATCCGCGCCGAGGCGGGCAAACTCGGCATCCCGGCCGACCACCTGCTCACCACGAACGCGCAGAGTGACCTCAACAAGCAGATCTCGGACATCAAATCGCTGCTGGACCGCGGCGCGCAGCTGCTCATCGTGGCCCCGCTGAACTCCGACGGCCTGCAGCCCGCGCTCGACGCGGCGAAGGCGAAGAAGGTCCCGGTGGTCACCATCGACCGGCAGGTGACGTCGAAGCCGTGCACCGACTACCTGACCTTCATCGGCTCCAACTTCATCGAACAGGGCCACCGCGCGGCCGCCGCGCTGGCGAAGTCCACCGGCGGCAACGGCAAGGTCGCGATCCTGCTCGGCTCCTCGGGCAACAACGTGACCACCGACCGCACCAAGGGCTTCAAGGACGAGCTGGCCAAGACGCCCGGCCTCACCGTGGTCGCCGAGCAGACCGGCGAGTTCGACCGCTCCAAGGGCCAGTCGGTGATGGAGCAGCTGATCCAGAGCCACCCGGACCTCACCGCGGTGTACGCGGAGAACGACGAGATGGGCATCGGGGCGGTCAACGCGCTCAAGACCGCGGGCAAGAACCCCGGCAAGGACGTCAAGGTCGTGTCGGTCGACGGTACGCGCAACGCGGTGCAGCTGATCGTGGACGGCAGCTACAACGCGGTGATCGAATCGAACCCGCGGTTCGGCCAGCTGGCGTTCCAGACGCTGCAGCAGTTCGAGGACGGCAAGCCGATCCCGCCGAGCATCGTCATCAGCGACGACTCCTACGACGAATCGAACGCGCCCCAGAAGGTCGGGAACGCGTACTGATGACGAGCACGGCCGACACCCAGGCGGCGACCATGACCGCACCGGTGCTCGAGGTGTCCGGGGTGACCAAGCGGTTCCCCGGCACCGTGGCCCTCGACGACGTCTCCTTCCGCCTCCGCCGCGGCGAAGTCCACGCGCTGGTCGGGGAAAACGGCGCGGGCAAGTCCACGTTGATCAAAGTGCTCACCGGCGTGTACCGGCCGGACGAGGGCGAGGTCCGCCACCTCGGCGCACCGGTCGAGTTCCGCCGTCCGATCGACGCGCAGCGCGCCGGGATCTCGACCATCTACCAGGAGGTCAACCTCGTCCCGCTGATGAGCGTGGCGAGCAACGTCTTCCTCGGCCGGGAACCGCGCACCCGCACCGGATTGATCGACTGGTCCGCGATGAACGAGCAGGCGCGCGAACTGCTCAGCGGGTACGGGATCGACACCGATGTGCGGCGTCCGCTGCACACGCTCGCGGTCGGGGCGCAGCAGATGGTCGCGCTCGCTCGTGCGGTGTCCACAAAGGCCGGTGTGGTCGTAATGGACGAGCCGACGTCGTCGCTCGAACCGCGTGAAGTGGACACTCTGTTCGAGGTGCTGGCGCGGCTGCATGCCGACGACATTTCGGTGCTTTACGTGAGTCACCGGATGGACGAGCTGTACCGGGTCTGCGACAGCGTCACTGTGCTGCGCGACGGCCGCATAGTCCACAGTGGACCGCTGAAGCCGTTGCCCCGCATCGAATTGGTGTCGATGATGCTCGGCCGGGAGATCCGGCAGATCCGCGCCGAGGGTGTCACCGCGTTCGGCGAGGAGCATCACGCGGAGAAGGAACCGTTGCTGCAAGCCTCGCATCTGTCCGGCGGGAACAAGCTGCACGACGTTTCGGTAAGCGTGCGGCCGGGCGAGGTCGTCGGACTGGCCGGACTGCTCGGGTCCGGCCGGAGCGAGACCGCGCGGGCGGTGGTCGGGGCTTTCCCCCTCGACGGCGGCACCGTGCTGCTGGCCGGGAAACCGTTGAAGCGCGGGAAGATCTCCGCGGCGATGCGGGCTGGGATCGCGTTGCTGGCCGAGGACCGTAAGGCGGACGGGATCATTCCGAACCTGTCCGTCCGCGAAAACATCGTGCTCGCCGCGTTGCCGCGACTGTCCACTTTCGGCTTCGTCAGCCGGTCCAAACAGGACCGTGTGGTGAAGACGTTCATGGAACGGTTGCGGATCAAAGCGTCCAGCCCGGAGCAGAAGGTGTCCGAACTGTCCGGCGGCAACCAGCAGAAAGTGCTGCTGGCGCGCTGGCTCGCCACCGGACCGAAAGTGCTGCTGCTGGACGAGCCAACCCGCGGCATCGACGTCGGAGCCAAGGCAGAGGTGCAAGCGCTCATCGACGAACTGGCGCAGGACGGGCTCGGCGTGCTGCTGATCTCGTCCGAACTGGAAGAGATTCTCGACGGCGCGGACCGGGTGGTCGTGCTGCGCGACGGAAGCGTCGCGACCGAACTGGCCGGCGACGCGGTCACCGAGGACAACGTGCTGGCGGCGATAGCTGCAGGGGGTGACAACGATGTCGACCGCAACACTGACGAGACCTGACCGCGCCCGCGTCACGACCTGGCTGCAGAACTACGGCGTGTACCTGGCCGTGGTCGTGCTGCTGTTGTTCAACATTGCCTTCACGAAGAACTTCCTCTCCGCGGCCAACTTCCGCACGCAACTCGTGCAGGCCGCGCCGGTGTGCATCGTCGCGCTCGGCATGGCTCTGGTGATCGGGACCGAGGGCATCGACCTGTCGGTGGGCTCGGTGATGTCGGTCGCCGCGGCGCTCGTCCCGCTGTATCTCGGGGCGGGGCCGCTGATGGTGGTCGCGGTCGCGCTGATCGCCGGGGTCGTTTCCGGGTTGTTCAGCGGATTCCTGGTGGCCCAGCTGGGCATTCAGCCGATCATCGCGACGCTGGCGTTGCTCGTCGGCGGTCGCGGGCTAGCGCTCGTGATCGCGCACGGACAGCTGGTGCAGCTGCACAACCCGGACTTTCTCGCGCTCGGCAGCGGCGACGTCCTCGGCGTGCCGATCATGGTACTGGTGGCCGCGGTCCTGTCGGTGCTGGCCGGATTGCTGGTGCGGCGCACCACCTTCGGCCGGCACCTGGTCGCGGTCGGCGGCAACCGTCCCGCCGCGACACTCGCCGGGCTGCCGGTGAAACGGGTCTTGATCGGGGTGTACGCCATGTCCGGGGCGCTCGCGGCCATCGCCGGGGTGCTGTCCACCGCCCGCCTCGGCGCGAGCGACCCCAACGATCTCGGCCTGCTGATGGAACTTTCGGCGATCACCGCGGTGGTGGTCGGCGGCACTCCGCTCACCGGCGGCCGCGTGCGCGTGCTCGGCACGGTGTTCGGCGCGCTGCTCATGCAATTGGTGCACGCCACGCTGATCAAGCACGACCTGCCGGATTCCGCCGCGCAAATGGTGCAGGCCGCCATCATCGTCGCCGCGGTGTACGTCGCCCGGGAACGGAGCACGCGATGATCGCGACCACCGCCGCCCCGCCGTCCGAACGCGGCGCGGCCTTCGCCGCGGCCCTGCAACGCCAAGGCGCGGCCGTCGTGCTCGTGCTCGGCGTGGCCGTCGCGTGGTTTGCCTTCCCGCGCTTCGGATCCGCGGACAACCTGCGCGACCTCGCGTTGCAAAGTTCTTTCCTGGCAGTGCTCGCGCTGGGCATGACGTTCGTGATCATTTCCGGCGGGATCGACCTGTCCGTCGGCTCGGTGTACGCGCTCGGCGGCGTGCTGGCCGCGTACGGCTCCCGATACGGCCTGGTCGTGGCGATCCTGCTGCCATTAGTCGTTTGCGGGCTCATCGGGCTGCTCAACGGGATCCTCATCGCCCGCACGAAAATGGCCCCGTTCATCGTCACCCTCGCCTCGCTGTTGTTCGCTCGCGGGCTCTTGCTGGCCTTGACCGACGAGGGCGCGACGACGTACAAAGTGGAGCCGGGATCAGCGTTGCTCTGGCTGGGGCAAGGCAAGATCCTCGGCGTCGGCGTACCGGTGTATCTCGCTCTGGTCCTTTTCGGACTCGGCGGCCTGCTGCTGCGCCGGACCCGGTTCGGCCAGTCGGTATTCGCGCTCGGCGGCTCGGAACAGTCCGCGCTGCTGATGGGTCTTCCGGTGGCCCGCACCAAAATCACCCTCTACACGCTCAGCGGCACGCTCGCCGGATTCGCCGGCGTGCTCACCGCGGCGTACCTGCAATCGGGCGTCACCGTGCTCGGCGTCGGCACGGAGCTGGACGCGATTTCCGTCGTGGTCATCGGCGGAACGCTGCTCACCGGCGGCGCCGGAACGGTCCTCGGCACGCTCGTCGGCGTGCTGCTGAAGACGCTGATCCAGAACGTCATCAACCAGGTCGGCACCCTCGATTCCAATTACCAGACGGTGGTCAGCGGCGCGTTCCTGCTGGTCGTCGTCGTGATCCAGCGGCTGCTGGCCCGCTCCCGCCGCTCCTGACCCGTGCAGTTCCATCCGCGCTGATCCACCTGTCAGTAGGAGGTTCGACGATGGTCCGTCCTGCCCGCAGACCCGGCCGTCTGGCCACGGCAGCCGCCGCGCTCGCCGTGGCTGTGTCCGGGTTGTCGAGTGTCCCCGCCGCCGCGGCCGATCCGCCGCAGTGGCACCGCCTCACCCCGCCCCTGACCACCCCGTGGACCAACCAGGTCTCCCCGGACAACGCCCTTCCCGAATACCCGCGGCCGCAAATGACCCGGGACAACTGGCAAAACCTCAACGGCGTCTGGGAATTCTCCGCCGCCAAACCGGGCGACTCGCCGCCGATCAAGCGCAGCCTCGACGAACGCATTCTCGTGCCGTACCCGGTCGAATCGGCGCTGTCCGGAATCATGCGGCACGAAACGTCGATGTGGTACCGGCGGACGTTCCAGGTGCCGAAGAACTGGCACGTCGGCGGGCGGGACCAGCGGTTGCTCCTGCACTTCCAGGCCGTCGACTACGACACCACGGTGTGGGTCAACGGCCATCAGGTCGCCCGGCACACCGGCGGGTACGACGCGTTTTCCGCGGACGTCACCAACGCGTTGACCACCGGGAAAGACCAGGAAATCGTCGTCGGCGTCACGGATCCGAACGACGCGGGCGGGCAACCGCTCGGCAAGCAGCGCAAACCCGGCGACGGCATCTTCTACACCCCGACGTCCGGCATCTGGCAGACCGTCTGGATGGAACCGGTGGCCCCGGCGCACCTCTCGCGGGTGGACACCACCCCGGACGTCGCCAGCGGTTCGGTCACGGTGAACGCCGTCGTGGGCGGCCCGGTGAAACAACGCGTGCAAGCCGTCGCCTACGACCACGGCCGCGTCGTCGGCGTCGCGTCCGGACCGGCGAACACTCCGTTGAAGCTCAAGATAAACAAGCCGCGTCTGTGGACGCCGGACGATCCGTTCCTGTACGACCTGCGCGTCTCCCTGTCCTCCGGCGACAGCGTCGGCTCGTACTTCGGGCTGCGGTCGGTGTCCGTCGGCAAGACCGCGGACGGCAAGCAGCGGATGCTGCTGAACGGCAAGTTCGTGATGCAGCTCGGCCCGCTGGACCAGGGTTTCTGGCCGGACGGCATCTACACCGCACCGACCGACGCGGCGCTGAAGTTCGATCTGGAACAGGAAAAGGCGCTCGGGTTCAACATGGTGCGCAAGCACATCAAGGTCGAACCGGACCGCTGGTACTACTACGCGGACAAACTCGGGCTGCTGGTGTGGCAGGACATGCCCGCGATGAAGGACGACATCGACGCGACGCCCGCGGCGCAGGCGAACTTCGAATCCGAACTGCACCGGATGATCGACCAGCACCGGAGTTTCCCGTCGATCGTCACCTGGGTGCCGTTCAACGAGGGCTGGGGCGACTACGCCGTCGGCCGGATCGCCGACCAGGTCAAGGCCTGGGACCCGACGCGCCTGGTGGACGCCGAGTCCGGCGTGAACTGCTGCCGGTCCGAACCCGACAGCGGCCGCGGCGACCTCTACGACGACCACACCTACACCGGCCCGGGAACCCCCGTGCCGGACGCGCACCGCGCCGCGGTTGACGGCGAGTACGGCGGCCTCGGCCTGAAGGTCGACGGACACCAGTTCGACCCGGCCGGCAGCTTCGCGTACGAGATGGAGCCGGACAGCGCCACGCTCACCCGTCGCTACGCCGAACTCCAGCAACGCCTGCTGCTCGCCGGACGGCAATGCGGCGTGTCAGCCGGGGTGTACACGCAAACCACCGACGTGGAGAAGGAGGTCAACGGCTTCTTCACCTACGACCGGCAAGTGAAGAAGATGGACTTCGCCGCTGTCCGGGCCGCGAACCTGTCGGTGATCAAGGGCGTCGACGGCTCGCCGCAACAGGGTCCGGTGATCCCGCCCGGCACGCCCGGGATCGACGGAATCGCCGCGTACCCGTTCGACGAGAACGGCGGCACCACCGCGGCGGACCCGGTGGGCCACCACGACGCGACGCTCGTCGGCGGCGCTTCCTGGACCGCCGGCCACAGCGGTTCGGCCCTGGCGGTGAACGGCTCCGGCCAGTACGCGGACACCGGTGCCGCGCTGGTGAAGACCGACCTGAGCTACAGCGTCGCCGCATGGGTGAAGTTCACCGCGGTCGGCGACGGTTTCCAGACCGTGGTGAGCCAGGACGGGAACGACCACAGCGCGTTCTTCCTGCAGTATTCCGGCGCGGACCACAAGCTGGCGTTCAGCTTCGTGGGCACCCGGGCACTCGCCCCGCTCACGCCGGAAGCCGGCCGCTGGTACCACCTGGTCGGGGTCCGCGATGCCGCTACCGGGCAGCTGGCGCTGTACGTGGACGGCCAGCTGGCCGCGTCGCGCAGCGTTTGCCTGGGCGAGGCGTCCACCGGCCACACGGTGATCGGCCGCGGGAAGTACGGCGGAAACCCGGTGGACTTCCTGAACGGGGCGGTCGACCAGGTGCGCCTGTACGACCGGGCGTTGTCCGCCGCGGAGGTGGCGAAGCTGTACGCCTCTTGAGGTCGGGGAAAGCGCCTGGGCCTGCGAGTTCGCGGGTTCAGGCGCTTCTCTTTCCCGGTGTGCCGTTCGCCGCGTGCGTCGGCTCTCTCGCGCTCGCGGTGCTTTTCCTTGCGATGGCGTGGGTTTTCTAGCCCCCGTGGAGCTGAAAGACCACCCTTTCGCGCAAGTGACCGCCGACGTCGCGCTCGGCGGAGGCGGTTGCCTAGGCCTTGCCGCCGTGCTCGCCTGAGGTTCCCCGCTTCGCCCGCACCCGCCGGTAACTCCAGATCAGCAGCGCGAACAAGATCAAACTCGACAGGATCAGGCTGGTCCCGGTACTCCACCCGCTGAGCGGCAGCGACCGCACCGTCCCCCACACGATGCCCGCGGCCAGCAGCGCCAGCCCGGCCAGCACCGAACCGGCGATCCGCAGCGGCGACGACACGCTCTCCTCCGCCGCTTTCATCGCCCGCGTCCGCACCGGGTCGACGAATCGCTGCAGCGCCGGGAACTCCGAGGCCAGCACCAGCAGCCCGGCGAGCACCAGCAGCAGCCCCGGCCCGGGCAGCACGAGCAGCACGACCCCGACGACCACCAGCGCCCCGCCGACGACCGACAGGAGCACCCGGCGCACTGGCTTGCCCAATCCCATCGGGCCAGTGTGCCGCCGGGATCGCGGTACTGCCAGCTGGACTGTCCATACTGGACCTCCGGGGCGGACCGGCCGGTTTTTGTCGGTGCCGGATGCTTAGCTGCTCAGCGTGGTCGAATCACTGCCTGACCTCATCCGCCGCTGGCAGGCGGGATGGGGCGCGTCCCGAGGATTCCGTCCCGCCGAAGAAACCCGCGGCGGGCTGCGTGTCCTGCTCGAACAACCGGATCGGCACCGCGAGATCGTCGCGG
This sequence comes from Amycolatopsis sp. GA6-003, assembly GCF_046267895.1. Taxonomy (NCBI): domain Bacteria; kingdom Bacillati; phylum Actinomycetota; class Actinomycetes; order Pseudonocardiales; family Pseudonocardiaceae; genus Amycolatopsis; species Amycolatopsis sp. GA6-003. The sequence continues at coordinate 3,896,862 of NZ_CP176499.1, forward strand.
TGTCCGCCGAACCGGAGGTCCTGCGCGGCCTCGCCGAAGAGGTGGCCGCCGCCGCACGCCCGACCTGGCTGACCGTGCCGACGAACCGGCCGGAGGAAGCCGAGTCGATCATGCGCGAGGCAGGGCTGAAGCTGCGGGACGCACGCGAAGCACTCATGACGATCCCGCTGCGCCGACATCCACCGCGTACCGCACCGCCGCCCTACACCCAGACGACCGCCAGGCACGCAACGGTGTGCGAAACCGTGCTGCGCCATCCCGATTCGGGGGTCGCGGCGCGAGGAACCATGGCCGTGGTCGGCACCGACGCGATCGCGGACCGGATCGAAACCGTCCCGGAACATCGCCGCCGCGGTCTCGGCAGCGTGGTGATGAGTTCCCTCGCGGAAAACGCCGTGACGCACGGCGCGACCACCGGGATTCTCGTCGCCACCGCGGCCGGGCAACAGCTTTATGCGGCGCTGGGCTGGTCCACGCGCGCCACCGTCCTCATCGCCCAGGCCCCGGCAGGCTGACCTGAAGGTCTTCTGCTTACCGCGAAGCTGCGCGACGCCGGGATCACCTCGAGGCCCACCGGTCCCCCATCAGCGAACCCGACGCCGCGAAACCACTAGGAGCCGCCGTTATTCACCAGCCAGCAACCGCTCGAACGACACCGACGCGTACTCGTCATCCGGCTTCGCCTCCGGCGCCGCCGCGACCAACCGAGCCAGCTCGCGGCCAGCCCGCTCCACCCGCTGCTGCAACGCACCCGTCGCCTCGACGCTGCCCCAATCCGACGACGCCGCGTACACGCCGGTCGGGACCACAGTCGCGCGAAGGTAGGCGAAGAGCGGGCGCAGCGCGAAGTCGAGCGCCAGCGAATGCCGTTCCGTACCTCCCGTCGCGGCGAGCAGCACCGGTTTGCCGTCGAGCGCTTCCTTGTCCAGCACGTCGAAGAACGATTTGAACAGCCCGCTGTAGGAAGCGGTGAACACCGGCGTCACGGCGATCAAGCCGTCCGCGCGCGTCACGGTGTCGATCACTTCCCGCAGCTGCGGGCTGGGGAACCCGGTGAGCATGTTGTTGGTGACGTCGACCGCGATGTCGCGGAGTTCGAACACCTTCACCGTCACGTCGTCGTCGACGAGGGCGGCGCGGGTGGCCTCGGCCAGCCGGTCGGCCAGCAGCCGCGTGGACGACGGCTGGCTCAAGCCCGCGGTGACCACGGCGATAGTGCGTGCAGTCATGACCTTCTCCCCTAAACCCGGGTCAGGCGGTGACGGCCTGAGCCGCCTTGAGCGATTCGTGCGTGGGCGCTTCCGGCACGTGCGCCGGGCGCTTCGCTTCCAGTTCCTTGCGCAGCACCGGCACGACCTCTTCACCCAGCAGGTCGAGCTGCTCCAGCACGGTCTTCAGCGGCAGCCCCGCGTGGTCCATCAGGAACAGCTGGCGCTGGTAGTCGCCGAAGTGCTCGCGGAAGGTCAGCGTCTTGTCGATGACCTCCTGCGGGCTGCCGACGGTCAGCGGCGTCTGCTCGGTGAAGTCCTCCAGCGACGGGCCGTGCCCGTACACCGGCGCGTTGTCGAAGTACGGCCGGAACTCGTTCCACGCGTCCTGCGACTTCGGCCGGATGAACGCCTGCCCGCCGAGCCCGACGATGGCCTGGTCGGCCTTGCCGTGCCCGTAGTGCTCGTAGCGCTGCCGGTAGAACGCGATCAGCTGCTGGAAGTGCGAGGTCGGCCAGAAGATGTGGTTCGCGAAGAACCCGTCGCCGTAATACGCGGCCTGTTCGGCGATCTCCGGGCTGCGGATCGAACCGTGCCACACGAACGGCGGCACGCCGTCGAGCGGGCGCGGCGTCGAGGTGAAGCCCTGCAGCGGGGTGCGGAACTTGCCCTCCCAGTCGACGACCTCCTCGCGCCAGAGCCGGTGCAGCAGCGCGTAGTTCTCCACGGCCAGCGGGATGCCCTGGCGGATGTCCTGCCCGAACCACGGGTAGACCGGGCCGGTGTTGCCGCGGCCCATCATCAGGTCGAGCCGCCCGTCGGCCAGGTGCTGCAGCATGGCGTAGTCCTCGGCCAGCCGCACCGGGTCGTTCGTGGTGATCAGGGTGGTCGACGTGGAGAGGACGATCTTCTCCGTCCGCGCCGCGATGTTCGAGAGCAGGACGGTGGGGTTCGCCGGCGCGGCGAACGGCGGATTGTGGTGCTCTCCGACGGCGAAGACGTCGAGACCGACCTCTTCGGCCTTGAGCGCGATCCTGACCATCGCCTTGATGCGCTCGTGCTCCGTGGGCGTGACGCCCGTGGTGGGGTCGGTCGTGACGTCGCCCACCGAGAAGATTCCGAACTGCATGACCGCTCCCTAGCCGGTTGCTTCCTACCTTGCTTGTCGGCACAACTACTCGCGTGGAAGATGTATTCCTACAGGACTATACCGGTGACCTGGGACACGCCTCCGGACGCCGTCGGGGGCGCAGCGGCCAGTTCCTGTCAGGGGGTGCGGATATCCTGCAGTACGGTGACGGCCCGGGGCCCCCTGCTCCGGCCACCTGTTTGCCCACCGAACAGCACGCCTCGATCCGGGAGAACGACCTCGTGACCGCTGAGACTCTGTACGGGGCCGACGACCTGACCCACCTCGAAGGACTCGAGGCGGTCCGCAAGCGCCCCGGGATGTACATCGGCTCCACCGACAGCCGAGGCATCAACCACCTCTTCTCCGAGGTCGTCGACAACTCCACCGACGAGGGGGTGGCGGGCCATGCCACGCGCATCGTCGTCACCCTGCACGCCGACGGCAGCGTCCAGGTGGACGACGACGGCCGCGGCATCCCCACCGGCGTGCACGCCAAATCCGGCCTCTCCGGCGTCGAACTGGTGCTGACCCGGCTGCACGCCGGCGGCAAGTTCGGCGGCTCCGGGTACAAGACGTCCGGCGGTCTGCACGGCGTCGGCGCCTCGGCGGTGAACGCGCTGTCGCACCGCTTCGACGTCACGGTGAAGCAGAACGGCAAGGTCCACCAGATGTCGTTCGCGCACGGCGTGCCCGGCGTGTTCGACGGACCCGGCCCGAAGGCGAAGTTCACCCGCCGCTCCGGGCTCAACCTGGTCGGCAAGATGAAGCGCGGCGAGCGCAGCGGCACGTCCATCCGCTACTGGTACGACGCGCGGTACTTCGAAACCGGCGCGGCGCTGGACGTCGAAGGCGTGCGGACGAAGCTGCGCAACACCGCGTTCCTCGTGCCCGGCGTCACCTACGTGCTGCGCACCACGTTCGAGGACACCATCAACGAGGAGACCTTCCACTTCCCGAACGGGCTGGCGGACATGGTCGACTTCCTCGCCCCGGACAGCGAAAAGCCGGTCTGCGGCACGCTGATGATCACCGGCGAGGGCACCTACAAGGAGAACGCGGCGGACGCCAACGGCGTCATGCAGTCCAATGTGGAGCGACACGCGGAGGTCGAGGTCGCGCTGCGCTGGGGCACCGGCTACGAGCGCACCGTGGAGTGCTTCACCAACACGATCCGCAACGTGCACGGCGGCACGCACCGGCGCGGGTTCGACCGCGCGGTCACCCGGGCGATCGTGGACGCGATCGGCAAGACGCGCGGGCTGCTGAAGGCGAAGGAGGACCCGCCGACCACCGAGGACGTGCTGGAGGGCATGACCGCGGTGATCCACGTCCGGCTGCCGGAGCCGCAGTTCACCTCGCAGACCAAGGACGAACTGTCGACGGCGGGCATCACGCGTGTCCTGCAGGGCATCGTCGACAAGCAGGTGCGGGCTTGGACCGAGGACCGGAAAACCAAGTCCGAGGCCAAAATCGTGCTGCAGAAGGTGGTCGACGCGGCGCGCGTGCGGCTCACCCAGAAACAGCAGAAGGACGCCGCCCGGCGCAAAACCGCGCTCGAGGGCGCGGCGATGCCGCCGAAGCTGGTCGACTGCCGCACCACCGGCGTCTCGCGCAGCGAACTGTTCCTGGTGGAGGGCGACAGCGCGCTCGGCTCGGCGCGGATGGCGCGGGTGTCGGAGTACCAGGCGCTGCTTCCGTTGCGCGGCAAGATCCTCAACGTGCAGAAGGCGTCCCTCGGCGACACGCTGAAGAACGCCGAGATCGCGTCGATCGTGCAGGTGCTCGGCGCGGGCACCGGCCGCACGTTCGACCTGTCCACGATGCGCTACGGCCGCGTCATCCTGATGGCGGACGCGGATGTCGACGGTTCGCACATCCGCACGCTGCTGATCACGCTGTTCGCGAAGTACATGCGCCCGGTGATCGAGGACGGCCGGCTGTACGCGGCCATGCCGCCGCTGCACAAGATCACCACGAAGGGCCGCGGTTCGGAGACCGTCTTCACCTTCACCCAGCGCGAGATGGAGCAGAAGGTCGCCGAACTCGAAGCGGCGGGCAAGCAGGTCGTCACGCCGGTGCCGCGGTTCAAGGGCCTCGGCGAGATGGACGCCGACGAACTGTGGGAAACCACGATGAACCCGGCGACGCGCTCGGTCCGGCGGATCACGCTGGAGGACGTCGAGGCCGCGGAGCTGGCGCTGGAACTGCTGATGGGCGAAAAGGTCGAGCCGCGGCGCAACTGGCTGGTCGAATCGTCCGACCGCGTCGACCGCGAAGCCATCGACGTCTGAGTTTTCCGTTCGTTCCCAAGGAGTTGTGAGCCATGGCTCGCCGTAGCAAGACCCCGGTGACCCGGGTCGACCCGAGCGCGTTCGACTCGCCGGGCGCGCAGGTCTTCGACAACCCGCTGAAGACGGAGATCGAAGACTCGTACCTGGAATACGCGTACTCGGTGATCCACTCGCGCGCCCTCCCGGACGCGCGCGACGGCCTGAAGCCGGTGCACCGCCGCATCCTGTTCTCGATGAACGAGAACGGCTACCGCCCGACGCACGCATACGTGAAGTCGTCCCGCGTGGTCGGCGACTGTTTCGTGCGCGGCGCGCTGGTGTCGACCCCCGGCGGTCTCCGGCCGATCGAATCCCTCGAGATCGGCGACCAGGTGCTGGACAGCCGCGGCAAGGCGGTGCCCGTCGCCGAGGTGTACGAGAACCCGCCGGACGAACTCGTCCGCATCACCTGGTCGAACGGCCACACCATGCTCGTCACCCCCGGGCAGCGGTTCCGGACGGTGGCGGACGACTCGACGCTGGACTGGACGGCCGCTCGCGACCTGACCGGCAGGCTGACCGTCGCGTATGGAAACAGCAGGCGGGAAAGCCTGCCGCGCGGCGGGGACCGGTACGCCTATCTGCTCGGCTTGATCACCGCCGAAGGCTTCGCCGTCGACCGGAATCGCCCCGCCGACGGACGAGTCCGCATCCACATGTGCGACCGCGAGCCGCTTGACGCCGTGTACGAGTGGGCACAGGCCAACGGGGTGCGAGTGTCCCGGGGGAGCCGGGCCGCCGCGAAACCAGAATGGCGCGACCAGCACATCCTCACCTTCGCCCGGCACGACGGCCTGCTCGCGGCGGGCAAACCGCTCAGCGACGCGAAGCACGTGCCCGCGGAAGTCCTCTCGGACCGGACCTCGTGGGCTCCGTATCTCGCCGGACTTTTCGACGGCGACGGCTACGTCCGGAAGAACCACCGCGAGATCGTCTATGTCAGCACGAGCGAAAAGCTCGTCCGGCAGGTGTACGCGATGCTCGCGGACCTCGGCATCCACGGCCATCACTGGAGCAACCCCAGGCAGAATGGCCACAAGACGCTGCTGGGCTTGTCCGTCAGCGGATCCGACGCGTCCGCGCTGGCGCACCTCATGCTGCCGTGGATCACTGTCGGCTACAAGAAGGACAGCCTCGAAACACTCGCGGAAATCGCTTACGAGTACGGCGGAAAGCAGGGGAACGACCGGCTGCCCAACAAGGAAGTCATGGCCGAGTTCTCCGCCGCTCATCGCGGCGGCGGCTGGTTCCGCGACACTTCCGGCACCGCATTCCGCGCGTCGCTGTCGGCGACGAGCGGCGCGGCGGTCCGCTACGGAAAGGACCGGCACGGCACCGCGCTGGCCGACCGTTCTTTCCGCCTTTCGCGGGCGCGCCAGGACGGCTGGATCGAGAAATTGCGCAGGATCGGCTCGCCTCTCGCGGACCGGCTCGACGCGCTGAACGGATTCTCGTTCCTCGAAGTGGTTTCCGTCGAACCGGTCGAACCCCAGGTCACTTACGACATTCAGGTCGGCACGGAAGACCACGAATTCGCGGCCGAGGGTTTCGTCGTCCACAACTGCATGGGCAAATACCACCCGCACGGCGACACCGCGATTTACGACGCGATGGTCCGCCTGGCGCAGGACTTCTCGATGAACGCCCCGTTGATCGACGGGCACGGAAACTTCGGGAGCCCAGACGACGGACCGGCCGCCTCGCGGTACACCGAGGCCCGGATGTCGAACGAAGCGATGCTGCTCGTCGGCGAGCTGGGCGAGGACACCGTCGACTTCCGGCCGAACTACGACGGTTCGCTCGAAGAGCCCTCGGTGCTGCCGGCGGCCTATCCGAACCTGCTGGTCAACGGCACGTCCGGGATCGCGGTCGGCATGGCGACCAACATGATCCCGCACAATCTCGGCGAGGTGATCGGCGCCGCGCGGTGGCTGATCAACCATCCGAACGCCACGCTCGACAAGCTGATGGAGTACATCCCCGGCCCCGACCTGCCCACCGGCGGCAGCCTGCTGGGGCTGGACGAGGTCCGCAAGGCCTACGAAACCGGCCGCGGCGTGGTGCGGATGCGCGCGAACGTCGAGACCGGCCCGCTGGAGGGCAGCCGGGGACGGCAGGCCATCACGGTGACCGAGCTGCCGTACGGCGTCGGGCCGGAGAAGGTGATCGAGAAGATCACCGACGAGGTCAACAAGTCCAAGCGGCTCACCGGGATCGCGGACGTCAAGGACCTCACCGACCGCGAGAACGGCACGCGGCTGGTCATCGAGTGCAAGGTGGGCGTCAACCCGCAGGCACTGCTGGCGGATCTGTACCGGCTCACGCCGCTGGAGCAGTCGTTCGGCATCAACAACCTGGTGCTCGTCGACGGCCAGCCGCAGACGCTCGGCCTGAAGGCGCTGCTGGAAGTCTTCCTGAAACACCGCTACGAGGTCGTCACGCGGCGCACGCGTTATCGCCGGCGCAAGCGCGAAGAGCGGCTGCACCTGGTCGACGGTCTGCTGATCGCGCTGCTGAACATCGACAAGGTCATCCGGCTGATCCGCGAAAGCGAAAACGCGGCCGCCGCGAAGGACGGCCTGATGACGAAGTTCAAGCTGTCCGAGACCCAGGCGAGTTACATCCTGGACACTCCGCTGCGCCGCCTCACCAAGTACGACCGCCTGGAGCTGGAAAGCGAACAGGAAAAGCTGCGCGCGGAAATCGCCGAGCTGACCACGATCCTCGAGGACGAGTCGGTCCTAAAGAAGCTCGTGTCGACGGAACTGGCGAAGATCGCGAAGGACTTCCCCACCGGCCGCCGCACCCGCCTCATCGACGGCGATCTGAAGGAAGTCCTGGCCGCGTCGAAGCCGTCCGGCCCGCTGGAAGTCGCGGACGACCCGTGCCAGGTGATTCTGTCGGCCACCGGCCTGGTCGCCCGCACGGCGGCGGAATCGGAAGAGGCGTCGGAAGTCCGCCGCCGAAACGGCCGCGTAAAACACGACGCCGTGTCAGCCGTCGTGCACACCACCGCGCGCGGCCAGGTGCTTCTGGTGACCAGCCGAGGCCGCGCGTTCAAGACGGACGTGCTGCCCCTGCCGGTGTTGCCAGAACAAGCAGGCACGGTGTCGTTGCGCGGCGGCATGGCGGCAAAAGAACTGGTACCGCTGGAAAAGGGGGAGCGGGTAGTCGGAATCGCGCCCTTGGGCGAGCAAGCAGGCAACTCGCCGGGCCTGGCCATCGGCACGCGCGGCGGCGTGGTGAAGGTATGCGCCCCGGACTGGCCAGTGCGCTCGGACGAATTCGAGGTCATCAGCCTCAAGCCCGGCGACGAAATCATCGGCGCGACCTGGCTGACCGACGGAAACGAAACCCTGGCCTTCATCTCGTCGGACTCGTCCCTGTTGCGCTTCGCCGCGAGCCTGATCCGCCCGCAAGGCACGAAGAGCGGAGGCATGGCAGGCATGAAACTGGCCGCGAACGCCACCGCGATCTTCTTCGGAGCCATCCGAACGGACGACGAAGAACACGGCGAACCAATGGTCGTCACCGCAACGGGCCAAAGCGTCAAGGTCACGCCCTTCAGCGAATACCCCGCAAAGGGCCGAGCCACCGGCGGCGTGCGAGCGCACCGCTTCCTGAAGGGAGAAACCGCGGTCCAGGTCGCCTGGGTAGGCCCCCGCCCAGCAGGCGCGAGCCGCACCGGAGACCCAGTAGAACTCCCAGAAGTAGACCTCCGCCGCGACGGCTCGGGCCACGCCCACCCAGGCCCAGAAGTAGTAGGCCACCTCATCGAACGCGGCTAGCAAGGGGGTGGGATCCAGCACGGATTCCACCCCCCTCCTCACCGCCTCCGCCCGTAGGGATCCGGCGGCGGAAGCGCGTTCAGCGGTGCGGGCGGCTCCGGCCCGGCCGAGAAAGGCGTGTTTTGGGCGTGACCGGGCGCGGCTCGGGCGCGGAGGCTCTAATCCCCGCAGGGCTCGACAGGTGGACGCAACGCCTTTTCTTCGGCGGTGCGAGAGCAACTGCGCAAGGGCCCCGGCCAGACTGCGCTAGTACAGACGCCCGCATCGGTTCGCTCCCACCCCTGCCGTAACGAAGCTGGAGCCACAACCCAGGCACCTCGACGCTCGCAGTGGGGGCGCCAGCCCCCAACCGCACCGATGCACCCAAAAAACGAGGCACCCACCCCTCCCCCACCCCCGATACACAGCCAAAAACACGGCGCTGGGGTGCTTGTCAAGGCATCTTTCCCGCCTTGACAAGCACCCCAGCGCCGTAGTCACACTAAAAATCGGGGGGCCAACGCACCCACTAAACCCGGCAATGTCGCCCGCCAGGGCGACGAGCCGAATGACTCACCGATCCGACCGCAAAGAAGCCGGATCAAAATCCTCCCACCCCTCCTCCACAGTGGAGGCAACCGGAGCAGGAGCAGGAAACCGCCTCTCCCCCACCCTCTCCGCCCGCAACCGCTGAAACTCCTCCACCGTCATCCCAGGATCGTCATCCGCGGACCGAGCCGGAGCCGCTTTCCCAGACAACGCCTCCACCAGCAACCCCGCCTCCTCCCCCAGCAACAATCCCACCCGGTTGTAGCAATCCTGCTCAGCCTCAGCCATCGCGACCCGCACGACCTCAAGCACCAACGCCGAAACCCGCGAAGGATCCCTCTCCGCCACCGCGGGCGCGAGCCACAACCGCTTCAACGACCCCAGCGCGTCCACGGTCACCTCGACCGACCCGTCCAACGCGTGAGCCGATCCCCGCGCCTCCGCCATCAGCGAGGCGACCTGCACCAGCGCAGCCTCTCGAGAACGAGCCTGCTCAATCAGTTCCCGAGTCTTCACCACGCCACCGGCTCTTCGTCATAGAAATCCGGGTCATCCTCGGCCAACGCCGCATACCCCAACGCGGTCACGGCCTCCGCCCCCAGCACCGGCGCCAATACCTGATGCATCCGATCCCCAGCCCGCCGCTCAGCCCGCCGCGACAACTCCAAAATCTGCGCAGCCACCGCCTCCGACCCGCTCCGCAACGCGGCCCGCGTCAACGTCAGCCCAGTCAGCAACCCGCCCGGCGCGACCTCGACGGAAACCCCACCAGCAGCGGCCTTCCCCACCACCGGCCCGGCCCGCTCGAACCGAGCGGCGGCCGCCTCCCCGGTCCGGGAAGCCTCCTCCATCACCCGCGCCACCGCGCGGTCCATGTCGAACTCAGCCACCACTCACCCCGTAGGCCGGTAGAACCCGATGAACTGCTGCCCGGCGTTGGTCGTCCGGATCTTGCTGATCTGCACCGGATCCCCGGCCTCGACCATCTGCCCGTCGCCGATCACCATCGCGACGTGCCCGGACCACACCACCAAATCCCCGGGCAGCAACTGATCGATAGAAGGCACCTCAGCCCCGACAGTCTGCTGTTTCGCCGTCCGCGGCAACTGCAATCCAGCGTCCTGATAGGACGTCATGGTCAACCCGCTGCAGTCGAGCCCTTGCCCGCGCGCGGTTCCGCCCCACACATACGGCACGCCCAGCTGAGACAACGCCGCCCGGACCGCCTTGGCCGCGGTCTCGTTCGGCGCCATCACGGTTTTCCCGCCCGGCAGGTTGATCCCGACCCCGCTGCCCGGCTGCGGCGGAACTGCGACCGGCAACCGGGGTTTGCCGGCATAACCGCCGCCGCCTCCACCGCCACCGCTGTCTCCGCCGCCTCCACCGCCGTGGCTGACGTGCGCGCCGTTGTTGTTGAACGCCTGCGGCACCGTCGTCGTCGCGCTGCTCGCGGACGTCGATTCCGACCCGCCGAGCCGTTGCCCCAGACCGGTCAGCTTTCCGAGCGTCTCCTCGGTGAACGTCGCCGCCTGCCCGGTCAGCTCGCCGATTTTCGTCTGCAGCTTCAGCAGAATCTGCCGAGCCGCGGCCGCCCGGCTCTCCGGCGGCTGGATCCCGTTGACCGCGGCCAGCGCCTTCATCGAGGACGCGATCTCGCGCAGGATCTGGTCCCGGACCTGATCGTTGCGGATCTCGCCGACGTGCAGCGTCTCCGCCGCCTCCGCGACCGCCCGCTCGATTTCCGCGCTCTCGTTGAGAAGGTCCTGGACTTCCTTCTCCAGGTCCTTCGACGTCGCGACCGCGCGCTCCGAGGTCGCCCCGGAACTGGCCTGCGCGAGGTTCACCCGCTGCGCACCCGCGTGCTGGTTGGCCTGGCCGACGGTCGTCTGCAGCGCGACATGCCCGTCGCGCGCGCCGTTGATCGCCGCCGGATCGTGCTTCAGCTTCGCGGCGAACTGATTCGTAGTGTCCAGCCCGTTCCGGACCAGATGATCGACCGGAGCGTTCACGAAAGCCTGCGCAAAGCGTCGCCGTGTTCCTGCTCGACCGCCGCGTAGTTGCCCTGCGTGCGCCGAGCCGCCTCGCCGACGTCGTGCCAGCCGCCGCCGAGCGCGTGCATTCGTTCCTGCAGCGCCCGCATCCGCGCGCCGTACGCGCCGGCGAACCCGGATTCGTCCCCGATCGCGGAGAACCCGTCGCCGGACAGCGTCACGTGCGGACCGAGGTGCGCCTTCGCCGCGGAACGCACCTCGTCGCCGAGTGGGTCGACCTGCTTCGCGTAGTTCTCGTACGCGCCGTCGTCGACATGAAAACCGGACACAACCCGCCCCTCCCCTGAACCCTGCGGCCCAGGTTAGCGGACGGGTTGTGCCCGGACAGGCGAATTGACCGGATCAGGTCAGCCGTTGAGGATCTTCGACAGCCAGTCGCCCTGCGCGGGAACCGCCTTGCCGTCGACCGCGACCGTCGGCGTGCCGAAACCGACCTGGCCGTTGCCGAAGTCCTGCTGCAGCTTCGGGTCGTTCTGGATCTGCTGGAACGCCGCCTGCAGCTGCTGGTCGTAGGTGCCGGCGTTGACCGTCTCCGCGAACTTCGGGTCGCTGATCCCGAGGTCCTGGCCGAGCTTGATCAGCTGCGCCTTGTCGTACCCGCGGCCGCCCTCCGGCGGCTGGTTCTTGAACAGCGCGTCGTGGAACGCGGTGAACTTCTGCTGGTCGGCGGCGGCGAGCGCGGCGTTGGCCGAGTCGAGCGAGTAGCCCGGCGGGTCGGAGTTCTTGTTGAGCAGGATGACCATGTGGTAGCGCACGGCGAGCTGGCCGTCGTTGATCGCCTTCTCCATCCGCGGCCCGAAGTCCTGCTGCAGCTTGGCGCAGTACGGGCACAGGAAGTCGGCGTACAGGTCGATCGTCTTCGGCGCGCCCGGTTTGCCGACCGTCACCACGGCCCCGTCGCGCTTCTCGACCACGCCCGGTCCGAGCGCCGAGGTCGTGCCCGGCTGGATCGCGCTGTCCTGCGTGGCGTTCTTGCTCGAGTTGATCCAGAGCACGCCGCCGATCACGAGCGCGGCGACCACCACGACGGCGGCCACGATCGCGATGATCTTGTTCCGGTCGCTGTTCGAGCCCCGCGCCTGGGCGACCGACCTCGCGGCCGCCGCCTGCTGCCGGCTTTTCCGCGCGTTGCGCGCAGCTCCACCCACTGTTCCTAATTCCCTTCCGCGATGCTCTTGGGGTAGTCGTCCGGGACCTCGCCGGAGTTCCCGGGCTTCCGGCCCTTGCCCCAGCCGAGCCAGCCGTCGACCGAAAGCCACGTGCGCGGCCGGACGAGCAGCCACACCGCGAGCAGGGCGAAGCCGGTGTCGCGCAGGATCTCCTGCGGGTATTCGGTCTGCCCGGCGTTCACCCGCCCGCCGCCGCCGAAGCAGCCGCAGTCGATGCTCAGCCCGCGCGCCCACGACTGCGCGATGCCCGCGACCAGCACGGCCAGCAGCAGCAGCGAGGCGGCCGCGACCCAGCGCGTGGCCAGTCCGGCGAGCAGCAGCAGCCCCAGCACCAGCTCCAGCAGCGGCAGCCCGGTGGCGACCGGCCGCACCAGCGCGTGCGGGAGCACGTCGTAGGCCTGCACGGCGATGTACGTCTGCCCCGGGTCGGCGATCTTCAGGCCGCCGGACACGAGCCACACGGCAGCCAGCCCGAGCCGGGCGAGCGTGCCGATGGTGTCGAGTAGAGGTTGGGGCAGTCGGCGCACGCGCTTAGGCTAGCCGTCTGACCTGAGAACTATGTGAGCAGCCAACCGGCGAAGCGGAGGCACCGATGCGGTTACGCGCAGTGGTCGCCGCAGTGTTTCTGCTGGTCAGCTGCGTCTCCTGCGGTTCGTCGACGGTGTCCAAGGACGATCCGCTTCCCACCCGGGCGCGTGACGGCAACCACCTGACCATCGGAATCCGGTTCGACGCGCCCGGCCTTTCGCAGCGGACCGTGGACGGCAGGCTCGCCGGTTTCGACGTCGATGTCGCTACTTTCGTCGCACGCGAACTGGGGGTCGAACCGGACCGCATCACCTGGCACGAGACCACCCCGGCGCGCCGCGAAACGGACCTCACCTCGGGCGCGGTCGACCTGGTCGTGGCCACCTATTCGATCACCGACAAGCGGAAACAGCAGGTGAGCTTCGCCGGGCCGTACTTCAGCACCGGCCAGGACCTGCTGGTCCGGCTCACCTCGCCGGACATCACCGGGCCGGAAAGCCTCAACGGCAAGCGGCTCTGCTCGGTCGCCGGCTCGACGCCCGCGCAGATGGTGAAGGACAAGTTCGCGCAGATGGTCAAGCTGGTCGAGTATCCGCGGTATCCGGACTGCGTCACCGCGTTGCTGGCCAATCAGGTCGACGCGGTGACCACGGACGCGGTGATCCTCGCCGGGTACGCCGCGCAGAACCCGGAGCTGCTCAAGGTGGTCGGCCGCCCGTTTTCCACCGAGCGGTACGGCGTCGGCCTGCGCAAGGGCGACACCGAGGGCCAGCACGCGGTGGACGACGCGATCCGGAAGATGGTGTCGACCGGGGCCTGGCGGAAGTCGCTGGAGACGAACATCGGGCCGTCGAACTACCCGTTGCCGAATCCACCGGAGATCACCGAGCAGTGACCGACCTCGCCTCGCTGCCGGACCTGCCCGTCCGCGCGGTGCTGCCGTCCGTGCTGAGCGCGCTCGACGACCACGGCGCCGCGGTGCTCGTCGCGCCGCCCGGCACCGGCAAGACCACGCTCGTGCCGCTCGCGCTGAACCGCGGCGAGGGACGCGTCGTGGTCGCCGAACCGCGTCGGCTCGCCGCTCGGGCCGCGGCCGGGCGGATGGCGGCGCTGCTGGGCGAGCCGGTCGGAGAGACGGTCGGGTACGCCGTGCGCGGCGACCGGAAGGTGTCGTCGCGGACGCGGATCGAAGTGGTCACGTCGGGGCTGCTGGTGCGGCGGGTGCAGCACGATCCCGAACTGGCCGGAGTGTCGACGGTCCTGCTGGACGAATGCCACGAACGCCATCTCGACGCTGACCTGCTGCTCGCTTTGCTCCTCGACGTCCGCGCGGGGCTGCGCGACGACCTGCGGCTGCTCGCGACGTCGGCGACGGTCGCCTCCGGACGGCTGGCCGAGTTGCTCGGCGACGCCCCGGTGATCACCGCGCACGCCCGCACGTATCCGGTTGAGCTGAGCTACCGCGCTCCGGCGCGCGGGGAACGCCCGGAAGCCGCGGTCGCCTCGGCGGTCCGGAAAGCACTGTCCGAAGGGGACGGTGATGTGCTCGCGTTCCTCCCTGGTGCCGGGGAAATCGCGCGTACGTCGGCGTTGCTGAGTTCTCTGGACGCGGACGTGCTTCCGCTGCACGGACGGCTTTCCGCTGCCCGGCAAGACGAAGCGCTGCGGCCGCGCGACCGGCGACGGGTAGTTCTCGCGACCGCCGTCGCCGAGTCGAGCCTGACCGTGCCCGGCGTCCGCGCGGTCGTGGATTCCGGTCTCGCGCGCGTACCGCGGGTGGACCATCGACGCGGTCTCGCCGGACTCGCCACGGTGCGGGTTTCCGCGGCGGTAGCGGAACAACGTGCTGGCCGGGCAGGCCGCGAAGCACCGGGCCGGGCGTACCGGTGCTGGCCGGAGCACGAGCAGGCGACGCTGCCCGCGTATCCAGAGCCGGAAATCCGCACCGCCGAACTGGCGCGGTTCGCGTTGGAACTCGCCTGCTGGTCCACTCCGGACGGAACCGGCCTCGCCTGGTGGGACCCGCCCGGCGAAGGCGCGCTCGCCGCCGCGCGAAGTCTGCTCGTGACGCTCGGCGCGACCACGGCCGACGGTGCGGTCACGCCGCGCGGACAGAAGATGGCCGACCTCGGCCTGCATCCCCGGCTGGCGCGCGCCTTGCTGGACGGTGCCGAGGCCGTTGGCGCTCGGGCGGCTGCGGAAGTGGTCGCGCTGCTCGATGCCGGAGCGACGCTGACCGACGTCGAAGCCGAACTGCGCCGGCTCCGTTCCGCGCACGACGAATCGGCCCGCCGCTGGCAGCGGGACGCGAAACGGTTGGCCGCACTGGTCAATTCGCCAGCGAAACCAGACCCGGACGCCGCATTCGTCGTCGCTCTCGCGCATCCGGAACGCCTGGCACGGCGGCGCGCGGGAGCGGCCCCGGTGTATCTGATGGCCAGCGGCACCGCGGCCGAACTGCCCACCGGCAGCGGGCTGGCCGACGCCGAATGGCTGGCGGTCGCCGAAGCCACCCGCGACCCGGGCCGCGTCCACGGCACCATCCGGCTCGCCGCGACCGCCGACGAAGCACTCGCCGTCCGAGCCGCGCCGACTCTGGTGTCCGAAGTGGACGAAGTGCATTGGGACGGTGATGTCGTCGCTAGGCACGTCCGCCGTCTGGGCGCGATCGTGTTGTCGGAAAAGCCGTTGCGCAACCCAGATCCGCAGCTCGTTCACGACGCAGTTGTCGCCGGGCTCCGCGCCGAAGGCCTCGGTCTGCTGCGCTGGAGCCAAGACGGAACCCGGCTCCGCGAACGCCTGGCTTTCCTGCATCGCGTACTGGGCGAACCGTGGCCGTCCGTGACCGACGAGTCGCTGCTGTCCGATGTGGACAGCTGGCTGGATCTGTCGAAGGTCCGCCGCCGAGCCGACCTCGCGAACGTCGACGCCGGAACCGCTCTGCGCGGACTGCTTCCCTGGCCCGAAGCCGCGCGGCTCGACGAACTCGCCCCGGACCGGCTGGAGGTCCCGTCCGGCTCGCACTACCGCGTGGACTACCACGGCGACCAGCCGGTGCTCGCGGTGAAGCTGCAGGAGACGTTCGGCTGGACCGCAACGCCGTCCCTCGCCGACGGCCGCGTGCCGGTGGTGCTGCACCTGCTGTCCCCCGCCGGCCGCCCGGCCGCGGTCACTGCCGATCTCGAATCCTTCTGGCGCACCGGCTACGCCGCCGTCCGCGCCGATCTCCGCGGCCGCTATCCGAAGCACCCGTGGCCGGAAGACCCCGCGACCGCCAAGCCCACCCGGCACACCACCCGCGGGTCGCGCTGACCCCTGCCTAAAGTCGGGGTCGGTCCGGGACGGTCGGCTGATGTCCGCGCACCCCGCGCGGGCGCAGACTTCGCCCTATGATCACGTTTCGCGGATTGACGAAGCGCTACGGCCAGAAAACCGTGGTCAACGGCCTCACCTCGGTCATCGAATCCGGCACGGTGACCGGATTCCTCGGCCCGAACGGCGCGGGCAAGTCCACCACCATGCGGATGACCGTCGGCCTCGACCGGCCGGACTCCGGCGACGCGCTGATCCGCGGCAAACCGTATGCCGAACTGCGGTATCCGCTGCGGGAAGTCGGTGCGTTGCTGGATGCGAAAGCCGTGCATCCCGGCCGCAGCGCGGGCAAACACCTGCTCGCGATGGCGCGCAGCAACGGAATCGCCGCGAGCCGCGTCGAGGAAGTGCTCGCGACGGTCGGGCTGAGCGACGTCGCGGGCAAGCGCACCGGGACGTTCTCGCTCGGCATGAGCCAGCGGCTCGGCATCGCCGGCGCGCTGCTCGGCGACCCGGGCGTGCTGATGTTCGACGAGCCGGTCAACGGCCTCGACCCGGACGGCGTCCGCTGGGTGCGGCAGCTGATGCGTTCGCTCGCCGCCGAAGGACGCACGGTGTTCGTGTCCAGCCACCTGATGAGCGAGATGCAGCTGACCGCGGACCGGCTGCTGGTCATCGGCAAGGGATCGATCCTCGCCGACGCGGCGATCGGCGACTTCATCGCGGGCAACTCGAGCCGCTCGGTCGCGGTGCGCGTGCCGGATCCGGCCGAGCGCGCGAAACTCGCGGACTGGCTTCGGAGCAGCGGCCGGACCGTCGTGCCCGGGGAGGACAGCGAACTGCTCGTCGACGAGACGAGCGCGGCCGAAATCGGGGACCTGGCGCACGAACTGGGCGTCCGGTTGCACGGGCTGGCGGAACGGACCGCCTCGCTGGAGCAGGCGTACATGGAACTGACTGCCGGATCGGTGGAATACGGGGTTACGGCATGACGAAGCTGGCGATTTCGGCGGAGTGGACCAAGTTCTGGTCGGTGCGGGCGACGTGGCTCTCGTTGTCCGGCGGGGTGCTGCTGATGGCGTTCTACTCGGTCGTTTCGGGGATTTCCCAGCACGCGGGCAGCGATCGGCAGCAGACCGCGCACGGCATCGTCAACGCCGGGGCGATCTACCTGGTCGAGTTCTGCGTGCTCGCGGTCGCGACGTTGTTCGTGACCAGCGAGTACACCAGCGGGTCGATTCGCTCGACGCTGCAATGGGTTCCGGTGCGGCCGCGGGTCACCGCCGCCAAGGCCGCGGTGCTGGTGCCGGTGCTGTTCGGCTACGGCGTGGTGGTCGCCGCGCTGGGCATGGGGGTCGCCTCGGTGCTGATGCGTGGGGCTGGGGGTCCCACGTCACTGGCACAGGGGGCGGCCACCGCGCTCGGCATGGGGGCGTATTTCGCCCTGCTCGGCGTGCTGTGCCTGGGGATTTCGTTCGTGCTGCGCAGTGCGGCGGGGACGCTGGTGGTGGTGATCGTGCTGCTGCTGCCGTTGCCGATGCTGATGTCGTCGTACGTGTTTCCCGGGGCGCTGGACTACTTCCCGGCCTTCGCGGGGATCAACGCGATGGTGCCGCCGGGCGACGTGAACCCGCTGCTCGGCAGCCTGCCGCCGTACGGACCTTGGGTCGGCGTGCTGATCTGCCTCGGCTGGGCGGTCGCCGGAATCGGCGCCGGGACCGCGCTGCTGAACCGCCGCGACGCCTGAGCAGGGCTTCGGGAAGGTTCGTGAGGGGGCCGGTCAGGCGTCTGGCAGGCCCAATCCGGCGAGCACGGCACGGGCTCCGGCAACCAGCTCGGCTTCGGTCGGCGGGTTGACGGAGCCCGTGCCCGCCAATGCGTCGAAGATCGATCCGTCGAGCCATCCGATGAGCACCCGCGTGTGGTCCTCCGGAGCCGGAGATCCCGCCGCGGCAAGCACTTCCGCACACCGGCGGCGCAATTCCAGCCCGCCGGCGTCGTATCGCGCGCGCAGCTCCGGCCGCCGGACCGATTCCAGTGCGAATTCGTACCGCGCCAGCATCCTGGTGCGGCCGGCGGTGATCGACCGGTGCACCATCGCGCCCAGGAACTCCGCGAGTTTCCCTTCCGGCGGCGCGACTTCGGCCTGGTCCAGCGCGACCATCCGGTCCGCGGCCAGCTCCAGCAGAGCGAGGCGGGTGCGCGCGTAGTACGACGTCGAGCCCGCGGGCAGCCCGGCCGCCCGGTCGACGGCGCGATGGGTCAGGCCGCGCATGCCCTCGGCCGCGATGACCTCGATGGCCGCGTCGCCGAGCACAGCTCTCCGTTCCACCCCCGGAACCCTACAGGTGTAGAGTCCTCTACAGAAGTAGAGGAGGTCGGCATGGCTACGCGACGCGCGGTCGTGGTCGGGGGCGGCATCGGCGGACTGGCCGCGGCCATCGGAGTGCGCCGGGTCGGCTGGGAGGTCACGGTGCTCGAACGGGCGCCGGAGCTGACCGCCATCGGCGCGGGAATCTCGTTGTGGCCCAACGCGCAGCGAGCGCTGGCCGAGCTAGGAGTCGAGCCGCGGCTCTCGGCGCAGCGCGGTGGCGGTCTGGTCGACTGGCGCGGGCGTCGGCTGGCCGACTGGGACGCGGACCTCTTCGTACGCAGCCACGGATTGCCGCTGGGCGCGATTCACCGGGCGCACCTGATCGAAGCGCTGCGGTCAGCGTTGCCGGACGAATGCCTGAAGACCGGGGTCGAGGTGACTCGGGTCGAGCAGAACGGCGTGGTGCACCACGATTCCGGCTCGATGGAAGCGGACCTGATCGTGGCGGCCGACGGGATCAACAGCCCGATACGGCAGGCGCTTTTCCCGGCCGCGCGCGTGGAGTACAGCGGTGGTGCGGCGTTCCGCGGCATCGCCAAACTGCCGCTGAAGGCTACGTTGAGCACGACGTGGGCCGCGGGCATCGAAGTCGGGCTCCTGCCGCTGCTGGACGACGAGGTGTACTGGTGGGTCTCCGAAGCCCGCCCGGCCGGGATCCGGCATGACGACATCCGCGCGTACCTCAGCGCGAAGTACGGACACTGGCACGACCCGATTCCGCAGCTAATCGACGCCACGCCGGAAATCCTGCTGCACGACACACATCACCTGGCGACACCGCTGCCCAGCTACACCCGCGGCCGCATCGCGCTCCTCGGAGACGCCGCGCACGCGATGCCGCCCTTCCTCGGACAAGGCGGTTGCCAGGCGCTGGAGGACGCGGTGGTGCTGGCATCGCACGTCCGAGATTCCACAGTGGACGAAGCGCTTCGCCGTTACGACGCGGAACGTCGGCCGCGCACGCAGAAAGTCGCGAAGGCGTCGATCCAGGCCGGGGCAAGCGGGCCACTCCTCCGCAACCCGGTAGCAGTCGCGCTGCGAACCGCGTTCACCCGGTTGCTCCCCGCAGCGGTCACTACCCGGGTTGGAGCCGGCATCAGCCGCTGGCAACCGCCGAAGCTTTAAACCAGCCCCGCTTCAAACGCGGTGATCGCGGCCTGCACCCGGTTCCGCACGTCCAGCCGGGTCAGGATCGTGCTCACGTGCGCCTTCACCGTGCCCTCCACCACGAACATCCGCGCCGCGATGTCCGCATTGGACAGTCCTTCGGCCAGCAGCACCAGCACTTCCCGTTCCCGGTTCGTCAAAACGCTCACCCGCTCGCGGGCGGTCGCGGCCCGGCTGAACCGGTTGCCGGACAGGCGCGTGATCACCCGGTGCGCGACCTTCGGCGACAGGAACGCCGCGCCGTCGGCGACCGCGTGCACCCCGGCGAGCAGCTCACGCGGATCGCCCGCCTTGAGCAGAAACCCACTCGCGCCAAGGCCGAGCGCGCGTTCGATGTACTCGTCCTCCCCGAACGTCGTCAGCATGAGGACGCCGGTGTCCGGCAGCAGCTTGCGGATCTCCTCGGCCGCGGCGAGCCCGTCGAGACCGGGCATGCGGATGTCGAGCAACGCGACGTCCGGCCGGTTCGCGCGCGCCAGTTCGACCGCCGCCCGTCCGTCCGCGGCTTCGGCCACCACCTCGATTTCCTTGTCCGAGGCCAGAATCGCGGCCACGCCGGCGCGGATCATCGCTTCGTCGTCGGCCAGCAGTACGCGGATCACTGTTCGTCCTCACTGTAGAGATCCTTGCTCGCCACTCGATCGTCCACAAAGCACAGTCGATAGACGGCATAGTTGAAGTTGAGCCAGCTCCGGCCGGCCCCGTAGTACTCGCAGGTGCTTCCGGGCGGCTGCGGCGGCACGTTGATCGAGGGCAGCGTCGTGCGCTGGCGGGCGGGAAGCATCGGCTCGACCGCCGAACGCGGCATGCCGAGCCGGATCCGCGCGTACGCATCCGGCGGCAGCTCCGACGACGACCACTGGATCAGGAACGTCACGCCCGCCCCGCCGACGACCACCCCGAACAGCGCCAACGGCACCACGATCGCCTGCACCAGGCTCGACCGCACGGCGCGCCGGGCGCGTTCCAGCTCGCGCGCGGCCTGCCCGATCCCGTCGTCGTCCTGTTCCGGCGCGGGCGCGGAGTCGTGCGGCAGGCTGGCCGCGACCTCGAACCCGCCGCCCGCCGGACCCGCGGTCAGGCTGCCGCCGACCAGCCGCACCCGCTCGTGCAGGCCGATCAGCCCCCGCTGCCCGGACCGGCCGGGCAGCGGCCCGGCGGGCGGCGGCGCGTTCCGGACCCGGACGTCGGTCGCCTCGCCGGTGCTGGTCACGACCACCGTGACGGCCGCGCCGGGCGCGTACTTCGCCGCGTTCGTGAGTCCTTCCTGCACCACGCGGTAGACGGCCCGCGCGACCATCGGCGGCGCGCTGTCCAGGTTGGCGATCCGCGCGCCGATCTCGATCCCGGACGCCCGCGCGCGGTCGATCAGCTCCCCCAGGTCACCCTGCACCGGCTCGACCGGCGCGGCGTCCTCGCGCAGCACGCCGATGATCTCGCGCAGCCGTTCGGTCGCCGTCGCCGCGCCCGCCCGGAGCTGTCCGGCGGCCTCGCGCTGCTTCTCGCCAAGCTCGCGGTCGACCTCCAGCGCCGCCGCCCGCACCGCGATCAGGCTCAGCTCGTGCCCGAGCGAATCGTGCATGTCGCTGGCGATCCGCGCCCGTTCCCGCAACCGCGCTTCCTGCGCGACCAGCCGATGCCGGCTCTCCATCTCCTCGGCACGCCGCCATCCGTCCTGCGCGAGTTCTCGCCGCAACCGCACGTGCCGGCCGAGCAGGCACGGCGCGACCCCGGCGAACGCGAGCGTGCCGAGCACCGCGCCCCACGCGTCGAAGCTCGAGGTCGGCAGCAAGGCCAGCGGAATCCCGGCCGCCGCGATCGCGAAAAAGCAGGTCATCGCGACGCGCGCCCTGGCCAGCCGCAGACCGGCCAGGTAGGAGATCACGACGATCAGGAAGAACTCCCACACCGCCACCCGGCCGCCCCAGCCGAACGCGATGACGAGCGCCGTCGCCATCGCCACCGCCAGCGCGAACGCCGGGTAGACGCGGGCCGTCGCCATCGCCGCGGTGACCGACGCCAGGCCGTAGGCGAGTTCCCAGCTGTTCGCGCTGTTCGACGCGTCGAGCAGGACGAACCCGCACAACGCGGCCCAGAGCAGCACGTCGAACGCCACGCGCCAGCGAACTCGCGTCGCTTCCTTCATTCCGCTGACGCTACAAGGGCCGCCCGATTCGTCACCACTGCCGAAAGTCAAGGGCGGGATCGTGCGGCATGATGGGTCACCATGGCTGAACGCACCTTGGCCGAGCAGCTCGGCGCTCCGCTGCCGGACGGCATCGAATCCCTTCCTGAGCAGCACAAACAGGATCTGGCGGCGGCGTTGCGGGACGCCCGGCACCGGCAGGCGCAGGCGCTCGCCCGCGCGGGTGAGGAAAGCCTGAAGTACGTGCCGGCGCTGCTGCGCGGCGCGGTGCGGAAGGCGGTCGGCCTGTGAACCCCGAGATCCTGAAGCTCGCCCGGGTGCTGGATGTCGACCCCGCCCGGCTCGGCTACCTCGCCGACGTCGACCAGGGAGAGGTGCGGCTGCTGCGCGAGCAGGTGACGACCACGCTGTTCGACGCGAACCTCGTCGTGCTGGAGCGGATGGCGCTGGCGAGCAGGCTGCTGCCGGCCGGGGTGACCGCGAAGATCGCGGAGAAGGTGTTCGGCCCGCTGCTGTGCGCGCGGATCGCCGGGCTGGTCGACGTGTCCCGCGGCGTCGACGTCGCGAAACGGCTGTCGCCGAAGTTCCTCGCGTCGGTCGCGGCGGAGCTGGATCCGCGGCGCGCGACGGCGATCATCACGCGGATCCCGGTGCAGACGGTCGTAGCGGTCGCCGAGGAACTGACCCGCCGCGAGGACTGGATCACGCTCGGCCGGTTCGTCGGCCACCTGCCGGACGACACGGTCCGCCGCTGCGTCGGCCTGCTGGACGACGCCGGCCTCCTGCACACCGCGTACGTGCTGGACGACCGGAGCCGGATCGACCACATGCTCAGCCTGCTCGGCGACGACCGGCTGCCCTCGTTGGTCCGTACTGCCGCGGCGGACGAATCGCTGTGGGCCCCGGCGTTGGACGTGCTGGCCCACCTGAACGAAACTCGCCGGGCAACGGTGCGACCGCTGCTCGACGAGCTTCCGGAAGAGCTGCGAACCCGCGCGGAGGCGGCTCTCGGCTAGGCCACGATCAGGTAGATCCCGTACCCGATCACCGCGGCGCAGATCGTGAAGCACGCGACCGCGCCGGTCAGCTGAACCGTGCCGCTGCCGCCGTTCGCGCGGGCGGTCACGCGCTCGGACAGCCCGCGCACCCCGTACGCGAACAGCCCGGTGAGCACGACCGCCGCGGCCAGCGCCACCACGAAAACGATGCCGAGGGCACCCCAGTTGATCGCCATGTCGTGCTCCCTCAGGCCGCGACCGGGGCGGCGTCGGCAGCCTCCGGATCGTTGTTGACAGTGGCCGGCGTGACCGGGTTGCGCCGCGACACGAGCCAAATGCCCAGCGCGAGCAGCACCCCGACACCGCCGACGAGGACGGTTCCCCAGCTGCCGCGCGTGGAAACCGCGGCGGCGACGGCCCCGACGATCGCGGCGGCGGGCAGCGTGAGCGCCCAGGCGAGCACCATCCTGCCCGCGACGCCCCAGCGGACCTCGGCGAGCTTCCGGCCGAGCCCCGAGCCGATGATGCCGCCCGAGGTGACGTGCGTGGTCGACAGCGCGAAGCCTAGGTGCGACGAGGCCAGGATGACCGCCGCGGAACTCGTCTCGGCGGCGAAACCTTGCGGCGTCTGGATTTCGGTGAGCTTCTTGCCCATCGTCTGGATGATCCGCCAGCCGCCGAAGTAGGTGCCGAGCGCGATCGCCAAACCGGACGCGAGGATGACCCAGACCGGCGGGCTCGACCCCGGCGCGAGCGAACCGCCCGCGATCAGCGCGAGCGTGATGACGCCCATCGTCTTCTGCGCGTCGTTGGTGCCGTGCGCGAGCGAAACGAGGCTGGCCGAAAGCACCTGGCCGGTCTTGAAACCCTTGCCGACGACGTCTTGCCGCGCCCTGGCGGTGATCCGGTAGACGAGGAAGGTGCCGGCGATCGCGACGACGCCCGCCACCACCGGCGACGCGATGGCCGGGATCAGCACCTTTTCGACGACCTTCGCGAAGTGCACGGCGTCCGCGCCGGAGGCGATCCAGGTCGCCCCGATCAGCCCGCCGAACAACGCGTGCGACGAACTCGACGGCAGCCCGACCAGCCACGTCACGAGATTCCAGACGATGGCCCCGACCAATCCGGCGAAAATCACCACCGGCGTGACCTTGGCGTCGTCGACGATCCCGCCGGAAATGGTTTTCGCGACCTCGATGGAAAGAAACGCGCCGACGAGATTCAGCACCGCGGAAATCGCGACCGCGACCCGGGGCTTGAGCGCACCGGTGGCGATCGAAGTGGCCATCGCGTTGGCCGTGTCGTGGAACCCGTTGGTGAAGTCGAAGGCCAGCGCCGCGACGATCACCACCAGGACGATGAGAGAAAAGTCCATGCCCGCTCTCCTGGTCGGAGTGTCCTGCGGGAGTGACGGTACCGACGCCGGCGGGGACTCCAGATCCCTCAGCGGGTGGCCAGTAGTTGAACTCTGAATGAACGGGTTCTTGCCGCAGGCGCTGGTTTTCCGCCGTTCACCTGCTGGTCCTTTTTCATCGTCGGCTTGGCGGTTCCGGACCGCGCGCGGGGGCGGGAACTCTGCCCCCGCGCACTTCCCGAGCCTTACAGAATGGACATTTCCGGCAAGGGGTTCTGTCCCAGGTGCTGCGCGCCATTCGCCGCGGATTCGCGGACCGCGGCGAAGCCGTACTCGCGCATTTCCGCTTCGTATTTCCCGATCGCGTCCGGTTGGCCGCTGTGCAACGCGGCCGCGAGCGCGGCACCGTCGCGCATCGCGGTGTTCGCCCCGGCCCCGGCGGCCGGGCTCATCGCGTGGATCGCGTCGCCGACCAGGCTGACCCGCGACGGCTCCCACGGCCCGATCGGCACGCTGGTCCGGATCGAGACGAGGAATACCGTTTCCGGAACCCAGCTTTCGACGATCCGGCGCACCTTCGGATGCCAGTCCCCGACCCGGTCGAGCACGAGCTTCCGCATCTCGTCGCCGGACAGAGCGCGGAGTTCGGCGTCGGTCTGCCCGAAGATTTCCGTGCGCGCACCGAAAGCGCAGGTCATGTACGGCTCGTCGGGGCTGAGCCGGACATCGGGCGCGAGCCGCGCGCACGCGTCGGCGATCGGCTCCGGATAGTCGACCGGCGCGACCCCGATCATCGCTTTCCCCGGCCCGGAAATAATGTTGAACACGGAGAACATGGCCGGATCGAACAGTTCCCGGTTCGCCGCGGTGAGCGGGATCTTCCCGTACAGCTGGCGCAATCCGGTATCGACCACCTGCGCCTGCGGAAGGTATTGGCGGCGCACCGGCGAATTCACCCCGTCCGCGCCGACGAGCACCGCGCCGCGCGCCTGCGTCCCGTCCGCGAAGTGCGCGATCACGCCGTCGTCGCACTCCTCGTAGCGCACGAACTCTTTGCCGAAGTGGACGTTGTCCAGGCCCGCGAACAGAATCTCCCGGAGGGTGAACCGGTTGACGTTCCGCTGGACCTCACCATCGTCCAGCACGAACTCGGTGACCGGCGTCAGCTGGCTGTCGTAGATCGTGGTGACGTTGCGCGGCTGCCCCGAGGTGGCCAGGAACAGCTCGTGCAGGTGCGGCGGGAGCACCTCCCGCAGCGCCTGGTCGCCCCGGGAATCGATGTGCAGCCGATAGCCCTGCCGGCGCGCGTCCAGCGCCGCATCGCGTTCGTAGACCTCGCACGGGATCCCGGCCTTGCGCAGCCCCTGTGCGAGGCACAGCCCGCCGAGCCCGGCCCCGATCACGAGCACAGTGTTGTCAGCGTTATCCGCCATCAGCTAGGTCCCTTCCGTACCAACATTCTGGTTCGAGAGGGACGCACTGGGCTGGCCCGCCTAAGCCGGGCACTCGGAAACAGAGCGAATCAGTCGTCCAGCCTAACCCATACCGGACAATGGTCTTTCGCGCGTCCTGTTCCCTTTCACGTTAGCGCAGCCGCGGACTCGGTCGCCACCGGATTAACGTAGCTTTGCCCCTTTCCGCCACACCGCGTGGGTCAACGGGACCCCGGGCCGGTAAGCGAGATGCGTGGTGGACGGCGCGTCGAGCACGTGTACATCCGCCCGCGCCCCCGGCCGCAGATACCCGACGTCCTCGCGACGGAGCGCCCGCGCCCCGCCGGCGGTCGCCGACCACACCGCCTCGTCCACCGTCATCCGCATCTGCAGCACGGCTGTCGTCACGCAGAACGCCATCGACGTGGTGTACGAACTGCCCGGATTCGCGTTGCTCGCCAACGCGACTGTCGCGCCAGCGTCGAGCAGCCGCCGCGCCGGAGCCAAAGACTGCCGCGTCGACAGATCACACGCGGGCAACACCGTCGCGACCGTGTTGGAGGACGCGAGCGCCTCAACATCGGCATCGCTCAGGTACGTGCAGTGGTCGACACTCGCCGCGTCCAGCTCCACCGCCAACCGCACGCCGGGACCCTCGCCGAGCTGATTGCCGTGCACCCGCAGCCCAAGCCCGCGTTCCGCCGCCGCCTTGAGCACCCGCGCCGACTGCGCCTCATCGAACGCACCGGTCTCGCAGAACACATCGGCCCACCGCACGTGCGGCGCGACCGCGTCCAGCATCTCGCCGCAGACCAAGTCCACATAGGACTCCGCATCCGCACCCGGCGGCACGAGGTGCGCTCCGAGGAAGGTCACCTCGTCCGCGACCTCGCCAGCGATCCGCGCCGACCGAGCCTCATCGGCGACGGTGAGCCCGTACCCGGTCTTCGTCTCCAGGCAAGTGGTGCCCTGCGCGGCCGCTTCCTCGACATGTCGACGCAGATTCGCCGCCAGTTGCTCATCCGAAGCCGCCCGCGTGGCATCGACGGTGACCGCGATTCCGCCTGCCGCGTAAGCCTGTCCGGCCATCCGTGCTTCAAACTCGGCGGTGCGGTCGCCCGCGAACACGAGGTGGGTGTGGCTGTCCACCCACCCGGGCAGCACCGCGCGGCCCTCGACGTCCACCCGCTCGTCGGCGTCCGGCGCCTGCGCGGCCGGCCCGGCCCACGCTACGGTCTCGCCGTCGAGCACCAGCGCGGCGTCGCGGAGCTTGCCCAGCTCCGGGTCGTTCGTGGTGAGCTCACCGATTCCGGTGATCAGAACTGCCACAGCGCCTCGATCTCCTTGGCCAGTAAGGTTTCCGGTCGTTCGATCAGCACGTGCGCACCGTCGCGCACCACTTCCCGCCCGGCCACCACCACGGTACGGACGTCCGCGGCCGCCGCGGCGAACAGCACGCCGGACGGTTCGATCCCGGCTGTGCGCACCGTGTCCGTCGCGACCGTGACCAGGTCCGCGCCAGCGCCAGCCGCGATCGTGCCGGTCTCCGGCCAGCCCGCGGAGACATGTTCGGTCCCGGCGGCGAGCAGCTCTTCCGCGGTGAACCGGCCGCGTTCCTCGCTGGCGAGCCGGTCGTCCAGCTCCAGCGCCCGGGTCTCCTCGAACGCGTCGACCACCGCGTTGCTGTCGCTGCCGATACTGAGCCGCACGCCCGCGTCGAGCAGGCTTCGCGCTGGTCCGATGCCGTCGCCGAGGTCCCGTTCGGTGGTCGGGCAGAAGCACGCGCCGCTTCGGGATTCGCCCAGCCACTTGATGTCCTGCTCGGTCAGGTGCGTCGCGTGCACCGCGGTGAGCCGTTCGCCGAGCACGCCGTAATCCCAGAGCAACCCGGTCGGCGTCCAGCGGTACGCGGCCTCGCACTGCTCGTTCTCCGCCCGCTGTTCGGACAGATGGATGTGCAGCGGCCGGTCCTCCGGCACCGCGTTGTCCACCTTCGGCAGCTCGTACTCCGGCACCGCCCGCACCGAGTGGATCGCCCCACCGACGCGGAACAGGTCGTCTTCCTTCAACAGCGCAACGCGTTCGGCCCAGTTTTCGGCGGAACCGTCCGAAAACCGCTGCTGCACCTCGTCCGGCGGCACGCCGATGCCACCGGCGAGGTAGCAGGTGTCGAGCAGGGTCAGCCGAATCCCGGCGTCCCGCGCGGCCTGCCGCAACGCGTCGCCCATCGCGTTCGGCGACGCGTACGGTGTGCCGCCCGGTCCGTGGTGCAGGTAGTGGAATTCGGCGACGCTCGTGTACCCCGCCAGTACCATCTCCGCGTAGACACCGCGAGCGAGCCGGTAGTACGAATCCGGATCGAGCCGGGCGGCGAGCGAGTACATCCGCTCCCGCCACGTCCAGAACGTGCCCCGCTCATGGTGCGTCCGGCCCCGCAACGCGCGGTGGAACGCGTGCGAGTGCCCGTTGGCGAACCCGGGCAGCGTCAGTCCGTTGAGGATGGTCCCGGTTTTCTCCGAGTCAGCGGTCACCGAAACGATCCGGCCGTCGGCGATCTCGATCCGGACCGCTTCCGCGACCCCGTCGGGCAGCCAGGCCCGTTCGCACCAGTACGTGGTCATCTCGCCAGCCGCTCCAGCACCTCGGCGAGCGCCTGAGCGCCGGCCTCGACGTCGTCCGCCTCCGCGAATTCCTCCGGCGCGTGGCTGATCCCGGTCGGATTCCGGACGTACAGCATCCCGGACGGCACGAATCCCGCCAGGATCGCCGCGTCGTGCCCGGCACCGGTGGGCAGCTCGGGCGGATTGCCCAGCCACTCCCCCAGCGACCGCCGCAGCGCCTCGTCGAACACCACGTCGTCGGAGTACGACTCGCGCGTGACCGCCAGCTCGCACCCCTCTTCCTTGGCAGCAGCGCGCGCCGCCTGGGTGATCTCCTCGACCAGCTCCGGCGTCGAAGTGCCCGGCACCCGCGCGTCCAGCCAAAGGTCCACAGTGGACGCGATCACGTTGGTCCCGCCCGGCGTAGGCACCAGCCGTCCGACGGTCGCCCGCGCGTCCGGCATTTTCCGCGCCAACCGCCGCACCGCCACCACAGTTTCGGCGGCGGGCAGCATCGGGTCCACCCGATCCGCGAGCAGCGTCGCACCGGCGTGATTGCCCTGGCCGGCAAAGGAGAACCGCCACCGGCCGTGCGCGATCACCGTGTTGCCGACCGCCACCGGCGAACCGAGGTCGATCAGCCCTCGGCCCTGCTCGACGTGCAGTTCGACGAACTGGCCGATCAGCCCGAGCCGGTCCGGATCCGCGCCAACGCGGTCCACGTCCAGCCCGGACTTCGCCGCGGCCTCGGCGAACGTGATGCCGGCCGGATCCCGCAACGCCCGCGCCCGGTCCGCGTCGATCGTCCCGGTCAGCAGCCGCGAACCGAGACACGGTACGCCGAAACGTCCGCCCTCCTCCTCGGCGAACACGACCACCGCGAACGGCTTGGCCGGACGGAACCCCTTGGCCCGCAACGCTTCCACGGCCGCCAGCGCACTCACCACGCCGAGCGGCCCGTCGAACGCGCCGCCGCCCGGCACCGAGTCCAGATGGCTGCCGGTGACGACCGCGTCCGCGCCGGGAGCACCCCACCACGCCCACAGGTTGCCGTTGCGGTCCGTCTCGACGTCGAGGCCCACCTGCTGCGCCCGCTCGACGAACCACGTGCGCAGGTCGTGTTCCGGCGCGTCGAACGCGTGCCGTGAGTAACCGCCGCGCCGGGTGTCGCGCCCGACGTCGGCGATCTCGCCGAGCAGCCCGGATGCGGTCACGCCTGCTCCCGCATCGGCACTCGCACCCCGCGCTCGTCGGCGACCTCGGCCGCGCGGTCGTACCCGGCGTCGACGTGCCGGATGACGCCCATGCCCGGGTCGTTCGTGAGCACCCGCTCCAGCTTCTGCGCGGCCAGCGCCGTGCCGTCCGCGACGCTCACCTGCCCGGCGTGGATGGACCGGCCCATGCCGACCCCGCCGCCGTGGTGGATGGACACCCAGCTCGCCCCGGACGAGGTGTTGACCAGCGCGTTGAGCAGCGGCCAGTCGGCGATCGCGTCGGAACCGTCGGCCATGCCCTCGGTCTCGCGGTACGGCGAGGCTACGCTGCCCGAGTCGAGGTGGTCGCGGCCGATCACGACCGGGGCCTTCAGCTCGCCGCTGGCCACCATCTCGTTGAAGCGCAGGCCGGCCAGGTGCCGCTCGCCGTAGCCGAGCCAGCAGATCCGGGCGGGCAGGCCCTGGAACGCGACGCGCTCGCCGGCCATCTTGATCCAGCGGGCCAGCGATTCGTTCTCCGGGAACAGCTCGAGCATCGCGCGGTCGGTCGCGGCGATGTCCTCCGGATCGCCGGACAGCGCGGCCCAGCGGAACGGCCCGTTGCCCTCGCAGAACAGCGGCCGGATGTAGGCGGGCACGAAGCCGGGGAAGTCGAACGCGCGCTCGCAGCCGCCGAGCTTCGCCTCGCCGCGCAGGGAGTTGCCGTAGTCGAACACCTCGGCGCCGCGGTCGAGGAAGCCGAGCATCGCGTCGACGTGGTCGGCCATCGATTCGCGCGCCCGGTCGGTGAACTCGTCCGGCTTCTTCGCCGCGTAGTCCTGCCAGTCGTCCACGCTGATGCCCTTGGGAAGGTAGGACAGCGGATCGTGCGCGGAGGTCTGGTCGGTGACGATGTCCACCTCGACGTCGCGGCGCAGCAGCTCCGGCAGCACCTCGGCGGCGTTACCGACCACGCCGACCGACAACGGCCGCCGCTCCTTCTTCGCCGCGGTGACCCGCCGGATCGCGTCGTCCAGGTCGTCGGCCACCTCGTCGAGATACCGGTGCTCGACGCGGCGGTGCGCGCGCTGGGCGTCGACCTCGATGCACAACGCCACGCCGTCGTTCATCGTGACCGCCAGCGGCTGCGCGCCGCCCATGCCGCCGAGCCCGGCGGTGACGGTGAGCGTGCCGCGCAGCGTGCCGCCGAACCGCTTCTTCGCCACCGCGGCGAACGTCTCGTAGGTGCCCTGCAGAATGCCTTGCGTGCCAATGTAAATCCACGAACCAGCGGTCATCTGGCCGTACATGGTGAGGCCCTGCTGCTCGAGCCGGCGGAACTCCGGCCACGTCGCCCAGTCGCCCACCAGGTTCGAGTTCGCGATCAGCACCCGCGGCGCCCATTCGTGCGTGCGGAACACGCCGACCGGTTTGCCGGACTGGACCAGCAGCGTTTCGTCCTGCTCCAGCGCGGTCAGCTCGCGGGTGATCGCGTCGAAGCTCGCCCAGTTGCGGGCGGCGCGGCCGGTGCCGCCGTAGACCACCAGGTCCTCGGGCCGCTCGGCCACCTCCGGGTCGAGGTTGTTGTGGAACATCCGCAGCGCGGCCTCGGTCTGCCAGTTCTTCGCGGTCAGCGAGGTGCCGCGGGCGGCGCGGACGGTACGGGCGGTGCTAGTCATGCTCAGGCCTCCAGTTCGGCCGCGGCCAGGACAGCGCCCGACCGCACGAGTTCTTCGGCGGCCGCGATCTCGGGCGCCAGGTGCCGGTCGGGGCCGGGGCCCTCGACCTTGGTGCGCAGCAGGTCCCGGACGCGTCCGGTGACCGGCGAGGGCTGAAGCGGCGCGCGGAAGTCGAGCGCGCGGGCCGCGGTGAGCAGTTCGACGGCGAGCACGGTGGTCAGGCCGTCGACCGCCTTGCGCAGCTTGCGCGCGGCCGACCAGCCCATGGACACGTGGTCCTCCTGCATCGCGCTGCTCGGGATCGAGTCGACCGAGGCGGGCACCGCGAGCCGCTTCAGCTCGCTGACCACGGCGGCCTGCGTGTACTGCGCGATCATGTGCCCGGAGTCCACCCCGGGGTCGTGCGCGAGGAACGGCGGCAGCCCGTGCGACCGCGCCTGGTCGAGCATCCGGTCGGTGCGGCGTTCGGCGATGCTCGCCACGTCCGCCACCGGCACCGCGAGGAAGTCGAGTACGTACGCGACCGGCGCGCCGTGGAAGTTGCCGTTCGACTCCACCCGGCCGTCGGCCAGCACCACCGGATTGTCCACCGCGGACTGCAGTTCCCGGTCCGCGACCAGTTCCGCGTGCGCGAGCGTGTCCCGCGCGGCGCCGTGCACCTGCGGCGCGCACCGCAGCGAGTACGCGTCCTGCACGCGGTTGCAGTCCGGACCGCGGTGGCTTTCCACGATCTTCGACCCCTGCAGCGCCGCGAACATCCGCGCCGCGCTGGTCGCCTGCCCGGGATGCGGGCGCAGCGCCTGCAGATCGGCGGCGAACGCGCGGTCGGTGCCGAGCAGCGCCTCGACGCTCATCGCCGCGGTGATGTCCGCGACGTCCAGCAGCCGGTGCAGATCGGCGGCGGCGAGCAGCAGCATGCCGAGCATGCCGTCGGTGCCGTTGGTGAGCGCGAGGCCCTCCTTCTCGGCCAGCACGAGCGGCGTGATCCCGGCCGCCCGCAACGCGTCCGCGGCGGGCTTCCGCTCACCGGCGTGGAACACCTCGCCCTCGCCCATCAACGCGAGCGCGACCGCGGCCAGCGGCGCGAGGTCGCCGGAGCAGCCGAGCGAGCCGTACTCGTGCACGACCGGCGTGATGTCCGCGTTGAGCAGCGCCGCAAGCGTTTGCGCCGTCTGCGGGCGCACGCCGGTGTAGCCGCTGGCCAGCGTGCGCAGGCGAAGCAGCATCAAGGCGCGCACCACTTCCGGCTCCACCGCGGGCCCGGCACCCGCGGCGTGCGAGCGGATCAAGCTGCGCTGCAGCGCGGTGCGGCTCTCGACGGGGATATGGCGCGTGGCGAGCGCGCCGAACCCGGTCGAGACCCCGTAGGTCGGCGACGTGGCGTCGGCGAGGTCTTCGATGTGCTGGCGGGTGGCGGCGAGGTTCTTCTCGACCGTCTCGGCGAGCCCGACGTGCGCGTGCCCACGGACGATGTCGACGACCTGCGCCGCGGTCATCGGCTTCGAGCTCAGGAGGACTGGTTCCGGCATGCCGCCATTGCACCCTCCGGCGGGCCGGCGCGACAGAGCGGAGTTCGCGGTAGTGTCTGGTATCCAAGACAACACGTGGCGAGAGCCTCGACCACCGGCGCGAAGGGACCCCTCATACTCCGTTCGGGCAGTGCGAGGGGTCCCCTCGCGCGCCATCCGGAGGAGACCGAGGAGTCCTCAGTGAGCAGTTCCGACGTTCCGGCCCTGCGCAACGGGCTCTCCGTGCTGCGCCTGCTCGCCGGCCACGCGGGCCCGGTCTCGGCCGCGGCCATCGCCCGCGACCTGGACTTGCCTCGGTCGACGACGTACCACCTGCTCAACGAGCTGACCTCGGCCGGTTTCGTCACCCATCTGCCCGCCGAACGCCGCTACGGCCTCGGCATCGCCGCCTTCGAGCTCGGCTCGGCCTACCTGCGCCACGACCCGCTGGAGCGGCTGGCCGGACCGCTGCTGCGCAAACTGGTCGACCGCGTCGGCCACACCGCGCATCTCGGCGTCCTGCACGGCAACGAATCGCTGTATCTGATCAAGGAGCGCCCCGCCCGCCCGGAAACCCTGGTCACCGACGTCGGCGTCCGGCTGCCCGCGCACCTGACCGCCTCCGGCCGCGCGATGCTGCAGCACCTGCCCGCCGCGCACGTCCGCGCCTTGTTCCCGGCCGCCGCGTCGTTCGTCCTGCGCACCCCTCGCGGACCCAATTCGCTGGCCGCGCTGCGCCGCACCCTGGCGGCCGAGCGCCGCCTGGGCTGGTCGGTGGAAGACGGGCACGTGACAGCGGGCTTCGCCTCAGTCGCCGCCCCGGTGTTCGACCACGGCACCCGCCCGATGGCCGCGATCAGCGTGACACTGCGCCACCTCTGCCCAGAGGACGGTCCGTGCGAAGAGACTTTTCCCGAGCTAGCCGAAGCCGTCGCCGCGACAGCCGCCACGCTCACGACGCACATCGGCGGCACCCGCCCGGCATGACAACCTCACGGCAATTCCCCCAGAAATAAAACGGCCATCCCCAGAACGTCCGCCCGGACCAGCATACCTTAACCGAAAAGCGCAACCGCGCAACCACTTCTTTCCAGCCACGACAAAACCGACACAACGGCACTTCCGCGTCACCACGCGAGGTCCCCCACTTGTCGCAATACTCGCATTGAGCGCCTCCAACGGACGATTGACAGTCACTATCCGCTCAGGTATAGCTCTAATAGGGTTAAAGCGAAACTCAAAACATCAGGGGGCTTGAGTGGATTCGCTTCAGCACGTTTCCGCTTGTTCGCTTACCGGCCACCGGTAGGCCATCTTCACTGATCCGGCCACCGCGGGGGCGGCGCCCGGATCGGCATTGCTCTGCCAGCTTCAGCATTTCCCCACAGCGATTCGCGCTATTCGAGTCGCTGCGATGACCCTTGCCCGCATTCGGACGAGGGCGGCAACCGGCCTTGTGCTGCCGAACAGCACCGCATAGGAGCATTTCACCGATGAAACCGAACTGGGCCTTCAGCCTGGGCGAACTGTTCGATCACCGAAGCAGTTCCGGCAAGCCCATGACGTTCCACCTGTCCCGGCCGCTGGACCTCGACCGGGACGGCCGTTCGACGCTCGACCTGCCCGCGCTGGCGGCCCTGGTCCGCGATTCCGCGGGCATCTTGAGCAAAGCGGGCGTGAAACCCGGCGACCGGGTCGTCGTGTACAAAGCGAATCATTTCGACTGCATTCTGCTGGCTTCCGCGATCGCCCGGATCGGCGCGGTCGCGGTGATGCTGTCCGGCCTGCTGGGAAAGGAAGCCGCGCAAAGCCTGATCCGCCGAGTAGAACCGGCGGCGATCGTCACCGACGCCGAACGCATCGAACGCGCGGAAATCACGCCCGCGGTGTTCCCCGGTCTCGAAGGCAAGATCTTCAGCCTCAACGGCGACTCCCCGCACGCACAGACCTACGCGGACCTCAAAGCGGAACCGCACCTGCGTCCCGTCCTCCGCCGCGACGACGAACTCCTGATGCTCACCCACACCTCCGGCACCACTGGCATCCCCAAGCTGATCATCTTCCCGCCGGCCACCATTCAGAAACAAATGGCCAGGCTGGAATGCCGCCATTTCCCGCCCCTGACATTCCGCCGCAACGACGTAGTGGCCATGTTCACGCCTTACGTGCACGCCCGGGCTTTCACCTGGATCTATTCGGTGCTGACCCTCTCGCCGGCCACCGTGCTGGCCATGGACGACAGCTCCCCGGAGGTGGTCGACCGGGTTTTCCGCCAGTACCGGCCGACTTTCATGGAAGCGCTGCCCATCGACTACGCGGCGATGGCCCCGCTGATCCGCACCGGCGCGAACAATCCGTTCGCGAACATCCGCCTGTTCGCCGGAAACTTCGACGCGATCCGCTGGCCGGTCATCCGCCGTTTCCTGAACGCGTCCCGGCACCCGTTTCCCCTCTGGCGCGACGGCTACGGCCAGTCGGAAACCGGCGGCATGGGCATGACCGTGCTCTCGCGCCGCGCCGCGAACCGCCCGCGCGACCACAAACCCGGCCCGCGCGTCGTAGGCCGTCCGATGCCCGGATTCGTCACTCTCAAGATCGTCGATCCCACCACCTTCGAACCGGTCGAACGCGGCCGCCCCGGTCTCGTCCTCGCCAAAACAAAGGCCCGCTGCGCCGGTTACTACGGCGAACCCGAACGCTGGAAAGAAAAACTGGTGGGCGACTGGTGGAACACCGGCGACATCGGCATCCTCACCCCGACCGGAGCCCTCAAGATCGTGGACCGCGAGGTGAATTACGCGTCCGGAATCGGCTACCTGGAATTTGAAGACACCCTGGTAGACCGCCTGCCGGAAGGTTCGGACGTGGCCATTCTCCCCCGGGACAACGACGTACCCCTCCCCGTCGTCGCCACCCGGGACGGCCGCTTGGACGAAACCGACTGGTCCCGAGCCCGCACCGGCCTCCCCGAACTGGCCGACCCCGTAGTCATCACCGCTTCGGACATGCCGAGAACGGCGACCGGGAAAATCGTCCGGGAGGAACTGCGCCGCACCTACCTGGACACCGTGGCCACCCCCGGCACGGGACGCTGGACATGATCAGCAACGGTTTCCGCGTGGAGCCCTTGACCACGTCCTGCCGCGAAGTCTGGGAATCCCGCCGCCACGCGGTTTTCGGCGTCAGCCCAGGCAACAGCTACTTCAACGTCGACCGCCTGCGCTCCACTTTGGACTGGCTGCAAACGGAATTCAAGCAAATCGACGTCATCATTCCCGACAGCGCACTGAAACACACCTTCACCGCCCTTGGCTACGACGAGTCCAAGGCCGCGAAGAAGGCCAGGTCGGAAACCAACGTCCTGCGCAACCGGGTACTCCGAGCCTGGACCGACCTAGGCGGCCCCCGACCGGCCGACAGCCTGCACCGCATGTCCGAACTCTCGGCAGACCCCGTCTACACCGAGGTCCTGGCACACTGCGCGACCCTCACCGCGGACGACCCGGCCCTCGCGTCGGCCAGCACAGAAATGACCAAAGAAGTCCTGGCCGCCAAAGGCCTCACCGCCGAGGCCACTCCGGACCAAATCGCCGAAGCGAAGAAATACCTCATCGCCGAACTGCCGTTCTTCGTCTCCTCTTGCAGAATCTTCGACGTAGACGCCTCCCTGAATTTCTACCACCAGCCCCTCCCTCTGGCGAACGTCATTTTCTCGGACACTTCAGCCTTGAAACCAGACCCCGGCCAGGGCTACGCCACAATCCGCCCGGCCTGAGCACGGAGACACTCGATGACGGAATCCGTCGACCAGTACGACCAGGTAGCCACCGCCTTCGCCGACGTCGAAGCGGTAATCAGCTTCGTCCGGGAAAACCTGGAATGGCCCTCGTTCAAAGACCTCCTAGGCGACCTGCGCGGCCGGCGAGTACTGGACGTAGGCTGCGGTGAAGGCAGTTTCACCCGCCGAATCAAGCAATTAGGCGCCGCACAAGTGGTAGGCACCGACCTGTCGCCCGGAATGATCGCCCTGGCGCGGCAAGCGGAAGCGCGAAACCCGCAAGGCATCGCCTACGAAGTCCAAGACCTGGCTTCCATGCCGCACCAAGGCGAGTTCGACGTGGTAACGGCGATCCACGTCCTGCATTACGCGGACACGCGGGAAACCATGCAAACCATGGCGAAAACCATGTACGCCAACCTGAAACCGGGCGGCAGACTGGTGGTCCTGAGCGCGAATGCCGACTCCAGCGAAGAATCCGAAACCGCGGCCGGCTTCCGCACCTACCGCCCGGAAAACCCGCGCGAAGGCGACAAGTTCAAGGTAGCCGTCCGCACCACGCCACCCACGGAAATCGAAGTACACCACTGGCCCACGACGACGATCGTGGACGTCCTGCACACCGCAGGCTTCACGAACGTCGATTGGTCCCTGGTCAAGCCGTCCGACAGGGTCGCCCCGGCCGACCGGGAACGAGCCGCGCGCTGTGCGAAAAATCCGACGAGTTTGACGATTACCGCAACAAAGCCGTAGCAACCATCCCGAATACGTAGCCGGCTCGCGCATCCAGCGCGAGCCGGCTCTGCGCGCATCCCCTTCTCAACAGGCCGCCAATAAGCCAATTAGCACGTTCTTAGGACATACGGTGACCGATTGGCTACCATTAGTTGATGTTGGTGAGCTACCGACTGAGCCCGCGCGCAGGGAGGACGCACATGGCTGAGCAGGCAGGACCACCAGTCGACCCCGGTCGCCGCCGAGGCGAGAGCCGACGTCGATAGGGGGAAACATGGTTCATCAAGGCAAGGAATTCGGCGTCGACCTCTACAAACTCGAGAGGGCCGCCAAGGTTGACTTTCCCGCGGTCTCCGCTGAATACGCAGCTGCGATCGGCAGCTGCGAACGCGTCCTCGCCGGAGTGGCCAACGCGATGCGGCGCCCGGACCGCTTCGGAGGCGACGCACTCGGGCCGGTGTACCGGACCTATCTCGGCTTGCACGAGTCCGTCGAGGGCCTTCTCAAGGAAACGAAGACCAACCTGGACGACACCGCGACGGCGCTGGGCAAGGTCGCGCAGCTGTACGCGGAAACCGACCAAGCAGCGAAGGACGAACTGAACCGCCGCGCGCACACCGACCCCGAACTGGACGGCAGACGATGACTTTCGACCAGCTGATGCAGCATGCGAAAGACATCAAGGAGAAAGCCGCCGAGCTGGCGATAAGGGAACACGATCAAAAATACGCGACACAATCCGGCGCGGTCCACGATCCCGAGTCGTTCAGGAGGCATTACGCCTTCGTCGAAGCATTGTTCGAGCCGTTCTCCAGAATGCCCGATCCAGCCGGATACGATCCGCTGATCGCCGACCTCACCGCGGCCATGGCGAAGCTGAACACCAGCCCCACCCACAACACTCAGCTCACCAGCGACGTGGGTCTGGCGAACCCGTGCCTGGACAGAATAACCACCGATGGCGGTTACCTGCAGGATTGGACCGGCGAAGCCGCGATGGAGTTCAAGTCCCGCTTCCTCGACCCGTTCAGAACGATCGTCGGAAATCAGTTCACCATGCTGTCCACGCTCAAAGGCGCGCTCCAAGCGCACCAGGCGATGTGGGCCAAGGCTCGGGACGATATCGACAAGATCGCGGAGAACACGAAGAACGCGCTGGACAACGCTGGCGGGTGCGGAAAGAACCAGTGGACGTTCGGATTCTCGGTGCTCTCCGCGGTCGGCGCGATCGGCGGCGTCGTCGTAGCTATCGCGACCGGGGGTGTCGTGCCGCTCGCCGCGATCGGAGCGGCAGCCTCGGTAGGCAGTGCGGGCATAGCGAACATCACGGCGTCCGGCGACTCGGCCGACACGATCGTCAACTCGATGAAGCAGGCGGTGGACGCTCTCGCCCGGCACATCCAGGAGGTCGAGACGCAGCAGATCGCCGACAAGGTGCGAGCGCTGACCGATGCCGTGCACGCGAACAAGGACAAGCTCGTCTCCGCACGTCCGAAGCTGGCCGGGATGAACGAGCACGACCTGGCCAGCGACATCGGCATGGGCCGGTCGGACTGACGACAGGAGGGGCCGGGATGGATCTGGCCGAAAGGCTCGACGGCATTCGGGTTCGCGTACACGCACCCGGGACCGAAATCGAAGCGGAGCTGCGCCGCCGCACGGACATCACTGTGTCGTTCGGGGAAAGCGTCTACGACTTCATCGACGAATCCGCGTTGGAGAACGCACTCGCCAGCCTCGCACGGCTCCTGTGGGCCGGGTGGCAGCGACAGTACCGGGCAGCGATCGACGAGACCGACCTGCACATCGATGCCGATGATCTGCGGGATTCGAACTTCTTCGCCGACCGGGCCAAGGTCGAGGCGATCGGGAAGTCGAGCGACGAGCGGATCACGATCTCCGCGGCAGGCATGGAGAACTTCTCGGTGCGGGTCCGGCCCGGCACCGTCCGGGAGGTGCCCGAAGAGCAGTTCGCCGCGGACGCTTCCGAAGCAGCCGCGAAGCTGATCCAGGACTTCCAGTCCCAAGTGGACGAGCTGAAGAAGCGGTACTACGAATGACCACACGCAAACTCCTCCTGGTCACGATCGTCGCGCTGCTGGCGGCAGCTGCGGGCGTTGTCGCAGTGGTGCTGACCCGTGGCGACGGATCGGCGGCAAAGCCCTGCGACATCCCGAATTCGGTGAAGGAACAACCGGTGTCGGCGAAAACCGGCCCCGCCGGGGGCGGGATCGAAGTCGCGGAAAAAGGCGTGTCGTCATCCGGGTTGGCGAGCATGGGAGCGGTGCTGCGCAATACCAGCGACCACATCGCCTACCGAACCAAAGTCACGCTCAAAGTCATCGTCTCGGTCAACGGCCTGCCGCCCGGCCCCATCCAAGGCGCGCCGATGACCATGGAAGTCCCCGTCATGCTCCCCGGCGAACACGTCGGCATCGGCAGGACACTCATCAACGTCGGCGGAAACGACAAGGTCAACTCGGCCGATGTCGACATCCAGACCACCACCTGGCTGCCAAAGGGCGCACTCGGCTCCTACACCCCGGCGACAGACACCTACGAAGCCACCGACCGAGTACCGGCATCCCCTCCAGCCGACACGGTCCGCTACACAGAAAAATCGGCCAACTGCCGTGCACTCTCCAGCCGCCGCACCGCCGTCGTGTTCCGCGACGCGAACGGCAAAATCGTGGGCGGAGACCTAGCCCCGCCCGACGGCAAAGGCAACCCGGCGGGAAGCCCCCAGCAACCCCCGGCAAGCCCGTCCTGCTCCCCCGGCGAACGCAGCACCTGGATCGTCCCGCTCCAGCACATCCCGCAAAACACCGACGACAAAAGGACCGAGCTCTACTCGTACTGCGACCTCAACGCCCCCCACCCCGACCAAAACAACGCCCTCTAACCCCGCAGCCAGCGCACTCACTCACCCCACCCAAACGGAACCACCACGACGGAGGATCCAGGGCCCGCATCCCCTGGCGCGCGTTTGGAAGGCCGACCCCCAAGGAAAGATACGAAAAGAGCCCGGCCCACGCACAAGCGCGGCAGGCCCCTCCCACAAACGAAACAACCACGGCGGGGCTCAGAGGCCACAACCCCTGCCGGGCGTTGGGGGTGCAGCCCCCAAGCCGGATACAAAGAAGCCCCCGGCCCACACACAAGCGCGGCAGGACCCTCCCACCAAACGAAACCACCCCAACCCACCCAACGGAACCACCACGATGGGGGTCCAGGGGGCGCAGCCCCCTGGCGGGGGTTTGGGGGTCCGACCCCCAAGGGAAGATACGAAGAAGAGCTCCGGCCAACGCGCAAGCGTGGCAGGGCTCTCCCGCGAATCGAGTGGAGGTGCCGGGAATTGAACCCGGGTCCTCTAGCGCATCCTCAAGGCTTCTCCGTGCGCAGTCCGCTGTGTCTCTGCTTGGCCCCTTCAGTCAC
Source organism: Amycolatopsis sp. GA6-003 (assembly GCF_046267895.1). Lineage (NCBI taxonomy): Bacteria > Bacillati > Actinomycetota > Actinomycetes > Pseudonocardiales > Pseudonocardiaceae > Amycolatopsis > Amycolatopsis sp. GA6-003. Next base: position 3,937,311 of record NZ_CP176499.1, read on the forward strand.
GCGAACAAGCTGAAGTGACGGGCCCAGCCACTGTTTGCTTCCCTGCCAGGCCCCGTGGCCGGGACTGGAGGTGAGCCTCCTAGCTGATGCCGGCGACCGGGTCGGAGGCGACCCCGGGCCGACAGACTTGCTCTACTGCGATCAGGCAGCGAGAGCGAAGTCGCGCTGGCTATTGGCCTTGGCGCTTATTAGGTTGCGATGACGCTTACGGTGGTCTCTCGCCTGCACCGGCACGCTTCCCTTGATTCAACGTCCAGAGTCGAAACCGTTCACCCCCTTGTAGGCGTTCTTAACTCCCCCATCATAACGCGTCCGGCAACCCGGTAATTCCGGCATCGGCCTGCGCGGGAGGTAGGGCTGTCCCCACCTCGAAGATGCCCGCTCGCCCCCTGGTTGGCCGGCGCCCGCCCGGCCATGCTGAGCAGGTCAGTTTCCGCAGTGAGGGAGCCTCGCCATGGTCACCGTGCCCGCCGGTCGCAGTTTCGGGCGCCGCACTCCGCCGTTGGGTGGGGCGCTGGCGTATCTGCTGCTCAACCTGCCTTTCGGCCTCCTCTCGTTCGCGGTCATCGTGACGCTGGGGTCGGCTGGGCTGGGGACGGTCGTCGTGTGGCTCGGGGTTCCGCTGCTCGCACTGCTCGTGCTGTTCGCGCGGACCGCGGGGCGGGTCGAGCGGGGGCGGGTGTTCGCGCTGCTGGACGTGTATGTCGACGATCCGTATCTGCCGTTGCCTCCGTCGGGCCAGAAGGAGCGCTGGCTGACGCGGGTGAAGGACCCGGCGACCTGGCGGGACCTGTCCTACCTGCTCCTGCTCTTCCCGCTGGGCCTGATGGAGTTCGTGCTGGTCGTGACGGTGTGGGCGGTCAGCCTGGGCCTGGTCGCGCTGCCGGTCTACTACCGCTTCCTTCCGGACGGGGTCTACGCCTTCCCGAGCTACGATGTGCCGTGGTTCGTCGTCGACTCGACGGTGACCGCGCTGCCGTGGGCGGCGCTGGGGGTGCTGTTCGCCGCGATCGCCGTTGCCCTGACCAAGGGGCTGGCGGCCGGGCACGCGGCGTTCGCGGCCGCGTTCCTGCGGCCCACGGTCGCCCAGCGGCGGCGCATGGAGCGCTCGTGGAACGAGATCGACGGGATCACGGTGGCCGGATGACTGCGCAAGACCCGCCTCCGGAGCACCCTCGTCCGCATCCGGCTCGCACGATCGGGTACATGATCCCTTCGTTCGTGCTGCGGCTGGTGCAGTTCATCCTCATCGTGGTGGGCGGGACGGTCGGCACGGCGACGCTCATCATCTGGATCGGCTTCCCGATCCTGCTGGCCGTCACCGGGTTCATCCGCTGGTCGGGCGACCTGGAGCGGCGCTGGGCCCGCCGGATGCTCGGCACCCCGCTCACCCCGGTGGAGCGGCTGCCGCTGGACGGGCAGCCGCTGACCCGCCGCTGGCTGACCCGGCTGTCCGACCCGACGACCTGGCGGGATCTGGCGTACCTGATGGCCGCGTTCCCGCTGTCGATCGTGGAGCTGCCGATCGCGCTCGCGTCGATCGTGCTGCTGCCGATGGCGATCTGGGTCACGCCGTGGCTCGGCTGGCTGCACGGGAACCTGGCGCTGTCCCTGCTGGGCCCGAACCGCACGAAGAAGCTCGAAAAGAAGGCCGAGCACCTGCAGGCGTCGCGGGCTCGGGGCGTGGACGCCGCGGAAGCCGAGCGCCGCCGGATCGAGCGGGACCTGCACGACGGCGCCCAGCAGCGGCTCGTGGCCGTCGCGATGAGCCTCGGCCGGGCGAAGTCGAAGTTCGACAACGACCCGAACGCGGTCCGCGAGCTGATCGACGAAGCCCATTCGGACGCCAAGCTCGCCGTTTCGGAGCTGCGCGACCTCGCCCGCGGCATCTACCCCGCCGTGCTGGGCGACCGCGGTCTCGACGCGGCGCTGTCCGCGCAGGCCGCGAAGTCGCCGATCCCGGTGGACGTGCGCGTCGACGTCGAGCCCCGCCCGCCGGCCGCGGTCGAGACCACGGCGTACTTCATCGTCGGCGAGACCCTCACCAACATCGCCAAGCACTCCGGCGCGACCGAGGCGTCGGTGAAGGTGTGGCGCTCGGACACGCACGTCATCGCCGAGATCACCGACAACGGCCACGGCGGCGCGGAGGTCCGCCCCGGCGGCGGGCTCGCCGGGCTGGCCGACCGCGCGGCGACCATCGACGGCGTGATCACCGTCGTCAGCCCGGTCGGCGGGCCGACGGTCATCAGAGCGGACCTGCCGTGTCAATGGTGACCCGTCCGTGAGTGAATAGCCTCCGGGAGCTTTTCACTCACGGACCTGGGGGCCTTGATGCGGGTAGTGATCGCCGAAGACGCCGTGCTGCTTCGGGCCGGGGTCACCCGGTTGCTCGCCGACGAGGGCATCGAGACCGTCGCCGCGGTCGACAACGGCGACGACCTGCTCGGCGCGATCACCGAACACCGTCCTGACCTGGCGATCGTCGACGTCCGGATGCCGCCGACGTTCACCGACGAGGGCTTGCGCGCGGCGCTGGCGGCTCGCAAGGAGATCGCCGGCCTGCCGGTGCTCGTGCTCTCGCAGTACGTCGAGGAAAGCTACGCCGTCGAGCTGCTGTCCGGCGGCGCCGGCGGCGTCGGCTACCTGCTGAAAGAGCGCGTCGCCGACGTGGACGAGTTCCTGGACGCGGTCCGGCGCGTCGCGGACGGCGGCACCGCCATCGACCCGGACGTCATCGCCCAGCTGATGGCCCGCGGCCGCCGCAACCCGCTGGATTCGCTCACCGCGCGCGAGTCCGAAGTACTCGGCCTGATGGCGCAGGGACTGTCCAACAACGCCATCGCGAACTCGCTGGTCGTGTCGCACGGCGCGGTCGAAAAGCACATCGGCAACATCTTCTCGAAGCTCGGTCTCGAGGCCAGTTCCGAAGAACATCGCCGGGTTCGCGCGGTCCTGACCTACCTCGGCCGGTAACCCCCCCTCACTCGAACTGACGGCAGCCTCGCGCCGGGTTCCTCGCCTACCATGGACTGATGCCGCCCGAACCGAGCGAGGAGTATCCGATGTCCGACCGCAGCGTCCGCTTCTTCGGCGGCCCGCTCGACGGCCGGGTGCAGGAACTCGCCGACGAGGAACCGGTTCCGGGCACCGTCGTGCGCCACATCCACCTGCACGGCGGCCCGAAAATCGAGACGCGGTACGAACTCGGCCTCACCGAGAACGGCTGGGCCTACCGGGTACAGGCGCACGAGTCCGAACCGGAGCCGGACACCCTCTCCTAGCCGGGTAGGGCGAACCCCACCTTTCGCCTCCTGCTGACCCGACCCCGTTTTCGGTGGTCTGCACCGCTGTTTAGCAGCCCGGAAACCGACAAGCTCGTCAGCATGACGACGAGCCAGCTGCAGACCCGCGGCACCAGGGCGACCCGGGACACATTTCTCGACGTAGTGCGTGCCGGGGCGATCCTCGCGGTGGTCGCGCAGCACTGGACGATGCCGGTGCTTTCCTTCTCCGGCAACACTCTCGCCACCGGCAACGCCCTCGCGACACCTGACTGGTGGATCATCACGTGGGCTTCGCAGGTCATGCCATTGGTCTTTTTCGCTGGTGGCGCGGCAAACCTGATTTCCTTGCGCCGCGCGGAATCCACCCGCACCTGGTTCGCCGGACGCGTGCGGCGGCTGCTCGTTCCCGTTCTGCCGCTGATGGCGGTGTGGCTCGTCGTGCCGGATCTGTTGCAGGGCATGGGAGTTCCTCCACAACCGGTCCAGGTGGCCAGCGCGATCGCCGCGCAGCTGCTCTGGTTCCTCTCGGTCTACCTGCTCACCGTGCTGCTCACGCCGCTGATGGTCGCCGCACATCGGCGCTGGGGACTCGCGGTGCCAGCGGTACTGGCCGGATTGGGCGTTCTCGTTGACGTAGCAAGGTTTTCCGACCTCGGCCTGCTCGGTTACGCCAACGCCGTCATCGTCTGGGTCGCGGTGCACCAGCTCGGTTTCCACTACGTCGAAGGCCGCCTCGGCTTGCTCGGCCGCCGGGCCGCGCTCGCCGTGTCCGCCGCCGGTTTCGGGGTGACGGCCCTGCTGGTCGCGTTCGGTCCGTACCCGGCGAGCATGATCGGCATGCCGGGCGCGCCGGTGTCCAACATGAGCCCGCCGACCGTCCTGCTGCTGTTCCTCGCGCTCGGTCAGATCGGATTCCTGCTGGCCTTCCGCGACAAGCTCGTCTCGCTCCCCCGCGTCACCGCCGCGCTCAGCTGGCTCAGCCCGCGGTTCATGTCGGTCTATCTCTGGCACATGCCGGCGCTGGTCGTGGTTTCCGGCGTGACCGTCCTGGGCCTCGGCTACTCGACGCCGGCCCCGGGTTCGTCGATGTGGTTCCTGATGGTGCCTGCCTGGCTCGCCGTGTGCGGCGCGGTGCTGCTGGGCCTGCTGCGGCTGTTCGAACGCTTCGAGACGCAGCCGGACGGCCTGGTCGTGACCGCTCGGACGCCGCAGCTGGTGCTGGCCGGCCTGCTCGCCTCCGGCGGTCTCCTCGGCCTGGCCGCGCACGGGTTCGCCCCGCTGAGCGACCACCTGCTGACCGGTCCGCTGCCCTGGGTCGCGCTGGTCGCGGCCGGGTACGCGCTGGCTGGACGGCAAGTGGCGCTGAGCCGGGCCCTCGTGCCGGTCAAACGCTGAGCAGCTTCGCGGGGGTGTCGTGCAGCACCGCTCGCAGGAACGGCTCGCCAAGGCGATCGTCGGCCGCCCAGCCGGCGATCGCCCGCAGCTGCGTGGCGTAGGAGTACGGGATGTTCGGGAAGTCGGTGCCGAGCACCACGCGGTCGGCGACCTCCGCCAGCCGGGCCGTCCAGTCCGGTGGCAGCGGCGACATCGCCTCCGCGAACGGCACGCCGACCATGGTGGTGTCGAGATGCACTCGCGGATAGCGGGCCATCAGCTCGAACGCGGTGGTGAACTGGGGCATCGCGGCGTGCGCGAGGACGGCGGTGAGCCGCGGATGCCGCTGCAGGACTTCCTCGAACACCTCGAGCCCGGTGAAATCGCCGCGCAACGGCCCGTGTCCACAGTGGATCACCACCGGCACGCCCGCGTCGGACAGCGAGCCCCACACCGGGTCGAGCAGCTCGTCCCGCGGGTCATACGCCCCGACCTGCACGTGTGCCTTGAAACACCGGGCTCCCGCGCGCAACGCACTGTCCACTGAGGACGCCGCAGCAGGCTCCGGATAGAACGTGCCGGTGGGCACGGCTTCCGGAACCTGCTCGGCGAACTCCAGCACCCACGACGTGAGCCACTCCGCCATGCCCGGCTTGTGCGGATACACCAGCGGCGCGAACGTTTTCACGCCCAGCGCGCGCAGCGTTTCGATCCGCTCCGCCTCCGGCGTGCGGTAGTGGATCGGCCACGGCGTGCCGTAGTGCTGCTCGGCGCGGTCGAAATAGGCCCACACCTTGTCCAGCACGGACTTCGGCAGGAAGTGGACGTGCAGGTCGACGATCCCGTCGAGGCCGAGCCCGGCGATCCAGCCCGGGACGTCGGCATCGGCGGCCGGGCCGGCGCTCACTCCGTGAACCGGCCCTTCAGCGCCCGCCCCATCGCGCGGCTGATGTCCTTCTGCGCGTCGCGTTTGGCCAGCGTCTGCCGCTTGTCGTAGGCCTTCTTGCCCTTGGCCAGCGCGATCTCGACCTTGACCTTGCCGTCCTTGAAGTACATCGACAGCGGCACCAGCGACAGACCGCTTTCCTTGGTCTTGCCGATGAGCCGTTCGATCTCTCGCCGGTGCAGCAGCAGCTTCCGCGTGCGCCGCGGCATGTGGTTGGTCCAGGTGCCCTGGGTGTACTCCGGGATGTGGACGTTGCGCAGCCACACCTCGCCGTCGTCCACCGTCGCGAACGCGTCCACCAGGGAGGCCTTGCCGGCCCGGAGGCTTTTGACCTCCGTGCCCTGCAGCACCATCCCGGCCTCATAGGTGTCCAGGATGGAGTAGTCGTGCCGAGCCTTGCGGTTCGACGCGATGACCTTCTGTCCACGTTCCTTGGGCATACCGGCCAGTTTACGTGCCGCACAGGTGATCAAGCACGCCGGTTTACGGCCGGTCACCCAGCGAAGTCAGTGCTCCTGGCGACCTTTTCCCACGCCGCCAGCTCCGCCTGCCCGCGCTCGTAGCTGGCCGCGACGTTGTCGGCCGCGTCCGTGCCCAGCGCGAGCCGCAGCGGAGGACGTTCGGCGGCCAGCGCGGCGAGGATCGCCTCGGCGGCCTTGACCGGGTCGCCCGGCTGCCGGCCGGCCACCTCGGCCAGGTGGGTGCGAATCGGCCCGAGCTGCTCGCGGTACGCCCCGCCCTCCTGCGTGAACAGCAGCACTCCCGGCTCGTTGAACGCCGTGCGGAAGGCGCCCGGCTCGACGATCAGCACGTGGACGCCCCACGGCTCGAGTTCCTCCGCCAGCGCCTCCGACCAGCCTTCGAGCGCGAACTTGGTCGAGGCGTACGCGCTGACGCCGCCGAACGCGAACCGCCCGGCCTGGCTGCTCATCTGCACGATCGCCCCGCTCCCCCGCTCCCGCAGGTGCGGCAGCACCGCCTTGGTCAGCGCGACCGGGCCGAAGAAGTTGAGGTCCATCAGGGCCCGCAGCTCGGCGGCGGTGACTTCCTCGGCCGCTCCGATGAGTCCCCGGCCCGCGTTGTTGACCAGCACGTCGATCCGGCCGTACCGGTCGAGCACCTCGGCCACCGCCGGCTCGATCCGCGCCTCGTCGGTCATGTCGAGCCGCACCGCCGAGATCCGGTCCGGCGCACTCGCGACCAGGTCAGCGACCGATTCCGGACGCCGCACCGCCGCCGCGACGGTGTCCCCCGCCGCCAGCGCGGCGACCACCAGCTCCCGGCCGAACCCCGACGAAGCCCCCGTGATCAGCCAAACCCGTGCACTCATGCCGTTTCCCCTTCCTTGGTAAGCAGCCCGACCGCGATCGCGCCGAGCGTCGATATGGCGGCGATGGTCCAAAGCCCGACGTGCAGTGCGCTCGTGTACGCAGCAGCCGCCGGTGCACCGCCGGTCATTTCCCCTTGCAGCAGCTTCGCGGTGATCGCGCCCGCCCGCTCCGGCCCCAATCCGGACCCGAGCCGGGACTGGGTCACCGCGGCGAGCAGCGAGCCCAGCACGGCGATCGAGACGGATTCCCCGCCCAGCCGCATCGTGTTGAACACCCCCGCCGCCATCCCGGCCCGAGCCGGTTCCACCGACGACACCGCAGCGCCGTCGAGAATCGCCAGCGAAACGCCGAACCCGGCCCCGACGCACAGCAGCGGCCCGGCGATCTCCCCGGTTTCCGCACCCGGGTGCACCACCGTCAGCCAGGCCGCCCCGACCGCGACGAGCACCAGGGTCGTCACCAGCAGCAGCCGCTGCGACACCCGGTGCGCGATCGAACCGACCACCACCGGCACGACCAGCGTCGGCCCGGTGAGCAGCATCAGCAGCAGCCCGGCGGCGAGCGCGCTCATGCCGTCCACCGCCATGAAATACGCGGGCAGCACGATGAGCAGCGCCACGAAACCGAATCCCAGCAGCACCGGCATCGCGCAGATCGCCAGGAACCGCGGCTGAGCGAACAACGACACGTCGATCATCGGGTGTTCCGCGCGGCGTTCGATCGCCACGAACCCGGCCAGCAGGACCGCGAACCCGGCGAAGGAGGCCAGCACCAGCGGGCTGTCCCAGCCGAGTTCCGGGCCCTCGACCAGCGCGAGCACGAACAGCGACAGCCCGAGGGTGAAGGCGAGCGCACCCGGCCAGTCCGGACCGGCCGGATGCGCGTCCTTCGATTCGGCGAGCTTCGGCACCACCCCCAGCAACGGCAGCACAACCACCGCGGCGATGCCGAAGAACATCCGCCAGCCGCCCAGCGACGTCACCAATACCCCGGCGGCCAGCGGACCGAACGCCAGGCCGAGCCCGATCGCCGTGCCGAACACGCCGAACGCCCGCGTGCGCGCGGCGCCCTCGAAAGCGTGCGCGAGCAGTGCGCTGCCGCCGGTGATCACGCAGGCCGCGCCGATCCCGGCGAGCGCCCTGGCGGCGATCAGCACCCCGATCGCCGGCGCGCACGCGGCCGCCAGCATCGCGGCGCAGAACAGCCCGATGCCGGCGGCGAACATCCGCCGCCGTCCGGTCAGATCGGCCAGCGAACCGGTGATCGCCATGAAGCTGGCGAAGGTCAGGAAGAACGCGTTCACCACCCACTGCGCGGACGAGAGGCTGGTGGCGAGGCTGCCGCTGATGTCGGGCAGCGCGAGCGAAGCACCGGTCGCCGTGACCGGGACCAGCACGATCGCCGCGCAAACCGCGAACAACGTGAGACCCGGCTCGACCCGCCGCGGCGCGGCGATGACCCCCATGAAGATCCCCCACCTAAACCATTCGAAGCCTGATAGACAACAGCGATCGAAGCAGCATTCGTACGCTGATGTCAAGTCGCAGGGGCCGAGGGAGTGTTCGAAGGCTGATAGCTTGGGGGCGGGCTAGGAGGTCGCAATGGGCGTCGAAGAGCGGATCGCGGAGAAGCTGGACCCGCGACTCGGCAATCACCTCAAGCGCGCCGAGGTGGCCCTGATGGCGGAGAAAGGCCGCGTCCTCAAGCCGTTCGGGCTGTCGGTTCCGCAGTACGCGGCGATGCACGCGTTGTCGGTCGCGCCGCTGTCCGGGGCGCAGCTGGCCCGGGTGTGCTGCGTGACCCCGCAGAGCATGACGTCCCTGCTGTCCACTTTGGAGTCGAAGAACCTGGTCGAGCGCACCCCCTCTGAGGTGCACGCGCAGGTGCTCATCGCGCGCTTGACGCGGTCCGGGCACGCGGTCTTCCGCAAGGCCAACGAAGCCGCGCTCGCCGTGGAGGCGCGGTTGTCCGCGGAGTTCGAGCCGGAAGAGGAGCAGCTGCTGCGCGCGCTCCTGGCGCGCGCGGTCAAGGTGCTGGGCGAAGGCGGCTGAAACGCGCGAACCGCCCGGCGAAAACGTTCGCCGGGCGGTTCGGGTGCGAAGAAGAGCGGCTAGTGGCGCACGTACAGCCGCAGCGTGACGTAGCCGGTGATCGCCGAGATCACGATCGACACCGCCAGCAGGATCGGCGCGACCGGGAACAGCACCTCGAGGGTGGTGATCTGCGGGAACACTTCGCCGGTGAAGACCGTGTCGAGGAAGGACAGCTTCGTCAGAAGCAGGAACACCACCCCGAGCACGGCGCCGACCGTGCCGGCGACCACCGCCTCCAGGAGGAACGGCAGCTGGGTATACCAGCGCGTCGCGCCCACCAGGCGCATGATGCCGACTTCCGTCCGCCTCGTGAACGCCGAAACCTGAATGGTGTTCGCGATCAGCAGGAGTGCGGCGACGGCCATGATGAGCGCCATCACGAACGCGATGTTCCGGACGCCGTTGAAGACGTTGAACACGCGGTCGAGGAATTTCTTCTGGTCGTCGACCTTCTTGACGCCGGGCTGGCCGGTGTATTGCTTGATGATCGCGTCGGACCGGTCCGGGTCCTTCAGCTTCACCTGCAGCGACGCGGGCAGCGCCTCCGGGCCGGTCAGCTCGAGCAGTTCGGGCTGGCTCGCGAAGATCTTCTTGAAGCGGTCGTAGGCCTGGTCGCGGTTCTCGTAGACGACCGATTCGACGCCGGGGTTGTTCTGCAGCGACTGGCGGAGCCCGTTGCAGAGCGCCTGCGTGCAGTTCTTGTCGTTCGCGCTCACGTCGTCGACCAGCGCGACCGAAACCTCGACTTCGGCGAGGAAGTTCGCCTTCATCTTGTCGATCGTGCGCACGGCGAGCAGACCGCCGCCGAGCATGGCGAGCGAGACCGCGGTGGTGAGGATCATCGCGATGGTCATCGTGACGTTCCGGCGCAAACCGGTGACGACCTCGCTGAAGACGAAACTGGCACGCATCGCTCTCGTAATTCCTTGGGTCGGGGCGGAAAAGGGCGGGGTGCGTCAGCGGCCGATGCCGTAGACGCCGCGGGCGTCGTCGCGGATCACGCGACCGAGCTGCAGCTCGACGACCCGCCGCCGCATCGAGTCCACGATGGAATGGTCGTGCGTGGCCATCAGCACGGTGGTGCCGGTGCGGTTGATCCGCTCCAGCAGCAGCATGATGTCCTGGCTGGTGTCCGGGTCGAGGTTCCCGGTGGGCTCGTCGGCGAGCAGGACGAGCGGGCGGTTCACGAACGCGCGGGCGATCGCGACGCGCTGCTGCTCGCCGCCGGAGAGCTCGTTGGGCAGCCGGTCGGCTTTGCCGTCGAGGCCGACGAGTTCGAGCACCTCGGGCACGACCTTGCGGATCGTGGGCCGCGGTTTCCCGATGACCTCGAGGGCGAACGCGACGTTTTCCGCGACGGTTTTGTTGGCCAGCAGCCGGAAGTCCTGGAACACGCAGCCGATGGTCTGGCGCAGCCGGGGGACCCTGCGCCGGGCGAGCTTGGCGACGTCGAAGTTCGACACCATGACCCGCCCCTTGGAGGGCACTTCCTCCCGCAGCAGCAGCCGCAGGAACGTCGACTTCCCGGAGCCGGACGGGCCGATGAGGAAGACGAACTCACCCTTGTCGATCTCGACCGACACCCGTTCGAGGGCGGGACGGGTCGAGGTCTTGTAGACCTTGGAAACCTCTTCGAGCCGGATCACGGTTCGGCATACTACCCATGGGCCCCGTTAAGCCCGGGTTGCCGGTGCCTTGGGTGACCCGCGCCTCGTTCCGGCGCTGCTCGGGCGGTCAGGCCGCGTTCGCCTGCTTGCGCCAGCGGATCCCGGCCTCGAGGAAGCCGTCGATGTCGCCGTCGAGCACCGCGCTGGGGTTGCCGACCTCGAATTCGGTGCGCAGGTCCTTCACCATCTGGTACGGGTGCAGCACGTAGGAGCGCATCTGGTTGCCCCAGCTGGAGCCGCCGTCCTTGAGCGCGTCCATTTCGGCCCGTTCCTCCTCTTTTTTGCGCTGCAGCAGGCGCGCCTGGAGGACCTTCATCGCGGCGGCCTTGTTCTGCAGCTGCGATTTCTCGTTCTGGCACGAGACGACGATGCCGGTCGGGAGGTGGGTGAGGCGGACCGCGGAGTCGGTCGTGTTGACGCTCTGCCCGCCGGGGCCGGACGAGCGGTACACGTCGACGCGGATGTCCTTTTCCGGGATGTCGACGTGGTCGACTTCCTCGACCTCGGGCAGGACCTCGACGTGCGCGAAGGACGTCTGCCGGCGGCTCTGGTTGTCGAACGGCGAGATCCGCACGAGGCGGTGGGTGCCCTGCTCGACCGAGAGGGTGCCGTAGACGTACGGGGCGGTCACCTTGAAGGTGGCGGATTTGATGCCCGCTTCTTCGGCGTAGGAGATGTCGAAGACGTCGGTGGCGTAGCCGTGGCGTTCCGCCCAGCGGAGGTACATCCGGAGCAGCATTTCGGCGAAGTCGGCCGCGTCGACGCCGCCTGCTTCGGAGCGGATGTTGACGACGGCGTTGCGGTCGTCGTATTCGCCGGACAGCAGGGTGCGGACTTCGAGCGCGTCGATGTCCTTGGCGAGGTCGGCGAGGTCGCCTTCGGCCTCGGTCATGCTGCCGCTGTCGCCTTCGTCGGCGGCGAGCTCGTAGAGGACGCCCAGGTCGTCGAGGCGCTGGCGCAGTTCGGAGACGCGGCGCAGCTCGGCCTGCCGGTGGGACAGCTGGCTGGTGACCTTCTGGGCTTCCTCCACGTTGTCCCAGAGGGTGGGGCTGGACGCCTGCTCTTCGAGCTCGGCGACCTGCGCGCGCAGCGCTTCGAGGTCCATCACCGACTCGATCTGCGTCAGCTTGCCGGTCAGGTCCTTCAGGGCCGCATCGAACTCATCGCTCACGTCGGACAAGGTTACGGCAAAACCCACGACCGGTCGCGAACCGGTCGTGGGGCCGGGCCTGAGCTCAGGCCTGCGGGATCGAGTCGAGCAGCTTCAGCGCGGCCTTGGCCTGCGCCTGGGCGAACTCGGCGACCGCTTTGGCGTAGGGGCCGTCGGCGGTCTTGGTGGCGTTTTTGGCCTCTTCGAGCTGCGCCTGGTAGGTGGTGCGGGCGCTGTCGAGCAGCGCGGTGCGCTGCTTGGCCGTCAGGGAGCCAGCGTGCACGAGCCGCAGGATGAGCGGGCTGCGCAGGTGGTCGGGTCCGGCCTCGGACGTGAGCCACGTCTTGAAGGCCTTCTTGCCGGCCGCGGTGAGCACGTACTGCTGGCTCGAACGGGGTCCTTGCTTGCCGAGCCGGACGAGACCCTCTTTCGAGAGCGCCGGGAGCTCGCGGTAGACCTGGCTGCGGGTGACACTGAAGAAGGCGCCGAAGCGCTCGTCGGCGCCCGACACGAGCTGCCCGCCGGTGGCGGGGCCGTCGTGGAGCAGACCGAGCAGAGCGGCGGCGGTTGCATTCAATTCGGACACCCCTCTACGGTCCCACTTATCCGCCGCTGTGTCCACAGTGGTCACGAATCAGTCCATTGTGGCCTGCGGTAACCCCTCTAACAGCCCAGTCCGCAGGTATGTCCACAATAGACTCTGCCACGCTCCGCAACCACCGCCGAAACGATCACCGCGCCGCAACCACCACCCGAGCGACGGCCAAATGGCGCACAAAAAAGCCGGGGCCCGTGCATCCGCACGAGCCCCGACTGGTTTCCAAGTAGCGGGGACAGGATTTGAACCTGCGACCTCTGGGTTATGAGCCCAGCGAGCTACCGAGCTGCTCCACCCCGCGTCGTTGTAAACACAACCCTACACCCCCGAAAATCCCCCCGAACACCACCCCCACAAACGCCCCCAACCAGCAAAAACACCGACCGCCCCCCCAACCCCCCGACGAAAACCCCACACTCACCGACAAAAACACCACGCCCCCACACCCCCACCACCCCCGCCCCGCCCCCCCGGCACCGGAATATTCCAACTCCCCCAACACTTCCCGACCCTCTACACAAGACAAAAGAAGAGGTCTAAACCTGCCGCCCCAAGCCCAACCCTTTGCCCTCAAGGCGACTTTGCCCCGAGAGAACCAACCCCCCGAAAGACACAGCCCCACCCCCACCCAACCGAACCCAAACCGAGAAGCCCCCACCCGGCCAAGCTCGCTCCGCGAGCAAAGGCAACCCAACGCAAGAGAAGACCAACCGAAGCCCACCCACCCAACGCACCCACTCAGGGGGTCCAGGGGGCTTGCCCCCTGGCGGGGGTCTGGGGGTTCGACCCCCAGGGCAATGACGAAAGAGACCCACCCTCGCGCAGTAGGCGAGGATGGGTCTCCCATCTCTGTAGCGGGGACAGGATTTGAACCTGCGACCTCTGGGTTATGAGCCCAGCGAGCTACCGAGCTGCTCCACCCCGCGTCGTAGGACCTACCTTACGCCTTGGTTTCCCGGAGGCGCAAAGCAGGTGCCTATTACGTAACCGACGTCACCCGCCGGGCTGGGAGGTGGGGCCGTTGGACGGGGGCGGCGTCGTGGGTTTGGCGGAGTTGTATTCCTTGGTGGCGGCGTCGAGTGCTTGGAGCGCGGCGCCTTGGTCGGCGAAGTTGCCGGACTGCTGTGCCGCCTTGAGCTTGGCGAGCGCGGCTTGGATGTCGGCGACCGCTTTGTCCATGGCCGGGTTGCTGCCGCCGGTGCTGGGCGGCGGCGGGGCGGTGCTGGAGGTCGGCGGGGTCGTGGTGGTGCCGGGTTCGCCTTCCTTCGGGGTGGTGGCCGCCGCGCCGGTGCCTTTGCCGAAGACCTGGTCGAGTGCTTCGTTGAGGGTGGACGCGAAGCCGATCTTGGCTCCGTAGGAGACGAGCACGCGCGCGAGCTGCGGGTAGCTGAGCTGGTTGCGCTGGCGGATGTAGACGGGTTCGACGTAGAGGAATCCGTCGGCGACCGGCAGCGTGATCAGGTTTCCGTAGATGGGGATGACGTTGGGGTTGTTCAGCAGGGTCCGGTCTTGGGCGACGCGGGGGTCGCTCTGGAACCGGTTCTGCACCTGGACGGGTCCGTCGACCTGGTTGGCGCCGCTGGCCGGCGGCAGCCGCAGGACGCGGATGGTCCCGTAGTCCTGCGGGTCGGAGGAGATGGACATCCAGGCGGAGAGGTATTGCCGTTGCAGGCCGGTGAGCGCGCTCGTCAGCTGGAACGTCGGCCTGCCTTCGCCCGCCGCGTTGGCGAGGACGTAGTAGCCGGGCTGGTTGGCGACGTTGGCTCCGGCCGTGGTGGAGCTGCCGTCCTCGGTCGGGTCCTGCGGGACGCTCCAGAACGCCTGCTGCGCGTAGAACTCCTGCGGGCTCTCCACGTGGTAGCGGGCGAGCAGTTCGCGCTGGATCTTGAACAGGTCCTCGGGGTAGCGGAAGTGGGAACGCAGTTCCGGCGAAATCTCCGAGCTGGGTTTCACGATGCCGGGGAAGACGTTCTCCCACGCCTTGAGGACGGGTTCGTTGTCGTCGATCGAGTACAGGTTCACGGTGCCGTCGAACGCGTCGACGGTCGCCTTCACCGAGTTTCGGATGTAGTTGATCGTGTTGTTCGCCTGTTTGGTGACGCCGTTGAGCGAGTCGTTGGTGGCCTCGCCGAGCTGCGTCTGCTGGGCGTACGGGTAGTTGTCGAGCGTGGTGTAGCCGTCGACGATCCACTGGATGCGGCCGTTGACCACCGCCGGGTACGGGTCGCCGTCGAGGGTGAGCCACGGGGCGACCTTCGCGACGCGGTCGCGCGGTTCGCGGTTGTACATGATCTTCGAGCCGTCGCCGATGGCGTCGGAGAAGAGGATCTTCGGTTCGCGGTATTCGGCGGCGAACATCAGCCGGTTGAACCAGTTGTCGAGCGAGACGCCGCCCTTGCCCTGGTAGAGGTAGCCGCGCTGGGCGTCGGTGTCGTATTCGCCGGGGGCCTTGCCCGGGGTGCCGCCGACGATCGCGTAGTCGGACTGGTTGGTCAGCTCGCCGTAGTAGATCCGCGGCTGGTCGACCTTGATCCCCGGCTGGCCGTTGACCGAGCCGGCGCCGGTGGGGTTGCTGGTGTCGCTCGTGGTGGCGATCGGGTAGCCGCCGTCGGAGTTCGAATCCTTCACCGCACGGTCGATCGTGTTCGCGGGCGCGGCCACGAAGCCGTTGCCGTGCGTGTAGACCATGTGCTTGTTGATCCAGTTGTTCTGGTTGCCGGTGAGCCCGTCGGTCTTCATTTCCTTGGCGGCCACGATGTAGTCCTGCGTGGTGCCGCCGATGGTGTACCGGTCGATGTCCAGTTTGGACGGGAAGCCGTAGAAGTTCTCGCGGCCGACGCGCTGGGTGAAGGTGTCGCTGAGGATGTTCGGGTCGAGCAGCCGGATGTTGGAGACCGTGCCGGTGTCGGCTTTCACCGCGTCCGCGGTGGTTTCGGTCTTGCCCGGGTACTGCTCGTATTTGACGTTGGTGAGGCCGTAGGCCGCGCGCGTCGCGTCCATGTTGCGCTGGATCGACGTCGCTTCCTTCTCGTTGGCGTTCGGCTTGACCGAGAACTGGTCGAGAATCGCCGGCCAGGCGACGCCGACGAGGACGCCGGAGAGGATCAGCAGGACCAGAGAAATCGCCGGCAGCTGCAGATTCCGCAGGAAAGCGCCCGCGAAGAAGGCGATCGCGCAGATCACCGAAATGCACAGCAGGATCAGCTTCGCCGGGAGCACCGCGTTGAGGTCGGTGTAGGTGGCTCCGTTGAACAGCGGCATGTTCCGGTCGGACAGCAGCAGGTTGTACCGGTCGAAGAAGTACTCGACCGCCTTCAGCAGCACGAAAAGCCCGACCGTGATGGCGAGCTGCGCGCGCGTCGGGCCGGCCAGCTGGCCGCCGCGGCCGGCGAGCCGGATGCCGCCGAAGATGTAGTGCGCGATCAGCGCGCCGAAGAACGAGACGACGACGGTGACGAACAGCCAGCCGAGCAGCCAGTTCACGAACGGCAGCGAGAACGCGTAGAAGCCGAGGTCGATGCCGAACTCGGGGTCTTTCTGCCCGAACGAGGTGCCGTTCAGGAACAGCTGGATCGTCTGCCAGTCCCCGCTCGCCGAGGCGCCCGAGATGACGCCGGTGAGCACCGGGATGCCGATGCCGAAGAGCCGGATCCGGCTGACGATCACCGAGCGGTAGCGCGACAGCGGATCGTCGCGGCCGGACACCGGCACGAACACCGGACGCGTGCGGTAGGCGATCAGCAGGCTGACCGCCAGCGCCCCGCCGACCAGCAGCCCCACCGCGAAGAAGAGCACGATGCGGGTGACCACCTGCGTGGTGAACACCGACCGCGCCTGCAACTCGCCGAACCACAGCCAGTCCACGTAGGTGTCGAGCAACCGGACGCCGGCCAGCAGGGCCAGCACGATCACCGCGGCGATGATGAGAAGGATCCGGCTGCGCCGGGACAGCTTCAGGCTCACCGGGGGCCGAGTCGCCACGGCAATGCTCCTGTCTTCGTGAACACGTTCTCCGGGGACAGCGGTGTCCCCCGTGACCTCTAACTCTACGGATGGTGCCGCGAGTTCCCGGGACCGCCCAAACCGGGCACGCGCGGCGCGTCGCGGGGACGCCTGACACGATGGTCGCCATGCCACCGAGTGAGCCGTCTGCCGCCCACCCTGTCGCCGGGCTGGCCCGGGAAGTCGAAGAGTTCGTCGCGTCCGCGGGCTGGAATCAGCCGCCGCAGTTGTTCGCGCTGGTGCCGACCGCGGCGCTGCTGGACGAGCAGCCGGAGCTGGCCGGTCAGCTCGACCGGGCGAACCCGCTGACGCCGGTGGCCCAGGAGGCGCTGCCGGACGGCGACCTCGCCGAATCGCTCGGCCGGATCGCGTGGCCGGAGATCGTGGTCGGCTGCGCGCTGGCGCAGGAGATCATCGTGCTGCCCCCGGACGCGGAGGCGGAACTCGAAGGCATCGCCGAGGCGGACGCCGAAAGCCTCCGCCGCGCCGCCGCGGACCACCCGCGCCGCACCGAGGCCCGGCTGGTGGCCGCCGTCCTGCGCGAAGGAGACGCGGCGTGCGTGATGCGGCTGCGCGGCGTCCAGCCGGGCGACGAGGACGAGACCGCGGTCGACGAGCTGGTGGAAAGCCCGGATCTCGCGCCGAACCTGGTGGAAGCGCTGAAGGCGACCCTGCAGCCCTGATCTCGCGCCGACGACGAAGGGCCCGGTGCTTCCGCAACGGGCCCTTCTGTTTTTGGTGGGGTCGGTCAGCAGTGCGCCGTCGGGCGACCGGCCTTCAGGTTGTCCAGCTGCTTGAGCGCGTCGTCCAGGTTGGTCACCTTGATCAGGTTGAGCCCTTCCGGCGCGGCCGATTTGGCCTCGGCGCAGTTGTGCTCGGGGACGAGGAAGTCGGTCGCGCCCGCTTCCTTCGCGCCGACGACCTTGAACGAGATCCCGCCGATCGGCCCGACCTGGCCGGTTTCGCTGATCTCGCCGGTGCCCGCGATGTGCCGGCCGCCCGCGAGGTCGCTGCCCGGCTTCCCGGGCGGGGTGAGCCGGTCGATGATCGCGAGGGTGAACATCAGCCCGGCCGACGGGCCGCCGACGTCCTGCAGCGAGATGTCGACGGAGAACGGCGCGACCGCGCGGTCGACCGCGGTCAGCCCGAGGAAGCCCTGGGTGCGGTCGTCGCGCTGGGCGAGCGTGACCGGCACGGTGCGTTCCGGCTGGCCGAGGTGCTGGAAGGTGACCTGGACGGTGTCACCCGGCTTGGTGTTGGCGATCGAGGCGGCGACCTCGCCCGCCTCGCGCACCTGCTTGCCGTTGACCGCGATGAGCTTGTCGCCGGGGGCGAGGATGTGGTCGGCCGGGCTGCCGGACACGATCTGCTTCGCGACGACCTGCACCGGGTAGCCGAGGTGGCGCAGCGCGGCGACCTGTGCGTTGCTCTGCGAGTTCTGCAGCTGCTGGATGTTCTCCTGCTTGACCTGCTCGTTCGTCTCGCCCGGCTTGTAGTACTCCTCGCGCGGCGCGAGCGCGTAGCGGCCGCTGGCCCAGAGGCCGAGCGCGGTGAAGAGGTTGATGCCGTCGTTGAGCGAGACGGTGGTCATCCGCAGTTCGCCGCTGGTGCCGTAGGTCTGCTGCCCCTTGACCTGGATCACCGGGTTGCCCGCGGCGTCGCGGCCGAGGGTGTCGTAGGTGGGCCCGGGGCTGATCGCGACATACGGCACCTGGACCAGGAACCCGGCCACGACGAACACCAGGAACAGCACGCCGCTGACCAGCATCGTCCATCCGCGGCGGGTCAGCCGCCGGTCGCTGCGGGCCGGCGCGCGCGACGGCTCGGCGCGGCGGGACTGGTTCGCGGTGTCCTCGTCCGGTTTTGTCACGAGCGACAGCGTACGGTGACTGTGTTCGCTTCCCGGTGAAGGCCACGGTTGACGCGCTGAGCCGGGTCGTACCCGCGTACGGTGGAGCTATGAGCAATCCCCCGTTCGGCTTCGGACCGCCCGATCCCGACAAGCGAGGCGACAACGACCCCTCGAACCCGGGCCAGCCCGGCGGAGCCGAGGCGTTCAACCAGCTCGGGCAGATGCTGAGCCAGCTGGGCCAGATGCTGAGCCAGGCGGGCTCGTCGAGCGGGCCGGTCAACTACGACCTGGCGAAGCAGATCGCACTCCAGAACCTGAGCGGGCGGGACGACGCCAAGATCGGCTTCGCGTCCGAGAGCGGCGGCGACTCCGCCACCGCCGTCCGCGACGCCGCGCACCTGGCGGAACTGTGGCTCGACGCGGCGACGATCCTCCCCGCGGGCGCGACCTCGACGGTGTCGTGGTCGGCGCGCACCTGGGTCGAGAAGACGCTGCCGACCTGGCAGCGGCTGTGCGACCCGGTGGCGCAGCAGGTGTCCGGGGCGTGGATGCAGGCGCTGCCGGAGGAGGCCAAGCAGGCGGCCGGCCCGCTGCTGTCGATGATGGGCCAGATGGGCGGGATGGCGTTCGGCTCCCAGCTCGGCAACGCACTGGCGCAGCTCGCGCAGGAAGTGCTCACGTCGACCGAGGTGGGCCTGCCGCTGGGCCCGGCCACGACGTCGGCGCTGCTGCCCGCGAACATCGAGAAGTTCACCGAGGGCCTGGAGCTGCCCGCCAGCGAGGTGCTGGTGTTCCTGGCCGCGCGCGAGGCCGCGCACCAACGACTGTTCGCGCACGTGCCGTGGCTGCGGCAACGCCTGCTGGCGACGGTCGAGGAGTTCGCCCGCGGAATCACCGTCGACACCTCCGCGCTGGAGTCTTTGGCCGGAAGCATCGACCCGTCGAACCCGGCGAGCATCGAAGAAGCGATGTCGTCCGGCCTGCTGGAACCGCAGACCACGCCCGAACAGCAGGCGGCGCTGAAGCGCCTGGAAACCCTGCTGGCCCTGGTGGAAGGCTGGGTGGACGTGGTGGTGGCCGAGGCCATCGGCGACCGCCTCCCGGGAGCCGAGGCCCTGCGCGAAACGCTGCGCCGCCGCCGCGCGACCGGCGGCCCAGCCGAACAGACCTTCGCGACGCTGGTAGGCCTGGAACTGCGCCCGCGCCGGATGCGCGCCGCGTCTTCCCTGTGGAAACTCGTCGGAGACCGCCACGGCCTCGAAAAACGCGACGGCCTCTGGTCGCACCCAGACCTCATGCCGACCGCCGAAGACCTGGACGAACCCCTGGACTTCGCCGACCGGATGACCGAACAGCCAGGCCTCGAATCGGACCTGGACCCGATCGCGGAACTGGAACGCACGGAGAAGGCCGAGCGCGAGGCCCGAGAGGCCAAGGACGCCGACTCCGGGACCGAGAACTCCGGTGCCGAGCCCCCCACGGACGAGGGGAAGAAGGACGAAGGCAACTCCCCTTCCTGAGCCCCGCCTTCCCACCCGGCCACACCCACCGCGCGGACCGTCTCACCATCTTGAGACGGTCCGCGTGGCATTTGCACGCCCAACATCCGCCGAGCATGCCCAGCCCCTCAGAGCTCTTTCACGGTCAATCCGCGGCTGCCTTCCACGGCTTCGCCCCGCAGCCGTTCACCACTCCGCCCCGCCGCCTCCACGGCACCACCCAGCCACCGCCTTCACGGCTCCACCCAGCCGCCGCTCACCGCTTCACCCATCGCCGCCGTCCGGGACTCCACCCCACCGCCTCTGTCCACTCCATCGCCTCTGCCGTTCACCGCTCCAGCCAGCCACCGCGGTCCACGAATCCCGCCCAACCGCTGCCGTCCACGGGCCGATCCGTCCGCCGTCTCCCCGCAACTCCTCCCCATCGCTGCCGTTCACTCCAACGGCCGCCTCCCCACAACAACTCCCCACCGCTACCTTTCACGGCTCCATCCGGCGGTGCTATCCACAACTTCTCCCCCAGCTGTCCCCGACGGCTCCACCGCAGACGCCTTCTGGGCCCCTCCCAGCCGCGACCACCACCCATCCCTCCGGCACACGCGCCCAGCCCCAGCCAGCTGCTCCCGTCCGCACAACCCCCCGATCGTCCGCGAAGCCGCCGCCCGCCCCGCGCAGCCCTCTCCTGCCCATCCCTGGGCCGCCCAGCACGCCCGGAGCCGCCGTCGCCTCCCTGCCCGAACCATCCCCACCCGCCTGCCCAGCCACCCCTCCCCGACCCAGCCACCCCAGACCCAGACTCAGTCCTCCACCGAAATCCCCCACCCAGCAGCCGCCGAAAGCCCCTCCAAATACCCGATCGCCCGTTCCGTCTTCGGATACCGGTTCACCAGCTCCCAGAACGCCGCGTCGTGCCCCGGCTCCCGGAGGTGCGCCAGCTCATGGACCAGCACGTAATCCAGCACCCACTGCGGCACCCGCTGAAGCCGCTCGCTGACCCGGATCGTCGCGTCCACCGGAGTGCACGACGCCCACCTCGTCCGCATCGGCGGCACCCACCGCACGCTGGCCGGCAGCGCCTTCCCGTCCAGGTACTTCGCCCCGAGCATCGCGCAGCGCGCCAGCAACGCCGCGTCCGGCGCCTTGGGCGGCGCTGCCTTCCGTCCTCCCGAGCGCAGCAGCCTGCGCTCCATCTCCGCGACCCAGTGTTTCTCTTCCTTGCGCGTCATCCGTGCCGGGATCAGGACGACCAGGGTGTCGTCATTCCAGTACGCGGTGACCGTCCGGTGCCTGCGCTGGCTGCGCCGCACCTCGACCTTGTGTTGAGAAGTGTCCGACGGGGCGTTTTCGCCCCTGCCCCTCAGCGAGGGCGTCCGTGCTTCGACCACCCGACAACGGTAAGGCTCAGCACCGACAACTTGGAGCGCCGAAAGGTCACAGCCCGGACTTGTCCACAACAAGATTTCCCTGTGGACAACTCAGCTTCTCACCCGCGAGTGGCATTCCGGAGCTGCCAAGCTGGCCGCATGACCTTGTCCAGTGTTCCGCCGCCGGACGTGCTCCTCCCGGCCTATCCGACGTTGCTTCCGGGCCTCCACGTGCTCGAACGCGACGGCGACGAGATCCAGTTCGGCCTCGACCCCCGCCACGGCGTCATCGCCGGCGGCCTGCCCGCGGCGATTGTCGACAGCGTGCGCAGGCTCGACGGACGCCGCGCGCTCGACGCCGTCCTGCTCGCTGTAGGCGAACACCGGGACCAGTTCCACCTGCTGCTGAAGCAACTGACCGCGCTCGGCCTGGTCACCGAAGCGGCGAAGAAGAACATGAAACGGGTCGAGACCGGCTTGTGGTCGCTGCGGGCCCGGCACTACCAGCCAGCGCTCACGGACCGGCGCTGGCAAAGCCTCATCGCGGTCCACGGCAGCGGACGGATCGCCGTGGCAGTCGCCGCGCTGCTCGCGACGTCCGGGGTCGGGCACCTCGACATCCGCGCGTCCGGCACGGTCACCGAAGCCGATCTCGGTTCCGGGTTCACCCCCGCTGAGCTGGGCCAACCAAGGCAACGGGCGATCCGGACCGTCGTCGCCCGAGTAGCGCCCGACGTCACCACCGCCCGCAACCAGCGCCGCCTCCCCGATCTCGTTCTACTCACCGACACGCTCGTCCCGCCGCCGGAAGAAGTGGCCGAACTGGTCGACTCGGCCACCTCGCACCTGCCGGTCCGGGTGTGCGAGGGCACGGGCATCGTCGGTCCGCTCGTGGTGCCCGGTCGCAGCGCCTGCCTCCGCTGCTGCGACCTGCACCGGACCGACGCGGATCTGTCGTGGCCGAGGATCGCGACGCAGCTGGTAGGCCGGGTCCCGCGGGCTGACCTCGGCGCCGTGCACGCGTGCGCCTCGCTCGCCGTCGCGCAGGCGATGCGGCTGCTGTCTCCGAGCGAAACCCCGCCGCCGGCTTGGAACGCCACGCTCGAGATCGACAACTTCGACGGAAAGGTGCACCGCCGGGTCTGGGAGCCGCACCCGGACTGCGGCTGCGGAGCGCCCGTTCCCGTCGAGGAAGGCCCCGCACCGGCGGAGGAGGCTGCCGAGGAGGTGCCGCAAGAGACGTAGCACACACCTGGGTGCCGTCAGCAAGCTGCGGGCTTCGTGCTCGCCAAGGCAGAATCGCAGAGTGACCGACTTTCGCGACCGTACCGGAGACCGCGATTCCGCCATGCCGCGCCGCGGCGCGGCCCGAACCGCGAAGCTGGCGAGCCTTCCTCTCGGCATCGCCGGACGAGCGGTGGGCGGCTGGGGCAAGCGACTGGCGGGGCAGAGCGCTGAGCAGGTGAGCGCGACGCTCTCCGCCAAGGCCGCTGAGCAGCTGTTCGAGGTGCTGGGCACGCTCAAGGGCGGCGCGATGAAGTTCGGGCAGGCCCTGAGCGTGTTCGAGGCCGCGGTGCCGGACGACATGGCGCAGCCATACCGGGAGGCGCTCACGAAGCTGCAGTCGGCCGCGCCGCCGATGCCTGCCCGGCAGACCCACCGCGTGCTCGCCGAGCAGCTCGGCCGGTCCTGGGTGGGCCGGTTCGCGCACTTCGACGACGAGCCGGCCGCCTCCGCGAGCATCGGCCAGGTGCACCGCGCGACGTGGCACGACGGGCGCGAGGTAGCGGTCAAGGTCCAGTACCCGGGCGCGGACGAGGCGCTGCGCAGCGACCTGCGCCAGTTGCAGCGCTTCAGCAGGCTGTTCCAGGCTTTCATCCCCGGCACCGACGTGAAGCCGCTGCTCACCGAGCTGGCCGAGCGGATGGACGAGGAACTCGACTACCTCGCCGAGGCCGACAACCAGCGCGCGTTCGCGAAGGCGTTCGAGGGCGACCCCGAATTCCTGATCCCGCGCGTCGTGGCGAGCGCGCCGAAGGTGGTGGTCAGCGAGTGGGCCACCGGCACTCCGCTGGCCAAGATCATCTCGGACGGCGACCCGGCCACCCGCAACCTCGCCGGGCGGCTGCTCGCCGAGTTCCACTACTCGTCGCCGGCGCGGGCACACTTGCTGCACTCCGACCCGCACCCCGGCAACTTCATGCTCACCAGCGACGGCAGGCTGTGCGTCATCGACTTCGGCGGGGTCGCGAAGCTGCCGCACGGAATCCCGCGGCACCTGGGCGAAATCACCCGGCTCGCCCTCGACGGACACTCCGCCGAACTGATGCGGCTGTTGCGCGAGAACCGTTTCGTGCGGGCAGATTCGTCGCTGAAAGCGGACGAGGTGCTGGCCTACCTCGCGCCGTTCACCGAGCCGCTGGCAGAGCCGACGTTCCACTTCACGCGCCGCTGGATGCAGCGGCAGGCGGGCCGCGTCGGCGACTCGCGCAGCAATGATTTCCACGTCGGCCGCTCGCTGAACCTGCCGCCGGAGTACCTGATGATCCACCGGGTCACCGCGGGCTCGACGGGCATCCTCTGCCAGCTCGACGCCGAGATCCCCGCTCGCGGCATCGTGGAACGCTGGCAGCCCGGGTTCGCCG
Source organism: Amycolatopsis sp. GA6-003 (assembly GCF_046267895.1). Taxonomy (NCBI): domain Bacteria; kingdom Bacillati; phylum Actinomycetota; class Actinomycetes; order Pseudonocardiales; family Pseudonocardiaceae; genus Amycolatopsis; species Amycolatopsis sp. GA6-003. The sequence goes on from NZ_CP176499.1 coordinate 3,961,119, forward strand.
CCTGAGTTATCCACAAGCCGGGTGGACAATGCTGAGTTGTCCACAGATTGCGCAGGGTGCTTTCGCGGAGTTGATCAACGCGTCATTCTCGAAGTATGACGACTACGACGAGCACTGACTCCCTCGCTTTCGGCGATCTTGTTTCCCACGGCGTACTCCACCGGCGGCACCTGCGGGTCGCGGGAATCTCAGACCGAAGAGCCGCACAGCTCTCCGGCCCGGGCGGCCCGTGGCGACAGGTGTACTCCGGCGTGTACCTCGTGCACGACAAACCTCCGAGCCGAGAAGAACTCCTGCACGCAGCCGTTGCCCGGTACGGACGCGGAACCATCATCACCGGCACGGATGCGTTGTGCGCGCACGGAATCAGCCATCCGCGCACGCCGGAGATCCATCTTTTGGTGCCGCACAACCGAAGGCCGGCCAACGAACCGAGCGTCATCACGTACCGCACCGCCCGGATGCCCGAAGCCATCGTGATCGACGGCCTGCCCTACACAAGCGCCGCCCGCGCCGCACTAGACCTTGCCCGGCGGGAAAACGACCCGGACGAGATCGCGAGACTGGTCTCGCTGCCGTTGTATTGGGGCCTGGCAGACCGCGCCGAACTGACGACCGAACTGAACACGGGAAACCAGCGCGGTTCAGCAGCCGTACGCACGGTTCTGCGCAATCTCGACGACCAAGAAACCTTCGCGCACGGGCAAGCACTCCGGGTCCTCCAACGAACCCCGCTGCCGACCCCGCAATGGAACGTAGCAGTCTGCGACCGCCGCGGCCGCCGACTCGGCACCGCAGACGCTTGGTGGGACGAAATCGGCCTGGCATGGCGCTACCGCACCGCGGCGGGCCCGGAAGACTTCAGCCACCTAGCCCTAGCCGCGACCGGCACCGTGCTGTTCCGGTGCACCCCACGCCAACTCCGGGAATCCCCAGAGGAGATGAGCACAGAACTCCTGAACGCCTACCGCCACGCGGCGCGCACTCCCCGCCCGAAAGTGCGCGCCGTCTACAAGACAGGAAGTGCCGCATGACTCGAACCTGAGGCACGGATTGGGTGGAGTCGTTGCTTGCCATTAGCGCTCCAGACAGCCCTCGCCCCTTCAACGCCGCGAACGTGGCTGGCATTCGGCGATACCAGGGCGGCAATCTGCTTCGGCCCTCCAGACCTGGTTGCGCTCAGGGCGGGGATCCGGCCGGGCGAGGCATCGGGCCCGCGATCGCGTCGTAGCTGCGGCCGCAATCCAGCGACCAGTATTCACCACGCGCACTGCCGCAGTCACGCCAAGACCGGCTCCATCCAATCCGGGACGCCCGGGCATCCGCAAGGCCGATCGCTGCCGGTGCGCCGGATTCGGGTCGGGCGCGTCCGGGACCCGCCCGCTCGCCAGCCCGCGCATCGGACCTGGTCACGCAACCCATCCAGACAGGACTTCACCCAACCCGGACCCTCACCAGCCAGAGTCCCAAAACCCGGTCGCGCAGCCGATCGAGTCCGGGCCTCACCCAACCCGGCCTGAACGTTCGCCCGCCAGTCCGCGTCCCGGGCCTGGGCGCGCAGCCATCCAGACAGGGCTACACGCAACCCGGCCCGAACGCTCGCCAGCCTGCGGCCCGGATCTGGTTGCGCGTCCAGTTCTGTCACCAGTACTCGTCGGGCAGCTTGCCCTCGATGTCCCGGACATGGGTGCGCGCGCAGTCCGGGCAGAGCCAGCGTTGTTCGCCGTTTTCCTTGGTGCTCACCCAGGCCAGGGTCGCGAGCGGATCGGTTTCGGCGGCGCGGGCTCGGCCGCACCGTGAGCAGGTGGGGTCGGGCGCGGTCATGGTCGGCGTCCGTGGTGCACGGTGCGTACGCCGAGCAGGAAGAGGTCTCGACGGTTGCCGAGGTAGTGAGGGCTGTCCGGGTCGAGCAGGGCAGCGAGCGTCGAGCGGTCTTCGTCCGAGAGGTTCTCGGCACCGTGCGTCGCGAGACGGGAAAGGTGGTGGTGCACGTAGTCGGTGAGACCGTCCGGCCCAGGGGCGGGGTGGTCCACCAGCGCGCTGAACGAGCTGACGTCAGCGAGTCCGGCGCGTTCGAGCGCGACTGTCCAGCCGTAGGGCATCGGCACGGCACCGTCGATGCCCTCGCGCATTCCGACGAACCATTCAGCCTGCGCGGCCTGCAACCGGTCCTCTAGGCCGGGCCGTCCGAGTCCGAGATCCCAAGGGAGGCAAGAAAAAGACAACCCACCCTCAGCTAGCGCGACTACGCCGCCCGACCTCGCGACTGCGGTAAGCGTGCCAATCGCGGACTGTTGGTCCGGGAGGTGGTGCACGACTCGCGACGCCCATACGAGATCCGCGGTGGGCAGCAAGTCGGGCAGGGAGCTGTCCGCGAGGTCGGCGACAACCGCCTGGACCTCGACTGTCGAGGCGGTGCCCGCTGTTGCTGCGGAATCCGGGCTCGATGGCTCAGTACTTAGGTTGAGCACCCGACCATTGGTGTGCGCCGAGCCGTTCTGCACACCGGCGGCGGCGCGGACGGCGAGTTCGGCTTCGTGAAGCAGTTCGGGAGTCGCGTCGACCAGGACGATGGTGCCACCATCGCGGGCGGCCAGGGCTTGGGCGAAGTGGGTGCTCATCCCGCCGGCTCCGCAACCCAGGTCGATCACCGTCGGATTGGCGGGGAGTTTCGCGGCGAGGCGTGCGGCGATGGCGGCCTGGGCGGGAGCGTCGAGGGTATCGGCCGCGCGGAGGAGGGCGAGCTGGTCGGCCCAGTCGATGTGGTCGTGCGTATGTCCGGACACGGGCTCATTGAACACCCGTCCGCGGTCCGGGACGAGAACGAGCCTGGACGATCCCCCGACGGACCTTCCAGGCTCGTTCCGGCTAAGTCGTGCCGCGGACGCTCTTGGGCTAAGCGCCTGCTCGCGAAATCGACGGACGGTTGGATCGAGTGAGACCTGATCCCAGGCCCCACGGCTCATGGCCATACGACGGGCACCCAGTCGAGGCCCCGGCCTTGAGCTTCGCCGCGCAACTGGACACCGGAGCTGGCTCGCCGGAACCGACCCGGAATCGGCGAAATCCGGACGACCGGTGCTCCGCGGCGAGGACTGGAGGCAATCCATGCCGCGGACACCCACTCCGGACACAACGGCCGATCAGGCTACAGCCGGGCCAGAAACCAGGCCCGCCCGACCGAACGCGCCGCACTAGCAGCAAAGCCAAACGGCCGACACCCGCCAGCCAGGACTGAAGGCACTCCTGACCGCGGGCACCAGCTTCCCGACCAAAACGGCCGATCAGCCACGGCCGGGCCAGAAACCAGACCCGCCCGACCGAACGCGCCGCATTAGCAGCGAACCCGGACAGCTGGCACTCACCACCAGACCGCAGGCACCGACTCCCCGACCAAAACGGCCGACCAGGCCACGGCCGGGCCAGAAACCAGACCCGCCCGACCGAACGCGCCGCATTAGCAGCGAACCCGGACAGCTGGCACTCACCACCAGACCGCAGGCACCGACTCCCCGACCAAAACGGCCGATCAGGCTACAGCCGAGCCAGAAACCAGACCCGCCCGACCGAGCGCACCGCATTAGAGGCAAACCCGAACGGCCGACACCCGCCAGCCAGGACTGGAGGCAATCCTGGCTGGCGGGCACCGACTCCCGGACACAGCGGCTGATCAGGCCAGACGCCAGGTCGAAACCCAGGCCCCGCCTAACCGAGCCCACCCGCATTAGTTAGGTGGTTGGTATCGCTCCGCTCGGCTGGTCGCCCAGCGGGCTACCCGCGACCAGCGGCGGGCGGCTCGTGCCTTGCGCCATGGGCGTTGGGCTTCGTGTTCGGTTATCAGGTCTCGTATTCGTGCTCGGGACAGTTCTTCGTGAAGCAACATCTTCGTGGTCTCCTGAAGCTTGTTCTGCTTGGGTTTCGGCTGCACGCGGACCGGTTTTCCGGTGCGGGCCTCGAAATCGCGCGTGGTGATGAGGTCGACGGTCATGCGGCTGCGCTCCGGGCTGCTGCGGCGGGTTCGAGGGCGGCGTTCTTGCGCGGGCGGCCGCGGGGCCGCTTGCGGGCGATCACCGCGCCGCGTTCGAAGATTTCTCCTCCCCAGACACCCCACGGCTCACGCCGGGCGAGTGCTCCCGCGAGGCAGGCCTCGCGGACCGGGCAGGCGGCGCAGAAAGCCTTGGCCCGCTCGAGTTCCGCGGGCGATTCGGCGAACCACAGGTCCGCGTCTCGCGAGCGGCAGGGGAGTTCCGGCTCGGCGACCCCGTCGAGCAGGTCGCCGATGTCGAGCCCTTCGGCTAAGGGGCCCTCGGCGAGGGCGATGGCGGATGACATTTCCATGCTCCTTTGCGATGCGGTGGTGGTGTGGCGGTGGGCGATCGAACTGGACAACTTGTTCCTTCTTGTTGTGCAGCCACAAAAACACGAAGGCCGCGGATCCGGTTACCGGTTCCGCGGCCTTCGTGAGCCTTGAGTCCTGACGTCAGGTCAGGAACTTCGCTCCCGTATCGACAACGGAACACGGAACTGCTTGATGGTCGGCAGATCGACATCAACCTGCGGGTACGCGGCAACAACGGCGGCGCTCGCGAGAGTGATGCCGGCCGGGGCCCCGTTGCGCTCGATGCGACGCAAACCGTCGATGTGACGACGCGTTCCGTCGATGTGCGCGAACGTGGACACACCGGTGCCCTGGCGCGGGGCGTCAACGGTCGTGCAGACAGGCAGACCGGTGCCAGGGTTCGCGTACATCAGATTGCTGATCATTTCACCGGCACCGCCTTTCTCTGTCGGACTGCGCCGCTCGAGGCGGCAACCGTCGTGTTCTTCCCCAGACCGGGCTCTCGCCCGGGTGCCTACGCAGGTTATGCGCCCCGGCGCAACCGGGGCAACTTATTTTCCCAAATCTCTGCCGAAAAGCTGAAGATCGCCCCCGAGCTGCAGGTTCGCCGCATCTATCACCGCGAAGACGCGGTCAAGATCGCATCGACGACCGGACGACGTCGAGCACCTCGGCCCCGAACCGCTCGAGCTTCGTCGCGCCGATCCCGGAGATCGACACCAGCGCGCCGTCGTCGGTCGGGCGTTGCTCGGCGATCGCCATCAGCGTCGCGTCAGTGAACACGACGAACGCCGGGACTTTCAACTCCCGCGAACGCTCCCCGCGCCACGTCTTCAGCTTCTCCAGCAAATCCTCATCCACTGTGGACGGGCACTTCCCGCACCGCCCCAGCTTGACCTCCATGGTCTGCACCAGCGGACCGCCGCACAGCCGGCAGCGGGCTGCGTTCGACCCGGGCTTCGCCACCTGCTGCGAACGGGCGACGCGCGCCGCCGGGTGATCCTCCGGAATCAGCCCGTACAGGAACCGCGACCGGCGCCGGTTGCGTCCCCGGCCCGGCCCGCGCGAGAGCGACCACGACAGCGACAGGTGCTCCCGGGCCCGCGTGACGCCGACGTAGAACAGCCGCCGTTCCTCTTCGATCGCGGCGTCGTCGCCGTCCGCGTGCAGGATCGGCATCGTGCCCTCGGACAGCCCGACGAGGAACACCGCGTCCCACTCGAGGCCCTTCGCCGCGTGCAGCGACGCGAGCGTGACACCCTCGACGGTTGGCGGGTGCTGGGCCGCCGCGCGTTGTTCAAGTTCCGCGACGAAGCGCGGCAAGTCCGCATCCTCGACCGACGCCGCCAGCTCCTCGGCCAGCTCCACCAGCGCGAGCAGCGCGTCCCACCGCTCCTTCGCCGCTCCGCCCGACGGCGGCTGCTCGGTGAGCCCGACCCGCGCGAGCACCGAACGCACCGCGGTGACCAGTTCCAGCGAGGTGGGCTCCATCGACGCCGTGCGCAGGGCCGCCATCGCCTGCCGCACCTCGGTGCGCTGGAAGAACCGCTCGCCGCCGCGGACCAGGTACGGGATTCCGGCCTCGGTGAGCGCCTGCTCGTACGCCTCCGACTGCGCGTTCACCCGGAACAGCACCGCGATCTCGCTCGCCGGCACGTCCGCGTCAAGCAGCTCGCGGACCCGGCGCGCGACCGCGCTGGCCTCGGCGGCCTCGTCCTCGTACTCGGCGAACCGCGGCTCCGGACCGTCCGGCCGCTGCCCCACGAGCTTCAGCCGCGACCCGGCCGGACGTCCGCGCGCGGCGCCGATCACGCGGTTCGCGAGCGCGACGACCTGCGGCGTGGACCGGTAGTCGCGTTCGAGGCGCACGACGGTCGCCTCCGGGAACCGCCGCGTGAACTCCAGCAGCGACTTCGGCGAGGCACCGCCGAAGGAGTAGATGGTCTGGTTGGCGTCGCCGACGACGGTGAGGTCGTCGCGGCCGCCGAGCCACGCGTCGAGCAGCCGCTGCTGCAGCGGCGTGACGTCCTGGTACTCGTCGACCACGAAGCAGCGGTACCGGTCGCGGAACTCGGCCGCGACCGCCTCGTGCTTCTCCAGCACCGCGGTGGTCTGCAGGAGCAGGTCGTCGAAGTCGAGGACCTGCGCGTTCGTCTTCAGCTCCTCGTACCAGCGGTAGACCTCGGCGACCTGCGCGACCGGCGCGGGAGTGTCGCGCTGCATCCGCGCGGCGACCGATGGGTAGTCGTCCGGCGAGACGAGCGACGCCTTGCTCCACTCGATCTCGCTCGCCAGGTCGCGCAGCACTTCGGTCTCGGTGCTCAGCCGGACGCGCTGGGCGGCCTGCGCGACGAGCCGGAACTTGTTGTCGATCAGATCCCACGGCCGGTCGCCGACGACCCGCGGCCAGAAGTAGCGGAGCTGACGGCGGGCGGCGGCGTGGAAGGTCAGCGCCTGCGCCGCGTCGACCCCGAGGCCGCGCAGCCGGGTGCGCATCTCCCCCGCCGCGCGCGTGGTGAAGGTGACAGCCAGTACCTGTCCGGCCGCGACGTGGCCCGATCGGACCAGGTGGGCGATGCGGTGCGTGATCGTCCGGGTCTTTCCGGTGCCCGCGCCGGCGAGGACGCACACCGGGCCGCGGGGGGCCGCCGCGGCGGCGCGCTGTTCGGGATCAAGCCCGTCGAGCAGGCTCGCGCGGCTCTGCCGGCTCTGGGGAGACGATGCGATGGCCACCCCGCGATCCTCGCAGAGGGGGCCGACGGATTCCCGGCCGGGCACGCGGCCGTATCCTGGTCATATGGCGGGCAAGCAGGACAAGGAAGCGGCCAAGCAGGCCAAGCGGGAAAAGCGCGCTGCGAGCAAGGCCCGGCGCGGGCAGCTGTTCGAGGCGTTCAAGATGCAGCGCCGCGAAGACCCGATGCTCATCCCCTGGATGGTCGGTTCGATCGTGGTGGTCGCCGGTGTGCTGTTCGGCATCGGCTTCCTTTTCGACATCCAGTGGACGCTGCTGCCGCTGGGCATCGTGCTCGGGATCCTGCTCGCCGTGATCATCTTCGGCAGGCGCGTGCAGCGCACGGTCTACGGGAAGGCCGACGGCCAGCCCGGCGCGGGGGCCTGGGCGCTGGAGAACATGCGCGGCAAGTGGAAGGTCACGCCGACCGTCGCCGCCACGACCCAGCTCGACGCCGTCCACCGCGTGCTCGGCCACCCCGGCGTGATCCTCGTGGCCGAGGGCGCCCCGCACCGGGTGAAGAGCCTGCTCGCGCAGGAGAAGAAGCGCGTGTCCCGGCTGGTCGGCGACACCCCGATCTACGACGTGACGATCGGCCACGACGACAAGCAGGTGCCGCTCAAGAAGCTGCAGTCGCACCTGGCGAAGCTGCCGCGCAACCTCAAGCCGGCCCAGGTCGACGCCCTCGAAGCGAAGCTGGCCGCCCTCGGCTCGCGCGGCGCGGCGATGCCGAAGGGCCCGATGCCCGCGGGCGCGAAGATGCGGAACGTGCAGCGCACCATCCGCCGTCGCTGACGCTTGCTTGTCGAGAACCCCCGGTCTGTTGCCGACCGGGGGTTCTTCGCGTTCGCGGGTGCGGGTTTGCGGTTCCTGGCGTCGGCCGCTCCGGCGCTCGGACCAGCGTCAGCGCATCCGGATGACGACCGTGTTGGTCGCTCGGTCGAGCCAGTTGCGGCCGTCGGCGTTGCGCACGAGCGGCGGGAGCAGCAGCGCGGTCAGCACCATCCGCACCAGCGCGCGCCAGGGGCCGACCATCGCCGCCCCGTCCAGACGGGCCACCCGGATGCCCAGTGCCGCCATGCCGGGAGTGAAGCCGAAGAACGTGACCGGGATGACCGTGATGACCGCCCAGACCGCGCCCGCCCAGAGGTTGAACGTCTGCATCGCGGCGGCGTTCTGCAGGTCATAGCGCACGAACAGGGCCGTGATCAGGGACGCGAGCACCAGGTCGAGCACGAGCGCGAGGAACCGCGAACCGCCGCCGGCCACCGCGCCCACGCCGGATTCGGGCAGGCCCATCGATTCGCCGCGCCACTTCGGGGCCTCGCGCGGACCCGCCGCGGTGGAGCCGTCGCCGACGCCCGGCAGCCATTCACCCGTCCATCTCGCCACCCGTCCAGGGTATGCCGGTGGCGCGGACCACATCCGGCCTGGTCGACTGGGCACGGACGGCGGCCCGTTAACACCGGCGAAACATTCGGGTGACGGTCGGGCAACACCGCCCTCTTAGCGTGAGCCGAAGAGAGTACAGCCGCCGGTAACGAACGAGAAGGAGTCACCGAGGGTGCCCACTACTCCAGACGACATTCAGCGCCTCATCGCAGATGAGAAGGTGGAGTCCATCGACGTCAGGTTCTGCGACCTGCCGGGCGTCATGCAGCACTTCACGGTGCCCGCGAAGGCGTTCGACCTGGAGGCGTACGAAGAGGGTCTCGCCTTCGACGGCTCCTCGGTGCGCGGCTTCCAGTCGATCCACGAGTCCGACATGCTGCTGCTGCCGGACCCCGAGACGGCGCGGATCGACCCGTTCCGCAAGGCGAAGACGCTCTCGCTGAACTTCTTCGTGCACGACCCGTTCACCCGCGAGGCCTACAGCCGCGACCCGCGCAACATCGCGCGCAAGGCCGAGCAGTACATCTCGGAGTACGGCGTCGCCGACAACGTGTACTTCGGCCCGGAGGCGGAGTTCTACATCTTCGACTCGGTCCGCTTCGAGGACGCCGAGCACCTGTCGTTCCACGAGATCGACTCGATCGAGGGCTGGTGGAACACCGGCGCCGACACCGAGGGCGGCAACCAGGGCTACAAGACGCGGTTCAAGGGCGGCTACTTCCCCGTCCCGCCGGTCGACCACTTCGCCGACCTGCGCGACGACATCGTCCGCCAGCTGACGAACTCCGGCTTCGAGATCGAGCGCGCGCACCACGAGGTGGGCACCGCGGGCCAGACGGAGATCAACTACAAGTTCAACACGCTGCTGCACGCTGCCGACGACCTGCAGCTGTTCAAGTACATCGTGAAGAACACCGTGTTCGCCGCGGGCAAGACCGCGACGTTCATGCCGAAGCCGCTCGCCGGCGACAACGGCTCGGGCATGCACTGCCACCAGTCGCTGTGGAAGGACGGCCAGCCGCTGTTCCACGACGAGTCCGGCTACGCGGGCCTGTCCGACACGGCGCGGCACTACATCGGCGGCCTGCTCAAGCACGCGCCGAGCCTGCTGGCCTTCACCAACCCGACGGTGAACTCCTACCACCGCCTGGTGCCGGGCTTCGAGGCGCCGGTCAGCCTGGTGTACTCGCAGCGCAACCGCTCCGCCTGCGTGCGCATCCCGATCACCGGCAACAACGCGAAGGCCAAGCGCGCCGAGTTCCGCTGCCCGGACTCGTCGGGCAACCCGTACCTCGCGTTCTCGGCGATGATGATGGCCGGGCTCGACGGCATCAAGAACAAGATCGAGCCGCCGGAGCCGATCGACAAGGACCTCTACGAGCTGCCGCCCGAGGAGGCCAAGAACGTCAAGCTGGTCCCGGGCGACCTGGGCACCGTGCTGGACACCCTGGAGCAGGACCACGACTACCTGCTCGAGGGCGGCGTCTTCACGCCCGACGTGATCGAAACGTGGATCCAGTACAAGCGCGAAAACGAAATCGACCCGCTGCGGCTTCGCCCGCACCCGTACGAGTTCTCGCTGTACTACGACGTGTGATCAGCGCGAGGCTGTGACCAGGGGTTTCACTGGCCCGAGCCCCAGCCAGGCCGTCGCCAGGCCGTGAAGGTCAGCAGGTGACGACCCACAAGACACGGGACGGCGGTCGAGGGGATTCCCCGACCGCCGTCCCGTTCTTTGTGCCCTTGTCGTTTCACGCGGCGTCTTTCCGGCGGAACACCTCATCGATGGCCCGCCGGGTCCGCTCTGAACTCGTCGGCAGGAGGTGCGTGTAGACGCGGAGAGTGAACGCCGGATCGGCATGACCGATGTATTCGGCTAGCGCCCGGATGCTCTCCCCCGCGTCGAGCAACGCCGAAGCGTAGAAATGCCGGAGCGCGTGAAACCCCTCGGCCCGGCCTGGCGCTTCCACCCCTGCCTCCCGAAGAGCGGGTTTCCAGGTGTGGTGGTTGAACGAGTGCCGGTGAAGCTGGTTGCAAACCACCACAGGGCGACAAACACCACCGCAGCAGCCGCCAAGATCTCGCGCACGGACGCCAGCGCCCGGCCGATCTTGTGCAGCACCCACACACCAAGGCCCAAGAACCCAAGGGCCGCAATCAGAAACCCGGTCGACATGTGCATCACCGACCACCCCGCACCGAGGTCAGGTCGAGCGGCAGCACGCCCGAGCACGTCGCGCACTTGGTCTCGCCGGGCAGCAACTTCGCGAATCGCTTACAGGAACCGGAGCGCGTCCGGGTGACCCCCGTTGACACGCAACGCTTGTCATCGTTTAGCGTTGTCATTGTTCATTTCCGCTGGTTGTGGACAGCGCAGGAGCGACAAGGTTGGTAGCCGGGTTCCGCTTCTGCGTCTTACGGGTCACGCACATCTGAATGAGGACGTGCTTCATCGCCACACGTCCGAGCGTGCGTTTTTCTTACTGATGTTGAATTTTTTGCCGTCTAATGTGGACTACTTCGCCCCGGAGTCCTCCTCTTCGGACGGAGAGGAAAGCCGCTTAGCCTGGCGCTCTTCGTAGTCCGCCCAGTACAGGGCTTCGCGGTGATGCCAGCGGTCATAGTCCGCGACAGTCCGATACATCCCCGCGTTCGTGAAATGGAAAGCCACCCATTCCGAACGAGCGGCATTGGATGCGGGACGCCGGGACCTCGCCGCGTTGTGCGCGTCTTCCAGCGTCGCCGGTTCAGTCTTGATCGTCATGCGCCTGCCCTGCCTGTGCGTCGAGGACGGCCGCCAGTTGGTCCGCCCCGTCGCGGAGTTGGCGAAGGAACGTCGCGAACGCCCGCCACTGCGTCGGGTCGGTCGGTGGGGTGATCGCCAAGCTGTCCTTGTCGAGATAGAGCACCAAGCCCGGCAGGGTTTCCGGGCCACCGACGTGCATTCCCGCCACCGCTTCCGGGCCAGGCGTCCAGGTCGCGTTGAACGGCACCGTCTTGCCCTTCCTTTCGCTGCCAATGGCGTGCCTGATCCTCGAATGCCTCAGCCGCGGACTCGATCGCGGCCAACATCCACCAGGTCAGGTCTTGACGCTCCGCCGCGATCGCCCGCCAGGCCTCAGCGACGACCCACGAAGCGTGCGCCATGACAGACGCCGCCTCGTGGTCGCCCTGACCCGCACGAGCCGCGAATTCCGATGCGGCACCGTACTTGCGGTACGCGTCCTCCCACGCCTTCACCGATTTCTTGGTCACCATTGCGACTCCCAGTCAGGTCGCCGTCAGCGCCGTCACGCGGCCTTAGCCGTCTGCTCCTGCTGCGCCGAACGCGGCGACTTCGACCCGCCACCGCTCGCAACCGCCTTGAAGCCCGTCGCGCGGTAGACGTAGGACTGGTACTTGAACTCGCCGTTGCCCGCGACGCGCGGTTCCGCCGTCAGCCCCTCCAGCTCGATCGGCCGCATCCCCGGCAGAACCTCACTAGTCGTCGGCACCGGCTGAACGTCCGCCAGAAACGTCACCTCATACGACGCCCGCTTCGCGTTCGGCTCGCTCGGGTCGGTCACCGTCACCTTCCACTGCCGCTTGCCCGTGGACTCGTCCACCCGCTGCCGAGCAGGCCGACCCGCCGCCCGGTCCTCCCGCGACTGGTACTCGTTGTCCGGCGACACCTCGCCAACCATCACCAACCCCTGCGAGAACGCATCATCGAACTCGACCGGGAACCGAAAACCCTTGCTGATCGCCATGTTGGATTCACCTGCTTCACCGTTGTGTCCCGCCTCACTGGCGGCTACGTACACAATCGGCTGACCAGGAGCTTCATCGAGATGGCGCGGAGGTCTCGTCTCGAACTTCTGACCATCATCGAGTCTCGTCTTTGTCTCATCCGCCTGCTACGGTGGTCGCATGGCGGACCACGCCGCGGGACCGGTGACCGAGAAAGCGAACGTGCTCAAGGTGCTGCTGAAGCAGCGGCACCTACAGGGCCATCGGGCGTTCTGCCGCGAGTACGACAAGCACGCCGCCAAGATCGACGACACGTTGAAGGGCAGCTATCCCAGCAAGGCGCAGTTCTACCGGTGGCTTTCCGGGGACGTCCGCGGCCTGCCCTACGCCGACCACTGCCGAATCCTGGAGAGCATGTTCCCCGGGTGGACCGCCGAGCAGCTGTTCCAGGAGCACACCGGGGGAATCGGCTTCGTGCCCGAGCCGCCGTCGACCAAGCCCGCCGCGCCAGCTGCGCCGCCGGTTGCGCGTGCTGAGGGAATGGCCGATGTGACCGCTGTGTTCACCACGCGGCCGGAGTTCAGTCATGAGATGCCGCCGCATCGGCTGTTCGATGACGCGGGCTCGATCAGCATGGTTGGGCTGTCGCTCAATGCGCTGTGTCAGCAGTACTCCGACCGGTCGCTCATGGAACTGCTGGAGAACGGGACCACGGTCCGAGCGCTGTTCCTCGACCCGACCGGGGAGTACATCAAGGCACGCGAACGCGAAGAGGGTCACCCGCCGGGCGTTCTCGCCACGTTGACGACGCTGAACATGCAGACCTTGCAGCGTCTCCAGTCCAAGCTCAGCCCGTCCGCGCGCGAGAACCTGCAAATCCGCACCTACGACGAGCCTGTGCGGTTCAACATCACCGTTATCGACAACGACACCTGCGTGGTCCAGCCCTACCTACCGGACGCACGAGGTGTCGAGTCACCGACGCTGGTCATGGAACGGCAGGCAGGCAAGCCCGCCGGCCTTTTCGACACGTTCTCCCAGGTCTTCGAGTCCATGTGGGCGCGCTCGGCGGAGGTCACCACGTGAAGAACGACGACCTGGACGCCATGCTCGCTGTAGCGCAGGAAGCGGCGGAAATCGGGCGCAAGCTCATGGTCACCCAAGGCCCCGGCGAGGTCCACACCAAGGGAGACCGTGACCTGGTCACCGACCTGGATGTCCGCATCCAAAGAGAGGTGCGTGATTTCTTAAGGCGCGCAACCCCAAGCTTCGATTTCCTGGGTGAAGAGGACGGCGGTGACTCTATAGATTCCAGCGCAGAGTACATATGGACACTAGATCCGATCGACGGCACCTCAAACTTCGCACACGGGATCCCACTCTGCGCGACTCAGCTTGCATTACTACATCAAGGCACTCCAGTCGTAGCCGCTATTAACGCACCTTTCATAAATCTCAGCTATTGCGCAATTAGAGGATCTGGAGCTTACTGTAACGGCACACTGATACATGCAAGCCCAAATTCTTGCATCGATCGAGCGATCGTCTCGATCGGCGACTACGCAACCGGCGCAAATGCTTCAGCGAAGAACAATCAACGCTTAGCGTTAACCCGTACACTGGCCGACAATGTAGAACGCGTACGAATGTTCGGGTCCGCAGCTCTTGATCTCGCATTCGTTGCGCATGGAAGGACGGACGCATGCATCATCCTTTCCAACAAACCGTGGGATACAGCATCCGGCGTCCTGATCGCCAGGGAAGCTGGCGCAATAGTGACCGACTTGGCCGGGAATTCACATTCGGCACACTCCTTGACAACTCGCGCCACGGCGGCAAACTTATCCGATAGCCTTACAAAAATGATACCCAAAGAACTGATGCAAGAACCCACTACTCAATCAAAAGGCAATTAAGTGCACATAGTATCGTTCTTTAACCATAAAGGCGGAGTAGGAAAGACAACACTCGTCTACAACCTCGGAATGGCACTGGCGCAACACGGAAAACGTGTCGTTCTCATCGACCTGGACCCGCAAGCCAACTTGACCAGCGCCGCACTCCCTAAGTTGCGACTATCGAACGCCATATCCGACCGCTTGACAGTACACAGATGCCTAGAGCCATTAATTGATCGCTCCGGCGACGTCGATCCGATTGATCCCATCCAGATACGAAATACCGTTTGGATACTGCCCGGACATATCGCCCTCAGTGAATTCGAGGAAATCGCCCCCACGGGATGGACCGAGGCGGTTGCAGGAAACGCGGGAGGCTTTCGCACTAGCACGGCAATCTACCGACTCGTGACTGAGGTCTCCCGTAGAGTAGACGCAGATATTGCCGTAATGGACCTAGGCCCGAACGTTGGAGCCCTAAACCGAACAGCGATATTAGCATCAACAGGATTCGTAGTACCGCTCGCTCCTGACCTTTTCTCGCTTACAGCGCTGAGTAGCGTAGGAAAGAGTGCGTCACTTTGGGTTTCCGAATGGCAAGCCGCCATTGGTTCCATGGAGAGAAGGGGACTTAACCTACCCTTTACCCTTCCCGAAGGAAAGCCCTCACCACTCGGCTACATCAGCCAGCAGTTTTCCGTCTATAGACAAGAACCCGCAGAGGCATATCGTCAATGGATCAAACAGATTCCAGGGTCATATACCGATGGCATCTCGAAAGCGATGCAAGCAAGCGGCGTGAAGATGCCACCGGGCGATCCAAATCTGGGCGAAGTTCGAAACCTGTCAAGCCTTGTACCCATTGCCCAGCGTAGCAATAAGGCAATTTTCGAACTGGGTGGCGTGGAGGCACGGGGAGCGCAACACACTAGAGCACGCGATACATATGGCCTGTTCAGTGAAATCGCCGAGAAGGTTGTGCAGCGCCTCGATTATGTGAGCCATAAATAAAATGGCCATATTTCTGGACACATGCGTGCTGCCTCGACGGGGGAGAGTTAGAACTCCAATAATCGATGCACTCCTACGCGTTGCAGCGAAGCGCAACATAAGAGTATGTCTTCCGCTCATGACGCTGGAGGAATCCGTCAGTGCGCGCGGCAGGGAGTCACGAGAGGCATTCAACGAACTTCTCTCAGCTTTCAATTCAGCGGCAAAGTTTTTCCCACTGGATCCGATTTATATTCCAGACGCAGAAGAAGTTGAAACGGCCTGGAGGCAAGAACTGGAGAGCGAGTTTGAAATTGTAGAACTTCACAGCGAAGATGCTCACGAGTCCCTTCTCAGAGAGTCCAGAAGGCGTAAGCCAGCAAAGGAGGGTCGCGGCTCCAGAGACACCGCGATTTGGTTGACAGTTGTTCGCGAACATCTCCGATTCGATGATGTCACATACTTTGTATCATCCAACACCGCAGACTTTGCCGCCAAAAACAAGAAGGATCTTCACGAGGATCTGCGAGCCGACCTCGGCACCCACGCTGACAGGTTTCATTACTGCACTTCACTCGACGAGCTGATTTCCAATCTCGCCGAACGGATCGATCTTCCGGCAATAGACCCCGCAGTCGCAGCGTGCGTTGCAGATAGCTGCAGTGATGCATTTCAATCCCAAGCTTCCCGCGATCTACCCATGGGCCTGGTTTTCGATGTCGAGATCCAACAAGACCCCAAACGATGGCGAACTCTTCGAGCCTACAAAATAGACTCGGCATTAATCGCACTCTTTGAGACAGAAGCAAAACTAATCGATCTCGCGCCTGAGACAGAAGAACCAATAGAAGAAATTGATTACTCTCTTCGTATATGGGTAGAGATCGACGAATCAACTGGGGAAGTGAACGCAACCGAACTGGACGCAGTCGATAGGAAATCTTCTGGCTAGCCAGGTTTGCCGAACTTGGCTCTATGGGATCAAGACGCGTCGCCGTTGGCGGCGCGCATGTCACCTCTCGTACGGCGGGCTACACCCAATGGCGGCCGCGAGCCTGCCGCTCCGCTCCGGCCCGCGCCGCCGGGCGAGCCCGCCGTAGACATGGCAACGCGAGCGCACCGCCAACGGCGACGGAGATTCATCGAACTGTCCGGCTCAGTCCCCCGACTTACCCAGCCGACGTGGAGTGGTCACCAAGGGTACCTCGTTACTCAGCGTCTAACACCGGGTCGGCCGCATCAAGGCGGGAAAGCGTGCCTTGACACGACCGATCCGGCGCTAGAGGCAGCAGGGACGAGGGAGAAAGGGGCGAACAGGAACCCCACGAGGTCAGTTCCGCGGCCGGCCGCCGGGCCGGTGCGAGAAGGACCCGCCAGGCCGTCACCAGGCCGTCAGACGTCGGCGAGTGTTGACCATGAACGACCGACGACAACCGCTAACCAGCAGGTCAGAAAGGGTACAACTGGGCGGACCGCAGGTCAGCGCCGGGGCGTGACAGACCTACGACGTGTGATCTGAACCGGTACCGCACGAATGGCCCGTCAGCATATTGCTGGCGGGCCATTCGCGTTTGTCCTTCGTTTGATGCGTGCGCCGGTCATGGCCAAGGCGCGAAGACCGGCGCGTACGGATCTCGTGTTCGGCCTTTTTTCGTGGTCATGCGCGGCTGATGGACGATCCTCTCCGGGGCGGGGCGCGGCAGACGGTGCTGCCTGGGTATGGCTGTGCGCCGTTGCCGTTGAATCTGCTCGTCGTGCCGGAGCGGGCGGAGCTGACCCGCGGCTCTTGCGGAACTTTCTGACCGAGGAGAGCACGCGGCTTCCCGGGGGCGGGCCGCTTCTTCGGCACCGACCGGTGATCCGGAGCGACGACACCTCTTGCCACCAGCCGACCAGCACCGTTATGTTAATGAGAAATCACTTCTTCCTAGACTGTCGACAGGGGGCGGCGAGCAGCCCCTGGCCGGTGATGGGATGGCAACGACGCCTACCAGAGAGGCAGACAAGTACATGGAGAATCTCAGCAGAAGGAAGGTGCTGACCCTCGGCGCGGCGTTGGGCATCGCGGGGATGGCGGGCACCACCGGCACTGCGTGGGCGTGGTCGGGCAAGGGGTCCATCGCCGGGAGTGGGACCGGGGTCGATCCGTTTCAGGTGTGGGACGACAGTGCGGATGCGGTCGCTGCGGCGTTGCTCAGGGAGGGCAAGATACCGGCGGTCAACACCGCTTGGCAGGGCTGGATCGACAACAACGCGCCGTTGCCCGCGGGCATGCCGGACTATCTGGCGGCGTATCTGCGGCAGGTCAACAAGCTGCCGTCGTGGGCGGATCCGGGCAAGCTTGCTGCGTCGGAGAAGCTTTATACCCGGTTGAGCAGTTATTTGTTCGTTTCGGAAACGCTAGGCAGCGGGATCATGAGCACCGTCATTCCGCGGGAGGCTCGGGCGGTTTACTGGTCGGCCGGCGGCGCGGATATGAAGCAGCGGGCGGCCAAGACGTTCACTTTCGGCTACGACCTGCACAACTCCAAGGCTTGGGCGCCGGACGGGCATTTCGTCGTGACGGCCAACAAGACGCGGCTAGTACACGCAGTAGTGCGGAATTTGCTGCCGACGTCGGCGAAATACCAGTCGGGCGCGGATCAGCCCAAGCCGATCAGCAACGGGGACATTCTGCGGACGTTCCATTCCGTGGCGACGTTCGCGCGCAGCAACATGCTCAAGTGGAACATCAAGCTGTCGGCCGCGGAGCAGGACGCGGATCTGCATGCTTGGCAGGTCGCACTGCATCTGCTCGGCGTGCAGGAGCAGTTCATTCCGAAGACGTGGGCGGACGCGGAAGCGCAGGCGCAGCAGATGTTGTGGCCGGTGCTCGGGCCGACCGAGGAAGGGGTCAGCCTGGCGAAGACGTTGCTCGGCTATATCGAGAAGCCGACACTCGGGCTCGATTCCGGGTTCGTCAACGAGCTGGTCCGCTACCTTCTCAATGACCAGATGGGCGATTGGCTCGGGCTCCCCCGCGATTACGCGCAGGCGGCGCTGGTGCGGATCGAATGGCCCGCGTATGTCGCCTTCCGCGAGGGGGCGACGAAGATCATGCCGGGCAGTTTCTATCTTTTCGACCAATTCGTCCGCGGCATTTCGATGCTGTACCTCAACAACGGGACCTCGCCGACGCAGACGCCGATCACGCTCCCCACGGCGAATCGGCCGGGTGCTTAAAGTCCCAATGCGCTCAGCAGGAACGCGGTGACGGCGGCGCGGTGTTCGGGGGTGTCCTCCCACCGCAGCCGCCGGCCCGTTTCCACTACCGCGCCGAAGCCCGCGTGCACCAGTACGCGGGCTTGGTGCGCGTCCAGGTCCGGGCGGGCCAGGCGGAGTTGTTGTTCCCACACAGCGATGTGCTCGCGTTGGGCGAGGATCAGCGGGCGTTGCAACGCGGTGGGCAGGCCGCCCAGTTCCGCGGCGGCGACGTTTGTCAGGGCGGTGTGTTCGAAGCTGTAGGCCACGTAGGTGGCGGCCAGAACGGGCAAGGCTCGGGCGCCGGTGGTGCCGTGGAGGTTTTGTTCCACGGCTTGTGCCAGGAGCCCCGCGGCTTGCAGGCACGCGGCGGCCAGGATTTCGGCTTTGTTGGGGAAATGCCGGTACAGCGCGGACGGCACCAAGCCCACGGCCTCGGCGATTCGGGCGTTCGTGACGGTGGCGAATCCGTCGCGTTCGAACAACGGCACGGCGGCGGCGAGGATTTGCCCGCGGCGGGTTCGCGGGACTGGCTGGGCGGGCAGTTCCACGACCGGCGCGGCCGGGGTGGTCGTCGAGGTGGCGAGGCGCAGGGCCGATTCGGTCAGCAGGTTTTCGGCGCGGTGGTGAGCGATCGACGTGCGGTGCATGGTGATCGAGCCGATCGCGCCGAGCGCGGCGACCGCGCGGAGGTCCGCGTCCGGGGACCGCCGCACCACGTCGGTCACGCGCGCGACGACTCGGGCGAACTTCGCGCTCAGGACCCGACGGTCCGCTCGGTCGAGATAGCGGGCCTCCCAGCGGTACAGGCCGCCGGACTCGCGGTGGGCGACCGTGACCCGGGCCAGCGGGCGGAGGACCTCCGCGGCGGGCGCGGCGGCGGGCACCGCGTCGAGGGCGGCGACCAGGCGGTCTGCCATCACGTTCGCGCACTCGGTGAACAGGGCGTACTTGTTCGGGAAATGCCGGTACAGCGCCGCGGCGGTGATCCCGACGGCGGCGGCGATCTCCTCCATGGACGCCGCGTGGTACCCGCGCTCGCTGAAGGCCCGGCCCGCCGCTTCGACGATGAGCTGCTTGCGATTGCGCGGACGGGTGGCCGCAGCCGGTTCGGAGGTCACAGCGGACCCCGGGCACCCGGATGCGGAAGTACGGCCATGCGGCCAGTCAATCACGAGACGGGCGGGGCTTCACGCGGGCGGGACACGTGGGTGCCGCCACCGCGCCCGGCGCCGAGTTCGAGGTTCCGGCGGATGCGTTCCCGGGCCGCAGAATCGGCGGTTCCGGGATCGGTGTCGCGGATTTCGTGCCGAACACCGTCGGCCATAACGAAACGGGGGCGGTGCAGGGAGGCCAGCGACTCGGTCGGATCGCCGTCCACCGCGATGAGATCCGCGCGGAAACCCGGGGCCACGCGACCGGTGACCTCGGCCAGGCCGCACACACGGGCGGCTACCGAGGTGGCGCTGGCGAGCGCTTGCCGCGGGGTCATTCCGGCTTCGGCGAAGGTGTCCAGGCAGTCGGCGTAGCGTTCGAAGTGCACCAACGGGATTCCGGCGTCGGTCCCGGCGACGATGGTGGCTCCCAAGGCAATCAGCGCGCGCAGGTTGCCGATCACGGCGGCGCGTTCGTCCCAGGGGCACATGTAGTCCGCGGCGGTGCAGGCGGTGTTCATGGTCGGGCTGACCGCGATTCCGCGCGCGACGATCATCTCGGCGATCCGCGGGTCGAATTCGGTGCCAGTACGGGTGACCCAGCCGCAGTGTTCGATGCAGTCGACACCGGCGAGTACGGCTCGTTCGATGCCTTCGACGCCCAACGCGTGCGTCGTGACCGGCAGCGAGCACTCATGTGCTTCGGCCACCAGAGCGGTCAACTCGGCCACGGTGTAGCGGGCTTCCGCCGGGTGGCTGCCAGGGGTCATGAAGCCGCCGGTGGTCATGACTTTGATCAGGTCGACGCCGTCCTCCGCGTGTTGCCTGACCATCGCGCGGACCTGGTCGACGCCGTCCGCGATGCCGCCCATCGACGCGGCGTGGCCGCCGGTGACGGTGATCGGCGCGTTCGCGGCGAGCATTCGCGGGGTGGCTTCCGGGGTCGCGGCGAGCAGGTCCCGTACCCGGGTGCCCAAGGTGCCCGGTGCGCCCAGGTCGCGGGCGGTGGTGACCCCGGCGTCGAGCAAGCGCCGCGCGTTGGCGGTCATCCGGCGGGTCAGCGCGTCCTGGTCGCCGGACATTTCCAGGGTGACTTCGCCGGAGCCCGGGTCCTGGCAGAGGTGGACGTGGCAGTCGATCAATCCGGGCATCAGGGTGACGTCGCCGAGGTCGGTCACCGGGCCGTCGGGCGCGGAATTCCGTGGCCCGGCATAGGTGATCGCGCCCTCCGAGACCGCGACGGCGGCGTCGTGGATCAGCGGGGCGGACGCGTCGGTCAGCAGCCGCGCGGCGGTGAGGATCATGCGTGCCTCCGGTCTTCCTGCGGTCAGCCACAGTGAACAGCGGGCACTTCCACTGCGCAAGCCTCTCTCGCGGATCCACGATTGTCGTCATTGACGCAACACAAGTCATCGCTCACACTGATGCGGATTCATCCAGGCTGAACACAAAGACGTGGCCGAGCTGAGGAGCGATCATGACCCGAAAGGCACCCCGCCGCTGGCACTGGCTTCTGCTCGGCGTCCCGTTCGCGTGGTGCGTCGCGGCGATCCCCCTGGTCAACCGGATCGACTACGTGTTCGGCTCGATCCCGTTCCTGCTGGTGTGGATGACCGCCGGCGTGCTGATCGGCTCGGGCGCGATCGGTCTCGTCTACGCGATCGACCGCCGCCGCGGCGAGCTGGACCGGGTGTGACGCGATGGCACTGGCGCTCGCACTTTTCATCGCGGTCGGCTCGATCGTCTGGGGCACCGTCGCCGCCGCGCGCGGCCGGGCGATGAATCTGCAGGAATGGTCGGTCGGCGGACGCCGGTTCGGCACCTGGCTGTTCTGGTTTCTGCTGGTCGGCGAAACGTTCACCACATTCGCGCTGCTCGGTGCGTCGCAGGGCGTGTTCAGCAACGGCGCGCCCGGGTTCTACGTGCTCGGCACCGTCGTGCTGACCGCGGCGGTCGGCTACTGGGTGGTGCCGAAGATCTGGCGGGCGGGCAAGCAGCACAGCCTGGTCACCATGGCCGATTACTTCACCGTCCGCTTCGAAGCCCGCTGGTTCGGCGGCCTGGTCGCCGGGTTCGGCATCATCGCGCTGCTGCTCTACGCCCAGGTCCAGCTGACCGGGCTGAGCCTGATCCTGGCGAGCCTGTTCGGCAGCGAGGTCCCGGCGCTGGTCTACGTCATCGCCGGCGGGGCGCTGGTCGCCGGGTTCGTGCTGGTCGGCGGGATGCGCGGAGCCGCGTTCACCGCGATCGTCAAAGACGTGCTGCTGATCGCGATCCTGCTCGTGGTCGCGAT
Organism: Amycolatopsis sp. GA6-003; assembly: GCF_046267895.1. Taxonomy (NCBI): domain Bacteria; kingdom Bacillati; phylum Actinomycetota; class Actinomycetes; order Pseudonocardiales; family Pseudonocardiaceae; genus Amycolatopsis; species Amycolatopsis sp. GA6-003. The sequence continues at coordinate 3,982,885 of NZ_CP176499.1, forward strand.
CGGCGCGGCGGACGCGGCCGGGGCGAGCGGACCACTGGGCGTGTTCGACGCGATGAAACAAGCGCATCCCAGCGGCGCGACCCTGCCCGGACTGCACGGTTCGCCCGCCACCAACACCTGGTGGTGGATGAGTTTCCTGCTGCTCACCCCGCTGGGCTCGTTCGCGCTGCCGCACATGTTCCAGGTGTCCTACAGCGCGAAGGACGTCGCGACGATCCGCCGCAACCAGGTGGTCCAGCCGCTGTATTCGCTGTTCTACGTCCTGATCGTGATGATCGCGCTCGCCGCGGTGCTCGCGCTGCCGAAGCTGACCGACAAGCAGGCCAACGCGTCGCTGCTGATTTTCGTCCGCGAGAAGTATCCGGAATGGGTCATCGGACTGCTCGGCGGCGCGGGCATTCTCGTCGCACTCGTGCCGACCGCGGTGCTCGTGCTGGCGGCCAGCAGTCTGTTCACCCGCAACGTACTCGGGGCCCGTTCAGAAAAATGGGCCTCGTCGTTGACCGCGATGCGCGTAGGCGTCCTCGTTTTCACTGCGCTTTCCGTACTTCTTGTCGCGCACAGCAACGAAAAACTGTTGAGCATCATGACAAACGTCTACAGCGCCGTCGGACAGCTCGCCCCCGCGCTGTTCCTTTCGATGCTGTGGCGCCGGGTCACCGCAGTGGGGCTGGCCGCAGGCGCGTTGTGCGGCGGATTGATCGTCGGCGTACCCGCGCTCGGCTCGCTCGTCGCGCACACCATGCCGCCGGGGACCGTGGTCGGGTTGCCCGCGCTCGTCGTCAATCTCATCGTGACGGTGGCGGTCAGCCTCGTGACCCGGCCTCCCTCGCGAACGGCGGTCGAGGTCGGCGCGGGCGCCCGCTCAGCGGACTCCGCCGAGGCCGGTGACCTGCGCCGGAGCGCCGTTTGACGATAATGATCGGGTGACCGTGACGAGGATCCGCGAGTTCCGCACCCTGCGCGGGCTGACCGTGCGCCAGCTCGCCGACCAGGCGGGGGTGTCGACCGGGTTGATCAGCCAGGTCGAGCGGGGCGTCACCGACCCCAGCCTGGAAACCATGCGGCGGATCGCGGAGGTGCTCGACATCCCGCTGTTCAGCCTGTTCCAGGAGCCGGAGGAGGAAACCGTCGCGGTGATCCGGCACGACGACCGGTACCGGATCTCGTCGCCGCACCACGCGATCACCTACACCCGCGCGTCGCCGGGCGGCGCGAAGCTCGAGGTGCTCGAAGGCGTGCTCGAACCGGGCGGGGTCTCGTCCGACGAACTGCGCTCGCATCCGTCCGAGGAATGCGTGGTGGTGATCGCCGGACGGCTGACCGTCCAGGTCGGCGAGCAGACGCACGTGCTCAAGACCGGCGACAGCTGCCACTTCGATTCGACCGTCCCGCACCGCTTCCGCAACGACGGCCGGACCACCGCCCGGTTCCTCGTGAGCGTCACCCCGCCCAGTTACTGATCCGGCCGCGAGAAGGCGGTACGCGACCGTCGTCGGCCGTGACCATCCGGCACAGTACTGATACTTCCGTCGGAGGTGCCCGCCGCGAAATTGGTCTAGACTTTTCGTTCCGAAACCGGCGAAAAGGACGGACTGATGCGTGGGACGACGGTGCCCCCGGGAATGTGCTGCCGACCGGTCAAGACCGGGGAACTTCCGCTGCACCGGCTTGAGGTGCCCGCACCCGACGCGGTGCCGTTCGCGGTCGGCTCTTTCGACGCGGTCGGGCCGTTGTCGAGGGCGGAATTCCCGCACCGGCACACGTTTTACGAAATCGTGCTCGTCACCGGAGGGACCGGCGCGCACGTGGTCGACCTGACGCGGTGGGAGCTGAGCCCGCCGCACCTCGGCGTCGTCACCCCGGGCCAGGTGCACCACTGGGAGGCGCGCGAACTCGCCGGCTCGGTCGTGCTGTTCACCGACGACTTCCTCTTCGACCATCCAGCCGACCGCGAAACCCTGCGCAGGCTGCGCGAACGGCCGTGGCTGCGGCTGGACCGGGCCGAACACGACCGCACCGCGCGGCTGATCGCCGAACTCGAGGAGGAGTTCCGCCGCGGCGGCGAGGACGCCGAATCCGTGCTGCGCGCGCTGCTGCACGTGCTGATCGTGCGCGCCGGACGGCTGCCCGGCATCCCGCCTGCCCCGGCGCCCGCCCGCGCTCGCGCGGTAGCGGCGGAATTCGCGCAGCAGGCCGAAAAATCGGAGCTGGGACTGTGGTCGGTGCGCGCGCACGCCGAACGGCTCGGCGTCACGCCCGGCTACCTGACCGAGGCCGTCAAGGCGGCGACCGGGCGCACCGCGGCGGAATTGGTGCGCGAAGCGCGGACGCAGGAGGCGAAACGGTTCCTGCTGCGGACGAATCTGTCCGTGCGGCAGGTGGCCAGCCGCGTCGGATTCGCCGATCCAGCCTACTTTTGTCGGTTCTTTCGGCGCGAAACCGGGTTGAGCCCCGGCGGATTCCGCCGCACCGGCGACACCGCCCCGAAGATTCACCACGACTGCATGACTCCGTCCATCGCTGCGGGCTGATCTTCTCCCTACCGTCGAGGGGAATCCCCAGCCCCCACCGAGGAGCAGGCATGGACGAAGACAGGAAGTTCAGCCGCAAGGCAGTGCTGAAGGCCGCGCTGGCCGCCGGAGTCGCCGCGCCGGTCGCACTCGTCGGCGGTCCGGCACTGGCCCGCACGAATTTCGCCGGCGGGCAGAAGGTCGAGCCGACCCCGTACTGCCACGACGGCGACGAACCGACGATCGACCAGACCGAGGGCCCGTACTTCAAGCCGAACTCGCCCGAGCGCAGCGTGCTCGTCGACGGCAACACCCCGGGCCAGCGGCTCACCGTGAGCGGGTACGTGTTCGGGCTGTCCTGCCAGCCGATCCGCCGCGCGCTGCTGGACTTCTGGCAGGCGGACGTGAACGGCGCGTACGACAACGTCGGCTACACCTTCCGCGGCCACCAGTACACGAACGACCTCGGCGAGTTCAAGCTGACGACGATCGTGCCCGGCCTCTACCCCGGCCGGACGCGGCACATCCACGTCAAGGTGCAGGCGCCAGGGGAGCCGATCCTGACGACGCAGCTGTACTTCCCGGGCGAGCCGCGCAACAACACCGACACCATTTTCGACTCGCGGCTGCTCATGACGGTCCGCGACGCCCCGAACAACGCCAAGGAGGCCGCGTTCGACTTCGTGCTCAACGTCCAGCAGACGCCGACCGGCGGGCCCTCGACGACTCCGACGTCGCCGACCGGCCAGCCCGGCGGGACGACCTGGGCCGCGGGCAAGTCCTACCCCGCGGGCACGCGGGTCACGTTCAACGGGGTCGGCTACGTGTGCCTTCAGGGCCACACCGCCCAGCCGGGCTGGGAACCGCCCAACGCGCCAGCGTTGTGGCAGAAGGGCTGATCCCCTCCTGACGAGAACGGCGGGCTCCCCCGGGCCCGCCGTTCTCCGTCTTCCGGGAATTTTTCCGAGAAGCCGAGCCCGCGCTGTCGAGTTACCGTCGACACGTTCGTCTTCCATTGCGACGACGCCGGACCGGCCCTCGGAGGACAGATGCTCTACCTGCTGGCGATCTACGACTGCGACCGTCCCGAACCCGGCGATCCGGCCTTCCCGGACGCGCTGGCCAGGGTGAACGCGTTCGCCGACGAATGCCGCCGGCGCGGGGTGTTCGTGTCCGGCCATCCGCTGCGGGGCGAGCACACCGCGACCACGGTCAGGGTCCGCGACGGGAAGACGCTGATCACCGACGGGCCGTTCCCGGAGACCCACGAGCATCTCGGCGGCGTCTACGTCCTCGACTGCCGCGATCTCGACGAAGCCCTCGAACTCGCCGCGCTGTGCCCGATGGCCGAGGTCGGCACCGTCGAGGTGCGGCCGGTCGCCGGGGTGCCCGGGCTGTCGCACCAGGCATGACCTCGGCGTTGCTGCGGGAGGCCTACCGCGAGCACCGGGCCCGGATGCTCGCGGCGCTGGTCCGTGTCCTCGGCGACTTCGAACTCGCCGAAGACGCGCTGCAGGACGCGTGCGCGCTCGCCCTGCGCGGCTGGGGCGACGAGCCGCCGGACGATCCGGTGGCGTGGCTGCTGACCGCCGCCCGCAACAGCGCGATCGACCGGCTCCGGCGGGCCCGCCGCGGCCAGGAGAAGCTCGCCCAGCTCGGCGAACGGCCGGAGGTCGCGGTGGAGGTGTCCGAGGACAGCCTGCTCGCGATCGGCGACGAACGGCTCAGCCTGATCTTCACCTGCTGTCACCCCGCGCTCGCCGAGGAGGCGCGCGTCGCGTTGACGCTGCAGGCGGTGGCCGGGCTGACCGCGGCACAGATCGCGCGGACGTTCCTGGTCAGCGAGGCGACGCTGGCGCAGCGGCTGGTGCGGGCCAAACGCAAGATCCGCGACGCCGGGATCAGCCTCGCGGTGCCGGCCGATCATCTGCTGCCCGAGCGGCTGTCCGGGGTCCTGGCGGTGGTGTACTTGATCTTCACCCAGGGCTACACCTCGCCGGACCATCGCGAACTGCAGCAGGAAGCGATCCGGCTGGCGAAACTCATCGCGACGCTCATGCCGGACGAACCGGAGGCGCTCGGCCTGGTTTCGCTGCTGCTCCTGCACGATTCGCGCACCGCTGCTCGATATACCCGCGACGGCGACGTCGTGCTGCTCGAAGACCAGGACCGAAGTCGTTGGGACCACGACGAAATCGCCGAAGCGGTCGGGCTGCTGGACCGGGCGCTGCGCTTCGAGACGCCTGGGCCGTATCAGCTGCAGGCCGCGATCGCCGTCCAGCACGCGCAGGCCCGGTCCGCGGCGGACACCGACTGGGCGGCGATCGCCGGGCTGTATCGGCGGTTGTCCGAGATGGATCCGTCGCCGGTCGTCGCGTTGAACCACGCCGTCGCGGTCGCGATGGCCACCGGCCCGGAGGAAGGGCTGGCGCTCATCGACGGGATCGGCGGGCTCGACCGGTATCACCTGATGCATGCCGCGCGTGCCGATCTGCTGCGCCGTCTCGGCCGCTCGGGCGAGGCGATGGCCGCCTACCGGCGTGCCCACGAACTCGCGGTCAACCCAGCCGACCGGCGTTTTCTCGCCGGTCGCTCAGCCACCTTGGAGTCCTGATGAGACTGTCCATTCTCGACAACGGACATCGGCTGCGGGCCAAGCTGTTCCTGTCGATCACGTCGAAACAGCCGCCGGACATCGTGAAGATGCTGCTGTACCGTCCCGGTTTCCTCACCCGGCCGCTGCTGGATCTCACCGCTCCGGCGATGCGCGGCCCGTCGTACTGGACGGCCGGGGAACGCGAGTTTCTCGCCATGTCCACGGCGTTGCTGCACGAATGCCCCTTCTGCGTCGACTCGCACGCGGAGCTGACCCGGATCGCCGGACAAGGCGAGATCGACCCGTCGCGACCGGAGGCGGCGCGGCCGGAAGTGCGCACCATCCGGGCGTTCTTGGAGACCGTCACGCGGAATCCGGACCAGATCGAGCTGCCGGATCTTCCGTCGGCGGCGATTCGCGAAGCGCTGCGGGTGAACCTGGTGTGGAACATCGTGAACCGGCTCGCGAACGCGTTCGGTTTCGTGCTCCGCGAGGGGCAGCTGGAGAGCGGAACCCGTGCGCTGCACCGGTTCGGGTATCGGTTCCCCGGTTTCCTGCTCGCCGGCGGTCCGGCTGGCACGCATGCGGATCCGGTGGAGAACATGCGGTATTCCGTGTTCACCGCGCCCGCGGTGACCGACCAGGCGCTGCGCAAGGCGGCGGCCACCGGGGACGGCTTGCCCGCGCCGTTGCAGCCGTTCGCGGCGAAGGTCCGCGATGCGTCCTACCGGCTCACCGACGCGGATTTCGCCGAGTTGAGCACGAAATACCAGGAGGACGAGGTTTACGAGATCACTGTCGCCGCGGCCGTGGGCGCCGCGTTGCGCAGTTTCGATGCGGGACAACGCCAGCTTTCCGCGTAACGCGAACCGGCGGCCGGATCGCTCCTGGCCGCCGGTTCGCGTCAGTTCTCCGCTCAGGGGCGGTAAAGCTCCTTAACGACGTCGATGTGGTCGTTCTGGTCGACGTGGATTTCGGCGTGCAGCGGGTTCGAGCCGGTCAGCGCCTCCATCAGCGCCTGCTCGGTGCACGGGTTCGTGCCGCGGCCCTGCGGGTCGAGGGCGACCTCGCCGCCCGGGCACAGCTCGGCCGCGCCGAAGACCTGCGCGGTCTTGCTCACCGGGAGACGATAGGTCTTGGCGTCGCTCGGCACGAACTGGCCGTTGTCCGCGCCGCCCTTCTTCCAGGTGACCAGCTGGAACTGGGCCATGTTGACCGAACGGTCGAAGCCGGTGAACTGGACAGTCTGCGTCGTGTTCGGGAAGCGGCGCGTCGGGGCGGCGGACTGGCCCGCGCCGCCGCGGGTCGGAGCGGTCTTGATCATGAACTCGGCACCGCCGTCCTTTCCGCAGTTCACGACGCCCTGAGTGAATTCCTCTTCCGCGCCCAACGCGCAGTCCCAGTGCCCTTCGATGCCGAGAACGCGGTGGCCGGGGCCTTCCCCCTGAGTCGGGGCCAATTCGTAATACTTCGTCATTACGTTGAATGCTTCAGTGCAGCCGGGAATGCTTCCGTTGGCGCTTTGCACCGCGATCAGATCCATTTGCTTGCCGCCCGCCGGACCGACCTGCCCGCCGAGTTCGCTGCAGTTGACATCGCCGTTCGACGCGGCCGCCGCCCCGGCCGAGCCGCCCTGCGGGTTCTGCTTTACCGCGGCCGCGCCGGAAATGCCCTTCGCCGCGGAACCATTTCCGTCGACATTGTTTCCGCTGCAGGCGGAAAGCAACGCGGTCGCGGCGACCGCCCCGCCGACCATGACCAGCTTCATCGACTTCAGCGCGGTGAATCCCATTTCCTGCTCCCCGTGTCTATTGGCGAATCTCTAAACCCAAAGACGCGAAGCAGTGAATGTCGTTGCTCGCAAGTGCCGCGCAGAGCCATCGTTGCCCCAATGTCGCCCCCGCCGGGGCCGCACGGGCACGACCTCGGCCGGTCTCGCAACCCCGGTCGGGCACCCGCGCCACGCCTGGTCGATCCCTGGAACCGACGGTGACCGCTCGACCGCCGTGCGGAGTTTGCGGCACGACGAAGCTCTTCCTGCCCACCGTGCTTTCCCGGACCGGCCTCAGCCGACGTACGCGGTGAAGGAATGCTTCGCCTGGTACCAGATCGAGATGCCGACCGCGCCGGCCGCGGCCACGCTGCGCAGGTCCAGCGGGCCGGGCCGGTCGGCGAGGAACGTGAAGTTCCGGATCTGCGAGCCGGGCACGTAGTCGCCCTCGCTGCCGGATTTGCTCGCCCGCACGAAGTCCATCTGCTTGATCTCGATGGTGTCCCCGTACCCGCAGAACAGGTACAGGTACGGCGGGCGGCCGGCGAGCGGAATGTAGAAGTGGTCGCCGTTCGGTGCTGCGGGAATCAGCATCAGAGTCTCCTCGTCGTTGCTGGAGGCGGGGCCGGGCCCGGCGCCGCCGCCGGGAAGCTCGATGTACTGCTCGTCAATGTCGCACGTGATCGAGTCGACCTCGACCTTGCCGTCGTTGCGCTGCCACAGATGGGTCCAGGTCCGTTCGGCGGCCGTGGGCTGGGAACCGCAGCGCCAGTACCACGACACGACCCCGGCGTCGTGGACCGCGCGCAGCGTCTCGGAAAACCCGTAGAACCCGGCCCGGCCCCGGCCGACCACGCTGGCGAATCCGCTCGCGAACCGGACGACGTCGTCGAGTTGATAGGCCGCCGCGTGGCTGTCGGCGGCGCAGGCCATCAGCACCGAGTCCGGGACGCCCATCCCGCGTGCGTCGGCGAGGCCCGCCTGGCCGAACGCGACGCCGCGGGCGAAATCGTCGTCGTTGCGGTTTCCCCACGCGTCGTCGGTGCCCAGCTCGATGACCAGCGCGACGGTGATCCCGCCGCCGACGAGGGTCCGGTACTCGCTTCCGGTGAGCCGTTTCCTGCCGCGGCCCAGCCCGGCGTAGCGGATCACGCCACCGAAACCGGCCGCCTTGAGGGCGGACGGGCTCGGCGTGCCCGCGGAATAGTCAGCCCAGCGCATGGTCCGCCTCGGTTTCGGCGTAGCTCGGCGGCCGGTTCGACCCGAGCAGGACCCTCGTGAGCCACGGCGGCATCTTCGGTTCGAGCTGCCGCAGCAGCGCGTACACGACGGCCAGCACGAGCGGGACGATGACCTGGTTGCCGAGCCCGGCCACCGCGTCGGTCACCGACGAGGGCAGGCCGAGCGAGACGAGCCACGCGACGAGTGCCGACCACAGGCCGGGGACGACGGTGCGCAGCCAGGAGGTGAGGTGGTCGCCGAGTGGGGTGGTCGGTTGCGGCATGGCTGGTTTCTCCGGCTCGGTGGAGGGTTCGGGCGAGTTGGGGGTGGTCGGTGAAGTGGAGGTGTCGTCCGCTTCAGGGACGGCGGAGGAGGTTGGCACCATCGAGGTAGTCGGATCCGGCTCAGCGGCCTCGGCCGAGTGCCGCACCACCGAGGAAGTCGGATCCGGCTCGGCGGCCTCAGCCGAGTGCCGCACCACCGAGGAAGTCGGATCCGGCTCAGCGGCCTCAGCCGAGTGCCTCACCACCGAGGAAGTCGGCTCCGGCTCAGCGGCCCCGGCTGAGTGCGTCGATGTCGCGGTCGATGCGGCCGTGGCCGAACCGTTGCCGCCCGCGCCCGCGGAACCCGTCGGAGGAGTCGGTGCCGGGGAAACGGCTTTCGGCTCGGCAGGCGCGGTCGCCCCGGCTGCTTTCTCCGCCGCGAACACCACCGAATCGGTCGGGTGCGCGACCGGCGGCGCGTCGATTTCGGGTGCCGGCTTCGGCTTCTCCGCCGGTGGCTCGGGCGCGGCCGGGTTCGAGCCTTGCCGGAAGAGCGGTTCGAAGGTGTCCGGCGGATGGGTCACCGTGCCGTTCGCGTCGAGCACGCCCAGCACCGCGTAGTGGTACTCGACGCCGTGCGGCGGGACCGGGCGCGGACCGTCGTCGCCGCGTGGCCATTCGACGTCCCCGGTCACTGTGCGGGCCGGGATCTGCCAGTAGTCGCCGCGGCGGTAGGTGCCGCCCTGTCCGGCCGCTACGTCCGCCGACGTCCTCGGCGGCGCTTCGAACCGCACTTGAACGCCGTCCTCCAGGTCGATCCAGGTGTTCTCGACCAGCGGCACCGCGCCGTCCTCGCTGTCGGCCGGGGCGAGGTGGTCCCAGCGGCGCAGGAACGGATGCAGGTCCGGATCGGAGCCGGGGCCGCAGTGCTCGCCGAGGTCGTCATCGAGGGTGACCAGCCGGTCCGCCGGGTCGATCGCGACGACTTTCCGCAGCGGCGGCGCCGATTCCGGCCGGTTCCCCGCCGGGACGTCGTCCGCGACGCGGGTGGCGGAGGCGTCGTCGAGCAGTTCGACCCAGTCGCCGACGTCGAGGTCCAGTTTGCTGTCCCGGCCCAGCGTGCCGAGGGTCACCGTGGCACCGGATACCGAGACGACCGGGAACACCACCGACGCGTTCTCCCGTGACCATTTGAAGGTCGCGCCGTGCAGGGTCTGGCTGAATCCCTTGACGGGCAAGGAATCCGTCCACGCGCGTCCGCCGGTGTGCACCTCGACGCGGTACAGCTGATTCTCCTGCCCGCGGAACCGGGCCTCGGGCGGGAGGTGGCAGGCGTCGGTGTCGCCGGGGTGTTTCGCTTGGGCGGCAAGGAGACCGGGCTCCGGGTTCAGCGAGCGCAGGAAGTCCGCGAAATCCTCGCCGCTCTGTCCCGCGCACCAGGCCACCTGCCAGGCGACCTTGGCCCGCGCCGCGGTGTCCGGGCCGGGGTCGCCGAGCGCGATCTCGCGGATCGCCGGGTCCTGCAGCGCGGTGACCAGCCGTTCCCACACCCGCAGGTACACCACGAACGGCCCGGTTTCGGGCAGCGGGTCGTCGGCGTCCTGGTCGAGGTAGCCCTCGGGCTGCGTCCAGTAGCTCGTGGGCCGGTCGTTCTCGACGAGCAGCCCGTCGACGTACAGCCGCCCGGCCGAGATCCCCAGGTCGGTGATTTTCGCGTGGTCCGGGCGGGGGTCGATGCGGAACCCGGGAGCCTCGGCGGGCGCGGCGGACTGGCCGAGCAGGTCGGCCACCGTGGTCCGCAGCTGGTACAGCAGGATCGCGGCCTGCTCGTTCGCGTCCGCGTCGAGCTGGACCCGGCCCTGCTGCGCCAGGACCGCGGAGAAGTGCTTCAGCGAGTCGAAGGTGCGGCGCGAGAAGTCGGCTTGCATGGCGGTCTCCTAAGTGGCGAACAGGATGCCGGCGTCCGTGCCGGCCGGGGTGTACTCGGCGAGCCGCAGCCGGAGACTGTCCTCGCGTTGCGGTTGGAACAGGTCGTGGAAGGCGCCCATCTCCGCACCGTCCTCCGCGCCGCGGCTGATTTCCTCCGGCCCGGATCGCGCGAGCTGGGCGTAACCCGGGGTGCCGTAGCGAACCGAAGTGAACCGAGGGACGACTCGGGCCGGATCGCCGGAATGCTCGGGCTCGCAATGGAATCTCGGCGGCGTGCGCGAACTTTCCGGCAGCCAGCAGAACCGCACGCAGCCGTCAAGGCGCCGGGCGATCCGCACTCGACCGTCCAAAATGGAGTTTTCGAGCACCCCGGCCGCGTGCGCGAACACGGAGCCGAACACCGTGCACCGGCGCACGGTGAGCACCGCGTGCGCGCATCCGTCGTCCGGTCCGGACAGCGCGGCGAGGCCGGGTCCGGTGGCATCGAGAATGCTGTCGGCGAGCCGGATCTGGTTGGGTTCGCGGTGCACTTCGTCGGCGGTGACCAGGATCGTGCCGAGGATGCTGCGTTCCACGCAAAGGCAGGCGGGAGTGTCAGCGAGTTCGATGCTCGCCTCTTCCTCGTGTTCCGGACAGCACTGTGCGTCGAGCGACCAGCCGGGCACCAATGTGCAGTGCCGCAACGATAACTGCCCGACCGGGCCGTGCACCTGCACGCTGCGCCCGGTGATCAGCAGCCCGTCGAAGACGACCTTGGGCAGCGGATCGTCTTTCGCGCCGCGGTCGGTCCCGACGATGCGCAACGCGTCCGGACGGTTGCTGTTCCAGTCCAGCAGCCGCAACACCGGACGCGTCCCGCTCGCTGCCCGCAACGTCAGGCAGTCGCCGCGGTCGACGGTCAGCTTGATTTGTTCCTGATACGCCCCGCTGTCGGTGAATTCGATGACCGCCTCGCGCGCCGACGGGTCGGTTTCCTTGTCCCGCTGCCATTCCTCGACGGCTTCCATGACGAATTCGTGGTGCCCGGGGCCGACGCGGTAAACGTGGTCCGGCGGTTCCGTCGCGCGCGGGTATTCCCCGGCGCCGAGGTCGTCGGAAAACGCGTAGTGGTAGTCGACCCACACTCCGGCTTCCGGGGCTTGCCGGACCGGGAAAGCGATCCGTCCCAGCACCGGGTCGAGCGCGACCTTCCCGTGCGCCGGCCGGTAACGCCAGCCGGACAGATCCGCGGGCACGATGTCGGCCAGCGGCACCGGATTCCCGTCGCCCAGGTAGACGCACAGGCTTTTGCCAGGTCCATAGTAGACCGCCGGTCGCTCGGCGAAAGCTTGCCTGCGAATGAAAACCGGCACGTTCGTTTCGTCGGCTAGGTGATTCGGCGACGGTTCCCGAACCGGGGAGACGACGAGCGGAGTGTCGCTGCCGAGAATGCTGAAGGTGAATCGGGTGCGTGCCCGATCCTCGCAGTACGCGGGCCCGTGCGTGATCGAATACGGCTTGAGCCGCCATACGTACAGGCCGATCTCCGGGATCCCGTACCGTCCGGTCCCGCGATGCGAAGTGATCCGCCGGACGTCGATCGAATGCGCCAGTTCGTCGAACGGCCCGTCGAGCCGGTCGAGCGCGTCGGCCCCGTGCAGGTCGGCCAGCTGGCCCCGCGTCAGCCGCCGCCGGTCCGCCCGCGGGTCCCGGCCGTGCAGCCGGATCGCCTGCGAAACCGCCAGCAGCTGCCGGAATTCGACCGCCCGCGCGGGCCATTCCGCGACGTCTTCGGCGAGTTGTTCCAGCAACGCCAAGGTGCCTTTGCGCCGCCGGTTGCCGACGGTGTGCGCGACATCGCGGCGAGGCGCGAGAGCGGACAGCAGCCGTCGAGCCGCGGCCGAACCCGTCGCGAGCGTCTCGTCCGCGCCCGGCAGGATCCGGTACCCGACCAGGTCGCCGAGGTAGGGCGCGACCCAGTCCTGGCAGGTCTCGATGAACCAGTCCGCGTATTGCGCGTCCAGGTCGGCGGCGATCAGGTCGGCCTGTTCGGTGATCACGCCGAGCAACGCCTTCAGCGGCCCCGCGTTCTCCTCGTCGCGCCGCCGGTAGACCGACGGCATCAGCTCGTAGAGGCGGTCTGGATTGCGAGTCATGGGATCCTCACCACCATCAGCGCTTCCGGCACCCCGGCCGGGAGCACGGCGAGCCGGGCGGGCCGGATTCCGCGCCCCACGGTCAGCTGCTGCCCCTCCTCAAGCTCCGTCGCATCGAGATCCGGGTTCAACCGGACCAGTTCGTCCACGGTCAGCCCGTGCCGGAGCGCGATCGTCGTCAAGGTGTCCGTGTCGAACCCGTCCACATAGCCCACCTCGTCGAAAACCTCCTCGAACCGCGCCCCGGACGCCCCGACGCACGGCTTCGCCTCGGTGAGCCGGCCCGCGATCGTGGCCAGTTCGATCGGCGTGACGTCGCCCGCGATGCCGTCGAACACGGTGATCGCGGCGTAGTCGACCCCGGGCACCGCCTGGATCGCGGCGAACGCTTCGCTGAGGAACGCGGGTTCGCCGAGTTCGCGGCGGGCAAAGGAAAACTCGTCCAGCAACGCGGCGCGCACCGCGGGTTCCACCAGTTCCCAGGTGTAGTCCGGGAGCACCTTGATCCCGGCGCGGAGCACGAGCAGCACCCGTTCCCGCACCGCGACCCGCACCTCGACGCCGCGGTCGCCGAAGCCCGCCAACGCCGCTTCCAGCGCGACCACCGAGCCGGAGGACGGGTCGATCCGCGCGTCCCCGGTCGCCGCGACCGTCACGTGCACGACCCGCCGTCCGCCGTCGGAAAGCTTGACCGCCTTGGCTTTCCCGATCCCCGCCCGGGCGCGGGTGAAGTCCTCGTAGTCGCGGATGGACACCAGCCGGTCGAGCGCGAGCATCCGCAGCGGGATCGACGCGCGGACGTCCGCCGGTCCGTCGCCGTCCGCTCCCCCGCCGGACGCCAGCGGGTTGGTCACCGCGCGCACGCCCGGCGGACGGCCGGTGGCCTGGTTGATCTGCCCGGCCGCGACATTCCCGTCGTGGCCCGCGCCGACCCGGTACACCGCCGTCACGTTCTCCACGCCGGCGGGGATGCGTGCGCCGTGGACGCCGTCCCCGAACCGAAGCGTCCGGGTCCCGCCCGCGCCGAGCGACACCTCGTAGTCGTGACTCGTCGGCCCGGACCAGACCAGCCCCTCGGTTTCGTGCCAGCGCACGCCGGACACGCGAGCGGCGAGCGTGCTCTCCGCGCCGGAGGCGTTGGCGGACGGCCGGAAGGTCAGCGGGTTGTCCGCATTGGCCTGGCGCAGCGGGAAAACCTGATTTGGCACGCCCGGGTCGCCGCTGCCGAGCACCTCGGTGCGCGTCTCGCCCTGGTCGGCCTCCACGACGTTGCCGTAGACGGTCACCGTGTCCCGGCGGTACCGGTAGGACAACGCCGTGGCGAGCGACAGGAACGTGCGGACCCGGCTGCCGTGCCGGCTCGGTTCGACCCGCTGCCGGATCCCGGCGACCATCGTCACCTCGGCGGCCTGGACCCCGCTGGTGTGCGGCACGTCGGTGCGTTCGCCCGCCACCACCAGCCACCGGCCCGGCCGGAGCCCGTCGTAGACCCGGGCCAGTTCGATCTCGTCGCCCCGCACGTCCTTGGTGATCGGGTCGCCGATCGCGGTGAGCGCTTCGCCGTTCGCCCAGACGACCGTGCCCGCCGCCGGAACCGGGAAGACGACCCGGTCGACGGTGATCTTGGTGAACTGCTTGGTCCCGATCGGTGCGGACTGGTTCGGGACCGTGACCTTGACCGTCGCCAGCTCCACCGCCGTCACCCGCGCCGAGGACTGCTCGCCGTTCGCCGATTCCAGCACGACCCAGCTGCCCCGGGTGATGCCGTCGTACACCGCGTCCAGCCACATGGTCGTGGTGCCCGCCGCGTCCGCGATCGCTTCGGCAGGCCGGTCCAGGACGACCGCCCGGGTCCGCAGCACTTGTACGCCGGACAGCTCCGGCGGCGGTGCGATCTGTTCGTTCGCCCACGCGTGGTGCAGATTCGCACCCAGCCGGGGATCGGCCGCGATGAGCAGTTTCGGGTGCACGTCGGAACTGGGGTGGAACAGCTGGTCCACTGTGGACGGAAGGTCGATTGCCTTGCGTGGCGGCCGGGACGGCTCTCGCCGCAGCCACGGCAGCACCGGGGTGAGCCCGAGCAGTGCCGCCGCACGGTCGCAATCGGTGCCGTAACCGCAGCCGCAGCCGCAGCCGTCGAAGCGGTATCCCGGCGACGTGCAGAACAATTCTCTGCCGAACTCGGTCAGGTAGCGCAGCTCCGGATCGCTTTCGCGCAACGCCGCGGTGCAGAGCTTCAGCAGCGCGTCTGCCGTGTCCGAGACCGGTCCGACGAAATCGCGGAACCAGTCCTGGATCGCGCAGTTCGCGTGCGCCCGGGCGAGCGCGGCCAGTTCCGCCAGTTCGGCGCTGAACTGGTAGACCGTGCGGGCCAGGACCAGGTTCGCGGTGGCCGAGGTGCCGAGACTCTCCAAATAGGTCTTGGCGGTGGTCAACGCGGTGCCCGTGGGGTCGACCCACGGCGAAGGCGGAGGCTGGAGCCGCACCGCGGTGGCGATCTCCTCGACGAGGTCGCGGATCGTCTGGTTGAGGTCATCGAGCACGATGCCCGAGGTGACCAGCTTGACGGTGGTCCGGTTGGCCGGGAAATCCGGCGTCGCCTCGGCGACCACCCGGACGGCCGGGGCGAAGGCGCCGAACAGCAGCAGCAACCGGTCTCCCGGCTTGAGCGCCGCGGTGGTGCCTTGGATCCCGAGCCGGGGGATCTGCCGGGCGGTTACGGCGGTGACGTCCACCGGCTCGGCGGTGGCCACCTGCAGCGCGTTCCATTCCTCGCGGGCCTGGAGTTCCGCCGCGGTCTCGAAGGTCTGCGGCAACTGGCCCTGCGCGGGCACGCTTTTCGCCTGGGTACCCGCCGGAATCACCGTCCGCGCACCGGGATCCAGCGTGTACGCCAGGTAAGTCGTCGCGGACAGCGCGGGCCGCGGGGTGTAGCCGACGAGAGCCCCGAGGTGGAGGAGCGATTCGGGTTCGGTGGCGGTGCGCAGATAGCCTTCATTGGCGATCCGCTCCTGGTAGAAGGTCAGCACGTCGCCGACGACGGCCCAGCAGTCCAGCAGCGCGATCGCCGGATCGTCCGGGTCCCGCGTGGTGAGCGGAGCCAGCGCCTCCCGGCTCGCCAGCCGCGCCAGCATCGACTGGCGGAACCGCGCGTACGTGCCGATCCGCCGCGACAGCGCGGGCAAACCGGGTCGCTGGTAGGTCGTCGCCGGGGTCGTCGGGCCTTGTCCCGTGCCGCAGTTCATCGTCCGCCTGCCAGGTCGAGGGTGAGCCGCCCGTTCTCGGGCCGGGCCGGGTCGTCGTCGAGTTGCGCCACCTCGAGCGGCCCGATCGGGAGGACGCCGGTGGCGAGTGCGGTGCCGGGCGGGCCGAACAGCCGCTCCAGCCGGGTCACCTCGGCGTGCCGGACGCCGGGTACCGCCGCCGCGGCCGCGACGAGCTGGCCGACCCGGACCGGGGTGCCGAAGGTGAGGCGATCCGGCTGGAAGAACGCGCCGAGCGCGCGCCGCAGTGCCGTGCGCACGTGCCCGGCGAGGTGGTCGGGCAGCACCTCGACGCGCAGGGTCAGCTCGAGCGGGACGAGGGTCGCGCTGAACACCGAAAGGTCGTGCACGATCCGGCGGTAGCGGAACAGCGCGGCGCGGGTTTCGTCGAGCAGCCAGCTCGGCGCGACCTCTTGGCCGAGCGGATCGATCGCGACCTGCGCCTCGTACCAGCTACCGGTCCACCGCAAATCGCCCGCAGCCCGCTGGATGCCCGGGGAAGCACCGGCCAGCGTCGCGTAGTCGTCCGCGGTGATGGCGCGCAGCAGCCGGCGGCGAACCTCCTGCGGGGCCCGCAGGCGGACCTCGGACACCGGTTCGGGATCGACCCCGCCCACGGCAGGCAACGGATTGCGCACGCTTCGGATGCCGGGCACGTCGACGTGGTCGAAGACGATGCTGCTGATCGCTTCGCGGCCGACGTTCCCCGCCAGCCCGGTTCCCACCCGCAGCGCCGCGCTGAGCTGACCGCCCAACGGAAACTTCGCGCCGTTGCGGCCGTCGCCGAACCGCAGCACGGTCGCGCCGGTGTCGGTGACCTCGCCGACGAAGTGCCGGTCGGCCGGGCCGCTGTCGAGCAGATCCCGTCGCGGCAGCCAAACCTCGTGGTTTCGGTCGGTGACGGTGACCGCCGGCAGCGCCAATCGCGGATCCGGTCGCGTGGCGAGACTTGCCGGACCGCGGAACGCCGCACGGTGTTCGTCCAGCTTGTCCCCTTCCGCCGCGCCCCAGCTCTGGCCGATCTCCCACCCCTCGTTCGCCGCGGTGAGCACGTAGCCCGCGCGGGCCTGGCGGATGAGGTCTTTCAGCCGCTCCAGCTTCGTTTCCAGCAAGTCGTCGAAACACGCCAGCAGATACCGGAGCGCGCGTCGGGGGTGGTCTCGAAGGCCGAGCTTCTTCACCAGCTTGGCCCCGAAAAGCACGGTGACGAATTCAATGTCCTTTTCGGACAGTTCACTTCGCCACAGCTTGGTCAGCCGAGCGCGGATCCGGCCGGGGAGCCCGACCAGCCACTGCGCCTGCGCGGCCGCGACGCCGGCGGGATCCGGGAAGGGGACGCTCTGGGTGACCGGCTGGTGCCGCAACTGCGGCTGCACGACCACCGGCAGCGGCGGATAAGCGGGTACCGGTTCGGTTTCTCCGCAACCACAGCCGCAATCGCGCGGACACTGCGGTTCCTCTGGCGCGGGATCGGGAACCTCGTGGGATTCCGGGCGGATCCGCTGGCCGTGCTCGACCAGCACCACGTTCCCCCGGGCCACTCCGACTTCGAGATCGACGCAGTCCGGCCCACCGCGGGCGTTGACGCAGAACGCGAACGTCAGCGCGTCCTCCCGGGCCCACGTCACTTCCAGCAGTTTCTGCTGATACAGCTCGTCCGTCGTCTCGGTGACCGACATCAGCCGGACAGCCTGCCGGTGCGTGTGGTCGGCGTCGGCCGGAAGACCGGACGGAACCCCGATCAGTTCTTCGAAGAGCAGCACGTCGCCCGGCACCAGGCACAACGCCCGGTCGCTGTCCACGAGGGCGGCCGAGGTCGCCCCGGCGGGCAGGCAGCAGTCGTGGTCGCCCCAGGTCCACAGGCTGATCCGGTTGCGTGCCGGGCGCAGTTCGACCGGCTCGTCGTGGACCGGCTCGAACACCTCCGCCGCGCCGCGGGAATCGCTGTCCACCGTGCTGAACCGGAAAGTCCGCTTCGGGAGCGTGACCTGCTCGGCCGCGTCGATGCACACCCAGGCCCGCGCGGAACATCCGTCGTGCATCAGGTAGTCGACCAGCCGGGCGTGCCGCCGCACGGAAACCCGCAGCCGCGCGGTGTCGAGGTACGCCTCGGTCGCCACCGCGTCTTGCTGGTAGCTCAGCCGGTCGCCCTCGTAGGCGAGCAGTTCCGTGAGCATGATGCCGACGTCCGGGACGTGTCGTTCGGTCCAGGACGGCATCGTCAGCTTCAACCGGTCCAGCAGCAGTTGCCGGAAGCTGGCGTAATCCTTGCTGAGATAGTCGATCTCAACCGCCGCGTCCGCCGCTGGGGTGCTTTTCTCGACCGGCGCGCAGTCGACGTCGCCGCAGCCGCCGAACGTGAAGTCCACAAAGGAATAGCGCGGATCGAAGCCCGGATACGGCCTCGTCCCCGGTTTGCCGATCGGCCCGGCCTCCACAATGGACAACCGGTAGGTGGACAGATCTCCGGCCCGGTCGACGGTCAGCCGCACCGCGTCGGCGAGGTCAGGATCGTCGCTCGCCCACAGTTCGACCGCCACGACGGCGATCCCGGTCACGCGTCGTCCGCCGTCGATCCGGAAGTTGGCCGGCCCCAGGTCTTCCGGTGCTTTGCCGAAGAAGCCCACGGTGAGCGAACGGCCGTCGTCGCTCACGCTGACCGAGTCGATCCCGTTGCCGCCCGCGAAGCGTACGTCCGCCCGGCGGCGCTCGTCCGCACAGCCGATCATGCCGCCCTCCCGGTGATGACGTCCTCGCGCCGTTCGCCGGTCGCGAGAAGGACGTAGCCGATCTCGATCCGCAAAGCGCTTTCCTCCGCGGTGACGTCCAGGTGCTGCACCGTGATCAGGTCGCCCAGCCAGCGGTGCAACGCGCCCTCCGCCGACGCCTGCACCGCCGCCGCCAGCTCCGGACTGTTCGGCTCGAACACCAGGTCCAGCAGTCCGCAGCCGAAGTCCGGACGCATCACGCGCTCCCCCGGCGTGGTGAAGAGCAGCTGTTCGATCAGGTCGAGCACGTGGTTCGCGTACCCCGCTTCGGCGACGCGGCCGCGTTCGTCGAAATGGAGCGGGAAATCAATGTCCACAGTGGTCACCTTCCCGTCACGAACTGTTGCATGAGAACCACGATCGGCGGTCCGGGCGAAAGAGAACCGAGGCAGGTGCCGCCGCCCTGTCCGGCCGGGGGAAGCTGCGTGAGCACCGGAGTCGCGCCCGCCAGCAGGGACGAAAGGTTCGTCCACTGCACCGTCGTGCAAGGCGGCGTCAGCGTGCACCCGGTGACGACGAACTGGTCTTTCGTGGTGAGCACCGGCATGCCGTTCACCAGCGCCGCCGGCGGACCCGCCGGGATCGCGGTCACCGCGCCGCCGTGCGGACAGGTCATCGTCATTCCGCTGTGGAGCAGAAAGCCCGGCACGCCCGCACCCCCTAGTTCGGAACGACGAACGTGCCGTTGTTGATGACGACCGAGGTCCCGGCGAGCCGGATCGAGGCGAGACCGGGACCGCAGGACAGTTCGATCCCGGTCTCGTTGAGCTTCACGTACGGCCCGGACGGCCCCATGATCTGCAACTGGATCCCGCCGGTCGGACCGGGCTGCTGGGTGATCAGCAGGTAGTTCTGCGGCGGCTGGCCGAACGGCGTCAGCGGCGTGCCGATGACCACCTGCGGCACGCCCGGCACGATGCTGGACGCGATCGGCGGTCCCTCCTCGCGCACGTCGCGCCGGAAGCCGGTCCACACCGCGCGGCCGATGTCGCCGCCCTGGAACTCGACCCACACCCCGGAATTGACCAGCGGCACCACGTTCATGCCCGGAGCCGCGGTGCTCGCCGCCGCCCAGATGGCGTTGTCGCCCAGTACGTCGACGACCCGCACGAGCAGCCGGTCCAGTCCCAGCGGGTCTACATTGGACACCACGATGCCCTCGTAGGTGCCGTCGAACCGCGTTCCTTCGGTCGTCATGCGCTCACCTGCTGGGAGAAGGGGACGAAACCGTCCCTGGTCAGGCCGAAACTCTGCTTGTACTCGCCGCGTTTGATCTCGTGCGTGACGCGGTTGACGTAATAGAGCCCGTCGTACGCGAGCCCCGCGCCCCGCACGCCGACCAGCGCACGCGACTTGAGCACGTGGCCGTACCGGAGCACGTCGAGCTTTCCCTGTCCGGTCACCGCGTCCGAGCCCTTCGCGGCTTTGCTCAGCGCACGCAGCAACACCTGCGGCGTCGGCCGTCCGGCCAGGTCCAGCAACGGTTCCTCTTTCAAGGCCACCGCGGGACGCACCGCCAGCGGCGGCCGCAGCAACGAAACGCTCGGCACGGGAATCGAGAAGCCGATCTTGGTCCTCGGCTCGGCGATCCGGATCGTGTACTGCGTCCGGGACATCCCGTCGAAGCCGAACGACAGGGATTCCACATTGGTCGCGGTCCCGGAATCCACGGTGAGCGCGGGCTGCACGACCCCGGCCCGGACTTCCGGACCCCAGTACGCGACGCTCGCGCCCGGCACCGGCCCGGGGATCAGGTAGAAGGCGTACCCCGCGTCCTTGGCCAGCCCCCGGAGGTAGCCGAGATCGGTGTCGGACTGGCCGTCCACCCTCTCCTGCGGCAGCTGCGGTTCCCCGAACAGCACCGGCACCGGGGCGGGCACGATGCCGTACCTCGCGTACTTGGCCAGGATTTTGAGCACCCGCACGTGCAGCGGCATCCCGGGAAAGATGTCCTGCTCGTACCGGAGCTCCATCAGCGCGGTGAGGTCCTCGCCGGTCACCGTGAGCCGCGATTCGCCGGGACCGGAGCCAGGGCTCATCTCGTGCCGGGTGATCACCCCGTCCATCAGCACGTCCGCCGAGCCGCCGACGATCACCGCGAGCACGACCCGCGCGGGCGGATCGAGCAGCCCGGACGGCAGCAACGTCCGGGCGAGCAGGGAATTCCGGCTCACCGCGAAGGTCAGCTGGAATCCGCTGCGCTCGCCCGCGGCCGAGGTGACCTGCACGGACTGCAACGCGTCGACCAGTTCGTGCGGCACCGGCACGGCGAGGGTGCGGCCGATCATCAGGTGCAGCTGGAAGCTCTTACCCACCGGTCCCTCCCGCCGGAATCCCGGGCGGCAGCGTGATCCGCAACCGGCGGCCCGGCTCCGCGGTCAGCTCGTCCGGGTCCATCGCCCGGTTCGCGTCGGCGATCCGCCAGTACTGCTCGGCGTCGCCGAACACCTCGCCGGCGATGCGGTCGAGCCGGTCGCGGGGCTTCACCACGCGCTCGCCGATCTGCGCGAGCTGCTCCGGCTGGGGCAGCAACCTCCGCTGGACGAAGCGGACCGAGCGGCCGTCCGGAAGGTCGCGGACCGCGGTGGGCAGGCCGTAGTAACGACTGGTCGCGGAGAACATCGAGCACCTCCTAAACGGTCGGCACGCCGACGTCGGTCACCGGATTGGTCACGCGGTCGGCGAATCGTTCTTTCTGCTGGAGATAAGTCAGGTACAGCGTTCCGCCCTTGGCTCGAGCCCCCGGATCGCCGGGATGCGGGTAGCCGAGATCGTCCACAGTGAGCACTCGGACGGTGACGCTGACCTTGGCCCGGATCGGATTGAGGGCGGCGTCGAACGCTTCCTCGGTGACGCTGAAGTCGGTGATCCGCACCGGAAGCACGCGTTTGGGCCCGAGCACCAGCACCGTCAGCGGGGCCTCCACCGGCACGATTTCCAACTGGCCCTGTCCGGCCAGCTGGTCTTCATTCAGCAATTGCGCGTACGTCGGCGACAGGCTTTTCTCCAGTGCACAAAGCACCGGGAACAAGCCGTCGGGAAACTTGTCCGGAGCGGCGGTGGCGTCGAACTCGGCCTCGAACTTGTAGGACTCGTGCGAAGGACCCTTGAGCCGCAACGCTTCCAGCCGGTCGCCCGGTTCCCCGCCGACGCCCTGCACCTGCAGCGTGCGTGTGAGCGTGTCCGGGTTGTACTGGAACGGAATCGTCTTAGACGCCCGCCCGCTGTCCGGATCCACCAGCACGAACCCGCCCCGGACGGGATTCAGGCTCTGCGGAAAGGTGGTCATCGTCGTAGTCCTCCCCAGCGAACGGCGGAACCCGTTGGCCCAAAGCGTGCCGCGACCGCGTCACCGAGGCGTCACCGCTCAGCCGGCGACCTCGCGAATTCCGCGGTGAATCGCACTCGCGATCGCTTCCGCGAGGGTTCCCGCCGACGATTCCGGCACCACGACGCGACGCCGCCGCGACGCCCGCCACCCCCGAGGCGGCTCTTCCGCCAGCAACCGGGCCAGTTCTGCCCGCACGGCATCGCGGAGCTGACCGGGCTCCTCAGCCAGCCCGGTCAGCACGACCCGGTCGATCCGGATCGAGATCACCGGCGGAAATCTCGTTCCGGCACGGGAAGTTCGAGCTTCCGGAACTCGGTGCGCGCCGCGGCCAGCACGGTCTCCATCGTGATCGGCGACCCGGCGGCCGCGGCGAGGAAGGCCGCGTTGAGCGCGATGTTGCGGATCATCGCGCCGCTCGTCTGCAGGTGCGCCAGCCGGTCGAAGTCGAGATCTTCGCAGGGAGCCCGCGTGGGGAACGCCTTCTGCCACAGGGTTTTCCGCTCGGCAGGACCGGGAAACACGAACTCGACCACGAAGCGCAGCCGCCGCAGGAACGCGGTATCCAGCGTCGACCGCATGTTGGTCGCCAGGATCGCCAGCCCGCGATGGGCTTCCATGCGCTGCAGCAGATAGTCGACCTCGATGGTGGCGTACCGGTCGTGCGCGTCGCGGACCTCGCCGCGTTTGCCGAACAGCGATTCCGCCTCGTCGAAGAACAGGATCGCGCCCTCGGCCGCGTCGAACAGCTTCCGCAGGTTCTTCTCGGTCTCCCCGATGTACTTGCTGACCACTGTGGACAGATCGATCCGGTAGAGGTCCAGCGCCAGCCGGTTCGCCAATACCTCGGCCGCCATCGTCTTGCCGGTTCCGCTCGGCCCGGTGAACAGCACGCTCAAGCCGAGCCCGCGGTCGCCGAAGCCCCACGTTTCGTGCACCCTCCTGCGCTGCCCGACCTGGTCGGCGATCTCGCCCAGCAACCGGCGGGACTGCTCCGGCAGCACGAGATCGTCCCAGCTCGCGCTCGATTCGAGCCGCTGCGCGCGGCCGTCCATCCGCGGCCGGGTGCGGATCCGGCATTCCTGCCACACCTTCTCCGGATCGGCTCCCGCGACCGCCGCCACCGCCGCGATCCCCGGCAGGTCGAGCGAGAACTGCGCGGCCAGCGAATCGATCACCGCCTGCTCGCACCCGAGCGCCTCCCGCCACGCCAGCGCGCGTTCCGCCGGGGTCGGCGGGCGGACCTCGATCGACCGGAGCCCCGGCCCGCCTTCCCGCACGGCCAGCACCGCCGGTCCGGCGATCCGGTCGAGAAACCGGCTGGCTGCCTCCGTCTCGTCGGCTTCGAGATACAACGCCAGCGGCAGCAAAGCGGACTCCCGCTGCCACAGCCGAGCCAGGAGATCCAGCTCGACCGGCTGCGCGGGCAACGCGGCCGCCTCGAGCCGATACGCCGCCAGCCCGGAGATCTCCGCGGCATGCGCGGTGACCTGTCGTTTGGCCGCCTCGACGGCGCCGGTGAGCTGAACCGGGCCCGCGAGCGCCCACTGGCTCGCCACTTCCTCGGCGACCCGCTGCTGCGAAGCCGACAACTCACCCGGCACCAGCGGCCTGACCAGCGGAGTCAGCCGGTCGTCCAGACTGTTGAGCCCCTTGAGGTAGTCGACCGCGCGCTCGGCGGCCCGCAGCGGCGCGGACACCACGCCCTGCCCGGAAACCCCCTCGACGAGCTGCCAGTACCGCAAACCTCCTTGCGGCGACACGGCTTCCCACGCCGGATCGGGCAGCACGCGCAGAGCCAGCCCGAACGTCGGATACGCCATGTGCGCGTTGCCGTGCGCTTCGGCACAAAGCCCCGCGATCGACGGATCCAGCTCGACCGCCGCGCACAACAGCAGGGTGTCCCGTTCGAACCGGGACAACCCGAGCCGCGCCGCCAGCACCGCCAGCGCGGGCGGCGGACCGCTTGCCTCGGCTTCCTCGACGGCGTCGGTCGGGCTCGCTTCGCCGGGGTGCCGCAGCACCTCCCGCAGCCACTCCAGCGACGCGGCGAGGAAACGCCCGTTGGCTGCTTCCCAGGTCATGTGATGGTCACCGTCTGGGTGGCGTCGAACGCAGGCTTCGGACCCGTCCGGTCGACCAGCAGGCTGTCCACGCCCCCGATCCGGAGCCGCGCGAGGTGGGTGCCCACCGGCGCGTCCGGAACGTCGAAGGTCAGGTCCGCGCCGGTCACCGGATCCTCCGGCTGAGCCGCGACCGCGCGCCGCTCCAGCACCGACCGCGACCCGAGCACCAGCAGCACCGGCTGCCCGGTCCGCACCGGAGGCCGGCAGGCGATCCGGACTACCGCGCCGGTTCCGTGCCGGCGCACGGTCATCGGCATCCGGCTGGTGATCTCCGGCGCGACGGCCAGCGAAACCTCGTTCGTGACCGTCGTTCCGGAGGCGAGCGCGACCGACCAGAGGCCCGCCGGGAACGCGCGCGGCGGCACCGTCAGCTCGAACCGGACCTCGGCCGCGTTGCCCGGCACCACCGGAATCGACACCGGATCGGCCAGCAGCGGATGCGACAGCCGGACCTCGGTCGCCTGATCGAGATGCGCGCCCCGCAGCACGACGCGCCCGCCGAGCTTGACCGACGCCTGCTCGTGCTCGCGCCCGTCGGCGCCGACCGCGACCGGCACCGCCGCGGTGAGCTGCGGGAACGGCGATTCGACGCTGGCGGCAGCTTCCGGACCCCGGTCTTGCGCTCCCCGGCGCAGCACCGGAACCGGCGCCCGCGGCGGGCGGCGGCTGTCGATGAGCACCGGCCCGGCCTCGAACGCGACGGTGAGCCGGTAGCTGGTCTGAAACGCCGACCAGAGCGAGTAGATGTCCTTCTCCGCGAAGGACTGCCAGGTGAGCCGGATCAGCTCGGACTGTTCCGAGACGTCGCTGGGCGACTGCACCTGCCGGAGTCGCGCACGGCTGAGGTGCGGGTGCTCGTGCAGCGTCCGCAGCGCGCCGCCGAGCATCCGGTGCGCGATGGTGTCCGCGCCGCCCGGCACATACGCGGTCAGCAGGTAATGCAGGACGAGCGGCAGCTGCGGATCGCCGTGGTCGCCGGGCCGCAACCCGACGGGATCCTCGTTGCGCAGCGCCTCGTCGATGCCGATTTGGTAGAGGAACAGGTTCAGCTGCGGATCGCCGCTCGGCCCCGGCGTCTCGTGCGGCGGCCGCGCTTCGACCTTCGCGCCGCTTTCGACCTCGCGGGCGCCTTCGAGGACCAGCTGAACCAGCGCCTCGGTCACCGCCTCGATGGCGTTGGCGTCGCTCATCCCCGCCCCCGGAGGTAGTCGTCCAGGCTCAGCAACGGTTTCCGCTCCTTCTGCGGCTTCGGCGCCGACGTCGGCGCGGGACGGGCGGTGACCTCGACCCGGCCGATGCTGATGTGCACCTCAGGCTCCGCCGGTGCGTTGTGCCGCCGGATCAGCATCGGCTGCGGCGGCGGTGGCCGATCCGGCCGTTGCCGTGCGACTGGATGCGCGCGAACCGTTTCGACCACGCGTTCCAGCTCAACCGGCGGCGATCCCGGCGGCAATTCCGGGGAGGCTTGCGCCTCCGCTGCGCGGACGGGCTGCGGCACCGTCTCCCGCTCCAGCTGTTCGGTCCGCACTTCGCGCTCCAGCAACGACTCGGCGACCCGCTCCGAGCTGAACCCGGCGGACTCGCGGTCGGTATGCGTCCGAGACTCGACAACACGTTCGTGAGTCGTCATACCGGGTTCGCCCGGCACCGGCATCGGGTCTTCGCGGATGTGTTCCACCGATTCCGTTCGCAGCCCCGGAGTTTCCCGGATGCGTTCGACCCGCTCCCGGAGCGACATTTCGCGGACGTGCTCGGTTTCCTTGGCCGCCAATGGCTTCGGCACCGTTGCGGTGAACGTCCCCATCGGCAGCTCAGGTTCCGCACCCACCGGACTCGCGGGTTCGAACAACGTCGGCACCAGCGGCCGAATCGGCGGCGCGTCGATCCGGCCCAGCAACCGGTCCACGAAATCGTTCATGCCACAGTCCCCGCGAGTTCCAGATAACGCCGGCGCCGTCCCGGGCTCACCGCCAGCACTTCGGCCTCCGACCAGCCATACGCGAGCGCCAGCGCGTGCACGTCGTACAACAGCCGCCGCGCGCGAGCTTCCAGCTCCGTCCACAGATAACCCGCGATGTCGAACGGCGAAGCCCAGCGATGACCGCACACCGCACAGTCCAGCTCGATCCGGACGTCGGCCTGCGGATCAGCCGCGGCGAGCGCCTCCGGCAACGCGGCGAGCACCGCCTCCGGCAGTTCGCCAGCCACACACCGTTCGAGCAACGCTCGTCTGCTGGTGGCCTCCAGCACATCCCGGCTCGTCACCGCACGGAACTCGACCTCGTACCCGGCAACCGCCAGCACCGTCGCAGAGTCCACTTGCGACGGACGCAGATCCCGGCTCGACAGTTCCAGCTCGAGTTCCGCACCGCACGAAGGGCAATCCACCAGGCACGGAAAGGCGGTCCCGAAACACCGCTCCCGCAGGGCCAGCAGGAACTCGTCCCGCCGGCCCACCGCGAGATCGCCGACCCCGGCCGGTTCCGCGCCCGCGGCGACAGCCAGCGCGAGCGCCCGCCGCACCCCGCTCAGCCCGTGCGCCGCCTCCCAGACGTCCAGGAGGCTCGCTTCGGTGAACGCGGCCATCACGCCGGGTCTTCGAAGGACACGTCCTGCGGTTCGGTGACCTCCTCGGCGACCCACCCCTCGTTCTCGACCTTGATGTGCTGCACGGCGACCGCGTTGGCGTTGGCGTCCAAATCGGACACGGGCTGCCATTCCGACACCCAGCAGTTGAAAACCTGATAGGACAGCACTTTCTGGCCGCCCTCGTCGAACACGTCGACGATGAGGTCGCGGCGGAAGTCCTTGAGCGAGGTCTCCAGTCCCTGGCCGGAATTGGCGAAACTCCACACGCGGTTCGCCCACTGCGCGAACGCCTTGTCCGCGGTCACGCCGCGTTCGAGGGTGATCGCGTCGTATTCGGTGCGGCCGGGGAGTTTCGCGCTCGTCGCCGGATCGCCGCCGGACCGGTGCTTGATCACCTCAGTGCTCCGCTTGAATCCGGTGATCTTGCTGACCCCGAGCAGATAGTCGCCGCCACTGAACTTGACCCGGAAGCGGAAATTCTTGTACGGATCGCGCCGTTTCGTCTTGCTGTCGGACATGACGTCTGCCTCCTGCTACACCTGGATCTGGCCGGCGAGCTGCTGGATGTGGATGAGCACGAACTCGGCGGGCTTCAGCGGGGCGAACCCGACCAGGATGTTGACGATGCCGCGGTCGATGTCGTTCTGCGGATTGTTCGTCGCGTCGCATTTCACGAGATAGGCGTCCTTCGGCGTGCGCCCCTGGAAAGCGCCCTGCCGGAACAGCGTGTTCATGAACGCGCCGACGTTGAGCCGGATCGACGACCACAACGGTTCGTCGTTCGGTTCGAACACCACCCATTGCGTGCCGCGGAACAGACTCTCCTCGATGAAGAGCGCCAACCTCCGCACCGGCAGGTACTTCCACTGATTCGCGAGCACGTCCGCGCCGCGCTGCGTGCGCGCGCCCCAGATCACGTTCCCGACCGAAGGCAGGCCGCGCAGGCAGTTCACGCCGAGCGGATTGAGCATGCCGTTCTGCAGGTCGGTGAGCCGGACGGTGAGACCGCTGATCCCGTTCAGCGTCGCCTCGGTGCCCGCCGGCGCTTTCCAGACCCCTCGCTGGACGTCCGTGCGGGCCCAGGTTCCGGCGATCATCCCGCACGGCGGGAACGGGCGAACGAAATTCTCCTGTTGCGGATCGGGCAGTTTGACCTGCGGGAAATAGAGTGCCGCGTTGCGCGCGAAATCGTTGTTCAGGACGAAATTGTCCTTCTTCACATCGTCGGCGACCGCCCGCGCGGTCTGCCACTTCGGATCCGGATCCGCGATCAGCATCGCCCGGCGGTCCACGCAGAGTTTGAGCGCCTCCTGCAGCACGTTGTCCGGATTGCCGATCTGCCCCGGGACGCCCGGAAGGCAGAGCATGTTGAAGATGTCGGTCTTGAGCAAGGCGTAGAGGCCGGACTGCTTTACCGGGTCGCCCAGATAATCCGCGCGCCTCAGCTTCGGGCCGTCGTCGCCCTGATCCGCCGCGGTGTACCAGACGCCTTTCTTATCCTTGTTCAGGAACGGGTCCGCGCCGTCCTCCAGATCCGTGGAACTGTGCTCGGACGGCCGCTTCTCGGGAGCGTCAGCCGAGCCGATCAACGTCGAGGACGCGAGGACGTTCTTCAACGCGCGCGGGGAATTCTGGTCGATGCTGACGTTGAGATACTGCTCGGTGACGTTGGTGGTCGCGTCGCGGATCGTCAGGTTGTACAGCTTGTGGTCTTTGTCCTCGGCGGTGTTGTAGTCGACGCGCGCCAGCAGTTTTCCGTTGGCCCATTTCCCCGGGCCGGACGCGTGCAGGGTCGGCCCGCCCGGCAAAGCGATCGTCGCGGCGACGGCCTTATCCGGCTTTTTGGGCTCCTCGGCCTCCGGCTCGGCGTCCGGTTGAGCGTCCGGCTGGGCGTCCGGCGTCTTCGGCGGCGCGGTGCCGGTCACCCGCACGATTTCGGCCTCGCTGCCGCCGTTCTGGTAGAACTGCCAGACCGCGTAGCTGAGGTCGCTCGCCGGATCGAGGCCGCCGAATTGCTGTTCGTAGTCCTCCCAGCTCGTGATGTGGACCGCCACGTCCGGCACGCCGCGCGAGGCGGTGCCGACGAAAGCCGCGACCGAGGTGGGCACCCCGGTGATGGTCCGAACCGCGCTGGGCAGCTCGTCGATGTAGACACCCGGGAAAGTGGGCGTGATGGGCATGGCCGTCTCCCTCCGCGGCTTGCTCGGCCGTGGTCGTGAGCGTGCTCTGGTTCCGTCACCGCGGCGTCACGTCGCCGTCCGGCGCGCCGATCCGGCTCAGCCAGCGGTCCACGGACGCGAGAACTTGTTCGCGGCTCGTGAAAACCTCCGACGCGGTCGCGTCGGCGCGCACGTCCGCGGTAGTCGTGACGCGGACCCGCAGCTGTCCGTCGGACGTGCACCACGCCCGAAGGACGTGCAGCGCGATTCGCTCCGGGTCCGCACCTGCCATGTGGTGCAGTACAACGGTTCCCCGTCACCGCACCGTCACTTCGCTCAGGCGAGCAGAGCCCGTACGCTGGGGCTGGGCCGCACGCCGAGTTCGGTGTGCAGCAGCTCCGCCAAGGCCCGGTAAGCCCGCACCGCTTCGCCGCGATTCCCTTCGAGAAGGTGCACCCGGATCAGGCACCGATGCGCGCTCTCCCGCAACGGTTCGGCGTCGACCGCGGTGAGCGCGGCGTCGATCGCCTCGGAAAACCGGCCCGCTTCGCCGAGCCGTCCGGCCAGGCATTCCAGTGCGTGCAACCGAAGTTGCCGCCACCGCTCGCGGAAAACGAACAGCCAGTCGTCGTACCAGTCCGGCAGCAGATCGGTCGACAGCAAGCCGATCACCGGCACGCTGTCGCCGGGAAGCTCCGCGGCCGCGGACGCGAGCGACCGCGCCAGATTCGACGCGGCCTGCACGTCGACGGCCGCGGTATCGGCGAGCGCCAGCCGTTCCCCGGTCGCCTGCACCAAATCCCGATGCACCCGGCCGATCCGCCACAACGTGGTGCGGAGGCTCGCCGCACCGTGTTCCTCCGACGAATCCGCCCACAACGCGTGCGCGACCTCAGCTCGCAGCACGGGCCGGTCGCGCAGCGCCAGATAAGTCACCAACCGTTGCGCCGCGCGGGAAAGCGGCCGCGCGCCGGCCGCGCCGTCCACCGCGAAGGACGGCAAGGTCTGCACCACGAGCACTGCCGCCGTTCCAGTTCCCTCTCCCGATTCGTACGTCTTGATCCGCGAACCGACCATCCGAACCGACACCCCCTCGATCCTCGTCTTCCGATGATCGTGACCGGCCCGTCGCCGCGCCATCCGTGCTACCACGTAACTTCGCTCACGGCCGCTCCCGCACCGGCGCGAACGAACCTCCCGGACCGGCCCCGGCCAGCAGCCGCTGATCCCGCAGGAAAGCAAGGAACTGGAGATACGTGCGCTCGGTGAACACGCTCGCCGGCCAGATTTCGTCACCCGGCCGCAACGCGCCGCCAGCCATTCGGCGGTACCGCGCGTTGATGGCCTCCGAGACCCGGATGAATATTCCGACATCCCCGATCGACGCGATCCGCCGCGACACCGGCACCCCCTGAGCTTCCCCGGCGAGGAACCGGTCGAGGGTCGTGCTGGTGATGACCCGGGACAGATAGCCGCCGAATTCGCGCCACGCCTGCTGCTCCGCCGGCGTGTACCCGGTGAGGTTCCAGTTGGCCGGGTCGAGAATGCCGAGCACGCTGCCGAACATCTGCGCCACCACGCTGCTGACGCCCTGTCCGATCGCGCCCGCCGTCTGCACTCCCGACGCCAGCCCGGCCGCGACCCGTTGCGTCCACGCCGCGATCGCCGGGGCCACCGTGTCCGTCACGCTCACGCCGTAACTCCCCGACGCTCGCGCACCCGCCTCGGCGCCGAGGCTGAACGCGGCCGCCACCCAGCCTTCCTCCCCCGAGAAAAGCCCAGTACTGACTGAAAATCCGACCCCGGCGAGCAGTTTCGCCGCGACGTTCACGCTCCCGCCCGCGTACGCCCCGGACACATTTCCCGCCCGGCCGGCCGGACCGAGACGGAGCGCCAGGACGATCGCTTCACTGCCGCCCGCGGTCACGCCGACCCCGAGTTCGGCGTAGCCGATGACGTCGGTGGTCACCTCGCCGGACTCGAGGTTCACGAACACCATCGTGTCCTGCCCGGCCCCCGCCCCCACTACCGCACCGGCATTGCCGGAGGCCCGCATCCCGACCGCCGCGCCGGTGATCGCCCACCCCAGCAACCTCAGCGGCGCGGACAGTAGAGAGACCGCGGTGCGCGCGGCTCCGAAAATCCGGTTGCCGCGGAGGTTCGTGACCACCACCCGGGCGTCGGGCTCGGCCTGCCGGGCGAGACCGGGCGCGCTGGCTCCGGAGACCGTTACCGGCCCGCCGCCGACGACCGCGTCCGCCGCTCCGTCCGCCGCCCGTTCGAGCGCGTGCCCCGCGGCGGGTCCGCCGCCCCGGCGCTGCTGGACGACGTGCGCCAGCTCGTGCGCGAGAGACCGCCTGCCCGAGGTCGTCTCCGGACGGTATTCCCCAGTACCGAAGACGATGCGCTCGCCCACCGTGTAAGCCTTCGCGCCCAGCCAGGCCGCCGACTCGGCCGCGCTCCGGTCCGAATACACCCGCACCTGGCTGAAGTCCTGGCCGAAGCGGCGCTCCATGAAGTGTCGAATGTCCGGTTCGAGAGGATTTCCGCCCGGCCTCGCCACGGGTTCGGGTGCGGCCGGTCCCGGCGCGGGCACCCGGACGTGCTGCTCCATCGAGGACCCTCCCGATCACTGGACCACTGGGGCAGTGTCAGCGGAATCCGTCACCGCGACGTCACCGTCTCGGCTTCTCTCCTCGGCAGCGGCGCATTTCGGCATATTCCTTTTTTGGCGTTACCGCGCGCGGTCTTGCACCCAGTGCGCCAGCCGCACCCGGGAGGTGAACCCGAGCTTGCGATAGACGTTGCGCAAATGCGTCTCCACCGTCCGCTCGCTGAGGAACAGCGCCGACGCGATGTCCGCGTTCGACAGCCCCTTGCCGACGAGCACGGCGATCTCCGATTCCCGCCGGGTGAGCGGCCCGGACCGCTGCACCGAATGCCCTCGCTTGACGATGCGCTCCGGCCAGGGCGTGCTCCCCGCCGCGGTGAACGCCGCCGTCGCCGCGGACGTCACCACCTCCGCCTCCGGCGGGTCCAGCAGCTCGGCCAGTTCCACTTCCGCTTGCGCGGCAAGCAGGTTCATCCCGAAGCCGCGCAGCACGGTCGCCGAACCACGCAGCCGGTCGACCGCCTCCGGCGCGTTCCCCCGGGCCGCGTCGGCGAATCCCTGCTGCCGGTCGGCGAGCGCGTGCAGCACCGGCGCGTTGGTGCCCGCCGCGCGGAGCAGGCCGACCACCCGGTCCGCTTCGGCCAGATCTCCCCGCTGCACCGCGGCGTATCCGGCGAAGGAAACCCGAAGGCAGTTCAGTTGCGTGTCGCCGAACGGCAGCGTGTCGGTCAGTGCCGGGGCCTGCGCCGCTACCCCGCGCCGCACCGCCAAGGCCGTCGCCGCCAGATCGAACGCGTCCAGCATGTCGATCTGCGAAGGGTCGTAATGCCGGCGCGCGTCGGCCAGGTCCGCCGCCGCCTCGTCGAGGTGCCCGCGTTCGGCGCGGACGAAAGCCCGCCCGGCGAGCGTTCGCCCCATCAGCCGGTCCTGCCCGACCCGGCGCGCCTCGGCGACCGCGCTGTCCATTTCAGACAGTGCGGTGCGCAGATCGCCGGCGAAGTAGCGCGTGGTGGCGAGCATGGTCTGCAGGTAGCACGTGGCAGACGGAAGCCACTGCCGGACCGCCGGGGTGGTGCTGATGTCCGCGACCCGGATCGCCGTGACGAGGTCCCCGCGCAGGGTCGACAAACCGTTGAGCATCATCCGCGGCGCGAACGCGAGCCGCGGCCCTTCGTCGCCGCAGCGCAATGCCAGCTCCAGCGCACTGCGCAATTCCACGACCGCCGTTTCGACGTCGCCCGCCAACGCCGCCAGCGCACCGGCCCCGAGATGCGCGACCGAATGCGCCGCCGGAGTGTCGCTTGTGGACGGAAGCGCGACGAGTTCCTGCGAAATCACCGCCAGTTCCGGGAAATCGCCGTGCCGCAGCGCGATGATCCAGTGGACCAGCAACCGCGTCGGCGGATCCGTGTCCGGACGCCGGCCGCTGGCCCGGGCCAGCCCGACCGCCGCGGGCAGGTTCCCGCGCTCGACCTCGAGCAACGCCTGAAGATGCCGCCACGCCCGCCGCCGCTCGGTGTCCTGCCCGCGCCGTTCGCTGAGCGCGACCGCGTCCTGCAACAGTTCGGCGGCCTCGTCCAGCCGGCCACGGCCCTGTTGCAATCTCGCTAAATCGACAAGCAACGCCGGCACCGCGTCCGGACGCGCATCCCGCGCCCGTCGGAGCGCGGCGG
Organism: Amycolatopsis sp. GA6-003; assembly: GCF_046267895.1. Lineage (NCBI taxonomy): Bacteria > Bacillati > Actinomycetota > Actinomycetes > Pseudonocardiales > Pseudonocardiaceae > Amycolatopsis > Amycolatopsis sp. GA6-003. The sequence goes on from NZ_CP176499.1 coordinate 4,015,830, forward strand.
CGAGATACTCGGCGGCTTCGTCCAAATCCCCGACGGTCAGCGCCCGGGCGCCCGCCGCGCTGAACGCCTCGATCGCCCGGTCCACCGGCACGCTGTCGCCGCCAGCCGCGTAGTGCGGGGCGGCCGCGACGGTGCGGTCGGCGCGGTGCAGCGCCGCCCCGATCGCCGCGTGCAGCGCCCTGCGCTCGGCGAGCAGAAGTTCGTGATAAACCGCCTCGGCGTAAAGAGGATGCGCCACTTGGTAAAGCGGCTCGACCGCCGACTGCTGCTCGACGACCAGCCGCCGCCCCACCAGCCGCCGCAACGTCGCGTGCAGTTCGGGCAGGCTCATTCCCGACACGTCGGCCAGCACCTCCGGACGACCGTGCGTCCCGGCGACCGCGACCACCTCCAGCAGCCGCCGGTCCACCTCGCCGAGCCGGCCGATCTGCTCCCGCACCACGTCCCGGATCACCTCGGGCAACGGCCCGCACATCCGGCTGGCGGCGAGATGCCGGGTGAGCGCGACGACGAACAACGCGACCCCCGACGCCCGCGACGTGACCGCACGCAGCAACGCGAGCGGCGGCGGCGTGCCGAGGACGTGCTGCACCAGATCGCGCACCGCCTGGTCGGTGAGCGGGGCGAGTTCGAGCAGCTGCCCCGCCGGATGCCGCCGGGTCGCCTCCGCCATCGCGTCAAGCGCCTCGTTGTCCACGCCGGAACGGAAACAGCCGATCACGAGCAGCGGCAGTTCCTCCGCGTTGCGCCCGAGGTAGTGCAGCAGTTCGATGGTCCCCCGATCAGCGCAATGCAGGTCGTCGACCACGAGCAGCACCGGACCGCGGGCAGTGAGCTGCCGGGTCGCCGCGAGCACCGCTTCGCACATCCGGGTGCGCTGCAGTCCCGGATCCCCGGCTTCAGGCGAAACCGGACGCAGATCGGGGAACAATGCGCCGAGATTACCGGGCTCCGGAGATAATCCGGCGGATTCACTCAGATGGCCGCGGAAAGCCTGGACGATGGGCGCGTACGAAAGGCCCGACAACAACGGGTCCGCCCGCCCCTCGACAATGGCGAATCCCTTGCCCCGAGCCGCCCCGATCGCCTCGGCGGCCAGCCGGGACTTGCCGATCCCCGGCTGCCCGCGCACCAGCACTACACCCCCGCGCCCACCCCCCGCGGCGTCAATCGCCCCTGCCAGCACAGCGAATTCGGCGTCCCGGCCGATCAGCGGAACGCCCGGTTCGGATCCTCGATACGAGCCGACCCCGCCTCTTCGCGGCAGGTCCGCACTCCCGGCCGGTGCTGCGTCCATTCGCCAGCCTCCCCGAACAAGTGCCCACGAAACCATACCTCCCGGGGACGGAGGCACCAGCGAATTTCTCGCAGAGGGAAATGGCGACCAGAATCTGGCCGCTGACCTGCGGAGGACGCATCCCGCACCACTCGGGCCAGGCGTCGCCCGCACAGCTGAGGACAATTCTCCGGAGGCGAGCAAAGGGGGTGAATGGGGCCGCGGAGCAGTTCGGGCCATGGCAAAACCACGCCCGTTCGGGGTGCCGGTTCGACTGCACCGGACTCGGCGAGGGCGTACGAGGCGAGTGCTGGCCGCCCTCCAGCGCGGCGGATCCGCTCAGCTGGGGCTGAACCGGGAAACGGCGCGCACTCCCCCGCGCTGCCTGTACCGCCGCCGACCCACCAGCCACGCCGACACAACGCACCGGCTAACCCGCCACCAACCACCCGGCCCACACCAACCAGCCACCGCACCGAGACAGCCGCGCACTCACGAGCGCTCGCCCGCGCTGCCTGCCCCGCCACCGACCCACCAGCGCACGCCAACTAGCCACGCCGAAACAACGCGCACCGGCTAGCCAACCACCCGGCGCACCCCAACCGCCGCCGCGCCGAGACAAACGCGCACTCGCGAGCACTCGCCCGCGCTGCCTGCCCCACCAACGCCCGCCGACCCGCCACGCCGCAACAACGCGCACCGGCTAGCCCGCCACCAACCACCCGGCCCACACCCACCAGCCACCGCACCGAGACAAACGCGCACTCACGAGCGCTCGCCCGCACTGCCCGCCCCGCCACAGCCCTACCAGCGCCCGCCAACCCAGCCCCACGCTGGCTAACTCCCTCGCACCGCCGCCCACCGCAGACCAACCGGCAGACGCCGCGCCGAGACGCCAACGCACCCTTCCCGCACCGCCAGCCCGCCCGCCGCAGAACCGCCAAGCCCGCATCCCGGCACCGCCGCCGCGAGACAGCCTCAAGCGCGCCCGTCAACGGCCCAACCCGCCGAGCGCTCCCCCTCGCCACGACCCGGCAGCCCAGCCGAGCAACCCCGGCTAGGGGGCGTCCGCCCCGGACGCCCCCGCCAGGTCACTCCACCAGCAGATCCTCGATCATGATCGGAATGCTCCGCACCCGGATCCCGGTCGCGTTGCACACCGCGTTCGCCACCGCGGCCGCCATGCCCACCGCGCCGATCTCGCCGACTCCGCGGGCTCCGACCGCGTTGTGCAGCGTGTCCGGGTACTCCACGAACTGGACGTCGATCTCCGGGATGTCGGCGTTGACCGGCAGCAGGTAGCTCGCGAAGTCCGCGTTCGCGGGGCGTCCGTTCGGCTCCACCTCCAGCCCCTCGTGCAGAGCCGCGGACACGCCCCAGATCATGCCGCCGGACAGCTGGCTCCGGGCCTGCGTCGGGTTGATGATCCGGCCGCCGTCGAAGACGCCCAGCATCCTCGACACCCGGACCTCGCGGGTCAGCCGGTGCACCCGGACCTCGCAGAACTGCGCGCCGAACGAGCTGAACGAGTGCTTCGTCATCTCCTCGCCGGGCGCGGAGGAACCCTTGGCGGACAAGGATTCCCGGCCGAGCGCACGCAGCAGTTCGCCGAACGGCATGGTGCCGCGGTTGCCGTGCAGCAGCCCTTCCGCGTACGTGACGACCTCGCCCTCGAACGGCGCGCCCGGTTCGGCGGCGAGCGCCACCAGTTCGTCGAGCAGTTCGGTGGCCGCGAGCATGATCGCGGTGCCGGTGCTCGCCGTCGCCGTCGAGCCGCCGGACATGCCGCCCGGCGCGAACCGGGAGTCGCCCAGGTGCGGGGTGACGCGGTCCGGGTCGATGTCGAGGGATTCGGCCCCGATCGTGGCCAGCACGGTGAGCAGCCCGGTGCCCGGGTCGGCCCCGCCGGTGGACACGTCCGCGGTCCCGTCCGCGTTGAGCTTGATCTCGACCGTCGCCGGGAAGCGCAGCCCGGGGAACATCGCGGTCGCGGTGCCCATGCCGACGAGCCAGTCCCCGTCGACGTGCCCGCGCGGCGACCGGTTCGCCCAGCCGAACCGCTGCGCCCCGATCTCGTAGCACTCGTCGAGATGCTTGCTCGACCACTGCAGATCGACGCCGGGAGGAGCGAGCGAACTGTTGCGCTTGCGCAGTTCGATCGGGTCCATCTCGAGCGCGATCGCGAGTTCGTCGATGGCGCTTTCGAGCGCGAACGACCCCGACGCCTCCCCGGGCGCGCGCATGAACGTGCCCGGCGGAATGTGCAGCGGCACCATTTTCTGGCTGATCGACAGGTTCTGCGTCGCGTACCACTCGCGCGAGGTGCCGTGCGACGTCGGCTCCACAAAGGACCGGCTCATCGACGTGGCCGACCAGGAATCGTGCTGCACGGCGATCAGCGTGCCGTCGCGGTCCGCGCCCAAGGCGATCTTCTGCACCGTGGCCGGCCGGTTCGCCGTCGCGGTGAACACCTGTTCGCGGGTGAGCGCGCACTTCACCGGACGGCCGAGCGCCTTGGCGGCGGCCGCGGCCAGCATCGCCGGAGCCGAGGTGCCCGCCTTGCCGCCGAACGCCCCGCCCACATACGGGTTCACCGCGTGCACGGCCGACGGCTCGATGCCCAGCACCCCGGCCATTTCCATCGCCTGCAGGTAACTGGCCTGGTTTCCGCTGTAGAGCGTGAGTTCGCCGCCGTCCCACTTCGCGACCGCCGAATGCGGTTCCATCGCCGCGTGGTTCTGCGTCGCGGTGCGATAGGTCTCCGAAACGACCACGGGACTCTGCGCCAACGCGTCCGCAATGGACTCGACGCCGTCGGCGAGCACCTCGATCGACGGCTCGCTGCCCCGGCTCTCCGGGGCGTCCTCCGCGGTCGCGAGCCCGTCCTCCATCGACGTCAGCGCGGGCTTTTCCAGATAGGACACCTCGATCAGCCCGGCCGCGTCCCGCGCCTGTTCGAAGGTCTCCGCGACGACCAGGCCGATCGGCTGCCCGTAGAACACCACGTCCCGGTCGTGCAGCGGCAACCACACGTCGCCCATCAGCTGCGATTTGAACGGGTGCAGCTCGAGCGGGTCGAACGGGCTGTAGACCTGCACCACCCCGGGCGCGCTCTTCGCCGCGGTCACGTCCATCGCGGTGATCTCGCCGTGCGCGATCGTGCTGAGCACGAGGTACCCGTACAGCATGCCGGGGAACGTGCGGTCCAGCGCGTAATCGGCCTGGCCGGTCACCTTCCGCGGAGCGTCCAGCCGCGCGTTCATGCCCGGCTCCCTTCGGTCAGTTCGAGCAGCGCGCGGACGATCGTCCGCTTCAGCAGCGAAGGTTTGAACACGTTGCCCGACAACGGCTTCGCTCCCTCCACGGCCACCGCGGCGGCCGCGGCGAAGGCGTCTTCGGTCAGCTCCGCGCCGCGCAGCGCCTCTTCCACGGCGGGCAGCCGCCACGGCACCGTCCCGACTCCGCCTGCCGCCACGCGGGCGTCGGCGATCTTCCCGTCGCGCACGTCGAGCGCGACCGCCGCCGAGCACAGCGCGAACTCGTACGACTGCCGGTCGCGGATCTTGACGTACGTCGAGTTCTCCGCCCAGTCGAGCCGCGGCACGCGCACCTCGGTGATCAGCTCGCCGGGACGCAGGTCGTGCTCGATTTCCGGGGTGTCGCCGGGCTGCCGGTAGAAGTCGGTCAGCGCGACCGTCCGGGTGCCCTCGGCGCTAGCCAGCACGACCTCCGCGTCGAGCGCGACCAGCGCGACCGCGACGTCGCTGGCATGCGTGGCCACGCACGAATCGCTGGTGCCGAAGATCGCGTGCATCCGGTTGACGCCGGCAATCGCCGAACAGCCGCTGCCCGGCGAACGCCGGTTGCACGGCATCGCGACATCGCGGAAGTACGAGCATCGCGTGCGCTGCATCAGGTTTCCGCCGATGCTCGCCATGTTCCGCAGCTGCTGCGACGCGCTCAGCAGCAGCGCGCGCGAGATCGCCGGGTACACGCCGGGATGCGCGGCGATGTCGCCCATCCGCTCCAGCGCGCCGAACCGCAGGCCTTCGGCGGTGTCGATGCCCCGCAGCGGCAGATCGTTGATGTCCAGCACCTTCTGCGGGGTGAGGACGTCGAGCTTCATCAGGTCGACGAGGGTGGTGCCGCCGGCGAGGTAGGTGCCCGCGCTGCCCAGCGCGTCCTCGAGGGTGGCGGGCGCGGTCAGCTCAAACGGTCGCATCGGCCTGCCTCGCCTGCTCCACGGCGCGCACGATGTTCGGGTACGCCGAACACCGGCACAGATTGCCGGACATGAACTCGCGGACGTCGGACACGTCGTCGCGCACCGCGGCGACCGCCGACATCACCTGGCCGGACGTGCAGAACCCGCACTGCAGCGCGTCCTGGTCCACGAACGCCTGCTGCACCGGGTGCAGCTCGTCCTCAGTGGACAGTCCTTCGACGGTGGTGACGGGACCGCGCACGGCGGCGGCGAGCGTGAGGCAGGACAGCACCGGCTTGCCGTCGACGTGCACGGTGCAGGCTCCGCACTGCCCGCGGTCGCAGCCCTTCTTCGGGCCGGTGATGCCGAGCCGCTCGCGCAGCGCGTCCAGGAGGGTCACTCCCGGCTCGACGCCGAGCTGCTCGGTTCTTCCATTGACTTCAAGGGAAATGTCCACAGTAGGGTTCGCTTTCCCGCAGTCCGTCCGCGGCGGACGTCCTGCGGCGTGATGGTGGTGGTGACGGCCCTTCGGGAACACGAGCCGCCGGGGTAAACCGGATATTCATCCGCTTGGCTCGCTTTGACCGAGGCTAGCGGATTAGAATCCGCTACGCAACGAAGTGGAGCTACTCCAGGTCGTGCTGGAGCGGCTCCAGGTCAGGTCAAATCAAGTCAGGTCAGGCGAAGCAACGCGGGAGGCGCGATGCCGGTGAGCCCGCGGCGGGCGGACACCCGGCGCAACCACGAACGGATCCTGGCGGTGGCGGCGGAAACCGTGAGCCGCGCGGGAGAAGTGTCGTTCAACGCGGTCGCCAAGGAAGCGGGCGTCGGCGTCGGCACGGTGTACCGGCACTTCCCGACGCCGGAGTCGCTGGTGCTGGCCGTCTACGAACGCGAGGTGAACCAGCTCGTCGAGATCGTGCCCGAATTGCTCGCCAACCATTCCCCCGATCAGGCGTTGCGCGTCTGGATCGTGGACCACCTGGCGCACTACATGATGACGAAACGCGGGCTGGCCAACGCGTTGCGCGCGTCGCAGAGCGAACTGCCCACCCAGGCGTACGCCCGGATGCTCGACGCGCTGGACACCCTGCGCAAGGCGAACGCGGAAGCGGGCACGATCCGCCCGGACCTGAAGACGGAAACGCTGATGCGCGGCCTTGGCGGGCTGTTTTTCCTGAGCCCGCAAGGGGATTGGAAGACCGAGACGGAGGGGGTGGTGGACCTGGTGTGGCACGGGATGCGGATGGACTGACCGGTTTCCCGCCGGGGCAAGGGTTTGCAGGCAAGGGGTTTCGGCACTGGACACGGCGAACCGCGGTCACTCCGAAGTGGACAACACCTTCAGGTCGATCCCCGCCCGCTCGAAATGCCCCCTCGGATCCGGCACCAGCTTGCGCTTGTCCAGATCCATCAGCCCGAGCGTGCACTTGATCTCGGCGGACAGCGTTCCGTCCAGTTTGAGGATGCGCGAGGTCATCCAGAACACCTTGCCGTCGCCGAACGAGGCGTCGCAGGTCACGTCCACCACGTCGCCCGCGCGCAGTTCCCGCCGGTAGACGATGTTCGATTCGAGCAGCACCGGCGCCAGCCGCGATTCGTGCAGGGCGTCGCCGCCCGCCGCCTCGAAGACTTCCAGCCGCGCGACCTCGCCGTACGAGTGGTACACGGCGTGGTTCAGGTGGCCCAGCGTGTCGAGTTCGTAGTGGCGCACCTTGATCCGGGTGCGGAACGGTTCGCGGTCGGTCACGACGTCCAGGCTAGTTGTCGTAGAAGAGTTCCTCGACCACGGCATGCGCGTGCCTCGTCACACGGCGGTAGGCGTCGAGGAACTCGCCGGGGTCGTCGTCCACCGAGTAGCCGAACACGCGCGCCACCGCGGCCAGGTCGCGGCCGGTGCCGGGCACCTCGTCCGCCGCCTTGCCGCGCACCAGCATCGTCGCGTTCCGCACGCGCGTGGCCAGCAGCCACGCCTCACGCAGCGAGTCCGCCGCTTCCGCTGAGGCGAGACCGGCCTCGGCCAGGGCGGTCAGCGCGTCGAGCGTCGACGTCGTCCGCAGGCCAGGCACCTCGTGCGCGTGCTGCAGCTGCAGAAGCTGGACAGTCCACTCGACGTCGGCGAGCCCGCCCCGGCCGAGCTTCGTGTGCCGCGTCGGGTCGGCGCCGCGCGGAAGCCGTTCGGTCTCCACCCGGGCCTTGATCCGCCGGATCTCGCGCGCGTCGGTCGGGTCGAGCCCGCCTTCCGGATAACGCAGCGGGTCGATCATCTCGATGAACCGCTGGCCAAGCTCGTCGTCGCCGGCGACGAACCGGGCCCGCAGCAAGGCCTGCGACTCCCACACCTCGCCCCAGCGCTGGTAGTACGCCCGGTACGACTCCAGCGTCCGCACCAGCGGCCCGCTACGCCCTTCCGGCCGGAGATCGGCGTCGACGATCAGCGCCGGGTCCGCGCTCGGCGCGCCCAGGATCTTCCGCACCGTCTCCGCGACCGACGAAGCGAACCGCACCGCCTCGGCGTCCGAAACCCCTTCGGCGGGCTCGCAGACGAAAAGCACGTCGGCGTCCGAGCCGTAGCCCAGTTCCGCCCCGCCAAGCCGCCCCATGCCAATGACCGCGATCGTCGCCGGAGTGCGCCCCAGTTCAGCCTGCCGTTGCCGATAAGCCGCCGACAACGCGCCCTGCAGCACCGCCACCCACACGCTCGACAGCGCTTCGCAGACCGACGGAACATCCAGCAGTCCCAACAAATCCGCGCACGCGACGCGAAGCAGCTCATGGCGACGCAGCGACCGCGCAGCGGTGACCGCCGCACTCAACCCGGGTTGACGGCGTACGGCCGCTCGAAGCGACGTCGCCACTTCGGCTGGCGTACGTCCGGTCAATCGAGCCGGATCTCCCAGCAGCTGCAGCACTTCCGGCGCGCGCACAAGCAGATCCGGGACCAGGTGCGACGTCCCGAGCAAGAACGCCAGCCGTTCGACGACAGTGCCCTCGTCACGCAGCACCCGCAGGTACCACGGCGTGTCCTGCAGCGCCTCGGACACCTTGCGATACGAGAGCAGACCACCGTCCGGATCCGGCGTATCGGCCAAGCAGTCGAGCAACACCGGCAGCAGCGCCTGTTGAATCGCCGCGCGCCGCGACACCCCGGAGGTCAGCGCCTTGATGTGCTGCAGGGCCCCTTCTGGCGCGGCGTACCCGAGCGCGGCGAGCCGGCTGGCGGCCTGTTTCGTGGTGAGCCGCAACGCTTCCGTCGGCACATTCGCCACCGACTGCAGCAGCGGACGGTAGAAAACCTTCTCGTGCAGCCGCCGAATTCCCTGTGCGTGACGGCGGAACTCGGCAAGCAGCGCCTCGCCCTGGCTACGCCCACGCACCGGCCGAATGCCACACGCGCGCGCGAGAATCCGCAGCTCATCGGTGTCGGACGCAGCGGGGAACAGGTGCGTCCTCCGCAACCGACGCAACTGCAGCCGGTGCTCAACGGTGCGCAGGAACTCGTACGACGAACCCATTTCCGCGGCGTCCGCGCGGCCGACGTACCCGCCGTCGCCGAGCGCGGCCAACGCCTCCAAAGTGGACGGCGAGCGCAACGCCGGATCCACCCGGCCGTGCACGAGTTGCAGCAGCTGCACGGCGAATTCGACATCCCGCAGCCCGCCGCGGCCCAGCTTCAGCTCGCGCTCGAGATGCTCCGACGCGACGTGTTCCTCCACTCGCCGGCGCATCTGCTGGACCTCGGTCACGAAGTTGTCGCGGTCCGCGGCCGACCACACCATCGGCGCGACCATCTCCGCGTACTGCCGGCCCAGCTCGGCGTCGCCGGCCACCGGACGCGCCTTCAGCAACGCCTGGAACTCCCAGGTCTTCGCCCACTTCTGGTAGTACGCGGTGTGCCCTTCGAGCGTGCGCACCAACGCGCCACTCTTGCCTTCCGGCCGCAACGCCGCGTCGACCTCGAAGCACGCGTTGCCGACCAGCCGCATCATCGTGCTGGCCAGCCGGGTCGCGACGGCAAGGTCGCCGGCCCCGACGAAAATGACGTCGACGTCGCTCACGTAGTTCAGCTCGCGGCCACCGGTCTTGCCCATCGCGATCACCGCGAGCGTGCCTTCGGCGGACGCGCCGACCTCCTGCTCGGCGACCACGAGCCCGGCCTGCAGCGCAGCCTCGGCGAGCGTCGTCAGTTCGCTGGCCACATCCCGGAACTGCGGGTGCTCCAGCCCGGGTTCGACGAGGTGCCCGAGGTCCGCGGCGGCGATGCCGAGCAGCAGCCCGCGGTAGCCGGCCCGCAGCGCGTGTTCGGCAGCGGTCCTGGTGAGGTACGTCCCGTCGTCCTGGCGAACGCGCTCGAGCAGCCGCTCGGCGAACTTCGCCGGATCCGTGCAGCGGTTGTCCGCGAGACAGCGCCACTCGCCCGGATTGGCGACGAGGAAGTCCGCCAGCGCGGTGGAAGTGCCGAGCACGCCCAGGAGGCGACCGCGGAAGGTGCGGTTCTCGCGGAGCGTGCTGTCCAGCTCAGGCCAACCGGGTTCGTCGGCCTCGCGGATGCGGTCGAGCCCGGCCAGCGCGAGGTCCGGATCCGCGGCCCGGGAAAGAGCGAGGAGGACATCGGCGGCGCCCTCGGCCGGTCCGCCTTCGGTCCACCAGCCCGCCGCGCGCAGTTGACCGTCGGCCCGGGTGTCGGTGAAGCCGTACCTGGCCGCCGAAGCTGTGGTCCGCGCGCGCTCTGCCATCGCTCACACCGTAGCCGGACTCGGGGCGGTTCAGGCAGCCAGGCGGTCCGGTTCGGTATCGGCGGCAGAGGGTTCGGGGACCTGGAAGCTGTGCGCGGTGACGGGTTTGCGCCGGGAAAGCAGGTAGATCCCGGCGGCGAAGAGAATTCCGGCGACGCCGACCGCGATGGTCCCCGCCTCGCCGAGCGAGGCGATCTTGCCCGCCGCCGCGCCGACGATCGCCGCCGCGGGCAGCGTGAACAACCACGCGAGCACCATCCGGCCGGCCATCCGCCAGCGCACCGGAGCCTCGCGACGGCCGACGCCGGACCCGATGATGCCGCCCGAGCAGACGTGCGTGGTCGACAGCGGGAAACCGAGGTGCGAGGACAGCAGGATGACGACCGCGCTGCTGGTCTGCGCGGAAAATCCCTGCGGGCCTTCGATGTCGGTGAGGCCCTTGCCGAGGGTGTGGGTGATCCGCCAGCCGCCGAGATACGTGCCGAGCGCCAGCGCGGACGCCGCACTGACGATCACCCAGACGGGCGGCGCGGACCCGGCGGGGAGGCTGCCCGCGGCCACGAGCGTCAGCGTGATGACGCCCATGGTCTTCTGCGCGTCGTTGGTGCCGTGCGCGAGCGAAACCAGCGACGCGGAAACGATCTGTCCGACCCGGAATCCCCGCCCGCCGCGCTTGCGCACCAGGAACCGGTAAACGAAGTAGGTGACCGCGGCCGCCGCCACCCCCGCGATCACCGGCGACGCGGCGGCCGGGACGAGCACCTTGTCGACGATCTTGCCGAAGTGGACGGAGTCCGCGCCCGCGGACACCCAGGTCGCGCCGATCAGGCCGCCGAACAGCGCGTGCGACGAACTCGACGGGAGGCCGACGTACCAGGTGAAGAGATTCCAGACGATCGCCCCGATGAGCCCGCCGAACACGATGGCGGGCCCGATCCTCGTCTCGTCGACGAGTCCGCTGGAAATCGTTTTCGCGACCTCGACCGACAGGAACGCGCCGGCCAGGTTCAGCACCGCGGAGATCGCGACGGCGACGCGGGGCCGGAGTGCTCCGGTGGCGATCGAGGTCGCCATCGCGTTCGCCGTGTCGTGGAAGCCGTTGGTGAAATCGAAAACCAGCGCCGTGCAGATCACGACGACAACGAGCAGCGAGGGGTCCACCCCGACCTCCGAACCCTACGGAAATACCTCTCGCAAGGTACCTGACCGTTTGGGTGAACCGTTAACTCGCCGTAAGTGATTCCGACGTCATCCGTTAAGCCAGCGGCAACTGGCGTTGACTTTCCGGAGCCGCCTCCAGCTGACCGGCGGCCAACTGGACGAACCGGCGCGCGAACGGACGCCAGGTCTCGGCGATGTCCGCGTGCGCTGAGATCAAGGTGTCGTCCTCCAGCGCGCCCGGACGGGTGAGTTCTGCCATTTCCGGCTCCGCCTCGGCCCAGGCGCGGACGACGTCCGGCGTCGTCTCGATGTGGAACTGGACGCCGTAGACGCACCGGTTCATCCGGTAGGCCTGGTGCGGGTACTTCGGCGTGGACGCGAGCAGCTCGGCGCTCTGCGGCAGGACGGTGATGACGTCGCGGTGGAACTGCAGGACATCCGGGAGGAAGGGCATGTCCGCGAATAGCGGATCGACCCACGCGGCGTCCTTCTTGGACACGAGCCCCGGCCCAACCTCGGGCCCGGACTCGCCCTCCGCGACCTGCCCGCCGGTCGCGACCGCGAGCAGCTGCGAGCCGAGGCAGATCGCGAGGGTCGGCACCGCGTTGCCCGCCGCGGCGGCGAGAAGCTTGCGGACGTCGGCGAGCCAGGGGTGTTCGGCGTCGTCGAGCGCACCCATGCCGCCGCCGAGACAGACCACCCCGTCGTACCCGTCGAGACTCGCCGGCAGCTCCTGCTCCGGCGGCAGCCGCACGTCGAGTTCCGCGCCGGCCTCGGTGAGCCACTCCCCGAGCGGGCCGATGGGATCGCTGGCATCGGGCTGGATGATGAGCAGACGAGTCACGGCGTCCAGGGTACGGCCTATCCGGCCTCCGTCGGGTAGCCGTGGGCGAGCCAGGTCGTGATGCCGCCGGAGAGCCGTTTCACCGTGAAGCCGAGCCGCGCGAGCCGGTATGCGCCCTGGGTGGCGGCGTTGCAGTAGATGCTCTCGCAGTAGCAGACGTAGACGAGATTCCGGTCGAGGTCACGGGTGCTTTCCTCGGTGATTTCCCGGTACGGCAAGCAGATCGCGCCCGGCAGGCGAGCTTCCGCGTACGCCCCCGGACTGCGGGTCTCGACGAGGACATATCCGTCGGTGCGCCCGTCGGCGAGGTCCAGGCGAGGTCGACCGGGTCGACCTCGAAGGCGAGTTCGCGCCCGAAGTACTCGACGGCGCTGGAGGCTTCGCTGGGGAGGGAGAGGATGCGAGGTTTCACGGTGTTGATCCTCTCGTTCCGGTCCGGGTTCCGGACAGGGGAAGATCCAGGTGTTCCGCCGTCCTCACCAGGGTTTCCCGGGTCTGGACGGCAGTTGGCCTGGAGTTCCTGGAGAGGGTTGCCGCGATGGACCTGGACGATGTCGACCGGCACCTGTTGGAGCTGCTGCAGACCGACGGCCGCCTGACGTTCTCGGAGCTCGGCCGCCGGGTCTCGCTGTCCGCTCCCGCCGTGACGGAACGGGTACGCCGGCTGGAACAGCGCGGGGTGATCACCGGCTATGCGGCCCGCGTGGATCCGGAGAAGCTGGGCCGCCCGATCCAGGCGATCGTCCGGGTCCGAGTCCGCAGCCTGGACGGTCCGCGCTTCCGCGAGACGATCCTGCCGCTGCCGGAAATCACCGACGCCGACCACGTCACCGGCGACGAATGCTGGCTGCTCCGTGTGCACTGCCGCACGACCGCGGAGCTGGAGCACTTCGTGGAACAGGCCCAACGCTACGGCGAGACGACGACCTCGCTGGTGTTCTCGTCTCCGGTGCGAGGCCGCGGGCTGTCGCTGTGACCCGGACACGACAAAGGGCCCGAACCCCCGCGGGGGTTCCGGGCCGGGACATGAGTCTGGGCCCCGGGAGAACCAGCGAGGGTTCTCGGACCGGGGCCCAGACTGTCACGTTAAGTTCGGCGGTGTCCTACTCTCCCACAACCCTTCGGTTGCAGTACCATCGGCGCAGTCAGGCTTAGCTTCCGGGTTCGGAATGGGACCGGGCGTTTCCCTGACGCTAAAACCACCGAAACACTCCGAAACAACACACCCCCACATGGTGGGGCCGGTGTGGTGTTTCAGAACCGTAGAGTGGATGCGCAACATCTTCGTGGGCAAGTCCTCGGCCTATTAGTACCAGTCAACTCGACAACACATTACTGTGCTTCCATTTCTGGCCTATCAACCCAATCGTCTCTTGGGGGCCTTAACCCGCAAAGGGGTGGGATACCTCATCTTGGAACAGGCTTCCCGCTTAGATGCCTTCAGCGGTTATCCCTTCCGAACATAGCCAACCAGCCATGCCACTGGCGTGACAACTGGCACACCAGAGGTCCGTCCGTCCCGGTCCTCTCGTACTAGGGACAGCCTTCCTCAAGTATCCTGCGCGCGCGGCGGATAGGGACCGAACTGTCTCACGACGTTCTAAACCCAGCTCGCGTGCCGCTTTAATGGGCGAACAGCCCAACCCTTGGGACCTACTCCGGCCCCAGGATGCGACGAGCCGACATCGAGGTGCCAAACCATGCCGTCGATATGGACTCTTGGGCAAGATCAGCCTGTTATCCCCGGGGTACCTTTTATCCGTTGAGCGACACCCCTTCCACCAGGAGGTGCCGGATCACTAGTCCCGACTTTCGTCCCTGCTCGACATGTCTGTCTCACAGTCAAGCTCCCTTGTGCACTTGCACTCGACACCTGATTGCCAACCAGGCTGAGGGAACCTTTGGGCGCCTCCGTTACCCTTTAGGAGGCAACCGCCCCAGTTAAACTACCCATCAGGCACTGTCCCTGAACCAGATCATGGTCCGAGGTTCAGATTCCCAATCCGACCAGAGTGGTATTTCAACAACGACTCCACCCGAACTAGCGTCCGAGCTTCACAGTCTCCCACCTATCCTACACAAGCCGAACCGAAAACCAATACCAAACTATAGTAAAGGTCCCGGGGTCTTTCCGTCCTGCCGCGCGTAACGAGCATCTTTACTCGTAATGCAATTTCGCCGGGCCTGTGGTCGAGACAGCCGGAAAGTCGTTACGCCATTCGTGCAGGTCGGAACTTACCCGACAAGGAATTTCGCTACCTTAGGATGGTTATAGTTACCACCGCCGTTTACTGGCGCTTAAATTCTCAGCTTCACCCCTCGAAAGGAGTTAACCGGTCCTCTTAACGTTCCAGCACCGGGCAGGCGTCAGTCCATATACATCGTCTTGCGACTTCGCATGGACCTGTGTTTTTAGTAAACAGTCGCTTTCCGCTGGTCTCTGCGGCCAACCACCCCTCCGTCCGCACGGGACTTCAAGGTGTTTGGCCCCCCTTCTCCCGAAGTTACGGGGGCATTTTGCCGAGTTCCTTAACCACAGTTCACCCGATCGCCTTGGTATTCTCTACCTGACCACCTGTGTTGGTTTGGGGTACGGGCCGTGCATGCACTCACTAGAGGCTTTTCTCGACAGCATAGGATCACCCACTTCGCCTCAAACGGCTACGCATCACGTCTCAGCCTATATGCCATGCGGATTTGCCTACATGACGGCCTACACGCTTACACCAGGACAACCATCGCCTGGCGGAGCTACCTTCCTGCGTCACCCCATCGCTTGACTACTACGGAATCAGGTCCCACGCTCCACACACGAACTCCGTCCGAAGACATCGTCCGCGGCTTCGGGTGGTTAGTGTCAACCGCCTCGCCATGGGCGCACATGCTCGGGTACGGGAATATCAACCCGTTGTCCATCGACTACGCCTGTCGGCCTCGCCTTAGGTCCCGACTTACCCTGGGCGGATTAGCCTGGCCCAGGAACCCTTGGTCATCCGGCGGCAGAGTTTCTCACTCTGCATTCGCTACTCATGCCTGCATTCTCACTCCCGCACCCTCCACGACTCGCTTCCGCGGCCGCTTCCCTGGATGCAGGACGCTCCCCTACCCACCCGTGCCACTGCACCAACCCCCGAAGAGGAAGGCGGATGTATTGCACGAGTGACACAGCTTCGGCGGTGTGCTTAAGCCCCGCTACATTGTCGGCGCAGGACCACTTGACCAGTGAGCTATTACGCACTCTTTCAAGGGTGGCTGCTTCTAAGCCAACCTCCTGGTTGTCTGGGCAATCCCACATCCTTTCCCACTGAGCACACACTTAGGGGCCTTAGCTGGTGTTCTGGGCTGTTTCCCTCTCGACGACGAAGCTTATCCCCCGCCGTCTCACTGCCGCGCTCTCACTAACCGGTATTCGGAGTTTGGTTGATTTCGGTAACCCGGTAAGGCCCCTAGACCATCCAGTAGCTCTACCCCCGGCAAGAAACACGCGACGCTGCACCTAAATGCATTTCGGGGAGAACCAGCTATCACGGAGTTTGATTGGCCTTTCACCCCTACCCACAGCTCATCCCCTCAGTTTTCAACCTAAGTGGGTTCGGGCCTCCACGACGTCTTACCGTCGCTTCACCCTGGCCATGGGTAGATCACTCCGCTTCGGGTCTAGACCACGCGACTCAAACGCCCTATTCAGACTCGCTTTCGCTACGGCTACCCCACCCGGGTTAACCTCGCCACGCAGCACTAACTCGCAGGCTCATTCTTCAAAAGGCACGCCATCACCCGAAGGCTCTGACGGCTTGTAGGCACACGGTTTCAGGTACTCTTTCACTCCCCTCCCGGGGTACTTTTCATCTTTCCCTCACGGTACTCGTCCGCTATCGGTCTCCAGGAAGTATTTAGGCTTACCGGGTGGTCCCGGCAGATTCACAGCAAATTCCACGAGCTCGCTGCTACTCGGGAACACCACCAAGACCTACGACGACAGCTTTCGCGTACGGGGCTCTCACCCGCTCCGGCCGCCCGTCCCAAGGCGTTCCGCTAACCATCGCGTACATCCGGAGAAATGTCAGTCTCTCCAAGGTGGGTCCCACAACACCGCCTGCACAACCCCTGACAGGTATCACATGCAATCGGTTTAGCCTCTTCCGCTTTCGCTCGCCACTACTCACGGAATCACTTTTGTTTTCTCTTCCTGCGGGTACTGAGATGTTTCACTTCCCCGCGTTCCCTCCACGCCGGCTATATATTCACCGGCGGGTAACACCACATCACTGGTGCTGGGTTTCCCCATTCGGAAATCCTCGGATCACAGCTCGGTTGACAGCTCCCCGAGGCATATCGCAGCCTCCCACGTCCTTCATCGGCTCCTGAAGCCAAGACATCCACCATGTGCCCTTAACAACTTGACCACAAAGATGCTCGCATCCACTCTACAGTTCTCAAACACCACACCAGAAACAACGTGTGTTGCCTCAGGACCCAACAGTGCGCAGTGAACACCCGACCACCCGGACTCCGCTCCCCCGTTCCACGCGGCAAGCCGCAGTACTGAGCAGGAACATCATCCACCGTCGCCGGCGATAACCAGTAGTTCCACAATTCCTTGAGCAACCGGAACAAGCACGCATTCGGCACTTGAGTTCCAGCCACCCCACCGAGGTTGGTCCGGGTATCCCGGCCTGGTGGATGTGTTGTGCTCCTTAGAAAGGAGGTGATCCAGCCGCACCTTCCGGTACGGCTACCTTGTTACGACTTCGTCCCAATCGCCAGTCCCACCTTCGACCACTCCCTCCCTTGCGGGTTGGGCCATGGGCTTCGGGTGTTACCGACTTTCATGACGTGACGGGCGGTGTGTACAAGGCCCGGGAACGTATTCACCGCAGCGTTGCTGATCTGCGATTACTAGCGACTCCGACTTCACGCAGTCGAGTTGCAGACTGCGATCCGAACTGAGACCGGCTTTAAGGGATTCGCTCCACCTCGCGGTATCGCAGCCCTCTGTACCAGCCATTGTAGCATGTGTGAAGCCCTGGACATAAGGGGCATGATGACTTGACGTCATCCCCACCTTCCTCCGAGTTGACCCCGGCAGTCTCCCACGAGTCCCCGCCATGACGCGCTGGCAACGTAGGATAAGGGTTGCGCTCGTTGCGGGACTTAACCCAACATCTCACGACACGAGCTGACGACAGCCATGCACCACCTGTACACCAACCACAAGGGAAGCCCCATCTCTGGGGATGTCTGGCGCATGTCAAGCCCAGGTAAGGTTCTTCGCGTTGCATCGAATTAATCCACATGCTCCGCCGCTTGTGCGGGCCCCCGTCAATTCCTTTGAGTTTTAGCCTTGCGGCCGTACTCCCCAGGCGGGGCGCTTAATGCGTTAGCTACGGCACGGACAACGTGGAATGTCGCCCACACCTAGCGCCCAACGTTTACAGCGTGGACTACCAGGGTATCTAATCCTGTTCGCTCCCCACGCTTTCGCTCCTCAGCGTCAGTATCGGCCCAGAGACCCGCCTTCGCCACCGGTGTTCCTCCTGATATCTGCGCATTTCACCGCTACACCAGGAATTCCAGTCTCCCCTGCCGAACTCAAGTCTGCCCGTATCGACCGCACGCTCCACGTTAAGCGTGGAGATTTCACGGCCGACGCGACAAACCGCCTACGAGCTCTTTACGCCCAATAATTCCGGACAACGCTCGCACCCTACGTATTACCGCGGCTGCTGGCACGTAGTTAGCCGGTGCTTCTTATCCAGGTACCGTCACTCTCGCTTCGTCCCTGGCGAAAGAGGTTTACAACCCGAAGGCCGTCATCCCTCACGCGGCGTCGCTGCATCAGGCTTGCGCCCATTGTGCAATATTCCCCACTGCTGCCTCCCGTAGGAGTCTGGGCCGTGTCTCAGTCCCAGTGTGGCCGGTCACCCTCTCAGGCCGGCTACCCGTCGTCGCCTTGGTAGGCCATTACCCCACCAACAAGCTGATAGGCCGCGGGTTCATCCCATACCGCCGGAACTTTCCACCACTGAGGATGCCCCCAGTGGTCGTATCCGGTATTAGACCCAGTTTCCCAGGCTTATCCCAGAGTACAGGGCAGATTACCCACGTGTTACTCACCCGTTCGCCACTCATCCCCGGCCGAAACCGGTTCAGCGTTCGACTTGCATGTGTTAAGCACGCCGCCAGCGTTCGTCCTGAGCCAGGATCAAACTCTCCAACAATGAACAGTTCGATCGAGACTACTCTCAACCATATCCTCAAAGGAAACCCCGACGAGGGGGTTTCATAAAAGCTCTACTGGCTTAGTTCACTAGCACACTGTTGAGTTCTCAAGCAACACACCCCGAACCAGCCCCGGAATCAACCAGGCCAAGCTCGATGCGTTATTTCAAGCTTTTGGTCGAGCATGCCGGTACCTACGAGGTTAGTCGTAGGGAGTCGGCGGCCGCTCGTGGGCCGACGCTGAACATTACCTGGTCCGTTTCGCGGTGTCAACCCGCTCGGCCCTGGCTCCTAGTCGGTGAGGCTTTCGGCCCCGCCGGCCCGGTGTTCCTGGCGACGAAGAGAAGATTACATGCCTTCCAACCACCCGAAAACAGGGGGGTCACTTAACGGCATCGCGCCTGGTCAGAGCGTCGCCAGCGGCCGGATCCGGCCGGTTCGAGACCCGCGGACCGCGCTCGGAGGGGCCGCGGAAGGGCCCCAAGTGACCCAGGTCTCCCCCATCGGACGAACCTCCCGCTGCCGCAGAAGTGGGCGTCCGGGCCAACTCAGCAGGCCAGAGCGCTGCCCGGCAACTTCCGCGAGGACCCAGCTCGCCCGTAACGCACACCGCCGGTCAATGCAGTGCACTGACCGGCGGCCACAAACCTTCACCCACTCCGGGCAACCCCGAACGGCTTACCGAGGCAACGTGGGCAGATACCGAGGCGGAACCCGCACCGGCGCGACCCGCAGGTAGTCCGCGGCCAGCGCGAGCATCTTCCCGTCCGTCCACTGTCCGCCCATGAACGAAATCCCGACCGGCAGCGGTCCGACCGAACCGGCCGGGACGGTGACGTCCGGATACCCCGCCACCGCGGCCGGCGTCGAGGACGGGATCACGTCGTTGTCCCCGACCTTGCAGTCCGTCTTCCAGGCGGGCGGGTTCGTCGGCGACGCGATGGCGTCCAGGCCGTGCTTCGCGAGGGTCTCGTCCAGCGACCGGCGCGCGAGGTCGGTCAGCTCGGCCCGGTTCTTCAGGTAGGTCGGATCCTGCGGGCCGGGCGCGGCGAGCGCCTGCTCGAACAGCTCCTGACCAGCGAAGCAGGTCCGTTCCAACGGGTCAGCGCGGTTGTACGCGATGAGGTCGGCCAGGTTCCGCGGCCCGGTCGGGCGCGTGGCGAGGTAGGCGTCGATGTCGCGGTGGAACTCGGTCAGCAGCGCCGGGAACTCCAGCTCCGAGAGCCGGTCCTGGTACGGCAGGCTGACCTCCACGACCGTCGCGCCGGCGCGTTCCAGCGCAGCCTTCGCCTTGCTGACCACGGCGTCCGTCTCCGGGCCGAGCACCGGCAACCGCCACAGGCCGATTCGCGCGCCGCGCAGGACGCCGGGGCGGAGGAGTTTCGCGTAATCGGTGGGCTGGGTCGACGGGTAGCGCAGGGTGGCCGGGTCGGACGGGTCGCGGCCCTGCAGCACCGAGAGCGTCAGCGCGGTGTCGACGACGTTGCGCGCGATGGGTCCCGCCGTGTCCTGTTCCGCGGAGATCGGCACGACGCCGGTGCGGCTGACGAGCCCGAGGCTCGGCTTGTGCCCGACGGTCGCGGTCATCCCGGCCGGGCACACGATCGACCCGTCGGTCTCGCTGCCGATCGCGACCTGCGCGAGCGACGCGGCGACGCCGGCCGCGGATCCGGCGGACGAACCGCAGGGGTTGCGGTCCAGGACGTACGGGTTGTTGGTCTGCCCGCCGACCCCGGACCAGCCGGAAGTCGGCTTCGCGGCGCGGAAGTTGGCCCATTCCGACAGGTTCGCCTTGCCGAGGATCACCGCGCCGGCCTCGCGCAGCCGGGTGATCAGCGTGGCGTCCTTGGCCGGACGGCTCCGCAGCGCGCGCGAACCGGCGGTGGTCTGCTGGTCGCGGGTGTCGACGTTGTCCTTGACCAGCACCGGGATCCCGTCGAGCGGACCGAGCGTGTGGCCGGTGCGGTGCCGGACGTCGCTGGCCGCGGCTTGCGCGAGCGCGGCCGGGTTGAGCGCGAGGACGGCGTTGACCTTCGGGTCCAGCACCCGGATCCGGGCGAGGTACGCGCTGGTCAGCCGGGTCGCGGTGAGCTGCCCGGACGCCATCCGGCGCTGCAGCGACGGGATGTCGGCGCGGTCGAGGTCGAAGTGCAGCCCGGCGGCGTCGATCTCGGGTTCAGCCGCCATCGCGACCGCCGGCGGCGCGGTGGCCAAGCCCGCCGCCGCGACCAGTGCGGCGAGTACGGCGGGCAGTCTTTTTCCCATGTTCCGATGCCTCCCCAACGTCGGAGCACGGCCCGGGGGCCCGCGTCAGAGCATCGGCAACAGGGTCCGGAGCTCGTACGGAGTGACCGCGCTCCGGTAGTTGTCCCACTCGACCCGCTTGTTGCGCAAGAAGAAGTCGTAAACGTGCTCGCCGAGCGCTTCCGGCAGCAGCTCCGACTTCTCCATCTCGGCGAGCGCCTCGCCGAGGTTCTGCGGCAACTGCGAGTAACCGGCGGCGCGGCGCTCGGAGTCCGACAGCTGCCAGATGTTGTCCTCGGCCGGCGGCGGCAGCTCGTAGCCCTTTTCGATGCCTTTCAGCCCCGCGGCCAGTATCACCGAGTAGGCCAGGTACGGATTGCACGCCGAGTCGAGCGTCCGGATTTCGACGCGCCGCGACGACGCCTTGCCCGGCGAGTACATCGGCACGCGCACGAGCGCCGACCGGTTCGCCCTCCCCCACGACACCGTCGTGGGCGCCTCGCTGCCGCTGATCAGCCGTTTGTAGGAATTGACCCACTGATTGGTGACGGCGGAGATTTCCTTGGCGTGGTGCAGGACGCCGGCGACGAACGCCTTGCCGGTCTCGGACAGCTCGTGCGGGTCCTCCGCGTCGTAGAACGCGTTGCGGTCGCCTTCGAACAGGCTGACGTGGGTGTGCATGCCCGAGCCGGGCTGGTCGGTGAACGGCTTCGGCATGAAGGTCGCGCGCACGCCCTGGGTCAGCGCGACCTCCTTGACGACGTAACGGAACGTCATCACGTTGTCGGCCATGGTCAGGGCGTCGGCGTAGCGAAGGTCAATTTCCTGCTGCCCGGGCGCGCCCTCGTGATGGCTGAACTCGACCGAGATGCCCATGGCCTCGAGGGTCTCGATGGCGTGCCGGCGGAAGTGCGTCGCCGTGGCGTGGCTGGCCTGGTCGAAGTAGCCGCCGTTGTCGGCGGGCTCGGGCTCGCTGCCGTCGTCGGGCAGGTTGGCGAGCAGGAAGAACTCGATCTCCGGGTGCACGTAGCAGGTGAACCCGGCTTCGCTGGCCTTCGACAGCTGGCGGCGCAGCACGTGCCGCGGGTCGGCCCAGGACGGCGATCCGTCGGGCATCGCGATGTCGCAGAACATCCGGGCGGAGTACGGGCCGCCCTCCGGGGTCTCCCAGGGCAGCACCTGGAACGTGGACGGGTCGGGTTTGGCGACCATGTCCGACTCGTAGACGCGCGCGAAGCCCTCGATGGCCGAGCCGTCGAACCCGATGCCCTCGCTGAACGCGCCCTCCAGTTCGGCGGGCGCGACCGCGACGGACTTCAGGAACCCCAGCACGTCGGTGAACCACAGGCGAACGAAACGGATGTCGCGCTCTTCCAAGGTGCGGAGCACGAATTCCTGCTGGCGATCCATGGCCGAACCCTAACCAGCACGTGTTAACGCCATGTTTCACGGGTCGCCCACCACGGCGGCGAGGTCACGCCACCTGCGCGAGCTGGGTTTTCCGGGTCTTCCCTGATCGGGTGATCGACAACGACGCTACCGAGGCGATCACCGCGAGCCCGGCGGCGACGTACCAGGCGACCGCGTAATCGCCGAGCTGGTCGCGCACCGCGCCGGCGGCGGACGCAGCGAACGCCGCGCCCAGCTGGTGACAGGCGAAAACCCAGCCGAACACGATCGGACCGGCTTCGCCGAAGGCGCGGATGCAGAGCGCGACCGTCGGCGGGACGGTCGCGACCCAGTCGAGGCCGTAGAAGAGGATGAACGCCCACATGCTCGGCTGGACCGAATCCGTGAACAGCTGCGGCAACAGGGCGAGCGAAACTCCCCGCAACGCGTAATAAATGCCGAGCAGGATCCGCGGGTCGACGCGGTCGGTGAGCCATCCCGACGCGATCGTTCCCACCACGTCGAAGACGCCGACCAGCGCGAGCAGGCTGGCCGCGGTCGTCTGCGGCATGCCGTGGTCGTGCGCGGCCGGGACGAAGTGCGTGCTGACCAACCCGTTCGTGGTCGCCCCGCAGATGGCGAACCCGACAGCGAGTAACCAGAACGTCCGGGTGCGCGCGGCCTGGAACAGCACGGACAGTCCTCGGCGGACAGTGCCGACCTTCGGTGCCGGACGCTCCACTTCGGTTCCTTCGGGCGCTCCGTACGCGACGGTGCCGATGTCGGCGGGGTGGTCGCGTACGGCCAACAGCACGACCGGGACCACCGCGAGAGCCGCGATGGCGATGACCATCGACGCCGTCCGCCAGCCGTCGTCCACCGCGAGCGACGCGATCAACGGCAGGAAGATCAGCTGTCCGGTCGCCCCGGCAGCGGTCAGCACGCCGGTGACGACGCCGCGGTGGCGGACGAACCAGCGCGTCGCGACCATCGCGGCGAAGCTCATCGCCATCGAGCCGGTGCCGAGGCCGACGAGCACGCCCCAGCAGAGGATCAACTGCCAGCTGGCGCTCATGAAGACGGTGCCGCCCGCGCCGAGAGCGACGACGCACAGCGCGGTAGCCGCGACCCGGCGGATGCCGAACCGCTCCATCAGCGCGGCGGCGAAGGGCGCGAAGAGGCCGTACAGGACGAGGTTGACCGAGACCGCGGAGCCGATCGTGGCGCGGGACCAGCCGAACTCTTCGTGCAACGGATCGATCAGAACACCCGGCGCGGCTCGGAAGCCGGCGGCGGCGAGGAGGGCGACGAACGCGGCCGCCGCGACGAACCAGGCGCGGTGCAGGCGGCGGGCGGGACGAGTCTCAACGGTCACGAGCAGTCAGTCTGGTGTGCCGGAAGCGTTGTCGACAGTGGCCGGAAGGACACTATCCGAAAAGATCGGGCCAGCCGAGTAGGCTTTCGGCCATGCTCAGCCGACGTGTCCTGCCGGCGCTGCTGCTCCTCGGGCTGGTCGGCGGTTGCACCGCGGCACCCCCCTTGCCCGCGGCGGACGGGTTGCTCGCCGCCGCCAAGACGAATTTCGCCCAGGTCTCGAGCCTGCACTTCTCGGTCGGCGTCAACGGCGTCCTGCCCGGCCTGCCGATGACGAAGCTCGTCGGCAACGCGAACCTCAAGAACGGCGGACAGGCGAGCGGCAGCGCGGAATTCACCGATCGGTCGTTCTCGTTCACCGTCTCCGGGCACACCGCGACCACAAAGGACACGAAGGGTCGCGAAACGAACGGCCCCACGCCCTTCACCGTCGACCGGTTCCTCGGCCCGCACGGCGGCCTGATCCGTCTCCTCGACTCGCTCCAGCAGCCGAAGACCGAAATCCGCGAGACGATCCAGCACGTCGACGGCTACCGCGTCGGCGGAACCGTTCCCCAGGCGGTCGCGGCGAAGCTGGTGCCGCAGATCCGCGCTGACGTGAACGTGAAGGTCTGGGTGACAGTCGCGGAGCCGCGCCGCTTCGCTCGGATGTGGCTGCAGGTGCCGCCGGCTACGGAGCGCGACAGCCCGGTGATGTACGAGGTGCTGCTGACGGATCAGCAGCCTTGACAAGCGCCGGTTGGTGGCTCGCCCGAGCGAGCCACCAACCTCAGTTGGCCTTGCAGCGAGTGCCGTCCGGAGGCGTCGTCCCGTCGATCAGGTAAGCAGTGCCCGCCTTGTCGACGCACGCGTTGCCCTGCAGGAACACCGTGTGCTGAGTCCCCTCGAAGGTGAGCAGCGAGCCCTTCAGCGCCTTCGCGAGGTTCACGCCCGCCTGGTACGGCGTCGCGGGGTCGTTCGTCGTGGAGATCGTCAGCGTCTTCGGCAGGCCTTCGACGTTCGGCTCGTGCGGCTTCGACGTGTTCGGCACCGGCCAGAACGCGCACGCGTCGCGGGCGGAGCTGGCTTCGCGGCCGTCGTCGAGGAACGGCGCGGCCTTTACGTACTTCTCCTGGGCTTCGAGGATCTGCTTCGAATCGGTGACGCGCGGATCGTCTACGCAGCGGATCGCGGTGAAGGCGTCCTGCGTCGTGCCGTAGCTGCCGTCCGGATTGCGCTCGTTGTAGATGTCGGCCAGCTTCTCGAGCGTGGTGCCGCGCTGAAGCTTCAGCTCGTTGAGGCCGGTGTTCAGGTACTCCCAGAGATTCTGCTGGTAGAGGGCCTGGATGGCACCGGTGGTGGCGTCCTCGTAGGAGAGCTTGCGGCCGTCGCCCACCGGAACCGGGAAGTCGATCAGCCGGCGTGTGAGGTCCTGAAACTGCTTCGTCGCGTCGGCCGGGTTGTGGCCGAGCGCGCAGTCCTGACGCGCCGCGCACCACTTCGCGAACTCGTTGAACGCGCCGCCGAAACCTTGGCCTTGCGCGACGAGCGACTCTTCTGGGCTCTGCGTCGGGTCGACAGCGCCGTCGAGAACGAGCGCGCGCACGTTCTTCGGGAAGGTCTCCGCGTACGTGGAGCCGATGCGCGTGCCGTACGAGTAACCGAGGTACGTGAGCTTCTCGTCGCCGAGGACGCTTCGCAGCACGTCCATGTCCTTCACGACGTCGCGCGTACCGACGTGCGCGAGCATGTCGTCGCCGTACTTCGTCCGCTGTGTGCACTTCGCGGCGAAGTCCTTCTGTTCCGCTTCCTGCTTCGCGACGCCCGCAGGAGAACCGTCGGTCTCGCTGTCGTCGGCACGGTCGGCGTCGCGCTCAGGTCCGGTCAGGCATTTGATCTGCGGTTCGCTCGCGCCGATCCCCCGCGGGTCGAAGCCGACGAGATCGAACCGGTCGCCGAGATCGGACTTCGACACCTGGTCGAGCAGGCTCGCCGCGGCCACCATGCCCGAAGCGCCCGGTCCGCCCGGGTTCACCACGAGCGAACCGATTTTGCCGCCCGCCTCGCTCGCGCGGTGCCGCAGCACGCCGATGGCGATCGTCTGCCCGTCCGGTTTGTCGTAGTTCAACGGAACGGTGAGGCGGGCGCACTCGATGCCCTGGGTCTTGAAGGCGGACCGGGAGTCGTCCGACGTCGCGTAGGGTGCACAGGCGGACCAGGTCATGCTCTGCCCGTAGAACCGCTCCAGTCCGGCGGGCACCGGGCCGACCGGCGCGTGCGATTCGACCGTCGGCGAGGGCGCGGCCTGGCCGGACTCGGACGCGCACGCCGCGAGCGTGGTCGCGAGCACGCCGGCAGCCGCTAACACGACTATCGGATGGACTTTCGGGCTGGCGCTGGGATGACGGGACACGGTTTGATCGTGCCATCCGGGCGCGGAACTCGAACGCACCGTCGGCGCGTTGGGCAGTGCGGGTGCGACCGGAGACACATCGACACGAGGAGACCAGGGGTGGCACTGATCAGCCGAGTGGGCAAGCGGCTCCGCCGGATCATCCAGCGGCCGGGCAGCGTCGAGCTGACCCGCTACGAAGCGCTGCTGCCCGCCGTCGAGAAGCTCGAGCCGGAGCTGGAGAAACTCGCCGACGCCGAGCTGACCGAGCGCGCGGGCGAGCTGCGGGACTCCATCGGCGGGGCCGCCTCGTTCACCGACAGCCAGCTGATCGAGATCTGCGCGCTCGGCCGCGAGGCCGCTCGGCGCAAGCTCGGCGAGCGGGCCTTCGACGTGCAGCTGCTCGGCACCATGGGCCTGCTCACCGGCCACGTCGTGCAGATGGAGACCGGCGAGGGCAAGACGCTCGCCGGTGCGCTGGCCGCCGCGGGATACGCGCTGCGCGGCCGCCGAGTGCACGTGGTCACGGTCAACGACTACCTCGCCCGCCGCGACGCGGAGTGGATGGGCCCGGTGTACGACCTGCTCGGCGTCACCGTCGGCTGGGTCGAACCGGCGCATGCGAAGGAGGAGCGCAAGGAGGCCTACGGCAAGGAGGTCACCTACGGCGCGGTCGCCGAGATCGGCTTCGACGTGCTGCGCGACCGGCTGGTCACGCACCCCGACGACCTGGTGCAGAAGGCTCCCGAGGTGGCGATCGTCGACGAGGCCGACTCGGTGCTGGTCGACGAGGCGCGCGTGCCGCTGGTGATGGCCGGTTCGATCGACCACAACGACGCGGACGAGGAGGTCGCCAAGATCGTCCGGCGGCTGCGGCTCGGCCTGCACTACGAGACCGACTCCGAGGGCCGCAACGCGTGGCTGACCAGCGCCGGAGCGTCGGTCGTGGAGAAGTCGCTCGGCGGCGTCGACCTGTACGACGAGTCCGGCTCGGACCGGCTCGCCGCGGTGAACGTCGCGCTGCACGCGCACGCGCTGCTCACCCGGGACGTCGACTACCTGGTCCGCGACGGCAAGGTGCAGCTGATCAACGCCGCCCGCGGCCGCGTCGCCGAACTGCAGCGCTGGCCGGACGGCCTGCAGGCCGCGGTCGAGGCGAAGGAGCAGGTCACGGCCACCGACCGGGGCGAAATCCTCGACTCGATCACCGTGCAGGCGCTGCTCGCGCGCTACCCCGAGGTCGCGGGCATGACCGGTACCGCGGTCGCGGTCGCCGAGCAGCTGCGCGAGTTCTACAAGCTCGAGGTCGCGGTCATCCCGCCGAACACCCCGAACGTCCGCGAGGACCTGCCGGACCGCGTCTTCGCCTCGCCGTCGCAGAAACTGCGCGCGATCGAGGAGGAGATCCGGACGGTGCACGAGACCGGGCGGCCGATTCTCGTCGGCACCCAGGACGTCGCCGAATCCGAGGAACTGGCGGAGAAGCTGGCGAAGGTCGACCTGCCGTGCGTCGTGCTGAACGCGCGCAACGACGCCGAAGAGGCCGCGATCATCGCCGAGGCGGGCAAGAAGGGCGCGGTCACCGTGTCCACGCAGATGGCGGGCCGCGGCACCGACATCCGGCTCGGCGGCAGCGACGGCGCGTCCCGCGAGGAGGTCGCCGAACTGGGCGGGCTGCACGTGATCGGCACCGCGCGGTATCCGTCGAGCCGCCTCGACGGGCAGCTGCGCGGCCGGTCCGGACGGCAGGGCGACCCGGGCAGCGCGATCTTCTTCGCGAGCCTCAACGACGATCTCGTGCTGTCGAACGCGCCGGACCTGCCGGACGGCATCGACGCGGACCCGGAGACCGGCGAGATCACCGACCCGGCCGCGCACCGGCAGCTCAACCACGCCCAGCGCGTCGCCGAGGGCGTCGACCTGGAGATCCACCGCAACACCTGGCGCTACACCCGGCTGATCGAACGGCAGCGCGCTGAGCTGCTGGAACACCGCGACAAGGTGCTGCACACCGGGCTCGCGGCCGAGGAGCTGGAGAAGGCGCAGCCGGAGAAGTTCGCCGAGCTGAAGGAAAAACTGGACGACTCCGACCGGCTCGAGCAGGTGTGCCGCGAGGTCCGGCTGTTCCACCTCGACCAGCTGTGGTCGGATCACCTGGCGTACCTCACCGACGTGCGCGAGAGCATCCACCTGCGCGCGCTGGCCCGCGAGACGCCGCTGGACGAGTTCCACCGCGCGGCGATCCCGGAGTTCCACAAGATCATCGCCGAAGCCGCGTCGCGGGCGGCGAAGACGCTTGAGGAAGCCGAGATCACCGACAACGGCCTCGACCTCGAGGAAGTCGGCGTGCGGCGGGCGAACACCACGTGGACGTACCTGGTGCACGACAACCCGTTCGACTCGGACTTCGAGCAGACGGTGAAGAAGGTGCGCAGCATGATGCGGATGAAGAAATCCTGATTCCTTCTTTCGGAGGGCTCCTCGCCGCGGGTGAGGAGCCCTTCGCCGTTCTCTGGCTCACCTCCGCGTAGTTTCTGTCGGTGCGGTGGGACAGAATGGCGGTATGCCGCAACTGCGCATCGCACTGGCCCAGGTCAACACCACCGTCGGCGACATCGACGGGAACACCGCGCTCACCGTCGAGTGGGCCCGCAAGGCCGCCGAGGCGGGCGCGCACGTCGTCGTGTTCCCGGAGATGTCCCAGACCGGTTACCCGGTCGAGGACCTCACGCTCCGGCGCACGTTCGCCGAAGCGTCCCGGCGTTCGGTGACCGAACTGGCCCGCCGGCTCGACGAGGCGGGCTGCGGCGAGGTGCTCGCGTACGTCGGCTACCTCGACCACGACGAGGTCGGCCCGCGCGACGCCGCGGCCGCGTTGTACCGCGGCGAGGTCGTGGCCCGGCAGTTCAAGCACCACCTGCCGAACTACGGCGTGTTCGACGAGCACCGGTACTTCAAGCCGGGCACCGAGCTTGAGGTGCTGCGGCTGCACGGCGTCGACATCGGCATGGTGATCTGCGAGGACATCTGGCAGGACGGCGGCCCGATCTCCGCGCTGGGCAAGGCCGGGGTCGACCTGGTGGTCGCGCCGAACGCGTCGCCGTACGAACGGTCGAAGGACGAACAGCGGCTGCCGCTGATCGCCCGGCGAGCGGCGGAGGCGGGTGCGCCGCTCGTGTACACGAACCAGGTGGGCGGACAGGACGATCTGGTCTTCGACGGCGACTCGCTGGTGGTCGGCGCGGACGGGACGCTGCTCGCGCGGGCGCCGCAGTTCGTGGAGCACCTGCTGGTGCTGGACCTGGACCTGCCCGCTTCGGGCGCGGCTGCCACGGGCTCGTTCGAGGGCTTGGAAGTGCACCGGCGGGTTTTGAATGACTCGCCGCTGGCTGAGTACTCGCCGCTGGTCGCTCCGACGATCAGCGAACCGCTGTCGGACGAGGCCGAGGTGTGGTCGGCGCTGGTCGTCGGATTGCGCGATTACGTGCACAAGAACGGCTTCTCGACGGTCACTTTCGGCTTCTCCGGCGGAATCGACTCGGCAGTGTGCGCGGCACTCGCGGCGGACGCACTCGGCGGGGACAACGTGTACGGCGTTTCGATGCCGTCGAAGTACTCGTCCTCGCACTCGAGGGACGACGCTTCGGACTTGGCGGAGCGGATCGGTGCCCACTACCGGGTCGAACCGATCGGCGACATGGTCGACGTGTATGTCAACCAGCTGCGGCTGACCGGGCTCGCGGAGGAGAACATCCAGGCGCGGGTGCGCGGAATGCTGCTGATGGCTCTGTCCAATCTGGACGGACACCTGGTGCTGGCGACCGGCAACAAGACCGAACTGGCCGTCGGCTACTCGACCATTTACGGCGACGCGGTCGGAGCGTTCGCGCCGATCAAGGACTTGTTCAAGACGCACGTGTGGCAGCTGGCGCGGTGGCGGAACGAGGAGGCGGTCAAGCGAGGGGAAACGCCGCCGATCCCGGAAAACTCGATCACGAAGCCGCCGTCGGCGGAACTGCGGCCGGACCAGAAGGACTCGGACTCGCTGCCGGATTACGAACTGCTGGACGACATCCTGGACGACTACGTCGAGAACGACCGCGGGTACGTGGACCTGATCGAGGCGGGCTTCGACCCGGAGACGATCGACCGGGTAGTGCGGATGGTCGACCGAGCGGAGTACAAGCGGCGGCAGTACCCGCCGGGCACGAAGATCACGTTCAAGGCATTTGGCCGGGACCGGCGGCTGCCGATGACGAACGGGTGGCGGGAGCGGAAGGCCTGAGCGGGGGTTGTGGCCGCGTTGGTTGAGGGGCGCGGCTGGTGGGGGTGGCCCCGGTCGTTGGGGCTGGGGGCGCGCGGCTGAGGGCTGACCCAGTCGGTGGCGTTGGGGGCGCGCGGCTGGCGGGCGTGGCCCGGTCGGTGGGGCTGGGGGCGCGCGGCTGAGGGCTGGCCCGGTCGGTGGCGCTGGTTGAGGCGCGGTCGGCGAGGTTAGCCGGACAGGTGCGGCTGGGGGTGCCGCGCCGTCGGCGGAGTCAGCCGGACTTGCGCGGCTGGCAGGGTTAACCGCGAGGAACTGCGGCCATGACGCTGCATCTTTGCGGCAGGCACCGTTGCGCGGCTGCCGAAGTCAGCCGCGCAGCCGCAATCGGGTGAGAGTCGCAGCTGGCAAAGGTCTGCCGGACAGGCGCAGCTGACGGGATTAGCCCACGGAACCGCGGCCATGACGCTGCACCTCTGCGGGAGGCACGGTTGGCGAGGTTAGCCACGCAAGCGCGGCCGGTTGAGACGCGCGGCTGGCGGAATCAGCCGGACAGGCGCGGCTGGAATCGGCGAGGAACCGTTGCCGATCTCGTTGACCGTGCGTCACCACCAGGTCGTAGCCGTCGCGCGCCGCCGAGTGCCACCACCAAGCCGTAGCCATCGCGCCGCCGAGCGGGCCACCGCGAGTGCGTGCCCGCGGCGAAGTCGGCTGGGCAAGTCCGGCTGACTGGGATTTCCGGCTCCACAGACCGGTTCTGGCTCCGCTGACTGCTGCACTTCCGGGCTCACCACTGCGGGCGGCGGGGGCTGCAGGGTCGTGTCGTTTTCTCGCCAGTTTCTGTCGGTGCCGGGTCGTACGCTGGGCGGTATGACGGTTGGGTACACGGTGTTCGACACCCCGATCGGTGCGTGCGGCCTCGCCTGGCGGGACGGTGCGGTGATCGGGACCGCGCTTCCGGGCAGTACGGCTGAGCGGACGCGCGCGAACCTCGCGAAACGCTTTCCGGACGCGGTGGAGTCGCCGGTGCCGGAGGAGTTGCGCGTGGTGGTGGAGGATGTCGTCGCCCTGTTGTCGGGTGAGGCTCGCGATTTGCGTGCGGCTCCGCTGGATTACCGGGATGTGCCGGAGTTCAACCGGCGCGCGTACGACGTCGCGCGTGCGATTCCGCCGGGGAAAGTGCTGACGTACGGGGACATCGCACATCAACTGGGTGCGCCGGGCTCCGCGCAGGCTGTCGGGCAGGCGATGGGGAACAACCCGTTTCCGATCATCGTGCCGTGCCACCGGGTTTTGGGCGCGGGCAAGAACACGGGCGGCTTTTCGGCTCCGGGCGGCGTCGAGACCAAACGGCGGATGCTGGTGATCGAGGGAGCGTTTCCGGAGGAGCCGACGCTGTTCTGACAGACCGGCTGCGGGGACCGGTCTGCTCTCGGTTCTTGAACGGAAGGTCTTGGTCCGTCGGGAGTTTGGATGTGCTCGGTCGGATTCCAGCCGCACCCCCAGTGCCGCTGGACGCCAACCGAGCGCACCGAACTCGCCGGGCAACCGAACTCGCCGGGCAAAGGACGCGGGTGGCCGAAGCTGCCCCAGTCGGCAGCTCGCCCCCATCGCTGTCAGTCAACCGACGGCCTCCGTCCGTCCGGCCAAGCCCGCAATCCAGCCAGCCGAACGAACCGGCCGTGCAGTCCGCTCGCCGACCAAGCCACCGATCCGACTGCTGGTCAAGAACGGCTGGCTCGGCGACCGCTCAACCAACACGGCCAGAGCCCGGCACTTAGTCCGCCGAAAGCCCAGTCGGCGCTCGCCGCAGTGCGCCAGCTGGCCGGGTCATTGCTATCCGGAGCGCTCGACAGCCAGCAGTTGCCGGAAAACCAGTCTGGACTGCGCAGCAGCTAACCGAGCGATCGGCCCGGTGCGAAAAGCAGCGTCACTCCCCCGGTTTCCACGGCT
This sequence comes from Amycolatopsis sp. GA6-003, assembly GCF_046267895.1. Taxonomy (NCBI): domain Bacteria; kingdom Bacillati; phylum Actinomycetota; class Actinomycetes; order Pseudonocardiales; family Pseudonocardiaceae; genus Amycolatopsis; species Amycolatopsis sp. GA6-003. The sequence continues at coordinate 4,047,865 of NZ_CP176499.1, forward strand.
TCAGCCACGCCGTCTCCGGCCAGCCTTCTGCCGCGGCTTGCAGGGGCATGGCGGTGGCTCCGTCGATGGACTCGCGGACGATGTCGGCGTGGCCGGCGTGCCGGGCGGTTTCTTCGATCAGGTGCAGCAGCACCCAGCGCACGGACCAGGCCGACGCGTCGTCCGGGAACCAGGGGACGTCCTTCGGGATCGGGACTTCCTGGTTCAGGTCCTCGATCCCCGTGATGACCTCTTCGGTCCTGGCCGCTACCTGGTCGTAGGCGGCGATGACCGACTCCAGCGTTTCGTCCGGGCCCAGGCGGTAGTTTTCCTGGTAGGCCGCCATGCTTTCGGCGAAGGGCTTCGGCTCGATTTTCAGCACCAGGTCGATCCAGCCGCTTTCGGTGGACGACACGTGTTTCAGCAGGCCGCCTACGCTCAGGGCGCTCGCGCTGGGCACGGCGCGCGCCTGGTCGTCGGTCAGGCCGTACGCGGCGATCTTCATCGCCTGCCGCTGTTGTGCCAGGAAACCGAGCAGCCCGCTGCGTTCGTCGGGGGTCGGGGAGAGGTTGCCAGCCATGGTGGCCTCACTTCCGGTGTCTGTTGCTCCGCAGCATCGCACCCGCCACCGACAATTTCCGGCCGCTGACCGGAACGGGAGTCTGCACGACGTACGCGCCGCCGAGCACGATCTCCACCGCGTGCACCACCAGCTGGACCCGGGTGAACACGCCCTCCAGGTGCCCGGCCAGCGTCGACACCACCACCAGCGCCCACGCGATCAGCACGAGCACCAGGCCGCCGACTGCCCAGCCTCGCCAGCCCTCGGGCCACCAGAACACCAAGCTCAGCGCGCCGAGGACGAAGGCCGCGCTGAGCAGGTGCGGGGTCACGACGGTCTCCGGGACCCCGGCGTACACCATCAGCACGATCCCGAACGCCGACACCGAAGCTGACGTCAGCCGCCCGGTCCAGTGCACTGGCGCGAGCCGCATCAGGGCCGGGCCGGTGAGGAAGAAGGCCAGGCCGCCGATGCCCGTCAGGACTGGGAAGACCGGCTGCGCGTAGAACAAATCCCAGACCGGCTGGTCGGTCAGCGACACCCCGGTCTGCATGAAGAACTCCAGCAGCCACGCGGAATAGCCCGCCAAACCCAGTCCGAGCAGGACTATCGAAGCCACCCGCGCAGCATGCACTTGCCCACCCTAAGCGAATCTCTGCGACGAAGTGCCGGATGGTGTCACACCCGTGACTTACCGGAGGTTCCGGACACCGTCCGCTACCACGAACTCACGCACCGAATCCCTGGTGGAGGCTACCGGATCGTGGTTGGCGGACGGCCAATACCGGCCTCTGGGCCGGGGGACCTCGGGGTTTGGACGGGCAGGGTGGGCGGGGCCGGTTGTGGGGCTGGCGTGTGTCGGCAAGTGCCGACATTTGCGGGGCCGGGGGAAGCAGCGGAATTCCGCGGGCGCTGGATTCCGGCTGGCGGCTGGCGGCTGGCGGCTGGCGGCTGGCGGCTGGCGGCTGGCGGCTGGCGGCTGGCGGCTGGCGGCTGGCGGCTGGCGGCTGGCGGCTGGCGGCTGGCGGCTGGCGGCTGGCGGCTGGCGGCTGGCGGCTGGCGGCTGGCGGCTGGCGGCTGGCGGCTGGCGGCTGGCGGCTGGCGGCTGGCGGCTGGCGGCTGGCGGCTGGCGGCTGGCGGGGCCAGATCAGCACTGCGCCCGCGCCGCCGCAACCCCGTTTAACCACGTGGGAGCGAACCCGACCGACAGAGACCAGCCTCCCTGCTAGACGAACAACCGGGAACAGCAACCATCTGCCGAACCGACGACCCGCTCACCATCACCGCCAACCGGTCCACCCCAAGCCCCGACCTGCCCATCGGCAGACGCGAACCCGACCGGCAGAACCCAGCCTCACCCCTGCGGACGAACGAACGGGAACAGCACCGTCTGCCGGATCGACGTCCCGCTCAGCATCATCAGCAGCCGGTCCACCCCCAGCCCCAAACCGCCCGTTGGGGGCATGCCGTGTTCCAGGGCCAGCAGGAAGTCCTCGTCCAGCTCCATCGCCTCGACATCACCGCTCGCCGCGCGCAGCGATTGCGCTTCCAATCGGCGGCGCTGTTCCAGCGGGTCGGTCAGCTCCGTGTACGCGGTTCCGACTTCCGAGCCGAAGGCGATCAGGTCCCAGCGTTCGGCCAGGAGGGGGTCGGTGCGGTGCTGGCGGGTCAGCGGCGAGACTTCGGTGGGGTAGTCCGTATAGAAGGTCGGCAGGACCGTCGAGCCTTCGACCAGGTGCTCGTGTGCCTTCAGGACCAGGTCGCCCGCGCTGGCTTCTTCCGGGGCCGGGACTCCGGCGGCGGCGCACAGTTTTCGCAACGTGGCTATCGGTGTGCCTGAGTCGATCTCCTCGCCAAGGGCATCCGACACGGCTTTGTGCACCGGGATCACGGGCCAGTCGCCGGAGATGTCGTGTTCGACGATGCGGCCGTCGGCGTCGGGGCGTCGCACGATCTGTGCGCCGTACGCTGCTTCGGCGGCGTACTGGATCAGGTCGCGCATCAGGTGGCGCATCGCGTTGTAGTCCGCGTACGCCTGGTACGCCTCCAGCATCGTGAATTCCGGGTTGTGGGTCGCGTCCACGCCCTCGTTGCGGAAGTTGCGGTTCAGCTCGAAAACCCGCTCGACGCCGGCCACGCACAGCCGCTTCAGGTACAGCTCCGGAGCGATGCGCAGGTACATCCGCATGTCGTACGCGTTGATGTGCGTGACGAACGGCCGCGCGTTGGCGCCGCCGTGAATGGTCTGCAGCATTGGGGTTTCGACCTCGAGGAAGTCGCCCTGGTGCAGGCGTTCGCGGACGGCGCGGACGACCGTCGAGCGCAGGCGGAGCATATTCGCGGAGTCCGGGTTCACCGCGAGGTCCAGGTAACGCTGGCGGACGCGCGTCTCCGGGTCGGTCAGGCCCTTTCGCTTGTCCGGCAACGGGTGCAGGCACTTCGCGGTGACGGTCCATTCGTCCACGAGCACCGACAGCTCGCCGCGGCGGGTCGTGATCACCTCGCCGCTCACGCCGACGTGGTCGCCCAGGTCTACGCCCGTGCGCCAGCCGGTCAGGTCGAGGACCTTCGCGTCGAGCATCAGCTGCAGTTCGCCGGAGAAGTCCTTGATCCGCGCGAAACACAGCCCGCCGAGGGTGCGCAGGGCGAGCACCCGGCCGGCCACCCGGACGCGTTTTCCGGTGTGCGAATCCGGTTCCAGACCGGAAAACGCGTGCGCGATGTCGCCGAGGTGGTCTTCGCGGGAGAAGCCGACCGGGTACGGGTCGACCCCGAGTTCCCGCAGTTTGTCCACTTTGGCCACTCGCACGCGGACCTGTTCCGGACGGCGTTTGGCGCGCGGCACGACCTTCGCCGCCTCCTCGTCGATCCGCCGGACCTGGGCGACGAAGTCCTCCCCCACGTTCTCCAGCCGCAGCGAGCGCGCGCGTCCGGTGGGCACGAAGCCTTCCAGCGCGCCCGCGACGATGCCGACCCGCGGGAGCCGGCGCGCCGAGGAGTAGCAGAGGAACCGCGGTTCCCAGTCCGGGCCGTACTTGGCGTTCGAGCGGTACAGCGATTCCAGCTGGAAGAACCGCGACGCGACGCCGAGCACCGCCCGCCACGCGCGCAGCACCGGGCCGGCGCCGATGCGCTCGCCTTCGGAGAACACCGCGCGGAACATCGCGAAGTTCAGCGAGATCCGCTGCGCGCCGATGTGCTGTGCGGCCGCGACGACCTCGGCGACCATGAACTCGTTGAGCCCGTTTTCCGCGTCCCGGTCACGGCGCATCAGGTCGAGCGAAAGACCCCGGCGGCCCCACGGCACGAACGACAGCAGGCCGCGCAGTTCGCCGCGCCCGTCGTACGCCTCGACCATCACGCTGCGGCCGTCGCTCGGGTCGCCGAGGCGGCCGAGCGCCATCGAGAAACCGCGCTCAGTCTCGTCGACGCGCCACTGCTGCGCGCGAGCGAGCAGCTGCACCATCTCGTCTTCGGGGATTTCGCTGTGCCGCCGGACCTGCGCGGTGTACCCGGCGCGCTGAATCCGTTTCACCGCCTGCCGCACGGACTTCCGCTCAGGGCCGGTGAGCGAGAACTCTCGGACGTCGAGGACCGCTTCGTCGCCGATCTGCAGCGCGCGCAGCCCCGCCGCGGCGTACACCTTCGCGCCCTTCTCGCTCGCGCCGAGCACGCCTGGCGTCCAGCCGTACGTACGCGCTTCGTGAAGCCACGCCTGCACCGCGTCCGGCCACGCGTCGGGGTCGCCGATCGGGTCCGCGCTCGCCACTGTGGTGCCAGCGAGCACGCGGTACGTCACCGCGGCGCGGCCGTTGGGCGCGAACATGACGCTCTTGTCGCGACGCGTGGCGAAGTAGCCGAGAGAGTCGTCCTCGCCGAACTCTCCCAGCAGACGGCGCAACTGCAGCTCTTCGTCGTCTGTCCGAATGCGACGGCTGCGTACGCCGCGGAAGAGCGTGTACAGCGCGGCGGTGGACACGAAGGTCGCGCCGAGGTCGAGGACCACGTCGATCCACGCCGGACCTTCGCCGACGCCGATCCGGCGCAGTTGCAAGTTCTCGCCGGTGGCGTGGTTGACCACCCAGGCGAACCGCTCCCACGCGTCGCCAAGGCTGCCCGGGAACACCTCGGTGAGTGCCCAGCCGAGCACGATCACCCCGAGGAACCCGACGAACAGCACAGTGAGCCCGTTCCACCAGGCCCCCGGGGCGAGCCGGGCGGGGAACGCCGGGCGCAGCGACAGCAGGAACACGATCAGCAGGATCGAGATCACGTCGGCGACGGCGAGCGCGCCCACCTGCGTGGGGATGTGCCGCATCTGCCGGGCGTTGAGAGTCAGCAGGTCGGGAGCCCACAGCAGCAGCGCCTGCAGGATCAGCGTGGTCACCAGCCCGGCGACCTGGAACAGCACCAGCACGTACAGCGCGGCCTTCTTGCGCCTGCGCAACGCCGCGCCGAGCACGACGAGCAGCAGCACGATCACCAGGCTCGAACTGGTCGGCACGCTCAGCACGCCGAAGGCCATGTCGATGCCGTTCAGCAGGTGCCCGTGCCGTCCGCCGGCGAGCAGCAGCACGACCGAGAAAAGCGCTGCCAGCTGCACGACAGTGGCCACGAGACCGCCGGCGCGGGCCTTCCAGCCGAGGCTGCGCGAGCGGGCGCTCACTGGGGTTCCCATCGGATCCTTCCTGTGCGGCGCAGCCGCTCCGTTGAGGGAGGGGGTGGGGCGGCAGCCGGGCTTTCTTGCGGCGCACCCGGGTCAGGGGACGCGCCGGACCTTCTCACCACCGGGCGCATATCGGCCCGATGCCTAACAAGACGTCACAGGAAGCAAAACGGTTGTCGCTACCCGGCCGTGTGAAGCTGGTCGCACGACCTTGGGGCCCTCCGGCGCGCGTGTCACGCTGTGTCCGGTACTGACTCCACGACCCGGGGACCTCCGCGAGGCCTCGAGGGAAGGACGGTCGACGACGATGTCTGCCCAGTCTGCCCAACCCGACGGCGCCTCCGGCGAGGTGGCTGCCCCTTACGGAACCGGCCCGGCGACGGGCGCCGGTCCGAGCAAGCCGCGAAAAGTCCGGATTCATCATCTGCGCGAGCTGAAGGACCGCGGCGAACCGTGGCCGATGCTCACCGCTTACGACATGTATACCGCCGAGCTTTTCGACGAAGCAGGCATCCCCGTGCTGCTGGTCGGCGACTCCGCGGCGAACAACGTGTTCGGTTACGACACGTCGCTGCCGGTCACGGTCGACGAACTGCTCCCGCTGGTCCGCTCGGTCACCCGGGCGGTGAAACGGGCGCTCGTGGTGGCCGATCTGCCGTTCGGTTCCTACCAGCTGTCCCCGGAGCAGGCGCTGGCCACGGCTGTGCGGTTCATGAAGGAGGGCCGCGCGCACGCGGTCAAGCTCGAGGGTGGGCACCGGTTCGCGCCGCACGTCGAGGCGCTCACCTCGGCCGGGATCCCGGTGATGGGCCACATCGGCTTCACCCCGCAGAGCGAGCACAACCTCGGCGGCTACCGGGTGCAGGGGCGCGGCGAAGCGGCGGAGAAGCTGCTCGCCGACGCGCTGGCCCTGCAGGAAGCCGGCGCCTTCGCGGTCGTGATGGAGATGGTGCCCGCCGAGGCGGCCAAGCGCGTCACGCACGAGCTGAAGATCCCGACGGTCGGCATCGGGGCCGGTCCGGACTGCGACGCCCAAGTGCTGGTCTGGCAGGACATGGCCGGGCTGCGCCGCGGCAAGGCGCCGCGGTTCGTGAAGCGGTACGCCGACGTCGCCGGGGTGCTGCAGAGCGCCGCGACGGCGTTCGCCGAGGACGTCCGGCGCGGCGAGTTCCCGGCGCCGGAACACGCGTTCCACTGAGCTGCCTCGTGAGTGCTGATCGCGGTTAGAACCGTGATCAGCACTCACGAGCGGCGGAACCGTTCGGCGAGTTCCGGATCGTTTTCCCACCACAATCCCTTCGCCGGGGCCTCGCCCGCCGCTGCCTCCTCGTCCAGTTTCCGGTCGAGCCGTTTCGCCCGTTGCTCGTCGTCGCGCGCCCATCGGAGGAAGAGTGCGCCGACGAACGGCAGCCCGGCGACGTCTCCCCCGATCCACAGCACGCCCGCGCCGATGATCTGGTCGGTGCGCCGGTCCGGTCCCCAGTCGCGGTGCACCGCGTCGTAATGCGCGGGTGCGAGCAGCGGGCCGAGCCACAGCACGAGCCCGAGCGCGCCGTCGAACACCACTTCGGTGAACGAGATCCACACCGACACCAGGTGCGAACCGTGGCGCGGCGTCGGATCGAGCTGTACGCGGCTGTAGAAGTACAGGAAGCCTGCTAGGACAAGCGCGACGCGTACGAGGCCGCCGATGACCGCTGACTCCAGCGAAAGCTCGTACAGCGGCGTGAGGTAGATGAGCAGGAACGGCGCGATCAGCACCACGGTGACGCACAGCGGGAAGGTGATGAACTGCGCGAAGCGACCACGGCCGTGCGTACGCAGCCACGCGGCGAGTGTGGGCGGCGCGGTGCGCATCAGCAGCGTCACGGGTGCGCCGAGCGCGAGCAGTAACGGCGTGACCATCAGGAGCACGGTGTTCTGCGTAGCGCGGACCCAGAACAGTGTCGTGTCGTAGACGCCGAGGAACGAGCACGTCACGAAGACGAGCGTGGCCAGCCCGGCGAGGAACGCCATCGTCCGGCCGGCGGTCCACTCCTGACGGCGAGCGGCCGCGAGGTAGCCGACGCCGAGCGCGAGCGCGACAAGGACGGCCGGGACGTCCAAGGTCCAGGCCGTCAACAACGTCGATCCGCTGAGCGGCGGCAGGTCAGGCACGATTTCGATGCGTTCAGTGTGCACCCGCCGAAATTGCGCCTTACGCCGCCCCCGACACCCCGAAGAAGACCAGACTGCCGATTCCGGCGACCGCGCAATAGATGGCGAAGGGGGTCAAGGTGCGCGTTTCAAAGTATTTCGTCAGAAAACGGACAGAAATGTAGGACGCCACGAAGGCCACCACACTGCCGACCAGAGCCGGGCCGAGCGACGGCTTGTTCTCCGGCGTGAACAGCGTCGGCATCTTCAGCGCACCCGCGGCGAGGATCACCGGGGTCGCCAGCAACCAGGCGAATCGGGCGGCGTCCTCGTGGTCGAGCCCGCGCCGCAGGCCGGCCACCATGGTGATGCCGGAGCGGCTGATTCCGGGCAGCAGAGCCAAAATCTGGGCCGAACCGATGAGCACGGCCTCCTTCACGCTCAGCTTCGACAGCCGGAGGTCAGTGGCCTCTTCGACGGTCACCGCGCGCAGCACCATCGTGTCCTCGGCGCTGAAGTCGATCGTCTCCTCCTCGCGCGCGACCCGCGAGACCTCCGTCTTGGGCTTGCGCGAGAACTTCTCCGCGGCGTAGAGCACCCCGCCGTTGAGGGCAAGGAAGATCGCCGACGGCACCGGTTTGCCGAGGACGTCGCGCAGCAGGCTTTCCAGCAGCAGCCCGGCGATCCCGACCGGGATCGTGGCGAGGATGAGCAGCCACGCGAGCCGCTGGTCGGCCGTGCGGACCTCGCGGCGGCGGATCGACGTCCACAGGCCGGTGACGATGCGCACCCAGTCGCGCCGGAAGAAGAGGATCAGCGCGATCGCGGTGGCGACGTGCATCGCCACCAGCACGGCGAGATACGGCGAATCCTTTCCGATGCTCAGGTCGCGTCCCCAGCTGCCGCCGACGAGCGCGGGCAGCAGGACGCTGTGCCCGAGACTGGACACCGGAAACAATTCCGACACGCCTTGCAAAGCGCCGACGACAATGGACTCGAGGTAGCTGACCGCGGACATTCGCGAAGCCTTTCTTGCCGCAGTTCGGGCATTCCGCGGAAAAGCTACCGAGGTTCGGGTTAACTCCGAGCAAGCCGGGCCGGAACAGAGGCGGGCGACACTTTCCGGCCACCCCTTGTTCACTCTGTTCACATCCATGAACATCAATCATGTACTTGACCAGTGTTCTCCCGATGTCTTAGCGTGAGCGCACGCCGCATCCGAAGTCATCGAGCCTCGACGAGGAGGGTTGGAATGCGCGTCCGCGATCGAGTTCTGGCGGCAACCGCCGGAGCCGCAGTTTTGCTCGCACTCGCCACGCCCGCGGCGTCGGCCGGGACCGTCCCGGTCAAGAACTCCGCCGAGCTGAAGACGGCGCTGGCCTCGGCCAAGCCGGGCACCACGATCCAGCTGGCCGCGAACACCACCTACACCGGCAACTTCAAGGCCGCCGCCAACGGCACCGCGAACGGGCGGATCACCCTCACCGGCCCGCGCAGCGCGGTCGTGCAGGCGTCCGGCGGCCGGACCATCGAGCTGACCGGCAGCTACTGGACGCTGTCCGGGTTCACCGTCACCGGCGGCCAGAAGGGCGTGATGGCGCTCGGCGTCAACCACACGCTGGTCGACGGGCTCAAGGTGACCGGCATCGGCAACGAGGGCATCCACTTCCAGCACGGCAGCAGCGACAACGTCGTGCAGAACTCCGAGATCTCCGACACCGGCAAGGAAAACGGCGGGTTCGGCGAGGGCATCTACTTCGGTTCGGCCAAGAGCAACTGGCCGGACGGGCAGCCCGACCACAGCGATCGCAACAAGGCGATCGGCAACAAGATCGGGCCGAACGTGCGCGCGGAGTCGATCGACGTCAAGGAAGGCACCACCGGCGGCGAACTGCGCGGCAACACCTTCGACGGCACCGGGCAGAGCGGCGAGAACTACGCCGACAGCTGGGTCGACGTGAAGGGCAACGGATACCTGGTCACCGGCAACAAGGGCAGCAAGGTCTTCGTGCACGACGCGACCTACGGCGCGTTCGAGGTCCACGTGCAGCTCGACGGCTGGGGCCGGAACAACACCTTCTCGGACAACACCGCGGACGTGCAGGCGCCCTCGGCCTACGGGTTCTACGTGGTCAAAGCGGCCACCGGGAACAAGGTCTGCGCCAGCAACAAGGTGACGAACGCCGGGAAGGGCTTCGCGAACGTAGCCGCGACACCAGGCTGCTGACCGCGATCACAGACGGGGGCCCGCTCAGCCCGGCGGCGGGGGCGGGCCCCCACCCTTTTCCTCGTGAGTGCTGGCACTCCCGACCCCCACGTGGAGCGGCGGCGCCTGGCTTCGGGAAGAGTGTCCGGCATGGACGAGCTTTACCCGCCGACCCCGGTGCGCGCCGACGGCATGCTGGACGTCGGCGACGGGCACCGGATCTACTGCCAGGAAGCCGGGAACCCGCGCGGCAAACCGGTGGTGGTGCTGCACGGCGGGCCGGGCAGCGGCACCGCCCCGATGACCCGGCGGCACTTCGACCCCGAGGCGTACCGGATCATCCTGTTCGACCAGCGCGGCGCCGGCCGCAGCACGCCCAACGCGGGCGACGACTTGTCGGCGAACACGTTGTGGCACTTGGTCTCCGACATGGAGAAGCTGCGCGAACGGCTGAACATCGAGCGCTGGCAGCTGTTCGGCGGATCATGGGGTTCGACGCTCGCCCTGGCGTACGCGGAAACTCATCCCTCGCGAGTGTCCGAAATGGTCTTGCGCGGCGTTTTCACCGTGCGCCAGCGAGAACTGGACTGGCTTTACCGCGGTGGCGCGGCGAATCTCTTCCCCGCGGAGTGGGACGACTTCCTGGAGCCGCTGAACGAGCAGCAGCGGGAAGATCCGCTCGCCGGGTATGCCGAACTGCTCCATTCTCCGGATCCCGCCGTGCGGGAGCGGGCCGCGATCGCTTGGAGCGTCTGGGAAGGCGCGACGGTGGCATTGCTGCCGCAACAGTCCTTTGTGAACCAATACGCCAATCCGCAGTTCGCGCTGACCTTCGCGCGTCTTGCGGTGCACTACTTCCGGCATGGTGCTTGGCTCGAAGAAGGCCAGCTGATCCGGGACGCGGGGAAGCTCGCCGGAATCCCGGGAGTATTGGTGCAGGGGCGTTATGACGCGGTCTGCCCGCCGATCACGGCGTATCAGCTGCATCGGGCTTGGCCTGGCTCAACGCTGAAACTCACCGAGTCCGCAGGGCACGCTGTCACCGACCCGGGGATTCTCGCCGCTCTCCGCGAGGCGACCGACAGCTTCCGTTGAAAGCGGTGAGGGGAACCCTGATTCCCTCCGGGTTCTCCTCACGCGCCTTTGCCGAGCTAGATCCGGCCGCCGCTGGAGCTGTCGCCGCCGGAAAGCCGCTGTGCCAGGTAAACCGGCACCGTGGAGACGATGATCAGCACCGCCGCGACCACGTTGACCACCGGGGCCTGGTTCGGCCGGAACAGGTTGTTGTAGATCCAGATCGGCAGCGTTTCCATGCCGGTGCCGAGGGTGAACGTCGTCACGATGATCTCGTCGAACGACAGCGCGAACGCGAGCAATCCGCCTGCCAGCAAAGCGGATCGCAGCATCGGGAACGTCACCAGGCGGAACGTCGTCATGCCGTCCGCGCCGAGGTCCATCGACGCCTCTTCGAGATTCCCGCCCATCCGGCGCAACCGGGCGACCACGTTGTTGAACACCACCACGATGCAGAAGGTGGCGTGCGCGACGATCGCCGTCATCAGCCCGAGATCGAGGCCGAAAATCGTCCGGAACGCGTTGTTCAGCGCGATGCCGGTGACGATGCCGGGCAGCGCGATCGGCAGGATCACCAGCAGCGACAACGAGTTCCGGCCGAAGAACCGGTACTTCTGCAACGCGAACGCGGCCATCGTGCCGAGCACCAGGGCGATCGCGGTCGCCGAGAGCCCGGCGACGACGCTGGTCCACAAGGCGTGCAGGGCGCCCTCGTTGGTGATCGCCCGGCCCCACCATTCCAGCGTGAAGCTCTTGGGCGGCCATCCGAACGTGGTGTCGGCGTTCACCGAGTTCAGCAGGACCACCAGCAGCGGGAAATAGATCACCGCGAATCCGGCGCCGAGCGCGGTCCACAACAGCACCCGGGCGGGTTTCGACATCCGCACGGCGGTCTCCTAGAGGTTGTCCAGCGCACCGGTGCGACGCACCGCGGCCAGGTAGACGAGCATGATCACGACCGGAACCGTCGCGACGGTCGCGGCGAACGGCAGGTTGTTGGCCGCGCCGATGTTGTCGTACACGACGTTGCCGAGCATCTGCGAGGTGCCGCCGACGATCTTCACCGCGATGTAGTCGCCGAGCGACAGCGAGAAGGTGAAGATCGAGCCCGCGACGATCGCCGGGAAGGTCAGCGGCAGGATCACCGACCGGAACGTGCGGAACGATTTCGCGCCGAGGTCGCCGGAGGCGTCCACCAGGGACACCGGAAGCCGTTCGAGGCCCGCGTAGATCGGCAGGATCATGTACGGGAGCCAGAGGTAGGACAGCGTGATCACGGTGGCGGTGACGCCGTATCCCGGGCCGGAGAGGCCGAGCGGGTCCAGCAGCCAGTTCAGCACCCCGTTGCCGGACAACAGGGTCCGCCACGCGTACGCCTTCACCAGGTAGCTCGCCCACAGCGGCGTCATCACCATGATCACCAGCACGCGCTGCGCCTTGGGCGACGCGAGTTTGGCCATGGCGAAGGCCATCGGGAACGCGATCACCGCGTCGATCACGGTCACCAGCAGCGCGATGCCGACGGTGCGGAACGTGATCGTGCGATAAACAGAATCACTGAAAAGAGTGACGAAGTTGTCGAAGGACCAGTCGGTGACCACCTTGCCGGTGAAGACGTCGGTGGACCAGAAGGCCGTGATGAAGAGGGCGGCGAGCGCGCCGAGGTAGGCCAGGCCGAGCCAGAGCATCGGAGCGGTGAGGAGAAGGCCGAGGCGCAGCTGGGGTTTGCGGTGGAAGAAAGCCGAGATGCGGTGACTCGGCGGGCTCACGGCGGTCATGTCTTAGCGCTTTCGGGTGCGGAAGGGAGAAAAGCCGAGGGCTGCGGGAACATTGGGGAGGGCCCGCAGCCCCCGGCGGACTCGCGGATGCCGGCGCGGTGGGAACCGGCATCCGCGAGAGTCGATCAACCCTTGATCTCGGTCCAGGCCCGGGTCCAGTCGCCGTAGTCCTTGCACTTGACGTCCGTGCGGCCGTCGAGGCACTGCGGGATCGGCGTGGTCCAGTACTGGATCTTGGCGGCGTACGCGGCGTCGTTGGCGTGGTAGGTGTCGCACAGCGACTTGTCCTTGAACTCCGCGCAGGCCTTGGAGTTCGCCGGGGCCTCGCCGAAGTACTCGGCGACCTGTGCGTTCACCTTCGGGCTGGTGATGTAGTCCATCCACTTGTACGCACACGTCTTGTGCTGCGACTTCGCGGCGACCATCCAGGTGTCCGACCAGCCGGTCGCGCCCTCGCTCGGCACCGTGGCCGCGACCGGCGCGCCCTCGCTCTTCGCGAGGTTCACCGTCACCTGCCAGGCCGTGCCGATCACGCCGTCGCCGCTCTTGAGCGACTGCGTTTCCTTGAGGTAGTCCGACCAGTACTCCTCGACCAGCGGGCGCTGCTTCTTGAGCAGGTCGGTGGCCGCCTTGAACTGCTTGTCGTCCAACGCGTACGGGTTCTTGATGCCCAGGTCAGGCTGGTGCGCCATCAGGTACAGCGCGGCGTCGGCGATGTAGATCGGCGAGTCGTACGCGATGACCTTGCCCTTGTACGGCGACTTCTCGTCGAACATCGGCGACCACGACTTCGGCTCCGGCTGCACCTTGTCGGTGCGGTAGGCCAGGACGTTCGCGCCCCAGCCGTGCGGGATGCCGTAGGCGACGTTGTTGACGCTGTTCCACGACTTGTTCTTGAGGAACGGGTAGATGTCGTTGTAGTTCGGCACGAGCGCGGTGTTGACCGGCTCGACGTCGCCCGAGGCGACCAGCCGCAGCGAGGCGTCGCCGGACGCGGAAACCACGTCGTACTGCCCGGTCTTCATCAGCGTCACGGCCTCGTCGGAGGTGCCGAACGGCTTGACGTTGACCTTGCAGCCGGTCTGCTGCTCGAACGGCGTGACCCAGTTGACCTTCGCGTCGTTCGAGCCGTTTTCCGCGTAGCCGGGCCACGCCAGCACGTTCAGCTGGCCTTCCGGCTGTCCGAGCTGCGTCAGCGCGTTCAGCTTCGGCGGCGTGAAGCCCTGTGCGCCCGGCGCCGACCCCGCTTTGGAGTCGGAGCCCGAGGTGCCGCAGGCGGCGAGCAGGAGGCTCACGCCGCACAGCCCTGCGAGCAGCGTCTTCCTGTTCTTCATAGCGAGAGAAACCTTCCCGTGAGGAACTAGCCGGCTTCGGGGACCCGGAAACTGTGTTCGCGGCGCCAGCGCAGGCGGACGCGACCGTCGGCGAACTCGGTCGGCTCGCTGGTGTTCTGGCGGACAACGGACAATTGGCCCCCGGCATCGAGCGCGACAGCGTAGCGCACCGTCGAACCGGCATACACGACATCCGTGACCGAACCGGTCGCGGAAGTCTCTCCGGGACCGGCCGGAGACGCAAGGTCTCCGTCGATGCGGATCTTCTCCGGCCGGATGCTGTACACGCCCGGCCTGCCGATCACCGCCTCCGCACTACGCCCGCTGAGCAGGTTCGACGTTCCGACAAACCCTGCCACGAAAGCACTTGCCGGGCGTTCGTACACCTCGACCGGAGTACCGACCTGTTCGATGCGGCCCGCGTTGAACACGGCGATCCGGTCGCTCATCGTGAGCGCCTCGTCCTGATCGTGGGTGACGAAGACGAAGGTGATGCCGACCTCGCGCTGGATCTGCTTGAGCTCGACCTGCATGGTCTGGCGCAGCTTGAGGTCAAGCGCGCCAAGGGGTTCGTCCAAAAGCAACACTTTCGGGCGATTCACTAGAGCGCGGGCAAGTGCTACGCGTTGCCGTTGCCCGCCGGACATCTGCGACGGTTTGCGGTCGCCGTAGTCCTCCAGCCGCACCGTGCGCAGCGCTTCCTTCGCGCGCTCGCGGCGTTCGGCTTTGGCTACCCGCTTGACTTTCAGCCCGTACTCCACGTTCTGCTGCACCGTCATGTGCGGAAAGAGCGCGTAGTCCTGGAAAACCGTGTTCACGTCGCGGTCGAACGGAGCCAGCTGGCTCACGTCCTTGCCTTCGAGTTCGATCGTGCCCGCGGTGGGCAGTTCGAATCCGGCGATCATCCGCAGCACGGTGGTCTTGCCGGAACCGGACGGGCCGAGCATCGAGAAGAACTCGCCGGGCGGGATGTCGAGGTCGACCCCGTCCACGGCACGCACCTTGTCGAAGTGCTTTTCCAGTCCGGTGAGCCGGATCGCCGGCTGCGCGGACTGCGGACGCCTTCCCGGCGGCCGGGTCTCGGCGGGGGCTTGATGGGGCATGACAGGCCTTCCGATGGATCTGGTCACGACGGCTACAGCGCACTCATCACGTGCTTGACGCGGGTGTAGTCCTCGAGGCCGTACAGCGAGAGGTCCTTGCCGTAGCCGGACCGCTTGAACCCGCCGTGCGGCATCTCGGCCACGAGCGGAATGTGCGTGTTGATCCACACGCAGCCGAAGTCGAGTTTCGCCGAGAACTTCATGGCGCGCTGGTGGTCCTTGGTCCACACCGAGGAGGCCAGGCCGTAGGGAACCCCGTTGGCGTGCTTGAGCGCCTCGTCGTCGTCGGTGAACCGCTGCACCGTGATGACCGGGCCGAAGACCTCGTTCTGGATGATCTCGTCGTCCTGGCGGACGCCGGAAACCACGGTGGCCTCGTAGAAGTAGCCCTCGTCGCCGGAGCGCCGTCCTCCACAGTGGACAGTCGCGTGCTCCGGCAGCCGGTCGATGAAACCAGAGACCTTTTCCAGCTGCGCGGCGTTGTTGAGCGGGCCGAACGCGACGTCGTCGCCGGTGCCGGTCTTGTTCGCCTCGGCCTGGCGGGTGAGCGCGTTGACGAACGTGTCGTGCACGTCGTCGTGCACCAGCACCCGGGTGGCGGCGGTGCAGTCCTGGCCGGCGTTGAAGTACCCGGCCGCGGCGATGGCTTCCGCGGCGGCTTCGAGATCGGCGTCCGGGAACACGATCACCGGGGCCTTGCCGCCCAGTTCGAGATGCACGCGCTTGACGTCGTGCGCCGCCGAACCGGCGACCTCGATGCCCGCCCGCACCGAGCCGGTGATCGACACCATCGCCGGAATGTCGTGCTCCACCAACGCTCGTCCGGTGTCGCGGTCGCCGCAGATCACGTTGAACACGCCGGCGGGAAGGTGCTCGCCGCAGATCTCGGCGAGCAGCAGCGTGGAGGCGGGCGTGGTGTCGGACGGCTTGAGCACGATGGTGTTGCCCGCGGCGAGCGCCGGCGCGATCTTCCAGATCGCCATCATCAGCGGGTAGTTCCAGGGCGTCACCTGCGCGCAGACGCCGACCGGCTCGCGGCGGATGAACGACGTGTGGCCTTCCATGTACTCGCCGGCCGAGCGGCCTTCGAGAACGCGCGCGGCACCGGCGAAGAAGCGCACCTGGTCGATGACCGCGGGCAGCTCCTCCTCCATGGTCAGCGCGAACGGCTTGCCGGTGTCCCGCGCTTCGACGCGGATGATCTCCTCGCCGCGCGCCTCGAGCGCGTCGGCGATCTTCAGCAGTGCGAGCTGCCGCTGCGCCGGGGTGGTCTCGCGCCAGCTTTCGAACGCTTCCGCGGCGACCTTCAGCGCGCGGTCCACGTCCTCGGCGCCGGCCACCGGCGCGGTGCAGTACGCACGTCCAGTGACCGGGTCGACGATTTCCGCGACCTTTCCGGACAGCGAGTCGACGTAGGTCCCGCCGACGTAGTGCTTCAACTCCTGCACGCGTGCGCCTCCTGACTCTCCGTGGCAGGATGAAACATATAACTCCATATTTCAAATGACAAGGCCCTGGGGCAGGATTGGCTCCAACGGATGCCGAGACGGGTGGACCAACGATGCGCAAGGAGATGTCGAACAGCGCACGACTGGCGATGTTCGCTCCACTGGAACAGGTGGGGCGCGCGGAGGCGGTCGCGGCGCGGCTGTTCGACGCCATCACGCTCGGTCTCCTCGACGACGCCGAGCAGTTGCCGAGCGAGGCCGAACTCGCCGCGCAGTTCCGCGTCTCCACGGTCACCGTGCGCGAGGCGCTCGCGGTGCTGCGGCAGCAGGGCCTCGTCGAAACCCGGCGCGGACGCGGCGGCGGCAGCTTCGTGCGCACGCCCGACTGGCCCGCGCAGAGTTCGTGGGCCGAGCGCCTGCGATTGGTCTCAATGGCTGAACTTCGCGACTTCGGCGACCACTACCTCGCCGTCGCGGGCTCGGCGGCGAAACTCGCCGCGGAACGCAGCACCCCCGAAGATCTCGAACGGCTGCGGCTGACCGCGGAAGACCTCCTCGGCGCGACCGGACCCGAGGCGACCCGCGCGGAACGGCACTTCCACCTCGAAGTCGCCGCCGCCGCGCAGTCCCCGCGGCTCACCAACCAGGAAGTTCAGCTGCAGAGCGAACACGGCGTATTGCTCTGGGCGCCCCTCGGCGACAAGGAAACCTGCCGCGGGTCTTACGCTGAGCACCAGGCGATCGTCTCCGCGATCGCCTCGGCGGACGGCGAACGGGCGCGCGCCTTGACCGAAGAGCACCTCCTCGGCGCGCTCGACCGGCTCGCAGATCTGCACCTGACCCTCGAAACGCCGTAAGCTCCGATGACCCGCACCACGAGGTGAGCATCGTGCCCGACACCCGCACGCTGACCGGCGAAGAGGTAGTGACCCAGGTTTCCTCCCTCGTCGAGGAGATTTTCGCGCGCCTGAAACCAGTTCTGGCCGCCGCCGAGACCCTGCTCGCCGAGTCCGGCGACCTGTCCGCCGACGCACTGCACGAGATCCGGCCGCAGGTCATCGAGGCGCTCGGCGGCCTCGTGGTCGGCGCGGGCTTCGTGAGCGCGCCGAACGTCCTGGCCGATCAGGAACTCGGCTTCGAATGGTGGACCTCCTGCCGCACCGACGACGGGTCGCCGGAACAGCTGTTCATCAGCCTCGATCCGGAAAGCCCCAATTTCCTGGACTACACGCGGCAATCGTGGTTCACCGTCCCGCGCGACAGCGGGCGACGGCATGTCAATGGGCCATACGTGGACTATCTCTGCACCGACGAGTACACGCTCACCTTCACCGTTCCCGTCACGCGCGGTGAGGAATTCGCCGGAGTCGTTGGTGCGGACGTGTATGTGCGCGAGTTCGAGCGCACGGTGAGTCGCCGGCTGCGCGCGCTCGGCCGGACCGCCGCGCTGCTCAACGCGCAGGGCCGGGTGATCGTGTCGAACAGCGTGCGGAAGGCGACCGGGTCGCTGGTGCGCGAGATCGACGTGCCCGCCTGGTGGGCGTCCGGCGCGGAACCGTACACGGCACCGGACGGGATGACGTTGCGGCGGTGCGGGGATTCGCCGATCACGCTGCTGGTCACGACCTGATCTGGACCTGCAGCGCGAACCACAGTTCCGCGCGGACGCCCGGCGCGTCGAGGTCCCGGCCGAGCAGCTCGGCGGCTTTGGCGACCCGGTTGCGCAAGGTGTGCCGGTGCACGCCGAGTTTCGTCGCGGCGAGGTCCCAGTGGCCGTGGTGTTCGAGCCAGCAGCGCAGCGACAGCTCCAGGTCGCCGCGGCCGGTCCGGTCGAACTCCCGTACCGGCGCGAGGAGCTGGTCGGAAAACGCTTGCGCGGCTTGCTGATCGAGCAAGCCGAGCAGCCCGGCTCCGGCGTGGTCGGCGTAGCGGAGCAGCTCCACGCGCTGGGTTCGCGCCGCCTCGGCCGCTTCTTCCGCTTGCCTTAACGCAGTGGGGAATTCACTCGCGGCGGATAGTCCACTGTGGAATTCCCCGGTTTCCGCCACGATCGCGCTCACGTCGTCGTTCTCCGCGAGCACGATCAGCTTGTCTCCCCGATGTGCGGCGAATACTTGCCCGGCAAGGGTTTCCAAGCGTTCGTACAACGTGTTCCGGGCGGACTTGCTCCCGGCCACCGCGAGTACCGTCCACGGCTCGGGCGGAAGATCCGGTACCACCTCGCGGGCCAGCTCGTTGTGTCCGGCGGCGAGCAGCTCCAGCACTCCGGTATGCAGCTGGGACAGCGAGAGCCGCTGTGCCCGATCCTGTTCCAGCGCAAGGGAAAGCAGCGAGACGGCCGTGTTGACGATGTAGCGTCCGGTGCTGTCCAACGGTTCCGCAGTACCGACCGCCAACGCACCCCGCGTATGCAGAGTCTGGATGACGACCTCGTCGTCTCCATGGGACACCACGCGGGTGCCCGCACGTAGCCCGGTGACATCCAGCTTGACGCCGCGCGCTTTGGTCGATGACGCCTCGCGCACGCGTCCCGCAGAGTCGTAAAGGACGGCCCAGCCGTCGATGAGCCGCGCGAGCCGCCGCACCACTCCCCCGGCCCCGCTGCGGCCGACCGCGGTCCGGGTCAGCTCCTGTTGCGCCCGGCCGATCCGCACTGTCGCGGCGTACTCGTCGGCGGCGACCGACCGGGACACCGCGCGCGTGATCGCGATGAACGGCGTCTTCCGCGGCACCTCCAGCACCGGCAGCCCAACCTCGTCGGCGACCGCGACCAACGCGTCCGGCACCTTGGCGTGACTGAGCCCGACACCGAAACCGAGCCCGGCGACGTCCGCGTCGACCAGCCGTCGGATGTAGGGCGCGTACGTCGCGCTGTAAAGCGTCAGACCGGTGGTGAGCAGCAGTTCCCCGCCTTCGAGGAAGACCTGCGGATCGGTCAGTTCGGTGGGGTGCACCCAGCCGATCGGGCGGTCCAGCCCGGCCTCGCCCGCGACCACGCGCAGGCCGAGCGCGGGTTCGGCGGCCAGTGCCCGCAGGGTGAGTGCCATAACGGCCAATTGTAGCTGTCGAATTGGACAGAACGGCCAGCTGACGGCAGGCGGGGCAAGCCCCATCCTGAGGTGGACCAGTTCAAAGCTCGTGAGTGCCTATCGCGGTTCTAACCGGGATCACCACTCACGACCCGCGACGTAGGAGCGCCGTGACCACCAGCACCGCCGCCGAGCCGCAGGCTCCGGCGCCCCGGCAGCGCAGGCTGCAGACCGAGATCCCCGGGCCCGCGTCCCGCGCGCTGCAGGAACGCCGCGCGAACGCGGTCGCCGCCGGGGTCGCGTCGACGCTGCCCGCCTACATCACCTCCGCCAGCGGCGGCCTGCTGACCGACGCCGACGGCAACGTGCTGATCGACTTCGGTTCCGGGATCGCGGTGACGAGCGTCGGGCATTCCGCGCCCGAGGTGGTCGACCGGGTGCGCGAGCAGGCGGCGCTGTTCACCCACACCTGCTTCATGGTGACCCCGTACGAGGGTTACGTGGAGGTGTGCGAGGCGCTGGCCGAGCTGACGCCGGGCGACCACGCGAAGAAGTCGGTGCTGTTCAACTCCGGCGCGGAAGCGGTCGAGAACGCGGTGAAGATCGCCCGCACCGCCACCGGCCGCCAGGCCGTCGTCGTGTTCGACCACGCCTACCACGGCCGCACCAACCTGACCATGGGCATGACCGCGAAATCGGTGCCCTACAAGCACGGTTTCGGCCCGTTCGCGCCCGAGGTGTACCGCGTGCCGGGCTCGTACCCGTACCGCGACGGGCTGGCCGGCCCGGAGGCCGCGCGGCAGGCGATCGACCGGATCGAGAAGCAGATCGGCGGCGACCAGGTCGCGGCCGTCGTGCTCGAGCCGATCCAGGGCGAGGGCGGGTTCATCGAGCCCGCGCCCGGCTTCCTGCCCGCGATTTCCGCGTGGTGCCAGGCGAACGGCGTCGTGTTCGTCGCCGACGAGGTGCAGACCGGCTTCTGCCGCACCGGAAACTGGTTCGCCTCGCAGCACGAGGACGTCGTCCCGGACCTGGTCTGCACGGCCAAGGGCATCGCGGGCGGCCTGCCGCTCGCCGCGGTGACCGGGCGCGCGGAGCTGCTCGACGCGGTCGGCCCGGGCGGGCTCGGCGGCACCTACGGCGGCAACCCGATCGCGTGCGCCGCGGCGCTGGGTGCGATCGAGACCATGCGCAACGACGGCCTCACCGGTTCCGCGAAGCGCATCGAGGAGCTGGTACTGCCGCGACTTCGGGCGCTGGCAGCGGAAACCGGCGTGATCGGCGATGTCCGCGGCCGCGGCGCGATGCTGGCGGCCGAGTTCGTCAAGCCGGGCACGAATGAACCGGACGCCGATCTCACCAAGCGCATCGCCGCCGCCTGTCACGCACAGGGCGTCGTGGTGCTGACTTGCGGCACATACGGCAACGTCGTCCGGCTGCTTCCCCCGCTGTCCCTGTCCAACGAGTTGCTCGACGAAGGCCTCGCCGTTCTCGAGTACGCGATCGCCACGGAGGCCCGCAAGTGACTTTCCCGTTCTGGGTGGCCGGAAAGCCGGTAACCAGCAGCGAAACGACCGTCGTCCGGCATTCGTTCGACGGTTCCGAGGCCGGTGCGCACTATGTGCCCGGACCGTCCGAAGTGGAGGAAGCGGTCCAGGCCGCGGCGGACGTCGCCGACGAGTACGCGACGCTGCCCGCGCACGTCCGCGCGGGAGCGCTCGACCACATCTCGCGGCGGCTTTCCGAGCGGACGGAGGAGATCGCGCAGCTGATCACCGCCGAATCGGGCAAGCCGCTGAAGTGGTCGCGCGGCGAGGTCGGCCGTGCGGTGTCGACGTTCCGCTGGGCGTCCGAGGAGGCCCGCCGGTTCTCCGGAGACCTGCAGCGCCTCGACACCGACCCGGGCGGCACCGGACGGCTCGCGCTCGTCCGGCGCGTGCCGCGCGGTCCGGTGCTGGGCATCACGCCGTTCAACTTCCCGCTGAACCTGGTGGCGCACAAGGTCGCCCCGGCGATCGCGGTCGGCGCGCCGATCGTGCTCAAGCCCGCCCCGGCGACGCCGCTGACCGCGCTGCTGCTCGGGGAAATCCTCGCCGAGACCGATCTTCCGGCGGGCAGCTGGTCGATCCTGCCGCTGGGCAACGAGGCGACCGCCGAACTGGTCAAGGACCCTCGGCTGCCGGTCGTGTCGTTCACCGGCTCAGTGCCGGTCGGCTGGGCGATCCGCGACAGCGTGCCGCGCAAGCACGTCGCGCTGGAACTCGGCGGCAACGGCGCGGTGCTGGTCTGTCCGGATTGGACGGACCTGGACTTCGCCGCGCAGCGGATCGCGACGTTCGCCATGTACCAGGCCGGACAGTCGTGCATTTCCGTGCAGCGGGTGTACGCGCACACTGATGTCTACGACGAGCTGCAGCAGAAGGTGCTGGAACAGGTCGCCGCGCTGCGCACCGGAAATCCGCGCGAGGACGGCGTCGACGTGGGCCCGCTGGTCAACGAGGCGGCCGCTTCGCGGGTCGAATCCTGGGTCACCGACGCGGTTGTCGCCGGTGCCAAGCTGCTGACCGGCGGCGGCCGTACGGGTGCGACGGTGGAGCCGACCGTGCTCGCCGAGGTTCCCGAGGACGTTTCGGTGATGGCGGACGAGGTGTTCGGCCCGGTGGTCTCGCTGGTCCGGGTGTCCTCTGTGGACGACGGCGTCGAGCGGATCAACGCGTCTCGCTTCGGTTTGCAGACCGGCGTGTTCACCCGCGACCTGCCGACCGCGTTCGACGTGTCCGCGCGGCTCAAGGTGGGCGGCGTGCTGGTCGGCGACGTGCCGAGCTTCCGCGCCGACCAGATGCCCTACGGCGGCGTGAAGGACTCCGGTGTCGGCCGCGAAGGACCGGCGGCGGCGATGGCGGACTTCACCGAGGAGCGCGTGACTGTCCTTACCGGACTGACTCTCTGAGCGCCGTGTAGGCGTCCACGAGGGACGGTCCGTACCACGTGAGGTAGCGCCCGGAAACCAGTACCGGGCGCATCTCCGGGAAGAAGCCGGGGCCGTCGTCCTGGGTGAATTCGTACGGCTCGTCGGGCAGTACGACCAGGTCGGCCCCGGTCTTCTGGAGTTCTTCCAGCGACGGCCGGGGATACCGCTCGGTGTGTCCGGAGTAGACGTTCTCGACCCCGACCCGGCGCAGCACGTCGCCGGCGAAGGTGTCGCGGCCCAGCACGATCCACGGTTTGCGCCACACCGGAATCACCGCCCGGTAGCGCACCGGTTGCACGTCGCGCCACAGCTCGTCCGCGGTGTCGAGCCAATCCGGTTCGTCGATGCCGTACACCTGCGCGAAAATGCGCCGCAACGATCCCAGCGCGGCGGGCACGGACTCCGCCGCGGCCATCACGAACACCGGAATCCCGTTGGCGCGCAGGGTTTCCACGTCCTCCGGCCGGTTCTCCTCGGAGTTCGCCAGCACCAGGTCCGGCTCGAGCGCCAGGATCCGGTCCAGCTTCGGGTACTTCGACCCGCCGACCCGCTCCACGTCCAGATCGGCCGGATGCGTGCAGTAATCCGTCGCCCCGACCAGCCGTCCCGGCGCGCTCGCCTCGACCGCCTCGGTCAGCGACGGCACCAAAGACACCACTCGCCGCGGCGGGCCCTCGATCGGCACCGGCTCGCCGAGATCATCGACCAGTTCCGCGTTCCTCATACCCGTTCGAACGACACCTTCCGCTGCTCGACGTCCACTTCGGTCAGCCGCACCGCGATCCGCTCGCCCTCCGGGAAGTTCTCGCCGGAGCACTTCGCCATCACCGGCGGATCCTCGACCAGGATCTCCGCCCGCGTCTCGTCCGCACGCAACACCACCGCGGTGAACTCGCGACCCACATGCTCAGCGAGTACCCACGCTTCGACCTGATCTATGCACGCACGTTCGACCCGCGCGGCCAGACTGTCCGAAGCGGACATCTGCGCGGGCACCTCGGACAATGCCTCGCGCACCCAATCCGGCACCTCGCGGCCAGCCGTCACCGCCAGGCACACCTCGGTGCCGAACCGGTCGACGAGCCGCCGAATCGGTGCCGTGACGTGCGCGTACGCCCCGCCGATTCCCGCGTGCGTTGTAACCGCGGGCAATTCCCCGGCAAAGGCCGTGTATCCCGCACCTCGCAACAGCCGCGTCGTGTCCGCGTACAGCGCCATCGACGCGGGCTGTCCAGGGTCCAAAGTAGACAGGAACTCGGACACGGTCAGCTCGACCGGCCACGCCAGCCCGACCGCCGCCGCGGACCGGCGCAGCCATTCCACCGCGTCCGGCTCCGGGGACGGCAGCGTCCGCAGCACCCCGATCCCGGCGTCGATCATGATCCGCGCCGCGGCCATCCCGGTGAGCAAAGAAATTTCGGCGTTCCACGCGTCGACGACCGTCCGCGGCCGGCGCGCGAGAACCCAGCCGCCGTCGATGTCGCCGCTGATTTCCTGTTCCGGCAACTGCAATTCGACCGCTCCGCGCTGCACCGCGAGACTGCGCCGCAACCGGCCCAGCTCGGGCAGCGCGGCCACCGACGGATGCGGCCGCCCGGCGTCCAGCGAAGACTGGACCCCTTCGTAGTCGAGTTGCTCGGTCGAGCGCACCAGCGCCCGCCGGACCCGGGTGGCGACGATTTCCCCGGCCTCGTCGACGTCGATGGTCCACAGCACCGCCGGCCGGGTCTCGCCCGGCAGCAGGCTGGCCGCGCCCTCGGACAGCACCGGCGGATGCAGCGGGACGTTGCCGTCCGGGAGGTAGAGCGTCTGCCCGCGCCGCCGTGCCTCGTGGTCGAGCGCCCCGCCCGGCGGGACGAACGCCGCCAGGTCCGCGATCGCGTACTGCACCCGGAACCCGCTGCCGCGCCGCTCCAGCACCATCGCCTGGTCGAGGTCCTTGGACCCGGGCGGATCGATCGTGACGAACGGCAGGTCGGTGGCGTCCTCGCGGCCGCCCGCCGACGCGAGCGGATCGAGCACCGCCGTTTCGGCCTCCGCGAGCACCGCGGGCCCGAACGACTCCGGCAGCGCGAACTCCGCCCGGAGACGACCGAAGTCCCCTCCCGACGCTGGTGTCCTCAGCACGAGTGGCGGCACGGTCCAACACTATCCCGCCGAACCGCCGGTGATCGCCCGTTCGGGCGCGGGCCGGTCGGGTGTAGCCTGCCTGACATTGACAATCGTCTTCATTTTCAGAAGGGGCCGGATCGGTGAAGATCGCGTTCGTCGGCAAGGGCGGCAGCGGGAAAACCACGCTCTCGTCGCTGTTCGTCTCTTACTTGGCCGCAGCGGGCAAACCGGTGCTCGCCATCGACGCGGACATCAACCAGCACCTGGCGGTGGCCCTCGGCGCGACCGAGGAGCAGGCACTGGCGTGGCCGACCCTCGGCGACCACATGCCGCTGATCAAGGAATACCTGCGCGGCGACAACCCGCGAATCCCGTCCGCCGACGCGATGATCAAAACGACCCCGCCCGGCCGCGGCTCGCGTCTGGTGCGCCCCTTCGAGGACAACCCGATCTTCGACGCCTGCTTCCGCCCGCTAGGCGGCGTCCGGCTGGGCGTGACCGGCCAATTCGACGAGGACGACCTGGGCGTGGCCTGCTACCACTCGAAGGTCGGCGCGGCGGAGCTGCTGCTGAACCACCTGGTGGACGGCACGGACGAGTACGTGGTGATGGACATGACCGCCGGCGCGGACGCGTTCGCCTCGGGCCTGTTCACGCGCTTCGACGTGACGTTCCTGGTGTGCGAGCCGACCCTGCGCAGCGTGGGTGTTTACCGCCAGTACGCGGATCACGCGCGGGACTTCGGGGTTCACCTGGTAGCGGTCGGGAACAAGGTCACCGACGGCGACGACGTCGACTTCCTGACCGAGCAACTGGGCTCGGCGCTGCTGGGCTGGATGACGACGTCCAGCCACGTCCGAGCCGCCGAACGCGGCAAGACCCGGCCGATCGGCGAGCTGGAGCCGCGCAACCTGGCGACGCTGGCCGCGATGCAGGACCTGGTGGACGCAACGCCGCGAGACTGGGCGCGGTACCAGCGGCAGGGGGTGGAGTTCCACCTGCGCAACGCGCGAGCCTGGGGGAACGGGCGAGTGGGGGCGGATCTGGAGCAGCAGGTGGATCCGGAGTTCGTGCTGGACCCGGCTTTGGTGGCCGGGTGACTCGCTGAGGTTCCCACCGCCGACCGGACTGCGCTGTCCGGTCGGCGGTTTCGTGCTGCTGGGCCGCCGGAGACATGCGGCGGGCGGCCAGTCACCACCCCGGCCCGTCGACGGTTCCGCACTGCTAACCCCACCGGAGACACACGGCAGGCAGCCAGTCACCACCCCGGCCCGTCGACGGTTCCGCACTGCTAACCCCACCGGAGACACACGGCAGGCAGCCAGTCACCACCCCGGCTCGTCAGCGGTTCCGCACTGCTAACCCCCCAGAAACACGCAGCAGGCAAGCAGTCACCACTCCGGCCCGTCGACTGGGTCACGCTGGCCCTGTTTCCTAGGCCGCCGGAGTCGCGAGGGCAGGGCTTCCCGCTACCGGCAGCCGGTCACCGCCCCGCACGGTCGGCGACGTCACGTCCCGCTTCCCCGACCGCCGGAGCCGCGCGGGCGGGTTGCGGGCAGCCAGCTGCCGCCCACGCGCGGGCGGCAGCGTCGCGTTGCGCTGCTGCCCAGCGCACCGCAAGGCTTCCCGCTACCGACAGCCACCCACGCGGACGGCAGGAACGGGCTGCCCCGCCTCCCAACCCACCAGGGTTGGCAGGTCCAAGCGGGTCAGTCGCCGTCCCAGGAGCGGTCGGCGGCGTCGGCTTGGCGGGTGCGTTCGCGGGCGATGTCGAGCGCCCGGCGGGCCGTGGCCTCGTCCGGGTAGGGGCCGAGGAGGTCGACTCCTCGGCTGCGTTCCAGGTGCTCGACTTCGTGGGTGCGGGTGTTGTAGTACCAGCCCTGGTCCGGGTTCGGGTCGTCAGACATGGGTTCAGCCTGACACCTGCCCGCTCACTTGCGCCAGCGGAACGGGACCTCCGTGGGCTGCCCGGTGGGCCCGAAGTCGGCGGGACCGTCGTCCTCGTGGTCGGGGTGCTCGTCGAACCACCCGCGAGCGTCCCGGACCGGAATGCCGCGGGGCGGGGTGGCCGCGTCGTCCGCCGGGGCACCGTAATCCGGTACCGGCGGGACGGCGGACTCCTTGCCCGGAAAGACCGGCAACTCGTCCCGGTACGCCCGCGCCGGCGGCGGCCCAGACGGCCCGGCCTCCTGCCCCGGGAAGACCGGCAACGCCCGCCCGTCCGGCCCGGTCTCGCTGGACCGCCGGCGACCGCTGGGCTGCGGCAGCTGGAACGGTGCACCTGCCGCGGGAGGATTCGGCTGAGCGCTGGGAGCGGGCGGGACTGGATGCTGCGCCGCAGGCTGGGCGGGCTGCGCGACACCAGGCGCGGGCGGATTCGCCGACTCCGCGCCAGGAGCAGGCGGGGCCGGTTGCGCCGCGGCCGGAGCAGGCTGTGCCGGTTCCGTGCCGGGCGCGGGAGAAGCTGTCGGCGGCTGGTACTGCGCCGGAGAATTCGCAACCGGCTGCGCCGCACCGGCTGGGGGCGGGCTCGTCGTCTCCGCGGCAGGAGCTGTCGGCGGCTGGTGCTGCGCCGGAAGACTCGGGAGTGGTTGCGCCGCACCGGAAGCGGGCTGATTCGTCGGCGGGGTTGCTGGCTGCGCCGGGGGTTGTTGCGGAGCAGCGGCGGGCGGCGGGATCGCCGACGGTGGAGAGTGCTGTGCGGAAGCCGAGCCCGGGCCGTACTGCTGCGCCCCGGGCTGAGGAGCTTGGCTTTGCTGGACCGCCGGGTTCTGTCCCTGCCACCCGGGCGCGGGGGCTGCCTCCTGCCGACCGTGCGGCGGGACCCCGCCGACTGGATTTCCCTGCGGCGGCAAGGCTTCTCCCGCACGTGCGGGCTGACGCGGCTCATGCACGTACGGCTTCGGCTGCCAAGCCTGCCTCGCGCGCAACTGCGGATCACCCGGTGCTGGCGCACCCGACGGAGGAGGCACCGGGGCCGTCCCGCCGGTGTCGGAAACGGCAGGCGGTGCCGCACCTTCCGGTGCGGGCGGAGCGGCAGGCTCGGCCAGCTCCGCGGCAGCCGGGCCGGGCTGGGCGGGTTCGTCGGCGGGGATCGAGGTCGTTTCTGGACCGGTCGGCGGAACCGGCTCTTGCGGCGGAGACGGCGTGGCTGCCGGGGGCTGTTCCGGCGGGTTTGCCACCGGATCCTGAGACGGAGCAGCCGAACCAGCCGGGCCAACCGAAGCAGCCGGGCCAACCGAAGCAGCCGGACCAGCCGAAGCAGCCGAAGCAGCCGGGCCCACCGAACCAGCCGGACCCTCCGAACCATGCGGCACCGATCGCCACACCGGGGCCGGTCCGATGTTCATCGGCACCGCCGCGGCCAGCGGGCCCATCGGCGGCGCCTCCCCGGGCGGCACCGGGCCCGCCGCGGCCGGGCGCGGGATCGGGTCCAGGCAGGACACCAGCACCGTGGTCCGGTCCGGGTCCTGGACCTTGCGGCCGCTCCGTTCCCGGTAGACCATCTCCCCCTCGGCGTCCATCTCCACCAGGTAGCCCGCCTCCGCGAGCTGTTCCTCGTCGAGATCGACCAAACGCTCGTAGCGCGACGGGACCACCCGGTACACCGGCCACGACAGCCGGGCGTGCTCGCCGTGGAACTGGGCCAGCAGGGCCGCCATCTGCTGCTGCCACGGAAGCGACATGCCTTCCGCCAGGGAACGCGGCAGGACGACGTACCCGCTGTCCACGCCGGGCATGCCCTGGTTCAGCAGGTCCGCCAGCGGGGTGCTGGACGCGGGGTGCGCGGACTGGCGCGGCGGCTGCGGTGCGCCGAACAGCGCCGCCGGATCCTGGGGCTCGCTCTGGCCGGTCTTGCCTCGCTTGCCGAATTTCCGTGCCACGTGTGCCATCCTCTGCCAGCGCGCGGCCACGTGCTCGTGGACAGGCCGCGACTTCGGGGTGAATCCGGACCCGCGGCACTGGGCATCCGCGGGTCAAGAGCCGGTGCCTCCCGCACCCATGCTAGACGCCGGGGCGCACCGCCTGCGGCACGACTTCGTGCTCGTCGAACGAGAACGGGCGCACGTGCACCGGCACGCCGGTCTGCTGGGCCTCGACGATCTTGCCGTCTCCCAGGTACATCGCGACGTGGTGGATGGTCGTCGGGTCGGCCGGGTCGGTGGCGAGGAAAATCAGGTCGCCGGGCTGTGCGTCGCGCACCGGCAGCATCGCGCCCGCCTTGTACTGGTCCTTCGAGACGCGCGGCAGGATCACCCCGGCCGACTCGTAGGCGCGCAGCATCAGGCCGGAACAGTCGTAGGAATTCGGCCCGGTGGCACCCCAGACATAGGGCTTGCCCTGCTCGCCGAGCGCGAACTTGATCGCCTGCGCCGCGGCCTGGCTCGGCGGCAGCGCGGCGCCCATGCCCTGCCCGCAGCCGACCACGTCGGCGACCTGGCCCAGGTTCTGCACCAGCGTGGCCGCCATGGCCTCCCACCGGTGGTAGCGGTCCGGGAAACCGGATCGCTCGACCCGCTGCGCGGCGTCGCCGGGGCGCAGGTTCTCCCAGTCCGGGACGCCGAGCAGGACGTCGAAGAATTTGTTGATCGCGTAGTTCGGGTCGGTGACCTGGGCCGCGCTGCCCCAGTTCATCGACGGGCGCATCTGGAAGATGCCGAGCGAATCGCGGTCGCCGTAGTTCAGGTTGTGCAGCCGCGATTCGGTCATCCCGGCCTGGATCGCGACCTGCCACGCGCGCGGCGAGAGGTTGCGCTGCTTGCCGATCGCGATGATCAGCGACACCGTTCCGCGCGACTCCTGGTCGAGTTCCGCGGCGTCCGCCCCGCCCTGCTCCGGCTGCCCGGGCTGGGTGGGGCCGATCGCGGCGTCGCACGAGGTCAGCGCGATCCCGCCGGCGGCCGCCTGCTGCTGGTCGGTCACCGCCTTCTGCACGACGTTGGTGGTGAGCACCGTGGCGAAAACGGCGGCGATCACCACCGAGACGAGAATGGCCAGCTTCACGGTCAGCTCGCCTGGTCATAGTCCGACACTCGCCACCCCGCGGCCGTTTTGACCACGGTGATGCTGAGCCTCGGACCGTCGGTGGGGACCACGACCTTGACCGAACTGGAGTAGGACTGCGCGACCGTCGGCTCCCCGGTGACCTTGGTCGCCGGGATGTTCGCCGGGTCCACAGTGGACATGACGGGCAGGTACTCGTCGGTGGTGAGCGCGCGCATCCCGTTCAGCCAGTCGGCGTTCGAGATGCCCGCCGGATGCCGCACCCAGGCGGCCGCCCACTGTTTCGCGACGTTCAGCGCCTCCGGGTTCGGAGCCGCCGAGGTCGGGGTGACCAGCGGCTGGGTCAGCCGGGTCGGCAGGGTTTCCGTGCTGGGCACCGGGGCGGCGACGCCGGTGCGCGGCCCGGCCGACGAGTTCGGCGGAGCCGCGCCGGGATGCGCGGACGCCGGTTTGCCCAGCACCTTGGGCAGGCCGACGCCCAGCGCGGTGATCACCACGGCGAGGAACACCAGCGTGCCCACGAGGTGCCGGGGCGAGCGGAGCGGGAAACCCCACAGGCGGCGGTAGACCGCGGTCCGGCCGCGGTTGGTGCGGATCGGCATCGGCTACCGCCCCATGACCTGGTCGGTGTCGCGGACCTCGATGCCGCGCGACGGGCGGTACAGCACGAACACCGGTTTCCCGGCCACGACCTCGGGGTCCACCCGGCGCGGCTGGGCCCGGATGCCCTGCGTCGGCACGGTGAACCCGGGCTGGTCCGGGGCCGGGGCCGAGTAACCGCGGTCCGGCGCGGCCATCCGCGACGGGACGACCACCGGTTCCGGCTCGTCGCTCCACCGCCGGTCGGCGACCGGGGACGTGTCGACCTGACGGCTTTCCTTGACCGGCCAGCGCGCACCGGCCATCACGTAGTCGCCGGGCGCACCGGCCACCGGGTGGTACTGGCCGAACACCGGCGCGCCGCCCCTGCCGCCCGCGGGCAGCGCACCCGCGGCGGACTGCGCGGGACCGACCGCGCCCGGCCACGGAGCACCGGACCAGGCCGCGGCGGGCCGGGCTGCCCGGGAGCCGT
This sequence comes from Amycolatopsis sp. GA6-003, assembly GCF_046267895.1. NCBI lineage: Bacteria > Bacillati > Actinomycetota > Actinomycetes > Pseudonocardiales > Pseudonocardiaceae > Amycolatopsis > Amycolatopsis sp. GA6-003. Next base: position 4,078,339 of record NZ_CP176499.1, read on the forward strand.
TGTCGAGCCGCTGCGAGCTGGCGAAAACCGCCGCCTCGGGCCGGTACCGGCCGCCGCCGACGGTCGCGCCGATCGGGCCGCGCTGGTCGCCGTCCACGACGTCGTCGGTGTCGCGGACGTTCTGCCAGAACTGGTCCTGCGGCGTCGGCTCGTTCTTCCGGCGGAACCGGGAGAACAGCCCGCCGCCCGGCGTCGGCACCGCACCGCCGACCATGCTGACCGACATCTCGACCATCTGCCACAGCCGCCGCACCGGGCGTCCGACGAGGAACAGCAGCACCGTGATCAGCCCGGCGAGGACCATCTTGGTGAGCAGGTTGAGCCCGTCGCCCGCGGCGAAGATCGCCTGCAGCAGCAGCGCGTGCACGCCGGCCAGCACCGACAGCACGACCAGGTTGAACGCGATGCCGCCGGCGACCTTGAGCACGCGGCGCAGGATCTCCGGGTTCAGCAGCGCGACCAGCCCGATCAGCGGCGCGGTGAGCGCGAACAGGCGGATCAGCACCTGCGCGAGCAGCACGGAAGCCTTGGCCAGCAGCTGGAAGAGCGAGTAGACGAGGCTCTGTCCGAGGGCGAGGAACCCGGCTCCGGTACGGCCGCCAGCCTCGCCGGTGAAGTAGCCGGTGGCGGGGCCGAGTTTGGTGGAGATGTCCTTGAAGGCGGCCTTTTTGGCGTCGACGACGTTCTGCTTGCCGTCGTCGCCGTTCACCAGTTGGTCCCGGGTGAACGCCTGCGCGTCCAGCAGCGGCCTGCCGTATTGCTGGGCTTGCGGAGCGGTGGGCGAGCCGAACTCCCCGCGCAGCCAGTTGTCGTAGACGACCTGGTTGTGCAGGTCCGTGGGCAGGATGTCGCGCACGATCCGGTCCTGCGACGAATCGACGAAGCCCGCCTGGATGTTGGTGGTGGTCTGGACGATCGCTTTGTCGATCGGATCGAAATACCGCAGCATCGCCAGCGAGGACGCCGCCAGCCAGACCCCGGCCATCGCGTAAAGGGCCCGTTTGCTGACCCCGGCGAGGTCGCCGCGCCAGATGTTGCGGAACAACATGATCGACAAGATCAGCGCGACCAGGCCGAACAGCTGCGCGTAGATGTTGTTGTACACCTTCTCCGCGCCCGACTTGACCGCGTTGTAGATCGGGTTCAGCAGCCCGCCCTCGAGAACGGTGTAGTGCAGCGAGTTCGTGGCGCCGACGATGTTCTTGCCGACGTTGAACAGCTGGTTCCCGGCCCAGGTGTCGATGGTCGAGCTAGGGGACGCGATGGCGGACAGCGCGGTGCAGTTGGTCTGGTAGGTGTTCCAGACCATGCCCGCGTAGCTGTAGTCGATGTAGGCGCTTTGCGGCTCGCCGTGTCCCTCCGGCGGGTCGAGCGCGCCGACCATCCCCGCCCCCGGCCTTTCCGGGTTCGGCGATTCCCCGCACGCCGCCGCGTTCGCCGCGGGGGCGAACAGCACAGTCTGCAGCCCGATCACCGCCACCACGGCCAGCAGCGAAGCGCGCCTGCTCGGGCGGCGGCCAACCGGTTTCGGGCCTTCCTTGACCCGTTTGCGCAGCGCGTGCCAGCCGGCGGCGAACGCGAGGACGGACGCCAGCGTGAAGACGGTGTTCACGCAGGCCTCCTCACGGCCGGTGCGAGCCGGCCCGGATCACCGGGGTTCATGCGGCATCCCTGCCGGTGCCGCCGCTCTTGCCGCCGGCCCGGGCGTGCCGGTCCTCCTGCCGTCCGTCGCGCACTGCACCCTCCACCTCGCCGGTCTCGGACGCGAGCGGGTCCGGCGAGCCCAGCAGCTGCTCGTCGGCGAGCCCGACCTCGAGTTCCGCTTGGAGTTCGAAGTCGTGTTCCAGCTCGTCGTCCTCCGGTGGGGCGGGGACGTACGGCTTGGCCTCGTCCTCGTGGGGCGCCACGAGTTCCTTGCCGGATTTGCCGCGCGCGTCGGGCGAGCCCGGAGTGGTGTCCATGGCCGCGCGCAACGCGTCGAGATGCGGGCCGGAGAAGTCGACGCGGATGCGTTCCACGCCGCCGGCTCCGTCGCCGAAGATGAACTGCCGGGGTTCCATGTCGCGTTCCAGCCCGCGCTGCGCTCCGGGGCGGCGGCCGAGCGCGGCGACGACCTGCTCGTACCCCACCCCGACCGGCACCTTCAGCAGCCGCAGCGCGTCGGCCTGCGCGTCGTCGTCGTCGAGCCTGCCGACGAACACCGAGTCCAGCAGCGCCACGAAACCCTGGATCTTCAGGAAGTCCGCCGGGATCTGCGAGGACAGCAGCACCCGGACGTTCCACTTCCGCGAGTCGCGCGCGAACCGGTTCATCAGCACGCGCCCGGTCGGCACCTCGGACAGGAAGAACGCCTCGTCGATCCAGACGCCCTTGCGCAGTTCCTTCGGCTTCTCGTACACCGACCGCTGGGTCAGCCACGCCGCGAGGTTCAGCATTTCCACGCCGAGCGATTCGGCGTCGGTCCAGTACTCGCGCGGCACGCCGTCCTTCGGCAGGGTCAGCCCCGCCATGGTCAGCACGGTCATCCGGTCGTCGCGGGTCTCGGAGTACGGGTCCGCGTCGGTCTCCGGGATCAGCAGCGCCATCCGCTCGCGCATCTCGTCGAGGAAGTCCGCGACCACGACCGCGTGCTCGTGGTGCTCGCTCGAATCCCGCCGCAGCGCGTCGATGACCTGGCCCGGGTCGGCGTCGAACCGGCCGCCGACCGCGCGCACGGCACGCAGCAGCACGATCCGGGTCTGCGCCATCCGCGACACCTCGTACGGCAGCACTCCGGTGAGCACGTCGAGCACGAGCCGCCGCCGGGTCGCTCCGGCCAGCGCCTTTTCGCGCCGCCACGAGCGTTCCGGGTCCTCCTCGTCCATGAAGTGCTCGATCAGCGGATCGGCGACCACCCGGTACGGGTTGAGGATGCCCGGCTGGGCGTTGAGCAGGTTGATCGGCCGCGCGTACGGCCGGAGTTCGGGCAGCTCGCACAGCCTCGACAGCGGGCCGGACGGGTCGAGGATCGTCCAGTGCGCCCCGGCCCGCAGCGTCTTGTAGACGATGCCGCCGCCGAGGAACGACTTTCCGCCGCCCAGCCCGGCGACCATCGCGGTGAGGCCGGATCCGTCGCGGATTTCCTGCGCCATCCACGGGTCCCAGGCCACCGGACGCCGCGTCGCGGTGACCGTTTCGCCGAGCAGGATGCCGCGCCGGTCGCCGACCTCGGCGGTCGCGGTGGGCACCGCGGACGCGGTCCACACCACCGAACCGCGGCGCATGTACGCGCCCGAGGCCAGCGGCTCGCCCGGGATGAACTCCCGGGCCATCGCGTACTGCGCTTCCGGATGCTCGATGGCGATCTTCGGCTTGTACAGATCCAGCAGCTGCTGGGCCAGCCGCAGCGCGTCGCGTTCGGTCGGGCCGGACACCGCCAGGCGCCACCACGACCGCACCCGGGTGGCCAGCGCGGTGAAGCCCGACGTCATCTCGTCGTCGATCTCCAGCACCCGGCCGGCCTGCCGGGCCAGCGACTGCGGCGGTTCCAGCTCGTGCTCGTCGGTGTAGTGCTTGACCTGCGAGCGGACCTTGTTCATCTGCCGCTGCAGTTCGCCGGACACCTCTTCCGGCCGCCGCACGTAAATTCGCGCGGACACCTCGACCGCCGCCGGCAGCCGGTCCGCGTGCTGGATCCACGGGTCGTCGACCTCGGGGATCTGCAGGCCGTGCATCTGGCCGACGGTGAGCACCGCGAGATGCCGCGACACCCCGGCGTTGGACCCGGTGCGGCCGCGCACGGTGACCGTGGGCGCGTACGGGTCGGCGTGGAAATCCGCCGCGTCGGTGAAGCTGGCGAGGTCCTCGGGCTCCCACGCCGCTCCTGGCACGGCGGGCATGTTGCGCGGCGCGGGCAGGCCCAGCGAGCACGAGCGGTGCATCAGCCAGGACATCTCCTCGGCGTGCACCGGACGGCCTTCCAGCCCGGCGCTGCCGATGACCTGGTCGAGGTGCTCGATCTCGGAGTCGAGCGCGGCCAGTTCGGCGTCGACCGCCTCGGGCAGGATCCGGCGCAGCACCGGCGCGGCGCGTTCGACCGCGCGGTCCACCATGCGCCGGGTCTGCACCTGAACGCCGAGGTAGACCTCTTTCTCCGCCATCGAGCGGCCCATCAGCTGCTGCTGCTCGCCGATCAGGTAGTCGTCGAACGACAGCGCGCCGGGCACGTCGTTCGGCCGCCCGACCGCGTTGTGCACGTGCGCCTCGGCCCACATCCGGATCGGGTACGGCCGGTTGGTGACGCGCAGGTGCAGCCAGCGGCCCTGCAGTTCGGCGTACTGGCCGGCGATGGCCGCGATCAGGTCGCGGCGCTGCGAATCGGAACGGAACGACCAGCGCTGCGGCGCGAGCCGGTACCAGGCGTACACCTCGTATCCGGTGCGCAGCAGGTGCCCGTCGATGCTGCGCGCGGCGATCGACGGCGTGTACGCCGGAATCGCCTGCTCACCGGGCAGCCTGCGGCCCTTGCCGCCGGATTTCTTGCCGCCGGACGGAGGACGGCCTCCCGCGGGCGTGGTCCACGCACCGGCAGGGACGTCTTGCTCCCGCTTCCCTCGGCTTCCGCCGCGACCGAACAACGACTACCTCCCGGCCCGAGCCGCGGGGCGGCTCCGGCGCGCTCGTGGTGCTCCCTGTTTCCCGGCACTCGCACCGGCTCCGCGACGCGGGTCGCGGTGCTGGTACTGCCGCCTTCTCTTGTGCTTCGGCAGCGGGCGCTGCGCCCGCACCCGGACCCGGCTGGCGCTCACCGCGCCGCCGGTGCCCGAGGTCCGCTCCCTCGGCGTGCGCAATTCCTGGCCCATCATCGCGATCACCGCGCCCAGCGGGCGCTCGTGGCTGATCTTGGCGGTGATCAGCCTGGTGATCACGATCGTGGCCACGAACGCCCACGCCGTGGAGAAGAACCCGAAACTCCAGCCGACCCACCGCTCCACGGTGAGCACGACCAGGAAGACCGGAATGCCGACGAGCCACGCGACGTAGCGGGCTCGCCAGGGAAAAGTCGCCTTCGGCGGGCCGAGCCAGACGGCATCGACCCGGTACACCTCGTCATCGGTCCTGATCCGCACGCCTGCTCCGCCTCAGCCGGTGAACAGGCCGGCGATCCACTGGCCCACGTTCACGCCCGCGCCGCTGACCGCGAGTCCGATGATCGCGAGCGCGATGACCACGCCGGCGAGCCGCCGCATGACGCCCGCGTTGTCGCCCTTGCCGCCGCCGAGCCACAGCAGGAGCAGAGCGACCGCGAGCAGCACGAGCGGGATGATGTTGTCGAGCAGCCAGGTCCGGACGTTGCCGGTGCTGATCCCTTCGGCCACAAACGTCTCGAGGGCGGTCATGCTGGTCATCGCGATACTCCCGGTGCACGGCTGGCGCCGTGCTGTTCTGGCTTCGGCGAAGCTACGAACACCATCATGGCGTTACAAGGGGTAATGGTCAAAGCGCGCTGCGTAGATATCGGTAGATGTCGACTTGTGGTCATGGGGCGGGTACTGCGGTCCGATGGTCAGGATTCCTCGCCCTCCATCATCGTGGCAAGGGTGCTCCGGAATAACCCAAGCCACCCGGATTGCGCAGTGTTCCGTCGGTGCGGCTCCGCAAAACGCGCGACGCTCACTCTCGGTGCGCTCCGGACCGGCGTGTCGGGCAGGCACCAGTGTGGCATGCCCCGATCGGCGTTCCGCCGCGAGTCCGGTGAGTGACAACCGGACTGGAAAACAATCCGGAATTGATCACTCTCTGATGCGATAACGGTCACCATCACGTCCGATGTGCACATTTGTTCACTACAAAGCGTGATCCCGGGCAGTTCCGGACCGTCCCGCGGCTCAGGCCCGGAACGCCGCGCTCGGGATCGCTCCGGCTTCGATCACCCGGCGGCTGAGCGAAGCGCACAGCTGCTCCAGCCGAGCCGTCTTCTCCTCGCCGAGGTGCCGCCACGGACCTTCCGCCGCCGCGTTCGTCGCCGTCTCGACGCGTTCGCGCAACTCCTGCCCGCGCTCGGTCAGCGCGCCGTCCGCGTCGAGGATTCCGTCCACGGTCAGCCGGGCCGCGGCCGCGTCCCATTCCTCGTCGCTCCAGCCGCGGGTGCGCTTGGCTGTGTCCGGCGGGGTTCCGTTGCTGGTCGCGCTGTGCGTGACCAGTGCTTCGAGACCGGACAGGCCGTTGGTGGTCAAGGCCGCGACGTGCCCGTCTCCGCGGTGCTCGCGCAGCAGCGTGATCGCGTGCCACAGCGCGAGGTGCGGCTGTTCGGGCCACGCCAGGTCCGCGTGGGCGGCGTAGAGCGGACGCCCTTCCGGACGGCAGCCTTCGGTGGCTTCCCGGGCAAGCGCCGCGGCTTCGGCGACTTCGGCGGACGCGAGCGTCTCGTCGCCGAACAGCCTGCGGTAGATCTCGTCGACGGCCGCGAGCCGGGCTTCGAGGACTGTTTCGGGGCTCGCGATGGTCCAGACCCGCGGGATGAAGTGCGCGATCAGGCTGGGGCTGAAGCTGTAGAAGGTCGCGGTGACTGTGCCCGCTCCGACCTGGCCCATCGCCGCGGCGCGGCTGGCGAAGTAGGTCATCGACCCGGGTTTGAGCCCGGCGGCGGCGAGCCGCTGCTGGGTTTCTGGAGCGAAGTAGACGGGGGCGTGCAGAGCGTCGAAAGTGGTCCGGAAGGCGACAGCGGCGGCGACGGCTTGACCCATGCGCCCGATCGTAGCGATCGGGCGGACGAGCTGGCATGTAAGCCGGATCCTGTTCCCGGGCCGCCTCGCGGCGGACCGGGCGACGGTCATCCATCTCGGCCTGCCGTTGCCGACAGGCTCCAGCGGCCTACCCGCAGGCATCGGACGGGCCGCCCTCGATCGCCTGCGCAGGAGCGAACTCCCTCTTGGCCTTGCTCCGGGTGGGGTTTACCGAGCCATCCCGGTCACCCGGGATGCTGGTGGTCTCTTACACCACCGTTTCACCCTTACCCCCGTCGCGAGACGGGGGCGGTCTGTTTTCTGTGGCACTGTCCCGCGGGTCGCCCCGGGTTGCCGTTAGCAACCACCCTGCCCTGCGGAGTCCGGACTTTCCTCGGACCGGGAGAACCCGGGCCGCGACCGTCCTGCCAGCTCGTCCGCCGAAACAGCGTACCCGGGAGACCGCCCGGCCCCGGGTCCGGGCTGGCACATTCCATCGCGTGGACGCGCGTTGACCCCCTTCCGGACCGCTGTTTCACTCCCGCCATGACCGCACCCGAAGAGCAGGAACCTCTGAAATTCGCTTACTGGGTCCCGAATGTGAGCGGCGGCCTGGTCACCAGCGACATCGAACAGCGCACCGATTGGGGCTACGAGTACAACCGCGAACTGGCCGTGCTCGCCGAGAACAACGGCTTCGAATACGCGCTCACCCAGGTCCGCTACACCGCCAGTTACGGCGCTGCCTACCAGCACGAATCCACCGGTTTCAGCCTGGCGCTACTGCTCGCGACGCAGCGGCTGAAGGTCATCGCGGCCGTCCATCCCGGACTGTGGCAGCCCGGCGTGCTGGCGAAATTCGTCGCCAGCGCGGACGTCATCTCCGGCGGCCGGGCCGCGGTGAACGTGGTCAGCGGCTGGTTCAAAGACGAGTTCACCGGGCTCGGCGAACCGTGGCTCGAACACGACGAGCGCTACCGCCGCTCGGAGGAGTTCATCCGGGTGCTCAAGCAATTGTGGACCGACGACCACGCCGAGTTCCGCGGCGACTTCTACCGGATCCACGATTTCGACATCAAACCCAAACCGGTCGCCGGTCCCGGACGGCCGCATCCGGAAGTGTTCCAGGGCGGCAACTCCACCGCCGCGCGCAAGCTCGCCGGCCGCGTTTCGGACTGGTATTTCAGCAATGGCAAGGATTTCGCCGGGTTCAGCGAGCAGGTCGACGAGGTGCGCGGGTACGCCGCGGAGAACGACCACGCGGTGCGGTTCGGGCTCAACGGGTTCGTGATCGCCCGCGAGACCGAAGCCGAGGCCCGCGAGGTGCTGCGGGAGATCGTGGCGAAGGCGAACGTGCCCGCCGTCGAAGGATTCCGTTCCGCGGTAGCGCAGGCCGGCAAGTCCACTTCGGACGCCAAGGGCATGTGGGCGGATTCGGAGTTCGCGGACCTGGTGCAGTACAACGACGGCTTCCGGACCGGCTTGATCGGGACGCCGGAACAGATCGCGGACCGGGCGATCGAGTACAAAAAGCGCGGCGCGAACCTGTTGCTGCTCGGGTTCTTGCACTACCTGGAGGACGTCGAGCACTTCGGCAGGGAGGTGCTGCCGGTGGTCCGGGAGAAGGAGCGGGTGCTGGCCCGCGGCGCGGGAGTGCCGGAACCGGCGGGGATCTGAATTTTCCCGGCGGCTAGCGTTCGGGGGTGAACGGTCCCCTGTCCCTGCTGCTTCTGGCCGGAACGCTGTGGTTCGCCATGGCGCGTCCGCGCGGCCTGCCGGAAGCCGTCTTCGCGGTCCCCGCCGCCGGTGCCGTACTCGCGCTCGGCCTGACCTCGCCGCACGAAGCAGGCGAGCGGGTCGTCCAGATGCTGCCGACGATGGGCTTTCTCGCAGCGATCCTGCTGGTCAGCCACCTCGCGGCGGCGGAAGGCGTCTTCACCTGGCTAGGCGCCGAACTCGCCGAAATCTGCCGAGGACGGCAACCTCGGCTCCTGCTGCTCACCTTCGCCGCGGCCGCGATCGTCACCGCCGTGCTCAGCCTCGACGCCACAGTCGTCCTGCTGACCCCGGTCGTCCTCGCCACCGCGGCGGAACTGAAACTCACCGCGCGTCCGCATGTTTACGCGTGCGCGCACCTGGCGAACTCGGCGTCCACGCTCTTCCCCGTCTCCAACCTGACGAACCTGCTCGCGTTCACCGCGTCCGGCCTCACCTTCGCCGGTTTCACCGCGCTGATGGCGTTGCCCTGGCTCGTCACGCTCGCCGTCGAACTCGCCGCGTTCGCCTGGTTCTTCCGCAAGGACCTCCGCGAACCGGTCAGCGCGCGCCAGCCCGAACACCGGCCCGCACCGGTCTTCACCCTCGTCGTGCTGGCAGTCATGCTGGTCGGCTTCGCGACGGGACAGCTCGTGCACGTCGAACCGGTCTGGATCGCCGCGCTGACCGCGCTCGTCCTGGCCGCCAAAGCGTTGGCAGAGCGGAAGATCCGGCCTTGGCAGGTGGTCACCGAGGCGTCCCCGCTGCTGGTCCTCTTCGTGCTCGCTCTCGCGGTCGTGGTCGAAGCAGTCGACGAACACGTCCTCGGCGGTCTGCTGCGCAGCATCCTGCCGACGACGGCGGGGCTGCCCGAACTGCTGCTCGCCGCGGCAGTCGCGGCGGTGCTGGCCAATGTCGTCAACAACCTGCCCGCGACACTGATCCTGCTGTCGGTCCTCGGCCCGCACCCGAACCAGGGCGTGCTGCTAGCCGTGCTGCTGGGCGTGAACATCGGCCCGAACGCGACGTACCTCGGCTCACTGGCGACCCTGCTGTGGCGACGCGTCGTGGTCCGGCATGGACAACACCCGCCGGTGGGCGAGTTCCTGCGGCTCGGGGCGCTCACCACGCCGCTGTCGTTGGCAGCGGCGACCTGCGCGCTGTGGCTGGCCCTCTAGCCGCGAGGAGCGATCGTGCTTCCCCGCGACAACGTCGGGCCGCAGTCGTCCAGGCCGTCTCCGAAGCGCTGTGCCTCGACGTCCATCATGGTCACCTGCGCGTAGTGCTGAACCGCCGCGAGCTTCGCCGGGTCGGTCACCGCGTCCTTGCGGACGAAGTCGCCCTGCCGCTTGCCCGGGCCGGGGTACACGAGGATCGGGACGTAATCCCGGTCGATGCGCGGGTCGACGCTGATGCCGTTGCCGTCCGCCCACGGGCCCCACGAGTGGATGAACGTCGGCTTCACCGTGTCGAACACGTAGTCGCGCAGGCCTGCGATGTCTTCCTTGTGCGTCAGGTCCGCGATCGGCGCGTTGACTAGGCCGGCCATGTCGACCAGTTCGAGCCGGCTGGTCATCGACGAGCCGCCGAGGTCCGGCAGCAGCAGCGACGCGTGCTGCAGGCCGAGCATGTCCGCGTAGGTGTTGAAGCCGCGGCCGAAGCGGTCGGCGATCAGGCAGGCCGGGACGGTCGGGCTCTTCACGAATTCCTCGTCGTGCTGCACGAAGCCGATCGCCGACGGGACCGCCGCGGCCACGAGCACGAGCGCCGCGACCGCGCGCCACTGCACCTTCGCCAGCGAACGCAGCAGCTCGGCGAAGGCCATGACGCCGCACAGCGTGCCGAGCACCCACACCGGCGTCGCGAAGCGGTACTGCGCCATCCAGTCCGGCACCATCACGCCGTACGCGATCACGCCCAGCGCGAGCGGCGTGACCAGCCCGATCAGCGGACGTCGCCACGGCGCCTTGACCAGCGCCCAGATGACCGCGGCGAGCAGCACGAGCGTCAGCGCGATGCCCGCGTACTCCACCAGCTGGTGCGGCCGGATGATCGAGGCGAAAGTCGGCAGGCCCTGCTTCTTCGCGACCGACGGGTTCGCCAGCAGCCGGTGAAACTCCGTGTACCGCCAGACGACATAGCCGCCGAACAGCACGGCGAAGGCGGCGACGGACGCCAGCGCGGGCCGGAAGCTCCGCCAGAAACCCTCGCGCTTCACGCCGAACAGCAGGACGATCGGGTACGCGCTGGCGTAGATCAGGCCTTCCGGCCGGGTCAGCGCGGCCGCGGCGACGAGCACGCCGGCGCCGATCGCGACCTTGAACGACAGCGAGTTTTCCTTGCGCAGCGCGGTGAACAGCAGCGCGGCCAGCGCGGTGGTGAAGAACGCGAACAGCGAGTTCTCGAGGCCGGAGACCACCCAGATCACGAACGACGGGATCGCCGCCAGCCCGAGGCCGGTGGCCAGCGTGATCGCCCACGCGTGCCTGCGGAACACCTGCCGGGCCACCAGGTGGCACAGCACCAGGATGCCCGCGGCGAAGAACAGGCCGAGCAGCTTCGGGAACAGCACGTAGTCCGGGATGCCGAACAGCAGGCCCTTGTCGAACAGGCCGACGACCTTGCCCAGCGCGAGCAGGATCATCCAGGTCGGGTCGGAGAAGCCCTCCACCGGCGGCTGGCCGGGGGCGAGCACCGGGCCGAGGCCATCGGCGACGCTGCGCGAGTAGGAGAACGTGATGGCCGCGTCGTCGACGATCCAGTGCCCGTAGCGGGTGGCGTGCCAGGCGAGGCCGGCCACGCCGGCCAGCACCGCCAGCGTCGACGCCAGCCAGCTGAGCTTGAACCGCGCGGGCGGGTCGGTCGTCTCCTCCCCCGGCAGGTCGGGCTCGGATACTGCGGTGAGTGCGCTAGCCGTCATGTCCTCGTCACTGTTTCCACTTGCGGATTCTGCCGAAGAAACGCACGAGCCTGCGCCCCCCTTGAAGTCCCGGCCGGGACCTGCGCCGCGGCGCCGCGGTCGACACCGCACTCTAGCCAATACCTCATCCGGGCCGTTTCACACGTCATCCCCGACCGTGATCCACCTCACAGATGTCCTGGTCAGGACAGATGCGAGATGTCGTTGACCAGCCGCACCGAGGCGTTGCCGTCCGGATAGAACTCGACGATCGACAGCGACGCCAGGTCCAGGTGCAGCCGGAAGAGCAGCGAGGGCCCGGCGTCCAGCCCCATCCGCAGCAGGGTCTTGATCGGCGTCACGTGGCTGACCACGACGACCGTCCGCCCGTCGTACTGCTGGAGGAGGTCGCGCCGGGCCTTGCCGACCCGCTCGTGGACCGCGTCGAAGCTCTCGCCGCCGGGCGGCGGGCAGGAGGAATCGCTGAGCCAGCAGCGGTGCAGTTCCGGGTCCCGTTCGGCGGCCTCGCCGAAGGTGAGGCCCTCCCATTCGCCGAAGTCGGTCTCGATGAGGCCGGGGTGCGTTTCGACCCGGCCGCCGAGCGCGTCGGCGACCGCCTGCGCGGTCTGCTTGGTGCGGATCAGCGGCGACGAGACGATCGGAGCCGGTTCGCCGTCCTCGCCAATCAGCCCGGGCATCGCGGCCAGCCGTTTGGCGGCCGCGGCGGCCTGGCCCCGTCCGTGCTCGGTGAGCGGGACGTCGCCGCGCCCGGAGTAGCGGCGGCCGACCGACATCTCGGTCTGGCCGTGCCGCAGCAGGAGCAGTTTGGTGGGCGTGCCGCGGGCGCCGGTCCAGCCCGCCGGGGACACCCGGTCCGGCTCGGCGGCCTGGTCCTTCGGTCGCGCCTCGGAAACTGGGGCGGGCGAGGTCGCTCCAGAGCCGGCACTGTCCATCGCGACGTTCGCCAGCCGGTCCGCGTGCGAGTTCTCCGCACGCGGGATCCAGGTGTAGCTGACCCGCTCGAAGCCCGCCGCGATCTCGCGCGCCTGCGCGGCGAGCGGCTGCAGCGCGGCGTGCTTGATCTTCCAGCGTCCGGACATCTGCTCGACCACGAGCTTCGAATCCATCCGGACGTCCACAATGGACACTCCGAGTTCGGCGGCCGCGGCGAGCCCGGCGACGAGCCCGGAGTACTCGGCGACGTTGTTCGTGGCGACCCCGAGGTACTCGTGGCGTTCGGCGAGCACCTCGCCGGTGGCCGCGTCCTTCACGACCGCGCCGTACCCCGCCGGGCCGGGGTTGCCCCGCGAGCCGCCGTCGGCCTCGACGATCGCCCGTTCGGTCACAGGCCCGACTCCAGCGTGCGGACCAGGATCGCGCCGCAGTTCTCGCACTGCACGACGGCGTCCTCGGGCGCCGTCTTGATCTCGGAAATGGCGTTGCGGTCGATTTCCAGCTGGCAGGCTCCGCACCGGCGGGCCCGCAGCAGCGCCGCGCCGATGCCCTTGTGCTCGTGGACGCGGGTGTACAGCTTGAGCAGCGGTTCCGGGAACCGGGGAACCAGCTTCGCGCGGTCCTCCTTGCGCCGGGCCTCGGTGGTGTCGAGGTCCTTGAACGCCTCGTCGCGACGGGCTTGCGCGGCCCGCACCTCCTGCTCCGCCTTCTCGACCTCGGCGCTGGTGCGCTGCGCGTCCAGGCCCAGCGCCTCGCGCTGTTCCATCAGCTCCAGCAGGTCGTCCTCGAGCGCGCCCTTGCGCCGGCCGAGCGTCTGCAGCTCGTGCTCGATGTCGGTCATCTGCTTGGCGCCGACCGACCCGGATTCCAGCAGCTTGCGGTCGCGGTCCTCGCGCGCCCGCACCGATTCGACCTCTTTCTCCTGCCGGGCGATCTCCCGGTCGAGGTCGGACGTCGCGGTCTCGACGGACACGAGCGCGTCGCGTTTCTCCCGGACGGTCTTCTCCCCCGCCTCGATCTCGGCGAGCTCGGGCAGAGTGCGGCGGCGGTGCGCGACGCGCGAAAGCTCGGCGTCCACCTTCGCGAGTTCGAGCAGCTGACGCTGGACGGCGGGGTCGGCCTTCACTGTGCTCCCTGATTTAGTTACTGGGCGGTAGCGCGGATGGTCCACGGGTCGGTGCACCGCGTGGAGACGTGAGCTTCGACGGTACCCGCAAAGGCCGCGCCGACAAGGGCCGAGGCCTGTCCGCACCACGGCCACTCGCTGGCCCAGTGCGTCAAGCCGACCAGCGCGGGCACAGTTCCGGCGGCGGCGAGGTGTTCGCCGGCCGGATGGTGGCGCAGATCCGCGGTCACGTACGCGTCGACGCCCTCGGCCGTCGCCTTCGCGAGATACGAGTCGCCCGCGCCGCCGGACACCGCGACGGTGCGGATCGGCCGGTCGGCGTCGCCCGCACCGAGCACGCCGGGCACGGTGGCCGGCAACGCGTCGGCGACGCGCTGGACGAACTGGGCGAACGGCTCGGCCTCGGGCAGGTGCCCGATCCGGCCGATCCCGGTGGCTCCGCCGGGTTCGTGCGGGTCGAGCGGCCGGTCGACCTCCAGGCCGATGGCTTGCGCGAGCGCGTCGGACACGCCGGGGTCGGCCGAGTCGGCGTTGGTGTGCGCGCAGTAGAGCGCGATGCCGCCGCGGATCATCCGGTGCACGAGCGAGCCCTTCGCGGTGTCCGCGGGAACGCCGTGCACGCCGCGCAGCAGCAGCGGATGGTGCGCGACGATCAGCTGCGCGCCGATCTCCTCGGCTTCGGCGAGCGTCTCCTCGACCGGGTCGACGCAGAACAGCACGCGGTCGACGTTCTCGGCCGGGTCTCCGCAGACGAGCCCGACCGCGTCCCAGCTTTCCGCCAGCCGGGGCGGGTAACTGCGTTCGAGGACGGCGATGATCTCGGCTAAGGCAGGCACCTGGGGATCCTCGCACGACTGCTCTGGAACACTGCTGGCCATGCCCAAGCTGGTGTTCGTCTGCTCCGGAAACATCTGCCGCTCGCCGATGGCGGAGCTGGTCTTCCGCAAGAAGCTCGCCGACGCGGGCCTCGCCGACGCCGTGCGGGTGTCCAGCGCGGGCACCGGACCGTGGCACGTCGGCGAGGCGGCCGACCGGCGGGCGCGCGCCACGCTGAAGGCGCACGGCTACCCCACCGAGCACGTCGCGGCCGAGGTCAGCGAAGAGGACCTCGAAGCCGATCTGCTTCTCGCCGCCGACGGGAGCCACCTTGACTTCCTGAAGTCCCGCGTCGAAGACCCTTCGCGGGTGCGGCTGCTGCGTTCGTTCGACCCGTCCGCTCCGGAGGGCGCCGAGGTGCCGGATCCGTACTACGGCGGCGGCGACGGCTTCGAGGACGTCCTCGGGATGATCGAGCGGAGCGTGCCGGGACTGCTGGACTGGGTCCGCGAACAGGCGTGACGTCCGGTCCGGGTGCGCGCACGGAACGCGACGGCCTACCGTAGAGGGGTGCGGTTGCGGTTTCTGCTCCGGCCGGGATGGCTGGCGTTGACAGTGGTGGTGTTCACCTTCGCCATCTGCTGCTACACGCTGCTGGCCCCGTGGCAGTTCCGGCGCGACAGCGAGCAGGTCACCCAGAACAACGCGCTGACCACGTCGTTCACCGCGAAACCCGCGCCCGCGGCCCAGCTGTTGCCGCCGGGGACGAAGCCGGACAAGAACACCGAGTGGCATCTCGTGTCCATCACCGGCACGTACCTGCCTTCGGCGGAAGTCGTCGCGCGGCTGCGCACTGTCCAGGGCCAAGGCGCGTACGAAGTCCTTACGCCGCTTCGCGCCACCGACGGCACTGTGTACCTCATCGACCGCGGCTACGTGGGGCTCAACAGCGACTCCGGCGTGCTCCCGTACGCGGCGGCGCCGGGCGGACAGGTGACGGTCGTCGCGCGCGTGCGAAGCGACGAGACAGACCCGAAGAACCGCGAAGCGTTCGCCGACGCGTCGACGAACGGGAAGCTGCAGAGCTACACCGTCGACTCGCGCGTGGTGGCGAAGGCTTCCGGCCTCACTATCCGGCCCGGGTACTTCCAGCTCGACAACGGCCAGCCCGGCGTGCTCAAGGCGTTGCCGCTGCCGCAGCTCGAGTCGGGCCCGTACTTCTCGTACGCGCTGCAGTGGCTGGCGTTCGGCACGATGGCGTTGCTGGGCTGGCTGTACTTCACGATCCGCGAACTGCGTCCGGGCGGCGCGCTGACGACCGAGCGCCCGCAGCGCGGCCGGCGCAAGTCCGTCGCGGAGATGCTCGCCGAAGACTCCGAGGACGAGTACTCGCCGACCGCCTGAGTGGCCTGGTCGTTTCTCGGGAAAATGGCTCTTTGTCCGGGCCACTTCCGCCGCTGATACTGGCCGTATGCTGATCCACCCCTGGGACACCGCGGACGAGAACGAATGGCGGGAATGGCTCGCCGGACACGATTTCGGCGAACTGGTCGCCGGCGGCCGCGGCCGTGATCTGCCCGTGGTCGTGCCGACGCACTTCGTCTTCGACGGCGACGCGACCGTCCGGCTGCACCTCGCCCGGCCGAACCCGGTATGGCCGCTGCTGGAGGAACACCCGCGCGCCCTGCTGACCGTGACCGGCGACTACACCTACATCCGCTCGGACTGGAACACCGCCGACGACCCCGCGCTCGGCGTGCCGACTTCGTACTACGCGAGCGTGCAACTGGCCTGCGACGTCCGGGTCATCGACGATCCCGAGGAGAAGGCCGCGCTGCTGAACCACCAGCTGGCGCACTTCGAACCGGACGGCAAACGCACCCCAGTGTCCGCTGTGGACGCTCCGGACCGGCGGCTGCTGCCCGGGATTCGCGGCGTCGAGCTGACGGTGACCGACGTGCGAGCGAAGTTCAAATACGGCGGCAACAAGAAATCCGAAGACCGGCAGCGGATCAAGGCGCGACTGTCCGAACGCGACGGTTACGGCGACGCGGCCGCCATCGCCCACCTGAAACCCTGACAGCTCAAGGGTTTCGGCGGCGTATTCCGGACAGCACGGCCACGATCACCGACGTTCCGGCAGCCAGCCAACCGACCACTCGGGACAGTTCCACCGCGCGCGTCACGTGTCCGGCGTCCGGATTCCGCCCGACCCCGAGCACCGGCAACTCCACCACGCCGTGCGGATACTCGGTCCGCCCGCCGACCCGGATCTCCAGCGCCCCGGCGAAAGCGGCCTCGACGCGACCGGCGTTCGGGCTCGGATGCGCGATCGTGTCCCGCCGCCAAGCCCGCCACGCGCCGCCCGCCGAACCACCGACCACCGGCGCGCCCGCGACGGTCAGCGCGGCGGCGGCCCGGGTCGGCAGGAGGTGCACGAGTTCGTCGAGCCGGTCGAGCACCCAATGTCCGGGAAGCAGCCGGCGCAGCAAGCCGATGGTCCGTGCCGCGAGCAATCCGGGCACGCCCGCGACCGCGCCCCACAGCAACGGGGTAACGACCACTTCGGACGTGTTCTCGGCCAGGGTTTCCACGGACGCACGGGAAAGCCCGATCGTGCTCAGCCCGTCCGTCACGCGCGGGTCCAGTTCGGACAGTGTGTCGCGCGCCGGATCGAGACGGCCTTCCTCGAGATCGCGCGCCAGTTCCGTGCCCTGCGTGGCGAGCCCGGCCGCGCCGACGACCGCCCAGGTCGCCACCGCCGTCGCGGTCGCCTGCAGCACGGGGCTGCGCCGGCCGGCGCGCTCGGCCAGCACCCCGGCCGCGACTGCCGCGCCCGCGATCCCCAAGCCCGCCGCGCGGCGCGAGCCGGTGGCCGCGACCGCCCGGCGGAAGGCGGTGACCGGCGGCCGTCGCCGCGGATCGCCGAGTGCACCGTCGGCGGCCAAACCGAGAATCAAGCCGATCGCGCGCGCCGCGCTCACCTGTAGCCCCCCGAACGTGGACGATTCAGCCGCCGAGATTACTCGACACCGCGGCGGCGATTTCCTCGCGTGCCTGCTCGACGATGTCGCGCATGGCGCGTTCGGCCCGCTCCGGCTCGGCCAGGTCGATCGCCTCGGCGACCTCGACGTGCAGCGCGACCGCCTCGGGCTGCGGTTCGTCCGGCATCAGGCCGTGCCCGGTGCGGCCGGCGAGCACTTCGGCGACCACTGAGGACAGCTGCGCGAACATCGGGTTCCGCGACGCGGACAGCAGCAGATCGTGGAAGGCGACGTCGTGGCCGAGAAAGGCGTCGAGGTCCCGGGCGCGTGCCGTGCGCTGGAGATGCACCGCCAGCGCGCGAAGCCGGCCGCGTTCCTCCGGCGTCGCCCGGATCGCGGCGAACCGCGCGGCACACGGTTCGACGGCCGAGCGCAGTTCGGTCAGCGTGCGCAGCGCGGCCGGCCGGTCCGCGCCGTCGAGCTGCCAGCGGATCAGCCTCGGGTCATAGTGGTTCCACTCGGCCGGCTCGCGGACGGTGACCCCGACGCGGCGGCGGCTGCTGGTCAACCCCATCGTCTCGAGGACCCGCACGACCTCGCGGGCGACCGTCCGCGAAGCCCCGTACCGCTCCTGCAGCTCCTCCGAGCGCAGCACCGCGCCCGGCGCCAGCTCGCCGCTCGCGATGGCCGCGCCGAGCTCGTCGAGCATGTCCTCGTGCCGATCATTCCCCACCGGCTCAACTTAACCCTCTGACTCGATTAAGTACTACTTCTTCTTGATTAAGTAGTACTTTTGAGTTTGACTCTCCAGGGCACAAAGACGTGGGAGGTGCGCATGACGGTCATCGTGGTGATGGGCGTATCGGGCTCGGGCAAGACGACGGTCGGCAAAGCCGTCGCGGAGGAGCTCGGGGTCGAGTACGCCGAGGCGGACACCTTCCACCCCAAGGCCAACATCGAGAAAATGACCGCGGGCCATCCGCTCACCGACGAGGACCGGGAGCCCTGGCTGGCCGCGATCGCGCTGTGGATCGCCGAGCACCAGGAAAGCGGCGGCGTGGTCAGCTCGTCCGCGCTCAAGCGGCGCTACCGGGACGTGCTGCGCGGCGGCTGGGACGTGTGGTTCCTGCACCTGCACGGCTCGCGCGACCTGCTCGCCGAGCGGATGAAGACCCGCAGCGGCCACTTCATGCCGGTCTCGCTGCTCGATTCCCAGCTCGCCGACCTCGAACCGCTCGAGCCCGACGAGCCAGGCCAGACCTTCGACATCAGCCGTCCTCCCGCCGAACTCGTCAAGTCGGCCCTCGCCGCGTACCAGGAGCGCGCATGACCACCCTCGCCGCCGGCTGGACCGGCCACGACACCCGCCTGATCCTCGCCACGGTGCTCGCCATCGCGGTGATCGTGGTGCTGATCAGCAAGGTCAAACTGCATCCGCTGCTCGCGCTCACGCTGGGCTCCGGCGTGCTCGGCCTGGTCGCCGGGATGCCGGTCGACAAACTGCTGAAGAGCTTCACGAACGGCGTCGGCAGCACCGTCGCCTCGGTCGGCGTGCTGATCGCTTTCGGCGCGATGCTCGGGAAACTGCTCGCCGATTCCGGCGGCGCGGACCGGATCGTGGACACCGTGCTCGGCCGGGTCCGCGGGCCGGGGCTGCCGTGGGCGATGGCGCTCGTGGCCGCGCTGATCGGGTTGCCGATGTTCTTCGAGATCGGCCTCGTCATGCTGATCCCGGTGGTGCTGCTGGTCGCCAAGCGCAGCGGGAAACCGGTGCTGCTGCTGGGAATTCCGGCGCTGGCCGGGCTGTCGGTGCTGCACGGCCTGATCCCGCCGCACCCCGGACCGCTGGCCGCCGCTGGTTCGCTGAACGCCAACGTCGGCCTCACCCTCGGCCTCGGCCTGCTGGTCGGGCTTCCCACGGTGATCATCGCCGGGCCGCTGTTCGGCCGCCTCGCCGCGAAGATGGTGCCGGACGCCGCGCCGCCCGCCCGGCTGGTGCCGGAATCCGGGGGCGCCGACGAAAAGCACCGGCCGAGCTTTGCCGCGACGCTGGCCACCGTGCTGCTGCCGGTCGTCCTGATGCTGGCCAAGGCACTCGCGGACATCCTGGCGGAGAAGGGAAACCCGGCCCGCCGCGTCCTGGACTTCATCGGCGACCCGCTCGTCGCGCTGCTGCTGGCGGTCCTCGTCGGCATGGTCGTGCTGGGCCGCCCGGCGCGGCTGAACCGGGAACGGCTGTCGTCGATCATCGGCGATTCCCTCGGCCCGATCGCCGGGATCGTGCTGATCGTGGCCGCAGGCGGCGGGTTCAAGCAGACCCTCGTGGACGCCGGGGTCGGCGACGTGATCACCAGCCTGTCCAAGGGCGCGAACCTGTCCCCGCTGCTGCTCGGCTGGCTGGTCGCGGTGGCGATCCGCCTGGCGACGGGCTCGGCGACGGTCGCGACGGTCTCCGCGGCGGGCATCGTGGCCCCGCTGGCCGCGACGCTGGACCCCACGCACAACGCGCTGCTCGTGCTGGCCATCGGCGCCGGGTCGCTCTTCTTCTCGCACCTGAACGACGCCGGGTTCTGGCTGGTCAAGGAGTACTTCGGGATGTCGGTCGGCCAGACGCTGAAGAGCTGGTCGGTGATGGAAACGGTGATCTCGGTGGTGGCGATCGCGCTGATCCTGCCGCTCGGCGCACTGCTCTAGCGCTCCCCTCCGGCCGCTGGACTCCGCTCGCGCGGAGACCAGCGGCCGTTCTTCCGGTTGACATGTGACCTTTTGGTCACCTATCCTTGGTGCGTGCCCGACGAGGACCTGGTTTTCAAGGCTCTGGCGGATCCGACCCGCCGGTTCCTGCTCGACCTGCTCTACGAGCGCGACGGCCGCACGCTCACCGAGCTGGAGTCCGAAGTGGACATGACCCGGTTCGGGGTGATGAAACACCTCAAGCTGCTCGAGGAGGCCGAACTGGTCACCTCGCGCAAGGAGGGGCGGGAGAAACGGCATTTCCTGAACCCAGTCCCGATCCGCCAGATCCACGACCGCTGGATCGACAAGTACACCGCACACCACACCTCGGCGCTGCTGGACCTCAAAGCTCAGCTGGAAGCCGAAGAAACCTACAAGGAGCCCGGAAAATGAGCGACACCACGACCGTTCAGGTCAACCGCGTCTACATCAAGGCCACCCCGCAGGCGGTGTGGGACGCCATCACGAAGCCGGAGTGGACGCAGAAGTACGGCTACACCGGACTGGCGGAGTTCGACCTCAAGCGCGGCGGCAAGCACCGCACCAGGCCGACCCAGGAGTTCGTCGATTCCGGTTTCACCAGCGATCTCCTCGACGGCGAAGTGCTCGAGGTCGACCCGCCGCGCAAGCTGGTGATCACGTGGAAACTGCGGATGGACCCGAGCCTCGTCGCCGAGCCGTACACCACGCTCACCTACGACATCGAGGAAACGCAGACCGCGGGCACCCGGCTCACCGTCACCCACGACGTCACCGGCGCGCCGAACCACGCGGCTCTCGTGTCCGGCGTGCACGAGGACATCAACGCCGGCCCCGGCGAGAACGCGGGCGGCGGCTGGGCGTGGGTCCTGTCGGACCTGAAGTCCGTTCTGGAGACGGGCAAGAACCTCACCGCCTGAGGCGGGAGTGGGGTGGCTGCTTTTCGGGCAGCCACCCCACTTCTCACGCGCGTTGCGTCGCAGCCTTCAGCGCGGCTTTCGCGGCGTCAGAAGCCCCGAGTCTGTCCAAACCGAACAGTGCGGCTCCGACAACCGGGTTCACTTCCACCACGCGCACCTGCGCCCGTGGTGCCACCTTCAGACAACGCCGTTCGATGTCCGCGATCACGGACGCCCCGACGCCGGTCAGCACGCCGCCGCCGAGGATGACCTCGGGGGATGACGTCGTGAGGTCCAGGCGGCGCATGATCGCGGCCACCAGCAGGCTCACTTCCTCCGCGAACCGCGTCACCACGTCCTGGGCGACCTCGTCACCGGCCGCGGCTACTTCGAACAGCAGCGGGCAGAGGCCGTGGATCGAGGCGGCGTCGATTTCCTCGAAGTGAAGGCCCTGCACCACATCCAGCAGCGTCGAAGCACCGTAGTACTCCGCCACCGCCGACTCCAACGCCGTCCGCGGGCCACGGCCGTCTTCGGCGCGGACGGCCCACCACAGGGCTTCCTCGCCCAGCCGGTACCCGCCTCCCCAGTCGCCGGACACCTTGCCCAGCGCGGGAAAGCGGTACGACCGGCCGTCCGGAGCGAAGCCGGCGCCGTTGATGCCCGCGCCGCACACCACCGCTACCCCGGTGCCGTCGGAACTTCCGGCTCGCAGCAAAGCGAGCACGTCGTTGCCGACGTCCAAAGTGGAACTCCAGCCGCGCGCGGACAAAGCCTTGTGCAGTGCCTCTTCTTCGCGGGGGAAGTCGAGGCCAGCCAGGTAGGCCGACGTGTGCACGGCGAACGGCGGTTCAGTCGGCAAGCCGCCGGAGCGGAGGGCTTCCTGAACGAATTCTTCCAATGCGGCAACGCATCCGTCGACTCCGACGCGCTGGGGAGAAACGCCGGGGCCGCGGGACGCGCCGAGCACGACGCCGTCCCGCGAAACCACCAGCACCTCGGTTTTGCTGTTCCCCCCGTCGATCGCGACGACGGCGTCGCTCATGCCCGCGCCCAGGGCAGGAAATCCCGGTTGCGTGCGACGAGTTCGTCCGCGAGCTGGTCCGCCTTGGCGTACTGGCCGACCAGCGGATGCGCGAGCAGCGCGTCCGCGACCCGGTCCCGGCCGCCCTTGATCGCGGCGTCCAGTGCCAGGTACTCGTACGCGGTGACCCCGGCGATCAGTCCGGCGAACCGCGGCTCGACCGGGGACTGCGGGATCGGGGTCGCGCCCGCGGAATCCACAGTGGACGAAACCTCGATCACCGCGTCGTCCGGAAGGAAGTCGAACGTGCCGTTGTTACGGACGTTCACCACGTGCTCCTCGGCGGCACCACCGGAAGTGAGCGCGTGCACGAGCTGCACTGCCGCCTCCGAGTAGTACGCGCCGCCGCGCTTCTCCAGCGACTCCGGCTTCGTGACCTGCTCCGGGTCGAGGTAGATCTTCAGCAGTTCTTCCTCGACGTCGCTGACCACCTCGGCCCGCGGCCGCTCGGTCTGCTGCTTCGCGACCTGCGCGTCGTGCGAGTAGTAGTACTTGAGGTAGTACGACGGCACGGCCTGCATCCGCTGCATCCACTCGACCGGCACGCTGACCTCTTCGCCGAGGTATTCCGCGTGCTGGGCAAGGAGTTCCGGCAGCCGGTCGACGCCGTCGACCAGGACGCCGCGCTCCCAGCTCAGGTGGTTCAGTCCAGTGTGGACCAGCTTGACGTCGCCGGTGGAAGCGCCGAGCAGCTTCGCGAACTTGCGCTGCAGGTTGATCGCGACGTTGCACAGGCCGACCGCCCGGTGCCCCTCCTGCAGCAGCGCGCGGGTGACGATGCCGACCGGGTTGGTGAAGTTGACGATCCAGGTGTCGTCGCCGGCGACCTTGCGCACGCGTTCGGCGATGTCGAGCACCACCGGCACCGTGCGCAGCGCCTTCGCCAGGCCGCCCGCTCCGGTCGTTTCCTGGCCGACGCACCCGCACAGATGCGGGAAAGTCTCGTCCGACGCGCGTGCCTTCTGACCGCCGACCCGCAGCTGAATGAGGACCGCCGACGCGCCGTCGACACCCTCCTCCAGGTTCGCGGTGGTGCGCACACGGGCCGAATGCCCCGCGTGGTTCAGCAGCCGCTGGCTGAAATCGCCGACCGCCTCGACCCGGTAGGCGTCCGGGTCGATCAGCACGATCTCGTCGACGTCGAGCGAGGCCCGCCGTCCGGCGATGCCGTCGATCAGCTCCGGCGTGTAGGTGGACCCACCGCCGACCACTGCCAGTTTCATCCCTTGACTCCCGTGAACGTGATGCCCTTGACGAACGATTTCTGCGCGAACACGAACAGCACGATCACCGGCAGCATGATCAGCGCGGTCGCGGCCATCGTGAGGTTCCATTCGACGTGGTGCATGCCTCGGAAGGACGCGATCGCCAGTGAAAGCGGCCAGTTGTCTTTGTTCTCGCCCGTGTAGAGCAGCGGGCCGAAATAGTCGTTCCAGGTGAACAGGAAGCAGAACATCGCGGTGGCCGCGATTCCCGGCTTCGCCATCGGGATCAGCACCCGCGTGAGCACCCGGAACTCGTTGCAGCCGTCGATCTTCGCCGCTTCCAGGTAGTCCTTCGGAATGGTGAGGAAGAACTGCCGCAGCAGGAAGATCGAGAAGGCGTCGAAGAAGAAGTACGGCACGATGAGCGGCACCAAAGTGCCGGTGAACCCGAGCCGTACCCACAGGTCGTACAGCGGAACGACGGTGACCTGCGGCGGCAGCATCATCGCGACCACGACGAGCATGAAGCACAGGTTTTGCCCGCGCCACCGCAGTTTCGCCAGTCCGTACGCCGCCGGGATCGCCGAGACCAGCGCCCCGATCGTCGCCAGCGCCGAGTACAGCAGGCTGTTGCCGAAGTACTCCAGCAGCGGGGCCTTCTTGAACACCTCGACGAAGTTCTCGAAATGCCATTCGGTCGGCCACAGACTGGAGGTCATCGCCTGGTCGCTCTTCATCACCGAGGTGAGGAGAACGAACAGCAGCGGCAGCATGAAGATCACGCCGAGCGCGATGCCGACCGCGTGGGTGGCCACAAAGGACAGGTTCTTGTCCCAGCGCCGCTTGAACTTTTCCCGCGGATGCACCGGAGGAGCCGGACGCGGTGGTGCCGAAAGCGTCGTCATGCTCCGTCCTCCTGATGTTGCGTCTTACGCATCTGCCGCACCAGAATCCAGGTGAACCCAGCGGAAACCAGGAACAGCAGCACCGCCATCGCGGCCGCGTAACCCATGTTGAAGTACCGGAAACCCTGGACGTACAGCCAGATCGGATACGTCAGCGTCGAGTTTTCCGGCGCACCAATCAGTTTCGAGTTGCCCGCGACGTCCGCGGTACCCGCCGAAGCAGAAGCGGCGACGATCGCCTGGGTGAAGAACTGCAGTGCGTAGATCATCGAGTTGACCACGCCGAACAGCAGCACCGGCGAGATCGACGGCAGCGTCACGTGCCAGAACCGGCGCACCGGCCCGGCCCCGTCGAGTTCCGCGGCCTCGTACTGCTCGGCCGGAACGTCCAGCAACGCGGCCAGGATGATGATCATCAGCTCGCCCGAACCCCACAGCGCGAGCAACGTCAGCGCGGGCTTCGACATTTCCGGGCTGTTGAACCACAGTCCGCCGTCGATGCCCACCAGCCTCAGGAACCGGTTCACCGGACCGAATTCCGGGTTGAACACGAAGACGAACGCGAGCGTCGCGGCCGCCGGCGGGGCGAGCGCGGGCAGGTAGCAGAGCGTGCGCACGATGCCGACGCCCGACTTCAGCCGCGAGATCACCGACGCCACGCCGAGCGAGAACAGCACCCGGCAGATCGTCAGGATGATCACCAGCCACAACGTGTTGTACGCGGCGGTTTTCACCAGCGGTTCGCTGGTGAACATGCGCACGTAGTTGTCGAACCCGATCCACTGTGGAGGGTTGATCAGGTCGTAGCGGGTGAACGAGTAGAACAGCGTCGCGCCGAGCGGGTAGGCGAAGAAGATGAGGAACCCGAGGGCGGCCGGCGCCATGAACCAGAACACCGTGCGCCGGCGCTTGGCCCGGGGAGACCCCCGCCGCGCCTGGTTCGACGCGACAGGGGTTCCGGTTTCCGCTGTGGTCAGCGTGGTCATCCGCCGGCGCCCTTCTGCGCCAGTTCGTCGTTGATCTGCGCGTCGACCTTCTTCAGGCCCGCGTCCAGATCAGGCACCGACCCGGCCTGCCACTTCTCGGCGAAGTCGTTGACCGCCTTGAGGAACGCGTCGCCGATCGGCGTGGTCGGGTTGGCGACCAGCTTGCCGCTGTTGTAGATGTCGGTGAAGGTCTTGAACTGCGGCGGCATCTTCAGATTCGGCGAGTTGAGCGAATCCTTGGTGCTCGGCACGTTGTTCAGGCCGTTGGCCATCTCGACCAGGGTGTCGGTGTCGAGCGAGGCCTGCTTGATCAGCTCCCACGCCGCGCCCGGGTTCTTCGCGCCCTTCGGGATCGCGATGATCGTGCCGGTGCCGAACCCGCCGCCGTACTGGCCGGCCAGGCTGTCGAGCACCGGGGCGGGCGCGGTGCCGTAGTCGAGCGAGGGCACCTGGTCCTTGATGAACGCGGTGCGGAATTCGCCGTCGTAGATCATCGAAAGCTTGCCGGTCTGGAAACCGTTGTCCTTCGAGTACTCGTCACCGAGACCGGCCTTGAACTTCTCGACCTTCTCGTGCCCGCCGTAGAAGTCGATGAGCTTCTTCTGGAACTGGAACATCTCCTTCCAGCCGGGGCTGGAAGCGAGCGACGATTTGCCGTCCGGGCCCATGAACTTGGCCCCGAAGTTCGGCGCCCAGTACTGCGCCTGGTTGGCGTAGAACGGCATCGACGGCAGGAAGCCCGCGGTCTTGATCGAACCGTCCGGGTTGAACTCGGTGAGCTTCTTGACGTCCTCGAACAGTTCCGTGGTGTTCTTCGGCGGACCGGCGATGCCCTTGGCCGCGAAATGCGCCTTGTTGTAGAAGAACCCGTACACGTCGGCGAGCATCGGCATCGCGCACCGCTTGCCCTGGTAGGACGTGTAATCGCGGACCGCCTGCGGAATCTGCTCGAGATCGATCTTGTCGCGCTCGAGGTAGGGCTTCAGGTCCTGGAAGCTGCCGGTGGAGCACCACGCGCCGAGGTTGTCGGTGTAGAACGAGATCGCCACGTCCGGCGGGTTGCCGCCGCGGATCGACTGGGTGAGCTTGTCGTCGTCCTGGTTCCCCTCGTGCTTGATGGTGATGTTGGGGAACTTCGCCTTGAGCTTGTCCAGCGCCTTCGTGACCACGCCGTACTCGCGGTCGGTGAACTTGCTGTAGACGGTGATGGTGAGCTTGTCGTCCTTGTTCGGCGGGGCCGCGGCGTCGCCGCCGCCTGCGGGAGCGGCGGCGCCGCACGCGGCGGTCGCCAGCAGCGAACTCGCCGCGAAGGCGCTGAGCAGCAGAGATCCGCGCTTGCGCGCGATTCTCCGGATGCGGGTCGGAGCGGACATGAACCCTCCTGTCCTTAGGGTGGGTCTACTCGGTCGGGGACGGGGCTTGCTCTCCGGCGGACCGGCGCGGCCCGAGGAGCGTGGGGGTGACGACGCCGAAGACGTCCTCACGGGCGGTGGCGAGCGCGGACTGCAGCGCACCGGCGCGCACCGCGTTGCCCTGCACCGAAGCGACGCCGACGGGCGTGCGCGGCAGGACCAGTTCGTGCAGTTTTTCCGCGACGATCCCGGCGAACTCGTCGCCGCCGGCGCGGCTGGTCTCGCCGCACAGCAGGATGAGCTGCGGGTCGGCGACCGCGACGAGGCTCGCGACCCCGCTGGCGACGCGCCGCGCGAGATCGTCCAGAAACCCTTGGTGTGCCGTGCGTCGAGCCTGCGCGACGGCATCCCATCCGCTGTCCGCGGTGATGCCGTGCGCCTTGGCGAGCCGGACGATCGCGGACGAGTCGACCAGGTTGCCGTACCGCGCTCCGGCCGACGGCCAGCTGTCGCCAGTGTCCACAGTGGCCGGATCGGGAACGCGCATCCAGTCGATCTCGCCGCCCCCGCCGGTCGCGCCGCGCAGCAGCCGCCGTCCGATGACGACCGCGCCGCCGACGCCCTCGGACAGCCAGACCAGCACGAAGTCGTCGACGTCCTGCGCGTTGCCGACGGTCATTTCCTCAACCGCGACAAGGTTTACGTCGTTCTCGATCTTGACCGTGACGCCGAGTTCGTCGCTCAGCCGCTTCGGCACGTCGAACCCGAGCCAGCCCGGGATGTGCGGGGCCGAGGACAGCAAACCGGTGCGCGGGTCGAACGCGCCCTGCGCGCCGATGACCACATTGGCCAGATCGTCGAGCTGCAGGCCCGCGGACTTGGCGACCCGGCGCAGCGCCTGGCCGAACGAACCGACGACGTCCGCGTCCTCGGCCACCGGAAGCTGCACGCGGTACTCGGCGAGCACGGCCCCGGCGACGTCGGCGACCACGAAGTCCGCGACCCGCGGGGTGAGGTCGACGGCCGCGACGTGCGCGAGCGCGCCGTTGACCGCCCACAGCTGAGCCCGCGGCCCGCGCCCGCCGCCCGCGCGCTCCCCCGCTTTGCCGACGAGATTGTCCTGCTCAAGCCGGGTGAGCAGCTGCGCGGTGGCCGGTTTGGACAGCCCGATGACGGCCTCCAGCTCGCCCCGGGTCATCGGCCCGTTCCGCAGCAACGCCTCGATCGCCGCGCGGTCGTTCATCTCGCGCAACGTTCGCGGACTGCCGGCTCGCACCTGGCTGCTCCTTTATTAGGAAACTTTACAGACGGTTTTCCGGGACTGTAGTGAGCGCGGCCACAGGACGTCAATGGGCTCGGGAAACAGCGGGGTAACGGCTTGATACCGCGAGATGTCCGCGCTAGGCGCAGGGTGACCGGGCGAACGCGCAGGGTTGGCCGAGGCGGACCGCGGACCAGGCGTGGTCCGGGGCGGGGAGGCTGAGACGCAACAGGGCCTCGTGAGTGGCTAGGCCGGTTCTCACCGGCGTCGCCGCTCACGAGGCCCAGAGGCACACATCGCCGAAAGAGTTACTCCTCGGCTTCCGCCCACGCCTTCAACATCACACGGGCGATCGACGAATTCCCCGGCAACAACAGATTCGACGCACCACCCGCGATCGGCGTCGGCACCCCAGTCCCCGCGTTGCGGAACGCCGCCCGAACGTCCTCCCGGGACACCCACAGCGCTTCCTCGATCTCGCCCTCCGCCGGGATCAGCGGCGCGTCGCGGTCCGCGCGCGCGGTGAAGCCCAGCATGATCGAGCGCGGGAACGGCCACGGCTGACTGCCGAGGTAGCGCACGTCCCGCACCTCGATCCCGGCCTCCTCGCGGATTTCGCGGACGACGCAGCCCTCCAGGGACTCCCCCGCCTCCACGAATCCGGCGAGCACCGAGTACCGGTCCGGCGGCCAGATCGGCTGCCGCGCGAGCAGCACGTGCGAACCGTTGACGCCGTCGAGGTCGTGCACCAGGCAGATCACCGCCGGGTCGGTGCGCGGGTATTCCTCGTGGCCCTTGGCTTCGCAGCGGCTGGCCCAGCCGAACTGGATCAGCTGCGTCGGCGAACCGTCGCGGCTGCAGAACCGCGATTGCCGCCGCCAGTTCCGCAGTGCCTGTGCGGTGGTGAACAGCCCGGCCGACGTGTCGTCCAGCTGCTCGCCGTAGCCTCGCAGCTCGACCCACAGCTCGCCGTTGGCGCGCGGGACCTCCTCGATCACGCCCCAGCTGCCAGCCAGCCGCACGGTGTCGACGTCGCCCTCGATACTGCCGGGCAGCGACCAGTAATCGATGTCTTCCCACTCGCCGAGGAACACCGCGTCGGCGGGCGGTTCGGTGCCGAAGTCCATCGCCTTGCGGGTGGCCAGCGAACAGCTGCCCTCGACGACCGGCGTGCGGCCGGTGTCGTCGAGCAGCACCACGCGGGCTTCCGACCACTTCGCGGCGAGCCGCTCCGGGTTGGTGCGCAAGGTTTCCTGCCGGTCCACTGTGGAACGGGACAGCGTCGGCAGGGCCCCTAGTTCGAACGGAACGCTCATCAGTCCTTCTCGCTTGCCGAAACTCCCAGCGCGGCCAGCTTCGGCGCGAGCAGGTCCGCATCGCCGACCACGACCCCGGTGAACCGGCCCGGCGCGAAGAACTCCGCCGCGGCTTCGGCGACCTGCTCCGAGGTGACCGCCGCGAGCCGCTCCGGGTGGCTCTGCAGCCACTCGATGCCGAGGCCGTTCGACGCCAGCGCCATCAGCTGCCCGGCGAGCCCGCCCTGCGACGACGTGCCGGTGACGAGCGAGCCCATCGCGTACTGCCGCACCGATTCCACCTCTTCGGCGGTCGGCGGCACGGTGCCCAGCCGGAACAGCTCGTACCGGGTTTCCAGGTACGCCGCCGCGGTGACCTCGTTGGCGGTGTCCGCGTCCACATTGACCACTGCCGTGTCGCCGGTGAACTCGAATCCCGAGTGCGCGCCGTAGGTGTATCCCTTGTCCTCGCGGATGTTTTCCACCAGCCGCGAGGAGAAGTACCCGCCGAAGGCCAGGTTCGCCAGCTGCAGCGCCGGGTACCGCGGGTCGACGCGCGGCACCGTCTGCGCGGACAGCCGGATCTGCGACTGCACCGCACCGGCACGCGGAACCAGCAGGACGTTGCCGCCGGTCAGCGTGGGCAGCGGCGGCAGCACGACGGCCGAACGGTCCGACTTCCAGCCGCCGAGCGCGCGCTCCAGCTCGGCCGGAACCTCTTGCGGGTCAAGGTCTCCGACCAGCACGAGCACCGCACCGCGCGGCAGCACCGAGGCGGTGTGCAGCGCGCGCACCTGCTCGGCGGTCACCTCGGCGACGTCCTCCGCCTGCGGAACCTCGCGGGTCGCCGGGTGATCGCCGTACCGGTGCTTCTGCAGGGCTTCGCGCGCGATGGTGCGCGGCTGCGTGCGCGACACCGCGATGCGCTCGATCAGCCGTTCCCGCTCGCGCGCCACCTCCGCGTCTCCGTACGTGGCGCCGGTGAGCACGTCGCCGAGCACGTCCAGCAGCGTCGGCAGACCGTCGGACAGCGCGGTGCCGCCGAAGTACAGCCGCTCCGGGTCGACGCCCGCGTTGAGGTCGCCGCCGATCAGCGCGACCTCGGCGTCGATTTCCACCCGGTCGCGCCGCGCGGTGCCGGTGAGCACGGTTTCCGCGAGCACCTCCGCGGTGGCCGCGTGCATCCGGTCCTCGCCCGCGAACGGGATCCACAGCCGCAGTTCGACCATCGGGACGCTCGCCTTGCGCACCGCGAGCACGCGCAGCCCGTTGGAGAGCACGGTGTCCACATGGGACAGATCGGCGGCGGCGCGCTGGCGCCCGAGCGGGGGCAGCGGACGCGGTCCGGCGGCGGTGCGGCCGATCTCCTCGGCGCTGCGGTGTGCGGCTTTGACCTGTTCAGCCGAGGTCACTGTTCCGTCCCTTCGGTGCTTGCGGGCTTCACGACGAGCACGGCGCGCGCGTCCGGGCGCAGCGCCTTCGCCGCCGCGGACACGGCCTCGCCGGAGACCGCGGACAGCCGGTCGGCGAGCTGGTAGACCAGCGACGCGTCGCCGTAGAGCAGTTCGAACGCGCCGAGCGCCAGCGTGCGCGACACGAGCCGGTCGTGCTCCGCGTGCAGGCTCGCCGCCCAGCGCGCGGTGACCTTCTTCAGTTCCTGTTCGTCCGGCGGCGTGGACGCGAGCTTCTCCAGCTCCTCGTCCAGCGCGGCCAGCACGCGCTCGCGCGGCACGTCCGGCGGGTGGATCGCGGTGATGGTGAAGGTGTCCGGATCGCGCGCCTCGAACGGGCCGAACAGCCCGGCGCCCGCGCCGACGTCGACCACCAGCGGTTCTACGTGCACCAGCCGCTGCTGCAGCCGCGACCCGTCACCGTCGGTGAGCACGCCGGCCAGCACCAGGTAGGCGAGGTAGCCGTCGAGGTCGTTGATCGGGTCCGGCATCCGGTAGCCGACGGCCAGCGCGGGCAGCGGCGCGTGCGGGTCGGTGTGCTCGCCGTTCAGCTGCGTGGTGGGCAGCGGCTCGGAGAACGACGGGCGCACCGGAGCCGGCCGGTGCGGGACGTCGCCGAAGTGCTTCTCGACGAGCGCCTTCGCCTCCTCGACCTCGAAGTCGCCCGCGACGGTCAGCACCGCGTTGGCCGGCGAGTAGAAGGTGTCGAAGAAGGCGGCGCAGTCGTCCAGCGTCGCGCCCTCGAGGTCTTCGAAGGCGCCGTAACCGTCGTGCGCGTTGGCGAAAGTGGAGTACAGCACCGGCGGCAGCAGGATCCACGGGAATCCGCCGTACGGCCGGTTGCGCACGTTCAGCCGGATTTCCTCCTTGACGACCTCGATCTGGTTCGCCAGGTTCTCCGCGGTCAGCTTCGGCGCGCGCATCCGGTCGGCCTCGAGGAACAGCGCGCGTTCCAGCGCCGCGGCGGGCAGCACCTCGTAGTAGTCGGTGTAGTCCGGGTGCGTGGAACCGTTGAAGGTGCCGCCGCTGGACTGCACGTGCCGGAAGTGCGCCAGTTTCTCCAGGCTTTCGCTGCCCTGGAACATCAGGTGCTCGAAGAGGTGCGCGAAACCGGTCAACCCCTCCGGCTCGGAACGGAAGCCCACGTCGTAGTGCACGCTGACCCCGACCACCGGCGCGGTCGGGTCAGGAGCGAGCACCACGCGCAGACCGTTGTCGATCGTGAAACGGAAGAGCTCGGGATCGGCCATGCCTCCACCCTACGCAGGCGCGGGCGTCTTCGGCTCGTCCGGTCGGAGGTGCCTCGCGCCCTCGAACGCGACGGTCAGTGCGGCCGCGAATCCCCTGGTCCGCACCAACGGCACAACGTCCTCGCCGGACGTGCCGTACCAGTACGCCGTGAGCGAACAAGCGTTAACTAGCCAAGCGTCCGCTTCCCCCAGCGCGTACGCGTACGGGAGCGCGCGAGAGGCGAGCAGTTCGTCGTCCGGCGCTTCCATGGCGAGCAGCTGTGCGTTGAGGCCGAGAAGGCGGTCTCGGAGGTCTAGTCCGGCCTTCGTCCGCTCCGGCAGCAGGTGCGCTGCGGCGGTCACCGCGAGGCCGGTGGCGAGAAGCACCAACCCGAGTTGTGCGTAACCGACGGTGAAGGCCAGTAGGACAGTGAGGAAGACGCCGTACCCACATAGCCGCGGGCCGATCTTCGACAGCCGCTTCGGAGAGCGCCAGCCGCGACGGACCGTGTCCGCGACCAGTTCGCGTACGCCTGCTTCGCGCACTTCGGCGAGCGTCGCGGCTTCGCCGGGCACAGCGGCTTCGTACACCGCGCGTTCGAAGGCGGTTAGGTGTTCGTCGGGTGGGTTGCGGCGTACGAGGGTCCAGTTGCGCGGGCCGTCTTCGCTGACCCATAGATAGTTACGGACGCATAAGTCGAGCACTGTCGCGGCTAGATCGACGGAGCTGACGCGTCCGGTGAGAAGCAGTCCTACGTGTCCAGGGAGCACGCCGTCCGGAGAAGAGAAGCGGCCGTGGTCGAGGAGCTGTACGGGGGTGGCGCGACCGGGCTGTCGGTCTCGTCGGCGGCGTACGAACACTGTGACGGCACCGGCGATCGACAGCACGGCGAAGGCCAGCCAGGCCCACCACACTGGCGCGCTCGCGGCGAAGGGGCCGTCGGGGACGAGCCGCTCGGTCGCGGCGACAGTGCCGCCGGGGAGCTCGGCGGTCAGCTGTACGCGCGAGCCGGGCTGGAGGTTCGGCACTGAGACGCGGGTGAGGCCGGAGTGGTCGATCTGCGCGGCACCGCAGCGGGTCGTCGAGCCGGGCGGTCCGGCGAGGCAGCTGAGCGCGTCCGGGATGGCGGGCGCGGCGAAGGTCGCGCGGACCAGTTCGAGGCGGGTGTCCCAGCCGCTGGCGACGTCCCAGGTCACGTGCTCGACGCCGAGGCTCGTGCCGACCGCACCGTCCACTGTGTACCGGAGCACGGACGTTCCGCCGCGCAGGTAGAAGGTCACCTGGTCGGTGCCGGATTCGGCGTTGCCCGCACCCTCGATGCTGAGGTCGCGGATGCCGAGGACGCGACCGTTGGCGCGCAACGGAATAGTGCGGGTCATCGAGGTGTCGCGCGGTACGGAGACCGCTTCGGTGACGGACAGGCTGCCGTCGTGCTGGACCTTCAGCGCCACTTCGACACTCTGCGGCAGGCCGGGCAGCGACGGCGGGTCTTGCGCCGTGGCGAGCAGCGGGATCAGCAGCAGAGCGGCGAGTTTCATTGCGCGGACACCGCCGAGCGTCGTTCGGCCAGTGCTTGGATCGCGTCGATCTCTGCCGCCAATGGAGATTGGGCCCGCCCCGCCGGAGTGCCCAGCGCGCGGCCGCGGCGGGGTTGAACCAGCGGAGCGGCTAGGAAGGTGGCGATTCCGGCGATCAGCAGCGCGACGCCGATCAGCGCCTCGCCGACGGTGAGGGCGAGGACGACGGTCGTCACGATGCCCGCAGCGGCCAGGAGGAGCCCGGCTAGGCGGACGTGCGGTTGCCTCGCGGACAGCCAGCCATGGCGATGCGCTTCGGCGTCGAGAAGGGCGCGCAGTGCCGCCTGATCCGGCCGTGCGGCAGAGAGCGGACCCGGCGGGAAGGCCGTCTTGACCGCTAGTTCGAACGGCGTGAGCGGATCGGCTTCGCCGTGGCTGACCTGACCGTCGGCGATGCGCAGATGCCCGCGGGCGACGAGATCGAGGACCGTGCCGGTGAGGTCGAGTTCCCCACGCGGCCTGGTGCGGCGACGCAGCACACCGGCGCCGATGAGCAGGTAAAGCACTAACGCGAGACCACCGAGGACAGTCGGGAATCCCGGCGCGAAGGCGGCCAACGGTCCAGTGGGGACAAACCGGGCGTTCTCCGGCAACGGTCCGGTTTGGACGGCCAGCTCGATCCGATCCCCTTGGCGCAGAACGTTCTGCTCGGCATGCACTCCGCCGCGGCGGAGTTCGGAAAACGTGCACTGCCGAGACGACCCCGGCCGACCGGCGTAACAGTCCGCTGTGGACACGCCCGGCGCGCTGAAGGTGGCGGTGACGCGGTCGACCGAACGATCCCAGCCTCCGGTGAGCTGAACCCGAACCTGCCCAGCCGCGACCGCACCGTCCACTGTGTACGTGACAGTGGCTGGCCCGGTGACCGTGACCGTCGTTCCGTCGGCGGTAGCAGCGCCGGAGATCTGGAGATCAGTGATCGAATAAAGCCGGTCCTCGTCGTCGCTCACCGGTACCCGCTCGGCGATGCGGTGCCTGGCTGGTGCGTCGGTGACGATGCGCTCGATGACCGTCAGCTGACCGTCCTGCGCGGTGGTGACGGTGACGTCGTCGGCGAGCATGTCCTCAGCTCGGCGGGGTGAACGGATTGTCGGACTTCGGCGGTGCCGGAGGCGGAATCGGCGGCGGCGCGTAGGAACCGTACTGCGGCGGCGCGATCCGGGCGTGGTCGCGGTTGCGGCGTTCGGCCAGCACCGCGGTGAGGAAGACCCACGGCGGCATCCCGTGCGGCAGCGACACCCCGAT
Source organism: Amycolatopsis sp. GA6-003 (assembly GCF_046267895.1). NCBI lineage: Bacteria > Bacillati > Actinomycetota > Actinomycetes > Pseudonocardiales > Pseudonocardiaceae > Amycolatopsis > Amycolatopsis sp. GA6-003. The sequence goes on from NZ_CP176499.1 coordinate 4,112,782, forward strand.
CGCCGCCGAAATCTGCTGTGCCAGGCTGAAGCCGAGCGACGCGGCCGCTTCCGGGCGCAGATCGTGGTAGCGGCCGAGGTACTGGCGGGCGGCCATGGCGAGGTTGTCGGTGAGGCCGCTGAGATCGAAGTGCGCGGCCCACGCTTCGAGGCCGGGCGGCACCACGAGAATGGCCTGCGCGGACTGCGGCACGCGTTCGCGGATCACCAGGGTGCCCGCGAGATAGTCGCCGACGCGGCGGCCGTTCGACGACGACAGCGACACGATGACGGCCACCGCGCCGAGGAAGCCGAGCGCCCAGAAGTCGACGAAGAAGCCGGCGAGCGCGCGGGTCAGCGCGTGCCGGAAGCTGATCGGGCCGCCGTCGAGGCGCACCACTCGCAGGCCGAGCGCGAGTTTGCCGAGCGAACGGCCGCGGCTGAGCGTTTCGAACAGCACCGGGTAGCCGATCACGACCAGCACGAACACGGTCAGCATCAGCGCGACGGTGAGCGCCGAGTCGAACGACCCCGCGGTCAGCGTCAGCGCGACGAGCACGAGCAGCAGCAACGCGGCCTGGACGAGGACGTCGAGCAGCATCGCGACCGCGCGGCTGGCGAGCTTCGCCACCCGCAGGTCGAGGACGACGGCCTCACCGGTGACGAGATCGGACTCTTCCTGCACGAGGCCAGCGTAGAGCGCCTGCCTCTATCCTTGCGGTGGAGGAGGTGGCCGGTGGACGTCGACGTGTTCGTCGCGGCGCACAGCGCGGAGTGGAACCGGCTCGGCGAGCTCGCCGGACGGCGCAGGTTGACCGGTCCGGAGGCGGACGAGCTGGTCACGTTGTACCAGCGAACGGCGACGCACCTGTCGATGATCCGCTCGACCGCGCCCGACCCGGCCTTGCTGGCCAGGCTGTCGGCGCTGGTCGCGCGCGGTCGCTCGGCGGTCGCCGGTTCGCACAGCCCGGCCTGGCGCGAGGTGGCTCTGTTCTTCACCCGCCGCTTCCCGGCCGCGGTGTACCTGAGCCGCCGCTGGTGGATCCCGGCGGCGCTGCTGTCGGTCGCGGTGATGGCGGTGCTGGGCGTGTGGATCGCGGGCGACCCGCAGGTGCGCGCGTCGCTGGTGTCGCCGGACGAGGTGAAGGCGATGACCGCGCCGGGCGGCCAATACGAGACGTACTACTCGGACGGCCCAGCGGCGTCGTTCGCGGCGAAGGTGTGGACGAACAACGCCTGGGTCGCGGCGACGTGCCTGTTCCTGGGCGTCGCGCTGGGCTTGCCGGTGATCGCCGCGCTGTGGATGAACTCGCTGAACGCCGGAGTCGCGATCGGCCTGATGTCCTCAGCCGGCCGCGGCGACGTGCTGCTGGGCCTGCTCCTGCCCCACGGCCTGCTGGAACTGACCGCGGTCTTCATCGCGGCGGGCACGGGGTTGAAACTCGGCTGGACGGTGGTGGACCCGGGCCGCCGCTCGCGCAGCGCGGCGCTGGCCGAACAGGGCCGGTCAGTGGTGGTGATGGCGCTGGGGCTGGCGTGCGTGCTGCTGGTGTCGGGGGTGATCGAGGCCTTCGTGACGCCGTCGGGCTGGCCGACGTGGCTGAGGATCGGCATCGGGGCGGTGGTGGAGCTGCTGTTCCTGACGTACGTGTTCACGCTGGGAAGGCGGGCCGCACTGGACGGCGAAACCGGGGATGTGGACCGGCGGGCCGCCGGAGACGCCCTTCCGGAGGCGGGGTAGAAGGAACCCGGCGGGGCTCAGATTCCCCTCACGGACCTACAACCGGCCCGCGGCTTTCAGGGCGAGGTAGCGGTCGGCCAGCGCGGGCGGCAACTCCTCCGGCACCGCGTCCACCACCCCCACTCCATGCCGGGTCAGCCAAGCCACTGAAGACTCCCTATCCGCCAGCGCCCGTTCCGCCGCGGCAGCGTCGTAAACCGCCTCCGCCGATCCGCGCGAAGCTGCCATCTCCGCGACCCGCGGGTCCGCCACCGAAGCCACCAGCACCTCGTGCCGAGCGGTCAACGATCCCAGCACCGGGAACAACCCCTCCTGCAACGGGGCCGGTTCCAGCCCGGTCAGCAGCACCACCAAAGCCCGCCGCCGCGTTCGGCGCAGGACTTCCGCCACCATGCCCCGGGCGTCGGTCTCCACCAGCGACGGTTCGATCGTGGCCAAGGCGTTCACCAAGGACGGCGTCGAAGCATTCGGCACCGACGCCCGCACCCGGCGGTCGTAAGCGACCAGATCGACCCGGTCCCCCGCCCGGGAGGCCAGTGCGGCCAACAGAAGCGCCGCGTCCATCGCCGCGTCCAACCGGGGTGCGTCGCCGACTCGGCCCGCCGAGACGCGGCCGGTGTCCAGCACCAAAACCAGCTGCCGGTCGCGTTCCGGACGCCACGTCCGCACCATCACGTCGGACGCGCGGGCCGTCGCGCGCCAGTCGATCGACCGGACGTCGTCGCCGATCACGTACTCGCGCAGGGAGTCGAATTCCGTTCCCTGGCCCCGAATCAGCACCGCGTTGCGGCCGTCCAGCTGCTGCAACCGCGCCAGCCGCGACGGCAGATGCTTGCGGCTGTGGAACGGCGGCAGCACCCGGACCGTCCACGGCACCTCGTGCGAACCCTGCCGCGCGGCCAATCCCAGCGGGCCCACCGCGCGCACGGTCACCCGGGCCGCGACACGGTCGCCTCGGCGGGTCGGGAGCAGCGCCGTCGTCAGCGCACGCCGTTCGCCAGCAGGAACCACCAGCGCGTGCCGGTCGTCCGCACCGGCGCTCGGCGGCCAGGCATCCCGCAGCGAGCCGCGGACGGTGCGCCCGCCGGGGTTCGTGACGGTTAACGTGACCTCGGCGGGCTCCCCCAGCCGGACGGAAGTGGTGCCGCTGCGCGAAAACCGCAGCGCCCGCACGCTCCCGGCCAAGACGAGATCCACGACGACCAGCACCAGCAGCACCGCGCCCACCACCGCGACGCCGGTGCCGGACGGGAACAGCAGCCCGACCACCAGCGCCCCCAGGAGCGCCAGCAGCCCGAGCCGCCCGGTGACGGCCATTTAGCGCGGCACCGGCACGGAGGCCAGCACCCGGTCGAGGACACCGTCCGCGGTCACGCCTTCGAGTTCGGCTTCGGGCCGCACGTCGAGCCGGTGCCGGAGCGCCGGACGGGCCAGCGCCTTGACGTCGTCCGGCGTCGCGTAATCCCGGCCGGACAGCCAGGCCCACGCGCGCGTCACGGCGAGCAAAGCCGTTGCGCCACGAGGAGAAACGCCGATCCGCACCGCCGGGAGTTCCCGCGTCGCGCGGCAGAGGTCGACGACGTAGCCGATCACTTCCGGTCCGACGGTCACCTTCGCGACCGCCTCCCGCGCGGCCGCGAGTTCCGCCGCGCCAGCCACCGGACGGACGCCCGCGGCGGCGAGATTCCGCGGATCGAAACCCTGGGCGTGCCGCCAAAGAATGCCGATCTCGTCCTCCCGCGAGGGAGCCGGCATGGTCAGCTTCAACAGGAACCGGTCCAGCTGCGCCTCGGGCAACGGGTAAGTGCCCTCGTACTCGACCGGGTTCTGCGTCGCGATCACCACGAACGGATCCGGCAGCGGCCGCGAGACGCCGTCGATCGACACCTGCCGCTCCTCCATCGCCTCCAGCAGCGACGACTGCGTCTTCGGCGGCGTCCGGTTGATTTCGTCGGCCAGCAGCAGATTCGTGAACACCGGGCCCTCGCGGAAGGAGAACTCGCCGCTGTGCGCGTCGTACACAATGGACCCGGTGACGTCGCCCGGCATCAGGTCCGGCGTGAACTGCACGCGCGTCGTCTTCAACTCCAGCGACGCGGCCAACGCCCGCACCAGCAGCGTTTTCGCGACCCCTGGCACGCCTTCCAGCAGCACGTGCCCCCGGCAGAGCAGCGCGAGGATGAGCCCGGTGACGGCCGCGTCGTTGCCGACCACGGCCTTCCCGACCTCGGCGCGCAACGCGATCAGGGCCGCCCGCGCGTCCTGCTTCTGTTCGGTACTCAAGAACGCTCCACCTCTCGTTCCACCGCGTCAAGTTCGTCCGCCAGCCGCACCAGCGCCGCCTCGTCGGACGGCGACGGGCCGTACAGCACCGCCCCGACCTCGTTCGGCGCCCGGCCGGTCCGCGCGCTCACCGTCTCCACCATCGCGGGCGGGCCGGCGTCGCGCGGCAATCCCAGTCTCTTCCGCAGCCGCGTCCGGGCCGCCTCGCGCAAGGTTTCCGCCGCGTGCCCGGTCGCTCCGCCCCGCCGGTACAGCCGGGCCCGGCCCTCCGCCGTTTCCGCCGACCGCACGACCACCGGCAGCGGTTCGCGCACCACCGGCCCGAGCCGCCGCGCCCGCCACAGTGCGAAAAGGACGATCGCGATTCCCGCGGTCAGCGCGCCGTACCGCCAGCCGGGCGGAATCAGGTCGACAAACGGTTTCTTCTCGTCGTCCAGCGCGGGGTCCGCTGTGGACGGTACGTACCAGACCAGCTTCCGGTGATCGCCCAGCAACCGCATGCCGAACGCCGCGTTGCCGTCCTTGGCGATTTGGTCGTTGGTGAACGCGTCCGCCGAGCCGAGCACGCTCACCGTGCCGGTCCGGTCCGCCAGCTGCACGAAAGTCGGCTCGCCGCCGTCGCGGTAGCAAGCCCGCGCCGTCTTGTCGTCCGTGCGGTAATGGCGGCCGCCGAGCGTGACCGAACCCGCGCTGACCGCCGCGCCGACCGTGCAATCCGGTTGCAGCGTACGCACTTCTCCCGCCCCGACCGGGGAAACCGTCGGCGCGGTCATGCCCAACGCTTTCGATCCGGGCGCGACGAGCACCAGGTGCGCGACCCGGCGGCGCAGCTCGGCGAACCCGTCCTTCGGCACCAGCTGCGGGTTGGTCACCAGCAGGGTTCCGCTGTCGGCGGCCTCGCGGGCCTCGGCGAGCGAACGCACCGCGCGGACCTGAACGCCTTCCTGCTCCAGCAAATGCGCGAGAGCGTGGCTGCCGCGCGGCTCATAGGAACCGGGGTCGAATTCGCCGCTCGTCTGGTCGCCGCGGCTGAGCACGATCGCCAGCGCGATGAGCACGATCAGCAGGAGCAGCGCCAGCGGAACCCGGGTGCCACGCCAGATTCGGCGCAGATCCGGCGAAACAGCCGTGCTCATGCGTCCGCCAAAACCGGTCGCGCGCGCTGGACGCGTTCGTCCACTTCGGACAAGGCGCGGTATCCGGCTTCGGTGCCCGGCCGTCCGCCGTAGTGCACGTCGTCGAACTGCCGCGCGGCGGCGGTCAGTTCAACCGCCAGCTCCGGCAGGAACCTTCCGGCTTCGGCGATGGCCTCGTCCGCGGTCCGGCCGGAGCGGACGTCGAGGAGCGCGCGCTCTTCCATCCCCCGCACCAGCGCGCGGAACCGGTCCCGCACCGCGTCCGCGAACTCGCCGCGCGCGGCGGCTTCCTCGGCGGCTTTCCGGTATTCGTCCGCGGTCTGCCGCCGTCCGCCGAACACCTCGCCGGACGTCTTCGCCGACCGGCCGACCTTGCCCACCCGCAGCCGCACGACCACGATCAGCACGATCAGCAAGCCCAGCACCAGCAGCAGGCCGAACGGGCCGCCGGGCACGTCGGACAACGCGTTGAACAGCTCGGAAATCCGCTGCCCGAGCCACTGCCAGAACTGTTCGAGCAGACCTGGCCGCGCGGCGGCGTAATTCGGGTCGGTCAGTTCCTGGACCGCCCGCAGCCGGGCCGGGTCCCGGTCGATGTCGACCGGGACGTCGGCGGGAAAACCGATCACCACGCCTGCCGCGGCGGCTGGATGCCCGCCGCCCTGGCCAGCTCGATGTCCATGCCCTCGCGGCGCATCCGCTGGTCGATGTAGAGCACCACGGTGACCAGCGCGGTGAACGGCATGACGATCGTCTCCGCGATCACCTTGCCCACCGACTGCAGCACCAGACCGCCGGTCGTCACCTCCGGCAGGTTCCCCGCCTGCGGGTCGAAGATGGCGGTGAACCCGCCCGAGCCGAGGCTGAACGGAACGCCGATGATCGCCGAGATCAGCCAGCCGATCACGGCGGCCAGCAGCAGCACCCCGAACACCCGCCAGAACATGCCCGAGACGAGCTGGCGCGACCGCGTGAACGCCTGCCCGATGGTGCCGCGTTCCAGCACCAGCGCGGGACCGGCGAGCGACCAGAACACGTACGGCACCACGGCGGGCAGCAGGCAGAAGGCCGCGGCGACCATCGTGGCCAGCGTGTACAGCACGGTGACCGCCAGCAGCGGCAGCAGCCGCGGCGCGGCTTCACGCATCGCCGAACCGAAGTCGACCGGACGGCCGAGCACCGCCTTGCCCATCACCACGGTGAGGAAGCCGGTGAGGAAAGTCTGCGCCAGCATGGAGATCACGAGCGTCGGCACCAGCGCGGTGAGCGCGGAGCCCAGCAGGCTGTACGCCGCGTCGAGCTGCTGCTGCGGCGTCGCGGCCGGGCCGAGCTGGGTGACTCGGTTGAAATCGGGCAGCAGCCACAGCGTCGCGACGAGGTTCAGCCCGGCCGAGATCACCGCGACGACCGCGGACACCCCGAGGATCAGCAGCGGATACCGGCGGATCGCGGTGATCGCGCCGTCGAGGATGTCGCCGAGGTTCAACGGGCGCAACGCGATCACGCCCGGTTTGCCCAGCCCGTTCGGACTCCAGCCCGGGGCGGGACGGCCGTGGCCGGGATACTGCGGAAGCGGTTGCTGGCCAGGGGATTGCCACTGGCCACCGGCTGAGGGCGGCGGCGCGTCCGGCGGCGGGAAGACGCTGGGCGGCGGGGTTTCTCCGGCGGGAGAAGCCGCGCCCGGCTGCGCCGGAGTGGTTCCGGCTGGGGTTTCGCCGCTCGGCTGCGGTGTCGCGTCAGCGGGGTTCGTGCTGCCGGAAGACGACGTTCCCGGCGCTTCCCCACCCGGCGGCGAAGCCGCGCCAGCCGGATTCGCACTGCCCGACGACGAAATCCCCGAAGCTTCCCCACCCGGCGGCGAAGCCGCGCCAGCCGGGTTTTCGCTGGCAGGCGACGGATTCGCGCTGGCCTGCCCAGCCTCGGCGGGCGGATGAGCCCCGGCCGAAGCCGCGTTTTCGCTGCCGGACGGCGAACTTCCGGCGTTCGTGCCGGACGGGGTGTCCGTTTCGCCGGTCTTCGGCGGAGCGGCGGCGGATGCGTCCGGGTCGGGACCGGTGAAGCCCCGGCTCGGCGTAGGCGTGTCGTCCCCCTGCCCGGGCGCACCGGGTGCGTTTGTCATCGGAGCCCCTCGTCTGCACAGCCCTGCGGTTGCTGCCGTCACTCTTCCAGAGCCGTCCGCACCCGGCCAGACCTGGGGGGACGTCCGGGCGGGCAGCCAGTCCGGCGAAGTGCTGCGGAGGGCCGGGGGTCCCCCGATATGCTGAACGGCAAGCCGGGGAACGCCCGGCCCGCGCCGAGACCCACCGGGACTGCCCTGATGACGCAACCGCCCTACGGCCAGGTGCCGCCACGCGGGACCGTTCAACCGCCGCCGGTGCCGAGCCAAGGACCGGTGCCGCCGGGCCAGTACCCGGGCCAGGCGCAAGGCTCCTACCAGGCCCAGCCCGGACAGGCGCCGTATCAGGGTCAGCAGCCGCCGTACCAGGGTCCGCCGCCGCAGGGTCCGCAGTGGCAGCAGCCGCCGTCCTATCCGGTGCCGCCGCGCAAGCCGACCGGGCTGATCGTCGGGCTGTGCCTGGGCGCGGTCGCGGTGCTGGCGCTGGGCGTCGTGGCGATCGTTTCGCTCAACCGCGGTTCCGGGCCGAGCAACGCCGGCTACCAGGCCGCGCCGCCCTCGCCGACGTCCGCCTACGAACTGCCGCCCACCAGCGGTTCCTCCACCGCTTCGAGCACGCCCACCAGTCCCTCGGACAGCCCGGGCACCTCGACCAGCGCGGGCCCGCACAAGATCCTCAAGCTGGCCGACCACCCGATCCTGCAGGACCCCAACGCCGGCCTGCAGAACCGCGTCTGCAACCTGCCGCCGTGGACGAGCACGCAGGACGGCGCGGAAGCGTTCTTCACCGCGGCGAGCAAATGCCTCGACGCGGCGTGGGGCCCGTTCCTCGAGTCCTACCACCTGCCGTTCACGCCGCCCGCGCTGCACTTCCCGACCGGACCGAGCTTCGACACCGAATGCGGCACCATCCAGGTCGGCATCGCCACCGCGGCGTACTACTGCGAGAACAACCTGTACGTCCCGTTCAAGGGCCTGCAGACCGACCAGTACGGCAACAACCCCGGCGTCTACCTGGCGTTGTTCGCCCACGAGTACGGCCACCACGTGCAGGAAGTCGCGGGCATCATGGACGCGGCGTGGCAGAAGATCTACGCGGCCGGGCAGAACAGCCCCGAGGGCCTGGACATGTCGCGCCGCAAAGAGCTCCAGGCGCAGTGCTTCTCCGGGATGTTCCTCGGCGCGCACGTCGACCGCGGCGGCACGATCACCCGCGACATGTACAACAAGGCCTGGAACGACCAGGAAACGCGCGGGGACAACACTTCTCGCAGCCACGACCACGGCACCAACGCGCACTACGCGCAGTGGTGGCGCGCCGGGGCGAAGGACAACCGGATCGCGGACTGCAACACCTTCGCCGCGTCCGCCTCGGACGTCAGCTGATCGCCTGCGGCACTACGGGCGTAGTGGTCGCGGCGTCAGCTGAGCAGCGCGAGCTTGCCCGGACCGCGGATCACCAGGTAGGCGTACATCCCGCCGCAGAAGCAGGCGAACACCAGCAGCGCCAGCGCGACCGGCGCGCGCAGGTCCTGCGCGCCCGCGGTGGTGTCCGGCATGGTGACCGAGACGACGCCGTCCGCCGGGGCGTCGTCCGGGACCAGCACCTGGAGGTGCTCGTCCTTGCCGTGCCCGCAGCTGTCGAGGGCGCCCTGGCGCGGTTTGCCGCCGAGCTTGAACGAGACCGTTTCGGCCGCCCCGGGAACGGAACAGTCGACGGCCTTGGTGATCTGGGCGTCCACCGGCGCGCCGGGCGACTTCGGGTGGATGCCGAGCAGCCCCGGGCCGGCGAGCCACGCCAAGACCACGACGAGCACCCCGGCCGCGACCGGGATGCCCACCTGCAGCCCCCGCTTGACGGGGCTCTTATGCGGGGGGTCGGAAACCTGCACGACGCCATGCTTCCAGATGCCGGGGGCAAAACCCAGTGAGGTGCCCGCGCACGGGGGACCCCGGGCAAGCCCGCATCCGCTCCGGCACCGGCCACCACCCGCGACCGCATCCGCTACGGAACCCGCCACCACCCGAGAGCGCACCCACTAGGGCACCGGCCGCCACCCGAAAACCGGATCCGCCACAGCACCCGCCGCCACCCGAGGCCGCATCCCCGCCACCACCCGAGACGGCATCCGCCACAGCGCCCGCCACCACCCGAGACCGCACCCACTAGGGCACCCGCCACGGCCCGATACACCTCACCCGCCGCCGCCCCAGCCGCCGCTCGAGACCGCATCCATCACGGTGCCCACCACCCGAGCCACCGCACCCGCCACCGCCCCAGACCGCATCCGCCGCCCACCCGGCCGACCCCGGTTCCACTCGCCGCACCGCCACTCCCCATTCCACCTTGGGTGCGTCTGACGCACCCAAGGCCACATCGGGGCTCGCGATGCACCCCAATGCGGCATGGGCGTCGGCTCAGCAGCGGGTGCGGAGTCAGCGGATGCGCGCGAGTCGTCCCGGCGCGCGATGCCGAGGAAGCGAAATCGGCAAACCTCAGCGTTCGATGTGGTCGACCTGCGTGACCTTCTTGACGTACAGCAGCCGGTCCCCCGGTTCCAGCGCGTCCGCCTGCGGAGCGTCCACCCGGTAGAGCACCCCGTCGCGCACCACGCCGAGCACGATGTCCCCCAGGTGCCGGGGCGAGCCGCCTTCCTCGCTCGGTTCGATGCCGCGTTCGGCGATCGCCAGGCCGGACTCCGGAGTGAGCAAGTCCTCGACCATGTCCACCACGAGCGGGCTGGACGTCGCCATCCCGAGCAGCCGCCCGGCGGTCTCGCTCGACACCACGACCTGGTTGGCCCCGGACTGCTTCAGCAGGTGCACGTTCTCCGCCTCGCGCACCGACGCCACGATGTGCGCCTTCGGGGCCAGCTCGCGCGCGGTGAGGGTGACCAGCACGGCGGTGTCGTCGCGGTTCGGCGCGACCACCACCGCTCGCGCGTGCTGCACGCCGGCGACGCGCAGGACGTCCGCCCGGGTCGCCGATCCGTGCACGGTGACGAGGCCGAGCGCGCTCGCCGCGTCCAGCGCCTGCTGGTCGGTGTCGACGACCACGACGCGGTTGGCCTGCACCTCCTCGTCGCCGAGCAGCGCGTTGACCGCCGAGCGGCCCTTCGTGCCGAAACCGACGACGACGGTGTGGTCACGCACCTTCGTCCTCCACTTCTGGATTTTGAACGCCTGCCGGGAGCGCTCGGTGAGCACTTCCAGGGTGGTCCCGACGAGGACGATGAGGAAGAGCACCCGCAGCGGCGTGATCACGATGACGTTCACCAGCCGTGCGGACGCGGTGGCCGGGGCGATGTCGCCGTAGCCGGTGGTCGAGAGGGAAACCGTCGCGTAGTAGAGCGAGTCGAGCAGCGAGAGGCCGTCGCCGTTGGCGTCGCGGTAGCCGTCCCGGTCGAGGTAGACGATCAGCACCGTGGCGAGCAGGGCCAGCAGCGCGCCGATGATCCGCTTGACGATCGACCGCATCGGGCTGACCGTGAGTTCCGGCATCCGGATCACGCCGACGAGCTCGTGGTCGGGCCGGTCGTTCAACCGGACGTTCAGGGGCAGCCGTTTCAAGGCCTTCATGCACCGGCTCCCCGCGGGCGTTCGGCGTCACTCACAGCCGGGAGGATAACCCAATCGGAGCACCCGCACATCCGTCCCGAGGTTCTTGCTGTGGCAGGCTTGCCGCATGTCCGAGCCTCGCGCGTCGCAACGTCCGGCGCATTTTCTCGCCGTCCTCCTCGCCGGGGCGGGCGCTTTGCACTTCGTCCGGCCCAAGCCGTTCGACGCGCTGGTCCCGAAGGAATTGCCCGGTGACCGGCGCACCTGGACGTACGCCTCGGGCGTCGCCGAGATGACTGTCGCCGCCGGGATCGCCTTGCCGCGCACGCGTCGGCTGGGCGGGCTGGCGGCGGCGCTGCTGTTCGTCGGGGTCTTTCCGGGGAATGTGAAAATGGCGTTGGATTATCAGCGCCGCGGCCGTCCGGCGCGGGACCGCGCGGTGGCGTGGCTGCGGCTGCCGTTGCAGTGGCCGTTGGTGAGCTGGGCGTTGACCGTGCGCGATCGGGCCTAGCTTTTACTCCTGCGGCACGTTCCGCAGCAAGGCGCGCAGGCCTTCCGCGTCCAGCAGATCGGCCGGGCGCAGCGTGTGTCCATGTCGGACATAATGGAAGGCCGCGCGCACCCGGTCCACCGGGACTTTCTTCAGCGCCGCCCACGCCAGCCGGTACGCCCCGAGCTGAATCGCCAAGGCTGGCAACCGTTCTTCGGACGGGACGGAGCCGGTCTTCCAGTCCACGACGGTCCAGCCGCCGTCGGGGTCCGCGTACACCGCGTCCATCCGGCCGCGCAAAGTGATGCCTTCGACGTCCGCGGAGAACGGCACCTCCACCGCCACCGGAACCCGGTCGGCCCATTCACTGTTCTCGAAAGCCTCTTGCAGGGCTTCGAAATCGGTGTCCGGGGCTTCGCCGACGTCGGCCGCGCCGGGAAGATCGTCGATTTCCAGCAGCCGGTCGCCGGAGAACCGTTGCTCCAGCCAGCTGTGAAACGCAGTGCCGCGGCGCGCGAAGGTGTTGGGCGGCAACGGAAGCGGCCGACGCAGGCGTTGCGCCAGAGCGTCCGCGTCGGACGCCAGGTCGACCAACTGGCTCACGCTCAGCTGCGCGGGCAAGGCGACTCGATCCACAGTGGACTGCGAGCGGGCGCGTTCGGCGAGGAGGACGTCGGTGTCGGCGGCCCAGCCGTCCGGGTCCTCCGGATCAATGACGTCCTCGTCGTCTTCGAAGTATTCGTCGTCTGGCGGGTAGTCGTCTTCCGGTTCCGGCGGCAGCGGGATTTCGTCGTCGTCGGCCGCGGGCAGCGGTTCTGCCTCGGGTTCGGGTTCTTCTTCCAGCGCGGCCATTTCCGCCAGCAGCAGCTCCACCCCGGTGGCCACGCCGGACCGCCGGTCGCCCAGCGGATCCACCGGCCACCGCGCCGTCCGGGAATCCGCGACCAGCGGGTTCTCCTCGTCTTCTGCCGGTTCGTCGGCCCAGACGTCCACCACGCCCAGCGGCGGATCGGCCTCGTTCATCACCTCGGCGATTTCCGACAGGAAGATCGACGGCCCTTTAGCTCGCGTACTGCTCTCGTTCCACCAATGTCCGGAAACGAGCAGTGCGCGCTCGGAGCGGGTCAGCGCGACGTAACACAACCGTCGTTCCTCGTCGGCTTCTCGCGCGACGAACCCTTCCTCGTGCAGTTCCAGCGCTTCCTGCACTTCTTTGCGGTCATAACCTTCGGCGATCTGCAGCTTAGGCAGGTCCGCCGCGTCACCGCGCAAATGCGCGGGCAGCGCAGTAGAAGTGCGCAACCACGAGGACGAACGGCGCTTGCCCGGAAACACCTCGGCGACCAAATGCGGAACAGCCACCACTTCCCACTCCAGCCCTTTGGCGGAGTGCACGGTGAGCACCTGCACGCGATCCGGAACCACCTGCACCTCACCGGGCGTGAGGCCGTCTTCCGCGTGTGCCGCGGTGTTCAGGTAGTCCACAAAGGACAACAGAGTCGCGGTCGGCGCGGTCTCCGCGTAATCGGTGACCACTTCCGCGAACGCGTCCAAATGCGCGCGGCCCGCCGAACCGGGGCGGGCGAGCGATTCGACGTCGAGCAGCATCGTGCGTTCGACGTCCGCCACCAATTCCGGCAGCGATTGATCCAGCCGACGCCGCAGCGCGGTCAATTCCGCGCCCAGGCGGCGAATCCGGCGGTATCCCTCCGCGGAATACCGTTCCGGCGCACCGGGTTCGTCGACGGCGTCGATCAGCCCGGCCTGTTCCGCGCGTTCGGCGACCAGTTCCGGTTCCTCGCCCTCCTTCGCGCGCGGTTCGGGCGAGGTGAGTTCGTTGGCCCGCCGCCACAACGCCGCGACGTCCGCCGCCGCGATCCGCCAGCGGGCGCCCGTCAGCAGCCGGGCCGCCGCGCTGCCCGCCAGCGGATCGGCCAGCACCCGCAGCGTGGACACGAGGTCGGCGACCTCCGGTTCGTCCAGCAGCCCGCCGAGGCCCACGACCTCCACCGGCAGCCCGCGCATCCGCATTTCCGCCGCGATCGGAGCCATGTCCGCCCGTCGCCGCACGAGCACCGCGGCAGTCGGCGGCTTGCCGGATTCCTCTTTCTCCGCATGCCACCGCCGCGCCATCTGGTCGGCGACCCACTCGCGTTCCGCGCGCACGTCCGGCAGCAGCGCGACCGCGATGTCCGCCGGACCGGCGCCGTCTCGCGCCCGCAGCCGTTCGACGCCGAGTCCCCGCTGCCGCAACGGTTCCGAGATCGCGTTGGCCAGTTCCAGAATCTCCGGCGGATTGCGGAAACTGGTCAGCAGACCGAATTCGTGCGCGGTTTCGAGCCGTTCCTCGCCGCGCCGGGGGAAGTCCGTGGTGAATCGGGGCAGGTTCGCCGCACTCGCACCGCGCCAGCCGTAAATCGCCTGCGCCGGGTCACCGACCGCGGTCACCGGCATCGGCGGATGCTCAACGCCGCCGAACAACGACCGCAGCAGCACTCGCTGCGCGTGCCCGGTGTCCTGGTATTCGTCCAGCAGCACCGCACCGTAACGCTCGCGCTCCCCCGCGACCACCGCCGGATATCCCTCGGCGAGCTGCGCGGCCAGCGACATCTGGTCGGCGAAGTCGAGCGCGCCTTCCGCGCGTTTGCGCCGGTGGTAATCCTCGACCAACGGGAGCAAAGCCAGCCGAAAACGTTGTGCCGCCAGCACTTCCTGCAGCTTCACCGGAAGCGACGCACGCTGGCCTTTGGCGCGTGGAGCGTTTTCGATGATCTCGCACAGCCACTCGGTGTACTGCCCGAGTTTTTCCGTCGAAATCAGGTGCTCGCCCAGTTCGCCGGCCAGCGCGAGCAGTTGCGCGGTGACCGTCGGCGGCACCCGGTCGGTGTCCAGGTCATTGTCCCAAGTGGACACCACGCGGTGCGCCAGCTGCCATGACGAAGTCTCCGAAAGCAACCGCACCCCAGGCTGCACCGGAAGCCGCAACCCGTGTTCCGACAGCAACCGTCCGGCATACGCGTGATAGGTCAGCACCGTCGGCTCGCCAGCGACCACAGTGGCCCGCAACGCGCCCGAAGGATCGATTCGCTCCAGCAGCCCCGAACCGGCCAGCCGCCGCAACCGCGCCCGCACCCGCTCGCCGAGCTGACGTGCGGCTTTCCGGGTAAAGGTCAGGCCGAGCACCCGTTCCGGGCTGACGATTCCGTTGGCCACCAGCCAGACCACGCGCGCGGCCATGGTTTCGGTCTTCCCCGCGCCCGCGCCCGCGACGACCAGCGACGGCTCGACCGGCGACGCGATCACGGTCGCCTGCTCGGGCGTCGGACGGTGCAAGCCCAGCGCGTCCGCGATTTCCGCGGGTCCGACCGGGTTGGCGACAACAACCGGGCTCACGGTCCGGTCACCTGACGCCCTTCCGGACGCAACGGGCAGCAACCGCGCGCCGGACACCGGTCGCAGTCGGCGTTCTCGTGCGCCTGGTAGTCCGGACCGACCGCGGCGGCAGCGGCCGAGCGCACGAGTTCCAGCCACTCGCGCCCGCTGTCCTCGTCCATCGGCGGCTGGTCCCGTTGCGTCGCCCCGGTTTTGTTGTTCCCCTTCGCGACGTACACGAGTTTCGCGCCGCCGGGCGTGTTCTTGCCCTCGACCGCGCCCAGCAGCACCGCCAGCTGGTACGCCGCGAGCTGCGGATGCTTCTCCGCGTCCGCACTGGAGACCGGGACTTTGCCGGTCTTGATGTCCACAATGACCGGACGGCCGTCCTTGTCCATCTCGACCCGGTCGACGCGCCCGCGCAGCAGCACGCGCACCTCTTCGTCGCCCATCGGCAACTCGACCTCGATGTCCTGTTCGACCCCGGCCTCGATCAGCTCCTGCCGCGACTTTTCCAGCCACGACACGAAGTTGCGCAGCATTTGCTCCACCCGGGACCGCTCGCGCCGGGAAAACCACGGCGCGCCAGCGTCCACGCGCACCCACGCTTCGTCCAGCGCGGCCTGGATCTGCTCCTCAGTGCTGCCGCCCGCGATCGCCTGCGCCAGACCGTGCACGAGAGTTCCGGTCACCGCCGCCAGCTGCGCCGGATCGCTGCCGCCGTGCCGCTCGATCAACCAGCGCAGCGGGCACTTCACCAGGATTTCCACAGTGGACGGCGAGATCCGCATCAGGTCGCCGGGCCCGTGCACGGGGTCCTCTGTGGACGCTTCCATCAGCCCGTACCAAGTGTCTGGATGCGCGCCCGGAACCCCAGCCGCGGCCAGCCGGGCGAGCTGTTTCGCCGCCCGCTTCCGGCGGTCTGGATCCGCCTTGTCGTCGCACACGACCTCGCGCAGCTCGCCGACCAGTTCGGCCAGCACGAGCGACCGGCCCGGCGGCTTCATCCGGGAGTCGAGCATGCCGTCGTCGGCACCGTTCTCCTCCAGGTCGTCGAGGAACCGGGACGGCTGTTCGTCCTCTCCGGCCACCGCGGTCACCAGCAACGTCCGGCGCGCCCGGCTCGCCGCGAGGTAGAACAGCCGTCGTTCCTCGGCGAGAATCGGCGCGATGGCGGACACCTTGTCGTGTTCGTCCACTCCGGACAGCAGATCGACCAATCGCTCCACGCCCAGCAGCGAACCGCGCAGCCGCAGATCCGGCCACGCGCCCTCCTGCACTCCGGCGACCGCGACCACTGTCCACTCGCGACCCGCCGAAGCGTGCGCGGTCAGCAGCGAAACCCCTTCGCCCGGAATCGCCGCCGGAGCGAGCGTGTCGCCCGCGATGTTCTGCGACGACAGGTAATCCGCGAACGCCGCGACGCTCGCCTTGGGCAACCGGTCGGCATACCGGCCGGCCGAATCGAACAACGCCACCACAGCGTCCAGGTCGCGATCAGCCTGCGCGCCGAGCGAGCCGCCGCGATCCACCAACCGCAGCAACCGTTCCTGCAGTCCGCTCGCCTGCCACAGCTCCCACAGCACCTGCTCGACGCTTTCCCCGCGGCTTACCGCCTGGTGCGTGACACTCAGCAGATTGCCGACCCGGCGCACCGGCAACGCCTCGTTGTCCGCGAGACCGACGAGAACGTCCCCGCCGCGCAACGCTTCCACGAGCAATTCGTCGCTCGACCGCTGCCCGCCGCCCGCCAGCTCCAGCCGGCGCAGACCACGTCGCAATCGCCGCAACGCCAACGGGTCCGCCCCGCCGAGCGACGAGGACAGCAGCATCTCCGCGGTGTCGACGTCGAGCAGTTCCGGCTCGGCGGCGATCCGCAACACCGCCAGCAACGGCCGTACCGCGGAGTGCTTCGCCAACGGCAATTCTTCGGTCGCCGATCCAATCGGGACCCCCGCCGCCCGCAAAGCCCGTTGCAGCACAAGGAAAGTCCGTGCCGGAGACCGCACCAGCACCGCCATCTCCGACCAGGGCACGCCGTCGACGAGATGCGCCCGGCGCAGCTGATCGGCGATCCAGCTGGCTTCCGCCGCCGGGGTCGGCATCAACCGCACCCGAACCTTGCCACCGCGTTTCCCTTTCGGCGTAACCAACTTCCGATGCGGTGACGCGCCAGGCAACGTCGCGCCGAGTTTCGCGACCGCCGCCCGGACCGTCGGGGCGAGCCGGTGCGACGTGGTCAGCAAGACCGTCCGGTCGCCGTCGTTGTCGGCGTCCGCGAACAGCTTCGGGTCCGCGCCGCGGAAGGAAAACACCGACTGGTCCGGGTCGCCGGCCACCACGAACTCCTCCGCGGTGTGCCCGATCGTGCGGATCAGCTGGACCTGCAACGGATCCAGGTGGTGCGCGTCGTCCACGAACAAGTGCCGGACCCGGCCGCGCTCGCGTTCGCGCAGCTCCTCGTCGTCCTCCAGTGCGAGCAACGCCGACGTCACCAGCTCCGCGGCGTCGAGCGCGGGCGCGGCGGGCAGGCCGAGCGCGTTGCCGCCCGCCCCCTGCAG
The DNA here is from genome assembly GCF_046267895.1 of Amycolatopsis sp. GA6-003. Taxonomy (NCBI): domain Bacteria; kingdom Bacillati; phylum Actinomycetota; class Actinomycetes; order Pseudonocardiales; family Pseudonocardiaceae; genus Amycolatopsis; species Amycolatopsis sp. GA6-003. Next base: position 4,130,017 of record NZ_CP176499.1, read on the forward strand.
CTGGGTGACCTCCTCGTACTGCGCCCAGAAGTGCCCGGCGGCGACCCACTCCTCGCGGTCCTGGCGATGCCCGAGTTCGGTCAGATCCTCCGGCCCGAGCCCGCGTTCGGCCGCCCGCATCAGCAGGTCGCGCAACTCCTCGGCGAACCCGGGCACGGTCAGCGCCGGACGCAGCTGCTCCGGCCAGTTGGTCGCGCCCTCCTCCAGGTCGCCCTCCAGCAGCTCGCGCACGACGACGTCCTGCTCGGCTCCGGCGAGCAACCGCGGCGGCGGCAGTTCCTCGGCGCGAGCTTCCAGGCGCAGCAAGGAAAACGCGTACGAATGCACTGTGCGCACGAGGGGTTCACTCACCGTGCGCGGCAGCGGGGACTCCTGATCCGGATCCGACGTGAGCCGCCGCGTGAGGTCGGCCCGCAGCGCGTCCGCCGCCCGGCGGGACGTCGTGAGCAGCAGCACGCTCTCCGGATCCGCCCCCTCGGCGATCCGGCGCGCGGCGGCGGTGGCGAGCAAGGCCGTCTTGCCCGTGCCCGGCCCGCCGAGCACCCGACGGAACCCGGCCGGTGCCGACAGCAGCCGGCGAGCGTCTTCGTCCCAGGTGAACGTGGGTGTGACAGGGACCGGCGGGCGCACCAGCCGCGCCTGCCCGTTCCCTGCTCTCCGCACGTGCACATCAGCGATGGAACCATGCCCGCTCACCCGGGTGGCGCACCGGCACACCCCTCGGCGGGACTATCCTCGGCCGGGTCATGAACGACGAACTGCACGAGCGGATACGCGCAGTCATCGCCGACGTACCCGCGGGGACAGTCGCGACGTACGGCGACGTCGCAGCGCTCTCCGGCGCCCCCTCCCCGCGCATGGTCGGCCGGGTCCTCGCCGAGGACGGCCACGACCTGCCCTGGCACCGCGTCCTCCGCGCGAACGGCACCCCCGCGCCGCACCTGCTGCACGAGCAGCTCGAACGGTTGCGCGCGGAAGGCGTGCTGGCGGACGGCGAGAAGGTGGACCTGCGGAAATACCGCTGGCGCCCGAACGGGGACGAGCCTGACGCCGACGAGCCGCCCGGGTTGTTCTAGAGCCTTTCGGACCACGCCGAGGCTCGGCAGATGCCGGCTACCGCAGCGGAACTACCGCTGGCGCCCGAACGAGGACGAGCCGCCCGGGTTGTTCTAGAGCCTTTCGGACCACACCGAGGCCCGGCAGATGCCGGCTACCGCACCCGGTGCCGGTTCAGCGGTGCAGGACGTGCACCTCGGCGGCCACCCGGTGTGCCTGCTGGGCATCGAATCGCGTTCGGTGCCACGCCGCAGCGCGGCCGGGACGAGCCACGGCGGAGCTTCCGCGGAAGTCCGTGCGGGGAACCCTCCGTGAAGCAGAGTCCGTGACGGTCCCCCTCACGACCGGACACCCAGCCGCCCGCCGGCACCGGAAAGCGTGGCCTCCGCCATCCTCCCCGGCCATAGCCCGCCCCGCCGGTTTTAGGTTAGCCTCACCTCATGGGCGTCCTCACTTACCACCACGGCAGGGTCACCGCGGTCCGGCGGGTCACCCCGCACATGGCTCGGATCACCTTCGACTGCCCCGGTCTCGCGGCGGCGGGCCCGGTGGCGCCGGACGCGTACGTGAAGGTGTTCTTCCCGCTCCCCGGCGACGAGGAGCCGAACCTGCCGCCCGCCGAGACGGGTGACGACGACGTTCTGTCCTGGTATCGCCGGTACCTCGCGATGCCCGACGACGTCCGGCCGCCGATGCGGACGTACACCGTGCGCGCGGCGCGTCCGGAGACCGGCGAGGTGGACGTCGACTTCGTGCTGCACGAGGAGAGCGGCGGCCCGGCGTCGACGTGGGCCGGGCAGGCGGAGGTCGGCGGCCGGGTGGCGTTCCTCGGGCCGCACGGGCTGTACGACGTGCCGGACGGGACGACGTGGCAGCTGCTGGTCGGCGACGAAACCGCGCTGCCCGCGATCGGCGGCATTCTCGAGAGGCTGCCGCAGTCAGCGCGCGCGTCGGTGTACATCGAGATTCCGGACCGCGCGGAGCGACAGACCTTCGAGACCAACGGTGCGGTCGAAGTGCACTGGGTGGTCCGAGGTGCGCGTACGCACGGCGAAGCGCTCGTAGAGGCCGTACGCGCGGCCGAGCTGCCCAATGGCACGCCGTACGCGTGGGTGTCCGGCGAAGCAGGCGTCGTGAAGCTCGTTCGGCGACACCTTGTCCGCGAGCGCGGCTTCGACAAGACAGCCATCTGCTTCACCGGCTACTGGCGGCAAGGTCTCAGCGAAGAAGCCGCGGGACGACAGCAGGCCGAAGCGTCCTAACCCAGCTTCGCGACCACCAGCTTCACCAACGCGCCCAGCCGCTGACGCTCCGGCTGTAGCGTGCTGATTCCGGCCGCCTCCAACGGTGCCGCAGTAACCGGACCAACGCACGCGCAGACGACCGTGCCACCGCGCAGGGTCTCGCGCAGCTCCGCGCCGCGGCCGGATTCGTCGGCGAGTGCCAGGAAATTCGTCGCGGCCGGAGCGCTGGTGAACACCAAGGCGGCCAGTTCTCCGGACAGCACTTCGTGGATCAACGAGAACACTGGCTCCGGATTCGGCGGCGTGTGCCAGCGATAGGGCTGTACCGCGAGCACCGACGCCCCGGCCGCGGCGAGCGGATCGCTGAACTCCGGCAGCGGTGCGCCGTGCAGTTGCAGTGCCACGCGCGCGCCCGCGACGCCAGCTTCGGTGAGCGCGCCGAACAGCTCCTCGTTGGTCTCGCCGGGCGCGGAGTACTCCTCGCGCAAGCCGACGCCCCGCACCGCGCCGACCGCTTTCGGTCCGCGCGCGAAGATGCGCGACCCGGACAGCGCGTCCACCAGCGCCTCGCGAAGTCCCCAGCCTTCGGCCGCGTCGAGCCAGCCGCGGAACCCGGCTCCGGTGGTGACCGCGGTGAGGTCGATCGGCGCGGCGAGCACGGCTTCGGTGCCGCGGCGCAGTTCCGGATCGTCGGCGAGCGGCACGATGGTGATCGTCGGCGCGTGCCGCACTTCCGCGCCGTGCCGGAGCAACGCGCCGATCAGGTCGTCCGCGCGCCGCTCGGCCGTGACGCCGATCCGCACGCCGTCCAGCTCAGCCATCCGACAGCTCCATCTCTTGCGAAGGACGCGCCGTGCTCAGCGCATCGATCCGCTCGACTCGTATCCGGCGAAACCCGCCAGGCAGCCAACAGCATCCCGCCCGCGCAGCCTCCGCACCACACCGCGGCGGCACGTCTCACTCGCCGATCCAGACTCAGCGAAGGCCCGCCAACCCGGAACCCCGCCCGGCTCATTCATACGCCTGCCCCATCTCCCGGATCGCCGCCGCCAGCTCCGTGCGCAGGTCCTCCGGCGCGAGCACCTCCAGATGCGGCCCGAACCGGAGCAGTTCGCCGATCGCCGGTTCTCCCGGTTCGATCGGAAGGTCGATCGTCAACCATCCGTCGCCGTCCGGTTCCGCTCCGGCAGCGACTGCCTCGCGAAGCGCCCGCGCGCCGACGCTTCCCGCGTAGAACGGTACGAGAGCTTGGGCCCGTGGCGAGAGGCGGACTGTCGCCTTCCGGGGGTACATCCGGCGTTCGAACTGCTCGGACCACTCCTGCCAGTAACGAGCGAGGTCGAATTCCGCCGGTCGCTCGAACTCCTCGCCGAGGTCGGTCAGCTCGCGGATGCGCGAAATCCGGTAGGTGCGATCGGTCCCCTCGCACCGGGCGGCGAGGTACCAGTTGCCCGCTTTGAGGATCAGCCCGAGCGGCTCCAGCACCCGCTCGACCTCGCGCTGTCCCCACCGTTCGTACCGGACGCGGACCCGCCGCCCGGCCCACACCGCGTCGGCGACGGCGGACAGCGTCGGCAGGCTCTCGATCCCGCGATGCCAGCCGGGAACGTCCAGGTAGAACCGTTCGGCGACGCGGCCGGCGCGGCTGCGCAGCTCCTGCGGCAACGCGGCGTACAGCTTCAGCTGCGCCGCCGCCAGCACGGTGCCGAGCCCCAGCTCCGCGGCCGCCACCGGGAGCCCGGCCAGCGCCAGCGACTGGGCTTCGTCCTCGTTGAGCCCGGTCAGCCGGGTCCGGTAGCCGTCGACGAGCTGGTACCCGCCGCTGCGGCCGCGGTCGGCGTACACCGGCACGCCCGAGGCCGACAGCGCCTCGATGTCCCGGTACACCGTCCGGACCGAAACCTCCAGCTCGGCGGCCAGTTCCTCGGCGGTCATCCGGCCGCGGTTCTGCAGCAGGAGAAGCACGGTGAGCAGACGTCCGGCACGCATGCGCCAAGTATGACCGAAATACCTGACACAAGATGGCAGGTATGCGTGGTTGAGTGCTCGGCATGAACACGTTTGGCATGACGAAGTGGGAAGAGCACGTGGCGAGCGGCGAGGAGGGCGGCCCGCGCGTCGCCTACGTGCACGCCGCGATGGAGTACTCGGGCGTGATCCAGGGTGCGGCCACCGGCGACTACCTGCTGTACTACCCGGGCGAGGGCTACGACGGCGGCGCGACCACGTCGCCGGGCTACGACCGGTTCGAGGGCACTGTCGACGGCCGCCGCGGCACGTTCATCGTCCGTCAGGAGTGGGGTTTCGACCCGAAGAGCATCCGCTCGACCTTCGAGGTCGTGCCTGGCTCCGGCACCGGCGAGCTGGCCGGTATCAGCGGCACCGGCACGGTGCACGGCGTGCTCGGCGAACCGACCGTGTCGTACACCTTCGACTACACGCTCTGAAGGAGGCCGGGATGCTGGAGGTGTCACGCGAACAGGCGCTGGCGTACCGGATCGCCGAGCAGGGGCTGCACCGCTCCGTCGCCGATCCGTACGACCTGCCGCTGCTGGACCTGGGGTTGCAGGACAGCATGCGCGACACCGCGTTGCTCTCGCTGGCGGCCCGGATGCCGGATCCGGTCAGGCCAGAGTCTCTTGTGGACGATCAGCGGCTCGCCCTGGTGTGGTCGCACCGGGGCGCGCCGCATTTCCACCGGCGCGTGGATCTGCCGGAATTGACGGCCGCGCTGGTGCCGCTCGACGATCCGGACGCGTTGGCGCGGATGTTGTGGCAGAAGAAGGACATTCAAGCCGCGAACGAGTCCCCTTTGGACATCATTTTCACGACAGCGCGGGCGATTCGCAAAGTAGTCACCAAGCCGATGACCAAGGGCACGGTGAGCGGCGCGATCACGAAGCTGCTGCCGCCCGCGTTCAGCCGGTGGTGCCGTCCCTGCAACGCGACCCATGTGCACGAACAGCTCATGCGCATCGCTTCTCTGCACGGCGGTACGCGGCTCGAAGCCGGGCAAAGTCCGGCGACGCTCGCGCCGCTGGAGGATCGCGGACGGATGTCCACGCGCCCGGTTCCGGCGGCGGTTTCGCGGGTTCTTGAACAGTATTTGCGCTTCAACGGTCCCGCGACTCCGGGCGACGCGGCCGGTTTCGTCGGCACTGCGAAAACTTGCCTCAGCGAAACCTGGCCTTCCGCGGTCACCGAGATCAAAGTGGACGGTCGGCGCGCCTTCCTCCCGAATGATCGGTTAACCGCGTTGGAAAACCCTCCCTCGCCGGCCGGAGTACGTCTTCTTCCGCCGCTCGATCCGTATACGCAGGGCCGGGACAAAGCCGTCCTCGTTCCGGACAAAGCGCGCGCGAAAGAAGTGTGGAAAATTCTCGGCAGCCCCGGCGCGCTCTTGGTCGACGGCGAGATCCTCGGTACCTGGCGTATGAAGGTCTCCGGCAAACGGCTGGCCTTCACGCTGACCGAATTCGATCCGCTCCGCCGCGCGGACCGCGCAGCCGCCGAGGACGAGGCGGCCCGGGCCGCGTCCGCCCGGGGTTACCAGGACTTTTCCGTGACCTGGGCTTGACCGCCGGACTAGAGTTTTTACCGTGCTGAAATGGCTGCTCGACTCAGACCCGACGCTGCGCTGGCAGGTCGAACGGGACTTGGCGGACGCGCCGCCCGAGGTCTGGACGGCCACCCGGCACAAGATCGCGACCGAGGGTTTCGGCGCCCAGCTCCTCGCCCGGCAGGACCCGGACGGACAGTGGGCCGGCGGCGCTTTCTTCCCAGCGCAATTCACGCCCGGCCCCGATACCGGACAACCGTGGACGGCAACCACGTGGTCGCTCACCACCCTGCGCGAATGGGGCCTCGATCCGGCGGTGCTGCGCGCCAATCGCACCGCTGAATTGATCGCCGAGAATTCCCGCTGGGAATACCACGATCTGCCGTACTGGGACGGCGAGGTCGACGTCTGCATCAATGCCTGGACGCTCGCGAACGGCGGCTGGCTCGGCGTTGACGTTTCCCGGCTCGCCCACTGGTTCCCCGAGCACCAGATGGCCGACGGCGGCTGGAACTGCGAATGGGTCGACGGATCGAAGCGCTCGTCCTTCCATTCGACGTTGAACGCGCTGAAAGGCTTGCTCGCCTACGACATCGCGACCGGCGGCACCGACGAGACGCACGCCGCCCGCCGAGCCGGCGAGGAGTACTTGCTGGAGCGCCGCCTGCTGTACCGCCTTTCGACCGGCGAGCAGGTCGCGTCCTGGGTCGACCACTTCGCGTACCCGGTGCGGTGGCATTACAGCGCGATCAACGCGCTCGAGTACTTCCGCGAAGCCGCCATCGTGGACGACATTCCGCCCGACCCGCGCCTCGCCGACGCGGTGGACCGAGTCCGCGCCGCCCGCCAGCCGGACGGAACCTGGCTGCAGAATGGCCGATTGCCCGGCGACATGTGGTTCGAGGTCGACGTCCCGGCCGGACAGCCCTCGAAATGGCTGACGCTGTACGGCACCCGGATCCTGTCCTGGTGGGACTCCGCACAGTCCTAACCAGACCGCGCGACGCGAAAGCCGACGTCGTCCACCCGGAACGTCGGATGGCTGCGGCGGCGCACGGACACCCGGACGCTCCAGTGCTCATCCGCCCAGCCGCCGCCCTTGAGCACTCGATACTCGCCGTAGACGGCGGGGTCGTAGAGATCCCAGCACCAGTCCCAGGCGTTGCCGAGCAGATCGTAGACACCCCAGGCGTTCGGCCGCTTCTCGCCGGGAGGGTGCAGCCGACCGCCGGAGTTTCCTTCGTACCAGGCGATCTCGTCCAGCTCGCCGTACCTCGGGCCCTCGGTGCCGGCGCGGCAAGCGTGCTCCCATTCGGCTTCGGTGGGCAGCCGGTAACCGGGCGACGACCGGTCCCACTCCACCTCGTTGCCTTCGATCAGGTACGCGAGCGGCAATCCATCGCGTTCGGACAGTGTGTTGCAGAACCGCACTGCGTCCAACCAGGACACTTCGACCGCAGGCAGCCCATCACCGCCGTGGTATTCCTCCTGGGTGACCGGGAACGCGCCGAGTTCGAACGCGGGCACGTCGACTGTCCAGCTGCGTTCTGTCCGCCGGTCGGTGAGCGTCACCGTTCCCGGCGGAATCGGGACCATCCGCACCGCACCGAGGCTAGCCCATCGACGCTGGGGTGTCGCCGGGATTCACCGCCAGCCGGTATCCGCGTTTGACCACCGTCTGCACCACGCCGGTGCCGCCGAGGGACGTCCGCAACCGCCCGATCGCCGTCTCCACCGCGTGTGCCTCGCCACCGGACGGTAGCTCGGCGGACAACTCCCGGCGCGCGACCACCCGGCCAGGCTGGCGTGCGAGAGCACGCAGAAGCGCCATCGGAGCGGGCGCGATCTCACGCCATTCGCCGTCCACCAGCGCGCCGGTGCCGCGGATCTGCAGTACATGCCCGGCGGCACACAGCGTCGGCGACGCAGCGACCAGGGCGTCGGCGACCGTTCTCGCCAGCGCGCCGATCCGCGACCGTCTTGGTTGGACAGTCGGAATGCCCAGCGAGGCGAGCGGCCCGGCGGCGATCGGGCCCACGCACGCCACGACCACCCGGTTGCTCAACACCTCGATCAACGCACCGAGGCGACCAGTCCGCCGGGCCATCGCGACGGTCGACGCGGCCGCGGGCGCGCTCGTGAACGGCAAAGCATCGATGGTGCCCTCCAGAACCGCGTCCAACAGCCGGTCGAGTGGTCCCGGATCGGCCGGGGCAACCCAGCGGTACACCGGGATCTCGATCACCTCGGCCCCCGCCTGCCGGAGCGTCTCCGCGAAGTACGGCAGCGGCTCACCGTGCAACTGCAGCGCGATCCGCCGTCCGTCCACTCCGGAGTTTGTCAGGTACTGCAGCAGCTCCGCGCTGCTCTCCGAAGCAGGCGAATAGTCCTCCGCCAACCCGGCCGTCCGCACCGCTCCGGCCGCCTTCGGACCGCGAGCCAGCAGCGAAGCGTTCGACAAATGCTCGAGCACCTTTTCGGCCAGACCCCAGCCTTCCGCGGCCTCGATCCAGCCCCGGAAACCGATTCCGGTCGTCGCCACCACGATGTCCACTGGCGACTCCAGCAACCGCATCGTCGCCGCGTGGAGTTCGGTGTCATCGGCGAGCGGCACGATCCGGATCGCCGGTCCATAACGGACCGCGGCACCCTGGCGCACAAGCAGCGCGCCCAGCTCTTCAGCCCGGCGCGCTGCCGTGATTCCCACCGTGAACCCGGCCAGCGGCCGGACGTCGGTCACGGCGAGCCCACCTCGATCACCCCGTCCCGTACGCGAACCGGATACACCGGCACCGAAACCCCTTCCGCGTCGAGGCACGCACCGGTCACCAGCGAGAACCGTTCTTTGTAGACCGGCGACGCGACCACCGGCTCTCCCCCGGCGTCGCCGACGATCCCGCGCGACAACACGGCCGCCCCGCTGCACGGGTCCCAGTTGGACAGTGCGTACCAGCCGCCAGCAGTGTGGAACACCGCGACCTGCTGGTCGTCGATCAGCGCCGCGGCTCCGCAGAACTCCGGGATGTCCGAGGCCGCGCACACCGCGGTCCAGGATGAAGTCATGGTCATCGCCGCACCTCCGGAAGTCCCAGCAGCACCGGGATTTTCTGCTCCCGCTCCGCGCGGAACGAGATCGACGGGTCCGGCGTCCCCGGCGCGTTCACGAACGAACTGAACCGCGCCAGCTTGTCCGGGTCCTCCAGCACTCCTCGCCATTCGTCGGTGTAGCCCTCGACGTGTTTCGCCATCGCGGCGTCCAGGTCCTCGCAGATGCCGAGGCTGTCGTCCACGATCACCGCGCGCAAGTGGTCGAGGCCGCCGTCCAGCTCCTCGATCCACGGCGCCGTGCGCTGCAACCGGTCCGCCGTGCGCACGTAGAACATCAGGAACCGGTCGATCGTGCGCACCAGCGTTTCGGTGTCCACATCAGACACCAGCAGTTCCGCGTGCCGCGGCGTCGCTCCGCCGTTGCCGCCGACGTAAAGGTTCCACCCGTGTTCGGTGGCGATCACGCCGAAGTCCTTGCCGCGCGCCTCCGCGCATTCCCGCGCACAACCGGAAACGCCGGCCTTGATTTTATGCGGCGAGCGCAGTCCGCGATACCGCAGTTCCAGATCGATCGCCAGCCCCACGCTGTCCTGCACGCCATATCGGCACCAGGTCGAGCCGACGCAGGATTTGACCGTCCGCAACGACTTCCCATACGCGTGTCCGGATTCGAAGCCCGCGTCGACCAGCCGCCGCCAGATGTCCGGCAACTGGTCCACAGTGGCCCCGAACAGGTCGATCCGCTGTCCGCCGGTGATCTTCGTGTACAGACCGAAATCTTGCGCGACCTGCGCGATCACCATCAGCTTCTCCGGCGTGATCTCGCCGCCGGGAATCCGCGGCACCACCGAATAACTGCCGTTGCGCTGCATGTTCGCGAGGAACCGGTCATTCGTGTCCTGCAGCGCGGCCTGTTCGCCGGCGAGAATGTGCCCGTTGCCGAGCGTCGCCAGAATCGACGCCACCGCGGGCTTGCACACCGCGCAACCGGTCCCGGTGCCATACCGGCTGATCAGCTCGCTGAACGTGGTGATCCGCGTCGCCTGGATGATCTCGAACAGCTCCGCGCGAGACTGCGTGAAGTGCTCGCACAGCGCCTTCGACTGCTCGACCCCGCACGCGTTCAGCAGCTTCGCCAGCATGGGCACACACGAGCCACAGGACGTGCCCGCCCGCGTGCACGCCTTCAACTTGCCGACCGAATCGCAGCCGTCCTCGGTGATCGCCCGGGTCAGCGTGCCCTTGGAAACCCCGTTGCAGGAACAGACCTGCGCCTCGTCCGGCAACGCGTCGACGCCCACCGCCGCACCGCCGCCAGCTGGGGCGAGCAGCGCACCCGGGTCAGCCGGCAGCGGACGGCCGACCAGCGCCCGCAGCGTGTTGTACTCCGCGGCGTCGCCGACCAGGACCCCGCCGAGCAGCGTCCGGCCGTCGTCGGTGACCACCAGCTTCTTGTACGTCCCGGCCACGGCGTCGTTCACCGCGACTTCCAGCGATCCTTCGGTGGCCGCGTGCGCGTCGCCGAAGCTGGCGACGTCCACGCCCATCAGCTTCAGCTTCGTCGCGGTGTCCGGTTCGGGGAAGCTCGCCGTCGTGCCGGTGAGCTGCGCCGCGACCACCTCCGCCATCGCGTAGCCCGGCGCGACGATGCCGTACACCCGGCCTTCGACCGCCGCGCACTCGCCGATCGCGTAGACCGACGGGTCGGCAGTCCGGCACGTCGCGTCGACCAGCACGCCGCCGCGCTCGCCAACGTCCAAACCGGACTCCCGGGCCAAGTCGTCCCTCGGCCGCACCCCGGCGGAGAAGACCACCAGGTCGACGTCCAGCTCCGTGCCGTTGCCCAGCCGAGCCAGCAACCGCGAACCGTCGGCCTCGATCGCGTCCGTCGAGGTTCCGGTGTGGACGGTCACGTCCAGGTTCGTGATCAGCCGCCGCAAAAGCCCGCCGCCGCCGTCATCGACCTGCAACGGCATCAGCCGCGGGGCCATCTCCACGACGTGCGGCGACAAACCCATGTCCCGCAGGGCCTTCGCGGCTTCCAAGCCGAGCAGGCCGCCGCCGATCACCACTGCGGCTCGACGGCCGCGTCCTTGTCGCTGGGCCGCGGCACGGATCGCGTCGAGGTCTTCGATCGTCCGGTACACGAACACGCCCGGCAGATCCCGGCCTGGCACCGGCGGGACGAACGGGCGAGAACCGGTCGCCAGCACCAGCGAATCATACGGCTCAACGTGTCCGGAAGCCGTCGTCACCGTCTTGGCGTCGCGATCCACCGACACGACGACTTCGCCTAGCCGAAGGTCGACCGCGTCGTCCCCGGCGTAATCCGAGCCCGGCAACGCCAGCGCGGCCGGATCCCAGCTGTCCACATAGGAAGTCAGCGCGACCCGGTCGTAAGCGGGACGGTTTTCCTCGCCGAAGACGACGACCCGCCACTCGCCCGCCGAGTCTGCCGCGCGAAGTGCCTCCACGAACCGGTGCGCGACCATTCCGTGCCCGGCAACCACCACTGTAGGCATTTCAGACCTCCGCTCCTGCCAACGCCACCTGCGCGCGCACCGCCGGCTTGCGCAGATAGCCGAACCACGTCACACCCACGCACACCGCGTAGAAGACCAGGAATCCGACGAACGCCGGGACTCCGCTGTGCGCGGCGGCGAACGACTGCCGGAACGCGAGGTTGATGAACAACCCGCCCAGCGCGCCGATCGCGCCGGCCAGCCCGATCAACGCCCCGGAAAGCCGCCGGGCGTTGCGCAATTCCGTCGCCTCGTCCGCACCGGCCTGAATCGCCGCGCGCGCCTTCACCTGGAAAATCGCCGGGATCATCTTGTAGGTCGACCCGTTGCCGATTCCGGTGAGCACGAACAAAACGATGAACGCGGCGGTGAACGTCGCCAGCGAGTTCGTCGAGGAAGCCAGCACTAGCACCACGGTCGCCAGCGCCATCGCACCGAAGGTCGCGAAGGTGACCCGTCCGCCGCCGATGCGGTCCGACAGCCATCCGCCGATCGGCCGCGACAGCGAACCCAGCAGCGGACCGAGGAAGGTCACCGCGGCGGCCTGCAACGGCGTACGGCCGAACTGGTTCTGCAGCACCAAACCGAAGGCGAAGCTGTAGCCGATGAAGGAACCGAACGTGCCAACGTACAACAGCGACATCACCCAGGTGTGTCCATAACGGACTACCTCGCGCATTGCTTTGGTGTCCCCGCGAACGCTGGCCAAGTTGTCCATGAACAGCGCGGCGCACGTCGCGGCGATGACGATCAGCGGAAGGTAGATGTAAAGCACCAGACGCGGCGCAGTGGCACCCGCGGTCCCGATGACGAGCAGGCCGACAAGCTGAATCACCGCCACCCCGAGGTTTCCGCCACCGGCGTTCAACCCGAGTGCCCAGCCTTTGTGCCGCTCTGGATAGAAGGTGTTGATGTTCGCCATCGACGACGCGAAGTTGCCGCCGCCGACGCCGCCAAGCGCGGCCATCACCACGAACGTTCCGAGCGAGGTACCCGGGTGCAGCACGATGGCGGTCAGCACCGTCGGAATGAGCAACAGCACCGCGCTGATGACTGTCCAATTGCGACCGCCGAACCGCGCGACCGCGAAGGTATACGGGATCCGCATGATCGCGCCGACCACCGTCGGCGTGGAGACGAGCAGGAACTTGTCCGCCGCGCTGAACCCGTAGGCCGGACCCATGAACAGCACCACGACCGACCACAGGGTCCAGATCGAGAAGCCGATGTGCTCGGAGAACACGGAAAACCACAGATTGCGCCGGGCGACTCGCTTGCCGGTCGTCTCCCAGAACTCGTCGTCCTCGGGATCCCAGTGCTCGATCCAACGGCGGGTCATGGCGTCCTCCTCGTTACCGGGGGCGGTCATTGCGCGGCCAGCCAGTCCGCGACCGCGCCGACCGTGTCGCGGCAGCTGCCGCATCCGGTGGTCGCGCGGGTGGTGCGGGCGAGTGCGGCAGCGTCGGTGGCGCCACCCCGCCAGGCTTCGATCAGCCGGCCTTTGGTCACCGCGTTGCAGCGGCAGATCACTGTGGACGAAGGAAGATCGGCCGGGCTCGCCGCCGTTGGCGCGCCCGCGGGCAACGCACGGCCGAGCAGCACCGCGAGCCGGTCTTCGGGCACCGGGGTGCCCCGGTCGTGCAGTTGGGTCACGGTCGCCGCCGCGTCCGGCAGGCCAAGCAGGATCGCGCCGGTCACGCGGTCGCCGCGGACGACGAGCTTGCCGTACCGTCCGCCGGACGGATCGTCGAAGGTCACGACCTCGGCGGCGGCATCGTCGCTGGTCACCTGCGTTTCGCCGAGCGCGGCGAGATCGATGTCGCGGGCTTTGAGCCGGGTCACCGTGCGTGTCCCGCGATAGCGCGCGGTGGCGTCCGCGCCGGTGAGCAGATCGGCGAGCACGGTGGCCTGTTCCCACGCCGGTTGCACCAATCCCGCCGGCGCGCCCGGGTGCCGAGCGCAGTCGCCCAGCGCGTGGATCCGGCCGTCGCTGGTCCGGAGAAGGTCGTCCACCAGGATTCCCCGGTCCACCGCGAGCCCGGCGGCTTCGGCGAGCGACGTCTCCGGCCGCACCCCGGCCGCGACGACCACGAGGTCTGCCGGAACGAAGCTTCCGTCGTCGAGTTTGAGGCCGTCGCCGGGAAGGTGCCGAGCGGCCGTCACCTCGAACCGGAACGTCACGCCCAGCTCCGCCAACCGGCGCGCCAGCACTCGGCCCGCGCCGGAATCCAACTGCCGCTCCAGCACGTGCGGCTGCGGATGCACCACCGTCACGTTCGCGCCGCGACCGGCCAGCCCTCGCGCGGCTTCCAAACCGAGCAGCCCGCCGCCGAGCACCGCGACCGGCGCACCCGGACGTGCCGCGTCCACGATGCGCGCGCAATCGTCCAGCGTGCGGAACGCGACGACCTCCGGCCCGAGTTCGAGCCCTTCGACCGGCGGCAGCCAAGGTGCGGCTCCGGTCGCGAGAACGACTGCGTCGTAAGGGAATTCTTCGGTTTCCGTGCCGACCACCCGGCTCGCTGGATCGATTCGCACCACCCGCGTGCCGAGCCGAAGATCGACCCGTGCTTGGGCGGCCCACCCGGAATCGTGCAGCCGCACCGTGTCCGGGCTCATCCCGCCAGCGACCACAGTGGACAGCAGCACCCGGTTGTACGCCGGATGCGGCTCCTCGCCGAGCACGGTCAGCCGCACCCGGTCGCCTTCCGGATCGCGCCGCCGGATCTCGTCCGCCAGCCGGGCCCCGGCCATCCCGTACCCGATGATGACGACGTTTCGCGCGCTCATGCTTCCGCCCTCGCCAACGACACCGCGCACACCTTGAACTCCGGCATCCGGCTCACCGGGTCGAGCGCCGGATTGGTCACCAGATTCGCCCGCGCCGCACCGGGAAAGTGGAACGGCATAAAGACGAGATCAGCCCGCATCGACGGCACACACCGCACTCGCGCAACGGTTTCGCCGCGCCGCGACCGCACCACCGCGCGGTCCCCGTCCGCCAGTCCGGACCGCGCCGCGGTATCGGGATGCACCTCGACGAACACCTCCGGCACCACCGCCGTCAGTTCCGCGATCCGCCGCGTCTGCGCACCGGATTGATAGTGCTGCAACACCCGGCCGGTCGTGGCCTGCAACGGAAACACCTCGTCCGGCAGTTCGGCCGGTCCACTGTGGTCAACCTCGGCGAACCGCGCCCGTCCGTCCGGATGCGCGAATCCGTCGAGGAACATTCGCGGCGTACCCGGGTGCGTTTCGTCCGGAACCGGCCAGTGCAACGCTTCCCCGGACCGCAGTCGTTGATAGGTCACGCCGGAGTAGTCCGCGGCTCCGCCTTTCGAAGCGACACGCAGCTCCTCGAAGACCTCCGCCGCATCGTCGGGAAACTTCTCGGCCGGCTGTCCAATTCGGACCGCGAGACCCCGCAACAGCGACAGATCGCTGCGCACCCCGTCCGGCGGTTCAATCGACCGTTGCCGCATCAGGACCCGGCCTTCGAGGTTGGTCAACGTTCCTTCCTCTTCGGCCCATTGCGTAACCGGGAAAACCACGTCGGCCAGCTCCGCGGTCTCGGACAGGACGAAGTCCGCCACCACGAGAAGATCCAGTGCGGCCAACCGGTCCTGCACCCGGGACGAGCGCGGGGCCGACACCACCGGATTGCTGCCGAACACCAGCAACGCCTTGATCGAATCGCCCAGCGCGTCGAGCAGCTCGACCGCGGAACGTCCCGGACCCGGCAGGCTTTCCGCCGGCACGCCCCAGACCTTCGCGACGTACTCCCGTGCCGCCGGGTCGTCGATCTTGCGGTAACCCGGCAGCTGATCCGCCTTCTGGCCGTGCTCGCGTCCGCCCTGACCGTTGCCCTGTCCGGTCAGACAGCCGAAGCCAGACCCCGCCCGGCCGGGCAATCCCAGCGCCAGCGCGAGATTGATCCACCCGCCGACCGTCGCGGTGCCGGACGCGTGCTGCTCGGTCCCGCGCCCGGTCAGCACATAGGCATTGCCCGCCCGGGCCAGCATCTCCGCCGCCCGGCGCTGATCGGCCGCGGAGACCCCGGTCACCCGCTCGGCTCGTTCCGGCCACCAGGTCGCGGCGATGCGCCACATCTCGTCGAACCCGGAGGTCCGAAGATCCACATAGGACTTGTCGAGGTGCCCCTCGGCCACCACCGCGTGCAGAATTCCCAGCGCCAGGGCAAGATCCGTTCCCGGAGCCGGGGCGAGGTGCAACGCGGCGCGCTCGGCGGTCGGCGTGCGGCGCGGGTCGGCCACGATCAGTTCCGCGCTGTCCAGATGCTGCATGAACGGCGGCATCGTCTCGGCCGGGTTCGCTCCGGCGAGCAGGACAACGTCCGCGGCCGCGAGATCGGTGACCGGGAACGGAAGTCCGCGATCGACCCCGAACGCGCGCATCCCGGCCGCCGCGGCGGAGGACATGCAGAACCGGCCGTTGTAGTCGATTTGCGACGTTCCGAGCGCGACTCGGGCGAATTTCCCGAGCAGGTAAGCCTTTTCGTTCGTGAGACCGCCACCGCCGAACACGGCGACCGAGTCCGCCCCGTGGTCCCGGCGCGAGGCGAGTAGCCCATCCGCGACGAAATCCAGTGCCTCGTCCCAGGAAACCGGCTGGAGTTCACCGTCTCGGCGAAGCAGCGGCGAGGTCAGCCGGGCACCGGATCGCAGCAGTGAACCAGCGGTCCAGCCTTTCTGGCACAGGCCGCCCGCGTTGACCGGGAAATCCCTTGGGGTGACCCGGGTCTCGTCCAGGCGCATCCCGCACTGCAGAGCGCAGTACGGGCAATGTGTGTCGACGTGCGGCACAGGCGCTCCTCGAGTCGGCGATGACCCGACGGTAAGGACGCCGTGTTACCTCAAAGTGCCGGAATGTTTCAGGCAGTTGACATTGCCCGCCGTCACAGCGGGAGTGCGCGGTGAGTCAGAGGATCGCGCTGACCTCACGGGCCGCGGCGCGCAGGCCGTCCAGGGCAGCGTTCGTGGACTTGGGGTCCAGTGCGTGGGAGGCGAGGCGGAAGAGGATCGCGCGCAGCAGGAGCTGGGGCCATTCCGGGAGGTGGGCCCAGCGTTCCAGCAGGGCTCCGGTGGCTCCGCCCCAGCTCAGGGAGTCGACCGCGGCGATCGCCGCGCCCCATTCGCCGGGGCGGTAGTACGGGACGAAATCGACCACGCCGGGGGCCGCGTCGCCGTCGAAGAGCAGCCCGGCGAGGAGTTCGCCGTGGGCGACCTGGTGCGGGAGCTTGATCGGGCGGCGGGCCGGGGCGAGGATTTCGAACCAGCGGCCGCCTTTTTCCTCGGGGAGGGGGCGGTCTTGTTCTTCCCAGGCGATGCGGTCGGCTATCGCGTCGCGGTCGTCCCGGGAGGAGAGGAAGTCCGGGCGGGGCAGGTCCGCGGTGGCACGGTGCAGCCGGACCGCGGCCAGGACGGATTCGTCGCAGCGGTGTTCGGTCGTTCCGGGGAGGAAGCGCCAGGCGGACCAGTCGCCGACGATCCAGCGGCCGTCCCGGGAGCGGATCGGCTTGGAGATGCGGAGGCCGGGGTCGTCGGCGAAGTCCAGGGCTCGGGCGGTCCAGAGGGCTTGGGAGCGGTCGGTTACGCGTTTGAAGACCACTTCTCCGGCGTGCCAGGTTTCGGAGTCCGGGAGGAGGGTGACGGCGTCGGCGTCGCTGCCGAACGCGGAGCAGACGCGGTTGGAGGGACGTTCGAGGGTTGACCGCACAAAGGGGGAGGTTACCCCGGTGGGGGGTGGGGGATGGGGAGACGCGCTGGTCGTGGGGGCGTTCGGCTCGTCGCCCTGGCGGGCGACATTGCCGAGTCTTGGGTTGCGTGGGGCACCCCGAAGCTTGATTGTGCTGACGGTTCGGGGGTGCTTGTCAAGGCGGGAAAGATGCCTTGACAAGCACCCCCGAACCGCAGGGAGGCTTCGTATCGGGGTGCGGGGGAGGGGCTGGGTGCCTCGATGTTTGGGTGCATCGGCGGCGGTTTTAGGGGCGTGAAGGCGGCCCTGACGGGCCTTGAAAGCCGTGAAGGGCTCCTTGAGGGGAGGTGTGTCCCTCTAGGAGCCCTTCACGGACTGCTGGTGCTCAGTAGGTCGGCAGGCTTGGGTCGATCTGCCTGGCCCAGGCCAGGACTCCGCCGCCCAGGTGGGTGGCGTCCTTGAACCCGGCCGCGTGCAGGGCTGCCAGTGCTTCCGCTGAGCGGGCGCCGGACTTGCAGTGCAGGACGATGGGCTTGTCCTGCGGCAGTTCCGCCAGTGCCTCGCCGGAGAGGATTCGGTCCTTCGGGATCAGCGTGGCGCCCTTGATGTTGACGATCTCGTACTCGTGCGGTTCGCGGACGTCGATCAGGGCGAAGTCCTCGCCGGAGTCGAACTTCGCCTTGAGTTCCGCCGGGGTGATGGTGCTGCCGGAGGCGGCCGAGGCGGCCTCGTCCGACACGACGCCGCAGAAGGCTTCGTAGTCGATCAGTTCGGTGATCTTCGGGGTTTCCGGGTCCTTGCGGATCTTGACCTCGCGGTACTTCATCTCCAGCGCGTCATAGGAGATCAACCGCCCCAGCAGGGGCTCTCCGATGCCGGTGATGAGCTTGATCGCCTCGGTCACCATGATCGAGCCGATCGACGCGCACAGCACGCCCAGCACGCCGCCTTCGGCGCAGGACGGGACCATGCCCGGCGGCGGCGGCTCGGGGTACAGATCCCGGTAGTTGAGACCCTTGCCGTTCGGGGCGTCCTCCCAGAAGACGCTCACCTGGCCTTCGAACCGGAAGATCGAACCCCACACGTACGGCTTGCCGAGCAGCACCGCCGCGTCGTTGACCAGGTAGCGGGTCGCGAAGTTGTCCGTGCCGTCCAAGATCAGGTCGTACTGGGCGAAGATCTCCAGCGCGTTCGCCGATTCGAGCCGCTCGGTGTGCAGGTGCACCTTGACCAGCGGGTTGATCTCGGCGATGGACTCCTGCGCCGACGCGGCCTTGAGCTTGCCGACGTCGGACTGGCCGTGGATCACCTGGCGCTGCAGGTTGGATTCGTCGACGACGTCGAAGTCGATGATGCCGAGCGTGCCCACGCCGGCCGCCGCCAGGTACAGCAGCGCCGGGCTTCCCAGGCCGCCCGCACCGATGACCAGGACCTTCGCGTTCTTCAACCGCTTCTGCCCGACCACCCCGACGTCCGGGATGATCAGGTGACGGCTGTACCGGGCCACCTCTTCCTTGGTGAGCTCGGCTGCCGGCTCGACGAGCGGCGGCAGTGCCGTGTCTGACATCGGGTCCTCCATACTCGCGCGGGTCGCGTAGTCGATCCCAGTATGTTCAACGCCCGCCCGCAAGGGACACTTCCCTGCTCTCAGATCGTGGGACGTTGTTACTGGCCCGGCGGAGTCGGGTTCGGCCACGCGTTCGGCTTGCACACGCGGTGGTCCGCGGCGACCTTGCCCTTGTCGCCGCCCGGGATGTTGTTGAGCATCGCGACGTAGTCGTCGGCCACGCCGAACGACTGCTGCATCATCACCGGCGCCGGCTGGTCGTTTCCCGGGCAGCCCACGTGATTGTTGCCCAGCGCGTGCCCGACCTCGTGGTTGATCGCGTACTGCCGGTACCCCGTCATGTCCGAGCCGTAGACCTTCGCGCCGCGCACCCAGCGCGACAAGTTGATCAGCACCCGGCCCATGCTGCGCCGGTAGCACGACGCCTCGAACTTGATCTGGAACCCGCACGCGTCCGGCCGGTGCGTGGTGTCCGGCGTGGTGAGGCTCACCCGGAAGCTCGGGTTCGGATAGCTCGAGTCGACCCGCTGCAACCGGATCTCGCCGTTCCAGGTCCAGCTGCGCGGATCGGACAAAATGCCCTGCACCGCGGTCCCGAAGCTGTCGTCGCCGGCGTAGCTCGCCGGATCGATGCCGTCCTCGACCTCGACGGTGTAGGTGTAGAGCTTCCCGCTCTTGCCCACGACGTCGCCGGACCCCGGCACGACGTGCCAGGTGCCCTTGCCCGACTGCGTGAACGGGCCGCCGCTCGGCAGATCCGCGGTCGGCACGTTGAGGTTCACCGGCTGCGCGGGGTTCTCCGGGATGCCGCCCGCCCCGTCGATCGCACCCGAGGACGTGTCGCCCGACGCGACCTCGCCTCCGCTGCCGGCCAGGCCCGCGTCAGAGGGGCCGGAGGCGGTGTTGACCGCGACCAGCACGGTGATCACCGCCAGGATCGGCAGCGCGTACACCCGCCAGCCGTACGTCTTCACGAACCGGGCGAACGGCGTCTGCTTCTTCTTCGGAGCCGGGCGCTTCTCGGAACCGCCGTCCTTGGGTTTCCAGGCGGCGGCGAGCGGCTCCGCGCTGGTGCGCCTGCCGCCCGGCCGGTACCGGTCGTCGCCGACGCGCTGGGCCGGTTTCCGCGCGGGCCGGTACTGGCCGACGCGCGGCGAATCAGCCTCCGGATCGCCGGACCCGGAAGCCCCGGAACGCCGGGCCGACCCGGCGGTCGGGCCCCGCCGGTCCTTCGCTCGCGCGTCCTGCTTCAGCCGGTCCACCGACCCAGGGTGCCACACGGCGACGACGTTCCCGGCAGCGACTGGCGGGCTCCCCGGCGATCCGCGGTCCCCCGTTCGGGCTACCAGGAGCCGTCGTCCGCGCCCTCCCACAGACCCAGCACGGCCCGCGCGACCGCCTGCGGACGCTCCATCTGCGCAACGTGTCCGGTGCGCGGGAGGACCAGCATCCGGGCGCGAGGAATCGCCCGCGCGGTCCGCAGCGCGCGCTTGACCGAGATCACCCGGTCGTGGAGTCCCCAGACGACCAGCGTCGGGGCCTGGACCTGTTTGGCGACCGACCACAGCGACGCGGCGCCGAGCGCGGTCCAGCGCCGGAAGATGCCGAACGTGCTCCGTTCCATCGCGGCCAGCGCCCACGGGAACCCGGCGCGCGCGGCGTGCTCCTCGACCAGTTCGTCGAGCCGGGCGTCCGGGAACCGCGACGGATCGTGGAAGCACAGCTTGATGACCTGCGCGGCGCGTTCGCGGGGGGTCATCCCGGCCATCCGGCGGCGCACCCTCGCCCCGACCACCGGCAGGTAGGCCAGCGCCATCAGCGGATCGGACAGCCGGCGCGGGTCCGGGCGGCGGTCCGGCATCGCCGGGGAAATCAGGGTGAGAGTTCTCACGAGCTCCGGCCGCCGCGCCGCGACCAGCAGCGAGATCGCGCCGCCCATCGAGTTGCCGAGCAGGTGCACCGGCTTCCCGATCCGCTCCAGCCGGCCCGCGATGACCTCGGCGTGGTCGTCGAGGCTGTACGCGAAGCCCTCCGCGGGCTCCGAATAACCGAATCCGGGCAGGTCGACGGCCTGTCCGGACGCGGTCGGGGCGAGCAGCGCGGCGAGGTCGGTCCAGTTCGTGGACGAGCCGCCGAGCCCGTGCACGTACACCGCGGGCGTGCCGTCCGGGCCGGGCGTGTGCCGGACGTGGAGGCCGTCTTCGACCGTTCCCGGCCAAGCCGGCAGCGCCCCGTCGAGCGGCGGAAGGGGCGTAGTCGACAATGGCACCTGGGTCACCGGCGGGCGGACCGTCCCCGCGGCGGCGGGGCGGGAGGTCGTGGTCGTCACCAGTCCAGGATGCCTCACCCTTGGCATTTCGGGCGTACCCACGAGTAATGTCAGATTCACTTCACGCGGTGGTGAACCCGCCCGGCGAAGGCTGCGGACGGAGGAAGAATGACGGAGATGGCGCGACTGCAACGAGGCGTCCGGTTGCCCCGGACCGAGCGCCGGGCCCAGTTGCTGACGGCCGCGCAGCGCGTCTTCGCCGAGCACGGGTACCACGCGGCGGCGATGGACGAGATCGCCGAGGAGGCCGGGGTCAGCAAGCCCGTCCTCTACCAGCACTTCCCCGGCAAGCTCGACCTGTACATCGCGCTGCTGGAAAGCCACGTCGACGACCTCGTCGGCCGGGTGCAGGGCGCGCTGAACTCCACCACGGACAACCGCCAGCGCGTCCCGGCCACGGTCGGGGCGTTCTTCGACTTCGTGAACAACGACGCGGGCGCGTTCCGCATGGTCTTCGAGTCCGACCTCCGCGGCGAGCCCGCCGTGCAGGAGGCGGTCGACCGCGCGACCTCGGCCAGCGTCGAGGCCATCACCGAGACGATCACCTCCGACGCCGGGCTGGACGAGGAGAAGGCCCGGCTGCTCGCGGTCGGCCTGGTCGGGATGAGCCAGGTCAGCGCGCGTTACTGGCTGCAGCACAACCAGTCGATGAGCCGCGAGGACGCGGTGGCGCTCACCGCGAACCTCGCATGGCGCGGCATCGGCGGCGGGTTCCCGCTCAAGGACAGCTGACCTCAGTGCGCGTGGTCGCGGTTCCGGGCACGCTCTGCAGCCCGCGGATCTACGCGCCGCTGGCGGCCGCGCTGCCCGGCGAACTGGACGCGGTCGACTGGATGACCGCGCCCGGCCCGTGGCGGATCGAGGACATCTCGGCGCGAGTCGCGGACCGGATCGAGCAGCGCGGCCGCCCGGTCACGCTCATCGGACACTCCACTGGCGGCTGTATCGCGGCGATGGTCGCGGCCACCCGGCCGGAGCTGGTGTCCGGGCTGCTGCTCGCGAACACCGGCGCGCACATGCGCGGCCACGGCGACGTCGACCGGATCCTCGCCACGATCGCCACCGACTGGGGTCCGGAACTGCACGCGGCGATCCTCGACCGGTCCTTCGCTCGACCGCTGCCGCCCGAGCTGCGCGCCGAACTTCTCGGCTACGCTGCCCGCGTCCCGGCCGAAGCCGCGCTGGAAGTCCTGACGAGCCAACGGGAGCTGGATCTCACGCCGCGGCTGGCGTCGATCCGCTGCCCGGTCGCGGTGCTGCACGGAATCCACGACCGGGCCCGCACCCTCGCGGACGCCCAGCACCTCGTCGACCATCTGCCGGACAGCGAACTCGTCCCCGTCGAGACCGGGCACTCGCCGATCTGGGAGGACGTCCCGGCCACCGTCGCCGCGCTCGAACGGCTCCGCTAGCTCATTCGCGCGGCTTTCGCTGGCGGGGCACCGATCTCGCCGCGCCGGGCAGTTCGACCAGCAGTTGCTCGAGATGGACGCTGTCCGGCAGCGCGCCGCTCGGATCGGTCAGCCAGGTGTCGGATTTGCTTCTCCGGGACGGTTGTTCGCCCTCGGACAACAAGGCGGCGTAGCAGCCGTAGTCGATGGCGAACCCGTCGTAGAGCGTTCCCGGCCGCTTCCGGTTGACGATGCCGCGCCGCACCAGGTGCACGAGCCGGGCGTCGTACAGATCGCGCATGGTCTCGTCGTGCGCGCCGCTCGCGTGGTCGAGCAGGAAAGTGCGGGAGCGCCGCCGGCCGACCACCTCGTCCACCAGCCAGCGAAGCGTCGCCAAGGCCGGTTCGTTCCCGGCGATCGCGGCGTATTTGTCCCGCAGATACCAATCCTGCGCGGCTTGCCGGACGTGCCGGATCCCGATCGTCGCCGTGTTCGCGTGCTGCGCGGCCAGCGCGGCGATGTTGATCGCGTCGCGGGGCACGCCCTCGGCCGCGTGGACAAGTTCGGGAAAGGCCGTGCGGCTGAACGCGGTGGCCACGAATTCCGCGGCGTCGTCGGTCACCGGCATCCGCGGTCGGACGTGGTTGAGGAACAACTCGGCGAAGAACTGCCTCGACTGGCTCCGGCCGTGGTCGAACAGGAGCACGTCGTCGAAGCTGACCGCCGACGCCGCGTCCGCACCGACCTCGATCCCGACGTAATCGCCCTCGCAGCCCGGTTCTCGGAACCGGGACCGGCGTTCGATCGCCGCGATCTTGACCGTCGTCCCGCGCGTCGGGAGCACGCTGCGGCGCAGCAGATCCGCCAGCAACGGTTGCAGCTCAAGGGGAATCGAACTCCACTCGTCCAGCAAAAGCCACAGCCGGGCCGGCGCCAGCGCGGCCGTGACCCGCGCCAGCGCCCGGCTGAGCGGACCGAAAATGACCTGGTGATGCTCGGTTCCGGTGCGCCGCAACCGATCCGAGGCCGTCACCGACTGCCGGCTGCTGCCCGACATCGTCACCTGGCCGCGCGGACCGCCCGGCCCCCAGGACGCCGACGCCCCGGCGCTGCTCGCCTGCTCCGCGGAGCCGCCGACCGTGGTCTCGCGCTCGACATTGCCGACGACCTCGACCGTCGTCGCCGCCTCGGTCAGCTCGTCCAGGCCCTGCAGCAAGCCTTCCTGGTCGGAAACTCTCGTCTCGATCGCGGTGGTCAGCAGCTGTTCGTGCACCGCTTCCAGCGTGTCGACCAGCAATTGCGTGCCCCGAAGCGGCACCGGCAGCTGCTGATTCGCGTACAGGCCGCTAGTGGAGCCGATCGTGCGCAAATCCAGGTACACCGCGACGTCGTGGGTTTCCTCGACCAGATCGGCCAGATAGAGCAGGGCGTGCGTTTTCCCGGTGCCGCGGCGGCCGTAAAGGATCTGATGGTCGGCGGAATGCAGAATCGCCGAGAACGACCCGGCCACCACGAAGGTTTTGGCCAGCGTATGCCGGTCCACGCTCTCCGCCCGCCGGGAAATCGCCATCAGGCTCCGGTTGACGTGCGCGCTCAGCGGCTGCCCCATGCCCGTCCTGTCCCGTCGGCGACATCCCAGCCACCCAGCGTGACAGCGCCGGGCGGCCGGGAACAGCCGACAGTCAGGTACGAGCGCGGAAAAGGCGAACGCGCACGGTCACGAATGCGTGGCTCTCGTGAGTGTTCATGCCGGTTCTCCCGGTAAAAACATTCACGAAACCCGCAGCAGCGCCCCGATGCGTTTCGCGACCTCGCCCGCCCGCTCCTGCGGCAACATGTGCCCGGCGCCGGGAAAACGGACAAACTCCGCGTCCGGCAACTCGTCCGCGATCACTTTCGCGTGCGGCAGCGGGCAAAGCCGGTCCTTTTCCCCGGCCAGCACCACCGAGGGGGTGCCGCGCAAAGTCGCCAGCGCGACGCGGCGGTCGTGCGTCGAAATCGCGTCCTGGAACGCGCCGAGGCTCGCCGGATGCGCGCACAACAGCTGATCCGCCACCAGCCGGAGGTCGGCGCGCCGGGGGTGGTCGCCGAAAACGAGGAACCGCGCGCCCGAACGCACCATCGCCGGGCTCAACGGCAGCCGCTCGCCTTTGCGGTGCGACAACGCTTTCGCCAGCCGTCGCTCGAACCGCGCGGAGAACTGTCCCGCCATTCCGGGCAGCCCCAACGTGATCCGGTCCATCTGCCCCGACGACGTCGCCACGAACGCCGCTCCGACGACCCGGTCCCGGACCAGGTCCGGATGCCGTTCGGCGAGCGCCATCATGGTCATGCCGCCCATCGAATGCCCAGCGAGCACCAGCGGACCCGACGGCACGCGCGCGGCGATCAGCTCGGCCAGATCGTCGGCCAGCCGCGGAATCGTCCCGGTTTCCTTGGTCGCGGGCGCGGAACCGCCGTGCCCGCGCAGGTCGTAGCGCAACGTCCGGACGCCCGGGCCCAGGTGCTCCATGACCCCGTCCCACGTGCGGTGGTCCTGCGTCCAGCCGTGCACCAGCACCAGCGTCACCGCGGCGTCGGCCGGACCGCTCAGTTCGACGTGCAGCGCACAGCCGTCGCTGGTCACGAACCGATGCTCGCGAGCCGGATTGCGAAGCCGCTCTACGGTGGTCATTTGCCCTCCGGCAACAGGAAAGACTTGCGCCAGAACGGTTTCCCTGGCAACCCGACCAGCCCGGACTCCTGCAGGAACGGCATGATCTTCTCCCCCGCCCACGCGATCGTCGCGCGCCAATGCGGGTTGTTCAGCGCCGTCTCGACGCCCTCGCGCGGCCGGATCCCGACCGCCTTGTAGACGTTCGGGTTGATGAACGCCCGCGTCACGAAGTACGAGATCAGCGCGATGCTGAACTGCTGGTAGGCGACCTCCGCGCGACCCAGTTTCGCCATCCCGCGGGTGACTTCCTCGCGGGCGAAGGTGACGTGCCGCGCCTCCTCCAGCACGTGGATCCGGTTGACCATCCGGACCAGCGGCTGGATCTGGTCGTCGTTCATCTGCTCGCGCTGCAGCCGGTCGAGCACCTCCTCGGCCACCAGGATCGCGCCGTAGCGCGCCGGGCCGTAGGAAATGGTCGGCATCAGCTTCGCGAGCTGCCGCAGCACCGGCACCGGGCCGTAGGTCGGGCAGCCGATCCGCGCGGACATCCTCGCGAACATCGTGGAGTGCCGGCATTCGTCGGCGATCTCGGTGAGCGCGAACTGCGCGTGCGCGGTCGTCGGGTCCTGTTCGTAGACCTCCTTGAGCAGCATCTGCATCAAGAGGATCTCGAACCACAGCCCGGTGGTCGCGATGCTGGCCATCTCGTGCTTGCCCAGCTCGATCCGCTGCTCCGGGCTCAGCCGGTCCCACAGCGGAGTGCCGTAGAGCGACGAGCGCTCCGGCAGGATGTACCGCTTGCCCTCGACCAGCGGCGCGTCCCAGTCGATGTCGACGTCCGGATCGTAGAACTTGTTCGCCGCCGACTTCAGCAACCGCTGTGCCGTCGCCTCCCGGTCGGTCACCTTGAGCGTCCGCGTCATCATCAGCCCCTTCCAGCGCCTGACTCGCCGTTGAATCGAGAAGCCGCGTACCGCCTGCTCCCACAGAACATGTAACCCGTGGTAACAGTTACCTCTGGTAGCATGACCGCCGTGATCGAACGTGTCAAGCGCTCCAGCAAGCAGTCCGGCAAGCAGGCGGCCGACACCGGGAAAGATCCGGCGGACACCGGGGACGCCCGCCGCGATCGCTGGCGCAAGCACCGCATCGCGCGCCGCGCGGAGTTCGTCGAAGCGGCCCTGCGCGCGCTCGACGCGCACGGTCCCGAACTCGGCATGGAGGACGTCGCCGCGGAAGCCGGCGTCACGAAACCCGTGCTGTACCGGCATTTCGAGGACAAGGCCGACCTGTACGTCGCACTCGGCCAGCGCGGCACGGAGATCCTGTTCGAGCGGCTCATCCCGGCGATCAACGCGGAACTCGCGCCGGTGCCGCGGATCCGGATGGCGCTCGACGCGTTCTTCGGCGTCATCGAAGAACACCCGAACCTGTACCGCTTGCTGGCACACGGCGGGCTGCCGGGCAAAACCGCCGATTCGGACGTCGTCGCGGAGGACAAGGAGGTCATCGCCACCGCGCTGACCGCCCTGCTCGGCGACTACATGCGGATGTTCAACATGGACTCCGGCGCGGCCGAACCGTGGGCGCACGGGATCGTCGGCATGGTCCAGAGCACCGGCGAATGGTGGCTGGACCGGCGTTCGATGGGCCGCGATTCGGTGGTCGAGTACCTGACCCAGATCATCTGGGCGGCGATCGACGGGCTCACCCGCCAGCAAGGCGTGGTGATCGACCCGAACCTGCCGCTCGAGGAGAACAAGGTCGTCCAGCTCGGACGCACCGAAGAAGGCACGAACAGCGACGCAGGCTGACGAGAGGACTCCGGATGAGCGACGAAGACGGCTACACGGGCACCGCGACGCTGGTCGTCGACGGCGAGCAGGTGTCCGCCGAGGTCGATCTGCGCGGCTATTTCCAGCCGATCGACGGGTATTACCACTGGTACGGCCGCGTCGCCGCGAACCCGAAGCTGGCCGAGGCGATCGGCGGGCGGAAGAAGGCGTGCGAGGTGCGGGTCGGCGAGCACACCGCCGAGGGCGAGCTGTCCGATCCCGACCCGTGGGGCCGCTACCGGCTCGCCGGCACGTCCACGCCGCCGTTCGCGGTCCCGAAGACGCTGGCCGAGGTCGAGGAAGCGACTGCCTGACCCCGCCTGACCCTGCCTGACCAGGGCTGACTACGCGAAAAGGCCGCTCCGGAAGCGATCTCCGGGGCGGCCTTTCGTGTACGGCTTGGCTCAGTCGCCGACGCCGAACCCGACCTTGCGGACGTCGGACGGGGCGATCTCGACGTACGCGATGCGGTCGGACGGGACCAGGTACTTGCGGCCCTTCTCGTCGTTGAGGCGGAAGAGCCCGTCACCGGCCGTCAGCGCCTCGGCGACCAGCTTCTCCACCTCTTCGGGAGTCTGGCCACTGGACACCACCAGCTCGCGCGGCGTGTCCTTGATGCCGATCTTGACCTCCACGTGGGACCTCCGCTGGAAACTCGTTGTGACTACGCCCGGCAAGGCTAACCGAAGCGGGCCGCCGCGGTGGCGCGCGACCAGCGGGTGATTCGCGACCACTCGGCTCAGCCCAGCCCCAGTGCCTGCATGCGCTTGGTGTGCCCCTGCTGCAACCGGCGGAACAGCGCGCCGATTCCCGCGAGGTCGCCGGACCCGGCGACGATCAGTTCGGCCAGGCCATCGCGTTCGGCCACCACGTACTGCGCCTGGGTGAGCGCCTCGCCGAGCAGCCGCCGCCCCCACAGCGCGAGCTTGTCGCGGGCCTTCGGATCGGCCTTGATCCCGGCCGCGACTTCGCGCTCGGCGAACGCCGAATGCCCGGTGTCGGCGAGCACGGTCAGCACCAGCTCCTTGGTCTCCGGGTCGAGCCAGTTCGCGATCTCGCGGTAGAGGTCGGCCGCGAGCCCGTCCCCGACGTACGCCTTGACCAGCGACTCCAGCCATGATTTGGGCCGGGTGGAGGCGTGCCAGGCGTCCACCTGCGACACGAACGGGGCCATCGCGTCCTCGACCGCGACGCCGTTCGCGGCCAGATGCTTCGTCAGCAGATCGAGGTGCCCGATCTCGGCGGCCGCCATCGAGGCGAGCGCGGCCCGGCCGGCGAGCGTCGGCGCGCTGCGGGCGTCCTCGGCCATCCGGTCGAACGCGGACAGCTCCAGGTAGGCGATCACGCCGAGCAGGTCGACGACGCCTTCGCTGATCGTGGGCGGGGATGCGGCGGGCTCTGCGGGCACGGCGGGGTCGGTCACGGCGACGAGGGTATCGCCGAACCGCAGGCCCGCGCCGCGAAGAGACCGATCCCACGCCGCGCCGCCGCTCCCGGTATTCCCCGGAAAACGGCTGACCAGGTAGAGTGGGGAGGGATAAACAGAAGCTTCGCCGCGCCGGACCGCCTTTTTCTCAAGGGCCCCGGGAGCGGCGGGAACCAGGCGAACGGCCGGTGCCACCAGGGCAGCCGGGGTTCGCCGCAAGTGTGCGTGCACGCCTCCCAGCGGCATTCCCGGGAGGGCGGCTCCGGCACCACTGGCCTCCATCGCAGAGGCCGCGGTGCGAGTCAGGCCCCCGGTCGAGTGTCGAGTGACAACCGGCCTGTGCGCGCTGGTCACGAGAGAGGCGATCACCCTGACCGCAGAACAGTCCACAACCGAACAGACCGAAACCGCGCAGGCCAGCCCCGCTGTCGCCCTCGAGCACAGCGAAAACGGGCCGGCCGCGCTGGACACGTCGCACCCGCTGCAGGCCGGTGCCCCGGTGACCGAGGAGTCGCCGACGTTCGCGTCGTTCGGAGTGAAACCCGAAATCGTCAAAGCGCTCGCCGAGGCGGGCATCGAGCACACGTTCGCCATCCAGGCGCTGACCCTGCCGCTGGCCATGGCCGGCGACGACCTCATCGGCCAGGCCCGCACCGGCATGGGCAAGACGCTCGGCTTCGGCGTCCCGCTGCTGCACCGCGTGCAGGTGCCCGGCGACGGCACCCCGCAGGTGCTGGTCGTGGTGCCGACGCGCGAGCTGTGCATCCAGGTCGCGAACGACCTGAAGGGCGCGGGCAAGCACCTCGGCATCCGCACGCTGGCGATTTACGGCGGGCGGCCGTACGAGCCGCAGATCGAGGCGCTGCGCAAGGGCGTCGACGTCGTCATCGGGACGCCGGGCCGGCTGCTCGACCTGGCCGAACAGCAGCACCTGGTGCTCGGCAAGATCCGCGGGCTCGTCCTCGACGAGGCCGACGAGATGCTGGACCTCGGCTTCCTTCCGGACATCGAGCGGATCCTCCGGATGGTGCCGGACGAGCGGCAGACGATGCTGTTCTCCGCCACGATGCCGGGCCCGATCATCACGCTCGCCCGGACGTTCCTGAACCAGCCCACGCACATCCGGGCCGAGGAGAACGACGCGGGCGCGATCCACGAGCGCACGGCGCAGTTCGTCTACCGCGCGCACTCGATGGACAAGACGGAGCTGATCGCGCGGGCGCTGCAGGCCGAGGGCCGCGGGCTCACGATGATCTTCAGCCGCACCAAGCGCACCGCCCAGAAGATCGCCGACGACCTGGTCGAACGCGGTTTCGCCGCGGCCGCGGTGCACGGCGACCTCGGACAGGGCGCGCGCGAGCAGGCGCTGCGCGCGTTCCGCTCGGGCAAGGTCGACGTGCTGGTGGCGACGGACGTCGCGGCGCGCGGCATCGACATCGACGACGTCACGCACGTGATCAACTACCAGTGCCCGGAGGACGAGAAGACCTACGTGCACCGCATCGGCCGCACCGGCCGCGCGGGCCGCACCGGGGTCGCGATCACCCTGGTCGACTGGGACGAGGAAGCGCGCTGGAAACTGATCTCGGACACACTGGGCCTCGACCTGGCGGAGCCGGTGGAGACGTACTCGTCGTCGCCGCACCTGTTCAGCGACCTGGGCATCCCGGAGGGCACGAAGGGCCGCTTGCCGCTGTCGAAGCGCACCCGAGCTGGCCTGTCCGCGGAAAAGGAAGAAGACCTGGGCGGCAAACGCCGCGGCGGCCGTCGAGGTTCTGCCGCTTCTGCTTCTTCGGAAGAGGAAGCCCCGCGCAAACGCAACCGAACCCCGCGCAAACGAACCCGAGGCGGCGCTCGTGCGGCCGCGGCGGTAGAAGCCGCGGACGCCACCGCTTCGACGGCGTCCGACCAGCAGGAAGAACGCCCCCGGACGCGCCGGCGCACCCGCTCGGGAGCGGACGCGACCGGCCCGGCGACCTCCACCGGCAACGCCACCCCCGCGACGACGTCCGACTCCGGAGAGACCGCGGAACGCCCGGCCCGCCGCCGCCGTCGCCGCCGCCCGTCCGCATCTGATACACCTGCGTCGGCAGACTGAGCGACACACCGGGAGTCAGTTACGTGAACGACCACGGGAACGGCACCGACGAAACGCCCCCCGAACCCGGATCGAACGTAGCGGGCACTCCCGCGAATCCCGACGAACGCCCCCGGCCGGACTTTCCGGCCGGGGCGCACGTCTCGGAGGGGGGTGCCGCGGGGGCCGGTCCGACTTCGCCGTCGGCTGACCAGTCCTCCGCAAAGGCCGGGCTGCCGACTCCTGCCGAGGCTTCCGCCGGATCCGGGCGCGCTGAGGCCGTCCCGGGCTCTGTGGGAAGCGCTGCCGCACCAGCCGGAGACCTGCCCCAGTCTGCTGCGGACTCGCCCGGGGCCGCTGAGGCGTCCTCGCCCTTCGCGGGAAACACCCCCGGATCTGCCGCGGCAGCTCCAGACTCCCCTGCCGCGACCCCAAGCAGCCCTGCCACCGCGAACCCGACCGAAGCTTCCGCCGGGTCACAGAGGCCTGTTGAGGCCGCCACCTCCGCAGGAAACACCCCGGCAGCAGCCCCAAACAGCCCTGCCACCGCGAACCCGACCGAAGCTTCCCCCGGAGCACACAGGCCCACCGAGGCCGCCTCCCCCTCCGCAGGAAGCACCCCCGCACCAGCTGCAGACTCCCCTGCCGCAACCCCAAGCAGCCCGGTCACCGCCAACCCGGCCGAAGCTTCCCCCGAAGCACACAAGCCCGCCGAGGCCGCCTCCCCCTCCACAGGAAACACCCCCGCACCAGCTGCAGACTCCCCTGCCGCAACCCCAAGCAGCCCGGTCACCGCCAACCCGACCGAAGCTTCCCCCGAAGCACACAAGCCCGCCGAGGCCGCCTCCCCCTCCACAGGAAACACCCCCGCACCAACTGCGGACTCCCCCGCGGCACCCCCAAGCAGCCCTGCCACCGCATCACCCGTTCGCGGCCCCCAATCCGCAGACCCGGCCGCCCAGGCTTTAGCCTCAGACGCCACCCCCGTGACCCCGCCGGTCACCGCCGAGGAGCAAACCGGCCCGATCGCGCGCGTCACCGACGAACCCGCCACGGGCGCCAGCACCGCTGCCAGGTCGTACGGTTCCGAAAACCTCCTCCCCCGCCAACCCGCCGCAGATCCCGTTGCGCGGCCCGGAAAAGCCCGCCGTTCGCCGTGGAATCGCGGGCGGGACCGGTTGATCGCGGGGGCGATCGTCGTCGTGGTCGCGGTGGTCGCCGCGATCGTCGCCGCCACCAGCGACAATCTGCACACCAGCCGCGCGCTCGCGGCTCCGCCGCACGCGCTCCCCGCGCCGCCGTCCTCGGTGCCCGGGTCGATGACGCAGCTGTGGCAGGCCCCGAGTTCGGCGACGCCGATCCCGATCGGACAGTCCGACACCGTCACCACCGCGGACGGCAGCGAGGTCGCCGGCCGCGATCCGCTCACCGGGCAGATCCGCTGGCACTACACCCGCGAGAACCTGCAACTGTGCACTGTGGACACTGCATGGGGCCGGGTGAACGCGGTGTACCACAAGACCATGGGCTGCAGCGAGGTCACCCAGCTCGACCCCGCCACCGGCCGCATCACCGCCCAGCGCAACGGCGACGCCGAACTCGGCACCCGTCTCGTCAACGACGGCAGCCACGTCACGACGACCGGCAAACATCTTCTCGACACGTGGCGCGACGATCTCGTGAAGAGCATGGAGTACGGCAAAGTCCCGTTCCTGCAAAATGCGAACAAGCAACCGCGCCCCAACTGCACCTACGGCACGGTAGCAGTGGCCGCCGACAAAATCGGCGTGATCGAACGCTGCCCCGGCGACCGTACGGACCGGCTGACTGTCTACAAGGCGACCGCCGAGCACGAGGACGAACCGAAGGTCACCTACACCGCCCTGCTGGCTGGCAAGCGAGCCCGGGTCATCGCGATGTCGGGCGACCTCACCGGGGTGCTGCTGCCGGACCAGAAGCTGTACGTCGTCTACGGCGCGGACGGTTCGCAAAAAGCCGCCTACCCAATGGATCTCCCCGCCGCGGACACCGCGAACGACCCCGTCGGCGGCACCGAAGCAACGACCCGCACCGCAGCGGGGATTTACTGGTTCAGCGGCTCCAAAACCGTTGCGCTGTCCCGAGACGACCTGTCGCCCCGCTGGACCCTAGACGGCACCCTAGGCCCAGGAATCACCTTCGCGACCCAACTGGTAGTCCCGATCCGCGGCGGACTGGCCGTACTGAACGAAACGAACGGCGCGACCCTCCGCACAGTAGGCGTCGACCGCGGCGCCTACACCGGCCCAGTCCGCCTCACCGCACTGGGCCCGGTACTGCTGGAGCAGCGTGGCCCGACCCTGGCCGCCCTGCGCTGACCTGGCGTCAGAACCACCACAACACCCCGAACGCCACTCCCGCGACGACCAGCACGCCAACCCCCGCCCCCACCGCCACTTTCCCGGTGCGGTGGTCGGCAATCCGTTGCAGCGCAAGCATCCCGACGGCCGCGACCGGATGCCCGACCACCTTGAGCAGGCCAGGCCCGGGTGCCCCGTTCACGAGACACAACAAGCCCACGACAAGCACCCCGACGGCCAGGACTGCCATCCCCGCGGCGACCGACCCGGTGAACCCACGCCACCACCGCCCGCGGGGTTTGCGCCTCGCGGACGCTCCAAAGTGCTCAGGTGCTGCCTTGGCTGACGCCGCGTCACCGCCGGTCGCGTCATCGCGCGCGAGGGTTTCCTGGATAACCGCAGCCTCGTGGTTGCTTCCCGCACCGTTGGCCGCCGAGTGATGGATAACCGCATCCCCCTCCGCCGAGGGATGCTGAGCGTCCGCCGCATCGCTCACGGTGTGACTGGTTGCCGCTGAGTCATGGATAACCGCAGCGGGGCGCCTCGCAGCTGCACGACCATCCGCCGACTCGCGGGAGGTCGCACGGGCAGCGGTCGTGCGAACTTGAGCTGCAGCCCCGTTCTCCGCTCTGCCACCATTCGCCGCTGCGCGACCAGCAGCCGCACGATCCTCCCCCGCACCGCCGTCCATAGCCGAACCGCCATTGGTGGCCGCGATGTCGGCACGACCCTCCGCCGCGCCGCCGACACCCCTTGCACCGCCACCGGAATACGCACCGCGATCCCCCACCGCACCGGCCGCGGCCGCGCGAACTTGAGCTGCGGCCTCGTTCTCCGCGCTGCCGCCACTCACGGCCGCACGATCCGCCACCGCACCGCCGTCCACAGCGGAACCACCATTCCCGCCCGCAGCATCAGCATGCCCATCCACCGAGCCGCCGACACCCCTCGCAACCCCACCGGAACGCACACCGCGATCCCCCGCCGCACCGGCAGCGACCGCCCGATCTTGAGCCGCAGCCCCATTCTCCGCGCTGCCGCCACTCACAGCCGCACGATCCGCCACCGCCGCACCGCCGTCCACAGCGGAAGCACCATTCCCGCCCGCAGCATCAGAACGACCCGTCGCCGCGCCGACACCCCTTGCAACGCCACCGGAACGCACACCGCGGTCCCCTGCCGAACGGGCGGCAGCCGCCTGATCTTGAGCCGCAGCCCCGTTCCCCGCACCACCACTCACCGCCGCAGCACCGCCGTCCACAGCCGAGCCATCACTCAAGCCCGCAGCATCAGCACGCCCCTCCACCGAGCCGCCGACACCCCTCGCACCCCCACCAGAACGCACACCGCGATCCCCCACCACACCGGCAGCGACCCCGCGAACTTGAGCCGCAGCCGCGTCCCCCGCACCACCACTCACCGCCGCACGGCCAGCAGCCGTGCGAGGACCCGCCGCATCACCAGCACGGCCCTCCGCACGAAGTTCACCGCCATTCCTCACCACGGCAAGATCCTCCCCCGCGGCACCGCGAACGCCCCGCTCCTGAGCCGCCCAGCGAGCGTCCCGATCTTCAATCCCCGCACCGCGAACCCCGGCGCCCGTGGCATCACCACCACCCAGGGCAGCAGCAGCCTCACCGTGGGCCGGTTCCTCCATGTTCGGTGCCGCCACGATCCTCGGGTCCAATCCACATCTCGGGAAACCCCTACGGCGCAAGCAAATCCCACGGTTGCGCGGCAGGGGCGGTCTGCTGTCCCGCCACGCAGCTCGGGCGGAAGTCGCACCATGCGCAGCGGCGGTCGGGGCGGGCGGGGAACAACGTGTCTCCGTCGCCGCCCGCGTCCAGGGTATCTGCTGCCAACCGCAGATCTCCGGCGGTCTCCTCGGCGCGTTCCAGGTGCCGCTTCAAGGTTTCCGGCGTGTGTTCCGCCGCGGCGATCGTGCCGGAGGGCAGGTGGTGCAACTCGACCTTCGTGCACGGCATGCGCAAGGTGCGGCTGGCCGCCACGGCGTACATCGCCAAGGCCTGCGAAGCACGGGCCTCGTGTTCGTCCGGCGCTCGGCGGCCGGTTTTGTAGTCCACGATCACCAGTTCGCCGCCGCGCTGGTCGATTCGGTCGGCTCGGCCTTCGATGATCATCGTCGGGCGGCCGCCGGTCGTGCTGACCGGCGCGGACACCCAGCGTTCCAGGCCCACCGGATCGTCGCTGACGTCGTTGTCCTCCACGTACTCCGCGACCCAGCCTTTCGCGCGCGCACGGTAGCGCGCGGCCTGGTCGTCGTCCGCGAAACCGGCGTCCTTCCAGTGCTCGGCCACCAGCGCGATCGCCCGCTGCGGCGTCCGTTTCGCCACTGGCAGGTCGAAAAGCGCCCGCAACGCGTTGTGCACCACCGCGCCCAGCGTGCTGTGCGCCCACGGCCCGGTGCGCTGCGGCGTCGGCCGATCGAGGTACGCCAGCCGGTACCGGCGCGGACAATCGTCAAAGGTGCTCAGCCGCGCCGGCGACACCTTGGTGAGCCGCTGCGGTTGCTCGACGCCGAAGTCGAACCCCAGCTGTTCTTTCACGCCGCCCCCTTC
This sequence comes from Amycolatopsis sp. GA6-003, assembly GCF_046267895.1. Taxonomy (NCBI): domain Bacteria; kingdom Bacillati; phylum Actinomycetota; class Actinomycetes; order Pseudonocardiales; family Pseudonocardiaceae; genus Amycolatopsis; species Amycolatopsis sp. GA6-003. Next base: position 4,165,360 of record NZ_CP176499.1, read on the forward strand.
CATCGCCGCCCACGCTACGCACCCCCACCGACACTTTCCGGCGTGGGCCGCCAAGCTAGCCGCCCGCGATGAAGCCCTGCACCGAATTCGCGACCAGTTCGACGGCGATCGCGGCGAGCAGCAGACCGGCGATCTTCGCCAGCAGCGTGATGCCGCTTTCCTTGATCAGCCGGATGACCACGCCGGAGAACCGCATGCAGGTGTACAGCACGAAATGCACGGTCACGATCGCCAGCGCGAGCGCGATGTAGGCGCCGACATGACCGTCCGCCTGCCGGACGAACACGATGGTCGCCGCGATCGCGCCCGGCCCGGCCAGCAGGGGCGTGCCGAGCGGGACGAGGGCGACGTTGACGTCCTCGGTCGCTTCGGGCTCGTTGCTGCCCGCGTTGCCGGTGAGCAGCTGCAACGCGATCAGCAACAGCAGCAACCCTCCCGCGCCCTGCAGCGCCGGGATGCCGATGCCCAGATACGCCAGAATCGCCTGCCCGGCCACCGCGAACAGCGAGATGACCAGCAGCGACACCAGTACCGCCTGCCGGGCCGCCTTGACCCGCGTCGCCATCGGTTTGCGGCCGACCAGGCTCAGGAACACCGGCACCGTGCCCGGCGGGTCCATGATCACGACGAGGGTGATCGTCGCGCTCATGAAGAGCTTCGCGTCGAAGAAATCCGAGACGGCCATCTCAGCCCTTCACCACTGGGAAGCCGGTCGCCCGCCCCACCAATTCCTCCAGCTGGTCCGGTTCGGTCGTTTCCTGGCCGAGCCCGATGGTCTTGTTCGTGCCGTGGTAGTCGCTCGACCCGGTGCGGACCAGGCCCAGCTCGTCGGCCAGTTCGCGGGTGCGCGCCCGGGTGGCCGGATCGTGGTTGGGATGGTCGACCTCGACGCCGGTCAGCCCGCGGGCGGCCAGGTCGCGCAGCGTGTCCTCGCTGATCGTCGCGCCGCGGCTGAACGCGAAGGGGTGCGCGATCACGGTCACCCCGCCGGCCGCGGTGACCATGTCGATCGCTTCCTCGACCGGCGTGTCGCGGCGCGCGACGTAGTAGCCGCGGCGGCTGTGCAGGTAGTCGCCGAACGCCTCGTCGACGGAGCTGACCAGCCCGGCGCGGACGAGCGCCTGCGCGAGGTGCGGCCGGCCGGCGGGCGAGTCCTCCGGCAGCAGGCCCAGGATTTCGTCGGCGTCGACCGGGAGGCCGTCGGCGGCCATCCGCTCGGCCATCCGCCGCAGCCGGGTGCGCCGTTCGACGCGCAGCCGCGTCTGTTCCTCGACGATCGCGGGCGCGGCCGGGTCGAAGAGGTACGCGAGCAGGTGCACGCTGATCTCGTAGCCGGTTTCCGGGTCGATCGAGACCGTCGACAGTTCCGCGCCCGGCACCAGCGTCATCCCGGCGGGCAGGGCCGCGGCGGCCGGTTCCCAGCCCGCGGTGGTGTCGTGGTCGGTGATCGCGACGACGTCGAGACCGGCCCGCGCGGCAGCGCCGACGAGCTCGGCAGGGCTGTCGGTACCGTCGGAGGCCGTGGAGTGGGCGTGCAGGTCGATGCGCATCGGACTCATTCTCAACGATGCGCTGCGTCACCCCGGCGCCGGGACCAGTGCCGACGCGCTCCGGCGTCAGCCGACCGGCTTCTTGCCCCGCGCCGCGCGCTGCGCCTTGATCATCGAGAACCGTTCGGCCTGCTTCTGCTTGTCGCCGAACACCAGCTCGGAGATCGTGTCGTAGAACTCCTCGGGCCGCGGCAGGTAGTCGATCCGGTTCAGCGCCTGGATCTGCCCCGCCGATTCGACGACCATCGTGCCGTAGCCCAGCATCCGGCCCCAGGCCGAACGCTGGTAGGTGAGGTCGGTGACCTTGCTGATCGGCATCATCAGCACCTTGGTGGTGAAGACGCCGGTGGTCATCACGAACCGTTTGTCGGTGACGACCAGCCGTTCGACCCACCACTCGATGATCACGTAGGCGAACCGCAGCACCACCGCCAGCGCGACGTACCAGAGGATGTTCTGCACCACCCACATCGAGGGCGGCAGCAGATACGACACCAGCACGCACACGATCAGCAGCGCCGCTGCCTCGAACGTGTCCCAGAGGAGCACCGCCCAGTGGCGGCGGATCCGGATGACCCGCCGCTCGGTGTCGAGGAGGTACTCGTCAGGGTCGCGTGGCGCGAACATGGTCCGAGGGTATCCCCTGCCGTCAGTGGAAGATGTTGCTGACGAACGTGATCACCGATTCGGCCGAGCTGCGGAGGAAGTCAACAATGTTGCTGACAAGACCGGCAGCATGGCCCGGCTGGGCGATCACGAAGAACAGCACCAACGCGATACCCACGAGTCCCGCAAGCTTCTTCGCGTTCACAGCGATCAATCCCGTCTCTTCCATGACACCCGGAAAACTGACTTTCTACGTTGTACCGCACTGACCACTCACGCGGGAGGAAAGTCCCGCGCATGGGTCAGCCAGGCGCTCGAAGTGTACCGTACGGCTACTCTCCGTGTACAGGTTCCCGAACGCTAGGGGGTGCGCCCGGGGTCGGTTACCGTCGCGGGATGGACGGCCTCGAGCGCTGCGTCGGCGGCATTGTGTTCGACGACCAGGGCAGACTCCTGCTCATCCGGCGCGCGCACGACCCGGGGAAAGGCCAGTGGTCGCTGCCCGGCGGGCGGGTCGAACCGGGCGAAACGGACCACGAAGCCGTCATCCGGGAGCTCCGCGAGGAGACCGGGCTGGACGTGAGACCGCACACATTGACCGGCTCGGTCGTCCGCGGCTCCTACGACATCCACGACTACGAATGCACGTGGACCGGCGGAACCCTCACCGCGGGCGACGACGCCACCGACGCGCGGTGGGTCAACTCGGCCGAACTGGTCAATTTAGACGAAGCGGGCCACCTGGTGGACCAGCTCCTGGTGACGTTGCGTGACTGGAATGCGTTGCCCGCCGCGTAACCCGGAGCGGTCAATTCCGTATTGCCCCGGGCCGCGTCCGCGATTCGGAACGGATTGCGGAGTTGGCGGAAAGTTTCGCAGGCGTTCAAGCATCCGCGATGAGCACGGAAAATGCGCGGAACGCGTATTCGATATTGCCGGACGCGCATCGGTAGCCCCAGCCCGGCCGCCGCGGAGTGGTGTGACTGAAGGGGTGACTGTGACACAGGTTACGCACGGTGCAGGACGGCGTCGTGAGTGGCGATCCCGGTTCTAACCGTGATCGCCACTCACGAGAGCCAGGTCATCCGCTGGCCGTGCGGAGCCGTCCGGGCCAGCGCGCGGGCCTGCGGCTTCCCGTCGGCCCAGGTCGTCAGGCCCAGCACCGCCATCGCGGGCTCGCCGATCGAGGACAGGTCGTCCCGGCCGGGAAGAACCGTCTCCAGCCCGGCCCGGTAGAACTCCTGGCTCACCCACCACACCGGCCGGGTCGAGGACAGCCGCGCCAGTTCGGCCACGAAATCCGCGCGCCGGTCTCCGACGTACGCCAGCGCGTGGCTGGTCAGCACCACCAACGGCAGTTCAGCGGGCAGTCGCGAAGCCGCCGAAGCCAGGTCGTCCACCGCGTCCCCGGCGATCAGTTCCGGGGCGTGCTTCCGCTGTTCCGCGGCGGCCGTGCGCAGCAGCCGGATCCGGTCGACCTGATCCGCCCAGACGCACGCCTCCAGCCAGGCCAGCTCGTCCTCGTCCGAGAGGTCCACCGGAGCCCGGTCCAGTCCTGCCCGGGCCGCCACCGCGACCTTCTTGGGCAGCTTCGGCAACCGAGCGCCCGAGGCGACGTCGATCGAGCAGTGCAGCCCGACCGCGGCCTTCGCCGGGCCGGCCGTGAGCTGTTCGCCGCCGTCGCACTGGTAGCGGTAGCCGAACCGGTCGAGCCCCAGCAGCAAGCCCGCGCTGCAGCCGACCTCGAGCAGCGCGATCTTGCCGCCCGCCTCCTTCGCCGCCGCCGCGACCGCCGGGTACAGCAGCGCGGCGCGGCGCACCTCGTTCGTCTGCGTGTAGCGCGTCGAGATGATCTCGCGGGCCTGGTCCGCGCGCTCCAGCAGGAACGAGCGGAACAACGGCCAGGTCTCGCCGTCGACGCCGTCGAACCCGCCGACCGACGGGTAGTACCGCGACAGCGGGTGGATCGGATCCGCCTGCACCAGCCGGTGCGCGGCGGCGAACAGCAAGGTGCCGCGCGCTTCGCCGTCGCGGGCGTCGGTCAGCAGGGCGGCGACGTCGTCGTCCTCGGCCGCGTGCGTCGCGAGGTGGTCATACAGCGGCGAAACCCCGCGCGCCTCCACCTCGGCGAAGTTGCGCAACCGGCGCTTGATCTCTTCCAGGGCGATAGCCACCCGTGCTCCTCTTCGCGGCGGATCGATCACTCGTGCGGCGTCGGACGGCCGGGCTGCTCCCCGCCGCGGGTGTCGCCGTAGGACCGCTTCGGCACCATCACTTTGCGCCGGAAAATGCACACGATGGTGCCGTCCTGTTTGTACCCTCGCGTCTCGACGTACACCACTCCCCGGTCGTCCTTGGACTTCGACGGGGTCTTGTCGAGCACCTCGGTCTCGCCGTAAATCGTGTCGCCGTGGAACGTCGGCTTGACGTGCTTGAGCGATTCGACCTCGAGGTTGGCGATCGCCTTCCCGGACACGTCGGGCACCGACATGCCGAGCAGCAGCGAGTAGATGTAGTTGCCGACCACGACGTTCTTGCCGAAATCGGTCGTCTCGCCCGCGTAGTGCGCGTCCAGGTGCAGCGGGTGGTGGTTCATCGTGAGCAAGCAGAACAGATGGTCGTCGTATTCGGTGACGGTCTTGCCGGGCCAGTGCTTGTAGACCGCGCCGACCTCGAACTCCTCGTAATACCGGCCGAATTGCACGCTTGCGCCTCCTGTCCGGGTAACACCTGCCGAACCAGGTGCGACACGTATCCGTGGTGAGGAGTACCCTCGACCATCGGTGATCGCGCGTCAACGCGACCCCTGCCACTTCGCACGCCTTGGCGTGCCCCGGCCGAAAGGAGGTGAGGGACCGCTCATGAGCAGTGGTGATAGTCCGCTCCCTAGTAGTACGTGCGTTCCCGCCTCGCCGGCCGGCCGTTTTTCCTCCTGGTAGGCCCGCGTCCGGGAACTCACGGTGCCGCCGGACGGACGCCGCAGTCCGCCTGGCCGTCGTCTTCGTGCTTCACGACGTCTGCCCAGGAGAACCCATGCCTGCCATTCCCTCGCTAGGCGGCCTTCGCGGCCGCGGCAACAACCGGGCCAAGGCCAATCTCGACCGGCCGATCCCGGTGCCGCTGTCGGCCTATGTCGTCGACTGCGCGGTGTATGTCGACGGCAAGCGGCTGCCCGGACGCTGGACGCACGCCGAGGCGATCCGCGAGGTGCGCAAGCGGCACGCGGGTTTCGTCTGGATCGGCTTGCACGAGCCCGATTCCGACCAGATCCAGGGCATCGCGGACACCTTCGGCCTGCACGAACTGGCCGTCGAGGACGCGCTGGAGGCACATCAGCGGCCGAAGCTGGAGCGCTACGACGACACGCTGTTCCTGGTGCTGAAGACAGTCCGCTACGTCGAGCACCAGTCGCCGACCACGGCGAACGAGATCGTGGAAACCGGCGAGCTGATGGTGTTCCTCGGCCGCGATTTCGTGATCACCGTCCGGCACGGCAACCACTCCGGCCTGGCCCGGCTGCGCCGTGACCTCGACGAGGATCCGGAGCGGCTGTCCCTCGGCGCGGCGGCGGTCGTGCACGCGATCGCCGACCACGTGGTCGACCACTACCTGGAGGTCACCAGCCGGATCGAGGCGGACATCGACGAGATCGAGGCGCAGGTCTTCGCGCCGCGGTCGTCGGTGAGCGCCGAGCAGATCTACCTGATGAAGCGGGAAGTGCTCGAACTGCGGCGCGCGGTGGTCCCGCTGGCCACGCCGGTGTCGCGGCTCGCCGAGGGCTACACGCGGCTGGTGCCGGACGAGGTGCGGTCGTATTTCCGCGACGTCGCCGACCACCTCGCCACCGTGTCCGAACGCGTGGCGGCGTTCGACGAACTGCTCAGCACCCTGGTCGACGCGACCGTCGCGAAGATCTCGCTGCAGCAGAACACCGACATGCGCAAGATCACCGCGTGGGCGGCGATCATCACGGTGCCCACGATGATCGCGGGCATCTACGGCATGAACTTCGACTACATGCCCGAACTGCACTGGCAGTTCGGCTATCCGATCGTGGTCACGGTCATTCTCGCGATCTGTCTGCTGCTGTACCGAATATTCCGGAAGAACGGCTGGTTGTAGCCGCCCCTCGCGGTCCCCCTTTTCTTCCCCCGGTTGCAGGAGGTTTGTCTCGTCATGTCCCGGTTGCTGTCCAACCTCAAGTTCTGGGCTCTCGCGCTGTGCCTCGTCTGGATCGTCGGCATCGTCGCGATGATCGCGCTCAACCCCGGGTTCGCGCACGGCATGAAGTGACGCCGCGCGCGCCGTAACCTTGGCGCATGCCGAAAGCGCTGGTGGTGGCCGACGAGGCCGACGAGCGGCTGTGGACCCCCGCGGTCCGCTCGCTGCGGGTCGACCTCGTCGTCGCCGCCGGCGATCTGCCGTTCGCGTATCTCGAGTTCCTCGCCGGCATGCTCGACGTGCCGTGCGTGTTCGTCCCGGGCAACCACGACCCGGACCTGAGCGGCTTCACCCGCTACGGCGGACTGTCCATGAAGGACGGTTTCCCGACCGAATGGCCCGGCCCCGCGGGCGGGATCAACGCCGACGGCCGGATCGTCGACGTCGCCGGGCTGCGGATCGCCGGACTCGGCGGTTCGATCCGCTACCGCGACGGCCCGAATCAGTGGACGCAACGGCAGCAGGCGCGCCGCGCCCGGCGGCTGGAGCGGCGGTTCCGGTGGCGGAAATGGCGGGACGGCAACGGAATCGACATCCTGCTGACGCATTCGCCGCCGCGGCATCTCGGCGACCGCGAAGACCCGCCGCACCAAGGTTTCACCTGTCTGCACCGCACGATCGAGACCCTGCGACCGCAATGGTTGCTGCACGGACACATCCATCCGCACGGCGAACCGGTGCCCGACCGCGTGGCCGGCCGCACCCGGATCCGCAATGTGGTGGGCTATCAGGTGATGGAGTTCCCGCGATGACCCGACCGACCGGTTTCCCGCGCGCCGACGCCGAAAACGACTTCCTCCGGGCCCGCCGTCGGCAGGTGCTGTCCCGGCTTTCCACGTGGCTGCGCCGGGAACCCGACGACGTCAACATCATGCTGCCGTTCCACGAGGTGGTGCAGGCGCTCGGTTACGTCAGCGAGGCGCGGATCGGGACCCGGGTGATCGCCTTGGACTCGATCGTCGGCACCGTCGACCGGAGCCGCGATTTCGACCGCCGCTTCCGCCCGACCTCCGCTCGCGTCCGGCAACGCTGGGAACGCCTCGCGCTGGCCGCCCGCCGCGGCGAGGCGATCCCGCCGATCGAGGTGTACCGGGTCGGCGAGCTGCACTTCATCATCGACGGCCACCACCGGGTTTCCGTCGCGCTGGCGCAGGGACTGTCCACAATAGAAGCTTCGGTGACGGTCGTGCGCACCAAGCTGAACCCGAGCGGCATCCGGTATCGCGGCGACCTGATCGTGAAGGACTACCGGCGGCTGTTCCTGGAACGAGTCCCGCTGTCCGGGCACGCCCGCGCCTCGGTGCTGATGACGGATCCGTGGAACTACGCCCAGCTCGGCGAGCACGTCGAAGCGTGGGGTTTCCGGCTCATGCAGGACGAAGGCCGGTTCACCGACCGCGCGACCATCGCGCAACGCTGGTTCGACGAGGAATTCACGCCGGTGGTGGCGATGCTGCGGCAGGCCGATCTGATCGGCGACCGCACCGAGGCCGAGGCGTATCTGTGGGTCGCGTGCGAGCGGTACCGGCTGATCCGGACGCACCGCTGGGACGAGGAGGTCATCGAAACGCTGCGGTCCCAGCAGTGACTTGTCAGGCCGACCTTGACGTGTCAGGCTAGTCCTGACACTGGGAGGTTCGCGATGACTTCGTACTGCTCGTTCTGCCTCAAACCGGCCGACGAGGTGGCCAAACTGATCGCCGGCGCGGGGGTCTACATCTGCGACGGCTGCGTCGGACTCTGCGCACAGATCCTGGCCGGGAAACACGAGCCGGGGACGCCCGAGGTGACGCTCTGGGAGCGGAAATCGGACGAGGAGATCCTGGAGAGCATCCCGCGGATGGCGAAGGTCAGCGCGCAGACGGACGCGCGGATCCAGGAGCAGGTCGATTTGCTGCGGACGCGCGGCGTGGCATGGGCACGCATCGGCGAGGCGCTCGGGGTGACGCGGCAATCGGCCTGGGAGCGGTTTTCCGCCGAGCGGAAATGAGACCGGCCCCCTCCCGTGTGACGGCGGAAGAGGGCCGATCGATCTCAGTGGCTGGTGGCCAGCCGGGCGAGCCGTCCCCCCTCAAGGCAGCTCGCCCGGCCTCGCGTCGGCAGGTCAGTCGCTGGGGATGACGGCCCACAGGATCAGGTACGCGACGAACTGCGGCCCCGGCAGCAGGCACGACAGCAGCGCGAGCACCCGGACCTTGCCCGGCGTGGTCCCGAAGCGACGGGCGAGCCCGGCGCAGACGCCGCCGATCATGCGCCCCTCTCGCGGCCGGCTCAGCCGGTTGGTGACAGGTGCGGACATCGTGTTCCCCTCCCGTTTGGGTTCGTACCTCTATGTCACCACGTGCGGCGGCCGGGCACATCGCTCCGCGGGACGATCCGGACCCCTAAGGGGGTGGGGTCCGGTAGGGGAGCACCTCGGGGTCGGCAAGGGAACTCGCAGGTCAGCGGCCTGCCGCCAGCCATTCCTCACTGACGCAGCCCTCCTCGTAGGCCCAGGAACCGTCCGCCTTGCCCGCTTCGAGCGCACGCTTCGCGCCGGCGAGGTCCGCTCCCGGCGGGACCGTGAACCCGACCATGGCGAATTGGCTGAGCCCTTCGCCCTCGAAGCCGAACGGGGCGAAGTGGTCGATCACTCGGCCCAGGTCGCCCGCGAACGGGCCGTCCGCCCGGACAATCAACCGGATCGTGCAGTTCCCGGACCACTCCAGCCGTTCGACCGGCCGCAGCACGCCCTCCTCGTCCCGTTCGACGCGGAAAACGTCGCCCTCGGCGGCGTTCCGGGCGAACCAGGGAACGTTAGCCAGCCGGACGTGGTCCGGGCGGTCGAGCGGAACCGCCCACAGCCCTTCCCGGCTCACCGGCGGCCAATCGTCGTCCTCGGGCGGGAGTTCGAACACGACCTTGACGGGGGACGGCTGATCGAGAGCACGGGGCACTGGGACAGCTTGCCATCGCCGTCGTGCGGCGAAACGGGTTCCCCGGAACGTCTCCGACCAGCGGTGATGACTCAGCGAAGTGTGGGATTTCCCGGCGGGGGCTGGATTTTTCGCCACTCACGGTGATACTGCACCCCGTGCGTAACCCACTCGGAGTCCTCGCCGTCGGCTGTTCGGTGCTTCTCGCGGGAGCCGGATGTTCCGCGGAGTCTGCCCCGACGACGGAGCAGGCGCAGTCCGCGCCGGTGCCGTTGACCGCGATCTCGGCGCTCGGGGACTTCGCCACGCTCGACTACTGCAGCCTGCTGGACCCGAAGCGGCTCAAGAACTCCACTGCCGACACGCCCGATTCGTCGTTCACCGCGTGCCAGGCGGATTTCGTGCAGGCCGGGCGCCCCCGGACGGTCACCATCGGTCCGCTCGCCGCCGAGCGCGATCCCAATGTGCAGGCCTACGCGTATCCGGGCAAGGTGCCGGACGGGGTTTCCGTGCAGCAGGCCGGTTTCGTGCCGGAACGCACGTGCGGGCGGGCGATCACGTTCGCCGACGGGGTCCGGCTGGCCGTTTCGATCACCGACGGCGACGACCGCGGCAGCGCCGAGGACCGGTGCACCGCTGCGGACGACGTGGTCGGCGGCGTGCTCGACGCGGTGTCCGGCAACCGGGTGCGGCATCCGCACCTGCCGGACCGCTCGTGGGGGCGGGTGGATTCGTGCGCGATTCTCAGCGCGTCCGGGGCGCAGGGCGGCGACGCGACGGCCGGGCTCGCCGGGCATTCCTGCATCCTCGACAAGGTGAGCCTGGAGTTCGCGGTGGTGCGGCAGGCTCCGGCGGGGCCGGCGGAGACGCTCGGCAACCGGGTGGCCCGGGTGGCGGCCGACGGGGCGTTCTGCCGGGTGCGGACGGTGCAGCCCTCCCCCGCCACGCCGGGGCGCGCGGAGCAGGCGACAGTGAGCGTGGTCGACACCAGCGGCGCCGGCGGGGAGGCGGCTTGCCCCGCCGCCCGCACCGCCGCGGCGACGATCTTTTCGCGGATCCCCTGAGCGTCCGGGAAGGGCTCCGTGAAGTCCTTCCCGGACCGCTAGGTCAGTCGGAGTAGGTGAGGTTCCGGCCGTCGGACGGGTCGAAGAGTTTCACCTTGTCCGCGTCGAACCAGATCTGCAGGTCCTGGTTCTCCGCGGCCGCCGATTCGGCCGACAGCCGGGCGACGATCAGCGATTCCGCGCCGGGGACGTCGGCCGAACCGCTGTCCGCGGCCAGTTCCGCGAGTTCGGCCGAGGTCGCGGTTTCGCCGTCCACGGTGAAGTGCGCGAACTTCTCCGAACCCATCGACTCCAGCACGTCCACGTGCGCGGTGAAGGTCGCGCCCTCGCGGCCCGATTCGACCAGGGCGGCGTCCTCGAAGTGTTCCGGGCGGATGCCCATGATCACCTCGCGCGGGGCGTTCGCCGCCTCGGCCATCCGGCGGATCCGGTCGGTCAGCGGCGTGATGCCCAGCGAACTGCGCAGCTGGCCGTTCTCCAGCGTCGCGGGAACGAAGTTCATCGACGGCGAGCCGATGAACCCGGCCACGAACAGGTTCGCCGGGTTGTCGTAGAGGAACTGCGGCGAACCGATCTGCTGCACGTACCCGGCCCGCAGCACCACGACGCGGTCGCCGAGGGTCATCGCCTCGGTCTGGTCGTGCGTGACGTACAGCGTGGTCGTGCCGAGCTGCTTCTGGATCTTCGACACCGACGTCCGCATCTGCCCGCGCAGTTTGGCGTCCAGATTGGACAGTGGCTCGTCCATCAGGAACGCCTTGGGGTTGCGGACGATCGCCCGGCCCATCGCCACGCGCTGCCGCTGCCCGCCGGACAGGTTGGCCGGTTTGCGGTCGAGATGCTGGGTCAGGTCGAGAATCTTCGCCGCTTCCTCCACTTTGGACCGGACGATCTTGTCGTCCACTTTGGCCAGCCGAAGCGGGAACGCCATGTTCTCCCGCACGCTCATGTGCGGATACAGCGCGTACGACTGGAACACCATCGCGATGTCCCGGTCCTTCGGGGCCTTCTCGTTGACCCGCTTGCCGTCGATGCGCAGTTCGCCCGAGGAGATGTCCTCCAGGCCGGCGACCATGTTGAGCGTGGTCGACTTCCCGCAGCCGGACGGGCCGACCAGGATGATGAACTCCCCGTCGGCGATCGTGATGTCCACTTCGGACACCGCGAGCGCGCCGTCGGGATAGCGCTTGGAAACCTTGTCGAGAACGATTTCAGCCATGGGTCAGCCCTTCACCGCACCGGACGTCAGCCCCGCCACGATGCGACGCTGGAAGAACAACACGAACAGGATGATCGGCACCGTGATCACGACCGCGGCCGCGCACACCTGGCCGGTCGGGTCCTCGAACTGCGAGGACCCGGTGAAGAACGACAACGCGGCGGGCACCGTGCGCGACGACTCGGTGGACGTCAGCGAGATGGCGAACAGGAAGTCGTTCCAGCAGAGGATGAACACCAGGATCGCCGTGGTGAACACGCCCGGCGCGGCCAGCGGCGCGATCACCTTCCGGAACGCCTGGGCCGGCGTCGCGCCGTCCATTTTCGCCGCCTTTTCCAGCTCCCACGGGATTTCCCGGAAGAACGCGGACAGCGTGTAGATCGACAGCGGCAGCGCGAACGTGATGTAGGGCAGGATCAGCCCCGGCCAGGTGTCGAAAAGGCCGAGCCCGCGTTCGATGTTGAACAGCGGGGTGACGAGCGATACCTGCGGGAACATCGCGATCAGCAGGGAAAGCCCGACCAGCACCTGCTTGCCGGGGAAATCCAGCCGGGCGATCGCGTACGCCGCCATCGTGCCCAGCACCACCGCGATGACCGTGGAGATCACCGCGATGCCGATCGAGTTCACCAGCGCGTGCAGGAACTCCGTGGTCTGGAAAATGTCCGCGTAGTTCTGCAGCGTCCATTCCGTCGGGATGAAATTGCCGTCGGTGAGCGTCGCTTTCGTCTTGAACGACAGCGAAAGCACCCACAGCACCGGGACGATCGCGAACACCAGCACCAGGATGTCGAGCAGGCCCCAGCCGACCTTGCGGCCGGTGGTGACCGCACCTCCGATAGCCATCAGCGCTTCCCCCCGTCGTCCGTGCCGGGCGCGGCGGTGCCGAACACCTTGATGAAGAGGAACGCGATGATCGCCACCGTGATGAAGATCAGCACCGCCATCGTGGAGCCGATCCCGAGGTTGAGCCCCTTGACCAGGTTGTCGTAAGTCTGCATGGACACCGATCCGGTGTCCTGCGCGCCGCCGGTCAGCACGTAGATGTTGTCGAAAATGCGGAACGCGTCGAGCGTGCGGAACAGCAGCGCGACGAGGATCGCCGGTTTCATCACCGGCAGCATCACCTTGGTGAACCGCTGCCACGCGGTCGCGCCGTCCATCGCCGCGGCCTTCAGCAGGTCGTCCGGCACCAGCGCCAGCCCGGCCATCAGCAGCAGCGCCATGAACGGCGTCGTCTTCCACACCTCGGCGAGGATGATGATGAACAGCGACGGCCACTGGTCGGTCAGCGGCGCGGCGCCTTCGCCGAGCAGGTTCGCCAGGTACCCGGTTTTGGGCGTCCAGGCGAAGTACCACGAAAACGCGGCCACCACCGTCACGATGCCGTACGGGATCAGCGCGACGGTGCGCACCAGTCCGCGGCCGACGAGCGTGCGGTGCATGATCAGCGCGAGCCCCATGCCGAGCACGAATTCGATCGCCACCGACACGACGGTGAGGAACATCGTGGTGCCGAAGGCGGTCCACCAGTAGGAATTCGTGAGCACCGCGGCGTAGTTGTCGAAGCCGATGAACTCGTGCTTCGCCGGGAACCGCAGGTCGTAGCGTTGCAGCGAAAGCCAGACCGAATAGATGATCGGGTACCCGGTCACCGCAATCATCACGAGGAACGCGGGCGCGCAAAGCCACAGCCCGAGCCGCCGTTCGGCCTTCTTGCCCTCGGAAAGCGCGGGCTTTCCCTTGCGGTGCGCCGCTTCGTGGGCGGGCGCGGCGGGATCCTGGACGGTCACGGGATCACTCCCTTCGACTGGAGCGCGTCATCGAGCTGTTCCCGCAGTTTCCGCGCGGTCGTCTGCGGATCGATCGCCGACGGCGGGGAAAGGATCTTCGACATCACCGTGGACGCGTTCTGGTACACCGGCGTGAGCGGGCGCACCGCGGCGGTTTTCAGCGCCGACAGAATGGCGTCGCGCATCGGGTACTTCTCGGCCATGTTCGGGTTGTCCGCCGACACCGGCTTGGCCGGGTCCACCGGGGTGTCGTCGTGGTACACCGACTCGATGGTCGGCGGCACCCCGTCGTTGATCGCGGACACCTTCTGGTTTTCCTTGCTGCGCAGGCACAACGCCGCTTCGTAGGCCTCGGGCTTGTGCTGCGAGTAGGCGCTCACCGCCAGGTCGAACCCGCCGATCGTGCTCTTCGCCGGAATGCCCGGCTTCGCCTGCGGATAGACCGACCACTTGAAGTGCGACAGGTCCTTCGGCTTCTCCTCGGCGTAGGAGGCGTACACGAACGGCCAGTTCAGCTCGAACGCGGCGTCGCCGCGCTGGAACGTCCGCCGGACGTCGTCCTCCTTCTGGTTCGTCAGCGACGCGTCGGTGATGCCCGACGACGTGATCTTCTTCAGCAGCTCCAGCGCCTGCACCGCGCCCTCGTCCATCACGACGGATTTCCCGTCGTCGGACAGGATGTGCCCGCCGAGCGATTCGACCAGCGTGTTGTAGATGACGACCAGGCCCTCGTACTGCGCGCCGGTGAACACGATCGAATACGGCTTGTGCTCGCTCTTGAGCCGCTGCGACATCTGCATCATCTCGTCCCACGTCTTCGGCGGGGCCGGGGTGATGCGGTCGTCGTACCAGAGCAATTGCACGTTGGTGTTCTTCGGCGCGGCGTACAGCTTTCCTTGATACGTCGCGGTTTCCAGCGGGCCCTTCAGCACGCCCTCGGACGCGGCCGCCTTGTGCTCCCCGGTCCACTCGTCGATCCAGCCCGCCTCGGCGAACTCCGAGACCCAGGTGACGTCGAGGCCGAGCACGTCCATCGACGTGTCGCCGGCGGCGAGCCGGCGCGCCATCTGGATCCGCTGGTCGTCCGAACCGCGCTGCAGTTTGTTGTAGACGATCCGGTACCGCCCGGCGGCGGTCTTGTTGCAGTTGTCGACGACCGTCTGGAAATGGTCCTCCGGGGAGTAGTAGACGTTGATCGTCGTCCCGGAAGCCGTTCCGCACCCCGCCACCAGGCCGGTGCTCACCAAGCCCGCGGCGAGCAGTGCCGCCGCGCGCGTAGGCCCCCGTTTCTTTCCGCTGGGCCGTTTCTTCCCCATCCAAGCCTCCTCGCCCATGTGCACCCGGTGCCTTCCGACACCGCCCCCAGAAAGCACGCCGCGGCGAGGCGGACCCGAGCCAGCACCCCGACGTGCCAGTTGCCGGCAGGCCGCGCTGGAGGACACGACCGGCCAACCGGTGTCGGTCAACCTATGCCCGGCGATCACCGGCCGCAAGCAGGGTCGGTAACGATTCAGCCAGGTGCGCGCGAACCATCGGGAAGACGGGTGAAAAAGTCCCGTGGGCGGTTATGCCGTCGCGGGCGGCGGGCGCAGCGCCAGCTTCGCGAGCAGCTCGCGGCCCTGCTCGGCGCTGCGCGGCTGGCACAGCACGTCGTACCGGCCGGCGACCAGCTGGCTGGCCGACGAGAAATCGCGGCGGCCGCGCGAGGCGCGGTAGCCGATCGCGGAGAACGCCAGCCCGGACAGCACGCCCAGCACGAGCCCGGTCAGCAGCTGCAGCGTGAATCCGCCCTGGTTGACGAACATCCCCAGCAGCAGTCCGGCGAACAGGCCGAACCACGCGCCGGACATCGCGCCCGCGGCGAGCACCCGGCCCCACGACAGCCGGCCGATAACGCGTTCGACCAGCATCAGGTCGACGCCGACGATCGTCACGTCGGTGACCGCGAACTCGCTTTCGGCCAGGAAGTCGACGGCCTGCTGCGCCTCGCCGTAGGTCGAGTACGACCCGATCGGCCAGCCGGTGGGCGGCGTCGGGAGCCGCGGCAGCCCGGCCGGGCCCTGACCGCCACCAAAGGGACTGCTCACCATCATCACCTGCGCTCGTCCGGTCCGAGGGTTCCATCTTGTCAAGAACCGGCGGAGCGCGCGAACTCCGGCGAAGCGGGGTCAGGCTTTGTAATCCCGCAGAAGGCCGCGGCTGATGATGGTCTTCTGGATCTCGCTGGTGCCTTCGCCGATGAGCAGGAACGGGGCCTCGCGCATGAGGCGTTCGATCTCGTATTCCTTGGAGTAGCCGTAGCCGCCGTGGATCCGGAACGCTTCCTGGGTCACCTCGGCGCAGTACTCGCTGGCGATCAGCTTCGCCATCCCGGCCTCGACGTCGTTGCGCGCACCCGAATCCTTGAGCCGGGCGGCGTTCACCATCATCAGGTGCGCGGCCTCGACCTTGGTCGCCATCTCCGCGAGCTTGAACGCGATCGCCTGGTGCTGCGCGATCGGCTTGCCGAACGTCGAACGCTGCTGCGCGTAGGCGATCGCCAGCTCGAACGACCGGATCGCGATCCCGCACGCCCGCGCGGCCACGTTCACCCGGCCGACCTCGACGCCGTCCATCATGTACGAGAAGCCCTTGCCCGGAGCCTCGCCCAGAACCTTGTCCGCGCCGATCTTGAAGCCGTCGAACACCGCTTCGGTGGTGTCGACGCCCTTGTAGCCCATCTTGTCGATCTTGCCCGGGATCGTCAGACCCGGAAGCACCTCGCCGAACCCGGACGGCTTCTCCACCAGGAATGTGGTGAGGTTCTGATGCGCCTTCTCCGCGCCCTCGTCCGTCTTCACCAACAAGGCGATCAGGTTGGAGGAACCGCCGTTGGTCAGCCACATCTTCGCGCCGTCGATCACGTAATCGTCGCCGTCGCGCCGCGCCCGGGTCTTGATCGCCGCCACGTCCGAACCGAGGTCCGGCTCCGACATCGAGAAGCTGCCGCGGACCTCGCCGGTCGCCATCCGGGGCAGGAAATGCTGCTTCTGCTCCGGCGTCCCGTGCTGCTTGATCATGTGCGCCACGATGAAGTGCGTGTTGATCACACCGGACACGCTCATCCAGCCGCGCGCGATCTCCTCCACCACCAACGCGTAGGTCAGCAGCGATTCGCCAAGACCGCCGTACTCCTCCGGGATGGTGAGCCCGAACAGGCCCATCTCCTTCATGCCCTCGACGATCTCCGCCGGGTACTCGTCGGCGTGCTCCAAAGCCTGCGCGTGCGGAATGATCTCCTTGTCCACGAACGACCGCACCGTGGACAGAATCTCCTGCTGCACGTCAGTCAGGCCGGCGGTCCGGGCGAGACGGGCCATCACTGGGCTCCCTTCGGCGGCGACGCCGGCTCCCGGCGCTGGGTTACCGGGGAGTATGACTGGTTCCCGCCGGAGCGGCTATGAGGGTGCTCACGCCGGGCCCCGGTTTCCCCCGTTAAGGTGCGGACAAGGCGCTGATCCACCCGAAACCGCGAGAAGGATCCCGATGAGCGAGGCCAGCGAGGACCGGGACGAGCCCTCCGGCCGCGACAGCTACGTGCACCCGTCCTACGAGCATCAGCCCTATCCGCCGCGGGGTCCAGCACCCGGCGCGGGGCTCGCCCTCGGGTCGCTGATCTGCTCGATCGCCGGATTCGTGCTGTGCGCGCCGATGGCCGTCGCGGGGATCGTGATGGGGCACGTCGCGTTCCACCGGGCCCGGCGCGGCCGCGGCGCCGGCGGCGCGCTGGCGCTCGCCGGATTCGTGATCGGCTACGCGGCGGTGATCGTCTGGAGCATCGTCACTCCGCTGATCGTGCGCGCACTGGTCCAGTCCGGGATTTTCGACTGATGCCGCCGCGATTCCCGGTAGCGTCGTCCTTCGAACCCGGCACCCCGAGGGAGCCCCGATGACCACTCCGTCCGACCGCGATCCGGCGCCGTACGACCCGCCGCCGACCGCGGACCCCGCTCCGTACGAGCCGCCGGCCGAGCCCGCGCCGTACGAGGCCCCGGCGGACGCTCTCTCGCCCACCGCGGAGGCCGGCTCGCCCGTTCCGCCGCCGGGCTGGACCGCGCCCGACCCCGGCCCGGTCGCGGTGCTGCCCGGCGAACCACCGGCTCCCGCCGCGGTGCCGCAGGCTGTTGCGCCGCAACCGGATCCGTTCGCGCCGCCGCCCGCGTACCAGGGATTCCCGGCCCCGCCCCCGTACGGCGCGGCCTACCAGCCGTACCCGCGCACCAGCGACAGCGGGCTCGCGACCGGCGCGCTCGTGTGCTCGCTGCTCGGCCTGGCGACCTTCGTTCTCGCGGTCCCCGGCCTCGCGATGGGACACGTCGCGCTGTCCAAGGCCAGCCGCAACGAAGCCGGCGGACGCACCATGGCGCTGGCGGCCGTGGTGCTCGGCTACGTGGCGCTCGCGCTGTGGGTCGGATTCTTCGGGACGCTGCTGGTCCTCGGCCTCAACGGCTACCTCGACAGCTGATCCGGCACGTCGCTGGCCTCGCCCTCGCGCGGGGCGACCTGGCCGTTGCCGACCTTCTCCGGTTCCGACTCCGCGGACGTGCGCGGTTCCGGCGGTTTCGCGGCCGGTTTCGCCGCGGGGTCGGTCCGCGCGTCCAGGAACCGCAGCAACTCCACCGGGAACGGCAGCACCAGCGTCGAGTTCTTCTCCGCCGACACCTGCACCACCGTCTCCAGCAGCCGCAGCTGCAGCGCCGCCGGGGTGTCCGCCATCGTCGCGGCGGCCTGGGCGAGTTTGTGCGACGCCTGCAGTTCGCCGTCCGCGGAGATCACGCGGGCGCGGCGCTCGCGTTCGGCCTCGGCTTGGCGCGACATCGAGCGTTTCATCGACTCCGGCAGCGCGACGTCCTTGATCTCCACCCGGTCGATGTGGATGCCCCAGTCCAGCGCCGGGCTGTCGATCATCAGCTCGAGGCCCTCGTTGAGCCGTTCGCGGTTCGACAGCAGGTCGTCCAGGTCGCTCTTGCCGATGATGGACCGCAGCGACGTCTGCGCGACCTGGCCGATCGCCGACCGGTAGTCCTGCACGTGGACCGCGGCCAGCACCGGGTCGACCACCTTGAAGTACACGACCGCGTCCACCCGGACCGTGACGTTGTCCCGGGTGATCCCGTCCTGCGCGGGCACCGGCATCGTCACGACCTGCATGTTCACCTTCTGCAGGCGGTCGGCGACCGGCAGCAGGAAGGCGAGCCCCGGCTCGCGGACCTGCGGCCGCACCCGGCCGAACCGGTACACCAGCCCGCGTTCGTACTGCTTGACCACGCGGACCGCGGAGGCGAGCCACACCCCGCCCGCGACGGCCACTGCGCTGGCAACCTCGACGATCATGGCAGCTCCCGGGTTCGCCAAAACCCTTATCCGTTCACTGTACGCGCGCGCGACAGCCCCGGAAACGGTTTGCGCGGCCGACCAGGATGGGCGTTGTGACCGTTTTGGAAATCCCGCCCGCCTTCGCTGAACGCGCCCCCAAGGTGCTCGGTCCGGAAGCCGTTCCGTGGCTCGCGTCGCTGCCCTCGCTCGCGCGGCGGTACGCCCGGAAGTGGGAGCTGGAGTTCGAGGACACCGCCCGGCACGGCTACGTCGGCGTCGTCCAGCCCGCCCGGCGCGCGGACGGCTCCCGCGTCGTGCTGAAACTCGGCTGGGTGGAAGAAGAATCCCGCGACGAGCCGCTCGCACTGTCCACCTGGGCCGGTCGAGGAGCGGTGCTGCTGCACGAATCCGCGCCCGAGGACGGCGCGATGCTGCTGGAACGGCTCGACGACAGCCGGACGCTGGAGGGCGAACCGCTGCTGCCCGCCGTCGAAATCCTGAGCGAACTCGCGCGGCGGCTCGCAGTGCCCGCGCCCGCCGCGCTCACCCGCACGCTGTCCGGCGTCGCGGAGGAACTGCTCGAAGAGCTGCCGCGATCGTGGCGCGACCTGGGCGAACCGCTCCCCCGCCGGGAGCTGGACGCGGCGCTGGAGGTCTGCCGCGATCTCGGTCCAGAATCCGGAAACGCGCTGGTGAACGACGATCTGCACTACGAGAACGTGCTGTCCGGCACGCGCGAACCGTGGCTGGTGATCGACCCGAAGCCGATCGCGGGCGATCTCGAATTCGGCGCGCTTTCGTTGCTGTGGAACCGGTTCAGTGAATCCACACTGGACTCGAAGCTCGCCGCGAGCGGTCTGGACCGCGACCGCGCCAAGGCCTGGACGCTCGTCCGCGCGGTGCAGAACCGGCTGTGGCACGCCCAGGACCTGGTGGATTTCGGCGGATTGCCCGAGGACGACGACGGTCCCTCCGCCGACGCGCTGCCCGTGCTGACCCGATGGGCGATGGCCGGCTGAGAATTCGCCGAGTCGCGGCGCGAGCGCACTCGGGCGCCAGCCGATAGTGTCGGCCCCATGGCAGGCACAAACCGGGTTTACGCAGCACAGCTCGCGGGTCTGCCGGTGTTCGGGCCCGACGGGGAGTCGATCGGCAAGGTCCGCGACGTCGTCGCCGGGCTCCGGCTGGACCAGCAGCCGCCGCGGATCCTCGGCATGGTCGTGGAGCTGGCGACCCGGCGGCGGGTCTTCGTGCCCATGCTGCGGGTCACCTCGATCGAACCGAACGCCGTGACGCTGGCCACTGGTTCGGTCAACATGCGGCATTTCCACCAGCGGCCCAACGAGGTTCTCGTGTGCGGCCAGCTCCTCGACGCGCACGCGACGCTCACCGGCGCGGACACCCGGGTGACCGTGGTCGACGCGGCGATGGAGCCGACCCGCACCCGCGACTGGGTGCTGGCCAAGCTCGCCGTGCGCGAGCGGTCGACCCGGCTCGCGCTGGGCAGGCGGCGCACCGCGATGCGGGTGCTGCCCTGGAGCGAGGTCTCCGGGCTCGGCCTCACCGACCTGACCGGACAGCCGCAAGGCGCGGCCCAGCTGCTGATGCTGTTCGACACGATGCGCGCGGTCGACGTCGCCGCGACCGTGCGCGACCTGCCGATCAAGCGCAGGCACGAGGTCGCCGACGCGATGGACGACGAGCGGCTCGCGGACGTCATCGAGGAACTGCCCGAGGACGACCAGAAGGAACTGCTGGCCTATCTCGCCGAGGAACGCGCCGCCGACATCCTCGAGGCGATGAACCCGGACGACGCCGCCGACCTGCTCGCCGAACTCGCCCCGGCCGAGCAGAGCAGGCTGCTGGAATTGATGGAGCCGGAGGAATCCGCGCCGGTCAAACGGCTGCTGGCGTATTCGGCGGACACCGCCGGCGGCCTGATGACGCCGGAACCGGTAGTGCTCACGCCGGACGCGACGATCGCCGAGGCGCTGGCGCACATCCGCAACGCCGACCTCCCCGCCGCGCTCGCCAGCATGGTGTTCGTGTGCCGTCCGCCGACCGAAACGCCGACCGGCCGGTTCGTCGGCGTCGTGCACTTCCAGCGGCTGCTGCGCGAACCACCCGCCGAACTGGTGGCCAGCGCGGTGGACACCGACCTCACCGCGCTGCGCCCGGAGGCGACGCTGTCCGAGGTCAGCCGGTACTTCGCGGCGTACAACCTGGCGTGCGGCCCGGTCGTCGACGCCGAGGACCACCTGCTCGGCGCCGTCACCGTCGACGACGTCCTCGACCATCTGCTGCCCGACGACTGGCGCGAAACCGGACTGCACGACGTCGCCGACGGTGCTGATCTCCAGGAGGCCGACCGTGGCTGAACTCAGGACCGGCCGCAGGCTCGACCAGCCGCGCAGCCAGGCCCGGCTGCGGCTGAACATCGACCCGGACACCTTCGGCCGGTTCACCGAGCGGATCGCGCGGTTCCTCGGCACCGGGAAGTACCTGTTCTGGCAGACGCTCATCGTGGTCGTCTGGATCACGCTGAACCTGGCCGCGGTGTCGCTGCGGTGGGACCCGTACCCGTTCATCCTGCTCAACCTGGCGTTTTCGACGCAGGCCGCGTACGCCGCGCCGCTGATCCTGCTCGCCCAGAACCGCCAGGACGACCGGGACCGGGTGTCGCTGGAGGAGGACCGCACGCGCGTCGCGCAGACCAAGGCCGACACCGAGTACCTCGCCCGCGAACTGGCGGCGCTGCGGCTGGCGATCGGCGAGGTCGCGACCCGCGACTACCTGCGCAGCGAACTCGACCGGCTGCGCGACGATCTCGACGTGGACCCCAAGCCGCGCAAGGCGAAGCAAAGCTGAACTGGGCAGTACGTACGATGGAAGCGTGACTGGTACACAGCAGCTCCCCAGCGTTGACGACGTCCGCACCGCGCTGAAGGACGTGTACGACCCGGAAATCAAAAAACCGATCACCGACCTCGGCATGGTCAAGGACGTGGCGGTCGGCGACGACGGGCTGGTCACCGTCGGGATTTACCTCACGGTCGCGGGCTGTCCGCTGAAGGCGACGCTGACCGAGGACACCAAGAAGGCCGTCTCGAAGCTCCCCGGCGTCGCCGACGTGCGGGTCGAGCTGGACGTGATGAGCGACGAGCAGCGCACCGAGCTGCGCAAATCGCTGCGCGGCGACGCGGCGGAGCCGGTCATTCCGTTCGCGCAGCCGGGTTCGATGACGCGGGTGTACTGCGTGGCATCGGGCAAGGGCGGCGTCGGCAAATCGTCGGTGACGGTGAACCTGGCCGTGGCGATGGCCGAGCGCGGGCTGTCGGTCGGCGTGGTGGACGCGGACATCTACGGCCACTCGGTGCCGCGCATGCTGGGCGCGCGCGAGAAGCCGACCAAGGTCGACACGATGATCATGCCGCCGCAGGCGCACGGCGTGAAGGTGATCTCGATCGGCATGTTCACGCCGGGCAACACGCCGGTCGTGTGGCGCGGCCCGATGCTGCACCGCGCGCTGCAGCAGTTCCTCGCCGACGTGTTCTGGGGCGACCTGGACATCCTGCTGCTGGACCTGCCGCCGGGCACCGGCGACATCGCGATTTCGGTGGCGCAGCTGATCCCGAACGCGGAAATCCTCGTGGTGACCACGCCGCAGCAGGCCGCCGCCGAGGTGGCCGAGCGCGCCGGAGCGATCGCGATGCAGACGCGGCAGCGCGTGGCGGGCGTGATCGAGAACATGTCGTGGCTGGAGACCCCGGCCGGCGAGCGCATCGAGGTGTTCGGCGCGGGCGGCGGCCAGACGGTGGCGGATTCGCTGTCGAAGTCGGTGGGCTCCACGGTGCCGCTGCTGGGCCAGGTCCCGCTGGACCCGCGGCTGCGCGAACAGGGCGACGAGGGCACGCCGATCGTGCTGGCCGAACCGGACGCGCCGGCTTCGCTGGTGCTCAAGGACGCGGCGAAGCAGCTGTCGGTCCGGGCGCGCGGGCTGGCCGGGATGATGCTGAACGTCAGCCCCGCCGGGCGCTGATTCTCCCGCAGCACAAGAGGCGTGCACCTTCTCCAGGTGCACGCCTCTTTTCGTGCGCTCAGGAAGCGTGCACCGTCACCAGCAGCGTGCCGGATTCGCGCAGCGTCACCTTGGTGTCGCCCGGCTTCGTCACGGTCCAGTCGATGTCCTCGGGCTTCTGCGCGGACACGTCGGCCGACTTGTCCGGCAGGCCCTGGACGTCGATGTTCTGCGACTTGTCCGAGGTCACCTTGATCTTCACCTTGTTGCCGACCTTGACGTCGACGACCCCGGCCGGAGGAGTGACCTTCCCGCCCTGGTAGGAGACGGTGACCAGCACGTCGACGCCTGCCTCGCCGGTCTCCGCGCCGCGCTTCACGTTCGGCTGCTCGCCGGTGGCTCCGCCGTTGCCGGGAGCGCTCGACGGAGCGTTCGACGGGGCCGAAGAGGACGGCATCGCCGGGGCGGGCACCGAAGTGTAGGTAGCGGGCGCCTTGGTGCTGGGCTCGTCGTCGGCACTGCACCCGGCGACGGCGAGGGCGGCCGCAGCGATCGTTCCGGCCAGCGCAGCCGCACGGCGTGACATATCGGGAACCTCCAGGGTCGGTTGAGCTGATGCCCTGAGGCTACCCAGCCTGATCAGCGCGTCGCGCGTCGGCTTCGCCGCTCAGGTGGCGTCCGGGTCGATCGGCGGCCGCTCGCCCGGTTTCAGCGGCTCCGGCTGCGGGATCGCGGTCTGCGGCTTGATCGTCGGCGTGCCGTGGGAGCCGTTCGATCCGTTGAGGTCGTTCTTGAATCCGTTGAGGCCGAGCGGATCCGAATCCCCGTCGAACAAATGCTGCGTGACGACGCGCTTCGGGTCGAGGTTGCGCAGGCCGCGGAGGTCTTCGAGGGGTTTGCGCAACTGGTCGAACTCAGGCCCCATTTCCTCGCGCAGCTGCTCGCGCGCGCCGGTCGCGAAGTCGCGGGCCTTGCGGACGCTCCTCGCCATCCAGGCCGCCGCCTCGGGCAGCCGTTCGGGTCCGAGAATGAAAAGCCCGGCGATGATGAGCACGAGGATCTCGCCCCAGCCGACACTGTCGAACACCCGTGAAACCTCCGCTCGGTGCTGCCCCGCCCAAGACTACCCGGGCCGTTTGGGGTCCGGGCAGGCCCGAACGTCGCACGACAGCTGCTGTGCCGATCGTTGCTGATCCGACCACCGCCCCGGCCGGATGGCTTCGCCGGTTGCGTGCCGCGCGGGGGTCGGCCTGCTTGTGGCCGGGTCAGCAAGAACGAGTGTCAGTCGGCCCCGAGCGTGACGTCCACCACCAGCAGCGCGCCGTCGCGGGCCAGCTGCACCGGGACGACCTGGCCGGGGTCGTGGCTGCGCACCGCGACGGTCAGCTCGGCGGAGTCGCGCACGACGTGGTCGCCGACCTTGGTGATCACGTCGCCTTCCTTGATCCCCGCGGACGCCGCCGGTCCGCCCGGCGCGACGTTGCGCACCTGCGCGCCCATCGTGGACGAGCCGGCGACCGTCGAGGCCGCGTTGATCCCGATGTCGGCGTGTTTGACCTTGCCGTCCTTGATCAGCGCCTTGGCGATCTTGATGGCGTAGTCGCTGGGAATGGCGAACCCGATGCCGATGCTGCCGCCGTCGGAACTGGAGGAGCGGATCGCGGAGTTGATGCCGACCAGCGCGCCGGTCGAATCGACGAGCGCCCCGCCCGAGTTGCCGTGGTTGATCGCCGCGTCGGTCTGGATCGCCGAATAGGTGACCGGAGCGGCCCCGTTGTCGCCGCCCGCGGTGACCGGCCGGTCGAGCGCGCTGACGATGCCCGCGGTGATCGAGTTCTGCAGCGCCAGCGGCGAGCCGACCGCGATCACCGCGTCCCCGACCTGCAGGTTGGACGACTTCCCGACCTGCATCACGACCGGGTTGGTCACGTTGACCTTCACCACGGCGAGGTCGGTCTTCTGATCCGCGCCGACGATCTTGGCCTCGGTGCGCGTCCCGTCGTTGAAGACCGCGGTGATCTTCGTGGCCGCGTCGCCGACCGCGCTCGCGACCACGTGCTCGTTGGTGAGCACGTACCCCTGCGGGTCGATCACGACGCCAGAACCCTGCTCGCCGCTGTCCGCACCCGGCTTGACCACCTCGAGCGAAACCACCGCCGGCGCCACCCGCCGCGCGATGTCCGCGAGCGATCCCGGCGGCCGTTCTTTGGCCGCCTCCGCCTCGGAAATCGTGGCGCTGCCGGTCAACGTGGATCCGGTGTCCGCGACCCACCAGCCGACCAGCCCGCCCACCGCGCCGATCAGCAACGCGACGACGCCGAGCATGGCCAGCGCCTTCGGCTGCACGCGCCGCCCGAACAACACCTCCGGAAGGCTCAACCGCGCCCCGCTGGGCAGCTTCGGCCCCTCAGTCTTGTCTTCCTCGGGGACGACCGCGGGCCCGGCCAGCACCGCCCCGGACGCCGGATCCCGCCAAGGATCGCCGGGGTCAGTCCACAACGGATCCTCGGAAGCAGCGCTGTCCCCGGAAGCCTCGAGCGGCCGCTGCAACCGCACGCCCTCCGCCCCCGGAGGACGGCTGAACGCCTCCGCGAGAGACTCCGGCGTGGGCGGCGCGAGATTGAGCTTCTGCCCGTTCCCGTTGGGCACCGGGGTGTAAAGCTTGTCGAACGCCCCCTCAACCCCGTGCGGACGCCCGAAGACGGCAGCCTGCTGCTGGTCAACCGCGGGCCGCTCAAGCGGCCGAGGCCCCAGCCGGTCCGTTCCGACGGCACCGGACTGATCAGAATTAGCGTTCGGCTGGTCGGTCATCATTCCCCGGGATGCGGTTCAGTTCGGCTGGGACGACGATACCCAAGCCTAGGGAGAGTGTGCCCAGACCGCAGTGAAATGCCTGTTGCCTGCCCCGCCCGACCCATACCGCTTGGGGGCGTCAGCCCCCAAGCACCCAAACGCCCTCACCAACCGCACCAATGCACCCGACAAGCGAGGCACCCACCCCTCCCCCACCCCCGATACACAGCCAAAAACACGGCGCTGGGGTGCTTGTCAAGGCATCTTTCCCGCCTTGACAAGCACCCCAGCGCCGTAGTCACACTAAAAAATCGGGGGGCCAACGCACCCGCTAAATCCGGCAATGTCGCCGCCAGGCGACGAGCCGAAAGACTCACCGACCAGCTAACGCAGCCCCAGCCCGAACCACATCCGACTCCCCAGCCCCCGGCGCCTGAGACTCCTCAGCCGAAGCCCCGCCCTGAGGCACAGCCATCCGCGCCGGCAGCAAATTCGCATTGGGCACCCGAGCAGGCCCGGTCCCTGCAGTCCCTTCCCCGCTATCCGCCGCGGTCCCGACGAGCGCGAGCGCGCTCAGCACGAGCCCGGACACCACGACCCCGGCTCCTTGCGCCGCCCGCTTCCGGCTGAAAGCGAACCTCCCGCCGCCGAGCACGGTCGCCGACTGCCCGAGCGGCGCGGTTGTTCCCAACGGCGCCGCACCTCCCAGCACGCCGGCGTCCCGCAGCCCAGCCACCCGGTCCGGCCGCTGGATAGCCACCAGCTGGCCGTCGGCGGTCACCGCGAGATTGTCCGGCGACCCCGGCAGTTCGGTGTGCTCCGGAATCGAGCGGAGACTGGCCAGGAACCCAGCCGACATCGACGGCGCACCGGCCTCCCGCACCGCCGCGACCGCCTGCCGCTGCGCGGTCACCTCGGCCGCGCAGTCCGGGCAGCGCGCGAGGTGCGCGAGGGCACGGTCGTGGGCGGCCGGCGTCAGCTCGCCGTCGACCAGTGCGACTACCGCGTCGGGCATGAGGTGGGATTCGGCGAAACGCCAGCCGGTCATACGGACACCTTCGCAGATTCCTCCCGGGTCGCGCGACGGCGCTCGAGCGACGCGCGCAGCGCCGAGCGGCCGCGGTGGATGCGGCTGCGCACGGTGCCGAGCTTGACGCCCAGCGTCGCCCCGATCTCCTCGTACGACAGTCCTTCCACATCGCACAGCACGACCGCGGCCCGGAACTCCGGGGGCAGCTCGTCGAGCGCCTCCTGCAGGTCGGGGTCGAGGTGGGTGTCGCTGTAGTGCTGCTCCGGGCTCGGGTCGTCGCCGACGATCCGGTCGGTGTCCTCGGGCAGTCCCTCCATGCGCACGCGCGAGCGGCGGCGCGCCATGTCGAGGAACAGGTTCGTGGTGATCCGGTGCAGCCAGCCCTCGAAGGTGCCGGGCTTGTACGACGCGAGCGACCGGAAGACGCGGATGAACGTCTCCTGGGTCAGGTCCTCGGCGTCGTGCGTGTTGCCGGTGAGGCGGTAGGCGAGCCGGTACACGCGGTCGGCGTGTTCGCGCACGACCTCGTCCCACGAGGGCGGCGTCCAGGCCGCCTCGGCTGCGTCCACGGTCACCGGAGCGGCTTCCGGCAGTTCGGCGTTCTGCATCAGGGGAGCAGGCACCTCCATCTGGGTCAACTCCTCTTCACCTCTGCCAACGCGGGCCGGGCACACGGTGTTCCCGTGCGGTTGAGACTCAGTTTGTCGGCCTTCCTTATGGAACTCATGAGACCGATCTGAGAGCAGCCTGAGAAGTTGGCCTTTACCCGGTTTTCGAGGGCTTAACCGGGGCCGGAAGGCGCATACCAGGGAGCCTTCGCTGATTTATCGACAACCAGCGCTAACCTTCGCGCGTGAGTTCGGGGACAGAGGCGGCGGCCGAGACCGGGGCGGTCGGCGCCGAGCAGGTCGACGGGTACCTGCCCGACGACGACGTGCTGGCCGCGGCGCGGATGCGCGCGGCGGACCTCGGTTGCGCCCCGCTGGCCCCCGGAGCAGGCACGACGCTGCGGTTTCTCGCCGCGACGGTCGCCGCGCGGGCGGTCGTGGAGGTCGGCACCGGCTCCGGCGTGAGCGGGCTGTACCTGCTGCGCGGGATGGCTCCCGACGGCGTGCTGACCTCGATCGACGTCGAGCCGGAGTACCAGCGGGCGGCGCGCAAGACCTTCCTCGAAGCGGGCTATCCGCCGGGCCGGATGCGGCTGATCGTCGGCCGCGCGCTGGACGTGCTGCCGCGGCTCACGCCGGGCGGGTACGACCTGGTGTTCGTCGACGCCGCGCGGATCGAGTACCCCGGCTACTACGAACAGGGCGTCGCACTGCTGCGCCGCGGCGGGGTGATCGTGTTCCACCAGGTCCTGGCGGGCGGGCGGCTGACCGACCCGTCCCGGCGCGATCCGGAGACGATGGCGTTGCGCGAGGTCGCGCGGGCCGTCCGCGAGGACGCCCGGCTGATCCCGGCGCTGCTGCCGGTCGGCGGCGGCCTGCTGGTGGCCACGGCGTGCTCGTGAGTGGCAATCACGGTTAGAACCGCGATCAGCACTCACGACCCCACCAGCACCCGCTCCCTCCACCGCGCCTTGGTGCCCACCAGCACCGCCGCCACGGCCAGCCCCAGCCACCCCGCGACGGCCACGATCAGCCAGCTCCACCCGGCCCGCCCGTAGACGACGCTGCCGATCCCGCCGCCGACGCTGCTGCCCAGGTAGTACATGAGCATGTACAGCCCGCCGACCTGGCCGCGCGCGTTCTCCGGGGCGTCGGCCGCGGCCCAGCTGTTCGCGATCGAATGCGCGGCGAAGAACGCCGTGGTCAGCACGAGGAAGCCGACGACGATCAACGGCAGCGAATCCGGGATCGTCAGCAGCGCGCCGACCGCCGTCAGCACCAGCACGACGACCAACGCCTGCCGACGGCCGATCCGCGCGGACAGCCGGTTGGCCGTGGCCGACGAAACCGAGCCCAGCGCGTACGACACGAACACCAGCGACGCGATCGCCGGCGACAGGTTCAGCGGCTCGCCGGTCAGCCGGAACCCGGCCGCGTTGTAGAGCGCGACGAACGAACCCATGGCCAGCAGCGCGACGGCGTACTGCGCGAGCAACACCGGCCGGCGCACCGCGGAAAGCAGGCCGACGCCGATGTCGCGAAGGCCCTGCCGCTCCCCTGTCTTGACCGGCGAAGGCGGCAGCAGCACCACGGTCACGACCGCGCAGACCAGCGATAGCCCGGCCACCACGTACAGCGCGCCGCGCCAGCCGAACGGACCGGCGGTGAACCCGGTGGCCAGCCGACCCGTCATGCCGCCGATGGTGTTGCCCGCGATCATCGCCCCGACCGCGGTCGCGACGCCGGTCTTGCCGAGCCGTTCCACGAGGTAAGCCGTTGCCACGCCGGGAAAACCGGCGATCGCGACGCCCTGCACCGCGCGCAGCACCAGCATCAGCGAGTAGTTCGGCATCAGCGGCAGCAGAAGGCCGAGCACCGAGGACAGCACCACGGACGCGATGATCACTGGCCGCCGCCCGATCGCCTCGGACAGCGCGGCGATGGGCAGCACCGAAATCGCCAGCGCGCCGGTCGCCACGCTGACCGTGAGCGCCGCGCCGCCGGGATCGAGCCGGTACTGGCCGGCGAGCTGCGGCAGGACCGCTTGCGGGGCGTAGAGCAGGGCGAACGACGTGAAACCCGCGGCGGCGACCGCGACCTTCACCCGGCGAGCAGAGGAGAGCATGAGCCCGAAAGTAAGCTTTGCTAATCAATACGTCTAATACGTCGATCTGCGATGATTCATACCGTGCCGAATGAGAGCCTCACCGCACAGCTCGTCCCGCACCTATGTCTGCTGGCCACGCTGCGAAACACCGGAAACGTCACTCGCACGGCCGAGATCCTCGGAGTGCCGCAGCCCACAGTCAGCAGGCGGCTGGCCGCGCTGGGACAGGCCCTCGGCGCGCCGCTGACCGTGCCCGACGGCCGCGGCGTCCGGCTCACCCGTGCCGCCGAACTGCTGGCCGACGCGGCGGAACGCGCGCTGCCGGTGGTCGACGCCGGAGTCCGCCTCGCCCGCGAGGAGATCGAACCGGCGAGCGGCCACGTCGTGCTCGGGTTTCTGCACCTGCTCGGCCGGTCTCTCGTGCCGGGTTTGCTGCGCGCGTACCGCGAGCAGGCCCCGGCCGTCCGGTTCTCCCTCGTGCAGGGTTCGCTGCAGGACATAGTCGACCGGCTCGCGTCCGGGGAACTGGATCTCGCCCTGCTCGCCCCGGTCGTCGAGGACGAACGCCTGGAGACGGTCGTGCTCGACCGGCAGCCGATCCACCTGTCGGTTCCCGCCGGGCACCGGCTGGCCGGACGGAGCAGCGTGCGCGTGGCGGAGCTGGCCGACGAGCCGTTCGTGCTCCTCGAACACGGCTACGGCCTGCGCCGGATCACCGACGACCTCTGCGCCGCCGCCGGTTTCACGCCGAAGGTGGCCTTCGAGGGCCAGGAATCCGACACCGTCCGCGGGCTCGTCGGGGCCGGGCTGGGCGTCGCGCTCCTGCCGCGCTTCGAGCCGGGTTCGCCGGCCGGGGTCGCGGAAGTGCCGCTGCACCCGCCGGTGCACCGGACGATCGGGCTCGGCTGGCGTGCCGGGGAGCCGCTTTCGCCCGCCGTGCAAGCGTTCCGCGACCACGTGCTCGGCCGGACGGGCTAGCGGCCAGGGTGGTATTTGTATCCCGGTGCCGTGCTACCGTTTCCGGTATAGAAATACCGGAACCTGAGACGCGAGGGTAGTCGTGATCGAGCTGAAGACGCCTGCGGAAATCGACCGCATGCACGTGACCGGGCGGTTCGTCGCCGAGGTGCTGACCGAGGTCGGCAAGCTCGCCGACGTCGGCGTCAACCTGATGGACCTCGAACACCACGTGCGCGGCATGATCAAGCGGCGCGGGGCCGTCTCGTGCTACTGGGATTACGCGCCGTCGTTCGGCGAGGGCCCGTTCCGCAACGTCATCTGCCTGTCGGTCAACGACGCCGTCCTGCACGGCCTGCCGCACGACTACACCCTGCGCGACGGCGACGTGCTCACCGCGGACATCGCAGTCACCATCGACGGCTGGGCGGCCGACTCGGCGCGCACGGTCATCGTCGGCACGCCCGCCGAGGAGGACCAGCGGATCATCCGGGCCACCGAGGAAGCACTCGAAGCCGCG
Source organism: Amycolatopsis sp. GA6-003 (assembly GCF_046267895.1). Taxonomy (NCBI): domain Bacteria; kingdom Bacillati; phylum Actinomycetota; class Actinomycetes; order Pseudonocardiales; family Pseudonocardiaceae; genus Amycolatopsis; species Amycolatopsis sp. GA6-003. The sequence continues at coordinate 4,196,116 of NZ_CP176499.1, forward strand.
ATCGAGGCCTCGCGCGCGGGCAACCGGCTCGGCGACATCTCAGCCGCGATCGAAGCGGTCGCGACCGGCTACGGCTACCCGGTCAACACCGAGTTCGGCGGCCACGGCATCGGCCGCACGATGCATGGCGACCCGCACGTGTCCAACCGCGGCAAGGCAGGCCGCGGCATGAAACTCCGCCCCGGCCTGACGCTCGCGCTGGAACCCTGGCTGGCCGCCACGACGGACAAGATCGTCTACGACCCGGACGGCTGGACCATCCGCTCCGCCGACGGCTCGCGCACCGCGCATTCGGAGCACACGGTGGCGATCACCGAGGGAGACCCGATCGTGCTGACGCGTCGCGAGGACGAGCTGGCGGGGAAGAAGTAGCACGGGCGGACTGCCGCAGCGGAAGCTCCAGACTGGGCCGGGGAGGGCGAACTCCCGGAGCGAGGGCAGCTCCGGGATCAGCCCGCGGAGAAGCCGCGCGCCGCGAACCCGGATGCGCCGCGCCCGCAGGAATGGTGCCCCCGTCCGGAGCGAGGGCAGCCCCCGCGGAAACCGCGCACGGGGCACCACGTCGTCAGACGTCTTGCCCGCGATGCCCAGGTGCGTCCGGGGACCGGGCCGTGAACTCCCGCAAGAACAGCTTCGGGATCAGCCCGCGCAGGAAACCGCGCAACGTCGTCATACGTCCCTCGCGCACGCGCGCGAACTGCCCGGCAGCCCGCAGGATCAGCCCTCGTAGGAAGCCGCGAACTCCACCAACGTCCGCGCCCCGAAACCCGATGCGCCGGGCACCACGTCGTCATACGTCTCTCGCCCACGCCCGGGACCCGCCCGGCAGCCCGCAGGATCAACCCTCGTACGAAGCCGCGAACTCCACCAACGTCCGCGCCGCGAAACCCGAAGCACCGGGTACCACGTCGTCGTACGTTTTGTCCGCGCGTGCCGGGCCCGCGATGTCCAGGTGTGCCCACGGCAGCCCCGCCGTGAACTCGCGCAGGAACAGGGCCGCCATGATGCCGCCTGGGCCGTTGGGGGCCTGCCGGACGTCGCCGAGTTCGCCTTCGATGCCGGTCGCGTAGTCCTCGACCAGCGGCATCCGCCACCAGGCCTCCCCGGCGCGGGCCCCGGCCTTGAGCAGGCGTTCGGCGAGGTCGTCGTCGGTCGCGAAGAAGCCGCCGGTGCGCAGGCCGAGCGAGACCTTCATCGCGCCGGTCAGCGTGGCCGCGTCGACGATCAGGTCCGGTTTGTGCTGGGCGATTCCGTAGGCGAGCGCGTCGGCCATCACCATCCGGCCCTCGGCGTCGGTGTTGCCGATCTCGGTGGTCTGGCCGCCGTAGTGGCGCACGATGTCGCCCGGCCGGTACGAGCCGCCGGAGACGTGGTTTTCCGCCGCGGGCACCAGCGCGGTGACGCGCACCGGCAGGTTCAGCTCCCCGATCGCGCGCATCGCGGCGATCACGGCCGCGCCGCCCGCCATGTCGGTGCGCATCAGGTGCATGCCGTCGGCCGGTTTCAGCGAAAGGCCGCCGGTGTCGAAGGTGATCCCCTTGCCCACGAACAGCAGGTGCTTCGTCGCGCCGCGCGGACTGTGCGTCATTTCGATCAGGCGCGGCGGCGAAGCCGAACCGCCGCCGACTGCCAGAATTCCGCCGAACCCGTTGTCCGCGAGCCACTTCTCGTCTCGCACCGTCACGTCGACCGTGCGGCCCAGCACCTTCGCCGTGGTGTTCGCGAGCCACGCCGGGTTCTTGATGTTCGACGGCGTGTTCGCGAGGTCGCGCGTAAAGGCAGCAGCCGCCGCGAGAACACGTACGCGAGCGACAGCGTCCGCGTACGCGGGCACAGCGCGCTCGTGCGCGACAACCAGGCGTACGGCGGGCACCGGCGGCTTCGGCTCTGTCGTGGTGACCACGAACCGATACCCGCCCAGCGACAGTCCCACCGCTAACTCCGCGGCGTGCTCCGCTGTCGCGTCCTCGGGCAGTACGACCTGGACTGTCCGGATCGGACTGTTCTCCGCCGCTTCGCGGAACGCGCGCGCCAACGCGGCACCGGTCGATCGAAAGTCCTTCGGCGCGCCTTCGCCGATACCGGCCACCCAGCGTGGACCATCGCCGTCTTCGGGCACTTCGCGTACTTCGGCGGTGCGTCCGCTCGCCCCGTACGACGCGCCTTCCTCCGCCTCGGCCGGCGCGACCAGCACTGCTCGCGGCACTCCGCGGCGCGTCGCGGCGACGACCTCGATTTCGGGCAGCTTCGTGGGAACGGGTGGTAGCGAGTTACGCACAGCGAGCAACCTTAGGGCGCAGACGAACCGACCCCGGCCTCCAAGAGGAGACCGGGGTGCACAGTGGACAGAGCGGGGAGAGCGCAGGTCAGCCAGTGACCTCCTGCAGTGCGGCTCCGAGGTCCTTCGCTTCCTCCGCGGAGAGCTCGACGACCAGCCGGCCGCCACCCTCCAGTGGCACCCGCATGACGAGGCCCCGCCCCTCCTTGGTCACTTCGAGGGGACCATCTCCGGTCCGGGGCTTCATGGCCGCCATAGCGTGCTCCCTCCGTCTCAACCGGCGCGCCCGGGTCGCGCACTCCCATGCCAGCCGGGTCTCGTCCCCCATTGTCCCTCATCAGCGCCCGGGCGCGAACGCGGACCGATCATTTGCCGCCGCATCGGTGCTGGTATGCCGCCCGCCGAGGGTGCGAGACTCAGTACCGAGAACCCGAGCCGCAGCTTCAGAGGAGCATTTCGTGACCACATCCGACGTCCTGTTGACCGCCGACGCCGACGGCGTGCGCACCCTGACCCTGAACCGGCCGGAGGCGTACAACTCGCTGACCGTCGAGCTCAAGGAGCGCCTGCTCGCCGAGCTGCGCGCGGCCGCCGAGGACCCGGACGTCCGCGCGGTGGTGCTCACCGGCACCGGCAAGGCGTTCTGCGCCGGACAGGACCTCAAGGAGCACGTCGGCCTGCTGCAGGCGAACGACCCGGCCCCGCTGCACACGGTGAGCGAGCACTACAACCCGATCGTCAAGGCGATCACCGGGATGCCGAAGCCGGTCGTCGCGGCGGTGAACGGCACCGCGGCCGGGGCCGGGGCGGCGTTCGCGTATGCCAGTGACCTGCGGATCGCGGCTGAGTCGTCGTCGTTCTTGATGGCCTTCGCGAACGTGGGGCTGGGGCCGGACTCGGGGGCGTCTTGGACGTTGCAGCGGCTGATTGGGTACGGGCGGGCTGCTGAGCTGATGTTGATGGCTCGGACGGTGGACTCGGCCGAGGCGTTGCGGATCGGGCTTGTCGGGGAGGTCGTGCCGGACGAGGAGCTGGCGGCTCGGGCGCAGAAGGTGGCGGCGAAGCTCGCGGCCGGGCCGACGGTGGCTTACGCGAAGATCAAGGGGGTGTTGGCGGTGGCCGCGGAGTCTTCGCTGGAGGAGGCGTTGGCTGCGGAGGATGCTGCGCAGACTGAGCTGGGTGGGACGAAGGATCACGCGGAGGCGGTGGAGGCGTTTGTGGGGAAGAGGAAGCCTCAGTTTCAGGGGAAGTGAAGGTTTTGAGGATGAGCGGCTTCGCCGCTGAAAAGAGGGTTGCGGTGGGGCACCCCGAAGTTTGATTGTGCTGACGGTCTGGGGGTGCTTGTCAAGGCGGGAAAGATGCCTTGACAAGCACCCCCAGACCGCAGGGAGGCTTCGTATCGGGGTGTGGGGGAGGGGCTGGGTGCCACGCTGTTTGGGTGCAGAGGTGCGGTTTTAGGGCCTGTGGGGGATTCCGCGGGCGTGAGGGTGGCCTCGCGGGCCTTTAGGTTGCGCGGAAGCAGCCTTTTACGTGGTCGTCTACCATGCCGGTCGCCTGCATCAGGGCGTAGCAGGTGGTTGGGCCCAGGAAGGCGAAGCCGCGTTTCTTCAGATCCTTTGCCATTGCCTTGGACTCGTCGGTGATTGCCGGTACGTCTGCCATGGTGCGGGGGCGGCGGTGTTTTGCCGGGGCGAAGGACCACAGCAGTTTGTCCAGCGGGATGTCCAGGTCTGCTACTGCGCGGGCGTTTTTCACCGCTGCCTCGATCTTCGCGCGGTTGCGGACGATTCCGGCGTCGTGCATCAGGCGTTCGATGTCCTTCTCGCCGAAGCGGGCGACCTTCTCCGGCACGAAGCCTCGGAAGGCTTTTCGGAAGTTCTCGCGTTTGCGCAGGATGGTGATCCAGGACAGGCCGGACTGAAACGATTCCAGGCACAGGCGTTCGTACAGCTCCGCCTCGCCGTGGAGCGGGACTCCCCACTCCTCGTCGTGGTACACCGCGTAGTCCGGGGCCGAGTTGCCCCAGCTGCAGCGGGCGATGCCGTCTTCGCCCAGCAGATCCGTCATTGTTCCCCCATTGAATAGTTTTCCGCGAACCTCGCGAACTGCCGCAGCGAATGGCGTACTCCCAGGGCGAACGCCGGGCGCGCCAGGGGCCAGCCTGCGCGGCCGAGGAGGCCGAACGGGAGTTTGAGGTGTTCGGCCCACACGAAGGTGCACTGTCCGGCGCCCTTGGCCAGCACCTGGAACACTCCGGTTCCCTGCACGAGGCTGCCCAGGTGGCGCACCGTGCAGCGCAGCGGCGGTTCCCAGGTCGTGATTTCCATCGTGTCGGTGAAGCCGATGCCGCCGAAGCCGGTGAAGGCCGCCAGCTTCGAGCCCACGCTGCGGCCGTTGCCCTCGATGACGCGTACTGACGTGCCGAGCATCCACTCGCCTTGGCGGGCCCAGTCGGTGAGTGCGAGCCAGGTCGTGCCAGCCGGTGCCGCGACGTCTACCGACAGCACCAGGTCACTCACCCGCCGGCCTCCGGTGCGCCCCTTCGCGCGGCTGCAGCGCGGCCTCGAGCCGGGCGACCCGTTCGCGCAGTTCGTCCAGTTCCACCCCGGTCCTGCGCAGCACCCAGTCTACTTCGGACATTTTGTAGCCGCGGAACACGAGCTGGAAGCGCACCTGGCGGACGTCCTCGCCGGTGATGTCCTCGGCGGGCAGGCGGGTGGGCGAGCTGCCCGGCGGCAGCGGCGCCAGTTCCTCGCCCCGGCCGAACACCACAGCGGCCAGGAGGAACACCACGGCGGCCACCAGCAGCATGACTACGAGGTAGATCAGCGCGGTCGTCACGCGACGATCGTGGCACACCGCCGCCAGGAACGTCGCGCTAGCACGACAAGTCGGAACGACAGGACCACCCAGGCGACCATCAGCAGGCCGCACGGACCGCTGAGGAACAGCCGCGCGGCGTCGACCACCCCGGTCGCTCCGACCAGCAGCAGCACGGAGAACAGGTTGAGGCCCACCGCGATCGCGCCGAGCGCCCGGCAGAACCTGGCCGTGCGGACCCCGTCGAAGCGGCGGCTGAGGAACCGCGTGCCCAGCAGCGCGAGAAGGCCGAGCGCGGGCACGGCGTAGATCGCGGCGTGGGTGAACTGCGTGACGTACAGGTACCAGCCGGGGTTCGGCGTGGTCAGCCGCGACCAGGCGCCGTAGGTGAAAACGCGCGCCAGCTCCCACGACGTCTGCATCGCGGGCACTCCGAGCACGAGCAGCCACAGCGTCCGCACGCCATTGTGCATGCTCAGTTCCGCTTGGTAGTCACCGGCGATCTCGCGGACCTGCCCGAAATCCGCTATCGCCCGGCGTTGCGCCTCGAGTTCGCTCCAACCGCCTTCGCGGTACGCCTGGGCCGCGTCCTGCAGACCGTCGCGTGCTTCGGCGAGCAGGTCCGCCTTCGGGCCGCGGCGGCCGATCAGCGCGCGGTCCAGTTCGGCCAGGTAGGCCTCGACGGGACCGAGCGCGGTCTGGCTTGTCGTGGTCATGGTTCCAGCACTCCGCCGATCACCGTGGTGAACTCCCGCCACTGCGCCCGTTCCGCGGCCAGCGCCTGCTGCCCGGCGCGAGTGAGCCGGTAGGTGCGCCGTTTGCGGCCGGACACCACATCCCACTCGCTGGCCAGCCAGCCCGCGCGCTCGAGCCGGCGCAACGCCGGGTACACCGTGCCGGTGGGCAGGTCGAGCGCTCCGTCGCTGCGCAGCGCGAGCGCCTCGATGATCGCGTAGCCGTGCAGCTTGCGGCCGTCGAGGACCGCCAGCAGCAACGCGTCGAGGTGTCCGCGCAACGTGTCCGCTTTCATAGGTCGCCAGTCTACTCATCTTGACCTTGGCAGGCTAATCCCCGAAGCCCGCACGACCGTCCGGGAAAACCCTGAGATCACCCCGATCTCATGGGTTTCGCCGCTACATGTAGCCGCACTACCTATAGGCTTCGTCGGCATGGACCCACTGCCGATCGCGAGACTCCAGTTCGCGACCACCACCTCGTTCCACTTCCTGTTTGTGCTGCTCACCCTGGGTTTGGTGACCATGGTGGCGATCCTGCAGACCCGCGCGACACTCCGCGGCGGCGAGCAGCCGCACCGGATGACCGCGTTCTGGGGCCGCCTGTACGTGGTCAACTACGCACTCGGAATCGTCACCGGAATCGTGATGGAATTCCAGTTCGGGATGACCTGGACCGGGCTTTCCGCGTTCGCCGGGGACGTTTTCGGCGCGCCGCTCGCGATCGAGACGCTGGTGGCGTTCTTCCTCGAATCGACGTTCCTCGGAGTGTGGATCTTCGGCCGGGGCCGGATGAACAAGTGGCTGCACCTGGCGGTGTTGTGGATGGTCACGCTGACCGCGTACGCCTCCGCGCTGTTCATCATGGTCGCCAACTCGTTCCTGCAGAACCCGGTCGGCTCGCGGATGGAGAACGGCGTGCTGCGGCTGGACGGCTTCGGCGCGTTGTTCACCAATCCGGCGCTGGTCGCGGCGCTGCCGCACGTCCTCGGGGCCGCGCTGCTGACCGGCGGGTTCTTCGTGACCGGGGTCAGCGCGTACCACTTTCTCAAGCGCACCAGCGAGATCGACTTCTTCCGCCGGTCGCTGCGGATCGGCGTCGTGACGTCGCTGCTCGGCAGCGTGCTGGTGGTCCAGGCCGGGTTCTCGCAGTTCGCCGAGGTCGCCGGGTATCAGCCGGGCAAGTTCACCGGCTCGGTGGCCGTCGGGCTGCCGCTCGGGATGATGATCAACGTCGGCTTTTTCGCGTTCTTCGCGGCGTTGATCGGCACCGTGCTGCTGTACCGCGACCTGCTGCTGCGGGCTCGGCTGGTGCTGTTCCTGATGGTTCCGGGGATCGCTCTGCCGTTCCTCGCGGCGATCCTGGGCTGGCTGGTCCGCGAGATCGGCCGTCAGCCGTGGCTGGTGTGGGGCAAGCTGCGCACCGCGGACGCCGTCGCCGACGTCAGCGGCGGGCAGATCCTGTTCTCCTTCATCGCTTTCACGCTGCTGTTTCTCGTGCTGGCCATCGCCGACGGGGTGCTGCTCGCGCGGATCGCCAAACGCGGTCCGGCAGTGGCCGCCGAACCCGAATTTCCTGTCCTGAGTGGAGTGTGACCCGTGGTGACGATCTGGTGGGGTGTGCTCGGTTTGCTGCTGGGCGGCTACTTCGCGTTGGCGGGCTACGACTACGGCGTCGGAATGCTGCTGCCCGCGCTCTCCCGCTCGCGCGACGAAGCCGGGCAACGGCGCGTGCTCGGCGCGGTCGGGCCGTTCTTCCTGGCCAACGAGGTGTGGCTGGTCGCGGCGGTCGGCGTGCTGTTCGGGGCGTTCCCGCATCTGGAAGGGCGGGTGTTCGCCGGGGCTTACGTGCTGGTCGTGCTGTTGCTGCTGGGTTTGGTCACGTTCACCGCGGCAGTGCAGTTGCGGAGCCGGCGTCCCGGGGGCGACCGGCGCGGGTGGACGTTCGCCATTACCGCGGGAGCGCTGGTCACGGCGGTTTCGTGGGGTCTGTTCCTCGGTAATCTCGTGCGCGGGCTGCCGCTGGACGCGCAAGGTCGCCCGCTGGACGACGTGCTGGCGTTGTTCAATCCGTACGCGGTGTTGTGGGGGCTCGGATTCGTCGCGTTGTTCTGCTTGCAGGGCCTGGCTTTTCTCGCGGTGCGCGGTCCGGCGGAGATTGCCGGGCGGGTTCGACGGCTGGCTCGGTCGTTCCTGTTCCCGGTCGGGGTTTTCCTGGTGACAGCGACAGTTTGGGGCGCTCTCTCGGTTTCCGGCGCTTCGTGGGCCGCGTTAGCGGTGGTCGTTCTCGCCTTCGCGGCATACCTGACCGTCCTTTTCGGACTCCGCAGCCCGCGATTGGCCTTGCCTGCGACCATGCTTCTGAGCGCCTGCCCGGCGTTGCTGGTCGGCGTGCTGCGATTCCCGACCGTGTTGTCCTCCGCCACGGGCTACCAGCTGACCGTCGACCAGGCCGCCACCACCCCGGACATGGCCGCGGTGCTCGGCTGGTTCGCCGCGCCCACGCTCCTCGTGCTGATCGTCGTGCAGTGGCTGACCTGGCGAGCCCATCGCCGTCCGGTCACCGAGAAGTCGTTGCTGCACTTCTGAAGGAGCCTCGCCATGCCCGCTCTCCCCGGTCTCCGCGGCTACCTCGCGACGCTCGCCCTGCTGGGCGTCGGCACCGCTGTTCTCGTGCTCGTTCAGGCTGACGGGCTGGCGACCCTGCTCACCGGCGGCGGCGTTTCAGTCGCACTGTGCGTCGCCGTTGGTGCGCGGCTTCTGCTCGTCATCGGGCAGGGCCTGCTCACCAGTCGCTTCGCGGCTTCAGCCCAAGCGGGCTTGCGTTGCCGGTTGCTCGACGCGACCGGCGACCCCGGCGTGACCGCCACCCGAATCACCAAGGGGGTCGACGCCACCGCCACGTATCTCACCGGTTACCTGCCCGCGATGGTGCTGTCCGCGGTAGTACCCATCGCAGTACTGGCCAGGCTTTTCGCCGCCGACCTGACTTCCGCCTTGATCGTCACCGCGACCGTTCCGCTGATCCCGCTCTTCGGCGCGTTGATCGGCGCGCACACGAAGGCGCGTACACAGTGGACACTGCTGACCCGGCTCGGCGGGCACTTTCTCGACGTCGTCCGAGGCCTGCCAACGCTCAAGCTGTTTGGCCGCGCACAAGCCCAAACCCGCGTCGTGCGCGAGATGGCCGATGCGCACGCGGACGCGACCATCCGGACACTGAAAGTCGCCTTCCTGTCCGCCTTGGTGCTGGAACTCGTTGCCACACTGTCGATCGCACTCGTCGCGGTACCGATCGGGTTCCGACTGTTGTCCGGTTCGATGACCGCGCACACCGCGATGCTGATCCTGGTTCTCGCTCCCGAGGCGTACCTGCCGTTGCGCGCCGCCGGGGCGAAGTTCCACGCCGCCGCCGAAGGACTCACCGCACTGAAAGAGATTCTCAGCGCGCCAACGGCAGTCCGCCGATCCGGCACGCAGACCCGTCGCCTTGGCCCGCCGGAGATCGTTTTCGACCAGGTTTCCGTGTACTACGGCGAAACCCGCGCACTGTCCGAAGTAGACTTGACTATTCCGCCCGGCGAGCATCTCGCCTTGGTCGGACCGAGCGGTTCCGGCAAGTCCACCCTGCTCGCGGTACTGCTGGGCTTTGTCGAGCCGACCTCCGGCCGGGTCCTGATCGACGGCGTCGACCTGCGCACCCTCGACCACTCGTCGTGGCTGCGCGACACCGCGTGGCTGCCCCAGCGTCCGACGTTGTTCCGCGGCTCCCTGATGGAAAACACCGGCGGCCGCCGGGTCGACGACATCGTCACCGACCTCCCCGACGGTTACGCGACACAGCTCGGCGAACTCGGCGCCGGACTGTCCGCCGGGCAACGGCAACGCGTCGGCCTGGCGCGCGCCTTGTCCCGTACCGAAGCCGGACTGGTCCTGCTGGACGAACCCACCGCCCGCCTCGACGCGCGAACGGAAGCGACCGTGCTGGCCGGTGCCAAGGGACTGCTGCCCGGCCGCACCGCGGTCCTGGTCGCGCACCGGCCGGCGTTGGCAGCGCTCGCGACGCGGACGGTCGAACTCAAACACGGGATGACCAGATGAAACTCGCCCGCGCGGCCCTGCTCGCCGTCGGTGCCGAACTCGCCGGACTCGGGTTGACCGGCACCGCGGCCTGGCTGCTCCTGCGCGCCGCCGAACAACCCCCGCTCGCCGCGCTTACCCTGGCAATCGTCGCCGTGCGAGTCTTCGCATTGGCGCGCGGCGGGCTCCGTTACGCCGAACGCCTTGCCGGACATGACGTTGTCCTCCGCTACCTCGGCGCTCTCCGGACGCGGGTGTACCAGGCGCTTCTCCCCCGCCAGGTCGCCGAACACTCCGGCGCGGACCTGGTCACCCGCCTGGTGTCCGATGTGGACACTGTACAGGACGCCATCCTCCGGCTCGCGCTACCGGCCGTCGTGGCAGCCACCGTCGGTCTCGCCGTGGTCATTTTCGCCGCGCTGATAAGCCTTCTGCTCGCCGGGATCGTCCTCATTGGACTGATTGCGACGAGCCTCCTGTGCATTCCGCGCGGCAAAGCACCCGAGCCGCAGCAGGAACTCGCCGAGCGCACCGTCGAACTCGTCCTCGGCCGCGACGAACTGATCGCCTACGGCTGCGAAGACCGGGAAAAAGCCCGCGCCACCACGATCATCCGCAAACTGGCCGCGGACTCCCGCCGCGCCGGCGCCCGCCTAGCCCTGACCACCGCTGCCGGAATCGCCGTGCAATTCGCCACCACCGCCGCGGTCGCGCTGCTCAGCCCGGCGAGCCTCCCGGTCACCGCTGCCCTCACCCTGACCACGATGGCGCTGTTCGAGCTGGTCCTGCCGCTGCTCACCGCCGCCGAACGGATCCCCGAAATCCGGGCTTCGCTGCGCCGGGTACGCGCCGTTCTCGCCGCACCGAAACCAGCCCCAGAACCGATCCACGGCCCAGGACACTTCCGGCTGACCGACGTCCGCGTCCAGCGTCCCGGCCGCCGCGCCGCACTCGACGGCATCGATCTCGACCTGCCGCCCGGCACCCGCCTAGGCGTCCTCGGCCCGTCCGGCGCCGGGAAAACGACCCTGCTGCACGTCCTGCTCGGCTTCGTCTCCCCGACGTCCGGCTCGATCACCGTCGACGGCCGTCCCATGGCCGGACCGCACCCCGCCGTGATCTCCGGAGCCCTCGCCGACGCACATGTCTTCGCCACGACCGTCCGCGAAAACCTGCTGCTGGCCAGGCCGGAAGCCACCGACGACGACCTGCGCGCGGCCTGCGAAACCGCGGGCTTCGATCTCCCGCTCGACCGGGACACCGGCCAAGACGGCGACGCCCTCTCCGGCGGGCAACGGCAACGGCTGCTCCTCGCCCGCGCCGTGCTCGCCGCACCGCCGGTCCTGGTCCTCGACGAACCAGTGGAAGGCCTCGACCCGGCGCACGGCGACGAGGTCCTGGCGAGGGTTCTCGCTCAGGCGAGGGGAACTGTCGTGCTGGTAACGCACCGGCCGGAGCACGTCGCCGGGTTCGACCAGGTACTCGTCTTGGAGGACGGGCGTCGAGCGCTCACCGCTCCCGGACCAGCCGGATCGGCTCGTCCAGCGGATCAAGGTGGAAGAGGTCGTTGGCGTCGACATGCGGCTGCGGATCCGGCGAACCCCGGAACAGCGCGACCACCACAGCGGTCAGCCGCACCCGCCCGCCGCCGAGATGCGTGACCCCCTTCGGCGCGTCGAGCCCGGCCAGCCACTCGGCCTGCGCCGGATCCATCGTCGCGGTGTAACTCCCGGTCCGGCCGGAGCGGACTTCGCGGTCGGCCAGCACATCGCCCCAGCGCGCGAGCGTGAGGATCTCGTCGATCGCCAAGCGGAGTTCGTCGCTTCCCCCGTACTCCAACGGCTGGTATCCGGCCCGGCGGGCGATCCCGCCGCTCCAGTAGCTGGAATCGTCGCCGGGCACGCTGCGGTAGAACGTCTGCCACGCGGGGCGGCGGCGCTCAGGATGCGGAGCCAGTTCGGCCCAGCCGATCGCGAAGCCCTCCCGCGTGCCGTCGTCGGCGAAGACCCGCACGGTGTTCCGGTCCGGTTGCCGGAGCACCAGGCCGCGCAGTTTCACCCGGTTCACGGTCCCGGCGTCCAGCTGGTTGTCGGCCACGTCCATCGCCCCCGCGCGTCGAATCTGATCGGTCCCCGAAGGTAGCGCGCGCCGATGACTTCTCGATGAAACCCGGCTGGTGTCCTCTGTGGACACTACGGCTGCCGGGCGGCCAGCACCTCCCGCATCGGCGGCCGGTCCAGCACCGGCACCTCCGTCACGTCCGGCACCCACTCGCCGGACACCTGCACGAACTGGGTGAACCGCGCCGCCTCCGCGCTCGGCATCCCGCAGCGGGCCAGCGCGGTGCCGAGGATCTGCCGGGCCATCACGCCGAGCTGCAGCAACGAGCGGTTGCGGTGTTTGCGCACCCCGAGGTTGACCTGCGCCAATCCCTCCAGCCCGTAGCGCTCCTCGGCGTCGAGCAGCAGCCCGATCTCCACGCCGTACCCGCCGGCGAAAGGCACCGACTCGAGGAACTCGCGCGTGCCCGCGTACTCGCCGCCCAGCGGCTGCACCAGCTCGCCCAGCGCCGGGCGCAGCGCGGACAGCACCGGGCGCGCCAGCAGCTCCGTCACCCGGCCGCCGCCGGTGCTCTCCAGCCGCAGCGGGCGGCGGTAGAAGCCCTTGACCAGGTGCACGCCGTCCTCGGTGAGCAGCGGGCCGAGCAGCGACGGCACGAACGCCGGGTCCGGGTCGACCAGGTCGGAGTCGAGGAACACCACCACGTCGCCGGTCGTCGCGGCGAGCGAGCGCCACAGCACCTCGCCCTTGCCCGGACGCGGGGGCAGCTCCGGGACGACGTCCTCGCGGCGCACCACCCGGGCCCCAGCGGCCGCGGCGACCTCGGCCGTCGCGTCCGTGGAGCCGGAATCGACCACCACCAGCTCGTCGACGACCCCGCCGAGCAGCGGGCGCACCGACGCGACCACCGCGGCGACCGTCTCCTCCTCGTCCAGCGCCGGCAGCACGACCGACACCGTCCGGCCGCGTTTTGCGGCGAGGATGTCCGCGGCGCTCCACCCGGGCTCCTGCCAGGTGCGACGGTGAAACCAGCTCATGGAGGCGATCGTGCCATGCTGGAGCAGGTGCCCGATCCTCCGGAGGGAGAACCCTTGCTGCCGCTGCTCGTCCGTTTCGTGCTCGGACCGCTGGTCCGCGCGCTCTACCGGCCTCAGGTCGAGGGGGTGGAGAACATCCCCGAAGACGGCCCGGTGCTGCTCGCCTCCAACCACCGGGCGGCGCTGGACACGGGTGTGATCACGTTCACCACCCCGCGGCAGGTCCGGTTCCTCGGCAAGGCCGAGTACTTCACCGGCAAGGGCCTCAAGGGCCGGTTCATCGCGAAGTCGCTCGACGCGCTCGGCTACGTCCCGGTCGAACGCGGCAACGCACAGGCCGGGCTCGCCGCGCTCGAGGCGGGCCGCAAGGTGCTCACCGACGGCGGCGTGTTCGCGATCTACCCCGAGGGCACCCGCTCGCTCGACGGACGGCTGCACCGCGGGCACACCGGCGTCGCGGCGCTCGCGCTGTCCACCGGCGCGAAGGTGGTCCCGGTCGCGTTGTTCGGCACCGAGGGCATCCAGCCGAACGGCGCGAAAATCCCGCGGCTCGCCAAGATCAAGGTCCGGTTCGGCGAACCGCTGGACTTCTCGCGGTACGAGGGCCAGGACTCGTCCTCGGCCATCCGCCGGTCGGTGACCGACGAAATCATGTACGCCATTCTCGAACTGTCCGGGCAGGAATACGTCGACACCTACCACAAACGACCGGACGAAAAAGCGTCGTGAACCGCTATCCGGTCGAACGGGCCATGAGGTCGATCAGCTTCTCGGCGTCCGAGGCGACGCTGATCAGCTGCCGGGTTTCCGGGCGCAGGAAGCCCTTTTCCAGCATCTGATCGGCGAACTCCACCAGCGGCGAGTAATACCCGGCCACGTCGAGCAGCCCGATCGGCTTGCGGTGGATCCCGAGGTGCGCCCACGTCCACACCTCGAACAATTCCTCGAGGGTGCCGACCCCGCCGGGCAACGCGACGAACGCGTCCGACAGCGCGGCCATTTTCGCTTTGCGCTGGTGCATGTCGGGGACCACGTGCAATTCGGTGAGGCCGCCGTGCGCGATTTCCACGTCCGACAGCACTTCCGGGATCACGCCGAACACTTCGCCGCCCGCGGCGAGCGCCGCGTCGGCCACCACGCCCATGGTGCCGACGCTCGCGCCGCCGTAGACGAGGCCGATTCCCCGTTGCGCCAGCAGTTTTCCGACGCCGGCCGCCGCCTCGGCGTACTCCGGCGAGAAGCCCCGCGCCGAACCGCAGAACACACAGATCCGCATCAGTGCGTGTCCTCCCAAGCCTGATAAGACTCCTGCACGACGCGCACCGCGTCGTCGATGTCGTCGGTCAAGTGCAGCAGGTCGAGATCCTTTTCGCCAATTTTCCCGCCGCCGAGCACGGATTTCGCGATCCAGTCGTACAGCCCGCCCCAGTATTCGGTGCCGAACAGCACGACCGGGAACTTCGTCACCTTCTTGGTCTGGACCAGCGTGAGCGCCTCGAACAGTTCGTCGAGCGTGCCGAATCCGCCGGGAAGGCAGATGAACGCCTGCGAGTACTTGACGAACATGGTCTTGCGCGCGAAGAAATACCGGAAGTTCACGCCGAGGTCGACCCACGGGTTCAGGCCCTGTTCGAACGGCAGCTCGATGCCCAGCCCCACGGAGAACCCGCCGGCCTCGTTCGCGCCGCGGTTCACCGCTTCCATCGCGCCCGGACCGCCGCCGGTCATCACCGCGAAGCCGGCGTCGGCGAGCGCGGCGCCGATCTTGCGGCCCAGTTCGTACTCCGGGTTGTCGCGTTTCGTGCGTGCCGAACCGAACACGGTCACCGCGCGCGGAACCTCGGCGAGCGCGCCGAACCCCTCGACGAACTCGGCCTGGATCCGCAGCACGCGCCACGGGTCGGTGTGCACCCAGTCGCTCGGGCCCCGCGAGTCGAGCAGCCGCTGGTCGGTCGTGCTGCCCTGGTCGCGCCGATCGCGCCGGAGCACGACCGGGCCCTTGTGCCGCTCCACCGGACGTTCGGGGTACTGGCCGTCGGGAAACTCAGACTGTTGGCTCACCAGCCAAGCCTACGGGCCGTTCGGCCGAGGCGGGCGCCCGCGTCGGCACCAGAGCGTGACGGCTCGGTTGCCCGCGGCTGAACGCGGGAAAGCGGACCACCAGCGGGTTCCGGTCCTCCTACCAATGGCCGGTTGTCGGCAACTACCTACGAAAGTCGCCCGGACCGTCCCAAACCGGCGTTTTCCCTGCTACGAGGCCACTTGCGGGGAATAGTCCTGATCGCCCCCGGGGTCCCGCTGGTCCGTTCAGCGCATTGACCGCCCCCGTGAGCGCTTTTTTACTCACGGTGTCCGCGGCCTGATCAGCCCAGCTCAACGCGTTGCGCTTTTCCCCATCGTGTACCCCGAAAGGACTGTCGATGACGTCCAGAAGAGGGCTCGCCACCGGCATCGCAAGTGTCGCCGGTCTCGCCCTTTCCCTGCTCGCGCTGCCGGTGACCCCGGCATCCGCGGCCCCCGCCCAACCTTCCGCAGACCCGCAGGCCACCGCGATCGCGGCCGCCGACCGGGCTGCCGCCGCAGGCGCCGTCGGGCTCCGCAAGAGCTCGGCCGAAAGCCTGCACCGCGTCAGCACCACCCTGGGCGACGCCGGGCTGTATTACAACTCCTACGAGCGCACCTACGACGGCCTCCGGGTCGTCGGCGGGGATGCGGTGATCGTCGCCGACGGAACGGGCCGCGTGCGCGGCACCGACTCCGCCGAGAGCGCGGCCATCACCGTGGGCACCAAGCCCACTGTCGACGCGGCGCGCGCGGCTTCGGTCGCCCGCGGCCAGCTGCCGACCGTGAGCGCGGTGAGCAAGCCTGATCTGGTCGTTCTCGGCGGCGCACAGCCGAAACTGGCCTACGAGGTCGTCGTCAAGGGCCGTACCGCGAAGGCGCCGAGCAACCTGCACGTCTTCGTCGACGCCGCCACCGGCAAGGTCCTCGACCAGCGCGACGACGTGAAGGCCGAAAGCCCGGCCAAGTCGGCCGCGAACGCCGCCGCCCCCGCCGTGGCGGGCAACGGCAACAGCTACTACGTCGGCCAGGTCAGCATCGACACCACCGGTTCCGGCAGTTCCTACTCGATGCGCGACCCGAACCGGTCGGGCATCAGCTGCGGCCGCGAGAACGGCTCGGTGTTCACGAAGTCCAGCAACAACTGGGGCAACGGCAGCGGCACCGACCTCGAAACCGGGTGCGTCGACACGCTGTACAGCGTGCAGACCGAGTGGAACATGCTGAAGGACTGGCTGGGCCGCAACGGCATCGACGGCAACGGCCGCGGGTTCCCCGCCTCGGTCGGGCTGAACGACGTCAACGCGTACTGGGACGGCTCGTCCACGCACTTCGGCCACTCGCAGGACAACCAGCGCCAGGCGACGTCGATGGACGTGGTGGGCCACGAGTTCGGCCACGGCATCTTCCAGAACACGCCGGGCGGCGCGGGTTCGGGCAACGAGAACGGCGGGCTCAACGAGTCCACCGGCGACATTTTCGGCGCGCTGACCGAGTTCTACGCGAACAACCCGGTCGACAAGCCGGACTTCACCGTCGGCGAGGGCGTCAACCTGGTCGGCCAGGGCCCGATCCGCTACATGTACAACCCGGGCCAGATCGGCGACCCGAACTGCTACTCGTCGTCCATCCCGAACACCGAGGTGCACGCCGCCGCGGGCCCGCAGAACCACTGGTTCTACCTGCTCGCCGAGGGCAGCTCGCCGTCGGACGGCCAGCCGTCGAGCCCGACCTGCAACAACAGCAGCGTCACCGGCGTCGGCATCCAGAAGGCGGGCAAGATCTTCTACAACGGCCTGCTGCACAAGACGTCGTCCTGGAACCACAAGGCGGCCCGCAAGGCCACCCTGCAGGCGGCGGTCGACCTGTTCCCGGGCAGCTGCACCGAGTTCAACGCCACCAAGGCGGCGTGGGACGCGGTTTCGGTCGGCGCGGTCTCCGGCGAGGCCACCTGCTCGGGCGAACCGCCCAAGGACAACGACTTCTCCGTCGCGCTGTCGCCGACGAGCGCGACCGTCCAGCCCGGACAGTCGGCCACGTCCACGGTGACCACGAAGATCACCAACGGCGCGGCGCAGCAGGTGAAGCTGACCGCGAGCGGCCTGCCCTCGGGCGCGACCGCGACGTTCAACCCGGCGACCATCCAGTCCGGAGCCACCGCGACCGTCACGATCGCCACGACGGCCAGCACGCCGAAGGGCACCAGCAAGATCACGATCACCGCGACCGGCGCGAACGCCACCCACACGTCGGACTTCACGCTGACCGTGGGCAGCGGCAACCCGCCGGGCTGCGGCGGCATCGCGGCGTGGGACGCGAACACGTTCTACGGTCCCGGCGACGTGGTCTCGTACAACAACCACAAGTGGACCTCGACGTGGTACTCCGTCGGCGCTGAGCCGGGCGCACCCGGTTCCTGGGCCGTCTGGACCGACAACGGGGCCTGCTGACGCAGCAACCGCGGGATAGCTGTTCTCTGAACCAGCCGGGCACGGCGCCTCGTGCCCGGCTGGTCCGCGTTTCGCGCACTTGTCCAGACCAACAGCCCGAAATTTGTCTAGACCATACGATCGGGGGTAGGCAGCCCCCGGCCCGCCGCTTACCGTTGCGGCAACACCGTTACCGGGGACGGGAGCCGTGATGAACGGACGGAAATCGCGCTGGTTCTGGACCGCCGCGGCGGCCCTGCTCGCACTGCCGCTGACGGGAATCGCGCCCGCCTCAGCGGCGCCGAACTCGGACACCTGCGCGGTAAAACCGAGACCGTCCGGCCCGGTGCTGCAGGGCTACTGGGAAAACTGGGACGGAGCCGCGAACGGCGTGCACCCCGGCATGGGCTGGGTGCCGATCAACGACCCCAGCATCGCCGCACACGGGTACAACGTCATCAACGCCGCCTTCCCGGTGATCCTCTCCGACGGCACCGTGCAGTGGGAAGACGGCATGGACTCGACGGTGAAGGTCTCCACCCCCGCGGAAATGTGCGCGGCCAAAGACGCCGGAGCCACCATCCTGATGTCCATCGGCGGCGCGGCAGCAGGCATTGATCTGTCCTCCAGCTCGGTCGCCGACAAGTTCGTGAGCACCATCGTGCCGATCCTGAAGAAGTACAATTTCGACGGAATCGACATCGACATCGAAACGGGCTTGTCGAGCAGCGGCGACATCAATTCGCTGTCCGCTTCGCAAGCAAACCTGGAACGCATCATCGACGGCGTACTCTCGCAAATGCCGTCCGGCTTCGGCCTTACCATGGCCCCAGAAACAGCATACGTAACCGGCGGCTCGGTAACCTATGGATCAATCTGGGGCGCATACCTGCCGATCATCAAGAAGTACGCGGACAACGGCCAGCTGTGGTGGCTGAACATGCAGTACTACAACGGCTCGATGTACGGCTGCTCCGGAGACAGCTACGAAGCGGGAACCGTGCAAGGCTTCACCGTGCAGACGCAGTGCCTGGACAAGGGCCTCACCGTACAAGGCACCACGATCCGCGTCCCGGTGGACAAACAGGTCCCCGGCCTCCCCGCCCAACCAGGCGCAGGCGGCGGCTACATGGACCCAGGCCTGGTCTCGCAGGCCTACCAAAGCGTCCCAGGCCTCAAGGGCTTGATGGACTGGTCCATCAACTGGGACGGCTCCCGAGGCTGGACCTTCGGCGACAACGTGAAATCGCTGCAAGGCCGCTAACAAGCTGCTGTGGGCCGGGGTGCTGCGTCCGTCGCCGCCCCGGCCTCAGCCCAACACCCGCACGGCCGCCAGGAGACCACGCCCCAAAACCGCCGCCGATGCACAAACACATCGAGGCACCCAGCCCCCAACCGCACCGCTGCACCCAACAAGCGAGCCCTAAAACCGCAGAATCTGCACCCAAACAGCGAGGCACCCAGCCCCTCCCCCGCACCCCGATACGAAGCCTCCCTGCGGTCGGTGGGTGCTTGTCAAGGCATCTTTCCCGCCTTGACAAGCACCCACCGACCGTCAGCACAATCGGGCTTCGGGGTGCCCCACGCAACCACTAACCGGCAATGTCGCCGCCAGGCGACGAGCCGCCCGTCTCACCCCAAAAACGCCCTCAACACAGACGCAACCCCCCGAATCTCCCCAACCCGAACATTCTCCCCTTGCGTATGCGCCAAAGCAGGATCCCCCGGCCCGAAATTCACCGCAGGCATCCCCAACGCCGCGAACCGAGCCACATCCGTCCACCCCAACTTAGCCGCAGCGGACCCCCCAGCCGCAGCCACCAACTCCGCCGCGGCAGGCGCGGACAACCCAGGCAACGCCCCCGGCGACATATCCACCAAGGTCACGTCAAATCCGGTAAACACCTCCCGCACGTGAGCCTCCGCCTGCTCCGCACTGCGATCCGGCGCGAACCGATGATTAACCGTCAACACCGCCGCATCAGGAACGACATTCCCAGCCACCCCGCCGGCAATACCAGTAGCCTGCAGCCCTTCCCGATAAGTAAGCCCGTCAATCTCCACCACCCGAGGCGAATACGCGGCCAACCGCGCCAACGGCTCCGCAAGGGCGTGAATCGCATTGACCCCCATCCAAGCCCGAGCAGTATGCGCCCGAGCCCCAGCCGTACGAACCTCGACCCGCAAGGTCCCCTGGCACCCAGCCTCGATCACCCCATTGGACGGCTCCCCCACGATCGCGAGATCCCCGGCCAGCCACTCCGGCAGCTCCCGCTCGATCCGCCCAAGCCCGTTCCGGACCGCCTCGACCTCTTCATTGTCATAAAAAACAAACGTCACATCATGCCGAGGCTCCGGCAAGGTAGCGGCGAGATGCAAAAACACCGCGTCCCCGCCCTTCATGTCCACCGACCCCAGCCCGTGCAACACCTCGTCGTCCCCAGCCCCAGTACGACGAGAAGGCAGATTGGCATTCTCCGGCACAGTATCCAAATGCCCAGCAAGAATCACCCGCGACGGACGCCCCAAATTGGTCCGCGCCAGAACCGCGTCCCCATTCCGCACCACCTCCAAATGCGGAGCCTGCTCCACCAACGCCGCCTGCACGAGGTCAGCCAGCCGCCCCTCCTCCCCGGAGACGCTGAACACATCCACAAGGGCAGCAGTGAGGTCGGCCGGATCGGCGCGCAGGTCAAGGGAGGTCATACCGGCACCGTACCCAGCCGGCGCGGGGGCTACCGTGAGGACGTGCGCACGCGAAGCTCCCTGGTCGCTCTCGGCGTCCTCGCCCTCGTCCTCACCGGCTGCAGCAACGAGGCCGGGCCCAAGGCCCGTCCCGGAGCCGGCGATCCGGGTCCGGACGCCCTGCCGATCAAGCTCGACGCACTGTCGGCCGACGCCTGCTTCACCGGGCCGCAGACGCAGCTGCCCAAGGGCTGTGAGAAATACGTCACCGAGGTCGGCAACACCGCCGGTTCGGTGCACAAGCTGGCGAAAGCGGGCAAGACGGTCAACGAGCCGCTCGACCGCGACGCGACCGCGATCGACCAGGCGGTCGGCGCGTTCCGCCAGGCGGGCTGCACCACCGTGCCGGCCCCGGGCGGAGCGTGCACGCAGGCGCTCGTCTCCATCTCGGCCGCGCTGACCGAGGTCAAGCAGAAGGTGAACCAGCTGGCCACCACGGGTTGATCCGGCCCGCTTCGGCTACCGTGACCGGCGTGAGCGAGCAGACCCCTGACCCCGAAACGACCGGCGCCGTCGGCGTCGGGCTGGCCACCGTCACGTCCGACGGAACCGTGCTGGACACCTGGTACCCGCATCCCAAGCTGGTCGAAGCAGGCGCCAGCGGCACCGAACGGCTGACCGCGGAGCAGACCACCGAGCTGCTCGGCGAGTCCGCGGCCGCGCTGCTCGGCCCGGACACCGACCGCGGTGTCGAGGTCGTCGCGGTGCGCGTCACGATCGGCAGCCTGGCCACCGCGCCCGCCGACGCCCACGACGTCTACCTGCGCCTGCACCTGCTGTCGCACCGGCTGGTCCAGCCGCGCGGGCAGAGCCTCGACGGCATCTTCGGCCTGCTGGCCAACGTCGTGTGGACGAACCACGGCCCGTGCCCGGTCGAGGGCTTCGAGCAGACCCGGCTTCGGCTGCGGTCGCGCGGCGCGGTCACCGTGTACGGCGTGGACAAGTTCCCGCGGATGGTCGACTACGTCGTTCCGGCCGGGGTCCGCATCGCCGACGCGGACCGCGTGCGGCTCGGCGCGCACCTCGCGTCCGGCACCACGGTGATGCACGAGGGCTTCGTGAACTACAACGCGGGCACGCTCGGCGCTTCGATGGTCGAGGGCCGCATCTCGGCCGGCGTGGTGGTCGGCGACGGCAGCGACGTCGGCGGCGGCGCGTCGATCATGGGCACGCTGTCCGGCGGCGGCACCGAGGTGATCTCGATCGGCGAACGCTGCCTGATCGGCGCGAACGGCGGCGCGGGCATCTCCCTCGGCGACGATTCGGTGATCGAGGCCGGGCTGTACGTCACCGCGGGCACCAAGGTCGAGGTCGACGGCAAGACGGTGAAGGCACGCGAGCTGTCCGGTATCTCCGGCGCGGTCTTCCGGCGCAACTCGGCGACCGGCGCGGTCGAGGTCGTGCCGCGCGGCGGTGTCGGCATCCAGCTGAACGAGGCACTGCACGCCAACTGAACCAGCCCTCGAGAGGGTGCGCTTCCCCCTGCGGAAGCGCACCCTCTCGCTGTTTCGGCGGTCTCTGTCGAAACGTCGTTCACCTACCATTGACCAGGTGACTTCCGAAGCGACCAGCCGCCGCCGAACTCCGGAACCGACGACGCCGGCCGCTCTCGGGCTCCCCGCCGAACCGGTGCAGGCGGGGCCCGGGGCCCCGGCGGCCGCGCACGTCCGCGCCAAACTCGATCACGAACTGCGCGAACTGCTGGCCCGCGAACCGGGCGCCAGGGCCGGGGCCGATCCGGAGGAACTGCACCAGATGCGCGTCGCGCAGCGGCGGATGCGGAGCGTGCTGAAATCGACCAGCGCGCTGGTCGGACCCACCGCCGAACCGGTGCGCGCCGACCTCGGCTGGCTGGGCCAGGTGCTCGGCGAGGTCCGCGACTACGACGTGCTGATCGGCCACCTGCGCGAGGTGATCGCCGAGTTCGACGTCCGCGACCAGCCCGCCGGCCGACGGCTGGTGTCCCGCTTCGTCTCCGAACGCGCCACCGCCCGCCGCCGGCTGAACCGGGCGCTGTCGAGCCCCCGGTACGCGACCCTGCTGCAGAGCATCGCCCAGCTGTCCCGCACCGCCGAGCACGAGATCGACGAGACTCCGTCCGAGAAGCCCGGGTTGACCGCCGACGTGCGCAAGCCGTACCGCAAACTCGCCCGCGCGGTCGCCGCACTTCCCCCGAATCCCCCGGACGACGACCTGCACGCGCTGCGCATCCACGGCAAGAAACTCCGCTACACCGCCGAATTGGCCCGGTCCGCGGCGAAGAAGAAACAGGCCGCGAAGCTGTCCGAGCTGATCAAGGCGACCCGCAAATTCCAGACCGTGCTGGGCGAGCACCAGGACGCGGTCTTCGCCGCGGAGAAGGTACGCGGCGTGCTGGCCAACGCGGACGCCGAGATCGGCTTCGTCGCGGGCCGGATCGTCGAGCACGAACTCGCCAAACGCGCCCGCGCCCGCGCCACCTGGCTCGACGTATGGCACCGCATCGAAGCCGCCGAGCACGCGGTCTCGTGAGTGTTTATCCCGGTTCTAACCGGGATAAACACTCACGACACTGACCACACGTATCCGTCCGGCCGCACGAGAACCCGCTTCCCCGGCGCACCCGCATACGCGGCATACGCGTGCCCGCCCGCGTCCACGAACTCCCCCGTGGCCCCCTTCGGCAGAATCCGATACGCCGGATGCTCCGTCCCGAGCGGCCCGTCGCCGAAGACCAGTTCTGTCGCATGTGGACCCTGGAACAGTTCGAACAGCCGCACGTTCTTGCCGTTCGCGTCCACGAGCGGCGCGTCCGGGGCCCGATCGCCCGGCTGCAACGCCCCCGTGCCGGCTGGGGACAGCGGTCCGCCCCGGTAAGTCAGATCGAGCTGCAGCGTCTCCGGACCGCGTTCGTGCGCGTCCTCAGCGCCCTCCTTGTACTTCTCCAGCAACGCACTGCTCACCCCGAGCACCCGCGCCGCGACCGCGCGCCGTTCCGCTTCGTAGCTGTCGAGCAGCTCCGGCGATCCGTCGGCGAGCTTCCAGCCGAGGTTGTACGCGTCCTGCACGCCGGTGTTCAGCCCCTGTCCGCCGGTCGGCGGGTGGACGTGCGCGGCGTCCCCGGCGAGGAACACCCGGCCCCGCCGGAAGGCCGCGGCCAGCCGGATATTCGGCCGCCACACCGTGGACCACGCCAGGTCGAGCAGCCGGACCCCGCCGCCGGACACCCGGTCCAGGTGCTCCTGCAACGCGCTCAGCGAGGTTCCCGCGTCGCCGTCTCCGAGCGGGGAGGCGAACTGGAAGTACGGCGTGCCCGGAAGCGGCGTGAACGCGACCCCGGACATCGGCTCGTCCGCCTTCGCGAACCAGTACCCCGAGGCAGGGTCGAGCCCCTCCGCCGAGACGTCGCCCAGCAGCATCCGGATCGACTCGTCAGTGGTCCCCTCGAACGCGATCCCCAGCGCCTTGCGCACGAAGCTCTTCCCGCCGTCCGCGCCGACCAGGTAGTCCACGCGCACCGTCTCCCCCGTCGACAGCTCCGCGGTGACGCCCTCCTCGTCCTGGGCGAACCCGGTCAGCGCGGTGTTCAGCTCCACCCGCACGCCGAACTCGGCCAGCCGGTCCCGGAGGATCCCCTCGGTCTGCGACTGGCCGAGGACCCAGGCGTTCGGATACGGCACCGCGGGGGTCGGCTCGACCGGCTCGGCCATCCGCCGCGCCATGGTGAACTCCCCGTCCAGGTACACCCGCATCGGAAACGGCGGCGCACCCGCGGCGAGCACCGCGTCCAGCACGCCCAGATCCTCGAACACCTCCAGCGTGCGCGGCTGCAGCCCGTCGCCGCGCGAGCCGATGAAGTACTCCTCCGCCTTGTCCACCACGCGCACGCCGACCCCGCGCCGCGCCAGCTCGATCGCCAGCGTGAGCCCGGTCGGGCCCGCTCCCGCCACCAGCACCGTCATGTCCTCGCCCCTTGTCAGTGAATTAGAATTCAGTGAATCTGGATTCAGAGTGCCCGCTGATAGCGTTCGCGTCAAGGGAGGTGCGGGATGACTGCGACGAGCCGCCGGGACAAAGCCGCCGAAACGGAAACGGCGCTGAAGGAAGCGGCCAAGCGCGTGTTCGCGGCCAAGGGCTACCTGAACACGAAGATCACCGACATCACCAAGGAAGCCGGGCGCGCCGCGGGGTCGTTCTACAACCACTTCGCGAGCAAGGAGGAACTGCTGGTCGCGCTGCTGGCCGACCTGTCCGCGGCCAGCGACGAGCAGGCCACGCGCGACGACCACCTGTCCGACTTCAGCGACCCGGCCGCGGTCCGCTGGCACGTGCGGCAGTACTGGAACTTCTACCGCGCGAACGCGCCCACCATGGTCGCGCTGCACCAGGCGGCGATGGTGAACGAGGACTTCGCCGCCACCTACGCGAACTTCGGCGTCAGCGAGGCCGTGGACGTCGAACGCCACCTCGAATACGTCACCGCGGCCGGCTACCGGCTCCCGGCGAGCCCCCAGCTCAGCATCGCGATGATGTACCAGCTGATCCACAACTTCGCGCAGATGTGGCTGATGAGCCCGCCGCCCGCGGGCTGGACCCCGCCGTCGGACGAGGAAGCGGTGGAGGCGCTGACGCGGTTCGTCTACCGCGGTTTCACCGGCCGCGACTACTGAGGCCAGGTCCGGCGGGATGCCGAGGTCAGAGAGAGGCGCACGCGTCGCGGGGGAGAGCCGCTGCGGAGAACCCCAGGCGAGGCGAGCACGCGCTGGAGGGCTGGGCTCCCGCGAAGTGCATGCGGGGGACCCTAGGGGAATCAGTTTCCCCAGAAGGTGTTGTGAAACTTGGTGATCGGCTCGGTGTGTCGAGCCGCTGCTGCCGAGGGCTCATCCGGGTCTGGCGGGCGGCCGCGGGTGCATTCGCGTCGGCTGGTGATCGACACGATCAGTGATGTGCTGGTCAGCGGGTGCGCGTGGCGGATGGCACCGCGTGATCTCGCGCTGTGGACCACGGCGTACCGGGTGTTCGCGGCCTGGACCGCGGACGGCATCTAGCAGCGGATCCACGACGTGCTGCGCGACGCGGTCCGCGTGCGCGACGAGCGGGACCCGCAGCCCTCGAAGGCGGTGCAGGACCGGCCCGGAGACCGCCGCATCCTGGGCGGGATCCGGGCACGGTCTCCGCTGCTCGGCCTGGTGTGGGTGGACGGCGGCTGCGTCAACTCGAAAGACGCCACGCTCGTGGCCTGGGCTCGAGAGAACGAGAACGTCGAGATCGTGGCGGTGCCGCACAACGCCGATGTGGCAGGCTTCCAGGTGCTGCCCCGACGGTGGGTGGTGGAACGAACCGTCAGCTGGCTGACGAGGCGGGAGGCGCTTGACCCGCGATTACGAACGCAAGACAGCGCACGCCGAGGCCATGATCCAGTTCGCGAAGATCCGGCTGATGGCCGCTCGCCTCGCCGACGAACACATCGAACCCCACGGCCCATCGAAACCGAAGCAGCCCGCCGCCCAGCAGAAGCAACAACTAACCACCCAGGTTCCGCAACACCCTCCCAGGGTTCTCCGCACGGACTGCGCAGGCGCTAGCCCTGCGCCAACCGCTCCGCGGCGGCCTCGATGCGCTCGTCCGTGGACGTCAGCGCGACCCGCACGTGCTCCTTGCCCGCGGGACCGTAGAAGGTGCCCGGCGCGACCAGGATCCCGCGCTCGGCGAGCCATTCCACCGTGGCCTGCGCGGATTCCCCGCGGGTGGC
The DNA here is from genome assembly GCF_046267895.1 of Amycolatopsis sp. GA6-003. Taxonomy (NCBI): domain Bacteria; kingdom Bacillati; phylum Actinomycetota; class Actinomycetes; order Pseudonocardiales; family Pseudonocardiaceae; genus Amycolatopsis; species Amycolatopsis sp. GA6-003. The sequence goes on from NZ_CP176499.1 coordinate 4,222,092, forward strand.
CCAGAGATACAGCCCAGCCTCGGAATGCGTGATTTCAAACCCGTTGTCCTGCAACGCCTTCCGCAGCACCACGCGCCGTGCGCGGTAGCGTTCGCGTTGCTCGGCAAGGGCTTCGTCGTCGGTCAGCGCGGCCACCATCGCCTGCTGCACCGGACGCGGCACGATCATGCCGGCGTGCTTGCGCACCTCCAGCAGGGTCTTCACCAGCTTCGGGTCGCCGGTCACGAAACCGGCGCGGTAGCTGGCGAGATTCGCCGACTTGGACAGCGAATGCACCGCGAGCAGGCCGTCCGTCTGTCCACCGTGGACGGACGGATGCAGCACCGACAGCGGTTCCGCCTCCCAGCCGAGCGAGAGGTAGCACTCGTCGGACACCACGACAGTGCCGCGCTCGCGCGCCCATTCGACCACCTTGCGCAGGTGGTCGACGCCGAGCACGCGGCCGGTCGGGTTCGACGGCGAGTTGAGCCAGATCATCGCCGGGCGGCGCGGGCCGAGCTGGGTCAGCCCGTCCGCGCGCACCACCTCGGCTCCCGCGAGCAGCGCGCCGACCTCGTACGTCGGATACGCCAGCTCCGGGATGACCACCACGTCGCCCGGTCCGAAGCCGAGCAGCCGCGGCAGCCAGGCCACGGCCTCTTTCGAACCGATCGTCGGCAGCACCGCGTCCGGTTCGACCCCGGTGATCCCGTACCGCCGCCGCACTGCCGTGACGGCCGCTTCGCGCAGCTCAGGCGTGCCGTGCGTGGCCGGGTAGCCGGGGATCTCCGACACCGACGCGAGCGCGGCGCGGATCGAGTCCGGCACCGGGTCGACGGGCGTGCCGACGGAAAGGTCGACGATGCCCCCGGGATGCGCCTGCGCGCGGGCCTTGACCTCGGCGAGCGAATCCCAGGGGAAGTCGGGCAGCCGGGTCATTCGCCCTGCGGGGGCAGAGCCTTGATGAACCCCGGGTCGTGCGCGGTCTTGCCGACCTTGGAGGCGCCGCCGGGCGAGCCCAGCTCGTTGAAGAAGTCGACGTTCGCCTTGGTGTAGTCGGACCAGTTGTCCGGGACGTCGTCCTCGTAGTAAATGGCCTCGACCGGGCAGACCGGCTCGCAGGCGCCGCAGTCGACGCACTCGTCCGGGTGGATGTACAACATCCGCTCGCCCTCGTAGATGCAGTCCACGGGGCACTCGTCGATACACGCCTTGTCGAGCACGTCGACGCAGGGCTCGGCGATCACGTAGGTCACTGCGTACTCCTGGCTTCTCCTGCTGGGCCGGTCGGTGCGGACATTACGCGCTTCCCTGGCCCCCGGTGGTGGTTAGGCGACCCTTATCCCACCCCTGGAAACGGGGCGGATCCGCGCCGCTCAGCGGTCCCGGCGACGCGGTTTCGGCGCGTTCCGGGCATCGCCGGTAATCGTGAAGGCGGGTCCGGCGGGCCTGCCGTCCTCGCGTTTCTCCTCGAGAGTCCGCTTGAACCCGTCGGCGATCTCGTCGACAAGCTCATCGTTGTGCCGGTCGTCCTTGCGCGCGTAGCTCATGGGTTCTCCTGCGGAACGGGACAGCTCTCTCCGTCACAATCTAACCGTGAACACCCGGGAAAAGCTCGAAATCGTGTGCGCGAAAGCGTGGCCGGCGGTGGTCGAGGAGCCGCTCGGGGAATGGACTTTGCGCTGGGCGGACGGCTTCACCGGGCGCGCGAACAGCGCACTCGCCGTCGGCGACCCCGGCCGCCCGGTCCGGGAAGCGCTCGAGGCCGTGTGTGACTTCGCCCACGCCCGCGGCATTCCGCCCGCGGTTCAGGTGCTGGAGGACAGCGAACTGGAGCGCGAGGTGGCCGCGGCGGGCTGGCGCGAGCAGGTCGAGCACGCCGCCGGATACCGGGTTTCGGTACTGACCGGTCCGCTGCCGTCCGGGCCTTCGCGCGGCGCCGAGGTGCTCGACCAGGCGACGCCGGAATGGTGGGAGCTGGCCGAGAACACCACTGAGCCGAGTCCCGCCCAGCGGCACGTCGTGACCACCGGAAAGGTCGGCTACGGCGTCGTGACAGCCGACGGGACGACTGCGGGGGCGGTGCGGGGCGCGATCGTGGACGGCTGGCTGCACGTCGCCCGCCTCGCGGTCGCACCGGCGTTTCGCCGCCGGGGTCTGGCCACCACGGTGCTGCACGCGCTCGCCGACTGGGGCCGCGCGCACGGCGCCGATAAGTGGGTCCTGCAAGTGGCGGCGGGCAACACCGGCGCGCTGGCGTTGTATTCCGCGCTGGGCTGTTCGGAGCACCACAGGTACCGGTACTGGGGCCCGGCGCCGCGGACGTGCGAGGATCGCCAGTCGTGAAGATCGTCGTACTGGTTGGCGGGGTGGGCGGCGCCCGCTTCCTGCTCGGGGTCAAGACCGCGCTCGGACTGCCCGCGATCGGCTCGGAAGGGTCGGCCGAGTCTCCGCACGAGATCACCGCGCTGGTGAACACCGGCGACGACGTGTGGATGCACGGCCTGCGCATCTGCCCGGATCTCGACACCTGCATGTACACCCTCGGCGGCGGCATCGACACCGAACGCGGCTGGGGGCACGCGGGCGAGACCTGGACGGTCAAGGAGGAACTCGCCGCCTACGGCGCGGAGCCGACCTGGTTCGGGCTCGGCGACAAGGACATCGCGACGCACCTGATCCGGTCGCGGATGCTGCGCGCGGGTTATCCGCTGTCCCAGGTCACCGAGGCGCTGTGCGACCGCTGGCAGCCCGGCGTGCGGCTGCTGCCGATGACGGACGACCGGGTCGAGACCCACGTCGTGATCGACGATCCGGAGAACCCGGAGCAGCGCAAGGCCGTGCACTTCCAGGAGTGGTGGGTGCGCTACCGGGCAGGCGTGCCCGCGCATTCGATCGTCGCGGTCGGCAACGACGAGGCCAAGCCCGGTCCGGGCGTGCTCGAAGCGCTGGCCGAGGCGGACGTCGTGCTGTTCGCGCCGTCGAACCCGGTCGTGTCGGTCGGCACGACGCTCGGGGTGCCCGGGGTGCGCGACGCGTTGCGGAAGTCCCGCGCGAAGGTCGTCGGGGTGTCGCCGATCATCGGCGGGAAAGCGTTGCGCGGCATGGCCGACGCGTGCCTCACCGCGATCGGCGTGGAAACCTCGGCGGAGGCGGTCGGCCGCCATTACGGCGCGCGTTCGGAAGGCGGCGTGCTCGACGGCTGGCTCGTCGCGCCGGAGGATCACGAGGTCACGGTGCCCGGCGTGGACGTGCGCGCGGTGCCGCTGCTGATGTCCGATGTGGACGCGACGGCGGACATGGTCCGCGCGGCGCTCGACGTGGCTGGAGTTTCTAGTGTCTGATTCGGCGCGGCCTGATCACGCTTCCCAGAAGATCGAGATCCTGCCGGTCCCCGGGCTGCCGGAGTTCCGTCCCGGGGACGACCTGACCGGTGCGATCGTGGCCGCCGCGCCGTGGCTGCGTTCCGGCGACGTGGTCGTGGTGACCAGCAAGGCGTTTTCGAAGATCGAGGGCCGGCTGGTGCGCGTGCCGAGCGATCCCGAGGCCCGGGACGCGGCGCGGCGCAAGCTGGTCGAGGAAGAATCGGTGCGGGTGGTCGCCCGGATCGCGCGCACGATGATCACCGAGAACCAGCTGGGCATCGTCCAGGCGGCGGCCGGGATCGACGCGTCGAACGTGCGCGGCGACGAGGTGGCGCTGCTGCCCGCGGACCCGGACGCGTCCGCTTTGGCTCTGCGCAACGGTTTGCGGGAACGGCTGGGCGTCGAGGTGGCCGTGGTCGTCACCGACACCATGGGCCGGGCCTGGCGAGTCGGCCAAACCGACGCCGCGATCGGCGCGTCCGGCCTGCGCGTGCTGCACGGGTACGCCGGACAGGTCGATTCGCAGGGAAACGAGCTGGCGGTCACGGAAATCGCGATCGCGGACGAGATCGCCGCCGCGGCGGATCTGGTCAAGGGCAAGCTCGGCGGACTGCCGGTGGCGGTCGTGCGCGGACTGCGGATCCACGACGACGGTTCCACCGCGCGCGACCTGATCCGCCCGATCGAAACCGACCTCTTTCGCTTGGGCACCAACGAAGCCCTCGCGCAGGGCCGCCGGGAAGCCGTGCCGCACCGGCGTTCCGTCCGGCAGTTCAGCGACGAGCCGGTGGATCCGGAAGCGATGCGCCGCGCGGTCGCGTCCGCGCTCACCGCGCCCGCGCCGCACCACACGCACCCGGTGCGGTTCCTCTGGCTGCGCGACGAAGGCCTGCGCCGCAAACTCCTCGACGCGATGCGCGCGTCCTGGGAAGCCGACCTGACCAGCGACGGCTTCACCCCGGAGCAAATCGCGAAACGCCTGTCCCGCGGCGACATTCTCTATCGCGCGCCGGAACTGGTGATCCCCTTCCTGGTGCCCGAAGGCGCGCACACCTATCGTGACGACCGGCGAAACCGGCACGAGCGCACCATGTTCACCGTCGCCGCCGGTGCCGCCGTGCAGGGCCTGCTGGTCGCGCTGGCCGCCGAGGACCTCGGCTCGTGCTGGATCGGCTCGACCATTTTCGCCGCCGACCTTGTTCGGTCCACTTTGGACTTGGACGACCAGTGGCATCCGCTCGGCGCGGTCGCGATCGGGCACGCGGCCGAACCCGCTCCCCCGCGCGGACCGCTGACCACCGGCGATTGGCTGATCGAACGATGACCCTGCACGAATCCGCCGTCGCCGAGCTGAGCGGCTGGAAGCCGGCGGAACCGGCGCAAGAGTCGCTGCGGCAAGCATTTCTCGGCTTTCTCGCTTCGCGGCCGGACACCTGCCAGCGCTCCTGCGAAGCCGGGCACCTGACCGCGTCCGCGGTGGTCCTCGACTCGACCGGCACGCAGGTCCTGCTGACCCTGCACCCGCGCGTCGGCCGTTGGCTGCAGCTCGGCGGGCACTGCGAACCGTCCGACGCGTCGCTGGCCGAGGCCGCGCTGCGCGAGGCGACCGAGGAGTCCGGCATGAGCGGCCTGGTCATCGGGGAAACGCCGGTGCACCTGGACGTGCACCCGATCACCTGCTCCCTCGGCGTCCCGACCAGGCATTTCGACGTCCGTTACGTCGTGCATGCACCGCCCGGCGCGGAACCGGTGCGCAGCGAGGAGTCCGACGACCTGCGCTGGTGGCCGGTGGACGCGCTGCCCGCGGGTTCGGAAGATCTGGCCGAACTGCTCGCGGCGGCCCGTTAACCTGGACGCATGGACCTGGCACGCCCGCACCTGCACCCGGGCGACACCGGCGCGGCCATCAGCGGATGGGTGGTGCTGATCGGCTTCGCGGTGGCGTTCGCGCTGCTGGCGCTGGGCATTGTGGTGAGCATCCGGAAGAAACGGCGGCAACGATGAGCATCACCTACGACCCGGCTTCGCCCGTTCCGCCGTTCGAACAGGTCCGGACGTCGCTGGCCAACCAGATCAACGACGGCACCCTCGCGGTCGGCACGAAACTCCCGACGGTGCGCGGACTGGCCGCGGAACTGGGCATCGCCCCGAACACGGTGGCCCGCGCCTACCGAGAACTGGAGGAAGCCGGTCTGCTGGAAACCCGAGGCAGAGCAGGCACTTTCGTCGGCGCGACCGGCGACGAGACACTGTCCCGAGCCCAAGCCGCCGCGGCCACGTACGCCGAGGTGATCCGGGGGTTGGGCTTGTCAGCAGAACAAGGCGTGGCGATCGCGGCGGCAGCCCTGCGCTGATCGCGGCGAGGAATTAGCATCTGGTTTTGTCCGTGCCCGACCCGATGGGAACCTCATGCTGAACTACGTCCTGCCGGGCGCGCTCGTCCTGTTGCTGGTAGTCGTCCTGATCCTGAAATTCACGGTGGGGCGGCCTAAGCAGCCGCCGCAGGCTGGGCCGGGACAGTACCCGGGGCAGCAGGGGCCCGGTGCTCCGTATGGTCAGCAGCCGCAGGGGCAGTATCCGCAGCAGCACTATCCGCCGCAGAATCCGCAGGGCTGACCCGCTTCGTCCTGCGACAAAGCCTTGACCAGGGGAGGGTCTTCATGGCTGTACAACCGTGGCATCTCATCATCCTGCTGCTGATAGCAGGCCTGGTATTCGCGATCGTGCGCGCTTCGGCCAAGAAGAAGCAAGGCCCGCCGCCGGGCTACTTCCCGCCGCAGCAGGGCTATCCGCCGCCCGGCCAGGGCAATCCCCCGCCGGGACCGCAGCAGGGCTATCCCGTCCAGAACTACCCCGGCTATCCGCAGCCCGGCCCGCAGTACCCGCCACAGCCCGGTGTCCCGCCGCAGAACCCGCAGTATCCGTACCCGCCGCAGGGCCCCGGTCGGTAGTCAGACCGCGACACTCCGGTCAGGCACTCACATCGCCCGGTAATCCCGCAGCTCAATCCGCGGCCCGAACCGCGGCCGCCGAGCCCCGGCTGCCGCCAGGTACCGGATCGCTCGCTGTCGTTGCGGTGCGTACGGCGCGAGCACCTCCGCCATCTCCGCGTCGTCGATCTTCCGGCCGAGCAGCGTGTGCCCGACCACCGCCGGGATGTTGTAGTCGCCGAAGCTGACCGCGTCCGGATCGCCCCACGCGCGCTGGGCGATCTCCGCCGCCGTCCACACGCCGATGCCGCGCACCTTCCGCAGCCACGCGCGTCCCTCGACCCCGCGCAAATGCACCGCTTCTTCGAGCCGCGGAGCGACCCGGGCCGCCTCGATCAGGGCCGAGCGGCGCTTCACGTCCACCCCGATCTTGTGCCAGTTCCAGTCCACAATGGACCGAATGGCGACCGGGTCCGGCGGCACCCGCAGGAAGTCCGGTCCCGGCCCGGGAGCGCGCGTGCCGAACCACCGGCACAGCTCCGCCCACGACCGGATCGCTTCCTTGCCGCTCACCTTCTGTTCGAGGACCGCCAGCACCAGCGCGTCCCACACCCGGCCGGTCGAGCCGAGCCGCAGCCCTGGCGTATCGCGGCGAGCCGCGGCGATCACGTCGTGGTGCGCGACGAATCCGGTGTCGTCATCGTCCGCGCCGAGCAGCGCGGGCACGCCGTCGAGCAGGAACTCCGCGCCCTCGCCCCAAGCCTCGGCCTCGACGACGCCGTCCGGCCGGTGCAGCAGCGCCAGCGTTCCCTTGCCGCCGGGCGTGTTCGCGGCCAGCCACCAGACGCCGCGGTCGCGCCGGAAGTTCAGCGACCCGCGCCCACGGCTCAGCGGACCCAGCACTTGCGCCAGATCCACCGGAAACCCCGGACGCCACTCCATCACGCGTCGCTCGAAAACCGGATGCCGCCGTCCGGCACCGAAACTCCGGGCCAGATCCGCACGCCGTCGAGCAGTTCGCAGCGCGCGCCCACCGACGCGCCGTCGCCGAGCACCACGCCGCGCAGCACCGCACCCTCGCCGACCCGCGCGCCGCGGCCCAGCACCGAATTCTCCACAATCGCATCCGGGCCGATCACCGCGTCGTCGAACACGACCGAACCGGACACCGTCGCGTCCTTCCCGACGACGGCCCGGGCACCGATCGTCGTCCCGCCGGCGAGTTTCGCTCCGGCGGCGACGGAAGCTCCGTCCAACGCCAGAAACTCGCCGGTCGGGCCGGTCAGCGCGGACGTCGGCGCGACGCCGCGGACCAGATCGGCGCTGCCGCGGACGAAAGCCTCCGGAGTGCCGACGTCGAGCCAGTACGAAGCGTCGACAAATCCGTGCAGATGCGCGCCGTTTTCGAGGAGCCCGGGGAACGTCTCGCGTTCGACCGACACCCGCCGCCCGGCCGGGATGGTCTCGATCACCGGACGGCGGAAGACGTAGCAGCCGGCGTTGATCTGGTCGGTCGGCGGATTCGGCGTCTTCTCCAGGAAGGCGGTGACGCGCCCGTCTGGGTCGGTCGGCACCGAACCGAACCGGCTCGAATCCGGGACGCGCTGCAGGTGCAGCGTCACGTCCGCGCCGGAGTCGAGGTGGGTGCGCAGCTGGGCGTGCAGGTCGGCCCCGGAGAGGATGTCGCCGTTGAAGACGATCGCGTGGTCGGCGCGGAGCCGGTCGTAGACGTTGCGGATGGCGCCGCCGGTGTCGAGCGGCTCCTCCTCCACCACGTACTCGAGTTCGAGACCGTGCGCGGACCCGTCGCCGAAGTACTCCTCGAACACCTCGGCCCGGTACGACGTGCCGAGCACCACGTGCCGGATCCCGGCCGCGCGGATGCGGGAGAACAGGTGGCTCAGATACGGCGTGCCCGCCGTCGGCAGCATCGGCTTCGGCGCGGACAGCGTGAGCGGGCGCAGCCGCGTGCCCTGGCCGCCGACCAGTACGACGGCGTCGACCTCGACCTCGGACGTCACAGAAATCTCCTTTGTATCACGCACCGCTGAGCGACAAGCCGCGGGAAACGTGGGCGGCGCGGGCCCCGAGGGCCTACCCTAGACAGGAAACAGGCGGGCCTTTCCCGAGAGGCCCCGGGTCAGTCGGGAGGCCGAGGGGAATGGACCCCCGCGATCGCGCGGACGCTCTGCTCGCACGCGCACGATCCCGCGGCGCCTTCGTGGTGACGCCGGACAACATGACGTCTCCGATGGATTCCTCCAGCACCCAGCAGATCTCCGCCTCGGTGGTCTCCGGGCTGGACCCGGACACGACGACGCAGCTGCCCGCGTCGCTGATCGAAGAGAACGACCATCCGCTGGCCGCGGGCACGCGCACCCAGCCGTCGCCGCATCCGCTGGCCCAGCCGACGCCGACGCGGCCGCTCGAGGTCCCGGGCCCGCAGAACACCGCGCCGCAGCCGACGGTGCCGAGCCCGGCCGGTCCGCAGCCGACGACGCCGCTGGTCCCGCGCCCGCAGGCGAAGCCGGTGGCGAGCCCGCTGAAGGAACCGGCCGAGGAGGAAATGACCGGCCTGGTCCCGACGATCAAGCAGAACAGCGGACGGTCCAATCTGTCCCGGCGGCTCGACGGGCTGTGATCTTCGCGGGGTTCCGCGGCTGATCTTGACGACCGCGAAGGGTTGCCTCGGCTGAGCATCCGGAAGGCCGGGTGTCCTTTGCGGACCTCAGCCCTTGCGCGTCTCCAGCTTCACCCGCAGCGCCAGCCCCAGCTTCACCGCCGCCAGCACCGGCTTCCACCGCAGTCCCTGGTGCCGGTCGGCGAGGTAGCGGTAGGCGCTCGCGTGGTGGGCGCGCAGCATTTTCGCCGACGCGCGCGCCGTCGAGTGGCCGCCGATGTGCATCACGCTCGACGACGGCGCGTAGACGTTCTGCCAGCCCGCCTTCGCGAGCCGGTCGCCGAGGTCGACGTCCTCGAAGTACATGAAGTAGCGGGTGTCGAAGCCGCCGACGGAGTCGAACGCTTCGCGCCGGAAGAGCTGGCAGGAGCCGGACAGCCAGCCGGACGTGCGCTCGGTCGGCGCGGCGTTCTCCTGGCGGTATTCGCGGGTCCACGGGTTGCCCGGCCAGATCTTGCCGAACACCGCGTGCCCGATCCCGCGCCCGAACGACGGCAGCAGCCGCGCGGACGGGTAGACGGTCCCGTCGAGGTCGTGGATCAGCGGCCCGAACGCGCCCCCGCGCGGCCAGCGCTGGGCGACCTCGAGCAGCGCGTCGAGCGAACCCGGCTCCCATTCGAGGTCCGGGTTGACCACGACGACCCAGCCGTAGCTGTCGTCGAGCGCCGCGACGCCGCGGTTGGCGGCCGTCCCGTAGCCGACGTTCTCGCCGATGCTGACCAGCGTGACGTTCTCGCGTTCGGCGGCCTTCTCCGGCGCACCGTCGGTGGACGCGTTGTCGGCGACGACGACGTGCACGTCGCGGTCAGTCGCCTTGTCGAGCGTGTCGAGGAACTTCTCGAGCGTTTCGCCGGGGAAGTAGGTCACGGTCACGACGCCGACGCGGTCACCATACGTGCGCTGCTCAGTCACCGCGCCATTGTCCACTGCTCACGGACGGCTACGTCAGCCCACCGACCCGGTCACCCGACGTGACCTCTCAACTGCGCCAGTTCGTCGTCGATGAGCAGGCCCGGGTCGAACTTCATCCCGGTGAAGTGGCCGGCCAATTCGAGCGACAGCACCCCGTGCAGGCGGGTCCAGAAGGCCAGCGCGAGCCGTGCCGCGCCGGTGCTGACGGTGTCGCGCCCGACCCACTCGCGATGGGTTTCCAGGTGGGCTTGGAAGGGCGTCGACTCCGGTTCGCCCTCCCGCGCACTCGCCTCGAGCAGGACTTCCATCACCTCGTTGGAGATCGCCGTCGTGTCCGGCGGCGCGTGGTAGCCGGGCACCGGCGTGCCGTAGAGGAGGAAGTAGCGCTGCGGATCGGCCTTGGCCCAGTCCCGGATGACGTGCGCCAGGGCGAGCAGGTCCGCCCCGGAATCCGCCGCCGCCCGGACGGTGTCGGCGAGGCTGCGGAACGCGTCGCGGATCAACGCGGTGATCAGCTCGTCCCGGCCGCGGTAGTACCGGTACAGCGCGGGGACGGTCATGCTCATCTGCTTGGCGATCGCGGTGAGCGACAGCGCGGGCAGCCCCGCTTCGGCGATCTGCTGTCGCGCGTGCTGCTTGATCTCCTCGCGGACCTGCGCGCGGTAGCGCTCCCGCGGTGCCTGTTCGGCCATCGGCTGGTTCCCTTCGTTTCCTCTCCGGGCAGTGTAGTTAAGCCCCTTCACTTCCGCTATTGACGTTCACGATCGCGGGCCGGTACGGTCTTCCTTGGAGTTAATAGCATTAACTACAACTAAGGGGACTCACTATGCTGAACCTGCGCGCCGCACTGCTGGCCGTTCCGCTCGCCGCCGGGCTGCTCGGTGCCGCACCTGCCCAAGCCGCCACCACGAATTCCCTTACCTGCCAAGGAAAAGGCATCGACCCGACGGCGCGGCTGCACCACCGCGCGGAAACCTTCGTCAAAGCCCCGCTGAGCACCGTGTGGCGGCTGCACACCCGCGTCGAAAGCTGGCCGGACTGGCAGAAATCGGTGACGAGCATGAAGCGCCTCGATCCGGGTCAGTGGCATCCCGGTTCGCGATTCCGCTGGACCACGCCCGCTCCGGCCACGCCCTCGACCCCGGCCACCACGCTGGTCATCACGTCGACCGTCCACCAGCTCGAGCCCGGCCAGTGCGTCCGGTGGTCCGGCCCGGCGATCGGCCAGGGCCTGCGCATCGACCGGGGAACCCACGTGTGGAACTTCGTCCCGGTGCCCGGCGGGGTCCTCGTCCGCACCGAAGAAAGCTGGACCGGCCAGCAGATCGAGGCCGACCCGGCCACCGCGCGCAAGTACCTGGCCCAGGGGCTGGACCTCTGGCTCGCCGATCTCAAGACCGCCGCCGAAGCCCGCTGCCAGCACTGAATCCACTGAATCCCCGAAGGAGAATCGTCATGTCCGCTTCCCGTGCCTCGCTGCCCATTCTGCTCACCGCCTGGTCCGTCCCCGCGCTGGTCCTCGGGCAGTTCGCGTTGCTCTCCGGAATTCCGCTGATCGCGCTTCTCGTCTCCAGCCTGCGCAAATCTCAGCCTCGGGCGCTGCGCTGGTGGTCCGCCGGACTTGCCGCGGTCTATCTCGGGGTGCTCGCGCTTTGGGCGTTAAGTCCGGAAAGCGCGCCGAGTTTGTCCAAGTCCATGAATCCGGCGGTAACCGCATTCTTCGTCGCGAGCGGAGTCGCGGTCGCAATAGCCCACCACGTGCGCGTAATCTCGAAACCACAGCCGTGAAAAGGGGGCCGATGAAAACCGTCGCCATCGAAGAGCACTGGACCACTCCCGGCATCGACCGGATGCTGCGCACCGAATCCGGCGATCCGAGCATCGCCCTCAACGACCGGGGCGACCTTCCCGAGCGGCTGCTCGACATCGGCGACCAGCGTGTCGCGTGGATGGACGAGGCGGGCATCGACGTCCAGATCCTCTCGATCGCGCCGCCCGGCACGCACGGATGCCCGGCCCCGCAAGGCATCGCACTGAGCCGGGAGGCGAACGACCTCGTCAGCGAGGCTGTCGCAAAGCATCCCGAACGCTTCCGCGCCATGACGACGCTGCCGATGTCCGATCCGGACGCGGCGCTCGCCGAACTGCACCGCACCGCCAAGGATCCGGCGCACGTCGGAATCATGTCGTACGGCCGCAGCGGCGATCGCCCCCTCGACGACCCCGCGTACGACGAACTGCTCGGCGCGGCCGCCGCACTGGGCCGGCCGGTGTTCGTCCACCCGCAGATCCCGGCGGAGCCCGTGCGCCAGGCTTCCTACCGCGGCTTCAGTCCGGAACTCGACCTAGCGCTGGCGACGTACGGCCTCGGCTGGCACTACGAAGCCGGGCTCGCCGTCATCCGGCTGATCCTGCGCGGAACGTTCGACCGCCATCCGGAGCTGCAGGTCGTCCTCGGCCACTGGGGCGAGGTGGTTCTCTTCGCACTGGACCGCATCGACAGCCTGTCGCATACGGCCACGCATCTCGAGCGGCGCGTCTCCGAGTATTTCCGCACCAATATCCACCTGGCGACCAGCGGAATGCTCGTGCCCCGAATGCTGCGCAACGCACTCGAATACACGACCGCCGACCGGATCCTGCTGTCCGGCGATTACCCGTTCCATCAGGTCAACGCCACCGCGGTCACGGAATTCCTGGAGAAATTGCCCAACGAGGAAGACCGGGAAAAGATCGCGCACGCCAACGCGGAAGCCCTTTACCGGCTCCGTTAACGGTTGCGCAAATGCTGGTGCCAGGCTTTTCCGTAAGCCTCGCGGTGCCGATCCGCCGTTGTCGTCCACGAGAATTCCTTGGCGCGCCGCTGCGCCGCGGAGGCCAGCACCGAGCGACGCGACGGATCGGCCAGCAATTCCGTCAGCGCCGCGGCGACATCGCCCGCGCCGACGCCGCAGTACGCGACCGCGTCGCCGCCGACCTCCGGCAGGGAAAGGCGGCGCGTGGTCAGTACCGCGGCCCCGCAGGCCATCGCTTCGAGCACCGGCAGTCCGAAGCCTTCGCCGAGGCTCGGATACGCCACGAGTTCCGCGCCGCCGAGGAATCCGGCGAGCGTGCCGAACGGCAGGTAACCCGCGCGGATCACGCGAAGCCGGTGCGGCACCGCGTCCAGCGCACGCTCGACTTGAGTGTCCCAACCCGGCTGACCAGCGAGTACGAGCGCCGGAGCGTCCCGCTGCCCGGCGACCGCGCGGGCGTAACCGCGGATCAGCGCGGGCACGTTCTTCCGCGGTTCGAGCGCGCCGAGGAACGCGATGTACGGCGTCGAGCCGAGCCCGATCGCCTTGCGCGCCGCCGCGACCTCCTCCGGCGACGGCGGATGGAACCGCTCGCTGTCGACGCCGTGGTGGATGATCTCCAGCTCCGCCCGCCGCACCGGGGTCACCCGAGCCAGCTCTACCGCGGTCGCGTGACTGGGAACTACGCACAGTGTCGCCCGGCGCAGCGCGGTGGCGGTCCACGCGCGGAAGAACCGGGCCTTGACCGACGAGTGCAGGACCGCGTCGGTGAAGAACGTCGCGTCGTGCAGCGTGACCACCGAAGCGGCCGGGCTGGCGAGCGGCATCGTGTAGTGCGGCGAGTGCACGACGTCGGCCGCGAGCCGGCGCACGAGCCGGGGCAAGGTGGCCTGCTCCCAGGTCAGCCGGGCAGTGCGCGTCGAGGTCGCGGGCGAGGCGGCGACAATGCGGGAACTGGGCGCGAGCTGACCGTAAAGCGGCAGGTCACGCGGCTGGCAGACCACCGTCAGCCGAGCCCCGTCCTGGTCGAGCGCGCCGACGAGCGAGTCCACGTAACGACCGACCCCGCCCCGATCCGCGGGCACCGCGGTCGCGTCGATCAGCACACGGGGATCACCGGTCACGAGTGCAGAGTACGGCGGTCACCCACCGCACAGGTCAGGAACCGGCAAACTGCCGCCGACTCCAGGCGCCGCCACCCTCGCCCACCTGCGCTCACCCGTCTGGGTTCACCCATCCGTGTCACCTCGATCGCAGCCCGAACCCACCGGCTCGACCCGCGGTGCAGCTGCCCGATACCGCCGGACCCTTCGCGCGCCGCCCGAAGCGATCCGCCCGGCCGTCAGCTAGACCGCCGCCCCGCCCACCAGACCACCACGACCAGCTCCGGAACCCGCGCACCCAACTCGGCCTCGCCAAATCGGCCGCTCCGCCAAGCCGCCTCGACCAGCTCCGAAACCCGCGCCACCCGGCTCGATCCGCCCAGCCACCGCCCCCGACCACGCCGTCAGCCAGACCGCCGATGCGCTGCCCAAACCGCCTCCGCCGCGGCCCGCCAGGTGAACGTCCGTGCCCGCTCCCGGCCGAGTTTCGACAGCTCCGCCGCCTTGTCCGGCGACCGCAGCACCTCTTTCAGCGCCCACGCCAGCGCGTCCGCGTCGCCGCGCGGCACCACCAAGCCCGCTCCGCCGGAGACCTCCACCAGCGCCGGGACGTCCGTGTGCACCACCGGCACCCCGATCGCCATCGCTTCCAGCAGCGGCAGCCCGAAGCCCTCGGCGAGGCTCGGCATCGCCAGCACACTCGCCCCGCGCAGCGCCGTCGCCAGTTGCGCGTCGGTCACTTTCCCCAGTACCCGCACCGATTTCAGGCCGCGGTCGGCCGCCAGCCGCACCGGGTCGATGCCGCCCCAGCCGGGCTGACCTGCCAGCACCAGGCCGACGTCGCCGACCTCGTCCGTGCCGTCGAGCTGCGCCACCGCGTCGACCAGCACGTCCATGCCCTTGCGCGGTTCGATCGTCCCGACCGCCAGCACGTACCGCGACGGCAGGTCAAGCTCAGCGGTCCCCTCCGGCACCGTCACCCCGTGCGGCACGACGCGCACCGGAACGTCCACGTCCAGCAGCACCGCCAACTCGTCGGCGACCGCCCGAGTCGGCACGATCAGCCCGGACGACCGCCGCGCCGCTCGCGCGATCATCGACCGGTGCCAGCTGACGCCGCGCGCGGTCAGGGTCTCCGGATGCGTCCACGGCACCGTGTCGTGCACCGTGACGGTCAGTGTTCGTCCGGCCGGGGCACGGGGCGGCGCGAACGGGGTCGGCGCGTGCACGGCCGCACCACCCGGCCACCAGCGCAGGCCCAGCTGCCACAGCGCGACCAGCGCCCTCGGCGGCAACGGCAGCACGCGCGGCCCCTCGACGCCCTCGATCCGGGCCGCGGAGACGTCCGCGTGCCGCGCGACCACGCTGGACACGGTCCAGCCGGGCGGCGCGGTGCGGGCGAGCGCGGGCAGCAGTTCGGCGGTATACCGGCCGGTGCCACCCGGAACGGGGGCGAGCAGCTGCTCGGCGATCACGACCAGTTCGGGCACGCCGCTATTCTCTCGCAGGTGACCAGCGCGGAATCCGGCACCACCGTCGTCGTGGTGACCTGGCGTGGGGAAGACCACCTCGCCGCGTGCCTCGACGCGCTCGCCGCCCAGGACCGTCCACATCGGACACTCGTGGTGGACAACGCCTCAACCGACGGCACCGCAAGGATTCTCGCCGCGCACCCCAGCCGTCCCGAGGTGCTCCGGCTGCGCCGCAACACCGGATACGCCGGCGCGATGGCCCATGCCCTCGACCGGATCGAGACCCCGCGCGTCGCCTGGCTCAACGACGACGCCGCACCCGAACCGGACTGGCTCGCCAACCTCGAGGACGCCCTCGACGCCCAGCCGCTCGCCGCCGCCGTCACCTCCCGGCTCGAACTGCCCGACGGCAGCACGCAGTCCACCGGCGTCCGGCTCACCGCCGACGGCCACGGCGCCGACCTCACCGAACCCAGCGACGAGGTGTTCGGCTTCTGCGGCGGTGCCGCCTTGCTGCGCACCGACGCCGTGCGCGCGGTCGGCGGGGTTCCGGCGAGCTTCTTCTGTTACTACGAGGACACCGACACCGCGTGGCGGCTGCGGCTGGCCGGATGGCACGTCGCCGCCGCGCCGAAGGCACGCGTCCAGCACCTGCACGGGGCCAGCACGAAGCCGGGTTCACCGCGATTTCACCGCTGGAACGAACGCAACCGGTTGCTCATGCTGCTGCGCTGCGCCCCCGCCGCCGTCGCGGTCCGCGAGCTGGCCCGCTTCACCGCGCTCACCGCGGTGCTTCCGCTGCGCCGGCGCCGTCCGGACGCGGCGAACTTCGACCCGGCGCTGCGGCTGCGGGTGCTGGCGGAGGTCGTTCTCCGGCTCCCCCGCACGCTGCGGGAACGCGGTCGCGTAAGCCGGATCTCGGCGCTGGGCCGAGGCGCGATCTGGGATGCCTGGGCTGGCCTTTAAGCTGGGCGGAAATTCGACGGAGGAGCTCGTCTTGGCAGTGGGGGACCCGCAACCGCTCGTCTCGGTAATCGTGGTGAATTACCGCGGCGCCGACGACACCATCACCTGCCTGCGGGCGCTGCGAACCGACCTGGACTACGCGAATGTCGAGCTGATCTGCGTCGACAACGCTTCCGGCGGCGACGACGCGGCCCGCATCCGCGCCGCGGTGCCCGACGTGCGGCTCATCGAATCGCCGGTCAACACCGGATTCGCGGGCGGCTGCAACCTCGGGGCGCACCACGCGAACGGCACCGTCCTCGGCTTCCTCAACAACGACGCGCGGCCCGCTCCGGCGTGGGTTTCGGCGGCCGTCGCCGAGCTGCGCGCGCAGCCGACCGTCGCCGCGGTGGCGAGCAAGGTCCTCGACTGGGACGGCACCGGCACCGACTTCGTGGACGCGGGTCTGACCTGGTTCGGCATGGGCTACAAACGCCACGCGGGCAGCCCGCTCGCGGACGTGCCCGAAGCCGAGCACGACGTCGCCAAGGACGTCCTCTTCGGCACTGGCTCGGCGCTGTTCGTCCGCGCGTCGGTGTTCGCTGAACTCGGCGGTTTCGACGAGCGCTTCTTCATGTTCTACGAGGACGTCGACCTCGGCTGGCGGCTGAACCTGCGCGGCTGGCGCGTCCGCTACGTGCCGGAATCGCTCACTTACCACCGCCACCACGGCACCATGGCCGCCGTCGACGCGCCGGACACCGGCCGCGAGACCTTCCTGCTGGAACGCAACGCGCTGGCCGCGCTGTACAAAAACCTCTCCGACGAATCCCTGGCGCGCGCCCTCCCCGCGGCGCTCGCGCTGGCCGTCCGCCGGGCGACCGCGCGCGGCGGCATCGACCCGGATCAGCTGGACCTGGAGAAGGGCGTCGGCCCAGTCGACACCTCGGATATCTCGGTCCCGCGCACCACGCTCGCCGGAGTGCTGGCGGTGGACCGGTTCGTGGAGATGATGCCTTCGCTGGCGGAGTCCCGGGCGGTCGAGCAGGCCGCGCGCGTGCGTACCGATGCCGACCTGCTTCCCTTGCTGCGCAAGGCACTCGAGCCCGCGTACCCGCTGCCGGACTACCTGCGGGCGCACGAAATCCTCGTCGAGGCGTTCGGCATCAAGGACGTCTTCGGACAGCGGCGCAAGATCCTCGTCCTGACCGGCGATTCGATCACCGAGCGGATGGCGGGCCCGGCGATCCGGGCGTGGAACATCACCTCGACGCTGTCGGCCGAGCACGACGTGCACCTCATCACCACCAACCCGCTGGTCTCGCCGCCGCCCGCGCCCTTCCAGGTCAGCTCGGGCAAACACCGCGACCTCGACGGCCCGATCGAATGGGCCGACGTCGTGATCCTGCAGGGCCACGTGCTGGAGCTGGCGCCGTCGCTGAAGAAGCAGCACGAGCACAAGATCGTGGTCGCGGACGTGTACGACCCGATGCACCTGGAGCTGCTGGAACAGGGCAAGGACGCCCCCGACGACCAGCGCGCGCTCGACCTCGCCGGGGTCACCCGCGTCCTCGACGCCCAGCTGGAACGCGCCGATTTCTTCCTGTGCGCCTCGGAACGCCAGCGCCATTTCTGGCTGGGCCACCTCGCCGCGCTCGGCCGGTTGTCCCCTCGGCTCTACGACGCGGACCCGACCACCCAGTCGCTGCTCGCCGTCGTCCCGTTCGGCCTCTCCCCGCAAGCCCCGGCGCGCACCGGCCCCGGCCTGCGTTCCGCGCTGGGCATCGGCGAATCCGACCGCGTCGTGCTGTGGGCGGGCGGCGTCTACAGCTGGTTCGACCCGCTGACCCTGATCCGCGCCTTCGACCTGCTCCGCCACCGCCGCGACGACGCCCGTCTCGTGTTCCTCGGCATGAAGCACCCGAACCCCGAGGTCGCCGAGATGGACATCGGCGCCCGGACGATCCGGCTCGCGGATTCGCTGGGCCTCACCGACAAGAACGTTTTCTTCAACGAACAATGGGTCCCGTATTCGGAGCGGCAGAACTGGCTGCTCGACGCGGACTGCGGGGTGACGACGCATTACGAACACGTCGAGACGACTTTCGCTTTCCGCACCCGGGTTCTCGACTACCTGTGGGCCGGATTGCCGATCGTGACGACGGACGGGGACGCATTCGCCGACCTGGTCCGCGCGGAAGGCCTGGGCGTGGTCGTCCCCGCCGAAGACGCCGGCGCGCTGGCGGACGCACTGGAAAAGTCGTTGTACGACAGGGAATTCGCCGACGCCTGTGTCGAACGAATCCGGGTCGTCGCACAGCGGTACGCCTGGCCGGAGGCGCTGAAGCCGCTGGTGGAGTTCTGCCGCAACCCGCGCCCGGCCGCGGACCGGCTGCCGGGGAGTGCGGACCTGACCGTCAGCGAACCAGTGCGCGGCACCGCGATGGTCCGGCGGGATTTGGCCCTGGTACGGGAGTATCTCGCCGCTGGCGGCCCCGGCGAGCTGGCGAGACGAGCGGCGGGGCGGGTCACGAAGGTGGCGCGGGAGCGGTTGCGCCGTGGCTGACCGTCCGCTGCGCGTCCTGCTAGACGGCACTCCCCTGCTCGGTTCCCGGACCGGAATCGGCCGGTACACCGCCGCGCTGAGCGAAGAGCTGGCTTCCCTGTCCGAAGTGGACCTTCGCGCGGTCGCGTTCACCTTGCGGGGCTGGCGAAAACTGCGTCATGTGTTGCCGCATGGAGTGCAGGCGCGGGGAATGCCGGTTTCGGCGAGGCTGTTGCGGGCTACCTGGCTGCGCACCCAGCTGCCGCCAGTCGAATTGTTCGCCGGGCCGACCGATGTCGTACACGGCACGAACTTCGTCCTCCCCGGCCGCCTCCGCGCCGCCGGAGTTCTGACGATTCACGACCTGGCTTTCCTTGACGCCCCGCAGGAACTGGCCCACTCCGACCGGACGCTGCCGGAACTGGTCCGCCGGGGTGCACACCGGGCGAACGTCATCTGCACCCCCACCGAGGCGGTCGCGGACTCGGTCGCGGAAAAGCTGGACGTCGACCGGGCGAAGATCATCGCCACTCCGCTCGGGGTGAATCCGGCTTGGTTCACCGCCCGCCCGCCGGACGACGGGGTGCGGGCGAAGCTGCGGTTGCCGGACAAGTACCTGCTGTTCGCCGGTGCTGCCGGGCCGCGCAAGGGCTTGGACTGGCTGGCGGCCGCCCATGCCGCCGCGCCGGATCTGCCGCCGCTGGTATTCGCGGGTCCCGGTCCGTTCCCGAGGCTGCCGAGGTCCGGACAGACCGGCTATCTGTCCGATGTGGACCTTCGGACGGTAGTGGCCGGTGCCGCTGCCCTGGTTCTCCCGTCCAGGGACGAAGGCTTCGGACTGCCCGTGCTGGAAGCAATGGCGTCGGATGTTCCCGTCGTCTGCACCGACATCCCCGCCCTGCGCGAAGTAGCGGGAGACTGCGCCACGCTGGTCCCCTACGACGACGTAGCCGGCCTGGCCGAAGCACTCCGCCAAGCCGTCACCGACCCGCACGGCCTGGCGACGTCCACCGCCCGCAGAACCCACGCGGCGAGCTTCACCTGGCACAACACGGCGTTGCGCACTCTGGACGCATACCGGCAGGCAACCGAGTCTTAAGCCGGAGAATGCCGCTGGGGCATTCTCCGGTCAGCCGTGGAGATACGAGGTCAAGGCCGTCCGCCACTCCCGCAGCGGAGTCAGTCCCGCGTCCCGCCAAGAAGCGTTGGAAAGCAACGAGTAAGCGGGACGAGCGGCCGGACGCGGGAATTCCGCGGTGGTGCACGGCTTGACCCGGTCCGGATCCGCGCCGAGCTCCTCGAAAATGGCGCGGGCGAATCCGTACCAGGAAGTCTCGCCGCCGCCGGTGCAGTGCAAAACCTTCCCCGCGGGCCCCCGGCCGGCGGCAACCGCTCCGGCAAGCTCCCAGAGCCCCCGAGCCAGATCAGCCGACCAGGTAGGCGCTCCCACCTGGTCGTCCACCACGGACAGCTCATCCCGCTCCGACTCCAGCCGCCGCATGGTCTCGACGAAATTGGCCCCGGTTTTCCCGTAAACCCAGCTGGTCCGCACCACCCAAGCCGACGCGCCCGACCCGAGTACCGCATCCTCTCCCGCGGCCTTGGTCCGCCCGTAAGCATTCTTCGGCCCCAGAGCGTCATCCACTTCATAGGGCCGATCCCCGTCGCCGGGAAAAACGTAATCCGTGGAGAGGTGAATCAACGGCACGCGTCGCGAAGTACAAGCCGCCGCCAACACTCGCGGCCCGTCGACATTCACCGCGAACGCCCGTGCCTCGTCCGATTCCGCGGCGTCGACCGCCGTATAAGCCGCGGCGTTGATCACCACCGGAACCGCACCGGCAGCCGCGGCCCGCTCGGCCAGCTCCCCGACCGCGGCGATCACCTGGCCCGTCGCCGTGACGTCCAGTTCCGCCGACGAAGGCGCCAGCACCTCCGTTTCCGGGCCCGCGGTGTTCACCAGGTCCCGGCCGAGCTGGCCGGAACCGCCGGGAACGAGCACTGCCAGCCGCACCGGCGTACCTCCCTACTGCGACTACTTCGACTACTGCGACAAGGGTTTCAGGACGTGCCGAGCGCGGCGCGGGCCTTCAGCGGCTCCCACCACGCGCGGTTGTCGGCATACCAGCGCACCGTCTCCGCCAGACCGTCCTCGAACGACACCCGCGGAGCGTAACCGAGTTCGCCGCTGATCTTCGTGATGTCGACCGAGTACCGCCGGTCGTGGCCCTTGCGGTCGGCCACCGGTTCGACCATTTCCCAGCCGGCGCCGACCGCCGCGAGCAGGCGTTCGGTCAGCTCCCGGTTGGTCAGTTCGGTGCCGCCGCCGATGTTGTAGATCTCGCCGGGGCGGCCGCCGTCGGCGACCAGCTGGATTCCGTGGCAGTGGTCGTCCACGTGCAGCCAGTCCCGGATGTTCAGACCATCGCCGTAGAGCGGGACTTTCCTGCCGTCCAGCAGGTTCGTCGCGAAGAGCGGGATGACCTTCTCCGGGAACTGGTACGGGCCGTAGTTGTTCGAGCACCGCGTGACGCACACCGGCAGTCCGTGCGTCCGGAAGTACGAGCGGGCGATCAGATCCGACGACGCCTTCGAAGCCGAGTACGGCGAATTCGGCTCCAGTACGTGGTCTTCCGACCACGAACCGTCCTGGATGGACCCGTACACCTCGTCCGTCGAGACGTGCACGAACTTCCCGACCCGCGCCTCCAGCGCGGCCTGCAGCAAGGTCTGCGTGCCGAGCACGTTGGTGAGCACGAAGTCCGCCGACCCGAGGATCGAGCGGTCCACATGGGACTCCGCGGCGAAGTGCACGACCAGATCGACGCCGGTCATCAGCTCGGCGACCTGTGCGGCGTCGCAGATGTCGCCGCGCACGAAACGCAGCCGCGGGCTGTCCGCGACCGGCGCGAGGTTCGCCTCGTTGCCCGCGTAAGTGAGCTTGTCCAGCACCACGACCTCGGCGTCGGCCAGGGTCGGATACGCCCCCGACAACACCTGGCGCACGTAGTGCGAACCGATGAACCCGGCACCGCCGGTGACCAGGACCCGCATCCCTCATCCACCCTTCCGCCCGACCGGGCAATCTCGCCACCAGCCTACGGGTGGCTTACCTGAGGCTCGGTAGAGTTCGGCAAAGCGCGAAACGCGCTGGGCATCCTGGGGAGGAACAAGTGGCCGAATGGCCGGGGACGCCGCTGCCGGCGCACCGCGGTCGCGGCGCGGTCGTCGTGCTGCGGCGCGGCGGGAAAATCCTGCTGTCCGTCGTGTCCGTGGTCGTGCTGGCGCTGACCTGGTACGGCTGGCAGTTCATCGGCGACCCGCGGGCTGGCTTCTCCACCACGGCGATCTTCGGCGAGCAGGAAGCGCACGCGAAACCGCTCGACGGCGCGATCGACATCCTCCTGGTCGGCCAGGACAGCCGCACCGACGCGCAGGGCAATCCGCTGCCCCGCGAGGTGCTCGACATGCTGCACGCCGGCGAATCGGACGGCGAAAAGCAGACCGACACGATGATTCTCGTGCACATCCCGCAGAACGGGGAGCACGCGATCGCCATCTCCTTCCCGCGCGACTCCTACGTCGAGATCACCGGCGGCTTCGGCAAGCACAAGCTGAACAGCGCGTACGTCTACGCCTACAACGACACCGCCAAGACGCTGCAGGCCAAGGGCAACGCCGACCTCAAGGACGTCGACGAGAAAGCCAAGCTCGCCGGGCGCAAGAACCTCGTCGCGACGCTCGAGAAGTTCATCGGCAAACCGGGCATGATCGACCGCTACGCCGAGGTGAACCTGGCCAGCTTCTACGAGGTCACGAAGGCCATCGGCGGCGTGCAGGTGTGCCTCAAGAACCCGGTCAAGGAAAAGAAGTCGGGCGTCGACCTGCCCGCCGGGAAGCAGACCATCGAGGGCGTGCAGGCGCTCGCGTTCGTCCGGCAGCGCTACGGACTGCAGAACGGCGACCTCGACCGGATCGCGCGCCAGCAGGCGTTCCTGTCCGGGCTGGCGAACAAGGTGCTCTCGTCCGAGGTGCTGGCCAACCCGGTGCGGATCGCGGAGCTCATCGAGGCGGTGAAGAAGTCCGTGGTGCTGTCCTCGGGCTGGGACCTGTCCGAGTTCGCCGCCCAGATGCGCGGGCTGACCGGCGGAAACGTCGAATTCCACACCATCCCCACCGAGGGCAACGCGGTCATCGGCGGCGCGGACGTGCTGCGCGTCGACCCGGCGAAGGTCCGCGCCGAGGTCAACCGGCTGACCTCGGACGGCAGCGCCCCGCCGCCCAGCGACGCGCCGTTGCCCGGAGCCGGCCAGGTCACCGTCGAACTGTTCGACGGCTCCGGTTCGGGCGCCGCCGAGCAGCTGCGGGGCCTGTTGCAGGGCAAGGGTTTCCAGCTCGGCACGAGCACGAAGCTGTCCACCCGCTCCACGACCGTGCTGCGCTACCACCCGTCGGACGAGACCGCCGCCGACCTGGTCCGCCAAGCCCTCGGCGGCAGCGCACAGGCCGAGCCGGACGCCGACGTCGCCGCCGGGCACGTCCGGGTAATCCTCGGCAAGGACGCGCGGGACACCGCCGCAGCGTCGGCCACGACGTCCTCGGCTCCCCCGGCGACTCCGACGACCCCTTCGGCCCCGCCCTCGTCCGGGCCGTCCGGGCCGCCTTCGTCCAGCCCCTCGAACTCACCCGCGCCGCTCATCACGGCGGGCGATGTTCCCTGCGTCAACTAGAGTCGAGCACCCAGCGTGGTGGCGCGCCGCAGGCCGTACGCTGGTGAGCGGGGAGGTAGCCGGGGTGAGCGAAAACCAGGACAAACCGGACCGGACGGCGGATTCCGCCGACAGTCCGGCGGTTTCCGACGCCTCGAACCGGGGATCCGACGGAAAGCCGGAGCCGAAGCACGCCGCCGCCGAGCCCGCTGCCGCCGAGGAAACCGAGCCGGCCGCCGAGACCGAGGCAGAGCCGGTAACCGAGGGTGCCGCCGCCGAGGAAACCGACGCCGAGCCGGCAACCCAGAGTGCCGCCGCCGAGGAAACCGACGCCGAGCCGGCAACCCAGAGTGCCGCCGCCGAGGACGAGGCCGCTTCCGAGTGGAAACCCTCGCCGCACCCGCGCGTCGACCTCCCCCAGCCGTCGAACCCGGCGCCGCCGGAACCGCGGCGCCGCACGGGCCGGGTCGCCCGGGTCACCCGTCGCGTCGCGATCGGCCTCGTCTCGCTGCTCGCGCTGAGCGGGACGGGCTACGCGTACGTCACCAAGGACAAGCTGCAGGACAACGTCGCGACCGCCGACGTCCTCACGCCGCGCGAGGGAGAGCCCCCGGCCCCGCCCGCCGACGACGGCGGCACCGACATCCTGCTCGTCGGCAGCGACGCGCGCACCGACCAGCAGGGCAACCCGCTGCCGCTGAGCATGCTGAAGTCGCTGCGCACCGAGGACAAGGCCGGGATCAACACCGACACCATCATCCTGCTGCGGATCCCGAAGAACGGCGGCAAGGCGTCCGCGGTGTCGATCCCGCGCGACAGCTGGGTCGACGTGCCGGGCCGTGGCAAAGCGAAGATCAACTCCGCGTACGGCGTGGCCAAGGCGCACGCCGAGCAGGAAGAACGCGCGCGGGGCGAGCACGACCAGGCAAAGATCGCGCGCGATTCGGACGCCGCCGGGCGGCGGGCGCTGGTCCAGACCGTGCAGGACCTCACCCAGGCCCGCATCGACCACTACGCCGAGGTCAACCTGCTCGGGTTCTACCTGATCACCGAGGCCGTCGGCGGCGTGCCGGTGTGCCTCAACCACGCGACGTCGGACAAGGACTCCGGGGCGAACTTCCGCCGCGGCGTGCAGACCGTGAGCGGCGGCGAGGCGCTGTCGTTCGTGCGCCAGCGCAAGAACCTGCCGAACGGCGACCTCGACCGGATCAAGCGGCAGCAGGCGTTCCTGTCCTCGGCGCTGCGCAAGGTGCTGTCCGCGGGCACGCTCACCAACCCGAGCACGCTGAACAGCCTGATGGACGCGGTGCACCGGTCGTTCGTGCTGGACGACAGCCTCGACGTGCTCGAATTCGCCCAGCAGGTCAAGGGCGTCGCGTCCGGCGACCTGACCTTCGCGACGATCCCGGTGATCACCACGAACGGCCGCAGCGAGGACGGGCAGAGCATCGTCGAGATCGACCCGGCCGCGGTGCAGAAGTTCGTGGCCGGACTGGCCGGACGCAGCGCTCCGGCGGGCACCGGAGGCGGCGGCGCGGCGGCCGGAGCGGTGCCCCAGGGCCTGGATTCCGGAATCCCGGGCGTGCCCTGCGTCGACTGACGCCGCGACTAACCTGGGCGCATGAGCCTCACCGAGCAGCTGCTGCGCCCGCTTCTGGCCTCTCCGGCGAAACCGCTGATCACGCACTACGACGACCGGCTCGGCAGCCGCGTCGAACTGTCCGTGGCGACTACGCAGAACTGGGCCGCGAAAACGGCGAACTGGCTGGTCGACGAGTTCGACGTGGAGCCGGGCGACGCCGTCGCGGTGCGGCTGCCCGCGCACTGGCAGACCGTGGGCGTGCTGCTCGGCGCGTGGTGGTGCGGGGCCCGCGTGGTCGCCGAGACCGAAGGCGCGCGGGTGGTGTTCACCAGCCCGGACGAGGAGATCGACGCCCCGGCCGTCGCGGTGGTGTCGCTCGACCCGATGGGCCGCGGCCTGTCGACCCCGCCGTCCGGCGGAGCGCTCGACTACCTCACCGAGGCGCGGATGTCCGGCGACCAGTTCGTCCCGATGCAGCCGACCCCCGGCGACACGCCCGCTCTCGGTTCCTCCACAGTGGACGAAGTATGGGCGGAAGCCACTGCCCGCGCGGCAAAACTCGGCCTGACCGCGGCAGACCGAGTTCTGTCCACACTGGACTGGACGGTGCCGGACGGCGTACTGGACGGACTGCTCGTCCCGCTCGCCGCGAGCGCGCACCTGGTCCAGGTCACGAACGCCGACCCGGCGAAACTGCCCGCCCGCCGCGAGGCCGAGCGCACTACCGCCGACCTGACCGCGTGAGCAGCGGTTCTCCTCAGGCGTTCTGCAGTTCGGCCGCGCCCTGGCGACGACGCCGGAACAGCACGTGGTCCAGGGACAGCCGGCCGCCGTTGAAGCCCAGCGCCAGCGCGGTGAGGCCGAGCACCAGCACCAGTTCGTAGCCGCCCTCGCCGGTCAGGCCGTGCGCCGCGTGCACCGAGATCAGCGCGCCGGCCATGTTGATCGCGTAGCCGATGGCGACCACCGGCAGCAGGAAGCCGACGACGAACGCGATCGAGCCGAGCAGTTCGAGCACGATCACGAGGAACGCGGAGACGGTCGGCAGCGGGATGCCGATCTGGCTGAACATGTCGGCGGTCGCGCCCACGCCGCTGTTCCATTTCTGCAGGCCGTGGGCGAAGAACACCACCGCGATGCCGATCCGGCCGAGCAGCAGCGCGACGTCCTTGACTCGAGTCAACATGGAGACAGCTCCCCGATAGGTGAAAATTCAACTGACCCGGCCCACGGTAAGGCACTGAACACCGCCGCGGGGGTGTCAGCCAGTGATCGACAGGAAACCGACAGGCACCGAAAACTCGCTGTACACCGGGCCACGCCCGGCGGTACCGTGCCGCTGACCGCGGGTGTGCGCTGCTCGCGGCCGTGTTTTCGTGTTCCCGACCCGCGAGGAGTTCCGATGCGCCGACAGTCCGATCGACCCCAGTTCGGCCTGTCTCCCGCATCCGAGGACTTCCGCTCGCATGAAAGCACTGACCATCGGCATCCTGGCGCACATCGACGCAGGTAAAACCAGCCTCACCGAACGTCTGCTGTTCGAGACCGGCGTGATCGACCACGCCGGTCGCGTCGACGACGGCGACACCCAAACCGATTCGCTCGACCTCGAACGCCGGCGCGGCATCACGATCAAGTCCGCTGTCGTAGCGGTCAGCACGCCCGGCCACCGGCTCAGCCTCGTGGACACCCCCGGCCACCCGGATTTCATCGCCGAGGTCGAACGCGCTGTCGGCGTGCTCGACGGCGCGGTGCTCGTGGTGTCGGCGGTGGAAGGCGTGCAAGCCCAGACCCGCGTGCTGATGCGCACGCTCGTCCGGCTCGGCATTCCGGTGCTGGTGTTCGTGAACAAGATCGACCGCACCGGGGCGCGCGAGGCTTCCTTGCTGGAATCCTTGCGTACCAAGCTTTCCCCGCACTGTGTCGCGATGAGCACCGTGATGGACCTCGGCACCGCTGACGCACACCCGGTGCCGCTGCCCTTCGACGAACGACTCGCTGACGCACTGGCCGGAGACGACGCCTTCGTCGAGTCCTATGTGGCCGGTACCGCGTCCTCAGTGGATTACCGGGAAGCGTTGACCCGGCAGGTCGCCGCCGCCTCGGTGTATCCGGTCTTCTTCGGCTCCGCGGTCACCGGCGCCGGCGTTCGCGACCTCATCGCCGGGGTTTACGAACTGCTGCCGTCCCGCGAACGCCGCGGAGACGGACCGCTCGACGCCACCGTCTTCAAAATCGAACGCGGCCGTTCGGGCGAGAAAATCGCCTACGTGCGCATGTTTTCCGGCTCGCTCGCCGCACGGCGACCAGTACCGTTCCGACGGGTGGGCGCGGAAGGTGTCGGCCGCCCCTCCGCCGTACGGGTGTTCGAGCACGGCGCGAACCCGGTGCCCGGCGAGGCGCTGGCGGGAGATGTCGCACGGGTCTGGGGCCTGCCGGACATCCGGATCGGCGACCGGTTGGGCGAAAGCGCCGATCTTTCCCAGGACCGGTTCTTCGCCCCGCCGAGCCTGGAAACGCTGGTGTACCCGGCAAATCCGGACCAAACCAGCGCGCTGTACACCGCACTGACCCGGTTGTCCGAACAGGACCCATTGATCAGCATTCGCCGCCGCGACCAGGAAATCACCGTCCGCTTGTACGGCGAAGTGCAGAAGGAAGTAATCCGGACCACCCTTGCCGAAGAATTCGGCATTACCGCCGAATTCGAGGAATCGCGGCCGCTGCTGGTCGAGCGGCTGCACGGGACTGGACACCGCGTGCGCCACCCCGCCCCGGACGAGCGCGTGTTCTTCTGGGCCACCGTCGGCCTTCGCGTAGAACCGGGTCCGCCCGGTTCCGGCACCGACTACCGGTTGGAGGTCGAACTCGGCTCGCTGCCGCTTTCGTTCCACACGGCCATTGAGGACACCGTGCACGAGATCCTGCGCGAAGGCTTGCACGGCCGGGAAGTGATCGACTGCGTAGTCACCCTCACCGACACCGCGTTCTACCCGCCAGTCAGCACCGCCGGGGATTTCCGCGGCATGACCCGGTTAGTGCTGCAGGAAGCTCTTCGCCAGGCCGGAACCCGGGTGTACGAACCAGTTCACGCCTTCGAACTCGAAGCCCCGGCCTCCGCGGTCAGCGCGGTATTACGCAAACTCGTCGAACTGCGCGCAGTGCCCGGCGAGCCAATGCTCACCGGTGACCGGTGCACTGTGGACGGTCATCTCCCGGCCGCCTCGGCACACGAACTGGAACAGGCACTGCCCGCCCTCACCCAAGGCGAGGGCACGCTAGTCACGAATTTCGCCGAATACCGGCTCAAGCCGGGCGGCGGCGGGCCACGTCGAGTTCCGTCCAGCCGCCGTGGGCGGACAACAGCGTGAGAACGCGCTCCGCGAGGGCCGAAAACCGGCGCAGGTCCTCGTGGAGCGCCTTCGCGCGCGCCGAATCGAGCGGCGCGTGGTCGTCCCACCACAGGCACAGCACCGCGCTCGCGCACAGCACCAGCGGCTGAACGAGGTCGGTGAACTCCGCGGACGGTTCGGCCGTTTCCCGGCACGTGCGCTCGATTTCGTCGCACGCGTCGAGCAGCTCGCGCAGCGGACCCACCGCGCCGGACGGGGTGCCGTCCCACGACGCGGTGGGCCACGCGCGGTCGCTCAGCTCGAGCCAGAGCCGCCATCCGGCGACCAGCTCGGCCTCGTCGTGCGGCGTCCAGGTGTCGGGGAGCAGCCAGAACATGTCACCGACTGTGACAGCGGAGCCGGAGCCGGCACAACCGAGTCGGCGAAAGTGTTCGCGTTTGTACCCCGGCGCGGGGGTATCTCAGCTGATCACCGGGGGCACGAACACGCAATTCGGCTTCTTCGCGTGCTGCGGGTCGAGGGCGTTGAGCACCTCGCGCTGCGCGATCGGGTCGTAGGTGATGCCGAGGTGGTCGGTGTAGTCGAGCCCGCAGACGTCCTGCAGGACGAGGTTTTTCACGTTGGGCGCGGGCTTGAGGAAGGCGTTGGTGTACGGGGTGACCACGTCGTCGTACCTGGTCTGGATCACGGTGTAGTCGACGCCCGCGACCGTGTCGCCGCCCGCGTTGAGGTCTTTGAGGAAGGCGGACCCGGTGGACTGCTCGTTGCAGGCCGGGCAGGGAACGCCGAGGAGGTCGCGCGCGGGCGGGATCGCCTGGATCGCGGTCAGCAGCCCGAACAGGCTGGTGCCGTAATTGGACGGAGACAGCCCGATCAGTTTCCCGATCTTGCTGGCCCCGCCGAGGTACTTGATCCAGTACCGCGGGTTCATCCCGCCCTGCGAATGCCCGACGATGTCGAGCTTCGAGGCCCCGGTGGCCTGGAGGATCTTGTCCCCGAAGGTCGCGAGCTGGCCCGCGGTCCCCGCCACCGGCCCGACCGTCTGCAGGAACGCCCCCGGCGACCCGCCGAAGTTCCCGGCGAACACGCAGTACCCCTCGTCGGCGAGCCGCTGGGACAGGTTCGCCCAGTTCTCGTACGCGTTGGCCGTGGTGCCGTTGGACAGCAGCACCGGGTTCGGATGCTCCGCGGAGGGTTTGCAGCTCCAGTCGTTGGCCCCCGGCGGCGCGATCGTCGGCTGCGCGACCGAGTAGATCGCCGCGGCGATGATGTTCGGCTGCACCGGACCGGTCGGTTCTTTCCCGGTCGTCCCCGATGCCACCGCGGTCCCGCCGCCGAGCGCGACCACCGTCGCCGCCAGGAGGACCATGCCCCGTCCGAACGCGCGTACGCCCATTCCGTTTCACCTCTCTGTGAACCCGACGCCTTGGTTAACGCGGAACACGAGAAAGGGAAACGCGGTTACTGGTTTTTATCGCAAACTGACGAGTTTCCGGTTTACCGCATCGATCAAGGAGGCACGGTTTCCCGGGAAAACACTGATCTGCGCGTCGCCGTCCCGGCCGCTCTGGAAGGTCAGCACCCGCCCCCGCCCGCTGAGGTCGAGCACGGACAACGGCGAGCTGTACCTCCGCTCGCCCCGCCCGTCCCGGACCGCGGCGTGCAACTGATGCACCGCGTCCCGCGGCGCCCGCATCAGATACCGCAGCTCGTCCGCGTCGCCGCCCTCCTCCGCCAGCGGATCGGAACTGCCGCCCCCGTCGTAATACGCCCGGCTGACCCGCATCGCCCGAACCGCGGCGGGCGGGCATTCCGGCATCGCCATGACCAAACACGCGGCGAGCTCGTCCGGCGACACCGGGTCGAGCTGAACGAACTCCGCGTCAGTGATCAGCCGAACGGCTTCCGGTTTGGTCGCCGCGACGAGAATCGCGCCGTTGTCTTCCTGATGGGTGCCGAAGTCAGTCCACCCGTACACCTCATGCCGCGCGGTAGCGAGCAGTTTCAACGTGCCGCGCACTGCGGTTGCTGCCGTTTCTCCAAGCTGCGCAAGAAGATCCCGCGTCCGCTTCGCCCGCTCGGCCGCGCCTTTCTCGGTGAGGTACATCGGGGTGTCCTCGACCACCACCGGTGCTTTCCCGAGCTTTTCCTCGTGCCAAAGCGCCAAAAACACCGACCGCGGCATCCGCAGCGGTCTGTCGACGATCGTCATCGAGCCCCTCAACCACCAATCGTCGGAGGCGTAGGAGGCAACCCGGTACGGGGGTCGAGGGCCCGCTCGCCGTTCTCGTCGACGAGCGAGAACGCGGAGTCGTCTTCGATGCCGTACTTGCGCTGGTGTTCTTTGTCTTCTTCGGCTTTGCCTTTTCCACCGCCGGCCATGCCGCCCATCCCCGGGCTGCCCTTGGCACCAGCCGCGCCCTTCCCGGCTGCCGCGGCCCTAGCCCCTTCCTCGCCCGCACCAACCCCGGTGCCTGCTCCGGCTCCGACCCCGGTGCCGCCGCCGAGCCGCGCCGCGATCCCCCCGCTGCGTCCCGGGTTTTCGCCCCCTCCGCCGAACGGCCCAAACCCACCCGGCGTCGGAGCCCAGCCATTGCTGGTGCCGGACCCGCTGTTGCCGCCCCCAGCCCCAAAGGAAGCCGGAGCCGGCGGGGACCACTGCGGCCCTCGCTCAACCGACGGCGGAGTCCACCCAGACGTAGAAGTCCCGTCCGTGTCCCGCGCCCCTGGTGGCACCGTGACACTGCCCGGCGGGAACACCCCCGCACCAGGCCCGCCAGTAGCACCTGGCCCACCGGTGCCCGACCAACTCCCAGACCCACCGCCGGTCCCAGGCCCGCTCCCGAACCCGCTCCCGGTCCCGGGTCCACTCCCGACCCCGCCACTGGCCCCCGGCCCGCTGCCGACCCCAGGCCCGTTCCCAAGTCCCCCGCTGGCCCCCGGCCCGCTGTCGGTCCCCGGCCCCCGGTAAGCCTTCTCGTGCGACCCGTCCTTGCCGTTGACGTGATCGCCACCCGAATCGATCTTGAGATTCTGCCCGTCGAACCCAGCGACCTGACCGTAATTGCTATTCAGCCCCTGGCCATTGGTCTTGGCCTGATCAGCGTACTTCTGATACCGCTCGACGTTGTGATTGGCCGCAGCGTTGTACTCGTTGATCTGCTTCTCGGTGTCGGTGTCCCAGGGAGTCCCCTGATCCCAAAGATTCTTGTGCGGAGGCACCGGAGGCATGGCCTGCAAGGCGATCTTCATGTCGTTATAGCCATGCGTGGTGTCGACCAGCTTCTGCCCATTGACCACATAAGCCTGCGCGGAAGTAGACGAGGCGTCAGACAATGGCCTGAGCCGCGCCCGAGCCGCATCCGCACCGTCGCCAGTCCAGACAGATTCCAGCATGGTGGTGATCTGCTGCGCGTCGTCGCTGTTCTGGTGATGCTCCTGGATCATCTTCTGAACCGTGGAACTGCCACTGTCCCAAGAAGACGTCCCCGGCCCCTGCTGAACCTGCTGCACAATCACCGGAGCCGGAACAGCCTGATCGCCGAGGTTCCCGTGGTAGAAATCGGAAAACCAGTTCCCCGCGTCTTTGAGCCGATCGTTGACCCAGTCGTCCGCGTCACTGATCCGGTCGCCAATCCACTTGGCGCCTTCGCCGATGAAGTCGAAGAACCCCATGGGTCACGCACCGGCCTTCTGCTTCAGGTTGGTGACCACCATGTCCGCGACGATCGCCGCCGCCTCGCACGGGTCCTTCTTCCCGATCTGCGAATCGCCGAGCGAGACTGACGCATCAAATGTTTTCTGGTCGCTAATGCCAACAGTCACTTGACAGAATGACTTGATCGTTGCTTGCTGCTTATAAACCGAAGCAGCCACGGCCGGAAGGCCCTGGATAGGCGCGAGCGGACGCCAGATTGTCGCCTGTGGCTTTGTGTTCGCGTACGCCGCACTTAGCCCATCCGCCACCTTGGTCGAGTAGATCACCGTGGCCAATGAGCCGGTGTCCCGGTTGCCCCAGTGACACTCCGTCCCAAGCGCTGGGTTGTCAGCGTGTTCACCCTGTGTCGGCTTGCCGAGAAGGGTTTTTACTTGCTCCGGAGTAAGCGCACCATCACACGGATGCACGGCCAACACCGACTCCGGCAATGGATGCTCCACCTTCGGAGCACCCGCATACGGCAGGGCCTTGCCCGTCGCGGATGATGACGGCGGAGCGTTCGTCGCGCCAGGGACAGGGTTCGGCGCCGAACCGCCGGAGCACCCCGTCAGCAGCACAGCCGCCACGACGCTGACAACCGAGACCGAGAACCGCATCCTCATCCGAGCAACCCCTTGCCCTGATCGCTGTTGCCGACAGCCTTCACGTCCGCGGCCGCCTGACCGTCCGATTCGCTGACGATGCCCAACGCCTTCTCCAAGCGTCCGATCAGCTCCGACATGTACTGGTACATGGCGTCCAGCGAGTCTTTGCCCGCTGTGAAAGTGGTGACCGCCTGCTGGTTGAATCCCACACTTCCAGGGTCCGGCGACGGCGGAGTGAGCCTGGTCAGCGCTTGCGCATCCGGCTGCATCGCCACCACGTTCGCCCGGAGTCGCTTCGCCCGCTCGAGCAGCGAACGCGCCTCATCGGGGCTCAAGGTGAAACCAGCCCCCGACTTCACGGCAGATGCCACCGCGGCGGCGTCCGACACCCCCTGGGCGACGTTCATCGCCGCACCCACGACGGTGATCGGCAACCCGGTCAGCCACCCGGTGGTCTCTATCGCTTTCCCTGGACCGTTCTCAGCCATGCCCGCCCTCCCCTGCCTCACACGCCTCTCGACCAAGAAACAGCATCGAGGTCCCCTCCGGCCGTCACTGTAGCCAACCGCTCACAATGGGGTGCCGAAAACACGCAAACTCACCCCACTGTGCACTACGCCGAACAGAGCAAACCGCCGCGCACCCAACCCGCAAGGCGAACCTGGGTCAGGTGCCTGCCTTCTGCATCAGGTTGGCGACGACCATGGCCGAGACTTGAGCTGTTACGTCACACGGACTCACCACGCCAATCTTCGCCGGACTAAGCGTGACAGAGACATCGACATCATGATTATCGCTGATTCCCACGCTTACCTGGCAGAAGGACTTGTCACCTTGCGGACCATAGGCTGAATGCGCGACGGCTGGCAGTCCGCGCACGTTCGGAAGCGGACGCCACACGGTGGATTGCGGCTTCGAACTCGCGTATACCGCACTCAATCCATCGGAAACCTCGGTAACGTACAGCACGCTCAGAGCGGAGCCTGATTCGCTGTTGGCCCAGTGGCACTGCGCGCCGAGCGCCGGGTTGTCGGCATGCTTTCCTTGCTCCTCTTTGCCCAGAATACGGCCAACTTGTTCCGGGGTGAAGGCACTGTCGCACGGGTGACTCGACAGAACTGAGGCGGGGAGCGGATTTTCGACCTTGGGCGCACCCGCATACGGCAGGGCCTTCCCCGCCGCCGAAGTCTGTCCCGCAGGCAGCCCAGACGGCGAGCTGCTGGAACAACCCGCCACGAATACGGCTGCCGCCGCAGCAGCAGCCAAGCTAGCGAAACGCACCTTATCCCCCCGCGACTCCACGGTCTCCCAGCCGCAACAGTAGCCAATCGCGCATCCGCAGGCGGCCGGTTCGAGTACGAACAGGAGCCCCACCATCCGATCCGGGCAGCGGGGCCTCTTCAGCGGCGGAGGCTCAGCCCTTCAGCAGGGCCCTCGCCATGACGACCTTCTGGAGCTGGTTCGCGCCTTCGTAGTCTGCGCAACCTCCCCTGGTAAATAGCGACCTGCGAGATCGGCCGGAAAATCGCCGCTGATCCGGGCAAACGCATCTTGACAGTTCCTACCAAATCTCAGCCCTCCCCGACCTCCGACGGCCTGTGACAAGCCCCCCGAGCACTCTGGCGCCCCGCGCTGCCTCTTTGTGCCTGCGGTCCGTACGGGGTGCGATGGAGGCGCTAGGCCGTTCCTGTCCGTCGTGTCGTGCTGGCGTGGTCAAGGGTGAGCGTCAGCTCATCGCGCAGCGACGCCGCAGGCACCCTTGAGGCCGTCGCGAATCCGGCGCGAGACGGGCGGCCCAGCGCCAGAAGCGAGCGTGGCCGGAATCCACGAGAAGCTGTTGCTGTTGAACTGAGCCGATACGGATTCGTTGAATCGAGTGCAGGGGCGCGCGCACGGGGCGAGTCTGGGGCGAGCTCGCCGAGCGGACCGGCCAGCGGAAGGCCGCCCAACCAACCGGCGAGTCCCGCCGTACGCGAGGCGACCAGTTGCGCGAAGCCGCAGGCGGCGCGCCTTGATCCCATCGAGCCACCTTCGGCAGCAACAGGCGAACGCTTGGGCCACCCGTCGCCGAATGTGGTCAGGAGCAGCAGCCCTCCGGCTGGGCGGTCTTGTCGGCCTGGCTGGTTTCCGCATCCGGGGTGCAGCACGCGGCGCTGTCGGTGCCGAAGGTCTGCGAGTCGGCCTTGACGGTGTAGACCTCCCAGGGTTCCTGGCCGGGGCCGTGGACCCAGACTTTGTCCTGGACCGCGTAGCAGCAGGTCGTGTCGTCCTCGGTCAGCGTTTCCAGGCCCTCGCCGGTGAGGCGCTTGCTGGCTTCGCCGACCTGGTCGGTCGACTCCACCTCGACGCCGAGGTGGTCCATGACCGTCGCCTGGCCCGGCTCGCCTTCCAGGAGCACGAGCTTGAGCGCGGGCTCGCTGATGGCGAAGTTCGCGTACCCGGGCCGGAGTTTGGCCGGTTCGGTGCCGAACAGCTTCGAGTAGAAGTCGATCGAGCCTTCGAGGTCCCCGACGCGCAGCGCGAGCTGTACCCGTGACATCCCGTCCTCCTTGGATAGATGTTTGTCGAAACAGCGACGAGGCTTAGATTGTCCTCTACTTAGAAGTCTGTCAAGATAGACGCATGCCGAAACAGTTGCCGGTCGTCGCGATGGACGCCTGTTGTTCCCCGCTGGCGCACGAACCGCTGAGCGAGGACCAAGCCGTCGAGCTGTCCAGGCTGTTCAAGGCGATGGCGGACCCGGTCCGGCTGCGGCTGCTGTCGCTGATCGCCTCCCATGCCGGCGGCGAAGCGTGCGTGTGCGACCTGACCGACGCGTTCGACCTGACCGGGCCGACCATTTCCCATCACCTCAAGGTGCTGCGCGAGTCCGGCCTGATCACCGGCGACCGGCGGGGCACGTGGGTGTACTACCGCGTGCATCCGGAAGTGCTGGCCCGGTTGTCGGCCGTGCTGGTCCCCGGCGACGCTCCGGTTCCGGCGTGACCGGCACGCACGCCGGGGTGGCCGGCAAACTGTCCACTTTGGACCGGTTTCTGCCCGTGTGGATCGCGGCGGCAATGGTCATCGGACTGCTGGCCGGGCGGTGGGTTCCCGGGCTGAACACCGTGCTGTCGGCGGTGCGGGTCGACGGGATTTCGCTGCCGATCGCGCTCGGGCTGCTCGTGATGATGTACCCGGTGCTGGCGAAGGTCCGCTACGACCGGCTCGGCAGCGTGACGGGTGATCGGCGGCTGCTGTGGCCGTCGCTGGCGCTGAACTGGCTGGTCGGCCCGGCGCTGATGTTCGCGCTGGCCTGGCTGCTGCTGCCCGACCTGCCGGAGTACCGGACCGGGCTGATCATCGTCGGCCTCGCCCGCTGCATCGCGATGGTGATCATCTGGAACGACCTGGCCTGCGGCGACCGGGAAGCCGCTGCCGTGCTGGTGGCGCTGAACTCGGTGTTCCAGGTGGTCATGTTCGGCGTCCTGGGCTGGTTCTACCTCGCGGTGCTGCCCGGCTGGCTCGGCCTGCCGCAAGCGGATCTGAGCGTTTCCGCGTGGCAGATCGCGAAAAGCGTCCTGGTGTTCCTGGGCATCCCGCTGCTCGCCGGCTACCTTTCCCGGCGGCTGGGCGAACGCGCGAAGGGGCGCGCCTGGTACGAATCCCGGTTCCTGCCGAAGGTCGGCCCGCTCGCGCTGTACGGGCTGCTGTTCACCATCGTGGTCCTGTTCGCGTTGCAGGGCGACCAGATCACCAGCCGTCCGCTCGACGTCGCCCGGATCGCGTTGCCGCTGCTGGTCTACTTCGGACTCATGTGGGCCGGTTCCTACGCGCTCGGCAAGGCGGTCGGCCTGTCCTACGAACGAACCACGACGCTGGCGTTTACCGCCGCGGGCAACAACTTCGAACTCGCCATCGCGGTCGCGATCGCCACCTTCGGCGCGACCAGCGGCCAGGCCCTCGCCGGGGTCGTCGGCCCGCTCATCGAGGTCCCGGTCCTGGTGGCTCTGGTCTACGTGTCCCTCGCGCTCCGGCGCCGATTCGCCGCCGGGTCCTCCGCGACCGCGGAAGCTGCATCGTGACCAGCTCCGACCGTCCCGAAGTTCTCTTCGTCTGCGTCCACAACGCCGGACGCTCGCAAATGGCCGCGGCCCTCCTGCACCACCACGCGCAGGGCCGGGTCGTGGTCCGCTCCGCCGGGTCCGCCCCGGCCGACACCGTCAATCCCGCCGTCGTGGCGGTCATGAACGAACTCGGCATCGACCTCTCGCGCGAGTTCCCCAAGCCCTTGACCACCGAAGGCGTCCGCTCGGCCGACGTCGTGATCACCATGGGATGCGGCGACGCCTGCCCCGTGTTCCCCGGCAAGCGCTACCTCGACTGGAAACTCGACGACCCGGCGGGCCTGTCGGCTGAGCAGATCCGCCCGATCCGCGACGAGATCGACCGACGGGTCCGCACCCTGCTCGCCGAACTCGTCGCCGCTTGACCTCTTCCCCCCGGCTCACTTCATCGTTTATCGTCGATGGACGATAAAAGGAGATCGGCGTGCTGGATCGGGCTGCCGCGGAGACCTACGCCGGCTGGTTCCGGACGCTCGCGGATCCGACGCGCGTCCAGATCCTGCACCTGATCGCCTCGGCAGGCCGCCCGCTGGCGGTGGGCGAGATCGTCGAGCAGGTGAGCGTCAGCCAGTCGACCGTCTCCGCGCATTTGAAGGTCCTCACCGAATCCCGGTTCGTCCTTGTGCATCCGCAGGGAACCGCACGGTTGTACCGGGTCAACGAACAGTGCTTGTCCTGCTTCCCCAGCGCGGCCGACGTCGTCATGGGCCGCGCCGCCGTCCAGTTCGCCGACATCGCCTGCGAGGCGGCGCGATGAGACCAGACCACGACGCGATCCGCACCCGCTACGCCGGTGCGGCCCGGCGAGCGTTGGCCGGCGAAGCGACCGGCCTGCTGTCCGGAGCCGGGGACACCGAGAGGCTCGGAGCCGTGCACTACGCGGACGACGAGGTCCCCGAAGCGGTGGCGTCCACCAGCCTGGGCTGCGGAAACCCGCTCGCCGTCGTCGACGTGCGCCCGGGCGAGACCGTCCTCGACCTCGGATCCGGCGGCGGCCTCGACGTGCTGCTGTCCGCCCGCCGCGTCGGACCCGCCGGCCACGCCATCGGCCTCGACATGACCGACGAGATGCTCGCTCTCGCTCGTCGGCACGCCGCTGAGGCGGAGCTCGGCAACGTCGAGTTCGTCAAAGGCACGATCGAAGCCATTCCCTTGCCGGACAACACCGTCGACGTCGTGATCTCCAATTGCGTCATCGCCTTGTCGCCGGACAAACCAGCCGTGTTCGCGGGAATCGCACGCGTCCTGCGTCCCGGCGGCCGACTGGGCGTGACGGACATCCTCGCCGACGAAACCCTGACCGACACAGAACGCGCCGCCGACGGGGCTGCCGAATGCCTCGGCGGAGCACTGACAGCGGACGACTACCGCCGCCTGCTTCACGCTGCAGGCCTCGTGAACGCAGAGGTCCGGCGCACTCATGAAGTCGGACCCAAGCTGTACTCAGCGATCATCCGCGCCGACAAACCATCAGACTGACCGCAGCAACTCGACAACAGACTCAGTACAACTCTTCTGCCACAAACGACAGGCTACGGACCCGAGCCACGGTCGATGGCGAATGCCTTTCGCGTCCAATCGGTAGCGCCGCCGAGATCCTTATTGTGCTACGCCACCGTAACCAAGGTGAGCCGCGCTTCCTTGGCGCGGATGGGAGTTCGCTCGCTCCCGTTACAAAGCGACTCCCTGGACGGCGGGAAATCTCATGCCCCTCAAGCAGCTTGGCACCTTTACCCAGCTCGCGACGGACTTCAATCGGCCAAGCGGGCGGGTTCTGCGTCCCACCCGGCAATAACAAATAATTGCTCGATAGTCTCGGAGCCGACGCCTGCTCGGTGCATCTTGCGCAAGAGGTCGCTGAACGCCCACGTGTCGCGCCCGGGGACCACCAGGCTCGACCCACGAACGAGCCCGGCAGGCGATCGGCACGGTGTTCGGACGGCCTGATCTGGACTACCAGGGCCGTCCGAACTGCCGAGTCAAGATCAATCTAGCCCTTGAGCAGAGCCCTCGCCATGACGACCTTCTGGATCTGGTTCGTGCCTTCATAAATCTGCGTGATCTTCGCGTCCCGCATCATGCGTTCCACCGGGAAGTCGCGCGTGTAGCCTGCGCCGCCGAACAGCTGCACCGCATCTGTGGTTACCGACATCGCTACATCGGACGCGTAGGCCTTGGCTGCCGACGCCGTGAAGCCGGCTCGCTTGTCTCCGCGTTCGGACGCCGCGGCGGAGGCGTACACCAGGTGACGGGCGGCTTCGATTTTCGTTCCCATGTCGGCCAGCATGAACTGGATTCCTTGGAAATCCGCGATTGCCTTGCCGAACTGTTTGCGTTCCTTGACGTACGCGACAGCCGCGTCCAGGGCGCCCTGGGCGATTCCGAGGGCTTGTGCGCCGATCGTCGGGCGGGTGTGGTCCAGGGTGCGCAGGGCGGTTTTCAGGCCGGTGCCCGGTTCGCCGATGATGCGGTCCGCTGGAATGGTGCAGTTTTCGAAATAGATCTCGCGGGTCGGGGAGCCCTTAATGCCCAGCTTCTTTTCCTTCGGGCCTACCGAGAAACCTGGGTCGTCCTTGTGCACGACAAAAGCGGAAATGCCGTTGGCCTTCTTTTCCGCGTTCGGGTCGGTCACGGCCATGACCGTGTACCACGACGATTCGCCTGCGTTGGTGATCCAGCACTTGGTTCCGTTGAGGACCCAGTGGTCGCCGTCCAGGCGGGCGCGGGTGCGCATGGACGCGGTGTCCGAACCGGCCTCTCGTTCGGACAGTGCGTACGACGCCGAGGCTTCGCCCGAGGCGATTGACGGCAGGACCAGCTTCTTCAGGTCCTCCGAGCCGGACAGGATGATCGGCTGGGTGCCCAGTTTGTTGACCGCGGGAATCAGCGACGCGGAGGCGTCGACGCGGGCGACTTCCTCGATCACGATGCACGCGCCGATGGCGTCGGCGCCCTGGCCGTCGTACTCCTCGCCGATGTGGACGGCGTTGAAACCCGCCTTGACGAGCGCTTGGTTGGCCTCGACCGGGTAGCGCTCCTGCTCGTCGACCTCCGCCGCGTACGGCGCGATCTCCTTTTCGGCTAGAGCCCGGACCGCGGCGCGCAGTTCCTCGTGCTCTTCGGCCAGCTGATACAGGCCCTCGGCCACCTTCAGTCACCTCTTCTGCAGCGAAACGGGAGAAAGTCCCCCGATGTTAGCCCGCGTTCACTCCGAACGCGGCGGCTCGCTGCTTGTGTCCTCGGCCTCACCGTTCGTATGGTCAAGTGATGGCTGCCACTGCGTCGACCCCGCCGCCCGGATTGCCCGCTTCCCTTGACTACCCCCAGGTGCCGATCGGTTCGGTGCTCGCCGGCGCCGCGACGCGCTACGGCGACCGCGTCGCGTTCGCCATGGGCGACGACCAGCTCACGTTCGCTCAGACCTGGCAGGCCGCCTGCCGGTTCGCGCAGGCGTTGCTCGCCCGCGGCATCGGGCGCGGCGACGTGGTCGCCGTGCATTTGCCGAACTGTCTCGCGTATCCGATCGCCTACCACGGCATTCTGCTGGCGGGCGCGACGTTCAGCCCGACGAACCCGCTGCTCCCGCCGGACGACCTCGCCTTTCAGCTCACCGACTGCGGGGCCGCCGCGGTGGTGACGTTCGGGCCGGTCGCGGGCACGCTCGCGGCTGTCGCCGACCGGATTCCGGCGCGGCTGACGATCGTCGTCTCGCCGACCGGAGAGCTCGGCGAGGGGAGCGTCGAGTTCCGCGAGTTCTTCGCGGACCAGCCCGCGACCAGGCCTGACGTGGCGATCGACGTGGACCGCGACCTCGCCCACCTCGCCTACACGGGTGGCACGACGGGGCGGTCCAAGGGGGTCGAACTCACGCATCGCAACGTCGTCACGAACACGCTGCAGCACACCTGCTGGTCGACGGGGTCAGTACCGGCGCTCGACGCGAACGGCGACCTGACGATCGACCAGATCGGCAGCCCGGACGAATGGCCGACCCGGCTCGGCACCGGCACCGCGATCAACCTGACGCCGTGGTTCCACGCGATGGGGGTGATCGCGGGGCTCAACGGGCCGTTGCTGGGCGGCGGGACGACCGTGCTGCACGCTCGGTTCGACCCGGCGGCGTACGTCGCGGACGCGGAACGGCTGCAGGTCACGACCATCGGCGGCGCGCCCGCGCTGTTCGCGGCACTGCTGGCGACGCCCGCGTTCCACACTGCCGACCTGTCGTCGGTGCGCAACATCGGCTCCGGTGCGGCACCGATGAGTCACGAGATGATCCGGGCGCTGCACCAGCGGTTCCCCGGCGTCGTGATCGCCGAGGGATACGGGCTCACCGAGGTGACAATGGGCGCGGTGATCTCGCCGAGTTACCGGTCCGGCGTCCGCAAGGTCGGGTCGGTCGGAAGGCCGATCTTCGACACCGAGGTCAAGCTCGTCGCGGACGGCAGCGAGGAGCCGTTGCCGCCCGGGCAGGAGGGCGAGGTGTGCTTGCGCGGGCCGCAGGTGATGCGCGGATACCGGAACCGTCCGGAAGAGACCGCGGCCGCGCTGGTCGACGGATGGCTGCACACCGGCGACATCGGCGTGCTCGACGAAGACGGCTATCTGTCCATTGTGGATCGCAAGAAGGACATGCTGCTGTACAAGGGATACAACGTCTTCCCGCGCGAGCTGGAGGAGCTGCTGAGCGCGTCGCCGGGCGTGCTGTCCGCGGCGGTGGTCGGACGGCCGAGTCCGGAGGTCGGCGAGCTGCCGGTGGCGTTCGTGGTGCGGAAGCCGGATTCCTCAGTCGATGCCGAGCAGCTGATGGCGGCGGTGAACGAGAAGGTGCTGCCGTACAAGCGCCTGCGGGAACTGCATTTCGTGGAGGAGATCCCGGTGTCGGCGGCGGGCAAGGTGCTGAAGCGCGAGCTGCGGAAGCGGCTGCCTGACCCGGCTTGAGCTGGCGGGGTGCGCGGATGCCGGTGCCGGACCGGCATCCGCGTGCGCCTACTTGCCCGCTTTTTCGCGGAGCTTGGCGTCTTTGTCGAGGACGAGCTGCTCCAGGTCCTCCTGGAACTGCGTCAGCTTCGCCTGCAGCTGCAGGTCGGCGGCGGCCAGGATGCGGACCGCGAGGAGACCGGCGTTGCGCGCCCCGCCGACGGACACGGTGGCGACCGGGATGCCGGCGGGCATCTGCACGATCGACAGCAGCGAGTCCATGCCGTCCAGGTACTTCAGCGGAACCGGCACGCCGATCACCGGCAGCACCGTCGCCGACGCGACCATGCCCGGCAGGTGCGCGGCGCCGCCGGCGCCCGCGATGATCGTGCGGATGCCCCGGTCGGCCGCGGACTTCGCGTAGTCCAGCATCCGCTGCGGGGTGCGGTGCGCCGAGTAGACGCCGACCTCGTACTCGACGCCGAACTCGTCCAGCGCTTGCCCCGCGGCCTCCATCACCGGCCAGTCGGAGTCGCTGCCCATGATCACGCCCACCTGCGGCGCCATTGTGTTCCCCTTCAGTGGATCTCGTAGCCGTCGAGCCAGACGGCGTGGGACAGCCAGTGCGCGGACAGCAGCGCGCGATCGCGCAGGTCCTCCATGCGGTCGCCGATGAAGTTGACGTGCCCGAGCTTGCGGCCGGGCCGGTCCTGCTTGCCGTAGAGGTGGATTTTCGCCTCGGGGAACCGCGCGAACAGGTGGTGCACGCGCTCGTCCGGGCTCATCTGCGGCGAGAGGTCCGCGCCCAGCACGTTCGCCATCACGCACGCCGGCGCGATCAGGTCGGTGCGGCCGAGCGGGTAGTCCAGGACACCGCGCAGGTGCTGCTCGAACTGCGACGTGCGCGAACCGTCCATGGTCCAGTGGCCGGAGTTGTGCGGACGCATCGCCAGCTCGTTGACCAGCAGGCCGGTCTCGGTCTCGAACAGCTCGACCGCGAGCAGCCCGGTGACGTCGAGCGTCGCCGCGATGCGCAGGGCCAGCTCCTGCGCCTCCTGCACGCGCGCCTCGGCCAGCCCCGGCGCCGGGGCGAGGACCTCGGTGTTGATGCCGTTCGTCTGCACCGTCTCGACCACTGGGTATGCCGCGCCCTGGCCGAACGGGGAACGCGCGACCAGCGCGGACAGCTCGCGCTTCATCGCGACCTTTTCCTCGACCAACAACTCGGTGCCGGCGTTGAGGAGTTCGGGAACGGTCTCGCGGGCCTGCTGCGCGGTGTCGAGCATCCACACGCCGCGGCCGTCGTACCCGCCGCGCGACGCCTTCAGCACGACCGGCCAGCCATGCTCGCCACCGAACGCCACCACTTCGTCCACTGTGGACACTTCGGCGAACGCGGGGCCGGGCACGCCGAGTCCGGCCATCATCTCGCGCATCACGAGCTTGTTCTGCGCGAACCCGAGCGCGGTCGGCGCGGGACGGACGACGAAGCCCTCGGTGGCGAGGGTCAGCAGGTGCTCGCCGGGCACGTGCTCGTGATCGAAGGTGACCACGTCGACCTGGCGGGCGAAGTCGATCAGCGCGTCGAGGTCGGTGTGGTGGCCGATGACGACGTCGCTGGCCACGAGGGCCGCCGCGTCGCCCTCGTCGGCCGCCAGCACCTTCAGCGACTGGCCGAGGGAAATCGCCGCCTGCTGCGTCATGCGGGCGAGCTGCCCGCCGCCCACCATGCCGACGATGGGAAGACCGGTTCGTTTGTCCATAGCGCCGTCCAGGTTACTGGGCGAGAACTGGCGGACCACCGGCGACCTGCGGCGGAGACGGCCGGTGGTGGGAGGTGCTTAGGTGGTGCTGGGCGGCTCGATCCATAGCGGGCTTCCGGCGGAAGCGGCGGTGGCGGGCGCGGGGGCAGTGGCAACCGGAGCTACCCCGCGCCGTTCCGGGACCGACGGGGCGGGGGCGGGGCGACCTCGGTCTGCAGCGGACACCCGGCAGAGGTGGCGGTGGTGGCCGGTTGGCGCGGCGGGCGGCTGGGATCGGCCTGGCGAGGGGCGGGCCGGGCCGGACGCCGGTCGGTGGGGACCGGCTGAGGCGGCGGATATCGGCAGGACCGGCTGGGGGGCTGGCAGCTGGAGCCACCCACCGATCCGGAACCGGCAAGGCGGCACCGGGACGGCCACGATCCACAACGGACTCCCGGCCGACCCGGCGGTGGTCGGTCGGCACGGCAGCAGCTGGGATCGGCAGGGCGCGGGTCAGGCCGAGAACGGACGCCGGTCAACCGGAACCGGCTAAGGCGGCGGATATCGGCAGCACCGGCTGGGTGGCGCCGGGGCGAGCGCATCCTCCGGAGGACCCGGTGGAAGCCTGGCGAAGACGACGGATCCGGGGGTCGGCGAATCGAGGATCAGGCGAGTTCCTCGACGGGCGATCACTCCCCCAGGCGAAGGTCGACGAAACCAACTGCGGCGGCAAGGTCCCGACGAGAGCGATCGCACAGTCACCCGCCGCCCCGCCCAACCGGCCCGGCGAAAACACCAGGCAGCCCTCGCCAACCTCCACCGCAGCTCGGCGAACATAGCTCACTATTCGGTTGATCTGCCCGAATCAACGCCGGACCAGAACGATGGCCGTGCCCGTCCGCGAATCCGGACGGCCGCGTAACCACCGCGATCCAGACAGTAACCACGACCACCGACAAAAACCGCACCCAAGCCCCTCACCAGGGCAAAGGCAGCTAAGAAGAGACGGCCCGGATGCGAGACCGGCGCTGGAACCACCACCGCAGTGCCAGGGCGAGGGCCAGCACTACCGGGGTCAGGATGTACGCGTCGCCGAGGATGTTCTGCCATACCTTCCAGTGCAGCTCGACATTCCGGCCGTTCGGCAAGATCAGCAGCACGCAGCTGACGAACACGAACGCCACCAGGAACGTCCCCAGCCACCGTTTCCAGGCCGTCGCCGGGGTGGTTTTCGGCAGCCGGGACACCAGGAGCACCACCAG
This sequence comes from Amycolatopsis sp. GA6-003, assembly GCF_046267895.1. Taxonomy (NCBI): domain Bacteria; kingdom Bacillati; phylum Actinomycetota; class Actinomycetes; order Pseudonocardiales; family Pseudonocardiaceae; genus Amycolatopsis; species Amycolatopsis sp. GA6-003. The sequence goes on from NZ_CP176499.1 coordinate 4,266,794, forward strand.
CGGCGCGACCCAGACCCAGTGGTGCGACCAGGAAACCGGCGAGATCAGCAGGATCCAGAACGCCGTGACGAGGAGTGCGGCCAGCGCTTGTCCGCGCCGGTGGAAGCGCAGCATCAGCCACAGTGCCGGGACGGCGAGCACCAGGCCGATGGCGATGGCCGCGCTCGAGGCCCACGGGGCCAGGTCCGTGGCGCGGTTCATCAGGGCGTTCAGGGACTGGTTGCCCGCCCAGTGCACCGGGCCGATGCGGCCGGTGTCGGGGAGCGTTTTGGTCCAGTATTTCCACGAATCGTGCGGGTTGACCAGGAACAGCAGCGCCTGCATGCCCACGAACGTCGCCAGTCCGCGCAGGGCGTCTTTCCAGCGGCCGGTCACCAGCAGGTGGCCGACGAACACGATGGGGGTCAGCTTGATCGCCGCGGCCAGGCCGACCAGCACGCCGCCCCAGCGGCTGCCGCGCGCGCAGATCACCAGCAGGTCCAGCAGGACCATCGCCATCAGCAGCAGGTTGATCTGGCCGAGGAAAATCGTCCGCCACACCGGTTCGAAGCCCAGGAAGACCAGGAAGAACACGATGGTCGACCGGGCAGGCGAGGCCCACCAGCGGGGGGCGTCGGCGGCCGGGCGGGGCAGCGCGCCGATCGCGATCCGGATCGACAGCGCGAGCGCGGCCAGCGAGACCACGGTGAGGAAACCCCAGGCCACCTGCACCGGCACCAGCGCGAGGGGGGCGAACAGGAGCGCCGCGGTCGGCGGGTAGGTGAACGGGAGCAGCGCCCAGCCCGGTTCGGTGGGCAGCGTGTTCGCGTCGTAGAGGTTGTCGCCGCGCAGCAGCTGCAGCGCGCCCGCCCGGTAGACCGCGCTGTCCACGCCCAGGTTCCAGTCGTGCGTCCAGCCCCAGAACCCGACCGCGATCGCCAGCAGCGGGAACACGGCGAAGATCAGCATCGACCGCGGGCGCACGGACAGCCGCGCCAGCGATCGGCGCAGAGCCAGCCGGGGCTGCCCGGATCGATTCACCGGAGCTTCGCCGTCGGCAGCGGAGGGTACGGTCCTGGTCACCACACCAGGAAAGCACGAGGGCGGGAATGCTGGTCAGGAAGGGTGACCGGCACTCAGCTGTGCGCCAATTCCGTCAGCAGCTCGCACGCCCGGTCGTGCGTCCCGGGCAATCGCACGGCCGACACGAGCGGACGGGCGACGTCGCGCAGTTGCGGGTCCACGGAAAGGCGTTCGTTGAGCGCCCTTCGCAGCGCGACCCCGCGCGTGGCGAGGCGTTCGTTGCGTTCGGCCAGCACCGCGACCGCGGACGGGCCGAGCGTCGCGTAGCACTCGCCGGTGTCGAACACCGCTCGGACGGCGTCCGCGGCGAGGATCATCGCGGTCAGCCGGGGCCAGCCGGACACCGACGTCAGGTCGAGCGACACGGTCAGCAGCACGTGCGCTTCGCTGACCTCGCCGCGGTAGATCTCGCCGAGCCGGGTCCGCAGGTACGCCGCGGACGGCAGGCCGGTGAGCGGGTCGGTGACCTCGGTGTGCACGAGCTGGTCGGTCGCGACATCTGCCCAGGCCAGCGCGGTCACGCGGAGCAGGCGAGCCGGAGTGGCGTCGACGTCCGGTGCGACGAATCCGTCGACCGCGTCCGGATCGGCGAGCACCGCGTGCAAAGCGGCCAGGTCGGACAGCGTTTCCGACAGTCCCGCTCCCGCCGCGGCCCGCGCCCGCCCCAGCCCGGCCAGGGCGTTTTCCGCGCCCGTCGAACCGTGCCGGACGACTGCCGCGCACACCGCGTCCACCTCGGGCAGTGCCCAGTCGCTCGGGAAACGCCAGCCGGCCGCGAGACTGGCTGTTCGCCAGCGAGCTCGCAATGCCCGCAAATGGCGGTCCCGCTCGAACCGCGCACGCGTCTCGTCCCCCGACGAGTCGCCCGCGGAGCCGAACCGCGCCCCGGTAGCCGGTACGTCCACCGAACCCCCAGCTCCTTCCGGTACCTGTCGATCTTGTCCCCAATCACGGAGGGGACGCCGCGGCGTAGTCCTCGTGACGCGTTTTCCCCGATCTTTTTCGCGTAATCACCAGACGAGGAGGTGAACTTGCTGCGCCTACTGAGGCATCTGCCGGACCACGGCGTGACGAGTGTCGCCGCATCCGTCACACTTGGTGTGCGTTGTAGGGAGTAAAGCGCGTGGAGTCCGCCGCGCGCACAGCATTAAAAAGGAGCCCCGTGTCCACCGTTCCCGCCGATCTCTCCGGTAAGAGCGACGCCGAGCTGATCGCAGAGGTGCGCGCGGGAAAGATCGCGTCCTACGGTCCGCTCTACGAGCGGCACAGCGGCGCCGCGCACAACCTCGCCCGCCAGCTCGCGCGGTCCAGCTCGGAGGCCGACGACCTCGTGTCGGAGGCGTTTTCGAAGGTGCTGGACACGCTGCGCGGCGGAAAGGGCCCGGACAGCGCCTTCCGCGCGTACCTCCTTACCGCGCTGCGGCACACCGCGTACGACAAGACGCGCCGTGACCGTCGGATCGACCTCAACGAGGACATGAGCGACGTCGGCGGGGCCGCCGGCGAGGCGCTCACCGTGCCGTTCTCCGACACCGCCGTCGCGGGCCTCGAGCGCACGATGGCCGCGAAGGCGTTCGCGCGGCTGCCGGAACGCTGGCAGGCAGTGCTGTGGCACACCGAAATCGAGCAGCAGAGCCCGGCTGAAGTCGCGCCGTTGCTCGGGCTGACCGCGAACGGCGTGTCCGCGCTCGCCTACCGCGCCCGGGAAGGGCTTCGCCAGGCGTACCTGCAGGTCCACCTGCAGGAAACCGGTGCCGACCGCTGCCGGGCGACGGCCGACCGGCTCGGGGCCTGGACCCGCGACGGACTGTCCAAACGCGAGCGCTCGCAGGTGGAGAACCACCTCGACGAATGCGAGAAGTGCCGGGTGCTGGCGGCCGAGCTGGCCGACGTCAACGGCAGCCTGCGCGCGATCATCGCCCCGATCGTCCTCGGCGGCGCCGCTCTCGGCTACCTGGCCACGATCGGCGCGGCCAAGGCGAGCGCGGCTACCGCCGGTGCCGCCGCGGTCGGTGCTGGTGCCGCCGCGGCAGGCGGGGCCAAGGCGGGTGCGGCCGCGGCCGCGTCCGCGCCGCGGCAGTTCGCCGGGGTCGCCATGTCCGGGGCCGCGATGGTGGCCGCCGTGGCGGTCGCGCTGGCTGCCGGCGGCGGAACGCAGACCATTCCGGCTGCTCAGCAGGCACCCGCACCGCCGCCGGCCGCCGCGCCCGCACCGGCGCCGAAGCCTGCTCCCCCAGCACCTCCGGCCGCGCCGCCCGCTCCCCCGGCACCGCCGCCTGCCCAGCCCGCGCCTCCAGCGGTGCCCCCGCCTGCGGCGCCCCCGGCGGCTCCCCCTGCTCCGCCCGCGCAGCCGCCGGCCCAGAACCCGCCGCCTGCCGCGCCGCCGCAGCTGTCCGCGTCCATGCCGCCGAGCGGGGTCGAACTCCAGCCGGGCGGCAGGCCGGTCGAGCTGCCGATCACCGTGCGCAACAACGGCGGTTCGGTGTCCGATCCGGTCCAGGCGACGCTGAATCTGCCGCGGGGAGTCCGGGCCGTTCCCGCGAACGGCGGCGGCGCGGCGGGCGCGTACTCCAGCGAAGCGGCCGCGCAGTCCGGGCCGATGCAGGTCGCGTGCCCGGGCGGCACGGGCACGGTCACGTGCAAGACCGGCAGCGGACTGCAGCCCGGCCAGTCGGCGGTGCTGATGTTCCGGCTGCAGGCGGACGAGAACGCGAGCGGCGGCACGGTGACCGGTTCGGTCACCGCGGGTGCTTCGGTGAACGTCACCGTCAGCGTGCAGGTGAAGGTCAAGGCCCCGAAGGACGCACTGGCGCTGACCGCCAGGCCGCTCGGCCTGCCGTGGAAGCTGCAGCCGCAGATCCTGGCCACGGTGTACAACACCGGGCAGAGCACGAAGCCGGTCACGATCACGTTCGACCACAGCACCACCTGGCAGCTTGGCTTGAAGAAGTTCGACTGCACGTCCGGTGCGACGAGCACGAGCTGCACCAGTGCCAAACCGCTGGCTCCAGGCGAGAAAGCGGACCTGTTGGTGACGGTGGACCGCAAGCCGTTCGATGGCCCGCTCACCGTCACCGTCAACGCGTCGCTCGGCAGCGCGTCGGCGAAACCGGTCCCGGTGGACCTCGGCTGCTGGTGGAACATGTGCCACGACTCGACGATCGGACCGCTGTCGTCCACGTCGGTGCCGCTGCCGCCCACGACGTCGACCTCGAAGAGCCACGCGCCGAGTTCGACGAAGCACCCGAAGCCGAGCGTCACGCCGCCGTCCACGCCATCCGACGATGACGACACGCCGGACCCGACGTCGAGCAGCCCGGCCGCCACCACGAGCGCGCCGCCGGACCCCAGCTCGGACGGAAAGCCCGGCAAACCCGATAACCACGGCAAACGTCCGCCGTCGGTCGAACCCCGGGGATTCTTCGGCTGGTTCACGGAGTAGCGTCCGCGAGGTGCGCGAACTCCTGGCGAAGCACCGTGAACTGGTCCGTTTCGCCCTGGTCGGCGGCACGAGCTTCGTCATCACGCTGACGATCACGTACGTCCTGAAGTTCACCGTGCTGCGGACCCATCCGGTCACGGCGCTGATCGTCGGTGTGCTGATCGCCACGATCTTCTCCTACGTGGCGAACCGCGAATGGGCGTTCCGCACCCGCGGCGGCCACGAGCGGGCGCACGAAGCGGCGCTGTTTTTCCTGATCAGCGGGGTCGCACTCGGGCTGAACGCGTTGCCGCAGTGGGTTTCGCGCTACGTCCTGCAGCTGCAGGTGCCACACGTGAGCCTGGTCGGGCAGGAGGCCGCCGACTTCGTAAGCGGGATGCTTCTGGGCACGTTGCTGGGGACGCTGTTCCGCTGGTGGGCGTTCAAGAAGTGGGTGTTCCCCACGGAGGGCGCCCGGCCGGAATCAGCGCGGAATGACAATCCGGATATTCCGGACCGTAAGGCCGCCTGAGACCTGGCGTGACCTCGAATTCTCTAGACTGCGTTACGTGACCGTCGTCGAAACCGTGCTCGCCCGCACGCCCGAGCCGTTGCGCTCCGTGCTCGTGAAGCACCGGGAGCTGCTGAAGTTCGCGATCGTGGGCGGCACGACCTTCCTGGTCGACAACGGCGTCTGGTACCTGCTGAAGCTCAGCGTGCTGGAGTCGAAACCGACCACCGCGAAGGCGATCGCGATCATCGTCGCGACGATCGTGTCGTACGTGCTCAACCGCGAATGGTCGTTCCGCACCCGAGGCGGCCGCGAACGCGCCCACGAGGCCACGCTGTTCTTCCTGATCAGCGGCGTCGCGGTGGTGGTGAACCTGATTCCGCTGCTGATCTCGCGCTACTGGATGCACCTGGAAGTGCCGCACGTGTCGCGGTTCGTGCAGGAGGTCGCGGACTTCGCGAGCGGGTCGATCATCGGCATGCTGCTGGCGATGGTGTTCCGGTTCTGGGGCTTCAAGAAGTGGGTGTTCCCGGACGAACTGGGGGAACGGCGGAAGGACGGGGTCACCCGGCTTCCCCGGTGACCCGGCTGGCGCTGTTCGACCTCGACGACACGCTGACCGACCTCAGCGGCGCGTTTTCCCGCTGGGCGGCGGAATTCGCCGCGCGGCACCGGCTTCCCGACGACGCGGCGAGCTGGCTGATCGCGGCGCGGCGGGGAGGTCCGATGGACCGGTTCTTCGCCGAAGTCCGGCAGAAGTTCGCTCTGGCCGAGCCTGCCGAACAGTTGTGGGCGAGCTATCGCGCGAGAATTCCGCAACTGGTGCAGCTCTATCCGAACGCACTGGCCGATCTTGGCACCCTGCGCGCCGCCGGATGGCGAATCGGCATCGTCACTAATGGGATGCAGGACAATCAGCTAGCGAAGCTGCACCGCACCGGCCTCGCGAAAGCAGTCGACGGTTACTGCGTTTCCGCCGCCGTCGGATTGCGCAAACCCGACCCTCGTATCTTCCGCCTCGCTGCGCAAAACTGCGGGACCACGCTGGCTCCCGGCGATTGGGTCATCGGCGACAGCCCTGACCTCGACATCGCAGGCGGGCACAACGCCGGGCTGCGCACGCTCTGGATCAGCCATCATCGAGCGTGGCCGCAAGGTCGACCGCCGCACCGCGTCGCGATTGAGCTGCGGGAAGCAGTCCGGATCCTCAGCGAGGAACCGGCTCCGCGGGCCACTGCAATTCCCCCACCTCGCCCGGACGCGGCACCTTCAAAAACAGACTGAAAATCGCCGGTCGCTTATTCGACAGTTCCAGTCGTCCGCCGTCCGCCTCCACCAGAGCACGGGCCAAAGCCAACCCCACCCCGGTCGAACCTCCGCCGGAAAAACCGCGTTCGAAAATGTGCGGCGCGATTTCGTCCGGCACCCCCGACCCGGTGTCCGCGACCTCGATCACCACCGTTCCCTCGGCATCCCCGCGGCGGGCGGACAGCGTGACCGTTCCCGCGCCGTGGCGGAGGGCGTTGTCCAGCAGTACCCCGATTACCTCGCGCAGTCGCGCCGGGGTCACGCGCACCATCAAGCCGTCCGCGACCTTCAGTCGCAGGTTCCGGCCCTCGACCCGCAGCAACTGTCGCCATTCCTCCGCGACCGCGGGCAGCGTCACCGGCAGATCCACCGGCTCGGCGTCGACCTCGCGGGCGGCTCGGGCGGCGGCCAGCAGTTCGTCCAGGGCCTGGGCCAGCCGGTCCGCCTGTTCCTGCGCGGCGCGGGACTCCTCGACCACGTCCGGATCCTCGTGGCTGGTCAACGGTTCCAGCCGCAGCTGCAGCGCGGTCAACCGGCTGCGCAGCTGGTGCGAGACATCCCCGACCAGCTGCCGTTCCCGCTGCACGAGCTGCGCCAAAGCCGACCCCGACGTATCCAATGCCTCCGCGACCATGTCCAGTTCGGCCACGCGGTAGCGGCTCGGGTCGGGGCGGAAATCGCCGCCGCCCAGGCGGGAGGCGCGGTCCGCGACGTGCCGGAGCGGTTTCGCCAGGCGGCGCGCGGTCACTGTCGCCACCACCGTGCCGGTGCCGACCGACAGGACCACCAGCAGCACGACCAGCAGCGTCACCTGCGTCTGCTTCGTGCGCACCGGGCCGCTCGGGATCGCCAGCAGCACCGTGCCGCTGCGAGCGGTCGGCACCGATTCGACCACCGGGTCCGGGCCGGGGTTCGCGCCGAGGTGCTTTTCGCTGAAGCCCTCGGCGCGCACGATTAGCATGCCGCCGTCGGGAACGCCGACCCTGAACTGCTCCAGGTCGATTTCCTGGCCGTTCGCGACCTGCGTGTCCACCGTCGCGGCGATGTTGCGCGCCCGTTCGGCCAGGCTTTCCCGGTTGAGGTTCTCCACCAGCCGCCACGCGGTGACGCCGAGCGGGATGCCCAGCACGGCCGCGGTCACCGCCACGGCGAGGAGGATCGCCAGCAGGATCCGGCGGCGCATGCTCATCGGCGGCTACTCGACATTGAACCGGAACCCGACGCCGCGCACGGTCGCGATGCGCCGTTCGGCGTCGGAGTGCGCCGGTTTCGCCTGCCTGCCCGCCGCCTCGTCGGCGGCGACCGCGAGTTTGCGGCGCAGCCAGGACATGTGCATGTCGAGCGTTTTCGACGTCTTGGACTCGAGGTCGTTCCACACCTCGGCGAGGATCTCGTCGCGGCTGACGACCTGCCCGGCCCGGCTCATCAGCACGCGCAGCAGCTCGAACTCCTTGTTCGCCAGCTGCACCTCGTGCGAGTCCACAGTGACCAGTCGCGCGCCGAGATCCATCCGGACGCCGCCGGCCTCCAGCACTTCCGGGACCCGGCGGCGCAGCAGCGCGCGGATCCGGGCGAGCAGTTCGGCGAGCCGGAACGGCTTGGCCACGTAATCGTCCGCGCCCGCGTCGAGGCCGACGACGAAATCGACCTCGTCGGTGCGCGCGGTGAGCATCAGCACCGGCAGTTCGGTGCCGCTCGCGCGCAGCCTGCGGCACACCTCCAGCCCGTCCATCCCGGGCAGCCCGAGGTCGAGCACGAGCAGGTCGACCCGGTGCGCGGCGGTCGCGGCGAGCACCGCCGGGCCGTCGGTGACGACCTCGATCTCGTACCCCTCCCGGTGCAGCGCGCGCGACAGCGGCTCGGCGATGGCCGGATCGTCTTCGGCAAGTAGGACCATGCTCACCTGGCCAACCTTACGGCGAACGGGCGTGAAACCATCGTGACCGTGCCTGCCTACTCGGATGACCTCGCTCTCGCCACCCGGCTGGCGGACGCCGCCGACGCGCTGACCACGGCCCGTTTCCGTGCGCTCGACCTCGCGGTGTCCGCGAAACCGGACCGCACGCCGGTGACCGACGCTGACACCGCCGTCGAGGACGCGATCCGCGAAATCCTCGCGACGGAACGGCCCGGCGACACGGTCGCGGGCGAGGAACGCGGCGGCTCCGCGGGCAGCGAGGGCCGGGCCTGGGTGATCGACCCGATCGACGGGACCAAGAACTTCCTGCGCGGCGTCCCGGTGTGGGCGACGCTGATCGCGCTGGTCGAGGACGGCACGCCGGTGGTCGGCATGATCAGCGCGCCGCTGCTGGGCCGGCGTTGGTGGGCGGCTCGCGGCGAGGGCGCCCACCTGCGCGACGCGGCGGGCGAACGCCGCATTTCGGTGTCGAAGGTGGCGACGCTCGGCGACGCCTATCTGTCCACGACGGACTTGAACAGCTGGACCGAGTACCACTCCCGCGAGAAGTACCTCGCGCTCACCGAGGCGTGCTGGGAATCCCGCGCCTTCGGGGATTTCTGGAGCCACTGCCTCGTCGCGGAAGGCGCGATGGACGTCGCGGCCGAGTGCATCGTGAATCCGTGGGACGTCGCCGCCGCGCAGGTGATCGTCACCGAGGCGGGCGGCCGGTTCACCGATCTTTCCGGCACGGAGACCTACGAGGGCGGTTCAGCGCTGTCCACAAACGGCCTCCTGCACGACGAAGCGCTGGCCGTGCTGCGCCGTCAGTGAGCGCCGGGCAGCACGCCGACCGCGCCGCGCGCCACCTGCGACCAGGTCAGCCTGCCGAAGAGGTAGTGACAGGCGACCTGTTCGGAGGTGAACGCGGCCCAGTCGTAGCGGTTGCCCTGCTCGCGCCAGAACACTTCCCAGCCGCCGTCGGAGATCGGCAGCAGGCACCACGTGTTGTCCGCTTCCCGGCCGATCGACACGACTTCCCCGGGCACCCCGATGACGTCCAGCCACTTCCGGATCGACTGGGTGTTCATCGTGCCTCCCGCGTGACGTCGACCAGGAATCCCAGCGTGACCAGTTCGTCCGCGGAGAGCACCGCACGGTAGCGGATTCCGCCGCCCGGTCCGTCGAACCACTCCGCCGACGTGGCCTGCCACACCGGCATCGGCTTCAGCACTCGGTACCGGCGGTAGCCGGAACGCAGCGCGGCGGGCGGCAACGCGCGCTGGGCGAACGGCGTGCCGTCCGGCGCGAAGACCCGGCCGTGATCGCTGCCGAAGCGGTCCAGCAGCGTGTTTTCCGGCAGTACCACCGGATTCGGCTCTTCGACGCAGCCCTCCGCGGGCGGCCACACGTACTCGGCGCCGACCACGAACCGGCGCTCCCATTCGGGACCCTCCGGCGGCACGTAGCCGTTGACGACGGCCTCGGGCGGCTCCGGATCCACCGGCGGCGCGGGCGAACGGCGGAAGCCCTGCTTGACGTATCCGAGCACCGCGGTGTCGTCGAGCAACGCCGATTCCGGATGGTCGAACAACGGCCGCCGGGCCACCCCGTCCGAGGGCAGCGGCAACTGCCGGTCCGGACGGTCCGCGGCCACCGGCAAATGCCCGAGCGGGAACATGTGCACGGCGAACAACGCCAGCACGCTTTCCCGGTCGGTGCGCGGAGAACCGACCGGCGGACGGCTTTGCGCGGGCAGCACGCCGGTGCCCGCCGGCGGGGTGGGCACCTCGTCGAAGCCGCGTTCGAGCAGCCCGCCGTACTGGGCGGGCACGCGCACCGGGCCGGTGGCGACGTCGGTGTCTGCCGGTTCGGGCTGGTCGGACACTGGCACCCTCTTCTCGGTCGTGCCGGCACCGGGTCGGACGCTCGCCCGCCGCGGAAGGTTCCGGGCGGGCGGGAAACCCACCTTATCGGGCGTTGGTGCTGCGCCGCCGCACCAACGCGCGGGCCGCGCCGCACTTCTCGACCACCTCGAACCCGGCGTCGGCGAACATGCCGGTGGTGCCGTGGTAGAGGTCCGAGGAGGTCGACCGCGGCCCGGGTTCCACCGGATACCCCTCGACGGTTTCCGCGCCCTGTTCCACCGCGTAGTCCACGGCGGCCCGCAGCAACGCCGTCGCCAGCCCGCGCCGACGGCCGCGGCGGTGGAGGTAGAAGCAGGTCACCGACCAGACCGCGCCCGGCTCGTCCGACGCCATCACCCGCGAAGAGGCCAGCCGCGGATTGTCCTTCCGCGGCGACACGGCCACCCAGCCCAGCGGTTCGCCGTCGACAATGCCCAAGAGCCCCAACGGTTTCCCGTCCCGCGCCTCAGCGCGGAGGTGCTCCTTGCGGCCCTCTCGACCGGCGGCCCGGTAGTCCTGGTTGGCGAGCCGGAAGAACGTGCACCAGCAGCCGCCCTGCACCCCGCCGGGACCGAAGAGCTGCTCGAACAACGGCCACGTCTCCGCGCTGAGCGGGACGAACTCGGGAGTGCTATCCGGCAAGCGCGTTCACGACCCGCGACGGCGACGGACGGCCCAGCTGCCCGGCCATCCACGAGCTGGTCTCCACGAGCTTGCCGAGATCGACGCCGTGCTCCACGCCGAGCCCTTCCAGCAGCCAGACCAGGTCCTCGGTCGCCAGGTTGCCGGTCGCCGACTCGGCGTACGGGCAGCCGCCGAGCCCGCCGGCCGACGAGTCCACAGTGGACACCCCGGCGCGGAGCGCGGCCTCGGTGTTGGCCAGCGCCTGGCCGTAGGTGTCGTGGAAGTGCACGGCGAGCTTGGAGACGTCGGCGGTGTCCGCGAACGCCTCGATCAGCCGGGTGACCTGGTTCGTGGTGGCCACGCCGATGGTGTCGCCGAGCGAGAGCTGCGAGCAGCCGAAGTCGAGCAGCCGCTTGCCCGCCCGCACGACCTGCTGCACGTCGACCACGCCCTCCCACGGGTCGCCGAAGCACATCGACAGGTAGCCGCGGACCTCGAGGCCCTCCTTGCGGGCCCGGGTGACCACCGGTTCGAACATGCCGAACTGGTCGTCGAAGGTCGAGTTCAGGTTGCGCTGGGCGAAGGTCTCGGTGGCGCTGGCGAAGATCGCGATGTGGTCGACACCGGCGTCGAGCGCGCGGTTGAGGCCGCGGTCGTTCGGCACCAGCACCGGGTAGCGGACGCCGTCGCGGCGGTCGAGCCCGGCGAGCAGCTGTTCGGCGTCGGCGAGCTGCGGCACCCACTTCGGGTGCACGAAGCTGGTCGCCTCGAGGGTCCTCAGCCCGGCGCCGGCGAGCCGGTCCAGGAATTCGAGCTTGACCTCGACCGGCACGACCGAGCTCTCGTTCTGCAGCCCGTCGCGCGCCCCGACCTCCCAGATCTCGACCCGCGGCGGCAACCCGCCCGCGGGGACCCGTTCCGGCAGGCCGACCTCTCGAGCACCCACGTCAGCGTCTCCTTCCGCGCGGTTCCCGGCCGCGCGGGGGCAGAGGTTCGGTGTCCTGCGGGCCGGGCGCGCCGTGGTAGTCGTCGTAGGGATTGTCGTTGACTTCGCGGTAAATGACCGTATGCACGTGCTCGACGTGGGGAATGTCATCGAAGCGCAGCGGTTCGTCCGAGGCCGACTCGATGATCAGCGTGCCGCAGCCGAAGATCCGGTCGAGCAGGCCGTGCTCGAACTGGACGCTGTTGATCCGCGACAGCGGGATGTCGATGCCGGTGCGCTTGAGCACGCCCTCGCGCGCGATCAGCCGGTCGGTGGTCACGATGAAATGCGTCGTGCGCCAGCGGACCAGCGGCGCGAGGAACAGCCACACCACGAAGATCAGCGCGATCGCGGCGACCGCGATCATCGTGATGTTGTTCCACGGCCCGGCGAAGTCCTTGGCGATGACGAGCAGCCACACCGCCGCTCCGACGGTGAGCACGAACGCCAGGAACGGGAAGATCAGCATCTTGAAGTGCGGGTGGCTGTGCACCACCACGCGTTCGTTCTGGCTGAGCAAATCGTCCGGATAGGCCACGGCGGGCGCTCCCCTGCGAATGTGTGCCGATGTGGTGGATCCACCGTACCGGCGCGGACCTCGCGCGGGCGCGCCCGTTCCGGTCAAGCAGGGCGAACGTGCACCACATCACCGGCGAAAACGGTCAGCCGCCGCCCGTCGGGGACGTCGACCTGCAACTGGCCCGACGCGTCCAGGTCCGCGGCGCGGCCGGTGAGCGTCGACCCGTCCGGCAGCTGCACCCGGACGTCCTGGCCGAGCGTCGCGCAGCGGGCCCGGTAGTCGCCGAGCAGCCCGGCCTCGGTGAGGTCCCCGCCCGCCGTCCGCCAGCGGCGTTCGAGGTCGTCGAACCTGGTCAGCAGGCCGAGCGCGACCTCGGTGCGGTCGGTATTGGTCGCGCCCTGCTCGGCGAGCGAGGTCGCGGGCAGCCCGCCCGGACCGGCCGGGACGTCGTCGCCGAGCGGCAGGACGTTGAGGCCGATGCCCAGCACCACGGCCGGGTCGCCGGTGCCGACGGCCTCGGCGAGGATGCCCGCGCACTTGGCCCGCTCGGGTCCGGCGAGCACGTCGTTAGGCCATTTGAGGGCGACGTCGACCCCCAAATCGGTGGCGAGCGCGTGCACCGCGAGCCCCGCGACCACGGACAGCGAGCCGAGCGCGGAGAACGGCACGCCCGCGGGCCGCAGCGCGATGCTCAGGTACAGCCCGGTGCCCTTCGGCGAACTCCACGAACGAGCCCGCCGACCCACTCCCGCGGTCTGGTGTTCGGCCAGCAGAACGGTCCGGTCCTCCGCTCCCGCGGCGAGGGCTTCCCGCAGGTCAGCGTTGGTGGAACCGGTGGTCTCCACGACGTCGAGGCGGGCGTAGCGGCCGCCGAGTCCGTCCCGCAGCCGCGCCGCGTCGAGTTCAGCCATGTGCCCACAATATGAGAGTCCCCCTAACGTGCAAGCCGTTCGCTCGTTAGCCAGAGGTGCGCTCTTCTAGATTGGACGCCGTGCCGCCGGAAACCCCCACCGCCGACGCGCCGCCGAAGCCCGCCTGGGCTCGCGGCGCGCTGTATCGCGGGCTCGTGGCGTTGCCGCTGGTCGCCGGGCTCGCCACCGCGGGCTGGCTGGTCGCCGGACGCGATCAGCCCGCTCCCGTTCCGACGCAGGCCGCGCTGACCGCGCCGGCGCCCACGCAGACTCCGGTCAGCGGTCCGTCCGTGCTGCAGGCGAGCGCTCCGGTGCAAGCGCAGGAACCGGCGCAGGGCGCGGCCGGCGGAGGCGGCGGTCCGGCCCCGCTGCAGAAGTGGGCGGATTCGCTCGCCGGGCCGCTGGACATCCCGGCCCCCGCGTTGCTCGGGTACGCCAACGGCGAGCTGACGATGCGCAAGGAGCGCCCGGACTGCCACCTGTCGTGGGTCACGCTGGCGGGCCTCGGCGTCGCGGGCAACAACCACGGCCGCGGCCCCGGCGAGCCGATGGGGCTTTCGGCGCAGCAGTGGAAGAAGTACGGCGCGCAGATCGCGGGCATCGCGCACCCCGCGCTGTCCGACCCGTCGGCCGCGTCCGTCGCCGCCGGTCGCGCGCTGTGCGCGAGCGGTGTCGATTTGTCGGCGGGCAATGGCTGGTGGAAGGCCGTGGCCGGGTACCAGAACGGCAGCGGCATGGAGCTGTTCCGGCAGCGAGTGCTCGGCTACGCCCAGCTGTACGCGACGCTCTCCCTGGACCCGGCGAAGGCGAACGCGCCGTCGGTGCACGCCACGCGATTCGCGCTGGGTCAGCTCGGCCTGCCGTACGTGTGGGGCGGCAACGGCCCCGACGCGGGCGCGGCCGGGTTCGACTGCTCGGGTCTCACCAAGGCGTCTTACGACAGCGCCGGGGTTTCCCTGCCGCGTACTGCGGACAGCCAGTTCCGTTCGGTGCCGCCGGTTCCTGGCGGGCAGGAACCGCAGCTGGGCGACCTTGTCTTCTACGGCAGCCCGGCGACGCGCATTCACCACGTGGGGCTGTATCTCGGCAACGGGCTGATGATCAACGCGCCGACCGAGGGGCAGGCGATCCAGATCCACACGTTCCACCGGCCCGGGGACGACTACGCCGGGGCGGGGCATCCGGCGAACTGACCGCCGGATTCGGTGAAGAGCCGCGGCCAAGATTCCCGTTTCCGCACGCAGCGCCCGTCTGTCGCTTATGCTCCGGAGCATTCTTCCTGACGGGAAAGGCACGCCATGTCCGCTCGCATCCTGCCCGTTTTCGCCGTGGGTGCCGCGCTCCTGATCGCCAGCTGCTCCGGCGAAAGCGGCGGCACCGCTGCCCCGGCTCCCACTTCCTCAGCCGCGCCGGCGTCGTCTTCGAGCGCAAAGCCGTCGCCGTCCACCTCGGCGGCGCCGCCGTCGTCGGCTGCCGCAGAAGGGACCGGGGGCGACGCGGTCGAGCGGTACGAGGCCTTTATGCATGCCGCGGGCCGGGAGGACCTCGCGACTGTCTGCGAGATCGCCGGTCCGGCCGCCAAGCAGGCGGAGGACCAGGGCATGGGGCCGTGCGAGAAGACGATGCCGATGGCGTTCCAGCTGATCTCCCCGACGCAGAAGAAGGCCCTGCAGAGCGCCACGGTCGACCGGTCCAAGATCAAGGAAGGGGCCAAGCGGGTCGAAATCCCGGCGCGCGCGGTGAAAGCCTCCGTCAAGTTCACCGACAGCGACCTCGGCGACGCGGTCATGGAGAATCGCGGCGGCAAATGGTACGTAGTCGACTGACCCAGTGCGCGGCACCCGCGCGGCGGGCCACTTCGGCGGCCTTGCGGTAGTGCTCGCCGGGCGGCAATCCCAGGCGTTCGGCCAGTTCGCCCAGGTAATAGGCGACCGGGCCGAGCGTCACCATGCCGGAACCGGCTCCGGCCAGTTCGTTCTCCGCGGGGGCCAGTCGCGCGTACAGCTCGCGTGCGTCTCCGGTCGCGGCGGTGAGGCACGCGCGCAGTTCCAGGAACAGGTCCGGCCGATCCGGCGGGAGCGTGAAGTCCACTGTGGACTTCAGGCCGTGCTGGACGTAGAGGCAATGCCGGGCGAGCGGCAGCAGGCCGCGGTCCACTCCGGACATTCCGCTGCCGGGCAACCGGGCCGCGGCACCGCGGTAGGCGGCTTCCGCGGCGGCGACCGGACCGGTGACGGCCAAGCGGAGCGCGCGGAACCAGTCGGTGAACACGCTGACGAGCGGCAGGTCGTACTGCTCCCCCAGCCGGTCCGCGGCAGCGGCGTGAGTGTCGGCGGCGGCGAAGTCGGCGAGCGCTGACTGGGCCTGCATCAGCACCAGGTGCCCGAGCACCTCGAACGTCACCAACCGGTGCCGGGCAGCCAATTCGACCAGCTCTTGCCCGATCCGGGCGCGCTCCGGGGCCAAGCCGGCGCGGGTGAAAGTCTGCGTCCAGCGGGCATTCAGCGCCAACGCCAGCAGCGCTGGATCTTCGGCGGCGCGCGCCAGTTTTTCTGCTTCGACAGCCGCGCCGTACGCGCGTTGACCGCCTTCGTTGCGCAGTTCCAACGCGATGGTCGCCAGCAAGCGGGCGCGGACGAGCGGATCGTTGGTGTGGACGCGTTCGGCCGCGTCGGCGATGCGGCGGGCCAGCACCGGATCGTCGTTCTCAGTCCAGATTCCTGGCACGTCGTACGCGGTCAATACCCTGACGGTCAAAGCGGAATCGTCGCCAGCGAGGTCCAATGCCTCGGCGCGGTAGCGGCGGGCGGCGGCCAAAGAGCCGGTGACCGCGGACGTCCGGGCTAATCCCATCAGCAATTCCACCGTACGCGGGCCTTGCGCCAAAGCAGCTTTCCAGAGCCGAAGTGCTTCGTGGGGCGCGAAATCTCGCTCGGCGCGTTCTGCGGCTGCTTGCGCGTAGGCGGTGCCGCGGTCGTCTCCGGCGAGCAGGAAGTGGTGGGCCAGCAAGGAAATCTCGGACGGTCGACGGCTCGCCAAAGCCTCGCCGACTTCACGGTGCAGTTGCGCGCGCCGAGCCAGTGAAAGGTCGTCGTACACGGCGTCACGGACGAGTGCGTGCGCGAACCGGAACGCTCGGGGGCCGCTTTCGGTCAGAAACCCCGCCTGCACAGCGGTTTCCAGCTCGTCGAGGACATCACCGAGCAGGCCGAGGTCGACGTCCGCGCCGATCACCGCGGCTTTCCCGAGCACCGCACGTACGTGGTCGGGCAACGCGGCGATCCGGTTCCGGACCACGTCGCGCACCCCGTCCGGCAGGTCGCCTTCGGCATCCATCGCGCGGGCAAGTTCCTTGACAAAGAACGGGTTTCCGCCGGACCGCCGATGAATCACCGCAGCGGACTCGGGACCGACCAACTCGGCCACTGCCGCCACCGAAAGTCCGCTCAGATACAGCCGCACCGGGTCGGCGCGCGCGAGCCTGCCCAATGCCGCGGTCAGTTCCGCGGAGACTTCGGTCGTCCGATACGTCGCGATCAACAGCACCGGTGCCGCGGTCATCGACGTCAGCAGCGCCAGGGTTTCCTCGCCCGCCCACTGCAAATCGTCGAGCACGAGCAGCAGCGGACCGCGGCGGGCGACCTCCGAGATCCGCGCGGTCATCGCCTGATGCCATTCGAAGCGCGCGACCGCCGGGTCGCCACCCGTCGTCCGCGGCGGGACTGGTTCGCCGAGCGCGGCGAGAATCCGCGTCCACGGCCAAGCCGGCGGCACCCCGGCACCGTCCGGATTCACGCCCCACGCCGTGGTCCAGCCCAACCGCGCGGCGAATTCCTCGACCAGCGCTGTCTTGCCCGCGCCTGCCTCGCCGGACACCAGCACGAGCCGGAACCGCTTGCGCTCAGCCACTTCCGCCGCGACCTCGGTGAGCCGCGCCAACTCCTGGTCCCGCCCGGCCAACCGGCCCGGAACGGCCGGTGCCAACTGCGGAGCCTGCGCGAGGATGTCCTGCTCCACCTGCCGCAACGCCGGGCCGGGGTCGACCCCCAGCTCCGCGGCCAACCCGGCCCGCGCCCGACGCAAGGCGGCCAGCGCGTCCCCCTGCCGGCCGGCCCGGTACAACGCGAGCGCCAGCAACCGCCACGCTTCCTCGCGCATCGGGTGAGCGTCCACAAGGGACTCCAGATCCGGTACCGCTTCGGCGGCGCGGCCGAGATCCAGCAGCCCGGCCGCCCGCCGTTCCAGCGCGAGCAACCGCAGTTCGTCGAGCCGAGCCCGTTCAGCGCGCGCCCACGGTTCGTCGGCGAACTCCGCGTACGGCTCGCCCCGCCACCAGCCGAGCGCCTCGTCCAGCTGCGCGACCGACGGCGTGCCCCGCAGCAACGCCTCGAAGCGCCACGCGTCGACCTGCTCCGGTTCAGCCCGCAGCGCATACCCCGGTCCGGCGGTGACCAGCAGCTTCGCCGGCGTCCGCGGCGGACGGTCCGGTTCGAGCGAACGCCGCAACGCGCCGACGAAGGTCTGCACCGCACCGACCGCGCCGGCCCGCGGCTCGGTCCACAACGCGTCGACCAGCGCGTCCGTCGAAACCACCTTCCCGCGCGCGACGAGCAGGCGGGCGAGCACGGCGCGATGGCGCGGCCCGGGCAACGCCACCGGCCCGCGCGCGTCGTAGGCCGTCAAGGGGCCCAGCACCGAGAACGAGATGGTCATCGGTTCCGTACTGTAATCAGCTCGCTCGTTGCTGATCGGTTGCTGATCGGCCCGGCGCACTCTGGGCCGCATGAACTTCGACTACCAGCGAGTGCCCGTCGCCGACGGCGTGTCCCTCAACGTGGCGGTCGCGGGCTCCGGCTCGCCCGTCGTCCTGCTGCACGGCTTCCCGCAGACCCACCTGATGTGGCGGCACGTCGCCGCCGACCTCGCCGCCGACCACACCGTCCTGTGCCCTGACCTGCGCGGGTACGGCGACAGCGACAAGCCGGCCGACGACGGCGAGACCTACTCGAAGCGCACCATGGCCGCCGACGTCGTCGCACTGGCCCGCGCCTTCGGCCACGAAAAGTTCGCGCTCGCCGGGCACGACCGCGGCGCGCTCGTCGCGATCCGCGCCGGCCTCGACCACCCGGACCACGTGTCCCACCTGGCCATCCTCGACGTGCTGCCGACACTGGACATGTGGGACGTGCTGCACGGCGTCAGCGCGTCCGTCGCCTTCCACCTCTACCTGATGGCGCAACCGCCCGGCCTGCCCGAGCAGCTGATCAGCGGCGCCCCGGACGCGTTCTTCAGCTACTTCCTCGACCAGTGGGGCGCCGACCCCGAGGCCATCCCGGCCGACATCCGCGCCCGGTACCTCGAAGCGAGCCGGAACGCGGTCCCGTCGATCGTCGCCGACTACCGCGCCTCCGCGGGCATCGACGTCGAACACGACCGCGCCGACCGCGCCGCGGGCAATCAGCTGAAGATGCCGACCACCGTGGTGCAGCAGGATTGGGGTGTCGCACTGGGCTACGACGCGGTCGCGCTCTGGCGCGCATGGGCACCGGATCTGGTGCACGAAACCGTGCACAGTGGGCATTTCATGGCCGAGACTTCCCCCGCCAGCGTTACGAAATCGCTGCGGGACCTGCTCGCCCGCTGACCCGCCGAGGGTCACGCCCCGGATGAGTGGTCGCCAGTTGTTCACCTGCCGACCGCTCTCCGGGGCGCCTCCTCGATGCCGCTCCCACCTGAGCGCGTTTCCCGGCCTTAGATGGCCTGCGTTCCGCAAGCGCATCCTGGCCGCCATCGCCTTGCCGGGGCCGCGGCCGGGGTGCGCCCAGCTGTGCCGAACTGGAATGTCAGACTGGGTCCGACCAGCGGATCTGACAACCAGGGAGAGCAATGGGCGACGGGCAATCTGCCGCCGAGGTGCTCTCCGCGGAACTGGCCGCGCTGCGCGCGCGGGCCGGGAATCCGTCGTTCCGCAAGATGGCCGACCGCTCCGGGCGGATCTCGCACACCACGCTGCACGAGGCGGTCCGCGGCACCCGGTTCCCGTCGTGGGACACCACGCGCGAGTTCGTCCGGGCCTGCGACGCGGACGAACAGCAGTGGCGCAGCCGCTGGGAAGAGCTGAAGGGCGTGCCGCCGGAACCCGAACCGGCCGGGGTCGCGATCAGTACGACGGCCGAGGTCACGTCGACCGAACCGGTGCTGATCACGTCGGAACCGGCCGTCCCGGAGAAGCCCCGGCGACGCCGCAAGTACGCGCTGGCCGCGGTCGTGTTCGTCGTCGTCCTTCTCGCCGGCGTCGCCGCGATCGTGGTGCCGAAGCTGAAGAGCGGCGGCCTGGTCGACGTCGGCGCGCGGGTCCCCGGCGACAACTCCAAGTTCGTCGGCGACGTGACCGTGCCCGACGGCACCGTGCTGCACGTCGGCGAGACCGTCCAGAAGGTGTGGGAGCTGCAGAACACCGGCTCGGTGCCCTGGCATCAGCGGTACCTGCAGCGGATGGACCTGCCGGCGGGCCCCGGAACGTGCCGCACCCCGGACCGGGTGCTGATCGGCGACACCCCGCCCGGCGACCACGTGATGGTGAGCGTCCCGCTGACCGCTTCGCCCGCGCCGGGGCGCTGCTGGATCGGCTGGAAGATGGTCGACGCGGCCGGCGCGGAGTTCTTCTCGACCCGGCGTCCGGTGTACGTGCTGGTGACGGTCGTCTCCTGACGCGTGTCAGATTCTGTAAGACCTGGTCACCGGGGTACCGAACACCCCGCTTCGCTCGCCAGGATGAGTGCCGCTGGGGGTCGGTCCGTGGCAGTCGTGCTCAGCGCTGCCACGGACCGCCGCGTTCAGGCCGGGCGGCGGAAGGTCGTCCGGTAGGCGCTCGGCGATACCCCGAGCGCGGCCTGCAGGTGCTGGCGCAGCGACGCCGCCGTCCCGAAGCCGCACGCCGCGGCGACCCGGTCGACCGGCAGCTCCGTTTCCTCCAGCAACTGCCGCGCGCGCTCCACTCGCTGCTGGGTCAGCCACTGCAGCGCGGACATCCCGACCTCGTCCCGGAACCGCCGGGTGAACGTCCGCGTGCTCATCGACTCGCGCATCGCCAGGTCACGCAGCGTGATCGGCCGATCGAGATGCTCCAGTGCCCACGCCCGCGCGGCCGAAGTGGACGACGACCTCGGCTCCGGCACCGGACGGCGGATGAACTGAGCCTGGCCGCCCTCGCGATGCGGCGAGACGACTGTGCCGCGCGCGACCTCGTTGGCGACCGCCGCGCCGAAGTCGCGCCGGATCATGTGCAGGCAGAGGTCGATGCCGGACGCGACCCCCGCCGAGGTGAGGACGTTGCCGTCCTCGGTGTAGAGCACGTCCGCGTCAAGCCGGACCCGCGGGTACTCCAGCTGGAACTCGCAGGCCGACCGCCAGTGCGTGGTCGCGCGGCGGCCGTCGAGCAGGCCCATCGCGGCCAGCACGTACGCGCCGGTGCAGATCGAGGCGATCCGGCTCTCCGGGCGCACCAGGTTCATCGCGTGCTTGAGCTGCTCGGTCAGCTGGTGTCCGGCGGGCTCGTATTCGAGCGACGACGCGGGCACGATCACCGTGTCGGCCTCGGCCACCGCCTCCGGACCCTGCGCGACCGGGATGGCGAAGTCCGAATCGGTGCGGATGTCGCCGGGCTCGGGCGTGCAGGTGACGACCTCGTACAACCGCTCGCCCTCAGCGGATTTGGCCTGGCCGAAGAGCCGGTGGACGATGCCCAGCTCCATCACCAGCATGCCGTGCCGCACCAGCACCGCGACCTTGTGCCGCTCCGGATGCCGAAAGACCGCCATGGCCCGATTCTTGCACAAGGTGGCCATCGGGCCACTGTTTTGGCCGTTTCGCCGGTTGCACCCTGGCCTCATGAACGTCCTGTGGATCTACGCCCACCCCGACCCTGCCTCGCTCAACGGCGCGCTTCGCGACGAGGGCGTCACTACCCTGCGCGATCTCGGCCATGACGTGCGCGAATCCGACCTCTACGCGATGCGCTGGAACCCGATCGTCGACGAGATCGCGACCGTCCCCGAGGACGTCCGGATCGAGCACGAAAAACTCGACTGGGCGGACACCGTCGTCGTGCAGTTTCCGCTCTGGTGGGCGGACACCCCAGCCATCCTGAAGGGCTGGTTCGACCGCGTCTTCGTGCAGGGATACGGCTACGACTACCGCGACGAAACCGGCCACACCCTGCGCTACGGCAACGGCGTGCTGGCCGGGAAACGCGCGATGGTCATCGTCACCGCCGGGGCCCACGAGGACAGCCTCGGCCCGCGCGGCGCGCACGGTTCGCTGGACGACCTGCTGTTCAACGTCCAGCACGGCACGCTCTTCTACACCGGCATGACGGTCCTGCCGCCGCTCAAGGTGACGGGCACGAACCGGATGACGCCGGAGAAGTTCGACTGCGTGGTCGAGCGGCTGCGCAAACGTTTGCACTCCCTGGAAACGACCGACCCGCTGCCGTACCGCACCCAGGACGGCGGCGACTACGACCGGCGGCTCGTCCTGCTTCCCGAGGTCGCCCCAGGTCAGACCGGGTACGCGGCGCATCTGACCGCTTGACCCGTATATACCTCCGTGGTTATATACCGGCATGGCGATCCTGCGAACCACTCCCGGCGGACGACCGAGCGTCACCCTCGAACGGACCCTGGCGCATCCGCCGGAGAAGGTGTGGCGTGCGGTCACCTCGCCGGAGGAACTGGCGCACTGGTTCCCGGCCGCCGTCCGGTTGCCGGAATCCCCGGCACCGGGCGGGAAGATCGCGTTCACCTTCACCGAAACCGGGGACGTCAGCGAGGGCGAGATCGTCGGCTACCGGCCGCCGGAGGTCTTCGAGTTCACCTGGAACTCGGACCTGATCCGGATCGAGGTGTCCGCGGACGGCGCGGGCAGCAAGCTCGTCTTCACGCACGTTTTCCACCGCGGCGAACCGGACATCGCCCGGCTCGGCGCGGGACGGCACGTCACAGGCTGGGTCGCCTGCCTCGATTCCCTCGAAGCCGCGCTGGACGGCCGGACGCTGGAGCCGCCGACCGACTGGCACGCGCGAATGGTGCACTACCTCGAGGAATTCGGCCTGGAGGACGGCGAGGTCCTGGACGGCGGGGTGCTCCGGTTCCGCCGGGACCTGGTCTGGCCGCCCGCCGAGGACGTCTGGAAGCGGCTGCCCCAGCCCGAACCCGGGGCGGAGGTGCTGGAGTCGCGGTCGCCGGAGGTGCTGGCCTACACCTGGCTGCACGACGGGAAACCAGCTGGTCGCGTGCGGTGGGAAGTGACGGCGGACCCGCTGGACGGCGTACGGGTGGAGCTGACGCAGACCGTTCCGGCGGAGCTGGCGGATCAGCTGCCGGACTTGCTGACCGCACGGCACGAGCAGCTGAACGCGTTGTTCGCCGCGTCCTTCGGGGTCGAGGTGGAACCGTGGTCGGAGGAGCGTCGCGCCGAGGTCAGGAAGCGGTACAGCTAGCCGAGAGCAGTGTTGTACGGCGAAAACCGCATCTCGGCCGGGCCCGGCAGCGCTTTTCCGTGAAGCACTAACCGCGGTGCCGGACCGTGCACCGCCAGCCCGCGCGCCTCGCACCACGCCGACAGCTCCGGGAACCGGTGATCCACCGCGAGCCGGAGGTCCCCGGACGTGGTGCGGGCGATGCCGCGGATCAGCGCGCGAGCCTGGTCCTCGTCCGCGGCCACCACCGGACCGATCACCAGTACCCCGGCTTGCGTGGTGCCGAGCGCGTAACCGTCGTCGGTCACGTGGACGTGCTCGGCCTCGAACAGCATGCGGCGCAGCAACTCCCGCCGCGCGAAGCCCTGGGCCGCACTGTCCAATTCGTACACTCGCGCCACGTCCGGCGGACCGATCGGCCGCGCCGCCGGACCGCCGTCGTCGGTGAACCGCCCGCGATGGTCGGTGCAGCCGCCGTCGAATTCGAAGCCCATCGATTCGTACAGCGGACGCGCGGTTTCCGTGGTGTGCAAGGAGACCACCGCGTCCCCGGCTTCGCCGAGCGCCCGCGCCATCACCCGACGCCCGAGCCCCTGCCGCGCGAACCGCT
Organism: Amycolatopsis sp. GA6-003; assembly: GCF_046267895.1. NCBI lineage: Bacteria > Bacillati > Actinomycetota > Actinomycetes > Pseudonocardiales > Pseudonocardiaceae > Amycolatopsis > Amycolatopsis sp. GA6-003. Next base: position 4,290,028 of record NZ_CP176499.1, read on the forward strand.
CCGCCACGACAACCATCGACACCGACGCGGTCGGCCCGGTCCGGGTGAGCACCGCCGCCGCGGCGAGACCGCCGTCCGGAGCGTCAATACCGAATCCGCGGCCGACGTCCAGAAGCATCGCCCATTTCCGCTCTTCGCGCGGCCACCCGCGATCGGTTCCGAGGTCGAGGCAAGCGGACAGGTCGGCAGGCCCGAGCGAACGGACCGAGGCGTCGGCGAGCAGCACGTCCCCACCCTAGGCCGGAGAGCGGTCGCGGAGGTCGGCTTGACGCCACTGGTGCCCGGCATCCGATAGACACCATCAACGGACACCCCGGTCGTCCCGCAGCGCTGAGGGAGTCCTACGCCACACGCGCGGCAACCGCGCAGTAGCTAAGCTCCGCCACATGAGCAGTGCGACGCAGCCGCTCGGGACGCCGCCCGAGGGAGAACCGGACATCCACACGACGGCCGGCAAGCTCGCGGATCTCTATCGCCGCTACGACGAGGCCGTGCACGCCGGCTCGGCGCGCGCGATCGAGAAACAGCACGCCAAGGGCAAGAAAACCGCCCGCGAGCGGATCGATCTGCTGCTCGACGAGGGCTCGTTCGTCGAACTGGACGAGCTGGCGCGGCACCGCTCGACGAACTTCGGGCTGGAGAAGAACCGCCCGTACGGCGACGGCGTCGTGACCGGTTACGGCACCGTCGACGGGCGTCCGGTGTGCGTGTTCAGCCAGGACGTCACCGTGTTCGGCGGCGCGCTCGGCGAGGTCTACGGCGAGAAGATCGTCAAGGTGATGGACCTGGCGATCAAGACCGGCCGCCCGATCATCGGCATCAACGAGGGCGGCGGCGCGCGGATCCAGGAGGGCGTGGTCTCGCTCGGCCTGTACGGCGAGATCTTCCGCCGCAACACCATGGCCTCGGGCGTGATCCCGCAGATCTCGCTGATCATGGGCGCGAACGCGGGCGGGCACGTCTACTCCCCCGCGCTCACCGACTTCGTCGTGATGGTGGACGAGACGTCGCAGATGTTCATCACCGGACCGGACGTCGTGAAGACGGTGACCGGCGAAGACGTCACCTTCGAGGAACTCGGCGGCGGGCGCACGCACAACACCAAGTCGGGCGTCGCGCACTACCTCGGCTCCGACGACGAGGACGCCATCGCCTACGTCAAGGAACTGCTCTCCTACCTGCCGCAGAACAACCTGTCCGAGCCGCCGGAGTTCGACGCGAACCAGCCGCCCGCCGGCTTCTTCGAGAACGTCACCGACACCGACCGCGAGCTGGACACGCTCATCCCAGACTCGCCGAACACGCCGTACGACATGCACGAGGTCGTCACCCGCGTGCTCGACGACGGCGAATTCCTCGAGGTGCACGAACTGTTCGCGCCCAACATCCTGGTCGGGTTCGGCCGGGTCGACGGGCAGAGCGTCGGCGTCGTGGCCAACCAGCCGACGCAGTTCGCCGGCTGCCTCGACATCGACGCGTCCGAGAAGGCCGCCCGTTTCGTGCGCACCTGCGACGCGTTCAACATCCCGGTTCTGACCTTTGTGGACGTTCCTGGCTTCCTCCCCGGCACCGACCAGGAGTGGAACGGCATCATCCGCCGCGGCGCGAAGCTGATCTACGCGTACGCGGAAGCGACCGTCCCGCTGATCACGGTGATCACGCGCAAGGCATACGGCGGCGCGTACGACGTGATGGGCTCCAAGCACCTCGGCGCGGACGTCAACCTGGCCTGGCCGACCGCACAGGTCGCGGTGATGGGCGCGCAGGGTGCGGCGAACATCGTGCACCGCAAGACGCTGGCCAACGCGGCGGCGGAGGGGCGCGACGTGGACGCGTTGCGCGCCGAGCTGATCCAGGAGTACGAGGACACGCTGCTCAACCCATACGCGGCGGCCGAACGCGGTTACGTCGACTCGGTGATCGTGCCCGCGCACACCCGCGGCCACATCGCCAAGGCGCTGAACCTGCTGCGCACCAAGCGCGAATCGCTGCCGCCCAAGAAGCACGGCAACATCCCCCTGTGAGGCCGCGATGACGGACACCCCCCTGCTCCGCGTCGTCCGCGGCAACCCGGACGACGCCGAACTCGCCGCGCTCACCGCGGTGGTGGCCACCGCGGCGTCAGCCTCGGCACCTGCTCCGGCACGTCGCCGCACCTCGTGGTGGGGCGACCGGGCCGCCGCGATACACGCCCCGGTGACGGCGGGCGACGGGGCTTGGCGGGCCTCGTCCTTGCCTCGCTGAGGTTCTCGTGCGCGGTGGCGCCGGGGTTAACGCTTCGCCGCTCCCGCTGAGCCCAGCCTGGAGCTTCCACTCCCGGCGTCGTCCGCGGTAACCCGGACGACGCCGAACTCGCCGCGGTGGTGGCGACCGCCGCCTCGGCACCTGCTCCAGCACGGCGTCGCACCTCGTGGTGAGGCGACCGGTACACGCCCCGGTGACGGCGGGCGACGGAGCCTGGCGCGCCTCGTCCTTGCCTCGCTGAGGTTCTCGTGCGTGGAGGCACCGGGACTAACGCTTCACCGCCCCCGCTGAGCCCAATCCGGCGCGTCCAAACCCGGCGTCGTCAGCGGCGACCCGGACGACGCCGAATTCGCCGCGGCGGTGGCGCGACCGCTGCCTCGGCACCTGCTCCAGCGAGGCGAGGCGAACGCCTCACCGCCCCCGCTGAGCCCAATCCGGCGCGTCCGCACCCGCGTGCGCCAGCAGCTCCTCCCGGGTGATCGAACCGAGCGGCCCGACCCCGCGCAGCAACAGATAGTCGCCAGCGTCGGCCTGGTCGTGCTCGATTTCGACGTCCTCGGCGTGGTGACTGTCGGTCCAGACGATCCGGACCTGGCAGCCACCGTTCTGGGTGAGCGCGTGCACCTGCTGGACGGTCGCGAGCCGGGCCATTGGTTCCGACTCCCACCGCTGCTGCAGGAATCGCCAGCGCGAAGCCTGTTCGGCCGCGCGCAGCCGCTGGTCCAGCCCGCCCGCGCGGTCCCGGAAAACCCAGGCGATCCCGGCCACGACCGCGGCGGCGACAGCCAGCCCGACCAGCCACCAGACCGTTCCCATGTCTCCAGGAGCCTACTCGGGCCGGTGCTCCCGAAGGAATCGCTCAACCAGGCCATCTGTGAATTCCGGCGGCACTGGCGCGCCGGTGACCAGCACGCGGTAATAGATCGGCCCGACGAGCTGCTCGACCGCGCTGTCCAGGTCGACGTCCGAGCCCAATTCACCGCGGGCGACAGCGCGTTCGAGCGGGAGCCGGTCGCGTACGTGCTGGGCGCGGATGTGCACCTCGCGCAGCTGCCGCGCCAGGTCCGGGTCGTGCTGGGCCTGGCCGAGCAGCGTCCGGAAGACCGCGCCAGCGTCGGCCGTAGTCAGGAAGGACGCGATCGCGGCGAGGTGCGCGCGGAGGTCCTCGCGCAGGTCGCCGGAGTCGGGCGGGGAGAGTTCCTCGACGAGGTCGTCGCCCAGCGCTTCCAGCAGAATGTCCACTTTGGACGGCCACCAGCGGTAGACGGTCTGCTTCCCGACCCCCGCCCTGGCCGCGATGCCCTCCATCGTGAGCCGGGAGAAACCGACCTCGACCAGCAGATCGTCGACCGCGTGCAACACCGCGCGGCGCGCGTTCTCGCTGCGGCCGTACCGGTTCCCGTGATGCCGGCGCTCGCCGGGCTCAGTGACGTCGCCCACGTGCGGAAGTCTAGCCAAGACGCAACGTCTCGTCTAGCGTTACGGGTACCAGCTCACTAGGGGGTTCTCAGTCATGTGTTCCGCGTGCGGGGTGTCGGCGCAGAGCGGCTTTGGACGACATTCTTCACTGCAAGCAGGCTTGGCAGTTTGACCGTATCAACTTGCATGGGAGCCCAGCCCCGAAATTCGATCCGAGTTAAGACCAGGTCCGGCTTACCTCGATAGCCGACTACTCCGGCCGAAGCCGAGCCCGCGCCAGGAGACGAAGGGCAGTCAGCCGAGGCCGTTGAGAGTGAGGTTGAGCGCGTCCACCAAATTCCGGTGACTGCCGGGGCACATAGTCGCTTCTTCGCTGCCGTTGTTGCCGGTACTGGTGAAGGCCAGGACGCGACCGTTTCGGGTGAGGTCGTAGACGGTGAGCGGGGTACTCCGGATGCGGTTGCCGCTCCGTCGAATGGCTGCGTAGAGCTTGTGCACGGCTGCGCGTTCGGCCCGGGTCAGGTAGCGGATCTGGTCGGCTTGACCAGAGTCTTCCGAGAGCGGGTCAGCGTTGCCGCCGTCGAGGTAGGACATCGGCACCCGCAGCTGGCTGATCCTGGCCGGCGCGTAGTCGGGCAGGGTGCCGACCAGGCTCGCCGCCAGTTCGCGCACCGGGATCGGGTCGAGCTGGATGGAACGGTAGTCAGTAATCAGCCGGACGGCGCTCGTGCCCGAGGAAGCGACGAACACCGCGCCGTTGTCGTCGGGACGGTGGACGAACGCGGTCCAGGCGTACAGCTCCTTATCCGGTGCGGCGAGCAGCTCCAGCGTGGCCCGGAACGACGAAGTCAGCTGTCCGTCCGGCGTGGCCAGCCGTAGTGCCTCGAACCGGGATAGCGTGCGCCGCTCCAGCTCGCGGGCGAAGTCCGCGGTCATGTAGGCGGTGTCCGGATCGATCACGGCGGGGAGCGTGCCCCCGCTGAGGTGGCTCCAGGCAACGAAGAACGCCGATCGCGGGATGCGCACCGGCTTGTCGAGGATCGTCATCGGCGTGTTTCAGCCGCCAATGGTCGGCGGCGTCGGCGGGAGTCCGGTGCGGGGATCGCGCAACCGGCCGTCCTCGTCGTCGGTGATGTCGAACGCGGAATCGTCCTCCAGCCCGTACTTGCGCTGGTGCTCCTTGTCCTCTTCGCCCTTGCCCTTGCCGCCCCCGGCACCCATGCCGCCCATTCCGGCCGATCCTTTGGCCCCGGCCGCGCCCCGCATCCCGGTACCAGCCGCGGATGCCGTTCGCCCCGCCGCACCCTCGGCAGCACCGGCACCTGATCCGGTGCCCAGCCGACCCGCGGCACTACCCCCGCGACCACCGGCACCGCCGGCCTCGGACGCGCCGCCGCTACCGGAGAATCCGCCGGTCGGACCGAATCCACCAGCCAGCCCCGGCGTCCACGAGCTCCCACCGCCGGTGCCGCCGCCCGGGGTCGAGGGCGAGGGAACCCAGGCCGAACCTGGACCGGTGGTCCGGCTGGGGTCCGGAGGCGTCCATCCTGCGGCCGTCGTGCCGTCGCCCGGCCCAGTCCCCACCGGATGGCTCGGCGGCTGGTAGGCAGGAGCGTGGCCGCCCGAAGCTGATGGGGAAGGGGTGCTGCCGGGGTAGTTCGGGGCGAAGGTGCCAGACGGCCCGCCGGTCTCCGAGGGACCGCCCGTGTGCGTCGGCCCGAACCCCGATCGGGAGCGGCTGTCGGGTCCGTGCCCGTCGTCCGGACCGCCCGGCTTGTGTTTGTCGGGCTCGGAAAGGGTCACGTCGCCGTCGAATCCGCTCAGCTGGCCGTAGTCGGTCTTGAGCCCTTGCCCGCTGGTCTGAGCATGTTGGGTGTAGCCGTGGTACTTGTCGAGGTTGTCCTGAGCTGTCTTGTTGTACTGGTTGATCTGGTCCTCGGTGTCGGTGTTCCACCAGGTCGCCTCGTCCCAGAGGTTCTTGTGCGGCGGAACACCCGGCATCGGCTGCAAACTCTGCTTCAAGGAGTCGAACCCGTGGGCGAGATCGGTCAGGTTCTGCCCATTGCCGGTGTAGGTCTGCGCGGCGGTCGCGGTGACGTCGGCGAACGGTCTGATCCGCGCCTGCGCGGCGTCCGCACCGCCCCCGGTCCACGCCGACTCCAGACCGGCGCTCAGCTGCTGCACCCAGGCACCTGCCTGGTCATGCTTGCCCGCCAGCCCCGTGGCCTGCTGCGCACCCTGATGCCAGCTCTGTGCGCCCTGGCTGGCCAGAATTTTCGCCACCAGCTCCGGCGCCGGAACGGCTTGGTCACCGAGGTTTCCGTGGTAGAGATCGCCGAACCAATGGCCCACGTCGCTGGCCCGATCCCCGACCCAATCGGCCGCATCTTCCAGTGCGCCGCCCACTGCCTTCGCCGCGTCGCCGAGCACCTCGAAAAACCCCATCACGCACCCGGCTTGCGCTTCAGGTTCGTGACCACCATGTCCGCTACCCGCGCCGACAACTCACACGGATCGACTTTGCCCTGCTTGGCATCACTGGGAGTCAGCGACGCGTCGAACGACAGATCATCCGCGATGCCCACGCTGACCGCGCAGAAACCGGTCTGAGTGCCCGAGCTGAACGTCGAGGCCGCGACTGCGGGAAACCCTTGAATAGGCGGCAATTCACGCCACACTTTGGCCTGGGGCTTCGTGTTCTGATACAGCGCACTGAGTCCTTGGTGGGTCTCGGTCGTGTAGCCGATCGTCAGTCCGGCACCGGAGTCGGTGTTGTTCCATTTGCAGTCGGGGCCAAGTCCTGGAATGCTTCCCGGTTTGCCCTGCGGCACCGTGCCGAAGATTTGGCTGAGCTGGTCGGAGGTGAGTGCGTCCTGGCAGGGCTGCCCGGACAGCACCGTCGCGGGCAACGGGTGCTCGACCTTGGGCGCACCGCTGTGCGGCAAGGCCGCGGCGGACGACGACGCGGGCGCGGTGCTTGCCGGAGCGGCACCCGGGCCCCCAGTACATCCGGCCAGCACCGACGCGAGCGCAACCGCGCCCACGACTGCCGGAAGCATGCGATGGGTCATCACGCGAACCCTCCGTCCTGCTTGCCCGCGTTCTTCACGTCGGTCGCGGCTTGCTCGTCAGACGCCTCGGTGATCCCCAGTGCCTTCTCCAGGCGCTTCACCAGCTCGTTCGCGTAGGCGTATTCCTTGTCGACCTGCTCCCCGCCTGTGACGAACGCGCCCTTCGGTTCGCCGCCGTTGACCAGGAGCTTGTTGTAGCCGTTGCTGGTCGGTTCATCCGCTGGAGGCGTGAGCTGAGTCAGCCGGTACGCGTCGTCCCGCATGTCGCGGAAGTGCTCTCGGACGGTTTTGGCCAGTTTGAGCATGGCCATCGCGTCCTCGCGGCTCATCGTGAACCCCTGCCCGCCCGACGAACCGCCACCGCCCATCGCAGCACCGGCCGCGTCACCAGCACCGAACGCGTCGCCGATGTTGAAGTACAGCCCGTCGAGCCACCCCGGCCGCTGTGCAGGTTGCGACACTGCGCCCACCCCTCGTATGACCTGCGCCCGCCCAAGGACAGTTCTCCACTCCATGGGCAACTTGCCTAGATCCACCGTAGCGAACCCGTCACGCAGGGGTGACTGGTTCACCAAAAAGGGCGTGCGTCACTCGAAAGACAGGCCCCTGGGCAGCAACTCGGCATGGCGGCGCGTCATGGCCTCGTACTCGACCCACGCACGGGAATTGTCCGGACCACCAGCCGCCAGCATCTCGTCATACGCGAGTCCCTGCGCGGCCAGTACGTCAGCCGCCTGGCCCATCATCTGCCTGAGCCACACCGCCTTCTCACGCATATCGGCCGGGTACGGCGCGCCGCACTCAGCCATCTTGTCGAGCAGGTCGATCATCCAGGACTGCGAGTCAGCGGCCCGCCGTGCCCACAGCGCATGCTGACGGTAGTAGTCGCCGCACCCGGTTTGCGCGCCGTCGCCGGTATCGCTCGGTCGGTCCATTCCTCCACGCTAACGCCTGCCGAATTTGGCTCTATGGGATCAAGGCGTCCCGACCAGCATTACCCGCGGTGTCCCGGCTGCCCTGCCCCAGGCCGTCGAACGTTCGGATCCGACCAGACTCAACCCGACCAACCCGCCGATCGAAGCGGGTTCGAGGCGCGATCCAGCGCGCCACGCTATGTAATCCGCGCCACGCGATCGCCTCTAGCCAAGACGCAACGTCTCGTCTAGCGTATAGATCACCAGCTCACGAGGGGGTTCCCAATCATGTGTTCCGCGTGCGGGGTGCCAGCGCACCGACCCGAAGCCGAGGTTGCCGCGGCGGCCCCGCGCAAATTCGCGGCGTTGTACAACAAGGACTGCCGTCCGTATCTGATCGGCACCGGCCTGGCCATGATGGCCGACAATATCGAACACGTCATCACCTACTGGGTACTGTGGGAGAAATTCCAGTCGCCCGCACTGACGGGGTTCGAGGTAATCAGCCACTGGGTGCCGTTCCTGCTGTTTTCGGTGTATTTCGGCGGACTGGCCGACCGGCACGACTGCCGCCGGATCATCCAGGCCGCTCAGGCGCTGTTCATGGCCGTATCCGTGGCGTGGGGCGTGCTGATCGTCACCGACACCCTCGAGGTGTGGAGTGCCTGCGTACTGCTGATTTTGCACGGCTGCGCGGGCGCGATTTGGGGACCGGGCGAGCAGCTCATGCTGCACGATTTCGTCGGCCCCACGGAATTGCCCAGCGCGGTCCGGCTCAATGCCACCTTCCGCAGTCTGGGAATTCTCTTCGGCCCGGTCGTCGGTTCGGCATTGCTGCTCGGACTCGGACCGGTGGCGGGCATTTTCGTGAACGTCGCGTTCTACCTGCCGCTGACCGTTTTCCTGTTCCGCACCAAGTTCACCGGGCACACCCGAGACGGCGGAATCATTCGCCGGCCGCGAGTCGGGTTGCGGGATTCGGTGCGGGTGATGAAGGAAATCAGCGGCAATCCGACCATGGTCGGGATGATCATCCTCGCCGGGCTCGGCGCGTTTTTCGTCGGCGCTTCGATGCAGAGTTCGATGCCGATCTTCGCCCAGGACCTCGGTGCGGGCAGCGCCGGAACCGCGTACGGCGTGCTGCTGTTCGCCAACGGCGCGGGCGGCGTGATCGGCGGGATCCTGCTGGAAGCGACCGGAAAAATCAAACCGAGCGTTCCCGCCGCAGTGCTCAGCACGGCGATTTACGGGATCTCCAGCCTGTTCTTCGCAATGACCGCCAGCTATCCGATCGCGGTGGCGCTGCTGGTGATCGGCGGCGTGGCGAACCTGGCGTCGATGTCGATCGGCCAGACCGTCGTGCAATTGCTGGCGAAACCGGAGGAACGCGGGCGCGTGATCGGCGTGTACAGCGTGTCCGCCAACGGTCTTCGCGCGGGCAGCGGATTCACCGTGGGACTGCTCGGTTCCGGGGTCGGGGTGCACTGGTCGCTGGGCATCAGCGCGGCCGCGCTCACCGTCGGCACCGGGATCGCCGGCTGGTACTCGCTGGGCAGCCGCCGGGCTCGGCAGCTGCATCAGGTCACCGACTGAGCCTACTCCGAAGACGAGCTACCTCGTCCGCGGCCATTCTGGCGCGGACGAGGTAGTCGCGGTAGTAGGCGCGCAGGCCGGGTTCCCGCGCCAGGATCCAGCTCTCTTCGGTGACGAAGAGGCGGCGGACCGAGAAACTGCGCGGGCTCCGTGCTGCCACCGGATCGGATCGCCAGGCCGCCGAGGGCCGCGAAAGGGCCGTCGAACAGGCGATCGCCGGTTTTTGTCGGTGCTGCTGGTTACGCTCTCCCCATCTCGCAGCACCCATCACCGTCAGCGACAAGCTGCTCACCAGCGCAGATCACACTGGACCGCAGCTTGCTCCACACCGTATAGTCCACGTGGAATAACCCATGTGGGGTCACCCGATTGGATCTTCTGGAGGAACACCGTCATGGTCGCGGCCAAGCTCACGGCGCTGGGCGTCGCCGTGCTCGAGCTGCTGCACGAGCGGCCGATGCACCCGTACGAAATGGCCCAGCTCATGCGGGAACGGCACGTCGAAACCCGTGTGAAGCTCAAGGCGGGCTCGCTCTACCACACGGTGGACCGGTTGCAACGCAACGGTTTTGTCGACGTGGTGGAAACCCAGCGGGACGGCAAACGGCCGGAGCGCACGGTGTACGCGATGACCGCGGCGGGCAAAGACGCCTTCCAGGAACGAGCCCGGCAAATGCTGGGCGACGTGGTGCCGGACTACAGCGACGTGCTCAGCGGGCTCGCCGTGATCGACGATCTCGGCCGCGACGTGGCGCTGCTCGAACTGGAGCACCGGATCACCCGGCTGCGCGCGGGCGTGGCCGCCGACGAGGTGATCGTCAAGCAGCTGGAATCCGACGGCACCCCCGAAATCTACTGGCTCGACTTCCGGTTCAGCGCGGCACAGCGGAAGTTCGAGCTCGCGTGGATCGAGCAGCTGTTCGCGGACCTCAGCAGCGGCCGGATCCCTTTCCAGGACAAGAAACTCAAGCTCAAGGAAAACGATGAACGCAAGACCGGTTAACCCGTGGGCCGCGCTGAGCGCGCTCTGTATCGGGTTCTTCATGATCCTGCTGGACACCACGATCGTGTCCATCGCGGTGCCCGCCATGCTGCAGCACCTCGGAGCCGGGCTGAACTCGGTGGTGTGGGTGATCAGCGTCTACCTGCTCACCTACGCCGTGCCGATGCTGTTCACCAGCCGGCTCGGCGACCGCTTCGGCCCGAAGCGCGTGTTCGTCGCCGGGCTCGTCGTGTTCACCGCGTCGTCGCTGTGGTGCGGGCTGTCCGGCAACGTCGAGATGCTGATCGCCGCCCGTGCGGTGCAAGGCCTCGGCGCCGCGTTGATGACGCCGCAGACGCTGGCGTTCATCAGCCACCTTTTCCCGCCCGCGAAACGCGGCGCGGCGATGGGCGCGTGGGGCGGCGTGGCCGGCCTGGCCACGATCACCGGCCCGCTGCTGGGCGGCGTGCTGGTGCAGCACCTCGGCTGGGAGTGGATTTTCTACGTCAACGTGCCGATCGGCGTCGTCGCCATCGCGTTGACCCTGTGGCTGGTGCCGGACTGGCAGCCGAAGCACTCGCATTCGTTCGACCTGATCGGCATCCTGCTGTCGGCCGCGGGGCTCTTCTGCGTCGTGTTCGGTGTCCAAAATGGACAGCAGTATGACTGGGGCACGGTGTTCGGCGGCATCACGGTGTTCGAAATCATCGGAGCCGGCGTGGTCCTGCTGATCGCCTTCGTGCTGTGGCAGCACTACAACCGCCGGGAACCGCTGGTCCCGCTGGCCGTGTTCGCGAACCGCAACTTCTCCGCGGGCACGCTCACCGCGACCACGGTCGGCTTCACGATGACCGGCATGTTCCTGCCGCTGATCATCTACATCCAGACGGTGCTCGGCCTCTCCCCCACCATGGCCGGTCTGCTCACCGCCCCGATGTCGCTGCTGTCCGGCGTGATCGCGCCGTTCGTCGGCCGCGCTTCGGACAAGATCAACGGCAAATACCTGGTGATGGGCGGCTTGGCCCTGCTGGCCGCGGGCGTCGGCATCATCGCGCTGCAAGCGCGGCCGGACACGAGCCCGTGGGCACTGATCCCGGCCCTGCTGGTGTGCGGTCTGGGCGTCGGCTGCATCTTCTCGCCGATGAGCAACCTGACGATGGCGTCGGTAGAACCGCGGCTCACCGGTACCGCGTCGGGCATCTTCAACACCGCCCGCCAGGTAGGCGGAGTCCTGGGCAGCGCCGCGATCGGCGTGCTCCTGCAGGCGAGGATCAGCGCGTCGATCACGAGCGAAGCCGCCACCGCGGCCGGGCAACTGCCGGAACAGTACCGAGCCCCGTTCACCGAAGGCATCGCGCACGCCGCCGCCTCCACCGGCGAATTCGGCTCCTCCGGAGGCCCGGCCCCCATGCCCGGCCTCCCGGCGGACCTCGCCGAACAAGCGGGCCGCCTCGCCAGCGAGGTTGTCCACAATGGACTGACCGACGCCGCCCGCGCAACGCTGATCCTGCCGATCGCGGTGCTGGTACTGGGAGTCCTGTCGGCAGCGGCTCTGCGCCGGGTAACGCCTCGGCCGCGTACGCCAGCCCCGACCGCCCCGACCCCGGAGCCAGCACGATGAACTGCTGACCTCGACCTGCCCGGCTGGCCGAAAACCCAGCCGGGCAGGCGCTGAGGGAGGAGAGGCCGAGCAGAGAGGAGGCGAGCACGCGCGTCGGCCGGAACTTCCTGCGGGCAAGCCGGGCTGAGCAATGCAAGGAGCGCGGCGAGAGCCGAACGGCAGGCACGACCAGGACGCCCCGATCAGCGGCCGCTACCGGCTGATCGGCGAACTCGATTCGACCGGTTTCGGGCGGCTCAAGTCGCGGCGGAGAAACCACGCCTGGACTCATTGAGCTGCCCAATGCAAGCAGAGGCAGAAACCCCGCAGCCGCACCCCGATCGGCCGCGGCCCGAGCGCGGCCCCGCCACCCGGCAGTGAAGTGGCGATCGCGATGCACTGCGAATCCGCGCGGCCGTCTCCGCATCCGCGGCCGCGCGGTCTCCCGATGCCCGGAAACAGCTGCCCGCTCACCTCGCACCCGCCCGGGGTTTCCTCCGAGCCACTCACCCCGCACACAACCCAGCCGCCCTGCCGAGCCACCGGCCACGCACTCGGCCCAGCCGCCGCCCAGGCCGCCCACCGCAATCCCCTCGCCTAGGTGGCGCAACCTCCCACTTTGCCCAGACCACGCCCCACCGCACACTCAACCCAGCCACCCCGAACCACTCACCACACACGCAACCCCCGGCCACCCACCGCACCCCCCTCGCCCAGCCGACACGACCTCCCACCCCTCCCAGGCCAGACCCCACCGCCCCCACCCGTCGAGGTAGCGTTCGACCGTGCGTCTAGTCCTCGCCTCCCAGTCCCCTGCCCGCCTCGCTGTGTTGCGGAGTGCCGGTCTCGATCCGGCCGTCGTCGTGTCCGGTGTCGACGAGGATGCCGTCGCGGCCGCGCTCACCGATCCCGAACCCGCCGAACTCGTGTTGGCTCTCGCGAAAGCCAAGGCCAACGCCGTGGTCGAGATGGTCTCCGAGCCCGACGCCGTGATCGTCGCCTGCGATTCCATGCTTTCCATCGGCGGCGAGATGGTCGGCAAGCCCGCCACGGCCGAGGTCGCGAAGGAGCGCTGGGCCCGGATGGCCGGCGGCTCCGGCGTCCTGCTCACCGGGCACGCCGTGGTCCGGCTCGACGGCGGGCAGCGCACCAAGGAAGCCTCCGGCACCCGGTCCACCACCGTGCACTTCGCCAACCCCAGCCAGGCCGAGATCGACGCCTACGTCGCGACCGGCGAACCGCTGCACGTCGCGGGGGCGTTCACGCTCGACGCGCTCGGCGGGTGGTTCGTCGAGGGCGTCGAAGGGGACCCGTCCAGCGTCATCGGGATCAGTCTTCCGCTGCTGCGTCAGCTCCTCGCCGAGGTCGGCGTCAGCGTCACCGAAATGTGGAACTAGTTCACATATTGGGACGATGTGTCACTCGGACGAGTGATCAGGGAGAGTCGACTCCGGCCCGCACCCGGGTCAGCGGAAACTCTCGACCTCTCTGGGGTGGCACATGTCCTTCGTCAGGACGTACACCAAGCCGCGCGTGTTCGCCGCGGCCGTGCTCGGTTCGCTTGTCGTGGGCGCCGGCCTCGGCGTGCTCGCGCGGACGACCGAAGCCGGCTGGCTGACCGACACCCTCGACCACATCGGCACGATCTTCACGACCCTGCTGCAGATCGCGGTGATCCCGCTGGTCTTCACCGCGATCGTGGTCGGCATCAACAGCCTCCGCGGCCTCGGCGGCGGCCGCACCGCCGCGCGGCTCGGCGGCAAGACCGTGCTGTGGTTCGCGATCACGTCGTTCATCGCCTCGCTGATCGGGATCGCGATCGGCAAGCTGTTCAACCCCGGCTCCGGCGGGCTCGGCGAGGGCGTCGCGGCGACCGCGAAGAACGCCGACAAGGCCGCGAAGAGCATGAGCCACTGGGGTTCCTGGGACGCCTTCATCAAGGGCCTGCTGCCGGAGAACTTCTTCTCCGCCTTCGCCGAGGGCAGCACGCTCCAGGTGCTCTTCCTCGCCGTCGTGATCGGCGCCGCCGCCTACAGCCTCGGCGACAAGGCCAAGCCGTTCGTCGAGTTCACCACCAGCGTCTTCGAAATCATTCAGCGCTACCTCGGCTGGATCGTGCGCCTCGCGCCCATCGGCATCGTCGGCCTGATCGGGGCCGCCGTCTCCAACTACGGCGACGCGCTGTTCCGCCCGCTGCTGTCGACCACGCTCGCGGTGTACGTCGGCTGCCTGCTGGTCCTGTTCGTGGTCTACCCGATCCTGCTGCAGTTCGTCGCGAAGGTGAGCCCGCTGACGTTCTTCGCCAAGGCGGGCACCGCGATCCAGTTCGCGTTCGCGTCGCAGTCCAGCTCCGCGACGCTGCCGCTGACCCGGCAGTCCGCGGTCAACCTCGGCGTCGACCCCGGGTACGCCGCCTTCGCCACCCCGCTCGCCAGCGCGACCAAAATGGACGGTTGCGCCGCGGTGTTCCCGGCGATCGGCGCGATCTTCATCGCCAACCTCGCCGGGGTGCCGCTGAGCTTCGGCCAGTACGTCGGCATCGTGGTCGTCGCCGTGGTCGGCGCGCTGGCCACCGCGGGCACCACCGGCTGGCTGACCGCGCTCACCCTGACCACCGCGTTCATCGGCCTCGACGCCAAGCAGGTCGCGCTCGGCATCGCGCTGATCTACTCGGTGAACCCGATCATGGACATGATGCGCACGGCCACGAACGTCGCGGGCCAGATCGTGGTCCCGACGATCGTCGCGCGTAGCGAGGGCCTGCTCGACGACGAAATCCTCAGCACGCACACCGCTCGCCCGAACCACCGCGACGAGGGCAGCGCGGCCCGGCCCGCCACCGCCTGACGCCTCGTGAGCGGCAATCCCGGTTCTAACCGGGATTGCCGCTCACGAGTTGCCGGAACACCGCCGCAGCTGGGATTTCCTCAGCTCGACGTCCGGCCAGCCCCGGAAATTCGACGGCGAGGTGACGGTGCTCGTGCACCCCATCACCTCGCCGTCGAGTTCGTAGACCTCCGCCACCACCGGAGCCGCCTGGCAGCGCGGCGAGCCGGAGACCGCCTGCGGGCATTCGTGCCGGACGACGATCACGTCCGGACGGCCGTCCTGGCTCACGTCGTAGAGCGACAGCGAGCCCGCGTCGGAGAAATACGGCTTGCCGTAGTCGCGCCACACCCCGCCGGATTCGGTGAGCAGTTCCCCGTACGAGCCGCCGGCCGCGTCGCCGCGGACCAGGCACGCGGCGGTCGACCCGTCGATGCAGCGCAAGGAAGTCTTCGTCAGCTTCGCGCCCAGGTTCGTGATCGCCAGTTCGAACTCGGTGCCCGGCTCCTTCCCGACCTGGACCCGTCCCGAGCCGCCCGCGGCGTCCGCCAGCAACACGACCGGGGTACCGCCGACGCTCACCGCGGCCAGCTGCCGGCACGGACCGTTGCCGCAGGTCGAGGCCGATCCCTCCACCGGAGCCGCCGCCGGCTCGCGCGGGGCCATGGTGACCGCGCCGTCCGGCTTCGGGCGCAGCACGACGGCCACGACGAGCGCCGCCGCCGTGGCCACCGCCGCGAGAACGGCGGTGAGCAGCGCGGATCGCGGGACGCGCTTCGGCCTAGTCCGCATATCCGAGACTGTAAGCGACCTCGCGCACCGTGTCCGTCTATGTTGTCGGAGTGACGAACCCCAACCTGCCCCCGGCCCTTTACCTGCCGACCGGGCCCGCCGGCCCGACCACCGACGGCCAGACCGGAGCCAACGTCGAACTGCGCCGCACCCCGGACGGCCGCACCGCGCTGGTCGCGTTCACCGCGCTCGACCGGCTCGTCGACTGCTGCGGCGAGCACCAGCCGTGGATCCTGGTCAACACCGAGAACCTGGCGCTGGTGCACCAGGTCAACCCCTACGACGTCATCGTGCTCGACTCCGAACTCCCGGCCGAACTGCGGCATCAGGCCCCCGCCGGACGGGTATAAACAGGACCGAACTGGGTGGTCCACCTCTCAATCCAGGCCCCGCCGGGGTCCGTAGACTCCCGGTTGACCAGCAGCGCGGCGACGGGCACGGGAGGTATGTGGTGAGCGAGCAGGACACCGCGAGCACGGGCGGTCCGGTGACCAAGGTCCTGATCGCGAACCGGGGCGAGATCGCGGTTCGCGTGATCCGGGCCGCGAAGGACGCGGGCCTGCAGAGCGTGGCCGTGTACGCCGACCCGGACCGCGACGCTCCGCACGTCCGTCTCGCCGACGAGGCGTTCGCGCTCGGCGGGACCACCGCGGCCGAGAGCTACCTCGCGATCGACAAGATCCTCGACGCCGCCAAGCGGTCCGGCGCCGATTCGGTCCACCCCGGCTACGGCTTCCTTTCCGAGAACGCCGACTTCGCCCAGGCCGTCCTCGACGCGGGCCTGACCTGGATCGGGCCGAGCCCGCAGTCGATCCGCGACCTCGGCGACAAGGTGACCGCGCGGCACATCGCGATGCGCGCGGGCGCGCCGCTGGTGCCCGGCACCAAGGAGCCGGTCAAGGACGCCGACGAGATCATCGCGTTCGCCGACGAGCACGGCCTGCCGGTCGCGATCAAGGCGGCGTTCGGCGGCGGCGGCCGCGGCCTGAAGGTCGCCCGCACCCGCGAAGAAATCCCTGAGCTGTTCGAATCCGCGACGCGCGAGGCGGTGGCCGCGTTCGGCCGCGGCGAGTGCTTCGTGGAGCGCTACCTGGACAAGCCGCGGCACGTCGAGGCGCAGGTGCTGGCCGACCAGCACGGCAACGCGATCGTCGTCGGCACCCGCGACTGCTCGCTGCAGCGCCGCCACCAGAAGCTGGTGGAGGAGGCCCCCGCGCCGTACCTGTCCGACGACCAGCGCGCCCGGATCCACGAGTCCGCCAAGGCCATCTGCAAGGAGGCCGGCTACTACGGCGCGGGCACCGTGGAGTACCTCGTCGCGGTCGACGGCACCATTTCCTTCCTCGAGGTGAACACCCGGCTGCAGGTCGAGCACCCGGTGTCGGAAGAGACCACCGGCATCGACCTGGTCCGCGAGATGTTCCGCATCGCGCGCGGCGAGAAGCTGCGGATCACCGAGGACCCGACGCCGCGCGGCCACTCGATCGAGTTCCGCATCAACGGCGAGGACGCCGGGCGCGGCTTCCTGCCCGCTCCGGGCACGGTCACCAAGTTCGTCGCCCCGTCCGGCCCGGGCGTGCGCGTCGACTCCGGGGTCGAATCCGGCAGCGTGATCGGCGGCCAGTTCGACTCGATGCTCGCCAAGCTCATCGTCACCGGTTCGGACCGGCAGAACGCGCTGGAGCGCAGCCGGCGCGCGCTGGCCGAGTTCGAGGTCGAGGGCATGGCGACGGTGCTGCCGTTCGACCGGGTGATCGTGAACGACCCGGCGTTCATCGGCGACGAAAACGGCTTCAGCGTGCACACCCGCTGGATCGAGACCGAGTTCGACAACCAGATCGAGCCGTTCACCGCGCCGGACGTCGAGGCCGAGGAAGAGGCGCCGCGGCAGAACGTCGTGGTCGAGGTCGGCGGACGCCGGCTCGAGGTTTCGCTTCCGGGCGGGTTCGCCCTCGAAGGCGGCGGCGCGCCCGCGGCGACGAAGGCCAAGCCGCGCAAGCGGGCCGGCGGCGCGAAGGCGGCGGTGAGCGGCGACGCGGTCACCGCGCCGATGCAGGGCACCATCGTGAAGATCGCGGTCGAGGAAGGCCAGCACGTCGAGGCGGGCGAGCTGATCGTGGTGCTCGAGGCGATGAAGATGGAAAACCCGGTAACCGCGCACAAAGCGGGCACTGTCACCGGGCTTTCGGTCGAGATCGGCTCCGCGGTCACGCAGGGAACGCAACTCTTGGAACTCAAGGACTGAAGTTGTGCTGAATGTCGTGGGTGCCGCGCGCTCGCGCGGCCTACCATCGACTACGTGACTGAGGTTCCGTCTCCGCAGCTGCGGATCAGCGACCGGGAGCGCGAGTCCGCGCTGCACGCGCTCGGCGAGCACATGAGCGCGGGGCGGATCGACATCGACGAGTTCGGCGAACGCTCCGCCCGGATCACCGCGGCCAAGACCCGGGGCGAACTGAGCGAGCTGTTCGCCGACCTGCCGGTGCCGCATCCAGTGTTCGGCGGCGCGACCGCGGCGCCGGAACCGGCCGCGGCGGCGCCTATGCCCGTGCCGCAGCCCGCGGCGTCCGGCGAAGTGGCCGCCCGGCAGCCGGAGTGGTCGCCGGGGCAACGCGTCGTCGCCGCGCTGATCCCGCTGGTCTGGATCGCGGCGATCGCCCTGATCGCCACCGGCACCGCGGGGTGGCCGGTGATCTTCGCGCCGATCGCGCTCACCGCGGTCGGCCGCGCGCTCTGGGGCAAGGGTTTCGAGCACCATGACCACCACCGCCACGACCGGCATCGCGAGCGCCGCGAGGAGTTCCGCGCGATGCGCGACGAGCACCGGCGCCAGCGCCGGCTGGACCGCTGAGGCGGACCATGGCTGACCTGCGGCTGAGCGACGCCGAACGCCAGGACGCGCTCGACGTCCTCTCCGAGCACGTCCGCACCGGACGCCTCGACATCGACGAGTACGGCAGCCGCTCGGCGAAGGTCACGTCGGCCAAGCTGGTGAGCGAACTGGTGCCGCTGTTCGACGACCTCCCCTCGCCGCGGCCGAGCGCGCTGCTGGCTACGGCCCGCCCGGAACCGGTCGTTCCGGCCGCAGGGAACGGCAAGCTGAGCGCGTTCGTCTGGCGGTATTCGGTGCCGCTTTCGATCGCGCTGGCGGTCCTCGTGCTCATCGTGACCCGCGGTCGGCTGCTGATCGTGTTCGCGCTGCCGTTGCTGCTGATCCTGTTCAGCGGATGGCGGCGGCGCTGAGCCCGCGGCCCGGCCCGATGATGGGGCTGCGGCCGGGTTCGGTCGATCCGAAGGCCGAACGATGGGCAGGCCCGGTGTTCGCCGGGGTCGGGATTCTGGCGCTCGCGGTGTGCACGATCATCGCCGCCGGTCAGCCGCACGGTAATTCCGCACAATGGCGCACCACGCTGCTTCTCGCCGCGGCTAGTGGGCTGTGGTTGCTGATGCTGATCCCGGTTTTCCCGCGACGCACGCGAAAACCGTGGCTGGCCATCGGGTTTTTTATTGTGCTGCTTGCTGGCGCGACGGTGCTCGCTTCTCGGTTGGACCCGTTCACTGCCTTCGCTTCGATCGGTTACCCGATCGCGTTCGTGTTGTTCCCGACGCGCTGGAGCATCTTCGCCGCAGCCGCTACGGCGGTAGTTCCGTTGCTGGCCAAGGGGATTTGGGAACCGTCGCCGCCGTGGACCACGGCGGTGTCGATTGTCGGGCCGATTCTGTACGTGGCATGGTTCGTCGGCGCGGAGAACGAGGAACGTCGTCGCACCAATGAAAAACTCGCGCGATCAAACGCGCAGCTGGAAACGGCGTTGACGGAAAACGCGGCGCTGCAAGCGCAATTGCTCACCCAAGCCCGCGAGGCGGGGGTGCTCGACGAGCGTCAGCGAATGGCCCGCGAAATTCACGACACCGTCGCCCAGGGCTTGACCGGCATTGTCACCCAATTGCAGGCCGCCGACCGGGCCACCGAAGCCGCGGACCGGCAACGGCATCTCGACCACGTGCACGCGCTGGCGAAGGACAGTCTCACTGAGGCGCGCCGGGCAGTGCAGGCGTTGCGGCCGGAACCGTTGGCGGACTCGCACCTGCCGGAAGCGTTGGCAGGTTTGGCGAACCGAGTGTCCGACACCTCCGGCACCAAGGTGACCGCTGCCGTCGAAGGCGATGCTCGGCCGTTGCTGCCGGAGCTGGAAGTGGCGCTGTACCGGGTCGCGCAGGAAGCCTTGGCCAACGCGGAAAAACACGCGCACGCCAGCCGGATCGGCATCACCCTCACCTACACCAGCGACCTGGTCATGCTCGACATCCGAGACGACGGCAGAGGTTTCGCCCCCGGCGACCGCGGCGACGGCACCGGCTTCGGCCTGGAAGCGATGCGCCAGCGCGTGCAACGGGTCGCGGGCTCGCTGACCATCGAGTCCGCACGCGGGGAAGGGACCGCCGTGCACGCGGAGGTCCCATCGCCCGCTTAAGTCACTGGCCGCCCGCCACACGCAGCTGCCTGCGCAACACCTTGCCGTTTCCATTGCGCGGCAACGCTTCCAACCAGACCACGTCCTGCGGCACCTTGTACCACGACAGGTGCGCACGAGCCAGCGCGATCAGTTCCGCGCTCAAGTCCTCGTCGCCCGTGCCGGACGTCGCGACCACGTACGCACGCAGGGTCGTGTCCCCCGCCTCGCGCCGCACCGCGCTCACCGCTGCTTCCCGCACCTTCGGGTGACTTTCGAGAAGCCGTTCGACCTCGCCGGGGACCACGTTCTGTCCGCCGATCACCTCGACGTCGTCGAGCCGTCCGTAGACGTGAAGGACACCCTGTGCGTCGATCGACCCGAGGTCGCCGGTCGACCACCAGGTGTCGGTCACCTGATCCGGGCCGAGGCTGCCGCGGGCGACACCGCGCGTAGCGAACGGGACCAGAACTTGCAGCTCGCCCTGCACTCCGGTCGCCACCTCGTGTCCGTCAACCACTACGCGTGCCGAACGGCCTTCGTAGACCGGCCCGACCGCCGACGGGTCGGCGTAATCCGCTGGCCGCCCCATCGCGTACCCGCCAGCCTCGGTAGCGCCGTAAAGGTTCACCAGCCGGTCCCCGAAAATCGGCACCAGCTTCTCGCGCAGCTGAGCGGAAAGCACTTCGCCCGCGCACATCGCGCCGCGCAACTGCCCGAGCGTCTCGGCGTGCCCCGGCTCCAGCAGCAGACGCGCGTAGAAACTCGGCTGCGCGAAAAGCGTCGCGACGTTGTGGCGGCGGATCAACTCCAGCGCGGCAGCCGGGGTCGCGCGCGGCCGCGAGAGCACTGACGTCTGGCCGGTGCAGATCGTCGCCATCGCCGAGGAGTACAGGCCACCGGCGAAATACATCCGCGACACCGAGAGCGCGACCGTGCCGACGCCGTCCGTGCGAAGCATCGACGGATCGAAATTGCGGTGAAGATAGAAGCACAGCTTGGGCGCGCCGGTCGTCCCCGACGTGAACATCGCGTGCGACGGATTGTCTCCGCCCGGCGCGAACTCCGTCTCCGGATCCGCCGCCGCCAGCCGCTCCGCGCCGGTGGTCGGAGCGAGGTCGGCGCCGTCGAGCCAGCCCGCCGTTTCCGGATCCGCGACGATCAGCGCGGGTTCGGCGGTGCGGATGTCCCGGGTCAGGTCGTCGTGGCTCATCTGGACATTCACCGGAATCGCGACGATTCCGGCCTGCCACGCGCCGAGCAGGCACCAGACCAGTTCGATGCTGTCCGGAAGCGCGAGCAGCACGCGGTCGCCGCGGCGCAGTCCGGCGGCCCGGTAACCGCCGGCGACGCGCGCGGCTCCGGCGTAGACCTCGGCGAACGTCCAGGTCCGGTCGTCGGCGAGGAAGGCGGGAAGGTCGGCCCATCCGTGTCGGCGGGCGTGGTCGGCGGCAAGCTGGGTCAGATTGTCCGGCATACCCGGCAACGCTGCCAGGACGATCTTCGCGCCGGGGCGGTCTTTCCCCGGTACTGCCCGAAGCGGCAAGGATTTTTCACCCTTCGTCCGCCCCTGCCGTGACGCGGCACGCAGCCGTTTCGCGCCTGGAGACGGTTAGGCTCGAGTCGTGGAACCCGTGGAAATCAACGCGGGCGCGTACCGCCTGCGCCAGCTCCGCGCGGACCGGCATCTCGACGACCGGCCCGCGCTGATGGAGGCGTTCGCGGACCCGCAGCATCGGCGGTACGTGCTGAACTACCAGTTGCGCACCCCCGACGAAGCCACCGAGTACGTGACGCTGCGCGCCGCGCAGTGGGCGTGCGACGAGCGCTGCTCGTGGGCCGTGGCCGACCCGGCGACCGGCCGGCTGCTCGGCGAGGTCGGACTGCGCGACCTGGACCTCGACTTCGGGACCGCCGAGGCGTCGGTGTGGACACACCCGGCCGAACGAGGCAAAGGCATCGCGGCGGTAGCGCTTTCGGCCGCGATCCAGTTCGGATTCGCCCGGCTGGGCCTGCACGAAATCGCTTACCGGCACGACGAAAGCAACACCGCGTCCGAGGTGGTGGCGAAGCGGGCCGGGTTCCGGCGAGTCGGGCCCGAGGAGCGGCCCTCGCCCAGCGGGGAAAAGCTGATCAGATGGGTGCTCAAGCCCTCGTGAGGACCGGTTCTCCGCAGCACTCCCGAGGCTTTCTCACCTGACCGGCTCGTGTCCGAAGCGGGCGCGCGGTGAGCCCGGAAAACCCGAGCCCTCGTGAGTGCCGGTTCTCCCCGACACTCACGAGGCACTCTCAGCTGACCGGCTCGATCAACCCGGCCCGAGCCTCCGGAGCCGCCGCCCGCAGCGCGTCCGCCGACTCGTCCGTCGGCTGCAGCTGCGAATCCCGCTCCGCCTCGACGCGCGCCCGGTAGACCTCGACCTCGCGCCTGGTCTCGTCTTCCGACCAGCCCAGCACTCCGGCCACCAGCTGGGCGACCTGCTCCGCACAGTCGACGCCGCGGTGCGCGTACTCGATGGAGATCCGCGTGCGCCGGGCGAGGACGTCCTCCAGGTGCAGCGCACCCTCGTGGCTGGCCGCGTACACGACCTCCACGCCGAGGTAATCCGGCGCCGACTCGATCGGCTTCAGCAGCTCCGGCCGATCCGCCGCGAGCGCCAGCACCTCGTGCACCAGCGAGCCGTAGCGGTCGAGCAGGTGCCGCACGCGGTACGGGTGCAGCCCGTGCTCCGCGGCCAGGTGATCGGCCTGGTTGACCAGCGCGTGGTAGCCGTCCGCGCCGAGCAGCGGGACCTTGTCGGTGATGGACGACGGCGGACGGCCCGGCAGGTCGACCACCGCGGCGTCGACGGCGTCGGCCGCCATCACCCGGTACGTCGTGTACTTGCCGCCCGCGATCGCGACCAGGCCCGGCGCGACCCGCGCGACCGCGTGCTCGCGCGACAGCTTCGACGTCTCTTCGCTCTCCCCGGCCAGCAGCGGCCGCAGACCCGCGTACACGCCTTCGATGTCGTCGTGCGTCAGCGGCGTCGCGAGCACCGAGTTCACGTGCTCGAGCAGGTAGTCGATGTCGTGCTTGGTGGCCGCCGGGTGGGCGAGGTCGAGATTCCAGTCGGTGTCGGTGGTGCCGACGATCCAGTGGTTGCGCCACGGGATCACGAACAGCACCGACTTCTCGGTGCGCAGGATCATCCCCGACTCCGACACGATCCGGTCGCGCGGAACCACGATGTGCACGCCCTTGCTGGCCCGCACGCGGAACCGGCCGCGGCCGCCGGAGAGCCGCTGCAGTTCGTCGGTCCACACGCCGGTGCAGTTGACCACCGCGCCGGCGTGGATCTCGGTCTCGCGGCCGTCCTCGACGTCGCGCACGCGCACGCCGGAAATCCGGTCCGCCTCGCGCAGGAAGCCGACGACCTGGGTGGAGGTCCGGACCACCGCGCCGTAATGCGCGGCGGTGCGCGCGACGGTCATCGTGTGCCGGGCGTCGTCCGCCTGCGCGTCGTAGTACCGGATGCCGCCGATCAGCGCGGACCGCTTGAGCGCGGGAACCATTCGGAGGGCACCCGCCCGGGTGAGATGTTTCTGGCCGGGCACCGACCGGGCGCCGCCCATCGTGTCGTACATCAGCAGCCCGGCGGCGGTGTACGGACGCTCCCAGATCCGGTGCGTCAGCGGGTACAGGAAGCTCACCGGCTTCACCAGGTGCGGCGCGATCTTCGTCAGCATCAGCTCGCGCTCGTGCAGTGCCTCGCGCACCAGGCCGAACTCGAGCTGTTCGAGGTACCGCAGGCCGCCGTGGAAGAGCTTGCTCGACCGGCTCGACGTGCCGGACGCCAGGTCGCGGGCCTCGACGAGGGCCACCCGCAGGCCGCGGGTCGCCGCGTCCAGCGCGGTGCCCGCGCCGACGACCCCGCCGCCGATCACGACCAGATCGAAGGTCTCGTCGCCGAAGCGCCGCCAGGATTCCTCCCGGCCCGCCGGACCCAGCCGGGCCGGGTCACTGCCGTTCTGCGAGTTCGTCACCACTCGTTCCTCCTCGTGCTCCACCTTCCCCAGCATCGCACGCTTGCGTGATCGTCTGCTGACCCCGAGGTGACACGTGTGGCGGAACCCATGACGATCATGGTCACATTGCTTCGCCCGGCTTATGGATTGCGCGCGTACGCACCGGTAACGTGCCGCGGACTGGGGTCGGCTACGAGGCGGTGGCCGGACGTGATCGGCCCTGCACAGACTGTCCAGTGTGGAGGTGCGGAAAGCGTGAGTCCAAGTCTGAGTCCGGGTGCGATCATCGTCTGGGAGCTGCTGGGCACGGCAGTGCTCCTGTTGCTGGGCAACGGCGTGGTCGCCAACGTGGTGCTGCGCAAGAACAACGGCTTCCAGGCCGGAACCCTGTTCATCACGTTCGGGTGGGCTTTCGGCGTGTTCGCCGGGGCGAGCCTCGCCGCGCCGACCGGCGCGCACCTGAACCCCGCGGTCACGCTCGGCCTGGCCATTTCGGGCAAGGTTTCGTGGGCGGACGTGCCATTCTATCTGATCGGGGAAATGCTCGGCGCGATTCTCGGCGCCGTGCTGTGCTGGCTGACCTACAAACTGCAGTTCGACGACCACCCGAATCCGGAAGAGACGCTCGGCATTTTCTCCACCGCCCCGCAGATCCGGAACAAGGCGTGGAACCTGGTGACCGAGATCATCGGCACCTTCGTGCTGGTCGGCTGGATCCTGCTGACGCCGGCGTTCAAGACCGCCGCGGACGGGACGCCGACGTTCGGCAACACCGCGCTCGGCTACGCCGGGGTGTCGTTCGTCGTGCTGGTGATCGGCATCTCCCTCGGCGGGCCGACCGGCTACGCCATCAACCCGGCCCGCGACCTCGGCCCGCGCATCGCGTACGCGTTCCTGCTGCCGATCAAGGGCAAGCGCGACCCGGACTGGAACTACTCGTGGGTGCCGGTCCTCGGGCCGCTCGTCGGCGCCGCGCTGGCGGCGCTGGTGTACCTGGCCGTGCACAACCTGACCTGACCCAGCTTTCCGGAGGGAATCCATGACTTCGTACGTCGCCGCGATCGACCAGGGCACCACGTCGACGCGTTGCATGATCTTCGACCACTCCGGCCGCGTCGTCGCGGTCGACCAGCGCGAGCACGAGCAGATCTTCCCGCAGGCGGGCTGGGTCGAGCACAACGCCGAGGAGATCTGGGAAAACACCCGCGCGGTCGCGGCGGGCGCGCTCGCCAAGGCCGACCTGCGGCCGACCGACATCGCCGCGGTGGGCATCACCAACCAGCGCGAAACGGCGCTGGTGTGGGACCGCAAGACCGGAAAGCCGGTGTACAACGCGATTGTCTGGCAGGACACGCGCACCGACAAGATCGCCGCCGAGCTCGGAGCGCTCGGCGGGGGCCAGGAGCGCTATCGCTCCAAGACCGGCCTGCCGCTCGCGACGTATTTCTCCGGCCCGAAGATCAAGTGGATCCTCGACAACGTCGAGGGCGCGCGGGCCAGGGCCGAGGCGGGCGATCTGGTGTTCGGCAACATGGACACCTGGGTGCTGTGGAACATGACCGGCGGCACCGACGGCGGCGTGCACGTGACGGACCCGACGAACGCGTCGCGCACTTTGCTGATGGACCTCGACACCCTGAAGTGGGATGAGGACATCGCGGCGGAGATGGGGATTCCCCTGTCGATGCTGCCGGAGATCCGGTCGTCGTCGGAGGTGTACGGCAAGGTCCGCCCGCGCGGAGCGCTGGCCGAGGTGCCGATCGCGGGCATCCTCGGCGACCAGCAGGCGGCGACGTTCGGCCAGGCGTGCCTCTCGCCGGGCGAGGCCAAGAACACTTACGGCACCGGCAACTTCGTGCTGCTGAACACCGGTACGGAGAAGGTCCTGTCGGAGAACGGCCTGCTGACGACGGTCTGCTACAAGATCGGCTCGAACGACACGGTCTACGCACTGGAGGGTTCGGTCGCGGTCACCGGTTCGCTGGTGCAGTGGCTGCGGGACAACCTGGGGTTGATTTCGTCGGCGGCGCAGATCGAGGAATTCGCCCGGACGGTCGACGACAACGGCGGCGCGTACTTCGTCCCGGCGTTCTCGGGCCTGTTCGCCCCGTACTGGCGCTCGGACGCCCGCGGCGCGATCGTCGGCCTGACCCGGTTCGTGAACAAGGGCCACCTCTCGCGGGCGGTGCTGGAGGCCACGGCGTTCCAGTCGCGAGAGGTGATCGACGCGATGAACGCCGACTCGGGCGTCCCGCTGAAGTCGCTGAAGGTCGACGGCGGGATGGTCGTGAACGAGCTGCTGATGCAGTTCCAGGCGGACATCCTGGGCGTGCCGGTGATCCGCCCGGTGGTGAACGAAACGACCGCACTGGGAGCGGCGTACGCGGCCGGGCTGGCGGTGGGATTCTGGGAGTCGGAGGACGACATCCGGACCAACTGGGCGAAGGACAAGCAGTGGGACCCGTCGATGGACGAGTCCCGGAGGGAGAAGGAATACCGGAACTGGAAGAAGGCTGTCACGAAGACCTTCGACTGGGTGGAGGACTGATCCTTCCGGGGATGCCTGCCTGAGTTGGCTGGGCTAGGGCTTGCGGCTTGGTTGAGGGGTGGTGAGGGGAACTTCGGGGGAGCTGATTCCTTCGGGGTTCCCCTCACGGGCGTTTGCGGCCCGCGCGTTGGGGCGCGCTGACTCGGCGCTCGGCGGGATGCGCCGACCTCGCCGCTGCTTCCGGCGCGAATGGCTGCGCATGGCTCGCTCCGGCGACGGTTCGGGTTGGCAGGTAGCGGCTTGGTCCCCGGGGGGGCCGATCGCCACGGCCCCAGCTCGGCCTGCGCTACCCAGCACACCAATCGGCCCGGCCCACCAATCTGCCCGGCCCGGCACGGCCCAGCCCCGCGCGCCAAGCAGAACGGCTCGCCTCGCCCGGCGCGCCAACCTGCACGGCCCACCTAGAGCACCAATCGACGCAGCCTGGCCCGACCGCCCAGCAACCCAATCGACGCGGCCCGGCTCGAGCCGCCCGCGCACCAATCAGGACGTTCCAGCACAGCCTGCCTCGCCCAGCACGCGAGCCAGCATGACCAGGCGCGGACCATCCCGCCCAGCACGCCGACCGGCACAGCCCGACGCCACCTGCGGACCGATTAGCACGACCTCGCGCGGACCGCCCGCGCTAACCGGCGTGCCCCGGCTTGGCCCGCTCTGGCCAGCACGCCAACCTGCACAGCCCAGCTAGGCCCGCTCCGCCCTCACGCCAATCGGCACAACCCGGCTTGGCCCCGCCCTGCCCAGCACACCAATCAGCACAACCCGGCTTCGCCCGCCAGCACACCAACCTGCACGGCCCCGCTTGGCCCGCTCCGCCCAGCAGGACAACCTGCACGGCCCCGCTTGGCCCGCTCCGCCCAGCAGGACAACCTGCACAACCCAGCTAGGCCCGCTCGGCCCACGGCACCAATCGGCACGCACCCGGCACAGTCCGCCCAGCGCACCAATCAACACAACTCGGCACGCCCACCACACCAACCGGCACAACCCGGCGCGGCGCAAACCACCCCAAACTCAGCCCTCCGTATCACCGCCCAGCCAACTCACCCCAGCCATCACCCACCAGGACCACATCAGCCCCCCTCACCCCCACCCGTCCTGAGTGCCGGACTGGGCGTTGGGGGCCATCAGCGAGAAGCCCGCCCCCTGGTCGTCCGTCGCGACCACCATTCGGCCGTGTGGCGTGTCCACCGGCGGGCTCACCACGGTCCCGCCCAGTTCGGTGATTCGCGACGCCGACTTGTCCGCGTCCGCGGTCCAGAAGTAGGTCACCCACCCGGGTTGCGCGGGGCTGTCCGAGGACAGCTCGCCAAGGCCGCCGACCGGGCGGCCGTCGACGTCCAGAGTCGCGTACGTGAAACCTGGCCCCGACATGTCGCCGAAGCCGTACCCGAACACATCCCCGTAGAACTGCTTCGCCGCGGCGAAATCGCGGGTCATGCATTCGTTCCACGCCGGGGCCCCGGGCGTCAGCGTGACCTGCGTTCCGGAATGCCGGCCCGGCTGCCAGAGGCCGAACGTCGCGCCGGTCGGGTCGGTCGCGATGGCCATCCGGCCCTCGGTCAGGACGTCCATCGGCGGGGCTACCACCTGTCCGCCCGCCTCCGCGATCGCGGTCACTGTCTTGTCCACATCGGACACTGACAGGTACGTCGTCCACGTCGGCGGCATGCCTGCCTGCTCCGGCGGGAGCTGGCCGATTCCCGCCACCGGCTTGCCGCCGATCTGCGCCATTCCGTAAAACCCGGTCTCCGGGCCGCCGGATTCGACTGTCCAGCCGAGCAGCGACTCGTAGAACGCGACCGCCTTGTCGCGGTCCGGCACCATCAAGTCGCCCCAGCACGGGGTGCCCGCGGGCCACGGTTCTGTCCTGGTGATCATGGGTGCCTCCCGGAATTGTGCCAACCGCCACAGTGTCGCACCGGGGACCGACAAAAACCGGGGCGGCTTTTCAGCGCCCGCCGTTGACCAGGTGGGCGTACACGATGATGTTGTCCACATAGCTGTGCTCGGCCCGGTCGAACGCGCCGCCGCAGGTGATCAAGCGCAGTTGCGGGTCCGAAGTGTCCCCGTAGACCGCGTCGGTCGGGAAGACGTCCTTGGGCACCTGGTCCACTTTGGTCACCTCGAAGTGCGCGGTGGTGCCATCGCGGCGGGCGATGTCGACGTCGTCTCCCGGCTTCATTTCCTTGAGCCGGTAGAAGATCCCTTTGTGCTTGTTTCCGTCCACGTGTCCGAGCACGACCGCGGGGCCGACCTCGCCGGGCGTCGGGCCGTTTTCGTACCACCCGGCCTGCAGCGGCGTGCTGACCGGCGGTACTTGCACCGTATTGTCGGGATTGAGACCCAGCGGCACCAGGCTGGAATGCGCGTCGATGCGCGGGATGTCCAGCGAAACCGGCTCCGATTTCGGCATGCCGGCCGCCGAAACGGACGGAGCGCTGGAGGCGGGCGCCGCGGTCGTCGACCCGACCGAGCATCCGGTCAGCAGCGCGGCGAGCGCGACGGACGCCGCGGCGAGTGTCTTCCTCATCGTCATTCCCCCGATCCGCCCCAGGCCTGGCCGCGAGAAAGCGAGAAACCGAGAAAAGCAGCCAGGCCCTGGAGACTAGTCAGCCACGCCGGCGACGCGCCGCCACCAGTCCGGTGCCGCCGAGGGCGAGCACGCCCATCGCGCCGGCCGCGATCGGCAGGCCGAGGTTCGACTGGTCGTCCGCGACCGGGCCGTCCGTGCCGCCGGCCTGCGGCGCGCCGGACGGGACCTTGCTGACCTGCTTCGGCGCGGGAGCGGTCGGCTTGGGGGAGGGCTTCGCGCCCAGCACGGTGAACTTCGTGGTGACGTCGGCGCTGCCGCACGAGAACGAAACCTGGTACGTCCCGGGCTTCACCCCGCTGCGGACGGTCGCGGTGCCCTGCGAAATCGGGGCCTTGGCCGGGTCGTTCTGCGGACCGGCCGGGTGCAGCTTGCCGAACTGCAGCGCCGCCGACTTCAGGTTCTTGATCTCCGAGGCCTCGCAGCCGACGCGCACCGTGACGCGGTCCCCGGCGTGGCCGGACGACGGCAGCACCCGGATGAACGCCTTGGGCACGCCGGCGTCGCCGTCCGGCGGTTCCTCGGTGGGGGACGAGGGCGGCGTGGTGGCGGTGCTCGTCGTGGGCGGCGTGGTCGGCGCCTCCGCGGCGAAAGCCGGTGCGGCCGAAAGCATTCCGGCGGCGACGAGGGCAGAGAAAACAACGGTACGCTTCATGACACTCCCCTTGCTGAAAATACGATTCACCCCGCAGGAAAACAGCGGCGAATCCGCGCCCGGCCGGCAGTTCCCCCTGCGGCCCGGGCGTTTTCGTTCCGACAACCACCAAGACGTCTCCGCCCGCCGCGGGGTTGCCCCGGGAACGAAAAAACCGCCGGAAACAATTTTCCGGCGGTTTTCGGCAAGCATGGACGATTAGCCGGCGAGGCTCCCGTCGCCCGCTTTCGCCGCGCCCTTGGGCACGCGCGACACCTGCGCGGCGGGCACGGTGAACGTCGCGCTGTACTGCTTCCCGGCGCACGTGAGGGTGAGCGGATAGCTGCCGGGTCCGGTGCCGGGCACCAGGTCCGCGTGCGCGCTCATCGTGGCCTTCACCCCGACCATCTCGCCGTAGAAGTACTGGGAGAACTTCAGCACGGGCGAGCTGAACTCCGCCGTGCCCGCGTTCGCCCCCGGGCAGTAGGCGAACGCCTGGTTCGGCTCGGAGCCGCGCTGGTAGGCGTTCACGTGGCCGTGCAGCACCGCGGTGTCCCGGTTCAGCTGCACGGTCACCGGATCCGGAGCCGGACCGTCCGCCGCCACCGCCGGAACCGCTGTCCCGGCCAGTCCGATCGCCGCCGCCACCGCGAAAATCGCGCTCTTGCGCACCCTCGTCCCTTCCCCGTGCCGCACCTGGTCACCCCGCAAGACGCGAGCTGCGGCGCGGGGTTGCCCGGACGCGGGAAATCAGTCCAGATCGTCGTGCCGCATGAGCTGACGGCCCGCTTCGGTGATCGACCCGGACAGCGACGGGTACACCGAGAACGTCAGCGCCAGGTGATCCACCGTCAGCTGGTTCTGCACGGCCAGCGCGATCGGCAGGATCAGCTCGCTCGCCGACGGCGCGACCACCACGCCGCCGACCACCACGCCGGTGGCGGGGCGGCAGAAGAGCTTCACGAAACCGCGGCGCAGGCCTTCCATCTTCGCGCGCGCGTTGGTGGCCAGCGGCAGCATGATCGTGCGCGCCGGCACCTCGCCGGAGTCGATCGCCTGCTGGCTGATGCCGACGGTCGCGATTTCCGGGTGGGTGAAGACGTTCGCCGCGACGGTCTTGAGCTTGATCGGCGCGACGCCCTCGCCCAGCGCGTGCCACATCGCGATGCGGCCCTGCATGCTCGCCACGGACGCGAGCATCAGCACGCCGGTGCAGTCGCCCGCCGCGTAGACGCCGGGCACGCTCGTGCGCGACACCCGGTCCACCGCGATGAAGCCGCCAGGCCCGGGCTCGATGCCGACGCGGTCGAGGCCGATGTCGGCGGTGTTCGGGATGGACCCGACGGTCATCAGCGCGTGGCTTGCCTCGATCACGCGACCGTCGGCCAGGTGAACTTCGACGCCTTTCTCGGTGCGCTCGACGCGTTCCGCCCGGGCCTGCTTGGCCACCGTGGTGCCGCGCTGGGTGAAGACCTCTTCGAGCACCGCGGCGGCGTCGGCGTCCTCGTGCGGCAGCACGCGGTCCCGGCTGGACACGACGGTGACCTTCACGCCCATCTCGGTGTACGCGGAGGCGAACTCGGCGCCGGTGACGCCCGAGCCGATCACCGCGAGGTGCTCGGGCAGCTCGGTGAGGTCGTACAGCTGCCGCCAGTCCAGGATCCGCTCGCCGTCCGGCACCGCGCCGGGCAGCACGCGTGGGGTGGCCCCGGTGGCGATCAGCACGACGTCCGCGGACAGCGATTCGACTTTTCCGTCGGAGTGCGTGACTTCCACCGTGTGGGTGGCCAGGCCGGGCTCGTCGTCGGCGAACCGGGCCTCGGCGGTGATCACGCGAACGCCCTCGCGCTGCACGCGGGCGCGGATGTCGGCCGACTGCGCGAGCGCGAGGCCTTTCACCCGGCCGTGCACGGTCGGCAGGTCGACGGTGGTGTCCGCGAGGTCGGTGTTGATGCCGAGCTCGCCGAGGTCGTGCATCTTCGCGAGCGCGCCGGACGAGGCGATGAACGTCTTCGAGGGCACGCAGTCGTAGAGGACACAGGCACCGCCCAGGCCGTCCCGCTCGACGATCGTCACGTCGGCGCCGTGCTGCGCCGCGACCAAGGCGGCTTCGTAGCCCGCCGGGCCGCCACCCATGATCACGATCCTGGTCACCTGGGTCCTCCTCTGTCACACGTGCTTGGCGGTGGCCTCGACCCTACGCGGCGAGCCTGACCGGCAAGCGAAGTGCCCGGACACGGCATGTGCATCCGATCGGGGAGAACAGAGGTCGCTAGGCTGTGCCGCGTGCCGTTGTATGCCGCTTACGGATCCAACATGGAGCCCGCCCAGATGCTGGAGCGCGCCCCGCACTCGCCCATGGCAGGCACCGGCTGGCTGGAAGGCTGGCGGCTGACCTTCGGCGGCGAGGACATCGGGTGGGAAGGCGCGCTGGCCACCATCGTCGAGGACCCGTCGTCGCGGGTGTTCGTGGTGCTGTACGACGTGACCGCGCTCGACGAGGAACGCCTCGACCGCTGGGAAGGCGGCGAGCTGGGGATGCACACGAAGATCCGGCTGCGGGTCCAGACGATGGACGGCTCGGTGCTGGCCTGGCTGTACGTCCTGGACGCCTACGAGGGCGGCCTGCCCTCGGCGCGGTATCTCGGGGTGCTGGCGGACGCCGCGGAGGCGGCCGGGGCCCCGGCGGATTACGTGGACGATCTGCGCACCCGGCCGTGCACCGGGATCAGCGGCTGACGCCTTCCGCTTGACGGTCCGTGAGGGGAACCTTCACGGACCGTTTGCGTCCGGCGTTCAGCCGTTCGAGAGACGAAGCAACCCCGCCGTCCCGACCTCGCCGCGGGCTGCCTGGAACGCTCGTTTCCGGAGTCATCCACACCCGCCTAGCAGAGGGCCGAAAGTTGTCCCCAACGGTGCCTCCCTGTGGATAACTCTGCGTCTCCGGACGATTCCCCGGCCCGCCGGACAGCCGTCCAATACCACACGGCAGAGGCTCACCCACACGGGCATCCGGCACCTCAGTGCGCAGGAAAAATCGCGGTGCGTCACCGAAGACGACGGCAGAAATCAGGTCAACGACGGGTCGCGAACGGCCCCGGATTTCGCCAAAGCCGTTGCCGCGCAACACGAACTCCACCTTCGGGAGCCAACGGACCACCGTCCCGCCCGGGCAGCACGGAAGTCCGAATTGACTCTCGGTAAGCGCACCGCAGCGGAGCACCGGCGGTCTAGACCACGCCGCGTAACTCCCCGCTGACACCCCCGGACGAGGGGTACCTCTCACCCGCCCAAGTTATCCACATTGGCGCGGCCCCTGTGGATAACTCAGGCCAGCGAAGCCAGCGCGGTGTGCACCAAAGTGCGCACTCCGACGAGCAGCGCGCGCTCGTCGAGGACGAACGTCGGGCGGTGGATGTCGGCCTGCGGTGCGGGCGGGCCGGACCACACGCCGAGCCGGGCGAAGGCCCCGCTGACGTGCTCCAGGTACCAGCCGAAGTCCTCGCCGCCGGACGACTGTTCCGTCCCGGCCAGCCCCGCTTCGCCGACCGCCGCCTCGACGCCCGCGCGCATCAGCGCGGTCGACTCCGCGTCGGAAACGACGGGCGGCACGCCGCGCCGGTAGTCGAGCGAGAAGCCGACGCCGGTCGGGGCCAGCAGCGATTCCACCGACGACGCGACGAGCGGCTCCAGCGCCTTCCACACCTCGTGGTCGGCGGTCCGCAGCGTGCCGCGCAGGACGCCGTCCTGGGGCACCGCGTTCGCGGCCTGCCCGGCGTGCACCGCGCCCCACACCAGCACCGTGCCGGACCGCGGGTCGACGCGCCGGGACAGCACCGACGGCAGCGACGTGATGACCGTGCCGAGCGCGTACACCAGGTCCGCGGTCAGATGCGGCCGCGAGGTGTGCCCGCCGGGCGAGGTGAGGCGCAGTTCGATGAGGTCGGCGGCGGACGTCAGCGCGCCGACCCGGGTGCCCACCTTGCCCGCTTCGAGCCGGGGGTCGCAGTGCAGGCCGTAGATCCGCTCGACGCCCTCCAGCGCTCCCGCGGCGATCATGTCCAGCGCGCCGCCGGGCATGACCTCCTCGGCGGGCTGGAAGATCAGCCGCACGCGGCCGGGCAGCTCGGGCGCGCCGGCCAGAGCGCGGCCGGCGCCCAGCAGGATCGCCGTGTGCGCGTCGTGGCCGCACATGTGCGCCGCGCCCTCGGTGGTGGAGGAATACGGCAGGCCGGTGTCCTCGGTCAGCGGCAGCGCGTCGATGTCCGCGCGCAGCGCGACGCAGCGCTCGCCCTTGCCGATGTCGCACACCACGCCGGTGCCGCCGGGCAGCACCCACGGCTTCAGCCCGACGCGACGCAGCAACGAGACGATCAGCTCGGTCGTCGCGAACTCGTCGCGCGACAGCTCGGGGTGGGCATGGATGTGCCGCCGCCACGCGAGCACGTCCGTCGCGTTCGCGCGCAGCCAGTCGTCCAGCCAGAACGGGCCGCGGCCCGCGCCAAGGTCTTCCACCGGAGCCATGCTGACGCCGGCGTCGGTCACCAGCGCGCCGGGCGCCGCGATCGGGTTGTGGTCGCCTGGAACGTCCGGCCGTGAATCCAGCACCGTCACGCCGCACCTCCTCCCGCAACACGAGCGCAGGGGAACACGCAACGTGCCAATCGATCTGTCTTACGCATCGCAGTCGATCGTGCACCATGCAGGTGGCAAGCGGCGGTGCGGTGCGCTCCGACCAAGACGGCCGGTAGAAGATCTGCGGCGAACGGCTGACGAAGTTCGGCGTGGGTGAACGCCGGAAAGCTCAGCCGCCCTGGGCCTTGCGCCGCTTGATGCGGTGGCGGCGGCCGAAGAACACGATGGCGAGCAGCACCACCGCGGCGCCGCCGGCGATGAGGTTCTTCTTCGTCTTGTCGGCGTTGGCCTTGTCGGTCTGCGACGGGTCGAGCACCGGTCCCGGCGG
Organism: Amycolatopsis sp. GA6-003; assembly: GCF_046267895.1. Classification (NCBI taxonomy): domain Bacteria; kingdom Bacillati; phylum Actinomycetota; class Actinomycetes; order Pseudonocardiales; family Pseudonocardiaceae; genus Amycolatopsis; species Amycolatopsis sp. GA6-003. The sequence goes on from NZ_CP176499.1 coordinate 4,324,666, forward strand.
GGCCTGGCGAAGCGCGTTCACCTGCGTGATCGCCGTCTCAGCCGCCACGGTGACCGAGGCCGGAGCCGAGGTCGCCGCGGCCGCCGCCGCCGGCAGCGTCCCGGTGAGCAGCACGCCGAGCAGACCGGCCAGCAGCAGTCCCCGCACCTTCGCCATGACTTCCCTTCTACGCCGTCCCCGTGCATTGTGCCCGTCGGAACGCGGACGCGTCAGCCGCCACGCGGTGGAGCCGGGTCCGCTCGCCCCGTGCCGACGACCGTCGGGCGCAACCAGCCCCTAAGACGGTCAAAAGCCACTTGTGCGCAGAGCGTTTTCTCTTCTTGGACAACGTTCAAGAAGAGGGTTCGGCGAACGCGGCCAGAATCCGCTGCGCGGCCAGCGTGGCGGTGAGTTCCCCGTCGCGCACCGCTCGTTCCACGTCGGAGACCTGCGCGCGGACCGCCGGATGCGCGGTGAGCCGGTCGAGCAGCTGCTCGCGGACCATCGACCACGTCCAGTCGACCTGCTGCCGTTTGCGCCGTTCGCCAAGATCACCCGATTCGGTGAGCACCTCGCGGTGCTTCCCGATCGCCGCCCACACCTCGTCGAGGCCGCTGCCTTCGAGCCCGCTGCACGTGAGCACCGGCGGCGTCCAGAGCGCGTCCTTGCCGTAGATCATCCGCAGCGCGCCCTGCAGCTCGCGCGCGGCGCGCTTGGCGTCGCGTTCGTGCGGTCCGTCGGCCTTGTTGACGGCGATGACGTCGGCGAGTTCCAGCACGCCCTTTTTGATGCCCTGCAACTGGTCGCCGGTGCGCGCCAGGGTCAGGAAGAGAAAACAGTCGACCATGTTCGCCACGGTCACCTCGGACTGCCCGACCCCGACCGTCTCCACCAGCACGACGTCGAAGCCGGCCGCCTCCATCAGCACGATCGTCTCGCGGGTGGCGCGGGCGACGCCGCCGAGCGTGCCGGACGTCGGCGACGGCCGGATGAACGCCTTCGGGTCGACCGCCAGCCGTGCCATCCGGGTCTTGTCGCCGAGGATCGAACCGCCGGTGCGGGTCGAGGAGGGGTCGACGGCGAGCACCGCGACCCGGTGCCCGGCGGTGGTGAGGTCGGTGCCGAGCTGGTCGATAAATGTCGACTTGCCGACTCCGGGTACGCCGGTGATGCCGACGCGCTGCGCCCCGCCTGCGTGCGGGAGCAGCTCGACCAGCAGCTCCTGGGCTTGCCGCCGGTGGTCCTCGCGGTGCGATTCGACCAGCGTGATGGCCTTGGACAGGGTCCCCCGGTCGCCCGCGAGCACGCCCTTGGCGTATTCGCCGACGTCGATCCGCCGCGGCAAGGCTCAGGACTCCTGCGCGGCCAGCTGCTGGAGCAGGTCGATCGCGGCGTCCGCGAGCACCGTGCCCGGGCCGAAGATCGCCGCCGCTCCCGCTTCGCGCAGCTCGGGATAGTCCTGCGGCGGGATCACGCCGCCGACCACGACCATGATGTCCTCGCGGCCCAGTTCGGCCAGCTCGCGGCGCAGCGCGGGCACCAGCGAGAGGTGCCCGGCGGCCAGCGAGGACACGCCGATCACGTGCACGTCGGCTTCGGACGCCTGGCGGGCGACCTCGGCCGGGGTGGAAAACAGCGGGCCGACGTCGACGTCGAAGCCGAGGTCGGCGAAGCCGGTGGCGATCACCTTCTGGCCGCGGTCGTGGCCGTCCTGGCCCATTTTCGCGACGAGGATGCGCGGACGGCGGCCTTCCTCTTCGGCGAATTTGTCGACCAGCTCGCGGGCCTTCTCGACGTTGTCCGACTTCCCCACCTCTTCCCGGTACACGCCGGAGATCGTGCGGATCTGGCCGGAGTGGCGGCCCCAGTTCTTCTCCAGGGCGTCGGAGATCTCGCCGACGGTGGCCTTCGCGCGCGCGGCGTCGATGGCCAGTTCAAGCAGGTTGCCGTTGTTCTGCGCGCCTTCGGTGAGGCGGCGCAACGCGTCCTCGGTGGCCTGCGGGTCGCGTTCTTCGCGCAGCCGACGCAGCTTCTCCAGCTGCTGCGCGCGTACGCCCGCGTTGTCGACCTTCAGCACGTCGATCTGCTCGTCGTCGGTGACCTGGTACTTGTTCACGCCGATGACCGGCTGTCGTCCCGAGTCGATGCGCGCCTGCGTACGCGCGGCTGCTTCTTCGATACGCAGCTTCGGGATGCCTTCGTCGATCGCGCGCGCCATGCCGCCCGCGCTCTCGACTTCGGTGATGTGGCCCCACGCCTTGCGCGCGAGGTCGTACGTGAGCTTCTCGACAAACGCGCTACCGCCCCACGGGTCGATAACGCGCGTGGTGCCGGATTCCTGCTGCAGCAACAGCTGTGTGTTGCGCGCAATCCGTGCGGAGAAGTCGGTGGGCAACGCGAGCGCTTCGTCAAGAGCGTTGGTGTGCAACGACTGCGTGTGCCCCTGGGTGGCGGCCATCGCTTCGACGCACGTACGCGTGACGTTGTTGAAGACGTCCTGCGCGGTAAGCGACCAGCCGGACGTCTGAGAGTGCGTACGCAGCGACAGCGACTTCTGCGACTTCGGATCGAACTGCTTCACCAGCTTCGCCCACAGCAGGCGCGCGGCGCGCAGCTTCGCCACCTCCATGAAGAAGTTCATGCCGATGGCCCAGAAGAACGACAGCCGCGGCGCGAACTTGTCGACGTCCAACCCCGCGTCGACGCCCGCGCGGATGTACTCGACGCCGTCCGCGAGCGTGTACGCCAGCTCCAGGTCGGCGGTCGCCCCGGCCTCCTGCATGTGGTAGCCGGAGATCGAGATCGAGTTGTACTTCGGCATGTGCTGCGAGGTGTAGGCGAAGATGTCGGAGATGATCCGCATCGACGGCTGCGGCGGGTAGATGTAGGTGTTGCGGACCATGAACTCCTTGAGGATGTCGTTCTGGATGGTCCCCGCGAGCTGCTCCGGCTTCACCCCCTGCTCCTCGGCCGCGACGACGTAGAGCGCGAGCACCGGCAGCACCGCGCCGTTCATCGTCATCGAGACGGACATCTTGTCCAGCGGGATGCCGTCGAACAGCTGGCGCATGTCGTAGATCGAGTCGATCGCCACGCCGGCCATGCCGACGTCGCCGGACACGCGCGGGTGGTCGGAGTCGTAGCCGCGGTGCGTCGCGAGGTCGAACGCGACCGACAGGCCCTTCTGCCCGGCCGCGAGGTTGCGGCGGTAGAAGGCGTTCGACTCCTGCGCGGTGGAGAACCCGGCGTACTGGCGGATCGTCCACGGCTGGTTGACGTACATCGTCGGGTACGGCCCGCGCAAGTACGGCGCGATGCCCGGGTACGTGTTCAGGAAGTCCACATCGGACAGATCGGCGGCGGTGTAGACCGGCTTCACGCCGATGCCCTCGGGGGTTTCCCAGGCCAGCGCGTCCGGGCCCTTGCCGGTGGCGTCCTGCACGGCCTGCGCCCACGCCGCGCGGTCGCCCGGTTCCGGCTTGCCGAGCGGGATGTCGGCGAAATTCGGGATGCTCATGCGGAGACTCCCAGCTGTGCGTGGAGGCTGGTCAGGATTTCGAGCGCGTCGCACCCGGCGTACAGATTGCCGCTGATTCCGTCGTAGGTTCCCTTGCCCGCCAACAGAACGCTGTCCGCGCTGAGCGACGCCGCGACGGACGCGGCCTGTTCCTCGTACGCCGCGTCGGTGCCGCACACGCAGGCGATTTTCGCGCCGCTCTCGCGGAACGCGCCGGGCAGGTCGTCGGTCGCGCCGGGGTTCACCGCCTCGATGCCGCCCGCCTGCAGCAGGTTCGTCGCGAAGGACGCGCGGGCGGTGTGCGCGGCGACCGGCCCCAGCGTGGCCAGGAAGACCTTCGGCCGCTCGCCGTGCTTGGCGAGGTAGGCGTCGGACGCGTCGCGCAGTTTCTCGTACTCCTCGGCGTACCGGTGCCGCGGCAGTCCTCCGTCCACAGTGGACGGAAGCGGTTCGCGGGCGACCGGCCTTTCGTCCAGGTTCGGGAATTCGCTGACGCCGGTGAGCGGATCGCGCCGGGTGGCGAGGCGGCTCGCGCGCTTCTGCCAGGTCTGCGCCAGCCGTCCGGCCAGCGCGCCGGAGGCCAGCTCGGCTTCGATCCCGCCCGCGGCCTCGATCGCGGTGAACTCGCGCCACGCGGCTTCGGCGAGTTCGTCGGTGAGCTTCTCGACGTACCAGGAGCCGCCCGCCGGGTCGATCACGCTGCCCAGCTTCGACTCTTCGATGAGGATCGCGTTGGTGTTGCGGGCGATCCGCGAGGAAAACGCGTCCGGCAGGCCGATCGCCGCGTCGAACGGCAGCACGGTGACCGCGTCCGCGCCGCCGACTCCGGCCGCGAAACAGGCCACGGTGGTGCGCAGCATGTTCACCCACGGGTCGCGCTGGGTGAACATCGACGGCGACGTGACCGCGTGCTGGTGCATCCCGCGGGCTTCCGCGGCCGCACCGGAGACTTCGAGGACGCGGTCCCACAGCCGGCGCGCGGCGCGGAACTTGGCGATGGTGAGGAACTGGTCCGCGGTCGCGGCGAGCCGGAACTCGATCTGCGCGGCGGCCGCGGCGACGTCCAGCCCCGCCTCGGTGAGCGCACGCAGATAAGCGACGCCGGACGCGATCGTCGCGCCGAGTTCCTGCGCGTCGGAGCCGCCTGCCTCGTGAAACGGCAGTCCGTCGGCGACGATCGTGCGCACCTTCGGGTACTTGGGGGCAACCTTCGCGGCCAATTCGGCGGCCGGGCCGAGCGGAAGAGAACGCCCCGTCCGCGCCGAGGTGCCGATCGGGTCCGCACCGAGCGTGCCGACGGCTTCGCTGGCCGGGATCTCGCGCTCGGCGAAGAGGTCAAGAAGCGCCTGAGCGGCGGTTTCGTACTCCGCGCCGGCGTCGAGGACGATCGGCGCGAGACCGACGTACACCTCGTTCAGCGCGTCCGCGAGCGCGGAAATCGGAAGCGAACCCTCGCCGAGCCGCAGCCACACCGAGGACGCGCCGCCTTCGAGGTCGGCGAGGATCGCCGCGTTCGCCGCGCGGACGTCCTCGCGCTGGTGCCGGACCCGGATGTCCCACCCGGTGTCGACGACGCCCTCCGGCCGGGCCCCGCGCACGAACGGCGGCAGCCCCGGGAAGCCGAGGTCGCCGCTCGCGTCGTCGGCGGTGTACAGCGGCTGGATCTCGATCCCGTCGTAGGTGCGAGAGACGAGCTTGCTCTCCGGCGCGCCCGCGAAATCCTCTGGGAGCCTGCCGCTCTTGCGCAGCACTCCCGCCACCAGCTCCTGCCACTGGGCGCGGTCCGCGGCGGGGAACTCCGCCGCGAGCGCGAGCCCGGGCTCGGAGTGCGGCGCCGACTCCGGACCAGCCACGTTCGTCATACCCAGTGATGGTAGAGGCAGGCCACCACCCGCACCTGTGACTCTGCTCGCCCCCCGTACGGGTGAACTCAGGGGTAGCGGTGCTGGGTCGAACAGTGCCGGTGCCGTGGGCCACAATCATGGGGTGCCCTCGGAGAACAGCGACCTGGACCAGCCCGGCAACACCGACAGCACCGGCTCCGCGAACGCCGAGCCGTCGACCGGCGGCGAGCAGCAACGGGTAGTCGCCGGACGCTATCGGCTGCGGTCGGTTCTGGGGTCGGGGTCGATGGGCACGGTCTGGTCGGCTTACGACGAGTTCCTGCACCGCCCGGTCGCGGTCAAGGAGATGAAGGTGCCGCCGGGCATCCCGGCGGAGCAAGCGGACGAACTGCGCGAGCGCACGCTGCGCGAGGCACGGGCGATCGCGGTGCTGTCGCATCCGAACGTGATCACGCTGCACGACGTCGCCCGCGAGAACGACGCGCCGTTCGTCGTGATGGAACTGCTGCCGTCGCGGAGCCTCGCGCACCTGCTGCGCGACCACGGTCCGCTGACGGTCGAACAGGCCGCGGCGGTCGGCATCGCGGTCGCCGCCGCGCTCGAAGCAGCCCACGACGCGGGAATCACGCACCGCGATGTGAAGCCGGGCAACGTGCTGGTGGCCAGCGACGGCCGGATCAAACTGACCGACTTCGGCATCGCCCGCAATGTCTCCGAAGCCACCATGACCAGGACCGGGATCATGCTCGGTTCGCCCGCCTACATCTCGCCGGAAGTGGCTTCGGGCGGCGCGGTCACCCCCAGCGCCGACCTGTGGGGCCTGGGCGCGACGCTGTTCGCCGCCGTCGAGGGAGCACCCCCGTACGACGCGGACGGCGACCCGCTGGAAACCGTCGGCAAGGTCGTGAACGGCAAGGTCCCGCGCCCGAAGCCGGGTCCGCTGGCCGACGTCATCACCGCGTTGATGAAGAAGGAGCCGGAAAAGCGGATCTCCCTGCGCGAGGTGCGCCACCGGCTGTACCCGCTGCAGAACAAGGCCGCACTGGACCTCTTCGGCCCGGAGCTGTTCCGCACGCCGGACGGCAAGAAGACGGCCGCCCACCTGGACGCCACCGACACCCAGGTGATCAAGACGGTCGCCCCGAAACCGGACTCGCCGGACCAGCCCGCCGCGCTGGCCGCGGACCCGGGCCCGCTGCCGTTCCTGCGCTCGGGAAACACCGGCTCCGCCCCTGCTCCGCAGCTGCCGCCCCCGCCGCCGCTGCCCGCCCCGCTCCCGCCGCCGCCCCCACGCCGCAGCGGCAAAGCGACGGCACTGCTGGCGGTCGCCTCCATGGTCCTGTTCGCCCTGGCCTGCGGCGGCGGGTTCGCACTGGCCCGCGTGGTGAGCGGCCAGGACCTGCTGCCGCCGCAAGGCCCGGAAACCGGAGTGCTGGCCACCCTGGGCACAGTCGGAGGCTCCGCACAGCCGCTGAAGCTGATACCGCAGCACGCCAACGCAAGCTCGACGGCAAACGTCACGCGAGACAGCGAATACACCCTCTCGGTCCCCGAAGGATGGCAACGCTTCATCGCGTCGAGGAAATCAGTATTCGGCACCTCGACGGTAGTGCAATACCTTTCCCCGGACGGCCGCCAATCCCTGCGCCTGGAACGCATCCCGAACTTCTACGAGAAGTATTCGGAACACGACGCGGTAGAAGCACTGCGCCTGGCCTCGTCCCAGGATTCGTTCACCATCGCCCAGCCGGAACACGAAACCCCCAACGGCACCGAACTGACCTACCGAGCAGTGGAACGAGCACAAAACCACTCGGCAAAACCAGACACGGTAATCACCCGGGCAACCTTCGCCCTGATCAAGCAATCAGGAACCGCGGCCTGGCTGCTCTCCCTGACAGTCCCGTCAGAACAAGAAGACACCGGCTCCGCAACCTTCAGCCAAATAGCCCCGACACTGTCTTTCCCAGCGTCTTCATAACCGCACCAAAACACCACACCCAACCAAGCAGCCAGCCCCCGCCCTGCACCCCGATACGAAGCCTCCCTGCGGTTCGGGGGTGCTTGTCAAGGCATCTTTCCCGCCTTGACAAGCACCCCCGAACCGTCAGCACAATGGACTTCGGGGTGCCGCGCAACCGCTCCGGACGCAATGTCGCCGCCAGGCGACGAGCCGCCCGCGAGCACTCACTCCGAATACCGCCGCGCAGTCTCCGCGGCCTGCGCCAACCTCCGCAGCCCCTCGAACAACCGATCCCCCAAAACAGTCCCCACCACCGCGGCCTCGACAATCCGATCCATCGAAACCCCAGCCTCGAGCGTATCCAAATCAGCCTCCGCGATCCGATCGGCGACCTCCGCGTAACGCCCGATCTGATCCAGCAAAGCCTGATGCCCCAACGCCCGGACAGTGCACACAGTCCCCACTAACGATTCCGCCACCGGATTGTCGTCCCCGAACTTCCACCCGTGCTCCCGGGCCAGCGCGGACAACAGCTCCCAGGCCCACTCCCGGTCCTCGGCGGAAACCTCGACCACGGCCCCGGTCAACGCCCGCTGCATCACCCCGAGCACGTTGTACGCGGCCCGGTCGGAATCCACCGCCGCGACCACCTCCCGCACGGTCGCCACGGACAACCCCCCGACCTCGACCAGCGCCCGGATCAGCTTCAGCCGCCGCACGTGCTCCTCGCCGTAGCGAGCCTGGTTCGGGCTGGTCCGCTCCCCGGCCGGGAGCAGCCCCTCCCGCAGGTAGTACTTGATCGTCGCCACCGGGATCCCGGACTCGGCGCTCAGCTCTGCCATCCGCACCCGCTCGACCCTACTTCCGGGAAAAACCCTGAGGACTTCTCAGTATGGATAGTTTAACTTCCCATAACGGAGAGCTTCACTATCCATTCTGGGAGGACCACCATGACCACCACCGTCGACCCGCCGCCGACGCTGACCACCGCACGGCTGCGCACCTGGCACCGCCCGTCGCTGTGGTTCGCCGCGGCGATGGGCGTCGCGACCGTGCTGACCGTCGCGGCGATGCTGCTCGACCACCGGACCCTGCTCGGCGCGCCGGTGTGGGCGAAGCCGTTCAAGTTCGCCGTCTCCGGCGGGCTCTACTACTTCACCTGGAGCTGGCTCGTCTCGTTGCTGCGCGGCAGGCTGCGCAAGGTCGCGAGCGTCGCGACGACCGTCTCCGTCGTGCTGTTCGCCGCCGAGTACGTGGCGATCGTGTTCCAAGCAGCTCGCGTCCGGCCTAGCCACTTCGCGAACACCTCGCCGTTCGACGCCGCGCTGTTCCAGGCCATGGGCGTGATGGTGGCCGGGCTCTGGCTCGCCACGCTGGTGACCACCGTCGTGCTCATGTTCACCCGCATTGAAGACCGCGCGGTGTACTGGGCAGTGCGCACCAGCGCGGTCGTCGCCCTGATCGGTGCCGGTCTCGGCGCGACCATGACCCGGCCGACCCCGATCGAACGGGCCGAGATCAAAGCCACCGGGCATTCCGACCTCATCGGCGCGCACAGCGTCGGCGTCGCGGACGGCGGCCCCGGTCTTCCGCTGCTCGGCTGGAGCACCACCGGCGGCGACCTGCGGATCGCGCACTTCGTCGGCCTGCACGCGCTGCAAGCGTTGCCGCTCTTGGCCTTCGGGCTCGCGGTGCTCGCGACGCGGCTTCCCCGGCTGCGCGAAAGCGCGGTGCGGGTGCGGCTGGTCTGGACGGGTTCGGTCGGCTATGCGGGACTCGTCGCCCTGATCCTGTGGCAGGCCGAACGCGGCGAACCGCTCATCTACCCGAGCGGCACGACGCTGGCCGCCGCCGGCCTGCTGGTCGGCGTCATCGCGGCGGCTGCCGCGGCGTCGGTGCTGGCACCGGTCCGGAAGGCGGTCCGGTGAGCGACCTGACCGTCTTCGCCTGGACGTTCCCGGTCGCGGTGCCGTTCTGGGCGCTGATGATCTTCCTGCCCGGATGGCGCGGCACCCGCCGAGTCCTGGCCTCGCCGTGGGTGCCGTTGCTGCCGCTGGTCTGGTATTTCGTGCTGGCGATCCCGCATTTCGGCGAACTGTGGCATGCGATGCAACGGCCGGATCTCGGGGTGCTGCAAGGATTTCTGAGCACGTCGTACGGGGCCGCGCTGGTCTGGGCGCAGCTCATCGCGTTCGACCTGTTCATCGCCCGCTGGATGTTCTTCGAGGCGCGCACGCACCGGATCCCGTGGTGGATCGTCAGCCCGCTGCTTCTGCTGACGATCTTCCTGTCGCCGTTCGGCCTGGTCGCGTTCCTCGTCGTGCGCGGCGCCCGGATACGCTCGGCGGCATGAGCAACCTGGAGGAGGCGGCCGCGGCCGTCATCGCCGAGCGCACCGGCGTCGAGAAGCACGACATCGCCGTGGTGCTCGGTTCGGGCTGGCGTCCGGCCGCGGACGTGATCGGAACCGCCGACGCGGAGATCCCGTTCGGCGAACTGCCGGGCTTCACCCCGCCCGGAGCCGTCGGCCACGGCGGCACGGTGCGGTCACTGCGGATCGGCGACAAGCGCGCGCTGGTCCTGCTCGGCCGTACGCATTTCTACGAGGGCAAGGGCATCGACCCGGTCGTGCAGAACGTGCGCACGGCCGCGGCGGCGGGCGCGCGGACAGTGCTGCTCACCAACGCGGCGGGCGGGCTGCGCGCGGGCATGAACGTCGGGCAGCCGGTGCTGATCTCCGACCACCTCAACCTGACCGCGCGTTCGCCGATCGTCGGCGCGCACTTCGTCGACCTGACCGATCTCTACTCCCAGCGGCTGCGCGATCTGGCGCGGGAGATCGACGGTTCGCTGGAGGAAGGCGTGTACGCGGGCCTGCCCGGGCCGCACTTCGAGACGCCCGCCGAGATCCGGATGCTGCGCACCATGGGGGCCGACCTGGTCGGCATGTCGACCGTGCTGGAGGCGATCGCCGCCCGCGCGGCCGGGCTCGAGGTGTTCGGGCTGTCGCTGGTCACGAACCTGGCCGCGGGCATGACCGGCGAGCCGCTCAACCACGAGGAAGTCCTCGAGGCCGGACGGCAGTCGGCGACGCGGATGGGTTCGCTGCTGAAGGAACTCGTCGACCGCGCGTGAGCCTCGTGAGTGCTGGCGCCGGTTCTAACCGGCGCCAGCACTCACGACTCAGGCGTACTGCGGCAGCTGCGCGGCCAGTTCCTCCGGCGAAGGCATCCCCGCGACCTCCGCGGCCAGCTCGCGCACGACGTCCGCCACCGTGCGATCGGCCAGCAACCGGCCGGCCGTCTCGCGGACCGCGTCCGTCGTCAGTTCGTCGCCGACCAGCTTCGCACCTGCACCGGCTTCGACCACGGCGTCCGCGTTGGTGAACTGGTCCGCGCCCTGCGGCAACAGCAGCTGCGGCACCCCCGCGCCGAACGCGCCCAGCGTGGTCCCGCTTCCGCCGTGGTGCACCACCAGATCGACGTGCGGCAGCAGTTCCGACTGCGGCACCCACGCCTCCAGCCGCACGTTCGACGGCACCTCCCCGAGCGCCGCGACGTCGACGGCCGGGCCGGTGGCCACCAGCACGTCCACGTCCAGCGAAGCCAGCCCCTGCAACGCCGCGGTCAGCAGGTGCGCCTGGCTGGCCCCGGTGGTGCCGAGCGTCAAATACACCAGCGGACGGCCGCGGTCCCGGCCTTCGATGCCGGACGGCAGGTCGCCCGGTTCGCTCCAGCCGACCGGGCGCAGCGGCACGCGGTTGGCCTCGGCGAGGAACTCCGGCGCCTGCACCGACGGCGGGCAGATGTCCACGAACGGATGGCCCCAGAACAGCCGGTTGCTGCCGGCGAGTCCGACTTCCGCGGCGAAGGCGTCGATCTGGTCGCTGATGTGCTCCATCGGGCCGCCGGAGGACACCCGGCCGAATCCGTGCCCGACCGCGGGAATCCCCGCCCGGTGCGCGGCGAACGCGCCGCCCGGATTGCCCATTTCGTACACGACCAGGTCCGGTTTCCGCTCGGCGAGCACCGGGGCGAGGTCGGTCATGAACCGGCTCGGCAGCAGCCGTCCGAAGGCCTTGCCGATCGCCTCGTTCAGCTCGTCCGGCGGGACCTCGTAGCGGCTGCGGGTGTCTCCGGCGAAGACCTCGCCGAAGGCTTCCTGCAGCGTCAGCCCGGCGGCGACGGGTTCGAGCCCGGCCTTTTCCAGGCTCGGGTGGAAGTCGGGCGCGGTCGCGTAAACCACGTCGTGGCCAGCGTCGCGCGCGGCGACGGCGAGCGGCAGCAACGGATAGAGGTGTCCGTAAGACGCGAGGGAAGTGAAAAGAATGCGCACCACCCGAGCGTATCGTCAGCCGCTACCCGGTTTCCCGATCCGCGTAAGCTGGCCCGGGTGTCCGACAGCCTCGATTCCCGCCTCCGCGATTCCGTCTACCGCTGGATCACCGACGACCCGGATCCGGCGTCGCGCGAGGAACTGACCGCCTCCCTCGCCCGCGCGATGGGCAAGGAGCCCGGCGCGATCGAGGAGATCGCCGACCGGATGGCCGGACCGCTGGAGTTCGGCACCGCGGGGCTGCGCGGGCCGGTGCGCGCGGGTCCGAACGGGATGAACGTCGCGGTCGTCACGCGGACCACCGCGGGCGTCGCAGCGTGGCTCGCCGCGCAGGGGCACGCGGGCGGCGTGGTCGTGGTCGGCCGCGACGCGCGGCACGGTTCGGAAGCGTTCGCCACGGCCGCCGCCGAGGTGCTGACCGCCGCCGGGTTCGCGGTGAAGGTGCTGCCGCAGCCGTTGCCGACGCCGTTGCTGGCGTTCTCGGTGCTGCACTACGGCGCGGTCGCCGGCATCCAGATCACCGCGTCGCACAACCCGCCCGCGGACAACGGATACAAGCTTTACGACTCCACCGGCGGACAGATCGTGCCGCCGTCCGACGGCGAAATCGAGCGCGCGATCCAGTCCGCCCCGGCCGCCCGGAGCGTTCCGCGCTTGCCCGGGGCCGAGATCGTCGACCCGCGCGAGGCGTACCTGTCCGCGGTCGGCGCGCTCCCCCGCGGCACGACGCGCGAGCTGCGGATCGCCGCGACGGCCCTGCACGGCGTCGGCGCGGAAACCCTGCGGGCCGCGCTGTCCCGCGCCGGTTTCACTGACGTGCACCTGGTTTCCGCCCAGTCCGAACCGGACCCCGACTTCCCCACCGTCTCGTTCCCGAACCCCGAGGAACCCGGCGCGACCGATCTCCTGCTGGCTCTGGCGTCCGAAGTGGACGCTGACCTGGCGGTGGCGCTCGACCCGGACGCCGACCGGTGCGCGCTCGGCGTCCGCGGCCCGGACGGCTGGCGGATGCTGCGCGGCGACGAGACCGGCGTCCTGCTCGGAGCACACCTTCTGTCCACAACGGACAATCCGGATCCGTTGGTGGCCACCACGATCGTGTCCTCTTCGCTGCTCGGCGAAGTGGCGAAGGAAAAGGGCGCGCGCTACGCGGAAACGCTGACCGGGTTCAAATGGCTGGTCCGCGCGGGCGAGGGGTTGGTGTTCGCCTACGAGGAAGCGCTCGGGCTGTGCGTGAATCCGAGTTTTGTTCGCGACAAGGACGGCATCGCCGCCGCGGTCGCGGGCGCGGACCTGGCCGCGACGCTCAAGGCCGAAGGCCGCACGCTGCTGGACGTGCTCGACGACATCTCGACGCGGCACGGTGTGCACCTCACCGACCAGGTGTCGTTGCGGGTCACCGATCTTTCCGTGCGCGGACGGCTCATGGCCGCGTTGCGTTCGAACCCGCCGGCCACGCTCGGCGGGGTGCCGGTGACGCTCGAAGACCTCCTGCCGGACGCCGACGTGCTCCGGCTGAGCGGCGACGGCGTGCGCGTCGTGGTGCGGCCGTCCGGCACGGAACCGAAACTGAAGGCGTACCTGCAAGTGGTGGCTCCGGTGACCGGCGGGCTCGCCGACGCGCGGCGCAGCGCGACGGAAGTGCTCGACGCGGTCCGCGAGGAGATCACCGCGCTGCTGCGCTGACGGGAGAACCATGCCAACGTTGCTGATCGTGCACCACACGCCGTCGCCGTCGATGCAGGCGATGTTCGAGGCCGCGCTCGCCGGCGCGAAGCATCCGGACATCGAAGGCGTCGACGTCGTCCGCCGTCCCGCGCTCGGCGCGACGGTGGCCGACGTGCTGGCCGCGGACGGCTATCTCCTGGGCACGCCGGCGAACCTCGGCAGCATGAGCGGCGCGTTGAAGCACTTCTTCGACACCGTGTACTACCCGTGCCTGGACGCGACGAAGGGCCGTCCGTTCGGGGCGTACGTGCACGGCAACAGCGACACGTCCGGGACCGTGCGGCAACTCGACGCGATCACGACCGGGCTCGGCTGGACCCGGGTGGCCGAGCCCGTGCTCGTGACGGGCGAACCGGACAAAGCCGCGCTGGAAGCGGTGACCGAACTCGGCGGAACCCTCGCCGCGACGCTCATGTGAGCGGCCGGGCGGGCCGGAAGCCGTACCAGGGAAAGTAAAGAGGCCTGTCACCGGAAGCCCTGGGGGTCGACCTCCGGCAACAGGCCAATCGAGGGTTCGCAACGAAGGCGATCAACCTCGACTACGCAAGGGTACTACAAAGAACGGATCATGACGACCCTGCGATGACAACCAAGCGTGCTCGATTCAACTCCGAGGGCGCCGACCAGGGCCGTCCAGCGTGAGAAACCTGGATTCCGGACCGCCCGCGTCCCGGTCAGCGGGCCACCCCCGCCCCGTCCGGCCCAACGGACCGGCCCCGGAGTGTCCATTGTGGATAGAGCGGCGCGGCGGCTGATTCATCGACAGCCGACTGCGGTGGGTGACGAAACCGCACCGGATCCGCCACTCGGCGGATAAAGAAGGCGGGCACCGGCCCGAAGACCGGCGCCCGCCCCGGGAAATCAGGCAGGCGAGACCATCCCGAGCACCGTCGCCGGCACGTCGGCCACCGCGACCTGCTGCTGTTCGCGGGTGGCCAGGCTCCGGACGGTCACCCGGCCGGCCGCCCAGTCCTCCTCGCCCACGATCACGACCGCGACCGCGCCCGCCTTGTCCGCGCGGGTGAGCTCCTTGCCCAGTTTGCGCAGTTCCAGCGGGGTCGACGTGCGCAGTCCCGCCTTGCGCAGCGCCGTCGCGACGTCGCGGGCCGGGTCCGCCAGCTCCTCGGTGACCGGGATGACCGTGACGTCGACCTCGCTGCGCGGCCGCGGCGTGAGGCCGTGCGTGTCGAGGAAGTCCATCAGCGTCACGTCGCCCATGCCGAACCCGATGCCGGAGATCTGCTCCTTCGTGAACATCGAGGCGAGGTTGCTGTACCGGCCGCCGCCGAACAGCGCCCGGCGGTTCTGCGGCGAGGTGTCGAAGACCTCGAACACGGTCGACGTGTAGTACGCCAGCCCGCGCACGATCAGCGGTTCGTACCGGACCAGGCTCGCCGCGCTGCTGGAGAGCACCTTGACCAGGTTCGATTCGGCCTTGACCGTCTCGGGCAGCTCGTCGAGCAGCGCCGGGCCGGAACCAAGGGTCTCGGCGAGCTTCTCGTACTGCTTGTCCGACAGCCCGATCTCGGCGGCGCTCGCCGCGTGGTCCTCGGCCGAGGTCTTCTCCCACCGGTCGACGAGCGCGAACACCTGCGGCAGGTGGTCCGGCGAGATGCCGACGACGTCGGTCAGCGCCGACGACAGCAGGTTCCGGTCGTTGACCCGCACCGCGAACATGTCCGAAGTCGCGCCGACCGCTCCCATCAGGTCGTGGATCAGCTCGAACATCTCGATCTCGCAGTTCGCGCTTTCCGAACCGAAGATGTCGGCGTTGATCTGCCAGTGCTCGCGCACGCGGCCGCGCTGCGGACGCTCGTAGCGGTGGCAGTTCGGGTGGCTGTACCAGCGCACCGGGAACGACAGCGATTTCGCGTGGCCGGCGATCATCCGGGCCACCGAGGGCGTCATCTCCGGGCGCAGCGCGAGCCGCTCGCCGCCGCGCGTGGTGAGCGTGTACAGCTGCTGGTCGGCGATCTCCTGGCCGGACTTCCGCTCGTAGACCTCCGCCTGCTCCAGGATCGGGCCGTCGTAGCGGAGGTAGCCGTAGCGCTCCAGCACGTCGTAGAGATGGCCGAACACCTGCGTGCGGACGGACATTTCGGCGGGGAGGAAGTCTCGGGTCCCCTTGACAGGCGCGGTTGACAGGTATTCAGGCACGTCATCCAGCTTAACGACCCGGCGCCAGCCGATTTGTCAGGGGAACGCGACGCCGTACGCGGTGAGCAGCATCGCCGCGCCGAGCAGCACCGCGCCGCCGGTGGTGACGCTCATGCCGACGCGGGTGCGCAGCATCGCGAGGAAGAATCCGCCGGACTGCGCGAGCACGCCGAACAGCAGCAGGAAGCAGACGATCCAGCGCGCGGTGTCGCCGAGTCCGCCGTGCTCGACCAGCTGCAACGCGGCGAGCGTGAGCACGAGCAGCACACCGGCGTGCGCGTGCCCGGCGCGGAAGAACCCGCGCTGCTTCTCGGTGAGGTCGCCGCGGCGCAGGACGCCGCTCAGCGCGTAGCCGCCGTACATGACGGTGGGCAGCGATACGAGCGCGATGACGGTGAACAACTGGACTGGGCCGTGCATGGTTGCCTCCTTGGGGTGCGAAGCGACCATAACACTGTTTTAAAACACTGTCACGAAACTTCTTGGTCCCTCTTGCTGGTGGCTGTCACCCGACGGTCGAGGGAATGGGGCGGCGAAGCGGGCGGCGGTGCACTGCGCTGGAGTTCATGACTACGACCTCGATGCGGCGCCGCGCCCGATGGGCCGGTCTCGCCTTGCCCCTCGCCCTCAGCGGCCTCTGCGCGACGGCCCTGCCCGCCCAGGCCACGGCTCCAGCCGCGGTTCCCGCCGCGCATCAGATGGCGAAGAAGAAGCCCGTCCACCTCAAGGCCGTGCCGGTCAAGGCCAAGGTGCGCAAGGGCGAGCAGATCCGGGTCCACGGCCGCTTCGCGACCGGCCCCGCGGGACGCGCCGACGACGACGGGATCCTTTACCTGCAGCAGGAAATCCGCGCCGGGGTCTGGGTGAACCTCGCCTCCACCTCGTGCGCCCCGGACCACGACTTCGACCTCGGTGTCCGGTTGAACGTGTCCGGAACCCTGACGCTGCGGGTCTTCCACCCCGAATCCACTCTGTTCACCGCCGCCGCCTCCGCGGTGTTCACGGTCGTCGTGTTCTGAGAACCGATCCAGTAGGTAGCCGCGGCGAAGACCAGGCATCATGGCGGGCGTGAGCCAGCCCGGGGATGCCGCTTCGCCGCAGTTGGCTTATGCCGACCAGCTCCGCCAGCAATCGGCGACCTGCCGGTTGCTGGCGGAGAAGCAACGCGAGAACACGGCCGCGTTCGAGGGGTTCGCCGAACGCGGCCTTCCCGGTTCCGCCGAGATGGCCCTCCGCTCGGAACGTTCGACGCGGTTTTTGCTGCTGCTCGCTTCGGTGATCGCGGAGCAGGCGATCGCGCACGACGAGCTGATGGCCGCGGGCGGGCCGGAGAATTCACGCGCGTACGTGGAGTATGAGGCGACGACTCGGCGGTTGCGGGCGTTGTTGCCGACGGACACCCTCACCGACTGAGGGTTACGGTCGCGGGGTCTGGGTTTGGGTCAGCGCGCCCACGATGTCCTCCGCCAGCAACAGACTCGCCAAGCCATGGCCATGTTTCTCCCGCCGCACCAACGAAACCACGTTGTTGCTGAACGCGTCCCGAACCGGCCGGAAGACGAGCCGTCCGTCTCGGATTTCCTCCGCGATGTCGAATTCGCTGAGGAACGCGATGGCGTCTCCTGAGGCCGCGAGGCGTTTCATCGTTTCGATTGAGTTCGTGTGGAAGGCCGGTTCGATGTCGAGACCCGCCTTGGCGAACGCTTCCGCGACGATGCCGTGGATGACCATCGACCGGTCGGCGAAGATCAGCGGGTAGGGCGGGCACTGCGCGAGCGGGATCGGATCCGGCCCGGCGAGCGGGTGGTGCGGGGCGACGACGACGCCGAGCCGCGTGTTCATCTGCCAGCAGACCTCGAGATGCGCGGACGGCGGGACGTTGAAGCCGAGCCCGAGGTCGGCTTCGCTGGCTTCCACGGCACGCAGGATGTCCTGCGTCGTCATCGTGCGGATCGAGATCCGGACTCTCGGGTGCCTGCCGCGGAACGCCGCCGCGGCCGTCGCGACGACGCTGCTGGCCAGACCGGTCATCGTGGCGATCACGACCTCGCCGCTGCCGAGCGCGTGCAGGTCACGGATGTCCGCGACGGTCTCGCGGTACTGCTGCAGCGTGCGCCGGACGTGCGCGAGCAGCGCCTCCCCGGCGGGCGTCGGACGCATCCCGCGCGGCAGGCGGTCGAACAGCTGCTCGCCGAGTTCCGCTTCCAGCAGCAGGATCTGCCGGTTGATCGCCGACGGCGCGACGTGCAACCGCGCACCGGCCGCGCGGATGGACCCGAGGCGCGCCACTTCGTCGATGTACTGCAGCAACCGGGAGTGGAGCACGGGCGGACCTCCTAAGTGTACGAAAAAAGAGTACACGTCGTACGAAAATGAATGCTTGTCAGCAACGGTGCGGTGCGGGTTCTATCAGTGCACCAACGACATCGAAGTGAGGAAACCGTGCTGGAATCGCCAACCTATCCCCCGCTCGCGGCGGAAGACGTTGCCGCGCAAGAAGATCACGTGCGGACGATCTTCGACATTCTCTCCGGAGAGCAGGAAGCGGACCTGCTGCTGCACAATCTTCACATCGTCGACGTGCACACGGAAAGTGTCTGTCCCGGCTCGCTTCTCGTTTACCGGCAGCGGATCATCGCGCTGAACCCCGACGAGTCGATCGTGCGGGTGCGCGAGGTTTTCGACGGCGAAGGGCTTTACGCGATCCCCGGATTGATCGACTCGCATCTGCATTTCGAGTCCCAGCTGGCGCATCCGGCGGCGTTCGGCGAGGCGATCGTCCCGAGCGGAACGACCACGGTCTTCGGGGAAACCCTGGATTTCGCCAGCGCGGCCGGGGACGAGGCGGTGGAAGCCGTCCAGACCTTGTTCGCTGACCACGAAAAGCTGCCGTACCGGCTTTACGCGTTCGCACCGGGGAAGAAGACCTCGACGGACGTCACCGAGGCCATGCTGAAGATGGATCCGGTGATCGGCCTGGGCGAACTGGCGCACCTCTCCTACATGACCGGGAACGCCGAAGACTTCCGCAAAGCCGCGCTGGGCCGGGCGAATTCCGGATTCGTGAACTGCCATTGGGGCGTCACGGCGTTGCCGGACATGCTGTTGAACTACCTGCCCGCGATCGGCGTCGACAACAACCACGACGTCTGGAACGAGGACGACATCGAAAAGAGCGTCCGGTACGGTCTCAACACGCAGATCAAGTTCGGTGTCGGAAGCCCGGAAGTCATCCGGACCATGTTGCGCGCCATCGTGAAACGGCGCTGGCCCGCGGAGAACTTCCAGCTCTGCGCCGACAACATCTCAGTGGATCGAGTCCTGCGGCAAGGCCATCTCGACTGGGTGATCTCGCTGGCGATCGAGATGGGCATGCCGCCGATCAAGGCGATCAAAATGGGCACCCTGTACGCCGCCCGTTCCTTCCACAAGGACCGTGACCTCGGTTCGCTCAGCCCAGGCCGCTTCGCGGACATCGTTCTCACCGACAGCCTCGCGAAAATCAACCCGCGATACGTGTTCAAGGGCGGCGAACTGGTGGCCCGCGACCGCAAGCTGCTCAACCGCGTCGGCATCGATTACTCCAGCCTGGCCAAGCAACCGAAGCCGGGCCTCGCCGACCTGGCACCCGAACAACTCGACCTGACACCGAGCGAAATCTCGCCCGAGGGCGATCAGGCGAAGGTACTGCTCTTCGACGTCTACGGCCGCGGACATCTCAAGTTCGCCCAGGAGATCTGGGTACCGTTCCGCGACGGCAGGATCGTTCCCGAACACGAAGGCGTGCGGCTCAATCGAATTGCGGTCGTGCAGCGTTACGCCGACGGAGAGCGGCACATCGTCACCGGGTTGTTCAAAGGCGTGTCCATCGACCGCGGCGCGGTATCGACGTTCTGGCCCGCCCCGTCGGCGTACTTCGTGAGCGTGGGCAGCGAAAGCGCGGAGATGTGCGCCAACCTGAAGCAGCTGGACACGCTGGTCGGTGGCTGCCTCGTGACCGAGGAGGGCGAGCAGAAAGCCTGTCTGCCGCTGGAGTTCTACGGCGTAATGGCCGACATGGACCTCGCCGAACTCGTCGACGCGACCCGCTCGGTCGACGCCGCCCTCGAAAAGCTGGGCAACCACAACGAGGGCGAGCCCGTCGTCAACAAACTCCTGACCCTGTTCATCTCGCTCGACCGTTTCGGATTCATGAAGTAACCCTCGACGAGGAGGTCGCGGTCGTGCCTTACGACAAAGACGCGGGAGTCATCGACAACGGCAACGTGGTACGGCGCTGGATTGTCTATGTCGCCGGAATCTACCTGCTGACACTCGGTCTCGGCCTGGCCATCCGGGCCGGGATCGGCATTTCCCCGCAAAGCAGCCTGACCCGCACGATGACGCTCGTGCTCCCGCCGCTCAGCCAGGGCACGTTCAATCTCCTGCTCGAAGTGCTCATGCTCGGGCTGACTTTCCTAGTGCTGCCGAGGGCGTTCAAGCTCCGCCACCTGCTCTCGCTCGTCCCGGCGCTGATCCTGGCCGCACTGCTCGACTTCAACCTGATGGCGACGAAATGGATCTCCCTGGCGCCCTACGCGGCTAATCTCGCGCTGCTGTTCCTCGCCGACGCGATGCTGGCCTTCGGGCTTTTCCTGATGATCCGCGCCAATCTCGTGCTGATGCCGATCGACCTGTTCGTCAACACCCTGCAGAAGAAAACCGGCCGGAAATGGGGCAACATCAAAACCGTCTTCGACTGCACACTGCTCGCCATCTCGGCCGGCATCGGGCTGCTCTTCCTCGGCGGACCGCATTTCATCCGCGAGGGCACGATCATCAACGCCGTCCTGGTCGGCCAGTACATCAAGCTCTATTTCTTCCTGTACAAGAAGTTCCAGGCCGGCAAGCTCAAGCCCGTTGAAAACGCAACGTGAACGTCGCGCCCACCCCGGGCTTTCCGACCGCGGCGATCGTCCCGCCGTGTCCGGTCACGACCTCCTGCACCAACGCCAGCCCCAGCCCGAACCGGCGGCCCTCGCCGTGCGGCCCGTGGGCGAACCGCTCGAAAAGCCGGTCCGCTTCGTGCTGCGGGAAGCCCGTGCCGGTGTCGCACACCCGCAGTTCGACATGCCGGGCGTCCGGGTTGGCGAGGATCACCTCGATCGACCCGCCCGGTGGCGTGTGCCCGATCGCGTTGTCCAGCAAGGCGGACAGCACTCGCCGCAACGCGGTCGGCACGCCCGGCACCACGTCCTCCAACCCCGGCGAACGGCTCAGCCGGAGGTCGACCTGCCGGTCGTTCGCACGGTCCGATTCCGCCGCCACGGCCTGTTCCGCCAGCACCGCCAGCTGCACCGGCTCCAGATGCGGCCGCTCGGAACCAGCCTGCGCGGACAACAGCAAATCGTCGACGACCGCACCCAGTTCCCGGGTGCCCGAGACGAGGGCTTCCAGCTCGTCCGGTCCGGCGGCGCCACGCCGGGCCAGGAGCTGGGTGCGGGTGTGCAACCGGGTGAGCGGCGCCCGCAGCTCGTGGGACGCGTCGGCGACGAACGTTCGTTGCCGTCGCAACGCCTCGCCCAACGGCCGGATCGCCCGTCCGGCCAGCAGATACCCGCTGAGCACCGACGCGAGCAGCACCACCAGCTCGGCCACCCCGAGCCCTAACAACAGCTGTTCGCGGTCGGAGATCAGGTAGTGCTCGTTGAAATACGCCTGCCAGACCTCGCCGCCGCGGTTGACCGTGCGGATGGTGTACGTCGCACCGTCGAGCACGCGTTCTTCCGTCACCGCGTCGCCGTCGTTCGGCACTGGCGGCACCGGCGGGGGCGTGAACGGCAGCCGCCCGGCAGGAGCGTGCCCCCGCGGCGTCACCAGGTAAGTGCATCCGGGCGGGGTCGCGGAAAGTCCGTGCCCCAGCGCGAACTCCAGCTGCCGCTCGGTCTCCGCGGCCTGCCCGCGCAGCAGCACCCAGTACGCGATCACCCCCGCGGCAAGGACGACCATGGTGATCACCACGGCGATCTGACTCGCGATGGTCCGCCGCGCGCGCCGCAGCGCTCGCGCCTCCGGGGCGACGACGGTGGTCACACCGCCCCGATCTGGTAGCCGAGGCCGTGCACGGTCTTCACCACGTCCCGGCCCAGCTTCCGCCGCAGGTAGTACACATAGGTGTCCACAATGGACTCCGCCGCCGACTCGGTGAACACCCCCGCCCGCAGCGACGCGCGCGGGTGGATTGCCTTGGGCCGCTGGGCGAGCGTGCGCAACAGCTCGAACTCGCGGCCGGACAGCGTCACCCGTTCGCCGCGCGGCAGCACGACCTCGTGCCGCTGCAGGTCGAGCGCCGCCGCGCCGAGCGGGAGGGATTCGGCGTGCTCGGTGTCGCGGCGGCACAACGCGCGCACGCGGGCGAGCAGTTCGTCGGTCTCGAACGGTTTCACCAGGTAGTCGTCGGCCCCGGTGTCGAGGCCGTGCACCCGGTCGGCCAGCTCGCCCAGCGCGGACAGCACCAGCACCCGCGCGGGCACCGCCCGGCGGCGCAGCTGGGCCAGCACCGCAAGGCCGTCGACCACCGGCAGCCGCCGGTCGAGAATCACCACCTCGTACCGTCCGGTGAGCCCAAGATGCAGGCCGCGCTGGCCGTCGTGGGCCACTTCGGTCTCGTAACCTTCTCCGGCGAGCAATTCGACGAGCATCCCGGCGAGGTCGCGATCGTCCTCGACCAGGAGCACCCGGGAAGCCGCCGGGGTCTCTGCCTCATCGTGCACAGGTCCATACTCGCAGTGATCCGGCCATCCGACCCTCGACTTTCGTAGGCAATCGCTCAGCTTCGCCCGGTGAGGAGGAATTCGGGCATTTCCCCGTCCGCGTACCGGCGGGCGTCGCGTTTGTCCAGCCAGCCGAGCACCGGCGAGGTCATGATCGTGGTGACGAGCGCGACGAGCACCAGCACGGTGAACAGGGCGGGCGAAACGATTCCGGCGGACAGCCCCACGTTCAGTGCGACCAATTGCATCAATCCGCGCGCGTTCACCAGCACGCCGATCCGCACCGCGACCGGTTGCGGTTCGCCGGTCGCCCGTGCCGCGCCCCACGACGCGCCGAGTTTGCCGAGCACCGCGACCGCGATGCAGAGCAGCGCGAACAGCAGCAGCTTCGGGTCGGCGAGCAGCGCGAATCGCGTGTTGAGGCCGGAGTAGGTGAAAAACAGCGGCAGGAACACCACCCGGCCGACCGGCATGATCCGCGCGAGCACCGCGTCGGCCGCCTCGCCGCGAGGAAACACCAGCCCGAGCATGAACGCGCCGAACACCGCGTACAAGCCGATGATGTCGGTGAACCAGGCAGCACCGAAGAGGAACATGGCGGTGACGAGCATCCGCTGATCCACCGATACCCGCGGATTGTCCATCACCCGGGCCACGATCCGGCGGACCACCAGCCACACCAGCAGCACGAACAGCACGCCGCCGCCGATGGCCGTCGCGATCGGGCCTGCGGTGCCGGCGTGCATGCCGAGCACGACCGCCAGCAGAATCCAGGCGAGGACGTCGTCGAGAGCGCCGCAGGCCAGCGCGAGCGAACCGAACCTCGTGCTGCCCAACCCGCGTTCGGTGATGATCCGCGCCATCATCGGGAACGCCGTGATCGCGAGCGCCACCGCGACGAACGCCGCCGAAACCACCGGCGACACCCCGGGTTTCAGGATTCCGGCCCAGTTCGCGCCGAGCACGCTCACCCCCACGCCGAGCGCCAGCGGCACGACGGTGCCGGCGGCGGAGACCGCGGCGACGGTTTTCCTCCCTTCCTTGAGCGCGCTCAGCCGGAATTCGTAGCCCGCGCCGAACATGTAGATGACCAACCCGATCTGGCCGCCGAGGTAGAGCAGCGTCCGCACCGAATCCGGGAACAGCCATTCCTGCACGCCCGGCGCGACGAGCCCGAGCAGCGAAGGGCCCAGCAGCACGCCGGTGACCATCTCGCCCACCACCGGCGGCTGCCCGAGCCGCACGGCGAGCGCGTTCACCGCCCGGCAGGCGGCCAGGATCACCACCGCGGCCAGGAAAAACGCTGGTGCGGCTTCGGCGGCACTCATCGGGTTCCTCCTTGGAAGTGTTTGGTGCACAACCGCAGCCGCCGCGCGTCGACCACCATGTAGGTGCCGAACACCAGCTGCGCGAGGCTGCGCCACACGTCTTCCCAGCGATCGCGCACCGCCAGGTAGGCCAGCGGGGTCCGGGGATTTCTCCGCGATCCGCGCGGGGCGAGGAAAACCGGTCCGCGATTGGGGATCGACCGGGTGTGCCCGGCGCTCGTGGCGAGGCTGAACCGGCGCAGGAATTCCCGGGTGACCACGCGCATCGTCACCGGGGCGAGGCCGCGCGCGGGGCACGGCCGGTTCTGCGCGACGCCGAACGGCAGGAAATTTTTCTGCTGGTGCGCGGGGCAACCAGCCCAGCGTTCCGGGTCGAACTCCTCCGGCCGGTCTACTCCGGCGTGGTGGAATTCCGGGTAGTTGAACAGCAGCACGGTGCCGGCGTCGATGGTCCGGTCGGCCAGCTCGATGTCGCCGGTGGCGATGCGGTGCGCGATGCCGAACAGCGGGTAGGTGCGCAGGCATTCGTCCAGCACGCGGTCGAAATACTCGTCGTCGTCCGGATTCTCCGCCAGCCGGCGCTGCACCTGCGGGTGTTCGGCCAGCACCATCAGCAGATGCGCCATCGCCTCGGACATCTGCACGACCGCGGTGTTGAAGAACGTGCCCTGCAGGTAAAACACCTGCTCCTCGCGGGTGAGCCGGGACGGCAGCGGATGCGGCACGTCGTCGAGGCGGCGGCGCAGGTACTCGGTGAGCCGGGCGCGACGGCGCATGTTGCGCGGGCGCACGCACTTCAGCGCGGACACCACGTCGTCGGCGTGCCCGACGATCAGGTCCCGGGCCTCCGGCGGGCATTCCTCGCCGAACACCAGCTCGTAGTACAGCTCGGCCCAGACCGGCATCATCTCGTCGCGCAGCCGGATCAGCCGTCCCGGCCCGGTTTCGATCCGGTCGAGCACGCGCGCGGCGACCCGTTCGGTCAGCGCCTGCGCTTCCGCCTTCGGCTTGACCAGGATGGCCCGGGTGGTTTTGGCGACCTCGTCGTAGCGCGGGCCCGGTTCGAGGTGTTCCTGGTGCACCTGCGGTCCGGGCGCGAGCCAGTACCAGAACAGGTCCGACAGCGCGGCCCCCTCGCTGCGCCCGTCGGCCGCCGGATCGGCGTACACCCGGCGGAAGTCCTCGACCGGCACCTGGTAGCCCTCGTTCCCGTTGACCAGCGCGAAAATCCGGTTCCGCAGCGCGACCACGCGGCCGGGCAGCCACCTCGGGCTCGTAGCGACCAGCCCGGCTGCCCCGGCGAGCACGAGCCGTTTCATCGGACCAGGTCCGGGGTCAGCTCGCCGGGCGTGCGTGCGCCGCACAGCCCGAGCGCGGTGTCCGTTTCCTCGCGCAACCGTTCCAGCACTTCGGCGACCCCTTCCTGGCCCGCCGCGGCGAGCCCCCACAGCACCGGCCTGCCGACGCCGACCGCGTCCGCGCCGAGTGCGAGCGCCTTGACGACATCCGCGCCGCTCCGCACGCCACCGTCGAGGAGCACCGGCAGTTGACCGTCCACGACGGACACAATGTCCGGCAGTGCGGCGAGGCTTGAAATCGCACCGTCGAGTTGACGGCCGCCGTGATTGGACACTACGAGCCCGTCGATTCCGGCTGCTACCGCGCGTCGGGCGTCCTCCGGATGCAGTATTCCCTTGAGCAGCACCGGCATTTTCGTGGCTTCACGCAACCAGTCCAGGTCTTCCCAGGTCAGGTCGGCGGGCATTTCGATGTTCCGCACGCGACCCGTCGCGTCGCGCATATTCTCGGCGGCCAATCCGGGCGGGAGATCATGGAAGGCGTGCCGGTATTCGCGTTCCCGTCGTCCGTGTATCGCGGAATCGACTGTCACCACCAATGCCCGCGCGCCCGCGTTCTCCGCCCGGCTGATGACCGCTTCGGTGAACTCCCGGTCTGACTGCGCGTATAGCTGGAACCAGAACACGTCCGCGACTTTGGCGACGTCCTCGACCGCCGTCGTCGAAGCCATGCTGCACACGAAGACGGTGCCCGCTTCCGCGGTGGCTTGCGCGGTCGCGAGTTCGCCGTCCGGATGCGCGAGCCGGTGGAATGCCGTCGGGCACACCAAAATCGGCATCGACAACGGCGATCCGGCGATTTCCACCGCCAGGTCGCGTTTGCCGACTCCGCGCAGTGCCCGCGGCACGAGCACCCGGCGGCGGAATTCTTCCTCGTTGGCCCGCAAGGTGGCTTCAGTGCCCGCGCCACCGGCGTAATAGTCGTAGTGCGCTGGTTCCATCCGTTCCCGCGCGAGGGCTTCCAGCTCCGCGATCGTGCGCATGTCAGAGCTGCTTCGTGAAGAAGGCCGTCAACGCGTCCACGTGCACCGGACGGTTCCACTCGTTTTCGAGGTTCTCGGTGACGTGATGGGTCGCGACCAATTCGCCGCCCTGGTAATGCCGGACGATCGGGTGCAGGTAATGGCCCTCGCCGGAATCGTTCGCGACGTCCTGGCTCGCGCGGGTGACGGTGAAGTCGAACGGGTCGATCTTGTCGTGATCCGGTCCGTAGTCGAGGGTGATCACGAACGCGTTGGCGCTCTGCCCGATGGGGGTGTCGTGGAATCGGTCGACCGGGACTTCCTCGTAGTAGCGAGCCTGGTCGCCGTCGACCACGAGGACGTCGGCGAGAAAGCCGAACTGCTGGTACAGCGCGGAAGTACGGTTGATCCGGCCGATCACGGCGTCGACCAGTTCACCGGTTTTGTTGGCCACCACCGTGCTTGGCCATTCGGTGTCGTGGTAACGCTCGTCGAGCACCTTGGAGAGCGCGCGCACGCCGTAGCGATAGCCGTGGATGAACGCGCTGGTGGCCTTCTTGAAATCGCGAGCCTGGGTGATCGTCCCGGCGAAATACAGTCCCGGCACGTTCACCGATTCCCAGGACGACGTCTGTGCCGGGAACCGGTCGTTGATGGTCAGTTCCGGACGGCAGTCCTCATCGAACATCGAGGCGTCGAACCGGAATCCGGTCGCCGCGATGACCCGGTCGTAACGGATCTCTTTGACGAGTTCATCGGCGCGGGCGAAGGCGAATTTGACGTGGTAGCCGTCGTCGTCCTTGGTGATCTCGCGGACGTCGCCGTCGAGGATCGCGTGCTGCAGCTTGAGTTGGTACATGTCGAGCACGCCAGCGTTGAACGCGCGGAGGTGCCCGACGAAGTGCGTCCGCCACGCGAGCTTGACCGGCCGCGGACCCGCGACGTGCAGCACCGCGGCGTAGGCGTTGATGCTGTCGGCGGTCTCGAACGCCGAATTTCCCTTGCCCAGCACGAGAACGCGCTGGTTGGTGAACTGCTCGGGATCGGTGTCGTAATCGGAGTACTGGTCGACCAGTTCCATCCCCGGCACATCCGGGACGTACGGTTTGGTCACGCCGGTCGCCATGATCAGCCGCCGGGCACGGAACGTTTCCCCGTCCGCGGCGGCGACCGTGAAGACGTCGTCCGCGCGCGAAATTCGCGTCACCTCGGTGTCGTACCGGATTTTGAGGTCGTGTTTCGCCGCGTAATCGGCGGTGTAGCGCAGGAACGCGTCCGCCGGCGGGAACATCTCGGCGCTGTAGTCGGTGAAGACGAGCGGGTCGGGCCCGTCGTCGAGCAGCGAGTTCCAGTCGACCCGGAGGTTCAGCTCGGGGTCGGTCCAGCCGGTGTGCTTCTTGTTGACCGAGATGAGCGTGCGGTGCCGGGGAAAGCGCGTGAAGAAGGCGGCGGGCACGGACCCGCGCTCCAGGACCAGGTAGCCGCGCCCGGCCCCGCCCAGCTGCCGCCCGAGCTGCAATCCCGCCGGCCCGGCTCCGACCACCAGGTAGTCCAGCACGTCCGCCATGACACCGACCTCCCGCGTCGCCTTGAACTGACGGCGATCAGAGTGGTCGGAAGATCTCAGAAATCCCTCAGAACGTACCCGGTCCCCGGGACATCGGTGCCCCGCGGCGGAGGCGGGGCACCGGCCCGGCGGCTACTTGCCGGTGACGCGCGCGAGCGCCTCCGGGTACCGCTCGCCCGCGACCGCGTCGGCCGGAGCGGCCTTCTCGATCGCCGCGAGGTCCTCTTCGGACAGTTCCAGCTCGGCCGCGGCGACGTTCTCTTCCAGGTACTTCCGCCGCTTCGTGCCCGGGATCGGCACGACGTCGGCCCCCTTGGCCTGCACCCAGGCGAGCGCCAGCTGCCCCGCCGTGACGCCCTTGTCCGCGGCCAGCGCGCGCAGCGCCTCGACGATCGCCATGTTGCGCGCGAAGTTGTCCTCGGCGAACCGCGGCAGGCCCCGGCGCATGTCGCCCTCGGGCAGCTCCCGCACCGAGGTGACCGCGCCGGTCAGGAACCCGCGGCCCAGCGGCGAGAACGGCACGATTCCGATGCCCAGCTCCCGGCAGGTGTCGAGGATTTCGCCTTCGATGCCGCGCGTCCACAGCGACCATTCGCTCTGCAGCGCGGTGACCGGATGCACCGCGTGCGCCCGGCGGATCGTCTCCGCACCCGCCTCGGAAATCCCGGCATAGCGGATTTTCCCGGCCTGGACCAGTTCGGCGAGCGCGCCCCAGGTCTCCTCGATCGGGACATTCGGGTCGACGCGGTGCTGGTAGTAGAGGTCGATGTGGTCGACCCCGAGCCGCTGCAGCGATTCGTCGCAGCACTGCTTCACATACGCGGCGTCCCCGCGCGCGGCCATGCCCTCGTCGGTGTGCACGATGCCGAACTTCGTCGCGAGAACGACCTGGTCGCGACGGTCGGCGATGGCCTTGCCGACGAGTTTTTCGTTCTCCCCCGCGCCGTACACGTTGGCCGTGTCGAGCAGGGTCACCCCCAGCTCCAGCGCCCGGTGCACAGTGGCGATGGACTCGCTGTCGTTGTCGCGCACGCCGTAGGCCGCGCTCATCCCCATGCAGCCGAGCCCCTGCGCCCCGACCTCCAGCGCGCCGAGCTTCCTCGTACCGATCACGCGGAAATTCCCTCCATCTCGGGCGCGACGCCGAAGGCCTTGCGCTCGATCTGCTCGTAGTTGGCGATCTTGTAGTCCAGAATGTCGAGACAACCCTGCAGCTCGGCGATCCGGTCGGCGACCGACTGCCGCTGCTCCACGAGGATCGCCTTGCGCCGTCCCGCGCTGGCCACCCCGTGCCGGCGCAGCGAGGCGTACTCGCGCATGGCCTTGATCGGCATCCCGGTCAGCCGCAGCTTCGTGAGGAAGCCGAGCCAGTTCAGGTCCTCGTCCGAGTAGGCGCGCCGCCCCGCCGAATCGCGGGCGGGCGGTTCGAGAAGCTTGATCCGTTCGTAGTACCGGAGGGTGTCGATCGACAGGCCGCTACGTCGTGCGGCTTCCGCTATCGAGTAGCTCATGCGCCCGACAGTACGACCTGGAGTGCACTCCAGGTCAAATCCAAAACCAGTGGTCACGCTCGCGTTTTATAACGTTGTTGCGTTACGCTGGGTACATGCCTCGCCCCCGAACGCACGACGAAACCCTCCGGCTGAAGCTCCTGGACCGGGCAGGCGAACTGATCTCCGCCGACGGCCCCAAGGCCCTGTCGCTGCGAAAACTGGCCGCCGACTCGGGCACGTCGACCACCGCGGTGTACTCGCTGTTCGGCAGCAAACCGGACCTGGTGAACGCGCTGTACGTAGAAGGCTTCCGCCGCTTCGGCGCCCGCCTGGCGAGGGTGCCGCTGTCCGGGGACGCGGTAACCGACCTCGTGCGCCTTGGCATCGCCTACCGCGAAAGCGCCCTCGCCGACCCGCACCTGTACGCGATCATGTTCAGCCGCTCGGTGCCGGGTTTCGAACCCAACGCCGAGGCCGACGAGGTCGCGCAAGCCACCCTGGCCCCGCTGATGGGCGTGGTCCGCACCGCCGTGTCGTCCGGCCAGTTCCAGGACGTCGCGCCGGAACTGATCACCGTCAGCCTGTGGGGTTTCGTGCACGGCTTGGTGTCGCTGGAACTGTCCGGCCGCCTGCCGGACAGCTTCAGCGTTTCCGACGCGTACGAAAAAGCCTTGCACGCCAACGCTTCCGGCTGGCTCACCTAGCGCCGTACTGCCGGTCCCCCGCGTCGCCGAGCCCCGGCACGATGAACCCGGAATCGTTGAGCCGCTCGTCAATGCTCGACGTGACCACCCGAACCGGCAGCCCAGTCTGCTCCAGATGCGCGAGCCCCTCCGGCGCGGCGAGCGCACAGATAGCGGTGACGTCAGTAGCACCACGATCGGTGAGCAGGCGAATCGTGTACTCCATCGAACCGCCAGTGGCGAGCATCGGATCAAGCACCAGCACCGGCCGGTCCGCGAGCGACTCAGGCAAAGACTCGAGATACGGAGTCGGCTGAAGGGTCTCCTCGTCGCGAGCGAGACCGACGAACCCCATCTGCGCATCGGGGATCAGCTTGTGCGCCTGGTCAGCCATCCCCAGCCCGGCCCGCAAGACCGGAACCAGCAGAGGCGGACTGGCCAGCCGATACGCATCAGTCCGCGCGACCGGGGTGTGGATGCGCTCAGTACGCACCGGCACATCCCGAGTGGCTTCATAGACGAGCATGACAGTCAACTCATGCAGCGCGGCCCGGAACGCAGCACTGTCGGTCCGAGCGTCCCGCATGGTCGAGAGACGAGCCTTGGCCAGCGGGTGATCGACGACATGCACATCCATGGCGACAACTTAGCCGCCGCCCCCGAAGACGCCACTCTTTCCCCCGCACCTTCGTGGGCCCGATTACTTCCGCGAGGGAACCCTCGATGCCCCTGATTCCCTCACGGCCCCAAACAGGCACCGATGCACCCAAACAGCGAGGCACCCAGCCCTAAAACCGCACCACTGCACCCAAACAGCGAGGCACCCAGCCCTAAAACCGCACCACTGCACCCAAACAGCGAGGCACCCAGCCCCTCCCCCGCACCCCGATACGAAGCCTCCCTGCGGTTCGGGGGTGCTTGTCAAGGCATCTTTCCCGCCTTGACAAGCACCCCCGAACCGTCAGCACAATCGGGCTTCGGGGTGCCCCACGCAACCACCAACCGGCAATGTCGCCCGCCAGGGCGACGAGCCGTCACCCGACCCTCCCCCGAGAAAACCACCCAACCCACCACCGCTGCCAAGGAGTCTCAACCGCCCGCGGATGATGCTCCCTCCGCACCCACTCCACAGCCCCCCGCGGATCCACCCCGCCCAACGTCACCAAACAAGCCAGCACAGTCCCGGTCCTCCCCACCCCGCCAAGGCAAGCCACCTCCACCGCCTCCCCGGCAACCGCCCGCTCATGCAGCCCCACGATCTCCCGCCGGGCCCCCTCCCAATCCCGCGGCAGCGAAAAGTCCGGCCAAACCACCCACCGCCGCTCCCACCCCAATGAAGCGTCGTATTTGGCCCGCATCCGCCGCGATCCCACATACAACCCGAACTCCGGCTCCGGCCCCTCCGGCTTCGGCTTCCCCAGCCCGCGGCCCCGCACCACAGCCCCGTCCGGAAGCACGAGGGCCCCCACCAACGCAGATTCCATCACTCCATGATCCCGCTATCCACCGTTAGATGGACCCGAGCCCGACCCGACAGGGCTAGGCTGCCCCAGGTGAGTGAAGACCCAGCCACGCCGGGCCCGGACCAGATGCGCGTGTCGGACGCTGATCGGGAGCAGGTCGCGCAAGTCCTGCACCAGGCCCTGTCCGAAGGCCGCATCACGATCGACGAGCTGGAAGAGCGGCTCTCCAGCGTCTACTCCGCGAAGACGTTCGCCGACCTGAAGCCGGTGACCGCCGACCTGCCCGGCAGCGCCGCGGTCGCCACCGCCGCGTCGGCCTCGCTGCAGCCCGCTCCGTCGCGCGCGCTCGGGCTGCCGGACAACCGCATCGGCGGGCACCCCGGTTCCGCCATGTCGATCGGCGTGATGTCCGGGGCTGTGCGCAAGGGCAGCTGGGTCCTGCCGCAGCAGCACACGACTTTCGCGTTCTGGGGCGGAGCCGAGATCGACCTGCGCAGCGCCCGGTTCGCGGAGAAGTCGTGCACGATCACCGCCATCGCGATCATGGGCGGGATCGAGATCACCGTCCCCGACGACATCAACGTGAACGTCACCGGCATCGGTTTCATGGGCGCGTTCATGCTGGAGGACAAGTCCGGCGCGCCGCCGGCGCCGCCGACCGCCCCGACGGTGACGATCAACGGCCTCGGCTTCTGGGGCGGCGTCGTCGTGTACCGCAAACCGGCCAAGGACCTGAACGCCCCGCGGCTCGAGTCCTGACCCCGACTGCACACGACACCGACAAAAACCGCCGCTCACGGCTCGCGGCTGTGGACAACCGCGAGCCGGTGACCAGCTGTCCACAGATTCCGGTGAGCGCTCCGGCGCCTGCTGTCGCGCACCTACACTCAGCGGTATGACAGCTACCACCAGCCCGGCAGCGGCGCCGGAAACCCCGTCGCCGCTGACGGACGTCACTCGCGACGAAGCGAGCCTGCGGCGGTTCCTGCACGGGCTGCCCGGCGTCGACCAGGTCGGCGTCGAGCAGCGCGCGGCCGGACTCGCGACCCGGAGCATCAAAAAGGAAGCCAAGCGGTGGGCGATCGACACCGCGGTGTCGATGGTCGACCTGACCACGCTCGAGGGAGCCGACACGCGCGGCAAGGTCCGCGGCCTCGCCGCCAAGGCGATGCGGCCGGACCCTGAGCGGCAGGACTGCCCGCGCGTCGCGGCCGTGTGCGTGTACCCGGACCTGGTGGAGACGGCCGTCGAAGCGCTCGCGGGCAGCGGGGTGCGGGTGGCGAGCGTCGCCACCGGGTTCCCGGCCGGCCGCACGAGCCGCGAGGTGAAGCTGGCCGACACCCGGCTGGCCGTCGAGGCCGGCGCGGACGAGGTCGACATGGTGATCGACCGCGGCGCCTTCCTCGAAGGCCGCTACCTGGAGGTGTTCGAGGAGATCCGCGCCGTGAAGCAGGCCTGCGGCTCGGCGCACCTGAAGGTGATCCTCGAAACGGGCGAACTGGCGACGTACGACAACGTGCGCCGCGCGTCCTGGCTCGCGCTGCTGGCGGGCGGCGACTTCATCAAGACGTCCACCGGCAAGGTGTCGCCCGCCGCGACGCTGCCGGTCACGCACGTGATGCTGCAGGCGGTGCGCGACTGGCACGAGCGCACCGGCGAACTGCGCGGGGTCAAGCCCGCAGGCGGGATCCGGACGACGAAGGACGCGATCAAGTACCTCGTCGCCGTGCACGAGGTCGCGGGCGAGCAGTGGCTCACGCCGGAGCTGTTCCGGTTCGGCGCGTCGAGCCTGCTCAACGACCTGCTGCTGCAGCGGCGCACCCAGGTGGACGGCCACTACAGCGGCCCCGACTACGTGACGGTGGACTGACATGGGCATCTTCGAATACGCGCCCGCCCCGGAATCGCGCGCACTGGCCAATCTGAAAGAGCACTACAAGCCGTTCGTCAACGGCGAGTTCGTCGACGGTTCGGGCGAGCCGCTCAAGACGGTCAACCCGGCCACCGAGGAGATCCTCGCCGAGGTCGGCACCGCGTCGGAGTCCGATGTGGACACGGCAGTGAAGGCCGCGCGCAAGGCGTACGCGTCGGTCTGGTCGAAAATGCCGGGCACGGAACGGGCGAAATACCTGTTCCGCATCGCGCGGCTGATCCAGGAACGCTCGCGCGAGCTGGCGGTGCTGGAGACGCTGGACAACGGGAAGCCGATCAAGGAGTCGCGCGATTCCGACGTGCCCACCGCGGCCGCGCATTTCTTCTACCACGCGGGGTGGGCGGACAAGCTCGGTTACGCGGGCTACGGCCCGGACCCGAAGCCGCTCGGCGTCGCGGGCCAGGTGATCCCGTGGAACTTCCCGCTGCTGATGCTGGCGTGGAAGATCGCGCCGGCGCTGGCCACCGGCAACACCGTGGTGCTGAAGCCGGCCGAGACCACGCCGCTCAGCGCGCTGGTCTTCGCCGAGATCTGCCAGCAGGCGGAGCTGCCGCCGGGCGTGGTGAACATCCTGCCCGGCGCCGGCGACATCGGAGCGTCCATTGTGGAGCATCCGGACGTCGACAAGATCGCGTTCACCGGCTCCACCGAGGTCGGCAAGCTGATCCAGCGCACCGTCGCGGGCACCCGCAAGAAGCTGACCCTGGAACTCGGCGGCAAGGCGGCGAACGTGGTGTTCGACGACGCCCCGCTGGACCAGGCGGTCGAGGGGATCGTCAACGGGATCTTCTTCAACCAGGGCCACGTCTGCTGCGCGGGCTCGCGGCTGCTGGTGCAGGAATCGGTGGCCGAGGAGGTGCTGGAGAAGCTCCGCTACCGGGTGTCCACGCTGCGGCTCGGCGACCCGCTGGACAAGAACACCGACATCGGCGCGATCAACTCGGCCGAGCAGCTGGCGAAGATCCGCGGCCTGGTCGAATCCGGCGACGCGGAAGGCGCGCAACGCTGGACCAGCCCGTGCCCGGTGCCGGACCGCGGATTCTTCTTCGCGCCGACGGTGTTCTCCGAAGTCCACCAGTCGATGCGGATCGCCCGCGAGGAGATCTTCGGCCCGGTGCTGTCGGTCCTCACCTTCCGTACGCCGGAAGAGGCCGTGGCGAAGGCGAACAACACGCCGTACGGGCTGTCCGCGGGCATCTGGACCGAGAAGGGCTCGCGCATCCTGTGGATGGCGAACCAGCTCCGGGCCGGAGTGGTCTGGGCCAATACGTTCAATCGTTTCGACCCCGCCGCACCCTTCGGCGGCTACCAGGAGTCCGGTTTCGGCCGCGAAGGCGGACGCACCGGTTTGGAGGCCTACCTCAATGTCTGACCGGATTTCGGTAGCCAAGACCTACAAGCTGTACATCGGCGGCAAATTTCCGCGCTCGGAATCAGGCCGGGTCTATCCGGTCACCGATTCCCAGGGCGCTTTCCTGGCCAACGCGGCCCACGCGTCGCGCAAAGACCTGCGCGACGCGGTGTCCGCCGCCCGCAAGGCGTTCCCCGGTTGGGCGTCGGCAACTGCATACAACCGAGGCCAGGTGCTCTACCGCGTCGCCGAGGTGATGGAGGGCCGTCGCGCCCAGTTCGCCGCCGAGGTGGCCGCCTGCGAAGGCGTCGCCGCGAAAAAGGCCGAGTCCCTGGTGGACGCCGCCATCGACCGCTGGGTCTGGTACGCGGGCTGGACCGACAAGATCGCGTCGGTCCTCGGCGCCGCCAACCCGGTCGCCGGGCCGTACTTCTCCTTCACCACGCCCGAACCGACGGGGGTCGTCGGAGTCCTTGCCCCGCAAGCGTCCTCGTTGCTCGGCCTGGTGACCGTCCTGGCCCCCGTGCTGGCCACCGGCTCCACGGCGGTCCTGGTCTCCAGCGCGGACCGTCCCCTGCCCGCCATCACGCTGTCCGAGGTACTGGCCACCTCCGACGTCCCCGGCGGGGTCGCCAACATCCTCACCGGCCGCGCCGCGGAACTGGGCCCGTGGCTGGCCTCCCACGGCGACGTCAACGCACTGGACCCGACGGGAGCGACCCCCGAGGACCGCGTCACCCTGGCCCAGGAAGCCGCCGGAACGGTGAAACGGGTCCTGTCCGTCCCGGACGCCGAACCGGACTGGACGGCCGAGCCAGACCTCACCCGCCTCCGGCGCTACCTGGAAGCGAAGACGGTCTGGCACCCCATGGGCGTCTGACAGACGAGTTCACCCAGACCTCCGTTCCGGTTACCCCCGGAACGGAGGTTTTTGTCTGCGATCTTTCGAAAAATTGCGCGGCGGGCAGGCTTGGTATTTAGGTTGGGCGGCCGACCAAGAAGGAGTAGAGTGAACCGCCCCGCACCCAGGAAGCCGCGTCGCCGCTTTTCAGGACAGAGATTTCCGCAGCTGCATTACCTCCGAACAGTAGCATTCGCCCAATTGCGCGAATCGCTCGCCGATTTCCTGCAAATTCTCTCCGCCCGCACGACTAAGCGTGCGCCGTCGGCTACGGTGAATAGCGCCGTGAGGCACCGAACCGACAGTCGCGCGAAATGTCCGCCGGGTTTTGGGGAGGGCGAGGACATGGACCAGCCTGCCGCTGCCGCAGGTAAGAACTGGTTGCCGGATTTCACCTTCACCATCACCGACTCTGGAACACCCCCGCCCGGCCCAGGTTTCACGATGAGCCGCGACGACGCCCGGAGCATGCTCAACCTGGCCAGACAAGCCCGGGAACAGTTCGGCGACATGCGCAATACAGCCGCGTACTTGACCAAACTGACGCCGCCCGCGGACGAGCCGGCAAGCACTGGCTACAACCGGCGGTTAACCGGCGACGGGTCCGAGGACGGCGCGTTCGGCGCGGGCCTGGCGGCTGTCACCCGGATGTACGACTACGCGAACCAACTCGTCCGGAAACTGGAGCAAGCACTCAGCCTCACCGAAAGCGCCGACGAAACCGCGACCGCTGATGTGAAAGCCGCCGGATCCGAAGCCTCGGCGAAGGGCTTCGCGGGATGAACCGTCACTCGTCAGCGCCATTTTTCGTCGCTATCGGAGCAATTGCCCTCACTGCGGGTTGCTCCGGCGGACCCGCACCGTCCGTGCCGACGACCCCGTCGCCGGCCGCCGCCTCGCTGCCCTATGCGGGAGCGCCGAAAGTCGACCGGCCGTTGCCGCCCTCGGTCCTGTCCGGAAACCCCTGCCACGACGCGCTCACGCCGGAGCAGATCAAAGAAATCCTCGGAACCACCGCCACCCCGCCTAAACCGGAAAACATCTCGGCGACCGGGCCGTCCTGCCGATGGGGGAACCTGGAGTCCGGCGCGGGGTTGAATGTTTTCTACGACGTTCGCACGCGCCAGGGCCTGAGTTCGGTCTATCAGAACACCAAGCCGAAGACGACGACGTGGCGGCCGCTGCCGCCGATCCATGAACTGCCCGCCGTCGCCTGGTCGATCTACACCGGCATCGGCCTCGATGATTCCTGCGATGTCAGCGTAGGAATCGCGGACGACTACACCGTCGACGCCGCGCTGAACCTCGGCCGCGGCAAAGCAGGAAAAGCCGACCCGTGCGAACTGACGGCCAAGGTCGCCGACATGGTCATCGGCAATCTCCGGCAGCGGGCGGGTTCGTGATGGGCTTCTTCTCGATCCTCGAGGACGTCGGCCACTGGGTCGGCGAGCGCATCGACGATCTCGGCAAGTTCTATTCCGCGGTACTCCAGGCCGATACCGGCGCCGAGGCCCTCTCCGCGCCCGAACTGGCTCACAAAGTGCTCGCCGGACCAGGCACGTCCGACTGGCACCGGGGCGCCGGCCGCGCCGCCGATCTCGGCGAGCAGCACCACGAGGCCAGCGACCTGGTCGCCCGGATGAGCACCGGACTCGAATCCGCTTGGACCGGCCGGGCCGCGGACGCCGCGCAGACCCGGATTCGGGCACTGGCGGAAATCGCCTCCGTGTCCGCGGCGATCTACACTACCAACGGCGCCAATTTGTCCGACGTCGCGCACGGGTTCGACGCCATGAAAACCTCCCTCCAGCCGATGCCGGACCAGCCGCCGCACCTGAGCTTTATCGACCGGAGCACTCCGTGGGACACCGACGCGGAGAAGGAGATCAACCACTACAACGCGGTGGCCCAGCAGAACGTCGACCGCTATCAGGCTTACGTCCAGCACGCCCGCACCGGCAGCCAGCAGCTGCAATCCGACTACGGGCGGCTTGACGATTTCGGCGGGCGGAGCGACACCGTCAGCTCGCGGCTGAAGTCGCGGCAAGGACCTGACGAGGCGCCGGTTTTCCCGAAACCCCGAAACTCGGGGCATCCGCCGGAAGGTCCTCCGCCGACCGCCGCGCCGCCGGTCAGCGGGCCGCCGGTCAGCGGGCCGCCCGCAACGCAGCACGGGCCCGGCGGAACGCAAGGGCCCAGCGGAAAACCCAGCCCGGACATCGCACCGCAGCCAAGAACTGACGAGCGGACAACAGTTTCCGGATGGGCACCGGATCCGGCGGCGGCCACCGTCGCGCCCCGCCCCGGCGAATCCGGCAACAGCACCTCGTCGCCTGGGCTGGTCGGCATTCCCCCGCAAAACAAACCCGGAACCGCGGGCGCCACCGGTGGAATCGCGAAAGGGGAAAGCAACCGCGCAGGCGAACCCCGCAGCAGACCAGGCGGTCCACCCCCAAGACCAGGCAAGGGAACCGGCCTAGGAGAAGAAGGCCGCGCAGCAAACCCCTCCGCACGCGGCACCGCCGGCGCCCCCGGTTCCCGAGGCTCCCCCGGCATCGGCGGAATAACCCCCGCCCAGGGCAAAGGCAAAGACGAAGACCGCGAAGACCACCACCGCAAATACGGCCTCGAAACCGACTCCGCCTTCACCTTCGACGACGATGACGGCGGCGAGCGCACCGTCGACCCGCGGACCGGGTTGCCGCCGACTCCTCCGACCATCGGCGGCTGAGGGGCGCCGCGATGCCGATCCTCGAGAGACCGGTCCGGATGCCCCGGCTGGCGTTTCTCGCCGTGTGGGGGCACGAGAAACTTGGCGATCCGCCCGTCGTGGTCGAGCACGCGCCGATGTTCATGACCGACGAGTTCGCCGACAAGCTCCGGGTCCAGTCGTACGGGCTGCTGGCCCGGTTCGGGCTCGCGGCGAGCGGTGCGCCCAGTCCGCGGTTGCGCGACACTCTCGAACTTCTCGCCGAGGCGCGGCGCGAGGTGTATTCCTGGAGCGATTTCCGCGCCCGTCGCGGGGACAACGGCGCGATTCTCGTCGCGGCGGCCGGGCGGGAGGCCGTGCGGCTCGTGACGGACAACCGGTCCGTGCAGCTCGAACCCGTCTCTCCGCGCGACATCAGCGGCAGCCTCGTCGATCTGCTTCCCTGCTGCGCTCCGGCGAAACTCCGGCCGCTCAAGGTGCCCAAGGACTACTACGACAGCGCCGCCGCCGATCCGCTCGCCGAATCGTCGGCCAGCGCGGACGAACTGCGGCATCTGATGCGGGCCCGGCGCGACGCGGTGCACCTGATGCACGTCGCGGTTCGCGGGCCGGACGGCAGCCGGACGCACAGCACCCCGCTGTCCGCGATCGACCTCACCGGTCGCGGGCGCGTGCTGAGTTTCGTCAGCCCGGACGACACCGGCGGGCTGCGGATCAACGTCTACTCCGGCACCCGCGCCCACCTCGTCGACGCGCTGACGCTCACGCTCGCCGAGCTCTCCTGAGCGAAGCGCACGGCCCAACATTTCGCGCCACAGCTCTATCCTTTCGCGAAATTCTCTGCCAACATGAGCCATTGGGGAAATTTCGACGCCCCGTGTCCGGCAGAGGCGCAGCAGCACGTCAGGAGGACTCCACATGACCCTGCATCCCGCTCAACCCGAAGAAGCACTAGCCCTCGAGTTCCTCGGCACCACCAGCGCGGGCGGCAACTGCCCCAACGCTTATCGCACCAACCGCGGCACGTACGTCGTCCAGGGCTACCGGGTCACCGACGCCCACGCACTGCGCCAACTGCGCGAACGCGGCCTACCGGACACGGAAACGGCCGTCGAAATCCCGGCCGGCCTGCTCAAGTTCTTCCCACAGGAAGCCTGAGCACCACGACCGGCGCAGGCGAGGCAAGGGCATCCCGGCGATTCAGACGCACTAGACGCCCCGGATTTCTCGAAACTCGACCCCAGGTGTGGGAAGATGCCATCGGGTTCGAGGAATTCCGCATGCGTTAGCGAGGGCGAGTGCCTACCAGTTTCGAGAAACGCCGGGCAGAGCTTGGCGATCGCCTGCGCCGGCTCCGGGTCGACGCGGGCTACGAGACGGGAAAGGATTTCGCCAGGGCCATCGGCTGGAACGCGCCCAAGGTCAGCAAGATCGAGAACGGCAGGCAGACCGTCGGCGACGACGACCTCGAAGCCTGGGTCGCCGCGGTCGGCGGACCGCCGGAACTGGCCGCGCAACTGCGGGAACAACTGGTCGAGGTCCGCGACGCGCACGCCAGCTGGAAAGAAAAAGTCCGCGACGGACACCGGGCCAGACAAGAGGAATCCATAGCAAGAGAGGCCAGAGCGCTACGAATTCGGGCGGTAGACCTCCGAATTGTCTCCGGATTACTGCAAACCCCGGAGTACGCGCGGCATACGCTGCTGGCCCACGCCCGGATCCACGGCGGCGCGCAGGACATCACCGAAGCGGTCCGGGCGCGGATGCAGCGCCAGCAGATCCTCTACGAACCCGGCCGGACCATCGAACTGCTCACCTCCGAGGCCGCGCTGCGGTATCCGAACGCGCCGCGCGAGGTGATGATCGGGCAGGTGCACAAGCTGCTCGCGCTGCTCGGCACCCCCAACATCCGCTTCGGCATCATCCCGGCGGACGTCGTCGTGCCCTATCCGGTCACCGCCGACTTCTGGGTCGTCGACGACGTCGCGATGGTCGAAACCCCCGAAGGCGAGCACATCGCGAGCGACGTCGACCCGTACCACGAGGTCGCGGATCTACTGTGGACAGTCGCGGCCGAGGGAGACGCCGCCCGGGAAGTGCTGCAGCGGGTTCTCGAAGCACTCACCCAGGCGGACTGACTCCCGGAAACCCTTACACCGCAGGCGCTTCGCCCGCCGTCAGGGTGCCGACGTCCAGGTTGTGGCTGTCGACGCCGGCGTCCACCGCGCCGAAGGTCCAGTCCACCGTCACGTTCGGGTCGATCGGGTCCCCGTGCGGGTTGGAGTCGGCCGGGGCGGTCATGGTCACCGCGTTCGGCGTCTCTTGCTCGTCGTCGGACCCGATCGCGGTCCAGTGCAGCGGCACGTACGCCGACGAACCGTTCGCGATCAGCACTGGCGGCGCGTCAACCGGCGCTTCGTTGTTGACGAGGACGTTGTGCGCACCGACCAGGTTGACGTCGGCCCGGCCAGGCAGGAGGCACCGCTCGCCTTCGTTGGCGGTGAACTGCAGCGCCGCGTTGCGCTGGCCCGCACCGGCCCCGCCGTAGACGAGCTTGGTGCTGAACTGGTTCGCCGTGCACTGCAAGGCCGACGAGTCCGCGGTCGTGGCGCTGGCGGTCCCGGCGAAGAGAGCGGCCGCTCCCCCGGCGACGGCGACCGCGACGGCGATTCGGCGGATGTTCTTCATGATTCGTCCCCTCCCGTGTTTTCCGGTGGCTCCGCACCGGCTTTCACGAGATAAGACGTCCCCGCCCGCGACGCGATGGCCCGTTGTGAGATCACCCCCGCGGGAGCAACCCAGACGGCCCGTCACGTCTGAAGAAACGCCTCAGAGCAAATCTTCTTTGCCGATCGGCCGCCCCGGCAACGGCGTAGCCGGACCAGCCCGCAGGCCGTCGATCATGATCGCGATGTTGCGGGCCGTCGCCATCTCCGGCGATTTCAGCCGATGCGCGGGCAGCTGACGGATGAGGCGGGCGAACAGCACCGCGACGTCACCCGCGCCCACGTCCTTGCGCAGCGTCCCCTCGGCCTGCGCCCGGCCGACCAGCCCTTCGACCTCGAGCAGCACCGCTTCACGCAGGTGCGCCACCTCGGGGTCGTCCTTGAGAATTTCGTGCGCGCGCTGCGACAACATGGCCAGCTGCATGGACAACTGCAGTTCCGCACCGTGGTAGAGCAGCTGCACCAACGCTTCCCACGCCGTCGGCGCTTCCCTCGACAGCCGCCTGGCGTGGTCCAGCACGCCCGCGAAGTTGTCCACCGCGACCGCGCGGATGAGCGCGTCGCGGTCCGGGAAACGCCGGTAGAGGGTGCCTACTCCGACGCCGGCCGCGCGCGCGATCTCCTCCATCGGGACCTCGGGACCGTGGCTGGCGAAGATGCCGCGAGCCGCGGCGATGATCTGGTCGCGGTTGCGTTGCGCGTCCGCTCGCAGCGGCGTCTCGGGGTCTGCACTCATGCCCGGCCTTCCGTCTTTCCGGTTGGCGCGCATTCTCGCATGCCGGGTCAGCTGCGCAAACGTGCCGGCGGCCGGCCAAGAGACAGTGATTGTCACCCCGATGCTAGTGGACGGCGATCCTCCACTTCGGTACCTTGGGCAGTGAACCGGAATGTAATCCTCCACATTCATTCCGTAACGGGGCAAACCCACCACAGGGGGTTCAGATGACCGAAGTCGCCCAGCCCGTCCGCACCCAGCCGGAGAAGGCCGCGTTCCCGATGAAGCGGACCTGCCCGTTCGCGCCGCCGCCGGGCTACGACCGGTTCCGCGACGCTCGCGCGCACTACGTCGAGCTCGAGCACAGCGGCCAGCGCGCCTGGGTGCTGCACCGGCACGAGGATCTGCGGGCGATGCTGAACGACCCGCGATTCAGCTCGGACCGTTTCAACCCCGGCTTCCCGATCCTCTTCAAGGACGGGATGCAGCGCCGCCCGCGGCTGCGTCCGTCGCTGATCGGGATGGACGCGCCGGAACACGGCCCGGCGCGGCGCGGCGTCGTCGGCGAGTTCACCGTCAAGCGGATGAAGGCGCTGCAGCCGCGCATCCAGGAGATCGTGGACCAGCACATCGACGCGATGCTGGCCGGGGACAAGCCCGCCGACCTGGTGTCCGCGCTCTCGCTTCCGGTGCCGTCGCTGGTGATCTGCGAACAGCTCGGCGTGCCGTACTCCGATCACGACTTCTTCCAGAAGCACAGCTCGCGGCTCCTCAACCGAGAGGTCTCCGCCGACGAGCGCGGCGCCTCGGTCGAAGCGATGCAGAAGTATCTGTCCGACCTGGTGTCCGCGAAGGAAACCGCACCGGCGGACGATCTGCTCAGCCGCCAGATCGAGAAGAAGCGCGAGGAGGGCGCCTACGACCACGACGACCTCGTGTCGCTGGCGTTCCTGCTGCTCATCGCCGGGCACGAGACCACCGCGAACATGATTTCGCTCGGCACGGTCGCCCTGCTGGAGAACCCCGAGTCGCTCGCCGCGATCAAGGAGGATCCGGGCAAAACCCTCGACGCCGTCGAGGAACTGCTGCGTTACTTCACCATCGCGGAATTCGCCACCACCCGCGTCGCGCTCGAGGACGTCGACATCGCCGGCGTCACCATCAAGGCAGGCGAAGGCGTCCTCGGCCTGAGCTACGCGGCCAACTTCGACCCCGAGGTCTTCCCGGAGCCCGAGCAGTTCGACATCTCCCGCGGCGGCAGGCACCACGTCGCGTTCGGCTTCGGCGCGCACCAGTGCCTCGGTCAGAACCTCGCGCGGATGGAACTGCAGATCGTGTTCGACACCCTGTTCCGCCGCGTCCCGACGCTGCGTCTCGCCGCGCCGGTCGAGGAGTTGCCGTTCAAACACGACTCCGGCGTCTTCGGGCTGTACTGCCTCCCGGTGACCTGGTGAAGGGGAAACGATGACTGCCACTGAAGAACTCCGCATGCCGGTCGCCCGCACCTGCCCGTTCTCGCAGCCGGAGCAGTACGTCCGGATGCGCGAGACGAGTGCGCTCACCCGCGTGCGGATCCCCGGCGGCAAAGAGGCCTGGGTGGCCTCGCGGCACGAGGAAGCCCGGCAGATCCTCGGCGACCGCCGGTTCTCCTCGGACCGGTTCCTGCCCAATTTCCCGTTCCTGGCCGAGGGCGGGGCCGCGATCCTCACCAACACCAAGCAAAAAGCCATGATCTCGATGGACGCGCCCGAGCACGGCGAGGCCCGCCGCGAGGTGCTCGGCGAGTTCACCGTCAAGCGGGTCGAGGCGATGCGGCCGCGGATCCAGGAGATCGTCGACGGCCTGATCGACGAATTGCTCGCCGGGCCGAAACCGGCGGACCTGGTGGAAAAGCTGTCGCTGCCGGTGCCGTCGCTGGTCATCTGCGAACTGCTCGGCGTCCCGTACGCCGACCACGACTACTTCCAGCAGCGCACGATGGCGCTCATCCGCCGCAGCACCACGGTCGAGGACCGCAAGAAGGCGTCCGAGGAATTGCGCGGGTACCTCGGCGATCTCGTCGCGGCGAAGGAGAAGGACCCGACCGACGACCTGCTCGGCAGGCAGATCATCAAGCGCCGCGAACAAGGCAATTACGACCACGACGCGATGATCGGGCTGGCCTTCCTGCTGCTGGTCGCCGGGCACGAGACCACCGCGAACATGATCTCGCTCGGCACCATCGGGCTGCTGGAGAACCCCGGGCAGCGCGCGACGATCGAGGCCGATCCGGGCAAGACGCTCCTCGCGGTCGAGGAACTGTTGCGCTATTTCACGATCGTCGAGGGTGCGACCGCGCGGGTGGCGACCGAGGACGTGGAGATCGGCGGCGTCACGATCAAGGCCGGCGAGGGCGTGCTCGTGCTGGGCTACGCCGCGAACTGGGACCCGGACGTGTTCGAAAGCCCGGAGAAGCTCGACCTGGAACGCGGCGCGCGCCACCACGTCGCGTTCGGGTTCGGGCCGCACCAGTGCCTCGGCCAGAACCTCGCGCGGATGGAGCTGCAGATCGTGTTCGACACGCTGTTCCGCCGTATCCCGACGCTGAAGAGCGTGCTGCCGGTCGACCAGATCCCGGTGAAGGAAGACGCCACGATCTTCGGCCTGTACCAGCTGCCGGTGACCTGGTAGAGATCAGAGTGCTCCCACCACAAGCCAGGAAGAGGCCATCATGAAGATCATCGCGGACACCGGCAAGTGCGTCGGCGCGGGCCAGTGCGTGCTCACCGAGCCCGCGCTGTTCGACCAGAGCGAGGACGACGGCACGGTCATCGTCCTCAACGACACTCCGGACGGCGAGCTGGTCGAGAAGGCGCGCGAGGCCGTGAACATCTGCCCGAGCCAAGCGCTTTCGCTGGAGGAGTGACCGGACCGGTCCCCGGTTTCCGGCCGGGGACCGGTCTTTCACCCCGGAA
Organism: Amycolatopsis sp. GA6-003; assembly: GCF_046267895.1. Taxonomy (NCBI): domain Bacteria; kingdom Bacillati; phylum Actinomycetota; class Actinomycetes; order Pseudonocardiales; family Pseudonocardiaceae; genus Amycolatopsis; species Amycolatopsis sp. GA6-003. Next base: position 4,369,085 of record NZ_CP176499.1, read on the forward strand.
TACGGACGGCGGTCACCGCGGCGGTCGAGTAATTCGTCGTCAGTCGGCCGCCGCGGGCGTCGATCGCGGCGCCGACCTCGGCCAGCACCTGGTCGCGCTGTTCCGGCGTCGCCACGGTGACGCCGCCCTGCGTGGCGAGCAGGTCCAGCCACTCGTCGCGGCGGTAGTCCTGCGTCCAGTCGTACCGCCAGTTCTCCGCCTTGCCGAACGCGCCGGTCCCGGCCAAGCCGTCCGCGGCTTTGTCGAGCATCGGCTGGTAGGCGTCGGCGCTGGGGCTTTTCAGGTAGTTGCCGCTGAACGGCGAGTCCGGCATCGCCCGGCGCAATGCGTCCGCCAGCGCCCGCGAAATTTCTTCCGGCGGCATGAACACGTGCCAGAACGCGACGAACCGGCCGCCCGGACGCAGCACCCGCGCGGCCTTGGCAGCGCCCGCGGCCGGGTCGACCCAGTGCCAGGCCTGCCCGGACACGAGCGCGTCGAAAGTCCGCCCGGCCGGGTCCCAATCCTCGAATTTCGCTACCTCGACCGGGAAATCGCGCCGGGCGAACTCCGCCATCCGCGCGTCCGGCTCCACGCCGAGCACGACGGCGCCGCGGGCGTGGAACTGCCGGCCCTCGATGCCGGTGCCGCAGCCGACGTTGAGAATCTCCTTCCCCGGGCTGGCCTCGAGCACGGCGGTCACCAGTTCGTCCGGGTAACGCGGGCGCGCCCGGTCGTAGCGCTCGGGATCAACGCCGAACGACTCGGCCATGGTCCGGTGCTGATGCGGTTCGGGACGAGGTAAAGTGGGCATGTGCCCACCATAGTGGGCAAGCGCCCACTATGGCCAGGAAGGATGGTAAAGTTGCCCACCGGGATCCACCTCCGCGACGTCCGCGCCCAGCTTTTCGACGCCGCGGAACGGGTTTTGCTGCGCGAAGGCCCGAGCGGCCTCACCAGCCGCGCCGTCACCACCGAGGCGGATTGCGCGAAGGGCGTGCTGCACCGGCATTTCGAGGATTTCGACGCGTTTCTCGCCGCACTGGTGCTCGACCGGATCCAGCGCCTCGAAGCCCGGGCGGGCGAGCTGCACGCCGGGACCGGCGACGTGGTCGAGACGGTGGCCGAACTGCTCACCGAGGTCTTCTCGTCGGTCGCGGTGTCGATCGTCGCCCTGATCACCTTCCGCGACGAACTGCGGCACCGGCTCCGGGCCGCACGGCCGAGTCCGGGGATTCCGCTGGCGACGGACGCGGCGAACGTACTCGCGGATTACCTTGCCGCGGAACGAACTCTCGGCAGGCTGGCCCCGGACGCCGACGTGCGGACGCTGGCTCCGACGCTCATCGGGGCAGGCCACCTGCTTTTCGCGGACCGCACCGGGGAGCCGCCGAGCGAGGAAGCCGTCCGCCAGATGGCGGCCACCGTACTCGCGGGAGTTCTCCGCTGACTCACCCGATGCCGGTCGCCACCCCGGCCACCGACAGGGCCAAGGCACCCAGCGCGCCGACCGCTCCGTAACGCGTCAACGTGCGCCGGTCGGCGCGGTGCCGGACGTATTGCCCGACAGCCGCGGCAAACGCGAGACCCCCAGCGAGGAACCACGGTCCCCAGAGGTAGAGATACCAGTTGACCAGCTCAGTTGATTCAACGACCAAGGCTGCTGTCTTGACCAGCACGCCCTGCACGACGAACAGCCCGCCGTGCCAGGTCAGCAGGATCGCGGCACCGCCGCCGCAGAACACCGCCACTCGGCTGAGCCAGCGGCCGCGCGGCTGCGTCAGACTGACGCCGACCACCGCACCGAACACCTTCAGCAGCCCGGTAAGCACCAGGACGGCCACGAACCACGGCACCCGGTCCTGCGCGAGTTTCACCAGCGACGGCGACACCGTGGACTGCGCTCCGAAGGTGCTGCCGGTCGCCCAGACGAAGCTGGGGATCGCGAACACCACGCCCCAGACTGCGGCGGCACAACCCGGCCACTTGCTCAACTTGGCTTGCTTCGACGACATGCGTTAAGCGTCGCCTGGACCGCGGGGGAAAGGATCGGGCGAGAGAGGGAAGCGTCTCCCCCGCGGGAGTTAGGGGGTCGTGAGTGTTCCTCCCGGTTAGAACCGGGAGGAACACTCACGACGCACTCAGCCCAGCCGCAGCGTCGTCTTCGGATCGAACGCGTGCGTCTCGCCTTCGCCGCGCAATGCCACCCGGACGTTGTCGCCTATCCGCGGCGGCGTCCGTCCGTCGACCCGGACCACGAACCGGTCGTCGCCGACCTTGCCGTGCAGGTACGCGTCCGCGCCGAGTTCCTCGACGAGTTCCACCACGAGTTCGAAACCTTCGTCCGCCTCGCCGACCAGACGCAGCGACTCCGGGCGGATGCCGAAGACGATCTCGGACAGCCCCGCCGCCTCGGTCCGTACTTCGGTGGGCAGTGGCACCACCAGGTCGCCGAGCCGCACACCGCCGTCGGACAACGGCAGCGTCGCCAAGTTCATCGCCGGCGACCCGATAAACCCGGCGACGAACGAGTTCGCCGGCTTCTCGTACAGCGACCGCGGCGACGCGCATTGCTGCAGCACGCCGTCCTTCAGCACAGCTACCCGGTCGCCCATCGTCATGGCCTCGACCTGGTCGTGGGTGACGTAGATGGTCGTCGTGCCGAGCCGTTGCTGCAGTTTCGCGATGTTGGCCCGGGTTTCCACGCGCAATTTCGCGTCCAGATTGGACAGTGGCTCGTCCATCAGGAACACGCTCGGCTCACGCACGATCGCCCGGCCCATCGCGACCCGCTGCCGCTGCCCGCCGGACAGCGCCTTCGGCTTGCGGTCGAGGAACCGGGTCAGGTCCAGCATCGCCGCGGCCTCGTCGACCCGCTTCTTGATGTCAGCCGCCGAGAAACCGCGCAGTTTCAACGCGAAACCCATGTTGTCGGCGACCGTCATGTGCGGGTACAGCGCGTAGGACTGGAACACCATCGCGATGTCACGGTCCTTCGGCGGCAGGTCCGTCACGTCGCGGTCGCCGATCCGGATGGCGCCCTCGTTGACGTCCTCCAGTCCGGCGAGCATCCGCAGCGCGGTGGACTTGCCCGAGCCGGACGGGCCGACCAGCACGAGAAATTCGCCGTCCGGGACTTCGAGGCTCAGCTGGTCGACCGCGCGGACGCCCGGGTTTCCGGGGTAGATCCGCGACGCCTGGTCGTAAATCACTTCAGCGGACATCTGCGTTCTCCCTTACTTCACCGCGCCCATGGACAGCCCGCGCACCAGGTGGTTCTGCGCGATCCAGCCCACGATCATCACCGGCAGCGAGGCCAGCAGCGCGGCGGCGGACAGCTGAGCCCAGTACAGGCCCTCGCTGGTGATGAAGCCGACCAGGAACACCGGCACCGTGCCGGCCCTCGCGGCGGTGAGGTTGACCGCGTAGAAGAACTCCGTCCAGGAGAAGATCACGCAGATCAGCGCGGTCGCGGCGATCCCGGGCGCGACCACCGGCATGATGATCTTGCGCAGCAACGTCGGCAGGTTCGCCCCGTCGATCCGCGCCGCCTCGATCATTTCGCCGGGCACTTCCAGGAAGAACGACCGCATCATCCAGATCGCGAGCGGCAGATTCATCGCGGTGTACAGGATGATCAGCGCCCACACCGTGTCCAGCAGATTGGTGTTCTGCGAGATCACGTACAGCGGGATGATCGCGGCCACGATCGGCAGCATCTTGGTCGACAGGAAGAAGCCCAGCGCGTTCTTCGTGCCCTTGACCGGAGCCAGCGACAGCGCGTACGCGGCCGGGATTCCCAGCAGCAGCACGAGCAGCGTCGAAATCACCGTGACGAACGCCGAGTTTCCCAGGTACGGCAGGAAACCACTGTTGAGGACGTTCGAAATCTGGTCCAGCGTCGGGGTGAAGAACAGCTTCGGCGGATCGGTGTAGGCGTCGTTTTCCTGTTTGAACGCGGTGAGAATCATCCACAGCAACGGGAAAACGAAGAGGATCGCGATGATCCACGTCGCGACGGTCAGCGTGCCCGGGCCGTAGCGGCGTTTGGTCCGGCGCGGCGGAGACGGCGTGGTGCCGGTGGCGGCGGGCGAGGCGGTGGCGGTTGCGGTCACTTGACTCCTCCGTCCACGGAGAACGCGCGGAACATCAGCCGCAGCGCGAAGGTCGCGACGATCATCGTCAGGATGACCACCACCACGCCCATCGCGGACGACTGCCCGATGTCGAATCCTTCGAACGCGCGCTGGTAAATGTAGAACGGCAGGTTCGTGCTGGCCGTGCCCGGACCGCCTTGCGTCATCAGGAAAATCGCGTCGAAGCTGTTCACGATGTAAATCGCGCCGAGCAGCGTGGCCAATTGCAGGAACCGCGACAGGTGCGGCAGCGTGATCGAAACGAAGGTGCGCCAGCGGCTCGCGCCGTCCACCGACGCCGCCTCCAGCACCTCCTTCGACTGGCTCTGCAGCCCGGCGAGGATCAACAGCGTCATGAACGGCGTCCACTGCCAGACGATCTGCGCCATCACCGCAGCCAGCGGGAATTGTGAAAGCCAGTCGGTGTCCGTGCCGAACACAAAATGCAGCAGGCCGTACGTCGGGTCGAACACCGTTGTCTTCCACAGCAGCGCACCGGCCGCTGGGAGGATCAGGAACGGCGTGATCAGCAGCGTCCGGACAAAGCCGCGGCCGAGGAACTTGCGGTCCAGGAGCACCGCTAGCCCGAGTCCGAGCAGCAGCGACAGGAACACGCAGACCACGGTGAGTACCACGGTGTTCAGCAGCGCACCGAGGAACGTCGTGTCGGTGAAGACGTCGACGTAGTTGCGGAAGCCGACGAAATGCCGCGAACCCGGGCGCACCAGGTTCCACGACTGGAACGAGTAGAACACGGTGAGCAGGAAGGGGATCTGCGTCACGGCGATCACGAAGATCAACGCGGGCAGCAGCGGCAGCCGTCGTTTCCCGGCAGAACCGGTCACTTTCTTCGCGACGGGCTTCGCGGTCGCCGGCGCGGTTCCGGCGGGGACGGAGAGGGTGCTCATCGCTGCACCTCCTGATACGACTTTCCGACGGATTCCGCGTATTTCTGCGATTGCGCGAGCGCGTCGGCGACGGAGGTCTGACCGGCGATCGCAGCGGACAGCTGCTGGCTCACCCGGGTGCCGAGGTCCTGGAACTCCGGGATCCCGACGAACTGGATGCCCGGGTACGGCACCGGGTTCACCATCGTCTTCTGCTGGTTGGCCGACGCGATGCCGTCCAGCGTGGGCTGGGCGTAGGCCTTCGCGGCTTCCTTGTACTGCGGGATCTCATAGGTCGACTTGCGCGTGCCCGGCGGAACCCGGTTCCAGCCGTAGGTCTCGCCGACCTTCTTCGCGTACTCCTTGTTCGTCATCCACGCCATGAACTTCCAGGCGTCGTCCTTGTTCTTGCCGACCTTCGGGATGCCCAGCGCCCAGGTGTAGAGCCACCCGCTCGCCTGCGTTTTGTCCACCGGCGCGGCGACGTAGCCGTTCTTGCCGCCGACGTGGCTGGTCTTCGGGTCTTCCGTGGTGCCGGTCATCGACGTGGCGTCGTACCACATCGCGGCGTTGCCCTGGGCGTACTTCGTGCCGCATTCGGTGAACCCGGCGCTGGAGGCCCCGACTTCGCCGTGGTTCCGCAGCAGGTCGACGTAGAAGTTCGCTGCCTTCGTGAACTCCGGACTGGTCAGTTTCGCGTTCCAGTCCTTGTCGAACCATTGCGCGCCAAAGGTATTCGCCACCGTGGTGAACGGCGCGAGGCTTTCGCCCCAGCCCGGCTTGCCGCGCAGGCAGATCCCGGCGACGCCAGCCTGTTTGTCGTCGAGTTTCGCGGCGAAATCGGCGATCTGCTGCCATGTCGGATGCGCGGGCATGGTCAGCCCGGCCTTCTCGAACAGGTCCTTGCGATAGACCACAAAGGACGATTCGCCGTAGAAGGGCACCGCGTACATCTGGTTCTCATATGACAGCGACTGCCGGATGCTCGGGATGAAATCGGCCTCGTCGTATCCCGGCGTCGCCTTCATGTGCGGTTCGAGGTTCTCCAGCCAGCCGTTGGCCGCCCATTGCGGAGCCTCGTAATTGCTGATCATCACCACGTCGAACTCGCCGCCCTGGGTGGCGGTGGACGCGGTGATCTTCGCCCTTGCCTCGTTTTCCGGCAGGGACACGAACTTGAGCTTGATCCCGGGGTTGGCCTGCTCGAACTCGCCCTTGAGCGAGATGGCGTCCTTCATCTGCGGATTGGACACGATCGCGACGACCAGTGTCCGCCCGCCGGTGCCGAGCGCCCCGGCTCCCGCGCATCCCGTCACTAACAACGCTGTCGCGGCAAGGAGGCACAGGAGTTTACGCACCGCCACCACCTCCGGGCAGCACCTGGATCTTGAGGCCGGACCCGCTGCGCATCTTCGCCAGCGCCTCGGGGTACTGCTCGAGCGGAAGGGTGTCGGTGATCAGCGCTTCGGTGTCGATATAGCCGTTCGCGACGAGGTCGAGCGCGTTGCCGTAGCTGTTCAGCACGGCCATCGAACCGACGATGGTGATCTCGTCGTTGTAAATGCGGAACGGCGAAAGCGCGACGCGGGCTTCGGCCGGAGCGACGCCGAATACGAGCAAGCGGCCGCCGCGGTGCAGCGCGTTGAACGCCGCTTCGATGGCAGGTGCCGCACCGGTGCAGTCGACGGCGGCGTCGAAGCGTTCATCGTCCAATTCGGACACATCGGCGGCGACCGCGGCCGCGCCGAGGTCAGTCGCGCGAGGCAGGCGGGCGGCGTTGCGGTCGACCATCGTCACGTGCGCGCCGGCGCGGAGCAGGAGCTGCTGCATGATCAGGCCCATCGTGCCCGCGCCGACCACGAGGAAGCGTTCGCCCGCCTCCACGCCGATCCGGCGCACGCCGTGCACCGCGCAGGAAACCGGTTCGACCAGCGCGCCCTGTTCCCAGGTCATCGAATCGGGCATCCGGTAGCAGGTGTCCGCGGGCACCGCGACGTACTCGGCGAACGCGCCGTTGACCGTGTCGCCGGTGGCGTTCCAGTTCGCGCAGAGGTTTCCGTGCCCGGACCGGCACGGCGGGCAGTATCCGCAGTAGATCGACGGGTCGACCGCGACCCGGTCGCCGACCTTCCACTCGGCGGGCACGTCCGCGCCGAGTTCGACGATCTCCCCGGAGAACTCGTGCCCGGGAACGATGGGATACGGGGTCGGCGGGAAATGCCCGTCGGCGATGTGCAGGTCCGTGCCGCAGATCCCGCAGGCACCCACCTTCACGACGACCTGGCGCTCCCCGGGCTTCGGATCGGGAACCTCGCCGACCCGGATCTCCCCGGGCCGGTCCACGATCGCGGCGCGCATGCGTCATCACCTTCCAAGATGCTCATTTGAGCGATATTGACTTATGTCGTAGGTAACATGCGTAGGCATTAGAGGCCGCAGCCTGCGGATCCGTCAACCATCAAAGCTCATTTTTGCGCTATCCTGCTCATGTGAGCAGGAAAAAGGGGCCGCTGCCGCTGACCGAGACGCTGCTGCTGGCGACCATGGCCAGGCGGTTCTACGTGCAGGGCGCCTCGAAACTGGAGATCGCCGACGAGTTCGGCATGAGCCGGTTCAAGGTCGCGCGGATGCTGGACACGGCGCTGGAGTCCGGTTTGGTCCGGATCGAGTTCGACCTGCCCGCGCCGATCGACGTCGAACTGTCCGACGAGATCCGCCGGGCCTACCGGCTGGACCGCGTGCTCGTGCTCGAACGAGCATCCGAAAAGGAGCCGAGGGAGGTCGTCCGCAAGCAGGTCGGCGCGCTGGCCGCCCGGCTGCTGGAGGAGATCGCGACCCCGGACGACGTCATCGGGCTGTCCTGGGCACGGTCGGTCAACGCGATGACCGAGGCGATCCGGACCTTGCCGCGCTGCCCGATCGTGCAGCTGTGCGGGGTGCAGGCGGGGATGGACATGCGCGGCCGTTCGGTGGAAACGGTCAGCCGCGTGACCTCGGTGTCCGGCGGCGATTCGTACCCGATCTTCGGCCCGCTCGTCCTGCCCGACCGGAGGACCACCGAGATCCTGCGGCACCAGCCGGGCATCGCGGAAACGTTCGCGCAGTTCGGAAAACTCACGAAGGCCGTGGTCAGCATCGGTTCGTGGGAGGCCGGGGAATCCACCGTGTACGACGCGCTGGACGAGGCCGAACGAGCCGCCATCGCCGCCCGAGGCGCCACCGCCGAGGTCGCCGCGCGGCTGTTCGACGCAGACGGCAACTCACTCGGCACCGGGCTGGCGCACCACGTGCTGGCGATCAGCCACGAGGAACTGATGGCGGTCCCCGAGGTGATCGCGATCGGTTACAGCCGCCCGAAAGCCGAAGCCGTGGACGCGGTGCTGCGGTCTGGTCTGGTGTCGACGCTGGTCACCGACGCCGCGGCGGCCGTACCGCTGCTGGAGCTGGCGCGGGCCAGGCCGTTGCCCTCGTGAGTGCTGGCGCCGGTTAGAACCGGCATCGCCACTCACGACACCCGGCTCTGCGCCTCCACCACCCGATCCCCGTACTCCTCCGCCCAGCGCCCGAACCCCTCGATCGGCCCCAGAAAGCTCACCCCCAGCTCGGTCAGCCGATACGCCCCGTCCGCGCGCTCGACGAGCCCGTCGCGTTCCAGCTTGCGCAGCGCCTCGGTGAGCACCTTCGCGCTGATCCCGCCGATGCGCGTGCGCAGTTCGCCGTGCCGCAGCGGGCCGTTTTTCAACGTCCACAGCACGACCGGATGCCAGGTGTTCGCCACCAGGTCGAAGGCGAGCCGGGTGCGGCAGTCGGCGACGAATTCCATGGTTACCTTTCGGTTCCTGCCGGGGTCCATAACGTCGCTTCCGTACAACCGCGCGACGACAGGAGACCTTCCCATGCGCATCGCACTTTTCGGCACCGGCGGCATGGCGTCCGCGCTCGGCGGCCAATGGACCCGGCACGAGCTGACCGTGTCCGGCCGCTCCCCCGCCGGCGCGGCCGCCTTGGCCGCCGAACTCGGCGCCGAGCTCCTGGACTGGGCCGACGCCGCCGCCCGAGCGGACGCCATCCTGCTGGCCGTCCCCACCACCGCCCTCGAAGCCCTGCTCACCCCGCTCGACCTCACCGGCAAAGTCCTCGTCGACTGCACCAACACCCCCGGCGCGACCGGCGAACCGGTGGCCGCCCGGATCGCCGGATACGCCCCCGGCGCCTTGGTGGTGAAGGCGTTCAACCTCGCCCACGTGGACGTCTGGCGAATGACCCCGCCGCTGTTCGAAGGCCGCCCGCTCGGCGTCCCGCTGTGCGGTCCCCCGGAGGCCGTCGCGGTGGCAACGGAGCTGGTCCAGGACCTGGGCTGCACTCCCCTGCCCGCCGGCGGCCTCGACCGCGCCGCCCTGCTGGAAGCCGCCGCCGGGCTGGCGATCGGCCTGTGGTTCGACGGATTGGACGCGCGTTCCATGCTGATGAGCGCCTGAACCGCCCTGTCCTGAGGGGCGATCGTTGTCGGCGGGCTGGCCGCGGCTCTCGGATTGTCGCGAGTCGGCTGGCAAGTCACGGTTTTCGAGCGCCTGCCCGGCGAACTGGACGACGCCGGTTCCGGGATTTCGCTGTTGCCCTCGCCGGTGGTGCGACCGCCGTCGAGGGCACCGCCGTGGTCGCGTCGTCGCCGCCGAACCGATCGAACTGTCCTCTTCGGACTTCAACCTCATCGGGGACCGCGGAGTGGCGTTCGGCCAATCGCGATGCGAAACCCGGGCGACGCCGACGTCACTGCTGGCCCGTTCGAGGCTGTGGCCGCCCCGCCTGAGCTGATCTCAGGGTCGATTCGGGTGTTTCACCGGATGTCCCCCGCCCCGGCACCCGCGAAACTGGCCCGGTGACTAGGGTATCCCCGCGCTGGCGGCAGACATTGGTGTGGCTCCACGTAATCTCCTCGGTCGCGTGGATGAGCCAAGCCCTCGCCCTTTTCGTGCTGGCCCTGGTCGCGCTTTCCGGAGAACAACCCGGCCCGGCGATGACCATGGCCAAGCACCTCGACACCGTGCTGCTCGCGCCGATGGCGAACACCGCCGCCTTCACCGGCCTGCTTCTCGCCGGAGCAACAGCCTGGGGTTTCTTCCGGCATTGGTGGGTGCTGGTCAAATTCGGGCTGACGCTCGTCCAGCTGTACGCCGGGATCTTCCTGCTCTCCCCCGCGCTCACCGAAGCCGCGGCGACCGGCAGGCCCGGCTGGCAGCAGGCCGCGGGCACCGCGCTGATGGCGAGCGGGCTGGCGTTTCAGGTCTGGATCTCGGTGGCCAAACCGTGGTCGCGCACGCCGTGGTCCGCCGCCGTCAAGCCGCCGACCGCGCCGGTCTGGGTCTTTGCGGCCGGGATCGCCGCGCCGATCGCGGACACCGCCGCCGGGATCGCGCTCGGCTATCCGATGCCCGCGCTTTCGCTGCTCATGCTTGTCGTAGCGCTCGCCCGGCGGCCGAAGCGCGTCCTCAAAGCTGGTTGACGTCCACGATCCGCACCACCGCGCTGCCCACCTCGTCCGAGGCGCGCAGATCGACCTCCGCGCTGATTCCCCAGTCATGGTCGCCGGCGGGATCGTCGAAGATCTGCCGGACCCGCCACAGGTCCGGCTCCTTCTCGATCAGCAGCAACGCCGGACCACGCGCGTCCGGGCCGATTCCGAGCGAATCGTGCTCGTCGAAGTAGTCCTCGATCGCGTCTTCCCACGCGTCCGCGTCCCACCCGGAAGCGGCGTCCAGCGCGCCCAGTTCGTCGTAAGCCCGGCGCGAGGCCAGTTCCACCCGGCGGAACAACTCGTTGCGCACCAGCACCCGGAACGCCCGCTCGTTGCGCGTGACCGCGGGCGGCTCGGGCGGCGGCCGGTGCGACACCGGGCCCTCCTCGTCCGGATGCCGCAGCGCTTCCCATTCGTCCAGCAGGCTCGAGTCGACCTGGCGCACCAATTCGCCGAGCCATTCGATGAGGTCCTGCAGCGATTCGGTTTTCGCCTCGTCCGGAACGGTGTGCCGCAGCGCGTCGTAGGTGTCGGCGAGATAGCGCAGCACCAACCCCTCGGAACGCGCGAGCTGATAAAAGCCCACGTATTCCACGAAGTTCATCGCGCGCTCGTACATATCGCGCACCACCGACTTCGGCGAAAGCTCGTAATCCGCCACCCACGGATGCCCGGCCCGGTAAGACTGGTAAGCCGCGCTGAGCAGTTCCTCCAACGGTTTCGGGTACGTGACGGACTCGAGCAGCTCCATCCGTTCGTCGTACTCGATCCCGTCGGCCTTCATCGCCTGCACAGCCTCGCCGCGCGCCTTGAACTGCTGCTGCGACAGCACCGGCCTCGGGTTGTCCACAGTGGATTCCACAATGGACACCACGTCCAGCGCGTACGACGGCGACTCCATGTCCAGCAGTTCGATGGCAGCCAAGGCGAACGGCGAAAGCGGCTGGTTCAACGCGAAATCGAACTGCAGGTCCACCGTCAGCCGGACGATGCGGCCCTCGGCGTCCGGTTCGGGCAGCTTCTCCACCACCCCGGCGGCGAGCAGCGAACGGTAGATCTCGATCGCCCGCAGGATCAGTTTTCGCTGCGTCGGACGGTCCGAATGGTTGTCCTCCAGCAGATGCCGCATCGCGTCGAACGCGTTGCCCGGCCGGGAAATCACGTTCAGCAGCATCGAATGGCTGACCTGGAAGCTGGAAGTGAGCGGTTCCGGCTCGGCCGCGATCAGCCGGTCGAACGTGCTCTCGGTCCAGTTGACGAAGCCCTCCGGCGCTTTCTTCCGGACGATCTTCTTTTTCTTCTTCGGGTCGTCGCCCGCTTTCTCCAACGCCTTCGCGTTTTCCACCACGTGATCCGGAGCCTGCACGACCACGTACCCGTCGGTGTCGTACCCGGCCCGGCCCGCGCGTCCGGCGATCTGGTGGAACTCGCGCGCCTTCAAATGCCGCTGCCGCACGCCGTCGTATTTCGTCAGCGCCGAGAACACCACCGTGCGGATCGGCACGTTGATGCCGACGCCGAGCGTGTCCGTCCCGCAGATCACCTTCAGCAGCCCGGACTGCGCGAGCGTTTCGACCAGCCGCCGGTACTTCGGCAGCATGCCGGCGTGGTGCACGCCGATGCCGTGCCGCACGAGCCGCGAGAGCGTCTTGCCGAACCCGGCGGAGAACCGGAAGTCGCCGAGCAGATCGGCGATCGCCTCCTTCTCCGCCTTGGTCGTGACGTTGATGCTCATCAGCGTCTGCGCCCGTTCGATGGCCGCGGCCTGCGAGAAATGGACGACATACACCGGCGCCTGGCCGCCGTTGAGCAGCTCGGACATCGTCTCGTGCAGCGGCGTGAGCGCGTACCGGAAGGTGAGCGGCACCGGCCGCTGCGCCGAAGTGACCACCGCGGTCGGCCGTCCGGTCCGCCGGGTCAGGTCCTTTTCGAAGAACGAAACGTCGCCGAGCGTGGCCGACATGAGCACGAACTGCGCGTTCGGCAGTTCGATCAGCGGGACCTGCCACGCCCAGCCGCGGTCCGGTTCCGAATAGAAGTGGAACTCGTCGGCGACGACCTGGCCCACCGGGGCGCCGGCGCCGTCGCGCAACGCGATGTTCGCCAAGATTTCCGCGGTGCAGCAGATGATCGGCGCGTCCGCGTTGACGCTCGAATCGCCGGTCATCATGCCGACCTGATCGGCCCCGAAGATCTCGATGAGCTGGAAGAACTTCTCCGAGACCAGCGCTTTGATCGGCGCGGTGTAAAAACTGCGTTTGCCGTGTGCGAGCGCGGTGAAGTGCGCGCCGACCGCCACGAGGCTCTTGCCGGAGCCGGTCGGCGTCGACAGGATCACGTTGGCCCCGGAGACGACCTCGATCACCGCCTCCTCCTGCGCCGGGTACAGCTCGATGCCCCGCTGGCCCGTCCACGTCGTGAAGGCTTCGAACAGGGAATCTGCGTCGGGATCCGCTGGCAGGAGGTCGGTGAGAGTCATCGCGGCCCCCATCGTGCCATCCCGCCCCCGGTTCCGGGTGCGGGGGAGATCGCGGGTGCTTGCCCCAACCCGTAGGCTTCCGGTACCGCGCGCTGCCGGAGGGGAACGGACAGGCGGGCGCGCACACGGGCGGTACTCGCGGAGGATTCGGCAAATGGCACAGGACATCATCCCGATCGAGCTCGGGCTGCCGCAGGGCGACGTGGTCACCCTCTGGGCCCCGCGGTGGCGGGAAGACGGCGAGGAGTGGGAAGCGTTCCTCGGCGACGAGGACGACCTGTACGCCTTCCCGGACGCCGCGCACCTAGCCGCCTTCGTGCGCACGGCCGAGCAGCACGACCTGCTGGACCACCCGGCGTGGGACGCGGTGCCCGCGCTGAACGTGCCCGAGCTGATCCCCGACGACGACCACTCCTACGACCTCGTCGGCGTGCCCGAGCTGGTCGCCGAGGAGCCGGATTCGTGGACGATCGGCGAGCTGGCCGAGATCGTCGGCATCGTCCGTTCGCTCGCCGACGTGTGCGAGCTGGACGAGGTGCACGAGGTCCTCGACGCGTACGAGGGCTTCTCGCTGCTGGAGCAGGGCCGGCTGCCGTTCACCGGGCGCGAGGGCGAAGCGCTGTGGAACGACCTGTCGAAGGCCGTCTCCGAGAAGTGGGACACCGTGCTCGACGCGATCGACAACCTGGTGACCGTGCCGGACGTCGACGCCGCGGTGCTGGAGCAGACCGCCGAGGAGCTGGCCGCCTTCCACGAGGAATCCGCCGAGGCGGAGGCCGGGGAAGAGGACGGCGGGCCGGAGGACCTCGAGGCGGTCGACGCCGACGACGAGGACGCCGAGGACGAGCCGGTCGGCTTCTGGGGCGAGGTCGGCATCGACCCGATCAAGATCGTCACCTCCGGCGCGGAGTACTACACGCTGCGCTGCTACCTCGACGACAAGCCGGTGTTCCTCGGCACCGAGGGCGAGATCGACGTGTTCAGCTCGCCGAAGGCGCTGCTCAAGGCGATCAAGGCGGGCGACGAACTCGCCGACACCGACCTCGCCGGGGTGTCCACTTGGGACGAGGTGCGCGAGAAGGCGGCGGCCGACGAGCTGGAGATCGAGGTCGACCAGGACAACACCTACGTGTTCCCCGGCCTCGACGAGGACATCGCCGAGGGCCCGGAGTCGATCGACCCGACCCAGCTGGAACTGGCCGTCGAGCTGATCACCGACGCCGCCGAATGGGCGGGCGACGACACCGTCGAAACCGCGCTGGCGGCCAACGAAAGCCTCGGCTGGCTGGTGTCGTTCGTGCTGCGGCCGGACCCGAGCCGGCTCGAGCCGAGCGCTCCGTTCGACGCCGAGCAGAGCGCCTGGCGCAAGCTGGTGGAGGACTTCGAGAACCGCCTCACGGTGGTCTGAACCTTCTAGAGGGCGTCGAACACGCTCTCGGCCGGGTCCCCGGCGGAGAACATCTTCCAGGCGGCGTCGGCGATCGCATCCGGATCCAGGGTGTGCCCGCCGGCGTCGCCGTATTTTTCCCGCTGGGCAACGACCATCCGGTGGATGTCGCCGCGTTCGACCAAGCCGCCGATGATCAGGCTGCCCGCGTAGACGCCGGTCCCGGCCAGCCCCTCGTGCAGCGTCCGCGCGTAGTTCCGCAGCGCCGCCGACGACACCGCGAGCGCGCCGAGCGCGGGCATCGGCCGGACCGCGCTGAGCCCGCCGGCGAACAGGAATCCGCCTCGCCCGCGCTCCAGCATGCCCGGCAGCAGTTTGCCGACCACCTCCACCGCCGGGTACACCCAGCTCATCGCCTTCTCGACGGCGTCGACGGTCGCGTCGGTGATGTCGGTGGGCATGCTGTCCGGCTCGATCGCGGCCGGGCCGTAGTAGGCGACGTCGATGCCGCCGAATCGTCCGGCGATTTCGTCGAGCGTCGCGCCGATTCCGTTCCGGACGTCGCCGACGAACGCTTCCGCGTTGTCGAGTTCGGCCAGGTAGGCCGGGTGCCGCTCAGCGGTGCGCGAGACGAGGGCGACGCGGTATCCCTCGCCGGAGAACCGGCGGGCTATCGACATCCCGAGGCCGGGTCCGGCCCCGAGGACGACAGCGGTCGGGCGTGCGGTCATGGCTTGTCTTCCTTCCCCAGAGGTAAATCGAGGGCTGCCTCGACTTCTGTCAAGCTACCACAAAACCCGAGGGTGCCCTCAACTTTGTACGATGGGACCCATGGCCACCGGATCGAAGCCGTTGCGCGCGGACGCCGCCCGCAACCGCGACAAGCTGCTGGCCGCCGCGACGCGCGCGTTCGGCGAGCAGGGCCTCGACGCGCCGCTGGAGCAGATCGCCCGCAGCGCCGGAGTCAGCATCGGCACGCTGTACGCGCACTTCCCGACCCGGGAGGCCTTTGTCGACGCGATCCTGCCCGCGCAGCTCGCCGCGTTGGACGAGCTGGCGACGAAGGCGCTCGCGGAACCGGACCCATGGCAGGGCTTCACCGGATTCCTTGACGGACTGTTCGCGTTGCAGGCCAAGGACCACGGGCTCAGCGACGCCCTTGCCCGGCGGCTGCCGCTGAGCCCGGCCGTGCTGGAAGCGTGCCGCGCCGGTTTCGAGCACGCCGCGCGGGTTATCGACCGGGCAAAGGAATCCGGGCAGCTGCGCGCCGATTTCGAACCCGCGGACCTGGCCCCGCTGGTCTCCGCGATGTCGCAGCTGATCCGCGAATCACCCGAAACCTGGCGGCGGCACTTGGCGTTCTTTCTCGACGGCCTGCGCGCTTAGTCCTTTTCGGACTCCGCGCGTACCGGCACCAAACCTATTGCCAGCAACGGGAAAACCGCCGCCACGCAATACGCGAGCGCGTACCGACTGTCGCCGATCACCAGCCCCAGCAACGGCGGCGTCAGGGACGCGGCGATGTTCTGCGCGGTGTTCTGCGTCCCCATCGCCCGCCCCGACCATGCGACGCCGGCCAGTTCCGCCGACGCGGTGAAGCCAAGGCCGTTGTCCGCCACCGTGATCACCGCCGCCAGCACCAGCGCGGCCAACACCAGCCACAGCCAGGTCGCGTCTCCGAGCGCGACCAGCAGCATCACGACCACACTGGCGACAGCGAGCTGCCGCATCGGCCGCAACCGGCTGCCGACCCGGTCCGACCAGTACCCGGACGCCAGCCGCCCGAGCGCGCCGAGCACCTGAGCCACCGCGACGAACACCCCGGCCTGCGCGGCGGTCCATTGATGCTGCGACACCAGATACACCGGCGCGAACGCGGACACCGCGAACTGCGGCACCACCAACAGCGCGCTCGCGCCGTGCACGCGCCACAACCACGGCTTGCGGTACGGCGACGGCGGCCGCTCCCCCTTCGCCGCACGCGGCGGCCGCGGCGGGTCGACGACGAACGCCGCCACCAGCAGCGCCACGCCGATCGCGAGCACGGCCGGCAGCAGCATGGCCGCTTGGAAACCCCACCGCGCGGCCAGCGGCGGCAGCCCGAGTGCGGCCACTCCGACGCCCAGCGGCTGGGCCGTCTGCCGGATCCCCATCGCGACGCCGCGCTCGGATTTCGCGAACCAGCCCATCACGACCCGGCCGCTCGCCGCGTTCACCGAAGCCGTGCACGCACCGGCTACGAGAAACACCCCAAAGAGAAGGCCGACCGGGTGGTGCCACAGGGCGGCGTACACGAGGAGTAATCCCGATGCGCCCAGGCCCAGCGCCATGATGAGGCGCTCGCCGTAACGGTCCGCAGCCGCGCCCCAGGCGATGAGCGTCAGCAGCAGGCCGATGCTCGGCGCCGCGACGACCGTGCCCGCCTGCGCCAGCGTCAGCTGGTCGGCCTCGCGCATGGCGGGCACGAGAAACGGCAGCCCGTAAAGGAACGAACAGCTGGCGGTCTGCGCGGCGAGGCCGAGCGCGAGGATCAGCCACCGTCGCGAACTGCCTTTTTGCCGCACCTGCTCCCCGGCCTCGACCTGCGCCATTCCGTCCACCGTCTCACTATTTGAGAATTATGTCTTACATGGTGAACGATAGTTGGCATGGCTAACGAACGCAACCGCCGCTGGGGCGCGACCGGGAATCAGCCGAGCGCCGCGTACCCGGGTTTGACGACGTTCTCGATCACCTCGAGCCGCTCGTCGAAATCGAGGAACGCGGATTTCATCGCGTTGATGGTGAACCAGCGGAAGTCGTCGAGGCCGAAGCCGAACGTCTCGGCCAGCGCGGCGAATTCACTGGTCATCGTGCAACCGCTCATCAGCCGGTTGTCGGTGTTGACGGTGACGCGGAAGCGCAGCCGGGCGAGCAGGCCGATCGGATGCTCGGCCAGCGACGGCACGGTTCCGGTCTGGACATTCGACGAGGGACAGATTTCCAGCGGGATCCGCCGGTCCCGGACGTAGGCGGCCAACCGTCCAAGATGGACATTTCCGTCCGCGTCGGTGGTGATGTCCTCGGCGATCCGCACGCCGTGCCCGAGCCGTTCCGCGCCGCAGTACTGGATTGCCTCGCCGATCGACGGAAGCCCGAACGCCTCGCCGGCATGAATAGTGAAATGCGCATTGTTCCGGCGCAAATAGTCGAATGCGTCCAGATTGCGGGTGGGCGGGAATCCGTCCTCCGGTCCGGCGATGTCGAATCCGGCCACCCCGGCGTCGCGGTAGCGCACCGCCAGTTCGGCGATCTCGAGCGCGCGGGCGTGCTGGCGCATGCCGCACAACAGCGTCCGCACCCGGATCCGGCCGCCGCCCGCGGCTACCCTCCGCGTCCCCTCGGCGAAGCCCTCCTGGACCGCCTCGACCACTGCATCGAGTGACAGCCCGCGTTCCACGAACAGCTCCGGCGCGTACCGCAGCTCGGCGTAGACCACCCCGTCCGCGGCCAGGTCTTCGACCGCTTCCGCGGCAACCCTGACCAGCGCTTCCTCCGTCTGCATGACGCCACACGTATGGGCGAACGTCTCGAGGTACGACACCAGCGAACCGGAGTCGGCCGCGGCGCGGAACCAGCGGCCCAGCTCGGCCGGATCCGTCGCGGGCAAGTCCCGGTAGCCGAGATCCTCGGCGAGTTCGGCGACCGTGCCGGGGCGCAAGCCGCCGTCGAGGTGATCGTGGAGCAGGACTTTGGGGGCACGGCGCAGGATCTCCGCGCTCAGCGGGGTTACGTCCGACATGCTCCAACGGTAGCCTCGCTGTCATTCCCCTGCCTGGCCGTAACCGAGAGCACCGGAACAACCCTCTGCTCAGCACTGTGCGCAAGGAATCGGCCATCCGGGTGGCGCGCCCCTTATCCGCGTTCCCCGGGGGCCATACGCACAGCAATTTTCTTCATCGATAAGCTCGGGTCAGTCCCTTCCATTTTCCCCGCCGACGAAGGACACCGCAGTGACCACTGACAACCACATTGCCGCTCCGTCGTTCGACCGGATGCGCAACATGCTGGTGCGCGCGGCCGAGGTTCGTGAGAGCGAGCAGCAGCAGATCTTCGACGCGCTCGACGACATCTACGCCCGGCTCGCGCCGGTGGACTCCCTGGGCGCGGTGCGCAAGCGGCTGTCGGAACTGCCGGACCGGACCGAGGTCGGGGTGCTGGCGGAACGCCTCGACGAGGCGATGACGCGGCTGGAGTCGCAGGACAACGCCATCGCCGCGCTCACGCACGCGGTGGAGAGCATCGTCGACAAGCTGGCGAAGCCCTTCGCCCAGCTCGACGGACGCCTCGACGGCGTGGCGGCGCGGTTCGAGGGTGTCGCGGGCCGGATGGACGGGCTCGAGGACAAGCTGCAGAACATCCACCGCAGGCTCGACGAGCTGGGCGGGCACCTGGACAAGCAGGACGCGAAGCTGGAGTCGCTGCCGCAGGCGACGCAGGGCCCGATCCGCGACCGGATCGAGATGACCGAGGCGTCGCTGCGCGAGCGGATCGAGACCACCGACCAGGAACTGCGCTCGCGCGTGGACGAACTGGACCGCGCGACGAAGGAACGCATCGCCACCGCGACCGACGCGCTGAAGAGCGCCGTGTCCGACACCGGCGAGATGATCGACCCGGCCGCCCGGCTCGACGCGGTGGGCACGAAGCTCGAAACGATCACCCAGCGTCTCGACGACCTGTCCAGCCGCATCGACAAGGTCGAAGACGACGTCACCGGCCGCATCGGCGACCTGGACGGCTCGGTCCGCAGCGGTCTGTCGAAGGTCGAAGGCACGCTGGCGAAGCAGCCGGACACCGACGCGGTCGACTCGCTGGTGCGCCGCAGCAACGACGAATCGGTGCGCCGCATCGGCGGGCAGCTGGACGAGGCGATGGCGACCTTCGCGGAGCTGATGCTCGGCGGAGGCCCGGCGGTGCAGCAGATCGCCCCGCCGCCGCCCGCCCCGCGGCAGCCGCGCCGCAGCTCGCGGAACGGGCGGTCGCCCAAGGCCGCTGAAGCGAAGGCCAAGGCCGGCGGCGACGCGGACGAGTCGACCGACTGACAGCTGAATGACCAAAGCCCCCGTCCAAAGTTCTGGACGGGGGCTTCGTCGTTTCGAGGGGTCAGGGCCGAACCGTCTCCAGCACGATCCCCCGCGCGGCCGGAGCCTCCGCCCCTACCGTGAACCCGCCTTCCAGAGCAGCGAGGGCAGCAGGCACCGCATCGGGAGTGTCCGTGTGCAGTTCCAGCAGCGGCTCCCCCTCCACCACCTGGTCACCCGGCTTCGCGTGGCACAAAATCCCCGCCGCGGCCTGCACCGGATCTTCCTTCCGCGCCCGACCGGCCCCGAGCCGCCACGCCGCGACGCCGACCGCATAGGCGTCCAGCGATGTCAGCACTCCCGACTCCGGCGCGGTGACCACGTGCACGTGCGCCGGACGCGGCAGCTCAGCCGACGGGTCTCCGCCTTGCGCGGTGATCATCCGAGCCCACACCTCGTAAGCCTCACCCGAAGCCAGCACCTCAGCCGGATCGACGGAAATACCCGCCAGCGCAAGCATTTCCCGAGCCAGCGCCACCGTCAGCTCGACGACATCAGCCGGGCCGCCGCCGCGCAGGACCTCAACCGCCTCCGCGACCTCGACCGCGTTCCCGACCGCTCGGCCCAGCGGCGTGCTCATGTCGGTGATCAACGCCGTGCAGGCCACCCCGTGCGCCGTGCCGATGTCCACCAGCGTCCGCGCCAGCAGCTGCGCCTCCGGCACGGTCTTCATGAACGCCCCGGAGCCCGCCTTCACATCCAGCACCAGGCCGGAAGCACCCTCGGCGATTTTCTTGCTCATGATCGAGCTGGCGATCAACGGCACCGACTCGACCGTCGACGTGACATCCCGCAGTGCGTACAGCTTCTTGTCCGCCGGAGCCAATCCCTCAGTCGCCGCGCAGACCACCGCGCCGACGGAGTTCAGCTGGGCCGCGATTTCGTCCAGCGAAAGAGCCGCGCGCCAGCCGGGGATCGACTCCAGTTTGTCCAAGGTCCCGCCGGTGTGGCCGAGTCCGCGACCGGACAGCTGCGGCACCGCGGCACCGCACGCGGCGACCAGCGGAGCCAGCGGCAAGGTGATCTTGTCGCCGACCCCGCCGGTCGAGTGCTTGTCCACCGTCGGGCGCGCGACGTCCAGCGACAGCCGCGAACCCGAGTCGATCATCGCGCCCGTCCAGCGCGCGATCTCGCCGTCGTCCATGCCGCGCAAGAAAATCGCCATGGCCAGTGCGGCCATCTGTTCTTCGGCGACCGCGCCGCGGGTGTAGGCGTCGACGACCCAGTCGATCTGCTCGTCGCTCAGCCGTCCGCCATCCCGCTTGGTCCGGATGACGTCTACCGCAGTGAAAGTCACGGCAAGTCCTCCGGACCGAACGCGTCCGGCAGCACCTCCGACATCGGCAGCACCCCGCGCGGAGTGTCGACCAGGCAAGAGGAACCGCCGAGTTCAAACAAGATCTGCCGACACCGTCCACAAGGCATCAACAGCTCACCCGAGCCGCTTCGGCAAGCCACGGCAACCAACCGGCCACCGCCGGACAGTCGCAATTGTCCGGCCATTGTGCACTCAGCGCACAAACCCAAGCCGTACGACGCGTTTTCGACGTTGCACCCGGTCACCTGCCGACCATCGTCCACAATGGCCGCCACGCCGACGTGCAGTCCCGAATAAGGTGCGTATGCGTGCGAAGCAGCCGAAACCGCGGCCGCGCGCAAAGCTTCCCAGTCCACTTCGGACATCAGTCGCCCTCACCTCGCCGGTACTGCGCACCGTCCGCCTTGGGTGGCCGAAGTCGTTGCGACGCAACGGCCAGCACAATCAGCGTGACGAAGTGCGCGGTGTACGGGATCAAGTCGCTCGGCAGAGTGTCGTTGGTCCAGTAGATCGCGTACAGAATCCCAGCGCCGACCACCCCCAGCGCGGCCGCGAGCCAGCGCTTCCGGATCAGCTGCACGATCACGATGATCGCCAGCAGAATGACCGCGCCGTACAGCAGCGCCAGCACCGCGTCGCCGCCGCCGGCGAGCTGCAGACCGTCGGAGTACCCGAACAGCGCGGCGCCGCCGAGCAGCCCGCCCGGCCGCCAGTTGCCGAAAATCATCGCGGCCAGACCGATGTACCCGCGGCCGTTGGTCTGGTTCTCCAGGTAGTCCGCGCCGCCCTTGAGCAGCACCAGCGAAGCACCGCCCATGCCCGCGAAACCGCCGGAGATCAGTACGCCGACGTACTTGTACCGATAAACATTCACGCCGAGCGACTCCGCCGCGACCGGATTCTCGCCGCACGAACGCAGCCGCAGGCCGAACCGCGTGCGCCAGAGAATCCAGTAGCTGACCGGGATCAGCAGGATCGCGATCATGGTCAGCGGCGCGACACCGGTCACCAAACCGCGCAGAATGCCCGCGACATCGGACAATCCGACGCGCTGCTGGTCTTCCAGCGAACCCAGCCAGTCCGACAATCCGGCCGCCGAGTAGGTGTCGAACTTCGGCACCGGCGGCGACTGGCGCGGGTTTCCCGACAGCGGCTCGAAAATGAGGTTCGCCAGATACTTCGCGACCCCGAGCCCGAGCAGGTTGATCGCGACGCCGGAGACGATGTGGTTGACGTTGAACGTCACCGTCGCCACCGCGTGCAGCAGCCCGCCCAGCGCACCGAACCCGATCGCGGCCAGCAGGCCGACCCACGCGCCGCCGTAGTAGGCACCCCAGGCCGCGCCCCAGGTGCCGAGGATCATCATGCCTTCGAGGCCGATGTTGATCACGCCCACGCGCTCGGCCCACAGCCCGCCCAGCGCGCACAGCAGAATCGGCAACGCCAGCCGCAGCGCGGTCGACGCGGTGTTGCTGGACGTCAGCGCCGAAACGCCGGTCGCGTACGACGCGGTCGACATGACCGCGATCGCGACCACGGCCCAGATCACGCCGCGCAGCCAGCCGGGGATCCGCGGCCGCTTGCGCTTGACCGGCATCGGCGTCCCGGATTCCGGTCCCGGCCGGGAAAACTCCGTCGTGGTGGTCACACCGCACCGCCTTCCGCGACCGAGGCGCCCTTGCGGCCGTTGCCGGCGAGCGCCCTGCCGACCCTGCGCTGTTCCGCGGCGAGGTCGGCCCGGCGCACGATCTCGTACGCCACGACGACCGAGAGCACGATGATGCCCTGCATGATCGTCGCGATTTCCTTGGACACGTTGATCTGCTCCAGCGACACCGCCGAGGTGTCGAGGAACGCCCACAGCAGCGCGCCGAACGCGATGCCGCCGGGGTGGTTACGGCCGAGCAGCGCGACCGCGATGCCGGTGAAGCCGTACATCTGGGTCGCGGTGATGCCGTAGGAGTAGTCGCGGCCGAGGAGTTCCGGCATGGCGACCAGACCGGCCACCGCACCGGAGAGCAGCATCGCGATGAGCGTCATCTTCTTCGCGCTCACCCCGCCGGCCGCGGCGGCCGTCGCGGACTCGCCGCTCGCCTTCAGCTCGAAGCCGAACCTGGTGCGGTTCAACATGAACCAGTACGCGCCGCCGATCACGATCGCGATGAGCACGAACCCGAACAGCGTGCCCGACCCGACCGGGATGCCCGGGATCCGGCCGGACGGCGCGATCACCCTGGTCCCGATGTTGTTGCCGGTCTGCACGCCGAACTGGTCGGCGTTGATCAGGAAGGCGATGATGCCGGCGACGATCGAGTTCAGCATGATCGTCGAGATGACCTCGCTGACGCCGCGGGTCACCTTGAGCACCGCCGGGATCGTCGCGTACAGCGCACCGGAAACGATGGCCACCAGCAGGATCACGATGGTGTGGACAACCGGCGGCAATTGCAGCGCCCCGCCGATGATCGCGGCGACCACCGCGGCGAACCGGTACTGGCCCTCGACGCCGATGTTGAACAGGTTCATCTGGAACCCGATCGCCACCGCGAGGCCGGAGAGGTAGTACACCGTCGCGAGGTTGACCGTGTCGACCGCGGTGGAGCCCTTGAACAGCTGGCCGATCATCGTCCCGTACGCCTGCAACGGGTCGGCGCCGGAGATGACGAGCGCGATCGCGGACAGGATCACCGCGAACGCGATCGCGAGCAGGGGCGGCAACAGCCGCGTGCGCCACGAACTCATGAGTCTTCACCTTCTTCGGCGCCGGTCATGGCGGAACCGAGTTCCTGCGGAGTGACGGTGGCCGGGTTCGCCTCGCTCACGAGCCGCCCGCGCAGCATCACGCGAATGGTGTCGGACAACCCGATCAGCTCGTCGAGGTCCGCGGAGATCAGCAGCACGGCGAGCCCGTCGGCACGCGCCTGGCGGATCTGTTCCCAGATCAGCGCCTGCGCGCCGACGTCGACCCCGCGCGTCGGGTGCGAAGCGATCAGCAGCACCGGATTGCCGGACAGCTCGCGGCCGACGATCAGCTTCTGCTGGTTGCCGCCGGACAGCGCGGCGGCCGGAACGTCGATGCCGGGCGTGCGGACGTCGTACTCGCGCACGATCCGCTCGGTGTCCTCGCGCGCGCCCGCGATGTTGAGCAACTGCCCGCCGGACACCGGTTCCCGCGTCTGGTACCCGAGAATCCGGTTGACCCACAACGGTTGCGTGAGCAGCAGGCTGTGCCGCGTGCGGTCCTCGGCGATGTAGCCGATGCCCGCCTCTCGCCGCGCCAGCGTGCCCAGCTTGACCAGGTCGTGCGTCTCGCCGTCGGGCGGCGTCAGCTCGATGTGGCCGCCGCTCGCCTTGCGCATCCCCATGATCGTCTCGACCAGTTCGGTCTGGCCGTTGCCCTCGACGCCCGCGATGCCGAGCACCTCGCCCGCGTGCACGGTGAAGGAAATGTGGTCGAGCACGTTGCGCTCGGACCCCTCGGCGGACAGCCGCAGCTCGCGTACCCGCAGCACCTCGCGATCGGTCACCGTCGACTCGCGCGTCTCCGGGCTCGGCAACTCCGACCCGACCATCATCTCGGCCAGCTCGCGGCTGGTGATCTTCTTCGGATCAGCGGTGCCGACCGTGGTGCCGCGCCGGATCACGGTGACCGTGTCGGCGATCGCGCGCACCTCGTCCAGTTTGTGCGAGATGAAAAGGAACGTGTACCCGTCGGCCTGCATCTCGCGGACGGTGGCGAACAGCGCGTCCACTTCCTGCGGCACGAGCACGGCGGTCGGCTCGTCGAGGATGATGATTTTCGCGCCGCGGTAAAGGACTTTGACGATCTCGACGCGCTGGCGGTCGGCGACGCCGAGTTCCTCCAGCAGCGCGTCCGGCTTCGCGTGCAGCCCGGTCCGCTTCGCCAGCTCCTGCAGCCGCGCCCGCGCCGCGCGGCCGATGCCGTGCAGCGATTCCGCGCCGAGGAACACGTTTTCCGCGACAGTGAGGTTGTCGGCGAGCATGAAGTGCTGGTGCACCATGCCGATCCCGGCCCGGATGGCGTCCTGCGGGTTGCGCAGTCTCACCTCGGCGCCGTTGATGGCGATGCTGCCCTCGTCGGGCTGCTGCATCCCGTACAGGATCTTCATCAGGGTCGACTTGCCCGCGCCGTTCTCGCCGCACAGCGCGTGCACCTCGCCCGCCGCGACGGTGAGGTTGACGTCGGAGTTCGCGACGACGCCGGGGAACCGTTTGGTGATCCCGGTCAGCTGGACGGCCGGCACGCCCCGGTCGGGGACGGCTTCGGCCTCGATCTCGGTCATCGGAGGGGACATCCCGTTCTGTCGGAAACGCGTGAGGGCCCGGAAGGAAGATCCTTCCGAGCCCTGCCGCGTCGTGAGCGTTACTTGGCCGGCTTGTCCGAGACCTTGATGGCGCCGGAGACGATCTGGGCCTTGTACCCGTCCAGCACGTCCTTGATGTCGTCGACCTTGCCACCGGAGGTGGAGTAGCCGACGCCGTCGGACTTCAGGTCGAAGCGCTTCGGCACCGTGCTCAGGTCGCCCTTCGCGACGGCCTGCAGGTACTCGAAGACCGCGACGTCGACGCGCTTGATCATCGAGGTGATGATGATGTCCTTGTCGGCGGCGACGGTCTTCTGGTTGTACTGGTCGGAGTCGACGCCGATGGCCAGCGCGTTGTTCTGCTTCGCCGCGTCGAACACGCCCTTACCGGAGGCGCCAGCGGCGTGATAGACGACGTCCGCGCCGCGCGAGATCTCCGCGGCCGCCTTCGCGTTGCCCTTCGGCGGGTCCTGGAAGCCGGAGAAGTCGCCGGCCGGCGTCAGGTACTCGTCCTCGATCTTGATCTTGCTCGAAACGGCCTTCGCGCCCTGCAGGAAGCCCGCCTCGAACTTCTGGATCAGCGGGGTGTTCACGCCGCCGACGAAGCCGACGTGGCACTTCTTGCTCTTGTACGCGGCGGCGACGCCGGCCAGGAACGAGCCCTGCTCCTCGGCGAAGACCAGCGGCGTGACGTTCGGCAGGCTGATCGAGTCGTCGTCGACGATCGCGAACTTGGTGTTCGGGTACTTCGCGGCGACCGTCTTCACCGACGGCGCGTAGGCGAAGCCGACCGCGATGATCGGGTTCAGGCCCGACTGCGCCATCTGCTCGAGCCGCTGCTGCTTGGCGGCTTCGCTCTCGCTCGCGCTCGCGGTGCTCTCGTTGACCGTCGGGACGCCGAGGTCAGACTTCGCCCGGTCGGTCCCCGCGGCGGCCGCGTCGTTGAAGGAAGCGTCACCGCGGCCGCCGACGTCGAAGGCCAGGCCGACCTTGAGCTTGCTGCCGTCGACCTTGCCCGAGGCGGCGCTGCTGCTCGTGGCGGCGGCCGGCGCTGCGGGCGGCTTCGGGGCGGTGATGCAGTTCGAGCCCGAATTGCCGTCCGAACCGGACGCGTTGTTGTTGTTGCTTCCCCCGGTGTCCTTCGCGCACCCGGCCAGTGCAAGCACCCCAGCCATGGTCGCGGCGGCCAGCGCGGTTCCACGCATGCGACGCAACGTGTGTCTCCCTCCCCGCTGATCCAGCGGACGATCCAGGAACGGCCCGGTCACGGTCGCCGGGCTCAACTGGCAGACCGTACCCAACCGCCGGGTAACCGCCATAGGAACGGCACGCTACGTAACACAAACGTTTACTCGGAGGTCTGATCCGCGACCATTCCGGCGCCGACCGTGATCAACTGCCGCCGCCCTGCCGCCCGCGCTCACTCACCGTGGCCCCCGAAAGTCCGCGAAGGGACCCCTGGGGGAAGCAGCGTCCTTCCGGGTTCCCCTCACGGCCAGCTCAGACGTGCTCCAGACCACACGTCCGAGTGGTCTGCCGTGGTCACCGGTGTCTGGTCCATCACAGAGAGGAACCCGGAGGTGAGCCGCGCGTTGGGGTCGGGTCTAGCATCCATGCATCCACGCTCGATGGCCCCTGATCTCGGCACCGTCGCCGGAGTTGTCCCCAGTGGACCGACCCCGGCCTCGGGTGCGGACCTCACCGGTCACCCGGGCACGACAGTCATGACGTTGGAGGCCGTTCACCGATGTCCACCACGGCGAGCACTGCCACCGAAAGCGGGGCAGGAGCTAGCGATCGGGCGGGTGCCTCACGCCGGCAGGGAACCTTCTACCGGGGCGACCCCGGCATGTGGTCCTGGGTGCTTCACCGCATCACCGGCGTGCTGACCTTTTTCTTCCTGTTCGTGCACGTGCTCGACACCGCGCTCGTGCGCGTGTCGCCGAACACCTACGACCAGGTCATCGAGACGTACAAGACGCCGATCGTGAACCTGCTCGAGGTCGGCCTTGTCGGCGCGGTGCTGTTCCACGCGCTCAACGGGCTGCGCGTGCTGCTGGTCGACTTCTGGGCCAAGGGCCCGAAGTACCAGAAGACGATGCTCTGGGTCATCGGCGTCGTGTGGGTGGTCGTGATGGTTCCGGGTGCGTTCTTCATGCTGAAGCGCACCGTCGAGACGCTTTTCGGGGGTGCCTGATCCCATGGCCGACGCTCTGATCCTCGACAAGCCGCGCTCGCCGCGGCGCCCGGCCGCCCGGCGCAGCAACTTCGAGCTCTACAGCTGGCTGTTCATGCGCATTTCCGGGCTCGCGCTGATCATCCTGGTGCTGGGCCACCTGTTCATCATGAACATCCTCGACGGCGGCGTGCACCGCATCAACTGGGGCTTCGTCGCCGGCCGCTGGGCCTCGCCGTTCTGGCAGTTCTGGGACCTGGCCATGCTGTGGCTCGCCGAGATCCACGGCGGCAACGGCCTGCGCACGATCATCGACGACTACGCGCGCAAGGACTCCACCCGGTTCTGGCTGAAGATCCTGCTCTACGTCTCGATGGTGCTCATCCTGGCCGTCGGCACGATGGTGATCTTCACGTTCGACCCCGAGATGCCTGCCTCCTGAGGCGCACCCACCACTAGCTAGCGGAGTCTTTCCCTATGCAGTTCCACAAGTACGACGTGGTGATCGTCGGCGCGGGCGGCGCCGGCATGCGCGCCGCCATCGAGTCCGGTCAGCGCGCCCGCACCGCGGTCCTCACCAAGCTCTACCCGACCCGGTCCCACACCGGCGCGGCACAGGGCGGCATGTGCGCCGCGCTGGCGAACGTCGAAGAGGACAACTGGGAATGGCACACCTTCGACACCGTCAAGGGCGGTGACTACCTCGTCGACCAGGACGCCGCGGAGATCATGGCCAAGGAGGCCATCGACGCCGTCCTCGACCTGGAGAAGATGGGCCTTCCGTTCAACCGGACGCCCGAGGGCAAGATCGACCAGCGCCGGTTCGGCGGGCACACCCGCGACCACGGCAAGGCCGCGGTGCGCCGCGCCTGCTACGCCGCGGACCGCACCGGCCACATGATTCTCCAGACGCTGTACCAGAACTGCGTCAAGCACGGCACCGAGTTCTTCAACGAGTTCTACGTGCTCGACCTGATCCTCTCCGAGGGCGAGGACGGCAACCCGATCGCCTCCGGCGTGGTCGCCTACGAGCTGGCCACCGGCGAGCTGCACGTGTTCCAGGCGAAGTCGATCGTGTTCGCCACCGGCGGCGCGGGCAAGATCTTCAAGACCACCTCGAACGCGCACACCCTGACCGGCGACGGCCTCGGCATCATCTTCCGCAAGGGCCTTCCGCTCGAGGACATGGAGTTCTTCCAGTTCCACCCGACCGGCCTGGCCGGCCTCGGCATCCTGATCTCCGAGGCGGTGCGCGGCGAGGGCGGCATCCTCCGCAACGCCGACGGCGAGCGGTTCATGGAGCGCTACGCCCCCACCATCAAGGACCTCGCGCCGCGCGACATCGTCGCCCGGTCGATGGTCCAGGAGGTGCTGCAGGGCCGCGGCTGCGGACCGAACAAGGACTACGTCGTCCTCGACGTGACCCACCTCCCGGTCGAGGTCCTCGAGACCAAGCTGCCGGACATCACCGAGTTCTCCCGCACCTACCTGGGCGTCGACCCGGTCAAGGAGCCGGTGCCGGTGTTCCCGACGTGCCACTACGTCATGGGCGGCATCCCGACGAACGTCCACGGCGAGGCGCTGCGCGACAACGAGCACGTCATCCCCGGCCTGTACGCCGCGGGCGAGGTCGCCTGCGTGTCGGTGCACGGGTCGAACCGGCTGGGCACGAACTCGCTGCTGGACATCAACGTGTTCGGCCGCCGCGCGGGCATCGCCGCCGCGGAGTACGCGCTGTCGCACGACCACGTCGAACTGCCGGAGAACCCGACCCAGCTGGTCGAGGACCAGCTGAGCCTGCTGCTGTCGGAGCACGGCGACGAGCGCGTCGCCGACATCCGCAAGGAAATGCAGCAGACGATGGACTCGCACGCTTCGGTGTACCGGACCGAGGACACGCTGAAGCAGGCGCTGACCGACATCCAGGCGCTCAAGGAGCGCTACCAGCGGATCACCGTGGCGGACAAGGGCAAGCGGTACAACACCGACCTGCTCGAGGCCGTCGAGCTCGGCTTCCTGCTGGAGCTGGCCGAGGTGCTGGTCGTCGGCGCGATCGCGCGCAAGGAGTCCCGCGGCGGCCACGCCCGCGAGGACTACCCGAACCGCGACGACACGAACTTCATGCGGCACACCATGGCCTACAAGCAGGGCGAGGGGCTGTCGGCCGACATCCGGCTCGACTACAAGCCGGTCACCTTCACCCGCTACGAACCGATGGAGCGGAAGTACTGATGACGACGGCCACCCCAGAGGCGCCCTCCTCCAAGGCGTCCGACGAGCACACGCCGATCCAGGTCACGCTGAAGATCCTGCGGTTCAACCCGGAGGTCGACTCCGAACCGCACTGGGAGACCTACGACGTCCCGGCGCAGCCGACCGACCGCGTGCTGAACCTGCTGTTCTACGTCAAGGACTACATCGACGGCACGTTCGCGTTCCGCCGCTCGTGCGCGCACGGCGTGTGCGGGTCGGACGCGATGCAGATCAACGGGATCAACCGGCTGGCCTGCAAGGTGCTGCTGAAGGACCTGCTGGAGAAGAGCGGCAAGAAGACCGAGATCACCATCGCCCCGATCAAGGGCCTGACGACGTTGAAGGACCTCTACGTCGACATGGACCCGTTCTTCGAGGCGTACCGGGCGATCAAGCCGTACCTGATCACCTACGGCAACGAGCCGACCCGCGAGCGGATCCAGTCCCAGGCCGACCGCAACCGGTTCGACGACACCACCAAGTGCATCCTGTGCGCCTGCTGCACGTCGTCCTGCCCGGTCTACTGGAACGACGGCTCGTACTTCGGCCCGGCGGCGATCGTCAACGCCCACCGCTTCATCTTCGACTCCCGCGACGAGGGCGCCGAGGAGCGGCTGGACATCCTGAACGACGGTGAGGGCGTGTGGCGCTGCCGCACGACGTTCAACTGCACCGACGCCTGCCCGCGTGGCATCCAGGTGACGAAGGCGATTCAGGAAGTGAAGCGGGCGCTGCTTTTCAAGCGCGTCTGATCTTTGAGCCAAGAAAACGGCCCTCGCCCGAGCATTCGGGACGAGGGCCGTTTTCGTTGCCGCGGTTAGTGAACCGCGTCCAGCGCGTTCACCAAACCGTGCCCGTAATACGAGTTGTCCTGCTTCGACCCTTCACAAGCCGACACCTCGCAGGCCACCGGATCCGCTTCCGCGGTAAGCAAAGCCGTCAAAGCCTGCGGTGGCGCGTTCCGGTGCGTAGACGCCAGCAAAGCCGCGACCCCAGCCGCGTGCGGCGAAGCCATCGAAGTGCCGCACTTAGTGCCGTACGCGCCGTTGAAAACCGTTGACAACGTGCAGCCCTCGCCCTGTCCAGAAGGCGGCTGCTGCGCGAAATCCCCGCCCGGCGCGGTAACCGTGACCGCCCCGTAGTTGGAGTACGAAGACTTCGTGCCCGCGTAACCAACTGCAGACACCGTTACCACTCCGTCGATCGCCTTCGGCAGGATGCCGCACGAAGAGTCGATCTTGTGTGGACGGTTCGGGTCGACAGTCTGCTTCGTGACGTCGAAGCCCGAGTTCCCCGCCGCGGCGACATTGAGAGTTCCGCGCTGCGTCGAGTACGTCACGGCGCGCCGTACGGCCTCGTACGCAGCAGCGTCGCCCGCTTCGTTGCGGCAGTAGAACATCCCGGGGTCGATGTAGTAGCTGTTGTTCGTCACCTGGAAACCGTGCTGCGCGGCCCAGACAAAGCCGCAGACGGCCGCCTCCGGGAAGATGTAGCCCTCGTCGCTCACCACCTTCACCGACGCCAAGCGCACGCCCGGCGCGATGCCGGTGAAGCCGCGCTTAGCGTCCTTGCCCGCGATGGTGCCGGCAACGTGCGTGCCGTGGTCGGAGTTCGTCGGGGTCCACGCGGAGGCGTCCGGCGCGCCGGTGACACAACCGGTCGAAGAGCGGGGGTCTACCGCGTGCGCGAGCGCGGGGTGTTTGGCGTCGATGCCGGAATCCAGCACTCCGACGGTGACCGACTGCGAACCGGGGTTGATCTTGTTCGCCTCGGGAGCGTGGATGGCCCGCATGTCCCACTGCTGAGTCGACAAATCGTCACTAGTGGCGACGCTCTCCGTCCGCTCCAGCGTCCCGACCGCCGAGCGCAGTCCGGAGCGGGCGGCGGCCTGCGCGGCGACGTCCTTGCCTCCCGAGTACGCCCGTTTCACGCCGATCCGCTCGGCGAAGTCCGCGTTGCGCGAGCTGGCGACCGCGACTCCGATCTCCGGGTAGTACGCGATCCGCTTGCCGCATTTGGCGGCCAGCTCCGCATCGACCGAACTCTGCTTCTCACCCGGTTGATACAGCACGACGTAGCTGTATTGCGTACTGGTGGCATCGCACGACGGCGCGGGCGCGGCGGACGCTGGCGCGGCCACCGCACCGGCGGCGATCCCAGCCGCCGCGACGGGAACGAGCAATCGACGTAAACGGGACATTCAGCCTCCATGGTCGTCTCGCCCGAAACTAAGCCGCACGGACGCGCCCCGCCACCGGCCGAAGGTCGCTTCGCCGCATCAGGTGTTCGCGCGATCCCGCGAAGTCGCCCGGATGCCGCGCCAGCCGAGCACCCCGATCGCGGTGCCGAGCACGAACGAAACGACCGTCAGCACCGCGTGCACGATGAAGTACCCGGTGGGCGAACCGTCGGCCGCCCACGACTGGTTGCTGGCCCACAGATTCTTGGCGAACGTGATCCAAATGATCCAGGACCAGATGCCGAAAGCGAACAAGGCGATCGCGGTACCTCGGGAAATGCGCATGTCTCGAGTATGCCGCCGGGCCATCGGCGCTAGATTGCGTGGGTGCACCCCGCTTTCGCCCGGTCGCAGCGAGCATTCGCCGCGACACTCGCCGCAGCCCTCGCAGTCTTCGCCGCGCCCGTCGCCCTCGCCGCACCGGCGCTGGCGGAGCAATGCACCGAACACGCCGTGCCGCCGCCCCCGGTGGACACCTCGGAGAAGCCGAAGCCGGGCCAGACCGTCCCGCCGCCGCTTCCGGTGCCCGCCCAGCCCGTCGGCGGCGACCGGCTCGGCGGCTGCGGTCCGATCCTCCCGCCGGGCGCGCCGCCGCTGCCCGCGGGCGACACCTCGGCGTCGTGGGTGCTGCAGGATCTCGACACCGGCGCGGTCGTCGCGGCGAAGGACCCGCACGCGCGGGAGCGGCCGGCGTCGCTGATCAAGACGCTGCTGGCGCTGGTGGTGGTCACCGAGATGAAGCCGGAGCAGGTGATCGTCCCGACGAAGGAGGACGCCGAGCAGGAATGCACCTGCGTCGGCATCGCCGCGGGCGGCCGCTACACGGTGGACCAGCTGCTGCACGGCCTGCTGATGCATTCGGGCAACGACGTGGCGCACGCCTTCGCGACCGCGCTCGGCGGCGTCGACGCGACGGTCACCAAGATGAACGCGCTCGCCGCCCGCATCGGCGCGACCGACACCCGCGCGGCGTCCCCGTCCGGCCTCGACGGACCGGGCATGTCGACCTCGGCGTACGACCTGAGCCTGGTCTTCCACTACGCGATGAAGCAGCCGGAGTTCGCCAAGGCGGTCGCGACGAAGACGTACACGATCCCGGCCGTCGACGGGAAACCGCCGATCCCGGTGTTCAACGACAACAAGCTGCTCGGCGTGTACCCCGGTTTCCTCGGCGGGAAAACGGGCTTCACGGACGACGCGCGGCACACGTACGTCGGCGGCGCGGAACGCGACGGGCACCGCCTCGCGATCGTGCTGATGCGGGCCGAGCAGCGCCCGACGAAGGTGGTCGACCAGGCGGCGAAACTGCTCGACTACGGCTTCGCGCTGGAGAAGAACGGCGCGCAGCCGGTCGGTCAGATCGCCTACCAGCCGCTGTCCTCCGACGCCGCCCCGATGTCGGACAAGGGCGTCACTCCCGCTGGCGCGACGACCGCGGCGGCGGAGAAGCCGGACCCGTTCGGGACGACCGGCTGGATCCTGACGGTGGTGGTGCTCCTGATCATCATCGCCGGCTTCGTCCTCAGCTACCAGCGCAAACGCAACGTGCGCGGGTAACTCCGGCATAGCAAAAGGGCCTCCTCGATTCGCTCGAGGAGGCCCTTTTCCCGGTGTCAGTTCTTCCGCCTGCCCAGCCAAGCCAGCAGCGCGCCAGCGCTGAACGCGCCCGCTACGGAGCCGATTCCGAGCCCGTGCTGCACCGTCACCCGCGGCTCCAGCACCACCGGAGCGGGCGGCTGCACGACGCGTCGCTGGTTCTCCCGCGCGGTCGCCGTCCACGCCGTCACCAGCAGCAGGAACCGCGAAACCAGGTTCGCGAACACCAGCAACCCGATCACCGGCCCGAAGATCGCGGCCGACGGGGACTTCGTGACGCTCGCCAGGTAGATCGTCGCGACCTGCTGCAAAACGACGAATCCGACCGCGGCGATGAGCGCGCCCTTGACCGCGCTCCGCAGTTCGACGTGCTCCCGGGGCAGCCGGGCGATCACCCACAGGAAGACGAGCGCGTTGGCGATGAGGCTAAGCACGATCGTCGCGAGGTGCAGCAGGAATTTCGCCCACCCCTGGCCTTCCAGCCCGACCAGTTCCAGCAGCAGCTCGCCGAGGCCGCTGCCCGCGGCGGTGATCGCGAACGACACGATCAGCGCCAGTCCAAGCCCGATCAGCGACAGCAGGTCCTTGATCGTCCTGCTGACGAACGGTTCCGTCTTCTTCTCCTGCCCCCACTGCGCGGTGAGCGCGTCGCGGAGGTTGGCCATCCAGCCGATGCCGGAGTAGGCCGCCAGCAGCAGCCCGAAGATCCCGATGCCGCTGCCGGACTTCAGCGCCGCGTCGGTGATCTGCTTGACCAGGCCGCGCAGCCCCTCCGGCACCGAACTGTCGATCCCGTGCGTGATCTGGTCGATCACAGCGGTGTTGTGCCCGAGCACCATGCCGACGATCGCGAACGCCACCATGAAGATCGGGAACACCGACAGCACGCTGAAATACGTGATCGCCGCCGCGTAATGGTTGCCGTAGTTTTCGTTGAAGGAGTCGTTGGCGCGGATCAGGTGATCCAGCCACGGGTACTTCCGCCGCAGCCGGGGCAGCAGCTTTTCCTTGTCACCGGTCTCGTTCGCCACTGTAAAACGCTAACCACGGCAACCGGGCGCCGCAACGCGAGCGTGCCCGCCCGGTTACCGGTCGCGATCAGCCGGCGGGCAGGAACCCGATCCGCTCGTACACCGACGCGAGCGTGGCCGACGCGACCTCGCGCGCCTGGTGCGCACCCGCGGCGAGGATCCGGTCCAGCTCGGCGACATCGTCCAAATAGGACTGAACGCGCTCCTGCAGCGGCGTGACCCAGTCGACGAGCACCTCGGCGAGATCCTTCTTGAGATCGCCGTAACCCTTGCCCTCGTAAGCGGTTTCGAGGTCGGCGATTGTCCGGTCGGTCAGCGCCGAGTAGATCGTGAGCAGGTTGGAGACGCCGGCCTTCTCCTCGCGGTCGAACCGGACCTCGCGGCCGGTGTCGGTGACCGCGGAACGGATTTTCTTCGCCGAGCGCTTCGGGTCCTCGAGCAGTTCGATGAGCCCGTTGCCGGTCGCCGCCGACTTGCTCATCTTCGCCGTCGGCTCCTGCAGGTCGTAGATCTTCGCGGTGTCCTTGACGATGAACGGCTCCGGCATGACGAACGTCTTGCCGAACCGGCTGTTGAACCGCTGCGCGAGGTTGCGGGTCAGCTCGAGGTGCTGCCGCTGGTCCTCGCCGACCGGCACCGCGTTCGTCTGGTACAGCAGGATGTCGGCGGCCATCAGCACCGGGTAGGTGAACAGGCCGACGCTCGCGTGGTCGCTGCCCTGTTTGGCGGCCTTGTCCTTGAACTGGGTCATCCGCCCGGCCTCACCGAAGCCGGTCTGGCATTCGAGCACCCAGCTCAGCTGAGCGTGCTCGGGCACGTGACTCTGCACGAACAGCGCGCTGCGCGCCGGGTCGACCCCGATGGCGAGCAGCTGAGCGGCCGACCGCCGCGTCCGCTCCAGCAGCACCTTGGGGTCCTGCTCGACGGTGATCGCGTGCAGGTCGACGACGCAGTAGAAGGTCTCGTGGGTGTCCTGCAGCCGCACCCACTGACGCAGGGCGCCGAGGTAGTTGCCGAGGTGGAAGGAGTCGGCAGTGGGCTGAATCCCGGAAAGCACCCGCAGGCGACCGTTCTGTTCGTCAGACACGCCGAGATTCTTTCAGGCTGCGGAGAAGGCTTCGCCGCGGGCTCGGCGGTTCGCGGAACGGACGGGCAGACAGGACGTTTCGGCGGCCTGCGCCTGGGTATCTGGTTCCGGGAAGGAGCTGCCGATGCGCGGCCTAGCAGGCCTGCGGACAGGGGAAGGAGCCAAGGATTTCACCGCTGCTTGACGGTCCGGTGCCGCGGAAGATCTCGGTTGCGGGAGGACCGGGGAGCGAACTAGGACTGCCGCAGGTTCAGCGCAGCCGGAGTCAGTTCCAGAGCCTGGGCGGGAGCGGTTCGCGCCGCGAGAAGTCTCAGCAACCAGCCAGCCGATTAGGACTGCCGCAGATTCAGCGCAGCCGGTTCCAGGGGCGGCTCCTCGGCCCCGGCGGCTATCGCCTCGAGCGCCTTGGCGCGGGCCTTGCGCCGCTGCCGGAGGACGCCCAGTGCCATCCCGAGGACTCCGAAGCCCACCGCGACCAGGCCGACCGGTCCGAGCATCCCGAAGCCGGTCGACGTCGTTTCCGCCCGGACCACATTGTCGTCCGCGAACGCCGTCGCACCCGTTCCGGCGGCCGCGACCAGGATCGTCGCCAGCACCGCCAGCACCCGGCCGCTCACGACCGCCAGGGCACGGCTGCCAGCACCGCGACCGTCCCGCACCGCGTCGCGGACCGGCGTCCGTCCGACCGCCCCTGACGGGGTGACGGACGAGCGAAGCGCTGGACGGCCGAGCGCCAGCATGGACCGTGTCACGAACCGGCCTGGGTTGCGCACCGGAGTGCCTCCCGCGAGGTGACTGTCTGAGCGAGCGCCTCACCCGTAAGGATGAGTTCTCGACGTGCTACTGGTCAGAAAACTACCGAGCGTGTCAAGACCTGTCGGATCTGATCAACTCGGGAGCCGAGGCTAGCGCCCACTCGGGGAGTAACCGAGGGCACCCCTGCCGTCTCGGTGTCGTCGGTGGTCAGCGCCGTGCGCCGCTCGCGGAACCACGCACAGTGTCCTCGACCCCGGCCGAACCGGACAGAATCACCCCCCGGAACAAACCCCGACTACCCTCAGCAGGTTTTCATCCGCTGGTCACCAGCAGGACAACCGGCTCAGCGCGGGAACGGCACGTCGTAGGTCGCGGTGACCGGCGCGTGGTCCGACCAGCGCTGGTCATAGGACTCCGCCCGCTCGACCACCACCGACGTCGCCTTCTCCGCCAGGCCGGGAGTCGCCAGCTGGCAGTCGATGCGCCAGCCCGAGTCGTTGTCGAACGCCTTGCCCCGGTAGGACCACCACGTGTACGGGCCGGGACCCTCGGGATCGAGGCGGCGCTGGACGTCGACGTAGCCCGCCTCGTAGACGCGGCCCATCCACTCGCGCTCCTCGGGAAGGAAGCCGGAGTTCTTCTGGTTGCCGCGCCAGTTCTTGAGGTCGACGGTGTCGTAGGCGATGTTCCAGTCGCCCACCACGACGACCTCCCGGCTCTCCGCGGCCGCCTTCGCGCGCAGCTCGACCAGGTACGGCAGGAACGCGGCCATGAAGCGTTCCTTCTCGTCCTGCCGTTCGGTGCCGACGTCGCCGCTCGGCAAGTACAGGCTCGCCACCACCACGCCGGGCAGGTGCATTTCCAGATACCGCCCGCTGTCCTCGAACTCGGGCTCGCCGAACCCGGTCCGCACCTCGTCCGGCTCGACGCGGCTGTACAGCGAAACCCCGTTGCGCCCCTTCACCGCCGAGGGCGCGTGCGCGGCGAACCACCCCTCCGGCGCGACGACGGACGCGGGCAGCTGCGCGGCCTCGGCCCGCACTTCCTGACACGCGACGACATCCGCCTCAGTGGCGGCCAGCCACTCGACGAAGCCCTTCTTGACGGCGGCCCGGAGGCCATTGACGTTGACAGTGGAGACGATCAGCACCCCGCGCACGCTACCCGCCGGGTCCGACAATTTCCGGGCCCGGCCGGTCGGATGAGTCCAGAATGACCGCCATGCCCCGACTGACCGTCCTCGGCAGCTGCGGCGCCTGGCCGGAACCCGGTCGCGCCTGCGCCGGATTCCTGCTGTCCCACGGGGGTTTCCACGTCGCGCTCGACCTCGGCTACGGAGCCGCGCCGCAGCTCTTCCGGCACGTCCCCGCCGACCGGCTCGACGCGATCGTCGTGACCCACGAGCATCCCGACCACCTCGCGGACGTCAGCGCACTCGGCCGGGCCCGCCACTACACGACCGACCGCAAACTCCCGATGCACTGCACCCCCGGCAGCGTGCGGCGGCTGGCCGCGATGGAGCCCCACCCGGCCCCCGACGAAATCTTCGACCTCCACGACCTCGGCCCGGAGACCGACCTCGGCCCGTTCCGGCTCACCACCGCGCTCCTGCCGCACCACGTGCCGAACTACGGAGTCCGGCTCACCACCTCCGGCTACACCCTCGCCTACTCAGGCGACACCGGTCCCGCTCCGCACCTGACGGACCTGGCCCGCGACGCCGACGTCCTCCTCTGCGAAGCCACGCTGCAAGGCGCGCCACCGGACGGTCCCCGCTACCTGATGACCGCTGCCGAAGCAGGCCGGCTCGCCGCCGCGGCGAATGTCCGGACGTTGGTGCTCACGCATTTCTGGCCGGGTTCCGACCGGGCGGTTTCGGTGGCCGAAGCCCGCGCCGAGTTCTCCGGGGAAGTGCTCGCCGCGGAAGAAGGACTCATGCTGAATCACGCATAATCGCGAGTTCCGCACCGCAAACCACGCCCGCACTGAACGCTTTCGCCTCGATACCCCGGCGCGAACAGCGAACCGAACCAGAACGGGCGCGGGGAATGCGTCCGGCAATCGCGAACGTTTCCGAAGCCGTCCGGACGCATCGGCTCAACCGACCGGCGGTGGCGGCGCCCATCGTTCCGGACGCCAGCACCAGGATCGCTTCGGCATTCCCAGCGGGACAACGGAAAACTGTCCCACCACACGGGACCACCCCACCGCACCAAGCTCACCGCTCAGTCCCAGGCGAACCACGTGTCGCACCCAACCCGGCAACCCCGCGAACCCAAGCGCGGCAACCCATCCGCACCGAACGCCCCGGCACTCAGCCAGTGCGAACCGGACTCAGCACTTGGCCCCGGGAAGCGGCGTCACGAAGCTGTCCGCGACCCACTTGGTGTCGGCGATCTTCCGAAAGCCGTTCTGCACCACGGGTTGTGCGTCGAATTCCGCGCCACGCAAGTACTTCCCGACGACTTTCCCGTTGCCCGCTGCGGTTTCCCGCGCGTTGAGCACGTCGGCGGTCACCGAGACCTTGCACCCGGTCGGGGACCCCTGCGCGTCGGCCTGGCCTTTCTGGCCGAACGCGTAGATGACCACGACCGCGGCGATGACCCCGATAATAATCAGTGTCTTCTTGGGCAAACCCAGAATCACGGCCGCTCCTCAGTCGCGAAAAACCCCTCGTCCAGAGTAGGCATTCCGCCCGCGCCCGGACAGGCTCTCGCCGCCATTCCACCCGGAGGTGCCAATCCGGTCACCGACACAACACGAAGAGTCACAAAAAAGAGAAGGGCACCTCGGAAGACTCCTCCGAGGTGCCCTTCTCCCACACGGCTAAAGAAAGATCAGCCCTGCGCGATCTTCTTGGCCAGGTTCTCGTCCAGCGTCGCGAGGAACTCCTCGGTCGTCTGCCATTCCTGGTCCTTGCCGACCAGCAGCGCGAGGTCCTTGGTCATCTTGCCGCCCTCGACGGTGTCGACGACGACCTGCTCCAGCTTGTTCGCGAAGCCGATCAGCTCGGAGTTGCCGTCCAGCTTGCCGCGGTGCTCGAGGCCCCGGGTCCACGCGTAGATCGAGGCGATCGGGTTCGTGGAGGTCGGCTTGCCCTGCTGGTGCTGGCGGTAGTGCCGAGTGACCGTGCCGTGCGCGGCCTCGGCCTCGACGGTCTTGCCGTCCGGCGTGCGCAGCACCGAGGTCATCAGGCCGAGCGAACCGAAGCCCTGCGCGACGGTGTCGGACTGGACGTCGCCGTCGTAGTTCTTGCACGCCCAGACGTAGCCGCCCTCCCACTTGAGCGACGCGGCGACCATGTCGTCGATCAGCCGGTGCTCGTAGGTGATGCCCTTGGCGTCGAAGTCGGCCTTGAACTCGGTCTCGAAGATCTCCTGGAACACGTCCTTGAACATGCCGTCGTAGGCCTTGAGGATCGTGTTCTTGGTCGAGAGGTAGACCGGGTACTCGCGGTCGAGGCCGTACTGCAGCGACGCGCGCGCGAAGTCCTCGATCGACTTGCGGAAGTTGAACATCCCCATCGCGACGCCGCCGCCCTCGGGGAAGTTCGCGACCTGGAACTCCATCGGCTCGGAGCCGTCTTCCGGGGTGTAGGTCATCGTCAGGGTGCCCGGGCCGGGGACCTTGAAGTTGGTGGCCTTGTACTGGTCGCCGTGCGCGTGCCGGCCGATGATGATCGGCTTGGTCCAGCCCGGTACCAGCCGGGGGACGTTCCGCATGACGATCGGCTCGCGGAAGATCACGCCGCCGAGGATGTTGCGGATGGTCCCGTTCGGGGACACCCACATCTTCTTGAGGCCGAACTCCTCCACGCGCGCCTCGTCGGGCGTGATCGTGGCGCACTTGACGCCGACGCCGTGCTGCTTGATGGCGTTGGCGGCGTCGACCGTGATCTGGTCGTCGGTGCGGTCCCGCTCCTCGATGCCCAGGTCGTAGTAGTCCAGGTTGACGTCCAGGTACGGGTGGATCAGCTTGTCCTTGATGAACTGCCAGATAATGCGGGTCATCTCGTCGCCGTCGAGTTCGACGACGGTGCCCTGGACCTTGATCTTGGCCATGAGCAGCGGTGCTCCTTCCGCGGATCTTCGCGTTCGCTTCTTCGCTCTCCGATAGCGGTACAAGCGTACTGCTTAACAGAGCTGGATGGTTCCAGAAGTGGTCGGAATCAAGTCTCTACCACCCTTGACCCGGCCCTCCGACCGGGCACGATCCGGCCCCGCCCGAGGGAACCGGACGAGCCCGGCGATCATCCCATCGCGTAACCACAGCCTGGGAGGTCACCGTCATGTCGTACCCCGCGCCCTACCCCGCCCAACCGGCGATGGCGCAGCAGCCGAGCAGCCGCGCCGCCGCCCGCGTGCTGAGCGGGCTGTCCGGCCTCGTGCTCACGCCGATCGCGATCGGCGTGCTGGCCTTCGGCGGCTTCCGCCAGCAGGCGAAGGTGGCGGCGACCTTCGCCGAACACGGCGACAGCCTTGGCGCCACGCTGCTGGTGATCGGCGCGCTGCTGCTGGTCGGCGTGGCCGCGCTCGGCGCGTGGTCGTCGGCCGGGCCGGTCGTCGGCGGGCTGGTCTGGGGAGTGCTGCCCGGGGTGGTCACGCTCGTGTCGCCGCGGACCGGATACGACCTGCTGCGCCTGCTGCCGGGCGACGAGGTGGCGGCGGGCTTCGGCGGCTGGCTGGTTTCCGGCGCCCTGCTCGGCACCGGATTCCTGCTGGTCGGCACGGGTCTGGCGACGACGCTGGCACGCCGGCGCAGGTAGCGGCGGGACGGCGCGGGCCCGGTGAGAGTATTTGCAGATGGGATTGTTCACCGTAGCCGAGGCCCGCGCCGAACTCGCCCGGCTGCTTCCCGTGCTCGCCGAGCTGATCCGGGTCCGCGCCGACGCCGCCGAACTCGCCGCGTCCCTGCGTCCGGGCGGACGCGACACCAGCCTCGGCGGCCTGCCGGAGTGGAAGGCCGCGCAGGCCCGGCTGGACGACCTGATGACCGCGATCCAGGCGACCGGGGCCGAGCTGAAGGGGTTCGCCCCGCTGCTCGTGGACTTCCCGTCCTCCCTCGACGGCGACGACGTGCTGCTGTGCTGGCTCGAAGGCGACCGCGAGCTGTCCTGGTACCACCGGGCCGACCTCGGTTTCGCCGGCCGCCGCCGGTTGCCCGGATAATCACTGGTCAACCGCACTACGGTGACGGAGTGACCACACTTTTCGACGCCGACGCGGCGGGATACGACGAGGACACCTTCCACCCGTACGTGGCCGAGCGGCTGATCGACGGCCTGGCCCCGAAGCCCGCCCTCCTGGTCGACGTCGCCGCGGGCACCGGCGCGGCGGCCTTCGCGGCACTGCGGCTGGAACCCGCCGCGGTGTTCGCGATCGACCTCTCCCCCGCGATGATCGAGATCGCCCGCGCGAAAGCCGCCGACCGCGACCCGGACGGCCGGATCACCTGGCAGGTCGGCTCAGCGGTACCGCTGCCGATCGGCGACGGCGAGGCGGACGCGGTCGTCTGCGCGTCCGCACTGCACTTCCTCGGCCCGGCCGCCCTGGCGGACTGGCGGCGAGTGCTGCGCCCGGGCGGAAAGCTGGCGTTCAGCATGGTGTCGGCGGAACGCTTCAAGCCGACCGGCAAATTCGCCGAGGCGGTCCCGCGCGACCTGCGCGTCCCGGGCACCCTCGAAGAAGCCGCCGCACTGGCCACCGACGCCGGGTTCAGCTCGGCGACGGCACAGCACGTAACCCTCGATCAGGGCGACCGGGTACGGCAGGTTTTCGCGGTTTTCGCGGAGGCTTAACGGTGGAAATGCGCCTCGCCGCGGGTCGCCGCGGCGGAGGTGCAGTGCAGGACGAAGGCGACGTCGAGGTCGGTCACCGCTCCGTCGGCCGCACGGGTCAGCCGGGAGACGGTGAAGTCGGCGGTCGCCTCCGGACCTGCGCAAGCGCGCGTGCCGCCCGCTCGGGTACCGCGAAACGCGACGAAACCGGGCGTCGCGAGCTGCGGCGAATCCGGCAGCCGGACAGCGGCGTTCGAGTAAGTTCCCTCGTGCAGTTGCTGTCCGGCGGGCGCGCTGAGTTCGAGGCGCGCCCAGTCCCAGCCGTCGGGTGTCTCGGCGTCCACCTTTACCGCGCCGCTGTACTCCCACGCCGTGACCTGGTCGGCGGTCCACGAGGCGCTGCCCTCGAACGCGTACGCGCCTTGGTCCGAGGTGTAGCCGAACCCGACCGCCGGGTCCGCGTGCGCGGCCGAGGCCGTGCCGAAAGCGATGCCCGCCGCAGCGACGACCGCCAAGATTCTTCGCATGATTTCCCTCCCCTGGGTTGCCTGCGATCTTGGCAGGATTCCTTGCGCTGCGGCGAAAAAATCCCCCATTCAGCCGTGCAGCCGAGCGCCCTTGAGGATCTTGTCCACCGCGTTCTTCGGCCCGTGCACCGCCATCCCGGCCAACGCCAGTTTCTCCCGCGGCACCGCCCGCACCGCCGCGCGATTGTCGACGTCATTGCCGGTTTGGAACAGTTCGTCGGTGAAGATCGAGAACCGCAAACCCCGCGAGAGCGCGCGGCTGTGCGCCAGCGCGAGCGTCTCGGCGGCGCCCTCGAACACGAGTACCGGCTGGCGGAACATCGGCAGGTACTCGGTGTCGTCGGCGTCGAGGTAGGGCTCGCCGATCAGCTCGGGCGTCGTGTGGGCCACGCCGCTCACCAGGAATGCCGTGACGTTCAGCCGTTGCCACGAGGCCAAGTCGTCCCGCAGCAGCACGGCGATCTTCGTGTCGAATCGGGTCATGCCGGACAGGATCGGCTCGGCGCCGCGGGCAGGTCTTGTACGTTTTGAACATGACGGTGTCGGCCTGGCGCCCT
This sequence comes from Amycolatopsis sp. GA6-003, assembly GCF_046267895.1. NCBI lineage: Bacteria > Bacillati > Actinomycetota > Actinomycetes > Pseudonocardiales > Pseudonocardiaceae > Amycolatopsis > Amycolatopsis sp. GA6-003. The sequence goes on from NZ_CP176499.1 coordinate 4,412,232, forward strand.
TCGGTGCCCGGGATCGCCGAGGCGTTCCACGCCCGGTTCACCGATCACGCCTACCCCGCGCACACGCACGACACCTGGACGCTGCTGATCGTCGACGACGGCGTGATCAGCTACGACCTCGACCGGCACCACCACGGCGCACTCGGCACGGCCGTCACGCTGCTGCCGCCGAACGTCACGCACGACGGGCGCGCCGCGACCAGCCAGGGCTTCCGCAAACGCGTGCTCTACCTCGACGCCGACGTGCTCGGCGACGACCTGATCGGGGCCGCCGTCGACCAGCCGAGCCTGCCGGATCCGTTGCTGCGCACCAGAATTCACCAGCTGCACCAGTCGCTCGCTGAACCGCTGGAAGCCGAAAGCCGCCTGGCGCTGGTCGCCCAGCGGCTGCGCACCCACCTCGGCCGCCCGACGAGCCCGCCGCCCGATCGCAGCCTGGCCGACGACCTGCGCGACCTTCTGGACGAACGCCTGCCGGATTCGCTGACCCTGGCCGACGCCTCGCAGGTGCTCGGCGCGCACCCGGTCCACCTGGTCCGCGCCTTCGGCCGCCGCTTCGGACTGCCGCCGCACCGGTACGTCACCGGCCGCCGCGTCGACCACGCCCGCCGCCTGCTGCTCGACGGCACCCCGCCCGCGACCGTCGCCACCACCGCCGGGTTCACCGACCAAGCCCACCTGACCCGGCACTTCCGCCGCTACCTCGGCACCACCCCGGCCCGCTTCGCACGCGGCTGACCGGGCGGTTTGTGCGAAGATGACGCCATGCTGCGCGAACTGCACCTGACCGGCGACCCGGCGGCCGACAAGCTGCTCAACGACGACCCGTTCGCCCTGCTCACCGGAATGCTGCTGGACCAGCAGTACCCCATGGAGCACGCCTTCGCGGGCCCGCGGAAGATCGCCGACCGGATGGACGGCTTCGACCTGCGCAAGATCGCCGCGACGGACGTCGAGAAGTTCGTCGAGATGTGCGTGGTCCCGCCGGCGATCCACCGCTACGGCGGCTCGATGGCGCGCCGGGTGCACGCGCTCGCGCTGCACATCATCGAGAACTACGACGGCCGCACCGAGGGCATCTGGCTCGACGGCCGCCCCAAGCCGGACGGCCAGGAAGTGCTGAAGCGGCTCAAGGCGCTGCCCGGGTTCGGCGAGCAGAAGGCGAAGATCTTCCTGGCGCTGCTGGGCAAACAGCGCGGCGTCGCCCCGAAGGGCTGGCGAGAAGCCGCGGGTGCGTACGGCGACCGCGGCTCGCGTCGGTCCATTGCCGACGTGACGGACGCCAAGACGCTCGGCGAGGTGCGCGCGTTCAAGAAGGCCGCGAAGGCCGCCGCCAAGGCAAACTGACTCGTGAGTGCTTATCCCGGTTAGAACCGCGATAAACACTCACAAGCCTCGCGCGAACCAGACCACGTCCGGTTCCCCGCGTGGCACCGGAACCTCCACCACGTCCACCTCGGCGAACCGCTCCCGCAACCGAGCCGTGAACCCCGGTGCCGCGCCCGCGCTCCACACCGCCAGCACTCCGTCCGGACGCAGCAACCGAGACAACCCCGCCAAGCCGGAAGCCGCGTACAGCGAGGCATTCCCTTCGGTGACCGTCCACTCTGGACCGTTGTCGATGTCCAGGCACAGCGCGTCGAACGTCTCGGTCGTCGTTCGCAGCCACTCCAGCAGATCCGCCTCGACGACCGTCACCCGCGGATCGTCCAGCGCCGCGCCGTGGACCTCGCGCAGCGGACCGGTGCGGTTCCAGGCGATCACCGCCGGTTCGCGTTCCACCACGACCACCGAGCCGACCGCGGAATGATCCAGCGCGGCGCGCAGCGAGAACCCGACGCCGAGGCCGCCGATCAGCACTCGCGCGCCGGGCGCGAGCCGGTCGGCCGCCCCGGTCACGAGCAGCCGTTCCGACTCGCCGTTGCGGGTGTCCATCAGGAACATCCCGTTTTCGATCACCTCGAACTCGGCGCCGTCGCGCCGCAGCACCAGTTCGCCGCCGTGCCCGGACACGGTTTCCAGTACCTCCGCCACGCCCGGCAGCTTCTCAGACCGTGACCTTCTCGCGGACCTCAACCCGCTTGCGCGCGCCCCAGAAGAACACGACCACGAGCATCGCCGCGGCGGCGAGGATCGCGGCGACCTCCGGCAGCACGGTCGGTCCGGCCGAGGTCAGCACCGCACCGCCGACGACGCCGGACAGCCCGACGCCCAGGTAGATCGCCGACGCGTTGAGCGACAGCGCGAGACCGGCGTGCCTCGGCGACAGTTCGATGAGCCGGTGCTGCAGCGGTGGGCTGAACGACCAGTTCGCCAAGCCCCACACGAACAACGTGATCCCGGCCCCGACCACGGTCGTCGCGGTGAACGGCAGCAGCGCCATCACCGCGGTGAAGCCGATCAGCACGATCAGCAGCGGCTTGCGCGCACCCCAGCGGTCAGCCGCGCGACCTCCGGCGAAGTTGCCGATCGCACCGCCGATGCCGTAGCAGAACAGCAGCACCGTGATCGTCCCGCCGGAAACGCCCGCCGTCGCGGACAGCACCGGCGACACCAGCGTGTAGACCATGAACGCGGCGAGGCAGGCGAGCGTGGTGGTGACCAGCAGCGCGACCACTCGCTTGTCCCGCGCGACCGCGAACCGCTCGGCGAGCCCGACCACCGGCGGCGGCGCGACCTTCGGCAGCGCGACCCGAACGCCGAGCGCACCGAGCAGGGACAGAAGACCGACGAACAGGAACGCGCCCGCGTAACCGAACTGCTGGGAGATCACGCTGCCGAGCGGAACGCCGAAGATCAGCGCGATGGTGAGTCCCCCGAACACCAGCGAAACAGCTCGGCCGCGACGTTCCGGCGTGGTCAGCTCAGCGGCGACGGCGGTGGCAGCCGGGGTGTAGACGGCGGCCCCGATCGCCGTGACGACCCGCGCGATCAGCAGCGTGGTGTACCCCGGCGCGACGGCCGCGAAGATGTTCCCGACCGCGGCCACCGCGAGTGCGGCGACCAGCAGGGTGCGCCGTTCCCATCGGCCGGTGGCGGCGGCGAACAGCGGCGAGCCCACCGCGTACGCGATGGCGAACGAGGTGACGAGCTGCGCCGCCGCCGTCGCGGAGATGTGCAGCTCGGAGGTCAGCGCCGGCAACAGCCCGGCCACGATGTAGCCGCTGGTGCCGACGCCGAAGGCCCCGAACGCGAGCACCGAGTTCCGGGCCGCGGCCGAAGACGAGACGCTGGACATGAATGTCCCCCCAATGAGAACTGAACGGGTAGTTCGATGAACGTCGTAGTTCGATGACGACCGTACACGGAGCCGCTGACAATTTCGACAGCCGTCGTACTATGGACACATGCCCGCTTCCGCGCCCCTGCCCCCGCTCGCCTACCCGGACCGCGACGAGATCACCGTCGAAGGAGTGCTGCGCGCACTGGCCGACCCGGTCCGGCTGGCGATGGTCCGGCAGCTGGCGAACTCCGAAACGGAGCTCTCGTGCAGCGGGTTCGACGTGCCGGTGACCAAGTCCACACTCACCCACCACCTCGCGATCCTGCGCCAGGCCGGGGTGTTCGCCGGCCGCCAGGTAGGCACCACCCGGTACAACTCGTTGCGCCGCAAGGATCTCGACGCGCTGTTCCCCGGACTGCTCGACGGCGTGCTCGCCGCGCCGCGCTGAACCGTCGCGCTACGTGGCGGGCCTCACCCGGATACCGGGATGACAAGGCCGCCCTCCATCGGTTGAACTAGAGCGAGACAGCACGACGACGTCGGGGCTGTCTAGTTTTTTGCCCTCGTTCTAAAGCGCTTCAGAAGCCTGTGACCCAGGCGATGAGAAAACGATTTCTTCAGGAAGGGAGAGCCGTGCCCGTCGCGTTGCTCGCGCTCGCCGTCGGTGCCTTCGGCATCGGTACCACCGAGTTCGTGATGATGGGTGTGCTGCCTCTGACCGCCGCGGACTTCCACATCGACATCCCGTCCGCGGGCTACTTCATCTCCGCCTACGCGCTCGGCGTGGTGATCGGCGCGCCGCTGCTTACCGCGCTGGCCGTCCGGCTGCCGCGCAAAACGATGCTGCTGGCGATGATGGGCCTGTTCACGGTCGGCAACGCGCTGTTCGCGCTCTCGCCGAACCAGGACTTCGGCATCGCGTTCCGGTTCCTCGCCGGCCTGCCGCACGGCGCGTTCTTCGGCGCGGGCGCGGTCGTCGCGTCCAGCCTCGCGCAGCCGGGCCAGCGCGCGAAGGCCGTGTCGATGATGTTCATGGGCCTGACGCTGGCGAACGTCATCGGCGTGCCGCTCGGCACGCTGCTCGGCCAGCAGGTCGGCTGGCGCGCGACGTTCGGCGTCGTCGCGGTGATCGGCCTGCTCGCCATCGCCGCCATCGCGAAACTGGTGCCGCACCAGGGCCGCCCGGCCGACCCGTCGATCCGCGGCGAACTGGGCGCGTTCCGCCGCCCGCAGGTGTGGCTGGCGCTGGCGATCGTGATGTTCGGCCTCGGCGGCGTGTTCGCCTGCATGTCCTACATCGCGCCGATGCTGACCGACGTCGCCGGATACTCGCCGGCCAACGTCACGGTGCTGCTTTCGCTGGCCGGGGTCGGCATGACGATCGGCAACTACCTCGGCGGACGGCTCGCGGACAAGGCGCTGATGCCGAGCCTGTACGTCGCGCTGCTCGCGCTCGCCACCGTGCTAGCGATCTTCACCGTGACCGCGCAGGGCAAGGTCGGCGCGGCGGTGACGATCTTCTTCGTGGGCGTCGCGGGCTTCATGATCGGCCCGATGATGCAGGCGCGGATCATGGAGAAGGCGGGCGGCACGCCGTCGCTGGTCTCGGCCGCGGTGCAGTCGGCGTTCAACATCGCCAACTCGATCGGCGCGTACCTCGGCGGCCTGGTCATCGCGGGCGGGCTCGGCCTGCTGGCCCCGAACTGGGTCGGCGCGCTGCTGGCCGTGCTCGGCGTGTCGATCGCCGCGGTGTCCGGTTTGCTGGACCGGCGCGAGGCGCGAGTCGAGAAGGAACTCGCGCTCGCGTCCTGACGGCTGCTCAGGAGGAGGCGTCGAAGGGTCCGCCGACGATCGTCAGCGAGATGAAGAGCACCGCGGCGCACAACGCGCCGTAGGTGAGGATGTCGACGACCTTGCCGCGAATCGCGAGCAGCCCGGCGCGCTCCTCCGGCAGCACCGCGCGCAGCACACCGGCCACGAACAGCGCCACGCCGACCAGCACCGCGCCCTCGCGCCAGTGGTACTGCAGCGCCCGCACCACGGCCGCCGCCAGCAGCAGCATGATCACCGCGAACGGCACGTGGACGAGCCAGGGGCGGTCGCCGCGGCGCCGGTGCCCGGTCATCGCCATCAGCGGGCGGCCGCGCGTTCCGCAGCCTCGACCACGTTGGTGACCAGCATCGCCCGCGTCATGGGGCCCACGCCGCCGGGGTTCGGCGACAGCCAGCCGGCCACCTCGGCGACCGCCGGGTCGACGTCGCCGGTGAGCTTGCCGTCCACATGGGAAACGCCGACGTCCAGCACCGCCGCGCCGGGCTTGACCATGTCCGGCTTGATGATCCCGGGCACGCCCGCCGCGGCGATCACGATGTCCGCGCGGCGCACCTCGGCGGCGAGGTCGCGGGTGCCGGTGTGGCACAGCGTGACGGTGGAGTTTTCGCTGCGCCGGGTGAGCAGCAAGCCGAGCGTCCGGCCGACGGTGATGCCGCGGCCGACCACGGTGACCTGCGCGCCGTTCAGCTCGACGCCGTGCCGCTTGAGCAGCTCGATGATTCCGTACGGGGTGCACGGCAGCGCGCCCGGTTCGCCGAGCACGAGCCGGCCGAGGCTGATCGGCGCGAGGCCGTCGGCGTCCTTCTCCGGGTCGATGCGCTCCAGGACGCGGTTCGCGTCGAGGTGCTTCGGCAGCGGCAGCTGGACGAGGTAGCCGTGGCAGGCGGGGTCGGCGTTCAGCTCGTCGATGACGGCCTCGAGCTTCTCCTGCGAGATGTCCGCGGGCAGGTCGCGGCGGATCGAGTTGACCCCGATCTTCGCGCTGTCCGCGTGCTTCATCTTCACGTAGGAGTGGGAACCGGGGTCGTCGCCGACCAGCACCGTGCCCAGCCCCGGGGTGATCCCCTTCTCCGCGAGCGCGGCCACGCGCGGGCGCAGCTCTGCGAAAATGGCGTTCTTCGTGGCCTTGCCGTCGAGAATCTTCGCCGTCACGGCGGCCATTGTCGCAGAGCCGCCGGAGCCCGCCGGTCAGGAGTGGGTTCTGCACTCTGTGTGTCCGCGACACCACCCGATCGGCCCGCGCGTCTTCCGTGGAATCAGCCGTCCCGGGTCTTAAGCTGGAGAAGCTCCACCGCATCACCCACCCGGGCGTGTGACCCGTGCCATATCGCGTCCGCCGAGGTCAGCGGGCACGTCCACCGGTCCGAGGGTGGCAAAAGCCCTATGCGGGGTGCGTTCGTGCGCGCGAACAGTCAAAATGTTCTCTGTGGCACAACCGACGACGCAGCTGAACGCGACGGAGCAGGACACTCTGGTCAAGCAGATCGGACTGGCCCTGCTGCGCGCCGCCCCGCGCGACTGGCGCAAAGTCTCCGCGGAGTACCGAGCCGTCGGCAGGTACCACGAGCTGACCGGCGAGATCGTGCTCGAGGACGGCTCCACTCAGGAATGGATCGCGACGCACGACATCGCGACCCTCTTCGGGAGACTCCGCGCGGGCATGTACCGCGACGGTCGCGGCACCTGGTTCAACGCGCGCTACCAGCTGGACCACCCCTCCAGCTACAACCTCGAGTACAACCGCGACGAGCCGCAGTGGCACCTCGCCCCGCCGCCGCAGGCGTACTCCGACGAGCTGCGCATGTTCCCCCGCACCGAGGAGAACGTGCCCGAGTGGCTGATCCGCCGGATGTCCGGCCTCGGCCCGGAACAGCCCGGACCGCACTTCCGCATCGCACGGATCTTCGACACCATCGGCCCGGCCGGCCGGCCGGTCATCAACCGCCCCGACCTGGACGTCGACGAGCAGGACCGGCTGCTGGACTACCTGGACCACGCACCCGTCGTGGTCCAGGACCGCGGCTACGACATCGACCGTCTCGCCCAGGCCCCCGAAGCGACGGTCCCGGTCGCCTTCCACAGCGACGGCCACTGGATCTGGCCCGCCGCGGTGAACTTCTACCTCCGCACGTACGGCGTCTCGCCGGAAGCGGACCTGATCGAGCACATCCGGGCCAACGGGTTCCAGCTTCCGCAGGTGGACGAACTGACCCTGCAAGGGGCGGCGGCTTACCTGACTCGGGGGAGCCAGACTCCGCAGCAGCGTCCCGCTCCCGGTGGTCCCGGTGGTCCTGGTGCTGGTGGTGCTGGGGCCGGTGGTCCTGGCGGGCCGGGTGCCGCTGGCGGGCCTGGGGCCGGTGGTCCTGGGGCTGGCGGGCCGGGTGCCGCTGGTCCTGGTGGGCCTGGTGGGCCTGCTGCCGGTGGCCCTGGCGCTGGTGGACCTGGCGGTCCGGGCACCGGTGGTCCAGGCGGACCGGGCGCGGCTGGCGGACCTGGCGGCCCCGGTGGTCCGGGTAACGCGGGGGCCGCGGGCGGGCCCAACGGCCCCAACGGACCCGGCAACGCCGGTGGCCCCGGCGGTGCGAGCGGACCTGGCGGTCCCGGCGGCGCTGGCGGATTCGACGCCAACGGACCGGGTTCCGGTCCCGGCGCGGAGGCCCCCGCCGCTCCTGGCACTGGCGCAGCCGGAGTCGGCGCGGCCGCGGCGGGACTCGGCGCAGCCGGTCTCGGCGCAGCCGCACTCGGCGGATCCGGCGGCCCGAGCAATCCCGACAACTTCCACCCCGCCGACGACTTCGGCGGCCCCGGCACCGCCGATGGCCCCGGAGCCAACGGATTCGACTCCCCGGACGAGTTCGGCACCCCCGGCTCCCGCAGGCCCGACGCGACCGGCGCCCCCGGCCCCGACCGGCGCGGCCCAGCCGCCGAATTCGACAACCACGCCCCCGGCAGGCCCGGCCCAGCCGCCGAGTTCGACAACCGCGACCCCAGCAGGCCTGCCGCGGCCGATGGGTTCGACCACCGCGACCCCAGCAGGCCCGGCCCAGCCGACGAGTTCGACCACCGCGACCCCGGCAGGCCCGGAACGGCTGGCCGACCGGACGGTCCCGACAACTTCCACCCCGCCGACGACTTCGGCGGCCCCGGCACCACGGACGAGCCCGGTTTCGACGACCGCGGCTCGGACGAGCACTTCGAGCCCGCCGGGCCAGCCCGCGGCGGTGCGGACAGGCGCGACCGGCCCGCTCCGGGTTCCGCGGCACCGAGCGGTCCGCAGGGCACGCGAGTGTCCGCGCCGGTTTCCGGGCCGGACAGTCCCGGCGGGTCGCACGGACTCGGCACCGCCGCTGCCGCGGTAGGAGCGGCGGGCGTCGCCGGGGCAGCGGGAGCGGCCGCGAGCGGCACCCACGCCGAATCCGGCCACCCGCACGAGGACGGCTACGCCGAGCACCCCGACGCCGCCGGTTACGCCGAACCCGGCCACCACGACGCCGACGGCTACGACCAGCAAGGTCACCCCGACGCGGCCTACGACCAGCACGGGCAGGCCGGTTACGACCAGCCTGACCACGCGGACGGTTACGACCAGCGGGACCACGTCGAGCACTACGACCAGCACGACGAAGGCTACGAAGAGCCTGGCCACGTCGGTTATGACGAATCCGCGCCGCACGACGCCCGCGGATACGACGCCGAGCCGTACGACGACCAGCACGGGTACGAGGACGCGGCCTCCCACGAGGCCGGTGCTTACGCCGAACCGCACGGGTACGACGAAGCCGGTCAGCACGGGCACGACGAAACGGGTTACGACGAGTCCGCGCACCACGTCGACGACCGCGCCCGCGAGGCGGCTGGCTACGACGACGCCCGCGTGTACGACGACCACCTCGACGCGCACGGCAGCAACATCCCCGGCGTCGGCACGTTCGAGCAGCCCGCTGCTCCGGGCGCGCAGAACGGGCTGGTCGGCGCGGATGGCGTCATCGGCGCCGACGGGCTCATCGGCGCGGACGACTCCGCCGACGAACCCGCTCCGAACCGCCACACCGCGGAGCCGGAAGCCGGTCGGCGCAGCGCACCGGACGACGCTCGCCCCGGTGACCAGGAGGGCGGCCGTCGGCGTGCCCAGCCGGACGCCGAAGCGGACGACAGCCGTCGGGACGACGTGCGGCTGAATGCCGAGGACGGCGGACGGCGCGGCACCGAGCCCGACAGTCCGGCCGAACCCGCGGACGAGCACGGCAGTCACGTCGGCGCGGCTGCGGCCGGGGTCGCCGCGGCTGGCGGGTTGGCCGCGGCAGGCCTCGCCGCCGCGCACGGTCGGAGCCGCGAGAAGGAGGCCGAGAGCCGCCACGGCGCCGCGCCGGAGCGTGCCGCCGAGCCGCCGTTCGAGCAGGACTTCGACGGCGCTCAGTACGACCGCTACGACGACGAAGACCACACCGACGTCCACCACGACCTCCTCCCCGGCCGCAACGGTGCCGGACCGGGCCACCCGGCCGACGACGAGGACGACACCGACGTGCACCAGCCGGTCGACGACGGGCACGAGGAGCCGGTGCTCTTCACGCACGGCAACGAACCGTCCCGCGACGACGACGAGCAGCAGCGTGCCGAACTGTTCACGCACTCCGGTGGTTACGAGGACGACAACCGCCGCGAGCCCGAGTACGACGCGGGCCCGCCCACCGCGATGATCATGCCGGGATCCGAGATCCCCGGCGGGCTTCCGGTGCCGGAGATGCCGGTGGCCCCGACGTCCGGCGGGCGGCGCGCGGCACGCGAGCAGGCCGAACCGGCCCCGGTCGCGCGGCGGGAGCAGCCCGCCCAGCCGGAGCTGGCCGAACTGCAGGCGAAGCTCGACGAGCTGAACGTGCCCGAGGCCGCGTACCGGCTCGGCGGCCCCACCGAACGCGGGTGGAGCGTCGAGCAGGTGGGCGAAGGCTGGCGCGTCGGCTGGTACGACGGCGAGCTGATCAACCCGGCGGTGTTCGGCGACGCGGAGGACGCCGCGGCGTTCATGCTCGGCAAGGTGCTGCTGCACCCCGACGGGTATGTCGCGGCGGAAGCCCCCGTGCCGGCTGCGCAGCCAGTCGCGGACGCGCCGAAGCCGCCCGTGGTGGCGACGTTGTCGCCGGAGGTCGCGACGGGCTCGTTCCCGGTCCGGCCGCGCGAGAACGTGCCGCCGCAGGAGCAGACCGCGTTCACGCCCGCCGATCAGCTGCTGGCCGACGACGAACCGCCAGCACCGCCGGTCCGGCAGACTCCGCCGCCCCCACCGCCGACGCAGGTCGCGGCACCGGTGAGCCCACCGACCCAGGTGGCTCCCCCGGTCAGCGCCCCGCCGACCCAGGTCGCCTCGCCGGTCAGCGCACCGCCCACTCAGGTCGCCCCGCCGGTCGGCCCGCCGCCGCGGCGGGAACCGCCGGTGCGCCGCGAAGAACCGGTGCGCGCCAACGGGACCGGCGGCAGCGGGCAGTGGCCGATCGCGCCGCTGTCCGGGGAACCGCCGCTGACCCTGTTCCGCGGCAAGGAACTGCGCGAACTGCCCGCTGGCAGCGAACTGGACCGCTTCGGCGGCCCGAACGGCAACCTGACCTACGCGGCGGGCACCCCGTTCGAGGAGCGTTCGCTGGTGCCGGAGTGGGTGAACCGGCCGTATCACGTGTACCGCGTGCAGCGGCCGCTCGAAACCCTCGCCGGGGTCGCGATCCCGTGGTTCAACCAGCCGGGCGGCGGGTCGGCGTACCTGCTTCCGGCGAGCATCGAAGAACTGCTCGCCGAGGGCGACCTGATCGAACTCGACCCGGGCGAACCGCCGATCGACTGAGGACGCGGACCAGGGGCGGGGCCAGCGGGCTTCGCCCCTTTTCCGTGCCCGGAAACGGATTACTTGACGACCAGGCCGTGTGCCGCGGCGAACGCCACCGCCAGTTCGACGTCCACGTACGCGCCGTGCAGATCCGCCTGCACCAGCCCGTTCGCGTCCACCACCGCGCCGCGCAGATCGGCTCCGGGGAACTTCGTGCCGATCATCCGGGACCCGGACAGATCCGTGCCCCGCAGGTCGGAATCCGTCAGATCCGCCTCGTTGAGGTTCACTTCCCGCATCCGCAGGCCGGACAGGTCCAGTTTCCGCAACCGGCCGCGCGCGAACGACGCCAGCGACAGATCGCATTCGGTCAGCGCGATCCCGGTGTATCGGCAGTCCACAAAGGACGAACCAAGCAGCGAGCACGACGACCAGCGGCTGTCTGCGAGCACGGAGCGGTCGAACGTGCACGAGCGGAACGCCGACGCGTCGTGCCGCGAACCGGCGAGGTCGACCTTGGTGAAGTCGCAGTTGTCGAAGGTGCAGCCGCGGGTGCGCAGGTCGCGCAGGTCCGCCTCGGTGAAATCGCAATTCGCGAACTGGCGTTTTTCCCACCACTGGCCGGAAAGTCGTGCTTCGGTGTAGTCCTCACCGGTCTCGGTCACCCGGACAGGATGACATCAGCCCCGGCGCCGCCTCATCGACGGGGTGGCTGCGAGCGGCCGGAAGGCGTGTGTCCACGAACTGTCCGCCGCTCATCGGAAGTCCCGCGATCTCGTGGGGATCCGCAGCCTCAGCTGCTCCAGTTTCTGCGCGCGCACGCTCGCGACGCCATCCGCTTTTTCCAGTACTCCGTGCACCAGCAGCGCCGCGCTGCCCCGCGCGATCCGGTGGAACCGTTGCCACAGCCCGAGGGTGCAGATCACGTTCACCATGCCGGTCTCGTCCTCGAGGTTCAGGAACGTGACTCCGCCGGCGGTCCCCGGCCGCTGGCGGTGCGTGACCGCTCCCCCGACGAGCACGCGCTCCCCGTCGGACCGGTCCAGCAGCTTGTCGGCGGTGACGACTCCGAGCGCGTCGAGCCGGTCGCGGATGAACTCCGTCGGATAGCTGTCCGGCGAGATCCCGGTGGCCCACACGTCGGCCGCGGCGAGGTCGAGCCCGTCCATCCCGGGCAGCATCGGCGCGTCCACGCCGACGCCGGTGCCGGGCAGTTTCTCCGGCCGGTCCTGCGCGACCGCGCCCGCGGACCACAACGCCTGCCGCCGGTCCGGGCCGAACGCGCTGAACGCGCCCGCGGTGGCCAGCGCTTCCAGCTGCGGAGTGGTGAGCCGGACGCGCCGGCCGAGGTCCGACATGCTCTCGTACCGGCCGTTTGCCTCCCGTTCCGCCACGATCTCCTTCGCCAGCGTTTCGCCGATCGTCCGGACAGTGCTGAGCCCGCCGCGCACCGCGTGGAGCTTTCCCTTGTCCGGCAACGCTTCCAGCGTCGCGTGCGGGAGGCTCCGGTTGATGTCCGGGCCGAGCGTGGTGACACCGTGCCGGCGGGCGTCCGCCACCAGCGACTGCGGCGAGTAGAACCCCATCGGCTGCGCCCGCAGCAGGCCCGCGCAGAACGCGTCCGGGTGGTAGTACTTGAAGTACGCGCTCGCGAACACCAGATGCGCGAAGCTCAGCGCATGGCTTTCCGGGAAGCCGAAGTTGGCGAAGGCCTTGAGCTTCTGGAAGATTTTCTCCGCCAGCTCCGCGTCCACCTCGTTGGCGATGGCCCCGTCGAGGAACCGCTGGTGCAGCCGCTCCATTTTCCGCTGCGACCGTTTCGACCCCATCGCGTGCCGCAACTGGTCGGCCTCGGCCGGAGTGAACTTCGCGACGTCCAGGGCGATCTGCATCATCTGCTCCTGGAACAGCGGCACTCCCAGCGTCTTCGCCAGAGCGTTCTCCAGCAGCGGATGGTCGTACTCCCACTTCTCGCGGCCTTGCTTGCGGCGGATGTACGGATGCACCGAACCGCCTTGGATCGGACCGGGCCGGATCAGCGCGACTTCCACGGCCAGGTCGTAGAACTCCTTCGGCCGCAGCCGCGGCAACGTCGCCAGCTGGGCCCGGCTCTCCACTTGGAACACGCCGATCGCGTCCGCGCGGCAGAGCATTTCGTAGATGTTCTGGTCGTTGAGGTCCAGTTCGGCGAGATCGATCTTCTCGCCCTTGTACTCCTCGACCAGGTCGAGCATGTAGTGCAGCGCGGAGAGCATGCCGAGCCCGAGCAAATCGAACTTCACCAGGCCCGCCGCGGCGCAATCCTCTTTCTCCCACTGCAGCACGCTGCGGTTTTCCATGCGCGCCCATTCGACCGGGCACACCTGGCTCACCGGCTCCCGGCACATCACCATGCCGCCGGAGTGGATGCCGAGGTGCCGCGGGAAGTCTTCGAGTGCGAAGGCGAGCTGCACGACGTCGTTCGGGATGTCGTGGTCGTGGTCTTTTTCCGTGCTGCGCAAGGCGCCCCAGCGGTCGATTTGCTTGCTCCACGCGTCCTGCTGGCCGGGCGAGTAGCCGAGCGCGCGGGCGGCGTCGCGGATCGCGGAGCGGGCGCGGTAGGTGATCACGTTCGCGACCTGCGCGGCGTTGAGCCTGCCGTGTTTGCGGTAGACGTACTGGATCGCTTCCTCGCGCCGGTCGGACTCGATGTCGATGTCGATGTCCGGGTAACCGTCGCGGTCGGGTGCGAGGAACCGTTCGAAGAGCAGGTGGTACTCGATGGGGTCGACCTTGGTGATGCCGAGCGCGTAGCACACCGCCGAGTTGGCCGCGGAACCCCTTCCCTGGCAAAGGATGTCGCTTTCCCGGCAGAACCGGACGATGTCCCAGACGATCAGGAAGTACCCCGGGAACCCTAGCTCCTCGATCACCCCCATCTCGTGCTTGATCTGCTGCCAGGCCTTGTCCGCGTGGGCCTTGCCCGAGTAACGCTCGGCGAAGCCCGCTTTGACGAGGTTGCGCAGGTGCGTGGTCTCGGTCTCGCCGTCCGGCACGTCGAACGGCGGCAGCTCCGGCGCGAGAAGCTCCAGCGGGAACGCGCATTCCATGCCCAGCAACGCCGACCGCTGCACCGCGCCCGGGTAGCGCTGGAAGATCTCCGCCATTTCGTTGCCCGAACGCAGGAACGCGGCGGCGTCACCGGGCAGCCAGCCTTCGAGGTCGTCGATGCTGCGCCGGGCGCGGATGGCGGCGACGGCGTCCGCGAGCCGGCCGCGTTCCGGGCGGGCGTAGTGCGCGGCGGTGGTCGCGACGGTGGGCAGCTGGAGTTCGCTGGCCATCTCGGCGAGCAAGTCGTTGTGTGTGCTGTCGAGCGGCTGGCCGTGGTCGATCAGCTCGACGTAGACCTGGGTCTGGCCGAAGAGGTCGACCAGCCGCCGCAGTTCGGCGAACGCCGCGTCCGCGCCTTCGCGCACCAGCGCCGAACGCACGGATCCCTTGCGACATCCGGTCAGCACCGCGCACTTCCCCGTGACTTCCTCCGCCACGGCGGACAAATCGTAGATCGGACGCCCTTTTTCGGCCCGTTCCGCTTTTTCGTCGTCGTGGCCGCGCAGCTGGCCGGCGGTGATCGCGCGGCAGAGGCTGCGGTAGCCGTCGCTGCCGCGGGCCAGCAGCAGGAGATGTTCGCCTTCCGGGTCGGCGACGCCGTTTTGCGGCCCGGACAGCCCGAAGCTCAGCTCGGTGCCGAATACCGTTGCGACACCTAGCTCTTTGGCCGCCTCGGCGAACCGGACCACGCCGTACATGCCGTCGTGATCGGTGAGCGCGATCGCGTCGAGCCGCAGCCGCGCGGCTTCCTCTACCAGTTCCTCGGGGTGGCTGGCTCCGTCGAGGAAACTGAAGTTGGAGTGGCAGTGCAGTTCGGCGTACGCCACTCGCGGCCCGGCTTCCAGGTCGCTGCGCGGCGGCGGGATGTCGGCGGGGCGGCGGTACGCCTCGCGTTTGCGCCCCCACGCGGGACTGTCGCCGTGGTCGCCGGGCGGCATCCCGCCCGACAGCGCCCGCGTGAGGTCCTTCCACGGGACCGGCGGGTTGTTCCAGCCCATCGTCAGTCCATCCGGTTCTCAGGCGAGCGGCGGGGTTCCGGGATCAGCAGCGCGACCGGCACCGGGTCGCACGGGCACGGCGGTTCGGCCGGGACGCGGGGCACCGGCAGTTCGTGCTCCATCAGATTCGGTTTCCTTTCTTTGTCTCCGCAGGGTTTCTTAGCAGGCCGGTTCAGTCGTAGCTTCCTTCTACTGTCCACACTGGATTTTCCGTTCCGGAGCAGAGGACGAGCACCGCCTCCGGCGCCTCGTTTTCCCCTGCCGCGAGCAGCAGCTGCAGCCGGGCTTGCTGCGGTCCGGTCGAACGACGGCCCGACGTGACCGGCCACGGACCGGCCCATCCGGTGATCGGCCTCGGCGGCCCGCCCGCGACGCACAGTCCGTGCGGCGGCGCGGTCAGCCGTTTGCGCGCGGTGAGGCCGACTGGCCGCCCCTGTGCGTCAATGACCTGGACTGGCAACGGTTGTTCCAGCACCGTCGCGGGAGACGGGGACGGCAACCGGGCAGGCCACGTGGCGTCCGGCGGTCCGGCGGGTTCCCGCGGATCGCCCCACGGAATGAGCCGGACCCGGCTCGCCGGATCGCGTCCGCCGTCGAGCACCGGCGTGACCACGCCCTCCGGACCGAGCAGACCTTGCACTCGCACGAATGCCCGGCCCGCCCGTTCGGCAGCCAATTCCTCGTCCTCGCCCGGGCCGGCGCCGGGATCGCTCCCCCGCCACAGCCCCAGCTGCAATGACCTCCCTTCGACAGTCTCTTCCGGTTCGAGCCGCAACCGCGCGACCCCGGCCGTGGGCCGTTCGCCGGGCGCGGCCTTGAGCCAGCCCTCGAACTGCCACCGGACCCGGTCCGCGACCCCTTGCGGCGTAAGTGGTTCCGCACAACGCCAGACGCGACCGAGCTGCTCGCCGTTCTCGGTGGTCGCGTATATACCCAATCGAGTGCACGCGAGCCCGCGATCAGCGAGCGCGGCGTGGAACCGCGCGCCGAGTTTTTTGGCCATGAACGCCGCGACGTCCACCCTGGCGAGCACCGGATCGAACGATTCGGCGAGCGACAGTTCCGGCGGCGGGCTGCGGCGCAACGGCGGCCGGTCGGACAGCCCCCGGGCCAGCCGGTGCGCGAGCACGCCGGTGCGCCCGAACCGGGCGGCCACGTCGCGCTCGCCGAGTTCGGCGAAGGCGCCGAGCGTGCGCAACCCGAGCCGGACGAGCAGGCCGACCAGATCCGCCCGCTCGGCATCCGGCTGGTCCAGTTCGGTCACCGGCAACGGAGCGAGAAATTCGGCCGCCCGCCCAGGTTCGACCAGCGTCCCCTGCCGCGCGGCGAGGGTCGCCGCGAACAGCCCTTCCGCTATCCCGACCTGACATTCGACCCCGGCGACCGCGGCCACCTGGTCCACCAGTTTCTCCGCGAGCCGCGGTTCGCCGCCGAAATACCCGGCCGCCCCCGCGACCGGAACCGCGAGCAGCCCGGGCCGCACCACTTCCAGCCCGACGACCAGTTCCTCCACCGCCGTCGCGACGTTCTCGAACAACCGCGCGTCCCGCGCCTCGTCTACGCCGAACACCGCCAAGTCGGGACACTGGGATTCCGCTTCCCGCCGCCGCATGCCGCGCCGGATGTTCCGCGCCCGCGCGACCGCGGTGCACGCGACGACCCGGTTCGCGTGAAACACCGCCGCCGGCCGGGTAAGCACGCCCCCCGCCGCGGCGACAGCGGCGACCGCGGGCCAGTCCGGGCACCACAAAACCAGCATCCGCACTGGATGGCGCCGCGGGTCTTTTTGTCCTTTGTGGACAGTGTGGTTCACCCGACTGCTTCCTCCCGTGCCGCGACCCGCTTCTCGCCGCGGGAAACCCGCCCGTCCGGACCGGGCAAAAGCACCGACGCCGACCGGGGCCGGGCCGCCGCACCGCGCCCGCGAGCGTGTACTTCGACCGGGCGGGAACGGAGATGTCCGGCACCGTGCTCGAGCACCCCGGTCCAGGTGCCGGGGGTGCAGTGCAGTTCGACGTCGGCGGAAGGCCAGTGCCCCAGCGAAAGCAGCACGGCCCCGCGATGCCGAGCCCGCGCCGCGAGCCGCCGCGCGACGTCCGGCCGGACTGAACGAGGCTCGGTGACAACGAGGTCGACGCCGTCGAGCAGAGCGGCCATCACCGCCTGGTACTCGGTTCCTGGCCGAGGAACCAACGCGAGCCGCGAAACAACGACCCCGTGCTCGGCCGCCGCGACAATCCCCAGCGACGGAGCACCGACCACCGCGGCCCACGCCCCGGCGGAGGTCGCCTCCGCGAGCAACGCGAACAGCAGCGACGTGGAGTGGTGAACCGCGACGACGCTCCCGCGCCGCAACCCCGCCCCAGGCAGCAGATCGGCTAAGGCGGGGGCCACCGGAAGCATCCGCCCGGCGGCCTGCCCCCAGTCGGCCCGGGAAGCCCGCTCGGCAGCGACGGTGCTGGCAGTGCTGACACCGGGGAGGGCGGTCAGCTTGGCCAGCGGGTGCGCCGGATCCGCCGAGGCGGCGGGGTGTAGCTGGGTTGGGGGGCGGAGTTCCGACGGTGCCGGATGTGCCGGGCCGGGCGGGTTTGCCGGATCCGCCGAGGCGGTGTGATGGAGCCGGGGCGGGGGCCGGAGTTCCGACAGTTCCGGAGATGCCAGGCCGGACGGGGTCGCCGGACCCTCCGAATCAGCGGGACGGAGCCGCGCCGGGGGCCGGAGTTCCGACAGTTCCGGAGATGCCGGGCCCGACGGGTTCGCCGGATCGGCGGGATGAACGCGGGTCGGAGGACGCAGTTCCGACAGTTCCGGAGTCGCCGAGCCGGACGGGTTCGCCGGACCCGCCGAATCAGCGGGATGGAGCCGCGTCGGAGGACGGAATTCCGACAGTTCCGGAGATGCCACGCCCGACGGGTTCGGCGGGCGCAGCGGAGTCGGAGGGGTGAGCGGAGCCTCGGGCTGCTCTTCCGGGCCAGGCTCGGCCAGCGAGCCGGAAGGAGCTTCCGGATGAAGCGGGACCGGTGGCTCGGAGGAAGTTCCCAGGCTCGAATCGGCTGGAGTCGCTGGCTGCGGTGGCGAATCTCGTTCAGCAGACGAGCGAATCCGAGCCGAAGATGGCGGGCGAGCAGCCGAACCAGGCTGAGTCGCCGGGGTGAGCGGAGCCGGTGAATCCGGTCGCGAGTCGGCAGCCGATGCCGTCCCCGGACCAAGCTCACGACCGGGTTGAGCCGACCAGACCTGTGAACGAGGCACGGCTGGCGAGCCAGTCTCCGCCGACCCACCGGGGTTGGCCGGGATCCAGGGTTCGAATGCCGCGGCCAGAGAACTCAGCTGAGCGCGGGATTCCTTCTCCCTCAATGAAAAACCTGCGGACATCGCGGCGACTGGCGTCCGTTCCTTCGCCAATGCTTCGATCGCCGACCACGGAACCAGTACTTCCCACGAGCGTGCCGGCCGCGCCTCCGGCACGCTCGTGGGCGCGGAAGCCTGCGCGGAAAAGGCCTCCCGCGGCGACCGGCCAGGTTTCTTCTGCCGGGCCGGAATTCCCGCGGTGCCAAGGAGTTCGGTCGGGACGGAGCCAGCAGGCAGGGCTGAAGGGCCCAGTTTCCCGGCCACGGCCGAAGAGCTGCTCGCCTCCGAAGGCGCCTCGGCCGGAGACCAAGCGCCGACTGCTCCCTGCACCGCCTCAGCTACCGCACAACCCCCTGCGGAAGCAGCCCCGGCCAAGGCACCGCCCACACCCGACACCGATCCGCCCAAAGACCGAGCACCGCTCGCCGCCAAAGCCACCCCGACAACTTCCGGAGCCCCCCTAACCACGGAAGCAGCCCCGGCCAAGGCCACAGCGCCGCACGCACCCGACACCGATCCGCCCAAAGACCGAGTGCCACTCGCCGCCAAAGCCGCCCCGACAACTTCCGGAACTCCCCTAACCGCAGAAGCCCCCGCAACCATCCCGGCCAAGACCGAAGCACCGCTCGCCGAGACCCCCGGAGCCATCCCGGCCAGAGCTGAAGCCTCGCCCGCTCCAGGAAAACCAGCCGCGCCCGCACCGGCCGCGAAAGTCCCCCCAGCCGCGCAAGCCCCCGAAGCTTCCGCGACCTCCGAAACAATCCCCGAAGAAGCAACCCTCGAAGAAGCAGCCCCCGAAGCCGCTTCGGTCGTCACCGGTTCCTCCTTCCTCCGAGCAGCCGACGGTCCGTCCCGGGCAAGGCCGTCACACCAAGCCCGGGACGGACGCCGACACACCGCGGGGAAGGCGGTTCCGCATCCTCATCCGTGCGGAAACCGCACGGTCACCCAGCAATCACACCCAAAAACACACCACTGCGCCGAACAGAATCGAACACCCGTTCGACACCACCCAGTCTCACCCGCCCCCTCCCCGGCTGTCAAGCGCGCGCGGGGGAAAGAACCCGGAAGATCACCGGACGCCGGGAAAACCGCTCTTTACACTGGGAACCCTGATGAAGACAGGACACATCGCCCTGCGGGGTTTCACCGAAGCTGACCTGCCGGTGCTCGACCGGTTCTCCACGGATCCGGACGGCGCCGGCACCTTCCAGTGGACGAGTTTCACCGGGCCGCGGGCACGGCGCCGGTTCGCCGAGGACGGCTTCCTCAGCCCGGCGTCGAGCGCGGTCGCGGTGACTGTCGACTCGGTCGTCGCCGGGATGGCCACCTGGGAGGCCGCCGACCGGGGCGGGCCCGCCGGCGGATGTTTCCGGGTCGGCGTCGCGCTGCTGCCGGACTACCGCGGCCACGGCACCGCCGCGAAGGCCTACCAGTTGCTCGTCGACCAGGTCTTCCGGCACACCCGCGCGCATCGGCTCGAGGCCTTCGTCGACAGCGAGGACCTCGCCGGGCAGCACACCTTGGAGAAGACCGGCTTCCACCGCGAAGGCCTGCTGTGCCAGGTCACCTGGCGCGACGGCGATTACCGCGACGAGGTCGTCTACGCGATCTTGCGCGAGGGATGAAAAACCGGCCGGGACCCGTCAGGTCCCGGCCGGCCAGCAAGAAAATCAGTGCGCGAAGTGGCGCGTTCCGGTGAGGTACAGCGTGATCCCGGCGGCCTCGGCGGCGGCGATCACCTCGGCGTCGCGGATGGACCCGCCGGGCTGCACGACGGCTCGCACGCCGGCCTCGATCAGCACCTCGAGCCCGTCCGGGAACGGGAAGAACGCGTCCGACGCGCCGACCGAGCCCTTCGCCCGGTCGCCCGCTCGCGAGACCGCCAGCCGCGACGAGTCGACGCGGTTGACCTGTCCCATGCCGACGCCGACGGTCGCCTGCTCGTGCGCCAGCAGGATCGCGTTGGACTTCACCGCGCGCAGGGCCCGCCACGCGAATTCCAGGTCCGCCAAGGTCTTCTCGTCGGCGGGCGAGCCGGTGGCCAGCTTCCAGTTCGCCGGGTCGTCGCCGGGGGCGTCGATCGCGTCGGCGGTCTGCACGAGCACGCCGCCGGAGATCGGCCGGAACTCCACCGGGGCCGCGTTCTCGATCGCGGGCAGCTTCAGCAGCCGCACGTTCTTCTTGCGCTGCAAGATCTCCAGCGCTTCCGGCTCGAAGTCGGGGGCGAGCACGACCTCGGTGAACACCTCGGCGATCTGCTCCGCCGCCGCGACGCTCACCGGCCGGTTCGTGGCGATCACGCCGCCGTACGCGGACACCGGGTCGCAGGCGTGCGCCTTGCGGTGCGCTTCGGCGACGTCCGCGCCGACCGCGATGCCGCACGGGTTGGCGTGCTTGATGATCGCGACAGCCGGCTCCGAGAAGTCGAAGGCAGCGCGACGCGCGGCGTCAGTGTCGACGTAGTTGTTGTACGACATCGCCTTGCCGTGAAGCTGCTCCGCGTGCGCGAGGCCCGGCTGCGCGCCGCGGTACAGCGCCGCCTTCTGGTGCGGGTTCTCGCCGTAGCGCAGTACGTCCGCACGGTCCCACGTCGCGCCGAGGAAGTCCGGGAAACCGCTGTCGTCGGCAGGCGCGTACGCGTTGGCGAACCAGGACGCGACCGCGGTGTCGTACGCAGCCGTGTGCGCGTACGCAGCAGCAGCGAGCCGCTTGCGGTCCGAGAGTTCGAAGCCTCCCGCGGAGACCTGCTCAAGCACCCACGCGTACCGCGCCGGGTCCACGACGACAGCGACGCTGCCGTGGTTCTTCGCGGCCGCGCGCACCATCGCGGGACCGCCGATGTCGATGTTCTCGACGCAGTCCTCGGGGCTCGCGCCGGACGCGACAGTCTCCTGGAACGGGTACAGGTTCACCACGAGCAGGTCGAACGCCGCGATGTCGAGCTGCTTGAGCTGGGCGACGTGGTCGTCGTTGCTCTGGTCGGCGAGCAGCCCGGCGTGCACGCGCGGGTGCAGCGTCTTGACCCGGCCGTCGAACGACTCGGGGAACCCGGTGACCTGCTCGACCGGCGTGACCGGGACCCCGGCGTTCGCGATGACCTTCGCCGTGCCGCCGGTCGACACGATCTCCACGCCGGCCGCGTGCAGGCCGGTCGCGAGCTCGAGCAGGCCGGCCTTGTCCGAGACGCCGATCAGCGCGCGCCGGACCGGGCGCCGTCCCTGTGCTGTGCTCACGAAAACCTCACCTTTCGTCCGTCCACGGTGCACCCACCACGGCCGAGTCGCTCGATCGTTTCAACCAGCAGCCTGCGTTCCACGGCTTTGATCCGCTCGTGCAGGACGTCTTCGGTGTCGTCGGTCTCCACCGGCACCGCCTCCTGGGCGATGACCGGGCCAGTGTCCACCCCGGCGTCGACGAAATGCACCGTCGATCCGGTGACGCGCACGCCGGCCGCGAGCGCGTCGGCGACCGCGTGCATCCCGGGGAACGACGGCAGCAGCGCGGGATGGGTGTTGATCACGCGGCCCGCGAACCGCGCCAGGAACTCCGGTCCGAGGATCTTCATGAACCCGGCGGACACCACGAGGTCGGGCTGATAGGCCGCGACCGCCTCGGCGAGCGCGCGGTCCCACGCGGCCCGGTCCGGATGGTCGGCGACGCGGACGGTGAACGACGGCACGCCCGCCCGTTCCGCTCGCGCGAGCGCCTCGATGCCGGTGCGATCGGCTCCGACCGCGACGACGGCGGCCGGGAACCCGGGCTGCCCGGCGGCGTCGAGCACCGCCTGCAGCAGCGTGCCGGAACCGGACGCGAGCACGACGATCTTCACCGGAGTGGGCAGTTCCAAGCGGCTGGCCAGAACGGGCTCCTTGCACGGCGGTGCGCCTCGGGCGCACGGCGCTTCACCAGGTCGCCCCAACCCTAACGGTCGTCCTCGGCGGGCTTCTCGTCGCCGGAGTCCTCGGTGGACTCGGTCACAGCTTCCGCCTGTTCGGCGGGGGTTTCGGGCTTGTCTTCCGGCTCGTCCTCGCTCGCGGCGGCCTCGGTTTCCGGCTCGTCCTCCGGCAGGTCGAGACCCAGTTCCGCGTCGGCCTCGGCGTCGAAGTCCTCGTCGTCCTCCGCTGAGTCCTCCGCCGTGTCCTCCGCTGGAGCCTCGGATTCTTCGGCGGCCTCGGATTCCTCCACCTCGTCCGCGACCTCGGACTCGGCATCCTCAGCAGCCTCGCCCTCGACCTCGTCCTCCACCTCAAGCGACCCGACCGGCCGCATCGGTGCGTGCGCCCCCGCGAAGAACGCCACGAACCCGGCCGGAATCACGATCCAGCAGAACGCGACGATCGACGCCACCCCGACCGGCACGCTGACCGGGTCGAACGGACCGTCGCCGAGCCGTCCGCCGGCGAGCGTGCCCAGCAGCACGCAGCCGAACCCGACCACCGCGCCCGCGACGACCACCACCCGCAGCCGCGCCGCCGGGTCCTCGTCCACCGCCCGGACCGACCAGCCGACCAGCACCCCGACCGCCAGCGGCAGCACCAGCAGGGCCGGCCACCACGCCGCGGCGTGCTCGGGAATGCCGCCAAGCAGCGGCACTCCGGGGACGGAACCGCCGCGGTAGCCGATGAGGTGCACGTCGAGGTCGCCGATGCTGAACCCGGGTCCGCTCACGAACGACATCGCGGCGACCACGGCGTTCGGCAGGTACAGCACGGAAAGCAGGAACAGCCCGAAGCTGGCCCCGAACGACGGCTCGAACAGCCCGGACACCGTGCGCGCGGACAGCGCCATGGCCGCGGTCAGCGTCAGAGCGCCAGCGGCCAGCAGTGCGAACAACCCGAGCAGGCCCGCGCGCAGACCGCGAAGAGCCAGCGGGTCGAGCCGGTCGGCAAGCACCTGCGGCATGCCGAACCGGCGAAGTACCCCAGCGGTGGCCGCGAGTCCGGAGAGCACGGCGGGCACCACCGAGGCGAGCGCGACGTTCGCCCGCACCGGTTCGCCGATCGACAGCAACGAAATCAGCAAGCCGAACAGCAGATGCGCGCCAGAAATCGTGGCAATCAACGGGACCGCGTGCCGCAGCCTCGCGCAGCGCAGCCGTCGTACGGCCTTGGCCGCTGCCCGCGCGACCAGCAGCACGACACCGACCGTCGGCAGCAACGGCAGCATGCCGAGCGGATGGCCGCCGATCCCGAGTTCGACCTGGTAGACGGCCAGCCAGCCAGGACCCGCCGACCGCAGCACGCCGCCCGCGGAGACGATCGCGTGCTCGGCGGTCAGCGCGACGAGCGCGAGCAGGGTGACGACCGCCGCGTAGCCGAGGACGAGCGGGCCGAGCGCCGCGACGAGCAACACCCGCAACCGGGGCGCCTGCGGGACATCCTGGTCAACGGAGTCGCCCACCGGCTCGTCGCCCGCGGGGCGTCCGGGACTGGTGAGCACCTGCATGTCCTCGACCATGACATCCGCGCTCGGCCGTCCGGGTGAGGCACGCCGCCGGGCGGACGTGGCGAATCCAACGCCCACCCGGTCGTGGCACTGGGCCAATAAAAACACCCGCTGTGACACGGAGAGTCACAGCGGGTGGGTGAAGCGAAGGGATTTCAGCCTTGCTGTCCGAAACCGCCGGGCGGCGTGCCCGGTTTGTTCTGGTCGGCAGGCGGCTGGAAGAACTGGCCCTGCTGCGGCGCGTACGTCGTGGCCTGTCCGCCCGGCGGCGGCGTGGCGGGCGGCTGCTGCCCCGGAGTCTGCTGGCCCTGCTGGCCGGGAGCCGGCTGGTACTGCGTCGGCTGGTATTGGCCCTGGCTGTACGGCTGCTGATACGCCGGAGCGGACGGCTGCGGCGTCGGCGGCTTGAGCACGCCGTACTCGAACAGCAGCACGGCGACCGCCGCGGCCATCTGCAGGAGACCGAGGATCAGCACCACGATCACGATCGCGGACGTCCGCCCGGAGATGACGGCGTCGAGCGCGCCCAGACCGCCGAGCACGCTGAGCAGCGCGGCGAACGGCAGCGTCTTCGGCCCCTTGGGCAGCAGGTTCAGCGCCGCCAGGAGACCGCCGGCGAGCAGGAACAGAATGGGCTGCCCGGCCGTGCCCGCCTCGGCGGCGAAGCCGAGGAAGTACTGCACCAGTCCAAGCCCGGCCACGCCGAGGGTCAGCAGCAGCGGAAGGTTCGGCGGCGCTCCGGCACCCGAGGCGGGCGGGCCCTGCTGCGGCTGGGGCTGCTGCGGGAACCCGCCCGTCGGGGGCGGTCCCTGGGACGGCTGGCCCTGCTGGGGGTAGCCGGGCCCGCCACTGGGGAAGGTCATCGGAAGCTCTCCTGTCTCATCGACCGGCGGTTCGGGATCCTGAAATGCCCGGGGTGCACCGGCGGCGTCCCCCGCTCACGAGTGACTGCACGCTAGCGCATCCGCACTGGGCGTCCGCGACGTTGGACGCACTGACCGCCGGATCGGTTGCGGGCGGAAACGACGGAGGCCGGGCACCGTGTCGGTGCCCGGCCTCCGCCAGTGGTGTCGTTGCTGGTCAGCCGAGGCTGTTGTACAGCTCCCGCGCGAGAACCGCGGTCTCGCTCGGGGTCTTGCCGACCTTGACGCCGGCGGCCTCGAGGGCCTCCTTCTTCGCCGCGGCGGTGCCGGACGAGCCGGAGACGATCGCGCCCGCGTGGCCCATCGTCTTGCCCTCGGGGGCGGTGAAGCCCGCGACGTAGCCGACGACCGGCTTGGTCACGTTCTCCTTGATGTAGGCCGCGGCGCGCTCCTCGGCGTCGCCGCCGATCTCGCCGATCATCACGATGACCTTGGTGTCGGCGTCCTTCTCGAACGCCTCGAGGGCGTCGATGTGGGTGGTGCCGATGACCGGGTCGCCGCCGATGCCGACCGCGGTGGAGAAGCCGATGTCGCGCAGCTCGTACATCATCTGGTAGGTCAGCGTGCCCGACTTCGACACGAGGCCGATCGGGCCCGCGCCGGTGATGTCGGCCGGGATGATGCCCGCGTTCGACTTGCCGGGGCTGATCACGCCGGGGCAGTTCGGCCCGATGATCCGGGTCTTGTTGCCGGTCGCGACCGCGTGCGCCCAGAAGTAGGCCGAGTCGTGCACCGGGATGCCCTCGGTGATGACGACCGCCAGCGGGATCTCGGCGTCGATGGCCTCGATGACCGCGTCCTTGGCGAACTTCGGCGGCACGAAGATGACCGACACGTCGGCGCCGGTCTCCTTGATGGCCTCCTCGACCGTGCCGAACACGGTGAGGTCCTTGCCCTCGATGGTGACCGTCTGGCCTGCCTTGCGGGCGTTGACGCCGCCCACGATGTTGGTGCCGGACTTCAGCATCTTGGTCGCGTGCTTCATGCCCTCGGAGCCGGTGAGCCCCTGGACGATGACCTTGCTGTTCTCGTTGAGGAAGATCGACATCTCACGCACCTGCCGCGGCGAGCTCGGCAGCCTTGTCGGCCGCGTTGTCCATTGTGTCCACCACGGTGACCAGCGGGTGGTTCGCGTCGGCCAGGATCTGGCGACCCTCGACGACGTTGTTGCCGTCCAGGCGGACGACCAGCGGCTTGGTGGCCTCGTCGCCCAGGATCTTCAGGGCCTCGACGATGCCGTTCGCGACCGCGTCGCAGGCGGTGATGCCGCCGAAGACGTTCACGAACACGCTCTTCACGTCGGTGTCGTTGAGGATGACGTCCAGTCCGGCCGCCATGACCTCCGCCGACGCGCCGCCGCCGATGTCGAGGAAGTTGGCGGGCTTCACGCCGCCGTGCTTCTCGCCCGCGTACGCCACGACGTCCAAAGTGGACATGACGAGGCCCGCGCCGTTGCCGATGATGCCGACCTCGCCGTCGAGCTTGACGTAGTTGAGGTTCTTGGCCTTGGCCTTCGCCTCGAGCGGGTTCTCGGCCTGCTTGTCGACGAGTTCCTCGTGCTCCGGGTGACGGAAGGCGGCGTTCTCGTCGAGCGTGACCTTGCCGTCGAGGGCGATGATCTTGTCCTGCGGGTCGCGGACCAGCGGGTTGACCTCGACCAGGGTGGCGTCCTCGGAGACGAAGGTCTCCCACAGCTTCACCACGACGTCGGCGGCCTCGTCGATGATCTCGGCCGGGAAGTGGCCGGCCTTCAGGATCTCGAGCGCGGCGGCCTTGTCGACGCCCTTGATCGCGTCGACCGGGATCTTGGCGAGCGCGTCCGGGCGCTCGACCGCGAGCTGCTCGATCTCCATGCCGCCCTCGGACGACGCCATCGCGAGGAAGGTGCGGTTGGCGCGGTCGAGCAGGAAGGAGAAGTAGTACTCGGACGCGATGTCCGAGGCTTCCGCCACCAGCACGCGGTGCGTGATGTGGCCCTTGATGTCGAGGCCGAGGATGGCTTCCGCCTTCTCCTTCGCCTCGTCGGGCGTCTGGGCCAGCTTGACGCCGCCCGCCTTGCCCCGGCCGCCGACCTTCACCTGCGCCTTGACGACGACCTGGGTGCCGATCTGCTCCGCGGCGGCCTTGGCTTCTTCCGGGGTGCTTGCCACGGCGCCCGGCAGAACCGGTACTCCGTGGGCGGCGAAGAGATCCCTCGCCTGGTACTCGTAGAGGTCCACTACTCCAGTCTCCTGACGACACGCCACTGTGGTGGTCCGTTTTCCGGACCGCGCTGTCGGACCAGTCGAGGTTAGCGACCAGCGCAGACGCAGGGGACGCCGCACCTGGTGAAGTCGGTCACCGTACGCGGTCAGAGGGTGTGCCGAGGGTGTGAGACCGCCCACCGACAAGCATTTCGGCGGCCTTTTCGGCGCTTTCGCCGCCCAGCTCGATCACTGCGGTGCCGGCGAGCGCTTCCGCGAGCCCCTCGGGCGCCGGACCGCCGAGGAGGCCCAGAATGTCTGGATCCTCCTGTTCGGTGGTGCGCACGATCTTTTCCGTCGTGTCGAGGTGTCCTACGTGGACGACTTCGAGACCGGCGTCGCGCAGCATTCGCGCCAGCGGAATCGCCGCGGTTTCTTCGGCCAGCTCCACGAGGACTACGCGCCGCGGGCTCACTTCTTCGCACCGACGACCGCGGTGCCGGCCGCCGCCAGCACCGCGGCGATTCCGAGCCAGAAACCCGATCCCGGCCGTGCGCCGTCGAAGGCGGAACTGACCAGCGGAACCTCGGCGGCGTGCAAGGCCAGCAGCAAGGCCGCGCCGGCTGCTCCTGCCGCCGCGGCGCCGGGCCGCGAACGAAGGCTCAACCCGAGTGTTCCGAGAACGACGAGCAGCGCGGCGAGCAATCCCCACGACGGAGTGTCGAAATCGGACCAAAGCCCGGGCGTCGCGTAATCGGGTGCGGTGAATACCGGCGTGCCGAACGTCGCGATCGCCAGTATCGCGGTGATTCCGGCGGGAATCGCCGCGGTGGAGCGCGCCCCTTCGGTCCCGGTGTCGTCGCGTTCCACGACCCCGGTGATCACCGCGGCCAAGGCGGTAAGCCCGGCGAGACCAAGCGCGATCGCGGCGAAAACGGCTCCCGCGCCGAGGTGGTAGTCGATCGCGCCGCCGAGCCCGCCGAGCCCAGTCGCTTCGGAGGCGGTGATGGCCGTGCTGAGCACTGCCGTCCCCGCGAGAACGACACCGGCCCACAACACCGCGAGCATCCCGCGCGCGACCGGCGCGGTGCGGCGAGCGAGAAGGAAAGGCGTTGGCAGCACGACAAGAATCGCCGCGACCAGCAGTTGCCAGCGGGCCGGACTGTCCGTGCTGTTGCCGAGCTGCGGGGCGAGCGCACCGATCGCCGCCGCGATGCCGGTCAGCACCGCGAGCAGAGCGGTGAGCGTGCGCCAGATGGTGAGCCCCGGGACGCGGGCCTCGCCGGCCAGGTCGGTGCGCTCGGTCTGGGTTTGCTGCGGTGTCGCAAGTGGAGTGAGGACGAGGACCAGCACCATCGGCACGACAGCGAGATACGCGCCGGTCGAAACCGCCAGCCCCGGCACGGCAAGCCCGGCGACGAACGTCGGCACCGCGACAGCGAGCACCGCCGCGACGATCCCGCCGAGCGTCCCGCGCGCGACGCCGTCGGATCCGGCGAAAACCCCGAGCACTGCTGCGACCGGCAGCGCGCCGGCGAGGAGAAGGTACCCGGCGAGTGCCAGCCCAGGACCTTCAAACGCTGACCGCGCAAGGAGAAACGGATCGTCCGAGAGAACGGGAGTCATCAGCAATCCGACCGCGGCGACCACGGCGAGCAGCGGAATGATCAGCCGCCAGCGGCGTTGGTCGTCGCCGCCAGCGATCTCGTTCCGCTCGCGCACCACCCGCGCGGCCGCTATCCCGGCGACGAGCGTCAGCAGGTGCCCGGCGATCAGCAGCCAGAACCCGAGACCGACCCCGCTGCGGTCGAGGAGCCGGTCCGGGAGATACAGCTCGGGACGGATGGTTTTGGAGCCGTTGACGAGGAACTGAAGATCGAGAACCAGCCGCCCCGGCGCGAGAGCGGCGAGCCCGACGACGAGCCCGGCGGCCAGCCCGTGCCGCCCACTGCGAGCCGCCGCGACCGCGACCCCGGCAGGCACGATGGCGAGGATGACGAGCAGGGGCCAGGAGAGGTAGCCGGGCCTGGCGTCGGGCGAGACCGGGGCGATGGCACCGGCGGCTAGCGCGAGGGAGCCGACGCCGAGGAGGGCGGTGGCGGCTCGGAGCCTTGGGGAGGGGGGTTGGTCGGTGCGGTCCAGGAGGGTCTTGACCTGATTCGGGTCTTGGCGGCTTGAGTCTCGGTTGGTTTCTCGGCTGGCCTCTCGGCGGCTGGGAATGGTCCGGGGTGCGGACCTCGGCTCGGCCGGGATGGAGACGGGCTTTTGGCGGCTGGTCAGGTGTGCCTCGTCGCGTTGCTGCTTGGCTGAGGGTGCGTCGGGGGATGCCGCTTCTCGACTCGTCGGGCTTTCCGCTGCGGGCTCGTCGCGATTGGATGGGGCAGCTGGGCTTTCCGCGGAAGCTGCTCCGGCGCGACGAGATGATTCGGCTGGGTTTCCCGTCGCAGACCCAGCCGGGCTCCCCTCGGAAATCACCCCAGCCCGGGACGGCTCGCCGGCCCCCTCCATTGAGGTCGGCGCGCCACGACCGGACAGGCCGCCCGGAGTTTCCGCGGAAGCGGCTTCGCCACGGCGAGGCGAGTCCGCGGAGCTTTCCCCCGGCTTCGTCTCGCCGCGACCGGACAAATCAGCCGAACCCGTCCCGCCGCGGCCGGACGAGTCAGCCGAACCCGTCCCACGGCGGCCGGACGAGTCAGCTGGATCCGATTTCGCGCGATGGGCGGCACGGCGGGCTCGAGCGCGGGCGGCGGCCTTGCGCTCGGCGAGGCTGGGACGCCGGGGTCCGGCGGGACGGCCCGGGGTGTCCGGGGTGTCCGAGGCGGAATCGCCGTCGCGGGGCTCTGGGGTCGGCGGAGTCATCGCTCGCGACGCTAGCAAGGACCGCTCCCGGCGCGGGAACAGCAGGGCCGCCTCGACCAGGCCGGAACGCACTTCCAGGTGAATTCCCCGCCGGATGAACCTCCGGCGGTCCCCGCGCGTCTGACGGGTGCGAAGAAAAAATCCGCCGATCCGCGTAAGAGGGGCGCGGGCCGGAGGTCTCGACGGCAGAGGGATCGAAGTGCCGGAGGGAACGTCGAGAAAAAACTTCGGGGAAGTCGCGTAAGGGAGTGGCGTTCGGGGCGTCACACCGGCGCGGGACGAAGCACGGGGACACGTCGCGGGGGCGATGGACGAGGTCGGATGCCTGTTCGGGACAGGCACCCGACCAGGTCGCGGAGGGAGCCGCGACGGGTGCCGGCAGGTCGTGGGGACGGCTTGCCGGGACCAAAGTGGAGGGCCGGGACCTGCCGGGGAGGGCAGGTGACGGCCACGTCGCGGAGGGGAGCCGCGATCTCCGTTCCTGGCAGGCCGGGGAGGACCTGCCAGGAACGGAGACGGCCAGGGCCTGCCGGGGGTGGGCGACCAGCCGGATCCGCGAATGGCTTGGGCAGATCGCGGGAACGATCCGCCAGGACCGGGACAGGAACAGCCGGACAAGTCACCGGCCGGACCGCGGAGAGGAACCGCGACAGGACCCGGCAGATCGCGGGGACGATCCGCCAGGACCGGGACAGGAACAGCCGGACAAGTCACCGGCCGGGTCGCGGAGGGGAACCGCGACACGATCCGGCAGATCGCGGGGATGAACTGCCGGAGCCGGGGACAGGAACGTCAAGGCCAGCCGCGGGGAAGGCAGGCAACCAGCCGAGTCGTCGGCAGGCCGCGACTGCCAAATCGCATAGTGAGTCCGTCGAGACCGGGCGGGACGGTCAGGGCCTGCCGGGGCAATCAACCAAGTCTCGGACGGAACCGCGACTGCCGGGGCAATCAGCCGGATCGCGGACGGAACCGCGGCAGGCCCCGGCGGGTCACGGGGCGACCCGCCGGGGACAGGAATTGCCAGGGCCTGCCAGGAAGGCGGGCAGCCAACCGAGTCGTGACGGGAGCCGCGACCGAATTCGGAGGGGCGCGATCCGCCCGGGCCTGGGGCTGAGACGGGCCTGCCTGGGAGGACAGGTATCCGGCCGCACCGCTGACGGAGGCCCGCGGCGGGCTTCGGCGGGCTGGGCAAGCGACTGGCGGGACCGGGCAGTTCGGGGAGCCGGGGCTTGCCTCGTTGTCACGGGCGCGGCGGGGTGTCGGCACGCCGTGGAGACGGTTGACGATCTTGGTCCGGCCGGGTGGGGCACGCCGGACGGGCAGGCGGGCCGAGTCCCCAGGGCGGTGGCCTAGGAAAACCCAGCGGGGATTCCCCGCCGGAGAGGCGAGCCGAAGTGTCGCGGGCGAAGCCTTCGAAAGGATCTGCCGGACCATCGAGAGTGAGCGGCATCACAAGATTTGGCGTGAAACTGCTTCAACGCGCCCGGGTGGCCGGTTATTTCGTCCGCGCGGCCGTCGGGAGGGCCTTCGGAGGCGCTGAGCCATCCGAAGGTATGTGACTCAAACCACAACCAGCCAAGTAGTTCCCGGTTAACTTTGGGTAGTTTCCACAGCTAGACGCGCGATGCGCGCCACTCGTTCGGCCGAAAGCCGGGTCGCGTCTTGCTCATTGAGGCACCGCTTCGTTACTGTCCTCCGGTCCCCATTACAGTCAGGTCACGAAGCAGGACATTGAGCGAATCACCCCCGAGGTTCGTTCACGGGATCCCCGCCCGAGTTCGCTTCCGCCCCGACTCCCCGACGATGGAAGGCCCTGTCTTGGCTTCACACCGCTCCCCCGGCGGCCAAGCCCCTTCCCCGGCGCTGAAAGACGCACTGGACGGTGCCGTCGTTCGCGTCCGGGGCCAGCACCGCATCGCTCCGCCCTCCTCCGCCCTTCGCGGGCGGGTCGTGGTCGCCGCCGTCGCGGCTGGCGCGTTCGCCGCAGCCGCCGCCGGGCAGACCCTCAAGTCCACCAGCGGTGGCGACTCTGACGCCGCAGTCACCCCGCTCGCCAACGCACAGAACGCGAGCGCTTCGTTCACCCTCGGCAGCGCGGGCTCCGGGGGAGCTCCCGAACTGCTGCCGACCGGCCACGCCGTCGATGCCTCCGCCGAAGCGGCGAAGATGGCCGACAGCGCCAAGGTCACCAAGGCCCGCGTGCAGGCGGAAACCGAAGCCGCGCGCCAGGCCGCCGAAGAGGCTGCCCGCCCGAAGACCTGCTTGCCCGCTCACGGCACGTTCACCTCCGGCTTCGGCGCTCGCTGGGGCACGAGCCACCTCGGCATCGACATCGCCAACTCCATCGGCACCCCGATCTACGCCGCCTCCGACGGCACCGTCATCCAGGCCGGCCCGGCCAGCGGTTTCGGTCTCTGGGTACGCATCCAGCTCGACGACGGCACCATCCAGGTCTACGGCCACATGAACAGCTTCTCCGTCCGCGAGGGCCAGAAAGTCAAGTGCGGTCAGCAGATCGCCGAGATCGGCAACCGCGGCGAGAGCACCGGCCCGCACCTGCACTTCGAGGTGTGGCAGGACGGCACCAAGAAGATCGACCCGCGCCCGTGGCTCGCTGCCCGCGGCGTGAACATCTGAGCTGACCCGCATTTCTCACCCCAGGGCGGGTAGCGGTTCCCCGCCGCAGGCCGTCTTTCGAGCTTGATCCCCGCTTGGATCGTTCGAGACGGCTAGCGGCGGAAATGCCTTTGTAGGCAAGGATTTCTGGTGGTGCCAGCGTGTGTACGTGGCCAGCTCGTCAGCGGCCACGGTAAGGCCCTTCGGCTACTGGCTGGCTTTCGACGCAGAGCCACTCAGACGTGAGCCGTCGATGCGAGTGGTCTCCACGCCTGATGGCGTCACGGATCGTTGCCAGGCAGGCGGCGGACGAAGTAGGCGACGGCTACCTGCCACACCGTGCACAGGTCCGCGCGTCTTCGCCACGGCAGCCATCGCGCGATGCCCTCGTCGGCGCGCGATGTTCCTCCGCAGACGACACATCTGCCGTCTGGTCCCAAAGCGTGCTGCCGCAGCAGCGCGCGCCATGCCGCGGCCAGCCGTGCCACATCCCCTGGCACGTCCCGAGCTGGCCGGGTCGCCGTCCCCACAGCAACCGTCCCCGCGACTCTCCTCAAGTACTCCTGTACCCCAGCTGCGAATACCCCAAACAGCACCGCGTCCATCCCCTGCGCCCCTTCCACAGCCTACCGCATTTCATCGAACTTGTGTTCGATGAAGTTCAGTATGCCGGAGGGGACCGACAAGATCAGCGGGTTCGCTGGAGGGTTCACTCGGTCCGGCGAAAGATGTCCAGGACGGGCGGGAGAGGGCATCGCGGCAGCTGGTACGGGCGGTCTCAGCAAGCCCGTGCGGACCGGCGGAACCGCACCGGTGGTTGGGGGCCGGAGAGATGGTTTGAAGCCGCGCAGGCGGCATTGCGAGGCGGCGGCACGGAGTTCTGGTGTGGCCAGTACGTGCCGCGGCAAGTCAGCTTGGGCGGACCGGCTCCGATGAGTGGGATTAAGGGGAATCTGGCCCCGGATTGCAGCTTTCGTCGGCACGGCACGGCACGGCACGGCACGGCACGGCACGGCACGGCACGGCACGGCACGGCACGGCACGGCACGGCACGGCACGGCACGGCACGGCACGGCACGGCACGGCACGGCACGGCACGGCACGGCACGGCACGGCACGGCACGGCACGGAGGATCAAACCCTCAAGACCGCTCCAGACGCAACCTCAACAACCGCAGACGCAACCTCAACCACCGCAGCCGCGGCCACAACCCGCACCAACCACAACTGCAACCACCGCAGCGACGGCCACGGCCACGTCCACCACAGCTGCTGCAACAGCAGCCGTTGCACCTGAAAAACCAGCGACCGTCAGAGTTTCACCATCGGCACGCTTCCGATCAGCATCAGCCGGACCTTGCCCGAAGCTCCGAAGTCGATCGTCGCCGTCGCGCGCGGGCCTACGCCGTCGCAGGAAATGACTGTGCCCAGGCCGTACTTGTCGTGGCTTACCCGGTCTCCGACGTCCAGTTTCAGCGCCACCGTGTCCTTCCACGCCTTCCCGAACGGCGAACTCGAAGACGACGACGAAGACCGGCGACCCCACGTCGTCGCGGCTCGGGGGCCTGACGAAGACCCCGAAGAGGAGCCGAAGTTTCCGAAGCCGGGCGAGGACGGTTCCAGGCGGCGCCAGTCGACCAGGTCCGGGGGCAACTCGTCCAGGAAGCGGGAGGCCGGGTTCATCTGGGGCTGTCCCCACGCCGACCGGGTGAGTGCCCGGGATACGTAAAGGCGTTGCCGTGCCCGGGTAATCGCCACGTAGGCCAGGCGGCGTTCTTCCGCCAGCTCCGCGGGATCGCCCAGGGCGCGCATGTGCGGGAAGACCCCGTCCTCCCAACCCGTGCAGAAGACGACCGGGTATTCCAGGCCCTTCGCGGTGTGCACGGTCATCAGGGTGACCACGCCCGCGCCGCCGTCGCCTTCCTCGCCGCCGTCTGGCGAGGGGATCGAGTCGGCGTCCGCGACCAAGGAAACCCGCTCCAGGAAGGCGGGCAGTGAACCAGGGGCGGGGACGCCGTCGTCCAGGACCAGTTCCGCGTTTTCGTCGTTCGTGACCTCGGCGGTGAACTCGGCGAATTCCCGGGCCACCGTCACCAGTTCGGTGAGGTTTTCGACGCGCGACGCGTCCTGCGGGTCGTCCGATTCCTCAAGCTCCGCGCGGTAACCGGTGCGCTCCAGGATCGCTTCGAGCAGGTCGTGCACCTCGGTGCCGGACGACGCCATTTCCCGCAGTTCGTCCAGCAGCGTCACGAAACCGGTGATCGCCTTGGCCGAGCGCGGGTTCAGCAGCGCCACCTTGTCGTCGACCGCGTCGCGCAACGCGGCCCAGAACGAGATCCGTTCCCGTTCCGCGTGCGTCGCCACGACCGCCTCGGCTCGGTCGCCGATGCCGCGCTTGGGGACGTTGAGGATCCGCCGCAGGCTGACCGTGTCGTCCGGGTTCGCGAGGACGCGCAGGTACGCGATCATGTCCCGCACTTCGCGCCGTTCGTAGAACCGCACGCCGCCGACGACCTTGTACGGCAGGCCGAGCCGGATGAAGATTTCCTCGAACACCCGCGACTGGTTGTTGGTGCGGTAGAACACCGCGACGTCCGAGTAGTCCGCCTCGCCCTTCTCCGCCAGCGAGTCGATCTCCCCGGCGACGAACGCGGCCTCGTCGTGGTCGTTGTCCGACACGTAGCCGACGATCTTCTCGCCGTCGCCTGAATCGGTCCACAGCCGCTTCGCGCGCCGGTTGGGGTTGCGCGCGATGACCGCGTTGGCCGCGGACAGGATCGTTTGCGTGGAGCGGTAGTTCTGCTCCAGCAGAATCGTGTGCGCGTTCGGGAAATCGCGTTCGAATTCCTCGATGTTGCGGATGGTCGCGCCGCGGAAGGCGTAGATGGACTGGTCCGCGTCACCCACCACGCACAGTTCGGCGGGCTCGATCCCGGTGTCCGTGGCTTCGGTCCCGGCGAGCGCGCGCACCAGGGTGTACTGCGCGTGGTTGGTGTCCTGGTACTCGTCGACCAGGACGTGCCGGAAGCGCCGCCGGTAGTACTCCGCGACGTCCGGGAACGCTTGCAGCAGCGACACTGTCTGCATGATCAGGTCGTCGAAGTCGAACGCGTTCGCGCTCGACAGCCTCCGCTGGTACTCGGCGTAAACCTCGGCGACGCGGCGCTCCAGGTCGTTGGCCGCCTTCGAGGCCGCCTCTTCCGGATCGACCAGCTCGTTCTTCAGGTTCGAGATGTGCACCGCGAGCGTGCGCGCGGCGTACTTCTTCGGGTCGACGTCGAGATCGCGCGCCACGAGCGTGATGAGCCGTTTCGTGTCGTCCGAGTCGTAGATGGAGAAACTCGACGACATGCCGAGCGTTTTCGCCTCGCGGCGGAGGATCCGCACGCACATCGAGTGGAACGTGGACACCCACATCGCGTTCGCGCGCTTGCCGACGAGCGCCGCGACGCGTTCGCGCATCTCGGCGGCGGCCTTGTTGGTGAACGTGATCGCCATGATCTCGCCCGGATGCACTCCGCGTTCGGCGAGCAGGTAGGCGATCCGGCGCGTGAGCACGCGCGTCTTGCCCGATCCGGCTCCCGCGACGACCAGCAGCGGACCTCCGGCGTGCGTCACCGCCTCGCGCTGGGCGGGGTTGAGGTCCTCGAGCAGGTCTGCGGTTCCCGGCCGGGCAGCGCGGGCGGGCGGGTCTGCGGGGAGATCGAAGAGGGTGTCCATCGTCTGTCAACGCTACCCCGGGGGTACGACAGTCCCGGAACAGCCACGGGTCGGCCTGCGCTTGCCGACGTACGCCGCAGTGTCGCCTCGCGCCCGACGCGCGCCGAAGCCGCGGCGCGGAGCATCGAATGGCATGGACGACAAGATTCCCGCCCGGTTGAGGGCTTCCGACGGCGACCGCGAACGCGTCGCCGAGACCATCCAGTCCGCCGGTTCCGACGGACGGCTCACGCTCGAAGAAGTAGAGGAGCGGCTGCGCACGGTCTACGCCGCCCGCTACACCGACGAACTCGGCGAACTCACCGCCGACCTCCCCCGGCCGGCGCCGGTCCGTCCGCGCGGCGGCGGCTGGCCGTTGACCCGGGCCGCGCTGCGCGAACATCCGGCGCTGCGCGTCCACCTCGGCATCGCCGCCGTGCTCACGACCTTGCTCATCGTGCGCTGGGCGATCGGCGGCGCGCTGTTCTTCTGGCCGGCGATGCCGCTGTTCTGGCTGTTCATCAGCCTGGTGCTGCACGCGCGGGTGCGGACGGCTCGGCAGCGGCCGGGCGCGCCTGTGCCATACTGAATCCGTGCGGCACAGCAGCGAGCGATTTTTTTACGGGACCCGGACTCCGGCTCCCGTGATCGCGTAGTGCCCCACCCGCCATCACCCGCAGCCCCGGAGTCCACTGGACCCGGGGCTTTCGCCATCCCTGGGCCAAGGGAAGTCCGGACTTCAGAGAGGTCCCGATGAACGCGCAGACGCAGAACGCCGACGGACAGCCCGCCGAGCACACCCCGGCCGGCGAGGACATCTCGTCGCTTCGCGAGGAGATCGACTGGCTCGACTCCGAAATCCTCCGGCTCGTGAAGCGCCGGGTCGAGGTGTCGAAGACCATCGGCGCGGCCCGGATGGCCGCGGGCGGCACGAAAATCGTCTACAACCGCGAGATGGACGTGCTGGCGCGCTACCGCGAACTGGGCCCGGAGGGCCGTCAGCTGGCACTGCTGCTGCTGAACCTCGGCCGCGGCAGGCTCGGCCGCTGACGCGGTATCCGGGGCATCCCCGATTCGCGCGGCAGGGAAAACGGGCAGACTGGACACATGATTAACCTCATCGCCGTCATCATCGCGATCGCGAGCGTGCTGGCGTCCCTCGGCCACGTCGGCTACCTGGCGCTGCTGAACAACGCGGCGGGCAAGCGGGCGGGCGGGGCTCCGGTGGCGCAGTACGTGCGCAGCCGCTGGGCACTGGCCGGCGGCGCCACCGCGGCCTCGCTGTTCGCCTGGTTGCTCACTTCCGGCAACGTCGTGCTGGACGTGCTGGCCATCGTCATCGCGGTCGGTAGCGGCGCGACGTCGATGAAGGCCCTTCAGTCGACGCAGGCGAAGTACCGCAGCGGCGGCTGACGAGCCCCCGAACTGGGCAAACACCGGGCGACACGCTGCGCTGCGTGACGTGCCGCCCGTTCGGGCGCGCCCGGTCGAGTGAAACCGGTGCAAGTTGCAGGATGGGTGAAGACATTCGCCTGCCGGTTTCCTACTGTGAAGTCCGTGAGGACCCTGGCGTCTGCGCCGGGCTATGCCCGGAGGACGCGCGGGAGCTGCGGCTCCGCGCGCCGTTCTCCGCGTGCGCGTGCATTTGCTCGGGAGTTCGCAAGTGTGGACGCAAGCGCCGTTCTCCTCGTCCCTGCTCCGTTCGGGTTGACGAGCCCCCCGGCGCCGTCACGCCCCTCTCGCGGAGGGGTCGGACCGGCATGACGGGAAACACGATGGGCGGTCCGCGGCACGCCGGCCGTCCCGGCGCGATGCCGGACGCCGAGGTCACCGTTCCCGGACGGCACCGCGTCCGCGCCGACGGCACCTGGACGCCGGTGGTGCCGCCGCGCACCGCCGGGCATCACCGGCACCGCACCGGGACCGCGCCAGCCGTCACCACTGCTCCGGCGCCGCGGGGCAGCGAGAATCCGCAGCATCGCGGCGCACCGGCTCCGCGCGCGAACCGGGTGCCCGACGACGGGAACCGCCCGGCTCCGAACCAGCCGGTTTTCCCCACCGCGAGCGGCACGTTGCCGATCGGCGATCCGCCGCAGCCGCAGCCGCAGCGCCGCCGGGCGACGATCGAACCGAGGGGCCGCCGCGCCTCCGCCCCGGAGCGGCTGGCCGAACCCGTTTCCCCCGGCCAGACCGCCGTACCCCAGAGCCGCACCGCGCAACCCCCGGGCCGTCCCGCCGCCCGGCATTCCGAATCTCCCAGCCGCCGGGCCGAATCCTCCAGCCGCCGGGCCGAGTCCCGGGCCGCCTTCGCTCCCCCGCAGGACCGGATTCCCGAGGAGCACCGCGCCTTCGCCCCGCCGCACAGCGCGCTCCCGCAGCCGACGGCCCGGCGCACCCAGCAGGAACGCGTCGCCACCACCTCCGCCGCGCTGGCCAACCGGCCGGAAAGCCCCCGCGAACGCGTCGAGCTGAACCCGGTCGCCGAAGAGCCGCCGCGCCGCCAGCGCGTCACCCTCGGCGAACCGGCCGTCTCGCCGAGGGAAGACCACGAGCAGCAGGACGACGAGGTGCGCGTGTACTCCGCGCCGCTGCTGGACGGCCTCGGCACGTTCGACCTCGGCTCGGTGCCCGCGTCCGTCACCCCGCCGAAGACCTGGCGCAAGGCCGCGTGGTTCGCCACCGGCGCGTCCGGCGCGGTGGTCGTCGGGCTGCTGTTCGCCGGGACGTTCCTGGTCGGCGGACCCACCGCCACCACGACCGACGCGATCGGCGGCGGCGGTTGGCCCGGCAGGCAGAACGGCGGCAACCCGAACCTCAGCGCGCTGCTTCCGAACGGACAGCACGGCGGGATCGGCGGCACCGTCCCGCGCGACAACTCCAGCACCAGCCCCGACGGCGTCACCTCGGACAACGGCACGCACCCGCAGCAGGGCACCGGTCCGAACAGCTCCGCGAGCAGCAGTTCGGCCGACGTGACCACCTCGGCCGGCCCCGGGACCAGCACCGGCGGCAGGACGTCCGCGCCGACGACCACGGACTCGCCCTCGTCGAGCGAACCGCCGGAGAAGCCGCCGGTCACTCCCGCCCAGCGGGAAACGAAAGAGCCGACGTACTTCACCACCAACGACGCGAACACGATGGGGAACAACTCGGAGAAGTTCTTCAACACGGTCACCACCGACCCGTCGGAGGCCTCGTCGGTCACGTCCGGCGAGCTCAAGCAGGAGGGCCCGCAGGGGCTGCGCAAGCGGTACGCCGACGTCGCGTACTTCGAGGTCAAGAAGGTCACCATCGACCCGCAGCACGGCACCACGGTGAACACCGTCGAGGTCACGCACAAGGACGGCAGCAAGAGCACCGAGCAGCGCACCCTCACCTTCGACGACAACGGGAAGATCACCGGCGACGGTCGCTGACCAGCACACTGTCTGCAAATGCCGATGCACGTGCGGTGCGGTGAGCGGTTGTTCCCTCGTCCGGTTGGGTGACATAAGCTGCCGTTCGTCGTACGACGGCGGCATTCCGGCGACGGAGTCTGGCGGCCGCCTGTCGGCACAGGGTTACCTGGCGACTACGAGGACCGGATCCGACCACGAATCGCCCGGACCGCCCCGAGGACCCCGCCACCGCGCCGGGTCCTGCCCCGAACCCCAGAGCGAGGACTTTCGTGCTTGAACGGCAGCGAACCCGGCGAGAACCCGACGCCGTGCGCGTCGAGGACGTGATCCCGCCGGAACTGCTCGAGGACGTGGCCGAAGCCGACCGCGAATACCTCGAGCAGGTGGTCCGCGAACCGCAGAAGTACCTGCCGCCGCGCGCCCGCCGTCCGGTCGCCCGCGACGAGGTGCCCGTCGAGGAGCCCGAAAGCAAGCTCGCCCGCCGCGCGAAGCTGGCCGGGCTCGTCGGAGCGGGCGCGCTGGTCGCCGGTGCCGTCGTCACGGCCTCCCTGCTCAGCGGAGGCCCGCGGCCCACCGTGCCGGTCGCCGGCGGAGCCGCGATGCCCGCCGGGTTCAGCGGTGCGGCAGCGCTCGGCGGCCAGGCCGTGCCGCAGCAGCGCAAGGTCCACTCGTCCGGCGGCACGACGTCGGGACAGAGCGAAAGCACGACGCCGTCCAAGCACACCGATTCCGCGGCCACGACGCCGTTGAATTCGGGCACCATGACGCCGGAAACCACTTCCGGCACCTCGGCTTCCTCGGCGAGCGCGCCGTCCTCGGCGGAATCGCACAAGAAGTCCGCCACCTCGTCGGCAGCCGCGCCGGACCCGGTGAAGCTCGAAGCGGTGCGCAAGTTCTACGCCTCGATCGACCACCACCCGGAGAACGCGCTTTCGCTGCTCGCCCCGAGCGTCGCGCGCGGCGAAACGGGCGACCTGGTCCGCGCGTGGAGCGGAGCCGACTCGATCGACGTCCAGGAAGCGCACGTCCAGGACGACGGCTCGGTCTTCGCCGTGGCACTCGTCCACCAGGCCGACGGAACCCTGTTGCGGGTGACCCAATTGTTCGACGTCGTCGAGCAGGATGTGATCTCCCAGGCCCGCGTCCTGTCCGCGGTCTACTCCTGACCTGCGCGAACGTGGTTATGTCCAGCTGCCCGACGTGTGCCGCGTGCGTGTGCGCAGAGTGAGCGCCTAGCCTTGTCACGGGTCGGTCTCGGCAAAACCGGCACACGGTCCACAGCAGGTGCCTACGCTCCGGTGCTGCGGCGGGTTCGAACTCACCCCTTTGGGGTAGAACAGTCCCGCCCCGGGAAGTCGGAGCCCAAAGGGAGGTCGCGTGAGCGACGAGGGTCGTCTGGTCGCCG
Organism: Amycolatopsis sp. GA6-003; assembly: GCF_046267895.1. Taxonomy (NCBI): domain Bacteria; kingdom Bacillati; phylum Actinomycetota; class Actinomycetes; order Pseudonocardiales; family Pseudonocardiaceae; genus Amycolatopsis; species Amycolatopsis sp. GA6-003. Next base: position 4,453,073 of record NZ_CP176499.1, read on the forward strand.
GCCGGTACCGGATCGTCGGGAAAATCGGTTCCGGCGCGATGGGGGCTGTCTGGCGCGCCCACGACGAGGTGCTGGGCCGTACGGTCGCCATCAAGCAGCTGCTTCTGCAGCCCGGGCTGGAGGACCACGAGGCGGAGGACGCCCGGCAGCGCACCATGCGCGAGGGCCGGATCGCCGCGCGGCTGCACCACCCGAACGCGATCACCGTGTTCGACGTCGTCACCGACGACAACGGCCAGCCCTGCCTGATCATGGAATACCTGGCTTCCACCAGCCTGGCGCAGGTGCTGCAGGAAAAGGGCACCCTGCCGCCGCTGGAGGTGGCGCGGATCGGCGCGCAGATCGCCGCCGCCCTGCGCGAGGCGCACGCGGTCGGCATCGTGCACCGCGACATCAAGCCGGGCAACATCCTGCTCGCCGGCAACGGCACGGTGAAGATCACCGACTTCGGCATCTCCCGGGCCAAGGACGACGTCACGGTCACCAAGACCGGAATGATCGCCGGAACCCCCGCGTACCTGGCCCCTGAGGTCGCGATCGGCGGCGATCCCGGGCCCGAGTCGGACGTCTTCTCGCTCGGCTCCACGCTGTACGCCGCTTGCGAGGGGCAGCCGCCGTTCGGCCTGTCCGAGAACACGCTGAGCCTGCTGCACGCGGTCGCCGCGGGGCAGATCAACCCGCCGCGGCAGTCCGGTCCGCTGGCGAGCGTGCTCGCGGTGCTGCTGCACCCGGAGACCCAGCACCGGCCCACCGCCGACGAATGCGAGGAGCTGCTGGCCGCGGTCGCGCGCGGCGAGACCCCGCTCGGCGGCCCGGCCGACGACACGGTGATGGCCTCGTCCTCGGGCACCCTCGGCGCGGCCGCGCTCGGTGCGGCGGGCGGCGCGGCCGCCGCGGGTCTGCTGCATCCCGACGACGAGCAGGCCAGCCACTCCGGCACGCTGCTCGACGAACCGGGCGTCACCCAGCAGTACGACCCGAGCGCGCAGCAGTACTACGACGAGGCCCCGTACCCGCCGGCCTCCGGTTACCCGGAGAACGACTACGACGACCACGGCTACCAGCAGGACGGCTACCACCAGGAGCCGCCGCTGTACGGCGACCCGAGCCGCAACGGCCTCGCCGCCACGCGCGCGGTCCCGGTCCCGGAGCACTACGAGGACGATCCGTACGACGAGGAGTCCGCGCCGCGGACCCGCGTGCAGACCGCGCCCGAGGACGACGAGGACGAGAAGCCTGGCGCGTGGAAGAAGCCCGCGATCATCGGCGGCATCGTGGTCGTCGGCCTGGTCGCGCTCGGCGTGTGGCTGCTGACCCCGGGCAATCCGCCCGACGCTTCGCAGCCCGCCCCGCCCGCGTCGTCGTCCGCGGTCGCGCCGACGTCCGTCACACAGCCGCCTTCGGAAGCAACCACTACGTCCCCGCCTACGTCTTTTCGGGAAAGCGCGACCCGCGAGACCCAGTCGACGCGGCATTCGCGGCGGTCTACCAGTGCGGAGGAGACTCCGACGCAGGACCAGCCGTCGCAGACGCGGGTGTCTCAGACCAAGCAGTCGGAGACCAAGCCGAAGCCGCCGGAGAGTTCGCATCCGGTGACGCCGACAGCTAGCGCGACCAGCTAAGCGATTCAGGGACAGCATTGAGTTCAGAAGGCAGCATCGTCGGGGAGCGGTACCGGCTCGACCAGCCGATCGGGCGCGGCCGTGCGGGCATCGTGTGGCTCGCGTTCGACACGCGGCTGTTCCGGACCGTCGCCGTCAAACGCATGTACCTGCCCGTCGGCCTGCCGCCGGAGCGTGCCGAGCAGGCCCGCGCGATGGCGATGGAAGAGGGCAAGGCCGCGGCCCGGATCGATCATCCGTGCGCGATCACGGTGTACGACGTGCTGCCCGACGGCCCGGACGTGTGGCTGGTGATGGAGTACATCCCGTCGCGCGGGATGTCGGTGTTCCTCGCCGAACACGGCAGGCTCACCCCGGAGCAAGCCGCGTTCCTCGGCATCCAGCTGGGCGACGCGATGGCGTCGATTCACTCGGCGGGCATCGTCCACCGCACGCTCGAACCGAACACGGTGCTGCTCGCTGACGACGGCAGCGTCAAGCTCACCGACATCGGCATCACCGGCGGTGGTCCGCACGCCGCTTACGTGGCGCCCGAGGTCGCGCGCGGCGCGCCTCCGTCTGCAGCTGCAGACGTCTTCTCCCTGGGCGCGACGCTCTACACGGCGGTCGAGGGCGTGCCGCCGTTCGGCGACGACGGCCAGTCCCCGGAACGGCCGCCGGAGAACGCGGGGCCGCTCGCTGGCGCGTTGCAGAAGATGCTGCGCGCCGACCCGGCGGCCCGGCCGACCATGGACGACACCGTGCACGCGCTGAAGGCGATCACCGTCGGGCGCGAGCAGACCGCGTTCATCCCGCCGACCGCGCCCGCGCTGCCGACCCTTCCGGCGTCCCGGCCGCTGCCCGCGCAGCCGCCCAACGTTCCGGAGCCCACGCAGCAGATCCAGCCGGACGCCACGCAGCACATCCTGCCTCCGCAACAGCCGCAACAGCCACCGCAACCCGCTCCGCTGATGCAGCTTCCGGTCCAGCAGGTGCCGCAGGCCCCCGCGCCCCCGCAGCCGATGCGGCAGCAGGCGATGCAGCAACCGACCGCCCGCTACACGCCCACCCCGGCCCAGCAGGCCGCGTCCGCGCAGGCTGTCCGGGAAAAGGCCGCCGCACGGCGCCGGATCATCCTCACCGTCGCGGCGATTCTGTGCGCGATTCTGATCGGGATCGGCGTTTCGCAGCTGCTGTTCGTCTGAGCCGGCGTCAGGCGACGTTCTCGATCGCCTCTTGCATGGCTTCGAGGAACGTCCGCACAGCCGGGCTGCCCACGACGCGCGCGGCGACCGCGGCGTGAATGTGCCTGCTCGGCTGCGGATTGCGGACCCGGCGCACCACCACGCCCGGATGCGGCGTGCCCAGCCCCAGCTCCGGAACCAGCCCCACGCCGAGTCCGGCGGCGATGAACCCTTGCGCCGACGGATAGTCCTCGGACTCGACCACGACGTTCGGATGGAACCCGGCGGACGCGCAGGCCCCTTCCAGGATCGCCCGGCAAGCGCCGGGGATCGGATCGACGCCGACCCACGGTTCGTCGGCGAGATCAGCCAGGTCGAGGACGCGTTTGCGGGCCAGCCGGTGCGCGCGCGGCAGCACCGCGCGGTACGGATCGTCCAGCAGCGGCACCAGTTCGATGCCCTGCCCCGGCTCCGACGGCCGCGGATACACGATGATCGCCAGGTCAGCGCGGCCTTCTTCGACCTCGGTGAGCGGATCGCCCGGGTCGATGAGCTTGAGGTCGAGCCACACGCCCGGATGTTCGCGGCGAAGCGCGGCCACGGCGTACGGCACCATCGTCGCGCCCGCGGTGGCGAAGTAGCGGATGGCGAGCTTGCCGGTACGGCCTTCCTTCAACTCGGTGAGCGCGGCTTCGGCGCGAGCCAGCTCCGCGCTGAGCGTCTCGGCGTGTTCGGACAGCAGCGTCCCCGCCGGGGTCGGCTGGACTCCGCGGCCGACGCGTTCCAGCAACGGCGTGCCCGCTTCGCGTTCGAGCACCGCCAGCTGCTGGCTGATCGCCGAGGGCGTGTAGCCGAGGTTCCTCGCCGCGGCAGTGATCGAACCGCTCGTGATCACCGCGCGCAGCACCTGCATGCGCCGTACATCGAGCATGGTCCTGATCCTACAGGTTTGCTTAATTGTCCCTGCAGTTATTTTCGCTTGTTCTTACGCCTCGGCGCGGCGAAGCTGGCTACCGAGGCGAAGGAGGAACCTGGGGTGGGCGAGACGAAGACGCTGCTGAGGATCGCGGCGCTCGCGTTGATGTGGGGATCGAGTTTTTTCTGGATCAAGCTCGGGCTGGAAGCGCTTTCCCCGGTGCAGCTGGTGCTCGCGCGGCTCGTGCTGGGCGCGGCGGTGCTGCTGGCGCTGTGCTTGATCGGGCGGCGGAGCCTGCCGGCGCGACGGAGCACCTGGGGACACCTGCTCGTCGCGGCGTTCTTTCACAATGCCTTGCCGTTCCTGCTTTTCGCGGTCGGCGAGACCACGGTGGACTCCGGCATCACCGGGGTGCTGAACTCCACTACCCCGCTCTGGGTGCTCGTGGTGGCCCCGTTCCTCGGGGTGTCGAACCGGATGAACGCGACGCGGATCGCCGGACTGGTGATCGGGCTCGGCGGGATCCTGCTGATTTTCGCGCCGTGGCAGGCGTCCGGACTGCTCAGCTGGGGCGCGCTGGCCTGCCTCGCCGCCGCGGCGAGCTACGGGTTCGCGTTCGTCTACGAAGGCCGGTACCTGTCGAACACCGGCTCCTCGCCGTACGCGATCGCGGCCGGGCAAATGCTGCTGGCGACCGGTTTTCTGGTGCTGGCCATGCCGTTCGGCGGGCTGACGCCGGTGCACCTGAGCCCGGGCGCGCTGATCGCGGTGGTGATCCTCGGTCTCGGTTCGACCGGGATCGCGTTCGCCCTCAACTACCAGCTGCTGGCGAGCGAAGGCGCGGTGGCCGCGTCGGTGGTCGGCTATCTGCTGCCGGTGGTGTCGGTGTTGCTGGGCGCGGTGTTCTTGCACGAGCAGCTGAACCTGCGCGTGATCGCGGGCATGGTCGTGGTGCTGCTCGGCGTCGCGCTGACCCGGTTGCAGCGCAAGGCCGAGGTGACTCCGGAAGAGGAACTGACTCCGGCCTAGACGAGGCGGCGGTCCGAGGCCCAGCGGGACAGCTCGTAGCGGTTCGACAGCTGGGTCTTGCGCAGGACGCTCGACACGTGCGTCTCGACCGTCTTCACCGAGATGAACAGCTCGGACGCGATTTCCTTGTACGCGTAACCGCGGGCGAGCAGGCGCAGGACGTCGCGTTCGCGCGGGGTGAGCAGGTCCAGTTCGGGGTCGTTGATCGGCGCGGAACCGGGACGGTCGGCGAAGGCGTCGAGGACGAAACCGGCCAGCCGCGGGGAAAACACCGCGTCGCCGTCGGCCACCCGGACCACCGCGCGGACGAGTTCCTTCGACGAGATCGTCTTGGTGACGTACCCGCGCGCACCGGCGCGGATGACGGCGATGACGTCCTCGGCGGCGTCGGACACCGACAGCGCGAGGAAGACGACGTCCGGCAGCTCCGGGCGGACGCGGCGGAGCACCTCGGCTCCCCCGCCGTCGGGCATGTGGACGTCGAGCAGCACGACCTGCGGCCGGGTGCGCGCGATGCCGGCGACCGCTTCGGCGACCGACCCGGCCTCGCCGACCACCTGCACCTCGTCGGTGATCGAATCGAGTTCCGTGCGCACTCCCGCGCGGAACAACGCGTGGTCGTCCACGAGGAAGACCTTGACCGGTTCCCGCTGGCTATCCGTCACGACTGCCCACTCCCTCGCTTCGCCTGCCCCCGAGCATAGCGAGGTCACGCCACCCCTTTGCCCGCCTTCACCGGCATGGCGAGCTGGACTTCGGTGCCTTCGCCCGGCGCGGTGCGCAGCTTGCAGGTGCCGCCGTGGCGTTCCATCCGGCCGCGGATCGAGTCGGCGAGGCCGTGCCGGTCGGCGGGCACGACGTCCGGATCGAAGCCCTTGCCGCGGTCGCGCACGAACACGGTGACCTCGGTGGGCTCGACCTCGGCGAACACGCTCACCTCGGCGACGCCGGCGTGCTTGGCCGCGTTGACGATCGCCTCGCGGGCCGCCTGCACCAGCGCGGTGAGCGGCGGGTTCAGCTCGGCGTCGCCGACCACGACCTGGCCGACCGAGATCGCGAACTGGTCCTCGACCTCGCCGCACGCCGCGGCGAGCGCCTCGGACAGCTGCTGGCGGGTGCCTTCTTCCTCTTCCTTGGTCCGTTTGTCGCTGGGCTTGCCGTAGCCGCCGGGGCCGTACAGCCAGCCGCGCAGCTCGCGTTCCTGGCCGCGGGCGAGACGCGCGACCTCGGCGGGCTGGTCTGCCTGGCGCTGGATCAGCGCGAGGGTCTGCAGGACGGAGTCGTGCAGGTGCGCGGCGATTTCGGCGCGTTCGTCGGTGCGGATGCGGGCCTGGCGTTCCTCGCCGAGGTCGCGGACGAGCCGCAGCCAGAACGGAACGGTGAGCACCGCGACGCCGATCAGGGTCGCGAGCACCGCGATCAGGGCGAATTTGACCTGGTCGAAGTCACCGCTGGCGAACACGACGAAGCCGATGCCGGTGGCCACCAGCGCGACCCCGGCGAGGATCCGGACGAACGCCGCGAGCCGGCCGCCCTCGCCGACCAGGCCGTCGCGGGCCCCGACGCGCCAGCGCCGCCGCTGCGATTCGTCCGCCTCCCGCCAGACGACCGCCGCACCGAGCGCGGCGAGCGCGAGCGGCACCGCGACCCAGCCGCGGATGGCCCCGGTGAGCGTGCTGCTGGCGACCGCGAGCCCGATGCCGAGCGCGATCAGCCCGTACGCCTGCTGCCGGTCGCGGGCCTTGGGCGCGGTTTCGCTTTCCTCGGCGCTCTGCGGCACGAACACCCAGAGCAGGCCGTAGGCGAGCAGGCCGGCCCCGTTGAGCGCGGCCAGCAGCGCGAACACGACGCGCACCCAGACGACCGGAACCCCGAGGTGGTCGGCAAGCCCGCTCGCGACGCCCGCGACGGCCCGCCCGGAGCGCCGCCGGTACATCTTGGGCCGCGCTTCGGGTTCGGCGACCTCCATCGCCGGGGAGGACAGGAGTGCCGAGGGCTCCTCGGAAACCGGGGAAACCCGCCCTGGGGCACTGATGTCGAGAAAGTCCTGCACGAGTCCCATCGTCACACGCGGGAGCGGCCCGGACATCGGGGAAGGCCCTGATCCATTCCCCCAGACGGCCGTCGGCGAGGAAATTCCGCGAACCTCCCTGCCGCCGTCCGGGACTCGGTACGATGCAGGGGGCGAGCGATCACAGTGCGTACACGGGGGCGGGGAGGCCGGATGACCGAGCAACATCGCGCGGAGCACGTCGAGTCCGCAGGCGATTACTACGCCCGGACGCAGAACGTGCACCAGATTTTCTCCGTCGGCGAGGATTCGCCGGAGACGCGCAGCGCGACGGAGCGGGACGCCTCGCAGTACTCGGTCCAGCAGGGCCAGCAGCTGCTCCAGGGCCAGCAAACCCGGAGCGACGCGCCCGCGCCGGACGCGAATTACGCGTCGTACAGCCACGAAGACCTGCACAAAATGGTCAACGAGGGCTTGAACTTCGAGAGCATCAACGACCGCAGCCGCGTGACGAACACCTACGGCAACTGGCTCGCCGACGTGTCCAACCAGTTCCGCGACGCGGCCAACACCGCCGGCGCCGAATGGCAGGGCACGGCCGCGGCGCAAGCGCATTCGTTCTTCCAGAGCACGGCGGACCACACGGAAAAAACCGGCAACGCGATGCAGCTGGTGTCGAACCGCTACTCCCAGCAGTCCGCGGCGGCCGATTACGCGCACAAGAACATGCCGGAGCCGACCGGGTTCAACCAGAAGGCCGAAATGGCCAAGGCGACCGAGCAGTTCCAGAACGGCAACCCGTTGCAGGGCGTGATCGCGCTGAACGACATCGCGGCCAAACAGCAACAGGCCGACGCGGCGCACCAGCAGGCGGTCCAGGTAATGCACGGACTGGACTCGACGTATCACGAGACGTCGACCACGCAGCCGGTCTATTCGCCGCCGCCGCAGATGAACAACGACAGCACGCACGCCAGCAGCGCCGCGCCGGTGACCGTGCCTGGCGGGGCTTCCAGCGGGCCTTATGTCGGCCCTGGCGGTCCGGCCGGCCCGGGTGTTCCTGGTGGCGGTTTCTCGAATCCGCCGCTCGGCGGGCCCGCTGTCAACACGTTCGGCCCGCCTTCCGTCGGAAACCCCGCGGTCTCCCCGCCCGGAGTGCCTTATGCCCCCGGGCCGGGCGTCAACACCGGTACCGGACCGCTCAGCAACACTGGCCTGACCGGCGGAAACCCTCCCCGGACCACCCCCGGCCCGCTCGGCCGCCTGTCCCCAGACGGCCTGGCACTCGGCGGTGGCGGGACCGGAACCCCCAGCGAAGAGACGCCCCGCAGCCGCTCGGGCGGCTCCGGCCGGGGCGGCGCCGGCGGCCGGGTAACCGGCGGGACTGGTTCGGGTGGTTCCGGGAAGCCGGGTGAAAGCGCCGGGAAGGGCGCGGCGGAACGGCTGGAACGGGGCGCTACGGCGGCGGCGAACGCTGGTAAGGGCGGTAAGCCTGGTGCTCCTGGGGCGGGTGCCGGGGCTGGGGCTGCGGGTGCCGGTGCTGGGAAGAAGAAGGAAGAGGACAAGGAACACAAGAACAAGATCCCGACACAGGTCGATCCGGACGAGGTCTTCGAGGTGAAGCCGGAACGAGGACCGGACGGGGAAAAGATCACACCTCCGGTTCTCGGCGGTTGATCCCCTCGAAGAGGCTTTCTTAGGAGAAACCGATGGCAGAAACTGTCTGGGATGCGACGGCTTCGGCCGGGAACTCTCCCGCCGCGGGCACCGCGGGCAACGACTTCCTGGCGGGGTTGACCGAAGGCCCGGGCAGCCACGAAGCCGCCCAAAAAATGAAGACCGCCGGGGACACGCTGAAGAGGCTGGCGCAGAACGGGTCGTTCGCGGTCAATGAGGCCGGTTTCAACGCATACCTGAAGGCCTGCAATTTTTTCCTCGACGGATACAACCAGATGGCGCATGACCTCGCCCTTCTCACTCAACTCGCCGAAATGGGAAGCTCCCAGTACGCAATCCTGGTAGCGGGATTCAACGTCGAAGTAGCGGCGGTGGGCGACGACGCGATGCTGCCCAACCTCATCCTGATGAGAGACGCAGTCAACTCGGCGAAAGAAGCCCTTGCGATTGCGCGGAAAAACTACCGAGAAGCCGAAAACGCGCATACCCAGTCGTTCGAGCAGTTGAACAGGAAAATTGACAACTAGTGAGCATATCGCGAACCTCTCGGATCCTGGTCCTGCTCGGAGCGGCGGCGATGACGCTGACCGCGTGCGACAATTCCGTCGACGGCACCGCGGCACCAGGGCAAACGGCCTCCTCGACCCCATCCGCGTCCTCGCCGTCCTCCGGAAACCCCTTCGCCGCAAGGAATCAGTGCACCCTGCTTGACCAACTGCTCGCGGGGCAGGGGTACCCGAAAGCAATCCCTTCGGTCGCCGACTCCAAACGCTCCTGCGCCGCCCAGAAGCACGGCGACGGCCTGGACTCCACCGTCGTCGGCCTCACCCTGCAAGACGGCCAGCGCTACACCGACAACGTCGTCAACCCCAGCAAAGCGCGCACCGGCAAAATCAATGGCACCCGCCCAGCGCTCGAAGAGCGGGAGCCGCTGGGTTCAAGCGGCCAATGCATGCTCAAGCTGGCCGTTCCGCCCAATTCCCGAGCAATCGTCGACGTCACCAGCGGAACTGACACCGATGCCGCATGCAAAACCGCCCAAAGTCTGGCTGAAAAATTGGATCCGCTCCTCCCGAAAGGCTAGCAGCCAAACGTCCAGCATCCCGCCTCGGCGCACGACGGAAACTTATCGAGTAGCCACCTGACGTCACGACCGGATTGGACAAGCGACTCCCCGCAGAATTTACGACCACCCTCGTTGCGCTCGGCATGTCTGGATAACACAACTTGCGAACCTCAATGATACTCATCTCGCTTGGCGCGATCGTGGGAGTGCTGACCGCATGCGACAGCACCGTCCACGGTACTGCGGAAACAGGCCAGGCAGCTCCGGCAGCCTCATCGAGCAACCCCTTCGCCGCGAGGAATCAGTGCGCATTGCTTGATCAAATCCTGGCCGACCGCGGCTACCCCAAGGCAATTCCCTCAATTGCCGATTCAAAGCGCTCCTGCATGGCCCAGAAGCCAGGAGACGGACCGGACGCCGGCGTCATCGGCCTCACCCTGCAGGACGGTCAGCGCTACACCGACAACATCGCCGAGCCCAGCAAGGCACACGCCGGCAATGTCAATGGCCGCCCCCTCATCGAGGAACGCGAGCCGATCGGCTCTAGCGGGTCGTGTCTGATCAAGTTGGCTGTCGCGACCAACTCCCGGGCGCTTATCGATGTCACAAACGGCAGCGACACCGACGTAGCCTGCGAGGCAGCCCGAAAACTGGCGGTCAAGCTGGATCCTCTGCTTCCGAAAAACTGAGCTAGCCACCCGGGGAGTCACCTTGCGAACCTTAGGGATTCTGTTCACGGTGGGCACCGCAGCCATCCTGGTCGCCGCATGCAGCACCCCCGTCAACGGCGCGGCAACGCCCACCGCGTCAGCACCCGCGTCGGCCAGCGGTCCCGCTTCCAGTTCCGGCAATCCGTTCGCTTCGCTGAACCAATGCCAGCTGGTCGACCAGGTTCTGGCCGGCCAAGGTTTTCCGCCAGCACAGCCCTCCGTCGCGGACTCCAAGCGCAGCTGCCGGTCGAAAAAAACGTTTGAAAACGCCGCGAAGGATCCGGCGATCGAAGTCGGCATCGCGCTTCAAAATGGCCAAAAGTACACGGAAAACATTCAAAATCCCAACACGGCGCATGAAGGAAACATCGACGGCCGGAAGCTTATCGAGCAACGCGACCTGTTGGCCTCTCCGGGCGGCTGCCAGATAGGCATGGAGGTCGGACCCAACGCACGTGCCTTGGTGGTCGTGCTGATCGGCAACGACACTCCGGCCGCTTGCAAAAAGGCGGAGGACGTCGCGACCGCGTTGGACAAGCTGCTCCCCCGGAACTAAAACCTGCGGTTCCCGGCCGAGTCGCCTCATCCTGCTGTGAGAACGGCAGCGTAGCGAGCCGGGTGGACCGGTCCGCGCACAGGACCTCCCCTCCGCGCCGCGCGAGTCGGCCGCCCGGGGACACATCTCGGGGACAACCTCAGGGACCTTCCCCGATGTGCCGCCCCCGGACGTCGACCATGCTGTACGGCATGAGTGGTGCGAACGACGTGCGGCCTCCCCGTACGAACCCGCTGAACGGGTTCGAGGAGACCGTCAAGGACTTCTGGGCCAGCAGGCCTCGGCGGCCGCTCTCGGGTCGGAAGGTTGCGGGGGTCGCGGCTGGGCTGGGGGATCGCTACGGGATCGATCCCGTGGTGATTCGGGTCGCGTTGGCGGCGGCGACCGTTTTCGGGGGGTTCGGGCTGGTGCTTTACCTGCTCGGGTGGCTGTTCTTCCCCGCCGAGGGCGACGAGGTCTCCGGCTTCGAGGCGATGCTCGGGCGCGGCCGGTCGACCATGACGAAAGCCTTCGCGGCCGTGCTGACCATCGCGGTGATTCCGGTCGTCGGGTGGACTTTCGGGGGCGGCTGGTTCGACGGGGGCGGCCTGATCGGGTTCGCGTTGCTCGCCACGTGCCTTTATCTCCTGCATCGCACCCGCGGGCAGGACAACCGACCGGCGCCGGTCGTCGCGTTCGCGGCGGACGGGGTCGCTTCCGGAACCGGAGCTTTCACGATGAACAGCGACACCCCGACTCCCGCGGCGGCGGCGCCGGGCTGGGATCCGCTGGCCGCCGATCCGGCGGGCTGGGATCTGCCCGACCCGGCGGCATCGGTCCCGCCGCCGCCTCCGAGCGGCGACTACAACGACTCCGCGCCCAAGCCGCCGCGGCGGCACTCCAAGATCGGGCCCGCCACGTTCGGGGTCGCGGTGATCGTGGCCGGCGTCGGCGTCGCGCTCGCGCTGAACGGGTTCGACTGGTTCTCCCTGCGGCACATCATCGGCATGACGCTCGCCGTGCTGGGCGTCGGGCTCGTGGCCGGGGCGTTCGCTCGCGGCGCGCGCGGCCTGATCGGGCTCGCGATTCCGCTGTCGGTCGCCGGGATGGTGCTCACGACCAGCGCGTTCGACAACATCGACGTGCGCGGCGGCGTCGGCGACCTGTCCGCGACCCCGCGTACGGTGGCCGAACTGCAGCCGGTGTACCGGCACACGGCGGGCAACATGAAGATCGACCTGACCCAGCTGGCCGCGAGCGAGCCGATCACCACGACGATCTCCAACGGCGCCGGGAGCACCGAGGTCATCGTGCCGCGCACCGCGGACGTCACCTTCACCTGCGAGAACAGCGCCGGCGAGGTCGACTGCCTCAACCGCACGTCCAACGGGGTCGGCCAGCCGGCCATCACCGGGACCGACAACGGCGACGACAACGTCGGCGGACAGAAGATCACGCTCCACGTCACCAACGGCGTGGGCCAGGTGGAGGTGCGCCGTGGCTGAGAACCCGTACTCCTACGACGAGCCCGAAGCCCCGGCCCGCCGCCGCGGGGTCGACTGGATCACGCTGATCGTCGGGGTCGCGACGCTGCTGGTCTCCGGTTACGTCCTCACCGACGGCTCCAGCTGGCTGCCCACCTTCGACTTCCGCTGGATCATCGCGGGCGGCGCGGTGTTCTGCGGGATCCTGATGCTCGGCGCGTCGTTCCGCAAGCGACGGCCGTAAGACGCCGTAAGACAACGAAAAACGGGGCCTGGAAGTCCAGGCCCCGTTTTTTCACGTCATTCCCACTCGATGGTGCCCGGCGGCTTGCTCGTCACGTCCAGCACCACGCGGTTGACCTCGGACACCTCGTTCGTGATCCGGGTCGAGATCCGCTCCAGCACCTCGTACGGCAGCCGCGTCCAGTCGGCGGTCATCGCGTCCTCCGACGACACCGGGCGCAGCACGATCGGGTGACCGTAGGTGCGGCCGTCGCCCTGGACGCCGACGCTGCGGACGTCCGCGAGCAGCACCACCGGGCACTGCCAGATCTGCTGGTCCAGCCCGGCCGCGGTGAGTTCCTCGCGGGCGATCGCGTCGGCCTCGCGCAGGGTTTCCAGCCGGTCCGCGGTCACCTCGCCGATGATCCGGATGCCGAGACCCGGCCCCGGGAACGGCTGGCGCTGCACGATCGTCTCCGGCAGCCCCAGTTCGAGCCCGACGCGGCGGACCTCGTCCTTGAACAGCAGCCGCAGCGGTTCGACCAGTTCGAACTGCAGGTCGTCAGGCAGGCCGCCGACGTTGTGGTGGCTCTTGATGTTCGCGGTGCCCTCGCCGCCGCCGGATTCGACCACGTCCGGGTACAGCGTGCCCTGCACGAGGAACCGGTAGTCGCCCTGCGCCTTGAGGTCGCGTTCGGCCTGCTCGAACACGCGGATGAACTCGCGGCCGATGATCTTGCGCTTCTGCTCCGGGTCGGTGACGCCGGACAGCGCGTTCAGGAACCGCTCGCGCGCGTCCACGGTGACCAGGTTGACGCCGGTGGCGGCCACGAAATCGCGCTCCACCTGGGTGCGCTCGCCCGCGCGCAGCAGGCCGTGGTCGACGAACACGCAGGTCAGCCGGTCGCCGATGGCGCGCTGCACGAGCGCGGCCGCGACCGCGGAGTCGACGCCGCCGGACAGCGCGCAGATCGCCCGCCCGTCGCCGATCTGGGAAGCGATCCGCGCCACCTGCTCGTCCACAATGGACGAAGTGGTCCAGCCGGGCTTCACGCCGGCGATCTCGTACAGGAACCGGCGCAGCACCTCCTGGCCGTGCGGCGAGTGCGCCACCTCCGGGTGGTACTGCACGCCCGCGAAGCGCCGCTCGACGTCCTCGAAGCCGGCGACCTCGGCCCCGTCGGAGCTGGCCGTGACGACCGAGCCCTCGGGGGCCTTGGTGACGCTGTCGTTGTGGCTCATCCACGCCGTCTGGTGGCCGGGCAGCCCGGTGTGCAGGACGCCGCCCTCGCCGACGATCCGCACGTCGGTGCGGCCGAACTCGCGCACGCCGGTCGGCTCGACAACGCCGCCGAGCGCGCGAGCGAGCAGCTGGTGGCCGTAGCAGATGCCGAGGATCGGCACGCCGGCCTCGACCAGCTTCGGGTCCATCGCCGGGGCGCCTTCGGCGTACACGCTCGACGGGCCGCCGGACAGGATGATCGCGGACGGGTTCTTGGCCAGCAGCTCCTCGGCGGTCGAGCTGGACGGCACGACCTCGGAGAAAATCTGCGCCTCGCGCACGCGACGGGCGATCAGCTGCGCGTACTGCGCCCCGAAGTCCATGACGAGTACCGGACCGGTGGGAGTGGCCACCCAAGACCTCCAGGTATCAGCGCTTTTGCCACCATCGTCCCAGGTGGGCCCCGTCACGTCGGCAATGCCCCCGGAATGAGGACAGCCGCTGTCCGCGAACCGGCTTACCGTGCCCCCATGACCAACGACTGGACCAACGAACTGACCGAGCAGCTCGACTGGCACTGGCAGCACCACGTGCGCCCGAAGCTGGAGGGGCTGACCGACGACGAGTACTTCTGGCAGCCGGTCGCGAACTGCTGGACGGTGCACCCTCGCGCGAGCGAGAACGATCCAGGCACCGGCGATTTCACCGTCGACTTCTCGTTCCCGGAGCCGACCCCGCCGCCGGTGACCACCATCTCGTGGCGGCTGGCCCACATCATCGTGGGCGTGCTGGGCATGCGCTCCGCGTCGCACTTCGGCGGGCCAGCGATGTCCTATCAAGACTTCCCGTACGCGGGCTCAGCCGACGAAGCGCTGAAGCAGCTCGACGACGCGTACGCGACCTGGATCGCCGGCGTACGCAGCCTCGACGCCGAAGCGTTGGCCCGCCCCTGCGGTCCGGCTGAAGGGCCGTACGCGGAGCTGCCGATGGCCACGCTCGTCCTGCACATCAACCGAGAGATGATCCATCACTGCGCGGAGATCCTGCTGCTGCGCGACCTTTACCGAAACCGGTGAGCAGCAGTCCCAAGGCGATGCCCAGCAACGCGGGCATGCCGTGGTTGTCGTGCAGCACGGTGTCGAGTACGGCCAACGGCGCGATCAGCAGCGCGGCGCGGTAGAGCCCTTGCGGCGGCTCGGCGTCGCGCGCCCGCCACACCACGACGGCGAGCGCGCCGAGCAGCCCGGCGACGCACATCGAGTTCCCCGCCCCCACCGGGTTCAGCCAGACGTAGCTGAGGAACTGACCGAACAGTCCGCAGCCGAAGTACAGGACGAACCACGCCACGCGGCCGAGGCACCATTCCGCGAGCGTGCCCACGACGGCGAGGGCGGCCAGGTTGAAAATCCCGCCGAGAAGCTTGCCGTCCTGGAAGAACATCCCGGTGAGCAGCCGCCACCACTCTCCGGCGTCGATCGCGGTGGCGTCGCGCTTGAAGCTCTCGAAGAGGGACGGGTCCGCCAGCTGGGCGACGAGCACGCCCGCGGTCACGAGGAACACCGCGCCGGTCAGCACCGGACGACGCGGTGTTCCGACGCGCGCGAAGAAGGTCCGCAGCGGGCTTTCGGACCAGCGAGAGGCCACCGAGTTGGTCATGCGCTGACGATATGCCGGGCGAGCGCGCGAGACCCCCGACAAATGTCATCTCAGGCCCAGGACGCCTGCCACAATCGAAGGACCGAGTCCGGCGTGCTGGGCGTGGCGCTCCCTAATACCTTGAGCCCATGGACACGATCACCCCACAGCCGCGTGCCGCGTGGATCGCCGGTCAGGCTGAGCAGGGCGCGAGCACCCTCGTGGTGCACCATCCGTTCGACGGCAGCGAAGTGGCGACGGTCGCGGTGCCCGGCGCTGACCAGGTGGAGCGGGCGGTGGCCGCGGCGGCCGCGGTCGCGAAGGAGTTCCGGCGCACTCCGGCGCATCAGCGAGCGGCCGCGCTGGAGCACGCTTCGCGCGGGCTCGCGATGCGGGCCGAGGAACTCGCCGAGGTGATCACGGCCGAGAACGGCAAGCCGTTGAAGTGGGCCGAGGCCGAGGTCAAGCGCGCGGTGTCGGTGTTCCGGATCGCGGCCGAGGAGGCGCGCCGGTTCAGCGGCGACGTGCAGCGGCTCGACGCCGACCCGTCCGGCGACGCCCGGCTAGCGCTGACCCGCCGGGTGCCGCGCGGACCGGTGCTCGGGATCGCGCCGTTCAACTTCCCGCTGAATCTGGTGGCGCACAAGGTCGCTCCCGCACTGGCGGTCGGCGCGCCGATCATCGTCAAGCCCGCGCCGCGCACGCCGTTGTCGTCGCTGGTGCTCGGCGAGCTGCTGGCCGAGACCGACCTGCCCGAGGGCGCGTTTTCCGTGCTGCCGCTGGGAAACGAGGAGACTCAGGCTCTCGTCGCCGACCCGCGGCTGCCGGTCGTGTCGTTCACAGGCTCGGGCCCGGTCGGCTGGTCGATCGCGGACGCGGCGGCCCGCAAGCACGTGGTCCTCGAACTCGGCGGCAACGCCGCGGCGGTCGTGCTGCGGGACTGGCCGGACGTCGAGGGTGCGGCACAGCGCATCGCCACATTCGGGAACTATCAGGCGGGCCAGTCGTGCATCGCGGTGCAGCGAGTGATCGTGGACGCGGCGATCGCCGACGAATTCGTACCCGCGCTGACCGAGGCCGTTGAGGCACAGCAGACTGGCGATCCATACGACCGCAACACTGACGTCGGCCCGGTCGTCGACGAAGCGGCCGCGGAACGGATCATCGCGTGGGTCGACGAAGCGGTGGCCGGTGGCGCACGGGTGCTGACCGGCGGAACCCGTTCGGGCACAACGGTCGCTCCTACTCTGCTGACCGACGTGCCCGCGGATGCCAAGGCGTGGTCGGAGGAAATCTTCGGGCCAGTGCTCGCAGTGTCCATTGTGGATGGAGTGGACGAGGCTTTCGCTTCGGTAAACGCGTCCGCATACGGGCTGCAGGCCGGAGTATTCACCAGCGACGTGCAGCTGGCCTTCCACGCGTCGGCGGAACTTGAGGTCGGTGGCGTGATCATCGGCGACGTGCCGTCGTACCGCGCGGATCAGATGCCGTACGGCGGCGTGAAGGGTTCGGGTGTCGGCCGCGAGGGCGTGCTGTCGGCGATGCACGACCTGACCGAGGAGCGGGTCACGGTCTTCACCGGGGTCGAACTCTGACCACAGTGGACCTGAGGCGGGCAACGGCCGCGGGTGCACGCGACATCGCCGACGCGTGGGTTACGGATTCGTCGCCATCCCCGCCTCATGCCGACTGAGCGAACTTGAACACCCCGTTGGGGTCGTACTTCTTCGCCACCTGGTCCAGCCGGGCCGCGTTGTCGCCGTAATAGGCCGACTTCCAGTCCGGCAACTCCGGGTCGATGTAGTTCACGTAGCCGCCGCGCGCGCCCGCGTCCGCCAAGCCAGCGACCACAGTGGACACTGACTTGCGCGCGTTCTCCTGACTGCTCGCCGTGGCCGGAGCGTAGACCTGAATGCTGGCCAGCGCTTTCCGGTGCGGGAAGGCCGTGGCCGTCGGCGCGATTTCGCCCACCGCACCGCCGAGGCCGTCGATCAGCAGGTCCATTCCCTTGTGCCCGGAGGCGAGATCGGCGATCCTCCCGCCGTCGACCGGATCGGTGATGATCCGCGACGACGCCACGAAGGTCTGCCGCTCCGAACTGCCGGAGAAATAGTTCATCGCCGCGCCGTAGCCGAGGGTTTTCATCGTGCGGCTGGACGGCGTCGCCGACAATCCGCTCAGCGCCGAGTTCAGGCCCGCCGAACTGCCGACAAACGCACCGCCGACCCGGCACGCTCCGCTCGGACCGCCGGAAACCACGCAATTCGACCACAATTCGGGCGGAGCGCTCGGCAGCCAGCGCTGCCAGGCGTCGACCACGTCGCTCGCCGAACCAGAAGGGAACTTGAGCGAAAACACCGTGACGGTCGGTGCTTCCACCGTGGTGAAGGTGAACGACGTGACCACGCCGAAATTTCCGCCTCCGCCACCTCGCAGCGCCCAGAACAGGTCGTCGTCGGATTGCGCGCTGACGGTGCGCAGCTTGCCGTCCGGCGTGACGATCTGCGCGGACTGCAATCGGTCGCAGGTCAGGCCGTATTTCCGGGTCAAGACGCCGATTCCGCCGCCGAGCGCGAGTCCGGCAATACCGACAGTCGGGCACGAACCGGCAGGCAGGCAACGGCCCGCTTTCGCCAGCTCCGCATAGACGTCCCCGAGTTTCGCGCCCGCGCCGATCACCACCTGGTCGCCCTGGACGTCCACGCCGGCCATTCCGCCGACGTCGATGACCAGCCCGCCGTCCGGCGCGGAATACCCGGCATAGCTGTGCCCGCCGCTGCGCGCGGCGAGCGGGACCCGTCCGCCGGCCGCTTCGACGCAGGCCTGCACATCCTCCGGTTTCGCGCATTTCGCTACCGCCGCTGGATTACGCCCGTCGAAAAGCGGATTGAACGCCCGCTTCGCGGTAGCGAATCCGCCGTCGGAAGGCAGTACGAGATCGCCGGAGAGCTTGCCGCGCAACGCGTTCCAGTCCGGCGGCCCGGACGGCTTCGAGCTGGTGCTCGGCGGTACGGACGTTCTCGCCGTCGGGCTCGTCTGCGGTACCGGCGGTCCCGGTTTCGCCGTGCACGCCGCGGCCACCGCGCCGACCGCCGTCAACCCGGCGGCGCGCAAGAACGTCCTTCTCCCCAGTGTCATGTTCATTCAGACGCCTCAGACCATGGGTGGGTTGCGAACAGTCCGGCCAGTAATGCGCGAGCAGCGGAAAGCGGTCCGCGTCGAGGGGCGCCGGACTGTCCACATCGGACTCCGTACCAGGCGGGAGCTCTCCGAACGGTCACCAGGCCCTCCTCAACTCGCCGCCGCCCGGCGAACCGGCTGATTCAGAGCAGCGGAGCCATCTCCGGCACCGGCCCGGACAGCGCGGACCCGTCGCCGCGCCCGGTCAGCCAAGCCAGCACCGTTCCCGGCGTGCCCGTGACCAGCTCGCCACCCTCGCCCAAAGTCCAGGTGCGGACGCCGTCGGTGAGCCGGAACGAGGGCAGCGGGCGCGGGCACATCCGGATCATCGTCGCGACCACCGCGTCGAGATGCTCGCCGAGCAGCGCGGTGACGCTGTCGAAATCGTGGCCGGCGTCGAGGTCGACGAGGTGGATCGTGGTCTCGGACAGCCGCAGCGTGAGCACGTCCGCGCCGGTCAGCGCACCGCCGTGCCGGTGCCGCACGGGCGCGGACCAAGCCTCGTCCGAAAGCCGCGCGGCGTGGTCGGTCAGCCGGTTTCCGGACGCCACCAGGTCGGCCACGATTTCCGCCGGGGCGCGACCGGCACCGGTGGAAATCTCGTCGTCCCGGGCGTTGCCGGGTCCGTACATCGACCGCTCGACCCCGGTTTCGGCCCAGGTCAGCAGGTTTCCGAGGCCGTCGGCGTTGCGCGCGAGATGGGTGAGCAGATGCGCCCGCGTCCAGCCGGGCAGCGCGCTCGGCTCGCCGAACGCCGAGGCCGGCAGGGCCTCGGCGACCCGAGCCCATTCGTCGTGCAGTTTCCGGATCCGGTCCAGCGCCGCGGTAGTCACCGGACGATCTTAGGTCAGCGGCGCAGTGCCGCGGGCGCGTTCGCCGGAACCGCCGGGTTCTTCGGCGCGACCGGTTCCATCCGGGTGTACCCGCTGCCCTGCTCCGGCCGCTGGTCGGCCTCGCCCTTGTTGGGCCAGAACGAGAACGCCCGCTCGGCCTGCGCGGCGATGGTGAGCGACGGGTTCACGCCGAGGTTCGCGGTGATCGCCGAACCGTCCACAACGGACAATCCGGGATAGCCGTAAACCCGGTGGTACGGGTCGATCACGCCGGTTTCCGCGCTGTCGCCGATCGGCACGCCGCCAATGAAGTGCGCGGTGAGCGGGATGTCGAAAACCTCGCCCCAGGTGCCGCCCGGCATGCCGCCGATCCGTTCCGCGGTCAGGACGTTCGCCTCGTGCCCGGCCGGGATGAAGCTCGGGTTCGGCTCGCCGTGGCCCTGTTTCGACGTGTATTTCCGCCGCCCGAAAAGGCCGCGCCGGGTGTAGGTGGTGATGGAATTGTCGAGACTCTGCATCACCAGCAGAATCACCGTGCGCTCGCTCCACCGGTGCGCATTCAGCAGTTTCGCCGACTGCACCGGGTGTTTGACCAGGAACGTCAGCGCCTGCCGCCAGCGCGGAACGCGCGAAGACCCGTCGGTGGCAACGGTTTGCAGCAGGCTCATCGCATTGCTGCCCTTGCCGTACCGCACCGGTTCGATGTGCGTGTTCTCGTCCGGATGAATCGACGAGGTGATCGCGACCCCGCGACTGAAGTCTTGTTCGGGATCCACCGTGGTCCGGGCCGCGCCGATAATGGCTTCGGAATTCGTCCGGGTCAATTCTCCGAGCCGCTTCGACAACTTCGGCAGCGTGGCCGTGTCCTTCATGCGGTGCAACAGGTTCTGCGTGCCCCAAGTACCCGCGGCGAACACCACCTGCGAGGCCGTGACCGTCGTCCGGAACCGCCGCGAACGCGTACCGGTCTTTTGCAGCGTGATCTCGTAACCGTCGCCGCGCGGGCTGACCGACGTGACCGTGGTCAGCGGAATGACCTGCGCGCCGTCCTTTTCCGCGAGGTACAGATAATTCTTCACCAGCGTGTTCTTCGCGCCGACCCGGCACCCGGTCATGCACGAACCGCATTCGGTGCAGCCGACCCGATCCGGTCCGGCACCGCCGAAGTACGGGTCCTTCACCGTCTCGCCGGGTTTGCCGAAATACACCCCGACCGGCGTGGCGTGGAACGAATCCTCGACGCCCATTTTCTTCGCGACGTCCCGCATCACCACGTCGGACGGCGTGATCGTCGGGTTCGTGACGACGCCGAGCATGCGGCTGGCCTGGTCGTAATGCGGCGCGAGTTCGCTTTCCCAGTCGGTGATGTGCGCCCACTGCCGGTCTCGGTAGAACGGCTTGAGCGGCCGGTACAGCGTGTTCGCGTACACCAGCGAACCGCCGCCGACGCCCGCGCCGGCCAGCACCATCACGTCGTTGAGCATGTGGATGCGCTGGATGCCGTAGCAGCCGAGCTGCGGCGCCCAGAGGTAGCGCTTGAGATCCCAGGACGTCTTGGCGAACTCGTCGTCGGCGAACCGCCTGCCCGCCTCGACCACCGCGACGCGGTAGCCCTTCTCGGTCAGCCGCAACGCCGCGACGCTGCCGCCGAACCCGGAACCGACCACGAGGACGTCGTAGTCGGGTTCTTGCCGCGCGGTGGTGGTGTTACTGGCAGTCACAGGAAAGAGAGTAACCCCCGGAAGTCCGGCTGACCAGAGGTAAGTTACTGACGGGTTACATCACCGCGCCTTGCGCCGCGGCGCGAACCGGAACAGCTCGCCGAGCGCCCGGATGATGGCCGGCCGTTCCGCCGGTTCCGTGCCGCGCAACGCCACGACCAGCGCGAGCAGCCGGATCAGCAGGCTGCCCACCACGATGCCGCCGAGCCACCAGGTCGACGCGGACTCCCCCAGCAGTGCCATCCGCTCACCCTTCAGGCGCGACACCGAACTCCGAGTATAACGAAAGTATAACGGAGAAGGGAGCGTTTCGGACCGGCGGGCACAAAAAAGGCCCCCGTGAAGGGGGCCTTTTTCGCGAGTCGCCTCAGCCGCGCACGGTCAGCCCGACGCGCTGGAACTCCTTCAGGTCCGAGTACCCCGTCTTCGCCATCGCCCGCCGCAGCGCGCCGAAGAGGTTCACCACGCCCTCCGCGTCCGAGGACGGGCCGAACAGCAGCGTCTTGAGGTCCACCGCGTAGTCCGAGTCCGGGCCGGCCACCACGCGCGAACGCGGCAGCGACGGGTGCGCCGCCGCGGCGGTCCAGTACAGGCCCTGGCCCGGAGCGTCCGACGCGGTCGCCAGCGGGGCGCCGAGCATGACCGCGTCCGCGCCGCAGGCGATCGCCTTCGCGATGTCGCCGGACGTCGTGATGCCGCCGTCGGCGAGGACGTGCACGTACCGGCCGCCGGTCTCGTCCAGGTAGTCGCGGCGCGCGGCGGCCGCGTCCACGATCGCCGTCGCCATCGGGGTGCCGATGCCGAGCACGCGGTCGGTGCTGGTGACGCCCTCGGTGTAGCCATGGCCGACGATGACGCCCGCCGCGCCGGTGCGCATCAGGTGCATGGCCGTGCGGTAGTCGCTCACGCCGCCCGCGATCACCGGCACGTCGAGCCGGCCGATGAACTCCTTGAGGTTGAGCGGTTCCGCGTCGCGCTGCACGTGCTCGGCGGAGATGATCGTGCCCTGCACGACCAGGATCTCGACGCCGGCGGCGATCAGGTCCGGCGTCAGCTCGGCGGCGTGCTGCGGGCTGACCCGAGCGGCGACCGTCACGCCGGATTCGCGGACCGTCTTGATCGCCTCGGTCAGCAGGTCGAGCCGGATCGGCGCGGCGTGCAGCTCCTGCAGCTCGCGCACGACCGCGGCCGGGTCGTCGCTGTCCTCGGCCGCGCGGACGAGGCGGAAGATCGCTTCCTCGACGTTCGAGTGCCGAGCCCACAGCCCTTCGGCGTTGAGCACGCCGAGGCCGCCCAGCTCGCCGATCGCCACCGCGGTCCCCGGCGACACGATCGCGTCGGTCGGGTGGGTGACCAGCGGCAAGTCGAACCGGTACGCGTCGATCTGCCAGGCAGTGGACACCACCGACGAGGACCGCGTCCGCCGCGACGGCACGATCTCCACGTCATCGAGGTCATACGCCCGCCGCGCGGTGCGGCCCATGCCGATCTCGACCAGATCCCGCACGTGATGTCCCTTCTCGCGCCTGCCGCCTTCGCGGTCCATTGTCGCGAGTCGGCGCGGGTGACCTGCGCGCGGGGGACCGTAGCGGTGGCGACAACCACCGGTTGTGCGCGCGGTTGTTTGCCACCGGCGCGGGCGGATGGTTGGCTGCCCGGCTGAACGAAGGGGCGGATTTGGCGCTGGGCAAGGACTTTCACCGGCTGTGGCTGGCTTATGCGGTCAGCATCGCGGGCACTTACTTCGCGCTCGACGCCTTCTCGATCATCGCGGTCCGGGTGCTGCACAGCAGCGCCGCGCAGGTGTCGCTGCTGGCCGGAGCCGGGCTGGCGGCGGGCTCGCTGGCCGCGTTGCCGCTCGGCCCGTGGGTGGAATTCCGGCGGAAACGGCCGGTGCTGATCGCGATGGACCTCCTCCGGTTCGCCGCCCTGCTCACGCTGCTGCCCGCGTATCTGCTCGACCTGCTGACGTTCGCCCAGCTCGTGGCGGTATCGGTGGTCGTGGCCGCGGCGAACATCGCGTTCACCTCGGCGAGCGGCGCGTATCTGAAAGCACTGGCGACTGGTCCAGACCTGCTGACCGCGAACGGCCGGTTCGAGACGACGCTGTGGACCGCGACCGCGCTCGGTCCGCCGGCGGGCGGCGCGGCGATCGGGTTTTTCGGCCCGCTGGCCACGGTGCTCCTGGACGCGATCAGCTACCTCCTGTCCGCCCTCTCGCTCTCGACCATCCGCACCCGCGAACCCAAACCCGCCCGCCCCGCCGCGTTCCGCCCCGCCGACCTGGTCGAAGGCTGGCGATACCTCTTCCGGCACCCGCGGCTGCGGCGGCTGTTCCTCAACACCTGCCTGGTCAACGGCCTGATCATGGCCACCTCCCCGGTGCTCGCGGTGCTGCTGCTCGGCGAACTCGGCCTGCCGGTCTGGCAGTACGGGCTCGCGTTCGGCGTCCCGTGCCTCGGCGGACTGGCCGGCTCCCGGCTCGCCCGGCGGCTGGTGCCGCGTTACGGCCGGGTGCGGTTGCTGCCGGTCCTCGCCGCGGCCCGGGCGTGCTGGGTCGTGCTGCTGGCGTTCGTGCCGCCGGGGATCGGCGGGCTGTTCTGGGTGATGGCGGTGGAGTTCGGCCTGATCGTCTGCGCGGCGGCGTACAACACGGTCCTCGCGACGTACCGCCTCGAAGAAACCGAAGACGGCTACGTGAGCCGAATGTTGTCCGCGTGGCGGATCAGCGGCAGCGCCAGCACTGCCGGGCTGACCCTGTTGTGGGGTTTGGTGGCGACGTGGCTGGGCACGCGTGGTGCGCTCGGATTGGCGGGCGCGCTGATGCTGGCGACGCCGTTGCTGCTGCTCGGGTGGAACCGCGCTCAGAACGAGACGCGCGCGGTGGAATCGGTGCGCAGCACGGATTCCTGAGCGAACAGGTGCTTGTAGTCGGTGCGGATCTGTTCGAGGTCGCCGTTCGCGTGCTGGTTCGTGCCCTCGAGCTGGGTGATAGCCGCCGTCAGCACGAACCTCCGGGAAAACCGCATTCGCCCGCTCCCCTCGCCGTCACCTGGGGATCCAGTGTGGCGGCAAGGCGGAGCGGGCGAACAGGGTCGATCAGCGGGTCGTGTAGTTCGGAGCCTCGACCGTCATGGTGATGTCGTGCGGGTGGCTTTCCTTCAGCCCGGCCGCGGTGATCCGGACCAGCTGCGCCTCCTGCATCGCGGCGATCGTCTCAGCGCCCGCGTAGCCCATGCCCGCGCGCAGGCCGCCGACGAGCTGGTGCACGACGTTCGACAGCGGGCCGCGGAACGGGATCCGGCCCTCGATGCCCTCCGGCACCAGCTTGTCCTCGTTGAGCACGTCGTCCTGGGCGTAGCGGTCCTTGGAGTACGACTTCGCCTCGCCGCGCGACTGCATGGCGCCCAGCGAGCCCATGCCGCGGTAGACCTTGAACTGCTTGCCGTTCACCAGGATCAGGTCGCCCGGCGATTCGGCGGTGCCGGCGAGCAGGCTGCCGAGCATGACCGAGGACGCGCCCGCGGCGATGGCCTTCGCGATGTCGCCGGAGTACTGGATGCCGCCGTCGCCGATCACCGGGACGCCCGCCGGACGGCACGCCTGGTCCGCCTCGTAGATCGCGGAGATCTGCGGCACGCCCACGCCCGCGACGATCCGCGTGGTGCAGATCGAGCCCGGGCCGACGCCGACCTTCACGCCGTCCACGCCCGCGTCCACCAGCGCCTGCGCGCCAGCCCGCGTGGCGACGTTGCCGCCCACGATGTCGACGGTGTCGCCCAGTTCCTTCTTCAGCAGCCGCACGGTCTCCACGACCGCACGCGAGTGGCCGTGCGCGGTGTCGACCATCAGCACGTCCACGCCTGCCTCGGCCAGCGCCATCGCGCGCTTGTGCCCGTCCGGGCCCACACCGACCGCCGCGCCGACGATGAGCCTGCCGTCCGGGTCCTTCGAAGCCCGCGGGTACTGCTCGGTCTTCACGAAGTCCTTGACCGTGATCAGGCCGCGCAGCTTGCCCGCGCCGTCGACGATCGGCAGCTTCTCGATCTTGTGCCTGCGCAGCAACCCCAGCGCGGCCTCCGCGGTGACGCCCACCTGAGCGGTCACCAGCGGCGGCTTCGTCATGACCTCGCTCACCAGGCGGGTGTGGTCGACCTCGAACCGCATGTCGCGGTTGGTGATGATGCCCACGAGCGCGCCGGAGGCGTCGGTGACCGGGACGCCGGAGATCCGGAACCGCGCGCACAGCGCGTCGACCTCGGCGAGCGTGTCGTCCGGGGAACAGGTGACCGGGTCGGTGACCATGCCCGCCTCGGACCGCTTCACCACCTCGACCGCCGCCGCCTGCTCGTCGATCGGCAGGTTGCGCTGGAGCACGCCGATCCCGCCCTGGCGGGCCATGGCGATCGCCATCCGCGCCTCGGTGACCGTGTCCATCGCGGCGGAGACCAGCGGAATGTTGAGCTTGATGTTGCGGGTGAGCTGCGTGCTCGTGTCCACCGCGCTGGGCACCACGTCCGATTCCGCGGGCAGCAGCAGCACGTCGTCGAAGGTCAAGCCGAGCATCGCGAACTTGCTGGGCACTGCGGAGGTGATGCTTTCGCTGGTCATGAGGGGCGAAGGGCCTTCCTGGCGGGAGTGGGCTGGAGTCGCGGGCAGCGGTGCCGGGCGTGGGCCGAGGGGCCTCGGGCCTTCCCCTCATGATATCCGGCCCGGGGCCCTGGCCCGGGCGGGTGGCCCGGCGGGTAGCGTGCAGGCCGTGCCGCACGATGTGTTGCCCCCCGATCCGTTCGCGGACGACCCGGACGATCCGGCCCGGGCCATCCCCGACCCCGACGACCACCTCGAAGAGCCGATCAGCGCGGACGAGCGCACCGAGCTGCTGGCCGACCTGTCCGACCTCGCCGTCTACCAGGCTTTGCTGGAGCCTCGCGGGGTTCGCGGCATCGTGGTCGACTGCGGCGAGTGCGACGAACCCCACTACCACGACTGGACGCTGCTGCGCGCGAGCCTGGAGCAGCTGCTGTCCGACGGCCGGATGCGCCCGCACGAGCCGGCGTTCGACCCGAACCCGACCGACTACGTGAGCTGGGACTACTGCCGCGGTTTCGCGGACGGGGTCACCGCGAACGAAAGCGCGTACTGAGCGTTTCGCCTCAGCAAGGACGACCCTGGTGAGCTTGGCCACCAGGGTCTTCTTCGTGTGCGGGCACGTTGTCCACAAGGGTTGTCCACAGGGAAGTCGACTTGTGGACAACCGTGGTCAGCGGCGGTGCTTCGCGCTCTCCGCCTGGGCGATCAGCGCCCGCTCGGACAGGTTCGGCCAAGGCGGACGGTGCACCACGGCCAGCGTCGCCAAGGCGGCGGCCACGAAACCGGTGCACACGCCGATCAACGCGATCCGGCCCTGGTCGACCGCGGGCGTCCAGGTCACGCCGTCCTCGGTGATCGAGTAAAGCCCGATCGCACGCCCCGGCCCGCCTCGACGGCCTTGCCGGGTGACGGTGATCAGGACCGTCCCGTGCGAGGTCTCGAAGGGCTCTCCGAAAACCAGCATCGTGCCTCCCCCGTCGGTACGAAAAAGGTCCCGGCACGGTGCGTGCCGGGACCTTCGGAAAAGCTAGGAGCCGCTGGTGCCGTTCGGGGTCTGCGCCCCTTGCGACGATTCGTTGCGCGGGCTGCTGCCCGTGCCCGGATCGTTCGGGGTGGCGCTCGGCGACGGCGGCGGCGAACTCGGAGTGGACGTGACCGGCGGCAGCGGCGTGACCGAGGTGACCGGCGGCGGATTGGTGTGCCCGCCGCCGGTGCCCGGCAGCGACGTCGACTGGCCGGGCGGCTGCGCGGCGCTGCTGACCGGGTCGTGCGCGGGCGGAACGACGGGCGGCGACGACGGGGTCTGCCCGGTGGGCGGAGCCGTCGGCTGACCGAGCTGAGCGGCCAGTTCGCGGTGCTGCTGCAGGAGCTGGTTGCGGTTGTCCGCGTCGGTGACCTGGTTGAGCGCGGCCTGCGCGTCGGCGAGCGCGCGCCGGGCGTCCGCGAGCCGGTTGTCGGCCAGCGCCAGGTTCGCCTTCTCCAGGTCGAGCTTCGCCGCGGCGGCGGCCTCGACGGAGCGGGCGTGGTCGGCGTAGAGGACCTTCGTGAGGCCCCAGAGCGTGTCGCCGGGCTGGGCGTCGCGCGCGGCGAGGCCGGTGCCGGTGAAGGCGATGGCGGCGGCGGCGCACGCGGCGGCCACCGGCACGAGATAGCGGCGACGGCGGCCGCGGCTTTGGTATTTGCGCGCCAGCGTGGCGGTCTTCACCGTGGTGACCGCGGTGTCGACGTCGACCAGCTCGGCGAGCGGCTCGCTGTCGATGTCGCGGCGCCACGCGAGCAGCAGCGCGTTCAGTTCCTGGTCACCGAGCCCGTCGGCGACAGCCGGATCGGTCCCGCCGAGCGCGTCGAGCAGTGCGTCGTCGGCCTGGATGGCCGTAAGGTCGCCGTCGGCTTCCGCTTCGTACCCGGTCAGGCCGCCGGCCTGGGCGGAAGGTGACAGGTCTCTGTCCCGGTCTTCGCGATCGGTCACTCAGATCACCTCCTCGGCGGCAAGCACCTTGCGCAGCCGGGCGAGCGCCCGGTGCTGGGCGACGCGGACGGCGCCCGGCGTGGAACCGACGGCTTCCGCCGTCTCCTCCGCCGACAGCCCGACCACGACCCGCAGAACGACGATTTCCCGCTGTTTGTCCGGCAGCACCTGCAGCAACTGCGCCATCCGCTCGTTCAGCTCACCCTGCAGAGCACGCTGCTCCGGGCCGACGCCGCCCTCGATCTCGTCCGGGATCTCGGCGACCGGCTCCGCCCGGTTGCGGGCCGCGGCGCGGTGCGCGTCGGCCACCTTGTGCTGGGCGATTCCGTAGACGAACGCCAGAAAGGGGCGGCCCTGGTCACGGTACGAAGGCAAGGCCGTAAGCACCGCGAGACACACCTCCTGCGCAACGTCGTCTGCCGAAGCGAACGAACGCTCCTGCCTGCCTACTCTGGCGCGGCAATACCGCACCACAAGGGGACGAATGGCGGCCAGCAACCGCTCGACTGCCTGAGGGTCTCCCTCGACAGCGGCGGCGACCGGCTCGTCCAGTCCATCCCCCACAGTGGCCATCGCAGACAACAGTCCCAGCGTTACGTGTAGGCGTGCAAAGAATCCGGCGCGTGGTCGTCCCCGTCCTGCGCCGGTCACAGCTACCGTACCGTCGGAGTCCTACCAGACAACCGCCAGAGGTGGTGACCGGCGCGCCGGGCGCGGCCGGGCGGCGATTGTCGCAGGCAGACGGACTGGGGCAGTGCCGTCACGCGGTGGGGACGCGGGCGGGCACGGGAGCAGAGGCCAGGACAACAGGTACGGGCCAGGGCTGTCAGCCCTGGCCCGTTCGTCACCGCGGGAACCGGATCGGAAGTCCCGTATTGGCTTGCCCGGCCTCGGTCAGGACACGAGACCGCGGCGGAAGCCGTGCGCCACGGCCTGGGCGCGGTCGCGGACGCCGAGCTTGCGGAACAGCCGCCGCGCGTGCGTCTTGACCGTGTCCTCGGAGAGGTACAGCTCGCGGCCGATCTGGCCGTTGCTCTTGCCCTGGCTCATGCCGCGAAGCACCTGCAGTTCGCGCTCGGTGAGCTGCACGCCCGGGTCGGACGGCTGCCGCGGCGCGGGCACCGAGGTGCTGGCCAGGGTGTGCGCGAGCGCGGCGACCAGTTCGGGCCGCGAAGCGTCCCAGCGCAGGTAGCCGCGCGCGCCGCCGGCGATGGCGGCCGCGATGCTGCCCGCGTCGTCCGGGGCTCCGAACACGATGACGTTCGCCTGGGGGTTCGCGGAGACGAGCCGGCGGGTGGCCTCGACGCCCGTCGGGACCGCACGTTGCGTTCCGACCAGCACGACGTCGACCGGCTGACGGGTGTACCGGGCCAGCAGCTCGTCACCGTGCGCTACGCAGTCGATGCGACTGACCCCAGGCACCGCGGACATCACACGGGTGAGCCCTTCGCGGACACTGCGTCGGTCGTCGCAGATCAAGACCGTCGTCACGGGGTTTCCTTCCTGCAGCCGGGTGACATTCCACTTCCCCTATCGGACGCTTTAGCCCGAACCTTGACACGATCCGGTGGCTTTTTTTGAAGTTTCTTAGCCCGGATGCCGGAACGCCCGTTCCCGCAGGCCTACCCGGGTCCGACGGGCACCCACGGCGATTCGTGTGCGATGCGCATCACACAAGGATCGGTGTGCCGTAACACTGCGTGCAACACCTGACGGCTCCTGAATCGATACTCCTCAGCCCGGTCGGGGTCCAGGTCCGCGGCTACGCGAGCGGCCACCCAATTAAGTGAGTCGAGTTCATATTTTTCGGCGTCGGCGGCAGCTGCGAGGACGAGTTCCCGCGCGCCATCCTGTCCGGCGGCGAGCAGGGCGACACCGAGGACGATGCCGGACTTCACGATGTGTCGCCGAGCGTGACGACCGACGGCGGTCTCATAGGCCAGCCGAGCCGGAGCGACGGCGGCTTCGGGCTGCCCGGCGGCGAGTTCGATCTCAGCGCCCACCCAGCCGCCGCGGATGGTCGCCCGCCAGCGCCGGTCAGCCTGCGCGGCCCGGATGGCGAGACGGCGAGCGGCGGAGAGGCGGCCGAGGGCGAGGTTGTCGGCGGCCAAGCCGAGGAGAGCATCGGCGCGGGCACCTGGGAGGTCCAGCCCGTACGGGTCTTCGGCGGACGTGACGAGGCTGCTTTGGCTCGGGGTGGCCGGTGCGTTGGTACGGACGGCTGTCTCAGTGGACCCTGGTGCGGACGACGCCGATGCGGTGCCTGCGGATCCCGCTTCCGCGCCAGCACCACGCTCGCCCACACCGGCCGCCGCCACCGAACTCGTTCTCGCGCCTGCCGAACTCAAGCCAACGCCAAGCGAGCCCGAGCGCGCCGTTCCCGAGCCGCCGCCAGCCGATCCCAAGCTGCCGCCAGCCGTTCCCGAACCACCACCTGCGCCTCCCGAGCCGCCGCTAGCCGTTCCCGAACCGCCGCCAGCCCTTCCCGAGCCGCCGCTAGCCGTTCTCGAACGGCCGCCAATCGTCGCGGCACTTCGCCCTCCCTCCCCGCGCAGCCCGACCGCCAGCAGTGCCTCCCCGTCCAGCTTCCGTGCCGCGACGTGAGCCCCCAGCTGCCGCCGATGCGATGCCAGCGTGCTCGCCGCCAGTGAAGCCGTCAGCGGGTCGCGGTCTCGCCGGAGCGGGGCGAGCAACTCCGCGGCCGCCGCGTACCGGCCGCGTGCGCCCAGCACGATCGCCGCCAGGAGGCGTTGCCTTGGCGAGCCGTCGCGAGGGATCGGATCCGGCGACCCGGCGTCCGGGCCGAACGCGAGGGCCGTCAGCGCTTCTTCGTCCACCCGACCTTTCTAGCGCGGAGCACCGACAAGAACGTGCTCCACGCGGTCGGCCGCGGCGGAAAGATCCGGCAGCAGCTCAACCTTCGGCGGCAGCAGCGCCGGATCCCAGCCGGGGCCGCAGGCGAACAGCCGGGTCCGCTGCCGGCCGCGGGACACGCGCGCGAAAAGGCGTGGGTCCGCCTCCGCCCGATTCGCCCACAACACCACTGCCGCGGGCGCGCTTCGCCGGACCGCTACCGCCAGCACTTCTTGAGGCAGCGCAATGCCGAAGAGCTGCGCGCCGATCCTTCGCCCGGCGAGAGCGGCCGCGAGCGCGTACACCGGCATGTTGTCCCGTTCGTCCGGCACGCACGCGAGAAGGACCGGTCGTTGGTTCCGAGGCTCGTCGAGGACTGGCGTCGCGCGCACTAAAGCCGCGTACACGCACTCAGCTAGCAGGTACTCCACTTCCGCGCCAGCGTGCACGCCTCGCCACCGCGCGCCGAGCGCGGTGAGAACGGGGTCGATCACACCCGACCACGCCTGAAGCACGCCTAGCTCGCTGATGGCGTCGACAAGCATTCGCTGCACCGCGCCGACGTCCATGGCCAACGCAGCAGTACTAAGGCGACGCGCGAGCCGCGAAGGGACTTCGACGTCATCAGTCGCCGCCTTCGTCTGCGTCGCTTCAACAGGCTCGGCGGGCGCTGGCACGAAATCCGCGCGCGGCATCTGCTCTAACGCGTACTGCGCGGCCTCCGCTGTCGAAGCGCCGCGAAGGAGCGCGCGCTGCATAAGTTCGAGACGGCCGATGTCGGAGCTGCCGTAGCGGCGATGCCTGCCGTCGGTGTGCCGACTGGGGCCGAGACCGTAGCGACGGTCCCAAGTACGCAGGGTGGACGGCGCGACACCGAGCCGGCGGGCGACCGAGGCCACCGGCAGGGTGGGTTCTCCATCGCCTGATCCGGATCCCACCCGGTCAATATCCAGCCCGCCCGGACTCCCGGCAACCCGAGCCAAAAGCCCTGCTCACACATCTGGGGGATGCCTAACGGCTGAATCGCCGCCGATCTATTGAACAACTATTGGCGCGCTTCTAACGTTACCGCCGTTGCACCGAATGGAGTATCGGCACCACAGCAGAGCAGCTAATGGCATCGACCGGATGACGGAGGCGGTCAGGATGGCAGACACGCGCAGGCTCCCCGGCCCCAACGCAGACATGTGGGACTGGCAGCTGGAGGGGTCGTGCCGGGGGATGGACAGCGGATCCTTCTTCCACCCGGACGGAGAGCGGGGACCGGCGAGGGCGCGGCGCGAGGCCAGGGCCAAGGCGATCTGCCTGTCGTGCCCGGTGCTGGAGATGTGCCGCAAGCACGCGCTCGCCGTGCACGAGCCCTACGGCATCTGGGGCGGACTGTCCGAATCGGAACGAGACCACATCATCAAACAGGACAAACGCGCGCTGACCATGGCGCACCTCTGACTTATCGCACGACTGGCTTCAATCCCGGCGCGGAAGGGGCGGTGTCCACTGTGGACGCCGCCCCTCCGCCGTTTTCGGGCCACAGCGCGAGCGCGAGGTCGATGACGGTCATCAGCGAGTCGAGGTCGACGCCGTCGCGCGCTTGCAGGGTCAGTCCATAAAAGACAGTCGCGTACAGCGCACCGAGCGCGTCAATGTCCACAGTGGCCGCGAGGTCGCCTTCTTCCACTCCGCGGCGAAGGCGCGCGCGAATCTGGTGACGCACTTCGTCGCGCGAAGCGGCCAGGAACTTCCACACGGACGCATTGGCGGGCGTGCAGTTGGTGGCCGCGAGAACCACCATGCATCCCTTGGGGTGCCCAGGTTCCACGTACGCGCAAGCGTTGTTGCGAAGCATCGCTTCGACCGCCGCGCGCGCTGTCGGCTCTTCGGTCAGCGCGCGCATCGTGTGCTGGCCGTACACGGATTGGTAGTGCTCGATCGCTTCGCGGAACAGTGCTTCCTTGTCCCCGAAGGCCGCGTACAGACTCGGCGGCTTGATCCCCATCGCCTCGGTCAGCTCCGCCAGCGACGCTCCCTCGTAACCGCGCTCCCAGAACACGAACATGGCCTGAGTGAGCGCGTGCTCGCGGTCGAACGCGCGCGGGCGGCCGCGGGGTGACATGGACCACCTTCTTTAGTGAGCGATACAGAAGTCTTGACCCAGCCCATCGTACGCGGCTATTTATTTAGTCATCACTACAGAAAGAGGTGGGGCATGGGAACCCTGGACGGCAAGGTCGCGCTGGTCACCGGCGGAAGCCGCGGGATCGGCGCGGCGATCGCACTCCGGCTGGCCGAGGACGGCGCGGACGTCGCGATCACCTACGAACGCGCCGCGGACCGGGCGGCGGACGTGGTCGCGGCCATCGAAAAACTGGGCAGGCGAGGTCTCGCCCTGCAGGCGGACGTCGCGGACGCGGACGCGGTGACCAGCGCGGTCGACCAGACCGCGGCCGAACTCGGCGGGCTGGACGTGCTGGTGAACAACGCCGGAATCTTCCCGTCGGCGCCGGTCGACGAACTGACCACGGAAACGATCGACCGCACGCTGGCGATCCACGTCAAGGCACCACTGGTGGCAGCCCGGGCCGCGGTGCGGCACATGCCTCCCGGCGGCCGGATCGTGTCGATCGGCAGCGACTTGGCCGAGCGTTCGCCGTTCGTCGGTTTGAGCCTGTACTCGGCGAGCAAGTCGGCACTGGTCGGGATGACGAAGGGCTTGGCGCGCGACCTGGGACCGCGCGGAATCACGGCGATGGTAGTCCACCCAGGCTCGACGGACACCGAAATGAACCCCGCGGACGGCCCGCACTCCGGCGATCAGTTGGCACACATCGCGTTGGGGCACTATGGAAATCCGTCAGACATCGCGGCGGCGGTGGCTTACCTGGCCGGCCCGGACGGGCGGTACCTGACGGGAACGTCGATCACGGTGGACGGCGGGTTCACCGCCTGACCAGCCCCGACCTTCCGCTTGGGGCCCCCCGGTCCCAGTCTATCGGCCCTGGTCCCCGGAATCCGGTCCTCGACCGCACTTGTCCACAGCGTCACGGAGTTGTGGATGGCAACCGTGCGGGGCCGAAGCGAGGTGCGTCTGCGCAGCCGCTAGCGAGTCGCGAAAACTCTACGGCATAGCGTAAATCGGGGCCCGCCTTGACCAGCCCCTACGGGAACTGCACCAGGAGCACGGCGGTCCAGGTGACTGCCTCCGCTCCCGAGGTGGCGATCTGGCCGATCGACGACGCCAAACGGGACCAACACCAAACGAAGCCAACGCAACGGGGCGGCACCCCCAAGGAGTGCCGCCCCGTCAAAAACAACCCAGCGTCAGTGCGCGTGCCCGTGGCCAGCGGCCTCCGGCTCTTCCTCGGCCGGCTTCTCGACCACGGAGCTTTCCGTGGTCAGCACCAGCCGGGCGATGGACGCCGCGTTCGCGACGGCCGAGCGGGTGACCTTCACCGGGTCGACGATGCCGCCCGCGATCAGGTCGGTCAGCTCGCCCGTGGCGGCGTTGAAGCCCTGGCCCCAGCCCTGTTCCTGGACCTTGTTCACGATGACCGCGCCCTCGTAGCCCGCGTTCGTCGCGATCCAGAACAGCGGCGCGGTGAGCGCGTCGCGGACGATGCGCACGCCGGTGGCCTCGTCGCCGGTCAGGCCGAGGTCGCCGTCCAGCTCCTTGACCGCGTGCACCAGCGCCGAACCGCCGCCGGGCAGGATGCCCTCTTCGACGGCCGCCTTGGTCGAAGCCACGGCGTCCTCGATGCGGTGCTTGCGCTCGTTCAGCTCGGTCTCGGTGGCCGCGCCGACCTTGATCACGGCCACGCCGCCGCCGAGCTTCGCGAGCCGCTCCTGCAGCTTTTCGCGGTCCCAGTCGGAGTCGGTGGTCTCGATCTCCTTGCGGATCTGCGCGGTCCGCGCGGCGATGGCGTCCTTGGTGCCCGCGCCGTCGACGATCGTCGTGTCGTCCTTGGTGACGACGACCCGGCGGGCCTTGCCCAGCGAGCCGAGGTCGACCTCGGACAGCTTGCGGCCGATCTCCGCGGAGATGACCTCGCCGCCGGTGACGACGGCGAGGTCGTCCAGGAACGCCTTGCGGCGGTCGCCGAAGAACGGGGCCTTGACCGCGACCGCGGTGATCGTCTTGCGCAGCGAGTTCACCACGAGGGTGGACAGCGCCTCGCCGTCGACGTCCTCGGCGATGATGAGCAGCGGCTTCTTCGCCTCGACGACCTTCTCCAGCACCGGGAGCAGGTCGGCCAGCGCCGAGATCTTCTCGCGGTGCAGCAGGACGTAGGCGTCCTCGAGGATCGCCTTCTGGTCCTCCGGGTTGGTCGCGAAGTGCGCCGACAGGAAGCCCTTGTCGAACTGGACGCCCTCGGTGATCACGAGGTCGGTCGCCAGCGTCGACGACTCCTCGATGGTGATCACGCCGTCCTCGCCCACGCGCTCGACGGCCTCGCCGAGCAGCGCGCCGATCGCCGCGTCCCGCGAGGTGACGGTGCCCACCTGGGCGATGTTGTCGCGGCCCTTGACCGGGGTGGCCTTGGCCTTGAGGACCTCGACGACCTTCTCCGCGGCCGCCTCGATGCCCTTGCCGACCGCGGTCGGGTTGGCGCCGGCGGCGACGTTGCGCAGGCCGTGCTTGACCAGCGACTGGGCCAGCACCGTGGCGGTGGTGGTTCCGTCGCCGGCGACGTCGTTGGTCTTGGTGGCGACGCTCTTCGCGAGCTGCGCGCCGAGGTTCTCGAACGGGTCGTCGAGTTCGACCTCGCGGGCGACGGTGACGCCGTCGAGGGTGATCGTCGGTCCGCCGAACTTCTTGTCGAGGACGACGTGGCGACCGCGCGGGCCGAGGGTCACCTTGACCGCGTCGGCGAGCTTGTTCACCCCGCGCTCGAGCGCGCGACGAGCGTCCTCGTCGAAACTGATCTGCTTGGGCATAACGCTTTCCGCTTACCTTTCGGTTGTCGTGCGACGCAAAACGCCCCGCACCCCGGCATGAGCGGGGCCCGGGGCGTCCTTGCGCTGCGAGTGACGCGTCAGTTGATGACGGCCAGCACGTCGCGGGCGGAGAGGATCAGGTAGTCCTCGCCGTTGTACTTGACCTCGGTGCCGCCGTACTTGGAGTAGATGACGACGTCGCCGACAGCCACGTCCAGCGGAACGCGGTTGCCCTTGTCGTCGATGCGGCCCGGGCCCACGGCCAGAACCTTGCCCTCCTGGGGCTTCTCCTTGGCGGTGTCGGGGATGACGAGGCCGGAAGCGGTCGTCTCCTCGGCCTCGCTCGTCTGGACAACGATCTTGTCCTCGAGCGGCTTGATGTTCACGCTCACCGGGTTGACCTCCACGGTCGTCGAAAGCGTCGGCATGATGACTGGTTACGGCTCATACCACCCCCGCCGTCGCGGGTGCCGGGGCGTGTCCGGGCCGTTCGATTAGCACTCTAGCCACGTGAGTGCCAGCTTCGCAAGGAGGGTCCGCCGGACCTGGTGAATCCTGAGCCGGAAGCCGCTGACCGGCCACTTTGTTCCAGGGTGCGCGCGAGCCCTTCCACCAGGCGCCGCGCCGCCCGGGCGCCGCCGCGTGTCCGTTCGGCCCCATCCGGCGGAAAACCATCCCCGATTCCCGGCGACACCTGGTTGGATCCGCACAGACAGGCATCTCACTCCTGGAGTCCTCCTATGCCCCGCTCACTCCCGTGGCGGCTGGCCGCTGCCACCACCGGGCTGCTGGCATTGGCCGCGATCGCGGTCACCGTGCCCGCCTCCGCGCAGCCCGCCAACGAGGCCCGGCAGCGCGCCTTCGCCGACGCCGCCGCCGAATTCGGCGTCCCGGCGGACGTGCTGCTGGCCGTCTCGTACCTGGAATCCCGCTGGGACACTCATTCCGGCGCGCCCAGCACCGCCGCCGGGTACGGCCCGATGCACCTCACCGACGTGCGCACCGCCGGCCTGCGCACCAGCGAATTCGACAATCCCGACGAAGACCCCCGCGGCGACGACTCTCGCCCGACCCTGCGCCTGCGACCGCTCGAAGCCCCGGCTCCCCCGCCCGGCAGTCAGACCATCGACAAGGCCGCCGAACTGCTGCACACCGACGCCGCGAAGCTGCGTACGGACGCCGAAGCGAACATTCGCGGCGGTGCGGCGCTGCTGGCCGAGTACCAGCGAGAGCTGGGCGTCCAGAGCGACAACGCGAAGGACTGGTACGGAGCCGTCGCGCGCTACAGCGGCTCCGAGGACGTCACCGGCGCCCGCACCTTCGCCGACGAAGTCTTCGCCACCATCAACAGCGGCGTCGCGCGTACGACCGACGACGGCCAGGCCGTCAAACTCGCCGCAGCTTCCGGCGTCACCCCGGACCGGACCCAGGCGGACCGCCTCGGCCTGCGTGCCGGAAAGCCGCCGGCCACGGAGTGCCCGCGGTCGTTGTCCTGCGAATCGGTGCCCGCGCCGTTCCAGAAGATCGGCGACAGCTACGGCAACTACGACCAGGCCGACCGGCCGCGCGACCAGAAGATCGACTACATCGTCATCCACGACACCGAGGGCACCTGGGACTCGGTGCTCAAGCAGGCCCAGACCCCGGGCCAGACCGCGTGGCACTACACGGTGCGCTCGTCGGACGGCCAGATCGCCCAGCACGTGCCGACCAAGGACGTCGGCTGGCACGCCGGGAACTGGTATCTCAACGCGAAGTCCCTTGGCGTCGAGCACGAGGGCTTCGCCGCGCAGGGCACCTGGTTCACCGAGGCGATGTACCGCCAGTCCGCCAAGCTCGTGCGCTACCTCGCCCACCGCTTCGGCGTTCCGCTGGACCGGGCGCACATCCTCGGCCACGACAACGTGCCCGGCCCGAACGCGGACAAGATCAAGAGCATGCACTGGGACCCGGGTCCGTACTGGGACTGGGCGCACTACTTCGACCTGCTCGGCGCCCCGCTGGAGCACGACGGCGCGCCGGATTCCGGCCTGGTGATGATCGCGCCGGAGTTCTCCGCCAACCGTCCGGTGTTCACCGGCTGCGACAAGATCGGGTCCGGAAACCCTTGCCCGGAGCGGGCTTCGGGCTCGGTCGTGCTGCACACCGAGCCGAGCGAGTCCGCGCCGCTGCTGTCCGATGTGGGCATGCACGGGCCCAATCCGTCCACAATGGACGTCGCGGACATCGGCAGCCGCGCGGCCACCGGCCAGAAGTACGCCGTCGCGGACACCAAGGACGACTGGACCGCGATCTGGTACCTGGGCCAGAAGGGCTGGTTCCGCAACCCGGGCGACGCGCCCACCGCGTATCCGGCCGGCGGATTCGTCGCGACGCCCAAGGAAGGCAAGGCGGCCGTGCCGGTCTACGGCAGCGCGTACCCGGAGGCCGGGGCGTACCCGAAGGACATTCCGGTGCAGGAACTCAAGCCGCTGCCGTATCAGCTCGGCGCGGGCCAGAAGTACTCGGTCGGCGGGCTGACCGGCTCGGAGTACTACTCGGCGTCCTTCGACGTCGCGACCAACAAGGTCGTGAAGGGCAAGGCGAAGTACGTGGAAATCCAGCTCGGCCACCGCGTCGCGTACGTCAGCCGCGACGACGTGGACCTCGAACCGGCGTCCTGATCAACCTTTCCGAATGCCCGGGCCGCACGCACGCGGCCCGGGCATTCACGCGTCCAGCGCCACTTTCACGCCCGCGCTAGCCTCCGTATTACGCCGGGTCTTGGCCCAGCCGTTACGACCGCGCACCAGCCGGAACAGCGCGCGCCAGGACGTGATGTAGAAGGTGTAGATGTAGGCCGCGTACAGCAGGCCCATGCCCAGCCCGCGGAAGATGTTCTTGCTGCGCAAGCATTTCATCTGGTAGATCGGTCCCCAGACGACGAACGGCAGGAGCCCGAACGAACCGTAGATCGCGAACAGAATCCAGGCACCGTTGGTGAACCACGTCCACACCTGACCAGGATGGCCGGCGGTAGTCACCAGAAGCATGATGAACGGCACTGGGTACAGCAGCGAACCAAGCAGCTGCATCCACGGCTGCGCCAGGTAATACATCATCTCCGCGGCGCCCAAAGTGGACACATGCGGCGAGTCCCAGATCCGGCGCAGGTACCGCATGCACTGCATGGTCCCCTGCCCCCAGCGCGTGCGCTGCACCAGGAATCGCCGCAGGCTGTACAGACCTTCTTGCGCCACATAGGAATCCGGCGTGAACCCGGTGCGCCAGCCCGCGGTGAGCAGATGCACGCCGAGTTCGAAGTCCTCCAGCAGCGAACCGCGCCACGGGGCCAGTTCCTCGCCGGCGATCGAGTCCAATGCGGACAGCCGGGTGAACTGTCCGTTGCCGCCCATGGAGATCGTGCCGGTGAAGCCGCGCGACGTCTGGATCGCCGCGATCGCGGTACGGAACTCCAAGTCCTGCAACTGGGCGAGCTTCAGCCCGAAGGCGCGGGAGAACCACGTGCGGCCGGGCGGGCGGCTGCGGGCGTTGCTCATCCGGACGTCGAGCTGGACGGCGCCGACGGTTTCGTCGCCGAACAGGTGGTCCGCCGCGCAGACTTCGAGACAGTTGGCCGCTGGACGGCCGTCCGCGTCGACGACCACGACCACTACCCGGTCGCGATCCGCGTCCGGGCCGAGCCAGTCGTCCAGTTCGCGGTAGGCGGCGTTGAGCGCGTCCCCCTTGCCCGTGCGTGCTTCCGGACGCTGCCGGGCGACCAGGTGCAGGTTCGGGTCGTAACCGCCGTTGCGCCGCCACACCGAGCGCACGACGCGGGCGGTGCGGTCGTCGGAGTCGTCGTCCACGACCCAGACGTGCGCGCGGCGGAAGGTGCCGCGCAGGTACTTCACCGTCTCGCGGATGACCACTTCCTCGTCGCGGCAGGGGACGAAGAAGTGCCAGGAGAAGTCGTCCGGATCGCCGACGGGCGCGGGCTTGCGGCGCAGGTACGGCACGACGATCACCACGACGTACACGAGGAACGCGACGCTCATGGTGAGCGCGAACGCCTGCGTGACCGACAGCAGGATCTTCAGACCGGAGTCGCTCACGCCGCGGCCCGCTTCTCGGCCTTCGTCTTCCGGGTCGCCAGCCAGACGAACAGCACCAGCGAGATCGCGCCGCCGATGACGCTGACCAGCGAGCCGAGCAGGGTGTGGCCCCAGTAGTAGCCCTCGTCGGTGCCGAGCCCGTTGACCAGCCCGACGATGGTGAAAATCCGTAACTGATTAACCAGAATCACCGCGATCGCGGCAATCCCCAGCGAGAAAAAGAGCCGGCGGGCATTCCTCGGCCGGAACCACAGAAGTGCGGCGGTCACTAATATCAAGGGTAGAAGAAGGAAAACCGACGAGCATTCCGGAGTCATCCGCAACCCGAATGGAGTGTCGCCAGACAACCCGAAGTAGACCGATTCGCGGTTTCCGGCCACATAGACCCCCGATGAGGTGAAAACCTGGAGGATGGCCCCGGCCAGCCGCACCTCCAGTTCGCGGTACCCGCGTTCCACGAGCACCAGCACCACCCCCGCGGCGAGCACCCCGGACACCGCGATGAGCAGCGGAAACCGGGATGCGCCTGACACCGGCGCGTTGACTGCTGTCACGACGACCCTCTCGAGAAGAAACCCAGCGGCACCGGGGCGGGCCCTGCCACGGTCGTGTCCGTGCCGGCGTCCGCCCTTCGTCGGGCAGCCCCGTTCCGGGGACGCCCGAGCACCTTTCGGCATATTCTTACCTATGCTTGCTACTCCGTTCGGGTGATGCTTCACGCAACCTGGGGAAATGCGGATTCCGTATCACCCGATGTGGTGATCTGGCGAAAAAACTGTGCAATTCCGGAAACCTCCGCCGATAACCGATCCGCGTGCCGACTCTTGCTCAGCGGGATTCGTCCGTGCAGCGGCTCGCCCTGAGAAAAATCGGAGGACCAGTGAAGAGACACCTCGTGCGACGAGGCGGAATGCTCGCCGTTGTCGTGGCGAGCATCGCCCTGGCCGGAGCTGCTCCGGCCAGCGCCGCTCCCGGCGACGGGTCGGCCTACGGCGTCGACGTCAACGTGACGCTGCTCGGCCAGCCCGCGGTGCACCTCGGCCCGCTCGCGGCCGCGAACACAGGCGGCCCGACGGAAAACACCGCGGTCTCCGCGAACGTTCCCGGCGTGCTCACCACCGGCGTGATCACCACGTCCGCAGTGCGCGACGACAACTCCGGCGCGGTCACCTCGAAGGCGTCCGTCGCCGACGTCGGGCTGCCGCTGCTCAAGGCCGCTGTGGGCGACGTCGGCGCGAAGGCGGTCGAGGCCGTCTGCACCGCCACCCAGGAAGGCGTCAAGGGCAGCACCACGCTGGTCGGCGCGAGCCTCGGCAGCCTCGGTGCCGTCGACGCCAACCCGGCCCCGAACACCGCACTGAAGGTCCAGGTCGGCCCGCTGCACGTGGCGACGCTGATCCTGAACGAGCAGATCAAGAACAGCGACGGCAGCCTCACTGTCAACGCGCTGCACCTGAAGCTGCTCGGCGGCGACGCGCTGGGCGCGCTCGGCTCGGGCGACGTGATCCTCTCCTCGGCGACCTGCGGCCCGGCCGCTCCGCCGATGCCGCTCGCCTCGGGTGCCGGCATGTGGATCGGCTTCGGCGTGGTCGCCGCGATCGCGGTGCCGGTCGGCCTGCGCTTCACCCGCCGTCGTTCGGCCGCCTGACCCTGGTGAGGTGATGGACCGATGTACAAGATGCCTGGCGCCGGGGTCGGCGTCGCCGGTGGTGGGGTGGGCACCCTCGCCGCCACCGGCGCCGACGTCGGCTGGTGGGTCGCGGTCGGCGTGGCGCTGGTGCTCCTCGGGATCGCCGCGCTGATCGCCGTCCGCCGCCGGAATCGGCGGTTCGCCCGCCTGGACGGCTGAAGAATCCGGGCTGCCGGCGCGAACCCGCCGGCAGCCCGGATTTCCGGGACACTCGAAGGGTGAAAACGTTGGACGTGATGCTGCTGGCCGGCACGCGGCCGGAAGCGGTGAAGCTCGCGCCGCTCGCGCTGGCCCTGGACGCCCGGCCCGGGTTGCGGCCGCTCGTCGTGCACAGCGGTCAGCACCAGGGCATGGTCGAACAGGCGCTGGCCCCGTTCGAGGTCGAGATCGACGCGTGGCTCGACGTGCCGCCGCGGGTGTCCGGCACCCAGGCGGAACTGGTGTCCGGCCTGCTGCCCGCGCTCGACGCCGCACTACGGCGGTACCAGCCGTCCGCGGTCGTCGTGCAGGGCGACACCACCACCGGGCTGGCCGGCGCGCTCGCCGCGTTCTGGCTCGGCATTCCAGTGGTGCACCTCGAAGCCGGACTGCGTACGCACGATCTGGCGGCGCCGTTCCCTGAGGAGGGAACGCGCCAGATGATCTCGCGGATCGCAGCGCTGCACTTGGTCCCGACGGCGGCTGCTGGCGCGGCGTTGCTGGCCGAAGGCGTACCGGCGGAGCGAATCACGCGTACTGGCAACACAGTCGTGGACGCCGTGCTGGCGGTGGCCGCGCGGGACTTGCCCGCTCGCGATCCGGCGCTTGCCTTGCTGGAGATGGGAATCGCCGAAGCGGGCGAACAGCTGGTGCTGGTGACGTCGCATCGCCGCGAGTCGTGGGGCGAGCCGTTGACGCGCACGCTGACCGCCGTGCGCCAGATCGTCGAGGCCCATCCGCGCGTCCAGGTGCTCTTCCCGGTGCACCCGAATCCGGCTGTGCGGCAACAGGTTGAGGAAGTGCTGGGCGGGGTCCCGCGAGTGACGGTGACCGAGCCGTTGGAGTACCCCGACCTCGTGCGTGCGCTGCGGTTGGCGTCGCTCGTGCTGACGGATTCCGGTGGTATTCAAGAGGAAGCGCCGACGTTCGGCACGCCGGTGCTGGTGCTGCGCGACACTACGGAACGCCCGGAGGCCGTCGAAGCCGGTTGTGCTTGGCTGGTCGGCACCGACACGGAGCTGATCACCAACACTGCCGCGCGCCTTCTTCGCGGCGAGATCAGCGCTGCGGCGGCAGCGAATCCGTACGGAAACGGTTCCGCGGCCGCTCAGTCTGTTTTGGCGATCGAGGCCCTGCTAGGGGTTTCCGAGGCGTCCGCCGCTCTGGTGAGTCCTAAAGGGACACAACGTTGACCGGAAGTCCCGGGTTCGCCGAGAAGTCCAGCGGCGCCACGGGCCGGCCCGCCGCCACCACGTGCGCCCCCAATGCCGCGATCATCGCGCCATTGTCCGTGCACAAGCGGGGCCGCGGCACGCGCAGTTCGATCCCCGCCTCCGCGCACCGTTCCGCCGCCAGCTCCGAAAGCCGCGAATTCGCTGCCACGCCACCGGAAATCACCAGCGTTCCGATGTTCTGTTCGCGCGCGGCGCGGATCGCCTTCGCGGTAAGCACGTCCGCGACTGCTTCCTGAAAAGACGCCGCGACGTCGTTCACCGGCACCGTGTCGCCAGCGCGCTCGGCGGTCTCCACCCAGCGCGCCACCGCGGTTTTCAAGCCAGAGAAGGAAAAGTCGAACTTCGCGTCACGCGGACCAGTCATCCCGCGCGGGAACGCGATCGCCTTCGGGTTGCCCTGCTTGGCCGCCTTGTCGATCGGCGGCCCGCCCGGGTACGGAAGCTCCAGCACGCGCGCGACCTTGTCGTACGCCTCGCCCGCCGCGTCGTCCACAGTGGACCCAAGCTCGGTGATGGCCGACGCGATGTCGTCCACTCGCAACAGTTGCGTGTGCCCGCCGGAAACCAGCAACGCCAACACCGGCGTCGGCAACGGGCCGTGCTGCAACGTGTCCACCGCGATGTGCCCGGCAAGGTGATTCACGCCGTACAGCGGCACATCCAGCGCGGTCGCATACGCCTTCGCCGCCGAAACGCCCACCAGCAACGCACCCGCGAGACCCGGCCCGGCCGTCACCGCGATCGCGTCCACATCAGACAGTTTCAGCCCGGCCGTGGCGAACGCGCGTTCGGCGGTCGGCACCATCGCTTCGAGATGCGCGCGGCTGGCGACCTCGGGCACGACCCCGCCGAAGCGAGCGTGCTGGTCCACACTGGACGCGACCTCGTCGGCGAGGAGTTCGACCGTGCCGTCTTCGTGCAGCCGGACGAGGCCGACGCCGGTCTCGTCGCAGGAGCTTTCGATGCCCATGATGACGCGCGCCATCAGCCGGCCACCTCGTCTCGTGCCGGGGCCTGCGCGGGGCGGGCCATGGTGAACGCGTCAGCGCCGGAGGGCTGGTAGTAACGCTTCCGGATGCCGAGTTTCTGGAAACCGTGCGCTTCGTACAGCTTCACGGCGGGGTCGTTGTCCGTACGCACCTCAAGGAACACAGCCGCGTGCAGCTCGTCCGCGCGCGCCAGCAACGCACGAAGCAGCGCCTTGCCGATGCCCTGCCCTTGCGCCTCCGGCACCACGCCGATCGTGTGGACGCTCGCTTCGTAGTCTCCGCGGCGCCCGACCACCGCGAGCCCCGCGTACCCAAGCAGCGTCTTCCCGTCGTCCGACCGCGCGGCCAGGTAGTAATGCCCCTGGTCGAGCTCGGAATGGAAGGCGCGCGCACTCCACGGGTCGTCGCCGGGAAAGAGGATTTTTTCGATCTCCGCACACCTCACGACGTCAGCGCGGCGCAACTGGTCGAGCTTCACAGCGCCGTCACCCTCTTGCGAGCCGTGGGCTCGACAGCGTCCGGACGACGCAAGTACAACGGCGTCAACGGCTCCGGCTCCGCGCGCTCGAGAAGCGCC
Organism: Amycolatopsis sp. GA6-003; assembly: GCF_046267895.1. Lineage (NCBI taxonomy): Bacteria > Bacillati > Actinomycetota > Actinomycetes > Pseudonocardiales > Pseudonocardiaceae > Amycolatopsis > Amycolatopsis sp. GA6-003. The sequence continues at coordinate 4,497,229 of NZ_CP176499.1, forward strand.
GTACGCGCAACGCGCACCAACCCAGCCGGCGACGGAAACCGCGGCTCGATCGGCACCACGCCCACCGCCGCCGCGTACTGCAAGGCACCGTCGCCTGCCGCAACGCGAATGTCAGTCTCGATGTCCGCGGGCCGCTGTACGTGGGGACCGTCCGTACGCACGCCCGAAGCGTCGTACGCAGCCCAGTAGACCTCGCGACGCCGCGCGTCCGTGAAGACGAGAAACGGCTTCTCCGTGCGTACGACGTCCGCCGCGATCGCGTCGAGACTGCACACCGGGTACGCCGGAATGCCGAGCGCGTGCGCGTACGCAGCCGCCGTGGCCATGCCAGCCCGCAGTCCAGTGAAGGGACCCGGCCCGACGCCGCACACGATCGCGTCAAGCTCGCGAAGCGTGACGCCCGCCGCCTCCGCAGCAGCCAACGCGTGCGGGGCGATCAACTCGCCGTGCGCCCGAGGATCCACCGTGACGCGATCCGCCCGGGTCACGAGCCCAGCCTCGTCGACGGCAACGATGCCCGCCGTCACCGCCGGAGTAGCCGTGTCGATCGCCAATACCAGCACGATTTCCCAGGATAGCGCTGGTCCGATGGGGACTGGGGAGCGGGCGGGTGGGTTTTCGGGGGGTTGGAAGAATACGTTCCGTGACTAAGCAGTGTCGGTCTTGGTTTTCCCTGGTTCGCGCTCAACGCAGCTAAGGCAATCCCCCAGGCGAGCTTGGGACACCTGCCCGGCTTGGGGGATTTTGTCCGCACGCGGAACCTCGACCGATTAAGCTCAGTCACAGCATCGGCAGTCGCAAGAGCCGCCGGGAGCGAGGGGGAGCGTCATCGTGGGCAATGGGCAGTCGAGCCAGCCGGTGGACGGGCGCGCCGGGTACGTCGACCCCGAAGAGCAGGCCAAACGCGACCGCCAGGACAAGCAGTTCGGCGAAGCGATGAACTCCAACGGCGTGCGGGTCTACCAGCAGCGCGCGGCGGAGGACGCCAAGGTGAACGCCGCCGCGGCTGGTGGCGGGTTCAACATGGACATCGACGCGATGAAGGCCTTGCAGCCCAAGTGGCAGGAAATCGCGGACAAGCTCGACAACATGGCGCAAGCGGGCGGGCAGTTGAAAATCGTGCCCCCACCTGCCGACGATCCGGCCAGCACGATGCAGAAGAAGGCCGCCGACGGTCATGCTGACGCATATGTGGCCAGCCTTCAGCAACAGCGGGCCTACGCACAGGGTTACGCGGACAAGCTGAAAGACGCCATCGCCAAGTACGAGAACCAGGACCACGCCAATACCGCCAGCCTGCGCAAGCAAGGATGAACCGGTGAAGCCTTTCGCCCTCGCCGCGACCGGCGGCCTCGTCCTGCTCGCCGTCACCGCCTGCTCCTCGAACCCAGGCAATCCGGTTCCGGCGACAGCCGCGTCGTCGCCGGCACCGACGAGCACCACGCGCAGCGTGCCCAAGGTGAACAACCCGCTCGACGCCACCAAATACGAGCAGAACCCCTGCTCCCTGCTCAGCCAAGCCCAGGCGACCGAGGTCATCAAGGCCGTCCGCAACCGCCAAGGCCAAGGCGTCGTCGCTCCTATCTGCAGCTGGTACGACGCCGACAACAATCGGGTGGGCCTCGGACTGCTCCCCGGACAGGGCGGCCTCGCCGGCGCCTACACCAACAGCGACAGCGAATCCGGATACTTCGAACCCGCCCCCGACGTCAACGGCTACCCGGCCGTCTTCGCGGGCACCACCGACGACCGGAAACGCGGCGGCTGCCAAATCGCCGTCGGAATCAAAGACGACGAGGCCTTCACGAGCTCGGTCGCGCTCCGGACGACCTCACCGCTCTACAACGACCCGTGCTCGCTTGCGGTGAAAACAGCTGCGGCTGCTCTCACCACGATCAAGGCGGGGGCCTGATGGCAAACCGCATTGTGCTGGACGTCATCCGCGTTCGCGACGCCGACAGCTCCGTGGCCACCGGGCCTGAGTCAGCGAAACCGGTCGCCTTCGCCGCAGCCGGGAGTCTCCTTCTGCTCTCCTTGACTGCCTGTTCCTCGACTCCGGGGACCTCGGTCGCAGCGACGCCCGAGTCGGCTTCGCCGACGAGCGCGACGCGCAGCGTGCCCAAGGTGAACAACCCGCTCAACGCCACCAAATACGAGCAGAACCCCTGCTCCCTGCTCAGCCAAGCCCAGGCGACCGAAGTCATCAACGCCGTCCGCCACCGGCAAGGGCAGGGCCTCGTCGCACCCCTGTGCACCTGGTACGACGACCGGGACAACAGCGTCGGCCTCGGGTTGCTCCCCGGACAGGGCGGCCTGGCCGGCGCCTACGCCAACAGCGACAGCAAATCCGGCTACTTCGAGGTCGCTCCAGACGTCAACGGCTATCCCGCCGTCTTCGCGGGCACCACCGACGACCGCAAGCGCGGCGGCTGCCAGATCGCGGTCGGGATCAAAGACGACGAAACCTTCACCGCCTCCGTGATGCTCGACAAATCTTTCCCCGGCTACGACGACCCGTGCGCGCTGGCGACGAAAACCGCCGCCGCTGCCGTCACCACTATCAAGGCAGGTGCTTGATGGCCAACCTCACCCCGCAGGAAATCGTTCGCCTGGTCAAATCGGGCAAGGGTTCCGGCGGCATGTTCCACGGTTCCGACCAGTCCGCGGCGCTCTCCGCGCAGCACGAGGACATCGCCAACGAGATGCGGCAGCTTCAGAGCGCGATGGACGAGTACTGGAAGGGCGACGCCGCCGGCCGGGCCTACGTCGGGGCCGGGCCGCTGGTCCAGGCGTCCCAGACCAGTGGCCAGCACCTCGCACAGGCCCAGGCGCTCTACTCCGGCCAGGGCGGTTCCTTCGACGGGCTGCGCAGCAAAATCGAGTCCGTCGGCGATCTCGGAGACAAGCCGGCGGACGACTGGGTCAGCGACACTCCCTTGTCGTTCATGTCCAACCGGGCCGACGAAATCGAGGCGTGGGAGAAGAAGGCGCAAGAGGTCGTCAACAGTTACCAGGCGTATCACGGGGAGTCCACGGAAAACTCCGCCCGCTGGGCAGACCCGTCGCAATACGGGCAGCTCGCTCTCCCCTCCGCGGGCGGTGACTTCACCATCACCCAGCCCGGCGGCACCGGGACCGCTCACCTGCCCGCGCACTACACCCCGGGCGGGCCCGGCGGCACCTACTCCGAGGGCGGCTACGTCAGCGGCAATACCGGCAACACCGGCCACACCACCAGCACCGGCGACAACACCGGCAGCACCACCCACCGCGACCACACCAGCGATCGCACCGGTCCGCCGGGGACGTTGCCTCCCTCGGAGACCCATCGGTGGGATCCGGGGCGCTACACCCCGCCTCCCGGCAATCCGCCGGAGTCGGGGCGGCACGTGCCGCCTGCGAATCTGCCGGACGACACTCGGACGTCCGGTTACGTTCCGCCGGATTTGACCAGCACTGGCAACCCCACCAACACCAGCAACCCCAGCTCCTGGTCGTTCAACAACAGCACCGGAAACCCCAGTGGCGGCAACAGCTTCTACTCCCCTGGGCTCCCGGGAACCGGCGGCGGCAACGCGGGCAGCCTCAGCAACGGCAACGGCAACGGCGGCGGAAACGCGGGCAACAACGTCGGCCGAGGAGCGGGAACCGGCGTCGGGCCCAACGCCGAGAGCCTCGCACGAGGTGGCGCGGCAGCGGGAGCCAACGGGCGCGCGGGCGCACCGGGAGGCATGGGCGCGATGGGCCACGGGCAGAAGGGCGAAGGGGAAGAAGACCTCGTCCACGAAACCGCCGACTACCTGGTCGAGCAAGACCCGGACGCGGCGCTCATCGGGGATCTTCCCAAGGCGGTGCCGCCGGTGATCGGGCTCTGACGATGCTCGTGCTCACCCGCGAGGTGGTGTTCCCTGCCGACTGCTTGCCCCTCGCGGCGGAACTGGCTGGGGTTTCGCTCCCGGCGGCGCTCGCGCCCGACCCGCTGTGGCGCGATCCCGAGGAGATGCGCGCGTACCGCGAAGCCGCGGTGAGCGCCATGGCGGACCAAGGGGTCTGGGGACGCGGTGGGCTGGACGAGACGTTCGCCCGGACGATGACCGTGCTGTGCCGGGGAGCCAGTGAGCTGTCGGCGACCGTCGAGAGCGGGCGGGAGCGGCGGTATCGGCTGGTCGTCGCGGCCTTGGGCAAGGACGCGGTGCTGGCCTGTCACATGCCGTCGACCAGCACGGTGGTGTTGCGGCCCGCCCGGGCGGAGGCGCTGGCGGAGGACCTGATCCGGGAGCTGCCGCGAGTCCAGCCTGCGCGAGGGCAGGCCGTGTCGGTCCCGGAATCGGCGTTGAACCTGGCCATCGACGGCGGTCCGGCCCGCCAGGACGTCCGGCATCTGCTCGACATCGCCGCGTTGCCCCGCGCCGGCGGCGGGCAGATCACCGCGGGCGTACGCGACGGGCTCGGCGGGCGGCGGATCAGCGGGCGCGACATCTGCACGTATTACGACACCGAGCACGGGCGCTACCTGTTCTCGTTCTCCGAAACCGACGGCGGCGAGCGGTACGTGAACGTCGCCCCGGCCCGGTACGAAACGATGGTCGAGCGGGTGCGCGCGCTGCTCGATAATCTCGCCTGAACCTGGGTACCCCTGACAATCAGGATCTGTGAATCGCATCGCAGGTGGCGACCGCCGCCAGGCGGTACGGTGCGGTCCAGGTGCCGGTGACGCAGGAGGTCCGCGAAAGTGCCCGATCCGCTGTTTCCCGCAGTCGCCGCCGGATCCGGCAAGGAAGCGCTGCGCTTCGGCGACCGAAAACTCACCTACGCCGAACTCGGCGCGGTCGCCGGGGCGCTGGCCGCCGAACTGCCCGCGGACCGCCGGATCGCGGTCTGGGCGACCCCGACCTTGCACACGAGCGTCGCGGTGGTCGCCGCGCTGCTCGCCGGAGTTCCGGTGGTACCGCTCAACCCCAAGATCGGCGAACGCGAACTCGGCCACATCCTCGCCGACAGCGAGCCCGCGCTGGTGCTCGCCGAACCCGGCGTCGAACTGCCTGCCGCGCTGGACCTGCCGCGGCGCGACATTCCGCTGGAGGGCGACGGGAAGCCGCCGTCCGGCGAGCCCGACGCCGAAGCGCCCGCGTTCATCGTCTACACCTCCGGCACGACCGGCCCGCCCAAGGGCGTCGTGCTCCCCCGCCGCGCGATCGCGAGCACGCTCGACGCGCTCGAGGACGCCTGGCAGTGGACTGCCGACGACGTGCTCGTCCACGGCCTGCCGCTGTTCCACGTCCACGGCCTGATCCTCGGCATCCTCGGACCGCTGCGCCGCGGCGGCTCCGTCCGGCACCTGGGGCGGTTCTCGCTCGAAGGCGTCACCGAGGAACTCGCGAACGGCGCGACGATGCTGTTCGGCGTCCCGACGATGTACCACCGCATCGCCGAAGCGGTCGCGACCGACGAAGCCCTCGCCGACGCGCTCAAGTCCGCGCGGCTGCTGGTGTCCGGCTCGGCCGCACTGCCGGTGCACGACCACCAGCGGATCACCGCCGCGACCGGACAGCAGGTCATCGAGCGCTACGGCATGACCGAAACCCTGATGAACACCAGCGTCCGCGCCGACGGCGAGCGCAAGCCGGGTTCGGTCGGCGTTCCGCTGGCCGGGGTCGATCTGCGGCTGGTCGACGAGACCGGGACTCCGGTAGAAGAGCCGGACGCGGTCGGCGAGATCCAGGTCCGCGGGCCGAATCTGTTCACCGAATACCTCAACCGCCCGGACGCGACCGCCGCCGCGCTCGACGGCGACTGGTTCCGCACCGGCGACATGGCCACCCGCGACCCCGACGGGTACGTCCGCATCGTCGGCCGCAAGGCCACCGACCTGATCAAGAGCGGCGGCTACAAGATCGGCGCGGGCGAGATCGAGAACGCGTTGCTGGAACACCCGAACGTCGCCGAGGCGGCGGTGACCGGCGAACCGGACGACGACCTCGGCGAGCGGATCGTCGCGTGGGTCGTGCCGGACGGCGCGCGCCCGACGGTCGAGGAACTCGCCGACCACGTGGCGAAACTGCTCGCCCCGCACAAGCGGCCCCGCGTCGTGCGGTACCTGGATGCGTTGCCGCGCAACGACATGGGCAAGGTCATGAAACGAGCGCTGGGATGAGGACCACCGCGCGCGAGCTGCTGGCCGGCATCTCCACCGGGTTCACCGACCTGTCCCTTCCGGACACTCCAGCGGACGACCCGCTCGGCTGGCCGGGATATCTCCAGGCTCGGGCCGCAGCCGCCGCGCGCACCGGCGAGACCGAATCGGTCGTCGTCGGGGAAGCCCGGATCGGTGCCGTGCCGACGGTGCTGATCGCCTGGGAGTTCGGCTTCCTCGGCGGTTCGATCGGCCAGCAGACCGGCGACCGCGTCGAGGCCGCCTTCGCCCACGCGAAGGAGCGTGGACTGCCGGTGGTTTCGCTGGTCGCGACCGGCGGCAGCCGGATGCAGCACGGCATGCGCGCGCTCTCCCAGCTCCAACGCATCGCGCGCGCCGCCGCGGAAGCACGCGCGGCGGGCGTCCCGCAGATTTCCGTCCTGTGCGATCCATCCACCGGCGGCGGCTGGGCGACGCTCGGTGCCGGTTCCGATGTCGTGTTAGGACTCCCCGACGCACAGGTCGGTTTCGCGGGCTCTCGCGTACGGCCAGCGACGTCTCCGGCCGAGGCGTACACCGTCGAAGCGAAGCTGGAGTGGGGTCAGGTCGACCGTCTCGTTGAGACCGAAGAGCTGGGTGCCGTACTCGCGCGCTGGCTACAGCTGTTGGCTTCGCCGTCGACAGAGCCCGCTCCCCCGCCTAACGCCCGTCGCGACGCCGCGTTGCCCGAGACCGGCTGGGACGCCGTACGCGCAGCGCGCGCTTCTTCGCGAGCGCGCGCACCCGAGTACCTCGACGCGTACTTCGACTGGCGAGAGAACGTACAAGGCGACCGTGCCGGTCATGTGGACGAAGGCGTCCAATGTGGCTTCGGCTGGCGAGAAGGCCGCGCGATCGCGTACGCCGCACAATGCGGCACCGCGACGCGTCCAGCCGGATTCCGTACCGCAGCCCGGCTCGTGCGGCTGGCGTCCCGGCTAGGGATTCCGGTGCTGACCCTGGTGGACACTCCCGGCGCGGCGAACGACGCGGAAGCGGAAGAAAACGGGGCCGGACCAGCGATCGCGGAACTGTTCGAGGCGATCGCCACCGCCGCGGTGCCGGTCACGACGCTGGTGATCGGCGAAGGCGGTTCGGGTGGCGCGCTGGCTTTCGCCGCCGCGGGCGCGACGTGGATCGCCCCGGACGCCTACTTCTCGGTCACTTCCCCGGAAGCCGCGGCGGCGATCCTCAAACGCCCGATGACCGACGTGCCGGCCGTGGCCGACCAGCTGCGGTTGCGTCCGCAGGACCTGGTCGGCCTCGGCCTGGCCGTCGGAATCGTCAAGCCTTAAGACAGGTCACGCCTCGACGGCGCGGACCCGCCACTTGCGCTGCGCGTAGGACGCGAGGGTGGCCGCTACAGCGACTCCCGCGGTTGCACAGCTTGCGATGGCCACGAATACTGCCGTCATTGCGGCTCCTCCTCACGGGTTGCGCGCGTCACTGCCGTCGGCGAATCCGGGTGATCCGCTGGCCGACGCGAGCGAGTTGATGGGGTTTTACAGGTATCTACCTGCTACAACGCATGCTCCCCGGTCGGCGTTACCTCCGCTACCCCCGAGCGGGAGTGAGACGCATCACGTTAGGCTTTGGACCGCTCGCGGTAGGTGATGGCGGGGGCTCTGCGCAGTGAGTCCTGAAAACGCGAAGGGAGCGATGTGACAGAGGCAGCAGACGGGAGGGGGCCGTCGGGCGGCGCCACCGTCACGGACGACGCGACAATGCGCCGGGCGGTCGGCGCGGCCGCGGTCGGCAACATCACCGAGTGGTTCGATTTCGGGGTCTACGGCTACCTCTCCACCACCATCGAGGCGCAGTTCTTCCCGCCCGGCAATCCCGCGCTGGCCCAGCTCGCGACGTTCGCGACCTTCGCGGTGGCGTTCCTGGTCCGCCCGCTCGGCGGCCTGTTCTTCGGTCCGCTCGGCGACAAGATCGGCCGGACCAAGGTGCTCGCGGTGACCGTCATCCTGATGGCGACCGGCACGTTCCTCATCGGACTGATCCCGTCGTACTCCTCGATCGGGCTGGCCGCGCCGATCCTGCTGGTCTGCGCGCGGGTCCTGCAGGGCTTCTCCACCGGCGGCGAGTACGCCGGCGCGATGACGTTCATCGCCGAGTACAGCCCGGACCGCCGCCGCGGCTACTTCGGCAGCTTCCTGGAGTTCGGCACCTTCATCGGCTACGCGCTGGGCGCGACCGTCTCGTCGGTGCTCCCGCTGGTTTCCACGCCGGCCTTCATGGACACCTGGGGCTGGCGGATCCCGTTCATGGTGGCGCTTCCGCTCGGCATCGTCGGGGTCTACCTCCGGACGAAGCTCGAGGAGACGCCGGCCTTCCAGCAGCTGCTCGACGAATCCGGCAAGCGCGAGGACGCCGAGTCCCAGCACGTCGTCCGCACGATCTTCAGCAAGTACTGGCCGACGATGCTGCTGGCCGGCGGGCTCGTGGTGACCTGGAACGTCACCAACTACATGCTCACCAGCTATATGCCGACTTACCTCAAGGACGACCGCACGATGTCCGCGAACGGCGGGCAGGCCATTTCGGCGACCGCGGCGGAATGGCTGCAGATCGGGGTGCTGTGGCTGGGCGTGCTGCTCATCCCGCTGCTCGGCAGGCTCAGCGACAAGGTCGGCCGCAAGCCGATCCTGTGGGTCGGCGCCGGCGGGCTGATCGTGCTCGGCCTTCCGATGGTGCTGCTGCTCAAGAGCGGGTCGCTGCTCTCGGTGCTGCTCGGCCTGGTCCTGATGGGACTGCTGCTGATCTGCTTCTCCTCGACCTGCCCGTCCACGCTCCCCGCGCTGTTCCCGACCGAGGTCCGCTACGGCGGGTTGTCGATCTCGTTCAACATCTTCGTGTCCGCGTTCGCCGGGACGGTGTCGCTGGTGATGAGCGCGCTGGTGCTGGCGACCGGGGATCTCAAGTGGCCGGGGTACTACCTGATGATCGCGGGCGTGGTCGGCGTGCTCACGCTGCTGAAGCTGAAGGAAACCGCGAAGAGGCCGCTGCTCGGGTCTGCTCCGGCGCTGTCCGCTTCGGAGGACGCGGCGGCCAGGGCCAGCCAGTAACCGCTTGCCGAGCTGAGAAGGGCCCCTCGCGTTCGAGGGGCCCTTCTTGGCGTTCAGGCCGCTTGCAGCTCGTCGCGGCGGGTCAGGCCACGTCGGAGGAGTTCGCCGTCCAGGTGTTGCACTGCTGGGTGCGGTTCTTCGTCGCCCCCTGGCGCCACCAGGCGGCGGAGTGCTCGTCGGTGCCGTGGTCGCGAGGACCGCCGCCGTGGTCCCCGCGGTCCTCGGAGTTCCAGGCCTCGTTGTAGATGTTGCGGTCGATCGACCCGCCCGCGCTGGACGACGCACCGAGGAACATGCCGGAGAAGCACTGCGCCTGCAGTTCCAGACGGCGGGACAGCTCCAGCCCGGCGGCGGAGTCGGCCCCCGCGTCGTACCGCTGCTCGCTCATCGCCTCCTCGACGCCGGACAGGTTCTGCACGTGGTGACCGTATTCGTGGGCCAGCACCGCGAGGTAGACGCCGGGATGCGCGCCGTATTCCTCGATCTGGAGCTTGTCCATCGGCATGTAGATGGTCCCGTTCGTCGGGCAGTAGTAGGCGGCGAAATTGTCACCGGACGAACTGCACGGGCTTTGCATCTGGCCGGACTGCGCGACCACCAGGTTCGGGCCGTCGAACGGAAGGCCGGCGTCGCCGAGCACCGGCGCCCACACCGTGTTCAGGCAGCGGATGCCGGACTGGAAGAACCGTTCCGCGCCTGCCCGGTCCGAACTCCAGCGGCTGAGCGTGCACGCCACGTTTCGCAATCCGGCGTCGGCGCTGGCGAACAGCGGGTTCCGCGCGGTCTCCTTCACCGGTCGCGGGCCGCGGGGCGCCGGCGGGGCCTCGGACGCCGGTTCCGAGTGGCTGGTGGTTGCGCGGGTTGCCCTGCTTGTCGAGGTGGTCGTGGCCGAAGTGCTGCTTTCGGTGGGGTACCGGGTGGGCGACGTTTCGCTGGAGATTGAGGAATACGTCGGCGGCGTGGTGCTCGCCGCGTCGACGCGCTTGTCTTTGTGCACGGCCGCACCGAGCGCTGCCAGTCCCCCGAGGACCAGCACGATCGCACCGAGCACCGAGACCAGCACGATCACCCCGGCGTGCTTCTTCTTCGGCGGGCGCCCTGCACGGTAGCCGTCGAGCCGGGTTCCCGCGTCGAATGCCGGTGCGGGCACCCCAGGGGACGCGGCGAATGGTCCCGGTGCCGGAGCGACCTGCGGCGGCGGCAGCGGCGCGGCAGGCGGCGGCAGCGGAACTGCCGGTCCGGCAGCGGGAAACGGCGGTCCGGGAGGGAACTGCTGAGCCGGCGGCCCGCCCGGAAACTGCTGTCCCGGCGGAATCCCCGGCCCCGCCATCGCGCCGCCTGGCATCCCGGCGCCCGGCGGCATCCCCGGCGGCAGCGGCCGCGGCGGCGGGAGCGGGGCGGCTCCCGGCGGAACCGGATAAGGACCGCCTTGCGGTGGCCAGGTCATCGTTCCCCCTGCGATTGCGTGATTCGCGTAATCCGGCTTTTTTCACTGCCGGGGCACCCAGCCTAGCCGGTGTGCTCTAGGCTCTGCTGCCGTGGCGAGGAAATGGGTTTCCGCGGCGGCGATCGCGGCATTGGCGGTGCTCTCCGGCCTGAGTCCGGCGGCGGCCTTCTCCGGAACCGGTCGGCATTCCGAGAATGCGCAAGCGGCCCCCGAAGCGACTGCGGAAATCGCACTTAAACTGTTGCGCGACGGCGGCTTCCAGGTCACCGAGAAGGTGACTGTCCCAGGCGGACAGCGGCTGGTGTCCACCTTGCCGCTGCGGCTGCCCGCCGACGACGGGCAGGACCTGCGCTACACGATGCGGGACGCGAAGGCCACCGGCGGCGCCGCCGTCGCGCAGGCCGACGACCAGTTGACGCTCACCTTCGGCGCGGGCGAATCCACCGTCGTCTACACACTCGCCGGCGCCCTCGCCGACCAGGGCGGCGGCCAGCAGGTGCGCGCGCTCGTCGCGGGCGGCTTCGACCAGCCGGTGAAGGAAATCAAGGCGTCCTTCCTCGCCCCGGCCCGGCAGATGGCGCCGGTGACCTGTTCGGTCGGCGCGAACCAGCCGTGCACGCTGTCCGAGGTCGACCACACCGGCGTGCTGCGGCTGCAGCAGAACGATTTGCCGCCGGGCGCGCGGATGGAACTGTCGGTCGGGCTGCCGCCGGGCACCGCGCCGGCGAATGCCGATTTCGTGCCGGCCAGCGCATTGGCGGCGGCATTCTCGCTCACCTTGCCGTCCGTCATCGGATTCGCCGTGGTTGCCGTTTTGCTGATTGCCGCCGCGCTATTCGTATGGCGGCGCCGAAAGCAAGACGAACTCGCGACCAGCACCGGCGATACCACAATTGAAGTTCTTTTGCGGGAAAACGGCCGAACTTGGTTCGCTTCTCCGGACGGGGTGCTTCCCGGGCAGATCGGCACCGTGATGGACGAGTCGGTGGACCCGGTGGACATCGCGGCCACCGTCGTCGATCTGGCGGTGCGGAATTACCTGTGGCTGGCCGAGCTTCCCGGTCCGGACTGGCAGATCTCCCGGCGGAACCCGCCGGACGAGCACCTGCGCGATTTCGAGCGGGTGGTCTATGAAACGCTGCTGCCGGAAGGAACCGACACCGTCCTGCTGTCCCGGCTGAACGATCTCGACACGGCACCGATCCAGGACTCCATGTACCGGGACGTCGTTGCCAGCCAATGGTTCTCGCGTCGTCCGGACACCTCGCGCGGGGTGCTGGCGCTGCCCGGCATCCTGCTGTTCGTGCTCGGCTTGGTCGTGACGGCGGTGCTTTCGTTCACCGTCGGGCACGCGCTGCTGGGCGTCGCGGTGGCGCTCGCCGGCCTGGGTCTCGCCGCGGCTCGCGCGCTGCTGCCGTCCCGCACCGCCCGCGGCCGCGCAGTCGCCGGCCAGATCCGCGGGCTGTTGCGCTACCTGCACCGGGTGCGCGCGGAAGACATCGAACGCCCGGAGGACCGCGAGATGGTGTTCTCCCGTTCTCTGCCGTACGCGGTGGTGCTCGGCGACACCGAACGCTGGCTCGGCGCGTTCGCCGAGGTGGACCCGGACGCGGACGGCCAGGCCGGCCTCTCCTGGTACGGCGGCGTCGAACAGGACGACGACCTGCGTCGCTTCGGCCCTCGGCTGCTGGCCTTCCTGACCGCGCTCAACCACGCGCTGACGAAGGAACCGTCGAAAACCGGGTCGTAGCGGATTGCCGGACGGGAAGCGCTAGGCCGCTCGCAGCTCGGCGACCCGGGTGGTCCAGGAGCCGTGCGGTTCCAGCACGACCGTCCGGGTGTCGTCGTCGTGCCGGGTCAGCCGGACCACCAGGTGGTCCTCCGACAGCCGCTCCGCGCTGCCCTCGCCCCACTCGACAACCACCGCGGACGATTCCAGGTCGGTGTCCAGATCGAGATCGTCCAACTGGGACAGATCGCCGCCGAGCCGGTACGCGTCCACGTGGATCAGCGGCACTCCGGCCGCACCGGCGGCGTGCACTCGCGCCAGCACGAAGGTCGGCGAACTGACCCGCCCGCCGACGCCGAGCCCGTCCGCGATGCCGCGGGTCAGCGTTGTCTTCCCGGCCCCGAGCGGACCGTCCAGCAGCACCAGATCGCCCGCGCGCAGGGCCGCGCCCAGCGTTCGCCCGAAGGCCATCGTGTCCTCGGGGGTTTCCAGAATCACCTTGTCCACCACCAGTTTCGCCGGTTCGGCGCGGCGCTGCCGGCACAGCGCTGCAGCAGGTCGATGAGATGGCTGTTCACCAGCTCGGGCTGTTCGAGCTGCACCATGTGCCCGGCTCCGCGCACGCGCACCAGCTCGGCGTCCGGCAGCTCGGCGGCGATCCGCTCGGCGTGCGCGAACGGCGTGAACCGGTCCGAGTCGCCGCCGATGACCAGCACCTGCGCGTGTTTCAGCCCGGCCAGCACAGCGTAGCGATTGTGGCTGCCGAGGGTGTCCACGAAGTTGATCAGCCCGCGCACCGGCGTGACAGCGAGCATTTCCAGCATGAAGTCGACCAAGCGCGGCGAGACATCGCGGCTGCCGAACGCGAGCCGGCGCACTGCCTGCCGGGTCAGCTGACCGCCGGCCGCGCGCACGAACTCCACCAACCCGGGTTGCCACCCAGCCAGCTCGCCGACGCCGCGCGTGAGCGGGTTGTACTTGGACAGCAACGGCCTCGGCAACCCGCGTGCGCCGACTTCGCCGGCCGCGGTCGCGATGAAGGCGACGCCGCAGACGCGGTCCTCGAAGAGGTCTGGCCGTTGCGCGGCCAGCTCCATGATCACCATGCCGCCCATGGAATGTCCCATGAGGACAATCGGTCCTTCGGGAACTATCGCGCGCAGCACGCTGTCGAGGTCGTGCGCGAGCTGTTCGATCGTCGACGTCTCTGTGGACGCTTCTCCGGACAGGCCGTGTCCGCGATGGTCGAAGTAGACCTGCCGTACGCGGGGCAGCCGCAGCGAAGCGAAGTCGCGACGCTGGAAGTGCCACGAGAGCCGCGAAAGCGCGAAGCCGTGTACGCCGACGAGAGTCAGCTCCGGCTTCTCGCCGTCTTCAGGGTCGATCTCCTCGACCGACAGCGGCGTACCGTCTTCAGCCGCGACAGTGGACGTACGGTCCGGCTTCAGCTCGCCCAGCGGTTCGTCGGCGAACGGGTCCTCGGTCGGTTTGCGTTGCTGCGACGCGACAACTGCCGCTGCCGCACCCGTCACTACCGCTCCGACTCCGCCGACGATCGCCCACAGCCGCGTCGACGGAGTCACGCCCGCTCCCCCACATACCGGCGGCGTACGCGCGGCCGGTACATCGAGGTGACGATCTCGTAGTCGATGGTGCCGAGCTTGTCCGCCCATTCGCGCGCGGTCGGTTCGCCGGAGCGACCGGCCCCGAACAGCACGACCTCGTCCCCGATCCGGGGCACGTCCTCATTGCCGACGTTCACCACGAGCTGGTCCATGCAGATCCGCCCGACGACCGGCCGCCGTTTCCCGCCCAGCCAGACGTCCATCCGCCCGGACAGCGTGCGCGGCACCCCGTCGGCGTATCCGACGGGCACGAGCGCGAGCGTGGTGTCCTCCGGCGCGGTCCAGGTGTGGCCGTAGGAGACCGAGTCACCGGCCGCCAGCGGCTTGGTGAGCACCACGGTCGACCGGAACGTCATCACCGGCCGCAGGTCGTCGTCGGTGGGCACCGGGTTGAGGCCGTACATCGCGATGCCCGGGCGGACCAGGTCGAAGTGCAGGTCGGGCCGGGTGAGCGTGGCCGCGGAATTGGCCAGGTGCCGGATCGGGTCGAGACCGGCCGCGCGAGCCGCGTCGTAGGCCTCGGCGAACAGCTTCGCCTGCGCGTCGATCGACGCGTGCCCCAGTTCGTCGGCGCAGGCCAGGTGCGACCAGATGGCCACGACCTCGACGCCGCGCGCGTTGGCCGCCGCCTCGGCCAGCGCTGGCCAGTCGGCGGGCGGGCAGCCGTTGCGGGACAGCCCGGTGTCGATTTTGAGGTGCACGCGGGCGCGCTTTCCGGCGCGTTCCGCCGCGGCGTCGACCCGGGCCAGCTCGCTGAGAGAGCTGACGCCGAGGTCGACGTCCGCCTCGATGCCGGGGGTGAAATCCAGCTCCGGCACGTCCAGCCAGCTGAACAGCCGCACCGACAATCCCGCGGCCCGCAGGTCAAGGGCTTCCTGCAGCGAGCAGGTGCCGAGCCAGCTCGCGCCAGCCTCGACCGCGGCGCGGCCGACGGGAACCGCGCCGTGGCCGTACCCGTCGCCCTTGACCACGCACATCACGGCCGCACCGGGGGCCCGGGCGGCCAGCAAAGAAACGTTGTGCCGCAGTGCGCCGAGATCGATCACCGTCTCGGCGTGCGGAGAACTGGCAGTCATAACGACTGCCAGTTTCCCACGCTATCGGCTCAGGAGAGACGCTGGCCGGACGTGCCGGAGAACACGTGCAGCTCGTCCGGACGGATCCGCAGGTGCAGGGTGTCGCCCATGGCCGGCGGCGTACGCGGGTCGACGCGGGCGACCACGTTGCGTGACGATCCCTCGGCGCTTTCCGCGACGCCCGCGCCGAGCTTGCCGTAGACGTAAGCGTCCGAGCCCAGCTCTTCGACCAGCTCGACCTTGATCGGCAGCGCGCCGGCGGTGTCGGTGGTGACCTCCAGCGACTCCGGGCGGAAACCGATGGTGACCGTGTCGCCGTCGGCCGCGGACCGGACCTCGGGCTTGAGCGGCACCTGCACGCCGCCGACCTCGGCACCGTCCGCGGTCAGCTTCGCGGCGACCAGGTTCATCGCCGGGGAGCCGATGAACCCCGCGACGAAAACGTTTGCGGGTCGGTCGTACAGGGCGCGCGGGGTGTCGCACTGCTGCAGCAGACCGTCCGACAGCACCGCGACCCGGTCACCCATCGTCATGGCCTCGACCTGGTCGTGGGTCACGTAAACGGTGGTGACGCCGAGCCGGCGCTGCAGCGCGGCGATCTGCGTACGGGTCGAGACGCGCAGCTTCGCGTCCAGGTTCGACAGCGGCTCGTCCATCAGGAAGACCTGCGGCTCGCGCACGATCGCGCGGCCCATCGCGACGCGCTGCCGCTGACCGCCGGACAGCGCCTTCGGCTTGCGGTCCAGGTACTGCTCGATGTCCAGCAGCTTCGCCGCGTCGAGCACCTTCTGCTTGATCTCCGACGCCGGCCGCCCGGCGATCTTCAGCGCGAAGCCCATGTTCTGCGCGACCGTCATGTGCGGGTACAGCGCGTAGTTCTGGAACACCATCGCGATGTCGCGCGAACGCGGCGGCAGCTGGGTGACGTCGCGGTCGCCGATCCAGACCGCGCCCTCGTCGATGTCCTCCAGCCCGGCGAGCATCCGCAGCGCGGTGGACTTGCCCGAACCCGACGGGCCGACCAGCACGAGGAACTCGCCGTCGGCGATTTCCAGGTCCAGCGCGTCGACAGCGGGACGCTCGGTCCCGGAATAGCGCCGGGTCGCCTTGTCGTAGGTGATGCTGGCCATCGGTCAGTCCTCTCCCAATTTCGCGGAAACCCCGTGCGCGGCCTCGCGCGCCTCGAGGTGGCGTTGCTGGATCTCGATGCCCGCGGCGCGCAGCGCCCCGGTCGGCCCGTCCAACACGAGCTGGTTCTTGGTTCCGGTCCACGCGGGCGGTTCGGCGGTGCCCGCGAGCGCCCAGGCGGCCTGCCGGGCGGCCCCCAGCGCGACGTACTCGCCGACCTCGGGAATCACGACGGGCAGGCCGAGCACGATCGGCGCGATCGCGCGCACCGCGGCGGACTGCGCGCCGCCGCCGATGAGCAGCACGCGCTTCACTTCCATGCCCTGCGCGCGCACCGCGTCGAGCCCGGCGGCCAACCCGCAGACCATGCCCTCGACGGTCGCCCGCGCGACGTTCTCCGGCGTCATGTTCGCCCTGGTCAGCCCGTGCAGCGAACCGGTCGCGCCGGGCAGGTTCGGGGTGCGCTCGCCGTCGAGGTACGGCAGCAGCGTGAGGCCGCCCGCGCCGGGTTCGGCGGCCAGTGCGAGCCGGTCGAATTCGGCCAGGTCGACTCCGAGCATCGCCGCGCCCGCGGTGAGCACGCGCGCGGCGTTGAGGGCGGCGGTCAGCGGGAGGAACCGGCCGGTGGCGTCGGCGAATCCGGCGACCAGGCCGCTCGCGTCCGCCGCGCCGGTCTCGGTGACGCCGAAAACCGTGCCGCTGGTGCCGATCGAGATCACCGCGTCGCCCGGGGCGAGTTCGAGCGCGAGGGCGGCGGCCATGTTGTCGCCGGTGCCCGCGGAGACGAGCATGCCGTCGCTGGTGTGTCCGGCGACGTCGGACGGGCCGAGCACGGTCGGCAGTTCCGGGGTGCGGCCGCCGAACGCGTGTGCGAGGACGTCCTGGCGATAAGTGTTGTCGGTTGGGGAGAAATAGCCGGTGCCGGAGGCGTCGCCGCGGTCGGTCACCGCGGTTTCCGGACGGCCGAGCAGCCGCCAGGTGAGCCAGTCGTGCGGCAGCAGAACGCGGGCGACGCGGTCGGCGTTTTCCGGTTCGTGCTCGGCGAGCCAGCGGAGCTTGGTGACGGTGAAGCTCGCGACTGGCACCAGCCCGACCGACTTCGCCCACACGCCGGGCCCGCCCAGCTCGTCGGTGAGGTCCTTGGCCGCCTGCGCGGAGCGAGTGTCGTTCCACAACAACGCGGGCCGGACCACCTCGCCGGCCTCGTCGAGGGTGACCATGCCGTGCTGCTGACCGCCGACGCCGATGGCCTTGACCCCGTCGAGAACGTCGCGAGTGGCGTCCGCAAACGCTTGCGCCCACGCTGCGGGGTCGACCTCGGTCCCGTCCGGGTGCGGTGCCCGGCCGGTCCGCACGACCTGGCCCGTACGCGCGTCGCAGACCACGACCTTGGTCGACTGGGTCGACGAATCGACCCCGGCCACCAGCTCAGCTGTCATAAAGCTGCCCCTCCTCGACGTACTCCGCGGCCTCGACCGCCGTTCCCGCGTTCAGCGCCGCCTCGATCTCCTCGGTCGGAGTGGCTTCGCTGGTGATCAGGAGGTCGTAATCGCCGACGGTGCCGTGCGCGTACGTCGCGGTGCGGCCGAACTTCGAATGGTCGAGCACCAGCACGTTGCGGTTCGCGGCGCGCAGCACGGCTTTCTTCAGCTCGGCGTAGTCGCGGACCGGGTGGAACAGCCTGCCCACCGCCACCGCGCTCACCGAGACGAACGCGATGTCCACGCGAATCCGCTCGAGCAGCGCGAGCACGTCGGGGCCGGAGCAGGAGTCGTACTCGGGGTCGTAGCGGCCGCCGGCGAGAAGCACGTCGACGCCGGCGCCCAGCAGGCGCGCGGCCTGCAGCGAGTTGGTGATGACGGTGAGGCGCTCGACCTTGGCCAGCCGTTCGACCAGCGGGAACAACGTGGTGGAGTCGTCAACGAACACCGCCTGGCCCGGCTCGACCTGCTGGATCGCGAGGTCGGCGAGCGCTTCCTTCTCCGCCGAGTGCAGCGTGAACCGGCTCGCGGTCTCCATGGTGAGCGCCGGGTACGCCTCTACCTTGCCGCGCAGCTTCCGCAGCAGCCGCTTGTCGGCGAGGTCGTCCAGGTCGCGGTGCATCGTCATAAGGCTGACGCCGAACCGTGCGGTGAGGTCGTCGATCCGGACTTCGCCCTGGTCGATGACGTAGTCGAGGATCTCCTGACGCCGCTGCTCCACCGCGGCGTCGGACGGGCGCGTCTTCGGCCGTCCTGGCGTGTCTCGACTCACATCTCGTTCTTACCAGATATCGCGAGCCGAGTTAACACGTAACTCGATAACTATGCGGTCGCGCGGACCAACCGCAGCGCGGCCGGGATCGCGTCGACCAGACCGGACGCCGACGTCGGCACGTCCTCCGCGGCGAGCGCACCCGCCAGCGAATGCACCTGCGCGGCGGCCGCGGCGGCCAGCCACGGGTCCAGCCCGGCGGCGAGCAGCGAGCCGACCAGGCCGGTCAGCACGTCGCCGGAACCAGCGGTGGCCAGCCAGGAACCATGCGGGGTGTTCACCGCGACGCGGCCGTCCGGGGCCGCGACAACAGTGCAGTGGCCTTTCAGCAGCACGACAGCGTCGTACTTCTTCGCCGCTTCGCGGGCCGCTGCGACTCGGTCCGCGCCCGGACGGCGGCCCATCAGGCGTTCGTACTCGCCCGCGTGCGGGGTGAGCACGAGCGGCGTGTCCGGATCGCGAGCGTCGAGGACTTCGGGGGTGTTCGCGATGATCGTGGTGGCGTCGGCGTCCGCGCACACCGGGACGCCCTGGCCGAGGATGTGCCGCAGGATTTCCCGGCCTTCCCCGCCGGTGCCGATGCCCGGGCCGACCACCCACGCCTGCACCCGGCCCGCATCGGTGACCGAGCCGGTCGCGACGATCTCCGGCCAGCGCGAGCGCACGACGTCCGCGGCGTGTCCGGCGTAGCGGACCATGCCCGCCGTCGCGCGGACCGCGGAACCGGACGCGAGCACCGCAGCTCCCGGGTACGTCGCTGACCCGGCCGCGATGCCGACGACGCCCTGGGTGTATTTGTCGTCCTCCGGACCAGGAATCGGCCACACCTCGGCGACGTCGGACAGGTCCAGCCGCCGCAGATCCGGCTCGCCCAGCCAGGGCCGCAGGCCGATGTCGACCAGCACGACCTCGCCGCATTCCTGCGGAGCCAGCACGTGCACGGGTTTCAGCCCACCGAAGGTGACCGTGCGCGCGGCGGTGACGTGCGGGCCGTCGACCGCGCCGGTGTCCGGGTCGACGCCGCTCGGCAAATCAACCGCCACCACGGGCGCTTCGATCTGCGCGACCAGCTCAGCCGCTTCCGGACGCAGCGGGCCGCGAGCGGAAATACCAACGATGCCGTCCACAACGACATCCGCCTTTTCGATCCACTGTGGACTGTCCGCAATGGACACCACGCGCCCACCGGAGCGCCGCAGCGCGGCCAATCCGGCCGGGTGCGCTTTCTCCGGCTTCAGCAGTACCGCGGCCACCGCGACCCCGCGCCGACGCAGGAAAGCGCCAGCCCACAACGCATCGCCGCCGTTGTTGCCCGAACCGACCAGCAGCACGACCCGACGGCCGGACACGCCGCCGGTGTCCTCGGCCAGCAGCCCAGCCACCTCGGCGGCGAGGCCGAAGGAAGCCCGGCGCATCAGCTCGCCGTCCGGGGTGCGGGCGAGCAGCAGGTCCTCCGCCGCGCGAATCCGTTCTGTCGTCCAGATTCCTTGCACGGCGGCGGCTCCCGGTCTTACTCGACGGTGACGGACTTCGCCAGGTTACGCGGCTTGTCGATGTCGTACCCGCGCGAACTCGCGATCTCCGCGGCCAGGACCTGCAGCGGCACGGTGGAAACCAGCGGCTGCAACAGCGTCGGCACCGCGGGCACCTCGATCAGCTCGTCGGCGAACGGGCGCACGGTCTCGTCGCCCTCCTCGGCGATCACGATCGTGCGCGCGCCCCGCGCCTGAATCTCGCTGATGTTCGACACCAGCTTCGAGTGCAGCACCGCGCGGCCCTTCGGCGACGGCATCACGACGACGACCGGAAGGCCCTCTTCGATCAGCGCGATCGGACCGTGCTTCAGCTCGCCCGCCGCGAAGCCCTCCGCGTGCATGTACGCGAGTTCCTTCAGCTTCAGCGCGCCTTCCAGCGCCACCGGGAACCCGACGTGCCGGCCGAGGAACAGCACCGCGCGCGAGTCGGAGATCCGCCGCGCGATCTCGCGCGTCTGGTCCACAGTGGACAGCACCTTCTGCACCGCCGCCGGCATGGCTTCCAGCTCGGCGAACTCGCGGGCGACCTCGTCCGGGTACTTCGTGCCGCGCGCCTGCGCCAGCGCCAGGCCGACGAGGTAGTTCGCGGCGATCTGCGCGAGGAACGCCTTGGTCGACGCAACGCCGATCTCCGGCCCGGCGTGCGTGTACAGCACCGCGTCGGACTCGCGCGGGATCTGCGCGCCGTTGGTGTTGCAGACCGCCAGCACGCGGGCCTTCTGCTCGCGCGCGTGCCGCACGGCTTCGAGAGTGTCCGCGGTCTCGCCGGACTGCGAGACGGCGACGACGAGCGTGTCGCGGTCGAGGACCGGGTCGCGGTAGCGGAACTCTGAGGCCAGCTCCACCTCGACCGGCAGCCGGCACCAGTGCTCGATGGCGTACTTGGCGACGAGACCGGAGTGATACGCCGAACCGCAGGCGACGACGAAGACCTTGTCGACGTCGCGCAGGTCCTGGTCGGAAATGCGCTGCTCGTCGAGGATGATCCGGCCGGCCTCGAAGTGCCCGCGCAGCGTGTTCGCCAGCGCTTCCGGCTGCTCCTCGATCTCCTTGAGCATGAAGTATTCGTGGCCGCCCTTCTCGGCGGCCGACAGGTCCCAGTCGACGGTGAACGGCTTGGCCTGCGCGGCGTCGCCGTGGAAGTCGGTGACCTGGTAGCCGTCGCGGGTGATGACGACCAGCTGGTCCTGGCCCAGCTCGACGGCCTCGCGGGTGTGCTCGATGAACGCCGCGACGTCGGAGGCGACGAAGTGCTCGCCCTCGCCGACCCCGACCACCAGCGGCGACGACCGGCGCGCGGCGACGATCGTGTCCGGCTCGTCGGCGTGCGTCACGACGAGCGTGAACGCGCCCTCGAGCCGGCGGCACACCGCGCCGACGCTGGCCGCGAGGTCGCCCTTCGTGTCGCCCTCGGTGTAGGCGCGGGCGACCAGGTGGGCGGCGGTTTCGGTGTCGGTGTCGCTGGCCATCTCGATGCCGTCGGCCTCGAGCTCGGCGCGCAACGCGGCGAAGTTCTCGATGATCCCGTTGTGCACCACCGCGACGCGGCCGGTGGTGTCCCGGTGCGGATGCGAGTTGCGGTCGATCGGGGCCCCGTGCGTGGCCCAGCGGGTGTGGCCCATGCCCGCGGTGCCCGCGAACGCGTCGCGGCCGACCTCGTCGAGCCGGGCCTCCAGGTTGGCCAGCCGGCCGGCCTTGCGCTCGACGGTCAGCGCGCCGGCGCCGTCCAGCACCGCCACGCCCGCCGAGTCGTAGCCCCGGTATTCCATGCGGCGGAGCCCACCGAGCACGACGTCCAGAGCCGGGCGGTGTCCGACGTATCCCACGATTCCACACACGCGAACTAGCGTAACGAGACAAGTCCAGTCCCCTACTCCGGTCCCTAGAGCGGGGTTTTCAGTGCCGCTGAGCTGGGCGAGCCCTCCTCCGGACAACCGTTGACCGGGTCGGCGCGCAGTGCGGCGGCGGACCCCTAAACCGATCGGGGTGGCGCACCGGGCCGGGACCGGGCACGGGCAGTAAGGTCACGCGCATGGCCAGCAAGCCCAAGCAGCTGCTCACGGAGCTGTCCCACCCGGGTCCGCACGAGGTTTTGCGCGGCAACCTCGCCCTGGTCGGACTGCCCGGCGTCGTGTTCACCCCGCGCCAAGGCCTCGGCCTCCCGGCCATCGCGTTCGGGCACGGCTGGCTGCAGCCCGCCACGCGCTACCGGCAGCTGCTGCACCACCTCGCGAGCTGGGGCGTGGTCGCCGCGGCCCCCGCGACCCAGCTCGGCCCGCTCCCGTCGCACCGCCTGCTGGCCGGCGACCTGCTGACGACGCTCGACGTCATCACCACGGTCCGCCTCGGCCCGGACGGCATCAGCGTCGACCCGGGCAAACTGGGCCTGGCCGGCCACTCCACCGGCGCCGGCTCGGCAGTACTGGCAGCCGCCCAGTCCGCCGCGGCAGGCGACGACGCCCGCCCGAAGGTCCGCGCGGTAGCGACGGTGGCCGCGGCACAGACCTTCCCGTCCGCGACGGACGCCGCGAAGGTCGTCAACGCCCCCGGCCTGCACCTGGCCGTGGACGGCGACCTGGTCGCCCCGGCAGTAGGCCACGCGGACGCCATCGCCCAGTCGTGGGCCGGCCCGGTGCAGCTGCGAACCCTGGCGAAGTCCTCCCACCTGGCGGTGACCGAAGGCAGGCACTGGAGCCAGCTGCTCCTGCAGGGCAAACCGCAGCGAGCGACTCAGCAGCTGGTGAAGGCGCTGTTCACTGCGTTCTTTCTCACGCATTTGACCGGTACGGAGAAGTACTTGCCGCTGCTGGACGCGGATGTGAAGCGGGCGCCGATCGAGGTTCCGGAGGACGAGGAACCGGCTGCCTGATCAGCGCCGTCCTTCGTCCTCCTCGGCGAGCGACCCGCTGATCCGGCTGCCGCCCGGCGCGGTGCCGAACAGTCCGCCGTCGACCCGGTAACCGCTGGTCCCGCGTTCCTGGTCGGCGGAGTTGCCTTGCCCTCCGCCGCCCATCATCGGGCTGCCCATCATGCCCATCGACTGGCCTTGCTGCTGATCCGTGGTGGTCGGCGCGGTGCCGAGTTCGGCCGGGTGATCCGCTCCGCCCTGCTCCCAGCCGGCCGGAACCGCCGAATCCCCGAGACCGGGGTCGGACGGGACGTGGCCCAGCCCCGGGTCGCTGCTGAACGGGTCCAGCACCGACTGCGCCGTGGTGGACTCATCCGGGCCGCTGGCCACCGGAGTCCCGTATGCCGGGGTCGCGGCTGCCTGCGCGGCGACGGGCTGCGCGTGGTGCCGTCCGGTCTGCTCTCCGGCTGCCTGGTCGTGCCCGTCCGCTGCCTGCCCGGTCGTCGCGTGCTCGTACCTCGCGGCAGCGTGCTCGGCCACGGCCTGGGCAGGTCCGGCAGCCGCGCCAGCGTCAGCTACGACCCGCTGACCTTCGCGAACGTGCTCCGCGGGCAGCTCGTTGGCAGGCGCGGCCGGGCTCGCGGCACCGCCGCCGTGCTGCTGAGCGGTCAGGCCGTCGACTGGCCGTCCGGTAGCCGGATCGATCTTTCCGTGCTCGTCGAGGGTGTATTTCGTCGGCTCGCCGGATCCGTCGTCCACCGTCACGACGGTCGGCCCGTCCGGTCCGTTCGGGCGCTCGGCGGTGATCTTGAGGTTTCCGTCCTCGATGTGGATCTTTCCGTCCGGGCCAGGGCGGTGCACCTGGTTCGGGTCAGCCGTCGGCGCGGTGCCGTCCGGCTGTTTGTGGACCGGGCCGCCGGGAGCGTCGTGCGCGGGCGGTGCCGAAGCGTCGTGAGGGCGAGCGGCCGGGTCCCCTTGCGCCGCGTCAGCGCCGGTTCCCGGGGTTTGGGCGGCCGGGTCGCCGAAATCGAGCTGATACGCCTTGTCGTGCCCGGTCCCGTCGCCGATCGAGACCGCCATCTTCCCGTGGGAGTCCGGCTCCGACATGGTGATCTTGTGGTCACCGTGCTGAACCGTCACGGTGTCCGGCGCTTCGTGCTCGGTCTTGACCGCTTCCCCGGTCCGCGGGTCGATCGGATACGGCTGCCCGGTCGACGGATCCACCTCGAGCGGCTTGTGCGTGACCGGATTCTGGTTCGGATCCGGCTGCGCGGGCGGAGTCTGCGGCGGGGCTGGGGTCGGACCGACCTGCGGCGGAACCGTGGCCTCCTGCGGTTTCGTGTCGCCTCCGCCACCGGACGAGCGCGGCTTGGTGTCCCCGCCACCGCCGTCGTTCCGGCCCTTGCCGGTGTCGTGCCCGCCGCTGCCGCTGTCCGCGCCGAGTTGCAGGCGGCCGAACGGATCGGTCGGCACGTTCAGGCCGTCGGAGAACGCCCGCAACGCGTTCGTCGCCGCCGTGTGGGCGTTGCGGATGTACTGCCGGAAGCAATCCATCGCGTCCGAGTACTGCTGGCAGTACTCGTCCATCTGACGGCAGAACATGTCGGACCACTTGGAGTTGAAGTGGACGTCCAGATCCACCGACATATTGCGAATGTCCTGCGGATTGATCGGCCCGGTGCCGTCCTCCTGGCTGCGAGCCACCTCGGACTTGCTGCGCGCATCGCCCCAGATGACTTCGACGTCCCCTTGAGCGTTGCCGTTCTGGCGACCCCACTTGATCGCGTCGTCGAGCCGGTCCATGAACATCAGCAGCCCGTCGGTGTCCTCGGGCTTGTGCGCGTCCAGGAACTTCTTGGGCGCCTGTCCGCCGTTTTCGGGCAGCTGTCCCAAATCGACGATCGGCTTGCGGACCGTCTGCCACAACTGCTGAAGCAGCTGGCTGAACCCGTTGACCGTGCCGAGGTACTCGCCGGAGGCCTTGCTGAAATCGTCCAGCTTTTCGGCTGCCGAATCGGCGGCCTTGCCCTGCCAGGCGGCGGTCAGGCCTTGCTTGACCTGAGCGGTGTCGTCCTGCGCGGCTTTCGCCGCCTTGCCCAGGTTGGCCGCGCGCCCCTGTGCGCCCCAGAGATAGCCGAACCCGAACCCGCCGAGTTCGTTCAGCATCCGGTTCTCTTCGTCCCCCTGTCCGTACGGCGGGGAGAACCGCAGCCCGAGGTTCCGCGACGGATGCTGGATCCACCGCGTGTACGGCTGCACGAGCTTGCCGGTCATCTTTTCCCGGAAACCGGCCAGCGGCTTGAGAATGTTGTCGGACGTGTCGTCGAGATGGACGTCCGCGGGAGGCTGCAGCGGGGCGACGATCGTGTCGCCGAGACGACCGGAGCCCTGGTCGGGTGGCGGAGTCACAGTCAGGCTCCCTTGCCGGCGTTCGTGACGCCCCAGGCGTTCTCTTGCTCGTTCTCGCTGTGCAAGGTCACCGAGGTGTTGAGCCGCTCCGCGAAACCGCCGAGAAAAGCACTGCCCTTCGCGGCGGAGTCGCCGAGCGCCTGCATCTTCGCCACATAGGCTCCGGCCGCCTCGGACAGGCCCGGGATCTTCCCGAAATGCGCGGGCGCCAGCTGGGACTGCGCGGTGTAAGTCTTGATTTCCTTGAACGAGGTGCTCATCGTCGAGACGTCGTTCGCCACCTTTTTGACCTGGTCCGGCTCAATGTGGAATTTCGCCATCGTCGCCCTCTCCCCTCGCGCCCGCGGCTACTCTGCGTCAATCCAGTTGGTGGCCGAGAAGTCGTCGTCCTCCCATGCCCGGTGCCGGGCCGCCGAAGCGGGCGGAGGAGACGCCGACGGCGGAGCGGCTGCCGGCGCGACCGGTTCGGTGTCGTCCTCGACCCGGAACATCGCGGCGGCCGCGTCGTCCTCGGCAACCTGCTTGGCAACCCGCTGGGCGGTCCGTTCTGCCTGTTCCGACGCGGCCCGGTCTTCCTCGGTTCCCTCGGCGGCAGCAGCGAGCGCGGCTTCGCGGTCGGCTTGCGACTGTGCGTCCTGAGCGCGGTGTTCCTCGACCAGCTTCGCGAACGCGGCCTGCCGGGCCTCGTCGTCGGCGATCGCGCGCTCGTGGTCAGCGCTGTACTGTGCGCGCACCTCCTCCATCGCCGCCAGGCTTCTGGCGAAATGCGGAGGCACCTCACTCTGGTGGTACATCGCCCCTCCCCGGTCAGTCCCGCATTGCGGAATGTACCTGCCGGATCACTGGTGGCGCAGAGTATTCACCATATTTCGGTCAGGAGACCGCGGACACGACCCCAGCCAGCCGGTCCGCCGCTGCCTGGGCCGTGGCGTGGGCCGGGGCTTCCACCATCACCCGCACCAGCTGTTCGGTTCCCGACGGCCGCAGCAGGACCCGGCCTTCCTCGCCGAGTTCGGCTTCTACCTCGCCGACCGCGTCGCGGACCTCGGCGGAATCGGCGACCGCTGCCTTGTCCGCCACCGGGACGTTGACCAGCACCTGCGGCAGCCGGTTCATCACCGCGGCCAGTTCGGCCAGCGGTTTGCCCGTCGCGGCCATCCGGGCCATCAGGCGCATCGCGGTCAGGAGGCCGTCGCCGGTGGTGGCGTGGGCCGGGAGGACCACGTGGCCGGACTGTTCGCCGCCGAGGGCCAGGCCCGAGGCGCGCAGTTCCTCCAGCACGTAGCGGTCGCCCACCGCAGTCGTGACGACCGTGATGCCGTGTGCCTTCATCGCCAGGTGCAGGCCGAGGTTGCTCATCACGGTCGCGACCAGGGTGTCCTTGACCAGCGCGCCTTCTTCGGCCAGCGCCAGCGCCAGGACCGCCATGATCTGGTCGCCGTCCACGAGTTCGCCTGCGGCGTCGACGGCCACGCAGCGGTCGGCGTCTCCGTCGTGGCCGATGCCGAGGTCGGCGCCGTGTTCGACGACTGCCGCGCGCAGCAGGTCCGGGTGGTTCGAGCCACAGCTGTCGTTGATGTTGATGCCGTCCGGCTCCGCGTGCAGCGCCACGACCTCGGCGCCTGCCCGGCGGTACGCCTCCGGGGCGGCCGCGGACGACGCGCCGTTCGCGCAGTCCACCACGACCTTCAGGCCGGTCAGCGGGTGCGGCGTCGCGGCGACCAGGTGCTCGATGTACTTGTCGAGCGCGTCCGGGACGTCGGTCACGCGGCCGACCCCGTCGCCGGTCGGGCGGATGACGCCGGTCGCGCCGAGGCCGGCTTCGATCTCGTCCTCGATGCTGTCCGGCAGTTTGTGCCCGCCGGCGGCGAAGAGCTTGATGCCGTTGTCCGGCATGGGGTTGTGCGAGGCGGAGATCATCACGCCGAGGTCCGCCTCCAGCGCACCGACGAGGTACGCGACGGCGGGCGTCGGCAGCACGCCGAGCCGCAGGACGTCCGCACCGGCCGACGCGAGGCCCGCCACCACGGCGGCCTCCAGCATCTCGCCGCTCGCCCGCGGATCGCGGCCGACCACGGCCACCGGACGGTGCGAACGGTCGTGAGCCGCCAGCACCCGGGCGGCGCTCGCCGCGACCGACAGGGCCAGCTCCGGGGACAGGTCGGCATTGGCCAGACCGCGTACCCCGTCGGTGCCGAACAGTCGAGCCATCTGATCCCTCTCCTCGAACTGCAAGACCGAAAGTCTAGCCCTCGACGCAGCCGCCCAGCCGAAGGGCAGGGGGGCTATCGGGGCCGCAAAACGCAACCGGCGGCGCACGAAGGTGAGACCTACGTACGCCGCCGGGGTCCAGGGGCTTGCCCCTGGCGGGGGCTTGGGGGTTCGACCCCCCAATGTGATCGCGGAGTGAGCCCGGCGAAGCGCCGTCAGGCGCGAGCAGGGTTCGCCCACGAACGAAGCATCAGCGCTTGGAGTACTGCGGGGCCTTGCGGGCCTTCTTGAGGCCGTACTTCTTCCGCTCCGTGGCGCGCGCGTCACGGGTCAGGAAGCCGGCCTTCTTCAGGGCCGGACGGTCGTCGGCGTCCACCTCGACCAGCGCACGGGCGATGGCGAGACGCAGCGCGCCCGCCTGGCCCGAGATCCCGCCGCCCTTGAGGTTGGCGAAGATGTCGAAGGAGTCCGGCTTCTCGACGGTCACGAGCGGCTCGCGGATGAGCTGCTGGTGCACCTTGTTCGGGAAGTACTGCTCGAGCGACTTGCCGTTGAGCTTGAACTCACCGGTACCCGGCACGACGCGGACGCGGACCACGGCCTCCTTGCGGCGGCCGACCGTCTGCGCGTTGCCACCGGCGGCACGCGACGGGCGCGGAGCGGCGGCGGACTCGCTGGTCGCCACGGCCTCGGCGGGGGTCTCGGTCGAAGCGACGACCTCGGTCTCGGTGCTGGTCAACTGTTCCTCACTCACTGCGCGACCTGCGCGATCTTGGTGATCTCGCGCGCCTGCGGCTGCTGCGCGGCGTGCGGGTGCTGCGGGCCGGCGTACACCTTCAGCTTCTTGGCCATGGCGCGGCCGAGCTTGTTCTTCGGCAGCATGCCCTTGACCACCTTCTCCACGAGGTGCTCGGGCTTGGTGTCGAGCAGCTCGCCGAAGGAGCGCTTCCGCAGACCGCCGGGGTAACCGCTGTGCCGGTACGCGAACTTCTGCTCGCGCTTGTTACCGGTGAGAGCGACCTTCTCGGCGTTGACGATGATGACGAAGTCACCGGTGTCCACGTGCGGGGCGTAGGTCGGCTTGTGCTTGCCGCGCAGCAGCGTGGCGACCTCGGTCGCGAGCCGTCCGAGCACGACATCCTCGGCGTCGATCACGTGCCAGGCACGAGTGACGTCGCCGGGCTTGGGGCTGTACGTGGGCAAGGGTCTACCTCGTCGTCATTGCGTGTGGGTAATGTGCGGGCCGAGCGCTGACGCGCCGCAACGCACAACGACATATGAAGATACCCCTGTGGTCCCATTGCTGTGCAGCGGGGGGTGCGAAGGCGCCTCGTCGGCCGGTCGCAGCTTACCCGACCAGCTCCCGGAACCACCACGCCGCCGCGCGGGTCGGACCAGGATGAGACGATTCGGGCGCGCAGCCGCGCCAGCACGACGAGCACCTGGGGACAACAGTTGAAGACACGAGCGAGGACGACCCGAGCCGCCCGGACGGCGGGAGCCGTCGCCGCCGTGCTGGCACTCGCGACGGCGTGCGGGCAGGCCCGCGCCGGCACCGCGCTGCCCGACGGCGACCAGGCCGCCGCGTACGTCGGCGCGAAGTTCGAGAAGGCCATGTCGAAGCTCGCGGACACGATCGTCGAGCCGCGCAATGTGACCAACTCCGCGGACCGGTACTTCAAGTTCGACGACAAGTACCTGCACAACATCGTCACCTCGGCGCGCACCGGCAGCCCGGAGAGCCGCATCGTGCACAACCGGTCGCAGAAGAACCCCAACGAGTTCCTCGACTCGTTCACCCCGGCCGACGGCGCCGTCGAGTACCTCTACCTCGGCCCGGCCTACAAGTCGCTCGCGCCGACGCCGTGGGTGTCGATGCCCAAGCCGGAGGCCGGGCTGGTCCAGCCGTGCGCGTGGGGCGGGGTGCAGATCGCGTGCAAGATGGGCGACGCGGTCGACAGCGCGTACAAGGCGGACAAGAAAGCGCTGCGCGGCGCGAAGAGCTCCGCGGACGGCACCGAGCAGCTGAGCGTGAACGTACCGTTCCCGATCTTCCTCGACCGGCGCGTCGAACTGCTTCCGGACAAGCTCCTCAACCAGGTCGGGCCGGAACTGCGCAAGGCGGTCGTGCCGAGCACCATCACGCTGAAGCCGGACGGCTCGCTCGCCGCGTTCACCATGGCGGCCAAGTTCGAGGGCGACGGGCACAAGGTCGAACTGCGCTACGAGTTCAAGTTCACCGGCGAGGCCACCTCCTCGGACCTGCCCACGGTGCCGGACGCCTCGCAGGTCACCGTCCTCGCGGACGACGCGGCCAAACAGGACTTCTACCGCAGGCTCGGCGAACTGCAGGGCCGCTGATGCGCGCCCGTTCGCCGATCCCCGCGCCGACCGATCCCCGAGGTGACCACCGATGACCCAGCCTCCCTACCAGCACCCGCAGGGGCAGCCGCAATGGTGGCAGCCGGGCACGAACACGCCGCCGCGGCAACCGGGTTATCCGTCCGAAGTGGACAGCTCCGGCCAGCCGGGCGGCCAGTGGGCGCGACCTCACCAGTTTCCGCAGGCGCAGTATCCGCAGCAGGGTTATCCGGCGCAGCCCTACGGTCAGCCGCAGAGCCAGCCGGCGCCCGCGCCGTACGGCGGGCCCGGCCAGGCGCCCAGCCAGCCGACCCCGGTCCAGCCGGGACCGCAGCCGCCCGGAAACCCTTACGGCGGCGGGTTCCAGCCGTCCGAATACGGCGGGCTCGGCGCGTTTTCCTCGGCCACGCCCGGAAAACCGCGGTCGAAGAAACCGTTCCTGATCGCCGGGGCGGTCGTGGTGGTGCTCGCCGCCGCGGCCGGGATCTCGTGGGCGGCCGGAGTGTTCAGCGGGGACACCCTCGACCAGAAGTCGCTGCAGGAGGGCGTTTCCCGGGTGCTGAACGAGAACTACGGCGAGCCGGACGTGAAGAACGTCGCGTGCCCGTCCGGGCAGCCGATCGAGAACGGCACCACGTTCGACTGCACGGTGCAGGTCGGCGGGCAGCCGAAGAAGGTGACGGTGCGGGTGCTCAACGACAAGCCGGAATATTCTGTCGGGGCACCGCACTGAGCGGCGGAAACTGACCGGGCGGCGGCTCAACTCCAAGACAGAATATTCCGTCGACGCCCCGCGTTAAGCGGCGAAACGCGTTTCCGGCACACGAAAACGGCGGGCCGGCACCCGAAGGCGCCCGGCCCGCCGTGGTTTCGGAGCTTGGCTCAGAACAGGTTCTGCACCGAGCGGTCCGTCGCCTGGTAGCCGTCGGCGATCTGCGGCAGCACGGCGGCGATCTGCGCGAGGAGCTGGGTCAGCTCGTCGAACTTCTGGTCCCACTCGTTCTGGGCCTGGATGTACTGGTCCTTCGCTTCACCGGTCCAGCTGTGGGTCAGCGGGTTGAGGTCGCTCTTCAGGTTGTCGAAGAGCGTCTTCAGCTCGCCACCGGTGGCGGTGCAGTCCTCCGCGGCGCGGTGGATGGTACCCGGATCAACAACAATGCGGCCGTCAGGCATGTCGAACTCCTGTCAGAAGAAAGAATGGAAGATGAAGGCGAATCTGGAACGGGAAGAACTGGATCAGCCGAGAACGCCGAAGCCCTTGTTCAGCGAGTTGATGTGCTCGTGCTGCGCAGCCTCGCTCTTGGCGTAGGTGGAACCCGCTTCCTGGAGCAGCTCACCGATGCGGTGCAGCGCGTCGTTCAGGCCGCGGCCGGCGTCGTCGAAGCGGCGCATGACGTTGTCGAAGGCACGCTGCGCGTCGCCTTCCCAGCCCGCGCGGGTCGCCTCGATGTTCGAGCGCAGGTCGCTCAGGTTCTTGTTCATCCGGCTGGTCGCGTCGACGACGCGACCTTCCGCCGCGGTGAATTCCTTCGGATCCCCAGTGAAACCGCCAGCAGCCATGGGAGCTACCCCCTTCGTCAGTGGTTGTGCGTGCCGGCTGGTGTTTCCGGCACTGCACCTACGACGAAGACATTGCCAGTTCGGTTCACACTTGTCGCGACTTCTTCGCAAGTAGTTGCTTGCGTGAACGCGGGACAAGGGAACCGACTGGCAACGGCCGGGTGAACGGCGTGCCGGAGCTGCCGAAAAAAGCTTGTCCACCAGCGTGGTTAGCACACGCACAGCCGGTTCCCGGACAGTTTCAGGAGTCCCGGCTCATGATTCGCGACTGCGAAAAGTCCTCGTCCTCTTCACTCGTCCGGGTCTGTTCGGGCGAAATCTTGGGACGAACGGGAACCGGCTCGGGCGCCACGGGCTCGGCGGGCATCGGCAATCCGCGGGCCGCGCGGAACCGGCGGGCGGCCCCGCGCAACGCGGACGGCGCGGGTTCCGCGGCGCCGGAAAGGCGGCGCCTGCCGAACTCCTTGAGCAATTCCCGGTTTTCGCCGCGGTGGCGTTCGCTGCGCGCGAGCGCGGTGCTCGCGACGCGGCGCGAGAAGGTGACGGCGTCCTGTCCCGCTCGGGTGAATGCCGCCGGCGCGGATTCCGGTTCGGACGGCACAGGCGCTCGCTCCTTCAGCTGGTGATCTTCAACGTGCGCACCACTTGCTCGCACGCGGCGTCGACGCGCTGCTGTACCGCGGGCGATTGGTACTGGCAGCCGACGTGCACCCGGATCCGGCCCTGCACGAGCACGTACCAGCGGACGGTAATCCGTTCCGGTTTGTTCTCGACATAGCCGATCACGGTCCGGCCACCGTAAGTCAGATCGGGGCGGAACGCAGTGTAGTTCGCGTTTCCGCTGACCCCGGACCGCAAAGCCTCGACAAGTTTCTGCCGGTCGGCCGTCGCGTCGTAGTCCATCACGAACTCCTGCGCGAGCACGAGATCGTTGCCGTTGGCCGCGTCCTGCGGGTGCAGGATGACCTGCCGGTCCGCGACCTCGTCGGTGGTCTGGATCCAGTCGCTCGGCGCGACGAGGCTGAAGTCGTATTGGGAGAACGAACGGCCTTGATCCGAGTCGTCCCCGCGACTGACGAAGTAAACGACTCCGCCCGCGAGCAACGCCACGACGGCCACCGCCGCGGTGATCAGCCACCGCCGGCGGCGTTTCTTCGCCTTGTCCGCGGAGCCGCCCGGCGCGTCCGCGCTGGGAACGGCGAACGCCCCGTTCGCGGAACCGTTCTGCCCCAACGCGTTTTTGCCCGGTCCAGTCTGCAGTGGACTCCGGCCGGCGGGCGCTACCGCACCGAACGGCACGCTTTGCGGCCCCCTTGCCGGATCCGCGGACGGGAACCCGCGCGGCGGCAATGGCTGCGGAGCGCTCCGCGGCGGCGCGTTCGGCACCGGGCCCCGCCGGACCGGCGCGTCCCCGCGGACGATCTCGGTGCGGTGGTCGGCTTGCCCCGGGATCGCCGAACCGGGCAGCGCGCCGGTGCGGTCCGGCTCCAGCAGCACCGCACGGAGCGCGCCGCGCGCCACGACGGTCTCCGGCTGGTCAAGGCTCGTCGGCACCACGCCGGTGCGCTCGTGCACCAGCCGGGAAATCATCGGGATCCGGCTCGAACCGCCGACGAGGAAGATCGCCGCGAGCTGCTTCGGGCGCAGGCCGGAGTCGGCGATCGCGGCGCTGGTCAGCTCGACCACCCGGCCGAGCTGAGGCCCGATCAGCCGCTCCAGGTCCGCCCGGGTCACGTGCGCGTCCGCGAACGGCGGCGGCAACGGCACATCGGTGTACGTGTGCCGCGACAACGTCTCCTTGGCGCCGCGGACGTCCTGGCGCAGCACCCGGCGCCGCCGCCGCTCAGCCAGCTCCCGGCCCTCGACCAGGTGCTGCCACGCCTGCGGATCCGTGCCGGACACGAGCGACCCGACGTGCTCCAGCAACGCCTGGTCGATGTCCGCCCCGCCGAAACTCGGGTCTCCTCGCGTGGCCAGCACCTGGAACCCGCCCCGCTGCGGCGGCGCGCCCGGCGCCCGGGCCGCGCGTGCGGCCTCCGGCGACCGCTGGACGACGCTGACGTCGACCGTGCCGCCGCCGAGGTCGAGCACCGCCAGCGCGTCGCCAGGACGTCCGGAGAACTCGACCGTCCGCCCGCCCGGCGAGGCCTCTGGGGCGAAGGTGGCCGCGTGGTACACCGCCGCGGCCACCGGTTCCGGCACCAGCGCCACCTCGCGCGCCAGCCGGCCCGCGGCCTGGCGCAGCAGCCGGGTGCGGATCGCGCCCCAGTCCGCTGGGTGGGTGAGCACCAGCAGGTCCACCTCGACGTCGCCCGCGACGCGCCGCGCCTCCGCGACCGCCCGGTCCAGCACCGCGTGCACGACGTCGATGACCCGCAGCACCGAATCGCCGAGCAGCAGATCGCCCTCGTCGATCCGCCGCTTCGGATTCGGCTCGTACCGCGACGGGTCGACGGCCGCCTGCCGCTCGGCCTCCTGGCCGACGAACAGGGTGCCGTCGGACGCCGCGTACACCGCCGACGACATCAGCGGCTGCCCGTCGATCACCACGACCTGCGGCTCGCGGCCGTTGACCGACACGACGACGCAGGTGCTCGAGGTCCCGAAGTCGACCGCGACCCGCACCGTCACCGGGCACCCCTTCCGTCAACCGCGACGGCTCCCCAGTCGGTCAGTCGGGCTGGATCCACGACACCTGCACGAGCTGCTTCCCGTTCTTGCGGCTCAGCAAGTTGCCCCGGCCCGGCGGCATGGCGCTCGGCCGGATGTTGCCGATCAGCACGCCCTCGTCGCGCGAACCGTTCATCACCATGCCGGTGGCCGCCAGCTCCTTGAGCTTGCCGATGATCGGGTCGTAGGCCGCCCGCGACGCACCACCGGTGCGCCGGACCACGATCAAGTGCAGGCCGACGTCCTTCGCCTGGGCGAGGAACTCCGACAGCGGCTTGAGCGGGTTGGTGGACTGCGTGGCCACCAGGTCGTAGTCGTCGACCAGGATGAACAGCTCCGGGCCGGTCCACCAGGACCGGGTCTTCAGCTGCTCCTGGGTGACGTCCGGACCCGGC
Source organism: Amycolatopsis sp. GA6-003 (assembly GCF_046267895.1). NCBI lineage: Bacteria > Bacillati > Actinomycetota > Actinomycetes > Pseudonocardiales > Pseudonocardiaceae > Amycolatopsis > Amycolatopsis sp. GA6-003. The sequence goes on from NZ_CP176499.1 coordinate 4,531,719, forward strand.
AGCCGCCGCGTCATCGACCCGTGCACGTCCTGGACCATGCTGTCCAGCTGGGCCGACGACACCGCGTAGCCGAGCAGCGAATCGCCCTCGAGGAACCCGAGCATCGTGCGCCGGTAGTCAACCAGCAGGATCACGGCCTCCTGCGGCGTGTAGCGGTCGGCGATGCCGCGCGCGATCTGCCGCAGCAGGTTGGTCTTGCCGGACTCGCCGTCGGCGAACGCGAAGAAGTGCGGATCCGCGTCGAAGTCGAGGTAGATCGGCTGCAGGTCTTCCTCGTTCACCCCGATCGGGATGAGCTTGGTGTCCCGCTTCTGGTCGATCGCCAGCACCTCGTCGTAGGTGACCATCTCCGGCAGCAGGCGCACCTGCGGGGCCACCCGGCCGCGCCACGCGCCGCGGATCTTCGCGACCGCGTCCGCCACGCCCGCCGCGACCGTCTCCGGATCGCTCGACCCGTCGATCCGCGGCAGCCCGGTCAGCAGGTGCAGCTTGTCGCGGGTCAGGCCGCGTCCCGGCCGCCCGGCCGGGACGTTGACCGCGATCCGGCGGTCCATTTCGGACTCCGTCGGGTCGCCGAGGCGCAGCTCGAACCGCGTGCCGAGCATGTCCTTGATCGCCGGCCGCAGGTCGGCCCACCGGTTGGCCGAGATGATCACGTGCACGCCGTACGCGAGACCCTGCGTGGCCAGCCGCGTGATCGACGTCTCCAGCTCCTCGAAGTCGTCGCGCAGCGCCCGCCAGTTGTCCACGATCAGGAACGCGTCGCCGAACGGGTCCTGCTCCGGCGTGATCTCGCCGCGGCGCTTCCGGTTGCGGAACTCCGTCATCGAGTCGACGCCCAGCGCCCCGAACCGGCCTTCGCGCTCGGTCAGCAGCGTGGTCAGCTCGGCCACGATCCGGCGCGCCTTGTCCGGCTCGCGCCGGGCCACCGCGACCCCGCCGACGTGCGGAAGGTCCGCGAGGCCGGCGAGGGTGCCGCCGCCGAGGTCGAGGCAGTAGAACTGCGCTTCCTCGGGGGTGTGGGTGAGCGCCATCGACATGATCAGCGTCCGCAGCATGGTCGACTTGCCCGACTGCGGACCGCCGGCGATGACACCGTGGCCCTGCGCGCCGGAGAAGTCCGCCCACAGCAGGTCGCGCCGCTGCTCGTACGGCCGGTCGACGATGCCCAGCGGCACCTGCAGCCTGCCGTTGCCGAAGAACCCGACCGGGGACAGCCCGCGGTCGTCGGTGGGGTTCAGGTTCGGCAGCATCGTGTCGAGCGAGTTCGGCTCGTTCAACGGCGGCAGCCACACCTCGTGCGCCGGCGGGCCCTGCCCGACCAGGCGGCTGACGATCACGTCCAGCTCGCTGGGCTCGACCGCCTCTTCGGACTCCTGCTGCTTCGGAGCCTCTTCCTCGACGACCGGTTCCGGCTCGGGTTCCTTCGGCAGCTCCACGAAGTCCGGCACGAACAGCTGCGGCCGCTTGTCCGCGCGCACCACCGTCGCGGCCGGACCGGCCGCCTTGATCCCGGCGGGCCGGTACGGGCCCGACACGTAGGCAGCCTTGAACCGCACCAGGGTCGAGGTGTCGTACTTCAGGTAACCGCCACCGGGGACCGACGGCAGTTCGAACGCGTCCGGCACGCCGATCGCCGCGCGGGATTCCGCCGCGGAGAACGTCTTCAGGCCGATCCGGTAGGACAGGTGCGAGTCGAGACCGCGCAGCTTGCCCTCTTCCAGCCGCTGCGACGCGAGAAGCATGTGCATCTGCAGCGACCGGCCCAGCCGGCCGATGGCGACGAACAGGTCGATGAAGTCCGGCTTCGCCGCCAGCAATTCGGAGAACTCGTCGCAGACGATGAACAGCGCGGGCAGCGGGTCGAGGTCGGCTCCGTTCTCGCGGGCCTTCTCGTACTCCCAGACGTTCTTGAAGTTGCCGCCGTTCTTCAGCGCTTCCTGGCGGCGGTTCATCTCGCCGGCCAGCGCGTCCTTCATGCGGTCGACCAGCGTCACCTCGTCCGCGAGGTTGGTGATGACCGCGGACACGTGCGGGGCCTTGTCCAGGCCGAGGAACGTCGCGCCGCCCTTGAAGTCGACGAGGACGAAGTTCAGCGTGCTGGACGAATGCGTGGCCAGCATGCCCAACACCAGCGTGCGGAGGAACTCCGACTTGCCGGAACCGGTCGCGCCGATGCACAGGCCGTGCGGGCCCATGCCCTCCGCCGCGGCCTCCTTGATGTCCAGCTCCACCGGCTGGCCGTACTCGCCGACCCCGAACGGGACGCGGTAGCGGTCGCGGATCGGCCGGGGCCGCCACGCCTGCTGCACGTCGAACGTCATCGGGTCGCCCGGAATCCCGAGCAGCTCCAGCAGCGACGGGTTGGACAGCAGCGGCTCTTCCTCGCTGACGTCCGTTCCGCCGCCCCCGCCGACGCGGTACGGCGCGATCAGCCGGGCCAGCGCCTCGACCTCGACCACGCTCAGCTTGTCCGGACGGCCGAACCATTCGACGCCGCCCGCGCTGCGCGCGCCCAGCCGCTCCTCCTCGACCACGAGCCGCAGGCCGCGCCGGGCGGCGAGGTTGCCGATCGAATCGGACAGGTCGACCAGGGTGACGCCGACCAGGCCCTCCTCGAGGATGATCTGCTCCTCGCGGGTCACCTCGGCGTCGTCGATGACGATCACGATGTGCGGCTGGTCCGGGGCCGGCGTCGCGTTGCGGGAGAACCGCTGCCGGTCGCGCAGCTCCTCGTCCAGCCAGTCTTCGATCTGCTTGAGCGAGCCCGCCATCATCCGCAGCTGGCCGATGCCGTCCGACAGCGTCGGGTGCTGGGCGTGCGGGAGCCACTTCGCCCACTCCCACTCCTGCTTCGCCCGGCCCGCGGTGGCGACCGCGATCATCACGTCGTCCGGGCTGTGGAAGGTGACCAGCTGGGCCAGCATCGCGCGGGTCAGCGCGCGGGTGCGGTGCCGCTCGCCCTGCATGCTGACCGCCGCGAAACCGCGGAGGGTGATCTGGGTGGGCAGGTCCGGCACGATCGAGTGCGCGCGCACGAACCGGCGCAGCGCGAGGGTGGCGATCGGCTCCAGTTCGTCCACCGGGCCGGTCTGGGGCGGGACCAGCCGGGTGGCGAGGCGGTGCGAGCTGCGGCCGACGCGCAGGTGCAGGAAGTCCTGGTCGTTCTGCCTGCGCTCCCACATCCGGCGGCTCGCCGCGAGCGACCACAGCGACTGCGGGTCCGGGTGCACCCATTCGAGAGCGGCCCGCTGGTCGACCATCGCCTCGCGGGCGCGGTCGCGCATCTGGCCCAGGTACCGCAGGTAGTCCTTGCGGTCCTCGTCCATCTCGGCCTTCTTCTGGCCACCGCCCTTGCCGCCGCCTCCGGCGAGCATGCCGACGGTGCCCATCAGCATCATGCCGCTCATCATGATCGTGGTCGGGTTTTTGCCGCCCGCCGTGAACATGAAGACCATCATCCCGAGCGACGCGAAGATCATCACGCCCGGAATCGCCTTGGCGACGATGTTTCCCGGGATCGTGCGGGGCACCTCGGGCGGCGGCTCGAGATGCACCTCGCCGCCCGGCGGGCGCGGCGCGGCCAGCCGCGGCGACTTCTTGAACTGCAGCGTGCTCATCTCGAAGGACCCCTCTATTCCTGCTCGACGCCTGCACCCGGGTGCGCGGGACAACCTATCGAACGTCGTCCCGGAAATCCGGCCAACTCCAGGATCGGCACCTCGCACCCCCTCCTCAGGCCCCGGCGGGACCTGTCCTCCCAGTGCGCCCGAGTGTAAGGACCGCCACCGACAGTTATCGGACCAGGCGGACGAATCCGCTGGTCGATCTGGCCCAGCCCGGCCTGGACGGGTAGTTTCGCCGATGATTTGCGGAGACGCGCTGAAACCTGTCCCCAGGTTCGGTATAAGTTCCCCGGGAGCTGACTCTTCAGAGCGGGGGATCTAGTGGCAACGGGCACGACGGTATTCAGCAGGGTCACGGTGGTCGCACCGACGACGCGCATCGACGTCGCGCTTCCGGCCGACGTGGCGGTGGCCGACCTGCTGCCCATGCTTCTGGAGATGGCCAAGGAGGTCACTCCGGACGGCGGGGCCCGGCACGGCGGGTGGGCGCTGGCCAAGCTCGGCGACGCCCCGCTCGACCCCAGCCGGACGCTCGCGTCCCTCGGCGTGGTCGACGGCGAGCTGCTGCAGCTGCGCAAGCGGAACGAGAACCCGCCGCCGCCGATGTACGACGACGTGGTCGACGCCATCGCGGAGGCCGACCCGGACACCTTCCGTCCGTGGACCAAGGAAACCGCGCGCCGGTTCGGCCACGCCGCGGGCGGTCTCGCGCTGTTCTTCGCCGCGCTGGCACTGTTCTTCAGCGGCTCCCTCTACGGCGGTTCCGCGCTCGGCCCGGCGATCGCCGGCGGCCTCGGCGCGATCGCCTGCGTCGCGGTCGGCGCCACCCTCGCCAAGGCGTACCAGGCCGAAGCCACCGGCGTGCTGATCGCCTCCGCGGGCGGCCTCCCGCTGGCGTTCGTGAGCGGGTTCTACATCGTGCCCGGACTGTCGGTGCGGGCGAACCTGCTGCTCGGCGCGGTGCTGGTGCTGATCGTCTCGTCGGTCTGCATCCTCGTGGTCGGCGCGGGCATCCGGGTGTTCATCGCCACCGCCACCGCCGGCGTGTTCGGCGCACTCGCCTTCCTCGTCGCGACGCTCGTGACCAGCGCCGACACCGCGTCGGTCGCGGCGGGCACGGTCGCCGTCGCGCTGGGCTGCATCTCCTTCCTGCCGCGCGCCACCATCTGGCTCGCCAAGCTGCCGCTGCCGTACGTGCCGAGCACCGCCGAGGAACTCAAGGAAGACTCCGGCTTCCCGGACTACCAGGCGATCGAGCAGCGCACCGCGGTCGCGCACGACTACATGACCGGCCTGATGATCGGCTGCGGCGCGACCACGGCCGTCGCGGCGGTTCTCGCGGCCACCGCGCCGAACGTCTTCGGCATCATCCTCGGCGTCGTCGCCACGCTGGTCCTGCTGCTGCGCGCCCGCGCCTACGCCAACGGCGCGCAGGCCATCGCGCTGCTCACCACCGGCATGGTCGCCGCGGCGGGCATCCTGCTCGGCTGGCTGTTCTTCTCCGCCACCGCGGAGCAGCGGCTGCTGTACGTCTTCGGCGCGCTGATGCTGATCGCCGCGGCCGCCCTCGTGGTCGGCGTCGTCTTCCCGGACCAGCGCTTCTCGCCGCCGCTGCGGCGCACCGTGGAGATCATCGAGGCGATCTGCATCGCGGTGGTGCTCCCGCTCGCCCTCGGCGTGATGGACCTCTACTCGACGCTGCGCCACCTCAACCTCAAGTGAGCGCCGCGATGGGCTCCCGACGTTCCTTCCCCCGCAGGCTCGGCCTTCCGGGCCGGGCCGGGGTGGCGCTGTTCGCGGCCGGGCTCGGGCTGGCGTCGCCGTTCGCCGCCGCTCCGGCCTCGGCACAGACGGCGGACGCGCCCGCGGGCACCTGGGCCACTCCCCCGCCGCTGGGTCCCGGCGACGCGCCGCCCGCCGACAGCGGCCGCCCGGACACCACGTACAAGAAGAAAAACGACTGCGTGCAGCGCAGTCTCGGGCAGAACGTCGAGATCAACTTCCGCCCGTGGGGCCAGGACTACCTGCAGCTGCAGAAGGCGCAGGAAATCGTCCGCGCGGCGACCGGATCGGTCGGCGGCAACCAGAAGGTCGCCGTGATCGACACCGGCGTCACGCCGCATCCGTGGTTCCAGGGCCGGGTGGAAAGCGGCGGGGACTACGTCGCCACCCCGGACAACGGCGCGGAGCCGGGCCTGCAGGACTGCGACGGCCACGGCACCGAGGTCGCCGGGATCATCGCGGGCAACCCGCAGGACCCGAAGGTCGGCTTCATCGGCGTCGCCCCGGACGCGCGCATCGTGTCCTACCGGCAGCTGAGCGAGAACTACGCCAAGGACGACAGCCCTCCGCCACAGCAGCCCTCGGCTCCCCCGTCGGGAGGAACCGGCCAGCCGCCCGCGAGCGGAGACAACAAGCCTCCGACGGGCGGCAGCAGCAACAGCCAGCTGCCTCCGTCCTCGGGCGGCGGCACCGGCAGCGGCACCGCGCCCCAGCAGGACAACAAGGGCGACAACCGGCAGCTGGCCAAGGAAGGCACCGCGGGCACGCTGAACACGCTCGCGCAGATCATCCGCGGCATCGCCGACAGCGGCAAGGCCGGCGTGATCAACATGTCGGTCGACCACTGCCGCGCGGGCACCGCGCCCGGCGACATCCAGGAAGGCGAGCGCAAGGTCCAGGCCGCGGTGCACTACGCGGCCGAGCGCAACATCGTGGTCGTCGCGGCCGCGGGCAACGTCTCGGAGAACTGCCCGCAGAACGACCAGGCCGACCCGAACAAGCCGAAGTCGATCGTCACGCCGCCGTGGTTCTCCGACGACGTGCTGTCCGTCGGGGCCATCCAGGAGGACGGCGGCGTCGCGCCGTTCAGCGTGCACGGCCCGTGGGTCGGCGTCGCCGCGCCGGGCACCAAGATCGTGTCGCTCGACCCGGCGGAACATTCGACCGGGCTCGCGAACCTGACCATCGCGAACGGCAACCCGTCGCCGATCCAGGGCACCAGCTTCGCCGCGCCGTACGTGGCGGGCGTCGCCGCGCTGGTCCGCTCGATGTACCCGAACCTGAGCGCCCGCGACGTGGTCAAGCGGCTCAAGGCGACCGCACAGCACCCGGCCGCGCCGGGCGGACGCGACAACTTCGTCGGCTACGGCGTGATCGACCCGGTCGCCGCGCTCACCGCGAACCTGCCCGGCGACACCGGCAACCTGACGCTGCCGAAGCCGGTGGTGCAGGAGGCCAAACTGCCGCCCGCCGACGGCATCAGCTCGACCCCGATGATCGTCGCACTCGCCGGCACCGGCGGCGGCGTGGCGGCACTGCTGATCACCCTGTTCGTAGTGCACACGATCCGGCGAAACCGATCCGGTTCGTCTCCCCCGGCGCGATAACTTCCGGCACCGAAGAGGGCCGCTCTCCGCGATCGCTGCGGAGAGCGGCCCTCTTTCGTCTGATCCCTTTCCGGGCACGGAAAAGGCCGCTCACTGCGGATGTCGCGGCGGCGGCCCTCCGGAACCGGCGGCACTGCTGATCACCCTGTCCGTGGTGCACACGATCCGGCGAAACCGATCCGGCGCGAGAACTCCGGTCCCGGGCACGGAAAAGGCCGCTCACCGCGAATATCGCGACGGCGGCCCTCCGGGGTCACTTTCCGGGTTTCGGCGGCTTCCCGTCCTTCTCCGGCCGCCGGGCGGGCGGGTCCTGGCCGATCACCGGCGGGGTCACCTGCGCGGGCTCGCCGAAGATCTCGGACGTCTTCGCCGGTGTGCGCTGCCTCGGCTTGTGTTGCGAACTGCCACCGCCTCCGCCGCCCATTCCGGCGAAGCCCATCATCGGCATCATCGACGTACCGGAACCCTGGTTCCCCGCGGGCTGCGCGGCCGGGGCGGCCGGTTCGACCGGCGGAATGCCCGCTTGGCCTTGTTCCAACCGCGGATCGGCGGCGGTTTCCTTGCCCTGATGGGGATTCTCCGCCGCCGACGGAGTCACCGAATCGTCCGAAGTGGACGCCGAGGAGGCCACAGTGGACTCTCCGGCAGCGGCCGCGGGGGCGTCCGCGTCGTGCAGCCGGAACTGCTGCGCCGGATAGTGGTGCCGCAGTTCGATGCTCGAGGGGCTCCCGGCCGGTGCGTCCACCCCCGCACACAACCGGCCGAACTCCCGCAGCACGTCCTCGGCGGCTTCGTGCAACGACTTCAGCGACTGTTCGGTTTCCCGCAGCTGCGACCGCGCCCGGGACGCGCCGCCGCTGGGCAGCATCGCCGATTCGGACAGCAGATCCGCAGCGTCGACCAGCACCTCTTCCGCCGCGCCCGCGATCTTGCGCAGCGATTCGGTGAGCTGATCAATCGAGTCGGCGAGCGCGTCGAGCGCGTCCTCCGCTCCCTCGCTCGCGGCGCGGATTTCCCCGAGGTACGCGACAAACGCGTCCGCGTCGGGGCCGGACCACGACGCGTCGATCCGGCCGAGATCCTCCGCGAGATCCGTGGAGACCCGGGCCGCCGTGCGGGCCGCGCCGCGCAGGCTTTCGGCCTCCGCATCCAGTTCTTCCCAGCGACCGGTGAGCGGCCGGTAGTAGGCGGCGACCGGATCGGTCACGCCCAGCTCGCGGGCCAGCTCGGTCACGTACGCCAAAGACGGTTCCGTCACGAGATCCTCCCGGCGCGCTCGATCCGCTCGGCCGCGTCGGCGTCCCGTTCGGTGTGGCCGGTGGTGAGCTGCTCCAGCGCCGCGGTGACCGACCGCAGCGCGGCCACCCCGGCGGTGAGCTGGCCGCGCAACGCTTGCGAGGCCTGTGCGTACGACTCCGGCACGCCCAGCCGCGCGGCCAGCTCGCCGTAGGCCTCGGCAGTGGTCGCGCCCACCTCGCCCGCGGCGGTTTCCAGTTCGTCGGCCGCCCGCGCGACTTTCGCCGCGTAGCCGCCGACGATCGCGCCGTCGATCCGCACGGCGCTTGTTCCCGGACTGCTTCCCGGCGCTGCCACGTTCGTCCCTCCGCTCACCCGGCTATGTCCGAGTGTGACGGACGGGACCCGCCGTCAGTTCCCGGCCGGTTGCTGCTGTCCGGCCGCCTGCGATTTGTACGAGCCGGCGTTCGGGTCGATCGGCACCGAATCGAACTGCTTCATCACGTTCTGCACGTTCAGCGACGCCCCGGTCGGCAGGAGCCCGATGATCGACTCCGGCGCGGGCAGCCGGTTGTTCAGCCCGAGTTCCTCCGCGGTCGCCGCGTCCGGCACGCCGTAGCGGATGCCGCGGTCGGAGATCAGCTGGATCGGGCCCTTGCCGAAGGTCTTGTCCGATTCGGTGGCCGACTGCACCACCGCGCCGTACCCGGTCGGCATGTAGAAACCGGTGATCGGCACGCCGTTCGGGCCGGTGTTGCTGACGCTGAGGATCTTCGAGGTGCCGTCGGCGTTCTTCTCGACCGGGATCTGCTTGTTGATGTAGACCGAGGTGTGCGCCTGGGTGTGGTCGGCGTTGAGCGACCAGCCGAGGCACGCCACCGGGGAGCCCTGGGTGGCCTCGAGAACGGTCGGGACGACCTTCGGGTAGTCGTCGACCCTGACGTAGTCGGGATCGCCCGGCTGCAGCACCTTGACGTTGTTGATCTTGTCGAGGCCCAGCGTCGGAGTGGTGGCCGTGCCGCCGCTCTTGGCCGTGCGGACGATGTCCGCGACCGCGGGCGACACCTTCTGGATGCCGCTCTTGGCGATGAGCCAGAACTCCTGCGCCCCGCCGGTCGGCTGGGTCGAGAAGACGTTGCCGACGGTCAGGCCGTCGAAGCTGCTCGACGGCGTCGTGTTCTCGCCCGCCACCGGCGGCGGGACCAGCTTGGTGACCTCGGGGATCGCGTTGAGGAAGGCCTGCGACACCTTGCGCGCCTTCGCCGGCAGATGCAGCGCGGACCGCACCGGGTCGTTGGAACCGGACGGCACCTCGGCGCGCACGGTGTTCGCGTTCGGCCGGCTCTGCGTCGCGGGCAGCCGGTAGATGAGGTAGGTCTTGCCGTTGCCCGCGTCGCCGAGCAGCGCCTGGTTCTCCTGCAGTTCGCCGCCGAGCTTGTCGATGCCGGCGATCACGTCCGTGTTGGTCTTGTTGACCGAGTCCGGCTGCGGCAGCGACGGGTCGAGCACCACCTCGTCGCACACCGCCCAGTTGGGGGAGATCCGCTGGTCCGCCGACGGGATCAGCTGCGGGCCGTCCGGGATGCCGGTGAGCTTCTCGCGCGGCATGTTCTTCAGCTGTTCATCCGAGACGACAGTCGGGTTCTTCACCTCCGCCGCCTGCGGCTGGCCGCCTTGGCCGCCCTGCTGCCCCTGCCCGCCCTGCTGTTTCTGGGCCATCAGGATCAGCCGCGCCGACGCGAGGTTGAACGTGGGGATCAGCCGCGCCGGATTCCCGGTGACGACATACACGGTGCCGGACTGCTCGCCGATCACGATGTTGTCCGACGACGGCACCGACGGCGCGGGGCTCAACAGGCCCCACAGCACGAAGACGACGGCGCCGAGCACGCCGAGGATCACGCCGACCGCGGTCGCGCGCCCGTGGGAGCGCATCGGGTCGTGCAACATCACCGCGTCGCGGCGGACCAGCGCGGACTGCATCCGGCGCAGGACGAACTTGTATGCCTGAACCTGAGACTTAGTCGTGGGTGTTGATGGCATTCTCGACCTACAGTCCTCCCCGTCGCGGTACGGTTCCGCAGGATAGCCGTACGGGGACCGTCTGGTGTGGGGTTTCTACCAACTCCGGTTAGGGTCAGGCATCCCGGGACCGGCTTTCCGGGTACGCAGCACTCACGAGGGGAAGAGAACGCGCGGATGTCCGTCAGCACGCCTCCACGTCCGCCTGGTCCGCAGGGGCCGCCACCGCCTCCCGGGGGACGTCCCCCGGGTCCGCCGCAGCGGCCCGGAAGAACCGGCGGACCCGGCGCGGCTCCCGGCGGACCCGGCCTGCCCCCTCGCACTCCCCCTCCGGGCGTCCCCGGCGGACCGGGCGGTCCCGGTCGTCCCGGCGGGCCGGTCACTCCCGGACCCGGCGTTCCCAAACCCGGCGGTCCTGGTCCCGGCGTTCCGGCGGCTCCCGGCGCTCCCGGGCCGGGCGGGCCCAAGCCTGGCGGACCCGGTGGTCCCGGCGGACCCAAGCCTGGTCCCGGCGGCCCCAAACCCGGCGGCCCGGGCGGTCCCGGCGGGCCCGCGGGTCCTGCCGGTCCTCCCGGCCCGCGGACCGGACGTCCTGGCGGCGGCGGGCCTAACGCTCCTCGCCCGGGCGGTCCCGGCGGCAACGGTCCCGGCGGACCGGGTGGTCCTGGCGGCCCCGGCGGACCGGGCGGTCCCGGCGGCGGCGGACCAGGTGGTCCCGGCGGCCCCGGTGGTCCCGGCGGACCGAACAGCGGCGGCGGCGCGGAAGGCAGCGAACCCGCGCCGACCGGCGGCGCCGCGACCGCGCTCCGGATGGCCCCGCCCTCGCGGCGGCGTTCGGGCGGGATCTCGCTCGGCCCGCTGCCCGTGGTCAACCTCGTCGTGCTGGAAGTCGGCGTCGCGATCGGACTCGTGCTGCTCGCGATCAACATGCAGCTCAAGTACGTCGCGATCGGCGTCGCCGCGCTCGGCCTGATCCTCGCTTTCCTGCGCGTGGGCGGCCGCTGGTTCACCCAGTGGCTCTCCCTGACGCTGCGGTACCGGTTCCGCTCGCACGGCCGCGTGGCGACCCCTCCGCCGCCGACCAGCATCGAGGAACTCGCCGAGGAAAGCGCCGTCACCGGCCCGGAGGACGCGCGGGTCAGCCTGCTGCGGCTGGCTGTGCCGGACCTCGTGGTGGCGCACGCGGTCGACCACGAACGGCAGGAAGTCGGCATCGCCTGGAACGACGGCACCTGGACCGCGGTCCTGCTCGTCGAGCCGATGCCGGCGATGATCTCCCAGGCCGGGGGCGCGCCCAGCCTTCCGCTGTCCGCGCTCGCCCCGTGCCTGGAAGACCGCGGCGTGCTGCTGGACTCCATCCAGATGATCTGGCACAGCTACCCGGGTTCGGCCGCGATGCCCGCGGACGCCCCGGCGCTCAGTTCCTACCTCGAGGTGCTCGGCCCGCTGCCCGCGGCGGCCCGGCGGACCACGTGGATCGCGGTCCGGCTCGACCCGCGGCGCTGCCCGGAGGCGATCCGGGAACGCGGCGGCGGCGTCGTCGGCGCGCACCGCGCGATGATCGGTGCCCTGTCGCGGGTGCGCAACGCGCTGGAGTCCCAGGGGGTGCCGACCCGGCCGCTCGACCCGGACGAACTGCTGCGCGCCAGCATCTCGGCGGCCGAACTCACCGCGGTCGCCGGTTCGAACGAGAAGGTCAGCCTGCAGGAGAGCTGGACCGGCGTCACCGCGGCCGGCATCGGGCACTCCAGTTACGCGATCACCGGCTGGCCCAAGGGCAAGATCAGCGGCAGCCTCAACGGGCTGACCAGTGTGCGCGCGCTGTCCGCGACGGTCGCCATGGCGATCTCGCCGTCGGCGGACGAGGGCCGCATCGGCCTGCGCGGCGTGGTGCGGCTCAGCGCCCGCAACCCGCGCGAGCTGGACGCCGCCGACCAGCGGCTGCAGAGCATCGCGGAACGGCTGGACGTCGACCTGACGCCGATGAAGGGCATGCAGATCTCGGCGTTCTCCGCGACGCTGCCGATCGGAGGGACCGCATGAGCGCCGCTTGCCAGCGAATCGTCGTTATTCATGCCGTCGTCTCCTCGGCAACCAGCGTGAAACTCCTCAAGGAGGCGGCGGCATGAGTACTCGAGTTCGCGACGCCGGGCAGAACACCGGTCTCGCCCCGGAGTTCACCGTCGACCCGGCCATGCTCGACGCGATCAGCCCGTCCGGCGACCGAGGCGGCGTCGTCCTCGGTTCCGGCCTCAAGGGCGAGCCGCTGACGGTTTCCGCGCTGCGCTCGCAGCCGACCCGCATCGTGCTCGTCGGCGGCCTCTATCTGGCCCGCCAGGTCGCGCTGCGCGCCATGGCGACCGGTGCGTGGGTCGTAGTGGCCACCGGCCGTCCCGCGGCGTGGCAGGTGCTGCAGCAGGCCGCCGGAAGCCGCGACGGACGCCCGTCTCCGCTGGTGCAGATCCGTCGCCTCTCGCCGGTCGAACTGCCGCGCCCGTCCGAGGACGCCCCGCTGCTCGTGGTGACCGACGGCGGACCGACCCCGCAGGACCTGTTCCCGCCCCGGTCGCCGTGGCAGACCACGGTGTACGTGCTGCCGTACCTGCACCCGCAGGCGGGCACGACGGCGAACGCCGCGGACCTCGTGCTGATGCAGCGGCTGCCCGCCGGACAGGCCGAACTGGCGGCCCGGATCTGGCGCTTGCCGCCGCAGATGATGCGCCAGCTGACCACGCTGAAGGACGACCAGGTCGTCGCGCTGGGCACGAACCTGTGGCGTCCGCTGCGGCTGGTCACGACGCAGAAGGAACAGCAGCTGCTCGGCCCGGTTCGCCGCGGCGACTGAAAGCGGGCAGAACGGTGAAGGCCTCCTTGCGGGATTCCGCGAGGAGGCCTTTTATCATTTCCGGCGTTCGGCCACCGACTGATAGGGCAGGGTCCCGGTCGCCGTCGCGATCATCAGGTCGTACGCGTCGTCGTCCGGCGCGTCCATGCCGGAACCGCTCAGCCCCGTAGAAGACGTACACCGACATCCAGCCGAGCCGCTTGTTCCCGTCGATCAGCGGCTGATTCCAGCAGCGCCGCGGCTTTCTCGGGCACGCCCGGATAGGCGTCCTGCGTCAGGTACTCGATGTTCACTGTGCCAGGCGATCAAGCAGGGCGGCGTAGCGGGAGCGGCCTTCGCTGGAAAGTTCGCGCACCTGATCGTCCCGGACCCGGCGGGCCGCGGCGTCCGCGATCGCTCGCACCACCGCTTCGTGCTTGCTCACCCCGTCTGCCTCGTCAAGCAACGCGAGCGCACGCTCCATCTCGTCGTTCGACCGCAAAGTCATCACCTGGCCTGCTCTTTTTCCGCCCGATCCGGCTTAAAGCTCGGTCGACGACCGCACGTTCCGGGTCTGCTCCGCCCGCGCGGCCAGCAGCTCGTCCGGCGGGTAATCCACCGCCGTCAACGTCAGCCCGTGCGCCGGGGCGACCGCGCTGTCGCGCGTCCCGCTCGCCAAAACCTCGCCGGGCCAATCGGTTCCGCGCCGCCCGTCCCCCACGAGCAGCAGGACGCCGACCAGGCTGCGGACCATCGAATGACAGAACGCGTCCGCGCTGACCCGGACTTCCAGCAGGTGCTCGTCGATCCGCGTCCACTCCAGACGCTGCAGCTCGCGGATCGTCGTGCCGCCCTCGCGCTGTTTGCAGTACGCCGCGAAGTCCTGCAAGCCCAGCAAAGCCTCAGCGGCGGTGTTCATCCGCTCTGTCGACAGTGGACGGCCCCAAGCCAGAGTGTCGTTGCGGCGCAACGGATCGACACCCCACGGAGCGTCTGAGACGCGGTACCGGTAGTGCCGCCGGATCGCCGAGAAGCGGGCGTCGAAACCCTCCGGGGCCACGCGCGCGTTCAGCACCCGCACGTCGGCGGGCAGAAGTTTGTTCCACCGGCCGCGCATGCGCGTCAGGTCCGGGATTCCTTGCTCGTCAACGGGAATCCGGCCCGGCGCGCCAGGCGCGAACGGGACGACGTCGACGTGCACGACCTGACCGGTCGCGTGCACCCCGGCGTCCGTGCGGCCCGCGACGACCACGGACTTCGGCACCGACTCCCCCGGTGGCTGGCGGTGCAGGGCCTGTTCCAGCTCGGCCTGCACGGTGCGCCGGCCGGGCTGGCGGGCCCAGCCGGAGAAATCCGTGCCGTCGTAGCTCACGTCCAAGCGCAGACGAACGAGCCCGCCCTCCCCGTGGGGAGCGGCGGGCTCGTCCGGTGCAGACAGTGCCGGCAGGACTCAGTCCTTCTTGGCGTCGGCGTCGCCCTCGGAGGCAGCGGCCTCGTCGGCGGCCGGAGCCTCTTCGGCAGCCGGGGCCTCTTCGGTCGCGGCGGGAGCCTCAGCGGCTTCCTCGGCGACCGGAGCGGCGGCGACCTCGTCCTTGGCGAACTTGGTCTTGCGGGCCCGCTCGGCCTCGGACGTCACGGTCTTCTCCGCGACCAGTTCGATGACGGCCATGGCGGCGTTGTCGCCCTTGCGCGGCATCGTCTTGGTGATGCGGGTGTACCCGCCGGCGCGCTCCGCGAAGTGCGGACCGATCTCGGCGAACAGCTTGTGCACGACGTCCTTGTCCCGGACGACCTTCTGCACCAGGCGACGGTTGTGCAGGTCGCCCCGCTTCGCCTTGGTGATCAGCTTCTCAGCCAGCGGGCGGACCCGCTTGGCCTTCGCCTCGGTCGTCGTGATCTTGCCGTGCTCGAACAGCTGAGTGGCCAGGTTGGCCAGGATCAGCCGCTCGTGCGCGGCGGACCCGCCGAGCCGGGCTCCCTTGGTAGGGGTGGGCATGACTTTCTCCTAGTTCAGCTCACAGCGTCCGGGCACGAGGCCTCAGAGCTGCTCGGTCTCTGCGTAGTCCTGGCCATCGTCGTGGCCGTCGTCCGAAATCCCGCCGCCGATGCCGGCGACCCCTTCCGACCAGCCCTCGCCGTCGTAGCTGGTGGCAGCCGCGGACGGGTCGAACCCGGGCGGGCTGTCCTTCAGCGCGAGGCCGAGGCCGACGAGCTTCAGCTTGACCTCGTCGATCGACTTGGCGCCGAAGTTGCGGATGTCGAGAAGGTCCGCCTCGCTGCGCGAGACCAGCTCGCCCACCGTGTGGATGCCTTCGCGCTTCAGGCAGTTGTACGACCGGACGGTGAGGTCCAGGTCCTCGATCGGCATCGCGTAGGCGGCGATGGTGTCCGCCTCCTGCGGCGACGGGCCAATCTCGATGCCCTCGGCGTCGACGTTCAGCTCGCGGGCGAGACCGAACAGCTCCACCAGCGTCTTGCCCGCCGAGGCCACCGCGTCGCGCGCGGTGATCGACGGCTTGGTCTCGACGTCCAGGATCAGCTTGTCGAAGTCGGTGCGCTGCTCGACACGGGTCGCCTCGACCTTGTACGTCACCTTCAGCACCGGCGAGTAGATCGAGTCGACCGGGATCCGGCCGATCTCCGCGCCCGCCTGCTTGTTCTGCAGGGCCGGAACGTAACCGCGGCCGCGCTCGACGACCAGCTCGATCTCGAGCTTGCCCTTGCCGTTCAGCGACGCGATGTGCAGATCCGGGTTGTGCACGGTGACGCCCGCGGGCGGCACGATGTCGGCGGCCGTGACCTCACCCGGGCCCTGCTTGCGCAGGTACATGGTGACCGGCT
The DNA here is from genome assembly GCF_046267895.1 of Amycolatopsis sp. GA6-003. Lineage (NCBI taxonomy): Bacteria > Bacillati > Actinomycetota > Actinomycetes > Pseudonocardiales > Pseudonocardiaceae > Amycolatopsis > Amycolatopsis sp. GA6-003. Next base: position 4,547,657 of record NZ_CP176499.1, read on the forward strand.
CGTCCTCTTCCGAGGACACGACCAGTTCCTTCAGGTTCAGGATGATGTCGGTGACGTCTTCCTTCACCCCGGGAACGGTGGTGAATTCGTGCAGCACGCCGTCGATGCGGATGCTCGTCACGGCCGCGCCCGGGATGGACGACAGCAGCGTGCGCCGCAGCGAGTTGCCGAGCGTGTAGCCGAAGCCGGGCTCCAGCGGTTCGATGGTGAACCGGGAGCGGGTCTCGTTGACCGTCTCTTCGCTGAGAGCCGGCCGCTGGGAAATCAGCATTCCTTAATTCCTTTCCAGACGACGCCCGCCATATGACGTCGAAGGGATGGCGCGGCGGCGGCGCACTGGACGCCGCCGCCCGTAACCAGTCGCAGAGACCGGTTACTTCGAGTAAAGCTCGACGATCAGCTGTTCCTGGACCGGAACGTCGATCTGCGCGCGCTCCGGCAGCTGGTGGACCAGCACGCGGAGGTTCGACGGGACGACCTGCAGCCACGCCGGAACCGGGCGCTCGCCGAAGGACTCCTTGGCCGCGACGAAGGGCAGCATGCCCATCGACTTCGGCCGCACGTCGATGATGTCCCACTTGGTCACCTGGTAGGACGGCACGTTGACCTTGACGCCGTTGACCAGGAAGTGGCCGTGGCTCACCAGCTGCCGCGCCTGACGGCGGGTGCGGGCGATGCCGGCGCGGTAGATCACGTTGTCCAGCCGGGACTCGAGGATCTGCAGCAGGTTCTCACCGGTCTTGCCCGGACGCCGCACGGCTTCCTTGTAGTACCGGACGAACTGGCGCTCGAGAACGCCGTAGGTGTAGCGAGCCTTCTGCTTCTCCTGCGACTGCAGGAGGTACTCGGACTCCTTGATGCGCCCGCGGCCGTGCTGGCCCGGCGGGTAGGGGCGACGTTCGAACGCCTGGTCGCCGCCGATGAGGTCAACCTTGAGGCGACGCGAAATACGCGTCGCGGGGCCGGTGTAACGAGCCATTTCTTAGTACTCCTCCCCGTTCCTCAGACCCGGCGCCGCTTGGGCGGGCGGCAGCCGTTGTGAGGCTGCGGGGTCACGTCCTGGATGGTGCCGACCTCGAGGCCGGCCGCCTGCAGCGAGCGGATCGCCGTCTCGCGGCCCGAACCCGGGCCCTTCACGAAAACGTCGACCTTCTTCATGCCGTGCTCGGCCGCCTTGCGGGCGGCGTTCTCGGCGGCCATCTGCGCGGCGAACGGGGTCGACTTGCGCGAGCCCTTGAAGCCCACGTGGCCGCTGGAGGCCCACGCGATCACGGCGCCGGTCGGGTCCGTGATGGAGACGATGGTGTTGTTGAAGGTGCTCTTGATGTGCGCGTGACCGTGCGCGACATTCTTCTTTTCCTTGCGGCGGACCTTCTTGGCCCCCGCAGTGCGGCTCTTGGGTGGCATTGTCTGAGGGTTCTCCTGTTAACGCGCGTTCTCTTGGTGAGCGGCGACGGCTTCCTGCTGCCCGCGGCGGATGATGGATCCGGCGTCGGTGTAGAGGTTCCGCAGCGCCATCGGGCGGGCGTAGAGCGCCTTGGGCGAGACACAAGCCGTGGAGCGACGGACGGAACCGCCCATGCGAACGACCTTCTTGCCCTGGGTGCTCACTTCTTGCCAGCCTTCTTCTTGCCGGCGACCGTCTTCTTCGGGCCCTTGCGGGTGCGGGCGTTGGTCTTGGTGCGCTGCCCGCGCACCGGCAGACCGCGACGCCAGCGCAGACCCTGGTAGGTCCCGATCTCGATCTTGCGCCGGATGTCGGCGTTCACCTCACGGCGAAGGTCACCCTCGACCTTGAAGTTTTCGTCGATGTAGTCCTTCAGCTTGACGAGATCCTCGTCGCTGAGGTCCTTGACGCGGGTGTCGGCGTTCAGCTCGGCAGCAGCGATCATCTGCTTCGAGCGGGTACGGCCGATCCCGTAGATGTAAGTCAGCGCGATCTCCAACCGCTTCTCGCGGGGAAGGTCGACGCCAGCGAGTCGTGCCACTGGTGCTCCTTTATCGAGTTTGTCTTCAGGTCTGCTCCCCGTCCGGTTCCGGAACCGACTCGCCTGTCGTGCCCGTGGCTTGCGCCCCGGGTGTCCCGGCCCCGGCCTGAAGTCCGGGGGTGCGCCGGACCGCTTTCGCGGCCCGGCAGGTACGGGGAGGGTGGGTTAGCCGTCAAGCGGCCTGCTGCAGTGCGGTTCTCAGCCCTGACGCTGCTTGTGACGCAGGTTCTCGCAGATCACCATGATCCGGCCGTGACGGCGGATCACCTTGCACTTGTCGCAGATCTTCTTGACGCTCGGCTGGACCTTCACGTCTTCCTGCTTCCTGCTCTGCTCAGCTCTGGCGTGATCACTTGTAGCGGTAGACGATGCGACCACGGGAGAGGTCGTAGGGCGACAGCTCCACGACAACCCTGTCTTCGGGCAGGATGCGGATGTAGTGCTGCCGCATCTTGCCGCTGATGTGTGCCAGGACCTTGTGGCCGTTCTCCAACTCGACGCGGAACATCGCGTTGGGGAGCGGCTCGACCACGCGGCCTTCGACCTCGATGGCCCCGTCTTTCTTAGCCATGTCCTCCGCAATCCCTGATGCACGCTTGATGTGCACAGCGTGATCGGCTTTGAGCTCGAGTCCTTGCTTACTGGGTGGTGCTCGGCCACACTCGGCCCCGGGTCCATGTGGTTCGCGAGAATTCACGAGCATGCTGGAACCGGCGCATGAGCGCGCCGACTTGACAGTGTACGCAACCCGTGCAGTACCCCGTCGACCGGGGGGCAAGTAGACCCGTGTGAGTGGCCGCTCAGGACTCTTCGGGCAGGGTGAGCACCCAGGGACCGTCCTCGGTGATGGCGACGGTGTGCTCCCAGTGCGCGGCGCGCGAGCCGTCGACGGTGACGACCGTCCAGCCGTCGTCCAGTTCGAGGGTTTCGCCGCTGCCGCCGGTCAGCATGGGCTCGACCGCGAGCGCCATGCCGGGCTTGAGCCGCGGGCCCTTGCCGGGTTTGCCGACGTTCGGCAGGAACGGCTCCATGTGCATCTGCCTGCCGATGCCGTGGCCGCCGTACTCGAGGATCTCGCCGTACTCGCGGCCGTCGTCCTCGCCGGCCTGGCGGGCGGCGGTCTGCACGGCGAACGAGATGTCGGTGAGCCGGGAGCCCGCGCGGACGGCCTCGATGCCGGCCCACATGGCGCGCTTGGTCGCTTCGGAGAGCTGCCGGTCCTTTTCGCTGACCTCGCCGATCTCCAGGGTCACCGCGGAGTCGCCGTGCCAGCCGTCGAGGATCGCGCCGCAGTCGACCGAGATCAGGTCGCCCTCGGCGAGCACCTGCTTGTCCGACGGGATGCCGTGCACGATCTGCTCGTTCACCGACGCGCAGATCGACGCCGGGAATCCGTGGTAGCCCTTGAACGAGGGCACCGCGCCGGCGTCGCGGATCGTCTGCTCGGCCAGCTGGTCGAGCTCGGCCGTGCTGACGCCGGGCCGGGCGAGTTCGCGCACGGCGGCGAGGGTGCGGGCGACGACGAGACCGGCCGCCCGCATGGCCTCCAGCTCGCCGCGGGTCTTGATCTCGATCATGCGCCCGCGGCGGAGCACTTGCAGAACACGCAATCCTCCGAGATTCACGTGCGGTCGCGCAGCGCTTTCAGCACGCGGTCCGAGATCTCCTGCACCTCGCCGACGCCGTCGACCTTCACCAGGATGTCGGCGTAGTACTCGAGCAGCGGCGCGGTTTCCGACACGTACACCTGCTGGCGACGGCGGATGACGTCTTCGGTGTCGTCCGAACGGCCGCGCGACATGAGGCGGCTGACGACGACGTCCTCGGCCACGTCGAGCTGGATGACCGCGTCGAGCTTCGTGTCGGCCTCGCTCAGCATCTCGCCGAGGACCTCGGCCTGCTTGGTGTTGCGCGGGAACCCGTCGAGCAGGAAGCCCGCCTTCGCGTCCGGTTCGGCCAGCCGCTCACGGACCATCTCGTTGGTCACCGAGTCCGGGACCAGTTCGCCGGAGTCCAGGTACCGCTTGGCCTCCTGGCCGAGCGGGGTCTCCTGCCCGACGTGCGCCCGGAAGAGGTCGCCGGTCGAGATGTGCGGGATCCGCAGCTGCTCGGACAGGGCAACCGCCTGCGTGCCTTTGCCCGCGCCGGGCGGTCCGACGAGAACCAGTCGCGTCACTTCAAGAACCCTTCGTAGTTGCGCTGCATCAGCTGGCTTTCGATCTGCTTCACGGTGTCGAGCCCGACGCCGACCATGATCAGCACAGCCGTGCCACCGAACGGGAAGTTCTGGTTGTTCCCGCTGCCGGTGAGGGACAGGAAGAAGTTCGGGAGGATCGCGATGATGCCCAGGTACAGCGAGCCGGGAAGAGTGATCCGGCCCAGCACGAAGCTGAGGTACTCGGCGGTGGGACGGCCGGGACGGATGCCCGGGATGAAGCCGCCGAACTTCTTCATCTCTTCCGCACGCTCGTCCACGTTGAACGTGATCGTGATGTAGAAGTAGGTGAAGAAGATGATCAACAGGAAGTAGAGCAGGATGTGCACCCAGCTGCTCTGGTTGACCAGGTAGTTCTGGATGAAGGACTGCCAGCCCGAGTTGCTCTGCGGGTCGCCGATCAGCTGGCTGAGCAGCTGCGGAAGGTACAGCAGCGACGAGGCGAAGATGACCGGGATGACACCGGCCTGGTTCACCTTGATCGGCAGGTAGGTCGAGGTGCCGCCGTACATCCGGCGGCCGACCATGCGCTTGGCGTACTGCACCGGGATCCGGCGCTGGCCCTGCTCGACGAAGATGACGCTGGCGATGATCACCAGGCCGAACGCGCACACCACGGCCAGCGCGACGCCGCCGCCGTTGCTGATGATGTTGGCGCCCTCGGCCGGGATGCGGGCCGCGATGTTCAGGAAGATCAGCACCGACATGCCGTTGCCGACGCCGCGCTCGGTGATGAGCTCGCCCAGCCACATCATCACCGCGGTGCCCGCGGTCATGGTGACCACGATCAGCGTCAGCGAGTAGATGCTGTTGTCCGGGATGATCGGCTGCGAGCAGCCCTGGAACAGGGTGCCGCGGTCGGCCAGCGCGACCACGCCGGTGGCCTGCAGGATCGCGAGCGCGATCGTGAGGTACCGGGTGTACTGGGTCAGCTTGTTCTGGCCGGCCTGGCCTTCCTTCTTCAGCTCCTCGAACCGCGGGATGACCACGGTGAGCAGCTGAATGATGATGCTCGCGGTGATGTAGGGCATGATGCCCGTCGCGAACAGCGACAGCTGCAGCAGAGCACCGCCGCTGAAGAGGTTGAGCAGCTGGTACACGCCCTGCTGGTCGGCCTGTGCGGTACAGGCCTGCACGGCGGCGAACGAGACCCCCGGAGCCGGGATGGTTGCACCGATCCGGTAAACCGCGACGATGGCTAGCGTGAACAGGATCTTCTTGCGTAGATCCGGCGTCGCGAGAGCCGAGCGGAATGCGCTGAGCACGCGGGGGACCTCCTCGGCGTCGTCGGTCGTCCCAACCGACGATCGGCTTGGCCGGTACGAGACCGGCGGGATGTCTGACTCACTGGCAAGCCAGGAACGCTTCAGGGCAAACAGGCCCGGAAGCGTGCCGCCGACTCTAACAGCTTCGCATGGGCCACCTGCAGCGCGTGTGCGTTTTACGTCTCACCACGAGCCGATCAAGCAACCAAGAGCCGCAGGTGAGGCCGGTCGGAGCACAGATGATCACCTGTTCGGCCCGCACCGTTAGACGGGATTCCGCGCAACAGCACGGAAAACGCACCCGAGGCAAGCCCGCGAGGGGAACCCTCACGCCCCCGGCGTCCCTCAGGCTCCCCTCACGACCAGCCGAGGTCCGCGAGGGCCACCCTTCACAGCCCCTGATCCCCTCACGACCCACACCCACCGCCGCGATGCACCCCAACGCGACATAGGGGCGCGAGCCCCGGCCCTAAACCGCCACCGCTGCACCCAACAGCGAGGCACCCAGCCCTAAAACCGCACCGCTGCACCCAAACAGCGAGGCACCCAGCCCCTCCCCCGCACCCCGATACGAAGCCTCCCTGCGGGCGGTGGGTGCTTGTCAAGGCATCTTTCCCGCCTTGACAAGCACCCACCGCCCGTCAGCACAATCAAGCTTCGGGGTGCCCCACGCAACCCAAGACGACGGCAATGTCGCCCCCCAGGGCGACGAGCCGATAAAAAACGGACCCGCCCGGAAATCCCGGACGGGCCCGCTCTAAACCGAAGCCAGATCAGCTAACGGTGGCCGAACCACCAGCAGCCTCGATCTTCTCCTTGGCAGAACCAGAGAAAGCATGCGCGGTCAGCTCAAGCTTGACCCCGTTCAGGTCCCCGTTCCCGAGCACCTTAACCAGCTTGCCCTTACGAACAAGCCCGTTCGCAGCCAGCTCCTCCGGCCCGACCTTGCCCCCGTCGGCGAACACGCGAGCGATGTCGCCCACGTTCACCGGCTGGTACTCGGTGCGGAACCGGTTCTTGAACCCACGCAGCTTCGGCAGCCGCATGTGGATGGGCATCTGCCCACCCTCGAACCCGGCGGGCACGTTCTTCCGGGCCTTGGTGCCCTTCGTGCCGCGGCCCGCCGTCTTGCCCTTCGAGCCCTCACCACGGCCGACGCGGATCTTGTCGCGCTTGGCGCCAGGAGCCGGACGAAGGTGGTGGATCTTGATGGCGGTCATGCCTGGACCTCCTCGACCTCCACCAGGTGGCGGACGGTGTGGATCAGGCCGCGCACCTGGGGGGTGTCCTCACGCACGACGCTCTGGCGGATCTTGCGCAGCCCGAGGGTGCGCAGCGACTCGCGGTGAGCGTGCTTCGTGCCGATCTTGCTCTTGACCTGAGTGACCTTGAGCTGAGCCATGTCAGACCCCCTGGCCGGCACGCTGGCGCAGCATCCGGGCCGGGGCGACGTCCTCGAGCGGCAGACCGCGGCGAGCGGCCACCTCCTCCGGACGCTGCAGGCCCTTCAAGGCCGCCACCGTCGCGTGCACGATGTTGATGGCGTTGTCGGAGCCGAGCGACTTCGACAGCACGTCGTGGACGCCCGCGCACTCCAGCACCGCGCGCACCGGGCCGCCGGCGATCACACCGGTACCAGCGGAGGCGGGACGGAGCAGCACGACCCCGGCGGCTTCCTCACCCTGGATCGGGTGCGGAATGGTGCCGGCGACGCGCGGAACGCGGAAGAAGTTCTTCTTCGCTTCCTCGACGCCCTTGGCGATGGCCGCGGGAACTTCCTTGGCCTTGCCGTAGCCGACGCCGACCTGGCCGTCGCCGTCGCCGACGACCACCAGAGCGGTGAAGCTGAAGCGACGACCGCCCTTGACGACCTTGGCGACGCGGTTGATCGTCACGACCTTCTCAAGGTGCGGGGTCTTGTCCTGGGCCGCCCCGCCACGGCCGCCGTCGCGCCGGTCGCGACGGTCCCGACGGTCACCGCGGTCGTTGCCGCCCTGACCCGGTCCGCCCTGGCCGCCGCCGAATTGCCGTGTACGTCCCGGCATCAGGCTTTCCTTCCATTCACGAGCATGTGCATCAGAACTTCAACCCCGCCTCGCGGGCGGCGTCGGCGAGCGCGGCGATGCGGCCGTGGTAGGCGTTGCCGCCACGGTCGAACACCACGGCTTCGATGCCGGCGTCCTTGGCGCGCGAAGCGACCAGTTCGCCGACCTTGGCCGCCTTGGCCTTCTTGTCGCCCTCGAAGGACCGCAGGTCCGACTCGAGGGTGGACGCCGACGCCAGCGTGTGACCGGCGAGGTCGTCGATCACCTGCACGGTGATGTGCCGCGAGGACCGCTTGACGACCATGCGCGGACGCACCGGCGTGCCGCTGATCTTCTTGCGGAGGCGGAAGTGCCGACGGGCCTTGGCGACGCGGCGGCGGGTCGAGATGTCCTTGCCGACCGGCTTGCGCTTCGTGGTAGTCGTGTCGCTCATCACTTACCCGTCTTTCCGACCTTGCGGCGGATCTTCTCACCCTCGTAGCGCAGGCCCTTGCCCTTGTACGGGTCCGGGCGGCGCAGCTTGCGGATGACCGCGGCGGTCTGGCCGACCTTCTGCTTGTCGATGCCGGACACCGAGAACCGGGTGGGCGACTCCACCTTGAAGGTGATGCCTTCCGGAGCCTCGATCTTCACCGGGTGGCTGTAGCCGAGGGCGAACTCGAGGTCCGAGCCCTTGGCCTGCACCCGGTAACCGACGCCGTGGATTTCCAGCTTCTTCTCGTAGCCCTCGGTCACGCCCACCACGAGGTTGTTCACCAGCGTGCGGGTGAGGCCGTGCAGGGCGCGGCTCGTGCGCTCGTCGTCCGGGCGCTTCACCAGCAGCGCGCCGTCCTCGCCGCGCTCGACGGTGATCGGCTCGGCGACAGTGTGCTCCAAGGTGCCCTTCGGCCCCTTGACCTTGACGTTCTGGCCGTCGATGGTCACCTCGACCCCGGAGGGGACGGAGACCGGCAGCTTTCCGATGCGTGACATGTCTGTGCCCCCTTCCTTACCAGACGTAGGCGAGGACTTCGCCGCCCACGTTGTTGCGCTTGGCCTGCCGGTCGGTCTGCAGACCCGCGGACGTCGAGATGATCGCGACGCCGAGGCCGCCGAGCACGGACGGCAGTTCGGTCGATTTTGCGTAGACCCGCAGACCCGGCTTGGAGACGCGGCGAAGGCCGGCGATGCTCCGCTCGCGGTTGGGGCCGTACTTCAGCTCGACGACCAGGTTCTTGTGCTTCTCGCCCGGCTCGTCGCGGTAGCTCGCGATGTAGCCCTCGCGCTTGAGGATCTCGGCGATGTTCGCCTTGATCTTCGAGTGCGGAAGCACGACCTCGTCGTGGTACGCCGAGTTCGCGTTGCGCAGACGGGTCAAGAAGTCTGCGATCGGGTCGGTCATCGTCATGGTGACCTGTCAACCTTTCTCGCCTGGTTCCCCGCCTCGCCCGGCCGGAACGGTGTCCGGCCGGGTCGGCGGGGCCTGTGGCGAACTGGGAATAGAGTTTCGAGCCTTACCAGCTGGACTTGTGAACGCCGGGCAGTTCACCTGCGTGCGCCATTTCCCGGAGGCAGATCCGGCACAGGCCGAACTTGCGGTAGACCGAGTGCGGACGCCCGCACCGGTTGCAACGGGTGTAGGCGCGCACCGCGAACTTCGGCTTCTTCGAGGCCTTGCTGATCAGCGCTTTCTTGGCCATCTCAGTTCTCCTTGAACGGGAAACCGAGCTTGCGCAGCAGCGCCCGGCCCTCGTCGTCGGTGGTGGCGGTGGTGACGACGGTGACGTCCATGCCACGGGGGCGGTCGATGTCGTCCGGGTTGATCTCGTGGAACATCGACTGCTCGTTGAGACCGAACGTGTAGTTGCCGTTGCCGTCGAACTGCTTGGCCGAAAGACCGCGGAAGTCGCGGATACGGGGCAGCGCGATGGTCAGCAGCCGGTCGAGGAATTCCCACATCCGGTCGCCGCGCAGCGTGACGCGCGCGCCGATCGGCTGGCCCTCGCGCAGCTTGAACTGCGCGATGGACTTGCGAGCCTTGCGGATCTCCGGCTTCTGCCCGGTGATCAGGGCGAGGTCGCGGACCGCGCCGTCGATCAGCTTGCTGTCCCGGGCGGCGTCCCCGACACCCATGTTCACGACGATCTTGGTGACGCCGGGAATCTGGTGCACGTTGGGGATGGAGAACTCCTTCTGGAGCTCGCCCTTGATCTCTTCGCGGTACCGGGTCTTGAGACGCGGCACGATCTTCTCTGCGGTGGTCATGTCAGATGTCCTTGCCGTTCCGGCGCGAGACCCGGACCTTCTTGCCGTCCTCGCCGATGCGGTAGCCCACCCGGGTCGGCTTGCCGTCCGAGTCCACGACCATCACGTTCGAGACGTGGATGGGCGCTTCCTGGGTCACGATGCCGCCGGACTGCGCGCCGCGCTGGGTCTGGGTGATCCGGGTGTGCTTCTTGATCCGGTTGACACCCTCGACCAGCACGCGCTCGCGGTCCGGGTAGGCCTGGATGACCTTGCCCTTGGCGCCCTTGTCCTTGCCGGCGATAACGACGACCGTGTCGCCCTTCTTCACCTTCATCACAGCACCTCCGGCGCGAGCGAAATGATCTTCATGAACTTTCGGTCGCGCAGCTCGCGGCCCACCGGGCCGAAGATGCGGGTGCCCCGGGGCTCGTTGTCGTTCTTGATGAGCACGGCGGCGTTCTCGTCGAACCGGATGTAGGAACCGTCCGGACGACGGCGCTCCTTCACCGTGCGGACGATGACTGCCTTGACGACATCGCCCTTCTTCACCCCGGCGGCCGGGATGGCGTCCTTCACGGTGGCGACGATGATGTCGCCGATGCCGGCGTAGCGCCGCCCGGAGCCGCCGAGCACGCGGATGCAAAGGATTTCCTTAGCACCGGTGTTGTCGGCAACCCGAAGCCGCGACTCCTGCTGGATCACGTCAACTCCTGTATGTCGCGCTGGTTCTCGCCTGTCGGCGAGCCTTGCGGAACCAAGGACTCCGAAGAGCCCTGCTTACTTGGCCTTCTCCACGACCTGCACCAGACGCCAGCGCTTGGTGGCCGACAGCGGCCGGGTCTCCATCAGGGTGACCCGGTCGCCCACGCCCGCCTCGTTGTTCTCGTCGTGCACCTTCACCTTGGAGGTGGTGCGGACGACCTTCGAGTAGCGCGGGTGCTTCTTGCGGTCTTCGAGCTCGACCACGATCGTCTTGTCCATCTTGTCCGAGACGACGTAACCCTCGCGGACCTTGCGGTAGTTGCGGACGGTCTTCTCGGTGGCAGCCTCGCTCATGCGGCACCTTCACTTTCGGCGTCGGGAGCCACGGACAGGCCGAGCTCGCGCTCGCGCATGACCGTGTAGATCCGCGCGATGTCCGTGCGGACGGTGCGCAGCCGACGGTTGTTGTCCAGCTGCCCGGTCGCCATCTGGAAGCGGAGGTTGAAGAGCTCCTCCTTGTATTCCTTCAGACGCAGCACGAGCTCTTCGGCGGTGAGCTCACGCAGCTCGGATGCCTGTGCGGCTCCGTTAGCCATCAGAACTCACCTTCCCGGGTCACGATGCGGCACTTCATGGGCAGCTTGTGGATCGCGCGGCGGAGCGCCTCGCGGGCGGTCTCCTCGTTCGGGAAGCTGATCTCGAACATCACGCGGCCCGGCTTCACGTTGGCGATCCACCACTCGGGCGAACCCTTGCCGGAACCCATGCGGGTTTCCGCCGGCTTCTTGGTCAGCGGGCGGTCCGGGTAGATCGTCGTCCACACCTTGCCGCCACGCTTGATGTGACGGGTCATGGCGATACGAGCGGACTCGATCTGCCGGTTCGTCACGTAGCTGTGCTCAAGCGCCTGGATGCCGTACTCGCCGAAGTTGACCTTGGTACCGCCCTTGGCGGCACCGTGGCGCTTCGGGGAGTGCTGCTTGCGGTGCTTGACCCTGCGCGGGATGAGCACGTCTCAGCCCTCCGTCTTTTCTGCGGTCTCGGTGGCCGGGGCCGCCGCCTCAGTAGCGGTGTCGCTCTTCGCGGCCGCGGCGGCGCGGCCGGCCTCGGTGGAGGTCGGGGTCGTGCCCGACGAACCGGAACGACGCGGCCGGGACGGCCGGTCCCCGCGGTCGCGGCGCGGCGCGCGGTCCGCTGCCGACGCGGCGGCGTCGCGCTCGGCGCGCGCCTTCAGCCCGCCGACGAGCTCGCCCTTGTAGATCCACACCTTCACGCCGATGCGGCCGAACGTCGTCTTGGCCTCGAAGAAGCCGTAGTCGATGTCAGCGCGCAGCGTGTGCAGCGGGACCCGGCCGTCGCGGTAGTGCTCGGAACGGGACATCTCGGCACCGCCGAGACGACCGCCGCACTGCACGCGGATGCCCTTGACCTGCGGCGAGCGCATGGAGGTCTGGATCGCCTTGCGCATCGCGCGGCGGAACGCCACGCGGTTGCTCAGCTGCTCCGCGACGCCCTGGGCGACCAGCTGCGCGTCGGCCTCGGGGTTCTTCACCTCGAGGATGTTCAGCTGGACCTGCTTCTTGGTCAGCTTCTCCAGCGCGCCGCGGATCCGGTCGGCCTCCGCGCCGCGGCGGCCGATGACGATGCCCGGCCGGGCGGTGTGGATGTCGACGCGGACGCGGTCACGGGTGCGCTCGATCTCGACCTTGGAGATGCCGGCGCGCTCCATGCCGGTGGAGAGCAGCTTGCGGATCTTGACGTCCTCGGCCACGTACTCCGCGTACTGCTTGTCGGCGTACCAGCGCGACTTCCAGTCAGTGGTGATACCCAGGCGGAAGCCGTGCGGGTTGATCTTCTGGCCCACTACCGGCCACCTGCCTTCTTGTTGCTCTTCTTCTCCGCAGGCCGCGACTCGACCACCACGGTGATGTGGCTGGTGCGCTTGCGGATCCGGTACGCACGGCCCTGGGCCCGCGGACGGATGCGCTTGAGGGTCGGGCCCTCGTCGGCGGTCGCGGACTTGATCCAGAGCGTCTCCGGGTCCAGCTGGAGGTTGTTCTCGGCGTTGGCCGCCGCGCTGGCGATGACCTTCGCGAGCTGCGTGCTGGCAGCCTGCGGCGCGAACCGGAGCACGGCCAAGGCCTCGCTGACGCTACGACCCTTGACGAGCTCGATCACCCGGCGCACCTTCATCGGCGCGTCCCGGACGAAACGAGCCCGCGCGACGGCCGTGGGCAGCTCTTCTGCCGTGGCCGTGGCGTTTGACTGGGCGTTCATCTGCTTCCCTTAACTTTCTCTGGCCCGCTCAGCGGCGGCGCGACTTGCGGTCGTCCTTGATGTGGCCCTTGAAGGTCCGCGTCGGGGCGAACTCGCCCAGCTTGTGACCCACCATCGCCTCGGTGACGAACACCGGGACGTGCTTGCGGCCGTCGTGCACCGCGATCGTGTGCCCGAGGAAGTCGGGGATGATCGTGGAGCGCCGCGACCAAGTCTTGATCACGGTCTTCTTGCCCGATTCGTTGAGAGCGTCCACCTTCTTGAGCAGGTGGTCGTCCACGAACGGGCCCTTCTTAAGGCTGCGTGGCATGTGCTTCTACCTCCCTGCTCAGCGCTTCTTGCCGGTGCGCCGGCGGCGGACGATCAGTTTGTCGGACGGCTTGCTCTTGCGGGTGCGGCCTTCGGGCTTGCCGTTCGGGTTCACCGGGTGACGGCCACCGGAGGTCTTGCCCTCGCCACCGCCGTGCGGGTGGTCGACCGGGTTCATCACGACACCGCGGACAGTCGGGCGCTTGCCGCGCCAGCGGTTGCGGCCCGCCTTGCCCCAGTTGATGTTCGAGTGCTCCGAGTTGCCGACCTCGCCGACGGTCGCGCGGTTGCGCACGTCCACGTTGCGGATCTCGCCCGAGGGGAGACGCAGCTGGGCGTAAGGACCGTCCTTGGCGACGAGCTGCACGCGGGCGCCGGCGGACCGGGCCATCTTCGCGCCGCCGCCGGGGCGGAGCTCGATCGCGTGGATCACGGTGCCGACCGGGATGTTGCGCAGCGGCAGGTTGTTGCCCGGCTTGATGTCGGCGCGCGGGCCGTTCTCGACCGTGTCGCCCTGCTTCAGCTTGTCCGGCGCGATGATGTAGCGCTTCTCGCCGTCGGCGTAGTGCAGCAGCGCGATGCGCGCGGTGCGGTTGGGGTCGTACTCGATGTGCGCGACCTTGGCCGGCACGCCGTCCTTGTCGTGGCGACGGAAGTCGATCACGCGGTAGGCGCGCTTGTGGCCACCGCCCTTGTGCCGGGTGGTGATCTTGCCCGAAGCGTTGCGGCCGCCGGTCTTGCTCAGCGGACGCAGCAGCGACTTCTCCGGCGTGGACCGGGTGATCTCGGCGAAGTCCGAGACGCTCGAACCGCGACGACCCGGGGTCGTCGGCTTGTACTTGCGGATGCCCATACTCAGCTCAGTCCTTTACGCGGTGGGTCCGCCGAAGATCTCGATCGCCTTGCTTTCCGGCGAAAGAGTCACGATGGCGCGCTTGGTGTCCTTGCGCTTGCCGAAGCCGGTACGAGTCCGCTTCCGCTTGCCCTGGCGGTTGGCCGTGTTGACGCTGACGACCTTCACGCCGAACACCTTCTCGACCGCGATCTTGATCTGGGTCTTGTTGGCGTCCGGACGGACGATGAACGTGTACTTGTGGTCCTCGAGCAGCCCGTAGGACTTCTCGGAGATCACCGGCGCGAGCAGGATGTCGCGGGGGTCCGGGATGGCGACCGAGCTCACTTCTCGTCACTCCCTTCCGAAACCTCGCTCGAACGCGCGAGGGCCTTGACGACCTTCCCGCGGACGGGACCTGCCACGAACGTGTCGTAGGCGGCCTTGGTGAACACGACGTCGTCGTTGACCAGTACGTCGTAGGTGTTGAGCTGGTCAGCCCAGATCAGGTGCACGTACGGCAGGTTCCGCGCGGACACCCAGGCGAGCTCCTCGTCGCGGTGCAGGACCACGAGAACGCGCTTGGCCTGGGTCGCGGCGGCGATCGCCGCCTTGGCGGATTTGGTCGACGGCTTCTCGCCGGTGACCAGTTCCGTCACGACGTGCAGCTGGCCGGCGCGAGCCCGGTCGGAGAGGGCGCCACGCAGGGCGGCGGCCTTCATCTTCTTCGGGGTGCGCTGGGTGTAGTCGCGCGGCGTGGGGCCGTGCACGACGCCACCGCCGGCGAACTGCGGCGCGCGGGTCGAACCCTGGCGGGCGCGACCGGTGCCCTTCTGCCGGTACGGCTTCTTGCCGCCACCGGAGACCTCACCGCGGGTCTTCGTGTCGTGCGTGCCCTGGCGCGCGGCGGCCAGCTGGGCCACCACGACCTGGTGCATCAGCGCGACGTTGGCCTGCACGTCGAAGATCTCCCCGGGGAGCTCGACGGTGCCGTCGGCTTTACCGGCCGGGGTCTTCAGCTCGACGCTCGTCATCGTCAGTTACCACCCTTCGCGGCGCTGCGCACGAACAGCAGGCCGCCCTTGGGACCGGGCACCGCGCCCTTGATCAGCAGCAGGCCGTCCTCGGCACGCACCGCGTGCACGGTCAGGCCCTGCGTGGTGACCCGGTCGCTACCCATCCGGCCCGCCATCCGCAGGCCCTTGAACACGCGGCCCGGCGTGGCGCAGCCGCCGATGGAACCCGGCTTGCGGTGCACGGCCTGCGCACCGTGGCTCGCGCCCTGGCCCTTGAAGCCGTGGCGCTTCATGACACCGGCGTAGCCCTTGCCCTTGCTGGTACCGGTCACGTCGACCGTGGTGCCTGCCTCGAACACCTCGGCGGTGATCTCCTGGCCGACCTCGTAGGTCTCGGCGTCGGTGGTGCGCAGCTCGGCGAGGTGCCGGCGCGGCGTCACGCCCGCCTTCTCGAAGTGGCCGGTGCGCGGCTTGTTCACCTTGCGCGGGTCGACCGCGCCGAACGCCAGCTGCACGGCCGCGTAGCCGTCTTTGTCGGTGGTCCGGACCTGGGTCACCACGTTCGGACCGGCCTTGACGACAGTGACCGGGACGACCCGGTTCTGCTCGTCGAAGACCTGGGTCATGCCGAGCTTGGTGCCCAGGATGCCCTTCATTTGCCTGTCAGACATGAGTTCTTATCTCCGCCGCTCGCCCAACGCTTACTGGATGTTGACGTCGACGCTCGCCGGGAGGTCGATGCGCATGAGCGCGTCCACCGTCTTCGGCGTCGGGTCGAGGATGTCGATCAGACGCTTGTGCGTGCGCATCTCGAAGTGCTCGCGCGAGTCCTTGTACTTGTGCGGCGAGCGGATGACGCAGTAAACGTTCTTCTCGGTAGGCAGCGGCACCGGCCCGACAACACGGGCGCCGGTGCGCGTGACCGTTTCCACGATCTTGCGCGCCGAGGTGTCGATCGCCTCGTGGTCGTAGGCCTTGAGCCGGATGCGGATCTTCTGTCCCGCCATGGTGGCTGCGTTCCTTGTCGTCTCGTGCCGCTTTGTCTCGTCAACCTGGGCCGGAACCCGGGTTTCAGCAGTTCAACGGCCCTGTCCCCGGTCCACGCGGTCGGGCGTGTCGCGCCCGCCGCACAGACGGATCCCTAAGGATCGTCGTCTTGCCTGGTCTTCCTCTACGTGAGGAGGCCGCGGGCCGACGCGAAGGTCGTCCCTACTGGCCTTTGCCCGCTAGCCTCACCCGAAGGAAGAGCTCCACGGACCGTGGCCGCTCGTGCCAGGGCGGCCGGAACCCGTAAGGATTCGGCCGCCCCAGGACGAGCAACCTGAATAGTGTCGCACACGTGAGTTGACGCCCTGAACTCGGGGGTGTATTGACCCGAATTCAGGGCGCCGACGTCACTTGATGATCTTGGTAACCTGGCCCGCGCCGACGGTCCGGCCACCCTCGCGGATGGCGAAGCGCAGACCCTCGTCCATGGCGACCGGCTGGATCAGCACGACGCTGATGTCCGTGTTGTCGCCCGGCATGACCATCTCGGTGCCCTCGGGGAGGGTCACGACGCCGGTCACGTCCGTGGTGCGGAAGTAGAACTGCGGGCGGTAGTTGTTGAAGAACGGGGTGTGCCGGCCGCCCTCGTCCTTGGACAGGATGTAGACCCGGCCCTCGAACTCGGTGTGCGGGGTGGTGGTGCCCGGCTTCACGACGACCTGGCCGCGCTCGACGTCCTCGCGCTTGATGCCGCGGAGCAGGAGGCCGACGTTGTCGCCCGCCTGGCCCGAGTCGAGCAGCTTGCGGAACATCTCGACACCGGTGACGGTGGTCTTGGTCGACTTCTCGCGGATACCCACGATCTCGACCTCTTCGTTCACGTTGACCTGGCCGCGCTCCACGCGACCGGTCACGACGGTGCCGCGACCGGTGATGGTGAAGACGTCCTCGATCGGCATCAGGAACGGCTTCTCGAGGTCACGCACCGGGTCCGGGACGTTGTCGTCGACGGCGTGCATGAGGTCGAGGACCGCCTGGCCCCACTTCTCGTCGCCCTCGAGGGCCTTGAGGCCGGACACGCGCACGACCGGCGCGTCGTCGCCCGGGAACTCCTGCGAGGACAGCAGCTCGCGGACCTCCAGCTCGACGAGCTCGAGGATCTCCTCGTCGTCGACCATGTCGGCCTTGTTCAGCGCCACCACGATGTAGGGCACGCCGACCTGGCGGGCCAGCAGCACGTGCTCGCGGGTCTGCGGCATCGGGCCGTCGGTCGCCGCGACCACCAGGATCGCGCCGTCCATCTGCGCGGCGCCGGTGATCATGTTCTTGATGTAGTCAGCGTGACCGGGGGCGTCCACGTGCGCGTAGTGCCGCTTCTCGGTCTGGTACTCGACGTGCGAGATGTTGATCGTGATACCGCGCTGCTTCTCTTCCGGCGCGTTGTCGATCTGGTCGAACGCACGGGCCTCGTTCAGCTCCGGGTACGCGTCGTGCAGAACCTTGGTGATCGCCGCGGTCAGCGTGGTCTTGCCGTGGTCGACGTGACCGATGGTGCCGATGTTGACGTGCGGCTTGCTCCGCTCGAACTTCGCCTTCGCCACTGGAATGTCCTCCTGGACTGGATTTGCTTGTGCTCGCGGGGCAGCGTGGCTGCCACCCCGCGAATGTTCCTTCGTCGTTGCTGCGGACGTTCAGGAGAGTCCCTTAATGCCCGCGAGCGGAGGGGATTACTCCCCCGTCGCCTTCGCGATGATTTCCTTCGCGACGTTCGCGGGAACCTCGGCGTAGGAGTCGAACACCATGGAGTAGTTCGCCCGGCCCTGGGTACGGGACCGCAGGTCGCCGACGTAGCCGAACATCTCCGACAGCGGAACCAGTGCCTTCACGACACGGGTACCGGCGCGCTCCTCCATGGCCTGGATCTGGCCACGGCGGGAGTTGAGGTCGCCGATCACGTCACCCATGTAGTCCTCGGGAGTCGTGACCTCGACGGCCATCATCGGCTCGAGGATGACCGGGCCGGCCTTCTTCGCGGCTTCCTTCATCGCCATGGAACCGGCGATCTTGAACGCCATTTCGGAAGAGTCGACCTCGTGGTACGCGCCATCCAACAAGGTGAACTTCAACCCGACGAGCGGGTAGCCGGCCAGCACGCCGTACTGCATCGCGTCCTGGGCGCCCGCGTCGACCGACGGGATGTACTCCCGCGGCACGCGGCCACCGGTCACCTTGTTGTCGAACTCGTAGAGAGCACCGTCGGTGCGCTCGAGCGGCTCCAGCTTCACGATGACCTTCGCGAACTGGCCGGAACCACCGGTCTGCTTCTTGTGGACGTAGTCGAGCTTGTCCACGGTCTTCTTGATGGTCTCGCGGTAGGCGACCTGCGGCTTGCCGATGTTCGCCTCGACCTTGTAGTCGGACTTCATCCGGTTGACGAGCACCTCGAGGTGGAGCTCGCCCATGCCGGCGATGATCGTCTGACCGGTCTCCTCGTCCAGGTTGACCTGGAACGTGGGGTCCTCCTCGGCGAGCTTCTGGATCGCCAGGGAGAGCTTCTCCTGGTCGGCCTTCGTCTTCGGCTCGATGGCCACCTTGATGACCGGGTCCGGGAAGGTCATCGACTCGAGGACGACCGGGTTCTGCGGGTCCGCCAGGGTGTCCCCGGTGGTGGTGTCCTTCAGGCCGATGACCGCGTAGATGTGGCCGGCCAGGGCCTCGTCGACCGGGTTCTCCTTGTTGGAGTGCATCTGGAAGATCTTCCCGATGCGCTCCTTGCGCTCCTTGGTCGCGTTGACGACCTGCGCTCCGGCGGCGACCTTGCCCGAGTAGACCCGGATGTAGGTCAGCTTGCCGAAGAACGGGTGCGCGGCGATCTTGAACGCGAGCGCGGAGAACGGCTCCTCGGTCGTCGCGTGGCGGGTGACCGGGGTCTCGCCGTCCGGCAGCAGGCCCTCGACCGGCGGCACGTCCAGCGGGGACGGCAGGTAGTCGATGACCGCGTCCAGCATCGGCTGCACGCCCTTGTTCTTGAACGCGGAGCCGGCCAGGACCGGGAACGCCTCGCGGGTGACGACGAGGTGGCGGATGCCGTTCTTGATCTCGTCCTGCGACAGCTCTTCGCCCTCGAGGAACTTCTCCATCAGCGCGTCGTCGGTCTCCGAGACGGCCTCGATCAGCTTCTCGCGGTACTCGGCCGCGCGGTCGGCCAGCTCGGCCGGGATGTCCTCGACGGCGTAGTCCTCGCCCTTCTTGACCTCGCCGCGCCAGACCAGAGCCTTCATCCGGACCAGGTCGATGACGCCCTCGAAGTCGTTCTCCGCGCCGATCGGCAGCTGGATGGCCAGCGGCCGGACGCCGAGACGGTCCTCGATGGTCTTCAGGGTGTAGTAGAAGTCCGCGCCCAGCTTGTCCATCTTGTTGACGAAGCAGATGCGCGGGACGTCGTACTTGTCCGCCTGCCGCCAGACCTGCTCGGACTGCGGCTCGACGCCTTCCTTGCCGTCGAAGACGGCGACCGCGCCGTCGAGCACCCGCAGGTTGCGCTCCACCTCGACGGTGAAGTCGACGTGCCCGGGGGTGTCGATCAGGTTGATCTGGTAGTCGTTCCAGAAGGTGGTGGTCGCAGCCGAGGTGATGGTGATGCCCCGCTTCTGCTCCTCCTCCATCCAGTCCATCGTGGCGGCGCCGTCGTGGACTTCGCCGAGCTTGTAGTTGATCCCGGTGTAGAACAGGATCCGCTCGGTGGTGGTGGTCTTACCGGCGTCGATGTGCGCCATGATGCCGATGTTGCGGACCTTGTTGAGGTCGGTCAGCACTTCACGTGCCACGAGAATGTTCCCCTGTCTCGAACGTGGGGCCCGGCATGGCTTCTATCGGCAGCCGGGCGGTCATCACCAGCGGTAGTGCGCGAAGGCCTTGTTGGACTCGGCCATCTTGTGCGTGTCTTCGCGGCGCTTGACGCTGGCGCCAAGGCCGTTGCTCGCGTCCAGCAGCTCGTTCTGCAGCCGCTCGATCATCGTCTTCTCGCGGCGCTGCTGCGAGAAGGAGACCAGCCAGCGCAGGGCCAGCGTGGTGGAGCGGCCGGGCTTGACCTCGATCGGCACCTGGTAGGTGGCGCCGCCGACGCGACGGCTCTTCACCTCGATGGTGGGCTTCACGTTGTCGAGCGCGCGCTTCAGCGTGACGACCGGGTCGGTGCCGGTCTTCTCGCGAGCGCCTTCCAGCGCGCCGTAGACGATGCGCTCGGCCAGGGACCGCTTGCCGTCCTTCAGCACCTTGTTCACCAGCTGGGTGACCAGCGGGGAGGCGTAGACGGGGTCGGAGATCAGCGGCCGCTTCGGCGCCGGACCCTTGCGAGGCATTAGCTCTTCTCCTTCTTCGCGCCGTAACGGCTGCGCGCCTGCTTCCGGTTCTTCACACCCTGGGTGTCGAGCGAACCGCGGATGATCTTGTACCGAACACCCGGCAGGTCCTTCACACGACCGCCGCGCACGAGCACCATCGAGTGCTCCTGGAGGTTGTGACCCTCACCGGGGATGTATGCGGTGACCTCGATGCCGCTGGTCAGCTTCACACGAGCAACCTTGCGCAGGGCCGAGTTCGGCTTCTTCGGGGTCGTGGTGTACACGCGGGTGCACACGCCACGACGCTGCGGGCTCCCCTTGAGGGCCGCGGTCTTCTGCTTGGCAGCCTTGTCCTGGCGGCCCTTGCGGACCAGCTGCTGGATCGTGGGCAATGGACCAGCTTCCTGTCGTGATCTTGCTTCTTCGTGTCTTCACCGGTCCCCGCGGTCGGGCGTGTCGGCCCGCGTCACGGTCTCGCGACCGGTAACTTCCCGGAGGGATTTTCCGTCGGAACCCCACGTGGCGAGGCCGGTGAACCGGGTGCAAAAGCACCCCGCTCATGCCCAACGGCACGCGGAGCGGCCCGACGCCTGCCGGGCACGGTCTCCAAAGATACCCGTCCACTCGCGGAGCGGTCCGGGCGGGGGGTCGCTACGGTCGCCGACCGGTCATCGTAACCCCAGATCGGGGCCTTGGGACGGCGCCGCGCGGGACTTCCCGGGATGCAGAACGCCGTGCGGCGGGACGCTATTCCCGGGGGAGTTGCCGCGGTCAGAGCGCACTCCGGCTCGGATGCCGGGACGGGGCGACCACTGGATGGACCCGCTTCCGAGCCCGCGCCCCGGAGCCGCGTTGAGTGCGGCAGAGGCGCCCGGGGGTTCTCAGCAACCCGAGTGACCTGCCGCACTGGATCCGGCGGCGGGATGCCTGGGTCTGCGAAGAACGCTGCGCGTCGCGTGCGGGAGCGGCTGCGGCGAACTCACCCGGCGAGGGGAGCGCGCGGGCCGAGTCGGGATCCCGCGAAGTCCTCATCGGGGTTTATCCGCGGTGCGCGGGCGGCGTTAAGAACGCGAGAGAAATTCGTCAGCGGCAAGGAGAAGCGCCGCTGGGTGCTCCACAATGGAGCGGTCCCGGGGCGACGATCGCCGCACCGGGACAGAGCGCGAAACCCGGCCCGGCGGCGGGCCCCCGCCGGGCCGGGCCGCGGGTCAGTCCTCGTCCGGCTTTGCGTGGTCGGGCTTGCCCGGATTGGGGTCGCGCGACAGATCGATCAGCGGGTGCACTCCAGCCCCCTCCGGCGCGGCATGGCTGCCGCCGGTCTTCTTGTCCCCCGGCTGGTCGACGTTCTCGCTGCCGTCCATGTCGCCTCCTCGTTCGGTTCCCCTGCCGTTCTGCACGGTACCTGCCGGGCAAATCGGTGGACGGCCTCCCCAAGATGAGGGACGTGGACTGGAAGATCAGCGAAATCGCGCCCGGACACCCCGAGGCCGCGGCGATCCTGCGCGAGTACCTGGACGAGGTCGCGTCGCGGTATTACGGCCGCCCGGCCACCCCCGCCGAGGTGGACGAGGCGCTGGCCGACGAGCCCAGCGCCGACCTCGTCGCGCCGACCGGGGCGTTCCTGATGGCCTACCGGGACGGGAAGCCCGCCGGCTGCGTCGGGGTCCGGATGGTCGAGCCGGGGCTGAGCGCGTTGACGAAGGTCTACATCCGCCCGGAGCACCGCGGGCACGGCGGCGGAAAGCTGATCGTCGCGGCGGCCGAAGAGGCGGCGAGGCGGCTGGGCTCGTCCCGGATGCGGCTCGACACCCGGGACGATCTGGTCGAAGCACGCGCGCTGTACGCGTCGATGGGCTACGCGGAGGTCGAGGCGTTCAACGACGACCAGTACGCCGAGCACTGGTTCTCCAAGGACCTCAGCTGAGCCGTCCCGCGCAGGTGGCGACCTCGCCGTCGGCGGCTTTCGCGGACCGCGCCAGCACGCCGTTCACCGAGACCCGGCATTCGACCGGTCCGCTCGACTGGCCCATCAGCTGCACGGTCGGCGCGACGGCCGTCTTCGGCCAGGTCAGCGTCTTGCTCCAGGGCAACGGCACGGACAGCTCTTGGTGCACCAGGCCGAGGCCGTTGTCGTCGTAAACCACGGTGGCGGTGCCGGAGCCGGCGAGTTCGTAGGTGATCTGCCAGCTGGACGGAACGGGTGCGGCCGGGGCGGTCGACGTCGTCGGGGCCAGGGTGCGGGTGACGGTGCGGTCCGGGGCGCGCTTCGGCGCTTCGGCGGCCGGCGCGGCCACTGCGGCCGGGGCGGGCGCGGGGTCGTCGCCGGCGCCGAGGATCACTACGGTCGCGGCGACGGCGGCCACCGTGATGCCGGCGATCGCGAGCCGGCCGATCAGCTGTCTGTCCATGTTCCTTCTTTCGCCAGGCCCCGCCCGGGCCGCCGGTGGTTCCCGGGGACGAGGGGAACCACCGGCGGAGCCGGGTCAGCCGGGCAGGATCCGGCCGGGGACGCCGTTCAGCGACTGGATCAGGCCCAGCACGGGCACGCCCAGCGGCGCGAACGTCCAGATGTTGTTCAGGTTCGACGTGTCCGGCTCGTCGACGACGGTGACGCCGGGCTGGTCCTGAGCGGCGGCCAGCGCGGGCGCGGCGGCGCCGAGCACGGCGGCTCCGGCGAGCGCGGTGGCGGCGACGGCTCGGACGACAGTCTTCTTCATGGCTTTTCTCCTTCTGTGCTCAGGAAACGGCGGTGACGAGGTTGAACACCGGCGCGAGGAGCTGGGCCGGGGCTTGCGTGGTCGGGCCGAGGACGCTGCCCGCGTCGAGGCCGGGGACGACCCAGACCGACGGACCGCCGCCGGTCGGCGCGCCGGGGAGGCCGGGCAGGCCCGGCAGGGAGGGCAGGCCACCGGTCGGGAGCGACGGCAGGCCGCCCGTCGGCAGGGAGGGCAGGCCCCCAGTCGGCAGCGACGGAAGGCCACCCGTCGGCAGGGACGGAAGGCCTCCGGTCGGCAGCGAGGGGAGGCCCGCGGCGGGCGTGCCGGGGGCAGCGGGGGCGGCGGGAGTGGCGGCGCTGGCCACTCCCCCGGCGAATCCGGCGAACGCCCCGGCCGCGGCGAGCGGCAGCAGGATCCGGGCGGCAGTGCGTTTCATCAGGGGTTTCCTTTCTTCGGGGAACTGCGGGGTCAGCGGAGCGCGCCGCTGATCGGGACGATGGTTCCGTCGGGGATCCATTGCCCGGCGTAGTCGCGCGCGGCCTGCATGCCGGGCGCGTGCGGTTCGTTGGGGTACATCGGCATCGCGTTGACCTGAGCCGCCGCGAACAGCTGCACCTCGCCGTTCACCGCGGTCCACTGTGGACCGAGCCAGGTCCGGAACCCGCCGAGCGACGGGCTTTCCCCGCCGAAGCTGTTGCCGACGGCCACCGCGTAGCTCACCGCGAGCTGGTCGCGCGGGTCGAAGCGCAGCGGCATGGCGGCGCTGGCCACGGTGTTCACGATGGGTCCGTTGAGCAGCCACGGCGCGAGGTACAGGCCGAACTGGTGGGTCGGTTTGAGCCGCTGCGATTCGGCGGCGCGGCTCATCGCGAGGTACCCGTCGCTCCAGCCGGAGACGACCACCAGCGCGGTGTCGGCCGCCGCGTCCGGGCGCACCGGCAGACCGACGTGGGCAGCGGTGTCGCGGACGAGCTGCGCGGCCTGTACGCCACGCGGCGACCGGTCCTCGACCAAGGTGATCGCCGACGGCTTCCGCGAGGCGAGGAATTCGATCAGTTTCACCAGCGAACCGCGGTCCTCCGGCGACAACGCGTCCGAGGGGCAGCTGGTCAGCACGTCGCGTTTCTCCGCCACCAGACCGCCGAGCGCGGCTTCCGCGCATTCCGGCGCGTCGGCGTCCGAGACCGTCGGGCCGGCCTCGGTACCCGCGTCGACGTCGATCGTCGTGGTCGCGTCGCCCTTGTGCACCACGAGAGTGCTGCGTCCGGGCGGCAGGTCGACCTCGGCCCAGCTGCCTTCCGCACCGGCACGCGCCGCCGCGGTGGTGACGATCCCGCCTTCGACGCCAGCGGACAGGTCCGGGCCCGCGCTCGCCGGGAAGTGCACGAGGTTGCGACCTGGCCGTTGCGGGCTGACCAGCACCGGCACGGTCGCGCCGCCGACTTTCGCGTCCGCCAGCAGCGGTACCCCGGGCACGGGCAGCGGCGCTGGCTGCGGCACCGCGGCGAGCGCACTCCACGCGACGAAGCCGAGTGCGACCCCGGCGACGCCGTAGCGGTAGCCGCGAAGGGAAGCGTTGCGGGACAACAAGATCGCCGACACCACGGTGACCGCCGCGGGCAGCAGGACCACCACGCTCAGCGAGAGGCCGAAGAGCGTTTCGTACAGCCGCCGGTCGAAGGCGACTCCGGAGACGCCGAGCTGCACGACGCCCGCGAGCGTCAACAGTCCGGCGAGGCTGACCGACAGCGGACCGACGCGCAACGGCGTCGAGCGCCACTCCTCCACCGGCACCCACGCGGACAACAGGGTCACGCCGAACCACAGCGCGGCCGCAGCGACGTACACGGTGTCGATGGCGAAGGAGATGCCTGTGCCGTCGACAGAGGTTTCCAGCACCACGAGCACGACCAGCGCGAGCGAAGCCCACCGACCCGCCGAGGGCCACCGCAACAGCACCGGCACCGCCAGCGCGAGCACGACGTGCACGATCAGCGCGATGAGGTTGACGTCGACCGTCGCCGCCGACACCCCGGCCAGCACCGCCGAGCCGACGCCCAGCGCGCCGGTGGTCAGCCACAGCTTGCGCGGCAGCGGGCCGACGAGCGGACGCAGAATCCCGGTGCCGGCGAGGAAAGCCGTCGCCAGCAGCAGTATCAGCCGCAGCACCAGCGCGGCACTGTCCACACCGGACGATCCGGTGGGCGCCGGAGTGACGTGGTGATCCATGGAGACCTTCTTCGGGGAGAATCCCGGCGCGCGGACGGGCGCCCGCGCGCCGGGAAGGGAGTTACTTCACGTTCTGGTCGGCGACCACGAACAGCTCGGAGTGCGGCTTGGCGTTGCCGAAGTCCCCGTGCGGCCACGACTTCCGGTTGAAGTTGATGCCGACCTGGCCGGTGAACTCGTCGCGGAAGTTCTGATCGACCGCGACCTTCCCGTCCGGCGACAGGTTCAGCAGGTTGACCTTGTGGTCACCGTCCAAACCGGACCGGGCGACGAAGTAGTTCGACACCGCGATGTGCTGCGGCTGCTGGGTTTCGTGGTAGAAACCGTCCTGGCCGAGCGCGAAGTTGTCGTACGCGCCCCAGTGCGGGCCCGCCCCGGGCACGCCCGGGTTGATCGGCGCGGAGCCGACGACGGTCGGCAGGTCTCCCCCGCCGCCCTGCTGCGCCTTCTCCTTGGTGTCGACGCGGCCCTTGATGTCCTCGACCTTGTCGCCCGCCGCGACCAGCTTCTGGATGTCGAGCACGTACACGCCGCCGGTGGTGCCGGGGTCGTCCGGGCCGAGCGCGCCCTTCTGCCTGCCCTGCACCGCGTGGTACAGGAACCGGTCGTCCGGGCTGGTCTGCAGCCAGCCGCCGTTGGAGCTGGCGCCGTTGGAATCGTTCTGCGAGTAGATCGGCTTGCCCGCGGTGCCGTCGTCGAACACCTCGATCCAGTGCGGCTCCTTCGCCGTGATGTCCGGCGTGTAGAAGATCGCGCCGCCCTGCATCGTCTCGGCGAACGCGCCCTTGTGGCCGGGCAGGTTCGTCACCGTGGTCTCCATGACCGCGCGGCTTTCCGAGTGCAGCGGGTCCGCCGGATTCGCCCGGGGCCCGTCCTGCAGGTAGGACACCGCCTTCAGCTTCGGGTGGTTGCGGTCGGAGATGTCCCAGGTGCGGATCGTCGGACGGCGCAGATACGGCGACGGCTGCTTCACCGGGTCGAGAATGATGTTGCGCGGTTCGGCGTAGTCACTGGTGACGAGGGTGTTGAGGTCCTCGCGCGCCTGGATGCCGTGCGGGTTCGCGCAGGACGGTTTGCCCAGCTGCGGCAGGTTGTCGCACAGCTTCGCGTTGTCGCCCTGCGGGGTAGCCGCCGGACTCTGCGACAGCACCTGTGCGTTCTTGTCGAAGCGCACGACCTCGCCCGGGCTGCCCGCGAAACCGTTGCCGATCTGCGTGGAGCCGTCCTGGTAGGCGTACGGGCCGGGCACGACCGGACCGCCCATGTACGTGCCGTACGCGGTGCCGTCCTTCAGCACCCAGTACGCGTCGGGCACGGAACCGCCGAGCGTCTGCGTCGGCAGGCTGATGCCCTTGAGTTTCAACTGGGGCAACGCACTGACGTCGAACGCGTACGTCGCCGCGGCGAACAACGCACCGGCGTAGATCGTGTCGCCCTTGTGCCACACGTACTGCATGTGGTGCGGCTCGTTTTCGACGAGCGGGCCGACGGTCGCGGTGTTCACCACCTTGCCGTACGTCGGCGAGCCTTGCGTCGCGTCGATCACCGCGAGGAAATCGGGGCCAGGCAAGGCATTCTTGATTTTGCCGAGACCGCCGCCGAGCGAACCCGGCAGGTTTTTGACGTCCTTCACCGCGGTGTCGGCGATGTTCTCGTCGCCTGCCCAGACCAGCAGCCACTTCTTCGGCGTGCCGTCCGCGGACCGCGCCTGTGCGGCGAGGTCCTTGCCCACCAGGTGGTTCTGCACCCAGTACTGCTTGCCGTCGGACGCGGTCTTGGCGTCGGTGACCACCTGGACGTCGGCGTAGGCGCTGGTGGCGGACCCGGTGTAGGTCACCGCACCGATCGCGAGCGCGGCCGCACCGGCGACGGTCAGCGCTTTCCGCCATCGGGGCGGGGCGCCCGATGAGGAGCTGAATCGCATTGTGTCTCCCTGTTTGTGTTCCCGTGAAGCGCCCGCGAAGGCACTTCTTTCCCCGTTCTTCGGGCAGCGTGAAACGCACCCGGAACAGAGAAAGCGTTTATTCCCCTCGGGTAGTCGAACCCGTTGCGGGGCAAGAGAAATCAGCCAGCCGGACGCGGCCGGGAGAAGAGGTCAGGAATCCCTACACAGCGCACTGGCCTGCTGGCGCAGATCCACGTGCAGACGCCACACCAGGGCAACCGGAAAGGACATGCGCGAAATACTCTGGCGAACCGCACGCACTGTCAATGCGGTGATCAATCGTGGGAACATCGACCGAAGGGGTGAATATCCCACGAACTGGGCCGACTTGCCCGCCCCGCGTCGTCCGCCCGGCCGAGGCGACGGCGCTGACCTGCGATGCTCCGTTCGGCCCAAAGCATGTTCGCCGCTTCGGCCGCCGGAGCGGGGGCTGTTCGCCGGATATGTTCGTTATCGTTTCGTGATCAAATCCTGGGAACTCTTGGTCCCGGCGAGCCGACTGAGCTGCGGTTCGAGGGCGGGAACCGGACCGAAACGGCATAATCCGCCCAATGGCAGACCCGTTCCCCTGGTACATCGCCGTCGGCTACCTCGCCGGATTCCTCCTGCTGTGGACAGCGGGCCGGGTCGAGGGCGGCGGCACCGTCACCTCGGCGCTCAGCAACATCGCGACCGGCCTGGTCTTCTTCGGCACGACGATGACCTGGTTCGCGGTGAGCATGGACGTGCACGCGCCGTGGGCGGTGTGGATCGCGCTGCCGGTGGCGTTCGTCGCCTTCGTGGTCTGGCAGTCCGCCCGACAGCGCGGGCGGCTGCGTCGCCTCGGCGCCACCGCTCAAGCGACGTTCGGAGTCCTGCCCCAGAGCGGCCGCACCGCGGCCTTCGACCGGCAAGACAGCCTGTCCCTGCGCCGGGTGGTCGAACTCGAGCACCAAGGACATCGGCTGCTCGGCGTCGAATACCCGCTCAGCAGTCACGGTTCCGCGGCCGACCGGGTCGCCGATCGCCTCGGCGGCATCTACACGATGACCGAACTTCGGATCCCGCACAGCCCGGTCCTGCGGATCACCCCGCGCACCGGAGCGTTCGAACCGGAACACGCCACCCCGTTCGAGGACGCCCGGATCACCCGGATCCAGGCCGGCACTCCGAAAACGACCGCAGAGCTGGAAAAGTTCGCGGTGGACCCGGAGTTCGACCGGAGGTTCGAGGTCACCGCCGAGGATCCGGAGTTCGCCGCCCGGGTGTTCACCCCGGAAGTCCGCGCACTGCTCCTGAGCGACCTGTGGTTCCGGGTCCACGAGGTCGTGTTCGAGCGCGACGCGCTGTGGACCGCCGAAGCGGACGGTCTCAACGAAGAACGGCTGCTCGGCAACGCCCGCCGATTGGCCGTTTTCGCCGCGGCCGTGGCGCCGAACCTCTGGCCCAGCACCGAGTTCAGCCGTGCCGAAACCAGCTACGACCGGTGGTTCGGAGACAGCCGGGGCTTCGTGCGGAACCGCGTGAACCGGTACCGCGAAACGATGGACCGCCAACCGCTCTCGCCGACGACTGTGCTCACGCGCTCCCTGCTCGCCGCGGCCATGGTGGTGCTCGGCCTGTTGCCAATCGCCAACGGCATCGCCGCGGCCGCCGGTCTCGCCAGCGAAGTCCAGCTCACCGTCACCGACTCCACCGCAGGCGATCGCGGCCGCTCCTGCGGGCTCAACCGCACCCAGATCTGCGACAGCCAGTCCCCCGCGGTTCGCGGCACCTACCCAGCCGGCACCCAGACCCGCGAGGTCGTCACCACCTGGCACCTCGGCCAGCTGCCCGAGCGCGGCGACGTCGTCCCGGTGCGGATCGGCCCGATCTGGTGGAACACGGTGTTCCAGAACAACGACGCCGTCGCACTGACGATCCTGGCCGGGTTGGTCCCGGTCGCGCTCGGGCTCCTGTTCTTCAAAACGATCTTCCGCCCGCGCGCCCCGCGCCGGGTCCGCCTCCTGCGCCGGCTCCAGGAATCCCGGCCGGTCGAATCGCCGTCGTAGCCAGCCAGTTTGCTGACCTGCGGTGATCACCCGGTCCGGATTCCGCACTCTTGAAGCACGAAGGCGACAGAAGCGGCATAATCCCGCACATCAGCGAGGTGCAGGGAAGGTGTGACCGCCGTGTCCGAAGAGATGGACCGACTCGTCGCGGAGTTCGAGAAGTTCCAGACGAAGCTCAAGCAGGCCGAGGCGCAGTTCGCGAAGGTCGGCGACATGCAGGAGGAACTGAACGCGCTCGAAGCGCAGGTGATGTCGCCGGACCGGGCGGTCACCGTGGTCGCGGGCCCGAGCGGTTCGGTCAAGGACCTCCGGCTCTCCCCGGACGCGCTGCGCCAGCAGCCCGACCAGCTGGCGGCGACGATCCTGGCGACGCTGCACCAGGCCGTCGCCGAATCCGCGCGCAAGCAGGCGAACATCGTCGACGAGCACGTGGGCACGGCCTTCGGGCTGAACGTGTCCGAGCAGGTTCTCGAAGCCCAAGCGGCCGGGTTGGGAACCACCGTGGAGGAATTGGAGTCCAACCTCCCGGAGGCGCAGCCGCAGCGGCCGGTGACGCCGATTCGCGACGAGGAGGACTTCGCGAACAACAACCTGCTTCGCACCGACCAGCGACCGGCGCAGGCGCCCCCGCCGCCGCCTCCCGCTTCGGCGGGCGACCAGTTCCTCAAGAACTTGTTCAACGACGAGGAGGACCACCGATGACCCACAGCGTCGTCACGACCGCCATCACGAAGTACTCGACCGGGCTCGACCACTACAAGAGCGAGGCGGGCAAGTTCGGCAACCTCGTGGGACAGGCCGACGTCGGCGACAAATCGTGGGGCCTGATCGGGCTGGTCGCCAAGCAGACCTACACCGGCAAGCTCGAAGAGCTCAAGCAATTGCTCGAGGCCATGAAGAGCGGCGTCGAGGTGTTTCAGGAAAAGCTCGGCAAAGCCGCGGAGATCTACGACGGGCACGAGAAGGACACCGTCATGACCTTCGGCAAGTTCGACGCGAAGATCGACGGACCGCTCTGAGCAAGGGGAACTCATGGGACAGGACAGCGTCGCCGACGGCGTAAAGATCAAGCACGAAGACGGGTTCGGCCACGACGCGCTCGAAGCGGCCAAGAAGACGCCGTTCATCGGCAAGGGCGTCAACACGATCTCCGGCGCCATCGAAAACTACGGCGACGCCAAGAGCTTCGGCGACTTCGCCTCGGCCAGCGGACAGCTGGTACAGGACGGTGCCGGCTTCGTCGCGGGCGCGGCGGTGGACCTGGCGAGCTTCGCGCTCGACCCGGTCGGCTGGCTGGTCAGCAACGGCCTCAACATGCTGATCGAGCTGATCCAGCCGCTGCAGGACGCCCTGCACTTCGTGACCGGCGACGGTCCTGCTCTCAAGGAAGCGTCCGGCAACTTCGTCGAGATCGGCAAGGGCTTCGTCACCCTGGCCGACAACTTCGTCAAGGAAGGCGACGAGGCGCTCAAGGACTGGCAGGGCGAGGGCGGCGCCGCCGCGAAGAAGGCGCTGGCCCAGTTCTCCGAGGGCATCAAGGGCATCGGCTCCAGCGCGGGCGCGGTCGCCGAGACGCTGCAGATGTGGTCGATGGTGATGACCGTGATCGAGGAGGTCGTCAAGGCGCTGATCTCGGAACTGGTCAGCTGGCTGATCTACCTGTGGCTGCCCGCGCTCGCCGCCTCCGTCGTCAGCCTCGGCTCGTCCGTCGCGGCGGCCATGACGGCGTCGGTCGCCCGCGTGGCCAGCACGGTCAGCCGGGTCACCAGCCACCTCGGCAAACTCGGCCAGCTGATCGAGAAGTTCCTGACGTTCCTCGCCAAGTGGGCGGACGAGATGATCAAGCAGGGCTCGAAGCTCACCCCGTCCGGAGCCCGGATCACCCCCGGCACGGAAAAGGCGCTCGCCGGCGCGGTCGCCAACGCCACCGGTACCAAAGCAAGCGCCTTCGGCACCGCCGCGGTCGACGCGCTGAAGAACGCGCCGGGCGAGGCCGTCAAGCAGGTCATCGGCGTGAACCCGACCGACCTCAGCAAGGGCTCGTCCTACGTCGGCAAGGGCGCCTTCGACTTCGTCGACAAGACGATCAGCAACACCCGCGACATCACGAAGTCCCAGGGCGCGAGCGACGAGGCCGGGGACCACACGACGAAGGAAACCAAGGAAAACCTGGACATGTGAGGAAACGGGCGCGGCCGGGTCTCCTCGGCCGCGCCCGCGCCGGTCAGAGCCGGTGCCCGCAGTCCGCGCAGAACACCGCGCCCGCCTTGGATTCCTTGCCGCACTCTCCACAGTGGACAGTCGGGGTCAGCGAACTCCCGCACCCCGTGCAGAACTTCCCGCCGTCCGCCTTCAGCCCGCAGCCGGGGCAGGTGAGCTTCGCGCGAGTGTCCAGATCCAGCTCACCGGTCCAGTTCTTCTCGCGCGCCTTGTCCCAGATCTGGTCCCGCTGCGCCGCCGCCTGCGCTCGCGAAATCTCCTCCGCCACGCTTGGCGAACACCGCAGGCACTGGCCGATTTCCTCGTTCCAGCACTGATCCGCGCACATCCAGTCGCTGCAGCCCCGGCACTGGCGAAACCGCGGGGTGATCTCCTCGACGGCCGCGGTCAGCGCCCGGTCCTTCGCCGACGAGTTCGTCGCCCGGTCGTATTTCCACTGGTCCGCGGAGCTGCTCAACTGCTGCAGCGTCCCGCCGAAGAATGAACCCACCGCGCGCAACATGCTGCGCCCGGTCTCCATCGCGTCCCGCTGGAACGCCGAGCGGTATCCGTTCCCGCAGCGCTCGCAACGGAACTCGAACTGGTAGCCCTGGGCGTTGGAGAGATCGGAGAAGTTGTCCGTGAAGGGCACGACATCAGCCACGCGCGCGAAGGTATGCCAGCCGGAAACGGGCCGCGACCGTACAAGTACCGTCTCCGGACCTGCTACCCACCGCGACGAAAAAGCCCCCGGCCACGAGGACCGGGGGCTTTTTCGTTCAGCTACGCGAGGTTCAGCGGAAGTCGCGACCGAAGTCGTAGTCGTCCAGCGGAACCGCGGCGCCGGTGCCCGAACCGAACACGTCCGGGGTGTAGTAACCGTCGTCGTAGGACGGGATCGCGTACGCCGCGACCCGGGCCTCCTCGGTCGGCTGCACCTGGATGTTGCGGTACTTGTTGATGCCCGTACCGGCCGGGATGAGCTTACCGATGATGACGTTCTCCTTGAGGCCCACGAGCTTGTCCGAGCGGCCGTTGATCGCCGCGTCGGTCAGGACTCGCGTGGTCTCCTGGAACGAGGCCGCCGACAGCCACGAGTCCGTGGTCAGCGACGCCTTCGTGATCCCCATCAGCACCGGACGGCCCGAAGCCGGCTCGCCGCCCTCGGCGACCGCGGCCCGGTTCGTCGCCTCGAACTTCGTCCGCTCGGGCAGTTCGCCCGGCAGGAAGTCCGTGGCGCCGGAGTCGATGATCGTCACGCGGCGCAGCATCTGCCGCACGATGACCTCGATGTGCTTGTCGTGGATCGACACACCCTGCGCCCGGTACACCTTCTGGACCTCGTCCGTGAGGTGCATCTGCGCTTCGCGCGGGCCCATGACGCGCAGGACCTCGTGCGGGTCCGGCGTGCCCTCGAGCAGCTGCTGGCCGACGTGCACGTGGTCGCCGTCGCCCAGCGGGCCGTTCGGGGTGTTCGCGAGCCGCTGCCGCTTGGACAGCTTGTCGAAGACGATCTCCTCCGACCCGTCGTCCGGGATCAGGGTGATCTTCCAGAACCGCTCGCTCTCCTCGATCCGCACGCGGCCGTCGACGTCCGCGATCGGAGCCTTGCCCTTCGGCACCCGGGCCTCGAAAAGCTCGGTGACACGGGGCAGACCGGTCGTGATGTCGTCACCGGCGACACCACCCTGGTGGAACGTACGCATCGTCAGCTGCGTGCCCGGCTCGCCGATCGACTGGGCGGCGACAATGCCGACCGCCTCGCCGACGTCGACCAGCTGGCCCGTCGCCATCGAACGGCCGTAGCAGGTCGCGCAGACCCCGACCGCCGACTCGCAGGTCAGCACCGAACGGACCTTGACCTTCGTGATGCCGCTGGAGAGCAGCTTCTCGATGGCCGGGTCGCCGATGTCGTCGCCCGCGTTCAGCACGACGTTGCCCTTGGCGTCCACCGCGTCCGTCGCGAGGTTCCGCGCGTACACGGAGGTCTCGACGTGCTGGTCCCGCACGATCTTGCCGTCGCCGAGGTCCTCGCCGATCGGCATCATGATGCCGCGCGTGGTGCCGCAGTCGATCTCGCGGACGATGACGTCCTGCGAAACGTCCACCAGACGACGGGTCAGGTAACCCGAGTCCGCGGTACGGAGCGCGGTGTCCGCCAGACCCTTCCGGGCGCCGTGCGTGGCGATGAAGTACTCCGCCACCGACAGGCCCTCGCGGAAGTTCGCCTTGATCGGACGCGGGATGTACTCGCCCTTCGGGTTCGACACCAGGCCACGCATACCGGCCAGCGAACGGACCTGGGTCATGTTGCCGGCCGCGCCCGACTTCACGATCATGGCGATCGGGTTGTCGTCCGGCAGCGCCGTCTCCATGATCTTGTGGACCTCTTCGGTCGCCTGCGTCCACACCTTGACGAGCTCGTTGTTGCGCTCGGCGTGGGACAGCTGACCGCGCTGGTACCGCTTCTCGACCTGGTCGGCCTTGCCCTCGTACTCGTCGAGAATGGCCTTCTTGCCGACCGGGGTCAGCACGTCCGAGATCGCGACCGTGACGCCCGAGCGGGTCGCCCAGTAGAAACCGGCGTCCTTGAGCTTGTCCAGCGTCTGCGCGACCTGCGTCATCGAGTACCGCTCGGCGAGGTCGTTCACGATGGCCGCCTGCCGCTTCTTCGGCATCGGCTCGTTGATGAACGGGTAGTCCGCCGGCAGCAGGTCGTTGAACAGGACGCGGCCCAGGGTCGTCTCGGCCAGCCACGGCTTGCCCGGTTCCCAGCCCTTTTCCGCGAGCGCCGCCTCGTCGGCCTTCGCCGGCTGCCGGTCGGTGATCCGGATCTTGACCGGGGCGTGCAGGCTCAGCGCCTTGCGGTCGTACGCCATGATCGCCTCGGCGGGCGAGGAGTACGCGTTGCCCGCGCCCTCGGCGTTCTCGTTCAGCCGGGTCAGGTGGAACAGGCCGGTGACCATGTCCAGTCGCGGCATGGCGAGCGGACGGCCCGACGCAGGCGACAGGATGTTGTTCGCCGACAGCATCAGGATCCGGGCCTCGGCCTGCGCCTCGGCCGACAGCGGCAGGTGCACCGCCATCTGGTCGCCGTCGAAGTCCGCGTTGAACGCTTCGCAGACCAGCGGGTGCAGCTGGATCGCCTTGCCCTCGACCAGCTGCGGTTCGAAGGCCTGGATGCCCAGCCGGTGCAGGGTCGGCGCGCGGTTCAGCATCACCGGGTGGCCGGTGATGACCTCTTCGAGCACGTCCCACACCTGCGGCCGCGACCGCTCCACCATCCGCTTGGCGGACTTGATGTTCTGCGCGTGGTTCAGGTCGACCAGCCGCTTCATGACGAACGGCTTGAACAGCTCGAGCGCCATGTCCTTCGGCAGACCGCACTGGTGCAGCTTCAGCTGCGGGCCGACGATGATGACCGAACGGCCCGAGTAGTCGACCCGCTTGCCCAGCAGGTTCTGGCGGAACCGGCCCTGCTTGCCCTTCAGCAGGTCGGACAGCGACTTCAGCGGCCGGTTGCCCGGACCGGTGACCGGACGGCCGCGGCGGCCGTTGTCGAACAGCGCGTCGACGGCCTCCTGCAGCATCCGCTTCTCGTTGTTGACGATGATCTCGGGCGCGCCGAGGTCGATCAGCCGCTTGAGCCGGTTGTTCCGGTTGATCACGCGGCGGTACAGGTCGTTCAGGTCCGACGTGGCGAACCGGCCGCCGTCGAGCTGCACCATCGGGCGCAGGTCCGGCGGGATGACCGGGACGGCGTCGAGCACCATGCCGCGCGGGTCGTTGCCGGTCGCCTGGAACGCGGCGACGACCTTGAGCCGCTTCAGCGCGCGGAGCTTCTTCTGCCCCTTGCCGTTGCGGATGGTGTCGCGCAGGCTCTCGGCCTCCGCGGCGACGTCGAACTCGGTCGCCAGCTTCTGGATCGCCTCCGCGCCCATGCCGCCGGTGAAGTACTCGCCGTACCGGTCGATCAGCTCGCGGTAGAGCAGCTCGTCGGCGATCAGCTGCCGCGGCTCGAGCTTGGTGAAGGTCGTCCAGACCTCCTCGAGACGGTCCAGCTCGCGACCGGCGCGGTCGCGGATCTGGCGCATCTCGCGCTCGCCGCCCTCCTTGACCTTGCGGCGCACGTCGGACTTCGCGCCCTCCGCCTCCAGCTCGGCCAGGTCGGCTTCCAGCTTCTGCGCGCGGGCCTCGATGTCGGCGTCGCGCTTCGTCTCGAGGTTCTTGCGCTCGACGCCGATCTCGTTCTCGAGCGTCGGCAGGTCGTTGTGCCGCAGCTCGGTGTTCACGCCGGTGATCACGTAGGCCGCGAAGTAGATGATCTTCTCGAGGTCCTTGGGCGCCAGGTCCAGCAGGTAGCCAAGGCGCGACGGAACGCCCTTGAAGTACCAGATGTGGGTGACCGGCGCGGCCAGCTCGATGTGGCCCATCCGCTCACGGCGCACCTTGGCGCGAGTGACCTCGACGCCGCAGCGCTCGCAGATGATGCCCTTGAACCGGACGCGCTTGTACTTGCCGCAGTAGCACTCCCAGTCCCGGGTCGGACCGAAGATCTTCTCGCAGAAGAGCCCGTCCTTCTCCGGCTTGAGGGTCCGGTAGTTGATGGTCTCCGGCTTCTTGACCTCGCCGAAGGACCACTGACGGATGTCGTCGGCGGTGGCGAGGCCAATCCGGAGCTCATCGAAAAAGTTGACGTCCAGCACGTCTAGATCCCCTTGGGGTTGATTCGGCTAGAGGAGGGGTCGGCGGTGGAGCGGGAACCCGCGGGAGGCAGGTTCCCGCTCGACACCGAATCAGTGCACGACGTCGTCCACCGAGGGCGACTCGTTGCGGGACAGGTTGATGCCGAGGTTCGCCGCGGCGCGCTCGAGGTCCTCGTCGTCGGAGTCGCGCATCTCGATCGCCGCGCCGTCGCTGGAGAGCACCTCGACGTTGAGGCACAGCGACTGGAGCTCCTTCAGGAGCACCTTGAACGACTCCGGGATGCCCGGCTCGGGGATGTTCTCCCCCTTCACGATCGCCTCGTACACCTTGACGCGGCCGACCACGTCGTCCGACTTGATCGTGAGCAGTTCCTGCAGCGTGTACGCCGCGCCGTAGGCCTGCATCGCCCAGCACTCCATCTCGCCGAAGCGCTGGCCGCCGAACTGCGCCTTACCGCCCAGCGGCTGCTGGGTGATCATCGAGTACGGGCCGGTGGAGCGGGCGTGGATCTTGTCGTCGACCAGGTGGTGCAGCTTCAGGATGTACATGTAGCCGACCGACACCGGGTACGGGTACGGCTCGCCGGAGCGGCCGTCGAACAGCGTGGCCTTGCCGTTCTCCTTGACCATGCGCTCGCCGTCGCGGTTCGGCTTGGTCGCCCCGAGCAGCCCGGTGAGCTCCTCCTCCTTCGCGCCGTCGAACACCGGGGTGGCGGTGTTCGTGCCGGGCGCGACGTCGTAGAGCTCCGGCGACAGGTTCTTCGCCCAGTCCGGGTTGCCCTCGATCGTCCAGCCCTGGGAGGCCAGCCAGCCGAGGTGCAGTTCGAGGATCTGGCCGATGTTCATCCGTCGCGGAACACCGTGGGTGTTCAGGATGATGTCGACCGGGGTGCCGTCCTCCATGAACGGCATGTCCTCGACCGGCAGGATCTTGCCGATGACACCCTTGTTGCCGTGCCGGCCGGCGAGCTTGTCGCCCGGCTGGATCTTGCGCTTCTGCGCCACGTAGACGCGGACCAGCTCGTTGACGCCCGGGGGCAGCTCGTCGTCGTCCTCGCGGGAGAACACCCGGATGCCGATGACCTTGCCGGTCTCGCCGTGCGGCACCTTCAGCGAGGTGTCGCGGACCTCGCGCGCCTTCTCGCCGAAGATCGCGCGGAGCAGCCGCTCCTCCGGGGTCAGCTCGGTCTCGCCCTTCGGCGTGACCTTGCCGACCAGGATGTCGCCGTCGCGGACCTCGGCACCGATCCGGATGATGCCGCGTTCGTCGAGGTCGGCCAGCACCTCCTCGGAGACGTTCGGGATGTCCCGGGTGATCTCCTCGGCGCCCAGCTTGGTGTCGCGGGCGTCGATCTCGTGCTCCTCGATGTGGATCGACGTCAGCACGTCGTCCTGCACCAGGCGCTCGGAGAGGATGATCGCGTCCTCGTAGTTGTGGCCCTCCCACGGCATGACCGCGACGAGGAGGTTCTTGCCGAGCGCCATCTCACCGTTCTCGGTGGACGGGCCGTCGGCGATGACCTGGCCCTTTTCGACCCGGTCCCCCTCGTTGACGATCGGCCGGTGGTTGAAGCACGTGCCGTGGTTGGAGCGGCGGAACTTGTACAGTCCGTAGCTCTTCCGCGTGCCGTCGTCGTGCATGATCGTGATGATGTCCGCGGACAGCTCCTCGACCACGCCCGCCTGCTCGGCGACCAGGACGTCCCCGGCGTCGACCGCGGCGCGCAGCTCCACGCCGGTGCCCACGTACGGAGCCTGGTTGCGCAGCAGCGGAACGGCCTGGCGCTGCATGTTCGCGCCCATCAGCGCACGGTTCGCGTCGTCGTGCTCCAGGAACGGGATCATCGCGGTGGCGACGGAGACCATCTGCCGCGGCGACACGTCCATGTAGTCGATCTCGAGCGGGTCGATCAGCTCGACCTCGCCGCCCTTGCGCCGGCCGAGGACCTTCTCCTCGACGAAGTGGCCGTCCTCGGTCAGCGGCGCGTTCGCCTGCGCCTTGACGTAACGGTCCTCCTCGTCCGCGGTCAGGTAGTCGACCTGGTCGGTGACCTGGCCCTCGACGACCTTGCGGTACGGCGTCTCGATGAAGCCGAACGGGTTGACCCGCGCGTACGAGCACAGCGAGCCGATCAGGCCGATGTTCGGGCCTTCCGGCGTCTCGATCGGGCACATCCGGCCGTAGTGCGACGGGTGGACGTCGCGGACCTCCATGCCGGCGCGCTCACGGGACAGACCGCCCGGGCCGAGCGCCGAAAGACGCC
This sequence comes from Amycolatopsis sp. GA6-003, assembly GCF_046267895.1. Taxonomy (NCBI): domain Bacteria; kingdom Bacillati; phylum Actinomycetota; class Actinomycetes; order Pseudonocardiales; family Pseudonocardiaceae; genus Amycolatopsis; species Amycolatopsis sp. GA6-003. The sequence continues at coordinate 4,585,952 of NZ_CP176499.1, forward strand.
GCTTGTGCGTCAGGCCCGACAGCGGGTTGTTCTGGTCCATGAACTGCGACAGCTGCGAGGTGCCGAAGAACTCCTTGATCGCCGCGCCGATCGGGCGGATGTTGATCAGGGTCTGCGGCGTGATCGCCTCGACGTCCTGGGTGGTCATGCGCTCGCGCACGACGCGCTCGGTGCGGGAGAGGCCGACCCGGATCTGGTTCTGGATCAGCTCGCCGACGGTGCGCAGGCGGCGGTTGCCGAAGTGGTCGATGTCGTCGGTCTCGACCGGCACCTCGACGCCGGCGGAGCTGGTCATCTTGTCCTCGCCGGCGTGCAGCCGGACCAGGTACTCGATGGCCGAGACGATGTCCTCTTCGGTCAGCGTGCCGGTCTCGTACGGGGTGTCGAGGCCCAGCTTCTTGTTGACCTTGTAGCGGCCGACCTTGGCCAGGTCGTAGCGCTTCGGCTTGAAGAACAGGTTCTCCAGCAGCGTCTGCGCGCTCTCCTTCGTGGGCGGCTCGCCCGGGCGCAGCTTGCGGTAGATGTCGAGCAGCGCCTCGTCGGTGCCTGCGGTGTGGTCCTTCTCGAGGGTGGCCAGCAGCGTCTCGGAGAACGAGAAGCGCTCGCGGATCGCCTCGGTGGTCCAGCCCAGCGCCTTCAGCAGCACGGTGACCGGCTGGCGGCGCTTGCGGTCGATGCGGACGCCGACGGTGTCGCGCTTGTCCACGTCGAACTCGAGCCACGCGCCGCGGCTCGGGATCACGCGCACGCTGAAGACGTCCTTGTCGGTCGTCTTGTCGACACTGCTGTCGAAGTACACGCCCGGAGAACGCACCAGCTGGGACACGACGACCCGCTCGGTCCCGTTGATGATGAAGGTGCCCTTGTCGGTCATCACCGGGAAGTCGCCCAGGAAGACCGTCTGGCTCTTGATCTCGCCGGTGTTGTTGTTGACGAACTCGGCGGTGACGAACAGCGGGGCCGCGTACGTCATGTCCTTGTCCTTGCACTCCTCGATCGAGGCCTTGACCTCGTCGAAGCGCGGAGCGGAGAAGGACAGGGACATCGAGCCCGAGAAGTCCTCGATCGGCGAGATCTCGTTGAGGACCTCTTCCAGACCGCCGACCGGGTTCTCTTCGCCTTCGTTGACGCGGCGCTCGAACCACGCCTCGTCGCCGGTGAACCACTGGAACGACTGGATCTGGACGTCAAGCAGGTTCGGGGTGGAAAGTGGCTCGCGGATCTTCGCGAAGGAGACCCGCTTGGGCGCTCCGGGGATTCCCGTGGCCTGCGCGCGGGATTCAGCCGAGGTGGTCGCAGCAGTGGCCTGGTTCGCGGGAGAGACTGCCAAGATGCGTCCTTCCGGGGACAATGAGCGGTGAGCAGCCGCGATGGCAACAGCTGTCGCGGACTGTCAGGGGTGCCGTGTGCCCACTATCCTAACTACCGGCTCCGGGCAGCCTGAAAGAGGGCAGCGCAAAGAAGCAGTCTAGCCCGGATGGCGCGGTCTGTCCAGGGGGCACTCCAGACGGGGCCCAGCCTGCATCGCGTCACCTTCGGGCAGTGCGTCTCCCTGAGCCTCACTGCGTCCTCGGCTCCCGGTTCGCACCGGGTTTTCGCGCCCCTCCCGCAAGGTTCGCGTTCCCCGGCCGTGACCGTTGGCAGTAAGCGTGAACCCACGCGGCTTTGGAGTCAAGATGCCGCGCGGCTCTCCCGCCGGTTGGCGCAGCGTTGAACCCGGACAGCGCAGGGTGACCGCCGGGGCGAGCCTCGCGGTTACCGCCGGGTACTCCGGAATAGCCGCGCAGGTCGGCCGGGCGGCGGTGCAGGCAGGCGGGCTGAGCGCGGGTGCGGAGGCGGATTCCGCGGCGGCGCGGCGGGCGCGGGATGGATCACATTCCGCGAGCGGCCGTGCGCCGAGCGGCATAGTCGAATAGGGGATCGCCCGGCGGCTCGGACCCGGATTCCGGGCTCCCGGGCAGGGGTTCGCGCGGCGGTTGGCGGCGCCCGCGTCCCGGTGATCAACTGGGCGGGGCCCGAACTTCCCGGAGGTGCGCCCGATGCCGGAACCCGCCGCGTCGCTTCCCGAACTGGTCTTGCGCAGGCTGGCGATCAGCGAGCAGGTCGCCGCCGCGAAGTTCCGGGCCGGACGGCCGGTCGACGATCCGGTCCGCGAACAGCGGGAGCTGGCCCGCGTCCGGGTGCTCGCCCGCGAGAGGGGCCTCGACCCGGGTTTCGCCGCCGGATTCCTCTCCGACCAGATCGCCGCGAGCAAGCAGGTCCAGCACCGGCTCTTCGCGCACTGGACCGCGCGTCCCGGCGACCGGCCCGGCGGGGGCCCCGACCTGTCCGTGCTCCGGGCCGAATTGGACGGTCTCACGGTCGCTCTCCTGGACCGGCTGGCCGCGACCGGCCCGGAACCCTTGGCGGTGCCGGAAACCCCGGACGAGCTGAAGCAGGAGCCGCTTCGGACGGCGTACCGGACGCTGACCCGGCAACGGCCCGCCCCCGGAGCTTCCGGGAACGGGCCGTGACCGCTGGCCAAGACCGCTTACTTCGACGGCGGAGCCGAAGCGGGCGCGGACGGCGCGGGCGCGCCCGCGGCCGGTCCGGCGGCCTTGTAGGTGTCCATGTCGGTGATCTTCCACGTGTTGCCCTGCAGCTGGGCGTCCACGTGCATCTGCGCCGTCCCGGCGGCGGTCTGCTTCGTGTCCGCGCGCGTCGACGTCTGGTCGATGAACAGCATCACGCGGGCGAGGTCGCCGTTCAGCCGGATCACCGCGCTGCGGGTGACCTTGCAGGTCACGACCACCTTCTGCTCCGGCGCGAGCTTCTTGACCTGGCCCATCAGCGCGTTGTAGCTCGCCTTGACCTGGTCGGTCGCGAGCAGCTGGTTGGCCGCGTCCTCGGTCTTCTTGATGTTGTTGAAGTCGTAGGAGAACAGCGTCTCGATCGCCTTCGAAACCTGGTCCTTGACCTGCGCGGTCTTCGCCACGTCGAGCACCGCGCGGTTGCTCGTGGAATCGGCCGCGTCCGAGCCTTTCACCTGGAAGATGACCGCCGCGGCGACCAGCGCCAGTCCGGCCACCAGCAGCAGCGCGACCCGCACGGTGTTGCGGCTGACCGCGGACCGCTGCGCCGGGACCGAGGCGGGCGCGTCCTCGTCGGCCCGGGCCTTGGTCTCGGCTTCCTCGACGTCCGAGGGCTTCTCCGAGCCGGTGTCCCGCTTCTTGCGCCGCGGGCTCGGGCGGGCCGGTTTCTCGTCCTCGACGGTTTCGCCGGTGAGCGCGTCGACCTCGTCGGCCGGGGCTTCGTCCGCGCCCCCGGAGACCTCGGGTTCGGCGACGGCGTCTTCCTCGACGGAGGTCTCCGCGACCTCGGTCTTCTCCGGCTCGGTCTTCTCCGGGCGCGCCAGTCCGCCGCGGGGAATCCGCAGCTCCTGGGTCGCCTCGGCCGGGTCCGCGTCGGGGAGCGGCCGCGGCCGGGGGCGCGGCTTGGGCGAGGCCGCCGGCGCCGCCGGGTCCGACGGCTTGCGCAGCCCGGCGACCTTCGGCCGGCGGGCCGGTGGCGTACTGCTGCGCGGTGGCTGGCGACGGGAGGGGGGCACTGCGGAACTCCGATCTGCGGGTGAAGCTACTGGCCGGCGGCGACGAGCGGCACTTGGTCGATCCCGGACAGCTTCCACTTGCCGTCGACCCGGGTCATCTGGACCTCGAGCCGCAGCGCCTTGGTGGCCTGCTTGCCGCCCGCGGAGGTGTCCGTGCTGATCGCGGCCAGGAAGCTGGCCTTGCCGTCGTGGTCGTTGAGCTCCTCGACCGCGATGTCCTGGATCGTGGTGGTGACCTTGACCTTCTGGTCGGTCAGCGCCTTCGAGTAGTTCGGCTGGGCCTGCTGGATCTGCTTGGCCATGTCGTCGCTGGAGACGTCCTTCTGCTTCTGGAAGTACGCGTCCAGGTTCTGGTAGTCGACCTGGGTGTAGGCCAGCACCGCGGCGGTGCCGTCCTTGAGCACGTCGTCGCGGGCCGAAGCGAGGTCCCGGTCGCCGTCCATCTCCGCGACCAGCCACATGATCCCGAACACGATCGCCACCACCAGCCCGGCGAGAGCGAACGCCCCGGACCCGAGCAGCCAGACGCGCGGCGATCCGGGGAGCGTCCACTTTTCCTTCGCCGCCTCCGTTGCCGGTTCGGGCGTGTCAGCGGTCGCCTCTTCCTCGGCGACCGCGTGCTCGGCACTCATAACACTCCAGAGTAGGTAACTGTCATCAAATCCCGGTCAGCCGACCCCGAGCAGCGCGCCGAGGCTGTTGAGCGAGACACCGGGACTGCCGACGACGCCGGGCACCTGGGCGTCGCGCTGCTCCTGCAGCTGCTGCGCGGGCCGGTTCCGGTTGGCCGCGATGTCCTGCTGCGACGGCTGCACCGGCACGCCGTTGTACGGCGCGTTCTGGGAACCGCGGACGTTGATCGGGCTGCCCTTCGGCTCGGCGCAGTAGGCCTTGTCGTCCGCGGGCCGGACCGAGGTGTCCGAACCCGGCCGGTACTGGCTGTAGGGCAGATAGCCCTTCGTGCACGACGGCGGGTTGAACAGGTTCAGCACCAGGCCGAGGTGCGCGGTCCCGTCGCCGGGGGCCACCGACGGCGCGGCGGCCGCCAGTGCCGGATAGGTCACCAGGCCCTGTTCGAGACCGTCCAGCCGGGTCACCGTCAGGTTGGCCGTGGTCAGCAGGTTCGCGGTCAGCGCGCCGAGACCGGGCCCGGTCTCCTTGACCACCTGGCTGATCTGGGTCGCCACCTGCGGGGTGACGCCGATCAGCTTGCGCAGGTCGCCGTCGGAGTTCTTGAGCGTGCCGCTGAGCTGGTTGAGGCTCCTGGAGAACGACGCGAAGTTCGACGCCTCGTCGTTCTGCGTGTCCAGCACCTTGCCGCCGGCCTGCAGCAGCTGCACGGTCTGCGGCAGGTACTGCTGCGCGGTGGCGGTGAAGCTGCGCACGGTGTCCATCAGCTTCTGCAGGTCGCCGCCGGTGCCGCGGAACGCGTCGTAGGACTCGTCGACGACCTTCCGCAGCGCGTCGGTGGGCACCGAGGCCGACAGCGAGTCGAGGTCGCCGAGCAGCCGGTCGGTGCTGACCGGGGTGGTCGTGCGCGCGGCCGGGATCACCGAACCGCTCGCCAGGTACGGGCCCTGGTCGTTCTTCGGCCGCAGGTCGACGTACTGCTCGCCGACCGCGGACCGGTTGGCGACGACCGCGTCGAGGTCGGCGGGCACGCGCGGGGCGGACGGGTCGATGTTCAGGTCGGCCTCGAGCCCGGTCTGGGTCAGCCGCAGCTGCCCGACGCGCCCGACGTTGAAGCCGCGGTAGGTGACCTCGGCGTTGGTGAAGATCCCGCCGGACTCGTTGAGCTGCAGCTTGACCGTGTACCCGCTGCCGCCGAACACCGTGCCGAGGCCGGCGAACCGGATCAGCGCGTACACGATGGCCACCACGGAGATGATCGCGAAGACCACCAGCTGGATTTTCGTCCTGCGCAGCAACATCAGCCAGCACCTCCGGAAAGCACCCCGAACAGGCCGGACAACCCGCTCTGCGCCGGCTGCCCGCCGCCCTGGCCGCCGGTCGAGGACGGAGCCTGCTGGTGCTGCTGCGCGGGCTGGCTCCCCGGGAACGACAGCGGCGGCGGCTGGTTCGCCGGCGTGCCCTCGACGCCGCCGGTCAGCCCCGGCGCGGGAATGAGCCCGTTCAGCCCGTTCTGCCTGCTGCGGCCGAGGTTGTCGATGACGTCCTTGAGGTTCAGGTCGACCTTGGCGAACAGGTTGAAGTAGTCGCCCTTGACGTCGTTGTAGGCCTGGTCGGTGAACGGATAGGTGAGCAGGATTTCCAGCGCCTTCGGCAGGTCGCTGCCCGCCTCGCCGAGCTTCCGCAGCGTCGGTGTGAGCGCCTTGAGGTCGGCGACCAGGTCCGCCTTGCTCTTGTTGACCGTGTCGGTCGCGACGCCGGAGAGGTTGTTGAGCGCGTTCAGCATGGTCACCAGCTGGCCGCGCTGCTGCTCCAGCACCCCGAGCCCGGGCCCGAGGTTGTCGACCGCGCCGACCAGCTTGTCCTTCTGGTCCCGCAGCGTCATGGACAGCCGGTTGAGGCCGTCCAGCGCGCGGGTGATGTTGGCCGACTGGTTGTCGAGGTTCGTGACCAGCTCGTTCGCGTTGGCCAGCAGCGCCTTGATGTCCGGCTCGCGGCCGGCGGTGGCGTTGTTGAGTTCCTTGGTGATCGTGTTGAGCTGCTCCACGCCGCCGCCGTTGAGCAGCAGGGACAGCGCGCCGAGCACCTCCTCGACCTGGACGTCGCGGCCGGTGCGCGCGAGCGGGATGGTCGCCCCGTTCGCGAGTTCCCCGGTCGCCTCGTTTCCGCCCGGCGAGGCCAGTTCGACGTACTTCTCGCCGAGCAGGCTCGACTGCTTCACGTTGGCCATCGCGTTGGCGGGCAGCTTGACGTCGCCGTTGACCTCGACGGTCACCTCGGCGTGCCAGCCGTCCGGCGTCAGCCCGATCGACTTGACCTGCCCGACCGGCACCTCGTTGACCTTCACCCCGGACTGCGGGACCAGGTCGAGCACGTCCTTGAACTGGATCTTCAGCGTGTACGGATGGCTGCCGAGGTCGGCCCCGCCGGGAAGCGGGACGTCGTAGACGCCGTTGAACGCGCAGCCGCTCAGCACGAGCGCGGCGGCCGTGGCGAGCGCCCCGCCCGCGGCGAACTTCGTCAGTCGCTTCACGTCAGCTCCCCTGCGTCCCGTAGACCTGGCCCTGCAGCGGGAGCGGCAGCGGCGGCAGCTGGCCGTTCTGCATCGCCTGGACGACCTGCGCGGCGGACGGCAGCGGAACCACGCCGTCGACCACCTTGGCGATGCCGTCGCAGGCGTTGCCGAGCAGCTGCTTGGTCACCGAGGTCTGCTTGAGCAGCCTGCAGACCATCACCAGCGGCGGGGCGGTCAGCTCGTTGAGGTTCGGCCGCGCGTCGAGCGTGCCGGACGAGCCGTTGTAGACGCCGACGATGTTGGACAGCGCGACCGGCGCGACGTCGAGGATCTCGGCGAGCGAGCTGCGCTGGTCCACGAGCACCTTGGTCACGCTGGCCAGTTTGTCCACATTGGACTTCAACCGGCCGCGGTTGCGTTCGATGAAGCCCTGCACCGACTGCAGCGTGGTGCCGAGCTGCTGGACGGTCTGCGCGAGATTGTCCTTCTCCCCGGCGAGGAATCCGCTCACGTCGGCGAGCTGGCTCTCGAACTGGCGCACCTGGCCGTCGCTGTTGGCCAGCGACTGGGAGAACTTGCCGAGGTTCTGCACCGTCTGGAAGAGGTCGTCCTTGTTGCCGGCCAGCGTGCCGGACGCCTGCCCGAGCTTGGTGATCGTGTCGTGCAGCGCCTTGCCGTTGCCGTCGAGGTTGTTCGCCGCGGTGTTCAGCAGGTCCGAGAGCGAACCGTTCTTGTTGGCCCCGTTCGGCCCGAGCGTCTCGCTGACCTTGGCGAGGCTGGCGGCGAGCTGGTCGACCTCCAGCGGCACCTCGGTGCGGTCGAGGCCGATCGTCGCGCCGTCGGAAATGCGCGGGCCGCCGGTGTAGGCCGGGGCGAGCTGGATGTAGCGGTCGCTGACCAGCGACGGGGCCACGATCAGCGCCTTCGCGTCGGCGGGCACCGCGACCGAGCGGTCGTATTCGAGGTCGACCCGGACCTGGTTGCCCATCGGCTGGATCTTGGTCACCGTGCCCATGTCCACGCCGAGCATCCGGACGCTGTTGCCCTCGTAAAGGCCGACAGCGCCGGCGAAGTACGCGGTCAGGTGGTTGCGGCCGGCGTCCTTGAGGGTCCACCAAAGCGCGCCCGCGACCACGAGCGCGAGCACGATCGCGATCGTGAAGCCGCGGGTGAGCGACTGGCCGAAGCGGGTGTCGGTCATTGGGAGTTGCACCCCTCCGGATTGAGCGGACCGACCGAGGGAAGCACCAGGCCGCAGATGTAGTTGTCGAACCAGTGCCCGGTGCCGATCGTGTTGTTGAAGACCCGGATGAACGGCGCGAACTTCTGGATGCCCTGCGCGAGCGAATCCTGGTTGCGCTGCAGCATCGACGTGAGCTGGTCGAGCTGGGTGAGCACCGGGTTCAGCTGGCCGTCGTTGTCGTCGACCAGGCCCTGCAGCTGCGCCGACAGCTGCTTCGAGCCGTCCAGCAGCGTCTTGATCGCCTGCTCGCGCTTGCCGATCTCGTCCAGCAGCTGGTTGCCGTCGGTGATCAGCTTCTGCACCTCGGCGTCGCGGTCGACCAGCGTCTGCGACACCTGGCGCGTGTTGGCCAGCAGGTTCGCCAGCTGCGAATCGCGCTTGGCGATCGTGTCCGACAGCTTCGAAAGGCCAGACAGCGCGCCCTTCACGTCCTGCGGGGTGTTCGAGAACGTCTGGGTGATCGCCTCGAAGCTCTTCGACAGCTGGTTCGTGTCGATCGCGTCGACCGTCTGCGACAGGCCGCGGAAGGCGTCGAGCACGTCGTACGGCGACATCGTGCGGTCGCGCGGGATCGGGCTGCCCGGGTCGAGCGTGCCGTTGCCCTGCGGGTCGAGCGCGAGGTACTTCTGGCCGAGCAGCGTCTTGATCTTGATCGCCGCCGTGGTCTTGTCGCCCATCCAGGCGTCCTTGACCTTGAACGACACCTTGACGCTCGCGCCGTCCAGCTTGATGTCGGACACCTTGCCGACCTTCACGCCGGCGATCCGCACGTCGTTGTCCTTCTGCAGCCCGGCCGCCTCGGAGAAGTCCGCGCTGTAGGTGGTGCCGCCGCCGATCACCGGCAGGTCCTCGGAGTTCATCGCGGCGACCAGGCCGAGCACGATCACCGCGATGCCGACCAGAGCGATCGGGATCGGATTGCGTTTCTGGAAGGACTTCATGGCTTGCACCTGTCCCGGTTCACCGGTGCGAGCGTGAAGTCGGTCGGCGGCAGCAGCCCCGGCACGCCGACCGTCCCGGTCATCTCGCAGGAGTAGAAGTTGAACCACGAGCCGTAGTCGGCGGTGCGGGTGAGCGCGCTGACCTTCTTCGGCATGAACTGGATGAAGTGCTCGACGAGCGGTTCGTTCTGGTTCAGGTTCGTGGTGAGCTTGCCCAGCGCGGCGATGTCGTCCTTCAACGGCTGCCGCGCGTCGGTGAGCAGGCCGGCCGTCGTGGTGGCCAGGTTGCCCAGCCCCTCGATCGCGTCGCCGATCGGCTTGCGGTCCGCGGCGAGGCCGGACACCAGCTGCTGCAGCTTCACGATCAGGTCGTTGAGCTGCGGGGTGTGCTGGTTGACCGTGTCGAGCACCGAGTTGAGGTTGTCGATGACCTGGCCGATCACCTGGTCCTTGTTGGCGATCGTGGTGGCCAGCGAGGCGGTGTGCGACAGCAGGCTTTCGACCGTGCCGCCCTCGCCCTGCAGAACCTGGATGACCTCGTACGACAGCTTGTTCACATCGGCCGGGTTCAGCGCGGTGAACAGCGGCTTGAAGCCGTTGAACAGCTCGGTCAGGTCCAGCGCGGGCGTGGTGCGCTCGAGCGGGATGGTGTCGCCCGGCTCGAGCGTCGCGCCGCTGGTGTCGTCGCCCTCGCCGAGCGAGACGTAGCGCTGGCCGACCAGGTTGCGGAACTTGATCTGCGCGGTGACGCCCGCCGGGAGCTTGCGCCCGGCGTCGACCTCGAAGTCCACCTGCGCCTGGCGCTTGTCGACGATCTTCACGTCCTTCACCTGGCCGACCCGGACGCCGGCGATGCGCACGTCGTCGTTCGGCAGCAGGAGCGTGGCGTCGGTGAACCGCGCGGAGTAGGCGCTGGTGCTGGTGGTGTTGATGTTCGCGATGCTGATGCCCAGCACGGTCGTGAACAGCACCGTGACGACCACGAAGATCGACAGCTTGATCAGCGGTGCGGCGAGTCCCCTCACTTGACCGTCACCTCCGTGCCCCGGTAGAGCGGGCCGACGAGCAGCGAGCCCCAGCCCGGGAACTGGTCCTGCGAAATCCCCATCTCCGGGCTGACCAGCGCGGCGAGGAAGTTGTTCTCGGCCGCGGTGTTGACCGGGTTGCCGCCGGCCGCCCCGCCGCCGTTGAGGCCCGCCGCGTCGCCCTTGAAGTTGGCCGGGTTCAGGCCCTCGCCGACGGTCCTGGGCGCCGCGCCCTGTTTGGTGCCGTCCTTGAACGGGCCGTCCGGCGGCTGCTGCGGGAACGGGTCCGGCGCGGGGTTCAGGTCGTAGCAGCGCGGACCGCGCTTGTCCTCGAACCGCGGCTCCTCGCCGGGCTTGTACGGCCCGCGGTTGACGACGACCTCGATGGTCGCGTTGAGCCCCGGCTTGCCGTTGTACTTGCCCAGCGCCGCGTCCGCGACCGGCACGACCTTCGCCATCTGCTTCAGCACGCACGGGTACTCCGGCGAGTACTTGGCGAGCAGTTCGGCGGTCGGGCGCGCGGTGCGCGCGAGGCTGATCAGGTTCTGCGAGTTGGCTTCCAGGAACGACTGCAGGTCCTGCGAAGCAGTGGTGAGGTTGCCGTAGAGGCTCGAGAGGTTGGCCTGCTCGGCGACAACGGTGCGCGTGGTCGTGCTCAGATTGTCCAGGCTCTGCACCAGATCCGGTGTCGCGTTGCTCAGGTGGCCGGAGAACTCCGCGAGCGCCTTCAGGTTGTGCTGCAGTTCCGGCTCGTGCGGGTTCAGGTCGCCGAGGTACTGGCCGAGCTGCGAAAGCGTTTCGCCGAGCGGTTTGCCGCGGCCCTGCAGCGCAGTCGAGATCGCGGTGAGCGTGCTGGACAGCTTCTGCGGCTGCACCGCCTGCAGCACCGGCATCAGGTGTTCGAGCGCCTGCTCCAGCTCGATCGCGCTCGAGGTGCGGTCCTGGGTGATCACGTCGCCCTGGGAAAGCGTCTTGGCCGACGGGTCCTTCGGAATCTCCAGCGACACATAGCGTTCGCCGAACAACGTCTTCGGAAGGAATCGCGCGGACACGTTCCGCGGAATCAGCTTCACCGATTCCGGATCCATCGCCAGCGTCAGTTCCGCGCCGTCCGCGGTCGCTTTGATGTCCTGCACCGAACCGACGATCAACCCGCGGACCTTCACGTCCGACTGCTTGAGCAGCTGGTTGCCGATGTGGCCGGCGTCGAGCTTCACGGTGACGAACTTGCTGAACGCCTTGTCGTACATCGCGATGCTGAGCGCGATCCCGCCGACGAGCACCGCCACCAGCAGCAGGCCGAGCAACCTGCGCCGTAGTGTGGTCATCCCGCAATCCTCACCGTGACGTCGGTTCCCCAAATCGCGAAACCGATGAAGAAATTCACGACCGAAACCGTGACGATGGAAAGCCGCACCGCGCGGCCGACGGCCACGCCGACCCCGGCCGGTCCGCCACTGGCCCGGTACCCGAAGTAGCAGTGCGAAAGAATGATCAAAACGCTGAAGATCAGCACCTTGATGAACGAATAGAGCACGTCTTGCGGTGGTAGGAACAGATCGAAGTAATGGTCGTAGGTACCCGCGGATTGTCCGTAGATATAGATAACGACCAGCCGCGAGGCGAGGTACGAGCTCAGCAGGCCGATCACGTACAGCGGGATCACGGCCACGAACCCGGCGATGATCCGCGTGGTCACCAGGTACGGAAGGCTCGGCACGCCCATCACCTCGAGCGCGTCGATCTCCTCGGAGATCCGCATCGCGCCGAGCTGCGCGGTGAAGCCCGCGCCGACCGTCGCCGACAGCGCCAGCCCGGCGACCAGCGGCGCGATCTCGCGGGTGTTGAAGAACGCGGTGAGGAAGCCGGTGAAGGCCGAGGTGCCGATCGAGTTCAGCGCCGAGTAGCCCTGCAGGCCGACGAGAACACCGGTGAACAGCGTCAGGCCGACCATCACGCCGACCGTGCCGCCGATGACCGCGAGCGAGCCGGAGCCGAAGCTCACCTCGGCCAGCAGCCGCAGCACTTCCTTGGTGTAGCGGCGCAGCGTGCGCGGCGTCCACAGCAGAGCCCGGCCGTAGAACGACATCTGGTCGCCGAGCGTGTCCAGGGTCTCCAGCGGCCGGTTGGCGATCCGCTTCGCCCCCGCGAGGAACGTCATGGTCAGTCCAGCTTTCCGGGCACGAGCTGCAGGTAGATCAGCGTGATCACGAAGTTCACGACGAAGAGCAGCAGGAACGTGATGACCACCGACTGGTTCACCGCGTCGCCGACGCCCTTCGGGCCGCCGCTCGGGTGCAGGCCGCGATAAGCCGCCACGACCGCGGCGATGAAGCCGAAGATCAGCGCCTTGATCTCGCCGACCCAGAGGTCGGGCAGCTGCGCGAGCGCGGAGAAGCTGGACAGGTACGCGCCCGGGGTGCCGCCCTGGAGCACGACGTTGAAGAAGTAGCCGCCGAGCACGCCGATGACGCTGACCATGCCGTTGAGCAGGAGTGCGACGAGCATCATGGCGAGCGTGCGGGGGACGATCAGGCGCTGGACCGCGGAGACGCCCAGCACCTCCATCGCGTCGATCTCCTCGCGGATGGTCCGCGCGCCGATGTCCGCGCAGACCGCGCTGCCGCCCGCACCGGCCACCAGCAGCGCGGTGACCAGCGGACTGGCCTGCTGCACGGTCGCCAGCACCGAACCGGCACCGGTGTAGGACTGCGCGCCGAGCTGGCGGGCGAGCGCGCCGAACTGCAGCGAGATGACCGCGCCGAACGGGATCGCGACGAGCGCGGTCGGCAGGATCGTCACGCTCGCGACGAACCAGGCCTGCTGGATGAACTCGCGGAACTGGAACGGGCGCTGGAAGATGCCGCGGACGATGTCGAGGCCGAGCGCGAACAGGTTCCCGGTCTCCCGCAGCATTCCGTAGCCGGGGATCTTGGCCGTGCTGGTGGTCACGCGCCACCCTGCCCGTGCCGGGGCGACCGGCGGTCCGCGCCCGGAATGCGCGCGACCTGGTCGGCGGGAAGCTGTCCCTGGTGCTGGTTGGGCACCGGACCCGGGCCGCTGACCGGGGGCAGCTGCTGGGTGGCCTCGGGACCGTGCTGGTGGTGGAACGCACCGGGGTTGGGCCGCACGTTGTAGTACCGCTGCTGCTCCGGCGTCAGGGATTCGATGATCCCCTCCTGCGCGCTCGGCGGGAGCGTGTGCAGAATCCGCATGACGCGGTCCATCCGCCGCTTCGCCCCGGCCCGCTCCGGAACGCCCGGGCTGACCTGCATCTGCGGCACGACGCCGCGCACGTCCTCGTTGAGCACGTCGCCGTGCCCGGCGGCGGCCTCGGCCTGCTCGCGGGCCATCTGGGCGCTGTCCTTCTCCTCGGACATGCCGATCGGGCCGAGCTTGCGGCCGTTGAGGAACTGCTCGACCACCGGTTCGTCGCTGGTCAGCAGCACCTCGCGCGGGCCGAACATGACGAGTTCCTTGCGGAACAGCATGCCGAGGTTGTCCGGCACCGTGCGGGCGAGGTTGATGTTGTGCGACACGATCAGGAACGTCGCGTCGATCTGGGCGTTGACGTCCAGGAAGAGCTGGGAGATGTAGGTCGTGCGGACCGGGTCGAGACCGGAGTCCGGCTCGTCGACCAGGATGATCTCCGGGTCGAGCACGAGGGCGCGAGCAAGGCCGGCGCGCTTGCGCATCCCGCCGGAGATCTCGCCGGGGAGCTTCTTGTCCGCACCGGCGAGACCGGTGATCTCGAGCTTCTCGAGCACGATCCGGCGGATCTCGGTCTCGGACTTCTTCGTGTGCTCCCGCAGCGGGAAGGCCACGTTGTCGAAGAGGTTCATCGAGCCGAACAGCGCGCCGTCCTGGAACAGGACGCCGAAGAGCTTCCGGATCTCGTACAGCTTGTGCTCGGAGCAGGTGACGATGTCGACGCCGTTGATGACACAGCGCCCGCGATCCGGCTTGAGCAGGCCGATCATCGACTTCAGGAACACGGACTTGCCGGTTCCGGACGGGCCGAGCATCGCCGAGACCTCGCCGGGAGGCAGGGTCAGCGTCACGTCCCGCCAGATGGTCTGCTTTCCGAAGGACTTCGTCAGACCTTCGATGACCACCTCGGCACCCATCGCACCTCCAGGAGCTGTTCCGCGTCGTCGCGCACCGCCGCCCCGTCACCCGCTGGCAGCGGCGGAGCTCGCGCGGCGAACTCCGCTTCAACCAGGTGCAACGAGCTGAGCGCGAACAGGTTACTCACCAGTTTTGTTCTCTGGCCAGCCCCCGTGCACGTCTCACGCGCCGGGGATCCAGTACGGCGACCGCTGGCAGCACGGTAGTGCACGTCACGTTCGGGCGCAGAGCCAGATGGCCGCCTGCCGCTCACCCTGACGGGTTAACCGGCGGAAACGCGACAAACAGGGGGTGACTCGAGACCGGCCAGGGCCCGGTTGATTCGCCTGAACGAGGGCGCCCAGGGCCGAGGTGGCGACTGTGCGTCTTTTTTGTCTCGGACAGCAAAAGGGGCGGACGCCCGTGTCGGGTGTCCGCCCCTTTCGAGGTGGTGTTGCAGGCGCTTGCGCGCCCGGGATCACTTGATGGTGATCTTGGCGCCGGCGGCCTCGAGCTTCTCCTTGGCGGCGTCGGCGGCCTCCTTGTCGACCTTCTCCAGGAGCGCCTTGGGAGCGGCCTCGACCAGCTCCTTGGCCTCCTTCAGGCCCAGACCGGAGACGACCTCGCGGACGACCTTGATGACCTGGATCTTCTTGTCGCCGGCCGAGTCGAGGATGACGTCGAACTCGTCCTGCTCGGCAGCGGCCTCGGCGCCACCGGCGGCGGCACCCGGGGCGGCGGCCACGACGGCGGCCGGGGCGGCGGCGGTGACGTCGAAGACCTCTTCGAATTCCTTCACGAACTCGGACAGCTCAAGAAGGGTCAGCTCCTTGAAGGCGTCGATCAGCTCGGCGGTGCTCAGCTTCGCCATGATGGCTTCCTCTCAGAAAAACGAACGAGACGTTCGGGGTCGGATGGTTCAGCTCTCGGCGGGTGCTTCGGCTGCTTCGGTACCGGTGGCGTTGCGCTGCTTCTCCTCCAGCGCGGCAGCCAGGCGGGCCACCTGGGACGCCGGCGCCTGGAACAGCGCGGCGGCCTGGGAAAGCTTCGCCTTGAACGCGCCCGCCGCCTTGGAAAGCAGCACCTCGCGGCTGTCGAGATCGGCGATCTTGGTGATCTCGTCCACGGACAGCGACTTGCCGTCCATGTAGCCGCCCTTGATGACAAGCGCGTTGTTTTCCTTCGCGAAGTCGCGAAGCGCCTTCGCGGCGTCGACTGCCTCGCCGTGCACAAAAGCGATCGCGGTCGGGCCGACGAACAGGTCCTCGATGCCCTCGAGACCGGCGTCCTCAGCGGCACGCTTGACGAGGGTGTTCTTCGCGACCCGGTACTTGGCACTGGTGCCGAGAGCGCGGCGCAGCTGGGACAGCTGAGTCACGGAGAGGCCGGTGTACTCGGTAACGACGGTGGCCGAGCTGCTGCGGAAGCTCTCCGCGATCTCGGCGACGGCCGCCACCTTGTCGGGCTTCGCCATGGTCGCCTCCTCTCTTGGCTAGTGTCACCACTGGCTTCGGCGGAGGCGCCCCCGAACGACAAAACGCCCACGCGCAGCAAGACGCGGGGCGTTGCCCAGCCAGGACGGCTAGGGTTAGGGCCTCGTTCCTCCTGCGCGGGCCGTCCGCCAAACTGCGGAGCCTTCGCTCCCCGGGAATCCGGAGAGAACCAGCGGTCTTTGGTAGAACCGTCGACCAGCATACGGCAGGGGTTCCCGGGGTTGTCCGGCGCCCCCTCGCTGAGCTGCGAGAACCGGGGCAGTCTCGGGAAATCGCGGCGGAGCGGGCATCATTGGTGACGTGGCGGAACAGCGTGATCACGGAAAGCCGGAAGACCTCCCCTCTCCCGGCCAGGGTGGGTCCTCGGCGCAACCGCCCGCACTGCCGCAACCCGGCGGGGGCGAGGTCGCGCCACGCCCTCCCGCTCAGCCAGCGGCGAACGAGCCGCAGCGGGCTGCGCCGAACCTTCCGCAGCCGAGCGAATCGGCCGTGCCGCAGCTGGATCCGGAGCAGCTGCGCCAGTTCCAGGAATTCCAGAGGTTCCAGGAGTATCTGCGGTTCACCCAGGCTCAACAGGGCACCGAACCGGCCCCGGCTCCCGACGCTGGCCTGGTCCCGGCCGGAAACCGCCAGCCCCTCGCCGGTGGGCAGCCGCCTGCCCCGCCGCATCAGCCGGGTGCGCTGACCGAGTACCAGGAACCGCCACGCAACCGCCGCCCGGTGCCGCGCTGGGTGAAGCGGCTGGGCGGGAAAATCCTGGGCTGGGTGATCGCCTTGGTCATCCTGGGCATCCTGGTCAACTGGGGCTATCACCAGATCTTTCCCAGCGACGACGGCAAAACGTCGGCCCAGATCGCCGCCGAGGGCGGCGGGACCTACCACACGAACCACATCTTCTCGACCAACCCGAACGAGGCGGTGCGGTTCGTCTACCACAACATCGCCCAGGGCCGGGTCGACGACGCCTGCGGGCGCTTCCGCGAGGACATCCAGGACAAGTTCGCCAAAGACACCACCGGCCAGCCGGATTGCAAGGTCGCGGTCGAGAAGCTCCACGCACAAGTGAAGAACGTCAACGACTACGCCGAATCGCTCCCGTCCTACGTCTCGGGTCCGACTCCGCCGCCGGTGGTGAAGATCGATTCCTGTTCGTTCACCGTGAGCGGCGGTCCGGCGCTGGGCGTGTTCGAGGTGACCAAAGTGGACAAAGGACAGTGGCTGATCACCGGCCATTCGTCCGGCCCGGAGAAATGCCCTCCGCCGACGGCGACCTCCACCCCGAGCTGACCCTCACGCAGGAGAGCTGATCGGCAACCGGGTCTCCCCGGTGTCCGAGTACGCGAAGAAGTCCACCAGCGCCGCCGCGAAGGCCGGGTGTGCCACCGCTTCCATGTGGTTTCCCGGCACCCGCACCAGGCGCGCACCGGCGATCCCCGCGGCGAGGCGTTCCGGCTGCGTGGCCAGTTCGTCCGACTCCCCCGCCAGGATCAGCGTCGCCGCCGACAGGTTCGTCAGGCGCATCGGGCCGTGCGGGGTCGCGTGCATGACCGCGGCCAGTGCTTCGACGTCCGCGCCTGCCCGGCGGGCCAGCCGACGGAACGGGCGCGCCGCCGGGGGCACCTGCGAGCGGTCTTCGGCCAGCAGTCCGGCGGCGATCTGGCTCCGGTTGATCACCCGGGCGTCCACCCCGCCGAAGTCCACGATTCCCGCGCCGACCCCGCCGACCGCGAGGCAGCGGACTCGGCGGTCACGCGTAGCCACCAGCAGCGACACGATCGCGCCCATCGAATAGCCCGCCAGGCACACCTCGTCCAGGCCGAGTTCGTCGAACAGCGCGGTCAGGTCCGCGGCCATGATGTCCTCGCCGTAGGCCGCCGGGTCGTGCGGTTTCTCTGACGCGCCGTGTCCGCGCGCGTCCAGCGCGATCACCGTGAACCCGGCCTTGACCAGCGCGTCCACGACTCCGGGGTTGACCCAGTTCACCTGGGAATCGGCGGCGAAACCGTGGTGCAGCACGACGGGCCGCCGGTGCCGTCCGTCCCCCTCCCAGACCGTGTAGCTCAGCTGGAGCCCGTCGGGGGCGAGGAACGTCGTTGGCATACGTCCATGAGACACGAAAAAAGGGTGGTCACGCACGAAGCGTGACCACCCTTTCGCGTGATGTGCGACTCAGACCGCGGCTTCCTCGGAGAGGAGGTTGCGGGTCCGCGCCGGGTCGACCGGGATGCCCGGGCCCATCGTCGTGGTGAAGGTGACCTTCTTGACGTAGCGGCCCTTCGCCGACGACGGCTTGGCGCGCAGGATCTCGTCCAGCGCGGCCGCGTAGTTCTCCACCAGCTTCTCGGTGTCGAACGACGCCTTGCCGATCACCAGGTGCAGGTTCGCCTGCTTGTCGACGCGGAAGTTGATCTTGCCGCCCTTGATGTCCTTCACGGCCTTCTCGACCGCGGGGGTCACCGTGCCGGTCTTCGGGTTCGGCATGAGGCCGCGCGGGCCGAGGATGCGGGCGATGCGGCCCACCTTGGCCATCTGGTCCGGCGTCGCGATCGCGGCGTCGAAGTCGAGCCAGCCACCCTGGATGCGCTCGATCAGTTCGTCGGTGCCGACCGCGTCCGCGCCGGCGGCTTCGGCCTCGGCGGCCTTGTCGCCGACGGCGAAAACGATGACGCGGGCGGTCTTACCGGTGCCGTGCGGCAGGTTCACGGTGCCGCGGACCATCTGGTCGGCCTTGCGCGGGTCGACCCCGAGACGCATCGCGACCTCGACGGTCGCGTCCATCTTCGTCTTGGAGGTCTCCTTCGCCAGCTTCACGGCCTCGAGCGGCGCGTAGAGACGCGTCTTGTCGATCAGCTCCGCGGCCTGGCGGTAGGCCTTGCTGTGCTTGGTCATGCTTCTGTCCTTAGTAAGTCAGCGGATCAGTAGTGGTACGGGCAGCACATCAGCCCTCCCACTCGTGCTGGCGCGAAATCACGCCGCCTCGACGGAGTCGGGGCAATTACTCGACGGTGATGCCCATCGAGCGGGCAGTGCCGGCGATGATCTTCGCGGCCTGGTCGATGTCGTGCGCGTTGAGGTCGGTCTCCTTGGTCTTCGCGATCTCGCGGACCTGGTCCCAGGTGACCTTGGCGACCTTGGTCTTGTGCGGCTCGCCGGAGCCCTTCTCCACGCCCGCGGCCTTGAGCAGCAGCTTGGCGGCCGGCGGCGTCTTCAGCTTGAAGTCGAACGACCGGTCCTCGTACACGGAGATCTCGACCGGGACGACGTCCCCGCGCTGCGACTCGGTCGCGGCGTTGTAGGCCTTGCAGAACTCCATGATGTTGACGCCGTGCTGGCCCAGCGCCGGGCCGACCGGCGGCGCGGGGTTGGCCGCACCCGCCTTGATCTGCAGCTTGATGATCGCCGCAAGCTTCTTCTTCTTGGGTGGCATTACCTTGTGTCCTTCTCAACTGACGTGAGTCCCCCGCACACCTGCCAGTACGCGGGGACTGCCGACCGGGATGGCCCGGCCGTCAGATCTTGGAGACCTGGCTGAACGAGAGCTCGACCGGGGTCTCCCGGCCGAAGATCGACACCAGGACCTTCAGCTTCTGCCCGTCGACGTTGACCTCGGAGATCGTGGCGGGCAGCGTGGCGAACGGGCCGTCCATGACGGTGACCGACTCGCCGACCTCGAAGTCGACCTCGACGGCGGGCGCACCGGACGGCGCGGCCGCGGCGGATTCGCCGCCCTTGGCCGCCTTGGCCGGGGCTTCCTTCTCCACCTGCGGGGCGAGGAACTTCAGCACCTCGTCCACGGTCAGCGGCGACGGCCGCGAGGTGGCCCCGACGAACCCGGTGACGCCCGGGGTGTTGCGGACCGCGCTCCACGACTGGTCGTTGAGGTCCATCCGGACCAGGATGTAGCCGGGCAGCACCTTGCGCTGCACCTGCTTGCGCTGGCCGTTCTTGATCTCGGTGACCTCTTCGGTCGGGACCTCGATCTGGAAGATGTAGTCCTCGACGTCCAGGGTCTGGGTACGCGTCTCGAGGTTGGTCTTGACCTTGTTCTCGTAACCGGCGTACGAGTGCACGACGTACCACTCGCCCGGCGCGGCCTTGAGCTCGGCGCGCAGCGCGGCGACCGGGTCGTCCGCCTCGGGGGCGGGCTCGGTCACGTCGGCTTCGGCGGCGTCGTCGGTGTCGTCCGCCTCGTCGGCGGAGGCTTCTTCGGCGGCGACCTCGTCCTCGGCGACGGGCACCTCGACGGGCTCGGCGGACTCCTCGTCGCCGGGCGCCGCCTGCGCCTGCTCGTCGGAAAGCTCGGTCAGGTCGCGACCGGCTTCGGTGCCGTTGTCGGAGGTCACGTTCCGTCCTCTCAGTTGATCGCTTGCCGGGCCGGACCGGGGCCCGGCCAGCGCGGTGGCGCGCCCTGCGGGCGTCAGCCGAAGACCAGCCCGACCAGCTCCTTGAAGCCGAGATCGAGGCCGCTCACGAGGGCCACCATGAACACCACGAACACCAGCACGACCGCGGTGTAGGTGACCATCTGCTTGCGGTTGGGCCAGATGACCTTGCGCAGTTCGGCCCAGACCTCGCGGATGAACCGCGTGAACCGGGCGAACACCGAGGCCTTCTTGGGCTTCCGGTCCCGTTTGGGGGTGGGCGCGCCCTTGGCGTCGGCGGGCTTCGCGACCTTGTCGCCCGCCTTGCCGGACGGACGGGTCGAGCCCGGCCGTGCCTCGGACTTGCCTGCCGGCCGAGCGGAAGCGCGGCGTTCGCGCCGAGCCGCGGCGGACACCGGGCGGGATTCGACTCCGGGCCGCTTGCCCGAATCGTCCTGCTCGTGCTCGCCGCTGGCGTCGCTGTCGCTCACGACCACTCCTCCGCTCCACCAGTTCCCGTACGCAGGGGTGACAGGACTTGAACCTGCAACCTGCGGTTTTGGAGACCGCTGCTCTGCCAATTGAGCTACACCCCTGTGGAGCCCGGTCACCCTGGCTCCGGAGGACGCATTCCATCGTCCCCACCATCCGGCGGGGATGACCGTAGTGCGTTCCGAGTTCCGAAGTCTACGGCAAGCCGGATGAAGCCTTGCAACCCAGCCCCCTCGACGGCGCCGCGGCGGCTCGGCGGGGGTCTCTCCGGGGCCTCCGGACAGCATCCCGGAATGCGCGGCGAAGATCACCCGATCGTGCGAACATAGGCCCGTGCCCCGTTATCCGATTAATCGTAAAGCCACCGGCGGCCGCCGCCCGCCCGGCTTCGCGACCGCTCCGGATCACTGGGCACGGCAAGGGAAATCGCTTCCGCCCTGGCGATTTTCCCCGCCCGGAAGCCAAGATCGGCTCCCGGCGAGATGATCTTCGTTGACCCGCAAGCGAAACTCTGATCAAGGAGACTCGGTGACCACATTCCGGCTCGGGCTCGCTCTGCCGCAGTACGGCAAGCTCGCCGACCCCTCCGCCATCGCCGGCTTCGCCGCCGAAGCCGAGCGGCTGGGCTTCGCCTCGCTGTGGGTCGGCGACCGGGTGCTGACCCCGGTCGCCCCCAAGACCTATTACCCGTCCGGTACCCCCGAACAGCCGTACCCGCCGGAGTTCGTCCGCTTCGTCGATCCCCTGCTCGCGCTCACCATCGCGGCGAATTCGACCGAGACCGCGCGGCTGGGGTCGAGCACCCTCAACGGCCCGCTCTACTCGCCGGTGCTCCTGGCGCGGTCCCTGACGTCACTGGATCTGCTGTCCGGCGGCAGGCTCGACGTGGGACTCGGGCTCAGCTGGCTCCGCGACGAGTACACCGCCGCCGGCGTGCCGTGGGAGCATCGCGGCGCGCGGCTGGCCGAACTGGTCAAGGTGCTGCGGACGCTCTGGACCGAGGACCCGGCCGGGCACCGGAGCGAGCGCTGGGACATCCCGGACTCCCTGATCGGACTGCGTCCGCTGCAGCAGCCCGGTCCGCCGGTGCTGCTGGGCGGGGCGTCGGACGCGGCGCTGCGGCGCGTCGGCCGGATCGCCGACGGCTGGCTGCCCGCTGGGCTTCCGCTCCCGCTGCTGCGGCAGAAGTGGGCGGTGGTGGTCGAATCCGCGGAGAAGGCCGGTCGGGACCCGGAATCGCTGCGTCGCGTGCTGCGGATCAACCCGACGCCTGGCTCGAAGACCTCGACCGTCGAGGACGTCGCGGCCCTGCTGAAGGCCGCCGAGGCCGACGGCATCACCGAAGCGCTGGTCGATCTGCACTATGTGGCCGAAACCGTCCCGCACGCGCTGGAGCTGGCGGGCGAACTCCACGCCGCTGTCTTTGCGTGATCACCCGTAAGCGGGTCGTCTGCGAGGGGCCGGACCGGTAGAACGGTCGGGTGGGGGCAAACAAAAGCGGTGGATGCGGGTTGCTCGTCCTCGTGGTCGTGGGGGCGCTGCTGGCCGTCGGCTACTACAAGTCGAAGCACGACTCGTCGATCGCCCCGCCCTCGGGCGCGGACACCGGCGGCGGCAGCGGCCGGTACGTCGCGCTCGGCGACTCGTACACGTCGGCTCCGCGCACCGGGAAGCAGGCGGGCTCGCCGGCCGGCTGCGCGCGGTCGGACAACAACTATCCGCACCTGGTGTCGGCGAAGCTGAAGCCGGCGAAGTTCGTGGACGTCAGCTGCAGCGGCGCGACAACCGACGACCTGACCGACTCGCAGTCGACGCGCAACGGCTCGAATCCGCCGCAGTTCGACTCGGTCACCGCAGACACGACGCTCGTCACCTTGGGCATCGGCGGCAACGATGTGGGATTCATCGCACTGGCGCAGACCTGTGTGACCGCCCACCAGAACGCCTCGCCGTGCAAGGACCGGCTCACCGCGGGCGGCAAGGACGAACTGGCCGACCGGATCAGCGCGACCGCGAAGAAGGTCGGCACCGCGCTCGAGCAGATCCACAAGAAGGCCCCGAAGGCGCGGGTCGTGGTCGTCGGCTATCCGACGGTCCTCCCGGACGGCGACGGCTGCTGGCCGGTTCTGCCGCTGGGCTCCGGCGACGTGGCGTATCTGCGGGACGCGCTCGGCAAGCTCAACGATGCCCTGTCCGATCAGGCCAAATCGCACGACGCCGGGTTCGCGGACACCGCGGAGCCGAGCAAGGGCCACGACGTCTGCGCGAATTCGGACGTCAAGTGGGTCGAGGGAGTCGTCCCGACGTCCTCGGCCGCGGCCCTGCACCCGAACGCGCGGGGCGAGGCCGGGATGGCTGGCGTGGTGGAGTCGGTGCTCGGGGTGCACTGAGGCGGCCCGGCGGGTGCCGCGCGGAGATTCTCGCCCTGCTTCCGAAGGACGCGCGGGCCGAGGTCCGTGAGGGCCACCGTGAGGGAATCTGATTCCCTCACGGTGGCCCTCACGGACTTTTGCCGGGTCAGGGGCGGACGAGAGCCTGCGGTTTGCCCAGCACGGTCTTGCCCTCGAACTTCACGGTCAGGTCGATCCGCGCGAGCCCCTCGTCGGTCAGGGCGCCGACCTTGCCGGTCACCTCGACCAGCGCGCCCTCGTCGTTGTCCGGGACCACGACGGGGCGGGTGAAGCGCGTGCTGAAGTCCACGAGGCGGGCCGGGTCGCCGAGCCAGTCGGTGACGATGCGGCCGGACACGGCCATCGTGAGCATGCCGTGCGCGATCACGTCCGGGAGGCCGACCTTGGTCGCGAAGTTCTCGTTCCAGTGGATCGGGTTGAAATCGAGCGAGGCGCCGGCGTAGCGGACCAGCTGCGCGCGGGTGATGCGGACCTCCAGCGGAGGCAGTTCGTCGCCGACGTTCACGCTTCCGCCCCCCGAACCACGAGCTGCGCCCGCGTCGTGCACACGAGTTTGCCGTCCGCGTCGGTGATTTCCGCGCGGAGGTTGATGAAGTCGTTGCCCGCCCTCGCCATGATCGACTCGATCGTGGCCGAGATTTCCAGCTCGTCGCCGGCGTGCACCGGGCGTTCGTAGCGGAAGCCCTGGTCGCCGTGGACCATCCGGGAGTAGTCGAGCCCGAGCGCGGGGTCGGACACGATGCCGTTGATCTTCGGCAGGTTCAGGATGGTGAGGAAGGTGGGCGGCGCGAGCACGTCCGGGTGGCCGGCCGCGCGGGCCGCCTCCGGGTCCCGGTACACCGGGTTCGGGTCCTCGATCGCGTCGGCGAACTCGCGGATCTTCTCCCGGCTCACGAAGTACTTGCTGTCCGACGGGTACTCCCGCCCGGTGAACGACTGGTCCAAAGGCACGCGAAGAGGCTAACCGAACCCGGGCGCGCCCCCGCGCGGGTGCCAGAACTGGCCAGTAGACAGCGAAAAGCCGCCCCGGCGAGTGCCGGGACGGCTTGTCGAAGCTGGTAAGACCGCCTGCGTCAGCGGGTCTCTTTGTGAGTCCGGTGCGTACCGCAGTTCGGGCAGAACTTCTTCATCTCCAGGCGATCCGGGTTGTTGCGCCGGTTCTTCTTGGTGATGTAGTTGCGGTGCTTGCACTCCTCGCACGCCAGCGTGATCTTGGGTCGCACGTCGGTGGCAGCCACAGCGTTTCCTTCTCTCTCAGATCCGGGGGCCAGCCCCGTCGTTACCGCGTAGCGGTGGCCGGACTTGAACCGGCGACACAGCGATTATGAGCCGCTTGCTCTGCCAACTGAGCTACACCGCCCTACGTGACACCCACCCCACCTGACCCAACCCGCCAAGCCAAGGTGACCCAGCCGGGGGGTCCAGGGGGGCAAGCCCCCCTGGCGGGGGTCTGGGGGTTCGACCCCCAGATGGACGCCGCGAAGCGAGCCAGGCCCGCGCTTTCCGCGGACATAGCTCGCCTACTCGCGAGCCCCTTTACGGAATCGAACCGTAGACCTTCTCCTTACCATGGAGACGCTCTGCCGACTGAGCTAAAGGGGCCTTGCCTCTCGCGAGGACTTGGAAAGATTAGCAACCCGTCCGGAGTACCCGTGCAACCGGGGTCGGTTAACCGCAAAACCTCAGGTCAGCAGGGTCAGCACGGTCTCGGAATGCCGTCCCGGCGAACGTGCCGTGCGGGCCTGCAGCCACGCCTCCAGCCGGTCCTCCGGCAGCGGCCGCGAGATCAGGTAGCCCTGGGCCACGTCACATCCCATCGCCTCGAGCTGATCGCGCGCCACGTCCTCCTCGACGCCTTCCGCGACCACCGTCAGGCCCAGCGAGTGGCCGAGTTCGACGATCGACCGCACCACCGCGAGGTCGCCGAGATCGGTTCCCATGCCGAGCACGAAGCTCTTGTCGATCTTGACCTGGTCCACCGGCAGCTGGCGCAGGTACGCGAGCGACGAATAGCCGGTGCCGAAGTCGTCCACCGCGAGCACGATGCCCAGCGAATGCAGTTCGCGCAGGATCGGCAGCGCCTTCTGCGGGTCGGACATCACGCCGGACTCGGTCAGTTCGAACGTCAGCAGTTCCGGCGGCACGTCGAAGCGTTCCAGTTCGCGCTGGACCTTCGCCGGGAAGTCGTCGTCGGAGAGGTTCCGCACCGAGAGGTTGACCGCCGCGGAGATCCGCAGGCCCTCGTCGAGCCACTTGCGCACGCGCTTCAGCGATTGTTCCAGCACGAACGACGTCAGCACGCCGATCAGGCCGGCCGCCTCGATCGCGGGCACGAATTCGTCCGGGCCGAGCCTGCCGAATTCCGGGTGCACCCAGCGCACGAGCGCCTCGACGCCTTGCACCTGCCGGTTCGGCAGCGTCACCTTCGGCTGGTAGTGCACGGACACGTGACCGTCTTCCAGCGACTGCCGGAACTGCGTGACCATCTGGAACCGGCGCAGGAAGATCTGTCCCATGCTCGGCACGTAGCCGCGGACTTCCTCGCCGCCGCGGGTGGCGCGGACGGCGACGTCGGCGCGCTGCAGCAGGCCGTCGACGTCGACCTCGCCGGCGTCGTCCGCGGAGCTGGCGTAGCCGATCATCGCGTTGGCTTCGACGGAAAGCCGGTCCACCGGATACGGCTCGGACAGCTGCACGCGAAGCCGTTCGGCGGCGCGATGGGCGTCTTCGATCGAGCAGTCCACGAGCAGCGCGGCGAAGGACGCGCCTTCGAGCCGGGCGAGCGGGACGTCCGGGCCGAGCGCGCCGCGGATGCGCGTGCCCGCGGCGATGACCATCCGGTCCGCCCAGGAGTAGCCGAGCGCGTCGCTGACCGTGGAGAAGACGTCGAGGTCGATCCGCAGCACCACGACCTCCGCCGATTCGCGCAGCGGATCCCGCGAGACCTGCTGGAATCCCGGCCGGTTCAGGTGCCCGGTGAGCGGGTCGTGGTAGGCGTCGTGGCGGAGCGTGGCGAGCAGCCGCCGGTTGTCGAGCGACGTCGCGAGGTGGCTGGCCATCGTGCCGAGCAGCTGGACGTCGTACTTGCCGAAACCGCGCCAGCGCGAGAGCCGGTCGTGCGCTTCGACGACGCCGAGCAGCTGGTTCGCGCTGCGCAGCGGCACCACGAGCGCTTCCTGCGCACTGCGTTCCAGCAGCGCCGCGCGGACGTCCGGGTTGGCCTCGGTGATCCGGAAGTGCCGGACGTGCGCGCCGGGAAGGCGCAGCAGCGGGTCGTCGTGGGCCGGGTCGGCGGGCGGCAGTTCGTTGCCCGCGACCACGACGCGCATCGGGTCGTCGGCCTCCAGGCGCAGCCGCAGCACGACGCGTCCGGCGGCCAGCTGGTCCTTGATCCGCTCGGCGATCGTGGCCCATTCGCGCACGTCGACCCCGCCGACCAGTTCCTCGCCGCGGCTCGCCGGCCGAGCGGCGGCCTGCTGGCCGGACCGGGCGACCATCAGGCTGACGTCGGACAGCGCTTCCATGTCCCGCTGTTCGCGGAGCAGGTCGGAATACGCCCAGTACAGCGCGGTCAGTCCGAGGAACACCGCCAGCACCAGCGGCCAGGCCTGCGGGGTGCTCGCGATGACGAGGTAGCCGGTGAGGCCGACCGAAGCGTTGACGAAGCCGACCACGAGGATGCGGCCGGTCAGCCGGATCGCGGTGCTCACGCGCATCCGGCGGCGCAGCACGCGCACGGCGGCCAGCGCGAGCAGCGTGCTGACCAGCGGCGCGGTGAGCGTTCCGGCGAGCGCGGCGACCCACGGCATGGTCGGCCCGCCGCCCATGGCCAGGTGCACGAGCCCGGCGACGGCGAACGCGCCGGTGATTTCGAGCAGGAACGCGCCCGCGTTGTAGAGGACCCGGCCGGCGACCTTGCGGGCCAGCAGCGTGCCGATGCCCGCCACGAGATGCGCGGCGAGCACCACTTCGAACGGGGCGACGAAGAAACCGATTACCAGCGGGATCTCGGTGAACGAGATGGTCCACGAAATGCCGCTGCGGACGTCGACGTTGATGCCGAGCTGTTCGGCGAGCAGGAACGCGACGGCGAGCACCGGGCCGATCCACCAGAGCTTGGCCGAACCGTGGAACGGCAGCCAGGTGCCGACGGCGAGGGCCGCGAGCAGGCCGAGGCCCAGCACGAAGAAGGTGTAAACGCGAAAGCGGCTCTCGTCCGTGCGGCCTTCGGCCGGTGCGGAGCCAGCACCTCCCGAGCCCATCGCCTCCGGCGCGGCACCGGGATGGGCGTTGCTGTCCGGCATCCGACCTTCCTTCCCGGCTGCCCGGTCGCGCTCGTCCGTGACGTCAGGTGTGGGCGAGGGCGCCACCTTACCCCGTAGGGCGTACCGGCGTCCCTTTCGAGACAGTAGGAGATCACCCCAGGGTTAACAATGGGCGTTCTTCTCTGACCTGCGTGGACCAAGGAGTGAAACTCCCGGTTCACCCCGGAACCCCCGGGCCGGCGAGTGTTCTGGGGCTCTTTTCCGGCCGGACCGGCGGACAATGGCGGCATGCACAACGACGTGACAGCCACCGGCCATGCGGCGCGCATCGCCACGGTGGACGCGCTGCTTCCCGCGCCGCTCCCCTTCGAGGTCGGAGGGGATTCCGCCCTGCTTTCCGCCGAGGTCGGCGACACCACCGCGGCGGGACTGAGCACCTGCACCGGACTCGGCCCGGACAGCCCGCGCTCGATGTGGCGGGCGCTGGTCGAGCACCGGCTGGAGGTTCAGCTCGCCGGTCCCGATCCGGCCGCCGGACTCGACGCCCTGCTCACTCGATGGGATGAACACCTGCGGTCCCTCGCCCGAGTGGGGGATACGGAGTGCGCCGCGGTGCTCTCCCGGCCCAGCCGCGACACCGCCGGGGCCACCGAACTTCTCCGGCACGGCTTCGCCCCGGTCGGCGTGCTCGCCGTCCGCCCGGCGCAGCGGCTGGCCGCCGGACCCGACGCGACGCCGGGCGTCTGCATCCGGCACGCGACTCCGGACGACCTCTCCACCGCGGTCGCCCTGCAGCTCGAACTGCAGCGGTACGACGCGCAGTTCGGCCGGGTCACGCTCCGTCCCGGCGTAGAGGAGCTGATCGCCAAGGAGCTGCTGCGCCACCTCGAACGGCCGGAGCCGCAGGTGTGGATCGCGGAGCTGTACGGCCGGCCGCTCGGCATGGTCGTGCTGCAGATGCCCGACGAGACCGGCTGGATCCGGCACCGGGTCGCCGCCTCCCGGGTGGGTTACCTGTCGTCGCTGGCGGTTTCCGAGGCGGCCCGCTCGTCCGGTGTCGGCACCGCGCTGGCCGCGCACGCGCACCAGGTCTTCGACGAGGCTGGCGCGGATGTCGTGCTGCTGCACCACGCCGTGGCCAACCCGCGGTCGACGCCGTTCTGGTACGCGCAGGGCTACCGGCCGCTGTGGACCGGCTGGCAACGCCGGCCCGCCGTGCGTTCTCGCTAGTCTGGCGGTTGCCAGGCCGTTCCGAGGGGAGTCCCAGTGACCGAAAAGCCCGACGCCGCACCGAAAGCGCCGGAAGGCGTCGACGTCGAGAAACCCTCGGCCGCGCGGGTGTACGACTGGTACCTGGGCGGCAAGCAGAACTGGGCGGTGGACCGCGAGTTCGGCCGCAAGATCGAAAAGATGTGGTCGCTCGCCCGGCCCGGCGCGAAGCAGAACCGCGAGTTCATGAACCGGGTCGTGCGGGCCGCGCTGGACGCGGGCATCCGCCAGTTCCTCGACCTGGGCTCCGGCGTGCCGACCGCGGGCAACGTGCACGAGGTGGTCGAGGCCGCGCTCGGCGACGACGACCAGGCCACCGTGGTGTACGTCGACTACGAGCCGGTGGCCGTGGCGCACGCGACGCTGATCCTCGAGGACGAGGCGGCCACCGACTGGGCCGGGATCGTGCAGGCCGACCTGCGCGACCCCCGGGCGGTGCTGGACCACCCGCGCACCCGCGAGCTGATCGATTTCAGCCAGCCGGTGTGCGTGATGCTGATGGCGGTGCTGCACTTCGTCGGCCCGGACGACGATCCGGACGCCATCGTGCGCGCCTACCGCGACAAGCTCGTGTCCGGCAGCTGGCTGGCGATCTCGCAGATGAGCGAGGGCGACGGCAGCGGTCCGGCGCTGGAGGGGCTGCGCTGGTTCGTCGAGCAGTACCGCAAGACGAGCAACCCGATGTGGCTGCGCGACCGCGAAGAAATCGAACCGTTCTTCGGCGGCTGGCCGTTGCTGGAGCCGGGGATCACGCATCTGCCGGACTGGCGGCCGGAGCGCGAGCTGAACGCCGTCGAGGCGGAGGCCCGCCCGTTCGCCTGGTGCGCAGTGGCGCGCAAGCCATGACCGCGCCGGACGCGCCGCAGGGCGTGGACGTCGACAAGCCGTCCGCCGCGCGGATTTACGACTGGTACCTCGGCGGCACCCAGAACTGGGCGGTGGACCGGGAATTCGGCCGCCGCGTCGAGAAGGTGTGGCCGCTGATCCGGCCGATGTCACGGGAGAACCGGGCGTTCATGAACCGGGTCGTGCGGGCCGCGCTCGACGCCGGGATCCGGCAGTTCGTCGACCTCGGGTCGGGCGTGCCGACGGCGGGCAACGTGCACGAGATCGTCCGTGACCACCTGCCCGCGAGGGTCGTGTACGTCGACTACGAACCGGTCGCGGCGGCGCATTCCCGGGTGATCCTGGAAGACGAGAACGCGACCGAATGGGCCGGGATCGTGGAGCGCGACATCCGCGATCCGGAAGCGATCTTCGCCGACGAGGTCACCCAGGAGCTGATCGACTGGTCGCAGCCGGTCTGCCTGCTGATGATCACCGTGCTGCACTTCCTCGGCCCCGGCGACCGGCCGGACGAACTGGTCGCCGCCTATCGCGACCAGCTCGCGTCCGGCTCGTGGCTGGCCGTCACGCACGCCACCTGCCGGGACGACGCGCCGCCGGACCGGGCCGCCGAGGTGCGCCGGTTCGTGGACGCGTACAAGGACACGTCGAACCCGGCGTACCTGCGCTCGGACGACGAGATCCGGCCGTGGTTCGGCGGCTGGCCGCTGCTGGAGCCGGGGATGAGCGCGCTGCCGGACTGGCGGCCGGACGAGCCGGTTTCGGAGCTCGCCGCGGAGGTCCGGCCGTTCGCCTGGGGGGCCGTCGCGGTCAAGCCCTGACTTCTCTCCCAGCGAACACTCCCTGGGAAACAAACCCACCCCTCGGAGAGTTGAGCACCTTAGACTCAACTTATTCGAGGAGTGCACATGTCCGACCCCCGCCTCCTGCCCGTCCTCCCGCTCGATGACGACGTCGTGCTGCCGGGCATGGTGGTCCCGCTCGACCTCGGCGACGCAGAGACCCGGGCCGCAGTGGAGTCCGCACAAGCCAAAACCCCCGCGACCGCGTCGTTCCCCGGGATCCGGTCGGGCGCGGCGAGCAAGGCCGAAGTCCTGATCGTGCCGCGCGTGCACGGCGAGTACGCCGAACTGGGCACCGTCGCGACCGTCGAACGGATCGGCCGCGTCCCCGGCGGCAAGTCCGCCGTGCTGCTGCGCGGCACCGCGCGCGCCGTCGTCGGCCGGATCGCCGACGGCCCCGGCGCGGCCCGCTGGGTGCACGCCGACGCCGCCGAAGAGACTTCCGACGACCGCACCGCGCAGCTCGCCGCGGAGTACAAGGCCGTGGTCATCTCGGTGCTGCAGCAACGCGGCGGCTGGCAGATGATCGACGCCGTCCAGCAGGTCGAGAAGCCGTCCGCGATCGCCGACCTGGCCGGCAACGCGCCGTACCTGTCCACGGACCAGAAGCTGGAGCTGCTGAGCGCGCTCGACGTCAGCGTCCGGCTGGAGAAGGCCCTCGAGTGGAGCCGGGAGTACCTGGCCGAGCTGGAGGTCACCGAGACCATCCGCAAGGACGTCGCGGACGGGATGGAGAAGCAGCAGAAGGAATTCCTGCTGCGCCGCCAGCTCGAAGCGATCCGCAAGGAGCTGGGCGAACTCGACGGCACCGCGGCCGACGACGACTACCGCGCCCGCGTGGAAGCCGCCGACCTGCCGGACGCCGTCCGCAAGGCCGCGCTGGCCGAGGTCGACAAGCTGGAGCGGACGTCCGAGCAGTCGCCGGAGGGCGGCTGGATCCGGACCTGGCTCGACACGGTGCTGGAGCTGCCGTGGAATGAGCGGACCGAGGACGTCTACGACATCGCCGCCGCACGAGCCGTGCTCGACGCGGACCACGCCGGTCTCGACGACGTCAAGGAACGGATCATCGAGTACCTGGCCGTGCGCAAGCGGCGCGCGGAATCGGGCCTCGGCCCGGTCGGCGGCCGGCGTTCCGGTGCGGTGCTCGCGCTCGCCGGTCCTCCCGGGGTCGGCAAGACGTCGCTCGGCGAATCGGTCGCGAAGGCGATGGGACGCAAGTTCGTGCGGGTCGCACTGGGCGGCATCCGGGACGAGGCGGAGATCCGCGGCCACCGGCGCACGTACGTCGGCGCGCTGCCCGGCCGGATCGTGCGGGCCATCAAGGAAGCCGGCTCGATGAACCCGGTGGTGCTGCTCGACGAGATCGACAAGGTCGGTGCCGACTACCGCGGCGACCCGACGGCCGCGCTGCTCGAAGTGCTTGACCCGGAACAAAACCACACGTTCCGCGACCACTACCTCGAGGTGGAACTGGATCTGTCCGATGTGGTCTTCCTGGCGACGGCCAACGCGCTGGAGACCATCCCCGGCCCGCTGCTGGACCGGATGGAACTGGTGACGCTGGACGGCTACACCGAGCACGAGAAGGTCACCATCGCGCGGGATCACCTGCTCCCCCGCGAACTCGAACGGGCCGGTCTGGCGTCGGGAGACGTCGTGCTGACCGACGACGCGTTCAGCCGGATCGCCGCGGAGTACACCCGCGAGGCCGGAGTGCGCGACGCGAACCGGACGATCGCGAAGGTGCTGCGGAAGATCGCGACGAAGGTGGCCTTGGGTTCGGTCTCGCTGCCGCTGACGGTGTCCGCTTCGGACCTGGAAACCTACCTCGGCCGCCCGCGGCACGTACCGGAATCGTCACTGCCGACGGCGACTCAGCGGACGTCTTTGCCAGGCGTGGCAACGGGTTTGGCAGTCACCGGCGCTGGCGGCGACGTGCTGTACATCGAGGCGTCGCTGGCCGATCCGGAAAGCGGGGCTTCGGGCCTGCAGCTGACCGGGCAGCTGGGTGACGTGATGAAGGAGTCGGTGCAGATCGCGCTGTCGTACCTGCGCTCGCACGGCGCAGAACTGGAACTGCCGGTGGGAGACCTGCGAGAGCGGGGAATCCACGTGCACGTCCCGGCGGGCGCGGTGCCGAAGGACGGTCCGTCCGCGGGCATCACGATGACGACCGCACTGGCGTCGCTGCTCTCGGGCCGGGTGGTCCGGGCGGATGTGGCGATGACCGGTGAGGTGTCGCTGACCGGCCGGGTGCTGCCGATCGGCGGGGTCAAGCAGAAACTGCTGGCCGCACACCGGGCGGGGATGAAGACGGTGATCATCCCGCAGCGAAACGAGCCGGATCTGGACGACGTGCCGGCGGAGGTGTTGTCGCAGCTGGACGTGCACGCGGTGGCCAACGTGCGGGAGGTGCTGGAGCTGGCTTTGACGCCGGCTTCTTCGGAGGTTCCGCAGGCGGCTTGATCCGTGGTTGAGGCAGGGCCTCGTCCTCCCCTGGGTTGGGAGGGGCGGGGCCTTTGCCGTTGTTCCGCGGTTTTTGTCGGTGGTGCGCGATACCGTGCCCCTGCCGAAAGAATCAGCTCTGCGCCCCGGCGAGGGTGGCCACGTTCATCACATACTCCCCATACCCCGACTTGGCCAGCTTGGCGCCCAGCGCATAGCACTCGTCCGGACTGATGAAGCCCATCTTCAGCGCCACCTCCTCCAGACAAGCGATCCGCACCCCGGTCCGGTGTTCCAGCACCTGCACGAACTGGCCCGCCTCCAGCAGCGAATCGTGCGTGCCGGTGTCGAGCCAGGCGAAGCCGCGGCTCAGTTCGATCAGCTTGGCGCGGTCGCGGCGCAGGTAGGAGAGGTTGACGTCGGTGATCTCCAGCTCGCCGCGCGCGGAGGGCTTCAGGTTGCGGGAGATGTCGACGACCTCGTTGTCGTAGAAATACAGCCCGGTGATCGCGTTGTTCGAGCGCGGTTTCTCGGGCTTTTCCTCAATGGACAGCAGGTTGCCGTTCTCGTCGATCTCGCCGACGCCGTACCGCTCCGGGTCTTTCACCTGGTAACCGAACAGGACGCAGCCGTCGAGGTCGGTCGCGGCGGTGCGCAGGGTCGTGGAGAAGCCCTGGCCGTAGAAGATGTTGTCGCCTAGGACCAGCGCGACCGAATCGTCGCCGACGAAGTCCGCGCCGATCACGAACGCCTCGGCCAGGCCGTTCGGGCTCGGCTGTTCCGCGAACGAGAAGGACAGCCCGAACTGGCTGCCGTCGCCGAGCAGGCGGCGGAAGTTCGGCAGGTCGGCCGGCGTCGAGATGACCAGGATCTCCCGGATCCCGGCCAGCATCAGCACCGAGATCGGGTAGTAGATCATCGGTTTGTCGTAGACCGGCAGCAGCTGCTTCGACACGGCCTGCGTGATCGGATGCAGACGGGTTCCGCTGCCCCCGGCGAGCACGATGCCCTTCACAGCCCCTCCTCACGTGCGGTGGTGGTGTTCACCGTACCGAGTGAGCTCGGAGGCCGGCTGGGGCTTCCCTCAACTCAGAACGCCGGGCCCTTGCCGAAAAAGGCCTGGCAGCCGTGCGCGTACTCGGTGGCGATCTCCAGCACGTTCTTCCCGTCGTCGACCGGCAGCACAGTGGACGAATAGTTGGGGCAGTAGTTGTTGTAGATGCCGGTGATGCGGACCGGCGCGGGGAGTTCGTACCAGTTCCCGGCTCCGAAATTGTCGTTGGCCAGCAGCGTCTGCCCGTTTCCGGAGACCGGGGTGCCGTCGGCGGTCGTGTAGATCTGGCCGACCATCACGAGCCGCACGCCGTTCGGCCCGCCGGGGAACAGCGTGGTGGTCTGGGCGTGCTGGAAGTAGTTGCCGCTCGCGGTGTTCACGCGGGTGCCGGGGTCGGCCGGGTCGCCCCAGTTCGCGCCGTCGGCGGAGATTTTGTAATACGGATCGCAGTAGCGGTCGCGGTAGTTGCAGATCTCGTAGCCGAACCAGTACCGGCCGTCGGGCAGCCTGCGGATGATCGGCATCCCCGGCCGCACCCGGGACGGCCCGATGGCCATCGTGAGCTGCTTGGTGCCCCAGGTGATCCCGTCGGTCGAGGCGACGCGGTTGAGCACCTGGCCGTACTTCGGGGCCTGCGTCTCGTCGGCGTAGTGCAGCCAGAGCGTGCCTCCGGCGTCCACAGTGAACTCCGGCTCCCAGATGCCGTCGTGGTTGTGCGAGAGCGCGGCCTCGGACAGGTACCGCCAGTTGCGGCCGCCGTCGCGGCTGGCCCAGACCTTGATCCCCATCCGGCGCTGCGGGCCGGAGTCCTGCCGGTAGGTCGCCGCCCAGAGCAGCGTGCCCGCGCGCATCCGGCCGACCCGCTGCGGCAGTTCGTAGAGGGTTCCGCAGCATTGGCCGAACCTGGCGTCGGGGTCGCGGATCTCGCTGATCTGATGGAAGCTCGCGCCCTCGTCGGTGCTCTCGAGGATCGGCGCGAACCGGCCGTTGCCGTCCTCGCTGGTCAGCGACGCGATGATGTGCCCGCGACCGAACGGCGAGTGCTCCAGCCGGATCAGCCGCGGGTACGAGCCGAAGCCCGGCACGAGCAGCTTCTTCTCGGCGGCTTGCGCGACGGGCGCGAGCGCGGTCACGAGGACCGCCAGCGAGGTGAGGAAGGCAAGCACGGGAGTCCAGCGGCGCATCCAGAAACTCCTCTCACGACCGGACGGGCGATTACACCACGTGTTCGGCTCGCGACCTGCGATCTTCCCTGGTCACCCGCGTGATTCCACTCCTTCGAGGGGAACGCTGGGCTGTTCAGGGCCACCCGCCGCGTAACGACCGGGCGGAGCGTGACGAAAGATCATCGGGAGGCCCCGCCGGGGCACGGTAGGGGGAATCATGCGCCGCACTCGCCTGGCCGCCGTCTGCGCGGCGGTGGCGCTCACCGCGTCGTGCTCGCTGCAGCCGACCGGCATCGGCGCGATCGTGCGCCCGCGGCCCGCCGCACCCAGCCACGCGCCCGCCCCCGTGCTCCCGCCACCGGAACTGGACGAGCCGCGGTTCGCCGAGGCCCCCACCGAAACCCATCAGGGCAAGGGCAACGCGACAGTGCCGCTGACCTGGCCTTCCGGAGTCGCGGGCTTCCTGAAGTTCGACTGCCCGAAGTGCGACGGGCACCTCGCCGTGAAGACGGACGGGACCGAAAGCCTGCTGGTCAACGCCAGTGATCCCTACCACGGGACGGCCTGGTTCAACGTCTCGCTCGGCGGCAAGTGGGTGCACAAACTGGACATCACCGCGGACGCCGCCTGGACCGCGACGATCACCGACTACCGCGGCCTGCCGAGCGTCGAGCCGGGCAAACCGCACAGCGCCCACGGAGACGCGGTGCTGGCGATCCCGCCGGGCATGACGCGCGGGAAGTTCACGACGAACTCGCGAGGCCACACCGGGGTCTGGACCTTGTGCGACGGACGGCTCGACCTGGTGGTGAACCAGCTCATTCCGTACGACGGGGAGTTTCCGCTGCACGGACAGGCTTTTGTCGCGGTGGAGGCTTACGACGGGGATTGGACCTTCACGGCCTCGTAAGGCGCTGCGGACGCCTCGGGCATCCGCAGCGCCGGCGGGTCACCGGTAGTTGGTGAACTGCAGAGCGATCTCGAAGTCCTTGCCCTTCAGCAGGGAGATCACCTCCTGCAGCTGGTCCTTCTTCTTGCCCGACACCCGAAGCTGGTCGCCCTGGATCTGGGCCTGCACGCCCTTCGGGCCCTCGTCGCGGATGAACTTCGCGATCTGCTTCGCCTTGTCCGACGCGATGCCCTGCAGGATCTTGCCGTTGATCTTGTAGATCTTGCCGGAGATCGCGGGCTCGCCTGCTTCGAAGGCCTTCAGCGAGATGTTCCGCTTGATCAGCTTCTCCTTGAAGACCTCCACCGCCGCGAGGGCGCGCTCTTCGGTCTCCGACTCGATCGCGATGGCTTCCTCGCCGGACCAGCTGATGCCGGTTCCGGTGCCGCGGAAGTCGAACCGCGTGCCCAGTTCCTTGCTGGCCTGGTTGAGCGCGTTGTCCACCTCCTGGCGGTCGACCTTGCTCACCACGTCGAAAGAGGGATCCGCCACGTGTCCTCACACCTTGTCTCAGCTCGTCAGGGACCCCCAGCGTAGCGCCGGGGGATCCCGGTTGACCGGCCGTCCGGACCGTTGGGTATCCTTCTTCCCGGCCGGTTCGCCCGGCCATGGCAGGTTACCCAAGCGGCCAAAGGGATCTGACTGTAAATCAGACGGCTCAGCCTTCGGGGGTTCGAATCCCTCACCTGCCACACCAGCCCAATCACCCCCGTGACCAGCACGAACCGGTCACGGGGGTGGTTTTGTGTTGTGCGGTTGTGTGCAGGCATGTGCAGCCGTTTCCGGCTGTCCGCCCCACATGCGCCCCACAGTTTGGTCGCAGCCAAAAATCGGCCGCCACATCAGCGGTCAGGGCTTATCTACCTCACCGGCGGTGCGCACGTCCTGCACCTGAGCAGGGGCGATCCGAACCGAGTTCGCTCCGACTTCGATCGTCACGCCGAAGGTGCCGACGCTAGCCAGCCCGACGAAGATCACGGTGGCCGCGAGCACAACGGCCCTTCGCGTCCGGCGTGAACTGCTAATGACCCAGTTCGCGAACCGGAGCCCCGGTTGTCCCCGCTCAGGCATCCCAGCGCGCCGGGCGGAAACCTCCGCAGTGCGAGGGCAGCGATTCACGCGCTGAGACTGCCGCCTAACGTCCCGTGGTGACTCATCACCGCGGCGGCCTGGTTTCGCGCCTTCGGGGGGTCGTATCGTCATGGTGTGCGCTCCGGTTCTGTGAGAAGGGCTCGGAAGCACTTCGCCGACTCGTCAGTCGGCAACGGGGTTCGAGGTCGCCACCGCGAAGCCCGTCGGGCGGCCCTTTGCTAGGGGGCCGCCCGTTCTTCGCTTCCCTGCCACCAACGGTATGCCGGGATCACAGCGGTCGTCAGGCTTCCACAGCGACCGAGCGACGAATGCTTCGTCCCGACCCGCAAGCGGGTCGGCGAGTTCAGCCCAGGTGGTCAGGCGCTAATCCGCGCTGGTCA
This sequence comes from Amycolatopsis sp. GA6-003, assembly GCF_046267895.1. Lineage (NCBI taxonomy): Bacteria > Bacillati > Actinomycetota > Actinomycetes > Pseudonocardiales > Pseudonocardiaceae > Amycolatopsis > Amycolatopsis sp. GA6-003. Next base: position 4,623,067 of record NZ_CP176499.1, read on the forward strand.
GGGGCATTTTTCGCGGATCCTGTCCGATGGGGATCCGGAACATGCGCCTCAGGGGGGCACTTTTCAGCACGGGGCCGGGGCCGAGAACCTGCAGCACACAAAGCCCCAGGTCAAACGAATCACGGCGAGCTGGGTTCCCTCTGAGAGATTCATCTTTTCAGCAAAGTTCGCCACCACAATCGCCGAGCGGGCGAGCGGTCGGTGCCGCTCTCTCCCGCCCTCTAATGCAGCTGCTACAGCAAGCGCTGCCAGTCTCAGCCTCCACCGAGCGCCTTCTCAATACGGTCCCGCGCGGCTTGCTCGCCGCCGTCCAGGCACTTCGCGTAGACCCGCAGCAGCACCGAAAGGCTGTGCCCCGCCCACTTCGCCACGCGCGTCGGCTCCACCCCCTCCATTGAGCCACGTGAACACTGCGGCGTGGCGGAGGTCATACGGCCGCTTTGCGAGCGGCCCTGCGGCCACCTCAGCGATGAAGGTGCGGATGAAGCCGCACCCCCCTACCCCTTCCGCGCCGCGCTGATTAGCACCGAATGGAGCCCATGTGAAACCCTATTCGTTGGCGACTCGCTTTCCGATATGGAAGTCGCCCACATGGTCGGCGCACCCGTAGTCGGATTCGCCAACAAGCCAGGGAAGAGCGAACTACCCTGCACCGCCGGCGCGTCGATCGTTATTGAGCGCATGACAGACCTAGCCGAGGCACTCATGGGTGCCGCCTGCCAATCGACCTCACACCCCAAACTCCCGTTAAACCAGACGCACCCTAGCGCTTCGCGCATTAGAACGACCACTTAGCCGACCTCTTGCATCCAAGCGACGCCTGCGCAACGATGAGCCAAGCCATCTCAAGCCAGGGAGGAGCACGAGGGCCAATGATCCCACGACACAACGGTGATTTCAGCGCAACAATCCCGGATGAAGCTTCTTTTTGGACTCCAACAGACGATGATGTAACAGAAGAAGGAATTGGATTCTTTCGTGGGACATGGCTGATTTACGAAATAGGGGAGGCCGAAGCGGAAGCCTTACTTAGCGAGGACATGAAACTCGTGAAATTGGTTGATTCGGTCGCCCAAACACCAGAAGAATACGACCGTATATGCTCGATCATTGAAAACGAGAGCGGAGACTCCGAAATCCTAGAGTCACTGAAGACTACCGGACGATATAACCTCATCGAAGATCACATTCCACACGAGGATGACCCAAGCCCCCTAGACGGGTTAGAAATAGGCGTAGCTGGCGTCGTTTATGCACTGAGCGCCGCAGGATTTCTTACTGCGGCAAGCTGTCGGGGACACACAAGCAGCAATTCCTGGTCTACAGGACCTGTCGTATTCGCCGCGACAGACCGACGTCATGCCGAGCTGCTCGCGCCGATCGCGGCACGCTCAGGTTGCGGATTCGCTTGGGACTCAAGCCGCGAGGACCTTCTGGCGATCGAAGCACCCTCAGTCTCCGAGATGTTGTCCCTGGCGAACGCAGTGCTGATGGAAGTCCGGTCGTTCGGACCGCCCGTGTACCAGATGGGTGACGAGTCGCGTGACATGTACGGGCTCTAAGTCCGCGCCTTCACAGCCGGCTGCGCCGGCCCGCCATTCCCGACCCCTTCGACTGACCTCACATTCGCCCAACAAGTTACCCGATGGACGGTAAAATAGCTGGTCAAAGCACATCTTCCCGTCAGCTTGTAAATCAGACCGCTCAGCCTTCGGGGGTTCGAATCCCTCACCTGCCACACCAGCCGAAACGCCCCCTCCGATCTGGACTTGAGGGGGCGTTTTTCGTATGCGCACAGCACCGCAACGCATGACCGGCGTCCTTCTCCGGCAAGGTACCTACCCGAGCGTGATCAGTCCGCTACGGTAGCTGTGGGACAGACGTCATCGGAGGGGTAAGCGGTGTCTCAACCTGCACCAAAGCCGGGATGGCTCGACGGCCTGGGCTTCAACATCGGGGACGCATTCGGCGCGGGGGACGCAGCCGGCGCGGCGATGAGCGGTGGCTCGCCGGGCGGCCAGGGGTTCACCATGAGCCGCGACGACGCGATGGCCATGCTGAAGATCGCCAAGTCCGTCCGCAACGACTTCCGCGAGATGCGCAACGACGCGAACGAGCTGACCCGGCTCACGGCACCGGCCGACGAGCCGAGCAGCAACGGCTACAACAAGCTCCTGGTCAACGACGGCGATCCGAAGGGCGCGTTCGTCACTGGCAGGGACCAGGTGGACCGGGAGTTCGCTTACGCCGACGAGCTGGTGAAACGCCTGGAGAAGACACTAGGGATCACCGAAGCATCGGACGAGCAGGCTTCGGCCGACGTCAAGAACGCGAGCAAACAAAGTGGGGGGTTCGCGTGACGACGCGCCGGATGCTCACGACAGTCCTGGGTGCGGTTGCGGTCGTGTCGGTGGCCGCCGGATGTTCCGGAGGCCCGGTGCCTGCCCCGCCGGCGTCGTCGTCCGCTGCCGCTGGCCTTCCGCACAGCGGGGCACCGAAGGTCGAGCACCCGTTGCCCGCATCTGTGCTGTCCGGCCAGCCCTGCGAGCAGGCCCTCACTCCCGACCAGCTCAACCAGATCTTCGGCACGGTGCCCCAGGGCAAACCGGGCATCCTCGCCGGAGTCGGTCCCAAGTGCGAGTGGAGCAATCTGGACTCCGGTGCCGGATTGGGAATCTATTACGCGACGCTGACCCATCAAGGGCTCAGCGGGCTGTACCAGAACACGAAACCGCAGGCCAAAGTCTGGCGGGAGCTGCCGCCCATTCAAGGATTTCCGGCTGTCGCGAATTCGACTTTCGGCTCCGGCACTCAGAATGGTTTCTGCCAGGTGAGCGTGGGCATCACGGACGAACTGACCGTTGACGCGTCGCTGACCCCCAGCGATGCCAAGAGGGCCAGCGGGGCTGATCCGTGTGAGCTGTCGGCCCGAGTAGCCGACCTCGTGGTCACCAACCTGAAGCGCAAGGCAGGTGCGTGATGGGGTTTTTCGAGGTCCTCGGCGACGCGGCGAAAGCCGTGGGCGGGGCGATCGAGGACGCCGCCGACTGGGTTGGCGACCGGGCCACTGACGTGGGGAACTGGTTCGGCGATCTCTACCACGGGAATCTCGGCGATCAAGCCATTCCGGCGCCGGAGCTGGTGGCGAAGATTCTGGCCAGCCAGGGGGCGCAGAGCTGGCATCAGGGTGCCGGGCAGGCGGCCGACCTCGCGGCCAAGCATGCCGAAACCGGGGCTCGGGTGCAGCAGTTGAGCGCGGGGCTCGAGTCGGCTTGGACTGGGGGCGGGGCCGATGCCGCGCAGTCTCGGATCAAGCCCTTCGCGGAGGTGACTACCGCGGCCGCGGCGACGTATACCGGGAATGGGCAGAATTTGACCGATCTCGCGCACGGGTTCGACTCCCTGAAGCAGAGTTTGCAGCCGATTCCGGGGGCTCCGCCGCACAAGAACCTCTGGGACGAGGCGACCTGGTGGAACACCGACACCGAGGACCAGATCAACCAGTACAACAAGGTGGTCAAGGACAACCTCGACCGGTACCACGGCTACACCCAGCACGCCCAGACCAGCGGCCAAGGGCTCAAGACCGACTACGGCCAGCTGAGCGGGTTCGACGGCGACGTGACCCTCTCCCAGCCCGGCACGGACACGGCCAGCACCCGCGACACGGCCGGTGCCCCCGAGCAAAGCGGCCCTGGCTCCCGGTACCAGGCCGGGACCGCGAGCGACGGCGGGCCGTCGGCGGCGTTCGGGCCCGGGCACACCGGCGGCGGTGCTCCGGTGCCTGGTTCGAGTGGCCACCTTTACCCGGCAGCGAGTCATCCGGCCGCTTACCCACCGGCGGGGCATCAGGCCGGGGTCGGAACCGGAAGAGGTGACGGTACGACGGTCTCGGGATGGACGCCTCCGGAGTACAGCCGCACCGGCGGACCGGGCTCGGGCTGGGTTCCCTCGTCCTCGATCCCCGGCGGTGGCGGGAACAACAGCGGGAACAGCGGCGGGAACTCGTGGTCCCCGGGGCTGGTCGGCGGGTTCGGTCCGACTGGTGGCGGGGCTTCGGAGCCTGGGGTGGGAGGCAGCGGCCGCGGAGGAAACGTCGCGGGGCGGCTGGGTGCCGGGGCGGGCGTCGGGGCTGGCGAGAACGCGCCGGGAGTCGGCACCGGAGCGCGGGGTCCGGCGGGAGCGCGCGGCGGCTCGGGCATGGGCGGCATGGGTGCGGTCGGCGGCGGCAAGGGCAAGGGCGAGGAGGACAAGGAACACCAGCGCAAGTACGGGCTGGAGGACGACTCCGCGTTCGACCTCACCGACGACGAGGACGGCCGGTTGCGCGACCCGCGCACCGGGCTTCCTCCCACGCCCCCGACGATCGGCGGCTGAGGCGCGCCGATGACGATCCTCGACCGGCCGGTGCGCATCCCGCGACCGGCGTTCTTCGTCGCGTGGAACCACGCCGGAGGGGGCCCGCTGCCGCCCGTGGTCGACCCGGACGACACCTATACGACCGCGGATTTCTCCTGGGAACTGGAACAGCGCACGATGTCCCGGTTCGAGGGGCTGCGGCTGGCGACTCCCGACGGACGGCTGACCCAGCAGTTCCGGGCCACCCTGGAACTGCTCGCAGCACCCGAGAAGGAGCTGTACTCGTGGACCGCGTTCCCCGCCCGCCCCGAGGACAACGGTGCGGTGTTCGTCGGCTCAGCCGGCCGGGACGCCGTCCGGTTGATCACCGATCACCGGTCGGTCCAGCTCGACCCGATCGCGCCGCGGGAACTGGTGGCGAGCCTGGTCGGCACCCTGCCGGACTACGCGCCCGCCAGAATCGGCCGGCTGCGGGTGCCCGTCGCCTACCTCGACGGCCGCGACCCCGATCCGCTCTCGGAAACGTCCGAACACGCGGACCGGATGCGCCACCTGTCCCGCGCCGAACGCGCCGCGGTGCACAAGCTCTACGCCGCCGTCCGGCGCAACGGCGACCGCGTCCGCAGCACGCCGCTCACGGTGTACGACCTCGCCCGAACCGGCCGTGTGCTGGCCTTCACCAGCACTGCGGCCAACGGAGACCAGGAAGCCACCATGGGGCCGGGCGACCGCGCCAACCTCGTCGACGCCCTTGACCGCACGCTCAGCGGACTCGCCTGACCATCGGACTTGACCCTCCTGCGACAGGAGGCTGCACGCTCGTCGGCATGAACGAATTTCGCAGCCCGGTTCCGACTCCCTCCTACGACGCGGTTTCCCCGGGCAACTACCTCGGCTTCTACGGGATGCCGATGTTCCCCATCGTGCCCACCGCCGACCTCGACGTTTCCACGGACTTCTGGCTTCGCGGGCTCGGCTTCGACAACCTGTTCACCCTTCCCGGCGAGATCGTGCACCTTCGCCGGTGGGCGTTTCAGGACGTGCTGCTCCGGCCGGGCACTCCGGCCGGTCCGAGCGAGGTGCGCATCAGTTTCTCCTGCGTGCTCAGCGAACTCGACGAGATCGCCAAGCGGTGTGAGGAGATCACGCCGGGGTGCACCAGCGGACCGGAGTTGATGCCGTGGAACTCGCGCGAGCTGACGGTCGTCACGCCGGAGGGCACGAACGTCGTGATGACCGCGGCGGTGCCGATCGATCCGGACGGCCCCGTCGCGGAGCGGATGCGCGCCGTGGGGATCGACGTTCCGCGGCCGTGACCTGCGACACTGGGGTCGTGCCTGAGCAAGACGGCCTCACTGTCGGACGCACGGCGACGCTGGTCGGCGTGAGCGTCAAAACCCTGCATCACTGGGACGCGGTCGGCCTGGTGCGCCCGAGCGGGCGCACCAGGTCCGGCTACCGCGTGTACTCCGCCGAGGACATCGCGCGGCTGCATCGCGTGCTCGTGTACCGCGAACTGGGCTTCCCCCTGTCGGAGATCGGCCGGCTGCTGGACGACCCGGCAGTGGACGCGCACACGCACCTGACCCGGCAGCGGCGCGAACTGCGCGACCGGATCGCGCGGCTCGAGCACATGGTGTCCGCAGTGGACCGGATGGCAGCGGCGACCCGGGGCGGGATGCAGCTGACCGCTGAGGAGCAGGTCGCAATCTTCGGTGCCGATTGGAATCCGGAGTGGGTCGACGAGGCCGCGGAGCAGTGGGGCGACACCAAGCAGTGGGCGGAATACCGCGAGCGGACCACTGACCTGACCCCGCAAGATTGGCGAGAGGCCGCGGCCGAACACGAAACTCTCCACGCCGACCTCGCTGCCGCGCGAAAGGCTGGCGTCGAGCCGGGTTCAGCCGAGGCGAACGCTCTCGCCGAGCGCCATCGCGCGACGTTGTCGAAGTACTTCGACTGCTCCCATTCGATGCAGGTGTGCATCGCCCGGAAGTTCGTGGAAGAGCCCGGGTACACCGAGTACTACAACGCGCTTGCGCCCGGCTTGGCCACCTGGCTGCGAGATGCGATCTTCGCCAATGCGGCCGCGCACGGAGTTGACCCGGACACCGCGGTGTGGGAGTGACGGGACCTTCGCGGCCCGGCCTCAGACCCCCCGAGCCATCTCCTCGAGCCGCCGGATCCGATCCTCGATAGGCGGATGCGTGGAGAACATCCGGCTCAGCCCCGCCCCCGGCCGGAACGGATTCGCGATCATCAAATGCGACTGCGACACCACCGCCGGCTCCGGCACCAGCGGAGCGGCCCGGGTCCCCCGCTCCAGCTTCCGCAACGCCGAGGCCAACGCCAGCGGATCCCCGGTCAGCTCAGCCCCCGAAGCATCCGCCTGATACTCCCGCGACCGGCTCACCGCCATCTTCACCACCCCGGCCGCGATCGGCCCGATCAAGACCAGCAGCAGCGACATGAACGGGTTGCCCTCGCGGTCGTTCCCGCCGAAGAAGAACGCGATATTCGCCAGCACGCTGACCACGCTCGCCAGCGCACCGGCAACGCACGAAATGAGAATGTCCCGGTTGTACACGTGGGACAGCTCGTGCCCGAGCACCGCACGCAGCTCGCGCTCGTCGAGCAGCTCCAGGATCCCGGTGGTGCAGCACACCGCCGCGTGCTGCGGGTTGCGTCCGGTCGCGAAGGCGTTCGGCGCCGCGGTCGGGCTCACGTACAGCGACGGCATCGGCTGCCGCGCGGACGTCGCCAGCTCCCGCACGATCCGGTACATCGCCGGCTGCTCGACCTCCGACACCGGCCGCGCGTGCATCGCGCGCAGGGCCATTTTCTCGGAGTTGAAGTAGGCGTAGGCGTTCATCCCGAGCGCCACGACCAGGCCGATGAGCAGGGCTGTTCGGCCGAACAGCCCGCTGATCCCGATGATGATCGCCGAGAGCAGACCGAGCAGCATCGCCGTCTTCAGCCCGTTGTGATGCTTGTGCACGCGCGCTCGCCTCCGTCCGCTCTGGCAGGTGCCGCGAGGTGGGTTACTCACTGGAAACAACGCGATCGGGGGACGCGAAGTTCCTTCGCCCGATCCTTGTCCGAGTTAGGGTCGGCGAGCAAGCCAACCGACCGGGGCAGGTGAGCGATGCGCGGTTCCCAGTTCTCCCGGCGAGGGCTGTTCGGCCTGGTCAGCGCGGGTGCGGCGGCCCTGGTTGGCGGTAGCGCGGCGGCGGCCGAGCGGGTCACCAGCGTGCAGGTCGGCGGGACGCTTTCGGCGCTCGCGGTGAGTCCGGTCACCGGGCTGGTCTACGCGGCCGACCAGGCCTCCGGCGCGGTTCTGGTCCTCGATCCGGACGCGGGACGGGTCGTGTCCGCGCTGGCGGTGGGCGGGGAGCCGAGCGACGTGGCGGTGGACACCGACCGGATCTACGTCGCCAACCCGCCCGGCGGCACGGTGCTCGCCTTCGACAGTCAGACGCACCGGTTGCTGAGCGTGGTCAGCGCGGGGGCGGGCGCGTCGGCGCTCGCGTCCGATCCGCAGGCCAACCTCGTGTACGCGGTGAGCGGCGAGACCGGCACGTTCGCGGTGCTCGACAGCATTAGTCTCACCCTGCGGGACCTGCTGCCCGCGCCGAAGCCAGGCCTAGCCGGAATCGCGCTCGACCGCGGCCGGCGGCGCGCCTACTGCACCAGCCCGACCACGAAATCGGTCGAGATCTGCGACCTCGATTCGGGAACGTTCACCGCGAGCGTTCCGGTGGGCGCCGCTCCGACCGGAATCGGCGTCCACGAACGAAGCGGCCTGGTGTTCGTGGCGAATTCGGCGATCCACCATCTGTCTATTGTGGACGGATCGGCGCGGGCTCAGGTCAATACCGTGCTGCTGCGGAGCGAGGCGTCGTCGCTCGCGGTCCATCAGGGCAGCGAGGTCGTGTACACCAACGGCGGGCAAAATGGACTGTCGCGGGTGGACGGTCGAACGGAAGCCCTGACCGGCGAGCTGAGCCTGGGGGTGAATCCGGGCGACGTCGCGGTGGATCAGCGCACGCGCACGGTGTACGTGACCGATCCGCTGCACGGCACTATCAACATCGTGCGCGATTTCTGACCGCTCGCATGAAGTTACTCCAGGTATACGGTGTCGGGTATGGAAATTGGTCTCCAGGTCCCCGACTTCACGTTGCCGGGAGGGACCGCCGCGCTCGGGGCGAAACTGGCCGAGGCGGTACGGGCGGCGGACGACGCCGGGTTTGCCTATCTCGCGGTGATGGATCACTTCTTCCAGATTCCCAGCGTCGGCCCGAGCGACCGCGCGATGCTCGAGGCGTACACCACGCTCGGCTACTTCGCCGGGCACACCCAGCGCGCGCAATTGCTCACCTACGTCACCGGCGCGATTTACCGGCATCCCGGTCTGCTCGCGAAGGCAGTCACCACGCTCGACGTGCTGTCCGGCGGGCGGGCCATGCTCGGCATCGGAGCCGGGTGGAACGAGGAGGAAGCCCGCGGGCTCGGGTTCCCGTTTCCGTCCGTCTCGGAACGATTCGAACTGCTCGAGGAGAACCTGCGGTACGTCCGGCAGATGTGGGACGAGGACGACAAACCGTTCTCCGGCAAGCATTTCACCGCCGCCAGACTGCTCAACAGCCCGCAGCCGCCGCACCGCCCGGCGATCATGGTCGGCGGGGGTGGGGAGAAAAAGACCTTGCGGCTGGTCGCGAAGTACGGCGACTGCTGCAACATCGGCAACGGCCCGGATCTCGAACGCAAGCTCGACGTGCTCAAGCGGCATTGCGAAACCGAGGGACGCGACTACGCCGAGATCACCAAGACGGTTTACCACTACCTGGACATCGGCCCGTCCGGGGAGAAAACCGGCGAATTTCTCGCCGAGGCGCGCAGGCTGCACCGGCTCGGCGTCCAGGCGATGATCGGTCCGCTGCCCGGCGGGCTCGACCAGGACCGGATCGGGATATTCGCGCACGACATCATTCCGGCGGTTAAGGAGTTGGCATGAAACTCGGGTTGCACCTGGCTCAGCAGACCTGGCCGAACGGTCCGGCGGCGCTCGGCGCGGACCTGGCGCGGGTGGCCCGGACCGCGGACCAGGCCGGGTTCGAATATCTCTCGGTGATGGACCATTTCTTCCAGATTTCCAGCTACGGCCCGCCCGAGCACGAAATGCTGGAAGGCTGGACCACGCTCGGCTTCCTCGCCGCGCACACCGAGCGCGTCAAACTGCTCACGCTCGTCTCCGGCGTCATTTACCGGCACCCGGGGCTGCTCGCGAAGACCGCGACGACGCTCGACGTGCTGTCCGGCGGGCGGGCGATCCTCGGCATCGGCGCGGGGTGGAACGAGGAGGAGTCCCGTGCGCTCGGGTTCCGGTTCCCGCCGATGAAGGAACGGTTCGAACAGCTCGAGGACGCGCTCCGGTACGTCCACCAGATGTGGGCCGAGGGCGACGAACCCTTTACCGGCACGCACGTCAGCGGTGAGCGGTTGCTCAACAGCCCGCAGCCGATCCAGCGTCCGCACCCTCCGATCCTGATCGGCGGCAGCGGCGAGAAGAAGACTCTGCGGTTCGTCGCGCAATACGGCGACATCTGCAATCTGCTGCCCGGACCGGATCTTCCGCGCAAGCTGGAGGTCCTGAAGCAGCATTGCGAGGACGTCGGCCGCGACTACTCGGAGATCACGAAAACCGCTTCGCTGCGGCTCGACACCGGTGAAAAGGGCGAGAAAACCGGGCAACTGCTGGATGAACTGGGCCGGTTGGCGGACCTCGGGTTCAGCGTCGCGACCGGCTGGGCGCACGGCGTGCCGGACCCGGCGGTGCTCGAACGGTTCGCCACCGAGGTCATCCCGGCGGCGGAAAAGCTGTGATCCGCTGACGAACGGGTGCCGGCTGCGCCATCCGGCACCGGCCGCCCACCCGTTCGTCGCAGCAGCTCGCGGCATTCCGCCGCCGTCATTGTCTCGGTTCCGAATCGACTCCGGTGAGCTTCCCGGCCCGTTGTAACGACGGCCGGGCGCGGATCGACCTGCCCTACGCAGCTCGCGTTCGCGACCGGAGGAGCCTGGTACATGACCACATGTCGACTCTGCGGTTCGGAAAGAACCGCCAGCGTGGTCGACCTCGGCGCGACCCCGCCGTGCGAACGGTTCCTGACCGCCGCCCAGCTGGCCGAACCCGAACCGACTTTCCCGCTGCATCTCGAAGTGTGCACGGAATGCTGGCTCGCGCAGCTCCCGCCGTTGCTCGACCCGACCGACACTTTCACCGATTACGCGTATTTCTCGTCTTTTTCCACCTCGTGGGTCGAGCACGCGAAACGGTTCACCGATGCCGCCGTCGAGCGGCTCGGGCTGACCGACCAGTCTTTCGTCGTCGAGGTCGCCAGCAACGACGGATATCTCCTGAAGCACGTCGTGGAACGCGGAATCCGTTGTCTTGGCGTGGAACCTTCGGTGAACGTCGGGCAGGCCGCGCGTGAGGCTGGGGTGCCGACGCACACCGCGTTCCTCTCCGAGGAGACCGGCCTGCAGGTGCGTGCCGAACACGGTCCGGCCGACCTGGTCGTGGCGAACAACGTCTACGCCCACATTCCGGACATCCGCGGGTTCACCCAGGGGCTGCGCGCGCTCGTCGCGGACGACGGCTGGGTGTCGATCGAGGTGCAGCATCTGCTCACGCTGATCGAAAAGAACCAGTACGACACGATTTACCACGAGCATTTCCAGTACTACACCGTCGAATCCGCGCGGCGAGCGCTGGCGGGCGGCGGACTGACCGTGGTCGACGTCGAACTCCTGCCGACGCATGGCGGCTCGATCCGGCTCTGGGCGCGGCCCGCCGCGGTCGCCGGGGAGCCGAGCACGCGAATGACCGACGTGCTGGCGCGGGAGAAAGCCGCCGGGCTGCACGAACTGTCCGGGTACACCGAATTCGCCGACCGGGTCACCCGCGTGCGGCTGGAATTGCTCGAATTTCTCCTCGCCGCGCGGAAAGCCGGGAAAACGACCGTCGGGTACGGCGCGCCCGGCAAGGGCAACACCCTGCTCAACCACTGCGGCATCCGGCCGGACCTGCTCGCCTACACGGTGGACCGCAATCCGTACAAGCACGGCCGGTTCACGCCGGGCACCCGGATCCCGGTCGTGGAACCGGACCGGATCGCCGCCGACCGGCCGGACTACGTGCTCGTCCTGCCCTGGAACCTGCGGGACGAACTGACCGAACAGCTGTCCTACGTCGGCGCTTGGGGCGGCAAGCTCGTCTTCCCGATTCCGCGCCTGGAAATCGTCGAGGTGGAAGTGAAGTGAAGGTCGTTCTGTTCTGCGGCGGTTACGGCATGCGGATGCGCAGCAGCGAGGCGTCCGACGTGCCCAAGCCGATGGCGATGGTCGGGCCGCGCCCGCTGATCTGGCACGTGATGCGCTATTACGCGCATTTCGGGCACACCGAGTTCGTGCTGTGCCTCGGCTACGGCGCGCACCACATCAAGGACTTCTTCCTGCACTACGAGGAAACGACGTCCAACGATTTCGTGCTGCGCGGCGGAAAACCGGAACTGCTGTCCACCGACATCGCCGACTGGACGATCTCCTTCGTGCAGACCGGCATCGAATCGCCGATCGGCGAACGGCTCCGCCGCGTGCGCGACCACCTCGACGGCGACGAAATGTTCCTCGCCAACTACGCCGACGTCCTCACCGACGCGCCGCTGGACCACATCGTCGAACGCTTTAGCAACAGCGACGCGGGCGCCTCGATGCTCGTCGTGCCGCCGCAGTCGTCGTTCCACTGCGTCGAGATGGACGAGGGCGGCCGGATCGGTGCGATCACCCCGGTCAGCGAACTCCCGCTCTGGGAGAACGGCGGCTATTTCGTGCTGCGGCAGGAGATTTTCGACCACATCCCGGAGAACGGCGATCTGGTCGCCGACGGCTGCGGCGAACTCGCGAAGCGCGGCCGGCTGCTCGCGTACCCCTACCGCGGGTTCTGGAAGCCGACCGACACGGTCAAGGAACGCTACGCACTCGACGCCGCGTACGCGCACGGCGACCGGCCGTGGGCGTTGTGGGAACGCGAGAAGGTGGGAGCGTGATCCGCCTCGGTGCCGAGCTGAAAAGCATCGTCGCGCTCGGCGCGCATTGCGACGACATCGCCATCGGGGCGGGTGGCACGCTGCTGGAGATCTGCGGACAGCGTCCCGGGCTTCAGGTCGACGCGCTGGTGCTGTCTGGCGGCGGCACCGACCGGGAGACTGAGGAACGCGCCGCGCTGGCCGCGTTCTGCCCGGGTGCCAAGCTGACCGTCACCGTGCTGAAGCTGCCGGACGGCCGCCTCCCCTCGCATTGGGAGGAAGCCAAGAACGCGCTGGAGGACCTCCGCCGCCGCACCGATCCGGACGTCGTGTTCGCGCCCCGCACCATCGACGCCCACCAGGACCACCGCGGGCTCGCCCAGCTCGTGCCCACGGTGTTCCGCGGGCATCTGACGCTGGGCTACGAAATCGTCAAGTGGGACGGGGACCTCGGCCGGCTGCCCGCGTACGCGCCGATGTCGGACGAGGTCATGCAGCGCAAGATCGAACTGCTGCACCAGCATTACGGCTCGCAGCAGCACCGGCCGTGGTACGACCGCGAGGCGTTCCTCGGCCTCGCGCGGATTCGCGGAATCGAATGCCAAGAACGCTATGCCGAGGCGTTCGAGGCGAACAAACTCGTCATCGACCTAAGGGGCTGAAGGCATGCGCGTGCTGCTCACGGGGCACACGGGATATCTGGGCACGGTGATGGCGCCGGTGCTCGCCGCGGCGGGGCACGAGGTCGTCGGCCTCGACTCGGGCTTGTTCGCCGCTTGTGTGCTCGGCCCGGCCCCGCGCGATCCGGTCGGGCTGGCCGTCGACCTGCGGGACGTGAAGGCCGAGCATCTCCAGGGCTTCGACGCGGTGATCCACCTCGCCGCGCTGTCGAACGACCCGCTCGGCTCGCTCGCCCCCGAACTGACCTACGACATCAACCACCACGCGTCGGTCAAGCTCGCGAAACTCGCGAAGGCCGCCGGGGTTTCGCGGTTCCTCTACGCCTCGACCTGCTCCGTCTACGGTGCTTCCGGCGGCAGCGGCCTGGTCGACGAGGACGCACCGCTGCGGCCGGTCACGCCGTACGCCGAGTCGAAGGTCCGCGTGGAAGCCGAGGTTTCCGAACTCGCCGACGACGACTTCACCCCGGTGTATATGCGCAATGCCACCGCGTTCGGCTTCTCCCCGCGGCTGCGCGCCGACATCGTGCTGAACAACCTCGTCGGCCACGCTTACCTGTCCGGCGAGGTCCTCGTGCTCTCCGACGGCACGCCGTGGCGGCCGCTGGTGCACGCCGACGACATCGCCCACGCCTTCACCGCCGCCCTCGAAGCACCGCGCGAAGCCGTGCACAACAAGGCGTTCAACATCGGCACCGAACGCAACAACGTGACGGTCGCCGAGATCGCCGAAGAGGTGGTCGCGGCGGTGCCCGGCGCCAAGCTGCGGATCACCGGCGAAGCCGGGGCCGACCCGCGCTCGTACCGCGTCGATTTCTCCCGGTTCCGCGACGCGGTCCCGGCCTTCGACTGCAAGTGGGGAGTGAAAGACGGCGCGCTGCAACTGTTCGACGCCTACCGCCGCCACAGCCTCACCCAAGCCCAGTTCCAGCACCGCTTCACCCGGCTGAACTGGCTGAGCGACCGGCAGGCCGCCGGCGCGGTCGACGCCACCCTGCGGCACGCCTGATGCGCACCGGGCCCGAGATGCACGCTCTGGTGGAACGGCTGTACCCGTTCTGCCGGAGCATCACCGGCGACGGCGTGCGGCAGACACTGGCCGTCGTCGGCGAGCACCTCCCGCTCGACCGGTACGAGGTGCCCAGCGGCACCGAGGTGCTGGACTGGACCGTGCCGCCGGAGTGGAACATCCGCGACGCCTTCGTCGCGGATTCCTCCGGACGGCGGGTGATCGACTTCCGGAAGTCGAACCTGCACGTGGTCGGCTACAGCGTCCCAGTCGACCGGGTCGTCAGCCTCACTGAACTGCGCACGCACCTGCACACGCTGCCCGAGCAGCCGTCGTTGATCCCGTACCGCACCAGTTACTACTCCCCCACCTGGGGTTTCTGCCTCGCGCAGGAGGTCCTGGACACGCTGCCGGACGGCGACTACCACGTCAAAATCGATTCGACGCTCGCCGACGGCCACCTCACCTACGCCGAGCACGTCGTGCCGGGCGAGGTGTGCGACGAGGTGCTCGTCTCGTGCCACGTCTGTCATCCGTCGCTGGCCAACGACAACCTCGCCGGCATCGCGGTCGCCGTCGCGCTCGCGCGGGCGCTGGCCGAGGAAAAGCCGTACTACACCTACCGGTTTCTGTTCATGCCCGGCACGATCGGCGCGATCACCTGGCTGGCGCGCAATTTCGAGCGCATCGAGCAGGTCAAGCACGGCGTGGTGCTGGCCTGCGCCGGGGACCGGGGCTCGCTGACGTACAAGCGCAGCCGCCGCGGGGACGCCGATATCGACCGCGTCTTCGCGCACGTCCTCAAGGACAAACCGCACGAGATCCGCGATTTCTCGCCGTACGGGTACGACGAGCGCCAGTTCTGCTCCCCCGGGTTCAACCTCGGCGTCGGCTCGCTCACGCGCACGCCGTACGCGGGCTACCCGGAGTACCACACCTCGGCGGACAACCCGTCCTTCGTCGACCCGGACGCGATGGCCGACACCCTCGACACCTTGCGGACGGCGTTTTCCGTGCTGGACCGCAACCGGCGCTACGTGAACCTCAGCCCGTACGGCGAGCCGCAGCTCGGCAAGCGCGGACTGTACGACTCGCTCGGCGGGCGCAGCGACGCGAAACAAGCGCAGCTGGCCATGCTGTGGGTGCTCAGCCTCTCCGACGGCGACCACAGCCTCCTCGACATCGCCGAACGGGCGGACCTGCCGTTCGGCGCCGTAGCCGCGGCGGCCGATGCCCTTCAGGCCGCCGGACTGCTGAAGGAGTGAGGCCATGCCGTCGATCCTGCGTTCGCGAGCCGTCCGCGCGATGGCGGGACGGCTCAGCTGGGGCCTCGGCGACCAGGCTGTTTCGAGCCTGACCAACTTCGTGGTCGGCCTGTACGTCGCGCGCTCGCTCGGCGCGACGGCGTTCGGCCTGTTCAGCATCGCGTGGGTGACCTACGGCGTCATTCTCAACGTCTCGCGCGGCCTCGCCACCGACCCGCTGATGGTCCGCTTCTCCGGCGTCGCCCGGGCGAACTGGCGGACCGCGGTGGGCCAGGCCGTCGGGACCGCTTTTGTGGTGGGCGTCGCGAGCGGGCTGGTCAGTGTCCTTTTTGGACTCGCGGTCGGCGGGGCGCTCGGCGCCGCGTTCGTGGCGCTCGGGGCGGTGCTGCCGTTCCTGCTGGTCCAGGACGCGTGGCGGTTCGGGTTCTTCGCGCAGGGCACCGGGCACAAGGCGTTCGTCAACGACGGGATCCAGGCCGTCGCGTTGTTCCCCGCGCTGGTTTTGGCCGCGCGCTACGACACTGTGGTCGCGTTTCTGCTGGCCTGGGGCTGTTCGGCCGGGGTCGCGGCCGCGTTCGGCTGGGTGCAGACGAGCGTGTTGCCGCGGCTCGGCGGGGTGCGCGGATGGCTGCGGGACCATCGCGACCTCGGTGTGCGCTATCTCGTGGAGAACGTCAGCAACAGCGGTTCGTCGCAGCTGCGGGCGTACGGACTGGGCGCGATTTCCGGTCTGGCGGCGGTCGGCACGGTACGCGGGGCGGAACAGCTGCTCGGCCCGTTTCTCGCGCTGCTCATGGGACTTTCCCTCGTCACTGTCGCCGAGGGAGCGCGGGTGCTCCGGCAATCGCCGCATCGGCTGTGGCACTTCTGCGTGGTGCTCGGTGCGGCACAGGCGGCGGCTGCTCTGATCTGGGGACTCGGACTGTGGTTCTTCGTCCCCGAGGACGCCGGCCGGTTCGTGCTCGGTTCGCTCTGGGACAGCTCGTCGCCGCTGGTCCCGGCGGTCACGATGGCGGTCGTCGGCGCGAGCTTCACCACCGGCGCGACGGCCGGGCTGCGCGCGCTCGGGATGGCGCGGCGGAGTTTGCGGTCGCAGCTGATCGCGTCCGCGTGCTACGTCGTGTTCGGCCTGATCGGGGCCGTGCTCGGCGGGGCGGGCGGATCGGAGTGGGGCGTCGCGGCCGCCACGCTCACCGGTTCGGCCGTGTGGTGGTGGCAGCTGCGCAGCGCGCTCCGCGACCACTTCGCGGCGGCGACCGAGTTTCCCGCCGCGTCAGGTTCCTTCAGCCAAGCAGAACTCCATTCGGCTTCCGAGGAGATGAAACCGGCATGAGCACGGTGCCCCGGCTGACCATCGGTCTGCCCGTCTACAACGGAGAGGAATTCCTCAGCGAAGCACTCGACGCGCTGCTCGGGCAGACCTACGAGGATTTCGAACTGATCATTTCCGACAACGCGTCGCAGGACGGCACGGAGGAGATCGCCCGGAAGTACGCGCAGGAGGATTCGCGGATCCGGTATCTGCGCCAGCCGCGCAACATCGGCGCGACCCCGAACCACAACATCCTGCTCGAGCAGGCGCGCGGCGAACTGTTCAAATGGGCTTCGCACGACGATCTTTACGGCCGGGACCTGCTGGCGAAGTGCGTCGAAGCGCTCGACGCGCGGCCGGAGACGATCCTCGCGCATTCGCACCAGGCGATCATCGACGAGAACGGCGCGGTGACCGTGCCGCTGGACTACCGGCACAAGACGGACGCGCCCCGGCCGTCGGTGCGGTTCAAGAGCCTGCTGTTCGAGCCCGGCGGCGACGATTTCTACGGCGTGATGCGCACGGAGGTGCTGCGTCGGGTCACCCCGATGGACAGCTACCACCACGCTGACCGCACCTACGTGGCCGAACTGGCGCTGCACGGGCCGTTCTACCAGGTGCCGGAGCTGCTGTACTTCCGCCGCGACCATCCGGACCGGGCCGAGCGAGCGAACCCGAGCAAACGCTCCCGGTGCGCGAACCTCGATCCGAAGCGCGGCAACGCGTTGCTGAACCCGACCGCGCGGCTGCTCGCCGAGTACGTCTGGGGTTTCGTGCACGGAATCCGCTCCGCGCCGCTGTCGTCGGGCGAACGTCGCGCCTGCTACCTCGCGCTGGTCGAATGGTTCGCCAGCCGGGCGCGACCCGGTGGGGGCGGGGAACGCGTCGAGGACCGCGCTCCGGTACACGCGGCCGAGCTCAACCTCACTGTCGACCGCGTGGTCGCCGGGCGCGAACGGCGGGTGCCGTGACTGTTCGAGTCGGAGTCTTCGGACTGCTCGGTTCAGGCAACCTCGGCAATGACGGCTCGCTGGAGGCGGTGCTCGGCTTCCTGCGCTCTGAACATCCGTACGCGAAGGTGTCCGCGTTCTGCGGTGGGGCGGACACCATCCAGGCGCGGTACGGGATCCCAGCGGTGCGGTTGAACTGGTACAGCGGCGAGTACCGGCACGCTTCCGGACTGCGGTCGATCGTGACGAAAGCGCTCGGCAAGGTCGTCGACGTTTTCCGCACGGCGTGGTGGGTCCGGCGGCAGAACGTGGTGATCGTTCCCGGCATGGGCGTACTGGAGGCGACGCTTCCGTTGCGGCCGTGGGGGTTTCCGTACGCGCTCTTCCTGCTCTCGTTGTGCGGGCGGCTGGGGCGGACGAAGGTCGCGCTGGTCAGCGTGGGCGCCGATCGGATTCAGGTGCCCGCGACGCGGTTTCTGGTGCGGTATGCGTCCCAGCTGGCGGCGTATCGGTCCTTCCGCGACGAATTGTCGCGATCGGCGATGGCCGACATGGGGGTTCGGGTGGCTGACGACCGGGTGTATCCCGATCTCGCCTTCGCGCTGCCGACTCCTGCCGCCGTCGAGGATCCGCGTGCGGTGGGCGTCGGGGTGATGGCTTACTACGGCGGGAATGACGACCGGGCGCGCGGCGAGGAGATTTACCGGGCGTACGTGGACGCGATGACGGAATTCGTGCGGTATCTCGTCAGCCAAGAGCGGCCGGTCCGGCTTTTCATCGGTGACCGGATCGATCGCGAGGTGGTGGACGAGATCGTCGAAACGGTCGATTCTCCGCTGCTCTCCGCGGCCGTCCCGGGCACGCTCGGCGAGCTGATGCGCTCGATGGCCGAGGTCGGCACGGTGGTGGCCACTCGGTACCACAATGTGTTGTGCGCGTTGAAGGTCGGGAGGCCGACGGTCGCGATCGGATACGCTAAGAAGAACGACGTGCTGATGGCCGAAATGGGGCTCGGCGAGTTCTGCCAGGAGGCCCGGGCGGTCGATGTGCCGCGCTTGATCGGGCAGTTCGAGGAATTGCAACGGCGGGCTCCGGAATTGAAGGCGGAACTCGCCGCTCGCAACGAAGCCTGCAATCAGCAGTTGAAGGATCAGTTCGCCCTGTTGTCGAGATCGCTCATTCCCGCGGAGGTGTCGTGAAAGCCGTTCCCGTGCCGTCGATTTCCGGCCTGTGGCTCTTTCAGCCGACGCCGCACCGCGACGAGCGCGGCTTCTTCTCGCGGACCTTCGACGCCGACGTCGCCCGGTCGGTCGGCATCGATCCGGACGCGTTCGTGCAGGACAGCGTGTCCCGCTCGGTGCGCGGCGTGGTGCGCGGGATGCACCTGCGGTCCGGGGCCGGCGAGGCGAAACTGGTGCGGTGCTCGTTCGGCGAGGTGTTCGACGTGGTGGTCGACCTGCGGCCGGATTCGCCGACCTTCCTTCGCCGGGAAACGTTTCATCTCTCCGGCGACACTCAGGAAAGCATCTATCTCCCGGCCGGATGCGCACACGGTTTCCAGGCGCTGAGCGACATCGCCGACGTGTCGTACCGGATCGACCGCGCGCACGACCCGTCCGAGGACGTCGCCATCGCGCATGACGACCCGGAGCTCGCCATCCCGTGGCCGCTGCCCGCGGCATTGCTGTCCGAACGCGACGCGTCGGCCCCTTCGCTGGCCGATGCCTTGAGGTGACCCGTCATGGACCTGCCACTCTCCCGGATCGCGAACGAACGCCTGCACCGCGCCATCCCCGGCGGTGCCCACACCTACGCCAAAGGCGAGGACCAATACCCGGAACATCTCGCACCGGTCATCTCGCACGGCCGCGGCGCGTACGTCTGGGACGTCGACGGCAACCAGTACCTCGAATACGGTTCCGGCCTGCGGGCGGTCAGCCTGGGTCACGTGCATCCTCGGGTGACCTCGGCTGTCCGCGACGTGTTGGAACGCGGCAACAACTTCGTCCGTCCGTCCATTGTGGAGCTTGAAGCGGCGGAGCAGTTCCTGGAAACGGTGCCGACCGCGGACATGGTGAAGTTCGCGAAGAACGGCTCCGACGCGACGACCGCCGCCGTCCGGCTCGCCCGCGCCGCCACCGGACGGCCGCTGGTCGCCTACTGTGCTGACCACGCCTTTTTCTCCACCGACGACTGGTTCATCGGCACGACCCCGATGTCCGCCGGAATCCCCGCCGCGACAATGGCGATGACCGTGCCGTTCCCCTACGGCGATCTCCCGGCGACCGAGCAGATGCTGCGCCAGTACCACGGTCAGGTGGCGTGCCTGATCCTGGAACCGACCAAGGACGTCGCCCCGCCGGACGGTTATCTGGCCGGGCTGCGGGAACTCGCGCATCGGCATGGCGCGTTGGTGATTTTCGACGAGATGATCACCGGTTTCCGGTACTCCGAGCACGGCGCGCAAGGCTTGTATGGAGTGACACCGGATCTCTCGACGTTCGGCAAAGCGCTCGGCAACGGCTTCGCGGTCGCTGCTTTGGCGGGTCGGCGAGACTTGATGGAGCTAGGCGGGCTGCGGGATTCGCGAGACCGGGTTTTCCTGCTGTCCACGACGCACGGCGCTGAAACCCCAGCACTGGCCGCGGCGATGGCGGTAATCGACGCCTACGCGGCAGAGGATGTGACGGCCCGCCTGCACGCGCTGGGCGCCCGGTTGGCGGCCGGGGTGACCGAGGTGGCGGCCGCACACGGGGTCGGAGAGCGGGTCTTGGTGCGCGGACGGGACAGCAACCTGGTCTTCGCGACTCTCGACGCGGATGGCCGGCCTTCGCAGGAGTATCGGACGTTGTTCCTGCGGTGCCTGCTGGAGAACGGGGTGCTGGCACCGTCCTTTGTGGTCAGTGCGGCGATGACGGAGCGGGACATCGACCGGACGGTGGAGGTGGTCGCTTCGGCTTGCGTGGTGTACCGGAAGGCGCTGGAGGCGGGGGATCCGTCACCGTGGCTGGGTGGGCGGGCGGTTAGGCCGGTTTTTCGCCGGAAGGCCTGATTCGCCCTTTCCCGTCCGCGAGCCGGTCCACCCAATACCCGGTAACCGGCACGATCGCCAACGCCACCGCGAAACCGCCGATCGTGTCGGTCGGATAGTGCGCGCCCAGCCCGACCTCCGCCCACGCCATCAGGAACCCGGACACCACAGCCAGCCCCACCGTCCACGCCACTGCCACACCCCGGCCAGACCGCCCGGCCAGCACGTAAGCCCCGATCACCGCCAAAGCGGTCGCGAAAGCGGTGTGGCCGCTGGGGAACGACAGGTAACTGCCGTGGATCGTCCGCCCGGTCAGTGGCTTCAGCACCGAAGTCACCACGACCGTCAGCCCGCAGCCGACCACCGTCAGCACCGCTGTCCGGAGCCGGTTTGTCAGCAGGCAACCACCGAGCACCAAGGCCAGGATCAGCGTCGCGCCCAACGGTTCGCCGCAGAAGTCGATCGCCGTCGCGAAGTACCACCACGGGTCGCCGATGAGGTCTGGGCCGGGCAGGAGCGGGGCGTCGAACGCGCTCGGCACCGAGTGTCCGGCGAACCGCAGGCCCAGCGCGATCAGCGTCAGGAAGCCGAGCACGGCCAAGACCATCGACGGCGTGCGCAGAACGACCGGAAGCGCCGGGGGCGAGGTCTTCAGTCGGTCGCGCACGCCTTCCTTCATACCGTGGAAATCGCTTCCTCGTAGCCTTCGAGCAACCGCTTCAGCCCCACCTCCGGGGTGAAATCCGCCTCGTACCGCCGCCGCGCGGCCTCGCCCATCTCCTGGTTCCGCTCGGCGACCTCGAGCAGCGAGCCAGCGAGCGCGGCCGCGTCGCCGGGGGTGTGCAGCAAGCCGGTGACGCCGTCGGTGATCAGCTCTTCGAAGGCACCGTGCGCGGGCGCGACCGTCGGCACCCCGGCGGCCATCGCCTCCACCACCACGAGACCGAACGCCTCCAGCCACGTCGACGGGACCACCACCGCGGCCGCGCGCGCGATCAGTTCCTGGCACGAAGCCCGGTCCTGCAGGCCGACGTACGACACGTTCTCGCGTCCCGCCGCCCAGGCCGCGACGTCGTCGGACAGCGGCCCGGTCCCGGCGATCAGCAACGGGAGCTTGCCCGTGTACCGCTCCCACGCCGCTTGGAGCAGCGGGATGCCTTTCTCCTCGGTGAGCCGTCCCAGGAACAAGAGGTGCTCGCCGTCGCCGACTCGCCGGCGGCCCTGGTCCGGGACGAAGTTGTGCTTCACCCGCATCCGCGCGGACGGCAGGCCCGCGTCGACCAGCAGGCGGCGCTGGGCGTCGGAGATGCAGAAGAACCGGGTCACGCCGGTTCGCCAGCGGTCCCGGTTGACGAGCAGATTTACCGCCATCGGCACGGTCGCCGCAGTAGACCCGCGGTAGCAGCCGTGCCGCACCGCGGGGATCGGCGGGCCGCCGACGCAGTCCGTGCAGATCCGGCCGTCGCGGTAGAGCGTGCCGGGCGGGCAGACGAGGCCGTAATTGTGCAAGGTCGCGACCACCGGCACGCGCGCCTCGGCGCACGCGGCCAGCACCGACGGCGACAGCAGCGGGAAGGTGTTGTGAACGTGCACGACATCGGGTCGCTCTCGGCGAAGCTGGGCCAGCAACGCCGTCCGCGACGCGCGGTTCCACGGCACCTGCAGCGGCACCAACGCCTTGCGCGCCACCGGCATCGACGCGATGTCGTCGCTGTGCCGCTCGAACCGCCGCACGTCGATCCCGGCCGAGGCCAGCAGCGCGACCTCGGCGTCGACCACGTTGTTCTCGCCGCTCGGCTGCTCCGACCGATAGCGGTTGTGCACCACCAGAACCTTCACGCCAGCTTCTCCCTCGCTGGAGCCTCGCCGGTGGCCAGCAACGACGCGGCGACCGCCAGATGCAGCAGATACGGCGACGCGTCGCCGAGCCCGGCTTCGGTGTAGGACGCGGAAACGCAGTACGCGATCAGGAAAATCGCGCACGCCCTTGCCAGCGACGGCGGGCGCAGCACCGCGATCGCGATCAGCACCAGCAGGAACGCGGCGACGATCCCGATCCCGACCAAGCCCTCCTCGTGGTAGATCGCCAGCCAGCTGTTGTCGATCGGCAGGCCGTCGTAGGACTTGTCGGTGAGGCCGACGCCGAAGAGGTACTCGAATCCGCTCCGCGGCGCGGACAGCAACGCGTCCCACACCTTCGCGCGGCCGGTCAGGCTGGAGAAATCGTCGGTGCTCTGCCCGCGCAGGAACCACGCCTGCAGCAGACCGCCCAGCACCACCGCGGCGAACCCGGCGACCAGCACGATCCCGGCGAACACCTTCCGCGCCCGCGCGCTGACCAGGCCTAGCGACAGCAGCGCGACGACCAGCCCGGCGACGAGCCCGAGCGTCGCGGTGCGGGTGTGCGTGAGCAGCAGTACCCCGATCGACGGCACGACGACGAGCAACGCGCTCTTGGCGTCCGTCCGTTTGCCGAGCCACATCAGCACCGCGAGACCCGCGATGACCGCCGCGTACTGACCGACCTGCGGCGGCGTCAGCGGCCAGACCGCGCCGGAAAGCCGGCCGCCGTAGAGGTCCGGCATCGCCTTGCCCGGCGCGATCGCCAAGCCGAGCACGACCGACAGCAGCACCGCGCCGAACATCCGGATGTGCGCGCGCACGAACGTGAACGTCCCGTCCCACCAGCCGCTGAGCAGCCAGAGCGTCGCGACGAACACCGTGAACCGGAAGCACCGGAACAGCGCGCCGAAGCCGGATTCCAGGTGCACGCTGGCCACAATGGCGGTGAGCAGCAGGAAGGACAGCAGCATCAGGTACGCGCTCGGCCGGATCTTGATCCGCAGGTTCAGCACCAGCGCGAGCAGGAACGCGGTCATCAGCGCGCCCATGGTGACCAGCTGGATCACTGTGCGCGGCAAGGGAATCACCGTCTGCGCGCCGGTCGAGCCGAGCGTGTTGAGAATGAGCAACGCCCAGGCCGCGCTTACCGCCTTCGGCACTGTTTTCGCTGGCAGGGCGGCGGTCAATTCAGCCACGTCAGCCACCCCCGTTCGGCTGGTAACTCGAATTCGCGTCCTGGTGGTACGGCGCGCTCTGCCATTCGCCGATGCCGATGATGTTGCTCATCTCGCGGGCGACGAAGGTCCACGGACCGGCATAAGCGTTGTCGTGCCAGGAATTGCCCTGCTGGAACGTGATCGCCTGCTGGATCACCGCGCCCTGGTACGGTGACCAGGCCGGATAACTGCCGAAATTCGACAGCACGCCCATCCGGCCGCAGATCTCCTCGCAGCCGAGCGCCTTCGAGTTGAGCGTGAACTGGTTGTGCTGCACCACGACCCGCTGAGTCTTCCACCGGCAGTCGCTGTACAGCGGTTTCTGCGAGATCGCCGGCGCGGAACAGGTACTGACATTCGGTACGAGTTTCGTGCACGAGCCGCTGGAGGTGTTGGCCGGGCTATTGCAGAACCGGTCGGCGTTCTCCCACAGGATGACGCCGTTCCAGTTGTCCTGCAGCAGATTCCCGGAAACTTCCAGCTCGCTCGTGCGGGCCTTCAGCCGAGGTTCGCCGCCGGATTCGGAAAGGTAGATCGTCGCGGACGGGAACGGGTCGCCGCGATCGGCGTGCGCGCGGCCGTCGGGCAGGTTGTTGCGCCGGAACGTGTTGTTGCGGATGATCGCGTTGTAGCTGGTTTCGTAAATGATCGCCGCGCTGTCGTTGTTCTCGATCAGGTTGCCCTCGATCAGGAAATCGTTGTTGTTCGTGTCCGCCCACAGCCCGGTGCCGCGGTTGTCGTGGATCCAGTTGCCGACGACGTCCGCGCCGTCCACCGCCCAGAACTTCATGCCGCCGGTGCAGCCGCACTCGGGAACCTTGGCTTCCCAGTTCGCGGTGTTGTTGCCGGTGACCTCGGTGCCGCGCAGCACCAGCCCGGTCACCGCGGCGGTGCCGGAGTAGGCGTTCAGCCCGTACTGGCCGTTGCGCCGCAGGCAGCTGTCGAGGATCTGCTGCTTCGGCCCGGCCATCAGCCCGGCCCCGTCGTTGTCCTGCACCGTCAGGCGCCGGATGACCCAGCCGGGGGCCGAATCGTGGTTGACCACGCCCTCGTCGCGCGGCGCGGTGAAGCCCTGCACGGTGAACGATTCGAGCCGGACGTCCTTGGCCGCGCCCGCGAAGGCGTACCGGTTCTTCTTGCGCCCGTCGAACACCGCGCCGGGCGCGCCGAGGTAGACGTCCCCGTCCTTGGGCTGCACCTGGGCGTACTCGTCGTCGGTGAGCCGGTGCGTGCCGGGAGCGAGCCAGAACGTGGTGCCCGCCGGGGAGTTCTTCGTCTTTGTCGACAAGTCGTCCACCACGGCCGGATCCACCGCGACAGCTCCGGCGGGCGCGGTCGCCGGACCCGGCGGCACGTGGTCGCAGACCGCGGCGACCGGACCCTGCGGCGAAGTCGATCCGGCGACCGGAGCGGGCGCGGCTCCGGACGAGCTGCACGAAGCCAGCGTGAGCGGGAGCAACGCTCCCAGCAGCAGCAATGTCCTTCGCACGGTGGATCCTCTCCAGATCAGGGCAGGCGGAGCACGGTGGTCAGCGGTCCGGTGACCGGACCGGAACCGACGAGCGCGGTGGCGGGTTCGCGGCGGCCGAAGCCGGGCGAGTACCAGCCCAGCGGCGGATTCGTCTCGCCGCGGTGCGCGGTCCAGGCGAGCTGCGGCGGAAGCTCCATCGTCGCGGTGCGGCCGGACCAGGTGAGCCGGGCGGTGCTGCCCTCCAGCTCGACGGCCAGCAGCGGGCCGAGGTGGAAGGCGAGTTTGCCGGAACCCCCGCCGGTCACCTCGTCGACCACGGTCAGCGTCCGGCCGGACAGCTCCACGGTGCGGCGGTGCAGCGCCGGGGCGTAACCGTCGTGTTCGGCCTGCCATTGCGTGGGCGTCGCGGCGAGGGTGCGCGAGTTCGCATGGCGGGTCCACAGGAACGGGCCGCCGGAAGTCGATTGGTCGACTCCGCCGAGCTGCAGCGTGTTGTGGCCGAGCGTGGAGCGGAAGTACGCGCGCCACTCGGGTTCGCCGTGGTAGCAGTAGGTTCCCGGGTCGGCGAGGATGTCGACGCCGTCGTGCCGGACCTCAATGGACAACGCGTCGGCGTGTGCGTGCGCGGCGATGGCGAGGAAGCCGTGCGGCCCGCTGTCGCAGCGGCACCAGATCTCCGGACCGTTGTCGCTGCGCAGGATGGTCATACCCGCGTCCGAGAAAACCGGGCGCTGGCGGGCGTTGTCGAGTTGCGGCACCCGGGAGCGCAGCGCGGAGAACAACGCGGTGCGCACGTCGTCAGCGGGCATCTTCGGCCACCACTCCGCCCGGCCGAACAGCGCGTCGCCGGTGGCCAGCAGCGAATGCCAACGGTCCGAACCCGGTCCGTCCACGATCAGGCCGTAGCCGTCGTCGGCGTCGCCTTGGCGCGGCGGTCGCCCGGCACAGTCCACCATGGCCGCGAGCGCGTCGCACATCGCCCGCAGTTCCAGCCAGGTCGAACGCGGCAGCCGCGGACCCGCTTCCAACGCGGCGGCGAGGCCCAGCTCCAGCACGAGCCCGTGGTACTCGGTGGCCAGCTCGCGGTTCAACCCGGACGTGAAGGTGTTGGCCCGCAAGTGAAAGTCCAGCGAGCGGATCGCGGCGGACCTCCAGCGCGCGGATTCCGGGTACCAGTCGAACGCGCACGACGCCGCCAGCTGTCCTGCCGCCTCGGCCAGCACGTGGTTGTTGGCTGAGGTGCCCCGGCTCGGGAACGCCGCCAGCCACCGCTGGTGGTGCCAGATCTGCCGCAGCGCCTCGGGATTGTCCTCGAACAGCCCGGGCGCGCCGGACCAGCCGTCGAGCAACCGGCGCACCCACACCCACGACAGCAGCCGGATGCCCAGTTCGATCCCGCTCAGCCAGTGCACGCCGCGCATCGGCGGGTTGGCCGCCCACCACGACTTCAGGTGATCGGCCACCCGGTGCGCGTAACGGTCGTCGCCGGTCGCCCGGTACGCCGCGGCCAGCACGGTCAGATGCTGGTGCCGCGACGGTTCCCAGATCTGCTTGATGTCGCCGATCGCGTTCTCGTCCCGGTACGGGATCTCGAAGGAGTACCGGTCCCCCGGCGCGCGGCGGCCGGTCTTCGGATCGAACGCCCAGTCCGGTGCGACGAGGTCGTCCCGCGCGACGCCGAAGTACTCCGCGTGCCCGTCCATCAGCCGGTCCGCCGCCGCGACCAGCCGGTCCCGTCCGGTCGCCGGCAGCCGCGGCTCGGCGGGCCAGGCCGGGAACGTCCGGGTCGCCGACCAGGCCGGCCGCCGCCGGGGTTCGCCGCGCCACCGCTGTTTGCGCACGACGTCGCCGACGCGGCCGACGATCTCCGCCGGTCCCATCGCGGACAGTCGGCGCAGGTACCAGGACGGGTCCATCACCGCTCCAACCGCACCGGCGCGCCGGTTTCGAGGCTGCGGTGCACGGCGAGGGTCGCCAGCGTCGTGGACACGAGCGAGTCGAGGCTGATCGGCATCGCGACGCCGGTCTTCAACGCGGTGATGAACGCGTCGAGTTCGGCCTGCTGGCCCTTGTCGCGCGCCTTCGGCAGCCGCGAACTGGTCCAGCGCTTGCGCCCGTACACCGAGGCGCGGACGAAATCGTCGAATTTCAGCACCTTGCCGTCGGCGAGCACCTCCAGCGTTTCCTTCGGGAACGCGGTGCTGCCGCTGGTGACGTAGCTGATCGTCGCGGTCGAGCCGTCGGCGTAGCGCAGCAGCACCTGCAGGTCGTGGTTGCCCGGAGTGCCGATGGCGTAGACCGAAACCGGGTCGCTGCCGAGGAACCAGCTGATCGTGTCGATGAAGTGCCCGCCCTCGCCGACGAACCGGCTGCCCTCGGAATCGGCCTGGTTGTACCAGCTGTTCGCGTCCAGCCGTCCCGCGTTGACCAGGTACCGCACCGAAGCCGGGCCGACCCGCGGGCCGAACTGGTTCTTCGCCTCGACCAGCAGCGGCGCGAACCGGCGGTTGAACCCGACCTGCAACCGGTTGTTGCCCGATTCCGCCACCGCGTCCACGACGCCGCGCAATTCCTTCTCCGACAACGCGAGCGGCTTCTCCACGAAGACCGCCTTGCCCGCCAGCAGCGCCCGCCGGGTCAGCTCGGCGTGCGAACTGTGCCGGGTCACCACGAAGACCGTGCTGACCTCGTCGTCCTCCAGCAGCGCGTCCACGTCGGTGCTCGCCGCGACGAAGCCGAACTTGCGTTTCGCGTTGGCCCCGGACAGCGCCGACGTGGTGACGACGTCGGTGAGCAGCACGCGCTCGTCCCCGGCCAGATGCGGAAGGATCATCGACGACGCGTAGTTGCCCGCGCCGATGAACCCGATCCGCAGCCACTGCAACGGATCCGTGCGCTGGTCGACGACCGGAGCCACCGGAACCGCGGACACCACGCTTTCGGCCTCCGCGGGCGGCGCGTCCGGGTAGCGGAACAACACCGCGACCGCCTTCAGCGAACCTTCGTTGAGCGCCCGGTAGGTCTCGACGGCTTCCGCGAAGTCCGCGGTGTGGCTGATCAGCGGCGACACGTCGAGCTTGCCCCGTGCGGCCAGGTCGAGGAAGCATTCGAGGTTGCGCCGTTCCGTCCAGCGCACGTAGCCGATCGGATAGTCGCGGCCCTCCAGCTCGTAGGCCGGGTCGTAGCGGCCGGGCCCGTAGGAGCGGGAGAACCGGACGTCGAGTTCCTTTTCGTAGTAGGCGTTCCACGGCAGGTTCAGCGAGATCTTGCCGATGTCCACCACCCGGCCGCGGTCGCGCGCGAGCCGCGCGGCCAGCTCCACCGGATCGTTCGACGCCCCTCCCGCGGCGAGATACACCTGGTCGACGCCGTGTCCGCCGGACAGTTCGGCCACCGCCTGGTCGATCTCGCCGGACGCCGGATGCCCGCAGGCGAGCGCGCCCAGTTCCCGGGCGAGTTCGCAGCGCTGCGCGTCCGGGTCCACGCCGACCACGCGCGCCCCGCTCGCCACCAGCAACTGCACCACCAGCTGCCCGATCAGGCCGAGCCCGATCACCAGCGCGAGGTCGCCGAGCTGCGGTTCGCCCCGCCGGACGCCCTGCATCGCGATCGCGCCGACCGTCGCGAACGCCGCCTGCCGCGGCGAAAGCCCGGCCGGCACCTTCGCGTACAGATTCTTCGGCACCCAGTTCAGCTCGCTGTGCAGCGCGTGCTCGTTCCCGGCGCACGCCACGAGGTCGCCGACCACGACGTCGTCCACGCCCTCGCCGACCTGCTCGACCACGCCGCACAGCGAATAACCCAGCGGCGTATAGGAATCGAGCTTCCCGGACACCTTGCGATACGTCGCGGCGAGCCCGTTCGTCGCGACGCTCTGCATCACCTTCGCGACCTGGTCCGGCCGGGACCGGGCCTTGCCCAGCAACGACATTCCCGCCTCGGACACCTTCATCATCTCGGTGCCGGTCGAGATCAGCGAGTACTGGCTGCGCACTAGCACGCCGCCCGGTTTGCACGCCGGCACCGGGACGTCGAGCAGGGCCAGCTCGCCGCTCTTGTAGTTCTGCACTACCTGTTTCACTGGACTCCTAGCCGCTCTCCGCGGAGGGCACCGCGGTACCAGTACTCGAGGGTCAGCACGTGCCAAAGGTGTTTCGCGCGGTCCTCGCGCCCGGCGGCGTCCTCGGCCACCAGCTTGCGCAGGGCATCGCGTCGCAGGAATCCGGACTCGACCAGGACGCCGTCCTCGATGACCTCCCGCACCAGCGGCGCGAGGTCCCGGCTCATCCACGCTCGCAGCGGCGCGCTGAACAAGCCCTTCGGCCGGTACACGATTTCGTCCGGCAGGATCGCCGTGGCCGCTTTCTTCAACGCCACCTTGCCTTGCCGGCGGGTGATCTTCTCCCGGCCCGGCACCCGGAACGCCGCCCGGACCACTTCGATGTCCACAAAGGGCGTTCGCACCTCGGTGGAAGCGGCCATAGTGGACCGATCGGTATAGGCGAGATTCAAGCCCGGCAAGAACATTCGCGCGTCGGCGAGGCACATCCGGTTGACCCGGTCGGTCAGCGTCGTGTCGTAGTAGATGTCGGCGTGTTCGGCGAGCACATCGTCCACTTCGGACTTGAGATCCGGCGACACCAGACCGAGCAGCTCCGTCCGGTCGTACATGGTGTAGCTGCGCCGGAACGCCGTCTCCTCGGGCAGGTCCGCAAAGGACAGAAACCGCTTCGCGAACCGCACCGACCGGTAACCGCGCGTGGCCGACGCGACCGGCAGCCGGTCCACCGCCGCCCCGATCGCCCGGCGCGCCACCCCGGGCACCCGCCGGTACCGCAGCGCCAGCAGGTTCGCCAAATGCTTGCGGTACCCGGCGAACAGCTCGTCCGCGCCCATCCCGGACAACAGCACCTTGACCCCGGCCTCGCGCGCCGCCGAGCAGATCAGGTACGAGTTGATCGCCGCCGGGTCGCCGATCGGCTCGTCCAGGTGGTGCGTCATCCGCGGCAGCAGGTCCTGCACGTCCGGCGCGATCTCGATCTCGTGCAGGTCCACGCCGAACCGCCGGGCGACGATCCGCGCGTACCGCAGGTCGTCCGGCATCGCCTCGAATTTCGCGTCCTCGGGACGGAAACCGATGGTGTAAGCCGAAATCCCCGGCTGCTCGCGCGCGGCCAGCGCGGTGAGGTAACTGGAGTCCAGACCGCCGGAAAGGAAGGTCGCCACCGGGACGTCGGACAGCAGATGCTTGCGGGTGGAATCCTCGACGACCGCGTGCAGGTCGACCTCGCCGCGATACTCCGCGCCCTCCTCGGCGACCTGGCGGAGCGACCAGTAAGTCCCGGTGTCCGTGCTGCCGTCCGGCCGGAACCGCAGCCAGGTACCCGGCGGCAGTTTCTCCGCCTCCCGGTAAGCGCACCGGCTGTCGGGCACCCAGTAGTACAGCAGCGACGCGATCATCGCCGCCTGGTCCACGTTCAGCGTGTCCCCGAGTTCGCGAGCCAGCGCTTTCAGCTCCGACGCGAACACGACCCCGCCTCCGCGGCGCACGAAGAACAGCGGCTTGATGCCCAGCTGGTCCCGCACGAGGACCAGCTCGCCGGTGCGTTCGTCGTACACCGCGAAGGCGAACATCCCGCGCAGCCGCGGCAGGCAGTCCGTGCCCCATTCCCGCCAGGCCCGCAGCAGCACCTCGGTGTCGGAGGTGCCGCGAAACCGGACCCCGGCGGCTTCGAGTTCGGCCCGCAGCTCCGGGGCGTTGTACAGCTCGCCGTTGTAGGTCAGGGCCAGCCCCTCGGCGGTCATCGGCTGCGCGCCCGTTTCCGACAGGTCCACGATGGACAGCCGACGGTGTCCTAAGTGGACTTCCCGGTGGTCGTAGCGGCCGTCGCCGTCCGGGCCCCGGTGCGCGAGGCACTGGGTGAGCCGGTCGGTGAGCGGGCCGCCGTCCGGCCAGCTGTACGCGCCCGCGATGCCGCACATGCGTGTGGTTCCCCCTAGCTTTCCTGGACGGGTTTGAGCCGCCTCGTCGGTGCGTCCGGATCCACGTCCATCCGGGTGACCGGGCGGAGCCTGCGCTCGGTGTCCCGCTTCGTCGGCCATTCGATCGGCCTGGTCTCGTCGCGCAGTTCCAGCTCGACCACCTCGCGCCGTTTCTTCGCGACCACCGCGGCCCGCCCGCGCAACGCGGTGTGCAGCCCGTCCCAGAGGGTGCCGTCGGTGCGGTCCTTCGGATCCGGATCGACCAGCACCACGCCAAGGATCGGCACGCCGCAGTCGGCGAGCTGCCGCGCGACGGTGTGCAGCCACTGCGTGTTCGCGAACCCGGCACGCACCACCAGCACGGTCTCCGCGCCGAGCGCCGACAGATCGGTCCACGCCGTGCCCGGAGCGGCCGTGCCGACCCCGACCCGGCGCACCGCCCGCGCCACCGCGGGGTCGCCGGCCTCGACGACCTGGACGTTCCCCTCCACCGGCAGCTTCGACACGTCCTTGCCCGGCAGGTCGTCCACGAGCACCACCGGCCCGTCCTCGGCCAGCGACCGGCCGAGTTCCACCGCCAGCTCCGCCGCGGTCGCGGCCGCGCCGATTTCCAGCAGCGACAGCGAAGCCCGGTCCTCCCGAGCCGCCCGCGCGAGCGTGAGCGCGACCCGGCTGGTGTCGGTGACCGCCTTCGACCGCCGCCACAGCCTCGCCGGGCCGATCGGTTTCACGCCGACCTGCGCGATCACCGAAGCCCCGAGGTGCTGCGAAATTTCGCGGCGCAAGACCGGCCGGTCCCGGACCAACGCGGTCACCGCGGCGAACGCGAGCCCAAGCGCGAGGCCAAGCGCCAGCCCGACCCCGGCGGGCGTGCCGTAAGCCTTCAGCTTCGAGACCGGCTGGATCGCCGGCGCGTCCACGATCTGCGTCCCGGCGATGACCTCCGGCGACCCGATCCCGGCCTGCTGCGCCTGGTTCTGCAGATCGGCGATCTTCGACACCAGGTTCGCGCGCTGGGTGTAAAGCTGCTCCAGCGCGCCCGCGTTGGAGTTGCGGCCCTTCGCCACCTCCGTCGCCGCCTGGTTGTCGATGTCCGCCAGCTGCGCCTGCGCCTGATCCCGCTGCTGCAGCAACGCTTTCGAGCGGCCAGTCGCGGCTGCTTGCGTGCGCTGGGTGTGATTGGCGATGAACGCGTCCGCGAGCGCTTTCGCCTTCGCGACCGCGTCGTCCTTGGTCTTCGCCTTGACCGTCACCTGCAGGACGTTGTTGGTGAGACCGAGCCCGGCGTAATCCTTCAGGAAATCCGACGGCGATTCGGTGCTATTGATCCGTTTCAGCGCGTCCGCCGCCATGTTCGCCGTCGAAAGCACGGCGACGTCGGTACGCATCAGCGTGCCGCTGTCGGTCGGCGAATCGTCCGGGTGGATCACCATGATCTTCGTGACCGCGGTGGGCGGCGCGGGCAGCAGAATCGCCACCGCGCAGCCGAGGACCAACCCGGCCAGCGCGGTCGTCAGCCAGAACCGCCGCTTGCGCCGCAGCGCGACCACCAGCCGCTGGAGGTCGACCAGCGGCTGGACCTGTCCCGCGCTCATCGCGCACCCGCCAGCTCGCCGGTGCGCTGCTTCGCGGCCGGCTTCGGCCCGCCGGCCAGGTGAACCTCCCGGGCCAGCACGGCACCGAGAATTTCGTGCCCGGCGTCCGAGCAAGCCTCCGAAATCGAAACCAATTCCCACGCGTTGTGCGAACCGAGCGACACCACCACGAGCACCCCTGCCGTTCCGTCCGGCACGATCGGCTGCGCCCCGGGTACCACTTCGATTTCCGTTACCGCCACCTCGACGCGAAGGCGGTCGCCGCGCGCGGTGTCCGCGAACTGCTCCGCGACCTTCCGCGCCGAGGCGTCCCCGCGCGGAACAAGGATCAGCAGCCGCAACACTCCGTCGCGGTCCGCGCCCAGCCGCGCGAGCACGCGGCGGTACCGCACCTCGCGCGCCGCTTCGTCCGCCGACGCCGGCACCTCGGGCAGATTCCACGGCTGGGCGTTTCCGACCGCCTTCCGCCACCACTTCACCGGTGCGTCCGAAGCCGCCGGGATGTCGATGCTCGCCAGCACCGGCGCACCCAGCGCGGCCCCGATTTCGCCTTCGCTGCGCGGCCTCCGATCCGTCCGCGCCCCGAACAGGTAGGCCAGAACCCCGAGCACGAAGAACAGCACCGCGCCGCCGGCCGTCAACTGCGGGAGCGTCGGCGCGGACGGCGAAGACGGCCGTTCGGACGGGCCGAGCACGACCATGTTGCCCGCGCCGGTCGCCGCGTCCGCCGCGTTGAGGTTGTTGACCGCCTGTTCCAGCGCCGTCCGCAAGCCCTGCAACGTGGTGCGGGCCTGCACGCCCTCGACGGAATCGCCGTTCGCCACGGCCTTCGACAGGTCGAGGATCCGCTGGTTGGTCTGGGTGATCTGCTGCCGCAGCGCTTCCTTCTGCTGTTGCGCGAGCTGCGCGGCCTGGTCGGCGGAATTTCCGAGCAATTGCGTCGAATACTTCACGAATTCGCCCGCGACCTGGTCAGCCAGCTGCTGCGAGCGTTCCGGGCTGGAGCCTTTCGCGGTGATCGTCACGACATTGCCCTGCGCGACGGACGCGGCGACCGACTTCTGCAGATCCGTGCCGCGAATCCCGAGCCCCAGCGCCGCGGACGCCCGGTCGAGCACCACCGAACTGGTCGCCACCTGCGCTTCGGTGAGCAGTTCGTCCGGCTGCCGCGGCCCCTGCAGCAGCACACTGGCCTGCGCCTCGTAGCCCGGGGAAAGCACGGTGGAAGCCCCGGCCCCGACACCCGCGCCGACTACCGCGAGCAACAGCAATGCTCGCCAGCGCCGGCGCACCACCTTCCCCACGACGGAGAGGCGTATTGTTTCGTCACTCAAAACCAGGTCTCCCCTCACGGGCCGACGCACGGGTCATTGACCCCGTCGCGGCACCGCACCGGTTGGTTACACCATCCGGCCGAACCTTGTTCGAAACGCGACCCAGCTCAACCCAGCGCACGCTCGTACGCCTTGATCAACGCCGCCTGCGAATTTCCCCAGGCGAGCGGTCCGCGCACGCGTTCCCTGCCGAGCTTTCCCATCCGTTCCCGCTGCTCCGGGTCGTCCAGGAGCAGGGAGACGAGCTTCGCGAACTCCGCGATGTCGTTGGCCGGCGCGTAAAGCGCGGCCTCGCCCGCCGACACCCGCGCCTCGCGCAATGCGAACGACACCATCGGTTTGCCCATGGCCATGTACTCCATGACCTTGTTCATTGTCGACACGTCGTTGAGCGGGTTGAGCGGATCCGGCGAAAGGCACACGTCCGCCGCCGACAAATACCGCAGCAGATCCTCGTCCGACACCCGGCCGGTGAATTCCACCTGCCCGGACAAACCCAGCTCACGCGACAACGCGACCATCTCGTCGAACGTGTCGCCCGCCCCGACGAACACCGCGTGCCAGTCGTCGCGTCCCACCTCGTCGCGCAGGGAAGCGAGCGCGCGCAGGGCGTAGTCCACGCCGTCCTGCGGGCCCATCACGCCGAGGTAGCACAGCAGATTCGGCTTGCCGCGCTTGAGTTCCGGCTCCACCGGAACCTCGTGGAACCGCTCCACGACCGGCGCGCTGCGGACCACGAACACGTCCTCGGGACGCTTGCCGCCGCGGATCCGCGCGACCTGCCGATAACTCTCGTTGGTCGCCAGCACGACGTCGGCCGCGCGATAAGTGGCGCGTTCCAACGCACAAACGCCGCGGTAAAGGAAATCCTGCCCGCGGTCGAAGCGCGACAAATACAGTTCCGGCACCAGGTCGTGCTGATCGAAAATGAACTTCGCGCCCCGTCTTCGCAGCATCCGGGCGACGAGAAAGAGCAGATCCGGCGGGTTGCAGGCGTGCACGACGTCGACCCGGCCGATCTTGCGCGCGAGCCGGAACGTGTGCCAGAGCGCGGATCCGTACTCGCGTGCGTACCCGGCGGGCCCGCCGGTCGCCGCCTGGAGCGGATACCGGTGAATGTGCACCCCGTCGAGGACGATCTCGGCCTCGGTGTCCCGTTTCGTGCCCCGCGGGCAGATCACGTGCACCGTCATCCCGGCGTCGCGCAGGGTCTGGCATTCCTGCCATACGCGCCGGTCGAACGGCACGGACAGATTCTCCACGAGAATCAGCGCGACCCGGTTCCGCAGGATTTCGTTTTCGGAAAAGCCCTCACCAGGCAAGGCCGACGTACCCCTCTTCCGCCCGGCGCGCGGCGGCGTCCGGGACGCGGACCAGATCGACCAGCAGCGGCCCGCTCCCGTGCGGCAGAGCGGCCAGCACCTCCGGGTCCGAGGTGCCGATCAAGCACACCTCGGCGTGGTCGAGCACCTCCCGCACCGACCCGGCGAGCAGCTGCCCGAGATGCGGCAGCCGGCTTTCGATGTACTCGCGGTTGGCCCCCATCAACCGCGAAAGGCTGACGTTGGCGTCGTGGATCTTGAGGTCGTATCCCTTGCCGAGCAAGCGTTCCGCGAGTTCGACCAGCGGGCTCTCGCGCAGATCGTCGGTGCCCGGTTTGAAGGACAAGCCGAACAGCCCGACCTTGCGTTTCCCGGTCCGCGCGACCAATTCGAACGCGCGGTGGAGATGTTCGGCGTTCGACGGCAGCACGTGGGCGAGCAACGGCACCGAGACGTCCGCCTGCCGCGCGGCGTAGACCAGCCCGCGCAGGTCCTTCGGCAGGCAGGAGCCGCCGAAAGCGAATCCGGGCCGCAGGTACGCCGGGCTGATGTTGAGCTTGCGATCGGCCAGGAACACGTCCATCACCTGATGCGAATCCAGCCCGAGCGCCCGGCAGATCGCGCCGAGTTCGTTCGCGAAACCGATTTTCACGCCGTGGAAAGCGTTGTCCGCGTACTTCGTCATCTCCGCGACCGGGATCGGCACCCGGAACACGTCGCCGGGCAACCCGTCGTACAGCTTCGCCACGACGTCGCCGCTGGCCGGATCGAACTCGCCGATCACCGTTTTCGGCGGCTGGAAGAAGTCGCGCACGCTGGTGCCCTCGCGGAGGAATTCCGGGTTCACCGCGACCCCGAAGTCGACCCCCGCGGTACCGCCGCTGTGCTTTTCCAAGATCGGCACGAGCAGCCCGAGACAGGTGCCCGGCAGCATCGTGCTCCGGAACACGACGGTATGCCGGATCTCGTTGTCCCCCAATGCTTTTCGTTCTTTCAACGCGACCCCGATCTCCTCGGCGACGCGTTGCAGATACTCGGTGGAAAGACTCCCGTTGGGCGCGGACGGCGTGCCGACGCACACCAGGGAAACGTCGGTCTCGAGGATCGCTTCGGCCACCTCCGTGGTCGCGCGCAACGCCCCGGACTCGACCACCTCCGCGGTCAATTCCCCGATCCGTTCCTCGACCACCGGTGCCTTGCCGGCCCGCACGAGATCCACCTTCGCCGGATTGACGTCTACCCCGACGACCTCGTGTCCTTCTCCCGCCAGGCAAGCCGCGGATACGCACCCCACGTATCCCAGCCCGAAGACGCTGATCTTCACAACGGAACCTCCGCCCGACCGCTCGCTGCTCATTGGTCGGAGCGCGGACGGGCTTCGTTACCGGTTCCGCGAAACAAGGCGGGAACCCGTGTCGCCGCACGGATTCCCGCCTTGACCCGCCCACCGGACCGGCGGTTACCCCATCCGGCCGTACCGGCAGGGGAATTTGCCCACGGTTGTCCGGAAAGGGCAGTGATTGCCTTCCGAAGCTTCGAAAAATTCAGTTTCCGCCGACGAACGCTGAAGCCAGCTTTTGTCCCGTACTCGTGGCCGCGGCGTGCTCTTCGATCGGGTTCACCGTCGAGTTCTTGAAGCACACGTAGGTCACGCCGGAGTCGACCCCGCCGTTCTTCGGGTCCGGATTGATGCCCAGATCCTTGGCCGTCGCGTACGACGCCTCGCCGATGATCTTGTTCGGCCCGGTGTCTCCGATGACCGCGTACTCGACCTTGCCGTTGTAGATCACCGCGCAAGACCCGCCGCCGCGGAGGCCGGAGTTGGCGTAATTCCAGATGCCGCTCGAACTGGGAACGACGATGTACGGGAGCTTGGCGGCGTTGAGCGGTTTCCCGTCGGACTGCGGGAAGGCGGTGTCGGGGTAGAAGCAGCAGTCGGTGTTCTCGTTGCACTGGGTGGTGCGCTGGCCGTCGCAGTCGATGTCCATATCGGCTTTCCAGAAGACTGCCTTGCCCGCGTCGCAGACCGGGACGGTCGCGCTGCCGGAGTCTTCGTCGGTCTTGTATTTGCCGTTGGAGATCTGCTTGCAGGAGGCCACCTTGGCGAGGATCTGGTCCGCGGTGGGGCCTGCCTGAACCGCTTCCGGGGCGGGGGTCGCCGCGGAGGCGAGCGCGGCGGGCAGGACGGCGGCGGCTATCGCCAGAATCGCGAGCAGGACGAGTTTCCGCATCGACGCTCCCTGTTTATTAGGAAACTTTCCTTACGGCGGCGCGCGCTCAGGATGCCGCCGAACGGATGCGGTCACAACCCGCCGAAAGAGGGTGTTTTTTCCCGCCGAACCGACCAGCCCGGAAAACCTCGCCTGCCTTGGCCGCACTATCGCCCGGGCCGGGAAGCCCAGCGTCCGGGGAACCGACGCGGACGGCGGCTCACCGCCTCGGCCCAGCTGGAGTTCAGGTCCGACCGGATCTCCGTCCGGGGCCGCACCAGCGCCGCCCCGCGCACCCCGCCGACATTCGCGTACACCCGCGTCGCACCGGCCTCGCGCAAATGCGTCAGCACCCGCCGGTCGAACCGGCCCTCCGGCAGCGAAAACCGCCGCACCGGAGTACCGCTCAATTCCTCCAGCAACCGCGGCGCCTCGTCCAGCTCCCGGCGCACCGCGAACGAACCGTCCAACCGCCGCCAGTCCAGCCGGTCCCATCCGTGCGACCCGACGTGCATCCCCGCGTCCACGAGCTGCCGCAGGCCGTCGCGGTCGACATAGCCACGCTCGCCGACCCGCCCGGCCAACGGGAAGAACTCGGCATACAACCCGCGCTCGACCAGCCGGGGCAGCGCGATCTCGACGTCGGAGGAGTTGCCGTCGTCGAAAGTGAGCCGCGCACCCGTCCCGGAGACGACGTCCAGCAGCGTGTCGAACTGCTCGACGGTGATCCACCGCTCGTCCTCGCCCGGATCGAGCGACCGCTGGGGTTTGCCAATGCCGTGCACCGCAAAGGTGATCATCGCGCCGCCTCCCGTCCGTCGTACCGTACCCGATTAATCGGATTCGCAAACGGAGTAGTTACCGGTGCCGATCCCATGGTCAACAGCACACTTCCAGCACAGGGGAAACACTTACGCAGGAAAATCGGAATACGTCCACACTTGTAGACAGCTGCCATCTTCACACGTTTGGGTGAAGATTCAATGATTGCGGTGCTAGTGCCCCGCCCAGCACCGCGTCCGCCGCCATCCGGGCGGGCTGCCTGCGCGGCTTCCCTGCCGGACCGAAGCAGCCGGACTCGGCAAAACTACCGACCCGGCACCTCCGTCCCACCCGGAAAAATCGGCCAGTGCCCAGCTTTTCCCGCCTGCAGCTGTCGCCCCGGCCGATCGCCGCGGCCATCGTGGTCGTCGTCTTCGGCACCGCGCTGGTGATCCACCTGACGACCCGGTCGGACGACGACCCGGTTGCCGAGCCCGCGCCGAGCAGCGCTCCCGCGAGCCTCAGCCCCACGACCTCTCTCCCGCCGAGCAGCACCGCCTCCTCGGCCCCGCTCGACCCGGCCGGCTACCAGAAGCTCCTCACCGACCTCGGCGCGTCGATCACCCCGGCGGTCGAGCGGCTCGGACGGGCGACCACCGCCGCCGCGCTCCGGGACGCGGGCACGGCGCTCAGCGACGCGCTCAACCAGGCCGCCCGCCAGCTCGACGCCGCCACGCCCCCGGACGCCGTCCGCGCCGCCCACCGGGAGCTGCGCACCGACCTCAACGTGGTCAGCGCCAGCGCGCTCCCGAAGGTCATCGCGCCGACCTTCGACAACAAGCTGTGCGGCGGCCTTTCCGCCATGTCGGTGCTGAGCCGCGACGAAGCCGTCGCGGGCCTGCGCGAAAGCCTCGCGAAGCTGGCCACCGCCGACCCGGCCCACCCCTACCGTCTCGGCCCGCTGTTCCCCGGCCCCCAGCCGGAACCGAACCGCGGCCTCGCGAACGAAACGGTCGTCACCGGCGCGGGCGGCGGCAAGAACACCATCTCCGTCAAGAACCTCTCCGGCACCGACCAGGCCGTGACGCTGGCGGACGGCTCGCGCCCGGTGTTCACCGTGTACGTCAAGGCCGGAGCCACCGCCTCGGCGGGCGGCATCGCGAACGGCCACTACACCGCCTACAGCACCGGCGGCTTCGACTGGGACGCCGCGACCGGGCGGTTCACCCGCGACTGCTCGTTCTCGAAGTTCGGCGTTCCCGCCCAGCTCGACGAAAACGGGTACACCCACACCAACCTCGAGCTCACCGTGCGCACGATCGACCCGGCCGCGCTCCCCTCCGGGCCGTTCCCGGAGCAGAGCGCGATCGACCCGGCGGAGTACCCGCACTGACCTACTTGCGGATCTCCAGCGTGCAGCACTTCGGCCCGCCGCCGGCCTTCCGCAGCTCCGAGATGTCCACGTACACCGGCTCGTAACCCCGCTCGGCGAGCCGGGCTCCCAGGTCGGTCGCCTCCACCGGCAACACGACGTTGCGGCCGTCGGACACCCCGTTCAGCCCGAAGCACTCGGCGTCGGCCGCGGTGGCGAGCACCGCGTCCGGGAACATCCGGCGCAGCACGCGCTGCGAGCCCGGCGAGAACGC
This sequence comes from Amycolatopsis sp. GA6-003, assembly GCF_046267895.1. Classification (NCBI taxonomy): domain Bacteria; kingdom Bacillati; phylum Actinomycetota; class Actinomycetes; order Pseudonocardiales; family Pseudonocardiaceae; genus Amycolatopsis; species Amycolatopsis sp. GA6-003. The sequence continues at coordinate 4,663,144 of NZ_CP176499.1, forward strand.
GTCCGGGTAGTAGACGATCTGCGCGGTCGTCGTGTCCGTCGCCTCGGCGAGCACGAACAGCGCGGTGTCCAGGTGGTAGTAGCGCGGGTCGATCAGCCGCAGCGACACGACCGGGACGCCGAGCACCTCCTGCGCCTCGGCGTGCGCGGCCGGGTCGGTGCGGAAGCCGGCGCCGGCCAGCAGCAGCTTGCCGGTCCAGGCGAAATCGCCCTCGGCCTCGTTGATCTTCTCCGGCATCGTCAGGTCGCGGTAGCCGTGTTCGAGGAACCAGCGGCGGAAGTGCTCCGCCTCGGCGGCGCGCTGCGGGGCGCGGAACCGCGAACCGAGCACGCGCCCGTCCACGACGGTGCCCGAGTTGGCCGCGAACACCATGTCCGGAAGGCCGGGTTGCGGGTCGATTTCCTCGACGGTGTGGCCGAGGCGGCGATAGGTGTCGCGCAGCTCGGTCCACTGCGCGACGGCGACGTCCGCGCTGACCGGCTTCGAGGGGTCCATCCAGGGGTTGATCGCGTAGTCGACGGCGAAATAACGCGGCGGGCACATCAGGTAACGGCGGGGCGTGGGCACCCGCGGCGGCACAACCTCTCCCTGCATGCAACCAGGCTAAGGTGGACCTAATCTCGCAATCAATCGCTGTTCACTGCGCACCTGCGTGCTAAACATTGCGTGTGAACACCATCGACCAGCGAATCGTTTCCTGCCTGGTGGCCAACGCCCGCTCCAGCTACGCGGAGATCGGCAAGGTGGTCGGGCTGTCCGCCCCGGCAGTGAAACGACGCGTCGACCGGCTGTTGGAAACCGGCGTACTGCGCGGCTTCACCGCGGTGGTCGATCCGGAGGCGCTCGGCTGGGGCACCGAGGCGTTCGTCGAGGTGCACTGCCAGGGCAACGTCACGCCCGGCCGCATCCGGGCCCGGCTGGAACCGCTGACCGAGGTCGTCGCCGCCTACACGGTGTCCGGAGCGGCGGACGCGATCGTCCACCTGCGCGCCGCCGACATCCACCACCTGGAGACCGCACTCGAGCGGCTGCGCGGGCTGGAGATCATCGACCGCACGGTGTCGACCGTGGTGCTGTCTCGGCTGCTGGAGAGGCCGCCGACCCCGTCGTGAGTGGCGATCGCGGTTCTAACCGTGATCGCCACTCACGACGATGCGATGCTGACCGGCATGACCGACCGCATCCACAGCGAGCACGACCAGGGCGTCGCGCTGCTCACCGTCGACGCCCCGAAGAGCCGCAACGCGCTCACCCTCGACCTCTCCGCCGAGCTGGCCGCCGCGGTCGCGCGCGCCGAGGCCGACGAGAGCGTGCACGCCGTGATCGTCACCGGCGCCCCGCCGGCGTTCTGCGCGGGTGCCGACCTCACCGCGCTCGGCAAGGCCGACGCCGAAGGGCTGCGTTCGGTGTACGCGGGCTTCCTCGCCGTGGCCGGCTGCAGCCTGCCGACGATCGCCGCGGTCGGCGGGGCCGCCGTCGGCGCTGGTCTGAACCTCGCGCTGGCCGCCGACGTCCGCCTTGTGGGACCGCACGCCAAGTTCATCCCGCGGTTCCTCGAACTCGGCTTGCATCCCGGTGGAGGCATGACCTGGATGTCGCAACGAATCCTCGGCCCGCAGCAGGCGTCCGCGATGGCGTTGTTCGGCGAAACCCTTACCGCGGAATCCGCGGTCCGGGCCGGGTTCGCGCTGCGCTTGGTGGACGGCGACCACGACGCATTGGTCCAGGCCGCCCGCGACCTCGCCGCCCCGGCGGCCGCCGCTCCGCGCGAGGTCGTGGTGTCCACCAAGCGGACTATGCGGCAGACGAGCGGCCTGACCGACCACGCCGCGGCGGTCGACGCCGAACTCGTTCCACAGTTGGAATCGCTGGCCGCACCGGCATTCGCGGAGCGGCTGGCGGCGATGAAGGCCCGCATCAGCGGCCGCTGAGCCGGGCCGCGCACAAATTCCCACATTCCGGGAACCCTCAAGCTGGAGCAAACTGCTGGTCAGTGCCGCGCCGGCGGCACGAGACGCGCGTCACTCCGGACCGCGGCGCCAGACGCCCTACGATCGAGGGCACCCCGGCTGGCATTCGGTCTGCACACCCCACACTTGAGCCGGACTCGGGCCGAGGCCAGGGCGCGGCGAGTAACCTCGGAAGCAGGCCTCGGCGGGCTCCCCGGGGAGCCGACCCGGGCCCGCAGCACGCCGGGAGAGAGGGATTCCCTGACCCATGAGCACCAGTGCGAACGGCAGCGCGGCCGGGAACGGCGCGCTGACCGCGTCCCGGTCCACCGAGGTGAACAAGCTGGACCGGGTGGTCATCCGGTTTGCCGGCGACTCGGGCGACGGGATGCAGCTGACCGGCGACCGGTTCACCTCGGAGGCCGCGGCGTTCGGGAACGACCTGTCGACCATGCCGAACTTCCCGGCCGAGATCCGGGCGCCGCAGGGCACCATCCCCGGCGTCTCGTCCTTTCAGGTGCACTTCGCCGACTACGACATCCTCACCCCCGGCGACCGGCCGGACGTGCTCGTCGCGATGAACCCCGCCGCGCTCAAGGCGAACGTGCGCGACGTGCCGCACGGCGGGACGATCATCCTCAACACCGACGAGTTCACCAAGCGGAACCTGGTGAAGGTCGGCTACGAGACCGACCCGCTCGACGACGATTCGCTGTCGCCGTTCCAGGTGCACCGGGTCGCCATGTCGACGCTGACCCAGGGCGCGCTCGCCGACACCGGCCTCGGCAAGAAGGACGCCGAACGCTGCAAGAACATGTTCGCGCTGGGCCTGCTGTCGTGGATGTACCACCGGCCGACCGAGGGCACCGAACGCTTCCTGCGCGAGAAGTTCGCGAAGAAGCCGGACATCGCCGAGGCCAACATCCTTGCCTTCCGGGCAGGCTGGAACTACGGCGAGACCACCGAATCGTTCGCGACCACCTTCGAGGTCGCGCCCGCGAAGCTGGACAAGGGCACCTACCGGCAGATCACCGGCAACACCGCGCTGGCGTACGGGATCGTGGCCGCCGGACAGCAGTCCGGGCTGCAGATCCTGCTCGGCACGTACCCGATCACCCCGGCCTCGGACGTGCTGCACGAGCTGTCCAAGCACAAGAACTACGGCATCATCACCTTCCAGGCCGAGGACGAGATCGCCGGCATCGGGGCCGCGCTCGGCGCGTCCTACGGCGGGGCGCTGGGCATCACGTCCACGTCCGGTCCGGGCGTGGCGCTGAAGTCGGAGACCATCGGCCTCGGCGTGATGACCGAACTGCCGCTGGTGATCATCGACGTGCAGCGCGGCGGGCCGTCCACCGGCCTGCCGACCAAGACCGAGCAGGCCGACCTGCTGCAGGCGATGTTCGGCCGCAACGGCGAATCGCCGGTGCCGATCGTCGCGCCGCTCTCGCCCGCCGACTGCTTCGACGCGGCGATCGAGGCCACCCGGATCGCGCTGAAGTACCGCACGCCGGTGCTGCTGCTGTCCGACGGCGCGATCGCCAACGGCTCCGAACCGTGGCTGGTCCCGAATGTCGAGGACCTGCCGGACCTGCGGGTGGAATTCGCGGCGGAATCCAACTCGGACAACGGATCCGGCGAGTTCTGGCCGTACGTGCGCGATCCGGAGACGCTCGCGCGGGCGTGGGCGATCCCGGGCACCCCCGGGCTGCAGCACCGCATCGGCGGGCTGGAGAAGGCCGACGGCACCGGCCACATCTCCTACGACCCGGACAACCACGACAAGATGGTGCGGCTGCGCCAGGCGAAAATCGACGGCATCGACGTGCCGGACCTCGAGGTCGACGACCCGTCCGGCGAGGCGCGCGTGCTGGCGCTGGGCTGGGGTTCGTCCTACGGCCCGATCGGCGCGGCCTGCCGCCGGGTGCGCAAGCTCGGGATGCCGATCGCGCAGGCGCATCTGCGCCACCTCAACCCGTTGCCGAAGAATCTCGGCGAGGTGCTCGCCCGCTACGACCGGGTCGTGGTCCCGGAGATGAACCTCGGTCAGCTCTCGCTGCTGCTGCGGGCGAAGTACCTGGTGGACGTGCATTCGCACACCAAGGTCGCCGGCTTGCCGTTCAAGGCCGAGGAACTGCAGAACGTGTTCGCCGACATCATCGCCAACCTCGTTCCGGAGGGCGTCAAGTGACCGCCATCGATCTCGGGCTGCCGCAGCTCGGCGGCATCAACCTGGTGCCGACCACCGACGAACCGCAGAAGGCCAAGGACTACAAGTCCGACCAGGAAGTGCGCTGGTGCCCCGGCTGCGGCGACTACGTGGTGCTCAACGCCGTGCAGTCGTTCCTGCCGACGCTCGGGCTCAAGCGCGAGAACATCGTCTTCATCTCCGGCATCGGCTGCTCGTCGCGGTTCCCGTACTACCTCAACACCTACGGCATGCACTCGATCCACGGCCGCGCGCCGTCGATCGCGACCGGGCTCGCCACGACGCGCCCGGACCTGTCGGTGTGGGTCGTGACGGGCGACGGCGACGCGCTGTCCATCGGCGGCAACCACCTGATCCACGCGTTGCGGCGCAACGTGAACATCAAGATCCTGCTGTTCAACAACCGGATCTACGGGCTCACCAAGGGCCAGTACTCGCCGACGTCCGGCCAGGGCATGGTCACCAAGTCGACGCCGATGGGTTCGCTGGACACGCCGTTCAACCCGCTGTCGCTGGCGATCGGCGCGGAAGCGTCGTTCGTGGGCCGCGCGCTGGACTCCGACCGCAAGGGCTTGACCGAAGTTCTTGAAGCGGCGGCGAAACACCGCGGTTCGGCGCTGGTGGAGATCTACCAGAACTGCCCGATCTTCAACGACGGCGCGTTCGATGTGCTGAAGGACAAGGACGAAGCCGCGTCCCGGCTGATCCCGCTCCGCGCGGGCGAACCGATCCGCTTCGGCCCGGAAGGCGAATTCGGCGTCCGCCGCGGCGACTGGGGCGGCCTGGATGTCGGCAAGGTCGCGGAAATCGGCGAGGAAAACCTGGTGGTGCACGACCCGTCGATCGCCGACACGTCGTACGCCTTCGCGCTTTCCCGCCTGGGCGACCAGAACCTGAACCACGTCCCGACGGGCATCCTGCGCCAGGTAGAACGCCCCACCTACGACGACGCGGCGCGAGCCCAGGTGGAGCAGGCGCGTGCGGCGCGGAAACCGGACCTGCAGGGATTGTTGCGGGGCAAGGACACCTGGACTGTCGCGTAGGTTTTAGTCCACTTACGACAGAGGCCGCCACTCCCGGATTAGGGAGGGCGGCCTCTGTCTTATGTGGACTCAGTGCAAGGGCCGGAACCCGACCCGCTCAGCATCGGCGGCACTGCGGAACCACACCTCAGCCACCATCTTCGGAAACTGCGGCGAATCCTCCCCGCAATACCGCAACGCCGTCACACTCGCCTTCACCGTGAACCCCTCCGCCGGACGGCCGCCACCCGGCCGCGGCATCGCCGAACCCGGGCCGAACGGCCCCGGCGGCACCGCGTCATCCGCGGTCTGCCGCGCGGGCGGCGGTTCCGGGGCGGCCATCGCGGCCTGGTTCGGCTGCACGGACGGTTCGAACAGCGAACCGCTGTGCCCGCCTGCCAGATCCGGTTCGCGGCGCTCCACCGGGCGCATCGACGGCTGGATCGGCCGCGGCGGGTCGAAGCCGCCGCGCGGAGATTCGCGGCGCTGCCGTTTCGGCAGGCCCTGGCTGCTTTCCGCGGTGTCCTCTGTGGACTCGGCGGCCGGTTCGGGATTCGGGATCAGGTGGTCGGTCGTCGAATCCTCTTCGAGGTGGCCCACGGCCGGCTCGGCGGGTTCCTCGAACGGCGATCGCTGCGCCCCGTCCGGCTGGCTGAACCAGTCCGGCTCCGGCTCGGCCGCTCGGCCAGGGCCCGGGCGGAACAACGAGACCGGCTCGGATTCCGCGGCGGCGCCGTCCACCGGAGCCGGGTCCAGTCGTCGCTCCAAAGAGGACAATCCGTCGGCGGGCCCGGTCAGGGAATGGCTCTGTTCCTGCTCATCGGGACGCTCCGGCTCGGAGTAGTCCGCCGCGGGAACCTCGGCCGGTTCCGGAGCCCGGTGGTAGCCGCTGTCGTGCTCCTCCGCCGGTTCCGCGACCCGGTGATAGCCGCTGTCCTGCTCGTCCGCTGATTCCGCGACCCGGTGGTAGCCGCTGTCGTGTTCCTCAGCCGGTTCGGCGACGCGGTGCGAACCGGTGTCGGCCGGCTGCAGGTACTCGGTGGCCGCGGCGCGGTAGGCCGAACCGGAGTCTTCCGGAGCGGTCTCGGCCGGTGCGCTGTCGAAAAGACCGTTCTGCTGTTCGCGGGCCTCGGCCTGCGCGAACGCCTCGTCGACGTCGTCCTCCGCCGAGTCCGCGGGCTTCCCGGCGGCAGCTGGTTCCGGAGCCGTGCGGTACTCCGCGTCGTACTCGGCCTCCGGCTCGAACGCGCTCGTCGCCTGGATGACTTCCGTCGGAGCGTGCTCGCGGCGGTCTCTGGTCCAGTCCTCCGCGGGCGGCAGCACCGCGGTGCGCGCGGGCGTGCTGGCCGCGGCGCGGGCCGTGTCGGCGTGCGCGCTCGCCAGTTCCGTTTCCAGTTCGTGTACCCGCTTGCGCGCCGGACGCGCCAGCACCAGCCAGGCGAGGACCGCGCCGACAATGAAGGCCAGCAGGCTCCAGAGCCACACCTGCCCGAAAATGGACATTTCTACGCCCCTTTTAGAACGTTCGCGCGACCAGGTAGTCGGCGACCGACTCGCAAGCGTCGCGCGCGGGGGAAGCGGGCAGCGAGGCGAGCTCGGCACGTGCTCGGGAAGCGTAGTCGGAAAGGGTTTCCCGCGCGCGTTCGAGGCCGCTGGAACGGCGCAGCAGCTCGAGCGCCTCGGCCACCAGAGCGTCGTCGGTGATCGGGCCGGCGAGCAGCTCCACGAGCCGCGGGTCGGTGTCCGGATCGGCCAGCGCGTACAGCATCGGCAGCGTGCGGACGCCTTCTCGCAGGTCAGTGCCCTGCGCCTTGCCCAGCTCGACCGACGGGGAGGCGATGTCGATGACGTCGTCGGAGATCTGGAAGGCGGCGCCGATGATGTCGCCGAAGCGGCGCAGCGCCTGGATGTGCTCCTCGGCCGCGCCGGACATCATGCCGCCGAAGCGCCCGGACGTCGCGATCAGCGAACCGGTCTTCTGCGCGATGACGGTGAGGTAGTGCTCGACCGGATCGTCGCCGGGACCGGGCCCGACGGTCTCCCGCATCTGCCCGCTGACCAGCTCGCCGAACGTCTCGGCGATGATCCGCGCGGCGTCCGTGCCGAGGTCGGCGACGAGCCGGGAGGCGTGCGCGAAGAGGTAGTCGCCGGTGAGGATGGCGACGGTGTTGTCCCAGCGCGAGTTGACGCTCTCCGCGCCGCGGCGCATGGTCGCCTCGTCCATCACGTCGTCGTGGTACAGCGTCGCCAGGTGCACCAGCTCGACCGCGGCGGCCGCGATCAGCACCTGCTCGCCCTGTTTGGGCCCGAACTGCGCGGACAGCAGCGTGAACAGCGGACGAAAACGTTTGCCCCCGGCCTCGACCAGGTGCAACGCCGCGTCGTGCACCGCCGGCACGTCACTCTTCACGACGTCCCGCAGCATCGTCTCGACGTCCGCGAGCCCGCCCGCGATGGCGCGCAGCAGCGGCTCGTCCTGGATCTGCAGCCCGACGGTCGCGCGCAGGTCCTCGACAGCGCCATCCCGGGCCGCCCCCGGAGGTGGTGAAGACACAGACACGTCGGCTCCGCTCTCTCGTGGCGCTCTTCGCCAGTCGGTTACCCCCTTCAGGGTAGTGGTTGCCCCGCGGCCTGCCTTTACCCGCTGTCCTGCGGAAACGGTGACGAACGCGACACTGCCGCCGCAGCCTCCCGGCAGCCCACGAACGGGTTGATCCACGCTCCCGGACGGGTGATCGCCGCCCAAGGGCGCAACGGGCGATTCGGACCTGCGGATAGTGCTGGAAGCAGCAACAGCAGCGAGGAGACGAACATGATCATCAAGCGCACCGCACTGGCCGCCGCGGCACTGGCCGCCACCGGTTTGCTCGCCGCTGCCGGGACCGCCGCCGCGGACACCCCGGCCGGAGTCGCCGACCTGGGCAACGCGAACTTCACAAAGGCCGGCGCCACGATCTCCATCCCGGCCCAGGCCCCGTGCGCGGTAGAAGGCCCGACAAGCGCCACCGCACCGCTGGTGTCCAAACCAGGAGTCACCTTCGGCGGCGGCACGTCCTCGTGCACCACGGAAGTCACCGACCCAGGCAACGACGTCACCACCACAACCTCGACCGCGACAGGGAACAACTTCGAACTGTCGGCACTGGTGAGCGCAGGCGGAAAACGCATCCGCATCTCGTCGTACACGGTGACCTGCAAAGCAACCCAAACCGGCACCGACGCGAACTGGACCCTGAGCGGCCTCACCGGAATCACCGGCCTCCCCTCGCCGATCCCCGCGAACTACACGAAGCCCCTGACGAAGTCAGACGGAACGCTGCTGGCGAATGCGGTCTTCAACATCCAAACCCTGCCCGGAGACGGAAGCATGACGCTAACGATGCTCCGCATCGACTTCGCCCCAGCGTCCGGCGCAACGGGTTCAGTCACGGTCGGCCACACCGCCTGCTCCCCAACCCCCTGACGGTCGTGCCTGAAAGCGGCCCCGCATCTTGCTGACGCGGGCCGCTTTCATATCTTTGCCGGTGGGAGGTCTCGGAGGTAGCAGCTTGCCGAGAGACAACTCCGGAGCCAGTGCCCTTCGGCGTTATCAGTGATGAGGCCGCCGCCGGACAGCACCAGGTTCTCGAACAAGTTGAGGTGGCTTGGAGAAAGTTGGCTGCTCATTTCCCCGGCCTCGAATCCAGCAGACATCTCGGCTTCGGCGACGAGCTTCGAGACCGTATCTGCCACCTCTGAGGGCACAGCCGAAGTCCGCACCTCCTCCCAGTCGACGTCCGAGTGGAAGACGCTCCCGAACGGTTCACCTCGGCGTTGCCTGAAGACCATCGGCTCGCCCGACTCGTTCTGGAAGTAGCCGACGTAGTCCTGCTGCTGCAGCTCAGCACCGGAGAGCCGGGACAGCGCACGCAGGAACTCGTTGCGCGGAGATACGTCGGCGCGCACAGACTCGATGAATGCCGGAAATGACTCAGCATCGAGCACCTGGTCCGGCTGAAGATGCAGAGTCGTCGTCGTGGGCTGTCGGCGAAGGACCGCGCTGGCATTGACCCAGAACAGCTTGTCCAGTTCCGGATCGTGCACCACACAGATGACCGGCACCGTGGTCTTACGCCAGAAATCGCCGTGTTTTCCCACGCTCACCTGGTAACCGCCGGCGCGGCGATAGGACTTCCCGCCCTTGACCTGGAGCGCGAAGACCTCGCCGGTCCTCCGCTGGTTCTCCACGAGCATGACGTGGAAGTCCTCGCCGAAGTCCGCGTGCCCCGGGATTTCCGCCATCACTTGTCCCTGACTCTCGATCAGGGTGCGCACCCGGTTCACCGCGTCCCGCGAGATGCGCCAGCTTTCGGATACCTCTCCGCTCATTTCCTCTCCCCCCAATCGAAAGGGCCGTCACAGCGACACACTGTGACGGCCCTTTCGAGAAACCCATCTTACGAAGCAAACCCCCCAGCCCCAGCCCAGTCCAACGCAAACGCCGGAAGAACCCCAAGCACCAACGTAACCACAACCCCCAAAGCAATAGCCGCCGTAGTAAACCCACCCGGCACAGTCACCGTAGGCCCATCAGCGGCAGGCTCCGAGAAGTACATCAACACAATGACCCGCAGATAGAAGAACGCAGCCACCGCACTGAAAACCAGCGCGATAACCACCAACGGCGCCATCCCATCCGACAACGCCGCCGAAAACACCACGAACTTCCCGACAAACCCGCTGGTCAACGGAATCCCAGCCAACGCCAGCAACAGGAACGTGAACACCCCGGCCAACAACGGCGACCGCTTGGCCAGCCCAGCCCAAGCGGACAGATGCGTAGCCTCCCCGCTGGAATCCCGCACCAAACTAACCACGCCAAACGCAGCCAGAGTAGTAAACCCATAAGCCAGCAGATAGAACAGCGTGCTGGACAACCCGTCCTCGGTCATCGCGATCGCACCGACAAGCAAGAACCCAGCGTGCGCCACCGACGAATACGCGATCATCCGCTTCACGTCAGTCTGCGTCAGGCCGAGAATCGCTCCGAGTGCCATCGAAATAATGGCCACCGCCCACATGACCCCGCGCCACTCCCAGCTCGTCGAGGAAAACCCGACGCTGAGCACCCGCAGAATCGCGCCGAAGGCAGCAACCTTCGTGCAGGCGGCCATAAAACCGGTAACCGGCGTGGGCGCGCCCTGGTAGACGTCCGGCGTCCAGGTGTGGAACGGGCCAACAGAACCCTTGAACAGCAGGCCCACCACCAGCAGACCGAGACCCGCGAACAACAACGTGTCCGACCGGTCCGACCCAGCCGCCGCGTGGGCGATGTCGGCCAGCTTCACCGAGTCCGCGTAGCCGTACAGCAGCGCGAGCCCGTACAGGAAGAACGCCGACGAGAACGCACCCAGCAGGAAGTACTTGACCGCGGCTTCCTGCGAAATCAGCCGCCGACGGCGAGCAAGACCGCACATCAGATACAACGGCAGCGAAAGCACTTCCAACGCGATGAACATGGTCAAAAGATCGTTGGCCGCGCAGAACGTCATCATCCCGCCGAGCGCGAAAAGCGTCAGCGGAAAAACCTCAGTCTGCGACGTAGTAGCCGCCTGCGCCCGATCCTGCACCGTCCCCGGCCGGATCGCCGCCTGCGCCACGAACGCGCCGCCAGGCTCGACCTTCCGGTCCGCGATCAGGAACACCGCGCCAAGGCCGAGCAGCAGCAACGTGCCCCACAGGAACAACGACGGCCGGTCCACCGAAATCGACCCGGAGAACGTCGTCGTGCCGGCCTTCGTGGCCGTGGAACCAGTCGCGTACAGGATCAGCGAAACCCCGGAAGCGAGGATCGCGCCCAGGGAGATCGTGACCTGGATCCCCCACCGCGTGGACTTCGGCGCGAACGCCTCCACCAGCACGCCGATGCACGCGACGCCGAAGACGATCAGCATCGGCAGCACGGCCGCGTAATCGACCGAAGGCACTTCGAGCGGCGCTGCCGGCGCCTGCGCCAGGAACATGTCGAGCACGGTTTACTTGCCTCCCTGCACGGCAGACAGCGTCGCCTGCACCGACGGGGTGATCGTGTCGAGCATCGGCTTGGGGTAGAAGCCCAGTCCGATGATCAGGATGACCAGGGGCGCGAGGATCGCGATCTCGCGTGTGCCCAGGTCGGTAATGGCCTTGCGCGCGCCGAGTTCCGGCGCGATCGCGGTGCCCGGTCCTCCTCCGACGCCGACCAGTGCGTCGCCGCGAACCGGGCCTTGCATGATCCGCTGGTACAGCCACAGCACGTACGCCGCGGCGAGCACCATGCCCACGGTCGCCAGGATCGTGTACACCGGCTGGTCCACAAAGGACCCCAGCAGCACGAGGAACTCGCTGACGAACGAGTTGGTCCCGGGCAGCGACAGCGCGGAAAGCCCGGCCAGCAACAGCATTCCGGCCAGCAGCGGGGTCACCTTCGCCATGCCGCCGTAGTCCGAGATCCGGCTCGACCCGCCGCGCATCACGATCAGGCCGATCACCACGATCAACATCCCGGTCGAGAGGCTGTGGTTCAGCATGTACGACACCGAGCCGACCATCGCCTGCTCGTTGAAGGTGAAGATGCCCAGCGCGATGAACCCGAAGTGGGCGATCGACACGTAGGCGATGAACCGCTTCATGTCCTGCTGCCCGGCGGCGAGGATCGAGCCGTACAGCACGCCGATCACCGACAGGATCAGCACCAGCGGCGCGAGCGCCTTGCTGCCGTCGGGGAACATCGGCAGGCAGTACCGCAGGAAACCGAACGTGCCGACCTTGTCCAGCACGCCGACCAGCAGCACCGCGACGCCGATCGGGGCTTCGCCCGCGGCGTCCGGCAGCCAGGTGTGGAACGGGACCAGCGGAGCCTTGATCGCGAACGCGAGGAAGAAACCGAGGAACAGCCAGATCTGCGTGCCGGTCGGCGCGTCGCGCACCACCGTCACCAGCGTGGCCCAGTCGAACGTGCCCTTGCCGATCTTGTCCGAGGCCAGCGAGTACGCCCCGATCGCCGAGGCCAGCATGATCAGGCCGCCGAGGAACGAGTACAGGAAGAACTTCACCGCCGCGTACTGCCGGTTCGCGCCGCCGTAGCCGCCGATCAGGAAGTACATCGGGATCAGCATGATCTCGAACAGCACGTAGAAGAGGAACACGTCGGTCGCCGCGAAGACGCCGATCGTGATCGCCTCCTGCAGCAGGATCAGCGACAGGAACCCGCCCGCGCTGCGGCCCGCGGGCAGTTTGTCGGTGAGCCCGAGCGCGCCCACGACGATCGGCACCAGCAGCGCGATCACCGCGATCATGATCAGCGAGATGCCGTCGGTGCCGAACGAGATGTGGATGCCGAAGCTCGGGATCCAGTCCATCGTGGTGGCCTGCTGGATGCGCTCGCCCGAGGGCGAGTAGCTCGCCCAGAACGGGATGACCAGCAGGAACTCCACAATGGACACGGCGAGCGCCGTGGCGACCGCGGCCCGGTCGTTCCCCTTGAGGAACGCCAGCACCAGCGAGCCGGCCAGCGGCAGCAGGATGAGCGCCAGAAGCCAAGTCATGTCAGGAGAACCTCACCAGCAGAAGGGCCGCGAGAAGCAGGAACGTGCCGCCGAGCATGGACAGTGCGTACGACCGCACGAATCCGGTCTGCGTCCGGCGCAGCCGCCCGGACCCGCCGCCGAGTGCCGCGGCGAGGCCGTTCACCGCGCCGTCGACGCCGCGGTTGTCCACGTACACCAGCGCCCGCGCCAGCCAGGTGCCCGGACGGGCGACCAGGGTTTCGTTGAGCGCGTTGCCGTACAGGTCCTTGCGCGCCGCGCGGACCGGCCAGGCCACCCGCTCGGGCTTCTCGAGCGGAATGTCGCGCGAGGGACGGAAAAGCCAGACCGCCAGCAGCACGCCGAGCGCGGCCAGCACCAGCGTCGCCGCCGGGACCGTCCACGACGGGATCGGGGTGTGCTCGGCCTCCTCGAACTGGCCGACCACCGGGGCCAGCCAGTCCACGAACCGGTGGCCGATGGCGAAGAACGCGCCCGCGCCGACCGAACCGACCGCCAGGATCGCCATCGGGACCCACATGACCGGCTTGGACTCGTGCGGGTGGAAGTCGCGTCCGTCGCTGCTCTTGATGTCCTTCCAGCGCTGTTTGCCGAAGAAGGTCATCATCATCAGCCGCGTCATGTAGAACGCGGTGAGCCCGGCGCCGATCACCGTGGCGAGGCCGAAAGCCCAGCCGCGCCAGCCCTCCTGGCCGAACGCCGCCTCGATGATCGCGTCCTTCGTGTAGTACCCGGTGAGGAACGGGAAGCCGATGATCGCCAGGTAGCCGAGGCCGAAGGTGACGAAGGTGATCGGCATCTTCTTGGCGAGGCCGCCGAACTTGCGCATGTCGACCTCGTCGTTCATGCCGTGCATGACCGAACCGGCCCCGAGGAACAGTCCGGCCTTGAAGAAGCCGTGCGCCACCAGGTGCATGATGCCGAGCGCGTAAATGCCCGGCCCGAGGCCGACCGCCAGCATCATGTAGCCGATCTGGCTGACCGTCGAGTACGCGAGCACCTTCTTGATGTCGTCATAGGCACAGCCGACGATGCACCCGAGCAGCAGCGTGACCGCGCCGACCAGGGTGACGACCAGCCGTCCGTCCGGCGTCGCGGTGAAGATGACGTTGGAGCGGGCCACCAGGTACACGCCCGCGGTGACCATGGTCGCCGCGTGGATGAGCGCCGACACCGGGGTCGGGCCCTCCATCGCGTCCGGCAGCCACGCCTGCAGCGGGAACTGGCCGGATTTACCGCAGGCGCCCAGCAGCAGCAGGATCGCGATGGCGGTGACCGCGCCCGGCGGGATCTTGCCCTGCGCCACGCCCTCGAAGACCTGCGCGTAACCGGTCGACCCGACGTACTTGAACATCAGGAAGATCGCCAGCGCCAGCCCGACGTCGCCGACGCGGTTCATCAGGAACGCCTTCTTCGCCGCGGTGGCCGCGGACGGGCGGTTCTGATACCAGCCGATCAGCAGGTACGAGGCGAGACCCACGCCCTCCCAGCCGAGGTACAGCGTCACGAAGCTGTTGCCCAGCACCAGGATCAGCATCGAGGCGACGAACAGGTTCAGGTACGCGAAGAACCGGTACCGGCCCTCGTCGTCGGCCATGTAGCCGATCGAATAGAAGTGGATCAGCATGCCGACGCCGGTGATCAGCAGCACGAACGTCAGCGACAGCGCGTCGATGCGCAGCCCGAAGTCCACTTGCAGCTGGGTCACCGGGATCCAGGAGTAGACCTTGGTGTCGGTGACCGTGTGGCTGTCGGTGGAGAAGAACAGGATCACGGCGTACACGAAGGCGAGCGTGACGGTGGCACAGCCGAGCAGGTGCCCCCACGCTTTCGCGCGTTTGCCGGAGAGCAGCAGAACGAGGGCGCCGAGGGCGGGAAGGGCCACCAGCAGCCACGATGATGCGGTCACTCGGTCGTCTCCCTCAGTACTTCAGCAGGTTCGTGTCGTCGACCGAGGCCGAACGGCGGGTGCGGAAGATGGCCATGATGATCGCCAGTCCGACCACGACCTCGGCGGCCGCGACCACCATCACGAAGAACGCCATCACCTGGCCGTGCAGCCCGCCGTTGATGCGGGCGAAGGTGACCAGGGTCAGGTTCACCGCGTTCAGCATCAGCTCGATGCACATGAACACGACGATCGCGTTGCGGCGGACCAGCACGCCCACCGCGCCGATGCAGAACAGCAGCGCGGACAGCAGCAGGTAGTAGCTCGGGGTCACTTTCCTTCCCCTTCTTCTTCCTCGGCCGGCGCGGCCTTTTCGGAACCGCCGACCAGTGCGTGCGCGTCGGGCTTGGGGCCCTCGTCCGCGATGAGCTTGCGCTCGCGCATGAGCCGGATCGCCGAGGTGGATTCGATGATCTCCGACAGCGATTCCGGCGCGACCGAACCGTCCGGCAGCAGCGCCGGGGTCGAGACCGAGCTGGCGGTGGCGAACACACCGGGCCCGGGCAGCGGCGACGGGCGGTCGTGTTTGCCTTGGAAGCGCAGCTTGACCAGTTCGCGCTGGGAGAGCTTGCTCTTGCTGCTGCGTCCGGTGAAGGCGAGCACCATCGCGCCGAGCGCGGCGGTGATCAGCAGCGCCGAGGTCAGCTCGAACGGGAACAGGTACTGGGTGAAGATCAGCCTGCCGAGACCGCCGGGGCCGCCGCCGGTCTGCTGGTACGGGTCGAGCGGCTGGGCCGGGGTCACGTTCACCATCGCGCGGAACACGCCCGCGGCGATCAGCGCGGCGAGCCCGATGCCGAGCACCCCGGCGGCGAGCCGCTGCCCGCGCAGCACCTCGACCACCGAGTCCGAGCTGTCCCGGCCGACCAGCATCAGCACGAACAGGAACAGCATCATGATCGCGCCGGTGTAGACGATGATCTGGGTGAACCCGAGGAACGGCGCGGACTGCGTCATGTACAGCGCGCCGAGCGTCAGCATCGTGAGCACCAGCCACAGCGCCGAGTGCACGGCGTTGCGGGAGAAGATCATCCCGAGCGCGCCCAGCAGCGAGAGCGGGCCGAGGATCCAGAACGCGATGGCCTCGCCGGTCGTCACGGACGCGTCGACGCTGGCCGCGGGGGCCTGCGCGAGAAGGGGCAAGAGAGAGGCGGCAGTCACTGGTGGGCCTCCGTTGCGCCTCGTGAGTGCTGATCACGGTTAGAACCGTGATCGCCGCTCACGACACCCGCGGCCAGCTCGGGGCCGTTCACGTAGTAGTCCTGCTCGTTGTCGCCGAGCCGCATCGGGTGCGGCGGCTGCTCCATGCCCGGCAGCAGCGGGGCGAGCAGGTCTTCCTTGGTGTAGATGAGCCGCTGCCGGTCGTCGTCGGCCAGCTCGTAGAAGTTGGTCATGGTGAGCGACCGGGTCGGGCACGCCTCGATGCACAGGCCGCAGCCGATGCAGCGCAGGTAGTTGATCTGGTAGTCCTTGCCGTAGCGCTCGCCCGGCGAGTACCGCGCCTCTTCGGTGTTGTCGCCGCCTTCGACGAAGATCGCGTCGGCCGGGCACGCCCACGCGCACAGCTCGCAGCCGACGCACTTCTCCAGCCCGTCCGGATGCCGGTTGAGCTGGTGGCGGCCGTGGTAGCGCGGTGCGGCCGGGGCGCCGGCCTCGGGGTACTCCTCGGTCGCGACCTTCTTGAACATCATCCCGAAGGTGACGCCGAATCCCTTGATGGGATTGAGGAAGTCAGTTGCCGCCATCTTCCGTTCCTTCCTGTGCGGCCGCCGCGGCGACGCTCGCCGGCTTGCGCCGCGCGGCCTTCGCCTCCGCCTTGGCCAGCGCCTTCTGCCGCGGCGTCGCGTCCGGGACCCGCAGGTCCAGCGGCGGCAGCGGGTAGCCGCTTCCGGCCAGGTCCACGTAGTCCGATTCGGGCAGCTTCTTGTCCGGCAAGGCGAGGCTCAGCAGCACGAGCACCACCAGCACGACGCCGACGCCGATGAGGATCTGCGGCCAGCTCCACTGGATCGTCTTGATCGCGACCACGACCACGATCCACACCAGGTTGACCGGGACCAGCACCTTCCAGCCCAGCCTCATGAACTGGTCGTAGCGCAGCCGGGGCAGCGTGCCGCGCAGCCAGATGAAGCCGAACAGCAGGATGAAGGTCTTGGCGAAGAACCAGAGGATCGGCCACCAGTTCTGGTTCAGCGCCGAATCGTCGCCGACGAACGGGAATCGCCAGCCGCCGAGGAAGAGCGTGGTGCAGAACGCCGAGACGATCACCATGTTGACGTACTCGGCGAGGAAGAACATCGCGAACTTCATCGAGCTGTACTCGGTGTGGAACCCGCCGACCAGCTCGGATTCGGCCTCCGGGAGGTCGAACGGCGCGCGGTTCGTCTCGCCGACCATCGAGATCACGTAGATCACGAAGCTCGGGATGAGCATGTAGAAGTACCAGCCGTGCGATTGTGCCTGCACGATTTCCGACGTCTGCAGCGAACCGGAGTACAGGATCACCGCGACGATCGACAGGCCCATCGCGATTTCGTAGGAGATCACCTGCGCCGCCGAGCGCATGCCGCCGAACAGCGGATACGGCGACCCGGACGACCAGCCGGCCAGCACGATGCCGTACACGCCGACCGACGAGCAGGCGAGGATCACCAGCACGCCGACCGGGAGGTCCATCAGCTGCAGCACCGTCCGGTGCCCGAAGATCGAGACGACCGGGCCGAACGGGATGGCCGACAACGCGATCAGCGCCGGGACCGCGGACAGCACCGGGGCGAGGAAGTACACCTTGCGGTCGGCGGTGTCCGGGATGATCTGCTCCTTGAACGGGAGCTTGATCGCGTCGGCGAGCGACTGCAGGTAGCCGCCGGGGCCGACCCGGTTGGGGCCGGGCCGGTTCTGCATCCGGCCGATCGCCTTGCGCTCCCACACGATCAGGAAGATCGTCAGGACCGGCCCGATCAGCAGGACCACGACCGCCTTGAGCAGGACGAGCCACCACGGGTCGTCGGCGAGCAGCCGGGCGCGTTCAGCCGCGTCCGGGTACTCGGCGAGGAACTGCGTGAGCTGCGGGCTCACTGGTCACCTCCGGAGATCTGCACGAGCGCGCCGTGTCCGGCGGCGAGTGCGGCGCGGACGGCCGAGCCGTCGGAGTTGCCGGGCAGCCACACGACGCCGTCCGGCAGGTCGGCGACCTCGACCGGCAGGGTGATCGACCCGCGCTCGTTCGACACCCGGACCGTTCCGCCGAGACCTTCGGCGGTCTTCGCCGAAAGCCGCGCTACCGGCGGCCGCTGGGTGCCCTTGAGGTGCGGTTCGTCGTCCTGCAGCGAGCCGTTGTCGATCAGCTGCCGCCAGGTGGCGAGCACTGCCTTGCCGTTCGGGACCGGAGCAGCCGGGGCGGTGACCGACGGCGCGGCCACCGAGGGGGCGACCGGCGCGAGCTTCGCGAAGTCGCCCGCGGCGGCGGCCGGGGTCTGGGTGAACAGGTCGGCGTCCATTTCGACGGCCAGCGTGTCGAGCACCCGGCCGTCGGAAAGGGAACCCGTGCCCTCCAGCGTGATGTCGAATTCGCGGCGGCGGCCCTCCCAGTTGAGGTAGCTGCCCGCCTTCTCGACCGCCGGGGCGATCGGCAGGACCACGTCGGCCCGTTCGGTGACCTCGCTCGCCCGCAGTTCGAGGCTGACCACGAACCCGACGTGGTCGAGCGCGCGCCGGGCCAGGTCCGGGTCCGGCAGGTCGTCCGGGTCGACGCCGCCGACCACCAGCGCGTCCAGCTGCCCGCCCGAGGCGGCCTGGAGGATGCCGGTGACGTCGCGGCCCGGTTCGGCCGGAAGCTCGACGCCCCACTGCTTTTCGACCTCGGCACGGGCCGCCGCGTCGGTGACCGAGCGGCCGCCGGGCAGAAGCGTTGGCACACAACCGGTTTCGAGCGCGCCCCGGTCGCCCGCGCGGCGCGGGATCCACGCCAGCCGGGCTCCGGTGCGCTCGGTGAGCCGCAGCAGCGCGGAGAACAGGCCGGGGATTTCCGCGGCCCGCTCGCCGACCAGGATCACCGCGCCCTCGCCGCTGAGCGCCGCGTCGACGTCGGCCGCGTGCTGCGCGATGCCGTCCACCGCGGCCGCCTCGCCGCCGGGAACGCAGGCCAGCAGCTCGCCGAAGGTCTTGCGCACCGAGGAGGTCGTCCACTGTCCCAAGTGGACAACGCGGGTGCGGTTCTTGCGGGCCGCCTTGCGCAGCCGCAGGAACACGATCGGCGCTTCGTCCTCGGGTTCGAACGCCACGCACAGCACGGTGCGGGCGTTCTCGATCTCGGCGAACGTCACGCCGGTTTCCGGCGTGGTGCCCACGACCGTCGAGCCGAGGAACGCCAGCTCCTCGTCCGAATGCGCGCGCGTGCGGAAGTCGATGTCGTTGGTGCGCAAGGCGACCCGGGCGAACTTCGAGTACGCGTAGGCGTCCTCGACAGTCAGCCGGCCGCCGGTGAGCACCGCGCCGCCCTTGCCCTCGCGGGCCTTGAGCAACCCTTCCGCGGCGGTCCGGAGCGCGTCGGTCCAGGACGCCTCTTCCAGCTCGCCGCTGGCGTTGCGGACGAGCGGACGGCGGATCCGGTCACCGGCCTGCACGTAGCGGAACGCGAACCGGCCCTTGTCGCACAGCCATTCCTCGTTCACCTCCGGGTCGTCGCCGGCCAGCTTGCGCTGGACCTTGCCGCGCCGGAAGTCGGTGCGCTCGGCGCAGCCGGACGAGCAGTGCTCGCACACGCTCGGCGCCGACACCAAGTCGAACGGCCGCGACCGGAACCGGTACGCCGCGCTGGTGAGCGCGCCGACCGGGCAGATCTGGATCACGTTGCCGGAGAAGTAGCTCTGGAACGGCTCGCCGCCGGTGGTGCGCGAGGCGAGGTCGAGCACGTCCGCGGTTTCCGCGGTGCCGATCTGCTGGTGCGCGCCGCGTTCGAGCAGCGCGATGAACGGGTCGCCGGCGATCTGGTCGGAGAACCGGGTGCAGCGCTGGCACAGCACGCAGCGTTCGCGGTCCAGCAGCACCTGCGACGAGATCGGCAGCGGCTTGGGGAACGTGCGCTTCGTGTCGACGAACCGCGATTCGGCGCGGCCGTGCGCGAGCGCCTGGTTCTGCAGCGGGCATTCGCCGCCCTTGTCGCAGATCGGGCAGTCCAGCGGGTGGTTGATGAGCAGCAGCTCCATCACGCCCTGCTGCGCCTTGTCCGCGACCGGCGAGGTCAGCTGGGTCTTGACCACCATGCCGTCGGCGACCGTCATCGTGCACGAGGCCTGCGGCTTCGGCATCGGACGGCCGCCCATTTCGACCTCGACCAGGCACTGCCGGCACGCGCCCGCCGGGTCGAGCAGCGGGTGGTCGCAGAACCGGGGGATGCTCGTGCCGAGCCGCTCGGCGGTGCGGATCAGCAGTTCGCCCTTGGGCGCGATGACCTCTTCGCCGTCGATGGTCAGCTTGACATAGCCCTCGGGGACCGGGGTTTCAGCCGTTTCGGGCTTGTCGGGCGCGATCGTCATGATGCCTGCGCTCCCACCAACTCGCGCTTGTTGCTCTCACACAAGGCCAGGAACTCGTCCCGGAAGTACTTGATGCCGCTCTGGATCGGCGACACCGCGCCGTCGCCGAGCGCGCAGAACGAGCGGCCAAAGATGTTGTCGCACACGTCGAGGAGGGTTTCGATGTCCTCCTCGGTGCCGTGGCCTTCGACCATCCGCTCCAGGATCTGCGCCAGCCAGTACGTGCCCTCGCGGCACGGCGTGCACTTGCCGCAGGATTCGTGCTCGTAGAACTGCGTCCACTTCATGACCGCCCACGGCACCGAAACGGTCTCGTTGAAGACCTGCACCGCGGTGGTGCCGAGCATCGAACCGGCCTCGGCCGCGCCCTCGAAGTCGAGCGGGACGTCGAGGTGTTCGGCGGTGAACATCGGCGTCGAGGACCCGCCCGGGGTCCAGAACTTGAGCGGGATGCCGTCCTTCATGCCGCCGGCCAGCTCCAGCAGCTCGCGCAGCGTGGTGCCGAGCGGGCATTCGTACTGGCCGGGCTTCTCGACGTGGCCGGAGATCGAGTAGATCTTCGGCCCGGGCGACTTCTCCCGGCCCATCTCGCGGAACCACGACGAACCGGCGTTGACGATGTACGGCGCGCTCGCGATGGTCTCGACGTTGTTCACCGTCGTCGGCGCGGCGTACAGCCCGGCGGCCGCGGGGAACGGCGGCTTGAGCCGGGGCTGGCCGCGGCGGCCTTCGAGCGAGTCCAGCAACGCCGTTTCCTCGCCGCAGATGTACGCGCCCGCCCCGGCGTGCACGGTCAGCTCGAGGTCCCAGCCGCTGCCGAAGATGTTCTTGCCCAGGTAGCCCTTCGCGTACGCCTCGCGCGCGGCCGCGTTGAGCCGGCGGATGCAGTGCAGCGCCTCGCCCCGGACGTAGATGAAGCAGTGGTGCGACCGCATCGCGTACGAGGCGATGATGCAGCCCTCGATCAGCGAGTGCGGGTCCGCCATCATCAGCGGAATGTCCTTGCAGGTACCGGGTTCGCCCTCGTCGGCGTTGATCACCAGGTAGTGCGGCTTGTCCTCGTTGGGCGGCATGAACGACCACTTCACGCCCGCCGGGAACCCCGCGCCGCCGCGGCCGCGCAGGCCGGAGTCCTTGACCACCTGCACGAGCTGCTCGGGCGTGGCGGCCAGCGCCTTGCGCGCCGCGGTGTAGCCCTCGAGCGCCTCGTAGGTCTCGATGCGCCAGGATTCCGGGGACAGCCAGCGCTTCGTGAGGACCGGAGTGATGGGATCAGCCATTTACTTCTTCTCCACTTCAGGAAGCGGAACATCCTGCATGCCCGGGGCGGACCAGCCGCGGTCGGCGGCCAGTTGCGCGCCGCGCAGGGTCTCGGCCGCCTGCGACGGGCCGTCCACCGCACTGCGGTAAGCGGCCTCGTCCTCCGGCCAGAACCCGGCGAGCTGCCGCTCCGCGCCCTTGAAGTCGGTCAGCGCCGCACCGCGCGTCGGGGCGGGCTTCTTGCCTGCCTGCAACGCGTCCACGAGCGCGACCGCCTGCTCCGGCGTCTGGTTGTCGAAGTACTCGTAGTTCACCTGGATGACCGGACCGAGGTCGCAGGCGGCGAGACATTCCGCGTGCTCCAGGGTGATCGAGCCCGGCTCGCCCGGCGTGCCCGCGGTTTCCTCGTGCCCCAACGGCTTTTCCGGAGACCCGAGGTGCGTCTGGAGTTTCTTGTAGATGTCGTCGCCGCCGAGCGCCGCGCACAGCGTGTTGGTGCAGACGCTCACCAGGTGCTCGCCGCACGGACGGCGCTTGTACATGGTGTAGAACGTCGCGACCGCGCTGACCTCGGCGTCGGTCAGGTCGAGATGCCGCGCGCAGAAGGCGATGCCCTCCTGGCTCACGTAGCCCTGCACCGACTGCACGAGGTGCAGCATCGGCAGCAGCGCCGACCGCGACATCGGGTACCGAGCGATGATTTCCTTCGCCTCGCGGTGCGTGTCGGCGTCGAACACGTCCGCCGCCGGCGTGTCGGCGAGGATTCCCTCGGCGACGGCCGGGTCGGGCGCGATCGCGGCGACATCGGTGTCGGCTGCCGCGGCGGCGTAGGTCTTCGTCGCGTCGTGCGGTCCCGGCTCCGGGACTGCGGTCGGGTTCGTCATCGGTCAACTCCCCCCAGAACCGGGTCGATCGAGGCGATCACGACGACGAGGTCGGCCACCAGGCCGCCCTCGGCCATCGCGGGCATCGCCTGCATGTTCACGAAACTCGGCTCCCGCAGGTGCACGCGCAGCGGACGGGTGCCGCCGTCGGACACCAGGTGCGCGCCGATCTCGCCGCGCGGCGATTCGACGGCCGCGTAGACCTGGCCCGGCGGCACGTGGAAGCCCTCGGTGACGAGTTTGAAGTGGTGGATCAGGGATTCCATCGACTGGCCCATGATCTTCTTGACGTGGGCGAGCGAGTTGCCCATGCCGTCGCTGCCGATGGACAGCTGCGCGGGCCAGGCGATCTTCTTGTCCTCCACCATGACCGGGCCGGGCTCGGCCATCTTCGCGACCTGCTTCATGATCCGCAGGCTCTGGTGGATTTCCTCCAGCCGCAGCAGGTACCGCGCCCAGCTGTCCGCGTCGGTCGAGGTCGGCACGTCGAACTCGAGTTCGTCGTAGCGCGAGTACGGCTCGGTCTTGCGCAGGTCCCACGGCAGGCCGGCGGCGCGCAGCACCGGACCGGTGACGCCGAGTTCGAGGCACGCGTCGAGCGGCAGCACGCCGACGTCCTTGAGCCGGTTGCGCCAGATCGGCTGGCCGGTGAACATCTTGTCGTACAACGGAAGCCGCTTGTCCATGAGCTTGCAGAAGTCGAGGACCTTCTCCGTCCAGTCCTCGGGGAAGTCCTGGGCGAGCCCGCCGGGCCGGATGAACGCGTGGTTCATCCGCAGGCCGGTCAGGTACTCCAGCAGGTGCATCGCTTCTTCGCGCTCGCGGAAGCCGAGCGTCATCGCGGTGGTGGCGCCGAGGTCCATGCCGCCGGTCGCGATGAACACCAGGTGCGAGGTGATCCGGTTGAGTTCCAGGAGAAGCACCCGCAGCAGCTCCGCGCGCGGCGGGGCCTTGACGCCCAGCAGCTTCTCGACGCCGAGGCAGTAGCACATCTCGTTGGACAGCGGGGCGAGGTAGTCCGCCCGCGTCACGAAGGTGACGCCCTGGGTCCAGTTGCGGAATTCCGCGCTCTTCTCGATGCCGGTGTGCAGGTAGCCGACGACCGCGCGCAGCTGCGTGATCGTCTCGCCTTCCAGTTCCAGCACGAGCCGGAGCACGCCGTGCGTCGACGGGTGCTGCGGGCCCATGTTGATGACCATCCGGTCGTCGTGCTGGGCGTCGCCGAGAACCTCGTCCCAGTCGCCGCCGGACACGTGGTAGACCGGGCCTTCGGTGGTCTCCCGGACTTCCGCGTACTCGGCTTCCGTCGTTTCGTTGGTGCTGGTCACGAGTACGACCTCCGCTGGTCTGGCGGCGGGATTTCCGCGCCCTTGTATTCGACCGGGATCCCGCCGAGCGGGTAGTCCTTGCGCTGGGGGTGGCCGTCCCAGTCGTCCGGCATGAAGATGCGGGTCAGCCCGGGGTGGCCGTCGAAGACGATGCCGAACATGTCGTAGGCCTCGCGCTCGTGCCAGTCCGCGGTCGCGTAGACCGGAACCAGCGACGGGACGTGCAGGTCGTCCATGTCCATGGTGATTTCGAGCCGGATCCGGCGGCGGTAGGTCATCGACAGGAAGTCGTAGACCGTGTGCATCCGCTGCGGGACGTCCACGCCGTAGTCGACGCCGGTGACCGCGATCAGCATTTCGAAGCGCAGGCCCGGGTCGTTGCGCAGCACCCTGGCGATGTCGACGAGGTGCTCGCGGCTGACGTAGAAGGTGATCTCGCCGCGGTCGACGGTGGTCTGGAGGATCGCGGTCGGCGGGATCTTGTTGTCCGCCAAGGCGGCCATGAACTCGTCGGCGAACTCGTCGAACCAGCCGCCGTACGGGCGCTCCGCGGGCGGCGGGCTGTAGGCGGGCAGCCGCAGGCCGCCGTAACCAGAGGTGTCCCCGCTGCCGCGGACGCCGAACATGCCCTTGCGCTCGCGGCCGGCGACGACTGGTTCGGCGGGCCGCGTGCCCTGGGGTTCGAGCCCGGCTTCGGGCCGTTCCGCGCTGGACTGCGGGCCGCCGGTCTGCGGGTTCTCTTCGGGGTTCTCAGGCACCGGTGCTCACTTCTTCGCGTACTTGATCGAGGACGGGATCAGCTCGGTACGGGCCCCGCTGGCCGCGCGGATCGCGGCGCGGCGGGCGTTGATCGGCTCGTCCTGGATCTTGGCGTGCAGCTTGAGGATCGCGTCGAGCAGCATTTCCGGCCGCGGCGGACAGCCGGGCAGGTACATGTCGACCGGGACGATGTGGTCGACGCCCTGCACCACGGCGTAGTTGTTGAACATGCCGCCGGACGAGGCGCAGACGCCCATCGAGAGGACCCACTTGGGCTCGGCCATCTGGTCGTAGATCTGGCGCAGGACCGGGGCCATCTTCTGGGTCACCCGGCCGGCCACGATCATCAGGTCGGCCTGCCGCGGCGTGGCGGAGAACCGCTCCATGCCGAACCGCGCGATGTCGTAGCGCGAACCGCCGACCGACATCATCTCGAACGCGCAGCAGGCGAGCCCGAAGGTCGCCGGCCACAGGGAGTTCTTGCGTGCCCAGTTGACCAGTCCCTCGAGGCTGGCCAGCAGGATGCCGTTGGGGAGTTTTTCTTCCAGGCCCATGGGTTCAGTTCCAATCCAGGCCGCCGCGCCGCCACACGTAGGCGTACGCGAACCCGACCGTCACGATGAACAGCACGATCTCCACCAGGCCGAAGACACCGAGCGCGTTGGCGTTCACCGCGAAGGGGTAGAGGAACACCATCTCGATGTCGAACAGGATGAAGAGCATGGCCGTGATGTAGTAGGCCACCGGCATCCGGCCGCCGCCGACGAGCGGCTGCGGCGACGGTTCGATGCCGCATTCGTAGGCCGCGGTCTTCGCGCGGTTGTACCGCTTCGGCCCGACGAGCGGCCCCAGCAGCACGGAGAACACGGCGAACGCCGCCGCGAGCACGAACAGCAGGACGAGCGGCAGATACACGTTCAGTCCGGGCGCCGCCGGTCCGGGATCGGCCTGCGCCAGCACGGGCACCATCAGCACGGGGTCTTCGCCATCCTTTCCGCGCCGCTGCGGGTTGTTCTCGGGTGGTGGTCCGAGTCCTCGGTGGCGACCCTAAGGGAGCTGGGTCACACCGCCGAGGGTCAGGGCGCCCTTACGGCCCGTGTCCGGACCATCGCACGCTTGTGAAATAGTTCACAAGCGACACGTCGCGGTTGTGAAGCGATTCACAAAGCATGGGGGGAGTGTAGGACGTGAGTCACACTCTTGTCCCGAGGGGTTGCGGACTAAGGCCCACCTAACTTGACCGCCCCCTTCCCCAGGCCCACCCCTGCGCGCACCAGCGAGACCAGCGGTAAAGCCCCCTTGAACAACCGCGCCAGCCCACCAAGGCGACTCGATCTTGTGACGTATCACACTGACCGGCCGGACAACCCATTGCTCCACCCGGGTAACACCACAACCCCACCCGCAGCCGGTGCACCCACAAGCGAGGCACCCACATCCCTCCCCCGCCCCCGATACACAGCCAAAAACACGGCGCTGGGGTGCTTGTCAAGGCATCTTTCCCGCCTTGACAAGCACCCCAGCGCCGTAGTCACACTAAAAAATCGGGGGGCCCACGCAACCACTCACGCGGCAATGTCGCCCGCCAGGGCGACGAGCCGCCCAGAAGATTCACCGAGGACTAGGCGTAACCCGAGCCAACGCCGAGATCAACCGATCCACCCCGTCCCCGCCCCGAGCGTCATAACACCCGGAAAGCCCCTTGTACACCAAGGGAAGGATCTTGTTGACCCGCAACCCGTACTTGGTAGCCGCGTGCATGATCTTGGGCTTCCCGATCAACTTGGCGAACACGTTCCCCAGCCGGTAATACCCGCCCATCAACTCGGCGACAGCCCGCGGATACCCCTCCAACGCCCGCTCCCGAGACGGCCCCTCCGGCCGAGCCAACGCCTGCACCACAGCCTCCGCCGCGAGCTGCGCCGACTCCATCGCCGCGGAAATCCCCTCGCCGTTGAACGGGCTGACCATCCCGCCGGCGTCGCCGAGCAACAGCAGCCCATCCCGGTAATGCGGAGTCCGATTGAACCCCATCGGCAACCCAGCCCCGCCGACCTTGCCGATGGCGTTCTCCTCGCGATACCCCCATTCCTCAGGAGTCCCGTCCAGCCACTGCCGCAACAACGCCCGGTAATCGGTGCTCCGGAACGACGCCGACGTCGACAGCATTCCGAGCCCGACGTTGACCGTCCCGTCGCCAAGAGGGAACGCCCACCCATACCCGGGCAGCAACTTGGGATTCCGGGGATCAGACCGGTCCCACAACTCAAGATGACCCTCGATAAACGGATCATCATGCTTGGGACTCTTGTAATAGCGCCGAACCGCGACCCCCATCGGCCGCTTCTCGTTCTTGTCGATCCCGACGCTCAACGCCAGCCGAGCCGAAACCCCATCGCAAGCCAGCACCAACGGCGCCCGATAACTGACGGGCGTCTTCTCCGGCCCCACCTTCGCCTCGACCCCGACAACCCGGCCAGCCGCGTTGGTAATCGCCCCAGTAACCGTGGTCCGCTCATACAACCGCGCCCCAGCCTTCACCGCGGTCTTGGCCAGCAAATCGTCAAAATCATGCCGCGTACGAGACACCCCGTACGGCGGATAATCAGTGAGATCCGGCCAATCGAACTCCAGCGTCAGATCCCCGGTCAGAATCCGCAGCCCCCGGCTGCGCACCCACCCAGCCTCTTCGCTGGTATCCAGCCCGAGATCGATCAGCTGCTTCACACCCCGCGGCGTGAGCCCGTCCCCGCACACCTTCTCGCGCGGGAAGACGGTCTTCTCCAGCAGCAGCACGTCCACCCCGGCCCGGGCGAGGTAGGTGGCCGCGGTCGAACCAGCCGGTCCGGCCCCGACCACGATCACTTCGGCGTCGTGGTCTGGGCTGCGGCGGCGCGAAGTCGTCATACATTCGAAAATACAGCGTGGCGCGGCCACTCCATTGAGGGCGGTGGAGGGGAGGAAGGCGGAGTCAGGCAGGCTTGCGCGCGCGGTGGATCGCGACGACGCCGAAGGTGAGGTTCAGCCATTCCACCTCGGTCCATCCCGCGCTCGCGATGATCTCGCCGAGCCCGCGCTGATCGGGCCAGGCGAGCATCGATTCGGCCAGGTAGGAGTAGGCCTCGGGGTTGGTCGAGGACCGGCTGCCGACCCAGGTCAGCAGCTTGAGGATGAACCGCCGGTAGACGAACCGGATCGGGGCGAAGGTGGGCGTCGAGACCTCGCAGATCACCAGCCGGCCGCCCGGTTTGACCACCCGCAGGATCTCGGCGAGCGCGCCCTTGGTGTCGACGAAGTTCCGCAGCGCGAGCGAGATGGTGACCGCGTCGAAGCTGTTGTCGGCGAACGGCAGGCACATCGCGTCCGCGGCGACCATCGGCACGTTCCGGTGCAGCCCCGCCTTGAGCATCCCGACGGAGAAGTCGGCGGCGAGGCACCAGGCTCCGCCGCGCGCGTACTCGACGGTGGACACCCCGGTGCCCGCCGCCAGGTCGAGCACCTTCTCCCCCGGTTTGGCGTCCAGCACGCGCGCCGTGGTGGTGCGCCAGCGCCGGTCGAACCCGAACGTCATGAACGAGTTCGCCCGGTCGTAACCGGACGCGACGCCGTCGAACATCGCGGCGACTTCATGCGGATCCTTGTCCAGGCTCGCTCGGGGCATGGGTCCGAGATTAGTCCGTCCGTGCCGCGCGGTCGCGCGGGAGCAGGACGCTGGCGGCGACCAGCCAGACGAGCCCGCCGAAGCGGCCGACCGGGATCAGCGGGTACAGCGCCGGAGTCAGCAACGACAGCGAGGCCAGCACGGCGGCCGCGGCGACCACCAGCCCGGCGATCGACATCCAGCGCGGCAACAGGTTCAGGAACAACGCGGGCACCGCGAGCCCGGCGATCAGCAACGCCAGCGGCACCACGAAACCCGGCCCGCCGGCGGCGAACGCGAGGCTGGTCAACGCCCTTGCCACCGCGGGGGTCTCGCTGGCCTGCGCGGCGGCCCAGGTGATCAGCCCGCTCATCGCGAGCGCCGCCGCGGACAGCACGCCGCCGGCCAGCCCGATCACCGCGCCCGGCGCCGCGACCCCGAGCCGCCGCTGTCTGCGGTAGACCGTCGCCGCCCAGATCGCCAACGGCACCGACGCGCCGAACACCGCGAACGCGAGCAACCGCACGACGCCCTGGTTGCCGCCGAGATACGCGGCGACCTCAGCCGCGCTCGAATCCGGCCGCGTCCCCGCCGCTCCCAGCACCGCCGACGCGACGGTCAGCACCCCGAACGCCAGCGCCGGGGCCAGCAACGGCGGGCCGCTCCGCGGTCGAGTCATGGTCGTCATGGCAAACCTCCAGGTCAATTAGTTTCACTGCTATAACGATTACACTGGTGTAATGGATTGTCAAGCGATACGGTTCAGGGCATGCAAGGACCTCCGCAGTTCGGCAGCGCCTTCCTGCTGGCCCAGCTGGGCGCGCACGCGACCCAGCGCTTCGCCGAACGCGTCGCGGACCTGGGCCTGACCCCGCCGCAGACCGGACTGCTCCGGGCGATCGCGCGGCGTCCCGGGGAGAGCCAGCAGGTGCTGGCCGCGGAACTGGGCACGCCGCCGACCCGGCTGGTCGCGCTAGTCGACGGTCTGGAGCAGCAGGGCCTGATCGAACGCCGCCGCAATCCGCAGGACCGCCGTCTCTACGCGGTCTTCCTCAGCGACAAAGGCCAGGAAACGATGGCCGCACTGGCAAAAGCCGCCGCGGCGCACGAAAACGAGCTGACTTCCGCACTGTCCACAGAGGAACGCTCGACCCTGCGCGACCTGCTGGCCCGGATCGCGGCCGACCGCGGCCTCACGCCCGGCGTCCACCCCGGCTACCGCATCTGACCCGCTGGTCGTCAGCCGAGCGCGGCCAGCATCCCGCGCACCGAGTTCGGCCAGGCGAATTCCTCCGCCCGAGCCCGCGCAGCCGCCCGCCGAAGCTCCTCCGGGCTGTCCAGCAACCCAGTCACCGCGCTGGCGAACGCGGGCGCGTGATCGTCGACGGCCGCCCCGCATCCGGGTCGCACGATCTCCCGCAACGCCGAGGATGCCGACACCACCACCGGTGTCCCCGAAGCAAGCGCCTCCAACGCCGCCAACCCGAACGTCTCATGTGGACCCGGTGCCAGCGAAACATCCGCACTGGCCAGCAACCGAGCCACTTCTCCGCGCCCGGACAGAAAACCCAGGAACGTCACCGGCAATCCACGAGCCCGCCGCTCCAGCGCCCGCCGCCGCGGCCCGTCCCCGGCGATCACCAACCGCACGCTCGCGCCGGATTCGGTCAGCTCGGCGACCGTATCCACGCTCCGCTCAACGTGTTTCTCCGGCGACAACCGCCCACAATGGACAATCAACGCGTCCGCGCCCTCGGCCAACGCCGACCGCCACCCGGAATCCCGCATCGACGGCGCGAACGTCGCCAGATCCACCCCCAACGGCACCCGCCGGACATTGGGCGCGGCAATCCGCTCGAACTCCGCGTGCGCGAACGCGGTAGTGCAGACCACCGTGTCGTACGACGCCGCCATCCGCCGGTTGGCGACATCCGCGACGTGCCGGGCCATCGCACCGGGCAGAAGAAACTGCTCCAGCAACCGGTCCAGCCGCTCGTGCGAGATCACCGTGCTGGGCACCCCGTTCCGCCGCGCCCAGACGCCCATCCCGCGCAACGTCAGCCGGTCGGACACCTCCAGCCGATCCGGTTCGAGCCGGCGCAGCACCGAACGGACCCGCTGCGGATCCACCGCGCGATATCCGCCGGTGCCTGGAATCCGCAAGGCAGGCAACGAATACCGGCACACCCCGGTCGGCAGGGTTTCCACCGCGTAGCGCGGTCCCGGCACCACCAGCGTCACCCGGTGCCCGCTCGCGACGTACCCCGCGCCGAGGTGGTTCAGCGCGGTCCGCAATCCGCCGGACCGCGGTCCGTAGAAGTTCGCCAGCTGGACGATGTGCATGGCTCAAGCCGCACGCGCGACTCGGCCCTGTACCGCTTCGTAGTGCCCGACCAGCTCCCGGCACACCGCGGGCCACGTCCGGCCCAAGACCACTTTCCGCGCTTTCTCGCCCAGCCGGGCCCGCAACGCCGCGTCCCGCAGGTCCTCGACTTTGGAAACCAGCGCGGGGCCGAACGACTCCCGGTCCGCGGGCAGCAGATAACCGGTCCGGCCTGGCAGGACGAGATCCTTCGGGCCGCCCGCGTCCGGCGCGAGCACCGGCAGCCCGGACGCCATCGCCTCCTGGACCGCCTGACAGAACGTCTCGTGCGGCCCGGTGTGCACGAAAACGTCGAGGCTCGCGTACGCGACCGACAGCTCGTCGCCGTACTTCGCGCCGAGGAAAGCCGCGCCAGGCAACCGTTCCCGCAACGCCGGCAGCTCCGGTCCGTCGCCGACGACGACCACGCGCACGCCCGGCATCCCGGCCAGCACGGTCAGCCGGTCGACCTCCTTCTCCGGAGCGAGCCGTCCGACGAATCCGACCAGCAGCTCACCGTTCGGCGCGAGTTCCGCGCGCAGCGCCGGGTCCGCGTGCGCCGGGGAAAACCGGCTGATGTCCACGCCGCGCGCCCAGCGGTGCACGCGCGGAACCCCGTGCAGCTTCAGCTGTTCGATCGAGTCCGACGACGGCGCGAGCGTCCGGTCGGCTCGCGAATGCAGGCGGCGCACCCAGCGCCAAGCCGCCCGCGCGCCGATGCCGAAGCCGTACGACGTGGCGAACCCGGCGATGTCGGTCTGGTAGACGGCGATCGACGGCACGCGCAGCCGTCTGGCCGCGGCGAGCCCGCGCGCGCCGACGACGAACGGCGAGGCCAGGTGCACGACGTCCGGGCCGAAATCGGCCAGCGCGGTCAGCACGGTGCGCGTCGGCAGGCCGATCGGCAGCGAGTTCACGCCGGGGAAGTCCAGCGCCGGAATGCGGACGACCGGGGCGCCGCGGTAACTCGCCGGGCCCGGCCCCGGCGCGACGACCAGCACGTCGTGCGCGGATTCGACCAGGTGCTCGACGACCCGCAGCACGGAATTCGTCACGCCGTTCACCTGGGGCAGGAAACTTTCGGTGACTATGGCGACTCGCACGGCGTCACTGTCGCAAAACCGCAGGCAGGGCGGGCCAATCCCGCGTAACCGACCGGCCAACGGTGGCGAAACACTCCGCAGCGTCCGCGCGCGGGCGCCGACCGGTGAAGAATTCGCCACGACATGTCATCTTCCGGTCGCGTCCCGGACACCAGGAACGCCCAGACTAAGCAGGCATGACCCTCTTGTCCTCCAGGCCGTCGCGGCCCGTCGAACCCGGGCTGCTCTCCCGAGCGCTCGAGGTCGCGGGGCGGCTGGCGAACGACGCCACCGACGTGATCACCGCGACCGCGGGCCGCGGCGCGCACCCGGCGACGCTGGATTCGCCGTTCGACTGGGTCACCGACACCGATCGGATCCTGGAACGGCACACCCGCCGCGTGCTGACCGCGGAGTTCCCCGGAATCCCGGTGGTAGGCCACGAATTCGGCGCCGACCACGGCGCGGACGTCGCGGAGTACCGCTGGGTGGTCGACTCGGTGGACGGCACCGCGAACTATGTCGCCGGAGTGCCGTGGTGCGCGTACAGCCTCGCCCTGGTCGACGCGAGCGGCCCGGTCGTGGGTGTGGTCGCCGACCCGTACCGGGCACAGATCTACGCCGCCGCCCGCGGCCGCGGCGCCCGGGCGAACGGGAAACCGCTGAAGCTGGTCGACCGCGCGGGCACCGCCGGAGCGATCGTCTGCACCGAACTGGCGCGCAAGGGCCCGTGGCCGGGAATGGGCGAGTTCATCGAACGAGCGGCGGCCGCCCACGCCGGGGTACGGGTGCTGGGGTCGGCCGCGCTGTCGATCGCCCAGGTCGCACTGGGCCACGCGGCCGCGGCGGTGCTGCACAGCTACCACGAATGGGACGTCGCGGGCTCAGTCGCGATGGCGATCGAGGCGGGCGCGGTCGTGCTGGACAAGCGCGGCGAGGACGCGGCGCTGCCCACGGACGGGCTGCTGGTCGCCGCGCCGGGGGTCGCCGACGAGGTACTGGGCTGGTGGCAGGAGACGGCGATCGTCGGTAGCTGAGGTGCCCGAACTCAGACCTTCGCGGGGACCGGAGCAGGAGCGGACCGGTCCCGTTTGAGCAGCCGGCGCAGCCACCACAGCAGCGGGCC
Source organism: Amycolatopsis sp. GA6-003 (assembly GCF_046267895.1). NCBI lineage: Bacteria > Bacillati > Actinomycetota > Actinomycetes > Pseudonocardiales > Pseudonocardiaceae > Amycolatopsis > Amycolatopsis sp. GA6-003. Next base: position 4,695,815 of record NZ_CP176499.1, read on the forward strand.
CGCGACCAGCCACGTGATCAGCACCGTCATCCCGACCGGCAGCAGCGTCAACGTCGCGGTCCGGCCGGCGACCCGGGTCAGTTCCGGGTTGGTCGCGTCGTACTCGATCGCCACCAGCTGACCGGCGGCGAGACCGGACGGATACAGCACCCCGGTCGGCGGACTGTGCACGATGCCGTCCGGGGTCTGGTACTGGATGATCGTGCGGTCGAAGGCCACCGACTCGACCGTCGCGTTCGCGGTGCCCAGGTGTGCTTCGATCGCACTGTCGTTGCGGAACGCGGCGAAAACCAGGCTCCCGCACATCACGGTGAGCAGCACAGCTACGCCCAAGACGGCGAACCACGCGATCCGCCGTGCCTGCACACTCCTGGCTGCCACACCGAGAGTTTAGTCGGGTACGCCGACCAGCCGGGCACGCGGCAGCCAGTGCGCCCGGTACAGCACGTGCAGGCAGTCGGTGTTCACCAGCTCTCCCCGCCGACCCGTACAGCTCCGTGCACGCGTGGTGCGCCGTTTCCTCTCCCGGGACCCGCGCCGGGTGCGGCCGGGCCGGGTGCCGCCCGCAGCCTCGGCCACGGGTCGTTTTCGTACAGCGCAGCGGTATCCAGAGCGGGATCCGGGCGCAGCACCCGCCACTCCCGGCCGTCGAGCCGAGCGTGGCGGAGCTGCGCCCGCACTTTCAACGCCACCGAATCCTCCTCAGGAGAGCGGAACTCTCCAGGATCCCGCGGCCCGGCATGCGAATTTCAGTGCTGCCCGGCCTCCGCCAGCGCCCGGTGGTTCGCCTGGATCTGGTCCCACGCCTTCGGCTTCGCCGGAACCGCCGCGAACGACTTGGCCGCCGCGACCGTCCCATTAGGACCGACCGCGGGCTTGCCCTTGGTGAACAGCCAGGTCTGGAACAGCTCCTGCAGCGGCTTGCCGGACACCTTCTCGGCCAGCGCCACGAACTCCGGGATCACCGCGTCCTTGCCGCTCTTGGCCGCCTGCCACTGCTGGAGGATGGAGAAGAACGCCTGGTCGCCGACCTTGGTGCGCAGCGCCTGCACGGCCATCGCGCCCCGGTCGTACACCGCGCGGTCGAACTGCTTCGGCTCGCCCGGGTCGCCCGGCAGGACCTGCCAGAACGGGTTGTCGGCGGCGTAGGAGTCGTACGCGTACTGCGCGAGTTCCGCGGCGGTGCCCTCGCCCTGGTGCTCGGACCACAGGTATTCGGCGTAGGACGCGAAGCCCTCGTTCAGCCAGATGTCGCTCCACTTGCCCAGCGAGACGTTGTCGCCGAACCACTGGTGTGCGTTCTCGTGCGCGATCAGCGTGGTGTTGGAGCCGGCGGCGAAGTTGCGCGCGCCGTAGGTCGGCCGGGTCTGGTTTTCCAGCGAGAAGGTGATCCCGCTGGTCACGACGCCGCCCTCGGCCTCGAACGGGTACGGCCCGAACTGCGTCGCCAGGAACTCGTCGACCTCCGGCGTCCGCTCCACGCTCGCCTTGGCCGCGTCGAGCGAATCGCCGAGGTCCGCGCCGTAGGCGGTGACGAACGGTTTGCCGTCCGGGGTGGTGGACTGGACCACGTCGTACTTGCCGACGATGAACGACGTCAGGTAGGTCGCCTGCGGTTTGGTGCTGCGCCAGTTCCACCGGGTCCAGCCGGGACGCTTCTTGGTTTTCTTCACCAGCGTGCCGTTCGAAATGGCGGCGAGCCCGTCCGGAGCCTCGATCGACACGTCGTAGGTCGCTTTGTCGGTCGGATGGTCGTTGGCGGGGAACCACCACTGCGAGCTCTGCGGCTCGTCGATGCCGAGCGCGCCGAAAGCGCCCTTCTTCCAGGTGTTCAGTCCGCCGACCTTCTCTGTCGACGGGCTGTCGGAGTAGCTCACGACGACCGTCGCGGACTGGCCCTTGAGCAGCGGCTGCGCCGGGGTGATCACCAGCTCGCCGTCGCCGTTGGAGTTCGTGAACTGCGCGGGCCGGTTGTTCACCAGGACCTTCGACGCCTTGAGCGCGAAGTCCAGGTCGAACCGCGACAGGTCCTGCGTGGCGGTGAGCAGCAGCGTCGTGGTGCCCGACAAGACGTCGGTTTCCGGCTGGTAGCTCACGCGGATGTCGTAGTGCTGCACGTCGGTGCCGCCGTTGCCGGCGTTCGGGTAGTACGGGTCGCCGACGCCGGGCGCGCCCGGTGCCGGCACCGCCGAAGCGGTGCCCGCCAGCAGCACCGTCGCGACTCCAGCCGCAACCGCCCCGATTCCGGCCCGAGTTCTCGATCGCATGGTTCCTCCAAGGTGGCCAATGCGACCGAACGTATCCACGCGAGAACCCCACAGGTACGTCCGAACGACGGGTTCTTACCCACTGGGAAGATCACCCGGATTCGGCGATCCACCACGCGATGGCGATCGGAATGCCGTACAGGATCGGGCCCGCGTACAGCCCCGGCCACGGTCCCCAGCCGCGCCGCACGGCCAGCCCGGCCATCGCGAACGACCCGCCGATCGCCGCGAACCAGCCGACCCACGGCAGCGACGCGACCGCCTGCTGCCCGGCCGCGCTGCAGATCGCCCGGCTGTCCCCGGCGAAGCAGTTGTCGCTGGCCATCACCAGAAACGACGAGAAATACGAGCAGACCAGCCCGAGCAGGGCCAGTGCCGCCACCGCCGCGTTGAACCAGGCCCACCGGCCTCGCGGGCGCAGGTCCGCCTCGTGCACGAAATCCCCCATTGTTCACCGGCCCCCGCCGGGTTAAACCGTCCCCACCGCTTCCGCGACCGCGGATTTCAGCCGCGCATGGAGATTCCGGTGCTGCGCCCGGTCCACCCGGACCTCGACCACCCGCAGACCCGGCGCGGGCCGCAACGCGGCACGGAACTCTTCCACCGTCTCAGCCACCACGTGCGGCACCCGGTAGCCCGCGCAGAGCGCACCCAAATCGGCGCCGTGCGGGGTGCCGAAGACCCGCTCGAAGCTCGCCGAGTGTTCCGGCGCGCCCTGCTCCAGCAGCGAGAAAATGCCGCCGCCGTCGTCGTTCAGCACCACGATCGTCAGGTCCGGCAGGTGCTCCGCGGGCCCGGTGAGCAGCCCGGACGCGTCGTGCAGGAACGTCAGGTCGCCAAGCAGCGCGTACGACGGCGCGCGATGCACGGTGGCCGCGCCGATCGCCGTCGACACCGTGCCGTCGATCCCGGCGACGCCGCGGTTGCGGTGCACCAGGACGTCCGGCCGCAGCCGGCCAGCCAGCGCGACATCCCGCGTCGGGTTCGAGGAGCCGACCACCAGCAGTGCGCCTTCCGGCAGCGCGTCGACCAGCTCGGTCGCCACCCGTACGCCGCTCGGCCACGGCTCGGCCGCCAGCGCCGTCGAAACCGCCTGGCTGGCCGCGGCGTCCGCGCGCTGCCAGCTCGCCAGCCACTCCGGGTCGGCGGGCTTCGTCGGTTCGGCGAACCACTGGCCGACCTGGCGGACATTGTGCGCGGGCGCGGGCCAGTCCGAGTCCGGCCGCACCAGCAGCACCTCGACCTCGGGGTCCGACAGCACCTTCTGCACCTGCCGGAAGACGGTCGGCCGGCCGAGGCACAGCACCTGCTCGGGACGGTGCCGCGAGATGAATTCCTCGACGCCCAGCAGCCAGGCGCCGGACGACATCGCGGTCGCGCCGGACAGGCCGAGCCCGCCGGTCTCCGACACCACCGGCCAGCCGTGCTGCTCGGCCCATTCGCTGGCCGCCTGCGCGCCGGTGTCGCACGCGATCACCAGGCCGTGCCGCGCCGAGGGCACCACGAACGAGGGCAGCGCGCCGAAGTCGGGCAGCTCGGTCCAGCGTTCGCCGTCCGGGCGGCCTTCAAGCGATTCGTACCACTCGCCGTCATCGTCTAGATCCGGAACGAGCGGTTCGCGGAACGGGATGTTCAAGTGGACCGGCCCGCAGCGCCACTCGCCGTACGCGGCGTTCCACGCGCGGCAGATCTGGCTGCGCCAGTAGGAGTTCTGCCCGGCCCGGCGTTCGGCCACGGCCAGCTCGTCAAAGTAACGGACCGCGTCGCCGTACAGCTCGTACTGGTTGATCACCTGGCTCGCGCCCGCGGAACGCAGCTCCGGCGGACGGTCGGCGGTGAGCACGATCAGCGGCACGCCAGCCCGGTCGGCCTCCAGCACGGCCGGGTGGAAGTTCGCCGCCGCGGTGCCGGAGGTGCAGACCACCGCCGCCGGACGGCCGGTGCGCGCCGCGATGCCGAGCGCGAGGAACGCCGCGCCGCGCTCGTCGATGCGGACGTGCAGCTGCAGCCGTCCGGACGCGGCGGCGTCGTAGAGCGCGATGGACAGCGGCGCGTTGCGAGATCCTGGACACAACACGACGTGCGAGACGGTGTTGCGGACGAGTTCGTCGACGATGACCCTGGCCTGCGCGGTGGACGGGTTCACCGGCAGGCCCCTGGTAGGGCACCGTCCGACGGGCTCTCCCCGGGGGCGGCGTCAGGCACAGCGATCATGTCCACAGGTCCTATTCTCCCAAACGTGGATGACGCCCGAGTTTCCGAGCTGTTCGACCCCGCCGCCTGGTCCGAGGTCGAAGGGTTCTCCTTCACCGACATCACCTACCACCGTTCGCGAGACGCCCGCTCCGGCAAACGGGTGGTCCGGATCGCTTTCGACCGTCCGGAGGTCCGCAACGCCTTCCGTCCGCACACCGTCGACGAGCTCTACCGGGCGCTCGACCACGCCCGGATGAGCGCGGACGTCGGGTGCGTCCTGCTCACCGGCAACGGCCCTTCGCCGAAGGACGGCGGCTGGGCGTTCTGCTCCGGCGGTGACCAGCGTATTCGCGGACGCTCCGGGTATCAGTACGCGAGCGGGGAGACCTCGGACACGGTGGACCCGGCGCGGGCGGGCCGGCTGCACATCCTCGAGGTCCAGCGCCTGATCCGGTTCATGCCGAAACCCGTGGTCGCCGTGGTTCCGGGCTGGGCGGCGGGAGGCGGGCATTCGCTGCACGTCGTGTGCGATCTCACCCTCGCCTCGGCCGAGCACGCGCGGTTCAAGCAGACCGACGCCGACGTCGGCTCGTTCGACGCGGGCTACGGCTCGGCGGGTCTCGCCCGGCAGGTCGGGCAGAAATTCGCCCGGGAGATCTTCTTCCTCGGCCGCGACTACACCGCCGAGCAAATGCACCGGATGGGCGCGGTCAACGAGGTCGTCCCGCACGCCGAGCTGGAGCGGGTCGCGCTCGAATGGGGCTGGACGATCATCGGCAAGTCGCCGACCGCGCAGCGGATGCTGAAGTACGCGTTCAACGCGATCGACGACGGGCTCGTCGGACAGCAGCTGTTCGCCGGCGAAACCACCCGGCTGGCGTACATGCAGGACGAGGCCGTCGAAGGCCGTGACGCGTTCCTGGAGAAGCGCGATCCGGACTGGTCCGACTACCCGTACTACTACTGACCTGGTGAGTGTTCATCCCGGTTCTAACCGGGATGAACACTCACGACCCCCGCGGAGGCCCCGGTGCACCTTTCCTGGCTAGACGGCAGCGCCGCCGCCCTCACCGCCCTCGACGCGGCCCTCGCGTCCGCCCTCGACGGCGGCCCCGCCGTGCTGCCGTTGAACTCGGCGGATCCGGCGGCCCCGGCGTTGCTCGAAGCGATGGCCCCGGAGCAGCCGGTCGAGCCGGACACCGCCGTGGTGATCGCCACGTCCGGGTCCACCGGAGCGCCGAAGGGGGTGCTGCTGTCGCCGCGCGCGCTCACCGCGTCCGCGACGGCCACGCACGCCCGGCTCGGCGGCCCCGGACACTGGCTGCTCGCCACGCCCGCGCACTACATCGGCGGCCTGCAGGTCCTGATCCGCGCGCGGCTGGCCGGCACGAAACCGGCCTTCCTCACCGGCACCGGCTTCCGTCCGGACGAATTCGCCGCCGCGGCCGCGCCGGTGCTGGCGGAGAACGGGCCGCGCTACACCGCGCTCGTGCCGACCCAGCTAGTCCGGCTGCTCGATGACGGCGGCGCTGGCCTGGCCGCCGCGAAGGCGTTCGACGGCATCATCCTGGGTGCCGCCGCCACGTCCCCGAAGCTGCGCGCACAGGCAGCTGAGGAGGGTGTGCGGATCATCCCCTCGTACGGGATGAGCGAGACCGCCAGCGGGTGCGTCTACGACGGCGTCCCGCTCGACGGTGTGCACGTGGCGCCCGATGCCGATGAGCGGCTGTGGATCTCCGGCCCGGTCCTCTCGCACGGTTACCGGCTCGCCCCGGAACTGACCGCGGAGTCGTTCCGGGACGGCTCTTTCCGCACCTCCGACCGCGGCCGGCTGCTGCCCGACGGACGCGTCGAGGTGCTCGGGCGTGCGGACGACGTCATCAACACCGGCGGGGTCAAGGTGTCCGCCGCCTCGGTCGAACGGCTGCTCGGCGCGCAGCCCGGGGTGCGAGACGCGTGTGTCGTCGGCGTTCCCGATCCGCAGTGGGGCGAGGCGGTGGTCGCGATGGTGGTGGCGTCGTCCTCGGCGGACGCGTTGCGAGCCGCCGTCCGTGCTGAGCTAGGGGCCGCCGCCACCCCGAAACGCATCGAGTTCACCGACGCGCTCCCCTTGCGCGGCCCGGGAAAGATCGACCGGCAGGCCGTGGTCGCCGCCCTCCGAACGCACTGAGCGGGTTCACCGAACGGGTGAAGATCGCATGGCGTTGAATGGACCCATGGCGACAGTCAGTGAGTGGATCGAAGGCGCTCGGCCGAGGACGCTGCCGAACGCGATCGCGCCGGTCGTGGCGGGCGTCGGAGCGGCCATCGCGCTCGACGCGTTCTCCTGGTGGCGTTCGCTGCTCGCTCTGCTGGTCGCGCTGTCGCTGATCATCGGCGTGAACTTCGCCAACGACTACTCCGACGGCATCCGCGGCACCGACGAACACCGCGTCGGCCCGCTGCGCCTGGTCGGCTCCGGCGCGGCGAACCCGAAAGCCGTGCTGCGCGCCGCTCTGACTTCCCTGGGCCTGGCCGGGGTGCTCGGCCTGACGCTCGTCGCGCTGAGCGGTTACTGGTGGCTGCTCGCGATGGGCGCGCTGTGCATCCTCGGCGCGTGGTTCTACACCGGCGGCAAAAAGCCTTACGGCTACTACGGTTTGGGCGAACTCGCGGTCTTCGTGTTCTTCGGCCTGGCCGGGGTCCTCGGCACGGTCTACGTGCAGGCCGGCCGGGTCAGCTGGGACGCACTGGGCTGCGCGGTGGCCGTCGGCTCGTTCTCGATGGCGGTGCTGGTGGCGAACAACCTGCGCGACATCCCCACCGACATCGAGTCCGGCAAGCGCACCCTCGCGACCCGCATGGGCGACGGCGGCACGCGAAAGCTCTACCTGACCCTGGTGACGGTGCCGTACGCGCTCACCGTGCTGATGGGCATCTGGCACCCGCTGCTGTTCATCACCTTGGTCACCGCGCCGCTGCTGCTGAAGCCGGTCAAGGCCGTCGGCGGGGGCGGCAAGGGCCGGGAGCTGATCCCGGCCCTGCGCGACACCGGCATGGCGATGCTGGCCTGGGCGGTGCTGAGCGCGGTCGCGCTGGCGCTCTAGCGGCCGCTCCGGTAACGCCCCGGCGTTGTCCCGATGACGGCGGTGAACGCCGCGATGAAGCCGCTGGGATTGGCCCAGCCGCAAGCGTAAGCAGTGCGGACGGTGTCGTGCCCGTCGGCGAGCAGCACCAGCGCGTGGTAAATCCGCAGCTGCGTACGCCACTCGTAGAAGGTCATGCCGAGTTCGTCATGGAACAGCCTGCTGAGGGTGCGTGCGCTGGCTCCGACCGACTTCCCGAGTTCGGCCAGCGTGGCGTTGTCCGCCGGATTCTCGTGCAGCCTCTCGGCGATCGCCCGCAGCCGGTCGTCCCGGGGCGCGGGCAGCTGCAGCGGCGGGTCGGGTGCTTCGCGGAGTTCGTCGACGAGGACCCGGTGGAGGCGGGCGAGGGCGGAGCCGCGATAGCCGGAGCCCTCGTAATTGCGGGGGCCGGTCAGCGCGAGCAGGACCTCCCGGGCCAGGCCGGAGGTCCGGAACACGGCCGGGCGGTCCGAGACCAGCCGCGCCAAGGACGGCGCGAGAAAGACGATCCGGATGTCGGTGTCGCCGTGGGCGCGGTGGAAATGCGGGAACCCGGCGGGCGTCCAGGCGACCCGGTTGGCGGGGGCGAGCGACGTGCCGTACTCGGTCTGCACGACGAGAACGCCGCGGGCCGCGTAGACGAGGTGTCCCCGCTCGTGTGACTGCAGCTCGCTCGTTTCACCGGACGGCCAGAGGTGTCTGCCACCAGAGGGCCACAGGTACGAAGTGGTTTGGCGGGGAACGGGCATCGGTTGGCATTCTAGCGTTACCGAGCCATCCGGAATCCTTGAAAAGCTTTCTCTCGAAGAAATCGTTGCGGTCCAAGGGAGAAATGCATGTCGACGTTCGTTCTCGTGCCAGGTGCGTGGCACGGCGGCTGGGTGTTCGACCCGGTGACGCCGTTTCTGGAGCGTTCCGGGCACACCGTGCACGCCTTGACTCTGACCGGTCTGCGGCCGGACGACGACGCCGCGACAGTCGCGAGCGCCAACCTCGACACCCACGCCGACGACGTCCTCGCCCTCCTCGACCGCACCGGCGTTGCCGACGCGACACTCGTCGGCCACAGCTACGGCGGGCTGGTGATCGCTGCCGCGGCCGACCGAGCCGGCGGCCGGGTTTCCCGGGTCGTGCACCTCGACGGCTACGTGCCCAGCGACGGCGACTCGTGCTGGTCATCGACCAGCGAGGCGTACCGGCAGGCGTTCGCAGCCGGGGCCGTGGACACCGGCTACGCCGTCCGCCCGCCCGAACGCGACGGCCGGGATCCGCGCCGCCGTCCTCATCCGCTCGCCTCGCTGCTCCAGACGGTTCGGCTCACCGGGGAGTTCGCCAAGGTTCCCCGGCGCGAGTTCGTTTACTGCTCCGGCTGGGAAGGCACGCCCTTCACCGGACTCCGGAACCGGCTCGAGGCCGACCCGCAGTGGCAGGTCCACGTCCTCCCGACCGGCCACAACGCGATGTACGACGACCCGGAAGCCGTCGCGAAACTGCTGAACGACTAACCCTCGAACCGGCCGGTGAGCAGGAACTCGTCGAACCGCGCCCGGCTGGTCGATCCCCTGCTCGCCGAGCCGTTCCTCCGAAGCCGGTCAGGGCCGCTGGCGGTGCTGGGCGCAGCCCCGCTAGCGGCCCACCGCGATCGCCTGCCACTCCACGAACTCCGCCAGCCCGTGCGAGCCGTACTCGCGACCGACCCCGCTCGCCTTGAACCCGCCGAACGGCGCGCTCCCGTGCCGCGGCGCGCCGTTGACGTGGAACGTTCCCGTGCGGACCGCACGCGCGATCTCGACCCCGTGTTCCGCGTCCGCCGTCCACACGCCGCCGCTGAGGCCGTAGTCGGAGTCGTTCGCGAGCTGGATCGCCTCCTCTTCGGTGTCGAACGGGATCACCACGAGCACCGGCCCGAAGATCTCTTCGCGCGCGATCCGCATATCGTTCGTGACGTCGGCGAACACCGTCGGGCGCACGTAAAACCCGTTCGCCAGCTCGGGATCCGCGAGCGGCTCGGGTCCGCCGGCCGCGATCCGCGCGCCCTCTTCGACGCCTTGCCGCAGGTAGGAAAGCACGCGCTCGTACTGGTCCTGCCGCACGATCGGCCCGACGAACGTGTCCGGTTTCGCCGGGTCGCCGACCACGAGCCCGTTCGCCATGTCCGCGAGCGCGGCCACGATCTCGGCATACCGCTCGCGGGCCGCCAAGATCCGCGTGTGCGCCACGCACATCTCGCCGTTGTTGGCGAACGTCGCGCTCCGGATGCCTTCGGCGACGGTTTTCGGGTCCGCGTCCGCGAGCACGATCGCCGCGGACTTGCCGCCGAGTTCCAGCCCGACCCGCTTGAGCTGCTGGCCGGCGAGCGACGCGATCCGCCGCCCGGCCGCCGTCGAACCGGTGAACGCGATCTTGTCCACGCCGGGGTGCGTCACCAGGTGCTCGCTCACGTCGCGGTCCGCCGCGAACACGCTCACCACCCCCTCGGGGAACCCGGCCTGCTCGAAGATCTCCGCCAGCACCATCGCGTCGAGCGCCGTTTCCGGCGCCGCCTTCAACAACACCGGATTGCCCGCCAGTAGCGCCGGAATGAGCTTCACCAGCGCGGCCGAATGCGGCGAGTTCCACGGGATCACCGCCGCCACCACGCCGACCGGCGCGGCCCGCACGAGCGTCCGGTTGCCCGCCTCGTCGATCAGCGTCTCCTCCCAGGAGAACTCGCGCGCGATCTCGAGCCACGCGGCCGTGCGCTCCGGGAGGTTGTGCTGCGTCCAGCCGGTGAACCAGCTCGGCGAGCCATTTTCCGCGGTGATCAGCTCGGCGATCTCGTCCGCGCGAGCGGCGTGGAGTTCGTTGAACCGCTCGACCAGCCGCAACCGCTCGGCTAGCGGAGTTCTCCCCCACGGTTCGACCGCCCGCCGAGCCGCCGCCACCGCACGGTCGACGTCCGCGGTCGCGGCTTTCGGAGCACGCCCCACCAGCGAGCGGTCGTGCGGCGAACGGATTTCGAAGGCACCGGTCGTCGCGGGTTCGGTCCAGCGGCCGCCGAGGAAAAGCTGGTCATAGGTGCGCATCGGGATCTCCTGCCGAGGTTAACGGAACACTGCTCTCTTGTTCTCGAAGCTAACAGCACACTGTTCTTTTATCAAGAGAGCAGTGCTCTGTTACACTCCGGGACGTGTCCGACTTCCAGCGCGCCCGCAGTCCCGAGCAGGTGGAAGCCCGCCGCGAGGCGATCCTCGACGCGGCCGAAGAGCTGATGACGGAGTCGTCTGTCAGCGAGGTCAGCATGCGCGAGCTGGCCCGCCGAGTAGGCCTGTCGGCGTCGAACGTCGCGCGCTACTTCCCTACCCGCGAGGCGGTCTACCTGGAGGTGCTCGACCGTGCCCGCGGCGCGTGGCTCGACTCGCTCACCCTCGACGGCGATCTGTCGGAGGTCGCCGCGACCCTCGCCCGTTCACTCGCGACGCGACCGATGCTGTGCGAACTGATCAGCGTGCTGGCGAACGTGCTGGAGCGCAACGTCTCGACGGAGATCGCGCGGGATTACAAGCTGCGGTCGGCGAAGCACAACGCCCGCACCGCCGACCTGCTGCACGCCGCGCTGCCCGGCCTTTCCGCGGAGACCGCGCAGGAACTGTCGTCCGCGATCTTCATGTTCACCGCGGGAATGTGGCCGCTGGCGCACCCGAACGAAGCCGTCCGGGAAGCCATCAAGGACCCGCGCCTTGCCGGCTCCCGCCTCGACTTCGAGGACCGGTTGCGCCGCTTGATAGTCGTGCTGACGCTGGGCTACCAGGAGGCTAGGCGTCGAACCGGCCAGTGAGCAGGAACTCGTCGAACCGAGCCCGGTACGGCGCGAGGTCGATCCCCTGCTCGGCGAGCCATTCGTCGGAGTAGTACGTGTTCGCGTACCGCTCGCCGCCGTCGCACAGCAGCGTCACCACCGAACCCGCCTGACCTTCCGCAAGCATCCGCGAGATCAGCTTGAACGCGCCGTACAGGTTGGTCCCAGTCGAACCGCCCGCCCAGTGCCCGGTGCGCTCGCGCAGCAACCGGATCGCGGCCAGGGAACCGGCGTCGGGCACCTGGAACATCTCGTCGATCACGCCGGGCACGAACGACGGTTCGCAGCGCGGCCGCCCGATGCCCTCGATCCGCGACGGCATCCCGGTCGCGTAGTCCAGCGCACCGGTTTCCCAAGCCCCGTAGAACGACGAGTTTTCCGGGTCCACCACGCAAATCTTCGTGGTGTGCCGCTTGTACCGGACGTAGCGGCCGAACGTCGCGCTCGTCCCGCCGGTACCCGCTCCGACGACGATCCACGACGGCACCGGATGGCGTTCGGCGCGCATCTGCGCGAACACCGATTCGGCGATGTTGTTGTTGCCGCGCCAGTCCGTCGCGCGCTCGGCATAGGTGAACTGGTCGAGGTAATGCCCGTTGCACTCGGCGGCCAGCCGCTCGGCCTCCGGGTACATCGCCGGCGCCGCGTCGACGTAGTGGCATTCGCCGCCGTAGAACTCGATGAGCGCGATCTTTTCCTTGCTCGTCCGCCGCGGCACGACGGTCACGAACCGCAAGCCGAGCATCCGCGCGAAGTACGCCTCGGACACCGCGGTCGAGCCGCTGGACGCCTCGACCAGCACGGTGTCCGGCCCGATCTGGCCGTTGACCAGGCCGTACAGGATCAGCGAGCGCGCCAGCCGGTGCTTGAGCGAGCCGGTCGGATGCACCGACTCGTCCTTCAGGTAAAGGTCGATGCCCCATTCCGGAGGCAGCGGGAAAACGTGCAGGTGAGTGTCGGCGCTGCGGTTGGCGTCGGCCTCGATGATCCGGACGGCTTCGCGGACCCAGGCGCGGCTGTGCGGTTTGCTCATGCCGCGGAGTCGTCGGCCGGGGTCTCGCCGCGCAGCTGCGACCGCAGCTGGGCCCGAGCACGCGCGCGGGATTCGTTGCGCTTGGCCAGCCCGGCCGTCACGCGCTGGTTCAGGCCGCGCAGGAGCAGCAGGCCGAGCGGAAGGCCGACGACGAGCCCGATCAGCAACGCGACCAGCAGCGGCACGCCGACCAGCGAAAGCACGACCGCGACCACCGCGACGAGCGCGAACCGCGCGATCAAGTACACCGTCAGGTCACGGGGCAGATTGTCCGGTGTCTCGCTCACACCGAAACAGGCTACGCCCCGCTCGCCGGGTCTTCGTCCAGGCCCGCGTTGTTGGGGCGGCCCTCGAACCGGGTGGAGAGCACCACTGTCGTATTGGTGCGGCCGACGCCCGGGATGCGGCGGAGCCTGCCGAGGGTGAGTTCCAGCTCGTCCACCGTGGAAACGCGCACCTTGACGACGAAGGCCTCGTCGCCCGCGACCGCGTAACAGCTCTCCACCTCGGGCAGTTCGCCGAGCGCGGCGGCGACGTCCTCGTCCGTGGCGGTGTCGGTGGGATGGATGCCGACCAGCGCGGTGACGCCGAGGCCGACCGTGTTCGGGTCGACCATCGCGTGGTACCCGGTGATCACGCCCGCCGCCTCGAGCTTCCCGACGCGTTCGTGCACCGACGACGCGGAGAGCCCCACCGTCCGGCCGAGGTCGGCGTAGGTAGCCCGGCCGTTGGCCCGCAGCTCGGCGATGATCTTCCGGTCCAGCTGATCCACCGGCTCATTATGCGGCGCGCCCGCGCGGGAGGCGCATCCCGGTAGGCCCCGGATTGTCTCCTGCGTCACAGCAACCTCAGCGCCGGAAGCCGCCAAGACCCGGCCTTTGCGTGGTCTTTACCCGGATCGCGCCGCGGTTGGTCGGAAAATGCCTGGTCAGCGGGGCGCGAACGGGCCCGGAGCAATCCTGAGAATCTGCTGAGTTATGTCCCTTTTGCACTTTAAGGGCTCTTTACCCAAGGACAACCGTTCGAGTACCCGACGGGTGAAGTGCCACGATTGCCGCGTTGGCCACCCGGGCGCGACGGGCGAAATCGCCCGATGCCCCCGGTATAGCAAGTTGGGCGTTAAGGAGGCGGAAAATGACCGCAACCATGGGCGGACGGTTGCTCACCCCGGGTGAGGTGGCCGCTCTGTTCCGGGTCGACCCGAAGACCGTGACCCGCTGGGCCACCGCGGGCCGCATCGGCTCGATCCGGACGCCGGGCGGACACCGCAGGTTCCGCGAGTCCGAGGTGAACGACCTGCTGGCCGAACTCACCACGGACGCCAGCGAGCCGACCCGCAAGATCTGACCCGCTAGATCTGACCCGCGGGTCTCGCAGTACGCCGAAGGGTCGTGACTGGCAAGGGGTGCCTCCGCATCGCTTGCCAGTCACGACCCTTCTGTGTTTGATCGCGCCGACTCCGTCGTCGCGGCGAGATCGCCGGGGAGCCGGTTTCTTCCCTCCCGATCCGCCCGGCCTGGGGGCCGGTCGAATCGCTCAGTCCAGAAACCGGCGCGATCTCGCGGCATGGCCGCGGAGAACTTCCCTGAACCTGGATTGCGGCTAATGTGGAGGGCCAGCACAACGGAAGGACCCCGGGGCATGATTCCTTTGCTCGCAGCGGTGGGCGCGATCACCATCGCCGTTCTGTTGTGGCGGGCACTCGGCGCGCAGCGGATCAGCGTGCCGCAGCGCCGCCCGGCCGTCGCTCCCGACGACGATCCCGAATTCCTGCGCAAGCTCTCCGAGCAGCAGCGCAACCGCCGAGACGAGACCGACTGAATTTGATTGCCCCGGCTTCGCCGGGGCGCCGAGATCGCCGGGGAGCTGGTTTCTTCCCTCCCGATTCGCCCGGCCTGGGGGCCGGTCGAATCGCTCAGTCCAGAAACCAGCGCGATCTCGGGTCTTGGGTGCGGAGCCTGAGCGGGCGATCAAACCCTGCGGGGGTGGTTAGCCCCGCGATCAAACCCGTCCGCTGAAGCCGTCCGCGACCGTCGCGGCCAGTTCCAGCAGCGCCAGCCGGGTGTCCCCGCCCAGGCGCTCCAGTTCGATCTCCGCGCCTTCTTCCAGGTGCGCGTCGAACGGGATCCGGCACACCGAGCGCACCTTCGCGCCGAAGTGCGCGGCCAGCTTGTCCAGGTCCACGGAACTGCCCTTCGGGCGCACCGAGTTGATCACCACGACCGAGCGTTTCACCAGGTCGCCGTAGCCGTGCGCCTCCAGCCAGTCCAGGGTCGCCGAGGCGCTGCGGGCGCCGTCGACCGAACCTGAGGACACCACCACCAGCGCATCGGCGACGTCGAGGACGCCCTTCATCGCCGAGTGCATCAAACCGGTGCCGCAGTCGGTGAGCACGATGTTGTAAAAGTGCTCGAGCAGGTTCACCGTGCGCCGGTAATCGGTCTCGGAGAACGCCTCCGACACCGCCGGGTCCTGTTCGCTGGCCAGGATTTCCAAGCGGCTCGAGCCCTGCGACGTGTACGACCGGACGTCGCTGTAGCGCGTGATCTTGTCCGCGTCCCGCAGCAGGTGCCGGACGGTCGCGGTGGTCTCGATGGCGATCTTCTGCGACAGCGTCCCGCGGTCCGGGTTCGCGTCCACCGCCACGACCCGGTCGCCGCGCAGGGACGCGAACGTCGCGCCGAGCGTGGTCGTGGTCGTGGTCTTGCCGACGCCGCCCTTGAGGCTCAGCATCGCGATCTTGTAGCACCCGCGCAGCGGCTGGTTGACCCGCGCGATCAGCTCGCGCCGGCGCGTGTCCGCGGGGCTTTCGCCCGGGTTGATCAGCTTGCCGCTGCCCAGGTACACCGCCTTGCGCCAGCCGGACTGCGGCGTGCGCTTCTGCTGCTTCACCAGGTGCGCGGTGGCCAGTTCGTCCGCGCTGGACGCGGGCTGCGGCAGCCCCTGCGCGGCGGCGGGAGCGCCCGGCATCGGCACCGCGCCCGGGGCGGGAACCGGCGTGCCTGCCGGAGCGGCGGGCTGCTGGTACCCCGGCGGCACGGCGTGCTGTGGCTGCTGCACGGGAGGCTGCAGCGGCGGCAGGTTCTGGTCGTAGTGCGGCTGGTAGCCGCCCGGCTGCGGCAGCGGCTGGTACGCGCCCTGCGGCGGCGGATCGACGACCTGCGTCGGCTGCGCGTCGTACGGCCCGGTGCCGGGGTGCGGCGTCGAATCGGTGCGTTCCTCGGAGAACATGGCAGCCGGTTCCTGGGCCTGCTCGGACTGCTGTTCGCCGGCAGTCTCTTCACTGGGTCCGGTCACCGTTGCCAACCTCCCGGGTACGTCGAAGGGCCCCTGACGACGACGGTAGTCGCCCGGGGCCCGGTCCGGGTGGCGGACCCCCGGCTCAGCTCACTCCGGCGTAGGAATGCAGTCCGACGGTCACCAGGTTGACGAAGAACAGGTTGAAGATCGTCGCGGCGAACCCGACGATGTTGATCACCGCCGCGCGGGTGCCGCGCCAGCCCGCGGTGGCCCGGGAGTGCAGGTATGCCGCGTAGATGACCCACGCGATGAACGCGACGGTCTCCTTCGGGTCCCAGCCCCAGAACCGGCCCCACGCCGCCTCGGCCCACACCGCGCCGCACAGCACGCCGAAAGTGAAGATCGGGAACGCCACGATCGTGGCCCGGTAGGCGATCCGGTCGAGCACGTCGGCGGCGGGCAGCTTCGGGCCGAACTTGGCGAACTTCGCCGGGTCGCGGTCGTGCGCGGTGCGGAAGAGGTACAGCACGCTCGCCACGCCGGGCACCAGGAACACGCCGGAGCCGATGATCGCCGCGGACACGTGGATCACGAGCCAGTACGACTGCAGCGCGGGCACGACCGGCGCGGCCACCGTGTACAGCATCGTGCCGTTGACGAACATCAGGATCACGACGGGCAGCAGCAGGAAACCGGTGAGGTGGCGGACCGGGAACTTCTTGATCACCACGAGCCAGGCGACGACGGTGATGAAGGTGACCGCCATGCCGTACTCGTACATGTTGCCCCACGGCGCGCGGTGCACCGCGAGTCCGCGCAGCACGATCGCCGACAGCTGCAGCAGCGCGCCGAGCACGAGCAGCGCCGCGCCCATCCGGCCGATCCGCTCGGCGCGGCCGACCGCGCGCGGGGCTTCCGGCTCGACCGGTGCGTCGCCGTCCTCGATCGCGGAGTCGGCGGCATCGTCGGAGTCCGGTCCGCCCGCGCCGACCAGCACGCGCTGGCGGCTGCGCTCGGCGGCGAGCCTGCCCTTGGCCCCGAACGCCTGCTCGAAGAGCGTGAACAGCAGCGCCAGCACGTAAATCGCCACTGTCGTCGTGTACAGCAGGTCGCTGTACTGCGAGAGAGTCTCGTTGATTTCCATGCCTCAGCTGCCCTTCCGGCCCGTGACCAGCCGTTCGCTGATCCGCTGGAATTCCTCGCCGTATCCGGCTTGATCCGTGCGCGCGAGCCCCGCGACCTCGATCACGGTACTCGCGCCGCCGTCCTTGCCCGGTCGCACCCGCACCCAGACGCGACGCCGCTTGACCAGCAGCGATGCCCCGAGTCCGGCGAACATCACGATCGCGAAGCCGAGCACGTAGCCCTGCGTCGGATCGTGTGAAATCTGCAGGTTGACCCATTTGTTGACGCCGTCGAACCGCACCTTCGTGCCGTCGTCGAGCGTCAGTTCCTGGCCGACCGCGAGGTTCTTGCGGGCGACCCGCTTGAGCCGGCCGTCCTGGACGCGGGACTGGTCGACCGAGAACACCGACTGGCCGCGGCCCGCGTCGAGACCGAGGTCGCCGCGCAGCACGTCGACCGCGACCATCGGGTTGTTCAGCTGCGGCGCGGTCGAGGTGAGCACGCCGCCGTGGATGAACGACGACGGCGCGAAAAGCCCGGTGATCGCGAGCTGCTTGGTGCGCCGCTGGATCTCGTCGGTGATGCCGGGCTGGTCGAACTTCGTCGCGCCCTCGGACAGCATCGTCGCCGGGTTGCTGTACATCCACTGGGTGTTCTGGGTGCGCTTCTCGCCGTTCGGGAAGGTCACCGTGAACTGCGGCGAATAACCGTTGCCCAGCAGGTAAACCCGGTCGCCCGCGGTGCGCAGCGGCTCGTTGACCTCGAGGTCGTAGGGCTTCCACGCGCCGGTCTGCAGGTCCTCGCCGGACTGGTACTCGATGTGCGAGTGGTAGTAGTCGGCCTGGTTCGTGGCGGTGTAGCGGGCGGTGAAGTCGTTTACCTTCACGCAGAACGGGTCGAGGTCGGTGCCGTCGACGCGCAGGCCGGCCTCGAAAGAGTCGTAGTTGTAGATGCCCGAGTTGCAGAACTGGCCGCCGTTGGCCTGCACGATGACCTGGCCCTCGTAGCTGTAGAGCTTGCCGAGGGCGAAGAAGACGATCAGGCCGAGCATGCCGAAGTGGAAGAGCAGGTTGCCGGTCTCGCGCAGGTAGCCGCGTTCGGCCGACACGCTGAACCCGCCGCCGTCCTCCTCGCGCTCGACGCGCCGCCAGCCGGACAGCTGCTTGCGCACGTCCTCGCGGATCGTCTCCGGCGTACGCGCGGTGCGGGCGATCCGGTGGTGCGGCATGCGGGCGAGATTGCGCGGCGTCAGCACCGGCTTCGCCCGCATCTGCTTGAGGTACTCGAAGCTGCGCGGCGTCAGGCAGCCGACCAGCGAGATCATCAGCAGCAGGTAAATCGCGGAGAACCAGACGCTGGAGTAGACGTCGTAGAACTCCAGCTTGTCGAGCAGCGAACCCCACCAGCCGTGCGCGCTGATGTATTCGTCGACCTTCGGCGCGTTCAGCCGCCGCTGCGGCAGCAACGCGCCGGGCAGCGCGGCGAGCGCCAGCAGGAACAGCAGCACCAGGGCGGTGCGCATCGAGGTCAGGCCGCGCCAGGTGTTGCGCAGGAACGCGAGGAACTGCTTGGCCGCGGACGGCCGGTACGGCTTCGGGTTCTTCGGGGGCGCTTCGGTAGTGGTCACAGCGGCAGCTCGAGATCGGAGGCGACGGAGTTGCGGAGCCAGCCCATGACGTCTCCCCACAGCCCGGTGACCAGCAGGATGCCGACCACCATCAGCAGCGCCCCGCCGAAGATCTGCACGCGGCGGCCGTTGCGGCGGAGCCAGTCGGTGGCGCGCACGGCCCAGCGGGCGCCGAGCGCGATCAGCAGGAACGGGACGCCGAGGCCGAGGCAGTAGACGAGCACCAGCACGTACCCGCGGACCGCGGCCCCACCGGTGGCGCTGGCGAGACTGGTGACGGCCGAGAGCGTCGGCCCGATGCACGGCGTCCAGCCGAGCCCGAAGACCGCGCCCAGCACCGGCGCGCCCCACAGCCCGCCGCCGGGCACGTGGTGCGAGCGGACCTCGCGCTGCAGCCCGGGGATCCAGCCGAGGAAGACCAGGCTCATCAGGATGGTGAGGATGCCGCCGATGCGCTGCAGCAGATCCTCGTTGACCAGCAAGGTGTTCGCGAGCCAGACCAGCGTGCCCATGGTCGCGACGAACACCACGGTGAACCCGAGCACGAACAGCGCCGCCGCGCCGAGGACGGCGTAGCGGCCCTTCTTGCGCTCCTCGCCGTCGCGCACCGCCGGGGCGTCTGCGCCAACGAGAGCCGCGAGGTAGGCGAGGTACCCGGGCACGAGCGGCACCACGCACGGCGACGCGAACGAGATGGCCCCGGCCACCAGCGCGACACCCGCGGCGAGCAGCAGCGGCCCGGAGAGCGCCAGCTCGGACACGGAGTTCACGCACTTGAGAGTAGGCAGTGAGCTGGACGTGAGGCGGGCGGGGCCCGCTCACAGGACCAACGCCACAACGGGGCCGGGACCTTCGTCCTGCCTCGTGAGTGTCTCGTGAGTGGCGTTGCCGGTTCTAACCGGGATAGCCGCTCACGACGAGCCCAGGCCGGGGACCTGGCGCGCGGGTGCCTCGCCTCGCGGGCCTGCGCGTGCGGCTAGGGCGGGGCTTGGGGCTGGTGAGTGTTTATCGCGGTTCTAACCGCGATAAACACTCACGAGGCTATTTCTCCGCGCTGAGCCGCTGCACCACCGGGACCAGGTCGGAAGCCAGCACCTGCCGCAGGAAGACCGCCGCTACCCGGTGCTGTTTGTCGAGCACCAGCGTCGACGGGATGATGTTGCGCGGGTATCCGGCCAGCTGCAGCAGCACGCGGCCGGACGGGTCCCAGATCGACGGGTAGGTCAGGCCGCGGTCGCGCACGAAGTCCTGGGCCACCTGGCGGGCCGGGTCGCGCACGTCGAGGCCGATCACCTGGGCGCCGAGCGGGGCGATCTGCTTGCTCGCGGTCTCCAGCTCGGGCGCTTCGGCGCGGCACGGGCCGCACCACTGGCCCCACAGGTTGATCACCAGCGGCTTGCCGGGGAAGTCCTCGATCGAGAGCTGTTTGCCCTCGTGCATCAGGTCGTCGCCGGCCAGCGCCGGGGCCTTCTGGCGCTCGTTCACCGGGTACGTGATGTCGACCTTGCCGCCGGGCGAGACGAAGGTGAAGGTGCCGCCCGAGACGACCGCGTCCTTGCCGGTCGAGCAGCCCGTCACGACGAGCGCGGCGGCCAGCACCATCCCGAGCAGCCGCCGTTTCATGCGCCGGTCACCTTGGGGTCGGTGGTGCCCGCGGGCTCGCTGTAGACGATCTCCAGCAGCTGTTCGCCGTCGAACACCAGGCTGGTGAGCGACGCGAGCGAGCACTGCCGCTGCCGCGGGTCGTGCCACAGCCGCTTCGCTTCGAGGAAGCGGCGAAGCGTCCAGATCGGCAGCTGGTGCGACACGCACAGTGCTTCGCGCCCTTCGGCCTTTACGCGGGCACGGTGCACCGCGCCGAGCATGCGGTGGGCGATCTCGACGTACGGCTCGCCCCACGACGGCTTGAACGGATTCACCAGGTGCGGCCACGCTTTCGGCTGCCGCAACGCTCCGTCGCCCACGGCCACGCGCTGGCCCTCGAAGACGTTCGCCGCTTCGATGAGACCTTCGTCAGTCGCGATGTCGAGACGGTGCGCGCCCGCGATCGGTGCCGCAGTCTCCTGCGCACGCTGAAGCGGCGAAGCGACGACGTACGCGAGGTCGTGCCCAGCCAGCGACTCCGCGACGGTGAGCGCCTGACGCTGCCCGCGCTCCGACAGCCGGAAGTTCGGCAGCCGCCCGTAGAGGATCTGCTCCGGGTTGTGGACTTCACCGTGCCGCAGCATGTGCACGACGGTGGTCATGGGCGAACCGCCTCAGCCGCCGCGCGCGCCGCAGCGGGCAACGCGGCTTCGATGACCGCGAACGCTTCGTCGTCCATCGCGGCGTTCACGAACCATGCCTCGTACGGGCTCGGCGGCGGGTACACGCCCGCTTCGAGCAGCGCGTGGAAGAACGCCGGGAAGCGCCACGTCTCGGTGGCCTGCGCGTCCGCGTAGTTGCGTACGGGCTTGTCGGTGAAGAAGACGCTCACCAGGTTGCCCGCGAACTGCACAGTGTGCGTGACGCCTGCTTCGCTGAGCGCCTTGTCGAAAAGCCCGCCGAGCCGCTTCGCGTTGGCGTCGAGCTTCGCGTACACAGCGTCGTCGGCTTCGCGCAGCGCGGTGAGACCCGCAGCGACCGCCACCGGGTTACCGGACAGCGTGCCCGCCTGATAGACGGGACCGCCGGGCGCGAGCTTCGCCATGATGTCCGCGCGGCCGCCGAACGCCGCGGCGGGCAGCCCGCCGGACATCACCTTGCCGAACGTGTAGAGGTCGCCGGCCACGCCTTCGAGGCCGAACCAGCCGGCGCGCGAAACGCGGAAGCCGGTCATCACCTCGTCCATGATCAGCAGCGCGCCGTTTTCGTGCGCGAGGTCACGCAGTGCGGCGTTGAAACCGGGATCCGGCGGCACCGCGCCCATGTTGCCCGCGGCCGCTTCGGTGATCACCGCGGCGATCTGGCCCTCGTTCTCCGCGAAAGACTTCCGCAGCGCGGCAAGGTCGTTGTACGGCAAGACAATCGTGTCCGCGGCCTGCGCGCCGGTGACGCCCGGCGAAGTCGGCAGGCCGAGCGTCGCGACACCGGAACCGGCTTCGGCGAGCAGCGCGTCGACGTGGCCGTGGTAGCACCCGGCGAACTTGACGATCTTGGCCCGGCCGGTGAAACCGCGAGCCAGCCGGATGGCGCTCATCGTGGCTTCGGTGCCGGAGTTGACCAGCCGCACCTGCTCGACCGGACCGACCCGGCCGATGATCTCCTCGGCCAGTTCGACCTCGCCGATCGTCGGCGTGCCGAAGGACAGCCCGTGTTCCGCGGCCGCGCGGGCGGCGGCCACCACCTTCGGGTGCGCGTGCCCGAGGATCATCGGACCCCACGAGGAGACGAGGTCGACGTAGCGGTTGCCGTCGGCGTCCCACAGATACGGGCCCTCGCCGCGGACCATGAACCGCGGCGTGCCGCCGACCGAGTTGAAGGCGCGCACCGGCGAGTTCACCCCGCCCGGAACGGCCGCCTTGGCGCGTGCGAACCATGCTTTGGACTGCTCGGTGCCAGTGCTCACCGTCCCAGTCTTGCAAATCCTCCGTTCGGGTGTCGGCGGCGCCCAAGCTGCCACCCGTTTGCCACCCGGCACACCGGCCGCACCCCTCCTAAGATGAGCGCGCATGGACGGGGCGAGCCATGGAGGAAACGTGACGGCGCCCACACATCGCCGGAATCCGTGGCTGATGCTCGCGGTGTTCGTCGGGCTGGTCGGCGTCATCGCGCTAGTCGGCGCGCTGGCCGCGACCTCCGCGCCGGACGCCTACAACCGGTACGTGCTGCCGGACTGGGCCCCGCCCTCGTCCCTGTTCAGTCCGGTGTGGACGGTCCTGTACCTCGTGCTCGCCGTCGCCGGCTGGACTTATTGGCGCACTGACGGCGAGAACCAGGGCTTCGCCGCGTACGGCATCGGGCTGCTGTTCAACCTGATGTGGATCTCGCTGTTCTTCGCCGGCGGCTCCACGCAAATCGCGTGCGTCGACATCGTGCTGCTCGATTTCACCGTGATAGTGACGATCGCGCTGTTCTACCGCCGGTCCCGCGTCGCCGCGCTGCTGCTCGTGCCGTATCTGGCGTGGCTGCTCTACACGACCGCGCTGAACGTCGCGATCATCGCGCTCAACGACGTTCCCTAACGGCTCGGCTGCGCCACGATCGCCTGCGCGGTCACCGAACCGTCGGATCCGGTGCGGCCCTGGACGGTCACCGTCTGTCCCGGTTTGAGGTCGCTGAGCTTGCCCGGCTGAGTCACCCCGACCGTCGTCTTGTCCGAAGTGGACACTGTGACTTCGCTGCCCTGCGCCGTCTTCAGCGTGACCGTGCTGCCGTCGACCTTCTCCACGGTGCCGACCGTGCCGCGACCGCCTGCCGTGCGTCCGCCCGGTTGTCCTGCTGCCGGGTCAGGACGGGCGGTGGAAGCAGTGCTCGACGGACCGAACGCCGCGTGCGTCCACGCGCCACCAGCGAACGCGAGGGCCAGCACGAGCAGCCCGGCCAGCACGAGCGTCGGCTTGCCGAACGGCCGCGCGACCTGCTTCAGCTCCGCGGTGAGATCGCCTTGGACGGCGGGTTCGGCGATCAGGTCTTCCGGACGGGCGGGCTCCTCCGGCGGAGTCGGGATGGGCTGGGTGGTCGACGCGGACATGACGCTCCTACTCGTGCCGGAGGGCGTCGATCGGCCGCAGCCGCGAAGCCCGGTTCGCCGGGAAACTGCCGAAGAAAAGCCCGATCAGCGCGGATACCGCGAACGCCAGCGCGATCGACGACGGCACCACCACCGGCTGGATGCCCGCGATGCTGAACCGGCTGCCGACCACGCCGATCAGCACGCCGAGCAGTCCGCCAAAAAGACTCAGCATGGTCGCCTCGGCGAGAAACTGGCCGAGGATCGCCGAACGCGGCGCGCCGATCGCCTTGCGGATGCCGATCTCGCGGATCCGCTCGGTGACCGTGACGAGCATGATGTTCGTGACGCCGATCCCGCCGACCAGCAGGGAGATCGCCGCGACCGCGCCGAGCAGCACGGTGAACGTCTCGATCGCCGACGTGCGGGTCTGCAGCAGCTGCGCGGAGTTCTGGATCTGGAAGTCCGGATTCGCCGTGGCCTGGATGCCGTGCCGGGCGTCGAGGATCGCGGTGACCTCGGCCTGGGCCAGCCCGATCGAGTCGGCGGTGGCCGCCTGCACCGCGATCTGGTTCAGCCCGCCGTAGCCGGCGAGCGAGTTCTGCACCGCGCTGATCGGGGCGATCGCGACGTCGTCGGCGTTCTGCAGCCCGGTGCTGCCCTTCGTTTGCAAGACGCCGATCACGGTGAACTGGATGCTGTTGAGCAACACGTTCTTGCCGACCGGTTCGCCCGCGCCGAAGATCGATTGCGCGGTCGTCGGTCCGAGCACGACGACCTTGCGCGCCTGAGTCACGTCCTCGGCGCTGAACAGCTGACCGTCGGCGATCTGGCGGTTCGTGGTGGTGAAGTAGCTGGGTTCGGTGCCGACGACGCTCGACAGGTCATAGGAAGTCTGCCCGTACGTCGCGGTCGCGCTGGTGTTCACCACCGGAGCCGCCGCCTTGACGTCCGGCGCGCCCACCGGGTCGACCAGCGCGTGCGCGTCCTGCACGGTGAGCGGCCGGACCTGGCTGGCCTGCCCGCCGCCGCGCACCGGGGACACGTTGACCACGTCCGTGCCCAGCCCCTGGATGCTCGCGGTGATCGCCGCCGAAGCCCCGTTTCCCACTGCTACCAACAAGATCACCGACGCCACCCCGATGGTGATGCCGAGCGTAGTGAGCACCGAACGCAGTTTGTTCGAGGCGAGCCCGCGCACCGCGAACCGCATGATCTCGACGAAGTTCACGCGACCACCCCGGTGCGGGCCTCGTCGGACACGATCCGCCCGTCACTGACTCGCACTACCCGGTGCGCGTGCTGCGCGACCTCGTCCTCGTGCGTGATCACCACGACCGTGCGGCCGAGCGCGTTGAGCCGGTCGAAGACACCGAGGACGTCGACAGTGCTTGCGTGGTCGAGGTTTCCGGTCGGTTCGTCGGCGAGCAGCAACGCCGGTCCGCCGACGAGGGCCCGCGCCACCGCGACCCGCTGCTGCTGTCCCCCGGACAGTTCGTTCGGCAGATGCTTGGCCCGGTCGGTCAGCCCGACCAGCTCCAGCGCGGCGAGTGCCCGGCGGCGCCGCTCCCCGCGCTTGAGTCCACTGTAGACCAGCGGTAATTCCACATTGGACAAAGCACTGGTGCGCGGCACGAGGTTGAAGGATTGGAAGATGAAGCCGATCTTTCGGTTGCGCAGCAAGGCAAGCTGCCGTTCGTTGAGGTCGGCGACCGAGAAGCCGTCCAGCAGGTACCGGCCCGAGCTCGGCGTGTCGAGACAGCCCAGCATGTTCAGCAGCGTCGATTTTCCGGACCCGGACGCGCCCATGATCGCCACGTACTCGCCCGGCCACACCCGCAGATCGACCCCGCGCAGCGCGTGCACCGCCGTTTCTCCGCTGCCGTAGGTCTTGCGCAGTCCGGAGACCGCGATCACCGGCTTCATCCCCGGCCCCCGCCGCCGAGACCGCCGACGCCGCCTTGGCGTCCGCCGCCGAAGCCGCCGAGACCGCCGGTGCCGCCAGTGCGTTGCTGCCCGGAGCCGCTCGACGTGGTCGGCGACGCGGCCGTCAACACCACCTGGTCGCCCTCCTCGAGCCCGGACTTGATCTCCACAGTGGACTCTCCGCGCACCCCGACCTCGACCTGCCGCGAAACCGGCTGCCCGTTCCGCTCCACCGTGACCACGCTCGTCGTCCCGCTGGTCCGCACCGCGGCGGCCGGAACGCTCAGCACGCCATCGGCTTCCGCGACGGTGATCACGACGCTCGCCGACTGTCCGGGCCGCAATCCCGACGGCGGATTCGACAACGTCAGCTTCGCGCCGTAACTGACGACATTGCTGCTCGTGGTCGGCGTCAGATCGATACTGGAAACGGTCGCCGGCAACGGTTGATCCGGCGTCGCGTTCAACGTGACCGTGGCTTTCTGCCCAGTTTTCACCTTGCTCACGTCAATTTCCGCCACCGAGGTATTGACGACGAGACTGCCCAGGTCGGTGATGTCGATAAAGCCAGTGCTGCTACTGCTGCTGGCCGACTGTTGCCCAGTGGAACCAGACGACGCCGCCGCGGAACTGTTGCCGGAGCTACTGCCCGTTTGCTGCCCGATAGTCCCGTTAATCGCGGTGACAGTCCCCGCCCCCGGCGCGGTCAACGTCGTCGCGGCGAGCGCCGATTCGGCGTTGTCGACGTCCAGCTGCGCTTGATCCACTTTGGCCTGAAGCGCCGTAGTACTGCTCTGCGCCTGCGCCGTGGCGAGGTTGTCCTCAGCGACCGCGAGGTTGGCCTTGGCCACCTGAAGTTGTTTGCTCGCCTGGGAAGAGTCGATCGTCGCGAGCTTCTGCCCGGCGCTCACGACGTCGCCGACCTTCACGTCGATGCTCGTCACCTTGCCGGACGCGGTGAAGTTCGCGACGCCGGTGTACGTGCTCGCGATCGTGCCCGCCGCCGACACGGTCTGGGAGACGTTCGCGCGCCGGACCGGCGTCGTCCGGGTTTGCGCCTGCGCGGTCGAACTGCTCGGCGAAAAGGCCTGGTAAATCCCGAAACCCGCGCCGCCGAGCAGCACGACAAGGACTCCGTTGACCACCCAGGTTCGGTTGCGCAGCCGCGTCATGGCGGCAAGACTGCGTGGCCTGCTTAGCAGTCAGCTGTTGGTTCCCTGTGGGACAGCTGTGTAATCAGTCCTTCTTCTTTTTGTGCCGCGCCCGCACCGCGAGCAGCAATTGCCGGACCGCGTCCACCACCAGGATCGCGGACAGCGTGCCGAGCCCGAGCGCGCCGGCGATGTGCCCGCCGAAGTACCGATGCGACGTCAGCGGCGTGCCGTCGCCCGCCGTGGTGACGACCGGGACGACCCCGGCGTGCCACAGCGCGAACGCCGCCCACAGCACCAATCCGGCCACCACGACCTCGCCGAGCGCGACGAACGCGCGCCACGGCTGGTTGAGTTTCGCCTGCGGCTGGGGTTCCTCCGGCGGCCAAAGCCCGGCTCCGGTCGGCTGGGGTAGGTCGATCACGGGGTCCAGCCTTTCAGGTTCGCCGCCGTTCCGCGTCCCTCGTGGGGGTTCAGTTCCGGGAGTCATCGGCCTGTTCCTCGGGTCGGTTCTTCGCCGCCAGCTCCGCGAGCGCGGTCTTCAGCGCCTCGCCGTCGCGGGCCCAGGCGAGCACCACCGTGCCGTCGTCCAGCTCGACCGGCACCTCGTCGTACTTCCGCGGCGCCGACCAGCCACCGCCGAGCACCCGCGCCCCGACCGGCGCGCCGACGTCGGTCACCGAGGCGATCCGCTCGGCAGCCAGCGTTTCCCGCCCCTGCCGCAGCCCCTCGGTGGTGACCTCGAGCGAAAGGAACCGCCGCCGCGCGTACACCCACGGCAGCGTCAGCCCGAACAAGGCGAGCCCGATCAGCACCCAGCCGACGACGTGCGCCGGCCCGCCGGTGGCCAGTTCCGCGAGCGCGCCCAGCAGCGCGAACAACGGGCCCCAGACCAGCGCCGACCAGCCGACACCGGCCTCGGAGTACAGGGTCCTGGCCGCCATTACAGCTTCTTGCCGACCTTCGGGAAGTAGTCCGCGACCTTCGGCAGGTACAGCAGGATCAGCATGACGACCAGCGCCAGCGACGAGGCGAGCGCGAAAATGCTGCGGATCACCCCGAGTTCGAACACGATGCCGAGCACCGCCAGCAGCGTCGCGATGCTGCGCGCCGACCGCGTGCCCTCGCGGGCCTTCCAGGCGAACAGCACGAGCAGCCCGCCGAAGCACAGCGCGCCGATCAGCATGGCCCACACGAGGGTGGTGGCGTTGGCCTGCACCTGAGCGACGTCGACCTTCTGACCGCTCTGCCGAACCTGCTCGATCGCGCGGTCGACCAGCTGCTGCTTGAGCAAGACGGTGACCACCTGACCGGCCGCCACGATCACCGCGGCCACGATGGCGAGCACGAACGCGACGTGCACCGGCGTCGGCGGCTTGGCCTTCGGCGCGGCCTGCCCCGGCAGCACCGGATCCGGCGCGCGCCCGCGCTTGCGGCGCTCGTCGTCGGTGAGCCCGGAAAGATCGTCCGGGGTCACCTCGGCTGGCTTCGGGGTGTTCTTGTCCTTCTCGGCCACCCGGAAGACCCTACCCGGGCTCAGTCCAGCCAGGCCGCGGCCTCGGCCGCCCAGTAGGTCAGGATCAGGTCCGCACCCGCGCGCCGGAACGAGGTGAGCACCTCGAGCACGGTGCTCTCCCGGTCGATCCAGCCGTTCGCCGCGGCCGCCTCGACCATCGCGTACTCGCCGGAGATGTTGTACGCCGCGACGGGAACCGGCGAAATGTCGGCGGCCGCCTTCACGATGTCCAAATAGGACAGACCAGGCTTGACCATGATCATGTCCGCGCCCTCGGCGAGGTCCAGCTCGATCTCGCGCAGCGCCTCGCGGGCGTTGCCGAAGTCCTGCTGGTAAGTCTTGCGATCGCCCTTGAGCTGCGAGTCGACGGCCTCGCGGAACGGCCCGAAGAAGGCACTGGCGTACTTGACGGTGTAGGCGAGAATCGCGGTCTCGCTGTGCCCGACCTCGTCCAGCGCCCGGCGGATCACGCCGACCTGCCCGTCCATCATCCCGCTGGGCCCGAGCACGTGCGCACCGGCTTCCGCCTGCGCGACGCCCATGTCGGCGTACAACCGAAGCGTGGCGTCGTTGTCGACCAGCCCGTCCGCGTCGAGAACCCCGCAGTGCCCGTGGTCGGTGAACTCGTCCAGGCAGGTGTCGGCCATCAGCACGGTGGAGTCGCCGAGTTCGCTGCGCAGATCCCGCAGCGCGACGTTGAGAATGCCGTTCTCGTCGACCGCGCCGGACCCCTGGGCGTCCCGCTTCTCCGGAATGCCGAAGAGCATCAGCCCGCCGACTCCCGCGTTGACCGCCTCGACCGCGGCCTTGCGCAAGGTGTCGCGAGTGTGCTGAACGACGCCGGGCATGCTGGCGATCGGCCGAGGCGCGTCAAGACCTTCAGCGACGAACATCGGCAGGATCAGCTGCCGTGGCCGCAACGTGGTCTCACTGACCAACCTGCGCATTGCCGGAGTGGAACGAAGCCTGCGGGGTCGCTGCTCAGGGAACACAACTCCAAGGTACTCCGCGACAAATCCGCCCGGCAGGCGGTGCTCACACTCACCCGCGGCCGAGGCACCCAAAGAAGCGAGGCACCCACACCTCCCCCGCCCCCGATACACAGCCAAAAACACGGCGCGGGGGTGCTTGTCAAGGCATCTTTCCCGCCTTGACAAGCACCCCCGCGCCGTAGTCACACTAAAAAATCGGGGTGCCCCGCCTCACCATCGAGGCGCAATGTCGCCGCCAGGCGACGAGCCGACTCAACTACGCCGAGTCCGCTTGGCCTTCCGAGGCGGAGGCAACGCCCCCTCCGCCCTCAACCGAGCCGCATGCTCCGCCAACGCATCCACCAAATGCGGCACATCAGCCTTCTCCGGCTGCACATCCACCCGCAGCCCGAACTCCACCGCGGTCTCGGCAGTCTTAGGCCCGATACAAGCCACCAACGTGCGAGTATGCGGCTTCCCAGCAATCCCCACGAGATTCCGCACGGTCGACGACGAGGTGAAACAGACCGCGTCAAACCCACCGGTCTTGATCATCTCGCGAGTCTCGGCGGGCGGCGGAGCGGCTCGCACAGTCCGGTAAGCCGTGACGTCGTCGACTTCCCAACCACGCTCGACCAGACCAGCCGACAGGATCTCGGTGGCGATATCCGCCCGCGGCAGCAGAACCCGGTTCACCGGATCCAGCACGTCGTCATAAGGCGGGAACTCGGCCAGCAGCCCCTCGGACGACTGCTCGCCCGTCGGCACCAGCTCCGGGATGATCCCGAACGACCGCACCTTCGCCGCGGTCGATTCGCCGACGCAGGCGATCTTCACGCCGGAGAACGCGCGCGCGTCCAGGCCGAACTCCTCGAACTTCTCCCACACCGCGCGCACCGCGTTGGTGGAGGTGAAGACGATCCACTGGTACCGGCCGTCGACCAGACCCTTGACCGACCGCTCCATCTGCGCCGGGCTGCGCGGCGGCTCGACCGAGATCGTCGGCACCTCGTGCGAGGTCGCGCCGTGGCCGCGCAGCCGCTCGGCCATCTCGCCCGCCTGCTCCTTGGTGCGCGGCACCAGGACCTTCCAGCCGTACAGCGCCCGCGACTCCCACCAGGACAGCTTCGACCGCTGCCCGGCGGCCTGCCCGACCGTCACGACCAGCGGGCCGACCAGTTCGCCCGCGTCGTTCGCGACCGAGGCCAGCGTGGTGTCCAGCGTGCGCTGGGTGTTGATGGTGCCGTTCGCGGTGACCGCGACCGGGGTGGTCGGCGGCAGCCCCTTCTCGGTGAGCTGGCTCGCCGCCTCGGCCAGGTGCGCCGAGGTGGCGTGCAGCACGATCGGGCCGGGGGACGCGGCGAGCGCGCCCCAGTCGACCTCGCCGCGGACGTCGGCCTCGGTGTAGGTGCCGCCGAGCGCGACCCCCGCGTACGCCGGGACCGCGGTGCCCGGCGCGACGCCGGGGATGACGTCGAACACGGCCGAGGTGCGAGCCACGGCCTGGACCTCGGCCACGACGGCCGGGCTGGTCAGCGGGTCGCCGGAGACCAGCCGCAGCGCGAGCCGGCCGGCCTTGGCCTCGGCGGTCAGGTCCTTCGCGACGTCGGACGGTTCGCCGACGGCGGGGCGGACCTCGGCGCCGGGGGCGGCGAAGGCGAGCACGCTGGCGGGCACGTCCGGGTCGGTCACCACGACCTCGGCCTTGGCCAGGAGTTCCTGGGCGCGGACGGTGAGCAGCCCGGCGTCCCCGGGGCCCGAGCCCACGAAGGCGACGCGCCCGGCGGTCTTGCGAGCAGGGGTCATCGTTGGTGTTCTTCTCCTCTTGGGCGGCCGGCGCTCCGGCCGCTGGTGTCGGGCAGGTCGTGCGGGTCGGTGACGGCTGGCGTCACAGCGCGGGGCCGAGCAGCGCCCCGGCTCCCAGGTCAAGCAGTTCGGCGGCCAGTTCCCGGCCGAGCTTCTCCGCCTCGCCGATCCCGGCGATCGCGGAAGCCCGCACCATGTCGACGCCGCCGTTCTCGCCTTCGACGGCAGCGGTGCCGCGCAGCGAGATCCGTTCCACCACCGCGCCCTCGTCGTCGAGGTCCTCGACGATCTCGGCGAGCGCGCCCACCGGCGCGCTGCACCCTGCTTCGAGCGCGGCGAGCAGAGCCCGTTCGGCCGTCACCGCGACCCGCGTGCTCTCGTCGTCCACCGCGGACGCGAGCAGGTGCTCGATGTCCACGTCGGCGGCCCGGCACTCCAGCGCCAGCGCCCCCTGCGCGGGGGCGGGCAGCATCTGGATCGGGTCGAGGGTTTCGGTGATCTCGTCCACCCGGCCGACCCTGGCCAGTCCGGCACGCGCGAGCACCACGGCATCCAGCTCGCCGTCGGTCACCTTGCGCATGCGGGTATCGATATTGCCTCGGATCGGCACGATTTCCAAACCGAGACCCAGCGCGCGCAGCTGGGCCATCCGCCGCGCCGCGCCGGTGCCGACCTTCGCGCCCGGCGGAAGCTCGCCGAGGGTGAGGCCGTCGCGGGCGATCAGCGCGTCGCGCGGGTCCTCGCGCGGCGGCACCGCGGCCAGCACGAGGCCGTCCTCGGGCGCGGTGGGCAGGTCCTTGTAGGAGTGCACGGCGACGTCGATCTCATTGCGCAGCAACGCTTCCCGCAGCGCCGAGGTGAACACGCCGACCCCGATCTGCGAGATCGGGGCGCTGGAGAGGTCGCCGGGCGTGGTGACGGTGACGATCTCCACCTCCGCCCCGGTGGCGCGGATGGTGTCGGCGACGATGCCGGTCTGCGCGAGGGCGAGCTTGCTGCCCCGCGTGCCGATGCGAATGACTCTGGTCACTTACCGCTTCTTCTCGGATTCCGGCGCTGACGGGCTCGCCACGGCCGCAGGAGCCTGCGGGTCGAGGCAGAACAGTTCCCGCAACGCGTTGGCGTAGTCGGTGTCGGCCGTCTCGGCGGCCAGCTGCTTGACCCGCACCGTCGGCGCGTGCAGCAGCTTGTCGACCACCCGGCGAACCGTGCGGCCGACCTCTTCGCGAACCTGGCTGTCGAGTTCCGGCAGCCGGTTGTCCAGGCGGAGCAGTTCCGCGTCCACCACCTCGGCCGCGCGCCTGCGCAGCGCGGTGACCGTGGGCGTGACCTCGGCACTGCGCTGTCCGGCGAGGTACTCGCGCACCTCGTCGAGCACGATGCCGTTGGCTTTGGCGGTCTGCCGTTCGGTGGTCGGGGCTCCCGCGTCGCGCATGCGGCGCTGGATCGTCTCCAGGTCGACCACGGTGACGTCGGCGAGTTCGGCGACCGCGGGGTCGACGTCCTTCGGCAGCCCGAGGTCGCAGACGACCAGCGGACGGCCGGCGCGCGCGGGCACGTGCCCGGCGAGGAAGACCGCGTCCTGCGCCCCGGTGCACGCCACGACGAGGTCGGCCAGCTCGACCGCCTCGGCGAGTTCGGTCAACGGCACCGAACGGGCCGGAATCCCCTCCGCGACGATCTTCTCGGCCAGCCGGACGGCGTTGGCTTCGGTGCGGTTGGCCACCGTGATCTCGGCGATCCCGGCCTTGCGCAGCTGCGAAGCGGTGAGCGCGCCCATCGAACCGGCCCCGACGATCAGCGCGTGCTTGCCCGCGATGTCCCCCGCGGCGGCGAGCGCCTCGGACACGACGGACGCGCCGAGCTGGTCGAGCCCGGTCTCGGAGTGCACGCGCTTGCCGACGCGCAGCGTGGTCTGGATCAGCTCGTGCAGCGTGCGGCCGACCGTGCCGGCGTCGCGCGCGGTCGCGTACGCGGAGCGGACCTGGCCGAGGATCTGCGTCTCGCCGACCACCATCGAGTCGAGGCCCGAAGCGACGGAGAACAGGTGCTCGACGGCCGCGCCCGCGTAGTGCACGTACAGACTGTCGTACAGCTCGGCGGGCTCCATCCCGGCCTTGCGGGAGAGCACCTCCGAGACGTCGTTGACGCCGCCGTGGAACGTCTCGACCACGGCGTAGACCTCGATGCGGTTGCACGTCGAGACGAGCATGACCTCGCTGATGTGCTCCGCCTGCTGCAGGTCGTGCAGGACCTTGGTCAGCTCGTCCGCCGGGATCGCCGCACGCTCGAGCGTGCCGAGATCCGCACTGCGATGGGAGAGCCCGACCGCCAACACGCTCATCAGCGCACCACCATTCCGAGACCGCCGTCCGTGCCGGCGCCGTTTCGTCCGCTGCCATTGTCGGCGGGCAGGCCGGTGCCGGGTAACCCGGTATTCCCCTGGTTTTCCCCGGCCGCACCGGCCGCGCTGTCGGCGCGCCGAGCCACGTGGAACGAGAGGATCTGCAGCTCGACGGCCAGGTCGACCTTGCGGACCTCGACGTGTGCCGGCACCTGGAGCACTACCGGCGCGAAGTTGAGGATGCACTGGACGCCGCCCGCTACCAGCCTGTCGCACACCGACTGCGCGGCGGTAGGAGGTGTGGCGATGATCCCCACGGAAATCTCCCGTTCGGAGCAGACGCGAGGAATGTCGTCCATGTGCGAGACCGGCAGTCCCCCTACGGGAACGCCGATCAGATCGGGGTCGAGGTCGAAGAGCGCCTCGACCGGGAAGCCGCGGCCGGGGAAGCCGCCGTAGTTGGCGAGCGCGTGGCCGAGGTTGCCGATCCCGACCACGGCGACCCGGTGCTGCCGGGTGAGGCCGAGGATCCGCTCGATCTGACTGACGAGCACCTGCACCTCGTAGCCGACGCCGCGGGTGCCGTAAGAGCCCAGGTAGGAGAGGTCTTTGCGCAGTTTGGCGGAGTTCACGCCGGCTGCCGCGGAGAGTTCCTCGCTGGAGACGGTGGTCGCGCCCTGCTCGGCCAATCCGGAGAGGATCCGCAGGTAAACGGCCAGCCGGGCGACGGCGGCCTCCGGGATCTGCTTCGCCCGGACCGCGGTGTCTTCGGGGTCGGAGACGGCGGGCATCTCGGCGGTCGGGGCGTTGTCGGCGTCCGGAGCGGTGCGCGCTGCCCGGGCCGGACGGCGGGTGCGGCCGGTGGCGTCGGTCTCCGCGGCGGTTTCGGCCTGGGCTTCGGCGGCGGCTCGGGCGGCGGCGCGGCTGGTGCGGCCGTTGCCGTTGCCTGCCGCGGCGGCCCGGCCGTTGCCCGCGGCGTGCGCGCCGCCACCGGCGACCTGCTCGTTCCCGTTGTCCGGGCCCGCCGAGTTTCCGTTGCGCGCCAACCCGTTCTCGGTCACCGTCGCGCGACGGCGGCTTCCCGCGGCGTGCCGTCCGCCGGACCGGCGCGCGGCTGGCGGGGCGGGTTCGGCCGAGTCGGATTCGTCGCGGGGAGGCGTGGCCGGCGGTTCGGCACCGCTGCGCCCGCCCCGCTGTGTCACCACGCTGACTTCTCCTCAATCCGGCTTCGTGCCCGCGCTGTCCCCCAGCTGCCTCGACCGGCAGTGGAAAACCAACCCTTGACCCCACGGCTTCCGTCCGGTTCGATACCGGCCCTCGCGGGGACGGGTTCCTACGGTAGTCCACTTGTGAACGCATGCACAAAGTCACTGGTCATCCGCATGACCAGAAGCACAACCACGCTCGCTCAGGCGGCGGTGAAGGGCACCGTGTGCCACCCGGTCGCGCCGTCCGGAACCGGGTCCGCGGGGTGGTCGGTCTGGGTGTAGCCGGACTGGTCGGTCGCCCGCACCGTCATCGTGTGGCTGCCCGGCGGCACCGGCACCTCGGCCCACCACATCCGCCAGGTGTCCTTGTTGACCTCGGCCGAAAGCGTCGCCGGAAGCCACGCGCCCTGGTCGACCCGCACCTCGACCTTCGCGATCCCGACGTGCTGCGCCCACGCCGTCCCCGCCACCCGGACCTTGCCCGCGCGCACCGACGTCCCGCTGGCCGGTGCGTCGATCCGCGATTCGGTCTTGATCGGGGCCTGTTCCGCCCAGCCCCGCTGAAGCCAGTACGCCTGCCGCGCGTCCCAGGTGGTGAACTCCAGGTCGGTGACCCATTTGGTCGCCGACACGTACCCGTACAGCCCGGGGATCACGATCCGCGCCGGGAAGCCGTGCTCGACCGGGAGCGGCTCGCCGTTCATGCCGATCGCCAGCATCGCGCCGCGCGCCGGGTCGAGCGCGACGTTGGCCGGGGTGCCGCACGTGAAGCCGTCGACACTGGTCGCGTACATCTGCTGCGCGCCCGCCTGCACACCCGCCTCGGCCAGCAGGTCGACCAGGTCCACGCCGATGAAGTTCGCGGTGGAGATCAAGTCGCCGCCGACCTCGTTGGAGACGCAGGTGAGCGTCACGGTCCGCTCCACCAGCGGGCGGTTCCGGATGTCCGCGTAGGAGAAGCTCACCTCGCGGTCGACCATGCCGTGGATCTTCAGGGTCCAGTCCTCGGCCCGCACCTGCGGCACGACGAACGCGGTGTCGATCCGGTAGAAACTCCCGTTCGGCGTGATGAACGGCGGCGACCCGAGCCGGTGGAAATCCGCGTCCGGCGGCAGCGGCGGGGCCTTCCGGGCAGCGACCAGCGGCCCGATCGACGCCCGCGAGCCGGTCGCGCTGCTGGTGGTGGACACGACCTCGCCGACGATCGCCGCCACGCCCGCGCCAGCCGCGATTCCCGCGCCGCGCCGCAGCACCTGGCGGCGGCTGAGTCCTTGCCGCGGTTCGGTTTCCGCCGGCAAGGCCCGGCGATGCAGCCAGCTGAACACCAGCAGCGCAGCGCCCAGCGCCAGCACCGGAGCCAGCAACGCGAGCTGCCCGACGTCCGTGCGCTCGAACACCGCGTAAATGCCGAACGCGCCGACCACGACCACCAGCAACTGGCCCGGCAGCGGACGACGGCGCGAAAGCTGTCCGGCGAGCACCGCGAAGCCCAGCAGCACCACGGCCAGGCCGATCTTGAGCACGGTCTTGTCGGCGGTCCCGATCGTCTGCTCCGCCCACACCACGACGGCGTGCGGGCTGTGCGCGATCACGAAGTCCGCGACCGCGACGAACGGCGACGCGTTGTACCCGACGAAACCGGCGACCAGATGTCCCACGCCCAGCGCGACGGCCAGCGAAACCAGCCCGAGGAACGTCGCGAGGCCCAGCGACAGGCGCGGCCGGGCGGTCGGCGGGGCTTCTTTCAAGGCACTCACCCCACCATCTTCGGCGGGTCCGGCCCGGTCTGGCCCGTTCGAACCGCTTACGGGTTGCTTACCGCAGCGCCGCGCGCAGCCGTTCTTCCTCGACGCGCCAGTACCCGTGCTCGACCCCGTCGATCAGGATCACCGGCACCTGGTCGCCGTATTCGGCCCGCCATTCCGGGTCGCTGTCGACGTCCGCGGTCTCCCACGGCACGCCCAGCTCGCCGCAGATCCGCGCGACGTCCGCCTCGGCCACCTCGCACAGGTGGCACCCTTCGCGGCTCATCACGGTCACTTTGTGCACAGACTCAGCGTAGCTTCAGCCGCCGCAGCTTCCCGGTCGCCGAATGCGGCAGCGTCTCGGCGAACTCGACGGTGTGCGGCACCTTGTACCCGGCGAGATGCGCGGCGCATTGGTCCACCACCTGCTGCTCCGACAACGCCGCACCTTCGGCGGGCACCACGACCGCCTTCACCGCTTCGCCGCTTCGCTCGTCCACCACGCCCACCACGGCGGCCTCGACCACCTCGGGCAGCTGCGCGATCACTTCCTCGACCTCGTGCGGGAAGACGTTGAAGCCGTTCACGATGATCAAGTCGTTGGCCCGGTCGACCAGATGCAGGTCGCCGTCGGAATCGAGGTAGCCGACGTCGCCGGTCCGGAACCAGCCCTCGGCGTCCGGCCCGTGCGCGCCGTCCGGCCAGTACCCGGAGAACAGGTTCGCCCCGCGCACCGACACCAGCCCGGTGCTGCCGCCGGCCTCGAACACGTCGTCCGGTTCCTCCGGGTCGAGCGGCAGGTCGTCGGCCGATCCGTCGGAATCCACCAGCCGCAGCTCGATCCCGGGCAGCGGCCGCCCGACCGAGCCGGGCTTCGGATAGCCGGTGACCAGCGTCGACGTCACCACCGGCGCGCATTCGGTGAGCCCGTAGCCCTCGTACACGTCGAGCCCGGCGGCCTCGCGGATCGCCGCGAGCACCTTCGGATGCAACGGCGCGGCACCGGAGGTCAGCCGCTTCACCGTCGCCAGCCCGCGGGCGAGTTCTTCCGGCTCGAGAGCGGCGAATTCGTTGTACATCGCGGGCACGCCGGTGATCGCCGTGACGCGGTGCTCGGCGCAGTCCTGGAGCGTCCGCCGGGCTTCGAAGCGTTCGGACAGCACGAGCGTCGCGCCGACCGCGGTCGCCATGAGCAGCCCGGGGCCGAGACCGTAAACATGGAAGAGCGGGATCGAGACCAGCACCCGGTCGTCGTGCTCGGTCACCCCGTCCACTTGGGACAGCTGGTCGAGGTTGGCCAGCAACGCGCGGTGCGACAGCAGCACTCCGCGCGGCGGGCCGGTCGTGCCGGAGGTGTACGAAATGACCGCGATGTCCTCGCCGGAACGGCCGAGATCGACCGGTTCGCCCGGCTCGTCGCTGCGCGGCGGCAAGCTGGTGACGCCCTCGGGCAGTTCCGCGTTGTCGCGCTGCACGACGCGTTTCGCGCCGCAGTGCTCCAGCAGGCGCTCCAACTCGGGCACGGGCGCCTGCGGCGAGAGCGGCACCGCGATTCCGCCCGCGCGCAGCACGGCGAACAGGGCGACCGCGAAGTCAGCCGACGTCGGGAGCCGCAGCACCACCGGTTCGCCCGGCGCGACGCCGGAGGAGACCAGCCGGCGTGCTTGCGCGTGCGCCGCTTCGTCGAGCTCTCGCCAGGTCAGCGTGCTGCCCGTGCCCGTCTCGGTGATCGCCGTGCGTTCCGGCCAGCGGCTGGCCGCATCGGCGAGCAGGCCGGCGACGCCGTGGGCGGTGCTGATCCGGTCCACCCCCACCCCTCTCGTTCCGTTGCGGATTCGTCATCTTGTCACCCGTAATGGGGATGCCGCGCGATCGTCGCACCTCTGCCTGACCCGGACACTACCTACTTCGCGGTAACAACACGTATGCTGCACTGCGTCGCCGGGTGGCGTTGATCACTACCGGGTGATCCGAGCAAGGGAGTCGTCGTGCCGAAGCTGCCGGTCCACGAGGGTGTGGGACACGCGCCGCGGCCTGCCTTCGCGCGCTCGGGAACGCGCCCGGCCGCACCAGGGACAGCCGGAGGTGCCGCCCGATGACCCGTCCGATCACCCTGTCCGCCGCGCACCGCGGCCCGGTCTCGATGTTCGCCGACCGCGTGTTCGGCTCGTCCGCGGCCGCCGTGCCGCTGCCCAAGACCGGCCCCGAACCGGACGCCGCCGAGGTCGCGAAGGCCGAGGCGTGGGAACTGGTGCGGGCCGCGCAGGCGGGCGACTCCTCCGCGTTCGGCCAGCTCTACGACCGGTACGTCGACGTCGTCTACCGCTACGCGCTCTTCCGCCTCGGCGACCGCGACCTGGCCGAGGACGTCACCAGCGAGACCTTCCTGCGCGCGCTGCGCCGGATCACGTCGGTCAGCTACCAGGGCCGCGACGTCGGCGCGTGGTTCGTCACCATCGCCCGCAACCTGATCCTCGACCACGTGAAGTCCAGCCGGTTCCGGCTCGAGGTCGTCACCGACGAGGTCGCCGAACCGGGCGGCGTGCCCGGCGGACCGGTCGGCCCGGCCGCCCAGGCCGGCCCCGAACAGCAGGCGATCGCCGGCGCGACCCGGGCCGAGCTGCTGCGCTGTGTCGCCGAACTGGGCGAGGACCAGCGCGAATGCATCGTGCTGCGGTTCCTGCAGGGGCTGTCGGTCGCGGAGACCGCGCAGATCATGGACCGCAACGAGGGCGCGGTGAAGGCACTGCAGCACCGGGCGGTCCGGCGGCTCGCGCAGCTGCTGCCGACCGGCCTGCGTTGATCGTTCAACGAACAACCGTAACTTTTCCGGTTTCTTAATCGTTTCTCACCCAGACCGGCGGTCAGGGCCGGGCGTTGGGTGGAGACGGAGCAGCACCGTGGGCGTGCCCGGGTGGTTTTCGCGTGGTCGGACCGAGAGCGAGCGGTTCGACGACGCGATCAATGCTTCCCCCCGGCAGCGGGCCGGCGAGTTCGCCGAAGAGCTGGCCCTCGTCGGCGCACTGCGCGAACTGGGCCAGGCCGGCGCCCCCGATCCCGCCACGCGGGCCCGGATCCGCGCCGAGATCGAAGGCCGCATCGGCGAACCGCTGCCCCGCCGCCGGTGGCGGCCGCGAATGGCCGACCTCGCCGCCGCGGGCATCGCGCTGATCCTCGGCCTCGGCGGGCTCACCCTGCTGCTTTCGCGAGACGCCCTGCCCGGAGACGCGCTGTACAGCGTGAAGCGAGCCGGCGAGGTCACGTCGCTCGGTTTGACCTTCGACGACGAGGCCAAAGCCGAGAAACACCTGAAGTTCGCCGCGAACCGCGTCACCGAACTGAGCCGGATGAACGACGCCAGCCCGGCGGCCTACGAAACCGCGCTGCACGATTTCGGCAGCGACGTCCGCGCGGGCGTGGCCGAACTCACCGAACTGGCCACGACGAGCGGCAACCGCACTCGGCTGACGTCGCTGGAATCGTGGGCGCAGAGCCAGGCGCGGCAACTGGAAGCGGAGCAGACCGGCATCCCGGCGTCCGCCCGCGAGGAGTTCCAGCAGGCCCGCCTGTTGCTCGACCGGGTCCAGCAGCGCACTTCCGCGCTCGGCTCGCGACTGAGCTGCTACCAGATCACCACCGGCACCACCGACGAACTCGGCCTGCTCCCCGCGCACGGCGCGTGCACGCAGCAGCCGCTGTCGCCCGGCGGCTCCACGCCGAGCAGCCCGCCACCGGCGGCTCCCGAGTCGAGCGTTCCGCCGTCGGACTCCCCGCTGCCGGTGCGCTCGGTCTCGTCGCCGACCGTCAGCAACTCGAGCACGCCGACCCCGACCCCGACGACAGCCGAGGTCCCGCACCCTCCGGCCCCGCCGAGCGTCCCGCCGCCGATCACCGCCCCCACCGCACCCCGGATCCCGACCCGGCCCGCGCCGCCGCCGGTCGTTTCGATCCCGCCGCTGCTGCCCGGACTCCCGCCGGTCGTCGTCGGCTGACGCGACCTTCGCCACTGTCCCGGGCCATGATCAGCACAACCCGGCAACCCCTATCCGAGGCGCGGGCCACATCTCCAACGGGTGAGTCGCCCGGTCGCTACCCTGTCCTGCAGGACCCGGTCGGCGTCGTCCGCCGGGACGTGCCCGAACCTGGAGGCGGTGTGCGTGTCAGCTTGGCGTGGCAAGGATAAGAGTCAGGAACTCGAGCGGCTCGCCACGCTCGCCGGAGAAGCGTCGGCGGAGGCCGCGTCCTCCTCGGCGCAGCTGGCGACGACGGTTCCGCCCGCACCGCCGGACCTCACCGCGGGCGCCTTCTTCGACGTGGACAACACGATGATGATGGGCGCCTCGATCTTCTACTTCGCCCGCGGGCTGGCCGCGCGCAAGTTCTTCACCTCGGCCGACCTCGCCGGTTTCGTGTGGGACCAGGTGAAGTTCCGCATCGGCGGGCGCGAGAACAAGGCCGACATCAAGACCCACCGCGAGCGCGCGCTGTCCTTTGTGGCCGGTCGCACGGTCGAGGAGCTCACCACGATGAGCGAGGAAATCTACGACGAGCTGATGGCGGACAAGATCTGGTCCGGCACCCGCGCGCTCGCGCAGATGCACCTCGACGCGGGCCAGCGGGTGTGGCTCGTCACCGCGACGCCGATCGAACTCGCCGCGATCATCTCCCGTCGCCTCGGCCTCACCGGCGCGCTCGGCACGGTCGCGGAAACCAAGGACGGCGTCTACACCGGACGGTTGGTCGGCGACATGCTGCACGGCCGCGCGAAGGCACACGCGGTCCGCGCGCTCGCCTCGCGGGAAGGCCTGAACCTCAAGCGCTGCACGGCTTATTCGGATTCGCAGAACGACGTCCCGATGCTGTCGGTCGTCGGCACCGCGGTCGCGGTCAACCCGGACAGCGGCCTGCGCGACGTCGCCCGCGCCCGCGGCTGGGAAATCCGCGACTTCCGCACCGGCCGCAAAGCCGCCCGCATCGGAGTCCCGTCGGTGCTCGGCGCGGGCGCGGTCGCGGGGGCGGTCGCCGCGGGGATGGCGTACCGCCGCCGCTGAAGGCGCAACAGTCCAGCACCTGCCCGGCGGAAACTCAGCCGCGGAAAACGCTGCGCCGCTGGGAAAGCCGCCGGTACAGCGAGTGCTGGATCGACTCGCGCACCTGGTCGGTGAGCGTGAAGACCAGCATCGGATCGTCGACCGCGTCCGGGCCGTAGTCGTCGGTGCGGATCGGCTCGCCGAACTCGATGGACCACTTCGTCGGCAGCGGCACCGCGCCGAGCGGGCCCAGCAGCGGGAAGAACGGCGTGACCGGGAAGTACGGCAGCCCGAACAGCCGCGCCAGCACCTTCAGCTCGCCGATCTTCGGGTACGTCTCCTCGGCCCCGACCACCGACACCGGGATGATCGGCACGCCCGCGCGCATCGCCGCGGACACGAACCCGCCGCGGCCGAAGCGCTGCAGCTTGTACCGCGCGGAGAACGGCTTCCCGACGCCCTTGAACCCTTCCGGCCACACGCCGACCAGCTCGCCGTTGGCCAGCAGCCGTTCGGCGTCGGCGTTGCAGGCCAGCGTCTGCCCGGACTTGCGCGCGAACGACCCGACCAGCGGCAGCTTGAACACCAGGTCCGCGCCGAGGCCGCGCAGGTGCCGTCCGCCGGTCTCGTCGTGCACCGCGACCGCGGTCATCAGCGCGTCGAGCGGCAAGGTGCCGGAGTGGTTGGACACCAGCAGCGCGCCGCCCGCCTTGGGCAGGTTCTCGACGCCGAACGTGTCGACGCGGAACCACTTCTCGTACAGCGCGCGCAGCGGCGGCAGCACGAGCGTCTCGGTGAGTTCGGCGTCGAAGCCGAACTCGTCCACCTCGTAGTCGCCGGTGAGCCGATGGCGCAGGAAGGTGAGCGCGCCGCGCACCGACTCCGACAGCGGATCGGGCGCGGGCTCGCGCACCGGACCGGACGGCTGCGCCGGGAACTCGACGACCGGCGCGTCCACGCGCTCCTCGGTCCGCTCCGGCGTCTCCGCGGGTTTCTCCCGGCCGGGTCCGTGCAGCGGAATGACCTGTGCCTCAGCAGCGGTGTTCACGGGATTCGCCTCGCTTCCGGCCCTCGTCGCGTGGCTCATCGGCGCGCCTGCCCGGTGGCGGCGGCCTCGAGCACCTTGCCGGCCAGCCCGGCCAGCGCG
Source organism: Amycolatopsis sp. GA6-003 (assembly GCF_046267895.1). NCBI lineage: Bacteria > Bacillati > Actinomycetota > Actinomycetes > Pseudonocardiales > Pseudonocardiaceae > Amycolatopsis > Amycolatopsis sp. GA6-003. Next base: position 4,737,740 of record NZ_CP176499.1, read on the forward strand.
CCGCCGTCGAGCACCGGACGCAGACCTGCGCCGGCCACGTAATCGTCGAACGCCTCGCGGGTGGTCCAGCGGGGCGTGTACCCGAATTCCTTCTTGAGCTTCGTGATGTCGACCGCGCGGCCGAAGTTCAGCAGCCGCACCTGGTCGGGCGAGAAATCGACCACCCGCGCGCCGCGCAGCAGCTTGCCGACCGACGGGACCACCGCACGCGGCATCGGCAGCCCGACCCGGCCCGCCCGGCGGATCGCCTGCGACAGCGTGAGCACGCCCTCGGAGGCGACGTTGAACACGCCCGGCCGGTCTTCCAGCGTGGCCATTTCGAGCACCGACAGCGCGTCTGAGCCGTGCAGCAGCTGCAGCCGGGAGTCGTACCCGAAAACCGTCGGCACGACCGGCAGCGAGAAGTACCGGGCCAGCACGGTGTCGACCTCGGGGCCGATGATGTTCGCGAACCGCAGCAGGGTGATCGTCAGGTCCGGGCGGCGGCGGGCGAGGCCGCGCACGTAGCCCTCCATCTCGACCGCGTCCTTCGCGTAGCCGCTGGACGACGGCGGGATCAGCTCCGAATCCTCGGTGAACACCGCCTGCGACCGCGCGCCCGCGCCGTACACCGCGGCGCTGGACTTCACGACGAGCTTGCGCACCTTCGGCGCGCGCTGGCACGCGGCGAGCAGCCGCATGGTGCCGATGACGTTGACTTCCTTGACCGCCGCGCGCCGGCTCGGCCCGGCCGGATGCGCGGTGCACGAGGTGTGCACGACGGTGTCCACCTCGGCGCTGCTGATCACCTTCGCGATGAGCGGATTGCGGATGTCGGCGCGGACGAACTCGGCGCGGCCCATCCGCTTCTGGATGTCCTTGGCGGGCGGGGCGGTGTCGACGCCGATCACCCGCTCGAGATCCGGATGCGCGCCGAGCCTGGCGAGCAGCTTCCCGCCAAGGTCGCCGGCGACCCCGGTGACGAGCACGATGTTCGAGGCCATGGAACTCCCTGATCGGCAGCAGTGTGCAAGACGGAGTGATCACTCGGGGTGCGCGAACCTGCACTCGCTGGAAGCATCGCGCTGATGCGCCTGCCATGTTACCGGCCGAGAGCGGGCTTCTGACCAGGGCTTACCTGGTTTTAACAGCGGTGCCCGGATTGCGATCCGCGCCTCACTCGATCGGGCGTAGAAAAGGCCGAACATGAGTGTGGCCCGTCCAGAGACTGGACGGGCCACGAAACCTCAACCGCGCGGACGGCTCACTTGCCGGCCTTGCGCCGCTGCACTCGCGTGCGACGCAGCAGCTTGCGGTGCTTCTTCTTCGACATGCGCTTGCGGCGCTTCTTGATCACGGAACCCATGGGCGCTCCTCTATGGTCGTCGGTCACGCTGCCCGGCGCAGCGTCCAACGGGTGGAGCGCACAGGCACGAGCGGTTTACCAGGCTACTAGCGTCCCGGCGCGGGCCGGTCGGCGGGCATGGTTTGACGCATGCCCGGCGACCTCCCGGGCCCCGCCCCGCCACCGCTCTCACCGGAGCGGCGGAGCCGCGCGGAGCCCTCACCCGACGTCGAAGTAAGCACCCTGCAGATACTCGTGCACCGCTTTTTCCGGCACCCGGAAGGACTTCCCGACTCTGACCGCGGGAAGTTCCCCCGAATGCACCAGGCGGTACACGGTCATCTTCGAGACCCGCATCAGCGTGGCCACTTCGGCGACTGTCAAAAACTGGACCTGCCCTACGGCGGGCAAATCCTCCCTCTTGTTCGGCGACATGTTTACCGCGTCCTTCGACACGTGTCGCGCCACGAGGCTTCCCCACCTGTGGTATCGACACGCACGTGCTCTTCCGAGGGTAGCGGGACAGGTGGGACTCGTGCGACGCCTGTCACCAGGATGGGCCCTCACCTGGGGCTTCACGTAGCCCAGACGGCCCAGCAGAGTCCGGTTTGCCGGGATCGGCCAGCCGAGCGCTCAGTTCTCGTGGGCTCGGCCCAGCTCCTCCGAACGGTCGCGGGCGGCCTCGATCGCGTCGAGCAGCGCCGCGCGGACGCCGTGCTTCTCCAGCTCGCGGATCGCGTTGATGGTCGTCCCGGCCGGGGACGTGACCGCCTCGCGCAGCAGCACCGGGTGGTCCTGGCCCTCGGCCAGCATCTTCGCCGCGCCGACCGCCGACTGGATGATCAGCTGCCCGGCCAGCGCCCGCGGCAGCCCGAGCAGGATGCCCGCGTCGATCATGGCCTCGACCAGGTAGAAGAAGTACGCCGGACCGGATCCGGACAGCGCGGTGACCGCGTCCTGCTGCCGCTCCGGCACCTCGACGACCTGTCCGACGTGCGACAGCAGCTCCCTGACCGTCGCGAGGTGCTCCGCGGTCGCGTGCTTGCCGGGTGAGATCGCGCTCATCGCCTCGCCGACCAGCATCGGGGTGTTCGGCATCACGCGGACGACCGGGACGCCCTCGGCGAGCCGGCGTTCGTACAGCGTCGTCGGCAGTCCCGCGCACAGCGAGACGACCAGCGACCCCGTGCCGAGCAGCGGGGCCAGCTCGTCCAGCACCGGCTCGATGTCCTGCGGCTTCACCGCGACCACGAGGATGTCCGCCCGCCGGGCCGCGTCCGCGACAGTCGCCGCTTTCATGCCCGGGTAGCGCGTCTCCAGCTCGCGCGCCCGCTCTTCGTACCGTTCGGTGAAGAGCAGGTCGCCTGGCTCGTGGCCGCCGTTGAGCAGGCCCGACAGCAGGGCTTCGCCGATCTTTCCCGCACCCAGCACCGCGATCACACTCATGTGCTTCAGCGTGCCAAACCCGGCTCAGCCGCCCGGTGCCGGGGCGAGCGCCAGCTGCCGCACCTGCGCGACGAGGCGGCCCTGGGCGTCCACGACGGTCGCGTCCGAGTCGAACCACGGCTCGTGCACCGAGCGCGATTCGACGAGGATCCGCAGCCAGCCCGGCGCCGGGCGGGTGCGCAGCAACGAGGTCAGCTGGACGGTCGGGGCCCAGCCGTGCCTGCCGAGGTTCGCCACCACCGGCGGGTTGAGGTCGCCGGCCAGCAGCGCGAAGTACACGTCGGGCTGGCCGGTGCGCGGACGCGCCCACATCCGCAGCCGGGGCGGGTCGCCGGTGCGTCCGGACAGGAATCCCGCGGTCGCCGGGTCCAGCCGCACGTCGCAGGCGGCGGACAGGTGGAACGGGCCTTCCGGAGTGTCCTTGCCGAGCTGCGGCGCGCTCGGCGGGGGTTCGGCGGGCATCTGCGGCAGGTCCGTCCATTCGGAACGGCGCATCGGCAACCGGCCGACCGTGACCCTCGCCTCGACGCAAGCCCGCCCGCGCTGTTCGAGCGACACCGCCACCACCGACACCCGGCGGCCGACCTTGCGCACATCGGCGCGCAGCAACACTGGCCCAAGCGCGGGCGCGTGCAGGAATTCGGTGCTCACCGCGAGCGGGTCGACCGTCGCGTCCCCGCGTTCGTGCAACGCGGCGGCGGCGGTTTTCGCCAGCAACGCCACCAGAAACCCGCCGTGCGGATGGACCCCGATCGCCCATTCCGCACGCAACGTCGCGGTGAACGTGCCATCCCCGAGCGACCGGACTGCGGTGGCCGCGTCGAAGGCGGTCGCGGTGTCGTCGGCCGCGCTCACGGACAACCGGCCACGGCGATACGGCGCGTGGAACCGGGTCCGGCGAAATCTGCAGACGGCGATGGCAACGAGGTCACGCCCGCACTTTACGGTGCGCGGCCGCCTTTGCGAGCCGAGCCGGGCAGGGACCGCCCGGACAGCCGAGCAAGATCACCCGCGGATCACTGCCCCAGGTGCAACCGGGCGAACAGCAACGCCTCCGCCAGCGCCCGCGCCCGCGCCGCCGCACCCGGCGCGTGCCGGGTGTTCACCTCCAGCACCACCTGCCCGGAAAAGCCGTCGCTGACCAGCTTCTCCAGCAACTCCGCGCACGGCTGCCCGCCATGCCCCGGAATCAAGTGCTCGTCCTTCGGAATGCCCGTCCCGTCCGCCAAATGGACGTGGCTCAAGCCCGCCCCCATCCGGTCGGCCAGCGCCAGCGCGTCCATCCTCGCCGCGGCCGAATGCGACAGATCCAAGGTGTAGTGCCGGAAGCCGACGTCGGTGGGGTCGATCGACGGCCGGAACGCCGACACCCGCGCGTCCCGCGAACCTCCGGGCGGGCGGACCTTGAACATGTTCTCCACCGCCACGTGGACCCCGCTGGCGTCCTCCAGCTCCTCCACCAGATAGCCGAACGCGTCGCCGTAGCGGCGCTGCCAGCGAAACGGCGGATGCACCACGACCGTGCGCGCGCCGAGTTCCAGCGCGGCGTCCACGGACCGGCGCAGCCGCACCTCCGGGTCCGGCGACCAGATCCGCTGCGTGATCAGCAGCGAGGGCGAATGGATCGACAGCACCGGCATCCCGGTGCGCCGCGACCAGCGCCGGATCGCCGAGACGTCCTGGCTGATCGGGTCGGCCCACACCATGACCTCGACGCCGTCGTAGCCGAGATCCGCGGCCAGCTCGAACGCCGCGCCCGCGCGCAGCGGCCACACCGAGGCGGTGCTCAGGCCCACGGGGACGGGCGCGCTCTCACTCACGCGCCCATCCTGCCCCAGCGTCCTCGGCGACCCGCTACTTGGCCACCAGCAACAGCGCCGCGGGCGACACCGTCACCACCAGGCCGACGAGAATCGCCAGCAGCGTCGTCTGCAGGTCCTCGGCGCGGCGGATCTTCCGCACGATCCAGACCAGCGCGACGATCACCAGCAGCGCGCCCACGAGCGCGGCGGGCGCGAGGTTGACCCACAGCCAGTTGAAGCCGAGCCACACGGCGGCGCCGCCGACGACGCCCAGCGCCAGCTGCCCGGCCAGGGTCAGCCACTGCTTGCCCGCGGACACCGCGGGTTCCGGCTCGGCTTCGGCCTCCGGAGCGTCCTCGGCGACGGCTTCCTCGGGGTAGTCGTCGTACTCGTCGCCTTCGGCGTAGCCCTCGGCGTGCTCGTAGCCTTCGGCCTGCTCATACCCGTAGCCGTCGTCGCCTTCGAAGTCCGGCTGGCTCTCGGGGTAGCCGGACGGCTCGGCGAACTCGCGCTCGTACTCGGCGAGATCGTCCTCGACCGGCTCCTTGCCGCCCGGCGCGAACGGCATCGGGGCCGGGTAGCCCGCAGTCGGCGGGCCCGCGTCGTAATCCGCGGCGGCGGGCGGGTATTCGTCCTCGTAACCGTCGTCGACGTAGTCGTCTTCGACGTAATCCTCAGCCGGCGCGGGTTCCGCGCCGGCGGGCGGTACGGCCGGCATCATGCCGACCTCGGTGTCCTCCAGCTGCTCCGCCTGCCGCCGCTGCCGCCAGCCGGCCAGCCCCGCGGGCGGCGCGTCCTCGGCGACGGGCTCGGCGGGCGGGCCGTCGATCGCGTCGAACTGCTCGGTGTGCGGCTCCTGCTTCGGGGCCGGACGGCGGGCCGGAGCACGCCGCGGCCGGCCGGGAGGAGCGGCCGGGGCTCCGGGAGCCGGGAACGCGCCGCTCGCCATCGGCGTCGCGGGCGGTTCCGGGGCGTCGCCGTCGAGACCGTCGAGCCGGGCCGCCAAACCGCCTTCGGGCGGGGGCGGCGGAGCCTGCGGGGCCGGACGGCGGCGGACCGGCGGCACCGCGCCGCGGGTCTCCTCGTCGGCGGCCTGCGGACGCGGCGGACGGCCGCGCGGCGGCACCGGCATCTGCCCGGATTCCTGCGGCGGGGCGGGCGGGCGCACGTAGGCCGAATCCTGCTGTCCGTTGGCCGGGCGCGGGTACTGCCCGGATTCCTGCGGCGCGGCGGGACGCAGGTAGCCGGTGCCCTGCGGACCGGCCGCGGGCGGCGGACCGGCCGCGGGCGGCGCGGGACGGGCGAACTGGCCCGATTCCTGCGGCGGCGCGGGCGGACGCACGTAGGCCGAATCCTGCTGTCCGTTGGCCGGGCGGGGGTACTGCCCGGATTCCTGCGGCGGGGCAGGCGGGCGCACGTACGCCGAGTCCTGCTGGCCGTTCACCGGGTACTGCCCGGACGGCTGGCCGTTCACCGGCGGCGGCCCGGTCTCCTGCGGCGCCGGGTACTGCCCCGACGGCTGCTGCCCCGGACGCGGGTACTGGCCCGATTCCTGCGGGGCGGGACGCGGGCCCGCGTCCGGACGGCGGCGGCCGCCCGGCGGTCGCGAAGGCGGCGGCGGGGTGCCGCCCTCGGACGCCACGCGGTCGATGATCGCCTGTGGCCCGGTGTCGGTGAGGCCCGAGCGCCGCGGGGCGGCCTCGTCTTCGTCATCGGCCGCCCTGCGCCTGCGTCGCCGTCCGCCGTCGACCTGCTGCCCGTGCTGGGCGAGCAGTTCGGCCACGGTCTTCTGGGGCTGGTCGCCGCCGGTCTGGTCCGTCATACCGTGCTGTCCAAAGCGCGCTCGGGGTTGGTTGTGGTCACTCGGGCACACCTGCCTCCGGAGCCGCGCGCGATCGACACCGTGCAGTGCATGTCCGTCACCTCTTCACCGTGCCTGGTCTTCGTCGGGCAAGTCCAGTCCGCTGCTGTCACCGGTCCTCCCCACTCGCCGAAACGCCGGCGACCGCGGTTCCGGCTTCGTCCGCACCGTTGGCGTGGTCCAACCGCCGCAGGATGACACCCTCTCGCAGCGCCCAGGGGCAAATCTCCAACTCGGTGAGGGAGAGTGCCCGCATCGCGGCCTGCGCCACCAGCGCGCCCGCCACGAGCTGATGCGACCGGCTCGCGCTGACGCCTTCCAGCTGGGCCAGATCCGCGGCGGTCATCCGCGAAATGAAGGCGATGAGCTGGCGAAGGGCGGTGTCGGTGAGCGTACGGCGCACGCGCGGGCCCGCCGCCGAGGGGGCCGCCCCGGTCAGCCGGGCGAGCGAGCGGAACGTCTTGGACGTGGCCACGACCCGGTCCGGCAGCCCCTGCGCCGCGACCTTCTTCGCGAGCCCGGCGAGCTGGTCCTCGAGCCAGGCCGACGTCGCGACGACCTCGGACCGCGTCGGCGGGTCGTGGCGGAAGCGGGTGCGGGTGGTGCGCCCGGCTCCGAGCGGAAGCGATTCGGCGAGTTCGGGTTCCTCGTCGCGGCCCATCGCGACCTCGAACGACCCGCCGCCGATGTCCAGCACCAGCAGTTTCCCGGCCGACCAGCCGTACCACCGGCGCACCGCGAGGAAGGTGAGCCGCGCCTCGTCCTCCCCGGACAGCACGCGCAGGTCGACGCCGGTCTCGGCGCTCACCCTGGCGAGCACCTTCGCCGAGTTCTTCGCCTCGCGCACCGCGGACGTCGCGAACGCCAGCACGTCCTCGCAGCCGAGCCGCGCGGCCGCGGCCTTGGCCGATTCGACCGCCCGGACCAGGCCGTCCTCGCCGGGGCGGCTCAGTTCGCCGGACCCGGTGAGCTGTTCGGCCAGCCGCAGCATCGTCTTCTCGGAGTGCATCGGGGTCGGGTGGGCGCCACGGTGGGCGTCGACAACGAGCAAGTGGACGGTGTTGGAACCGACGTCGAGTACCCCTAGGCGCACGAGGATTCAGCGTACCGGTCCCAGTGCCAGGTCTCGAAACTGTAACCAACTCCACTCGGATCCACATCGACTCAGCGTGCGCGAACCGGCACGGTGTGCGCTGAAATCCGGACAAAAGCCGGGAAGGACTCCTCGCGGGCGTCAGCTTCCCGCAAGGAGTCCTTCCCGGACCGAACCGCTGCTCAGGTCTCGAACTTGTAGCCGAGCCCGCGCACGGTCACCAGGTGCCGCGGCGAACCCGGGTCCGGCTCGATCTTCGAGCGGAGCCGCTTCACGTGGACGTCGAGGGTCTTGGTGTCGCCGACGTAGTCCGCGCCCCACACCCGGTCGATCAGCTGGCCGCGGGTGAGCACCCGGCCGACGTTGCGCAGCAGGTACTCCAGCAGGTCGAACTCCTTGAGCGGCAACGAAACCTCGCCGCCGTCCACAGTCACCACGTGCCGTTCGACGTCCATCCGCACCGGTCCGGCCGACAGCACCAGCGGCGCGAGTTCGCCGTCGCTGCCCGGCTCGCCGCCGCGGCGCAGCACCGCGCGCACCCGGGCGATCAGCTCGCGGGCGGAGTAGGGCTTGGTCACGTAGTCGTCGGCGCCGAGTTCCAGCCCGACGACCTTGTCGATCTCGCTGTCGCGCGCGGTCACCATGATCACCGGCACCGCGGAACGCTGCCGCAGCTGCTTGCACACGTCGGTGCCGCTCATCCCGGGCAGCATCAGGTCGAGCAGCACGATGTCGGCGCCGTTGCGGTCGAACTCCTCCAGCGCCTGCTGGCCGGTCACCGCGACCGCCGCGGTGAAGCCCTCCTTGCGCAGCAAGAAGGCGAGCGGGTCGGCGAAGGACTCTTCGTCCTCGACTATGAGAACCCTCGTCACAGGTTTCCTCCATGGTCTGGGCTGGAGATTTCCTGCCCGGTTGCCACGAGCCGGGGTGTCCGCTCGGGGGTCTTGTCCGGCCGCGCGGGCGCGGCCTTGCGTGCGGTGTCGGCGGGTTCGGTGCGCACGTGCGCGGGGATGCGCAGGGTGAACGTCGACCCGGTGCCCGGACGGCTCCACAGGCCGACCGAACCGCCGTGGTTGGCCGCGACGTGCTTCACGATCGCCAGTCCCAGTCCGGTGCCGCCGGTGGCGCGCGACCGCGCCTTGTCCGCGCGGTAGAAGCGCTCGAACACGCGCTGCTGCTCGTCCTCGGCGATGCCGATGCCGCGGTCGGTCACCGCGATTTCGACCATGCCGTCGGCGAGCCGGCGCGAGATCGACACCGGGCTGCCCGCCGACGAGTACGCGACGGCGTTCTCCAGCAGGTTCGACAGCGCGGTGACCAGCAGCGTCCGGTCGCCCTCGATGAGCAGGCCGCTCGGCGCGTCGGTGGTGATGGTGATGTCGGCGGACTCCGCGGACAGCGTGGTGCGCCCGAGCGCCTCGCGCACGACGGCGTCGACCTCGACCACGTTGAGGTCGGGCAGCCGTTCGGCGCCTTGGAGGCGAGACAGCGCGATCAGTTCGGTGACCAGCTGGCCGAGCCGGGTGGACTCGCGCAGGATCTTGCCGCCGAAGCGGCGGACCTCCTCGACGTCCTCGGCGGCGTCCAGCACGGCCTCGGTGAGCAGCGCGATCGCGCCGACCGGGGTCTTCAGCTCGTGGCTGACGTTCGCGACGAAGTCGCGGCGGACCGCCTCCAGCCGGATGGCCTCGGAGTGGTCGACGGCCTCGACGACGGTGAATCCGTCGCCCAGCGGCCGGACCTCGCCGAGCACCGCCTCCGGCTGGCGGCGGCCGCGGCTTTCCAGCGGCGAGAGGTCGACCTCCATCGGCTCGTCGGTCTCGACCACCTGCTCGGCGGCCTTGCGCGCCCGCGGATCGGCCTGGTTCACCCGGACGAGACCGAGTTCGTACGCCCGCGGGTTGTGCAGCACCAGGTCGCCGAACCGGTTGAGCACGATGACGCCGTTGTTCGAGGAGCGGATCAGCCGTTCCAGCAGCTCCGCGACGGTCGGGCCGGTGGGCCGGGCCGCCTCGCGCCGGGCCCGCACCCTGGCCGCGAGGAACCCGGCGACCGCGCCGACGACAAGAGCGCCGATGGCCGTCAGCAGGACAACAGGCGTGGTCACGGGGGAATCGTAAGCATCCCGGTAGCCTTCCGGCCTAGTCCTGGAAGCCCTGTCGTGAGGCGAGTGACACCTGAGGGGTACATATTCGCCTCGGGGTCAGACCCCGTTCACCCGATCGAGATGTTTCGGCCAAAACGATCGGGTCCGCGTTCAGTTCGCTTCGAGGGTTTCGAGGTCCTCGTCGGACAGCTTCAGCGCCGCCGCGGCGACGTTCTGCTCCAGGTGGGCGGGGTCACTGGTGCCCGGGATCGCCAGCACGTGCGGACCTTGCGCGAGCGTCCACGCCAGCCGCACCTGCGCGTCCGTCACGCCGTGCCGCCGCGCGACCTCGGCGACCCGTTCGTCGGACTGTCCACTCGCGACCGCGAAGAACGGCACGAAAGCCACGCCCTGTTCGCCGCACAGCCGCAGCAGTTCGTCGTCCTCGCGGCGGGCGGACAGCCCGTACTGGTTCTGCACGCAGACCACCGGCGCGATCGCCTGCGCCTCGGCGAGATGTTCGGCGCTGACGTTGGGAATCCCCAGCTCGCCGATCAGCCCCTCGGCGCGCAGGTCGGCCAGCGCGCCGAAGTGCTCGGCGAGCGAGCCGGTGCCGCGCTCGAGGCCGGTGCCGATGCGCAGGTTCACGACGTCGATCCGGTCGCGGCCGAGTTCGCGGAGGTTCTGCTCGACCTGGCCGCGCAGTTCGTCAGGACGGGCGAACGGCCGGAACTGGCCGGACTCGTCGCGCGACGGGCCGACCTTGGTGGTCAGCACGAGGTCATCGTCGTACGGCGCGAGGGCGGCCTTGATCAACGCGTTCGCCGACCAGGTGGTTCCGAAGTAGAACGCGGCGGTGTCGAAGTGGTTCACACCCAGCTCCACGGCCCGGCGCAGCACGGAAATCGCGCGGTCGGCGTCGATCGGCGCGTTCGGGTCGAGCGAACCGCCGAGTCGCATCGAGCCGAAGCCCAGCCGGTTGACGGTGCGGGAGCCGAGCTGCCAGGTGCCCGCGGCAGCGGCGGGAAGGGTCGTTCCGGTCATGTCTTCAGCGTGCTTTCCGGCCGCCGCCCGCAGTGGGTTTGGCAGCAAGCTGCCAACGCGGGAACACTGGTCGGCGTGCCCCGAGCCGAGGAAATCGCGAACGTGCGCGACGAGCGGGAACTGGTCGAACGAGCCGGACACCTGCTCGCCGGAGCCGACGAGTTCGCCTGCGCCGCGAACGACCTGCACACCTTTTCCGCGATGCAGAAATTCGCCCGGGAGCTGCCCGCGCGGCCGAAGCTGCGGGTCCGCAAGGTCTACCTGTCGCGCGTGCTGCTCGACCCGGCCGGCTCCGAACACCTGCGTGCGCTGCGCCGCTTCGGCGCGGAAGTCCGGATCAGCGCGCACGAGATCAACGAGACGATCCTGCTCGACGGCCGCATCGCCATCCTCGCCGCCGGTCCCGGCTACCGCGTCGTCACCGCGCCGGATCTGGTGCGCGGGATTTCGTCGCTGTTCGAGGCCGCTTGGCGTTCGTCGACCGCGATGGAGGCGTACGAAACACGGTTCGCCGAATTGCGGCAGTACACGCCGCAGCTGCTGGAATTGCTGTCTTCCGGTTCCACCGACGAAAAGGCAGCCCGGGCGATGGGCGTCGGGCTGCGGACGTACCGTCGGCGAGTGGCCGAATTGATGGATGTACTGGGTGCGACGTCGCGGTTCCAAGCGGGTGCTCTCGCGCGGGAGGCGGGTCTGCTGTGAGGCGCGCTGTTCTCGCCGCGGCCTTGCTCACCGCGGGATGCGCCGCGTCCCCGCAACCCGCACCGCCCGCGCCTTCTCCTGCTCCCGCACCGGCGAACGCGGCCTATGTGGACGCCAACGCGACCAGCGACGCGGTGTCCGGAGTCAAAAAAGCCGTGGAAACGGCGTTCAGCTACGACTCCACGAAGCCGGACGAGGTCGCGAAAACCGAGCAGGAGTACCTCGCCGGCGCGGCCCGTGCGCAGTTCGACAAAACCTTCGCCGAGGTCCGCACCGAACCGGTGACCACGCGGACGCAGGTGCTCGAAACCGGGCTGGCCGAGCTGACGCCGGAGCACGCGCGGATGCTGGTGGTGGCCGCGCAGCACAGCAAGCGCCCCGACGGAGCCAAAAACCAGAGCGTCGCGCTCATCCTGGTCACCGCGGGCAAGGCGAACGGGCACTGGCAGCTGCGGGATTTGAACTTCGACCCGCGCGGGCAGCTCACCGCCGCCCCGAGCGCGGCGAAAGGCCTGGCCGCGACCCGCGACGCCGCGGTCGACGCCGCCGTCCGGGACGGCGGGATCCTGATGACCATCGACCCGCAGAACATCGACGGCAACTACGAGAGCTGGGAAAAGGTCTCCGCTGAGCCGCTGCTGTCGCAATTCCGGGCGAGCCGCCAGGAGACGGTGGCCAGCATCCGGAAGACGGGGAAGAAGGCGGCCTACGGCCCGGATTCGACGGCCGCGCTGACCGAGCTCAGCCCGGACGGGACAAGGGCGTCGGCCGTGCTGTCCGCACTGGTGACGACGACCGGCGGCCAGAATTCCGGCGAAAACCGGCTGCCGGTCCACCTCGACCTCGTCCGGCAGGGCACCGAGTGGAAGGTGTCCGGGATGAGGGCGATCTCCGGCGACGGCTCGTGAGTGGCGTTGCCGGTTCTGACCGGCAACGCCGCTCACGACAGCACAAGCGGCCTCAGCGGCCCTGGTTCGCCACCGCGGCGGCGGCTTCCTTCGCCGCCTCCGGGTCCAGGTACTCGCCGCCCGCCTTGACCGGCTTCAGGTCCTCGGTCAGGTCGTAGCGCAGCGGGATGCCGGTCGGGATGTTCAGCGCGGCGATGGCGTCGTCGGAGATTCCGTCGAGGTGCTTCACCAGCGCGCGCAGCGAGTTGCCGTGCGCGGCCACCAGCACGGTGCGGCCCGCCCGCAGGTCGGGGACGATCGCCGACTCCCAGTACGGCAGCAGCCGGGCCACGACGTCCTTCAGGCATTCCGTCAGCGGGGCCTGGTCGCCGAGGTCGGCGTACCGGGCGTCGCCGGTCTGGCTGAACTCGTCCTTGGGGTCGATGGCGGGCGGCGGCGTGTCGTACGAACGGCGCCAGAGCATGAACTGCTCCTCGCCGAACTCGTCCAGCGTCTGCTTCTTGTTCTTGCCCTGCAGCGCGCCGTAGTGCCGCTCGTTGAGCCGCCAGTCGCGCTTGACCGGGATCCAGTGCCGGTCGGCGGCGTCGAGGGCGATGTTCGCCGTGCTGATCGCCCGGCGCAGCAGCGACGTGTGCACCACGTCCGGCAGCAGCCCCGCCTCGGCGAGCAGCTGCCCGCCTTGCCGGGCTTCGCGCTCGCCGGTCTCCGAAAGGGGCACGTCCACCCAGCCGGTGAACAGGTTTTCCGCGTTCCACGTGCTCTGTCCGTGCCGCAGCAGCACCAGGGTCCCAAGTTCGGCCATGGCCACCAGCCTGCCAGAGCGGGCCGGCGCTGCCAGTAGTGCGTCCACCCCTCTACCCAGAGTGTGTTACCCGATAGTAACACCTTCACCCGGCACGCAGCCGGGTTGCCGACAAGCAGGCCAAAGAGTGCAAGGCGCTGCACACTGTTATCCCCGTCAGTAAAGTTCACTCGAACGGAGTAACCAGTAGTCTTGTGATTACTGGTCGACATCTGACAGGTTGGGCATGTCCCGCTCAGCCGGATTCCACGCACTCCCGGCTGATCACGGGCAGTGACCGCGGCTCGTCTCCCCCCTGCCGAGCCGCGGCCCGCCGGCCCCGTTGGCATCCCCCTCGTCACCGGGTCCAGCAAGGCGGGACCTGCAGCGGGACGGCTCGAGATCGCGACTCCCCCCTCCCTCGAGCCGTTCCGCCAGCCCTCACTCCGCTGGCCTGGCCTTGCGCCGCCGCCGCAGCCACCAGAACACCGCGCCCGCCGGGATCCCGAACGCGAGCAAGAACGGCAGCAGCGCGCCCAGCACCCGCACGAGCCCGCTGCAGAAGGCGACGAACGCGTCCCATCCCCCGGCCAGTCCGGCGAGGAAACCGCTCGACTCGGCCGCCGCCGGAGCCTCCTGCCGCGTCACCGACAGTGACACGGTCGCCATCGCGACCCGGCCGGCCAGCGACGCCTGCTGCCGCTCCAGCGACTCGAGGGTGGACTGCCTGCTGGTCAGCTCGCTTTCGACGGACGCGATCTCGGACACCGACTGCGCCTTCGCCAGCAGTGCGCGGATCCGCTCGACGCTCGCGCGCTGAGTCGCCAGCCGCGCGTCCACGTCGACCACCTGCGCGGTCACGTCCTGTGCGCTGATTTCCCGCCGCTTCACCTGGCCGAGCCCGCCGAGCTGGTCGAGCACGCCGTCGAGTTTCTCCGCGGGCACCGACAAGGTCAGCGACGCGGAATCCTCCGTCGCGCTCTCCTGCCCGGGGTAGCCGCCCGCTCCGGTCGCGATCGCCTTGGCGCGCGATACGACGTCGTCGGTCTTCGGCGTGGTCAGCTCCAGCCGCGCGCTGCGCGCCAGCTTGCGATCAGTCGCGCCGGGCTCGGGCACCGACGCCTGCGCGTTGCCCTGCTTCGGCGCCGCCCCCTGCTCCTGCCGCTGCGCGGGCGCGACAGCCGACCTCGCCGAATCCGTGCTGGTGCCGCTGCATCCGGCCAGCAGCACCAGCGCGGCGCCCGCGAGCACGCATCTCCATCGAGTCCGCATTCCCGTCTCCCTCCAGTCGTTGGCGGTGAGACGGGCCGGGCGGGCGGACCCGTTGCACGGAATCGGTTACGACTCGGTCAACCCCGGTTCGTGCCCTCCGGTGGGTTCGGCGAGGTGTTTGAACGCCTGCAGGTTCGCCAGCGATTCCCCGCGCGAGACCCGCCAGTCCCATTCGCGCTTGATCGACGTGGCGAAGCCGATTTCCAGCAGAATGTTGAAATCGCCGTCGGCGGCCTCGAGCACCTGGCCGAGGATCTTGTCCAGTTCGGACTCGGTCACCGTCTCCTTGCCGAAGCGGCCGACCAGGTAGATGTCGCCGAGACTGTCCACTGTGTAGTGGACGCCGTAGAGCCGGGCGTTGCGCTGCAACAGGAACCGGTACACGTCCTCGTGCCGCTCGTCCGGGCGGCGGCAGACGAACGCCTCCACCGAGAACGCGTGGTCGCCGTCCACGAGCCAGCAGTTGGTCTGCAGCTTCTTGGTTCCGGGCAACGTCACGAAATAACGGCCTTCGCCGCGACGGTCGTATTTGAGCCCACTTGAGTCCAAAGTGGACTTGATAGTCGCGTCAAGGCTCACACTGCCACCTCCGCCCGCAGTTCCAGCGCCTGCCGGAACGCTCTGGTCGCCTGAGCATAGATGTCGAGCAAGGAATCCGTGGTGCGCCGCCAGGAAAACCGCTGCGCGTGCCGCACCGCGTTGGACGCCAGCTCCGCCCGCCGGTCCGGCCGCAGCGCGACCGCGGCGAGCGCGTCGGCCCAGTCCGCCGCGCCGTGCGACGGAACCAGCAACCCGGACACCCCGTGCGGCACCGCGACCGGCAATCCGCCGACCTCCGCCGCCACCACCGGCGTACCGCAGGCCTGCGCTTCGAGAGCGACCAAACCGAAGGATTCGTTGTAGCTCGGCACCGCGACGACGTCGGCCGCGCGAAACACCGTGCGCAGCTTCGATCCGCTCTGCGGCGGCAGGAACCGCACCTGCTCGGCGATGCCCAGCGACACCGCCAATTCCCGCAACGCCTGCGGCTGCTCCAGTCCGGTGCCGGACGGTCCGCCGACCACCAGAACCACCAGCCGCGAAGCCAGTTCCGGCCGCTGCCGCAGCATTTCCGCGGCCGCATGCACCAGCACGTCCGGCGCCTTGAGCGGCTGGATCCGGCCGGCGAAGGCGAGCACGACCGCGTCCGGCGACAGGTTCAGCTCGCGGCGCGCGTCCAGCTGCGACCCGGGCGTGAACCGTTCGAGGTCGACCCCCGGCGGCACCGCGTGCACCGCGTGCGGCGAGGCCCCGTAGAGGTCGACCAGCTGCCGAGCCTCGACCTGGGTGTTCGCAACCAGGCAGTCCGCCTCGGCGACCACCTGCTCCTCGCCCATCACCCGCGTCCGCGGCTCGGGTTTGTCGCCATCGGCGAGCAGCGCGTTCTTGACCTTGGCCAGCGTGTGCGCGGTGTGCACGAGCGGCACGCCCCAGCGGTCCCTGGCGAGCCAGCCGACCTGTCCGGACAGCCAGTAGTGCGAGTGGATCAGGTCGTAGTAGCCCGGTTCGTGAAACGCCTCCGCGCGCAGCACGCCCGAGGTGAACGCGCACAGCTGCGCGGGCAGCTCGTCGCGCGCCAGCGGCTCGAACGGCCCGGCCGGCACGTGCCGCACCGTGACGCCGGGAGCCAGTTCGGCCAGCGGCGGCTGCTCCGACGAGGTCGCCCTCGTGAACACCTCGACCTCGATGCCGCGCCGCGCCATCTCCTGCGCGGTCTGGCTGACGTACACGTTCATCCCCCCGGCGTCGCCGGTGCCCGGCTGCTCGAGCGGGGAGGTGTGCACGGACAAGACCGCGATCCGGCGCGGCTCAGCGATGAATCCCTTGAGGGTCACCTGGTCACTCCTGCTATTCGGCTGCGTCCCCGGCGAACCGCCGCAGCACGGAGTTGAAGTCCTCCGGCTCCTCGACGAACGGCAGATGCCCGGCCTCAACGAACCAACGCAGGACCGCCCCCGGAATCTTCCCGGCCGAATACTCTGCCGCCGAAGGATCCACCACCTCATCCGCCGAACCGTGCACCACGAGCGCCGGCTTGTCGACGGCGGCGAGCACGTCACCACTGCCGATGTCCCGCCGGAACAGCGCGCCGCGCACCGCGGGCGGCACCGAAAGCGAACTGCCGAGCATCGCCTGCGCGTACGCGCCGGGCACCTTCGGGCTGGCCTGGGCACGGGTGAACTCGACCAGCGCGGGGATCGCCACCTCGGCGTCTTCGGACAGCGCGGCGGGAAGCGCGGCCCGCATGACCGGCCCGGTCGCGCCGCCCTCGCGCTTGCGGCCGATCTCGGTGATCGCGCCCACGAGCACGATGCCGCCGAGCCGTGCGGTGCCGTGCTCGCGCAGATAGTCGGCGATCACCAGCCCGCCGTAGGACCAGCCGACGACGATCGCGTCCGGACCGGCGAAGTCGAGCACCGCGGCGAGGTCGCCGGCCCACTGCGCCGGATCGTCGTAGCCGGACGCGGGGACGGCGGAGCCGCCGTGGCCGCGCAGGTCTATCGCGACGAGCCGGAACCGCTCGTTCAGCGCCGGATCGGCCAGCTGAGCGGACCAGGCAGCGGCGGACTGGGCCCAGCCGTGCACGAAGACGATCGGACGCGCGTTCTCCGGGCCTTCGGCGCGCAGTGCGATCCGCACGCCGCCGGCCCCGGTCACCTCAGTGTTCACTTCTACTTGTTAGCAGACCGCTAGCGGATCACTTCGCGGCCGACATCGACTTCCAGGTCGGCCAGTCGTAGAACCAGTCCTTGACGTCGGAGTTGGTCGGGCTGCCCAGCCGCGAGCCGGTGACCTCGACCGGGTCGCCGATCATCGCCGAGTCGAAGTAGGCCTTGGCGTCCGCCTCGAGCAGGTTGACGCAGCCGTGCGAGTTGTTGGTCTTGCCGATCGCGGCCGCGTTGTCCTGGTTCTCGTGGATGAACTCGCCGTGGTTGGAGAACCGGCAGGCCCACTTCTTGTTGACGTTGGTGTAGCCGTAGCGGGCGTTGTCGAACACCGCGTGCGGCTCCTTCGACATGATGATGAAGGTGCCGTTCGGGGTGTTGCGCTGGACGTCCGAGTCGAGCCCGTTGGAGCACGGGTAGCTCGCGCTCTCCGCGCCGCCGCGGTAGACCTTCATCACATGGTCCGGCGTGTGGATCTTGACCACCTGGTTGCGGCCGATCTTGAACTTGGTGCTGACGTCCGATTTCACGTAGACGCCCCCGCCGAGGTCCACGCCGTACAGGTTGGCCTCGACCTCGACGGTCGTGTTGGCAGGCCAGTACTCCTTGGGCCGCCAGTCCACCTGGTTCGGCGACAGCCAGGCCCACGAGCCCTCGACGTTCTTGCTGGTCTTGACCTTGAGCGCCTTCTCGACCGCGGCCCGGTCCTTCGGCGCGCCGCCGTTGAACTTCACGCTGATCGGCATCGCGACGCCCACCTCGGCGTCGTCGCCCGGGTTCAGCGTGGCGCGCACCGTCTTGGCCGGGCTGACCGTGGCGAACGACCCCTTCAGCTCGGCGGGCCGCTGGTCGGTGCCGGTCGCCTTGGCCGAGTAGGTGTAGGTCTTGCCGTAGCCGAGCGGTTCGGAACTGGTCCAGGACAGGCCGTCCGGGGCGAGTTCGCCCTTGATCTCGTCGCCGCCCTCGTTGGTCAGCTTGACCTCGGTCAGCTTGCCTTCGGTGACCTTCACCACCACCGGCTCGCGCACGCTCGCGTCCTTGGCCCCGGCGGCAGGCGTCGCGGTGAGCTTCGCCACCGGGGCGGCCGGCTTGCCGCCGTTGTCGCCGCTGCCGCCCTGCGGCGACGCGGTTCCGTCGTTGCTTCCGCCCGAGCACGCGGCGGCCAGCGCCGCCGCGCCGGTCGCGAGAACGGCCTTGAACACCGTACGGCGCTCGATCACGGTCTTACCTCCACTTGTCCCCCGCACCGGCATCTCCCACGCACCTCAGCGCCGGTAAGCGATTCGACGTTACCTGCGAAGCGGAAATTCCTCTCCATCCCGCAAGACGTTTCACCCGGCGCCCGGTTGCTGCCGGTTTGCTTCTCGATTGGCTCGCCCGGGTTACCCCGGGAGTCCTCAGAGCGAACAGTTGATCAGCAGTGGTTCCGGATACAGCCGCACCCCGAACCGGGCTTCGACGCCGTCGCGGACCTCGCGAGCCAACGCGAGCAGGTCCTCCGTGCTGGCCTGGCCGCGGTTGGTCAGTGCCAGAGTGTGCTTGGCAGACAGCGAAACGCGCCCGCCCGGTCCGGGGTAACCCTTGCCGAACCCAGCCCGCTCGATCAGCCACGCGGCGGACAGCTTCACCCCGCCGCTGGCCGGGTACTGCGGAATCCTGCCCTCGGTCGACTCCGCGATCCTCGCGAGCACCTTCGCCGCTTCCGCTTCGGGAACGATCGGGTTGGTGAAGAACGAGCCCGCGCTCCAGGTGTCGTGATCGGCCGGGTCGAGCACCATGCCCTTGCCGCGCCGCAGCCCGAGCACTGCTTCGCGGGCTTGCGCGGCGGGGACTTTCGCATCGATTTCGACACCCAGCGTGCGCGCCAGCTCCGCGTACCGGATGGGCGCGGACTGCCCGCTCGGGTCGATCCGGAACCGCACGCTGAGCACCACGCCGCGGTCGGTGCCCTTGAGCACGCTGGTGCGATAGGCGAAGCCGAGTTCTTCGGCCTTGACCGTCCGCACCTCCTTCGCGGCCCGGTCGTACAACTCGACGGAGACGATCGACTCGGCCACCTCGCCGCCGTACGCCCCGACGTTCTGGATCGGCGTCGCCCCGACCGACCCGGGGATCCCGGAGAGACACTCGAGCCCGCCAAGACCGCTCTCGACCAGCGCGGAGACGAACGCGTCCCACTCCTGCCCGGCGGCTGCCTCGACGAGGTCGCCGTCGCGAGTCCAGCCGGTGCTGGCGATCCGCACGAGGGTCCCCGCGAAGCCTTCATCGCCGACGACGAGGTTCGACCCGCCGCCGAGCAGCAGGACTGGCTCGCCGGACTCGTCCGCCTCCCGCACGGCAGCGACAAGCTCGGCCGCGGTGGTCGCGGTGACGAACCGGCGCACCGGCCCGCCGAGACGGAGGGTCGTGTACTCGGCGAGACGGGTCAGACCAGGCGTTTCAGCGATGTCCACGGTGACTGACGCTACCGAGAATTCTCGGCGGGGCGGACGGCGCCCGCTATTCAGCGCCAAGAGAGCGCTACCGCAGCTGACCGCCGCATCCGCCCGGTACTGTCCGCTGCATGGGATCCCGCATCGAGCACCGCGGCGAATTCGACGGTTCGCTCGAAACCGTCTTCGCCGCTGTAGCCGGAGAGGAAGCACTCCGCGCCCGCCTCGCCGCCCTCGGCGGCGACGACGCCAAACTCCTCGCCTACACCGCCGAAGGCGGCTCCGTGCGCTACGAACTCCAGCACGGCATCAAGGCGGCCAAACTCCCCCAGGCCGTCCGCGCCCTGCACAAGGGCGACATCATCGTCAACCGCACCCAGACCTGGAAGCGGTCCGGCGACGAGTACACCGGCCGGTCCGACGTCAGCGTCGGCGGCGTGCCCGGCGAGATCAGCGCCTCGACGTACCTCTCCCCGAAGGGCGGCAAGGTCCTGCTCCGCACCACCGGCGAGGTCGTCGTGCGGATCCCGCTGTTCGGCGGCCGGATCGAGGAGTTCGTCTCCGAGCAGGTCGTCAACCTGCTGCGGCACGAGGACGAGTTCACCGCGCAGTGGCTGGCCGAGCACGCCTGACCCCGGTGGGAGCCCCGACCAGGGGCACCACCAATCCCAACCGGTTGCGCCGGGTCGACCGCTGGCTCGCGGGCGACCCGGCCGTCACGCGGCTGCTGCGCCGGGGCGAAAGTCCCCTTGTCGTCGACCTCGGCTACGGAGCGTCGCCGGTCACCACCGTCGAACTGGCCCGCTGGCTGGCGCGCGTGCGGCCGGACGTGCGGGTGCTCGGGCTCGAACTCGACCCGGAGCGCGTCGCCGCCGCCCTGCCCGCCGCCGATCCGCCGCGGCTCGACTTCCGGCGCGGCGGCTTCGAGCTGGCCGGGACGCGGCCGGTCCTGGTGCGCGCGTTCAACGTGCTCCGCCAGTACGCCGAGGACGAGGTGCCCGGCGCGTGGCAGCTGATGCTCGACGCGATGCCGCCGGACGGCCTGCTCGTCGAGGGCACCTGCGACGAGATCGGCAGGCTGGTCGCCTGGGTCCTGGTCGGGGCGGACGGCCCGCGCACGCTGACCCTGTCGCTGCGCCTCGCCGGACTCGACCGTCCGTCCACAGTGGCCGAACGGCTGCCGAAGATCCTCATCCACCGCAACGTTCCCGGCGAACGCGTGCACGCCCTGATGTCCACTTTGGACGAATGCTGGGCGGCCGCCGCGCCGCACCGGTCGTTCGGCGTGCGCGCCCGCTGGACCGCCACCGTCGCCATGCTCGCCGACCGCGGCTGGCCGGTGCTCGGCAATCCGGACCGCCGCCGGCTCGGCGAGCTGACCGTGGCCTGGGAGAGCGTCGCGCCGCGCTGAACCCACCTGTTCACCACCCGCACCCCGCTGGGTCATCCCGTGGTGACCTTCAGTGCTGACGATGAGCGGGTGGAACTGCTGGAACACGTCACCGAGCTGATCCGGGGCGCGCTCGGCTCGCCCTGGCTGTGGGTGCTCGTGTTCGCGATCGCCGGACTGGACGCGCTGCTCCCGTTCATGCCGAGCGAGACCACCGTGGTGACCGTCGCCGTCCTGATCGGACCGGACCTCGGCCGGCTCGCGCTGCTCGTCGTCGTCTCCGCCGCGGGCGCGTGGGCGGGCGACTGTCTCGGCTACGCCGTGGGCCGCGCCGCCGGACCGCGCGCGGTCGCCTGGCTCCAGCGCGGGCCGTCCGGGCGACAACGCTACGAATGGGCTCGCGACCAAGTCCGCAGGCAAGCGCCGCTGCTGATCGTCGCCGCGCGCTACCTGCCCGGCGGCCGCGTCGCGAGCGCGCTGGCCAACGGCAGCCTCGGCTACCCGCTGCGCCGGTTCGTGCCGCTCGACGCCGCGGGCGCGGCGCTGTGGTCCGGGTACAGCGCGTTGATCGGGCTCGCCGGAGGTGCCGCGTTCGCCGACCGCCCGGTCTACGGCCTGCTGTTGTCGTTGCTGCTCGGGCTGCTGCTGGTCGCGCTGATCGAATTCGGCCGACGAGTGCGGGCGCGCAGGCTACGGTCAAGGCATGGACGCGCCACGTCTGCTGGAAGCGATCGACATCCACGCCGACCGGATCAAGGCCGCGACGCTCGCCGCTGGTCCGGCCGCGCCGGTCCGGAACTGTCCGGAGTGGACAGTGCGGGACCTGGTGACCCACCTGACGGCAGTGCTCTCGTACACGGTCGCGGCGATCACCGACCGGAATGCTGAGCCGCCGCGCGCGAGCACCTGGGAGGACACCCTCGGCTGCTGGGACGGCGAACGGATGGCCGTCCGCGAAGCGCTGCGCCGTCCGGCGGACACCCCGCTGCGCTCGCCGTTCCCGCACGGCGAGCCGGTCACCGTCGGGGATTGGACGCGCCGGCTCGCGCACGAGTTCGCCATCCACCGGCTCGACGCGGAAAGCGCACTGCCCACGCCGCCGGTCACCCGGTACCGCACCGAATTCGCCGAGGACGGCATCGACGAGTTCCTCGCCTTCCTGACCCCGCGCCGCGGCCGGCCGAGCGGGCGGAGCGGGATCGTCCAGGTCTCCACCGACACGCGGACGTGGACCGTGCTGCTGCACCCGGATCAGCCGCCGACGCTGGGCGAAGGCGTCCCGGACGTCACGCTGACCGGCCCGGCCGACGACGTCTACCGTGCGCTGTGGGGCCGTCCGAACCACGCCGGGAAAGTCGGCGACGCCACCCTTCTGGAGCCCCTCGCAGCGCCCTGACCAGCGGCCGGAGAGAATGGGCGGGTGTCAGATCCCCAGCGTTACGTGCTCACCTTCGGCTGCCCCGACCGCACCGGCATCATCGCCCGCATCTCGGGCTTCCTCGCCGACCACGGCGGAATGATCGTCGAGGCGGCGTACCACACCGACCCCGACTCGGGCTGGTTCTTCACCCGCCAGGTCGTGCGTGCCGACTCGCTGCCGTTCGATGCCGCGGGACTGCGCGAGCGGTTCGCCGAGGTGGCCGGCGAGCTGTCCGCCGAGTCGAGCTGGCAGGTGCGCGACACCGGCGAACGCCCGCGCGCGGTGGTGCTGGTTTCGAAGGCCGGGCACTGCCTGTACGACCTGCTCGGCCGGGTCGCCTCCGGCGAGCTGGAGGTCGACATCGCCGCGGTGATCGGCAACCACGATTCGCTCGCGGACATCACCCGCGCGCACGGGATCCCGTTCCACCACGTGCCGTTCCCGGCCGGCGACCCGGAGGGCAAGGCGGCCGCGTTCGCCAAGGTCCGCGAACTGGTCGACGCACACGACCCGCACGCGATCGTGCTGGCTCGGTTCATGCAGGTGCTGCCCGCGGAACTGTGCGCGGCGTGGGCCGGGCGCGCGCTGAACATCCACCACAGCTTCCTGCCGTCGTTCGTCGGCGCGAAGCCGTACCACCAGGCGCACACCCGCGGCGTGAAGCTCGTCGGCGCGACCTGCCACTACGTCACCGCCGACCTCGACGCCGGTCCGATCATCGAACAGGACGTGATCCGCGTCGACCACGGCGATTCGGTGCAGGACCTGGTGCGCAAGGGCCGGGACATCGAGAAGATCACGCTCGCCCGCGGCCTGCGCTGGCACCTGGAAGGACGTGTTCTGGTGCACGGCAACCGGACTATGGTCATGTAGTGCTCTGGTCACGGGTGAAATTCTGGGGACTGCTGGTCGTTTTCGCCGGGCTGCTGGTCTTGAGCCTGGTCTCGCTGAACCAAACCGACGTCACGTGCGGCGGGGAGACCATGCGCGCCGGGGACACCTGCGTGTCCCGCGGCGTCAATCGCGGCCGCGAGGACCAGGAATCGGAAAACAACGGCCGGAACTGGATCGGCATCGCCATCGGCGGGCTGGGCGTGCTCGGCTACGCCGCCTATGGCGTGTTCGAGCTGCGCGACCGCCGCAAAGCGGCCTGAAGCCGTGGTTCCGGGTCCGCCCCGGAACCACGGCCCCGAGGCTCACGCGCCGATCGTCGAGGCGTCGATCACGAAGCGGTACCGCACGTCGCTGTTCTCGACCCGCGCGTACGCCTCGTTCACCTGGTCCGCGCTGATCGTCTCGATCTCCGCGCCGACGCCGTGCTCCGCGCAGAAGTCCAGCATCTCCTGCGTTTCCGCGATGCCGCCGATCATCGAACCGGCCAGCACGCGGTTGCCGCCGAGCAGGGAGAAGACGTTGTACTCCAAAGGTTCCCCCGGCGCGCCGACGTTCACCATCGCGCCGCCGACGCGCAGCAGGCTGAGGTAAGCGTCGACCGGCAGCTTCGCCGAGACGGTGTTGAGGATGACGTCGAACCGCCCGGCGAGCGTCTCGAAGGTCGACTCGTCGCTGGTCGCGTAGTAGTCCTTCGCGCCGAGCCGGAGGCCGTCTTCCTGCTTCTTCAGGCTCTGGCTGAGCACGGTGACTTCCGCGCCCATCGCGACGGCCAGCTTGACCGCCATGTGCCCGAGCCCGCCAAGCCCGACGACGGCGACCTTCTTGCCCGGTCCCGCACCCCAGCGGCGCAGCGGCGAGTACGTGGTGATGCCCGCGCACAGCAGCGGCGCGGCGACGTCGAGGGAGATGCCTTCCGGAATCCGGCAGACGAACGCGTCCTTCACGACGATCTGCCGGCTGTACCCGCCGTAGGTGTTCTCGCCGTCGAAGCCGACGCCGTTGTAGGTCTGCACGTTGCCCTTGACGCAGAACTGCTCGGACCCGGCGCGGCAGTACTCGCACTCCCCGCAGGAATCGACCATGCAGCCGACCCCGACCCGGTCGCCGACCTGGTACTTCGTGACGTCCGAGCCGACCGCGGCGACCACGCCGGCGATCTCGTGGCCGGGCACCATCGGGAAGATCGCGGTCCCCCAGTCCTGGTGGACCTGGTGCAGGTCGCTGTGGCAGATGCCGGCGTAGGCGATGTCGATGAGCACGTCGTCGGGCCGCAGGTCACGGCGCTCGATCGTCGTGGGGGCGAGCGGTCCGCCCGGCGCCGCGGCGGCGATGGCGGAGGTGGTCGTGGTCATGAATCCCTCCTGGGCGTCCCGTCCGGTGCGGGACGCAAATCGATGTAAGAACCCTCTTACATCGACTAGCGTGGGCGTCGGCTTATTCCTCGACACGAGCACGATCGGGTGTGACGCACGACATGGCGGCGCAGTACCACCATCGCAATCTGCGCGCCGAGCTCGTGCGCGTCTCGCTCGAGCTGATCGCGGAGAACGGAATCGCCGGGTTCTCGGTCGCGGAAGCCGCCCGGCGGGCGAAGGTCTCCGCCGCCGCGCCGTACCGGCATTTCCCGGACCGCGCGGCGTTGCTGGCCGCGGTCGGCACGGTCGCCGCCCGCCAGCTTCGCGAACTCGCCGAGGAGGCAGCGGCTGCCGAGACCGACGACGGTGCCGCGCTGGCCGCCGTCGCAGCCGCGCACACCAAGTACCTGATCGACACCCGGATCGGCTTGCATGTCTTCTTCGCCTCGGAGCTGGCCGACGTGCAGTACGTCGAGCTGCACGAGGCCCGCCGCGAACTGGTCGACGCGTCGCTGCTGCGCTGTCTCGCGATCGCGCCGGACCCGGCGACCGCGCTGGAACTGATGGAGCAGCTCCACACCCAGGCTTACGGCTACGGCGATTTCTACCTCAACGGCGTCTACCAATGGCTTGGCTACCCGACGGAGCAGGTCGTGGCCAAGTCGCGGCGGGCGGCGCGGATCGTGATCGAGGCTTACCGCGCGGGCGATCCGGCGATCAGTCCGGCGGAGTGGTGACGTAGCGGGCGGCCAGCCAGGAACCGAAGGCGTGCAACCGATCGGTGAGCGCGGCCGGTTCGACGACGTCGAAATCCACGTCCAGGCAGGCCAGCCAGCGGGCGGCCCAGTCGAGATCGTCGGTGCCGAACCGGAGTTCGCATTCGTCGCCGTCCTCGACCACGGTGGCCACGCTCGGGTCGACAAGCTCCCGGACCAGCTCGGCTGACGTGTGCACCCGGACCCGGACGCGATGCCGCCACCCCGCGTCGGCGAGCAGATCGGCCACAGTGGACAGTGGCTCCGGCGCGGGCAGCTTGATCCCGAGCGGCTGCACCGCTTCGATCCGGTCCACCGCAAAGGTTTTCCACTCGCTTGTCCCGCGTGGACAAGCGACGAGGTACCACTGCCGCCGCATCGTCAGGAGTCGATCTGGCTGCACGTCAACGGGTTTCGCCGTCGGCGCGGCCAAGGCCCGATGCCGGATCCGTACCGCTTCACCAGCCCGGCAGGCCAACGCGAGCGGCACCAGAATGTCGCGCGCAGATTTCCGGAATGGCTTGCCCGGCAACGATTCCACGTTCGCGAGCGCGGCCAGCCGGCCCTGCCAGCGCGTCGGCACCACCTGGGTCAGCTTGGCCAGCGCGGTCACCGTGGCGGTTTCCAGCCCGTCGACCGCCACCGCGGCCTGCAGGCCGAGCGAAACCGCGGCGACCTCGTCCGCGTCCAGCAGCAGCGGCGGCATCGCGGTGCCGTGCGCGAGCCGGTAACCGCCGGCCCGGCCCGGTTCGCCGTCGATGCGGTAGCCGAGTTCGCGCAGCTGGGCGATGTCGCGCCGGGTGGTGCGCTCGGTGACGCCGAGCCGGGCCGCGAGGTCGGTGGCGGAGATGCCCGGACGCGCCTGCAGCAGGGCCAGCGTCTCCAGGCGACGGCTCGTCGTGGTCATGGTCTCGATTCTCGCGCAAACTAGGACAGAATCCGACCGGGTATCCGGTCATACTCGTTCTCATGACTCAGCTGCTCCGCCCCGAAGGGCTCGTCCAGTCCCCCGCCTTCACCCACGTCGCCGTCGTCCCGCCGGGCGCGACCACGATCTACGTCGGCGGCCAGAACGCGGTAGACGCCAGCGGGAAGCTTGTCGGCGGCTCCGACGTCGCCGCGCAGGTCGAGCGGGTGATGGCCAACCTGAAAACCGCCTTGGCTGCCGGGGGCGCGACCGTTCAGGATGTGGTGCTGCTGAACATCCTGCTGGTCGCGGACGTCGATCTCGCCAAGGCTTATCCCGTCGCCGCCGCGGCGCTGGCGGGCGCGACGCCGCCGGTGACCGCCCAGCGGGTCGCGGGGCTCGCCGTACCGGGCGCGCTCGTCGAGGTCAGCGCGATCGCGACGGTGCCCCGATGAGCGTCGGGCTGACCAAGGACGCGGGCTGGCAGATCGGGGTGTCGAAGACGATCGGCCGCTCCGCCGAGGACGTCTGGGACTTCATCACCTCGCCCGCGGGCGTGGCGATCTGGCTCGGTGAGGGGGTGACCGTCCAAGCCGAACCGGGTGTCGGCTACGAGACCGCCGACGGAATCCGCGGCGAGACGCGCAGTTTCCGCGAGCTGGACCGGATCCGGCTCACCTGGCAGCCGGCCGGCTGGTCGCACGAGACGACGCTGCAGCTGGCCGTCCGCGCTAGCGGCCCGGACAAGGCGATGCTGCGCATTCACCAGGAACGGCTCGCCAACGCCGCCGAACGGGAGCAGCAGCGCCGCCATTGGCAGGGAGTTCTGACCGAACTGATCACCGCGCTTGCCTAGCCCGCGCCCGGCGGAGGACCCTGGTACGCGAGCGGTTCACCGGCAGGAGGCGCGATGCTGTGCGTGTTCGACGTCAACGAGACCCTGCTCGACCTGAAGGCGCTCGACCCGCTGTTCACCAAGCTCACCGGGAACCCGGAAGCCCGCCAGGAATGGTTCACCCTCGCGATTCACACCGTGCTCACGGTGACCGCGACCGGCCAGTACCGCGATTTCGCGCAGATCGCCGGAGAGGCCGCGGCCGCCGTGTGCGCCCGGCACGGGCACGAGCTGACCGACCTCGAACTGGTGAAGGTCGGCGACGGCCTGCGCGCGCTGCCCGCGCACGCCGACGTCGTGCCCGGCCTTGACCGTTTGCGCCAGGCCGGGCACCAGGTCGTCGCCCTCACGAATTCGCCGCTCGCGACCGCGGAAGCGCAGCTGCACAACGCAGGCCTGGCAACGAAATTCGACCGGATCTTCTCCGCGCAGCAAGTCAGCAGGCTCAAGCCCGCGCCCGAGCCGTACCTTCAGGTGCTGCGTGCCTTCGGCGCGGAACCCGGCCAGGCGGTGCTGATCGCCGCGCACGGCTGGGACATCGCCGGGGCACAAGCAGCGGGACTCCGGACCGCGCTGCTCGCGCGTCCCGGAGTCCATCCGCTGCCCGGGCTGCCCGCCGCGACCTACACCGCGGCGACGCTGCCCGAGCTGGCCGACGCGATCGTCAGGAGCTGAGGCGCACCAGCATCTTTCCGGTGTTCGCCCCGCTGAGCAGACCGAGGAAGGCCTCCGGCGCGTTGCGGATACCGTCCACAAAGGTCTCCGAGTACTTGATCTCCCCGGACGCGACGAGCGGCGCGACCTCGGCCACGAACTCCTGCATCAGGTGCCAGTGGTCCAGCACGAGCAGGCCGCGCATGGTGATCCGCTTCGCGATGAGCTGCACCAGGTTGCGCGGGGCCGGGGTCGGCTCGGTGGCGTTGTACTGCGAGATCATGCCGCAGATGGCGATCCGGCCGTGCAGGTTCATCGACGCGATCGCGGCTTCCAGGTGCTCGCCGCCGACGTTGTCGAAGTAGACGTCGATGCCTTCCGGAGCGGCCGCGGCTAGCTGCTCGGCGACCGGGCCGTCCTTGTAGTTGAAAGCGGCGTCGAAGCCGAGGTCTTCGGTGAGGTGGCGGACCTTCTCCGCCGAACCCGCGCTGCCGATCACGCGCTTGGCGCCCTTGAGCCGCGCCAGCTGGCCGACGAGCGAGCCGACCGCACCGGCCGCGCCGGAGACGAAAACCGTGTCGCCGGGCTTGAATTCCGCGCTCACCAACAGGCCGGCGTACGCGGTCAGGCCCGGCATGCCGAGCACGCCGAGGTAGGTCGAAAGCGGCGCGACGGAATCGTCCACTTTGACCGCTCGCTTGGCGTCGAGCACCGCGTGCGTGCGCCAGCCCGCCTGGTGCAGCACGTGGTCGCCGACCGCGAAGTCGTCCACTGTGGACTCGATGACCTCGCCGACCGCGCCGCCCTGCATGGCCTCGCCCACCACGAACGGCGGCGAGTAGGACTTCACGTCGTTCATCCGGCCGCGCATCGCCGGGTCGACGCTCATCACCAGGTTGCGCACCAGGATCTGCCCGGGACCCGGCTTAGGCACCTCGGTCTCGACGATGTCGAAATTGTCCATGGTCGGGACGCCGTGCGGACGGGCCGCGAGCCGGATCTCGGTCGCCTTGGCGGGCGTTGCGGGTGCGTTCACCGTCGAACTCCGTTTCGTTCAAGCTGGACTGAAGCGGGGCGCGCGCCCCGGCTATCCGGCCAACGGAGAAACCGGGGCGCGCATTCCGATTGTCCCCGGAGTTGTGGCAAGCGCTACACGATCTCCGCGAGCTTGCCGAGCACGCCCTCGTAGATCTTCTTCAGCCCGCCCGGCGCGAACGTCTTCTCGAAGAACCCGCCGATGCCGCCCGCGCCGTCCCAGCTGGTCTGGATGCGGACCAGCGAACCCGCGCCGGACCCGGTGACCGTCCAGGTGGTGACCATGCTGGAGTTCGCGTCGGTCTCGACGAAGGTGCCCGGCGACGGCTCGGTCACCGTGGCCGCGACGTCGCGCACGCGCTTGGACGTGGCCTGCAGCTTCCAGCGGGCCTTCGTGCCGGCGCCGACGCCGCCTTCGGTGACCTCGTAGTCGCGGTAGTGCTCGGTGAGCAGCTTCGGCCGGGTCTCGGCGTAGTCCGCGACCAGCTCACGCACGCGTTCCACCGGCGCGTCGATCGTGCGCTCCGCGGTGGCCGTGACCTTGCCCATGTCGTTTCCTCCTCGGGGTTCCGCCGAGGCCACCTTCGCACATGGGGGTGGTGAGCGGCGATCCCGGTTCTTACCGTGATCGCCGCTCACGACGGCTCAGCCCAGCCCCTGCTGCTTCAGCCAGTCCTTCGCCACGTCCGCGGCCGGCTCGCCGTCCGCGTCGACGCGCTTGTTCAGCTCGCGCATGCCGTCGGTGGTGAGCTTCGCGCTGACCGCGTTGACGACGTTCGCGAAGTCCGCACCGCGCTCGTCGAGCACCTTCTTGTTCACCGCGGGCACCACGTTCTCGGTGGGCACGATGGCGAGGTCGTCCTTGAGCGCGACGTACTGCGGGTCGCCGACCAGCGGGCTGACCGAGTCGACCGGGATCACCGTGACCGCGCCGGAGTTGAGCTGCTGCACGCGCGGCCCGGCCTCCTGCACGGTCTGGAAGGTGATGTTCGTCAGCTGGTAGACGTCCTTGAAGCCCTTGAAGCAGGGCAGCCGCTTCTCGCACTCCGGCGCACCGGCCATCACGACCTTGTCGAGCTTCTTCAGGTCGCTGATCGACGCGATGCCCTTCGACTTCGCCAGGTCGGCCTTCACGAGGTAGGTGTTCTTGTCCTCGGCCGCCGCGTAGTTCAGCAGCCCGACGCCCTCCGGCGCGAAAAGCTTCTCCAGCTGTTCGTGCTCGGACTTGGCGTCCTTGGTCGCTTCCTTGCCGAAGCCGGTCGTGATCGCCGCGCCCTGGTACTCCGGCAGGAACTGCAGTTCGCCGGATTTCAGCGACGGGTAGACCAGCTCCCGCGAGCCGAGGTTCAGCTTCCGGGTGACCGGATAGCCCTTGGCCTCCAGCGCGCCCGCGTAGATCTCGGCCAGGATCTGGCTGTCGGTGAAGTTGAACGAGGCGACGACGATCGGAGCGCCGCCCTTGCTCGGCGCGGCCGGCTGGTCGCTTCCCCCACCGCACGCGGTCAAACCGAGCGCTGCCGTCGCCAGCAGCGCGGCCACTCGGATGGTCCGGGTCCAGCGCACGTGTCCCCACACTCCTCAGTTCACTCGTTAGTGGGAATGGACCCTAACCTCGACCCCCGACAGAAACCACTGGTGAGGAATCCTCGCCACGGAATCTCACGAGGCGGAATAATGTCGCTCGATCGGGGTAAGGTCGCGCCGTGCACGCGTCCGTGACCCCGCTGCTGGCCGACAGCAGCCGTCCCCTCTTCGAATGGCGTTGGGTGGAACGCAACGCTGACGCGATTCTTCAGCGGCTCGGCGAGCACATCGCCCTCACCGCGACTGCGCTCGGCGTCGGCCTCGTGCTCTCGCTCGCGCTGGCCACGCTGTGCCTGCGCTACCGCTGGTTCTATCCGTTCGTGGTCGGCGCGGCGGGCGCGCTCTACGTGATCCCGAGCCTGGGCGCGTTCGCGCTGCTGGTTCCGTTGCTTGGGTTCTCCTTCGCCACGTCGGTCATCCCGCTCGCGACGTACACGCTGCTGATCCTGATCCGCAACATCGTGACCGGCGTGCAGCAGGTGCCGACCGAAGTGCGCGAAGCCGCGGTCGGCATGGGCTTCACGCCGCGGCGGCTGTTGTGGCAGGTGGAGCTGCCGCTGGCGCTGCCGGTCGTGATCGCCGGGCTGCGGGTGGCCGCGGTGACGACGATCGGCCTGGTCACCGTCACGTCGCTGCTCGGCAAGGGCGGGCTCGGCTACTTCATCCGGGCCGGCATCCAGACGACGGTCCCGAATCCGAGCCCGATCATCGTCGGCGTCGTGTTGTCGATCGCGCTCGCCGTGCTGGTCGATTTGCTGCTGTGGCTGAGCGAACGCGCGCTGGCCCCGTGGGCGCGGAGGTCCGTGCGATGAGCTTTTTCGAGCAGCTGAGCCACTGGCTCGCCGACCCGAACCGCTGGAGCTGGACCGATCCGGCCGGGATTCCGTTCCGGACGGTGCAGCATCTGTGGTTTTCCGCGCTGGCGCTCGTGCTTTCGATCATCCTGACCGTCCCGCTCGCGCTGGTCCTCGGGCACTACCGGCGCGGCCAGTTCCTGGCCAGCAGCGCGGTGAACATCGGGCGCGCGATCCCGAGCTTCGGGCTGATCATCCTGTTCTGGTTCCTGGCCAGCCGCTGGGGCGCGAACACGGACTTCTGGCCGCTGCTGCTCGCGCTGGTCGCGCTGGCGCTGCCGCCGCTGTTCACCAACACCTACGCCGGCGTGGTGCAGGTCGAGCAGGACGTGGTCGACGCGGCGCGCGGCACCGGATATCGCGAATGGCAGATCATGCTGCGGGTGGAACTGCCGCTGGCGTCGCCGGTGATCGTGGCCGCCGCGCGAGTCGCGTTCCTGCAACTGGTCGCGACGGTCGCGATCGGCGCGATCGTCAACGACGGCGGCGGGCTGGGCCGGTACATCGTGGACGGTTTCGCCCTCGGCGAGCAGGGTCACGGCGAAATCTTCGGCGGCGGCCTGGCGGTGGTGCTCCTGGCGTTGGTGTGCGAGGGGTTGTTCGCGCTGCTGACCAAGCTGGCTACGCCTCGTGGTTTGGCGCTCCAGCAGGCCCGTCGGGACTCGTGAGCGGCGATCCCGGTTCTAACCGTGATCGCCACTCACGACACACCTCGGCGAGCTTGTCGATTTCCGGCCCCAGCGAACGGTCGACCACCACCGGCTCGATCCTCGCCGCGAGCCAGGCGTACGTGTCGCGGAGCTTCGGCGCGCCTGGGGTTTCGAGGAGACACCGCGCCTGCCGTCCGGCGATCAGCTCGCACGCGGTGATGGCGAAGAAGTGTCCGATGACGGCCTCGAGTTCGGCTCCGGCCTGGCTGGCAAACGCTTGCACATCCTCCTGACCAGCGGAAGTGTCGAGCGACCCAAGCGTCGCCGGAGCAGCCAGCCGACGCATCGCGTGCAACTCGCCAGCCGCGCGTTTGTGCAACGGCGTAAGCCCGGCCTGCGGCCCCGGATCCACCGCGAGCTGCGGCGGCAGACCGCTGAACTGCGGGTCAAGCAGGCGATGAAGGCGCTGTACCGAGACCTCCGCCGCGTGCACGAGCGCTGCCTTGACCGCGTCCATCCGAAGCCCGAGCGCCGCCGCGTGGTAGCCGGTCGTCGGGACGAACTCGCCGTTCACGAAACCCGGTGAGTCCGCCGGTGTCTCCCAAGATTCGTGGAGAGTTTCCCGCAGTTCCGCGACGGTCTGGCTGACGTATTCGAGCACCTTCGGCCCGACGCGCACCGAGATCGGCGCCTGCACGACTCCTGGTCTCGTGGCACCTCCTTCGATGAGCCTCTCGATACGGGTGCCGCGGTAAATCGCTTGCGGCACACCAAGAACGTCCACGGTGATCGCCGCGCAGAGCGTCTGCCAATCGATCAGCCGACGCAGCCTCTTGCCGCAGACCCACGCGTACGCCTCGGCCAGCGGCGAGCCTTGGATCAGACTCGCCCCTTCCTTGGGACCAAGCACAAACGGCCTGACTCCGCGCCGACGTAACGCTTCCGCCGCCGGCATCTCGGCACCTTCTTCGAGGACCGTGCCGAGCCCGACGAAGGTCTGGAACGCGTGCGCGAGCGGGATGATCTCGCCCGCACTGCCAAGGCTGTCGCGCGGAACGGCCGGAAGGAACCCGTCGTTGATCCGGTCCGCGAGGAAGAGGACCAGCTCGGGACTGACCGCCGCGTCCCCGCGGAGAAACCCGCGCAACCGCATCCGCAGCAACGCCCGAGTCAACTCCGCCGACAACCACGGCTTGCCGCCAACCGCCCGGCCGACCAGCAGATTCCGCTGATGACGGCTCTGTTGCTCAGCGGTGAGCCGGGTTCCCGAGAGACGCCCCATACCGGTGTTGACGCCGTAGACCGGACGGTCTTCGTTCAGCGCGGACAGCATCGCCTCGCGCTGCTGCTTGAGCACTTCGAGAACGGCCGGGCTGACCTTGATCGGCGCTTCGGCATCCAGTGCGGCCGTCTCGCACTCCTGCTTGAGCACCTCGAGAACAGCCGGGCTGATCTCGACCGGCGCTTCAGCGTTCTGCGCGGCCGTCTCGCGCTCCTGCCTACGCCACTCGAGAACAGCCGGACCGACCTCGACCGGCGCTTCAGCGTTCTGCACGGCCGTCTCGCACTCCTGCCTGCGCACCTCGAGAACAGCCGGGCTGCCCCCGATTGGCGCTTCAGCATTCTGCGCGGCCATCTCGCTCTCGGCCGGACTTGATTCGTCCACTATGGACAGTTCAGCGCGCGAGCCCGTCGATGACCTCCGCGTTCGGCAGCCCCGCGAGCGCCGCGCCGGAGATCAGGAGCTTGCTGCCGCGGATCCCGCTGCCGATCACCAGCTCCGGCGCGTCCGCGACGGCCTGGTCGATGAGGATCGGCCAGTCCGCGGGCAGCCCGACGGGCGTGATGCCGCCGTACTCCATGCCGGTGAGGGAAACGGCCTCGTCCATCGGCGCGAAAGACGCCTTGCGCACGTCGAGCCGACGCTTGATGACGCCGTTGACGTCGGCGCGAGTCGTCGCGAGCACGAGCGCCGCGGCGAACCGAACCTCCCCGGCCCGCTTGCCGGCGACGACGACACAGTTCGCGGACGCGGCCAACGGCGACCCGTACGCCTCGCAGAACGCGGCGGTGTCAGCGAGTTCCGGATCGATCTCGGTAACGCCGAGTTCGTCCGGCGCGGGCATCGCGGCGAGCGCCTTGGCGACGGGCTCGGCGAGCAGGTCAGGACGAGTCGGGGCGGGGACGACAGTGAGGCTTCCAGCGATAGTCCAGGTGGTCACCGGCCCGAATGTAATCCGCCCGGCCCGACGATCACCAGTTGCGGTGGCCCCGCTGCACCTCGATGAGCTTCGGCCGCACGTCGACGATGTAGACGAGCGCCGCCGCCATCGCGGGCACCCAGAAGATGAACCCGGGCCCCTGGATCTGGAACAGCACCAGGGCGAGCGTGGCCCCGCCGGTGATCAGCATCCAGATCGGCTTGGTCTTGCGGTCGGCCGCCGAGTACGCGTCAGCCCGCTGCAGCAGCGCGTGAACGAAGGCGAAGAGCCCGACCAAGGCGCTGCCCCAGTGGATGACCTCGAGGATCCATTCGGCAACCAGCACGACGCCCAGCTTACGGCAAACCGCCCACGCCGCCCGCTCCCCCAAAACCCGGCATCGCGACGTGACTGCTGGTCAGGGTCAGGTTGAGCGGGTCGGCCGCGGTTGACCCCGCCACGGGAATCAGGGTGACAACGGTCACTCCGGAGGACCACTTCGACAGCCGCCGGGTGCCTGCCGGGGTTTTGGCGACCAGGTCGAGCCTGAACCTTGCTCGGCTTAGGTCGAACCCACCGTTTCACCGCGAGCTTAGGTCCGACCTAATGACGGCTCCCGCAAGCTAGGCCGAGCTCACCAATGCCTCACCCCAGCTAGGTCGAGCCCAACGACACTCACCCCGATCTAGGCCGAACCCAACGAGACTCGCCCCAAGCTAGGTCCAGCCCAACAATGCCCCACCAAGTTAGAGGACCGCCAAATTAGGCCCGGCCCAATAACGCGCCACCAAGTTGGACCGAACCCACCAACACGCCACCAAAGCTAGACCCGGCCCAACGCCGCTCGCTCGAGCTAGGTCGGACCCAACAACGCCCGGCCCTAGCTAGGCCGAACCCAACAACGCCCGGCCCAAGCTGGGCCGAACCCAACGACACCCGGCCCAAGCTAGGTCGGACCCACCAACGCCCGACCCAAGCTGGGCCGGACCCACCAACGCCCGACCCAAGCTGGGCCGGACCCACCAACGCCCGACCCAAGCTAGGCCGAACCCAACAACGCACCCCCCCGGGCTAGGCCGAACCCACCAACCCCCGCCCCGAGCTAGGCCCGACCCATCCTCCCCGCCGCCCATCCCTGGCCGCCCGAGCAGCCCGGCCCCGCCCCGAAACCGCCGCGCCGAACCCTCCCCAAAACAGCACACGGCGGCCGGGTCAAACCTCGACCCGGCCGCCGTACGACCCCTCGATTTTCAATTCTCGCCCTCGGCGACCCCGGCGCGAACCGAGCCGCCCCCACGATCAGAGCACCGAAGCGCCCAAACCGCAGTCAGTGCTTCTCCGTCACTTCTCCGTCTTCGGCGCGGCCGGCTTCTTCGCGTTCGCCGGCGTGCTCGTGCTCGTGGTCGTGCGACGAGCCGGGGAGGCGGTCTTCGGCGCGGTGCGGTTCGCCGCCTTGCGGGCCACCGACCGGGTCTCGTGCGCGACGTTCTCGCCGATTTCCTCGACGGCGTCCGCGGTCTCACCAGCCACCTCGGTCACCTTGCGGGCGGCCTTCTCGCCGGCCGAGCGGGTGCGCT
This sequence comes from Amycolatopsis sp. GA6-003, assembly GCF_046267895.1. Taxonomy (NCBI): domain Bacteria; kingdom Bacillati; phylum Actinomycetota; class Actinomycetes; order Pseudonocardiales; family Pseudonocardiaceae; genus Amycolatopsis; species Amycolatopsis sp. GA6-003. The sequence continues at coordinate 4,773,367 of NZ_CP176499.1, forward strand.
TGGTGACCTTCGCCAGCACGCCGTCGACGCGCTCGCGGGTCTCCTCGGTCAGGTCCTCGACGCGCTCCTGCGCGGCAGTCAGCGCGTCTTCCAGCTGCTCAAGGGCCTTCTTGACCTGCGGCTGCGCGGCGATCTTGTCCCACGCCTGCTCGCCGGACTCGGCCAGCTTGTTGTACAGCTTCAGCGCGGCCTCGGTGTACTCGTCGATGGCCTTGCGCAGCTCGGCCGGGTCGAGCTTCTCGCGGAGGCTCTCGACGTCGGTCGGCAGCTCCTCGAGGCCCTTGCGGGCGGCCTCGGTGTTCTTGGTGACGTTGGCGCGGGCCTTGGCGACCGCGTCGGTCACGGCCTGGCTGGCCAGGTTGCCCGCGCCGAGCGCGGCGAGCAGCGGGGTGCGGACCTGGTCGAGCGCGGTGCTGACGGCCTTGCGGACATCCTCGGTCTTGGGCGTGGTCATGCCGACTCCTCAGTGGTCTCTTGGGTGGTCTTAGGTGCGGTGTTCGCGGCGGCGTTTTCGCGCCGGAAGGACTCGTAGACGTCGAGCAGGACCTGCTTCTGCCGTTCGGTCAGCTCGGCGTCGGCGCGGATCGCGTCGCCGACCGGGCCGCCGGTCGGCAGGTCGAGAATCCCGGCCTGCACGTACAACGCTTCGGCCGAGATCCGCAGCCCTTTCGCGATCTGCTGCAGGATCTCCGCGCTGGGTTTGCGGACCCCGCGCTCGATCTGGCTCAGGTACGGATTGGACACTCCGGCGAGTTTCGACAGCTGGCGCAGCGAAATCTTCGCGGAGCTGCGCTGCTGGCGGATGTACTCGCCGATGTCGGAGGCGATGTCCGCGACCTTGTCCATCGGGCGCTGTGCTCCGCCGGGTTCTGTCATCCGGTCACCTCCTCGCGACCTACTCGACAGTACGCTCGCGTGCTAGCTATTGCAAGCACCCTGCTTGCAACCATCGGGTGTGCTTCCGCTCACCCCGTTACCCTGGGCTTATGCGGGCTCAACGGTTGCGCCGACGGCTGGTCCGGCACCTCGTCGAAGAGGACGTGCTGCACGATCCGGCCTGGACGGAAGCCTTCGCCACGGTCCCCCGGCACGCCTTCCTGCCGCGGTTTTTCGTGCCCGCGGGCAACCGCTGGGCGGCGGTCGACCGCGGCGATCCGGACTGGCTGGACCGCGTCTATTCGCGCGACGTCCTCGTCACCCAGCTCGACGACGACCCGGCGCTCTGGGACCGCGCCCGCGCGCACGGGCCGGTCCCCGGCACGCCGACCAGTTCGTCCAGCATGCCCGCGATCATGGCGATCATGCTGGAAGAACTCCTGGTCCGCGACGGCGATCGGGTACTGGAGATCGGCACCGGAACCGGATACAACGCGGGTTTGCTGTGCCACCGCTGCGGTTCCGGCCAAGTGTCCACAGTAGACATCGATCCGGTCCTCGCGGCCACCGCGCGGGAACGCCTTGCCTCCTGCGGCTACGCCCCCGCATGCGCCGTCGGCGACGGGGCGCTCGGTTTCCCGGCCGGAGTGCTTTTCGACCGGGTCCTGTGCACCGCGTCGGTAACCCGGATTCCCCTTGCCTGGCTGGAGCAAACCATCCCCGGCGGACATATCGTCACCACGCTGAACCGCCCGCTCGGCGGCGGACTCGTCCGCCTCACCGCCGGCGAAGGCACGACCGCCGAAGGCCAGGTCCTGGCCCGCGACGGCCGCTTCATGCCCCTGCGCGCCCATCGCCTGCCGCCGCTCGCGGAATTGCCGCCCGCGGACGACACGCAATGGCGGCCGACCAAGCTGTCGATGTCAGAGGTGCTTAAACCACAACGACATTTCGAGTTCTTCGCGTCGCTGGAACTGCCGGAGGTACGCCCGGTACACGTCGGCGTGGACGGCGCTTTCGCACTGTCCCATCCGGACGGTTCGTGGGCCCGCACCCGCCGCACGGACTCCGGTTTCGAGGTAGCGCAAGGAGGTCCGCGCGCGTTATGGGATCTGGCCGAGGACGCTCATCGCCGCTGGGAATCGCTGGGCCGCCCTGGCCGATCGCGCTTCGGTCTCACGGTGAGCAGCGAGGAACAGACTTTCTGGCTGGACGATCCGCAATCCGAAAACCGTTGGCCCTGCGGCTGATCCGCCGCCGATTCAACCCGCCAGCCCGCGCAGCAGCCCCTCCAGGTCACGCTCGCCGGCCCGCGTCTGCGCGCCCCGCGCCAGTCCTCCGCGAATCAGCGCTTCCGCCGCACTGCGTGAGCCGTTTGGCCGACTCTGTGACTGGACCGTCGAGCACAGGCGGAGATCCGCGACTGCCAACGGCGTTACGACGAGCGGGTCCGCGCGGAAGAGGCGTGAAGGGTGCCTAGGTCGAACCTAGGCACTTCCCGCTTACGCCCTAATTCCTAGGTCCGACCCAATTCTGGCCCGCACCCACTTCTCCACCGCGGTCACGACGTCGTCGAGCCGGGCTTCGGTGGTGTCGATGGACTCGACCTGCCCGCGTATCCACAGGTTGAACTCGAGCATTTCCTCGATCCGCGGCTCGTCCCACTCCCGCCACGCCGGCCGGGCGCGCAATCGGCGCCGGAGAGTCTCGTTGTCCGCGACCAGCGCGAGATAGTGCACGTCCGAGAAGAAAACGCGCTCTGGCAACGGTTCCAGCTCCTGCGGCGCGACCGTCCCGCACAGCACGACCGGCCGGCCGTTCTGATGCAGCATCGCCGCCATCCGCAGCCAGGCACCGCGAAACGCCGGATTTCCCGGGACGTCGTCACGCAGCGCGCCGGTCCACAGGACGTCCTGCTCCAGCACGAGAGCCTCGCCCGCCAACCGCTGCGCCAGCTTCGGCCCGACCGTCGATTTGCCGCCCGCGCTCGGCCCGGTCAACGCGAACAACGGCAGCCGCCGGCACGGCCACCGATGCCCGCATTCCGCGCACCGCAGGAGGTTCCCGTCGGCCTGTGGACAACTCGCTCGATCGCCACAGGCCGGACAGATCCGCAGGTCGAGCGCTACCGGAACGGTGGACAACTCAGTCGAAGAGGTTCTCGAGGAAGCTGCGCTTGCGGCGTCCGCCGTACGGCCGCGGCGAATCGCCGTAGCCGCCGCGGTACGGGCGCGGCGAGTCCGCGTGCCCGCCTCGGTAGGGGCGCGGCGAATCGGAATGCCCGCCCCGATACGGCCGGGGCGAATCCGAGTACCCGCCTTGATAAGGACGCGGCGAATCGGGACGGCCGTACGGCGGCTGCTGCTGCCGGTAGAAAGCGCTCTCCGCACCGGCGATCTGCTCCAGCTCGCCGCGGTCGAGGAAGATCCCGCGGCAGCCGTCGCACTGCTCGATGTGGACGCCGTTCTTGTCGACCGTGCGCATCACGTTCTGACACTTCGGACAAATCACGCAGCCGACCCTACGCGGATTCGCCGCGCCGTGTCAGCAGGCGCAGAGGCAGAACGGGTGGCCGACCGGGTCCGCGTACACGCGGAAGGTCTCCGGGGAATCGTCGAGCAGCTTCGCGCCCAGGCCGAGAACGCGCTGGTGAGCGGCCTCGAGGTCGGGGACGTCGAGGTCGAGATGCGCCTGCTGCGGCTGGTCCTGCCCCGGCCATTCGGGCGCGCGGTAATCGGCCACCCGCTGGAATTCCAGCCGGACGCCGCCGCGCGGGTCGACGAGCGTGGCCCAGTGGTTGTCCGGAGCGATCTTGGGTTCGTCCCACTCAAGCAGGGAACGATAGAAGCCGGCGAGCGCCCCCGGGTCCGGACAGTCGATCGCAACGCCGCCAAAAGTCGGAATCGCACCCATCATGTGCCCCATCCTCTCGTCGTCTCGTAACCAGTAAAGCGAGTATGTCGGTTAGGGAGCCAGGTCGCAATAGCTTTCGCCCGTACACTGGGCAGGTGCACACCGACGCTTCCCTGGTGGTCGCCTTTCTCAACACCGTCGACATCGAACGGGGCGACGACCTGCTGGACGATCCGGAGCTCTGGCGGCAGTGGGCCGCGGACCGCGACGTGACACCGAACGATCCCGCCGAAGCCCGCGCCGTACGGGACAGCCTGCGCGCCGCGGTCGGCGATCCGCGGCTGCCCGCGACCACGCTGGACGTCCCGCTCCGCTTCACCCTCACCGAAACCGGCCCGGCCTTGTTCACCCCGGACGCCGTCACCGCGACCCTGGCCGCGACCACCCGCCTGGCCATCCGCGGCGACTGGGTCCGCCTGAAGATCTGCCCCGCCGACGACTGCCTGTGGGCCTTCTTCGACGAATCCCGCAACCGCTCCCGCACCTGGTGCTCGATGCGGGTCTGCGGAAACCGCGAAAAAGCCCGCTCGTGGCGTGCCCGCACGGCGGCTGTGCACAACTAGGCCCCTGTGGACAACTTGTCCACACACACCACATGTGCACGTGCAGATGCCCCGGATCCCCACAAGTTGTGGACAGGGATTAGGCCATCACCGTGAATTCCTGTGGATAACCCCGGGGATAACTCAGCTTCCTGTGGACAACTGGTTTGAGCGGGCCGCCGCTGTGGTATAGGACTGCGCGCATTCGTCCGGGCACCCGCCGCACCCGCTCGCAGCTGGGGACCCACGCTCGGCACCACCGCTGAAGCGCCGGGGCACGCGTGCTTTCGGGCAGCGCTCCGCTGGCGTCACGGACAAGCAAGCGAGCGCGGACGCGGTGGGGAATCCCGCTCAACCACAACGAAATCCACCTCGATCGCCAGCGGGGATGCGGCAGCCGTCCCGAATCGCACCGGCTGGGCCAGCACAGCCGGCCACCGACCGACGAGTGCTGACCGCGAGCAGCCGATCCCCTCGCCATGCGGTTTTGGCATGTGCTGCACTACCCTGCGGCCTCCGCATGAGGCATGTGACGGACGCAGGGGCGATCGCCGAACATCTCCCCGCGCTCCTCCATCCGAAGCGAAGCGGCGAACGTGCGGGCGGTCGCCGAAGACCCTTTGACCCGCCTGGCGCAGAACGAAGCGGCAAGCGTGCGAGCAGTCGCCAAAGATCTCCCCCACGCGCCTCAGACCAGAACGAAACGGCAAGCATGCGAGCAGTCGCCGAAGACCCCTTCACCCGCCTGGCGCAGAACGAAGCGGCGGGCATGCGAGCAGCCGCCGAGCATCTCCCCCACGCGCCTCAGACCACAACGAAACGGCAAGCATGCAAGCAGTCGCCGAATATCTCCCTCACACGCCTCAGACCACAACGAAGCGCCGAGCATGCAAGCAGTCGCCGAAAACCCCTTCACCCGCCTGGCGCAGAACGAACCGGCGGGCATGCAAGCAGCCGCCAAACATCTCCCCCACACGTCCTCCATCCGGACCGAAATGGCGAGCCCGCGACCGACTTCCGCAGAGCACCGGGACGCCTACCCCGAACCGGCCCAACCACCCGTCCCCCGGCTACCCCGCGACGACCAGCGCCGTCAGAACAGCAACTGCGCCACCGCGTAAATCACCAGCCCGGCCAGCGCACCCACCACGGTCCCGTTGATCCGGATGAACTGCAGGTCCCTCCCGACCTGCAGTTCGATCTTCCGCGAGGTCTCCTCGGCGTCCCACCGTTCCACCGTGTCCGTGATGATCGTCGTGATCTCGCGGGAGTAGTGGGTCACCAGGTAGACCGCCGCGCCCTCGACCCAGCCGTCCACCTTCGAGGTCATCGTCGGGTCGTCCACCAGGCGTTTGCCCAGCGATTCCAGACCGCCGCGGACGCGCTGGCGCAGTTCGCTCGACGGGTCCTCCGCGGCGTTCAGCAGCATTTCCTTGGCCGTCGCCCAGGCGTTGCCGATCAGTTTCTGCACTTCGCCGTGGTTCACGATCTGGCCCTTGACCTGCTCGGCCCGTTCCATGGTCTTCGGGTCGGTCTGCAGGTCCTGCGCGAATTCGCCGAGGAACTTGTCCAGCGCGAGGCGCATCGGGTGGTTGACGTCCGTTTTCACGGCCCAGGCGAAGGTCAGGACCTCGCCGTACACCTTGTCCGCCAGCATTTCGTCGACGAACTTCGGCGACCAGCTCGGCGCGCGGTCCGAGACCACTCGCAGCATCGTCTGGTGGTTGTCCCGGACCCATTCATAGGCGCGGTCGCACATCAAATCCACCAGCTTGTGGTGCGCGCCGTCCTCGAAGACGCCCGCCAGGATTTTGCCGAGCGGCGGGCCCCACGGCTTGTCGATCACGCGCTTGACCACGGCCTGTTCCATGATCGCCTGCACGTCCTCGTCGCGGAGCACGGTCACCGCTCCGCGCACGACTGTCGCCAGTTCCGACGTCACGCGTTCCGCGTTGTCGCGTTGCGACAGCCAGCTGCCGAGCCTGCTGGCGACCTCGACACGGCGGAGCTTGTCGCGGATGACATCGGGAGACAGGAAGTTCGAGCCGACGAACTCGCCGAGGCTGTTGCCGAGCTGGTCCTTCTTGTTCGGGATGATCGCGGTGTGCGGAATGCGCAGGCCGAGCGGATGCCGGAACAGCGCGGTCACCGCGAACCAGTCCGCGAGCGCGCCGACCATGCCCGCCTCGGCCGCGGCGCGCACGTAGCCGACCCAGCCCGGCCAGCCCGCCGACTCCGCCCAGCTCGTCAGCAGGAACACGATCGTCGCGCCGAGCAGGAAGGACAGCGCGACCAGCTTCATCTTGCGCAGGCCGCGCCGTTTCGCCTCTTCGCCGGCGGCGCCGCCGGGCGGATCCGCGGGCGTGACCTTGGCAGGGGTGAGTTGCTCCACCCCGCCATTGTCCGTGAGGATGCGTTCTCGTGCGTGAACCAGCTCTCGTCCCCCGCCTCCGCCCGTTCGCCTCGACGGTTTTCGCGGAGATGACCGCGCTCGCCGTCCGGCACGACGCGGTCAACCTCGGCCAGGGCTTTCCGGACACCGACGGGCCCGCCGGAATGCTCGAAACGGCGAAGAACTCGCTGTTCGGCGGCGACAACCAGTACCCGCCGGGACCGGGCCGCCCGGAGCTGCGCGCCGCGATCAGCCGGCACCGCCAGCGCTACGGATCCACTTACGACCCGGACACCGAGATCCTGGTCACCGCGGGTGCGACCGAGGCCATCGCGGCGTCGCTGATCGCGCTGACCGAGGCCGGCGACGAGGTGATCGTGGTCGAGCCGTACTACGACTCCTACGCCGCGGCGGTCGCGATGTCCGGTGCGCAGCGGCGCGTGATCGGCCTGGTCGAGACCGAGAACGGCCAGCTCGAACTCGACCTCGACGCCCTCCGCGACGCGATCACGCCGAAAACCCGCGCGGTGCTGCTGAATTCGCCGCACAACCCCACCGGCACCGTGTTTTCCCGCGCGCAGCTGGAGGAAGTCGCGCGGTTGTGCGTCGAGCACGACCTCATCGCGGTCACCGACGAGGTCTACGAACACCTCGTCTTCGACGGCGCCGAGCACCTTCCACTCGCGTCCTTCCCCGGAATGCGCGAGCGGACCGTCGCGATTTCGAGCGCGGGCAAGACGTTCAACTGCACCGGCTGGAAGATCGGCTGGATCTGCTCGACGCCGGAGCTGGTGGCCGCGGTGAAGGCGGCGAAGCAGTTCATCACCTTCGTCTCCGGCGGACCGCTGCAGCCAGCTGTCGCGTACGCGCTCGACAACGAGCTTGAGTGGGTCGAAAACCTGCGCGCGAGCCTGCAGGAGAAGCGTGATCGGCTGTCCGCTGGTCTGGCCGATGCGGGATTCGCCGTCCGGCCGAGTGCGGGGACCTACTTCGTGACGGCGGACGTGCGCCCGCTCGGCTTCGCCGACGCCGCCGAACTCGCTTGGACGCTGCCGGAACGCGCCGGAGTCGCCGCGGTACCCGTCAAGGTGTTCACGGATCACCCGGACGAGTGGAAACATTTGCTGAGGTTCGCGTTCTGCAAGCGCAATGAGGTGATCGACGAAGCCGTCGAACGCCTGCGGAAACTCGTCTGACGACTGCCGCGCGGCCGCTCGTGGTCACTGCGGGAACGGGGGTACCCAGAGTGTCCTGGCGGCGGAAACGTCGGGTCGACGCCCGATTTCGCTCCGCGAACCGGCCGCCCGGATGGCCGCATCCGGCCCGGTTGACGCGACGCAGGGTGATCGACTAGGGCAGATCGGACACCAGAGCCGGTGCGGACGTTCCGCCTTACGGGGTGGATCGAGCGCGGGAGAGATGAAAGACTCGCGTCCGGTGCTAGAAAGAGGGCAGCCCCGGGGGACCTGCGACCTGGCCGGAAGAGAGCCCCAGCAAGATCAGTCTCGTGCGGTGGCACGAGCTTCAGGCGCGGACGGTGGTGGTGGCGTGACCGGCATGGCGACTCCGTGCGGCCTCGCACCTTCCGCGACGTCCGCGTCCAGTCCACTCGGGACCGCGGGTTCCGCGCTGCTCGGAATGGCCGACCGCGCCAGGCCCGGCTCGTCCTTCACGCGCGCGGGCGCGCGACGGCGGCCCCGCGCCTGGGCGGCTCCGCTCGCCCGCCCTGCCGCCCGGATCGCCGTCGCCGGCGGGCTCACCCTGGCCGGCTGGCTGCTCGGGGCGGCGTTGTCGCAGGCGAACGCGACGACGGACGATCCCGCGGACCGTCCGGTCGTTTCGGCGCACGAAGCCCCCGAAACCCACGAAGCCGAACCGGAGCACCACTACGCCGGAACAGCCACGTCCGGCACGCTCACCTGGGCCATGCCCGGCACGGCGACCGGCGCGAAGCACAACCGCCTCCACCGGTTCGAGGCCTCCGCCCACGCCTCCCGGCCGGACGTGAGCTTCCGGCCGACCGCCGTGGCCGCAAGCGAACCGGAGAGCCCGAGCGCCGCGGCGCCCCGGCCAGCCGCCAAGCCCGCCAAACCGGCGAGCCCGGCCACACCGAAGCACCACGCGCCAGCCAGCGCCCCCGCGCCCGAAGCCACCACGCAGCCCGGCCTGCTCAGCAGCATCAGCAGTGCAATCAGTCCAAGCGGTTCAAGCAGCGAACAGTACAGCCGCGAACCGCAGCAAGGCCTCCTCGACGGCCTGCTCGGCGGATCCGGCCCGGGCCTCCTGAACGGACTCCTCGGCAGCCCGGAACCCGTCCAGCCCGGACTGCTGGACGGCATCCTCGGAACCGTCGACACGACGCTGCACACCACCGCCACCTCGGTCGACACCGTGCTCGACACCGCGCCGGTACGAGTCGTCGAGCCGCCGGTCGCCCCGGTCGCCCCGGCTCCGCCGGCAAGCGGGTCGGTCATTGCCTCCGTCCCGGCGGCCAAGCTGGCGAAAGAGCCGGAAGCGCCGGTCGCGGTGAAGGTCAGCAAGCCCGCCCCGGTCGCGCACGCCGTGGCCACCCGCGTCCTCTTCGCGCAGGAACCTGCCGCCAAGCAGGAGACTCAGCCCGCGCCGCCGGTCAAGCAACGCAGTCAGGCCGGAGGCGGCAGCAGCGGCGGCGGCGAAGGCCTGCCCGCGGCACCGGCCGCGCCTGCCGCGCCCGCGTCGACTGTCTCACCAGGACACGACGGGCACGGTGGCCTGCGCCAGCTGTCCGCGCTGTCCGGCGACGGCGACACCGTCACTCAGCTCAAGCTCATCGGCGTCAGCCGCGACCACGAGGTCGACGGCGCAGGCAGGGAAGCCGCCCTGCCGACCACCTCTCCGGACTGACCGCCCGACCGGTTACCCGGGGAGAGCTCCGTCCACCTCAAGATCAACTTCTTGATCGCGCGCGCCCGTTCGCCGCGCCGGGCTCACCCCTTCGCAGTAGTCCACACCGAATCCAGGGGCTGAACCATGACCGCACTTCCCGACCGGCCGACCGCGCCCGGCCGGATCGGGTCCTGGTCCCGGCGCCGCGCTGCCCCCGCGGCGCCGGGACCCACCACGGGCGTGCTCCGGAGGCTTTCGCTCACCGCGCCGAGCGAGGGCCTGCGCCAACCGAAGCCCGCCTGAACCGAGGGCGCTTCCCGGCACTTCGAGGGGCTGTGCCGGGAAGCGCCTCGGACGATCGGCCGGTGCGCCGGACAGGTGACCGCCACCCTCCCTGGAGTGGCTGGATCCCATCCGGTGCACCGGCTGTTCACTTTTGGGGAAGAAAACCGCGCTACGTCACCGGAATCCGCTCCGCGGGCACATCCGCGCAGCCGCGCACCGAAGCCGCCGCCGCGCTCACCCGCCGCACCGCCTCCGGCAACTGCTCGCGCGGCAGCCCGAACGGCAGCCGCAGCCAGCGCTCCATTCCGCCGTGCACTCCGAACCTCGACCCGGGCGCCAGCTGCACCCCGTGGTTCGCCGCCGACACCGCCAGCCGCGTGCTCATCGGCTCCGGCAACCGGCACCACACCGACAAGCCGCCGGACGGCACCTCGAATGTCCACTCTGGACAGTACTTGCGCAGTGCCGCGACCGTGATGTCCCGCTGCTCCCGGAATTCCGCACGACGCCGGGCGAGCACCTCGTAGCCCTCCGGTTCCAGCAGCGCCGCCAGCACGAGCTGGTCGAACACCGGCGCGCCGAGATCGACCGCGAACCGCGACGACTGCAACCGGTCCAGCAGGTCCGTCGAGGCCCGGATCCAGCCCAGCCGCAACCCGCCCCACTGCGATTTCGCCGCCGATCCGACGCTCAGCACCAGATCCCCGCCGAACGCGGCCAGCGGCGGCGGGCCGTCGACCGGATCGCCCTCGTAATCCAGTTCCACCAACGATTCGTCGACCACGACCGGCGTCCGGGTCCGGGCGAGCAGGCCGCCGAGCCGTTCCCGGCCCGCCGCGTCGAGGCGGAGACCGGTCGGGTTCTGGAAGTCCACCACGAGGTAGCCGAACCGGGGCGCGGCCTGGCGCAGCGCGGCCTCGATCCCGGGCAAATCCCAGCCGTGCACCGGATCGAGCGCGACCGGCACCGGCAGCGCGTGCGTCGCGCGGACGGCGTCGATGGCGTTCGGATACGTCGGCTGTTCGAGCAGCACGCGGTCGCCGGGCCCGGCCAGCATCCGCAGGCAGAGCACGAAAGCGGAGTACGCGCCGGACGTCACCAGCACCTGGTCCGGCGAGGTCGGCAGGCCGCGCGCGGTGTAGCGCTCGGCGATCCGCTCACGCAGCCGAGGCAGGCCACCGGTGAGATATCCGTTGCCGCTGACGTACTCGGCCAGATCCCGGCGCGCGGTGTCGAACGCGGCCATCAGCCCGGGCACCGCGGGCGGAGCGGCTCGCGCGAGGTCGAGAAGGTCGTCGCGAACCGCGTCGGCCTCGTCGCGGTGCCCGACGCCAGCCACCCACGACCCAGCTCCGCGCCGGCTGGCGACGAGACCGTCCGCGCGCAGCCGGTCGAGCGCCGCGCCGATGAGCGTGCGGCTGACGCCGAGCGCGTCGGCGAGTTCGCGCTCGGCGGGCAGCCGGGTCCCGATCGGCAGCTGCCCGTCGAGCACGTGCAACTCGACCGCCGCGGCGAGGTCGGACGCACCTTGGCGGGAGCCACGCTGCCGCCATTCCCCCAGCAAGGTGGCCAATCGCCGTCCCGAAATGCGTCCACCGAGAGGTTCCATAAGGCCAATTATCGCGTATTGGCCATGGTTGATCAGGCCAGCTGTGGCCAATAGTGGAGAAGTGGCAGTTACCGACCTCAGTCCCCTCAGTCTTCGCCGAGCCCCCGCGCGCCGGGGTGTCCAGCTGATCGCCGGCCTCGCGCTCTACGGCGCGAGCATGGCCATGCTCACCCGCGCCCACCTGGGCCTCGACCCGTGGGACGTGCTGCACGAGGGCCTCACCAAGATCACCGGCCTGAGCTTCGGCACGGTCACCGCGATCGCGTCGGTGTTCGTGCTGCTGCTGTGGATCCCGCTACGGCAGCGCCCCGGCATCGGCACGGTCGCGAACGTGGTGGTGATCGCGGTGACCGTCGACGCGGTGCGTGCCGTGCTGCCGGACCAGCACGTACTGGTCTGGCAGATCCTGATGCTGGTGGGCGGCGTAGTACTGAACGCTCTGGCGACCGCGGTGTACGTCGGCACCCGCCTTGGCCCCGGCCCGCGAGACGGCCTGATGACCGGCCTGCACGCCCGGACCGGCTGGTCCGTCCGCCTGGTCCGGACCGGCATCGAGGTGCTGGTCCTGGCAGCGGGCTGGCTGCTCGGCGGCACGGTCGGCGTGGGAACCGTCCTGTACGCCCTCAGCATCGGCCCGCTGACCCAGGCCCTGCTCCCCCTGGTCACGTGGCGCACCGGGGCACACGAGCGAGAACAGCATTAACGCTTGCCGACGGCCTGCCGGACCGCCGGATAATCGATCCCGCGCGCGGCGAGGAAATCGGCGACTGGACCGCGCTGTTTCACCAGCGCGAGCAGCAAATGCTCCTGCCCGAGATGCTTGTCGCCGAGATCATGCGCCTCGCGCACGCTCATCTGCAACGCGTTCTTCGCGTCCTCGGTGAACGGCAAATGAGTGCGCTTCGCAGGCCGACTGGCCTGCGCGAGCGCGCCCGGCCCGTGCGTCTGCTCGACCCGCTCGACAATCTGATCAACGTCGATGCCCAACTCGATGAGCGCCTCGGCATCGGCGTCACTGATCCCACCCCGGCGGCGCACCCGGGCAAGCTCAGCGAAGACGTCCTCGCGCGAGACCCCGAGGGCTTGCAGCAACCGCACGGCCTCGCCGTTCTCGATCCGCGCGAGCCCAGCGAAAACAGCCTCCGCGGAAATCTCGCGCGCCCCCGCCTCCTGCGCAGCGGCCTGCGCTTCGACAACCGCTCTCCGGGCGTCATGAGTGAACTTCTCGAACATCAATGCCTCCCGTATTTCTTGTGCACGGCCTGCCGACTGACCCCCAGCTCGGCCGCGATGTCCTGCCAAGACCAGCCGTGCATCCGAGCGCTGCGCACCTGCACCGCCTCCAGTTGCTCAAGCAACCGCCTAAGCGCAGCCACCGCCCGAAGCCCCACCCGGGGATCCCGGTCACCAGCGCGAGCGGCCAAATCCGTCGCTTCCGTCATAGTGTCAACATAGGTTGACACCCCGCCATTGTCAACCCAAGTTGACGCCACCGCCCGCGAGCCCCACGGTTCCCCTCACGACCCACCACACCGCCCCGCATGCACCTCAAGGCCGCATTGGGCGCAAGCCCCACCCGTCAACCGCAGCCAGTGCACCCAAACAGCGAGGCACCCAGCCCCTCCCCCGCACCCCGATACGAAGCCTCCCTGCGGTTCGGGGGTGCTTGTCAAGGCATCTTTCCCGCCTTGACAAGCACCCCCGAACCGTCAGCACAATCGGGCTTCGGGGTGCCTCACGCAACCACTCATCGGCAAGGTCGCCCCCCAGGGCGACGAGCCGCCCGAAAACACCCCCCGAGCTACAGTCGACCAGTGCCCGAGATTTCGACCGCCGAGCGAGCCGGTGTCGGTTCCGACGGCCACCCCCGCCCCACCGAAGATCACATCGCCCTCCTGGACCACTCCATCCTGGTCCTGGACGGAGCCACCTCCCCCACCCCAGCCCTCCCCCCAGGCGGCTGGTACGCCCACCTCCTCCGCGACCAACTGGCCGAAGAACTCACCACCCACCCGACCCAAGACCTAAGCCAAGCCCTGGCAACCGCGATCACCGCCGTAGCCAAAACCCACGCCCTGACCCCAGGCAACTCCCCCTCCAGCACCGTCTCCATCCTCCGCTGGAACGACACCACGATCGAAGCCCTGGTCCTCGCCGACAGCCCGATAGTCGCGTTTGGACACTTCGGCACCGACGTGGTCTCCGACGACCGCCTCCTCTCCCTGCGCACCAACGGCCTCCTGCAAACCGGCAAAGACGTCCGCCGCCGGCGCAACGCCGAAGACGGCTTCTGGGTAGCCGAAGCCGACCCCTCCGCCGCCCACCAAGCAGTCCGCCGCAGCTGGCCCCGCGAGGACGTCGACGCAGTCCTCATCGCCACCGACGGCGTCGCGATCGGAGTTGACGAATACGGCCTCTTCACCTGGCAAGAAGTCCTGCAGCTAGCCAAAAACAAGGGCCCCGAAGCAGTGCTCGACGCAGTACGCGCCGCGGAAAACGGCGACCCGCACGCGGTCCGCTGGCCGCGCGCCAAACGGCACGACGACCAGGTGCTCGTCCTCGCCGATTTCACCGGGTAGGGGCTGAATCAGGGGTTTTCCCTGATCACGAAACGCCGCGGAACCGCCAATCTGGCTACATGGTGAACTCACGAGGCGTCCGGGGATGGCGCCTGACCGCACTCGCTGCGATCGCCTGGGGGCTGTTCACGATCATTGTGCTGCACATCATCAGCTCGCACGATCCGATCTACGACACGCTTTCGAGCTACACGATCACCGACCGCGGGGAGGGCATGCTGGGGGCGAGCGTGCTGTCGGTGGCCGTCGGGTCTCTCGCGGTGCTCGGCGCGCTGATCGCCGGCGGCGTGCCGATGACGTTCAGCACCAAGGCTTTGCTCATGCTGTGGGCGCTCGGACTGGCGGTCGCCGCGATTTTTCCGGCCAGCTACCCGCAAAGCCCGAATCCGCTCAGCGGCGACATCCACCTGTACTCGTGCCTGATCGCGTTCGCGAGCCTGCCCAGCGCGGCGATCACGATGCTGGAACCGTTGCGCGGCACGGCGGAGCGCGTGTTCGTGGTGCGCTGGCTGAAGTTCGGCCTCGCCGCGGTCGGGCTGTTCGCGCTGAGCTTCCTGTTCGTCCGCCTCGACGAAGCCGGGGTGCAGCCGTTCCACGTGCTCACCGAGGTGCTGCCGGTCGGCGCGACGCAGCGGCTCACGCTGATCGCGAACGTCGCGCTGCTGCTGGTCCTGCTCCGCATCGCGGTGCGGACCGAAACCGCCCGCGCCGCGGTGCTCGTTACTTCTGCGCCTCGGTCATGAATTCGGGCGCGTAACCGAACAATCCGGGAAGCCCTCCCGTGTGGACGAACACCACGGTCTCCTCGGGCGAGTACCGTCCCGCCGCCGCCCATTCCACCAGGGCGGCGGCGGCTTTTCCGGTGTAGACCGGGTCGAGCACCACGCCTTCCGTGCGGCCGAACAACCGGATCGCTTCCCAGGTCCCGGACGCCGGAATGCCGTACCCCTCGCCGATCGTCGTGTCGTTGAGCCAGACGTGCTCCAGCTTCGGTGGGTCGAACCCAAGCAACTGCGCGGCGCCGGCGGTGAGGTGGGTCAAGTTGTCCACAGCCTCGTTGAGCGGGTGGCTGACGCAGGCGATGTCCAGGTCCAGCGAACCGAGCAGCTCCGTACCGAGCGCGAGTCCGGCCGCCGTGGCCCCGCTGGCATGTGGACCGACGATTCGGGCACGGTCCAGGCCGAGGTCGGCCAGCTGGACCGCCAGCTCGCGAGCGGCATCCACATAGCCGAGAACGCCGAGTGGGTCGGACCCACCGACTGGGACCGTCCTGGTTTTCCGGCCCTCGTCCGCAGCTTCGGCGAGCAATCGTTCGTAGGTCGCGGCCGCTTCAGCGTCGGACGCACAGATGTGCACCCGCGCGCCGAAGAGATGGTCGAGCGGGACGTTGCCGGACCGCTCGTACGCATCGCCGGAACGCGGCACTTCGGCGGTCAGCACCAGCTCGCAACGCAACCCGAGCTTCGCGCACGCTGCGGCGGTCTGGCGGCCGTGGTTGGTCTGCACCGCGCCGAAGGTGAGCACGGTGTCGGCCCCGTCGGCGAGCGCCGCGCCGAGGTGGAAGTCGAGTTTGCGCAGCTTGTTGCCGCCGACGCCGAGCGGATGGACGTCGTCGCGCTTGAGCAGCAGCCGAGGAATGCCGAGCGCTTCGCCCAGCCGCGGCACCGGGACCAGCGGCGTCGGCCCGTGGTGCAGACCGGCGCGGGGAAAGCCGTCGAGGGAGGGGAACCGGGCGAAGTCGAACGTCATCGATCCTCCGTACGCTGGCCGGGCTGGTGACGTGCAGTTTAGGTGGCTTTCCCCAGCGGTGGCCGGGTTCGCGGCTTTGGCTTCCCGGTCGACCCCAGCGGGCGGCGAATAGCTTCCCCGGCACTCATCGAGCACCACCGCGAGCGGCCGTCGTCAGGGGTGCTTCCCAGCCGTCGTCGTGCTACGTTCGTTCGAGCGAACGAGAGAACGGGGAGCCGCCGATGCCTTCCGCGACGACAGAGTTCACGACCTTTGCCGACCAGGCCGCCGCGCTCGAGTCCGGCGACGTCACGGCCGTGCAGCTCACCGAACTCGCGCTCGCCCGGGCGCACGCCAGCCAGCCGGTGCTCAACGCGTTCCGGGTGCTGCGCGACGAAGCCGCGCTCGCCGAGGCCGCCGCGGCTGATCAGCGTCGGGCCGAGGGCGATCGCGCGCCGTTGCTCGGGATGCCGGTCGCGATCAAGGACGACGTCGACCTCATCGGGCTGCCGACCGCGTTCGGCTGTCCGGGCGAGTTTCCGGCGGCGACGGCGGACGCGCCCGCGGTCGCGCGGCTCAAGCAGGCCGGCGCGGTCATCATCGGCAAGACCAACACGCCTGAGCTGGGGCAATGGCCGTTCACTGAGGGGCAGGCCTTCGGCGCGACGCGCAATCCGTGGCAGCCCGCGCACACGCCGGGCGGGTCGTCGGGCGGGTCGGCCGCGGCGGTGGCGGCCGGGATCGTGGCCGCCGCGCTCGGGTCGGACGGGGCCGGTTCGGTGCGCATCCCGGCGGCGTGGACCGGGCTCGTCGGGATCAAGACCCAGCGCGGCCGGATCCCGACCGACGGCGAACTGTTCCACGGCCTCACCGTGCTCGGCCCGCTCGCCCGGACGGTCGCCGACGCGGCCGCGCTGCTCGACGTCACCGCGGGCACCGGCACGTCGTTCCAGCGCGCGGCGCGGCGCGAACCCGGGCGGCTGCGCATCGGTCTCTCCACCCGGATTCCCTTCACCGCCACCAAAACCAGGCTCGACCCAGTAGTCGAGGCGGCGGTGCGGCAGACCGCCGAAACGCTCGCCGGGCTGGGGCACGAGATCGTCCCAGTCGAACCCGGATACGGCCTGATCGGCCTCACCTTCCTGCCGCGGTCGCTCACCGGCGTGCGGGATTGGGCCCGGCGCGTGCCGGAACCGTCCGCGCTCGACCCGCGCACGCGCAGCAACGCCCAGCAAGGCGGCCTGCTCGCCGGACCCGCGCTGAAACTCGCCCGCTCGCTCGAACCGGTGCTGCGTCGCCGGATCGGCGGAGTGTTCGGCGACATCGACGTCCTGCTCACGCCGACCACCGCCACCCCGCCGCCCGCGATCGGGTCGTTCGACGGGCTTTCCGGCTGGCAGACCGATCAGACGATGATCGCCGCGTGCCCGTACGCTTGGCCGTGGAACGTGCTGGGCTGGCCCGGGGTGAACGTGCCCGCCGGACTGACCGCGGACGGGTTGCCGCTCGGCGCCCAGCTGCTCGGCCCGTCGCATTCCGAGGAGCGGCTCATTTCGGTTGCCGCGCAACTGGAAGAGGTGCTGCGATGGCCGGACCGACGCCCCGCGCCGGGGTGGTGACCACTCGCGACGCGATCCTCCGCGCCACCCTGAAAGTGGTCGGCGAGCAGGGCGTCGGCGGACTCACCAACCGGCGCATCGTCGCCGCGGCCGGGGTTTCGCTCGGCACGCTCACATATCACTTCCCGAGCCAGACCGAGCTGCTGCGCGAGGCGATGCTGCTGTTCGCCGAGGAGGAAACGGCGAAACTGGCGGGGATTGTCGAGACGTACCGAGAGCAGGGGCTGAGCCTCGAACAAGCCGCGACCGTCGTCGAGCACGTGATCAAGCAGCTGCCGTTCGGCACGGACGAACTCGCGCCGCACGAGCTGTACCTGCAAGCCGCGCGAGACCCCGGATTGCACGAGGCTTCCGCGAAATGCTTTGCGGCGTATGACGAATTGGCCATCACGATTCTCACCGCGCTAGGCCTGCCGGACCCGCAGCGAGTGGCCGGACCGGTGGTCGCACTGATCGCCGGACTGCAATTGCGGCGGCTCGCGACCGGCACGGACGTTCCGGCTGCTGAGCCGTTGATGATGCTGCTGCATGGCGCGCGCGGCTAAGGCGGCCCCGCCGGTCGTCCGCGGCAGGGCGGCGGGCGTTACTTCGGCGACCTGCTACTCGACTCGTGCTGCAGGTCGCGCATCCAGTGGTGGTGGCTGGGGTGCGGGATGACAAAAGGTGCGCAAGCGGGGGCCGAGCGGTTGCGGAAATCGCACCGCTCGTTCAATCCTGGCGCGTACGGTGCACGCTACGCTGGTCATGGTCCCCGTTGGCGCACAACGGTTCTTCGGCCGACCAATGTCCACTTCGGAGCTTGACGAGTGCTACGCGCTCAGGGCCTCCGGCGGCTGGATCCTCGCAGTGCACCTGTTCAGCCAGCAGCGCGGTGCTCTGCGCTACGAACCCGCGCTCGGCGCGCATCTTCCGGACGGCGATCTCCCGACCGCGAGGATGGCAGGCACCGCGCAAATATGCGGCATCGGCCGGATCCTCGGCGCGCGAGAACGGGATCTGCCGCCGACCTGGCCGGAATTCGAACGCTATTACCGCGCGATGATCGCCGGGTTCGGTCCGAACGAGACGATCAGCACGTTGTTCGAGACCATTGACACCGTCCGGAAACCGTTCTCCAGTATGTCGAACCTCCGCTGGTCGAAGCTCCAAAAAGGACATTCGACCGGGCAGCTGTTCCTGATCCGCACGCGGGACGTTCCCCTTCGCCCCGCCAACGCAGCCCCCACCCTCTCCGGGGGACGGCCCTTGTCCAGTATATCCGCCCCCACCGACAACCCCGCCCACTACGGCCGGGTTGTCCACAGCGACCGCGGCTTGGGGAAAGTCTCGTGCCCACCGCCCCATGCGAGTGGGCAGCAAGCTGAACGGGCGGCTGCGCGAACACCCGCGGGCTTACCGGTTCTTCGTCCGTTCGTAATGCGCCCGCGCCTTCGCCCGGTTCCCGCAGCGGGACATCGAGCACCACTGGCGCGTCCGGCGGGGCGAGGTGTCGACAAATCGCAAGCCACAGTCATCCGCCGCGCAGATCCGGACATCCTCCGCTCCGGTCGCGACGTCGACCGCGTCCGCGGCTAGCACGGCGAATGCCGTCGCCACCGGATCTGTCGGCACCTGTGCTTCTCGCCGCAGTACGCCGTCTTTCAGCAGCAGCCGGTCGGGTTTCGGGACGGCCTCGAGCGCGTCGTTGACCAGGCGAACGTCGGCGGCCAGCGGTTTGGCGGTCAGCAGCCGGTTCACCGCCTCGCGCAACTCCTTCGCCGAAGCCACCTGGGCGGCGGTCACCGGCAGGCGGCCGAACCCGGCGAGGTCGAGCCATTCCGCGAGCGCGTCCGGGCCGGTGAGCAGCTCGATGCCCTCCGGGAGATGCCGGGAGCGCACCGTGTTCACCAGGTGCAGACACGGCCGTCCGGCGTGGAACACCCACTCCATGTCGCTCATTCTAACCATTGAAACCGGTGAGAACCCACGCTACCGTCTAACCCCATGAGCCGGTTAGAATCAGCGATGGCGCAGGTAGGCGACCTGCGCATGCACTACCTCCGCGGCGGCGACGGTCCGCCGCTCTTCCTCCTGCACGGCTGGCCGCAGACGTCGCACTGCTGGCGCCGTGTCGCCGGGCCGTTGACCGAGACGCATACCGTGATCGCTCCCGACCTGCGCGGATACGGGCGCACCGACAAACCCCGCACCGGCTACGACAAGCGCACGATGGCCGCCGACGTCGCGAAGCTGGCCGAGCAGCTCGGGTTCGACCGGGTCGCGGTCGCGGGGCACGATCGCGGCGGACGGGTCGCGCACCGGTGGGCGCTCGACCGTCCGGACCAGGTCGAACGGCTGGCCGTGCTGGACATCGCGCCGACCCGGGAGATGTGGCGTCGCCTCGACAAGGACCTCGGGAAGGCTTACTGGCACTGGCTTTTCCACCTCCAGCCAGACCTGCCGGAACTGCTGGCGGGCCAGAACATCGCCGCCTACCTCGGATACTTCTTCGAGCGCTGGACCTTCCAACGGCACGGGCTGCCCGCCGAAGACGTCGCCGAGTACGTACGCGCCTTCGAAGCCCCCGGCGCGCTCCGAGCCGGTTTCGACGACTACCGCGCTTCGTTCCCCGACGACGCCGAACTGGACGACGCCGATTACGCCGCCGGAAAACGCCTCACCCAGCCAGTGCTGGCGATGTGGGGCAAGGCCGGTCTGCTCGGCAGCCTGCCCACGCACGAAATCTGGCGCGACTACGCGGACGACGTCACCGGAATCGGTCTCGAAGAATGCGGACACTTCCTGCCCGAGGAACAACCCTCACAGGTCGTAGCGCATCTGCGGGAATTCCTGGCCGGTTAACGGAATCCGCGCGAAACCCGCACCGACAGTCTGCTCGATCGCCGCGCCGACGCGGAAAGCCGTGCCGTCCTCGTACTTGCCCGCGACGACCTGGACCCCGGTCGGCACGCCGTTGCTCGCCCAACCGGAAGGCACGGCGAGCACCGGATGTTCGCTGCACACGTTGAACGCCGGAGTGAGCGAAGCGTCCGAAAAGTGTTCCAGCGCAACACCATTCACCACAACCTGCGCGGAAAGGTAATCCTCGCCAGCCTCGAAAGCAGTGGCACCGAGGGTCGGCACGACGAGTGCGTCGAAGCGCGCGAACACCGCGTCAAGGCGTTCGCGGATCGCCGCTTCGACCGCATGGCCAGTCTCAGCGTCCACAATGTTCTCGACCCCCTTGCGCGCGAAAGCCTGGCAGTACGGCGTGATGACGCCCGGGTTCAGCCGGTCCAGTTCGAGCACCTCGGCGGCCAAACCGGTCCCGAAGTGCGCCCACAGAGCCTGTTTGACCAGGTCGAGCGTCCAGTCGAGCTCGATCTCGGTCACCACCGCACCGGCCGACTCCAGCGCCTGCGCGACGGCACGGGTATTGGCGGCGACCTCCGAGTCCACCGGAAAATCGCCGGGCACCGGGCAGCACGCGACGCGAAGCCCGCGCACGTCGCCGAATTCGATCCGCGCCGCGGGAAGCCGCGAGTGCGGATCGCGCGGGTCCTCGCCCGCCATGACGTTCTGCAGGAGCGCGCAATCGGCGACGGTCCGGGCCATCGGGCCGTGGTGGTAGTAGGTGTCCAGTCCGGCGGGCGGGAGCACCGGGTTGCGGCCGTGCGGCGGTTTGAACCCGACCACGCCGGTGAAGGACGCGGGCGCGCGGAGCGAGCCACCGATGTCCGATCCGGTGGCCAGGAAGGCGGTTCCGGCCGCCAGCGCCGCGCCCGAACCACCGGACGAGCCGCCCGCCGCGGTCTCGAGGTTCCACGGATTGCGCGTGATTCCCCAGCGTCGCGTGTGCGACAACGGCATGCAGCAGAACTCGGACGTCGTCGTGCGAGCGTGCAGAATGCCGCCGGCGGCCTGGATCCGGCCGAGGCCGATCGCGGTCTCCCGCGCCGTCCGAGGCGGACGCAGCAGGGTGCCTTCGGTGACTGGATGCCCGGCCAGGGGCTGTTCTTCCTTCGCCGCGATCGGCAGTCCTTCGAGCGGCCTCGGCTGGCCGCCCGGGCCGTACTGCTTCTCCGCGCCGGCCGCCGCCCGCAGCGCCTGCTCGAACATCTGCTCGGCGAACGCGTTGACGTCCGGCTCGACCCGCTCCGCCCGTTCCACCACCGCGCGCATCACCTCTACTGGCGACAGCTGCCGGGTCCGGAAAAGGTGCAGTGCTTCGCCTGCGGAGAGGTAGTGGAGTGGGTTCATGGCTCGCTCCGTGGGGTCGGGCCGCCCAACCTACTCAGCTGGCAACCCTCGCCAAACCGACATTGCGCCCACAACCCCCGGCACCCACGGTGACCAGAGCGAATCCGCAGTCCACCCGATCGAGTGACTGTTTGCGAATCGCTCTCCGCCGAGACCTCGTCGTGGTGGACTAGTCGCTCGGCGGCAGGTCGAACTGGCCGGCCTTGACCGCGACGAGGAAGGCGTCCCACTCGCCGCGGTCGAAGACCAGCACGGGGCTCGCCGCGAGCTTCGTGTCGCGCACGCCGATCAGGCCGGGACGGGAGAGGTTGACCTCGACGCAGTTGCCGCCGTTGGGTTCGCTGGCGAACGACTTCGCCCAGGCCGCGGCCGCGAACAGCGACTCCGCCGTGTCCGGGTCGTAATCCTGGGGCGACGGATAATCCGCCATGGGTCGTCCACCTCCGAGCCTTGTGCAGGGCGTGCGTTCTGGTGCACGTCCCCGGCTTCTTTGCGTCACTACGGAGCAAACCGCAGGGCCAAGCGGGTGATCAACTCGACCCGATCTCGACATGAAGATTATTCCAGGAGTAGGATTAATCGCAGCGATCGGGGCGTCAGTGGTGGGTGAATGGCTTGCGACATTCAGCCCAACACCGGCAGCACCGGCCCGGGCACCCGGCCCGGGCGGCGGAACAGCCGCGAGACAACGGGGAGGAGTGCGGATGCGAGCCGACCCGTTCGGACCGGCGAGCCCATCCGCCAGCCTCGCCGGAATCGGCGCTGGTCCAGGTGCTGTGACGACCCTGCGGAGACGCCGCAACGGAGCGGTTTCCCTGGTGCCCGGCGTTGACCCGCCGAGCGCGAACCACCCCGATCCGGCCGGTGCCGACCCGCGCCGGTTCCCGTTATCCGAACTGGGGGTGTGATCCCATGGCCGTACGGCTCACCACGCTTTTCCGCCGTGAGGACGAACACACTCGCGGCCGGCGTGGGATCAATCACGAATTGCGCAACCGGTTCGGGTTCAGCCTGATCCAGGCCCCGCTGCGCAGCCCGATGGTTGTGGACACCGAGATCGAAGTACCGGCTCCGCGCCAAGCGGACACCGTCCACAGCACCCGCCACCGTCGCGAGACACGAGTACCGCTGCTTCACGGGCTCGGCTGAGCCGCAGTCCGCATCGTCCACGCTCCCCGGAAGTCCGTTGCCGGGGAGCGTTTTCGTATCCGCACCCTGAACCGCTGGCAGGTCCAGACCACCTCCACCGGTCCAGACCACGGGTCGCGCGGCCCGGGAGCCGGCGAGCGAGAGTCAAGGCTTGCGGCCCAGAGCGCAAATCCCGCCGCTGAACGAGGGATCGTCCGCCATCCGGTCGCCGGCGCTCGATTCGCCCGCCTCCGGATGCCAGTCCGACACCCACGCGATCCCCGGCTCCACCAGTTCCAGTCCGGAGAAGAACTCCGCGAACTCCGCCCGCGAGCGGAAGTGGAACGGCGTGCTCGACTGCTGGTACTGCTTGTGGATCGCCTCGCGGCTTTCGCCGTCGCTCGTCGGCACGCCGTCGTCGGTCAGGTGCGAGGACAGGAAGTACGAGCCGGAAGGCAGCAGCGACAGGTACTTCCGCACGATCTCCAGCGCCGGCTCGTCGCGGCTGATGAAGTACAGCACTCCGACCATGATCAGCCCGATCGGGCGCTTCGGGTCGAGGACGCCGGTGTCGAGCGCGCGCGGCCAGATGTCGGCCGGGTCGCGCAGGTCGCCCTGGAGCACCGCGTGCCGGTCGGCGACGCCCTCGCGTTCCAGCAGGATCTGCGAATGCGCGACGGCCACCGGTTCGTTGTCGACATAGACACAGCGCGCGTTCGGGTTCACCGACGTGGCGATCTCGTGCACGTTGCCGACCGTGGGCACGCCGGAGCCGATGTCGAGGAACTGGTCGATGCCCTGCTGCGCCATGTACCGCACGCCGCGGCCGAGGAACTCGCGGCCGGCCCTGGCGATGGTCTTGATCATCGGAAAGGTCTGGACCGCGCGTTCGCCGAACTCGCGGTCGATCGCCCAGTTCGCGGTGCCGCCGAGGAACCAGTCGTAAATCCGCGCCGCGTTCGGCCGATCGAGGTCGACGCCCTCCGGGGCTTCCGGATCCGGTGCCTGAGTCATCAGCTTCCCCTTCCGTGCGGATACCAGTGTGCCGACTCGCCGCGGCCGCGCGCCGCCGCCCCCGGCAACCGCCCGAAAATGCCACGACCTTGGTACGTCCGGGCTACTAGGTTGCGGTGGATGCGCATCCTCTTCTCGTTCGTCGGCGGTCGCGGCCACTTCGATCCGATGGCTCCGGTCGCGCGAGCGCTCCTCGCGCGCGGCCACACGGTAGCCGTCGCCGGCGGCGGTTCGCACGTACCCGCGCTCGCCAAGGCCGGGTTCACGACCTTCGCGGTCAACGAACCCCGCGAGATCGAGGCGACGCGACAGCCGATGCCGCCGGTCGATCCGGCGCGCGACGACTGGGAAATCCGCGAGCTGTTCGCCCGCCGCGCGACGCGCGAACACGTGCCGGTGCTGCTGGAGCTGGCCCGGGAATGGCGGCCGGACCTGATCGTCCGGGACGAGGTGGACTTCTCCGCCGCGATCGCCGCCGAGGTGCTTGGCCTGCCGTGCGCCACCGTGCTGGTGCTCGCCGCGGGAACGTTGCTGCGCAAGGAACTTCTCGCCGAACCGCTCGCCGAGGCCCGCGCCGCGCACGGCCTGCCGGACGATCCGGAGCTGAACCTGCTGACCCGCGGCCAGGTGCTTTCGCCGCTCCCGCCGTCCTTTCGCGACCCCGGCTCGCCGCTGCCGCCCGGCACTTTCTCGTTCCGCCAAGGAGATCCGGTCGCGCCCCGCCCGCCCGCCGAGAGGCCGCGCGTCTACTTCACGCTCGGCACCAACTTCAACCTGGAGTCCGGCGACCTCATCGAGCGCACTCTCGCCGGGTTGGGCCAGCTGGACGCCGACGTGACCGCCACCGTCGGCACCCAGATCGACCCCGCCGAGTTCGGACCGCAACCGCCGCACGTCCGCGTGGAACGGTTCGTGCCGCAGGCCGAACTGTTGCCCCGCCTCGATTTGATGATCTCGCACGCCGGGTCCGGCAGCGTGATCGGAGCGCTCTCGCACGGTCTGCCGTCGCTGCTCTTCCCGATGGGCGCCGACCAGCCCGGCAACGCCCGGCGCTGCGCCGAGCTGCACGTCGGCCGCGCGCTCGACCCGGAAACGTCCACTCCGGACGAAATCCGCCAAGCCGCCGCGGAGATCCTCGCCGACCCCAGCTACCGCGAAGCCGCACGCCGCGTACAAGCCGAGATCAACGCACTCCCCGCCGCCGAAGACACCGTGCCCGTGCTCGAAGCACTGGTCACGTCATCTGCGCGCGGTAACTTTCCGCCAGCTCCTTGAGGAACTGCCGCGTCTCGCCCCGCTCCAGAGCAGCGCCGCGCAGCCGGTCCCACGAGTCCACGAAGATGTTGAAGTCCTTCACGTCGTCGAGGTACAGCCCACCCGCGGAGTGTTCGATGTAGACGAAGTCGCGGGTGCGGTCCGGGAACCGCATGATCGTGAAGTCGTTGGGCACCGCGGCGAGCTTCGCGCTGAACGGCAGCACGTGCACGTACACGCGCGGGTGCCGGTCGAGTGCGAGCAGGTGCTCGACCTGGTCCAGCATCACCGCGGGCGCGAACCCGCCGGGCGCGCGGCGCAGCGCGCCCTCGCTGATGATGAACCGGTAGTACGGCGGCTGCTGCTGGTCGAACACCGCCTTGCGGTCGAGCCGGTTGCGCACGAGCGACGTGACGTCGGTGGCTCCCGCCTCGGTGAACTGCTTGAGCATGTAGTGCTCGGACTGCAGCGGCCCCGGCACGCGCTCGCCGTGCCAGGTGAGGATCTCCGCGGCGGCCGGCTCGAGGTCGGTGAAGGTGCGGAACCAGTGCGGCACCACCGACCGGTAGCCCGACCAATGGCCGCGCTGCCCGGCCGCGGCCCGGGCCAGGTTCATCAGAGTGTCGGCTTCTTCGCCGTTGATCCCGAACGCGTTCAGCATGGTCCGCACATCTCCGAGCTTGACCCCCACCGCACCGGATTCGATCTTGTTGACCTTGCCCTGGGTGCAGCCGAGTACCTCGGCGACTTGCTGCTGCGTCATCTTCGCGGCGTTTCGAGCATGCCTGAGCTCATTGCCGAGCTGCTTGCGGCGCGAGGTGACGGTGCTCGCCATCTCCCCTTGCTCTCCTGGACCACTCCTGCCGACGGGCTCTCCGCCGGACCGCGAACTACGAACCACCCAGGCCACTGCGACCCAACGGAGTTCGATGATGACATCCGGCAGCGTTTCAGGAAATGCGCGAGAACGCCAGTCACCCGGCAGGTCACCCTGCCGGAGCAGCGAATTCCGGGCGCCGCGGACATCTCGGCTACTCCATTCGGACTAAGAGGAGACTTCCGGGCACAGCTGAGCCGCCGACGCCCCGCAGCGGCGGCGCGGGCGGCATAGTGTGCGCGTGATCGATCGATCCCCTGACGCGGCGAGCGTCAAACAGCTGGCAGACGGCGCGTTCGGCTACGTCCAGCCCGACGGTTCCTGGTTCATCAACAACTGCGGCTTCGTCGACGCCGACGGGCACGCTGTGCTTATCGACACATGCGCGACCGAACGGCGGACGCGCGCGCTGCTTTCGGCCGTCGGCGACACCGTCGGCCCGGTCACGACGCTCGTCAACACGCATCACCACGGCGACCACACCAACGGCAACTATCTGGTCGGCGGCGCGACCGTCGTCGGCCACCGCAAGACCCGCGAGACGCTGCTGGCCGACGGGATCCAGCGGTACGAGGGCGTCTTCACCGAAAGCGACTGGGGCACGCTCGAACTGCGCGTGCCCGACCTGGTCTTCGACGACACGGTCACTCTCTACGCCGGGCAGACCCGGATCGACCTCATCCACCCCGGGCACGCCGCGCACACCACCAACGA